>NZ_CP162488.1:610000-5415250 GCF_041242975.1 Xanthomonas sp. DAR 35659
CGAAATACCGGGGCCATAGCTCAGCTGGGAGAGCACCTGCTTTGCAAGCAGGGGGTCGTCGGTTCGATCCCGACTGGCTCCACCACTGACGAAGACTTTGGGTCTGTAGCTCAGGTGGTTAGAGCGCACCCCTGATAAGGGTGAGGTCGGTGGTTCGAGTCCTCCCAGACCCACCACTCTGAATGTATTGCACACTAAGAATTTATAACGTCCAGCACTGAGGCTGGCGCGTGTTCTTTTAAAATTTGTGATGTAGCGAGCGTTTGAGAACAAACTTCTCGACGTGTCGTTGTGGCTAAGGCGGGGACCTCGAGTCCCTAGAAATTGAGTCGTTATAGTTCGCGTCCGGGCTTTGTACCCCCGGGCTGAATATGACCTTGAGGCAACTTGAGGTTATATGGTCAAGCGAATAAGCGCACACGGTGGATGCCTTGGCGGTCAGAGGCGATGAAGGACGTGGCAGCCTGCGAAAAGTGTCGGGGAGCTGGCAACAAGCTTTGATCCGGCAATGTCCGAATGGGGAAACCCACTGCTTCGGCAGTATCCTGCAGTGAATACATAGCTGCTGGAAGCGAACCCGGTGAACTGAAATATCTAAGTAACCGGAGGAAAAGAAATCAACCGAGATTCCCTAAGTAGTGACGAGCGAACGGGGACTAGCCCTTAAGCTGGTATGGTTTTAGAAAAACAACCTGGAAAGGTTGGCCATAGAAGGTGATAGCCCTGTATTTGAAAGGGCCATACCAGTGAAGACGAGTAGGGCGGGGCACGTGAAACCCTGTCTGAACATGGGGGGACCATCCTCCAAGGCTAAATACTCCTGACCGACCGATAGTGAACCAGTACCGTGAGGGAAAGGCGAAAAGAACCCCGGAGAGGGGAGTGAAATAGATCCTGAAACCGTGTGCGTACAAGCAGTAGGAGCTCGCAAGAGTGACTGCGTACCTTTTGTATAATGGGTCAGCGACTTACTGTTCGTGGCAAGCTTAACCGTATAGGGGAGGCGAAGGGAAACCGAGTCTGATAAGGGCGCATAGTCGCGGGCAGTAGACCCGAAACCGGGTGATCTAGTCATGCCCAGGGTGAAGGTCAGGTAACACTGACTGGAGGCCCGAACCCACTCCCGTTGCAAAGGTAGGGGATGAGGTGTGATTAGGAGTGAAAAGCTAATCGAACCCGGAGATAGCTGGTTCTCCTCGAAAGCTATTTAGGTAGCGCCTCATATGTATCCTCTCGGGGGTAGAGCACTGTTATGGCTAGGGGGTCATCGCGACTTACCAAACCATTGCAAACTCCGAATACCGAGACGGACTGTATGGGAGACACACGGCGGGTGCTAACGTCCGTCGTGAAAAGGGAAACAACCCAGACCCACAGCTAAGGTCCCAAATTCACTGCTAAGTGGAAAACGATGTGGAAAGGCATAGACAGCCAGGAGGTTGGCTTAGAAGCAGCCACCCTTTAAAGAAAGCGTAATAGCTCACTGGTCGAGTCGGTCTGCGCGGAAGATTTAACGGGGCTAAGCAGTGAACCGAAGCTTGGGGTGCATCGCGATAAGCGATGCGCGGTAGAGGAGCGTTCCGTAAGCCTGCGAAGGTGGATTGAGAAGTCCGCTGGAGGTATCGGAAGTGCGAATGCTGACATGAGTAACGACAATGCGGGTGAAAAACCCGCACGCCGAAAGCCCAAGGTTTCCTTGCGCAACGTTAATCGGCGCAGGGTGAGTCGGCCCCTAAGGCGAGGGCGAAAGCCGTAGTCGATGGGAAGCAGGTTAATATTCCTGCACCTCGCGTAAGTGCGATGGAGGGACGGAGAAGGTTAGGTGTACCGGGCGTTGGTTGTCCCGGGGAAAGGCGGTAGGTTTGGATCTTTGGCAAATCCGGGATCCTTTAAGACCGAGCACCGAGACGAGTCTTTTAGACGAAGTCACTGATACCACGCTTCCAGGAAAAGCTCCTAAGCTTCAGCTTACGCAGACCGTACCGTAAACCGACACAGGTGGGTAGGATGAGAATTCTCAGGCGCTTGAGAGAACTCGGGTGAAGGAACTAGGCAACATGGCACCGTAACTTCGGGAGAAGGTGCACCCTTTTTGGTGGCTCGTGCGAGCTATAGCTGAAGAGGGTCGCAGAAACCAGGCCGCTGCGACTGTTTATCAAAAACACAGCACTCTGCAAACACGAAAGTGGACGTATAGGGTGTGACGCCTGCCCGGTGCTGGAAGGTTAATTGATGGGGTCAGCCGCAAGGCGAAGCTCTTGATCGAAGCCCCAGTAAACGGCGGCCGTAACTATAACGGTCCTAAGGTAGCGAAATTCCTTGTCGGGTAAGTTCCGACCTGCACGAATGGCGTAACGACAGCGGCGCTGTCTCCACCCGAGACTCAGTGAAATTGAAATCGCTGTGAAGATGCAGCGTTCCCGTGGCAAGACGGAAAGACCCCGTGAACCTTTACTATAGCTTTACACTGAACGTTGAGTTCGTCTGTGTAGGATAGGTGGGAGGCTATGAAACTGTGGCGCTAGCTGCAGTGGAGCCATCCTTGAAATACCACCCTGTCGTGCTTGACGTTCTAACCTAGGTCCGTAATCCGGATCGGGGACCGTGTATGGTGGGTAGTTTGACTGGGGCGGTCTCCTCCTAAAGAGTAACGGAGGAGCACGAAGGTACGCTCAGCGCGGTCGGACATCGCGCACTGTGTGCAAAGGCATAAGCGTGCTTGACTGCAAGATCGACGGATCAAGCAGGTACGAAAGTAGGTCTTAGTGATCCGGTGGTTCTGTATGGAAGGGCCATCGCTCAACGGATAAAAGGTACTCCGGGGATAACAGGCTGATACCGCCCAAGAGTTCATATCGACGGCGGTGTTTGGCACCTCGATGTCGGCTCATCACATCCTGGGGCTGTAGTCGGTCCCAAGGGTATGGCTGTTCGCCATTTAAAGTGGTACGCGAGCTGGGTTCAGAACGTCGTGAGACAGTTCGGTCCCTATCTGCCATGGGCGTTGGAGATTTGAGAGGGGCTGCTCCTAGTACGAGAGGACCGGAGTGGACGAACCTCTGGTGTTCCGGTTGTCACGCCAGTGGCATTGCCGGGTAGCTATGTTCGGAAGCGATAACCGCTGAAAGCATCTAAGCGGGAAGCGCGCCTCAAGATGAGATCTCCCGGGACACAAGTCCCCTTAAGGAACCATGTAGACTACGTGGTTGATAGGTCAGGTGTGTAAGTGCAGCAATGCATTGAGCTAACTGATACTAATGATCCGTGCGGCTTGACCATATAACCTCAAGATGCTTCCTCATAAGCATCCCTTAGCGCGACAACACGTCGATCGCTCTCACTCGCTCGCTACATCACACCCCATGAGAGGCTGGCGCCTGCCGTCCTCGGTCCAACAACCGAGAACCGCATGGCGACACTCCAACCGTCTCCCTGGTGAAATTAGCGCTGTGGAACCACCCGATCCCATCCCGAACTCGGAAGTGAAACGCAGCTGCGCCGATGGTAGTGTGGCTCAAGCCATGCGAGAGTAGGTCATCGCCAGGGGCTTTACCCCAAATCCCCGTCCGATAGGACGGGGATTTTTTATTGCGTCGGAAAAAGCCAAATGCCGCGCTGGCCGCTGCGGCAAAAGCGCTTGCCTGACGCTTGGCCGCGCCTGTTGAACGCCCGCGCCCCGCGCATGCGGATGCCGCAACGGCGTGCAAGGACATCGTGGAAGGACACCGAGGAGCTCAGTGACAGGCGGATGGCCTGAGGAATGGCTTGCCGCAGCCGCCCTGGCCCTGGGATACGGCGAAGATCCTGTCCTGCAGCGCCCATCCGGTTGCGATCAACCCTGTCCCAGCGCCGCCGCAGCGGGCAACGTCTCGCGTGCGGCCAGGCGCCAACCACGTCGGCGCCCGATCGCACAGCCCAGCCGCGAGCTAACGTCGCGACCGCAGCGCGTCCGATAGCAGGACCATCCCAACCGCGGGCAAAGGGCATTGGCGATCGGGTCGCGGCCGCAAGGCGTCCGCCCGGCCGTAAGCCCGCTGCGCCCAGCGCGCAGCGGGCCGACGACTCGGCTGCGCTACTGCGCTACCTCAATCGTTCTGCGCGCTGACTACTCGGCCGTCCGTCGGACCTGAAGCAGCGCTGCTGGGGAGAACCGGACAATACGCGCCCGTTGTGTGCTCAAGTGCCGCGGGGGAAGCGGTGAGCGAACGCCAGCTATATGTGGACGCGTTCTTGCAGCGGCACTGGATCCACCGTGCCTAGCATGCCGCCAACGGTCAAATCGCAGCGTGTGGCTGTACCGCGACCGCATGGCTTGCGCTACCGCGGCCCGGCCGGTGGCAGGCTGACTCTAACCAGCAGGGCTGCGTCCGATCGCCGGGTTGTTGCGCTAGCAGTCTCAGGCTGGATCTAAGGCCACAGCGAGCACCAGTGGCATCCAACCCTGCGCAACTGCCGTCCGCTGATCGCGAGACCGGCTTCGTCATTCTCCAATGCTGAATAGTCGGTAGTGCATCCAAGGCGGCCGGAATACGCGAGAGCGACGTGCTCGCGAGTGCGACTGTCATTGCATGGACTCTCTCCGCGCTTCTCTATGCCGCGCCTCCCATTGATGCTGCTGGCCGTCCGCAGGTGTGGTTCGCCAATGAATTTTCGTTGCCGCCCACGCCATCAGTGAAGCACCTACGTTCAGCTGGACACCTGTCCCAGTCCACAATTAAGCGCCTCGCCGCGCATTGAAGCGAGCGCATCGCACCGTTCCATAGGGCGATGCGCCTCTTTCATGCTATGCCGCTTAGACTTTTCTCGACTCCGACGCCCGCGCGGGCATCTATTGACTGCTCCGCGCATTGTTTTTTGGCCCCTTTCCCCCACGAGGTCTTTCCCATGAGCCAAGCCAATGGATATGCCGCTCAGGCATCCGATCAGCCGCTGACCCCCTTCACCTTCGAGCGCCGCGCGCTCGGCGCGCACGATGTCAGCATCGAGATCCTCTACTGTGGTGTCTGCCACTCGGATCTGCACACCGCCCGCAACGAGTGGCACAACACCCAGTACCCGTCGGTGCCGGGTCACGAGATCGTCGGCCGCGTCACCGCCGTGGGCGACCAGGTCGGCGCCTTCAAGGTCGGCGACCTGGCAGGTGTCGGCTGTATGGTCGACAGCTGCCGGCACTGCGCTTCCTGCACCGATGGCGAGGAGCAGTACTGCGAGAGCGGCTTCGTCGGCACCTACAACGGTCCGATGTTCGGCGGCGAGAATACCTATGGCGGCTACTCCGACCACATCGTGGTCGACGAGAAGTATGTCCTGCATATCCGCCACGATGCCGAACAGTTGGCGGCGGTGGCGCCGCTGCTCTGCGCCGGCATCACCACCTATTCGCCGCTGAATCACTGGAAGGTCGGCCCGGGCAAGAAGGTCGGCATCGTCGGTCTGGGTGGGCTCGGCCACATGGGCGTGAAGATCGCGCACGCGATGGGCGCGCACGTGGTGCTGTTCACCACCTCGGCGAACAAGCGGGACGACGCGCTGCGCCTGGGCGCCGACGAGGTGGTGGTGTCCAAGCGGCAGGAAGAGATGGCCGCGCATGCCAACAGCTTCGATTTCATTCTCAACACCGTCGCCGCATCGCACGACCTGGATGCGTTCCTGACCCTGCTCAAGCGCGATGGCGCGATGACGCTGGTCGGTGCGCCGGCCGAGCCGCATCCGTCGCCGACCGTGTTCAACCTGATCATGAAACGTCGCCAGCTCGCCGGGTCGTTGATCGGCGGTATCCGCGAGACGCAGGAGATGCTCGATTTCTGCGCCAAGCATGGGATCGTGTCCGACATCGAGACGATCGAGATGGCGCAGATCAATGAGGCCTATGAGCGCATGCTCAAGGGCGACGTGAAGTACCGCTTCGTCATCGACATGGCCAATCTGGGCAAGGTCGCGCAAGCCGCCTGACGGAAGCGCCGGTCGGTTGTGCATGGATGCGGCCAGCCAGCCGCATGTGTATGCAATGCGGGCGCCTGGACATGGAGACATGTCCAGGCGTTTTCTTTTTCTGGGGAAGCTCTCGCGAACGTGGGGCTTCCTGGCTTGTTGCGTGGCGAGAGCGTTGATGACTATGGCCGCCATGGATCGAGGAGGCGTGGCGGCCTGTCGCGGCTGAAGCCGCTCCTACAGGAGCGGGCATCCGGGCGTGAGGCGGTCTCGTGGTTTGAGCGCCAAAAACGGGAACGGCGCCGAAGCGCCGTTGCCAGGAACTGAAGCAGCGCCGGGCTACCGGCGCGCCTGCGATCGAAAGCCGATCATTTGCCGGGTGTAGCCGGCGCCGGCGGCTGGGCCGCGCCGCCCATCATCTTGTCGCGCGCCGCCTTGAACGGGTTGTCGGCGTACCAGTTCGGCCACGCGCTACCCGCCGCCAGTTCCTTGCCCACGCCATAGACGGCCTGCAGGTCGTCCATCACGCCGTCGAGTTTCCAGGTAGCGGGATCGTACTGGTCGGCCGGGGTGTGGTAGCGGTGCTTGCCGTAGTCGTCCGACGCGCGCTTGCCGGCCTCGATGCCGCCATCGACCAGGTCTTCGCCGCCATCGATGTACAGCGCCGGCACGCCGGCCTTGGCGAAGTTGAAGTGATCGGAGCGGAAATAGAATCCGCCCTGCGGCGAGGACTCGGCGTGCAGGACGCGGCCTTGCGCGGCGGCGATGGGCTTGAGCATGTCCTCCAGTTCGGAGCTGCCGAAGCCGTTGACCACCAAATCCTTGGCGCGGCCGGCGACGGGCATGGCGTCGAGGTTGATGACGCCGGCGATCTTGTTCAACGGGAAGGTTGGGTGGGCGACGTAGTACTTGGATCCCAGCAGGCCCGATTCCTCCAGCGTCACCGCCAGGAACACCACCGAGCGTTCCGGGCGCGGCTGCTGGTGCGCGAACGCATCGGCGATCTCGAGGATGCCGGCCACGCCGGTCGCGTTGTCCACCGCGCCGTTGTAGATGTTGTCGCCGGTTTCGTCCTCGTGCTTGCCCAGGTGGTCCCAGTGCGCCATGTACAGCACCGCTTCGTCGGCACGGCCGGCGCCGGGCAGTACGCCGACCACGTTGCGCGATTTCTTCTCGGCGATCGTGCTCTTCAGGTCCACCGACAGCTTGGCCTTCAGCGGCACCGGCTTGAAGCCGCGCTTGCTCGCGTCCTTGTAGGCCTGGTCCAGGTCCAGGCCGGCATCGGCGAACAATTGCTTGGCGGCCTGCGCGGTGATCCAGCCTTGCGCCGGGATGCGCGGTTCCGGGTCGTCCTTGGCCGGCAGGTCGTACTGCGCGCCGGACCAGGAATTCTTCACCACGTCCCAGCCGTAGCTGGCGCCGGGGGTGTCGTGCACGATCAGCGCGGCGACCGCGCCCTTGCGCGCGGCTTCCTCGAACTTGTAGGTCCAGCGCCCGTAGTAGGTCATGCGCTTGCCTTCGAACAGCGTGCCGTCCTCGGTGTGGAAGCCCGGATCGTTGACGAACATCACCACGGTCTTGCCCTTCCAATCCTGGTCGGCGTAGTCGTTCCACTTCTGCTCCGGTGCATCGACGCCGTAGCCGACGAACACCATGTCGCTGCCGTCGATCTTGACCTCGGTCTGGCCGGTACGCGTGCCGATCACCATGTCGGTGCCGAACTTGAGTTCGCGCGGCTTGCCGCCCTGTTCCAACTTCAGCACGGTGTTCGGATCGGCCGTGGTCTCGGTCATCGCCACGTCCTGGAACCAGCTGTCGCCGTTGCCCGGCTGCAGGCCGATGCGCTGCATCTGGTCGCGGATGTAGTTGACGGTCTTGTCCTCGCCGGCGGTGCCCGGGGCGCGGCCTTCGAACGCATCCGAGGACAGGGTCTTGACCAGTTCGCCGAAGTCGGCCGGGGTGATCTCGGGGGCGAAGGCGTGGGCCGCCGCGGCGACGGGAGCCGGCGGCGGCGCCACGGTCTCGGCGGCCGGGGCCGGCGTTTCGCGCTTGCAGGCCGTCAGCGCAGCGGCCGCGGCCAGGCACAGCACAAGCTTGCGGGACATGGGGGCTCCTGGACGGTGGGGAACCCCGATTCTATAGGCAAGTCCTGCGCGGATGACGCCGGCAATGGCGGCCGGCGTGGCTGGATCAGTTCTCGGGCGCGGTGTCGCCGTCGAAGGTCTGCGCGGTGGCGCCGCTGATCGGCCCGGTCTTGGCGCTGCGGTGCACGTACAGCGTCACGTCGCGCTCGAAATGCAGCGGCCCGTCGATCACCGCGCGCGGGCCGACGATGACGCGCGGCTTGCGCGCCGGCTTGAACGACATGCTGAAGCTGGGCTTGGTGACCTGGATGCCGCCGCTGATGTGCGAGTCGTGGCCGACGGTGATGTCGCCGTTGACCGTCTCGATGCTCCCTTGCAACTGCGTGGCGACCAGGCCGATGCTGCCGTTGACGGTCTCCACGCCGCTGCCGATGCGGCTGCCGCGGTCGACGAAGATGCCGCCGTTGACCGTCTCGATGGAACCGGCGATCTGCGCCTGTTCGCCGACGCGAATACCGCCGTTGACGGTGGACAGGCCTTTGCTCTGCACCTTGTCGGCGATCTTGATGCCGCCATTGACGGTTTCCACGCCGCCGACGGTCGCGCCCGACTCGATGGTGATGCCGCCGTTCACCGTTTCCAGGTCACCGTACTGCTTGCCGGACTCGGCGGTGATGCTGCCGTTGACCTTGCTGATGTCCTCGGCGGCCAGGGCGGGGCCGGCCATCAGGGCCAGCGCCAACAGGGCCGACAAATGCGTACGCTGCATGATCCACCTCCAGAGCGCCGGCCAATCGCGGCATCGATTCGTGGGGCGATCACAACACGCTTCGCTACAATCCGCCCCTGCCTGAAGTCATTGGACCCACCCGTGCCCGCAGCCGTCTTCGCTCCGTCGCGTCCCGCCTTGCCTGCGGCGGCAGCATGGCGTCTGTCCGGCTGGTGGCGCGCCGCGCTTTGCCGGCTGGCGGCGACGGCGCTGCTGCTGGTCGCGGCGCAGGCGCTGGCGCAGAACCCGCGCGAGGCAGAGCGCCGCCTGGAGAAGGTGCGCGGCGAGCTGAAGAGCGTGGCCGAAGAGCGCAGGGCGCTGGAAGGCAAACGCGGCGACGCCGCGCGCCAGTTGCGCGAGGCCGACGAAAAGGTCGCCGTCACCGGGCGCAGCCTGGCGCAGACCCAGCAGGCGTTGCGCCAGCACCAGCAGACCCTGGCGGAACTGGAGCGCAAGCGCGACACAGTGCGCGCAGGCCTGACGCGGCAGCGCGCCGAACTGGCGCAATTGCTGCGCGCGGCCTACGCGATCGGCGGCAATGCGCCATTGAAGCTGCTGCTGGCGCAGGACCGCGTGGCCGACGCCAATCGCCTGCTGGCCTATCATCGCTATCTGCAGCGCGAGCGCGCACAGCGGATCGCCACGCTGACCCAGGAGCTGCAGGCGCTGGAGCAGGTCCAGCGCGACGTGGCGGCGCAGCGGGAACAATTGAGCGCCGCGCAGCGCCAGCAGCAGGAACAGGCGGCGGCCCTGCAGCGCGACCGCAAGCAGCGCGCCAGCCTGGTCTCGGAACTGGACCAGCGCTACCAGGACCGCAGCGAACGCGAGAAGGCGCTGGGCCAGGACGCCAAGGCGCTGGAGACGCTGCTGGCCAATCTGCGCGCGGCTGCTGCGCGCGCCGAGGCCGAGCGCCGCGCCGCCGCCAAGCGCGCCGCGGCCGAACAGGCGGCGCAGGCCAAGGCCGCGGCGAAGTCGCCGCGCGGCGGCGGCAAGGTGCCGCCCAAGGCGGTCGCCTCGGCGCCGCCGCTGAAGGTCGGCGGCCTGGGCTGGCCGCTGTCCGGCGACCTGATCGCGCGCTACGGCGGCAAGCTGCCGGACGGGCGCACCAGCAACGGGGTGCTGATCGCCGCCCCGGCCGGCAGCACGATCACCGCGGTCGCCGACGGCACCGTGGTGTTCTCCGACTGGATGACCGGCTACGGCATGATCCTGATCGTCGATCACGGCAACGGCTACATGAGCCTGTACGCCCACAACGACACGCTGCTGCGCGATCCCGGCGCGCAGGTCAAGCGCGGCGATGCGGTGGCCAAGGTCGGCAATTCCGGCGGCCAGGGCCGCCCGGCGCTGTATTTCGAATTGCGCCGCAACGGCCAGCCGGTGGATCCGTCGTCGTGGCTGCAGCGGCGCTAGGGCGCAGTGACACGCCCTAGTTCGAGCGGCGCTGCGCATTCAACGCGAATTTAGCCTGGCTTCGCGCATAATCCGGTGAACCGCGCCGTGGACGGCGCGGGTCGTCCCCCAATCGGAGTGCTTCATGCGCGTAGTCCTGTCCGCTGCCTTGTTGCTTGCTCTGGCGCCGTTGCCGTCGATGGCGCAGAGCGCCGGCGAGCAGACGCCCTCGGCCCCCGCGGCCAGTGCCGACGATCCGGATGCCACCGAGTCGGCCAGTTCGCGCGTGCCGCTGGACGAGATCCGCCGCTACGTGGCGGTGTACAACGCGGTGAAGGAAGCCTATGTCGATCCGGTCGACGACAAGAAACTCATGCAGTCGGCGATCCGCGGCCTGCTGCTGGACCTGGATCCGCACAGCACCTATTTCAGCAAGGAGGACGCCGAGGCGTTCGACGAGCAAGCCACCGGCGCCTACGACGGCATCGGCGTGGAGTTGCTGCAGCTGCCGGACAACACGCTCAAGGTGGTGTCGCCGATCGACGACACCCCGGCCGCGCGCGCCGGCGTGCGCTCGGGCGACATCATCGTCGCCATCGATGGCAAGCCGATCAGCGCGGTGAAGGCGATGGAGCCGTTGCGCGGCGACTCGGGCAGCAAGGTGGTGCTGACCATCGTGCGCGAGAAGGTGGACAAGCCGTTCGACGTGACCCTGGTCCGGCAGACCATCCGCGTGGCCAGCGTGCGCAGCCGCATGCTCGAACCCGGCTACGGCTACATCCGCATCAGCACCTTCCAGGCCGACACCGGCGCGGATTTCCACAAGCAACTGCAGCAGTTGCAGAGCCAGGCCGGCGGCAAGCTGCGCGGCCTGGTGCTGGATCTGCGCAGCAACCCCGGCGGCCTGCTGACCGCGGCGGTGCAGGTCGCCGACGACGTGCTCGACAAGGGCACCATCGTGACCACGCGCGGGCGCATCTCGGTCAGCGATTCCAAGTTCGATGCCACGCCCGGCGATCTGCTCAATGGCGCGCCGATGGTGGTGCTGGTCGATGCCGGATCGGCCAGCGCCTCGGAGGTGCTGGCCGGCGCGCTGCGCGACAACAAGCGCGCGCGCATCGTCGGCAGCCGCACCTTCGGCAAGGGTTCGGTGCAGACCGTATTGCCGCTGGACAACGGCGACTCGGTGAAGCTGACCACCGCGCGTTACTACACGCCCAGCGGCAAGTCGATCCAGGCCAGCGGCATCGTGCCGGACGTGGTGCTGCGTCCGGAGCAGAGCAAGGACGATGCGGACACGCCCGCGGTGCTGGCCGACTACAGCGAGGCGACGCTGCCCGGCCATCTGCATGGCGACGACGAAGGCGCCGAAGGCTACAGCGCCGGCGACGTGCTGCCCGGCGATGCGCCGATCGCGCAGGCGCTGGCCGAACTGAAGCATCCGGGCGCGGTGGCGAAGGCGGCGGCCGCGGCCAAGCCCGCCAAGTCCAAGGCCAAGGCGCCGGTGACGCCGGCTGCGGCGCAGAAGCCAGGCGTGCCCGCCGCCGCCAAACCGGTGCCGTCGAAGCCGGAGCCGGCCAGGACCGAGCCGAGCAAGGCAGAGCCGAGCAAGACGGAACCTACCAAGGCCGAGCCGGATAAGACCGAGCCCGCAGCGCCGGCCTCCGGTTCCTGAGCCGGCGCGTTGCCATCTCGTCGCGTGGGGCGGGGCGCCGCGATGGCGCCGCCCATGCGCCTCAATCTGGCCGCGACTCCAGCACCTCGGGATTGGCGAGGTGCAGCGGCGTGCCGGCGGCGAAAGCCAGCACGTTGTCGAAGGCGGCGCCGAAATACAGGTCGTAGCTGGCCTGTTCGACGTAGCCCAGGTGCGGCGTCGCCAGCACCCGCGGATGGCGCAGCAACGGATGCTGCGGGTCCAGCACCGGTTCGTGTTCGAACACATCCAGCGCGGCCTGCCCAGGACGTCCGGCGTCCAGCGCCGCCAGCAACGCGCCCGGGGCAATCAGCTCGGCGCGGCTGGTATTGACCAGCAACGCGTCCGGCTTCATCCGCAGCAGGTCGTCCAGCACGATCTGGTGGCGAGTGGCCGCGACCAGGCGCCGGTGTAGGCTGAGCACGTCGCTGTCGGCGAACAGGGCGGCGCGGCTGGCGGCGACGTCGAAGCCGTCGGCGCGCGCTTGCGCGCAGCTCTCCTCGCCGCCCCAGATCAGCACGCGCATGCCGAACGCGCGGCCGTAGGCGGCCACGCGGCGGCCGATCTTGCCGTAGCTCCAGAGACCCAGGGTCAGCCCGTCCAGGCTGCGGCCCAGGTGCGCATCGCCGGTGGCCTGCCAGTGGCCGCAGAGCAGCGCATCGCGATAGGCCGGCAGGCGTCGGCTGGCCGCCATCAGCAGGGCCCAGGTCAGTTCCGCCGGCGCGACCGGCGAGCCGACGCCCTCGGCGACGGCGACGCCGCGCGCGGTGCAGGCGGCAAGATCCAGGTGCGCGCCGATCCTGCCGGTCTGGCTGATCAGGCGCAGTTTCGGCAACTGCGCCAGCAGCGCGGCGTCGATGCGGGTGCGCTCGCGGATCAGCACCAGCGCCTCCGCCTCGGCGGCATGCCGGACCAGGGTCGCGGTGTCGGGTGCCGCCGCGGTCGACACCTGCACGCTGTGTCCCTGCAGTTTTCGAAAACACGGCAAATGCCGCACGGCATCCTGGTAGTCGCCGGCGATCAGGATGCGCATCGGTTCAGCGCGGCTTGCCCGGCATCGGGAACGGCGTGATCACCTTTTCGCCGGTGGCCGCGTCGCGGATCGCGGACTGGCCCTTCTTCTCCACTTCCTCGATGCGCACGATGCTCTGCATCGGCAGGTGCAGCATCTTGGTGTTGCCGAATTCCTCGTGCAGGCGTTCCTCGGTCGGATCGATGACCAGTCCGTCGTGCAGGTCGAACACCAGTGCGCCGATCTCGCTGAAGCCCCACAGGTGGCTGCTGCCCACATGCTGCGCGTACAGCTCGTACACCTTGCCGTGGTTGAGGAAGGTCACTTTGTACAGAGGCTTGGCCATGCGCGCAGTATAGGCGCCCGCGCCGCGGCGCAGCGCTCAGAAGCCCTTGCGCTTGCGCAGGCGCCGCGCGATCGCCGCGCGCACGTACAGGCCGTAGGCCATGCCCACGGCGAAGCCGGTCAGGTGCGCCGACCAGGCGACCATGCCGAACGCCGGGCCGATGTAGGCGAACACCACCTGCAGCGCCGCCCATAGGCCGATCAGCAGCGAGGCCGGCGCGCGCACGAACTCCAGGAACAGCCCCAGCGGCAGCACCACGCCGAGCTTGGCGCGCGGGAACAGCGCCAGGTAGGTGCCGATCAGCGCCGACACCGCGCCGCTGGCGCCGATGATGACCCGGTCCGGGGTGCCGATCGCGAACACCGCGGCCAGGTTGGAGATGGCGCCGCCGCCGAGGAACAGCAGCAGGAACCGCCACGGTCCGAGTACGCGCTCGGCCGGCAGCCCGAAGATCAGCAGGAACACCAGGTTGCCGAGCAGGTGCGACCAGTCCGCGTGCAGGAACAGCGCGGTGAACAGGCGCAGCACGCTGCCGTCGCGCACCGTCGCCAGCCAGTCGCCCGGGCTGGCGACGCCTGCCGACAGCGCGCCCCAGTCCAGCCACAGGGTCGCGCGCGCCTGGTTGGGACGGCTGATCGACCATAGGAAGGCGAGCCACATCGCCGCGAACAGAAGCGGGGTGGCCCAGCGCAGCGTGGTCCGGTCGCGGGAGGGGATGGAGACGAACATGCCTGTGTCGGGGGAACGCGGCTTGTAACGATACCGGCTTCATCCGGCTGAACGCACGCCCACTCCGCGTGAAGCTGAACAGACGATGTTGTTATTGTTAGGTTAACGCAGGCGGTTATACTGCATACGGCGTCGTATGTCGGGAGGGGAATCCGGCGCGTGTTTCCGGCTGGCTCGGCCGGGGATGCGCAGGCGCGTACACAGACATTTTCGTCTTCCGGAGATTGACAAGCCATGCAAAACGCAACCCAGTTCGTCCGCTTCACCGCCCTGGCCGTCGGCATCGTCGGCGCCCTGGCCATCGGCCAGGCGCACGGCGCCGCGTTCCAGCTCAAGGAAAACAGCGCCAAGGGCCTGGGCCGTGCGTTCGCCGGCTCCGGCAGCGCCCAGGGCGACGCCTCGATCATCGCCAACAACCCGGCCGGCATGCGCCAGCTCGACGGCAAGGTGTTCCAGGCCGACGTCAGCGCGATCCAGTTCTCGGCCAAGTACCAGGGCGACGGCGGCACCAATCTCAACGGCACGCCGATCTCCGGCGGCCGTGGCGGCGACGCGGGCATGATCGCGCCGGTCCCGGCGATGTACTTCCACTTGCCGTTCGGCGAGAACAACAACATGCACTTCGGCACCTCGCTGACCGTGCCGTTCGGCTTCAAGACCGAATACGACCGCGACTGGGTCGGCCGCTACAGCGGCGTCAAGACCGAGCTGCAGGCGATCGACCTGAACTTCGCCTTCTCCTACGACGTCAACCCGTACGTGTCCTTCGGCGCGTCCGTGTTCGCCGAGCGCCTGGACATCGACCTGACCAACGCGATCGACTTCGGCACCGTCCTGGCCTCGCGCCGCGTGCCGGGCTTCGCGCCGGGCAGCGCCGACGGCTTCTCGCGCATCAAGGGCGACAACACCGAGGTCGGCTTCACCCTCGGCGGCCTGTTCAGCATCGACGAGAACACCCACATCGGCTTCAGCTACCGCTCGCAGGTCGAACACAAGATCACCGGCGGCGACGCCAAGTTCGACGTGCCGGCCAATGCCGCCACCGTGCTGGGCATCGCCGCGCCGGGCACCTTCGTCGACACCAAGGGCCGCGCCACGGTCAAGCTGCCGGCCAGCGCCACCGCCAGCTTCACCCATAACATCAACGAGCAGTGGACGGTGATGGCCGACGTCACCCGCACCGCCTGGAGCAAGTTCGACAAGGTCACCGTCGACTTCGCCTCCAACCAGCCCGACAGCGTGCTGGACTTCTCGTACCGCGACACCACCTTCGTCTCGGTGGGCGCCGACTACCGCATGAGCGACACGCTGACCCTGCGCGGCGGCCTGGCCTACGACCAGACCCCGACCACGTATGAGCACCGCGACGTGCGCGTGCCGGACGCGAGCCGCAAGTGGGTCTCGCTGGGTCTGAGCTGGCGTCCGTCCGAGCAGGCCGAGTACAGCTTCGGCTATACCCACCTGTTCACCAGCGACCCGGCCGTGGACACCACCAGCGCCACCGGCAACCGTCTGGTCGGCGACTACGACGTGAGCGGCAACGTGCTGGCGGCCTCGGTCAACTACAAGTTCTGATCGAGCGCTTGCGCGACAGTCTCGCGGCGCAAGCCGCGAGCACGAAAAAGCCCCGCTTCGGCGGGGCTTTTTTTGTTGCGCGGCCTGGAATTCCGCAAAGCGGACGACTGCACTGTCGGAGAGCCGTGTGGCCTCTCGCGATACAGCATGCCTGTGCCTGGTGTCGTCGATACGCGGCCAACCTGCCGAACCATCGTGTAGGAGCGGCTTCAGCCGCGACAGGGCATTACCGGTAACGCCTGTCGCGGCTGAAGCCGCTCCTACAGAAAGGCCGGAGGGAGGAACCCTCGCGGCGGCTCAGTCGCCCAGGGTCAGCAGCGAGGCGTTGCCGCCGGCGGCGGTGGTGTTGACCGTCACCACCTTCTCGGTGGCGAAGCGCAGCAGGTAGTGCGGGCCGCCGGCCTTGGGGCCGGTGCCGGACAGGCCCTGGCCGCCGAACGGCTGCACGCCGACCACCGCGCCGATCTGGTTGCGGTTGACGTAGACGTTGCCCACCGCCACGCGCGAGGCGACGCGCTCGATGGTCTCGTCGATGCGCGAATGCACGCCCAGCGTCAGGCCGTAGCCGGTGGCGTTGATCTGCTCGATCACCGCGTCGAGCTGGTCGGCCTTCCAGCGGATCACGTGCAGTACCGGCCCGAAGATCTCGCGCTGCAGCTGCGCCAGCGACTGCAGTTCGTAGGCGCGCGGGGCGAAGAAGCTGCCGTGCGCGGTGGCATCGTCGCTGGCGGCGGCGGCGATCAGGCGCGCCTCGCGGTCCATGCGCGCGGCATGCTCGGTGAGGAGGTGCAGCGCGTCGGCGTCGATCACCGGGCCGACGTCGGTGGACAGCAGGCCCGGGTCGCCGATCTTCAGTTCGGCCATCGCGCCGGCCAGCATGGTCATCACCTTGTCGGCGATGTCGTCCTGCACGAACAGCACGCGCGCGGCCGAGCAGCGCTGGCCGGCGGAGATGAAGGCGCTGGAGATCGCGTCCTTCACCACCGCTTCGGGTAGCGACGAGGAATCGGCGATGAACGCGTTCTGGCCGCCGGTCTCGGCGATCAGCACGCCGATGGCGGCGTCGCGCGCGGCCATGGCGCGGTTGATCGCGCGGGCGGTCTCGGTGGAGCCGGTGAAGGCGACGCCGGCCACGCGCGGATCGCGGGTCAGCGCGGCGCCGACGGTGGCGCCGTCGCCGGGCAGGAACTGCACCGCCGCCGCGGGCACGCCAGCCTCGTGCAGCAGCTTCACCGCGGCATGGCCGACCAGGTTGGTCTGTTCGGCGGGCTTGGCGATGACGCTGTTGCCTGCGGCGAGCGCGGCCGCGACCTGGCCGAGGAAGATCGCCAGCGGGAAGTTCCACGGGCTGATGCACACGAACACGCCGCGGCCGTGCAACTGCAGTTCGTTGGACTCGCCGGTCGGCCCGGGCAGGCGCTCGGGCGCGCCGAACTGGGCGCGCGCCTGGCCGGCGTAGTAGCGCAGGAAATCCACCGCCTCGCGTACTTCGGCGACGCCGTCGGGCAGGGTCTTGCCGGCTTCCTTGACGCACAGCGCCATGAACTCGGGCATGCGCGCTTCCAGCAGGTCGGCGGCGTGCTCGAGGATGGTGGCGCGGCTGGCGGCCGGGGTGCGGTTCCAGGCCGGCTGCGCGGCCACCGCGTTGGCCAGCGCCTTCTCCACGGTGGCGGCGTCGGCCGGCTGCCAGTGGCCCACCACCTGGCGGCGATCGGCGGGATTGGTCACCGGCAGCGGCTCGCTGGCGATCACCGCGCCGGGCACCAGCGGCGCGGCCTGCCAGGGCTTGAGCGCGGCGTTGAGCTGGTCGGCCAGCGCGCGCAGGTCGTTGTCGTTGGCGAGGTTGGCGCCCATGGAATTCTTCCTGTTGTGGTTCTGGCTGCGCAGCAGGTCGGCCGGCAGCGGGATCTTGGGATGCGGGATGGAGGCGAACGCGGACACGGCCTCGACCGGGTCGCGGATCAGGTCCTCGATCGCCACGTCCTCGTCGGTGATGCGGTTGACGAAGCTGGAGTTGGCGCCGTTCTCCAGCAGACGCCGCACCAGGTACGGCAGCAGGTCCTCGTGCGAGCCGACCGGCGCGTACACGCGGCACGGCACGCCCAGGCGGTCGGCCGGGATCACCTCGGCATAGAGGTCGTCGCCCATGCCATGCAACTTCTGGTGTTCGTAGTCCTTGCCGCCGGCGATGGCGCGCACCGCGGCGATGGTCTGCGCGTTGTGGGTGGCGAACATCGGGTACAGCGCGTCGCTGTGCGCGAACATGCGCCGCGCGCAGGCCAGGTAGGACACGTCGGTGTTCTGCTTGCGGGTGAACACCGGGTAGCCCGGGTGGCCCTCGATCTGCGCGCGCTTGATCTCCGCGTCCCAGTAGGCGCCCTTGACCAGGCGCACCGGGATGCGGCGACCGACGCGGCGCGCCAGGTCGGCGAGGAAGTCGATCGTGTACGGCGTGCGCTTCTGGTACGCCTGCACCGCCAGGCCGTAGCCCTCCCAGCCCTCCAGCGACGGGTCGGAGAAGGTGGCCTCGATGATGTCCAGCGACAGTTCCAGGCGGTCGGCCTCTTCGGCGTCCACCGTGTAGCCGATGCCATAGGACTTGGCCAGTTGCGCCAGTTCCAGCACGCCCGGCACCAATTCGGCCATCACCCGCGTGCGCTTGGCGTGCTCGTAGCGCGGATACAATGCCGACAGCTTGATCGAGATGCTGGGCGCGGCGAACACGTCGCTGCCGAGGAACGATCCATTGGGGCCGCTGCGTCCGATCGCGTGGATCGCCTGGCGGTAGGCGTCGAGGTAGCGGTGCGCGTCCTTCATGGTCAGCGCGCCTTCGCCGAGCATGTCGAAGGAGTAGCGGTAGTTGGCGTTGTCGCCCTTCCTGGAGCGCGACAGCGCCTCGCCGATGGTCCGGCCCATCACGAACTGGTGGCCCATGATCTTCATCGCCTGGCGCACCGCCAGGCGGATCACCGGCTCGCCGACGCGGCCGATCAGGCGCTTGAACGCGCCAGCCACGTCGGCGCGGGTCAGGTCGTTGATCTGCACCAGCTTGCCGGTGAGCATCAGGCCCCAGGTCGAGGCGTTGACCAGCACCGAGTCGCTCTCGCCCATGTGCTTCTTCCAGTCCGCATCGCCGAGCTTGTCGCGGATCAGCTTGTCGGCGGTGTCCTGGTCGGGGATGCGCAGCAGCGCCTCGGCCACGCACATCAGCAGCACGCCTTCCTCGCTGCCCAGATCGTACTGGCGCATGAAGGCCTCGATCGCCCCCTGGTCCTTGGCGCGGGCGCGCACCCGGGTGACCAGGTCGGCGGCCAGCGCCTGCACCTTGGCCTGGTCGGCGGCGGGCAGGCGCGCCTGCTCGAGCAGCTCGCGTACGTGCTCGGCCTCGTCCTTCAGCCAGGCGGCGGTGATCGCCGCGCGCAGCGCATGCGGCGCGGTGGGCAGTTCGGGGGCAAGCAGCGGGGTGGGAGACGCGGACGGCATCGCCGGGGAGGAGCCGGCGCCAGACAGAGCGTTCATGCGGACAGGACCAGGAAGGAGACGCGCATTTTATGTCAGCGCCTGCTCGCGCAGCGCGTCGGCGACTGTGCGCGATCCCGCATGTCGCGGCGGATCTGAACGGCGCGCGCCACGATCTGGTTGCAATGCAGCATTTTTTGTGATGGTCCCACGCTTGCCGGCGCGCAGGCCCGGGGCTACCATCCAGGCGTTCCCCGCGGCTTGGACAGCGCGGCAGCCCGGAAGCGCGGTTCGACATGATCGAAATGTTTCCGTTGACGTCGGAGGGGCCGGGTACGCAGTTGCGGCTGCGACCGCCGCGGGCGCTCAGTGCCCGGCAATTCGTCGTGCTGTTCGCGGCACTGGCCGGGGCGATGTGGATGGTGGCGGTGATGGGGTGGTTCGCCGGCAACGTGTTCGCGCCTGCGTTCGCCCTGTTGCACAGCATCGTGGTGGCGCTCGCGCTGCGCTGGTCCTGGCGCAGCGGCGATCGCGAAGAGGACATCCGGGTGGGTCCGGGCTGCGTGGAAGTGACCCGCACGAATGCAGGAACGCCGGCGTTCCGCGCCCACCCGCATTGGGTGCGGTTGCGGATCGAAGGCGACGACAGGGTGGTGCTGGCGTCCAGCGGCAAGCAGGTTCGGGTCGGCGAGTTCCTCGGCCCGGACGAGCGTCGCGCGCTGGCGCAGACGCTGGAAGGCTTGCTGGCGGCCGCGACCGGCCGCAACCGATGACGCTCCAAGGGGTCTAGGCAATGAAGCAACGCGGCAGATGGAAGCAACAGGCGGTCAGGGGAGCGATGGCATTGGCGGCGGCGCTGGCCGCACCGATGGCATGGGCGCAGTCGGCCGACCCCAAGCCGTGGCAACTGAACATGGGCCGGGGCGTCACCCAGAGCGCGCGCAATGCCTACGACGCGCACATGGTCGCGTTGTGGGTGTGCGTGGTGATCGGCGTGCTGGTGTTCGGCGCGATGGCCTATGCGATCTTCAAGTTCCGCAAGTCCAAGGGCGCGGTCGCCGCGCAGTTCAGCCACAACACCAAGGCCGAGATCGTGTGGACGGTGATCCCGGTGCTGATCCTGATCGTGATGGCGTGGCCAGCCACGGCCAAGCTGATCGCGATGTACGACACCCGCGATGCCGAGATGACGGTCAAGGTCACCGGTTACCAGTGGATGTGGCGCTACGAATACCTGGGCGAGAACGTGGCGTTCACCAGCCGCCTGGCGCGTGATTCCGACCGCCTGCGCCAGAGCGGCCAGGTGCCGACCGTGGAAAGCAATCCGCACTACCTGCTCGACGTGGACAACCGGCTGGTGCTGCCGGTGAACACCAAGGTGCGCTTCGTGATCACCGCCGACGACGTGATCCATGCCTGGTGGGTGCCGGCCTTGGGCTGGAAGCAGGACGCCATCCCCGGAATCATCAATGAAGCCTGGACCAGCATCGACACGCCCGGTGTGTACCGCGGCCAGTGCGCGGAGCTGTGCGGCAAGGACCATGGCTTCATGCCGATCGTGGTCGAGGCGGTGAGCAAGGAGGACTTCCAGAAGTGGCTGGCATCGCGCAAGCCGGCGCCCGCCGCCGCGCCCGCCGCTGCGCCAGCGCCGGCATCTGCCGCGCCGGCCGCTGCGGATCAGCCCGCGCCCGAGGCCGCCGCGCCGGCCGCGCCGTCGCCGCAGGCCGCGCTGCCCCGTCTTCGTCCCGGCTCGCACCTGACCGTGCAAGCCGCCTGATCTCCTGCATTTCTTTTCGAGGTAGCCGCCATGGCCCATTCCGCAGTCGATCATCACGACGAGCACGGGCATCAGCAGAGCTTCGTGGAACGGTGGTTGTTCTCCACCAACCACAAGGACATCGGCACGCTGTACCTGCTCTTCAGCTTCACGATGTTCATCATCGGCGCGGCGATGAGCGTGGTGATCCGCGCCGAACTGGCGCAACCGGGGCTGCAGTTCGTCAAGCCTGAGTTCTTCAACCAGATGACCACCGTGCACGCGCTGGTGATGATCTTCGGCGGGGTGATGCCGGCCTTCGTTGGCCTGGCCAACTGGATGATCCCGCTGCAGATCGGCGCGCCGGACATGGCGCTGCCGCGCATGAACAACTGGTCGTTCTGGCTGCTGCCGGTGGCCTTCACCCTGCTGCTGCTGACCCTGTTCCTGCCCGGCGGCGCGCCCGCCGGCGGCTGGACGCTGTATCCGCCGCTGTCGCTGCAGGGCGGCTACAACGTCGCCTTCTCGGTGTTCGCGATCCACGTGGCCGGCATCAGTTCGATCATGGGCGCGATCAACATCATCGCCACCGTGCTCAACATGCGCGCGCCGGGCATCGACCTGCTGAAGATGCCGATCTTCTGCTGGGCCTGGCTGATCACCGCGTTCCTGCTGATCGCGGTGATGCCGGTGCTGGCCGGCGCGGTGACCATGCTGCTCACCGACAAGTTCTTCGGCACCTCGTTCTTCAACGCCGCCGGCGGCGGCGACCCGGTGATGTACCAGCACATCTTCTGGTTCTTCGGGCATCCGGAGGTCTACATCATGATCCTGCCGGCGTTCGGCGTGATCAGCGAAATCATCCCGACCTTCAGCCGCAAGCCGCTGTTCGGCTACCAGGCGATGGTGTACGCGATCGCCGCGATCGCGTTCCTGAGCTTCATCGTCTGGGCCCACCACATGTTCACCGTGGGCATGCCGCTGGGCGGCGAGATCTACTTCATGTTCGCCACCATGCTGATCTCCATTCCCACCGGGGTGAAGGTGTTCAATTGGGTCAGCACCATGTGGAAGGGCTCGCTGACCTTCGAGTCGCCGATGCTGTGGGCGATCTCGTTCGTCATCCTGTTCACCATCGGCGGTTTCTCCGGGCTGATGCTGGCGATCGTGCCGGCCGACTTCCAGTACCACGACACCTATTTCGTGGTCGCGCACTTCCACTACGTGCTGGTCACCGGCGCGGTGTTCGCGCTGATCGCGGCGGTGTACTACTGGTGGCCGAAGTGGACCGGGCGCATGTACAACGAGGGCTGGGCCAAGTTCCATTTCTGGTGGACGATGCTGTTCGTCAACCTGCTGTTCTTCCCGCAGCACTTCCTCGGCCTGGCCGGCATGCCGCGGCGTATCCCCGACTACAACGTGGTGTTCGCCGACTGGAACCTGGTCAGCTCGATCGGCGCGTTCGGCATGTTCGTCACCCCGTTCCTGATGGCCGGCATCCTGCTGGCGTCGCTGCGCAGCGGCGCGCGCGCCGAAGCGCGTTCGTGGGAAGGCGCGCGCGGCCTGGAGTGGACGGTGCCGTCGCCGGCGCCGGCGCACACCTTCACCCTGCCGCCGGTGCTCAAGCCCGGCGACCTGGCCCACGACGACATCAGCCACTGATGACTGCGCAGCCGCCGCTCGACGATCTGGCCCTGCGCCGCAAGCGCGCCGTGCGCACCGCGCTGGTGGTCGGCGCGGTGGCGCTGCTGATCTATGCCGGCTTCATCCTGTCCGGGGTACTGGGCCGATGAGCGCGCCGGCCCCGCGGGCGGACAACAGCGCCGGGCTGTTCAAGCTGGTCGGCGTGGCGCTGGCGGTGTTCGTGCTGACCTTCTCGCTGGTGCCGCTGTACCGCATCGCCTGCGAGAAGGTCTTCGGCGTGCGCCTGGAGCGCGGTCCGGGCGAAGGCCCGCAGGCGGGCAAGTCGCTGGCGGGCAAGCGCACGGTCACCGTGCAGTTCGATGGCGGCGTGAACTCCAAGCTGCCGTGGTCGTTCCATCCGGAGCAGATGACCATGCAGGTGGTGCCCGGCGAGCTCAACGAGGCGCTGTACTACGCGCACAACGACAGTACCCAGGCCATCGTCGGCAGCGCGGTGCCGTCGGTGGCGCCGGCGCGCGCCTCCGGCTACTTCACCAAGACCGAGTGCTTCTGCTTCACCGCGCAGACCCTGCAGGCCGGCGAGAAGCGCGACATGCCGGTACGTTTCATCGTCGACCCCAACCTGCCGCGCGACGTCACCACCATCACCCTGTCCTACACCTTCTACAAGAACGATGCGCTGAGCGCGGAACTGGGGTCGCCACGACTGGCCGGTTCCGCGCGCGCGGCTCCCTGACCCGACCGGAATGCCTGCCATGGCCCAGCCCAGCACCGACGCCACCGCCAACGCCTATTACGTGCCCAGCCAGAGCCGCTGGCCGTTCATCGGCTCGATCGCGATGTTCGTGACCATGATCGGCGTGGCCAGTTGGCTCAACGACGCGTCCTGGGGCAAGTGGACCTTCTTCACCGGCATCGCGATGCTGGTGGCGACCTTGTTCATGTGGTTCGGCGACGTGATCCGCGAGTCGATCGCCGGCCACTACAACCGCCAGGTCGACGTGTCCTTCCGCATGGGCATGGTCTGGTTCATCTTCTCCGAAGTGATGTTCTTCGGCGCCTTCTTCGGCGCGCTGTTCTACACCCGCACCTTCATCCTGCCGTGGCTGGGCGGCGAGGGCGACGGGGTGATGACCAACGCGCTGCTGTGGGACGGCTATTCGGCGGCATGGCCGACCAACGGACCGGGCGCGGTCGGCGGCCATTTCCAGACGATCCCGGCGTGGGGCCTGCCGCTGATCAATACGCTGATCCTGCTCAGCTCCGGCGTGACCCTGACCATCGCCCACCATGCGCTGAAGGCCGGTCATCGCGGGCGCCTGCTGGTGTTCCAGGGGCTGACCGTGCTGCTGGGCTGCGTGTTCCTGTGCTTCCAGGCCGAGGAATACATCCACGCCTACAAGGAACTCAACCTCACCCTGGGCTCGGGCATCTACGGCTCCACCTTCTTCATGCTCACCGGCTTCCACGGCGCGCACGTGCTGCTGGGCACGATCATGCTGCTGGTGATGTGGCTGCGCTCGGCGCGCGGGCATTTCAGCCGCGACAACCATTTCGCCTTCGAAGCGGCGGCCTGGTACTGGCACTTCGTCGACGTGGTGTGGCTGGCGCTGTTCCTGTTCGTCTATGTGCTTTGAGCGCTGGGAATGGGGAATCGGAAATTGGAGAAGCAGGAGCTGCTCTTGCGATTCCCGATTCCCCATTCCCGGCTGGGTCGCGTCAGCGGCCCAGTCCATGAGGCTTGATCACCCCGGTGTAGATGCCCAGGATCACCAGCAGGATCAGGGCCACCGATAGGCCGATGCGCCAGGTCAACGCGTTCACCGTGCGCTTGCTCTGGCCGCGGTCCACCAACAGGTAGTACAGGCCGGCGCCGAGGTTCCACAGAATGACCAGCAGGAACGCGACGATCAGCAGGGTTTTCAGCGAGTCGTTCATGGGCGTCTCGGTGCACGGTATCGCCGCATTATGACCCTCGCCGCGTCTTCGCGCGTCGCCGCGCGCGCGCGCATGCCGCTGTGGCTGGGCTGGAGCATCGCGCTGGCGGTGGCGCTGGGCTTCTGCGCGCTGGGCCGCTGGCAATTGCTGCGCATGCACGAGAAACAGGCGCTGCTCGCGCAGGCCGCGCACGTGCGCGATCATCCGCAGGCGCTGGCCGACGCGTTGCGGATGCGGTCGCCGACGCGACTGGCCTGGGTGCACGGCAGCGGCCGCTTCCTGCCGGGGCAGATCCTGCTCGACAACCAGCTGCGCGAGGGCCGTAGCGGGGTCAAGGTCTACCAGCCGTTCCTAGCCGACGGTGCGTCCGCGCCGCTGCTGGTGGAGCTGGGTTGGCTGCCGCTGCCGCCGGATCGCGCGCTGCCGCAGCCGGCGCCGCTGCAGGGGCGGCACGCGCTGGCCGGCCTGCTCGGCCCGGCGCCGTCGCACGGACTCGCGCTGGGCCCGGCGCTGGTCGCCGCGCCGGCGCCGCAGCGGTGGCTGGCGATGCGCATCGAACCCAAGGCGATCGGCGAGGCGCTCGGGCGCCGCGACATTTTGTCGCAGGTGCTGCGCCTGGATCCGGCGCTGCCGCTGGGCTTTCCGCGCGACCTGGACATGCTGCCGAACACGCTGCCGCCCGAGCGCCACTTGGGTTACGCGGTGCAATGGTTCGGCCTGGCGCTGGCCGTGCTGATCACCGCGGCGCTGCTGAGTTGGCGCGCGCGCAAGGGACAGGGCGGGCGCTGAGCGCGCGCGCATGAGAAAATCCCCGGCATGAATGCCTCTCCCTCGACCCCGCGGCAGGCGGCCTCGCGCGGCCGCTGGACGTTGATCGCGCTGTTCGCCCTGTTCTTCGGCTCCATGCTGGTCGCCGGCGCGCTGCGCTTTTCCGGCTGGCAGCCGCCGACCAGCCGCAACCATGGCGAACTGCTGAAGCCGCCGGCCGACCTGCGCGCGCTGCAACCGCGTCTCGACGACGGCAGCGTCTACGCCTGGCAGCCGCAGCAGCGGCTGTGGCGCATCGCGCTGGCGCCGCCAGGCGACTGCGGCAGCGCCTGCGAGGCGCTGGCGCGCGACCTGGACAAGGTCTGGCAACTGTTCGGGCACGACGCCGACCACGTGCAGATCCTGTGGATCGGCACGCCGCCGCCGGCGGTGCGCGCGCTGCCGGAGGTGCGCGTGCTGCGCGCCGATCCGGCGCTGCTGGCCGCGCTGCCCCGCGTGCGCGATGCGGCCGGGGTGCCGGTCTACGTGATCGACCCGAACGGCTTCGTGGTGCTGCGCTATGCGCCGGGGTTCGACCCGGTCGGGTTGCGCGCGGATGTGGCGAAGCTGCTGAAACTCCTGTGAGCCGTCCGACTATGACCCTGTTCGCGCCACCGGCGCTGTTTCGGCACTTCCACCGCATGGCCTGGCTGGCGGCGCTGTTCACCGCCAGCACGATCATGTTCGGTTCGTTCGTGCGCCTGTCCGACGCGGGCATGAGCTGCCCGGACTGGCCGACCTGCTATGGCCGGGTGACCTGGCCGCAGAGCAGCGACGAGGCCAATGCGCACGCGGCCAGCAAGATCCGCCCGCTGGAAACGCACAAGGCCTGGCGCGAGCAGATCCACCGCTTCCTGGCCGGCGCGCTGGGCGTGGAGGTGCTGGTGCTGTCGCTGCTGGCCGTGCGCCGGCGCCGGCTCGGCATCGCCCAGGTGGTCGGCGCCGCGCTGCTGGTGGCGCTGTCGATTCCGCTGTACATGTCCGGCTGGCCGCGCGCGGCGATGGCCCTGGCCGTCGCCGGCGAGGCGATCCTGCTGCTGGCCGCGCTGCGCTGGTCCAACATCGACCTGGCGCGCGCGGCCGTGCTGACCCTGGCGGTGGTGATCTTCCAGGCCTTGCTGGGCATGTGGACGGTGACCCTGCTGCTCAAGCCGATCGTGGTGATGGGGCATCTGCTGGGCGGCCTGCTGATGTTCTCGTTGCTGGTGTGGATGGCCTGGCGCGCCACCCATCTGCCGATCACGCTGGCCGATGCGGCGCGCCTGAAGTGGCTGCTGCGCCTCGGCGTGGCGGTGCTGGCGCTGCAGATCGCGCTCGGCGGCTGGGTCAGCGCCAACTACGCGGCGCTGGCCTGCGGCGGCGGCAGTTGGTCGGCCGGCAATTTCCCGCGCTGCGTCGGCCAATGGTGGCCGCCGCACGATTTCCGCGAAGGCTTCACCCTGTGGCGCGGGATCGGCGTGGACTACGAAGGCGGCGTGCTCGACGGCGCGGCGCGCATCGCGATCCAGATGGCGCACCGGCTGATGGCCATGGTGGTGGCCGCGTACCTGCTGTGGATGAGCTGGCGCCTGAGCCGGTCGCCGGGCATGCGCGGCTGGGCGGCGGCGCTGGCGCTGCTGCTGGTGGCGCAGGTGTGCCTGGGCGTGCTCAACGTCAAGCTGGCGCTGCCGTTGCCGGTGGCGGTACTGCACAACGCGGGCGCGGTGGCGCTGCTGTTCGTGCTGGTGTCGTTGCTGGCGCGCTTGCGGGCGCCGCAATGAGCGTCAGGGGCGTGCACTGGCGCGACTACTGGGACCTGACCAAGCCCAAGGTGGTGGCGCTGATCGTGTTCACCGCGCTGGTCGGCATGTGCCTGGCGATTCCCGGCGTGCCGAGCTGGCTGCAGGTGCGCACCGGGCTGATCGGCTTCTTCGGCATCTGGCTGGCGGCCTCGGCCGCGGCGGCGATCAACCAGTTGCTGGACGCGCGCATCGATGCGCAGATGGCGCGCACCTCGTGGCGGCCGCTGGTGGTGGGCAAGGTACTGCCGTGGCAGGTGCTGCTGTTCGCCGCGGCGCTGACCGCGTTGTCGATGGCGATCCTGGTGATCTGGGTCAACGCCATCACCGCGGTGCTGACCTTCGCCTCGCTGATCGGCTACGCGGTGATCTACACCGTGTTCCTCAAGCGCACCACGCCGCAGAACATCGTCATCGGCGGCCTGGCCGGCGCGGCGCCGCCGCTGCTGGGCTGGGCGGCGATCACCGGCATGCAGGGCGAGTGGGACTGGGCCTACGCCTCGTTGCTGGTGCTGATCATCTTCGTGTGGACGCCGCCGCATTTCTGGGCGCTGGCGATCTTCCGCCGCGCCGACTACGCCAAGGCGTCGATCCCGATGCTGCCGGTCACCCACGGCGTGGCGCACACCCGCCGGCAGATCCTGGTGTACACCTTGCTGCTGGTGGTGGTGACGCTGTTGCCGGTGGCGGTGGGCATGAGCGGCGTGTTCTATCTGGGCGGCACGCTGGTGCTGGACGCGGTGTTCGTCTGGTTCGCCTGGCGCATGCTCGACCCGCCGGACGAGGCGTTCTCGATGCGCATGTTCGGCTATTCGATCGTGTACCTGATGGCGCTGTTCGCGTTCCTGCTGATCGATCACTGGGTCGCCTGAACGCCGTATTCATTCCCGGCTAAAGAACCGACGGCATTCGCCGCTACCGACGGATTGACCATCGGCGATGCCGCGGAGACGTGTATGTGGGGCAGCAACAAGCGTGAAGCGGCGGCGCGACAGCAGATGGCCGAACGCCTGCGCGAGGTCGAGGCCGAGCGCGACCGCGCGCGTGCGCAGGCCGACACTGCGCGCACCGATCTGGAGTACCTGCGCGGCCGTTTCGAGCTGGTGACCGCCGGCACCACCGACGGCCTGTGGGACATGAGCGTGATCGCCGGCGATCCGATCAATCCGGCCAACGAGTTCTGGTGGTCCTCGCAGTTCCGCGCGTTGCTGGGTTTCTCCTCCGAAGTCGATTTCCCCAACGTGCTCGACAGTTGGGCCTCGCGCCTGCACCCGGACGACAAGCAGGCCACGCTGGACGCGTTCGCCGCGCACCTGGCCGACCGCAGCGGCCAGACCCCGTACGACGTGGAGTACCGGCTGCAGTTGAAGAACGGCGAATACCGCTGGTTTCGCGCGCTCGGCACCACCCAGCGCGACGCCAGCGGCGCGCCGCTGCGGGTGGCCGGCGCGCTGACCGACATCAGCGAGCGGCGCGAGCGCGAGGCGTTCCTGGACGTGGTCCTGACCCGCTTCGAACTGGGTGCGGACATGCTCAACGACGGCCTGTGGGACATGAGCGTGATCGCCGGCGATCCGATCAATCCGGCCAATGAGTTCTGGTGGTCGCCGCAGTTCCGGACGTTGCTGGGCTTCTCCTCCGAGGCCGAGTTCCCCAACGTGCTCGACAGTTGGGCCTCGCGCCTGCACCCGGAGGACAAGCAGGGCGCGCTCAACGCCTTCGCCTCGCACCTCAACGACCGCAGCGGCCGCACGACGTTCGACATCGAGTACCGGCTGCAGCAGAAGAGCGGCGAGTACCGCTGGTTCCGCGCGCGCGGCCTGACCAAGCGCGCCGCCGACGGCACTCCGCTGCGCGCGGTCGGCGCGTTGCTGGATATCCACGCCGCGCGCCAGCTGGGCGTGGCCGCGCGCACCCTGCAGGTCGCCGCCACGGAGATGGTCGACGACAACAGCGATCTGGCCCGGCGCACCGAGCAGCAGGCGGCGGCGCTGGAAGAGGCGGCCAGCTCGATGGAAGAGATCACCGGCACCGTGCAGCGCAACGTCGAGCACGTCGGCCACGCCAACCGGTTGGTGGACGGCGCCAGCGACGTCGCCCAGCGTGGCGGCGAGGTGGTGCGCGACGTGGTCGAGACCATGGCCGGGATCGAGGTGGCCTCGCGCAAGATCGCCGACATCATCAGCGTGATCGACGGCATCGCGTTCCAGACCAACATCCTCGCGCTCAACGCGGCGGTGGAAGCGGCGCGCGCCGGCGAACAGGGCCGTGGCTTCGCCGTGGTCGCCACCGAAGTGCGCAGCCTGGCGCAGCGTTGCGCCGATGCGGCCAAGGAAGTGCGCGCCCTGATCGCCAGCTCCAACGACGAGGTCGGGCGCGGTTCGGCGCTGGTCGCGCGCGCCGGCGCCACCATGGAGGAACTGCTCGGCGCGGTGCGCGAGGTGCAGCGGATCATGACCGACATCGCCGGCGCCAGCCGCGAACAGAGCGCGGGCATCGGCCAGGTCAACCAGATCGTGGTGCAGATGGACGCGGCCACGCAGCAGAACGCGGCGCTGGTCGAGAAGATGGCCGAGGCCGCGCGCGAACTCGAGGGGCAGGCGCAGGGCTTGAATGCGCATACCGGCAGCGGTCGCCGCCCCGGCAGCCATGGCGCCGCTCAGTCGGTCGCGCCGGCGCGCGTGGCGGCCTGACCGAGTGTGTCCGACGCCATGGCGCGTCTTGCGTCGTGGCGCTGGCGCAGCGCTGTGCGGAACAGCCGAGCCGCGGCGCGTTGTGGGTCCGATGCCGGGATCGTGACGGACGCAGCGGGCGTCGTCTGCTGGAGGACGCTGGCGCGGCGGGTTTTGCGCGCCCGCGCGCTCACCCCAGCCAGTGCTGGCAGCTATCGCGATCCTGGCTGCCGCAGCTTTGCTGCATCTTGTGCTGCAGGCGCGCGAGCACCGCGCTGCCGCCATGGTCCTTGCTCCAGCCCTGCAGGGTCTTGGCCAGGGTGTCGAAGCGCTGCCTGGTGCGCTGGTGGTAGCCGCCGGGCTGCGCGGCCAGCTCGCCGATGACCTGGCCGGCGGCGGCCTCGATCGCGGGCGCATTGTCCGGCTGCAGCCGGATCAGCCCATCGACGTAGAGCACGCCCCACTGCACCCGGGTGGCGGGGCCTTCGGCGCTCTCGTAGGCCTTCTTCAGCCAGAACAGCGCGGTCGGCGTGTCGCCGCGCGCCTCGGCCAGGTCAGCCAGGTCCGGCATGTAGTAGTACGGCGTCTTGCTGCGGCGCAGTTCGGCCAGCAGCAACTGCTCGGCGCCAGCGCTGTCGCCGGCCTTGTCGAGCAGGCCGGCGGCATTGCTGATGGTGGACTGGCGTTCGTAGTCGGTCTTGGCGGCCTGCTCGGCCCACTGCACGCGTTGCCGCACCTTGGACATCACCGCCGGCGGCAGTGGCGGATGCGGCGCGTGGCCGGCGGCGTCCGGCTGGCCCTGCGCCAGGCGCGCGAGCTGGATGTCGGCGTAGGCGGTATCCAGCCGATCGCTGATCGGCAGGCTGGTGTCCGCGTAGACCTGGTCCAGTGCAGACAGCAGCGCGCTCGACAGCGTGGCCCGCTCGGTGGCGTCGGCGGCCGCGGCCTCGACCAACTGGCGCGCCGAATAGGTCAGGGTGCTGCGGTTGGCACGCACTTCGGCCGGATCGGCCAGCACCGATCGCAGCAGGTTGCGATCGGCGGCGCGATGCTTGGCGTCCGTCGCGCCGTCCTTGTCCGGTGTCCGCGCGGCCAACGCCAGCAGCGCGAAGCGGCGCTGCAGCGCCGGCTGCGGCGCGGCGGCGGCCAACTGCGCGAGCACGCCGGCGGCCTGTTCCGGCTTGACCAGTCGGCTCGCATCCACCGCCCAGCCGTACTCGCCGAGCAGGGTCCAATCGTCGGCGCTCAGCGTGGCCGGCGTCTGTAGCGCCTTCTGCAGCAACTGCGCTGAGGTGGTGGTGCGGGTCGCGGCCACGCGCAAGGCCTCGGCCAGGCGTCCGCTGTCGCTGTCGCCGGCCAGGCGGGTGATCTCGCTGCGGTCGGGGCGCAGCACGATGATGGTCGGATAGCCCTTGATGCCGAAGCGTTCGCCCCAGGCCTGCGCGCCTTGCGAATCGCCGTCCAGGTGCACCGCGACGAAGGCGCGGGTGCGGGCGATGAAGGCCGGGTCCTTGAACAGGGTGGCCTTGAGCCGGTTGCATGGCGGGCACCAGGCAGCGCCCCAGTACAGCAGCACCGGCTTGTTCTGCTCGCGCGCTTCGGCGAAGGCGTCGTCGACGTCGCCCTCGCGCCAGGCGATGCCGGCGCCGTCCGGCATCTTGGCCGCTGCGGCGGCTTGTGGTTTGGCCGCCGTGGGCGGTTTGTCGCAGCCGGCCAGCGCCAGCGCGACGGCGAGGCTGGCGGACGTCATCAGGGAAAGGCGGAGCGTGCGGGGGCGCATGCGGCGATCACTGGGGGGAGGGGGAAGAGAGGCGCCGGCCATGCGGGCCGTCGCGCCAATTTGCACTCTACCTGGCGGCCATGGCCACAGGTGGCCGCTGCACATGCCGGTCGCGCATCTGCATATGCCGGGACGCGGTGGCGGCCGGCGGGCGGTTCCGCGCGCTGGCGCCGGGATCCCGCAGTGCCGACAAGCCTCGGTGGTCCTGATGTTTCGCTAGGCAACGTGCGGAGGAGCGATTGCGGTCGCCTTGCCGGGGCTGCGCATCGCCGCAGCGGGCGTTGGTGGCCTGACGTCGCCGTCCGCAACGTCCCGCGCGCGCGACGTCAGTCGTTCCGCGCCGCCTTCGCCGCGCGCGCGTAGCGCTGCGCGACCACCGCGCAGACGATCAGCTGGATCTGGTGGTAGATCATCACCGGCAACACGATCGCGCCGAGGCTGCCGCCGGCGAACAGCACCTTGGCCATCGGCACGCCGGTCGCCAGGCTCTTCTTCGAGCCGCAGAACACGATCGGGATCTCGTCGTGGCGGCTGAAGCCGAGCCGCCGCGCGGCGAACACGATCAGGCCCATCGCCAGCGCCAGCAGCAGCGTCGCGACCAGCGCCACGCCGAGCAGCGCCGGCAGCGGCGTCTTGCGCCACAGGCCTTCGATTACCGCGGCGCTGAACGCGGTGTACACCACCAGCAGGATCGTGCTCTGGTCGGTATAGCGCAGCACCGCGCGGCGCCGCTCCACCCAGCCGCCGATCCAGCGCTGCAGCAGATGGCCGGCGACGAACGGCACCAGCAACTGCAGCATGATCTTGCCCATCGCATCCAGCGGGTTGGCCATCGCGCTCTGCGCGCCAGCCAGCAGGCCCATCAGTAGCGGCGTCAGGAACACGCCGAGCAGGCTCGACAGCGAGGCGCTGCACACCGCCGCCGGTACGTTGCCGCCGGCCATCGAGGTGAACGCGATCGACGACTGCACCGTGGACGGCAGCGCGCACAGGAACAGCACGCCGATGTACAGCTGCGGCGTCAGCAGCCAGTGCGACAACGGCTTGAGCAGCAGCCCCAGCAGCGGGAACAGGACGAAGGTGGCGGCGAGGATGGTCAGATGCAGGCGCCAGTGCAGCGCGCCGGCGACGATCGCCTCGCGCGACAGGCGCGCGCCATGCAGGAAGAACAATGCGGCGATGGCCAGATCGGTGACCACGTCCATCACCGCCGCCGCGCGCCCGTGCACCGGCAGCAGCGAGGCCAGCAGCACGGTGCACAGCAGGGCCAGGGTGAACGGTTCGATGCGCAGGCGGGCGAGCCAGGATCTGAACATTGCGAAGCGCCGAGCGGGGGAGGCGCCATTCTAGGAAGCCCGGCGCGCGGAAGCGAATCCGTCAGCGCGGCGTAGACAACTCGCAGACAGATCGCGGTGCGGGCGGCGTTTGCCGAATGCGCGCATGGCGGGCTTGCTAGATTGCGCCGAGCCGGTGCGCCGAGGCGCGCGCCGGGCACGTGGGCGGGTCGCGCATCAGCGCCCACCTCTCCTCCAGCGACCGCCACGGACCAGGAGCACACCATGCGCTACGATCAATTTCAGGCCGTCTTCGCGCTTTCCAGCCTGGCCAACTGGGTCAGCAAGCAGACCGGCACCGTGCAGCAACTGCAGGCCGATTACCAGAAGGTGCTGCTGGCGACCCTGGCCTCGGCGCCGGCGCAGACGGCGATCGGCGCCTGGGAACTGGTCTGGGGGCCGCAGGTCTGGCAGGACAAGGACTCGCATCGCTCGGACAACGCCATGTTCGTCGCCAGGATACGCAGCCTGGGCGATCTCGGCGACGTCTATGTGGTCGCGATCGCCGCGACCAATCCGCTCTCTCCCTACGACTGGACGACGGAGGACTTCGACGTGTCCAAGGTGGTCGACTTCTCGACCTACGATCCCACCGCGAGCACGCCGCCTGCGCAGCTGATGGATCCGACCGCGAGCACCGTCGGCATCTCGATGGGCACCGCGCTGGGCGTCTGGCACCTGCTCACCATGGTGAGCCCGCCGTCCGGACGGGCGCCGGGCACCACGCTGGACGGCTTCCTGAAAACGGTGGCGGGCACAGGCGCAAGCGTGATCTTCACCGGCCACAGCCTGGGTGGCGCGCTATCGCCGACCATGGCCACCTGGTTCAAGAGCACGCACCGGCTGGACGCGTGCAAGGCCGTCTACTGTTATCCCACCGCCGGCGCCACGCCGGGCAATGCCGCGTTCGCGGCGCTGTGCACGGCGACGCTGCCGCCGACGTCCGGCAACGGCTATCGGGTCTGGAACCGCGATCTGTGGAACGCGTACGACGTGGTGCCGCATGCCTGGGAGCTGACGATGCTCGCGCAGGTCGGGACCCTGTACGACAACAAGCCGTTCGCGCTGATCGACTTTGCGGTCGAGATGGCGGTGAACAGCGCCACGTCGTCCCGCATCGCATATGCGCAGATCGCCAACCAGAAGCTCGCCGGCACGCTGAGCGGCGTCCCGACCACCTCCCTGGCGTTCATGACCCAGGCCGCCGCGCAGCATACGACCGCCTACTCGGCGCTGATCGCGTACCCGCTGACCCCGGTGGCGCCGCCCGCGCAGGAACGGCTGACGGCGGAAATTGATACGGACGCGGAACTGTATGCGCTGCTTGCGCGGCTCGAAGCGGACCGCCGCGCCGCGACGACGGCCTCGCCCTGAGCGGCGTCGAAGCGCCGGCGCCGATCCACGTTGCGGGGAGCGGCGCGCGACGAGGGCGCGCATGCCGCCGCCCGCCGCGATCGACAGCGCGGGCCGGGCCCGCGCCAACGCCGGTGTCGATGGCGGACCGCTGTGCGTCGTCCGCCTTCAGTGCAGCGACGCGCGCGCCTTCAACAATTCGCGCAATTCGTACTTGTCGGTCTCGTCCAAGCCTTGCGCGCGCTGCTTGGCCAGCAGTTCCTCCAGCCGCTGCTGCAGCGTCTGCCGCTCCAGTTGCACCACCACGTCGTGCAGCTCCTGGCGCCAGCTCGCGGTCTCGCCGGCGATCTCCTGCACCGCCAGCTTCTGCAGCGCGGCCAGTTCCTCGCGCTCGTGGAAGTGCTCCAGCAGCGCGCCGGTGGTGATTTCCGGGCGCGTGTGCACGATCTCCAGCAGTTCGATCATCAACTCGATGCCGGGCAGGCGCAGGCCGGCGAACGGGTAGGGGGGCGGCAGGTCCAGGGCCAGGCTCGGCGCCTGCAGCAGGCGCACGATCGCCTCGCGTACCAGGCTGCGCTTGTGCGTCGGCCGTGGCACCGCGCGCGGCGGCGGCTTGACCGGCTGCGCGGCGGTGGGCGCGGGCCCGCCGATGCCGGTGAGTTCGGCCAGGCGCTGACGCATCAGGTCGCCGAAGGCGCCGTCGGGGATCTGCGCCAGCATCGGTCGCGCGCGTTCGGCCAGGCGTGCTTTGCCGTCGAGCGTGCCGAGGTTGACCTCGCGCGCGAGTTCGTCGAAGAAGAACTGCGACAGCGGCGTGGCCTGGCTCAGCCGCGCATCGAACGCGGCGGCGCCTTCCTTGCGCACGATGCTGTCCGGGTCCTCGCCGTCGGGCAGGAACAGGAAGAACGCCTGGCGCCCGTCCTTCATTCGCGGCAGCACCGATTCCAGCGCCTTCCAGCCGGCGCGGCGGCCGGCGGCGTCGCCGTCGAAGCAGAAGAACACGTCCGGCGCGTTGCGGAACAGCAGTTCGGCATGGTCGGGCGTGGTCGCGGTGCCCAGCGTCGCCACCGCCTGGGTGACGCCGAACTGGAACAGCGAGACCACGTCCATGTAGCCCTCGACCACGATCAGCCGCTCGATCTTCTGGTTGGCCTGGCGCACCTGCCACAGGCCGTACAGTTCGCGGCCCTTGTGGAACAGCGCGGTTTCCGGCGAGTTGAGGTACTTGGGGCCGTCGTCCTTGTCCATGACCCGGCCGCCGAAGGCGATCACCCGGCCGCGGCGGTCGAAGATCGGGAACATCACCCGGTCGCGGAACTTGTCGTAGACGTGGCCGCGGTCGTTCTTGGAGAACAGCCCGGCGCGGTCGAGCAGCTTGTGGCGGCGCTCGTCGGTGCCCAACGCGTCCTTCAATGCGCTGTAGCCGTCCGGCGCGTAGCCGATCTGGAAGCGCGCGCGGTTTTCCGCGTCCACGCCGCGGCCGTCCAGGTAGGCGCGGGCCTTGTCGCTGCCGTCGAGTTGGCGCTGGAAGAACTTGGCCGCCGCGTCCAGCGCCGAGTACAGGTCGCGGTGGTCGTCGCCGGCGGCCTGCGCGGCGCCGCGCTGCTGGGCGTCGCGCGGGATCTCCATGCCGGCGCGCTTGGCCAGTTCGTCGACCGCGTCGAGGAATTCGAGGCGGTCGTAGTTCATCAGGAAGCTGATCGCGGTGCCGTGCGCGCCGCAGCCGAAGCAGTGGTAGAACTGCTTGGTCGGCGAGACGGTGAACGAGGCCGAGCGCTCGTCGTGGAACGGGCAGCGCGCCGCGTACTCCTTACCCTGGCGCTTCAGCGGCACACGCGTGCCGACCACCTCGACGATGTCGGTGCGGGCGAGCAGATCGTCGATGAATGCGTCGGGGATACGGGCCATGGGCGATAGGATGCCATGCGCCCACGCCCGGGCCACGCTCCGCGCCGCGAAATGCAGCGTCGCGCGGCTACAGTTGCGGCGGAATCGCCGTGATCGCGCTGGCGTCGATGCCGGCGGCGGCCAGCGTGCGCCGCGAGCGCAGGCGCTCGTCGATCACCGCGGTGATCAGCGCGCCGACGAAGAACACCACGGTGGCGTAGTAGATCCACACCAACAGGATCACCAGCGCGCCCATCGAGCCGTAGGCGCTGCCCGGCGCCGCGGTGGCGATGTACAGGCCGATCGCGTAGCGGCCGGCCACGAACAGGCAGGCGGTGATGGCGCCGCCGATCACCGCCTGGCGCCATTCCACGCGCCGGTCCGGCAGGTAGTGGTAGAGCACGGCGAAGGCCAGCACGTAGATCGCCAGGGTCGAGACGTAGCCCACCGCGGGCAGCAGCGACGGCATGCGCGCGAACAGCACCTGCACCACGGTGGTCAGGATCATCGAGATCAGCAGCAGGAAGCCCAGCCCCAGCACCACGCCGAAGGAGAACACGCGCTTCTTCAGCCAGGCCATGATGCCTTCCAGGCGCTGCTTGTCGGTGCGGAAGATCAGGTTCAGCGCGTTCTGCAACTGCGCGAACACGGCGGTGGCGCCGATGAACAGCAGCAGGGTGCTCCACAGCCCGGCCAGCGAACCGATACTGGGCTGGTTCCTGGCGTTGTTGAGGACGGTCTGCGCCACTTCGCGCGCGCCGTGCCCGGCCAACTGCCCGATCTGTTCGATGAAGGCCTGCTGCGCCTGCGGGTACAGCGAGGCGGTCAGCCACAGCAGCAACACCAGCAGCGGCGCCAGCGACAGCAGCGCGTAGAACGACAGCGAGGCAGACTGGGTCATCACGTCGATCTCGACGAAGCGCCGCACCAGCGCCGCCGGCAGGCTCTGCTGCAGGCGGTCGAGATGTTTTTGCAGACGGGTCGGCGACAGTGGCAGGGACATGGGAGCGGCAGGGCCTACGGCGAGCGCGGCATCGCGATGCCGGCCCCGCGCTGCGCGGAAAAGTCGCGGGGTCGCCGGCGTTGTAGCAGCCGGCGGCCGAAAGCCGGGTGAAGCCCGGCGCCGGGATCAGCCGGCCAGGTGCTGCTTGACCAGCACCGAGACCTGGCCCATGTCGGCCTTGCCGGCCAGCATCGGCTTGAGCACGCCCATCAGCTTGCCCATGTCGGCCGGGCCGCTGGCGCCGGTCTGCGCGATCGCCGCCTGGATCGCGGCGACGATCTCGGCGTCGCCCATCTTGCTCGGCAGGTAGCGTTCGATCACCACGATCTCCTCGCGCTCGACCGCGGCCAGATCCTCGCGCTCGGCGGCCTCGTACTGGGTCACCGAGTCCTTGCGCTGCTTGACCATCTTGTCCATCACCGCGATCACCGCGGCGTCGTCCATCTCCACGCGCTCGTCCACTTCCTTCTGCTTGATCGCGGCGTTGATCAGCCGGATCACGCCCAGGCTGTGCTTGTCGCCGGACTTCATCGCGGCCTTCATGTCGTCGGTGAGCTGCTGCTTGAGGGTCATGAGGGGCTCCAGGGGAAGAAAAAGAGAGGGGGCATTCTAGGCGCGGCGGTCGTCTTGCCGCCGCGGCAGGGCGGTGACGCAGCCCGGCAGGTGTCGCGGTGGCCGCGTTTCAGGCGGGATGGCCGGCAGCACGGCGGGTTTCCGCCGATTCCGGGACACACAAAAAGCCGGCGACGCTTGCGCGTGCCGGCTTCGTGGGCTTACCGTAGCGGATGCCGAAACCGGCACATTCCGCTACCGCAAACCGCGATCCTCAGTACAGACGCTGGCGCTTGGTGACGTCGCGCGAGGTGCGACGCAGCTGGCGCTTCACCGCGGCAGCGGCCTTGCGCTTGCGTTCCTGGGTCGGCTTTTCGTAGAACTCGCGCTTGCGGGTTTCGGCCAGCACGCCGGCCTTTTCGCAGGTGCGCTTGAAGCGACGGAGCGCAAACTCGAAGGGCTCGTTCTCGCGGACTTTGACGCTGGGCATGGAATCTCCGGGACACAGTGGTGACCGGGTCACGCCCGGCGAGCCGCACATTATAGCGACTGATTTCCCGGCTGCAAGCGGGGCGTTTGCCTGCCGCCGATTCGGCCCCACAATGGCGGCCATGAAAGTCCTCGGCATCGAATCCAGTTGCGACGAAACCGGCGTCGCCGTCTACGACACCGCCTTGTCCGGCGCGGCCGCGCTGCGCGCGCACGGGCTGTACAGCCAGATCGCGCTGCACGCCGAGTACGGCGGGGTGGTGCCGGAGCTGGCCAGCCGCGACCACGTGCGCAAGCTGCTGCCGCTGATCCGCCAGACCCTGGCCGACGCCGGGCTGGACGTGCGCGAACTGGACGGGGTGGCCTACACCGCCGGCCCGGGCCTGGTCGGCGCCTTGCTCGTCGGCGCCGGCGTGGCCCGCGCGCTGGCCTGGGCGCTGGAGCTGCCGGCGATCGGCGTGCACCACATGGAAGGACACCTGCTGGCGCCGCTGATGGAGGATCCGGATCCGGTGCATGGCGTGCCGGCGCCGCCGTTCGTGGCGCTGCTGGTGTCCGGCGGGCATACCCAGTTGATCGCGGTGGACGCGATCGGGCAGTACCGCCTGCTCGGCGAGACCCTGGACGATGCCGCCGGCGAGGCCTTCGACAAGACCGCCAAGCTGATGGGTCTGCCGTATCCGGGCGGGCCGCAGTTGGCCGCGCTGGCCGCGCAGGGCACGCCGGGGCGGTTCCGTTTCGCGCGGCCGATGACCGACCGCCCCGGGCTGGATTTCAGTTTCTCCGGGCTCAAGACCCAGGTGCTGCTGGCCTGGCGCGGCAGCGACCAGAGCGAGGAAACCCGCGCCGACATCGCCCGCGGCTTCGAGGACGCGGTGGTGGACACGCTGGCGATCAAGTGCGAGCGCGCGCTGCAGGCCGCCGGCTGCGACACCATCGTGGTGGCCGGCGGCGTCGGCGCCAATCTGCGCCTGCGCGCCAAGCTGCAGGCGATGGCGCAGGCGCGCGGCGGCCGCGCCTGCTTCCCGCGCCCGGCGCTGTGCACCGACAACGGCGCGATGATCGCCTTCGCCGGCGCCCTGCGCCTGCAGGCCGGCCAGCACGGCGACGCGGCGGTGCGGGTGACGCCGCGCTGGGACATGGCTTCGCTGCCGCCGGTGGCGGCAGCGCGGGAATCGGGAGTGGGGAATCGGGAATCGTAAAAGCGGTTCGGCGGCTCCGTCGGCTTTTGCCTTTGCTCTTACCATTCCCTGTTTCCGACTCCCCGTTCCCAGCCCCATGGACATGGCGGCAGCGGGGGAATGGGGAATAGGGAATGGGGCATCGTAAAAGCGGCCCGCGCGGCCCGTGCTTTTGCCTTTGCTCTTACCATTCCCCAATCCCCATTCCCGATTCCCAGCTCCCCATGGATAAAGTCTTCATCGAAGGTCTAGAGATCGACGCGCTGATCGGCATCTACGATTGGGAGCGGCGCATCCGGCAGACGCTGCGCTTCGATCTGGAAATGGGCTTCGACAACCGCAAGCCCGCCGCCAGCGACGACATCGCCGATACGCTCAACTACAAGGCGGTCAGCAAGCGCCTGGTGGAGCTGGTCGAGCAGTCCGGCCATGGCCTGGTGGAGACGCTGGCCGAACGCTGCGCGGCGGCGGTGCTGGCCGAGTTCGACGTGCGCTGGCTGCGCCTGAAGCTGAGCAAGCCCGGCGCGGTGCGCGGGGCGCAGGCGGTGGGCGTGATCATCGAGCGCAGCCGCGACGCCGGCTGAGCGCCGCCCGCGCCGCGCCGCGCGACGCCGCTTGACGCTCATTCCGGTTCCGTGCATGTTGCTGTGCAACGCAGCATCGGGCCATGCGTGCCCGCTGGCGTACACCGACGGGGCGCGATGGACTGGAGCAAGTACCGCACGGCCACTTACGACGAGCTGATCCAGGCCGATGGTCAGCCGCGTCCCGCCGCCCGCCGCGTCATCGAGTACCTGTCCAGCCTCAGCGGCCGCGAACTGTCCGAACGCCAGCTGGCCGCCGATGTCGCCGCGCGGGTCATGGGCATCACCTTCACCGTCTATTCCGACGGCCGCAACGTCGACCGCACGCTGCCGTTCGACCTGATTCCGCGGGTGATCCCGCTGCGCGAATGGCAGCGCACCGAGGCCGGGCTGAAGCAGCGCATGCGCGCGCTCAATCTGTTCATCGGCGACGTCTACGGCGCGCAGCGGATCATCAAGGACAAGGTGTTCCCGGCGATGCTGCTGGAGCATTCGGTGAATTTCCGTCCGCAGTGCGTGGGCATCGCCCCGGTGCTGGGGGTGTGGGCGCACATCTGCGGCTCGGACCTGGTGCGCGACGCCTACGGCACCCTGTACGCGCTGGAGGACAATCTGCGCATTCCCAGCGGCGTGTCGTACATGCTGGAAAACCGGATGGTCGCCAAGCGCGTGTTCCCGGAACTGTTCGAGACCAGCGCGATCCTGCCGGTGGACGAATATCCGTCGCAGCTCTACGACACCCTGGCCGCGCTGTCGCCGCGTCCGGGCGACCAGCCGGTGATCGCGCTGCTGACCCCGGGCATCTTCAACAGCGCGTATTTCGAGCACGCCTACCTGGCGCAGGCGATGGGCATCGAGCTGGTCGAGGGCGACGACCTGTTCGTCGCCGACGACGACTGCACCTACATGCGCACGATCTACGGGCCGCGCCGGGTCGACGTGATCTATCGCCGGATCGACGATCTGTTCATCGATCCGGAAGTGTTCCACCCCGATTCGGTGCTGGGCGTGCCCGGGCTGATCCGCAGCTGGCGCGCCGGCAAGGTGGCGCTGGCCAACGCGCCCGGCGCCGGCGTGGCCGACGACAAGGTGGTGTTCGCCTACGTGCCGAAGATGATCCGCTACTACCTGGACGAGGAGCCGATCCTGCCCAACGTGCCCAGCTACCTGTGCCACGATGACAAGGACCGGCAGTACGTGCTGGAGCACCTCGACGAGCTGGTGGTGAAGCCGGCCAACGAATCCGGCGGCTACGGCATGCTGATCGGGCCGCGTTCGACCAAGCGCCAGCGCGACGAGTTCCGCCGGCTGATCCAGGCCGATCCGCGCAACTACATGGCGCAGCCGACGCTGGGCCTGTCCACTGCGCCGATCGTGACCGAGGCCGGTCCATCGGCGCGGCATCTGGACCTGCGTCCGTTCATCCTCTCGCGCGAGGACGTCTACGTCACCACCGGCGGCCTGACCCGGGTGGCGATGGAGGAAGGCTCGCTGGTGGTCAATTCTTCGCAGGGCGGCGGCGCCAAGGACACCTGGGTGGTGGACCTGGACGAGGAGGCGGACTGATGCTCTCGCGCGTCGCCGACAACCTCTACTGGTTCAGCCGTTATGTGCGCCGCGCCGAGACCACCGCGCGGCTGGTCGGGGTGGGCAGCCTGCTGCAACTGGACCTGCCGCGCTCGGTGCGTTTCGCCTGGCGGCCGATGATCGACACGGTCGGCGCTGGCGAGGTGTTCAACCTGTGGTTCCCGAACGCCGGCGACGACGTCGGCGATGCCGACGTGGTGCGCTTCCTGCTGCTGGACGAGCGCAACCCGTCCTCGCTGCGCAGTTCCGCCCGGCAGGCGCGCGAGTTGTTGCGCAGCATCCGCGACACGCTGCCGCAGGAGGTGTGGGAGGCAGTCAACGACCTGCACCTGCACATCGACGCCAACGGCGAGCGCAGCGTCGGCCGCCGCTACCGGATGGAGTTCCTGACCCACGTCACCGACGCCTGCCTCAAGGTGTCCGGGCTGCTGACCGCCAACGTCAGCCGCGATATCGGCTTCCAGTTCCTCCGCCTGGGCACGGCGATCGAGCAGGCCGACATGACCACGCGCATCATCGATGCCGGCGCCTCGGGCCTGATCACGCCGCGCCAGGCCGACGATCTGGAGGCGTACCAGAACATGCAGTGGATGAGCGTGCTGCGCTCGCTGGCGGCCTACCAGATGTACCGGCGCCACGTGCGCCAGCGCGTCACCGGCGAACATGCGCTGCGCTTCCTGCTGCAGAACCACGATTTCCCGCGCAGCGTGCATTTCTGCCTGAGCCGCGCCCAGCACATCCTGCCGACCATGCCGCCGCGGCCGGCGGTGGAGCGCGCGCTGATGCGGATCAACGGGCTGGTGCGCAACGCCGACCCGGCCTATCTGGCGCGGCACAATCCGGCCGAGTTCATGGATGAGATCCAGACCCATCTGGGCCATCTGCATATGGCGATCGCCGAGGCCTACTTCAGTTCGTGAGCGCGGCGGCGACGCGTCGCAGGGCGAGTGAGACGCAGTCGGGCCTACAGACAGCATCTGGACACGGATGCTTCCGGGTGGCGACGCCCGGCCGGAGCGTCGGCGGTTGGGGTCGCCGCAGCGGCGGGCGCGCAAGCGCCGCAAACCGCTGGAGCAGAGGGATTCGGGAGCGTATGGTGGCGCCGCGCGCAGGCGCCGCGGCGGCGGTAGACAGTTTGCTGAATAGGCGGTTCCGCTTTGGAAATTTGCGCTTTCGCCAGGCCGGAGAGCTAGAATTGGCGGCTATGTAAACGTTTTCTCAAAGGACCCCATGGCTTCGGATCGTATCGAATCGCTCATCGCCCGCATGACCGTCGAAGAGAAGGTCGGCCAGCTCGGCGTTTTCGCCGACATGGTGCGCCCGTTCGCGCCCGACGTGAATCCGGAAGCCAACGTCCGCAATGCAGACGAGGTGCTGCAACAGGTGCGCGCCGGCCGGGTCGGCTCGCTGTTCAACGGCGTGGGCACGGAACTGGGGCGGCGTATCCAGCAGGTGGCGGTGGAGGAGAGCCGGCTGGGCATCCCGGTGATCCTGGCCGCCGACGTGATCCACGGCATGCGCACGGTGTTCCCGATCCCGCTGGGCGAGGCCGCCAGCTTCGAACCGGAGCTGGCCGAGCGCACCGCGCGCGCCACCGCGATCGAGGCCACCGCCGCAGGCCTCCACTGGACCTACGCGCCGGCGGTGGACATCGCCCGCGACCAGCGCTGGGGCCGCGGCGCCGAGGGCGCCGGCGAGGACGTGGTGCTGGGCTGCGCCTTCGCCGCCGCGCGCGTGCGCGGCTTCCACGGCCCGGACCTGCGCGCCGACGACGCGCTGCTGGCCACGCCCAAGCACTTTGCCGCCTACGGCGCGGTGGCCGCGGGCATGGAATACGCCAGCGTCGACATTTCTCCGCAGACCCTGCGCGACGTGCACCTGCCGCCGTTCCAGGCCGCCTTCGGCGCCGGCGCGCTGGGCGTGATGACCTCCTTCAACGACATCAACGGCGTGCCGGCCAGCGCCAACCACGAACTGCTGACCGAGATCCTGCGCGGCGAATGGAAGTTTCCCGGCGTGGTGATCTCCGACTACACCGCCGACATGGAACTGATCGCGCACGGCTACGCCGCCGACGAGCGCGACGCGACCAAGAAGGCGTTCCTGGCCGGCATGGACATGAGCATGCAGAGCGGCTTCTACGCCGCGCACCTGCCGTCGCTGGTGGAGGATGGCGAAGTGCCGATGGCGCTGCTGGATGCGTCGGTGCGTCGGGTGCTGGAACTGAAGGAAACGATCGGGCTGTTCGACGACCCGTACCGCTCGCTGGACCCGCAGCGCGAGGCCGACCAGTCGCACATCGCCGCGCACGATGCGCTGTCGCGCGACGCGGCGCGGCGCTCGATCGTGCTGTTGAAGAACGACGGCGACGTGCTGCCGCTGCGCAAGCGTGGCCAAAGAATCGCGCTGATCGGCCCGTTCGCGCAGGACCGCGAGAACATCGAGGGGTGCTGGACGCTGTTCGGCGACAAGAGCCGCTACGTGACCCTGGAAGCGGGCGTGCGCGCGGCGCTGGAGGACGCCGATGCGTTGACCGTGGTGCCGGGCTGCGGACTGGAAGCGCCGCTGGACGGCGGCATCGAGGCCGCCGTCGCCGCGGCGCGCGCCGCCGACGTGGCGGTGCTGGCGCTGGGCGAGCCGCAGCGTTACAGCGGCGAGGCGCAGTCGCGCACGCAGATCGTGCTGCCGCCGGCGCAGCAGGCGCTGGCCGAGGCGGTCGCCGCCACCGGCACGCCGCTGGTGGTGCTGCTGCGCAACGGCCGCGCGTTGGCGCTGCAGGGCGCGGTGCGCGACGCCGCGGCGATCGCGGTGACCTGGTACCTGGGCACGCAGACCGGCCCGGCGGTGGCCGACGTGCTGTTCGGCGACTACAACCCGTCGGCGCGGCTGCCGGTCAGCTTCCCGCTCGATCCGGGCCAGCAGCCGTACTTCTACAACCACGCGCGCACCGGCCGGCCGGAACTGCCGACGATGAGCGAGTTCAAGGCGCGCTGGCGCGAGATCCCGAACGCGCCGCTGTATCCGTTCGGCCATGGCCTGAGCTACACCCGCTTCGCCTACGGCGCGCCGCAGCTCGATCGCAGCCAGTTGGGCTGGAACGACACGCTGACCGTGACCACCCGCATCGACAACGTCGGCGAGCGCGCCGGCGAGGAAGTGGTGCAGCTGTACGTGCACGACCGCGTCGCCAGCCGGGTGCGCCCGGTGCGCGAACTGAAGGGTTTCCGCAAGGTGCGGCTGGAGCCGGGGCAGGGCGTGGACGTGGTGTTCACCCTGGACCGCCGCGCGCTGGCCTTCAGCGGCCGCGATGGCCGCTGCGAGGCCGAGCCCGGGCTGTTCGACCTGTGGGTGTGCGCGTCCTCGGCCAGCGGCGAGCCGATCAGCTTCGAGCTGCTGGCCGGCTGAGTCGCACGTGCCGATGGCGAAACGGGGCTGCCGCTAGCCCCGGAGAACGCCAGGTGTCCGTCGGCAGTCGAGGTGAGGCGCGTCGCGCTTGGACATCGACGCTCGTGTCCGTGTCGGCGCTCTGCCAGGACCCATGTGCGGGTCTCGGTGTGCGACACCACGGTAGCGCGCCGCTACCGGCGGTAATGAGGCCGCCGGAGAGGCCGGGAGCAGCGCCGCATGCCACATCAATTCGCATGCGCGCCGACCGGGCCGGCGTCCGGCAGCGGGCGGTATCCGGCGTGCCGCCGCGCCGGCCCTGATGCGCCGCTCCCTACTTTGCTCTACCTTATGCATTCAGGTTGCGATGCATGGATGCGCTGTGGCGCACGCCGGTGCACGCGTTGGTCTCGCGTCTTCTCTCATCGAAAGGATTTCCTCATGCAAGCTGCGCACAAGACGTCCGCTGCGTTCATTGCCGCCTCCTGGGCTGGATTGTTGCTGGGCACGGGCGCCTTCCTGATCGGCCTGTGGAATGCCGAGATGCTGCTGAACGAAAAGGGCTACTACTTCACGATCCTGCTGTTCGGCCTGTTCGCCGCGGTCTCGCTGCAGAAGAGCGTGCGCGACCGCGTGGAAGGCATTCCCGTCACCGGCCTGTACTACGCCATCTGCTGGTTCTCGGTGATCGCGGCGCTGGTGCTGTTGGCGGTCGGCCTGTTCAACGCCACCTTGCTGCTCAGCGAGAAGGGCTTCTACGCGATGGCGTTCGCGCTGAGCCTGTTCGGCGCGGTCGCGGTGCAGAAGAACACCCGCGATTCGATGGCCACGCCGCACGCCGGCGCGCGCCGCGTGGGTGACGCGGTGCCGCCTCCGCTGGAGTGATGCAGCACCGGGCGATGCGCGCATCGCCCGGGGCATGGTGTGGTTGCCGCATGCGCAGGTGGCGATCCGTGTTCGCCGCGGTCATGCACGTGATCGCCGCCCCGCCTTGGCCGCTGCATGCTTGCCGTCCACGCCGGGTTTGCTAGGTTCGGCCTTCGACCCCATCCGACAGGTGCGCGCCATGCAACGTTCTTCCCTCTGTTTGGCTTCTGTAGCCTTGACGCTGGCCGTGTCCGCCGCGCACGCCGCGCCGGCGGCCAAGACCGCCGAACGGCGCGCCGATTGGCCGTTCTCGGCGACGCCGTTCGCCACCTTCGACGAGCCCTGGGCGATGAGCTTCCTGCCCGACGGCAGCGCCCTGGTCAGCGAGAAGCGCGGCACCTTGAAACGCTTCGATCCGGTCAGCGGCCGCACCGGCACGGTCAGCGGCGTGCCCACGGTCGCCTACGGCGGCCAGGGCGGTTTCGGCGACGTGCTGCCGCATCCGGCCTTCGCCCGCAACGGCTGGGTGTATCTCAGCTACGCCGAGGCCGGCAGCGGCGGCACCCGCGGCGCCGCGGTGGCGCGCGCCAAGCTGACCGTGGACGGCAATGGCGGCGGCGCGCTGTCGCAACTGAAGGTGATCTGGCGCCAGCAGCCCAAGGTGAGCGGCGAAGGCCATTACGGCCATCGTCTGGCGTTCGGGCCCGACGGCAAGCTGTGGATCGGTTCCAGCGAGCGGCAGAAGTTCGATCCGGCGCAGGACATGAGCGGCAACCTGGGCAAGATCGTGCGCCTCAACGACGACGGCAGCGTGCCGGCGGACAACCCGTTCGCCAGCCGCGGCGGCGTGGCCGCGCAGGTGTGGTCGCTCGGTCATCGCAACGTGCTCGGCCTGGCCTTCGACGCGAAGGGGCAGCTGTGGGAACACGAGATGGGCCCGGCCGGCGGCGACGAACTGAACCTGATTCAGCACGGCGCCAACTATGGCTATCCGATCGTGTCCAACGGCGACCACTACGACGGCCGCCCGATTCCCGACCACGCCACGCGCCCGGAGTTCGCCGCGCCCAAGGTCAGCTGGACGCCGGTGATCTCGCCGGCCGGCTTCGTCGTCTACAACGGCAACACCTTCCCGCAGTGGCAAGGCAATGGCTTCATCGGCGGCCTGTCGTCGCAGACGCTGGTGCGTATCGAGTTCAACGGCCAGACCGCGCGCGAAGCGGCGCGCTACGACATGGGCAAGCGCATCCGCGAAGTGGAGCAGGGGCCGGATGGGGCGTTGTGGCTACTGGAAGACGGCGCGGGTGGGCGTTTGCTGAAGTTGCAGCCGGAGGAGAGTTGAGCGAACGCGCAACTCGTTTGATGGGATGGTTGCGTGGCGCGTCGGCGCGGCTTGGCGCTGGTGAGGTTCGGAGGATCGCTGGCCTCCGCGGCAGGTTGCCGGCCTGCCTCTCTTCCGCCGTCCGGTGATGGTGCGGCTGCGAGTGAAGTTTTGCGTGCCGTCCGGGTGTCTGTCGCGGCTGAAGCCGCTCCTACAGGGGCGTGGCTGGCGCAGATAGACGCGTGACTTCGGGTTGCGCGAGAGCGGGGGTGTAGCGAGCGATGGAGTTGCGCAGTCGAGCAACTCACATCGGACGTGTCGGAGAGGACGCTCCTTCCGAGCTAGCGCCGCACGCTATCGGCGAGAGACAATCCGGGCGCGCAACACGGCATGCCGCGTCATCGGCATGCCAGCGCCGTAAACGCGGTCAATCCTGGCCAGCCCGTTCCCAGGCACGGCGTACCGCGTGGCGCGCCTTGCTCCAACTCAGCGTTTGCGAACCCTTGTTGTTGTCCCAATCGCGGTGCAACTCCGCCTCGACCTGTTCGTAGGCGCGGGTCAGGTTGCGGATGCGTGCCTCGTGGCCTGCATGATAGGCCGGCTCGTAGTCTTCGAAGCGCTCGCCTTCGCTGTAGTAGGGCTCTTCCGCGAAGCGCTCGCGCCAGTACTGCGAGACGAGGCTGCGGTCGTCGTCGTTGGGTTCGCGGCCGGGGATCTGGTAGGGAACGCTCATTGCTAGGCTCCTTGGGAAACTGGCCTCCGACCGTAGCGACCGCGCCGTTAATGCGGCTCCAGCGCCGCGTGATCGGGGCATGAAGCGCGTGGCGGGCGGCGGAGGCGTGGCGCCCTCGTCGGCCCGACTCTCACGCAGGCCGCCGCCACCGCTGCGCGCCGTGCGAGGAATGGATTACGATCCGGCAACGTCGCCCGTCTTCATCCAGGTTCGTCATGGCCGCTACCGGTATCGCGCTGCTCACTCCGTACCTGGCCACGGCCGGCATCGGCTGGCTGTATTACCGGCGGATCCGCCGCTATTTCGGCCGCCAGCCCTGGCAGCCGCGTCGGACCGTGGCGCGGATGGTGATCCTGGCGCTGGCAACCGCGGCGCTGAGCTACCTGGCGGCGATGCTGCCCGCGGTCCGGCTCGGCATGGTCGTGGGGGCGCTGGCTGGCGCGGCCCTGGGGGCCGTCGCCTTGCGCCATACGCATGTCGAGGTGAGCAACGGCCAGCGCTTCTACACGCCCAATCCCTGGATCGGTGCCGGACTCAGCGTGCTGCTGCTCGGGCGCCTGGCCTGGCGCTGGGCCAGCGGCGCGTTTTCCGGCGGTAGCGCGCAATCGATGCAGAACGCCAGTCCACTGACCCTGGCGATCGCCGCAGCGCTGATCGCGTATTCGCTGGTGCATACCGGCGGGCTGTTGCTGCGCATGCGCGCGCTGGCGCAGTCACCGCGTCCCTGACAGGCGGACACCGCACGCGACACCGGTGCGGTCCGTTCGCGCCTACTGCGCCGCTGCGGCGGATTCGTAGGGCAGGGCGGTCGCGCCGGCGCCGCGCAGCGCCGCATCGGCGGCGTCCAGCTGCGGTGCCTCGCCTTCGATCACCACCAACACGCGCCCGGCCTCGATCTCTTCCTCGAAATTGCGTCGCACCGGATCGGGGACGGTCGCGCCGACCAGGGCCGAGGACCAACTGCCGACTAACGCGCCCGCGATGGCCATGACCCCGGCACCGGCCAGGGTGATGCCCAGTGGCGGCACCGCGATCGCCGCCAACCCCGCGAGCAGGCCGGCCGCGCCGCCGCCGACCGCGCCGCGCGCCGCGGCCGGCAAGGTGTCGGTCTTGACGTCCTTGCGCTCGTCCGGAATCGCGTCCAGCTCGATATCGCTGCGCGCGATCAGCGACAGGTCGTCGTTGTCGATGCCGGCGCCGCGCGCCGCTTGCAGGGCACGGGTGGCGGTCGCCACGTCGGGGGCGCTATAGACACGGCGTAGCTTCATCGCGAACTCCGGCATCGATCGAGGCGGATGTGCAGGGTCGAAGCGACGCGGTTACTCGCGCGTGACAGCGGCGCAAGGCCGCGTGAAGGCGCCAGCGCCGCGCCGTGGTGGCGCGGGTCGGCGTGTCGGAGTGGGCTACGGCGTCTTGCGCGGGAAGCGATACAGCAGCGCCCCGATCAGCAGCGCCACGCCGGCCGCGGCCAGGTTCTGCCAGCTGGCGCTGAGCAGCAGCGCCAAGGCCAGCAGCAGCGCCGCCAGCGGGATCAGCGGGCCGCCGGGGAGGCGCAAGGCGCCGGGCCGGTCGCGATAGCGCCGTGCCAGCACCAGCACCGCCGCGGCGGTGCCGATGTAGGCGAACAGGCGCGTGACCATCGACAGCAAGGCCAACTGCACGAACGTGCCGGACAGCGCCAGCGCCAGCGACAGCACGCCCTGCAGCACGATCGCCGCGGCCGGGGTGCGGAAGCGCGGATGCACCCGCGCCAGGAACGCGGGCCCGTAGCCGTCCTGTGCCAGCGCGAACAGGAAGCGCGGTCCCAGCATCACCGTGTTGCTGGTGGTGCCGAGGATGGAGATGGTGGCGCCGACGGTGAGCAGCAGCGCCAGCGCCTCGCCGCCGAAGCCGCTGGCGGCGTCGGCCAGCGGCGTGGCCGACTGCGCCACGTTCGTCAGCGTGCCCTGCGCGACCACCTGCACGGCCGCGTAGATCAGGGTGACGGTGACGATCATCGTGATCAGCGCGAACGGCACGTCGCGGCGCGGGTTGCGGTACTCGCCAGCGGCGGCGGGGATGTTCTCGAAACCGGCGTAGGCGAACAGCAGCAGCAAGGCCGCCTCGCCCATGTTGCCGAAGTCGCGCGGGTCCGGCGCCTTGCCCGAGAACGCCCACGACCAGTCCACGTAGAACAGGCCGATGGCGACGAACAGCAGCAGCGGGACCAACTTGCCGATCACCAGCGCCACGCCGGTCCGCGCGGCCGATTTCACCCCGATCACGTTGATGGCGGTGAGCAGGCCGAGCGAGCCGGCCACGATCGCCAGGCGCACGCCGCCGCCGGCCGCGGCCGGCCAGAATCGCACCACCGCATCGGCCAGGCCGTTGCTGAGCGCGGCGGCCGAACTGATCCGGGTCAGCCAGATCATCCAGCCGATCTCGAAGCCGGCGAAGCGGCCGAATGCCTCGCGCGCATACAGGTAGCTGCCGCCCGGCTCGTCGAAATAGCTGGCGGCCTGCGCGTAGCACAGCACCAGCAAGCCCACCGCCAGTCCGGCCAGCAGTACCGCCCACAGGCTCAGCGGCCCGAGCAGGGCGGCGGTGGCGGCGGGCAGCAGATAGATGCCGCTGCCGATGACGTCGTTGATGGACAGGCCGACGATCTGCCAGCGGCTGACCGCGCGGACCAGGCCCGGCTCGGGCGTGCCGCTCATGGCGCCGGTTCCAGCGCGGGCAGGGCCCAGGCGGTGCGCAGGCGCGCGTAGTCCTGGCGCGGCAGCAGCACGAACAGCGGCGCGGCGCCGGGTTGCAACCAGGCGAGCAGGCGTTGCATGTCGGAGGGCTCCATCGCGGTGCAGCCGGCGGTGGCCTCGCCTTGCGCGCGCCACAGGTGGGCGAAGATGCAGCTGCCGGCGCCGGGCTGCGCCTGCGGGTTGTGGCCGATCACGAAGCCCTCCCGGTAGCGGCGGTCGCCATCGTGATGCAGGTCCAGGCGCATCGGTTCGGTGGAGCCGGCGACCGCCTCGGCGCCGACCCGGTCGGCATCGACGATGCGGTTGTACAGCGGCGAATCGGGCACGTCGATGCAGTAGCTGCTTTCCCGCATCGGCTGGTACGGCAGCGCGCTGTCGATGCGCGGCGCGTAGCCGAAGGCCTCGCCGATGGTGAAGATGCCGGCCGGGCTGCGGCCATCGCCTTCCCGCTTCTGCGGACCGTCGGTCTGCGCGGGGTGCAGGCCGATGCCCCAGGCGCTGCCGTTGCGGCCGAGCGCCACGTCGAAGCGCTGTCCATGCGCGCGCCAGCCCTGCGCGTCGCGCTCGAACGCCTGCAGCTGGCCGCGCGGGCTGTCCCAGTCCGGCGCCACCACCAGCACCAGTTGCCGCGCCTGTTGCAGGGCCTGCGGCGCCGCGTCGTCGCGGGCGGTGCCGGCCAGGCAGGTGCCGGCGACGAGGGCGCACAGCAGCATCAGCGCTGTCTGCCAGATGCGGCGGCCTGCGCTGGCCTGCGTCAGGGCGGACAACCGCGGGAACTTCGGCATGCGCATCTCCGGTCGCGATCGGGCGGGGCGGGCCCCGCTCGTGGGTGTCGTCAAGTGTTGGCGGTGGTCAGGGTTGTGTTGGCATCCAGTCTCGGTACGAGGCCTGGCGGATGCCGCCATGTTGCACGTTACAACAGTTGCTTGGGAGGTGGCGGCGTGTCGTGCGCTTGGGCGCGCTACGGTGCGCTTGCATGCGTTGTTGCTATGCGGTGTTCGTCGTTGGTGGGCATTGCGGTATGGCGAGCTTGGTGGATCGATTTCAGTGAAGTGGCGATGTGATCCGTGGACATTGCGTTGCTAGGTTGCCTATGGACCTTCGCCTGTCGTTGATCCTGTTCCCGCATATGCCATTGTCCTGCCGCTGCCGCTGCCGCTGCCGCTGTTCTGTTGCTCGCCTTGTTGTTGGCTGTTGCTTTTGATCTTCCGGGTTCGCTTCCGTAGCGGCGAATAGGGTGGGAAAAACCCCGCAGGGGCGGCGCACATGGATGTGCGCCGTTCGCGGCAGGGGCAGGATGCCCCTTCCGCGAATCCCGACCTATTCGCGGACCCGGAGCGCGCAGCGCGGAGGGCGCGGAGGCAGGGTGTGCTTGACCAGCCTTCGGCTGTGGTGAAGCGCTTCTTTTGGTTACTTTTCTTTGCACAAGCAAAGAAAAGTAACTCGCCGCAAGGCGAAAGCTTTGCACTTGCCCTTGCTCTGGCTGTTGTGTGCGGAGCAATTAATGCCCTGTAGGAGCGGCTTCAGCCGCGACTGATACTTTCCGGGGAATGCCTCGGTCGCGGCTGAAGCCACTCCTACAAAAAGCACCAGCAAAAGCAACACGCAAAAGCCAAGCTTCCGCCTGGCGGCGGGTTACTTTTCTTTGCTCGTGCAAAGAAAAGTAACCAAAAGAAGCGCTTCACCACAGCCGAAGGCTGGTCAAGCACGCCCTGCCTACGCGCCCTCCGCGCTGCGCGCTACGGGTCCGCGGATGCACCGGGGATCCGCGGAAGGGGCATCCTGCCCCTGCCGCGGACGGCGCACATCCATGTGCGCCGCCCTTCGGGTGTTTCCCCGGTCCATCCGCCGCTGCGGAAGGGAACCCGGTAAGTCAAAAGCTAAAGTCAAAGACTAAAGGCACAAGCAAAGGCACAAGCAAAGGCACAAGCAAAGGCACAAGCAAAGGCACAAGCAAAGGCACAAGCAAAGGCACAAGCAAAGGCACAAGCAAAGGCACAAGCAAAGGCACAAGCAATAGCGCCACTGGCGGACGGAAGGCGCAGCGAAACATGAGCAGGGCAAGCGCCACCGTGCGCGGACATGCCATGCCCGCACCGGGCCTCCCCACTATCTGCGCGGCGGCAGCAGTTCCAGCCCGCGAATCTCGCGAATGCCCAGGCCCGGCGCATCGGTGATGGTGATTTCCGATTCGTTGAAGATCACCCCGCCGTCCACCGGGTCGAACAGGCACAGCGACGGGCCGTCCAGGTCCACCTTGGTGATGACGTCCGCCCTGGCCGCCGCCAGGTGCACCGCCGCCGCCACGCTGATGCTCGACTCCAGCATGCAGCCGATCATGCACGGCACCCCGTACGCCGCCGCGATATCGGCGATGCGGATCGCGTTGGAGAGCCCGCCGGCCTTCATCAACTTGATGTTGACGATGTCCGCGGCGCGACGCTGCAGCAGGTCGATCACCTGCGCCGGCGCGAACACGCTCTCGTCGGCCATCACCGGCGTATGGACCCGCTCGGTGACGTACTTCAGCCCCTCGATGTCCCATGCCTTGACCGGCTGCTCCAGCAGTTCCAGCACCACGCCCGCATCTTCCAGCACGCGCATCGCCGACACCGCCTGCTTCGGCGTCCAGCCCTGGTTGGCGTCCAGGCGCAGCGAAGCGCGGCCTCCGACCGCCGCGTGGATCGCCTTCACCCGTTCGATGTCCACGGCGACATCCTTGCCGACCTTGATCTTCAGCGCACTGAAGCCGCGCGCGAGCGCCGACAGCGCGTCGGCCACCATGACGTCGATGGCGTCCACGCTGATGGTGATGTCGGTGCGGATGGCCGGCGTGCCGCCGCCGAGCAGCTTGTACAGCGGCGCGCCGTACAGCTGCGCCCACAGGTCGTGGATCGCGATCTCGACCGCGGCCTTGGCGCTGCTGTTGCGCTGCAGCGCGCCCTGGATCAGCCCGGTGAGCCGGTTGAGGTTGGCGACTTCTTCGCCGATCAGCCGCGGTCTGATGAAGCGGTCGATCGCCTCGATGATCGAGCCATGGGTGTCGCCGGTGATTGGCGCGGTCGCCGGCGCTTCGCCGTAGCCGATGTGGCCGCTGTCGGTATGCACCAGCACCACCACGTCCTCGACCGCGTCCACGCTGCGCAGCGCGGTCTTGAACGGGGTCTTCAACGGTACCCGCAGCATGCCCAGTTGGAGGTCGGTGATCTTCATTCGCGGGCGATCGGGCGGACGCGTTGGATGCGGGTGATGCGGTCGATGAAGGGCGTGCCGTCGCTCAGCAGCATCGGCTCCAGCGGCGTCACCGACACGCCGTTGAGGCGCACGCGCTGCAACTGACTGGAAGCGTCGCGATAGCTGGCGCCGGCCACGTCGTGGATCACCCAGGTGTGTCCGCGATCGTGGCCGATCACCATCATCACGTGGCCGGGGATGTACACCAGATCGCCGACCTGCAATCGCGCCAGGATCTGTTGCCGTTGCGCCAGCGGCGCCGCGGCGGTGTACGCCACGCTGGCGAGGCTGGGGCTGCGCGCCTGGTCGCCGGTGTTGCGCGGCAAGGCCACGCCCAGGCTGCGATACACATCGGCGACGAAGCCGCTGCAGTCGCGCGCGTCGTAGTCGTTGCCCCAGCCATAGCGCTCGCCGAGGAACTTGAAGGCCTGCTGCAGCAGGTTGCGCTGGGTGGCCGGCAACGGCCCGGTGGCGACGTCGGCGCCGCGCGGCACCAGCGCTGGCGCCAGGCCCAGCCGTCCGTCCTCGCCACGCAATGGCAATTGCACCACGTACGCCGCCAGCGGCGACTGGCCATTGACCGTTTGCTGCGCCGGCCACTCCTCGCGCAGCGGCAGGGCGCTGCCCATGTCCAGCGCGACCTGCGATGCGGCCGGCAGTTCAGGAGTGAACGCAGTCAGCGCGCGCGCGCCGGTGACCACCAGCCGCGGCGTGCGCCGTGCGTAGTCCAGCACCGTTGTGCGCTCGCCTTCGGCGACGCGGTCGCGTTCGATCCAGGCCGCATAGTTCGGCGCCAGCACGAACAACCACCGACCATCGCGGCTGGCATGCAGGATCGCCACCGCGGTCCCGGGATACAGCGCCGACTCCTGGAAGCGGTCGATGTCGTGGTCGTCGCGACTGCCGAACGCACGTTGCCTGGTGGGGAAGGTGCGCAGCGCGGCGCGGCGTACCACCAGCGCGTAGCGTGGCGTGACCTCGGCAGGAATCGCCTCCACGGCCAGCGCCGACTGCAGGGAGGCCAGCCGCGCGGTGTCGAGGACGATGCCGTCCGCGTCGTAGAGCGTGCGCGTCGGCGTCGCCGACAGCGCCAGCATCTGCGCGCGCACCTGCGCGGCGCTGTAGCGATCGGGCAGCGCCTGCAGATCGTGCATGGAGGCATCGTGGCGCAGCAGGTGTGCATTGAAGGCCTGCACCTGCGCCGCGTCGAGCAGCGGACCTTGCGCGGCGGGCAGGCGCGCGACCCAGTAGTCGGCCTGCAACTGGCGGGCTTGCAACTGGAAGGGCACCGCCTGGTCGGCGCCGGCGGCCAGCAGCGGACCGCTCAGCGCCGCGGCCAGCAGCAGGCACAGGCCACGCATCGTGTTCATCGCACCCCGGAAATGGAAACAACCGCGACGGCTGCGCGTCGCGCATCGGCATAGTGTTTTTCTCGCTCCGGCTTGTCAAGAATGCTGGATTGACACGCCGTTTTGCGCCGTGTTACACCCAAACGACAGGAGCGAGGAACCGGCGCGGACACGCGCCGGTTCCGCCAGCAGCGAGACGAAGGCCCGCCAGTTCGGGCGCACGTCGCAGGGGGCGCCGTTCGGAACGCATGCCTGGGGGAAAACACGAGGTGGAGGCGGCCGCGATAGCGCGGTCGTGCGCCATGTCGTTCGCATGGGTGCCAGGGGAAGGCGGCCGGCTGTCGGCCCGCGTCGGCTCGGTCACCGTCGTCAGCGTCGTCGATTGCAGGAGAGAGCCGCGTGCCCAGCCGAGTTCAGCGTTTCCGTATCCCCCATCGTCCTTCGCGCCTCGCGCTCGCGTTGCTGGCCGGATGCGCGCTGCCGCCGCTCGCCGCCGCGCAGGACGGCGCCAGCACCACGCGCGACCTGGACAAGGTCACCGTGACCGGTTCGCGCATCGCGCGTTCGCAAGTGGAAGGCCCGGCGCCGGTGACCGTCATCACCGCGCAGGAGATCCAGAAGCAGGGCTTCAGCACGGTGTGGGAATCGCTGGGCACGCTGACCCAGTTCAGCGGCAGCGCGTTCAACGAAAGCGACCAGACCGGCAGTTCGCCCAATGGCCAGTACCTCAATCTGCGCGGCCTGGGCCCGGGCTACCAGTTGATCCTGCTCAACGGCAAGCGCCTGGCCGATTACCCGCAGTCCTACAACGCCAACGGCACCGCGGTGAGCCTGGGCAGCATTCCGGCCGCGGCGGTGGAGCGCATCGAGGTGATGAGCGGCGGCGCGTCGGCGATCTACGGCTCCGACGCGGTGGCGGGCGTGGTCAACATCATCACCAAGCACGATTTCAGCGGCGACACGCTACGCCTGCGTGGCGGCACCACCACGCGCGGCGGCGGCGATACCGGCCAGTTGCAATGGAGCGGTGGGCGCACCGGCGATCGCTGGAGCCTGACCTACGCCTTCGAGCGGCTGGACCGTGAGGCGATCGTCGCCAGCCAGCGCGACTTCCTGGATTCGTACTACGACCATCCCGGCAACAAGGCCGACCCGGCCAGCCCCAACGCCTCGATCTCCGGCGTCTACCTGCGCCGCGGCACTACCTATCTGTGGCCGAGCGGCGGCACGCTGTCGACGTCGGCCAGCGCGCTGGAGGCGGCCTGCGCGGCGACCAATCCGGCGTTCGCGCCGTACAAGACCGCCGACAGCCTGGCCGCGCCCAATCGCTGCGGCGCGTTCGGCTACTACGAAGGCCGTTCGGTGCAGAACGGTTACGGCAAGACCTCGGCCTACCTCTCCGGCAGCTTCGATTTCAGCGAGACCTTCACCGGCTACGCGCAGGTGCTGGCCAACCACTCCAAGGACGAAAGCTCCAGCCAGACCCATTACTACATCGGCGAAGGCGCGTTCACCGTCTACGATCCGACCCTGGGCCTGGTCACCGCGCAGCGCATCTTCCTGCCTTCGGAAGTGGGCGGGATCAAGAACATCGAATACGACGAGAAGTCCTGGAACCTCAACGCCGGTGTGCGCGGCAAGCTGTTCGACGGTCGTTTCGACTGGGATGCGAGCGTGTCGATGTCGCGCTACGACATCACCACCCGGCGTCCGCGCTTCCTCACCAACGCGGTGCGCGACTACTACATGGGGCCGGTGCTGGGTCACCGCCCCGACGGCACCGAGATCCGCCAGTTCTACACCGACAGGCTGTTCGCCCCCGGCAGCGCGGCGCTGTACGACCAGCTCACCACCGACGTGGTCAGCCGCGGCGAATCCAGCACCGACCAGGCGCAGTTCGTGTTCAGCGGCGACCTGTTCGAACTGCCGGCCGGCATGCTGCAGATCGCCACCGTGCTGGAGGCGGCGCGGCAGAAGTACGACCTGGCCCCGGATCCGCGCACCACGGTGGATTACACCGGCCCCGAGCGTATCTACAACCTTACCCAGACCCCCGGCGGCGGCCCGCGCGACCGCTACGCCGCCGGCGTGGAACTGCGCGTGCCGATCCTCAGCCGGCTGAGCGCGACGTTGGCCGGGCGCTACGACAAGTACGACGACATCACCGCGGTCGACGATGCCGCCACCTGGCAGGTCGGGCTGGAGTGGCGCCCGTTCGACAGCCTGCTGCTGCGCGGCAGCCACGCCACCAGCTTCCGCGCGCCGGACCTGTTGTGGATCTATGCCGGCACCAGCGCCAACAACCCCACTGTCACCGACGAATACCTGTGCCGCCGCGACGGCCTGGATCCGCTGTCGGTGGCCTGTTCCAGCGCGCACGAGTACCAGACCTTCTCCACCCAGTCGTCCAATCCGCTATTGGAGGAGGAGAAGGGCAAGTCGACCACGCTGGGCTTCGTCTGGGACGTGCTGCCGGCGCTGTCGCTGAGCGCGGACTACTACCGGATCGAGCTGAAAGGCCGGGTCGAATCGATCTCCAGCGAGACGCTGCTGGAGAACAACGCCAACTGCCTGCTCGGCCGCGATCGCGCCGGCAATGCGGTCGATACCGCTTCGGCGGCCTGCCAGTTCTACATCCAGTCGGTGACCCGCAGCCCCGGCACCGACCTCACCGCCGAAGGCCAGATCACCGCGTTCGAGACCTTCCCGATCAACCAGTCGTTGATGCGCACCGACGGCGTGGACGCGAACCTGCGCTACAGCTTCGACCTCGGCGACTGGGGCGCGTTCGGGCTGCAGGCCGGCTATACCCGCGTCCTGAAGATGGAAGTGGCGCAGTTCGCCGGGGCCAAGCCGGTGGACGTGATGAACGACGTCGACTACCTGGCGTTTCGAACCCGCACCAACTGGCGTGCGAACTGGAGTGTCGGCGACTGGTCGACCAGCCTGTACGGCTATCGCTACGGCTCGCGTCCCAACTACGCCGAGAGCGGACGCGTGGCGCCATACGTGATCTGGAACGTGGACATCGCCAAGCGGATCACCGACAAGGCCACGCTCGGCATCAGCGTGCTCAACGTGTTCGACAAGATCCATCCGCGCGACGATACCTACACCGCCTGGCCGTACTTCCCGCGCGTGTACAGCGCGATCGGGCGGCAGCTGTACGCCAACTTCACCTACACCTTCTGAGCGTACCGGTGCGCGACGAGGCGATCATGCGAGGCGCGCGGCCAGGGCACGCGGCGTGGCGCGCCCGGGCTGCCGGGCGCGTGCGCACCTGCGTGCTCGCGCTCTGCCTGGCGTGGCCCGCGCTCGCCGCCGCCGAGCCGGATGTGGCCACGCCCCCGCCGCGCGCCGATCTCGATCGCCTGTTCGAGCAGGCCATGGCGCGCTACCGGCTGCCCGGGCTGGCGGTGGGCGTGATCGAGAACGGCGAGGTGGTGTATGCGCGCACTGCCGGCGAGTTGCGCGCCGGCAGCGGCGCGCGCGTCGACGGGCGGACGCTGTTCAAGATCGCCTCCAACAGCAAGGCGATGACCACCGCGCTGCTGGCGCGGCTGGTCGATGCCGGCAAGCTGCGCTGGGACGATCCGGTGACCCGCTACCTGCCCGAGTTCCGCATGTACGACCCCTGGGTCACGCGCAACATCCAGGTGCGCGATCTGCTGATCCACAACAGCGGGCTGGGCCTGGGCGCCGGCGACCTGATGCTGTGGCCGGAGCCCAATGCGTTCACCCGCGCCGACATCGTCGCCGGGCTGGCCTATCTCAAGCCCACCCACAGCTTCCGCGCGCACTACGCCTACGACAACCTGTTGTACGTGGTCGCCGGCGAGGTGGCCGCGCGCGCCGGCGGCAAGCCGTACGCGCAGTTGTTGCGCGACGAGGTGTTCGCGCCGCTGGGCATGCGCCGCTGCCAGGTCGGTGCGTGGGAGCGCGATGCGGTCGGCAATGTCGCCCAGCCGCATATGCGCCAGGGCGAGGCCAACGTGGTTGTGCGTGCCGACGCGGCGCGGATCCCGGATACGCCGTCGATGGCGGCCGGCGGCGTGCGCTGCAGCCTCGACGACATGCTGGCGTGGATGCGCGCATGGCTGGCGCCCGATGCCGCCACCGCGGCCTGGCTGTCGCCGGCGCAGCGGCAGGCGCTGTGGACGCTGCATACGCCGATGCCGATCCCGGCGCAGATGCGCGACCGGGACGGCACGCGCCTGTACGGCTATGGCTACGGCTGGCGCCTGGCCGACGTGGACGGGCAGTGGCAGGTCGCGCATACCGGCACGCTGATGGGCATGTACTCGGCGCTGGTGCTGTTGCCGGACCGGCGCAGCGGCTTCGTCATCCTCAGCAATGGCGACGGCGGCGAGATGCGCACGGTGCTGGGCGAGGCGTTGCTCAAGCGCTTCACCCGTCCGGACGCGCCTGCGTTGGATGTCCTGCACTACGCTGGTCTGCTGGAGCAGGCGCGCGTGCAGGCCGGCCCCGCCGCGCGCACGGTCGACGCCACCGCTACGCGCGTGCCGGTGGACGCCGCCGCGTCGCACCCGCAGCAAGGCATTTGGCGCGATCCTTGGTTCGGCGAGGTGGCGCTGTGCCCGCAACAGGGCGCGCTGCGTTTCCAGGCGCGCAAGTCGCCGCTGCTGCGCGGCCGGGTCATGCAGGTGGGCACGCGCTGGCTGGTGGACTGGGACGAGGCCAGCGTCGATGCCGAGCCATGGTTGACGTTCGCCACCGCCGCCGATGGCACGCAACGCATGCATCTGGCGCATGTCGATCCGAATGCGGATTTCAGCTACGACTATGCCGATCTCGATTTCGTGCGGGTGGCACCTTGCCCAGATCTTGTGGAGGAGACTTCAGTCCCGACGCGCTGAGGGTAGATCCCGTCGGGACGGAAGCCCCTCCCACGACATCCATCTCCTTCACCATGTTTCTAGATACTGCTGTTGCGGGTGCTCGTCGCTCGCTGTCAGATCCCCCCGGAATCCTTGCCCATGACCCGACCATTCCCCACACCCGTATCGCCCCGCATGCGCTGGCTGGCGCCGCTGGCGCTGGTCGCGCTGCTCGGCGCGTGCGCGCATGCGCCGCAGCGCAATCCGCTGGCCGAATGGGTGCCGTCGCCCAACCACGACCAGCGCCGGCCGATCCTGATCGTGATCCACTACACCGACCAGGACTCGGTGCAGCGCAGCCTGGACACGCTGCGCTCGCACAACAGCAAGGGCAAGGTCAGCGCGCATTACCTGATCGGCCGCGACGGCAAGCGCTACCAGCTGGTCAGCGACGACCGCCGCGCCTGGCATGCCGGCGCTGGACGCTGGGGCACGATCACCGACGTCAATTCCGCGTCGATCGGCATCGAACTGGACAACGACGGCAAGACCCCGTTCGCGCCGGCGCAGATCGACAGCCTGCTGCTGTTGCTGGAGGACCTGTGCACGCGGTTGCGCATCCCGCGCACGCAGGTGGTCGGGCACCAGGACTTCGCGCCCACCCGCAAGGTCGACCCCGGCCCGCTGTTCCCGTGGAAGCGCCTGGCCGAGGCCGGCTTCGGCCGCTGGCCCGCCGCGGACACGCCGCCAGCACCGCCCGGCTTCGATCCGTGGCAGGCGCTGGCGCTGATCGGCTACCCGATCGACGATCGCGCGGCCACGTTGCGCGCCTTTCACCACCATTACCGCGGCAACGATGCCACCGCGCTCGATGCCGAGGACCTACGCATCCTCTACGCGCTGGCCCAGCCGGCGCTGGCGCGCCCGCAACCCGCCGCGGCGGCGGAGCCGGACGTGCCATGAGTGCGTGCCGCAGTCCGGTCGGCGTCCGCCCCAATGGCGTGCCGGCCGCCCCGGCCGCGCGCGGCCGGCACTGGGATCGCCTGCATTCTTGGTAGCATGCGCGTGCCAAGGACTCCGAAGGACGCAGTGTTATGAGGCTCGCAAAGACAGCCCTGTGGGCGGCTACCTTGCTGTTGGTCGGCGGGTGCACGGACAAGGCCGCCAGCCCCGCGCCGGATGGCGCGCAGGCCACGCCCGCCGCGACCGCCGCCGCCGCGCCCGCGCAGGCGGCCGCGCAACCCGAGCCGGTCGCGGTGCCGGTGCCGGCGCCGGGCCAGGTGCTCGCCGATATCTATGGCATGAAGGGCGACGGCTCGGCCTCCTACGTCATCGACAACAACGCACTGGCCAGCTTCTGGTACGGCTACCGCTTCGACCTCGGCGGCAAGCACTACTACACCGGCTTCGCCAACGCCGGTCCGGGGAAGTACGGCAACCCGGAGGAAGAGACGCCGGATCCGTCGGTGGGCGTGAGCATCAGCCAGGCCACCTATGTGCTCGACGACGCCGACGGCAAGCCGGTATGGGCCCTGTTCCACGCCCAGCAATGGGCGGGCGATTTCGGCAGCGACGAGAAGCCCGACACGCTCGATCAGAAGCGCAAGCCGCAGAGCACCGAAACCAAGAACGGCCACTTGCTGCTGGCGCTGCCGACCACTCGTTTCGCCGACGGCATCACCAGCTCGGGCTTCGCCGTGTTCACCTTCGACCCGAACAAGAACGATCTGGGCGACTACAAGGGCTGGGTCTACCTGGGCACCGTGGCGACCGGCGAAGACAACGGCGCGGCCTGCGACGACCAGGGCACCATGAAGTGCGCGTCCAGCACCGGCACGCTGAGCTTCGAGGCGCCCAAGAGCGGCCCGGTGCCGTCCCTGCGCGTGACCAGGAGCGGTACCGTCGTCGCCGGCCCCGGCAAGGTCCGGACCCTGGGCGCCGCGGACGCGGTCACCTATACCTTCGATCCGGCCACCGGCAAGTACGTCCCGCCGCTGGATCGCTGAACCGTCGCCGACCGGCCCGCCGCAGGGCCGGTCCGACCCAGGGCGGGAGCGGGGCCGCAGGCTAGTCGCGGCCGATCGAACTGGTTAAGATGCGCCCACGGGGCCTGATGATCAGGCGAGTCATTCGCGAGCGGCAATGGATGCTGCACTCGCCCGAAATGCCGGAGTGGATCGCCGGCGTGCGGTTCGCCATGCGCGACCGTCATCACCGCCCCTGCTTGGGGCCGGATTGCAATCCACCGTTCTCTGTCCGAAGCCATGCCTGCGAGGAGCTGTCGTCCACGCGGGGCGTGCCGTGTCCGCGATGCGCGAAATGGCGACATTCTGGACACCGCGGCGTGGCGTGTCGGGATTGGCGGGTGTGTTTTCCGGCTTCTTCAACGAATACAGGATGTTCTGCACATGTCCAATGACAACAAGCTTGCCGTCGCCAACGAAGCGCCGCCCTATCCGGGCAGCGTGCTGTACCTGATCTACGGGATCGACGGGGACGGCGCGCGCTCCTACGAGATCGACAACGGGGCCGTGGCCAGTTTCTGGTGCGGCCAGCATTTCGATCTCGGCGGCAAGCACTACTACACCGGCTTCGCCTATGCCACGCCGAACAAGTACGGCAGCGACGACAACGAAACCATCCCGAATCCGGGCGAGGGCGTGTCGATCAGCCAGGCCACCTTCCGGCTGATCGCGCCGGGTACCGAGCGGCCTTGGATGCTGCTGCACGCGCAACAGTTCGTTGGCTCGTTCGGTGCCTATGAGCGCGCCGACGCGGTGGACGAAACGCGCAAGCCGCAACAGCACGTCCTGGACAACGGCCATCTGCTGCTGGCGGTGCCGACCTCCAGCTTCGACAACGGCGTCACCAGCCTGGGTTTCGCGCTGTTCACCTTCGACCCGGACAAGCACGACCTGGGCGGCTACCAGGGCTGGGTGTATCGCGGCACGGTCGCCGCTGGCGAGGACAACGAGGCCAGCAGCGACGCCGACGGCGTCGTGCCGCATGTGTCCAGCGTGGGCACGCTGCAGTTCTCCCGGGTGCCGGGCGCGGCCTTGCCGGACGTGCGCGTCGCGCTGCGCGGCACCGCAATCGCCGGCCCCAGCCGCGCGCGCCTGCTCGATGCATCCGACACGGTGGTCTACGCGTACGACCAAGCGAGCGAACAGTACCTGCCCAAGCCCACCGCATGACCCGCTGGTGCGCACCGCTGTACGTGGTACGCGCCGGCAATCGCAACACCGCAGTCCCCGCAGTCCCGAACCGTTTTGTTGACCGCGCACTAACAAGCTCACGGACGAGCTCGGTTGACCTTGTCGGCGCTCGGCGCCGTATATCAACCTCAAGGAGTAACACGAGATGGCACGCGATTACACGAAAGCCGAAAACCTCGACATCATCGAGCGAGAGGCCAGGGAACGCCATATTCCGGTCGACGACTTCATGCGTTTCGCCTACATCGAAACCGGCGGCAGGTTCGACGAGCAGGCCAGCCGCGGCCCGAACAGCGCCAAGGGCCTGTTCCAGTTCACGCCCGGCACCGCGCAGGCCTACGGCATCCGCGGCCGCGAGCTGGATGCGGTCGCCAACACCGACGCGGCGGCGCGCCTGTACCTGGACAACCAGCGCTCGCTGACCCGGCAGCACGACCGCGACGACCGCCCGTACCTGTCCGGCAAGCCGCAGCCCGACGGGCTGGACATGTACATGGCGCACCAGCAGGGCGCCGGCGGCTACCGCTCGATCCAGGCCGCGCTCGCCACCGGCAACTTCGCCCGCGACGATACGCGCGCGAACATCCTCAACAACGTGCCGCGCGAACGCGATCCGGCCGGCGCCAAGCAGTTCGAGGCCTATACCGGGACGTCGCTGGCCGACTTCAAGAAGATGTCCGACCAGGACATGGCCAAGACCTTCCTGAAGTACTGGGACACCAAGTTCGACCATATCGCGATCCCGGAAAAGGGCATCAAGCCGGTGGTCGATGGCCAGGCTCAGCAGGCGGCCGCGCCCGCGCCCGCGCGTGCGCAGCCGCAGCCGACAGCGCCCTCCACCGCGGCCAAGCAGGAAGGGCATGGCGGCATCCAGCTCACCGCCGCGCATGCGATGGGCATCAAGTACGACGACGTGCAGTACGCGATCAACATCAAGGGCCACAAGCTCTATCACCCGGGCGCGGACGGCAAGCACCTGGAGCAGGGCTACATCGATTGCTCCGGCTGGGTGTCCGAGTTGCAGAACGCCACGATGCGCGAGATCAACGATAAGGCCGGGCGCACCGTGTTCGGTCGCCAGGACATGCTCGGGCAAGGCATGAACGGCTCGGGCGAAATCGTCAGGAAGGCGTTCCAGAGCTCGGGCGTGCTGCTGCAGGGCCAGGACGTGTTCAAGCCCGGCGCGCTGAAGGAAGGCATGGTGATCGGCGTGGATGCCGGCAACACCAAGCATGAGCACTGGAAGGGCATCGACCACATCCTGATGGTGGTGCGTGATCCCAAGAGCGGCGAGTTGCTGGTCAGCCAGTCCAGCGGCAGCAAGGGCGTCAACACCATGCCGCTGGACGACTACCTGGCCAGCCACAAGAACGCCAAGTTGTTCGTGTCCGATCCGCTGGCCAAGGCGCGCGACCTGCTGCAGGACAAGCAGCAGACGCAGTCGCAGGAGCAGGGCAAGAGCCACGACGCGCGCGCCGGGCTGAAGCCGGGCGAGCAGGGGGCGGAGGTCAAGGCGATGCAGCAGCGTCTGATCGAACTGGGCATCAAGGACGGCAGCGGCAAGCTGCTGACCGGCACCGGCTACTACGGCGACAAGACCAAGGACGCGGTGGCCAACCTGCAGCGCGAGAAGGGCATCGAACCGACCGGCATCGCCGACAAGGCCACGCTCGATGCGTTGAGCAAGGCGCAGGCCAAGGCGGCGCCGGCCGCGGCGCAGCGTGCCGACGATCCGCTGTTCGTGCAGGCCATGGAGAAACTGCAGAAACACGGGCCGAATGGCGGTTTCGCCAGCCGCGAGGAAATGCAGCGCGCGGCCGGGCAGGTGGCGTTCGAAGCCAGGGTGGGCGGCATGTCGCGCATCGACGACGTGTTGCCCAGCACCGACGGCAAGGGCCTGATCGCGGTGGAGCGCAATCCGAACAACCCGCACGACGTGAACCGCGCCTACGTGGACAAGCAGCATGCCGCGACCGTGCCGCTGGAGCAGAGCCAGCAGCAGTTGGCGGCCGAGAACCAGCGCCAGGCGCAGGAGCGGCAGACGCAGGATCAGCGCACCCAGGCGCAAGCGGCGCAGTCCACGCCACCCGCGGCGCGTTGATGCGCTGTTCGCTTCGGCCGCCGCCGGCAGCAAGGCCGGCGGAGGCCGAGTGCGGCGCATCGTGCGCCCATGTCCAGCGCCGTGGCCGCGCGTGTCGCGCCGCATGCGTGTGCATGCGCGCGCCGGCAGTGCGTCGCCAACGCGGCATCGACAACGCGTGGACAGCGCCCGTGCAATCCTTTAGAACTGCGCTCCCGCGTTCGCCCCACCACAAGGCAACTTCAGACAATGGCCATCGCCAAGGTTCTTCCTGTGTCCTGCCTGCTGGCGCTGTGCGCAGTGACGGCGGCGTGCAACGGCGGCGCATCCACGCCGGCATCGACCGCCGCCACCACTGCGCCCGCACCGTCCGCCGCTGCGACGGCATCCACCCCGCCTGCACCGCCGCAAGCCACCCCGGCGCCGGCCACCACCGCGCCATCTCCCACGCCAAGAGCCACTCCCGCCATGCGACCGTCCTATGACGCCTGCATCAGCGCCGCCGCAGGCGCGACACCCGCCATGCAGGATTGCATGGACAGCGAATACCAATACCAGGACGGCCGCCTGAACGACGCCTACAAGGCCGCCATGGCGAAGCTGGGCGAGGCGCAGAAGAACGCGCTGCGCGACCAGCAGCGCAAATGGGTCGCCGATCGCGACGAGAAATGTTTCTACGATCCGGACAGCGGACAGGCCGGGCGCCTGGATGCGGCCGAGTGCCGCCTGGAGATGACCGCCAAGCGCGCGGACGAACTGGCAGGGCACTGAGTCACGCCTTTTTTGCGATACGACATTTAGACAAGGAGATGCACGATGAGCGACAAGGATTGGGAACTGGGGCAGACCTCCAAGCATTACGAGACCGGCGGACGCGGCGCCAGCACGGTGTCCTCCGGCATCGACGATCCGGGTGGCGTGTCCTACGGCTCCTACCAGATGACCTCGCAGGTCAAGACCAAGGAAGGCACGATCATCGTCGGCGGCACCGTCGCCGCGTTCGTCAAGGACAGCAAGTACAGCGACGACTTCGCCGGCCTGAAGCCGGGCTCGCCCGAGTTCAGCGCGAAGTGGAAGGAACTGGCCAGGACCGACGATACCTTCGCGCAGGAACAGCACGACTACATCAAGCGCACGCATTACGACAAGCTGGTGGACCGGCTCAAGGACAAGGGCATGGACCTGTCCGACCGCGGCCCGGCTGTGCAGGATGCGCTGTGGAGCACCGCGGTGCAGTACGGCCCTGGCAGCGACAAGAAGCCGGGCGGCTCGGGCGTGTTCCTGAAGGGCATCGAGGCCAAGTTCGGCAAGGACTACGACCTGTCCAAGCTTTCCGACAAGGACATCGTCGGCGCGGTGCAGGACTACAAGGCCGAGCACGTCAAGGAACTGTTTCCGCGGGTGGAGAAGCAGAAGACTCTCGATTCGCTGAAGAACCGCGCCGAGAACGAGAAGGCGGACCTGCTGAAGCTGACGGACCGGGACAAGACTGTCAGCCACGACGGCGAGCAACCGGCCAAGCATGAGCGCAAGCCGCACGCCGACGCGCCCCATCGCGGTGCTGGCGCGCACGCCGAGAACGGCGACGGCGTGCTCAAGCGCAACGAGCAGGGTGCGGCGGTGAAGGGCATGCAGGAGAAGCTGGCCCAGCTCGGCTACCTGGACGCGAAGGATGCCATCGGCGTTTACGGTCCCAAGACCGAAGCGGCGGTGGAGAAGTTCCAGCGCGAACAGCAGCTCAAGGGCGTGGACGGCAAGGCCGGCCCGGAGACGCTGGCGGCGATCGACAAGCACCTGCAACAGCAGCAGGGCGTGGAGCGCTTGCGTCGCGACAACCCGATGTTCGACCAGGCCGTCGCGAAACTGGAAAAGCAGGGCCCGAACGGCGGGTTCGGCAGCCGCGAGGAGATGCATCGCGCGGCCGGGCAGGCGGCGTTCGAGGCCAAGCTCAGCGGCATGTCGCGGATCGACGATCTGGTGCCCAGCACCGACGGCAAGGGCATGATCGCGGTGGAGCGCAACCCGAACAATCCGCTCGACGTGAACCGCGCCTACGTGGACCGGCAGCAGGCCGCGGCCGTGCCGCTGGAGCAGAGCCAGCAGCAGTTCGCGGCCGAAAGCCAGCGGCAGGTACAGGCGCAGGCGCAGGCGCAGGACCAGCAGCGCGCGCAGACCCAGGCGCAGCCCTCGCACGCGCGCTGACCGCAGCGGCGCCGCCGGCCGGCGCCATGTGGCCCGGCAGGCGCCGGTCCGGTCCGCCGGGCTGGTGCCTTGTCCTCGCGCATGTAAGAGGTGGTTGCCACGGGCTGCATTCGCCCTTGGCGCATGCGTCTTTCGATTCCCGCGTGTCTGTCGCGCCGCGCCGGGTGCCGTATCCCGGATGCGAGGCCATTGCCGCCGCGTCGTGCGGCCAACTGACGAAGGCAGGATGCGTGCAACGCGCCGGCCTTGGAATGCGCCTCGCGCACCGCGGTATCTGCGACCACCGCCGTGCCGCCGGCCGAGTACCGCGAGGCGCAGCGGCGGATGCGCGGACACGGCGTTCCGCTTTGCGTTGGGCAGCAAGCCCATCGTCGCGATGGCGGTGCTGGTGCGGGTTGCGCACAACCGCGTAGGTCTGGATGCGCTGATCGCCAAAGCCAGAACTCAGTCGCATCGCGTACCCGGCGCTTGGCCTAGCGAAGGTGCAGTGCAGGCTACGCGCCGCGATGGGCGGGCCTGTGGCGCATGCGCGGCCGTCCTGCCGCTGCGATGGCCTATGCTGCACCCATGTCACAGGATGCCACCGCCGCTTCGCTCCCCTCCCCGTGCGGACGTGGGGCATCGCGCACGCGCTGGATCGTGCTCGCGCTGAGTGCCGCCATTGGCGGCCCCGGGAGCGCGCCGTGTGCGGCTGCGGCCACCCCGCTCCTGTCGTCGGCTACCACGCCTGCGCAAGCCGGGCTGGTCGACGTGCGCACGGTGGCACCGGATATCGCACTGGATATCCGCTATGCCGGCCACGACAACTTCACCGGCCGGCCGGTACCCGGCTACGACGCGCCGACGTGCTACCTGCTGGCCCCGGTCGCGCAGGCCTTGGCGCGGGTGCAGCAGGCGCTGCATGCCGATGGCTACCGCCTGCAGGTGTTCGATTGCTACCGCCCGCAGCGCGCGGTCCGCGCCTTCGTGGCCTGGGCCGGCGATCTCGACGACCAGGTCGCCAAGGCACGCTACTACCCGCATCTGGACAAGCGCGTGCTGCTCGGCGACTACATCGCCGAAACCTCCGGCCACAGCCGCGGCGCCACCGTCGACCTGGGTCTGCTCGACTGCCGCGGCGGCCAGTGCACGCCGCTGGACATGGGTACCGGCTTCGATTTCTTCGACCCGGCGGCGCATACCGATGCGAAGGACGTCGGCGCCGCGCAGCGCGCGAACCGCCAGCGCCTGCTACAGGCGATGGCGGCGCAGGGTTTCGTCAACTACCCGCTGGAATGGTGGCACTACACGTTGCACCCCGAGCCTGACCCCGGCACCGCCTATGACGTGCCGATCCGCTAGGCTTCACACTTGCATCGACAGGCGCAGACCATGAGCGATATCCACAGCTTTGCTTCCGTGCAGTGTCCTTACTGCGGCGAGTGGAACGAACTGGCGGTGGATCCGTCGGTGGAGACCCAGCAATACGTGGAGGATTGCCATATCTGCTGCCGCCCCATGCTGTTGACGGTGGGGTGGGACGAGGACGATGGGGAGCCGGTCGTGAGCGCCCGCAGCGAGAACGACGGCTGAGCCGTTCCCGCGCCGCGCCGGCGGGTCGCGGCCAGCGCCGGCCGGCAAGCGCGCGCGGGTCCGCACGCCCACACGCCCCACGCGACAGCCCGACACGGCATGCGCGCACAGCGCCCGCACCCCCTAGACTGCACGCCTCGCCACCAGGACGTACCGAATGAATCTGTCGCTGCACTTCGGCCTGCTGGGCTCGCTCGAAGCCGGGCTGATCGCGCTCGCGGTCGGGTTCCTGATCTACGCGGTGTGGCACCGGCTGTGTCGCGGATTGCAATGGTCCGACGGCCACGCGCTGGGCTGGGCTTGTCTGATCGCGGTCGCCGTCTCGGCCGGCATCGACTGCTGGAACCTGTTCTACACCAGCATCGTGCGTCTGGAGTCGCCGCTGTACGCGCGCCTGGCGCTGGCCAGCATCCACGATCCGAACGAACTGGGGACGCGCGTGGTGCTGGAAGTGGCCGGCGCGCTGGCCGGCGTGGCGATAGGTTGGGTGGTGTTCAGTTCGCGTTCAAGTGAAAAATCCGGCGAAGGCGACAGCGGAATCGGCTGAAACACACGCTTTTTTTCCGAGCTGCGAACATCTCGAACGACTGGCTTACCGCATGCTCACCAAGCGCTAACCAAGCGGGTAGCGCGTCCTTTCCTCGCCGTGGTTAACGAAGCGTTTTGCGCGATTTTTCGCGGGGGAATGGATTCAGTCTGGAATTGGCACGGTGTAGCCATGCACCGGATCGGACCGGGCATGCCACAACCGAGAGAGCAAAGGAGACCACCCATGAACATTCGCAACCGCACGCCGCTGATCGGGACCGCCGCCATTCTCGCCGCCGCACTGGCCATGCCGGCCTTCGCCCAGGACGCGCAGAGCGACGCGGCCACCCCGGCGCAGTCGCCCACCAGCGCGACCGGCGCGACCGCTTCCCAGCCGGCCAAATCCGGTGGTGGCCAGACCTGGGCCGATGTCGACACCGATAGCGACGGCGCCATCAGCCAGCAGGAAGCGCAGGTCAACGCCGGCCTGAGCCAGATCTTTTCCCAGGCCGACGCGGACCACAACGGCAAGCTGACGCCGGACGAGTACAAGGCCTATGTCGCCAAGCAGCAGGGCGGCGCGGCAGGGAGCAGCAGCAACGGGCAGTAATGCGATCGCGCCGCATCTCCCCGGCACGCGCGACGTGCGCGTGCCGACACGGCGCCGTCTTTGCTGACGGCCTCCTGCAGGCTTCGCGATGCTCACTTGCTGTAGCAGTGTGACTCCCAGTAGGGCATGACGCGGAAAAAAGACACGGAAGGGCGGCCTTGTGCCGCCCTTTCTGCGCTCCGAGTTCTACAGGTGTATGACGCAGTCCCACCGCGCTACGGTGTAGGGTGGCGATCCGTCGTTCGCAGAGGCTGACATGGCCCGATCCCAGCGCTTGCATTGTCTGTGGCGCGCGTTGCCGCTTTGGGTGGGAGTTGCGGTCGCCGGCGTGGCCGCGGCGCAACAGGAGCCGGTCGCACCGGTCCTGCCGCCGCCGGTGACGCCCGCACCGACGCCGTCCCCCGCGCCGTTGCCGCCGCTGCCCTCACCGCCCGCACCCTCCGCGCCGGTGCCTGCCGCCCCGGCCACCGATGCCGGCGCCAGCGTGGGCGCCCGCAGTTTCGCGGCGCTGGACCTGGATCGCGATGGGCGCATCGACCGCACCGAGGCCGCCGCCGATCCGGTGTTGCGCGAGGTCTTCGGTACCCTCGATGCCGACGCCGACGGCGCCTTGTCGCGCGAGGAGTACGCGCGCTACCAACCCGGCCCGGGCGACCCTGCGCCGCAGTGAAGCGCGCTGCTATGCTTGGGCGATGCCTACGCCTACTGCCCTGCGTTCCTCCGCCATCGCCCTGGTCGGTTTCGACGGCGACGACACCCTCTGGAAAAGCGAGGACTACTACCGCGACGCCGAGGCCGCGTTCGAGGCGATCCTCGGCCACTATCTGGATCTGCGCGACGCCGGCACCCTGCAGCATCTGCTGGCGGTGGAACGGCGCAATCTGAAAGTGTTCGGCTACGGCGCCAAGGGCATGACCCTGTCGATGATCGAGGCGGCGATCGAACTGACCGAGGCGCGCATCGCCGCGCGCGACCTGCAACGCATCGTCGAGATCGGCCGCGCGACGCTGCAGCACCCGGTGGAGGTCATCGCCGGCGTGCGCGAGGCTGTGGCCGCCATCGCCGCCGAGTTCGAAGTGGTGCTGATCACCAAGGGCGACCTGTTCCACCAGGAGGCCAAGATCGCGCAGTCCGGGCTCGACGCGCTGTTCCCGCGCATCGAGATCGTCTCGGAGAAGGATCCGAAGACCTATGCCAAGGTCCTGAACGAATTCGGCATCGGCGCCGAGCGCTTCGTGATGATCGGCAATTCGCTGCGCTCGGACGTGGAGCCGGTGATCGCGCTCGGCGGCTGGGGCATCCATACGCCGTACACCACCACCTGGGCGCACGAGGCCGAGCATGGACTGTCCGCCGACGAGCCGCGCCTGCGCGAGGTGGCCGCGGCCGCGGACTGGCCGCAGGCGGTGGCCGACCTGAACCGCTATGCGGCGGCGCAGACGTGAGTGCCTTCCGCGACTGCGTTTCCGGGTGATGGGGCGTCGCGTCGGCGGCGGTGTCCGGCATGCCCGGGCGACGCGCTCGCGGTATGAGGATTGGTCGCGATGGCGCCGCATACGCTCGCTGCGGCTTTCGCGCCGCGGAAATGGTGCGAGTCGCGATCGGCTTCGCCGTCGCAGCGACTGCGCGCGCGTCCGCGCCGGTCGCTTCCCTCGACGCAAAGCCGCGTGGCTCCGGCAACGTCTGGGGCGCCGTGGCGGAGCCGGCAACCTGACAGTGCCGCCGGCATCCGGCAGAATCGGCGCATGCCGCCCTGCCTGCGCTCCGTCTGCCTGATCCTGCCGCTGGCGCTGTGCGTGGCGGGCGAAGCTGTAGCGCAGGACGCCCCATCGCCAGCCGCCGCCGCGCCTTTGGAAACTCCCGGCAGCGGCGATGCCTGGATCGATCGGCAATTGCTGGACATCGACCGCTATGCGGCGCGCTATCCGGACAGTTTCCTCGACGAAGTGGCGCGCTATGCGCAAGTACCGCGCGGCTACGCCGAAGCGCTGCTGCGCGAACGCCGCTGGCCGCCGCGCGACATCTATTTCGCCTGTTTCCTGGCCAAGGCCGCGGGCGTGTCGTACCGCGAGGTGGTGCGCGCGCGCGTGGCGGCCGGCGCGACGGCGAGTTGGGCCGACGTGGCGACCGCCTTGAACGCCGAGCCAGGCTCGCTGACCTATCGCGCGCTGCGCCACGCCATCGTCGCCAGCTACGACCACTGGGACCGACCGATCACGCTGGACGCCCTGTTGCGCCGCCAACTCGGCGATCGCGCGCAGCGCGACCAGGCCGCGGCGCAATAGACCTGGTCGGTGCACGCTGGTGATGAAGACCAGCCTCGAACCGGACGCCAAGCTAGCCGGTCCCCGCGATGCTCATGTAGGAGCGCCTTCAGTCGCGACGAACGCAGCAGCGATGCCTGCGGGTCTGCGATATCGATGTTCCCTCGGCGCATCCGCGGCGAGACCCGCGCGTCTCGATTGATGCGCACCTCCCAAACCCCCGATTTCAAGAGTTGCGCATCAGGCAGAGCAGCTATATGCCAAAGGCTTGAGTCGATTCCGGGGGGCTGTTAGCGATGTCCTGCAGTCGATCCCAAAGGGGCTGCGGCTAGACCACCGCAGCTCGGCTGGCGCCATGGCCCCGATACCGCTTCCGTCCCGACTTGCAGCTCGGCCCATCCATCCGCAGCCATGATGGCCGCGGCCATTGCATCCCCATCGCGGCCATCCAGGACGCCTGCCATGGCGACGATCCTCCCACCGACTGGCCGCGCCGCCGCCGCGGCGCGAGAATAGGCGTTCTGCCGGGCCTGTCGCCCGGCGCCACCGTCGCTCCGGACCACCGATGACCACTGCCTTCGTTTCGCCCGATGCCATCCGCAGCCTGTTTGCGCAGGCCATGTCCGACATGTACCGCAACGAGGTGCCGCTGTACGGCACGCTGATGGAACTGGTGGCGCAGGTCAACGCGGCGACCCTGGCCGCCGATCCGGCGCTGGAGGCGCAGTTGCAGCGCAACGACGAACGCGCGCGGCTGGACCAGGAGCGCCATGGCGCGATCCGGGTCGGCAGCGCCGAAGAACTGGCCACGCTGCGCCGGCTGTTCGCGGTGATGGGCATGCATCCGGTCGGCTACTACGACCTGTCGGTGGCCGGCGTGCCGGTGCATTCCACCGCGTTCCGTCCGCTCGACGCGGCGGCGCTGGCGCGCAATCCGTTCCGCGTGTTCACCTCGCTGCTGCGGCTGGAACTGATCGAGGATCCGGCGCTGCGCGCGCAGGCGGCGCAGATCCTGGCGCAGCGGCGCATCTTCACCGACGCGGCGCTGCAACTGATCGAGCGCTGCGAGCGCGACGGCGGCCTGGGCGAGGACGACGCGCAGCGCTTCGTCGCCGAGGCGCTGGAGACCTTCCGCTGGCACAGCGACGCGACCGTGCCGCTGCCGACCTATCGCGCGTTGAGCGATGCGCACAAGCTGATCGCCGACGTGGTCAGTTTCCATGGCCCGCACATCAACCACCTGACCCCGCGCACGCTGGACATCGATGCGGCGCAGGCGGAAATGCTGCGCCGGGGCATCGACGCCAAGGCGGTGATCGAAGGCCCGCCGCGCCGGCGCTGCCCGATCCTGCTGCGCCAGACCAGCTTCAAGGCGCTGGAGGAAACCGTGCGCTTCCCGGCCGGCGACGGCGCCGCCGAGGCCGGCACCCACACCGCGCGCTTCGGCGAGATCGAGCAGCGCGGGCTGGCCCTGACGCCGAAGGGCCGCGCGCTGTACGACGCCTTGCTGGAGCGCGCCCGCGCCGCCGACGGCAGCGCCGGCGGCGATTACGGTGCACGGCTGCAGGCCGCGTTCGCCGATTTCCCCGACGACTACGCGACGCTGCGTCGCGAAGGCCTGGGGTACTTCCGCTACGCGCCGACCGAGGCTGGTCGCGCCGCCGGCGCCGCGGCATTGGCGGACAAGCCCGCAGAAGCGCTGATCGCCGATGGCCTGGCCAGCGCCGATCCGATCGTCTACGAGGACTTCCTGCCGGTCAGCGCGGCCGGCATCTTCCAGTCGAACCTGGGCGGCGGCGAACAGCGCGCCTATGCCGCGCATGCCAACCGCGCGGCCTTCGAGCAGGCGCTGGGCGCGACGGTGTACGACGAGTTCGCGATCTACGCCGACATCGAGCGCACCTCGCTGGACGCGCTGAAGGGCTGACTGAAAGCCCCTCTCCCATCGGGAGAGGGGTGAGGGTCCGGCGCGAAAGCGACTCGCGGAGTTCGGGTGCGCGAGGCTCCGCCCGTACCCTCATCCGCCCCTGCGGGGCACGTTCTCCCGAGGGGAGAAGGAACCGCGTTAGCCCCTCTCCCATCGGGAGAGGGGTTGGGGTGAGGGTCCGGCGCGAAGCGACTCGCGGAGTTTGGGTGCACGAGGCTCCGCCCGTACCCTCATCCGCCCCTGCGGGGCACCTTCTCCCGAGGGGAGAAGGAAGAGCCTAGCCCCTCTCCCATCGGGAGAGGGGTTGGGGTGAGGGTCCGGCGCGAAGCGACTCACGGAGTTGAGTGCACGAGGTTTCGCCCGTCCCCTCATCTGCACTTCGGGGCCACCTTCTCCCTAAACGGAGTCATGGCCCCGATAAGAGAAAGGCGTCGACTTCGGTGAAGCGACTTGGGCGGCTACCGCGGCAACGCCGCCGGCCGCTGCGGCGCTCGGCGCGCCTGCCGTCGCTCGCGCGCCCGTGCCCGGCGCGCGCGCCAGCGCTCGCGCAGGCACGAGAAGATCACATACAGCGCCGGCGTGCTGAGCAGGGTCAGGCTCTGCGAGATCAACAGGCCGCCGATCATCGCGATGCCCAGCGGTCGCCGCAGTTCCGAGCCTTCGCCCAAGCCCACCGCCAGCGGCACCGCGGCCAGGATCGCCACCATGGTGGTCATCATGATCGGTCTGAAGCGCACCACGCAGGCTTCGCGTACCGCCTCCAGCGGCGACTTGCCGTGTTCGCGCTCGGCGACCACGGCGAAGTCGATCATCATGATCGCGTTCTTCTTGACGATGCCGATCAGCAACACCAGCGCGATCATCGAGATCACCGACAACTCGGTGTTGGTCACCCACAGCGCCAGCAGCGCGCCCATGCCGGCGGCCGGCAGCGTGGACAGGATCGTCACCGGATGCACCAGGCTCTCGTAGAGCATGCCCAGCACGATGTACACCACCACGATCGCCGCCAGCACCAGCACCAGCATCGAGTTCGGCTGCAAGGCCACGCCGAAGCCGCCGCCGTCGGCGATGCGGATGTCGCCGGGCATGCGCAGGCCGTCGACGGTGGCCTGGATGATCGCGTCGCCTTCGCCGGTGCTGACTCCCGGCGCCAGGTTGTAGCTCAGATCCATCGTCGTGTACTGGTTCTGGTGGGTGATCTGCGGCGGCGCCAGGCCCGGGACCTGGCGCGCCACCGCGGTCAGCGGCACCATCGTGCCGCCGCGCGCGGGCACGTAGATGCGGTCCAGCGCCGCCGGCGTGGCGGTCTGCTCGGGCAGCGCATTGACCACCACGCTGTACTGGTTGAGGTCGGAATAGATCGTGGAGATCTGGCGCTGGCCGAACGCGCCGTACAGCGCGCCGTCGATGGCGCCGATCGACACGCCCAGGCGCGCGGCCAGGGCGCGGTCGATGACGATGTTCTGGCGCAGGCCGGCGGTGTCCACGTCGGTGCCGACGTCGCGCAGCTTCGGGTTCTTCTTCAGCGCCGCCTGCAGCTTGGGTAGCCATTCCTGCAGTTGCGCGGTGTCGTTGCCCTGCAGCGAGACGCGGTACTGCGCGCCCTGGCTGCTGCCGCCGCCGCCGTCGCTGGGCAGGTCCTGGATCGCGCGCAGGCGCAATTGCAGGTCCGGATAGCGGTCGGCCTTGGCGCTGAGCCGCGACAGCACTTCCGCGGTGGTCTCGGTGCGGCCTTCGTCGCGGCGCTTGAGTTCGATGTTGAAGCTGGCGCTGGAGCCCTGGCGGCTGCTGCCCAGGCGCGCGCCGACGATCTTCACCGCGGGATCGGACATCAGCATGTCGGTGATGCGGCGCTGGCGGTTGACCATGTCGGCGAAGGACACGGTGGCGCTGGAACTGGCGCGGCCCCAGATCAGGCCGGTGTCCTGCGCGGGGAACGAGCCCTTCTTGACCGCGCCGGCCAGGAATACGGTGGCGACAATCAGCAGCAGCGGGGTCAGCGCCAGCAGCAGCGCGTGGCGCAGCGAGAAGTCCAGCGCCACGGTGTACACGCGCAACATGCGCCCGTGCATGCGCTCCAGCCACGCGCCGAAGCGGCCCGGCTTCTCCGGTTCGGCGTGCGCGGACAGGAAGCGGCTGCACAGCGCCGGGGTCAGGGTCAGCGAGACCACCGCCGAGACGCAGATCGCCGCGACCAGGGTGACCGTGAATTCGCGAAAGAACGCGCCGATCATGCCGCTGGCGAACAGGATCGGAATGAACACCGCGACCAGCGAGGCGGTGATCGAGACGATGGTGAAGCCGATCTCGCGCGCGCCGGCCAGTGCCGCGTCCAGCCGCGACATGCCTTCGTCGAGGTGGCGCATGATGTTCTCGATGACCACGATCGCATCGTCGACGACGAAGCCGATCGCGATCACCAGGGCCAGCAGGCTCAGGTTGTTCAGGGTGAAACCCATCACGTACATCGCCAGCGCGGCGCCGGCCAGCGACAGCGGCACGGTGGCCGCGGCGATCAGCGTCGGCGCCAGGCGGCGCAGGAACAGCGCCATGGTCAGCACCACCATCGCCAGGCTGATCAACAGCGTGGCCTGCACTTCGTTGAGCGAGGCGCGAATGGTCGGCGTGCGGTCGAAATACGCCGACATGGTGGTGCCCGGCTGCAGGTAGCCGCGCAGCATCGGGATCTGCGCCTTGACCCGGTCCACGGTCTCCACGATGTTGGCGCCGGCACGGGTGAACACGTACATCACCACTGCCGGCTTGCCGCCGAACCAGGCCGCCTGGTAGGCGTCCTGCTGGCCGTCGTAGACGTTGGCCACGTCGCGCAGGCGCACGGTGCGGCCCTGCTGCTGGGCGATCACCAACTGGCCGAAATCGGCGGCCTTGGCCACCGAGTCGTTGGCGACGATGGCGGTGGTGGAGGTGCCGTCGCTGAGGAAGCCGGTGGGCGAAGTGACGTTGGCCGCGCGCACCGCGTTGCGCAGGTCGTCCGGGGTCAGCCCCATCGCGTTGAGCGCGCGCAGGTTCACGTCCACGCGCACCGCCGGCGTCGAGGCGCCGCCGATGTCGACCGAGGCCACGCCGCTGATCTGGCGCAGGCGCTGCGCCAGCAGCGAGTCGGCGACGTTGTACAGCTCGTCGGCCGATTGCGTGTCCGAGGTCAGCGCGATGGCGATGACCGGATCGTCGTTGGGATTGGCCTTCTGGTAGCGCGGCGTGGACAGGCCCGAGGGCAGATCCGCCTGCGCGGCGTTGATCGCGGTCTGCACGTCCTGCGCGGCCGAATCGATGTTGCGATCGCTCTGGAAGATCATGAACACCTGGCTGTTGCCCTCCGAACTGGAGGACCGCATGGTGTCGATGCCCGGCAACTGGCCCAGGTGCCGCTCCAGCGGCGCGGTGACCGTGGCGGCCATGGTCGAGGCGTCGGCGCCGGCCTGGCTGGCCTGCACGAAGATCACCGGAATCGAGATGTTCGGCAGCGCCGCCACGCCCAGGCGCAGATAGCACATCATGCCGATCACGAACAGGCCGATGGCCAGCAGCGCGGTGCCGATGGGGCGGCGGATGAAGGGCGCGGAGATGTTCATGGGGCCGGGAATCGGGAATGGGGAATGGGGAATGGGAAAGCGGCCTGTCCGCGCGCCGCCGGTTCATTCACTCCATATGGGATGCCCTGAAACCTGATGCCGCACGCGCACCACGATTCCCCATTCCCCATTCCCCGTTCCCGGCCTTTCATGCCCGCCCCTCCGCCACCGCCGCGTGCCGCGCGGCGCGACGCGCGCGCCATGCGCGCACGCGCTCGGAGGCGCGTTCCATGTACAGGTAGATCACCGGCGTCGTGTACAGGGTGACCAGCTGCGACAGCAGCAGGCCGCCGACGATGGCGATGCCCAGCGGCCGGCGCAGTTCCGAGCCGATGCCGTCGCCCAGCGCCAGCGGCAGCGCGCCCAGCATCGCCGCGGCGGTGGTCATCATGATCGGGCGGAAGCGCAGCAGGCAGGCGCGGCGGATCGCATCGTGGGCGTTGGCGCCCTCGCGTCGCGCGTCGATCGCGAAGTCGATCATCATGATCGCGTTCTTCTTGACGATGCCGATCAGCAGCACGATGCCGACGATGCCGTCCACCGACAGGCTCAGTCCGCACAGCATCAGCGCCAGCAGCGCGCCGACGCCGGCCGGCGGCAGCGTGGAGATGATCGTCAGCGGGTGGATGTAGCTCTCGTAGAGCACGCCCAGCACGATGTAGATCAGCACAACCGAGGCCAGCAGCAGCCACACCACGTCGGTCTGGCTGCCGGTGAACTCGGCGGCCTTGCCGATGAACTCGGCATGCACCTGCGGCGGCAGTTGCAGCTGTTCGCGGGTCTGTTCGATCGCCGCCACCGCCTGCGACAGCGAATAGCCCGGCGCCAGGTTGAACGACACCGTGATCGCCGGCAGCTGCTGCTGGTGGCTGACCACCAGCGGCGTGGTCGACAGCTTGGCCTCGGCCACCGCCGCCAGCGGTACCGTGCCGCCGCTGCCGACGGTGATGCCGGTGTTCTGCGCGCCGATGCCGGTGGCGGTGGAGGAGTTGCTGGACGTGGTCTGGCCGAAGCTGGTGGCGTTGCTGGCGGTCAGCGCGCCGCTGCCGTTGCTCGCCACCGCCAGCTGGTTCAGCAGCGCGGTGCTGGTGCGGAACTGCGGCGCCACTTCCAGCACCACGCGGTACTGGTTGAGCTGGGTGAAGATGGTGGAGATCTGGCGCTGGCCGAACGCGTCGTACAGCGTGTCGTCGATGGTCTGCATCGGCACGCCGAGCGCGCTGGCCTTGTCGCGGTCCACGCTCAGCTCCAGCGCGCGGCCCTGGTTGGCCAGGTTGTTGTCCACGTCGGCCAGTTCCGGGCGTTTTCTCAAGGCCTCGGTCAGGCGCGCGGCCTGGGTCGCCAACTCGGCGCTGTCCACGTCCGACAGCGAGTACTGGTATTCGGTCGCGGCCACGCGCGTGTCCAGGGTCACGTCCTGCACCGGCTTCAGGTACAGCGCCACGCCCGGTAGCCCTGCCACCACCTTCTGCAGCCGCGGCAGCACCTCATCCAGGCCCTCGCGGTCGCCGCGCGGCTTCAGCACGATGCTGAGCTGGCCCTGGTTGAGGGTGGGGTTCATCGAGCCGGCGCCGATGAAGGCGGCCACGCCGGTCACCGCCGGGTCGCGGCGCAGCGCCTCGGCCACCGCCTGGGTGCGCTGCTCCATCTGCGGGAACGCCACGTTCTGGTCGGCCTGGACCACGCCGGTGATCAGCCCGGTGTCCTGCTCGGGCAGCAGGCCCTTGGGAATCACCACGTACAGCAGCACGGTCAGCACCATGGTCGCCAGCGCCACCAGCAAGGTCAGCTTCTGGTGGCCCAGCACCCAGTCCAGGCTGCGCTCGTACAGCGCCACGGTGCGCGACCACAGCGTGGTCTTGCCGGCCGCCGCCGCGCGCTCGTGCGCGTCCTCGCCCTCGGGCAGGGCGTCGGGCTTGAGCAGGTAGGCGCACATCATCGGCGTCAGCGTCAGCGACACCAGCATCGAGATCACCACCGCGATGCTCAGCACCCAGGCGAACTCGTGGAACAGGCGGCCGGTGACGCCGGGCATCAGGATCAGCGGCAGGAACACCGCCACCAGCGACACGGTCAGCGACAGCACGGTGAAGCCGATCTGGCGCGCGCCGATCTCCGCCGCCTCGCGCCCGCTCTTGCCCTGCTCGATGTAGCGCACGATGTTCTCGATCATCACGATCGCATCGTCGACCACGAAGCCGGTGGCCACCACCAGCGCCATCAGCGACAGGTTGTCCAGCGACATGCCGGCGAAGGCCATCACCGCGAAGGTGCCGGCCAGCGACAGCGGCACCGCCACCGACGGGATCACCGTGGCCCACAGCCGGCGCAGGAACACGAAGATCACCGCCACCACCAGGACGATGGTCAGGATCAGGGTGAACTTCACTTCGTGCACGGAGGCGCGGATGGTCTCGGTGCGGTCGGAGAACACGTCCAGGTGCACGCCGGTCGGCAGCACGCCCTGCAGTTGCGGCAGGATCGCGCGGATCTGCTCCACCGTCTGCACGATGTTGGCGCCGGGCTGGCGGCGGATTTCCAGCAGCACCGCCGGCTTGCCGTCGGCCCAGGCGGCGAGCTGGTCGTTCTCCACCCCGTCCACCACCTGCGCCACGTCCGACAGCCGCACCGGCGCGCCGTTCTTGTAGCTGATGATGGTGTCGCGGTACTCGGCGGCGCTGGTCAGCTGGTCGTTGGTGCCAATGCTGTAGGACTGGGTCTTGCCGTTGAGCGAGCCCTTCGGCGCATTGACGTTGGTCTGGGTCAGCGCACTACGCAGCGACTCCATGGTCAGGCTCATGTTCGACAGCTGCGCCGGGTTGACCTGGATACGCACCGCCGGGCGCACATTGCCGGCGATCGACACCAGGCCCACGCCCGGCACCTGCGACAGGCGCTGCGCCAGGATCGAGTCGGCGTAGTTGTTGACCTCGCGCAGCGGCAGCGTGTCGGAGCTGAGCTTGAGGGTGAGGATCGCCGCGTCGGCCGGGTTCACCCGGTTGTAGACCGGCTGGTAGGGCAGCGACGAGGGCAGGGTGGACTGGCGGATCGCCGCCTGCACGTCCTGCGCGGCGATGTCGATGTCGCGGTCCATCGCGAACTGCAGGATGATCGTGGACAGGCCCGCCGACGAGTCGGATGTCATCATCTGCAGGCCGGAGATCTGCCCCAGTTGCCGCTCCAGCGGCGTGGTGACCAGCGAGGCCATGGTGCTGGCGTTGGCGCCGGGGTACTGGGTGGTCACCACCAGGCTGGGCGCGTCGATCTCCGGCAGCGCCGACACCGGCAGTTGCCGGTAGCCGAGGATGCCGAGCAGCAGCACGCCGGCCATCAGCAAGGTGGTCGCGATCGGGCGGCGGATGAAGATCGTCGAAAAGCCCACGGGGGTGTCCTTGCTCGGAAGTCGGGAGGAAGCGGGTCGATCGGTGGCCGCGGTGCGCGCGGCCTGTCGCGCGTTGCCGGTCGCGGCGTGCCCGCGCAACGGCGGCGGGGCACCAGGCCCCGCGTCGTCGCTCAGCGCGGTCCGCCGCCGCGACGGCCGCCGCCGCCGTCCTTGCGCTGCTGCTTGTGTTCGGCCGCCTTCAACTCGGCCTCGGTCGGCTGCGGCGGCGCTTCGCCCGGTTTCAGCGGGGTGACCTTGCTGCCCGGCTTGAGCCGGAACTGGCCTTCGGTGACCACCCGTTCGCCGGCCTTCAGGCCCTGCACCAGCTGCACCTGGCTGTCGCCCACTTCCACGCCCTGCTGCACCGTCTGCATCTTGACCGTGTTGTCGCCCTGCACCACGTACACGTAGTCGCCGTCGGGGCCGCGCTGCACGGCCTGGGTCGGCACCACCACGCCGTTGGGCAGGGTGCGCAGGGTCAGCCGCACGTTGACGAACTGGCCCGGCCACAGCGTGCCGTCGGGATTGGGGAACACGGCGCGGACCTTGAAGGTGCCGCTGTCGGCGCTGATCTGGTTGTCGACCACATCGACCTTGCCGTCGCCGGCGATCACGTGCGCGTCGGTCCGGTCCAGCGCCGCCACCGTCAGCGGGCCGGCCGCCTGCGCCTCGCGCAGGCCCTGCAGCTCGCGCTCGGCCAGGGGGAAGGTCACGTAGATCGGGTGGATCTGGGTGATGGTGACGATGTTGCTGCTGGTGCTGACGATATTGCCCACGTCCACGCCGCGGATGCCGGTGATGCCGTCGATCGGGGCGAGGATGCGGGTGTACTGTAACTGCACCTGCGCCGCGCGCATCTGCGCGTCGTTGGCGGCCACCGCCGCCTCGTATTGCGCCACCTGGTTGCGCTGGGTGTCCAGGTCGGTCTTGGCCACGTACTGGCGGTAGGCCGGCGAATCGGAGCGCTGGAAGGTGGAGCGCGCGGTGGCCAGCAGCGCCTGGTTCTGGCGCTTGCTGGCCGCGGCCTGGTCGTAGCTGGCCTGCAGCGAACGCGGATCGATCTGCGCCAGCAGCTCGCCCTTCTTCACTTCCTGCCCTTCGCGGAAGTTCAGGCTCATCAACTGGCCGCCCACCTGCGGATTGACGGTGACCGTGTTGAGCGCGGTCACCGTGCCATTGGCGGTGGCGTAGATCGGCACCGCCTGGCTGCTGGCGGCGACCACGGTGACCGGGACCGGCGTGGTGTCGTCGGCATCGCCCGCCATGCCGGGGCCGCCGCGGTCATGGCCCTTGCCGCCGCGCAGGAAGTGCGCCCCCACGACCAGCACCAGCACCGCTGCGAGGATCAGCAGCGCAATCTTCCAGAAACGCGACATCCGGGGGAACTCCTGTGGCGAAGCGGGGTGGGCGACCCTCCCGCGGTGGCTGGTGCGACACGCGATGAAGCATATCGCCAGCGCCCTGCGATTGGACCATGACTGACGGGACAGGGCGTGCCTGTCGGTGGCAGCGCGTGGCGGCAACGGCAACGCACCGGTGGCGCATCGGTTGACACGGATTCGCAAGGGTTTTTCCGCCGCGGCCGGGGCACGGCCCGGTGCCGGGCTGGCGCGAATGCACTACATTGACTGAACGCCCTGCGAGCCACCCACCGGAGATCGTCCATGCCGCGCCTGTCCCGCCTGCTGTCCGCGATGCTGTTCGCCGTCCCCGCCCTGGCTTGGGCGCAATCCGCCGAACGCCCCGAGGTGACGGCCGCGGCGGCCAAGCTGCAGCCCAAGGTGGTGGAGTGGCGGCGCGACTTCCACCAGCACCCGGAACTGTCCAACCGCGAGGCGCGCACCGCCGCCAAGGTCGCCGAGCGGCTGCGCGCGCTGGGCCTGAAGCCGCAGACCGGCATCGCCCACCATGGCGTGGTGGCGATCGTCAAAGGCGCGCTGCCGGGGCCGAAGATCGCCCTGCGCGCGGACATGGACGCGCTGCCGGTGACCGAGCAGACCGGCCTGCCGTTCGCATCCAAGGCCACCGCCGAGTACCGCGGCGAGACTGTGGGGGTGATGCACGCCTGCGGCCACGATGCGCACACCGCGATCCTGCTCGGCGTGGCCGAGGCGCTGGTGGCGATGCGCGCGCAATTGCCGGGCGAGGTGATGCTGGTGTTCCAGCCGTCGGAGGAGGGCGCGCCGGGCAACGAGGAAGGCGGCGCGTCGCTGATGCTCAAGGAAGGCCTGTTCCGCGACTTCAAGCCCGAGGCGATGTTCGGCCTGCACGTGTTCTCCAGCGTGCAGGCGGGCAAGATCGCGGTGCGTGGCGGCCCGCTGATGGCCGCCTCCGACCGCTTCAGCATCAAGGTGATCGGCCGCCAGACCCACGGCTCGGCGCCGTGGAACGGCATCGACCCGATCGTCGCCAGCGCCGACCTGATCGGTGCGGCGCAGACCGTGGTCAGCCGTCGCGCCAACATCTCCCGGCAGCCGGCGGTGCTCAGCTTCGGCGCGATCAAGGGCGGCATCCGCTACAACATCATTCCCGACGACGTGGAGATGGTCGGCACCATCCGCACCTTCGACGAGGGCATGCGCCAGCAGATCTTCGCCGACCTCAAGACCGTGGCCGAGCACACCGCCGCCGCGCACGGCGCCAAGGCGGAGGCGCACGTGCCCGACCAGGACGGCAACCCGGCCACGATCAACGACCCGGCGCTGACCGCGAAGATGCTGCCCAGCCTGCAGGCGGTGGTCGGCGCCGGCAACGTCTACGAACCGCCGCTGCAGATGGGCGCGGAGGACTTCTCGTTCTATGCGCAGCAGGTGCCGTCGCTGTTCTTCTTCGTCGGCGCCACCGGCCCCGGCATCGACCCGGCGACCGCGCCGAGCAACCACTCGCCGCAGTTCCTGCTCGACGAATCGGCGCTGGACGTCGGCCTGCGCGCGATGCTGCAGGTGTCCCTGGACTATCTGTCCATGAAGCGGTGATTGGGGATTCGGGATTGGGGATTCGTCAAAGCGGTTGGCGGGGGCGGAGATAGCGCCGCACCGCCTGGCGTTTCTGGATCCGGAGGGGTGGGGCAAACCGTCGCGCGCGCGGTATGCCTTTGCCAATCCCGAATCCCAACTCCCCAATCCAGGCCCCATACACCTGCCAGCCAGACCGCCCCCGCTAAACTGGCCGCCATGAACACCCCCCAGGATTCCAGTCTCGGCCGCGAGGTCGCCTATCCGTCGCAGTACGACCCCGCGCTGCTGTTCCCGATTGCCCGCGCCGGCGGCCGCGCCGAGATCGGGCTGGACGCCGCGTCGCTGCCGTTCTTCGGCCTGGACCGCTGGCATGCCTACGAACTGGGCTGGCTGGACGCGCACGGCAAGCCCTGCGTCGCCACCGCCACCTTGCAGGTGCCGTGCACCTCGCCGCACCTGATCGAATCCAAGTCGCTCAAGCTCTACCTCAACTCGCTCAACGCGATGCGCTTCAACAGCGCAGAAGCGCTGCGCGCCTGCATCGTCACCGACCTGTCGGCGCGCGCCGGCGCCGACGTGAGCATGGAGTTCGGCCTGCCGCCGGTGGACCCGCTCGGCGACGGCGAGTCGCTGGACGCGCTGGACATCGCCATCGACTGCTACGGCCCGCCGCGCCCGCAGTTCCTGATCGCCGCGGCCGACGACCTCGTCGAGGAAACCCTGAGCAGCGACCTGCTCAAGTCCAACTGCCCGGTCACCGGCCAGCCGGACTGGGCGACGTTGAGCGTGCGCTATCGCGGCGGCCGCATCGACCGCGAGGGCCTGCTGCGCTACATCGTCAGCTATCGCGAGCACGCCGGCTTCCACGAACAGTGCGTGGAGCAGATCTTCCACGACCTGATGACGCGTTGCCGCCCGCACTCCCTGCAGGTCGAGGCGCGTTACACCCGCCGCGGCGGCCTGGACATCAATCCCTGGCGCGCCACGCCCGACGTGGCCACCCCGATCGCCTTCCACCGCGATCCGCGCCAGTAGCGCCGGCTGAATCGCGGCGGCGTCATTCACGCTTGCGCGATCCCCTTTTAACAAATCGTGTGCAACCGTGGCAGCGTCATCCACGCATGGAGTCACACGCGATGAACAGCGACAAGCGCGCCGATTTTTCGGCGGTCACCGCCAAGGTGGACACCACCGCGGAGGTCGTGCCCAAGGCGGATTTTTCCGCCGTGCAGGCGAGCGTGGACACCACCGCCGAGCAGGTGCAGCAGGTCTACGTGGTCAAGTCGGGCGATTCGTTGTCCAAGATCGCCAAGCTGCACTACGGCGACGGCAACGCCTGGACCCGCATCTTCGAAGCCAACCGCGACGTGCTCGACGACCCGGACAAGATCTATCCGGGGCAGACGCTCAAGCTGCCCGCACGCGCATAGTCAATCCCGCGGCTGGACCTTCTCGCTTTCGATATTCCCTTCAAGGAGCGCTACCTGCATGAAGACCTATTCCAAGACGTTGACCTCGCCGCTGCTGTTGGCCCTGGTCGGCACGCTGGCATTGGCCGGTTGCAAGAAGCAGGAACAGAGCCAGACCACCACGCCCGATCCCACCTCGTCCGCACCGACCGAAACGATGCCGGGCCCGGCCGACACCGGCCAGGCCGCGCCCGCCGCGGCCAATGCGGGTGAGGTGACGGTCGCGTCCGTCGCGGTGGGCAACACCGCCGGCGCGGACAAGACGGTGGCACCACTAACCACGCTGGCCAGCAAGGACACCATCATCGTCTCGGTGAAGACCGAGGGCTCCTCCACCAATACCAGCGTGGGCGCCAAGCTGCTGTTCCAGGACGGCCAGACCGCCGGCGAGCAGAGCGCGACGCTGACCACCGCCGGCGCGGAAACCACCAATATCTCCTTCACCAACCCCAAGGGCTGGCCGGCCGGCAAGTACAAGGCCGAAGTTACCGTGAACGGCAAGCCGGCCGGGACGGTGCAGGAATTCGAGGTCAAGTGACGCCTCCGCATCGCCTAGGGCGATGCAACAGTCACGCACCGCGCCTGCCGTCTCTCTCCCGGCCGGCGCGGTACGCTGGGCGCAGCCGTGAGGCTGCGCCTTTTTTTACGCTGTGGAGGTTGTAGGTCAAGAACGCCACGATTGTGTGGATGCGGCCTCCCCCGCATAGCGGGATGCCGTAAATCTCCAGATTTCAATCCTCACGCCCTTGAGGGCGCGACCTTGTGCTTTAAACATCCGATATCGTGGGATTCGGTGGTTTCAACCCACGCGCCCGTTAGGGCGCGACAGCATCGCCCTAACGGAGCGCCTGACGCAACTGGAGTTGCAATCCACGCGCCCGTGAGAGCGCGACCATCCCCGGGATGTCGGCGCCATACAGCTCATCGAGGTTTCAATCCACGCGCCCGTGAGGGCGCGACCGTACAGGTCGGCCAGCTTCTCCCCGGCCTTGGTCATGTTTCAATCCACGCGCCCGTGAGGGCGCGACAACAGGACGAGTTCACCGCCCCCGACCTGGCGTGGTTTCAATCCACGCGCCCGTGAGGGCGCGACATCGGCGGTTCAGTCATCCGCGAGCGAATCCACGTTTCAATCCACGCGCCCGTGAGGGCGCGACGCCCCCGGCACCACCAGGTTCGGCGCCTGCCTTTCCGGTTTCAATCCACGCGCCCGTGAGGGCGCGACCCCCTTGGGGTTGATGTTGATCGTCGCCAACTCGATGTTTCAATCCACGCGCCCGTGAGGGCGCGACTCGACGAGCTGGAAGGCAAGATCGGCATGGCGCTGTTTCAATCCAAGCGCACGTGAGGGCGCGACGGCCTTCTACCAGGAGGAGCTGGACCGCCAGGAGTGGTTTCAATCCACGCGCCCGTGAGGGCGCGACCGCGCGCACTGGCATCCAGGACTATCTGGGTAGCGTTTCAATCCACGCGCCCGTGAGGGCGCGACCCCCAGCCGTTAGGTTACGCCTTGCGGCCGATGCAGTTTCAATCCACGCGCCCGTGAGGGCGCGACACGAACGCATCCACAGCAGCGCCAAGTCGCAGAAGTTTCAATCCACGCGCCCGTGAGGGCGCGACGTAGGCGGGCAGGTCGGCTGCCTTGCAGGCACGCTTGTTTCAATCCACGCGCCCGTGAGGGCGCGACTCGCCGTTCTTCTTGCCGACGCCCTCGCGCTGATTGTTTCAATCCACGCGCCCGTGAGGGCGCGACTCAACCAAGCACTGATCGGCACCGGCTGGATCACGTTTCAATCCACGCGCCCGTGAGGGCGCGACCCGTGTCGATCGCCAACTGGCCGGCCGTCAAGAAGTTTCAATCCACGCGCCCGTGAGGGCGCGACGACATCCGGGTCGTTTCCGAGGTTGCCGATAAGCTGTTTCAATCCACGCGCCCGTGAGGGCGCGACATGAGGCTGTTGCACTGAGAGTAGTCCTGCGCATGTTTCAATCCACGCGCCCGTGAGGGCGCGACGCGGCGCTGCATCGCCATGGCGCCGTCGTGATCGTGTTTCAATCCACGCGCCCGTGAGGGCGCGACCATGCGGCGTACATCAAGGCGCCGTATCCGGCGCTGTTTCAATCCACGCGCCCGTGAGGGCGCGACCACATGCAAATCACCATCGCCCATTCGGAATTGAGTTTCAATCCACGCGCCCGTGAGGGCGCGACGTAGGACTTCCCCGAGCGCGGCACGCCCTCATTGTTTCAATCCACGCGCCCGTGAGTGCGCGACGTGACTGGCGAGAGCTGCTGGGCCGCATGCGCTTGAGTTTCAATCCACGCGCCCGTGAGGGCGCGACCTTCCAGGGTCACCTCGGCCTCCGCTGCCGCGGTGTTTCAATCCACGCGCCCGTGAGGGCGCGACCGAGGGCGTCAGGTCGTCGGCGCGCTGATTGCCGGTTTCAATCCACGCGCCCGTGAGGGCGCGACGTGGACAGCGGCCAACGTTGGCGCTGCAGGGTGGTTTCAATCCACGCGCCCGTGAGGGCGCGACCGGGTAGCGCGATGGCATGCGCGTCCCGTTCCTGTTTCAATCCACGCGCCCGTGAGGGCGCGACCAGTCGTACCTGGATAAACTGGCGGTGGATAGCTGGTTTCAATCCACGCGCCCGTGAGGGCGCGACCGCAAGGCAATTGCTTGCGCCAAGACTTCGCCTGGTTTCAATCCACGCGCCCGTGAGGGCGCGACAAGCGCATGGCGACGCCGCTGCCCGAGCAGAATGAGTTTCAATCCACGCGCCCGTGAGGGCGCGACCGCTGTGGAGCGACGTGCAAGCGGAGTGGATGCAGTTTCAATCCACGCGCCCGTGAGGGCGCGACAGGGCGTTCCGGGTTGGGGCCGCGCAATCGTCGAGTTTCAATCCACGCGCCCGTGAGGGCGCGACCGGCGCTTGGGCAGCGACAGCGGCGCCGGCAGCGTGTTTCAATCCACGCGCCCGTGAGGGCGCGACAAGGCGTAACCGGTGCCGATGGGCCGCCGGGACCGGTTTCAATCCACGCGCCCGTGAGGGCGCGACAAAGCCGCAACAACAGCTTCTAACCACCACTTAGGTTTCAATCCACGCGCCCGTGAGGGCGCGACTCGCCAACCCATACGTAACGAAACACTTGACCTTGGTTTCAATCCACGCGCCCGTGAGGGCGCGACATGCCACGGATTTACGTGACGCGGCACGAAATCGGTTTCAATCCACGCGCCCGTGAGGGCGCGACAGCGGTAATCTTCGTGGATCTGACCCGCTGCAACGTTTCAATCCACGCGCCCGTGAGGGCGCGACTGACCTGTTCCGCCAGTTTTTCGGGGGCGGCGCGTGTTTCAATCCACGCGCCCGTGAGGGCGCGACTGAAAAGACAGATGCGGCTATGCCTAAGAGTCGCTAACAAAACGTAGTTGAACGCAGATTCGCATGTGGCAAAATTAGCGACATGGCCCGTCGCAAAGAAATCCCCGCCGCGCTGTGGAAGCGCATCGAACCGCTGATCCCATCAGTAAAGCCCTCCCCCAAAGGAGGGCGGCCTCGCGTCAGCGATCAGCAAGCCCTCAACGGCATCGTCTATGTCCTGCGGACCGGCATTCCATGGGAAGAACTGCCCCTGGAATTGGGCTACGGCAGCGGCATGACCTGTTGGCGCCGGTTGCGCGACTGGCAGGCCGCCGGCGTCTGGCATCGCCTGCATCAGGTTCTGCTGGCCGAATTGCGGCGAGCCGACAAGCTGGACCTGAGCCGAGCCAGCCTGGACGCGGCCAGTGTGGCCTCCCCCCGGGGGGCGCGTACACCGGACCGAACCCGACCGATCGCGGCAAACTCGGCAGCAAGCGGCATCTGATCGTCGACCGCAATGGCGTTCCCTTGGCGTTCTGCGTGACCGGAGCCAACCGGCACGACTCGGCGATCTTCGAGGAACTGGTCGATGCCTTGCCGCCGATCACCGGCAAGCCAGGGCGCCCACGACGTTGGCCAGGCAAACTGCACGCTGACAAGGCCTACGACATCGATCGTTGCCGCCATCACCTCAAGAAGCGGGGCATCACGCCACGCATCGCTCGCAAGGGGATCGAGCGCAACGACCGGCTGGGGCGCCATCGCTGGGTCGTGGAACGCACTCACGCGTGGTTCGCAGGCATGGGCAAGCTACGCATCCGATTCGAACGTCGCATCGATATCCATCTGGCGTGGCTCTCGATTGCCAGTTCGATCATCTGCCTACGGATCCTTCCTTAGTTTTGTTAGCGACTCTAAGGGCCAAGTTTCAATCCACGCGCCCGTGAGGGCGCGACATCGTGCCCAAGTCCGTCGCGGATCAGCTTGCGGGTTTCAATCCACGCGCCCGTGAGGGCGCGACCTACACCGCCGTCAGGGTGCGTGTCGTGCGCGAGTTTCAATCCACGCGCCCGTGAGGGCGCGACCCGCGCCATCCGGCAAGAAATTAGGCCAGTCTCGGTTTCAATCCACGCGCCCGTGAGGGCGCGACTTGCCTACGACGTGGAGTGGCGAAGGGACGATCTGGTTTCAATCCACGCGCCCGTGAGGGCGCGACCATGCGCGATCTGGATAGTTCAGTTCGTTGGGCGCGTTTCAATCCACGCGCCCGTGAGGGCGCGACAGCAGCATCAACCGCGAAATCTACGGTCCCAAATGGTTTCAATCCACGCGCCCGTGAGGGCGCGACGGTCCAGGCGGTAATAAATACCCGCTTGCTGAAATGTTTCAATCCACGCGCCCGTGAGGGCGCGACCCGCCGCCCATTCCGTGCTGCATGCGGTATGCGCGTTTCAATCCACGCGCCCGTGAGGGCGCGACTCGATGCGTCTGATTCGTCTCGCTTCATCGCCGCGTTTCAATCCACGCGCCCGTGAGGGCGCGACCAGGTCATTCATGACCCGCGGTTTGATGGCACCGGTTTCAATCCACGCGCCCGTGAGGGCGCGACCATTGCGGCGGGACCGGCGATATGGATGTGCAGATGTTTCAATCCACGCGCCCGTGAGGGCGCGACGTGTACCAGGATGCGCACACCGCCCCGGCGAACCTGTTTCAATCCACGCGCCCGTGAGGGCGCGACTCCACTTTCTTGCCGGTCTCGGTCGGACTCCAGCAGTTTCAATCCACGCGCCCGTGAGGGCGCGACGCCACCTGCTGCGCGGGAACGCGGCAAATCTGGTTTCAATCCACGCGCCCGTGAGGGCGCGACGCGTGCAGATGCCACAGACTTACGTGACGCAGCACGTTTCAATCCACGCGCCCGTGAGGGCGCGACTTCCGCTTGCGGAGGAACAGACGCTCAGTGCCCTTGTTTCAATCCACGCGCCCGTGAGGGCGCGACTGCCAACCCTGCGAATCACGCGACCCTCGGAACATGTTTCAATCCACGCGCCCGTGAGGGCGCGACGCCGCGTAAGACCTTCGTTGAAGTCCTCGTCGTGGTTTCAATCCACGCGCCCGTGAGGGCGCGACGTGTGGCGCACCTTTCGCGCAGAGCCCGAATACGTGTTTCAATCCACGCGCCCGTGAGGGCGCGACATGTACACCTTCCTGCGGGTGCGATAGAAGCAGGTTTCAATCCACGCGCCCGTGAGGGCGCGACGGTATCACCAATCATGCGTCCCGAGCCTCATTCGTTTCAATCCACGCGCCCGTGAGGGCGCGACCACGCGACCGCGAAGATCGGGGATGCGGAATTGCGTTTCAATCCACGCGCCCGTGAGGGCGCGACTGGAAGGCGAACACCACCATCGGCTCGCTGGTGAAGTTTCAATCCACGCGCCCGTGAGGGCGCGACATACGGGTCATCGAATATGCAGCGAACGGGCTGGGTTTCAATCCACGCGCCCGTGAGGGCGCGACCGGTCGTCGATTGCTTCCGGCACATCGCTACGCTGTTTCAATCCACGCGCCCGTGAGGGCGCGACCCATCTGCGCCATACCCTGCGCAATCGAGAGAAAGTTTCAATCCACGCGCCCGTGAGGGCGCGACCTGCCGATCACAGCAGGGCGTACAGGCAGCGCCGTGTTTCAATCCACGCGCCCGTGAGGGCGCGACCAGGGCACGCCGTTTAGTTCCGAGACGGGCGGCGTGTTTCAATCCACGCGCCCGTGAGGGCGCGACGTCCTCAGGGTGCAGCTCGTGTCCCTCTGGGGTGTTTCAATCCACGCGCCCGTGAGGGCGCGACTGCGCATGGCTGAGGCCATCAGCAAGCTGGTAGAGTTTCAATCCACGCGCCCGTGAGGGCGCGACTGGTACGCCGTCTACCGCGACACCATGTTCGCGACGTTTCAATCCACGCGCCCGTGAGGGCGCGACCCGAACGCACCGACCATGCCGACGGCGCGGTTGCGGTTTCAATCCACGCGCCCGTGAGGGCGCGACCTCGTAAGCATAAGTCTTGACGGTCAGTAGAGAAAAAGCCGGATTTGCGCGAAGCCGCCGCGGCTGGTGTCGAGTGGCGTGGGCGACGTTGGGCTGATCGCCGTTGCGGCGCGAAGATTTATATGGATATCAATAGCTTGCATCGCCCCGGGAACCTCCCGGGATTTACCAGGTCGCTTGTGGTTCGCATCAGAAGATCAACGGCCCCTTGAGGTCCAGGCTGGGCTTGGCGCCGACATGTTCGACACGGGCTTCCCACTTGGCACCAAGGTGGTAGAAGCGCAGGCTGTCCATGCTGGGGTCGATCAAGTCGCACAGGCGCTGCCGCAGCTCGGCCCACTGCGCTGGGTCCACTTCGATCTCGAATACCGAGAACTGGACGCGCTGTCCGCGGTCCCTGCAGGCTTTGGCGATCTTGCGCAGGCGCTTTTCGCCGCCTGGGGAACTGGTACTGACATCGTAGCTGACCAGGATCATCATGCGGCGCAGGTCCTGCTATTTCCAAAAGAACGCGGGATAGCCGTCCAGGTCGCCGCGCAGGTGCCGCGCCAGTAGTTGGGCCTGGACGAACGGCAGCAAGCCGATGTCGACCTTCTCGCCGAGGAAGGCGTGCTGCAGTTGCTCGCGCTTGCGCTCCTGGTAGGCGACCAGCACGGTCTTGCGGGCATCGTCCTTGAGCAGGACGGCGCCGTTGTCGAAGACCTGGAAGTCGCGTTCATTCAATTGCCGGCGGTTGATCAGCGACAGCGCCAGGCGTTCGCCGAGCAGGGGGCGGAATTCTTCGGCCAGATCCAGGGCAAGGCTCGGACGTCCGGGCCGGTCGCGATGAAGAAAACCCACGGCCGGATCCAATCCGACGGACTCCAAGGCGGAGCGGCAGTCGTGGGTGAGCAGGGTATAGAGGAAGGAAAGTAGGGCGTTGAAGGCGTCGCGGGGCGGACGGCGATTGCGTCCGCCGAAGCGCAGCAGTGGCGCGTCGGCACGCACCAGTTGGCCGAACACCCCGAAGTAGGATTGCGCCGCCTCGCCTTCGAGGCCGCGCAGGATGTCCACATCGGTCTCGATCAGGATGCGCTGCGGGATGCGCTTAAGCCGCTTCAATGCGTGCTGGAACGCGGCTACGTCGGTGAGGCGGTCGCCGTGGTCGCGCCAGCCGCGCGCCAGGACCGCGCGTTGGTTGTGGATCTTGCCGGCCAGCAGGTGGCGGACGATGGAGGCACAACCCAATGGATCGTCGCTGCGCCGGTATTGCGCGCGCCGTAGCAGTACGTTGCCTGACACGGGGCCTTCGACCCGTGCCAGGAAGCGACCCTGTGGCGTCAGATAGCAGATGCTGATGCCTTGTTCGCTGCAGAAACCGAGCAGCTGCGGCGATACCGCGACGCGACCGATGCAGACCAGGCTTTCGAGCATGTGCACCGGCAGGCGGGCGCGTTCCTGGCGCTCCACCTCCATGACGATGTTCGCGCCGTCCTTGCGCAGCCAGGCGCCGTCGGTGGTGGCATACAGTGTGTTGAGTTGGCGGCGCATCCTCAGTCCTCGTCGGCGTCGAGTTGGCGGCGCACCCACTGGTCGACGCTGCCGCGATCGAGCAGGCGCGGCTGGCACAAGTCGATCAGGGAGCAGGCATCGCAGCGCTTGGCCTCGTAGCGCGCGGCGGGTGTGGCGCCGTCGTGCAGCATGGCGCGCGTGTCGGCGATGGTGTTCAGGGTGAGCGCACGCAATGCCGCATCGAAGGCAACCTCCTTGCGACGGCGGGTCTGTCCGTAGAACAGCGCGCCGGTGGGTACGGCACGTCTCATCATATGTTCCAGGCATAGCGCCTGCGCGCACAACTGGACCTCGTCGGCACGGTGCGCTTTTGGGCGCCCGCGCTTGTACTCCACCGGGAAGGCCACCTCGCCGTCGCCATCGCGATGGAACTCCACCACGTCGGCCTTGCCGGTGATGCCCAACTCCAGCGCCAGCAGTGGCATCGCGGTAACGGTACGCACGCCGCGCCGGCGCTCGGCCTGCGGCGCATCGGCGCGCTGATGCAGCAAGCGCCCTTCGGCGGTCTGTCGGTTCTCCGCCCACTGCTGCTCCACATGGATCAGCGCGCACTGGCGCGGGCAATACAGGTAGTGCTGCAGGGCGGAGAGCGGGATCAGGTCGGCGTCGTCCATGTCCCGCTCTCCGCATCCTTCAGAACAGTTCTTCGACGCTGACGCCCGCCGGCAGGGCGCGATCGATCGCGACCCGGTAGTCGGCGAAGCTGCGTGCCGGCCCGGCGTCCGCCTCGGCGACGCGCTCGACCGTCACCTTGTCGAACAACACGTGCGCCGGGGCATTGCCCATCGGGTGCTCGTGCTTGAACACGATCAGCTTGCGCGCCGACATCTCGCCGCGTGCGGCGGAACGGTCGTGCTCGAAGAGGTTGGTCAAGGCGCGCCACAGCAGTTGCAGGTCGTCCTCGGAGAAGCCCGTGCGTTCGGCCAGCTTGGCGGAGATGAAGCCGTGTGCGCGATACAGGCCGTAGGGCAGGATGTGCTTGCGGCCCATGGTGCGCTCTTTCTCAAGGTCCTTCTCGTTGGTGACCGCCACGCGGGTGATCGACACTTCCAGCGGCAGTACCGGCTCCACCGAACTGGCGAAGGCCAGTTGCACGGGGCCACGGACCTGGCCGGAGTTGACTTCGGTGGTCATCACCGCGCCGAAGGTGCGCACGTCGAAGAAGTTCTTGCACATCCACGACGTCAATTCGCGTGCCTTGGCTTCGTCCTTGGGCAGCTTCTTGGCCTCGTGTTCGATGCCCAGCGCGGCATAGGCCTGCTTGTGCTGGTTGTTCAACACCGACTTCTCCTGCATGTAGATCGCGTAGCCAGGTTGGCCCTCCTGCTCCAGTGCCACGTAGTTGCGGATCTTGCGCTTGAGCGCCACGTCGGTGACCAGGCCGCGGTTGGTTTCCGGATCCAGGCGCGGCAGGTTGCCGGCGTCGGGGTCGCCGTTGGGATTGCCGTTGGTGACGTCGAACAGGTAGACGAACTCGTAGCGGTTGGCGATGGCGCTCATGCGGTCTCTCCTTCGGAAACGGTGTCGGGGGCGTCCTGGCCGTCGTTGCGGGCGAAGCGCGCCTGGGTCTGGTGGTAGTAGCCGATCGCGAAGCGGCCTTGCTCCTGGATCGGCAGGCTGCGTGGGAAGCTGGGCGGTAAGGCATCGACGATCTGGCCGATCTCCTTTTCCAGGTTCACCGCCAGGCCGACCTTCTCTTTACGCAGCTTGCCGAAATGGTTTTGCGCGCTGCGTAGCAGCACAGGGAAGATGCTGGCCGGCGTCGCCGAGGCGGCGCCGTAGTAGCGGTCGCGGATGGTGGCGTTGATGCGGTCGCCGAGCGCGGCGCGTTGCAGATTCTCCAGCGACGCGAACAGCCGTCCCAGCAGATAGCCGGGATCGGTATTGCCTGTATCGAGACTCATGGGTGGTTCCTTTGGGTCGGTGGACAGTCCTTGTTGCCTGCGCAAGCGCGCGTCGCGTGCCAGGACCGCCCGGCACAGCGCGATGCGTAATGGGGTGAGTTGCCCGTCGGCGCGGAAGCGTATGACGATGCTGCCGAGCAGGCTTTGTGGATAGCGGATGCCGGTGAGGATCGCCCTTGTCATTTCACCGGCGAGCAAGGGCGAAACGTCTTCGGCCTTGGGCTTGCCATGCTCGCCGTAGACGTGAGCGGTCTGCAGCGCAAGGTAGGCGGGCGTCGGTGGGCGCTTCCACGCCGGCGGTTCCAACGCGAGGTCGTCGTAGTGATCGGCCAGGCGTTTGGCGAAGCCAGCCAGCGACTGTGTCTCCCAGAAGCGGATGGACAGGCGCGAGGCGTTCGGCGCTAATCCGAGCACGAAGATGCGGGCGTCGTCGTCCAGCGAGTCATCCAGATCGCGCAACGGCCGCGCCTGGCGGACCTGCTTCATGACCAGTTCCAGCCGCCGGGTGGCTTGACCGTCGGCGATTGCGGGGTCGTCGGCGTCGCTGCCGCGCATGAAATCAGCGAAGATGTCCTCGGCATTCTGCGCCTGCATTGCCGTCCCGGCCTGTGCCCAGAACACCACGGTGGTATCGCCGATCTGCACGCGCTGGCGGTTGTGAGGGTCGCGCCGCAGCAGATGGTTGAGGGCGGTGCTGTAGGCGAATGCCGCTTGTTCGGAAACGGGAGCGTTCTCGCCTTGCTGCTTGCCGTAGGAGGTGAAGGCATCGAGATTGAAGGAGACGATGGAGGCGCCGGAACTCTGCGCACCGTTCACGCCCTTGATCGCCGGATGCAGCCGCGCCAGCGGTGCTATCGTGCCGCTGACCAGACACAGGCCGCTGACGCCATCGGCACCCTGGCCTTGTTGCCGGTCCCAGGCCGCGCGTGCAGCGGGACGCTCGTGTAGAGGTCCCGGGTCGCTCTCCAGCTTGAAGGCCAGGTTGGTATCCAGTAGCGCCTCACCGTGCGGGGCGAACGCAGGATGAGCGGCGTATTGCTCAGGCGACCATGTCGCCAGGAACGCCAGCAGCGCCAGCAGCCCGGGATCGCCGCTGCCGGCCAGGGCCTGCTGGTGCATCGCCTTGAACGCGGCATGTTCCTGCTCGCTGCGCTTGCTGCTGGCGCTGACGCCCAGGACGTAGCTGGTCTTGTCCCACAGGAAGTTGGACTTGATACCAGCGGTGCGCTTTTCCGGCTGCGGGACGCGCATGGCCTTGGCGAGGCGCTTCTTGCCCTCGACGCGATGCTCGTCGTGGACGGAAACGATGCTGCCGTCGGCGGCCAGTACCACGGTGTAGCCGATGTTCTGCTGGCTGTAGCCTGGTGCGGCGATGCCGGACTCTGGATCGTCCAGCAGCCGTTGGTAATAGTCGGCGAGGGCGGACAGGATCATGCGCGCACCCCGCCGTCCTGCGGCGGCGGCACCTCGACCAGCCCATCGACCATGTGCGCGCGAAAGAAGCGCGGGGTCATGCCGTCGACGAAGTCGATGTCGTGCATCATCCAGCCCAGGTCGCGTTCGCCGGACAAGGCCGGGTCGCTGGCTGGTGGCGTGTCGTCGTCGCCGAGCAGGGCGAAGCTGGCGGGAAACTCCCGGGTGCCAAGGCATGGTGCCTGGAAGCACTGCCCGCGCCGTGCGCGGCGGTTGAAGATGTCCAGGTGCTTGCCGACGTTGTCGTCGGGGCCAGCTTTGTCGGTCAACTCGAAATGCGCGGCGATGACGTAACCGACCTCGCGCAGCACGGTGGCGGCACGCTGTTGCCGATCCTCATCGACATAATTGACCAGTTCGTCGGTACGTCCGGCCTTGATCGCCTTGCCGATACTGGCGGCAGACAGCTTGCTGCCGACTTCGTTGCGGCGGATCGACTCGAAGCGGATCGGCTTGAGCACCTGGATGCTGTCCACCACCCAGCGGATCGCCGGCTTCCAGTGGATCGCTTCGAGGATGCCGCGCGCGGCCGATGGCGTGATGATGTCGTAGGACACCCGCTCCACCTTCATTTCCGGACGCGTGAACAGCGCCCGCTCGCCCCAGATATGGAGCCTGACTCCGTAACTCATCCTTGTTCCTCTGTCAGACGCGATTGACTGAATCTCTGCTCTCAACGTGTCAATCGATGACACCTGGTTGTAATGCTCCCTTGCCGAATAGACCGGCAAGGGAGCGGCTGCAGAGCCCTGCGGGTTGGTTTGTCAGTATTTCAATCCACACTTCTTTAATCAGAGAAGCGACTTTGAGTTGCCGAAACCTGCAACTGTCGTTAGCGTGTTCCGGCACTCGGGGGCGCAAACCACCCCGCGAGTGCCAGAACAATCAAGCTCTTCTGATCAAATGGTGGCTAACCATCATTGCCTCCTGCCGATTCCGGCATTGGGCCTATCCCGCGAAGGAGAGGTTCTGGTTGCTGACAACGGCCGCCGCTGCTACGGCGGCCGTTGTTTTTTTTTACGCTCCTCTCAGATGGATTGCAAGACATCAGAATACCCTTCGGGTTGGTTTTTCAGTAAAGTTAAAATTTCCTGGCATAATTTATGAATGAATTCATGTTACTAGTTCATTGGATGCTATGAACTGCGGATCCTCCCAATGCAATCCGAACCGAGCGTCGTACAGCCTCGAGTTGCGCAGACAGACAAACTGCTCGCCATAGCGCTCAGGCGCAATCGGCGCAATCGCGGACGCCTGCCATAGCGCTCTGTAAGCCTGCTCGGGCACCTGTACCAGCCACGGTTGCAGGTGACGCGCGGCACCTGCTACGCCGACCCGGTCCGCGTGTTCCAGTTGGCGCAGCACTTCGTTCACGTCCGCTACTTCCCGCTCCGCACCATTTCGGTCGGTCGCATAGGGCGCATACGGCACGATCAGCGGGCGCATGGTCGTCTGGATCATCCGGAACTTCTGAGCCAGTGTGTCGAATGGCAGGTCGTCCAGATCGGCGGTGCGCAGTTGCGTCAAGATCGCTTCGTCGTCCAACAGGTTGTCGCCCAAGCGCCGGTACAGTCTCTGGAAATAGGCGTGGACGGCCTCCATCGCCAGTAGGTCGTCGCCGTGCATGCGCTCGACCTCGCGGAAGACTTCGGTGAAGACTTTCAGTTCCTGTGGCGGCTGCCAGTTCACGGGGGCGAACACCAGCACGTCGCTGGTATCCGTCGGACGCAGACCTTCGCGATTGCACCGCCCTGCCGCTTGCGCCACCGAGTCCAGACCGGCTTCCGCGCGCAGGACGGTCGGGAAGTCCACGTCCACGCCGGCTTCAATCAAGCTGGTTGCGACCAGTCGGCATGGCCTGGCCGCTTTCAGGTCTTCGCGTATCTGCGCCAACGCCGCACCGCGGTGTCGGGCGTGCATCAACGTGGTCAGGTGGCGCGCGCCGGGTTGTTCGGCGATGGCGTCGAACAGGGCGCGGGCGTGTCGGCGGTTGTTGACGATGCACAGCACTTGTGCGCGCCGCCGCAGTTCCTCCGCCAGCGCGTCGTCCTCCAGCGCGCCGGCATGGCGCACCCGCACGCGACGCAGTTGCGCATACAGCGCATCCGGCTCCGTCATCAGTTCCTCGACGTGTTCCAGGCCGCCAGGGAAGCCTTGGTCCTGGCGTAGCGCGGGCTGGGTGGCGGTACACAGCACCGGGCTGACCCGATAGTTGCGCGCCAGTTCGTCCAGCAATGCCACGCAGGGACGCAGCAGCGTCTGCGGCAGGGTCTGCGCCTCGTCCAGGATCACCACGCTGCCGGCGATGTTGTGCAGCTTTCGGCAGCGCGACGGGCGGTCGGCGAACAGGCTTTCGAAGAACTGTACCGACGTGGTGACCACGATCGGCGCGTCCCAGTTTTCCATCGCCAGCTTGCGCTTGTCGATCGACTGCGGTGCCTTGGCCGGATCGTCGAAGAACGCGCTGTGGTGTTCCAGCACGACGTCGTCGCGGTCCTGAATGCGGAGGGCATGGCGGAACACCGCGGCGGTCTGATCGACGATGCTGGTGAACGGGATCACGTAGATCACCCGCCGCAAGCCGTGCGCGATGGCGTGGTCCAGCGCGAACGCCAGCGAGGCCAGGGTCTTGCCGCCGCCGGTGGGCACGGTGAACGAGAACAGGCCGGTACGCGCGTGCGCCTTGGCCCGCGCTTGGCGCAGGATGGTCGCGCGGATCGGATTGATGCCGCCATCGCTGGGCAGGCCGGACAGATGGGTGTCGAGCCGTTCGCGCAGTTCTTCCAATGTCGGCCGTGTGCCGGCCTGCTCCGCGCGTGTCCCGCGTCCTTCCACGCGCCGGTAGAAGTCGTCTGTATCGACGAAATCCGCATCGACCAGGCAGGAGAACAGCATGCGTGCCAGAACCGTCATCTGGAAGGCCCGGCGCTCGGTGCGCGGGTGGCCGCTGAATCCCGTCGGGAGTTCCAGCTTGGCGGGCAGCAGGATCTCCCGTTCCCAGGCCGGCAGCAAGGGCGGCAGAACCTGCGCGCGGTAGTCCTCCGACAGCCGCTCCTGCAAAGAGGAGCGTGATGTCAGATCATCGCGGCGTCCGTCGGCCAGCCCCGCGTGGTGCCCTGCGATGCCATAGGCCAGCAGCGTTCCGCCACTGCCATACAGTTCGCGGGCTTTCCGCGCACCCCAGGTCGCATGGTCCACCCTGGTCGGGTCGCCATCCAGGCGTGCCTGGAAGTTCTGGGTGTACTTGCCCAGATCGTGCAACTGCCCAGCCACGCGCGCCATCACCTGGCCGCCGAACGCCTGGGCATGGATCGCGGCCCGTTCGCCGACGCCATTCAGATGCTCGGCCAGCCGCTGCCAATCGCCACGATCCCGACGTTCGGTCGAGTGCGCGTAGAAGTCCACGTTGTCCCCCTGTTCCATTCCTTATGGAAAGCGCGCCGGCGCTGCCAGCGGCGCGGCCGAGCATACGCTGCTCGCGCGCCGGATGTGGAGACAAATCGCGGCAGGCAGCCTGGCGTTGCGTATCGCCGTATTCAAGTCCCTGGCGGCGCTGCCACGAGCCCGCAGTGATGGCCGGATCTCAGCGGCGACGCGGCTTTGCCGCGGTGGCCAACCGCGCATCCAGCAGTTCGATGAAGTTTCGCTTGCGCTGGTAGCGCTTGCGCAATTGATCGATGTAGGCGGCGAATCCGCCCGGATCGCCCAACGTCGCATACAGCCGTTGTCGTACCGGCAACAGGTCAACGGCTTCCAGATAGCCACGGCGATTCGTGCGCGCGATGGCGACGTCGATCAAGCGGTCGCAGATAGTCGCGGCGGCCGCAGGGTCGAGCGCCTCCGCTGGCGCCAGCAAGCGCTCGAGGGTCTCGACGGCGAGCGTGTGCAGGTGGCCTTGCGCCATGTCCAGGGCGCGCTGTGCCTGTTCTTCGGCAAGCAACAGGCGGATGCGCAGGTCGCGCGCGTGGGCGGGCTTGCGTGAGGCGCCGCCGTCCAGGGAGTCCAGCGCGCGTTCGCGCCAGGACTCCCAGCTCCCGAGCGCCAGCGCCGCTTCGCGCAGCGCCAGGTAGGTGTCTTCCAGCGGCTCCAGGGCGTAGACGTTCCAGCGCAATTGCAGCGCGTCCTCGGGAAAGCCGTCGCGCGCATAGGCCTCGGCGAGCGCCGCCTGCAGGCGCGTTTCGCGCGGATGCGCTTTGCGACCGCGCTCCAGCCACTCGATGGCTTGCCGTTCGCGGCCGTGCTCGGCGCAGCGCCGCGCCATCTCCAGGTGGTCCCAGGCGCTGTCGCAGTGGCTGGCGAACCACTCCAGCATGCTCTCCACGTTGCCGCCGCCGCGGCCGGCCTCTTCGAGCAGCGTTTCGGCGGCAAGGCGCTGGCCGTGGTCGCGGGTGCCATGGAGCGCGTGCAATGCGAGATGCTCCAGGGTGGCGATGGCGGATGCGCTCAGCAGTTCGCCATAGTCGCGCAGGGGCGGCAGCAGGTCCCATTCGTCCTGCATGCGCAGATCGAACACGCGCTTGGCGAGATTGGAAGGAGCGGCGCTGCGTGCGAACGTCGGGTGCAGCCTCGCCAGCCGACGCAAGCGCTCCCCGATGTGGCCGCCGGAGTCGTCGCAGTCCGCGTAGATCGCCAGCAGCCGCGCGAAGGCGTATTCGTACAGGTCGAGGGCAGCGGCGGGATCGCGCTGCCGTGCCTGGTCGAGCAGGGCATCGAGCGGCCGCAAGCGCTTGGCGTAGGCGATGCTGTCGCTGTGGTCCATGAAGCGCTTGCGTCCCAGCAGCGCCGATACCGCCTTGCGCCAGTCCTGCGGCGGCGCACTGGCCAGTTGCGCCTGGCTCAGCAGCCGTTGGCGCAGCGCCGGATCGTCCTCGGCGGCTTCCATCAGCAAGGCCTGCAGGATCTCGGCTGGCTGCCCGGCCAACCATTGCCGCAACACACTGTTCGAAGTCGGCACGCGCTTCGTGTCGCGGTCGCTGCGTTGGCCATCGCCGGCGCTGGCCGCGGCCTGTGCCCAGACCAGGGCGGTCGCCACCTGATGCTTGCAGAACGCGTTCTCCATGCCGATCGGGCAATCGCATGTGCCATGAAGGCTGCCGTCGCGCCATTCAAGGCGCACGCCATAGTTCTGGCTCCCGGCCACGTCCGCGTCCGCCGACCGCGCATCCATCGCCAGCAAGGTCACGCGATCCTCCTCGGCGTATGCGAGGCCGCGCTGGTAGTAGCTGTCGGAGGTGATTTCCAGCAGCAGGGCGCTGTCAATCTGCGTTGGAGAGAAGGTCGTCATCGGCGCATTTTACGGCGCCACCCTGTGGATGCGACCCCGCGCTTTGCCCGCAGCCGGCAGACACGCGACAATGGACGGCCGATGGCGCGCGGTTGGCGACCATCGCGAAAAATAGACCAAAAAACATACGCAGCCGTACTGTCGATGCTGCCCTTTTCTCCCTCCCAGAGGTCATCCGTCGCGTCATGTCGAACACGCCCAAGATCCTGTACACGCTCACCGATGAAGCCCCGTACCTGGCGACGCAGTCACTGCTGCCGATCGTCGCCGCGTTCGCCGGTACCGCCGGCATCGCCGTGGAAACCCGCGACATCTCGCTGGCCGGCCGCCTGATCTCGCAGTTCCCCGAATACCTGCGCGAGGACCAGCGCATCGCCGACGACCTGGCCGAACTGGGCCAGCTGGCGACCACGCCGGACGCCAACATCATCAAGCTGCCCAACATCAGCGCCTCGGTGCCGCAGCTCAAGGCCGCGATCAAGGAACTGCAGCAGCAAGGCTACGCGCTGCCGGACTACGTGGACGAGCCCAAGGACGACAAGCAGAAGGAGGCCAAGGCACGCTACGACAAGGTCAAGGGCAGCGCGGTCAACCCGGTGCTGCGCGAGGGCAATTCCGACCGCCGCGCGCCGGCCTCGGTGAAGCACTACGCACGCAAGCATCCGCATCGCATGGGCGCATGGAGCGCCGAGTCCAAGTCGCACGTGGCGCACATGGACGCCGGCGATTTCTACGGCAGCGAGCGTTCGGCGCTGATCGAACAGGCCGGTAGCGTGAAGATCGAACTGGTCGGCAAGGACGGCACGGTCTCGGTGCTGAAGGAGAAGACCGCAGTGCAGGCCGGCGAGATCATCGACGCGGCGGTGATGAGCAAGCGCGCGCTGGCCAGCTTCGTGCAGGCGCAGATCGCCGATGCCAGGCAGCAGGGCGTGCTGTTCTCGCTGCACCTGAAGGCGACCATGATGAAGGTCTCCGATCCGATCATGTTCGGCGTGGTGGTCGGCGCGTTCTACCAGGATGTGCTGGACAAGCATGCCGACACCCTGAAGCAGGTCGGCTTCGATCCGAACAACGGTATCGGCGACCTGTACGCGCGCATCGCCACGCTGCCCGAGGCGCAGCGCGCGCAGATCGAGGCCGATCTGCAGGCCGTGTACGCGCAGCGTCCGGCGCTGGCGATGGTCAATTCGGACAAGGGCATCACCAACCTGCACGTGCCCAGCGACGTGATCGTCGATGCGTCGATGCCGGCGATGATCCGCGACTCGGGCAAGATGTGGAATGCCGAGGGCAAGCTGCAGGACACCAAGGCGCTGATTCCGGACCGCTGCTACGCCGGCGTGTACCAGGCGGTGATCGAGGACTGCAAGCGGCATGGCGCGTTCGATCCGGCGACGATGGGCAGCGTGCCCAACGTCGGCCTGATGGCGCAGAAGGCCGAGGAATACGGCTCGCACGACAAGACCTTCCAGATCGCCAGCGACGGCGTCGTGCGCGTCACCGATGCCGGCGGCAAGGTGCTGCTGGAGCATGCGGTGGAAGCGGGCGACATCTGGCGCATGTGCCAGACCAAGGACGCGCCGATCCAGGACTGGGTCAAGCTGGCGGTCGAGCGCGCGCGCCTGAGCGCCACCCCGGCGGTGTTCTGGCTGGATCCGCAGCGCGCGCACGATGCGCTGATGATCCAGAAGGTGGAGCGCTACCTGCAGGATCACGACACCCAGGGCCTGGACATCCGCATCCTGACGCCGGTGGAGGCCACCGCGTTCTCGCTCGAGCGCATCCGCAAGGGCCAGGACACCATCTCGGTCACCGGCAACGTACTGCGCGACTACCTCACCGACCTGTTCCCGATCATGGAGCTGGGCACCAGCGCCAAGATGCTGTCGATCGTGCCGCTGATGGCCGGCGGCGGCCTGTTCGAGACCGGTGCCGGCGGCTCGGCGCCCAAGCACGTGCAGCAGTTCGTGGAGGAGAACTACCTGCGCTGGGATTCGCTGGGCGAGTTCCTGGCCCTGGCCGCGTCGCTGGAGCATCTGGGCCAGCGCGAAGACAGCGCCAGCATCGGCGTGTTGGCCAGGACCCTGGACCAGGCCAACGGCACGTTCCTGGACAACGACAAGTCGCCTTCGCGCAAGGTCGGCGAGCTCGACAACCGCGGCAGCCATTTCTACCTGGCGCTGTACTGGGCGCGGGCGCTGGCCACGCAGAACGAGGACGCCGCATTGCAGGCGCGCTTCGCGCCGCTGGCCAAGCAGCTGACCGAGCACGAGGCCACGATCGTCGCCGAGCTCAACGGCGTGCAAGGCAAGCCGGTCGACATCCAGGGCTACTACCGTCCGAATCTGGAGCTTGTCACCCAGGCGATGCGGCCGAGCGCCACGTTCAACGCCGCGCTGGCGACGCTGTCGGCCTGATCCGGCGTCGGCGGGGCGGGCCGGCATGGCCTGCCCCGCTGGCGGCGTCCGCAGGGCGTCGCCGCACGGGCGGGTAGACTGGGATCCATGACGACCGATCTGGCTCCGCCCGCGCCCATCGAACCCCGCGCCGTCGCCGTGGCGCGGACCATCCGCGACGCGTTCGAGGACTACCACGCGCGCTTCGCGCAGATCAGCCGCCGCGCCCGCCGCCGCTTCGAGACCCGCGACTGGAACGCTGCGCGCAACGACGCGGTCGAGCGCATCGCGCTGTACGACCAGTGCATCGGCGAGTGCATGCTGCGCCTGCGCGGGTTGCTGCTCGGCCAGGCCGCCGATCGCGTGCTGTGGGCGCAGGTCCGCGACGCTTTCGCCGCGCAACTGCACGGGCTGATCGACCAGGAGCTGTACAAGACCTTCTACAACACCCTGACCCGGCGCTTCTTCCGCACCCAGGGCGTGGATACGCGGATCGAGTTCGTGGCGCTGGACATCGAGCCGACCGACGCGATCACCCATCCGGTGGCGCGGCACAATTACGCGGTCTCCGAGACGCGGCCGGTGGACGCGTTCATGCGCGTGTTGGGCGACTATCCGTTCGACGTGCCCTACACGCACCGCACGCGCTGCGCCGCGGCCATCGCGGTACGTCTGCAGGACGACCTGGCGCACTGGGGCGAGAACCCGGTGCGCGGCATCGAACTGCTGGAGACGGTGTTCTACCGCGAGCGCCGCGCCTACCTGGTCGGCCGCGTGTTCGGCGAACACCGCTTCTCGCCGTGCGTGATCGCGCTGGTCAACGACGCGCAGGGGCTGCGTGCCGAGGCGGTGCTGACCAAGCGCAACGACGTGGCGCAGTTGTTCGGCATCTCGCGCAGCTACTTCCAGGCCGACCTGCCCACCGTCGGCGATGCGGTGGTGTTCCTGCGCAGTCTGCTGCCGCATAAGCCGATCGACGAGCTGTACACCATGCTCGGCCGCGCCAAGCAGGGCAAGACCGAACGCTTCCGCACCTTCTTCCGCCATTTCCAGGCGCAGCCCAACGAGCAGTTGGTGCACGCCGAGGGCACGCCGGGCATGGTCATGGCGGTGTTCACCCTGCCCAGCTATCCGCTGGTGTTCAAGCTGATCCGCGACCGCTTCGCCTATCCGAAGACGATGAGCCGCGAGCAGGTCGAGGACAAGTACGCGCTGGTGTTCAACCTGGACCGCGTCGGCCGCCTGCTCGACGCGCAGCCGTACCGGTCGTTGCGCTTCCCGCGCGCGCGGTTCGCCCCGGCCCTGCTCGACGAACTGTTGCAGGGCTGCGCGCACAGCCTGCGCGTGGATGGCGACGATCTGATCTTCGAGCTGTGCTACGTGCAGCGGCGGCTGCGCCCGCTGAATTTGTACTTGCGCGAGCAGCCGGCCGAGGCGGCGCGCGAGGCGGCGCTGGACTACGCGCAGGCGATCAAGGACATGGCGCGCAACAACATCTTCCCCGGCGACATGCTGCTCAAGAACTTCGGCGTGTCGCGACAGGGCCGCGCGGTGTTCTACGACTACGACGAGCTGTGCCTGGTCACCGACTGCACCTTCCGCGACTGGCCGCAGCCGCGCAACGACGAAGAGGCGATGTCCGCCGAGCCGTGGTTCCATGTCGACGCGCGCGACGTGTTCCCGGAGCGCTTCGGGATGTTCATGGGCCTGCCCGCCGCCTCGCTGGAGGCGGTCAGGCGTGCCCATGGCGAACTGTTCGATCCGCAGTGGTGGCGCGACCTGCAGGCGCGGCTGCGCGAGGACGATTATCCGGATGCGCCGCCGTACCCGGAGTCGCTGCGCCTGGCCTGACTTGCTTGCATCCGCCGGCTGCGCTGTAATCGGCGCCTCATCACTTGCAAGGAAGCGCGATGCATCGCAGATCAGGGATGTCGCCGTGGGCGTGGTCCGGCCTGTTGCTGTTGTTGCTGGCCGCCAGCGCCTTCGCCACCGGCACCGGGCCCGGCGCGGTGCGCAAGCAGGCCGAAAGCAGCATGCTGGTGACCGGCAAGATCGATATCGAGCCCGATGGCGCGGTCTCGGCGCTGGCCATCGATCAGGAGGCCGAGCTGCCCACGGGGGTGGTCGCTTTCGTGCGCAATACGGCGATGCAATGGAAGTTCGAGCCGGCGTTGCGCGAGGGCAAGGCGGTGCCGGCGCGCACGCCGATGACGCTGCGCATCGTGGCCAAGCGCCTGCAGGACGACGCCTACCAGGTGGAGATCCGCCATGCCAGCTTCACCACCTACGATCCCAGCGATCGACACGCGGTGACCTCGCTGCGGCTGTCGCCGCCGCCCTACCCGGAAGCGGCGTATCGCGCCGGCGTCGCAGGCTCTGTGTATCTGGTGCTGAAAGTGGCGCGCGACGGTACCGTCGCCGACGCGGCGGTCGAACAGGTCAATCTGCGCATCGTGGCCTCCGAGAGCGAGATGAAGAAGCTGCGCACCCTGCTCGGCAACAGCGCATTGGCGGCGGCGCGCAAGTGGACGTTCCGTCCGCCGAGCGAAGGCAAGGACGTGGCGGCGCCATTCTGGTCGGTCCGCGTGCCGGTGAACTTTTCGCTCCGCGGCCAGCCGAACGAAGGCACGCCCGACAGTTACGGCCACTGGATCAGCTACATCCCCGGCCCGCGCGAGCGGGCGCCGTGGGTCAGCGGCGACGACGCGGCGGGATTTTCGCCCGACGCGTTGCCGGCCAACGGCGTGTACATGGTCGACAACGGCCCGCGCCTGCTGACGCCGCTGCAGCAGGGCGGCTGAGCGCCGCTGGGCGCGCCGGTGCCGGTGCCGGTGCCGGCGGCGGTCTGCGTCGTGGCGCGTTGTCCTGCCGCGTCGCGGCTCAGCCGTTCGTCGCGTCGATCGCGCGAGGACGGGTGCTGGCATACAGCACCGCGACCAGGATGCCGGCCAACACCAGCGAGGCGCCGACGGTACCCAGGTCCAGTCCGCCCTTCGCGGTCGGCTTGGTCAACAGATCGCCGAGCGTGGCACCGAACGGGCGGGTCAGCACGAACGCGGCCCAGAACAGCGCCGTGCGCGAGACGCGGGTGAACGCATAGGCGAGGGCGATCGCCGCCAGCAGCGCCGCGATCAGCAGCGCGCCGCCGGCGAAGCCCAGTCCCGAACTGTCGGCCAGGTAGTCGCCCAGCGCGGTGCCCAGCGTGTTGGAGACCAGGATCGCCAGCCAGTAGAAGGCCTCGGCGCGGCCGCTGCCGATCCGCGCGGCCGACAGGCTGCGTTCGCATCGCCACCAGGTCGCCAGCACGGCGGCCAGCAGGCTGCCGAGCAGCAGCGCCCCCTGCGCGTAGCCCAGGCCCAGGCTGCGGTCCATGTAGTCCGACAGTGTGGTGCCGGCGGTGCTGGTGGTCAGGATCACCCACCAGTAGCGCCACGGCTGGAAGTTGCGCGAGCGCAACTGCGCCCACAGCGAGACCACGAACACCCCGAGCAGCAGCGCGCTGCTCAGCGCATAGCCGATGTCCAGGGTCATCGACAGCAGGTCGCCGCCGGTTTCGCCCAGGGTGGTGGCGCAGATCTTCATCACCCAGAAGCCGAGGGTGATCGGGGCGACCTTGCTGACGGTGGAGCTGACGGTGGCGGACATGGCGGCGGATGCGATGGGGCGAATGGCGCCCATCTGACCCTCGGCCACGTCGAAAGACCGTCGGACCTTCCGGCGGTACGGCACCGGGCCGCGCAATGCCGCCGCCGCAAACGCGAACGCCCCGCCGAAGCGGGGCGTTCGTGGGTCGAGCCGGCGCTGGGTCAGCGCTTCATCGAACCGAAGAACTCGTCGTTGGACTTGGTGTTCTTCATCTTGTCCAGCAGGAATTCCATTGCCGCGATCTCGTCCATCGGATGCAGCAGCTTGCGCAGGATCCAGATCTTCTGCAGCAGTTCCGGCTCGATCAGCAGGTCCTCGCGGCGGGTGCCGGAGCGGTTGATGTCGATGGCCGGGTACACGCGCTTCTCGGCGATACGGCGGTTCAGGTGCACTTCGCTGTTGCCGGTGCCCTTGAACTCTTCGTAGATCACCTCGTCCATCTTGCTGCCGGTCTCCACCAGCGCGGTGGCGATGATGGTCAGCGAGCCGCCTTCCTCGACGTTGCGCGCCGCGCCGAAGAAGCGCTTCGGGCGGTGCAGGGCGTTGGCGTCGACGCCGCCGCTGAGCACCTTGCCGGAGGACGGCACCACGTTGTTGTAGGCGCGGGCCAGGCGGGTGATCGAGTCGAGCAGGATCACCACGTCCTTCTTGTGTTCGACCAGGCGCTTGGCGCGCTCGATCACCATCTCGGCGACCTGCACGTGGCGCGCGGCCGGCTCGTCGAAGGTCGAGGAGATGACCTCGCCGCGCACGGTACGCTGCATTTCGGTCACTTCTTCCGGGCGCTCGTCGATCAGCAGCACGATCAGGTGCACGTCCGGATGGTTGGTGGTGATCGCGGTGGCGACCTGCTGCATCAGCATGGTCTTGCCGGCCTTGGGCGGGGACACGATCAGCGCGCGCTGGCCCTTGCCCTGCGGCGCCATCAGGTCGAGGATGCGGCCGGAGATGTCTTCCGAGGAGCCGTTACCGCGCTCCAGGGTGAAGCGCTTGCGCGGGAACAGCGCGGTCAGGTTCTCGAACAGGACCTTGTTCTTGCTCGCTTCCAGCGGCTCGCCGTTGATGGTGTCGACGATCGACAGCGCGAAGTAGCGCTCGCCGTCCTTCGGGAAGCGGATGCGGCCGGACAGGTGGTCGCCGGTGCGCAGGTTGAAGCGGCGGATCTGGCTGGGCGAGATGTAGGTGTCGTCCGGGCCGGCCAGATAGCTGGCCTCGGCCGCGCGCAGGAAGCCGAAGCCGTCCGGCAGGATTTCCAGCACGCCGTCGGCGGCGACGCCTTCGCCGTGGCGGGTCAGCACCTTCAGCAGGGCGAAGATCACGTCCTGCTTGCGCGCGCGGGCCACGCCGTCCTGGATGTTGAGCTGCTCGGCGATGTCCAGCAGCTTCTGCGCCGGCATCCGCTTCAGGTCGCTCAGCGAGTAGATCGGGAACCCTTCCGGCACGTTGGCATGCGGGCGCGGCACGAACACTTCGTTGGCGCCGTTGTCGCTGGGCAGGCCGTTGTCCTGGAACCGATCGCGGCCGCCGCCGCCGTTGCCGCCACCACCACCGCGGTCGCGGTCGCGGCGATTGCGGAAGCGGTCGCGGCGATTGCCCTGCTGGTTGTTCTGGTTCTGGTTGTTCTGGTTTTGCGGATTCTGGTTGTTGAAGCGCGGATTGCCGCCTTCGCGCGGCTCGCGCGCTTCGCCGCCGTCGTTCTGGTTGCCGCCGCCCTGGCCCTGGGCATCGCCGCCGGAAGCAGGAGCGGACTGGGGCTGCTGCTGCGACGCGGACGCGGCGGGTTCCTGCGGCGCGGGGCGTTCCTGCTGCGGCGCGGCCCGCGGCGCTTCGGCCTGGGCGGGGGACGGCGCCGGATTCAGGGGCAGGTTCGGCTGTGCCGGCGCGCCGTGCTCGGCGCCGCCTTCAGCGCCGCTGGCGGCCTTGCTGACGCGCGGCTTGCGCACGCGCTTCTCGGCGGGGGCGTCGACGCTCCCGGGTTCGATGATGGTGTTATCGGACAAGTGGTGATTCCTCGCTATGAGTGCGAGCGCCCAGCGTGGGGGCAAACGGGTTGGGAAGGGGTCTAGAAGAGAATCTTCCAGAGGGGGTGCGGTGCGCGAATGCCACCGGATGCGCCGACACTATCATCGCCGCGCAACCACGGCAAGCTGGCGTTACCGGGCGATTCAGCCGGCCGGCGGGGGCGCCGCGGGCCGGTCAAACGCTGGCCGCCCCGCGGCGGGGCGGCGACAGCGGACTCAGGCGGCCGCGCCGCCCAGGGTCTTGTCGATCATCTGGGTGAGCTGGCCCTTGCCGACCGCGCCGATCTGGGTGGCCTGGACCTGGCCGTCCTTGAACAGCAGCAGCATCGGGATCGAACGCACGTGGTACTTGATCGCGGTGGCGCGGTTCTCGTCGACGTTGACCTTGGCCACCTTGAGCTTGCCGTCGTAGGTGTCGGCCAGGTCGTCCAGCACCGGGGCGATCATCTTGCACGGCCCGCACCATTCCGCCCAGAAGTCCACCAGGACCGGCTCGCCGGATTGCAGCACGGCGGTATCGAAATCGGCGTCGCCGACGTGTAGGACCTTGTCGCTCACTTGGTATCTCCTGGGCCAATGCGACCGGCCGGACCGGGTGGCCGCCGCATTGCGGTAAACTGGGGCATTGCGCGGCGAAATCAAGGGATTCCCCCTGTCGCGCGACCCGGCATGGAAGACGCCAGTGTGCGACGCTGCCGGGGCCGATGCAAGCCGCGACCTTACGCTTCGGGCGGGGTGGCCTCACGAAGATGGAATGATGAGCGACAAACCGCTGACCGATGTGACTTTTTCCGCGTTCGAACTGCAACCGGCGCTGCTGGCCGGGCTCGAAGGCGCCGGTTTCACCCGCTGCACCCCGATCCAGGCGCTGACCCTGCCGGTGGCCCTGCCGGGCCGCGACGTGGCCGGCCAGGCCCAGACCGGCACCGGCAAGACCCTGGCGTTCCTGGTGACGGTGATGAACCGCCTGCTCAGCCGCCCGGCGCTGGCCGACCGCAAGCCGGAGGATCCGCGCGCGCTGATCCTGGCCCCGACCCGCGAACTGGCGATCCAGATCCACAAGGACGCGGTGAAGTTCGGTGCCGACCTCGGCCTGCGCTTCGCGCTGGTCTACGGCGGCGTGGACTACGACAAGCAGCGCGAACTGCTGCAGCAGGGCGTGGACGTGATCATCGCCACCCCCGGCCGCCTGATCGACTACGTCAAGCAGCACAAGGTGGTGTCGCTGCACGCCTGCGAGATCTGCGTGCTCGACGAAGCCGACCGCATGTTCGACCTGGGCTTCATCAAGGACATCCGCTTCCTGCTGCGGCGCATGCCCGAGCGCGGCACCCGGCAGACCCTGCTGTTCTCGGCCACCCTCAGCCACCGCGTGCTGGAGCTGGCCTACGAACATATGAACGAGCCGGAAAAGCTCGTGGTCGAGACCGAGAGCATCACCGCCGCGCGCGTGCGCCAGCGCATCTACTTCCCCTCCGACGAGGAGAAGCTGACCCTGCTGCTGGGCCTGCTGTCGCGCAGCGAGGGCGCGCGCACCATGGTGTTCGTCAATACCAAGGCGTTCGTCGAGCGCGTGGCGCGCTCGCTGGAGCGCAACGGCTACCGGGTCGGCGTGCTGTCCGGCGACGTGCCGCAGAAGAAGCGCGAGACCCTGCTCAACCGCTTCCAGAAGGGGCAGCTGGAGATCCTGGTGGCCACCGACGTGGCCGCGCGCGGCCTGCACATCGACGGGGTCAAGTACGTCTACAACTACGACCTGCCGTTCGACGCCGAGGACTACGTGCACCGTATCGGCCGTACCGCGCGGTTGGGCGAGGAGGGCGACGCGATCAGCTTCGCCTGCGAGCGCTACGCGATGAGCCTGCCGGACATCGAGGCCTACATCGAACAGAAGATCCCGGTCGAGCCGGTCACCGCCGAGTTGCTGGTGGCGTTGCCGCGCACCCCGCGTGCGGTGGTCGAAGGCGAGGCGGCCGAGGCCGACGCGGACGGCGACGAGAGCATCGGCGACATCTTCCGCGAGGCGCGTGCGCAGCGCGAAGCCGACGAGCAGCGCCGCGGCGGCGGCAGCGGTCGCGGCAAGCCCGGTGGCGGCCGCAGCGGGCCTGGCGGCCGCGGCGAGGCGCGCGGTGCCGACGGCAAGCCGCGGCGTCCGCGCACGCCGCGTCCGGCCGAGGCCGGTGCAACGGCAGGTGCGGTGGCGGAGACGGCGGCGGCCGGTTCGGTCGCCAACGAGACGGTGGCCGCGGCAGCGGTCGCGGCGCCCAAGCCGAGGCCGCCGCGTCCGGCCGCCGACGGCGCGCCGGCGGTGGAAGGCGAGCGTCCGCCGCGCAAGCGCCGGCGTCGTCGTGGTGGCCGCCCGCTGGAAGGCGCGGAGGGCGCTGCCGCGTCGGTGCCGACCGAGGCGCCGGCCAAGCCGGTGCAGGTCGTGGCCACGCCGGTCAAGGCTGCGCGCCAGGGCGACCGCGCCGCGGCACCGGCCGCGGCCGCCAACGATTCGTTCCTGACCCGGCTCGGCCGCAAGCTGCGCTCGCTGGTCTCCAGCTCCTGATGCGCCGGCGCTCCACCGTTCGCGGCGTGCGCACGGTGGACGAACACCCGGGCCGCTCCGGCATAATCGCTGGATGAGCGTCCTGCGGTTCGACAATGTCAGCAAACAGTACGCCGGCGGCCACGCGGCGCTGGTGGATGTCAGCTTCCAGGTGGAGGAGGGCGAGATGCTGTTCGTCACCGGCCATTCCGGGGCGGGCAAGAGCACCTTGCTCAAGTTGATCCACCTCAGCGAGCGTCCGTCGCGCGGCGCGGTGCTGTTCGGCGAGCGCAACCTGCTGAAGGTGCGCGGGCGGCGCGTGCCGCTGCACCGGCGCGAGGTCGGCGCGGTGTACCAGGATCACCGCCTGCTGATGGATCGCAGCATCGCCGAGAACGTGGCGCTGCCGCTGATCCTGCGCGGCACCCGCCGCGCCGAGATCGGCAAGCGCGTGCGCTCGGTGCTCGAACGCATGGGCCTGGGCCATCGCGAGAAGGCGCTGCCCTCGCAACTGTCGGCCGGCGAGCAGCAGCGCGTCGGCATCGCCCGGGCGATGGTCGCCGAACCGCGGCTGCTGGTCGCCGACGAGCCGACCGGCAACCTCGACCCGACCCTGGCCGCGGAGATCATGCAACTGTTCGCCGAATTGCCGGCGCGCGGCACCAGCGTGCTGGTGGTCAGCCACGACCTGGCGCTGCTCAAGCAGATGCGCAAGCGCGTGCTGATCCTGGACCACGGCCGCCTCATCGACGACATCTCGCCGCAGGACCTGGCCGAATGAGCGCACGCAATACCGCCGCGGCGCCCTCGCGCCTGGGCGTGTGGTGGGACCACCACCTGCACAGCATCGTCTACAGCCTCGGCCGCGCCATGCGCAAACCGTGGGCGACGCTGCTGACCATGGCGGTGATGGCGCTGGCCCTGGCCCTGCCGCTGGGGCTGTCGATCGCGCTGGACAACCTCAAGCACTTCGCCGGCAGCGTGCAGCAGTCGCGCGACATCAACGTGTTCCTCAAGACCGGCGTCGACGCGACCGCGGCGAATGCGCTGGCGACGACGCTGCGCGGGCGCGCCGACGTGGCCGCGGTGGCGCTGCGCACGCCCGAGCAGGGCATGGCCGAGCTGCGCGACAGCGCGGGGCTGGGCGAGGCGTTGGACGCGCTCGACGACAATCCGTTGCCGACGCTGCTGATCGTGACCCCGGCGGTGGCCGACGACGCGCCGTTGGCGGCCTCGCTGAGCGCATTGCCGCAGGCCGACCTGGTGCAGCACGACGCGCTGTGGCGCAAGCGCCTGGACGGCTGGCTGCGGTTCGGCGAGCGCCTGGTGCAGGTCCTGTCGTTGCTGCTCGGCGCCGGCGCGGTGCTGGTGGTCGGCAACACCGTGCGCCTGGACATCCAGTCGCGGCGCGAGGAGATCGGCGTGCTGCAGCTGCTCGGCGCCAGCGATGGCTTCATCCGCCGCCCATTCCTGTACCTGGGCGCGTGGTACGGCTTCGGTGCCGGCGCGCTGGCGCTGGGCCTGATCGCCGCCTCCGGGCTGGCGCTGGGGCCGCCGCTGGCGGAGCTGGCCGACAGCTACGGCAGTCATTTCGCGCTGCACGGCCTGGACGCCTTGCACTCGGGGTTCGTGTTGCTCGGCACCCTGCTGCTGGGCTGGCTCGGCGCGTGGCTGGTGACCGGCCACTTCCTGCGCCAGACGCGTCCCACCGACACCTGAGGCGCGCATGTCCCGGCACGAGCTCAAGCACCTGATCAGCGACGCCCCGCGGGTGATGGTGGTCGATGGCTCCAAGCTGGTGCGCAAGTTGATCGCCGATGTGCTGCACCGCGAACTGCCGGACGTGGAAGTGGTCGGCTGCGCCAACATCGCCGAGGCGCGCGCGGCGCTGGAGGCCGGCCCGGTCGATCTGGTCACCACCTCGCTGGCGCTGCCCGACGGCGACGGCCTGGCCCTGGCGCGCAGCGTGCGCGAGGCGGCGGGGCAGGCCTACGTGCCGGTGATCGTGGTGTCCGGCGACGCCCAGCAGCACCTGGTCGAGCGCCGCTTCACCGAATACGTCACCGACTATTTCGACAAGGCGCTGGGCCACGAGGCGCTGGCGACCTTCATCCGCGGCTACGTGCAGCCGCAGCCGGTGGCCGGCGCCACCGTGCTCTACGTCGAGGACAGCCGCGTGGTCGCCGAGGCGACCAAGCGCATGCTCGAACGCCAGGAACTGCGCGTGGTGCACGTGCTCACCGCCGAAGACGCGTTCGCGCTGCTCACCGCCGAGTCGTTGGGCCGCACCACGCGCCGCATCGACCTGGTGCTGACCGACGTCACCCTCAAGGGCGAACTCAACGGCCGCGACGTGGTGCAGCGCATCCGCATCGATTTCGCCTACGGCAAGCGGCGCATGCCGGTGCTGGTGATGACCGGCGACAGCAATCCGCACAACCAGTCCGAGCTGCTGCGCGCCGGCGCCAACGACCTGGTGCAGAAGCCGATCGAGGAGCGCCTGCTGGTCACCAAGGTGCTGTTCCAGCTGCGCTTGGCCAAGCTCAACGACACCGCCGTGACCTTCTGACCGAGCGACCCGCCGAACCCGCATGAGCAACGAAGACGACACCCGGATCCAACTGGAACCCTCGTGGAAGGCGCAGGTCGGCGACTGGCTGCTGCGCCCGGAGATGCGCGCGCTGGCCGACTTCCTGCGCCAGCGCAAGGCGGCCGGCGCGCGGATCTTCCCGCCAGGGCGGCAGATCTTCGCCGCGTTCGAGGCGACCCCGTTCGACAAGGTCGAGGTGGTGATCCTCGGCCAGGATCCGTACCACGGCTACGGGCAGGCGCACGGGCTGTGCTTCTCGGTGCTGCCCGGGGTGCCGGTGCCGCCGTCGCTGCTGAACATCTACAAGGAGATCGAGGACGACCTGGGCATCCGCCGTCCCGACCATGGCTGCCTGCTGCCGTGGGCGCAGCGCGGCGTGCTGCTGCTCAATGCGGTGCTGACGGTGGAGGAAGGCCGCGCCGGCGCGCACCAGGGCAAGGGCTGGGAGGGTTTTACCGACCACGTCGTGGAGACCCTCAACCGCGAGCGCGAGGGCCTGGTGTTCCTGCTCTGGGGCAGCTACGCCCAGGCCAAGGGCAAGGTCATCGACACCCGCCGCCACCGCGTGCTGAAGGCCCCGCACCCCTCGCCGCTGTCGGCGCACCGCGGCTTCCTGGGCTGCAAGCATTTCTCGGCGGCCAACGAGTACCTGCGCCGCCGCGGCGCGCCGCCGATCGACTGGAGCCTGCCGCCGCGCGCGGCGCTGGACGCGACAGCCGACGGCGGCTGAACGGCGGTTCGACGGCCGCCTCCGAGCGGCGCCGGATGTACGCAAATTTCGCGGGCCGGGTGCTAGTTTTGCCCGGGTAATCGGTTACGCACCTCCCGCCGCAGCGTTCCAGTGGTCTCCGTCACAGTCCCATTCCTGATGCGAATGTTCCAGCAGTGGAACGCAGGAACTTTTTACTGTACCCAGCAGTCCAAATAGTTGACTGCTAAGATGAGCCCCTATGAGCCAGACCATTCCCGCCACCGCGATGGTGGCCAACAACCTCCCGATTCCCAGTCCGCTCGGTTCGCTGGATGCCTACATCGGCGCCGTGCACCAGATCCCGGTGCTGACGTCCGACGAGGAACGTGCGCTGGCGGTGCGTTACCGTGACCAGGAAGACCTGGATGCGGCGCGCGAACTGGTCCATTCCCACCTGCGCTTCGTGGTCCACGTGGCCCGCGGCTACAACGGCTACGGCCTGCCGCTGGGCGACCTGATCCAGGAAGGCAACATCGGCCTGATGAAGGCGGTCAAGCGCTTCGACCCGGACATGGGCGTGCGCCTGGTCAGCTTCGCGGTGCACTGGATCCGTGCCGAGATGCACGAGTACATCCTGAAGAACTGGCGCATCGTCAAGGTCGCCACGACCAAGGCGCAGCGCAAGCTGTTCTTCAACCTGCGCAAGTCCAAGACCCGCCTGGGCTGGATGAACGCGGCGGAAGTCACCGCGGTCGCCAAGGACCTCAACGTGTCCGAGCGCGAGGTGATGGAGATGGAGTCGCGCCTGTCCGGTCGCGACATCGGCTTCGATGCGCCGTCCGACGAGGACGACGATCACGCGCCGCCGTCGCCGGCCGCGTATCTGATGGCCAACGAGGAAGATCCCTCGCAGGCCTACGAACGCGCCGACAGCGAGGACAACCAGCTGCAGCTGCTGCGCGAAGGCCTGGCGGAACTGGATGCGCGTTCGCGCGACATCATCAAGCGCCGCTGGCTGGATGCCGACAGCAAGATCACCCTGCAGGAGCTGGCCGACGAGTACGGCGTGTCGGCCGAGCGCATCCGCCAGATCGAGGCGAACGCGCTGAAGAAGATGAAGGCGCTGTTCGTCGCCTGAGTCGCCTGCGGCGATCGGTTGCAACATGCGAAAGGCCCGGCACCGCCGGGCCTTTTCTTTTGTCCTCGGCGATGCGCCTAGTGCGGTAACTTCGAATGTCGGGCGCCCCGTGCGACTCCGTTACGATTCCGGCGGACGCGCCACCGGCAGGTGCCAGCCGTAGCGGATCGCCATGAAGCGCAGGCCGAAACACAGCACCGCGCCGACCGCCAGACCCCAGGGCTGCGGCAGGTGCAGCACCTGCGCCGCGGCGACCACGCCGCCGCCGAGCAGCGCCGCCACCGCGTACAGCTCGGCCTGCAGTACCACCGGCGTGCGCGCCACCAGCAGGTCGCGGACGATGCCGCCGCCGATGCCGCTGAGCATGCCCAGCAAGGTGGCGCTGAGCGGGCCCAGGCCGAACGCCAGCGCCTTGCTGGTGCCGTACACCGCGAACAGCGCCAGGCCCATCGCATCGAAGATCTGCACCGGATTGCGCAGGCGCTCGACCGTGTGGTGGCGGTAGAAGGCCAGCAGCCCGGCCAGGCAGGCGACGCCGAGATAGCGCACGTCGGCCAGCGCTGCCGGCGGGGTGGCGCCGATCAGCACGTCGCGGGCAATGCCGCCGGACACCGCGGCCGCGCACGACAGCACCAGCACGCCGAACAGGTCCAGGCGATGGCGCACGCCGACGGTGGCGCCGCTGATCGCGAACACGAAGGTGCCGAGCAGGTCGAGCAGGAACAGGAGGGTCGCCAAGACGGGGACTGCGGCGCGGCAAACGGCCGGCTAGGATCGCAGCCCGGTCGGGCGGTGTCACCTCTCCAAGGGTGTCGGGGCCTGCTCCTGCGTTTCCTCCGCCGCCGGCGGATCGCCGAGGATGATGCGCGCGGCGCGCTGGTAGCTCCAGTACGCCCAGGCCCAGTTGAGCAGCACCACGACGCGGTTGCGGAAGCCGATCAGGAAGAACACGTGCGCGGCCAGCCAGAACCACCAGGCCACCACGCCGGAGAACTGCAGTCGGCCCAGGTGCACGATCGCGGCCATGCGCCCGATGGTGGCCAGGTTGCCGTAGTCGGCGTAGCGGAACGGCGCGCTGGCGGTGTCGCCGCGCAGCCGCCGGCGCAGGGTGTCGGCGACGTGCCGGCCCATCTGCTTGGCCGCCGGCGCCACGCCGGGCACCGGGCGGCCGTCGGCCTGTTGCAGCGCGGCCAGATCGCCGGCCACGAACAACTCCGGATGGCCGGGGATGCTCAGGTCCGGCTGCACTTGCACGCGTCCGCTGCGGTCCAGCGGCGCGTCCAGCGTGCGCGCCAGCGGCGAGGCCGCCACGCCGGCGGCCCAGACCACGGTGCGCGCGGGCACGAAGGTGCTGCCCAGCCGATAGCCGCTGGCGTCGATGTCGGCCACCGGCACGCCGGTCAGCACTTCCACGCCCAGTTTTTCCAGTTGCTTCTGCGCCTTCGCCGACAGCGGTTCCGGGAACGAGGACAGCACCCGCGGGCCGGCCTCGATCAGCCGCACCTTGGCTTCGGACGGGTCGATGCGGCGGAACTCGTGCTTGAGGGTGTGCCGCGCGATCTCGGCCAGGGTGCCGGCCAATTCGACGCCGGTGGGGCCGCCGCCGACGATGGCGAAGCTGAGCCAGGCCGCGCGCGCGGCGGGGTCGGTTTCCGCCTCGGCGCGCTCGAACGCCAGCAGCAGGTGGCGGCGCAGGTGCAGCGCGTCGTCCAGGGTTTTCAGGCCCGGCGCGTGCGCCGCCCAGGCGTCGTGGCCGAAATAGGCGTGGGTGGCGCCGGTGGCGACCAGCAGGTAGTCGTAGGCCAACGTCTGGCCATCGCTCAGGCGCACCTGCCGCGCCTGCTTGTCGATGTGCACCACTTCGCCCAGGCGCACCTCGACGTTGTCCTGGTGGCGCAGGATCTGCCGCAGCGGCGCGGCGATGTCCGGCGCCGACAGCCCGGCGGTGGCGACCTGGTACAGCAGCGGCTGGAACAGGTGGTGGTTGCGGCGGTCGATCAGGGTGATGCGCAGCGGCGTCTTGGCCAGCGCGCGGGTGGCCCACAGGCCGGCGAAACCGCCGCCGACCACGATCAGGTGCGGCACGGGCGCGCTAGACATCGGGCAGTCCAGGCAGGCATGGGGAGAGCCGCTGGCCGCCGTTGCCGAGCCTGCCGCGTTGCGCGGCGGATGGTCGGCGATCGGCCGCCCGTCGGCGCGGCATGCAAGGACTGGGGGAGTGGAATTGCATGCGCTTATAGTAGCGCGAGGACAGGCGCAGGCAGGGATGCGGGGGGAGCGCATGGTGATGCGAACGACGACAACGGAGCGGCCCATGGCATCGCCCGTCGCGACGATGCCGTCGCGCTGGGGCAGCGTGCGGTTCCTGCTGAAGACCCGGCTGCTGCAGCTGCGCCGCGCGCTGCGCGACGCGCGCGGCGGGCCGCGCCGGCACCGCCGCGACACCGGGCTGCCGGTCGAGGCGGGCACGCTGTCCGAATCGGTCACCGCGCTGTGGCCGCTGTCGGAAGAAACCGCGCCGCTGCTGGTCGCCGGCAAGATCCACAACCTGCGCGTGGCCGCGCGCCTGCTGCACGGCATCGAGGTGCCGGCCGGTGCGACCTTCAGCTTCTGGCGGCAACTCGGTCGGGCCACGCGCCGGCGCGGTTTCGTCGCCGGCCGCGAACTGCGCGAAGGCTGCCTGGTGCCGTCGATCGGCGGCGGTCTGTGCCAGTTGTCCAACGCGATCTACGACGCCGCGTTGCGGCAGGGGCTGGAGATCGTCGAGCGGCACCGGCATACGCAGGTGATTCCCGGTTCGCTGGCCGAGCGCGACCGCGACGCGGTGGTGTTCTGGAACTATGTCGACCTGCGCCTGCGCGCGCCATCGGCATGGCGGCTGGAGGTGTGGCTGGATGGCGAGGCGCTGCACGTGCGCATCGTGGGCGGCGCGCCCGGCGTCGCCGCGTTGCCGCTGCCGTTGTCGCCGCCGCGCCGCGCCGCGGCGGCGGATGCCGCGGCCAACGATTGCACGCGTTGCGGTCGCGAGAGTTGCCATCGGCATGTGCCGACGGGCATGGACGGCCTCCGCCGCACCTGGCTGGTCGACGAGGACTGGCCGGAGTTCGCCGCCGACCGCGCGCGCCGGCGGCAGCCCGGCGATCGCGTGCTGGCGCTGCGTCGGGCCAGCATCGCGGTGTGGCACGCGGCGCTGTTGCAACGCTGGTGGCTGCGTCGCGGCGTGCCGCTGCCGCAGGCGCGGCAACGCGCGCAGCGGATCCGCCTGCGCGCGCTGCTGCGGCGGTTGGGGCCGCGCGACGTCGACCTGGTGGTGCCGCAGGGCCTGTTGCCGGAATTGTGGCTGGCCGGCGAACTGCAGGGCCGGCGCTGGGACGTGTGCATGACCGCCTTGCCGATGCAGTTGCTGCAAGCGCGCCTGGACGCCGCCGCGCAGCGGCATCCCGGCAGCCCCACGTTGCGCGACTTCCGCGCCGATCCGCGGCTGGTCGAGGCCGAGCGCGCGGCGCTGGCGCAGGCGCGGCACTGGATCACGCCGCATCGCCAGTTGCTGGCGTTGGCCGGCGATCGCGGCATCGCGCTGGCGTGGCAGCGGCCGCCGCTGCCTGATCCCTCGCTGCCGGCCACTGTGCGGTCCGGCGACGGCACGATGGATGTGTTGTTGGCGTCCTCCGCGCTGGCGCGCAAGGGCGCGCTCGAAGTGCGCGAGGCGCTGCGCGGCCTGCCGGTGCGCTTGTTGTTGCCGCCGGGCGCGCAGGAAACGCCGGGGTTCTGGAGTGGCGTGGAGGTGTGTCGCGTCGGATCGATGGCGGAGGGCGTGCAGGCCGCCGCGGTGGTGGTGTTGCCGGCGTGGATCGAGCAACAGCCGCGCGGCCTGTTGCTGGCGTTGGCGCTGGGCAAGCCGGTGATCGCCACCGCCGCTTGTGGTCTGGATGCGGCCGAGGGAGCGTGGCGCTGCGTGGAGGCCGGCGACAGTGCGGCGTTGCGGGTGCAGTTGGTCGCCGTGTTGGGGCTGGCGGGCTGAGAACACGCGGCTTGCTTTGTCCCGGCGAGTGCGTGCAGCGGCTTGCTGGGTGCGTTGTGAGAGGGATTTCGGCGCCGACCGGGTCCGATGCCGGAGGGTTGGCGGCGTCCTTCGTCGCGGCTGAAGCCGCTTGTGTCAAAAGAGGGTCTATCGTTGAAGGTGAGAGCGGGGTGCGGCAGGCCGTTAAGCCGCAGTGCCAAGCGAGCACGAGTAGGAGTCAGCGCCGCCGCACCCCGGTTCTCCTGCCTGACAAGCCCGAACAGTTGCCTGAGCCGGGAGCTCGAACATCACAAGCCTGGGCATTGGCAGGAGCGCTCTCGACCCTAAGTCTACTGCGGAGAAAGTCTATGCGGCGCTTTGTCGGGATCGATGTTGCCAAGGCCGAACTGGTCATTCATGTGCTGCCGGACGCACTGGCCTGGACCCAGCCCAACACGCCGCAAGGGCGCGTTGAGCTGGTCCAGCGTCTGGCGAGGCTGGAGTGCGAACGGATCGTGCTGGAAGCCAGCGGTGGCTACGAACATGAGGTGCTGCGGACGTTGCGCCAGGCCGACTTGCCGGCGGTGCGGATGTGCGCGCAGCGCCCGCGGGCGCTGGCCAAGGCGCTGGGCATCAAGGCCAGGACCGATGCCCTGGACGCGCGCCTGTTGGCGGTTGCCGCCCAAGCCATTGCGGCCACCCCGACGGACGTGTTGCCCGAGCACCTGCAGCACCTGCGCGAACTGCTGGATCTGCGCAACGCCCTGGTCGGCCAGCACGACGCCCTCCGGCGGCGTTTGGAGCACATCACCAGCCCGGAGGTGCGGCGCCACTGCCAGGAAGCGATCGACCTGCTGAAGCGGCAGAGCGATGCGCTGAAGCGAGACCTCCAGCAGCAGGCCGACGCGTGTTCGACCCTGCCCAAAGTGCCGGGGCTGGGGCCGATCCTGCGCGCCACCCTGGCCGCAGGTCTGCCGGAACTGGGAACGCTGCCGCCGCGCAAGCTGGCTGCCCTGGTCGGGCTGGCACCGTTCAATCACGACAGCGGCCGCTGGCAAGGCCAGCGCCGCATCAAAGGCGGGCGCAGCGACGTGCGCCGCGCGCTGTACATGGCCACCTGGGCCAGCATCCGCGCCAAATCCCCCTTGGCCCAGACCTATGCGCGCCTGCAAGCGGCCGGCAAACCGGCCAAGGTCGCCATCGTCGCCTGCATGCACAAGTACCTACGCTGGCTCAACGCCATCGCACGCGATCAGGCCTCTTACGCGCCTCCCGTCATCGCTGCTGCATGACAGTTGACTCCTACAGCAGGGCGTGTGCGGCCGGCTTGCAGCGTGCACTGGGGGCTTCGGTTCCAACTGTGTCCGGTGTCGGTGGGTTGGGTGGCTTCGTTTGTCGCGGCTGAAGCCGCTCCTACAGCACAGCGTGTGCCGTCGGCTTGCACAGTGCGCTGTGGGAGGGGCTTCAGTCCCGACTGTGTCCGCTGTCGGATGGTTGGGTGGCTTCGCTCGTCGCCGCTGAAGCCGTTCCTACAGACGAGCGGCTGCGGTCGAGGCGGTGTCGATCCCTCAGGGCACGCGGCGCGGGCGCCGCGCCCGGGTCAGTAGAGGTCCTGCGGATCCACGTCCAGCGACCAGCGTACCCGGCGCGCCTGCGGCAATGCGTAGATCGCCGGCATCGCCGCATCCAGCAGCGCATGCAGCGCGCGCCGGGTGTTGGCCGATAGCAGCAACTGGGTGCGCTGGAAGCCCGCCCGGCGCGGCATCGGGGCCGGCATCGGCCCGAAGCGCTGCACGGCGTCGTCGTCCGGCAGCAGCGCGCGCGCCGCGGCCAGGAAGGCGTTGGCGTGCTCGACCTGCTTGGCCTCGGCGCGCAGCAGCGCCAGGTGCGCGAACGGCGGGAAGCCGGCGGCCTCGCGCTGCGCCAGTTCGGCCTCGGCGAAGGCGTGGTAGCCGCCGTGTACCAAGGTCTCCAGCAGCGCATGCCCGGGATGGTGGGTCTGCAGCCACACCTCGCCGGGACGCGCGGCGCGTCCGGCGCGTCCGGCGACCTGGATCAACTGCTGCGCCAGTTTCTCGCTGGCGCGGAAATCGGCCGAGAACAGGCCTTCGTCGATGCCGACCACCACTACCCGGCTCAGCTGCGGCAGGTCGTGGCCCTTGGCCAGGATCTGGGTGCCGACCAGGATGCCGGGCGCGCTGCCGAGCGTGGCCAGTTGCGTCTCCAGCGCGTCGCGGCGCTGGGTGGTGCCGCGGTCGATGCGCACCACCGGCACGTCGGGGAAGGCCTGCAGCAGGCGTTCCTCCAGGCGTTCGGTGCCGATGCCCTGCGGCTGCAGCGCCAGGCTGCCGCAATCCGGGCAGGCCAGCGGCGCCGGCTGGCGCGCGCCGCAGTGATGGCATTGCAGGCGCCGGCCGCCGGCGTGCACGGTCATCGGCGTGGCGTGCAGCGGCGTGCTGCAGCGCTGGCACGGCGCGGTCCAGCCGCAGTCGTGGCACAGCAGCACCGGCGCGTAGCCGCGGCGGTTCTTGAACACCAGCACCTGGCCGCCCTCGGCCAGCGCGCTGCCGATCCCGGCCAGCACCTCCGGCGACAGGCCGTCCTGCAGCGGCCGCTTGCGCACGTCGAGCACGCGCACCGTCGGCGGCCGCGCCTCGCCGGCGCGGCGGGTCAGGCGCAGGTGCGCGTAGCGGCCCGACGCGGCGTTGTGCAGGCTCTCCAGCGATGGCGTGGCGCTGCCCAGCAGCACCGGCACATCCAGCGCCTTGCCGCGCACCAGGGCGAAGTCGCGGGCCTGGTAGCGGATGCCGTCCTGCTGCTTGTAGCTGCCGTCGTGTTCCTCGTCGACCACGATCAGCCCGGCCTGCGGCAGCGGCACGAACACCGCCGAGCGGGTGCCGACCACGACCCGCGCCTCGCCGCGCCAGGCGGCGGTCCAGACCCGCGCGCGCTCGTTGTCGGTGAGGCCGGAATGCAGCGCGTGCACCGGCACGCCCAGGCGCGCGCGGAACCGCGCCAGGGTCTGCGGGGTCAGGCCGATCTCCGGCACCAGCACCAGCGCCTGGCCGCCGCGCGCCAGGCAGGCGGCGATGGCCTGCAGGTAGACCTCGGTCTTGCCGCTGCCGGTGACGCCGTCGAGCAGGAACGGGGCGAAGCCCGGCGCGGCGACGATGGCGTCGATCGCGGCCTGCTGCTCGTCGTTCGGGGTGGGGCCGGGCTGCGGCCGCGGCGCCGCGGCACTGGCCGGCACCGCGATGCGTTCGGCGAAGCCGCGCTTGGCCAGGCTGCGCGCGGCGCTGCGCCAGTCGTCCATCGCCTGGTCCAGCCGGTCCTCGTCCAGCGGCCCGGCGCGCAGCAACTCGGCGAAGCGGTGCGGGCGGGTGCCGGCACGGGCGCGGTGGCTGGCGCCGGCTTCGGTCAGGCGCCAGGCCCAGGCGTGGGTGTCCGGCAAGGCCTCGCCGCGGCGCAGGGTCACCGGCAGCGCGGTCGCCAGCACCTCGCCCAGCGGCGCGTGGCTGTAGCGCGCCAGCCAGTGCAGGGAGTCGGCCAGTTCGCCGTGCAGCAGCGGCACCGGGTCGAGCCAGGCCAGCGCCGCGCGCAGGCCGTCGCCGTCCTCGACCTGGCCCAGGGCGGCGACCACCCCGCTCAACTCGCGGTTGCCGAAGGGCACCTTCAGGCGGCGGCCGAGATCGTCCGCCGCGGCGGCGCTGCCGGGCGGCGGCAGGTAGTCGAACAACTGCGGCAACGGCAGCGGCAGGGCGACGCGAAGGGTGGCGAGGGGGGGCGGCATCGGCCGTAGTCTAGCGGCCGGGCGCGGGTGCCTCGCGCTCGCCGTGCGCGGTGGCGGGACTGAGCCAGTTGCGGGCGATTGCTCCCGCCAAAGTGATAAACAAGTCGTAAATCGTTGCCGCGCCTGGGGAATCGAGTTTATCCACACGCGCTGTGGATAAAGCTGTGTACGACGCCCATGCTCCACGCCGTGAAGACGGATTCACAAGCCTCTGCCACAAGTTGGACAAAAAAGCGCCAATCGAATATATGTCTTGAATAACAACAACTTGGCCGTGAAACATGGCTGCAACATGATTTCGCGAGGGGCTTGACAGGGGCGCCCCCAGCCGCTTCGGCGTGCTGTGCACAACCCGCCCCGGCGATGGGCCCGGCTGGCGCCTGAAGCGGCTGATCGGCAGGCGTTTGTCAAGCGCGCGGCGCGGCGGCGGCCTCGCTATCATCGCGCCGATGATGGAGTTCCGATGACCGCCGCGCCCCCCTCCGATGGCGCGGTCGCCGCGCCCGCCCTGGCCGCCTTCCTGCGTGGCGTCGAACGCCGTGCCGCGGTGCTGGCCGACCTGCAGAGCGGCAGCGCCGCGCGCGGGATGCCGGCGCTGGCCGCGGCCATGCGCGCCTTCCGCAGCCACGCCGCGGCCCTGCCGATGTCCGACTGGCCATTGCGCTTCTGGAAGCTGTTCGCCGCGGTGCCGACGCTGCGCCAGGCCGCCCCCGCCGCCGGCAGCGCGTGGCCGGCGCCGCTGGCGCACCTGGGCCAACTGACGGCGGCGGACCGTCTGGCGCTGCTGCTGCGGATCGTGGCCGGGCTGGACGAGCCGACCGCGGCGCAGGTCCTGGACCAGTCCACCGAGGCGTACCAGCAGGCCTTGGCGCGGGCCTGCCCGCGCGATGCCGACGGTCGTCCGGACGCGGCCGGCTGGCGCGCGCTCGCCGATGCCGCCCAGCAGCACCTGCGTGCGTTGCCGCCGGCGCGGCTGGATGCTCTGGCCCAGTTGCGCGATGCGGCCATCGCCGCCGCCGTGCCCGCCGCTGCGTCGGCGGCGGCGTCCTCGGCGCCGGAGCGCGCGCCCGCGCCACGCCGGACGCAGGCACGCAGCCCGGTCCGGGCACGCCTGGCGGGCGCGGTGATCGTGCTCGTCGTGCTCGCCCTGGTCGGCACCTGGTGGTGGGATCGTGCGCCGTCGCGGCGCGCCATCGCCGACGCCGACGCCGGGACGAGCCTGGCGCTGGGCGATACCGGGCCGGTGCAGGTCGAGGAACTGCCGGCGGAGCCCGATGCGTCCACCGCGCCGCCGCTGCCGGCCGCGCCGCCGGCGCCGCTGCCGGAGCCGGCGGTCTACGACCTGGATTTCTTCGCCTGGTACGCGGCCGGAGCGCCGCCGGCGCGGATCGAGCGCAACCCGCCGACGGCCGAGGAAGCCGCCGCCACGGCGGCGCCCACCACCGCCGCCGCTGCAACGCCGGGACCAACCACGCCCGCCGCCGCCGACGTGCCACCAGCGCTGACCCCGGCGCAGTTGCGCGAACGCCAGGCCGCCTGGGACGCGCTGGATGCCGCGACCCAGGCGCGCTTGCGCCAGGTGGCCAGCGCCTTCGCGGGCCTGCCGGTGGAGCAGCAGCACACGCTGCGCGCGCAGTTCGCCGCGCTGGATACGCTGGAACGCCATGGCTGGCTGCTGGGCCCGGAACTGGGCGGCGAGTACTGGGCGCTGCAGCCGTTGTTCGGCTATGTGCCGGACGCGCAGCGCTCGGCCCTGCTGGGCTTGCTGCGGACCTTGCCGGCCGAACAGCGCGAGCACCTGGCGCTGTTGTCGCAGCGCACCCCGCCGCAGGAGCGCGCGGCCCTGCGCCGCGACCTGCTGGCGCAAGGCGCGGACACGCGCGCGGCCTGGTTGCGCCAGCGCGCCGCACGCTGAGCGCTGTATCGGCGGCTCTGGATTCTTCGCGCTCGACTCCGCGAGTCGCTTTCGCGCCGGACCCTCACCCCAACCCCTCTCCCGAGGGGAGAGGGGCTAGAAGCGCTTCGCTTCCGCCTTCCCGAATCTGCGGCAAACGATCGCACAGGTTAAACTGCCGCCCCTTCGCCACCCGGCGCCGGCGCTTTCCGCGCGGCCGCAGTCGGCGGAATCGCCAGAGTCTTGCAATGTCTTCGTCCTCCACCCCGGCCTCGGTCCGGGGCCGCGAACTGCGCAGTACCGCGCAGCTCGCCCTGCCGCTGGTCCTGGGACACGTCTCCGCCGGCCTGATCAGCTTCGTCGACAACGTGATCGCCGGGCACCACGGCACCCGCACGCTGGCCTCGGTGACGGTCGGCACCGCGCTGCTGTGGCTGCCGATGATGATTCCGATCGGCACCCTGATCGCCCTGACGGCGTCGGTCTCGCAGCTCGACGGCGGCAAGCGCCATGCGCAGATCGGGCCGATGTTCCGCCAGGCGCTGTGGCTGTCGCTGGGCCTGGGCGTGCTGATGTTCGCGTTTCTCAGCCTGGCCCCGCTGGCGCTGCCGCGGATGGGCATCGCGTCGGAGATCGTGCCCGGCGCGCGCGATTTCCTGCACGCGATCCGCTGGGGCGTGCCGGCGATGGTGCTGTACTTCTGCATGCGCTATCTCAGCGAGGGCATGCACTGGACGCTGCCGACCATGTTGCTCGGCTTCGGCGGCCTGCTGGTGCTGGCGCCGCTGGGCTACGTGCTGACCTTCGGCCTGTTCGGGCTGCGCGAGCGCGGCGCCGGCGGGTTGGGCATGGCCTCGGCGATCATGATGTGGCTGCAGGCGCTGTGTTTCGCGATCTATCTGGCGCGCTCCAAGCGCTTCGCGCCGCTGCGCCTGTTCGCCACCTTCGAGGCGCCGGACCTGCGCGCCATCGCCGGGCTGCTCAAGACCGGCTTGCCGATCGGCGTCACCATCCTGATGGAAGGCGGCCTGTTCATCGTCACCGCGCTGCTGATCGCGCGGCTGGGCGAGGTGCCGGCGGCCGCGCACCAGATCGCGATCAACGTCGCGCAGCTGTGCTTCATGGTGCCGATGGGCGTGGGCGAGGCGACCACGGTGCGGGTCGGCCGCGCCGCCGGCGCCGGCGATGCGGTGGGCGTGCGCGGGGCGGCGTGGGCTGGCTATGCGATCGTACTCGGCACCCAGGCGCTGTCGGCGCTGGTTCTGCTGTTCGGCCACGACGCCATCGTCGGCGTCTATACCCGCGACATCGCGGTGGCCGGCCTGGCGTCCACGTTGCTGCTGTACGCGGCCACGTTCCAGTTCCCGGACGGGGTGCAGGTGCTGTCGGCCGGCGCGCTGCGCGGCCTCAAGGACACCCGCGTGCCGATGTTGCTTGCCCTGTGCTCCTACTGGGGCCTGGGCATGCCGCTGGGCGCCGGGCTCGGCCTGTGGCTGGGCTGGGGGCCGCAGGGCATGTGGATCGGGCTGATCCTGGGCCTGACCGCGGCCGCGGTGATGATGGCCGCGCGCTTCCGGCTCAGCAGCGGGCGCCTGCTGGCCGCCGCGACCCCCTGACTTCAGGCGCATGTGCGGTGCCGGCGCAGCCGGTATGCTGCGCACGCGCAAGACGCTTTCCTTCCGGAGCTTTCCATGAACCAACCCGTGCGTCGCAGTCCCCTCGCCAGCTTCTTCGTTGGCCTGTGGGATGTGATGAACTTCACCCGCCGGCTGATCTTCAACCTGGTGTTCTTCGGCTTCCTGCTGGTGGTCCTGCTGGCGATGGTGTTCGCGATGGGGCGCGGCGACGGCGCCAAGACGCTGCGCGAGCGCACCACCTTGCTGATCGCGCCGGAAGGCAAAGTGGTCGAGCAGTTCAGCGCCGACCCGGTCAGCCGCGCGCTGGCCAAGGCGATGGGCGACAAGGACGCGCAGGAGATCCAGTTGCGCGACCTGATCCGCGCGCTGGAAGCGGCCAAGACCGATCCCAAGATCGAGCGCGTGGCGCTGCGCCTGGACAAGCTGCAGCCGGGCGGCTTCGCCTCGGTGCGCGAAGTGGCCGCGGCGCTGCAGGACCTGCGCGCCTCCGGCAAGCAGGTGGTGGCCTACAGCGACAGCCTGAGCCAGTGGCAGTACCTGCTGGCCGCGCAGGCCAACGAGGTCTACCTGGACCCGATGGGCTCGGTGGTGCTGGAAGGCCTGGGCCGCTATCGCCAGTATTTCCGCACCGGCCTGCAGGACAAGCTCGGCGTGGACGTGCACCTGTTCAAGGTCGGCGAATACAAGTCCGCTGCCGAGCCGTACGTGCTCGACGCGGCCTCGCCGGCGGCCAAGGAAGCCGACCTGTTCTGGATGAACGACGTGTGGCAGCGCTATCTGGCCGATGTCGGCAAGGCGCGCAAGCTGGCGCCCGCGCAACTCGCCGCGGGCATCGACACCATGCCCGAGGGAATCGCCGCGGCCGGTGGCGACATGGCCAAGTTCGCCCTGCAGCAGAAGCTGGTGGACGGGCTGAAGACCCGCGAGGACGTCGAGCAACTGCTGACCAAGCGCGGCGTGGCCGACGACGATGCCGACACCGGCTATCGCAACGTCAACCTGGACGCCTATCTGCAGCAGCTCGATCTGCGCCGCTCGCCGGTGGATTCGCGGCCGCAGGTGGCGGTGGTGGTCGCGGCGGGCGAGATCAGCGGCGGCGAGCAGCCGGCTGGGCGCATCGGCGGCGAATCGACCGCGGCGCTGCTGCGCCAGGCGCGCGACGACGACGGGGTCAAGGCGGTGGTGCTGCGTGTGGATTCGCCGGGCGGCGAAGTGTTCGCCTCCGAGCAGATCCGCCGCGAGGTGGTGGCGCTGAAGGCCGCCGGCAAGCCGGTGGTGGTGTCGATGGGCGATCTGGCCGCGTCCGGTGGATATTGGATCAGCATGAACGCCGATCGCATCTACGCCGACCCGTCGACGATCACCGGCTCGATCGGCATCTTCGGCATGATCCCCAACCTGACCCGCACCTTGGACAAGATCGGCGTGCATACCGACGGTGTCGGCACCACCCGCTTCGCCGGCGCCTTCGACGTCACCCGGCCGATGGACCCGGCGGTGGGGCAGATGATCCAGTCGGTGATCAACAAGGGCTATGCCGATTTCACCGGCCGTGTCGCGCAGGCGCGCAACAAGCCGGTCGAGGCGATCGACCAGGTCGCGCGCGGCCGCGTGTGGAGCGGCGCGCAGGCCAAGGAACGCGGGCTGGTGGACGCGTTCGGCGGGTTCAAGGACGCGGTGGCCGACGCGGCGGCGCGCGCCAAGCTGGGCGACAAGGACAAGTACCGGGTGCGTTACATCGAGAAGCCGGCCTCGCCGTTCGCGCAGTTCGTCAGCGGCTTCGCCGGCAGCCGCATGGGCGCGTGGATGCTGGGCGATTCGGCGATGGCGCACGCGCTGCTGGCGCGGCAGCTGCCGGAGCTGGATACCCAGTTGCGTTTCGTCCAGGACGCGACCGACAAGCGCGACGGCGCGCCGGTCAAGGCGCTGGCCTATTGCTTCTGCGGCCTGTGATCCGGGCCTGACGGCGTTCCGCGTTCGCCGATCGGCGGACGCGGCGCAAGTCACATCACACGACGCCGGCGCAAGCCGGCGTTTTTTATTGTCCGGTGGCCGCGTCGATCGCCGCGTTCTGCGCGGCGGCGGCCTGCGCGGTCGCGGCCTGCGCCTGCTTGGCCCGGTCCAGCGGCTGCGCGATCGCCGCGCGCAGCGCGGTCGCCTGCGGCTCGGGCGGCTTGTCCGCCGGTTTCGGCGGCGCCGGCTTGCACGCCGCCAGCGCGGCCAGCAGCGGGAGTGCCAACGTCGTCAAGCGCAATGAAGCGTGCATAGGGGCGACCTCGTCGAGCGTGACGGGTATCCTACGCCCACCCCGGCGCAGACAGGCAAGACGATGCAGCACCGTTGGCGGCTGGACGGACAGACCGCATTGATCACCGGCGCCAGTGCCGGCATCGGCCTGGCGATCGCGCGCGAATTGCTCGGCTTCGGCGCGGACCTGCTGTTGGTGGCGCGCGATATCGACGCGCTGGAAGCGGCGCGCGACGAGTTGCTCGACGCCTTTCCCGAGCGCCGGGTCCTGGCGCTGGCCGCCGATGTCGCCGACGACGAGGACCGCCGCGAGATCCTGGACTGGGTCGAGGACCATGCCGACGGCCTGCACCTGCTGATCAACAACGCCGGCGGCAACGTCAGCAAGGCCGCGGTGGACTACACCGAGGACGAGTGGCGCGGCATCTTCGAGACCAACCTGTTCTCGGCCTTCGAGCTGTCGCGCTATGCGCATCCGCTGCTGGCGCGGCACGCGGCCGCGGCGATCGTCAACGTCGGCAGCGTGTCCGGGCTGACCCATGTGCGCAGCGGCGCGCCCTACGGCATGACCAAGGCCGCGCTGCACCAGTTGACCCGCAACCTCGCCGCCGAGTGGGCCGAGGACGGCATCCGGGTCAATGCGGTGGCGCCGTGGTACATCCGCACCCGCCGCACCTCCGGGCCGCTGTCGGATCCGGACTACTACGAGCAGGTGATCGAGCGCACGCCGATGCGGCGGATCGGCGAGCCGGAGGAAGTGGCCGCGGCGGTCGGCTTCCTGTGCCTGCCGGCGGCCAGCTACATCACCGGCGAGTGCATCGCGGTGGATGGCGGGTTCCTGCGTTACGGGTTCTAGAGCAGGCTTTGCTGGCAACGGTGGGCGTATCTCCATCTCGTCGCGGTCGTGCACGACGCCCTTGTAGGAGCGGCTTTAGCCGCGACCGAACGTTCTCGGTAGAGCCCGGTCGCGGCTAAAGCCGCTCCTACAGGGGATGCGTCGCGTTGGGGTCCGGCGCGTTGCAACTGCTCGCGTCGAGCAATTGCTGGCGACGCAGGAATTCCTGCCGCAGCGGTTCGGCATGTTCGGACACGGCGAAGCGCCAGTGCGTCTCGGCTTCGGCCACGTAGCTCTTCCAGGCATCGCAGACGTCGGCCGCGGGCAGCGCGTCGCAGTGATCGCGCAGTACTTCGCAGGCGCTGCCGCCGGTCCGGTCGGGGCTGCCGTCCAGGCCGACGGTGCGCAAGGGGACGCAGCGCGGCTCCGGCTCGGCGACTTCGCCGACATAGCGTTGCTGCTCGCGGGTAACGCAGGCGTACAGCGGAGGCGGCGGCAGGCGTGGCGCGGCCTCCACGGCAGCGGATGGCGAGGGCGAATCGGACGGGGTGGCGGCCGTCGTCGCGGATGCATTCGCCGGCGTGGAGGCAGATGCAGGATCGGAGCCCGGCGCAGAACCAGACGCTGCAGCGGCGGCAGGCGCGGCAACACCTGCTGCTGCAGGCGTCGCCGCCGGTACTGCGACCGACGCCGCGGCGGGTGCGTACGTAGGCGCGCGCCCGACGCCCTGCATGCGCTTCTTTTCCTGGCGCATGCCCTTGGGGCAGGGCTGGTTCTGCAGGAGCAATCCGCCCTGCGCGTCGGTGCAGCGGTAGAACACCACTTCTTCGGCCTGCGCGGCACCGCCGCAGGCGCAGGCGAGTAACGCGAGCAACAACGCACGCCAGTGCATCAGGTGCCGCCGCAATCGCGGTCCAGGCGCGCGTCGATGCCGCGCTGTTCGAGTTCCAGCGCGCGGCGCTCGCTCTGCAGCGCGCTGTTGTAGCGCCGGATCAGTTCCCAGCGGCGGTCGCTCAGGCGCGCGCACACTTCCTGCGGCGGCAGGGCGTTGCAGGTATCTCGGACCAGGGTGCTGCCGGCCGGCACCACCACGCTGCCGCCGACGGGATACTCGGGCCGCGGCGGCCGTGGGCCGCCGCCGTGATGCGGGCCGTAGCCGTAGCCGTAGCCGCCGACATGGCCGACCGCCCACAGCGGCACCCAGCGCGGATTGCCCTCGTTGTTGTCGCTGGTGTAGCGCTCGCCTTCGCTGGTGACGCATTCGTACATCGGCTGCGGCGGCTGCACGGTGACGATGCGGATCTCGCGTTGCGGCAGCGGCGCCGGCGCAGCGGCCGCCTGCGCCGGGTCGGTGCTGAGCGTGGTGGTCGGGCGCGGCGGCGGATCGCGCGGGCGCTGCATGTCCCGCACCTGCTGCTCGCGCGCGTTCTCGCACGGCGTGTTCTGCAGGCTGACCGCGCCGGTGCCGCCGATGCAGCGGTAGATGCGTACCGCCCCCTGCCCGCCGTCGCTGGCGATGGTCTGGGTGCGCTGCGCCCACGCGGCGCCGGCCAGCGTCAACAGGGCGGACAGCAACAGGACGGGGCGGGCGAGGGCAGGCATGCGCGCATCTTGCGCGCCTTCGCCGGCCAGGGAAAGCCGGCGCGGAGTGGAGCAACCCGCTGCGCTCAGGCGCGCAGGATCTCGCCGCTGGCGGCGTCGCGGATCGGCGTGGGCTGGGCCAGGCCGCCGGTGTCGCCACCGACCACGCCGTCGAGCGCCGCCAACAGGTTCGGATCCAGCTCGGCGCGCTGCCGCGCCGGCGGCTCGCCGCCAAGGTTGGCGCTGGTCGAGACCAGCGCGCCGCCCCAGGCCCGGCACAGCGCCGCCACGACCGGATGCGCGCTGATCCGCACCGCGATGCCGTGGTGCGCGCCGGTGATCCACGGCGGCGCACTCGCGGCGGCGGGCAGGATCCAGGTGTGCGGCCCCGGCCAACTGGCCAGCGCCGCGGCCAGGCGTGCCGGCGGCAGCGCCGACAGGTCGAGCAGCGGGCGCAGGGGGTCCAGTTCGGCGGCGACCACGATCAGCCCCTTGTCCACGGGCCGCTGCTTGATCCGCAGCAGACGGGTGACGGCGGCCTCGTCGTGCGGATCGCAGCCCAGGCCCCACACGGCTTCGGTGGGATAGGCGATCACGCCGCCCTGGCGCAGGACGGCGACGGCTTGGTTCGGCGACAGGTCGGTCATGCGCGCATCATGCGGCACGTCCTCGTCTAAGAACAATGAGGGACGGTTGGGCGGGACTCGGGATGTCGCGAGTTCGCAGTCGTGCCGCTTTTCTGTGGGAGGGGCTTCAGCCCCGACGCATTATCGGCACGGCGTCGGGGCTGAAGCCCCTCCCACGGAAAGCCGCGGTGTCGCGGCTCTTGGTCGCCGAGCGATGTCGTGGGCTCCGCAAAGCGGGCGGCTCGGCGGCCGCGCTTGCGCTATCGGAGGCGGCGGCTCGGCCGCCCCGGGCCATCCGCAGGACGGCTCAGCCGCCCTTGGCCACGGTCTTCTTCGCCGCCTTCTTCACCGCTTTCTTGGCTGTCTTCTTCGCGGCTTTCTTGACCGCCTTCTTCGCCGCCGGCTTGGCCGGGGCGTCGGCGGCGACCTTCTTCGCCGCGCTCTTCTTCGGCGCGGCTTCCTTCTTGGCGGCGGCCTTCTTGGCGCCGAAGCCCTTGCGCACCGGCTTGCCGGTTTCCTCCAGCAGCTTCTGCACTTCGTCCAGGCTCAGCGTGGCCGGCTCGCGATCCTTGGGGATCTTGCCGTTGAGCTTGCCGTCGCTGATGTACGGGCCGAAGCGGCCGTTGAGCACCTGGATGTCGCTGCCGGGGAATTCCTTGATGATGCGGTTGCGCGCGATCTCTTCCTTCTCCTCGATCAGGAACACCGCGCGGGCCAGATCGATGGTGTAGGGATCGTCTTCCTTCTTCAGCGAGGCGTAAACGCTGCCGCGCTTGGCGAACGGGCCGAAGCGGCCGATGCCGACGCTGACCTCCTCGCCCTTGTCCTGGCCGAGGCTGCGCGGCATCAGGAACAGCTCCAGCGCCTCCTCCAGGGTGATGGTGTGCATGCTCTGGCCGGGACGCAGCGAGGCGAACTTGGGCTTGTCCTCGGCGTCCTCGGCGGTGCTGCCGATCGCCGCGTACGGCCCGAAGCGGCCCAGGCGCACGCTCACCGGCTTGCCGGTCTTGGGGTCGGTGCCGAGCTCGCGCGCACCGCTGGCTTCGGCGCGGTCGACCGATTCCTTCTTGTCCTCGACCAGTTCCTTGAACGGCTCCCAGAAGCGCGACATCAGCGGGATCCAGTCCTCCTCGCCGCGCGAGACCGCGTCGAGCTCGTCCTCGAGCTTGGCGGTGAAGTCGTAATCGACGTAGCGGGTGAAGTGGCTGGACAGGAACTTGGACACCGCGCGGCCGACGTCGGACGGGCGGAAGCTGCGGCCTTCCATCTCCACGTACTTGCGGAACAGCAGGGTCTGGATGATCGAGGCGTAGGTCGAGGGGCGGCCGATGCCGTACTCTTCCAGCGCCTTCACCAGCGCCGCTTCGGTGAAGCGCGGCGGCGGCTGGGTGAAGTGCTGCTCGGCCAGGATGCGTTCCAGCGGCACGCGGTCGCCGGGCTTCATCGCCGGCAGCTTGCGGCCTTCGTCCTCGTCCTCGGCGCTCTTGTTGTCCTTGCCTTCCTCGTACACGGCCAGGAAGCCGGCCACGACCACGGTGGTGCCGCTGGCGCGGAACACGTGCTCGCTGCCGGCCGACAGGTCGACGCTGACGGTGTTGAGCGTGGCCGGGATCATCTGGCAGGCCACCGCGCGCTTCCAGATCAGCTCGTACAGCTTGCGTTCGTCGTCGGTCAGGAAGCGCGCCACCTGCGACGGAGTGCGCAGCGCCGAGGTCGGGCGCACCGCTTCGTGCGCTTCCTGGGCGTTCTTGGACTTGGTCTGGTAGGTGTTGGGCTGGTCCGGCAGCGAGGCGATGCCGAAATCGCGGGCGATCACGTCGCGGATCTCGGCCAGCGCCTCCTGCGACAGGTTGACCGAGTCGGTACGCATGTACGAGATCAGGCCGACCGTGCCCTCGTCGCCGATCGCCACGCCTTCGTACAGCTTCTGCGCCACCTGCATGGTCTTGCGGGTGGTGAAGCCGAGCTTGCGCGAGGCTTCCTGCTGCAGGGTGGAGGTGGTGAACGGCGGCGCCGGACGGCGCTTGCGCTCCTTGCTGGCCACGTCGGTGACGTGCAGCGCGCCCTGCGCGGCCTGCTGGATGCGCAGGCGCGCGGCCTCGGCGGTGTCGCCATCGGTGATGGTGAACTGCTCGAACTTCTGCCCGTCGAGCTTGATCAGCTTGGCGTTGAAGTGCTGCGAGGGGTGCGCGCAGTCGGCGGCGATGGACCAGTACTCGCGGGCGATGAAGGCTTCGATCTCCTCCTCGCGCTCGACGATCATGCGCAGCGCCGGCGACTGCACGCGGCCGGCGGACAGGCCGCGCTGCACCTTGCGCCACAGCACCGGCGACAGGTTGAAGCCGACCAGGTAGTCCAGCGCGCGGCGCGCCTGCTGCGCATCGACCAGGTCGCCGGCGATCTGCCGCGGCTGCGCCATCGCTTCCTTGATCGCGCGCGGGGTGATCTCGGTGAACACCACCCGGTGCAGCGGCTTGCCCTTGAGCAGCCCGCGCTCCTGCAGGATCTCGGCGATGTGCCAGCTGATCGCCTCGCCCTCGCGGTCCGGGTCGGTCGCCAGATAGATGTCTTCGGCCGCCTTGGCCGCCTTGGCGATGGCCTCCACGTGCTTCTCGTTCTTGTCGATCAGCGCGTAGCGCATCGCGAAGCCGTCGTCCGGATCCACCGCGCCTTCCTTGGGGATCAGGTCGCGCACGTGCCCATACGAGGCCAGGACGTGGAAGTCCTGGCCGAGGTATTTGTTGATCGTCTTGGCCTTGGCGGGCGATTCGACGATGAGCAGGTGCTTGGACATGGCGGGTCGGGCTTCGATGGGCGGGGCGGGCGCCCTGGGGGCGGTAGGGTGGCGCAATTGCTCCGGTTAGTGAAGCGTTGCGGTACTTCAGAGCGGCCGACGCCCGGGGTTGGTACCCCGGGCGTTCAGCTGCGTCCCTCTTTTATTAGTGGGCATGTCTGGCGGTGGCTGTCAAGCGCCCTGGGGGCGCGCCTGCTGGCACGAGGGCGCCGCCGCCTTGGCCGCCGTCGCGTTCCGGGACGTGCGTCCCGGCGCGTCAGTGCCAGTTGCCGCTGGCGGCCACGCCGATCAGCAGCGCCAGCACCAGCACGACGCCGGCGATCAGCACGCCGAACAGCGACAGGATCACCACGGTGACCGTGCCGAGCTTGCGCTGCTGCCATTCCGGGTGGTCGGTGTAGGCCCACTTGTCCACCACCAGGGTGTCGCACATCATGTCGTGCAAGGCCTGCTTGCGCTCGGTGAAGGCCGCCATCAGGAAGCCGATGCACAGGGTCAGGCTGCTCACCAGGAAGCCGAAGTAGCGGCCGATGCCGCGGCCGAGGCTGATGCGACGGCCGTCGCTGCGTACCACCTTGATGCCGACCGCCATCTTGCCCAGGGTGGCCTGCTTGGCCGAGGCGTGGAACATGCCGAAGTACAGCGCCGTCATCGCCAGCGGCAGCAGGTACACCATCACCAGCATGATGATGCCGCCCGGGTTGTTGAAGTCGGGGCTGCCGCTGCCCAGGGCGCTGAAGCCGAAGAAGCCGATCAGCAGCACCATCTGGACCATCTGCGACACGATGCCGACCAGCGTGCCGTCGATCAGGTAGGCGGCGGTGCGCTTCCAGAATCCGGCCTGCACCACCTCGCCGCCGGCGACGAACTGCGGCTCCGCGGCCAGTGTGGCGGCCGGGGCGGCATACGGCGAGTGCGGCTCCGTGCCGGCCTCGGTCGCGGATGAGGCCCAGGCCGCCGGCGCGGCTGGCGCGGCGGGAGGGAGTTCGGCCGTTGCGCTCGGCGGCAGCGCCGCCGGCGCCTGGGTCAGGCCCAGTTCGTCGACGAAATCGGCCAACGGATGCCATTCGCTCAGACCGTCGCGCCAGACCAGCGTGGTCAGGTCCACCTCGCCGCGCTGGAAGCGCTGCTGCAGGTCGTCGGCCGGCATCGGTCCATGGCGCTGCTTGGCAGCGTCTGCGTAGTACCACTCAGTCATTCCGGTTCCCCAGGTTGCGATCGAAATCCATTTCCGCTCATCCGCCGCGGCAACGCGCGGGCAGGTAGCGGTCGTCCAGCTCGGAACTGCAGTTCCAGGCCGCGGACTGCGCATCGTAATCCAGCCACAGCGCCTTGCCATCCAGCTTGTCGTTGCCGGGCGCGTGCAGGGTGGCTTCCAGGCCGCAGTGGCCGTTGTCGAAGCGGCCGATGCGGATCCGCGAGATCAGCTTGTCGGCATAGCGCTCGGCCTCGCCGAAGCCGGGATCGCCGTTGACCGGGCAGCGCCCTTGCTGCCGGGCGAAGTCGACGATGCGGGCCTGCAGCGTGATGGTGCTGTCGAGTATCAGCGCCGCCTTGGCACGCAGGGTGTAGTCCCGGTACGCCGGAAAGACGATGGCGGCGATGATGCCGAGCAGCGCGATCAGCAACAGGCCGCCCACCGCCACCACGATCGCGCCGACGCAGCCGCCGGACAGGCCTGGCCGCGGCGGCGTGGCGGCCGGCGCGAGCGACGGAGGGCTAGGAGGGGATGTGGGCGGCGCAGGCGGCAGTGGTGGTGGCATGGCTGCCGCGGGCAACCCTAGTTCCGCGGTGAGCGCATGCAGCGGTCGCCACTCCGGCATACCCTCGCGCCATAACAGGGTGGCGCGGTCCAGCAGCCCTTCGCGCACCCGTTCGCGCAGCGTCTCCGCGTCCAGCGGGCCATGCCGCTCGCGCGCGGCGTCGATGTAATACCACGCGTCCAAGGCGGGGCCCTCCTGCATCCGTGCGTGCTGCCGTTCGTCGGCGGCTCAGTGCCTCAGTGCACCGGCTCCGGCTCGTCGACGAACATCTGCGTTTCCATCCAGGCGTAGGCCGCCTCGGCGCCGGGCTGGTTGAACAGCACCATCAGCACCACCCACTTCAGGTCGTCCAGGTCCAGTTCGTCCTGATCCAGGGCCATGGCCCGGTCCAGCACCAGTTCGCGCTGGTCGCTGTCGAGGATGCCGTGCTGTTCCAGGAACAGCAGGAAGCCGCGGCATTCCACGTCGAGCTTGTCCAGCTCCGGGCCGTGGTAGATGCGGATCGGGCCATCGATGCGCGGCTGCGCCACGGCCGGGCGCTGGTCGGCCAGCGCATCCAGCCAATCGAACGCCTTGCTGATTTCGGTGGGGCTGAAGCCGGCCTGGATCAGGCCATTCTGGAGGGAGTCGCGATCGCGGACCGGGTCCGCATCCTCGCTGAAATAGTGTTCGAACAGGTACAGCAGGACATCCAGAATGCTCTCTTTCATTGCCCCTCGGCCTGCGTCGCGAGACGCTGTGGAGGTGAAGAAACTAGGGTTTGCGGGTGTAACGACCGCGTTCGACCGCCACGTAGCCATCCAGTTCCATGGCCAGCAGCATGGAGGACGCCGCCGCGGCCGTCAATCCGGTGCGCGCGATCAATGAATCCATACAGGTGGGGTCGTGACCCAGCGCTTGCCACAAGCGCTGGTAGTCGGGATCGGAGAAGGGCGGGGCGACGCGGTGATCGTCGGTGCTCCCCTCAGTGGGGGCGGCCAGGCGGCCGCGCAAGGCGTCGGCCAGTTCGGCGGCCAACGGGGCGACCCCGGCCAGCACTTCCTCGGCCGATTCCACCAGACCGGCACCGTCGCGGATCAGGCGATGGCAGCCGCGCGCCATCGGGTTGTGGATCGACCCGGGCAGTGCGAACACCTCGCGCCCGGCCTCCGCGGCCAGGCGCGCGGTGATCAGCGCGCCGGAGCGGGCGGCGGCCTCGATCACCAGGGTCGCCAGGCTCAGCCCGGCGATGATGCGGTTGCGCGCCGGGAAGTGGCCGGGGCGTGGCGGGGTCCCCGGCGGATGCTCGCTGACCACGGCGCCCCGTGCGGCGATGCGCTCGCGCAAGGCCGCATGCTGGTGCGGATAGGCCAGATCCACGCCGGTGCCGACCACCGCCACGGTGCGTCCGTCCTGGCGCGACAGCGCGGCCGCATGCGCGGCGGCATCGACCCCGGCGGCCATGCCGCTGGTCACCGTCAGCCCGGCCGCGGCCAGCGCCAGGGCGAAACGCGCCGCGTTGTCGCGACCGCCGGCACTGGGCGCGCGGCTGCCGACCACCGCCACCGCCGGATGCCAGAGCGCCGCCGGGTCGCCTTCCAGGTAGAGCGCCAGCGGCGGGTTGGGGGCGCGCAGCAGCAGTGCCGGGTAGTCGGGGTCGTGGCAACCGAGCAAATGCCGGCACGGCTGCGCCAGCCAGGCCTGCGCCGCGTCCATGGCCGCGGCGTCGGGGCGGCGCAGTGCCGCGATCTGCGCCGCGTCCAGTCCGGCCGCACGCCAGGCGACGGGGCCGGCGTTCAGTGCGGCGGCGGGACTGCCGCACTGCTCGAGCAGGCGCTTGCGCGGGGCGCTGGCGCCTCCGGCCAGCGACAGGGCCAGCAGCGCCGGATCGGCGCCGGTGCAGGAGGCGGGGCTGGGCAGGGCGGACATGGCGGTTCCCGTGGCGGCGACCGTCCCAGCCTGGGCCGCAGACGCAGACGGCGCCCTCGGGCGCCGTCTGTCGCGGATGTAGGAATTGTCCGCGGGCGCGGGTCAGCGCGCGTCCGGATGCTTGGCGTCGTAGCCGATCCGGACCGGCTTGATCCCGTCCATCACCAGCGCGTAGCTGACCTTGTCGAAGGTGCGGAACACCATCGCGTGCCCGGCGAACTCGTCGGGCAGGGCCACGGTGCCGCGGCCGCCGCTGAAGCCGTCGTCGTCGCGCGAGGTGTTCGGGCGCTGCACGCGGTCGTTGACGTGGGTGCCGTGGCGCCACAGCGAGACCACGGTGCCGTTGTCGATGCCCTCGCGGCGTCCGCCGGAGAGCGCGATCACGTCGTGCGGACCGGCCGCGCTGAACGCATCGGCCACCGCCAGCACCCGCACGCGGGCCTCCAGCGCCTGCGCCGAGGGCGGATGCGGGATGAACTGCAGGTCGTAGGGCTGCGCCTCGACCGCGATCAGGCGATCGCCGGGGCGCACTTCGCGGGCGCTGTCCTGCAGCAGCAGCGCGGTGGCCTGGTTGCCCATGGCGGCGCGGGTGACGGTGCCGACGTTGACCTGGGCCAGTTCGTAGCCGAGCGTCTCGCGGCGCCTGTTGTCCGGCGCCACGAAGGTCCGCCACAGGTTGCCGCTGCCCGGCGTGCTGCGGCCGTCGTTGTTCAGGTCTTCGCTGAGCTTGGGCAGTTCGTAGCGGACCGTCGGCCGCACCACCGCGTAACGCTGCCCGACCTGGGCGGTGTCGAGCCCGGTCGCATAGACCACCTGCCCGCTGGTGGCGCGCAGGCGGTTGTCCTCGGCGCCGACCACGTAGGGCAGGCCGTCGATGCTGTCGGTCACGCGCAGGTTCTTCAGGAACGGTTCCACGTCCGCCAGCGGGATCGCGTCGATCGGCGCGTCCTGGCGCGGGCCGGGCTTGACCGTGGCGCGGGCCACGCGGTCCAGGTAGGCCAGGCTGAGCACGTCGCCGGGGTAGATCAGGTGCGGGTTCTGCACCTGCGGGTTGGCCTGCCAGATTTCCGGCCACAGCCACGGCTTGCCGAGGAAGCGCCCGGCGATGTCCCACAGCGTGTCGCCCTTGCGCACCACGTAGGTGTCAGGGTGTTCGGCCGCCATGCTCGCGGAAGCGGCATAGGTCGCCACGGTAAGCATCGCCACGGCGACGACCGTACGGAGTCGATTGAACATGAGTGCGAAGCCTGATTCCCCAACAGGTCCGCGCACTATAGTCCAGAACCCAGGGCGCGGCGCAAGCGCCGGCGAGAACGCGGTAGAATCGTCCGGTCTTGCCGAATGATCCGGCGCCCCCACCTTGGGTACCGTTATGGCCCTGCTCCCCATCCTCGAATTCCCCGACCCCCGCCTGCGCACCAAGGCGGTGCCGGTGGATCCCGCCGAAGTCGTCTCCCCGGCGTTCCAGCGCCTGCTCGACGACATGTTCGCGACCATGTACGAAGCCCCCGGCATCGGCCTGGCGGCCAGCCAGGTGGACGTGCACAAGCGCTTCATGGTGATCGACGTCAGCGAGGAAAAGAACACCCCGCAGGTGTTCATCAATCCGCAGATCGTGCAGCGCGACGGCGAGCAGGTGTACCAGGAAGGCTGCCTGTCGGTGCCCGGCATCTATGCCGACGTGACCCGCGCCAACGCCATCACCGTGCGCTATCTCGATCGCCAGGGCAAGCCGCAGGAACTGGCGGCCGACGGCCTGCTGGCGGTGTGCGTGCAGCACGAGATGGACCACCTCGACGGCAAGCTGTTCGTCGACTACCTGTCCCCGCTCAAGCGCGAAATGGTGCGCAAGAAACTGGCCAAGGCGCGCAAGCACGTAGCTTGAAGGCCGGGATTCGGGAATGGGGAATCGGGAATCGTAAGCGCGGTGCCCGTGCCATTTCCGGGTCGGCGCGCTTCTTCCATTCCCCATTCCCTATTCCCGGTTCCCAGCCTCCATGAAACTCGTCTTCGCCGGTACGCCGGACTTCGCCGTGCCGTCGTTGCGCGCGGCCGCGCAGCGCCATGAAGTGGTCGCGGTCTATACCCAGCCGGATCGGCCCGCCGGGCGCGGCCGCGGGTTGACGCCGTCGCCGGTCAAGCTGGAGGCGGTGGCGCGCGGCATTCCGGTGCTGCAGCCGGACACCCTGCGTTCGCCGGAGGCGTTGCAGGCCCTGCGCGCGCTGCAGCCGGACCTGATGGTGGTGGTGGCCTACGGCCTGATCCTGCCCAAGGCGGTGCTGGCGATCCCGACCCACGGCTGCTGGAACGTGCACGCCTCGCTGCTGCCGCGCTGGCGCGGCGCCGCGCCGATCCAGCGCGCGATCGAGGCCGGCGACAGCGAGACCGGGGTGTGCCTGATGCAGATGGAAGCGGGGCTGGACACCGGCCCGGTGCTGATGTCGCAGCGCACCCCGATCGGCGACAGCGAGACCGGCGGGCAGTTGCACGACCGCCTGGCCGCGCTCGGCGCGCAGGTGCTGGCCGACGGCCTGGGCCTGCTGCGCGCCGGCATCCGCCCGGTGCCGCAACCGCAGCCCGACGCCGGCGTCACCTACGCGCACAAGCTGGACAAGGCGCAGGCGCGGCTGGACTGGCAGCAGCCGGCGACGCAGCTGGCGTTGCGGGTGCGCGCCTTCAACCCGTGGCCGATCACCGAGGCGGTGCTGGCCGGCGAGCGCGTGCGCGTGCATGGCGCGGTGGCGCTGGACCTGGCCCACGCGCAGCCGCCGGGCACGGTGCTGGCCGCCTCCAAGCAAGGCATCGACATCGCCTGCGGCCAGGGCGCGTTGCGCCTGCGCGTGCTGCAGCGCGAAGGCGGCAAGGCGATCACCGCCGCCGACTATCTCAACGCCCGGCGCGACCTGCCGGTGCTGGCCTGAACCGGCGCAGCCGGCGATGACCGCGCCCGCCGATGCCGTGCTGCCGCCGGGCGTGGCGCCGCGCGTGGCCGCCGCGCGCGTGCTGGTCGCGGTGATCGATCGCGGCCGTTCGCTGAAGGCCGAACTGGCCGCGGCGCTGCCGGCCTTGCCCGATCCGCGCGATCGCGCACTGGTGGAGGCGATCTGCTTCGCGGTGCTGCGCCGGCGTCCCGCCTACGAGGCGGCGCTGCGGCTGTGGCTGCAGAAGCAGTTGCCGCAGCGCGACGCCGAGCTGCGCATGCTGCTGATGGCCGGCTTCGCCCAGCTCGACGTGCTCGGCCTGGCCCCGCACGCGGCGCTGTCGGCGACGGTGGAGGCGGCGCGGGCACTGGACCGGTCGCGCCAGGCGGGGATGGTCAACGCCCTGCTGCGGCGTGCGTTGCGCGAAGGCATGCCGGCGGTCGCCGCCGATGCCGGCTGGCCGTTGTGGCTGCGCGATGCGCTGCGCGCCGACTGGCCCGACCAGGCCGAGGCGATCTTCGCCGCCAGCCAGCAGCCGGCACCGCTGTGGCTGCGGGTGAACCGCCAGCGCATCGCGCGCGACGCCTATCTGCAGCGGCTGGCCGAGGCCGGCATCGCCGCGCGGGCGGCGCCGGACCTGGCCGATGCGCTCCATCTGGCCGAGTCGGTGGCGATGAGCGCCTTGCCCGGCTTCGCCGACGGCTGGGTCTCGGTGCAGGACGGCGCGGCGCAACAGGTCGCCGACGTGCTGGCGCCGGCGCCGGGCGCGCGCGTGCTCGATGCCTGCGCCGCGCCTGGCGGCAAGTCCGCGCACCTGCTCGAACGCGATCCGACGCTGCGCCTGACCGCGCTGGACGTGGACGCGCGCCGCCTGGCGCGGGTGCGCGAGACCTTCGAACGCACCGGCGCCGGCGCGCAGGCGCAGTTGCAGGTGGCCGATGCGGCGCAGCCGGACGGCTGGTGGGACGGGGTGCCGTTCGACGCGGTGCTGCTGGATGCGCCGTGCTCGGCCACCGGCATCGTGCGCCGCCAGCCGGACGTGCTGCTGCACCGCCGGCGCGAGGATGTGGTCGCCCTGCAGGCGCTGCAGGCGCGGCTGCTGGACGCCGGCTGGCGGGTGCTGCGGCCGGGCGGGGTGCTGGTCTATGCGACCTGCTCGCTGCTGCAGGACGAGAATGCGCGCCAGGTGCAGGCGTTCCTGGCGCGGACCGCCGATGCGGCCGTCGAGGACCCCGGCGCCGCCTGCGGCCACCCCGCCGGCGGCGGCCGCCAGCGCCTGCCCGGCGAGCAGGAGCGGGACGGCTTCTTCTATGCGCGGCTGCGCAAGACGGCGTGAAGCCGCCCCGGTATCATCCCGTCCCATGCTGAACACCCGCGCGTCCCGAGAATTCTGGTTGCTGGCCCTCCTTGCGCTGCTGGTGCTCGGCGCCGGCCTTGGTCTGCGCGATCCGCATCCGGCCGACGAGCCGCGTTTCGCGCTGGTCGCCAAGCAGATGGTGGACAGCGGCAACTGGCTGTTCCCGCACCGCGGCACCGAGCTGTACTCGGACAAGCCGCCGATGCTGATGTGGCTGCAGGCCTCGTTCTACACCGTGTTCGGCAACTGGCGGGTGGCGTTCCTGCTGCCGTCGCTGCTGGCCGCGCTGGGCACGCTGGCCTGCGTCTACGACCTGGGCCGGCGCCTGTGGACGCGCCGGGTCGGCATGTACGCGGCGTACGCGCTGCTGTTCGCGTTCCACTTCACCTACCAGGCGAAGAAGGCGCAGATCGATCCGCTGGTGGTGTTCTACATCACCCTGGCCAACTACGGCCTGTTGCGCCACCTGCTGCGTGGGCCCGACTGGCGCATGTGGGCGCTGGGCTGGTTCGCCGCCGGCCTGGGCACGATCACCAAGGGCGTGGGCGCGCTGGCGCTGCTGATGCTGGTGCCGGCCGCGGTGGCGTCGTTGGCGCAGTGGCGCGGGGTGCGGGTCGGCGTGCGCGATCCGCGCTTCTGGTTGGGGCCGCTGGCGTTCCTGGGCGCGGTGTCGATCTGGCTGGTGCCGATGGTGACCACGGCGTTGTCGGCGCACGAGCCGGAGTACCGCGCCTACCTCAACGACATCCTGTTCCGGCAGACCGCCGGGCGCTACACCAAGTCCTGGGACCACCCGCACGGGCCGTTCTACTTCTTCGGGGTGATGCCGAGCATGTGGCTGCCGCTGCTGCTGGCGCTGCCGTGGGCGATTCCGGCCTGGGCGCGGCGGCTGCGCCGGCGCGACCCGCGCTACCTGCTGCCGCTGGCGTGGTGGGCGCTGATCGTGCTGTTCTTCTCGATCCCGACCGGCAAGCGCGACGTCTACATCCTGCCGGCGCTGCCGATGCTGTGCCTGGCGATGGCGCCGCTGATCCCCGGCTTGCTGCGCAGGACCGGGGTCAAGCGGCTGCTGTTGGCCTTCACCGTGGTGCTGACCGTGGCGCTGGGCGGTGTCGGCGCGGCGATCCTGGCCGGGCATGGCTTCCGTGCGCAGATGATGGAGGAGCGCGGGGTCGATCTGCACACGGTGCAGACCCTGGCCTGGATCCTGCTGGCGATCGGCCTGTGGGGCGTGGCCAGCCTGGCGGTGTTCGCGCGGCGGCGTCCGGAGCTGGCCCTGGCATCGACGCTGACCATGCTGTGGGTGCTGGCCGGGCTGCTGGTGTATCCGCTGATCAACATGTCCAGCTCCGCGCGGGGCGTGATGGAAGCGGTCGGGCGCCGCATCGGGCCGGATGCGGAACTGGGGCTGGTGGCATGGAAGGAACAGAACCTGTTGATGGCCGATCGCGCCGCGACCACTTTCGGCTTCGTGGTGCCCTGGGACGAGCAGTTGCGGCGTGGCGTCGCCTGGCAGGCGCAGGCGCCGCAGCGCCGCTGGCTGCTGGTGCAGGAAGCGGCGATGCTCGGCTGCATCGACCGCGGCGCCAGCACCCTGGCCGGCGTCTCCAACCGCCGCAACTGGTGGCTGGTGCCGGCCGCCGCCGTGCACGGTCAATGCGTGGTCACCAATAGCGACCGCGATCGCCTGCGCGAGCAGGACAAGGACCGCTTCGAGTGAGCCGCCGTCGCGCCCGCGCGGATCGCCACCTCGTCGCCGCGCAGGAGGGCGACGCATGCCGACGCGCCTGATCCGGGTCATCAGCCGCGACAACGGCGGCGGCCTGAGCCGCGACCTGCAGGTGGTCGCCGACGTGCTGCGCAGCGGCGGCCGCTATCGGGTGGAGGTGCTCGGCTTCGGCACCGTGCGTTTCGCCAATCACCTGCGCGAACTGCGCCTGGCGCTGCGCAGCCTGCTGCGCGGCCGCGCCGACCTGCAGATCTTCCTGGAGCGGGTCTATCCGCGCTGCCTGGGGGCTGGCCGGCGCAACGCGCTGGTGCCCAATCCGGAATGGTTCCGGCACAAATGGCTGCGCTGGCTGCCGCGTTTCGGGCGCGTGCTGTGCAAGACCCGGCAGGCCGAACGGCGCTTCGCCGCGCTGGGCCCGGCGACCGCGTTCATCGGCTTCTGCAGCGACGATTGCTACCGCCCCGAGATCCCGCGCGAGCGCGCCTGCCTGCACGTGGCCGGGCGCAGTTCGGCCAAGGGCACCGCGGTGCTGCTGCAGACCTGGGCGCGGCACCCGGAATGGCCGCGGCTGACGGTGGTCCAGAGCACCAAGAAGTCGCGCCCGATCCAGGCCGAGAACATCGACTACCTGACCGGCTACCTGGACCAGCACGAACTGCGCCGGCTGCAGAACGCGCATCGCTTCCACCTGTGCCCGTCCGAGGTCGAGGGCTTCGGCCACTACATCATGGAAGCGCTCAGCGTCGGTGCGGTGGTGATCACCACCGATGGCGCGCCGATGAACGAACTGGTGAGCGCCGAGCGCGGCATCCTGATCGCGCCGGTCGGCGAGGGCGAGGACAACTTCGGCGTGCGTTACCGGATCGACGCGGCCGGGATCGAGCGGGCGATGGCGCAGGCGCTGGCGCTGGCGCCGATGCAATGCGACGCGCTGGGCACGGCGGCGCGCGCCTTCTTCGAGGCGCGCCAGCGCGAGTTCGGCGAGCGCCTGCAGGCGGCGGTGGCCGATCTGCTCGGCGATGCGCCGCCGCCGGCCGCCGCGGCGGCGACCGGCGCGGACCGCGTCCAGGTCAGGTCGGGTTAGGGGTCGCGCTTGGATCATCGCCCCCCTCCGTCTTGCCGCGCGCGCTGTCCCCCATGACCGAAGACCTCCCGCCGCACCGCGCTGCGCCGTCGTTGGCCGCGTCCCCGCACCACGCGGCGACCGCGTGGGGCGCCGCGCTCGGCCTGCTGTGCCTGCCGGCTCTGGTGGTCAGCATGCCGGGCGGGTTGCTGCCGTTCGGCGTGCTGTTGCTGGCCACCAGCCTGCTGGCGCTGCGGCGCATGCGCCACGCCGCGGCCGGGCTGCAGCCGTCGCTGCGCTGGCTCACCGTGCTGGCGCTGTTGGTGATCGGGCTGTCGGCGATCTCGCTGTTGCACTTCGACCAGCCGCTGAAGGACATCGACAACCGCACCCGGTTCCTGGTGCTGCCCTGGGCGGCGCTGTGGGCCTACGCGCTGCATCCGCCGCGGCAGTGGCTGTGGTGGGGCGCGCTGCTGGGTATCTTCGCCACCCTGGTGCTGGCGAGCGTGCAGGTGCTGCACGGCGATCCGCGCGCCGAGGGCTGGACCAACGCGATCGTGCTCGCCGACGTGGTGCTGATGCTGATGGTGCTGGCGGTGTTCTGCCGGCCGCCCGGCCGCGGGGCATGGACCCTGGTGGCGCTCGCCGCCGGCTGCGTGACCATCGTGCTCAGCGGCAGCCGCGGCGTGTGGCTGGGCATGCTGGCGCTGCTGGTCGCCACCGCGCTGTGCGCGCGCTGGCGCAGCGGGGCGATGCGGCTGGCGATCCTCGGCGCGATCGCGGCGCTGGCCGCGGTGCTGGTGCTGAGCGTGCCGGCGCTGACCAAGCAGACCCGTCTGGCCGAACTGCACCACGACGTGCAGCGCTACGAGCGCGGCGACAGCGATTCCTCGGCCGGCGCGCGCATCGAGCGCCTGCAGGTGGCGGCCGCCACCTTCGTCGAGCACCCGCTGGCCGGGGTCGGCGTGGGCCGTTTCGACAAGGCGATGCTGCGCCTGCCCGATTGCCGCAGCGTCACCTGGGTGGAGCGCTGCCACCTGGGCCATGCGCACAACGACCTGGCCGAATGGAGCGCGACCCAGGGCGTGCCCGGCACGCTGCTGATCGTGCTGGTCTACGGCCTGCCGCTGTGGCTGCTGCTGCGCCTGTACCGGCGTCGTGCGCAGCCCGGATTCCATGGGCCGGCCGCGGCCGGGATCATGGTGGTGGTGGCCTACATCCTGTGCGGCATGACCCAGTCGATGTTCGCGCACCAGGTCACCACCGGCTTCTACGTATCGCTGGTCGGGGTGTTGATCGGGCTGGCGGCCCGCGCCGCCGCCGCGCCTTCGCCGCGCGATGGCGCCGCTGTAGGGGCTGGCGGAAGCCGGTAGACTGCCGGTCCCGCATCGCCGCACGGCGCCGTCCGCGCCGCGACCGCCGCTTGCACCGCTCCTTATTCGGATACCGCGCGCCATGGCCGACGCCGCCGCCACGACCCTGCCGCTGAGCCTGGTGGTGATGACCTATAACGAGGCCGCCAACATCGCGCGCTGCCTGGACAGCGTGCCGTTCGCCGCCGACAAGCTGGTGGTGGACTGCGGCAGCACCGACGACACCGTGGCGATCGCCCGCGCGCACGGCGCGCGCGTGGTCGAGCAGGCCTGGCTGGGCTTCGGCGCGCAGCGCAACTTCGCCTCCACCCAGGCCGCGCACGACTGGATCCTGGTGCTGGACGCGGACGAATTCCTGTCCGACGCGTTGCGCGCCGAGTGCCTGGCGCGGCTGCCGCAACTGCTCGCCGAGGACCGCGTGGACGCGGTGTGGTTGCGCCGCAGCACCTGGTACATGGGCGCGCCGATGCGCTGGTACAGACCCATGGTCGGCGAGCGCCTGGCGCGGCTGTACCACCGTGGCCGCGCGCGCTGGAGCGATGCGCGGGTGCACGAATCGCTGCGCTTCGACGGCGCCAGCGCCGAGTTAGCGCCGCCGTTCAACCACCTGCACAACCCGACCCTGGTGCACAAGCAATTGAAGGTGCTGCGCTACGCCGAACTCAAGGCGCTCGGCTGGCGCGACAAGCGCAAGCCGGTGAGAATGTGGCAGAGCCCGTTCGTGTTCGCCGGCGCCTTCCTCAAGGACTATCTGCTGCGGCTGGCGTTCCTCGATGGCTGGCGCGGCTTCGTGGTGGCGCAGACCGCGGCCAGCTACGCGCTGTACAAGCGCATGCGCTACTACGAGATGCAGCTCAACCCGGCCTCGGTGGAGCAGGCGCGGGCGCAACTGCAACGGCACGATCTGGAGCACTGATGAGCAAGCACTATCTGCTGTACGGATCCGAACGCTATGCGCTGGCGATCCTGCGCCCGCTGCAGGCGGCGATCCGCGCGCGCGGCGACGCCGCGGCGTGGTTCTTCGACGGCCCCGGCGCCGAGGACCTGAGCGCCGACGAGCGCCACCTGGCCACGGTGGAGGAGGTGCTGGCGTGGAATCCGTATGCGGTGATCACCTCCAGCAACGCGGTGCCGCATTTCTTCCCGGGCGTGAAGGTCGAGACCTTCCACGGCTTCGACGCCGGCAAGCCGCGGCACATCTACGTGCGCGGCTTCTTCGATCTGTACTGCACCACCGGCCCGCGCGATACCGCGGCGTTCGGTGCGCTGGCGCGCAAGCTCGGCCACTTCGCGGTCAAGGAAACCGGCTTCCCCAAGATCGATCCGTTCATGCGCGAGATCGGCGCGGGGCTGGCGCCGGTGCGGCAGCCGCCGGTGATCCTGTACCACTCCACGTTTTCGCCGTCGTGGAGCGCCGCCGGCATCCTCTACGACGAGGTCGCGCGGCTTTCGCGCACTGGCGAATGGCGCTGGATCGTCACCTTCCACCCGAAGATGGACCCGGAGATGGTCGCGCGCTACCGCGCGCTGGAAAGCGAGTACCTGCATTTCGCCGACAACGACAACATACTGGAACTGTTCCCGCAGGTGGACATGATGTGCTCGGATACCTCGTCCGCGCTCAACGAGTTCCTGCTCACCTACAAGCCGGTGGTGACCTTCAAGAACCGCCGTCCGGGGCCGCAGCTGATCGACATCGACGATCCGGCGCAGTTCGAGCCGGCGATCCGCCGCGCGCTGCAGCGGCCGCCGGAACTGATGGCGGCGATCCGCGACTTCGCCGATGGTCTGCATCCCTACCGCGACGGCCAGTCCAGCGAGCGGGTACTGCGCGCGATCGACGACTTCGTCGCCGAGGGCGCGCGCAATCCGCGGCGCAAACCGCTGAACCTGTGGCGCAAGCTGAAGATCCGCCGCCGCATCGGCTATTGGGGTCGCGGCGCGCGCCGCTGAGGCGCGCCGCGACGACCGCCGCTCACCAGCGCAGCTTGCGCTGCGCCAGCGCTTGGCCCAATTGCCGGTACAGCGTCCGTGCCTCGGCGTCCGGCAGCAGCCGCACGCGCAGCGGCGGCTCGCCGTGGCGGGCGCCGGCGGTGTCCAGCCATAGCGTCGCGGTGCCGCACAGGCGGTCCAGCGGCGAACGGCTCAGGTGCAGCGCCTGCAGCTTGTCCAGTTCGGCCAGCCGCCACCAGCGCCGCCACCAGCCGCCGCGCACCGCCACGTAGCGCGCGTCCAGCGCATAGCCCATGCGCTGCGCCTGGCGCCAGGACTTGAACGCCGACCACGGCAGCCACAGCAGGAGCAGCGCGGCCCAGGCGCCGAACGTGCGCCACAGCCCGGCGCAGAGCAGCGGCACCAGCAGCCATGCCGGCAGCGACAGGCGCCACCAGTAGCGCGTGGCGATGCCGTGCCAGTGCGCTGGCGGCCAGGCGATCCGCGGCAGCAGCCGCTGCAGCAACGCATCGCAGGCCGCCGGCGTCGCCAGCGGCGCCAGTTCCTTGAGCGCGTGGTCGTGCGTGTGATGCGACTGGATCACCGCGGTGTCGATGTGCAGGCTGCGCCGCCGCAGCAGGCGCTGCAGGACGCTCTCGTGCAGGGTCCAGGCCTGGATCCGGCGCCGCGCCACGCTGTTGCGCAGCCGCGTCAGCAGGCCGCGCTCCACGGTCAGCCGGCGCTCGCTCTCGCTGAGCCGGAAGCCGTGGTACTGCACCAGCGCCAGCCCCATCGACAGCACGCGCATCAGCAGCAACAGCGTCGCCAGCATCAGCGCGAAGGTCGCCGCGCCGGCCATCCAGCCCAGCTGCAGCTGCGTGGCGTAGCCGAACAGTTGCCGCCCGTAGTGCTCGATCGCATTGGAGATCATGCGCTCGGGAAACAGGTGGTAGGTGGCGCCGAAGGCGGTCAGCACCACCACCATGCCGCGGTTGGAAATCAGCCCCTGGCGCAGCACCTCGGCGGTGGACAGCGCCAGCAGCAGTTCGCTGTCCGGCGCCGCCGGCGCGACGCTGCCATCCATGGCCGCCGCGCCGTCGGTGGTCGGCGCGCGGTGGCGGATCTGCTGTTCCAGCGCCAGCGCCTGGTCCAGCCGCAGCACCCGCATCTGCGCCTCCGGCTTGGTGCCGCCGGCCGACTCCAGGCGTACCTCGGCCACGCCGAACAGGCGATGCAGCAGCGACTGGTGCACCGCCACGTTGTGGATGCGCGCGAACGGGATCTCGCGCAGGCTGCGTTCCAGCCAGCCGCTGCGGATGCTCAGGCTGTCGCGGCCGATGCGGTATTGGTAGGTGAGGTAGCGCAGCAGCGACACCGCGATCAGGGCGCTGCCCACCGCCAGCATCACCAACTGATCGGCATGGTCGTGGCGGCCGTCGCGGCTGCCGAACACCAGCAGCGCCAGCAGCGGCACCAGGAACTGCCGGAGGTGCTGCAGCAGCACGAACAGCCACGACCACGGATGCAGGCGCCGCACCGGCGCCTCGTGCTCGGTGTCGGCCATGCCGCTCACAGCGCGTCGTCGTCGTGATCGAGCTGGCGCGCCAGGCGCTCGCGCAGGCGTTCGGCGTCGGCCTGGTCCAGGCCGGGCACGGCGACGGCGGTGTGGCGGGTACCGGCGGTATGCACCACCAGGGTGGCCAGCCGCACCGCGCGTTCCAGCGGGCCGCGGCGCAGGTCCAGGTGCTGCACGCGCGAGATCGGCACATGCGTCTCGCTCTGCCACAGGCGCCCGCGCAACACGTCCAGGCCCTGGGCATCGAGCCGCCAACGGATGCGCCGGTGGCGCACGAAGCCGATCCAGGCGCCGCACAGGCTGCCCACCGCCGCCGCGGCGGCGCCCAGGGCCAGCGCATGCAGGCTGTGCAGGCTGAGGCCGACGATGGCCGCGCCGACCATCAGGCTGAGCCCGAGCATGCAGCCGCCGCCCAGCGCGGCCAGCCAGGCGCCGCGCAATGGCACCGGCTGCCACTGCGCGGACTGCCACTCCGTGGACGTCTCGGCGGCGGAAACGCCGTGCGCAGGTGCGGCGGAAGGGGCGTCCATGGGCGGCGGTACGGTCACGTCAGGGTCTCGGGGCGAGCAGGCAGGCGCGGTCTGGCCTGCGATCCTAACGCGGGATCACGCGGCGTGCGCCGCGCGTCTCAGCCCGGCGAGCGCTCGCGGGCGGGCGGCACGCGCCGCCGTGTCGGACTCAGCGCGCCGCGCGCAACAGCGCGTCCACGTCCAGCGCGTGGCCGGCGCGGGCCGCCTTGGTGCGCAGATAGCCTTCGTTCTCGGCAGTGATGGTGCCGGTGACCGGAATGCGTTCGACCACCTCGATGCCGGCCGCGCGCAGGCGCTCGGCCTTGGACGGGTTGTTGGTGAGCAGGCGCACGCGGGCGATGCCCAGCCCGCGCAGCATCGCCACCGCGCTGCCGTAGCGGCGCTCGTCGGCGCCGAAGCCCAGTTGCGCGTCGGCGTCGATGGTGTCCAGGCCGTCGTGCTGGTAGCCGTAGGCGCGCATCTTGGTGGCGATGCCGGTGCCGCGGCCTTCCTGGTCCAGGTACAGCAGCACGCCGCCGCCGAGTTCCCTGAGCTTGGCCAGGCCGTGCCGCAACTGGTCGCCGCAGTCGCACTTGAGCGAGCCGAACAGGTCGCCGGTCAGGCACGAGGAATGCACGCGCACCGGGACCGGCGCGGACAGGTCGGGTTGGCCGATCAGGATCGCGACCTGGTCGCGCTGCGCCACGCCGCCGCGGAACACCGCGAACTCGCTGTCGCCCAGATCGCGCAGCGGCACCCGGGTGCGGGTCACCAGCTCGTAGCTGCCGGCCGCTGCCAGCGCACAGCCCTGTTCCAGGTCCTCCAACTGCAGCGACTGGCAGCCCTGGAAGGCGCTGGCCTGCGCGCCCAGCTCCACCGCGATCATCGCCGGCAGCAGCAGGCCCAGGCGCGCGATTTCCACGGCGCCGGCGTCCAGCGCGTCGCCGGCCTCCCAGTGCGCCGGGACCTGGCCGTCGCGCAGGTAGGCCAGGGTGGCCAGGGCGTCGTAGGAACGGTCGGCGAGGGGGATGCGCGCACCCTGCGGCGCGGCCAGGCCCAATACCTGCGCGCGCGGCGGGGTCAGAAACAGGTAGTGCTGTTGCGCCGCCGCCTGGGCGAACGCCAGATAGGACTGCTCGGTGCTGCTGTCGAGAGCCAGCACTGCGCGCGCCTGGCCGGCGCGGGTCTCGACGATCACCGGGCGGCCGGCGCGCAACTCCGACGCGGCGCGCTCGCTGCGGATGGTGGCGGGATCGCCGAACGGGTGCGCGGCAGTGGGGGCGGGGCTGGTCATGCACGACTCCAGATGGGGGAGCGGCCGCTGCGGTTCAAGGCCGCCGCGACGCCCGGGCCGGGCGCCGCGCCGGCGCGCGACACGGATCCGGACCGCCATTGTCGCCGGTTTGGCCGCGGTGCCCGCATCCGTGCGCTGGAACGCACCGTGCGCCGCCTGGCACGTGGCGCATGCAACCTTTCCCGCCGGCGCCTGCCGGATGCGGTTGCGCGGCCAGGCATGTTCAACCGCGACCATTTCATTTCTACTACGCCGGTATCGCTTCCGGGACCCCACATGCACCTCGTCGAATGCACCGAGCAGCGCCATGCCGCCGCGATCCTGGAGATCTTCAACGAGGCTATCGTTCATTCCACCGCCCTGTACGACTACCGCCCGCGCCCGCCGGAGAGCATGGTCGGCTGGTTCGCCGCCAAGCGCGCCGGCGGGTTCCCGGTGATCGGGGTCGAGGACGCGGCCGGCAGCCTGCTCGGCTTCGCCAGCTACGGCACCTTCCGCGCCTGGCCGGCGTTCAAGTACAGCGTCGAGCATTCGGTGTACGTGCACCGCGACCACCGCGGCAAGGGCCTGGGGCGGCGCCTGCTGCTGGCCCTGGTCGAGGCGGCGCGGGAACGCGGCGTGCACGTGCTGGTGGGCGGCATCGACGCCAGCAACGCCGGCAGCATCGCCCTGCACGAGCAACTGGGCTTCGTGCACGCCGGCACCGTGCGCGAGGCCGGCTTCAAGTTCGGGCGCTGGCTGGATCTGGCCTTCTACCAGCGCATCCTGGCCAGCCCGGCCGATCCGCACGACGATTGACGCGGCGCGGCCGCCGCGGCTAATGCGGATGTTTGGCCGTGGCGTAGGGATTGGGCTCGGCCGGATCCGGGCGCAGCGTGTAGCGCTTGTAGGTCCACTGGTACTGCGCCGGGTCGCGGCGCGCCACCGCCTCCACGCCCTCGTTCAGCGCGGTCGCCGCGCGCAGCGGGTCCGGGTCGGCGATCGCCTCCGGCGCCGGCCGCACGTGCAGGGCGAACTCCAGGTCCTCGCCGACGCGCTCGCACCAGGCGAACAGCACGATCGCGCCGGTGCGCTCGGCCAGCCGGTTGACCAGGGTCATGGTCAGCGCCGGCACGCCGAAGAACGGCGCGAACACGCCGTCGCCGGCCTTGGGCTGCTGGTCGGGCAGGATGCCGACCGCGCCGCCGTCCTTGAGCACCTTGAACAGCTGCCGCACCGCCGGCCCCTCGGCGCGCACCTGGCGGATGTTGTCGCCGCTGCGCACCTTCTGCAGGAAGGCGTCGCCGACCGCGGAGTCGGGCGCGCGATAGACGATGGCGATGTCCCCGCGCGAGGCCAGCCACTGGTTGAGCAGTTCCCAGTTGCCGAAGTGCGGCGCGGCCACGATCACCCCGCGGCCGGACGCCAGCGCGGCGTCGTACAGCTCCTGGCCGTGGCGCTGGCGCAGCCGCGCCAGGTTCCGCGCCGGCGGCCGGGTCCACAGCAGCAGCGTCTCGAACGCCTGGCGCGCGGTGGAGCGCAGCACGTCGCGCTGCAGCCTGGCGCGTTCGCCGGGTGGCAGTTCCGGGTAGGCCAGTTCCAGGTTGCGGCGGGTGACCCGGCTTTCGCGCGCGTTCTTGCGCAGCCACAGCCAGGCCAGGCCGTCGGCCAGGCGGCGCAGCCAGGGCCAGGGCAGGCGCGCCACGGCGGCGGCGCAGCGGTACAACAGGGTCGCGAGCGTTGCGGGCTTCATCGCCTCAGTTTATCCGCTGCGCCGATCGCGCCCGACCGCGCGCGGCCGCAGCGCCCGACCGGCGTCACGGATCGGCGCACGCGCAGGCCGGGCAGCCTTCCGCCCGGCGCGTCACCTCGGCGATGATGCGGCGGCATCACCGCGCCGCGAGCGATGCCGCCAATCCCCAATCCCCAATCCCCAATCCCCAATCCCCAATCCCGGCTCCTCGCCATGCTCTCCCTGATCCAACGCGTCATCCAGGCCTCGGTCAGCGTCGACGACCAGGTCGTCGGCCGCATCGGCCCGGGCCTGCTGGCGCTGGTCGCGGTGGAGCCGGGCGACGACGAGGCCACCTTCCAGCGCATGGCCGAGCGCCTGCTCGGCTATCGGGTATTCGGCGATGCCAGCGGGCGCATGAACCGCTCGCTGCGCGACACCGGCGGCGGGCTGCTGCTGGTCAGCCAGTTCACCCTGGCGGCCGACACCCGTTCGGGGATGCGCCCCAGCTTCACCACCGCCGCCGCGCCGGCCGAGGCTGAACGCGGCTTCAACCGATTGCGGGAAATTTGCCGGGAACGTCACCCGCCAGGGGTGGAAAGCGGGCGCTTCGGTGCCCATATGGTCGTCAGCCTGGTCAACGACGGCCCGGTTACCTTCCTGCTCCGGCCATAGGCGACCGGAGCGTTCCTGGCGGAGCCATTCAGACTCCTTGTCCGGCAAGCGGCGGTCCGGGCTGTTATAATGCTAGGTTCACTCATTCATCTACCTGCCGGTGGCGCGAGCACTCATGGCCAACGAACGTCCTGCCCAGCAATCCGACATCAAGCAACTGATCAGCAAGGGCCTGGAACAGGGCTATCTGACCTACGCCGAAGTCAACGACCACCTCCCCGACGATCTGGTCGATCCCGAACAGATCGAAGACATCATCGGCATGATCAACGGCATGGGCATCGATGTCCATGAAGTTGCCCCCGACGCCGAGACCCTGCTGCTCAACGACGGCAACACCGGCAACCGCGAAGTCGACGACACCGCGGCCGAGGAAGCCGCCGCGGCGCTGACCGCGCTCGACACCGAGGGTGGCCGCACCACCGACCCGGTGCGCATGTACATGCGCGAGATGGGCACGGTCGAGCTGCTGACCCGCGAAGGCGAAATCGCCATCGCCAAGCGCATCGAGGAAGGCCTCAGCCAGGTCCAGGCCGCGCTGGGCGCGTTCCCGCTGGCGGTGGAGACCCTGCTCGAGGACTACGAGCAGCACAAGGAGGGCAAGAAGCGCCTGGCCGAGGTCGTGGTCGGCTTCAACGACCTGATCGAGGAGGAGCCGGCGCCGGTGGTGGTCGCCAGCGACGACGACAGCGCCGCCGATGCCGACAGCGACGACGATGACGACGACGTCGAAGCCGCCGAGGAAGAGGCCGGCCCGACCGGTCCGGACCCGGCCGAGGTCGCGCGGCGCATGGAAGTGCTGGCCACCGAGTACGCCAAGTTCAAGAAGGCGCACGCCAAGAACGGCGCCGAGCACAAGCTGGTCACCAAGCTGCGCAACGACATCGCCGAGGTGTTCGTCACCCTGAAGCTGCCGCTGCCGCTGACCGACGTGCTGGTGCGCAAGCTGCGCGACACCATGGCCCAGGTCAAGGACCACGAGCGCCGCGTGCTGCACCTGGCCACCCACGTGGCGCGCATGCCGCGCAAGGACTTCATCCGGTCCTGGGAAGGCAACCAGACCAACGTGGCCTGGGTCGACGACGCCCTGAAGCGCAAGCAGAAGTGGTCCTCGGCGCTGCGCGACGTCAAGGACCAGATCGTCGCCGAGCAGGAAGCCACCGTCGCGGTGGAGCAGGCGACCTACCTGAGCCTGGCCGAGCTGAAGGAAATCAGCCGCGCGATGGCCTATGGCGAAGCCAAGGCGCGCAAGGCCAAGAAGGAAATGGTCGAGGCCAACCTGCGCCTGGTGATCTCCATCGCCAAGAAGTACACCAACCGCGGCCTGCAGTTCCTGGACCTGATCCAGGAAGGCAACATCGGCCTGATGAAGGCGGTGGACAAGTTCGAGTACCGCCGCGGCTACAAGTTCTCCACCTATGCGACCTGGTGGATCCGCCAGGCCATCACCCGCTCGATCGCCGACCAGGCGCGCACCATCCGCATCCCGGTGCACATGATCGAGACGATCAACAAGTTGAACCGCATTTCCCGGCAGATGCTCCAGCAGTACGGCCGCGAGGCCACCCCGGAGGAGCTGGCCAAGGAAATGGACATGCCGGAGGACAAGATCCGCAAGGTGATGAAGATCGCCAAGGAGCCGATCTCGATGGAAACCCCGATCGGCGACGACGAGGATTCGCATCTGGGCGACTTCATCGAGGACACCAACGTGGAGTCCCCGATCGAGAACACCACCAACATCAACCTGTCCGAGACCGTGCGCGACGTGTTGGCCGGGCTCACCCCGCGGGAAGCCAAGGTCCTGCGCATGCGCTTCGGCATCGACATGAACACCGACCACACCCTCGAGGAAGTCGGCAAGCAGTTCGACGTGACCCGCGAGCGCATCCGCCAGATAGAGGCCAAGGCGCTGCGCAAGCTGCGTCACCCCAGCCGCTCGGAGCAGCTGCGTAGCTTCCTCGATATCGACTGATCGAGCACGGTTCGCGGCAACGAAAAAGCCCCGCCATGTGCGGGGCTTTTTTGTGGGCGTGGAGTTGGAGTGTCGTGCATGGCACGGTCATGCGTTGTCATGACCATCGCCAGCCATCCTTTGTGGGAGCCACTGCAGTCGCGACAGGCGTTCCTGGTAAAGCCTCGTCGCGACTGAAGTCGCTCCCACAGGGAGTAAGTCTGGATTCCTTGTGGGAGGGACTTCAGTCCCGACGACGGACGGTGTCAGGTGGCTTTGGGCTTCGCTTGTCGCGACTGAAGCCGCTGCATGCACAAGTTCCTGCACTGGCTCAACGCCATTGTTTTGCTTTACGCGAATGCCTTGCTGCCGCGCATCACCGCCAGCACATCATGGCAGGCGCCCATGGTGTGGTAGTCGGTCTTGCCGGCCGGGCTCTTCTCGTCGCTGTAGCTGCGGTTGTCGCGGCTGAGGATGCGGAACCAGGCGCCGTAGCGGTGGTCGACCAGATGCTCCCACGAGTACGCCCACAGCTTGTCGTAGGCGGCGCGGTAGCTGGCATCGCCGGTGGCGGCCAGCAGCCGCGAGGCGGCGGCGATGGCTTCGGCCTGCACCCAGAAGTACTTGTCGTTGTCGCAGAAGTAGGTGGGCGCCGCGGCCACGTCCGGTACGCCGACCACCGGCGCCTCTTCGGTGCCGGAGGCGAAGCCGTAGACGATGCCGCCATGCTGCGCGTCCCAGCCGTGCGCCAACGCGGTGTCGAACAGGTATCGCGCGGTCGGCAGCAGCCACTCCGGCGCGGTGCCGGCGGCCGTCTGCAGGTGCCCGTGCAGCAGCACCAGCAGCTTCGACCACTCGACCTGGTGGCCGGGCTGGAAGCCCCACGGACGGAACAGGTGCTTGGGGTTGTCGCGGTTGTAGTCCCAGTCCACCTGCCAGTGCGCGTCGTAGTGTTCCCACACCAGGCCGCCGGCCAGTGCCGCCTGGCGGCGCGTGATGTTGTCGGCGAGCAGCAGCGCGCGTTGCAGGTAGCGAGGTTCGGCGCTGGCCTCGTAGGCGGCGATCAGCGCTTCGCACAGGTGCATGTTGGCGTTCTGGCCGCGGTAGCTGGAGAACTGCCATTCGGGCGTAGCCTCGTCGCGGTACAGGCCGGCGGCGGCGTCCCAGTAGCGGGTCTCCAGCAGTTGCCAGGTCTCGTCCATCCACGCGTCGGTGTCCAGGCCGGCCTTCTTCGCGGTGGCATAGGCCAGCAGCACGAAGGCGGCGCCGTAGGCGTGCTGGGTGCGGTCCTCGGCCACGCCGTCGCGCAGGGTCCACACGTAGCCGCCACTGGCGGTATCGCGGTGCGCGTCGCGCAGGTAGCGCAGGCCGTGGCGCGCGGCGTCCAGGTACTCGGCGGCCAGCGCCGAGTCGGCGAACTCGATCGCCGCCATCGCGTAGTTGAAGACGAAGCGGGTGCTGCTGACCAGGTGGCGATGGCCGGCGTCGTACACGCTGCCGTCGTCGCGGAAGTAGTGGAAGAAGCCGCCCGCCGGGTCGATCGCGCGCGGGTGGTAGAAGGCCATGGTGTCGGCGATGTGCGCGCGCAGCACGGCGGCGTCGGCGAAGTCGGGCAGGGGCGTGACAGGCAGGTTCATGCGATCGCTAGGAGCCAGTAGGGGAGGGAGGGAAATGGCCAGGCACCGCGCGGCGGCCGCGTGCCGCCACGCTGTGCCGCGGCTCAATGCGGCGCGCGCCCGGCGGGTGCGGCGGCGGGCGTGGCCGCCGTCAGCGTGGGCGACAAGCGCGAGCCGAACAGGCCATACCAGACGATGTAGGCGTAGCACAGCAATGGAATCACGAAGGCGTGCTGGATGCCGATCACGTCGGCCAGCGCGCCCTGCGCAAGCGGCACGATGGCGCCGCCGACGATGCCCATGATCAGCAGGCTGGAAGCCTTGCTGGTCAGCGGGCCCAGGCGCTCGATGGCCACGGTGAAGATGGTCGGGAACATGATCGAGTTGAACAGGCCGATCGCGATCACGCTCCACATCGCCACATGGCCGGTGCTGACCATGGTGACGATCAGCAGCAGCGACGCCACCCCGGCGAACAGCGCCAGCAGCCTGCGCGCCGGGATCACCTGCAGCAGCGCCGCGCCGGCGAAGCGGCCGATCATCGCGCCGAGCCAGTAGAACGAAAGATAGCGGCTGGCGACGGCTTCGGTCAGGCCGCCGGTGGTCGGGCCGGAGATGTAGTTGATCAGGAAGCTGCCGATCGCCACTTCCGCGCCGACGTACATGAAGATCGCGATCACACCCCAGGCCAGGTGCCAGTGGTTGAGGACGTCGATGTATTCGCCCAGCGAGTCGACCAGGCTGCGCGGCTTGCCGGCGGCCTCCGCGTCGTCCTCGCGCAGCGAGGGAATACGCATCACCAGCACGAACACCGCCAGCAGCAGCAGGCCGCCGGCCAGCATCAGGTAGGGCACTTCCACCGAGCGCGCCTGCTCGACGCGGTAGGCCGCCAATTGGTCCGGGTTCATCGCCGCCAGTTGGTCGGCGCCGAGCACCACGCCGGCCAGAATCAGCGGGCCGATCAACCAAGGAAATACGGTGGTGCCCAGCGAGTTCAATGCCTGCGCGAAGTTCAGCCGGCTCGGCGCGGTGTCCGGGTTGCCGATCAGGCTGATGTAGGGATTGGCCGCCACCTGCAGCAGGGTGATGCCGCTGGCCAGCACGAACAGCGCGGTCAGGAACAGCGGGTAGGACGGCAGGCGCGCGGCCGGATAGAACATCGCCGCGCCGATCGCCGCCACCACCAGGCCGATGACGACGCTGGCCTTGTAACCGACCCGCGACACCACCGCGCCGGCCGGCAGCGACATCAGGAAGTACGCGCCGAAGAAGGTGAACTGGATCAGCATCGACTGCGCGTAGTTCATCTGGAACACGGCTTTCAGATGCGGGATCAGCACATCGTTGAGGCTGGTCAGGCCGCCCCAGGTGAAGAAGATCATGCTGACCACCGCGATGGCGGCGGTGTTGGACAGCGGACGACGGCTCATGCAGCGACTCCGGGGACGGGCGAGAGGACGACCCGGCTGCTGGCGCGCAGGCACAGCCGGGACGGGGCGATGGTAAGCGCAGGCAGCGGCTGCTGCCGGCGCAAGGCGTCCAGCACCAGCTGCGCGGCCTGCATGCCGCGTTCGCGCGGGGCGACGGCGACGGTGGACAGCGGCGGGGTGGCGACCGCGGCTTCGGCGATGTCGTCGAAGCCGATCAATGCGTAGTCGCGGCCGGCGATGCGGCCGCGCTCGGCCAGGCCGCTGGCCAGGCCCAGCGCGACCACGTCGTTGTAGCAGACCAGCGCGGTCGGCAGCGGATCGCGGGCGCACACGGCGCCGGCCTGGCGCGCGGCTTCCAGCCGGGTCGGCGCGCACTCGATCAGCCACGCCGGATCGGCGGCGATGCCAGCGGCGGCCAGCGCCTCGCGGTAGCCGGCGCGGCGCTCGGCGCAGGAGCTGGACTGGCGGTGCCCGCCAAAGAAGGCGATGGCGCGGTGGCCCTGCGCCAGCAGGTGTTCGGTGGCCAGGTGCGCGCCGCGGCGGTTGTCCAGCGCCAGCAGCGGCCAGTCGCCGTCCAGGGCGCGGTTGAACACCAGCACCGGCAGCCGCGTGCCCAGCAACTGGCGCAGCCGCGCCGCGTCGGTGTGCTCGGTCGGCGAGAGGATCAGCGCCGCCGGGTGGTGCTCGATCAGCGAGGCCAGCACGCTGTGCTGGCGCTCCGGCGATTCGCCGGTGCTGCCCATCAGCATCACGTAGCCGGCCTCGGCCAGCACCGCGTCCACGCCGCCGGCGAACTCGGCGAAGAACGGGTTGGCCAGGTCGTTGACCACCAGCGCCACCGCGTTGGACGCGCGCCCGCGCAGGCTGGCCGCGCCGCGGTGGTAGACGTAGCCCTGCCGCGCGATCTCCGCCGCCACCCGCGCGCGCGTGTCCGCGTGCACCAGCGGGCTGTTGCGCAGCACCAGCGACACGGTCGCGCGCGACACGCCGCAGGCGGCGGCGATGTCGGACACGGTGACGCGTTTGTCGGGGGCGGGCGGCGGCACGGCGATTAGACCGGTTCAAAAGGCCGCTCATCCTGCGCCGTCGTGATCCGCGACGCATTTTGCAGTGCAGCAAAGCGCGCGGCGGCTTTTGTGGTATCCGTTTGGACCGATTCGATCCGGGGAGGATGCCATGCGTAGCACCTTGATCAGGCGCGCGGCCGCCGCGCTGCTGCTGACCGCGCTGTGGCCGGCCACGCAGGCGGCCAGCCAGGCCGCCGCCAGTGCGGGCGAGCGCGCGGTCGCCGCGGTGGATCCGTTCATCGGGACCGGCGGCGAGGGCCACACCTATCCCGGCGCCACGGTACCGTTCGGCATGGTCCAGCTGAGCCCGGACACGCGTATCCAGCCGCGCAAGGACGCCTATGGCTGGGCCGCCGGTTACCGCTACGACGACCGTAGCCTGGTCGGCTTCTCGCACACGCATTTCTCCGGCACCGGCCATTCCGACCTGGGCGACGTGCTGCTGATGCCGATCAGCGGCGCGGTGCGTCTGGAACGCGGCGACCCGGACAAACCGGGCAGCGGCTACAGCTCGCGCTTCCGCCACGACGACGAGCGCGCCGAGCCCGGCTACTACGCGGTGACCCTGGACGATTACAAGGTGCGCGCCGAACTCACCGCCAGCGCGCGCGCCGGCGTGCATCGCTACACCTTTCCCAAGGGCCAGCCGGCGCACGTGCTGCTGGACCTGCGCACCAGCATGTACGACTACCCCGGCAAGATCAGTTGGTCGCGGTTGCGCGTGCGCGCCGACGGCACCGTCACCGGCTTCCGCGAGACGCGCGGCTGGGCGCCTGGCCGGCAGTTGTACTTCGCCCTGCGCTTCTCGCAGCCGCTGCGCGGCCATGCCCTGCACAACACCGAACAGGACATCCCGTACAAGGGCTTTCCGCCGCCGGGCGACAAGGACCCCACGCAGCGCGCGCAGATCGAAGGCCGCCAGCTGGTGGCCAGCTTCGACTTCGGCCAGGCCACGCGCGAGCCGCTGCTGGTGAAGGTGTCGATCTCGCCGGTCAACGAGGACAGCGCCATCGCCAACCTCGATGCCGAGGTGCCGGGCTGGGACTTCGACGGCGTGCGCCGCGCCGCCCGCGCGCAGTGGGCGCAGGCGCTGGGTGCGGTGGACGTGGTCGCGTCGCCGCAGCAGCGCACCCAGTTCTACACCGCGCTGTACCACAGCCTGCTCGGTCCCACGCTGTTCATGGACAGCGACGGCCGCTACCGCGGGCCGGACAACGCGGTGCACCAGGCGCAGGGCTACACCAATTACTCGACGTTCTCGCTGTGGGACACCTACCGCGCGCTGCATCCGTTGCTGACCCTGGTGCAGCCGCCGCAACGCACCAACGACATCGTCAACTCGCTGCTCGCGCATCGCCGCGACAGCCCCTACGGCGTGCTGCCGGTATGGTCGTTCCAGGGCCTGGAGACCTGGTGCATGATCGGCTACCACGCTGTGCCGGTGATCGCCGATGCCTATATGAAGGGCATCCGTGGCTACGACACCAACGCCGCGCTCGACGCCATGGTGGCCAGCGCAAACTACGGCCCCTACGACGGCATCGCCCAGTACCGCGAACTGGGCTACGTGCCGATCGACGAGGAAGGCGAGGCGGCGTCCAAGACCCTGGAATACGCCTTCGACGACTGGACCATCGCGCGCATGGCGCAGGCGATGGGCCGCAACAAGGTGGCCGGCGCATTCGAAAAGCGCGCCGGCAACTGGCGCCACGCCTTCGACGCCGAGACCGGCTTCATGCGCGCGCGCAAGCGCGACGGCAGCTTCCGCACCCCGTTCGATCCGGACGCCAGCGGCTACGGCAGCGACTACACCGAAGGCAACGCCTGGCAATACTCCTGGTACGTGCCGCAGGACGTGGCCGGCCTGGCCCGCGCGCATGGCGGCGAGGACAAGCTGCTGGCGCGGCTGGACCAGGTGTTCGACGCCAAGGTCGATCCCAAGGTGTTCGAGCACATGGAGGACATCACCGGATTGATCGGCTGGTACGCGCATGGCAACGAGCCCAGCCATCACGTCGCGTATCTGTATGCCTACGCCGGGCAGCCGTGGCGCACCCAGGCGCGGTTGGCGCAGATCATGCGCAGCCAGTACGCCGCGCGTCCGGACGGCCTGGCCGGCAACGACGACCTGGGGCAGATGTCGGCCTGGTACGTGTTCACCGCGCTGGGCTTCTATCCGGTGGCGCCGGCCAGCAACCAGTACATCATCGGCCGCCCGTTCCTGCCGCGCGCCACCCTGGCGCTGCCCAACGGCAAGCGCTTCACGGTGATCGCCGACGGCCTGGACGACGCGCATCCCTACATCGGCGGCGTCACCCTCAACGGGCGCCCGCTGAACCGCGCGTTCCTGCGCCACGAGGAGATCATGGCCGGCGGCGAGTTGCGCTTCACCCTGCAGGCCGAGCCGAACACGGCCTGGGCCGCGGGCGAGGGCGTGGAACGGCCCTATTCGATGAGCGCAGGCGTGGAGGCTGCGCAACGGAGGGAGTAGTGCATTCGGTCGGGTGGGTTCGTGGGCGGCACAAGCGCGGGGCTCGCCGCACTCACGCTTGCCGGCCCCGCCCCGGTTTTTCCGCGGCATGCACTGTCCGTTGGCTTCGGCGTCGCGGCGCTTGACTCGCAGCGGCGCGTATTGACGCGGAGGCAAAGTGCGGCGGAGGCGCGCCATCGCGATTGCCCATCTTCTGTGTGCAGTCGCTGGACTGCTGGACAGCGTCCGCCGCGGTACGGCTGCCCAGGATTTGGACGATACGTTTTCTCGCGTCCGTTAGCCTTTTCACGAGGCACGCCTGTAGCACTGCCGCAGCGCGACACGTCCAGATCCCGCTCCACTGCGATACGTGAAAATGCCGTGACGTTAACGCGACGACGCCGTTGCGCGTCGCCGCGTGGGTGCAGCGCAACGCCCCGGATGGCGGTGTTTTGCGCCGCGTCCGTGTCGTGGCGCCGGAGCCGTACGCCAGTGTCAGCGTTTGCGGCTGCTTAATGGCATGAACACATTTCATTGGCATGCCCTGTGGTCTCGTTGCGCCGTCGCATCGCTTCGAGCGGCATCGGCACCGAATCCGATCGTGGATGCGGCACAGCGTGCGGATGCGTTCCGTCTCCGTCCTGCGACGGCCGATCCGGCTGCCGATGACGCGTCGTGGCGGTCCGGATCGTGCACTCCCCATTACGCGAACGGGATCTTCGAATGCATGTCTGCCTGCTGTCCCCATCGACCCCCCAAGACGCGGATGCGCTCGACGCCGCCATGGCCGCGGCGCACGCCAACGGCTGCGACCACGTGGTGCTGCCCAGCCCGTTCGCGCAGGATCCGCAAGGCCGGCTGACCGATCCGGCGGCCGACGATGCGGCCGGCGACGCGCGGCTGCAGCAGTGGCTGGCGCTGGCGCAGAAGCACGGTTTGAAGCTGCTGGTGGATCTGCGCATCGACGAAATCGGCGGCGGCAGCCGCTTGCTGCAGGAACATCCGCACTGGTTCCGCGCACGCACCTCGGCGCTGCCCGATCCGCGCGCGCAACGCGGCGCGCCGGAAATCGCGCAGGGCCGCTTCGCCTACGCCGAGGAAGGCGCCGGGCTTGCGCAGTGGTGGAGCGAACGCCTGCGCGACTGGTTGCGCGGCGGGCTGGCCGGTTTTCGCGTGCTGCAGCCGCAACGCGTGCCGGCATCGCTATGGCGCGGCCTGATCGCCGGCGTGCATGCGCACCTGCCCTCGACCACCTTCCTGGCCTGGACCCCGGGCCTGGGCCTGGAGGCGCTGCGTGGACTGCGCGGCGCCGGCTTCGACGCGGCGTTTTCCTCGCTGGCCTGGTGGGACGGCCGTGGCGATTGGTTCTTCGACGAGGACGTGGCGTTGCGCGGCCTGGCGCGCCGCGTCGTCGCCACCATCGATCCGGAGACCGCGACCGAGGCGCCGCTGCCGCGCACGCAACGCGCGCGGCTGGCTGCCGCGTTCGGCGACGCTTCGGCGATCGCCGGTTCAGCCGCGCTGGCGGCGCCGGCCGACGATGCCGTGGCGCCGCCTTTCCTGGCGCCGCCCGAGGCCATGGCCGAGTTGCGCCTGCGCCCGCTGCTGCGCGACGGCGCCCTGACCGCCGTCGCGGTCGAGCCGCGTGGCGCCGCGCCTTGGCTGGTCTTGCTCAACAGCGACCGCGACCACCTGCTGCCGGTGCCCGGCGCGGCGTTGCTGCGCCTGCTCGGCGACAGCGAAGCCCTTGTCAGCGACCAGGGCGAGCCGATCCAGGGCGACCAGGGCGGCACCCTGGAAGCGGGCGAGGTGCGCGTCTACCGCAGCGTGCCGGCGCGGCCGGTGCTGGCGTCGGCGCGCGCACGCACGCCGGCCGATGTCGCCGCCGGCGCGGCGCGCGTCTGCATCGAAGCGGTGACGCCGTCGGTCGACGACGGCCGCTTCCCGGTCAAGCGCACCGTCGGCGATCGCATCTGCGTGGAGGCCGACGCCTTCTGCGATGGCCACGACCGCATCGCGGTGGCGCTGCTGTGGCGCGCCGCCGACGCGCGCAGCTGGTCCAGCGCGCCGATGCGCGCGCTGGGCAACGACCGCTGGCGCGGCGAATTCCCGCTGGAGCGGCTGGGCCGCTACGAGTTCCGCGTCGAGGCCTGGCGCGACCTTTTCGCCACGACCCACGCCGACCTGGAAAAGAAGCGCGCCGCCGGCACCCTGCTGCCGGTGGACGTGCAGGAAGCGCTGGCCCAGGTCGAGGCCGCGCGCGCGCGCAGCCGCGGCGCACTGGCGGCGCGGCTGAAGGCCATCGTGGCGCGCGCCACCCGTGCCGACGATCCCGCCGCCCGCGCCGAGATCCTGCTGGAGCCGGGCACCGCCGAGGCGATGGCGCGTGCCGACGACAAGCCGTTCCGCACCGAATACCCGATGACCTTCCGGGTCGAGGCCGAGCGCCGCGGCGCGCACTTCTCCAGTTGGTACGAACTGTTCCCGCGCTCGCAGAGCGGCGACCCCGCCCGCCACGGCACCTTCGACGACGTCGTCGCCCGGCTGCCGCACATCCGCGCGATGGGCTTCGACGTGCTGTACATGCCGCCGATCCATCCCATCGGCGAGAAGAACCGCAAGGGCCGCAATAACTCGGTGACCGCGCAACCTGGCGAACCCGGCAGCCCGTACGCGATCGGCTCGGCCGAAGGCGGACACACTGAGGTGCACGCCGAACTCGGCGGACTGGAAGGCTTCCGCCGGCTGCGCGCCGCCGCCGCCGAGCAGGGCCTGGAACTGGCGCTGGACTTCGCCATCCAGTGCGCGCCGGACCATCCCTGGCTGCGCGAGCATCCGGACTGGTTCACCTGGCGCGCCGACGGCTCGATCCCGTACGCGGAGAATCCGCCGAAGAAATACCAGGACATCGTCAACGTCGATTTCTACGCCAGCGGCGCGGTGCCGGAGCTGTGGAATGCGTTGCGCGATGCGGTGCTGTTCTGGGTCAACGAGGGCGTCCACCTGTTCCGCGTCGACAACCCGCACACCAAGCCGTTCCCGTTCTGGGAATGGTTGATCGCCGAGGTGCGCGGCCGCCATCCGCAGGTGGTGTTCCTGTCCGAAGCCTTCACCCGGCCCAAGCCGATGTACCGGCTGGCCAAGGTCGGCTTCTCGCAGTCCTACACCTATTTCACCTGGCGCCAGCACAAGGCCGAACTGCAGGCCTACATCGAGGAACTCAACAGCGGCATTCCGCGCGAATGCTTCCGCCCGCATTTCTTCGTCAACACGCCGGACATCAACCCGGTGTTCCTGCAGCGCAGCGGCCGCGCCGGCCACCTGATCCGCGCCGCGCTCGCCACCACGCTGTCCGGCCTGTGGGGCATGTACCAGGGTTTCGAACTGTGCGAAGCCACGCCCCTGGCGCCGGGCAAGGAGGAATACCTGGACTCGGAGAAGTACCAGCTGCGCGCCTGGCCCGAGCGCGCGCCCGGCGACATCGTCGACGAGATCACCCGCCTCAACCTGCTGCGCCGCCAGCATCCGGAACTGCAGTCGCACCTGGGCACGCGCTTCTACGTGGCGCACAACGACCAGGTGCTGTACTTCGGCAAGTTCCTCGACGAGGCGCACCTGGCGCGCAGCCGCAGCCTGGTGCTGGTGGCGGTCAGCCTGGATCCGCATGCCGCGCAGGAGGCGCAGATCGAAGTGCCGCTGTGGGAACTGGGCCTGCCCGATCACGCCAGCGTCGCCGCGCAGGACCTGTGGGACGGCCATGCCTTCGCCTGGCACGGCAAGCAACAGACCATTCGCCTCGATCCGTCGCGGCCGTTTTCCCTGTGGCGCATCCGCGCCGGAGCCAGTGCATGAACCTCGAAGTCGCAGTGTCCGCCGACAGCCAGGCGCGCCCGCTCGTGCGCGATGCGCTCTGGTACAAGGACGCGATCATCTACCAGGTGCACGTCAAGTCGTTCTTCGACTCCAACGACGATGGCATCGGCGATTTCCCCGGCCTGATCTCCAAGCTCGACTACATCGCCGACCTGGGCGTGGACACGATCTGGCTGCTGCCGTTCTATCCCAGCCCGCGCCGCGATGACGGCTACGACATCGCCGAGTACATGGCGGTGCACCCGGACTACGGCAGCATCGGCGACTTCGAGCGTTTCGTCGCCGAAGCGCACGCGCGCGGCATTCGCATCGTCACCGAGCTGGTCATCAACCACACCTCCGACCAGCACCCCTGGTTCCAGCGCGCACGCAACGCGCCGGCCGGCTCGCCGGAGCGCGACTTCTACGTGTGGTCCGACAGCGACCAGGACTACGCCGGCACCCGCATCATCTTCTGCGACACCGAGAACTCCAACTGGACCTGGGACCCGGTCGCCGGCCAATACTTCTGGCACCGCTTCTACTCGCACCAGCCGGATCTGAACTTCGACAACCCCGCGGTCATGGAGGCGGTGCTGGAGGTGATGCGCTTCTGGCTGAACCTGGGCGTGGACGGGCTGCGCCTGGACGCGGTGCCGTACCTGATCGAGCGCGAGGGCACCTCCAACGAGAACCTGCCGGAGACCCACGCCATCCTGCGCCGCATCCGCGCCACGCTGGATGCCGAATATCCCGACCGCATGCTGCTGGCCGAGGCCAACATGTGGCCGGAAGACACCCAGCAGTACTTCGGCGAGAACGCCGACGAATGCCACATGGCGTTCCACTTCCCGCTGATGCCGCGCATGTACATGGCCATCGCGCGCGAAGACCGTTTCCCGATCACCGACATCATGCGCCAGACCCCGGCGATCCCGGAGAGCTGCCAGTGGGCGATCTTCCTGCGCAACCACGACGAGTTGACCCTGGAGATGGTCACCGATTCGGAGCGCGACTACCTGTGGCAGACCTACGCCGCCGACCGCCGCGCGCGCATCAACCTCGGCATCCGCCGGCGCCTGGCGCCGCTGCTGGAACGCGACCGTCGCCGCATCGAACTGATGACCTCGCTGCTGCTGACCATGCCGGGCACGCCGGTGCTGTATTACGGCGACGAGATCGGCATGGGCGACAACATCCATCTCGGCGACCGCGACGGCGTGCGCACCCCGATGCAGTGGTCGATCGACCGCAACGGCGGCTTTTCGCGCGCCGATCCGGCGGCGCTGGTGCTGCCGCCGATCATGGATCCGCTGTACGGCTTCCAGGCGGTCAACGTCGAGGCGCAGCAGCGCGATCAGCATTCGCTGCTGACCTGGACCCGGCGCATCCTGTCCGTGCGCAAGCGCTATCGCGCCTTCGGCCGCGGCCAGTTGCGGTTCCTGTATCCGGGCAACCGCCGCCTGCTCGCCTACCTGCGCTGCCACGAGGACGAGACCGTGCTGTGCGTGGCCAACCTCTCGCATACGCTGCAGGCGGTGGAGCTGGACCTGTCCGAATTCGAGGGCAGGGTGCCGGTGGACATCATCGGCGGCGGCAGCTTCCCGCCGATCGGGCGCCTGACCTACCTGCTCACCGTCCCCGCGTTCGGTTTCTACGCGTTCCAGTTGGTCGGCAACGCCACCCTGCCGGACTGGCACGTGCCCGCACCGATGCCCATGCCGGATTACCAGACCCTGGTGCTGCGCGGCCAGGTCGATGCCGACGCGTTGCTGCCGCACCTGCCCACCCTGGAGCGCGACATCCTGCCGACCTGGCTGGCCACGCGGCGCTGGTTCGCGGCCAAGGACCGCGCGTTGCGCGGCGTGCGCATCGCCCGGCGCACGCCCTTGCCCGGTCCGGATGGCCTGACCCTGCTGGAGATCGAGGCGGAACTGGAGCAGGGCGAGCACGAGCGCTACATCCTGCCGCTGGGCATCGTCTGGGATCGCGAGCAACCCAGCGTGCTGGCCGAGCAACTGGCGCTGGCGCGGGTGCGGCACGGCCGCGAAGTCGGCTACCTCACCGACGGCTTCGCGCTGAAGTCGCTGACCCGCACCATGCTCGCCGCGCTGCGCGACGGCAGCGTGCTGTCGATCGACGGCGAGAGCCATGCCGGCGCCGATGCCGCGCCCGAGCGCATCCGCTTCTGCGCCACGCCGGCGCTGGCCGCGGTGGACATCGCCGAGGACGCCGAAATCCGCTGGCTGTCGGCCGAGCAGAGCAACAGCTCGCTGATCGTCGGCGACAAGGCGGTGTTCAAGCTGCTGCGCCGCGTCGCCGCCGGCATCAACCCGGAAATCGAGATCGGCGAACGCCTGACCGCCATCGGCTACGCCAACGCCGCGCCGTTGCTCGGCCACGTCACCCGCATCGATGCGCTGGGCGCGGAAACCACGCTGGCCTTGCTGCAGGGCTTCGTGCGCAACCAGGGCGATGCCTGGCGCTGGACCCTCGACCACCTGGCACGCGGCGCCGAGGAGTACGCCGCGGCGCAGGACGACGCCGCGCGCGAGGAAAGCGTCTCCGGCTACGACGCCTTCGCCGCCGTGGTCGGCCGGCGCCTGGCCGAACTGCACGACGTGCTGGCCCGTCCCACCGACGCGCCCGCGTTCGCGCCGCAGCCGGTGGATGCGGCCGCGGCGCAGCACGTGGTCGCCGGCGTGCAGCACGAAGTGCAGGCGATGTGGGACACCCTGGCCGCGCACCGCGACGTCGGCGACGACGCCAGCGAACGCGCCGCCATCGACGCGCTGCTGGCCCAGCGCCCGCGCCTGGACGCCTGGTTGCAGCAGGCGCCGGCCCTGCTCAACGACGCGCTGCTGACCCGCGTGCACGGCGATTTCCATCTCGGCCAGATCCTGGTCGCGTTCGACGACGTGGTGCTGATCGATTTCGAAGGCGAGCCGGCCAAGTCGCTGGACGAGCGCCGCGCCAAGGCCAGCCCCTTGCACGACGTCGCCGGCTTCCTGCGCTCGCTGGATTACGCCAGCGAAGTCTCCGCGCGCGGCGAAGAGGGCACCGCCGCGCGCGTCGGCGTCGGCCTGGACAGCGCGCTGGACGCCTTCCTGTCCGCGTTCCGCAGCCGCGCCAGCGCCACCTTCCTGGCCGCCTACCGCCAGGTGCTCGACGCCAGCCCGCACCCGTGGGTGGCGCCGGCTGCCTTCGAGGCCACCACCTTGCTGTTCCTGATCGAAAAGGCCTGCTATGAAATTCGCTACGAGGCCGCCAACCGCCCCGCCTGGATCATGGTGCCCATACAGGGACTGTTACGCATACTCGAGCGCTTTCCCGCGCCCCAGGAGTCGATTCGATGAGTGATGCCGTCCACGTCTGGGACGACGCGACGCTGCGCGCCCTCGCCACTGCGCGCCACGGCGACCCGTTCGCCGTGCTCGGCGCGCACCGCATCGGCGACGCCCGCGTGCTGCGCAGCTACCTGCCCGGCGCCGACGCGGTGGTGGCGGTGCTCGACGATGGCCGCGAGGTGCCGTTGCAGGAAGGCCCGAATCCCGGCTTCTTCGCCGCGCCGTTGCCGGACGACGGCCGCTACCGGCTACGCATCCGCTGGCCTGGTGGCGAGCAGGAGACCGAGGACGCCTACGCCTTCGGCCCGCAACTCAGCGATTTCGACCTGCACCTGATCGCCGAAGGCCACCACCTGCACCTGGCCGACGCGCTGGGCGCCAACGTGGTCGAGGTGGACGGCGTGCGCGGCACCCGCTTCGCGGTGTGGGCACCCAACGCCTCGCGCGTGGCGGTGATCGGCGACTTCAACAGCTGGGACGCGCGCCGCCACCCGATGCGCCTGCGCCACCAGGCCGGCGTGTGGGAGCTGTTCATGCCCGGCGTCGGCCCCGGCGAACACTACAAATACGCCCTGCGCGGCCCGCGCGGCGAAGACCTGCCGGCCAAGGCCGACCCGGTCGCGCGGCAGGCGGAACTGGCGCCGGGTACCGCGTCCATCGTCCCCGATCCCGCGCCGTTCCAGTGGCGCGACGACGCCTGGATGGCGACGCGCGCGCGCCGCCATGGCCCACAGGCGCCGATCAGCGTGTACGAAGTGCACGCCGGCTCGTGGATGCACGGCGACGACGGCAGCATGCTCGACTGGGACGGCCTGGCCGAGCGCCTGATTCCCTACGTCGCCGACATGGGCTTCACCCATATCGAACTGATGCCGGTCACCGAACACCCGTTCGGCGGCTCCTGGGGCTACCAGCCGCTGGGCCTGTTCGCGCCCACCGCGCGCTTCGGCACGCCCGAGGGCTTCGCCCGCTTCGTCGACCGCTGCCACCGCGAGGACATCGGCGTCATCGTCGACTGGGTACCCGCGCATTTCCCCACCGACGCCCACGGCCTGGCCCATTTCGACGGCACCTCGCTGTACGAACACGCCGACCCGCGCGAAGGTTTCCACCGCGACTGGAACACCCTCATCTACAACCACGGCCGACGCGAAGTCTCCGGCTTCCTGATCGCCAGCGCCCTGGAATTCCTGCAGCGCTACCACGTCGACGGCCTGCGCGTGGACGCCGTCGCCTCCATGCTCTACCGCGACTACAGCCGCAACGCCGGCGAGTGGGTGCCCAACATCCACGGCGGCCGCGAGAACTACGAGACCATCGCCTTCCTGCGCCGTCTCAACCAGGTCGTCGCCGAACACGCCCCGGGCGCCATCACCATCGCCGAGGAATCCACCGCCTGGCCCGGCGTCACGGCGGATCTGGCGCATGGCGGCCTGGGCTTCAACTACAAGTGGAACATGGGCTGGATGCACGACAGCCTGCACTACATCCAGCTCGACCCGATCTACCGCCGCTACCACCACGGCGAGATGACCTTCAGCATGGTCTACGCGTATTCCGAGCGTTTCATGCTGCCCATCTCCCACGACGAAGTGGTGCATGGCAAGCGCTCCCTGCTCGGGCGCATGCCCGGCGACGACTGGCAGCGCTTCGCCAACCTGCGCGCCTACCTCGGCTTCATGTACACCCACCCGGGGCGCAAGCTGCTGTTCATGGGCTGCGAAATCGCCCAGCCCACCGAGTGGAACCACGACGCCGCGCTGCCCTGGCACCTGCTCGACCAGCCCAACCACCGCGGCATCCAGCGCCTGGTGCGCGACCTCAACCGCCTCTACGCCGACCACCCCGCACTGCACGCCCTCGACGACGACCCCGACGGCTTCGCCTGGGTCATCGGCGACGACGCCGGCAACAGCCTGTTCGCCTACTTGCGCAAAGCCCAGGGCAGCGACACTCCATTGTTGGTGGTGGCCAACCTCACCCCGCAGGTGCACCACGGCTACCGCATCGGTGTTCCCCGCGGCGGCCGCTGGCGCGAACTGCTGAACTCCGACGCGGAGATCTACGGTGGTAGCAACACCGGCAATGGCGGCAGCGTGCGCAGCGAGAACGTCGGGGCGCATGGGCATCCGGCGTCGCTGGCGTTGACCGTGCCGCCGCTGGCGGTGTTGGTGCTGGGGTTGGAGGATTAGAGGCGCAGTTGATCGGTTGCACTAAGGCCGAGAGCCGACGCGTGCGCGGCCATGGTGGCGCACGCGCTATCCTCGTGCGCGTCTCGCACCACTCGGCCGGGCAGGGGATGCAAGGGAAAGGCGCATGGATGACATCCTGAAGTCGCTGCGGGCGGACGTCGATAACCAGCAAAGCGACGACGGCTACTTTTCGCTGGGCTTCCTGATCGAACAAGAACGTCCCGGGCTGCCGTACAACATCGGGCTCTGCCGGGACGAGATCGAGGATCCCGGGTGCCTCTACATCGAGGCCGACGACCAGATCCATGGGTTCACGACCAGGCGGGCGAGATTCGCGTTCAACGGAAACGTACTCGCCATCGAACTGCTGGATGACCATGTGTTCCACTGGAGCGGAAGCAAGGTCGTGAGGATCATTGTGCCGGAGGGGCAGGCGCAGGAAGTCGCTGCTTGCGTCGCGAGCATGTTCTCTGGCATTGGGGGCCAGTAGCGGCGTTCGCTGTTTGTGGCTGGCGGAAGGTTGTGGCCCCTGCTGATGGGTGTCAGCACGGCCCGCTGCCGTTTTCACGCGTGGGGGTACGCTGCGTGGAGCCCCGACGCTCCCGTCCCGGGAAGACAGCGCGCCACGTCGAACTGTAAACTCCACGTTGCTTCGGCGCCTCTACCGGCGAGTACGCCAGAGGCGCCAAGCCGGCGGCCGACGCATCGCCCGCCCGCTCCGGACGCATCCGGGCCTATAGCTCAACGGTTAGAGCAGAGGACTCATAATCCGGTTCGGCTGAGTTTCCGCCAGCTGTCGATTCGCTCAAAATGCCTTGAAAAGCGTCTGTTTTCGCGGATATGGGTGCGCGTTCGCTTTCCAGTTTCCGCGGTGAAACTCCGGGAATTTCCGGCATCTCTACACCGGAACTACACGCTGCTTTCTCGCTCTGCGATGCGTGCTGCCATCCAGTCCTCGACCTCCGATTCAACCCAGGCCGACAGTGTTCCGCCCAGCGGCACCGGCTTGGGGAAGCTGCCGACTCGGATTCGATCGTACAGGGTCGACTTCGGCAGGCCTGTGCGCGCCAGCACCTCACGAATGCGCAGGAAGCGCAGCGGGTGCCGTCCGGATGCAAGGCCAGAGTTGGGTTCGCTGTTCATTGGATGAGGCGTCGATCTGCTGAGCCGCTGACAGCATAATGCTGTCCGATCTTGTCACCCTCGCTACGTACGATCGGTCACCGCCAATTCGAGGTGCTCGAGATGCTGCTGATGACGGTGATCGCGTGGAGATTTAAGTACTTCGCCGAGGGATCGGCGCCAACTGAACTGACCGTTCGTCGCTGGCTGCAATCCGGCTCTCTCCCCGGCATGAAGATCGGCGGCACCTGGTAAGTGGACGAGCATGCCTGGCTTGCCGGAGGCAACGAATTGGTGCTGCGTGTTCTGAGGAATTGCTGAGCGTTTGCGCGCCAGCGTAGCTAGGCAAGCTGCGGCCCGCGTTGAAGCAGTCCAACGAGCAGCAGGCAAAGAAAACCCCGCCGAAGCGGGGTATCGGTATCAGAACCGGTGGCTGATGCCAGCCTCTTTCATGATGCTGTTGGCGGTGTGCCTCGACTTGCAGACGTGGTTCACGCTGACGCAGTGCTTGCCATTGGTCCAGATGTCGTGAGAGCCCTTGCCATGCCGCAGAAACTGCCAACCGTTCTTGCGCAGGATTTCCTTAACCTGCTTCTCGTACCCATTCATGCATGGGCGATCCGATCCCGATATCGGATTGAAGCCACGGCGCGCGGGCCGATGTCAGAAGGCTTGCAGACCAGTTCGGGTATCAGATCGCGCGCTTCTGCCATCACGCCATCGAGCGTCTCAGCTTCGACTACCAGGCCGCGCACGTCCGGACTCGTGCCGATGAAAACGCCGGCTTCTTCATCGCGAACGACTTCAACGAGGATCGTGGTTGTGATGCCGAGCTTGGCAATTATGTGGCCCAACGGCCAACCGTAGCGATAGTACATGCTCACTCCGACTCTCCTTGCCATGGTGGTGAAAAGAAAGCCGCCCTTCCAAGGGCGGCCGCTGGACGTACTTGCAGCGGCGCCGCTTTCGATCACTTCGACAAAAAGTGTAACCCCCTTTCGATGAAACAAACAGCATTTAGCGTTGACAATCATGATGAATGGTGCGTTGCGTAGACGGACGGTTCATCCGGCCCGGTTACCTGTGCTTTGACATCTACATAGCGGCCGAGTTCCATGTTTCTTGAAACATCAAGGGGTTGCGACCCGGGCTAAGGCTTGGAGGTTTGGCGGGGGATCGGCTAGCTGAACGGAATTCCTGAACCACTTACATCGGGGTTGGGGAAGCCGTTACAGCCTCCAGAGTGCGTTGACCTGACTTTCCGCCAGGTTCAGCCCTACGCCTGATCCTCTGCGAAGATGCCGGCGCTGATGACGGCCGAGCCGGCCCACGTATCGCCGTAGGCGACCGGCACGGGGTTGCCCTGGGCCTGCATGTTCACCGGGCCATTGAACGCGTAGCTGGGCTTGTTGGCCGGGCTGTCCTGCGCGCCCAAGCCCTTCTGCGTAGGCGACAGCATCTGCACCACACCGCCGATCACCATGGCGACACCGGCGTTGATCAGCGGCGTACCGATCCACGCGAGGGAACCGCTGGAAAGGATGTTGATCGCCGCACCTGCAATGATCAGCACCGCGCCGACGATCGTCTGCAATGTGCCGCCGCGCTTCGATCCCTGCAGCACCGGCGCGATGCGGATCATCTCGTCGCCCGGCGGATCGTGTAGCTGGTCCTCGCTGAGGTTGCGCCGGCCGTTGAAGACCGAGAACACCATGCCCCGATCCTTGGCGCCCATGAGGAACGCCTGGAAGCCGGGGAGCTGTACCGAGAGCGCTCGGATCGCCTCGGCCGGCGACGCCACCGCCAGACGGAATTCCTTGCCGAAGCGGGCACGCAGGGCGCCGTAGAGGCGGACGATGCGCACCTTGGGTTGCTGGATCATCAGTTCCTCCTTTCGCTGGGAGAGATTGCGCCGAAAGCTACGTGCTGGGTGGCGACTTGGTCGGCGCCGATGGTCAAGACGCGGAGCATCGGGTCTGGCCCGTCGACGTCGAAGGCGACCATGAGCCGTTCGCCGCGGCCGAGAGCATTGCCGATCGAATGGGCCGCGTCCGGGGTCCTGGATGCTGCCTGTGCCACCAACCGCGGGCACAGCTCCCTGCAGGCCGCCATCACCGCGCTGATCTCGGCGCGCAGGTCGGGCGCCACCTCAAATCTCTGCTGATCCGTAGCGTTCATGTGATCCGCTGCCATTGCATCGCCTCCGGCTTCTGGTGTTTGAAAAGGGACCTGTGAAACAAGATCCCGCCGGAGCGGGATCCGACCGCCTCACACTCAACCCAAGTGCAGCGGCTGCCGGGCGTTGTTGCGGACACCTCCCGGCTGGTCCGGCGCAAAGGAGCAACTCTCCGCGCGGTTGCTCAGTGCAGTCTCGACCTGAGGCGCGGCACGAGCGGAGTGGGGAGCGCGACCTGGCCGGTTTCCACGAGGTCATCGAACTGGCCCTCGACGTAGTCGTCGCAGCGTCCAGCGACGGCGTCGCTACCCAGCACCGCTTTGACTACGCGGCGCCGGACGTCTGCGTCGCTGTCGTGGTCGGTCACATCTACGGCGGGCGCCAGGCGCGCAGCATTCGATACCAGCGCGGCGCGGCTCATGCGTGCCACTCCGCATTGCGCGGATTGCCTGCAGCAGCATCCTTCTCGCCGCCGCCGCGCACTATCCCAATGTTGCCGCTGTGCGAGCCGGCATCGCGGTGCATGGACGTGCGCTGGCCGCGCGACAGCGGGCTCAGCACCGCCAGCCTGTCGATCGTGGCAGCTGCTGCCGATTGCTCCGGCCTGGGCGTGATGCCGGCGGCGTTCAACCGGCCGCGCGCCTGAGCGATTCCCAGATACAGCTGTTCCACCGCATCGAACGAAGTCTCCAGCTCCCGCTGCTTCGCCTCCGCGCCTTCGATGGCGGCCACCAGGCGCTGCTGCAGATCGGGCAGGCCTTCATCGGCTTCCCTGAGCAGCGCGAGGTTGCGGAGCTGGCAGAGACTGTCATGCATGGCCCGCATACGGTCCCGCTCGATCGACAGCTGATCGAACTCCTTTTGCATCTTCGCGATCTCTTCCACGCTGCCGCTGATCAGCAGCTTCCGGTAGAGCGGGCCGTTGTTCGCAGAACGCGGGCCGGCGATTGCGATCTCTTCCCAGCGGGCATTGTAGCGGCCAAGCTCGGGCTGCAGCTGGGCCAGCATGCTGCTGACCTCCTGCGAGCTCAACGGATTGTCGCGGCTGATTGCTCTGCGGATATCTTCGACGATGGACATGAAATCTCCGGTATGTGGTTGCTGGATCTGGGCGCAGGTCGTTGGCGATGGGGCGGCTATTGGGTCGCCTACGACTATCAGCGGCTAAGGCGCCCCGGCGACGTGATCACTTGCGCCTTCGGCTTCATCTTGTTCTGGACGATGGAGTCGAAGACACCGTGGATGTAGTCATCGCATCGGTCTTTAATTTTCGCTTCGCCGACCACGCTCACGACCACGCGCCGGCGGATCTCTGCGCTTGTATCTGCGTCTTGAATTTGCATGTCGGGGGCCACCGTTTGGACGTCGAAGAGCAGCTTTGCACGGGCGTTTACTTGGTCAGTAAAAGTGCTCACGGGATATCCTTCCTGGCCTGCTTGGCCTCTGCAGCGGCAACCAAGCCGCTGCTGTCGACAGAAGAGCCAAGCTCTGCTAGATCCATGGTTCGGCCTCCTTCAGTTGGAAAAGTTCGACAGTGCAGACTCAAGCATCGGGCTGGCGCGGGGCTTCCAATCACCGACTTTGACGCCAAGCTCGGCTTCCAGCATGTCGCGCCAGTCAGGCCGGATGAAGTTCGCGCCTTGAATTGGTGACGCCAGGCCGATCAAGCGGTCGACGGTTTCGAATGAAGCCGCAGCGCCGATAAATGTGGTCCCTACGAGAGAGTGGCGGGCGAGCTTGACTGCCTGCAGCGCTTCGTTGACGTCGTTCAGAGAGGACAGCCATGCAGCCCGTGCGGCGGCGGCCGACGCCAGCGACTGCTCCAGCTTGCCCTGCAGGTCGGGAAGCGCTGCCTGCGCTTCCCTGGCTGCCTGCGCGCGCCGTAGGTTGCCCAGAGAGCTGCACTGCGCCAGCACTCGCTCCTGTTGCTCCTGCAGCTGCTGGAACTCCTGCCGGATAGATGCCAGTTCTTCCGTGGCCCCGAAGCTGAGGACGCGGGAGTATTCCGTGCCACGGTTGTGCTGGTGGTCTCCTGGATGGATCGCCTTCAGCCGAGCGGCGTTCTTGTCTCGCAGCGGACGCAGCTCAGTCAGCAGATCATCCAATTGGCTGGTGCTGGTTTCATCGGAGGCTGCCGCAGCCGCAGCGCGATCGAGGATATCGGTCATGTTCGTCTCCGGCTATCGCTGGAAGTACTGGCGGCCGGCCTGCAGCGCTTCGACGGAGTCGAGGTAAGCAGCCATGGCAGGATTGGATCGCTCGATCGATTCACGGGCAGCGGCTTCGGCTTGGTGGCGGTCGGCGATCGCCTGTACCTGCCGTGCGCTCGAGATTGAGGCGTCCAGGGTTCGTTGGTTGGCCGCTGCGTTGGATCCGCAGACCCGCCCGCCTTGGCGCAGCCACTCCTGGTGATCGGCCATTGCCTGGGCGCGAGCTGCCGCAACATCGTCGTGTGCCGCTATCGCTTGTTGTGTGGAGTCCATGAGTGTCATTCGGATGGAGATGCGCTCGCCGTCCTTCAGCACGCGACTCTTTCGCTTGCCGAACTCGTCAAACTCGTCGGGAACCACGTTCCCGTACCGGTCGTAGATCACGCTGTGTGCGGTCATGCTCTATCTCCTGGGGTGCCGCTAGGCGGCGGTGGGAATGGGCAGGGCAGCCCAGCGGTGCCGTGAATCTCAGCCAGCGTGCGTGCGTCGCTCGATCCCATCTTGTCCCAGAGGTCGGTCTGTCGCCAAAACTGCTTCTCGGCCTCTGGGTCGATGCGCCCTACCGCCTCGATGAAGTCGACCATCACGCCCACGCTGACGCTTTTGGGCTCGGGTACGGGACCGATTTCGAGACCTCTCAGCGTGGCTGCATACGCCTCCGCTGCCTGATTGGGCGTCATGTCTGGGGTGATGGTCTGGATACCGAGCATCCAATGATCAGAGGGACCACGGATTGCGTCTTGCACCTGACTCGCCTGCTCAACCAGATGGCCGTAGTCGACAGTGAGATTGTAGACGGCGGCCCACATCGCCAGGTCGGCCGCTGATATCGGCGGACGTGCTGCAGACCGCATTGCGGTGGCCTCTACGGCGCGAATACGACGCTTCAGTTCATTTCGCACGGTCACCCTCCAGCGCCCTGAGGCGCGCGTCGAAGTCAGCCGCCTCGAAGGCCATGGAAAACGTCTGTACACAGCGCGATAGGCGCTCGGCCTCGCCGGAGGTGAGGGTTCCATCAGCTGCGCCCTGCAGGATCGCCTGGAGGGTCTTGGGGACGTCCGCCGGCGAGGTGGGGACGGGCAGGTCGATCGCAAGCACGCGCTCGCGTGAGGGAGGAGAGACTCGTTCGAGGCAGAGCCTGAGCGCAGTGCTGTCGCCGGCCAACGCTAGGTCGATGGCCTTGCGCATTAGCTGCTTGGATTCCCCTTCCAGCAGCTTCAGAGCTGCGATGGTGGCTTTGTTGCGTGCACCGCGGCGTTTGCCTGGGTTCCCCGGTCCGAAGCGTCCACGGCTGTCACGTGGCGCCGTATCCGTTCCGCTAATTCGGTCGTTGCTCTTCGTCATGGGTGCCATTGCACCCGCTACGCAAACGGTCTTGTAGCTTGACCCGCTTTTTTCTCGGGCTGATCAGTCCCTTTTTCCGCAGGGCCTGGCGGATGGCGTCCCTCCTGTGCTCAGGAAACCTTCTGGCACAGATGCTGACCAGTTCGTGCTCGCTGTAGCGCACGCCGTTTCCTGTGCCATCAATGCGGCCGGTGGCATAAGCAAACAAGCGCGCGTGCCATTCCGGCTCTCGCTTGTTCTTGCCACCGGCCGCTCCGCCCTTGATGACCGCCACTCCCCTGCTGAGGGGATATGCCTTCTCGGCATCGTCCAACGTCCAGAAGGCGCCATGCAGGTGCTGCCGGATCTCTGGATCATGCAAGGCTGCTGGTCGGTCTCCCAGGGCGCGCTCTCGAGCATCCAGGCGGTCTACGCGAAACTGGAGAGCTACCCGGCGCCGCTCAAGGTCGGCAAGGTTCCCGCGCCAGTCCTGTTCGATCGCAGCGAATCGGCGAAGCAGATGGGCTGACAGCGGATCATCAGGCGCGATGCTGTTGATCAGCTCCCAGAGCGCCAGTTCCGCGGGGTCGTTGCTGTAGCTATGGATTAGCAGCGGCATGTCTTCGTCATTCATGCGGTAGTTCCTCGCGTGCGCAATGCCTGCGGAAAGGTCAGCATTCGTCAACAGGGGCCGGGTGCCCAGGGCGATGCTACCTGCATGCCGTGGCCTTTCATGCACCCCGGCACGCCAGCACCGTGGCGGCCTGGCTGAAGGGCGGTGCGGTCACTGCGGCTGCGCCGAAACCGTTCGGCATACGGTTTGGGGAACGGTTTCGCAAAATCCAATTTTGGGCTTTGCTTGGAAATCAACCATCTGCAGAGCCGGAAGCCTTCCCGGAAGCCTTCGGGGAAGCCTTCCGCTGCCGCTGCGGCCGAATCGCCCGGGCGGTGAGCGCTCATGGAGTGCTCGATGAGCCGCGCGCCTGCTAGTAGCAGCCGATTTCGTGCTAGTAGCATGCGAACGCATCGATTTAGCATGCGTTCGCAGTGCGACCGCATCACCGTTCGCCGAACGCTCGTCGATCGCTCGCCGATTTGGCCGCCGTGGTGCTGGAGCGGTAATCCAGAGCCTGGATCAGCAGCAGAAACGCGCACATGCCCTGGTAATACTTTTAAGGTGTTCACGGGGCGAACAACGTTGGGGGCGAAAACAGCCGTTACTAGTTCACGGGGCGAACAAGTCAGCGATTTCTTGTTCACGGGGCGAACAAGGCGAGCTGCGACTAGTTCACGGGGCGAACAAGCGTTGTTCACGGGGCGAACAACTCTTTGCGTTTTCACGCAGCGCTCCTGAGCTTCGTTTCAGGGATCGATTTGCGCGCCCCGGTGGTTCTGCTGAAGTCCGGCCTCTTCTCTTTCCAGGCATTGGTCGGCTTGGGCGAAAGACCCCAGCCAGCGTCCAGCGGCTTCTCCTTTTTGTGGTCGACTCGACGCCAGCTGAAGGCGTGCAGGTTCTCTTTGTTCCTGCCGCCCTGCTGGGTGCGCTCGATGATTCCATAGTGCTCAAGCTCGCGCACCGCGAGGTACAGGGTCGCTGACGAGTTCCACCCCACGTGCTGCATCAGGGACCAGGACGCGCACAAGTAGCCGTTGTTGAACCCGGTGTACTGCGCGCCGAGGTCATGGAGCAGCTTGTGCGCCCAAGCGCTAAGGCGGATGAAGTTCGGATGGCGCAGGAGCGTGTATGGCACCACGAAGGCTGAGCCTCCGTCGATGTCGTCCCACCGGTTGTCTTGCTTCTTCCTGCCCATGTGCGCTCGCTCAGGCAGCCACGCGCGACAGCTGCTTGGTCAGCAGTCGCCGGTTGTGCTCGCACACGGCGCGATCGTTGGCGTACTGGGGTGCGGTGCACCCCATGCCGATGAGCGTGTCCAGAGCGCTCTCCGCGGCCTTCGTGCTGGCCAGCCAGCGCTCGACCTGCGCACGCGGCACGTCGCGTAGTTGGCGCGCCGTGAGGCAACGCATGGGGCGGTAGTTCATGGGGCCTCCTCAGTGTGATGCGGGCGGCAGAAGCCGGTCGATGCCGGTGAGCACCTGCGCCATGCCCCAGGCGGTGTTGATCGGAGTGGCGGGATTGCTCGACCACATCTCGACGAAAGTCGACGACACGGCGTCGGGCGTGAAGTCGTCATCGTCGATTTCAGGAAGGGACGACGCGCGGAGCATCTCGGTCAGCTCTTTCAGCAGCTTTTTCCTGTTCATTCGCGCTCTCCGATCTGCTGCTCAGCGACACGTGCGCCGCGTGGGAGCGGGAGGTCCGTTTGCTTCAATGGACCGCGCTTCTTTTTCAGCCGGCGCACGATCTTGTCCGACGGGAATCGCAGCATCTGGCACGTGTCCAGCTTGTCCGCACCCCTCCAGGCATCCACCCTGGCCAAGTACTTCAGCCTTTCAATCTGGGCTTCCGTATCGTTGCCCTCGTAGAGTTCCCGGTCTCTCCGGACGCTTTCTCTCATGGCTTTGCTGACTGTCTCGAAAGCGATAGCGACACCATCGTGCCCGAAGCAATCCAGGTGTTCGAAACGCAGTCGAAGGATGAACAAGCAAGCGGCGTTGGTGTCGAGCGCGTTCTGCAGCAGACGGGCACGCTGCACGTTTCCCGAGAGTTGGTGTATCGTTGCGGACATGGTCGTTCCTCGTGAGGGTTCGGTCTGAAATTCGACGGCTCGGGCGCTGGCACGCTCGGGCCGTTTCTATTTGCTGGTGCTGATCGGGTTGCTGGTCAACTTGGCCGCCAGCGCACGCGCGCTCTGCATTGCCAGCAGCGGTTCGGCGTACTTGGCGGCTAGGGCGGCTCGGTGGGCATCGAATCGAGCAGAGATCGCCGCGGCGAGTTGCTCCCGCGACTGGGTGTTCGAACGCGGGCGAGGCGCACGTATCGTGGCCGGCTGGGCGAGCTCTATGCTTTGCATGGTCAGTTCGTTCCTTGTCAGGGTTCGGGGTGGCTTCAGCGGCTCGTTCCGGAGGGAGCCGGGCGGGCCGCCTCTCTTCAGCCGGCGAGAGCACGGCTGTTGGTCGTCTCGACGACGGATCCCTCGATGTAGGCGTCAAGGTCGGCGCGGCGGTAGAAAACCCGGCCGCCCAACCGGACGTAGCGCGGGCCGCGGCCTTCGTGGCGCATTTTTTCCAGAGTCGAGTTGCTCAGGCCGAGATATGAGGCGGCCTCGGGTCCTTTGAGGCGATTTGCAGCAAGTTCGGAGGGCTTGGTGGTCATGAGTGTGGGCTCTTGTTTGTGCGTTACAATGCGAACGCAGATAAAGCCTACTACTGGTTTTTGTGGATGGCAATGGTTTTTTGCGTTATCTTTGCGTTCGCGCCCAACTCTGCAGAAATCGCATGTCTCAAACCCCCAAGAAGAAGCCGGGAAGGCCGCCCAAGCCCGAGAAGGAGAGGGCAGGAAACTTCAGTGTCCGGCTACCCCCGGAGTTGCGCGGCAGGATTGAGGCGGCAGCGGAAACGGCCGCGCGATCCGTCAACGCGGACATCGTGGCGCGCCTTGAAGAGTCCTTTGACTGGCGTGTTGCGCTTCCTGCTGAGTTGAAGGATCGCCTTACTCAGGCGGCGTTCCATGCCAACAGGACCCTCGAAGCTGAGGTTGCGAGGCGCTTGGCGACGAGCTTCGACTCGTTGGAGACCGTCACTTTCGCGAACCGAACGGAAGAGCTCCGCTTGGTTCAGCAGGAGATCCAGTCTCACGAGAAAACGTTGGCGGAGGTACGGGAACCGGGCGTCGCACCCGAGGGCTACGTCAGCCAAGTCGAGCGCGCTCTGGCCAGACTCATCGCTCATCGCGATCGTCTCAATGAAGATATCCAGGAAGTGATCGAGCGCTGGGATCAGCCCCTCTCGGTGCTCGGGAGCCTTGAACTGGACATCGAGGAGTACGAAAGGATTGGGCAGAAGAAATGACCGCCTTCGCCAAGCTCACTCGCGCCGGCATGCGCGGCCTGCAGCCTGGCCAGTCGCTGAGCGAGCACGGCATCACCTACACGCGCACCAGCGCCGGCGATGGCCGGTGGTCGGTCAACGTGATGGTCAACCGCCGGCGGCATCACCAGGTGGTCGGCCTGGAATCGGAGGGCTACACCCGCACGCAGGCTGAGGACGTTGTGAGCGCGCTGAAGGCCGCCAAGCGTTCCGCCGCACATGGGGTAGCTGGAAGCCGTCAGGCGCGCGTTCTGAGCATTTCCCAGGCTGCGGACGACTACCTGGCGTATCTGGCCAAGCATGATGGCCGCGACCTGGTGGCGAAGATGATGCGATTCCAGCAGCACCTTGTTCCGCACCTCGGGCAGCAGCAGGTCGCGCGCCTGACCGATGACGACTGGATGGCCTACGTCTCCAAGCGCAAGGCCGAAGGCGCGAGCCCGGCGACGATCAACCGGGAGCGGTCGGCGCTGCTGCACATGCTCAACACGATGCGTCGGCGCAAGCTGCTGGCCGCGGTGCCGCTGCTGGCGCGCCAGGCCGAGCCGGAGGGCAAGTTGGTCTACCTCACGCCGGCGGAGTCGCAGCGGCTGCTGAAGGCTGCAGCGAACGATCAATCGGACCTGGCGCACCGCTTCGTCATGGTGACGCTCTACACCGGCCTGCGGCACAGCGCGGCGCTGAACCTGCGCGCCGCCGACGTCGACGTGGAGCGGCGCATCCTCTGGATCCGGCGCGACAAGGCCGGTCGGCGCGAGCAGGCAATGCCGCAGGTGCTGGCCGACTACCTGGGCGAGGTGATCGCCGACATGGAGCAGGAGGCGTTCCTGTTCGCGTCGCCGCGCGCGAAGTCGGGCAGGGTCTACCAGATGAACGCTATCTTCGCTCGGTGCGTCGAGCGCGCCGGCATCAGCAAGCACGTGACGCCGCACACGATGCGCCACACCGCGGCGACGAACGCGGCGCACGCCGGCCTCGATGCCGCGACGATCCAGATGATGGGCGGATGGAAGACACGCGCCATGGCGGAACGGTACACTCACGCCGCTTCGATGCGGGACGCGATGGATGCCCTCCAGAGTCGGCTGACAAGCCGCAGGGTTACACCGAAATTGCAACGGCGATCGCGCAAATCCGCTTGAAACCCTTTCAGGGCCTATAGCTCAACGGTTAGAGCAGAGGACTCATAATCCTTTGGTTCCAGGTTCGAATCCTGGTGGGCCCACCATCCAGACCGATGGCGATACTGTGGCGAAGTGGGCAATTCCGCTACGATTAGCGGGATGAATCGCGAACAACTCAAAAAGCTCGAAAACGACCTGTGGTCCGCAGCCGATAAGCTGCGAGCCAACTCCGATCTCAAGGCCAGCGAGTACAGCACTCCAGTGCTGGGCTTGATCTTCCTAAAGTTCGCCGACAACAAATACCGCCAGCACCAAGCGGCCATCGAGCAGGAGTTCAAGAAGCTCCAGGGGACGCGTCGGGAGCGGAGCGAAGAAGAAATCGCCATCGAAAAGTGCGGCTTTTACCTCAAGCCGATTGCTCGTTATGACTACCTGCTCAACCTTCCGGAGCGGATGGACATCGCCCAGGCGATCCGCCTCGCGATGGCCAGCATCGAAAAGACCAAGCCGGAACTGCAGGGCGTGCTGCCGCAGCAGGAGTACGACCGCTTCACCCGTAGCCCCAAGAACCAGCACATCCCCAAGGATCTGCTCAAACTCTTCTCCGACATCCCGGTGGATGCCACGGGCGACGTGTTCGGCCAGATCTACGAATACTTCCTGGCCAACTTCGCCCTCAGCGAGGGCCAAGGCGGCGGCGAGTTCTTTACGCCCCGCTCCGTCGTCAAGCTGATGACCGAGATCATCGAGCCTCATGGCGGCAAAGTGTTCGACCCCGCCTGTGGTTCCGGCGGCATGTTCGTGCAGTCGGCCGAGTTCATCCACCAGCACCAGGCGGACAAGGCCGCCGACTTGGACGTGTTCGTCTGCGGCACCGAAAAGACCCTGGAAACCGTCAAGCTCGCCAAGATGAACCTCGCCGTGAACAACCTGCGCGGCGATATCAAGCAGGCCAACACCTACTACGAAGACCCCTTCAACGCCTTCGGCTCCTTCGACTACGTGATGGCCAACCCGCCGTTCAACGTGGACGACGTTACGCTGGACGCCGTGGAAAAGGACCGCCGCTTCAACGCCTACGGCGTGCCGCGCAACAAGACCAAGACCAAGGCCGCGGCGGGCAAGAACGGCAAGGAAAAAGCCGTCGATACCGTCCCGAACGCCAACTATCTGTGGATCAACCTCTTCGCCACGTCGCTGAAGCCCGGCGGCCGCGCCGCGCTGGTGATGGCCAACTCGGCCAGCGATGCCCGCCACTCCGAGGCCGAGATCCGCCGCACGCTGATCGAGCAAAACCTCATCTATGGCATGCTCACGCTGCCGTCCAACTTGTTCTACACTGTCACCCTGCCGGCCACGCTGTGGTTCTTCGACAAGGGCAAGACCGATGACAAGGTGTTGTTCATCGACGCCCGCAACATCTTCACCCAGGTGGACCGCGCCCATCGCGAGCTGAGCGACGAGCAGATCCAGAACATCGCCCTGATCCCCCGCCTACACAAGGGCCGGAGGCAGGAATTCGTGGACCAGGTGGACCGCTATCTGCACCAGGGCATGGCGCAACTCAAGGACGCAGCCGAGCACATGCCGACGCTGAGCGAACGCCTGCTGGCCTCGCTGGCCGAAGAAGCGGCCGATGCCGAGACTAGTCAGGCTGCCAAGGGCGCCATTGCGACGCTTCAGACGCAATGGGACCAACTCGCTGCGCTGGAACAGGCGCAAGCCAAGCACGAACGTACCCGCGGTCAGAAGCACAGCGTGGACCAGCGCAATGATGCCCAGCACCTGCTGCGTGCCCAGTTCACGCCCTTCTTTAATGGCCTGCACGCAGCGGTGAAGGCGCTGGACAAGTCCATCCGCGAGATGGACAAGCGCAAGGCCGAGGCAGCCAAGGCAGATGGCAAGCGCGCCACCGCCAACCGCCAGACCAAGGGCGTGAAGGCGGCCGTGCAAGCCCTGCATGACGAACTGAAGGCCGCAGAGCTGTACTACCAGCATGTGACCTGGCTGCAGGAGCGATTCCCCAAGGCCGCCTACGAGGACGTCACCGGCCTGTGCAAGCTGGCCAGCCGTGAGGAGATTGCCGAGCAGGATTGGTCGCTCAACCCAGGGCGGTATGTGGGTGTGGTGATTGAGGAGGATGGGAAAACTGAGGAAGAGTTCCTCGCGGACTTGGCGGTTGCACGCGATCAGCTTCAAGAACTGAGCGATGCAGCGGGCTCGCTTCAGCGCACCATTGCTGCCAATGTATCGGCCGTATTGGGTGAGGAGCCGACCACGTGATGCAAGAGCCCATCCTTTTTTCTGATCTCATCGCCGAAACTAAAGATGGCGAGTGGGGTGAAGGGCAAGAAGCGCCGGGTCACGTGCTGTGTGATGTGATCCGAGGAACAGATTTCGCTGGCCTGAATGCTCCAGGAATTGAGCTGCCGCAGCGCTGGATTCCCGAGCATCTAGTTGCTCGCAAGGCGCTGGCGGCTGATGACATCCTAATCGAAACAGCAGGTGGCACTGCCAAGCAACCGACAGGCAGAACCGCCCTCATCACAAAAAAATTCTTGGCTTCCCGAAAAGGCCGGCCGGTCTTGTGTTCAAGCTTCGCCCGACATCTGCGAGTTGACCAAGCCAAAGCTCACCCGATCTACCTGTATTACGTGCTCCAGGCGCTCTATACATCGGGGTACATGGCGGTCTTCAATCTGCAGCACACAGGCGTTGCCCGGTTCCAGTTCACAGCCTTCAGGACAAAGACGCGGCTCACGCTACACGAGAGCACTGCTCAGCCCAAGATTGCGGCGACGCTCAGGAGCTACGACGACCTGATCGCCAACAACCAGGGCCGCATCGCCTTGCTGGAGTCCATGGCCGAAGAGATCTACCGCGAGTGGTTTGTGCGGATGCGGTTTCCTGGCGCGAAGTCAGCGACATTCGAGAAAGGAGTGCCGACCGACTGGACACATAAGCCTATCCTCGCCGCTTTCAATTTCTACGGCGGCGCTACGCCATCCAAGGACAATCCGCGCTTCTGGGTGGATGGGGATGTGAATTGGTACACGCCAACTGACATCACTGGTACTTCTAGCCCGTATCTTGAAGAATCGGCAGATAAGTGCACTGATGAGGGTCTGCAGAGTTGTTCAGCCAATCTCTTCCCTGCCTATTCGATCATGATGACAAGCCGCGCAACGATTGGCGCCATCGGCATCAATTGCGTGCCGGCCTGCACGAACCAAGGTTTCATCACCTGTATTCCGAACCAGCGATACCCACTGACCTATCTCTATCACTGGCTAAAGCTCGCCAAGCCGCACTTTGAGATGCTGTCTGGTGGCGCGACCTTCGCTGAGTTGACCAAGGGGACTTTCAAGCGGATTTGCATCCTTACACCACCCGAGAAGCTGGTCGCCGCCTACGAGGAGCAGGTTAGGCCAATGTTTGATCAAGTGGAATCACTAACCAAGATCAATCGCAGGTTGCGCGCTACCCGCGATGCTCTGCTCCCCCGACTGATCTCGGGAAAACTCCGCGTCGATGCGTTAGACATCCAGTTCCCGCCCAGCATGCAGCAGCCGCCTGCAGAGTTCGCGCATCCTGCGGCAATCTCCAGTTAGCAACTCTTCTTCCCCACAACCAGCAACACCAGGAAGGTGCCGTGGTCGCCGCGAAGAACTTCATCAGCGAAGACGATATCGAGCAGGCTTTGCTGCAGCGGTTGCAGCACCAATGCGGCTTCGATGTACTGAACTGCTTCACGGCCCGGTCCGATGATCTGAACGACGGCTCCGGCCGCGCCGACAAGCGCGAGGTGATCCTGGCCGGCCGCTTGCGTGCCGCACTGGAGCGGCTGAACCCACAGGCCCCGGCCAGCGCGGTCGACGAGGCCCTGGCCCAATTGGTGCAGCCACGCAATGCAATGAGCCTGGTGGCAGCCAACCGGGAAATGGACGGGCTGATCCGCGACGGTGTACCAGTGACTTACAAGCCGGAGACCGGGCCGCAGGCCGGGCAGACAGTAACCGAGCGGCTGAAGGTGATCGATTTCGATGCGCCCGACCCACGCATCGGCCGCAACCACTATCTGGCGGTGAGCCAGCTATGGGTTCGCGGCGAACATGGCTACCGTCGGCCCGACCTGTTGCTGTACGTGAACGGCCTGCCGCTGGTGTTTGTGGAGTTGAAGAACAGCAACGTCAAACTGCGCGCGGCGTTCGACGACAACCTCACGAACTACAAGGCCGAGCTTCCACAGCTGTTCACCGCCAATGTGCTGTGCGTGCTGAGCAATGGCATCGAGACCCGGCTGGGCAGCATCACCGCGCAGTGGGAGCACTTCTTCGCCTGGCTGCGGGTGAACGACGAGAAGGATACGCTGGACCGCAAGGCGATTGCCGCCCAGGGCCTGAGTGTGGAGTTGGCCGTCTCCGGCCTGCTGACGCCGGAGCGGTTGCTGGACTATGTGGAAAACTTCTGCGTGTTCTACCGCGAGACGCAGAAGATCATCGCGCAGAACCACCAGTTTCTGGGTGTGAACAAGGCCTTCGAGCAATTCAAGCGCCGGCGCGAGTTGGGCGGCAGGCTTGGTGTGTTTTGGCACACGCAGGGCTCGGGAAAAAGTTTCTCGATGGTGTTCTACACGCGCAAGATCTTCCGCAAGCTCACCGGCAACTTCACCTTCGTGGTGGTGACCGACCGGGACGATCTGGATGGGCAGATCTACCGCAACTTCCTGCACACCGGCGTGGTGGCGCCCAAGGACGATGTGCGCCCGAAGGGGAGCGCTCAGCTGCGTGAGATGCTGGGCAAGAATAAGCGCGTGGTGTTCACGCTGATCCAGAAGTTCCGCTACGACAAGGGCAAGGATTACCCGGTGTTGTCCGGCCGCGACGACATTGTCGTCATCGTCGATGAGGCGCATCGCACGCAATACGCCGGCTTGGCCGGGAACATGCGCGCCGGCCTGCCCAAGGCCAACTTCCTCGCCTTTACCGGTACGCCGCTGCTGGGCCAGGAGCGCAAGACCAACGCCTGGTTCGGCGACTACGTGTCCGAGTACAACTTCCAGCAGAGTGTGGAAGACGGCGCCACGGTGCCGCTGTTTTACGAAAAGCGCGTGCCGGAGGTGCTGATCCAGAACGACGATCTGAGCGAAGAGTTCGCCGAGATCCTGGAAGACGAGAACCTCGACAGCGAGGCGCAGGAGAAGCTGGAGAGGCGCTTCGCGCAAGAGATGGAGGTGGTCAAGCGCGAGGACCGGCTAGACACGATCGCACGCGATATCGTCTACCACTTTCCTCGCCGCGGCTACCTGGGCAAGGGCATCGTCATCTCGGTGGACAAGTTCACCGCCGTGACGATGTTCGACAAAGTGCAGGCGCTGTGGAAAGCCGAGATCAAGGCGCTGAACGGCCGCATCGCCGCCACGCAGAACGATGTGGAGCGGCAGCGTTTGAAGCAGTTGAAGGCCTGGATGGGTACGGTGCGAATGGCGGTGATCGTCAGCGAGGAGGCCGGCGAAGAGGACAAGTTTGCCAAGAAGAAGCTCGACATCAAGCCGCACCGCCAACGCATGAATGCGCTGGACGAGCATGGCCACGACATCGAGTTCAACTTCAAAGATTCGGACCACCCGCTGCAGCTGGTGTTCGTCTGCGCCATGTGGTTGACGGGATTCGACGCGCCGACGGTGAGTACGCTCTACCTCGACAAGCCCATGCAGGGCCATACGCTGATGCAGACCATCGCACGGGCCAACCGGGTGAGTGGACACGAAATCCTGGGCGTGGCGAAGCGGCACGGCGAGATCGTGGACTACTACAACGTCTTCCGCCGCATGAAGAAGGCGCTGCGCGACTACGCTGCCGGTCCCGAGGACGACGAACTCCCGGTGCGGGACAAGAGCCACTTGTTCGCACTGCTGGACGACGCCATCGAGCAGGGCCTAGCTTACTGCCAGAGCCAGGACGTGCCGCTGCACGAGGCGCTGGACCGCGGCGACGTGTTCACGAAACTCGGCCAGTTCAATGGTTTTGCCAACACGCTGCTGGCCAGCAATGAACAGCGCAAGTCCTTTAATGTTTACGAAAACGCGATCTCCTCGCTCTATGAAGCCTGCAAGCCCGAGGTGTTGGGCCGCAAGCTGAGCCGCGTGGTGTCGGCCTTTCAATACTTGCGCGGCGTGATGGACAGCATCGTCGAGCAAGCCGACATCGACAGCGCGGTGCAGCGCATCGAGGCGCTGCTGGACGCCAGTGTGGTCGTCGACAATGCCGAGAAGTTTTCCATCAAGGAGTTCGCAGCGCAGTACGAGATCGTGCAGCGTGGTAAGGCCTGGGATCTCAGTAAGGTGAGCGTCGAGAAGCTGCGGGAGGAGTTCAAGCAGGCGCCGTTCAAGAATATCGAGATTGCCGATTTGCAGGCCTTCCTGCAACGCAAACTGACCGAGATGCTGGCTCAGAACAGCACTCGGTTGGATTTCCTTCAGCGGCTGCAGAACGTGATCGATGCCTACAACTCGGGCGCCACTTCTACCGAGAACTATTACGACGAGTTGACCGCGTATGCAGAAGAGCTCAAGGAGGAGGCCGAGCGGCATATTCGTGAAGGGCTAACCGAGGACGAACTGGAGCTGTTCGATCTGCTGAGGAAGGATTCCCTCACCCAGGAGGAAACACAGCGCGTGAAGCTTGCGGCCAAGCATCTTTTGCGGCGTTTGGTGGAAGAGCAGCCTAAGGTGCTAGTGCAGAACTGGCATCAGAGCGCGCAGACGCAGAAGCAGGTACGTGCCGAAATCGAGCGTGTGCTCGATGCCGACCTGCCGGAAAGTTACGACCGCACCACGTTCAAGCAGAAGTGCGACAACGTTTACGACCTTGCCGTTGAGTACGCACTGCGTGGTAGGAAGTGGGCGGCCTAATGGCAGCAACAAAGCCACTGCGCGCTCAGTCGCGCTCGAAGCGCTGCAATTCGTCCAGTTGCGCCAGCGCCTTGCGCAGGCTGCCGCCGCTCAAGGAATCGTCCATCTTCCGGCCGAACTCGGCGCGTTGCGGGCGGCGCGCCCAGCGATGGAACCACCAGGTCGCCAGCAGGCCGGCGACGCCGATGCCGTAGCCGCTCCACACCAGTGCAGGCGCCTTGGCCAGTAGATCGACATCGCTCAGGCCAGCCAAGGTCTGAAGGACAGCGATCCACAGGAACCACCACGGCAGACCGGCGACCATGCCGCTGCGGATGTACAGCGTGCGTGCGCGCAGCATCTGCTTCTGGATGCCGAGCACCGGCTGCGAATAGTCGATGTTGCCGATCTGCCCCAGCACCACGCCCGCGGCGACGATCGTCAGCACGCCATACGCCTGCACCAGCACGCCGGCGACGATGGACGAGGCGTGCGCAGGCTGGCTCATCCACAGCAGCGAAGCGAGCAGGAGGAAGGCGATGCCGAACAGGATCTGCACGATCTGGCCCCGGAACAGCGGGCGCAGGCTACCGCGCGTCTTGTCCAGTTTGCGCTCGCGCAGTTCGTGCAGCTTCAGCGTGTTGTCCAGTTGCAGCCGGCGGTCCAGCGATTGCCAGGCCGATTTGAAGTCGTCGAGTTCCATCGTGGTCTCCATGTCGGGTCTTATCGGAATTCGTCGCGGATGCGCTGTTTCAGGCGTCCGATCTTGGTGGAGACATTGCTTTCGGTGATGCCGAGGATCTGGGCGATCTCGCGTTGCGGGCGGTCTTCGAGATAGAGCAGCAACAGCGCGCGGTCCAGCGGCGGCTGGCGGGCGATGACGTCCTGCAGCAGGCGAAGCCGCTGTTCGTTCTCCGGGTCCGCGGCGTTGCCGTCGGCCATGTCGTGCAGGGTTTCGTCCAGGGGCATCGCGTCGTGCCGCTGCCGCAGTTCGCGGTTGCGCAGGTGGCTGATCGCCACGTTCAGCGCGATCCGGTACATCCAGGTGCTGACGCTGCGCGCCGGGTCGTACTTCGGCCAGGCGTGCCAGAGCTGCGCCGCGATTTCCTGGGCCAGGTCGGCGCGGTCCTCGGCGCCGCGCGCATAGCTGCCGGCGACCTTGAACACGATGCCGGAATGGCGCTGCAGCAGCGCACTGAAGGCATCTCGGGCGTGGTTCGCGGTCATGGCGGTTGCGATGGTATCCATTGGTTCACCGGCGCGGGCTTCGCGCCTCTCGAAACCATGATTCGCGCCAGCGCGCGGAATCTCACACCCCCCAGCAAGAACTTTCAAGGAGATGCCGGCCCCGAGTCCCGCGGTGATGACTTGCAGTACGTCGGCGATACCACTGGGGGGCCTCCAGTGGCAAAACCGCCAGGCTCACCATGCGAACACACCTGAGGCGGCCGCCGGCTCAGCCCGCCTCCGCCGCCCACTGCACTGCATCCGCCCCGGCCGGCAGATACAGCGGCGTCGACGCATCGGTTGCCGCGCGCCAGACGGCTTCGGCAACGTCCTGCATGCGTGTCCCGGGGCCGGTGGATTCGGCCATCCGCGCGATGGTGTGGCGCATGAACTCGCCATAGACCGCGTCGTCCATGCCGCGCAGGCGGGTGCGCGCGGTGTCGCGAAAACGCGTCTCGCCAGAAGACCCGGGCAGCACGAGGCGCACGCGCACGCCGAACGGCTCGACTTCGCTCGCCAGCGATTCGGTGAAGGCATTCACCGCCGCCTTGGCCGCGCGGTAGACGCCGACCAGTGGCAACGGCTTGTAGGTGACGCTGGAGGTGACGTTCACCACGATGCCTTCGCCGCGCGCGCGCATCTGCGGCAGCACGGCCTGGGTGAGCGCCATCGTGCCGAAGGTGTTGGTGTCGAACAGGGCGCGCACGGTGTCCATGTCCATCAGCTCGAACGGGGCGGGCGCGCCGAAGCCGGCGTTGTTGACCAGCACGTCGATGGGGCCGGCCGCTTCGACGGCCGCGCGGATGCTCTGCGCGTCGGTGACGTCCAGCGGCAGCACGCGCAGCTGTGGCGACGGCGGCAGCAGGTCCTCGCGCGGGGTGCGCATGGTGGCGAGCACCCGCCAGTCGCGGGCGAGGAAGTAGCGCGCGGTTTCCAGGCCGAAGCCGGAGGAGCAGCCGGTGATCAGGACGGTCTTCAAGGGAATGCCTTTGCTCGTGGACGAGCCACCACGATAGATAGCGGCCGCCGTACTCGCTACGATCCAGCGTCCTTGATTCGTTTGCGAGCGTCCAGCGATGGTGGATCCCCTGGCCGAGGTGGTCACGCTGCTGCAGCCGGCTGCCCGGTTCTCCAAGCAGGTGGTCGGTGCCGGTGCCTGGCGCATCCGGCGTTCCGACGCCGGGCAGCCTTTCTACTGCGCGGTGCTGGAAGGCGGCTGCCACATGGCGCTGGACGGTGGCGCGCCGATCCTGTTGCAGGCGGGCGATTTCGTGCTCGTGCCCGCGGCTTACCGCATCGCGATGTCCAGCCTTGCGCCGCACGCGGACGTGGCCGAGACCCTGCCGACCGCACTGGGCAACGGCGTGTTCCGGATCGGCACGCAGGAAGGCCCGACCGACCTGCGCATCCTGGCCGGCCATTGCAGTTTCGGCTCGCCGGACGCGGCGCTGCTGGTCTCGCTGCTGCCGCAGATGGTCTATGTGCACGGCGAGCAACGGCTCGCCACGCTGGTGCAGTTGGTGAGCGAGGAATCGCGCGAGGCGCGGCCCGCACGCGAGGTGGTGCTTGCGCACTTGCTGGAAGTGCTGCTCATCGAAGCACTGCGTTCGGCCGCGGGCACGGCGGCGTCGCCTGGCCTGGCGCGCGGGCTGGCCGATGCGCGCCTGGCCGCGGCGATCCGCGCGATGCACGCGCAGCCCACGCGCGCATGGACGGTGGTGGCGTTGGCGAAGGAAGCGGCCTTGTCGCGCTCGGCGTTCTTCGAGCGCTTCGGCCGCACGGTGGGCATGGCGCCGATGGAATACCTGCTGGCCTGGCGCATGGCCTTGGCCAAGGACCTGCTGCGCCGCACCGAGCTCGGCATCGCCGAGATCGCCGAGCGCGTCGGCTACAGTTCCGCGAGCACCTTCAGCGTCGCGTTCGCCCGCCACGTCGGACAGCCGCCGACGCGGTACGCGCGCGCAAGTGGCCGTGATGCTGGGCGCGGCAAGCCGTCGATCTCCGAAGCAGTCGAGGGCGTGGGGTAGGCACCCGGCGCGGTGTACCGCTTCCGCCCTGACGTCCCCGTCGGAGGCGGTACCGGCTGCGCAAGGACCGCTCCGGTCGCCGCCTGCGTCGCCGGCCTTCACTCCGCCAAGCGGCGCGCGCACTGGTCGGAATGGTCAGGGGATGGGACGCGGCGGCGACCGTCTGCATGCGCGATATCGGCCTGCAGCACCAATTGCGCCTTCATGGAGTGGCCCGGTGGCGCCTTCACGCAGGCGGGATCTTCCTTCGCTTCGACAAGGCCGCTCATCTACACGAGAAAGCGATCACGCCAGCACCAAGTCTCCGTTGATCAACGCGACCGTGATCAGGTCCTGCAGCCGGCTCACGGCATCGACGACGCGTGGAATGGCCGCCTGGTCACCCTGCATCAGCAATTGCCCATCCGGCGAAAGCTCGATCTTCAGAAGCTCCTGCAGCATTCCTTCTCTGTAGGCCGGAACAGGATCGCTGCTGTATCGCGAGCATCCCAGCTTTGCGGCGAGCTCTTGATCGACAGGCAGGTAGAGCCCGTTGTTGGAAGCGTTCATATCGAACAGTCCCATCCCCTCGAGATGACGGAGCAGTGCACTGTGATCCAGGATTGCGGGATCGATGATGAGCTGAAGATCAAATAGGGGGTCGTCTTTCATCGTGGTCACGACGTGCTCCTGTGGTGTGCGAGTGGCCAGCAATTCGATTTCGGAATCTTGTCTTGACGCAGTCGAAGTCTCGAACGCCCCGCTGGATGCCTATCGGCAGGTGGTGTTGCCAAAGCTGTCCTTGCTGCAGCGCACGGTGTTGCCGCAGTCGTCGCGATACGTCGTGTTGCCGAAGGAGTCGGTCGAACCGCGCACGGTGTTGCCCCGGTCGTCGCGGGTCGTGGTGTTGCCGAACGAATCGGTCGAGGTGTGGCTGACGTTTCCGTCGCTGCCGCGGCAGGTCTTGTTGCCCAAGGAGTCGGTAGAGCAGCGCACGGTGTTGCCCCGGTCGTCGCGGGTCGTGGTATTGCCGAACGAGTCGGTCGAGGTGCGGCTGACGTTTCCGTCGCTGTCGCGGCAGGTGGTGTTGCCAAAGGCGTCCGTGGAGCACCGCGTCTGGGCAAATGCGCCCGACGTCACCAGGAGTCCTGCAGAAAGCACGAGCGCCACTATTTTCACTTCAATTCCCTCTGTGAATCCTGTGTCAGCAGGACGCATGCCGCCGCCGGACGGCGATTGTTCGTGTCATCCGGCAAACCGTGGCATAGGGAAATTCTACCTTCAACACGCTGACGCCAGTGCAGCTGCCTTGTGGGCTGCCGGTCGATGCTGCCGTGGCGCAGTGCGTGCGCGGCTCCACGTTGCCGACAGGCACGGCGAGCGCGACGCGCTCGCTGCCGCAACGGCGCCGGTGGCTGGCAGGCGGTGATGAAGCCGGTTGCCAGCCGGCACGTGTGATCCTGATCAATCCATGGGGCCGATACCGCATTACTGATCGGCAATCAGGTGGCCAACGGCCTCCGTCGTCGCGTGCAGCGTGAGAGCCGAGCGTCATGGCGCTTGCGCACTCGACGTGGAGGCAGTGACGTCGGGTTCCGGCGTCGATACGCGCGCGGACTGTTGCGTAGCAGCATGCCACTGCACGACGGACGTGTTACATCTACCTCCAGTTGGATCGATCCAAAGCCGTCGATGCAGTGCATCCGGGGGGAAGACGGCCGGTGGGGATCGCGTGCTACGAGTCTGCTGATGCTTTTCATGTGAGGCGCATCCCCATGCGGTCGCGGCACTGCGTCGATGCGGACTTGAGAGGCGATCCATCGGGTCGATCCGGTCCACGTCGCGCGTTTTCACCACGCGCCGTTACCAACGGAGTTCCGTGACGCCGTGCGCGCCGCGGAAACGACCGATCAACGCAGTTTGGGAGCCTCGCCATGCCGTTTCGCTCGCGCTTCGCACGTCTGCATCCGTCTCCGGGTTGCCGGCTGGCGTCTTTTGCCGCGTCGGTCTTCCTGTCTGCGGGTGCCGGTGGAGCATGCGCGGAAGGCGTCGGCTTCGCGTCTTCGTTCGAGCGCGGCGAACCTGCGCCGGTATCGGCCGCGCAGTCCGACGAGGCCGCGGTCCAGGTCGCCGTCGGCAATGGTCCCGAGAAGCCCTATGCGGCGAAGTCCGGCATGGGCTACACCGGGCTGCATGCGCTGCACTATCGCGCCAGTGCGGCCGGGCGTGCGCAGCTGTTCGCTGTCGATCTTCCGGTGGAGCCGGACACGGTGCTGTCGTGGATGGTGCTGCCGGAGATCGTCGGCGGGGATACGGTGGCGTCGACCGGCGTGGCGGTGGATCTGCTGTTCGATGATGGAAGTCGCTTGTCCGAGTTGGGCACGGAGGATCAGCACGGCGCGCTGGTCAGTGCGGCAGGACAGGCGGCGTCGAAGACGCTATATCCGCAGCAGTGGGCGCTCAAGCAGGTGCGGCTAGGTGAGGTTGCGGCCCTGCGCAGCAAGCGCATCCGCGCGATCGAGCTGCAGGTGCAGCCCGGCGCCGGCAAGATGGCGGCGGGCTGGATCGACGATGTCGCGGTGCGCGGTGAACCTGCACAGCAGGCGGCGAGGCGGCCCAGCGACGAGGTGGTGACCACGCGCGGCACGCAGTCCAATGGCGCGTTCTCGCGCGGCAACAACATCCCCGCCACGGCGATGCCGCATGGCTTCAATTTCTGGGTGCCGGCAACCGATGCGGGGACGCTGAGCTGGCTGTACCGCTGGAACGAGCAGAACGGCGCCGACAACCGGCCGCGGCTGCAGGCGCTGTCGATCAGCCACGAGCCCAGTCCATGGATGGGCGACCGCCAGACCTTCCAGGTGATGCCCTCGTCCACGCGCGGGGTGCCGGAAGCCGACCGCGCGAAGCGCGCGTTGTCGTTCGGTCACGACAAGGAAGAGGCGCGTCCGCATCTGTACCGCGTGGACTTCGACAACGGCATCCGTGCCGAGCTGGCGCCGAGCGAGCGGGCGGCGATCTTCCGCTTTCGTTTTCCCGAGGGAGGCGATGCCAATCTGCTGTTCGACAACGTCGATGCGCGCGGCGGGCTGACCCTGGACGTGGCGACGCAGACGTTGCGTGGTTACTCGGATACGCGCAGCGGGCTGTCCAACGGCGCCACGCGCCTGTTCGTGTATGCGCGCTTCGACAGGCCATGGACCGCCAGCGGCAAGATCGATACCGGCCGCCCGACCGGCTACGTGAAGTTCGCGCCGGGTGCGGACCGCACGGTGGTGATGCGCATCGCCACCTCGCTGATCTCGGTGGAGCAGGCACGTCGCAATCTGCAGCAGGAGATCGGCGACGCCGGGTTCGAGGTGGTGCAGTCGCGTGCGCAGGACGCGTGGGACGCGGTGCTGGGGCGGGTGCAGGTACAAGGCGCCAGCCGCGATCAGCGGGTCACGGTGTACTCCAATCTGTACCGGCTGTTCCTGTATCCCAACATCGCCCACGAGAACGTCGGCGACGCGGCGCATCCCGATTGGCGGCATGCCGACCAGAACAGTTGGTCCAAGGACAACAGCGGCGGCGATGCGGAGCACACTTCGGCGCCGATCGTGCCCGGCAAGGTCTACGTCAACAATGGCTTCTGGGACACCTTCCGCACCAGTTGGCCAGCGTATGCGCTGTTCGCGCCGGAGCAGGCCGGGGCGATGATCGATGGCTTCCTGCAGCAGTACCGCGACGGCGGCTGGGTGGCGCGCTGGTCCTCGCCGGGCTATGCGGACCTGATGGTCGGCACCAGTTCCGACGTGGCCTTCGCCGATGCCTGGCTGAAGGGCGTGCGCGGGTTCGACGCGCACGAGGCCTATGCGGCGGCGTTGCGCAACGCAACGGTGGTGCCGCCGGTGTCGAACGTCGGCCGCAAGGGCCTGGCCCGCTCGATGTACCGCGGCTACGCCGCCAACGACGTGCACGAAGGGCTGTCGTGGACGCTGGAAGGCGCACTCAACGATTTCGGCCTTGCGCAGATGGCGCAGGCGCTGGCGGCCGAGGAACAGGATCCGCAGCAGGCGCAGCGCTACCGCGAGGAAGCCGAATACTTCCAGGCGCGTGCCACCGACTACGTCCACCTGTTCGATCCGGCCACGCGCTTCTTCCGCGGGCGCACGCCGGCAGGTCAATGGAATGTGCCAGCCTCGCGCTTCGATCCGCGCGTGTGGGGCGGCGACTACACCGAGGCCAATGCCTGGACCTTCGCCTTCACCACGCCGCACGACGCCGCCGGCCTGGCCGGGCTGTTGGGCGGCGAGGACGCCATGGCGGCGCGGCTGGACGAACTCTTCGCCACGCCGGAGACCGCGGACAAGCGTTTCGCCGGCAGCTATCGCGGCGTCATCCACGAGATGACCGAGGCGCGCGACGTGCGCATGGGCATGTACGCGCACAGCAACCAGCCCTCGCACCATCTTCCGTGGATGTACGTCGCAGCGGGGCAACCGTGGAAGACCCAGCGCATCACCCGCGAGGTGCTGCGCCGGCTCTACCTGGGCAGCGAGATCGGCCAGGGCTATCCGGGCGACGAGGACAACGGCGAGATGTCGGCGTGGTACCTGTTCGCGATGCTGGGGATGTATCCGTTGCGCATCGGCGCGCCGGAGTACGTGATCGGTTCGCCGGCGTTCCCGCACGCCGAGGTCGATCTCGGCAATGGCCGCAAACTGGTGGTGATCGCGCGCAACAACAGTGCACGCAACGTGTACGTGCAGTCGCTCACCCTCAATGGCAAGCCGTGGAACACCGCCTGGCTGCGCCACCAGGACATCGCCGATGGCGCCACGCTGGAATTCGTGATGGGCGCGACGCCGTCGCGCTGGGGCAGCGGCGCGGACGCGTTGCCGCCGTCGCTGACCCCGCCGGGCAGCGCGCCGCGTGGCCTGGAGGACGTGGCGTCGCAGGCCGCTGCGGTGTCGCTGGACGGACAGCCCAAGGCCGCGGCCTTGATCGACGACGATGCGACGACGGCGCTGCCGCTGCCGGCCGGTGCCAGCATCGACCTGCGCCTCGCGACGCCGCAGCGCGCCACGCACTACACGCTGACCAGTGCCGATGCCGCCTTGTCCGGCGTTGCGTGGACGCTGGAAGGGCGCAACGGCGACGGCGCATGGACCACGCTGGACCAGCGGCGCGCGCAGCGCTTTGCCTGGGCGCGGCAACTGCGTCCGTTCCGCATCGCCAAGCCCGGCGCCTACAGCGCGTACCGCCTGCGCCTGGATGCAGGCGAGAACGTGGCGTTGGCCGAGATCGAACTGCTGCAGCCGGTGGCGCGGCAGGCCGTGCCGTGAGCGGGTGCAAACGCGGCGAGCGTCTCGTGCCCGTCGCTCGTCCGACGCCGCACAACCCAGTAGGCCCGCTGCGCGGCGGCATGCGCTGCGATGCCTGGTTGGCAGTGCATTAGCCCCCCCAATCGCATCAGCGCAGAGAGAGGGGAAAGTAGGAAGGCCGGATCGCCGCAATGGATCCGGATGTTTTCGTGTCACACCGCGTGGAGTTCTTGCCCGGTCTTTGGATCGATAGAAATCCGCCGCAGCCGATCAATCTTTGGGAGAGGATGATTGAAATGAACCGCATGCCACCCGCACGCAACCGCAGCACGCTGTCCGCCGGCATCGCCATCGCCTTGTTCGCGAGCGCCGCCTCCACCACCGCGTTCGCCCAGCAGGCCGACAGCACCCCGGCGCCCTCGGGCCAGGCCGAATTGCAGGCCAAGGACCTGGACGCGGTGATGGTGACCGGCTACCGCTACGCGATCGAGAAGAGCCTGGAGCAGAAGCGCAACGCCAACGCCGTGGTCGATGTGATCACCGCCGAGGACGTCGGCAAGTTCCCCGACAAGAACGTGGCCGATGCGCTGCAGCGTGTGCCCGGCGTGGTCATCAGCCGCGACGGCGGCGAGGGCAAGAACGTCAGCGTGCGCGGCCTGTCCTCGGAGCTGGTGCTGACCGAATTGAACGGCAACTACATCGCTACCGCCGAATCCAATGGCGACCCCACGCGCTCGTTCAACTACACGCTGCTGCCGTCCAACCTGCTCGGCAGCGCGGAGCTGTACAAGACGCCGGAGGCGCGCATCGACGAAGGCGGCATCGGCGGCACGGTGATCCTGCAGACGCGGCGCCCGCTGGAGCTGGAGCCCAATTCCGGCTTCCTCTCCGCCGAGGGCGTGTGGTCGGATACCAGCAAGAAGACCGACGGCCAGTTCTCCGGCTCGTACTCGTGGCACGACCAGGACAACCGCTTCGGCGTGTTCGTCGGCTACACGCAGCAGAAGCGCACCGCACGCACGCTGGACGCCAGCACCGAGAGCTGGCAGTGGTATGGCCGCGACGAGGGCGGCCCGGCGGTCGACGTGAACGGCAATCCGTCGGACTTCAACGCCAACTGGTGGGGCGGCACCGGCTTCTGGGACCAGAACGGCAGGTACTACACCCGCTTCATGATGCCGACGGCGGTCAGCTTCGACGTCAAGCAAGAGGAGCGCGAGCGCAAGGGTGGCCAGCTGACCTTCCAGTTCAAGCCCACCGACGACCTGACCCTGACCGCGAACTACTTCCGCTTCGATCTGTCGCAGGACTCGCAGACCAACACCGTCAAGATCCCCGAGTGGAACATCGCGCGCTATTACGGCGACGGCAACTGGCGCGGCGGCCGCCTGCTCGACGGGCTGCAGCTCGACCCCAGCGGCACCATCGTCACCGGCGCCGCCTACAGCCTGCATCCGGGCAAGGCCTACTACTGCAGCGAGGCCGAGGCCGCCGCGGCCGGCCTGCCGCCGGGTGGCTGGGGCTCGGACGACTGCACGGTGCCGACGCCGCAGATCACCGGCAGCTACAACATCGAGAAGTCGCTGTCGCAGACGGTGGACCTGGGCGGCGAATGGCGCGGCGAGAAGGTGGACGTGTCGTTCAAGGCCGGCCGGACCTGGGCCAAGGGCGGGCCGGAACTGCAGTTCTCGCTGCCGATCAAGCCGCGCCGGCAGAACGCCGACGGCAGCTGGAGCAACGGCAACTTCGCCAGCGCCTGGGACCTGACCGGCACGCCGTCGATGACCTTCTCGCCGGAGCTGATGCAGAACCTGCGCGACGGCATCCTGCAGGTGGATCTGGGCTCGACCGGCTCGTCCTGGACCCGCAACACCAACCAGCAGAAGTACGCGCAGATCGATACCACCTGGCACATCGACGGCAACTTCTTCGACTCGCTGCAGTTCGGCCTCAAGCGCCGCGACGGCGGCATCCACCGCAATACCGGCAACAACTACTGGGTGTGTCCGGGCACCGATCCGGGCGATTACAACAACCGCTACTGGAACGGGCGCTGCAATGCCCTGGCCACGCAGTTCTCGCCGGATCTGCTGTCCCCGCTGGACAACCTGGCCGGCGGGGTCAGGTCCAACGCGTTCCCGGCGATCAACTTCCCGGGTTACATCGGCTACTTGAAAAACACCTACGGCGCGATGCAGACCCGCAACGAAGACAACTTCGTCTACAACGTCGACGAGAAGATCTACTCGACCTACCTGCAGCTCAACTTCCACACCGAGCGCCTGCGCGGCAATGTCGGCGTGCGCGTGGCGCGTACCGGCCAGCATGCCGATTCCACCGACAAGGTGACCGCCTACAACGACTACTTCTTCGACGGCGCCGACGGCAATCCGCTGGCCTGCCAGCAGGGCGCCGCCATGCCCGTCGGCGCCCCGGCCGACACCTACTGCGGCACCGAAGGCTACTGGCGCCTGTCGGACACCGAGCAGCGCAACGAATCCTTCGTGGTCAGTGGCCTGGACCGCAACTACACCGACGTGCTGCCTAGCTTCAATGTGGCCTATGACCTGAGCGAGAACCTGCTGCTGCGCGCGGCGGCCTCGAAGGTGATCGCGCGGCCCAGCTACAACGACATCGCCGCGCCCGGCAGCCTGGAGTACTACAGCCCCGAGTACGTGGCCGACAGGCGCCTGACCGGCGGTGCCAGCGAGCAGGGCTGGTACGGCTCGGGCAGCAACAAGAACCTGGAGCCGTACAAGGCCACCCAGTTCGACCTGGGGCTGGAGTGGTATTTCCAGCCGGGTTCGGTGGCGGGAGTGGGACTGTTCCGCAAGAACGTGCAGAACTTCGCGGTCGATGTGATCAGCGACGTGAACATGATGATCGATGGGCAGACGGTCACCGTGCAGAACTACAGCACCCAGGCCGGCGGCCAGGATGCGGTGTCGCAGGGCGTGGAGTTGTACGCGCAGCACACGCTGCCGTTCGGCCTGGGTGTGCAGTTCAACTACACCTACAACGACGCCAGCAAGGCGGCGGTGCGGCTGGAAGACGGCACCGAGGTCGGCAAGACCTCGATGCCCGGCAGCGCCAGGAACCAGACCAACCTCACCGTGTTCTACGAGACCGACCGCCTGCTGTTGCGCGCCTCGTACAACCGCCGCGGCGAACTGGTGCAGGGCCTGGTCAACGGGCTGAACATCTACGAGGAGCCGTACTACCAGATCGATCTGAACGCGGCGTACAACATCACCCCGGCGCTCAGCCTCACCGCGTCGGTGCTGAACCTGACCAGGCAGGAGTCGCGGCAGCACCTGGGCAACGACACCCGGGCGCGCTTCTACACCGGCGGCTACGCCGGGCGGCTGGCGTACCTGGGGCTGACCTACAAGTTCTAGGCTCCACTGTGTCGCGCCCATGCCTGCCGTGCGGCGGACGGCATGGGCGCGACGGTCCGGCGACGGCCGGACCGCTGTTTCTGCCGTCCACGACCGCTCCGTCGCGCCTGCCGCGGTCGTTCACCACAGGATCCCATTGCATGACGTCTTCCCCACTGCCTTCCCTGCTGCGCACGCTCGCCCTGTCCCTGTTGCTGACCGCGCCTGCGCTGGCCGCCGCGCCGCGGCCCAGCGCCGAGGTCAACACCTTCATCGGCAGCAAGGACGACGGCAACACTTTCCCCGGCGCGTCGGCGCCGTTCGGCATGATCCAGGTCAGCCCGATCGGCGCGCACTACGCGGGCTGGCGCTACGACGATCCGCAGATCCGCGGCTTCGGCCATTCCTTCCTGTCCGGCGCCGGTTGCTGGGAGCAGGGCGGGCAGGTTTCGGTGTTGCCGGTCACCGGCCGCATCGGCCCCGGCGGCGATTTCGATACGCGCGACCCGAAGGCGTTCGACCATACCCGCTACGGCGCGCGCTACCAGCACGAGGGCGAACGCGGCCAGGCCGGCTACTACAAGGTGCGGTTGACCGATTACGGCGGCATCGACGCCGAAGCCACCGCGCTGACCCGCGCGGCGGCCGAGCGCTACACGTTTTCCGCCCCGGGCGACGGCCATGTGCTGGTCAATATCGGCCAGGCCAACGCTCGCCACGTGGTCACCGGCAGCACGCTGAGCGTGGTCGGCGACCGCGTGGTGGAAGGCAAACTGGTGACCCAGAGCTTCTGCGGCGGCCACCAGTACACCACCTGGTTCCGCCTGGAGTTCGACCGCCCGTTCAAGGCCTTCGGCACCTGGGGCGAGGCCGGCGGCGTGCCGGGATCGCGCCATGGCATGGAGGGCGAGGGCAAGCCCAGCGGCGCGTGGCTGACCTTCGACTTGAGCAAGGGCCGTGCGGTCACCGCCATCTCGGCGATCTCGCATGTGGACGCCGAGGGCGCGCGCAACAACCTGCGCAGCGAGGGCATGGCCAACGGCCGCCTGCTCGGCTTCGACGCCATGCGCGCCCGCGCGCAGCAGGCCTGGGACAGGGAACTGGCCAGCGTGCGCGTGCACGGCGGCAACGGCGACGAGCGCACGGTGTTCTACACCGCGCTGTACCACGCGCTGCTGCAGCCGCTGACCGGCAGCGACGCCGATGGCCGCTACCGTGGCTACGACGACCTGATCCACCGTGCCGACGGCTGGACGTACCACGAGTATTTCTCGCTGTGGGACACCTATCGCTCGCAGAACCAGTTGCTGGCGCTGTTGCGGCCGCAGCGCGCCGCCGACATCGGCCGTTCGATCCTGGCGATCAACGCGCAGGGCGGCTGGCTGCCGCGCTGGGGCTATGCCAACTTCGAGAGCAACGTGATGACCGGCGATCCGGTCACGCCGTTCCTGGTCGACCTGTGGCGCTTCGGCGCGCTGCAGGGGCGCGAGGCCGAGGCCTATGCCGCGCTGCGCCGCAATGCGTTCGAGATGCCACCGTTGAACTCGCGGCTCGCCGGCCGTTCCGGCAACGCCAACTACCTGGCGCAGGGCTTCGTGCAATACGACCGTGCGTTCCCGTCCAAGGGCATGGATGTCGACCCGCACCACGGCGGCTCGGCGACGCTGGAGTACGCGCTGGCCGACTGCGCGCTGTCGACCATGGCCGGCGCGCTGGGCCATGCCGAGGACGCGGCGGTACTGAACCGTCGCGGGCGCAACTGGCGGACGGTGTGGGATCCGTCGGTGCGCGATACGCAAACCGGCTTCACCGGTTTCCCGCGGCCGCGCACCGAGGACGGTGCGTGGTACACGCCGTCCGATGGCCATTACGACCCGCGCTCGCAGCATGGCTTCCACGAAGGCACGGCCTGGCAGTACCAGTGGCTGGCGCAGCAGGACGTGCCGGGCCTGGTGGAGGCGATGCACGGGCCCGAGCAGACCGCGCGGCGCCTGGACGCCTTCTTCGCCTACGACGCGCTGCTGGCCGACCCGGCCGGCGCCGCGCGCAAGGAGTGGGTGGTGGGGCCATACAGCTACTACAGCCAGTTCCGCTACAACCCCAACAACGAGCCCGACCTGCATGCGCCGTGGATGTACACGCTGATCGGCCAGCCGTGGAAGACCAGCACCGTGCTGCATGCGGCGCAGACGCTGTTCACCAACGCGCCCAACGGCGTCACCGGCAACGACGACCTGGGCACCATGTCGGCGTGGTATCTGTTCAGCGTCATGGGCCTGTATCCGGCGGTGCCCGGCACCGGACAGTTCCTGCTGCACGCGCCGCGCTTCTCGCGCATCGAACTGGACGTGGGACCCGGCCGCACGCTGCGCATCGATGCGCCGCAGGCCGGCGACGGCAAGCTGCGCTACGTCGCTGGCGTGTCGCTGGATGGCCGCGCGCACGCGCCGGTGTGGCTGGACTGGGCGCAACTGCGTCAGGGCGGCCGCCTGCGTTTCGACCTGCGCGATGCGCCGCAGCCGCAGGGCTGGGGCACGCAGACGCAGGACCTGCCGGTGTCGCCGTGCGCGGCCCCGTCCACCGCTGCCAGCCTGCGCTGAGCCCGCGCCGTATCGCCGCAGGGCCGCGCAGCCGATGGTTTAGGCTGGGCGCCTAGCTCGAAAGGAATCCACCCGATGCGCCAGAAGCGTCCACCCCGTGCCGGATCCGCGGGCGGCTCCAAGGCCGCCAAGGCCGCCTCACGCAAGGCGGTACCGGCTGCGGCGGAGCAGGCCGACAAGGCCAGGAAGACCGCGCCGGCCGCCGCCGCGCGCGACCGGCAGCGCGTGGTGACCGTCACCGACATCGCCGATGCGGTCGGCGTCTCGCGCGCGACGGTCTCGCTGGTGCTGCGCGGCAGCCCGCTGGTGCACGCCGACACGCGCGCGCGGGTGGAGGCGGAGCTGAAGCGGCAGCGCTACGTCTACAACCGCGGCGCGGCCAACCTGCGCCGGCGAACTTCGACAAGCGTGGCTCTGGTGATCAACGACCTGGCCAATCCGTTCTTCGCCGAATTCGCCGCCGGCGTGGACGAGGCGCTGGGCGAGCAGGGCTATGTGACCTTGCTCGGCAGCACCGGCGAATCGCCGGCGCGGCAGCAGGCGGTGCTGGGTTCGCTGATGGAACACACGCCGGCCGGCGTGATCCTGTCGCCGGCCGAGGGCAGCGACGCCGCCGAACTGCACACGGTGCTGGACGCGCGCGCGAACGTGCTGTTGTTCAACCGCGAACTCGCCGGCGCCGACGACTGGGGCTTCCTCGGCCTGGACAACCAGCGCGGCGCGCAACTGGCCACCGAGCACCTGATCGCGCTCGGCCACCGCCGCATCGCCTTCTACGGCGGCCATGCCGATTCCAGTTCCTGCCGGCAGCGTCGCGCCGGCCACGCGCAGGCGATGCGGCAGGCCAGGCTGCCGGTCGACCCGGCCTGGCTGATCGAATCGGCACCCAATCGTCTGGAAGCGGCGGCGCGCCACGGCGAGTTGTTCGCCCACGCCGCGCCGCCCACCGCGGCTGTCTGCTACAACGACACGGTCGCGCTAGGCCTGATGCTGGGCCTGCTCGCGCGCGGCATCCGTCCCGGCCAGGACTTCGCGGTCACCGGTTTCGACGACATTCCCGAGGCCGCGGTGAGCACGCCCGCGCTGACCACGCTCGCCGCGCAGCCGCGCGCCCGCGGCCGCCAGGCGGCGCAACTGGTGCTCGCGCAACTGGACGCCGGCGCCGCGCCGCGCAGCACCATCGCGCCGGTGACGCTGTGCGTGCGGGAGAGCAGTGGCAGGGCGATCGGTTCCGCCAAGCCGTAGCGTTGCCGATACGATCAAGCGTGGGAGGCGGTGTTCGCCACCACCGCTCATTAGTTACCAGTGCGAGCGTGTCCGCGACATGGCGTGTGGGCGGTGCTTTACACCGGGCATGCGATTGCGCGTTCTGCGGCGCCACGCTCAGCGCAAGCGCATCCAATCCAGCGCCAGCAGCGTGTCGATCGCCGCTGCCGCCGCCCGCTGCGCTTCTTCCGAGTCCCCGATCGTGTGTGCGTCGTGCAGATCGGCAAGGAGCTGCCGGGCGTCCCGTCGCTGCCCGGGCTGCGTGGTCTGCAGCCGGCGCGCGGCCTGGAACACCGTCATGATGTCTTCGGCCTGGCCGGTGTTCCTGATCCGCGCGAACAGGTCTACGGCCTTGGCGATCTCGGCTTCGTAGGGCGCGTACGCCGCCGCGAACCGCGCATGTTCCTTGTCGTACTGGGGCGATGCGCGCAGCGCCATCGTCCGACCCTGCTGCTGTTCGTGCAGCCAGTTGCGATTGGCCAGATCGGTCAGGATGGGCTGGACGTCGCTCTGGCGCGGCTTGCGCCCGGCATCGCCGAGCGCCAGACCTGTCGGCACGCCCAGTTCGGTCATGGCCCGGCAGAGCATCTGGAACAGCGTGCGCCCGACCGGCCGCGCCTCCGGTCGGGCCTGCAGCCGCCGCAGCACTTCCATGAGCGCGATCCAGCCCGGCTGGGTCGCCGCCCGTTTGCCGGCGCCCTCGGCCGGCACGTGCGCGGGCCGCGACAGAAATGCGGTCTCGAGCTGCGCCAGCGGCGTGCCGTAAGGTGCATAGACCTCGATGTCGACTGGCAGGTGCGCCAGCGTTCGGTAGATCAGTGGGCCGACCGCGTCCCAGGCCAGTCCGCCGTTGCCGCAGCCCAGCGGCGGCAGGGCAAGACTGCGCACGTCCCATTCGCTCAGATGCGTGGCCAGGTGGTCCAGCCCTGCCGCGATGTCCTCGAGCCGCGATGGCGAGCGCCAATGGCGCTTGGTCGGGAAGTTGAGAATGCCGATGCCGCTGGCATCCGCATAGAGATAGGGTTCGCCGATGCGCACGCGGCCCTCCCGGCAGCGCGCGGCATAGTCCTCGAACATGGTCGGATAGCGCCGCTTGAACGCCTGCGCGATGCCCTTGCCCATGATGCCGGCGCAATTGACCGCATTCGCGTGGACGTGGGCGTGGCTGGCGAACAGGTCGCCGATACGTGCCTTGAACATGGGGCGATCCCTCGATGGAGAAATCCCCGGGCAGCGCCAATCGCGCGTCCGTACCAAGCACGGCGCGCGCCGCGTGTGCGGATGCATCGCCGATGACCTGGCCCGGGAGTCGGGCCAGGCTGCGGTTGACGACACATCAGCGCAATCTTGCAACCGGCTGGCCTGCGGCGAAGACGCGGCCGGAGCTGCAGCGGGGAACGCGCAAGCATGCGGTAGCGGCGTCTCACTTTCTGAGATCGACGGCGCGAGGCGGTGCGTGGCGAAGCAGGTCGCACGCGAGTACGGACACGCCTGTCTTCGCCGATCAAAGGCCGTGATGCCGTGGAGGTGGCTCCAGCCGCGATGGGCGCCATCGGTGATGTGATGACGCCGCTCCTACACCACCTGCACCTCCTAGCGTGATGGGAGGCTTCCTGACGCCTGGCCGGCGGGGGACGTGGCGGCCGATGCTGGCCTGGTCGTGGTGGGCGGGAGAGCGCCCAATAGCGCAGCGGCTGGCTTGTTGGGCATATATGTTTCATATACGATACATATATCCATCGCGTCGTAGCCACCATGGGCATCGTCAACATCGACGACGAATTGCATGACCAACTGCGTCGCGCCTGTACGGTGACCAGCCGTTCGATCAATGCGCAGGCCAACTTCTGGATCCGGATCGGCATGCTGTGCGAGATGCATCCGGACCTGTCCTTCCAGGATCTGGTGGCGCGCGAGTTGCGCGCGGCCGGGGTGCGGCCCCGGGCGTTGAAATCGGGACGGGCGTGATCAAGCGGCCGGACGAACTTGCGCTGATGGCCGCGTCCGGCCGGCTGCTGGCGCAGGTTTTCCATGCGCTGGACCAGGTGCCGCTGCTAGGCCGCAGCACGCTGGAACTCAACGACTTCGTCGAGCGGACGATCGTCGACGAACTGGGCGCGCGGCCGGCCAGCAAGGGCCAATACGGGTTTCCGTTCGTGCTCAATGCGTCGATCGACGACGTGGTCTGTCACGGCGTGCCGTCGGCCAAGGACGTGTTGCGCAGCGGGCAGATCGTCAACCTGGATATCACGCTGGAAAAGAACGGCTATATCGCCGATTCCAGCACGACCTATCTGGTCGGCGAGGTCGCGTATCCGGCGCGGCGGTTGGTGCGCGCGACCTACGAGGCGATGTGGAAGGGCATCGCGGCGGTGCGCCCGGGCGCGCGGCTGGGCGACATCGGCCACGCCATCGCCCGCCATGCGCGCGAGCATGGCTACAGCGTGGTGAAGGAGTACTGCGGGCACGGCATCGGTCGCGAGATGCACGAGGATCCGCAGATCCTGCACTACGGCCACGCCGGCACCGGGTTGGAACTGCAGGAAGGCATGGTGTTCACCATCGAACCCATGCTCAATCAGGGTCGCGCGGCGATCCGCGCGCTGCCGGATCAATGGCCGGTGCACACGCGCGACGGCAAGCTGTCGGCACAGTTCGAACACACGGTGGCGGTGACGCGCACGGGGGCGCAGGTGCTGACCCTGCGGCCCGGGGAGACGCCGCTGTGTCGGGTCGGGTGAGCCGACCCGCGCCGCCTCGCTACACCGCGTCGGCAAAGTCGAACGCCTGCCCGGGCTCGGCGGCGACGAATCCGGCCGCTGCGATGCCCGCCAGGCGCAGCGCGGCGGACAGCGCCTCGCGCGGCTCTTCGCGGCCTTCGTCGGTGAGCTGGAAGGTGCCCCAGTGGATGCCCAGCGCGTGCCGCGCGCCGGTGTCCTGGAAGATCCGCACCGCTTCGGTGGGATCGATGTGTTGCGGCGCCATGAACCAGCGCGGCGCGTAGGCGCCGATCGGGATCAAGGCCACGTCGGGCGCGCCGTGGCGCTCGCGGATCTCGCGGAAGATGGCGCCATCGCCGTAGCCGGTGTCCCCGGCGAACCACACCGACCCCCGCGGCGTCTCGATGAAGAAGCCGGACCACAACGCCATCCTGCGGTCGGCGATGCCGCGGCTGGACCAATGGTTGGCGCGGGTCAGCGTCGCCGTCGCGGTCTCGCCGATCGGCAGCCGTTCGTGCCAGTCGCCGATCGCGATGCGCGCCTCGGGAACGCGCTTGCGCAGCAGGATGTCGTTGCCCAGCGGCATCACGAACAGGGGGCGGTGCGCGTCGTGCAGCTGGCGCAGGGTCGCCAGGTCGAAGTGGTCGTAGTGGTTGTGGCTCAGCAGGACCGCATCGATCCTGGGCAGGTCGGCGAAGCGGATGCCCGGCGCGGTCACCCGTTTCGGGCCGGCGATGCGCGAGGGACTCGCGCGCTGCGACCAGACCGGGTCGGTGAGCAGGTTGAGGCCGGCGGCCTGGATCAGCAGCGTGGCGTGGCCGACCATGGTGATGCGCAGGCCCTCGTGCCGCGGTGCGGGCACGGCGGGCGTCACCGGCACCTGCGTTGGCCAGCGCACGGCACCCCTGGCGGCTTTCCAGCGCAGGACCTTGCTCAGCGCGTTGTCGATGGTGGGCTGGCCGGGGTTGAAGAAGCGCACGCCATCGAAATGGTCGCTGACGGGGCCGCGGTAGTAGGGGTTGGCCATTGAGGCACGATCCAGGCGATGCAGGGTGAGGGGAGGGAAAGCGTACGCGTCGACGCCGTAGGCGCGCGTTCGCGCCTGCCTCAGTTGCCGCCTCCGCCGGCGTCCAGGCCGTGCAGTAGCAGGCGCCCATGTTGCTGGGCGAGCGCGTGGAGGTCCGGTGCGTGCGTGCTGTCGCTACCGAACACCTCATGGAACAGCATCGCCATCAGCATCGGGCCCATGATCGAGAGGACGTAGAGCTTGGGGTCGCCGGGCGGGGCCATGCCGCGTGCCTGGGCGCGCGCGACGATGCCGGCGACGCTGGACATCACCCGGTCGATCGCTTCGGCATGCCAGATGCGCGCCAGTTCCGGAAAGGCGCGGCTCTCGCCGATCACCATGCGCAGGATCGCCGGCAGGCGGCGGTCGCCCATGCCGTCGGCGGCGCGCGTCAGCAGCAGGGGGGCGAGGTCGGCCAGGCCGCCGTCGAAGCCGGCCGCGGCCTGTTCGATCGGTGCCAGGCTGGTCAGCAGGCCGTGGCGCACGACCGCGGCGAACAGATCCTGTTTGTTGTCGAAGTACAGGTACAGCGTGCCCTTGGCGATGCCGGCGCGCTTGGCGACGTCGGCTAGCTTGGTCTCGGCGAATCCCTTCTCGGCGAATGCGTCCAGTGCGGCGCTCAGGATCTCCGCGGGGCGGTCGTCCTTGCGCCGTTTCCAGCGGGGTTCGGCTTGGGTCATGCAATCAGGCTCGGTGCGCGGCGTATCCGTGGTCGACACGATACGCATCCAGCGCGGCCGGCGATGCGTCGGGCGTGGCGAAGGCGACGTAGCCGTCGGGACGGACCAGGTAGGCCGCGTCCTGCGCGAAGCCGGCGCGACGGTGTTCCGGCCGCCAGGCGAACACCCGCAAGGCGATGGCGCGCGCCTCGCACCAGGCCCGCAGCGCGGGCGGCGCGGCGCCGTAGACGTGCAGTTGCCAGCCGATTTGCGGCAACGGTGCGTAGTTGTCGGCGTCGCCGGCCTGCACCCACGGCAGGCGATCGCCGCCTGCCACGTCGCCGGCCTGGCCGGCGCTCAGCGGGCCGTCGCGGTAGTGCAGCATCGTCTGCGAGACGGTGCGGAACATCAGCTCGCTGACGTTGCGGCTGCGGTAGGCGAGACCGGCCAGGGCGGGGGCGACGTAGGTGCGCAGGAAGCTGGCGATGCCGCCTTCGGCGGTGACCAGGGTGAAGGCGCGGTCGGTGGTGTTGACCAGGGTGCGGGCGAAGGCCTGGCGTTCGGCGGCGTAGCTGTCCAGCACGACGTCGTGCGCGCGGCCCTGCAGCACGTCGGCGAGCTTCCACGACAGGTTGATGGCGTCGAGGATGCCGGTGTTCATGCCCTGGCCGCCGACCGGGCTGTGCACGTGCGCGGCATCGCCGAGCAGGAAGCTGCGGCCATGGCGGAACGTCGCGGCGACGCGATGATGCACGCGATAGGTGGAGAACCAGTGGATCTGCTCGACGTGCACGCCGAGGTTGGCGATCGCTTCTGCGCTGACGTCGGCGAAGGTCAGCTGTTCGGCGCGGTCGGCGCGCGCGTCGCGCGCGTCGCGCACGGTGCCGATGAGCCGGTAGTTGCCGGCGGCGCTGTAGGCCAGCACCAGGATGAAGTCGCCGTCCTCGCCCAGCGCGACATGCGCTTCGTCGGTCGACGGCAGGCCGCCGAGCACGACGTCGGCGACGTAGAACACCTGCCGGTAGGTGCCGCCTTCGAAGTCGATGCCGAGCCGATGGCGGACCGGCGAGCGCGCGCCGTCGCAGGCGGCCAGATAGCCGGCGTCGGCGTCCTGCTCGCGGCCGTCGGGCAGGCGCAGGCGCGCGCGGACGCGATCGCCGTGGTCCTCGGAGGCGAGCAGTTCCGTCTCGCGCTCGACCGCCACGCCCAGCGCGGCCAGCTCTTCGATCAGCAGGCGCTCGTGCCGGTCCTGCGGATACACCAGCACGAACGGGTAGGGCGACAGGCCCGTGGCCGAGTCCTGCAGCGCGATGCGCGCGCGGCGCTTGCCGCGCGCCCACAGGTTCATCGCCGGGGTGCGATGACCGGCGGCGACGACCGCCTCGGCGATGCCCACCTGCCGGTACAACTCCAGGGTGCGCGCCTGCACTGCCATGGCGCGCGAGGTCTCGCCCGGGCCGGCGCTCTTGTCGATCAGGCGCACGCGCACGCCCTGCCGGACCAGCCACAACGCCAGGGTGAGCCCGGTGGGACCCGCGCCTGCGATCAGAACGTCGGTCATGTCGCACCCCGATTAAATGACTTATGGGTCATTTAATCGGGGTGGCGCCTTGCCGTCAAGCGATGCTCCCTGGCGGACGGGTCGCCAACTGTGGCGTTGCCATGGCCGAAGGCGAGCCGTCGCGGGAGGTGTGCGCGCCTAGCGCCGCGACAGAAACGGCAGCAGCTCCGCCAGCACCTCCTGCGCCGATTGCTCCGGCTGCAGGTGCCCGCCGGGGATCGCCCTGCCGCTGACGTCGCTGGCCCAGCGGCGCCACAGCGCGAGCGGGGAGGGCACCGCAGCCTGCGCTTGCGGCCACAGCACCAGCACCGGGCAGTGCAGGGCGATGCCCGCGGCCCGGTCCGCGGCGTCGTGTTCCAGGTCGTCGCATGATCGCGACCGGGTTCAGCCTGGCCGAGATCCGTGCCTTTCCCGATTGCATGCGCATGATCGAGGGCGCCAGCGCGTGTCCGCAGACCAGCCCGACGCAGCGCAAGCGCCTGGCCTCCATCGAGCGCCAGATCGCCGACCTGGAGCGGCGCCGCGCGCGTCTGCTCAAGACGCTGGCCGAAGGCGTCGTCCCGCCGCTGGACTAGGTCTGCCGGCGCGGCCGGGATGCGTGACTGCGTCCAGCGTGGGCCCGGTGCGGCGCGACCGTGTCGGCACGGTCGCGCCGCAGTTGCGCGTGCGCGCCGCGCCGAGGTGGCCCCTCGCGACGGATGCAGGCGTCAGCCGCGCCGCGCGGCCTCGATCGCGGCGATGTCGATCCTGGTCATCTCCATCATCGCCGCGAACGCGCGCTTGGCCGCGACCGGATCCGGATCCGCGATCGCCTCGGTCAACGCGCGCGGCGTGATCTGCCAGGACACGCCCCACTTGTCCTTGCACCAGCCGCAGGCGCTTTCCTGGCCGCCGTTGCCGACGATCGCGTTCCACAGGCGGTCGGTCTCGGCCTGATCCTCGGTGGCCACCTGGAACGAGAACGCCTCGCTGTGGCGGAACGCCGGGCCGCCGTTGAGGCCGAGGCAGGGGAGGCCGAGGACGTTGAATTCGACCGTCAGCACGTCGCCCTGCTTGCCGGCCGGATAGTCGCCGGGTGCATGGTGCACGGCGGTCACCGCGCTGTCGGAAAAGGTCGCGGCGTAGAAGGTGGCGGCCTCCAGCGCAGTGCCGTCGAACCAGAGGCAAACGGTGTTCTTGCTGATCATCTCGACACTCCTGCGTGGACGCGGATTGGACGCGGATGGCGCAGTGGACGGCATCGCCGCTGCGTGGTCTGGGAACCGTGGAGACGCGTGCGATGCGCCGCGCGGAATGCTGCCGGCGCCGACCTGTCGCCCATGGATTCTAAGCGCGTGGAGCGCGGCCGCGCGTCGAGCCGCGAGGCGTGCAGCGCAGCGCGCTGACGCATTCAGGCCGCCGCGCCCAACGTCGATCCGCACGTCGGGCTAGCAAGCCCTTCACCTGCGATGTGGTGTTTTAGAGGCCGCACAATCATACGGAGTTCCGCATGGACACCACGCTGATGCCCTGGGTCGCCGGGCTATTTCTCCTGTTCGTCGGATCGGCCTTCTACCTGGTCACCCGGGCGAAGAAGAACCGCAATCGCCCGGCCAAGGACGCCGCAGCGACAAAGGGCGGCGACGACCCGTCGATGAAGCCATAGCCCGGTACGCCGGTGCTGGATGGGGGAGCGCCATCGGCATGGGCATCAGCGTGGCGTGAGCGCGCCGTCGCGCTTCGATGGCCGTTCCCTGCGTGCCGACTGCCTCCATGTCATTTCGGCGTGCCCAGTCCGCCGATGTTGACCATCACCCGCAGGCCGATCACCAGCGCATCGTCCGGCGCGCGGCGCGCGGCGGGATTGCCCAGGATGTCGGGGTGGACGATGTACTGCACGTTGGGGACCACGGACAGCGGGAGCTGGCCGACGCGGTAGCTGTAGTTGAGTTCGAACATGGTCTCGTTGCGCGAGATGTCCGGCGCGGCGCCGTGTCTGCGCAGCAGGTCGTTCATGTAGCCCTGCTGGTCGGCGCTGAAGCGGTAGTAGTTCGCCATGAGGCCGAGCCCGTCGGCCGGGCGCGAGGCGAACGGCCCGCTGTAGTACAGGCCGACGGTGGCCTGCAGGTCGTACACCTGGCGCGCATCCAGCGGCGCGGCGATGTTGCCGAAGGCGACCAGCATGCGCTTGCCGTGCATGCCCTGTGGCCGGTACAGCGCGCGCTCGCCCATGGCATAGGCGCCCCAGCGGCCGCCGTCGTACATGCGCGCCTGCCCACCGACCAGGCCGCGCAATCCGCCGCTGCGGTTGTAGCGCAGGTCGCCGTAGTCGGCCGAGTTGTACCAGACGCCGGCGACATAGCGCGGCGCGCCGTGGCCCAGCGCCGGATCGGGCTCGTAGCCGACCTCCAGGGTGCCGAGCACGCCGCTGCTGTCGGCGGTGCTCCAATCGAAGCCATTGTTGTTCTTGCGTTGCGGATTGAGTTCGAACGCGCCCACCGAAACATAGGACGCGCCCGGTTTGTAGCGCAGCTTCGCGCCCCAGTTGACGTAGGGAAAGCCGACAAAGCCGCCATCGGCCTGGCTCAGCTGGAACGGGCAATCCGATGCGCCGACGAAGCGGCAACCGTAGCGGCTGCGCGCGAATTGCCAGGTGGTGTTCATGCGTCCGGCGACGAGCTGCCAACGGCCATCGGCGAACGCTTGCTCCCAGGTCAGCTGCGCCAGTTGCGCCTGTTGCTGCGGGTACCAGTAGCCTTGCACTTTGACGCCATTGCCGATCTGGCGCTGCGACAGGCTGTCGCCGTAGTACCAGGCGCCGGTCGCGTGCACGGTGGCGCCGGGAATGCCGAACAGGCGCTCCAGATCCAGGTCGGTGCCGGCGACCACGCCGCCGGCATTGCGATCGCCGCGCGACAGGCCGCCGTCGACGTTGCGCGCGTAGTCGTTGGACCAGACGAAGCGCGGCGCGATGCCGTGCTCGTCCAGCCAGCCATCGCGGTCGGCGGCCGTGGCGGTGGCGGGCAGGGTGGCGGCCGCCAGCAACGAGACGAAAGGCAGGATTCGGGACATGGGACGCTCCACGGACGAGGCGATGCACGCGCTGGGCGCGCAGCAGGTGCGCGGCGTCGCGGTGCGCGAAGGGAGACACCGGCCGATCGTGGCGCCGCAGGGCGGCGTCGCGCCCGTTGGCGACGGGCACGGCCTGTGTGCGGATCCGTGGGGCCGGAAAAAACGCGGTGACGAACGCGGCGCCTGGCGCCGGTGCGCATGCCGTCGCCGCAGCGGATGGGCCGCGCACCTGCGCGGCCCATCGCACGGAAGGACGCCCGTCGGGTCAGGCCACCTTGCCGAGGCCGGCGGCGGCCATCGCGTCGGCGATTTCCTTGTCGGCGCCTTCGGCCAGCGGCAGCAGCGGCGAACGCACCGTGGCGTGATCGAGCAGGCCGCGCGCGGCCAGCGCCCACTTCAGCGCGACCGAGCCTTCCATGTGCGAGCCGCGGTGGTAGACGCTCTTGGTCACCGGCAGCAGGCGGTCGTGCAGTTCGCGCGCCTTGGCGTAGTCCTTGGCCTTGCCGGCATTGATCATCTCGATCAGCGGCTCCGGCGCGATGCAGCCGTAGCCGACCAGCGCGCCGTCCATGTCGAACATGGTGTGCAGCAGGTACTCGTCGTGGCAGGTCAGCACCGGCACGTTCGGACGCTCCTTGCGGAACACCGGGATCTCGGTGTCCCAGCGCTTCATGTTGCGCACGCCGTTCTTCATCGCGATCACGCCTGGCAGCGCGGCGATCTCCAGCAGCGTCTCCAGGTTGTAGGTGGCCTTGGTCACGTCGGGGTACTGGAACAGGATCATCGGCAGGCCGCTGGCCTCGTGGATGGCCTTGTAGCGGTCCTGCGGCGCGCCCTTCTGGTAGCCGAAGCGCAGCCAGCCGTGCGAGGGATAGATCAGGCCCGCCGAGGCGCCGGCGGCGACCGCGCGCTTGGCTTCGTCGGCGGCCACCCGGGTGCCTTCCAGGGTGATGCCGGCGATGATCGGAATGCGCGCGTCGACGGCGTCGCGGAACGCCTCGATCACCTTGGCCTGCTCGTCGCGCTCCAGGAAGGTGCCTTCGCCGGCGTGGCCGAGCACGGTCAGGCCCTTGACGCCGTCGATGCTGCCCAGCCACTTGCCGATGCGCTTGATCGCGGAATAGTCCACGGCGCCGTCGCGGGTGAACGGGGTGACGGGCGCGGGAACCAGGCCTTTCAGGTCGATGTTGCTCATGCTGTTTTCCTCTTCTTCGGATCAACGGGGGATGGAAGTCGAACGCGGGTTCGACGTGGGGTGGTGCGAATCGATGGGGTGCGGCTTCGTGCCTGCCGCGGCTGGGTTCAGGGCGAGAGTTCTTCCAGCGATCTGCCCTTGGTTTCCAGGGCGCACAGCAGGGTCACCGCCGCGCCGGCCAGCAACACGGCGGCGAAGGCGACGAACACGTAGCGCAGGCCGATGCCGGCGATGACCGCGCCGACCACCAGCGGGCCGCTGGCCGAACCCAGCCGCAGCCAGGCGCTGCCCAGGCCGGTGCCGATGGCTCGGATGCGGGTGGGGTAGAGCTCGGCCGAATACAGGTACAGCGAGAAGGTGATGGTCTGCACCGCGGCATAGCCCAGCGCGGCGAACACCAGCACCTGCAGCGCCGAGGTGCCGCCCAGCATCGCCAGCGCCAGCAACGGAATGCTGCCGGCGGCGAAGGCGATGACGTACCAGCGCTTGCGCCCGACCCGGTCGATCGACAGCGCGCACGCCACCGCGGCGGCGACGCCGGCCAGCGAGGTGAGGAAGCCGTAGGCGATGCTCTGCTGCAGGGACAGTCCGAAATGCTGGCGGTACAGCGTCGGCAGCCAGGTGATGAGGCCGTTGGCCACCAGGTAGGAGCAGAACCACAGGCACCAGATCACCAGGGTGCGCTTGAGATAGACGCTGCCGAACAGTTCGCGCCAGTCCGAGCGCTGCGCCTTGGGCAGCGCGCCGCGATCGAACACCGGCGCCGGCAACGGGCCGTGACGGCGCTCGGCGCCGCGCTCGAGCTCGGACACGATCGCGTCGGCCTTGTCGTAGCGGCCCTTGGACGCCAGCCAGCGCGGCGATTCGAACATGAAGAAGCGCAGCGGGATCAGGATCGCCGCGGGCACCAGCCCGACCATGAACATCGCCTTCCAGCCGTAGGCCGGCACCAGGAAGTAGCCGATGCCGCCGGCGGCGACCAGGCCCAGCAGGAACATCACCTCGTAGAGCAGGAAGAAGCGGCCGCGCTTCTTCGAGCCGATCAGCTCGTTGATGTAGGCGCTGGCCACCGGCACTTCGCCGCCGGTGCCGATGCCTTGCACGAAGCGGAACGCCATCATCGCCGCGGCGCCGCCGGCGAACAGGCAGGCGATGTCCATCGACACGAACAGCAGAATGGTGAACAGCAGGACGTGCAGGCGGCCGATGCGTTCGGCCAGCCAGCCGAAGAACACCGAGCCGAGCAACTGGCCCAGGTAGCCGGCCGACAGGATCATGCCGATCTGCCTCGCCGACAGATCCCACTCCTTGGCCAGCACCGGCATCGCGTAGGCGATGGCGATCACCGTGTAGCCGTCGAAGAAGGTGGCGGCGCCGACGATGTTGCGCGCCCACCAGACCTGGCGGGTGATGGGCAGGCGTTCGAGCCGGGCGCCGATCTCCGCCTGCGCCTCGGCGGGCGGCAGCGATCGGGCGGTGGCGGCATTGGCGGTGGTGGTGGGCATGAGCATCGTTGCTGCCTTTCGCAGGACAAGAAGAACCCGGCGCGGGCGCCGGGGCGTCCACGAAGCGGTCGGATTGCGGGGAACCGGGCGGACGCCCGGCCGGTCAGGTGCTGGGTGCGGTCACGGCGACGCTCCCGCTGGCCTGGATCGCGAAGGCGATGTCCTTGGCCGCGAGCAGGGTGGGTGGAAGGGCGGTGTTGAGCAGTTCGTCATGGCTGGTGCGCACCGACGGCGCGGCGACGCTGATCGCGCCGAGCGGATAGGCGTCGGCGTCCAGCACCGGCACCGCCAGCACGCGCAATCCCTCGGTCAGCATCGAATCGAGGATCACGTAGTTGTCGCGGCGGATGCGCGCGAAGGTGCCGAGCATGGCGGCGATCTCCGGGGCGTGCGGCGCCTGCACGTTGACCCCGGTCACCCGGGTCACTTCCGCCGGCGACAGATGCGCGAGCATGGCCAGGCCGATCGCGGTGCGGGTGCTGGGCACGGTGGTGCCGATGCGGATGTCCACGCCCAGCCGGGTGATGCCGGCGCGGACCCGCTCGATGTAGAGCACGTCGGGGCCCTGCAGCACCGCGAAGCTGGCCGCTTCATTGACGTCGCTGACCAGCGCGCGCAGCAACGGCCGCACCACGCTGCGCAGGTCGCGGCGGGCGATGGCGTGGAAGCCGAGGTCGAGCACCTTCAGGGTCAGGCGGAAGCGGCGGCTGTCGGGAAGGCGATGCACGTAGCCCAGCTCGACCAGCGTGTTGAGCATGCGGAAGGTGGTTCCCGGGTCGAGGTTGGCCAGCGCCGCGATCTGGCTCAGCGACAGTTCCTCGTGCTCGGAGGAGAACGCCTCGAGGACGCGAAAGCCCTTCGCCAGCGACTGCACGGTGCTGCGCAGTTTCTTGTCCGCCGCCTCGCTGCCGTCTTCGACGGCGCTGTCCACGGCGCCTGGGGAGATTGTCTTGGTCATCTGCGTTCCTGGTGGCCGTCGTACGTCGCCACAGCTTGCCGAACCGGCCCGGTGGTGTCGCTTGACAAGCGTTTTTCGGATTGCGAAAATAATTTCAAATCGATGTGGCAAGGTTCGCCAAGCGCTCCCGCGAGGTCAAGTTGCGGCGCAACATGCTGGGCGGACGTCGCCTGGCTGCGGATGTGCGCGGTTGTTGCTGGCGAGAGAGGCGCCTGGCGCTCGACGCGCTAGGCATCGCGGCATGGCATGACCTGTGCGCCGGCTGCGCCCCTGCGATGTCGGGGCGTTCTCCGTGCGTGATAGCGTCATTCTTCGACCCGCTCCATCGCGGCTCCAGGCGCGCGAGATGCGTCGACCACCCACGCGCCCACGCATTGCCCAGCGTCCATGCCGGATGCGTGAGCGATAGCGCCGCACCTCGATCAACGCGTGCAGCACCCAGCACCGCATCGCTAGCGGCAGGCCGCACGCGCAGACGAAGAGCCGCAGGCGCAGCGACGCGCGCGACAGAATGTTCGCGGGACGCGGGTATGGTCGGCGGGACAGAGGTTTGTCCCTGGGATGGGCCTGTCCTCGACCATCGGTCGGGCGCACCCACGCTGCTTCGCCGTGGCCTGCGCAGCGCGCGCAGACGCGCGTCAGCAGTGCGACGCGATCGTGCCGCTCAACGGGGTGGTGCCATCGGCGCGAAGCGCGGGCGGAGCGCCCCGTCGACCTCGACCTGCTCCAGGAACATCGCGTACGGTCGAACCCACAGCCCGCTGTCGTCGTACAGCGGTCGATACAGCACCATCGGCTCCAGCGTCTCGCTGCTGCGCACGACGCCGAGGACCTCGTATTCGCCGCCCTTGAAGTGGCGGTAACGGCCCAGGGCGATGTCGGGCAGGGGAGGGAGCGTGGGCATGGCAGTGTCGAGGTCGGGCGGGGAGGCGAGTGTAGCCGTCGTGCGCCGATCCGGTGGCGGCAGGCATGCCTTTGCACGCACGCGCATTGCCGTGCGACTGATCGCAATGCCTCGGCCGCGCGGCGCTCGCGCAGCGCGACGTGGGGGTTGCGGTTCGCCGTGTAGACATCGGTGCCCGCACTCCATGGCGCAAGCGTTGCTGGCAGACAACGGCGCGCGCTGGCGTCTAGCGTGGCGCATGCGCCGAGCGACCCGCCAGCAGCCGCAACCCCCTGCGCCGAAATGGTGGCAGACCGTGTCGTTCAAGCGCGCCGCCGCCGAGGTCTCGGCGGTGCTGGTGCTGGTCGGCGGCACTTACGGCTTCGTGCAGTACGTGGAGGTCAAGCCGCTGGAGCGGCGGCTGGCCGAGGCGCAGGCCGCGGCCTGCAAGCCGGCGCCCGTCGCGCCCCTGATCGAATTCGGTCTGCTGCGGGGCGATAGCCGCGTCATCTGGGACGGCGCATTGACGGTGACCAATGCGACCCGCGGCGAGGACGGCGCGAAGACGCGATTGCGGGTGACGCCGCGCAACGGTGCGGCGGTGGAGCATGCAGGGCTGTCGCCTGGCGACAGCTTCGATGTGCCGGTTGCGGGGCAGGGCACCTACCAGGTCCACCTGAAACGCAGCACCGTCGACTTCATCGAAGGGACCGTGTTGCATCGGCGCTGAGGCGCGTGTCGCTGCGCATGGCGGCGGCGCGCCTCACTGCGCCCGTGCGTTCTCCACGGCAATGCCGTTCTCGTACACGGTCAGCGTGCGTGCACGTCCCTCCGCCGCCGGCGCGAACACGAAGCGCAGGTCGCGCTCCTCGGCGAAGAAGCGTGTCGGCGTCTCGGCGCGCAGGGTCACGACGAGCGTGCCGGCGGTGAGCGTCAGATGGTCGCCATCCACCGCGACGCGGATCTCGCCGACGTGCCGGCCGAGGTAGCGGCCGGCGTAGCCGGCCAGCACTTCCCGGGCCAAGGTCAGGTGCGTGGCGGGCGCGACATACGCCACCGCGCCGTGCGCATAGCTGTAGATGCGGCGCATGCGCCATTGGCCGTCCAGCCACTGCCACAGGTTGGTGAATTCGGCCTGCCCATCCAGGCGCTCGGGCTCGCCATCCCGTTGCACGTAAAAGCGATGCGTGCCCGACAGCAATGCGAAACCACCGGCCAGCGGATGGAACTGCACACTGCTGGCGACCGCTTCGCGGGGCAGGCGCAGCGCCGGGTCGGCGCAGGGCCCCTCGCGCAGGGATTGCAGGACCGCCCGCCTGGTGGCGGTCAGGCCGGTCTTGTCGTGGTAGAACTCCACATCGTCGGTGAGCGACTCGGCCATCGCGCGCATGTCGCAGGCGTTGTAGGCCTGCCAGTAGCGCGCGTCGGCGTCGCGCACCGCCGCTTCGTCGCTGGCCGCCGCGGCCGCGGTACCGCTCAGGACCAACAGCGCGAGCAGCACGAGACTAGGAAGGCGCATGGCGAACTCCGGGAAGCGCGCGACGATTGCAGCGCATCGGCCTGCGCGTGGCGCGTGCATGAGGTCATGGGCACCAATGGCCTTGCCTCCCGCGCGGCAACGCATGCGCAATGCCGAGCCTACTGCGCTATTCTCGGAGGAATGACGAGGGGAGAAGGAGCCCGACCGTGAAATGGGTGGCTGCGTTTGGAGTGATCGTGGGGACGTCTTCCTGCCTGCCGATGGCGCGCGCCGATGCGGCGGACGAGCACGGCGAACGGCGCATCTCGCTGCCGGCGACACGGATCTTCCCGTGCCTCAAGGTCGGCTGTGGCGGCAAGCCACGCGTGGACGTGGTCGCGCAACTCCGCGCTGCGCGATAGGCACGGCTGGCATCAATTCGCTGAAACTCATGGTGCATGATGCAGTGGCGCATCGCCCGCTCCGATGGAATGGTGGGCTCGGGGAATCGGGCGAACCGGCCGATTTCCACATCCCTTCGTCCGGACCGTGGGCACACACGCGGCAGCCGGCGCGCATGCGGCCCCCGCGCTGGGGTCGCCCTCGTAGTCACCGATCGAACATGCGCGATCCGGGAGGACAAGGCTTGCCCATGGGCATGAGAAACGGCAGGGACAAGCCGCGATGAACACCGGTACGCCGCCGCCTGCGGACGCAAAAAACGATCCGGGGCCGGCACTGGCCGGGTTGCGCGTCGCGGTGGTCGAGGACGATCCGGAACTGCGCGCGATCATCCTCGATGAGCTGCGCCACGAAGGCGCGCAGGCGTTCGGCTTCGGCAGCGCCGAGGCGCTGTACCGGCATCTGCTCGGCACCGCCTGCGAGGTGGTGGTGCTGGACGTCGGGTTGCCGGGCGAAGACGGCTATTCGGTGGCGCGCTATCTGCGTCAGATCGTGCCGCATGCGGGCATCGTGATGCTCACCGGGCGCGGCGCCAACACCGACATGGCGCGCGGCCTCACCCAGGGCGCCGACCTGTACCTGGTCAAGCCGCTGGACGTGGAGCTGCTGATCGCGGCGCTGCTCAACCTGCGCAGGCGCCTGCAACCCGCGGTGCCGCCCACGGAGGCGACCACGCGCGACTGGCGGCTCAGCGACGATGGCTGGACGCTGTTCTCGCCGGAGCTGCGCTCGCTGGCGCTGACCGAGGCCGAGCGTGGCCTGCTCAAGGCGCTGTTCGCGCAGCGCGGCGCGCCGGTGGACCGCGACACGCTGATCGCTGCGGTCACCGATGCGCCCTGGGATTTCGATCCGCATCGCCTCGAAGTGCTGGTGCATCGGCTGCGCGCCCGGGTGACGACGGCGGTGGCGGCGACGCTGCCGCTGCGCGCCGTGCGCGGGCAGGGCTACCTGCTGGGCGAGACCGCCTAGCCGCCGCCGCCGCGCGCTGGCCGGGCACGCCGTGCCTGGCGCGCGTGCGACACACACACGCGGGCAGTGTCCGGGCGACTAGGCGATGGCGCTGCCTGGCATGTCGGTGCGCACCGTGGTGGGTGCCCATACCCATGCGCCACGCGCCGTTCGCACCCGACGCAGCCCGACGAGATTCTCGCGACGCCCCACATGGCGCCTGACACGCGCGCATCGGGCTGCCGGGCATGACGCTGCGGCCTGTGCGCCGACTGCGCCGGCAAGCCGCGCTACGCATCGCCAGCGCGTGCCACGCGCTGGCCGGTCCTGCACGATCGGTAGACAGATCGCACCCCATGCCGCTCGCGCGCCTGCGTTCGGCTCCCATCACAGACCCGCCACGGGTGCTGTCCCAGTGCCGTTGCGCCATGCGTCTCGTTGCGGGCGTGAGCAAGTGAGAGCGAACGCGAACCACTGCTACTGACTCCCCGCACCCCCCTGCGCAGAATCCGCGCCACCACACCGGCAGGCCCCGCCTGCGCGTTCGGAGTGGGTTCCGATCCCGATCGTCAGCACGCCCCGCACGGCCCAGGCCCGGGGCGTCGGATCGCGGGTCCGGTTTGCATGTTTGGGGAGAGAGAGGCACATGGATTATCTGATGCGCGGCAGCCGTGCGGCTGCGTTGCGGGTGTGGGCGCGTGTCGCCTGCGGCGACCACCGGGTCACGGGACTGGCTGGGCGACGCCTGCGGTTGTTGCTGGCCGTGCTGCTGGCCGCGCCCGCGCTGGCCGCGGCCGCGGACCTGCAGATCACCAACCTGTCCGACACCGGCTACGATCCGACCCCGGCCGGCGGCAACGTCGTCTACAGCGTCACCGTCGAGAACAGCGCCGCCGATACGGTCAACGACGCGGTGGTGATCTTCGACCTGCCCGCCGGCGCCCGCGCCGGCGCGCCGCTGCCGGCCGCCTGCAGCGTGGCCGCCGGCAACGCGCAGCGCATCGAGTGCCGGGTCGGCACCCTGGTCGGCACCTTCTCCTCCAACGGCGCGCCGGTAACCTTCCAGTTGCCGGTGAGCACGGTCGGCCTGGCCCCGGGCACGATCGAGATCCGCGGCGCGATCGGCGTGGAAAGCGGACTGCCGGCGGCGACGACGCCGATCGCCTCGCTGGCCGACGCCGATCCGTTCTTCGCCGGCGACAGCAACGCGGCCAACAACCGTCGCCTGGAAGCGACCACGCTGGAATCGGCGGGCGACCTGAGCGTGGAGAAGACCGCCACGCCGAATCCGGTCGTCGCCGGTGCCGAGGTCACCTACACCGTCACCGTGCGTAACGCCGGCCCCAGCGCCTCGGCCGGCTTCAGCGTGATCGACACGCTGCCGGCCGCGGTGCAGTACGTGGCCAACAGCTTCAGCGGCAGCGGCTGGACCTTCAACAGCGGCAGCATGACCGCCACCCACGCCGGCGCGCTGGCCAACGGCGGCAGCAGCAGCTTCACCTTCCGCGCCCGCGTCACCGCCGCCAGCGGCAACATCGTCAACACCGCGCGGGTGGAGGCCGGCAGCACGCCGGATCCGTTGCCCGACAACAACACCGGCAGCGTGACCACCGCAGTCAACGCCGGCGCCGACCTGGCGCTGAGCAAGAGCGTCAACCCGTCGCCGGCGATCTCCGGCCAGCCGGTGACCTTCAACATCCAGGTGCGCAACCAGGGCCCCAGCGCGGCGGTCAATCCGCGTTTCGTCGACAACCTGCCGAGCGGCTTCCTGGCCAGCGGCGGCACCGCGCCGGCCGGCTGGACCTGCACCAACAGCAACGGCAACGCCACCCGCACCTGCGCGTTGAACGGCAGCCTGGCGGTCGGTGCCGTGGCCGACTTCACCATCGACAGCACGGTGCCGGCGTCCGGCACCAACAGCAGCGGCGACGTCACCAACAGCGCCACCGCCAGTTCCGATACGCCCGACGCGAACAACACCGACAACACCGGCAGCACCACCTTCACCGTGCTCGCCGACGGTGCCGACCTGTCGCTGCAGAAGACCAAGACGCCGGCGCTGGTGCCGGTGTGGAGCGGGGTCGGCAGCGATCTGGACAGCCGCATGACCAGCACCATCGTGGTGCGCAACCTGGGTCCGCGCCCGGCCACCGGCCAGGTGCAGGCGGTGGATACGCTGGCCAGCGGCGAAGAACTGCTGCAGCCGGACGGCAGCGTGGCGCAGCCCGGCGTGCCGTTCGCCAGCGGCGCGTGGACCTGCGTCGTGGACCAGGCCTACAGCGGCGGAAGCGTGCAGCACGTGACCTGCGACCTCGGCGCCGGTTCGCTGCCATTGGCGGTGGGCGCGCAGGCGCCGACCCTGCAGTTGCTGACCCGCGCGCGCAGTTCCTCGGCCAACCTGCTCAACAACGCCTGCACCGGCGGCTCCGGCGGCTCGATCGAACCGCTGACCGGCAACGGCATCGACCGCGATCCGGTCACCGGCAACGATTGCTCGGGCGCGGGTACCCGCACCACCGACGAGCGCGCCGACCTGTCCATCGCCAAGCAGACCAATGGCGCCGGCACCGCCGACAACGTGCTGGCGGCCAACCAGGACACGCTCACCTACACCCTGACCGTGACCAACAACGGCCCGGACAGCACCACCGGCGTGGTGGTCAACGACACCGTGCCCGGCTTCGTCGGCGGCCGTACCCAGCTCAGCGTGATCACCACCCCGGCCGGCTGGACCTGCGGCATCAACGGCGCCTCGGTGGTGTGCCGCTCGGGCACCACCGCCCTGGGCAACGGCGCCAGCGCGCAGATCGTCATCCAGGTCAAGCGCGCGCTGTTCGACAGCTTCAACCAGCCCAACGGCACCTGCGGCGGCACCGCCATCAGCGGCGCGTTCTGCAACACCGCCGGGGTCGGCATCGATGCGGCCGTGGCCGGGTCGGTGGGCGAGCTCAACGGCAGCAACAACCAGGCCTCGGACTGGATCCGCATCGCGCGCGTGGCCAACGTCGCCACCACCGCCAAGACCATTTCCTCGGGCACGCCCGGCCGCGCCGGCGTCAACACCACCTACGTGATGTCCTACCTCAACCAGGGTCCGTCGACGGTGCCCGGGGTGATCTTCCGCGACGTGTTCACCCTGCCGGCCAACGACACCGGCTTCGTGCTGGTGTCCGCGCAGCGCACCGGCGCCGGCACCCGCACCTGCACCGCGACCGCCGGCGCCGGGGTCACCGTGACCGCCACCGCCGGCGGCAACTCCTACGCCAACCCGACCGGCTCGCCGGCGCAGGTCAGCGTGCAGTGCCCGGCGCTGGCCTCGATGACCAACCAGCAGACCGAAACCCTGCAGGTGGTGATCCGGCCCAACGTCAACAGCGGCAACACCGGCCGCCAGTTCGACAACGTCGCCGACTTCGTGATCGATCTCGATGGCGACGGCGTCGGCGACGCCACTGCGGGCACCGACGGCAACGGCAACACCTACGACTTCAACACCGACACCAGCGACGACAGCAAGAGCGCGCAGCTGCCGTTCGAGGCCGGCCAGGTCGACCTGATCACCAACAAGGTGGACACCGGCTTCACCGGCGGCGTGGACCCGCTCGGCTTCGACGCGACCAATGCCGCGGCGAACCTGATCACCTACCGCGTCACCATCCGCAACAACGGCCCGTCGGTCGCCACCGACGTGCGCCTGGCCGACACCTTCACGCCGCCGGCCGGCCGCACCGTCACCTTCATCGGCGCCTCGGCCACGCCGACCGGCACCTTCGATCCGGCCGCCTGTACGGTGACGTCCGGCAGCAATCCCACCGTGGGCGCTGCGCAGGTACTGAACTGCGTGATGCCCGGAATCGGCTTCAGCAGCAACGTCGCCGGCGTGGTCGCTTCCGGCCAGACCAGCACGCTGTACCTGCGCTATCGCTACGACACCCCGCCCGGCGCGGCCGGCGACACGGTCAGCAACCTGGCCATGGCCAGCTCGGCCGAGACCGACAGCAACACCGCCAACAACGACGCCAGCCAGGAAACCACGATCCGCGCCTCGGCCGACGTGGGCGTGAGCAAGCACGTGCTCACCACCGCGCCCGACGCCGATCCGGACGCGACGTTGCCGGCCAACGCCACTTCGGTGGGCCTGCGCCAGCCGTTCTTCTACGTCATCGACGGCATCAACAACGGGCCCGGCGCGAGCCTGTCGCGCGACCGCAGCGGCAGCAGCCCGCTCAACGGCACCGGCACCGTGGTCAGCGACACCCTGCCCGCCGGATTGGTGGTGGTCGGCCAGGTGACCTGGCAGAAGAAGGGCCCGATCCCGGGCGGTGGCGGCGGCGAAGTGCCCAACGGCACCGGCACCTGCAGCCAGGCCTCGGCCACGCTGACCTGCAACCTCGGCGACGTCACCGTCGGCGGCAAGCTGCGCATCGTGGTGCCGGTGCGCTGGGATAACTACCCGGGTGCGTCGGCGATCAACAACACCGCCACCATCGCCACCGAGCAGGTCGATCGCGTTCCTGCCAACAACACCTCCACCGTGCCGATCCTGGTCACCCGGGCATCGCTGGCCGGTACCGTGTTCGAGGACCGCGACCGTGCGGGCGGCAATGGCGGCGTGCGCCAGAACGGCGAACCCGGCATCGCCGGCGTCACCCTCGTGCTGAGCGGCACCGATGCCTACGGCAATGCGGTCAACCGCAGCACCACCACCGCGTCCGACGGCAGCTACAGCTTCGACAACCTGTCGGCGGCCGGCGCGGGCGGCTATACGCTGACCCAGACCCAGCCCACCGGCTACCGCAATGGCCCGGTGGATCCGCCGGCCGCCGGCGCCAGCGCGCCGTCGCTGGGCGGCACCTATGCCGCCGGCAGTCCCAACTCCAGCTACACCACGATCCCGGTCGGCGCGACCGATGCGGCCGTGCGCTACGACTTCCCGGAAGTGCGCCGCCCCAGCCTGTCCGGCCGGGTCTACGTGGACCTCAATTTCAACAACGTGCGCGACGGCGGCGACCCGGCGATCGCCGGCGCCACCGTGGAACTGCTCGATGCCGTCACCGGCGCGGTGCTGGCCACCACCAGCACCGACGGCAATGGTGCTTACCGGTTCGACGACCTGGACCCGACCCTGACCTACAGCGTGCGCGAGCCGCTGCCGGCCGGGCAGTACAGCAACCGTCCCAGCGCGATCAATCCCGGCCAGATCGGCGGCGCGGCGTGCGCGCCGGGCAGCTGCGTGGCCGGCACCGCGGTCGCTGCCCCCGGCGGCCCGGACGCGGCGAGCACCGACCGCCTCTCGCAGATCCAGCTGGGCGCGGGCCTGGACGGCACCGAGTTCAACTTCGGCGAGAACCCCAGCGGCAGCGCGATCCAGGGACGGGTCTGGCGCGACGACGACAACGACGGCGTGATCGACCCGGCCGAGACAGGCCTGGCCGACGTGGACGTGGTGCTGACCGGCACCGACCAGAACGGCCAGGCGGTCAACCTGACCACCAAGACCGACGCCAGCGGCAACTACAGCTTCCTCGGCCTGCTGCCGGGCACCTACACGGTGACCGAGCCGACCCAGCCGAGCGGCACCCTCAACGGCAAGACCGTGCCCGGCGACAAGGGCGGCACCGCCACCGGCGTGACCACCACGCCGTCGGCGATCGCCAGCATCGTGCTCGGCGCCAACCAGCAGGGCCAGCACTACGACTTCGGCGAAGTGGCGGCGGCGTCGCTGTCCGGCCGCGTGTACTACGACAACGACGACAACGGCGTGATCGGCAGCGACGAGTCGGGCATCGCCAACGTGCGCGTGGTGCTGACCGGCACCGACGATCTAGGCGCCGCGGTGCAGCTGAGCGTGCAGACCGATGCGCAGGGCCACTACCGCTTCGAGAACCTGCGTCCGGGCACCTACACGGTGACCGAACCCGATCAGCCCGCCGATACCCGCAACGGCCTCACCACGGCCGGCACCGTCGGCGGCGCCACGCGCGGCGTGGCGACCCCGCGCGAGACCGTGCCGTCGGCGATTTCCGCGGTGGTGCTGGCCCCGGGCGCGCAGTCGATCGACAACAACTTCGGCGAGATCGCCAACACCCCGGACCTGGTCGTCAGCAAGATCGCCGACCCGGTCAAGTTCACCGTCAACAACACCGCGCGCTACACCATCAGCGTGCGCAACATCGGCCCGCGTCCGACCGCCGGCGTGTACCAGGTGCAGGACCGCCTGCCGCCGGGCGTGACCCTGGCGGCGTTGCCCACCGGCAGCGGCTGGACCTGCACCGGCGCGGTCGGCGCCGATCGCTTCAGCTGCGATGCCAGCGCGGTGATCGCGTCCGGGCAGACCGCCAGCGAGCGCATCCAGGTGCAGGTCGCGGTCGGCGCCGCGGCGGCGACCGGCGCTCCGGTCAACAACGCGGTGCTGGTGCAGGGCGGCGGCGAAGATGCCGTGCACGGCCCGACGCCGGCCGAACGCGGCGCGTTCGAGGGCGACGTGACCCAACTGCCGGTGTGCGATCCGGCGATCACCCAGAACGCCTGCCGCCTGCCGACGCAGGTGCAACTGGCGGCCTCGCTCTCCGGCACCGTGTGGTTCGACGGCGGCAGCCAGGAGCGCCAGCTCGATGGCGGCGACCAGCGCCTGCAGGGCTGGACTGTGGAACTGGTCGATCCGGCCAGCGGCCAGGTCGTGCGCAGCACGACCAGCGCCGCCGACGGCAGCTATCGCATCGGCGACGTGATTCCCGGGCAGAAGTGGATGGTGCGTTTCCGCCATCCGGTGTCCGGCGCGGTGTGGGGTTGGCCGGTGAGCACGGAGAGCGCCTCCGCGGTCGCGCCGTGCGCCGCCGATACCGCCATGGCCAACGGCGGCGCCAGTTCGTGCCGGGTCAACGACGGCGGCAACAGCCAACTGGAAGTGGTGCTCAAGGCCGGCGAGAACCTGCCGCAACAGAGCCTGCCGGTGGATCCGTCGGGCGTGGTCTACGACGCGGTGACCCGCGATCCGGTCCCGGGCGCGATCGTGACCCTGGCGCCGGTCGGCGTGTGCGCCGGCTACGACCCGGCCACCAGCCTGCTCAACACCGGCAGCGGCGGCTACCGCATCGACGGCAACGCGGTGTCGATGACCGTCGGCAGCGACGGCGCCTACCAGTTCCTGTTCGGCCCGGCGGCGCCGGCGCGCTGCGAATTCCGGCTGATGGTGACCCCGCCGGGCGGCTACGTGTTCGTGTCCACGCTGATCCCGGCCGAGCCGCAGACGCTGTCGCCGTCCGGCGACACGGGCGATGCCACTGGCGGCGGCGCGCGCTACACCGTGCAGCCCGGCGCGCATGCGCCGACCGGCCCGGTCGGTCCGGCCACCCAGTACTACCTGACCCTGTTCGCCGGCTCGGGCACCGCCAACATCGTGCACAACCACATCCCGCTCGATACCGCGGTGGCCACCGGCCTGGCCATCACCAAGACCGGCGATCGCCAGACCGCCGAAGTGGGCGACACCGTGCAATACACCATCACCATCCGCCAGACCGCCGGCAGTCCGCTGCAGATGGTCAATGTGGTCGATCGCCTGCCGCGCGGCTTCACCTACATCGCCGGCACCGCGCGCGCCAACGGCGCGGCCGTGGCCGAGCCGCTGGGCCAGCCCGGCCCGACGCTGGGCTTCAGCGCCGGTCCGATCCAGGTCGGCCAGCAGATCGCGCTGAGCTACCGCGTGCGCGTCGGCGTCGGTGCGCAGCAGGGCGACGGCATCAACCGCGCCCAGGCCTACGGCTGCTCCATCGCCGGCGGCTGCATCGACCCGGTCGCGCTGCAACCGCGTCCCGGCGCGTTGCCGTCGAACCAGGCGCAGTACCGCGTGCGCGTCACCGGTGGCGTGTTCGCCGAGGAAGGCTGCGTGCTCGGCAAGGTATTCGTGGATTGCAACGTCAACCACGTGCAGGACCGCGAGGAACTCGGCATCCCCGGCGTGCGCCTGTACTTCGAGGACGGCACCTGGATGATCAGCGATTCGGAGGGCAAGTACAGCTACTGCGGCCTGCCGCCGAAGAGCCACACGCTGAAGGTGGATGCGTCCACGCTGCCGGTCGGCGCGCGCCTGACCACCAGCAGCAACCGCAATCTCGGCGATGCCGACAGCCTGTTCATCGACCTCAAGAACGGCGAGTTGCATCGCGCCGACTTCGTCGAGGGCAGTTGCTCCAATCCGGTGCTCGAACAGGTCAAGGCGCGGCGCACGCAGGGCGAGGTACGCGCGCCGGAAACCGAGACCGGCCAGGCGCCGCTGCGCTTCAGCAGCAAGCCGCTGCGCGCGCCGCAGCAGGCCACCGATTCGGCCGCGCAGTCGCCGATCGTCAAACCGCGCGGCACGCCACCGCCCGATGTCACCGTTCCCGCGGAGGTGCAGCCATGAGCCGGCCCGTCACGACGCGCCGCCTGCCGCGGCTGACCCTGCTCGCCTGCGCCCTGGCCGCGTTGCCGGCGCTGGCCCAGCAATCCGTCGGCAGCAGCCGTTTCACCCCGGTGCTGGGCGAGGCCGGCAGCTTGTATCCGCGCACGCCGACCAGCACCGATGCCGCCGCGCAGACCCTGGCGCCGCATGCGGGCGCGCTCGCCGCGTCGGGCATGGACCAGGTGCTGGTCGAGGTCGATCGCGATGGCGCGCCGGCCGACGGCCAGACCCCGGTGCACGTCACCGTGCGCCTGCTCGACGCCGCCGGCCAGCCGCTGCAGGGCGAGCAGTTCGCCACCATCGAGCACACCGGCGGGCGCATCCTGCTGCCGGGCTCGCGCACCGACGAACTGGGTCCGGGCGCGGCCGATGCCGACAAGGTCACCCCGGGCGTGCAGTTGCCGGTGCGCGACGGCGTGGCCGAGTTCGACCTGCTCGCGCCGGACCAGCCGCAGGACGTGGTGCTGCGGGTCAGCGCCGGCGGCCACAGCGCCGAAGGCACGATCGGCTTCGTGCCGGAAATGCGCGAGATGATCGCCACCGGCCTGATCGAGGGCGTGGTCAATTTCCGCCGCCGCGACAACAGCGGACTGATCGCCCCGGTCGACCACGACGACGTGTTCGAGCGCGACATCCGCCGCTGGGAGAAGCAGTTCAACAACGGCAAGGCCAACGCCGCCGCGCGCACCGCGTTCTTCGTCAAGGGCCGGATCAAGGGCGAGTACCTGCTCACCGCCGCCTACGATTCGGACAAGGAGGTGCGCGGGCGCCTGCTGCGCGATATCCAGCCGGAGGAGTACTACCCGGTGTACGGCGACTCCTCGCTGCGCGGCTTCGACGCGCGCTCGGCCGAGCGCCTGTACGTGCGCGTGGACAACCGCCGCAGCTACCTGCTGTACGGCGATTTCCAGACCGGCGACACGCTGGCCACCGCGACCGGCGTGGGCGCGCGCAGCAGCGTGCCGCAGCGCAGCCTCGGCACCTACAACCGCACCGCCACCGGCCTGGGCTGGCATTACGAAAACGCACGCGTGCGCAGCAACGTGTTCGCCATCCAGGATTCGCTGCGGCAGGTGATCGAGGAATTCGCCAGCCAGGGCAGCGGCCCGTACGCACTGCGCAACAACGCGGTGCTGGAAGGCAGCGAGCGGGTGGAAGTGGTCGTGCGCGACCGCAACCAGCCCTCGCGGATCGTCTCGGTGCAGCCGCTGGCGCGGTTGGTGGACTACAGCTTCGAGCCGTTCTCGGGGCGCATCCTGCTCAACCAGTTCCTGCCCACGTTCGACAGCAACCTCAACCCGGTCACGCTGCGCATCACCTACGAACTGGACCAGGGCACCGAGCGCTTCTGGGTGTACGGCGCCGACGGCCAGCTGCGGCTGACCGACGCACTGGAAGTGGGCGGGTCGGTGGTCGACGACCGCAACCCGTTCGCCGCCTTCCGCATGGGCAGCGTCAATGCCGGCTACCGCTTCGGACCGAATACCGCGCTGGCGGTGGAGTTCGCGCGCACGCAGAGCGAGATCAACACCAATTCCATTAACCAGATCGCCACCCCGGGCCTGCAGGATCTCAGCGGCCGCGTCGAAGGCGATGCCTGGCGGGTGGAGTTCGGCCACGACGGCGAGAAGCTCGACGCGAACCTGTTCGCCGCGCGTACCGATCCGGCGTTCAACAATCCCGCCTCGCCGCTGTTCGGCGGGCGCGGCGAGTACAACGCCAAGGTCGAGTACCACGTGACCGAGCGCGTGGACCTGTACGTCGAAGGCCTGCGCAGCGAGGACCGCAATCCCGACGGCGGCAAGCGCGATGCCGGCGGTGCCGGCGTGCGCGTCGGCGCCACCGAGAAGCTGACCCTGGATTTCGGCGTGCGCTCGATCCGCGAGACCGTCGGCGCGTATTCGCCGTGGTCCTCGGGCCTGGGCTATGGCAACGCCGGCGGGCTCACCGGCGGCTTCGCCACCGGCGCCGGTGGCGGTGCGCTCGGCTACGGCCAGCAACCGCTGGACCCGCTGACCGGCCTGCCGGTGATCGGCTCCAGCAGCGCCGTCACCGGCACCGCCAGCGACCTGCCGATCGGCACCCGGCTGGAGTCGGACAGCGCCCGCATCGGCGCCGGCTACCGGGTCGGCGAGAAGCTGTCGCTGGGCGCGGAATACGAGCAGAGCGTGTCCGGCGAGGACCGCAACCGCGTCGCCGCCGGCGTCGACTACCAGGCGCTGGAACGCACCCGCCTGTACGGCCGCTACGAGAAGCAGACCGGCCTGACCAGCGCCTACGGCATCACCACCACCGACCGCGAGGCCGATGCGCTGGTGTTCGGCATCGACACCAGCTACGTGCGCGATACCCAGGCGTTCTCCGAGTACCGCCTGCGCGATGCGATCAGCGGCCGCGACGTGCAGGCCGCCTCCGGCATCCGCAACACCTGGGACCTGCGCGAAGGCCTGCGCCTGAGCAGCTCGGCCGAACACGTCAAGGTGTACGACGGCAACACCGGCGACGCCACCGGCCTGGCGCTGGCGCTGGACTACAGCGCCAACCCGCTGTGGCGCGGTTCGGTGCGGGTGGAGCACCGCATCAGCGGCGACGTGCGCGAGACCGAGACCGACGAGGCGTTCAACACCACCCTGGTGCAGTTCATGCTGGCGCGCAAGCTCAGCCGCGACTGGACCCTGCTCGGCCGCAACTACCTGCTGCAGACCGACTACGCCGCGCGCGGCGACGTGCTGCAGAACCGCTTCCAGCTCGGCGTGGCCTACCGCGATACCGACACCAACCGGATCAACGCGCTGGCCCGCTACGAGTACAAGCTGGAGCGCGACGAGAGCGGGCTGACCCTGCTCGACGGGCAGGTGGTGGATGGCACCAGCCAGGACATCAGCAGCCGCGCGCACATCGTCTCCACCCATGCCGACTGGCATCCGTCGCGGCCGTGGTGGCTGACCGGGCGCGTGGCCGGCAAGTGGCAGCAGGACCGCTTCGCTTACGCCGACGGCGGCCGCGTGGACAGCCGCTTCCATGCGGTGCTGGTGTCCGCGCGCGTGGTCTACGACATCACCGAGCACTGGGACATCGGCGTGCTCGGCTCCGCGTTCCGCGGCCAGCTCGGCGCCAACCAGTACGCCTACGGCCTGGAAGTGGGGCGGCTGCTGCGGCAGAACCTGTGGCTGTCGGCCGGCTACAACTGGTCCGGCTTCGCCGGCGACCGCGACCTGACCGGCTACGAGTACACCCAGCAGGGCGCGTTCGTGCGCCTGCGCTTCAAATTCGACGAAGACCTGTTCCGCCGGGATCCGGTCCGTTACCGCGACCCGGCGCGCTGAGGAATCCCATGAAGACCACCACCCGCTTCCGCTCCATCCTGTCCCGTACCGTCGCCGCCGCCTTGCTGCTCGGCGGCTGTGCCGCGGGCACCGCGCAGACCCGGCTGCTGCCGCAGCAGCAACGCATCAGCGACGAAGCCATCGCTGCCGACCTGCAGGGCTACCAGTCCGTGCAGGACCGCATCCAGGCGCTCAACGACGGCGGCCGCCCGGTGCGCGACTACGCCTTGTCCAAGGCGCAATGCTGGCTCGACGTGTCCTTCCACGAATACACCCGCAACGACCGCAGCGCGTTCCCGCAGGGCGCGCTGAGCGAGTCGGAGAAACTGGTGCAGCTGATGGAGCAGGGCGCCACGACGATCCCGACCGAGACGCCGTTGGTCAACGACGCCAAGTACCTGCGCGACGACCTGTGGCAGCGCCTGCGCGCGCTGCACGGCCATGCGGGTTTCAGTTGCGCGCAGCAGGCGGCGGCCTGCGGCGAAGTCGAACTGGTGCATGCCGGCAACGAGTTCAACCAGCAGCAATGGCGGCATGCCAAGCCCTACATCCAGATCGCCGAGGACATGGTCAACGACGCCGAGGCGCTGGCGCGGCAATGCGACGGGCCGCGGACGCCGGAGACGCCCACGGCCGCGCCGATCCCGCTGGTGACCAACGTGCTGTTCGAGTTCGACCGCGACGGTTACAAGGACATCCGTACCTACTCGCTGGAAAGCCTGGATCGCGCGCTGGCACGCATCGCCGAAGAGAAGCTGACCCTGCAGCAGGTGGAGCTGGTCGGCCATGCCGACCGCATGGATGGCCGCGGCCACGACTACAACCAGGGCTTGTCCGAGCGCCGCGCGCGCACCGTGCGCGAACTGCTGATCGGGCGCGGCGTGCCGGCCGAGCGCATCCGTTACGAATACCGTGGCGACAGCCAGCAGGTGCAGCAGTGCGCCGGCGTGACCCCGCGCGCGGCGTTGCTGGAATGCCTGCTGCCGAACCGCCGCGTCGAAGTGCGCCTGGTCGTCGCCCGCGGCGACTGACGCGGCCACGCGCGGACAAAAGCCCCTCTCCCATCGGAGAGGGGTTGGGGTGAGGGTCCGACGCGAAAGCGTCTCGCGGAGTTTGGGGTGCACGAGGCTTCGCCCGTACCCCCATCCGCCCTTCGGGCACCTTCTCCCGAGGGGAGAAGGAACAGCCGAGCCCCCTCTCCCACCGGGAGAGGGGTTGGGGTGAGGGTCCGGCGCGAAAGCGGCTCGCGGAGTTTGGGGTGCACGAGGCTGCGCCCGCACCCTCATCCGCCCTTTGGGCACCTTCTCCCGAGGGGAGAAGGAACAGCCGAGCCCCTCTCCCGCCGGGAGAGGGGCTGGGGTGAGGGTCCGGCGCGAAGCGACTCGCGGAGTTGGTTGCACGAGGCTTCGCCCGTACCCTCATCCGCCCCTGCGGGGCACCTTCCCCCGAAAAGGGGGCCATGGTCCCGACGGGAGAAGGAACAGCCGAGCCCCTCTCCCATCGGGAGAGGGGTTGGGGTGAGGGTCCGGCGCGAAAGCGACTCGCGGAGTTTGGGGTACACGAGGCTACGCCCGTACCCTCACCCACCCCTGCGCGGCACCTTCTCCCAGGGAGAAGGGCAGCGCCGCTCAAGAATTCCCCCGCAGCGCCGCCATCGTGGAAGAGCGAAGTCGTTCCGCCGCCCGGACCGGGCCGTCCACGAGGTCACGCGCATGTTGTCCTTGCCACGCCTGCTGGGTCGCCACCTGGCCAAGTTCCTGTCCAAGCCGCGGCGCCACCACTCGCCGCTGCCCACCAGCCCGCCGGCGCTGCTGCAGGCGGCGCTGCGCAAGGGCGACGTGCTGCTGGTGGAGGGCAACAGCCGCTTCTCGACCGCGATCAAGTACCTGAGCCAGTCCACCTGGTCGCACGCCGCGCTGTACATCGGCGACCACCTGGGGCCGGCAAGCGACGAGGACGCGCCGACCTTCTGCGACGTGGACATCAACGTCGGCGTGCGCCTGGTCGGCCTGCGCGAGTTCGCCGGCCTGCACACGCGCATCTGCCGCCCGGTCGGGCTGGGCGCCGACGAGATCGAGGCGGTGGCCGACTACATGGTCAGCCGCGTCGGCAACAGCTACGACCTCAAGAACATCTTCGACCTGGCGCGCTACCTGATCCGCACCCCGCCGCTGCCGTCGTCGGTGAAGCGGCGCTTTCTGGAACTGGGCAGCGGCGAACCGACCAAGGCGATCTGCTCGACCCTGCTGGCGCAGGCGTTCGGCGCCATCCGCTATCCGATCCTGCCGGAGATCGGGCACGTCCCGCCTTCCGGCGCACAGGACGAAGAGATCCTGCACAACCGCCATCACAGCCTGTACCTGCCGCGCGATTTCGACGTCTCGCCCTACTTCAACGTGGTCAAGCCGCGGCTGCAGGCCGGCTTCGACTTCCATCGGCTGGTGTGGCACGAGGACGCCCGTGGCGACGCGGTGCTGCACCCTCGCGGCGCGGTACAGCACGCGCTGTAGCGCAGACCGGCTCGGCCCGGCGCATGCCGCCGTGCGACCACGGCGAGCGCGTGAAACAGGGCAATCAATCACAACGCTTCAGCTTTCCCGTCATGCGGGCGTCAAGTAGGAATGCCCCGCGGCCGATACCCCCGCACATATTCTGTTCCGAGGATCGCCATGAATCCCCTCCATTTCCTGCGACGCCGCGTCGCCAACCTGCCGATGGCGCGCAAGTTCGTCGTGCTGTGCACCTTGCTGGCGCTGGGCGTGATCCTGCTCGCGGTCGCCGCCGCGCGCCTGCAGTACCTGGACCTGGTGGATGCGCGCAAGCAGACCGTGAAGACCCAGATCGACATGGGCATGAGCGTCATCGAGCACTATGCCGCCAAGGCCAAGCGCGGCGAGCTCACCGAGGCGCAGGCCCAGGAAGCGGCCAAGTCGGCGCTGGCCGACATGAAGACCAACGGCGGCGTCGACTACTTCTTCATGCTCGACCCGCAGATGCGCATCGTGATGCATCCCAAGCGCAAGGTCGGCACCGACATGTCCGACTACAAGAGCGATGCCGGCGAGTACGTGTATCGCGATATCCAAGCCGCGGTGAAGAGCGGCGACGGCTTCAGCTACTACTCCGCGCCCAAGCCGGGCAAGAAGGAGCAGTTGCCGAAGATCAGCTACGCCAAGCTCTACCCGCAATGGAACTGGGTGCTGGTGATGGGCGTGTATGCCGAGGACATCCAGGTCGAGGCGCTGGGCTTCACCAAGATCCTCACCGTCATCGGCGCGGCGCTGGTCGCGTTGGTGGTCGGGCTGTGCTGGCTGATCGCCAGCGCCATCGTCACTCCGCTGCGTGCGGCCACCCGCACCGCCGAGGCCATCGCCTCCGGCCGCTTCGACAACGCCATCACCGTGGAGTCGCGCGACGAGACCGGGCAGCTGATGACCAGCATGCAGCAGATGCAGACCCAGTTGCAGCGCTTCAACGGCGAGATGCAGACCCTGGTGCAGCTGCAGCAGGGCGAGAACATCCGCCACCGCATGCCGGAGGACTTCCCCGGCGACTACGGCACCCTGGCGCGTGGCATGAACACCGCGCTGTTCGAGCACTTGGACGCGATCATCGAAGCCATGGAGATCATGGGCGAGTACGGCCGCGGCGACCTGCGCCGCGACATGCGCCGCCTGCCCGGCCAGCGCGCGGCGCTGCACGAGGCGCTGGACGCGGTGAAGACCAATCTGTCGGCGATCAACGGCGACATCGCGCGCCTGGCGGACGCCGCGGCGCGCGGCGATTTCTCCGCGCGCGGCGACGAGGCGCGCTACCAGTTCGCGTTCAAGGAAATGGTGGAAGCGCTGAACCGGCTGATGCTGCAGGCCGAGAACGGCCTGGCCGACGTCGGCCGGATCATGGGCGCGATCGCCGATGGCGACCTGTCGCAGCGCGTGGACGTGCGCTACGAAGGCGCGTTCGGCCAACTCGCCGACGCCGCCAACCGCACCGCCGAACAGCTCACCGCGATCGTGCAGGGCATCCAGCGCTCGGCCGAATCGATCAACACCGCCGCCGGCGAGATCGCCAGCGGCAACAGCGACCTGTCGGTGCGCACCGAGCAGCAGGCGGCGAGCCTGGAAGAGACCGCGGCCTCGATGGAAGAGCTGACCTCCACGGTCAAGCAGAACGCCGACAGCGCGCGTCAGGCCAATCAACTGGTGCTGGGCGCCGGCGAAGTGGCCGAGAGCGGCGGTCGGGTGGTCGAGGACGTGGTCACCACGATGGCCTCGATCAGCGCCGCCTCCGCGCGCATCGCCGACATCATCGGCGTCATCGACGGCATCGCCTTCCAGACCAACATCCTGGCGCTCAACGCCGCGGTGGAAGCGGCGCGCGCCGGCGAGCAGGGCCGTGGTTTCGCCGTGGTCGCCTCGGAAGTGCGCTCGCTGGCGCAGCGCTCGGCGGAGGCGGCCAAGGAGATCAAGACCCTGATCTCCGACTCGGTGCAGGAAGTGGAGCAGGGCTCGACCCTGGTCGGCCGCGCCGGCAGCACCATGGCCGAGGTGGTCGCGTCGGTGAAGCGCGTCACCGACATCATGGCCGAGATCTCCGCGGCCAGCGCCGAGCAGAGTTCGGGCATCGAGCAGGTCAGCAAGACGGTGATGCAGTTGGACGAGACCACCCAGCAGAACGCGGCGCTGGTGGAGGAAGCCACCGCGGCGGCGAAGAGCCTGGAGGACCAGGCCTCGGAGCTGACCCGTGCGGTGGCGGTGTTCCGCCTCGCCGGCGCCGCGCAACCGCTGGCGCCGCGCGCATCCGCGCCCGCCGCGCCCGCGCAGGCCAGGGCGCCGGTGCGTCCGCTCGCCGCGGTGCGTGCGCCGGTCAAGCACGCGCCGGCCGCGCGCCCGCCCACACGCGGCAAGGCCAGCGGCGCGCTCGCGGAAAGCTCGGAGTGGGAAGAGTTCTGATCTGCCCTGTCGCCGCGGCGGCGAACGCGGTCGTTACGACGATGCCGATGCGTGTATGCATCGGCATCGTCGTTTCTGCAGTGCGACGTCCTGCGCGACCGCGGTTGTCGGGGCCGGCACAGTCTTGGCGGAGGATCCCATGAAGCGCGGCGATGATGGCGCTGGGGTAAGCACGCATCATCGTGAATCCAAACGCACACGGGCGCGGCCCTAGTCCGGCGGCGAGGACTTGCCACGGCCGCGACACCATTGCGGCAACGCGCCCACCACACGGCAGAGCGATCACGCTCTCGTGCAAACCCCGGCCGCGCACCGCCTCTGTAGGAGCGGCTTCAGCCGCGACGCCTTCCATGAACCCCATCGCAGGCAAAGCGCCACCCGTGCGTTGCATCGGCTGAAAGCGCATCGCTGAATGTTCATCAGTCCATCCACAACACGCGCACCTGGATCAATGCCGCGCGCTCGACCTCGCTAGGTTGCCCTCAAGGCGAGGAAAACGCGCCGCGTCTCGAACGCACCCCACCGACAACCCTCACGCCTCCTCTTCGTCCTCTTCCTCGTCCGCCTCCATCGCATCGCCCGCCCCAACCGCATCGGCGTCCACCGGCTCCAGCAAGGTGTAGTCGTTGCGCTCGCGATGCCGGTAGGCCGAGGACACCGGATACGCCAGCAGCTCCGGCTGCGGCGCCCGCGCCAGAAACGCCGCGGGAAACAATCGCGGGCCGCGCAGCCAACTGCGCCAGCGGTCGCCTTCCAGGAAGATCGGCCCGTCCGCGGTCAGCGGCGCCGGGATCGCCGGATTGGCGTGGGTCAGCACACTGAAGCTGAGCAGCGCCGGTTCGCCGCGCTCCCAGCGTTCCCACAGGCCCGCCGCCAGCAGGACCTGCCCCTCGGCATGATGGATGTAGTAGGGCTGCGCCGGCTTGCGGCTGCGGTCCCACTTGTAATAGCCGGACAGCGGAATCACGCAGTGCTGGCGCTCCCAAGGCCCGGCGAAGATGCGGCTGCGCGCGGCGCGCTCCAGCCGCGCGGTGACGGTGGTGTAGGGCGTCTCCGGAGTCTTCGACCAACGCGGCACGATGCCCCACAGCATGCGCTGTACCTGGGCGCTGCCGTCCTCGCATACCAGCACCGAGGCGACGTCGCCCTGGCCGAGGTTGTAGTGATCCGGGTACGCCGCGAGCGCGTGGCGCAGCGGCGGATCCAGCCGCGCGGGCAGGTCGTCCTCCACGCCGAAGGCCTGGACGAAGCGTCTCATCGGTGGCTCGCGTTGCGCATACCCGAACCTTAGTCGGAGGCGGACAAGCGCAGGTGAAGAACGCCTAGCGCGCGCTTCGAACCCGGACCGAGCCGGCGTGATGCGAGCGCGTGGGGTCGTGCGCGTAGCGCTACGACGTGCCGCTTCTTCATCCGCTTTTCCCGCGTCGATGTGCAAAGTGTGCATCGCCCATCGCCGCCACGGGTGCGGCACCGCCAGGAGATGCCGAGGCATGTTCTTCAAGCGCAATGGTCTGTCGCTGGTGTTGTTGGGCCTGACCCTCCTGTTCATCGGCGGCCAGGCGCTCAGCGGCCAGCATGCCTATAACGACGAACTGCGCCAGCACGGGCAGGCGCCGCTGCTGCTGTGGGATTACCTGCACAGCGGCCATTTCATCGGCGCGTTGTTCGAGAACTGGGAAAGCGAATTCCTGCAGATGGGCATGTACGTGCTGCTCACTGTGAAGCTGCGCCAGTGGGGATCGGCGGAGTCGCGGCCGTTGCCGCCGGAGACGGAGGACGAGACCATCGCGCCGGGCACCACGCCCTGGCCGGTGCGCGCCGGTGGTCTCTGGCTGAAGATGTACGAGCACTCGCTGGCATTGGCGTTCGGGGTGTTGTTCGCCACCAGCTTCGTGCTGCACGCGCTGGGAAGCTGGCGTCATGAAGTCGCCGAACGCGCACTGCAGCACCAGCCGCCCATCTCGTTCCTGCAGCACCTGGGCGGCGCGGAGTTCTGGTTCGAGTCGATGCAGAACTGGCAGAGCGAATTCCTGGCGGTGCTGTCGTTGGTGGTACTCACCATCTGGCTGCGGCAGAAGGACTCCCCGCAATCCAAGCCGGTGTCCGCGCCGCATACACAGACCGGTAGCTGACAGGGCTGGTAGCCAGGCAACGCATTCGCCTCATCGATCCGCGTCGCGTCCATTTGGCGGTAGCGGCACAGCGGTGCCGCTACCGTTCCCGCGGTTACGGTTCCAGCGAGACATTGCCCTTGGTGGAGCCGGCGCCCGGACCCGCGCCAAGATCGGCGCCGGTGGTCGGGTCGCTGTCCGGCTGCGACATCGTGCGTGCCGCCAAGGCCTGCAGCGCGCTTTCCTCGGCCGGGCTGAGGGCCCACGCTCGGCACGCCGCTGCCGCCGTCCACCGCGGCCTGACGATTGCGGTCGGACACCTTTTCCCACTGGCTGCCGCTGTTCCAAGGACCGTTGATGTCGCCTTCGCCCTGCGACATGTCGTAGAACTTGTCGGTGAACGCTGGGTCGCCCGGCAACTTGCCAGGCGGGAAGTTCGGCTCGATCGCGTACAGCGCCTTCTCGAACGACTTCTGGTGCGCCACCTCGCGGGTCATCAGGAACTTCAGCGCATCCACGATGCCCGGGTCGTCGGTGACGTTGATCAGGCGCTCGTAGACGATCTTCGCGCGCGCCTCGGCGGCGATGTTGGAGCGCAGGTCGGCGGTCGGCTCGCCGATCGAGTCCACGTAGGCCGCGGTCCATGGCACGCCGCTGGAGTTGACCAGCGCCGGCCCGCCGCCGTACAGGATCTGCTGGGTCTGGCTGGTGTTGTTGTTCAGGGTCAGATTGCGCATTTGCTCCGCATCGGCCATGCCTTCGGACAGCACGGCCTTCGGCCCCTGGTTGAGCATGGCGATGATCGAGCCGATGATCTCCAGGTGGCTCAGTTCCTCGGTGGCGATGTCGTAGAGCAGGTCCTTGCGGCCGCCGTCGACCTCGCCGATGGCCTGGGTGAAGTAGCGCATGGCCGCGGCCAGTTCGCCTTGCGGCCCGCCGAACTGTTCCAGCATCAGCGCCGCCAGCGCCGGATCGGGTTGGGCCACACGGACCGTGTACATCAACCGCTTGTTGTGCATGAACATGGGGAATCTCCTGGAATGCCGGCCACGGCAAAGCCACGACGGCGTGGGTCGACCACACCGTCGTGGCCCGTGGGGCGTCTGGGATGAAACGCGGCGCCGAGGATCGGCGCCGCGGTACCGCGGTCAGGCCGCGGCTTTGCGCTTCTGCGCGGCGTCCTGGTTGCCGCCTTGCTCGGCGAGCAGGGTCAGCTTCTCGTCGGTGGACTTCTCTTCCTCCAACGTTTCCAGCAGCAGCTTCAGCGCGTCGGTCTTGCCAAGTTGCTTGGCCATCGCCGCCAGCGTGCCGTAGGAGGCGATCTCGTAGTGCTCGACCTTCTGCGCGCCGCCGATCAGCGCCGCATCGCGCACCGGGCCGGCCTCGATCGAGTCGATCACTTCCTTGCCTTCCTCGACCAGGCCCTCCATCGCCGCGCATTTGATGCGCTTAAGGCGCAGGTCGAGGATCTCCACGATCTGGTCGATGCGCTCGACCTGGCCCTGGGTTTCCTCCAGGTGCGCCTCGAAGGCGGCGCGCAGCGCGGGATTGGTCGCGGCGCGGGCGAGTTTCGGCAGCGCCTTGGTGAGCTGCTTCTCCGCGCTGTAGATGTCGGACAGTTCGTGCAGGAACAGTTCGTCGATGGTCTTGATGGCCATGTCGATGCGTCTCCGTGATGGGTGGTAGTTGGTGCGTGAGGTGCGCGGATCACTTCTTGGCCGTCTGGCCTTCGGTCCGCTCGCGCTTCAGGAACGCGAGGATGATCGCCTCTTGGTGTTCGATCAGCCATTCGGCCATGGCGATTTCCTGGTCGAGAATGGCGGCGCAGATGTCGGCGATCTCGGTCTGCCCCGCTTCCTTCGCGGCGATGACCAGCGCGCGGTAGCTGGCGATCTCCATGTGCTCGAAGGCATAGCTGACGCCCAGGCTCTTGGCCACCTCGTCGCTCATCATCGAATTGCCGGCGGCATGCACGGTGGCCATGACGCTGGCGACCGCGCCCTTGATCGACGGCACCGAGCCGTCGAGCAGTTCGATGCAGCGCTTCACCTGCTCGGACTGGTCGCGGGTTTCGTTGATGTGCTGCTCAATGCGCGCCTTGAGTTCCGGATAGTGCTCCAGGCGCCCGGCGGTGGCAGTCAGCATGGTGTTGGCTTCCTGCTCCATCGCATAGGCGTCCTGCAGCCATTTCAGCAGGCGTTCGGTGGTGCTTCGGGTCATGAATATTCCTCCAGAAATGATGTGGCTCCAGCTTCAGCGCGTGCCGATCGTGCGCTGCGCGTTCGGTGTCTTTTTCCCCTGTGGAAGCCACGCTAGACGTCGCCGCGTTAGTGCCGATGCAATGAACGGTGAACGCTTTGCGAGGAGCGGCGCGGAACGCGCACCTGAATGCGCGGACGTGGAGACCGCGCGTTCACGGCGGTCACGCCAGGCTCTCGCACAGTCGTCGATAGGAGATGCGCGTGCCGAAACTCGATCATGCAGACTGGCCGCAACGGGTGTGGCTGGTGCGACACGGACAGAGCGCGGGCAATGTCGCGCGCGACCTGGCAGAAGCGTCCGGGCAGGAATTGATCGACGTCGCCACGCGCGATGCCGACACGCCGCTGTCCGACCTCGGCCTGCAGCAATCGCAATCGCTCGGGCAATGGTTCGCCGCGTTGCCGGAGGCGGCGCGCCCGCAGATCCTGCTGACGTCGCCGTTCGTGCGCGCGCGGCAGACGGCCGCGGCCATCGGCGAGGCGCTCGGCGTGCCGTCGGTGCAGCTGCTGATGGACGAACGCCTGCGCGAGAAGGAATTCGGCATCCTCGACCGCTACACCCGGCATGGCATCGTGGCGCGCTTCCCGGAACTGGCGGAACAGCGCGCCTCGGTCGGCAAGTTCTATTTCCGCCCGCCGGGGGGCGAGAGCTGGTGCGACGTGATCCTGCGTCTGCGCAGCGTGGTCGAGGAACTGCGCCGCGACCATGCCGGCGAGCGCGTGCTCATCGTCGCCCACCAGGTGATCGTCAACTGCATGCGCTACCTGCTGGAACGGCTCGACGAACAGCGGATCCTGGACATCGACCGCGGCGGCGACGTGCCCAACTGCAGCGTCACCGAGTACGGCATGGGCGTCGCCGCCGATGGCGCGCCGTGCTTCGCCCTGGTGCAGGCCAACGCGGTGCCGTTCGAGGTGCCGGTGACCACGGACGCCGACCAGCCGGGCGGGCCGCGATGAGCCGCGTGCGCGCGATTCCGGTGACGGCGGCCTTGCTGCGGCGTTGGCCGTTGCCGACCACCGCCGGCATCGCCGGCAAGGAACAGCGCGGGCGCGTGCTGGTGATCGGCGGCAGTTGCGAAATCCCCGGCGCGGCGCTGCTGGCGGCCGAGGCGGCGCTGCGCGCCGGCGCCGGCAAGTTGCAGATCGCCACCGCGCGGCCGGTGGCGATGGCGATGGCGGTGGCCCTGCCCGAAGCGCGGGTGGTGGGCCTGCCGGCCAGCGCCGATGGCGAATTGCGTCTGCAGGGCGCGGCGCTGCGGCGCGACGTCGCGGGCACCGACGCGCTGCTGATCGGCCCCGGCATGCGCGGCAAGCCGGCGCTGCGCGCGCAGATCGCGCAGTTGCTCGCCACCGGCGGCTGCGCCGCGGTGCTGGATGCGGGGGCGCTGGTGCAGACGCGGGGCATGGCCGATCCCGGGCGCATTGTGCTCACGCCGCATCATGGCGAGATGGCGGCGCTGAGCGGCGTGCCGATCGAGCGCATCGGCGCCGATCCGATGGCGGTGGCGGTGGAGTACGCACAGCGCAGCGGCGCGATCGTGGTCCTGAAATCGGCGACCACGGTGATCGCCGCGCCGGACGGAGCACGCTGGGTGCACCGCGGCGGCAGCCCGTGTCTGGGCACCTCCGGGTCCGGCGACGTGCTCGCCGGCATCGTCTGCGGACTGCTGGCGCGCGGCGCCAGTGCCACGCAGGCGGCGGTGTGGGGCGTGCACCTGCATGCGTGCGCCGGGGCGGCGCTGGCGCAGCGGGTCGGCCCGCTGGGGCCGCTGGCCAGGGAGATCGCGCCCCAGGTTCCCGGGTTGCTCGCCATGCGCTAGCGGCGCGAACGCGGCGAATGGCAAGGCGGCGCCGACCTGCAGCGCCGCCTTCTTGGCCTCAACGATAATGCATGTTTACGCGTCAGAGCGTCGCCGCGCCGCCGGCGATGGTGATCAGCGCGCCGGAGGTGTAGCTGGACGTATCGGCGGCGAGCAGCACATAGGTCGAGGCCAGTTCCGCCGGCTGCCCGGGGCGGCCGAACGCGGTCTGCGCGCCGAACTCCTTCACTTCTTCCGCGTCCATGCCGGCCGGGATGAACGGCGTCCAGATCGGTCCCGGCAGCACCGCGTTGACCCGGATCTTCTTGTCCGCCAGCAGGCCGGCCAGGCCGATGGTCATGTTCGCCACCGCGCCCTTGGTGGTGGAGTAGGGCAGGATGTTGGGCGTGGGCTTCTTCGAGTTGACCGAGGCGGTGTTGATGATCGAACCGCCCTCGGGCATGTGCGGCACCGCCAGGCGCACTAGATGGAACGCGGCGTGCACATTGGTGGCGAAGGTCTTTTCCCATTCGTCCAGGGTGATCTCGTCGAAGCTGTGGAAGTAGCGCTGGTACGCCGCGTTGTTGACCAGCACGTCGAGTCCGCCGAAGCGGTCGACCACCGTCTCCACCAGCGCCTGCGCCTGCGCGCGGTCGCTGATGTCGCACGCGTGCAGCAGCACGCGCACGCCGGCGTCCTCGAGGAGTTTGCCGATGCGTTCGGCGTCGTGCTGCTCGCTGGGCAGATAGGCGATGGCCACATCGGCGCCTTCGCGCGCGTAGGCGATCGCCACCGCCGCGCCGATGCCGCTGTCGCCGCCGGTGATCAGGGTGCGCTTGCCCTGTAGCAGGCCGTGGCCGACGTAGCTGTCCTCGCCGTGATCGGGCGTTGGGTCCATCTTGTCGGTCAGGCCCGGGAACGACTGCTGCTGCGGCTTGAAGGGCGGGTAGGGATAGTTCGGTACCGGCATGGCGAAATCCTGCGGTCGGGGGAGGACCCACCGTGCCCCCTCGCCGGTAAAGGCACGGCCAAGGGCGTGTCATCGTCGCGTGTGCTGCTGGGGAAGGCGACGTGTGGTGTGCGCCGTCGACGCGGTGCGATCGCTATCCGCCAGGTGTGCAGGTGCCGCGCCGCATGGCGCGCTCACATCGGGAAAATCCGGTGCAATGCGCCGTCGCGGCTTCACGCCGCTCCGGCGGCGATCGTGCGCGAGCCGAGGATGATCATGCGCAACATCGCGCTGATCTGCCGGACCAGTTCCGGATCCTTTTCCGGCGGCAGGTCCATCGCGGTGGCGCCCATCGCGAACACCAGCCGGGTGATCGCCTTGGACACCAGCGCCGGCTCGTGCAGCGGTGTCCCGTCGAGCGCGGCCAGGCGGATCAGGTCCACCCGCAGTTCTTCCTCGAAGTAGTTCAGTTCGCGGTCTACCGCCTGCTTGAATGCGTCCGAACCGACCGTGCCCTCGCGCAGCAGCACGTGCAGCAACTTGTCGTCGGCGCGCAACTGCTCCATGAAGGTTTCCACCGAACTGAGGATGACGCTGCGGTTGCTGCCGGCCGCGCGCTGCCGCGCCTGGCCGATGATGGTGCGCAGCGAACTGCCGGCCAGGTCGATCAAGGCCACCGCCAGTTCGTCCATGTCGCGGAACTGGCGGTAGAAGCTGTTCGGCGCGATGCCGGCCTCGCGGGTCACTTCGCGCAGGCTCAGGGTGGACACGCTGCGGTGCGGGCCGATCAGCTTCAGCGCCGCCGCCAGCAGGTCTTCGCGCGAGATCGCGGTCTTGCGCACCGGCAGCGCGCCCTCGGACAGGGGCGGGGAAATGGAGGTCATGAGCGGGCCGCGCGAGACAAGGAGGGGATCATAGCGCCTTCCTGAATATACAACTGTATAGACATCTGTATCTGCGCCTGTATAGTGGCAGCCATGAACGCTGCCCGCCGTCCTGCTCCCAGCCGCTCCGCCACCCGCGCCCTGCACGCCTGGGTGCAGCCGGACGTATTCGATTTCTGGTCCACGCGGTTGCACCCGCTGTGGACCTGGCAGCGCCCGCGCGCGCGGCTGCTGCAGCGCGAGCGCGCCAGCAGCGACGCGGTGACCCTGATCCTCAAGGCCAACCGTCACTGGCGCGGGCTGCGCGCCGGGCAGCACGTGCAATTGGGCGTGGAGATCGACGGGCGTCGCCTGAGCCGCAGCTACAGCCCCACGCCGCTGCCCGGCGGGCGCCTGGCGATCACGGTGAAGGCGATCGAGGGCGGCCGCGTCAGCCGGTATCTGGCCGGGCAGGCGCGGATCGGCGAGGTGTTCGAGCTGGGCCAGGCGTTCGGCGACATGGTGTTGCCGGCCGCGCCGCAGGGACGCTGGCTGTTGCTGGCGGCCGGCAGCGGCATCACCCCGATGCGCGCGCTGCTGCGGCAACTGGCCGCCGCCGGCATGCCCGCCGAGGTGGACCTGATCTATTGGGCGCGGCGCCGCGAGCAGCTGTGCTTCGTCGAGGAACTGCAGGCGCTGGCCGCCGCGCATCCGCGCTTCCGCCTGCAACTGGCGATCACCGGCGAAGGCGCGACGCCGGCGCCGCGCGTGGACGCGCTGCCGCTGGCGCACCTGGGCGGGCTGGAGCAGGCGCAGGTGCTGGCCTGCGGTCCCGGCGGCTTCGTGCAGGCCGCGCGCGCGCGCCTGGACGGCCACGTCGCGCGCTTCCAGGCCGAAGCGTTCAGCGCACCGCTGCTGCACGATACCGAGCACGGCACGGTCGCGGTGACCCTGGCGCGCAGCGGCCGCGTGCTGCAACTGCCGCGCGGGCAATCGCTGCTCACCGCGCTGGAGGCCGAAGGCCTCAAACCCAAGCACGGCTGCCGCATGGGCATCTGCAACAGCTGCGCCTGCGGCAAGCAGTCCGGGGCGACCCGCGACCTGCTGACCGGCGCGCACGCCACCGAACCCGGTTCGCTGAAACTGTGCGTCAACAGCGCCAGCAGCGACCTGATCCTGGACCTCTGAAGGACTTCCCCATGGCTGCTCCTCGCAACCGCGTACTGACCCCGGCCGAACTGCAGGCCTTCGGCGACGAACTCGATGCGCTGCGCGTGCGCACCGTCGCCACCCTGGGCGAGGCCGACGCGCGCTACATCCGCCGCATCGTCGCCGCGGTGCGCTACACCGGCCTGGCCGGCCGCGCGCTGCTGTTCCTGGGTGCCTTCGTGCACAGCGTGCTGCTGCCGGCGTGGATCGCCGGCGTGCTGCTGCTGACCCTGTCCAAGATCCTGGAGAACATGGAACTGGGCCACAACGTGATGCACGGCCAGTACGACTGGATGGGCGATGCGCAGCTCAACGGCAACACCTACGAGTGGGACATCGTCGCCACCGGCGACAACTGGCGCAAGACGCACAACTTCAAGCACCACACCTATACCAACGTGCGCGGCATGGACGACGACATCGGCTACGGCCTGCTGCGCATCTTCCCCGAGCAGCGCTGGCGTCCGTTCTACCTGGCGCAGCCGTTCGTCGCGGTGGTGTTCGCGCTGCTGTTCGAATGGGGCGTGGCGATCCAGGACCTGCGCCTGGGCCGCTGGTTCGCCGGCAAGATGAAGCGCGGCGAGCTGCGCCGCAGCTTCGCCCCGGTCGGGCGCAAGATGGGCCGGCAGATCCTCAAGGACTACGTGATCTTCCCGGCGCTGGCCGGTCCGTTCTTCCTGACCGTGCTGCTGGGCAACCTGACCGCCAACGTGCTGCGCAGCATCTGGACCTTCGTGATCATCTTCTGCGGCCATTTCACCGCCGATGCCGAGACGTTCCCGAAGGAGTCGATCAAGAACGAATCGCGCGGCCATTGGTACCTGCGCCAGTTGCGCGGTTCCTCCAACCTGGCAGGCGGCAAGCTGCTGAATGTGCTGTCGGGCAACCTCAGCCACCAGATCGAGCACCACTTCTTCCCGGACGTGCCGGCCAACCGCTACGCGGCGCTGGCGGTGGAAGTGAAGGCGATCTGCGCGCGCTACGGGCAGCACTACAACACCGGCTCGCTGCCGCGCCAGTTCGGCCAGGTGATGTGGCGGATCGTGCGCCACGCGTTCCCGAGCCGGCCGCGCGCGGTGCGGCAGGCGCAGCAGCAGCCGGTGCAGCAAGCGGGCTGAGCGGCGGCAGGCATGTCGCCTGCGACCATCGCGGAGATGTCGGACAGGCGGGCTTCCCCGCCTGTCGTGTTTTTGCTGGCAGAAATTCTGCGTATCGGGCCATCCACGCATTGCTCACATCGGGCTGCGGATCATCGGTGGCACCAGCGCAGCGCGCCCCGGTGCGCCGGTCCACCCGACTGCGCGAGGTCCGCGATGAAGCCCGCCAACCTGTTCAACACCGTCGCCAAGAAAGCCTCGTATGCGGCGGGCACGCCGTGGACGTTCTGCATCGCGCTCGGCATCGTGGTGATCTGGGGCATCAGCGGCCCGGTGTTCGATTTCAACGACACCTGGCAACTGGTGATCAATACCGGCACCACCATCATCACCTTCCTGATGGTGTTCCTGATCCAGCACACGCAGAACGCCGATACCGCGGCGATGCAGATCAAGCTCGACGAACTGATCCGGGTCAGCGCCAAGGCCAATAACGAACTGCTCGATCTCGAGGAACTGGACGAGAAGCGGCTGGAAGAGATCCGCAGGCAGTACGAGGCATTGGCGAGGAAGGCGAGCGATGCGCTGCGCGCGCGCAGGGGCCAGCGTGATACGCCTGGCGCCGAGGGCGTTTCTGACCCGGCTGCTGGTAAGTGAGGGCTACGGGCGAACACCAGGGACTTCTTACGCGTCCACGAAGAATGGCTTTCAAGCGATAGTCCGCGCCATTCGTGCTGGGTGCGGGCCGTGCGGCAGCGAGGCGGGCAGGCGATCAGCTCCGCCCGCTCGCGTCTATCCAACTGCCGGGCCGGTTCAGCTCATTGCTGGGCCGGTGGTGTGCAGACCAGCGCCGTTCCCGTCCCCTTGTGGTGGCGAACTGACTGAGACGACGTCGCCATGCGGCGGGGTGAAACTGCCGTCGTCGGGGACGGCGCGATAGGCGCCGTCGTGCGAGAACGCCGCCGCCTGCTGTGGATTGGTGCGACGCCGGTATGCCCGGACCGCCGCAACGACGCCACCGGCCACCGCCAATTTCCAGAGTAAGCCACTCATGGTTCTGCTCCTGTGCGGGATGTGAGCGGATCGTCCGCAACAGGCAGTTAGCGCGGAGTGGAAGGTGTGCGACTGCAGCGTGCATGGGTTTCGCGGGTGGTGCGATGCAGGTGGCCTAGCCCGGCCGCCTCGCGGCTGCCGCGAACACGTCTGGACGCACGCGTCGCGCGTGTCGTCTTCATCGGTCAGGCCTTGCGCTGTCGCCAACGCCGGCATGGCTAGGCGCGTCGTCTCTCTCCTTCTCCGGCGCCGAGCGGGATTGCGACCGGCGGCGATCACGAGGATGAGGGCAAGGGCGGCGGCCACGAAAGCGGCCACGAAAAACGTACCGACCACCGCGACCAGGGGGGAGCGCCGCATCCGGCTGAGTCCCGGCTTGCGCGGCGGCGGCCGCGCGCGCGGAAGCACGCGCGTGTAACGGTCCGCGTGCCAGCATCGCCGCTCCTTCCCGCGGAGATGATCATGTCCAAGCCGACCCTGGCCCGCTTGCTCGCCGAGACCTTGCACAGCGCGGGCGTGGAGCGCATCTGGGGCGTCACCGGCGACAGCCTCAACGGCCTGACCGACGCGCTGCGGCAGATGGACAGCATCGAATGGATGCACGTGCGCCACGAAGAGGTGGCCGCGTTCGCCGCCGGCGCCGAGGCCGCGGTCAGCGGCAAGCTGGCGGTGTGCGCCGGCAGTTGCGGCCCGGGCAACCTGCACCTCATCAATGGCCTGTTCGACTGCCACCGCAGCCACCAGCCGGTGCTGGCGATCGCCGCGCATATTCCGTCTTCCGAGATCGGCCTGGGCTACTTCCAGGAAACCCATCCGCAGGAACTGTTCCGCGAATGCAGCCACTACGTCGAACTGGTCAGCAACCCGGCGCAGATGCCGGAAGTGCTGCACCGGGCGATGCGCACCGCGATCCTGAAACGGGGCGTGGCGGTGGTGGTGATCCCCGGCGACGTGGCGCTGCAGGAACTGCCCAAGGGCACCTCGGCCGCGTGGCCGGCGCTGACGCCGCCGCGCATCCTGCCGGCCGACGCCGACGTGGCGCGCCTGGCCGAGCTGCTGCGCGACAGCGAGGCCGTCACCCTGCTGTGCGGCAGCGGCTGCGCCGGCGCGCACGACGAAGTGGTGGCGCTGGCCGACATGCTGGGCGCGCCGATCGTGCATGCGCTGCGCGGCAAGGAACACGTGGAGTGGGACAACCCGTTCGACGTCGGCATGACCGGCCTGATCGGCTTCAGTTCCGGCTACCAGGCCATGCTCAACTGCGACACGCTGCTGATGCTCGGCACCGATTTCCCGTACCGCCAGTTCTATCCCAAGGACGCGACCATCGTGCAGGTGGATCGCGATCCGGCCGCGCTCGGCCGGCGCACGCCGCTGCAGCTGGGCATCGCCGCCGACGTGCGCGAGACCATCGCCGCGCTGTTGCCCAGGCTGCAGCGGCGCGAGCAACGTGGCTTCCTGGAGAAGTCGCTGGCGCACTACCGCAAGGCGCGCGCCGGCCTGGACGAGCTGGCGGTGGCGGCCGCTCCCGGCGAGCCGCTGCATCCGCAATTCGTCACCCGCATGGTCGATGCGCTGGCCGACGCCGATGCGATCTTCACCTGCGACGTCGGCACGCCCACGGTGTGGGCGGCGCGCTACCTGACCATGAACGGCCAGCGCCGCCTGCTCGGCTCGTTCAACCATGGCTCCATGGCCAACGCCATGCCGCAGGCGCTGGGCGCGCAGGCGCAGTTCCCGCGCCGGCAGGTGATCTCGCTGTCCGGCGATGGCGGCTTCACCATGCTGATGGGCGATTTCATCACCCTGGCCCAGCTCGGCCTGCCGGTGAAGGTGGTGGTCTACAACAACGGCTCGCTCGGCTTCGTGGCGATGGAGATGAAGTCGGCCGGCTACGTGGACACCGGCACCGACCTGAGCAATCCGGATTTCGCCGCGATGAGCAATGCGATGGGCATCCTCGGCCTGCGCGTGGACGAATCGGCGCAACTGGAGCCCGCCCTGCGCGAGGCCTTCGCGCATCCCGGCCCGGCGCTGGTGGACGTGCGCGTGGCCAGCCAGGAACTGGTGATCCCGCCGGCGATCAAGCTGGAGCAGGCCAAGGGCATGGGCCTGTACCTGCTGCGCGCGGTGATGAGCGGGCGCGGCGACGAGGTGCTGGAGCTGGTCAAGACCAACCTGCGCTGAGCCGCCGCCAGCCGCGCCGCGTTCGCCTCTGCGCGGACGCGCGCGGCACTGCTACCTTTGTCTCTTCCGTCGCGTCCCGGTGGACCATGCCCCGTTCGTTGTTGCGGCAATTGCTGCTGATCTGGATCGTCGTCGCCGTCGCCTGCGTGGGCATGGCGGTGGTGCTGGTCGGCCTGTACCGGCATAGCGAGGGGGTACGCGCCGAACGCGCGCAGACGGCGCTGCGCGCCACCTGCACGCGCATGGTGCAGCGCTACAACGGCGCCAGCGCCGCGGCCCACGGCAGCGACGGCACCGGCCTGGCGGCGGTGGTGACCCAACTGGTGCTGGCCGACGCCGCCGGCGTGGAGGGCGGCTTCTGGGACCGCCAGCGCGGCTTCCTCGCCTACGCCTACCCGACCTACGAGGGCAGCGAGCACAAGACCGATGTGCCGTCGGCCGAACGCAACGTCATCGTGTCCACCGCGCAGCGCGGCGTCGCCGCGCAACACGCGGTGGACTACAGGCGCGACGGTCAGCGCGAAAGCCTGTTGATCGCGGCGTGCCCGCTGGACCGCAGCGCCGCGGCCTGGACCATGACCCGGGTCGCCTCCAGCGATGCCGCGGCCAGCCTGCCGCTGGCGCTGGGCCTGGCCCTGATCCTGGCCCTGGTGGTGGTCTCGGCGCTGGCGCTGGGCTGGGTGGTGCGGCGCTGGAGCCAGCGCCTGCAAAGCATCGAACAGGCGCTGGCGACCCCGGCCGAGGTGCCGGACATTCCGCGCACCGGCGCGCCGGAACTGGACCGGCTCGGCGCCGCGGTCACCGACTACGCGCAGCGCAGTGCGCGGGCGCTGGCCGAGACCCGCCGGCTCGGCGAGGAACTGTCGCGACACGAGCGCCTGGCCGCGCTCGGGCGCATGACCGCGACCGTGGCGCACGAGATCCGCAATCCCATCGCCACCCTGCGCCTGGGCCTGGAGAACCAGATCGCCGCCGCCGACGCGGGCTTCGACGAGGCCCAGGCGCAGCTGATGCTGGCGCAGATCCAGCGCCTGGACGGGGTGGTGGAAAGCCTGCTCGGCATGGTCCAGCCGATCCGCCTGCAGCGGCGGACCGTGGAGCTGCGGCCATGGCTGCAGGCGCTGCTCGACCCCAACGACTGGGACGGTCAGGTGCCGCCGATCGCGCTGCACCTGCAGGCGGCGCCGGCGCAGTGGATGCTGGACCCGCAGCAGGCCGCGCGCGCGCTGCACAACCTGTTGCGCAACGCGATGCAGCACGCCGCGCCCGGCACCGCGGTGACCCTGGCGGCGCAGGCGGAGGACGATCGCCTGCTGTTGCGCGTGCGCAATCAGGGCGAGCCGGTGCCGGCGCCGGTGGCCGCGCATCTGTTCGAGCCGTTCGCCAGCGGCCGCAGCGACGGCAACGGCCTGGGCCTGGCGCTGGTGCGCGAGATCGCCCGCGCCCACGGCGGAGAGGTGCAGTACGCGCACCGCGACGGCATCACCGAGTTCAGCCTGGAGCTGCCATGGCGCGCATCCTGATCATCGACGACGACACCGCCTTCCTTGGCACCCTGCAGGCCACGCTGCGCTCGTTCGGGCACACGGTGCTCGCCGCGGCCGATCCGCGCGAGGGCCTGGCGCGGCTGCGCGAGGACGGCATCGACCTGGCCTTCGTCGACTTCCGCATGCCCGGCATGGACGGCATCGCGCTGATGCGTGCGCGCCAGGACGATGCGCAGGCCATGCGCGTGCCGCTGGTGATGCTCACCGCGCATGCCTCCAGCGGCAACACCATCGAGGCGATGAAGCTCGGCGCCTTCGACCACCTGGTCAAGCCGGTGGGCCGCGCCGACATCGCCGAGGTGGTGGAGCGCGCGCTGCGCAGCCGCGGCGACGACACCCAGGTGGACACGCCGGCGGCGCCGGCCGAGGACGAGGACGCGCTGCTCGGCCACAGCGCGGCGATGCGCACCGTGCACAAGCGCATCGGCCTGGCCGCCGCCTCCGACCTGCCGGTGCTGATCACCGGCGAAACCGGCACCGGCAAGGAACTGGCGGCGCGCGCGCTGCACCGCGCCAGCGGCCGCGCCGCGCAGCCGTTCGTGGCGATCAACTGCGCGGCGATCCCCGCCGAGCTGATGGAGAGCGAACTGTTCGGCTACCGCAAGGGGGCGTTCTCCGGCGCCGTGGCCGACCGCAGCGGCCTGATCCGCGACGCCGACGGCGGCACCCTGTTCCTCGACGAGATCGGCGACATGCCGTTGCCGATGCAGGCCAAGCTGCTGCGCTTCCTGCAGGAGGGCGAGGTGTCGCCGCTGGGCGGGCGCGGCGCGCAGAAGGTGGACGTGCGGGTGATCGCCGCCACCCACCGCGACCTGACCCAGGCGGTGGACGCCGGCCGCTTCCGCAGCGATCTGCGCTACCGGCTCAACGTGGTGCCGATCGAACTGCCGCCGCTGCGTGAGCGCGGCGACGACATCCTGCTGCTGGCGCAGCACTTCCTTGCCGCCGGCGCCAGCGCGCCGCAGACGCTCTCGGCGGCGGCGCAGGCGCGGCTGCGCGCCTATCCCTGGCCCGGCAACGTGCGCGAGCTGCGCAACGCCATGCAGCGCTGCCAGGTGCTGGTGCGCGCCCCGGTGATCGAAGCGCACGACCTGGACGAGGTGCTGGCGCAGCCCGCCGAGACCCCGGGGGCGGTTGGCACCGAGGTGCTGACCCTGCCGCAGGCGATCGCGCAACTGGAACGGCGGATGATCCAGGCGGCGTTGGACCAGGCGCACGGCAATCGTGCCGAGGCCGCGCGGCGGCTCGGTATCCATCGGCAGTTGCTGTATCGCAAGCTCGACGAGTACGGGATGTAGGCGGCGGCGCGATGCGTGCCGCGGGATTGGGGATTGGGGATTGGTCGCGGCGCGCGCCGCCTGGTCCGCCGGCTGTTGCCAATCCCGAATCTCGAATCCCCAATCCCCCCGCATCTGTCCGCAAAGCGGACAGATGTGGATGAAACGGGGACGGCGGCATGGCCGATTTCTTTCTGTATTTACTTTTTAATCAATAACTTAAAAGTTGGCACGGCCTCTGCATTATCTCTCCTGCGAGCGGCTTCCCTTGCCGCTCAGGAGGAATCCCATGATCCGTCGTAGCGCACTCGCACTGTCCCTGATGCTGGCCACCGCCGCGGCCACTGCCAACGCGCAGGTGCCGGCGCCTGCCGCTCCACCGGCGCCGCCGGCACCCGGCAGCGCGCCGGCTCCGCCACCGCCGCCGCCCGCGCCGGTCGCCGCCGCGCCGGTGCGCGTGGACGGCACCGTCGAGCGCTTCATGCTCAATCCCAACGGCGATGTCGATGGCCTGTGGTTGATGGACGGCACCCAGGTCCGCTTCCCGCCGCACCTGTCGGCCGACCTGCAGGCGGCGGTGCGCCGTGGCGATGCGGTGTCGGTGCAGGGCTATCGCCTGGGCAGCCTGCCGGTGCTGCAGGCCGGCAGCATCACCGCGCGCCGCAGCGGCAAGCAGGTGGTCGACCGGCCGCCGAATCCGATGGCGCCGCCGCCGGCGCCTCCCGCGCCGCCGGCGCTGACCCCGCTGCAGGCCGATGGCCGCATCGAGCGGCTGATCTACGGCCCGCGCGGCGAGACCGCCGGCGTGCTGCTCAGCGACGGCACCATCGTGCGCATGCCGCCGCATGCGGCCCTGCAATACGGCGAACTGTTGCGGCCGGGCGCGCGCCTGAGCGTCAACGGCTTCGGCGTGCTGACCCAGGTCGGCCGCTCGGTGGAGGCGACCCAGCTCGGCCGCGACCGCAACTCGCTGCAGGCGGTGTTCGCGCCGCCGGCCCCGCCTGCGCCGCCAGCCGCCCCGCCGCCGCCGGCCCCGCCGGGTGGTGCGCCGGCCACGCCACCGCCGCCGGCTCCGCGCTGATCCGTCGCGCCTGACCCAACGCGCCCGCCGTTCCGCGGCGGGCGCCGCCGGCTCCCGCCGGCATCCCCCTCGTTTGTCTGGAGAACGCAATGCATTGGGTCGATCCCGATTCCCTGCCGGAAACCCGCGGCACGCTCGCCCGCTTCCTGCTCAACCCCAAGGCCGACGTCGATGGCCTGCTGTTCGACGACGGCACCGAAGTGCACACCCCGCCGCACCTGTCGGCGCAATTGCTGAAGGCGCTGCGTCCCGGCGCCCACCTCGGCGTGCGCGGGCTCAAGCCGCGCGGCGCCGATGTGCTGGTCGCATTGGCGATCGATCCGGACGGCGCTGCGCGCATCGCAGACGAAGGTCCGCACGCCGCGTCGCCTAAGCCAAAGCCGAAGCCGAAGCCGAAGCCGAAGCCGCCGGGCAAGCCCAAGTCCGTGCAGGACGCGGTACAGCACGTCGGCACCATCGCGCGACTGCTGCACGGGCCGCATGGGCAGGTGCACGGCGCGCTGCTGGAGGATACGCTGATCGTGCGTTTTCCGCCGCACGCGGCGCCGGACCATGCGCGCTGGCTGGCCGCCGGCAAGCCGCTGGCGGCGCAGGGCGACCTGCTGGACTCCGCGCACGGCCAAGTGCTGCACGCGCATGCGCTGGGTGCCAGCGCCGCGACGTTGCAGCCGTTGCCGCCGAAACCGAAACCGCCCAAGCCTCATCACGAGCCGTTGCACGGGCATGCGCATGATGCTGCGCCGAAGCACGGGCCCAAGCCCAAACCGAAGCCCAAACCGAAGCCCCACTAAGCACTGAGTCGTTGCGGCGGTGTGCCCTTGGCCACCGCCGCGCGTCGCGGTCGCCTGTGTTTCCATCGCTCCTCCAGGACACCGTCATGCCGCCCGTCCCGCCTGCGCAGCACCACGCTTTCCTGCTCCCGCCCTTGTCGCCGTCGCGGCCATCGCCGCCGGCGGTGCGCGCATGAGCGGCGCCGGCCCGCGCCCGCGCGGCACGCGCGCGCTGGAGGCGCTCAATTTCACCATGGCCGACGTGCAGGACGGGCTGGGCCCGTTCCTGAGCGTGTTCCTGCAATCCAAGGGCTGGTCGCTGGGCGCGATCGGTTCGGTGATGACCGCCGGCGGCATCGTCGGCATGCTCGCCACCACGCCGGGCGGCGCGCTGGTCGATGCGACCAAACGCAAGCGCAGCATCGTGGTGGTCGGCTGCAGCCTGATCCTGCTGGCGTCGGCGCTGCTGTGGTGGTCGCCGACGCTGCCGGGCGTGATCGCCGCGCAGGTGATGACCGCGCTCGCCGCCGCCGCACTGGGACCGGCGCTGTCGGGCATCACCCTGGGGTTGGTGCGGCAGGCCGGCTTCGATCACCAGATCGCGCGCAACCAGGTCGGCAGCCACGCCGGCAACGTGGTGGCCGCGGCCCTGGCCGGCGTGTTGGGCTGGAAGTTCGGCTTCGGCGCGGTGTTCGTGCTGACCGGCTGTTTCGGTGTGCTGGCGATCGCCTCGGTCCTGATGATTCCGCGCGAGGCGATCGACCACGACGCCGCGCGCGGCCTGGCGACCGCCGAGGGCGGCCACGACGCGCACGTCAGCGGCTGGACCGTGCTGCTGACCTGCAAGCCGTTGCTGGTGCTGGCCGCGGCGCTGGCGCTGTTCCACCTGGGCAATGCGGCGATGCTGCCGCTGTACGGCATGGCGGTGGTAGCCGCGCACCAGGGCGACCCCAACGCGCTCACCGCCACCACCATCATCGTCGCCCAGGCCACGATGGTGCTGGCCTCGCTGCTGGCGATGCGCCTGATCCGCGTGCGCGGGCATTGGTGGGTGCTGTTGCTGACCTTCCTGGCGCTGCCGCTGCGCGGCCTGATCGCGGCCAGCGTGATCCACACCTGGGGCGTGTTCCCGGTGCAGATCCTCGACGGCATCGGCGCCGGTCTGCAGAGCGTGGCGGTGCCGGCGCTGGTGGCGCGATTGCTGCAGGGCACCGGCCGGGTCAACGTGGGGCAGGGCGCGGTGATGACTGTGCAAGGCATCGGCGCGGCGTTGAGTCCGGCGCTGGGCGGCTGGATCGCGCAGGGCTTCGGCTACCGCGCCGCGTTCCTGCTGCTGGGCGGCGTGTCGCTGCTGTCGCTGGCGTTGTGGCTGGGTCTGCGCCGGCATTTGCTGCCGGTGGCGGGTGTGCGCAACGGCGAAGATGCGCAGGTGCCGCCGCTCCCCGCATGATCTGGTGGGACGCGGCCGCCTCGAGAGCGCAGCCGCGAACGTGGCGTCTGCGCGATACTGGCGCCGGTTGCGAAATGCGTGATGCGCGATGGACGCGTGACGCGGCGAACGAGGTGTCGATTGACCGGAAAGCAGAAGATCACCGACTACGCGCAGGATCTGGAGCGAGGCAAGATCCTGCGCTGCGCGCTTCCCGACGGCGAGGTGGTGGAGCTGATGCTCGTGCATCTCGCGCATCAGGAAGGACAACCGTATGCGCTGTTGAACGTGCGCGGCTACAAGGCCGGCTTGATCTATTCGATGCTTCCGGATGCCTCGCGATCGCACCAGCCGGGGTATGCCGTCGATCGGGAATGGCTGATCGCGAACTGGAACAGTTGGGGTTACTTCGAGTGCCCGCTGGAGCGGGTGTATGTGGTGGACATACGCGAGGATTGAGGGTGGTGTTCCGTGAGCGAAGCCGCCGCGATGAGAACTGCCGATGGAGGCCGCACAGTGCCTGCGCGCCGCGGTAGGCGGCCACCGCTCGCCGGCTGCGGCGAAAAGTGCCGCTTGATCGACATGCTGATCCTCTGCGGACGAACGCCTACGTTAAGCCGTGCCGCAATGCGGCGTAGGCAGACGAATTGTCAGATCTCAACGCCCGGATCTACGAGTTTGGACTTCTGAGCCTGTCACATCCATTGAGAGCATCTCACCGGAGCAAATCACGAAAACGCGGTTAAAAACGTCGAAAATGCCTTCGGCGCCCGTGGCGGCCTGAGCGAGCATCGCGACCTGCTCCTACTCGGGGCTCGTACTGACCAATTGCTGTACATGAGCAGCCAGTTGCCTTCATGCTTTTCGAACCCGGGTTTATGAGTTGCCCAGCTATCAGTGCATTGAGCTCATCTACGGTAATGGGTTGCCAAGTATCGATATGGCCTAATGCATGAATTACGCCGACCCGCCAAACGGGTTCGGTTTGAATGAATTGCTAGGCGAGCCAGCGACTATGCGTCGCATAGTCTCGGATATCTCAAGTATCAACTTGTGATGCGGGCGACTACTGTTTGCTGCTCGTTTGCGCACAGAGCGAATCGAGTACGGAGTGCGACGAAACACCGGCTTACGACCGTTGAAATAGAGTTGGAATAGCTGGTCGTGAAGCTGAAGTAGGAAGGATGTGAGAAGCCAGAGTTCATCTATTGTTCCGCGCTGAAAAAGATCCCGCACCGCATTTGCTTCGTGCTTCTCACGGTGAGCGAAGTACTTGTGGCGGGCAGGCTTTATCATACGGTCGTAGATCGCTCGGCGGCGATCAACCATTTTTCGAAGTCGCTTCACGTCATCATAAGTTGGGTAATAGGCCTCCGCTAAGTAGCTATCGAGCCATGCTGGGTTCTCGCCTTTTGGATCTTTGCGAGCACGGAGGCCATTCTCCTGAAAGTCATGGATGTTCTTTTGCATAGAGTCCAATAGAGCATCAAGGGAATAGCTCGATTTCATATCGAATAAACGGCCTAGCGCCATAAAGCTTGCAACCTGAGTTGCGTAAGCCCAAAGATTCCATAAACGAGGTGTCTCGTTCATAGCTGCGAAGACTTCATTGGAGTCCAGAGCAGCCTGATTTACGGCGAAATCTCCGTAAACTAGCTGCGCAACCACCTCGGACTCTTGCCTAAAGCTCTCTAACTGGTTTGAGAAATCGCGATGGCTCATGGATGCCTAACACCAGGATTAAGCCGAGCCGCGAAGCGGCTTCGGCTTGAGCGAATTACTAGGCTGCTGGCCGACGCCTGAGAGCCCATGCTTGCCATACGAGAACGGCTATAACCCACCCCGCCGTAACGGCACCGATGGGTGCAAGAATGATAGCCAATGCAACGCCGAGGTAAGCGCCAGGCTCGTAAGATAAGACCTGCGCGCCCAACTGCATTGCGAGGAAAACGGACGCAACGCCTCCAAGCAAGGCTGCCGCAAGTGCGCTAATCACTGTCATGATGAATCGCATGGATGTTGCTCCAGCGGCCTAACATAGGAAATGCCGACCTGCCGCCACGGTGTGCAGAGTCTGCGCCACACAACCGTCTTCGCCAAGTGCGCCCGCGACGCCGCCACGCTTCAATCCAATGCCACCCCGGGCACCACCTCGCACGCAATGCCGGCCGCCGCCAGGCGCGCCGCCAACGCCGCGTGCGGCGGCTGTCGGAACGCATCGCCTGGCAGCAGGCTGACCACGCGCTGCCCGGCCCGCGCCTGCGCGCACAACAATGCCAAGTGCGCTTCCGTCGTCTCCGGAAGCGGTTGCCGGCTGGCGTCGCGCCGCGCCAGGCTCAGCACCGCCGCGCCGACCTCGGCGCCGCACAGCAGCAGATCGGCCTGGTTGAGCGCGCGCAGTGCCTTCAGCGTCAGCGCGCCGGGGTCGCCATTGCCGGTGCCGACCAGCCACACGCTGCCCTGCCGCGGTACGGCGTCGCTGCGCTGCAGGCTGTCGGCGAAGGCCTGCTCGGCGGCGGCATGCTGGCCGCTCTGCAGCAGCGTCTGCACAGGCCCCTCCAGCACCTGTTCGAACCAGCGTCGGCGCTGCGGCAGGTCCGGCAGGCGAGCACGGATCTCGCCGCGGTGACGGGCGAACAACTGCGCCAGTTCGGCATAGGAATGGTCCAGTTCTGTTTCCCAGCGCTCGCGCAGGCGCCGCGCCAGCATCGGCGCTGCACCGCTGGAGGAGATCGCGATCAGCAGCGGGTCGCGGTCGATGATCGCCGGCACCTGGAAGCTGGACAGCGCGGCGTCGTCGACCACGTTGACCCACTTGCGCCGCGCCCCGGCCTGCTCGGCCAGCTGCCGGTTGAACGCGTCGTCGTCGGTCGCCGCCACCACCAGCCAGGCCGCGTCCAGCCACTGCGGATCGAAGTCGCCGTCGGCGCGCCGTAGCCGGCCCTGTGCCAGCCAGTGCGCCACCGTGGGGTTGAGCGTGTGCGCATAGACCAGCACGTCGGCGCCGGCGTGCAGCAGCGCCTCGATCTTGCGCATCGCGACCTCGCCGCCGCCCACCACCAGCACGCGGCGTCCGGCCAGGTCGGCGAACAGGGGATACAGCGGCATGCGGACTCCTTGGCTGGGCGGCTCGCGGTCGCCCATGGTGCATGGCGCCGCGCGATGAAGCCAACCCTTGATCGATCCGCCCGAATGCCGCCTGTCCGCTTGGCACCGCCTGCGAGCGACGGATCGGGCGATCGTGCCAGGCGTTGTTCGACGCCGGCACACGGCGCGGACGAGCTGCCATGGCGCCGATGTCGCGCGGCGTCCACCCGCCGGACCTGATCGAGACTGGTGTGAGCATGCCGTAGCGCGATGCGTGCGTGGGATCGCGCGGCGCCGGCTTTGCGTTCGCTCTGTCGTACGCGATGCCCTCGCATCGAGGCCGACAGGGGGCGCGGTGGCGGCGCAAGCCGATCGAACAGGCTGCGTCGGCGAGTGGCTAGAATCCCGCGATGTCCTCGTCCCGCGACCATGCCGTTCCCGCCATTCCACGCCCGTTCCGCTGGCACCCTGGCGACGGCCTGCATCCCGGCTGCCTGCAGCGCATGCGCGCGAAGCTGCCGCGCCCGGCAAAACCGATGGGCGAGGCCTGGTTCATGGGCGATGACCGGCACATGTTCGTGTCCCTGCTCGGCGATCTGGCGCGCTGCTCGAGCGAGGAACTGCATGCGCCGCTGGAGGAAATCGCTTCCGGCATCGCCAGCTTCGGCCCCATGGACGAATGGACCGACTGGTACCGGTATCTGCTGGCCCAACTCGTGGCGCGGCACCTGGAGCAGTCGTTCGACAGCCTTTACCAACGCCTTGTGACGGCCTTCATCGCCGTGCATCCGCGCGGCATCGACGAGCCGTATCCCGGCTTCGCCGACGATGCGCGGCAGACCCTGGGCCGCTGCCTGATGGATCCAGCGCGCTGGAACGGAGCGCGGCTGGCCGTCGCCGCGCCGCAGGATCCGTTCGCCCACCCCGACCACCGTTTCGCATGGAGCGTGGCCTGCGGCGATTTCTCGGCCGGCATGGTCTTCTGCACGAAGTATCTCGCCAGCGCCGAACTGCCGGCATGGCTGGACTCGGCGTTCGCGATCCGGTGCCCGCTGTGGACCACGCAGCTTTATGGCTGGCTGCTGGGCGCCTACCCCTTGTTGTCGGGGCGCGTGCTGCAACTGGCCGCGCTGGACAACGACGCCGCGACCGAAGTCGCGTGGCTGGGAACGCACGTACTGAAGGGTGACTTCTCGGGCGATCACGCTGCGCCCAGGGCGCCGCTGCCGCTGCTGTCGGAGCCGCGCTGCCAGGCAGTGCTGGACGCCGTGCGCCGGCATGTGTCGGAAGCGCGCTATTTCGCCTGGCTGGACGCGATCAAACCCTATCCCTACCTGGAGACGCTGCTGGGCGGCATGCCGAGCCGCTTTGCCGAGGTCTTCGAGATCGGCTAGCTGGCCGATGGCGTCCGCGGGGCATTCGGTTGGGCGGTTAGCCCGCAGTGGGCAGCATCCTGTGGTGCGCGTATCGAACCCGGCAGCCACACTGCTGCTTCACGCTTCCGCCAACCCAGGCGAGGATCGCCGGTCTCCACAGGGCTTGGCAGCGTAGCCATCGTCTGGATGGCTCGCGTAGGATCGAGGCCGCGTCGGCGGCAGTCGTTGCGCCATGCCAGGCCCCATTTCTGTCATCGTAGTCGGGTGCCCGACGGCGCATATCGACCGTGTCGACCAAGCCGCCAACAGGAGGTTTGCGAGGACGCGGGACGACGAGCGCCACAGGTGTGCACGCATGGGCGCAGGTGGCGTCGACCGCACCGCAGCCGATCTCGCCTCGCCACCCGGGCCCGACCCAACACGCGCCAATGGACGACGAATGGCCACTGCACTCCTTGTCCTGCTGCTGATCGAGGGCATCCTGCTGGTACTCTGGAATCGCGCCTATTGGCCGTGGGGGATACCGGTATTCGGCCGCCGCATCGCGGTGCCGACCGCGGCGTTGCTGCGCTTTCCCGTCGATCGGCTGGAAAGCGAAATGGAGGCGAAGAACTGGACCGCCCTGCGGTTCCGGCCGCTGTCCGAACGCACCTGGGCTTTCCGTGAGAGCTTTGGCATCCGGTTTGGCTGGTACTGGCGATACCCACCGGTCATGCGCGGGCTGCTGGTGATCGACCGGCAACGGCGCGAGATCCGTTTGGTCGGCGTATGCAACTGGTGGGCGCTGTACGTCGTCGCGACATTGATCCTGGCGCTCGCCATCAAGCCGGCCGTGGTCCCCATCGGTGTGCTCGTGCTCGGGGCGAGCTATTTGCTGCAGCGGCACCGGTTCATCGGCGTTGAGGCAGCGGTACGCCGGCTGACGACGCAGTGCGAGCTGCCGCAGCGGAGCGGCGTTGGGTGATCGCGGACCCTGTCGCGGTCCTGGGCCATGGCCGCGTAGCCAGCGCATCCAACCCTGCCTGGACTGACTTATGATCCGCTCTCTCCACTTCGCACCGGCATCATGGACCGAGCCCGTTCGCGCCTTGCCTGGCACCGTTTGATCGCGTGGGGCGCCACCTTTTCCCTACTGGCGTGCTGCGCCACCTCCGCGCTGGCGCAGACCGCGCGCAAACCTTCGCCCTACGAATACCGGCCAGGCCGCGAGGGCACCACCCCGCGGCTGGTGCTGGGACCGGATGCGCTGCCGCGCCTGGATAGCCGCGCGCAGTTCGCGCGGCTGGCGCGGGTCTACAACCCCGGCACCGCGCTGGAAATCCCGCACCTGCTCTTCGTCATCGACCGGCAGCAGGGCGGGCGCGTCTACTACCTCAACACGCCGCGGTTCGCGCTGCACGAGCAGTTCGTGCGCCAGCGTCTGGCACCGGAGATGGACAAGGCGGCGCTGAAGGCGCAGTACCGCGATCCGCAGCGGCGGTTCCTGTTCGGCACCCTGAGCTGGCAGCGCGATCTGCCGGGCTACACCTACGAGTTCTGGGAGGGCGATGTCCTGACGGCGCCGCTGTTGCAGCAGACCGACGCCGCCTTGCGCGCGTCGTTCTACGACGCGCTGCGCTTCAAGACCAACTCCACGCAGCAGGAGCAATTGGCCGCCGCGACCGGGCTGGCCTTCGTCACCCAGGAGGCGTTGTTGCGCGAGCAGCGCTTCCTGCCGTTGAACACCGGCCGCGCCGAGGGGCGGCTGCGCATCGTCCGCTCCGAGGCGCAGCTGCGCACGCTGAGTCCGCGCGACATCCCGGTGCTGGACGAAGTGCCGATCGCGCTGGCGCCGGTCGCCGGCCTGGTCACGCAGCGTCCGTCGACCCTGCTGTCGCACGTCAACCTGCTGGCCAAGGGCTGGGGCATCCCGAACGTGTATGTACGCGACGCGCAGGCGGCGCTGCGCCAGTACGACGGCCGCTGGGTGCGGCTGGAGGTCAGCCACAACGACTACCGGGTGACGCCGCTGGCGGGCCCGTCGGCGAGCGCGCAGGCGACGGCCCCGCGCGTGGCGGCGCGCGCGCTGCCGCGTCCGGATCTGGCCGTGGTCGCGCTCAAGCCGCTGGCCGCGCTGCGCGCCCGCGACAGCCGCTCTTGCGGAACCAAGGCCGCCAACCTCGGCACGCTGAAGGCGGTGCTGCCGCCGGCCGCGCGCGTGCCGGACGGCTTCTGCATTCCGTTCTCCTTCTATGCGGCGACGATGCAGCGCCTGCACATCGCGTCGCGCCTGCGCGACCTGCAGCGCGCGCCCGGCTTCGCCACCGACGCCGACGTGCGCCGCGCCGCGCTGGCGACGCTACGCGCCGAGATCGCCGAGGCCGCGCCCGATCCGGCCTTGGCGCGCGCGCTGGAGGCGCAATGGCGCACGCAGTTGCACGGCGCCGGCGTGTTCGTGCGCAGCTCGTCCAACTCCGAGGATCTGCCCGGGTTCAGCGGTGCCGGCCTCTACACCACCGTGCCCAACGTCACCCGCGCCGACGCCCTGGCCAAGGCGGTGCAGACGGTGTGGGCGTCCGTCTACAACTTCGAGGCCTACGAAGCGCGCGCCGCCGCCGGCCTGCCGCAGGACGCGGTGGCCATGGCGGTGCTGGTGCAGGCGGCCGCGCCGTCGGACAGCTCGGGCGTGATGATCACCCGCGACCCGTTCGACGCCGACCGCCGCCACGTCACCTACATCTCGGCCAAGCGCGGCCTGGGCATCCGCGTGGTCGAAGGCAAGCGCCAGGCCGAGCAGGTGATGTATTCGACCCGCTCCAAGGCGGTGCAGGTGCTGAGTCACTCGGCGGAAGACACCCAACTCGTCGCCAATGCCACCGGCGGTGTCCGCGAAGTGCCGATCACCGGCACCCGCCAGGTGTTGACCGACGCGCTGATCGCGCGGCTGGCCGAGGTCGGTGCGCTGACCAAGCAGGCGCTGGGCGGCGTCGATCAGGACATCGAGTGGGCCGTGGTCGGCGACGAGGTGGTGATGTTGCAGGCGCGGCCGTATGTGGAGGGGAATGCGCGACAGTGATCGCGGATGCGCGCACATCGGCCCGCCAGGCTGGCTAACGCCGCGTGCGCTCCAGCGCCAACCGCTCCTGCGACTTGGCGTCCTTCAGTGCGGCGCCACGTTCCAGCAGCGACAGTGCGGCGGCACGGTCGCCGTCTCCGCCGCGTTCCAGGCGCATCAGCGCGGCGTTGTAGGCGGCGATGGCGCTGCCCTTCGCCGCGGCGCGCTCGAAGCCGGCCAGGGCCTTGTCCGGACACAGGAACATGATGTCCCACCCGGCCGCGGCCTGCGTCAACAGCGCTAGATCGGTCTCGTCGATCTCGTCTTCCACGTAGGCGGGCCAACCGCCTGCCAGAGACACGAACAGGTCCGCGCCCTCGGGCAGGAAGTAAGAGCCGGCGCCTCGGCGCATCGTGTAGGCCTGGCGGGTGGTGTGGCGCGCGCCGTCCTTGGAAAGCCACAGGAAGCCGTCTTCGCCCTTCACGGGAAAGCCGTCCAGGGCCTGGGAGACGCGTTCTGCGAGCGACGGCACACCCGGCTGCGGCGACACGCCGGTCCACGAAGCCACCAGTTCGACCTGCTTTACCTTGGCGTCGCGCTTCGCACGCACGGCCGTGGCGAGTTCTTCGGGGGTGAGAATGCGCCACTGTCCGTCGTACATGCGCCATGGGCTGGCGTGCATGGCGATGGTGAAGTTCGCGTCGCTGTCCGGAATCGCCTCCATGTAGTCGAGCAGCACGCTTCCGGAAAAGACGCAGTCGGCCGAATCCTCCTGCGGCGTACAGGTCGTGACGCTGACCGCGCCCGACAGCGGGAGGTGGTGGTCGCAGGCCCACGTCGCGGGACTGAGCAGGCATAGAGCGAGCAGTGCGCGTTTCATCTGATGGCGAGGAGTGGTCGATCGGAAGCGCGAAGCTTGCAGCTTCCCTTGCACTCCGGCAAGCGAGCCGCGTGAGGGCGATCGTGCGCCTGCCTGGCGGAGCAGCGCTCGATGGATCGCCTGGGTTCCAATTTCCAGGAGACGCCGAAGGCCAGGGGAGGGCGCGGGTGCATCGATCTCGGGCACGGCTTTAGCGGCGAGCGGAGACGTCGCATGCCTTGGCATCGCATGGTGCGTTGACGCAGATCGCTTGCGCTAACGTTGTATGTGGATGCGGATGGGCTGCGTGCTGCGGAGGTCGTCGCGGCTGAAGCCGCTCCTACGAGAGGCGGCTCTACGGCGAACTTCGTTGGCAGTTCTGTAGGAGCGGCTTCAGCCGCGACGAACGGAGTCGAGAGGTCTCGGTGTCGCATGCGCGACAGAATCGATACGTTCTGGAACATCGCTGTATGGCGAATGGGCCACGAGCTGCGGAAACAGTCGCGGCTGAAGCCGCTCCTACAGGGCAGGCATGAGGTCGCTCGCGATCGACGGATATCGGTGATGCCAGCAGCCGCGGCCGAAGCCGCGACTGCACACGCCGGCACTTGCTTTGTCGGAGGCGGGCCCAGTCCCCACCCCGATCATCGACTACCGTGCCAACGCCGACCGCTTACCCCGCCGCCGGCGGCGCCGCCGCGTTCCGGTGCTGGGCGGCGGTGGACTTGTTGTCGCGCTCGGCCGCCAGCAGGGTCAGCGAACGGCCGATGCCGTGCCACTGCGAGCCGCCGGGCAGGCCATGCTCGAGGTCGCGTTCGGCGGTGTCGATCAGCACGCGCCAGTGCTCGCCCTCGACCAATGGCAGGGTGAAGCCGACGTCCTCCACCGCACCGTTGATGATCATCAGCAAGGTCACGTTCGACGCCGCCTGGCGCAGGCCGCTGGACGGCGCTCTGCCGTCCAGGCGCATCATCATCGCCCGCGCATGCGGGTCGTGCCAGGACCCCTCGGTCATTTCCTCGCCGTCCGGCGCCAGCCAGGTCACGTCCTTGATGCCCAGCTCCTCGTCGTAGACGCCATCGAAGAAGCGCGCGCGGTGCAGCAGCGGGTAGTGCGCGCGCAGGTGGCTCAGGCGGGTCACGAATGCGGCCAGCCGCTCGGCGCGCTCGCCGCCTTCCCAGTTCAGCCAGGTCAGCTCGTTGTCCTGGCAGTAGGTGTTGTTGTTGCCGCCCTTGCTGCGCCCGAACTCGTCGCCGGCCAGCAGCATCGGCGTGCCCTGCGACAGCAACAGCGTGGCCAGCATGTTGCGCATCTGCCGCTGGCGCAGCGCGTTGATCTGCTCGTCGTCGGTCTCGCCCTCGGCGCCGTAGTTGGCCGAGATGTTGTTGTCCGAGCCGTCGCGGTTCTCTTCGCCGTTGGCCTCGTTGTGCTTATGCGCGTAGCTGACCAGGTCGTGCAGGGTGAAGCCGTCGTGCGCGGTGACGAAATTGACCGAGGCCGACGGACGGCGGCCGCGATGGTTGAACAGGTCGGCCGAGCCGGTCAGGCGCGTGGCCAGCTCGGCTAGTTGGCCTTCGTCGCCGCGCCAGAACGCGCGCACGTTGTCGCGGAACTTGTCGTTCCACTCCGACCAGCCTGGTGGGAAGCCGCCGACCTGGTAGCCGCCGGGGCCGACGTCCCACGGCTCGGCGATCAGCTTGACCTGGCTCAACAGCGGATCCTGGCGGCAGGCATCGAGGAAGCCGCCCTTGGGGTCGAAACCGTGGTGCTCGCGGCCGAGGATGGTGGCCAGGTCGAAGCGGAACCCGTCCACGTGCATCTCCGAGACCCAGTAGCGCAGCGAGTCGTTGACCATGCGCAGCGCGCCGGCATTGGTCAGGTCGAAGGTGTTGCCGGTGCCGGTGTCGTTGATATAGAAGCGGCGGTCCTCGGCAAGGCGGTAGTAGCTGGCGTTGTCGATGCCCTTGAACGACAGGGTCGGGCCCAGTTCGTTGCCTTCGGCGGTGTGGTTGTAGACCACGTCCAGGATCACTTCCAGCCCGGCATGGTGCAGCCGCGCCACCATCTGCTTGAATTCGGCCACGGTACGCGTGGCCATGTAGCGCGGCTGCGGCGCGAAGAAGCCGATGGTGTTGTAGCCCCAGTAGTTGCGCAGGCCCTGCTTGAGCAGGTATTCGTCGTCGACGAAGGCGTGCACCGGCAGCAGCTCCACCGCGGTCATGCCGAGCCGCTTGATGTGCTCCACCACCTCGTCGACCTTCAGTCCGGAGAAGGTGCCGCGCCACGCCTCGGGGACCGACGGGTGGCGCATGGTGGTGCCGCGCACGTGGGTCTCGTAGATCACCGTGCGGTCCCACGGGGTCTGCAGGCGCTGGTCCTTGCCCCAGGTGAAGGCCGGATCGATCACCGCGCACTTGGGCATGTAGGCGGCGCTGTCGCGGCGGTCGAAACTCAGGTCCGCGTCCTTGTGGCCGATGGTGTAGCCGAACAGGTGCGGCGCCCATTTCACTTCGCCGACCAACTGCTTGGCGTAGGGATCGAGCAGCAGCTTGTTCGGATTGAAGCGGTGCCCGGCATCGGGCGCGTACGGGCCGTGCACGCGATAGCCGTACAGCTGGCCGGGGCGCGCGTCGGGCAGGTAGCCGTGCCAGATCTCGTCGGTGTACTCGGGCAGGACGATGCGCTCGACCTCGCGCCCGCGCTCGTCGAACAGGCACAGCTCCACCTTGGTGGCGTTGCTCGAATAGATCGCGAAATTGACGCCCAGGCCGTCCCAGGTGGCGCCCAGGGGAAAGGAGCGGCCTTCGCGGATGCGCGAACGGCTGGCGAATTTGCGGAGGGGCATACGGAGTCCTTACGACGTGGCGGAGCCGTTGCCGGCGGAAGAAAGCGGTGGGTCCTGCAGATGGGCCTGGGCTTCGGCGTCGACCAGGCGCTCCGCCATCGCCCAGTGGCGGGCGGCGCGGCCGTCGGGCCGGCCTTCGGCCTCCCAGATTTCGTGTGCGAGTTGCTCGATGCGGCGCTTGCGTGTTTCTTCGTCCATGGCGGTCTTGTCAGGGGAGGGGGGCCAGTACGGCGACCGGGAAGTCGGCGAGCAGCGCGGACACCGGCGTCGCCGCCGAAAGTGCAAGCGTCTGTCCGCCCAGCACGTGCCGGTACTGTGCCGGGGGCAGCGTCAGAATGGTGTCATGCCACTCCAGCGGCGCGTGCAGCGGCGCGGACGGATCGAGCGCCTGCGCGGTCGCGCCCAGGCGCGGCACCACCACCAGCAGGGTCTGTCCGTCGTGTTCGCGGGCGAAGCCGAGCACGCGCTCGGCGTGCGCGCCCTGCGCCAGCAGCGGGCGGTAGCCGCCGTGCGCGAACAGGGCCGGGTGCGCGACGCGCAACTGCAGCAGCTGCGCGGTCAGCCAGGCCTTGACCTGGCCACTGCGCCAATCGCGGAGCAGCGCTGTCGGCGTCGGTGCGTCGCGCAGCCAGGCCGCGCGTAGCGCGTAGTCCACCGGACGGCGGTTGTCCGGGTCGACCAGCGACAGGTCCCAGCCTTCGGTGCCTTGATACAGGTCGGGCACGCCGGGCGCGGTCAGGCGCAGCGTGGTCTGCACCAGGCTGTTGCGTGCGCCGACGGGGGCCAGCGCCGCGGCCGCCTGCGCCAGCGCCTGGCGCAGCGGCGCGCCGGCCGGCGCCAGCAGCGCCGCGTCCAGCAGTGCGCGCGCGGCGTTCTCGTAGGCCTCGTTCGGCCAGGTCCAGTAGGTCCGCAGCTTGGCCTCGCGCGCGGCCTTGCCTTGCCAGGCGGCGATGCGCTCGGCGTAGTCGCGCAGGCCGTCGGCGTCGTCGGCGGCCAGCTCCAGCGGCCACGCGGCGACCAGCATCTGCCACAGCATCAGCAGGTCGCCGGGCAGCGGCGCGGCGCTGCCGGCCGGCAGCAGGTCGGCGGACAAGGCCTGGAAGCGCGTCACCTGTTCGGCCCACCACGGCGCCTGCGCGCTGAGCGCGGCCAGGCGCATGCGCACATCTTCGCCGCGCTTGTGGTCGTGGGTGGCGGTGGCCAGCAGCGCGCGCGGATGGCGCTGCGCGCGGGCGGCGTTGGCGGCGTGGAAGTCCGCCGGCGCCAGCGCGAACACGTCCGGGTCGCTGCCGACCTCGTTGCGCGACAGCAGCACGCCGTGGCGGTAGAACGCGGTGTCCTCGACCGACTTGGCGTTGAGCGGCGCCGACAGTTGCTCGATGCGCCGGCGCACGATGCGGCGCAGCGCCACCTGCGCCTTGCCGATGCCGCGGCCGTCGCGGCTCCAGCGCTCGATGGCGTCGATCGCGGCGACCACGCGCGGTTCGGCGTCGACGCGCGCGCGCTGCGCGGCGTGCGCCAGGCGCGCCGTGTCGGTTTCGTCCAGACCGTCGGGGCCGGCGTAAGTGCGATACACCTCGAACTGCCGCAGCAGCGCCATCAGGCCTTGCGCCAGCATCTGCGGGCTGAACTCGCGGGTGCCCGGTTCCAGGTGCGCGGCGGCCGCCAGCGCCTGCACGGTGCGCACGAATTCGGTCTGCAGCGAGCCGCGCAGGATCTCGTCGCGCGCGGCCCGCTGTTCCTGGCCGAAATCGCCGCTGCGCCCGCTCCAGCGCCGCCACAGCGCGGTCAGCGGCGCGGCACCGGCCGGGTCGTGCAGCACGCCGGCGACCTGGTCCATGAAGTCGTAGCCGGTGCTGCCGTCGCAGGGCCAGTCGCTGCGCAGGGTTTCCCGCGGTGCGAGGATCTTCTCGATGTACAGCGCGATGCCACCGGCGGCGATGCCGCGGCGGCGTCCGGCGCGGTCCAGTTGCGCGCGCAGGCGCTGCACGTAGCCGGTGGGATCGGCCAGGCCGTCCACGTGGTCCACGCGCACGCCGTCCAGGTGGCCCTCTGCGACCAGTCGCAGCGGCAGTTCGTGCACCGCGGCGAACACCTCGTTCTGCTCCACGCGCAACGCGGCCAGTGAGGTGATGTCGAAGAAGCGGCGGTAGTTCAGCATGTCGTTGCCCACCCGCCACCAGGCCAGGCGGTAGCACTGGCGTTCGATCAGCCGGTGCAGCGCGTCGTCGCCCAGGCGCGCGGCGTCGTTGAGCCGCGCCGCCCAGGCCTGGCGGGTGGCCGGCGGGTCCTGCGCGACGGCGCCTTCCAGGCGGATCGGGAAGCGCTGGTCGTGATGCGCCAGCTGCGCCTCGCCGTCCGCGTCCACCTGCAATTGCAGCACGCCTTCGCTCAGCGCCTGCGCGTAGGGACGGTCCAGCACCGGCAGCCACAGCTTGCCGTCGCGCCCAGGCGCGCGCCAGTCGATGTCGAACCAGCTGGCGTGGCGGCTCTGCCGGCCATGCTTGAGCACGTCCCACCACCACGGGTTGGCCGCGTGCGCGGCCATGTGGTTGGGCACGATGTCCAGGATCAAGCCCATGCCGTGCGCGCGCGCGCGTTCGGACAGGTGCAGCAGCGCCGGTTCGCCGCCGAGTTCGGGATTGACCTGGCGCGGATCGGTGACGTCGTAGCCGTGGGTGGAGCCGGGCACCGCGGTGCCGATCGGCGACAGGTACAGGTGGCTGATGCCCAGCCCGGCGTAGTACGGCACCTGTTCGGCGGCGTCGAGCAGGGTGAAGCCGGCATGCAATTGCAGGCGGGCGGTGGCGCGCAGTGGGATCAAGCTCATCGTGTGGTTCCTTGCGCGGCGGAGGCGGTGCGGCGGGCGTGCGCGAACGCGTCCAGGCGGGTGGCGAGCAGGGTGTCGGCGGCGGCCGCGTCCGGCGCGGGCAGGCGCCGGCGCCAGTTCGGGTGGCCGTCGACGGTGCCCGGCAGGTTCGGTTGCTGGTCCAGGCCCAGCGCGTCCTCGGCCGGCAGCAGCGCCAGCGGCGAGGGCGTGGCGGCGACGAAGCGCAAAGCGTCCAGCTCCGGATCGTGCGGCGGCAGCGCGGCGGCGACCGCGGCGTCCATCGCGGCCACGTCGGCGGTGCGGGTCGCGTGGTCGGCGCGCTGCTGCGCGGCATCGGACAGCTGCAGGCGACGGCGCCAGTCGATGTCCTCGCCCTGGCGCCAGCCGCGCAGGGTCGGCAGGTCGTGAGTGGTGGTGGTGGCGATCGCATCGGCGCGCCAGCGCGCCGGTGGCAGGAACGCGCCCTTGGCGTCGCGGGTGAACAGCAGCACGTCGATGCCCATCACCCCGCGTTGCGACAGTTCGGCGCGGATGCCGTCCGGCACCACGCCCAGGTCCTCGCCGACCACGATCGCCCGGTGCCGCCACGATTCCAGCGCCAGCAGGCGCAGCAGGTCGTGCAGCGGATAGCGCAGGTATACGCCGTCGGCGGAACGGGCGCCGCGCGGAATCGTCCACAGCCGCAGCAGGCCCAGGATGTGGTCGATGCGTACGCCGCCGCGATCGCGCATGACCGCGCGCAGCAGCTCGATGAAGGGCGCATAGCCGCTGGCGCGCAGCCCGGTCGGCGAGTAGCCGCCGATGCCCCAGGCCTGGCCGTCGCCGTTGAACGCGTCCGGCGGCGCGCCCAGTTCCAGCCCGGCCAGCACCGCCTGCGGCCAGGCCGCGGCCTCGGCGCCGTTGGGATCGAAGCCCACCGCCAGGTCGGCGATCAGGCCGATGCCCATGCAGGCCGCGCGCGCCTGCCGCTGCACGTCGGCCCAACTGCGCGCGGCCAGCCATTGCGCGAAGCGGTGCAGGGCCGGATCGGCATCGCCGAAATCGCGCGCGGCGAAGGCGGCGTAGTCGCGCAGGGCGGCGCCGCGTTCGTGCTCGAACGCGGCCAGGTCCGCGTGCAGGGCGGGGTCGGCCTGGGCGAAGTCGGCATGCAGTTGCTGCAGCCACCGCCACTTCGCCGCGGCCGATATCGGCCAGTCGATCAGCGTGCGCATGTGCGCCTCGGCGAAGGCCTGTTGCAGCCCGGCTGCCTGCAGCGCGTGTTGCGCCGCCTCGGCGCCGAGCACGTGCGCCGGCGCGGCCTGCAAGGGATCGAGGAAGCGGCGGTCGCCCGGCGAGTACGGGCTGTAGTGGCCGCCGACCGGCCGCGCCGCGTGCACCGGGCTCAGCGCGATCGCATCGCCGCCGGCCGCGGCGATGCGATCGGCCCAGGCGGCGACGCCGTCCGCATCGCCGATCCCGGCGTCGTGCCGGCCCCGCGCCGAGTACACCTGCAGCGACAGGCCCCAGCGCCGCGGCGCGGACGCGCCGACCGCTTCGGCGACGCCATAGCAGCGCGGCGGCGCCACGGCCAGGGTGGTGGCGCGCTCGCCGTGCTGCAGGGTGCAGTAGCCATGCGTGTCGAGCGCCGCCACGCGGCCCTGCGCGTCGAAGCGGCCATCGCGGCAGGTGCCGTCCTCGTGTTCGAGCCGGTACGCCGCGCCGGGCGCGCCGCCGGCGTCGATCGGCGAGCCGAGGTCGGCGGTCAGCAGCGGCGCGGCGGTGGCGGTGGCCTGCAGCCGGCGCAGGCTGTCGCGGCAGGCCGCGGCGTCGTGCGCGTCCAGGCCGAGCGCGCCGAGCACGCTGCGCAGCGTGTCGTCGCCGACCGTGCGCGGCGTGTTGGAGGCGTCGATCCAGTCGACCAGCAGGCCGGCGGCTGACGCCAGGGTGTGCAAGGGGGTGTCGGTCATGGGCAAGTCGGGCCGGCAGAAGGAAGAGTGCGCCGTCACTGCGGCCGCGCACGCCATGCGTGCGCGGTGCGGCGACCGACGGGAGCGCCAGCTTGCCGGCAGCGCTGTCGCGACGGCGTCGCGACAGCGTGGGCTCAGGCGGTGGAACCCGGGCGATAGCGTGCGACGAAGGCATTCGGCGGCAACCGCGCCGGATCCTCGCCCGCGTTCTCGGCATGCACGGTGCGGCCCGGCAGGTCCAGCGCCACCGGCGCGTCGCCGAAGTTGGCGGCCACATGCCATTCGCCGTCGCCGAGCGTCCACCCCGCGGCCACCGCCTTGGCCCCGAGCGTGCGCGCGCCGAGCGCGCGCGCCTGCGTCAGCGCCGGCATCAGCTGCTGGCGGCGCAGGTCCATCAGCGCGGCGAACCAGTCGCGCCAGCGCGCGCCGTCGCCATGCGTGGCGTCGCTGATGTCGGCGATCGAGGCCTCGAAGGTGGACACGGCGTTCGGATCGGGAATCGTCGCGCGCTGCTGCGGATCGGCGAACGCGGCGAAATGCGCGAACTCGCGGCGCCGGCCCTCGCGCACCGCCTCGTCCAGCGGCGGCGCGAAGTCGGTGAAGAACAGGAACGGGGTGCGGCTGCCCCACGGCTCGCCCATGAAGAACAGCGGGATCATCGGGGTCAGCGCGGTCAGCGCCAGCGCCGCGCGCAGCGCCGCTTCGCTCACCTGGGTGATCAGCCGGTCGCCGCGCGCGCGGTTGCCGATCTGGTCGTGGTTCTGCGCGAAGATCACGAACTTGTGCGGCGGCAGGTGGCCGCTGGGTTCGCCGCGGGCGTGGCCGCGGTGGTCGGCCTGGCCCTGGTAGGCGAAGCCTTCGCCCAGCACCCGCGCCAGGTGCTGCGCCGGCGCGTCGGCGAAGCCGGCGTAATAGCCTTCGTGCTCGCCGGTCAGCAGCACGTGCAGGCTGTTGTGGAAGTCGTCGTCCCATTGCGCGCTGTAGCCGCGCTCCAGCACGCCGGCCTGGTTGGCCTCGTTCTCCAGCACCAGGTGCACGTGGCGCCCGGCCGGCACGCTGGCCGCGATCGCCTCGCGCAGCGTGTCCAGGAACGCGTTGGGCACGATCGCGTGCACCGCGTCCAGGCGCAGCCCGTCGAAGCGGTACTCGTGCAGCCACATCAGCGCGTTGTCGATGAAGTAGCGCTGCACCGGCGCCAGGCGGAAGTCGATCGCCGCGCCCCACGGCGTCGGCGCGTCCTCGCGGAAGAAGCGCGAGGCGTATTGGCCGAGGTAATTGCCGTCCGGGCCGAAGTGGTTGTAGACCACGTCCAGGAACACGCTCAGGCCCAGGCCGTGTGCCTCGTCGATCAGCGCCTTGAGTTCGTCCGGGTGGCCGTAGGCCGCCGCCGGCGCATACGGCAACACGCCGTCGTAGCCCCAGTTGTGGCGGCCGGGGAAGGCGGCCAGCGGCATCAGTTCGAGCGCGGTGACGCCCAGCGCCGCCAGCGTCGGCAACTGCGCGCGCAGCCCGGCATAGCCGCCGCAGGCGCCCACGTGCAGCTCATAGAACACCGTTTCCGCCCAAGGCCGGCCACGCCAGGCGTCGTGCCTCCAGCGGTAGCCGTCGCTGGCCAGGACCGCGCTGGCGCCGTGCACGCCGTCGGGCTGCCAGCGCGAGGCCGGATCGGGCACCGGCTCGCCGCCGTCGATCGCATAGCGGTAGCGCGTGCCGGGAGCGCAGGCGAGGGTGGCGGCGAAATAGCCGTCCGCGGCGGCGGCCATGGGTTGCCGGCCGCCGTCGGCGAACACCAGCTCCACGGCGCCGGCGTCCGGCGCCCACAGCGCGAAGGCGACCTCGCCGTCGGCGGTGGGCCAGGCGCCCTGGCGCAGGGCGGCGGCCGGCGTCGCCGCGGTGGTGCCGGGCGGTGTGGGGTTCGTTGCGATGTTCACGTCAGTACTCCGCTTGCAACCAGAGGGTGGACAGCGGCGGCAGGGTCAGCGCCAGCGATTGCGCATGCCCATGCATCGGCTCGGCCAGCGTGCGCAGGAGACCGCCGTTGCCCTGGTTGGAGCCGCCGTAGTAGCCGCTGTCGGTGTTGAGAAGTTCGCGCCAGAGGCCGCCGCGCGGCACGCCGAGGCGATAGCCGTGATGCACGGTCGGGGTGAAGTTGCTCACCGCCAGCAACGGCGGCGCGGCGCCGTCGCGATCGTGGCGCACGAAGGCGAACACGCTGTTGCGATGGTCATCGGCCACGCTCCATTCGAAGCCGTCGGCCGTGCGATCGCTGCGGTACAGCGCCGGCAGCGCGCGCAGGTGGCGGTTGAGGTCGCCCACCAGCCGCGCCACGCCGCGATGCTCCGGGCGCTGCGCCTGCGCCCAGTCCAGCGCGCGGTCGTGGTCCCATTCCTGCCACTGCCCGAACTCGCCGCCCATGAACAGCAGCTTGCGTCCCGGGTGCGCCCACATGAAGGCCAGATAGGCGCGCAGGTTGGCGAAGCGCTGCCAGGCGTCGCCGGGCATCTTCGCCAGCAGCGAACCCTTGCCCGGCGCCACCTCGTCGTGCGAGAGCGGCAGCACGAAATGCTCGGAGAACGCGTACATCGCGCCGAAGGTCATCTCGCTGTGGTGGTGCTGGCGGTGGATCGGATCGCGCCGCATGTAGCTGAGCGTGTCGTGCATCCAGCCCATGTTCCATTTGTGGCTGAACCCCAGTCCGCCCCGTTCCGGCGGCGCGGTCACGCCCGGCCAGGCGGTGGACTCCTCGGCCATCACCCGCACCCCGGGAAAGCGCTGCGCGATCTCGGCGTTGAGCCGGCGCAGGAACGCGATCGCCTCCAGGTTCTCGCGCCCGCCCTGCGCGTTGGGCACCCACTCGCCCTCGTTGCGGCCGTAGTCGCGGTACAGCATCGACGCCACCGCATCCACGCGCAGGCCGTCCACGTGGAAGCGCTCGATCCATTCCAGCGCGCTGCCGATCAGGTAGGCGACCACTTCAGGGCGGCCGTAGTCGTAGACCAGGGTGTTCCACTCGCGGTGCACGCCTTCGCGCGGGTCGGCGTGCTCGTACAGGGCGGCGCCGTCGAAACGCTGCAGGCCGTGCGCGTCGTCGGGGAAGTGCGCGCCGACCCAGTCCAGGATCACCCCGATCCCGGCCTGGTGGCAGGCATCGACGAAGCGCGCGAAGCCGGCGGCGTCGCCGTGGCGCGCGGTCGGCGCGTACAGGCCCAGCGGCTGGTAACCCCAGGAACCGCCGAACGGATACTCGGCGATCGGCAACAGTTCGAGATGGGTGAAGCCCAGCTCCTGCACGTAGGGGATCAGCTGCTCTGCCAGCGCGTCCCAGTGCAGCGGCTGGCCCTGCGCATCGTGGCGCCAGGAACCGGCATGCAGTTCGTAGATGCTCATCGGCCGCGCGGCGCCGGCCTGCGCCTGGCGTTGCGCCAACCAGTCCGCGTCGTGCCAGGCGAAGGCGGCCGCGCTCGGCACCACCGAGGCGGTGCCGGGCGCGCGCGTGCTGTGCCGCGCGACCGGGTCGGCCTTGCGCGGCAGGAGGGTGCCGTCGGCGGCGAGGATCTCGTATTGGTATTGCTCGCCGCCGCGCAGCCCCGGCACGAACAGTTCCCATACGCCGGCCTCGCGGTGCAGGCGCATCGGATGGCGGCGCGCGTCCCAGCCGTTGAAGTCGCCGACCAGCGCCACCCGGCGCGCCCGCGGCGCCCACACCGCGAAGCGCACCCCGTCGACCGCGCCGACGCGGCTGTGGTGCGCGCCCAGCGCCGCGCGCAACGCGGCGCCGTCGCCGGCGGCCATGCCGTGCAGCCAGGCCGGGTCCAGCAGCGGGCCGAACGCATACGGGTCGTCGCATTCCTGTACCGCGTCCGGCCACACGATACGCAGCCGATACGGCAGTGCCGCCTTCAGTTCGCCCTCGAACAGGCCCTCGGCCTGCGCATGCGCGCGCATCCGCGCGACCAGCTTGCCGGTGCCGTCGAGCAGGCCCAGCGCCTCGGCGCCGGGCACCAGCGCGCGCACTCGAATAGTGCCGTCGGCGGTCGCATGCGGGCCCAGCCAGGCGAACGCGTCCACCGCCTCGCCCCGGGCCAGTGCCTGCAGCGCCAGCCGTTCCTGCGCATCGTCGGCCGCGTCCAGCGGCGCCTCCCACACCCGCGTCGCGTCCGGCGACCGCTCCCGTTCGCTCATGCCACGGCCGATGCCGGCGCGGGGAGCGGAGCGGCGGTGCGGTCGTACAGGGCCATGTACTTGCGTCCGGCCAGGTCCCAGCCGCTGGGGCGCAGCATCGCCGCGCGGCGCATCGCCTGCAGCAGCCGCGGCAGGCGGAAGGTGCGGAACGCCCGCTGCAGGCAGCGGCGCAGGCCGTCGGCGGACGCGTCCTCGAACAGGAAGCCGGTCACGCCATCGTCCACAGTGTCGATCAGCCCGCCGGTGGCGTGCGCGATCGGCAGGCTGCCGAAGCGCTGCGCGTACATCTGGCTCAGCCCGCACGGCTCGAAGCGCGACGGCATCAGCAGGAAATCGGAGCCGGCGAACATGCGTCGCGCCAGCCGTTCCTCGAAGCCGATGTGCGCGCCGACCTGACCGGGGTAGCGTCGCGCCAGTGACGCCACCGCCTGCTCGATCTGCGGCTCGCCGCCGCCGATGATCACGATCTGCCCGCCGGCGGCGACGATCTGCGGCGCGACCTCGCAGATCAGGTCCAGGCCCTTCTGGTGCACCAGGCGCGACACCACCGCGAACAGCGGCCCGTCGCTGTCGATCAGGCCGAACGCGCGGCGCACGTGCGCGGCGTTCTCGCGCTTGCCCTGGAACTGGTCGATGCCGAAATGGGCGTGCAGGTGGTCGTCGGTGCGCGGGTCCCAGCTGGCGTCGATGCCGTTGACGATGCCGCTGAGGCGGCCGCTGGCGGCGTGCCGGGCCAGCAGCGACTCCAGGCCGCAGCCCTGCGCCGGGCCGGTGATCTGCGCGGCGTAGCTGACGCTGACCGTGTTGACGTGGTCGGCGTGGACGATGCCGGCGCGCAGGAACGACATCTGCCCGTAGAACTCCAGGTCCTGCAGGCCTTCGGCGGGAATGCCCAAGGCGCCGGCCATCGCATACGGGAACAGGCCCTGGTAGGCCAGGTTGTGGATGGTCAGCAGGCACGGCGTGCGTCCGCCGGACCAGCGCACGTAGGCCGCCGCCAGCGCGCACGGCCAGTCGTTGAGGTGCAGCAGCTCCGGGGTCCAATCCAGCCCGGCCTGGCCGCCGGCGATCCGCGCGGCCGCGTGCGACAGGGTGGCGAAACGCAGCGCGTTGTCTTCCCAGTCGCGGCCTTCGCTGGACACGTAAGGCGAGCCCTGGCGCTCGAACAGCTGCGGGCACAGCAGCACGTACACACACAGGCCGTCGGGGCGCTCGGCGCGGCCCAGCGCGCAGGCCGGCAGGCCGGCATGGGCGGCGATCTGGCCGACGATCTGCAACGGGCCGGTCTTACGCAGCACCGCCGGGTAGCCCGGGATCAGCACGCGGATGTCGCAGCTGCCGCGCAGCGCGCGCGGCAGCGCCGCGGCCACGTCGCCGAGGCCGCCGGCCTTGATGAAGTCGGCCATTTCCGAGGTCACGAACAGGCTGGCGCGGCGCGGCGCCGGCTGCAGCTTGACGGTGACTTCGGCGGCGCGGATGAAGCGGCCGCGCGCGTCGCGGTGGCGGCGCCGGGGGGCGCGCAGGACCGGATGGGTATCGCGTTGTCTATCGGGCAGATCGGCGAGCGTGGGGGGCGACATGGCAGTTCCGTCGAGGTGGGGGAGACGGGGACACGGAAAGCACCTGCCGCCGCGCACCCGGCGGGGCACGCGGCGTAACACTGAGAAGAGAGGTGTTGCGGACGAGCGGGTTAGCGCTTCTTCAGCAATGTACGAACGCGGCGATAAAAGTCACGTGAAGCGCGCGTGTTGTCTACGCTACAGCCGCGGTGCTACCGCATAGTGAAACCGGCCGCCCTCCACGCGGCACTCCATGGCAGGTCACCGATGAACGGTTTAGCGTCGAGTTCCGCGCCGCCGGCGGTCGCGCCGCTCGCCGAACGCGCCCGCGTAGCGGGGCCTTCATCCGCAGTGTGCTGCAATGCCGGCATGAATCGACCCGACTCCCGCATGCGCCGCGAACTGGATGGCTTCGTGCTGGATGCCTTGCTCGCCGCGCGCCCCGATGGGGTGCTGGTGCCGCTGATCCGGATCACCGGCGACGACGGCGCGGTGCGCGGCCGGCATGCCTTCGACGGGGTGTATTTCGGCGATGTCCGCGCCGGCGAGCACTTCGTCGCCGAACGCCTGGCGGCGATCCGTTCGGCGCAGTATGGAAAGCTGGTCTTCGCTTGAGCCCCGGTGCGGGCAGCGCCGCTAGCGCGATTGCTGCAGGCGTCGCAACGCCTGTAGCAGGCCCGCGTGGCTATAGGGCTTGGGCAGGAACCCGGTATGCGCGGGCAACGCCGCCGGCTCCGGGTGCTTCATGCCCGAGGTGAGCAAGGCCGGAATGGTGACCGCGCGCCGACGCAGTTCGCGCACCATGGTCACCCCGTCGCAACCGGGCATCTGCACGTCGCTGAAGATCAGGTCCACTTCCGGGTGCCCTGCGAGCAGTGCCATCGCCTCCTGCGCGGTCCCGGCGGCAAGCACCTGGTAACCATCGGCGTCCAGCATCATCGCGGCCAGTTCCCGGATCGTGTGGTCGTCTTCCACCAACAGGATCGTGGTGGCGACGCAGGTCGCGCGCATACTGTGATGCCATTAGCTTGGGGGTGCAGGAAGCTTCGCCGCCGCGCGGTGAAGCGCTGGTGAGGCCCCCTGATGCGATATCCTTCCCCATCCATCGCGAGACGCGCTTGCCAATTCACGCCCGCTATCGCCAGGTCGTCGAGCTTTCGCACGATTGCATCAAGGAGATCGGATGCGACGGGGTCGTGCGCTCGATCAACGCTCACGGGTTGGAACTGCTGGGCGTGTCCGAACCCAAGTGCATCGTCGGCCGCCGTTGGGTCGAGTTGTGGCCGGACGACTTGCGGCCGCTGGTGGAGACCGCGCTCGCTTCGGCACTGCGTAACGCGCAGTACGAGTTCTGCGCGCAGCGCCCGACCCAGGACGGCCGGATGCGGTGGTGGCATGTGCTGCTCAGTCCGCTGACCAACGCGGAGGCCGACGTCGAGAGCGTGCTGGTGATCAGCCGCGACATCACCGAGCAACGCCAGATCCAGGAGGCCTTGCGCACCCTGAGCGACATGCCGCACGCCGGCGCGACCCCGGTCCTGGCGTCGGCCGCGAGCGAGATGCTGGGGCAGCAGCGCCTACAGGCCGAACACACCCAGTTGCGCGGCCAACTGGACATCGCCCTGGCCGCGCAGCGCGTCGCCGAGCGGGCGATGACCCAGGCGCAGAAGGGCGAGGCGGTCGGGCAGATGCTGGCCGGCGTCGTCCACGACTTCAACAACATGCTGCAGACCGCGATGACCTCGGTGAGCATGGTCGCCGACCAGCCGCAGCGGTTGCAGCCGGACCAGCGCAAGCTGCTCGGCATCGCCAGCGAGGCGCTGCAGCACGGCGCGCGGATGACCCGGCGCCTGCTCGGCTTCGCCCGCGCGCACCCGGTCAAGCCGGAATGGCTGGACTTGGGCGAGCTGGTGGTGAGGATGCAGCCGCTGCTGGAGCAGGCATTGGGCGGGGACATGCGCCTGCAACTGGCGAGCGCCGAGGGCGCCACCACCACCTACGCCGACCGCGGCTCGGTCGAGCAGGCGGTGATGAACCTGGCCTTGAACGCGCGCGATGCCTGCCGGCCCGGCGACCTGGTGTCGGTCCGTTGCGGCACCCTGCAGGTGCCGCTCGACGGCGGCGCCTCCACGCTGCGCCAGCCCGGCCGTTACGTGACCCTGGCGGTCAGCGATCAGGGCGAAGGCATGTCCGAGGACACCAAGTCGCGGCTGTTCGAGGCGTATTTCACCACCAAGCCCGAGGGCAAGGGCACCGGCTTGGGCCTGGCCCAGGTATACGGCCTGGTGCGGCAGGCCGGCGGTTTCGTCGACGTGGATTCCGAACTGGGCCACGGCACCACCATCACCCTGGCCTTCCCCTACGTCGCCGAGCCGCCGCCGGGCGAGGCCGACGACGGCGCGCCTCCGGCCTGAATCGCCTGCTCGATGCGGCGGCGGCCGCTCGCCCAGGTCGACCGCGCACGCGTCGCGCCGCCGCCGCACCGCGCGTTGTCGCCGCGCCGCGCCGAAGGTGGCGCAGCACGATGGCGGCACCTGCACTGCACCTGGCGCATGCGCGCGACATGCATGCTTGCTACACGCGGAAAACGCGGGTGAGCGCGGCGGAGCGGCTGAACGGATCGCGGGCGCCGCACGCTGCGCGGGTTCGGGCCATCTTCGCGAAAGCTTACTATTCCCGGTTTACAGTGGCGGCGGTAGTTTGCCCGCCTGATAGGAGAGAACGTGGGTACCAGCGGTAATCACAGCAACAGGGCGCCGGTGGCGCCAGGGCGCGCTGCGGCCGATCGCGGCATGCGGCGCGGGTTCCGGCGAGACTGGCGGATCGCATGAGCATGGTCGTTCCCCCACCGACCCTGTCCCGTCCCGCTGCGCCCGATGCCGGTCACGCGGTGCTGCCGCCCGAGGCGCCCCTGGCGATGCCGGTGCAGTCGCTGCGCGAAGGCAAGCTGCGCAACAAGCGCCTGCCGACCACGCCGATGGGCATGTTCTGGCGGCGCCTGTACGTGTTCGGCACCACCGCGCTGATGACCGCCTACGCCAGCATGCTGATCGGCAAGGTGCTGCTGATCGGCGGCGTCAGCGTGCTCGAAGCCTGCCTGATGGCGCTGTTCATCCCGCTGTTCGCGTGGATCGCGTTCTCCTTCGTCAGCGCGCTGGCCGGCTTCGTGACCCTGGTGTTCGGCGCCGGGCGCAAGCTCGGCATCGACCCGGACGCGCCGCTGCCGAGCGTGCGCAGCCGCACCGCCCTGTTGATGCCGACCTATAACGAGGATCCGCACCGGCTGATGGCCGGGCTGCAGGCGATCTACGAATCGGTCGAGGCCACCGGGCAGATCGCGCAGTTCGATTTCTTCATCCTCAGCGACACCACGCGCGCGGCGATTGGCGCCGAGGAGGAGCAGGTCTACGCCGATCTGGTCGCGCGCACCGGCGGCCAGGGCCGCATCTACTACCGGCGCCGCGGCGACAACGCCGAGCGCAAGGCCGGCAACATCGCCGACTGGGTGCGCCGCTTCGGCGGCGCCTATCCGCAGATGCTGATCCTGGACGCCGACAGCCTGATGACCGGCGAGACCATCGTGCGCCTGGTCGCCGGGATGGAGAACAATCCCGACGTCGGCCTGATCCAGACCTTGCCGGAAGTGGTCAACGGCAACAGCCTGTTCGCGCGCATGCAGCAGTTCGGCGGCCGCGTCTACGGCCCGGTGATCGCCTATGGCGTGGCCTGGTGGCATGGCGCCGAGAGCAACTACTGGGGCCACAACGCGGTGATCCGCACCCAGGCCTTCGCCGAACAGGCGGGCCTGCCGGCGCTGCCCGGGCGCAAGCCGTTCGGCGGCCACGTGCTCAGCCACGATTTCGTCGAGGCCGCGCTGATGCGCCGCGGCGGCTGGGCCACGCACATGGTGCCGTACCTGCAGGGCAGCTACGAGGAAGGCCCGCCGACCCTGACCGACCTGCTGGTGCGCGACCGCCGCTGGTGCCAGGGCAACCTGCAGCATTCCAAGGTGGTGTTCGCGCGCGGCCTGCACTGGATCAGCCGCATGCACATGATGATCGGCATCGGCCACTACTTCACCGCGCCGATGTGGGGCTTGCTGATGCTGATCGGCATCGCGATCCCGTTGCAGAGCGACGGCATCGACCTGGTCGCCACGGTGGTGGATCCGTTCTCGCCGGCGCGCTACTGGCACCAGCAGGATTCGACCCGGGTGTTCTGGGTGTTCGCGGTGACCATGTTCGTGCTGCTGGCGCCGAAGGTGCTGGGCTACTTCGCGATGCTGCTGCGGCGCGAGGAGCGGCGCGGCTGCGGCGGCGCGCTGCGCGCGCTGCTGAGCATGCTGCTGGAAACCGTGCTGGCGGCGTTGATGGCGCCGGTGGTGATGTACGTGCAGTCGCGCGGCGTGGCCGAGGTACTGGCCGGCAAGGACTCGGGCTGGGACGCGCAGCAGCGCGACGATGGCCGCCTGTCGTGGCTGGCGCTGGCGCGCAGCTACGGCGGACTCAGCGCGTTCGGGCTGCTGATGGGCGGCATGGCCTACGTGGTGTCGCCGTCGCTGGCGGCGTGGATGGCGCCGGTGGTGATCGGCATGGCGCTGGCGATCCCGGTGGTGGCGGTGAGTTCCTCGCGCGCGGTCGGGCTGTGGCTGCGGCAACTGCGCATCCTGTCCATTCCCGAAGAGCAGACGCCGCCGCCGGTGCTGTTGCGTGCCGGCGAACTGCGCCGTGCCGCGGCCGCGCGGCGCGCCGCCGGCTGACCCGCTGACCGACCGGCGGGCGCGGCAGGCATAATGCCGCGCATCTCGCCCGGACCACCGCACATGCTGGAAACAGTCGAACACGAAACCGCCGCCGCGCCGGCCTGGACCGTCCTGTGGCTGCACGGACTCGGCGCCGACGGCCACGACTTCGCGCCGCTGGTGCCGGAACTGCTGCGCCCCGACTGGCCGGCCCTGCGCTTCGTGTTCCCGCATGCGCCGGTGCGCCCGGTGACCATCAACAACGGCGTGCGCATGCGCGCCTGGTACGACATCGTCAGCCAGGACTTCTCCAACCGCGCCGATAGCGCCGGGGTGGCCGCCTCGGTCGCCGAGGTCGAGCATTTGATCGCGCGCGAGCACGAACGCGGCGTGCCCGCCGAACGCGTGCTGCTGGCCGGCTTCTCGCAGGGCGGCGCGATTACCCTGGCCGCCGGGCTGCGTCGCGAACGGCCGCTGGCCGGCCTGATCGCCCTGTCCACCTATCTGCCGGACGTGGCCGAGGTCGGGCGCTGGCATGCGCCGGCGGCGCTGGCGCAGCCGGTGTTCATGGCCCATGGCCAGGGCGACCCGGTGATCCCGCGCACCTTCGCCGCACAGACCGCGCAGGCGCTGCAGGCGCTGGGCATGCCGCTGCAATGGCAGCAGTACCCGATGGCGCACCAGGTCTGCGCCGAGGAGATCGCCGATCTGCGCGACTGGATGAGCGCGCGCTTCGCCGCCGGCTGAGGCACCCCGGGGGCGCCCCAGCCGCGGCGCGGCCAGCGCCACCATGGCGCGGATGACGGCCCGCCGGAAGCGGCGCTACTATGCGGCCAGGCCTCGCTCCAGCCGCTGAGGTGACGCACGTGAAGGTGTTGATCGCCGACGACGACCCCCTGGCGCGCGAGCGCCTGCGCGCGCTGCTGGCCGAGCATGCCGGAGTCGAGGTGGTGGCCGAGGCCGGCAATGGCCTGGACGCCTTGCGCGCCTGCGCCGGCACCGGCCCGGACCTGGTGCTGCTGGACATCGCCATGCCGGGCGCCGACGGGCTGGAGACGGCGCGCCACCTGGCCAGCTTCGAGCCGCGTCCGGCGGTGGTGTTCTGCACCGCCTGCGATGCGCACGCGCTGTCCGCGTTCGAAGCGGCGGCGATCGATTACCTGATGAAGCCGGTGCGTGCCGAGCGGCTGGCGGCGGCGCTGGAGCGTGCGCGCACCTTCCTGGCCGGCCGCGGCGGCGCCGGCGCGCCCACGTCGGCGCGGCGACGCAACCACCTGTGCGCGCGACTGCGCGGCAGCCTGCGCCTGATCCCGGTCGACGAGATCCACTACCTGCACGCCGAGGAAAAGTACGTGGTGGTGCACCACGCGCGCGGCGAGGACCTGATCGAGGAGTCGCTGAAGGCGCTGGAGGAGGAGTTCCCCGAGCGCTTCGTGCGCATCCACCGCAACTGTCTGGTCGCGCGCCACGAACTGGTCGAGCTGCGGCGCCTGGTCGAGGGCCAGGTGCAGGCGGTGTTGCGGCATGGCAAGCAACCGCTGGAGGTGAGCCGGCGCTGCGTGGCGCAGTTGCGGCAGGAGATCCGGCAGCGTTGAGGCGGGATTAGGGATTGGGGATGACCCGCCGTGTGGCCGGCGGGTGGGAGGCGGTCGGCTGACAGGACGCACGGGCTTGGTTGCGCACCCGCGGCGGCGCTTTCCGCGATAATGCGTCGATGAAGACCCTGCGCATCGCAACCCGCAAGAGCCCGCTCGCCCTGTGGCAGAGCGAACACGTCGCCGCGTGCCTGCGCCGGGCGCATCCGCAGTTGGAGGTGGTGCTGGTGCCGATGAGCACCCGCGGCGACGAAGTGCTGGATCGCTCGCTGGCCGCGATCGGCGGCAAGGGCCTGTTCCTGAAGGAGTTGGAGTTGGCGATGCTGCGCGGCGAGGCCGATTGCGCGGTGCACTCGCTCAAGGACGTGCCGATGGAACTGGACGCGCCGTTCGTGCTGCCGGCGATTCTGCCGCGCGCCGATCCGGCCGATGCGCTGATCTCCAACCTGTACGCCTCGCTGGACGCGCTGCCGCTCGGCGCGCGCGTCGGCACGTCCTCGCTGCGGCGGCAGGCGCAGTTGCGGGCGCGGCGTCCGGACCTGGAACTGCTGGACCTGCGCGGCAACGTCAACACGCGCCTGGCCAAGCTCGACAACGGCGGCTACGACGGCATCGTGCTGGCCTGCGCCGGCCTGCAGCGGCTGGGCCTGGACGCGCGCATCACCCAGCGCCTGCAGGCGCCGGACTGGCTGCCGGCCCCGGCGCAGGGCGCGATCGCGGTGGAATGCCGCGCGGATGCCGGCGCCGCGCTGGCGCTGTTCGCCGCGCTGGACGACGCGCCGACCCGCACCTGCGTGGAGGCGGAGCGGGCGATGAACCGCGCCCTGCACGGCAGCTGCCACGTGCCGGTGGCCGCCTTCGCGCAATGGCGCGGCGAGGACCTGCACTTGCAGGGCCTGGTCGGCGGCGTCGCCGACGGGCGCCTGGTGCGCGCCGATCTGCAGCGCAGCGCACAGGATCCGCAGGCCCTGGGCCAGGCCGTGGCCGACGCCCTGCTCGGCGCCGGCGCCCGCGAACTGCTCGACCTCGATCTGCCGGCCTGAAGGCCCACAGCCGCGCGCCACCCCTGTAGGAGCGGCTTCAGCCGCGACGGGCGTTACCGGGAATGCCCGTCGCGGCTAAAGCCGCTCCTACAATGGGCTACGTGGCGCTCGAAAGCTGCGGCCGTGTGCTGGCCGGTTGCAGCGAAAGCCGCTGCTGCGACGAGGTCGAACGCGCCTGGAGCCTGCCGTTGCCGACCCTATCCGGTCGCGGCTGAAGCCGCTCCTACAGAAAAGCGGGGTGCGCGCGATGTGGTGTCGCCCATTGCGCGTCGCGCGGCGACCGGCACCGCCACGCCGCCGTCAATCAATCCGACCCCGGAACCCCGGCGTTTCCCAATCCCGATTCCCGACTCCCCAATCCCGGCTCACTTGAACTTGTAGACCAGGTTCATCGTGGTCAAGGTATCGGTCTTCTTCTTGTTGTCGCTGACGTCGCTGTTGTAACGCGCCTGCCAGCCGGCCTTGAGCGCCAGACGCTCGTTCATGCTGACCGCGATGCCCAGGTCGTTCTGCGCGAAGGTGTTGTAGGCACCCGATTCGACCAGCAGGGTGTTGCCCAGCTCGGTGTTGCTGGTCAGGCCGTACTTGAAATCGACCAGGCCGCGGCCGATCAGGCCGGTCTCGGTGCGGTCCTCGACCACGTCGTGGGCGCGGCGCACGCCGGGACCGATCTGCACGTCGATGCTGCGGCGGTCGCCGTCCATGATCCGGGTGCCGTAGCCGATACCGATCGTGGCCAGGCGGTCGTAGGTGGCGAAGTCGTCGCGCTCGTAGCGCAGCGAGGCGGTCAACTGGCGGTGCTCGCCCAATTGCAGCGCGCTGCCGGCGCTGCCGGTGTAGCGGTTGGAGGTGGTCTGGCGCTTGCGCGTGGTGGTGCCGTCCGGGTTGGTGTCGGTGTACTCGGCGCTGGCGTGCAGGGCGAGCAGGTCCAGGCTGTGGATCCAGTCTCCGTCCACGTACTGGCCCTTGAGCCGGCCGTTGAGGCTTTCGTTGGTGCTGTTGCCGTGCGAGGAAGCGAAGCCGAGCTCGCCCGATCCGCTCCACGGCGAACTGGCCGGGTCCGTGGCTGCCGACGGGGTGGCGACGTCGGCGGCCCAGGCCGGGGACGTGCTCAGCAGCAATGAGGCGATGGCGGATACGAGGGTGGCGCGGCGGAACATGGCTTCTCTCCGGGAGGGGGAACGCAGCCTGCGGCTAACGAAATGGAAACGATTTCATCATACCGGATCCACATGACACCCTGGACGCCGCCCGGCACCGGCTTTCATCGACGGTTTGGGCGCCGGGCACGATCGCCGCGCCGGGCAGGCGTTTTCCGCCCGCGACTCAGACATAATCGGGGCCATGGACCGCTACGAACGCATCAACGCACTGCACCGCCTGCTCAAGTCCGCGCGCTACCCGGTGACGGTGGCGCGGCTGCAGGACGAACTGGGCTGCTCCCGCGCCACCGTCTACCGCGATCTGGCCTTCCTGCGCGACGCGCTGATGGCACCGGTGGAGGGCGACGGCGAGGCCGGTTTCCGCTACGAATCCGGCGAGAGCGACCGCTTCGAGCTGCCGGGGCTGTGGCTGAGTTCGGAGGAGCTGCACGCACTGCTGGCCTCGCAGCAGCTGCTGGCGCGGACCGGCGGGGGCGTGCTGTCCTCGGTGCTGGCGCCGCTGCAGCAGCGCATCGAGAGCCTGCTCGCGGCGCAGGCCGGCGCGACCCACTGGCCGGTGGAGCGGGTGCGGGTGATCCCGCACCGTGGCCGCAAGCTCGACGAGGCCAGCTTCCGCACCGTCGCCTCGGCGGTGTTGGAGCGCAAGCGCCTGTCGTTCGATTACCGCGCGCGCTCCACCGACGAATCGACCAAGCGCACGGTGTCGCCGCAGCGCATCACCCACTACCGCGACAACTGGTACCTGGACGCCTGGGACCATGGCCGCGACGCGGTGCGCAGCTTCGCGGTGGACCGCATCAACCAGGCGCGCCTGCTCGACCAGCCGGCGCAGGACGTGGCCGACGAAGAGCTGGACACGCAATTGGCGGCCAGCTACGGCATCTTCTCCGGCGCGCCCAAGGGCTGGGCCACGATCGTGTTCAGCCCCAAGGCGGCGCGCTGGGTCGCCGACGAGCACTGGCATTCCAAGCAGCAAGGCCGGTTCCTGGCCGACGGCCGCTACGAACTGAAGGTGCCGTACAGCGTCTCGCGCGAACTGCTGATGGACGTGCTGCACTACGGCTCGGATGCCGAGATCGTCGAGCCGCGCTCGCTGCGCGAACAGGCCAAGGCGCTGCTGTCGCTGGCATTGAGCAACTACAGCGACGATTGAGCGCTAGCCGCCGCGATGCATCGACGTGACCTGTAGGAGCGGCTTCAGCCGCGACAGGCCTTCCCGGGAAGGCCTGTCGCGGCTGAAGCCGCTCCTACAGGGGATGGATTGCGTTCACGCCGCGTCCAGCGGCGCGCCGCCGCCGAGGATCACCCCGATGTTGCGCTCGATCCAGTCCACCAGGGCGTGCACGTGCGCGGCCGCTTCCTCGCCGAGCGGGGTCAGGTCGTATTCCACGTGCGGCGGCACCACCGGGTAGGCGGTGCGCTGCACCAGGCCGTCCGCCTCCAGCGCCTGCAGGGTCTGCGACAGCATCTTTTCGCTGACGCCTTCCAGGCTGCGGCGCAGGTCGCCGAACCGGTGCGTGCCCTTGCGCAGCGCCACAAGCACCAGCACGCCCCAGCGGCTGGTCACATGGCTGAGCACGGCGCGCGAGGGACAGTTCTGCGCGAACACCTGGCCGCGCAGCAGGGGCGTATCCGCGCAGTCGCGCGGCGCATCGTCGAGAGCTTCGGAAAGAACGCTGGACACGCGGTGCACCTGTCTGTGGGGGGAGACGCCCCCGATCATACGGTCCGTGCGCGGCGCTTCGCTGAGCGGCAGGTGATCGGCGGCGCACGCCGCGATCCTGTGGGCTTCCGGTCGGCATGCGGGACGGGAGCGGCGTGCGCCCCGTCCGGCACTGCTTGCGGCCGTGGTAGCAGGGGGCGGGGCGGCGTTGGCGCCTCGATCGCGAAGGCGCGGCGGTTGCCGCGCGGCACAGTCTGCCGCCGGCGCGGGCGTGGCGCGATCAGGGCTCGCTCGGCACCTCGAAGCCGAGCTTGCCGACCTGGTCGCGGCGCTGTGGCACGCGCTTGAGCTTGTCGACGTTGACCCCGTAGTCGCGGTCCAGCTTGCCGACCAGTTCGCGGTACTGCTTGTAGTCCATGTCCGGCTCGCGCGCGAACACCCAGGCCAGGTCGCGGTCGGGGTAGTCCACCAGCGCCCAGGAATAGTCGGGCGCCACTTCCAGGATGCGGTACTTGGTCGGCACCACGGCGAAGAACCAGGTGGTCCAACGACGATTGCCGGTGTCTTCCTTGACCGTGGCACGCGAGGTGATTTCCTTGACCGGCTCATCGAAGCCCTTGCGGTACTGGTAGCGCACCGCGATCTTGCCGTCGTCCTTGAGCGTGTACTCGTCGCTGCTGGCGACATGGCCGCGTTCGGCGAAATAGGGGATGTGCGCGATCACGTACCAGCGCCCCATGAAGCGCTCGAGGTCGATCGGGGGTTGCGCCGATTCGCGTTCCGGGGACTTCGCCCGGGCCGCCGGCAGGGGGACGGCCATGCCGAGCAGCAGCACCGAGGCGAACAGGGGGAGCAGGCGCATAAGACGGAATCCGGAGACGTAAGGAGACAAGCTAGTGAGTATCGAGCGAAAGCCATGTCAATAGTGGGTCGCAGCCGTTGAGATGCGGGCGCGGCACGCTGCGCGCCTCATCGCCCTCCGGAGTCGCCGCCATGCCGATCGCCCATTCCTCCCGTTCCGCCCGCGCGCCGCACCCAGGCCTGCGCCGCCTGGTGCTACAGGCGCTGCTCGCCGGGCTGGCCCTGGTCCTGGTGTGGCCGGCCGCGCGCGGCTACAGCGACTGGCTGGGCTGGCGCCCGCTGTGGCTGCTGGGCATGCCGTTGAGCGCCTGGTGGGCGTTGCATCGCTTCCCGTTGCCGCTGCGGCCGTTGCGCCGCGCACTGGCGCGGGCGCGGCCGCGGGTCCAGGCGCGGCGGCGCGCGCCAGCGGCATGGCGGACCACGCGCGCGGCCTGACCTTCGGCAGGGGAGGGCCCTGGTTTTCGCGTGCTACGTTGCCAGCCTGACCTTTCTGGACCCTTCCATGCCCTCTCTTGCCCATGCCTGCCTGCTCGCCGGACTGATCGTCTCCGGCACTGCCGCGGCGAAGGAAACCGCGATGCCCCAAGACCCCTATGCCTGGCTCGAAGACGTCACCGGCGCCAAGCCGCTGGAGTGGGTCAAGGCGCAGAACGCCAAGACCGAGGCGCGGCTGACCGCCGAACCGGGCTTCCAGGCGCGCGAAGCCGGCATCCGCGAGGTACTGGATTCGGATGCGAAGATCCCGGGCGTGCAGAAGATGGGCAAGTACTACTACAACCTGTGGAAGGACCGCCAGCACGAGCGCGGGCTGTGGCGGCGCACCACGCTGGAGGAGTACCGCAAGCCCGAGCCCAAGTGGGAGACGGTGCTGGACCTGGACGCGCTGAACAAGGCCGAGGGCGAGAACTGGGTGTGGCACGGCGTCGAATGCCTGCGCCCGGAGTACCGCCGCTGCCTGATCGCGCTGTCGCGCGGCGGCGCCGACGCCGACGTCACCCGCGAATTCGACATGGACACCAAGCAGTGGGTCAAGGACGGATTCTTCCGTCCCGAAGCCAAGGGCGGCCTGGGCTGGATCGATGCCGATACCGTCTACCTGTACACCGACTTCGGTGCCGGCTCGATGACCAGCTCCGGCTATCCGCGCATCGTCAAGCAGTGGAAGCGCGGTACCCCGATGAGCAGCGCCACACTGGTCTACGAGGGCAAGCCGGACGACATGTATATCGCCGCGATGCGCGACGACACGCCCGGCTACGAGCGCGACTTCGTCAGCCGCACGCTGGCCTTCTACAACGACGAACTGTATCTGCGCGCCCCCGGCGCCGATGCGCGCCTGACCAAGATCGACGTGCCCAACTCGGCCAACAAGAGCGTGCACCGCGAGTGGCTGACCCTGGAGCTGCGCGAGCCGTGGAACGTGGGCGGCAAGACCTATCCGGCCGGCGCGCTGCTGGTCACCCGCTTCGACGACTTCATGGCCGGCAAGCGCGAGTTCCAGGTGCTGTTCACGCCGACCGAGACCGCCTCGCTGGCCTCCTTCGCCTGGACCAAATCGCGCCTGGTGCTGAACGTGCTCGACAACGTCAAGAGCCGGCTGTGGGTGCTGACCCCGGGCGCGGGCGAGTGGCCGCGCACGCCGTTCCCGGTCGGCGACCTGGCCTACGGCAGCACCAGCGTGTCCGCGGTGGATGCCGACGAGAACGACCAGGTGTGGTTGACCTCCACCGACTTCCTGACCCCGACCACGCTGATGCTGGCCGACGTGCAGCGCGGGCCGCAGAGCATCGAGACGCTCAAGGCGATGCCGAGCTTCTTCGATGCGTCCAAGGACGAGATCGAGCAACACTTCGCGGTCTCCAAGGACGGCACCAAGGTTCCGTACTTCCTGGTCCGGCCCAAGCAGCTCAAGCTCGACGGCAGCACGCCGACGCTGCTCTACGCCTACGGCGGTTTCGAGGTCTCGATGACCCCGTCCTACTCCGGCGGCATGGGCCGCGCCTGGCTGGACCAGGGCGGCGTGTACGTCCTGGCCAACATCCGCGGCGGCGGCGAGTATGGCCCGCGCTGGCACCAGGCGGCGCTGAAGCAGAACCGGCACAAGGCCTACGAGGACATGGCCGCGGTCGCGCAGGACCTGGTCGCGCGCAAGATCACCTCGGCCAGGCACCTGGGCGTGCAGGGCGGCAGCAACGGCGGGCTGATGGCCGGCAACATGCTGATGCAGTACCCGCAGCTGTTCGGCGCGGTGGTGGTGCAGGTGCCGTTGCTGGACATGAAGCGCTACAGCCACCTGCTGGCGGGCGCCTCGTGGATGGCCGAGTACGGTAACCCGGACACCGACGACTGGAAGTACATCCAGACCTTCTCGCCGTACCACCTGTTCGACCCGAAGAAGACCTATCCGCCGGTGATCTTCCTCACTTCGACTCGCGACGACCGGGTGCACCCGGGCCACGCGCGCAAGATGGCGGCGAAGATGATCGACGCCGGCAAGGACGTGACCTACTACGAGAACATCGAAGGCGGCCACGGCGGCGCGGCCAACAATGCGCAGGCCGCGCACATGGCGGCGCTGGCGTACAGCTTCCTGTGGGAGCGGTTGGCCGACTGAGCATCGGCAACGGTTGCATGCAGCGTCGATCGACACGGGCCCGCTGAGACAAAGCGGGCCCGTGTCGTTTGCGAAGGTGGGTAGAGGTCAAGTCGGACAGTGAGAACCGCGGACGATCGGTATCCGCAATGAGGCCCTCATGCAGGGCGGTGAATGTGGCATTGGCAGTGCTGGAGCGGCGCAATGAAACTGGAGGATCTCGGCCAACGGATCTGCATTCTCGGGCCTTCCAACAGCGGCAAATCGACCATGGCGCAGGCGATCGGGCAGGCGCGCGGCTGCGCGACAGTGCATATGGACCAGTTGTGGCATCTGCCCAATACCACCTGGACACCGCGGCCCAGCCAGGACTTCGCGGCGCTTTACGAGGCCGCACTGGCCCAGGAGCGGTGGGTGATGGAGGGCAACTATCTTCGCTTTCTTCCGCAACGTCTGGCGCGTGCCACCGGCATCATCGTGTTGGACATCCCCACCATCACCAGTGTGCTTCGCTATCTGCAGCGAAGCTGGCGCGACTCCCACCGTTACGGTGCGCTGGAAGGCGCCAAGGACCAGGTGACGTGGGCAATGCTCCGCCACATCACGGTCGTCGAACGTGGCAAACGAAAAGAACTGTCGAGGCTGGTCGACGCCGCGGCCTTGCCGACGCTCGTCTTGCCGTCGACCGTCGCCATCGACCGGTTCTATCGCTGCGAACGGTTGCCTCGTCCGGGCCGGCGTCCTTCGCCAGTCTGAAGCATGGTCTTGCAGACGAACCGGGCGCGGTGACAACGCTCCTGGCACGCAGGCAGCGTTTGCCGATGCGCGATGGTCGTCTGCAAGGCGCCGCTACAAACGTAGGAAGCGTCCTGTGGGAACGGCTTCGGTCGCGCCGGGGTTTGCCGGGAACGCCTTGTCGCGGCTGAAGCCGCTCCTACAGGGCAAGCGGCCTTCGTTATGATTGTGGCGACAGCAGGGTGCTGGAGGTGCCCTACAGCCGCTCCAGCCCACGCGCAATCCGCGCCACGGCCTGCTCCAGCCGCGGCAGGCTCTGCGTGTAGGCGATGCGCACGTGCTGGCGTGCGCGGTGCCGGCCGAAATCCACGCCTGGGGTGAACGCCACGTGTTCGGTCTCCAGGAAGTGCGCGCAGAACGCCTGCGCGTCGTCGGTGAACGCGCCGACATCGGCGTACAGGTAGAACGCGCCCTGCGGTTCGACGTCGATGCGGAATCCGAGCGCACGCAGCGCCGGCAGCAGGTAGTCGCGGCGTTGCGCGAATTCGGCGCGTCGCGCTTCCAGGATCTGCAGGGTTTCCGGCAGGAAACAGGCCAGCGCCGCATGCTGGGCGATGCTCGAGGCGCTGATGTACAGGTTCTGCGCCAGCTTCTCCAGCGCCGGCACCGCCGCACGCGGCGCCACCAGCCAACCCAGGCGCCAGCCGGTCATGCCGAAGTACTTGGAGAAGCTGTTGAGCACGTAGGCGTTGTCGTCCACTTCGAGCACGCTGGGCGCGTCGACGCCATAGCTGAGGCCGTGGTAGATCTCGTCCACCACCAGGTGTCCGCCGCGCGCATGCAGTGCCTGCGCCAACGCCGCCAGTTCGGCGCGGTCCAGCAACGTGCCGGTGGGGTTGGCCGGCGAGGCGACCAGCGCGCCGACGCTGTCGGCGTTCCAGTGCGCGTCCAGCAGGGCCGGCGTCAGTTGGTAGCGGCTGTCCGGACCGACCGGCACCAGCTGTGCGCCGCCCTCGACCAGGCGCAGGAAATGGCGGTTGCACGGATAGCCGGGATCGGCCAGCAGCCAGTGCTTGCCCGGATCGACCAGCAAGGCGCTGGCCAGCAGCAACGCGCCGGACCCGCCCGGGGTGATCATGATCCGCGCCGGATCCAGGTCCACGTCGTGGCGCTGCCGGTAGAAGCCGGCCAGCGCCTCGCGCAGCGCCGGCAGCCCGCGCGCGGCGGTGTAGCGGGTGTGGCCGGCCGCCAGCGCGGCCTGGCCGGCGGTCACGATCGGCGCGGCGGTGGTGAAGTCCGGTTCGCCGATCTCCAAGTGGATCACGTCGTGGCCGGCCTGTTCCAGTTCGTTGGCGCGGGCCAGCAACGCCATCACGTGGAAGGGTTCGATCTCGCGGCTGCGCTGGCTATAGCCGGGCGCGGCGGTCGGTGGGGGTGAGGGAAGGGAAGCCATGCCCCGATGATAGAGGAGCGCGCCGCAACAAAACGTTGCGCGCTTGCCAGGATGCGGCGTTGCGCGGAGACTCGCCCGCACCGTGCGGCATCGTGCCGTGTGCGTGCCGCCTCCCGGCCGGGTGGCGCCATCCCGTTGCGTTGCCGCCGCTGGAGCCCCATTAGATGCATCCCCGTCCCTTGCTAGCGAGCTTCCTCCTGCTCATGACCGCGCCCTTCGCTTCCGCCCTCGCCACCGACGCCACTCCCCCGCATCCGGCCAAGCAGCCGCACACGGTCAAGGCGCCGTTCGGCGCCACCCGCCAGGACGACTACTACTGGCTGCGCGACGACAAGCGCGAGAACCCGCGGATACTGGCCTATCTCAACGCCGAGAACGCCTACGCCGACGCGGTGCTGAAGCCGCTCAAGCCGCTGGAGGACACCCTCTACGGCGAGATCGTCGGCCGCATCAAGCAGGACGACAGCAGCGTGCCGTACCGCGAGCGCGGTTACTGGTATTACACCCGCTACGAGAGCGGCAAGGACTACCCGGTGCACGCGCGGCGCAAGGGCAGCATGGACGCGCCGGAAGAGGTCCTGCTCGACGTCAATGCCATGGCCGCCGGCAAGGGCTATTTCAGTGTCGGCGATGCGGTGGTCAGCCAGGACAACCGCCTGCTGGCGTGGACCGAGGACGACGTCGGCCGCCGCCAGTACGTGGTGCGCTTCAAGAACCTGGAGACCGGCGAGGTCTACGCCGATCGCGTGCCGGGCGTGTCGCCGGACGTGGTCTGGGCCGACGACAACAAGACCCTGTTCTACGTCGAGAACGACCCGGAGACCTTGCTCACGGTGCGGGTCAAGAAGCATGTGCTGGGCACGCCGGCGGTGCAGGACGCGCTGGTCTACGAGGAGAAGGACGACAGCTTCTACATGGGCCTGGGCCGCACCCGCGACGACAAGTACATCCTCATCGGCGTGGAAAGCACGGTGTCCTCCGAGCAGCGCTACGCGCCGGCCGCCGATCCGCAGCACTTCACCGTGCTGGCGCCGCGCGAGCGCGACGTGGAGTACAGCGCCGACCATTTCGACGGGCGCTGGGTGATCCGCACCAACTGGAAGGCCAAGAACTACGCGCTGATGACCGCGCCGGACGGCGCGACCAAGCGTTCGCAGTGGCAGGCGTGGTTGCCGTACGACGAGAAGGTGTTCATCGACGGCTTCGAGCTGTTCGACGGCTTCACCGCGATCGCCGAGCGCTCCGACGGCCTGGAACGGATCCGCCTGCATTTCGCCGACGGCCGGGAAGACTACGTCAAGGCCGACGAGCCGGCGTACTCGATGGGCCTGTCGGTCAATCCCGAGCCGGACACGCCGTGGCTGCGCTACAGCTACACCTCGCTGACCACGCCGGCCACCACCTACGAACTCAACACCCGCACCGGCGAGCGCAAGCTGCTCAAGCAGCAGCCGGTGATCGGCTACGACGCGAGCAAATACCAGACCGAGCGGGTGTGGGTGACCGCGCGCGACGGGGCCAAGGTGCCGGTGTCGCTGGTGTACAAGAAGGGCTTCAAGAAGGATGGCACCGCGGCGCTGTACCAGTACGCGTACGGCAGCTATGGCATGTCCACCGATCCCAACTTCAATCTGCCGGTGGTGAGCCTGCTCGACCGCGGCGTGGTCTACGCCATCGCGCACATCCGCGGCGGCCAGGAAATGGGCCGCGACTGGTACGACCAGGGCAAGCTGCTGCACAAGACCAACACCTTCACCGACTTCATCGACGTGACCCGCGCGCTGGTCAAGCTCGGCTATGCGGCGCCGGACCGGGTCGCCGCGGCCGGCGGCAGCGCCGGCGGGCTGCTGATGGGCGCGGTGGCGAACATGGCGCCGCAGGACTACCGGGTGCTGGTGGCGCAGGTACCGTTCGTCGACGTGGTGACCACCATGCTCGACCCGAGCATCCCGCTGACCACCAACGAGTACGACGAGTGGGGCAATCCCGAGCAGAAGACGTACTACGACTACATGCTCGGCTACTCGCCGTACGACAACGTCAAGCGCCAGGCGTATCCGGCGCTGTATGTCGGCACCGGGCTGTGGGATTCGCAGGTGCAGTACTGGGAACCGGCGAAGTGGGTGGCCAAGCTGCGCGAATACGACACCGGCAGCCGGCCGATCGTGTTCCGGGTCAACATGGAAGCCGGCCACGGCGGCAAGTCCGGGCGCTTCCGTCGCTACCGCGAGCAGGCCGAGTCGTATGCGTTCATGCTCGATCAGTTGGGCGTGGAACATGCGGCGAAGTAGCGTCGGCTAGGCTGGCATCCTGTCGCGGCTGAAGCCGCTCCTACAGTGCAGGCGGCCGGCGCATCGCCGGCTTCCTGTAGGAGCGGCTTCAGCCGCGACGGATTCCGAAGCCGCTGACTCAGGAACGCCGCGTCGCGACTGAAGTCGCTCCCACGCCGGCAGGTGCGCCGCCTGCCGGCTGGGTGCACTGTGGGGAGGGACTTCAGTCCCGACTGCAGGAAGCTCGGCCGCCGCATCGCGCGCGGCGACGGATGCAGAGTGGCGATGCGCGGCCGCTCTCGACGCAGCGAGGACACGCCGCGACGCACGGCCCGCATCCCCATCCGGCCGCGGCTTTATCATGCACCGATGGAACCCCCTTCCCGTTTCCGCTGGGCATGGTGGCTGCTGGCCTACGCCAGCCTGGCGACGGGCATTGTCGGCATCTTCGTGCCGGGACTGCCGACCACGGTGTTCGTGCTGATCTCCGCCTACGCCGCGTCGCGCGGCTCCGAGCGCCTGCGCCGGCGCCTGCTGGAGGATCCGCGCTTCGGCGCCAGCATCCGCGACTGGGAAGCGCACGGGGCGGTCAGCCGCCGCGGCAAGTGGATGGCCACGCTGACCATGGCGGTCTGCGCGCTGGTGCTGGTGCTGTTCGTGCACACGCGCTGGGTGCAGGTGCTGGCGATCGGGTGCATGAGCGGCGTGGCGCTGTGGCTGTGGCTGCGCCCGGAGCCGCCGCCGCGCGAGTGAAGGGGCGCCAGCGTGACGCCGCCCGCGGCACAGCCGGTTCATGCCCTTCTGGCTATACTCGGCGCATGAGCACATCGTTCCCTCATCCGATCCGTATCGCCCTGTTCGCCGCCGCCCTGCTGGCGCTGTCCGGGTGCGGCAACAAAGGCCCGCTGGTGATGCCGCAGAAGCCGGTCCCGGTGGAAACCGCGCCGGCCACCGCGCCCGACGCGACGCCGCCCGCCAGCACCGATCCGGCCGGCCAGGCGCAGCCGGTCGATGGCCAGCAGCAGCCGGTCGACGACACCCCCACCCCCACGCCCACCACCAATGGGAATGAGTGAGGCCACGCCCGCGGCGCGCCTGCGCTTTTCCAAGATGCAGGGAGCGGGCAACGATTTCGTGGTGCTCGACCTGCGCGACGGCACCCCGGCGCCCGACGCGACGCTGGCGATGCGTATCGCCGACCGCCATTTCGGCGTGGGCTGCGACCAACTGCTGACCATCGAGGCGCCGCGCAGCGCCGAGGCGGTGGCCAGCTACCGGATCTGGAATACCGACGGCAGCCTGGCCGGGCAGTGCGGCAACGGCGCGCGCTGCGTCGCCGCCTGGCTGGTGCGCGACGGCACCGCCACCAGCGACAGCTTCGTCATCGACAGCCCGTTCGCCTCGCATCGCATCGAGCGCGGGGCCGACGGCCAGTTCGCGGTGGCGATGGGCGTACCGCGCTTCGCCCCGGAGGACGTGCCGCTGGTCGGCTTCCCGCGCGCGCGCGAGGAATACGTGCTGCCGCTGCAGGGCGGCAGCGTGCGCTTCGGCGCGGTGTCGATGGGCAATCCGCATGCGGTGCTGGAAGTGGGCCTGGTCGATGCGGCGCCGGTCGAGCGGCTGGGGCCGCTGCTGCAGCAGCATGCGTCGTTCCCCGATTCGGTCAACGTCGGCTTCGCCCAGGTGATCGACCGCGGCCATGTGCGCCTGCGCGTGTACGAGCGCGGTGTCGGCGAGACTCTGGCCTGCGGCAGCGGCGCCTGCGCCGCGGCGGCGGTGCTGATCCAGCGCGGCCGCGTGGAACGCGACGTGCGCGTCACGCTGCCCGGCGGCGAACTGCGCATCCGCTGGCCGCACGACGACGCGCCGGTGGTGATGTCGGGGCCGGCGGCGTTCGTTTTCGATGGGGAGTGGATCCGATGAGCGAGACCCAGGACAAGCTCGGCGCGCACGACGTCGCCGCATGGCTGCGTCGCCACCCGACGTTCCTGAAACAGTTTCCCGATCTGGCGCTGACCCTGGTGGTGCCGCGCGACGACGGCCCGACGGCGTCGCTGGCGAGCTACCAACTGGAAGTGCTGCGCGACAAGAACCGCGAGTTGTCGCGGCGCCTGTCGGAGCTGGCCGCCAACGCCCAGGTCAACGAACGCCTCGCGGTGCGCACCCACCAGCTGACCCTGGCGCTGATGCGCCAGGGCAACGCCGCTGACAGCGTGCGCGCGATGGCGGCCTCGCTGCAGGAGGATTTCCAGGGCGACCTGGTCAGCATCGTGCTGCTGCAGCCGCTGCCCGGCCTGGAACAGGCGCCGTGGCTGCAGATCCTGGCCCAGGACGATCCGCGGCTGGCGCCGTTCCGCGACTGCCTGAAGGACGGCGAGCCGATCTGCGGCCGCCTGCAGCCTGAAAAACAGGCGCTGCTGTACGCCGAGCGTGCCGACGAGGTGCAGTCCACCGCGCTGCTGCCGTTGCCTGGGGTGGGCCTGCTCGCGGTCGGCAGCCGCGACCCGAACCGCTTCTATCCCGGTATGGGCACGCTGTTCCTGCGCATGATGGGCGAGTCGCTGGTGGTGGCGCTGCAGCGATGAGCGGCGCCGGGACCCGGGGAAGCGCCGGACCCCGGACTGCCGGCGACGACGCCGGGCAGGCGGCTGGTGCCGCGCAAGACGCGGTCGCTCCCGGATCTCAGGGGGCCGCGGCCCGGTTTCTTGCCTATCTGCATGTCGAGCGCCGCATGTCCGCGCATACGCTGGACGCTTATCGCCGCGATCTCGCGGCGTTGGCGGCATGGGCGGCGGACAACGCCAACGCCGACCTGGCCGCGCTCGATGCCGAGCAATTGCGCCATTTCATCGCCGCCGAGCACCGCCGCGGCCTGTCGCCGAAGAGCCTGCAGCGGCGCCTGTCGGCCTGCCGCAGCTTCTATGCATGGTTGCTCAAGCACGGCCAGATCGCCGCCAGCCCGGCGGCCGCGCTGCGTGCGCCGAAGGCGCCGCGCAAGCTGCCGCAGGTGCTGGACGCGGACGAGGCGGTGCGCCTGGTCGAAGTGCCGACCGATGCGCCGCTGGGCTTGCGCGACCGCGCGCTGCTGGAACTGTTCTATTCCTCCGGGCTGCGCCTGAGCGAGCTGTGCGCGCTGCGCTGGCGCGACCTGGATTTCGCCAGCGGCCTGGTCCGCGTGCTCGGCAAGGGCAACAAGCAGCGGCTGGTGCCGGTCGGCTCGCACGCGCGCAAGGCGCTGCTGGAATGGCAGGCGGAGACCAAGGCGGCGGTCGAGGCGCCGGTGTTCCCGGGCCGCGGCGGCGCGCCGATCGGAGCGCGCGCGGTGCAGATCCGGATCAAGCAGCTGGCCGGGCGCCAGGGCCTGTTCAAGCACGTGCACCCGCACATGCTGCGGCACAGTTTCGCCAGCCACATCCTCGAATCCTCCGGCGACCTGCGCGGCGTGCAGGAACTGCTTGGCCACGCCGACATCGCCACCACGCAGATCTATACCCACCTGGATTTCCAGCATCTGGCCAAGGTCTACGACGCCGCGCATCCGCGCGCCAAGCGCAAGACCTGAGCGGCCGAACGCAGACGGCACGGCGGTAGGGTCGCGCGCGCTTGTTCTGGATCAAGGCGCGCGCCGCGGGGAGCGGAGAGAGTGTCCGCTGAACATGCAGCGAGACAGATCGATGGCGAAACCCTTTCCATTGCACCCCGCGCATCCGGAGCGGATCTGCTGGGGCTGCGACCGCTATTGCGCGGCGGACGATCTGGCCTGCGGCAATGGTTCTGGACGCGTCATGCATCCCATCGAGGCGCAGGGCGAGGACTGGTACCTGCTGTGGGGCATCGAACCCGAGCCGCAGCGCCCGAGTCACGCCAGGATCGCCAACGGCCGAGCCGCCGACGCTTGAACGGGCGCTGGCATGCCCCCACACCTGAAGAACCGTTTCGGAGGCCGCATGGACCCCAGTCAGAATCCCAACGTTTTCCACGCCACCACGATCCTGTCGGTGCGCCGCGATGGCCGTGTCGCCGTGGCCGGCGACGGCCAGGTGACCCTGGGCCACACCGTGATGAAGGGCAACGCGCGCAAGGTGCGCCGGCTCGGCCGCGACGGCCAGGTGCTGGCCGGTTTCGCCGGCGCCGCCGCCGACGCCTTCACCCTGTTCGAACTGTTCGAAGCCAAGCTGGAAAAGCATGGCCAATTGACCCGCGCGGCGGTGGAACTGGCCAAGGACTGGCGCACCGAACGCCGCCTGGGCAAGCTCGAGGCGCTGCTTGCGGTGGCCGACAAGGAAACCTCGCTGATCATCAGCGGCACCGGCGACGTGATCGAACCGGAGGACGGCATCATCGCCATCGGCTCCGGCGGCTCCTACGCCCTGTCGGCGGCGCGCGCGCTGCTCGGCCACACCGCGCTCGACGCGAAGACCATCGCGGTCGAAGCGCTGAACATCGCCGGCGACATCTGCATCTATACCAATCGCAACGTGGTGGTCGAAGAGCTGTGAATCGGGAATGGGGAATCGGGAATCGCCACGGCGGTTCCTGTCTCCGTTGCCGATGACGCCTGCTTTTCCCATTCCCGATTCCCCATTCCCCATTCCCTCTTCGATTCCCCGACCATGACCGATACCCATAGCACCATGACCCCGCGCGAAATCGTGCAGGAACTGGACCGCCACATCGTCGGCCAGCACGACGCCAAGCGCGCGGTGGCGATCGCGCTGCGCAACCGCTGGCGGCGCATGCAGCTGCCCGATGCGCTGCGCAACGAAGTGATGCCCAAGAACATCCTGATGATCGGCCCCACCGGCGTGGGCAAGACCGAGATCGCGCGGCGCTTGGCGACGCTTGCCAATGCCCCGTTCGTCAAGGTCGAGGCCACGCGCTTCACCGAGGTCGGCTACGTCGGCAAGGACGTGGAGCAGATCGTGCGCGACCTGGCCGACACCGCGGTCAAGCTGTACCGCGAGCAGGCCAAGGTGCGCGTGCGCACCCAGGCCGAGGACCGCGCCGAGGACCGCATCCTGGATGCGCTGCTGCCGCGGCGCAGTGCCGGTATCGGCTTCGATCCGGAGGCCGCGCGCAACGAGCCGTCGGCGCAGGACAGCGACACCCGCAGCAAGTTCCGGCGCATGCTGCGCGCCGGCGAACTGGACGAGCGCGAGATCGAACTGGACGTGGCGGTCAACGTCAACATGGATATCATGACCCCGCCGGGCATGGAGGAAATGGGCCAGCAGCTGCGGCAGATGTTCGCGAACCTGGGCGGCAGCAAGTCGCAGGCGCGCAAGCTGACGATCAAGGCGGCGCGGCCGCTGCTGATCGAGGAAGAGGCGGCCAAGCTGGTCAACGAGGAGGACGTGCGCGCCGCGGCGATCGAGGCCTGCGAGCAGCACGGCATCGTGTTCATCGACGAGATCGACAAGGTCGCCAAGCGCGGCGAAGCCGGGTCCTCCGGCGGCGACGTGTCGCGCGAAGGCGTGCAGCGCGATCTGCTGCCGTTGGTGGAAGGCTCCAACGTCAGCACCAAGTACGGCACGGTCAAGACCGACCACATCCTGTTCATCGCCTCCGGCGCGTTCCACCTGGCCAAGCCCAGCGACCTGATTCCGGAACTGCAGGGACGTTTCCCGATCCGGGTGGAACTGTCGGCGTTGTCCAAGGAGGACTTCATCCGCATCCTCACCGAACCCAAGGCGGCGCTGACCAAGCAGTACGAAGCCCTGTTGCTGACCGAGGGCGTGAGCCTGCGCTTCACCGACGATGCGATCGACCGGCTGGCCGAGATCGCGTTCCTGGTCAACGAACGCCAGGAGAACATCGGCGCGCGGCGGCTGCATACCGTGCTCGAACGCTTGCTCGATACCTTGAGTTACGAGGCGCCCGACCGCGACGGGCAGAGCGTGGTGGTCGACGCCGCGTACGTGAACGCGCACCTGGGCGAACTGGTGCAGGATCCGGATCTGAGCCGGTACATCCTGTAACCGCTGGTCTGCGGCGCGTCTCGCGTCCCGGGACGCGTCAGGCGCGCGTGGATCCTGTGGGAGCGACTTCCGTCGCGACGGGTTATATCGGTAAAGCCTTGTCGCGACTGAAGTCGCTCCTACAGACGCTTCATCTGCAAACCATGAATCGGACGAGCGCGTCTGCGCATGGCGTCTACCGGAGCCCTGTAGGAGCGGCTTCAGCCGCGACCCGGTCTTCGGAAAGGGCAGGTCGCGACTGAAGCCGCTCCCACAAGAAGCCCTTTCACCATGGCCGTCGCAGCAGCGCAGTGCGCGCGATTCGCATGCGCCCGGCAAAGTCAGTACAGCGGTGTCCCCGCCTGGTACGCGGCCACGAAGCCCTGCCAGTCCAGTTGCACCTGCGCGGCGTAATCGAACGCGAACTGGCGCAGTTCCGACTTCAGGCCGCTCTTGCTGGTGACCGCCTGGTCGATCTGCTTGTCGATGCTGTAGGGCACCACGTTCGCGTCGTAGTCCTGGTCGGACAGCGCGTGCGCCGAGGCCAGCGCCTGGCCCAGGTAGGTGGCCGCGGTCGCGAGCTTGCCGGCGCTGCTCAGCGCGGTCGGGTCCAGGTCTTCCTGGAACGGAGATTTCTCGTGCACGTAGAACGGCACGCCGGCCACGCTGGCGTAGCCGATCAGCACGTCCGCATCCAGGGTCTGCGCCTTGGCGGTGCGCGCCACGCGCGCGCCCTCGTTGTTGGCGTAGCCGGAGGCCGGCATCTGCGACGGTGCCGCCACGGCGACCACGCTGGCCGCTTCCTGCTTCCATTCCAGGATCACGTCGTCGCCGGTCGCCGCGCTCGGGCCTTCGATCAGCACGTACAGGCGCAGGCGGCCGAGGCTGCCGGTGCCCGAGCCCAGTTTCTGGCGCACGTCCTTGATGGTGTAGTAGCTGCTGGCATAGCGCTTGGACGCGGCGATCGAGCCGATGTAGCCGTTCATCGCTGCGGCCACCGCCGAGGCGGTGCTGGCGTCCACCGCGACCAGGGTGTCCAGGTCCTGGAACTGGCGCTTGCCGCCGCTGACCGCGGTGTACTTGGACAGCAGGCTGCCGCGGCTCTTGCCGTCGGCGTTGTCGATGGCCTTGGCCACCACGCCGCTGGTGTTGCTCTTGCTCAACTGGAAGCTCTTCTCGGCGTCGCTGCCCTTGAAGTCGCCGATCTTGTCCAGGTAGGCGCCGACCATCGTGTCGATGGCATCGCCGATGTCGCTGTCGGACAGGCCATTGTCGCGCCCGGCCAGGACCATGCTCGCCGCCAGCCGGCGCAGGTCCCACACGTACTGGCCGAGGTGGCCTTCGTCGAAGTCGGCGACCTTGAACACCGCCTTGCCGCTGCTGTCGCGCGCCGCGTCGAAGTTGCCGAGGTGGGGGTCGCCGCCCAGCCAGGTATAGCCGGTTTGCGGCGAGGTCCACAGCGAGCCCGGCAGGGTCTTCATGTCCTGGTAGAACAGATGGTCGGTGCCGCGGTAGAACGCGTAGGCGCTGCCGGCCATCGCCGCCAGCTTGGTGTCCAGTTCGGCGTGTTGCGCCGCATACGCATGGTTGTAGTCGTGGATCTGCTGCACGACCCAGGCGTCGCGCTGGCTGGCGGCGGTGGCGCAGCCGGCGGTGGCGGCGAGCAGCAGGCCGATCGGCAGCAGGCGCGGCAGGCGGATGGGCATGGCGGGGCTCCGGACACGGACAGGGCCGCCAGTGCAGCATGCCGGCGTTGCACGGCGATGAATCGCGCCGCCACGCCGCGGCTACAGATAGCGCAGCCAGGCCAGATCGCGACGGCGCGCCTTCAGCCGCGCGAACGCGGCGGTGGGCCAGTACAGCGCCAGCCCCAGCGCCGCGGCGATCGCCCACAGCGCCGCCACGCTGTCCACGCCGAACAGGCTGCCGTGGCTGGCGCCCCAGAAGGCCAGCGCCGCCAGGTAAAGCAGCTTCAGCACGTACAGGTGCAGCAGGTAGAAGAACATCGGCGCCGCGCCGATCGCGGCCAGCGGCGCCAGCGCCCGCGCCAGCCGCGGCCGTTCGTACAGGCGCAGCAACAGCAGGCCCACGCCCACGGTCAGCAGCAGGAACAGGAGCGATGGCGGGTACTTGGTCAGGTTGAAGAAGCTCATCGCGGTATGCGCGAGGTCGTCCTGGGCCTGCCAGGGCGCATCGCCGTAGCCGTTGTGCCAGCGCAGCAGGTGGAACAGCGCCAGCGCGCCGAGTCCGCAGGCCAGCAGCCGCTGCTGCCGCTGTGCCGGCGCGGTGTCGGCGCCGTACCAGGGGCCGGCCGCATAGCCCAGCGCGATCACCCCGATCCACGGCAGCAGCGGATACGAGGTCCGCAGGCGCAGGTCGCCCAGTTGCAGCCAGCCGCGGTCGTGCAGCACCGCCCAGGCCGTGGCCAGCGCGCCGTCGCCCTGCACGTGCACGCCGTCGAGCAGATTGTGCCCGGCCACCAACAGCGCGCCGAGCAGGGCCAGCAGCGGCCGCGGCAGCCACAGCAGCGCCGCCAGCGCCAGCATGCTCAGGCCGATCGCCCAGATCACCTGCAGGTACAGCACCTGCGGCGGGAAGGCGAAGGTCCAGGCGAGGTTGACCAGGGTCAGCTCCAGCACGATCAGGAACAGCCCGCGCTTGAGCAGGAACGCCGCCGCCGCGGCACGGCCGCGCGGCTGCCGCGCAGCGTACAGCCAGGCCGACAGCCCGGTCAGGAACACGAAAACCGGCGCGCACAGGTGCGCCAGCAGGCGGGTCGCGAACAGCGCCGGCGCGGTGCGCTCCACGTCCATCGGGTCGCCGATCTGGTGCTGCATGTAGAAGGTCTCGCGCACGTGATCCAGCAGCATCAGCAGCATCACCGTGCCGCGCAGCAGGTCGATCGAGGTCAGGCGCGCGGCCGGCGCTGCGGGGACGACGGGGGAAGCGGGCGAAGCGAGGGCAACAGGCGGCATGCGGCGCGATCAGTGTTCGTCTATTGAAATAATATAACATTAGACCTGCGGGCATCTGCGCGCCAGTGATGACGCCCCTGGTCTTGCTGGTGTTATGGCTGCGCTGTCTATCGAGGCCGCGGCCGCAGCGAGCGGCGAGCGATGTCTTGCGGGTGCACGTTGCTGGCTGCGCCGGCCGCTAGCCCGGTTTGGGAGCGGCCGAGATCGCGGCCCGTTGCCTGTGGCCGTTGCGCCCGGCCCCGCGCGGCGCTCAGTCCTCGCCGATGTCCTCGTTCCACACGTCCGGGTTGGCGGCGATGTAACCGCCGAGCAGGTCGATGCATTCCTGGCTGTGCAGGTCGATCACGTTGACGCCGCTCTCGCGCAGCCAGTCGATGCCGCCCTGGAAGGTGACCGACTCGCCGACCACCACGGTGCCGATGTTGAACTGGCGCACCAGGCCGCTGCAGTACCAGCACGGCGCCAGCGTGGTGACCATGATGGTGTCCTTGTAGCGGCGCTGGCGGCCGGCCTTGCGGAACGCGTCGGTCTCGCCGTGCACCGAGGGGTCGCCCTCCTGCACGCGGCGGTTGTGGCCGCAGCCGAGCAGGCGGCCGTCGTTGTGGTACAGCGCCGCGCCGATCGGGATGCCGCCTTCGGCCAGGCCCTGGCGGGCTTCGGCGATGGCGGTGTCGAGCAGGGCGCGGTAGTCGGGGGTGGTCAGCATCGTGCGGGCCGGCGGGGGTGTGGCTACGCAGTCTGGCCCAGGCGGCCAGGGCTGTCATCCGCCGCGCGGCCGGTTGACCGCCACGGAGCGGCCGGCAGTGCGATAATCCCGGCATGAGCGAATCTCCCTACAAGTCAGGCACCACCCATTTCGGCTTCCGTGACGTCGCCGCCAAGGACAAGCAGAAGCTGGTCGGCGAGGTGTTCACCTCGGTCGCCGGCAACTACGACCTGATGAACGACCTGATGAGCCTGGGCATCCACCGGGCCTGGAAGCGCTATTTCGTCGCCACCGCGCAGGTCAAGCCGGGCGATCGCGTGCTCGACCTGGCCGGCGGCACCGGCGACATCGCCGCGCTGCTGAAGGACCGGGTCGGCGCCGACGGCGAGATCGTGCTGGGCGACATCAACGCCGGCATGCTGTCGGTGGGCCGCGACCGGCTGACCAACCGCGGCCTGGTCGCGGGCCTGGACTACGTGCAATGCAATGCCGAGGCGCTGCCGTTCCCGGACCAGAGCTTCGACCTGGTGACCATCGCCTTCGGTCTGCGCAACGTCACCGACAAGGATGCGGCGCTGCGCGAGATGTACCGCGTGCTGAAGGTCGGCGGGCAGGCGCGGGTGCTGGAGTTCTCCGAGGTCACCGCCGACTGGTTCAAGCCGCTCTACGACTTCCATTCGTTCAAGATCCTGCCGCGGCTGGGCCAGTTGTTCGCCAGGGATGCCGACAGCTACCAGTACCTGGCCGAGAGCATTCGCAAGCACCCGCCGCAGGACGCGCTGAAGGGCATGATGGCCGAGGCCGGCTTCGCCCGCAGCCACTACAAGAACCTGACCGGCGGCATCGTCGCGATCCATTCGGGCTATAAGATCTGAGAGGCCGGGATTCGGGAATGGGGATTGGGGATTCGTAAGGAGCGGGCTGCTGCGCTTTGCGAATCCCCACTCCCGAATCCCCAATCCCGGCCTTCCGGTAAACTGCGGGTTTTCCCCGAACCGGTGCTGTCCGCCATGCGTTCCCCGTTCCTGTTGTTGTCCCTGGCCGCGGTCATCGCGACCGGGTGTTCCCGCGAGGCGCCCACCGAGGCCGCCGCTCCCGCCGCCGCCAAGCCCGCGCCCGCCGCCGCCGTGAAACCCGCCGACCGCAGCCACGACGAAAGTTCCTACGCCGATCCGTCCAAGGTCGTGATCAAGGATCTGGCGCTGGACCTGAAGCTGGATTTCGACAGCAAGCAGATCGGCGGCACCGCCACCTACACGCTGGACTGGAAGGACAAGAGCGCCAAGCAACTGGTGCTGGACACGCGCGAGCTGACCATCGAGAAGGTCCAGGGCGACGACGGCAAGGGCAACCCGGCGCCGCTGCAGTACGCGCTGGCGCCGGTGGACAAGATCTACGGCAGCAAGCTGACCATCGAGGCGCCGACCCAGCCGCAGAAGGTCACCATCGCCTACCACACCGCGCCGACCGCCTCGGGCCTGCAGTGGCTGGAGCCGTCGATGACCGAGGGCAAGAAGCTGCCCTTCATGTTCAGCCAGTCGCAGGCGATCCACGCGCGCTCGTGGGTGCCGCTGCAGGACACGCCGAGCGTGCGCTTCACCTATAGCGCGCATGTGACGTCGCGTCCGGACGTGATGGTGCTGATGAGCGCCGACAACGATCCCAAGACCGCGCGCGACGGCGACTACAGCTTCAAGATGCCGCAGCCCATCCCGTCCTACCTGCTGGCCATCGCCGCCGGCGACCTGGTGTTCAAGCCGATCTCGGCGCGCTCGGGCGTGTGGGCCGAGCCGGCCATGGCCGACAAGGCGGCCAAGGAGTTCGAGGACACCGAGAAGATGATCGTGGCCGCGGAAAACCTGTACGGCCCGTATCGCTGGGGCCGCTACGACATGCTGGTGCTGCCGCCGTCGTTCCCGTTCGGCGGCATGGAGAACCCGCGCCTGACCTTCGCCACCCCGACCGTGATCGTCGGCGACAAGTCGCTGGTGTCGCTGATCGCGCACGAACTGGCGCATAGCTGGTCCGGCAACCTGGTGACCAACGCCAGCTGGAAGGACATCTGGCTCAACGAAGGCTTCACCACCTACGTGCAGGCGCGCATCACCGAGGCGCTGTACGGCGCCGAAGCGGCGGAGATGGAGCGCGAGATCGACCAGACCGATCTGCTCGCCGAACTGAAGGGCATGAGCCCGGCGGACCAGGCGCTGGCGCTGCCGGCGCTGACCGAGCGCGATCCGGACGATGCTTTGAGCCAGGTCGCCTACGTCAAGGGCGCGTGGTTCCTGCAGTTCCTGGAGCAGCGCTTCGGCCGCGCCACCTTCGATCCGTTCCTGCGCGGCTGGTTCGACGACCACGCGTTCCAGAGCGCCAACACCGACCAGTTCGTGGACTACCTCAAGAAGAACCTGCTGGCCAAGAAGCCCGGTGCGGTGAGCGAGGCGGAACTGCACGCGTGGCTGGACGAGCCGGGCATTCCGGCCTTCGCGCAGAAGGCGCGTTCGCGCAACTTCGCGATGGTCGATACTGCGCGCATCGCCTGGGTCGGCAGCGGCACCTTGCCGGGCAAGCAGGTCACCGACGCCTGGAGCACGCAGGAGTGGACGCGCTTCCTGAGCGGCCTGGGCGAGACGCTCAAGCCCGAGCAGCTCAAGCAACTGGATGCGGCCTACCACTTCACCGGTACCGCCAACGGCGAGATCGCGATGCGCTGGTATCCGCTGGCGATCCGCAGCGGCTATGCCGAGGCGCGTCCGGCCGCCGGCGAGTTCATCGCCCGCGTCGGTCGTCGCAAGCTGATCCTGCCGATCTACGCCGAACTGGTGAAGACGCCGGACGGCCTGGCCTTCGCCAAGCAGGTGTTCGCCCAGGCCAAGCCCGGCTACCACCCGATCACCACGGTGTCGGTGGAGGACATGCTGGCCAAGGCCGACAAGGGCGCCGCCGCGCACTGAGTCGGCACGCCAAGCGTGACACCCCCAGCGGGAGCGGCGTTGGCGAGCCGCTCCCGCGTTCGTTCTGGCGTGCCCCTGAGGCGCATCGCACCTGATGCCGAATGCGCCGTCCGCGCGGGGCTTGGCGCCGGCTGCGGCCGCATGCGAAGGTAGCGGCATGGCACGCCACAGGTTTCCTTCTCTTCCATGATGCTGCTCGTCGCGTTGCTGCTGGCGGTGCTGGCCGCGAGCCTGTTGCTGGTCCTGCTGCTGTGCGCGCTGTTCGCGCTGCGCCGCGATCCGTTCCTGCTGGTGCGCCTGGAAGGCCGGCGCCTGCGCCTCGGTAGCGGCCTGCAGCGCCTCCAGGCGCAGGTCGCGGGACATCGTTGGACCTACCTGCATCGCGCCGCGGCCGACCCCGCCGCACCGGCGCTGTTGCTGGTGCACGGCTTCACCGGCAGCAAGGAGAACTGGCTGCCGCTGGCGCGCGCGCTCGGCGAGCGCTATCACCTGTTCATTCCCGACCTGCCCGGCTGGGCCGAGAGCCAGCGTATCGACGGCGCCGACTACGGCTTCGTCGCGCAGGCCGAGCGCGTGGCCGCGTTCGCCGCGCAATGTGTGCGCCATGCCGATCGCGCGTGCGTGCTGATCGGGCATTCGATGGGCGGCGGCATCGCCGCGCTCGCCGCTGCGCGTCATCCCGAGCTGTTCGACCGCGTCGGCCTGCTCAATGCCGCCGGCGTGCGCTTCGCCGACAACGCGTTCGGCCAGGCGGTGCTGGACGGCGCCAATCCGTTCGCGGTGGAGGACGCCGACGCGCTGCGTCGCTACATCGACACCGTGTTCCTGCTGGAGCCGAGCAAGCCGCGGATCCCGTCCTGGGCGGTGTCGACGATCGTCGCCTGGCGCCGCCGCGAGGCCGGCTTCGAGCAGCAGGTGCTGGCGCGGATCGGACGCAGCGAGGAGGCCTTCCTGCCGTTCGAGGAGGCCGCGCGCATCCGCCAGCCGGCGCTGCTGCTGAACAGCGCGCAGGACCAGGTGATCGACGCCAGCGCGCTCGGGCTGTACGCGCAGCAGGTGCCGCAGGCGCTGCAGGTGCTGCTCGACGGCAGCGGCCACATGTCCATCGTCGAGAAGCCGGCCGAGGTGGCGCAGGCGATCGAGACGCTGATCCAACGAGGAGTCCCCCGATGAAACGCATTCTGCTCGGCGCGCTGTGCGCCGTCGCCCTGGCCGGTTGCGGCGACCGCGAGGCCGAACGCAAGGCGCAGGCCGCGGCCGAGGCGCAGGCCAGGCAACAGGCCGCCGACGATCTGGCCAAGCAATACGACGCCGCGGTGAAATCCGGCAACTGGGACCTGGCGCGCATCCATGGCGCGGCGCTGCTGGAGCAGTACCCGGGCTCGGACGCGGCCACGCGCATCGAATCCAGCTATGCCGAAGTCAAGGCCAAGGGCGAGGCGGCGCGCGAGCTGCGGCGCATGCAGGCCGCCTGGGAGTATTCGCAGGTGCCCGCCGGCAAGGGCACGCAGCGCTCGGCGATGCTGTACAGCCGCGACAAGGTCGATGTGGATGGCAGCGGTCCCAAGCCGGTGCAACTGGTGTTCCGCGATCACCCGGAGTGGAAGCGCAGCGCCTATCTGGTGCTGCAGGCCGGCGATTTCCGCTGCGCCGGCGGCTGCAAGGTGCAGCTCAAGGCCGACGACGCGGCGCCGCGCGCGGCCGCGGCGTGGCGCCCGAACACCGACGAGGCGATCGCGATGTTCATCAGCGACGACAAGGCGCTGTGGAAGCTGGCGCGCAAGACCAAGGTGTTGCAGATCGAGTTTCCGGTGAAGGCGGGCGGCACCCGTACGGCGGTGTTCGAGACCGGTGGACTGGACGGGTCGCAGATGCCGGGATGGGACTGAGCACGCTGGGCGAGGGCGGTGCCGCGCGCGCCGCGGCGTTGCGCGGGGTGCGCCACTGGGTGTTCGACATGGACGGCACGCTGACCTGTGCGGTGCACGATTTCGCGTTGATCCGTCGCGCGCTGGGGATTCCGGAACAGGCCGACATCCTGGAGCATCTGGCGGCGTTGCCGGTGGAGCAGGCGGCGGCCAAGCATGCGTGGCTGTTCGAGCACGAGCGGGCGCTGGCGTTGCAGGCGGTCGCTGCGCCTGGCGCGGTGGCGTTGTTGCGTGCGCTGCGTGGGGCTGGCTGCACGTTGGGAGTGCTGACCCGCAATGCGCAGGAATTGGCGCGGGTGACCTTGCGCGAGATCGGGGTGGAGCATCTGTTCGAGGACGCCAGCATCCTTGGTCGCGACGAGGCGCCGCCGAAGCCGCATCCTGGTGGTCTGCAGCAGTTGGCTGCGCGTTGGGGTGTGGCGTCGCGTTCGCTGGTCATGCTCGGCGATCACGAATACGACCTGCAGTGCGGGCGCCATGCCGGTGCGACGACGGTGTTGCTGCACGCGGACAATCCCTGGCCGGCGTTGGCTGATTTGCATTTCGCCGATTGCGCGGCGCTGCTGGCGTGGTGGCAGGACGCGGCTGAGTAGTGTGGCTTCTCTGTAGGAGCGGCTTCAGCCGCGACAGATAGTTGATGCAGCCTGTCGCGGCTGAAGCCGCTCCTACAGTTTCCTCTCGATCCGACACGCAAAACCTAAAGCAACAGCAAAGCTTTCGCCTTACGGCGAGTCACTTTTCTTTGCTTGTGCAAAGAAAAGTAACCAAAAGAAGCGCTTCACCACAGCCGAAGGCTGGTCAAGCACACCCTGCCTGTGCGCGCTCCGGGTCCGCGAATAGGGCGGGATTCGCGGAAGGGGCATCCTGCCCCTGCCGCGAACGGCGCACATCCATGTGCGCCGCCCCTGCGGGGTTTTTCCCACTCTATTCGCCGCTACGGAAGGGAACCCGGAAAATCCAAAGCAATAGCAACAGCCACAGCAGCAGCCACAACCATGGCCACAGCCAGAGCCACGGCCAGAGCCACGGCCAGAGCCACGGCCAGAGCCAGAGCTACGGCCAGACCCACGGTCGGGGGCGTACCGCGGTCGGATGAGACCGACGCTCCAAGAGAAGAGGCGCCGATGTGCCGATCTCGGCCAGCCGAGCGCACCGCTGCGCTGATCGCGATACAGGTCCGTGGCACAAAGTGTGGCGATATCGATACAGCGCCGCCGCTGGACGGGGCCGCGCTGGTGTCCCGTGGGCCGGCGATGCCTGTCCTGGCGGCGATGCCGCGCTGCAGCAGGGCGCTGGCACGTGGGTTGCTCGTTCTTCTCGCGATGTTCCCGCATCCCGCCGCGCCGCATCGGCCGACGGCAAGCGCCACGGCACTCAACGAGGGGAGTAGAACGATGCACAGTCATCCATGTCGTACCCGCACCTGGACGCTGCTCGCGCTGGCCACCGCGCTGGTGCTGGCCGGGTGCAAGAAGCAGGAAGAGGCCGCGGCGCCCGCCGCGCCCGCCGCGCAGCCATCGGCCGCGGCCGCTCCCGCGCCTGCCGCGGCGGCCGACACCGATAGCGAGTTCGCCAGCACCGCCAGCAACCCCGACAACTGGGGCGGCATCGGCCGCGACTTCGGCCTGACCCGGCATAGCCCGTTGGCCGAGATCAATCGCGACAACGTCAAGAATCTGAAGATGTCGTGGGAAATGAAGACCGACGCCACCCGCGGCCACGAAGGCCAGCCGCTGGTGATCGGCAACATCATGTACATGGTCAGCGCGTATCCGAACAACGTGTTCGCGATCGACCTGGCCGCGCAGGACGACGGCGGCAAGGTGCTGTGGAAGTACACCCCGCAGCAGGACGAGCGCTCGGTGGCGGTGGCGTGCTGCGACACGGTCAACCGCGGCGCGTCCTATGCCGACGGCAAGGTGGTGTTCGGCAGCCTCAGCGGCGATGTGATCGCGCTCGATGCCAAGACCGGCAAGGAAGTGTGGAAGCAGAAGCTCGCCTATCCGGAAAAGGGCGAGACCATCACCATGGCGCCGATCATCGCCGACGGCAAGGTCGTGGCCGGCATCAGCGGCAACGAGTTCGGCGTGCGCGGCCGCGTCGCCGCGTACGCGCTGGCCGACGGCAAGCAGGCCTGGTCGTGCGAGGCCACCGGCAGCGACAAGGACATCTGCCTGGGTCCGGATTTCAACAAGGCCAATCCGCAGCATGGCCAGCTCGGCGACCTCGGCGTGAAGACCTTCCCCGAGGAGGGCTGGAAGCGCGGCGGCGGCGCGGCGTGGGGCTGGTACAGCTACGACCCGAAACTGAAGCTGGTCTACTACGGCACCGGCAATCCCGGCCTGTGGAGCCCGTCGTACCGCTGCGGCAAGACCACGCAGAAGGAGTGCGATACCGGCGAGTACGACAACAAGTGGTCGATGACCCTGTTCGCGCGCAAGATCGATACCGGCGAAGCGGTGTGGGGCTACCAGAAGACGCCGTTCGACCAGTGGGACTACGACGGCATCAACGAGCCGATCCTGGTCGACCTGACCATCGACGGCAAGCAGGTGCCGTCCGTGGTGCAGTTCGACCGCAACGGTTTCGCCTATGTGCTCGATCGTCGCGACGGCACCCTGCTGCGCGCGCACAAGTTCGTGCCGGCCAACTGGGCCGAGCGCATCGACATGAAGACCGGGCGTCCGGTCAAGGTCGCCGCGCATTCGCCGTTGGAGCGCGGCAAGAAGGTCGAGGCGTTCCCGTCGGCGATGGGCGGCAAGGACCAGCAGCCGTGCTCGGTGGATCCGGCCAATTCGGCGGTGTTCTTCTGCGGCACCAACAACTGGCACATGGAACTGGAACCGCAGGAACGCGGCAACACCATGATGGGCCTGCCGTACGTGTTCGCCAACGTGATGATGAAGCCCAACGAGCCCGGCGCGCTGGGCATCGTCAAGGCGTTCGACGTGGTCGAAGGCAAGTCCAAGTGGGAGATCAAGGAGAAGTTCCCGGTGTGGAGCGGCACCCTGGTCACCGACGGCGGGCTGGTGTTCTACGGCACGCTCGACGGCTGGTTCCGCGCGGTCGACAAGGACACCGGCAAGAAGCTGTGGGAGACCAAGCTGCCGTCGGGCATCATCGGCAATCCGATCGCCTACAAGGCCAACGGCCACCAGTACGTGGCGGTGTTCTCCGGCATCGGCGGCTGGATCGGCCTGCCGGTCGCCGGCGGCCTGGATCCGGGCGATCCGTACGGCGCGCTCGGTGCCGCGGGCCTGGCCTTCAGCAACGGCTTCGACAAGATCCCGTTGGGCGGCATGGTGCATACGTTCCGCATCGACGGCGCCGGCAAGACCATCACCGCCAGCGCGACCGCCACCGCGGCGACCGGCGGTGGTGCTGCGGCCGCCGCGGCCAAGACCGCGCGATGAGCCGGCGGCCACGCGTCCACGGTGCGGGCGAACGCCGGACGGCGTTCGCTGCGCGGCGACTGTCCGTGGGCGCGCGTGCCGTGCTGCTGTTTTGCAGCCTCGGACTCGTCGCCGCAGGTTGCACGCGCGAGCCGTCGTCCGCGACGGCTCGCGTTCCTGAAGCGGCTTCCAGTGCGGCCGCCAAGCCCGCCGCGGCCACGCCCGCGACCGCACTCGCCGCCGATGCGCCGGTGCTGCGGGTCTGCGCCGACCCGGGCAACATGCCGTTGTCCAACCGCGCCGGCGAAGGCTTCCAGAACAAGATCGCGCAGGTCCTCGCCGAGGCGATGGGCCGGCGCCTGCAATACGAATGGCGCACCTACTACCAACGCGGGTTGGCGCGCAGCACCATCAACGCCGGCAAGTGCGACGTGCTGATGGACATGAACAGCGATTTCGAGATGGGCCTGCCCACGCAACCGCTGTACCGCTCCACCTATGTGCTGGTGACCCGCAAGGGCCTGGCGCTGCAGCCGGCCTCGCTGGACGATCCGGCGCTGAAGAAACTCAGGATCGGCGTGTTCCAGAGTTCGCCGGCGCGGCAGGCGCTGTTCGACCATGGCGTGTCCGGCGACGTGCAATACCTGTTCTACGATTCGGCGACTTCGCCGCAGGACCATCCGGGCAAGCTCGCCGAGCGCGTCGCCGGCGGCCAGCTCGACGCCGCCGAATCCTGGGGTCCGGTCGCCGGCTACTACGCCGCGCGTGGCGGACTGGGCGTGGTGCCGCTGAACGTCATCGACGACGAGGTGCTGGAGTATTCGATGGCGTGGGCGGTGTCGCGCAAGAACGCCGCGCTGCGCGATGCGTTGAACGCGGCGATGCAGCGCAGCGCCGGCAAGATCGGCGCGATCCTGCGCGATTACCACGTGCCGCTGGTGGCCTGCGCCGACTGCATCGTCAACGGCGAGCTGCGTTCGCACGGCAGCTACGACACGCCGACCGACGATGTCACCACGCCGAGCGCGCAGGCCTCCTCGGAGATGCTGGCGCAGTTGCAGTTGCGTATCGCCGGTGGCGCCGACCCCAACCAGGAACTGGCGCATGCGCTGGACGCCGGAGATGGCGTGCGCGTGGCCTGGTTGCTGCGCCACGGCGCCAGCGCCGACCGGCCCAACCTGCTGGGCGAGCCGCCGCTGCATCAGGCGATCCGCAACCAGGCGCCGGTGCTGGTCGGCGAGCTGCTGGCCGCGGGCGCCAACGTGGAAACCCGCGACGGCAACGGGTGGACGCCGCTGATGAAGGCCGCGTGGTCCAACGATGCGCAGAGCCTGGCACAGCTGCTGGCGCGCCGCGCCAAGGTCGATGCGGTGTCCAGGGATGGCTGGACCGCGCTGGACCTGGCGATCTCCTACGCCGATGTCGATCTGGTGCAGGCGCTGCTCGGCGCCGGCGCCGACGTGCGCCGCGCCAATCCGGCCGGCTTCACCCCGGTGATGTTCGCGGTGGCGCGCAACGACCCGAAGATGCTCGACGCGCTGTTGGCGCACGGCGCCGCGGCCGACCGGCCCAACCGCGCCGGGATCACCCCGCTGATGCTGGCGGCTGCGGCCGGCCGCGACGAGGCCACCCGTCGCCTGCTCGCCGCCGGCGCCGACGCCCGCACCCGTGATCCGGAGGGCAAGACGCCGGCGGCGCTGGCGCAACAGCGTGGCGACGCGCCGCTGGCGCAACTGCTGACGGAGGCCGAACACCGCCGCACGCAATGACCGCCGTATCGCTCCACGCAGGCCGCACCCGCGGCCTTCCCCACAGACCGTCCCGCAAAGGTTGTTTTCCCATGCGCAATGTCGTCGTCCGCTCCGGTGCCGTCCCGAATCTGCTGCAACTGTTCCTGCTCGCGTTGACCTTGACCCTGGCCGCCTGCGGCAAGGATGCGCCGCCGTCCACGCCCGCCGCCGCGCCGGCCCCCGCCGCGCCCGCGCCCACGGCACCTACCGCACCAGCGCCAAGCGCCGCCCCGGCGGCCGCGCCCGCCGCTGCTGCCGCGACGCCGCCGGCGGCCGCGGTCACCCCGATCCCGAAAGGCCCGCCGGTGAAGGTGACCCCGGAGCTGGCCGCCGAAGGCAAGAAGATCTTCCTGTCCGCCGGCTGCAGCGCCTGCCACGGCGGCACCGGTGGCGGTGGCATGTGCCCGCCGCTGACCAACGATATCTGGGTCTACGGTCACGACGACGACACCCTGCGCGCGTTGATCAACGAAGGCACCGCCGGCATGGCCGCGCACGGCAAGACCCGTATCGGCCACGAAAAGGTGGTGGGGCAGATGCCACCGTTCGCGCCGGTGCTCAAGGAGGGCGACACCGAGAAGCTGCTGGCCTTCATCCACTCGATCAACAAGACCGCGGGCGCCGCTCCATGAGGCCAGGCGCGCGCTCCAGGCTCGGTGGCGCGGCGCTGGCGCTGGCGCTGGCCGTGGTGGGCTGCCAGCGTGCGCCTGCACCGGCGCCGACCGACGCCGCGGACCCTGGCGCAGGCGCGCAACCCAAGCCGGCCGCGGCGGCGTCGCCGGCGTTGGCCTATGTGCCGAACCAGCGCAGCGGCACCATCTCGGTGATCGACACCGACAAGGACGTGGTGTTGCGCACGTTGTCCGCGCAGGGCCAGCTCGGCACGCGCCTGCAGCAGGTGCTGCCCGGGCCGAGCGGGCACCTGTACGTGATCGACGCGCAGGGCCACCGGCTGCTGGAGCTGGACACGGTGCAGGATCGGATCCTGCGCAGCGTGGACATCGGCGAGAACGCCGAGGGCATCGCCGCGTCGCCGGGCGGCGACCAGTTCGCGGTGTGCGTGGAAGGGCAGAACCAGGTGATGCTGATCGATCCGGCCAGCTTCGCGATCGGCGCGCGCATCGCCACCCAGGGGCAGGCGCCGGAACACTGCGTGTACAGCCCGGACGGCGCGCTGCTGCTGACCAGCAACGAAGGCTCCGACGATCTCGACGTGATCGACCTGAAGGCGGGCAAGTCCGTCGGCGTCATCGCCACCAGCGGCCATCCGCGCGGCCTGGCGTTCGCGCCGGACGGCAACACCGCCTACGTGGCGCAGGAAGGGGTCGGCGTGGTGGACGTGGTGGATCTGGTCGCGCGCCGGCGCGTGGCCAGCATCCCGGCCGGGCAACGCACCGCCGGCATCGCCATCGCGCGCGACGGCAGCCGCGTGTATGCCTCCAATGGCGGCGCCGGCACGGTCAGCGTGATCGATCCGGCCGCGCGCAGCACGCTGGCCGAGATCCCGGTCGGGCAGCGACCCTGGAACCCGGCGCTCACCGCCGATGGCAAGAAGCTGTACGTGGCCAATGGCCGCTCCAACAGCGTGAGCGTCATCGACACGACCACGATGAAGGAGATCAAGCAGATCGCGGTGGGCGAGTTGCCCTGGGGAGTGGTCATCGCGCAGTGAAGCCGGGCGCGCATGCAGCGCGGCCGCAGGAGGGGAGGGGCGAATGAAGACGCGAGCCGCGGTCGCCTGGGCGGCGAACCAGCCGCTGGCCATCGAGGAAGTGGACCTGCAGCCGCCCAAGCCCGGCGAGGTGCTGGTGCGCATGGTCGCCAGCGGCGTCTGCCACAGCGACGCCGGAACCCTGTCCGGCGCCGATCCCGATGCCGTGTTCCCGGTGATCCTGGGCCAGGAGGGCGCCGGCGTGGTCGAGGAGGTCGGGATCGGCGTGAGCAGCGTGCGGCCCGGCGACCACGTCATCCCGCTGTACATGCCCGAATGCGGCGTGTGCAAGTTCTGCCGCTCCGGCCGCACCAACCTCTGCCAGGCGATCCGCGCCAGCCAGGACCGCGGGCTGATGCCCGACGGCAGCAGCCGCTTCTCGCTGCGCGGGCGGCCGATCCTGCACTACATGGGCACCAGCACCTTCGCCGAGTACACCGTGCTGCCGGAGATCGCGGTGGCCAGGATCCATCCGGCCGCGCCGCTGGACAAGGTGTGCCTGCTCGGCTGCACCGTCACCACCGGCATCGGCGCGGTGCTCAACACTGCGCGGGTGCGCCCGGGCGACAGCGTAGCGGTGTTCGGGCTCGGCGGCATCGGGCTGTCGGTGGTGCAAGGCGCGGTGATGGCGCGCGCCGGACGCATCATCGTGGTCGACATCAACCGCGACAAGTTCGAGCTGGCGCGCGCGCTCGGCGCCACCGATTGCCTGGACCCCAAGGACTTCGGCGCGCCGGTGCAGCAGGTGATCGTCGACCTGACCGACGGCGGCGCCGATTACAGTTTCGAATGCGTCGGCGACGTGCGCGCGATGCGCGCGGCGCTGGAGTGCTGCCACAAGGGCTGGGGCGAGAGCATCATCCTGGGCGTGGCGCCGAGCGCGCAGGAGATCAGCACGCGGCCGCTGCAACTGGTCACCGGCCGCGCCTGGCGCGGCAGCGCGTTCGGTGGGGTCAAGGGGCGCAGCGAGCTGCCGGCCTATGCCGAGCGCTACCTGGCCGGCGAAATCCACATCGATGCGCTGATCAGCGAGACGCTGCCGCTGCAGGACATCAATCTCGCCTTCGACGCGATCCGCGCGGGCCGGGGCATCAAGTCGGTCGTTCTCTACTGACAACAAGGAGCAGGCATGGCAAGCAGAGAAGGAAGCATCGTTCCGCGGACCAGCCCACTGGTGTTGGCCATCGTCGGCGCCATGGCCCTGGCGCCGACCCAGGCCCGCGCGCAGGCCACCGTCAATGCCGACGATGCGCAGGTCACCGCATTGGACCGGGTCGAGGTCACCGCCACGCCGATCCCCGGCACCCTGATCGACGCCGACCACCTGCCGTACACGGTGCAGACCGCCAATGCCGACGACCTCGCGCGCAGCCAGGCCGGCAACCTCAGCGACTTCCTGCTGCGGCGGATGAACGGCGTGGACACCAACGAGGTGCAGGGCAGTCCGTTCCAGACCGACCTCACCTTCCGTGGCTTCCGCGCCTCGGCGTTGCCTGGCGCGTCGCAGGGCGTGTCGGTGTACCTGGACGGGGTGCGCATGAACGAGCCGTTCGCCGACATCGTCAGTTGGGACATGATGCCGGAGGCGGCGATCCGCAGCGTCGCGCTGATGCCCGGCTCCAATCCGCTGTTCGGCCCCAACACGCTCGGCGGCGCGTTGGCGTTCACCACCCAGTCGGGCCTGACCGCGCCCGGCCTGCGCGCGGACCTGTCGTTCGGCAGCGGCGCGCGCAAGCGCCTGGACGCGTCCTACGGCTATGCCGGGCGCGATGGCATGCATGCCTTCGTCGCGGTCACCGGCTTCGACGAGAACGGCTGGCGCGACGCGTCGGCAGGCCGCCTCGGCACCGTGTTCGGCAAGGTCGGGCGGCAGGGCGAGGACACCGACTGGGACGTGTCGCTGCTGCACGGGCGCAGCCGCCTGATCGGCAACGGCCTGCTGCCCAGCGGCCGCTACACCGACGAGGGCGTCGCGCCGGGCCTTTACGAGGCCGATCGCAGGGCGGTCTATACCTCGCCGGACCTGACCCGCAACCGCAACACGCTGCTGACCGCGCAGTTCGACCATCGGTTCGATCCCGACACCGCGCTGCATCTGCTGGCCTACTACCGCGAGGGTCGCCGCAACACGGTCAACGGCGACATCAACGAGGACTACGAGGAATTCGTCGAGAACTGCGCCGACGGCTATGCCGCCGACGGCACGCCGCTGGACGACGACTGCGCGGTCGCGCGCGGCGACGCCGATGCGCTGCACAGCGGCGTACTCAACACCACGCAGATGCGCCAGCACGCGGAGGGTGTCGCCTTGAACTTCAGCCGCCAGGCCGGCGCGCACGCACTGAGCCTGGGCGCCACCTACGACCGCAACCGGGTGCGCTACCGGCAGTACGAGCAGGAGGCATTCGTGGAGGACGACCGCTCGGTGGTCGCCGATCCCGACGAGGAGCGCGAATTCTTCTCCGGCGTCGGTGGCCGTAGCAGCACGCTCGGCGTGTTCGTCGCCGACACCTGGGAAGTGAGCGAGGCCACGCACGTGACCGGCGCGCTGCGCTGGAACCGGGTCGCGGTGAGCAACGTGCTATCCACCGCCGAGGACGGCGCCCTGCCACGTGAGCGTTTCGTGTTCGCCAAGGCCAATCCGTCGCTGGGCATCACCCAGCGCCTGGGGGGCGGCTTCACCGCCTTCGCCTCGGTCTCGCAGAACAGCCGCGCGCCGACCGCGATCGAACTGGGGTGCGCCGATCCGGAGCAACCGTGCCGGCTGCCGACCGGATTGCAGGCCGATCCGCGGCTGGAGCAGATCGTCTCGCGCACCTACGAAGTGGGCCTGCGCTGGAACCCGTCGCCGGAGCAGGCGTTCAACGCTTCGCTGTACCGTGCCGACAATCGCGACGACATCCTGTTCCTGCGCGCGCCCAACACCCAGTTGGGTTACTTCGACAACGTCGACCGCACCCGCTACCAGGGCGCGGACCTGAGCTACCGCGGCAGCCGCGGCGCATGGCGCTGGTTCGCCGGCTACAGCTACCTGGATGCCACCTATCGCAGCGACGGCGAACTGCAATCGGGCGAACGCAGCATCGATCTGCGCCCGGGCATGCGCATCGCCGGATTGCCGCGCAACACGCTGAAGCTGGGTGTGGAATGGCAGGCGCTGGCGCCGCTGACGATTGGCGCGGATCTGCGCGCGTTCTCGCGGCGCGTAGCCAGCGGCAATGAGGATGGCCTGGTCGAGAATGCCGAGGACGGCGAGGAGGCCGCGCGCCACGATCTGTCCACGGGCGGCTATGCGGTGGTCGACGTGCACGGCACCTGGCAGATCGCCGAGGGCCTGTCGGTGTACCTGCGGGTCAATAACCTGTTCGACCGCCGCTACGAGACCTATGCGGCGATCGCCGAGGATCTGTTCCCCGATGGCGCGCTGGCGCGCCCGCAGGACGCCGCCGTCGAGGACGGCCCCTCGCGCTTCGTCGCCCCCGGTGCGCCGCGGCAATATCAGGTCGGCTTGCGCTGGCGGTTCTAGCTGGATGGCGGTGGGGGCTTGGAAACGCGGGAGCGCGCCCGGCTTTGGTGGCAGTCGGGACTGAAGTCCCTGCCACAACAGCGATGCGGCGCGGATGCATCGTGACACCAGACACCGGCTCTTGTAGGAGCGGCTTCAGCCGCGACATCGAAGCCGGCAAGCATCCGGTGACGACGAAACGCGATCGGAAATGAAGATTTTCTTTCAGCCGATAGTGCGAATGAGCGCCGCCGTGGCACATCGGTGCTTTCGCGAACAACGCTGTCTGCTTTTCGAATCAATCTTGCTTATGCACCATGGCGGTTGCAGGCGTTCTGTCGCGGCTAAAGCCGCTCCTACAAACGCCGCTACACCGTTGTAGGAGCGGCTTTAGCCGCGACAGGCAAGCCGGAAGAGGATCGAGTTTCGGCAGCGGGGACTAAAGTTCCTCCCAAAACTGCAAGCGCAAACAAGCATCGCCACGGCAGGCGTCGACTTCTTTGTGGGAGCGGCTTCAGCCGCGACATCGAAGCCGGCGAGCCTGCGGTTGCGATGAAATGCGATCGGTAAATGAAGATTTTCCAGCCGATAGCGCGAACGAGCGCCGCCGCCGTGTATCAGCGCTTTCGCGAACGCCGCTTCCTGCTTTTCGAAGCGCTCATTGCCTGTGGATCATGGGTTTTGCCGACGTTCTGTCGCGGCTGAAGCCGCTCCTACAAATGCCATTGTGCGCTACATCGTCGCCAGACCGTGCTTGCGCAGCTTGCGGTACAGGGTGTTGCGGCTGATGCCGAGCGCGTCGGCGGTGCGGCTGACGTTCCAGCGGTGCCGTTCCAGTTGCTGCTGCAGCACGCGGCGCTCGGCGCTGTCCAGGGCGGCGCGGCCGGGCATGTCGTCGGCGGCGACCGCGTCGCCGTTGACCAGGCACGGCCCGCTGTCGGCATCGACGATCTCCTGCGGCAGGTTGGAGATGCGGATGACGCCGTCGGCGCACAGCACCGCGGCGGTGCGCAGCACGTTGCGCAACTGCCGCAGGTTGCCCGGCCAGGCGTAGCTGAGCAGCTTGTGCAGGGCGTCCTCGCTGATCCGCACGGCGCGCTCGCCGCTCTCCTCGCGCAGCAGGGTGCGGATCAGTTCGGCCTTGTCGCTGCGCTCGCGCAGCGGCGGCAGATGCAGCACCACGCCGTTGAGGCGGTAGTACAGGTCCTCGCGGAATTCGCCGGCTGCCACCATCTGCGCCAGGTCGCGATGGCTGGCGCTGATCACGTGCAGTTCCAGCGGCATCGCCCGATCGCTGCCTAGCGGGGTCACGCTCTGTTCCTCCAGCACGCGCAGCAGGCGCGTCTGCAACGGCAGCGGCATGTCGCCGATCTCGTCCAGGAACAGGGTGCCGCCACTGGCCTGCAGCAGCTTGCCGTGGCGCCCTTCGCGCGCGGCATCGGTGAAGGCGCCGCGCGCGTAGCCGAACAGTTCGCTTTCGATCAGCGCTTCCGGGATCGCCGCGCAGTTCACCGCCACGAACGGCCGCGCCGACCACGGCGAGCCGCGGTGCACCGCCTTGGCGAATTCCTCCTTGCCGGTGCCGGTGGCGCCGCACAGCAGGATCGAGACGCGGTGCGCGGCCAGCTTCAGGGCGTTGTCCAGGTTGTGGCGCATGCGCGGGTCCGAGCCGACATGCTCGCGCGCGTAGGCGGCCTCGCTGTCGCCGGCGGCGTTGCGCGGACGCGCGTCGGCGGCATGCCGCGGCGGTTGCGCCAGGGCGAAGAAGCGGCGCCCGTGGCAGGCGCAGCGGATCGACCACAGCGTGCTGGCGTCGTTGCGCGCGCGCTGCTCCACGGTGTCGAAGTCCAGTTGCATGATCTGCGAGATGTCGCGGCCGACCAGCAGGCCGCGCTGGCCCTTGCCGAGCTGCTCCAGCGCCGCTTCGTTGACCGCCAGCACGCAGCCGTCGTCGCCGATCGCCATCAGCGCCTCGTGCAGCAGGCCGGCGAATTCCGGGCGGCTGTGGAAGCGCAGGATCCACGCGTGCCGGTACTGTTCCAGGAAATACGACCGCGCGATCTGCGCCGCCGACATGCGCACCAGCGCGCTGGTATGGCGCTGCACCAGCTTGGTGTCGCGCGCATCCGGCGTGGAAGCGTCCAGCACCGCCAGCAACTCGCCGTGCGGGTCCAGGATCGGCGCGCCGCTGCACGACAGCGGCAGATGCCGGGCCAGGTAGTGTTCGCCGCGGTGCACGCCGAGCGCGCTGCGTTCCACCGCGCAGGTGCCGATGCCGTTGGTGCCCTGGTAGCGTTCGGCCCAGCTGGCGCCGCAGAACAGTCCGGTCTGGCGGAACTCGCGCAGCAGCGCCGGGTCCTGCACGCTGTGCAGCACGGTCGCCTCGGCGTCGGCCACCACCACCGCGTAGCCGCCGCCGGCGATCTGCTCGTAGAGGTTCTCCATCTCCACCTTGGCCAGGCGCAGCAGGTGCTCCAGCCGCTGCTGGCGTTCGCGCAGCCCGCTGCCGTCGTGCACCATCGGCGAGGGCGTGGCGTCCGGATTCAGCCCGTACTCGTCCAGGCAGCGCTGCCAGGAGCGCGCCAGCACCGGCGGCAGCGGTTCGATCTGGCGGAACCGGCGCATCCGCGCCAGCAAGGCGGACTCGGCCTCGGCGGCGGTTGGCGCCGCGGCCGCGGCCTGCGGGAGGTTGGCTACAGTCAACTCCGACACGTGCGCCCCTCGATCCGACCCCGGATCAGGGCGCCAGTGACGCACAATCGGGTGCTGGGCTCAAACCGCAGTGCAGCAAAGGCCGGGAGTGGGGAGTCGGGAGTGGGGAATGGTAAGAGCGGCTTGGCTGGCGCGGAGTCCGTTTCGCGCTGCGGTCAGAACAAAAAAGCCGGGATTGGGGGGCGGGAATGGGCAATGGTAAAAGCGGCTTGGCTGGTGCCGATTCCGTTCCGCGCTGTGGCCAAAACGAAAAAACCGCGCGATGCGCGGTTCTTCGTGGTCTCAGAATGCCGGGGTCCCGCTCTTACGATTCCCTACTCCCGATTCCCCAATCCCGGCTTCACAACGCATAACCGAACTGCTGCTTGAACTGGTCGTTGAATTCGTCGAAGTCGAAGCGCTGGTTCTGGGTGCCCGGGTGCTCGACCTTCAGGGCGCCCATCAGGTTGCCCATGCGGCCGATGGTTAGCCAGTCGCAGCCGCGCTCGATGCCGAAGATCAGGCCGGCGCGGAAGGCGTCGCCGCAGCCGGTCGGGTCGACCACGCGGCGCTCGTGCGCCGGCGGGATGTCGTAGGTCTTCTCGGGGGTATAGACCAACGCGCCTTTCGGACCCTGGGTGGTGATGTAGGCCTGCACCCGCGACACGATGTCCTGCTCGTTCCAGCCGGTGCGTTCCTGCAGCAGGTTGGACTCGTAGTCGTTGACCACCACGTAGTCGGCCTGCTCGATGAAGGTGCGCAGTTCCGGGCCGTTGAACAGCGGCATGGCCTGGCCGGGGTCGAAGATGAACGGGATGCCGCCCGCGGCGAACTCCTCGGCGTTCTGGATCATGCCCTCGCGCCCGTCCGGGCCGACCAGGCCCAGGGTCACGCCTGGCACGTCCCTGACGTGGTTCTCGTAGCTGCGCATCATCGCGCCCGGATGGAAGGCGGTGATCTGGTTGTTGTCGTGGTCGGTGGTGATGAACGCCTGCGGGGTGAACAGGTCCTCGATCACCTTGACCCGCGACAGGTCGATGCCGAGCGTCTCGAAATGCTCGCGGTACGGGCCGAAATCCTGGCCCACCGTGCCCATCGGGATCGGGTGGCCGCCGAGCAGGTGCAGGTTGTAGGCGATGTTGCCGGCGCAGCCGCCGAACTCGCGGCGCATCCGCGGCACCAGGAACGACACGTTCAGGATGTGCACCTTGTCCGGCAGGATGTGGTTCTTGAACTGGTCCGGGAACACCATGATGGTGTCGAAAGCGAGGGAACCACAGATCAGTGCGGACATCGGGCAGGCCTTGGCGGAGGGATGAGCCCGCATTCAGGCGGGCGAGGCGCGGGGTCGCCGCGGCGCAAAGGGTAACGGCTACGGCCGCGCAGGGCCACCGGTACGATGCGCGGCGGGGTCGCCCGAGGCGCGCAAGGCGTGGTTTTAGCGAGAATTTTCCTTGCCCGCACCCAGGTGGGTTGCTAGGCTAGCGGACTTCGTTTTCTGCCCATTTTTTCGCCATTCGGCGACGGCGCGCGCCCCAGGACCCAATCCCCCGATGTTCAAGAAACTCCGCGGCATGTTCTCCAACGACCTGTCCATCGATCTGGGCACGGCCAACACCCTCATCTACGTGCGTGGCCAGGGCATCGTGCTGAACGAACCGTCGGTGGTGGCGGTGCGCCAGGACCGGGCGATCGGCGGCACCCGTTCGGTGGCCGCGGTCGGCGCCGAGGCCAAGCAGATGCTCGGCCGTACTCCCGGCCACATCACCACCATCCGCCCGATGAAGGACGGCGTCATCGCCGACTTCACCTACACCGAGGCGATGCTGAAGCATTTCATCAAGAAGGTGCACAAGTCGCGCTTCCTGCGCCCCAGCCCACGCGTGCTGGTCTGCGTGCCGGCCGGCTCCACCCAGGTGGAGCGCCGCGCGATCAAGGAATCGGCCGAGGAGGCCGGCGCCCGCGACGTGTACCTGATCGAGGAGCCGATGGCCGCGGCGATCGGCGCCGGCATGCCGGTCACCGAGGCGCGCGGCTCGATGGTCATCGACATCGGCGGCGGCACCACCGAGGTCGCGGTCATTTCGCTGAACGGCATCGTCTACTCGCAGTCGGTGCGCATCGGCGGCGACCGCTTCGACGAGTCGATCACCAACTACGTGCGCCGCAACCACGGCATGCTGATCGGCGAGGCCACCGCCGAGCGGATCAAGCTGGAGATCGGTTGCGCCTACCCGCAGTCGGAAGTGCAGGAAATGGAGATCTCCGGCCGCAACCTCGCCGAGGGCGTGCCGAAGATGATCAAGATCAACTCCAACGAGGTGCTGGAGGCGCTGCACGAGCCGCTGTCGGGCATCGTCTCGGCGGTCAAGCTGGCGCTGGAGCAGACCCCGCCGGAACTGTGCGCCGACGTCGCCGAGCGCGGCATCGTGCTGACCGGCGGCGGCGCGCTGCTGCGCGACCTGGACCGGCTGATCTCCGAGGAGACCGGCCTGCACGTGCAGGTCGCCGACGACCCGCTGACCTGCGTGGCCCGCGGCGGCGGCCGCGCGCTGGAGCTGGTGGACATGCACGGCAACGAGTTCTTCGCGCCGGAGTGAGTGTGAGGCCGGGAATCGGGAATGGGGAATGGGGAATCGAATGGCCCCTCCGCACCCGCATTGCCGGCGCAGTCTCCACCGCCTTGCCCGCGCCCCGGCCTGATCGTGCCAGGGGCGCGCTTCTGCTTTCCGATTCCCCACCCCCGATTCCCCATTCCCGGCTCTAGCCCGTGCCTCCTTACGCCGGTCCTCCCGTCACTGCCCGTCCCGGCGAAGCCGCCAGCACGCCGCGCCTGCTGGCGTACCTGGCGCTGGCGGTGGTGCTGATCGTGCTCGACGCGCAGGCCGGCTGGCTGGCCCAGCTGCGCGCCCAGACCAACCTGCTGGTGCAGCCGCTGTGGGCGCTGGCCGGGCTGCCGGGCCGGCTCGGTTCGCAGGTGCAGGAGAACGCCGCCAGCCATGCGCAGCTGGTCAAGGAAAACCGCGCGCTGCGCAACGAACTGCTGATCGCCAAGGCGCGCCTGACCCGGCTGCAGACCGCGGCGCTGGACAACGCGCAACTGCGCGAACTGCTCGGCGTGGCCGAGCGCCGCGGGCTGGACGTGCAGTTGGCGCCGATCCTGGACATCGACCTGGACCCGACCCGGCAGCGCCTGGTGCTCGACGCCGGCAGCCGCGACGGCGTGCACGTCGGCCAGGCGGTGATCGACGCCGGCGGCCTGATGGGCCAGGTGATCGAGGTCACCCCGCTGCACTCCACCGTGCTGCTGCTGACCGACCCCGACCACGCGGTGCCGGTGACGGTGGCGCGCAACGGCGTGCGCCTGATCGTCTATGGCCGTGGCGACACCCTGCAACTGCGCGACGTCCCGCTCAGCGCCGGGGTCGAGGTGGGCGACGAAATCGTCACCTCCGGCCTGGGCGGCCGTTTCCCGGCCGGCTTCCCGGTCGGCACCATCTCGGCGCTGCGCCCGGACGACACCCATGCCTTCCTGGTCGGCGACCTGAAGCCGGCGGCGAAGCTGGATCGGGGGCGGGATGTGCTGTTGTTGAAGAGCCGGGAGTGGGGAATCGGGAATCGGGAATTGGTGAAGCCGGCGTCCACGGCATCTGCGGAGGCGCCGCCCGCCGCTGCCGCGACGGCAGGTGGTCACGCTCCGGCCGCGGCGCGAGGCACGGCGCTGGCGGCTCCCCCGGCGGCGGCCGCCACGGCATCGCCGACGACCCACCCATCCAGCGCCGCGCCCACCTCGGCGCCGCCCAAGCCCGCGCGCGCGACCACCGATTCCCCATTCCCCACTCCCGATTCCCGTCCGTCTCCACAGGAGACGGACCAATGAGCCGCCTGCGCAGCAAAGGCTGGGTGCTGCCGGTCAGCGTGATCGTGGCGCTGTTGCTGGGGTTGATCCCGTTGCCGCTGCTGCTGCAGCCGCTGCGCCCGTACTTCCTGGCGTTGGTGGTGGCGTACTGGGTGATCGAGACGCCGGACAAGGTCGGGCTGGGCTTCGCCTTCGCCATCGGCGTGGTCGCCGACCTGCTGTACGGCGGCGTGCTTGGCGAGCAGGCGCTGCGGCTGGTGATCTTCAGCTTCATCCTGCAGCGCTTCCGCGCGCGCATCCGCTTCTTCCCGATGTCGCAGCAGGCGCTGGCGATCGGTGGGCTGCTGCTCAACGACCGCATCGTCGCCGCGGCCGTGCACCTGGCGGTGGGCGAGCCGCCGCTGCCGTGGAACTACTGGTGGGCGCCGCTGCTGGGCATGGCGCTGTGGCCGCCGCTGTTCGTGCTGCTGGACGCGCTGCGGCTGGGCCGGCGGAGCAAGTAGCATGGCCCTGCATCCGCGCCGCGCGCAGAAGAACCCGCATGCCGAGGCCGAGCAGTTCCGGCGCCGCGCCGCGCTGGGCTTCCTCGGCGTGCTGCTCGCGCTGGTCGGCCTGGGCGGCTGGTACTTCAAGCTGCAGGTGCTGGACCACGACATCTACGCCACGCGCTCGGACGCCAACCGCATCAAGCCGCGGCCGGTGGTGCCCGGGCGCGGCATGATCTACGACCGCAACGGGCGCCTGCTGGCCGAGAACGTGCCCGCGTTCCGGCTCGACGTGACCCCGGACAAGGTCGACGACATGGACGCGCTGCTGGCCGAACTGGGCAAGGTCATCGCGCTGTCGCCGGAGGACATCGAACGCTTCCAGGCCGCGCGCAAGGCCAGCCGCAGCTTCCGCCCGATCACGCTGAAGCTGCGCGTCAGCGAGGAGGAGCGGGCGCGCTTCGCGGTGGACCGCTGGCGTTTCCCGGGCGTGGAGCTGGAGCCGTACCTGACCCGCCACTACCCCTACGGCGACCTGTTCGCGCACATCATCGGCTACGTCGGCCGCATCGACGAGAAGGACCTGGAGACGCTGGGCGAGGGCAATGCCGCGCTGACCCACATCGGCAAGTCCGGGCTGGAGCGCTATTACGAGGAGGAGCTGCGCGGCAAGGTCGGCTACGAGCAGGTCGAGACCAACGTGCAGGGCCGCGCGATCCGCACCGTCGGCCGGGTGCCGGCGCAGTCCGGCGCCGACCTGCGCCTGTCCATCGACGCCGACCTGCAGCGCGCCATGGTCGCCGCGTTCGGCGACTACCAGGGCTCGGCCATCGCCATCGATCCGCGCACCGGCGAAATCCTGGCCATGGTCAGCCTGCCGTCCTACGACCCCAACCTGTTCGTCAACGGCATCTCCCACGCCGATTTCCAGGTGCTCAACAGCGACCCGTCGCGGCCGCAGTTCAACCGCCTGGTGCTGGGCGGCGTGGCGCCCGGCTCCACCATCAAGCCGTTCATGGGCCTGGCCGGCCTGGACAGCGGCACCCGCCGCCCGGAGGACAAGATCCTCTCCACCGGCATGTTCTACCTGCCCGGGGTCAGCCGCGGCTGGGGCGACTCGCACCGCGGCGGCCACGGCTGGACCGACCTGCGCAAGTCGATCTCGCAATCGGTCAATACGTACTACTACAAGCTCGCCATCGACATGGGCATCGGCAAGGTCGACCAGTACATGACTCGCTACGGCTTCGGCATGCCCACCGGTATCGACCTGGTCGGCGAGAGCGGCGGCATCGTGCCGTCGCCGGCCTACAAGGCCAAGAGCCGCAAGGAAGCGTGGTACCCCGGCGATACGGTCAACATCGCCATCGGCCAGGGCGACTGGAAGGTGACGCCGCTGCAACTGGTGCGCGCGGTGGCGGGCATCGCCGACGGCCAACTGCGCACGCCGCATCTGGTGATGGCGCAGCGCGGTGCGTTCGACCAGCCGTGGACGCCGGTGCCGCTGGCGCCGAGCAAGCCGATCAGCGACAACCCCGGCAATCTGCAGGCGGTGCGCGAAGGCATGATGGACACCATGCGCCCGGGCGGCAGCGGGCATGCGATCGCGGTCAGCGCGCCGTACCAGATGGCCGGCAAGACCGGCACCGCGCAGGTGGTCAGCCGCAAGGGCATCGCCGCGGTGGATCCGCGCAGCCTGCCGATGCACCTGCGCCACCGCTCGTTGTTCGAGGGCTTCGCCCCGGCCGAGCAGCCGACCATCGCCCTGGCGATCGCGGTGGAAGGCGGCGGCTACGGCGCCAGCACCGCCGCGCCGATCGCGCGCAAGATCTTCGATGCCTGGCTGCTCGGCCGGTTGCCGCCGGGCGTGGAGCCGCTGGACAGCCTGCGCGGCGCCACCGCGTTCGGCAGCCGGCTGTACTACGCCGAGGATCCGGGCTCGCGCGCCGCGGCCGACGCGGTCGCGCTGGCCGCCGGCGAGCGCCCGGTGCTGGTCGGGCCGGTCGCGGTGGATGCGGCCAGCGCGCCGCCAGCGGATGCGCCGCCGCCGATCCCCGACGAGATCCCGGACGAACGATGAAGGACTTCCTGCGCTGGCTGGCCGATCTCGGTGGCCGCTTCACCCGCACCCTGGACTGGCCGATGTGCCTGGCCCTGGCCGCGTTGATGGCGATCGGCCTGGCGGTGCTCAAGAGCGCAGGCGGCCAGGCCGGCGGCAACCACCTGATGCTGGCGCAGGGCATGCGCTTCGCCATCGGCGCGGCGGCGATGTGGGGCCTGTCGCGGGTCTCGGCGCTGCGCCTGCGCGCGTGGACGCCGCTGATCTACGCGCTGTCGATGCTGCCGCTGCTGGCGGTGTTCGTCTTGGGCACCGGCAAGTACGGGCGGCAGTGGCTGGACCTGAAGGTGTTCTACCTGCAGCCGGCCGAACTGCTGAAGATCAGCATGCCGATGATGGTGGCCTGGTACCTGCACCGCATGCCGCTGCCGCCGCGCATCCCCACCGTGCTGGTCAGCGCGGTGATCATCGGCATCCCGACCGCGCTGATCATGCTGCAGCCGGACTTCGGCACCGGCGTGCTGATCGCCGCCAGCGGCGCGTTCGTGCTGCTGCTGGCCGGGCTGCCGTGGTGGTGGGTGGGCATCGCGGTCGGCGGCGTCGCCGCGGCCGCGCCGGTGGCCTGGCTGTGGCTGCTGCGGCCCTACCAGAAGGACCGCATCATGATGTTCCTCAACCCGGAGAACGACGCGCTCGGCGCGGGCTGGAACATCATCCAGTCCAAGATCGCGATCGGCTCCGGCGGCCTGCACGGCAAGGGCTGGGGCCTGGGCTCGCAGTCGCACCTGAACTTCATCCCCGAGCAGACCACCGACTTCGCCTTTTCCGTGCTCAGCGAGGAATTCGGCTGGATCGGCGTGGCCACGGTGCTGACCCTGTACCTGGTGGTGATCGGGCGTTGCCTGTGGATCGCCGTGCAGGCGCGCGACACCTTCTCGCGGCTGCTGGCCGGCGCCACCGGCCTGGCGTTCTTCGTCTACGTGCTGGTCAACGGCGGCATGATCTCCGGACTGTTGCCGGTGGTCGGGGTGCCGATGCCGCTGATGAGCTACGGCGGCACCTCGGCGGTGTCGCTGCTGGCCGGGCTGGGCCTGGTGATGGCGGTCAAGTCGCATCGTCCGGTGCACGGCTACTAGCGACGCTGCGCAATTCCTGGAGCGGCTGGGGCGTGTCGACGCATCGGGGCCAGCCGGTCCCCGCGCCGCCCGCTGCGCGCGATCGATGGGTGACGGCCCAGGTACATCGCCAGCGCTGCCCGTCACGCTGGCTTAACGGCGAGCAAGCGCGAACGTGGCGACCGATTGCGGCGCATGTCGGCGCTGCGCACAATCCGCAACGATGCCACGCCGCGGTGCCGTTCGCGCCCCCGCGGCGAGCGCAGGATCTGTTCAGAGCGAGCCGTGCGGCGTCGACACCGCCCAGGCCGCCCGCGTCCACCAAGGGAGCCCAGCGCAGCGCAACGTGATCCGGGCCTGGCCCGTCCCGTGCCTCTGCGTCCGCCCGTTCTTCGGCAGTCCCTTGATTCCCTCGTCCGTGATTCCTGTCCGCCCGGCGCTGCCGGCATGGATGCGTTTTGATGAAATTCCCGCGTATGTGGTTGCTGGCGTGTCTGTTGCTGGGTCTGGCTGGCTATGGCATCGCGCATGTCTATTTCGCGCCCGGCATCGTGCATTGCTGCGGCTATGGCCGCGTGGTGCTGACCCAGCCGGCCGGGCCGGTGCGCGGCATGGTGATCCTGCTCGCCAACGGCAGCCCGGAGCAGCGGCGCGCGGCGGCCGCGCGCATCGCCGCCACCGGCGCGCTGGTGGCCACGGTCAATGGCGATCGCTACCAGGCGCGGCTGCAACGCGCCGGTCGCGGCTGCAGCCATGCCTGGCACGATGCCGAGCAACTGAGCCGGCGCCTGCAGCGCGACCTGCACGGCGACAGCTACTTCCTGCCGCTGCTCGCCGGTAGCGGCAGCGCGGCGACGCTGGCCGAGCGCATCGTCGGCGCGGCGCCGGCGGCGACCCTGGGCGGCGCGATCGGCGTGGCGCCGCTGCCGACCGAGGTCTGCGCCGGCACCGCGCAAGCCACCGCCGCGCAGGGCTTCGTCGACATCGCGCCCGCCGCTGCGGTGGCGACCGATACCGCGCTGGCCACGCGCGTGGCCGTGCATCTGAACGCGCCGGCCAAGGGCGGTGCGCTCGACGACCTGCCATTGACGGAACTGCCGGTGCGCACGCCCGGCGCGCCGCTGGCGATCGTGCTGTCCGGCGACGGCGGCTGGCGCGATATCGACAAGGGCATGGCCGAGGCGCTGCAGCAACGCGGGATCGCGGTGGTGGGCTGGGACAGCCTGCGCTACTTCTGGCATGCCAAGCCGCCGGCGCAGTCCAGCGCCGACCTGGGCCGGGTCATCGCTTACTACCAGCAGCGCTGGCATCCGCAGAAGATCCTGTTGGTCGGCTATTCCTTCGGCGCCACCGCGATGCCGTTCATGTACAACCGGCTGCCGCCGGCGCAGCGCGCGCAGGTCGGTCTGCTGGCACTGTTCGGCATCGAGCACAAGGCCGACTTCCAGATCCGCGTGCGCAACTGGCTGAACCTGGGCGACGCCGGCGACGCCAAGCCGGTGCTGCCGGAGATCGCGCGGATCGCGCCGGCGCAATTGCTGTGCGTGTACGGCGACAAGGAAGACGACACGGTGTGCCCGGAGCTGCGCGGCACCGGCGCGCAGATCGTCACGCTGCATGGCGGCCACCACTTCGACAAGCACCCGGCCGGTCTGGCGACGATCGTGGACACGCGCTGGCAACAGATCGCCGAACACGCGCACCGCCCCGTCGCCGTCCTCGACGACGGCCATCCCGGCGCGGCCGCGGCGCCCGCCGTGCCGCCGCAGGAAGCGGCGCACGGTATCCAGTGACGCCGACCGGCCGCACAGCGCGGCCGGAGGCGCGTGCCATCCAGGAGCGGGGCGCTGGCGCCGAATGTGCCGGCGCCGGTCGCCTGTGGGTGGCGCTGCGACGCGTGCGTTCGCGGCCCGCACGCGCACATCTGCCGCACGTTCGCTGAGCCGCTTTCGCCGCTGAGCGCGCCACGGCCGCGGCGTCGCTGGCGCGATGGGGGCGTGTGGCATGACGCCGTCGCCCGCGTCGTTGCGTCCTCGCCCGACGCGACACGGGCGCCATTCCCGATCGCATTGGACGCGGACGACCACGGCGTTCACGACCACCTGTCTCGCGCCCCAACGCGGCGGCCGCGATTGATCGCAATCAATGTGCGCGCCAGGCCGCGGGCGCATCGTGCCCGCAGTCCCCCACAGGCACGACCATGGCGTTCACCGTCGCGGTAATGAAGGAAGAACAGGCCGGCGAGCGGCGCGTGGCGATGGTGCCCGCGCTGTTGCCGAAGCTGGCCAAGCTCGGCGCGCAGTTGCGCCTGCAGGCCGGCGCCGGCAGCGCCTCGCGCCTGGACGATGCGGCCTACGCCGGCGCCACCGTCCTCGCCGATGCGCAAGAGGTCGTCGCCGGCGCCGACCTGGTGCTGGCGGTGCAGGCGCCGTCGCTGCAGACGCTGGCGGCGATGCGGCCGGGCAGCATGCTGGTCGCGATGCTGTATCCGGCCAAGGCGCCGGGCCTGCTGGACCTGTTGTGCGAACGCCGCATCACCGCGTTCGCGATGGAGACGGTGCCGCGGATCAGCCGTGCGCAGGCGCTGGACGTGCTGTCCAGCCAGGCCGCGCTGGCCGGCTATTACGCGCCGCTGCTCGGTGCGGTGCACCTGCCGCGGATCCTGCCGATGATGACCACCGCGGTCGGCTCGCTGCGCGCCGCGCGGGTACTGGTGATGGGCCTGGGCGTGGCCGGCCTGCAGGCGCTGGCGACCGCGCGTCGCCTCGGCGCGATCACCGAAGGCTACGACGTGCGTCCGGAGACGCGCGAACAGGCGCAATCGGTCGGCGCCCGCTTCGTCGACACCGGCATCGATGCGCGCGGCGAGGGCGGCTATGCGCGCGATCTCACCGACGCCGAGCGCGCCAAGGCCGCCGCGGTGCTGACCCAGCACATCCAGCAGGCCGACATGATCGTCACCACCGCCAACGTGCCCGGCCGCACCGCGCCGATCCTGATCGACCGCGCGCAGATCGCCGGCATGAAGCCCGGCGCGGTGATCGTGGACCTGGCCGCCGACAGCGGCGGCAACTGCGAGGGCAGTGTGCCCGGGCAGACCGTGGAGGTCGGGCCGGCGACCATCGTCGCCCCGTGCAACGTGCCCTCGGCGCTGGCCCAGCACGCCAGCGAGCTGTACGCGAAGAACCTGCTGAACCTGCTCGAGCTGCTGGTGCGCGATGGCGCATTGGCGCCGGACTTCGACGACGACGTCGTGGCCGGGACCGCGCTCACCCGCGATGGCCGGCGCTGCCATCCCGCGCCGCCGGCCGTCGCGCCGGCGCCCGCACCTGCCAAGGAGTCCTGAGCGATGAATCTCGATCTGTCGATGAGCTGGGTGATCGCGTTGTACGTGTTCATGCTCGCCGCATTCACCGGCTACGAAGTGATCGGCAAGGTGCCGTCGATCCTGCACACGCCGTTGATGTCCGGCTCCAATTTCATCCACGGCATCGTCGTGGTCGGCGCGATGCACGCGCTGTTCAACGCCGACAGCGTCGCCGGCCAGGCGCTCGGCTTCGTCGGCGTGCTGCTCGGCGCCGGCAACGCCGCCGGCGGCTACGTGGTCACCGACCGCATGCTGGCGATGTTCAAGCCCAGCGCCAAGCCCGTCGCGAAGGAATAGCGCCATGTTGCAACTTCTGGTGGAAATCAGCGGGTTCGCCGCCGCCCTGTTGTTCATCCTCGGCCTCAAGCGCATGTCCTCGCCGGTGACCGCGCTGCATGGCATCGTGCTGGCCGGCGTCGGCATGCTGGTCGCGGTCGCCGCCGCGTTCGGCTATCTGGCCGACCTGCAGCCGAGCGCGCGGCCGCATGCGCTGACCAATCTCGCCCTGGCGCTGGTGGCGCTGGCGCTCGGCGGCGCCTGGGCCTGGCGCAGCGGGCGCCGCGTCGCGGTGACCGCGATGCCGCAGATGGTGGCGCTGTACAACGGCATGGGCGGCGGTGCCGCGGCCGCGGTGGCGGCGGTGGCCTTGACCTCGCGCACGCCGCAACACGGCGGCCTGCATCTGGCGGTGACCGTGCTCGGCGCGCTGATCGGCGCGATCTCGTTGTCCGGCTCGGTGATCGCCTGGGCCAAGCTCGATGGGCGTATCAACAGTGCGTGGCGCTTCAAGGGCCAGAGCGCTTTCAATGCCTGCGTGTTCGTCGCGGCGCTGGTGCTCGGCGCGCTGGTGGTGGCGCAACTCGGCGGCGGCTGGGCGGCGCTGGCGTTCTTCGCCGCCGCGCTCGGCTTCGGCGTGCTGATGACCCTGCCGATCGGCGGCGCCGACATGCCGGTGGTGATCTCGCTGTACAACGCCTTCACCGGCCTGGCGGTCGGCCTGGAAGGCTTCGCGTTGCAGAACCCGGCGCTGATGATCGCCGGCATGGTGGTCGGCTCGGCCGGCACGCTGTTGACCGTGCTGATGGCCAAGGCGATGAACCGCTCGCTGGCCAACGTGCTGTTCAGCAATTTCGGCGACGGCGCGGCCGCCGCGCAGGGCGATGTGCAGGGGCGCATGACGTCCGTCGACGCCGGCGATGCGGCGGTGGCGATGCGCTACGCCTCCAGCATCATCATCGTGCCCGGCTACGGCCTGGCGGTGGCGCAGGCGCAGACGCGGCTGTACGAACTGGTCAAGTTGCTGCAGGCCGCCGACGTGGACGTGAAGTTCGCGATCCACCCGGTCGCCGGGCGCATGCCCGGGCACATGAACGTGCTGCTCGCCGAGGCCGGCGTGCCCTACGACCTGATCTTCGACATGGACGACATCAACGACAGCTTCGCCAGCACCGACGTGGCGCTGGTGATCGGCGCCAACGACGTGGTCAACCCGGCCGCGCGCAGCGACAAGGCCTCGCCGATCTACGGCATGCCGATCCTCAACGCCGACCAGGCGCGCCAGGTCTACGTGATCAAGCGTGGCCAGGGCAAGGGCTACGCCGGCGTGGAGAACCTGCTGTTCTACGGCGACAACTGCGACATGGTCTACGGCGACGCCGCCGCGGTGCTCAACCGCATGGTGCAGGCGGTCAAGGAACTGGCCGTGTGACCGAACGCTTCCCACGCCGTCGCGACGCGCCGGCGCTTCCGCACTTTCCCACGAGGGCACGACCATGGCTTATGCAACCCGCAATCCCTACACCGGCGAACTGCTCGCCAGCTTCCCCGAGGCCACCGATGCGCAGGTGCTGGCCGCGATCGGCGCGGCCGACGCCGCCTTCCAGAAGTGGAAGAAGGCGTCCTTCGCCGAGCGCGCCAAGGTCATGCACGCGGCGGCGCAGCTGCTGCGTGCCGACGTGCGCGGCTACGCGCGATTGCTGACCCTGGAAATGGGCAAGCTGATCGGCGAAGCGGAAGCCGAGGTGATCCTGTCGGCCGACATCTTCGAGTACTACGCGGTCAACGCCGAGCGCCTGCTGGCGCCGGAGACGCTGCCGGTGGCCGATCCGGCCGAGGGCCAGGCGATGGTCGTGCACGATCCGCTGGGCGTGCTGCTGGCGATCGAGCCGTGGAACTTCCCGTATTACCAGATCGCGCGGATCATCGCCCCGCAGTTGTCGGCCGGCAACACGGTGCTGCTCAAGCATGCCTCCAACGTGCCGCAGTGCGCGGCGAAGTTCGAGGCGCTGATGGCCGAAGCCGGTCTGCCCGCCGGCGCGTTCGCCAATCTCTACGCGACCCGCAGCCAGGTCGAGACCATCCTCAACGATCCGCGCGTGCATGGCGTGGCGCTGACCGGCTCGGAAGGCGCCGGCGCCATCGTCGCCGCGCAGGCGGCCAAGGCGCTGAAGAAATCGACCATGGAGCTGGGCGGCGCCGACGCGTTCGTGGTGCTGGCCGACGCGGAACTGGACAAGACGGTGAAGTGGGCGGTGTTCGGCCGCCACTGGAACGGCGGCCAGGTGTGCGTGTCGTCCAAGCGCATGATCATCGTGCGGGAGGTGTACGCCGAATTCCTGCGCCGTTACACCGACGGCGTGGCTGCGCTGAAGGCCGGCGATCCGATGGATGCGGCGACCACGCTGGCGCCGCTGTCCTCGCAGGGCGCGGCCGACGAGCTCAAGCTGCAGATCGCCGCGGCGGTCGAACATGGCGCCACCGCCACCGAGGTCGGGCCGTCGGTGCCGACGCAGGGCGCGTTCGTGCAGCCGACCATCCTGACCAACGTGACCAAGGACAACCCGGCCTACTACCAGGAGTTCTTCGGCCCGGTCTCGATGCTGTTCCAGGCGCAGGACGAGGACGACGCGGTGCGCATCGCCAACGATTCGCCGTTCGGCCTGGGCGGTTCGGTGTTCACCGCCGATACCGCGCGTGGCGTGGCGGTGGCCAAGCGCATCTCCACCGGCATGGTGTTCGTCAACCATCCGACCATGGTCAAGGCCGACCTGCCGTTCGGCGGGGTGCGCCGCTCCGGCTACGGCCGCGAACTGATCGGGCTGGGCATCAAGGAGTTCGTCAACCACAAGCTGATCGACGTGGTGGACATCGACGCGCCGTTCTGACCTCCGCCGCCATGCAGACCCGGCCGCCGGTGGGCAACCACCGGCGGCCTTGCGTTTGCGGGTGGGGAGGGGCGTGCCGCCGGCGGTCTGTCCCGCGGTCCGGCGTCCGGCGGCGGATGAATACGTCGGTACGCTTGAATCGCGGCAAAGTTCTTTTGTTTCATGGCGTTATTGGTGGAAATTCATCTGGACTCTGTTAACCTGCCGGCATGATTCGACGCTCGCTGATTTGCCTGATCACGCTTGGCCTGGTCGCATGCGCGACCCAGCCCAAGGCGCCGCCGTCGCCGCCGCAGGCCACGACGCTGCCGCAACCGCCACCGTCCGCGCCGCCGCCCGCCGGTACCGCGCCCGAAGCGGCGCCCGCGCCGCCGGTGGACCTGACCCCGGTCCCGTTCGAGATCGCGCGCGCCAACTTCGTGCGCGACACCGCGGCCAAGTACGGGTTGGACCCGGCGCAGATCGAAGCCACGCTGGCGCAGGCGCAGTTCAAGGATCCGATCGTGGCGGCGATGTCGCGCCCGGCCGAGCGGGTCAAGCCCTGGAACGAGTACCGGCCCATGTTCATCAGCCAGGCGCGCATCGACGGCGGTCGCGCGTTCCTGGCCGCGCATCGCGAGGAATTGCTGCGGGTGCAGGCGCGCACCGGCGTGCCGGCCGAGATCATCGTCGCGATCATCGGCGTGGAGACCAGCTACGGCAAGAACGCCGGCAGCTATCGCGTGCTCGACGCGCTGTACACCCTGGCATTCCGCTATCCGCGCAGCGGCGATCCGGCCAAGCTCGAGCGCGAGGTGCGTCGCGAACTGTTCTTCCGCGACGAACTGGGCCAGCTGTTCGCGCTCGGCCGCGAGGAGAACCTGGACATCACCACGCTGATCGGCAGCTACGCCGGCGCGATGGGCATGGGCCAGTTCATGCCGTCCAGCTACCGCCAGTTCGCGGTCGACGGCGATGGCGACGGCAAGCGCAATCTGTTCACCGACTACGACGACGTGTTTTCCTCGATCGCCAACTACTTCGTGAAGAAGGGCGGCTGGGTGCGCGACGGGCTGGTCGCGGTGCCGGCCACGCTGCGCCCCGGCGCCGAGGAGTTCAATCCGACCGACTGGACGCCGACCTACACCCTGGCCGACCTCGCCGCGCGCGGCTACCAACCCAGCGCACCGGTCCCGGCGGGCGCCACCGCCACGCCGATCGCGCTCGACGACGGCAGTGCCGGCAAGCAGTACTGGCTGGGCTTCCAGAATTACTACGCGATCACCCGCTACAACATTTCCAAGATGTACGCGATGGCCGTGTACCAACTGTCCCAGGCCATCGCCGGCAAGGAGCTCCCCCCGGCATGAATCCGAACGCGCTGCTCCGCATCGTCCCCGTCGTCGCCCTGCTGGCGCTGGCCGCCTGCAGCAGCGCCCCGAAGAAGACCGCCGGTGCCGGCGCCGCGCCCGGCGTCAAGGTGCAGGGCCGCGGGCCGGCGCATGTCGCCACCGGCTGCCCCTCCACCTCGCCGTATGCGCCGGCCAAGGAAGATCCGTCCAAGCGCGGCAACTACACCGCCGGCGGCCTGTACGCGCCGGGCGTGTCCGACAGCACCCCGGATTACGTGCCCAACGTCGCCTGCATCCCCGAGCCGCTGGTCACCGACGAACCGCGTTCGGCGATCGGCAACCGTTCGCCGTACACCGTGCTGGGGCGCGAATACACCGTCATCGACGACCCGCACAGCTATGTCGAGCGCGGGACCGCCTCGTACTACGGCAGCAAGTTCCATGGCCGGCTGACCTCCAACCGCGAGGTCTACGACATGTACGCGTTCACCGCCGCGCACAAGACGTTGCCGCTGCCGAGCTTCGCCCTGGTCACCAACCTGGACAACGGCGAATCGGTGGTAGTCCGGGTCAACGACCGCGGCCCGTTCCACGACGACCGGGTCATCGACCTGAGCTATGCGGCGGCGGTCAAGCTCGGCATCACCGGCAAGGGCACCGGCCGCGTCGAAGTGCGCGGGCTGACCCCGGCCGACAACGGCAACCTGCTCGCCTCCCGCCGGACCGGCAAGCAGGTCGCGGGCGGCGCCGTACTGGCGAGCGCGGGCGCGGCCAGCGCCGCGCAGACCGCGGCCGCGCGCCGCGCCACCGACATGGACAACCTGGTCAAGGCGCTGCCGGCCCGCTCGGCCACCGTCGCCACGGCCAAGACGCCCGTGACCGCATCCGCGGCCAGTGTCACGGCGGCCGCACCGACCGCCGCCGGCGCTGCCGCGACCGCGGCCACGCTGCCGGAAGGCGAGCGCTGGCGCTACCGCGTGCAGGCCGACGCCGACACCGCGGCCAATGCCGACCATTTCGACGACTGGATGAAATCGCGTGGCGTGCGCGTGGCGACCGGCAAGCCGACCAAGGTCGAGCCGCCGGCCAAGGCCAAGGCGGACACGCGCGTGGCCGCCGCGCCGGAGCCGTCGCGGCGCGCGCCTGCGCCGACCGCCACGGTCGTGGCGGCCACGGCAGCCGAGCCGACGCCCCCGGCGCCGCGCGCCGCGGCGGACAGCGCGGCCTCGCGCGGCCCGCTCGGCATCCTGCTGCAGGTGGCCAGCTTCGCCAGCCGCGAGAACGCCAACCGCGCGCTGTCGCAACTGGCCTCTGCCGGGATCGTCGGCGCCAGCGTCAGCGACATCGTTTCCGGCGGGCGCACGCTGTGGCGGCTGCGGGTGGCGGCCGAGGACCACGGCCGTGCCGCCGAACTGGCCAGCCGCATCGCCAGCCTCGGCTTCGGCCGCCCGCAGATCGTCAAGGACTGAGCGCGAGGCGCGCGCCGCGTGCCTCTGGGCGCGGCGTCCGCCGCGTCCGCACGTCGCTTAACGCCGGCTCCTGTCCGCGCGCCGCACGCGCCTGGCGCGGTGCCGGCTGGCCCTACAATGCCTCGTTTACCATCGGCCCTCGGGCCCGCCAGGAGTCGTTTTAGATGAAATTCCGCTTCGCCGTCGCTGCCGCGGCCACGTTCGCCGTCGGCCTGGTTTCCGCGCAGACCCCCGGCCCGGTGCCGGCGCCGCCTGCCGCCGCTGCCACCGCGCCTGCCGCCGTCGCGATCCCGCCGGCGCCCAAGCCGGCCGTGTCCAAGTCCTGGGTGGTGATGGACTACGCCACGGGCCAGGTGCTGGCCGGCGAGAACGAACACCAGCGCGTGGCCCCGGCCAGCATCACCAAGGTGATGACCTCCTACGTGGTCGCCGCCGAACTGAAGCTGGGCAAGATCAAGCGCGACGACCAGGTGATGCTCAGCGAGCGCGCCTGGCGCGAGGGCGGCGCCGGCACCGACGGCAGCTACAGCGGCTTCCCGGTCAACCAGACCGCGCGCCTGGAGGACATGGAAAAGGGCATGGCGGTGCAGTCGGGCAACGACGCGGCGATCGCGCTGGCCGAACACACCGCCGGCAGCGAGGAAGCCTTCGCCGCGCTGATGAACGAGTACGCGAAGAAGATCGGCATGACCGGCTCGCACTTCGTCAATGCGCATGGTCTGTCCGCCGAAGGTCATTACACCACCGCCTACGACCTGGCGCTGCTGGGCCGGGCGATGGTGCGCGACTATCCGGAAACCTACGCCTACAACAAGATCAAGGAATTCAAGGTCGGCGACATCACCCAGCCGAACCGCAACCTGCTGTTGTGGCGCGACCCGAGCGTGGACGGCATCAAGACCGGCCATACCTCCGAGGCCGGCTACTGCCTGCTCAGCTCGGCGCAGCGCGGCGACCAGCGCCTGATCGCGGTGGTGATGGGCGACAGTTCCGAGAAGCAGCGCGCCGACGATAGCCTGGCGCTGTTGAACTGGGGCTTCCGTTTCTTCGAGACCCACCGCCTGTACGAACCGGGCAAGCAGGTCGCGCAGCAGCGCGTGTGGAAGGGCACCGAGAAGGAAGTGCTGCTGGGCGTGGCGCAGCCGCTGCTGGTCGGCGTGCCGCGTGGCCGCTACAACGACCTCAAGCCGTCGATCGACGTGCCCAAGACCCTGGAAGCCCCGATCAAGCAGGGCCAGGCGATCGGCACGGTGAAGGTCTCGCTGGACGGCAAGGTGGTCGCGCAGGCGCCGCTGGTCGCGCTGAAGGCGGTCGAGGAAGCCGGCTTCTTCAAGCGCCTGTGGGATAGCTTCTGGATGTGGTGGGAAGCGGAGTGATGGGGGTTTGCCGATGACGCGCCTGCGTTGCGACGCAGGATGATTCGCTACTAAACGCCCCGCCAGGGGCGTTTTCTTTGGTATCGCGGGTTTCATGCAGTTGTTCGACGTGATCTTCCGAGACACCTACCTGAAGGGCGTATTTCCTGTTCTCGCTTGATTGGAAAGGGTCGCAATAGCTGCGATAACGCGCTTGCACTATTCATTGGCTACTCGTAGGCTTTTAAGGTGTAGTGGGCGCTAGCTGCTTTCAATCCTGACCTGCCTGGAGTCAGGGGCTGCAAGATGGACCTGCGCCGCATGCTCTATGAGCTATTTGCGTGGATTTAGAATCTCATCTAGCAAGGATATGTCCTATGAATACACTGCCTCTCCCTCCGGTGCCGCAGAAGGTGCGTAATATTCTTAAGGAATATCCTGAAAAAATTCAAAAGTTGCAAGATATACTAAGTGGTTACTTCAAAAATCCCAATCCTGTCATGCCATTCGATGGTGCGGTGTGGATTCTTGAAGATGCGCTTGCTTCCTTCATCTCAGAAGCTCGTTATGAGCTCAAGGTGGCTGAGTCTTCTGGCGATCCTGAAGTTATCAGGAGGGCGGAGGAAAAGGAAAAGGTAATGCATTATGCACGGTCTGGCAATCGTGGCATGTCTGACTTGAATGAGCTTTTGGAATACATCGAGGCGCATAAGGAGATGCTGTCGTGAGTGGTGAAGATTCCCGCTTGAGTGAGGCTGACCATCGCGGCGTCTTTGAAAAAAAGATTCTCGCCAACGCGGCGCTTGATGAAAAATCATCATTGGAGCATCCTAGTGCGATCATATTGGCGGGCCAGCCAGGATCGGGAAAAGGAGGGCTTGCCCGATTTGCACGAGATGAAATGCAAAGCAATGCGGTTTTGATCGATCCCGACGAATTGCGTGAGTTCCATCCGCAAGTGGATGATTTTCGCAGAACTCACCCTTACACTTGGTCTGGTATGACCCATGCAGATGCAAGTCAATGGGCAGGCGAGCTGCTAAAAACTACGATCGATGGCAAGAAAAATCTAATCTTTGATACCACGCTCAGCGATGGCGAGTGGAGCGCAGGGTTAATCAAGGATCTGCAGGCGCGCGGGTATGAGGTAGAAGTACGGGCGATGGTTGCGCACAAGCTGGAGAGCGAGTTTGGCGTCGACAATCGCTTCTCGAAATCCTTGGATGCGCTTGGCTACGGTCGCTACGTCCCCGGCGACAGGCGTGACGCAAGTTATGAAAAATTACCGGAAAGTCTGGATACGGTGCAAGAGCGGACCACGGCGCCCATCCGTCTTTTCAATCGAGAGGGCATTGAACTTTACGACAGTCGCCAGGATTCCCGCGCCGCTGGGCAAGCTCTACAAGAGTTGCGTGAAGCACGGCTAAAGGATCCCGCCATCACGCGCGGTCTCAACGCGGGTTGGCAAACGCAACGCAGTTGGCATGCCGAGCTTCCCGAGCGGTTGCCGCACAACGAAAGCGTAGCGCCTCAGACGGCCTCGCAATTGCTTCATGAACGCACGACACTGCAGGTGGTGGAGGGCGTGGAGCGACAGGCCACGGTCGCGCATACCGCTGACTTCAACGTGCGGGTCAAGCCGGTGGTGATGCGCGGGATGGGCGTGCTTGGTGCCGCCGCCACGGCCTACGATGCCGCCGAGACCGCACATAACGTCGGTCACTTGTATGCGCAAGGCAATGACGTCGGTGCACAGGCGCAGATGCTGCGGTTCGGTGCGCGCAATGTCGGCGCTTGGGCGGGCGGCGCGGTAGGCGCACAGATCGGCGCGGCGGCGGGGGTGGAGACGGGCCCGGGATTGCTGGTGACCGGGCTGGTGGGTGGCGTGCTCGGTTCCATGGGGGCCAACGAGGCGGTGCAATGGCTCGAGCAGCGCCGCATCAACAATCAGACCGATCACACCGGCGTTGCCTGGAGCTTCGATCCGAAGGCGCCGGAAAAGGGCTGGACCCGCACGGTGGTGGATGCCTTCGGCGATCACGGCCTCTCGGCAACCCACATAGAGACTGCCCCACCGCAAATCGCCGACGAACTGAACTTCAAGGCGACCAGTCGCGCGGTACAACTGCGTTTGGCAACGCCGGATGTGCCGGTCGATCCCTACAAAATTCCAGCTGACTCGACCGACAGGCCAAGTCTGCGCGACGCTCCATGGGAGCGCGGGGCGCACAAGGGGCAATGGACCAGGCAGATCGCTGACGGACTGCTCGAACGCAACGTCATGCATACTTATCGTGATCCCTCAGGTCCGGAGAAGGGCGCCGAATTGGACGCCTTCGCGCAAGTGGTGATGGCCAACAACGCGTCGCGCTCGCCGGCGGTGATCGCCGCGCGCTACGCTGAGTTGCATGCACAAGCGGGATGGGATCGCTATGGCCCTGTTCCGGAGGCAGTGACCCAGGCACGGGACAACCCGCAGAGGCAGCCGGGGTCTGATGGAAATACCTACACACGCGACGCGGCTGGCCATTGGACGCGCGAGAGCTGGCGGGGCACGCTCACCGCTGATGGCACGCTGCAAGACGAACTCGAGGGTACTTATGCCTTGGTGAAGGGGATGGTGGCCGAGCAGCGGGATCAGGCGAGGGAGCAAAAGCAAGCTTCCGCGCACGAAGTGCCCGATGCGCCGGCGCCACACACCGATACCGCTCGATCCACGCAGGCCGTCGAACCATCCACGAAATCCGCGCTGCCCATCGATCACGCGAAAGCGCACGACCTGCGCGATCCCTGCCATCCAGGCCATGCCGAATTCTCGCGGACCTTGCGCGAAGTGCATTACATGGAGGCCGGGCAGGGCATCGCGTCCGGTCCGCACAGCGAGAAGGTGGCCGCGGCGCTGCTGGTCAAGGGCGAGCGCGAGGGGCTGCGCCTCACCAACGTGACGATGGGCGCCGATGGTCAGGTGCAGGGACTGCAGCGGCTCGGGGCGTTCGATGCGCCGAAGGCGGTCACGGTAGATCCGCGCCAGGCACAGGCGGTCGAGATGTCCGATTACGCCGCGCAGTGGGCGCAATTGCGCTCGCCGCACCTGCTGAGCCAGGCGGCGCCGGCCGAGCGCAGCGCCGCGCAGGCGCAGGGCCTCGCGGCCTTGTCGGCGGCCGACCAGGCGATGTTCGCGCGGATCCGCCAGGACGTGCCCGCGCATATCGGCGACGACCACGTGGCGCAGGCGATGCTCGGCGCCAAGCAGGTCGGGATCGCCGATGCCGGCAGGATCGACCGCGTGCTGATGACCGGCGACAGCGTCTGGGTGGCCGGGACGACGCCCGGCTTCCGCGCGTCCATCGATGTGGCGCAGCCGGCCGCGCCTCTGCAGGCGACGGCGCAGCAGGCACAGGCGTTCAATCAGCAGCGCGACCAGCAACTGGCGATGGAGGCGCAGCAGCGCCAGCAGGAAGGTCCGGGCGGCAGGGCCGCGCCTGCGATGGGCTAACAAGGCAGGCCGACCGGTTCGCCGCGGGGCTAGCTAACGCGCAAGCCTGCACGCAGGAGCCTGTTTCCGCAGCTCGGCTCGCATCCGCCCTCGGCGATCGCGAAACAGCCTGCGCGCAACTCACCAGCATCCGCGATTGCGTGGCGCAGCTCGCTGTCGCCATGCAGCGGCGCCAGCGGCCAGAAATGGCCGGGACCAGCCAGGCGGATCAGTTGGCTGCGGCGGCGACTCGCGGAGAGAGTGAAACAACCACCCGGCGTGCCTCTTCCCAACGTGCGCTGGCCGGTCACAGCCTCCGGCTGATCGTGAAGCTGCCGAACACCGGCGTCTGTTTCTGCAGGTCGAATTCGCGCGTGCTCCAGTAGCGCGCCAGGGCGAACTTCCAGTGGCCGCGCATCACCGCCAGGCCGAAGCCGGCTTCGCCGACGAAGGGACGCTTCTTCACGCTGTGGCTGTCGCGGAAGGTGTTGCCGTCCAGGGTGATGTCGCGCAGCACCCAGCGCGCGTCGCTGGTCAGGAACAGGTGCGCCGACCAGCCGCGACCCAGGCCGTAGCGGGGCGGTGCGGTGTTCTCGCCGGCCGGGCGCAGCGGCGAACTGCCGAAGTCGTCCGGCAGTTTCCAGCCGAAGCGCACCTCGCCGCCGGCATTGGCGTGGGTTCGCAAGGTGCCCAGCGAGCCACCCCAGTGGCTGATCGCGTCCCAGCCCCAGCCGTCGGCATTGACCGCAGCATCCCCGGGCCAGCGCCGCATCCGCTCGTGCAGCACGCGGAACACCGGTTCGTCGTGCAACTGGTTGTCCCAGCCGAGGAATTTTTCGTCGCCGAGCACGTCGTGCACCGCGTCCTGCACCTGCTTGCCCTGCGCCGACGGGCCGACCATGCCCAGCGCCAACTGGGTGGTGCGCAACCGGTCCTGGGTACGCGCGTTGTAGCCGAAGTTCACCAGCAGCACGCCGGCGTAAGGACGGTCGTCCTTGATCAGGTCGCGGCGCGTCTTGTCGGTCGGAGTGAAGATCCCCTGGCCGAAGCTGAAGACCATGTTCTGCTGTTCGAATTCGCCTGGATGCAAGCGTTCCAGGTAGCGGTTGACCGCTCGCGCCAGCCGCGGCAGGCAGGGGTCGTTAGTGAAGTCGACCAGGTTCGGCGAAACCAGGGTGACGCCGAAACCGTTGGTGTAGCCCTGGTCCTGGCCGGCACCGCCGAACAGGTCGTTGTCGACCCGGAGGTTGACGGTGGGCGGGGTGTCCTGCAGCGCGCTGCCCGCGCAGCGCTCCGCGGCGGCGGCGGGCAGGCAGGCGAGGACGAGCAGCACGGATACGGCGAGAGGCAGACGCGATGACGGCATGGCGACGTCCCTGAACGGGGGGAGGGTGTGGCGACGCTAGCTGGCTGACTGCGCGGATGCCGTGAAAGCCTGTCCGCGGGAGAGGCTGAACGCAGCATAGAGGCCGGTACGGGCCGGAGGAAGGCGCGCGGCCGTATCGCTTCGTCCCATCGGCGTCGCTTGCCAAGTGGCTGCCGGTTGATGGCACGCCGTCGCATTGCGGCCTGCACGACAGGCGCCCCTGCGCGGCGGCCTTGGGTTTGGCCATGGCCGGCCCGATAATGCAGCGATGGACATCACTTCCGACAACCCCGAACACGGTTTCCAATTCCCCGGCGTCTTCGAGCTCAGTGCCATGGGCACCGCCAACATCGGGCTGGAGAGCGAACTGCCGCGCCTGCTCGCCCAATCCGGCGTGGACGTGCTGGAAGAGCGCATCAGCTGGAAGCACTCGTCCAACGGCAAGTACGTGTCGGTGCGCATTGCCTTCCGCGCCGCCGATCGCGCCCAGTACGATGCCGCGCATCTGGCGCTGCGCGATCACCCGGAAGTGAAGTGGACGCTGTAACCGGCGACCCGGCGCCGCTGCCGGCATCCGTTGCGGCGCCGCCCCCGCCGTGCCTGGTGCGCGACCTCGGTCGCCAGCCCTACGCGCCGGTGTGGCGCGCGATGCAGCGCTTCACCGACGCGCGTACGGAGGCTGATGCCGACGAACTGTGGGTGGTCGAACACGAACCGGTGTTCACCCTCGGCCAGGCCGGCAAGCCCGAGCACGTGCTGGCGCCCGGCGAGATTCCGGTGCTGCATGTGGACCGCGGTGGCCAAGTCACCTATCACGGTCCCGGCCAGTTGGTGGTGTATCCGCTGCTGGACCTGCGCCGACTGAAGATCGGGGTACGCGACTACGTGTGCCGGATCGAGCAGGCCATCATCGACACCCTCGACGAATGGAACATCCTCGGCCAGCGCCGCGACGGCGCACCCGGGGTCTACGTGGGCGCGGCCAAGATCGCCGCGCTCGGCATCCGCGTGCGCCGCGGGTGCACCTTCCACGGCCTGTCCTTCAACGTGGACATGGACCTGGAGCCGTTCCACCGGATCAATCCCTGCGGCTACCAGGGCCTGCAGGTGACCTCGGTGCTAGACTTGGGCGGTCCCTCCGGCATGCAGGCCGTCAAACCGGTGCTGCTGGCCCAACTGGCGCGCCAGTTCGGGCTGACCCTGCAGCCGCTCGACGCCTTGCCAGACCTCACGCTCACGCACGCGGCCTGACCGCCTGCCCGCCGACGACGCCATGACCCAGCCCAGCGCACGCACCATCCCCTTGCAGGTCCTTTCCGGCGACAGCGCGCCCGCGCCGCTGCAGGCCGGCGTCAAGCAACTGGGCGGGGACAAGATCAACCGCTCGCCGGTGCAGTTCGCCGACGCGCCGGTGCTGCGCAAGCCGTCCTGGATCCGGGTGCGGATTCCGTCCGGCAACGCGGTGCAGAATCTCAAGGCCAAGCTGCGCGAGAACCGCCTGGTCACGGTCTGCGAGGAAGCCAGCTGCCCGAACATCCACGAGTGCTTCGGCCACGGCACCGCCACCTTCATGATCCTCGGCGAGGTCTGCACCCGCCGCTGCTCGTTCTGCGATGTCGCGCATGGCCGGCCCAAGCCGCCGGATGCCGGCGAGCCGGCCAGCCTGGCGCAGACCGTGGCCGACATGGGCCTGAAGTACGTGGTGGTGACCAGCGTCGACCGCGACGACCTGCGCGACGGCGGCGCCCAGCATTTCGCCGACTGCATCGGCGCGATCCGCGCCGCGGCGCCGGCCACCCGCATCGAGATCCTGACCCCGGACTTCCGCGGCAAGGGCCGCATGGACCGCGCGCTGGAGATCCTGGCGACCAATCCGCCGGACGTGTTCAACCACAATATCGAGACGGTGCCGGACCTGTACCCGAACGTGCGCCCGGGCGCCGACTACCAGTGGTCGCTGACCCTACTGCAGAAGTTCAAGGCGCAGCACCCGTCCATCGCCACCAAGTCCGGGATCATGCTCGGCCTGGGCGAGACCCTGGAGCAGGTGCAGGCGACCCTGCGCGACCTGCGCGCGCACGACGTGGACATGGTCACCATCGGCCAGTACCTGCAGCCGACCGCCCATCACCACCCGGTGATGCGCTACTGGACGCCGGACGAGTACAAGGCGCTGGAGGAGTACGGCAATGCGCTGGGCTTCAGCCACGTCGCCTCCGGGCCGATGGTGCGCTCGTCCTACCACGCCGACCGCCAGGCCGCCGGCGCCGGCGTCGCCGCCTGAGAGCGTCGCGCTCGGTCGCCGCGCCCATGGGGCTGCGGCGGCATCCCCCTGCTGTTCACCGCGCCGCCCGTCGCGCGGGCGAGATGCACCCGCATCGGCGCCATTCACACTTCGGTACAGGGCCGCGGCTAGTCTGGTTCAGGAACAGGTGACAGGGTCTGCAACTTGCGGCACTGTCATCTGGTCTTACGCGATCTGCAGCCCCCCTGACGGCCTGGTGCCGAGAGTACGTAGATGAAATTCAAAGCTTCCGCCTTCCTGCTGGCGTTCGCCCTCACCGCGCCGCTGGCGCTGTTCGCCCGCACCGATGCGCCCGCGCTGCCGGCCGCGTCCACCGCCGACCAGGCGACCACCGCCAAGCTGGTGTACGGGCTGCTCTCCGACAGCCGCTACGCCTATCGGCCGCGCGCGCTCGACGAGGCGACCTCGAAGGAAGTCTTCAAGAAGTACCTGGAGACGCTGGACGGCAGCAAGCAGTTCTTTACACAGGCCGACATCGACAAGTTCGCGCCTTTCCAGGCTAGCCTCGGCGCCAACATCGCCTCCGGCCAGCTGGATCCGGCGTTCCAGGTGTTCGCCGTGTACCGGCAGCGCGTGGACGAGCGCATCGGCTATGCGCGCAAGCTGCTGAAGCAGGATTTCGATTTCAACGGCGACGAGAAGTTCGAGTACGACCGCAAGGACGTGCCGTGGCCGAAGGACAACCAGGAGCTGGACGAACTGTGGCGCAAGTCGGTGATGAACGACTGGCTGCGGCTCAAGCTCGCCGGCAAGAAGCCGGAGGACATCCGCAAGACGCTGGACAAGCGCTACGCGAACCTGGCCGATTCGGTGAAGGAACTGAAGAGCGAGGACGTGTTCCAGTTCTTCATGAACGCCTACACCAACACCGTCGACCCGCACACCGACTACTTCACCCCGCGTACCGCCGAGAACTTCAACCAGCAGATGTCGCTGTCGCTGGAGGGCATTGGCGCGCAGCTGCAGAAGCAGGACGACATGGTGGTGATCCGCGAGGTCATCCCGGGCGGTCCGGCCGCGGTGGACGGCACGTTGAAGCCGGGCGACCGCATCGTCGGCGTCGGCCAGGGCAAGTCGGGTCCGGTCGAGGACGTAATCGGCTGGCGCATCGACGACGTGGTCGCCAAGATCCGCGGCGACAAGGACACCCAAGTGCGCCTGGAGTACATCCCGGCCGAGGCCGGCGTGGACGGCAAGCACCGCCAGTTGCTGCTGACCCGGCAGAAGGTGCGCCTGGCCGAGCAGGCCGCCAAGGGCGAGACCATTTCCCTGCCGGCGAAGGACGGCGAACCGGCGCGGCGCATCGGCGTGATCAAGCTGCCGGCGTTCTACCAGGACTTCGAGGGCCGCCGCCGCAACGCCAGCGACTACGCCTCGGCGACCCGCGACGTGGCCAAGCTGCTCGCCGGCTTCAAGACCGACAAGGTCGACGGTGTGGTGCTGGACCTGCGCAACAACGGCGGCGGCTCGCTGGACGAGGCGATCGAACTGACCGGCCTGTTCATCGAGCAGGGCCCGGTGGTGCAGGTGCGCGAATCCGGCGGCCGCGTCACCGTCAACAGCGACGACAAGCCGGGCGTGGCCTGGGACGGCCCGCTGGCGGTGCTGATCAACCGCGGCTCGGCCTCGGCCTCGGAGATCTTCGCCGGCGCCATCCAGGACTACGGCCGCGGCCTGATCATCGGCGAAACCAGCTTCGGCAAGGGCACGGTGCAGAACATCGTCGACCTGGACCGCTGGCCGGCCAACGAGACCGACCGCTTCGGCCAGGTCAAGCTGACCATCGCCCAGTTCTTCCGCGTCAGCGGCAGCAGCACCCAGCACAAGGGCGTGGTGCCGGACATCGCGTTCCCGGCCAGCGTCGACGCCACCGAATTCGGCGAGAGCACCTACGACAACGCCTTGCCGTGGACCCGCATCGCCGCCGTGCCGCACACCCAGTACGGCAACTTCGCCACGCTGCTGCCGCGGCTGGAGACGCTGCACGCCAGCCGCATCGCCACCGACAAGGAATTCCAGTGGTGGGAAGAGGACGTGCAGCAGTTCCGCACCGAGGCGGCGAAGAAGTACGTGGTGCTCAACGAGGCCGAGCGCCGCGCCGAGCGCGAGAAGCAGGACGTGCAGCGCAAGCAGCGCCAGGAAATGCGCAAGCAGCTCGGCCTGCCGCTGGACCCGCTGGCCGACGACAGCAGCGACGACGGCCTGACCGGCAACGAGCGCGACATCGTCAAGGATGCCGCGCGCGAGAAGCTGGTGGACAAGCGCCCGGATCCGCTGCTGCGCGAGTCGGCGGCGATCCTGGCCGACGCGCTGAACCTGCTGGAGAAGGACCGCCCGCTGGCGGTACAGGTGCTGCCGCAGTCCACCGGCCCGGGGCGCTGGGCGGACTGAGTCCAGCCCTCACCGTCGCGCGAAGACCAGACGCGCCATCGCCTAGCGGTGGCGCGTTTTTCGTTGGGCGTTCGCGCGATGCCGCGTCATCGCCTGCGTGCCGCGTTGGGCGAGCTAACGCAAAGTAGGGTGACCAGCACGGTCACATTGTTGGTAAGCAGTGCCGCCGCAAACGCCTTGATGGCTTTTTGTAGGAGCGGCTTCAGCCGCGACCGGGGCGTTACCGGTAACGCCCGGTCGCGGCTGAAGCCGCTCCTACAGGGAGGCGCTCCTCGGACCGAAAGCCACGCTACCCCAGCGCCTGCCACACCTGATGCAGGCCCAGCGCCAGCAGGGTCAGGAAGAACACCCGGCGGAACGCCTCGGCGGAGATGCGCTGGCGCACCCGCGCACCCAGCCACAGGCCCGCCACGGTGGGCAGCAACGCCAGCAACGACGGTCCCAGTGCCGCGCGCGCGAACGCGCCATGCCAGGCCAGCGCCGCGGCCAGCGCCAGGGTCGCGGTGCCGAAGCAATAGCCCAGCGCGCGCATCAGCGTCTCGCGCGGCAGGCCCAGCGCGACAAGATACGGCAGCGAAGGCAGCACGAACACGCCGGTGGCGCCGCTCAGCAGGCCGGTCGCCAGCCCGGCCAGCGGGCCGGCCCAGGGTTCGTGCCGCGGCGCCAGCCGGCCCTGCCAGCGGCTCAGGCCGAGCAGCGCGTACATTGCCAGCAGTAAGCCGAGTCCACCCCGGACCAGTGCCGGATCGGCGCCGACCAGGATGCCGGCGCTGAGCCAGGTGCCGGCCACGATCGCCGCCAGCAGCGGCCACAGCCGCCGCAACAGCAGTGCCGCGCCTTCGCCCCAGGCCTGCTGCAGATTGGTCAGCAGCGACGGCAGGACCAGCAGCGCGGCGGCTTCAGGTGGCGCCAGCCACAGCCCGAGCAGACCCATCGCCACCGTCGGCAGGCCGGTCCCGGCAACGCCTTTGACGAAACCGGCCAGGCAGAACACCGCGGCGATCGGGAGCAGATGCAGGGCGAGGGAGTCCATGGCGCGCAGCATCGGCCGCCCGGCGGCGCCGGACAATGCGCGATCGCTTCAGGCAGACTTCGGCCACGACGAAGGCTGGAGGGGCGATGCATCTGGATTTCACCGACCTGCGGCTGTTCGCGGCGGTCGCCGATGCCGGCAGCATCACTGCCGGGGCGGAGCGCGCCGCGCTGTCGCTGGCCGCGGCCAGTGCGCGCATCCGCGCGCTGGAACAGCAGGCAGGCGCGACGCTGCTGCAGCGCGGCCGCCGCGGCGTGACCCTCACCGTGGCCGGCGCGGCGGCCGCGCTGCGGCACGCGCGGCAACTGCTGCGCCAGGCCGAGGCGATGCGCGCGGAACTGGGCGATCACGCCGGCACCAATCAGGCCACGGTGCGGCTGCTGGCCAACACCGCGGCGCTGTACGAATGGCTGCCGGAACTGCTCGCCGAGTTCCTGGTCGCGCATCCGCGCATCGACCTGGCCTTGCGCGAACGGGGCAGCACCGCCGCCGCCGACGCGGTGCGCGAGGACCGCGCCGACCTGGCGGTGATCGCCGACCATGCCGATCTGACTGGCCTGCAGGCGCGGGCGTTCCGCCGGGACCGACTGGTACTGGTGGCCGCCGCCACGCACCCGTTGGCGCAGGCGCCGCAGGTGCGCCTGGCGCAGCTGTGGCAGGCGGAATTCCTCGGCCTGGCCGACGACAGCGCGCTGCAGCGGCACCTGCGTGCGCAGGCCACGCGCGCCGGCGGGCAGTTGCGCATCCGTGCCCATGTGCACGGCATCGAACCGCTGTGCCGGATGCTGGCACGCGGCGCGGGCGTGGCGATCCTGCCGCAGGCGGCGCTGGCGCGGGTCAGCGTGCGCGATCGGCTGGTCGCGGTGCCGCTGGATGAGCCGTGGGCGCCGCGGCAATTGTCGATCGTATGGCGCGCGACGCCGACGCCGGCGGCGCGCCAGTTGCTGGACTGGCTGTGCGCGCATGCCGATGCGGCAGTGGAGGACGCCGGCTGAGTCGGCGTCGTTGCGTGCTGGCGCGGCTCAGGGCGACCAGGCGAACTCGGCCATGACCGGGAAGTGATCCGACGGCCAATGGCACTGTGGCCGCGCATCGAGCGTGGCGAAGTGCGTGGCGCGCAGGCCGCGCGACAGGATCCAGTCGATGCGCCGGTCCGGATGGCCGGTGAAATCGTGGAACGTCGCCTGCGGCCCGAGCGGCTTGGCCACCTGCGCGCGCGCATCGGCCAGGCCGGCGGTGAGGGTGCGGTAGGTCGGCGACTCCGGCACGGTGTTGAAGTCGCCGGTGACCACCACCGGCACGTCGGCCGGCAGCGCCTGCACGCGCGCCAGGATCAGCGCGGCGCCCTTGGCGCGGGCGGCTTCGTCCTCGTCGCGGTAGGGCAGGTGGGTGTCGAACAGGTAGAAGCGGCGCCCGTCGGCGACGCGCTCGAACAGGCCCCAGTTGACCATGCGCGGCAGCGGGTGGCCCCAACTGATGCTGCCCACCACCGACGGCGTGTCCGACAGCCAGAAATCGCCGGACTCCACCAGCTTCAGGCGCCGGCTGTCGTAGAAGATGCCCATGCGCTCGCCGTCCTCGCTGCCGTCGCGGCTGCGCCCGAACCAGCGGTACTCGGGCAACTGTTCGGCCAGATAGTCGGCCTGCCGCTTGACCAGTTCCTGGGTGCCGACCACGTCCGGTTGCTGTGCGCGGATCAGCGCCGCCATCGCGCTGCGGCGGACGTCCCAACGCTTGTCGCCATCGGTGTCGACCGGCACGCGCACGTTGAAACTCATCACCTTGAGCGGCGCCGGTGCCGGCGCGGCGCCCGCCGGCGCGGCGAGCAGGGCGAGCAAGGGGAGGGCGAAGGCGAGCGCCATGGCGCGTGCGCGCAGCGGAAGCGAAAAGGTCGGCATCGGAACGTCTCTTGGAGGACAGCGGGAACGCGAACGCAAACGCGAACGCAATGGTGGCATGCGTGCCAGCAATGGCGCGCGGAAATCGGCGGCCAGGTTACGCCAGGCGGGTTGCGGTGGTGTAACGAAGCCGGGGTGGCGTGGCATGACAACGGGCATTGCAGGGCGTTGCCGCGGCGCGCGATGTCCGCGGCGATCCGCCGAACACCTCAGGCGACGCGATGCGTTGACGCGACGTCGCACAGGCGCCAGGCGTGCCTCGCACGCGGGACGCAGCGGCATCGCGGCATTGCGTGAAGCATCCAGGTCCTCGCGCGCCCCTTCGCCGGCGCGCGACCGGCGATGCATGCGACTTGACGTTCATGTGCATCGGCGTAGCATTCGCACCACGCCAAGGGATAGACCCGCGGCGACCCCAATCACCGTGAGGGATGCTCATGGAATACGACTATCTGGTGTTCATCGGGCGCTTCGAGCCCTTCCACAACGGCCACGCCGCCGTTGCCCGCCACGCCCTGGCGCGTGCGCAGAAACTCATCTTCCTGATCGGCTCGGCCGACACTCCGCGCACCATCCGCAATCCGTGGACCGTCGCCGAACGCAGCGTGATGATCCAGGCCGCGCTCGAAGGCGCCGGCGAACGTCTGATCCTGCGCCCGTTGCGCGACCACCTGTACAACGAGAGCCAATGGATCGCCGCGGTGCAGTCGGCGGTGGCCGACGCGGTGCGCGCCGATGGCGGCGGCAGCGAGGCGCGCATCGGCCTGGTCGGCATGGACAAGGACGCCAGCAGCTACTACCTGCGCGAGTTCCCGCAGTGGCCGCTGGTCGATGTGCAGCACACGGAAACGCTGTCGGCGACCGAACTGCGCCGTTACCTATTCGAGGCCGGCAGCATCGACTTTCACGGCGCACTGCTGATGCTGCGCGGCAACGTGCCGGCGCCGGTGTTCGACATGCTCGAGGCGTTCCGCAAGAACTCGCCGTCGTACGCCGAACTGCTCGCCGAATATCAGTTCATCGAGCAGTACCGCGCGGCCTGGAAGGAGGCGCCGTATCCGCCGACCTTCGTCACCGCCGACGCGGTGGTGGTGCATTCGGGCCACGTGCTGCTGGTGCGCCGCCGTGCCGCGCCGGGCAAGGGCCTGTGGGCGCTGCCGGGCGGTTTCGTCGGCCAGCACGAGAGCATCCTCGATGCCTGCCTGCGCGAACTGCGCGAGGAGACCCGGCTGAAGCTGCCGGTGCCGGTGCTCAAGGGCTCGCTGAAGAACCGCCACGTGTTCGACCACCCCGAGCGCAGCCTGCGCGGGCGCACCATCACCCATGCGTTCCACTTCGAGTTCACCTTCGGCGAGCTGCCCGACGTGCGCGGCGGCGACGATGCCGACAAGGCGCGCTGGATTCCGGTCAGCGAAGTGCTGGGCATGGGGCCGAAGCTGTTCGAAGACCACCTGCACCTGCTCGAATTCTTCCTGGGCCGCGGTTGACCGCGGCCTTCCCGGCCGGCGGACAGACCGCCGGCCTTCCCCGACGCGAAGGAGCTTCCCGTCATGCAATGCCTGAACAACCTGCTGCTCAACACCGATAGCTACAAGGCCAGCCACTGGCTGCAATACCCGGCCGGCACCGATGCCACGTTCTTCTACGTGGAATCGCGCGGCGGCGTCTACGACCGCACCGTGTTCTTCGGCCTGCAGTCGATCCTCAAGGAGGCGCTGGGCCGCGCCATCACCCATGCCGACATCGACGAGGCGCGCGACCTGTTCGCCGCGCACGGCGAGCCGTTCAACGAAGCCGGCTGGCGCGACATCGTCGACCGCCTCGGCGGGCAGTTGCCGATCCGCATCCGCGCCGTGCCCGAGGGCAGCGTGGTGCCGACCCACAACGCGCTGATGACCATCGAGTCCACCGACGCGCAGGCCTACTGGGTGCCGTCGTATCTGGAAACGCTGCTGCTGCGCATCTGGTATCCGGTCACCGTGGCCACGGTCAGCTGGCACGCCAAGCAGACCATCCGCCAGTTCCTGGAGCGCACCAGCGACGATCCGGACGGGCAGTTGCCGTTCAAGCTGCACGACTTCGGCGCGCGCGGCGTGTCCAGCCTGGAGTCGGCGGCGATCGGCGGCGCCGCGCACCTGGTCAACTTCCTCGGCACCGACACCGTGTCCGGACTGTTGCTGGCGCGCGCGCACTACCACGAGCCGATGGCCGGCTATTCGATCCCCGCCGCCGAGCACAGCACCATCACCAGTTGGGGCCGCGAGCGCGAAGTGGACGCGTACCGCAACATGCTCAAGCAGTTCGGCAAGCCGGGCGGCATCGTCGCGGTGGTCTCCGACAGCTACGACATCTTCCACGCGATCCGCGAGCACTGGGGCACCACGTTACGCGAAGAGGTGATCGCTTCGGGCGCGACCGTGGTGATCCGCCCCGATTCCGGCGACCCGGTCGCGGTGGTGCACCAGTGCCTGGAACTGCTCGACGAGGCCTTCGGCCACAGCGTCAACGGCAAGGGCTACAAGGTGCTCAACCACGTGCGCGTGATCCAGGGCGACGGGGTCAACCCGACCAGCATCCGCGCGATCCTGGAACGCGTCACCAGCGCCGGCTACGCCACCGACAACGTCGCCTTCGGCATGGGCGGGGCGCTGTTGCAGCGGCTGGACCGCGACACCCAGAAGTTCGCGCTGAAGTGCTCGGCCGCGCGCGTGGACGGCAAGTGGATCGACGTCTACAAGGATCCGATCACCGACAAGGGCAAGCTCAGCAAGCGCGGCCGCATGAGCCTGCTGCGCCATCGCGAGTACGGCGGCTACCGCACCGAACCGGTGCCGGCCAGCGCCGCCTCGCTGGATGCGCTGGCGCGGCCGGCCGGCTACGACGACGCCATGGTCACTGTGTGGGAGAACGGCCGCCTGCTGCACGACTGGACGTTCGCGCAGGTGCGAGAACGCGCGGACGCGGCGCGCCTGTAGGTGCGGCGATGGACGCCGACATGGAGTTCGCGCCGCCGCTGAGCGGCGCGTCGCCGCTGTTCGCCGCGCTGCGCGCCGGCACCCCGCGCCTGGAATGGCGGGTGCCGGCCACCACCGATGCCGCGCGCTGGCACACGCAGCGCATCGGCGATCGCGACCATCGCGTCGCGCAGCCGGTCACCTTCACCCCGTATGCGTCGGTGCGGCCGTGTTCGGCGCGCTGCCGCTTCTGCTCGGAAACCCTGCGTCCGCACGCCGGTGGCACCGCCGCGGCCAGCCTGCGCCCGCCCGCGGACTACTTCGCGCTGCTGCGTCGCGCGCTGGAACAATTGCGCGGCCTGCCGCTGTCGCATTCGCTGTCGGGGCTGGAAATGACCGACGACGAAGCCTGGTTCGTGCAGTTGCTGCAGACCCTGGGCGAGGCCGAGCGCGAGGGGTTGCTGGTCGAGCAGCGCGTGCTGTACAGCAACGGCGCCGGTTTCGCCCGCAGCCGAGGCGAACTGCTGCTGCAGGCGCTGCAGCGCTTCGGCCTGTCGTGGATCGAACTGTCGCGGCACCATCCGCGGCAGGCCGGCAACGACGCGATCATGCGCTTCCGCGAGGGCGAGGCGATCGCCGATGCCGACGTCTTCGCCGCCACCGCGCGCCGCATCGCCGAGGCGGTACCGCTGCGCATGGTGTGCATCCTGCAGCATGGCGGGGTCGGCGACGCCGACGGCGTCGCCGACTACCTGCGCTGGGCGCGCGCCTGCGGCGCCGGCACGGTGATCTTCCGCGAGTTCTCGCGCCTGGGCGACGGCTACCGCGCCACCGGCACCCAGCGCTATCTGGCGCAGGCCCGGGTCGGCGTGGAGCGGGTGCTGGCCGCGTGCATGGCCAGGCCATGGTGGCGCACCTTGCGGCCGCTGCAGATCACCGAGGGCTACTACTTCTGGAATCTGCGCATGGCCACCGCCGACGGCATGGAGGTGGTGTTCGAGACCTCGGACTACGCCGCGATGCATGCCCGCCACGACAGCGGCGACGTCTACAAACTGGTGTTCTTCGCCGACGGCCGGCTGTGCGCGGGCTGGCAGCCGGACCGCGATCTGCTGTGGCAGGCCACGCATGGATAGCCGCAGCTGGTGGACGCCGCCGCCGGACCCGCCCGAACACCGGCTGCCCGAGGACCTGCGCCAGCGCGACCCGCTGGGTGCGCGCGACGTGGGCTGGGTCAGCCAGATGCGGCCGTTCGTGCGCCAGTTCAGCGCGCCGGACGCCTGCGTGCTCGATCCGTTCTGCGGCTTCGGCAGCACCTTGCTCGCCGCCGCGCTGGAGGGCCGGCGCGGGCTGGGACTGGAAATCGACGCAGCGCGCGCGGCGCTGGCGCGCGAGCGTCTGCAGCGGCTCGGCGTGCAGGCGCAGGTGCGGGTCGGCGCGTTGCCGCAGCGCGCGCTTGAAGCGCCGGTCGACCTGTGCCTGACCAACGTGCCGTATTTCGGTTGCGACTGGCCGGGCGCGGCCACGCCCGGCCAGCTCTACGCCAGCGCCGACTATGCGGCCTATCTGCGCGGGCTGCGCGCGGTGTTCCATGCGGTGCGCCGCAACCTGCGCGAGGACGGCTTCTGCATCGCGATGGTGGAGAACATCGACCTCGGTGGCGTCGTGGTGCCGCAGGCCTGGGACCTGGCGCGCGTGCTCGGCAGCCTGTTCGTGCCCTGCGCCGAGCGCGTTCTGTGCTATCCCCGCGATGGCGCGCAGGCGCTGGCGCCCGGCGACGCGCGCAGCGACCGCAGCCACGAATACGCCTTGATCTTCCAGAAGCGACGCGAGCCGCTCGACCTGGCTGGCAGCGCGCAGTTGCTGCAGGCTCTGCGCGCCGACGGATTCGACTACACCGTCCATGGCAGTTATGCGGCCTGGTGCGCCGATCCGGCCGCGGCCGCGCGCCTGCCCGGCGACGTGGACCTGTTGCTGCCGCGCGATCCCGGGCTGCTGCTGCGGCTGCTGGACTGGCTGCGGACGCGCGGCTTCGCGCTCAGTCTGTGGGGCGAGCCGTTGGCGTCGCCGCCGACTCTGGCGGTGCTCGATGCCCATCACTACCTGCGTGCCGAGCGCCGCGAGCGCGGCGGCGGCCTGCTGCGACTGGACCTGTCGCTGCGGCCGGGGCCCGATTCGCTAACCGCAGGGTGAGCGCCGGAGCGGCATCACGGCCGTCTCGACATGCTTGCGGCTATCCTTGGCCGGTTCCTTTTCTTCGGGTTCACGGCCATGTCCGCTTCCTCCAACGTCCTCGCCCTTCCCGCGCTCGTGCTGGTCGCGATCGGCCTGAGCGGCTGCTTCAACCGCAAGCAGGACAACCTGGTGAAGGAGACCTTCAACTCCGAGAACACATATTCGCGCAGCTACCCGGTGCAGGCCGCGCAGGCCTGCGAATCGGCGCGGCGCACCTTGCTGAGCCAGGGCTACGTGGTCTCCAAGGCCACCGCCGACACGGTCGAGGGCACCAAGAATTTCCAGCCCAACGACGAATCGCACGAGCAACTGGAGTTGCGCGTGTCGTGCGTGGCGCATGGCCAGAACGAATCCTGGGTATTCGTCAGTGCGCTGCAGGACCGCTATGCGTTGAAGAAGAGCGCCAACTCGGCCAGCGTCGGCGTCGGCGTGCTCGGCTCGGTGTCGCTGCCGGTCGGCAGCAGCGACGACTCGCTGGTGCGCGTGGCCAGCAGCACGGTACAGGACAGCGATTTCTACAAGCGTTTCTTCGAGCGCATGGCGGAGTACCTGCCGAAGGCCAAGCCGGCCACCGCCGAACCGCCATCGGCCACGCCGGCCAAGCCGGAACCTGCTGCTGCGGCACCGGCATCGGCATCGGCATCACCATCACCATCACCATCACCAGCAGCAGCAGCACCAGCAGCACCAGCACCAGCAGCACCAGCAGCACCGGCAGTGCCAGCAGTGCCAGCCGCGGCACCCGCGGCACCCGCCGCGGCGACAGCGCCACCGGAACCTGCCGCGCCGGCATCGACACCGCCCGCATCGGCGGCTGCGCCTGCACCGGCGGCAGAGGTGACGCCGGCGCCTGCGGTGGCGGCACAGGCGCAAGCCGACACCACACCCGCGCCGGCCGCACCGACTTCGAGCACCACCGCCACGTCCGAGTAATTGGTTCGTTCATGTGCTGCTTCGCAAGCTGAATACAGCGATTTCGCTTCACGATTCGTTCGCAATCGCGATGCAAAGGTGGCAGCCGTCGGGAGCGCGTTGCGTGCCAAGCAGCGTCTCCGCCACCCAGGAGCAACCAGCATGAATACCGTCAAATCCGCGTTGTGTCTCACCGTGCTCGCCGTCGCCACTGCTGCCGCGCCGTTGGCGCAGGCGCAGCGTCACTACGGTCCGGAAGACGCCGGGCGCCGCTTCAACGACGGCACCCGCGTGCACTGCAAGAAGGTCGCGGTGCAGAAGAACAGCACCGACCCCGATCGTATCGGCGGTACCTTGGCCGGCGCGGCCATCGGTGGCCTGCTCGGCAACCAGGTCGGCAAGGGCGACGGCAAAAAGCTGGCCACGGTCGGCGGCGCGGTCGCCGGTGGCGCCACCGGTCGCTACATCCAGGGCCAGCGCCAGCAGGCCAATGGTAACCGTCGCGTCGAGACCGTCTGCAAGCGCTATTGATGTTCCCGCCGCGATCGGCCGTCGCGGCATGCGCTGATCACCTACAACGCCCCGGCGGAGTGCATCCGCCGGGGCGTTGTGCGTTGCGTGGCGCGGCGCGTTCTGCGCCTCGAAACACTCCCGTTCGCCATCGCCAACGCGTTTTTGTAGGAGCGGCTTTAGCCGCGACCGGGCGTCCCCGGGAACGCCCGGTCGCGGCTGAAGCCGCTCCTACAGGGGGGCGTGTCGCGACGGCTCTAGGCGATCGCGGCGCGTAGCGCCGGCTCCAACTCCCGATAGCGGAACACATAGCCTTCCTGCTGCGCGCGCGCTGGCACTACCCGTTGGCTGCCCAGCAACAGGTCGGCCATTTCGCCGAAGGCCAGACGCAACGCCGCGGCCGGTGCCGGCAGCAATGCCGGCCGATGCAGGACATGGCCGAGCTGCGCGGCGAAGTCCGCATTGGTCGCCGGCGCCGGCGCGGTGGCGTTGTAGGCGCCTTCGCCGCCGTGCTGCAGCAGCCACAGCAACAGGCCGACGTGGTCGTCGCGATGGATCCAGCTCATCCACTGCCGGCCATCGCCCATGCGCCCGCCCAGGCCGAGCCGGAACGGCAGCAGCATCCGCGCCAGCGCGCCGCCGTCGCCGTCGAGCACGACACCCGTGCGGACCAGGCTGGTGCGCACGCCCAGGGCCTGCGCCTGCAGCGCCTCGGCTTCCCAGTCGCGGCATAGCTGTGCCGCGAAATCCGCGCCGGCCGCGCTGCGTTCGTCGAGCAGGTCGCTGCCGCGGTCGCCGTAATAGCCGATCGCCGAGCCGGACAACAGGCAGCGCGGGCGTTGCGCGGCGTCGAACTGCGCGATCCAGTCCAGCAGTGCGCGCGTGGTGCCCAGCCGCGAGGTGCGGAAGCGGCGCTTGCGGGTCTCGTCCCAGCGTCGGTCGCTCAGCGGTTCGCCGGCCAGGTTGATCACCGCGTCCGCTGGCGCCGCCTCGCTCAGATCCTGTAGCGGCTGCGCGCCTGGCACGCTGCGCGCCGCGCGCGCCGTATCGCGGGTCAGCACGCTGACGCGGTGGCCTGCCTGCAGCAGGGCGGGGCACAGCGCACGGCCGATGAATCCGGTGCCGCCGGTGACGAGCACATGCATGAGGTTGCTTCCGCGAGCGGGAGCGGCAGTGTGGGTCGCCCGGCATCGCGGCCGGGTGAACGCGCTGGCGCGCATACCGGTCTGGCGACTTCGCGGTACGTGCACGGCACGCTCGGCATCGTAGGCATTCGCGCCCTGGGGGCGCCACTGGCCGATCGTCCTGCTCTTGCGCATCCGCTTCGCCCGCGTCACCGTTCCGCCCGCGCTTCGGCCGCGGCCGTGCCGCGCTGGCCGAGGCGCGCGCCTGCTGCTGGCGCTGGTCTTGGTCGCCGGCGGCGCACTGGCAGCACCACCGGATCCGGCGGATCAGGCCAGCGCGGATTGCCTCGCGGCACTGCTGCGCCAACTGGGCTGGCGCATCGACGCCACCACGGCCGCGCAGCCGCAGATGCTGCCGGGCGCGCCGTGCACGCGCGCTTCGCTGGCCGAAGCGCAGGCGCAGGGCGACCTGCAGGTGACATTGCCGGCGCAATGGAGTGCTGCGCAACGGCGCGAAGCGCTGCGCGCGCTGCTGGACACCCCCGCCACCCAGTGCGGCTATTTCCTGCGGCTCGGCGCCGCCACCCAGAGCGCGGTCGCGCGGTTGCAGGGCAACCCGGGCTACCGTTTCTCCTCGCTGCAGCTGGGTTGGATCGGATTCGGGCCGGGTGGGGCGCAGCGGCAGGGATGGCAGCGCTTCCGCAGCTTCGGCCGCGGTTATCGTCCGGCGCACGGCAATGCGCGCGCGATCGAGGCGTTCTACAGTGGCCGGGTGCGCTCGGAGTGCGGCGTCGGCCGGCAGATCGCGCAACTGGCCACCCAGCGCGAACTGTATGGCGACGCTGGCTTCGACCGCGCCTTCAGCGCCGACGAATTGTCGATCGGCACCTTCCTCACCCTGCATCGGACCGACAGCATCCTGCTCGGCGCGCACGCCGGCGACTTCTTCGCCGACGGCAAGGCGGCCAAGACCTCGCAGTTGGGCCGTGCGGCCTTCCTCGGCGCGCCCGGCTTCATCGCCCATGTGTTCGAGCGCCGCTACCTGGACGACATCAACAACCAGGCCGAGAACTTCGTGGTCGTCGCGGTCAGCGCCGAGGCCGCGGCGGCGTTGCGCGCGCATGGCGGCTTCGCCTACTACGACCGCAGCAACCGGCTGATCTGGGAGCTGGCGCAGGCGCTGCGTGGCGGCGGCCGCGAGCGCTTCGAGACGCTGCTGTTCGAGCGCGATCCCACGCTGCGCGCGACGTTGTCGCCGGCGCAACGCAGTGTCCTGGCGCAGATCGATGCGCTGCTCGACGATCCCTTCTACCGCGGTTTCGAGGTGTACGTGCACCCCAAGGGCACCAAGCCGATCGGTTACCACGTGGCGCGCCTGCTGGACCGCAATCCGCGCACTCCGTTCGCGATCGATCTGACCCTGCACAACCTCCACACCACCTTGTATCGGCGCTGGCGCGACCAGCAGTTGCAGGATTGTGCGCAAGCGGCGCGCGGTGCCGGGTCCATGCCGCCGCCTTAGCTGCGCGTCATGCCGGCGGCGCCGCTTCGTGCGACCCTAAGGCCCCGCATTTTTCGAGACAGGAACGACAATGGATCTGGGACTTGTAGGGTTGGGCCGCATGGGCGCCAACATGGCCGAGCGGCTGGTGCGCGGCGGCCATCGCGTGGTCGGGTTCGACCTGGGCGAGGCGGCGCGCAGCGCGGCGCAGCAGCGTGGCGTGGAAACGGTGGAGACGATGGCGGCACTGGTGGCGGCGTTGCCCGCGCCGCGCGCGCTGTGGCTGATGGTGCCGGCCGGCAAGATCGTCGACGACACCCTGGCCGCGCTGTTGCCGCTGCTGAGCCGCGGCGACGTGGTCGTGGACGGCGGCAATTCGTACTACAAGGATTCGATGCGCCGCGCCGCCGAGCTGGCCGCGCACGGCATCGACTATGTCGACTGCGGCACCAGCGGCGGCGTGTGGGGCCTGCAGGAGGGCTACAGCCTGATGATCGGCGGCGACGCGGCGGCGGTGCACCGGCTCGATCCGCTGTTCGCCACACTGGCGCCGGCCGCCGACGCCGGCTGGGGCCGGGTCGGTCCCAGCGGCGCCGGCCACTTCACCAAGATGGTCCACAACGGCATCGAGTACGGAATGATGCAGGCCTATGCCGAGGGCTTCGCGCTGATGGGGCGCAAGCAGGAGTTCGATCTGGACCTGCACCAGATCGCCGAGGTCTGGCGCCAGGGCAGCGTGGTGCGCTCGTGGCTGCTGGATCTGTGCGCCGACGCGCTGGGCAGCAATCCGAACCTGGCCGGCATCGCGCCCTACGTGGAGGATTCCGGCGAAGGCCGCTGGACCGTGGCCGAGGCGATCGACCTCAACGTGCCGGCGCCGGTGATCACCCTGTCGCTGCTGGAACGGCTGCGCTCGCGCGATACCGATTCGTTCACGGACAAGCTGCTGGCGGCGATGCGCAACCAGTTCGGCGGGCACGCGATCAAGCACGAGACACCGAGCGTGCCGCCATCCGGTCCGGTGGCCGGGAGCTGAGCGCCGCCGCTCAGTCCAGCGCCAGCGTGCGGCCTTCGGCGGCGCTGCGCTGGCCCAGTTCCAGCAGCCGCATCACCGCCAGCGCCTGCGCCGCATCCACCGGCGCGGGCGCGCGTCCGGCCAGCGCGTCGCGGAAGCCGGCATAGCAGCGGCGGTAGTCGCCGCGCTCGGTTGGCAGCGCCTGCGTGGTGGCGCTGCCGTCCTCGTCGACCAGGGTCAACTGGCCGTCGAGCGGATCCTCGCCCCAGTGCGGCACGGCCGGCGTGAGGCCGGCGCGCAACTGCGCCTCCTGCGTGTCCAGGCCGTGCTTGACGTAGCTGCCGCGCTCGCCATGCACGGCGAAGCGCAGCCCATTCGCGGCGACCAGCGCGCCGGCATGCAGCACCGCGCGCAGCCGCCCGTAACGCAGCACGGCATGGAAGTAGTCGGTCGCCTGCGCGCCATCGCGCTGTTGCGCCAGGTCCACCTGGATCGTCTCGGGCGCGCCGAACAATTGCAGGGCCTGGTCGAGCAGGTGCGGCCCCAGGTCGAACCACAGGCCCGAGCCGGGCAGCGCATGCTCGCGCCAGCGGTCGCCGACCCGCGGACGGTGGCGGTCGAAATGCGAGTGGAACTCGGCGATCGCGCCCAGGCGCTGGTCGGCGAGCAGGCGCTGCACGGTGAGGAAGTCGCCGTCCCAGCGTCGGTTCTGGAACACGCTGGCGACGCGCCCGACCCGCTGCGCCTGCGCCAGCACCTGCTGCGCCTCGTCCAGGTCCAGGGTGAACGGCTTGTCCACCAGCACGTGCTTGCCCTGGGCCAGGGCCGCCAGCGCCAGCGGCGCATGGGTCTGGTTGGGCGTGGCCACCACCACCGCGTCGATCTGAGGGTCGGCGAACGCCTGCTGCGGGTCGGCGACGATGCGCGCCTGCGGATAGGCCGCGGCGGCTTCGTCATGCCGGCTGGAGACGATGGTATGCAGCCGCAGGCCCGGCGTGTGCGCGATCAGCGGCGCGTGGAACACGCGGCCGACGAAGCCGTAGCCGAGCAGGGCGAGGTTGAAGGGACGATCATCCATGGCAAGTGCGGGGGCGGGAACGGGAGGTCCAGTATCGCGGCAGCGACGGCGAAGCGGCGTTCATGCTCTTCACGCTGTCCGCATTCTGCGGTCACGTCGCCTGGACGCCACCCCACGGACACTGCGACCACACTTCAACGGAGGAAGCGGTCATGAAGAAGTTCACATCGCCCACGCTGCTCAGCACTGCTCTCGCCTTCGGCCTGACCGTGGCCGCCGGCCAGGCGCTCGCCGTCGATCCGCCGACCACCGCCAGCAAGGACCATGACAGCATGGCCCACGCCGACGGCACCAAGCACGACTCCAAGGAGCCGGTCACCGATACCTGGATCACCACCAAGGTGAAGGCCGACCTGCTCGCCACCAAGGACGTCTCCGGCACCGACATCAAGGTGGAGACGGTCAACGGCACGGTCAAGCTGTCCGGCACCGTCGAGAGCAAGGCCCAGCACGACAAGGCTGTGTCGGTCACCAAGATGATCGACGGGGTCAAGAAGGTTGACGCCTCCGGCCTGAAGGTCAGCAGCGCCGCCAAGCGCTGAGCCACGGCGGGCGCGGGGCGCGAGACGAGGCGCGCCCCGCGCCCGGCCTGTTCCAACGAAGCGCACCCACTGGGTGCGCTTCTTTTTTGCGTCGCGCGGCGGCGCGGGGCGTTGAACCGCTTCGCGCTGCATTGACATGCATTCAGCGATCATCCAGGCGTATTGGTTATCTGGTGAATCGCCATGTTGGATGCTTGCTCCCCCGCCGCGTCTGGCGACGCGCGCGCGGTGCCGCAGACCGCAGCCGTCGGCACCGCAGTCCCCCTCCCGGTCGAGCCGTCGCTGGCGCCGGCCATGCGCCAGCTCGAAGCGCAGCTCGGCATGCTGCTGACCACCTTCCACGACGACACAGGATTCTGGCCGGCCTTCGCCGGCCTGATGCAGGAACTGGAAACGGGTCTGGTCCGCGCCGAGCGCGCGCGCCTGCGCAGCCATGCCGATTTCCTGCTGGTGCGGGCCGGCATGCCGTCGTGGACGCTGGTCGGCGCGGCGTTCGGCGTACCCGATCGCACCCCTGCGGCGCCGCCGCGCTGATTTGCTTGCCGCACAGCGGCTTGATCGGAACGGGCGGCCTGCAGCCGCCCGTTTCTTTGTTTCCGGGCATTAGGATAAAGTCCTATTCAGGTGCCGCGAGGGGACAGACGCGGCACCTGAATAGTTCACTTGAGGCGGTCGGGGATCGGCGACAATCCCGCACCCTTTCGTGCCGCCGTCGCTTCTCATTTTCTCCGAACAGGTATGCAGATCACCGCCAAACATGACGCTTGGGACCGTTGGCGCCTGCCGTTGCTGGCATTGGCGGTGGTCCTGATCGTGATCCTGCCGTCGTTGCTGTCGCGGCAGATGAACGCCAGTACCCTGCGCGCGGCCGATTGGGTCGGCCACAGCCAGCAGGTGACCGCGACGCTGCGCGGCCTGGAAGCGCATATGCGCGACATGGAATCGGCGGCGATGGCGATGTCGCACGAGCTGCAGTCGCCGATCCTGAGCGCGCGCTTCAGCGAGTCGCGCGCGGCGATCGCCCCGACCCTGGCGCGCCTGGTCGAGCTGACCCGCGACAATCCCGACCAGCAGGTCCGCATCGGCCGCCTGCAGAGCACCCTGGAGCGCCGCAGCGCGCTGGCCGCGCGGATCGCGGACAACCACGATCCGGCACAGACGCGCGCGCTGATCCAGGAGATGACCGCCGACAACCCGGTGCGCGGCCTGATCGCCGAACTGCAGCGGCGCGAGGACGCGCTGCTGGCCGAACGCACCGCCGACGCCGGCGAGCGGCGCATGCTGGCGTCGGCGATCAGCTGGATTTCGCTGGCGGTGCAGTTACTGCTGCTGGGCCTGGTGATCTGGCTGCTGCAGCGGCAGATCGGCCGGCGCCTGGATGCGGAGCGGCACCTGTTGCGCGCCAATGCCCGCGCCGCCGCGGTGCTGCAGACGGTGCGCGAACCGATCGTGCTGCTGGACAATACCCAGCGCATGATGATGTACAACGCCGCCTTCGGCGAACTGTACGGGCTGGATCCGGCGCAGCCGCCGAAGATGCTCGATGAGGTCGGCGACGGCGCGTGGCGGGATCCCATCGTGCGCCAACGCCTGGCCGACGTGCTGTTGCGCGGGCGCGAGCTGTGGGATTTCGAACACGAGCAGGCCGCCGCCGATGGCGTCGCCCGCACCATGCTGCTGAACGCACGGCGCATGCCGCTGCCGGACAGCGAGGACGAAGTGGTGCTGATGACGGTCAGCGACATCAGCCTGCAGAAAGCCACGCAGCAGCGCATCCAGATGCTGAACCGGCAGTTGGAAGGCAAGGTGGAGCAGATCTCCGAGGTCAACCGCGAACTGGAGGCCTTCAGCTACTCGGTCTCGCACGACCTGCGCGCGCCGTTGCGGCACGTCGCCGGCTTCGCCGACAAGCTGGCGCGCCACCTGGGCGCCGATGCCGACGAGAAGAGCCGCCACTACCTGGAAGTGATCGGCACCTCGGCGCGGCGCATGGCCTCGCTGATCGACGACCTGCTGGTGTACTCGCGCCTGGGCCGCAGCGCGCTGCGCCTGCAGGCGGTGGACATGCAGTCGCTGGTGGCGGAAACGCGCTCGGTGCTGGACGCCAATTTCCAGTCCGACCATGCCGACAGCGGCCACCGCATCGAGTGGACCATCGCGCCGCTGCCGATCCTGGTCGCCGACGAGAACATGATGCGCCAGCTGTGGCTGAACCTGCTCGGCAACGCGGTCAAGTACAGCGCCAAGCGCGAGGTCGCGGTGATCGAGGTCGATTACCAGTTGCAGCCCGATGGCAGCCACCATTTCAGCGTGCGCGACAACGGCGCCGGCTTCGACATGGCCTACGCGGCCAAGCTGTTCGGCGTGTTCCAGCGCCTGCACAAGGCCAGCGAATACTCCGGCACCGGCATCGGCCTGGCCAGCGTGCGCCGCGTGCTGACCCGCCACGGCGGCCATATCTGGGCCGATGCGGCGCCGGACCAGGGCGCCACCTTCCATTTCGTGTTACCCCCCGCGCTAGAAGCGCCCTCCAACGAGTCGATCGCATGACCGCCATCCGCACCATCCTGCTTGCCGAAGACAGCCCCGCCGATGCCGAGATGGCGATCGATGCGCTGCGCGACGCGCGTCTGGCCAATCCCATCGTGCACGTCGAGGACGGCGTGGAGGCGATGGACTACCTGCTGCGCCGCGGCGCCTACGCCGACCGCGAGGAAGGCCTGCCGGCGGTGCTGCTGCTGGACATCAAGATGCCGCGCATGGACGGGCTGGAAGTGCTCAAGCTGGTGCGGACCGACGAGGCGCTCAAGCGCCTGCCGGTGGTGATCCTGTCGTCCTCGCGCGAGGAAAGCGATCTGGCGCGCAGCTGGGATCTGGGCGTCAATGCCTACGTGGTCAAGCCGGTGGACGTGGACCAGTTCTTCACCGCGGTGAAGACCCTGGGCACGTTCTGGGCGGTGATCAATCAGGCGCCGGACGAAGAGTAAGCGCGCATGCCCACGACCGGCCCCAAGCTCGGCCCGATCCGGATCCTGATGGTGGAGGATTCGCCGGAGGATGCCGAGCTGCTGTCCGATCAGTTGCTGGAATCGGGACTGGAAGCGACCTTCCAGCGCGTGGAGAGCGAGGACGCGCTGCGCGCGGCGCTGCGCGACTTCGCCCCCGATGTCGTGCTGTCGGACCTGAGCATGCCGGGCTTCTCGGGGCATCAGGCGCTGCGCGTGCTGCGCGAACACGGCAACGCGGTGCCCTTCATCTTCGTCTCCGGCACCATCGGCGAGGAGACCGCGGTGCAGGCGCTGCGCGACGGCGCCAACGACTACATCATCAAGCACAACCCGACCCGGCTGCCCTCGGCGGTAGCGCGCGCGATCCGCGAGGCGCGCACCGAGCGCGAGCGCCAGCGCGTGGAAGGCGAACTGATGCGCGCGCAGCGGCTGGAGAGCCTGGCGCTGCTCGCCGCGGGCCTCAGCCACGACCTGCGCAACATCCTGCAGCCGCTGCTGATCGTGCCGGAGTTGATGATCGGCCGCAGCGACGACCCGCAACTGCGGCACCTGGCCGAGGTCATCGCCGAGTGCGGGCGCCGCGGCCACGAGATGGCCGAATCGATGCTGTCGTTCGTGCGCGGCTCGCGCACGCCCAGCGAGCGGGTCTCCATCGCCGGCCTGTTCCAGGCGATGCAGATGCTGCTCAAGAGCAGCCTGCCCGATGGGGTCCGCCTGCAGGTGGACGTCGCCGATGCCGAGCTGTCGGTCGAGGCCAACTACACAGAATTGCAGCAGTGCCTGCTCAATCTCGGCCTGAACGCGATCCAGGCGATGCCCGAGGGCGGCACGCTGACCTTCTCCGCGGTGCCGGCGCTGGGCGCCGACGGCGGCGAGCAGGTCCGCATCCTGGTCCGCGACAGCGGCATCGGCATGGATGCGGACACGCAGGCGCGGCTGTTCAGTCCGTTCTTCACCACCAAGCCCGACGGCACCGGCCTGGGCCTGATCTCGTGCAAGCGCATCGTCGAAAGCTACGGCGGCAGCATCCGAGTGGACAGCACGCCGGGCGAGGGCACCTGCTTCGAGCTGCTGATCCCGCTGCGCGGCCATGCGCCCTCGGCCGAGCCGGAGCAGGCGCTGCCGATCGGCAAGGGCCAGCGCGTGCTACTGGTGGACGGCGAGGCCACGCGCCTGTCGCTGCTCGGCAACGCCCTGTCCAGCCAGGGCTACCGGCCGCAGCTGGCGTCCGACGGCGCCGCGGCGCTGCGCGAGGTGCGCGAACACGGCATGCCGGACCTGGTGATCGTGGACAGCGACATCATCCTGCTGTCGGCGGTGAGCCTGCTGCTGGCGCTGCAGGACATGGACTATCGCGGCCCGGCGATCGTGCTCGAGGACGCCGACACCGCACTGCAGCGCGGCCACTTCCCGCGCGAGATCGCCGTGCACGTGCTGCGCAAGCCGCTGGAAATGCAGCGCGTGTTCCGCGCGGTGGCGCATGCCCTTGAGAGTGGTTGAGTGGCTGGGAATGGGGAATAGGGAATAGAGAATCGGAAAAGCGGGCCGCCGCGTCCCAACGTCCATGCCTACGCCAAGCGTGATTTACCGCTGACGTCGAAGCGGTGAGTTGTTGCTGTCGCTTTTACGATTCCCCATTCTCCACTCCCCATTCCCAGCCCCACTACTGCTGCGCCGACTGGTCTTCCGGATCGCGGCGGGCCGGGGTGCGGCGCGGGGGGAGCGGCGGCAGGGTGCCGCGGTTGTCGTTGTCGTTGTCGGCGCTCAGCGCCGGCTCCCACGGGAAGCGCGGCAAGGTGCGCACCGCGTTCTCCAGCTTGCGCGACCAGGTGTCGTGGATCTCCGCGTACAGCGGCGTGTCCGCTTCCAGGCGCAGGCGCTCGGTCACGCGCAGGTCGTTGCGGCGGATCAGCGCCAGGTCGATCGGCATGCCCACCGACAGGTTGGAGCGGATGGTCGAGTCCAGCGACACCAGCGCGGTGCGCGCGGCGTCCTCCAACTGCATCTCCGGGCGGATGATGCGGTCCAGGATCGGCTTGCCGTACTTGGACTCGCCGATCTGCAGGTAGGGCGTTTCCGGCGAGGTGGCGATGGCGTTGCCGAGCGGGTAGATCATGTACAGCCCGGGCCGTTCGCCGGCGATCTGCCCGCCCAGGATCAGCGTGGACTGCACGCTGACGCCGCTGTGCTGGGACTGGTCGGAGAGCTTGACCTGGCTGGAGACCAGCACCTCGCCCACGTACTCGGCGACCTCGAACAGATGCTTGAACGAGCGCAGGCTGCGCGGCGCGTCCGGATCGTCGGCGTCGCGCTGCAGCTTGGAGATCGCCAACTGCGTGGTGGCCAGGTTGCCGGCCGACATCAGCGCGAACACCGCCTGGCCCGGATACTCGAACACATGCAGCTTGCGATGCACGCGCACGTCGTCCAGCGAGGCGTTGGTGCGTGTGTCTGCGGCGAAGACCAGGCCTTCGTCCACTTCGATGCCTACGCAATATGTCATGGCAATGCCGGAAGCTCAGTGCGTCTCGATTCTATGCGGGGGGGATGGGCTTGGCTACCGGTTGACGGTCGCGGCCACGGCATGCGCGAATATCGCATGACCACCGTGCTCCTCAGCCTGGGCAGCAACCTGCGCCCGCAGCACTACCTGCATGCCGCGATCGCGGCGCTGCGACAGCGTTTCGGCCCGATCGCGGTGTCCCCGACCTACCGCACCGCGGCGGTCGGGTTCGACGGCCCGGCCTTCCTGAACAATGCGGTATCGCTGCAGACCGATTGGGAGCTGGAGCCGCTGGATGCGTGGCTGCATGCGCTGGAGGACGCGCACGGGCGCGACCGCAGCGGTCCGCGCTTCAGCGACCGCACCCTGGACATCGACGTGGTGTTCTATGGCGACCGCATCGTCGAGGGCCCGGGCCACCTGCGCATCCCGCGCCCGGAGCTGCGCCACGCCTTCGTGCTGAAGCCGCTGGCCGACATCGCCGCCGACTTCGTCGACCCGGTCAGCGGGCGCACCCTGGGCGCGTTGTGGCAGGCGCATGCGCAGTTCGGGGAGGCATTCGAGGTGGTGGCGCTCGGTGAAGCCGGGAGTGGGGAATCGGGAATGGGGAATCGGGGAGCGCGCTGCGACTGACCCCGTGCCGGGCCCCATACCTTTTCGCGCCACGATCGTTCCACGGCGCAGCCCAGTGTCCGGCCTTTACCGATTCCCCATTCCCGATTCCCCATTCCCAGCCTTCAAGAAAGCCCCCGTCCCCCATCCACCCGCAGCGTCTGCCCGGTGACGAAGCCGGCGTCGTCGAGCAGCCAGCGCACCGCTTCGGCGATCTCCTCGACACGGCCGGTCCGCGCCAGCGGCGTGCGCGCCAGCAGCGCCTGTTGCGCGGCGCTGTCCTTGCCGGCCTCCGGCCACAGGATCGCGCCCGGGGCGATGGCGTTCACCCGCACCTGCGGCGCCAGTTCCAGCGCCAGCGAGCGGGTCAGCATGGCCAGTGCCGCCTTGGCCGCGCCGTATAGCGGGTGCGCGCGTAGCGGTTGCTCGGCGTGCAGGTCGGTGATGTTCACGATCGCGCCGTGGCGCGCGCGCAGCGGCGCGGCCGCGGCCTGGGCCAGAAACAGCGGCGCGCGTGCATTGACCGCGAACAGGTCGTCCCACTGCGCCGGCGTCGCCTCGGCCAGCGGGGTGGGGTAGAAGTTGGAGGCGTTGTTGACCAGCGCGTCGAGCCGGCCGAAGCGCTGCACGCACTGCGTCACCAGTGCCGGCAACTGCGCCACGTCGCGCAGGTCGGCCGACAGGGTCAGGGTGCTGCCGGCGCGTGCGCGTTCCAGTTCCTCGGCCAGCGCCTGCAGTTCGGTCTGCGAGGTATGCGCGTGCAGCGCCACCCGGTAGCCGGCCGCGTGCAGGCGTCGGGCGATGCCGGCGCCGATGCGGCGCGCGCTGCCGGTGATCAGGGCGACTTTGGTTTCGGTCATGTGGGCATTCCACGCTCGGCTATGCTGTGCATTGTCCACGCAATCCGGCGCCGCATGCCTATCGACCTTCCCACTCCCGACGCCGACGCGCTCGCCCACAGCGAGCGCCTGGCCGCGCATCTGCGCGCCGAGATCGCCGCCGCCGGCGGTGCCATCCCGTTTTCGCGCTTCATGGAGCTGGCGCTGTACGCGCCGGGCCTGGGCTACTACAGCGCCGGCAGCAGCAAGTTCGGCGAGGAGGGCGACTTCGTCACCGCGCCGGAACTGGGGCCGCTGTTCGCCGCCACCGTTTCCAACGCGCTGGCGCCGGTGTTGCGCCAGCTCGGGCCGCAGGCGCGGATGCTGGAGGTCGGCGGCGGCAGCGGCGCGTTCGCCGAAGTGATGCTCAAGCGCCTGCTGGCGCTGGATGCGCTGCCGGAGCGCTACGCCATCCTCGAACCCAGTGCCGACCTGCGCGCGCGCCAGCGCGAGCGCCTGAAGCGCGCGCTGGTTCCGCCGGTGTTCGATCTGGTGGAATGGCTGGACCGGCCGTTCGAGGATGACTGGAACGGCGTGCTGTTCGCCAACGAGGTGATCGACGCGCTGCCGACCCCGCGCTTCGCCCTGCGCGAGGGCGAGGTGTTCGAAGAGACCGTGACCCTGGACGGCGAAGGCCGCTTCCGCCGCGGCGAGCAGCCCGCCGATGCGTTGCTGGCGGCGGCGGTGCGCCATATCGAGCGCTACCTGCAGGCGCCGTTCGCCGACGGCTATCGCTCCGAGCTGCTGCCGCAACTGCCGTACTGGGTCCAGGCGGTGGCCGGCGGCCTGCGTAGCGGCGCGATGCTGTTCGTCGACTACGGCTATCCGCGCAGCGAGTTCTACCTGCCGGAACGCGACGACGGCACCCTGCGCGCGTTCTACCGGCACCGCAGCCACGCCGATCCCTACCGCTGGCCGGGCCTGCAGGACCTGACCGCGTCGGTGGACTTCACCGCGCTGGCCGAGGCCGGCACCGGCGCCGGCTTCGACCTGGCCGGGTACTGCACCCAGGCCAGTTTCCTGCTCGGCAACGGCCTGGACGCGCTGCTGGCCGAGGCCGAGGCGCGCAGCGACGAACGCGGTCGCCTGCGCCTGCGCGAGCAGGTGAAGCGGCTGACCCTGCCCAGCGAGATGGGCGAGCGCTTCCAGGTGATGGGCTTCGAACGCGACGTGTCGCTGGCGCCGGCGTTCCTGGCCGGCGACATGACCTGGCGGCTGTGATGGCGGCGGTGCGCGATTTCCGTTGGCCATGGCTGTGGCAGGGATTGTGGTGGCTGGGGATCGTGGTGCTGATCTACGTCTGCCTGATGCCGCATCCGCCGCAGTTGTCGGACATGCCCGACAGCGACAAGGTCGAGCACTTCCTCGCTTACCTGCTGCTGGCCGCGGCCGCGGTGCAGGTGTACGCAGGACCGCGCGCCTGGACCTGGGCGGCACTGGGCCTACTGGCGCTGGGGGTGGGCATCGAGTTCGCGCAGGGCGCCTGGACCACGACCCGCTCCGCCGATCCGATGGATGCCCTGGCTGATGCGCTGGGCGTGGCCGCCGGCATGGTCACCGCCGCCACGCCGTGGCGCGACCTGCTGTGGCGGCTGGAGCGTGGGGCGGCGCGGGGCCGCTGAGCCGCTGAGCCACGCGTGCTCGCCGGCCGGGCGTAAGCACATTAAGAGCGGCTAACAAAACCCTGGAAGCCGCCGTACGCAGATGACACAGCACGCCAAGGACAGCAACGCCAGGTGGATGTCGATCCGGCGTTCGAAGCGGGTGCGCAGTTTCCCCATGCCGGCAAACCAGGCATGCGTGCGCTCAACCACCCAGCGATACCGGCCCAGCCGATCGTTCCGCTCCAAGCCCTTGCGGGCGATGCGCGGGGCGATCCCGCGTCGCTTCAGAGAGTCCCGGCACCGATCCATATCGTAGGCCTTGTCGGCATGTAGTTTGTCCGGCCAGCGTCGTGGCCGTCCTGGCTTGCCGGTGATCGGCGGCAACGCATCGACCAGCTCCTCGAACACGATCGAATCGTGCCGGCTGGCCCCGGTCACGCAAAACGCCAGGGGAACTCCGTGCCGATCCGTGATTACGTGCCGTTTGCTGCCGCGTTTGCCGCGGTCGGTTGGGTTCGGCCCGGTTTAGGCCCCCCCCCCGGGGGAAGCCACGCTGGCCGCGTCCAGGCTGGCTCGGCTCAGGTCCAGCTGGTCGGCCCGGCGCAGTTCGGCCAGCAGCACCTGGTGCAAGCGATGCCACACCCCCGCAGCCTGCCAGTCGCGCAACCGGCGCCAGCAGGTCATGCCGCTGCCGTCGCCCAGTTCTTGTGGCAGATCTTCCCAGGGGATGCCGGTACGCAGCACGTAAACGATCCCGTTGAGTGCGCGCTGGTCGTCCACTCGCGGTCTGCCACCCTTCGGGGAAGAGGGCACTTCCGGGATCAAGGGCTTGATGCGCTTCCACAGCGCTTTGCTGATTTCTGTGCGATGGGCCATGCTCCGCACTGTGCGGGCTCAATCGCCGAGCTCAAGGGGCTTTTGTTAGCCGCTCTAAGTCAACCTGACCCCAGTTACCTCTGCACTGTTCAATGTCGCCACTGGCTTCCCCGCACACGTTGGAAGTGAGGCTACAAAGCCTGTCTCGTCTCAACTCATGACCGGCCCACTGCGCCCCTGTTCCTGCTGATGTTCTCGGCCCACCATCTGTGCAGACCGGTCCTGCAGGATCTGCGCGGCACGTTGCATCGAGGTCTCCACGGGCGTATTAATCGCAGCGTCCGTTGCCACCTGGGCTCGCAGCTTGGCGGGATCGTTCAGATCACCCTGTACGGCGAGCAGGTATTCACCCCGGCGCAAAGACGACGTCGCCTCATTGAGCATGACGTGATCCACTCGCGTCAGGCCGTTCGCCACCGCCTGAGCGGCCAAGCAGGCGGCTGCACGATCACTTTGCTCATCGGGCAAACGCCCAAGAGAACGATCCAGGGTATGGACATGCTCCCGGCACTGTCCAAAGACCGGTGACGGCGTCAAAGACGCTTCTCCAAAGATTCCCGGGGGGCCAAATGGATGCGCCCCTCCTTGATACTGTGGATCAACCTGCCGCTCCGAGCCTGACCACTGGCGTCCGTCCCAGACACGGAGGTCTCCCGATGGGCTCGTGACTGAAAGACCTCCCTCTCGATCCACATGCAAACGGGAGATTTCCAGACGCGCCAGTTCGCTCCCGCCTTGGATGGTCAACGCCGGACCAGTGCGGACGTCGTCCATCCGCGAGAGAACGCGTGCTCCGTTCGCCGGGTCACGCAGCAGTGCGTCAAACATCTGCAGACTGGGATTGCCATTGAATCCTTCGGCGAGCGCGGTGTTACCTGCCACTCTGACTTCGTCATGCCATTGCTGCGCACCAGCCCCGTCACCCAACTCAAGAGCGTTTACCAGACCGACACCTAACAGCGTGGCGTCGCGGCCTGAGACGATGGCTGAACGCGCGGCCGGATTTAGGCCGTTTATGCCCTGCGCCCCGATCCAATCACGCACCTCATTCGCCGTCATGCCATCAGACTGTTGAAGGCTCTCCACCAACAACGCCCCCCGCGCCTGATTCTGATTGTAGAGCTTTCCAGCCATCGCGACGATTTTAGCTACATCCTCCGGATGCTCGCGATTGAGATCCTGCAGCCACGCGATCCGAGCAAGTGGCTCGCCAACGGCCTGCCACTTGCGCTCAACCTGCTGATCATTCAAATCCTGAACGAATGTGCGGCCCGGATCTGATCTAAGAAATTCGTTCAACCGAGCCTGCTCTGTCGCGGACAGCGCATTTCCTTCCTGCCCGCGCGTCTGCAGGCGCTGAAGCAGGTCTGCGGATTCTTCCTCGGTGAACTGCTTCTGCGGCGAGGCCCACTGTGCATACTGACGCAGCATGTCTTCTGCCGCCGCGCCGCGGCCTGGCTGCCCAAAGTCCCACTGCATGATGCCGACGGACCAACCCGAATTTCCTGTGCTGTGCTGCAGGGCGTACGCGGCGCCAAGATTCACTTCGCTGGCACGCCCGACTGCATTGTATGACAGCACTTCAAAGCTCTCACGACTGAGAGCGTCATACACATATCCCTGTGCCATGGTCATCTCCTATGGAATGGCTTTTCCCAGTTGTTTGAGTTGTTCGATCCGGGAGTGCGTAAGCCGCAGCCGGCAGTCCGACGCAAGTGCTTCCTGCTCATCACGCGACATGCCCTGCACCAGTGGCTCGGCCTGGCAATACGCGTCTCGATATGTGCGCCACGCCGCCGCAGACGATGTAAAGCTCTTCTGGAGATCGCCGAGGTATTCCGCATCGTCGGCAACGTAGCTCGCATACCGCGCCTGAGCCCTCGCGAGGATAGCCTGCTCGATACGGGTCAACTCGGCTTCCTGCCTGTGCGCGCTTTGCACCTTGGTGCAGGCCGTTCCAATGGCCCTGCATCGATCTTCCGGCAGCGACAAGAAGCATGCTTCACGATCCCGAACAGAAACAATGCTTGAACAATCGCCTGTTGCCACGGCTGCCGGGCTGGCACCGCTCAAGGGGGACTTTGCATGGGCCAACGCACTTTGGAAGCTTGACACCATCAGCAAAAACACCGCCACCGCACCAACCCATCGCGGCACTTCGCAGCCTCGAGCATGCACATCAGTTCCCGTCCCTATCTCCATATCAAACATCGACGTGTCTCTAGGCGGACGTCTCCCGGAAGCTACCAAAAGCGAGCGAAGCACTCAACTGTCGGCGGCAGGCCCGCCCGTCGGTAGCGCAAACCCTCAACGATGCCGACCAAGTTAACCTGATCCGAGGTTCCCCCAAATTTTTTGCACGCTATATCAATAACTTGCATCGACCCTGGTGAAAACAAGTGCGCGCATGACGCAGCCTTCGAGGTGCCTAAAGACGCGCATGGCGCAATGCCGAACGGCAACGACCGACTCTCACCCCGCGACATGGGCTGAACCGCCGGGTGCACAAGGTTGACATACTCATTTTTTCCTCATAATGTGAGGACTCTTTCGGTGGGAGTCATGATCATGACCGAGGCAGCTATGCAACAACCGCGATCGGGGCGAAGCGTGACGCGCGTACAACTGGACCTGCCGAGCGATCGCGTCGATCAACTCGATCAATTGGTGAACGAGGCGGGCTTTGCGACGCGCAAGGAGTTGTTCAACAACGCCCTTGCTCTGCTGCAGTGGGCGGTGAAAGAGGCGCGGCGCGGCAGGGCCATCGCATCCGTGGACGAGGCCAACGACCGCTTCACCGAATTGAACATGCCGTTCCTCAGTGAACTGAGTCACCAGATCGCGTCCAATCCGAACAAGCCATGACCTCCGGGCCGGCCCGCCAGGATGGCGATGACGATCCAGCCGAACCGCTGGCGTCGCCGGCGCCCGAGGACCGGCCGCTCTCCAGGGCGGGTTGGCGCCAGCGCGAGGTGGAGACCGTCGTCCCCGACGATCTCGTCGTGGACGTGACGGATCGCGCCGAGGCGGCGCCCATCGTGAGCTGGGACACGGTCGACGATGTGCAGCTGCCCCGACGTTTCCGCTTGCCGACGACGCCTGAAGACGAACGCCCGGTGCCCTTCCAGGGGTATCCGCGCGACGATCACGGCATGGCGTTCGAGTCGAACCTGCGGGAACCCGACGCTCCGTTCTTGGCGCTGGATGCCGCCGACGTCCCGGTCGAATCCCGCTCGCTGCATGTCGAGCTGCCCGAGTCCGTCCGGCCCGGACAGCGGTTTGCCCTCTCCGCGCAGTTGCGCTGCGTGCCCGCCGCCACACAGGACGAGGTCGATTTGCGCCCGTTCTCCGTGCCCGACGCCGGGCGGCGGGTGACGATCGATCTGCATGTCTCCGGTGAGCTGCAGGTGCTGTCGGATGCCACGTGTACAGTGAACGTACTGCCCGGCAGGGAATCGGATCCGGTTCGCTTCGAGTTGCAGGCGGGCGCGCCGGGGCCGGCGAGCGCCACCTTGCGCGTATTCGCGCTGCCCGCGGACTACCTGGGCCAATTGCGGTTGGCGTTGTCTGTCGCGGACGTGGCGCCCGGGGAACATCGCGCGGCCGACAGTGGCGTGCTCCGGGTCGGCACGCCGGCCGAGCGCACCGCCACGCTCGAGGTCGATGTGGATGCGCAGGGACGCCGGTTGTCCTTCCGGCTGCGTGGACCCGGCGAGATCGGCGTGCAACGGCCGGTCTTCGTGTCGCTGGACAGCGCGGTCGAGCAGGTGGCGCTGGGTCTGCAGCGCAAGCTGGATCAGGTCGCCAAGGGCAATGGACTGTCGCCCAAAGCCGTGGAGGCCTTGTTGCGCGGGACCGGCGCGGACATGTGGAACCGGTTGCTGCCTGGCTCCGTCAAGGACCTGCTGCTTCGCAACCTGCAGCACCTCGATGCGCTGGTGTTCGTCGGTGCCGACGATCCGATTCCGTGGGAACTGCTGGTGCCGACGACACAGGGACGGACGAGCGCGTTTCTTGCGGACCAGTTGCTGATCGCGCGCTGGGCGTTCGATGCGGCATCGCCCAAACGGTCGATCGGCAGTGGCGCGACCTGCTACGTGTTGCCCGATGCCGCGCCTCCGGCCGCGCAGGAGGAGATCCAGCAGTTGGAAGCCCTGCTCGGGCAGGGCAAGCGCGTGCGCACGCTCGATGCGCTGCTCAGCGAGTTGGAGAGCGCGGCGTTCGGCCTGCTGCACTTCGCCGCGCACAACATCGTCGCCAGCGATCTGCCGGCGTCGGCCTGGGTCAAACTCGATCAGCCGTTCCAGCAGGATATGCTCGGTGCCGATCGCGCCAATGCGTTCGCAGCCACCGCACCGCTGGTATTCATGAATGCCTGCAATTCGAGCGCGGGATCGCCGCTGTGGGTCGGTTCGACCTGGTGGGCCGGCCGCTTCCTGGCGGCGGGCGCCGGCGCCTTCCTGGGCAGTCTGTGGCAGGTGCGCGATGGCCCGGCCAAGGACTTCGCTGCCGCGTTCTATGGCCAACTGCGCGCGGGGCATACGCTCGGCACGGCGTTCCAGTCGGCGCGGCGCGATGTCGCCAGGGATGGCGACCCGACCCGGCTTGGCTACACCTTGTTCGGCAACGCGGCGGCCACCCTGGCCGCCGGCATCAGAGATTCCAGATGAGCGAGCCTGTCTTGGTGGTGCATGGCGTGGCCAATCACGACCTTGAGCATTTCAAGGAGAGGGTGGATGCATTTCAGAAGCGCGTCGGTGCGCGGTTCGAGCTGATCCCGGTTTTCTGGGGCGACCTCGGCGGCCAGTTCACCGGCCTGAGCGACACCCTGCCGGTGCTGTTCCCGCGCATCGACACGACCCGCGCGGGCGTGGAGGACACGGAGGCCTTCTTCGGACTGGTGCAGGAGCAACGCGCGGCATTGATGGGCGCCGAGCTGACCCGCGGCGCGGAGGCGGCAGTCGTGGACGCGTTGCATGCCGCGACGCTGCAGGCCGTCGGGGCGCAGCCGGCGGGCATGCAGGTCACGCGCGGCGATGATGCGCTGCATCGGGCGTTGTCCGAGCAGGTGCCATCGACGCGCTACCTCAAGCAGGTGTACGAGCCGCAGCTGCAGCAGGCGGTTGGCGAACTGCTCGCCGGCTATCTGCGCGCGCCGCTTGTCGAGGGAGCCGTCGGCGTGCGGCAGGAGAGCTTCGTCATGCGTGGATTGGTGGGCGACGGCATGCAGGCGTTCAAGACCTTCATCGGTAAGGTCGACGAGCTGATCGGGCGGGTGGTCTCCAACGTTGCCGGCAGTGCCAACCAGTGGATTCGCGGCGCGCTGGCCAAGCCCATCGCGTTGACGCTGGGCGACGTTGTCGCCTACCACCAGGCCCGCTGTCTGATCCACGAGCGACTGTTCGAGGTGCTCGATAAGGAGGCGCGTGGCTACGGCACGCAGCAGCAGCCCATCACCGTGATGGCACACAGTCTGGGGGGGCTGGTCACCTTCGACGCGGCGCTGGGCAGCGACGTGCTGCTTGATGACGTACCGCGCCGCCTGCACATCAAGCGCTGGATCACCTTCGGCAGCCAGCCCGCGTTCTTCCACGTGATGGCGCCGCGCAAGGGCATCGAGAAGTACACGTCGGACAAGCGCGTGCCTCTTCCGGACAGCATCGGATCCTGGACCAATCTTTGGCATCCGCTGGATCTGCTGGCGTTTTCCGCCGCGTCCGTGTTCTGCCTCCACAACGATTCCTTGCCCTTGGACGTGCGCGTGGACTCCAGCGCATCGGAGATCGTGAGGGACAAGGGGTGGCTGCACTCCTCCTACTGGGAAAGTACCGAACTCCAGGACGCGCTTCTGGCGAGCGTTGTGCATTGAGCGAAGCGTCGGCGCGCGTTCCGGGCGGCCTGTTCTCCGCCCGGCGCGCCGCCGAACGTGGCCAGGAAGCCTGCGCCGAGGCGGGGCATGTAGCGGGCCCGCGCTCCAGGCAGTTCCGCAACTGCGGCAGAAGTGCGCCACAGCCGCAACCAAAACCGACAGGCGGGCGGTGCGAACCTTCCGCACCGCCCGCCGCCGCAACCCCTTAGAACTTGAAGTGCAGCGTCGCCATGTAGCGGCGGCCGTTCTTGTAGCGTCCAGCGGGGTGGTCCTTGTCGCCGAGGTACTGGAAGTACTCTTCGTCCAGCAGGTTCTGCGCATCCAGCTGCAGCGACCATTGCGCGTTGAACGCATAGCCGATGCTCGCGCCTAGGTCGGCGTAGTCGTCCACGCTGGCCGGCGCGGCGCCGGCGACATAGCCGCCGGCCAGATAGCTGTCGCGCCAGTTGTAGGTGATGCGGGCGTTCAGCGGTCCCTTCTCGTAGTACGGGCTGAAGGCGATGGCGTTGCGCGACTGGTAGGGCAGGGCGTCGCCGGTGTTGTTCTCGCCGTTGGCATAGGTGTAGTTGGCGGTGAGCCCGAAGCCGCTGTCGCCGAACGGCTGCTGGTAGGCGATGGTGAAGCCCTTAACCTTGCCGTCGCCGGCGTTGCGCGGACGCTGGATGCTGTAGTCGCAGTAGCCGTCGGCGGTGCAGCCGTTGCTGCCGAGCATCTGCGCCCAGGTTTGCGGCGAGGTGTCGCGGATCGAGTTGTACTGGCGTTCGATCGTGGCCGAGGTGTCGATGTAGTTGTCGATCTTCTTGTAGAAGATGGACCAGGCCACCACCGATTGCTCGGCGAAGTAATACTCGGCCGACAGGTTGAAGTTCCACGATTCGTACGGCGACAGCTCGGCGTTGCCGCCGCTGCCGGTGAGCGTGGTGTCGTTGAGGAAGGTGTTGTTGACCATCTGGTTGTACGGCGCCCAGGCGATGACCTTGGCGGCCGCGAAGCGGAACACCCAGTCGTTGCTGGTGTCGTAGACCAGGTTCAACGACGGCAGCACGAAGTCCTGCTTCTTGGTGCGGGTCTGCCACTTGCTGTCCAGGTCGTCCAGCGTCGGCGTGCCGCTGTAGACGAAGCCGCTGCCCTCGGTCTTGGAATCCACGTAGCGCACGCCGAGGTTGCCGCGCAGGCCACCTTCGGAGAAGTTCAGCTGCGCATAGGCGGCGTTGTTGGTCTGCTCCAGCGCCCAACTGTTGTTGAGGAAGCTGGCGGGGTCGGGATTGGCGTAGTCCACCGGGCTGTTGCGGATCCAGTCCATCACGTTGCCGCGCCCGGCCTGCACGTGCCGGCCGTGGTCGGGGTAGAAGCCCTGGATGTCGGTCAGGCCGATGGTGCCCACGTCCGCCAGCGTGCCGGGGGTGACGCCGCCATACACGTTGAGCTCGAAGTCCTCCTTGTGCTTGCCCTGGCGCACGCCGAACAGCAACTGGTTGAACACGCCATCGAAGCGCACATCGAAATCGAGCTGGCCGTAGGTGTCCTTGCTCTCGGTGGAGAAGATGCCGTTGTTGCCGAACCAGCCGCCGGCCGAACCCCAGTTGGCCGGGTCGCGCGCGCCGGCCGCGTCGTCGAAGCGGATGCCGCGGTCCAGGTCCCAACTGAAGCCGCCGTTGTAGAACGGCTCGATGAAGTACTGCGCCAGGTGCTTGTTCTCCGACTTGCTCTGCCCGACTTGGCCGCTCACGCCCCACGTGTCGCCGCGGAAGGCGCCACGCAGGTCCAGACCCTTGGTGGTGACCTCGGACTGGCGCACGTTGTTGTCGTAGATCACCGTGCCGCCGTCGGGATTGGCATTGGCGCTGGAATGGCCACTGCGGACCACGCCGTTGCGCACGCCGCCGAGCGCGTCCACGGCGTCGATGGTGCCCTGGTTCCAGGTCAGGAAGCTGTACATCGACTGGTTGTAGTTGTCGAAGTTCTCCTTGATGTACAGGCCGCTGAGGTTGAACTCGAGTGCATCGCTGGGCTTGAGCTGCAGGTTGACCACCGCGCTGTCGCGCTTGCGGTCCTGCTGGAACCAGGCGGCATTGACCGAGTTCGGCACGTCGGCATCGGCCGGCACGCCGCTGGCGTTGCCGAAGGTGGACGCCTTGGCGTAACCGAACACCTCCATGCCCTGGCGATCGACCCGCTCTTCGTAGTGCTGCGCGGATACCGCCACGCCGAAGGTCTCCTGCGGATTCTTCCAGCTGTACAGCAGCGAGGCGTTGGGCTTGCCCTCGCTGGCCTGCTGGCTGTAGCTGTAGCCCACCGAGCCGGCGAACTCGTTGGCCTTCATGTCCAGCGGCTGGCGGGTGTGCATCAGCACGGTGCCGCCGAGGCTGCCTTCGGTCAGGCGCGCCTCGGAGGCCTTGACGATCTCGGCGCGGCCGAGGATCTGCGGCGACAGCAGGGTGTAGTCGAAACCGCGGTTGGGCTGTTCGCCGTACAGCCAGATCGCCTGCGCCACCGGGTGGCCGTCCAGGAACGACAGGTTGAGGCTGGGATCGGTGCCGTCGATGCTGACGCGCTCGCCCTGGCCGAAGCGGCGGTCGAGGGTGACGCCGGGGATCTGCGAGAACGCCTCGGCGACGTTGGTGCTGGGGAACTTGCCGATGTCCTCGGCGGTGATCGCCTCGGAGATGGTGACGTTGTTGCGCTTGGTGTCCAGCGACTTCTCGAGGCTGGCGCGGATGCCGACGACCTGGACGGCGTCCAGATCGGTGGCGGCGGTGCTCGCCTCCTGCGCCTGCGCGGTGCAGGCCAGGGTGGCGAGGATGGTGGCGGACAAGACGGAACGGCGGTATTGCATGATGTCTCTCCTCATCATTCAATGAATCGACGCGGCGCGCGTGCGTTCGCCTGCGCGCCGGGTGTGTCGGTTGCCTTACTGCCTGCGGTGCTGCTGGTATCGCTGGATGGAAATCTTCAAGCGCGATGCTGAGGGGACTTGCCCGCCGCGCCGAGGCGCCCGCCATGGCGCTCTCCGGCCGCACGCGGTCGAAGCGGGCCGGTCGTCGCGAAACGCCGCAAGCGCCTGAGCGCGCCGGCCATGCTGGCGGAGCGAACGGCGACGACCGTCGGACAGTGCAATGGCGTGCCGAGTGCGGCACGCGACAAGCGCGTACGGATCATTGCGATCACATGCCTCCCATGTCCCGCGTTGCGCCGCGATGCGCGGCCTCAGTCCCCATGGGCATGGATTCTTACGAGGTCATGACAACGATGTCAAGCTATGTCCGGAAAATTTGTCTGGTGCTGGTTGGAGCTCACGAACGGCAGCCCGATTCCTGATAATCGCCCTCACCCCAATGCAGAAATTCTATTTATCAATGGGTTATGCGATGCGCGACGCCTCGGGGAGATGCGTCCAAATGAGAACGGTGCGCAGCTATGTGGCAGCGCACAAAATTGGTCTCATTCGTAGAATTGGTGCGGCATAGGTATCTTGACAACGATGTGTGAAGACGCCCGCGCAAAAAATATTTTCACAGACTAAGTTTTTGATCGAAAAGCCATTTTTTTAAATTCCAAGGCGAGTCCAGACGTCAATTGCCAGTTGTGCGCCTCGTGGCGTTGACACAATCTTTCTAAGACCATAAGAATCGAAGCGCCTGGAATTGGTCTTTGCCAATTCGGGTCGATCCGTCCAGCAGCATGCATCGTCCGCTCCGGGGTAGGGGCGGGAGGCGCCTCCGCAGCACGAGGCGCAGCAACAGACAGAACGCTCCATCGACTCCGTGCCCACACGGACGGCACCGCCCTGCGCGTCGCGTGGGGCGCAATGGAGGGGGCTGCCTGCCGATCGCTGCCGCTGGGCCTCAGACGCCGCCGTGCCGCTCAGCCATCAACCAGGATAGCCCAATGCCACATGTCGTCCGCTCCCGTCCGCACCGCTGTTCCCTGTCCGTCCTCGCCAGCGCCATCGCGTTCGGCCTGCTCAGTCCCGGCGCGCAGGCGCAGGAAGCGCCGGCGTCGGACGCGATCTCGCAACTGGATACGGTCACCGTCACCAGTTCCTACCAGAAGAGCCTGATCACCGCGCTGGACAACAAGCGCGAGGACGCGCGCATGACCGATGGCATCTCCTCGGAGGACATCGGCAAGTTCCCGGCCGAGAACATCGCCGAGGCGATCCAGCGCATTCCCGGCGTGCAGATCTCCACCATCAACGGCCGCGGCTCGACCATCAGCATCCGTGGCCTCGGCCCGCAGTATTCGGCCACCACGATCAACGGCCAGACCATCAAGAGCGCCGATTTCACCGATGGCTTCCGCTACGACATCATCCAGCCGGAAGTGGCCGCGGCGATCGAGGTGATCAAGTCGCCATCGGCGGACATGGACGCCGGCGGGCTGTCGGGCACGGTCAACATCCAGACCACCAAGCCGCTGGACTACAAGGAGCGCAAGCTGATCTTCTCGGCGAAGGAGCAGTACTCCGAATTCGCCGGCGGCGCGCCGACGCCGAAGGGCGTGCTGACCTACATCGACCAGTTCAAGCTAGCCGACGGCGGCGAACTGGGCGTGTTCGTCAACGCCGGCTACCAGAAGCTCAAGGACCGCGCCGACTACCTGTGGATCGACCGCTGGTACACGCAGGACACCGACGACGGCACCTTGTACATCCCGCGCCGCCCGCGCTACCGCTCGATCGAGCGCGAGACGGACCGCAAGATGCTCACCGCCGGCCTGCAGTGGAAGCCCAACGACCGCCTGGAAATGAACCTGACCGCGCTGTACACGCAGGACAAGACCGACAACGACATGAATCAGTTGGTCTATTCCTTCGAGCGCAACGCGCTGAACGTGCTGGAGACCGACGGCCTGACCGCGACCAAGGTGTCGGCGTCCAACTACTGGCTGGAGAACAACCGCCAACTCGAGCGCCACGATCTCACCTCGCAACTGCTGACCTGGGACGCCAAGTGGAAGGGCGATGCATGGACCTTCAGCGGCGTGGCCAACTACACCGAAGGCAAGACCGACGAGGACGAGCGCGCGGTGATCCTCGGCCGCCTGCCGTCGGCGACGCTGTTCGACATGTCCAACCCCGGCGCGATCTCGCTGACCACCGATGCCGACGCCACCGATGCCAGCGCCTGGGACCAGGCCAACCTGGTCCGCGACGAATACCCCAACGGCGCGATCACCAAGCTCAGCAACAAGGAGTGGTCGCTGCAGTTCGATGCCGAGCGCTACGTCGGCGCCGGCTTCCTGGACTCGGTGAAGGTCGGCACCAAGTTCCGCCGCGAGACCTTCGACCGCAACGTCTGGCGCCGCGACTTCCTGTACCTGATCAACTCCGGCGCGGTGTCCGGCTACGCCATGTTCCCCGAGTTGTCGGCGGCCAGTTCCAGCGTCAAGAACTTCCTCGACGGCAACCTGGCCTCGCAGGACAGCTGGGTGGCGCCGGACGTCTACGCCTACGCGCAAGCGCTGGCCGCGTCCGGCATCACCGTGCCGGTGCTGTTCGCGCCGCAGGCCAGCTACCACATCCGCAACGACATCTTCTCCGCCTACGCGCTGGCCAAGATCGACACGGACATCGGCAGCATGCGCCTGCGCGGCAACGTCGGCGTGCGCTACGAGAACACCAAGCGCACCACCGATACCTATCTGACCACCGCCTCGCAGTACAGCGAGGACGCCAACGAGGTGGTCGGCACCGAACGCGCGCCGTACGACTACCACAACTGGCTGCCCAGCCTGAACCTGGTGCTGGACATGCGCGAGGACCTGCTGCTGCGCTTCGCCGCCGGCAAGGTGCTGGTGCGGCCGATCCTGGACAGCAACACCGCCATCGCCACCACCATTTCCTCGGGCAGCAACACCGGCGGCACCACCACCTACGACGTGTCGCTGGGCCAGACCGACCTGAAGGCGCTGACCGCCGACCAGGCCGACCTCAGCCTGGAGTGGTACTACGGCCAAGGCGGCGGCCTGACCCTGGCCGGCTTCTGGAAGCAGGTCAAGAACGGCACCTTCAACAGCATCGTGTGTCCGGCCACGTTCAACGGCACGGCGCTGTCCGCCAACAGCGCCGGCGACTGCGTGGACGGCAGCGGCAACATCTACGAGATCACCGCCACCCGCAACGATCCGAGCAAGGTCAAGATCAAGGGCTACGAGGTGGGCTGGACGCAATCGTTCGACGCCTGGCTGCCGATCCAGGGCTTCGGCCTGACCGCCAACTTCACCCGGGTGATCCCGCAGCGCGACACCGACTTCCAGATCCGCAACCTGTCGGAGAAGACCTGGAACGCCACCGGTTACTGGGAGAATGCGATGTTCTCCGCGCGGCTGTCGCTGAATCACCGCAGCGAGTACGAGCAGGACAGCAGCGACAGTTTCTTCGCCCGCGAAGGCCACACCATGAAGGCACGCACCCAGCTCGACGCGGTGCTCGGCTATCAGGCCACCGACAAGCTCAGCTTTCAGCTCGGCGGACTCAACCTGACCGACAAGAAGGAAGAAGCGTACAAGGACATCAGCAGCCGCTGGCAGATGACCGGCGTCACCGGCCGCAGCTTCTACGTGTCGATGCAATGGGACATCCTGTGAGCCCGGTGCGATCGCGTGCGGGGTAGCCCGCGGCCAGCCCGGCGCCGCGCTGGCGCCGGGCATGGCAACCTGCATCGTCCCGATCGCGTCCATAGGTTCTAGGGCAAACGCATGCAACGACGAGACTTCCTCGCAGGCAGTGCGGGCGCCGGCCTGCTGCTGGCGGCGCCGCGCTGGAGCTGGGCCGGTGCGACGGCGGATGCCGGCGTGGCCGGGTCCCCCGTTGGCGCTGCCGCGGCGGCAGTGCCCGGCTTGGCGCTGCCGATCGATCCCGGCCTGTTCTGCCTGGACGAGGGCTGGCGCTTCCACGAAGGCGACATCCCGTTTCCACCGATCAGCGGCCAGGATGCCAGCTACGACAACGCCAAGGCCGGCAAGGCCTGGGGCGCGGCCGCGGGCGACTTCGACGACAGCCAATGGCGGCAACTGCGGCTGCCGCACGATTTCGCCATCGAGCAGCCGATCGAGGCCAGCGCCAATGTGGCGCAGGGCTATCGCCGCCGCGGCATCGCCTGGTACCGGCGCAGCCTGCGGCTGGACGCGGCCTTGCGCGGCAAGGCGCTGGAACTGCGCTTCGATGGCGTTTCCAGCCGCGCCACGGTGTGGGTCAATGGCTTGCTGATGGCGCGCAGTTGGAGCGGCTACGACGGGTTCGCGATCGACCTGAGCGCGATCGCGCGCTACGGCCAGGATCTCAACAGCATCGCGGTGCGCGTCGATGCCGACGCGATGGACGGCTGGTGGTACGAAGGCGCCGGCATCTACCGGCACACCTGGCTGGCGGTGCGCGATGCCTTGCACATCGTCGGCGACGGCGTACAGGCGGTGCCGCGGATCGGTAGCGGCGATCTGTGGACGCTGCCGGTCGCGGTGACCGTCGCCAATGTCGGCGAACAGGCCGATGCGGCCATGCTGGACGTGGCGCTGTACGACGCGCACGGCACCGTGGTCGCGCAAGGCAGCAGCGCGGTGCAGGTCGGCGCGCTGGCGCAGGCGGTGGCGCGGGTCGAACTGCAGGTGCGGCAGCCGCGGCGCTGGGATGTGGCCGCGCCGCATCTGTATCGGGTCGCGGCAGTGCTGCGCAGCGAGGGTCGTGAGCGCGACCGCCGCGACTGCGCGATTGGCTTCCGCACGCTGCGCTTCGACGCGCAGCAGGGCTTCTTCCTCAACGAGCGGCCGCTCAAGATCAAGGGCGCCTGCCTGCACCAGGACCATGCCGGGGTCGGCGTGGCGGTGCCGGACAGCCTGCTGGAATTCCGCATCCGCCGGCTCAAGGCGCTGGGCTGCAATGCGATCCGCCTGCACCACGCGGTGGCCAGCGAATTGCTCGACGTCTGCGACCGCCTGGGCATGCTGGTGATGGCCGAGAACCGGGTGTTCAATCCTTCGCCCGACTACGCCGCGCAACTGCGCTGGTTGGTGCGCCGCGACCGCAATCGCGCCTGCGTGTTCCTGTGGTCGGTGTTCAACGAGGAGCCGATGCAGGGCACTGTCGCGGGCTATGAAATGGTGCGCCGCGCGGTGGCGCTGGTGCGCGAGTTGGACGACAGCCGCCCGGTGACCGCGGCGATGAACGACGGCATGCTGACCCAGCGCAATGCCGCCGATGCGGTGGACGTGGTCGGCTTCAACTACCGCCAGTTCAACTACGAACGGGTGCGCGCGGCGATGCCGCACAAACCGCTGCTGTCCAGCGAGGACACCAGCGCGTTCCAGACCCGCGGCGCCTGGTTCACCGACATGGACGCGCACGTCATCGCCGAGGACGACTCGGTCGCCGCGCCATGGGGCAACACCCATCGCACCTCATGGAAGCTGATCGACGAGCGCCCGTATCTCGCGGGCAGTTTCGTCTGGACCGGCTTCGACTACCGCGGCGAGCCGACGCCGTTCGAATGGCCGTCGGTGTCCTCGTTCTTCGGCATCATGGATATGTGCGGCTTTGCGAAGGGCGCCTACTGGTTGCGCCAGGCGCAGTGGATCGACGAGGCGCCGGTGCTGCAACTGCTGCCGCACTGGAACTGGCCGGGCCGCGAGGGCAAGCCGATCAAGGTGATGGCGTTCTGCAATGCGCAGCAGGTGGAGCTGTGGCTCAACGGCCGGTCGCAGGGGCGGCAGGCGGTGGACCGGATCGAGATGAATACCTGGCAGGTGGCGTACGCGCCGGGCGTTTTGGAGGCGGTGGCGTACCGCGATGGCCGCGCCGTGGCGCGGCAGCGGGTGCAGACGGTCGGTGCGCCGGTCGCGCTGCGGTTGACCCCGGACCGTGCGCGGATGCGCGGCGGCGGCCGCGATGCGCAGCCGATCACCCTGGAGGCGGTGGATGCGCAGGGCCGCCACGTGCCGTTCGCCGATGCGCAGATCGCGCTGCAGGTCGAGGGCGGGCGCCTGCTCGGCGTCGGCAACGGCGATCCGAACCGGCACGCGGCCGACAACGTGCCGCAGGTGCAACTGTTCAACGGCCTGGCGCAGGCCATCGTCGAAGCCGGGCACGGCCGCCGCGCGCTGCATATCGAAGCGCGCGCGCCGGGCTTGCGCGCCGCGCAGGCGACGATCGGCTTGGACGCGGCGGTCCCGCCGCCGTCGCTGCCGCCGGCCGCGGCGGCAATGGTGGTGCCCGGCTGGCGGCGCACGCTGCCGTTCGCCGCGCCGCCGGATCCGGCATTGCCGCGCGCGCCCAACGACAACAACAGCTGGAGCTTCTGCCAGCCGGGCAACCTGGAGACGCGCGCCGAGCGCGATGGCTATGTGCTGTACCGCACCGCGTTCACCCCATGGGCCGGCATCCAGCAGCGCGGCGGCGTGCTGCGGCTGGGGCGCACCACCGGTGCGGCGCAGGTGTATCTGGATCGGCAACCGGTCGCGCGCGTGGCCGCGGGACAACAGGCGCAATTGCGCTTGCCGCCCGCGGCCGGCGAGCGGGTACTGGCGGTGGTGATGCAGGTGACGGCCGGAATGCCTTTCGGCTTCGACGATGTCGTGACTGTGGAGTATTGACCGAATGAAGCGAACCTTCCGCCATCTCGTCGCCAGCGGCCAAGCCTGGTTGCGCACGCGGTGCGCAGTGCCGCCGCGCAGCCACGTTGCATTGCTCCTGATCTGTGCGTTGCTGGCGCCGGCCGCGCTCGCCGCAGCGGCGCCGGAGACACAAGGCGAAGCCGCGCGCGGTGTGCTGCTGCGCACGCTCGGCCCGGGTGCCGCCCGGCTGGCGCTGCAACGGCAACCGCGCGGCGATGGCAACGACTGGTACCAGGTCGCCGCCGAGGCCGGCACGCTGCGCGTGTCCGGCTCCTCGGAAGTGGCGCTGGCGCATGGCGCGTACAGCTATCTGCAATCGATCGGCGCCGCCTCGGTGAGCTGGGAGGGCAGCCGGATCGCGTTGCCTGCGGCCTACGCCGATTTCCGCGGGAAGCGCGTGGTCACCCCGTTCGCGTACCGCGCCTATCTCAACGTCTGCACCTACGGCTACACCACGCCGTGGTGGGACTGGGCGCGTTGGGAGCGCGAGATCGACTGGATGGCGTTGCACGGCATCGACATGCCGCTGGCGATGGAAGGCCAGGACTACGTGTGGCAGGCGCTGTGGCGCGAGTTCGGGGTGAGCGACGCGGATCTGGCGCAGTATTTCTCCGGCCCGGCATTCGCACCGTGGCAGCGCATGGGCAACATCGAGGGCTACGACGCGCCGTTGCCGCAGCAATGGATCGACGACAAACATGCGCTGCAGCTGCGCATCCTGCAGCGCATGCGCGCGCTGGGCATGAAGCCGGTGCTGCCGGCCTTCGCCGGCTACGTGCCGAAGGCGTTCGCGCAGGCGCATCCGCAGGCGCGCATCTACCGCATGCGCGCCTGGGAGGGTTTCCACGAGACCTACTGGCTGGATCCGGCCGATCCGCTGTTCGCGAAGATCGCCAAGCGCTTCATCCAGCTCTACGACCGCACCTACGGCAAGGGCACCTATTACCTGGCCGACGCGTTCAACGAGATGCTGCCGCCGATCGCGGCTGACGGCAGCGACGCGCGCCTGGCCAGCTACGGCGACAGCACCGCCAACTCCGCCAAGACCGCGCCGCCTGAGGTGCCGCCGGCGCAGCGCGACAAGCGCCTGGCCGACTACGGCCGTGCGCTCTACGCCTCGATCCAGCGCGCCAACCCGGACGCGGTGTGGGTGATGCAGGGCTGGCTGTTCGGCGCCGACCGCCATTTCTGGACGCCGCAGGCGATCGCCGCGTTCCTGCGCGACGTGCCCAACGACAAGCTGCTGGTGCTGGACATCGGCAACGATCGCTATCCGGGCACCTGGAAGCTGTCCGACGCCTTCGACGGCAAGCAGTGGATCTACGGTTACGTGCACAACTACGGCGGCAGCAATCCGGTGTACGGCGACCTGGCGTTCTATCGCGACGACCTGCGCGCGCTGCTCGCGGACAAGGACAGGCAGCAACTGGTCGGCTTCGGCGCATTCCCCGAAGGCCTGCACAACAATTCGGTGATCTACGAATACATGTACGCACTGGCCTGGGGCGGGCAGGAACGTTCGCTGCAGGACTGGCTCGGCGAGTACACCCGCGCCCGCTACGGGCACACGTCGCCGGCGCTGCTTGCGGCCTGGGAGGATTTGCAGGCGTCCGTGTTCTCGACCCGCTACTGGACGCCGCGCTGGTGGCGCAGCCGCGCCGGCGCCTACCTGCTGTTCAAACGGCCGACGCTGGACATCGGCGAATTCGAGGGCGCGTCCGGCGATCCGCCGCGCCTGCGCCGTGCGCTGGAGCGACTCCTGGCATTGGCGCCGGACTATGCCGATGCGCCGCTGTACCGCTACGACCTGGTCGACTTCGCCCGCCACTACGCGACCGGCCGCGTGGACGCGCAGTTGCAGCAGGCCGTGGCCGCCTACAAGCGCGGCGATGTCGCGGCCGGCGACGCCGCCTTTGCCCGTGTGCAGGCGGCGGTGCGGCAGCTCGACGGCCTGGTCGGCGGCCAGCAGGAAACCCTGTCGAGCTGGCTCGGCGATGCCGCCGGCTACGCGAAGACGCCGCAGGACGCCGCCTACTATCGGCGCGACGCCAAGGCGCAGATCAGCGTGTGGGGCGGCGAGGGCAATCTCGGCGACTACGCATCCAAGGCCTGGCAGGGGATGTACGCCGACTATTACCTGCCGCGCTGGGCGCTGGCGATGCAGGCGCTGCGCGCGGCCGCGGTCGGCGGCGGCCGCGTGGACGAGGCCGCGTTGCAGCAGCGCTTGCGTGCCTGGGAGCGGGACTGGGTGGCGCGCGAGACCACGTACACGCGGCAAGCGCCGGCCGACCCGGTCGCCGCGGTGCGCACCCTGCTGCGCCAGGTCGATGCCCCATGAGTGCCGCGTCCGTGACCATTCCCGCCGCCGCGCCGCCGCGCGAGCGCTTCCTGTCGCTGGACGTGTTCCGCGGCCTGACCATCTTCCTGATGATCCTGGTCAACACGCCGGGCGCCGGCGCCGATGCGTTCGTGCAGCTGCGCCACGCACCCTGGTTCGGCTTCACCGCGGCCGACCTGGTGTTCCCGTCGTTCCTGTTCGCGGTCGGCAACGCGATGAGTTTCGCGCTGGACCGCGGCCAGCCGCTGGGCGCGTTCCTGCGCCGGGTCGGCAAGCGCAGCGCGCTGATCTTCCTGCTCGGGTTCCTGATGTACTGGTTTCCGTTCGTGCACCAGGGCGCCGATGGCCACTGGAGCCTCACCGCGATCGACCAGACCCGGGTGCCGGGCGTGCTGCAGCGCATCGCGCTGTGCTACGCGCTGGCCGCGCTGCTGTGCCGCTGGCTGCCGCCGCGCGGGCTGCTGGTCGCCTGCGTGGCGCTGCTGCTCGGCTACTGGGCGGCGCTGTACCTGTGGGGTCAGCCGGGTGCGGAACTGAGCAAGCTCGGCAACGCCGGCACGCGCCTGGACCTGTGGTTGCTGGATCCGGCGCAGCTGTACCGCAAGGACGGCGGCTTCGATCCGGAAGGCCTGCTCGGCACGCTGCCGGCCACGGTCAATGTCATCGCCGGCTACCTGACCGGCCTGTACGTGCGCCGCGCCGGCAAGCAGGCGCGCACGGTGCGCTGGCTGCTGCTGGCTGGCATCGCGCTGAGCTTGCTGGCCCTGGCCTGGCAGCCGTGGTTCCCGCTGGCCAAGAAGCTGTGGACCGGCTCGTTCGTGCTGCTGACCGTGGGCCTGGACCTGCTGTTGCTGGGCGCGTTGCTGTGGGCGATCGAGGTGCGCCAGTGGCGCGCGGGCAGCGGCTTCTTCACCGTGCTCGGACGCAATCCGCTGGCGATCTATCTGTTCTCCGAGCTGTTCGTGATCAGCCTGCGGCTGATCCCCGTCGGGGCCAGCGGCATGGACCTGTACCAATGGGTGGGCATCGCGATGTTCCAGCGGCTGCTGCCCGGTCCCTGGGGCAGCCTGGCCTGTGCGCTGGCCTACACCCTGGTGTGCTGGGCGGTGGGCTGGTGGATGGACCGGCGGCGGCTCTACCTGCGGCTCTGACCCGGCGTGCACGGTCGGCGAATTGGTACTATATTGGACCTAACGACTTCCTGCGGTCCGGAGCAAGCACGATGACCAAGCCCAAGCCGCAGACCGATCCCAGACTGGCGGGGCTGGCCGTGGACCCGAGCGCGCCGACCCCGCTGTACCTGCAACTGGCGAGCAAGCTGGTGGACGCGATCAAGGGCGGTCAGTGGAAGCCGGGCGAGGCGTTGCCGGCCGAGCGCCAGTTGTGCGAGCAACTGCAGGTGTCGCGGGTGACCCTGCGCCAGGCGGTGGATGCGCTGGTCGAACAGGGCCTGGTCTCGCGCCGGCAGGGCGCGGGCACCTTCGTCACCTCGCACATCCAGCACCAGCTCAGCGGCCTGGCCAGTTTCAGCGAAACCCTGCGGATGAAGGGCCTGGAGCCGGGCACGCGCTGGCTGGAACGGCGCATCCGCCCGGCGCATGGCGAGGAAATCCTGCGCCTGGGCCTGTCGCCGGACACGGTGGTGGCGGCGCTGACCCGCCTGCGCAGCGCCGACGGCCGGGTCATGGCCTACGAGAAGGCGGTGCTGCCGCAACGCATCGTGCCCGATCCGCAGGCGATCGGCGATTCGCTGTACGCTCACCTGGACGCGCACGGCCACCCGGTGGTGCGCGCGCTGCAGTACTTCCGCGCGATCAATCTGCCGGCGCGGCTGGCCGGGCACCTGGGCATGAAGGAAGGCGAGGCGATCCTGCACGTGGTGCGGGTCGGCTACACCCGCGACGGCAGCGCGATCGAGTTGACCGACACCTATTGCCACAACGACTACTACGACTTCGTCGCCGAACTGCGACGCTGATCGCCGATCCTTCGCGCCCTCCCGGAGCACGCCCGCCCATGACCACCGCACGGCCCGCCAGTCCCTACGCCTCGATCGCCATCGTCGGTCTGCTGTTCTTCATTATGGGGTTCTTCACCTGGATCAACGGGCCGTTGATCCTGTTCGCCAAGGTCGCCTTCAATGTCAGCGACACGTTCGCGTTTCTCATCCCGAGCGCGTTCTATATTTCCTACTTCTGCCTGGCACTGCCTTCTTCGTTCATCCTGAAATTGACTGGGATGAAGAAGGGCCTGGCGCTGAGCCTGCTGATCCTGGCGATCGGCGCCGCTATCTTCGGCCAGTTCACCAACGCCCGTTCCTACGTGGGCGCGGTGAGCGGCATCTTCATCATCGGCGGCGGCCTGGCCTTGCTGCAGACCGCGGTCAATCCGTACATCAGCATCCTCGGGCCGATCGACGGCGCGGCGCGCCGTATCGCGCTGATGGGTATCTGCAACAAGGTGGCGGGGGCGCTGGCCACGTATGGTCTGGCGAAGGTGGTCCTGCACGGCATGGAGGATTTTTCGACCCAGATCGAACAGGTGCTGCCGGCGCAGAAGGAACTGCTGTTGCAGGAGTTCGCTGGCCGCATCCATGGCCCCTACATGGCGATCGCCGGCGTGCTTGCCGTGCTTTCTGTGGCCATTCTGTTTTCGCCCCTGCCCGAGGTCAGCGCCGAGAAGGCGAACGCGTCGGTCTCCGACGAACGCAGCCGCGACAGCATCTTCGCTTTCCCGCACGTGTGGCTGGGCGCGTTGTGCATCTTCGTGTACGTCGGCGCCGAGGTGATGGCGGGCGATGCGATCGGCATCTACGGCAACAGCCTCGGCCTCTCGCTCGATTACGCAAAGTATTTCACCATCGGCACGCTGGTATGCATGTTGGCGGGCTACCTGGTCGGACTGGTGCTGATTCCGAAGTACATCTCCCAGGAGAAGTACCTCTCCATTTCGGCATGCCTCGGCATCGTCTTTTCGCTGTGCGCGATGTTGACAGGCGGCTATGTTTCGGTGGCGTTCGTCGCGGCGCTCGGATTCGCCAATGCCATCATGTGGCCGGCCATTTTCCCGCTGGCCATCAAGGGGCTGGGCAAGTTCACCGAGAAGGGTGCTGCGCTGTTGATCATGGGCATCGTGGGCGGCGCCGCGGTTCCACAGCTGTTCGCTCATCTGAAGGAGTTCTTCGATTTCCAGCTGGTCTTCGCCGGCTTGATGATCGCCTGCTACCTGTACATCTTGTTCTTCGCGCTGCGCGGTCACCGCGTCGGCCAGGGCGCGCGGTGAGCTGACGCGCTTTTCTCCAACTCGGCAAACTCATTCCAATGCGTAGACCCACCATCAAAGACGTCGCCGAACGCGCACGGGTGTCGCTGAAGACCGTGTCGCGGGTCATCAACAACGAGCCGTCGGTGATGCAGGCCACGCGCGCGCGCGTGCTGCACGCCATCGCCGAACTGGACTACGAGCCGGATCCCTCGGCGCGCAACCTGCGCAGCGGCACCCCGTTCGTGATCGGGCTGGTGTACGACAACCCCAACCCGTACCACATCATCGGCGTGCAGAACGGCGTGCTCGCGGCCTGTCGCGAAACCGGCTTCGGCCTGCAGATCCATCCCTGCGATTCGACCTCGCCGATGCTGGCCGAGGAACTGGCCGAGTGGACCCAGCGCTCGCGCCTGGCCGGGCTGGTGCTGACCGCGCCGATGTCCGAGCGCCCGGACCTGGTCGCGGCGCTGGCCGCGCGCGGGATCAAGACGGTGCGCATCATCGCCGCCACCGAAGATCCGGCCGACGGTCCCTGCGTGTACGTCGACGACCGCGACGCCGCCTACGAGATCACCGAGCATCTGATCCAGCTCGGCCACCAGCGCATCGGCTTCCTGTGGGGCGGCACCTCGCACCGCTCCAGCGGCGAGCGCTACGCCGGCTACGAGGCGGCGCTGAAGGACTACGGCATCACCCTGGACAAGCACCTGGTGATACCGGGCGACTACACCTTCGACGACGGCTTTCGCGGCGCGCGGCGGCTGCTGGCGCTGCGCGAGCCGCCGACCGCGATCTTCGGTTCCAACGACGAGATCGCCGCCGGCGTGCTGGCCGCGGCCAAGTCGGCGGGCATGAACGTGCCCTACGACCTGTCCATCGCCGGCTTCGAGGACAGCCCGTTCTCGCGCCAGTCGTGGCCGGCGCTGACCACCGCCAAGCAGGCCACCGAGGACATCGCGCGCCACGCCGCGCGGCTGCTGATCAGCCAGTTGCGCAGCGATGCCTACGAAGAGCATCCGGCGCCGATGCGCAACCAGGGCTTCGTGCCGCAACTGGTGGTGCGCGGCTCCACCGCGCCGATGCAGCCGCAGTCGCGCCGTTCCCCTTCCCCCGATCCCACATGACCCTGCCCATGGCATTGCCCACCGAAACCGAGACCCTGATGTTCCGCGAAGCGGCGCAGACCGCCGATGTCGTCGCCGCGCAGTTCGCGCGCAACCACGCCGTGGTGAGCGCGCTGGCCGCCGCGCTGCGCGCCGATCCGCCGCCGTTCGTGGTCACCTGCGCGCGCGGCAGTTCCGACCATGCCGCGACCTATGCCAAGTACCTGTTCGAGACCCAGCTCGGGGTGGTCACCGCCTCGGCGTCGCCGTCGGTGGGCTCGGTGTACGAATCGCCGTTGCAGTTGCGCGGCGCGCTGTACCTGGTGATCTCGCAATCCGGCAAGAGCCCGGACCTGCTGCGCAATGCCGAGGCCGCCAAAGCGGCCGGCGCGCGCGTGGTGGCGCTGGTCAACGTCGAGGATTCGCCGCTGGCGCAATTGGCCGACACGGTGATCGCTCTCGGCGCCGGTCCCGAGAAGAGCGTGGCCGCGACCAAGAGCTACCTGGCGTCGCTGTCGGCGATCCTGCAGCTCGGCGCGCACTGGAAGCACGATGCGGCGTTGCTCGCCGCGCTGGACGCGCTGCCGCAGGCGCTGCGCGCCGCCTGGGACGCCGATTGGCGCGCGCTCACCGATGGCCTGGTCGAGGCGCACAACCTGTTCGTGCTCGGCCGCGGCCTGGGCCTGGCGGCGGCGCAGGAAGCGGCGCTGAAGTTCAAGGAAACCTGCGGCCTGCACGCCGAGGCCTACAGCTCGGCGGAAGTGAAGCACGGGCCGATGGCGCTGGTCGGTCCCGGCTTTCCGGTGCTGGCCTTCGCCCAGCCCGACGAGACCGGGCCCGGCACCCGCAGCCTGGCCGAGGAGTTCCGCGGCCGTGGCGCGCAGGTGTGGCTGGCCGGCGCCGACGGCGACCTGCCGCTGGTCGCCGCGCCGCACCCTGCTTGCGCGCCGCTGCTGACCATCCAGAGTTTCTACCGCGCGATCAACGCGCTGGCGCTGCGCCGCGGCTACAACCCGGATCTGCCGCCGCACCTGAACAAAGTGACGGAGACGGTGTAATGACGACGACGGCGCTGCGCAACGCGCGCGTGCTCGGCGAGGACGGCTTCCTCGATGGCGTGAGCGTGCTGCTCGAAGGCGACCGGATCGCCGCCGTGCTCGACGACGGCGACGCGCGCGTGGCCGCGGCGTCGGCGCAGTTGGACCTGGGCGGCGGCACGCTGCTGCCCGGCTTCATCGACCTACAGGTCAATGGCGGCGGCGGCGTGCTGTTCAACAACCGCACCGACGTCGAGGCGCTGCGCCGCATCGGCCAGGCGCACCGCCGCTACGGCACCACCTGCTATCTGCCGACGCTGATCAGCGACGACGCGGAGGTGATGCGCGCGGCGATCGCCGCCACCCGCCAGGCGCTCGCCGAGGGCGTGCCGGGCGTGCTCGGCATCCATCTGGAAGGCCCGTACCTGGCGCCGGCGCGCAAGGGCACCCACAACGTGGACAAGTTCCGCGTGCCCGATGCCGCCGAACTGGCGCTGGCCACCTCGCTGGACAATGGCGTCACCCTGATCACGCTGGCGCCGGAGCGGGTGCCGGCCGACGGCATCCGCACCCTGGCCGCGGCCGGCGCCTACGTGTTCGCCGGGCACACCGCCGCCAGCTACGAAGAAGCGCGCGCCGGCCTGGACGCCGGCATCCGCGGCTTCACCCACCTGTACAACGCGATGTCGCCGCTGCAGGGGCGCGATCCCGGCGCGGTCGGCGCGGCGCTGGAGGATCGCGACGCCTGGTGCGGGATCATCGTCGACGGCGTGCACGTGCATCCGGCCAGCCTGCGCGTGGCGCTGGCGGCCAAGCCGCGCGGCAAGCTGTTCCTGGTCACCGACGCGATGCCGATGGTCGGCGCCGACAGCCCCAGCTTCGACCTGTACGGCGAGACCATCACCGCCGTGGACGGCGTGGTGCGCAACGCCGCCGGGACCCTGGCCGGCTCGGCGCTGGACATGGCCAGCGCGGTGCGCAACACCGTGCAGTGGCTCGGTGTGGGCCTGGACGAGGCGGCGCGCATGGCCTCGCTTTACCCGGCGCAATGCGTGGGTATGGACGACCGTTACGGCCGCATCGCGGCGGGCTACCAGGCGGATCTGGTGCTGCTGGACGATGCGCTGCAGGTGCGGCGCACCTGGGTCGGCGGGGCGATGGAGTAAAGGGGAGCGGTGTCGCCACGCGCCGCTTTTACGCAGCTGTGTTGTGCGCCATGCCGCATCGGCTGGCGACCTGACGGGTATAGCGCGGTTCCCTTGAGGAATTGATGACGCGGCCAGGCCGGTCTCAACTCATTGCAAGCCCCTTTGTCGCCAGGCCTTCCTGCTGCCGTTGCTCCATCGCCAGTTGCTGCTCGCGCTGCTGATTGAACGCCTGCGTCTGCTGCACTGTCTCCTGCATCGGTGCCACTGGCTGCGACACGTCGGTGGCGACGCGAAAGCCCGGCGTGGTGCCGGACACCCACAGCTTCTCGCCCGCCATCTGCACCCGATCGATCTTGCCGGCATCGGTGATGCCCGCCTGCTTGGCGTCGAGCATCGCCTGCGCCACATGGTCGTCGCCGATATGCGCCGGCACATCCTGGCGGATGCGCGAGAACATCGCCTGATCGGCTGCCGACAGCGCGGCGCCGCGTTCGGCGGCAGGAGCGGCCTTGGCGGGTTGCATGGCCTGGGGCGGAGTGTCGTGCTGCAAGTACGTCGGCAGCGATGGTACCACCACCTCATGCGCATTCGGTTTCTCGCGGAAGAACGCCGGCAGCGAGGGATCGGTGCGTTCTGGCGACACCGCCACCGGGCGCAGGGGAAAGTGCGCGCGCAACCCGGTATCCAGCGGCTCGGCATCGGTGCGGTTAAGGGTCATCGTGCTTCCCGCCAGGTCCTTCACATGCAGGCGCTGGCCCGCGACGGTCGCGATGCCGGTGGTGTAGAAGGACTCGTGCTGTTCGGAGCGATGGATGACGTTCATTTCCGGCGCAGTGGACACGGTGCGCGGTTGCAGGAAGGGCGTATCGCTGAGGGTGTTGACGTAATCGATGAGGAGGTTGCCGTTGCGCACGGATAGGCCATCGAGCCGGTAGGAACCGCCGATATCCGAGTGCGCGCCAGGATTGACCAGATTGAGCAGTCGCCCGTCGGGGGTGCGACCCGGATCGATGATGTCCTTGACCGGGAAGGTGTCGCGGCGCTCGTCGCGGGCCGTGAGTTGCAGGCCCGACACCACCGAGGGCGGCAGGCGAGTGTCGCGCATGTTCATGTCGCCGGTGGCTACCGGGTCCAGCAAGCCAACCGCCTGCGGGGTGCGACCGGGTGGCACCAGCGGTGGATGGGTGGGGGTGAGTTTGAGGATTTCGCCGTGTGGGCCGCGGTCGATCTTCATGTCCTTGGGATCCTGGATGCCTCGCTCGTCGACCATGCGGGTGAACATGGCGGCGGTGACCGCGCCACGGCTGAAGCCGGTGGAGACGATGCTGATCTCGGCTTTCGGATCTTGCTCGCGCCATTGTTTGGCTTGGTTGATGAACTTCAAGTACATCTCTTCCATGCGAGGGCCATAGCTATAGCCCAGTGCGCCGTCGAGGTTGCGAGTGAAGTCGCTGTCTTGAGTTCCTACGCCTGGGACGTAGTGGCCTCTAACATTATCGAGACCTGCGAAGTTGGCAGCATCCAGTTGATTGCTCAGGGTGCCAATATTGGTGATGTGCTCTGGATCTTTTTGCTTGTCGTTGCCAGTGCCATCGAAACAAGCCACAAACAAGCGGGTGTGCGGGTTGTGTTGACTGACCAGCAGCGGCGCCTGGAACTGCGCCAAGGCATGGCGGTTGTGTTCGTAGGTAGCCAAATCTTGCGCGGTCGCCGGATACGTTTCCACGCCATCGGCCCATGTCTTCGCGTTTTTATTCTCGTTACCCATACATGCTCCTTGGCGAGGACGCCATCAGTAGGTTTTGGTGTATGCAAGGATTAGATCATTTCGAAAATCGCTGTATGGGTTGCCAGGCTTCTGTGGCACGGTCGTCTGCACCATCGCTTTCATATATACATTGATGGTGCGGTCGTTCACTTCCAGAATGATATCCGGAGAGATATCTGCTTGCAGAATCGGTGGTAGCTGATCCTGCGGCACGTGATGCAGGATCACCTTGTCTTTGAAGATGGCTTCGAGATCGACTGTTGCATGGTGCTGCTGGCCGTCCTTGGAGCGCCAGGTCACCTCGGCCGGAGGCGGGAAGTGTGGAAAGTTGCGGATGCCGATATTCGATGCAGTCATCGTATCCGGATACTTGTTGCCTAATGACGCCGAAGAAATCGTCTTAACATCGTCTGGTGAGTTGACAAGATACCTGTTGTTGTACAGCACTTTGCAGCCATATGTATCGTAACAACCGGCCCCAAAGGCATGCGTACTGAACGGAATCGGCTTGCGGGTGTCGATATGCACGGTGTTATGGGCATCGACGGGAATATTGCCGATCAGGTGAATTCCGGATGGGTTATTGGCAGGTGTGTTCATGCGCGAACATCCAGTCAGAGGGTGGGCGAAGACAGCGCTCATTAGGAGAGGGATCGCTGCACGGTGCTGCGGGATGAAAGAGAGTCGCACAGCCATGGAGCCACCTTTGGAAAGGGGAAGGACAGTCTATTGCCCCAGATGCGGGCATGGTAGTGCGGTATCGGTGTGGCCCAGATGCCGGAGGCACTGTTGGTCCGTGGCAGCTCCGTCCGGCTTGCAATCTTCGCGCATGCCCTGGGCCGCGTCGTCCTGTGATCTGCTAGATGTGATGTAGGGATTTTCCTACTCCTTCGCCGTGCTGCCTGGAACGGAGGAAGACGTTGTTTGTACCGTGTGCGATTGCGCTTACTGCGTCTGGCTTGGTGCGCTGCAGCCGTTCAGCGTGCGTCCGACTGGTTCGCCGCGGCGATCGCCGTGATCCGTGTCTTGGCCAGCGCCTCGCCGATCTGCGGACCGCTCAGGCCCTGCGCCGCCAGGTCGCGTGCGTTGACCGTCCGCGTGGCGGGCTACCAGGCGGATCTGATGTTGCTGGACGAGACGCTGCAGGTGCGGCGCATCTGGGTCGGCGGGGCGATTGAGTAGCCGGCAGGCATGCGGAAGGCGATGTTTGGTCTGCGCGCGGATGCGCGTGGGCCTGTCGCCGCGCACGCGACGGTGGGCAGGGTGCAAGCCACGGTTGCTTGACGCGCGCACGCGATCCGGCGAGGCTCCCGCGGCGTAAGCGACCGGAAGCGGACGCTGTCGCGACTCGAATCCACAAGGAACGTCGATGCTGTACGAGATCCATCCCTATGCCGCGGTGAACGGTTTCCAGTTCGGCCGCACCCAGGCGCAGACTGCCAAAGCGCATGGCGTGCCCTTCACCTCGCTCACCGACAACATCCAGAAGATCGTGACCGAGACCCGTGAGGGATGCGACCTGGTCTACGAGCGCAAGCTGCTGTGCTACGTCACCATGAACAAGCACGTCACCCCGGTCGTCGCGGGCATCGAGATCTACGCCGCGGGCGCGCTGGAACGGCTGATGGCGCTCGATCCCGATCATGCGATCGGGCCGCAGTACGCGATCTTCCGCACCCTGGGAATCTGCGTCGGCGGGCTCGGTGCCAAGCGCATTCCGGAAGGAAAGCTGGTCACCGCGTTCGCCCGGGACAAGCAGGAATTCTTCGATTTCTTCGTGACCGATGCATGAGGCGGGGGCTCGCGCCGCGTCGCCAGCAGCCGATGCTTGCAGGGGCGGCCGCCCGCGCCGCGTGGTCACCGGGACCGCGGCCTGTACCTGACACCGCCTTGATCGCCGCCGTCCTAGCCTGAGGCGATGCACCCGACCGCGACCGGCCCGCTGTCCCTGCCCGACGGCGATGGCCTGCGCCGAGTGACCCTGCATGATGGCCGCCACGCGATCTGCAAGCGCCGCCGCCGCATGCCGGCCGATTTCTTCGCCGCCGAGGCGCGCGGCCTGGAGGCGTTGCTCGCCGCCGGTGGCCTGCGCGTGCCGCAGGTGTACGCGCAAGGCGAGGACTGGCTGCTGCTGGAGGACCTCGGTGCCGCGCCGCCGCATGCGCGGTTCGACCGGCTTGCCGGCGAAGGGTTGGCGCGGCAGCACGGCGTCGGCGGCGCAACGTTCGGATTCGGCCATGCCGGCTACATCGGCGACAGCCCGCAGGACAACCACACCGACAGCGACGGGCATCGGTTCTTCGTCGAGCGCCGGCTGCGCCCGCAAGCCGAACGCGCACTGCGCCATGGAAGTCTGGATGCCGCTGCCGCGGCGCGCCTGGAGCGCGTGTATGCGCGCCTGCCGCAACTGATCCCGGCGCAGCCGCCGGTGCTGCTGCACGGCGACCTGTGGCAAGGCAACCTGCATTGCGCCGGCGACGGCAGGCCGGCGCTGATCGACGCCGGCGCGGCCCACTACGGCTGGGCCGAGGCCGAGCTGGCGATGCTGACGCTGTTCGGCGAGCCCGATCCGCAGCTGCTGCGCAGTTACGCCGAACACGCGCCGTTGGCGAACGACTGGCGCGAACGCGCGCCGCTGTACAACCTCTACCACCTGCTCAACCACCTCAATCTGTTCGGTGGCGGCTACGTCGCGCAAGTGGCGCAGGTGTTGTCCCGCTTCGGATAGGCATGCCGAAGGACAGCTTGCGGCCCGCCGGGAGCATCGGCAAGCTTGGGCATCGGTCTCCACGCAGCGACGGCGCCAGGGATGCACGGTCGCCGCTGCGCTCCATGCATCTTCCGGGGAGTGCATCGAATGATTCGCAACGCTGCACTGGCGCTCCTGCTGGCAGGAACCTCGGGCATTTCCGCTGTCCGCGCCGAGGAAGCCCTGGCGCCGGTGGAGGCACGCGTACCGTTCGCACCCGCTGCGTTCACAGGCAGCGACGGGCGCACGCATCTGGCGTATGAGCTGCATGTCACCAACTTCTATGGCGACTCCGGCGCGCTCGCGCCGCAGGGGCTGGACGTGTTCGGTGACGATGCGGCCACGCCGCTGCTGGCACTGGATGCGAAGCAGCTAGCGCAAGTGGTGAAGCCTGCGCCGGCGGCGCAGGAACCGGTGGCGATCCTTCCCGGCAAGCGCGCGGTGTTCTTCGTCTGGTTGACCCTGCCGGAGGGTACGTCCGTGCCGCACCGCCTGCGTCATCGCATCCCATTTACCGCGGATGCCCATGCGAACAGCGTGCTCGACGGCGCCAGCGTCCAGGTCGGCGATGCGCAGCCCATGGTTATCGGCGCGCCGTTGCGCCGTGGCCGCTGGTTGGCCCACGAGGGTCCCGGCGCCGCCCGGTCGCACCATTGGGGCAGCCTAGTGGCGGTGAACGGGCAGCTGACCATTCCGCAGCGCTACGCCCTGGATCTGGTAGGGGTCGACGCTGCCGGACACGCGCTGAGATCCGGCGTAAAAGACATCCAGAAATCCACCTACGCCGACTGGATCGGCTATGGCGCGGACGTGCTTGCCGTGGCCGACGGCGTCGTGCGCAGCGCGCGCGATGGCGAGGCCGAACACCAGCCGCTCAGCGCGCAACCGGAACCCACCGCGCTCACCAGTGACGCCCTGTTCGGCAATTACGTGGTGCTGGAAATCGCATCGGGCACGTTCGCAAGCTATGCGCATCTGCGGCGGGGCAGCCTCAAGGTGAAACCGGGCGACCGGGTGCAGCGCGGGCAAGTGCTCGCGCAGTTGGGGCAGTCCGGCAATTCCGCCGCGCCGCATCTGCATTTTCAGCTGTCCAATGCCGTCGCGTTCGAAGGTTCGGAAGGCGTGCCGTACATGTTCGAGCGCTTCGGCTACCTCGGCCGGGAATCCGAAGCCCAGCTGTTCGGGCAGGGCGATCCATGGAAAGCCTTGCCCATCGAATACCGCCGGTCGCAGCTGCCGCTCAACGACGTGGTGATCCAGTTTGCCGGTCCTTGAGGGCTTGGGCCCGAACCAAAGGCAGAGGGCCGCCGCTTGGAACAGCGGCAGTTGTCGAGGTGACCGCAGCCGCTTTCGGCTTGCCTGCAAACGGAGCGCGTGGCGTCCCTCCAGCCGCTTCGAGCCGCCGTTCATCAGGTGAAAAACCGGCCTTGCTTGCGAGACGGCTTGCGGCCCGGCCCGGCTGTGTCAGTCCGCGGCCGCGCCGCGCGTTGCGGCGATCGCCCTGATCCGTGCCTTTGCCAGCGCCTCGCCGATCTGCGGGCCGCTCAAGCCCTGCGCGGCCAGGTCGCGCGCGTTGACCGCCAGCGCCGCGGCGTGCAGGCGCTGCAGTTCGCGGCCCTGCGGATAGTCGGTGTCCTCGCTGCCGAGGCGGCCGCGCTTGTCGGCCTCGCACACCAGCGCCAGTTGCGCGATGCGTTCGGGCTTGCGGAAGCCGTCGCAGCGTTGCAGCAGTTCGTGCACGGTGCGGTCGCGCAGTTCGGCCAGGCGGTGCACGTTCAAATGCTCGCGGCAGGCGATCTCCGCGAGTTGGCGGTGTTCCTGCGGCAGCTTCAGCCGCTCGCACAGCGCGCGCAGCGGCGCCACGCCGCGCTGCTCGTGCATCACGTGCCGCGGCCATTCCGCCGGCGGAGTCAGCCCCTTGCCCAGGTCGTGGGTCAGCGCGGCGAAGCCGACCAGCGTGTCGCCCGGAGCGAGCCTGGCGGCCATGTCGCTGACCAGCTCCTGATGGCGGCCGGTATCGATCTCGGGGTGGTATTCGGCGCGCTGCGGGACGCCGTACAGCGCCTCCAGCTCGGGCAGCACGCTGTGCAGCGCGCCGGCCTCGTGCAGGGTGCGCAGAAACGCCGAAGGCTGCGCCGAGGCGAGGCTGCGGCGCAGCTCCTGCCACACGCGCTCGGGCACCAGCGTGTCCAGTTCGCCGCTGGCCGCCATCTCGCGCATCAGCGCCATGGTCTCCGGCGCCACGCTGAAGCCGAGCGGGGCCAGCCGCGCCATGAAGCGCGCCGCGCGCAGCACGCGCAGCGGGTCTTCGCCGAACGCCGGGCCGATGTGGCGCAGCATGCGACGTTCGATGTCGCGCGCGCCGCCGTACGGATCGACCAGCGTGCCGCTGTCCTCGTCGCGGGCGATCGCGTTGATGGTGAAGTCGCGCCGCTGCAGGTCCTCCTCCAGCGTCACCGACGGATCGGCATCGACCACGAAGCCGTGATAGCCGCGTCCGGACTTGCGCTCGGTCCGCGCCAGCGCGTACTCCTCGCCGCTGCGCGGATGCAGGAACACCGGGAAATCGCGACCGACCTGCTTGTAGCCCAGTTCGAGCATCCGCTGCGGCGTGGCGCCGACCACGACCCAGTCGCGGTCGCCCGGCGGCTGCCCGAGCAGGCTGTCGCGGACGGCGCCGCCGACCAGATAGATTTTCATTGGGGGGTGGGAATGGGGAGTCGGGAATCGGGAATGGTAAAAGCAGGTTCGCTCGGTCTGATGCCGCAGTGGTATGCGGACGTCAGTTTTCGTGCGATCTCGCGCGGTGCGCCGTTGCGATTCCCCATTCCCTATTCCCGATTCCCACCGGCCGCCCCAGCGGCCGAGCACACGAACTTCTTGCGCGGCGTATCCAGCTTGCCGAGCATGCGCTCGCTGACCGGCAGCGCGTCGCCGTTGAGGCGCCAGTCGTAGATCACGCTGAAGGCGAGGATGCGCGCGACGTATTCGCGGGTTTCCTTGTAGCTGATCGTCTCGATCCAGAAGTCGGCGTCGTGGCCGGGACGCTGGCTCTGCCAACGCTGCGCCGGGCCGGGGCCGGCGTTGTAGGCGGCGATGGTCAGGTACGGCAGGCCGTAGGTGTTCAGCAGTTGGCGCAGGTAGGCGGTGCCGATGGCGATGTTGGTGTCCGGGTCGTACAGGCTGGCGGCGCCGCCGTAGCCGGCCAGGCCGAGGTTCTTCGCCACGCTGGCGCCGGTCGCCGGCAGCACCTGCATCAGGCCCATCGCATTGGCCGGCGAGCGTGCGTTTGGGTTGAAGATGCTCTCGGCGCGGATCTCGGCGGCGACCCAGGCCGGGTCGATCGCATTCTTGCCTGCTTCGCGGCGAATAGTGGCGTCGTGGTGCAGCGGGAAACGCAGCGAATACAGGCGTTGCTCGTCGGGCAGCTTGCCCAGGGAAAACACCGCGCGGTCGAACCAGCCGTTGTCGCGCGCCACTTCCACCGCCAGCCGCCGCTGGGTGTCGTCGAAGCGGGTCAGTGCATCGTTCCACTCGGCCGTGGCCCACGCTGTACGGTCGATCTTGAACAGTTCCATGGCGCGCACCAGCGCCGGGTCGCGCGCCACCGCGGCCTGCGCCTGCGCGCTGTCGTTGGGTTCCCATGGGCACAGCGCGTAGGGCTGCTTGAGCCGGTCGGCGGCCATGAAGCCGTGGAAGGTCGCCGATTTGGCCGCCTCGCGGTACAGGCGCTGCGCCTCGCCGGCGTTGCCGGTCTTCTCCGCCAGCCGCGCTTCGAAGTACTGCCAGCGCGAATCGTTGCGTTGCGCCGGCGGCATCTTGCGGATCGCCGCCAGCGCCGCCGGCCAGTCGCCGCGCGCCATCGCCTCGCGCGCGCGCCATTCGTGCAGGCGTTCGTCGTAGGCGGACTCGGGCACGGCATTGAGCCGGCGCGCCGAGTCCGGGCCGTAGGAAGCCACCGTCCACAACGCGATCTGGTAGAGCACTTCGCCACGCTGCGCCTCGCTCAACTGCAGCGCCTGGGCGAATTGCGGCAACTGGCGCTCGGCCGCGTCCGGATCGGTCTTGGCCAGCTTCTCCAGGCCGTCCACCACCACCTTGCGGCTGCGCTCGGTCTTGGGCCAGGTCAGCGCGCGCGCGTGGACCGTGTCCAGGAACGCCGCGTAGTCGTTGGCCAGCGCGAGGTCCGCGGCGGGCAGGCCGCGCGCGGCGCTGCGCATCACCGCCGGCTGCTGCGCGTCGGCCGCCGCTTCCACCCGCGCCCAGCGCAGCGCGTCGGTCATGCCGCCACGCGCCTGCAGCACCGCGAACACCGCATCGCAGGCATCGGGCAGGGACTTGCCGTTGCCGCGCCACAGCGCCTGCGCCTCGTCCACCCATTGCGCATCGGCGCGGCCGGTGGCCTGGCGCGCGTTGAGCTGGGCGCAGCGCAGGCCGACGTTCTCGGTCGGCTTCCAGTTGGCCAGCAGCGCCGGCCAATCCTGGCGCCGCGCCAGCGCCGGCAGCCACAGCGTGCGGAAGCTCTCGGCCACCGGCTGGCCGGCGTAGCGCTTGAGGAAGTCCTGCGCCTGCGCATCGGTGACGCGGTCGATGTTGCGGCGCAGGTTGGCGTACTCGAGCCAGCCATACAGCGGATGCTGCTTGAACGCCGCCGCCTGCGCAGGGTCGAACTGGCCGCGCTCGGCGGCATCGATCGCCGCGCGCAGCGCCGGTCGCTGCGTGTCCAGCGACTGGGCGAGGGCAGGGGCGGCGCCGCACAGCGCGGCGGCGAGCAACAGGAGGGACGTGCGCAATTTCATGCGCAGGACTATACCGAACGTCGCTGAATCGACGCGGCAAGCGGGCGGCGGAAGGGGCTGTGCAGGGGCTTTCCGCCATGCTGGCGCGTGCGCGAACGCAGGCGTTCCGGCCGTGGCGACCCGGTCCGCGCCTCGCGCATCGCGACAGCGCCCCGCGCTGTCGGCTGCCGCCGCCTTCCGGGCGCGGCCAGTCTCTCGCTAACTCCTCTGCGCGCGCGTGCCGACGAGCGGGTCACGGACGTGTCATCGCCAGTGCGCCCACGATCGCGACAGCGCGCACGCATCCGCTGCCGTCGCATGGCACACAACGCGCTGACCGTCGCGGACCCGCTCCAGCGTGTCGGCGCCGCGCCGTGCGCACGCTGATGTCCAGGACGAGGCTGGGCCCACGCCCGGCTGATCCGCGCGCGCGGGTCGCGTCTACGGAATCGTCCAGTCGCCGGGCGATGGTCCGAATCTCGCGCCGCCTGCTTGCGCAGCGTTTACGTATTGTTTACAAAGTGGGTGACGCCGCCGCGGTGCAGGGGGTCGCAGCGGCCGACCCACATCCTTCCTGGAGAGAGAGACGGATGAATTGCCTGCACCGCCATCCTTTGGTTTTCGCGGTTTCCTTGTCCTTGCTCGCCGGTTCGCCCGCGCTGGCCATCGCCCAGCAGGCCGCGCCCGCTGCCCCCGAAGCCGCCACCACCCTGGATAGCGTCCAGGTCACCGGCACCCGTATCCGCCGGGCCGAACTGGAGGGCCAGGTGCCGGTCCAGTCGCTCAGCCGCGCCGACATCGAACGCACCGGCCTGAACTCGATCGGCGACGTGCTGCAGGAGCTGACCGCTTCCGGCTCGGCCTTGAACGCCAAGTTCAACTCGTCCGGCAACTTCGGCTTCCCGCCGGACGGCAGCGGCGTCGGCGCCGGCTCGGCGCAGGTCGACCTGCGCCACCTGGGCGCCAAGCGCGTGCTGGTGCTGGTCGACGGCATGCGCTGGGTCAACGAGTCCTCGGCCTCGGGCGTGGGCGCGGCCACCGACCTCAACACCATCCCGCTGGCCATCGTCGAGCGCATCGAAGTGCTGGAGGACGGCGCCTCCTCGCTGTACGGCTCCGACGCCATCGCCGGCGTGGTCAACATCATCACCCGGCGCAAGTTCGACGGCGCCCAGGTCACCCTCAACTATGGCCAGTACGACAAGGGCGACGGCGCCAGCAAGGGCGTCGACCTGGCCTGGGGCCACAACACCGAGCGCACCAGCCTGTTCCTGGGCGCCAGCTACACCAAGCAGGATCCGATCTACGCGCGCGACCGCAAGCAGTCGCTGTATCCGATCCCGGGCACCGGGCTGAGCTTCGGCAGTTCCGCCACCCCGGACGGCCGCTTCATCTTCGTCGATCCGGTCACCGGCGCCGAGCAGGACCTGACCCCCAACAGCGGCACGCGCAATCCCGCCTACGACGGCAGCGCCGGCTGCACGCGCAGCGACGACTACCACTGCTTCGGCACCAGCGACCGCTACAACTTCGCCGCCTCCAACCTGCTGCTGACCCCGTCCGAGCGCAAGGGCGTGTTCGGCCAGTTCCGCTACTTCTTCAACGACGACGTGCAGTGGTACCTGAAGGCGCTGGGCAACCGCCGCGAATCGACCAACCAGGCCGGCCCGGAACCCATCTTCCTCGGCCCGGACGCCGGCACCGGCAATCCGCTGGCCGACAACATCGTCATTTCCGCGGCCAATCCGTACAACCCGTTCGGTTTCGACCTGGATTCTTCCAGCAACCTGATCATGATCGGGCGGCGTCCGGTGGAAGGCGGCCCGCGCGTGTTCGAGCAGCGCGTGGACACGCAGTACGTCGGCACCGGCTTCATCGGCAGCTTCGAGAGCGCCAACCGCACCTGGTTCTGGGACGTCAACGGCGCCTACAGCAAGAACAAGGCCGAACAGACCAACTACGGCAGCTACAACATCTACAACATCAATCTGGCGCTGGGCGATCCGGCCGCCTGCGCGGCGGTGGCCGGTTGCGTGCCGCTGGACATCTTCGGCGGCGCCGGCAGCATCACGCCGGAGATGCTGCGCTGGATCCAGCCGGTGGTGCACGACCGCAGCCAGAACGAGCTGACCCAGTTCACCGCCAACCTCAGCAGCGACCTGTTCACCCTGCCGGCCGGCGCGGTGTCCTTCGCCACCGGCGTGGAGTACCGCAAGTACGAGGGCTGGTACCAGCCCGATCCGCTGACCGTGATCGGCCACTACAACGGCGTGCCGTCGTTGCCGACCGAGGGCAGCTACAACGTCAAGGAGGCCTACCTCGAACTGAGCGTGCCGATCTTCGCCGACTCGCCGCTGGGCGACAAACTGGACCTGAGCCTGGCCGGGCGCTATTCGGACTATTCCACCTTCGGCGGCAAGTTCACCCCGAAATACGGCCTGCGCTGGCAGGTGTCGCCGGACTTCGTGCTGCGCACCAGCTACGCCGAAGGTTTCCGCGCCCCGACCATCGGCGAGCTGTACGGCTCGGCCGCGCGCGCCGACCTGACCCTGTCCGATCCGTGCTCGATCGGCCTCGGCGGTACCCCGCCGCGCGGCAGCGCCGCCAACTGCGCCGCGCTCGGCGTGCCGGCCGGTTACCAGCAGGCCAATTCGCAGATCTCGGTGACCACCGGCGGCAACCGCGCGCTGGAGCCGGAAGAGGCGCGCAGCTTCAGCGCCGGCTTCGTGTGGAGCCCGTGGTTCGCCAGCAACGTGCCGTGGTCGGATCGCTTCGACGTGGAAGTGACCTTCTACCGCCACAACATCGAAGGCGCGATCCAGGCGATCAACGCGCAGACCCAGCTCGACCTGTGCGTGGACTCGCTCGACGCGACCTATTGCGACGGCATCACCCGCGCCTCCACCGGCGGCATCAACGGATTCAACAACCGCCTGACCAACCTCGGCTCGATCAAGACCGACGGCTGGGACGTGGATCTGTTCTGGACCTCGCCGGAGACCGCCGCCGGGCGCTTCAAGCTCGGCTGGCAGAACACCTTCGTCACCCGCTACGTCGCCACCGGCGCCGCCGGCCAGGTGCAGCCGCAGAAGCCGGGCGTGGAAGTGGTGGACAGCGCGATCCCGGAGTGGACCAGCAACCTGACCCTGGACTGGTCGCTGGCGCGCTGGAATGCCTCGTGGACGGTGCGGCACATTTCCGAACTGACCGAGCAATGCGGCGACGCGGTGGCGTTCCCGGTGTGCAGCAACCAGGCAGCCGGCACCAACACGCTGGATGCCACCACCTACCACGACCTGCAGGTCGGCTACCGCTTCGACTGGCTCAAGGGCCTGACGGTCAGCGGCGGCGTCAACAACGTGTTCGACAAGGATCCGCCGATCTGCCTGTCGTGCTCGCTCAACGGCTACGACGCCTCCACCTATGACATCCCGGGCGGTCGATATCTGTATGTGCGCGCGGATCTGAAGTTCTAGGCGCTTTCGCGGCGCCCGGGGCGAGTGGGTAGACGTCAGTGGCGGCGGGGGTGATCGGAGACGCCCTGTCGCGACTGACGTCGCTCCCACGGTTGCAGGCCCGCCGTCGCACGCTTTTGTGTAGGAGCGGCTTCAGCCGCGACCGGGTCTTCCCGGTGAAGCGTCGCGGCTGAAGCCGCTCCTACAGAAAGCGGTCTCGACAGAAGCAGAGCAGTACACCAGAGAGCCTCGGCGCGGGCGCAGCAGCCCGCGGAAGTGCAACCGCCCAGGAAACGCGACGCTCAGCGCAGCAAGGCCTGCGGCACTTCGATCTCGGTCGCCACCGCCAGGTGGTCGGAGAACGCGGCGGGCACCGCACGCTGTTCGTTGCAGCGCAGGCCGTCGCTGACCAGGATGTGGTCGATCGCGCGTTGCGGGCGCCAGCTCGGAAAGGTCGGGACCACGCAGCCCGGCGGCTGCAGCCGGGTGCGCTTGTACAGGGCCTGCATCTCGGGACGGTCGGCGACGCAGTTGAAGTCGCCCATCAGCACCGCGTTGGGATGATCCGACAGCAGTTCGGCGATGAACGCCAACTGCGCCGCCCGCGAATTGGCGCCCAGCGACAGATGCGCCACCGCGATCGCCAGCCCTTCAGCGCCGTCGCCGAACTTGGCCAGCAGCACCCCGCGCCCGCCGAGGCGGCCGGGCAGGGGATGGTCCTGCACCTCGACCGGCTCCAGCCTGCTGAGCAGGCCGTTGGCGCTGGAGGCTACGCCGCCCATGCGCCGGTTCGGCTGGTGGCTCCAGTAGTTGAAGCCGGCGCGCTCGGCCAGGTAGTGGGTCTGGTTGGTGAAGCCCGAACGCAGGCTGCCGGGGTCGCTTTCCTGCAGACCGACGATGTCGTGCTCGCGCGCCAGCTGCGCGATCGCATCCAGGCTGCTGCGCTTGCGGCCCGCGGGCAGCGCGTGCGACCAGCTGCGGGTCACGTAGTCGCTGTAGCGGCGCGTACTCGAACCGGCCTGGATGTTGGCGGTGAGCACGCGCAGCGTGCGGGTGGCGACGTCGGTCACGGTGGGGGGGCGTTACTTGGCCAGCGCCGCGCGCTCGCGCGCGATCAGGTGATCGGCGATGCGCAGCTTGTCCTGGTAGCTGTTGCCCTTGATCAGATACTTGCCGTTGACGATCAGCGACGGCGTGCCGCTGACGTTGCTGCGGGTGATGAACTGCTTGGCGCGCGCGGTCTTGGTGCTGACCGCGAAGCTGCCCATGGTGTCGGCGAACAGCTTGGGGTCCACGCCGTACTTGGCGTAGAAACCGGCGATGTCCTGCACCGAATCGCGGCCGCGCTCGCCCTTCAGGGTCTGGTCGACATGGATCGCCTTGTACAGCGCGTCGTGGGTCTTTTCCTGCACGCCCAGCGCCTCGGCGGCGTAGAACGCGCGGGCGTAGTCGTCCCAGGTGCCGCCGAACATCGCCGGCACGTAGACGAAGCGCACGTCCGACGGCAGGCCGGCCTTCCACGAGCCGACCATCGGCTGGAAGGCGTTGCAGGCCGGGCACACGTAGCCGAACACCTCGGCCACCTCGATCTTGCCGTTGGTCGGCTGGAACGGCTGGCCGTTCTCGATTTCCTCGTAGTCGGTGCCGGCGACCGGCTCGGCGCCGCTCGGCGTGCGCGCGGCGGCCGGGGCGGCCGGCGTCTCGGTGGCCGGCGCTTCGGCGGCAGGCGGCGTGGCGGCGCCGGTCGCCGGGGCGGCGGCGTTGCCGGCCGGCGCGGCCTCGGCGGCGGGTGCGGCCGGTGCGTCGGTCGCTGGCGCGGCGGTGTCGGCGGTGCCGTCCTGGGGCTTGCAGGCCACCAGGATCGGCAGCAGGGCCATCAGCGTCAGGGCGAAACGGGTCTTCATCGGCGGCATCTCCAGCAGGATGGGGGTAAATGCCGGCCGCGCCGAAACGGGCGGCAGGCAACCCATCCATGATGCCATGGCATGGATGAAGCGCCGTGCTGCGACCCTACTTGCCGGCGCGCTCGCGCGCGATCAGCGCGTCGGCGATGCGCAGCATGTCCGGGAAGTCCTTGCCCTTGACCAGGTACTTGCCGTTGATCACCAGCGCCGGCGTGCCGGGAATGTCGCTGCGCGCGGCGAAGTCGCGCGCGGCCTTGACCTGCGCGGCCACCTGCGGGCTCTTGTAGGCGGCGACGAAGTCGCTCGGCTTGACGCCGTAGGCGGCATAGAACGTGGCCAGTTCCTCCGGCGCCACGTTCTGCACCGGCACGCTGCGCTTGTCGTGGATCGCCTCGAACAGGGCGTGGTGGCTGCGCTCCTGCACGCCGAGCTTCTGCGCGGCGTAGAAGGCGCTGGCGAAACTGTCCCAGAACCCGCCGAACGCGGCCGGGACCAGCGTCACCCGCACGTCCTTGCCCTGCTTCTTCGTCCACTGCTCGAAAATGGGGTCGAAATGCGCGCAGTGCGGGCAGCTGTAGCCGAACACTTCCACCACCTCGATCTTGCCGGCCAGCGGCGCGAACGGCTGTGGCTTGGCGATCAGCGTGTAGTCCTCGCCTTCGACCGCCGTGGTCTTGGGTTGTGCGGCGCAGGCGCCCAGCGGCAACAGGGTGAGCAGGCACAGCAGCAGGCGGGGCAGACGGTTCATGCGATCTCCATGGCAAAACACGAACGCCGGTCGTGGCGACCGGCGCGAGGGGGAAGCGATCGTACGCCGCCGTGGCGGCGCACGGTCAGGATTGTTGCGCCGGTGCCGCCTGCTGCGGCGGGGCCTGCGCGGGCGTGGCCTGCGCCGCGGCCGCGTCGTCGGCGCGGTCGTGCAGGCCTTGCAGGTAGCTGCCCAGCGCCTTCATTTCCTGCTCGGTCAGCGGCTTGGCCACCTGCGCCATGATCTTGAACAGGGTCGGATCGCGTTCCTGCGTGGTGCCGGCCTGGTACTCCTGCAGGCGCCGCGCCACGTAGTCGGCGTGCTGGCCGCCCAGGTGCGGATACGCCGGACCGGGGTTGCCGGCGCCGGTGGGGCCGTGGCAGGCCATGCACGCCGGGATGCCGCGCGAGGCGTCGCCGCCGCGGTACAACTGCTGGCCGACTTCGTAGAACTTCATGCCGGCGTAGGGGCCCTCGCTGACCACCGCGTCGTCGGCGATGCCGGCACCGGCCTTCTGCGTGGCGAAGTAGGCGCCAATGTCGCGCATGTCCTGCGCGCTCAGCGGCTGCACGAACGGCACCATCGCGGCGACCGCGCCGGAGGTGCGCTCGCCGTGCGCGATCAGCGCCATCTGCCGCGCGCTGTAGCGCTCGCTCTGGCCGGCGATGCGCGGATACATCGCGATCGACGGATTGCCGTCGGCGCCGTGGCAGGCGGCGCAGGCCGCGGCCTTGGCCTGGCCGGCCTTGGCATCGCCCCAGGCGACCTTGCCCACGTCGCTTTCCAGCGGCGCGGTGCGCACCGGCGCGTTATCGGGGATGGGAACCACCGAGGTCTGCGCGAACGCGACCGCGGCGACGACGGAAACGGCTAGACCGGCAAAGGCAAGAACGCGAGCGTGGCGCATCAGCTGAAGCTCCGTATGACCCCAGCGGGAGCCGGGCCGGCAACCGCATGTCGCGCGATTATCCCTTCGCGGTGCCGTGCCGGTCAACGAAGGCGCCGACGCGGCGCGCGCGCGTCCCGGACGATGCCCGATGGGCGGCCGGCAGCGGCGCGGAACGTGCGATCCTAGTGGCATGTCGCTCCTCATCGAACGTGCCCAGTACCTGCTTTCCGCCCACAATCCCCGGCAGTTGCCGGACGATGGGGGCTGGGAGGTGGCCTTCGCCGGCCGCTCCAACGCCGGCAAATCCAGCGCACTGAATGCGCTCACCCGGCAGAACGCCCTGGCCCGCGTGTCCAAGACGCCTGGCCGCACCCAGCAACTGGTGTTCTTCCAGATCCAGCCCGAACGCTATCTGGTGGACCTGCCCGGCTACGGCTACGCCAAGGTGCCGCTGGAGCTGCAGGCGCACTGGCAGTCCTTCATCGACAAGTATTTCCGCACCCGCGAGGCCTTGCGCGGACTGGTGGTGGTGATGGATATCCGCCATCCGCTGAAGGACTACGACCGGCAGATGCTCGGCTACGCCGTGCAGCGCGGGCTGCCGGCGCACGCGCTGCTGACCAAGGCCGACAAGCTCGGCCGCGGCCAGCAGGCGCAGGCGCTGCAGCAGGTGCGCAAGGAGCTGTCCAGTTCCTTCGGCGACACGGTCAGCGTGCAGTTGTTTTCCGGAGAGACCCGCCAGGGTGTGGACGAGGCACGCGGCATCGTCGGCGGCTGGCTGGGTCTGGACGCGGAACCGCCCGCCGCGGAGTGAGGGCGGCGGCGCCGGACCTCCGGCGGCGTGCGCGCGGGTGCCGAGTGCGGTCGATCGCGAGCGGCGGACGCGGCGATCCTGTCTGGGTTGGCATGCAACGCATGCGCGATGCGGGGTTCCGTAAGGATGGGTACGGGGTGTGGCCTCGTGCACCCCGAACGCCGTGAGTCGCTTTCGCGCCGGACCCTCACCCCAACCCCTCTCCCGGTGGGAGAGGGGCTAATGCTGTTCCTTCTCCCCTCGGGAGAAGGTGCCCCGCAGGGGCGGATGAGGGTACGTGCGCAGCCTCGTGCACCCAACCTCGGCGAGTCGCTTCGCGCCGGCCCCTCACCCCAACCCCTCTCCCGGTGGGAGAGGGGCTAATGCTGTTCCTTCTCCCCTCGGGAGAAGGTGCCCCGCAGGGGCGGATGAGGGTACGGGCGCAGCCTCGTGCACCCAACCTCCGCGAGACGCTTTCGCGCCGGACCCTCACCCCAACCCCTCTCCCGATGGGAGAGGGGCTAGCAGCTGCTACTCCCCTACGAGGCGAAAAACGCCCTCAAGGCGTCGCCGGCAGCGGCGAAAACTCCACCGGCACCCAGGCGAAGGCCTCGCCTTCGCGGCGCACATGCCCCAGCCCCGGGAACGGCAGGTGCGCGCCGGCGACCCACCAGCCGCCGTCGGCGGCCTGGGCCATGGTCCGCTTGCGCGCGGCGATCGCCGCCGCGCGGTCGCTGTCGGCCTCGTACGACGCCTGCGGTTGCGCGAACTGCACCGCGTGGTAGTGCACCAGATCGCCCCACACCAGCAATTGCTGGCCGCTGCCGCCGTCGAAGCGGTAGGACACGTGGCCGGGCGTATGTCCGTGCGTATCCAGCGCCACCGCGCCGCCGGGCAGCGCGTCGCCTGGGCGGAAGCGGCGCAGCCGGTCCTTGGCCTGGTACGGCGCCGCCGCCGCGCGCGCCAGCGGGAACGCGAACTTCAGCATCTGCGGTGCGCCCGCTTCGCTGGCCGGATCCAGCCAGTACGCGGCATCGGCCGCGCTCAGCCACACCGCGGCGTTGGGATAGGCGGCCTGGCCCTGCGCATCGAGCAGGCCGCACATGTGGTCGGGGTGGGCGTGGGTCAGCAGCACGTCGTCCACCTGCGCCGGCGCGTAGCCGGCCGCGCGCAGGTTCGCCAGCGCCTGGCCCAAACCGGGGCCGAAGCAGGTGGCGGTGCCGGTGTCGACCAGGGTCAGGTGCGTGCCGTCCTGGATCAGGTAGGCGTTGACCGCGGTCTGCAGGCCCTTCGCGGTTTCCGGCACGTAGCGGTGGTCGAGCAGGCGCGCGATCGCGTCGCCGTCCAGATTGGACAACTGCGCGCGCGGCAGCGGCACCGTGCCGTCGAACAGCGCGGTGACGCGCAGCCTGCCGATCGCCTGGCGGTACACGCCGGGGACTTGTTGCTGGACGGACGCGGCCGGCACGGCGGCATGGGCGGCGGGCGGCAGCGGCAAGGCGATCACGGCGGCCAGCGCCAGCAGGACCAGCGGGCGCGATAGGGAAACAGACATCGAGAGGCTCCAGCGGAGGCGGCGTTCGCCGCGGTGCCTGCATGCTGCGCGGGCGGCGCTGCGCGATTCGCTCATTCGGCTGCGCGCGACGCTCGCCGTGGCGCGAACGGGCGCCAGGGCCTGCCATCGATTCCCGCTTGGATCGCGTGGTGGTTTCTGTCGGCTCGCCCGCCGGTGTTGCGCAGTGCAGTTCGTTACTGGCTTTCGGGCCACGTGGACGCCGCCGGCTGGCGGCCTGGCTGGTTCCATTCACAGGCGCTCTTGCGCACCTGCGGCGCAGGTCGTCGCCTGGCCGCGGGCAGGCCGCACACGTCCTCGCGCTTGCTTGCCCCGTGCACGCGCTGGAACGGCGCGATCCGCTAGGGGATGGATGGTACGCCCTGATTGCCGATGCGCGCCGGATCCAGGCCGTAGCGCTGCTGGAAGCGCTGGCTGAAGCTGCGCGTGGAACGGTAGCCGGCGCGCGCGGCCACCGTCTTCAGCGGCCAGCGGGTGGTGTAGAGCAGTTCCATCGCATGCGCCAGGCGCGCGTCGGTGATCAGTTCGCGCAACGACGTGCGCTCGCCGGCCAGGTGGCGGCGCAAGGTCGCGCCGCTCAGGCCGAGGATGTCTTCCAGATCGCGCGATCGCCACGCGCGCTGCGGCTGGGCTGCGATCGCGTCGCGCACCTGCGCGGCGATGCTCGGCGCCGGCGCCAACAGCAAGCCACCATGACCGCGGCGGCAGAACGCGACCACCAGCGACGCCAGCGCCAGCCTGGCTTCGGTGTAGTGGCCGTCCTGCAGCGCTTGCCGCCACTGCAGCAGCGCGCTGCCGAACTCGATCGCGCGCAGTCGCGCCAGCTCCGCGCCGGCGGCCGGCAGCGGTTCGTTCCACAGCGTGCGCGCCGCCGTCAGCGCTTCCTCGCACAGCGGGATCACCGCGGTCAGATACAGGCCGCTGCGCGGGTCGGGGACATTGACCACGTCGATGCGGCAGCGCCGGGTCACCAGGAACAGATCGCCCGGCACGAACTCCAGCAGTTGCGTCGCGCTGCGCACCTGCTTGCGGCCCTGCAGCAGGATAGCCAGCTGCGGCCGCGGAATGTCCACCGAACGCGCGCCATGCTCGCTGCGCGCGGCGATGCAGGCGTAGCCTTCGGCGCGGTCGCATTCCACCAGTGTCGCCAGTTGCGCGAGCAGCAGGAATTCGGGGTCGTGGGTGTCGGCCATCGTTGGCGATGCTACCGCAGCGCGCAACGCCACACGCGCAACGCCGTACGCGCGGAGTCGGCGCGCGTACGGCGCATTTCCGATCCGAAGCGATCGCGGCCGACGGCGATTCAGGGTGCGATGATGGTATTGCCGCAGTGGCTCCAGGCCGTTGGGCTCGCCTAGCGCCAGAAGGAATCGCCCTGGTGCGGGGTGCGCCGCGTCGGATCAGACCTGGACGCCGAATAGACGCCCGACCGCGCCGGTGGCGAGCATCGCCGCCGCACCCCAGAACACCACGCGCAGCGCGCCGCGCAGGCCGGGGGCGCCGCCGGCGCGCGCGGCCAGGGCGCCGGTCAGCGACAGCCCGAGCAGCGTCGCCGCCACGGTCACCCACACCTGACGCCCGGCCGGTGCCAGCAATGCGGCCAGGATCGGCAGTGCCGCGCCGCAGCAGAACGCGGCGGCCGATGCCAGCGCGGCCTGCAACGGCCGCGCGCGCAAGGTCTCGGTGATGCCGAGTTCGTCGCGCGCGTGCGCGCCCAACGCATCGTGCGCGGTCAACTGCTCGGCGACCTGGCGCGCCAGCGCCGCGTCCAGCCCGCGCTGGCGATAGATCGCGGTGAGTTCGTCCAGTTCGCTCTGCGGGTCCTCGCGCAGTTCGCGGCGCTCGATCGCCAGGTCGGCGCGCTCGGTGTCCACCTGCGACTGCACCGAGACGTACTCGCCGGCGGCCATCGACATCGCGCCCGCGACCAGGCCGGCCATGCCGGTCGCCAGCACCACCGCTGGCGCCGCGCCGCTGCTGGCCACGCCGACCACCAGCCCGGCCACCGACAGGATGCCGTCGTTGGCGCCAAGCACCGCGGCGCGGAGCCAGCCGGCGCGATCGGCGCGGTGCAGTTCGGAATGGGCGGGGCGCATCGGCGGCCTGCAGGGTGGGGACAGGCCTGCAGCCTAGCCCAGCGCGGCGCCGCCGGCGTTGCTGCGTCTCACTCTCGCGGCGTCGGGCGGGTGGATCCGTGGAATGCTGCAGCACCGCCGGTAGCGATGTGGGCCTGACGCCGGTCACGCTATAGTGCGGCCCTTGCGATGGCCGCGGGTTGTCCCCACATCGTCTCACCTTCCGTGCGAGCCTGCCCTTGTCGAGCCCCAGCCACGTTGCCGAGACGCCGATCACCGACCGCGACACGCTGGTCGAGGTGTTGGCCTCCGGAGAAAAGCCCGAAGCGCAGTGGCGCATCGGCACCGAACACGAAAAATTCGGCTTCCGCCTGGACGACCTGCGTCCGCCGGCCTTCGACGGCGAGCGCGGCATCGAGGCCCTGCTCAATGGCCTGACCCGCTTCGGCTGGGAGCCGGTGCGCGAGGGCGGGCGCACCATCGCGCTGCTGCGCGACGGTGCCTCGGTGACGCTGGAGCCGGCCGGCCAGTTGGAACTGTCGGGCGCGCCGCTTGAAACCATCCACGACACCTGCGTGGAAGTGGGCAGCCACCTCAACGAGGTCAAGCAGGTCGCCGACGAGTTGCAGCTCGGCTTCCTCGGCATGGGCTTCCAGCCCAAGTGGCGCCGCGACGAGATGCCGTGGATGCCCAAGGGCCGCTACCAGATCATGAAGCGCTACATGCCCAAGGTCGGCAAGCTCGGCCTGGACATGATGACCCGCACCTGCACCGTCCAGGTCAACCTGGATTACGCCAGCGAAGCGGACATGATCAAGAAGTTCCGCGTCTCGCTGGCCTTGCAGCCGATCGCCACCGCGCTGTTCGCCGACTCGCCGTTCGCCGAGGGGAAGCCCAACGGCTATCTGAGCTACCGCTCGCACATCTGGACCGACACCGACGCCGACCGTACCGGCATGCTCGATTTCGTGTTCGAGGACGGCTTCGGCTACGAGCGCTACGTCGACTACCTGCTCGACGTGCCGATGTACTTCTCCTACCGCGACGGCACCTACGTCGACGCCAGCGGGCAGAGCTTCCGCGATTTCCTGCAGGGCAAGCTGCCGGCCTTGCCGGGCGTGCTGCCGACGCTGCGCGACTGGTCCGACCACATGACCACCGCGTTCCCGGAAGTGCGGCTGAAGAAGTACCTGGAAATGCGCGGCGCCGACGCCGGCCCGTGGGGCCGGCTGTGCGCGCTGTCGGCGTACTGGGTCGGCCTGCTGTACGACGATGCGGCGCTGGACGCGGCCTGGGACCTGGTCAAGGATTTCAGCCTGGCCGAACGCCATGCGCTGCGCGATGGCGTGCCGCAGCGGGCGCTGAAATTGCCGTTCCGTGGCGGCACCGTGCAGGATCTGGCCTCGGAGTCGGTGAAGATCGCGCTGGACGGCCTGCGCCGCCGCGCGCGCCTGAACCGCGACGGACAGGACGAGTCGCGCTTCCTGGAGCCGTTGGTGGACATCCTGCATGCCGGCGAGACCGCGGCCGAGCGCAAGCTGGCGCTGTTCCATGGGGAATGGCAGGGCGACATCGATCGCGTGTTTCGCGAGTTCGCCTACTGAGCGGGGTCGCTGTTCCGGTTGTCCATCCCGCGATCGGCCGAATTCGCCATGCGCCCTGGGTTTTCGTGATGCGAGGTGAAAGACAGTGGAGTACGACGACAAGAAGATCTCGGAAATGGTCCTGGCCCTTCTGGGTGTGTTCGAGTTCGAACACGGCAGGGTCTGGAAGCGGATCGATTTCGCGGTCATGGACGAGTTGTTCGAGAAGGGCTACATCACCGATCCCAAGCGCAGATCCGAGTCGGTCTACCTGACCGAGGAGGGGTTGCGTTTGGCCAAGGAGCTGGCCGAAAAGCATTTCGGGCGCGGCTGACGGCGGAAGGAAGTGCCGGCGTGGTGCGAAGACGGCATGGTGGCGAGCCGCCAGGACGCTGGAATCAGAAGGGTCTCCGGCGGGGAGTTGCAAGGGGCATGCATCGCGCCAGGTCGGCTTTCGTCACTGCGATAGCGCGACGGTGCAAGCGCCGGCACTGCCTTCAACACGCATGAGCCTGAGCCAAACTGCGTCCCGAGGGATTTCGACCAGAACTATTTGCCCGCGCTATCGGACTGGGGCAAGGTCTGTGGCAGGAAAAAGCAAGGGGTGGGGCCGCTGTGGGACAGTCGCGTGAAGGCAAGAAGTCCAAGGATTCCCATCGTGATCACGATCACCAAGCCGATCTTGCGATTCCCTTTGGCGATTGCCGGCGAGGACGTGACTTTACGGTTTGCCTGTCTGGTCAATGCGTCGAGCTCTCGCGCGGCTCTGTCCCAGTCGTCCGGATGAACGAGGACTTGGTGCACTTCATCGGCATCGTTTATCTGGATTTTGTAAAAACGGGCGTTTGTCTCGTAGCGGATTCGGGAGTCCGTCAGCGTCCATTTGAGCGACGAGGACAAGTTCATGTCCGTGCCTGAATAAAGAATTTCCATGTGGGTCAGGTGCTCGAATAGGTCGCAGGGCGTAGCAGTGCGGGTGAGTAGACTATAGCTGCGGGAGTGCGGCGTTTCCGTGGCGGGCTCCCCCGTACTTCTGGCTGGGTCGCGTTTTGCCATAGTGTATGTAGATCAATCGCATGATGATCCGGTCATGGCGGTCACATACCCGTCTATCAGTCTCGTGTACTTCATTTGGATCACTCTCGTATTGGCGGCGACCTCATGTCGAATATTGACCTGTCGAAGGAGCGGCAACTCATCGCGGTGCTTGGCAACGCCGCCAGCTACAACGACAAGGGCAGCCAGTGGTGCGGCCATTCGCCCACCAAGGTCGAGGAAATGCGGCAGGGCTTCCATCGCGACCAACTCGCCTTGGCGCAGGACATCGGTGTGGAGCGGTTGGGCATGGAGCTGCGAACGGCGATCGAGAGCGGTGCGGCATGCCGCGATGGTTCCGGGCGCTACGCGTTGCTTGCCGAGCGGATATTTGGCAGTGATCAGGGAGTCGATGGTCCATGAAGACGGCGCCCGTGTTTGAAATATACCCGTTGCAAGGCGTCGGCCCATTGCGTCTTGGCAGCGTCCGCGCCGACGCGAGGCAGGCGCTCTCGGCGTTGGGCTTTCCATTGGAGAGCTCGCACGGCGACTCGGACTATTTCTGCGACGCATCGATTCAGCTCGAATGCGATCCCCATGGGCGGGTCTGGTTCATTGGGATCTCCGACAGCGAGCGCTTTGTCGCCCAGTTCCAGGGAGCGGATGTCTTTGTTCTGTCGGCGCAGGATCTGTTTTCGTTGGTGGCGGCGTCCGATCACTCCGGGCCGCACCGCTACGTCGACACCGAGTACTGCTTTCCGAACCAGATCGTCACCTTGTGGGATGCGGATGCGCAGTACGACCGCCGCGGCAATGCATCTCGTCCGGTCTGGGCTCAGGTAGGCGTCGGCAATGCGTCCTACGCGGCCGCGGTAGCGGCGATTCGGAATCGGGAGTAAGGCTTGTCGCTATATGTAGCTTGCCGCGCGCCTGTTCGGAATCAGCGATGCAGGCGCGGAGATTCCCTGAGCACTGCGCTCGTTCTGCAATCGTGTTCGCTTCAGGCCATTACTTCAGCGTGTCCGGAGCGCACTGGCGGGCGTTAGTCGAGCGTTCGTGATGTATGGCGAACATGGTGCCAGGCGACGTCGTGGCGCTTCATCGAAGCAACGCGCATGCTTGGCGCCCCGCCGACGTCGGTTCGTTCGGATAACCGCGATCGGTCGATCTGCCGCATTCGCGTGGCACAATGTGGCTGGGGTGTCTCGTGCCTTGAATCTCGAACGCTGGCTGTGCCTGAGTGGCGCATGCGGGGAGATGGGGGCGCCATCATCAGGAACTTTGTCTTCAGGGGGGAGTTATGCGTCAGATGCCGCCGCAAGCCAGTTTCGTCACCGTCTTGGCCTGGATATTCATCGGCCTGTCCAGTATCGGGACACTGACGGGCATCCTGCAGGTCATCGCCTTTTTCACGGTAGTCGATCAGGCGCAGATTGGCGATGGGCTGCGCGAGTTTTTTCCCAATATGCCATCGGCGCTTGTCTTCCTCTTTTCCAACTTCAAGTGGCTGTTTCTCGGGGGGCTTTTCTTCTCCGCATTGACCCTTGCGAGTTCGATCGGCCTTTTGAAGCGGCTCGAATGGGCGCGCTGGTGCTTCATCGGCCTCATGCTGCTGACGATCGCCTGGAACATGGGGATGGCGGTTGTGCAACTGCAGGTAGTCTCCTTCGCTCAGCAGATCATGCAGGCGCAGGGGGCTGCAGATACGCGGCCGATGGTATGGGCGCTGATCATCATCTGCATGTTCTTTGTCGCTGCCTTCATTGCGTTGCATGGCTGGATCATCAAGCGGTTGCTCGCACGATCCGTGGCCGCTGAGTTTCGGCGAATTTCCTGATGGGGCGCGGGCAACCGCACGCTGCCGATGCGTTACGCCTTCGCGGTTCGCAGGGGAGCTTTGCTCGGGCGAGGGACGGTGCTCGATCACGCGCAAGGATCGGTTCGAATCGAAATCGGGTGGGGCCGGGCGGTTACGCTAATGGTGGGCGATCCGTATGGCAGCAACATGGTTTTTGTTGTCTGCATTGCGTTCATCCCGTGTTGGGAGTCGCACTAAGAAATCAGCGGGCCCATGACAGGCGCCATCCCATTGCTTGCCGTGGTTGCAATGCTCGTGATTTCCTGGAGGTCCAGGCGAGTAGGACAGAAGTCTACATAGGTGATGTAGACGATCCAGGCCCCCACAGTCCCGGTTTTGGTGGCGCCTAGCAGCGTTTGTTGGGGCCGCGGCTATGCGCGGGTCTTGCAGTTCGGATGCCTGGCGCCGATTGAGCCGTGCGGCCCGAGCCGGCGCAGCGCCGGCTCAGGCGCTGGCCGCCTGGCACGGCAACTCCACGCACACCCGCAATCCGCCTTCGGGACGGTTGGTCAGGGTGATCTCGCCGCCGTGGGCCAGCACGATGCTGTGCGCCACCGACAGGCCCAGGCCGATGCCGCCGGTGTCGCGGTTGCGCGAGGTCTCGCCGCGGAAGAACGGCAGGAACAGCTTCTCGTGCTGGGTCGGATCGATGCCGGGGCCGTCGTCGTCGATCCACAGCACGCAGTCGCTGCCGTTGCGCTGCAACTGCAGCCGCGCGCGCTTGCCGTACTTGAGCGCGTTCTCGAGCAGGTTCATCACCATGCGCCGCAAGGACAGCGGGTCGCCGTCCAGGGTGATGGCCTGGCCGGCGACGATGCTCACCTCGGCGCCCGTGTCGCTGGCATCGTCGACCACACTCTCCACCAGCAGGCGGAAATCCAGCGGCGCACGGGTGCCCTTGCGGCTGTCGTTGTGGATGAAGTCCAGCGCCGCGGAGATCATCGCCTTCATCTCGTCGATGTCGGCGAGGGTCTTGTCGCGCAGCGGCGGCTGCAGGCCTTCCAGGCGGAACGCGAGGCGCGCCAGCGGCGTGCGCAGGTCGTGGGCGATCGCCGCGACCATGTGCGTGCGCTCGTTGACCAGGCGGTTCAGGCGCGCCTGCATGGCGTTGAACGAATCGGCGGCCTGCACGAGTTCGCTGGGGCCGCTGCGCTGCAGCGGCTGTGCGTCCGGGTTGCGGCCGAGGCGGTCGGCCGCTTCGGCGAAGCGCTTGATCGGCGCGGCGAGTGCGCGCGAGAACCACCATGCCAGTGGCAACATCGCCAGCAGGCCGCCGACGAACAGCAGGGCGACCTGGGTCTTGAACGCGGCGGAAAAACGCCGCGGCGGCGAGACCACGCTGCGCCAGCGGCCATCGGCCTGGCGCAGCGCGGCGGTGAAGCCGCCCAGCAGCGGCGACGCCGGCGCCAGGCCGCGTTCGCGCCAGCGCGGAGCGGTGGCATGCATGGCTGCTGCGGCGGTGGATGCAGGCACGTGCTGCGCGGGGGGCGGCCCGATGGCCTCGTCGAACGGTGCGTGCGGCGAGGCACCATCCTCCTCTGGTGGCGGCGCCGCGTTGTGCGGGCCGGCTTCCATGCCGGGCGATCCGGTGGGCGACGGACGCGACTCGTCTTCCGCGAACTGCGGGCTGCGCAGCTTTTCGTCGCTGCTGCGGTAGAAGCGCACGTGCTCGGGCGCCACGTCCAGCCAGTTGGTCAGCATGCGCTCTGCGAAATGGTCGCGGACCTGCCCCGGCGCCGGCAGCGGCGCGTGCGCCGAGTCGTGCACCTTCAGCGTCTGCGTGCCGGCGGGCATCTTGGTGGTCAGCAACGCGATCACTTCCGGCGGATGCACCGGCATCTCGTAGATCGGCGTGCGCAGCACCAGCAGCGCGATGCCGATCAACTGCGCGGTCAGCAACGCCGCCAGCAGCAGCAGGAACGTGCGGGCGAAGATCGACATGCCGTGGCGGCTCCGCCTGGGCGCGCTCACAGCCGGGCGACGCTCGGCAGCAGCATGTAGCCCTCGTTGCGCACGGTGCGGATCAGTTCGGTCTGCACGCGCTCGTTGATCTTGCGCCGCAGGCGGCTGATCTGGCTGTCGATGGCGCGATCGTAGACCTCGGTGTCGCGGCCGCGCGCGTAGTCGAGCAACTGGTCGCGGCTGAGCACGCGCTGCGGATGCTCGACGAAGGTGCGCAGCAGGGCGAATTCGCCGTCGGAGAGGTTGATGAAGATGCCGGTGGGATCGCGCAGGTCGCGGCGGATCACGTCCAGCCGCCAGCCGGCGAACTCGTAGACGTTGCCGCGCGCCTCCGGCGGCAGCGTCGCCGCCTGGCTGCGGCGCAGCAGGGCGCGCACCCGCGCCAGCAGCTCGCGCGGATTGCACGGCTTGGCCAGGTAGTCGTCGGCGCCCACTTCCAGGCCGATGATGCGGTCGGTGTCGCTGCCCAGCGCGCTGAGCATGATCACCGCCGGCGCGCCGCGTTCGCTGGCCAGTTGCCGTGCCGCGCTGAGCCCGTCCTCGCCCGGCATCATCACGTCCAGGATCACCAAGTCCGGCTGGCGGAGCGCCATCAGCCGGCGCATGTCGGCGACGTTCTCCGCCGCGTCCACCTGGTAGCCGTGCTCCTGCAGGAATTCGCTGATCAGCCGGCGCAGATCGGGGTCGTCGTCGACCACCAGAATGAAGGATTGCATATCCATGATCTTGAAAGGCGGCCGCTCGGGATTCAGCCAGTCTAGACGCGGCCGCTGCCGCCTGGAACTGGTGCGGGCCGGCCATCGCCATGGGCGGGCGCGTGATCGCCGGGCCATGGTAGGCGGTGGTGGCGGCGGCCTCATGGCGAGAGTGTGTCGGTGGATGACACGCGTTGACACATGAAGCCTGCCGGTGAGTCGGACGGCGCCGCGGCGCCGGTGGCGTGCGGGTTCGGCGGCAGGCGGGCCGGCGCATGGCGGGCCTTGCATCGGGTCCACCGGCCCGCGTTTGGCGCCTCTCGCGCGATCCGGGATGGTGATCGCATGGCCATAGTGCGTGCGGCCTAAGGGTCAAAGTGCGTGCGCCTGGTGGCCCAATGGCGCGTGTAGCACGGGTGCTGCACGCGCCATAGTTTGTACAAGTTCTTTCCAATCATGTGCTTAGGCCGCTATTTCGTAGGGCCGCAGCGCAGGTTGTGAGCCATAGTCTGTACAGAAGCGCGCAGCCGGCTTGTCGCGATCACACGCAGATCCGGCGCCTTCGCCAATCGGCCCCGTAGCTTTTCCTACTGCGCTGAATTCGGCCCAGGGCAACGCAAGATTCAGCTGATAGCATCCGCATGACGATGGGCGCTAGGTGCAAGATGACATGCGTAAGCTCAATGCCAGCCTGACATTTCGCTTGGACGCCGAGCAAAAGGCTCTCTTGGTCGCGGAAGCGAAGGAATCGGGCTTATCCGTGAGTGAGCTGACAAGAAGCTGGCTCAGCGACCAAGTGCAATTGGCTAAGGCTCTCCCATCGATCGCGGAAGAGGTTGGCGAGATGATGCGCATTGTGGACGCCAACCGTGCGATCGTCGCCCGCTACCGAAACGAGTCACTGGCAGAGTTGTCCTCTTCCATCCACGGTTCGCAACTGGAAGAAGGGGTGAAAGAGGAATACGACGGTGATCGCGATGACGCGAAACGAGGCCCTCGTTCACGTCATTGACTTCGATTTGGTGAAGTGTCACTGAAATCGGATCACAAAATCCATCGCGGCAAGCATAGACATTAATCTGGAATCTACTGCCTGAAACGCCAGGCCGCTCTCAGCAGACCACTCAGCATCACCGCTAAAATCACGGACTGATCGCAAGACCTTGGCATTGCGCCAATCCCCAGAAGGAGTTGCCTCATGCTCACGATTCATCGCCTCATCCTCGTGGCGCTGCCGCTGTGCCTCCTGGCCTCGCAGGCCTACGCCGAGAATGCCGCCACCTACCTTGTGCACATGAAAGTATTCAGCGCGGAAAAGCTGGTCGAGCAGACTACTGTAACGCTGAAAGAGCGCCAGATGCACCACTGGACCGGCGGCCATGATGGTGTGAATTTCGACGTCACCCTTACGCTGGCCGAATTTAATGTGCGCGAAGCGCTTTACCGGGAGTCCGTCAAAGTCACGCGCGCGGTCAAGCCCGGTACCGATGACATTTGCTCAAACGGTCAGGGAAGCGGTCGAGTCGTCTATGGCACCGAAAGCAGGCTGTTCAATGTCACCAACACTGGCGACAGGCGCGCGGCGATCCCAGCTGGTTGCGCCTTGGTCGTGACTGTTAGTCGCATGGACGCAAATTTGTGAACCGCCCGATTCAGGATGATACGCGAAGGAAGCCTGTGGTTGCTGCGAATGGAATTGGGAGATTATTGCGCGAAATGACACCGATACTCCGAGGCGTTGCCGAGGCTCTTGCGCCCGTCCAGATGCTTGGTAAATCCTCGAAGCTACCGGGAGATCAATTCGCCAAGCAACAAATGCTTCTTAAGGAACGAATGGGCGTCCTAGTGCATCGAGGCTGGTTCGTTGATCCTGAGATGCCGCTCTCTGTCGTGCGGCTCATGACCAAGGCCTTCGAGTGTGACGAGGCGGGAGATGCAGAGAAGTGGTTTGTTGACTATTACATCAGCCGGGGCTGTAGCATTATTCAAAAGGTGTGTGAGAAATTCCCAGAACGCAGTGAAATAATTGCTGATGCTTTTGCCGCCCACAACGAGGGCCGCTTCTCGCTAAGTGTGCCTGTTTTTCTTGCGCAAGCGGACGGCATTGCCGACGATTGCTACCGCGGTCGCCAGATCTACTCCAGGCGTAAAAGCAAGGGCGTTTGCGGCTTGGCGTCATCAGCGCAGGAGGGCAGTGCAGAGTGGACTTTCCTGTCTGTCTATGCAGAGAACAGTCCACTTGTGAAGGATACGAAAGACCTGTGCCCAGGCTTCAACGGCTTGAACCGACATGGGGTTCTTCATGGGACTGATAAGCGCTATGGAACACAAATAAATAGTCTGAGAGCTCTGTCGGTACTGGCTTATGCGGCGTTTGCGCTGAAATCTGAGAAATAGCGAACTTAAATACCTGCCCCGCTGCAGCCCAGCGGCTCGGACTACATAGTGGACTCTATGTATAACTGCGGGAGGATGCGACGCGCTGAATTCGATCCCTTAGCGCTGCTGTAGGCCGGTGTTGCCATCCACCTCGACTGCGACCAAATGTGACCAGCTTGCGGTCGCTATGAAAAATCACAAAGCTGCTCTGCGCCTGCTTGATCAGGATAAGACCACTTGTGGGCGCTGGAGCTGCGTCTGGGCGTGAGCTCCCACTGTTCGTGTGCTAGGCGAGCGACGGAATTATGGGCGACTGTCGGCTGTGACAACGTACAAGTCTGTAGTGGATGTAGGGAGCATCTGGTTCAGGAACAGGATCGCCGCGCTTCGCCCTGTTGATCCTCTCGACTCTGGACGGCTCGTATACCGGTGAAGCTATCTGCTGATAGATGACGTTCTCATTTAGCCTGATAGGCCAGCAAGCGTCAGGTAGAAATCGCAGTAGGTATTTCGTCTGATGTATCACTGCGGCTGCGTGGGGTTTTACCGCCGGATGCCTGCACAGTCCTGGTAGGGCGCTGATCATGTACAGGGCGGCAAACCATTGAGCGTCGGTGTCCCGCTCCAAGGCCCTCGCGCGATAGGTTTCGACCAACGCAAAGAAGCCCATTGGGTCGCCGCGTTCGTAGAGTCGCTCACTATCTTGGTAGGAAATCAGGCCCTTGGATCGCGGGCGATCGCTCAGGGGATCGTCTGGGAATGCGTAGGTGGGAAAAGCTGGCCCTTTCGTCAAGAAGGGTGCGATCAGCTCTTCAAGGCGCCGCGTCTGGATCGTGGTCGGCGACAGAAGTCCCATTGGCCATGCCATGACCGGAGCTAGACCAGGATGGATCATCTTTAGCTGCTCGCGCCTGGAGGCGGACAGTGTGAGCTTTCCTTCGCGAAGGCGCACGATCTCATCCTGGCGGAGGCCAAGGCTGTCCACCCGCTTGGAGCGATTCAGGCTGTGGCGATCGCTGATCGCGTTCTCGCCTCCCTCAAGTATTGACCAGACTTCCCAGACGATCCGCGCGTGAAGAATTTCGATCCGACTCTTCGCAGGACGTCCACCCGAACCAGAAGGCTTGCGGCCTACGTATGCATCTGCGTCGTGAAGAAATCCCATGTGAAGACCTCCAGAGAAACTGCAGAAAAATGGCGGGTTTCGATGGCTGAAAATTTCTCAGGACAGCGCTACGTTCGCAAGTGAACCGGACGCTACTTGGAGCTGGGATGGGCGAACCACTAGATCCTGTCGAAGGGGTATCAGATGTTTGGCTGGCCCAGACCTATGGTGCGCTCATTCAGGCCCGAGATGTCGCGAAGCTGCTTGGCTTCAACTCCCCAGCGGCGCTGAGACGCGCGAACGCGACTGGTCGACTCCCAGTACGGCTATTCAAGAGGCCTGGGCGCAGAGGGTTGTTCGCCTACGCGGGCGATGTCGGCCTGTACCTTCGTGCATCGGTTGCAAGTAGAGATGATCGAGAGGAGGAGTCTTCTATGACCTAGTCCAGCCAATTAGAAGTATCCAGGGGCCGGAAAGGCAAAAGCCCGCGAGTTGGCGCTCGCGGGCTTTCGTAATCGAAAACGACTTTTGCAGGGCCGTTGTCGATACTTTCCCGCTCTCCAAACCCATTGTCAAGCCCTGTTTGGGCCTGGCACGGGCGGCTATCGACTGGGCAACCCAGCTTAGGGAACGCCCCATGGCCGTCCTTACCCGGAGGAGCAACAATGTCGACGGAGTCCGCTTCTGGCGGTCCTTCAAAGGAGGACCGTGAGTTGGTGTATGCCAAGCTCAATTTGGCCGAAAGCTCGATCGATCGCATCGAGCAGATGATCAGGGAGAGTGGGCAACGCAAGGTTGGGAAGGGGGCGCTGAGAAGCGTCAAGACGCATCACTACTCGCTTAAGAGCTCAAGCGTTCAAGTGCTTGAGAGCAGTACATGCGAAGAATTGTTCGCGCTCGAGCTTGAACTCAATCCTTCGGTGGTCGGGTACTACGTCCAAGTCCCATGCCGGCAAGTGCAACGATTGACCGCCATGGGGCGTAAGCACGTCTCGACCGCTCACGTCGACTTCATGGTGTTCTATCGGGATTTGGCTGAGCTTGTTGAGTGCAAGACTGAGAGTTGGCTTGAGAAACGCGCGCCGGGGGAGAGGGATTGGATCCATGCCGATGATGGCTGGGCGTGCGGACCCATACGGGATTGGGCCGCCCAGCTCGGGATTCCGTACAGGGTCTGGGCTTCGCCGAGTGCTGTTGGCGTCTATCGCCAAAACATGGACGCGATGTACGCAATGTTGGCAGTCGCCATCACTGAGCGGGAAGAGGCGCTGGCGAAGCGGTCGCTCGCGCTCCTGCAGCGTCGTCCATATTCGATCGCCGAGCTAATCGAGATGGTCCCCGGATTCTCGACACGCCTGTCGCTGTGGCTACTGGCGCGGAGGTGGGTTTACGGACCCATCAAGAGCCGGCAAATAGCTGTCGAAGAACGGTTCCACCTCTGTCTTGATCCTGTTCAGGCGGAAAGTATCGATACCAGGGCGAAGGCCGATCAAGAGCTAACGTACGCAGGGCTAGATGTTACGGATCCTGTGTTGTGCGCCTCACTGACTGACGTAACCAAGGCGAAAGAGCGCCTACGCCGGATTGAGGCACTTCAGGGGGAAGGCAAGCCGCTGCCGCGGCGACTCGAGGAGCTGCATCGCAAGGTGTGTCAGGCGAAGGATTCAGGCTGCTCTGCGTTGTCCGCATGCATCACAAACTACAGCGGATCGGGGAACCGGACGTCGAGATTGCTTCCTGAGCAGGAGGAGGCAATCGAGACGGTGATTGCTCGCTATTGGCACTCAGGGAAAGCGAAGTTCAAGCAGGATGTGATCTACGAATACGAACGTGAGTGCAAGCGCCGGGGTGTGGCTACAACCGGAGAGTCCAGGTTGCGTCGGAGATTGATGCAGGTAGGTGAAGCACGTCGAGCGTTGAACACTGGCGGCCTCCGAGGCTATCAAGCTATACGTCAGCGTACAGACCCACGATACAGAACGCTCCCGCCTGTGGGCTATGGCCACACCCTTCACGTTGACTCTTCTGACTTTGACCTGAGGATCTTAAGCATCCCGGGGATGATGGGAGAGTCAGAAGAGGAATCACGCCTCGTAAAAGTCAAGTTTTACGTTGGAATCGACGGCGCGACGAAGGATCCAATGGCGCACTCGCTAATCTTCGGCTCCGCGCGTTCCGATGGGCTCGCGTTGCTGATCCGTGAGTACGTCAAGCGTCACAAGATGCTGCCTCGCGTGATTCATCTTGACAGGGGGCCGGAGAACACAGCGAGATGGATCACTGGCTTCTGTGAGGAGAGAGGCATCACGCTGCGCTACTCGCCGACGGCGGGGAGTGCATGGAACTCACTGGCGGAGACTGCGATCAAGCAGGTGAATAGCCAAGTGGCGCACCGCTTGCCCGGAAGTACCGAGCCAGACCAGAAGGGACGGAAGGTCGATGGTTGCTTCAAAAGCCACCGAACGGCCACCCTGGATCTTGAGCGCGTAATGCGGGAGTTCGCCGAGTTCTTCTACGAGCATCTGCCAATGATTCCTGACGCCGAAGGCAGGACGCCTGTAGAGCGAAAGATGGAAGTGCTAGGGAGCCTGGGATTCCAGGGCGCAAGTTGCCAATACGACGATGACTTTCGCATCCAGACATCAATTCAGTTCGAAACCAGGGGAGGTGCAGACAAGCGCCGAGGATTGCGAACATCCGAAGGGTGGTTCTGCAGTGACGAACTTCTTGAGAAGTTGCGCTCCTACCGTCACGTGCAAGTACGAAGCGATTGTGCTGATCCATCTCTCCTTTATGTGCTGTTTCCTCATGGTCAGTGGGTAACCGCGTTTCATAGTCGGGTTCAGCAGTTTGCGCAAATGACCGAGGCGCAGCGACTTGCGGAGCTGCTCTTGGCGCCCTACAGGCGTAGTCAAGGTAGGAGAAAAAAAGAAAAAATTGCAGGGCGCCGGCATGCGAAGCGGGTGAACGATGAGGCAAATATCGCCACGGTAAGATCCGAGGCGATTGCGACGCCGGATGTGCCAGAGGCGCCAGTTGGTCGGCATGGTGCCATTGAGCTTGATGTCATCGGGGATGCCTTCGAAGAAGGAGAGGAACTCTGATGCGCCTGATCAAGCATCCAGCCTATGAGAGTCCGAGAGCACAGCTGCAACGAGAGCTGGAGAATCACCGCCCTGGCCATATGGTCTTCATCATTGGACCTTCTGGGGTGGGGAAGACCACGATGCGCCGCTCGGTGATGCAGGGAATGTTCGGTCATCCAACCCAATGGGGGCGTGGAATGACGCCTGTCGTCGAGGTGTTCGCCACGTACGCCAAGAATGCGTACTTCAGCTCGCTTGATTTCGCCAAGCACCTGCTTGACGAGCTTCATGCGCCGAGCCTTAACTGGCTCCTGAGTAGTTCGATGCCGGCTGATGAAGTTGCAGCGATACGCAGGGAGCTGGAGCATTGCGAGAAGGTTTGGACTGAGCTAAGGCCCAAGCGAGGGACCGAAGGAGACTATTGGCGCTGGTTCCAGCGCGGACTTGGAGCGCGTGGCTGCAAGTACGTCTCCATCGACCAGGCGACCGTTCTTCTGGTGAATCACCGCAACAAGTCTCCGGCTGATCACACGCTTCATCTGATGTCCCTGGCCGAGGCGTCGGGCGTGATGTTCATCATGACCGGAGTCCACCAGGCCTCAGACCTCTGGGCGGTTCACCATGAGTTGAGGCGTCGGGTAGCCGTGGTCTGGGTACCCCCTTACGGCGAGAAGAGAGTGAGTGATGTGGAGAACTTCCGCCGGCTATTGAAGTCAATGGAGAACAGATACCCGTGCTCAAAGTCCGGCCTGCTGAACGGAATGGCTTTCGATGTCATGTATGCCACTGGCGGCGTATTCGCAGAAGTCTGTCAGCTATTGGAGCGTGCCAACGGTAAAGCCCAGTCGGATGGGGGCGGCAAGATCCTGAAACGGCACATTGAGGATTCCTACCTGTCCAACCGAGATCTGGAAGTGCTGTGGGGCGGTATTCGCGCGTTCGAAGCGGCTATGCGGCCGGGTGATGTGTCAAAAGGGGCAGCGGCGATCCGGGAGCGCTGGGCGGCTCAGCACACGATGTCGGTCTCGAGCGAGGTGTCCCAGGGAGCGGTAGATGGGCAGGGTCCAAGTGGGCAAAGCGTCTAGTGCTGCCGATTTCAGGTGGAGCGTCCTACCTCCTCTGACACTCAGAGGGGTAGGAACGTCCTTGGTCGAGTCTGCCGAACACTATGCGGCGCGTTTGGTCTGGACGGCGGGCACAAGCCTGAAGCAGTTGTGCACCCTATCGCCGCCTTACAGGGAGAATTCGTCCGGAAAGATTGGTGGCCTCAACCGTTTCTGTGGGCCAGGTGACGTCTACCGGGAACGGGTCCGGAATCTCGAGCACCTAACAGGAGTGGAGACCATTCGATGCGGGACGCTTATGGTGCTTGAGCCGGTCCTGTGGCCTTGGGCGTTGTGGTCAAAAAGCCGGGGGTGGTGCCCCGAATGCTACGCACAGTGGGATGACGACACGTCCTGGGAGCCATTGATCTGGCAGCAGTCGCTTCTTCAATGCTGTCCAGTCCATGCGTGTCGTATTGCGTGTGAGTGCCGTAGTTGTGGACGCAGCCAGGACTTCGCCGTGCCATACGGGCAGCGTCGGATCTGTCGGCGTTGTCGGCAGTCGCTGGGTTGGACGTCAGAACCTGATCGCCCTCATCCTAGGGTGAAGTGGATGCAGCGCCAGCTTGAAGCATTGGTCGAGCTATGCGCTACACCGTATGAGCCGCCGGTGTCCGAGTCAGCGCTATCCAAATTCATCGAAGCAGTGCCCATCGACAAGTTGCCGAGGTTCTGGTCTAGGCTAGTGGTTCGGGACGCGATGGTGAAATCTAGGCGCCGTGGAATGCACGTGCGAGCGGGCATCGACTCCATCATTGAGCTGTGCGCTATTCATGGTGTTCTGGCGAAAGACATGCTTCTCGATCCAGTGGGCACGGCGTCGAAACCATTGTTGGACAACTGGGGTGAGGAGCAGTTGCTGGAGCTTCTGGACCAGAGGGTGGATGCGTAACGCAAGGGCATGGGCTCCTGCTGAGCTGGCGGCTGATAGCGCTTTGAAGCGATGGGTCGGTATGATCGCGCTAGATTTCGGCCTGTAGAAACCTTGAGAGGTTGGGTAAGGGCCGCGGTTCGAGCGGTACTATGGGGGCCGCCTGTTTGTGTATACGGCCCGGCCATCGCGGCTGATCTGGCGCGGTAACGTAGCGGGTTGAGCAGTCGAGTGCGAAGCCCTCGCGCCACCATTGACAGAGATAGACCACAATTGCTGATCTGGATCTCAAGGGGAAGCTCCATGCGGGTGGAAGCCAGAAGCTATTTCGACATGGTTGTTCAACCAGCCTGCAGCGACTTCTTGGCCAAACCTTGGCTCTTTCACCTCGGGGTGCTCGCACTCGTTGCAACACACCACATGGTCGACTACTGGTTTGTGGAAGAATATCAGGGGCCGGTGTGCCGGAAAGCGATGGCGGAAGGGATGAAGTCGGTCCGGGCCGGTCTTGTCTCCGAACATCCGGATCTCGAAGTGTTGGCAGATGCCGCCGACGCAGCAAAGCATGGCAGGCTTGGCGCCATCAAAGCGCGCTCGCGGCATCTAGATGGGGTCGATCAGTTGAGGGTGACCCCTTCGCTCTTCAATGCCCCGTTTGGGCAGGGCGTCTTTGCTGAGGCGGTGGATATCTATTTCGATAGCGCCGATGGCCGGAGGGTGGGCGTCCGTGGGCTAATTAAGAGTGCTTTGGAATTCTGGCGCTGTAAGCTAGCAGATAGCTAGTACAAGGGATGGAATATATTGATTGCAGCACTAATGGTGACGATCAAAAATATCGTCGAGGCTCAATGCGTTGAGCATCTGCTTTTGGCCGGAAGTGGCATGGTTTTCGTGAATTTGTAGAGCGAAAGTAATAGATCGATCAATGGCGGGTAAGAAATAACGCTGAATGATTCTCCTTGCCCATGTTGAGTAGGGCAGCAACGCGCAGCACGTGCTGCAGGATGAACTTCAGCCGCGAGGCGATATGGCTACTGGGGCATTTCATCGGCATCGATTTCACGTCGACGGATACGGTACTCCAAGTTTTGGAAAAGCCGTTCGTACTTGCGAGCTTCGCGCATGTTCTTTATGAAGAAATCGTCTCCGGAGTCAAGCGTCTTGATAGCTTGGCCAATAAAGAGATGTCCCTCCCTCAGGCGTTTCTGAGAGTTAGATGTGTATGGTGACTTCTTGACTTCATGATAGCGCGCAATTGCCTTGCGCAAAATGCAGAGTGCCCCAAGCTTTCCTTTTTTTCGTGCGGCGTCGATTTCGGTGTCGCCTTTATCAATCTCGCCTAGCTGATACCAGCACAAAGCCAGTGTCATGGACGCGTCCGCGTTTTGCGGGTCCAGCTTGACAGCTTTTTCGGCTTGCAGAAGTGCAAGATCTGGGTGCTGAAGGCGAGTGAGCAGAAATAAGGCGAAGCGGTCCCGCAAGGCTGCATTCATCGGCTCTTCTTCGATCGCGAGTCGGAAGTTCTCCTCGGCAAAGCCTAGGTCGCCCTGCTGCGTTGCGATTTTTGCTGCCTTGGCAAATGGACTTCGAAATGCCTCAGCTACCCTATCCTGGCGATAGCTTCGCTCAACTTTTTGGCGCCTAGTGGCTTGCGCTTCAACCTTAAGCGAAAAGTCCTTGATGCGTCGGCGGTCGGACTCGCCGCGCTTGCGGAGTTGCTGTTCAAAGAAGCGAGCGGCTAGCTCTACGATCTGCAGTTCGTAGCGGTCGCCGTAATCCGTGACAGTGGCGAAATATGTCTCGTCCAGAGCCTTCTGGAACTCAACGTGCTGTATGCCGGCCAGAGCACAGGCATCGGCAACATTGACGTTGTCCAGAGGAATGGCCGCGGATACAAGGACTAGAAAGACTTCCTGCTGAAGTTCGTTGATGCGCAACCATGCATCCGCGTAGAGAAATTCAAGGAGTTGGTCATTTGTCTTACGGAATACTTGCTTGATCGCCTCATCAATACCAATCGGTGAGCGCGCAAGATACTTGACCAGCGTGTCGATCAAAAGTGGTTTGTTGGTGAGCTGCTTCGCTGCGCGCCTCAAGGTCGACTCGCCGGCCTGTTTGATTGCAATTGCGCCGTACTCGTCCGCTAGTCTGCGCATTAAGGACGTGGATTCTTCATCGGAAAGCGAACTAATCTGCACTGGCTCGAAGGCGACGAACTCGCGCCGGCGCGAGGTAATCAACACTCTTCCAAGGCGCTTGCCAATCTGCTTTAGGAACAAGCCGAAGGTGGCTACCTCTTCCTGGGAAGTCGCCAAAGTCTCCGTGTTGTCTAGTACAAGCAGAATGTCATCGCGCTTAAATCCCTGCTGCAGGAATTCTGCCGCAACTCGATCGACAAGAGCTGTCCCGCTGAGCTTGTAGTACTCTTTTTCTAGAACTGGCGTCAGACAAAAAAGCGCCTCACGAACACATTCTTCCATCGCGTCCGAGACCCCACGTAGATGCACGACGCCCTCGTCCGACCAACGGGTCATCTTCGCCGAGTAGTAGCTGATTACGCTAGGCGCCGGGACCGAAAGAGCTTCATTACCCTCCAGTAGCCGATTGAGGAACTCTAAGGCCAACGTAGTCTTGCCGAAACCGCCGTCTCCAAAGATCAGGCACTGCGGCAGTCCCTCCGGATCCTCCAGCCACTCAGAAAGTGCGCGGAGCTCATGGTCGCGGCCTTCAAACACGCTGGTCTGGCGGACAGGCACATTGGAGTACACCCAATGTGGATGGCCCTCGAACTCCAATGGTCGAATGTCGAAGCGCTCAGGAAAATTGGACGCTAATTCTTCGAAAATCGAACCGGTTGGCAGGTCGATCGTGAAAGAGGCCGACTCAGCCCAGTTGAGAGTCTGGCCCTCCAACTTCCACAGACCCTTACGGTTGGCGACACCACTGATGACGAACGGAAGCCCTCCGTGTACGACGGGCGTGCGAATCGACAGCTCGGTTGAGCCTATATGGACCGTGGGCGGGCCGCTTACGGATAGGCGTGGCAACGTCGGGCCGAAGCAGTTCAAGCTCCGGCGCACCAATGTCGCCAGCCGCGGCGCCCACAGTTCGATGTCTGCCCGACTGACGACTCCGTGGCCGGGCTTCTTGTTTCGAAAAGCAACCCACGCGGCCGCCTCGGTTGCGAGCGTGTTGCCGTATGTTGCATCAAGCTCGAACCAGCCCTCGTGATACGTGCGAGCAATCAGGCTTCGAGCGATAGGTGTCGCAACCTCAAGAATCTCGATGGGCAAGCCGTCGGTAGGTTGGTTGAAGCGTCGTGCAAGGCTTGTCAGCGCCGAATTGTCGATGCCGTCAGGCGTCAGTCCGCGCACAAGCTCGAGCGCGCTGACAGCGCTAATTTGATAGAGCGCTCGCAAGATCGACTGCAGATGATTAAGACGATCTGAGGTGGACGGAAGCTGCTCCGCGGCAGACAACTGCGAATCGAATAGATTGTGCATTAGTGTTGAAAAATCGAAAAAGTGGGCGGTTATGACTGCGCCGGGGCGAGGCCTTCCATGCTAATGTAGCGCGCAGCCAAGCTGTTGGGATAGTCCTTCTGGAATTGAACGATCATCTCCCAAGGTACTGAATGGGAGGGCCAGTTCACGCGGTTTCAAACTCTGTAAGCTTGGCCATAAATTCGGAATATTTCCTTAGCTATTGATTTTTCAGTGTCCGCGCTTCCGTAGCGGTATTCGGTCACAACGCGCCTTGATTGAGTGTCGCCTAATCAGGCATTTGCGGTAACCGAAATGAGCTGATAGCTGGGTCGGGCGGCCCGAATTCGAACTCAAGCCAATCATCATCCTGGTCCGATCCCAAGCATTCGATCCTGGCAGATCTGAAGAGCTGCCCTGAAGCGAGACACGATCTGAACATATTGCGTTCGCCTTCCGTCCACCCATGGACTTCAGCAAATCGCTCATAGGACATAGCACCTGCCAGCAGTTCAAGCACTGCGCGCGCGGAAACTTTGATTCGATCTCCGCTTTGCTCATATCCTCCTTCCATGCTAGCGCTCCATTTTGAGTCAAAGTTACGACGGATGGCATTGTTTGGCATCATATGCGGCTCGGGAAGCATCTTGATGGCCTCCTCGAACACGCTGCTCAATGCGGCGACAACACCAGAAGTCAGGTGTGCCGGTCTACCGGAAGCAGCGGCAACCAAGACGCAGCGCAGGTATCGGCGCTCACGACGAGCGAAGGTCGATGCTGATTCCTGGGCCACTGTCACCAGCAAAACAAGATCAATTGTTTGGCTTCCGTGAAGGAAGTGCTCAGCGATCTGCTTGGCGCTGAATCCTTCCATTGTCTTATCTCGACTCAGTAGTGCGCAATCGCCATCGCAGACTAGGAGCATTCTGACGGTACCTTCAGGGGCACCTCTGAGCTGTCTGGTTTTGTCGCTTAGGCGATTGAACAGGACGTTGTTGTCGCGGCTCAAAACGCTATCGTACGCGCGATGCGAACCGCCAGAATAGTTACTGGGCCCTTTGTACTCGACGGTAAATTTGGCGCCGGGCTCGTCTACTTCTAGCAAGCTTGGCGTCGTCGGGGCGGTAGCTACTTTTCGGGCGAATGGCTTGAGATGTCGCTTTACGAGCTGTTCGAAAGCCGGTCCGGTGGGTATCAGAAGCTGCACTTTCTTCGAGCCGCTTTCTCCCGCTTCCAAGTGCGAGGCCGCAACATGAAATCCGCCCCCCTGAATGCCTGCCTTGCGGGCCTGCTGATGCAAAGCCTCAGATAGCCGTTCGAATTGATTGGCGCCGTGCAGTGCAGAGTCCGAAAGAGTCGTGATGTCTGCGACCACTGGGACGATCTGGTGTCGATATGAAACCGAAAACCAGAGGTCAGGCTTTCCATTGGTAAGTGGGCGCTCGTGCTCGACCAGTACGACTGACCCTAGCGCGTAGAGCCAGGCTAGCTCCCACATCTGCGGCAGTCGGTTCGTGCGCGCGGTGTTGAGCCGCCCAACCAGCTCTGCCAGTGGTCTCGCCGGCATCCACGGCGCGATGTTGTCCAGCATCTGCTGCATGGCGCGACGAGTGAAAACGAACATGTGCAGCTCGGTTCGCACGTTCAAGAGGAATGTTAACAGTAGCCGATCGCTTCGCTGGTTACTCGAACGCCACGGTAGCCACCCGATGTCGGCTTTGGGGTCGTAGGCTTCGGGCGCCTTCTGAAGATGGGTAGGGGGAAATATGAATTGTTCAGAATTTTATGCGCCATAGGGTGTCCGCGGCCGGGTTCACCATAGTTTGTACAAGCTGCACAACCTATGGACTTGCGATCAATGGCGCCAGCAGTTTTCTTTTGCGGGCGGAGGAATATACTGTCCCCCAGTATAGTTCCGAGACCCGAGATGCCGCACACGCCCCACGAGAAGAAGCGCGTCCTGGCCCGCATCCGCCGCGTGCGCGGACAGACGGAGGCGCTGGAGCGGGCGCTGGAGGGCGGCGCCGACTGCGCCGCGGTCCTGCAGCAGATCGCCGCGATCCGCGGCGCGGTCAATGGCCTGATGTCGGAAGTGATGCAGGCGCATATCCGCGAAGAATTCGGCCACGCCGCCGCCTCCGAGACGCAGCGCGCCGCGCGCGTGCGCGAGATGGGCATGCTGGTCCGTTCCTATCTCAAGTGATTCCGATCCCCACGACCCATCCCGTTATTCCAGGAGAAGCCTCATGAAATCCCGTGCCGCCGTCGCGTTCGAAGCCGGCCAGCCGCTGCAGATCGTCGAGATCGATGTCGAGCCGCCGCGCCAGGGCGAGGTGCTGGTCCGCATCACCCATACCGGTGTCTGCCACACCGATGCGTTCACGCTCTCCGGCGACGATCCGGAAGGCATCTTCCCCGCGGTGCTCGGCCATGAGGGCGGCGGCATCGTCGAGGCGGTCGGCGAGGGCGTGACCAGCGTCAAGGTCGGCGACCACGTGATCCCGCTGTATACGGCCGAATGCCGCAAGTGCAAGTTCTGCCTGTCCGGCAAGACCAACCTGTGCCAGGCGGTGCGCGCCACCCAGGGCAAGGGCCTGATGCCCGACGGCACCACGCGCTTCTCCTACAACGGCCAGCCAATCTACCACTACATGGGCTGCAGCACCTTCAGCGAGTACACCGTGGTACCGGAGATCTCGCTGGCGGTGGTCAATCCCGAGGCGCCGCTGGAAAAAGTGTGCCTGCTCGGTTGCGGCGTCACCACCGGCATCGGCGCGGTGCACAACACGGCCAAGGTCAAGGAAGGCGACAGCGTCGCGGTGTTCGGCCTGGGCGGCATCGGCCTGGCGGTGATCCAGGGCGCGGTGCAGGCCAAGGCCGGGCGCATCCTCGCCATCGACACCAATCCCGGCAAGTTCGAGCTGGCGCGCAGCATGGGCGCCACCGACTGCATCAATCCCAAGGACTACGCCAAGCCGATCCAGGAAGTCATCGTCGAACTGACCGATGGCGGCGTGGATTTCAGCTTCGAGTGCATCGGCAACGTGCACGTGATGCGCTCGGCGCTGGAGTGCTGCCACAAGGGCTGGGGCGAGAGCGTCATCATCGGCGTGGCCGGCGCCGGCCAGGAGATCAGCACGCGTCCGTTCCAACTGGTCACCGGCCGCGTGTGGCGCGGCAGCGCCTTCGGCGGCGTCAAGGGCCGCACCCAGTTGCCGGGCATGGTGGAGCAGGCGATGCACGGAGAGATCGATCTGGATCCGTTCATCACCCACACCTTGCCGCTGGACGAGATCAACGAGGCCTTCCACCTGATGCACGAGGGCAAGTCGATCCGCACCGTGATTCATTTCTGACCTGGCGGTCAGTGCGGCGCGCGGCCGCTTCCGCGCATGCAGGTACGCAACGAACCCGGGAGGGGCATGATGAGTACCGTAACGATTCATCCGTCGGTGGATGGGGGTGTGCGGGCGGGCGCGGAGAATTTCCAGGGCGGCACCCTGGAATGCCACTGCGCCGCCGACAAGGTCACCGTGGAGGTGGGCGCGCAGACCGCGCACAACCACGCCTGCGGCTGCACCAAGTGCTGGAAGCCGAAAGGCGCGACGTTCTCGGTGGTGGCGGTGGTGGGCCGCGACAAGGTCAAGGTCACCGTGCACGAGGAGAAGCTGAAGGTGGTCGACGAGAGTGCCACCATCCGCCGGCACGCCTGCACCGGCTGCGGCGTGCACATGTACGGCCGCATCGAGAACACCGAGCATCCGTTCTACGGGCTGGACTTCATCCATACCGAACTGTCGTCGCAGCAGGGCTGGTCGGCGCCGGGCTTCGCCGCGTTCGTGTCCTCGATCATCGAGAGCGGCACCCGCCCGGAAGCGATGGACGGCGTGCGCAGCCGCCTGCGCGAACTGAAGCTGGAGCCGTACGACTGCCTGTCGCCCCCGCTGATGGACGCGATCTCCACCCACGTCGCGCGCAAGAGCGGCGTGTTGCAGTAGCCCTGCCGCCACGGCGCGCCCGTGGCGGCGTCTCGGATGCGGCCGGCGTCGGTCCGGCCGCATCCCCCAATCCGGAATCCACCGAATGGAACGCATCGAACACCACGCCTGCTGCGGCGGCTGGCAGGACGTCTATCGCCACACGTCGAGCGTGCTCGGCTGCACGATGCACGTGGCCGTGTACCTACCGCCGCAGGCCGAGCATGCCGCACTGCCGGTGCTGTACTGGCTCAGCGGGCTCACCTGCACCGAGCAGAACTTCATCACCAAGGCCGGCGCGCAGCGCTACGCGGCCGAGCACGGGGTGATCCTGGTCGCGCCGGACACCAGCCCGCGCGGCGACGAGGTCGCCGATGCCGAAGGCTACGACCTGGGCAAGGGCGCCGGCTTCTACGTCAACGCCACCCGCGAACCGTGGGCCAGGCACTACCGGATGTACGACTACGTGGTGCAGGAGCTGCCTGGGTTGATCGAGGCCAACTTCCGCACCAATGGCGCGCGCGCGATCAGCGGCCATTCGATGGGCGGCCATGGCGCGCTGGTCATCGCGCTGAAGAATCCGGGCCGCTATCGCAGCGTGTCGGCATTCGCGCCGATCGTGGCGCCGTCGCAGGTGCCGTGGGGCGAGAAGGCCTTCGCCGCCTATCTCGGCGAGGACCGCGCCAGTTGGAAGGCCTACGACGCCACGGCCTTGATCGGCAGCGCCGCCGAGCGGCTGCCGTTGCTGATCGACCAGGGCGGCGGCGACGAGTTCCTTGACAAGCAGTTGCAGCCGCAGTTGCTGCAGGCCGCGGCCGATGCCGCCGGCTACCCGCTGACCTTGCGGGTGCAACCTGGATACGACCACAGCTACTACTTCATCGCCAGCTTCATCGGCGAGCACATCGCCCATCACGCGCGCGCGCTGCAGGGGTGAGCGTGCTGCGGTGGCGCGCCGGGCGCGCCGGGCACGCCGGGTGCGCTGGCGTCGGCGGTCGCATGTCCCAGCGCAGCGCGCTCCGCATTGTGGGCGAGGGCAGGGCGCGTGCTGGGGCATCGTTGTGGGGGCGACGGAAGGACACCGCTAGTAGCTTGCTTTCGCCACAATCCGCCGGATGCAGTGCGGCCCTGTAGGAGCGGCTTCAGCCGCGACGAGGCGTTCCCGGTAAAGCCCGTCGCGGCTGAAGCCGCTCCTACAGGGCACTTCCCGAAGGTGTCAGAAGTGCCCTGAAGTCGCTTCCACCACGGTATGTTGCCCATCAGGAGATACAGAGGTCCGCTCTGGCGCCGTCTTGTGGCGTGGTTGGCATTACGCCTCCGGTCGGTGCTCGCCGCCCCGGGCCGTGGCGATCGCGACGGCAAGATGACGTTGACGTGGCAGTTGCATGGCGATTCCGCTCGGGTATCGGCGCTACGCGTAAACAAATGCGCGGCGCGTCGTCCAATGCGCGGTTGTGCGATTGCCGTCGCGTTGGGTGAGATGGCGGCTCGCTAGATTCCTCGGCCACGCCATCGTGTCGTCCGGACTGGAGTCGCCCCATGCTCGCTTGCCGCAAATCCGCACCGTTGTTGTCGCGGCAGCGCTGGCGCAGTCCACTCAGCGCCTTGGCCATGCTCGGTTGCGCGTTGCTCGGCGCCTGCGCGGCGCTGGCGATCGGCGCGGCAACGGCATAGCGGGCTCGGCCGTCCCGCCTGGGGCTCCCTACGGCCGTTGATCGGCGCGGCCTCGGTGCGGCGCGCGATCGCAGGCCAGGGCGTGTCGCTGTCGACGTTGGTGGGCCGTGGGTGCACGTGGCGACTTGCCATGCAGCAGTGGTGCGACGCCTGCGCGAGGTACGGCATCCAGTTCGCATCGGGATCATGGCCGGCGGCGCGCGCCCCGACAGCTTCGGCGCGCACGCTTCGGCGCGCGCGTGGCACCGTCCCTGCGTGTCTGTATTCCCTGCCGCAGCCAAGCGTCACCGGCTCAGCGTGGGAGCCGTCCGGCCAGCGCGCCCAGCCGCCGCATCGCCCGTTCCAGGTTGTCGCTCCAGGGCTGGCCGCAGGTCAGGCGCAGGTGGTCGGCGTAGTCGCCGCGGCTGGAATACAGGTGCCCCGGCGAGGTGCCGATCCCCTCGGCCAGCGCCGCCTCGAACAGCGCCTGGCCGCTGCCGGCCTCGGGCAACTGCAGCCATAGCGACAGCCCGCCGGCGGGATCGCCGACCCTGGTGTCGGCCGGCCAGTGCCGCACGATCGCCTCGCGCAGGCGTTGGCCATTGTCGGCCAGGGTGCGGCGCAGCTTGCGCAGATGCCGTTCCAGGTCGTGCCGCTGCAGGTAGTCGGCCAGCGCCAGCTGCGGCAGGCTGGCGCCGCCGATGGTGGAGAAGTACTTGGCGCGGACCAGCGCGTCGGTCCAGGCGCCGCCGAGCAGCCAGCCCACGCGCAGGCCCGGCGCCAGCACCTTGGAGAACGCGCCGCAGGTGATCACGTTGCCGTGGCGGTCGAAGTGGCGCAGCGGGCGCGGCCGCTGCCCGGACCAGTCCAGCTCGCCGTAGATGTCGTCCTCGATCACCACGGTCCCGTGGCGCGCGCAGCTGTCCAGCAGTGCGCGCTTGGCGCTGTCCGGCGTCAGGCTGCCGAGCGGATTGTTGAAGTTGGGCACCAGCACCGCGGCGCGCGCGGGGGTGCGCTGCAGCAGTGCGTCCAGGCGCGCGGCGTCGATGCCGTGGCCGGCGCGGTTGGGCACTTCCAGCACCTTCAGCCGCAAGGCCGCGACCGCCTGCAGGATGCCGTGGTAGGTGGGCGTCTCCACCACCACCACGTCGCCGGGCGCGGTCAGGGTGCGCAGCGCCAGGCTGATCGCCTCCATCGCGCCGGCGGTCACCACCACTTCGTCCGCGGCCACGGTGGTCGCGCAGTGCGCATAGCGCTGCGCGATCTGCCGGCGCAGCGCGGCATGGCCCTGCGGCGGCGCGTAGTCGAGGGCGACGCCGCGGTTGCGGCGCAGTTGCCGCGACAGGGCGGCCGCCAGTTGCGCGCCCGGCAGCAATGCCGGCGCCGGCGTGGCGGTGTGCAGCGGCACCAGGTCCGAACGCGCGAGCATGTCGAGCACGCCCTGCAGCGCCGGGTTGTCGACCATGCCCGGGCTGCGCCGGCGCATCGGCGCGGTGGTGGCCGCCAGTGGCGCGGCGGCGGCGCGCACGAAGTAACCCGAGCGCGCGCGCGCCTGCACCCGGCCTTCGCGTTCCAGTTGCAGGCAGGCCTGCACCGCGGTGGCGGCGCTGATGCCGTGGCTGGCGGCCAATTGCCGGATCGACGGCAGGCGTTCGCCGGCGCGCAGCGTGCCGCGCTCGATCTGCTGGCGCAACTGCGCGGCGAGCGCTTCGTACAAGAGCATGCGGGCGCCTCATCTGTATCGGTGCATTTACAGCGTATCTGAATCTGTAATGGTCGTGCGCCCGGCCGCACACTGCTGCCTTGCCGAGCATCGTGCCGGCGTCCGCCGGCCATCGCGAGGTCAACCGTGTCGCTCTCCCTGTTCGTCGTCGATGCCTTCAGTACGGTCCGCTTCAAGGGCAATCCGGCCGCGGTGGTGCCGCTGCCGGCGTGGCTGCCGGATGCGTCGATGCAGGCCATCGCCAGCGAGAACAACCTGTCGGAGACCGCGTTCTTCGTGCGCGGCGCCGATGGCGTGTTCGACATCCGTTGGTTCTCGCCGCTGAAGGAAGTCGGCTTCTGCGGCCACGCCACGCTGGCCAGCGCGTTCGTGATCGACCGCCAGCGGCTGGCGCCGTTCCCGCTGCGGCTGCGCGCGGCGGCGGTGGGCGAACTCGGCGTGGCGCGGTGCGCCGACGGCAGCTTCGAGATGCGCTTCCCGAACCAGGCGCCGCAGGTGCTGGAAGCGCCGCCATCGGCCTTGTACGCCGCCTTGTCGATCGCGCCGCAGGCGGTCTACGCCAATGCCCAGGCGTACATCGCCGTCTACGCGGACGAGGACCAGGTGCGCGCGCTGGTACCGGACCTGGCGCGGATGCTGGCGTTGGCGCCGCGCGACGTCGCGGTCACCGCGCCGGGCCGCCAGCACGATTTCGTGTCGCGCTACTTCTGGCCGGCCAACGGCGGTGCCGAGGACCCGGTCACCGGGTCCATCCACGCCGCGCTGGCGCCGCTGTGGGCACGGGTGTTGGGCAAGCCGCAGCTGACCGCCTGGCAGGCCTCGGCCCGTGGTGGCGAACTCGGTTGCCGGGTCGAGGCGCAACACGTCCATGTGCGCGGCAGCGCGGTGCTGTACCTGCACGGGACGATCGCGTCGTGAGCGCGGCCGCCGTTCCCGCGGGCGCCGCGCGCCGCGCGCTGTGGCAATTGCTGCTGGCGGAGGTGCTGATCGGCTCGGTCGGCGTGTTCGTGCACGAGAGCGGCCAGGATCCGGTGACCGCGGTGTTCTACCGTTGCCTGTTCGGCGCGCTGTTCCTCACCGTGTGCGGCCTGTTCGGCGGCCAGCTGCGCGGGCTGTGGCGCGAGCGCAGGCTGCTGCGCGACGCCGCGCTCAGCGGGGTGCTGCTGGTACTGAACTGGGTGGCGCTGTTCGCCGGCATGGCGCGCTCGTCGATCGGCGTGGCGACGATGGTGTATCACGTGTTTCCGTTCGTGATGCTGATCCTGGCGGCGTTGCTGCAGGGCGAGCGCACGCGCCGTGGCGACCTCGGCTGGACGCTGCTGGCCTTCGTCGGCGTGGCCTGCTCGGCCGACCCGGCGCGGCTGTGGCGGACGGCCGATCGCGGCTATCTGCTCGGCATCGCGCTGACCCTGCTTGCGGCGCTGCTGTGCGGCGCGTCGCTGCTGCTGTCGCGGCGCATCAGCCGCGAGCGGCCGCTGGCGGTGGTGATGGTGCAGTGCTGGGTGGGGAGCGCGCTGCTCGTCGGGTTCTCCAGCGGCAGCGCCATGCATCCCGGACCGCATTGGCTATGGCTGGCGGGCCTGGGCGTCATCCACAGCGGCATCGTCTACGTGCTGTTCTATGCGTCCTACCGGCATCTGCACGTGGCGACGATCGCGGTGCTGGCGTTCGTCTATCCGCTGGTCACGCTGCTGCTGGACTACCTGCTGTACGGTCACCGCCTGGTCGCGGTGCAGTGGCTGGGCCTGGGCCTGATCGTGTCCGGCACGCTGGCGGTGAACCTGAAATGGCGTTGGCCGCAGCATGCGGCAGACACGGTGGCGGGCGACGTGGCGCGCTAACTGCCCGGCCCTGGGATCGCGGTTGGCAATGCGCGGTGGGAGCGACTTCAGTCGCGACGCGCTCCATCGGTAACGCCCGTCGCGACTGAAGTCGCTCCTACAGCGGCCGTGCAAGCCTGGCCGGTGCGGACGCTGCGCTCAACGCACGTTGCGCAATTCCCAGCCACTGCCGGCGAGCAGGCGCATGCGCTGCTTGAGGATATCGCCGGGAATGCTGGTGGTGGCGAGCAGATCGATGCGCAGATCGTCCTGCTTGCCGCTGACGCGGGCGGACGCATCGACCACGCCCAGCGCCGGGTCGACCTCGTCCGGTTCGGGCTGCAGCGCGCGCCAGCGCTCGAACCAGGCCGGGTCGCTCAGCGCCTGCTGCAACTGTTCGGCGAAGGCGTCGGCGCCGTGGGCGCTGAAGCTGAGCGTCGGCTCGCTGCCACGTGCGCGGGCGGGGTCGGGCAGGCTGATCGAATAGGTCACGGCCATGGCGGATCTCGGTTGGAGCGGTGCGGCGCAGCCTAGCAGGCGGCGCCGTGAGTGGGCCGTCTACGTGTGGGGGTCTGTAGGAGCGGCTTCAGCCGCGACCGAGATCCATCGGTAACGCCAGGTCGCGGCTGAAGCCGCTCCTACACAACGCGTGGGCGTGCGTGCGGCGCTAGGCGAAGGTATGCGGCCCATCGGCGAAGCCGAGGGTGATCGCGCCCTTGCCGACGTTGACCATGCCGGTCAGGCTCATCACGCTTTCCAGCACTTCCACCCCGTGCGCCTCGCAGGTCTGGCGCAGCGCCGTATAGCCGGGCAGGGCGCGCAGTTCGCTCAGTTCGCCGCCGTAGCTCAGGCACAGCGTCGGCGTCATCAGCCCGGCCGCCACGCGCTTGCCGACGAAGGCGAACAGTTTCTGCACCGCCGCGTCGAAGCCCTTGATCTTGGCCACCGGGGCGGTGTCGCCGCGATAGCCGTGCAGCACCGGCTTGATGTCCAGCGCGGTGCCGAGCGCGGCGCTGAGCAGGCCGACGCTGCGGTCGCCCTTGCTGCGCGCGCGGGCGCGCATGTAGTACAGGTCGCGGGCGATCATGTAGCCGTGCACGTTGCCGGCCAGTTCCTCCAGCCGTTCGCGGATCGCCTGCACGCTGGCGCCGGCCTCGCGCAGCCGCACCGCCTCCACCGCGGTCACCGCCTGCGCGGCGAACAGGTTCTGCGTGTCGAGCACCCGCAGCGCGAACGGCGAGGTGTGCCCGGCCGCCTGCCGGATCGGCTTGTAGTCGTTGAGGATGGCGAAGCTGGCCTGCAGCGCATGCTGGTGGATCGGGCTGCGGGTCTTGGTGATGGTCATGCAAAACACGTGGTCGTAGTCGATCACCAGCCGGCTCAGGAACAGCTCGCGGATCTGCGCCACGCTGAAGGGAATGGTCTCCGCCTCGGCGCCATGCTCGGCCACGTGCGCGTGCAGGAAGCTCAAGGTGGCCTCCTCGTCGCGATGATCGGCCAGCAGCGCCTCGCCGATGCGCACGCTGATCGGCAACAACACGATGTTGTGGTCTGCGATGTAGTCCTGTGGCAAGTCGCAGGCAGAATCCACCACGATCCCGATACGCATCTGGCCCCCTCCGGCGTCGCGCTTCGTCGATGCCGGCTAGGGTAGCGCAGACGGTGGGCGAGGGCGCGGCCGGGTCAGGCGCCGCGTTGCACGCCGACCGGCAGGTCCGCCAGCCGCGCCATCTCGCCGCGCTGCAGCAGCTGCGGGTCGGCCAGGACCGCCTGCATCAGCGGATGCGCATCGTTGCCCCACAGCAGCGTGTCGTCGATCTGCAGCGTCGGCACGCCGAACACACCGGCGGCAAGGGCCTGTTCGGTGTTGCCGCGCAGTTGCGCCTTGACCTGCGGATCGGCGATGGCGGCGGCCGCTTCGGCGATGCCCAACGCCTGCGCGACCGGGGCCAGCGCCGTTGCGTCGTCGCCGGCGCGGCCGTCGCGCCACAGCCAGTCGAACAGCCCGTCGATCGCCTGCGGGGTGCCGCCGGCGGCGATGCACAGCCGCAACGCGGCCAGCGGGTTGAACGGATGCGCCGGCGGAAAGCGCAGCGGCACGCCTTCCTGTTGCGCCTGCCACTGCACGAACTGGTAGGTGAAGCCGCGCTTGTGCGGGATTTCCGCCGGGCCGCGCGTGTGCAGATGCTGCAACACCGCGCCGAACACGATCGGCACCGGCACGATCTGCGCGAACGCGGGCAGCGCCTTGAGCTTGTGCCAGTGCAGATAGGAAAACGGCGAGACGAAATCGAAATACCAGTGCAGGCGCATCGTGCTTCTCCGGCGGACCACGGCCAGCTTAGCGCGATGCGCCGGAGGCCGGCGCATGCTGCAGTGCGAAGCGACCATGTCGCCGCGGCGTCGGGCTGGCGGCTGGCGTAGACAACGCGGCAGTGCCGGTCTCGCCCGGGTACGGGAACTGGGAAGCGTCGCACGCACGGAGGTTGGAGCGGATAGCGCTATTGCGCCAGCGCATGCCGCGCGCGCTTCTTTTCATAGCTCGCCGCCGCTGCGCCTTGCTAGGGTCCGCCGCGACAGCAGTGTCGCTGTCATGCGCCGACCGGCCAGGAGCATCGCCATGCATCACCCGCACGCCGTTCCGATCGCCACGTCAGTCCCATGCGTCCGTACGCCGCACGCTTCGCTGCGCCGGCGCCTGCTGCAGACCCTGTTCGCCGTCGCCTGCCTGGCGGCCGCGCCGCTGGCGCTGGCCGGGCCCTACAAGATCTTCGGCAACCACTACGCCTGGGTCAACAATTTCAACGACCCCAATAACGTCATCCAGGGCAGCTTCGGCACCGGCAGCACGCCGGAGCTGACGGTGACCTTCAATTTTTCCAGTTCCAATCTCTATGGCTACCCGGCGATCGTGCGCGGCTGGCACTACGACTGGAACCCGACCAGCGACACCCTGTTCCCGCGGCAGGTGTCCTCGCTCAGCACGATCCCGGTCAAGTTCAACTACAGTGCCGGCGGCAGCAACCTCGGCGGTGACTTCGCCTACGACCTGTTCTTCCGCCACGACACCAGCAAGGGCGTGCCGCAGCTGGAAGTGATGATCTGGGGCGGGCACAACTCCTGGCCGATCGGCACGCTCACTGCCAGCAACGTGATCAGCGCTGGCGGCTATACGTTCGATCTGTGGGAGGGCAACAACAGCGCTGCGGGTTACTACGTCTACACCTTCATCCCGCACGGCACCGCCGGGCAGCCCAACCTTCCCACCAGCGGCAGCCTCAACGTCGACGTCAAGCCGTTCCTGAACTGGCTGCAGGCCAACCGCAGCCAGGATCGCCGCTACAGCAACGCGCTGTACCTGCACGTGGTCGAGGCCGGGTTCGAGGTGGTGCGCGGCAACGGCTGGGCCAAGGTCAGCGCGACCATCGATGCGCATTGAGCCGGCGATGGGCGTGGCACCGGTGCGCATGCGTGGCGGGGACGCGGCAAGGCCGCGTGCCTGCTGATGGCTCGGGCCACGCCGCGCAGTGCGCCACGGCGTGCTGCAGGGCGCCTTTGCCGACTTCGGGAAGTGTCCTGTAGGAGCGGCTTCAGCCGCGACGAGGCGTTCCCGGGAAAGCCCGTCGCGGCTGAAGCCGCTCCTACAGGGCAAACCGCATCAGCTTGATTGCGGCGAAAGCAGGTGATCAGCGGTGCGTGCCGTCGCCAGTCGAAGCGGCTGGGATGATGCTTGGGGCGGGTCAGTTCGCGCTGTCTGGCGATGCCGGCGCGCTGGGATATCGCTCCTCGTCGAGCGCAACGAGGCAGGCGCGAGGGTCGAGCGATTGCAAGGCCTGGCGCATCGCAAGGCGAAAGGCCGCGAAGTCGAAGTCCCGTGGCTTGCGTCGCGCGCTGGCCGCGCGATCGATGGAGCCGAGCACCGACTGGTTGAAGAGCTCCAATTGCGCCATTGGACTGATCGAGCGGATCTCCGGCCAGTCCATTTGCGCAACGGAGATCAGCCGTTTGCTCTTGGGCCGATAGCTGACGTAGCCGCGGGTTTCCTCGAAGGTGAAGCCCTCCTGGGAGTCCGCGATCTCGAACCCCAGGACATACATGTCGATCGCGTTGCCGAAGTGCAGGGGCGACATGGCGGCATTGATCAGTGCCTCGATGCGTCTGAGTCGAAGCCAGCATGCGCCTTTGCTCATATCGAACACCCATCCGGACTCGATGCGTTCCGCGTATTTCACGGTCCAACTCGACGTCAGTTCGATAGAGAACCTCATGGGGACGCGCTCGCCGGATGGTGGCGGCGAGCGCATCCAGCGCGTTGCGAGGACATGGTGTTAGCAGGCGACCAGATCACCGAACGACGCTCCGGGGCATCGCTACTGCGGATACGCCCGCGGCAGCGCGCCGGCCTGCTTCATGTAGCGATCGCGCAGCTCGGTCTGGCGCGACCGCATCGGGATCGCGCGACCGCCCAGCCACACCTGCTCGGCGTAGTGCGCCACGTCCAGCGGATCGCCTTCCCACAGCACCAGGTCGGCCAGCTTGCCCGGGGCGATGCTGCCCAGCTTGTCGCCCACGCCCAGCGCCTCGGCCGGCACCCGGGTCAGCCCGGCCAGGCCCTGCTCCCAGGGCAGGCCGTGGGCCACCGCGTTGCCGGCCAGCTGGCGCTGTTTGCGCGCGTTGTGCGCGCCGTCGCCGCCCTGGGTGAAGCTCACCGCGACACCGGCCGCGTTCAAGCGCGCGGCGTTCTCCAGGGTCGCACCGATCTGGTCGAAGCTGCTGGGCAGGTCGTCCAGCGCGTTGACGAACACCGGCACCTTCACCGCCGCCAGCAGCGGCGCCAGCTTCCACGCCTCGTCGCCGCCGGCGATGGCGATGCGCACCTTCTCGCGCTCGGCCCAGCGCAGCAGCTGGCGGATGTCGGCGGCACGGTTCACCGCCACCACGATGCGGCCCTGGCCGGCCAGGTACCTGGCCAGCACGGCGCGTCCGGCCGGGGTCAGCAGCGCGTGCGGCGAGTCGGCCGGCATGCGTCCGCGCGCCTCGGCCACCAACTGGTCGAGCAGCATCCATTGCGCCGCGCGCGACTTGCCGCTCAGTTCCAGTGCGTCGCTGCCCAGGCGCACGTACAGCGCGCGCGGGCCGATCGGGTCGGGGCCGCCGTCCAGGCGCATGACCCCGCCCTGGCCGGCGATGAAGGCGCCGCCGCTGTTGGCGCCGAGCGCGGTGAAGCCGATGCCCTCCACGCGCGCGACCGGGATCAGCACCGAGTCCGGGTTGTAGGCCAGGGTCACGTCGAATTCCGGGCGCATCGGCTGGTCGTGCGGCAGGCTCAGCGCGCTGTCCACGGTGGAGGATTCGCCGGACACTTCCTCGATGCCGATTTCGGTGATGCCGCCGAACAGCGCCGGGGTCAGCGGCCGGCCCTTGGCCTCGACCACGGTCACGCCGGCCGGCGCCGCCAGGCCGGGGCCGACCGCGCGGATGGTGCCGCCCTGGACCAGCACGTCGGCATTCTGCAGGGTGCCGCGGGCGCTGGCGGTATGCACGGTGGCGCCGCGGATCAGCACGTCCTGGGCGAAGCCGGGCACGCTGCCCAGCGCCAGGCACGCGGCGAGCGCCAGCCGCTGCGTCAACGCGCGGCGCGCATGCGAGTAGGAACGGCTCATCGGGCAGCCTCCTGGCCGAGCATGAAATCGGAGGTGGGTTGCAGACGGCGATCGGCGCGGTCGTAGACCTGCGCGCCGTCGATGTAGACCTTCTCGGCCAGCGCGTAGGAACTGAAGGGATTGCCGTTCCAAAGCACCACGTCGGCCATCTTGCCCGGCTCCAGCGCGCCGGTCTGCTTGTCGATGCCCAGTGCCTTGGCCGGGTTGCTGGTCAGCCAGCGGATCGCGCGCTCGGGCGGAATGTCGATGCCGGCGCGGCGGCCGGCGGCGATCGCCTTGGCCGCTTCCTGGTTGAGCCGCTGGATGCCTTCCTCCGAGTCCGAATGCACGATCGCGCAGCCGTTGGCGGGGCGGTCGACCAGGGCGATGTTCTCCTGGATGCCGTCGAAGGCCTCCATCTTGAAGCCCCACCAGTCCGCCCACAGCGCGCCGCAGACGTTCTCCTGGGCCAGGCGGTCGGCGATCTTGTAGGCCTCCACGCCGTGATGGAAGGCGGCGACCTTGAAGCCGAACTCCTTGGCCAGGTCGAGCATGGTGGTCATCTCGTCGGCGCGGTAGCAGTGGATGTGCACGCGGATGTCGCCGTTGATCGCGCCGGCCAGGGTGTCCAGCTTCAGGTCGCGCTTGCCGCCGCTGTCGCCGCTGCTGTCGTTGTCGCCGGCGCCACGGCTCCACCAGTGGCGCTTCTCCGGCGCCCGCTTCTTCGGCGCGTTCTTGCGCAGGTACTCGCTGGCGTCGATGAACGCGGCGCGGTAGCCGGCGACGTTGCCCATGCGCGTGGCCGGGCCGCCCTTTTCGCCGTAGACCCGCTTGGGGTTTTCGCCGCAGGCCATCTTCAGCCCCCACGGCGCGCCGGGGAACTTCATCGCCTGGTAGGTGGTGGCGGGCACGTTCTTCAGGGTCACGCCGCGGCCGCCGACCAGGTTGGCCGAGCCCGGCAGCACCTGCAACGCGGTGACGCCGCCGGCCAGCGCGGTGCCGAAGCCGGGATCCTGCGGCCACACCGAATGCTCGGCCCAGACGTTGGGCGTCACCGGCGCGGTCATCTCGTTGCCGTCGCTGTGCGCGCCGACGCCGGGACTGGCGTACACGCCCAGATGCGAGTGCACATCGATGATGCCGGGCGTGACCCACTTGCCGTGGCCGTCGATACGGGTGACGTTGGCCGGGGCGGCGAGCGCGCGGCCCACCGCCTGCACACGGCCGTCCTGCAGCAGCACGTCGGCGTCGTCCAGGCGTTCGCCGTTGCCGGTCAGCACGGTGGCGTGCTCGATCAGCACCGGCGTGGATGCCAGCGGCCGGTAGGTGCTGGGGTAGGGGTCTTCGACGAAGCGCGAGGCCGCCGCGGCAGGGCCGCACAGCGCCACGCCCAGGCAGGCGAGCAGCAGATGACGCATCAGATTGTCCCCGGATGTTGGCTGCCGCGATGCAGCCGCCTGCGCACGCTAGCCCGAGCCGGCGCGCTTGCCAAGTGTCGTGCGGCGGGATTTGGGATTCGGGATTGGGGATTCGCAAAGGCGAGCTGGCAGGCGGATGCCTGGCCCGGCAGAGGCTCGTTGGCAGCGCGGTACGGCGCCGCCTCGGCCGATGCGATTTTGCGGAAGCATGGTGGAACGGCGGAGCGATGGTCCGGGTGCGGTCGGCAGGGTCGATCGCGCTGCGCCGACAGCCCGCGGAGCGCTCGCCGCACACCGTCTGCCGACGTGGGATCGGGTATAGAAGCCCAATGCCGACCGATGGAGCCGCAATGTCACAGATCCTGCCCCACGCCGTCGTGGAATTCTGGCGCAGCGCCGGTCGCGCGCGCTGGTTCGCCACCAATGAGTCGTTCGATGCGAACGTGCGCCAGCATCTGCTCGACGCGCACCATGCCGCGGCGCGTGGCGAGTACCCGGCGTGGCTGGACAGCGCCGAGGGCGCGCTGGCGCTGTTGCTGTTGCTCGACCAGGTGCCGCGCAACGCGTTCCGCGGCAGCGCGCATGCGTACGCCACCGACGGCCTGGCGCGGCGCTACGCGCGGCTGGCGCTGGCGGCCGGCCACGACCGGCAGGTGGAGCCGGAGCTGCGCATGTTCTTCTACCTGCCGTACGAGCATGCCGAAGATCCGGCGCTGCAGCGCGAGGCGGTGGAACTGTTCAGCGCGCTGGGCGACGCCGACTGCCTGCAGTGGGCGGTGCAGCACGAGGAGATCATTCAGCGCTTCGGCCGCTTCCCGCATCGCAATGCGGCGCTGGGGCGGGAGACGACGCAGGAAGAACAGCGCTTCCTGGATGAGGGCGGCTTCGCGGGGTGAGCGGCGGACGACGCGCGGCGCTCTTGTAGGAGCGGCTTCAGCCGCGACAGGGGCTACGGTGAGCGTGTGTCGCGGCTGAAGCCGCTCCTACAGTGCGGGGGCAAGCTTCTTGCGACGGCGGGCGGCGCTCAGCAACCGCCGACCAGGTCCTCGAGTTTCCATGCACCGTCGACCGCGTGCAGCAGCCAGAAACCGTGGGTTTCGTAACCGGAGTGCTGGATCAGGAAGTCCACGGTACCGTCGGCATCCATGTCGGCGAACTGCAGCACGGCGTAGTCGTCGTGGCGCTCGTCGCAATCGTCGCAGCCGTAGTCGGCGACGCTCTTGCGCAGGCGCCAGCCGGTCTCGCCGCGTTCCAGCACCGCCAGCAGCGTGGCCAGCTTGGCCGATGGCGCGTCGTCGGCCGTCGCGGGCGCCGCCGGGCCGTAGGCGCTGGCGGTGACCACGGCGATCTCGTGGCCGGGACGCGTCGTATCGGCGATCACCGTCAGCATCCGTGCCGCATCGGCCGGTGGCGTCGCGAGTTTCGCCAGCAGCGCCTTCAGCGCCGCCGCGGGCAGGCGCTTGCGCAGGGACGGATCGTTGCCCAGCGCCTGCAGCAGCGCGCGTTGCTGCGGTGCGTCCAGATCGCGGCGAACGAAGCGCTGGCCGGGATTGAGGTCGAACGAGGCGAGCAGGGCGTCCTGCGCCAAGGTGGGGCCGTGCGCGGTCTTCAAGCGCACGCGCAGGTCGCCGCCGCACATGGTGTTGTCGTCGATCGAGAAGCCCAGCGGCGTGGCCATGCCGCGCTCGGCGCCATCGACGAACACCCGCATCGGCCGCTTCAGCCCGCGCCAGTTCGCCAGGTCGGCCTCGTCCGATGGGGTATTGCGCACCGGCACGTAGCTCATCACCGTGGCGTCCCCGCCGAGCGGAGCGACGTAGAGCACCGCCGGGGGCGGCGTGGGCTGCGCCGCGCCGGGCGCGGCGGCAGCGGACGCGGCGGCCACGCCGAGCAGGGTCGCCATGCAGCATCGCAGGGTACGCATCATCGAAATCGCTCTCCGCCGAAGTGCTTCATAAAAAACGGGCGACCCAGTGGCCGCCCGCGGTGTGTCGCCGTCCTGCGTGGCGTCGTTCAGTACTTGGCCACGCCGCTGTCGACCTGGTCGGCCCAGGCGTCGATGCCGCCGACCACGTTGTGCACGCGGGTGAAGCCCAGCGCACGGAACTGTTCGGCGGCCTGCGCGCTGCGCCCGCCGTGGTGGCACAGGAACGCCAGCGCGGTGTCCTTCGGCAGCGCTTCCAGTTGCGCGCGCTGATCGCCATCCAGGGTGCGGAACGGCACGTTCACCGAGGCGACCGCGCGCTCTTCCGGCGGGCGCACGTCCACCAGGATCAGGCCGCCGGCGCGCACCTGGTCGTCGGCGTCGCGCGGGCTGAGGTCCTGCACCGGCCTGGGCGCGTTGGGGTTGTCGATGGCCAGGCCGCGGCCGCGCAGGTCGTCGACCCAGTCGATGGTGATGCCGTCGGCGCGGCGCGCGCTGGCCAGGTCGAACTGCACGCGCAGGCCGTTGGATTCGGCGGCGATGGCGGTGGGATCGGTCGGGGCGAGCTGGAAATTCGGCTGGAACTGCGCGTCGATCGCCAGCGCCAGGGTCGCGCCGGGCGCATCGGCCAGCGCGCCGCGCAGCATTTCCGCGGCCGCGTCGGTGATGGTGATCGACGGCGGAGTGCGGTCCGGTGCCTCGAGCCCGAGCAGTTCGCTCAGTTCGCCGCTGCCGGCCATCTGCAGGATGATGTCGCTGCCGCCGATCAGCTCGCCGTTCACGTACAGCTGCGGAATCGTCGGCCAATCGCCGTAGACCTTGATGCCTTCGCGGATGTCCTGGTCGGCCAGCACGTTGACGTGGGCGAAGTCCACACCCAGCTCGTTCAGCGCGCCCACCGCCTTGGCGGAGAACCCGCACTGCGGCATGCTCGGCTGGCCTTTCATGAACAGCACGACGCGGTTGGAGGTGAGCAACGCTTCGATGCGGGAACGCAGGGCGGGATCGAGGGACATGGCAGTGATTCGGTCGCTGAGTCGGACCAGCCATTCTACGCCCCATGGCATCATGGGGCATGACAGTTCCGGAAACGCTGCATCGCGTGCCCAACCACCCGTACCGCTGGCTGCCCTGGGCGCTGGCCTCGCAGGCGCTGGTCGCCGCGCTCTGGTGGGCCTGGGGCTGGCGCATCGGGCTGCCGGCGCTGCTGGCCTCGCACGCCGCGTTCGTGCTGCCGGTATTCCTGCCGCGCGCCTGGCTCTACGGCCCGGTCCTCAGCCGCCTGCCGGGCGCCGCGCCGCGGGTATGGCTGACCATCGACGACGGCCCGTCCGACGACACCGGGCCGATCCTGGACCTGCTCGACCGCCACCAGGCCAAGGCCACGTTCTTCCTGGTCGGCGAACGCGCCGCCGCGCGTCCCGATCTCGTACGCGAGATCCTGCGCCGCGGCCACGGCATCGGCAACCATAGCCACACCCATCCGCAGGCCTGGTTCTGGGCGCTGGGTCCGCGGCGCATGGCGCGCGAGATCGACCAGGCGCAGCAGGCGCTGTCCGCCATCGCCGGCAGTGCCCCGCGCTGGTACCGCTCGGTGGTGGGCATGACCAATCCCTTCGTCGCCGCGCCGCTGCGCCGCCACGGGCTGACCCGCGTCGCCTGGAGCGCGCGCGGCTTCGATGGCGTGGCCTGCGATCCCCAGGCCACGGTCGCGCGCATCGTGCGCGACCTCGCGCCCGGCGCGATCGTGCTGCTGCACGAGGGCGCGGCGCATGGGCACAACGTGGCGATCGTGGCGGGCGTGCTGCAGGCCGTGCAGGAGCGCGGCTACAGCAGCGTGGTGCCGCAGTAGCGGCGACCGTCGCGCTTGCGGTGCGCGCGCCTGCTGCCGAGCCGGGACATCGAAGGGGCTGCGGACATGACGCCCAAGGCCAGCGCCGGCCTCAGCTTTCCTGCATGAGCCCGAACGCCAGCAGCGCGACGATGACGAGCAGGGTGGCGATCGAGAAGATCAGTCCGAGTACGCCGTACAGCTTGCGCCGGTCGCGCTGGAACAGGCAGCCGACGCCCAGCCCGGCCGCGGCGAGTTCGGCGAAGACGGTGATCATCAGTCCCAGGCCGATCAGGATCGCCGCCAGCGATTCCTCGTCCAGGCCGTCGGGCCGCGTATACGACAGCACGCCGCTGAGGGCGATCAGCGCGAAGCTGAGCACCGCGGCGATCAGGCTGACGGCGAACGAAGCGATGCCGAGGCCGGAATAGGGGGCAGGAGTTGGGGAGGTCATGGAAGCTCCAAGGGCGGGAAGAACCGTTCCGGCGCGGTCGCGCACGGGAAGATGGGAAAGAAGGAGCGCGCATGGCGCCGGCTGCGTCGGCGCGCACCGTGGTGGCGTCGACCGCGGGCGGGCGGCGGGCATTGCGTGCTGGTGCGGTCGGGCGTGACGAGGAACATCGCGCGCATCGCCAGGTCGGGCATGGTTCCCTCCATGGAATGCGAGCGCCGCCGCCGACGCGCGATCGGCGACGCGGCAGTATAAGCATCGTGCGCCGCGGCGCTGGCGCTGGCGCTGGCGCTGGCGAAGCGCGGCAGTGCCTGTGCGCTGCCCTGCGGATGCGCGAATGCAGCGCGCCGATGCCGGCGCAGGTGGACGTTGCCGAACGCGCGGCGCGCGGTGGCGCCGCGCCATTTCCTGGCCATCGCGCGCCGAACCGCCTCAGCGCGGCTCGGCGACGATCAGCCAGTTGTTGAACGGGGTATTGCCGTACAGCGGCGCGAACGTGGCCTGCAGTCCGGCCGCGTCGAGTTGGGTCTGCAGGCTCTCGCGGGTGGGATAGCACTTGGGCACTTCCTGCATCCAGCCGGCCAGGTGCGCGAGTACGTCGGTGATGCGGCTGGTGCGGCCGCGGCCGCTGCTGTCGCCGAGGCCGCTGCGGATCACCAGCTTGGCGCCCGGCGTCAGCATGCGCGCGACGCTGCGGATCAGGTTGGCCTGCATGGCCTGGTCCAGGTACTGCAGCACGTCCAGGATGGCGACGCTGCCGTGGTGCTCGGGCCAGGACTGGCCCAGGTCGACCACCTCGAAGCGCGTGTCCTGCAACCCGTTGCGTGCGGCGATGGCGCCGGCGCGGCGGATCTTGGCCGCATCGATGTCCACGCCGTGGTAGCGCTGCCGCTGGCGGTCGGCGCGCAGCGCATGCGCGAGCAGGCCCAGGCCGCAGCCCAGGTCCAGCACCGGCGCGTCGGTGCCGCGCAGCGCGGCGAGCACGCCCGGGTACAGCGGATCGGTGCGCAGCTTGGTGCGCGTGTAGTAGTAGTCGTAGCGATTGCCGAGCGGATGCGTGGGCAGGAAGGCGCGGGCGATGGCCTGCGCCTGCGGGCGGGTCATGGGCTGGGTGGCGCTGGCGTCGCGCAATGTCGGTCCTTGGCAGCGGGGCGTCGTACGCCGCTAGGCTAACGCATCGCGCGCCGCGGGCAACACCTGATCGGTCCAGCGCGCATACATCGCCGCCGAGGGATGCAGGCCGTCGGCGGCTAGCATCGCCGCGCTGCCGCCGCCATCGCGGCTGGCCGTGGTGATGTCGACGAAGCGCACCGCGCGCGCCAGGCAGCACGCCTGCGCGGCCGCATTGAACGCATCGATCTGCGTGCCGATGCGGGCCGGATCGTGCGCGGGCGGCTGCGCGAACGCGGTCACGCCCCAGTCCGGGATCGACACCACCAGCACCCGCCGCGCCCACCCGTCGGCGAACCCGATCGCGCGCTGCAACAGCGCATCGAACTGCGCGCGGTATTCATCGAGGGGGCGCCTGCGGTACTGGTTGTTGACCCCGATCAGCAACGTCACCAGATCGAATGGCCCCTGCGGCGCCGCCGCGTCGATGCCGGCCGCGAGCTCGTCGGTGGTCCAGCCGGTGGTGGCGACGATCCGCGGATCGGCGATGGCGATGCCGTCGCGGCGCAGCGCCGCGACCAGTTGCATCGGCCAGCGCCCGTCGGCGTCCACGCCTTCGCCGATCGTGTAGGAATCGCCCAGCGCCAGATAGCGCAGCGGGACCTGCTGGAGCGTGGCGAAACTGCCCTGGCTCATCTACGCAACACCGAAGGCTGCCACGTCACCGGGATTCGCGGTCGCAGGAACGGCAAACGCTTTGCCAATTCCCATTCCCCATTCCCGATTCACCGCCCCGCAGCCACACTGCGCGGCTTCAGCGGCACCACCTTGGTCGCCGCCTCGGCGCGCCGCGCCAGCACGCGGTCGATGCGCGCGAACACCTCGCGCATCACCGCCGCCTCCGGCAGCAGGGTCACCCGGAAATGGTGGCGGTAGGGCACGTTGAAGCTGGAGCCGGGCACCACCAGCACGCCTTCGTCGTTCATCAGCTCCAGCGCGAAATCGTGGTCGTCGAAGGCGCGCGCGGCCGCGCCGACCACCGCCGGGAACGCGTACAGCGCGCCGGCCGGCTGCGCCAGCGACAGATGCTCGCTGGCCGCGCAGGCCTCGATCACCGCGCGGCGGGTCTCGTACAGGCGGCCGCCCGGCGCGCACAGCGGCGAGATCGTATCCGGGCCGTTGACCGCCGCGTCGATCGCGTACTGGCCCGGCACGTTGGCGCACAGGCGCAGCGCGCCGAGCAGGTCCATCGCGTTGCGGAACTCGGTGACGCGCTCGGCGGCGCCGGACAGCAGCGCCCAGCCCACCCGCCAGCCGCAGGCGCGATGCACCTTGCTCAGGCCGCCGAAGCTGATGCACGGATGCTCGCCGGCCAGCGGCGCGACCGGCACGAAGGCGGCGTCGTCGTAAAGCACCTGGTCGTAGATCTCGTCGACCATCAGCAGCAGGTTGTGCTTGGCCGCGATCGCCACGATCTTCTCCAGCAGCTCGCGCGAATAGCTGGCGCCGCTGGGATTGTTCGGGTTGATCAGCACGATGGCGCGGGTGCGCGAGGACACCAGCGTCTCGATCTCCACCGGGTCGGGCTGGAAGCCGTTCTCCGGCGCGCAGCGGTAGTACACCGGGCGGCCGTCGTTGAGGATGGTGGCGGCCGACCACAGCGGGTAGTCGGGCGAGGGCACCAGCACTTCGTCGCCGGGGTTGAGCAGCGCGCGCAGCGACAGGTCGATCAGCTCGCTGACGCCGTTGCCGACGAAGATGCGGTCCGGATGCGCATCCGGGTGCTGGCGCCGCGCGTAGGCCGCGGCGATCGCCTCGCGCGCCTCCGGCAGGCCCTGCTGGTGGGTGTAGGGATCGGTGCGGCCCATGTCGTCGGCGATCGCGCGCTGCAGGTGTTCCGGCGCGCGGAACCCGAACGCGCCGGGATTGCCGATGTTGAGCTTGATCAGCTTGCGCCCCTGCGCCTCCAGCTCCCGGGCTCGCCGCGCCAGTTCGCCGCGGATTTCGTAGCGGACTTCGGACAGGCGTTCGCGGATCGCGAGCGGCTTGATCGGGGGCGTGGGCATTGCATTGGCCGGTGGGGGCGTGGAACCGGCATGGTAACGGAAATGCGACATGGCGGCCGGGCCGGGCCGGCACCGTCTAGAATCCGCCCATGACCTCCCCTCCGATCGACTTCGACGCACTGCGCCCCATCGGCTGGCCCTGGCCCGGATTGCCCGAGGAGCCGGCCTGGCGCGCGCTGTTCGACGCGCACCCGCTGGCGCGGCCGGCGCGGGTCAGCGAGCAGCACCGCACCGGCTACGTGGTGGCCGATGCGGTGGACACCGGCTTCAAGGTCGAGTCGCTGCCGGAGTGGCAGCGGCCGCGCTTCCCCAGCCACGAGCGCGCGGCGGTGGGCGACTGGGTGCTGCTGGAGGACGGCAAGCGCATCGTCGCGCTGCTGCCGCGGCGCACCGCGATCAAGCGCGGCGCGGCCGGCGAGCACTACCACCAGCAGGTGATCGCGGCCAACATCGATACGGTGTTCATCGTCTGCGGGCTGGATGCGGACTTCAATCCGCGCCGCATCGAGCGCTACCTGCTGCTGGTCGGCGGCGGCGGCGCCGCGCCGGTGGTGATCCTGACCAAGGCCGATCTCACCGAGTACGCCGACGATGCGCTGGCGGTGCTGGAGGAACTGGCGGCGCAGGACATTCCGCTGCTGACCGTCAACGCCAAGCAGGCCGACAGCGTCGCGGCGCTGCGGCCCTGGCTGGGCGCCGGGCGCACCGCGGTGCTGGTCGGCTCGTCCGGCGCCGGCAAGTCCACGCTCACCAACACCTTGCTCGGGGTGCAGAAGATGCGCACCGCGGCGGTGCGCGAGAACGATTCGCGCGGCCGCCACACCACCACCCACCGCGCGCTGCTGCCGCTGCCCTCGGGCGCGTGCCTGATCGATACGCCGGGCATGCGCGAACTCAAGCCCACCGGCGAGGAGGACCTGGCCGAGGGCGGTTTCGCCGACATCGAGGCGCTGGCCGCGCAGTGCCGTTTCAACGACTGCGCGCACCACGCCGAGCCGGGCTGCGCGGTGCAGGCGGCGATCGAGCGTGGCGAGATCGACGCGGCGCGCCTGGCCAATTACCTGAAGCTGCGCGAGGAGGTCGCCGGCGCCGCCGGCAAGCTGGCGCAGCGCCAGGCGCAGAACGCGGCCGCCGGCAAGGCCGGCAAGCCGGGGCCGGGCAAGCCCGGCGGCCGGCGACCGCCACCGCGCACCCTGCGCCGCTGACCCGTCGCCGTACGCGCCCAGGTTCGCGATGACCGCGCTGCCCGCCGACATCCGCCACCACGCCGCGCTCGATGCGCGATTGGTCAAGGCGGTACGCGGCATCCGCCTGCTCGCTCTGGCGAGTTGGCCGGCGGCGTTGCAGGCGCCGTTCCTGGACAGCGTGGCGCGCGGCCAGCCGCGGTTGCCGCAGGTGCAGTACCCGCGGCTGGATTTCGTCGACACGCGCCGCGAGCTGGCGGCGATCGCGCAGGCGGCCGATGCTGCGCATCCGCTCGGCGCCTACCTGCAGGCCTCGGTGCGCAGTTGGGACCTGGCCGCGGCGTTGCTGGAGTCGCTGGGCACGCCCGCGGTCGGCGCGTACTCGACGCAGCTGTTCGGCGCCCCCGAGGATCCGATGCCCGGGCATGGCCCGACCACCCGCGATGCCGCGCGCCACTTCATCCACATCGCGCAGGAACTGGATCGCGAGCTGCTGTCGGCCGAGGAGCAGGTACCGGTGTCGGCCAGCGCGCTGCGCCTGCTGCTGCAACGCGACCTGGACGAATTCTTCGGCGCGCGGGTGATCGCGGTGGAACTGGATCCGGAGCTGCTGGCCAAGGCCGCGGCCGGCGCGCACCGCATCCGCCTGCGCTCCGGCGCCTCGTTCAGCGGCTACGACCGCGCGCAGCTGTTCCACCATGAAGCGCTGGTGCATTCGTTGACCGCGCTCAACGGCCGCGAGCAGGTGCAGTTGCCGAGCCTGGCATTGTCCTCGCCGCGCACGACGGCGACGCAGGAGGGCCTGGCGACCTTCGCCGAGCAGATCACCGGCAGCATCGACATCGAGCGGATGAAGCGGATCAGCCTGCGCATCGAGGCGATCGCGCTGGCCCGCGACGGCGCCGACTTCATCGAGGTGTTCCGCTACTTCGACGCGGCCGGGCAAGCGCCGGCGGAGAGCTTCTCCTCGGCGCAGCGCGTGTTCCGCGGCGTGCCTACCGCCGGCGGCGCCGCGTTCACCAAGGACACGGTGTACCTGCGCGGGCTGGTGTCGGTGCACACCTTCTTCCGGCAGGCGCTGCAGCGCGACCGCCTGCCGCTGTGCCGCTGGCTGTTCGCCGGCAAGATGGCGCTGGAGGACGTGGCCGCGTTCGCGCCGCTGTTCGAAGCCGGCGTGCTGGCGCCGCCGCGCTGGCTGCCGAGCTGGGTCGCCCGCGCCAGCGGCCTGGCCGGGATGCTGGCGTTCTCGCTGTTCGCCAACCGCATCCGCATGGACCAGGTGGAGTAGGGGGCGATCCGGAAATCAAGGAGCTGGCGCCGCACGAGGCGGGAAGCATTCGTGGGGCGCTGCCGCGTGGACGATCGAAAGCGTCGAATGCCACTGCATCGTTCTGGGGATGGCGATTGCAACCTCGCATTGCGGGCTGCCGGCCGTTCGGCACTTGAAAAATAAAAGAAATTCGATGTCTATTTTCCAGGGCGGGGAGAGGATTTACTCATGGTCGTCTCGCTTGCAAGAGAAAGAACCACGTGCTTATTCTGGGCCGCACATTTATCGTTAACGGGGGAGGCTCGCGTGTCTATAACGGAAGGCAAGGATGGGAATGCGGGAGCGGCAGGTGTCATTGCGCAGTTGCGCAGGCAAAATAGAATTCTGAAGATTTTTTCGGCTGTGGCGCTTGCCTTTCCTTTGACCTTGATGCTGATGGGTGCCCGAAGCCCTGCCGGCAAGCAGGTGTTCTCCGAGATAGATGTCAAGCGCATCAATATCGTCAATGAGGACGGGTCCAGATCCATGGTGTTGGCGGCCCGCGGATTGCTGCCCGATCCGGTGATGGACGGAAAGGTCGTGAAAACCGAAAGGAGCAAGATGCCAGGCATGCTGTTCTATAACGGCGTGGGCGACGAGGTCGGTGGGCTGATCTATGACGGCAACATCGATAAGGATGGGCAGCCCAGTGGTGGCGTGCATCTTTCGATGGATCGGTTTGGCGGAGATCAGCAACTGGCGCTGCATCATTACGAGGAGGGCGGATCCATGGAGACCGGCCTTTCCGTGTTCGACCGCGGACTCTCCAAGCAGTACGAGGGAATCTATGAGAAGTATCTGGCCGCTCCGGAAGGGCCGCAGAAGGATGCGCTGTTGAAGCAGTGGAAGGATGCGGGCGGTCAGCAGACGCAGAGGCTCTTTGTCGGCCGCACTCTCGGAAAGTCGTCTGCCGTCATTCTCGCGGACAATTCCGGAAATCCCAGGATCATCATGTCCGTCGCTCCCGGCGGGAAGGCATCGTTGGACTTTATGGATGACAAGGGCGACGTTATCCAGAGTCTCCCGGAAACACCCGTCGTGAAGAAGTAACCGCACGGTCTGGAGTCGTCATCGAGCAAGATAAGCTTGGCCGAGGGAATGCAGAGAGGCGTATGGCGTGACCGGGCTCTCGTGGAGATCGAGATAGGGATGGTGGGGGAGCCGCATTTGCGTCGTCGGCCGGTGATTGGGGGGCGAAGATCGAATGCAGCCGTTGGGCGGCGTAGGGCAAGCATGTAGGGCGGGACGTCTGTGCAGGTCGATGCACATGGCACAATCGCCCCCCAACGAACAGCGGGAACATATGGACATCGAACGCCTGCTCGACCTGCTTGGTCACACCTCCGCCAGCCCGGCGCTGATGGATTTCCTTGCCACCAACGGCATCGTGCAGACGCCGAAGGGCGATTGCACGACGCGGATCAAGAACCGGGACAAGACGCTCTCGCTGGAGTTCGGCCTCACCGACAGCTTCAACGAGACCGCACTCGAGCCGGCGGTGGGCGCGGGGTGGTTCGCGTTCGAGTCGGTGGACGTGCATCGTCGCTTCGGCGGGACCTTGCCGTTCGGCTTGTCCTTCGCGGCCACGCCTGCCGCGTTGGAGGCGGCGCTGGGGTCGCCGCTGGAGCCGTGCCGCGGCAGGGTGCAGACGCATTACCGGGCGCCCTATCTGGTGCGGGTGTTCTTCGCCGGCGGCAAGGCGCCGCAGATAGAGACGTTCCGGTTTTCGCTGCCGGACAGGTACAGCCTCGAGAACCTGCCGATCCAGTGGCATGGGCGGCGGCCTGCCGCGACGCGCGTACCGGTGTCGTCACCGGCGCTACCGGCAATGCCGGCCATGGAACTGCTGGAGTGGTTGGGTGTCTCGCCGGAGCATGCCGGGTTCGATGCCTGGTTGCGTGCGCACGGGGCGGTCGAGCGCCCGCATCGCGCCTCGCGCGCCGACGACGCGGAGGCGATCCGTCGCGCACGGCTGAGCGAGATCGACGAGATCGAGCGCCAGAGCGTGGCGCTGATCTACGAGGATGGTGCTGCCTATCGGCGGCTGTTCGACACGTCGGCACCGGCGCCCGAGGGCGACTTCGTGCTGCAACAGGTCGCGTTCTACGCACCGGGCATTTCCGGGTATGCCGGTTACACGCCCGCGCTTCCGTTCGCCCTGGTGTTCGCGGACGCGCCGGCGGCGGTCCGCGCCAAGCTGGGTCCACCGCGCGCCACGCGGATGCTGCACGGGTTGCTGGCGGATCTGTGGGTGAGCCGCGACTGGCATGTCACCGTCAGCTACGACGCGGCCCGCACCGGCATTGCCATCGTGCATGTGCGCAGGCCGAACTTGTACGACCTGCGCATGATCGGCGCGCTGCCTTGCCCGCCCGCGGCGCCGTCGGCGGTGGATCTGAATGTGCTCGGTGCATTGCTGGGGAAGGAGATCGACGACCCGGCGGTGCGCGCGGCGCTGCAGCCGATGGGATGGAGTGACGCGGCCGATGCCCTGGCGGCGGATGGCGGGCGCGTGCACGACGATCTCATGCGCCATGGCCTGCGCCTGGACGTCGCGCGCACGCGCGGCAAACGTCTGGGAATTCTGCGCGGATCGGCAAAGCACAGCGCGCGCCTCATCGGCATCCACGTCCATCGCGCGGGGGATCTGGGACGTCACGGGTTCCAGGGCGCGCTGCCGTTCGGCCTACAGTTCCATTTCACGCCGGAACAGATCGTGCAGTGCATGCAGCGCGAGCCGGACACGCATGGAGTGACGCAGGACACCGGCGACTTCGCCTGGCAGATGGAGGGCCGTCGCCTGCATGTGGTCTGCAGCCTCATCGACTGGCAACTTTATCGCCTCTCGTACACGGTGAACGAATCGGCATAGCAGTCAGTGACTTGGCGCCGCAGCGTGTGGCGTCGGTGGCTTGTGGTGTCGATCGGTCGAGCTGAACGGCGCTGCGCGACGCTCACTTGCCGCGAATGCGCGGCTGCCGATACTGCCGCGCCTGGCCATGCCCGCGCATGGCCGCCTTCCCACGAAAGGACATCCGCATGAAGATCCTGATGGTGCTGACCTCGCACGACCGTCTCGGCGATACCGGCCACAAGACCGGTTTCTGGCTGGAGGAGTTTGCCGCGCCCTACTACGTGTTCAAGGATGCCGGCGCCGACATCACGCTAGCTTCGCCCAAGGGTGGACAGCCGCCGCTGGACCCCAAGAGCGATGCGGCCGACGCGCAGACCGACGCCACGCGCCGCTTCAAGGGCGACCCGGAGGCGCAGCAGCAGTTGGCGAACACGCGGCCGCTGGCCGATGTGCAGATGGCCGATTACGACACCGTGTTCTATCCCGGCGGCCACGGCCCGCTGTGGGACCTGGCCGAAGACCCGACCTCGATCGCGTTGATCGAGGCGTTCGAGCGTGCCGGCAAGCCGATCGGCTTCGTCTGCCATGCGCCGGGCGCGCTGCACCTGGTCACTGCTGCCGACGGTACACCGCTGGTCAAGGGGCGCCGTGTCACCGGTTTCACCAACGGCGAGGAAGCGGCGGTCGGGTTGACCGAGGTGGTGCCGTTCCTGATCGAGGACGAATTCCAGCGCCTGGGCGGCCGATACGAGAAGGGCGCCGACTGGGGTGTGCACGTGGTGGTGGATGGCCGCCTGGTCACTGGGCAGAACCCGGCCTCGTCCGAGGATGCGGCGAAAGCGTTGCTGGGTTTGCTGGGCAAGTGACTGGCCGGCGGGGCGCGTTTGTCGGCGGATCGCTGGCTGCGCGCCGCCACGCCGGCGCGAGGGGCTTGCAGGCGACTGGCGAGGCAAGCTGCCTGCTCGCCTGTGGTAGGGGCTTCGGTTCCGGCTGAGTGCGGAGCCGCGCAGGTATCTGGACTTCGCTTGTCGCGGCTGAAGCCGCTCCTACAACTACGCGCGGCCCCTGTAGGAGCGGCTTCAGCCGCGACTGCATCCGGAGCCGCGCAGAGATCCGGACGGTATTCTTCGCTCAGCCACGCCGCCACCAGCGCAAGCCGTAGGCCGGCAAGATGCCATCCCATGCCTGTGGCGTGGCCGCATCGATTCCGCCATCGGCGATGGCCTGCCAGTGGCCGCTGCCCAATGCGCTGCGATCCACCGCCACCGGCTGCGCGCTGAAATTGTAGGCCGCGACGAAGTCCTCGCCGCGGGCGATGCCGAGCAGGGCCGGGTCGCCCAGCGGCAGCGCACGCAGCGGTTGAGTGGCGGCCAGGGCGGCAGTGGTGGCGCGCGCGGCGATCAGGCGACGCAGGCGGATGTACACCTGGCCGGCGAGCGCGTCGCGGTCGTGGCGCTGTGCGGCACGTGCCCAATCCATGATCGGGCGATGCAGCCAGCGGCCTTCATGGCGGCGCAGCGGATCGTTGCGATAGTCCTCGTCGTTGCCCAGCGCCAGTTCGTCGCCCATGTACAGCAGCGGGATGCCGGGCATCGCCAGCGCCACGGCGTACAGCAGCAGTAGGCGGCGCACGCCCAACTCCAGCGCGTCGGCGTCATCGGCGGCCAGCGCCGCGGCGATGCCGGTCAGTGCCGCGCTCATGCCGTTGCTGCCGTGCACGCCATCGCCGCTACTCTGGAATGCTTCGCCGCGCGCATAGCTGTCCGACGTGCGGCCGGCATAGAACTGGGCGATGCGCGCCAGCGCGAACGGGGCGACGCCATCGTCGCCGGCGGCTTCGCGCTGCAGCACGTTCCAGCCGATGTCGTCGTGGCAGCGCACGTAGCTGAGCCAGCCGCAGGCCGGCGGCAGCGCCGGGGTGCGTGCGATCGCCGCCTGCACGATGTCGCCGCGCTGCTCGGCCAGCGCCACCCAGCCGGCCGCCATCAGGGTGCTGTGGTAGGCCAGATGGCATTCGTGGCCGCGTGCGTCGCCGTCGCCGAAGTAGGGCGGCAACTGCGCCATCGGCACGATCGCCTCGGCCTTCAGCAGCACCGCCGGGGCCAGGATGTCGGTGAGCGCGCGCAGCGCCTGCAGGATGGTGTGCGCCTCCGGCTGGTTCATGCAGGCGGTGCCCGGACGCTTCCACAGGTAGGCGGTGGAATCCAGGCGGAACACCTCCACGCCCAGGTTGGCCAGGTGCAGCAGCGCCAGCGCCATCTCGCCGAACACCGCCGGGTTGCTCCAGTCCAGATCCCACTGGTAGGGATAGAACGTGGTCCACAGCCAGGCGCCGGCCTCCTCGACCCAGGTGAAGTTGCCCGGCGCGGTGTGCGGGAACACCTGGGCGAGGGTGCCTTCGTAGGCGTCCGGTGCGGTGCGGTCGGGGAAGTGGTGGTAGTAGTCCAGGCTGCGCGTGTCGCCGCGCTTGGCCGCCAGCGCCCACGGATGGTCGTCGGCGGTGTGGTTGAGCACGAAGTCGGCGCACAGGCTGATGCCGGCTTCGCGCAGGCGCGCGGTCAGCGCGGCCAGGTCGGCGTTGTCGCCGAGCCGCGGCTCGACCTGGCCGTAGTCGCTGACCGCGAAGCCGCCGTCGTTGTCGCCGGCGCGCATGCGCAGGAACGGCAGCAGATGCAGGTAGCGTACGCCCAGCTCCTGCAGGTACGGCACGCGTTCGCCGACGCCGGCCAGGGTGCCGGCGAAGCGGTCCACGTAGGCGCTGTAGCCGAGCATCGCCGGGCTGGCGAACCAGTCGGGGGCGCGCTCGGCATCGAGCCGGCGCAGCGCTGGTGGGCGCGCGTTGGCGGCGGCGGCCAGTTGCGTCAACCACTGCGGCAGCCACTGCGCGAACGCCGGATGCGCGCCGTACAGCGCTTGCAGCGGCGCCAGCAGGCGTTCGCCATGGCGCTGCAGGCGCGGCAGCAGCGCCGCGGCGGCGTCCGGATCGAGATGCGCCTGCCACAGCGTGCTGGCGAGACGGGAGAGGGCGATGGGGGTGGGGGCGGTCATGGGCAGATCGTCCGCGCCCCGGGCGGGGCGCGGAGGTGCGGTCCTCGTCAGAAGTCGTAGCGCAGGCTGATGCTGGACGTGCGGCCCGGGATCGAGCGCGCGCGGATCACGTCGGAGGAGGCATCGGCGATCGACCCTTCCTCGGCTTCGGTCAGGCCGAAGGTGTCGAACAGGTTGTTGACGTTGAGCGAGACGGTCAGCGCGTCGGTGATGCGATAGTCGGCGAACAGGTTGACCTGCGTGTAGCCGGGCATCTTCAGTTGGTTGCTGTCCTGGGTGTAGGCCGAGCTGGTGCCGATCGCGTTGACGCCCACGGTGTAGCGTTCGCCGCGGTAGCTGGGGGTCAACTGCCAGACGAAGCGGGCCTGGCGGCGCGGGGTGTTGCCGGCGTTGGCCGGGGTGATCTGGTCCTTGTCGATGGTGGCGTCGGTCCAGGTCAGCCCGCCGTTGAGGTTGAAGCCGCCGCTGCGGTACGCAGCCTCCAGTTCCAGGCCATGCGCCTTGTAGGTGCGGTCGAAGAAGCGCTGGGTGGTGGCTTCGTAGTTCTGCTCCTGGGTGCGTGCGGCGAAGGCGGTGGCGAACAGGCTCAGCCCGCCGCTGCGCCATTTCAGCCCGCCTTCGAGCTGCTTGACCACGTTCACCGCCTCGTTGGAGGACACCGAACCGTCGGCGCGGACCACGCCGAACAGCAGGCGGTCGGCATTGGCGCGGGCGCCGCGGCTGTAGCGCGCGAACGCGGCCAGGTCGTCGTTGAGCATGTAGTTGCCGCCGAGCGAGTACGACAGGTAGTTCCAGTCGTAGCGTACCGGCTTGGGATTGGCGTAGTCGATGGTCGCCACGCTGCGCTCGGGCGCCTCGATCACGCCGTCGCCGTCGACATCGACGTTGCTGGCCAGCAGGCCGCCGGCGGTGTTGCCGCGGGCGCGACCCATGTCGTAGCGCAGGCTGCCGTCCACGCTCAGCGGGCCCTGGTCCCAGCTCAGCGCCAGGTACGGCGCATTGATGTCGTAGCGCACGTCGTAGTGGCGGGTAGTGTCCAGGCCCCAGTACGGCACGCCGTAGGCATACAGGCCGTCCTGCGACAGCAGGCCGCCGCCGGCGTCGACCACGTCGAGCAGCCGCGGACGGTGCGCCAGCGACTGCACGTAGGAGTTCCAGGTCCAGTCCACGTCGATGGTCTGCCGCGAGGTGTACCAGCCGGCCTTGAGGTTGAGCGTGCCGCCGTCGGCCGCCGCGAAGTCGCGCGCCAGGCTGAGGTCGTTGACCGCGTTGCCCAGGTCGTTGAGGTGCACGTTGAACAGATGCGTGCGCAGCGCCAGGCCGCTGTAGGCCTGGCCGGCGTTCGGGCCGTCGACGTAGCGCAGGCTGGCGCCGGCGCCGCCGATGCTGGCGGCCAGGGTCGCGGCATCGGTGACCTGCGCGGGGAACGGCGCGACGAAGCGGCCGGACGTGTCGGCGATGCGGAACTTGTCGGTCAGGGTCCAGCCGCCCAGCTCGAACTGCGCCTCGGCACCGAACGCGCGCGACACCGGATGCATGCCGTCGCCCAGGTCCACCCGCGACGGCTTGTTGCCGCCATCCAGCGTGGCGCTGCTGCGGAAGTAGGGGCTGTACAGCGTGTCGGTGCCGGGATCGAAGCCGTCGATGCTGCCGAAGTGCGGCGACCCGTCGCTGCCGCTGGTCCGGGTCGGCACCGGCAGGTAGCCGGCGGCGCGGTCGTTGAGGTACTTGGCGTAGACGCGCACGTAGCCGTTGTCGAACAGCCGGGTCAGGTTGGCCTTGAGTTGGCCGCCCTTGTCGGTGGTGTAACCGGCGTCGCGCACGCCGTCGCCGCGGCGGTAGAAGCCGCCGACGTTGAACTGCCAGTGCTCGGCGAACGGCGCACCGTAGTCGAAGTCCAGGCGGGTGTTGTCGTAGCCGCCCAGGCCGCGGGTGAGGCCGATGCTGCCGCCGGCGGTCTCGCCGGTCTTGCTGATGAAGTTGATGATGCCGCCGGGCGAGTTGCTGGCGAAGGTGGAGGCCGAGCCGCCGCGGATCGCCTCGATGCGCTCCAGGCTGTAGTCGGCGCGCAGGAAGATGTCGGCGTTGCCGAAGGCGATGTCGCCGAACTCCAGCACCGGCAGGCCGTCTTCCTGCAACTGCAGGAACTTGGCGCCGCCGGAAGCGACCGGCAGGCCGCGCACGGCGATGTTGGCGTTGCCTTCGCCGCCGGTGGATTCGGACCGGATGCCGGGGATGTTGCGGAAGATCTCGGCGGTGCTGCGCGGCGCCGATTGTTCGATCGCCTCGGCGCCGACGGTGCTCACCGAGACGCTGGAGGTGAGCTTGCTCTTGGGCGTGGCGGTGCCGGTCACGAAGACCGAATCCAGGCTGACCACGTCGCCTTGCGCGGGATTGGGCTGGGCGGCGGGCGCGGCCGCGTCCTGGGCGAAGGCCGCCGGGGCGGCCAGCGCCGCGGCGACGGCCCAGGCCAGGGTATGCAGGCGGATCGAAGGGTGGTGCATCGCTATCTCTCCCGAAGCGAGGGGTGACGCGGGTAGGGCCTGCATGCGGCGTGCGGCGGCGTGGGCCGGCGCTTCGCCCATGCCGGGCAGGCGGTGGGGTGGCGCAGTGATACGGCGCTCTACAATCGATTGCAACTTGCAGTGCAGCAAAGTTCGCATCCGCCACGGTCGTGTGAGAAAAGTCTTTTGTTTTCCGCGATCTCGTGGTGCGGCGCAGCGTTACAAACGATTGCAAAGACCCGAACATTCGCTCCGCCGCCGCGGTCCGCCGCCCGCGGTGTCCTTGGCTTCCTGTCAGGCTAATGCCCATGCGCTCCGATCGCCCCTTGCTTCCGCTGTCGCGCGTGCTGGCGCTCAATGCCGGCTTCTTCGGCGTGCAGTACAGCTTCGGTCTGCAGCAGAGCAACATGAGCCCGATCTACAACTACCTGGGCGCCGATCACGCCAGCCTGCCGTACCTGTGGTTGGCCGGTCCGATCACCGGGCTGGTGCTGCAGCCGCTGGTCGGCGCGCTGAGCGACCGCACCGTCACCCGCTGGGGCCGGCGCATGCCGTACATGGTGGTCGGCGCGCTGGTGTGCAGCCTGTGCCTGCTGCTGATGCCCTTCAGCGTGGCGCTATGGATGGCGGTGAGCCTGCTGTGGATGCTCGACGCGGCCAACAACGTGGCGATGGAGCCGTATCGCGCCCTGGTCAGCGACGTGCTGGCGCCGCGCCAGCGCCCGCTGGGCTACCTCACCCAGAGCGCCTTCACCGGGCTGGGCCAGACCTTGGCCTATGTGACGCCGCCGCTGCTGGTGTGGTTCGGCATGAACCAGGACGCGGCCAATGCGCATCGCATCCCCTACGTCACCATCGCCGCCTTCGCGATCGGCGCGGGATTCTCCGCCGCCTCGATCCTGCTCACCGCGCGCAGCGTGCGCGAGCCGGTGTTGCCGCCGCTGGAATTGGCGCGCCTGCGCGGCGCGCCGGCCGGGCCGCTGGCCACGCTGCGCGAGATCGCCGATGCGGTGCGGCACATGCCGCCGACGATGAAGCAGATGGCGCCGGTGATGCTGTTCCAGTGGTATGCGATGTTCTGCTACTGGCAATACATCGTGCTGTCGCTGTCGACCACCCTGTTCGGCACCACCGAGGCCGATTCGCACGGCTTCCGCGAAGCCGGCCTGGTCAACGGCCAGATCGGCGGCTTCTACAACTTCGTTGCTTTCCTTGCCGCGTTCGCGATGGTGCCGGTGGCGCGCCGGTTCGGCCCCAAGGCCACGCACGCGGCCTGCCTGCTCGCCGCCGGCATCGGCATGTGTTTGCTGCCGGCGATCCACGACCGCTGGCTGCTGCTGCTGCCGATGGTCGGCATCGGCCTGGCCTGGGCGAGCATGATGGGCAATCCCTACCTGATGCTCGCCGACAGCATTCCGCCCGAACGCACCGGTGTGTACATGGGCCTGTTCAACCTGTTCATCGTGCTGCCGATGCTGATCCAGATCGTGACCTTGCCGATGTACTTCGATTCCCTACTGCACGGCGACGCGCGCAACGTGATCCGCCTGGCCGGGGCGCTGATGTTGATGGCGGCGGTGGCGATGCTGTTGGTCAAGGGCCGGGAATCGGGAATCGGGAATGGGGAATCGAAGAAGGGACGTCGATAAGGCTTCAGTTCGCGCCGCCGCGCTTTTCCGATTCCCTACTCCCGATTCCCCATTCCCGGCTCCTCACGCCGAATCGCGCACCACCAGCCGCACCGCCAGTTCCACCGATTCCAGCGGCTCGCCGGCGATCAGGCCCAGCACGCCGTTCACCAGCAGCGTCGCCGCCTGCGCCAGATCCTGGCGCACCGTGGTCAGCGGCGGCTGGCTATAGGCGGCCAGCGGGATGTCGTCGAAGCCGACCAGCGAGATGTCCTGCGGCACGCGGTGGCCGGCCTCGGTCAGCGCGCGGATCGCGCCCAGCGCGATCACGTCGGAGGCGGCGAACACGGCATCGGGCGGATCGGCTTTCTTCAGCATCGCCCGCGTCAACCGGTAGGCGTCCTCGCTGAGAAAATGGCTGCGCGCGTGCAGCCGGGGATCGAATTCCAGGCCATGGCGCTCAAGCATGCTCCGGTAGCCGGCGAAACGCGGCGCCACTTCCGGCAACCGCTCGTCGCCCAGGAAGGCGATGCGCCGGCGACCGATTTCGATCAGGTGCGCGGTGGCCAGTTCGCCGCCGCGCAGGTTGTCGCTGCCGATGCTGACGTAGGCCTGGCCGTCGATGCGGCTGCCCCACACCACCATCGGCAGGCCGCCGCGCGCGGCCGCGTCCAGGGCGGCGTGTTCGGAACTCTGCCCGAGCATGATCACGCCGTCGGCGCGGCTGCCGCTGGCCAGGTCCTCGACCCAGTGGTCCTGGTGACGGTCCAGCTTGGACAGCAGCATGCTGCAGCCGCGCGCGGTCAACGCATCGGCGAGCAGCGCCAGCATGGTCATCATGAACGGGTCCGACAGCGGCTGCTCATGCGCGTGCATCAGTGGCACGGCGACGCAGACGATGTTGGAGCGCCGCGAGCGCAGGCTGCGCGCGACCGGATCGACGCGATAGCCGGCCTCGCGCGCCAACTGTTTGATGTAGGCGCGGGTGCGCTTGGCGACTACCGGGCTGTCGGCCAGCGCGCGCGAGACGGTGGACTCGGACACGCCGGCCATGCGCGCGATATCGGCCATCTGCAGGCGCGCGCCGGGCGGGCTGTGGTCGGGATTGTCGGGCATGCGGTGGCGGCGGGTGGCGCGTGGAGCGGGACCGGCAGTGTATGCCACCCGCCGCGCCGTGAACGCCTGCGCGTGCGCAGGCGATCGCGGCGCACGCCTACGCCATGTGCAGGCCGCCGTTGACCGCGTAGTCGGCACCGGTGACGTAGGCCGCCTCGTCGGAGGCCAGCCAGCCGCACAGCGCGGCCACCTCCTCGGGCTTGCCGAGCCGGCGCAGCGGCACCGAGGTGGCCAGACGGTCGAGCACGTCCGGCGGAAAGCTGCTGATCGCCGCGCTGGCGATGTAGCCGGGCGAAACGGTGTTGACGGTCACTCCGCGCGAGGCCACTTCCTGCGCCAGCGCACGGCTGAAGCCCTGCATCGCGGCCTTGGCGGTGGCGTAGTTGATCTGCCCGATCTGGCCCTTCTGCGCGCTGACCGCGCCGATGTTGACGATGCGCCCCCAGCCGCGCGCGGTCATGCCGTCCACCACCTGCTTGGTGATGTTGAACAGCGAATTGAGGTTGCTGGCGATCACCGCCTGCCAGTCCTCGCGGCTCATCTGCCGGAACAAGGTGTCGCGGCTGCCGCCGGCGTTGTTGACCAGCACGTCGATCTCGCCGACCTCGGCCTTGACCTTGGCGAACGCGGCGACGGTGGAATCCCAGTCGGTGGCGTTGCCCTCGGAGGCGATGAAGTCGAAGCCCAGCTCGCGCTGCTCGCGCAGCCACGCCGACTTGCGCGGCGAGTTGGGGCCGCAGCCGGCGACCACGGTATGGCCGTTGCGTGCCAGCTTCTGGCAGATGGCGGTGCCGATGCTGCCCATGCCGCTGGTGACGTAGGCGATTCTGAGGGTCATGGAGAACTCCTTCGGAGTTGGGAATCGGGAATGGGGGATCGGGAATGGTGGGAAGCGAGGGTGCTCTTGCGATTCCCGATTCTCGATTCCCCATTCCCGGCGGCGCTCAAGCCGCCAGCGGATACAGCGCGAACAGCAGGCTGCCCGCCATCAGCAGCAGCGAAATCAGCACCGCCCACTTCAGGGTGAAGCGCTGGTGGTCGGCGAAATCGACCTTGGCCAGGCCGACCAGCAGGTAGGTGGACGGCACCAGCGGGCTCAGCAGGTGCACTGGCTGGCCGGCCAGCGAGGCGCGGGCCATTTCCACCGGGGTGATGCCGTAGTGGCTGGCCGCTTCGGACAGGATCGGCAGCACGCCGAAGTAGAAGGCGTCGTTGGACATGAAGAAGGTGAACGGCATGCTGGCGATCGCGGTGATCACCGCCAGGTACGGGCCCCAGGCGTCGGGGATCACCGCCAGGAAGCTGCGCGACATCGCCTCGACCATGCCAGTGTTGGAGAGGATGCCGGTGAACACGCCGGCGGCGAAGATCAGCGACACCACCGACAGCACGTTGCCGGCATGGTTGACCAGGCGCCGGCGCTGTTCGGCCAGGTTCGGATAGTTGATCAGTAGCGCCAGCGCGAAGCCGATCATGAACAGCACCGGCATCGGCAGCACGCCGATCACCAGCGCGGCCATCAGCGCCAGGGTCAGCGCCAGGTTCACCCACAGCAGCTTGGGTCGCTTGATGTCCTCGGCGTCCTCCACGGTCGGCAGCGCATCGCCGTCGTCGGCCACGCTGCTGTCCAGCCAGGCGTCGCCGGGCAGGGTGGCCACGCCCAGGCGGCGCCGTTCCTGCATGCCCAGGTACCAGGCCAGGACCAGGATGCCGGCGATCGCCAGCGCCATCGCCGGCACCAACGGCACGAACACGTCGGCCGGGTCCACGTGCAGCGCGGTGGCCGCGCGCGCGGTCGGGCCGCCCCATGGCGTCAGGTTCATCACGCCGCCGGCGAGGATGGTCACGCAGGTCATGTTCAGCGCGTTCATGCCCAGGCGCCGGTACAGCGGCAGCATCGCCGAGACGGTGATCATGTAGGTGGTGGAGCCGTCGCCGTCGAGCGAGATCAGCAGCGCCAGCACCGCGGTGCCGACCACGATCTTCATCGGGTCGCCCTTGACCAGGCGCAGGATGCGCCGCACCAGCGGATCGAACAGCCCGGCGTCGATCATCACCCCGAAGTACAGGATCGCGAACATCAGCATCACGCCGGTCGGCGCGATCTTCTTGATGCCTTCCAGCATCATCTCGTTGATGCCGGTACCGAAACCGCCGGCCAGCGCGAACACGATCGGCACGATGATCAGTGCAACCAGCGGCGATAGCCGCTTGCTCATGATCAGGTACATGAAGGTGATGACCATTCCGAAACCGAGCGCGGTCAGCATGGAAGTTCCTTGGGTGGTGCGGGGAAGAGGTGTGGCGCTCTTGTAGGAGCGGCTTCAGCCGCGACAGCCAGGCAGCAGAAAGATCCTGTCGCGGCTGAAGCCGCTCCTACAGAGAACAGCGGAATCAGAAGTCATACTGGAAGCGACCAGTGATCGCGCGGGTATGGTCAAGCGTCGTGCCGGCCAGGTGATCGCGGTTGCGGCTGTCGATCAGGTTCAGCATCAGCCGCAGGTTGGGCTTGAGATACCAGTTGCCGGCCAGCGTCCACGACGCGGTCGAGGCATCGAGGAAATCCGCCTGGCCATCCAGGTGCTGCGTGCCCTGCATGCGGTCGTAGCGCAGCGCCAGTTCGAACGCGCCGCGCGGATGGTTGACCTGCTTGATGCGGGTGAAGCGCCCGGTCTTGCCGTCGTAGCGGCGCGATTCGCCGGTGACGAACCAGCTCACGAAGCCGTAGGCGGACAGCACCTGCGCGCGTTGCGCGCCGTCGTCGAACACGCCGCCGCTGAATTCGCCCTGCCACGACAGCGGGCCGCTCACCTGCGCGTACTCCAGCGACCACTTGTCCACGTCGGTGTCGCGGCCGTCGGCGAAGCGCGCCAGGGTGATGCGGCTGTCGTCGGACAGATGCCCGGCCGGGCGCGGGCGGATGCTCAAGGCCGGCGCGCCGTTGGCGCCGGGATGGTCGTAGCGCTCATGCGCCAGCGACAGGCCCAGGTGCAGCACGTCGCCCTCGCGCGCGCCCGGCGCCCAGGTGCCGCGGCCGCCGACCGCGTCGCCCTTGATGTTGGACACGTCGATGCTTTCCAGGCTGTAGACGCTGGCGGCCCAGGTGTAGTCCTTGCCGGCGGCCTGCCACGACACCGCCTTGCGGTACAGCGGCGCCAGCGTACTGGCCGCGCCGCTGCGTTCCAGGAACTGGCCGAAGTTGGAGCCGGTGCGGTCGTCCAGCGAGAAGTACTGCTTGAACTGGCCGATGCTCAGCGTGCCGGCGTCGAAGGTGCGGGTCAGGTAGACGTCCTTGGCCTCGATGCCCTTGCCGTTGAAGTCGTCCTGCAGCCCGGCGAAATCGCCTTCGACCTTGTAGCCGAAGCCGAAGAACTTGCCGGACACATCTAGCCACAGCCGGCGGATCTCGGTGTCGTCGGGATTGGGCGTGCCGCGGCCATCGTTGTCGAACTGGGCGAAGTCCCAGTGCAGGCGCCCGCCGAGTTCGGCCGTGACCGGGCCGCTGTCGTCGTCGGCGGCGCGCGCCGTTGCGGCCAGGCACAGCAGCGCGCAGGCGCTGCCCAATGTCAGAGTCTTCAGTTCCACGTCCCCTCCCAGGTGCGTGTCGCAGCGATTGGATCGGTCCGGCGGCACCCGCCATGGACCGGCATGGGCGCAGCCTAGTCGGGCTTAGCTGTCATCGACCTGTCGGAAGGCCGGGAATGGGGAAGGGGGAATCGGGAATGGAAAAAGCGGGGTGTCGGAATGCGTTAGGCTTTTGCGGTTGCCGTTTCCATTCCCTATTCCCGATTCCCTGTTCCCGGCCCCAATGCGCCTGCTCCTAGTAGAAGACAACGCCGACCTCGCCGATGCGATCGTGCGGCGCATGCGCCGCAGCGGGCATGCGGTGGATTGGCAGCGCGATGGGTTGGGCGCGGCCAGCGTGCTGCGCTACCAGAGTTTCGACCTGGTGGTGCTGGACATCGGCCTGCCCGGGCTCGACGGCTTGCGGGTGTTGGCCGGATTGCGCGAGCGCGGCGATACCACGCCGGTGCTGATGCTGACCGCGCGCGACGGCATCGAGGACCGGGTGCAGGCGCTGGACGTGGGCGCGGACGACTACCTGGGCAAGCCGTTCGACTTCCGCGAGTTCGAGGCGCGTTGCCGGGTGCTGCTGCGGCGCAACCGCGGCCAGGCCAGCGAGGTGGTGCAACTGGGCGGGTTCGCCTTCGACAACGCCGCGCACAGCGTCAGCCTGGACGGCGTGCCGATCGAACTGCCCAATCGCGAGTACCGGTTGCTGGAGATCCTGATCGGCCGGCTCGGCCAGGTGGTGGGCAAGGACGAGATCGGCAACGGCCTGTTCGGCTTCGACGACGAGGCCGGGCCGAACGCGATCGAGCTGTACGTCGGGCGCCTGCGCAAGAAGCTGGCCGGCGCGCCGTTGCGCATCGTCACCGTGCGCGGGGTCGGCTACAAGCTGGAGGCGGCCGACGCCGCGCCGGCACCGCCGCACGATGGCGGCGGCGATGGCTGAGGCCGCGCTGCCGGCGCCATCGATCCGGCGCACGCTGCTGCTGTATCTGGGGGCGCTGTCGCTATGCGGGGCGGTCGCGCTGTTCTTCGCCGCGCGCGACTACGGCCAGCGGGCGGCCAACCGCTCCTACGACCACCTGCTGGTGTCCTCGGCGCTGTCGATCGTCGATTCGGTGGCGTTGGCCGAGGGCGAATGGCAGGTGGACCTGCCGTACGCGGCGCTGGACCTGTTGGCGATGGCGCCGGAAGACCGCGTGTTCTATCGCGTGTTCGATGCGCGCGGTCGCACCATCACCGGCTACGGCGACCTGCCGCGCGTGCCGTCGCTGCCGCGCCCCGGCGCGCCGCCGCAGTTGTTCGATGCGGCCTACAGCGGCGAGCAGGTGCGCTTTGTCGTGGTGGCGCGGCGGGTGTCGTCGGCATCGGCGCAGGACGAGGTGTGGGTGCAGGTGGGGCAGACCCGGCGCGCGCGCGCGTCGCTGGCGCAGGACGTGGTGTGGCATGCACTGGTCGCGATCGCGCTGCTGTCGCTGTTGTCGCTGGCGCTGGTGTGGCTGGGCGTGTATCGCGCGCTGCGCCCGTTGCACAAGATCGAGCGCGACCTGTCGCGGCGCGAGCCGTCGGACCTGAAGCCGCTGGCGGTGGCCGCGCCGCAGGAGATGCACCAGATGGTGGCGGCGCTGAACCGCTTCATGGCGCGCCTGGCCAGCAGCAACGAGACCTTGCGCGCGTTCATGGCCGAGGCCGCGCACCAGATGCGCACGCCGCTGGCGGCGCTGCGCGCGCAGGCGCAGCTGGCGCTGGACGACGACGATCCGCGCGACATGCGCCGCAGCCTGGAGGCGATCGAGCGCAACGCCACGCACATGAGCCGGCTGCTCAACCAGTTGCTCAGCGACGCCAGCGTGATCCATCGCTCCAACCTGCAGCGCTACGCCAGCGTGGACCTGGCCGAGGTGGTGCACCAGGCCTTGCACGAGGCGTTGCCGCAGGCGCAGCCGCGTCCGCGCGTGCAACTGGCCATCGCCAGCGAGACCGCACTGGTGCGCGGCGATGCCCTGCTGCTGCGCGAGGCGATCAAGAACCTGATCGACAACGCCAGCAAGTACGGCGGCGATGGCGCGCTGCAGGTGGCGCTGACCTGCGAGGCGCGCGAGTGCGTGGTGACCGTGGCCGATCACGGTCCCGGCATCGCCGCCGCCGATGCCGAGCGCGTGTTCGAACGCTTCGCACGCGGCGAGGGCGCGACCGCCGGCGGCGCCGGGCTCGGCCTGGCGATCGTCAAGCGCGTGGTCGACGGCCACGGCGGGCGCATCGATCTCTCCAATCGCGTCGGCGGCGGCCTGATCGCCAGCCTGCGCCTGCCCAGGTTGCATCCATGACCCCGTTTCGCTCGCTGCGCGTGGCGCTGTTGCTGCTCGGCTGCGCGGTGTACCACCCCGCGTGGGCCGCGCCCGGCGATATCCGCCGCTTCCCGGCGCAGGGCGTGCCCGAGGCGCGGCTGTGCATCCAGGGCTCCACCGACATCGAGGTGTTCGCCGCGGTGATTGGCGACTATCAACGACTGCATCCGCGCACCGAGGTGGTCTACCAGGACGTGATCGCCTGGGACATGTACCAGCGCTACCTGCATCCGGCGCCTGGTGCGCGCTGCGCCGACCTGCTGATCAGCGCCAGCATGGACCTGCAGACCAAGCTGGCGAACGACGGCCACGCGCTGGCGCACCGCTCGCCGCAGACCGAGGCGTTGCCGGCATGGGCGCAGTGGCGGCACGAGGTGTTCGGGATCAGCTACGAGCCGGTGGCCATCGTCTACAACACCGCGCGGCTGCCGGCGGCGCAGGTGCCGCGCACGCGTCGCCAGTTGCTGGAACTGTTGCGCGCGCCGGGCCAGCCGTTGCGCGGCAGGGTCGGCACCTACGACGTGGAGCGCAGTGGCGTCGGCTACCTGTTCGCGACCCAGGACGGGCAGATCGGCAGCATGGCCGGTGCGCTGCTGGCGGCGCTGGGCGACAACCAGGTGGTGTTGGAAGAGCGCACCGGCGTGCTGCTGGACCGGGTCGGTCGCGGCGAACTGCTGCTGGCCTACAACGTGCTCGGCTCCTATGCGCAGGCGCGGATCGACGCCGGCGCGCCGCTGGCGATCGTGCAGCCGGAGGACTACACCCTGGTCGCGCTGCGCACCGCGGTCATCCCGCGCGATACGCCGCATGCGGCCGAGGCGCGCCGGTTCCTCGATTACCTGCTGTCCCCGCGCGGCCAGCGGGTGTTGTCGCGCGAGGCGCGGCTGCAGCCGATCCTGGCGGAGGCGGGCGCCGCGGACCGTGCGACGCGCCCGGCGATGCGCCCGATCGCGCTTGGGCCGGGGTTGCTGGTGTACCTGGACGCGCTCAAGCGCCGCCAGTTTCTGCAGGCCTGGCGCAGCAGCATGCGCCGCAAGCCGCCGCGCTGAGGCACTGGCGCGGCGGGCCCTTCAACGCGCGAAGCGCGGCGCGTGCGCGGTGGAGTGCAGGATGCGCACGCTGTCGCCGAGGTGTTCCGGCGGGCTGCCGGCCAGCAGGGCCTGCACTCGCGGCCGATCCGGCGCCGGGCCGGCGTCCACGCCGACCCAGGCGTTCTTGCCGGCGCCCTTGGCCGCGTACAGGCAGCGGTCGGCCAGGCCCACGCTCTGCTCCCAGTCGCCCAGCGCCGGCCACGCCGCCACCAGCGGCCACGGCGCGAAGCCGATCGAACAGGTCAGCGCCAGCTCGCGCTGCTCCAGGACGAAGCGCTGCGCCGCCACCGCCGCGCGCAGGCGCTCGGCGAGCGTCGGCGCGGCCGTGTCGCGCGGCAGTCGGGTGACCAGCAGGAACTCCTCGCCGCCCCAGCGCACCAACAGGTCGCGCTCGCCGCACAGCGCGCGCAGCGCGTCGGCGCATTGCACCAGCGCGGTGTCGCCGGCCTGGTGCCCGTAGTCGTCGTTGATGCGCTTGAAGTTGTCCACGTCGATCATGAAGAAGTACAGCGCATCGACGCTGCTGCCGGCGTCGAGCTGGGCGCGCAGCGCCGGGCATTCGCGCGCCAGCCAGTCCTGCAGTTCGCGGCGGTTGGACACCCGGGTCAGCGGATCCAGGCGGGTGGCCGCCTCCAACTGCGCATTGCTCTGCAGCAGCTTCTGGTTGGCGCGCTCCAACTGCCGGGTGCGCTCGGCGACGGTGAGGTTCAGCAGTTCGACCATGTCGCGTTCGCGATTGACCGTGCGCCGCACGCGCTGCGTGGTCAGGCCCAGCAGCAATACGCCCAGCAGCGCGTAGCCGGCATAGGCCAGCGGATGCCGCCACGGCGGGGGCCGCACCTCGATCTGCAGCGTGCGCGAGGCGCCGAACTGGCCGTCGCGGCCGGCCGCCTGCACGTGCAGGGCGTACCGGTCCGGCGGCAGGTGGCTGACCGAGAACTCGCTGTGCGCGGTCTGCGGGTAGATCCAGGTCTTGTGCAGGCCGTCGACCCGGTAGCGCAGACGCGCCGTGCCGGGCGCGGTGAAGTCGATCGCGGTCATGCCCACGGTGAACACGTTGTCGCGATGGTCCAGCACGATCCGGTGCGCGTAGACGATATCGGTCTCGCTCTGCCGCTCGCCGGTGTTGCGGGTGTCGCTGGCGTCGAGCACGTGCAGGTCGGTCAGTACCGCGCGCGCCGGCGGGCTGCGCAGCGGCAGGCGGCGCGGATCGACCACGTCCACGCCCTGCGTGCCGCCGAAGTACAGCAGGCCGCGGTCGTCGCGGTAGCCGTGGCCGCTGTTGTACTCCTGGTTCTGCAGGCCGTCGCGGCGGCCGATGTTCTGCACGATGCGGGTCGCCGGATCCAGCACGCTCAGGCCGTTGTTGGTGCTCAGCCACAGCCGTCCCTGCGGATCGGGCAGGATGGTGTACACGACGTTGCTGCTCAATCCTTCGCGATCGGTATAGCGCGTGGCGAAGTCGCGCTTGAGGTCGATCCGGTACAGCCCGCCGGAGAAGGTGCCCACCCACAGCGCGCCGTTCTGTTCGTGCAACGACCACACCGACGCATACAAGCCGGTGCCGCCGGGACGATACGGCTCGGCCGCGCGATCGCCGCGCATGCGCCACAGGCCGCAATCGTTGCAGCCGATCCACAGCGTGCCCTGGGCGTCGCGGTACAGGCGGGTCAGCGTCCGCCCGGCCAGTGGCGCCCAGCGCGGGTCGTCCTGCACGCGGCCGTTGACCACCCGAGTCAGGCCGCGGCGGGTGGCGACCCAGAGCGTGTCGCCTTCGCCCAGCAGGTCGTTCACGTGCTCGTCGGCCAGCCCGTCCACGCGCGCCAGCGCGCCGCCCTCGCTCAGGTGCCACAGGCCGTGGCGGGTGCCCAGCCACCAGCCGCTGCGGTCGCGGGCGATGGCGCGCACGGCGCGCGCGGCCATCGGCGCGGAACTGCGCCACGGCGCGCGGTTGCCGTCGCGCAGCAACAGCCCCTGGTCGGTGCCGATCAGCATGCGCTCGCCGTCGCGCCAGAGGCTGCGCACGCTGGAGCTGGGCCAGGCTGCGGTGTCGCTGAGGTTCTCCTCGTCGTTGCGGATCACCGTCGACAATGGCCGTACCCGGTACAGGCCGCCGGTGTAGGTGCCGATCCACCAGGTGCCGGTGCCGTCTTGGTAGAAGCCGTTGATCGCGCTGCGCGGCGGCGCGTCGAAGTGCAGCCGCTGCGGCGCCGTCGCCGCGCTGTCCAGTTGCGTCACCGTGGCGTTGCTGGAACCGACCAGCACGCGTCCGTCGGCCAGGCGGATCAGGGCGCTGAGATCGCCGTGCTCGGTCAGCAGTTGCTCGCGGCTCCAGTGCGCCAGGACCGCGCCCCGCGGATCGAGCTTGAACAGCCCGGCACTGGCCGAGGCCAGCCACAGGCCCTCCGGTCCGGACTGCAGCGCCACGCATTCGCCGATGCCCGGTGGCGCGGGCAGCGGCTCGCGCGCGGTGGCGCTGAGCAGCCACAGCCGGCACTGCCGGTCCAGCGCCACCGCGCGCGTGCCGTCGGGCATCCAGGTCAGGCCGACCACCGGCGCATCGCCGCCGAGTGCGGCGACGCGGCTCACCGCGGCATCGACGTGGTCGATGCCGCGCTCGGTGCCGAGCCAGGCGCCGCCCTGCGGATCGATCAGGATCTTGGTCACCCGGTTGTGCGACAGGCCCTGCGCCATCGCCAGCCGATGCCGCCGCCAGGTGGCCAGTTCGATCACTTCCAGGCCCGCGTCGTTGGTGCCCAGCCACAGCCGGGTGCCGCGCGTCTCGAAGGCCAGGCTGTCGACGCTGCTGCTGAGCAGGCTTTGCCGGTCGCTGGGGCCCAGTTCGTGCCGATAGGTCCGGAACAGGTGGCCGTCGAAGCGGTTGAGCCCCTCCTGCGTGCCGATCCACAGGAAGCCCTGGTCGTCGCTCTGCAGCGCGTTGATCGAGAGTTGCGACAGGCCCTCGTCCAGGCCGAAGTGCTCCAGGCTGCTTGGCAGCGCGGGATCGTCGGCGGCGGCGACCGTGGCCGCCGCAGCCACGGCCAGGCTCGGCGTGCATAGCGCCGCCAGCAACGCGCAGCGGCGCGCGGCGGCACGCACGGCCGGCAGGAAGGTCGAAAGGAGTCGGCTCACGCCACGCTATCGGCCCAGGGCGGCGCTGCTTGAATGGTACCGATGCCCGGAATGTGCGCGATGCGCGCGGCCATGGCGTCGCGCCCGCCCGCTGTGCGCGTCGGCCACTCGCCAATGGTCCAGATCGAGGTCGTCCCGACCGGCGGCGAATCTGGTCCTCGTTCCGGCTGGTCGAGGTCCAGCGGCGCCATCCCGGGCAAGAACCGGCGCCGGGATACGTCCGCAGCCGCGGCGCATGCCAGACTGTCGCCATGGAGACGCCCAAGATCCTGGTCGCCGACGACCATCCCCTGTTCCGCGCCGCGGTGTTGCACGCGCTGCGCCAGGCCCTGCCGCGCGCGCTGGTGACCGAGGCGGCCAGCGCCGCCACGCTGGATGCCGCGCTGGCCGCGTTGCCCGACGCCGACCTGGTCCTGCTGGACCTGGCGATGCCCGGTGCGCGCGGTTTCTCGGCGCTGTTGCACGTGCGCGGCGAACATCCCGAGGTGCCGGTGGTGGTGATTTCCTCCAACGACCACCCGCGGGTGATCCGCCGCGCGCAGCAGTTCGGCGCGGCCGGTTTCATTCCCAAGTCCTCGCCGGCCGAGACCATCGGCATCGCGGTGGCGGCGGTGCTCGACGGCGGCACCTGGTTCCCGCCGCTGACCGCGGCACGCTCGGAGGCCGACGCGCAGTTGGCGGCGCGGCTGGCGCAGCTGACCCCGCAGCAGTTCCGGGTGCTGCTGTGCCTGGCCGACGGCCTGCTCAACAAGCAGATCGCCTACGAGTTGGGACTGGCCGAGAACACCGTGAAGGTGCATGTGACCGCGATTCTGAAGAAGCTCGAATGCCACAGCCGGACCCAGGCCGCGGTGCTGGTCAAGGCGCTGGAGCCGGAGGGCGAGGCCTGACCCCGGGCGCCGGCGGGGGGCGTTTTCTGCGACGCCCGGATACGCGATGCTATGCGCCGATGCCCGCGCCCCCGCGGGCGGAGACCACCGGACCATGCCCACCACCACCATCCGCAACGAGCAGACCGCCCACTATCCGTTCCTGCAGGAAATGCTGGACGACGACTACTTTCCCCGGTCGCTGGTCGGCAAGGGGCAGAAGATCCTGCTGCGCTTGTGCGAGGCGATCGAGGCGCAGGCCCCGGCGGACCTGCCGGCGCTGTACCGGCTGACCCACGCCGCCACCGAGGAGTTCAACGCCCTGGCGCTGGAATTCGAAGCCCACGACAGCGAGATCGAGACCGCCGCGCGCGAGAACATCGGCGTGGACTTCCTGTACATCGCCAAGGCCTACGGCTTCGAAGACGCCGACGTCGAGGAGCTGATCGCCCCGCGCGAGTGGTGAACGCCGCAGTGGGCGGCGGGCGTCGCGCGATGCGGCGAGGCGCGCGGCCGGAGCGAAGGCTGGGCGGCGCGCTCGCGACCCTGATGCTGCCCGGTTCGGTAACATGCGCGCGATCGATGTCGCCGGGGCGATCGAGGCCCCCGCGTTCAGCCATGGACTGGAAATGAACAATCTCCTCCCGCGTTGCCTGCTGGTGCTGTCGTTGCTGTGCGGCGTGTCCGGCTGCTGGCTGGCGCCGCCGTCGCCGGCCTCGCAGTCGGCCTACAGCCTGGACCGGGTGTTCTCCGACCCGAAGGCGCAGGCCCTGGCGCTGGCCGCCGAGCAGGGCAACGCGGCCGAAGTGCGGCGCCTGATGAAGGACGAGAAGGTCGACCCGGACCACATCTTCGGCGCCGACGGCATGCCGCTGCTGGCGTGGCCGGTGTTCACCGAAAGCCCTGAGGGGCTGCGGGCGATGCTGGAGAATGGGGCCGATCCGAATGCGGCGCAGCCCTATCCCAGAGAAAAGGGGCGAAGCCAAACCAATGCAAACAATGCCATGGTGCTGGCGGCACAAAAAGAAGATCAAGTTTACCTGCGCTTATTGCTCGACCACGGTGGCGATCCGAACACGCGCAATTCAAATGATGAGTCGTTGACATTTCATGCGCTGATTCATCAAAACAAGCAAAAAAACGTAAAACTCTTGATCGAGCGCGGTGCGAACGTGAATGATCGGGCTGGGATGGGAGGGACGCTCCTTGAGCTCTACACATCACGCGGCGGGTTTGAGATTTCCTACTGGTTGCTTCAGCATGGCGGTGACCCGAGCTTGGTCTATCAGTATGGAAAACCTGCCCATCGCCGTGACTCGCATGTGGTCCAATCGATGTTCTGGTACCCAGCTCCGGAAATTTCCCGTGAATGGCAGCGCAAGTGCCAAGTATGGCTGTTGCAGCATGGCTACAGTCGGCCTCCACTCTCCAATCAGTATCGTGAAATGAGGATGCATTTCGGATTCGCGATCGAAGAAAAAGATGTGCCTCTGCCCTGACCAAGAAAGTCTGAAAAAATAGGAAGGATTCTATGGCGACCAATGAAGAACTACAGCAACGGCAGGCCCTGCTGCGGCAACTGGCCGGTGAGAGCGGTGCGGATGCCGCTAACCACGGAGAGCAGCTAACGCAGATCTATCATGATCGTGAAATGGCGGGTCTTGCTGCGGATGTCTATCAGTCGGCTAAAGGCGAGGGGCAGGCGCCAACGGGCTGGGTACGAGTCAGCGAAGACTCCGATAGGCTTGGCGAATATGCCAAACAGCTGGGCGTAAGCAAAGAGGAACTTAAAGATCTGCTAAGTCCTCGGCAATCCGGCTTTCGCGCCGAGATCTACCTGCCGGATCCCAACGTCCTCGGCCCAGGCTACAAGCCGACCTTGGTCTTCAAAGGCTCCTCCGGCGAAGTGAAGATGCCGGACGGCACCCTGCGCGACACGACCGGCGAGGATTTTGCCGCCAACAACTTTCCGCAATCGGTTGGCCTGGAAACCGACTATTACGACCGCGCCATGAGCCTGGCGCTGAAATTGAAGGATGGCGGCGTCGACTTCGAAATCGCCGGCCACTCGCTCGGCGGCGGCCTGGCCTCGGCCGCCGCCGCCGTCACCGGGGCGCGCGCGACCACGCTCAACGCGGCCGGTCTGCATCCGGCCACCGCGCAGCGCTTCGCCGAACAGAATCCCGGCGTGCGGGTCTACGACACCCAGCGCATCGTCACCGCCTACCAGGTCAGCGGCGAGCTGCTGAACAACGGGATCCAGGAGAACGTCCACCGGCTCGACGCAGTCCAACGCCGGCAGTTGGGCGAGGTGATGCGCGAAACCTGCGAACTGCTCAACCAGGTGCCCGAAGGGCGCGCCATGCTCAAGCGCACCCTGGACGCCGCGGTGCCGCCACAGGCGCAGGGGGCAGTGCACGCGTTCGTCGACCGTCTCGCCGAGGGCGACACGGAGAAGTTGTTGGAGGAATTGCCGCTGGCCGCCGGACGTGTGCAGCCGTTGCTGGTCGCCAAGACCGTCGATGCCGACGGCAAGGTGGTCGCGCGGCGTTCGCCGCCGTCGCTGCAGGAGGTCAGCGAACTTGCCGGGCCGGCGTTAAGCGTGCTGCATGCGGCGACGCGCGGCGCCCATGCCGGCCACCGCGTCGGCGAAGCCGTCGCCGCGGCGGGGCGGCTCGCCGAGCGCGGCCTGGATGGTTCCGGCGATCTGGCCCGCGACGTCAGCGGGCACGCGGCGAACCTGGCCCGCGATGCGACGCACGCGGTGGGCACGACGATGGCCGAGGCGCGGTCGGCGTTCGGCGACGCCCAGTCGGACGCCGCGCGCTTGCGCGGCGAATTGCAGGCGCGCGGCGCGGCGCTGGGCGCGCGACTGCTGCGCGGCACCGAGCAGTTGTTGCCCGAGGCTTTGCAGGGCACGCTCGGCGGCCAGGCCGAACGCCTGGAACAGGCTGGCGCCGAAGCGCAGCGGCAGGCCACGCAGGAAGCCGCGCAGAGCCAGCGCGCGACCCGGGCCGACGTCGCCACGATCCGCGCGAGTTCGGCGCTACTCGGCGGATTGCAGCATGTGGGCATTACCGAGGCCGGACGGCAGCTGGATCGAGGTCTCGACGCCGCCGGGAAAGCGCTGTCCTTCGCCGCCGATCGCGCGCCGGGCGCGATGGCGGCGCAAAGCGCCGCCAGTGCCGGCACCGTCGCCGCCGCGCAGGAGTTGGTTGGCCCGGTCGGGAACTGGAACGCGGCCAAGACCGCCGCGCTCGCCGGGACCGTGATTCCCTCCGGATCGGAGGCGATGGAGCGCCACCTCAACGGCACCATCCTGCCGAGCATGGACAGCCGCGTCGCCGAGCGCGAAGCCGCGGCGCGGCAGCATCTCGCCGCGCCGGCGCAGCATCAGCCGCCGCCAAAGGCCAGCGATCCGTCCCAGCCCGGGCATCCGGACCATGCGCTGCAGCAGCAGATCAAGTCCGGCGTGGAGCGATTGAACGCGCAGCTGGGGCGCGGCTGGGATGAATCCAGCGACCGCCTGACCGCCAGCCTGCTGGTGTTGGCCAAGCGCGAGGGCTTGACCCGGGTCGATCACGTCGGGCTCAACGCGCCGACCGCGACGCTGCAGGCCGGCCAGACCGCCTTCGTGGTGCAGGGAGACAACAAGGATCCGGCCCACCTGCGCGCCGCCATGCCGACCGAACAGGCGCTGCAGACACCGCAGGCGCAGTCGTTCGCGCAGTTGGAGAGCGTCAATCGCGATCTGGCGCAGGCGCGCGCGCAGCAGGCGCAGAACGAGGCATTGGCGCAGCAGCGGGCGCCGGCACCGGCGTTGGGCTGAGCTTGGTGCGGTGTCTCGGTGCATTGGCGGTCGCTCGCGTCGCCAGGATTTCGCCCAAGGTGAAGTGGTCGGCGTAACGCTTCTAACCAATTCTCGAGACACGGACGCGGGGCGGGCCGCCACTTCACGCAATGCGTGCAACGCATCGCGTGATCTACCCAGGTCTAGCCGCGCAGCAGCATCTGCGTCATCAGCGCGCGCAGCGCCGGCGCGCGCACCGGCTTGGACAGGAAACCCCAGCCGCGTTCCTGGGCCAGCGCGCGCAAGGCCGGATCCGGTTCGGCGGTGACCAGGATCACCCGCGGCGCGGCGTTCCAGCGTTCGCATAGCCGGGCGAACAGGGCCGGGCCGTCGTGCGCGCCCATGCGCACGTCCAGCAGCACCAGCTCCGGCGCCTGACCCGGCTGCGCCGCGGCCAGTGCGTCCTCTGGGCCTGCCGCCAGTTCCACCCGGCACGCCCAGCGCTCCAGCAGCGCGCGGCTGGCCTCGCACACGCGCGGATCGTCGTCGATGCACCAGACCCGGCAGCCGTGCAGGATCGGGTCGTCGCCGTTGTCGCTGGCCATCGCGGTCGGCGGCTGCAGCCGCGCCGCGGCGGCGGCATCGCCCAGCGGCACGGTGACCGTGAACACGCTACCGTGGCCCAACTGCGAACGCAGGCCGATGCGGTGGCCGAGCAGGCGACCGATGCGCTCCACGATCGCCAGGCCTAGCCCGGCGCCGCGGTCCTGCGCGACGCCGTCGCCGAGGCGGCGGAATTCCTCGAAGATCTCCTGCTGCAACGCCTCCGGGATGCCGGGGCCCTGGTCGTGGACTTCGATGCGCAGGCTGTCGCCGTCGCGCCGGCAACCCAGCAGCACGCGGCCGCGCGGGGTGTAGCGCAGCGCGTTGGACAGGAAGTTCTGCAGGATGCGCCGCAGCAGCGTCTCGTCGCTGCGCACCGCCGCGCGCGTGGGCACGTAGTCCAGGCGCAGGCCGCGATCCTCGGCGACGATGCCGAACTCGTGCGCCAGCGCCTGCAGCAACGGTCCCAACGCGAAATCGCGCACCTGCGTCTTCAGCGTGCCCGCTTCCAGGCGCGAGATGTCCAGCAGGCTGTTGAGGATCGCGTCCTGCGCGACCAGCGCGTTGTCGACATGGTCGGCGAGCTGCCGCGCGTCGGCGTCGGGCAGCCTGCCGCGCAGCGCCGAGACGAACATGCGCGCGGCGTTGAGCGGCTGCAGCAGGTCGTGCACCGCCGAGGCGACGAAGCGGGTCTTGTAGCGGTTGGCGTTCTCCGCCTCGCGCTTGGCCTCGGCCAAGTCGCGGGTGCGCTCGGCCACGCGATGCTCCAGCGCGTCGGCCAGCGAGCGCAGTTCGCGCGCGGCGTTCTTGTAGCTGGTGATGTCGGCGTAGCTGGTGACGAAGCCGCCATCGGGCAGCGGATTGCCGCGGATTTCCAGCACCGTGCCGTCGTCCTTCTCGCTCTCGCGCATGTGCGGACGGCCGCTGCGCAGGTGATCCAGGCGGCGCTGGATCGCCGCCTCCACCGGGCCGGGGCCGAGCAGGCCGCGGCGCGCGTTGTAGCGGAACACGTCCTCGATCGGGCGGCCGATGCGGATCAGGTCCGGCGGGAAGCGGAAGATCTCCAGGTAGCGCGAATTCCACGCCACCAGGCGCAGTTGCGCGTCGATGATCACCACGCCCTGCGGCAGGTGCTCCAGGCTGCGGCTGAGGCCGGTATCGGCCTGCTGCGCCGCCTGCACGATGCCGTCCTGCGCGGTGCGCAATTCCTGCGCGTGTTGCTGCAGCAGCGTTTCCAGCTCGCGCCGGCTGCGCTGGCGTAGCCGCGCCAGGCGCTGGCGCTGCTGGAACAGCAGGCCCAGGAACACCAGCGCCAGCCAGATGCCGCCCGCGGCCAGGGCGGCGGCGCGGCCGGCGGCGCGGCTGCCGCCGAGGTCGTGCAGCAGATGCAGGCGCCAGCCGCTCTCCGGCAGCGCCATGCTCTGCCACAGCACCGGCATGCGTTGCGCGGGCACGTCGATGCGCACCACCTGGCTGCCGTCGTCCAGCGTCTCCAGGCTGCGCCGCTGCGTCGGCAGCAGCGCCTGCCGCGCGTACTGCCGGGTGGCGAGCAACTCCTCGCGTTCGTGCGCGCTCAGCGGCTGCAGCTGGCGGTAGCGCCAGGCGTCGCGGCTGGACAGGAACACCACGCCGTGGCGGTCGCTGACCAGCACCACATCGGGCACGCGCAGCCACTCGCGTTCCAGCGCGGCCAGCTCGATCTTGATCACGATGACGCCGAGGGTGCGCCCGGCCTCGTCGCGGATCGCCTGCGACAGGAAGTAGCCGGGCACGCCGGTGGTCATGCCGATGCCGTAGAAGCGGCCGCTGCCCTGCGCCAAGGCCTGCTTCACGTAGGGGCGGAAGCTGTAGTCGGCACCGACGTTGCTGCTGGTCAGGCGCCAGTTGCTGGCGGCCACGGCGACGCCATCGGCGCCGATCAGGGTCAGCGTCGAGGAGCGGGTGACGTCGTTGGCGCGTTCCAGCTTCAGGTTCAGTCGCTGGTGCGTGGCCGGGTCCGGCGGCTGGGTCAGTGCCGCGCGCAGTTCCGGATCCAGCGCCAGCACCTGCGGCAGGGTGCGGTAGCGGTCGATGCGCTGCTGCAGGCTCTGCGCGTACAGATCCAGTTGCTGGCGCAGTTGCCGGCTCTCGGCGCGCAGCGCGCGCTGCTCGGCGAACTGCCCGGCCGAGAACATCGCCAGCGCCATGCCGCCGAGGACGGCGAGCAGGAGCAGGGCGAGGTGGCGATAGCGCGAAGCGGACTGCATGCGGAAGAGTGGCCGGACGAGGCCGTCAGCTTAGCGGCAGCCGGGCGCGTGCGTGCCGCAGGCTGCAAACGCGGGCGGGTTCGACCGCGTTGCCGGTCGCGGTGGCCACGGGCGCAATGCGGCACCGTGGCGCGGCCGGCAGACGCAGGCCGCGCCATGGCGAAGGAAGCGTCCCGCCCGGGCGCTGCCGAGCGGGTGGCAAACCAGGAACCCGTCAGCGCCTGCCGATCAGAACTGGACCTGCGCGCGCAGGTCGAACGAATCCGGCTTGGTGCGCACGCCGGCACGCTCGGCGTCGGCGCGCACGTAGTTGGCTTGGAACTTGAAGTGGCTGGTCAGGTACCAGTTCGCGCCCACGGTCCAGTCGTGCTGGCGGCCGCCGAGCACGCTGCCGTCGTCCAGGTCCAGGCGGCTGTAGCGCACCAGCAGTTCCACCGCGCCATAGGCATTGGCCGGCTTGATGTTGGCGACGTTGCCGGCGCTGTACGGACGCGACTCGCCGGTCAGCACGTAGCTGGCGAAGGCGTACTGGCCATCGGCGGTGTAGTCGGGGCGGCCGTTGTCGCGGGTGACCTCGGCGCGCAGCGCCTCGCCCTGCAGCGAGAACGGGCCCTTGATCCAGATCGCCTCCAGGCCGGTGCGGCGCACCTGGTCGGCATCGACCAGGGTGCCCGAGTCGACCAGGCGCACGTCGGTCAGGCCGGCTTCCGGGCGCGCGCGCAGGCGCACGCGCGGGCTGAAGCTCACGTCCAGGCCGTTGTGGTAGCCGCGCGGATTCTCCTGCGAATAGGCCAGGCCCAGGTGCAGCACATCGCCCTCGGCCTTGAACGGGGTCCACACGCCGCGCACCGCCTGCGTGGTGCCGGGATTGTCGCCCTGCAGGTCCTTGCCGCCGTACGCGCCGGCCTGCAGCAGGTACTGCGGACGCTCGAAGGTCCATTCCACGCCGGTGCGGCGGCCCTGGTAGATCGCCTGGATCGGCAGCGCGGTTTCCAGGAAGCTGTCGGCGCGCGAACTGGTCACGCCTTCCAGGCCGACCGGCACCTTGATGTAGCCCAGGCGCACCTTGCCGTAGTCGGCGCCGAACAGGGCCTTGGTCTCGAAGCGGAAGAACACGTCCAGCCACAGCTTGGACTGGAAGTCGAAGTACACCATCGCGTCGTACACGCCCTTCTTCTTCAGCGTCGCACCGAATTCCTTGCGGCGGAAGGCGTTGTCGTCCTCCAGCCGCGGATCGTCGTCGGAGAAGTTGTTCCAGTCGTAGCCGTAGTTGCCGGTGACGGCCAGTTCGGTGCCGTCGTTGAAGGCGACCTTGGTCGGCCAATCGTCGAAACCGCTGGCGGCGGCGGGAGCGGCGGCGGTCAGGCACAGCGCGGCGAACAGAAGGGAATGGCGCATGGTGTGAGGTCTTCTCGATGAGGAAAAAGCGCGCCGGCACTCGACTGACGGGACGGCAAGGCTTGCGCGGGCGGTGCAGCGGACAACCGAGCGGGGCCGACCCTCGGCCGCGCTGCGGGCGCGTCCGTCGGAACAACGAGCCGCCCGCATGCAATAGCGGACGCATCCGGCGGTTCTTTACAGCGATGTTGCGATGGTGCGACGGCGCATTCCCCCTGAATACGCATGCGCCGGCGGCAGCGCCGGCGGCGGATCGGGACGAGGCGCCGCGCCAGCGGGGGCGTGCCCCGGCGCTGGCATTGCGCGTCGCACCGCCCTCCCAAGCGCGTGCCGGGGACACTGTAACTGCGCCGGCAACGCTGCGAACAGAGGACTAGTACCAATAGGTTATCTGCTTAGAAGCCGGCGCCGCGTACAAAGGCAGCGTTCCGCGACCCGTCTCGGGTTGCCGGCCTCTCTGCTCCGGAGCGCACGCATGCATATCCCAACTTCCCCGGCCACCCAGGCGCCGTCGCGACCGGTACCGTTCTATCGGCATACCTATGTCCAGGTGTTGGTGGCTATCGTCATCGGCGCGGCGCTCGGCCATCTGGAGCCGCACTTCGCCACCCAGCTCAAGCCGCTGGCCGACGCCTTCATCAAGCTGGTGAAGATGATCATCGCGCCGGTGATCTTCCTGACCATCGTCACCGGCATCGCCGGCATGACCCATCTGAAGACGGTGGGCCGGGTGTTCGGCAAGGCGATGGTGTACTTCCTGTTCTTCTCCACCCTGGCGCTGGTGGTGGGCATGATCGTCGCGCACGTGGTGCAGCCGGGCGCGGGCATGAACGTCAACGTGGCGACGCTGGACCAGAGCAAGGTCGATGGCTACGTGCAAAAGTCGCACGAACTGACCCTGCTCGGCTTCCTGATGGACATCATCCCGAAGACCTTGCTCAGCCCGTTCGTCGGCGACAACATCCTGCAGGTGCTGTTCGTGGCGGTGCTGTTCGGCGTGTCGCTGGCGCTGGTCGGCGAGCGCGGCAAGCCGGTGCTGAACGTGCTGGAGGCGCTGGTCGCGCCGGTGTTCAAGCTGGTGCACATCCTGATGAAGGCCGCCCCGATCGGCGCGCTGGGCGCGATCGCCTACACCATCGGCGAACACGGCCTGCATTCGCTGGTGCAGCTTGCCTGGCTGGTCGGTTCGTTCTACGTCACGTCCTTGCTGTTCGTGGTGGTGATCCTCGGTGCGGTGGCCTACTTTTGCGGGTTCTCGATCTTCAAGCTGATCCGCTATCTGAAGGCGGAACTGCTGCTGGTGCTGGGCACGTCATCGTCGGAATCGGCGCTGCCGTCGCTGATGGAGAAGATGGAGCGCGCCGGCTGCGAGAAGTCGGTGGTCGGCCTGGTCGTGCCCACCGGCTACTCGTTCAATCTCGACGGCACCAACATCTACATGACCCTGGCGGCGCTGTTCATCGCCCAGGCCACCAATACGGAACTGACCCTTGGCCATCAGATCACGCTGCTGCTGGTGGCGATGCTCAGCTCCAAGGGCGCGGCCGGCGTGACCGGCGCCGGTTTCATCACCCTGGCGGCGACGCTGGCGGTGGTGCCGGAAGTGCCGGTGGCCGGCATGGCGCTGATCCTGGGCGTGGACCGCTTCATGAGCGAGTGCCGCTCGCTGACCAACTTCATGGGCAACGCGGTGGCGACCGTGGTTGTGTCGCGCTGGGAGAACGCGCTGGACCGCGATCGCCTGCGCCTGGCACTGGATGGCGAGGCCGCGCCGTTGCCGGCGGTGACGGCCGAGCCGCTCGCGGTCCGCTGATCCGCGGCAGCGCACGACGCGCCGGCAGTGCCGGCGCGTCGCGCTTTTTCCGGCGCCGGCGCGCGCGGCGACAGCCGCCAGACAGGCCGGCCACGGCCGCGGAGGGTAGAATTCCCAGCCTCCGCGCCTTTCGACAAAAGAAGCCCTCGATGTCAAACGACGATTTCAAACAGGCCGCCCTCGACTATCACCGCCAGCAGCCGCCGGGCAAGATCAAGGTCTCCGCGACCAAGCCGATGCTGACCCAGCGCGACCTCTCCCTGGCCTATTCGCCGGGCGTGGCCTTCGCCTGCGAAGCGATCGTCGCCGACCCGAACCAGGCTAGCGAACTGACCGCGCGCGGCAATCTGGTCGCGGTGATCAGCAACGGCACCGCGGTGCTGGGCCTGGGCAACATCGGCCCGCTGGCGTCCAAGCCGGTGATGGAAGGCAAGGGCGTGCTGTTCCAGAAGTTCGCCGGCATCGACGTGTTCGACATCGAGATCAACGAGAACGATCCGGACAAGCTGGTCGACATCATCGCCAGCCTCGAGCCGACCTTCGGCGGCATCAACCTGGAAGACATCAAGGCGCCGGAGTGCTTCATCGTCGAGCGCAAGCTGCGCGAGCGCATGAACATCCCGGTGTTCCACGACGACCAGCACGGCACCGCGATCATCGTCGGCGCGGCCGTGCTCAACGCGCTGGTGGTCACCGGCAAGAAGATCGAAGAGGTCAAGCTGGCCACCACCGGCATGGGCGCGGCCGGCATCTCCTGCGTCAACATGCTGGTCTCGCTGGGCCTGAAGCCGGAGAACATCCTGGCGCTGGACCGCGACGGCGTGATCCACACCGGCCGCACCGACCTGGATCCGGACAAGGCGCGCTACGCCCGCGACACCGACAAGCGCACCCTGGCCGAGATCGTCGAGGGCGCGGACATCTTCCTGGGCCTGTCGGCCGCGGGCATCCTCAAGCCGGAGATGGTGGCGACGATGGCGCCGCAGCCGGTGATCTTTGCGCTGGCCAATCCGAATCCGGAAATCACCCCGGAGGCGGCCAAGGCGGTGCGCCCCGACGCGATCATCGGCACCGGCCGTTCGGACTATCCGAACCAGATCAACAACGTGCTGTGCTTCCCCTACCTGTTCCGCGGCGCCATCGATGTCGGCGCCACCGGCATCAACGAGGAGATGAAGATCGCCTGCGTCAAGGCGATCGCGGCGATGGCGCGGCGCGAGGCCTCGGACCTGGGCGCGGCCTACGGCGGCGAGACGCCGAGCTTCGGCCCCGACTACCTGATCCCGCGGCCGCTGGATCCGCGCCTGCTGGTCGAACTGTCCTCGGCGGTGGCGCAGGCGGCGATGGAGTCGGGCGTGGCCACGCGGCCGATCGCCGACATGGCCGCCTACCGCGACAAGCTCAGCCAGTTCGTCTACCGCACCAGCCTGATGATGAAGCCGGTGTACGACCGCGCCCGCGCCGACAAGCAGCGCGTGGTCTACGCCGAGGGCGAAGAGGAAGTGGTGCTGCGCGCGGTGCAGAGCGTGATCGACGAAGGCCTGGCGTTCCCGATCCTGATCGGCCGCCCCGACGTGATCGAGGCGCGCATCCAGCGCCTGGGCCTGCGCATCACCGCCGGCGTGGATTTCGAGATCACCAACATCCACGACGATCCGCGCTTCAACGACTACTGGCAGTACTACCACGCGCTCACCGAGCGTCGCGGCGTCACCGTCACCGCGGCCAAGGAACTGATGCGCTCGCGGCCGACGCTGATCGCGGCGGTGATGGTCGCGCGCGGCGAAGCCGATGCGCTGCTCACCGGCGTGGTCGGTCGCTTCCACAAGAAGCTCGGCTACGCGCGCAGCGTGATTCCGCTGGAGCCGAAGGTCAGCTCGACCTCGGCGATGACCGGCGTGATCAACCAGCAGGGCGCGTTCTTCTTCGTCGACACCCACGTGCAGGAAGATCCGAGCGTGGAGCAGATCGTCGAGGCCACGCTGCAGGCCGCCTATCGCCTGAAGCTGTTCGGCATCGAACCGAACATCGCGCTGCTGTCGCATTCCAACTTCGGCAGCCACGATTCGCGCGACGCGCTGAAGATGCGCCAGGTGCGCGAAGCGCTGCTCAAGCGCAAGCCCGAGCTCAACATCGACGGCGAGATGCAGGGCGACACCGCATGGGACGAAGCGCTGCGCAAGCAGATCATGCCCAACAGCACCCTGAAGGGCCGCGCCAACCTGTTCGTGCTGCCGAACCTGGAAGCGGCCAACATCGCCTACAACCTGGTGCGCGTGTTCACCGACGGCGTGGCGATCGGCCCGATCCTGATGGGCATCTCCAAGCCGGTGCACATCCTTACCACCAGCGCCACCTCGCGCCGGGTGATGAACATGACCGCGATCGCCGCGGTCGATGCGCAGATCCGCAAGCAGTTGGAGGCGGAGAAGGGCGCGCCGTAACGAGCGTGGGTGGGATGCCCGGCGGGTGCGCGCGCGATCGCCGATCGCGCCCGCTCGGGCGGGCCGGCGATGCGGGAATCGGCGTGTGTTGCTTGCGGACGTGGCGCGCTAGCGGACTTGCCGCTGCGCAATCGCAGCGTTGGCACCCGGGTGGCGTGGGCCAGTGCCCATGTGACCAACGGCCGGTGCGGGCCGCCGGCCGGGACATGCGGCATCGTGCTGGGCGGAAGCGGAAGCTGCGGTGCGGCGTTGGGGGTGGCGCGCATCGCGATGCGCAAGGGTGACCAGGGTGCGCGCCCGAGGCGCGTCGCTGGTTTCGCTGGGCATATCGGAATGAGGCGCGTCGCGCCCGGTCTCGATTGGAGCAGCGCTCCAACGACCGACTCCAGGGTGGGGTGGTGTCCTGCGCTTGCGTTGCCCAGGCCCGCATGCCGATGCCGCACCTCGCCTGGCTGCGACGCGACGCGGCCCGCGAATCGCAGGCCGGCAGCGCATAAACGGTTTAAAGTTCCGCGCGCAACGGTCGGCAACCGGCCAGCACAGACATCACGCTACCAAGCGCGTTGCGTGCGATTCGTGCAACGCCGAAGCGGCGCCAATACGGCGCCGCGAGGCCCTCAGGCCATCCGCTTGCCTACCGGCAACGGCAGGCTTTCGTGCTCGCCCTGGTTCAGCTTGGACGGCTTGCCGGTCAGCAGCACATAGGCATCGACGCCGGTAAGTTCGGCGATCTTCAGCAAATGCCGGGCATTGGGCACCGAACGATTGTTCTCCCAGTGACCCAGCGTGCTATGCGCCACACCAAGCAAGGCTGCCAGCTCGCGCAGCGTGAAACCGGCATTGCGCCGCGCCTGCATCAATCGCACACCTATATCCACGGGACACCTCGGAGCGGCAGGTTTGCGCCGCGTGTTCCCGAGCATAGTGGATGTGATCGTCCCGTATCAAGCCGGTCCATGCGGGTCATCCGAACCCGGCCACGACCTGGCTTGGACCCGGGCCGTCTGCAGCGAGACAGTGGCGAGACAGGAACGAGACAAGGGGGGCTGCGAGTCGGCATCGGGCGGCGCCCCTCGGCGCGCGCGCCGGGCGGACTGCTAGAATTCGCTGTCCCCACCCGCCGTGCCCTACCGCCATGAGCCATACCGCCACCGCGCCCGCCAATGCAGAGAAGCGCTACAGCGTCCACCGCGCCGACCTGCCGCTGAGCTGCCCGACCCCGGAGATGGCGCTGTGGAACTCGCACCCGCGGGTCTATCTGCCGGTGGACGAGGAACCCAGCCACGAGGCCAAGTGCCCGTACTGCGGCGCGGTCTTCGTGCTGGTCGACTGACCGCCGGCGCGATGCAGCGCCTGACCGTGGTGCAACTGCTGCCGGCGCTGGAATCCGGCGGCGTCGAACGCTCCACCCTGGAAATCGCCGCGGCGCTGGTCGCCGCCGGGCATCGCGCGCTGGTGGTGTCGGCCGGCGGCCGGCTGCTGCCGGCGCTGGCCGCGACCGGGGCCGAGCACATCGCCCTGGACATCGGCCGCAAGTCGCTGCTGACCCTGCGCCACGTGCCGCCGCTGCGCCGCCTGTTCGTGCGCGAGGGCGCGGACATCGTGCATGCGCGCTCGCGGCTGCCGGCCTGGCTGGGCTGGTACGCGCTGCGCGGGTTGCCGGCGGCGCAGCGGCCGCGCTTCGTCACCACCGTGCACGGGCTCAATTCGCCCAGCCGCTACAGCGCGATCATGACCCGTGGCGAGCGCGCGATCTGCGTGTCCGCCACGGTCCGCGACTACGTGCTGCGCCATTACCCGCGTACCGACCCGGCGCGGCTGCGGGTGATCCCGCGCGGCATCGATCCGGCGCAGTTCCCGCGCCGTCCGCGGCCCGATCCCGCGGCGCGCGCCTGGGCCGCGACCCAGGCGCCGGCCATCGCCGGCGACGGTCCGCTGCTGCTGTTGCCCGGGCGCGGTACCCGGCTCAAGGGCCACAGCGACGCGTTGCGCCTGCTCGCCGCGCTGCGTGCCGACGGCAGCGATGCGCGGCTGTGGTTGCCCGGCGCGCGCGAGGCCGGGCGCGCGGCCTATGTGCAGGAACTGGAGGCCGAAGCCGCGGCGCTGGGCATCGCCGCCGCGGTCGCGTTCACCGCGCCGACCGCGCGCATCGCCGAGGCCTATGCGGCCAGCGACCTGGTGCTGCAGCTGTCGCGCAAGCCGGAGGCGTTCGGGCGCACCGTGGTCGAGGCGCTGGCGGTGGGGCGGCCGGTGCTGGGCTGGGCGCACGGCGGCGTTGGCGAGTTGCTGGCGCAGTTGCAGCCCGAGGGCGCGGTACCGGCCTTCGATCCGGCGGCCTTGTGCGCCGCCGCCACGCGCCTGCTGGCGCATCCGCCGCCGCCGCTGGCGGCGATCCCCTACACCCTGCAGGCCATGCAGCGTGCGACCCTGGCCGTCTATGACGAACTCCGCCACTGAGTCCTCCCTGCTCCCGCCGCTGACGTCGGCGCGCAGCGAACGCTGGGCGCCGGTGTGGGTGCTGACGTTCGTGGCGCTGTGGCCGGCGCCCGGCCTGGCCGCCGCGGTGCTGGCGCTGGGCGCGCTGGTCACCCTGGCGCGGTTGCTGCACAGCCGCTTCCGCGGCGGCGCCAGCCTGCTCAGCGGTCCGGCCTGGGCGCTGACCACGCTGCTGTTCCTGACCTATTGGCTGCCGCAACCGTTGTCGGCGCTGGACGCGGTGGACGTGCCGCTGGCGCTGCGCGAATCGGCGGTGGACCTGCGCTTCCTGCCGTTCCTGTGGCTGGTGGCGATGGCGGTGGCGACACCACGCGGCCGCCGGACCACCTTCAACGGCCTGGCCATCATCGCCGCGCTCTGGACCGTGGATGCCCTGGCGCAGGCGCTGTTCGGCACCAGCCCGTTGTTCTGGTCGATGGACCAGCTGAAGTGGGCGATCAGCCAGCATGGCCTGTGCACGGCGCAGGAGATCGCGCTGGCCGATCGCCTCAGCGGCGTGTTCGGGCCGTGCAACCTCAAGTTCGGACAGGTGCTGGCCAGCCTGTCGCCGTTTCTGCTGTTCGCGGCCGGGCGCCGCGGCGGCGCCTGGGGCTGGCTGCTGGCGACGGCGCTGGTGGGCGTGGTGTTGCTGCTGGCCGGGTCGCGCGCCTCATGGATCACCTATGCGCTGGTGGTGTTGCTGTCAGGCCGGCGCCTGCTCGGCACGCGCCGCCTGCTGGCGCTGGGGGTGGCCGCGGTGTTGGTCGCCGGTGTGCTCGGCGCGCTCTCGCCGCAGGTGCGCGAACGCTTCGCCCGCACCACGCTGGCGCTCAGCGGGCGCGCGGCCGACGTCAACGCGGCGCTGGCCGGGCGCAGCCAGATCTGGGACGCGTCGTTGTGCATGATCCGCCAGCATCCGCTCAATGGCGTCGGCGTGCGCGGCTTCCGCGAGGCCTATGTGGGCTGCGACCCGGATCCGGCGCACGGCGGCGCCTGGGGCCGCGAGCCGGCCTTCCATGCTCACCAGGTCGTGCTCGAAGTGCTCAGCGAGACCGGCGTGATCGGTTTGCTGCTGTGGCTGGCCGGCGCCGCGCAGGCGTGGCGCGCCTGGCGCTACGCCTCGCCGCAGGCGCGCGAGCGGGCGCGGCCGGCGATGCTGGCGCTGCTGGCGACGGTGTTCCCGTTCAACACCCACCTCGCGTTCTATTCCTCGTTCTGGGGCTCGCTGGCGCTGATGCTGGTGGGCCTGTATGTCGGCGCGCTGTTGGCCGAGGAGCGCGACGCCGAGGGCGATGGCGCGCAGGCGGCCTTGCCCGCCTCTGCCTGACCGCGATCGCACGAGGCTTCGCCCGTACCCTCATCCGCCCCTGCGGGGCACCTTCTCCCGAGGGGAGAAGGAACAGCCTAGCCCCTCTCCCGCCGGGAGAGGGGTTGGGGTGAGGGTCCGGCGCGAAAGCGACGCGCGGAGTTGGGTGCACGAGGCTTCGCCCGTACCCTCATCCGCCCCTGCGGGGCACCTTCTCCCGACGGGAGAAGGAAGAGCCTAAGCCCCTCTCCCGTCGGGAGAGGGGTTGGGGTGAGGGTCCGGCGCGAAAGCGACCCGCAGACTCAGGCGCGCAATGGTGCGGCGCCCATTTCCCCGCATCCAGCTCAGTCGCGTTCGTAGAACGTGCTGCGGCCGCCGGGCTGGCGCTTGAAGCGGCGGTGGATCCAGAGATACTGCGCCGGCGCCTCGCGCACCATCGCCTCGATCGCGGCATTGACCCGCGCGGTGTCGGCGACCATGTCCTGCGAAGGGAAGTCCTCCAGCGGCGGGGCGATGCGCAGCACGTACTCGGCGCCTTCGCGGCGGTGGAAGTACGGCACCACCGCGCAGCCGGTCAGCCGCGCCAACTGGTGGGTGGCGGTGATGGTGGCCGCGGGCATGCCGAAGAACGGTACGAACACGGTGTCCTTGCCGCGCATGTCCTGGTCCGGCGCGTACCACAGGAAACCGCCGCGCTTGAGGTGGCGCACGCTGCCGCGCAGGTCCTCGTTGGCGAACATGGCACTGGCGTAGCGCAGCCGGCCGCGCTTGACCGCCCATTCGAACACCGGATTGCGGTGGCGGCGGTACATACCGGCCAGCGGCACGTATTGGCACAGCAGGCGGCCGCACATCTCCAGGGTCATGAAATGGCCCGATACCAGCAGCACGCCGCGGCCCTGCGCCTGCAGCGCGCGCAGGTGGTCCAGGCCTTCGATGCGGGTGCGGCCGCGGATCGCGGCGAGGCTGCCCCACCAGGCGCGCGCGAACTCGAACACGCCCACGCCCAGCGCATCGAAGCTGTCGCGGAGCAGGCGTTCGCGCCACGCCTCGCTCTGTTCGGGGAAGCACAGTTTCAGGTTCACCTCGGCGGCGTGGCGGCGGGTGCCGGCAAGGCGCAGGGCGAGCCAGCCGACGCCGCGGCCGAGCGCGCGCTGCAGCAGCCAGGGCAGCCGCGCCAGGACCACGGCCAGGCCGAGCAGCAGCCAGGTCGGCCAGTGCCTCGGCGAGCGCGGCGGCGGCGCGGCGGTGGTGGCGGAGGCCGGGGGGGCGGGGGAGGCGTCTGACATGGGCCAAGTTTAGCGGGTGCGGGCGCACCAGGGTCGGCGTGGTGCGGCGCCGCGCATCCGCTGCGCGCGGTCGGCGCGGTGCCGGCGATCGTCTGCCGCCTGCGCGACGCAACCCGGTATGCTTTCGCGATGCGCAACGATTTCATCGAACGGCTGCTGCGCGGCCTGTATTCGGCCGTGCTGTACCTGCTGCTGCCGGTCACCGTCTATCACCTGGTCTGGCGCGGGTTCCGCGTGCGCCAGTATTTCCAGCGCTGGGACGAGCGCTACGCCTCGTATCCGCAGGCGCGCGGCGAGCCGCGGGTGTGGGTGCACGCGGTGTCGGTGGGCGAGGTCAACGTCGCCGCGCCGGTGGTCAACGCGTTGCGCGCGCAGCGTCCGGACATTCGCTGGGTGATCACCACCATCACCCCGACCGGCTCGGAGCGGGTGCGCGCGCTGTGGGGCGACGCGTTGGACCACGTCTACCTGCCCTACGACGTGCCCGGCAGCGTCGGCCGTTTCCTGCAGCATTTCCGCCCGAGCCTGGCGCTGATCCTGGAAACCGAGTTGTGGCCGAACATGCTGTTCGGCTGCCGCGACCGCGGCATTCCGGTGTACGTGCTCAACGCGCGGCTGTCGGCGCGCTCGCTGCGCGGCTACCGCCTGTTGCGGTCGCTGATCGGGCGCGCGCTGCGGACCGTCGCCTGCGTGGCCGCGCAGTCGCAGGCCGATGCCGAGCGCTTCATCGAACTCGGCGCGCGTCCGCAACAGGTGCGGCCGCTGGGCAACATGAAGTTCGATATCGCCGTGCCCGAGCACCTGCCGCAGTTCGTGGCCGCGTTCGGCGAACGCGTGGCGCCGGGGCGGCCGGTATGGATCGCCGCCAGCACCCACGAAGGCGAGGAGGCGGCGGTGATCGAGATGCATCGGCAACTGCGCCGGCAATGGCCGGACCTGCTGCTGCTGTGGGCGCCGCGCCATCCCGAACGCTTCGCCAAGGTCGAGGCGCTGGCGCGCGACCAGGGCTGGCGCGTGGCCACGCGCCGCCAGCAGCAGTGGCCCGGCGCCGACGACGACGTGTTCGTGATCGATACGCTGGGCGAGTTGATGCTGTTCTACGCCTGCGCCCAGGTCGCCTTCGTCGGCGGCAGCCTGCAGCCGATCGGCGGGCACAACCTGCTGGAGCCGGCCGCGGTCGGCACGCCGCCGGTGAGCGGGCCGCACCTGCACAACTTCGCCGACATCTCGCGGCGCATGCGCGAGGCCGGCGCGGTCGCGATCTGCGAGGACGCCGTGGCGGTGTGCGCGGCGCTGCGCGACCTGCTCGGCGACGCCGCCGCGCGCGCGCGCATGGCCGAGGCCGGATGCGCGCTGGTCGCCAACGGACGCGGCGCGCTGCAGCGCGTGCTGCAACTGGTCGCGCACGACCTGCCGCCGGTCGCGCACGCGCCGCCGGAGTAAGGCAGTTGGCGCCGCGCCGGTGCAGGGCGGTGCCGGACAAGGTGCGCTGCGGCCCGGGTTGGTCGCGCACGTCCACGATGGCCAGGTCGACCGACGCCGGCACCGGCGCGAGAGCGCCCGCGCATCCAGGCCCGCGCATCGACGGGCGCGCGCCGGACACACGAACGGCGGACCCGAGGGCCCGCCGTTCGCGGTTCCGCGCCGACGCCGCGGGCGTTATTGCATGCTGGTGCCGGAGTTGAGCTTGGACTCGGCGCTTTGCGTCAGCAGCGCGTTGATCGACTGCACCTCGGCCACGTCCAGCGAGCCCAGCGCCTGGCTCAGCAGCAGTCGGTTCTGCAGGAAGTTGTAGCGCGCCTGCGCATACGCCAGCTGCGCCTGGTACAGGGTGCGCTGGTTCTGCACCACGTCCAGCACGGTGCGCGTGCCCACTTCCAGGCCGACCTGCGAGGCGTCGTAGGCCGCCTGCGCCGACACCACCGCCAGGCGCCGCGCCTCGATCTCGCTGATGCCGGCGACGACGGTCTGGTACGCGTTGCGGGTGTTGCGGTCGAGCGCGCGCTTCTGCTGCTCGTAGGTGTCCTGGGCGATGTCGCGCTGCGCCAGCGCCTGGCGCACCGCCGACTGGGTGGCGCCGCCGGCGAAGATCGGGATGTTCAGGGTCAGGCCGATGGTGTTGCTGTCGGCGCGCGGGGTGCTGCCGCTGCCGGAAACGCTGTCGCCCCAGTTCGCGTCGCGGCCGGCGCTGGCGGACAGGTTCAGCGTCGGCAGGTGGCCGGCGCGCGCCGCCGAGACGCTGTTCTCGGCCGCCTGCACCTGGTACTGGTAGGCGCGCAGCGACGGATTCTTGTCCAGCGCCGAGGCGATCAGGCCGTCGATGTTGCTGCTTTCGGCCGGCAACTGCGGACGGAAGTCCTCCGGCAGGCCGCGCAGGTCGCGCACCGGCTGCCCGGTGATCTCGGTCAGTGCCTGGTACAGGTCCTGCAGCGAATTGCGCGCGGTGATCGTGTCGGCGCGCGCCTGGTCGTACTCGGCGCGCGCTTCGTGCACGTCGGTGATCGGCGCCAGGCCCACTTCCAGGCGCTTGTCGGCGTAGTCGAACTGCTTCTTGGCCGCGGCTTCGTTGGTCTGCGCGGCGACCAGGGACTCGATCGCCACCAGCACGTTGAAGTAGGCCGCCGAGGTGCGCACGATCAGGTCGTCGTTGGCCGATTCCAGCGTGTAGTCGGCGGCCAGGCTGCGCGCCTTCTGCGCGCGCAGCGTGGAGAACTGGGCGAAGTTGACCAGCGTCTGCTGGCCCTGGATCGCGTAGCTGCGGCTCTTGCCGGTGCCGTCGACCTGGCCGCCGCCGCGCTCGATCTCGCTATGGCTGCGCTGCAACGACGCCGAGCCGTTGAGCTGCGGCAGCAGCGCGGCGCGCGCCTGTACCGCGCCTTCCTTGTCGTACAGCCGGGTCGATTCCGCGGAGGCCAGCTGCGGGTCGCTGTTGCGCGCCATTTCGTAGACTTGCAGCAGGTCCGCGGCATTGGCGGCCAGTGGAGACAACGCGGCGGCCAGCGCCAGGACGAGGGATCGGCGGATCATTGCGGCTTCCTTGGACGGATCAGAAAGTGAACTGGGGGACCGGCGCGGCACCGCGCAGGTAGTACGCCAAATCGGTTTCGAACAGCGATTCCACGCGCGGCGCGCCGGCGTCGGCGTGGACCAGCACCGCCTCCATCACCGGGGCGCGGCCGCGGATCGCGAACAGGCGTCCGCCGGGGCGCAGCCAGGCCAGGAACTGCGGCGGGATCTCGGTGACCGCGGCGGTGACGCAGACCACGTCGAAGCGGCGCTCGCTGTGCCAGGCGAAGGCGTCGGCGGTCTCGATGCGCACGTTGCTGCCCAGCGCAGCGGCGTCCAGGTTGGCGCGCGCGGCGGCGGCCAGGGCCGGCTCGACCTCCAGGCTGACCACCTCGCGGCCGAGTTCGCCCAGGCAGGCGCTGACGAAGCCGCTGCCGGTGCCGATCTCCAGCACGTCCTCGCCCGGCTGCAGGTCCAGCGCCTGCAGCATGCGGCCTTCGATCACCGGCTTCATCATGAACTGGCCATGCCCCAGCGGAATCTCCAGGTCGGCGTAGGCCACGGCGCGGTGGGCCGGCGGCACGAAGGCCTCGCGCGGCAGCCGCGCCAGCACGTCGAGCACGCGCAGGTCGAGCACGTCCCAGGGACGCACCTGCTGTTCAACCATCTTTTCGCGGGCTTGGGAGTAGTCGATCGTCATCTGGGGCATCCAACGCGGTGGGTCGCGCATTTTAGCCGGCGCGGGGGCCGTGCGTACGTCGCAGCATCGCCGCAGGCCCGGCGCGGCGCGCAGTGCCGGAAGTCACCGGGTCGCCCCGCCGGGGCGGGGTCAGCGCGGCGCATAGGCGCGCAGGAAGAAATCGACGCTGGCCTCGACATGGGCCTGGATCCGGCCCGGCCCGGCGTCGCGGCACAGGCCGCACATCATCAGCGAATGCAGTTCGCCCTTGACCAGGCAGAAGAACTGCGAGGCGGCCAGGATCAGGTCGGGGATGTCCAACTCGCCGGCCGTGACGTGGGCCTGCAGCAGCTGCGCCAGGTCTTCCTGGGTCCGTTTCGGACCCGCATTCCAGAACATCTCGCGCACGTAGGCGTCGCCGGTGCCCGGGTCGAGCATCATGCGGTGGGTCGCCATGGCCGATTCGCTGCTGATCATGGCGAAGAATGCCAGGCCGATCTCCACCAACTGCGCGCGCAGCGGTCCCTTGCGCGCATGCCCGAACAGGTCGTCGGGCAGCAGCGCCTGGCACTGCGCGCGCACCGCCTCGGCGAACAGGGTCTCCTTGTCGCCGTAATGGCTGTAGACGGTGAGCTTGGACACGCCGGCGCGCGCCGCGATGCCGTCCATGCTGACCCCGCTGAAGCCCAGTTCGGTGAACAACTGCTTGGCCGCTTCCAGGATCGCCGCGCGCTTGCCCATGTCCTTCGGGCGCCCCGGTCCGGCGGCGCGGGCAGTGGCTTTGGGGGAGGGAGCGGCGGAAGGCTTGCTGACCATGGCGCAATACTAGACCAGTCGGTTCGATATTTATACTATACCGCACGGTTCAATTAACGTGGCGGCCTGGGAACGCGTCGCTCACCCCGGTGCGTGACCTGGCGGTTCAGCCCGCAGCAGGCTTGCCCTCGGTTCCGGCGGCCGATGGCGCCCGGCGCAATGAATCGCTTATGCGTGCCTTACATTCGGCTAACGTTCGGCTCATTGTCGGCTAATCGAGGGCGCCGACGATGCCGCCATGGTCATCGTCCCCGTCTCCGCCGCGTTTCCCTCGCGCTTCGCCAGTGCCGTGCTGATCGGTCCCGCACACCCGGCGCGCGCCTCCGTCGAAGCCTTCATCGCCCGCGTCTATCGGCAGCGCTATGGCGCCGTGCTGCGCGGCTTCCTGCCGCATCTGCTCGCCTACCACGACGCCGATGGCACCTTGCGCGCCGCGCTGGGGCTGCGCTGCGCCAGCGAAGGCGACCTGTTCGTCGAGCAGTATCTCGAGCGGCCGGCGGAGCTGGCGATCGCCGCGCGGGTGCCGCGCCCGGTGGCGCGCACGCAACTGGTGGAGGTGGGGAATTTCGCCGCGGACCAGCCTGGCGACGCGCGCGCGATGATCCAGGCGCTGACCGCCACCCTGCATGCGGCCGGGCTGCGCTGGGTGCTGTTCGTGGCCACCCGGCAACTGCGCAATACCTTCGACCGCCTGCACCTGGCGACAGTGGATCTGGGCGAGGCGCGCGGCGAGCGCCTGCGCGGCGACCCCAGCGACTGGGGCGACTACTACGCCGCGCAGCCGCGGTTGATGTTCGGCGACATCGCCGCCGGCCACGCCTTCCTGCAGCGCGACGCCGCACCGCGGCAGGACGCGGCGGCGCCTCTCCAGGCCGGCATGTTCGGCATCTGCATGGCCGGTGCGCCGTGAGCGCGCCCGGGTTCGCCGAGCTGCTCGGTCAATTGCGTGGCAACCAGGAGCGCCTCCTTACCGGCCATGGCGCGATCGGCGACGCGGCGCTGGCCGACCAGGTCCGCGCGCTGGCCGATGCGTTGCAGCGGCACGACCTGCACTGCGTCGCCAGCCGCCTGGACAATGGCAGCGACTGGCTGGCGCTGGACCTGGCGATCCGCCTGCGCGGTGGCGTGCACGTGCCGCTGCCGACCTTCTTCAGCCCGGCGCAGGCCCAGTACGCGCTGGACAGCAGTGGCGCGCAATGCCTGGTCGCCACCGCGGGTGCGCTGCCGGGACAGGGCGAGCCATTGTCGCTGCCGCTGTCGACGCCCGGCGTGGGCTGCTGGCGGCTGGCGCCGACCCCGGTGGCGCTGCCGGCCGGCACCGGCTGCATCACCTACACCTCGGGCACCACCGGCCAGCCCAAGGGCGTGTGCCTGGAGGCGAGCGCGCTGCTGCAGGTCGCGGCGTCGCTGGTCGACGCGGCCTCCGCGCTGGCGCCGCGCCGGCACCTGTGCCTGATGCCGCTGTCGACCTTGCTGGAGAACGTCGCCGGGCTCTATGCCACGCTGCTGTCCGGCGCGCAGATCGCGCTGCCGTCGCTGGCCGAGATCGGCTACAGCGGCGCGGCCGGACTCGACATTCCCCGCTTGATCGCCTGCCTGCACCGCTACCAGCCGGAGAGCGTGATCCTGGTGCCGCAACTGCTGCTGGCGCTGGTGATGGCGGCCGAGCAGGGCGTGGCGCTGCCGGCGTCGCTCCGCTACCTGGCGGTCGGTGGCGGCCGCGTCGGCCCGGGCCTGTTGCGCCGCGCCGCGGCGCTGCGGCTACCGGTGTTCGAAGGCTACGGACTGACCGAGTGCGCCTCGGTGGTGGCGCTGAACCGGCCCGAGGCGCAGCGCCCGGGCAGCGTCGGCCGCCCGCTGCCGCACGCGCAGGTGCGCGCGATCGACGGCGAACTGTGGGTCGACGGCGTGCGCTGCCTGGGCTATCTCGGCGCGAAAGGACCGCCTGCCGGCGCCATCGCCACCGGCGACCTGGGCCATGTCGACGATGCGGGTTTCGTCCACGTCACCGGCCGCCGCAAGCATGTGTTCATCACCGCCTACGGCCGCAACGTGTCGCCGGAGTGGGTGGAAAGCGAACTGTTGCAGCACCCGCACATCGCCCAGGCGGTGGTGTGCGGCGAGGCGCGCGCGCACAACCTGGCGGTGCTGTGGCCGCGCAGCGCCGCGCTGGACGATGCGGCGATCGCGCGCGCCCTGGCCGACGTCAACGCCGGCTTGCCGGACTACGCGCGCGTGTCCGGCTTCGTCCGCGCCGCCGCGCCCTTCAGCGCCGGCGATGGCCTGCTCACCGGCAACGGCCGCCCACGCCGCGACGCGATCCTGCGGCGCTACGCCGATGCCATCGCGCAGCGCTATGCCGAACTCGAATCCCCATCCTTCCACGGAGTTTCCCGATGAGCTTCCACCAACGCCTGCTTGCCGACACCCAGGCCGAACGCGCCGCGATGATCGCGATCCCCATCATCCAGTCGGCCCTGGCCGGGCAGATCGCGCGCGAGGACTACATCGCCTTCCTCGGCCAGGCTTACCACCACGTGCGGCACACGGTGCCGCTGCTCATGGCCTGCGGCGCGCGCCTGCCGGCGCGGCTGGAATGGCTGCGCACGGCGGTCGCCGAATACATCGAGGAGGAACTGGGCCACCAGGAATGGGTGCTCGACGACCTGGCCGCCTGCGGCGTCGATCGCGCCGCGGCCGCGGCGTCCGCGCCGGCCGCCGCCACCGAACTGATGGTGGCCTACGCCTACGACACCATCGCCCGCGGCAATCCGGTCGGCTTCTTCGGCATGGTCCTGGTGCTGGAAGGCACCAGCGTGGCGTTGGCCACGCGCGCGGCACAGAGCATCGAGACCTCGCTGGGGCTGCCGCGCACCGCGTTCAGCTACCTGCTGTCGCATGGCGATCTGGACGTGGGACACGCCGATTTCTTCGCCGGGCTGATGGACCGGCTCGACGATGCCGACGACCAGCGCGCGGTGCTGCATGCGGCCAGGCGCTTCTACGGCCTGTATGGCGACATCTTCCGCAGCCTGCGCACGCTGCCGGCGCCGCGCATGGCGGAGGCGGCATGATGGACCTGGGCGGGCGCAGTGTGGTGTTGACCGGGGCCAGCGGCGGGATCGGCGCGGCGCTGTGCGGCGAACTGGTCGCCGCCGGCACCCGGGTGCTGGCGATCGGGCGCGATCCGCTGCGGCTGGCGGCGCTGGCGAGCCGGCATCCGCCAGGGCGGGTGCTGCCGTTGCCGGCGGACCTGTCCAGCGACAGCGGCCGCGCGCAGGTGCTGGCCGCCGCGTGCGTGTTGCAGGCGCCACCGTCGCTGCTGCTGATCGCGCATGCGCAGAGCGGCTTCGGTCTGTTCGCGGAACAGTCCGGGCAGGAACTGCAGCGCATGCTGGAGACCAATCTGCTGGCGCCGATGCTGCTGGTGCATGCGTTGCTGCCGCTGCTGCAGGCGCAGCCGCAGGCGGCGGTGGTGGCGGTCGGCTCGACCTTCGGCAGCCTGGGCTTCCCCGGCTTCGCCGGCTACAGCGCCAGCAAGTTCGGTCTGCGTGGCTTGATCGAGGCGCTGTCGCGCGAGTACGCCGATCGCCACGTGCGCTTCCAGTACCTGGCGCCGCGCGCCACCCGCACCGCGTTCAATACCGCCCAGGTCGATGCGTTGAACCAGGAACTGAAGGTCGGCGCCGACAGCCCCGAGCGGGTCGCGCGGGCCTTGCGCGAGGCGATCGAGCGCGGCGATACGCGCCTGCAGATCGGCTGGCCGGAAAAGCTGTTCGCGCGGCTCAACGGCGCCTTGCCCGGCCTGGTCGACCGCAGCCTGAAAGCGCAATTGCCCGTCGTGCGCCGGCATGCCGCCAGCGTCGCTTCCACTCCCGGAGAGTCCAGATGAACGCCTGCCGCCGTTGTGTGCTCCTGCTCCTGTCGCTGCTGCCGCTGGCCGCGGTCGCCGCCACCGCTACCCCGTTGTCGCCCGCGGTCGCCGCCGTGCGCGAGCAATGGGCGCAGGTCGCCTACCAGACGCCCAAACCGCAGCGCGCGCAGGCCTATTCGGCGCTGGCCACGCATGCGGCGCTGGCCAGGCAGGCCGCGCCGCAGGATCCGGCCGCGCTGATCTGGGAAGGCATCGTGCTGTCCAGCGAGGCCGGCGAGCGCGGCGGCCTGGGGGCGCTGAGCCTGGTCAAGCGTGCGCGCGCCGATTTCGAGCAGGCGCTGAAGCTCGATCCGGCCGCGCTGAACGGTTCGGCCTGCACCAGCCTCGGCGCGCTGTACTACCAGGTGCCCGGCTGGCCTGTGGGTTTCGGCGACGACGCCAAGGCGCGCACGCTGCTGCAGCAGGGCCTGCGCTACGACCCGGACGGGATCGACGCGAACTATTTCTACGGTGACTTCCTGCGCGACCAGAAGGACTGGGCCGGCGCGGCATCGGCGTTGAAGAAGGCGCTGGCGGCGCCGCCGCGGCCGGGCCGCGCATTGGCCGACCGCGGCCGCCGCGAGCAGATCCAGGCGGCGCTGCGCGAGGTCGAGCCACACCTTGCCAGCCATTGAGCGGGCGCACACACTGGCCGCCATGCGCATCTTGCTGGTCGAGGACGATCTGTCGCTGGGCGAAGGCATCCGCACCGCATTGCGCCGCGCCGCCTATTCGGTGGACTGGGTGCAGGACGGCGCGGCGGCGCTGATCGCGATCGGCGACGGCGGCATCGACCTGGTGCTGCTGGACCTGGGCCTGCCGCGCATGGACGGGTTGGAGGTGATCCGGCAATCGCGTCAAGCCGGCGCCGACGTGCCGATCCTGGTGCTGAGCGCGCGCGAGCGCCCGGCCGACCGCGCGCTGGGCCTGGACCTGGGCGCCGACGACTACCTGGGCAAGCCCTTCGACACCACCGAACTGCTGGCACGGACCCGCGCGTTGCTGCGGCGCAGTGCCGGACGCGCCACGCCGCAGTTGCAGATCGGTGCGTTGTACCTGGACCCGGAACGGCTGGCGGTGCGCTGGCGCGGGCGCGCGCTGGACCTGACCCGGCGCGAGTTCGCGCTGCTGTGGCTGCTGGCCGAGCGCCACGGCCGCGCCATCGCCCGCGAGGCGATCCAGCAGCGGCTGTATGGCTGGGACGAGGACGTGGCCAGCAATGCGGTCGACGTGCACGTGCACCAGTTGCGGCGCAAGCTCGACCCGGCGCTGATCCGCACCGTGCGCGGGGTCGGCTATGCGCTGGACGAACAGGCGGCGTCCGCGGTGGCGGCGCCATGAGTTCGATGCGGCGGATGCTGCTGGGCGGCCTGCTCGGCGTGGTGACCCTGGTGTTCGCGGTGGCGGCGTTGCTGAGCTACCGCGCCGGCCTGCAGGAGGCCGGCGAGATGTTCGATGCCAAGCTGGCGCAGTCCTCGCGGGTGTTGATGAGCCTGGTCGACGAACCGCTGGGCGAGTTGTCCCGGCTCGGACCGGCCGGCGAGCCGATCGTGATCCATGGCTGGCACGGGCAGGCGCAAGGCGTGGGCGAGGCGCTGGCGTTCCGCACCGGCCATGCCTACGAAAGCAAGCTGGCGTTCCAGGTCCGCGACGACCGTGGTCAGTTGTTGCTGCGCTCGGAGAGTGGCCCGACCCGGCAACTGGCGCCGCTGGTCGCCGGGTACGCCGACGTCACCCTGGATGGCCGCCACTGGCGCACCTTCACTCTGCATTCGCCGGGCGGGCGCTGGTTCCAGACCGGCGAGCAGGCCGATATCCGCCAGGAGCTGGCCGAGGACATCGCGCTGGGCACCGCCTTGCCGCTGCTGCTGGCGATGCCGGTGCTGGCGCTGCTGGTGTGGGTGGTGGTGAACTGGGCCAGCCGCGCGTTGAGCCGGGTCTCGCAGGCGATCGGCGAGCGCGACCCGCAACGGCTGGAACCGTTGCCGCTGCAGGGCGTGCCGCGCGAGATCCATGGCCTGGTGGCGGCGGTCAACGCGCTGATGCGACGCCTGGAAGCCGCGCTGGCGCGCGAGCGCCGTTTCATCGCCGATGCCGCGCACGAACTGCGGACCCCGATCGCCGCGTTGAAGGTGCATGCCGACAATCTGCGCCAGGCGCGCGACGCCGCCGAACGCAACGAGTCGCAACGGCACCTGGACGCCAGCGTGCGGCGGGTGGAGCGGCTGGTCGCGCAGTTGCTGACGCTCAGCCGGGTCGAACCGGGCGCGGCCATGCCGGCGCAGCAACGGCTGGCGCTGGATGGCCTGGTCGCGCTGCAGGTGGACGAGGCGCAGCCGCTCGCCGCGCGGCGCCAGCAACAGGTGCGCCTGGTCTGCAACGATCCGGTGATGCTGCTCGGCCACGAAGCCGGCCTGTCCGCGCTGGTGCGCAACCTGATCGACAACGCCCTGCGCTACGCCCCGCCCGGCGGGCAGGTGGAGGTCGCCCTGCGCGGCGAGCGCGGCCAGGCCTGCTTCACGGTCGAGGATTCCGGCCCCGGGATCGCCGAGGCGGCGCGCGCGCGCGTGTTCGAGCGTTTCCATCGAGAACTGGGCAGCGGCGTGGAGGGCAGCGGGCTGGGCCTGGCGATCGTGCGCGAGGTGGTGACCGCGCACGGCGGCGACATCGTGCTCGATACCTCGCCGGCGCTGGGCGGGCTGCGGGTCAGGGTCCGGCTTGGCCTGGCGTAGCGCCGCGCGCGCGGCCCAGGCCGGGGCGGTGTGAGGAACGTCCTGACATCGGCAGCGAACGTGGAGTGATAAATTGGCTTCTTGTGCCAGTTGAAGCCCGCGCACCGTCGGGGGGCGCGATTCGGAACGCAATGAAGCAGGGGGACCCGCGTCAGTTCACCGCCCACGGCGCGCCTGTGTCGCGCCGCCGCGCGCGCGTGGGCGGCGTTTTGCTGCTGCTGGCGCTGTTGCTGTCCGCATGCTGGAGTGCGGGCGCCGCCGCGCCGGCCTTGTCCGAGCGCAGCGTCGTCGAGCGGCCGACCGTGGTGCGCTGGACCATGGACGACGGCTTGCCGCACAACCTGGTGCATGCGTTGGCGCAGGACCGCGACGGCCTGCTGTGGGTCGGCACCTGGGAAGGGGTGGCGCGTTTCGATGGCCGCGCGTTCACCGTGTTCGATCGCCAGAACACGCCGGGGATGGAGATGTCGGGCGTGTTCGCGATCGTGCCCGAGCGCGATGGCGGCGTGCTGGTCGGCACCGCCTACGACGGGGTGTTCCGCTACGCCGACGGCCGCTGGCAGCACCTGGGCGATGCGCGGGCGCGGCGCTTGCCGGTGGTGTCGATGCTGCGCGACCGCAACGGCGCGCTGTGGGTTGGCAGCGAAGGCGGCCTGTTCCGGATCGAGGCCGATGGCCGCCTGAACGCGGTCGGCGCCGTGGCCGGCCTGCCGGCGGTGCGGGTCGCGGCGCTGCTGCAGCGGGCCGACGGCGGCATCCTGGTCGGCACCGCGCAGGGCCTGTTCCGGCTCGATCCGGCCACACAGCGCGCGCAGCGCTGGGGCCGCACGGCGGCGATGCGCGATGCGCCGGTGCGGCGCCTGAGCCGCGACCGCGATGGCGGGTTGCTAGTCGCCGGCGATGCCGGCGTGTTCTGGCTGCGGGCCGACGGCACGCTGCGGTGGCTGCGCCAGGGCCAGCGGATCGATGCCGCGGTGCAGGACCGCCAGGGCCAGTTGTGGACCAGCCTGTCCGGCGGGCAACTGCTGCGGCTCGCGCCGAACGGGAGCAGCGAGGAAATGCTGTCGATCTCCGGCGTGGTCAGCCCGGCGTTGCTGGAGGACCGCGAAGGCCTGATCTGGGCGGGCAGCACCGATGGCCTGTTCCGCGTCGCCGCGGGCGATGCCGGCGGCCTGACCCGGCGCGACGGTCTGGCCGGCGAGTACGTGCGGGTGGTGCAGCAGAGCGCCGACGGCGCGATCTGGATCGGCCATGCGACGGGACTGGATCGCTGGCAGCACGGTCGGGTCGAGGCGGTGCGCATCGCCGCCAGCGGCCGCGATCCATCGGTGCTGGCGCTGGCCGCGGCCAACGACGGCGGCATGTGGGCCGGCACCTACGACCAGGGCGTGCTGCTGCTGACCGCCGACGGCAGGATCCGGCAACGCCTCGGTCCCGAGGCCGGCGTGCCGCGGGCGACCGTGCGCGCGCTGCTGCAGGATGCCGACGGGGGCCTGTGGATCGGCACCAATGCCGGACTGGCGTATCGCAACCGCGGCCGCACCCGCGTGTACACCGTGGCCGACGGCCTGCCGGCGGCGCAGGTGCAGGCGCTGTACCGCGACCGCGCCGGCGTGCTGTGGATCGGCACCAGCGACGGCATCGCGGCGCTGTCGGCGGCCGGCGCGCTGCGCGCGTGGCCGGCCGGCGCCGCGTTTCCGGCGCACAACGCCTTCGATTTCCTGGGCGATGCCGACGGCACGCTGTGGATCGCCAGCGACCGCGGCCTGCTGCGTTGGCGCGACGGCCGCTTCCGCATCTACGACCATCGGGTCGGGTTGCCGCGCGACAAGCTGTTCCGGATCCTCGACGACGGCCAAGGCCATCTGTGGACGACCAGCAACCAGGGCGCGTTCCGCATCGCGCGCGCCGACATCGCGCAACTGGACGGCGGACGCCGCAGCTGGCTGACGGTGGACGTGGTCGATCGCAGCGACGGCATGCCCGGGAGCCAGGGCAACGGCAGCAGCGCGCCGGCCGGCTGGTTGAGCCGCGACGGCACGTTGCTGGTGCCGACCTCCGCCGGCCTGGCGTTGATCGATCCGGCGCTGCCCGCCCGGCAGGCGCTGCGCGCGCCGGTGGTGGTGATCGAGCGGCTGCAGGTCGACGGCCAGGAGCAGCCGCTGCGCAGCGACTACCGTCTGCCGGGCAGCGTCGGCCGGCTCAGCGTCGACTACGCCGGCCTGAGCTTCCGCTCGCCGGACAAGGTGCGCTACCGCTATCGCCTGCATGGCTTCGACCGGCGGTGGATCGACGCCGGCCGCAACGAGGAGGCGGTCTATACCAACCTGCCGCCGGGCGACTACCGGCTGGAGGTGCAGGCCACCACCAGCGCGCTGGACTGGGCGCGCGACGAACTGGTCGGGCGCGCGTCGCTGCGGCTGCAGGTGGTGCCGCCGCTGTGGCAGCGCGGCCCGTTCGTGGTGCTCGCGGCGATCGCCTGCAGCGGCCTGCTGCTGTGGTGGTATCGCGGTCGCAGCCATCGCTACCTGCGCCGCCAGCGCCGGCTCAACCGCATCATCGCCGAGCGCACCCACGAGTTGCGCGCGAAGAACCTGGCGCTGAAGCTGGCCGATCTGGAGCGCGAGGAACTGGTGCGCAAGCTCGCCTACCAGGCCGGCCACGACGCGCTGACCGGGTTGCCGAACCGGCGCACCGCCGATCCGCACCTCGCCGCCGCGCTGGAGCGCGCGCTGGCCGCGCAGGCGCCGCTGTGCGTGGCGCTGCTGGACATCGACAACTTCAAGCGGATCAACGACAGCCACGGCCACGAGATCGGCGACGAGGTGCTGCGCCGGGTCGGCGAGGTGTTGCGCGCCACGCTCGGCGAGCAGGCGTTCGCCGCGCGCCATGGCGGCGAGGAATTCCTGCTGGTGCTGCCGGGCCTGGACCGGGAGGCGGCGCGGGCGCGGCTGGACGCGCTGCGCGGCCGCGTGGCCGCGGTCGTGGTCCACGACGTCGATGGGCAGGACGTGCGCTGCACGGCCAGCATCGGCTTCGCCTGCGTCGGCCCGGAGCTGCGCACCCGCCGGGAACTGCTTGTGCTGGCCGACCGTAATCTGTACCGGGCCAAGCGCGAGGGGCGCGATCGGGTGGTCGGATAGCGGCGTGGCGTGCGCGCCAGGGGCAACGGGATGGCAGCGGGCGGCATGCGGCTTTCGCCACAATCCAGGCAGACGCGGTTTGCCCTGTAGGAGCGGCTTTAGCCGCGACGGGCTTTACCGGGAACGCCTCGTCGCGGCTAAAGCCGCTCCTACAGGAAACTAGAGGGAGCCCTTTATCGCCACCTGCAGGTGCGGCCGGGTAGGCGCCGCAATGCCTACTTGCCGCGACCGCGTCCGCGCAGCGGAGCGCTGCGCTTCCATCGATGCATCAGCGCGTGGCCCTGGCTATCGAACCGGCGCCGTCCGGCATCTGCAGCCTGTCCCAATCCCGAATCCCGAATCCCGGCTCCCCGCCTACAGCCGTTCCAGCACCGCGCGCGTCGCCGACTCGGTGGCAATGCCATGACCAGGCGCGGCCAGGTCGGCGGTGAAGGCGCGCGCGTCGAGCGCGGCATTCACCGCCTGCTCGATCGCCGCGGCTTCGGCTTCCAGGCCAAGCGAGTGGCGCAGCAGCAGCGCCGCGCTGAGGATGGTCGCGTAGGGATTGGCGATGCCCTTGCCGGCGATGTCCGGCGCCGAGCCGTGGATCGGCTCGTACAGGCCGATGCGGCCTTCGCCCAGCGAGGCCGACGGCAGCAGGCCCAGCGAGCCGGCCAGCATCGAGGCTTCGTCGGTGAGGATGTCGCCGAACATGTTCTCGGTGACGATCACGTCGTACTCGCGCGGCTTGGCCAGCAGGTGCATGGCCATCGAATCGACCAGTTGGTGTTCCAGGCGCACGTCCGGGAACTCCTCGCGGCCGATGCGCGCGGCGACGTCGCGCCAGAGCCGCGAGGTCTCCAGCACGTTGGCCTTGTCCACCGAGACGACGTGGTTGCGGCGTTGCTGGGCCAGGCGGAACGCGCTGCGCAGCACCCGCTCGATCTCCGCGACGGTGTAGCGGCACAGGTCGCTGGCGTCGCTGGCGCTGCGGGTCTTGTCGCCGAAGTAGATGCCGCCGGTCAGCTCGCGCACCACCACGATGTCCACGCCCTGCAGCAGGTGCGGCTTGATCGGCGAGGCGTCCAGCGCCGCCGGATGCGGCTTGACCGGGCGCAGGTTGGCGAACAGGCCCAGGCCGCGGCGGATCGCCAGCAGGCCCTGCTCCGGGCGCACCTTGGCGTTGGGATCGGACCACTTCGGCCCGCCCACCGCGCCCAGCAGCACCGCGTCGGCGCGCTGGCAGGCGGTCAGCGTGGCCGCCGGCAGCGGCTCGCCGTGGCGGTCGATGGCGATGCCGCCGATGTCGTGTTCGTGGAACTGGAAGGCGTGGCCGTGGCGCGCGGCCACGGCGCGCAACACCGCGACCGCGGCGGCGGCGACTTCCGGACCGATGCCGTCGCCGGGCAGGACGACGATGTCAGCGTGCATGGGTGGCCTCGTAGCGTTCGATGTCGGGTTGGCGCAGCAGCAGGTAGCCCATCTCGTCCACGCCCTCGAGCAGGCAGGTCTGCGAGAACGCATCGAGCGGGAAGGCGTAGACGCGGCCGTCGGGCGTGCGCAGCTCGCGCGCGGCCACGTCCACGGTCAATTCGTCGTCCGGGCGCTGCATCAGTGTCTGCACGTCGTCCTCGGCCAGCACGATCGGCAGCAGGCCGTTCTTGAGGCTGTTGTTGCGGAAGATGTCGGCGATCTCGCTGCTGACGATGGCGCGCAGGCCCAGGTCGGTCAGCGCCCACGGCGCATGCTCGCGCGAGGAGCCGCAGCCGAAATTGCGCCCGGCCAGCAGGATCTGGCGGCCGGCGTTGTGCGCCTGGTTGAAGGCGAACTCCGGGTTCGGCGTGCCGTCGGCCTGCCAGCGCCAGTCGTTGAAGGCGTGGCGGCCGAGGCCGGCGCGTTCGGTGGTGGACAGGAACCGCGCCGGGATGATCTGGTCGGTGTCGATGTTGGTCTGGCGCAGCACCACGCTGCGCGAGGTGAGGGTGGCGAAGCCGGCCATCACGGGGTCTCCTGGGAAGCGGCGGCGTCGGGGGTGGGCACGGCAGCGGCGTCGGCCGGCGGCGGCAGCGCCGCGGGGGGCGTGTGCGGCGGCAGCAGCGGCTGGTGGCGATGGGCGAAGGCGCGGGTGGTGGCGGCGACGAAGGTCAGCGTGGCCGCGAACGCGGCGATGTGCGGGGCCATCACGCGACCTCCGCGAACAGCGCGCGCGGATCGCTGACCTGGCCGTTTACCGCCGCCCAGGCCGCGGTCAGCGGCGAGGCCAGCAGGGTGCGCGAACCCGGACCCTGGCGGCCTTCGAAATTGCGGTTGCTGGTGCTCACCGCCAGTTGCCCCGGCGCGACCAGGTCGCCGTTCATGGCGATGCACATCGAACAGCCGGACTCGCGCCATTCCGCACCGGCCGCGCGTACCACCTCGTGGATGCCCTCGGCCTCGGCCTGGCGCTTGACGATCTCCGAACCCGGCACCACCAGCATGCGCACGTGCTGCGCCACCTTGCGGCCGCGCAGCACCTGCGCCACGGCGCGCATGTCGCTGAGCCGGCCGTTGGTGCAGGAACCGACGAACACCACGTCCACCGGCGTGCCGATCAGCGCATGCCCGGCTTCCAGGTGCATGTAGTGCAGGCCCTTCTGCGCCGCCGGATCCTGCGCGGCCGGGATCGGCACGTCCACCGCGATCGCGGTGCCGGGGTGGGTGCCCCAGGTCAGGGTCGGGCGGATGTCGCGCGCGTCGATGCGCACCTCGGCGTCGAAGCGCGCGCCGGGGTCGCTGCGCAACTGCGACCAGCGCTGCACGGCGGCGTCGAAGTCGGCGCCCTTGGGGCCGCGCGGGGTGTTGGCGACCCAGTCGAAGGTGACCTGGTCCGGCGCGACCATGCCGGCGCGCGCGCCGGCCTCGATCGACATGTTGCACAGGGTCATGCGCTGCTCCATGTCCATCGCCTCGATGGTGGAGCCGCGGTATTCCAGCACGTGGCCGGTGCCGCCGTTGACCCCGATCACGCCGATGATGTGCAGGATCACGTCCTTGGCGCTCACGCCCGGCGCCAGCGGCCCGTCGACGGTGATCGCCATGGTCCTGGCCTTGCGCTGCAGCAGGCACTGCGTGGCCAGCACGTGGCCGACCTCGCTGGTGCCGATGCCGAACGCCAGCGCGCCGAACGCGCCATGCGTGGAGGTGTGGCTGTCGCCGCAGACGATGGTCATGCCGGGCTGGGTGAAGCCCTGTTCCGGCGCGATCACGTGGACGATGCCGCGATTGTCCGAGCCCATGTCGAACAGTTCGATGCCGTAGTCGGCGCAGTTGCGCGCGAGCATGTCCACCTGCGCCTCGGAGGCCGGGGTGTAGTACGGCAGCTTGCCGTCGGCGCCGCGCGGCAGGGTCGGCGTGGAATGGTCCATCGTCGCCTTGGTGCGGTCGGGCCGGCGCGGCGCCAGGCCGCGCGCCTTGAGCTCGGTGAACGCCTGCGGCGAGGTCACTTCGTGGATCAGGTGCAGATCGATGTACAGCACCGCCGGGGCGGCGGCGCTTTCGGGGACGACGACGTGCGCGTCCCACAGCTTGTCGTACAGGGTGCGGGGGGCTGGGTTCATGACCGATAACCTTGCGTGGGTCTTGGAACGGGCGGGCTCAGGCGTCGACCTGGGCCGGCACGATGGCGTGGAAGCGCAGGCGGACGTAGTCGGCGCTCCAGCGGCCGCGATCGTCGCACAGCGTTGGCGTCAGCAATGCGACGGCGGTGGCGAGCACGTCCTGGCGTGTGGCGTCGTTCAGGCCGAGCAGGAATGGATCGGCGAACGTGCGCAGCCAACCGGCCATGCCGGTCGGCAAGGGCGTGGGCCGCGGCAGCAGCGCGATCTGCAGCACCTGGAAGCCATGCGCCTGCAGGCGCTGCGCATAGGCCTCGGCGCTGGGAAAGAACCACGCGAACGCCGGCGCCGGCGCGCCGTGCAGACGCAGCGCCGCATGCAGCGCGGTGACGATCGCCGCCACGTTGCCGTGGCCGCCGAATTCGCCGACGAAGCGGCCGCCCGGGCGCAGCGCGCGGCGGACGCCGGCCAGCACCCGGTCCGGCTCGCGCATCCAGTGCAGCGCGGCATTGCTGAACACCGCATCGAAGCGCGCGTCGAACGGCAGGGCGTGGCCGTCCAGCACCTGCGCCTCCAGCCCGCGCGCGCAGGCGGCCGCGACCAGCTCGGGCGAGGCGTCCACGCCCAGCACCGTGGCGCCGCTGGCGGCCAACTGGGCGGTCAGCACGCCATCGCCGCAGCCCAGGTCGAGGATGCGCTCGCCCGGCTGCGGCGCCAGCAGGTCCAGCACCGGCGTTCCCAGCGCCGGCACGAAACCGGCGTCGGCGGCATAGCCCTGCGCGTTCCAGCGCTGGCCGGCGGCGGGGACGAGGGAGGCGGCCATGGTGTTCAGGCGGCCGCGTCGGCGGTCGCCGCCGGCGCGCCCTGGCGTTGGCGCAGCACGCGGTTGGCCACGTCCAGCCAGGCCAGCGCGCTGGCCTCGATGATGTCGCGGCTGGTGCCGGTGCCGTCGTACTCGACCTCGCCGTGGCGCACGCTGAGGTTGGCCTCGCCGCGCGCGTCGGCGCCGATGCCGACGCTGTGCACCTGGTAGCTGTCCAGCACCAGCTGCACGCCGGTGGCGGCCGACAGCGCGGCGAACAGCGCATCCACCGGGCCGTCGCCCTCGGCGCGCTCGCTGACCCGCTGGCCGTCCGGATCGGACAGCTCGACCTGCGCGCTGGCGCGCTGGCCGCGGTCGCTGACGGTCATCGACGACAGCCGGTAGCCCTGGCTCTCCGGCGCGTCCTGCATCATCGCCTGCAGGTCGGCGTCGTTGACCACGCGCTGCTGTTCGCACAGCGCCTTGAACGCATCGAAGGCGATGTTCAGTTCGGCCTCGTCCAGCACGTAGCCGAGCGCACGCAGGCGCTGCTCGACCGCGGCGCGGCCGCTGTGGCGGCCCAGCACCATCTGCGAGGACTCCCAGCCCACGTCTTCCGGGCGCATGATCTCGTAGGTGCCGCGGTGGCGCAGCATGCCGTGCTGATGGATGCCCGACTCGTGGGCGAAGGCGTTGCCGCCGACGATCGCCTTGTTGCGCTGGACCGGCATGCCGACCAGCCGCTGCAGCAGCTGCGAGGTGGCGACGATGCGCGGCGTATTGATCGCGGTATCCAGCTCGTAGAACGCGTTGCGTACCTTCAACGCCATCGCGATCTCTTCCAGCGCGCAGTTGCCGGCGCGCTCGCCGATGCCGTTGATGGTGCATTCCACCTGCCGCGCGCCGCCCTCCACCGCGGCCAGCGAATTGGCCACGGCCAGGCCCAGGTCGTTGTGGCAGTGGGTGCTGAACACCACGCGGTCGGCGCCGGGCACGTTGGCGATGATCCGCGCGAACATGCCGCGGATCTCTTCCGGGGTGGTGAAGCCGACCGTGTCGGGCAGGTTGATGGTGGTGGCGCCGGCGGCGATCGCCACGCTGGCGACCTCGGCCAGGAAATCCTCCTCGGTGCGGGTGGCGTCCTCGGCCGAGAACTCCACGTCGTCCACGTACTGGCGCGCCAGCGACACGTGCTTGCGCACCGACTCCAGCACCTGCTCGCGGCTCATCCGCAGCTTGTGCTCGCGGTGCAGCGGGCTGGTCGACAGGAACACGTGCAGGCGCGGATGGGCCGCCGCCTCCAGCGCCCGTGCCGAGGTCTCGATGTCGGCGGCCAGGCAGCGCGACAGCACCGCCAGGGTCGGGCCGCGCACTTCGCGGCCGATCAGCGCCATCGCCTCGCGGTCGGACTGCGAGCTGGCCGGGAAGCCGGTCTCGATGATGTCCACGCCCAGTTCGGCCAGGGCGCGCGCCATCACCAGCTTCTGCGGCGGGGTCATGCTGCAGCCGGGGGATTGCTCGCCGTCGCGCAGGGTGGTGTCGAAAATGCGGATGCGGGGGGTCTGGGAAGAAACGGAAGTGTTCACCAGATGGGTTCCTCTACGGCGGCGGTGGCTTGCGGATGGGGATGCGGGGACGGAGCGATGCGGGCAGGAGCGGGCGGGGCGGGACGTTGGCTGCGAAGTCGCTCGGCGCTGCGGCGGCGCGGCTTGCGCGGCGGGCGCGGGCGCACCTCCGACAGCAGCGTCGCCAGCACGCCGGCGTCGATGTTGCCACCGGACACCACCGCGCACTTGCGCTTGCCGGCGACGCGGCGCCCGGCCGCCAGGGCCAGCGCGCCGGCGCCCTCGGCGATGACGTGCTCCTCCAGCGCCAGGCGGACCAGCGTTTCGCGCAGTTCCGCCTCACGCACGATCACCACATCGTCGAGCAGGCTGGCGCACAGCCGGCGGGTGATGAACCCGGGGATTTTAACCTTGACGCCGTCGGCCAGGGTGGGCACCGGATCCACGGCGCGGACGTCGCCGCGGATCGCCCGCGCCATCGAGTCCACGCCTTCGACCTGGGCGCCGACCACGCGCACGCCCTGCGAGCGCAGCGCCAAGGCCACGCCGGAGGCCAGGCCGCCGCCGCCGATCGGCACGATCACCACGTCCGGGGCGTGCGCGGCCAGCTCGATGCCGACGGTGCCCTGGCCGGCGATCACGTCCGGATCGTCGAACGCGGACAGGAAGCGATAGCCGTTCTGCTCGGCCAGCTCGCGGGCGAAGGCGAAGGCCTCGTCGTAGCTGTTGCCGTGCTGGCGCACGGTGGCGCCCCAGTGGGCGACGCCTGCGATCTTGGTCTGCGGCGCGCCGTGCGGCATCACCGTGATCGCCTGCACGCCCAGCCGGTGCGCGGCCCAGGCCACGCCCTGCGCATGGTTGCCGGCGGAGGCGCAGATCACCGCGCGCTCGTCGCCGCGTTCCAGCCCGGCCAGCAGCGCGTTGAGCGCGCCGCGGACCTTGTAGGAGCCGGTGCGCTGCAGGTTTTCCAGCTTCAGCCAGACGCCGAAGCGCTCGGCGTAATGCACCGGCGTCGGTGACAGGTAGCGGCGCAGCCGCGCCTGCGCGGCCAGCACGTCGGCCACGCTGACGGCGACGTGGCCTACATCCGGCTCCTGCGGGGCGGGGCGGCCGGCATCAGACATGGTGGGGCCGGGAGTGGGGATTGGGGAGTGGGGATTCGTGGCGGGAATCCGGGGGGCTGATGCGAAGAAGCGACCTCCGTGGAAGAAGATGCCTCCGCATGGCGGTACGGCGCTGGCGCGGCAGGGCTGCCGCGCACGCCGGGACGTTGGGGCGCGCGCCCAATCCCGACTCCCCAATCCCGAATCCCGGCCCCATCACGCTACGCCATCCAGCGCGGTCACGCGCACCGATTCGCAGTCGTAGACCTTCTCCATCTGCAGGCGCAGGGTCTCGCCGGGGCGGTTGCCGTCCACCACCAGTTGCAGATGCCAGCGGCCGGCGTCCTCGGCCACCGGCGCGCCGCTGATCGAGATCGGCGCGAAGCCGCGGCGTTCGGCCATGCCGATCGCGCGCAGCAGGGCGCCGTCGATCGGTTTCAGCACCAGGTCAAGCTGGTAACGCATGTGTCGTCTCCTGGCGCTGGGCAGCGGGATTGCTTTCCAGCATGGTGCTGTTGGCGGTGTTCGGCGGCACCAGCGGCCACACGTTGGCGCGCGCGTCGATGGCCACGTGCAGCAGCGCCGGGCCCGGCTGCGCCAGCAGCTCGGCCAGTGCGTCCTCGACCTGGCCGCGCGCGGTGATGCGCTTGGCCGGGATGCCGAACACCTGTGCCAGCGCGGCGAAATCCGGGTTGTCGGACAGGTCGATCTCGCTGTAGCGCTCGGCGAAGAACAGCTCCTGCCACTGCCGCACCATGCCCAGCGAACTGTTGTCCAGCAGCACGATCTTCACCGGCAGCTTGCAGCGGGCGATGGTGACCAGCTCCTGCACGTTCATCATGAAGCTGCCGTCGCCGCTGACCAGCACCACCGTGCGGTCCGGGCAGGCGAACTGCGCGCCCATCGCCGCCGGCAGGCCGAAGCCCATGGTGCCCAGCGCGCCGCTGGTCAGGTGGTTGCGCGGGTGGTTGAAGCGGCAGTGCTGGGCGACCCACATCTGGTGCTGGCCGACGTCGCAGGCGATCACGGTGTCGGCCGGGGCCAGTTCGCTCAGCCGCTTCAGCAGGCCCGGCGCGTAGATGTCCTGGCCGGGCGCGTCGTAGCGCGCGCCGAACTTCTCGCGGTGGCCGACGCAGCGCGCGTGCCAGGCCTCGCAGGTGCTGGTCGCCGCGGCCAGCGCGCGCAGCGCCTGCGCCACGTCGCCGGGCACGGCGATGTCGGCCTGGCGCAGCTTGGAGATCTCGCAGGCGTCGGCGTCCAGGTGGATGACCCGCGCGAACGGCGCGAACTCGGCCAGCTTGCCGGTGGCGCGGTCGTCGAAGCGGGCGCCGACCACGATCAACAGGTCCGACTCCTGCACCGCCATGTTGGCGGCGCGGGTGCCGTGCATGCCGAGCATGCCCAGGTAATGCGGGTGCGCATGCGGCAGCGCACCCAGGCCGCGCAGGGTCAGCACGGTGGGGATGCGGGTGGCCTCGACGAAGTGGCGGAACGCGTCCACCGCATCGCCCAGGGCGATGCCGCCACCGCCGTAGATCACCGGCTTCTCGGCACCGGCGATTGCCGCCAGCGCCTCGGCCAGCACCGCGTCCTGCGGCGCCGGCGGGGTCGGCACCGCCGCCGGCACGTGCGCGGGCAGATGCGTGGCATCGGCCAGCTGCACGTCCTTGGGCAGGTCGATCAGCACCGGACCCGGGCGGCCTTCGCGGGCGATGCGGAACGCGTCGCGCAGCACCTGCGGCAGGTCGTCCACGTGCCGCACCAGGAAGCTGTGCTTGACGATCGGCAGGGTCAGCCCGAACACGTCCAGTTCCTGGAACGCGTCGGTGCCCAGCAGCGGCGTGGCCACCTGCCCGGTCAGGCAGATCATCGGCACCGAGTCGAGCATCGCATCGGCGATGCCGGTGACCAGGTTGGACGCGCCCGGACCGGACGTGGCGACGCACACGCCGACCCGCCCGCTGGCGCGGGCGTAGCCGTTGGCGGCCAGCGCCGCGCCCTGCTCGTGGCGGACCAGGATGTGCTTGAGCTGGCTGTCTACCAGCGCGTCGTAGAACGGCATGATGGTGCCGCCCGGATAGCCGAACAGCGTGTCCACGCCTTCGGCTTCCAGGGCCTGCGTCAGCCAGCGCGCGCCGTTGCGGGGCGTGCCGTGAGCGGAGGAGTTCATACGGTGGCGACCTTTCGGTGGAAGCGGGTGGGGGAGCCGCGGATTACGCGGCCTTGGTGCCGCCGGCGGCCGGTGCGGCAGCGGCGTCGCCGTTGAGCCACACCATCTTGGCGCGCAGCTGCTTGCCGACCGTTTCGATCGGGTGGTCCAGATCGGCCTGCTTGAACTTCTTGTAGTTCGGCAGGCCGGCGTCGTATTCGGCCACCCAGTTCTTGGTGAAGGTGCCGTTCTGGATGTCGGTCAGCACGTCGCGCATGCGCTCCTTGGTGGCCGCGTCGATCACCCGCGGGCCGCTGACGTAGTCGCCGTACTGCGCGGTCTCGGAGACGAACTCGAGCATGCGGGTGATGCCGCCTTCGTAGAACAGGTCGACGATCAGCTTCAGTTCGTGCAGCACTTCGTAGTAGGCGATTTCCGGCTGGTAACCGGCTTCCACCAGCACTTCGAAGCCGGCCTGCACCAGCGACGAGGCGCCGCCGCACAGCACCGCCTGCTCGCCGAACAGGTCGGTCTCGGTCTCTTCCTTGAAGGTGGTCTTGATCAGGTTGGCGCGCGCGCCGCCCAGGCCGGCGGCGTACTCCAGCGCGAACTGCTCGGCCTTGCCGCTCTTGTCCTGGTACACCGCCCAGATGCACGGCACGCCGCGGCCGATCTCGTACTCGCGGCGCACCAGCGCGCCCGGGCCCTTCGGCGCGACCAGCACCACGTCCAGGTCGGCGCGCGGCTTGATCATGTCGAAGTGCACGTTCAGGCCGTGCGCGAACAGCAGGCAGGCGCCCTGCTTCATGTTCGGCGCCAGCACTTCTTCGTACAGCTTCTTCTGCACCATGTCCGGGGTCAGCACCGCGACCAGGTCGGCGTCCTTCACCGCCTCGGCGGGGCTCTTCACCACGAAGCCGTCGGCCTGCGCCTTGGCTTCGGTCGGGCCGCCGGCACGCAGGCCGATGGTGACGTCGAAGCCGGACTCGCGCAGGTTCAGCGCGTGCGCGCGGCCCTGGCTGCCGTAACCGACGATGGCGATCTTGGTGGTGGGCTGGGCGGAACTGGTCATGGGGCGGATGTCCTTGAACGGTGTTGGAGTGGAGAGGGGTCTTGCATTCGTGGTCACTGAAACGAAAAACCCCGCGCCGTTGCCGGTGCGGGGTCTGATCGAATCCTGGCTGCTTGTCGCTTACACGCCGGTTCGTCCCGCACTTGTGGGCGAGGTAATAAGCACGAGTACGAGGAGCGACGCGGCAGCGTCCGCGCGCAACGCGGCGGGCTGGCGGGTCGACTTCGGGCGGGTGTGGCGCTGCAACATGCAGCGAGATAACCATGGGCTTTGCGCGACTGTCAACTGTGTTGCGGGCCTGCATCGGCGAATATGCCGAAAGCCGCGCCAGCGCTGCATGGTTACGCATGAAACGGAGGTGGCGCAGGCGGCGAATAGCGCCAATTGCGCGGAAATCCGGCCTTCGCCGATGACGCGTCGTGCACGCGTGCGCGGCGGCGTCGGCCGCACTCGGGTACGGTGGACGTCCCCTGTTTCCCGGAGAGCCGCGCATGTCCGTTTCGCTTCCTTCCCTGGCGCGCCTGGCGCTCGCGCTGGCGCTGGCGACGTCGGTGCCGGCGCAGGCCGCCGACCGCATCACCGGCCAGCCGTTCGCGACCCGCTCGGAAGTGATCGCCCCGCACGCCATGGCCGCCACCTCGCAGCCGCTGGCCACGCAGATCGCGCTGGAGACGATGCGCGACGGCGGCTCGGCGGTGGACGCGGCGATCGCCGCCAACGCCGCGCTGGGACTGATGGAGCCGACCGGCAACGGCGTCGGCGGCGACCTGTTCGCCATCGTCTGGGATCCGAAGACGCACAAGCTCTACGGCTACAACGGCTCCGGGCGCTCGCCGAAGGCGCTGACCCTGGCCGAATTCCAGCGCCGCGGGCTGAAGGAGATCCCGGCCACTGGCCCGTTGCCGGTCTCGGTGCCCGGTGCGGTCGATGGCTGGTTCGCGCTGCACGAGCGTTTCGGCCGCAGGACCATGGCGCAGAACCTGGCACCGGCGATTCGCTACGCCCGCGACGGCCATCCGGTGGCCGAGACCATCGCCTACTACTGGGACCGCTCGGTGCCGCGGCTGTCGCAGTACCCCGGCTTCAAGGAGCAGTTCACCGTCGACGGCCGCGCGCCGCGCAAGGGCGAGCTGTGGAAGAACCCGAACCTGGCCAACACCCTGCAGCAGATCGCCGACGGCGGCCGCGACGCGTTCTACAAGGGGCCGATCGCGCGCACCATCGATGCCTACTTCAAGGCCAACGGCGGCTTCCTGCGCTACGAGGACCTGGCCAGCCACCACGGCGAATGGGTCGAGCCGGTGTCCACCAACTACCGCGGCTACGACGTGTGGGAACTGCCGCCCAACAGCCAGGGCATCGCCGCGCTGCAGATGCTCAACATCCTGGAAGGCTACGATTTCTCCAGGATCCCGTTCGGCTCGGCCGAGCACGTGCACCTGTTCACCGAGGCGAAGAAGCTGGCCTTCGCCGACCGCGCGCGGTTCTACGCCGACCCGGCGTTCCAGCCGGCGCCGCTGGCGCGGCTGATCTCCAAGGACTACGCCGCGCAGCGGCGCGCGCTGATCTCGATGGACAAGGCGCTGAAGGAAGTGCAGCCGGGCACGCCGAAGCAATTGGAGGAGGGCGACACCATCTACCTGACCGTCGCCGATGCCGACGGCATGATGGTGTCGCTGATCCAGTCCAACTACCGCGGCATGGGCAGCGGCATGGCGCCGCCGGGGCTGGGCTTCATCCTCCAGGACCGCGGCGAGATGTTCGTGCTGCAGAAGGACCATCCCAACGGCTACGCGCCGGGCAAGCGTCCGTTCCAGACCATCATCCCGGCGTTCGTGACCAAGGACGGCAAGCCGTGGCTGAGCTTCGGGGTGATGGGCGGGGCGATGCAGCCGCAGGGCCACGTGCAGATCCTGATGAACCTGATCGACTTCCACATGAACCTGCAGGAGGCCGGCGACGCGCCGCGGATCCAGCACGACGGCTCCACCGAGCCGACCGGGCAGGCCACGGCGATGCGCGACGGCGGCGAACTGAACCTGGAGACCGGGTTTTCCTACGACACCATCCGCGAACTGATGCGCAAGGGCCATCGGGTGATCTTCGCCGATGGTCCCTACGGCGGCTACCAGGCGATCGCTCGCGATCCGGTCAGCGGCGTGTATTACGGCGCTTCGGAAAGCCGCAAGGACGGGCAGGCCGCCGGCTACTGAGTCCGGCCGGCACGCCGTCGCCGGCGGCCCGCTGCCGCGGCCGACGGCAAGCGGCGCCTGCGATCAGCGCGGCTCCCGCGCGCCCGCCGTCTCATCGCCGGTGGCGCCCTGCGCCGCCTGCTCGCGCGCGATCCAGGCCTCGATCATGTGCCGGGCGCGTTGCGCCTGGCGGTGTTGGCGGTTGGATTCGGCATCGAGCACGCGGTACAGCGACACGATCACCAGCACCATCAGCAAGGCGAACGGCAACGCGGCGATGGTGATCACGCCCTGCAGCGCGTCCAGGCCGCCGGCCAGCAACAGTACCGCCGCGATCAGCGCCACCGCCACGCCCCACACCAGCTTGCGCGCCAGCGGCGGGTCGCCGGCCTCGTCGGTGGACATGCTGGCCAGCACCAGCACCGCCGAATCGGCGGAACTGACGAAGAAGATCATCAGCAGCAACAGCGCCACGCTCGACAGCAGCAGCGATCCCGGCAGGCTGTCGAACAGGGTGAACAACACTGTCTCGTAGCCGTTGTGCAGCGCCTGCAGCATGTCGACGTGGCCGAACAGTTGCGACCACAGCGCGGTACCGCCGAACACCGAGAACCACAGGAAGCCGAGCAGGGTCGGCGCGAGCACCACGCCGACGACGAATTCGCGCACGCTGCGGCCGCGCGAGACGCGGGCGATGAACGAGCCGACGAACGGCGCCCAGGCGATCCACCAGGCCCAATAGAAAATGGTCCAGTCGGCCACCCAGCGATCGCCGGAGAACGGCGACATGCGCAGGCTCATCGTCACCAGCTGGTTGAGGTAGGTGCCCAGCGTGGTGGTGAAGGTGTCGAAGATGAAGCCGGTGGGACCGAGCACCAGCACGGCGGCCAGCAACAGTGCCGCCAGCGCCAGGTTGATGTTGGACAGCCACTTGATGCCGCGTTCCACGCCGGTGCTGGTGGAGATCATGTACAGCACGAAGGCCACGGCGATCACCGTCATCTGCAACGGCAACCCCGCGTGCACGCCGAACACGCGCTGCACGCCGGCGGCGATCTGGATGGTGCCGAAGCCCAGCGTGGTCGCCACGCCGACCGCGGTGGCGACCACCGCGGCGATGTTCACGCTCTGCCCGATCCAGCCGCGATGATGGCGGCCGATGACCGGCTGCAGGATGTCGCTGATCAGCCCGCGGCCGTTGCGGTTGTACTGGAACCAGGCCATCGCCAGGCCGATCAGCCCGTAGATCGCCCAGGGATGCAGGCCCCAGTGGAAGAAGGCATAGCGCATCGACGCGCGCGCCGCCTGCATGCTCTCCGGCGCCAGCCCTTCCGGCGGCTTGAGGAAATGCGAGATCGGCTCGGCCGCGCCCCAGAACACCAGCCCGATGCCCATGCCGGCGGCGAACAGCATCGACAGCCAACTGGCGCGGGAGAAATCGGGTTCGGCATCTTCGCCGCCGATGCGCAGGTTGCCGAAGCGGCCGAACGCCAAGTACAGCAGGAAGCTCAGGGTCAGGAACACGATCAGCAGGTACAACCAGCCGGCGCTGCGGATCACGTCGGCCAGCGCGGTCTGCACCACTGCGTTGAACGGGCCGGGGGCGAGCCCGGCGATCAGCACCAGCAGGGCCACCAGCGCGATGGAAATGCGGAACACCATGGCAGGAGAGTCTCCGGTCGGGAAGCGCGAGAGGGCGCCGGCGCAACACGCGCTGGCGCTACGCCGCGGCCGCCGTCGTGCCTGCTGCGGGGCGGGGACCATACCGGGCTCACCGTCACGAGGCCGTTATGGCGCGCTGCGCAGGCTGTGCCCGGCGTGTTGCCGTGCCGTGCCGCGGTGTCGGAGCGGGAGGCGGGCCGTCCTGTGCCAGCGTCGTGCCTGAACGCGCAAGGCGGCGGGCATGACGCCGGTCCCGGTTGCGCACCCGCCCGCTCAGCTTGCGCGGCGGCGGCCGATACCATGGCGGAAGGATTCCTGGAGGGGGAAGACGATGGCGTTGTTCACACGCAGCCCAGGCGCCGATGCCGGGCATGCCGCGGCCTTGCCGGATGCGCCGGTGGCGCTGCTCAGGTTGGACCAACAGGGGCGCGTGAGCGCCGCCAACCGTGCCGCGCTGGATCTGCTCGGACTGCAGGGCGACGCCCTGCTGGGCGAACCCTGCGAGGCGGTCTGGGGCCTGCCGCTGGCGGCGCTGGTCGGCAGCGAAGGCAGTTGGCTGGCGTCCAACGACGACCCGGCGCGGCGGGTGCGCTACCAGCGCGATCGCGACGGCGACGGTTGGCTGCTGTCGCTGCCGCACGCGGAGACCGCCACGCTGCTGCGCGACGTCGCCCTGCTCGGCGCCGGCCAGACGCAGGGCGCGACCAGCCCGGCGTTGCAGGCGCTGGCGCAGCGACTGCAGGCCGGCGCGCAGGCGCAGGCATTGCTGGAGCGCGTCGGCGAGCGCCTGACCGGCTGCGACCTGGACCTGGGCCTGCACACGCCGCTGTTGCCGCAGGAGACCGAAGCGATGGCCGGCCGGCGCCTGTCGGCCGGGTTCGGCAATCTCGCCGAGGCGATCCGCCAGGCGGTCGCGCTGTCGCTGCAGATCGCCGCCGACGTGCCGCACGTGGTCGCGGAGAACGACGAGCTGGCGCGGCAATCGCAGACCCAGATGGACGCCTTGCAGACAGTGGTGGCGACCACCCGCCGACTGCTGCAGGGGCTGCAGGAGATGAACCAGGAACTGCGTGCGGTGATCGCGGTGGCGGCCAGCGCCGACGACAGCGCGCGCCAGGGCGTGGACGCGGCGCGCGCGCTGGGCCAGGCGATGCGCGAAGTGGAACGGCGTTCGGCGCGCGCCAGCGAGGTCATCGCGGTGATCGACGCGGTCGCGTTCCAGACCAACATCCTGTCGATCAACGCCAGCATCGAGGCGGTGCACGCCGGCCCCGCCGGGCGCGGCTTCGCCGTGGTCGCCAGCGAAATCCGGCGCCTGGCCGAGCAGGCCGGCGCCGCGGCGCGCGACGTGCGCACCATCATCGGCGAGACCGGCAGCGCGCTGAACGAGAGCGCCGCCTCGGCGCAGCGCACCGAGCAGGTGCTCGGCGGCATCGGCGAGCTGCTCGGGCGCGCCAGTGCGGCGATGGAGACCGTGGCCACCCGCGTCGCCGCGCAAGGCGAGGAGATCGGTGGCATCGATCGCGCGGTCGAGCACGTGGTCGGACTCAGTCGCAGCAATCTGGAGCACGTTTCCAAGGTGGTCGAGCGCAGCGCGGCGCTGGCCGCGGGCAGCGCCACGCTGCATGACTGCGTGGGCCTGTTCCGGCTGCCGGCCGACCCCATGCGGCAGCCGCGCCACGCGCGCGTCCGCGAGCTGGCGACGGCGACCGCCGGGCGCATCGGGCAGGCGCTGGCCGATGCCGTGGCGCGCGGCCGCATCGGCGAGGACGCCTTGTTCTCCACCGAGTACACGCCCATCGCCGGCATCGATCCGCCCAAATACCGCACCGCGTTCGACGCGCTATGCGACGAACTGCTGCCGCCATTGCAGGAGCCGCTGCTGGCCGCGCATCCGTGGATCGTGTTCGCGATCTGCGCCAATCCGGACGGCTACGTGCCGACCCACAACCTGCGCTTCAGCCAACCGCTGAGCGGCGATCGCGCCCGCGACCTGGTCGGCAACCGCACCAAGCGCATCTTTTCCGACCGCGTTGGGCGCAGCGTCGGCCGCCATACCCAGCCCTATCTGCTGCAGGTATACCGGCGCGACACCGGGCAGATCCTGTTCGACCTGTCGGTGCCGGTGAACGTGCGCGGCAGACACTGGGGCGGTCTGCGCGTGGCCTACGTGCTGGAGTGAGCGCCACCCGGGTGCTGGACAAAAAAACGCCACCGGCGGGACGCCGGCGGCAGGGGAGAGAGAGCGTGGTTCTTGTGCGGCCAGGCTAGGCGCGGCATGTGGCCGAGGTTTGTCGCGGCAAGCCTGTCGCATGGCACGGCCGACACGAAGCCGTGCCGGTTGTGCGCCGATTCAGCCAGTCGGCCGCGCCGATGCGCGGCACGGGCGTTGCCGAGCGCGGCGGAACACGGTGCGCCGGACGCATCGGCCTCCCAGGCAGATCAGCGTAACGGCGAGCGGCCGGCCCACAGTTCGCGGCAGACGCTGTCGACATCGAGCGCGTCGTCCTCCAGCACCGCGTCGACGAAGGCCTCGCGCGCCTGCTGCGGGCTCATGCCGGCGCGGTAGTCGCGGGCGACGCGGGCATTCGCCGGCAGTCGGATGAAGTTGGACTCCGGGGCGACCAGGTCGCCCTCGAACGTGCCGAGGAACTCGATACTATGCGCATCCTCGATCAGCGTGCCCACGCGGCCGTGCCCGGTGCAGCCGAAGATGCGATCGCCGTAGGACAGGCCGACCAGGGTCTGGCAGTCCAGGTCGCCGAACACGTAGAGGCCGCCGTTGGCGATCACCGCGCGGGCGCGCAGCTGGCCGGCGACGATCAGGCTGCCGATATCGTTGACGAACAGGATGTCGCATTCCAGATCGCCGAGGACCACAAGCACGTTCTGGTCGATCTCCAGCGCCCCATCGATCCGCAACGGGCCGTCGCAGGCATCGAAGCCCTCCTCGCCGGCGCGGAAGCGCAGGTGCTCCCAGTCCGTCGGGCAGCGCGCCTGCAATTCGGCGGCTTCGGCGTCGGTCAAGGGGCGGCGTGCAATGGTCGAGGGCATGGTGGGTGACATCCAGTCTGGGTGGGCGCGCAGCATGGCCGACGGGCGCGGAGACGTCCAGATCGGCGCCAGCAGGAAGCGCCTGCAGTCGGCGCGCGGCCGGCCGCGCATTGGGGCCACCGCGCGTTTCGTGTTCTAATCCGCGCCGAAGCGGGGGTACCTGCGGCCATGCGGCCGGCGGGTTGAGACAGTCCCTTCGAACCTGACGCGGCTCATACCGCCGTAGGGAAGCTTCGCAGCCATGCTCCGCGCCCGAGGTCCGTGCGCGGAATGCGGATGCGCCGCCGCTTCGTCCCGCCCGCCCAGGGCTCGCACAGGACGAAGGCCATGAACGCAGTTCCCTCCGCGCTGATCCAGCAGACCGAGCAGCTCTCCGAATCGGTGACGCGCCCGATCCCCGGCTCACGCAAGATCCATGTGCAAGGCACGCGCGCCGACCTGCGCGTGCCGATGCGCGAGATCGCGTTGACCCGCACCCCGACCCTGTTCGGCGGCGAGGACAATCCGCCCATCACCGTCTACGACACCTCCGGCCCGTACACCGATCCGGACGCGGCGATCGATCTGCGTGCCGGCCTGGCGCCGCTGCGCGCGCGCTGGATCGAGGAACGTGGCGACAGCGTGGCGCTGGACCGGCTGAGCTCCGCGTTCGGCCGCGAGCGCGAGGGCAATGCGCGGCTGGACGCGGTGCGCTTCCCGGGCCGGCGCCTGCCGCGGCGCGCGGCGGCAGGCGCCAACGTCACCCAGATGCACTACGCGCGGCGCGGCATCGTCACCCCGGAAATGGAGTTCGTCGCGATCCGCGAGAACCAGCGGCTGGAGGCGGTGCGCGATGCGCAGCTGCGCCAGCAGCATCCCGGCGAGGCGTTCGGCGCCAGCATCCAGCCGTGCATCACCCCGGAATTCGTGCGCGCCGAGATCGCCCGCGGCCGCGCCATCCTGCCGTGCAACATCAACCATCCGGAAAGCGAGCCGATGATCATCGGCCGCAACTTCCTGACCAAGATCAACGCCAACATCGGCAACAGCGCGCTCAGTTCCGGCATCGCCGAGGAAGTGGAGAAGCTGGTGTGGGCGATCCGCTGGGGCGGCGACACGGTGATGGACCTGTCCACCGGCAAGCACATCCACGAGACCCGCGAGTGGATCGTGCGCAATTCGCCGGTGCCGATCGGCACCGTGCCGATCTACCAGGCGCTGGAAAAGGTGGATGGCCGCGCCGAGGAACTGACCTGGGAGATCTTCCGCGACACCCTGATCGAGCAGGCCGAGCAGGGCGTGGACTACTTCACCATCCATGCCGGGGTGCTGCTGCGCTACGTACCGCTGACCGCCAAGCGCGTCACCGGCATCGTCTCGCGCGGCGGCTCGATCCTGGCCAAATGGTGCCTGGCGCATCACAAGGAGAACTTCCTCTACACCCACTTCGAGGACATCTGCGAGATCATGAAGGCCTACGACGTGGCCTTCTCGCTGGGCGACGGGTTGCGCCCGGGCTGCATCGCCGACGCCAACGACGCCGCCCAGTTCGGAGAACTGGAGACGCTCGGCGAACTGACCAAGATCGCCTGGAAGCACGACGTGCAGACCATGATCGAAGGCCCAGGCCACGTGCCGATGCAATTGATCAAGCAGAACATGGACAAGCAGCTGCGCGAGTGCGGCGAGGCGCCGTTCTACACGCTGGGGCCGCTGACCACCGACATCGCGCCGGGCTACGACCACATCACCTCGGCGATCGGCGCAGCGATGATCGGCTGGTTCGGCACCGCGATGCTGTGCTACGTCACGCCGAAGGAGCATCTGGGCCTGCCCAACCGCGCCGACGTGCGCGACGGCATCATGGCCTACAGGATCGCCGCGCACGCGGCCGACCTGGCCAAGGGCCATCCGGGCGCGCAGGTGCGCGACAACGCGCTGAGCAAGGCGCGCTTCGAGTTCCGCTGGGACGACCAGTTCCACCTGGGCCTGGATCCGGACAGGGCCAGGGAGTTCCACGACGAGACCCTGCCCAAGGACGCGCACAAGCTGGCGCATTTCTGTTCGATGTGCGGCCCGCACTTCTGCTCGATGAGCATCTCCCAGGACCTGCGCGGCGAGTCCGCGCAGGGCACCCAGGACGTGCGCGACTACGCCGCCGAGCACGGCGTCGGCGAGACCGACGCGCTGCAGGCCGGCATGGCCGAGAAGGCGGCGCAGTTCCGCGACGCCGGCGCCGAGGTGTACCGGCAGGAGTAGCCGCCGCGCCGTCACCGCCGTGGCGTGCGCTTGTCTATGATGCGCGCACTCCACTTTCGGAAGTCCGCATGCTCCGCTACGCGATCGCCCTGCGCCGCCACCCATCCGCGTTGCTGCTGGGCGTGCAGTTGCTGGGGCTGTTGCTGTATCCGCTGATGGAGGACACCGCGGCCGGGCGCGCGCTGTTCGGCGCGTTCGGCATCGTGGTGCTGGGCCTGGCGCTGTGGGTGGTCAACCGCAGCCCGGCGGTGCTGTGGATCGCCTGGTGCCTGGCGCTGCCGTCGGTGGTGCTGTCGATCGCCGCGGCCCTGCTCGGCAGCGCGGCGCTGGCCATCGCCGCGCAGTCGCTGGAGAGCCTGCTGTACTTCTATACCGCGGCCAGCCTGATCGCCTACATGCTGCAGGACCACGAGGTCACCCGCGACGAACTGTACGCGGCCGGCGCGACCTTCACCTTGCTGGCGTGGGCCTTCGCCTTCGCCTTCTCGGTGTGCCAGCAGTGGTTGCCCGGCAGCTTCACCGCCGCGGTGGACGCGTCGTCGCCGCGCACCTGGATGGAACTGCTGTACCTGAGTTTCAGCGTGCTGTCCGGCGTGGGCCTGAGCGACGTGGTGCCGGTGCAGCCGCTGGCGCGTTCGCTGGTGATGCTCGAACAGTTCGCCGGGGTGATGTACATCGCGCTGGTGGTGTCGCGGCTGATCGGGCTCAGCGTCACACGAAAACCGAAAGCCTGAATCGCAGCTAAAAAAAACGCGCCAAGGGCGCGTAATCGTGCAACGTTTATCTGAGCGTCGTCGGCGGAGAGAGAGCCTGTAGTTGCTTCGCCACGCGTGGTGGCGGCAGCGACTAGGGTAGAATTTGTCGGCGTCGCCACGCCTGGCTGCATTCGTCGCATGGGTTTGCCGAATCTGCCCGTTGGCGCCATCCGGCGCCGCGTCGCGACGCATTCCCCTCCCTCGCAGATCGTTGTTGCCCTCGTCGCGCATGTCCTCGCCTTCTTCCGCCAACCCGCCGCTTCCGGATCGGATGCAGGTCGGCGATTGCCTGGTGCTGCTGTCGCTGCGCGAAGTGCATGCGCCGCGCGCGCGCCGGCCGCAGCGGCTCACGCCCAAGGCGATGGGCGTGCTGCGCGTGCTGCTGGCGCAGCCCGGGCAGGTGGTGGAGCGCGAGACGCTGCTGGCCCAGGTGTGGCCGGATACGTTGCCGACCAACGATGTGGTGACCCAGGCCGTCACCCAGTTGCGCAAGGCCTTCGCCGCCGGCGCCAAGGGCGATGCGCCGGTCTATATCGAGACCCTGGCCAAGACCGGCTATCGGCTGGTGGCGCCCGTGCAGGCGGTGCCGGACGTGGCCGCGGACATCGCGCAGCCGGCCGCTGCGGCGGTCGCCGAACCGACGGCCGTCGCGGCGCAGGCCACGCTCGAGCCGCCGGCCGACACCGTGCTGGCGCCTGTCGCCGCGCCGCCGCCAGCCCCCTCGCAGGCGCCCCCGCGGCGGGCGCAGGTGGCGCTGGCCGCCGTCGCCGGCGCGGGCCTGATGCTGCTGGCGATGCTGCTGTGGTGGCTGCCGCGCGCCGGCCTGGAAGCGGCGCAGGGCGAGCAGGAGCGGGTGGTCGGCAGTCCCGAGCCGCCGTATCGGCTGATCACCACGATGCCGGGCTTCGAACTGGAGCCGGCGCTGTCGCCGGACGGCACGCAGGTGGCGTTCGCCGCCGGCATCGCCGGCCGCAGCGGCACGCAACTGTTGGTGCAGGCGACCGGCCGCGCGGCCGGCAGTGCGCCGTCGCGGCCGCTGCTGGCGCCGGGCCCGGACGAGTCCGACCGCTTGCCGGCCTGGTCGCCCGACGGCCAGCGCATCGCCTTCGCCCGGCTCGGTCCCGAGGGCCGTTGCCAGGTGATGATCGCCGCCGCCGACGGCCACGGCGCCGCGCGCACCGCGGTGCGCTGCGACGGCACCGAACTGCTCAGTTTCGCCTGGACGCCGGACGGGCGCGGGCTGCTGTTCGGCAGCATGACCGGGCGCCAGGCCAGCCGCGGCATCCGCGTGCTCGACCTGGCCAGCGGCCGCTGGCGTGCGCTGGCGTATCCGATCGCCGAAGGCGATTTCGACTATATGCCGCGCTATTCCCCGGACGGGCGGTGGATCGCGTTCGTGCGCAATCCGCAGATGGGCGGGCTGTGGCGGATGCCGGCCGCCGGCGGGCGCGCCGAGCCGCTGACCCGCGAGTTCGCCGAGATCCGCGGCTGGGACTGGAGCGAGGACGGCCGCGGCATCGTGTTCGGGCGCCGCATCGACAGCGAGACCCGCCTGTACCGGCTGGATACCGCCTCGCTGCGGCTGCGCGACCTGGACGTGGGCGACGCGCAGTCGCCGACCGTGTCGCGCGATGGCGGACGCCTGGCCTTCGTGCACCGGCGCCCGCAGTTCGCGCTCTACCGCATCGCCGCCGGCGACGGCCGCGGCAAGCGCGACAGCCAGCGCCTGTTCGCCTCCACCGGGCGCGACGGGCAGCCGGTGATCGCGCCCGACGGCCGCCAACTGGCCTTCACCTCCGACCGCTCCGGCAGCTATGCGCTGTGGTGGGGCGACGTGACCCAGCCGCAATCGCTGCGCCAGATCGAAGGGCTGCGCCCGGAGAACCGCCAGTCGCCGGCCTGGTCGGCCGATAGCCAGTCGCTGCTGGTCAACGGGCGCGATCCGCAGGGGCGCTCGGTGCTCTACGAAGTGCGTCCGCAGTCCGGCAGCGTGGTGCCGCTGCCGGTGCCCTCCGGCGAGCCGCTGCAGGCGGTGTACACCGCCGATCCGGGGCAGTTGCTGGTGTTGCTCGGCGAGAACGGGCACACCCGGCTGCACCTGTACGACCGGCGCAGCCAGCCGTGGCGGCGCCTGGCCACGCTGGACGACGTCTCGCAGCTGCGCATGGATCCGCTCAGCGGCCAGGTGCTGTTCACCCGCCTGGCGCGCAGCGGCCTGTGGCGCGCCGACGCCACCCTGGATCCGGCCAGCGTGGCGGTGGTGGATACGGCGGTGCCGTCGCTGTGGCGGTACCGGACCTGGGCGGTCGGCGCGACCGGCGACGTGCGCTATCTGTTCCCGACCGGCGAATGCGCCAGCCGGCTGGCGCGCATCGGCGGCGGGCTCGGCGACAGCGTGTGCCTGGACCGCGACCGGCTCAGCTCGGTCAACGGCTTCAGCATCGACCCGCGCAGTGGCGACGTGTACGCGTCGCTGGCGGTGGAGGACGGCAGCGACATCGGCTTCATGCGCATGCCCAAGAACGCCGGCTGGTTCTCGGTGATCACTTCCAAGTGGTTGCTGCGCAAGGGAAATTGACCTTCGTAAGTTGTTCGTGCCGGCGTCGTGCCGATTTCGGACAAACATCGCCACATCGTCCTGACCCTGCCGCCACATTCGGCAAGACTGCGCGCCGGTTCAAGCAAACTGGGTGCGTCGCATGCGGCATGTGTTCCTGGCCGATCGTGGGCAACAACTGATTCTGGACAACGACGACGCGCCGGTCGGATCGGCCTGCCTGGGCGCGGCGCGCCTGGGCAGCCTGCAGGCCGCCCAGGCGGCGTTCACGGTGTGGATCCAGGTGCGCGGCAGCGCCTGGATCGACGCCAAGGAAGGCCGCTTCGAACTGCGCCGCGGGCAGTGGCTGGCGTTCGAGCGCGATTCGCGGCCGCTGGTGCAGGCCGACCGCGACGGCTTGTGCATCGGCCTGAACCTGGACGCCGACGCCTTGAAGGCATTGGGGCGGATGGCCGATGCGACCCTGTACGCCGGCCGCGGCGCGCTTTCGATCGGCGAGGCGCGCATCGCGCTGCGCCTGTGGCGGCAGGCCGCGGCGCGGCCGGGCGAGGTGCTGGCGATGCGCCCGGTGCTGCTGCACCTGGCCTCGATCCAGGGCGAACTGTCGCACCGCGTGCAGCGCTGCCCGGGCCGCTCGCGGGTACGCAAGCGCCAAGTGTTCGGGCGCATGCAGCGCGCGCACCTGTACCTGGACGGCCACCGCGACCGCGTGGTGCGCATCAGCGAACTGGCCGAACTGACCAACTTCTCCAGTTGGTACCTGTCCAAGACCTTCCAGAGCCTGTACGAGGAAAGCCCGCAGGCGCTGTCGGCGCGGCTGCGCCTGGAACGCGCCGCGGACCTGCTGCGCGAGACCACGATGATGATCGGCGAAGTCGCTGCCGCCAGCGGTTTCGACAACTGCTGCAGCTTCGCCCGCGCGTTCCGTGCGCGCTTCGGCGTCTCCGCTTCGCAATATCGGCAAGCGGCAACGGTGCCGCCAGAATCGGCAAAGTCTGCGAACGGCAGGGGCAAAGCAGTCACGCTCACCGGAACGTAACGTGCCGGGGGCGCTTAACACGCCCCTAACGTTACCCTGGAGAGATTGATGAACTTTCGCACTTCCGCAGTGCGGCTGGGCTTGCTGCCCGCCAGCATCGCGATCGCGTTGACGCCGGCCATCGCCGGCGCGCAAGAGTCCACCGCCACCGATGGCGCCCCGACCAACCTCGACCGCATCGAGGTCACCGGCTCGCGCATCCGCCAGGCCAGTTCCGAGACCGCGCAGCCGGTGATCGCGCTGCAGCGCGCCGACATCGAGAAGCAGGGCTTCACCAGCGTCGCCGACATCGTGCAGAACCTGGCCGCGACCGGTTCGCCGGCGATCAGCCGCGCCGACGCCCTGTCCTCGGGCGAAGAAGTCGGCGGCCAGTACGTCGATCTGCGCAACCTCGGCCCGGAGCGCACCCTGGTGCTGCTGGACGGCAAGCGCATGGGCATCAGCTCGGCCGGCTACAGCGACCTGGCCTCGATCCCGACCTCGATGGTCGAGCGCGTGGAAGTGCTGACCGACGGCGCCTCGGCGATCTACGGTTCCGACGCCATCGCCGGCGTGATCAACATCATCACCCGCAAGAATTTCAACGGCCTCGACGCCAGCGCCTACATCGGCCAGTACGGCCAGGGCGACGGCCAGAAGCAGACCTACAGCTTCGCCTACGGCACCACCACCGACCGTGGCTCGCTGAGCCTGGGCGCCGAGTACAGCAAGGAAGAGCCGGTCTACGCCAAGGACCGCTCCTTCACCGCCTCGCCGAACGGCGTGTACCACCCGGTTCCGACCAGCGACGCCGCCGTCAACGGCTGGAGCGCCGCCACCAACCGCGGCGTGCTGATCGATGGCGACGACAACTGGTACACCCTGAACCAGGGCGGCAACCCCGCCAACATCGGCGACTACCACCCGACCGATTACCGCGACTACACCAACGCCAACCAGGAAATGTTCCTGCAGACGCAGATCGAGCGTCGCTCGGTGTTCGCCAACGGCAGCTTCGACCTGACCGACAATCTGCGCGCCAAGGCCGACGTGCTGTACACCCGTCGCGAGACCCTGCAGCAGATCGCCGGCTACCCGTACCAGTCCGAGGTCTATTCGACCCCGCTGGCCGCCGACAGCATCTACAACCCGCTGGGCACCGAAGCCAACTTCATCCGCCGTACTTCGGAAGTGCCGCGCCAGACCCGCTCCGAGCTGGAAACCTTCCGCTTCAGCGGCGGCCTGGAAGGCTCCTTCCAGCTGGGCGACAACTACTGGGATTGGGACGTGGGCTACGTCTACAACCAGAACAAGGGCACCAAGACCGGCACCGGCAACCTGTTCATCCCGAACGTGACCAACGCCGTCGGCTCCTCGTTCGTCGACGCCAACGGCGTGGCCCGTTGCGGCACCGCCGGCAACGCGATCGCCGGCTGCACGCCGTGGAACCCGCTGCTGCCGTACGGCGCCACCGGTGCCGGCTCGCTGGCCGACCCGGCGCTGCAGGCCTACCTGTTCCTGCCGTCGCACGACACCTCGACCACCACCACCAAGATCTACAGCGCCAACCTCAGCGGCACCATCATGGCGCTGCCGGCCGGCGACCTGGCGATGGCGGCGGGCTACGAGCACCGCAGCGAGAACGCCAAGTACGAGCCGGACGCGCTGCTGCAGTCGGGCCTGAGCACCGACCTGGCCGGCGCGCCGACCAAGGGCGGCTACTCGCTGGACGAGGTGTACCTGGAGTTCAACATCCCGGTGCTGGCCGACATGCCGTTCGCCAAGGAACTGTCGTTCGACGTTGCTGGCCGCTACTCGGACTACAACACCTTCGGCGACACCACCAACAGCAAGTTCGGCCTGAAGTGGAAGCCGATCGACGACCTGCTGGTGCGCGGCACCTACGCCACCGGCTTCCGTGCGCCGACCGTGGCCGACCTGTTCGGCGGCACCTCGCAGACCTTCGACAACTACACCGACCCGTGCGATACCAGCTTCGGCTCGGCCGCGCGCAACCCGTCGGTCGCGCAGCTGTGCGGCGCGCAGGGCGTGCCGGCGAACTTCCGCCAGATGACCTCCGGCGGCGCCACCTCCACCGGCCCGGGCACGCAGTCGTACAGCGCGTTCGAGTCCGGCTCCAATGCGCAGCTGCTGCCTGAGACCTCCAAGACCTACACCGTGGGTCTGGTCTACAGCCCGAGCTACGTCAGCGGCCTGGACGTGAGCCTGGATTGGTGGAAGATCCGCATCGACGACGTCATCGCCGCCGAGTCGGTCACCTCCATCCTCAACCAGTGCTACGTGCAGAACATCGCCTCGGCCTGCGACCGCTTCACCCGTGCCACCGAAGGCCGCAACATCAACCAGGTCGACACGGTCACGCGTACGCTGATCAACGGCGGCTACCAGGAGACCGCGGGTTACGACCTGGGCGTGCGTTACCGCCTGCCTGACACGGCATTCGGCAACTTCGTCGTCGACTGGAAGACCACCTACGTGGACTACCTGTCGTACAAGCGCGACAACGAATCGCAGACGCCGGTCGAACAGCGTAATGGCTGGTCCAGCGCCGACTGGGGTTCCAACTTCCGCGTGCGTTCCAATCTGAACCTGGATTGGAGCTTCGGCAACCTGGGCGTGAACTGGGGCGTGCGTTACTACTCCGGCACCAAGGAAGCGTGCTCGTACGAAGGCGGCAGCGAGTGCAATCTGCCGAACTTCTCCTCGGCCTACACCCAGCTGCAGCCGTCGCGCGAAGTCGGTTCCAACACCTTCCACGACGTGCAGGTGCGTTACACCGCGCCGTGGAATGCGACGATCGCGGTGGGCGCCAACAACGTGTTCGACCACCAGGGTGCGCAGATGTACAGCAAGCCGAACTCGAGCTTCTCGTACTACGGCGGCTTCGACATCGGTCGCTTCCTGTACATGAAGTACACCCAGCGCTTCTGATCCAGTCGCGTCTGAGCAACAAGAAAGACGGGCCGCAAGGCCCGTCTTTTTTTGGTTTGGTGCAGCGCGGTAGTGCGCTGGATCATGCGGTGGCTTGAGCGGGCGGTTATCCGTACGCGACCGGTGGTGGTGTTCCGTCGAACCACCTTGGCGATGGCGGGCACTCCGTCGGCACGGCATTTCGCGGGTTGGACGGTTTCCGATTGGAGGCTCGATCCAGCAGCGATGATCGCTGCAAAGCAGTTGCCGGCGCGGTCGTGTCGACGCCATGGCTGAGGCCCGGGGTTGATCGGGCTGCCTCACGCGGAACTAAATTGGGCTGATGCCTTTGAATGCCCCAAATCTTCCGATGTCTGCTCCTGCCGCTCTCAAGAACGCCACGGCAGCGTCGAAATCCTCGAATTCTCGGCGTTGTTCAAAGTCGCCGTAGTCATCGACCGCGTCGATCTTCGAGAGCTCGATTGAAAACGTGTAGGCAAGGAATTTCTCGCCGATTCTTTTGATGGCGTATTGATTGAAGATCTCCACGCCATCCGGCCTGGTTTCCTCGGAGTAGCCTTTTGTCCTCCTTGAATTCAGGGCATCGAGCAAGGGCGAGTCGTTCAAACTTGTCTCCACGGGGAATTTCGGACGTCCGGACATCCATGGTGTCGATCGCCATGTGAGGCTGGGCGTGTTCGCTGCCCAGCGTCTTCGCTGTTCAAGCTTCGGCAGCGTGCGTTCGGATGCAGCTTTTGCTTCCTGCCGATATTGGATTGCGTCACTTCTTCTACCACTCGGACTCTTGCTGGAAACATCGCTGGTCGACGCGGCGGTGCTGGGCGAGGAGGGGAGGCGGACTCAGTGAATCACTTCGCTGGCGATCGTTTCGTCGCCATCCAACCTTCCGCGACGTATCGGTCTGCTGTACGAGCGTGATACGGGATGGGGGTGTACGACGGGTGCGGCAGCGTGTCGCGAAGGCTGGATTCAGGGATCTGCCACGCCATCCGGGCGACGCTGCCGGTGCGATCGCGGGTCTTTGTAGCACCGTGGTCCGGCAGTGCGGAAGAAGTGCGCGCCGCTGAGGGAGCGTCTCGCCGTTGCGTCCCCATGGGCCGGCGTAGACCGGCCGTGTGCGCTTGCAGGCGCGTCGATGTCGTCGGACGAATTGGTGGTGCTGCGGGGTCGACAGCACTCGCATCCCGCCCGCCACGATCGGCGAGCGGTTGGTCGGTCGCTCAGGTGCGATGGCGCCGGTCGACTTACGCCGAGGTGAGTCCCATCAGGTTTTCCGCCTGTTCGCGCCAGGTCGGCAGCTTGTTCAGCACGCCGGTCTTGGCCAGGTAGTCCTCGTCGACCTCGGTGCCGCTGGCCAGGGCCATCGCCACGTGCACCGCGCCGGTCACCCAGAAGCTTCGGGTGCTGGAGCGTTGCGGTTGGCGATGGAACGCCACCGCCTCGATGATCGGCATCGGCAGGCCCCACAGGCCGAGCAGGTAGGCGCCGGCCTCGGCGTGGCCGGGGCGGTCGTCGGACGCGTCCACGGCCGGCTCGCGCTCGTTGCGGATACCCGGCAGCAGCAGGCCGATATCGGCCAGCAGCGCGGCGGTCGCGCCGAGTTCGGCGCTGGAGGACGGCAGCATCTTCGAGGCCAGCTTCGAGGCCATCAGCGAGCGCTGCTGCAACGCGTTGCGCTCGGCGTTGGACAGCGCCTGCACCGAGAACACTTCGCTGGCCAGCACCAGGTCGCGCAGGGTGGCGATGCCCAGCCGGGTCACCGCGGTGCGCAGGTCGGACATCGTGCGGCCGTTGGAGAAGTACGCCGAGTTGCACAGCTGCAGCACCTTCGCCGCGATCGCCGGATCGGCCGAGACCAGCTTGGCCAGGTCGGCGGCATTGCTGCCGTCGTCCTGCTCCAGCGCATGCATCAGGCTCAGATACAGATGCGGCGGCGACGGCAGTTTCTCGATGCGGCCGATGCTGGTGCGCAGGCTCTGGTTGCTGAGCAGTTCCTGCAGTTCCTCGATGCTGGTGACCGCTTCGAGCAGCATTTCCGGCGCCAGCGGCAACGGCAGGAAGCGATGCGCCACGCCGATGATCCGCGCCGGCGGCGCGCGATTGCTCTGCTCGGCCTCGATCAGCGCGATACGGATGGTCTCCGGACTCAGCGTGCGGATCTGGCCCAGCAGCGTGGCCGTGGTCAGGTCCGGCAGCGCCGGCGCGGCGATCACCGCATCCAGCCGCACCGTGGCGGCGGCGGCGATGGCGGCGTTGCCGTCGAGCACGGTCTGGACTTGCCAGTCCTCGCCCAATTCGCGGATGTATTCGGTCACTTCGGCCGGCAGACTCGCTTCGTCGCCGACGAACAGGATGCGCAAGAGACTATCCCCCAATAGGGACCGGTTGACGCTCGACCGGCCCGGACATTCAGTCCGCAATGTACCGCAAACTCCGCGAACGGGGCAGCGTGCGCCGTCCTGAAACGTGAAGCAGGTCAGCCGCGACGGGCACGTGCCCGCCGCGGCTGCGGGGTCAGGCGCCAGCCTTGTAGCGCTCGACCGCTTCCAGCAGGATCTGCTTGGCCTCGGCGGCGTTGCCCCACCCGTCCAGCTTGACCCACTTGCCCTTCTCCAGATCCTTGTAATGCTCGAAGAAGTGGCCGATGCGCTCCATCCAGTGGCCCGACACCTGGGCGATGTCCTCGATGTGGCCATAGCCCTCGAACACCTTGGCCACCGGCACCGCCAGGATCTTCTCGTCGCTGCCGGCCTCGTCGCTCATCTTCAGCACGCCGACCGGGCGGCAACGCACCACGCAGCCGGGCACCAGCGGCAGCGGCAGCACCACCAGCACGTCGGCCGGATCGCCGTCGCCGCACAGGGTGTTGGGCACGTAGCCGTAGTTGCAGGGGTAGCGCATCGGGGTGGAGAGGATGCGGTCGACGAAGATCGCGCCGCTGGCCTTGTCCACTTCGTACTTGACCGGCTCCGAATCCTTGGGGATTTCGATGACGACGTTGATTTCTTCCGGGAGATTCTTGCCGGAGGTGACCAGTTCCAGACCCATGCGCTAGCTCCAGTGGAGTGGCTTCTAAAGAGGCAGGCATTCTAGTCGGTTGGCTGTTGCAATGCAGCGCGTGCGGCTAAGCCTATTCCTACAGGGCGTTCGGAGCTCCGTACCCGTGCGCATGGGCGGATTCCGATAGCGGCGGCCCGGCCCTGGCGCGACGCTGTGCGCACAGTCCACCCAAGGAGCAAGGCGATGAAAGGAATCCTGTTTTCGGCCGGCGCGGTGCTGGCGGGCGCGCTGCTGGTTGTCGGTGCGGCCCGGGCGCAGGCGCAGCAGGTCTACGTGGATGCGGTCGACTATCCCACCGCGGGCGCGGGCTGGGAGGCGTTCGACGACCTGGAGCGGCGGCTGGCCGAGGACTTCGACCAGAGCTGCGGCGACACCTTCTGCGAGGGCGAGTACAGCGACTACCAGCCGCTGCGCTATCGCTGTTCGGTCCGCCAGCGCGATGGCGTGATCGGCCAGTGCGTGTGGACCTTCGGCGCCAGCGAGGCCAGCATCGACCCGGCCACCGGCCAGGTGCAGGTGGATGCGAAGCTGTGGCAATGCCCGACGCCGTTGCTGCCGCAGACCCGGCTGGTCGCGCTGTACCAGGCCCTGGCAGGGGAGCATCCGTTGTTCGCGCCGCTGCCGCACAGCCAGCGCAGCGTCAACGATGGCCTGATCGACTGCCTGTAGGGCGCATCCTCGATCCCGAGCGGCTGGTGCCGCTGTTGCGCGCGATGGGCGACGCAGGCGGGGACGTGACAAGTGCGGTCGCGAATAGAGCTCTGCGGGCTGGGTCAGCCGGTCCCCAGCCGGCGTTAGGCGGCCAAGCTTGGTGGCAGGTCAGGCACGGCGCCGACTGGCGACCGGTCAGGCCCGATGTCTCGTTGGGCCTCGATGACGTGCACGGGTGTGCGGCGCGGGCGGTCGGCCGGCGCCGCAGAACGGCACCGCTTACAGCAGCGGCACCATCAGCAAGGCGACGATGTTGATGATCTTGATCAGCGGGTTGATCGCCGGCCCGGCGGTGTCCTTGTAGGGATCGCCGACCGTGTCGCCGGTGACCGCGGCCTTGTGCGCCTCGCTGCCCTTGCCGCCGAAGTGGCCGTCCTCGATGTACTTCTTGGCGTTGTCCCAGGCGCCGCCGCCGGTGGTCATCGAGATCGCCACGAACAGTCCGGTGACGATGGTGCCGATCAGCAGGCCGCCGAGCGCGCGCGGGCCGAGCAGCAGCCCGACCACCACCGGCACCGCCACCGGCAGCAGCGAGGGCACGATCATTTCGCGGATCGCCGAGCGGGTCAGCATGTCCACCGCGCGGTCGTACTGCGGCTTGCCGGTGCCCTGCATGATGCCGGGGATCTCGCGGAACTGGCGGCGCACCTCCTCGACCACGGCGCCGGCGGCGCGGCCCACCGCCTCCATCGCCATCGCGCCGAACAGGTAGGGGATCAGTCCGCCGAGCAGCAGGCCGATGATCACCGTGTGGTCGGACAGGTCGAAGGCGAAGGTTTCGCCCGGGTGCGCGGCGCGCAGGTTGTGCGTGTAGTCGGCGAACAGCACCAGTGCGGCGAGTGCTGCCGAGCCGATCGCATAGCCCTTGGTCACCGCCTTGGTGGTGTTGCCGACCGCGTCCAGCGGGTCGGTGACCGCGCGCACCTCCGGCGGCAATTCCGCCATCTCGGCGATGCCGCCGGCGTTGTCGGTAATCGGGCCGTACGCATCCAGCGCCACGATCATGCCGGCCATCGACAGCATCGCGGTGGCGGCGATGGCGATGCCGTACAGGCCCGACAGCGCGAACGCGCCCCAGATCGCCGCGCACACCGCGATCACCGGCAGCGCGGTGGACTTCATCGAGATACCCAGCCCGGCGATGATGTTGGTGCCATGGCCGGTGGTGCTGGCTGCGGCCACGTGCTGCACCGGCTTGTACTGGGTGCCGGTGTAGTACTCGGTGATCCACACGATCAGCCCGGTCAGCGCCAGGCCGATCAGCGCGCAGCCGTAGAGCTTGGTCGCGCCGGACGCGGTATCGCCCATCAGTTGCTGGGTCACCGGCCAGAACGCGATCGCGGCGAGCACCGCCGAGACCAGCACGCCCTTGTACAGCGCGCCCATGATCGAGCCGCCGGGCCGCACGCGCACGAAGAAGGTGCCCACGATCGAGGCGACGATCGAGGCCCCGCCGAGCACCAGCGGATACAGCACCGCGTTGCGCCCGGCCTCGGCCGCCATCAGTCCGCCCAGCAGCATCGTCGCGATCACCGTGACCGCGTAGGTCTCGAACAGGTCGGCGGCCATGCCCGCGCAGTCGCCGACGTTGTCGCCGACGTTGTCGGCGATCACCGCCGGGTTGCGCGGGTCGTCCTCGGGGATGCCGGCCTCGACCTTGCCGACCAGGTCCGCGCCGACGTCGGCGCCCTTGGTGAAGATGCCGCCGCCCAGCCGCGCGAAGATCGAGATCAGCGAACTGCCGAAGGCCAGGCCGACCAGTGCGTGCAGGCTGTCCTCCACGCTGCGGCCCAGCCACTGCAGCACGCCGTAGTAGCCGGCCACGCCGATCAGGCCCAGTCCGACCACCAGCATGCCGGTGATCGCGCCACCACGGAACGCCACGTCCATCGCTGGCCCCAATCCGCGCCGGGCCGCCTCGGCGGTGCGCACGTTGGCGCGCACCGACAGGTTCATGCCGATGTAGCCGGCCACGCCCGACAGCACCGCGCCGAGCGCGAAGCCGCCGGCGGTGTACCAGCTCAGGAAGAACCCGACCAGCAGCAACAGCGCCACGCCGGCGATGGCGATGGTCAGGTACTGACGGTTGAGATAGGCGCGTGCGCCTTCCTGGATCGCATCGGCGATCTGCCGCATGCGTTCGTTTCCTGCCGGCTGCGCCAGGATCCAGCGCGTGGACACGATGCCATAGAGAATCGCCAAGGCCGCGCACGCCAGTGCCACGGTGACCGCATATCGTTCCAGCATGACCCCTCCCAAGGATGTGGATGTCGCCCAAGCATGTGGACGTACTGCGGGATCACACCGAAGGGAGTCCGACACCTGCCACGACTCCGCGGCCGCAACGCGCCGGTGGTGCGTATCGCAATGCTCGACCTGGCCTGAACCGGGCCGAGTATGCGCCCGGGTCCCCCGCATCGCCAGCCGCCGCCGTCGGCCTGGTCTTGGCGCGTCGTTCAGTCTGCGCGTGGCAGCGTTGCGCATCGCTTTCAAGGAGCATGCCCATGCACTCGACGACCCCGGCGCGGCAGCGCGCATTCGCTTCGACCCTGGCCCTGTGCCTGGGCGCCGGCGCCCCGCTGGCGGCACTGGCCGCCGATCCCGTACCGGAGCTGCAGCGCCAGCCCGGTACCGCGCAGGCGGTCGGCGTGGTGCACACGATCCGGCAGATCCCCGAAGCCTGCGTGCGCTTCGAAGGCGTCTACACAGGCGACGCCGCGCAACCGTACAAGTTCTCCGCCGTGCGCAGCAGCCCCACCTGCCAGCCGCGCGCCAGGCTGGTCGAGTTCGACCAGGCCAAGCCCAGCGAGGCGACCGGCTGGAAGTTCAACGATGTGATCCGCATCCCCAGCGCGGCCTGCCCGTCGCAGCAGGCGGTGGTGCGGGTCTGGCGCAAGCCGGTGGCGACCAAGGCGGATCTCGACGGCCAGGGGCAGTCGCGGATCTACCTGGAAGAGGCCAAGAAGCAGGCGGCGGCCGGCGCGATCGCGCAGGTGCCGCAGTTCGCCGCGCAGATGACGCTGGAAGGCAAAGCCTGCCGCTGAGTCGGGACGCGTCGCGGCATTGCGCCGCGCGCGGCATCCCCACTGGGTCCTGGCGGGATTTGCGGGACGTCGCTCGCTGCGTGCCTGCTTAAGCGCCGCCGCCGAGGCAATGCATGGACATCGGCGGGTTCTGCGCGTCCTCGCCTGGTGCAATGCGCATGCCCTCAAGCGTCATCGCGTCCAGCGCCGCTGGCGGCCGTCTCGGACTGTCGCGCCCCGCCGCCGAGGCGCACTGCCGTTGTTTCAGGTGTGCAGTTCGGCGCGTGGGCGCCTTCGAGCCGGTGCAGGCCTAGCGCGCCGCGTCCGGCCCTTGTCGCCGCCGCCGCAACCATTCGTCGGCGACCTCGCCCATGTTCTTGGGCACACCGTCCTTGATCCATGCCATGAAGCCGCGATCGAACTTGAACTCGGCGCCGCATGTGCCGCTGAGGAAGCGGCGGACTGCCTGCGTATTCCGATAGGTCTTGTCGACCGGCGTCGCGTGTGTGATCGGGCCGTTGTGCCAATCGAAGCTCATCTCGTTCCTTGCTGATCGTGTGCGCCGGTCGCGGCCTTGTCTTCCGTCGCGCTCCTGGAAATACTACCGCACGCGCCAAAAGGTCCGAGCATCCGTGCGGTTTCAATCGATTGTCGGCGGCTTGTTGTGGCTGGTGGCGGCGACGGCCGCGAGTACGGCCGCGATGTCTTCCGCCACGGCGGCCTCGCCGGTCGTGCCGGACGCGCCCGCGCCGGACGCGGCGGCGCGCGTCCAGGCCGCCAACGACCAGTCCGTGCAGGACGCCATGCATGGCCGCTATCTGGATGCCTCGTTCGGCCTGCTGGTGCATCTCGGCGTCGCCTCGGCGGGCGACATCCAGGATGAGGACGTGTTCGATCAATGGGCGCAGGTGATGTCGTGCATGACCGGCATGCCGACGTTCAATCCGGCGAAGGCGGCGGATTTCCACGTGCCCGAGGAACAGCTCGCCGACCTGCGCGCCGCGCACGGCGTTTCCGCGCTTGCGGAGATCGTGCGCCGCGCGCGCCGCACCAGCATCGTGATCCTCGACGAGAACCATCTCGATCCACGCGGCCGCGCGTTCGCGCTGGAGGTCGCGCGCGCCTTGCGCCCGCTCGGCTACACGACGCTGGCGGTGGAGGCGTTGAAGCGCGATGCCGACGATGCGGTCTCGCGCGACAAGATGGCGGCGCTCTCGAAGGACGGCTATCCACGGCAGACAAGCGGCTACTACCTGCACGATCCCGTCTTCGCCGATTTCCTGCGCCAGTCGCTCGCGCTGGGCTACCACCCGGTGTCGTACGAAACCACGCGCACGGACTACGCCGCCGATCCCGGTGAGGCCCAGGCGCAGCGGGAGCAGGACCAGGTCGACAACCTCATCCGGCGTGCGCTCGGGCAGGCTCCCGCCAGCAAGATCCTGATCTATGCCGGCGAACACCATGCCGCCGAACGGCCGATCGCCGCAGAGGGCGCAAAGGTCGAGATGATGGCGCAGCGCCTCAAGCGGGCCACGGGCATCGATCCGCTGACGATCGACCAGGCGGGCCTGTCGCCGATTCCGATGAATCGGCCCGACGCCGACCTGTACGCCATCGCCGAGCCCAAGACCCATGGCCGATCCGTGGTGCTGATGCGGCACGGCAAGCCGCTGACGGTGGGCCTGCTCGCGGGTTCGGTCGATCTTCAGGTTGTGCACCCGCGCACGACGCTCGTCGCCGGGCGTCCGCAATGGCTGGAGGGCATGGGCCGCACGCCGAGTCCGATCCCGCAGGCGCTGTTGCCGACGGCCGGCACCCGCCTGGTCCAGGCCTTCGTCGCGCGCGAGGGCGACGACGCGATCGCGCTGGACCAGGTGCTGGTCGCGCCGGGAACCGCGGCGCCCGCGTTGATGCTGCCGTCGCTGCCGGTTCGCTATGCCGTGCAGGAACGCGACGCGCGCTGAGGCCTGCAACGCGATCGGCACAGCCGGCCCAATCGCGTTGCCAGGTCTTGGGCAGTCGTGAGGCTGCGCTGCGCAGCCGCACTTGGCAGCAGGTTGGAGAACTGATGCCACTGCGTTCTTTCCGGCGCTCCTCGGCGCCTGCGTGATCCTGCAGGCGGCGCGATCCCGCCGCGCGGCGAGATCGCATCCGTTCCCGCCGATGCGCCGTCATGGCCGGCGCGCACCGTGAGGGTCACCCCTCCCAGGCGGGCAGCTTCTTCTTCACCGCCACGTTCTTCAGCGCCACGTACTTCGGCAGCCCGTCGCTGCGGTCGTAGGGCGGGTAGGCCTCGCCGCGGATCAGCGGTTGCAGGTAGCGGCGCGCTTTCTCGGTGATGCCGAACCCGTCCTTGCGCAGGAACGCCGGCGGCATCTTCTTCTCGTGGTTGGCGATCTTGCTCAGCGGTGCGGCCTCGATCTTCCAGCGGTACGGCGCATCGCTGCTGCGCACGATCACCGGCATCACCGCGTTCATGCCTTTCAGCGCGAACTGCACTGCGGCCTTGCCGGCCGCCTGCGCCTGCTCCCAGTCGGTCTTGGAGGCGATGTGGCGGGCCGAGCGCTGCAGGTAGTCGGGCAGGGTCCAGTGCACCTTGTAGCCGATTTCGGCCTTGACCTTGCCGGCCAGATACGAGGCCACGCCGCCGAGCTGGCTGTGGCCGAACGCGTCGGTGCCGCCGCCGGCATCGGCGACGAAGCGCCCGTCCGCGGTCTGGATGCCTTCGCTGGCCACTACCACGCACCAGCCGACCTTGTCCACCACCTTGCGCACCTGCGCCAGGAAGGCGGCTTCGTCGTAGGCGCGCTCGGGGAACAGGATGATCTGCGGCGCGTCGTCCGGCGACTGCGCGGCCAGCCCGGCCGCAGCGGCCAGCCAGCCGGCATGGCGGCCCATGGCTTCGTAGACAAACACCTTGGTCGAGGTCTCGGCCATCGCCGCCACGTCCAGCGCCGCCTCGCGCACCGCCACCGCGGTGTACTTGGCCGCCGAGCCGAAGCCGGGGCAGGTGTCGGTGACCGCCAGATCGTTGTCGATGGTCTTGGGCACGCCGATGCAGTGCAACGGATAGCCGAACGCATCGGCCAGCTGCGACACCTTCCAGGCGGTGTCGGCCGAATCGTTGCCGCCGTTGTAGAGGAAGTAGCGCACGTCGTGCGCCTTGAACACCTCCAGCAGGCGCTCGTACTTGGCGCGGTCGGTGTCCAGCGACTTGAGCTTGTAGCGGCACGAGCCGAACGCGCCGCCCGGCGTGTGCGCCAGCGCGCGGATCGCCGCGGCCGATTCCTTGGAGGTGTCGATCAGGTCCTCGCGCAGCGCGCCGAGGATGCCGTTGCGCGCGGCCAGCACCTTCACCTTGCGCGCCCGCGCCTCGCCGATGACGGCGGCGGCGCTGGCGTTGATGACGGCGGTGACGCCGCCGGACTGGGCGTACAGCAGGGTGCCTTGGGCCATGGTCGGGGTTCGCTCCTGGGGTGGGGACATTGCCGGGACATTGCCCGGATGCGGTAAGCTGGGGGAATTGCGGTACAGCGCAGGCGAGGTCCCCCGAGTCTAACGCCGCCGGCCGCGCACGGTACTTTCCTCGAGGAGTCAGGTTGATGCGATTGGTTCTGTTGGGACCGCCCGGATCGGGCAAGGGCACGCAGGCGGCCCGCCTGAAGGACGAGCTGCAGATTCCGCACATTTCCACCGGCGACCTGCTGCGCGCCGAAGTCGCCGCCGGCACTCCGCTGGGCGTGCAGGCCAAGGAAGTGATGGCGCGCGGCGACCTGGTCTCCGACGACATCCTGCTCGGCATGCTCGAATCGCGCCTGGGCCGCGACGACGTCGCCAATGGCTTCATCCTCGACGGCTACCCGCGCAACCTGGCCCAGGCCTCGGCGCTGGACGAACTGCTGGCCAAGATCGGCCAGCCGCTGGACGCGGTGGTGCAACTGGACGTGGCCACCGAACTGCTGGTCGAACGTATCGCCGGCCGCGCCAAGGCCGAAGGCCGCGAAGACGACAATCCCGAGTCGGTGCGCAAGCGCCTGCAGGTGTACAACGACTCGACCGCGCCGGTGATCGGCTTCTACGACAAGCGCGGCACCCTGGCGCGCGTGGACGGCGTCGGCTCGCTGGACGACGTGCTCGCCCGCATCCTGGCGGCGATCGGCCGCTGAGCCGGCCCTGCGCCGGGCGGCCGCGCTGCGGCGCCCGGCGCGTTTGGTGCGCGCAGGCCATCCGTGGCCGCGCCTGCATGGGCGCGAGGCGAACCTGGTCGGGTGCGATGGGGGGCTTTTCGGCCCTGGCAGCATCCGCCGTCGGAGGGATCATCGCGGCGTCCGTCGCGATGGAATCCTCTCCAGCAAGAAGCGCGCGTTGCGCAAGCTGGGTGCACTGTAGGAGGGGCTTCAGCCCCGACCTGCATCCGCGGCCGGAAGACTCGCCGCTGCGTTCTTCGCGGTTGAAACCGCTCCTGCAAGAAGCTCGCGCTGCGCTGGCTGGGTGCACTGTAGGAGGGGCTTCAGCCCCGACCTGCATCCGCGACCGGAAGACTCGCCGCTGCGCTCGTCGCGGTTGAAACCGCTCCTACAAGAAGCTCGCGCTGCGCTGGCTGGGTGCACTGTAGGAGGGGCTTCAGCCCCGACCTGCATCCGCGGCTGGAAGACTCGCCGCTGCGTTCTTCGCGGTTGAAACCGCTCCTGCAAGAAGCTCGCGCTGCGCTGGCTGGGTGCACTGTAGGAGGGGCTTCAGCCCCGACCTGCATCCGCGACCGGAAGACTCGCCGCTGCGCTCGTCGCGGTTGAAACCGCTCCTACAAGAAGCTCGCGCTGCGCTGGCTGGGTGCACTGTAGGAGGGGCTTCAGCCCCGACCTGCATCCGCGGCCGGAGGACTCGCCGCTGCGCTCGTCGCGGTTGAAGCCGCTCCTACAAGAAGCTCGCGTTGCGCTGGCTGGGTGCACTGTAGGAGGGGCTTCAGCCCCGACTTGCATCCGCGGCCGGAAGACTCGCCGCCGCGTTCGTCGCGGCTGAAGCCGCTCCTACAAGAAGCTCGCACTGCGCTGGCTGGGTGCACTGTGGGAGGGACTTCAGTCCCGACGGCGTCCGCAGCCGGAGCGCTCGCCGTTGTCTTTGCCGCAGTTGAACCATCTCATCAAGCGCCGCGTGATCCACGCGCTCTCGCGCTGCGGGCGAAACCCTGGGCGCCCAACCCATTGGCGGCCTGGCCATGGCGCACGGCTCCCACTGCCGCACGCTCGGCGCGACGCGCACCACGCTGGCTGGCTCACGCCAGCGTCGCAGTCCAGCGAAGGCCGGGCGACACCGTACCCCCCGCCACGCGCGAGGGCGGGCGGGAGGCCGGAAACCATCAGGTGCCAGCGAACGGGCTTGCTCAGGGCCCCACAACATGAGCTCCCTTGGGGATGGCCTCTTGGGGAGTAGGACCGCAGGGTGTTGCGGCTGGCCCGTTCATTTTCGGTGTCGGCTCCCGACTTGCCTATCGGGAACTTTCTGCGGGGCATGTGGGGGATTCCCTGCTTGACGCGGCGGTGGTTCCGGGCCCCGAAACGGCGCGCGCGCCGGGGCCGACCAGCAGTGCCCGCCGTCGGCCGCCCGGCACGCCGGTTTGCGCGCGTCGGGGGATCGGCGACAATCGGCGCATGAGCAAGCTCCATATTCTCGGCATCGCCGGTACATTCATGGGCGGTGTCGCCGCGCTGGCGCGCGAACTCGGCCATGACGTCGAAGGCAGCGACCAGGCGATCTATCCGCCGATGTCCACGCAACTGGAACAGTTGGGGATCGCGTTGAAGCAGGGCTATCTGCCCGAGCACATCGACGCCGACTGCGCGCAGGTGATCGTCGGCAATGCGTTGTCGCGCGGCAACCCCGCGGTGGAGGCGGTGCTGGACGACGGCCGCGCCTACACCTCCGGCGCGCAGTGGCTGAGCGAGCAGGTGCTGCCCGGCCGCGACACGCTGGCAGTGGCCGGCACCCACGGCAAGACCACCACCACCAGCATCCTCACCTGGCTGCTGCACGCCGCCGGCCGCGAGCCCGGCTTCCTGATCGGTGGCGTGGCCGAGGATTTCGGGGTGTCGGCGCGGCTGGGGCGTCCGGTTGCCGAACCCTCGTCCGTCGCTTCGCGCCACCTCTTCCCGGGGGAAGACGGGGATCAGAGGCCGGGCCCGACGGACCGGCCGCTCTTCGTTGTCGAAGCCGACGAGTACGACACCGCGTTCTTCGACAAGCGCAGCAAGTTCGTGCATTACCGGCCGCTGGTGGCCATCCTCAACAACCTCGAGTACGACCACGCCGACATCTTCCCGGACGTGGCGGCGATCCAGCGCCAGTTCCACCATCTGGTGCGCACCGTGCCGCGGCGCGGGCGGCTGATCGTCAACGGCGAGGACGCGCACCTGCGCGAGGTGCTGGCGATGGGCTGCTGGACGCCGGTGGAGCGGTTCGGCTTCGATCCGGCGTTCGAATGGAGCGCGCGCCTGCTGGCCGACGATGGCAGCCGGTTCGTGGTGCTGCAGCACGGCAGCGAACTGGGCGAGGTGCGCTGGCCGCTGCTCGGCCGGCACAACGTAATGAATGCGCTGGCGGCGCTGGCCGCGGCGCATGCGGTCGGCGTGGCGCCGGCGCAGGTGATGCCGGCGCTGGCGCGGTTCCGCAGCGTCAAGCGGCGCCTGGAAGTGCTCGGCCAGGCGCGCGGCATCACCGTCTACGACGATTTCGCGCATCACCCCACCGCGATCCGCACCACCCTGGAAGGCTTGCGCGCCAAGGTCGGCGCGGCGCGCATCGTGGTGGCGATGGAGCCGCGCAGCAATTCGATGCGCCTGGGCGCGCACGCGCAGGCGCTGGCGCCGTCGCTGGACGCGGCCGATGCGGTGGTGTTCCTGCAACGCCCGGAACTGGCCTGGGACGCCGCCAAGGTGATCTCCGCCGTGCGCGGCCAGGCCAGCGCCGCCGCGGACGTGGACGCGCTGCTGGCGGCGCTGCAGGCGCAGGCGCGGGCCGGCGACCATGTGGTGTTCATGTCCAACGGCGGCTTCGACGGCGCGCCGCGGCGTTTCCTGGCGGCCTTGCAATGAGCGCCGTGGGCCGCGGCGGAGCGCGCGCATGAGCGAGGAGCGCGGCACCCTGCCGCTGTTCCCGCTGCAGGCGGTGCTGCTGCCGGGGGCGGCGATCAAGCTGCGCGTGTTCGAACGCCGCTATCTGGATATGGTGCGCGACTGCGGCCGCAGCGGCAGCGGCTTCGGCGTGTGCCTGATCCTGGAAGGCGCCGAGACCGGCGCGCCGGCGGTGCCGGCGGCCTACGGCACCGAGGCGCGCATCGTCGATTTCGACCTGGGGGCCGATGGCGTGCTGGTGTTGAGCCTGCGCGGCGGGCGCCGCTTCCACGTGCTGCGCAGCCGGGTGCGCGATAACGGCCTGGTGGTCGGCGACGTGTACTGGCGCGAGCCGGACAGCGACGACGAACTGCAGCCGCAGCATGCGCTGTTGTCGACCGTGCTGGACAGCATCCTCGACCAGGCCGCCAGCGTGTATCCGGTGACCGGTCCGCGCCTGCTCGACCAGGCCGCCTGGGTCGGCTGGCGCCTGGCCGAACTGCTGCCGCTGCAGGAGCGCCAGCGCCTGGCGCTGTTGCAGGAGGACGATCCGCACGAGCGGCTGGAGCAGTTGCTGGGGTGGATTCCCTGAGGGGCCGGGATTGGGGATTGGCAGGGCTGCGTGGCGGACCGCCAGCGGTGTCTGTCGAACGCCACGCTCCGGCGCTGCCGTAGGAGCGGCTTCAGCCGCGACAGGCGCCCTCCCTCGCTGGGATCGTCCATGCCATGGCGCTGAACGCGTAGATGCGACGAACCGGCCTGGATCATCCGGCGCGATACGGTTCGCCGGACGGTGTCTGTCGCGGCTGAAGCCGCTCCTACAAGCGCTTCGCTCCGCGCGCCGTTGGCGGTGAAAAGCGGAGGGGTTTGCGTTATTCGGCGTCCACCGGCGCTTCGCCCTCGGTGCGCACCAGCAATACCGGCACCCGCGAGGGCTGGTGCATGTCCTTGCGCGTGGGCAGTGCGTGCAGTGCCTCGGTGACCGCGTTGAGCGCCGGATCGGCGCCGCGCAGCGGGCGCCACAGGCCGATCAGGTTGAAGTGGCGTTCGTAGCGCAGGCTTTGCGCGCTGCCCAGCCATAGCGGCGCGTTGCCCGGTTGCAGCCGCGCCGGCGCCGGCCACAGGCGCAGCGCGTACAGTTCGCCGGGACGCGGGCCGGGGCGCAGCATCAGCAGCGATTCCACCTGGGTGTCCAGCGTCGCCGGCAGCACTGGCACCTGTTCGGCCTGCGCCTTGTAGTCGAGCAGTTGCAGCGCCTGCTGCCAACCGGCCTGCGGCTGCACGCGCCAGCCGGCGGCTTCCAGTTGGCGCTGCAGCGGCGGCAGCGGCCCGGCCACCTGCAGGTCCAGCGGCCAGCGCTGGCTGTCGTCGAACTCATTGCGCCGCGACGGCAGCAGGCGCCATCCGTCCTGCCACCACGCGCTCGCGGCCAGATCCATGCGCACCGGCGGCGGCGGTTCGAACTTGGCCAGCTTGCGTTCCAGATCGCGCGGCGCATACCACAGCGCCGCGACGACGAAGCCGCCGTAGAACAGCCAGGCCAGCGGTTTCATCCAGAACGAGCGGTTGAAGCGGCGCCGATAGGCGATGCCCAGCACCAGCAGCCAGAAGATGCCGAACAGCATGCCGCCGACCACGTCGCTGAGCCAGTGCGCGCCCAGGTACAGGCGGGCGAAGCCGATCAGCGTCACCACCACGCCGGACAGCAGGTACGGCCACACTCGCGAGCGTCCGGGCAGCTCGCGCGCGATCAGCACCGCGAAGAAGCCGAAGCTGATCGTGGCCATGGTCACCGCCACCGACGGGAAGCCGAAGCCGCTGCTGGCGGCCGGCGGGCGCACCACGTGCACGGTGGTGCCGAGCAGCTTGGTCAGGGCCAGCCCGAAGGCCAGCGCCGCCAGCCAGTGCGCCGCGGCCATCCAGCGCCGGCGCCAGGCCAGGTAGCCCAGGCCGAGCGCGGTCGCCGGCGCCAGCACCTGCCAGTCGCCGAGCGAGGCCAGCGCGGTCATCGGGTAGTCGGCCAGCGGATTGCGCAGCGCCAGCATCAGGTCGTGCACGGCCAGGTCCAGCGACAACGGCTCGCCGTGGCCCACCACCACCATCAGCAGCGCGAACCAGCCCCAGCCCAGCGCCAGCAGCATCACCGCCAGCATCGCCAGCGGCACAGACTCGCGCCGCTGCGGATCGAACACCGCGATCGGGTAGCGGCCCAGCAGCGGGTGCCGGCGCGACCAGTCCAGGCCGCGCGCCAGCAACGCGTCCATGTGTCCGGCCGACCAGCGGTAGCCGTACAGCACGATCGCCCACACCAGCCCCAGCGCCACCACCAGCAGGCCCAGCACCAGGAACAGGCGCCCGGCGACCGCGGCGACCGCGTCGTAGGCCTGGCCCAGCAGCCAGCCCGGACCGAGGAACAGCAGCGACCAGCTCACCGCGGCGAGGCCGCTGGCGAGGAAGTAGCGGCGCAGCGGCATCTTCAGCATGCCGGCCACGGCCGGCACGAACGGGCGGATCGCGCCGACGTAGCGCGCGACCAGGATGCTCTTGAAGGCATTGCGGCGGAACATCACTTCGCCGCGATCCAGCAGCTGCGGATAGCGCCGGAACGGCCAGTAGTTGCGCAACTGGTGGCCCCAGCGATGGCCGACCCAGTAACTGAGCGCATCGCCGGCCAGCGCGCCGAGGGCCGCGCTGATCACCGCGTACGGGCCGGAGATCTGGCCCAGGCCGATCAGCACGCCGATCGCGAACAGCAACGGCAGCGCCGGCACGATGGTGCCCAGCACGATGACCGCATCGCAGAACGCGATCGCGAAAATGACCGCGCCGGCCAGGATGGGATGCGTTGCGACCCACTCCAGCGTGGCGTCGATCCATGGTGCATTCATGGGGGGAGTATAAGTGGGCGAGCATGGCGTTCCGCTTAAACTGGGTGGATGCCACGCGCGCCGGCCGCCTCCGCCCAGATCCTCAAGTCCGACAGCTTCGGTCGCATCCTGCTGGTGCGCGACGGCGCGGGCGTGTTCGTGCGCCGCGACCTGACCGCCGCGCCCTGGTGGCTGCGGCTGCCGGCCTGGTGGCTGGCGCGGCGCGAGGCGCGGGCATTGCGCCAGTTGGCCGGCATGGCCGCCACGCCGCAGTTGCGCGGCTGGGACGGCACCTTCCTGGACCGCAGCTACCTGGCCGGGGACGCGATGTACCAGCGCCCGCCGCGCGGCGACCTGGCCTATTTCCGCGCGGCGCGGCGCCTGCTGCAGCAGGTGCACCGGCGTGGCGTGGCGCACAACGACCTGGCCAAGGAGGCGAACTGGCTGGTGCTGGAGGACGGCGGGCCGGCACTGATCGACTTCCAACTGGCGGTGCGCGGCGCGCCGCGCTCGCGCTGGATGCGGCTGCTGGCGCGCGAGGACCTGCGCCACCTGCTCAAGCACAAGCGCATGTACTGCGCGCATGCCCTGACCCCGGTCGAACGGCGCCTGCTCAAGCGCCATTCCTGGGTGCGCGAGCTGTGGTTCGCCACCGGCAAGCCGGTGTACCGCTTCGTGACCCGGCGCGTGCTCAAGTGGGAGGACAACGAGGGGCAGGGGCCGAAGCCCTGAGGGGTCGGGAGTGGGGAATCGGGAATGGGGAATGGGAAGAGCGAACTGCGGTGGCGGTTGGTGCGTCGGCTCGCGGCGGGGAGGCGCTAAGCTGTTCCTATTCCCGATTCTCCATTCCCCATTCCCATGACCTTACAAGGCAAAACCCTCCTCATCACCGGCGCCTCGCGCGGCATCGGGCTGGCGATCGCGCTGCGTGCGGCGCGCGACGGCGCCAATGTGGCGATCGCGGCCAAGTCGGCGGTGCCCAACCCAAAGTTGCCCGGCACCATCCACAGCGCGGCGGCCGCGGTCGAGGCGGCCGGCGGGCGCGCGCTGGCGCTGAAATGCGACATCCGCGAGGAGGAGCAGGTGCGCGCGGCGGTGGCGGCGACGGTCGCCGCCTTCGGCGGCATCGACATCCTGGTCAACAACGCCAGCGCGATCTGGCTGCGCGGCGCGCTGGACACGCCGATGAAGCGCTTCGACCTGATGCAGCAGGTCAATGCGCGCGGCAGCTTCCTGTGCGCGCAGGCCTGCCTGCCGCATCTGCTGCGCAGCGCCAACCCGCACATCCTGACCCTGGCGCCGCCGCCGTCGCTGGATCCGAAATGGTGGGCGCCGCATACCGGCTACACCCTGGCGAAGATGGGCATGAGCTTCGTCACCCTGGGCCTGGCCGGCGAGTTCGGCCCGCAGGGCGTGGCGGTCAACGCGCTGTGGCCGCGCACGCTGATCGCCACCGAAGCGCTGAACATGATTCCCGGTGTCGCTGCGGGCAACGGCCGGCGTCCGGAGATCATGGCCGATGCGGCGCATGCGGTGCTGACGCGCACCGCGGCCGGGTTCCATGGCCAGTTCCTGATCGACGACGAGGTGCTGGCCGCCGCCGGCGTGACCGACCTGTCCGGCTACGCGCTGGATCCGTCGCAGCCATTGCTGCCGGATCTGTTCCTGGATTGAGTGGCGTTGCGCGCGCGTGCGCGCTGGCGCGGCGGGGTGGGCACAGGGGCGTTGTGGCCGCGCCGTGCGATGCGATGCGTCCAGAGAGGCTGGCGACCCTGTAGGAGGGGCTTCAGCCCCGACCGGCATTGTCCGCGGCCAGCAAGCGTCCCGCGTCGTCTACAAGACCGGAGTCGCTCCGTAGAGAACTCCGGAAATGGACGTGCGGCCTGCTCGCCGGGCGAACGAAGGGGGCGGACTTCAGTCCCGACGCCGGCCGGTCGCGATACACCCACCGCTCGTGCATGGGAATGCGGTGGGCGCGATGGTGCGCCGTGGCACGGCGGCGAGCGGGCCTTGGGCGATCGGCGCCGCGCACATCCGTAGCGCGCCATTCCACGGCTTTGTCTCATGGCTGCACACGCACGCCGAGATGGTTGGCGACCGGGCGTTCGCGGCCGGGGATGCCGGTGTGGATGCTGCTGTTGAGCACGCGCACCTGGCCGTCCACGCGCGCGGCCATGGTGCTGGAGCCGCCGCCGTCGAGATTGATCGCGCTGCTGGCGCCGAGCTGCTCGAAGACCGCGCTTAATTCGTCCAGGGTCATGCCTTCGCTGTAGTGCGGCTGGCGACCGTCCACCACCACCAGCCACAGCGTCTGCCGCTTCGCGTCCAGGCCCAGTGCGGTGCGCGGCTCGCGTGCGTCGTAGTACGCCGCGCGGCTGGACTCGCGCGGCTGACGCCTGCCGTCGAGCAGCAGCACCGGGCCGGCGCCGATGCCGACGCGGCTGCCACGCGGGCAACCGCCGCGGCCGCGGACGATGTGCGCGCCGTGGCGGCCGGCGCAGAAGGCGCCGTTCACGCGCGCGTCTTCGGTCGCGCTGTCCGAGTCGAGGCGGCCGTCGCTGAGCGCCAGGCCTTCGGCAGTGACGCCGCTGCCGGCCAACGGCACGAAGGGCCTGTCGAGCAGGTGACCGCCGTCGAACGGCAGGAAGTAGTCGGCATTGATCGCCAGCGCCAGGCCGTGCTCGCGGACGAAGGTGCTGGTCGGCGTGGCGACGAATTCCTTGCCGCCGCTGCGCTCGCCAGGGGTGCCGACCAGTTCCAGCCCGGGCGTGCGCAGGTCGATCTGCGCGATATGCAGCATGGCCGGCACCGGCGTGCCGCGCGCCTCATGCCAATAGCGCACGCCCGGCGCCAGTGGGATCGGGGCGCTGCTGCCGTGCGGACGCTGCAGCTGCGGCTCGATCGCCACGCGCGCGCCGGCGTCGGCCGCCTGCACCGCGGCCAGGACCGCATCGAGGCGTCGCGGCGGCGTGCGCAGCAGCAGGCGGCGCTGCGGTGCGACCCGCAGCAATTGCGTCAGGTCCGCGCAGCGCGCGCCGTCGCAGCGTGCGTCGAAGCCGGCGCGTGCCGGTCCGGTCTCGGCGTCGGCGACCTGCAGGACGATGCGTGCACCATCGCCCGCGCGGCAGTCGTGCATCGCCTTCATCACGTCGTCGTCGAATGCGCCCCAGCAATCGGCACCGAGGACGGTTTCGATCGGCACGAAAGTCGGCGCGGCCGGCGCCGGTTCGGCCGCGTGGGTCGAGGCGGCGAGCAGCGCCGCGCCGAGGGGCAACAGCCAGCGCAATTCAGAACGCATAGTCCACTCCGAAGTAGTAGGCGCGGCCGTTGTCCAACTGCTCGCGCAGCAACGCCTGGTCCACGCCGATCATGCGCGAGAGCTTGGCGTCGGTGAGGTTCTTGCCCTGTACGGTGACGCGCAGGTGCTCGCCGATGCGGTAGGCCAGCTGCAGGTCGTAGGTGGTGATCGCGTCGTAGTAGCGGTCGTTGACCGGGGTGTCGGTGGCGAAGGCGATCAGCTGCTTGTCGGTGTAGTTGCCGCTCAGGCGCGCGCTGAACCGTCCCAGGTCGTACAGCAGCGAGGCGTTGGCGGTGCGCTTGGGCGACTCCATGAGCGCCGGCAGCGAACGCAGGCTGCCATCGGCCATCTGCACGTCGGCGGTGCGCGCGTCGAGCATGGTCACGTTGAACATGCCGCCGAAGTGCGCCAGCGCCGTGGGCAGGAAGTCGAAGTGGGTGTCGATCGCGGTGAACTCCACGCCGCGCACGCGCGCGTCGCTGGCGTTGACCGCCTGGGTCGTGGTGACCTGGTAGGTACCGATCAATCCGCCCGGATTGGTTTGGGTCTCGGTCGAAGTCAGACGCACGATCTCGTCGCGGATGCGCTTCTGGAACAGACCCAGCGAGACCTGCGCGTCGCGATCCGGATACCACTCCAGCGACAGGTCGAGATTGTCGGCGCGGCGCGGACGCAGCGCCGGATTGCCGATGCTGCGCGAGAGGGTGAACGCGGTGGCGCTGACCGTGGGCGTGCTGTTCTGGCCCAGGTCGGCATAGGTCGGCTGGCCGAGCGTGCGGCTGCCGGCCAGGCGCAGTTTCAGCGTCGGCGCGATGTCCCAGCCGACGTTCGCCGACGGCAGCAGGAACTGCATGCTGCTGTCGCTGCGCTGGCCGACGTAGTTGCTGGTGCTGTTCAGCGGTTGCGGCACCGGGCTGACCACCGAGCGCCGCAGGGTCTCGTTGCGCAGTCCGAACGCCAGCTGGGTGACGCTGCCGTGCCAGGTGCCCATCAGGTAGGCGGCGCCGCCGTGCTCGGCGATGGAGAAGTCGCTGAGCGTGCTGTTGCGCAGGTTGCTCGCGGCCAGCGCATAGCGGCTCGGATTGGCGGCGAAGAAGGCCGCGACCTTGGCCGGGTCGATCAGCAGCATGCAGCTGAAGTCGGCGTACGGACACACCTGCGTCGGATCGCGGCCGACATCGGCCAGGCTGACCTTGCCGGTCGGGGTGTAGCGCACTTCGTCCAGGTTGTAGCGCTGGTCCAGGCTACGGTACTGCAGGCCGGTGCGCAGGCCCCAGCCGAGCGCATCGGCGTTGGCGTTCTGGCTGTAGTCCAGTTTCAGCGTGGTGGTGTCGGTGCTGCTGTTCTCCACGCGGTTGAAGAAGTACGACTGCTGGTAGTTGGCGGCGTTGCCGTAGTAGCCGGGATTGTTCAGCGTCAGCAGCGGGCGCGCGTCGGGGCGCACCGTGTAGCCGAAGCCCAACTGCGGCGAGGCGGCGCCGACGAACACGTCCTCGCGCGTGTCCTGGCGGTAGCTGCCGCGCGCGCGGTTGACCAGGAAGTCCAGGTGCCCGGTGGGGTTGCTGATGTAGCGGCCGTCGAACTGGGCATAGCGCAGTTCGCGGTTCTGCTCGAATGCATCGGCGTCCACCTGCGCGTTGCCCTGTGCGTAGCTGCCGGTGGTGGCCGAGGCCACGGTGGCGTTGCCGCTGCGGTTGATGAACTGCGCGCGGCGCTGCTCGTCGTTGTCGTGCTCGAAGCGCCCGGCGCTGAGGTTCATCGACAGCGAATCCATATCGTCGTACTGCAGCTTGCCGAACACGCTACGGCGCTGGCGGATGTTGTCGTAGATCAGCGGGCGGAAGCGGTCGGGCGCCAGCGCCATGCCGGTGGTGTCCTGGTTCGGGGTCAGGGCCTGGCGCACGCCGTTGCGGTAATAGCTGTAGCTGTCGATCGCGGTGTCCAGCGACGAGGAGTCGCGGCGGAAGTAATCGGCTGACAGCACCACGCCGAAGCGGCCATCGGCGCCGAAGGTGTTGCTCAGCGTGCCCTGCACCTGGCCGGACGGGCCGGAATCGTGCAGGTAGCGTTGGTTCTCCCAGTCGGCCAGGTTGGCGCGGACCGCGGCGAACGGACCGGGGCTGTCGAAGGCGCTGCGCGTGCGCAGCGCGGCCACGCCGCCGATCGCGTTGGCGTCCATGTCGGCGCGAAACGACTTGTAGATGTCGACCTGCTGCGCCAGCGAGGCCGGGATCACGTCCAGCGACTGGATGCGGCGGCTGGTCTCGGTCGAGGGCAGGGCGACGCCGTCGATCAGCACCGCGTTGTAGTCGGGATTGAATCCGCGCAGGCTCATGAACTGCGCTTCGCCGCGGCCGTTGTTGATCACCATCGATACGCCGGGCACGCGCTGCAGCGCTTCGCCCAGTCCGAAGTCCGGGATCGAGCCGACGTCGTCGGCGGAGACGCCGTCGGAGATCACCTCGGCTTCGCGCTTGGCGCCGATCGCCTGGCGGATCGACAACTGCTGGCCGCTGACGGTGATGGTGTCCAGCAGGGTCGGATCGGCCGCCGGCGCGCTGTTTGCAACGTCGGTGTCGGCGGCGGCGGGGCTGGCCGCGGCGTGGGCCGCGGTCGCGGCGCTCAGCGCCAAGGCCAGCATGGAACGGCGGAGTGGGCTGCCGGAGCGGCGACAGCGGTTGGACGGACGGTGCATCTGGATCCCCCGGGGTGCGTGAGTCTGGCAATTTACTAACTCAACGTGAATTAAATATTTCACCCGCGCCCGGTATGCTTTCCGTGCCTTCCGCCACGCCGCTCTCATGCCCGTTCCCGTCGCCGCTTCGCTGCCGCCCGCTTCCCGTTCCGTGCATGCCACGCATGCCGATCTCACCGACAACGAGCGGCGCATGCTCGACAGTTTGCGTCTGTTCGGCACCGTCACCCGCGCCGACCTCAGCCGCATCACCGGGCTGACCGTGCAATCGGCGGTGCGCCTGATCGATGCCCTGGCCGAGCGCGGACTGGTGCGCATCGGTGCCTCGCTGGCGCACGGCGGTCGCGGCAAACCGGGTGCGGCGATCGCGCTCGATCCCGCGCACGGTCATACCGTCGGCTACGCGATCGCCACCGACGCGCTGTCGCTGGCGCTGCTGGATTTCAGCGGCCAGATCCGCGCCACCGCCGAGCATCCATTGCGTTCGACCGAGCCGGCGGCACTGCTGGCGCAACTGCGTGAGGCCGATGCGGCGCTGCTGGCCGAGGCCGGATGCGGACTCGGGCCGCGGCTGGGCGCGGGCGTGGCGATGACCGGGTTCTTCGTCGATGGCACCGAACGCATGAACCCGCCCGATCCGCTGCGCGAACTGGGCGCGCTGTCGATCGGCGACTGGCTGGCCGAGGCGCTGGGCCTGCCGGTGTGGGTGGACAACGACGGCAGCGTCGCCGCGGTCGGCGAGAGCCTGCTCGGGGTCGGCCGCCAGTACCGCGATTTCGCCTATCTGTATTTCAGCTACGGCCTCGGCGGCGGCGTGGTGATCGACGGCGCCTGCCTGCGCGGCGCGCACGGCAATGCCGGCGAATTCGCCGGCATGCTGCCTGGGCTGGGCCTGGAGCGCGGCACGCTGGAGCTGCTGCGGCAGATGCTGATCGAGGACGGGGTGATGCTGGCCGACGTCCGCGCGCTGGTGGCGGCCTACGATCCGTCCTGGCCGACGATCGAGCGCTGGATCGCGCGCGCGGTGCCGGGTCTGTCGCTGATCGTCTCGGCGATCACCGCGGTGTTCGATCCGCAGGCCGTGGTGTTCGGCGGGCGCCTGCCGCGCGATCTGGCGCTGCGCCTGATCCCGCAGTTGCGCATCGACAACCAGCCGCGCCGCGGCCAGGCGCGGCCGTTGCCGGTGCTGTTGCCGGCGGCGGCGATGGCCGACGCCAGCGCGGTCGGAGCGGCCACGCTGCCGTTGAAGGCCTGCTACTTCCGCTGAAGAGCTGGCGCACGGCGGCCGTGCCCGCGTCTGCACGCCGCGGGCGCTACCCTATGCGCCTGTGCCAGGACCGCGCGGCGGCACACCGCGGCGCATGGTAGTCCTGCCCGTTTCCCCCTCAATGGAGTTGTCGCGATGAAATACCTGCACGCCATGATCCGCGTCCACGATCTGGAGAAGACCAGCACGTTCTTCACCGAAGGCCTGGGCCTGCACGAGACCCGGCGCATCGAGAACGCGGCCGGCAAGTTCACCCTGGTGTACTTCGGCGCGCCGGAGAACCCGGAGGCCGAAGTCGAGCTGACCTACAACTGGGGCTCGGACGAGGACTACGGCAGCGCGCGCAACTTCGGCCACCTGGCGTTCGAGGTCGACGACATCTACGCGATCTGCGCGCACCTGCAGGCGCAGGGCGTGGTCATCAATCGCCCGCCGCGCGACGGGCGCATGGCCTTCGTGCGCAGCCCGGACCTGATCTCGATCGAACTGCTGCAGAAGGGCGAGGCGCTGGCCCCGGCCGAGCCGTGGGCGTCGATGCCCAACACCGGCGTGTGGTGAGGCTCAGGCCGCGGCGTCGGGCAGGGGCTGGCCGCAGTTGCGGCAATAGCCGGCGCCGGGGTCGTGGCCTTGCAGGCCGCAGTGCGTGCAGTTGCGTCGGTCCGGCGCGTGGCGGCGGTCGGCATCGCGCAGGCTGTTGGCCAGTTCGGCGGTGTAGATGCCGGTGGGCACGGCGATGATGCTGTAGCCGATCAGGATCAGCACCGAGGTGATGGCGCGGCCCAGCGGGGTGAGCGGGGCGATGTCGCCGAAGCCGACCGTGGCCATCGTCACCACCGCCCAGTACATCGCGGTGGGGATGCTGGTGAAGCCGTTGGCCGGGCCTTCGACCACGTACATCAACGCGCCGAAGATCACCACCAGGGTGATCACCGTGAACAGGAACACGAACACCTTGCGCCGGCTGCGCCACAACGCGTCCACCAGCAGGCTGCTTTCCTCGACGTAGCGGGTCAGCTTGAGGATGCGGAACAGGCGCAGCACCCGCAGCACGCGCACCACCAGCAGCGTCTGCGCGCCGGGCAGCCGAAACGAGATGTAGGTGGGCAGGGTCGACAGCAGGTCGATCACGCCCCAGAAGCTCAGCGCGTAGCGCAGCGGGCGCTTCACCGTGGCCAGGCGCAACGCGTACTCGGCGGTGAACAGCGCGGTGAAGCCCCACTCCAGCACGTACAGCGTGCCGGCGTGGCGGGCGTGCAGCGCCGGCACGCTGTCGGCCATGATCACCGCGACGCTGGCCACGATCGCCGCGACCAGCAACAGGTCGAAGTTGCGCGAAGACCGGGTGTCGTGCCGATAGATGATGTCGAACCAACGACGCCGCCAGCCGTGCTCGGTCGCCGGGGCGAGGTGGGAATCGAGGAAAAAGCGCATGCGCCCATGCTACCCGAGCCGCATTGCGGGCGTGGACACGCGTGCGCGGCGTAGCCGGCGCCGGCGTGCGGACGGGGCTTCGCGGCGGCATTCGGGCAGGCTCGCGTTGCCGCGGCGGACGGCGGACCACCTGTCGTTCCAGGCGCCCGCGGGCGGTCCCGGGCAGGCTGCCGGCGGACATATAATCGGAACCTTTCCCGCAGGATGTTCCCCCGATGACCGCTTCCTCCGCCGCGGATCTGATCGCCCTCGGTCAGCACTACTACCTGCCGATCTACCGCCCGCGCCAGTTGGTGCTGGAGCGCGGCCAGGGCGCCAAGGTGTGGGACAGCGAAGGCCGCGACTACATCGACCTGTCCGCCGGCATCGCGGTCTGCGGGCTCGGCCACAACGATCCGGACCTGAGCGCCGCGCTGCTTGAGCAGGCCGGCAAGCTGTGGCACACCAGCAATGTGTTCTACAGCGAACCGCCGCTGCGCCTGGCCGAGGAGCTGGTCACCGCCTCGCGCTTCGCGCGCAAGGTGTTCCTGTGCAATTCCGGCAGCGAGGCCAACGAGGCGGCGATCAAGCTGGTGCGCAAGTGGGCCGCCAGCCAGGGCCGCGCGCCGGACCGGCGGGTCATCGTCACCTTCCGCGGCAGTTTCCACGGCCGCACCCTGGCCGCGGTCACCGCCACCGCGCAGCCGAAGTACCAGGAAGGCTACGAGCCGCTGCCCGGCGGTTTCCGTTATGTGGACTTCAACGACATCGTGCAGTTGGAAACGGCGATGGCGGCCGGCGACGTGGCCGCGGTGATGCTCGAGCCGGTGCAGGGCGAGGGCGGGGTGATGCCGGCCGCGTCGGGCTTCCTGGCGCGGGTGCGCGCGCTGTGCGACCACCACGGCGCGCTGCTGGTGCTGGACGAGATCCAGTGCGGCATGGGCCGTACCGGCACCCTGTTCGCGCACTGGCAGGACCAGGTGACGCCGGACATCGTGACCCTGGCCAAGGCGCTGGGCGGCGGTTTCCCGATCGGCGCGCTGCTGGCCGGGCCCAAGGTCGCCGAGGTCATGCAGTTCGGCGCGCACGGCAGCACCTTCGGCGGCAATCCGCTAGCCGCGGCGGTGGCGCGGGTGGCGCTGCGCAAGCTGGCGTCGGCGCCGATCGCGGCGAACGTGTCGCGGCAGGCGGCGGCGCTGCGGCAGGGGCTGGCCGCGCTCAATGAGGAGTTCGCGCTGTTTGCGCAGGTGCGTGGGCGTGGGTTGATGCTGGGCGCGGTGCTGAATCAGGCGCATGCGGGGCAGGCCGGGGCGATCCTGGATCATGCCGCTGCGCATGGGGTGTTGACGTTGCAGGCCGGGCCGGATGTGTTGCGGTTCGTGCCTTCGTTGAATATCACCGATCAGGAAGTGGCCGAGGGGTTGAAGCGGTTGCGGGCGGCGTTACTGGCTTATGTCGGTACGCGTTGAGGCGGATTGCTGTGTGGGTGTCGGTTGGCTTTTGATGCGATGGCACGGCAACGGCAACGGCAACGGCAACGGCAACGGCAACGGCAATAGCAGAAGCAGAAGCAGAAGCAGAAGCAGAGCTTTCGCCTGGCGGCGAGTTACTTTTCTTTGCTTGTGCAAAGAAAAGTAACCAAAAGAAAGCACACCCTGCCTGCGCGCCCTCCGCGCTGCGCGCTCCGGGTCCGCGAATAGGACGGGATTCGCGGAAGGGGCATCCTGCCCCTGCCGCGAACGGCGCACATCCATGTGCGCCGCCCCTTCGGGGTTTTTCCCGCCCTATTCGCCGCTACGGAAGGGAACCCGATAAAGCAAAGCCACAGCAACAGCAGAATCAACAGCCACAGCCACAGCCACAGCCACACAGCAACAGCCGCAGCCATACAGCAAAAGCCACAGCAACAGCCACGGCAGGATGGCTGCGGGCGTAGTGGCAGATGCAGCGGATGCGGGCTCTGTCGGCGATAGGCGTGTCGTCTAGCCCAGGCCGTGCCGCGCGAGGGCGCGGCGCAGGGCGCGCGCGCCGCTGGCGGTCTCCGCGGCCATGCCGATCGCGCGGGCGCCGCGCACGTTGACGAACAGGTCGTCGATGAACAGGGCGTGCCGCGCCGCGACGCCGAAATGGTCGAGTGCACGACGGTACACCTCGGCCTGCGGTTTGCGTCCGCCGAGTGCGCCGCTGCACAGCACGCGCCCGCGCAGCAGCGGGAACAGCGCCGGCACGATCTGCGGGATCGCCTGCGCCATCAGGGCGCCGTTGTTGGTCAGCACGCCGATGTCGACCCTGTCGGCCAGCGCCAGGATGCGTTCGATTACGCCGGGATCGCCGCGGCTGCCGGCCACGCGCGCGGCGATCCAGTCGGCTTCGCTCACCGGCGCGCCGAGTCCTTCGCCCAGCCGCTGCAGATAGACGGCGGTGGCGATCTCGCCGCCGTCGTAGGCGGCTTCCAGTCCGGCGCCGAACAGGACCTCCCGCACCCGTGCCGTGTCGCAGTCGCAGTGGGCGGCCAGGTGCGCGATGCGTGCCGTGCGCGAGTAGGTCGCCAGCACGCCGTCGAAGTCGAGCAGCAGCAAGGTCGGGCGTGGATGGATCAACGCGGCCACCGCGTTTGGCGCTGCGCGCGACGGTGGGACATGGGGCGAGCTCCACGTGGCGGTGGCCGAGAGTAACCCACTGCCCGCGGCGATGCGCGCCACTACCCACGCCGCGATGCCCGCCCCGTCCCCGCCCACCCGCTCGCGGCGCACCTACCCGTCGGATCCGGCCGTCCGGCGTCGTGCGCTGGCTATGGTCCCTGCACGCCGCGAGTGCGGCGCCGCCGGTCGGGGAGCCGGCGCACATCCACGCCACGTCCACGTCACTTAGGGGGTCTTGACCATGAGCAAGCGCTTGAACGCCGATCGACTGGCGGAATCGGTACGCAGGGTGCTGTGCGGTGCGCGGCAACGGCACGGCGTGGCCACGCTGACGCTGCTACTGGCCAGCGCACAGGCGCTGCCGGCGCTGGCGGAGGAGCCGGGTGGCGAGGCCAAGACGCTGGACGCGATCACGGTCATTTCGACCGGCACGCGCAAGGCCAACATGGCGGTGACCGACAGCCCGGCGCCGATCCAGTTGGTGAGCGCGGACATGCTCAAGCAGTCGGCCGCACCCGACCTGATCAACGCCATCGCCAACCAGGTGCCGTCCTACAACGCCAACCAGACCGGCAACGACATGGCGAGCCAGACGCTCACCGCCAGCCTGCGCAACCTCTCGCCCAACCACACGCTGGTGCTGGTCAACGGCAAACGCCGCCACATCACCTCCAACGTCAACACCACCACCGGCGCGGCCTCGGCCGATCTGTCGTTCATTCCGGCCGCGGCGATCGATCATGTCGAAGTGCTGACCGACGGCGCCGCGGCGCTGTACGGGTCGGACGCGATCGCCGGCGTCATCAACATCATCCTCAAGAAGAACCACGACGGCGGCGAAGTGGACGCCGGTTATGCCGGCTACAAGGATGGCGGCGGCGGCACCGATGCGTGGGTGCCAATATCGGCTTCGGCAGCGACGCGGCGTATTTCAGCCTCAGCGCCGAGGTCGAGAACCGCAAGACCGTGTACCGGCTCGGTTCGTACAGCTATGCCGATTGCGTGGCCAACTACGCCGATTGCTCGGCGGTGAATCCGAGCATGGCCGAGTTCCTGGCCGACGACGTCGACGGCATGACCCTCAACGGCCGCTTCCCCAACGTCAACGCCTGGCTCAATCCGCCCGAAGTCCATCGCAAGGCGCTGTTCTTCAATTCGGGAGCGGTGCTCAGCGACACCCTGGAGTTCTACGCGTTCGGCAGCTACGGCAAGAAGACCGCGCAGTCGGAGGAGAACTACCGCCGTCCCAGCCAGGACGGCGGCTACGTCGATCCGGTGACCGGCGCGGTCAGCCACAAGTATCCGCTGGGCTTCAATCCGTCGGAGGCGTCGGACGAGGTCGACTACGAGTTGACCGCCGGGCTGAAGGGCGCGCTGGCCGACTGGTCCTGGGATTTCTCCAGCAGCTACGGCAAGAACGAGATGGACGTGTACACGCTGAATTCGATGAATTTCAGCCTGTGGCAGGACGATGGCTACTCGCCCGAGGACTTCTACGACGGCAGCTTCTGGGCCAGCCAGTGGACCACCAACCTCAACGCCACGCGCGATTTCGACCTCGGCCTGTCGCAGCCGCTGACCTTCAACGCCGGCGTGGAGTACCGCCGCGATCAGTACGGCATCGATCCGGGCGATCCGACCTCGTACTACGGCGCCGGCGCGTCCTCGTTTCCCGGCTACAACCCGCTGTTCAACACCGGCTCCTACAGCCGCCACAGCTACGCCGCCTACGCCGACGTGGTGTTCAATCCGACCGAGAAGTGGTTGCTGGACGTGGCCGGGCGCTACGAGAACTACAGCGACTTCGGCAGCAAGGTCGTCGGCAAGCTGACCACCCGCTTCGACCTCACCGACACCTTCGCGGTACGCGGCACCGCCAGCACCGGCTTCCGCGCGCCCACCCTGCAGGAAGGCTTCTACTCGGCGGTGCAGGTCGGCCCGACCAGCGCCACCCCAACCCTGCAACCGAACAGCGCGGCGGCGGCGGCGCTGGGCTTCGGCAACCTGAAGCCGGAGACCAGCACCAACTACAGCCTGGGCTTCGTGTTCCGGCCGATGCCCAACTTCGACAGCACGCTGGACTTCTACCGCATCACCATTTCCGACCGCATCGGCGTGGGCACCTTCGAGTATTCCAAGGCCGGGCAGCCGGGCGACACCAACGGCGACGGCACGCCCGATGCTGCCTACAACGCCGCACTGGGCCAGGCGCTGGTCGACTTCGGCTATCTCGGCGGCATCGATCCCGCCGCGCCGGGCGGCTCGCTCGACGCCACCGCGCGGCAGAACATCTCGGTGGCGATCTTCAACAATACGCTCAAGACCCGCACCAGCGGCGTGGACTGGGTGACCAACTACATCACCGAGTTCGACTGGGGCTCGATCGACTGGATGCTGGCGGCCAACTACAACAAGACCGAGGTGCTCAGCGCCAAGCCGGCGCCGGAGGTGCTCGGCGGCGCCACCATGTACAGCCCGGCGACGCTGATCAATCTGGAGAACAATGCGCCCAAGTATCGGGTCAACCTGGGCGCCACGTTCAACGTCGGCAAGTTCAGCCTGCGCGTGACCGAGGCGGTGTACGGGCCGCAGTACCAGCTGATAGCGCCGTACGACGAGTGGAACGGCGACATCTTTCCCGACAGCGTGCTGAGCCAGCTCGACGTGGTCGACGTCAATGGCGCGCCGTACTACAAGCAGAAGATCGGCACGATGGCGCTGACCAACGTCGAGCTGACGTTCCGGCCCACCGAACAGCTGACCGTCAGCGTCGGCGGCGACAACGTGTTCAACACCTATCCCGACAAGATCCCGTCGGCGGCGTACGACTACCTCGAGAAGAACTACCTCAGCTACTACAACTCGCCGTATCTGACCGGTAGCCCGGTCGGCTACTTCGGCGCGCGCTACTACGCCAAGCTGACCTACCGCTTCTGAGCGGTTCGAGCCCCTCTCCCACCGGGAGAGGGGTTGGGGTGAGGGTACGGCGCGAAAGCGCCTCGCGGGATTTGGTGCATGAGGCTGCGCCCGTACCCTCATCCGCCCCTTCGGGGCACCTTCTCCCGCAGGGAGAAGGAAGAGCCGGCCCTACCCACTCCATCGCGACCTACCCGCCGCACGCGGCCTGCACCGCCGCCGCGGCGGCTATGGTCGATCCGCAATCCGTGAGGCGATGTCGACGATGCAGGCAACAACCAGGGGAGTCATGACCCGCCGCCAATTGCTCGCCAGGATCGGCCTGGCCGGCGGCGGCGCGATGATGTACCAGGCGATGCACAGCCTGGGCATGGCGGCCGAATCCCGTTTCAACGGCGTGCCGCGGCTGGATGGCGACGCCAAGGGCGCCTCGGTGCTGGTGCTCGGCGCCGGCCTGGCCGGGCTGACCGCGGCCTACGAACTGCGCAAGGCCGGCTATCGGGTGCAGGTGCTCGAATACAACGCGCGTCCCGGCGGCCGCAACTGGACGCTGCGCGGCGGCGATCGCTATACCGAACTCGGCGGCTTCGAGCAGCACTGCGGGTTCGACGAGGGCATGTACCTAAACCCCGGCCCGTGGCGCATCCCGCACCATCACAAGGCGGTGCTGTCCTACTGCAAGCAGTTCGGGGTGGCGCTGGAACCGTTCGTGCAGGTCAACTTCAACGCGTTGCTGCACAGCCGCGAGGGGTTCGGCGGCAAGCCGCAGCGCTTCCGCGACATCGACGCCGACTACAAGGGGCACGTGGCCGAACTGCTGGCCAAGAGCACCCGGCAGGGCGCCCTGGATGCGCAGGTGCAGCGCGAGGACCAGGAGATCCTGCTCGAGTCGTTGCGCAACTGGGGCGCGCTGGACAAGGACTTCGGCTACGTCAAAGGCCGCGAGAGCAGCGAGCGCCGCGGCTTCGCCAAGTATCCCGGCGGCGGCCTGTCCGGCAAGCCGCAATTCTCCGAACCGTTCAGCACCCAGGACATCCTGCGCTCGCGGCTGTGGGCCACGCTGGCGGCCGGCAACAACTACGAGATGCAGACCGCGATGTTCCAGCCGGTCGGCGGCATGGACCAGATCGGCAAGGCGTTCGCGCGCGAGCTCGGCGACGCGATCCGCTACAACGCCCGGGTCACCCGCATCGACCAGGACGCGCACGGGGTCAGCGTCGCCTACCAGGACGGCACCGGCAGCGAACAGGTGGCGAACGCCGATTGGTGCGTGTGCACGATCCCGCTGTCGATCCTCAGCCGCATTCCGCTCGCGGTGGGCGAGAAGATGGCCGCGGCGATCGGCCAGGTGCCGTACGCGGCATCGGTGAAGGTGGGGCTGCAGTTCAAGCGCCGCTTCTGGGAAGAGGACGAGGCGATCTACGGCGGCATCAGCTACACCGACTTGCCGATCACCCTGATCAGCTATCCGAGCACCGGTTTCCAGAGCGCCGGCAAGGGCGTGCTGCTCGGCGCCTACGTGTGGGGACTGGAGGCGTTCGAGTTCACCTCGATGACGCCGCAGCAGCGCGTGGCCAAGGCGGTGGAGTACGGCACGCAGTTGCATCCGCAGTATCCGCGCGAGTTCGACAACGGCATCGCCGTGGGCTGGCACCGGGTGCCGTTCACCCATGGCTGTTTCGGCATGTGGAGCGACGCTGCGCGCGCCGAGCACTACGAGAACCTGTGCCGGATCGATGGCCGCATCGCGCTCGCCGGCGAACACGCCTCGTACATTCCGGCCTGGCAGGAAGGGGCCATCACCTCGGCGCTGGATGCGATCGAACGCCTGCATCGCCGTGTCGTCAATGGAGTCCGCGCATGAAACTTCAGCGTCACTGGGTGCTCGCTGCGGCGGTCGCCGCCGGCGTGCTCGCGCCGATGCTGCCGCCGGCGATCGGTCCGGCCGCGGCGCAGAGTTCCGATGCCACGCCGTTGTATCCGCAGGCCGCCTTCTCCACGGCCTCCGGCGCCACGGTGTACGCGGCGATCTGCCAGAGCTGCCACATGCCCGGCGGGCAGGGCGCGCGTGGCGGCGGCGAGTATCCGGCGCTGGCCGGCAATCCCAAGGTGGCCGCGGCGCCGTACGTGGCGATGATGGTGCTCGATGGCCGCGGCGGCATGCCCGGCTTCGCCGGCATGCTCAACGACCAGCAGGTCGCCGAGGTGGTGCACTATGTGCGCAGCCAGTTCGGCAACGACTATCCCGGCAAGCTCAGCGCCGACGAGGTGCGCACGCTGCGGCACTGAGCCGCGACCGGTTCCATTTTCCCCTTTCGACCGCGAGGAGTTCCGCATGCGCCGTTCGTTCGTTTCCCGCTCGCTCCGTGCCGGCCTGTGCACCGCGCTGTGGCTGCCCGCCCTGGCCGGTGCCGCCGAGATCGTGCGCCACAAGATTCCCGACAGTGATTTTCCGATTTCCGCGGCGGTGGAGATTCCGGCCGGCAAGACCACGGTCTATCTCAGCGGCGCGGTGCCGCGGCCGATCGATGCCAGCGCGCCCAAGGATTCGCCCGCCGCCTACGGCGATACCAAGGCGCAGACGATCAGCGTGCTCTCGCAGATCGAGGCGCAACTGAAAGGCATGGGCCTGGGCATGCGCGACGTGGTCAAGATGCAAGCGTTCCTGGTCGGCGATCCGGCGCTGGGCGGGAAGATGGATTTCGCCGGTTTCATGGAGGGCTACCGGCAGTTCTTCGGCACGCCCACGCAGCCCAACCTGCCGTCGCGCTCGGCGTTCCAGATCGCGGCGCTGGGCAATCCGCTGTACCGCATCGAGATCGAAGTGGTCGCCGTGCGTCCGTAAGTCCTTGCCCTGTCTTCCAAGGAGTCCGTCATGCAGCAGCCGTCGCGTTCGCGCCGCACTTTCCTCAAGGACGCGGCGCTGGTCGCCGCGGCCGGCTTCGGCACGCCCTGGCTGGCGCAGGCCGCGTCCGGCCCCGTGCAGGCGGCCGACGCCGAACTGGCGCCGGTGCTGATCAACGCCAACGAATATCCCGGCGGCCCGTCGCCGGCCGCGCAGCGGGCGATCGCGGCGATCGCGTCCAGCGGCGGCCGTTACCTGGGCGAGCTGCAGATGGAACTGCTGCAGACCCTTGCCGACCAGTCGGGCGTGGGGATCGATCACCTCATGGCCTACGCCGGCTCCACCGAGCCGCTGGACTACACCATGCTGGCATTCACCTCGCCCAGCGCGTCGCTGGTCACCGCCGATCCCACCTTCGAGTCCGGCTGGCGCGCCGCGGCGCGCAACGGCGCCAAGGTGATCAAGGTGCCGCTGCGCCAGGACGACGCGCACGACGTGCAGGCGATGTGCGCCGCCGACGCCAACGCCGGCGTGCTCTACATCTGCAATCCGAACAATCCCACCGGTTCGGTGACGCCGCGCAAGGACCTGGACTACGCGCTGGCGCACAAGCCCAAGGGCAGCGTGCTGGTGGTCGACGAGGCGTATCTGCATTTTTCCGACAGCGCCAGCAGCATGGTCGATCGCGTCGCCGCCGGCGACGACGTGATCGTGCTGCGCACCTTCTCCAAGCTCTACGGCATGGCCGGCATCCGCCTGGGCTATGCGGTGGCGCGGCCGGACTTGCTGGCCAAGCTGAAGTTCTACAGCGTCAACAGCCTGCCGGTGACCGCGGTCGCCGCCGGCCTGGCCAGCCTGCGCGATCCGGCGCTGGTGCCGCAGCGGCGCGCGCTCAACAGCGCCATTCGCCACGACGTGGTGCGCTGGCTCGGCGCGCAGGGCTATGCGTGCACGGCGTCGGAAAGCAATTGCTTCATGCTCGACGTGAAGCGCCCGGCGCAGGCGTTCATGGACGCGATGGCCACGTATGGCGTATTCGTCGGCCGCAGCTGGGCGCTATGGCCGAACCGCTCGCGCATCACCGTCGGCACCGCGCCGGAGATGGCACGGTTCAAGCGTGCGTTCGCGCAGGTCGCGGCCGGCAAGCGCGGCCCGTTGCCGGTGCCGGCGCCGCGGATGGCGCTGCATGATCCGATGCACGGTTTCTTCCGCAACGCCTGAGCAGCGTGCGTACCGGATGTTGCGGTGCACGAGCGCCTGTCGTTGACAAACATTCGCGCAAAGGCCGACAGTCGTGGCGATGCCGCCGCGCAGCGCATGCTGCCTTCGCATCGTGGTGCCGTTCCCATTGCCAAGGAGTTCGTCTTGAAAGCGAAGTCGTTGTCCCCTCTGCTGGTCCTCGCCGCGCTCGCGTTCGCGCCGGCCGCCTGGGCCAAGACCTGCGCGGTGACCATCACCGGTACCGACCAGATGTCCTTCGACCAGCCGCAGATCAAGGTCGCCGCCGACTGCACCGAGGTGGCGCTGACGCTCAAGCACAGCGGCAAGCTCGCCGCCGCGGTGATGGGCCACAACTGGGTGCTGACCAAGACCGCGGACTTCCAGGCGGTGGCCAACGCCGGCACCAGTTCCAGCCTGGCCGACAATTACCTGCCGAAGAACGACGCGCGGATCATCGCGCACACCAAGGTGATCGGCGCCGGGCAATCGGACACGATCAAGTTCTCCACCGCCAAGTTGAGCAAGGGCGGCGACTACACGTTCTTCTGCTCGTTCCCGGGGCACTGGGCGATGATGAAGGGCAAGTTCGTATTCGGCTGAGCCGCGCCGCGCTGCAGGTTGCGGCCAGCGATCCGCGCGCTTTTCGAACATGATGGCGCTGCAGGCCAGGCCAGGCCAGGCCTGCGTCAGCGTCCACTCACTGTAGGAGCGGCTTCAGCCGCGACCGGGCTTTCCCGACAAGGTCCGGTCGCGGCTGAAGCCGCTCCTACAGGACCGCGACGACGCGCGCGATTGCGCGATCATGCTCGGTCCTGTGCGCAGTCGGGCGCCGCGCCGCGCTGCAGCAGCCCGCGTTGCAGCGCGCTGGCCAGCGCGGCTTCGCGGGTGCCGGCTTCCAGCTTGCGGTATAGGTTCTTCAGGTGGAACTTGACCGTGTTCTCCGACAGCGCCAGGCGCCGCGCGATCTGCTTGTTGGCGGCGCCCTGCGCCAGCAGCGCCAGCACTTCCAGTTCGCGTTCGCTGAACAGGTCGGCGCCGCTGTCCTGGTCGTGGCGCAGCTTGTCCAGCAGCGCCTGGATGGTCATCGCCAGCGTGGTGTTCGGCGCTGCCTGCGGATCCTGCTGGCGCGCCATGCGCAGCAAGGCCTTGCCCGGCACGCCCAGTTCCAGCACGCATTGCCAGGCCTGGGTGCCGGCCACGTGCTGCAGCGCGTGCCGCAGGTAGGGCAGGGCGGTGGCGGATTCGCCGCGGTCGTGCAGCACCAGCGCGATGCGCGCACGCACCCGCGCCAGGTGCACCTGGTTGTCGGCGGTCAGGCAGGCCGCCTCCACGCTTTGCAGCACCGCCAGCGCGGCGCGGGTGCGTCCGCCCAGGCGATGCCAGCGGGCCAGGGCGAAGCCGAGCGCGGCGAGGAAGCGCCAGTCCTGCGGCTGGCTCAGCGCATGCGCGAACCGGGCCTCGCCGCCGGTGCGCGCGACCAGCACGTCGATCGCCGGCGACGGCGGCTGGTCGAGCAGCACGTGCAGCCGCCAGGCCAGCGCCAGGTCGGCGAGCCGGCCCAGGTGCCGCGCGTGCGCGATGCGGTCGATATGGTCGAGCAGGTCCAGCGCGGCGCGATCGCTGCGGTCGTGCTGGCGCGCCAGCACCAGCGCGGTCTCGTAGCCGGCGGCGTAGATGTCCAGCCAGCCGTCGTGCTGTTCCAGGAACCCCAGCGCCGGCTGCAGGCAGTCGGCGGCTTCGTCGTAGCGGCCGTGCTCGCATTGCAGCTGCGCCAGCAGGCACTGGCCCACCGCCTGCAGGGTGGGATCGAGCTGCTGCTGGCGCTGGGCGATGGCCAGCGCCTGGCGACAGGTGGCTTCGGCGCGCTCCAGTTGGCCGCGGTAGTAGTGGCTCTGCGCCAGGTGGACCAGCGCATAGCTGGTGCCGACCTCGCTGCCGCTGGCCTGCATCGCGCCGTCGGCCAGTTGCGCATAGCGCTCGGCGCCGGCGAAATCGGCGCGGCCCAGGGCGGTGGTGGCGCAGATGCACCACAGCGTGCCGCGGCCCAGGCTGTCGTCCTCGTCCAGCGCCGCTGCTTGCGCCGCGATCTGCGCCAGTCCGCGCGGGTTGGCGCAGACCTGGTCGAGCAGGTCGCGCAGCAACGCCACCACCATCGTGTAGTCGCGCTCGAACGGCGCGCGCACGGGTTCGGGGAAGTCGCGGAAGCGTTCCAGCAGGGTCTGCGCGTGCGCGAACTCGCCCAGCTTCATGTGCAGGTAGGCCTGGGTCAGATTCAGCGCCGGCCATTCGCCGATGCTGCGGCGCGGGAAGCGGCGCAGCAGCGCACGGATCGGCGCGGTGCCGTGGCGCAGCAGCAACTGCCAGGTGCCGGCGCGGGCAATGCAGTCGGCGGCGCTGTCGATCGCGCCGCCGCGCACCGCATGCCGCACCGCTTCGGGCAACTGCCCGTGCGCGTCGAACCAGTGCGCAGCGCGCCGGTGCAACTGCGGCGCCAGCCCGGGCGTGTCGCGCTCCAGTTGCTGGGACAGATAATCGGCGAACAACGGATGGAAGCGGAACCACTCGTGTTCGCCATCCAGCGCCACCAGCAGGCCCTGGAAATGCGCCAGCCGCTCCAGCAGGCGGCCGCTGTCGTCGCGCTGGCGCACCGCGTCGGCGAGCGCGGCGTTGAACCGTTCCAGCGGCGAGAGCTGCAGCAGCAAGGCGCGCAAGTCCGGATCCAGGTCGTTGAGCACCTGCTCGGCCAGATACGCCGCCAACGCGGCGGTGCGCCCGGAGAACCGGTCCAGGTCGTCTCGGCGGCGTTCGTCGCCGCCCAGCCACAGCCCGGCCAGTTGCAGCGCCACGGCCCAGCCCTCGGTCTGCCGGCGCAGCTGTTGCGCCATCGCCATCGGCACCTGCGGCCCCAGCAGTGCCAGCGTCTCGGCGTCGTCGAGCGCGAGTTCGCGGGCGCCGATGCGTTCCAGTTGGCCTTGCAGCGCCCAGCGCGCCAACGGCAGCGCGGGCGCGCGCCGGGTGGCCAGCAGCAGGTGCAATTGGCCGCCGGCGTGTTCGACCAGCCGCGTCACCACCTCGTCGAGCGCGCTGGCGTGGCCGCGGTCGTAGTCGTCGAGGATCACCAGCAGGCGCCGCGGCGCGGCGCGGATCGCGCGGATCAGTGCCGGCAGGGTGGACGCCACCTCCAGGTCCTGGCCCTGCTGCTGCAGTGCGGCCTGCAAGGGGGCGCCGAGGTCGATCCCGGCGCCGCGCGCGGCCAGCGCCAGGTAGGCGAGGAAGCGCCCCGGATCGGCGTCGTCCTCGTCCAGCGACAGCCATGCCACCGCGGCCTCGCCGCGTTCGCGCAGGCGCTAGTGCCATTGCCCGAGCAAGGTGGTCTTGCCGAAGCCGGGTGGCGCCAGCAACAGGGTCAGCGGCAGGTCGGCGGCACGGTCCAGGTGCTGCAGCAAGGCCTCCCGCGCGACCGTGGCCACGCGCGAGCGCGGCGGCGCCAGTTTGTCGGCCAGTACCCAGTCGGGCAGGGCGGCACTGTCGTGCATGCCCGGAGGGAAACGCGGATTCAACAGCGTGACAGGCTTGAGCATGTCGCCATGAATGATGTGCAGCGGTCGCCCTCGCGCCCTCTGGCGGTTCGGGTGACGGTACGGAGTCGGACGCGTGCCGGTTCGCCGCGCGGATCGCGGAGAACGCGTTTACGTCGCCGATTCCACGGGCCCCCGCCCTGATGCCGTCCTGGCCGTGAACGTTGAACTTATGACACGGCCGCGACAAAAGCAAAGTCGCGACCGGGTGCACGGTTTGCGTTCAGCCGGCGGCGACCACGCCGAAGGCCTCGCGCGCCGCGGCCAGCGTGGCCTGCAGCACGCCTTCGTCGTGCGCGCTGGACAGGAAGCCGGCCTCGTAGGCCGACGGCGCCAGGAACACGCCGCGCTCCAGCATCGCGTGGAAGAAGCGGTTGAACGCGGCGATGTCGCAGGCCGTGGCCTGGGCGTAGGTCTCGACCTTCTCGGTGGTGAAGAACAGCCCGAACATCGCGCCCACCTGGTTGGTGGTCACCGCCACGCCGGCGTCGGCCGCGGCCTGCTCCAGTCCGGCGCACAGCGCGGCGGTGGCCGCGTCCAGGCGCTGGTGGAAGCCCGGCGCCTGCACCAGTTCCAGCATCGCCAGGCCGGCGGCCATCGCCACCGGATTGCCGCTGAGCGTGCCGGCCTGGTAGATCGGCCCGGACGGGGCGATTTGCCGCATCAGCTCGGCGCGGCCGCCGTAGGCGCCGACCGGCATGCCGCCGCCGATGATCTTGCCGAAGGTGGTCAGGTCCGGCACCACGCCGTAGTGCGCCTGCGCGCCACCCAGCGCGACGCGGAAGCCGGTCATCACCTCGTCGAAGATCAGAAGCGCACCGTGCCGCGTGCACAGCGCACGCAGGTGCTGCAGATAGCCGTCGCGCGGCGGGATGCAATTGGCGTTGCCGACCACCGGTTCGATGATGACCGCGGCGATCTCGCTGCCGATCTCGTCGAACAGCGCGGTGGCGCCGTCGAAGTCGTTGTAGCTGAGCGTGGCGGTGAGTTCGCTCAGGCCCGCTGGCACGCCCGGCGAGGTCGGCACGCCCAGGGTCAGCATGCCGCTGCCGGCCTTGACCAGGAACGAGTCGCCGTGGCCGTGGTAGCAGCCTTCGAACTTGACGATGCGGCTGCGCCCGGTGGCGCCGCGCGCCAGGCGCACCGCCGACAGGGTGGCTTCGGTTCCGGAATTGACCATGCGCACCATCTCGCACGAGGGCACCAGGCGGGTGATGGTGTCGGCCATCGTCACCTCGGCCGGGCACGGCGCGCCGAACGACAGGCCGTCGCCGATCGCGCGCTGCACCGCCTCGCGCACCGCCGGGTGGTTGTGCCCGGCGATCATCGGACCCCACGAGCCGACGTAGTCGATGTAGCGGTTGCCGTCCACGTCGTACAGGTAGGGGCCGTCGGCGCGCTGCACGAAGAACGGCTCGCCGCCCACCGATTTGAAGGCGCGGACCGGCGAGTTGACGCCGCCGGGGATCAGCGATTGCGCCTGGGCGAAGAGGGCGTGCGAGCGGGCATGGTGCATGGGCGGGAATCCTTGGCGAGCTGGCCGGGCCGGTGGGCCGGGCGCGGAGCGATGCCGCCTATTGTCGCGGCTGGCGCCTGCGCGTGCCATGGCGCCGCGCTTCGGTTGCGGACCTACCCGCTCGCCAGGCACCTACCCGCCGCGGCCGGCTCCGCCCTGTGATCCGCTGCCTAGTATCGGAACGTCCAGGGGCGCACGGCCCGCTCGCCGACGGGCGAGCGGGCCGTGCGATGGACGGAGGTGCCACAGGGGGCGCGGGGCGCGCCATCGGCCATTGGCGCCGCGCCCGCATTTTTTCGTTGGGTGGCCAACGATTCTATTTTCGGGGAGAGAGCATGCACCGTACGATCCGCAGGAGCGCCTTGGCGCTCGCGTTGGCGCTTGCCGCCGGCACTGGCCATGCGCAGTCCACCACCGGCAGCATCGTCGGCAGCGTGCCGCCCGGTACCGGCGAGAGCAGCGTGCTGATCACCAACACCAGCGGCTTCAGCCGCGAGGTCAAGGTGGACGAACGCGGCCGCTACGCGCAGGGCAATCTGCCGCTGGGCACCTACACGGTCACGCTCAAGCGCGACGGCCAGGTGGTGGAGACGCGCGACAATGTCAGCCTGGTGGTCGGCGCCGGCACCGAGGTCGCCTTCGGCGGCCCGGCGCAGACGCTGGATGCGGTCAACGTGGTGGCCGGCAACGTGGCCAGGATCGACGTGGCCAGCGTCGACAGCCGCACCGTGATCACCGCCGAGCAATTGGCGGTGCTGCCGCTGGGACGCAGCGCCGAGGCCATCGCCTTGCTGGCGCCGGGCGTGGTCGCCAACAGCGGCGGCTACGACAACGGCCCGCTCGGCGGTTCGCTGGCCAGCTTCGGCGGCTCTGCGGCGAGCGAGAACGCCTACTACCTCAACGGCTTCAACACCACCGACCCGGCCAGCAGCCTGGGCGGGCTGACCCTGCCGTATGGCGCGATCGACCAGCAGGAAATCTTCACCGGCGGCTATGGCGCGCAATACGGCCGTTCCAACGGCGGCGTGATCAGCCAGGTCGGCAAGCGCGGCAGTAACGACTGGCACTTCGGCGCGGCGGTGATCTGGCAGCCGGACAGCCTCAGCGCCCGGCAGAGCGACCTGTATTTCCGCAAGGACAGCGTGTACTGGGATCCGAACAACGCCAAGTACACCGCCGGCAACTACATGCCGTTGAGTGAGACCACGGCCGACCAGACCACCTACAGCGCCTATCTCGGCGGCCCGCTGGTGCAGGACCGGCTGTTCTTCTTCCTGGCGTTGGAGCAGGTCGATTCCAGCGGGACGCGCGTCGCCGACGCGCGTGTCACCTCCGGCGGCATTTCCGGCTCGCCGTGGACCCGCTACGACTACAAGCAGACCCGCGCCTACGCCAAGATCGACTGGCAGATCAGCGACAACCACCTGCTCGAAGTCACCGGCGCGCAGGACAAGGCGCGCACCAACGGCAATATCTACGGCTACGACTACGTCAATCGCGAGGTCGGCAGCTACCGGGGCCGCGAAGGCAAGAACGAGTTCGGCCCGACCCTGTTCCTGGGCAAGTACACCGGCTATTTCGGCGACAACCTCACCTTGACCGCGCTTTACGGCAAGGAGCGCCTGCCCGACAGACTCACCGCGATCGGCTACGACGCCGGCAACGGCCCGTTCCTCAACAGCATCGCCAACCAGAATCCGGCCTATACCGGCGGCACCACGATCGGCAACGCGCAGACGGTGGTCTCGATCACCGATCCGGACCGCGAATACAAGAAGGACAACCTGCGCCTGAATCTCAACTGGCGCCTCGGCGACCACAGCATCGATGTCGGCATCGACAACCAGAAGAGCGAGGCGATCAAGATCGGCTCGTACAAGTCCGGCCCCGGCTATGCCTGGACCTACGGCTATACCCCGGACCCGTACGGCCTGAACAGCGGCGGCCAGGTCAGCCGCTCGGTGGCCGAGGACGGCAGCGTCGGCGTACCCAGCCCCGGGCTGGCCGATCCCACCTACGGCAGCACCGGCTACTACGTCACCCAGGACATCGACACCAATCTGTATTCCTACGACGCCAAGCAGACCGCGTATTACGTCGAAGACCATTGGCAAGCCACCGAGAAACTGCTGCTCTCGCTCGGCGTGCGCAACGACAGCTTCACCAACTACACCCCGTTCGGCCAGGCCTACATCGAGCTGAAGAACCAGTGGGCGCCGCGGCTGGGTTTCAGCTGGGACGTCCACGGCGATTCCAGCCTGAAGGTGTACGGCAACATCGGCCGCTACTACCTCGGCCTGCCGCTGTCGCCGGCCGGCCTGTTCACGCCCGCGGTATCGACCAGCACGTACTACACGTACAGCGGCATCAACGCCGACGGCACGCCGATCCTGGCCACGCAACTGGCGCCGCCGGTGTCGGCCAACTCACGCTTCGGCCGCCTCGCCGACGTGCGTACCGCGGTGGCCGAGGACATCAAGGGCGAGAACCAGGACGAGTTGATCCTCGGCTTCACCACCGTGTTGCCGAACGACTGGGTGTTCGGCGTGCGCGGCACCCATCGCCGGCTCAACGACGGCATCGACGACACCAACCTCGACAACTCCAACGCTGGCCTGGTGGCCGCGGCGGCGGCGGCGGGCGTGGACATCGACTGGACCAAGAACGCCAGCGCGGCGCTGGTCAATCCGGGCAAGACCAACACGTACCGGGTGATCGGCACCGACGGCCAGGTGCATGCCCTGACCGTGACCCGCGAGCAGGGCGGCTACCCCGCATTCAAACGCCGCTATTCGGCGCTGGAATTCAACCTGGAACGCCCGTTCGACGGTCGCTGGTACACCAAGATGAGCTACGTGTGGTCGCACAGCTACGGCACCACGGAAGGCCAGCTGCGGTCGGACCTGTGGCGCACCGGCGGCGCGCTGGGCAGCTACCGGGGCCAGGCGGCGACCTCGACCACGCAGAGCTGGGACCACGCTGCGCTGATGGAGCACTTCAACGGCAACCAGTCCAACGACCGCCGCCACCAGCTCAAGGCGTACGGTTTCTACCAGTTGAACGAGGAATGGGGGGCTTCCGGCAATCTGAGCCTGATTTCCGGCGCGCCACGCCCATGCCTGGGCTATTACTACGGCAGCAACTACGGCGCCGGCGATCGCGACCCGGCCGGCTATGCCAATCCCAGCATCACCGGCGGCACGTACCATTTCTGCTACAACCCGGCCACCGGCACCGGCGAGCCGGCGCCGCCGGGATCGCACGGCAATCTCAGCTGGGTGGCGCAGCTCGATCTCGGCGTGACCTACAAGCCGACGTTCGCCGAAGGCAAATTGGCGCTGAGCCTGGACGTGTTCAACGTCACCAACCGGCAGACGGTGACCAACGTCTATCCGTTTTCCGAATTGAACCCGGGCGAAGTCAATCCGCTATGGAACCAGGCGGTGGCCTACCAGCCGCCGCGCTCGGCACGGGTGACGCTGAGCTACGATTTCTGAGGGCTTAGTCCCTCTCCCTCGGGAGAGGGGTTGGGGTGAGGGTCCGGCGCGAAAGCGACGCGCGGTGTTCAGTGCACGAAGCCTCGCAGCAAGGACACTCCGCCAGCAGCAGATTCGATCGCCGCGCCGTCACCCGGCCTCAGTCGAAGCAGGCGCCGTACGCAGCCAGCGCCGCGCGTGGATCGGCCGCATCGAACACGCCGCTGATCACCGCCAGCAGGTCGGCACCGGCGGCGACCAGGGGGCGGGCGTTGTCGGGCGTGAGGCCGCCGATCGCAACGCGCGGCAGGCCCAACACCGCCGCGTCGCGCAGCAGGCCAGGGTTGGCGCGGCGCGTGGTGACCTTGCTGCGCGTGGGGAAGAATGCGCCGAAGGCGACGTAGCTGGCGCCGGCCGCGGCGGCGGCGCGGGCCAGCGCGAGGTCGTCGTAGCACGAGGCGCCGATCAGCGCGTTCGGGCCGAGCGCGGCGCGGGCGGCGGCCAGGTCGCCATCGTCCTCGCCCAAGTGCACGCCGGCGGCGCCGACCGCCTGCGCCAGCGCCACGTCGTCGTTGACGATCAGCGGCACCCCGGCCTGCACGCACAGCGCCTGCAGCGCCGTGGCTTGCGCATGCCGTTGCGCCGGGTCGGCGAGCTTGTTGCGGTACTGCAGCCAGGTCACACCCTGATCCAGCAGCGGCGCCACGCGCGCCAGCAGGCGCGCGCCATCGGCTTCGTCGGGGGTGATCAGGTACACGCCGCGCGGCGCCGGGGATGCGTTCATGGAGGAGCCTTCCGGTGCGTGGGCGGCGATGGGACAATGCCGGTCCGCCCGACTGTGACCTGCGATTATCCAATGAGCGACGCCACCGCCACCACCTATCGCACCTGGATGTGCGTCGTCTGCGGGTTCATCTACAACGAGGCCGACGGCCTGCCGGAAGAAGGCATCGCCCCGGGCACGCGCTGGGAAGATGTGCCCGAGACCTGGACCTGCCCGGATTGCGGCGTGACCAAGGACGATTTCGAGATGGTCGAGATGGAGTGAGGCAAGCGGCGACGCCGTGCCGCCGATCGAGGACGCGCGCTGTCCTCCGCCGTCTGATGGCGAGCAAAGGCAGTAAATGCTGTGTTGTGACCATGCGCGCGAGTCGCTGTGGCTGGAGCGCGGCCACCGCGATCGTTAGCCAGCGACGACGGGATGCCGGGCGGGACCCTCGCGCTGCGTTCGCCTGCGCCGAGTCCGTTCGTCGCCGGCGGCGATTTCGAGATGGAAGCCCGCAGAGGCTGACTTGTCGAGGCGGTGAAGCGCCGTGCTTCATCGCGTTGCGAATCGCTCCTGCGCAGAATGGGGCCAGGATGGGATCGACGATGCAGAGGGCCAGGCGGTGACCAAGGCGATCGATTGTGTGTCCGGTGTCTGGCATCGGCGTCCTCCCGCGCACGAAGCGGCGATCGCGCAGCTGGAGCGCACGCTGGCGCTGGCGTTTCCGCCCGACTACCGGGCCTTCCTGCGCTGGTCCAACGGCGGCGAGGGCAGGGTCGGGACCGCGTACTTTTCCTTCTGGCCGGTGGAGGACATCCGTGCGCGGAACGTCTCGGCCGGCATCGCCAAGTCCCTGTCCGCGCGCTTCGTGGGCATCGGTTCCAATGGTGGCGGCGAGTGCTACGCGCTCGATTACACCGCCGGTGCGGCGTCGCCGGTGTTCAGCGTGGTGCCGCTGGGCGACCTGGACCCTGCCAGCGTGTTCGCCATTGCGCCAACGCTGAGCGACGCCTTGGAGAAGGCGCGATGCGGCGCGTTCAGCGATGCCGAGTACAACGCGAACGCATCCGGGCCGTTGACCGAGCAGATGCGTGCGTTACAGGCGAAAAATGTCCTGTTGAAGGCAGAGGCTTGCTGGCAGGCGAAGGATTACGGCGGCTACCTGGCGTGGATGCGCCGGCCTGGCGTCGAACCGACGCCAGTGTCGATGAAGCGGATGGAGATCGCGAGAAAACAGGTGGCGGCTTCGAATGGAATGCCATAGCCGCGTGTGCGGCACCGCGTTGGTGCCGTCGTGCTGCGCTATGCGACAGCTTGTCCATGGACCAGGGAGGATGCCGTGATCGAATGGTGGGTGGGGCCGCGCAGCAGGAAGGAGGTGTCGTTCGCATTCGACGCCTCGGCGGCGGGAAGTTTCCTGGCGATGTTGCGCGATGCCCGGGCGAACGGAAGCAGCGGCTCGATCGAGGCGATGCGGGTGCGCCATGGCGAGGGCAGTGCCTCGTCGATCGAAGTGGAGCGCGTGCGCGACGAGGCCGAGGAATGCATCGTCCTGAAGCGCGGCGTGAGGCTGCGTCTGGCCGACGATGCCCTGGACTATGCGATCTTCAAACTGGCGGCGTTCGTGGAAGAAGGCTGCTTTTCTCCAGCGGAATACTGCGCCCTGCCGTCTCCCGACAGAGGCGACGTGCAGGTGTATTTCGTGGGTCAGGGCGAGGGTGCATCCATCTGAGCGGCGGATCGCATCGCTGCCAGCGATGATGGGCGGGGGCGGTCGCCAAACGCCTTCTTGCCTCTGTCCAGGCGATGCCACTTTTTTGAGGGCGGCTTCGGGTTATCTCTAGTACCTCCAAAACGCTACCCAAACAGTTGCAGGTGATTGATGCACGCAGCGCGCGATTCTCGGAATCGAGAGGCTATTGGAGGTTCCCTCCAGTCGCGATAGGCGTTACCGGTGGAGCTCGTCGCGACTGAAGTCGCTCCCACACTGACTTCCCCAAGCGAATGGAGCGGCTGGACGGCGTGCAGACCCGGGTGATCGGCTAGGCATGAGCGCGGGCAGCGCGGCGCGTTACCTGCGCACCAACGCGCTTGTTCAGGACGAGAGCCCAGCGATATCGGTGCATCACGCGAGCAGAACGAGCACGCCGCTGCCCCCGATTCCCCACTCCCAGCCTCAATGCATCCGCTGCCCGCGCGCACTCAGCTCCACCAGGCGTTCGCGGATCGGCAGCACATCGCTGGCTTCCGGATTGAGTTGCAGGTAGCGGCCCAGGTCGCGGCGCGCGCCGGGCACGTAGTCCATCTGCAGATAGGCCATGCCGCGGTCGCGCAGGGCTTCGGGCTGGTCCGGCATCAGCTTGAGCACGCGGTCGGCGCTGCGCGCGGCACGGTCCCATTCGTCGCGCTCGGCATAGACGCCGTGCAGGTTGCGCAGCACCCGGGTCAGGATCGCGCGGTGCGGCGCCGGGTCCAGGATCTGCAGCAGGGCGCGATCGTCCGGGGTCTCGCCGCCCAGGTGCGGACGCGCGCGTTCGCGTAACTCTTCCACCGCCAGCGGGCGGCCGCCGTTGAACGGGTCCATCACCAGCAGGCCGTCGTCCACCGGCAGGCGCACCAGGAAGTGCCCAGGGAAGGACACGCCGTCGAGCGGGATGTCCAGCCGCCGCGCCACTTCCATCTGCACCAGCGCCAGCGAGATCGGGTTGCCCAGGCGCCGCTCGAACACCTGGTTCATGTAGCTGTTGCGCGGGTCGTAGTACTCGTCGTGGTTGCCGGTGTAACCGAGTTCCTCGAACAGGTGGCGATTGATCGCGGCCATCTTCAGCGGCCACGGTTCGATCGTCGCCACCTCGTGGCGCAGGTGCTCGGCGTGGTTCTGCGCCAGCGCGTCGTAGTGGTCGGCATCCAGTTCCGGATACTCGTCGCGCGCGATCAGCAGGGCCGTGGCCAGCAGCGGCAGCGCGTCGTCGTCCAGCGCGGCCAGGGTGTTCCAGTTCGGCAGTGTCAGTCGCTCGACCATGCGCCAAGACTGGCCGCAAAGTGCGACGCGATCAAGTCCGGGGGTTCCCGACAGCGGTGTCGGGTTCAGCGCGATGGCAGCGTCGGATTTTTCCGACGCCGGGGCGGCTCAGCGACCCTTTGGAATGCCTGGGCCGAAGGTCAGTTCGGCGCCGTCCTTCAACTTGAGCTGCGCGGCCTGGCCGGCGTTGAGCTCCAGCACGTACAGCGCCGGCGCATTGCTGGGATACGGCGGGCAGGCGTTGCCGGCCGAGCACGGCGGCACGTCGCGCTGCTGCGTCACCAGCTTGCGCTTGCTGTCGAAGTACAGGATGTCCAGCGCGATCTTGGTGTTCTTCATCCAGTACGCCTGCGGTTCCTCGCGGTCGTGGATGAACAGCATGCCGTGGTCGGGGTCCATCTGGTCGCGGAACATCAGCCCGCGCGCGCGGGTCGCGTCGTCCTTGGCCAGTTCCACCTGGTAGCGGTGGCCGGCCAGTTCCACCCAGGTACCGCCGGCGCTGGCGCAGCCGCTGAGGGTCAGCAGGACGAGGACGAACAGGGCGCGGAACAGGGACATGGCGGTGCCGGGGCAGGGGATCAGCGCGCACCTTGTTGCATGGTGCGCGGCGAGTCAAGAGTGCGGGGATTGGGGCGTCGGGATTGGGGATTCGTAAAAGCGGGGAGCTGGGACTGAGCGGCTCCTGCTCTTGCGAATCCCCAATCCCGACTCCCCAATCCTGGCGCGCGCAGCGCGCTAAAGGACGCGCGGCGGCTCGCCGCCGACGATGACCACGTCGGCCGGGCGGCGCGCGAACAGGCCGACGCAGACCACGCCGGGGATCTGGTTCAGTTCGCGCTCCAGCGCCACCGGGTCGGTGATGGAGAGGTGGTGCACGTCCAGCACCACGTTGCCGTTGTCGGTGATCACGCCGTCGCGCCACACCGGCTGGCCGCCGGTGCGCGCCAGGATCTCGCGCGCGACCAGGCTGCGCGCCATCGGGATCACCTCGATCGGCAGCGGGAACGCGCCCAGGGTCTGCACCTGCTTGCTCGGGTCGACGATGCAGATGAAGCGCTCGCTGGCCTCGGCGATGATCTTCTCGCGGGTCAGCGCGGCGCCACCGCCCTTGATCAGGCACTTGTTCGGGTCGCACTCGTCGGCGCCGTCCACGTACAGCGACAGGTTGCCGGTGTGGTTCAGCTCCAGCACCTCGATGCCGTGCTGGCGCAGCCGCGCGGTGCTCTGCTCGGAGCTGGACACCGCGCCCTTGATGCGGTGGCCGATACGGCCCAGCGCGTCGATGAAGAAGGCGACGGTGGAGCCGGTGCCGACGCCGACGATCATGCCGTCCTGGACGTAATCGATGGCTTTCTCGGCGGCAAGGCGTTTGGCTTCTGACATGGGAAACGCTCGGGAGTGGGGATTCGGGATTGGGGAATCGTGACAAGCGGCGGACGGGTGGGCGGGAGGCGAATCCCCAATCCCCAATCCCGGCTATTCGAGCGCCAGCAGCAGCTTCCACTGCGCGGCGCTGACCGGGAACACCGACAGGCGGTTGCCGCGCGCGACCAGCGGGAAGCCCTCGCCGAGCGCCTCGGCGTGCTGCTTGATCTCGTCCAGCGCGATGGTGCGCGCGAGCTTGCGCTCGAAGGCCACGTCCACCAGGTACCAGCGCGGCTGTTCGCGCGTCGCCTTGGGGTCGTGGTAGTCGGAGCCGGGATCGAACTGGGTGGCGTCCGGGTACGCCGCGCTGGCCACCGTGGCGGTGCCGACGATGCCCGGCACCTTGCAGTTGGAGTGGTAGAACAGGATGCCGTCGCCGACCTTCATGCCGTCGCGCATGAAGTTGCGCGCCTGGTAGTTGCGCACGCCGTTCCAGGGTTCGGTGCCGACCCGCTGCAGGTCGTCGATCGAGAACGCGTCCGGTTCGGACTTCATCAGCCAGTAGCGCTTGCGTGCGGTCATGCGGGGGTGTCGGTCGCGGTCAGAAGAGTGAGGGAGTCGGTGCAGACCGCGTCCAGCGCCACGTCCCAGGCGGCGACCGGCAATGCGTCGACCTGCTGCGCGTCGAACGCGGCGCCGACCAGCCAGGGCGGCGGCGCCTGCCGCTGGCGGAACGCGAAGCTGCGATCATACCAGCCGCCTCCCATGCCCAGGCGGCCGCCGCCGGCGTCGAAGCCGACCAGCGGCGCCACCACCAGCGCCATCTGCTCCGGCGCCAGCGTGGCCTCGGCGGCGACCTCCGGCTCGGGGATGCCGTAGCGGTTGGCGACCAGTGGCTGCCCCGGACGCCACGGCGCGAAGCGCAGGGTCTTGCCGCTGAGCACCGGCAGGCAGTACTGCACGTCGGCCGGCAGGCTCAGTTGCCAGCGATGCAGGGCGATCTCCCCGTCCATCGCCCAATAGCCGGCGACGTGGCCGTGCTGCGGCGCGAACGGCAGGTCCAGCAGCCGCTGCGCCAGCGCATCGGCGGCGGCCAGACGCGCTGGCGCGGAGAGTGCGCGCCGGCGCGCGCGCAGTTGCTGGCGCAGGGAGTCGCGGTCGTCGGCAGTCATTGGGCAGGCGATAGGGAGATGCCGCTATTGTCGGTGCCGGCGCGCGCACTGGCTACTGGCGCCTGCCGACGCGACGCGGCGTCAGGCGTAGATCGCCACCGTCTGCCGCCCGGACAGCACCAGCCGGCCGGCTTCATCCCAGATCTGCATGTCCTGCAACGAGTAGCCGTCCTCGGCGTGGCGGCTGGCCGAATGCATCAGGAACCAGTCGCCAGCGCTGGCCGGCTGGGGGAAGTCCAGGGTCCAGGTCATCGAGCTGACCGGCGCCGGCGCGCTGAAGGCGGTCATCGCCGCGGGCGGCAGGCAGTCGCCGAGCGCGACCAGGGCCACGCTGGGGTCCACGCCGCGGGCGTCGCGATGGCGCGCCCACACCAGCAGCTCCGGGTCGCTGGCGGCGGACACCGGCAGCGACCCGCCGGCCAGGCGCATTTCGAAATTGGCGAAGAACGCCGGGGTGAACTCGGTGGCGGCGATCGGCGCGGCGGCCTCGGGCCCGCCCACCGTTGGCCGGGCCGGCATGAAGTCGTGGGCGATGCGGCTGGGCCGCGGCTGCGCGAACAGCAGCGCCGCACGCAAGGCGGCCTGGCCGTCGGCCAGGCAATCGACCGCGACCGAGGTGGCGGACTTGCCCTGGCGCAGCACCTGCGCCTCGAAGCGCAGGGTGGCGTCGGCCGGGCCGACGAACCAGATGTGCGCCGACTTCAGCGGCGGCAGCGCCGACGGTGCCGTGCGCAGCGCGGTCTGCAGCGCCAACGCGGCGGACAGGCCGCCGAAGGCGGTGCGGCCCTGCCGCCAGCTGGCGGGCACGTCGAAGCCGGCGGCGGGATCGAAGCGGTCGATGAGGTGGGTGAGCGTCGACAATGCGCGATCTCCGTGGCGGGGGCGCCAGTATCCCGGGTTTCACGCGGCACGAGAACGGGTGGCGCCTGCGCCGCGGCCCACGGTTGCCGGAATCGCGGACGCACAAAAGGAAACGGCGCCTTGCGGCGCCGTTTCCTGGAACAATTGCATTCTCCGCCGTGACGATGCGTGCGAAACGACCTTGAACCCGGGGTTCAAGTGGGATGGCTGGGGAACCATCGGGCTTCCCGCTACGAGGCGGACCTGCACACCCGATTCCGTCGCCACCCCGTGGTCGTCATTAAGGGACAAGGCGAATGTTTGCACACGCTGTCGTTCACAGCAGAGAACGCGAGTGGAGTATAGCGCCGTCGTCGCGCTTGGCTAGTCCGTTCGTCGGTCGCGCGGTACGGCGCAATTCACGTTGATGATCGAATTGCTATGCGCGCCTCAGCGCGTCGTATCGACCACGCCGTCGAGGCGACGATTGAGATCGGCCAGTGTGCGCGCGATCTCGGTATCGCGCCGCGTCTGCTCGTCGCGCAGCTGTTGCAGTTCGTGCGCCAGGTTCAGCGCCGCCAGCACCGCGACCCGGTCCACCGCGGCCATGCGGTTGCTGCCGCGCACCTCGCGCATCTTCGCGTCGAGCAGGCGCGCGGCGGCGACCAGGCTGTCGCGTTCCTCCGCTTCGACGCCGACGGTGTACTCGCGATCGAGGATGCGGACGCTGACCGGTTCGCTCACGTGTGCTGCTCCAACGATTTGAGCCGGGCGATCATCGCTTCCACCCGCGAACGCGCCTGCTCGTTCTTGGTGAGCAGTTGCGAGCGCTCGCCGATCAGCTGTTCCTGCTGCTGGCGCAGGCTGCGGTTCTCGTCGGCCAGGCGCTGGCAGCGCTCGACCAGCGTTTCCACGCGGGCGCCGAGGGCGCGCAGCTGGGCGAGGGTGTCGGGGGTGTCCATGGCGCTCACGATAGGCATGCGCCAGAGCGGCGGTCAAGACGCCGCGCGGCGGCGCGATGGCCGCCGCTCAGGCGGGTAGCCGCAGCGGCTGCCGCAGCAGTTGCAGGAAGGCTTCCGGTTCCAGCGCCGGCGCCACCAGGTGGCCCTGGATCTCGTCGCAGCCGTGTTCGCGCAGGAACGCCAGTTGCCCAGGCTGTTCCACGCCCTCGGCGACCACCTTCAGCGCCAGCGAGTGGCCCATCGCGATGATGGTGCTGGTGATCGCCTCGTCGTCCGGATCGCGGGTCAGGTCGCCGATGAACTCCTGATCGATCTTCAAGGTATTGATCGGCAAGCGCTTCAGGTAGGCCAGCGACGAATAGCCGGTGCCGAAGTCGTCGATCGCCAGCGTCAGGCCCAGCGCGCGGCAGGCGTGCAGGGTGGCCGCGTTCTTGCCAACCTGCGACATCACCACGCTCTCGGTCAGCTCCAGCTCGACGTTGCCGGCCGGGACCCCGGTCTCGGCCAGGATCCGTTGCATCAGCGCCGGCAGGTCGCCGCGCTCGAGCTGGATCGCCGACACGTTGACCGACATGCACAGGTCGGTCAGGCCCAGCGCGCGCCAGTCGCGCAGGGTGGAGCAGGCCTGGCGCAGCACCCATTCGCCGATCTCCAGGATCAGCCCGCTCTCCTCGGCCAGCGGAATGAACTGGCTCGGCGAGACCGGACCGAAATCGGCGCTGTGCCAGCGCAGCAGCGCCTCCACGCCGACCACGCGTTGCGTATGCAGCGAATAGCGCGGCTGGTAGACCAGCTTGAGTTCCTGGTCGAGCGGGATCTTGCGCAGGGTGCTGGCCAGCGTGGCGCGGTGGCGGGTGGCTTCGTCCATCCGCGCCGAATACACCTGGATGTTGCGGCGGCCGGCGGCCTTGGCCTGGTACATCGCGGTGTCGGCGTGCTTGAGCAGTTCGCTGGGCAGCAACGCGTGCTGCGGGAACAGCGAGATGCCGATGGATGGGGAGATCGCCACTTCGCGGCGGTCGTCCAGCCGCAGCGGCGCGTCGAAGGCGGTCAGCACGCGTGCGGCGACCGCTTCGGCCTCGACCTGATCGGCGACGTCCTCCACGACGACGGTGAATTCGTCGCCGGCCAGGCGCGCGACCGTGTGCTGCGGGCCCACCGCCTGCTGCAGGCGTTCGGCGACCGCGCGCAGCACGCGGTCGCCGGTGGCGTGGCCGAGCGAATCGTTGATGTCCTTGAACCGGTCCAGGTCCAGGAACAGCACCGCCACCGAACTGCCCTGGCGCCGCGCCCGCACGATCGCCCGCGCCAGCCGCTCGGACAGCAGCGCGCGGTTGGGCAGGCTGGTCAGCGTGTCGTAGTTGGCCAGGTAGCGCAGTTCCTGCTCGGCGCGTTTCTGGTCGGTGATGTCTTCCAGCACCACCACGTAGAAGCTGTGGCGGCCGTCGGCGTCGACCAGGGTATTGCGGCGCACCAGGCACAGGATCTCCTGGCCGTCCTTGCGCCGCTTCCAGGCTTCGCCGCGCCAGTGCCGGCCGTGCTCGAACGCGGACGGGGCGGAGGCGTCCGGCGCGTGGTCGAGCAGCGTCATCGGCTGGCCCAGCACTTCGCGCTCGCTGTAGCCGGTGATGCGGGTGAAGGCCGGATTGACCGAAATGAAGCGGCCCTCCTCGTCCAGCACCGCGACCGCCTCGCTCATGCTGCGCAGCACTTCGCCGGCGATGCGCCGCTCCAGGTCGGCCTGGCGGTGCGAGCTGATGTCGCGCGCGCTGCCGGCGAGCCGGCGCGGCCTGCCGTCGGCGCCGTACTCGACCACGCGCCCGCGGACCCGCGCCCACAGCCACACGCCGTCGCCGACCAGGTCCACGCGATACTCGTCCGTGTAGACCGGCGTCAGCCCCTGCAGGTGCTCGCGCAGCGTGCGCTCGGCCCGCGGCACGTCGTCGGGGTGGATGCGCAGCGGCTCGTGCTCGCGGGTCACCATCGCGATCTCCCGCGCGTGCGGCGCGGCGTCGTCCACGCGCATCCGGCGCAGCGTGCGCTGCTGCAGGTCGTAGTCCCAGAAGTGCTCGCCGGACGCCCACAACGCCAGTTTCAGGTGATGGTCGCGCTGCTGCAGTTGCTGCTGGCGCTGCACCTGCTGGCGCATGCGCCGCCGCCACTGCCGCGCCTGCAGCGCGATCACCAGCGCGGCCACGGCCAGGACCGCGGCGGCCGCCGCCCAGCCCCACCGCCAGTCGCTGCCGGCATACCGCGTGATGGCCGCAGCGACGTGCTCGATCGACATGATGGACGGGGCTTCGAACGAGAAAGGGTGGTGGAGTGTAGGCGCCGGTCGGAAGCCTCCACAAGCAGCGTGACGCATGCGGATTGCTACACTGCGCAGTCCCGCTCCAGCGCCGCGCCCCCGACCGGCGGCCGGCGCCCAACAGGCCTTGCGTCCATGACCGAACTTCCCACCGCCGACGACATCAACCGCGCCAGCCAGCAACTGGGCCTGGCCGCGTCGGCGGCCGAACTCCACGGCGCCCTGTGCGGCTGGCTGGCCGGCGGCGGTGCCGCCCTGGCGGCCTGGCCGTCGGCGGTGCTGGCCGACGCCGGCATCGCCGCGCCGCGTCAGGGCGATGCGCTGGACCGCCTGCGCGAGGCCACCGCCGCGCAGCTGGAGGACCGCGATTTCGCCTTCGACCTGGTGCTGGCCGATGCCGGCGCGGCGCTGTCCGAGCGGGCCGATGGCCTGTTCGAGTGGTGCCGCGGCTTCCTCGGCGGCTTCGGCCTGGCCGCCGGCGCCACGCCGCCGTTGTCCGAGGAGGGCGCCGAGGCGCTGCAGGACCTGGCGCGGCTGGCGCAGGCCAGCGCCGAGGATTTCGACAGCGCCGACGAGGACGAGGATGCGCTGGCCGAGATCGAGGAATTCGTGCGTGTGGCGGTGCTGCTGCTGCACAGCGATTGCGTGCTCGGCCCGCGCCACCGGCAACGCCTGAACTGATGAAACGGCTGACCGGGATCGGCACCGCCGAGTACGCGCGCCGGCGCAGGCGCTTGATGGACATGGCCGGTGAGCACGCCATCCTGGTGCTGCCCAGCGCGCCGGAGCGGGTGCGCAGCCACGACACCCATTACCCGTACCGGCAGGATTCGGACTTCTGGTACCTGAGCGGTTTCCCCGAGCCGGAGGCGGTGCTGGTGCTGGTGCCGGGCCGCAAGCACGGCGAGGCGCTGCTGTTCTGCCGCGAGCGCGATCCCGAACGCGAGGCCTGGGACGGCCCGCGCGCCGGCCAGGAGGGCGCGGTCGAACGCTACGGCATGGACGATGCGTATCCGATCGAGGATCTCGACGAGATCCTGCCCGGCCTGCTGGAAGGCCGTTCGCGGGTGTACTACCACTTCGGTCGCGACGTCGATTTCGATCTGAAGCTGATCGGCTGGGTCAAGCGCGTGCGCGAGCAGGTGCGGCATGGCGCGCAGCCGCCGCACGAGTTCCTGGAGCTGGGCCACCTGTTGCACGAGCAACGCCTGTTCAAGTCGCGCGACGAGGTCGCGCTGATGCAGGTGGCGGCCGATCTCAGCGTGGCCGGGCACCGCGCGGCGATGCGGCTGGCGCGCGCGGGCCTGCACGAGTACCAGTTACAGGCCGAGATCGAGCGCGAGTTCCGCGCCGGCGACGCCTGGCCGGCCTACGGCAGCATCGTCGGCGCCGGCGCCAATGCCTGCGTGCTGCACTATCGCGCCAATGCCGCGCGCCTGCGCGAGGGCGAGCTGGTGCTGGTCGATGCCGGCGCCGAGTACCGCGGCTATGCCGCCGACATCACCCGCACCTTCCCGGTGAATGGGCGCTTCAGCGCCGAACAGCGCGCCCTGCACGACCTGGTCGGCGCCGCGCACGCGGCGGCGCTGGCGCAGGCGCGGCCGGGCGTGGCCTACGAGGCCGGCCACCTGGCTGCGGTGCAGACCCTGACCGAAGGCCTGCTGCGCCTGGGGTTGCTCAAGGGCTCGCTGCAACAGAACGTCGCCGACGGCCACTACCGGCGCTTCTACCGGCACAAGACCGGGCACTGGCTGGGCCTGGACGTGCACGACGTCGGCGACTATAAGTTGGCCGGTGCCTCGCGCCTGCTGGAGCCGGGCATGGTATTCACCATCGAGCCGGGGCTGTACGTGGCGCCGGACGACAAGCAGGTCGAGGCGAAGTGGCGCGGCATCGGCATCCGCACCGAGGACGACGTGCTGATCACCGACGACGGCCACCGGGTGCTCACCGACGCGCTGGCGCGCAGCGCCGAGCAGATCGAGGCGGAGATGGCCGCGCGCTGACCGCGCTTGCCCGCCCGCCGTGCCTTGCACATAGTGTGCGGGTATCAGGGGGAATCATCTTGAAGATCATTGTGTCGGGGCTGCTCGCGGCAGCGGTGTGGCTTTCACCCAGCGCGGGCGCGGCGCCGCAGGCGCAAGATGCGGCGCCTGCGCCTGCGCCAGCGCCGATAGGCGTTGCGGGCAGCGTTCCCAGCATGGCGCTGGCCGATCTGGAGACGCTGTTGTCGGTTCGCTCCGTGCCTGCGGCCCGGGAGCAGTTGTTGGCGCAGTTGGTGGCCCTGGCCGGCAAGGGCGATGGCGCGTCGGCCTTCTACCTCGGCGTGCTGTACCGCCATGGCGATGCGCATCCGGCGCATTTGGTGGAGCGCGACCTGGATACCGCGCGCTATTGGCTGGAGAAATGCCTCGGCATGACGCGATGTCCGTTGCTGGCGCTGGCCTCGTTGGCGGAGCTGGAGCTGTCGGCGCATAACCCGAAGCCGGCGATGCAGTGGGCGCAGGCGTGGATCGCATTGGATCGCGAGCTCGCCGCGCGCGAGCGCGAGATCCAGGGCCGCACGCTCCGGCCCAGCCAACTCAATCGCGATACCGCCTATCATGCCTATCTGTTGGAACGGTGCTACGCCGCCATGCCGTCAGGCGACCGCGACGCGGTCGGCCTGGCCTGGTTCAACGAACTCCGGCGGCAGCGCGGCAAGATGCTGGATCGCATGCTGTTCGCGCAGATCGACGCGCTGCAGGCGCAGGGCGCGGACGAGGACGCTGGGCTGGCGCCACGCGCCGAGAACCAGCGGCGCAAGACCGTGCGCGACAGTCCGATGGACTTGCCGGTCACCCCGGCATTGACCCTGTTCCTGCTCCGTGGCAACCCGCAAGGCGGGCGTCCGGAATCGTCGCTGGTGATCGAGGCATTGCCATCGCCGAGCGCGGCGCGCGGACTCGAGGCGTTGGCGCGCGATTTCAAGACCGCGCCTTATCCCGCTGCGGCAGGGCAGCGGCGCTACGACACGGTGCCCATGAGCTTCAACCGCGGTCCCTATGCGTTGACCGGCAAGTAGGGACGTCGGCCCGGAGGCCGCCGCAGCGCACACAGGGCGTGGCCCGGATATTCGGGGCCGCCGCCGCTGCAGGCCCTCTCGCGCTCACTGCCGCGCACCCGCGCGCGCGGCGTCGCGCTGCGCGCGCCAGGCCGCCAGCCGTTCCTGCATGCCGATCACGAACACGAAGAACGCCGGCACGAAGAACACCGCCAGCACGGTGCCGCTGACCATGCCGCCGAACACGCCGGTGCCGATCGCGTGCTGGGTCTCGGCGCTGGCGCCGGAGGCCAGCATCAGCGGCACCACGCCCAGCGCGAACGCCAACGAGGTCATCAGGATCGGGCGCAGGCGCAGCCGCGCCGCATGCACCGCCGCTTCCGCCAGGCTCTGTCCCTCGGCGCGCAGTTGCCGGGCGAACTCCACGATCAGGATCGCGTTCTTGGCCGACAGGCCGATGATGGTGATCATGCCGACCTTGAAGAACACGTCGTTCGGCAAGCCGCGCAGCATGACCGCCGCCACCGCGCCGAGCAGCCCGAGCGGCACCACCAGCATCACCGACAGCGGGATGCTCCAGCTTTCGTACAGCGCCGCCAGCACCAGGAACACCACCAACGCCGACAGCAGCGCCAGCATCGGCGCCTGCGCCGCGGTCTGGCGTTCCTGCAGCGACTGCCCGGTCCAGGCCACGGCGAAGCCCGGCGGCAGCTGCGCCGCCAGGCGCTCCATCTCCGCCATCGCCGCGCCGCTGGAGATGCCGGGCGCCGCGCCGCCGGCGATGCGCACGGCGGGGAAGCCCTGGAAGCGCATCAACTGTTGCGGCGAGTCGATCCAGGCCGGCGCCACCACGTCGCGCAGCGGCAGCATGCCGCCGGAGGCGGTGCGCATGCGCAGGCCCAGCACGTCGTCCAGTTGCATGCGCGCCGGCGCGTCGGCCTGCACGATCACCTGCTGCATGCGACCGCCATTGGGGAAGTCGTTGACGTACAGCGAGCCCATCGCCGCGGACAGGGTCGCGCTGACCGTGCCGAATGACAGCCCCATCGCCTCGGCCCGTTCCCGATCGATCCGCAGTTCGATGCTCTTGCCTGGCGGCATGCCGTCGGCATAGACGTCACTGAGCAGCGGGCTGCGCGCGGCCAGCGCCAGCAGCCGCGCCTGCGCGGCCAGCAGCGCCGCGTCGCCGCGGTTGCCGCGGTCCTGCAGGAACAGGGTGAAGCCCGACGACGTGCCCAGTTCGTCGATCGCCGGCGGCATCAGGCTCATCACCGTGCCTTCGGCGGTGTCGGCCATCGCCTGCTGCGCCAGCGCCGCCTCCTGCGCCGCGGTGGCGCCGTCGCGCGCGTCCCAGTCCTTGAGCATGGTGAAGGCCATCGCCGCGTTCGGTCCGGCGCCGGCGAAGCTGAAGCCCTGGATGACCATGTTCGAGGCCAGCGCCGGGCGCGTGGCCACGTGCGCCTCGAAGGCCTTCACCACCTCCAGCGTGCGTTCGCTGGTGGCGCCGACCGGCAACTGGATCGAGGTCATGAAATAGCCCTGGTCCTCTTCCGGAAGGAACGAGGACGGCAACTGCCGCGCCGCGAACGCCAGTGCGACACAGATCAGGCAGAACGCCGCCATCATCCGCCCGCTGCGCCGCACCAGGCGCGCCACGCGCGCCGCGTAGCCGCCGGTGAGGCGTTCGAAGTGGCGATTGAAGGCGCCGAAGACGCCGCGCTTGGCGTGGTGGCCCGGCGGCAGCGGACGCAGCAGCGTCGCGCACAGCGCCGGGGTCAGGGTCAGTGCCAGGAACGCCGAGAACAGGATCGCCACCGCCATCGACAGGGTGAACTGCCTGTAGATCACGCCGACCGATCCGGCCGCGAACGCCATCGGGATGAACACCGCGGTCAGCACCAGGGTGATGCCGACCACCGCGCCGGTGATCTCGCGCATCGCCTTGGCGGTGGCCGCGCGCGGCGACAGCCCTTCGCCGGCCATCAGCCGCTCGACGTTCTCCACCACCACGATGGCGTCGTCGACGATGATGCCGATCGCCAGCACCATGCCGAACATGGTCAGCACGTTGATCGAGAACCCGGCCAGCAGCATCACCGCGAAGGTGCCGAGCAGCGCGATCGGCGCGACGATGGCCGGGATCAGCGTGTAGCGCACGTTCTGCAGGAACAGGTACATCACCAGGAACACCAGCAGCATCGCTTCGAGCAGGGTGTGGATCACCTTCTCGATGGAGATCTTCACGAACGGCGCGGTGTTGAACGGGATGGAGTAGGTCATCCCGGCCGGCATCCCGGCGGCCAGTTCCTGCAGCCGCTCCTGCACCGCCTGCGCGGTGCGCACGGCGTTGGCGCCGGGCGAGAGCTGGATGGCGGCGCTGGTCGCCGCGGTGCCGTTCTCGCGGTTGGAGAAGGCGTAGGACTGCGCGCCGAGTGCCACCCGCGCCACGTCGCCGAGCACGATCCTGGCGCCGTCGGGGCTGGCGCGCAGCACGATCGCGGCGAACTGTTCCGGCGTGGACAGCTGCCCGGCGACCGTCAGCGGCACGGTCAGGCGTTGTCCGGGCACGGTCGGCTCGTCGCCGATCCGGCCCGGCGCGATCTGCGCGTTCTGCTGTTCGATCGCCTGGGTCAGGTCGCTCAGCGCCAGCCCGTAGGCGGTCAGCTTGTCCGGGTCGACCCACACGCGCATCGCCTGTTCGGCGCCGAACAGCTGCACGCGGCCGACGCCGTCGATCCGGCGCAGTTCCTGCACGATGGTGCGCGCCATGTAGTCGTTGAGCGCGACCTCGTCGTAGCGGCCGTCGGGCGAGGTCAGGCCGACCAGCATCAGGAAGCCGGAGGCGGCCGATTCCACCTGCAGGCCGCTCTGCCGCACCGCCTGCGGCAGTCGCGGCTCCACCGCCTTGATCCGGTTCTGCACGTCGACCTGCGCCAGCTCCGGATCGGTGCCCGGCTTGAAGGTCGCGGTGATCTGCGCGGTGCCGGAGGTGTCCACCGAGGATTCGAAGTAGAGCAGGTTCTTGACCCCGGCCAGCTCGCGTTCGACCAGTCCGACCACCGAGTCGTTCAACGTCTGCGGGGTGGCGCCCGGGTAGCTCGCGTAGAGCGTCACCGATGGCGGCGCCACCGAGGGATAGCGCGCGACCGGCAGCCGCGCGATGGCGAGGGTGCCGAACAGCACGATGAACAGCGCGATCACCCAGGCGAACACCGGGCGCTCGATGAAGAACTGGGGCATGCCGGCGTCCTCCGCTCAGTGCGCGCGTGCGGTGGGGGCGGCGGCGGGATCGCGCCAGGGGCGGGCACTCACGGCGATGCCGGCGCTCAGGCGTTCGATTCCCTCGACGACCACCTGCTGGCCCGCATGCAGCCCGGATGCGATCCGGTAGCGGCGCTCGACCAGTTCGCCCAGCTCCACCGAGGCGCTGCGCGCGCGCCCGCGCGCATCGATCACCCAGACGTAGGCCTGCGCGCCGATTCGGGTGACCGCCTGCTGGGGAACGCTGAGCGCCTGCGCATAGGTGGCGCGCGGCACCCGCGCTCTGGCGTACATCCCGGGCAACAGGCGCCGCTGCGGGTTGTCGACCAGGATGCGCAGCAGCACGTCGCCGGTGCTGGCGTCGACCGTGCTGCCGGAGAACAGCACGCGCCCGTCGAGCCCGGAGGGCCGCCCGTCGCGGTCGAGCAGTTGCGCGCGCAGGCCGTCGGCGTCGGCTGCCGGCGCATGCGCCGCCTCGCCGGCGCGGTCCAGCGCGCGCGCCGGCTGGCGCACATCGAGGTAGACCTGGTCGATCTGCTGCACCACCGCCATCGGCGCGCTGTCGCTGGGCGAGACCAGCGCGCCTTCGGTGAGCAGGGCCTGGTCGATGCGACCGGAGATCGGCGCATCGACCGTGGCGAAGGCCAGGTCCAGGCGCCGCCGCGACAGCGTCGCGCGCGCTTCGGCGACGTCGGCCGCGGCCTGTTCGCGTTGCGCCAGCGCGTCGTCGTAGGTCTGCCGGCTGACCAGGTCCGCGTGCACCAGGCGTTCCAGCCGCGCGGCCTGCGTGCTGGCGCGCGCCAGCGCGGCCTGCGCGCGTTGCAGCGCGGCCGCCGTGGTGTCGACGTCGGCCTTGAACGGGGCCGGATTGATCTGGAACAGCGCCGCGCCACGCGTCACTTCGGCGCCCTGCTCGAAGAAGCGCCGTTGCACGATGCCGCCGACCTGCGGCCGAATCTGCGCGCTGCGCAGCGCGGAGATGCGCCCCGGCAGATCCACGCTGACGGCGAACGGCTGCGGGCGCAGGGTCAGCACGGTGACCTGCGGGGGTGTCGGCACGGCCAGGTCCTGTTCGCCGCTGCCGCAGCCGGCCACGGCCAGTGCCGTCAGGCCGGCCATCGCCAGAGTTCGGTACCGCTGTCGCATGCACATGCCTCACGAGCCTCGATGGTGTCGCCGTACCGCATGCGCGGCCGGAGTACGCAGCGAGGAAGCGTGACAGCCGCGCGTTGCGGCGCGTTCGATGCAGTGTGGAGATATGATGGAGACCCGTCGGCCACTCGGCGCCCACGCAGTCGTTCCCGCGTCTCCATGTCCGCCATTGCCTCCGCCGCCCCCGCGGTGCCGGCGACCGCCGCGCTGGTCCTGATCGCCGAGGACGAGCGCGAGATCGCCGACATCCTCGCCGCGTATCTCGCCCGCAGCGGATTGCGCACGGCCTATGCCGCCGACGGGGACGCCGCGCTGGCCATGCACCACAGCCTGGATCCGGACCTGGTCCTGCTCGACGTGCAGATGCCCGGTGTGGACGGATGGCAGGTGCTCGCCGAACTGCGCCAGCGTGGGCAGACCCCGGTGATCATGTTGACCGCGCTCGATCACGATCTGGACAAGCTGATGGGCCTGCGCCTGGGCGCCGACGACTACGTGGTGAAGCCGTTCAATCCGGCGGAAGTGGTGGCGCGGGTGCAGGCGGTGCTGCGGCGGCTCCAGGGCGGCGCCGCGCGTGCCGCGCGCGCGCTGCAGGTGGGCGCGTTCCAGTTGGATCTGGACGCGCACGAGGCGAGCGTGCGCGTCGGCGAGCGGCGCCATACGCTGGAACTGACCCTGACCGAATTCAAGCTCCTCAGCCGGTTGATGCGCGCGCCGCGCCGCGTGTTCAGCCGTGCCGAACTGCTGAGCGCCTGCCTGCCCGAGGGCGACAGCCAGGAACGCACGGTGGACAGCCACGTCAGCAAGTTGCGCAAGAAGCTCGAGGCGCTGGGCGTCCAGGGCACGCCGGTCAGCGTGCGCGGCGTCGGCTACCGGTTCGGGCCCGGCCGATGAGCCGCGAGCCCGGACTGCGCCGGCAGATCGTGCTGTCGCTGGGCGTGCTGGCGCTGGGCATCATCCTGCTCTCGGTGGTCGGTTCCTACGTGTTCTACGCGCTGGCCGTGGCGTATCTGCCGGGCAGCATTTCCGAGACCTGGCTGCCCTCGCGCGTGGAACTGGCCTGGATCGTCAGCACCGCGCTGGCCGCGCTGGCGGTGGCGGTGCTGGTGGCGATGCGCCTGTCGCGGCGCATCCTGACCCCGTTGAACTCGGTCGCCCACAGCCTGCGCGAGATCGCCCAGGGCAATCTGCAGGCGCGCGCGGCGATCGACGGGCGGGCGCTGGGCGAGACCGCGCAACTGGTGCGCGACTGCAACACGATGGCCGAGCGCCTGCAGGGCATGACCCGCGAGCGCGAGTTCTGGAACGCCGCCATCGCCCACGAACTGCGCACCCCGGTCACCATCCTGCGCGGGCGCTTGCAGGGGTTGGCGGAAGGCGTGTTCGCGCCGGAGCCGGAGACCTTCCAGGGCCTGCTGCGCCAGGTCGAGGGATTGAGCCGCCTGATCGAGGACCTGCGCGCGCTCAGCCTCAACGACAGCGGCCATCTGGAGCTGCAACTGGCGCCGGTCTTGCTGGAGCAGGAACTGTCGGCGGTGGTCCAGGCCTTCGCGGCCGACCTGGCCGCGCGCGGTATCGCCTTGCAGGTGGAACTGGAGTCGCGGACCTGCGTGGTGTGCGATGCGCTGCGTATCCGCCAGGCCGTGATGGCCCTGCTGCAGAATGCGCTGGCCTACGCCGATCCCGGCACGGTGCGGGTGCATGCGGGCAGCCACGGCGGCATGTGCGAGGTGCGGGTCGAGGACGATGGCCCGGGCATCGAGGCGGCTACCGCGACGCAGGTGTTCGAAGCCTTTCGCCGCGGCGATCCCTCGCGCTCGCGCAAGAGCGGCGGCAGCGGCCTGGGCCTGGCGGTGGTCAAGGCCATTGCCGAAGCGCATGGCGGTACCGCGTCCTGCCGGCCGTCGGGCACCGGCGGCACCATCTTCCTGCTGCGCTGGCCGACGCCGCCGGACGTGCCGCGCGCGGCGCAGGTCTGAGTCCTGGCAGGCTGCGGCCGCCGCGCGCGCTGCGCTCAGGTCGCCGGCGGATGCTCTCCAGCCGCGACCGCGGGTGCCTGCGCGGCGCGCACGACGCGCCACGGCAGCATGCGCGCGAGCACGTCGTCGCGGCGCACCCAGTGATGGAACAGCGCCGCGGCGACATGCAGCGCGACCACCAGCCACGCGATCCATTTGCCGATGAAGTGATGCACGGCGTCGATGGGCGCCTCGAACGCCTCCCAACTGAGCTGGTAGTGCCGGCTGATCCAGCCGAACAGCGCCGTGTCGTTGAATCCGGTCACCCGGAACAGGCCGAAGTCGGTGGCGGCGCCGGTCCCCACGTAGCCGGTCAACGGCATGACGATCAGCAGCGCGTACAGGCCCAAGTGCGCCGCATGCGCGAGGCGGTGCTCCAGCGCCGACCCCGGCGGATCGTCCGGCTGCACGTCCAGCCAGCGCCACAGCAGCCGCGGCAGCACCAGGAAGCCCACCAACAGACCAAGCGCCCAATGGATGTTGAGCACCGGCAAGGACGCGTCGGAGGTGTCGTCCATGCACCAGATGACGTAGTAGACGACCACGTAGGCGCCGATGAACGCGGCGGCGGTGGTCCAATGGAACAGCTTGGCGAGGAAGCCGAAGCGGCTTGCGGTATTGCGCCATTGCATTGCGGGAGCTCCCGGCGGGGGCGGAGACGGTGGTTCAGCGGGCGAGCAGGCTGCCGAGCAGCCGGTCCAGGCCGTCGAGCGCATCGGCCAGGCGCGCCTGCTGGTCGCCCTCCGGTTCGGCGATCCAGAACGAGGCTTCGGTGATGGCGCCATAGAGCATCCGCGCCATCACGCCGGCATGCAGCGGGGCGACCGTGCCTTCGGCGATCAGGGTCTCCAGCGCGGATTGCAGCGCGGCGATGCCCACCGATTGCGCGGCCTGCGGCACGTCGCCGAACACGGCGCGCGCATCCTGCAGGATGATGCGCCGGATCTCCGGTTCCAGCGCCAACTCCAGATAGGTGCGGCAGCGCCGGCGAAAGCCGTCCCACGGCGTCGGCGCCGCATCGGACACGGCCTGCAGGCGGGCGCCGACCTCGACCTCGATCTGTTCGATGACCGCGGTCAGCAGCCCTTCCTTGCCGCCGAAATGATGGTAGAGCGCGCCACGCGTCAGCCCCGCCTCGGCGGTGAAGTCGTCCATCGAGGTGTGCGCGAACCCTTGCGTGGCGAATGCATGCCGCGCCGCGGCCAGCAGCCTGGCGCGGGTGTCCTCGATCATGGCGGTGCGGGAGCGGCGGGGCGGCATGGGAAATCCCATTGACATACGCGGCGTATGTTATTTCATACGCCGCGTATGTCAATGCTGCCGCTAGCGCGCGCGACGCCGCTGGCCGGCTGTGCGCGCTCTGCCCGCACCGGCCGTTTCAGCGATTCGGTGGAGCGTGGCGGTCGGGCCGCGTGCGCGGCCCGCAGCGCTTGGCGGCGCTCAGTCCGCGGCGGCGAACGCCGGGCGGGTCAGGTTCTCCGGATCGCCGTCGGTGCACGCCACTTCGTCCTCGATGCGGATGCCGCCGTAGGGCTTGAATCGCGCCACGCGGCCCCAGTCGATGCTGGCGCCGTGGCCGGCCTGCTTCGCGTCCTCCAGCAGCATGTCGATGAAGTACACGCCCGGTTCGATCGTCACCACCATGCCCGGCTCCAGCACGCGGGTCATGCGCAGGTAGGGATGGCCGGCGGGGCGGTCGATGCGTCCGCCGCGGTCGTCGGCGGCGAAGCCGGCCACGTCATGCACCTGCAGGCCGATCGGATGGCCGAGGCCGTGCGGGAAGAACGCGGCGCTGAGCCCGGTGGCCAGAGCCGCCTCCGGCGACACGGTGATCACGCCGAAGTCCTTCAGCACGCCCATCAGGGCCAGGTGCGCGTCGAGGTGCAACTGCTTGTAGTCCACGCCCGCGCGCACGTTCCGGCCCATGCGGATCTGCGCGGCATCGACCGCGTCGATCAGCGCCTGGAACTCGCTGCCACGGTCGGCGGCGTAGCTGCGGGTGATGTCGCTGGCGTAGCCGTGCGCGGAGGCGCCGGCATCGATCAGGAAGCTGCGCGGCTGCGCCGGCGCCTGCCGCTCCAGTTCGGTGTAGTGCAGCACCGCGCCGTGCTCGTTGAGCGCAACGATGTTCCCGTACGGCAATTCGTTGGCGTCCTGTCCGACCGCGCGGCAATACGCCATGTGGATCTCGAACTCGCTGCCGCCGTCGCGGAACGCGGCTTCGGCGGCGCGATGCCCGCGCACCGCCGACCGCTGCGCCTGGCGCATCAGCGCCAACTCGTAGGGCGTCTTGTACGCGCGGTGGTACTCCAGGTAGTGCACCACCGCGTCGGGATTGTTCGGCACGTAATCGCCCAGCGCGCTCTGCGCCTCGCCGAGGATCGCGCAACGCGCCGCCGGCCCGGGCAGCAGCGCCAACGCCTCTTCCGGCGTGCGGATGACGTGGATGTCGCAGTGCTCGACCCACCAGCCGTTCGGCGCCGCCGGCACCACGTGCCAGTAGTCGCGCGGCTGGTGGAAGATCAGTTGCGGGCGACGCCCCGGTGTGTACACCAGCCAACTGTTCGGCACCCGGGTCAGCGGCAGCCAGGCCTTGAACTGCGGGTTCACCGCATACGGATAGTCGCGGTCGTCGAACACCTGGTAGTGCAGGGTGCCGCTGGGCACCAGCAGGTGATCGAAGCCGCCACGCGCCAGCGCGGTGTCGGCGCGCTGCGCCAGGATGCGCAGGTGGTCGGCGTAGAGGACGCTGGGGTCGTGCTGGTTCATGGTGGCGGCTCGGTCGGCGATGCGAAAAGAGAGGCGCCAAGTTTGCCGCAAACCTCTCGGGCATGTTGACGCGCCACGTGCGCATGCATGGCATGCGGTGTGCGTGGGCGTATCCGCGCAGCGTCAGCCGCTTCAACGATCGCCGGAGGTGGTTGGCCGATGGAATTGTAGGAGCGGCTTCAGCCGCGACAGGCGCCTTGAGGGGGTCTGTCGCGGCTAAAGCCGCTTGTGTCAAAAGAGGGTCTATCGTTGAAGGTGAGAGCGGGGTGCGGCAGGCCGTTAAGCCGCAGTGCCAAGCGAGCACGAGTAGGAGTCAGTGCCGCCGCACCCCGGTTCTCCTGCCTGACAAGCCCGAACAGTTGCCTGAGCCGGGAGCTCGAACATCACAAGCCTGGGCATTGGCAGGAGCGCTCTCGACCCTAAGTCTACTGCGGAGAACGTCTATGCGGCGCTTTGTCGGGATCGATGTTGCCAAGGCCGAACTGGTCATTCATGTGCTGCCGGACGGACTGGCCTGGACCCAGCCCAACACGCCGCAAGGGCGCGTTGAGCTGGTCCAGCGTCTGGCGAGGCTGGAGTGCGAACGGATCGTGCTGGAAGCCAGCGGCGGCTACGAACATGAGGTGCTGCGGACGCTGCGGCAGGCCAACCTGCCGGCGGTGCGGATGTGTGCGCAGCGCCCACGTGCGTTGGCCAAGGCGCTGGGCATCAAGGCCAAGACCGACGCCCTGGACGCGCGTCTGTTGGCCGTGACAGCCCAAGCCATTGTGGCCCCCCCGACGGACGTGTTGCCCGAGCACCTGCAGCACCTGCGCGAACTGCTGGATCTGCGCAATGCTCTGGTCGGCCAGCACGACGCCCTGCGGCGGCGTCTGGAGCACATCACCAGCCCGGAGGTGCGGCGCCACTGCCAGGAAGCGATCGACCTACTGAAGCGGCAGAGCGATGCGCTGAAGCGAGACCTTCAGCAGCAGGCCGACGCGTGTTCGACCCTGCCCAAGGTGCCGGGGCTGGGGCCGATCCTGCGCGCCACCCTGGCCGCACGCCTGCCGGAACTGGGAACGCTGCCGCCGCGCAAGCTGGCCGCCCTGGTCGGGCTGGCGCCGTTCAATCACGACAGCGGCCGCTGGCAAGGCCAGCGCCGCATCAAAGGCGGGCGCAGCGACGTGCGCCGCGCGCTGTACATGGCCACCTGGGCCAGCATCCGCGCCAAATCCCCCTTGGCCCAAACCTATGCGCGCCTGCAAGCGGCCGGCAAACCGGCCAAGGTCGCCATCGTCGCCTGCATGCACAAGTACCTACGCTGGCTCAATGCCATCGCGCGCGATCAGGCTTCTTACGCGCCTCCCGTCATCGCTGCTGCATGACAGTTGACTCCTACAGGGTGCCCGTGTTGCTGCCAGCGCGTTAGCCGCCCGGCCCGGCATTGATCCACTGCCGCAGCAACTCGCGGTGCGCCGGCGAGATGGTCAGGAAGCGGAAGCCGGCCCAGGCCTGGCCCGGCGCATGCGCGCGTTCGCTCCACAGCAGGTGCACGCCGACGTCGATCTGCGTGTCGCCGCCGAGCTGCGGCATCGCGAAGCGCAACTGGTACAGCGCGTCCTCGTGCAACGGGGCGGACGCCAGCAGCAGCATGCCGTGCTCGGACAGGTTGCCGAGCCGGCCGACCACGGCGTCTTCCATCACGTCCAGGACCGGCACCATATCCGGCACCTGCCGGCGCGGCGAGCGGCGGGCTTCGGCGGTCATGCGTCGTCCTCCACGGCGGGGGTGGGCGCGGGCGCGCCGGCCAGGGTGCGCAGCGCGCGCACGGTGGCCTGCCAGGCGCGGTCGATCAGGCGCGCGCGGTCCTCGGTGACGATCCGCGCCTGGCCCTGCGCCAGCAGCCGCGACAGCGCGTCCAGCGAGTACTCGGCGGTCTTGTGCCCGCGCTGGTTGACGAACAGGGCGCGGTCGGTGATCGGGCTGTACCAGGACAGGCGCTGCCGCTTGAGGTCGCCCTGCTGGTTGGTGACGAACTCGAACCAGGTGCCGAACGGCAGGCTGCGCAGGCGCGCGTACGCGGCCTGCTCGGTGACGGTGCGCGGCGCCAGCGGCGGGCGCTCGTCCTCGCCCTGGTCGCCGAGGCGGCTGCGCGCCTTGAGCCGGGCGCTGAGTTCGGTCCGCGAGGTCTGCGTATCGCCGCCGCCCGGGGTGGACAGGCGGCGCGCGATCGCCGCGGCCTCGTCCTGGTGGTAGCCCACCTGCAGCAGGGCGCCGCGCACGTCGTCGGCCAGGCCCGGGTCCGGCGCGCCGCCGCTGTCGCCGCAGGTGACTTCGGCGATGCACTGGGTCAGTTGCTGGCGCTCGCGCCATGCGTCCGACTCCTCGCCCTGGCGCAGCAGGGTCAGCACCAGCACGTCCGACCAGGCCTGCTTCAGCAAGGCCTGCACGAACTTGGGCGGCTGCCAGGTGTGGCACAGCGTCTCCAGGGTGGCGGCGGCCAGTTGCTTGGCCATTTCCAGCCGTTCCTTGCCGCGCGCCGCCTCGATGTGCCGGCGTTCGGCGATCTCGGCCTTGTGCGCCAATGCGCGGTAGTGCGTCTGGATGTCCTGGTGGGCCTGCTCGAAGACCTGTTCGTCGCCTTCGTAATCCTCGACCACCCGGTCCACGGTCTGGTTCAGCTTGACCAGCAGTTGCGGGTCGGTGTCCTCGTCGCTGAGCCAGGTCGCGCCGGATTCGGCGACCGCATTGAGCAGTTCGCGCGCCGGATGCCGCTGCCGCACGAAGAACGCCGGATCCTGCAGCGCGGCGCGTACCAGCGGCACCTGCAACCGTTCCAGCAGCGCGGCCGCGGGCGCATCGCTGCGCACTTCGCGCTCGATCTCGGCGTACAGCAGGCCCAGCAACTCGAAGGTGTCGGCGTCCTGCGGCGCCAGCGCGGGCTGCGCGCCGTGCGTGGCGTCCAGCTTGGCCAGCAAGGCGGCCTGCACGTCGCGCAGTTGGCGGCGGCCGCGCGGTCCGGTCTGCGCGCCGTACGCCGGCGGCTGCGCCTGCAGTTCGCCCAGTGCCTGCAGCAGCGCCGCGGTCGGTACCGCGGGCGTGGTCGCGCGCGCCGCTGCCGCGGCGGGGGCGGTCGCTGCCGCGAGAGCGCCGGGTGCGGCAGGCCTGCCGACTGCCGGTGGCGGCGCACCGGGCGGGCCGCTGGCTGGCGCGGCGGGCGCCGCTCCGCCAGGTGCCACCGCGCCCGCCGCCGCCACCTGGGTGCGGGCGGCCGCGAGCAACTGGCGCAGCGCGGCCAGATCGGTCGGTTCGGTACCGGGTGGCGCCGCCGTCGCGCCGGTGGCGCTGGTGGCGCCAGTCGCCGGGGTGCTCGCACCGTCCGCGACGCGTGCCTGGGCCGTGGCCGCGGACGGCGCGCCAGCGGCGCTGTGCATGGCCGCGCCGGATGCGGCATCGGCACGGGGACCAGGCCCGCCGGCGGGTGCGGGCTGTCCCGACCAACCGGTGGCCGGGCGCGGCGCGGAAGGCAGGCGCGGCGCGGCGCGCGCGCCGGCTGCCGGTTCCGCCGGCTGACGCGCCACGTACGGCAGATAGACCAGCCCCGGCAGCACGCCGGCGTGGGTCAGCAGGACGTTGGCGCGCTCCACGATCCCGCCATAGCGCGCCAGCACCTGGCGCTCGAAGGCGCGGTACAGGGTCAGTTGCGCGTCCAGCCCCAACTGCAGCTCTTCTCCCGCCTCGCGCAGGATCCGGCACAGCGGGTGCGGGCCCAGCGGAGTCTGCTCCGGCTCGAACGCCGGCCGCGCGGCGAGCACGCCGAAACGCTGGCCGAGCAGTTGCAGCGGGATGCCGGCACGCATCACCTCGCGCCGGGCGATGTCGTGCAGCACGATGTCGCGGTCGATGTCCACGTCGGACACCAGGGTCAGCATCTGCATCGCCGGGCCGGCCTTCTCCTGCGGGCGCGGGCCGACCGGGGCCGGCGACAGCCGCAGGCCGGCCAGGGTCGCTTCCAACTGCGCCTTGTAGAACGGCGCGAAGCGCTCGCGGCGTGCGCGCAGGCCCTGCAGTTCCTGGTAGATGTCCTGTTGCAGGTGACTGCTGCGCGCGCGTTCGGCCTGATCGAACAACTCGCGCTCCAACTCGGCCATGGTCGCCTGCAGCGGGGCGTCCAGCGCCTGCCACAGCAGCGTCTTCAGCGCATCCAGGATGTCGCGCACGCGGCTGGGCAGGGCGGCGCCGGCAAGCGTCGCCGGGCTGGCCGACGGGGTAGCAGACAATGACATCCTGTGATCGCCGTTTACTTTTTCCGGGTCCGGTATGTAGCACGTTTCCGGCGTCGCAACCACGCCCGGCCATGCCGGCCCAGGCGGCGTCAGCTCAGGAACAGCGCGACCACGTCGTTGGTGAAGCGCCGCCCCAGTTCGGTCGGCACGACCCACCCGGCGTCCACCCGCGCCCAGTCGCGCGCCTGCGCCTGGGCCAGCGCCGGCGCGATCGCCGCCACGGGCAGGCCGGTGCGTGCGGCGAAGTCGCGCAGGGCGAAGCCATCGTTCAGGCGCAGCGCATTGAGCATGTACTCGAACGGCCGCCGCTCCGGGGCGATCCATTCGTCGCCGCCGATCGCCGCCGGGGTACCGGCCGCGGCCAGGAACGCCTGCGGGTGCTTGTGCTTCCAGCGCCGCAGGATGCTCTGTTCGGCGCCGGAGCTGATCTTGCCGTGGGCGCCGGCGCCGATGCCCAGGTAGTCGCCGAAGGTCCAGTAGTTGAGGTTGTGCGCGCAGCGCTGGCCGGCGCGCGCATAGGCGCTGACTTCGTACTGCGCGTAGCCGGCCTCGGCCAACAGCGCCTGGCAGCGCTCCTGCATGTCCCAGGCGTCGTCGTCCTCCGGGATGCCCTGCGGCGGCCGCGCGGCGAACACGGTGTTCGGTTCCAGGGTCAGTTGATAGTGGCTGAGATGGGTGGGCTGCAGCGCCAGCGCCCGTGCGATGTCGCGCTCGGCCTCGGCCAGGGTCTGCTGCGGCAGCGCGTACATCAGGTCCAGGTTGACATTGGCGTAGCCGGCGTCCTGCGCCAGCTTCACCGCGCGCTCGGCCTCGGCGCTGTCGTGGATGCGCCCCAGCCGTTGCAGCGCGTCGTCGTCGAAACTCTGGATGCCGAAGCTCAGGCGGTTCACCCCGGCTGCCAGGTAGCGGTCGAAGCGGCCATGCTCGGCGGTGCCCGGGTTGGTCTCCAGGGTGATCTCCAGGCCCGGCGCGAAGCGCAGCCGGGCGCTGGCCGCCTGCAGGAAGCGGTCGATCGCCTCGGGCGGGAACAGGCTGGGCGTGCCGCCGCCGAAGAACACGCTGTTGACCACGCGGCCCCAGACCAGCGGCAGGTCCTGGTCCAGGTCGCGGATCAGCGCCTCCACATAGGCGTCGAACGGCAGCGCGCCCTTGGCCGCGTGCGAATTGAAATCGCAATATGGGCATTTGCGCACGCACCACGGCAGGTGCACGTAGAGCGAGAGCGGCGGCGGCACCAAGGGCGGGGCGTAGTCGTGCGCGGCCGGGTCCGGGCAGGCGGCGCCGGGCGGATGCTGGCAGTGGTCGTGGGGATGCGGCATGGCGGGCGGAAGTGGGCGAGGGGCGTGGGATCAGCGCGTGGCGCGCCGGGGCGGACCGACGCGCCATGGCGCAGGCCATCGCCGCGACCGCTGTGCGCTCATTCGCTGGCTGTCGCCGGCAACAGCTCGGCCAGGCGCTGCTTGAGCTGTTGCAGGGCGATGCCGCGATGGCTGATGCGGTTCTTCAGCGCCAGCGGCATCTCGGCCGCGGTCTGGCCGTGGTCCGGGTCCAGGAACACCGGGTCGTAGCCATGTCCGCCGTTGCCGGCGCGCGCCCGTGCGATGCGGCCGCGCCAGCGGCCTTCCACCAGCAGCGGTTGCGGATCCTCAGCGTGCCGCAGCAGTACCAGTACGCAATAGAAGTGCGCGCCGCGCTGCGCGTCGGGGACGTCGCGCAGCGCGTGCAACAGCTTGTCGATGTTGGCCTGCGCGTTGCCGTGTTCGCCGGCATAACGCGCCGAGTACAGGCCGGGCGCGCCGTACAGCGCATCCACGCAGATGCCGGAGTCGTCCGCCAGCGCCGGCAGGCCGGTGATGCGGGCGGCGTGGCGCGCCTTGAGCAGCGCGTTCTCCACGAAGGTCAGGCCGGTTTCGTCGGCATCGCTGACGCCGAGCGTGGATTGCGCGATCAGCTCGACCCCGACGTCGGCGAGCAGGGCATGCAGTTCTTCGAGTTTGCCGGCGTTGCTGCTGGCCAGGACCAGTTTCATGCGGTGGGCTCCAGCAGGTCCCAGGTGTTGCCGTACAGGTCGCGGAACACCGCGACCGTGGCATAGGGTTCGTGGCGCGGCGCTTCCAGGAATTCCACGCCGGCGGCCAGCATCGCCGCATGGTCGCGCTGGAAGTCGTCGGTGTGCAGGAAGAAGCCGACGCGGCCGCCGGTCTGGTCGCCGATCCGGCTGCGCTGGGCGTCGTCGCTGGCGCGCGCCAGCAGCAGCGCCGCGGCGCTGGCGTCGCCGGGGCCGACCACGACCCAGCGCTTGTCGCCCTGGTCCACGTCCTGCAGCAACTGGAATCCCAGCTTGCCGGTGTACCAGGCAATCGCTTCGTCGTAGTCGGCCACCACCAGGGTAGTCAGCGCCAGGCGCCGCTTCATTGCGCCAGCGCCGCGCGCTGCACGGCCAGCAATTCGCCGATGCCGCGCTCGGCTAGGCCGAGCAGCGCGTCCAGTTCGTCGCGGCGGAACGCGTGGCCTTCGGCGGTGCCCTGCAGCTCGATGAAGCCGCCGCCGTCGTTCATCACCACGTTCATGTCGGTGTCGCAGTCGCTGTCCTCGGCGTAGTCCAAGTCCAGCACCGGGGTGCCGCGGTACACGCCGACCGAGACCGCGGCGACCGCGCCGAGCACCACCGGCTTCTTCAGGTCGCCGCGCTTCTGCAGCCAGTTCACCGCGTCCACCAGCGCCACGTAGGCGCCGGTGATGGCGGCAGTGCGGGTGCCGCCGTCTGCCTGCAGCACGTCGCAGTCCAGAGTGATGGTGCGCTCGCCCAGCGCGTTGCGGTCCACGCAGGCGCGCAGCGCGCGGCCGATCAGGCGCTGGATCTCCAGCGTGCGTCCGCCCTGCTTGCCGCGCGCGGCCTCGCGGTCCGATCGCGAATGGGTGGCGCGCGGCAGCATGCCGTACTCGGCGGTGACCCAGCCTTCGCCCTTGCCGCGCAGGAAGCCCGGCACGCGGTTCTCGACGCTGGCGTTGCACAGCACGCGGGTGTCGCCGAAGCTGACCAGCACCGAGCCTTCGGCATGGCGGGTGAAGGCGCGTTCGATGCGCACCGGGCGCAGCTGATCGGCCGTGCGGCCGCTGGGACGGGAAAAGGACATGGAGGGTCGATCCGGAGGTGGCGTGTGAGGGCCGGGCGCGGCTGCGGGCCGGGCCGGCGGGGCGCTAGGGTACCATTCGCGCTTTGCACGCACCGGAACTCCGCATGATCCGCAGCATGACCGCCTTCGCCGGCGCCGAGCGCATCACTCCCTGGGGCACGCTGGGCTGCGAGTTGCGCTCGGTCAACCACCGTTTCCTGGAAGTGGGCGTGCGCCTGCCGGAGGAACTGCGCGCGCTGGAACCGCAATTGCGCGAACGCGTGGCCGCGCGCATCAGCCGCGGCAAGCTGGACCTGATGCTGCGCCTGCGCGCGCCCGACGCGGCGCAGACGCTGGCGGTGAACGAGCCGCTGGTCGAGCAGTTGGCGGTGCTCGCGCAACGGCTCGGCGCGCGCTTCCCGCAATTGCAGGTGCAGTTCGCCGACTTGTTGCAGTTGCCCGGCGTACTGCAGGGGCAGGCGGTCGATGCGGCTGCGCTGCAGGCGCAGGCACTGGAACTGCTGGACGAGGTGCTGGCCGAGTTCGTGGCCGCGCGCGAGCGCGAAGGCGGCAAGCTCGCCGCAGCCATTCTCGAGCGCGTCGATGCGGTGGAGCGCATCGCCGGCGAGGTCAAGGAGCTGATCCCGGCCATCCGCGAGGGGCAGCGCGCCAAGCTGGCCGCGCGCCTGGCCGACCTGCCGCACCCGGTCGATCCCGGCCGCGCCGAGCAGGAACTGGTGCTGTGGTTGCAGAAGCTCGACGTGGACGAGGAACTGGACCGGCTCGGCAGCCACATCAAGGAAATCCGTCGCGTGTTGCGCCAGCCCGAACCGGCGGGCCGGCGCCTGGACTTCCTGCTGCAGGAGTTCAACCGCGAGGCCAACACCCTGGGCTCCAAGTCGGTGGACAGCCGCACCTCCAATGCGGCGGTCGAATTGAAGGTGCTGATCGACCAGATCCGCGAGCAGGTGCAGAACCTGGAGTAGGGGCTGGATCGGACAGCTCTCGACGCTATCCCGGAGACGGCTGCAGAGGCCAGGCAGGTTGGCGCATCGCATGCTCTCCGCGGACGGAAGGGCCTGCTTACGAGGTGAGTTCGCCGGCCCGTGGAGGCTTCGACGGCGCCGAAGCTCGACAAGCCGAGCTGAAGGACGTGGTGGGGTCTTCGGTCGGAGTGCGTCGTCAAGCGAACTGCCGACGAATGCGCCGTCGCGATGTGCCGGCGTCATGCCGCCAAGTTGACGCGCATGGATCGCGCGCCTAGCGTAGCCGTTCCGCCGGGCCGGGACAGGGCCCAAGCCACTCCGGGTGGAGTGCGTCCATTCCTGGAATCTGGAGATTTTATGCCGTGTTCTCCCCGGCGTTCAGTTGCGTCTACAAGCATTAGGATGCGTGGCCTGTCTACGTTTTTCGCCGCGTCCTTTTTCCTCGTTGCAGGGTGCCAAACCGCGATGTCCAACCAAGCGACGGCCATCGTGTCCACGCGTGATCCTGAGACCTATCCCCTGCATTTCAAAAGGCACAACTTTGAGGCGTACTGTTACAACACCCGGGATTGCCAAGTGATCTATGCCGGCGTGAATCAAAGCGCGTATGCCACGGGCAAGCCGGCCAGTGCGCCGCCGTCTCCCGATTACCGCAAGAAGTGGCCGTTTGCGTCCCACATCGGCATTCAGAACTTTCCCGAGCCCGCGCGAGTGTCATGGACCGCACTCTCTGGAGAAAGGCTGGAGGCGAGTATCGACCTGGGCGCGATTTTCAAGGAAGAGCTTGTGCTGCATGAAGTGCCCGAAGACGATATCAAGGAGCAGGCCTTCAAAGGGCCGGTGCCGTCGCCGAGCATCTATCTGGAGGTCAATGATCGGACGATCAGCATCTACATGAAAGCGTTGATCCCGACCAAGCATGAGCAGATCCCCGGCGACAAAAATAGCCACTTCCGGAGCGATGTCGTCAACGCCTGGAGCAAGACTTACTGAGGGAGCAGGGCATGGTGGTCGTCGGCTGCTATGACGAGCGCCGGACGGAGGGGCCAGCATCGCGGACATGGGAACTTCGACAGCGCCGAAGCTCGACGAACCAAGCTGAAGGATGCGGTGGGGCCTTCGACCGGGTGGCGTCGTCTAAAGAAGTTCCGACGCATGCGCCATCGCGCCACCTCGCTGGCGTCATGCCGCCAAGTTGACGCGCATGGATCAAGCGCCTACCGTAACCATTCAGCCGGGCCGGGATAGGGTCCAAGCCACTCCGCTGGGAGTGTATGCAACATGCCATCCATGGAATCTGGAGACGTTTATGCCGTGTTCTCCCCGGCGTTCAGCTGCATCCACAAGCACCAGGACACGTGGCCTGTCGATGTTTCTCGCCGCGTCCTTTTTCCTCATTGCAGGGTGTCAAACCGCCATGTCCAACCAAGCGACAGCCACCGTGTCCACGCGCGACCCTGAAACCTATCCTCTGCATTTCAAGCAACACAATTTCGAGGCGCACTGCTACAACACCCTGGATTGCAAGGTCATCTATGACAATGCGAATCAGACGTTGTATGGCACCGGAAAGCCTTCGCCGGCGCCGCCTTCGGATGACTACAGAGAAAAATGGGGCGGCGCTTCTTACATCGGCGTCCGAAATTTTCCTGGCCCTGTCCAAATTGACTGGACTTCGCGGGACGGCGAGGCGCACCGCGCCCAGATTGATCTCAGCGAGATATTCAAGGACGAACTGATTCTTCACCGTACGCCTATTGAAGAAATTCCCGAGAAGGCCTTCAAGGGCCCCGCGGGTGAACCCGACATCTTCGTCGAGGTGAACGATAGAACCGTCACCGTCTACATGAAGATGTTCATCCCGACCAAGGCGCCTCAGATCCCCGGGAACAAGAACAGCCGCTTCCGCGATGACCTGATCAAGGCATGGAGCCGTACGTACTAAGGAGAAGTCCCATGGGTGGCAAGAAGCATGACGGTGAAGCGCACAGTCCAGAAAGCGACGGTCTCCTAAGCGACGGTGTATCGTATTACCCGGCGAGTGTCGAACAGTTGGCTTCGTATCCTGAGGCGAGTAAGTCACTTGGGGATTTCAAGGCGCCGCTCTTGTTCGAGCACGGTAACTCGAACCAAAAAATCTTCGTCGCTGCATTCGACGGCACCGGGAACGATGCAGACAAGGATCCGGCTCACGCGACGAATGTCGCCATGGTCCGTAGCCAGATTCTTGCTCAGAAGAATGCAGGCAACGACCAAGTCGCGGTCGGGTATGTGCCTGGACCCGGCACGCAAGATGGTTTCATTGCCAGGACAACGGATGGTGCCAGGGGACACACCTACGACGCGCGTTTGGAGCAGATGTATCAGCAGTTGATGAGGCAGGCTAGTCGATGGCGTAACGAGAATCCCGATGTGCGGATCTCCGTAGCCGATCTGGGCTTCAGCCGCGGAGCCGAACAGGCGGCGGGATTCGCGCGTCTGGTCCATGAACGGGGGATCCAAGATCCTGCCGCAGCCCAATACCAGCGCGATCGTGAGGGAAACCTGGTTGGATCACCTACCTTCAACCCCGACATCCCGCCGATCGTGCCGCCGGGCCAGGTCGCGCAGGCGGTGGCCCTGTTCGACCCCGTCGGCACCGGTGTTCCTGTCGACGAGAAAGATCGTCGCCTGCCGCCGTCGGTGATTTCCGGCGTGCAGATCATCGCGGCCGACGAGCGCCGCGGTCTGTTCAAGTCCACCCACATCATCGATCCCGGCGTCAGCGAGGACGGCCGCTTCCTGGGCGTGACGGTGGCCGGGGCGCATTCGGATATCGGCGGCAGCTATCACCGCGATGGCCTGGCCATTCGCAGCGGCAACCTGATGACCGATTACCTCAATTCGCTGAGCGATCAGCCCTTCCTGGAAAAGCGCGCCGAACCGTTGGAGCCGGGCCGCAACGTCGTGCACCGCTCCGAGGAAGGCATGCTGCTCTACCGGCTTGGGAGCAAGGTGGATCGTCAGTCAGAGGACGGCTACATCGAACGTCTGGTGCCCAAGGACATGGTGGACAAGGTCAAGGACGCCTACAACGCCGAACCCGTCGACCCGGCACTGAAGGGGCGCTTCGACTATCGCCCAGTGAAGATCGGGGAAACGCCCCCGAGCCAGCCGGCGGAGCGGCTTGCGCAACAGTCCGAGATCGCCGCGCCCACGCCGGCGTTGAGCGGCAAGGACTGGGCGCTGCACGATGCCCTGCGCGAACGCATGCCGCAGCAACATGGTGGGGAGGATCGCCTGATGCAACTGACCTTGAGCGCACGCCAGGCCGGCATCGACGCCGAGAGTCTGAAAGGGGTGCAGGAGGCCAACGGCAAGCTCTGGGTCGTCGGCCAGACGCCGGGCTTCCGCGCGGCGGTGGATCTGGCGCAGCCAGCGCCGGCGGTCCAGGAGTCGGCGCGCGGGCTCAATGAGTTCGAGCGCACACGTCAGCAGGATGCCGAGGTCCAGTCGCGCCAGCAGGACCATGCGCCGCCGCAACAGCGCATGCAGTAGGCCAGTTCGGCCGCCGGGCTGATCCGGCAGCAAGCGACTCGCTGTCGGTAGCGAGCGTCGCAATCGCAAGGCGCAGGCGCAGCGCCTGACACTTGTGGCGTCCAAGGCGCCGAAAACGCCGCCGAGCCGGCGATCGGCAGCGTACAACGCGCCATTCATGTCGCGGTGCGCGCCGAGCGGGACAGCGGCGCGCGCACACAACCGGCGGCGTCTTCGAGTAGCCTCGCCGCTGCAGTCGTTCCCGCATTCGCCAGCGCCACGTAGGCGCCGATGACGAGGATGGTGCGATACCGCCGTCGGCCTGTTACACGTCGTAGTCCGGGGCGATGGCTCCCTGGTCGAGCGCCGCTACAACGGGCTTGACCGCCCTCGGCGGCAACGTCGCGACACCGGCGTCGCATTCTGCGGCGATGCGAGCGCGCTGGCGCAGTTCACGCACGCGGGCTTGCCGCGTCTTCCTGCATAGCACGCCGGCCATGGCGCGACGCCGTCCGCGCCCCAGGCGCGGACCCATCGACCGTAACGGTGCGTGCCCATGCCTCGCCGACGCCGCTTCCATCGCGCGCATGCCGCTGCCGGCCTGGCGCGGCCGTGGGCGACCGTCGGCAGGCGATACCGACCCAAGGAGACGCACTATGAGCGCCATCGTGATCTATGGAGACGCCGTACAGGAAGCCCGCAACCGGATTCGGTCGATGCAGGTGTCCGTGATGTTCAAGACGCTGGACCGGATGACCTTCGCCGAGGGCAAGCAGCATGCGGCGCTGCTGGCGAACGCGATTCTGTCGCCGCAATTGCAGGCGGAAAACCCGGGCGCCGCGGTCAACCTCGAACGCGCCAGGGACCGCATCCGGAACTTCTATTCGAACGACTACGTGCAGGAGGTCTTCGCCCTGGGCGACGCGATCCGCGACCTGGGCGAATACATCGAGAACGGCGGTGCCGGCGCGGCGGTCAAGGAGTTCGAGAACAATCTGCGCAACAAGCCGGCATTCGACAAATCCAGCAATCGGGCGCGGCAGGAAGCGGCGGGCTACGCGCTGAGCGAGTGGCCGCCGCTGGGCATCTTCAAGAATCGCCTGCTCGACCGTAGCGTGGTCAAGTACATGGAGCGCTTCTACGGGCCGTATATCGGCGCGGACATTTCCGGAACCACCACCGACGGCCTAGCGGTGCTGGCGTTGCTGCAGACCGTCATCGACGGCGGCGGACGCCTCGCCGAACAGGCCCAGGCGCAGGCGGCGCTGGGCTGGGAGTTGCCGCCGATCGCGACCATGGTGCTGCAGTACCACCACTCGCTGCTGGAATGCGGCCTGGCCCTGGCGCTGAAGAACAGCGCGGTGCAGAGCGGGCAGGACGCCCCGGTGCTTGGCAAGTTCGACTACTACGATCTGTCCACGCTCGCCGATTCGCGTGTGTTTTCGCCGGTGCTCAAGGTCGGCACTAGCGTACTCAAGCGCGAGTTGGCCGGGCGCCGGCTGGTGGTGCTGCGCGACGCCATCGACATCCAGTCCAGCCCCTACGCCGATTGCGAGGTCGCCTTGCTGGTGGACGGTGCCGACGCGGTGTTCGATATCGGCGCGCAGTACGAGGTCTTCGCCGGGCTGCGCAAGGTCCAGGTGATGAGCGGCGATGGCGTCTATCGCAATGGCGATCCGAGTCTGCTGCAGGTGGCCGAATACTACGCGGCGGATCTGGACGTGCCACCGCTCCACGGCGATGCCGCCGCGGCGCGCAGCCTGGCGAAAATGAACTCGGCGGAACTGAAAGGATTGCCGGGTCTGGCGTTCGACAATCTGGACCGAGCGCTCGCCACCTTGCGGCCGCCACCGCCGGTGGGCGCGCAAGCGGAGCCGGCACCGCCGGTGCTGGCCGCGCCACCCGCTTCCGGCGCCGATGCCGATCCTGATTCCGAGAACTCCGCCGACGGACAGGGGGCTGCCGTGCCTGACGCGGGCAACGACCTGCTATCCAGGTTGAGTGGGATGCAGCCGGCGCAACTGGCTGCGCTGCGCAGGCTGCTGAGCAACTGAGGTGCATGCGGGCGCCCGCAGTGCGGTGCGCCCGTTGTTCGATGCCTCGTGCCGCCGCCGGTCTGCATGGGCGAAGGGCTGCGCAGACCGACGCCGACTCGCACCGCATCTGGTCGGATCCGCGCGCCATGCGTGTGCCACGCTGCACGCGCGCCGCCCGGGCTGCGCTGCCGAGAACGGCGCGATGGCCTTGCTGCGAATCGCGGCCTGCACGCATGCCGCCGCCGCGTCGATGGTTCCCTCGAGCACCGTGGGCGAGCGAATGCCGTAGACAAGTTTTCACAGGCTTCCGGGCCGCACGTCATTTCCCACCGAAGTTCCCGGCATATACGCCGCCACGGACAGGGGAAAGGGAAATGCTCGATAGCGATGCGTCCGTAGGTACGCCGTCCGGCAGCCGCCGGAGGAGATCTGGCAAGGATGGGTGCAATGCGCGAAGGTGCTGCGGGGCAGGGCGATCCGCTTGACCAACGGCAACATCGACGAGGCGGAAGACATTCTGTCCTCGACCATCCTCAGGACCGCCAATCACGTCTTGCTGCACCGGATGCGGGTGCGCGAGCCACGCTCGTTCTTCCTGTGCGCGCTCAACAACGAATTCATCAGCCGTTGCCGCGAGCACGCCTACGAACGCCGTTTGCGCGATTTCCATGCCGACGTGTACAGCGATCTGCTTGCGCCGGATGTCGATCCGGAAAGCGGCAGCGTCGAGAGCACCTGGTCGAACCAGGATGCGCTGGCGCTGGTGGAGCAGACAGTGGCGCGGCTGCCGCCGGAAGGTCGCGAGTTGTTCCGGCTGCGCTTTCGCGAGGATCGGTCCACGGCGGAGATCGCCGCGGTGCTGAACATCTCGCCGACGCTGGTACGCAAACGTGTCCAATTGCTGCGCGAGAAACTGCGTAGCGCGCTGGCGGCCGCGCAATGAGTGCACGCTGACGTTTCACACTCTGGCCGCCGCCGCGTCCAGTGATACGCCCCAGTCAATCCGCCGCTTACCGAGGAATCGATGCCATGGCAGACCAGAACGTCAATGCGCAGGTGACCGATGCAGTGACCCAGACCAACGTCAAGGTGGTGGCCGAAGCGCCGGCACAGGCGATCGCCTCGCTGTATCAGGTGGTCAGCCATGCCACGGGACTGTCGGTGCAGAACGCGGTGCACAGCCAGCAGGCGATGAACCAGATCACCACCGCGATCGTGTCCAAGGCCTGCCAGTTGATCATGGAAGTGGCCGACGGCGGTAGCAAGCCCTAGTCGCTAATCACTGGAGATCTCCGCCATGAGTTGGATAGATCGGCTCTGGAATCGCAAGCTGCCGCTCGCCGGTGTGCCGTCCACCGAAGCGGCATCGCCGGCAAGCGACGACACTCCCGCGCCCGGCACGACCGATCCGGCGCCGGCCGCCGCGCCGGTCGAGCCTGCCGCTTCCGCCGTCGACGATGTGCCGCCGATGCAGGATGAAAACACGGGCGCCGCCATTGCGCCGCAGGCATCGGTGCCTCCAACCGATACGGTGGCCGATGGCGACGCGGACGTTGCCGATGCTCCTGTCGCCAGAGCGGCTTCCATCGCCGCCGCCAATCATGGCGCCGCCGCGGTCGATGCACCGAACGCGGTCGCGGATGGCTCCGATGCCATGGCCAGCGCCAGCGCGAACGCCAGCGGCGACGCCGCGCCAGGCGGGGCAGCAACCACAGGCGCCGCGGGAACCACAGCAGCGGCAAGCAGCACGGGAGCTGCAGGAACGGCGGGAACGACGCCCGGCGGCGCCAGTCCCCCCGCGTCGGCGCCAGTAGACACGTCCGCACTCAACCAGAAGATTGTGCAGGCGGTCGACTTCAGCAACGCGCAGACCGTGCAGTATCTAATGCCGGCGATGATCCAGACCCCGCCCGACGTGATGGCCACGCAGAGCGCGGGGCTGGCGGTGCAGGACGCGGCGAGCTACATGAACGCGATCATGCAGATCGCGTTGGCGGCGCAGGCGGTGATCGCCAAGAAGGCGGCCGAGGGGCCGGTCCAGGCGGCTGCGGAAATCCCGGTGCTGCTGGAAATGCAGAAGATGGTCGCGTCCGCGGTCGAGGTCTACGGCAACGTCAGCCAGGTCGCCGGCACCTCCGCCAAGACCATCGGTAACGCGGTTTCCTCCATCACCAGCGGATAAGGAAGCGTCTGTATGGATCCCACGCATGCCAAGGCGGTCAAGCAGGGCGCCAGCGATGCCGCGCTGTCCCATCTGTTGTCCGCGCAGAGCCAGGTCGAGCAGGCACGCGGTCGCTACCAGGGGTTGCGCGCGTTGCTGCCGTCGATGCTGATGGAAGCGGTGCGCCTGACCCAGGACGAACAACGCGCGGCGGTCGCCGGCCAGTTGGGCCGGGATGCGGCCAATGGCCTGACCCAGCACGCCGAGCATGCATTGCAGCAATTGACCAGGGCGCTGCGCGGCGATCACGAGGCGATGGCGGCGCTGACCCGGCAACTGGATGGCGAGGCCGTACGCATCCATCCGCTGCCCACGTCGACCACGCAACCCGCTGACGACGGTCGTCATGACGACGAGGCGCAGCGCGTCGTCGCGGCGTTGCGCGGCGCGATCGTCGCCGAGGTCGCGCAGGCGATCGAGCTGCAGTTGCAGCCCTTGCGCGCCCAGGTCGAGGCCTTGCTGGCGCAACTGGGCGCCGCAGCGACGCCCTCCGATTCGCGGTGATCGCCATGCCGCGCGAGTTCACACCGTTCCCGCTGTTGCGTCTTTTAAGAGCCGAACGCCTCCGGCTAAACGAGGCCTATCCCGAAGGAGTAGCAACCATGCCCGAGCCCTTGACCGTCAATCCGATGGTGACCGATGCCGTCACCCAGTCCAATGTGAAAGTGGTGGGCGAAGCCCCCGCCATCGCCATCAGCACCCTGTACCAGACGATGGCGCATTCGACCGGCATCCTGCTGCAGAACGCGGTGGCCGCGCAGCAGCAGCAGAACACGCTGGCGCAGGCGGCCACCAACCAGGGCGTCATGCAGATCTACAGCGTCGACACCATGTCCGGTGCCGGCGCCACGGAGAAGGTTGGCCAGTCCGGCGTCGCCGACAACCTGACCAGCCTGCTCACCGTGCTGCAGGCGTTCAGCGGCAACAACGGCGGGCGTGGCTGATCGCGCTACCCCTGCGTTGCCAGGCTCCTTTCCGGGATCCGGAAAGGAGCCTTTCTGTCGTGTCTGGCCGCTGCGCCGAACCTGCCGCATCGACCGCGATCGCGGCGCTGGCGCCCGATCGCTCACGGCCGGCGCGCGCCGGTCGCCGCGCGGCCGCCATCCCTTCGCTGGCCCCGATGGCGGCGCACCGACAGCGCGCGCGACGTCGCCGATCCACGTCACCAGCCGGCCGCGCTGCGCGATGCCGGCCCGGCAGGCGCGGAGGGCGAGATGAGTTCGCGCTGGCGGGAGTCCCGCGCGCAGCTGTCCGCGCATGTGCAAGGCTTGCTCAAGCTCGCCACCACCGCCCTGCCGGCGCTGTACCTGTCCGGTCGCATGTTCGCTGACGCCTACTGGTCGGCACTGGGCATGGGCGCCTTGCCGCGCAGCTACGCCAGCGACGACTACATCTACATGGGCCTGCTGGCGCTCACATGGAGCGCGGCTTCGCTGTTCGGCATCGGCCACGATCAGTGGCCGGCGGTGGTGGCGCTGGGAGGCTTCGGCCTCGGCCTGGCGGCGCTGCTGGGCTGGCATCTGCTCGGTGCGCTGCGCCATTGGCTGCGGCGGCGCGCCGTGGCGCACCCGGCCGGTGGCGAACGGCGCATCTCGGTGGAGACCTTGGTGCTCGCGTTCGCGATGGTGGTGACGCCGCTGGTGCTGGCGGCATTGGCGGCGCGGCAGGAAGGCACCCGCCACGCCAGCCAGCGCATGCGGCAACTGGCCGTCGCGGCGCACTCCGGCGGCATCGCCACGCGCGCGGACACGGCCAGTGCCAGCGCCGGGATACTCGACTGCAACGGGCGCTGGTGCGTGGTGTGGCAGCAGGGTCGGCCGGTCGCCTTGCCGATCGACACGATCCTTTGCATCCACGCGCGACCTGCACCGGCCGATGCGGCGTCCGCGCCGCTCGTGCGGGCGTGTTCGCCCTAGCCGGTGGGTCGCCGCGCCGCGTCGGCGCATCGAGCGGCAGGCGCGGCGAAGCCGGCGCTCGGTGTGATCGCGCATGGGGGCGGCCCCCCAATGGCAGCGACGAGCGCGGTGCTCGATCGAGCGCAATGGTCCGCCGTCGTGCCGGCGGTCGCGGCGGCGCCGGGGCAGGCCGCCGCTGGCCGAGCCGATCCCGGCATCGTGGCAAAGCGCTTTTCGATCATGCCGTTACGTGGCATGGCGGACACGCCCGGGAGCGGTGACCGGTGCCGACGACGGACCGCCGCGCTTGCGGTGGCCGCTGGGACTGGTATCGTGCGCCGCCCGACCGTCGACGCGAGACCCGAGCGATGCGTGGCACTCTCTACATCGTGGCGGCCCCTTCCGGCGCCGGCAAGAGCAGCATCGTCAACGCCACCCTGGCGCGCGACGCGCAGATCGCCCTGTCGATCTCGTTTACCTCGCGCGCGCCGCGGCCGGGCGAGCGCCATGCCGAGCACTACCACTTCGTCTCCGCCGACGAGTTCCAGAGCATGATCGACGCCGGCGACTTCTTCGAGTACGCCCGCGTGCACGGCGACTGGAAGGGCACCGCGCGGCAGTCGGTGGAACCGCAGCTGGCGGCCGGCCGCGACGTGTTGCTGGAGATCGACTGGCAGGGCGCGCGCCAGGTCCGGGCCAAGGTGCCGGACGCGGTCAGCGTGTTCATCCTGCCGCCGTCGCGCGAAGCGCTGGAACAGCGCATGCGCAAGCGCGGCCAGGACAGCGAGGCGGTGATCGCGCAGCGGCTGGCCGCCGCGCGCGAAGAGATGTCGCACTACGCCGACTTCGACTATGTGATCGTCAACGAGGACTTCGACACCGCCGTGGACGAGATGTGCGCGATCTTCGTCGCCAGCCGCCTGCGCCGGCTGCCGCAGCAACAGCGCCACGCGGAGCTGATCGCAGCGCTGCTGTTGGAACAGCCAACTGGCTGATTCCAAAGGAAACTGAACGGGGTCGGGTTGATTTCGGCCGGCCTGCGCCCTACAATCGCCGCCCTTTCCCTCATTCGAGTGCGCGGCCGTCGCCGGCCCGCCGGGAGCCCGCATGGCCCGCATCACCGTAGAAGATTGCCTGGAAGTCGTTAACAACCGTTTCGAGCTGGTCATGATGGCGTCCAAGCGCGCCCGCCAGCTGGCCAACGGCGTGCAGGCCACGCTCGACAACACCGAAGCGGCCGACAAGCCCACGGTGCTGGCGCTGCGCGAGATCGCCGCGCGCAAGATCGACAACGCGCTGATCGACGAAGTCGAGAAGGCCGAGCGCGAGCGCGCCGAGCGCGAGGCGCTGGAGTGGGCCGCGGCCGAGGTCGTGGCCGACGAGGACATGTCCAAGAACGACGACTGATCGCGCCCGCCGCGGTCGTTGCGTTGCCGAAACAGCCCGCACCCGCGGGCTGTTTCGCTTTGGCGGGTTTGCCGTCCACGCGCCGCTGGCATAGTCTTCGCGCATGAACCCAGGCCCTTCCGCCCAGGTCGCCCACGCCGCGCCGTCGCCGGCCAGCGAGGCGGTCCCCGATTACGTCCTGCAACTCGAGCGCAGCGCCAGCTATCTGCCGGCCGAGCAGATCCCGCTGCTGCGCCGCGCCTGGGAAGTGGGCGCGGCCGCGCATGCCGGACAGACCCGCAAGTCGGGCGAGCCCTACATCACCCACCCGGTGGCGGTGGCCGGCGTGCTGGCCGAACTCGGCCTGGACGTGGAAGCGCTGATCGCGGCGATCCTGCACGACACCATCGAGGACACCCCGCTGACCCGCGCCGAACTGGCCGCCGAGTTCGGCGAGGCGGTGGCCGAACTGGTCGATGGCGTCACCAAGCTGGACAAGCTCAAGTTCCGCGACCGCCAGGAAGCGGCCGCCGAGAGCTTCCGCAAGATGCTGCTGGCGATGTCGCGCGACCTGCGCGTGATCATGATCAAGCTCGCCGACCGCCTGCACAACATGCGCACGCTGGGCGCGCAGAGCGCCGAGGCGCGCAGCCGCATCGCCCGCGAGACCCTGGAGATCTACGCGCCGATCGCCCAGCGCCTGGGCATGAGCCTGATGAAGTCCGAGCTGCAGAACCTCGGCTTCCGCGCCCTGCATCCGTGGCGCCACGCGATCATCGAAAAGCACATCCGCAGCCAGCCGGTGGTGCGCCGCGAGTCGATGGCGCAGGTGGAAGTGCAGTTGTCGCAGCGCCTGGCCAAGGAAGGGCTGGAACACCGTCTGGTCAGCCGGATCAAGACGCCGTGGAGCATCTACAACAAGATGCGCGACGAGAACAAATCCTTCGACCAGGTGATGGACGTGTTCGGCTTCCGCCTGGTGGTGCGCGGGGTGCCCGACTGCTACCACGCGCTCGGCGCGGTGCACGCCACGTTCAAGCCGCTGGATGCGCGCTTCCGCGACTTCATCGCCATTCCCAAGGCCAACGGCTACCAGTCGTTGCACACGGTGCTGTTCGGGCCCTACGGTTCGCCGATCGAGGTGCAGATCCGCACCGAGGAGATGGATCTGATCGCCGAACGCGGCGTCGCCGCGCACTGGACCTACAAGTTCGGCGGCGATTCGCCTAACAGCGCGCAGAGCCGCGCGCATGCGTGGATCGTCGAACTGATCGAATCGCAGCGCGCCGCCGGCTCGTCGTTGGAGTTCCTGGACAACGTCAAGGTCGACCTGTTCCCGGACGAGGTCTACCTGTTCACGCCCAAGGGCAAGATCCTGGCGCTGCCGCGCAACTCCACCGCGCTGGACTTCGCCTACGCGGTGCACACAGACGTCGGCAACCGCGCGGTGGCCTCGCGCGTGGACAAGAAACTGGTGCCGTTGCGCACCAAGCTGGTCAGCGGACAGACGGTGGAGGTGATCACCGCGCGTTCGGCCACGCCCAAGCCGCAGTGGCTGGAGTTCGTGGTCAGCAGCAAGGCGCGCACCGCGATCCGCCACCAACTCAAGCAGCTCGAGCACGAGGACGCGGTGCAGCTCGGCCACCGCATGCTCGACCGCGCGCTGGAGGCGATGGACAGCTCGCTGGAGCGGTTGCCGAAGGGGCGCCTGGATTCGTTCCTCAGCGAGCACCGCTATCCGCGCCTGGAGGCCTTGCTGGCCGACATCGCGCTGGGCAACTGGATGCCGAACCAGGCCGCGCAGGCGCTGATGGCGTACGCGGAACTGCGTGGCGGCGGCCACTCCAAGCACTCGCAGGAAAAGATTCTGATCAACGGCACCGAGCGCGGCGTGGTCAGCTTCGCCAACTGCTGCCAGCCGATTCCCGGCGACGACATCATGGGTTACCACACTGCCGGCAAGGGCATCGTGGTGCACCGGCTGGACTGCCCGAACCTGGCCGAACTGCGCAAGTCGCCGGAGCGCTGGGTGCCGATCGGCTGGGACACCAGCGTCATCGGCGACTACGACACCGCGCTGGTGGTGGACGTGGAGAACCGCACCGGCGTGCTGGCGCAGCTGGCCGCGGCGATCGCGCAGAGCCAGTCCAACATCGAGCGCGTGGACTACCTGGACCGCGACTTCAACGCCGCGGTGCTGCGCTTCAACATCCAGGTGCGCGACCGCAACCACCTGGCCGAAGTGATGCGCCGGCTGCGGCGCCTGCATGCGGTGCAAAGCGTGCGGCGCCAATAGGGGGTGCCGGGATTCGGGAAGCAGCGTGCCGGACGAGACACGCCTTTCGTGTAGGAGCGGCTTTAGCCGCGACGCTTTATCGGTAAGGCGCCGCGGCTAAAGCCGCTCCTACAGAAGGCCTGAGCTCGGCCAGCCTCGCGACTCCCCAATCCCGAATCTCCAATCCCGAATCCCGAATCCCCAACCTCGCGGGCCGGCTAAACTAGGCGGACCTTCTTCCAACGGAGTCGCCATGTCCCGCCAGATCATCCACACCGAACAGGCGCCGGCCGCGATCGGCCCGTACTCGCAGGCGGTGCGCGCCGGCAATACCGTGTATTTCTCCGGCCAGATCCCGCTGGATCCGGCCACCGGCGAGATCGTGGCCGGCGACATCGGTGCGCAGGCGCGCCGCGCGTTCGACAATCTCAAGGCCGTGGCCGAAGCGGCCGGCGGCTCGCTGGACCGCATCGTGCGGCTGGGCCTGTACCTGACCGATCTGTCGCAGTTCGCGCAGGTCAATGCGGTGATGCAGGACTACTTCCAGGCACCGTTCCCCGCGCGTTCCACCATCGAAGTGTCCGGCCTGCCCAAGGGCGCCGGGTTCGAGGTCGATGCGGTGATGGTGCTCGACTGACCCTGGCCCGTGCCGCGCGTGCAGAGTCCGGCGCCGGCGCTGTCGGCGGCAGGCGAGGCGCCGTTGTCGGCGCTGCCGGGCGTCGGCCCCAAGGTCGCCGAGAAATTCGCCGCGCGCGGCCTGCTGACCCTGCAGGACCTGTGGCTGCACCTGCCGCTGCGCTATGAGGACCGCACCCGGCTGACGCCGGTGGCGGCGCTGCAGCCGGGGATTCCGGCGCAGGTCGAGGTGCGGGTGGAAGCGGTGGATCGCGGCTTCCGCTATCGGCCGATGCTGCGCGTGGCGGTGGCCGACGACTCGCGCGGCACGCTGGTGCTGCGCTTCTTCCAGTTCCGCGCCGCGCAGGTAGCGCAATTCGCGGTGGGAGCGCGGCTGCGCGCGTTCGGCACGCCCAAGCCGGGCCAGCATGGCCTGGAGATCGTGCATCCGAGCTACCAGATCCTCGGCGCGGAGACCGCCGCAGGCCTGGAGGATCGCCTGGATCCGGTGTATCCGGCGGTCGAGGGCATCGGTCCGGCGACGCTGCGCAAGCTGATCGGGCAGGCGCTGGATCGGTTGCCCGGCGAGGCGTCGCTGGAGCTGTTGCCGGCGGCCATGCTGGCCGAACTCGGCCTGCCGTCGCTGCGCAGTGCGCTGCTGATCGCGCACCGCCCGCCGCCGCAGGCCGACCTGGCCGCGCTCGCCGCGGGCCTGCACCCGGCACAGCAGCGGTTGGCGCTGGAAGAACTGCTGGCGCACCACCTGAGCCTGCGCCGGCAGCGGATCGCCCTGCAACAGCAGCGCGCGCCCTCGCTGCGCGGGCGCGGCCTGCTGGCCAAGCGCCTGCAGCAGTCGCTGCCGTTCCGGCTCACCGGCGCGCAGCAGCGCGTGTTCGCGCAGATCCGCGCCGACCTGGAGCGGCCCTCGCCGATGCTGCGCCTGGTGCAGGGCGACGTCGGCAGCGGCAAGACCGTGGTCGCGGCGCTGGCGGCGATGCTGGCGGTGGACAAGGGCAAGCAGGCGGCGCTGGCGGCGCCGACCGAACTGTTGGCCGAGCAGCACCTGGCGAACCTGCGCGCCTGGCTGGAGCCGCTGGGCATCCGTGTCGCCTGGCTGGCCGGCAAGGTCACCGGCAAGGCGCGCACCGCGGCGCTTGCGCAGATCGCCTCGGGCGAGGCGCAGGTGGTGGTCGGCACGCATGCGCTGATGCAGACCGCGGTGGCCTTCCACGACCTGGCCCTGGCCATCGTCGACGAGCAGCACCGCTTCGGCGTGCACCAGCGGCTGGCGTTGCGCGACAAGGGCGCCACCGGTGCCGGCGTGCCGCATCAGCTGGTGATGACCGCCACCCCGATCCCGCGCACCCTGGCGATGGCCGCCTACGCCGACCTGGACGTGTCGGCGATCGACGAGCTGCCGCCCGGGCGCACGCCGGTGCAGACCATCGTGCTCAGCGCCGAACGCCGTCCGGAGCTGGTGCAGCGCATCCGCGCGGCCTGCGCCGAGGGGCGCCAGGCGTACTGGGTCTGCACCCTGATCGACGAGGCCGAGGACGGCGACAAGCCCGCGCCAGGGCAGGGCGCCGGCACCGGCAACCGCATCGACGCCAGCGCCGCGCAATCCACCTTCGAGACGTTGTCGGCGCAGTTGCCGGAGCTGAAGGTGGGCCTGGTCCACGGGCGCATGAAGCCGGCGGAGAAGCAGGTGGCGATGCGCGCGTTCAAGCAGGGCGAGATCGATCTGCTGGTCGCCACCACGGTGATCGAGGTCGGCGTCGACGTGCCCAACGCCTCGCTCATGATCATCGAGAACGCCGAGCGCCTGGGTCTGGCGCAATTGCATCAGTTGCGCGGCCGGGTCGGGCGCGGCGCGGCCGCGTCCAGTTGCGTGCTGATGTACCAGGCGCCGCTGTCGGCGATGGCGCGGGAGCGGCTGCAGACCATGCGCCAGACCAATGACGGTTTCGTCATCGCCGAAAAGGATCTGGAGTTGCGCGGCCCGGGCGAACTGCTCGGTACCCGCCAGACCGGACTGGCCGCGTTCCGCGTCGCCGATCTGGCGCGCGATGCCGGGCTGCTGCCGCGCGTGCATGCGCTGGCGGACCGGCTGTTGGACGAATCGCCAAGCCTGGCCGACCGCATCGTCGCGCGCTGGGTGGGCGGCGCGGCGCGGTTCGCGGGGGCATGAGGGCCGGGATTCGGCATTCGGGATTGGGGATTCGCAAAAGCGGCATCGCTACGTCTTCGTTCGTACAGGGGCTTCAGCCGCGATGGGGCTTTCCTGGTGACGCCGGTCGCGGCTGCAGCCGCTCCTAAGGACGGAGCGCGGTGGCGCCGCCTTGCGAATCCCCATTTCCGGCTTTCAACAGCCGCAGGCTGGTCATCCCCAATCCCCGCTCCTTCCCATGCCCGCCCCGCGATGCCAGACTCGGCGGCCGAACGGACTGACGAAGAATCACGCATGAGCGACAAGATTCCCTTGCTGATCGATACCGATCCCGGCGTGGACGACGCCCTGGCCCTGTTGATGGCCTTCGCCGACGACCGCCACGCCGTGGTCGGCCTGACCATCGCCGCCGGCAATGTCGGCCTGCAGCACACCGTGCGCAATGCGCTGAAGCTGTGCGAAGTGGCCGGGCGCGAGGACGTGCCGGTATTCGCCGGCTGCGCCGATCCGCTGCTGCATCCGGCGGTGGACGCCGCCCACGTGCACGGCGTGGACGGCTTCGGCGACGTCGGCCTGACACCGGCGGCGCGCGCCGCCGAGGCCGAGCATGCGGCGCTGGCGATCCTGCGCCTGTCGCACCAGTACGCCGGCACGCTGCTGCTGGTCGCGCTCGGGCCCCTGACCAACATCGCGCTGGCGCTGAAGCTGGATCCGACCCTGCCGCAGCGGGTGCGCCGTTTCGTGGTGATGGGCGGGGCGATCACCTGCCACGGCAACATCACCCCGGCCGCCGAATTCAACATCGCCTTCGACCCGGAAGCGGCGCACATCGTGTTCTCCGGCTTTCCGCAGATCGAGGTCGCCGACTGGGAGGCCACCGTCGCCCATGGCCTGCCGCATCGCGAGGTCGAGCAATGGCTGGCGGCCGATGCCGACAAGGCGTGCTTCTACGAGCAGATCTCGCGCAAGACCCGGCTGTGGTCGGAGGATTCGCGCGGCGAGCACTGGTATGCCGCCGATGCGCTGGCGATGGCCTGGGCGCTGCAGCCCGAGGGCGCGCTGGAGGTGCAGGCGCGACCACTGCAGGTGGAACTGGCCGGGGTGCACAGCCGCGGCGCCACCCTGGTCGACTGGAACCGCCAGCTCGGCCTGCCGGACAACACGACCCTGTTGATCCGCTACGACCAGGCCCGTTTCCAGGCGCTGGCGCGCGCGGCGGTCGGGGCGGGCTGAGCCTGCCGCCCCGCCTCCCAGGGAGCGGTGGCTGGCGGCTACATGCAGCGTGTGAATTACACGTTGCGTGTAGGGCGCCAAGGCTGGTATAGTTTCCCTCTTGTCCAGCAGCCCCCTACGGTGCGAGCCCATGAAGGCCGACATCCATCCCCAGTACCGCGACGTCGTGTTCCACGATGTCACCTCCGATTTCAAGATCCTGACCCGTTCGACCATGTCCTCGAAAGAGACGGTCAAGTGGGAAGACGGCGAAGAGTATCCGCTCGTCAAGGTCGAAATTTCCTCGGCTTCGCACCCGTTCTACACGGGCAAGCACAAGGTCATCGACACCAGCGGCCGCATCGACAAGTTCCAGAAGCGCTACGCGCGCTGATCGAACCGTCGAAGTGGTGAAGACGGCCGCGCCCTGCGCGGCCGTCTTTTTTGCGTTTCCGACTTGTCCTCGCTGCCCGGCCACACCGGCGGCTTGCGCACACCTTCCCGTCTTTGGCGATGGCGAGGGTGCAACGCTGTGTTCCCGCCGACCCCATCCGGCGGCGTGTGGACGAGCAACGACTCAAATGCTGCTGTGCGATAATGGCGCGATCCGTGGTTATTGCCGTGGACTTCCTTCACGCGTCTGTTCGCAAAGTACGGGCAGGCGCCTTCCACTGAGGAGCGCACACTGTGTCCGATCTTGATCAGGTCACGCTCAACGCCGGCGACAAGTCGGTCGTTCTGCCGGTACTCAAACCCACCTTGGGCAACGATTGCGTCGACATTTCCAAGTTGACCAAGGAAACCGGGCTGTTCACCTACGACTCGGGCTTCACCGCGACCGCCAGCTGCAAGTCGGCGATCACCTACATCGATGGCGACAACGGCGTGCTGCTGTACCGCGGCTACCCGATCGAGCAACTGGCCGAGAAGTCCAACTTCCTCGAAGTGGCCTATCTGCTGATGAACGGCGAGCTGCCCACCGCCGACGAGTTCAAGAAGTTCGACCACGAAGTGACGCATCACACAATGATGCACGAGTCGCTGAAGAACTTCCTCGGCGGCTTCCGCCACGACGCGCACCCGATGGCGATGATGGCCGGCACCGTGGCCTCGCTGTCGGCGTTCTACCACGACACCCTGGACCTCAACGATCCGGAGCAGCGCCGCCTGGCCGCGATCCGCCTGATCGCCAAGGTGCCGACCATCGCCGCCGCCGCCCACCGTTACTCGATCGGCTGGCCGATCCGCTACCCGCGCAACAACCTCGGCTACGTCGAGCGCTTCCTGCACATGATGTTCGAGGTGCCGAGCGAGCAGTTGGAGATGAATCCGGTCGTGGCCAAGGCGCTGGACCTGCTATTCATCCTGCACGCCGACCACGAGCAGAACGCCTCGACCTCGACCGTGCGCCTGGTCGGTTCCACCGGCGCCAACCCGTACGCCTCGGTCGCCGCGGGAATCACCGCGCTGTGGGGCCCGGCGCACGGCGGCGCCAACGAAGCCGTGCTGAAGATGCTGGAAGAGATCGGCACCGCCGACAACGTCGAGAGCGCCGTGGCCAAGGCCAAGGACAAGAACTCGAGCTTCCGCCTGATGGGCTTCGGCCACCGCGTGTACAAGAACTTCGACCCGCGCGCCAAGATCATCCGCGAGATGACGCACAAGGTGCTGGGCGAGCTGGGCGTCAACGACCCGCTGCTGGAAGTGGCGCTGAAGCTGGAAGAGGCCGCGCTGAAGGACGACTACTTCGTGCAGCGCAAGCTGTACCCGAACGTCGACTTCTACTCGGGCATCATCTACAAGGCGCTGAACATCCCGGTGGAGATGTTCACCGTGATGTTCGCCATCGCCCGTACCGCCGGCTGGGTTTCGCACTGGCTGGAGCAGCAGGTCGACCCGGAAATGAAGATCGGCCGTCCGCGTCAGATCTACACCGGCTACGACAAGCGCGACTACAAGGCCGACGGCCAGCGCTGATCGCGCCCTGTCGCGTGACCGGAAACGCCCCGCGCCGCGGGGCGTTTTCGTTTGTGCCGCCGCTGCCGCTACGGCTCTTCGGGCGCTTCGACCTGCGCGATCACCGCGTGGCTGTCGGCATCGTGCATGCGCGCGATGCCGTCGAGATCGAGCAGGTAGAAGTGGCCGCGATCGGTGAGGAAATGCCAGGCCAGGACCTGCTGGCTGCCGTGCGGGTGGCTGGGGTCGCCGGCGGTCACCCGATCCAGCGCATGCCCGCTCTCGGCGCACAGGCGCCGGATCAGCTTCATGTAGCGCGGCTCGTTGGCCAGCGCCGCGGCGACCCGCGCCGGGCGGTCGGGCAGGGCGGCGGCGCGACGTTCCACTTCGGCCTGCATCTGCGGGATCGACAACACCACCAAGTGCGGATGCGTGCGCAACCAGGCCGAGTTCAGCGCGATCAGGTCTTCCTCGTCCGCCAGCGCATAGAAGGCGCCGCTGTGCCGATCGAGCGCGTCGCGCGCGGGGTTGTCGCCGAAGTAGTCGCCCTCCATGAAGGCCTCCAGCGTGGCGTCGTCCATCTGCTCCAGCAGCGCGCGGCTGGCCGCGTACAGCGCGGCGTGCCGCGGCGCCTGCATCGCGTCGAGCCCGCGGCCGACCTGGTCGAGCACCTCCGGGTCGGCGTTGCAGTTGTAGACGAACTGGGCGAAGCCGCCGTTGTTCACCTGGGCCACGTAGAAGTCCACGTAGTAGCTGCACATCGCGTCGGCGGCGATCTCGTCCGGACGCAGCCACTGGTCGAGCTGGGCATTGATGAAGCTGATGTTGGACTGGATCAGCGCGTAGGCGTCGTCGCTGTCGAAACTGTCGCGCGAGACGACGATGGCGGTGGGCGCGATGGCGGGCATGCAGCGGTATCCGGTGGCGGCAGGGAGATGCCGCGCCGAGTATGCCGCGTGCGGCTCAGCCGCGCTGCTGGTAGTCGGCGATGTCCTGCTCGGTCAGCAGTTGGCGCAACTGGCTCTCGGAGGCGCGCCGCATCGGCTTTTCGTCGACCTGCGACAGCGGCGCCTGGCGCAGCGCGTCGTAGGGCAGCACCGTGAGGTCGAAGGTCAGTTCCTCGGCGGCGAACAGCCACACCGGAAACTCCTCGCTGCGTTCGCGATCCAGGCGCAGCCGGCGCGTGCGCGACTCGGCCGGGATCCGGTGGTCTTCGAGGAAGCGCGCCACCGCGTCGGCATCGTCGCTGTGCAGATGCAACTGCACCGGACTGTTGGCATCGGCGGTGCCCTCGTGCACCGGCCCGACCAAGCGCGGCGCGAAGCCGTGCAGGAAGTCCATCGCGCGCAAGGCGGCCTCGCGGCGCAGGCGCAGGCCGCCGGCGTGGTCGGGCCCGGCGAACAGCCGCTGATACTCGCGTAGCGCGTCCTCGATCTCGCGGTTGCGCGGCAGCGAGGCGTCGTCGTGGATGCCGAGCCGGTCGGCGGCCTTCAGCTTGGCCTGGTGGAAGTCGCGGATGCCGCCCTCGGCCATCAGCCGGGCGGCCTCGTGGGCCAGCCGGCGGCGGCGTTCGTGCGTGCGGGTCTGGGCATGTTGCCGAGCGTGGTGCATGGGGCCACCTCCCTGAAAGCCTGCCCCGACTGTACAACAGCCCCGTGACGCCGACATGCATCGCCGGCGTCGCTGCCGCCTGCGGCTGGCGCCGACGTCAATGGCGGCCGCACCCAAGGGCCGCCATGCTGTCCCGATTCCCGATTCCCAGCCCGATCAGAAGATGTCGAACGCCGCGTCGTCGGTCTTCTGGTCCTGCAGGCCGTAGTCGAACTCCTGGATGCGGTCCATGTCCTCGACCTTGACCCATTCGGTGGCGCCGTTGAGGGTGGCCTGGACCATGCCGGCCGGCGGATCGTTGCTGGCGATCGGCTTGTCCTTCAATGCCACGCGCATGTAGTCGATCCAGATCGGCAGCGCCGCCTTGCCGCCGTACTCGCGGTAGCCGAGCGAACGGAAGTCGTCGCGGCCGACCCACACCGTGGTCACGTACGGGCCGCCGAAGCCGGAGAACCAGGCGTCGCGGTGGTCGTTGGTGGAGCCGGTCTTGCCGCCGACGTCGACGCGGCCGAGCACCTTGGCCGCGGTGCCGGTGCCGCGCTGGACCACGTCGCGCATCATCGACACCAACTGGTAGGCGGTGCGCTCGTCGATCGCGCGCGGCGCCACCTTGGCTTCCGGATCGGTCGCGGGCGCGGTCTCGGCCGGCGCCGCTGCCGCGGTCGCCTCGGGCTTGGGCGCCGGCGGCGGCGTGGCGGCGCCGAAGTTGAAGCCGTCCACCACCTGGCTGGCCGGGGCGACGCTGCCGCCGACGCTGCCGCAGCTGCGGCAGGCGGTGGGCGGATGCTCCTGGAACAGCACATTGCCGTCGCGGTCGGTGACCTTGTCGATGATCCAGGGGTCCACCCGCGAGCCGCCGTTGGCGAACACCGCATAGCCGCGCGCCACCGACAGCGGAGTCAGCGAGGCGGTGCCCAGCGACATCGACAGGTTGGGCGGCAACTCGGCTTCCTGGAAGCCGAACTGGCTGATGTACTTGCGCGCGAAATCCACGCCGATGCTGTCGAGCAGGCGCACCGAGACTAGGTTGCGCGACTGCACCAGCGCCTCGCGCAGGCGCATCGGGCCGCGGAAGCCGCCGCCGTCGTTCTGCGGCGACCAGGTCTTGCCGCGGCGGTCGCGGAACACCACCGGCGCGTCGAGCACGATCGAGGCCGGGTTGAAGCCCTTCTCGAACGCGGCCGCGTACAGGAACGGCTTGAAGCTGGAGCCCGGCTGGCGCCGCGCCTGGGTGGCGCGGTTGAACTTGTTGCCGGCATAGCTGAAGCCGCCGACCAGGGCGCGCAGCGCGCCGTTGCTGGCGTCCAGCGAGACCAGTGCCGACTGCCCGCGCGGCAACTGGGTCAGTTCCCATTCGTCCGGCTTGTCGCCGGCCTGGACCCGCACCAGGTCGCCGCGCTTGAGCAGGGTGGCCGGGCTGCGCCCGGTCCAGCGGCTGGACGCGACCGGCAGCACCAGTTCGGTCTTGTTGCCCAGCACCACGGTGGCGCTGCCGTCGTTGCCGGTGGCCGCGACGATGGCCGGCAGCATGCCGCCCTGCGCGTAGACCCCGGCCAGGTGGCTGGCCAGCGCGGCGGCGTCGGCGTCGGCGGCCACGTCGAAGTGCTTCTCCACGCCGTTCCAGCCATGCCGCCGGTCGTAGATCACCAGGCCCTTGCGTACCGCCTGGTTGGCCGCGGTCTGCAGTTCGGCGTCGATGGTGGTGGTGACGTGGTAGCCCTTGTCGAGCACGTCGCCGCCGAAGCGGGCGATCATTTCCTGGCGCACCAGCTCGGCCACGTACGGCGACTCGACCTCGACCGGGCGCTCGTGCGGCGCGGCGTGCATCGGCACCGCCTTGGCAGCGTCGGCCTCGGCCTGGGTGATGTAGCCCAGCGCGGCCATGCGGCTGAGCACGTAGTTGTCGCGGCGCTGCTTGGCGCGCTCGGGGTTGCTGATCGGGTTGCCGCTGGAGGGGAACTTGGGGATGCCCGACAGCGAGGCCATCTCGTCCAGGCTCAGCTCGTTGAGCTTCTTGCCGTAGTAGTACTCGGCCGCCGCGGCGATGCCGTAGGCGCGGTTGCCGAAGAAGCTCTTGTTGAGGTACAGCTCGAAGATCTCGTCCTTGCTCAGCTCGGCCTCGATCTTGCGCGCCAGCAGGATCTCGGCCAGCTTGCGGGTGTAGCTGTACTCGGAACTCAGGAAGAACTGGCGGGCGACCTGCTGGGTGATGGTGGAGCCGCCCGGCACGCGCTTGTCGCTGGTGGTGGCCAGCAGCCACACCGCGCGCGCGATGCCTTTGTAGTCGACGCCGCCGTGCTGGTAGAAGCGCGCGTCCTCGGTGGCCAGGAACGCCTGCTTCAGCCGCTCCGGCACGTCCTTCATCGTGATCGGATAGCGCCGGGTCTCGCCGAACAGCGCCATCAGCTTGCCGTCGCTGGCATAGACGTACATCGGCTCCTGCAGTTCCACCTGGCGCAGCGTCTGCACGTCGGGGAGCTTGGAGGAAACGACGTAGTACAGCCCGCCGGCGGCGGCGGCTCCGACCAGGACGAGGACGACACACGTGACCAGCGCCCAGCGCAGCCAACGACGAAAACGGGGCATCGACAGAGATTCCGATTGCAGATTTCTTGGGCGCAGAGTATAGAGTACGCCGGGGAACGGCTGGGGCCGATTCCGGGGATGCGAAGGGTTTGCCGCCACAGGACATGCCGCGACCGGGGGGCGCGACGGGTCTGGGGTGGTTGCCAATTGCAAAAAATTCGTTATTAATGCGCGGACGCAAGAGTAGCGTCCAAGTGCCCGTCGGCAGGGGAAAATCCGTGGGGCTTATCCCAAAGAGTCAGCAACCGCTGATCGGCGTCGATATCAGTTCGACCGCCGTCAAGCTGTTGCAGCTGTCGCGTAGCGGCAACCGGTTCCGCGTGGAGCACTACGCCGTGGAGCCCTTGCCGCCGAACGCCGTGGTCGAGAAGAACATCGTCGAGGTCGAGGCCGTGGGCGAAGCGATTCGCCGCGCCGTGACCCGGTCCGGCACCCGCGCCAAGCATGCGGCCGCGGCGGTGGCCGGCTCGGCGGTGATCACCAAGCTGATCCCGATGCCGGCCGAACTGGACGAGAACGAGCTGGAAGCGCAGGTCGAACTGGAGGCGGTGAACTACATCCCGTACCCGATCGACGAAGTGAACCTGGATTTCGAGGTGCTGGGCGTGATCCCCAACAACCCCGAGATGGTGCAGGTGCTGCTGGCCGCGTCGCGCTCGGAGAACGTGGAACTGCGCCAGTCGGCGCTGGAACTGGGTGGCCTGGTCGCCAAGGTGATGGACGTGGAGGCCTTCGCGGTCGAGAACGCGTTCGCGCTGGTCGCCAGCGAACTGCCGGTGGCGGCCGACGGCGTCGTCGCCCTGGTCGATATCGGCGCGACCATGACCACGCTCAACGTCCTGCGCGGCGGCCGCAGCCTGTACAGCCGCGAACAGGTGTTCGGCGGCAAGCAACTGACCGACGAAGTGATGCGCCGCTACGGCCTGACCTACGAGGAAGCCGGCATGGCCAAGCGCCAGGGCGGGCTGCCGGAAAGCTACGAGATCGAAGTGCTGGAGCCGTTCAAGGAAGCGACGGTGCAGCAGATCAGCCGCCTGCTGCAGTTCTTCTATGCCGGCAGCGAGTTCAACCGGGTCGACCATATCGTGCTGGCCGGCGGCTGCGCGGCGCTGGCCGGCTTGCCGGAGATGGTCGAGGAGCAACTGGGGGTGGCGACCGTGGTCGCCAACCCGCTGGCGCAGATGACCCTGGGGCCGAAGGTCCAGGCGCACGCGCTGGCCCAGGACGCGCCGGCGCTGATGATCGCCACCGGCCTGGCTCTGAGGAGCTTCGACTGATGGCAAGAATCAACCTGCTGCCCTGGCGGGCGGAGCGACGCAAGCAGCGCGAGCGCGAGTTCTACTCGATGCTGGGCATCGCCGCCCTGGCCGGCGTGTTGCTGGCGGGGCTGATCTGGTTCTACTACGACGCCCAGATCACCGGACAGAACGCGCGCAACGCCTACCTGCAGACCGAGATCGAGAAGGTCCAGGCGCAGAACAAGGAAATCGACAAGCTCGACGAGCAGAAGCGGCGCCTGCTGGCGCGCAAGCGTGTCATCGAGGAACTGCAGGCCAAGCGCTCGCAGATGGTGCATCTGTTCGACTCGCTGGTGCGCACGATCCCCGACGGCGTGGTGCTGACCGCAGTCAAGCAGGAAGGCGACATCCTGACCCTGGAAGGCCGCTCGCAGTCCAATGCGCGGGTCAGCGCCTACATGCGCAACCTCGAGGGTTCGGGCTGGATGACCAATCCCGAGCTGACGGTGATCGAGGCCAAGGCCCAGGACAAGGAGGCCAGGGGCCCGATCGTCGACGCCAAGGCCCTGCCGTACGCGTTCACCCTCAAGGTCAAGCTGCCGGTTCCGGGCGATACGACGGAGACGCTGCCGGGCGCTGCCGCGCCGGCTCCCGGCGCGCCGGGTACGCCAAGCGCGCCAGGTGCCATGCCGACGGCGCCCGCCGCCGCTCCCGCGCCTGCCGCCCCGACCGCCCCGGCGACGCCGCCGGCCGCCGCGCCGGCCACGCCCGCCGCCAAGCCAGCGCAACAGGGACCGGCGTCATGAGCAAGAAATTCAACGTCAAAGACCTGGACTTCAACAACATCGGCAACTGGCCGCAGCAGGCCAAGATCGGCTTCTGCGTGCTGGTCACGCTGTTCATCCTGATCCTGTCGTGGTTCCTGCTGATCAGCGACAAGCGCGACGAACTCGCCTCGCTGGAGCAGAAGGAAACCGAACTGCGCGGCACGTTCGAGAAGGAGCAGAGCCGCGCGGTCAACCTGGGGCCGCTGAAGCAGCAACTGGCGCAGATGGAGCAAGTGCTGCAGCAGATGCTGCGGCAGTTGCCGAGCAAGACCGAGATGCCCGACCTGATCATCGACATCTCGCAGACCGCGCTGTCCAGCGGCCTGGCCAACGAGCTGTTCCAGCCGGGTCCGGAGTCGCCGAAGGAGTTCTACGCGGAGAAGCCGATCGCGCTGCGCATGGTCGGCAGCTACCACCAGTTCGGCGCCTTCGTCAGCGGCGTGGCCTCGCTGCCGCGGGTGGTGATCCTCACCATGCACGACATCAACCTCAAGCCCAAGGACAAGAAGGCCGGCATCACCGCGCGCGGCGAGCTGGAACTGTCCGGCACGGTCAAGACCTACCGCTATCTGGACGACAAGGAAATGGCGGACCAGGAGAAGGCGGCGGCCGCGGCGAAGAAGGGTTCCAAGAAAGGCGGTGGCGCATGAAGCGGCGTTCCAAGGCGGTCCGATGCCTGGCGGGGCTGGCGCTGGTGGCGCTGCTCGGCGCGTGCGGTCGCAGCGTGACCAGCACACCGGGCGATGCCCCGAACCTGGAGAACTGGGTGAAGGAAGTGCGCGCGCGGCCGGCGCAGCCGCTGGAGCCGCTGCCGGTGATGCAGCAGTTCGAGACCTTCGAATATGCGGCGCAAGGGCTGCGTGATCCGTTCAGCGATGCCTGGACCAGCCCGGACGGCAACAACGGCCTGCGCCCGGACCCGAACCGGCGCAAGGAACCGCTGGAACAGTTCCCGCTGGACGGGCTGAAGATGGTCGGCACGCTCGGCAACGGCGGCGGCCTGGTGGCGCTGGTGATGGCGCCGGACAAGGTGACCTACCGGGTCCGTCCCGGCATCTACATGGGGCAAAGCGATGGCCGCGTGACCGGGGTGCACGAGGATCGCATCGATTTGATTGAACTGGTGCCGGATGGCGCTGGCGGTTGGCTGGAACGTCCGGCCGCCGTAGCGCTGGACGATCAATGATTGATTATGGGGATAGCACGATGACTTTTTCCAAAGCCCTGAGCCTGCGTCCCATCCGGCGCCACGCGACGGTGCGGCTATGCGCATTGGGGTTGGCGGCGATGCTGGGAAGCGCGGCCGTGGCTGGCGGTGCGCTGGCGGCGGCGCCCGCGCCTGGCCCTGCCGCGGCGGCGCCGCAGGCGGCGGCCAAGCTGACGGTGTCGAAAATCGATTTCAAGCGCGGCGATGGCGATGCGGGGCGACTGATCCTGCAGTTCAGTGGCGCTGGCGCCAGTCCCGACCTGCGCACCCAGGGCAATAGCGTGGTGGTGGATGTCGGCAACGCGGCGTTGCCGGCGGAGCTGCAGCGCCCGCTCAACGTCACCGACTTCGCGACCCCGGTGCAGCGCATCGACGCCAAGCCGTATGCCGGCGGCGCGCAACTGGTGCTGAGCACCAATGGCGCCTTCGAGTCGCTGGCCTACCAGTCCGGCAACGAGTACGTGGTGGAAATCTCGCCTCGCGCCGCGGCGCCGGCGGTGGGCGCGGTGACCACCGCCACGGTCAGCCAGGCGGCGGCGCAGGTCGCCGCGCGCGGCTACAGCGGCCGGCCGGTCACGTTCAACTTCCAGGACGTGCCGGTGCGCACGGTGCTGCAGCTGATCGCCGAGGAATCCAACCTCAACATCGTCGCCTCCGACACCGTGCAGGGCAGCGTCACCCTGCGCCTGGTAAACGTGCCGTGGGACCAGGCGCTGGACATCGTGTTGCGCGCCAAGGGCCTGGACAAGCGCCGCGACGGCGCCGTGGTGTGGGTCGCGCCGCAGCAGGAGCTGGCCAAGTTCGAGCAGGACAAGGAAGACGCGCGGATCGCGATCGAGAACCGCGAGGACCTGAGCACCGACTACATCCAGATCAACTACCACAGCGCCACCACGATCTTCAAGGCGCTGACCGAAGCCAAGGGCATCGGCGGCAGCGGCGGTGGCGGCGGTGGTGGCGGCGGGGGTAGCGGCCAGAACGACAATGGGTTCCTGTCGCCGCGCGGCCGCATCGTCGCCGACGAGCGCACCAACACGCTGATGATCAGCGACATCCCGAAGAAGATCGCGCAGATGCGCGAGCTGATCAACGTGATCGACCGGCCGGTCGACCAGGTGCTGATCGAGGGCCGCATCGTCATCGCCACCGACACCTTCGCCCGCGACCTGGGTGCCAAGTTCGGCATCGGCGGCACCCACACCTACAGTGGCAATACCGCGACCGTCGGTAGCGGTGCGACCGGCGGCGGCACCGCTGCCACGCGCGGGCTCAATGTCAATCTGGGTGGAACGACCTTCACCTCCGCGACCAGTATGCCGAGCTTGGCCTATACATTGCTGGGAACCAACTTCAACTTGGATCTGGAATTGTCGGCGCTGCAAGAAGAAGGCCGTGGCGAGGTGATCTCCAATCCGCGCATCGTGACCTCCAACCAGCGCGAGGCGGTGATCAAGCAAGGTAAGGAGTTCGCCTACGTCACCATCACCGGTGGCACCGCCGGGACCGCGGCGACGCCGAACGTGCAGTTCAAGGAAGTGCTGCTGGAGCTGAAGGTCACCCCGACCATCACCGACGACAATCGCGTCTTCCTCAACATGAATGTGAAGAAGGACGAGATCGAACGTTTCGTGATCCTGGAGAACTACGGCACCGTCCCCGAAATCAACCGCCGCGAGATCAACACCGCGGTGCTGGTGGACGACGGCCAGACCGTGGTGATCGGTGGTGTGTACGAGTTCACCGACCGCAGCAGCATCTCCAAGGTGCCGTTCCTGGGCGATATCCCGTTCCTGGGCAATCTGTTCAAGAAGCGCGGCCGCAGCAAGAGCAAGGCCGAGCTGCTGATCTTCGTGACCCCGAAGGTGATGCGCGTGGCCAAGCGCGGGCCTGCCGGCGGTTGAGAAGGGCCGCCGCATCTGGCGGCGGACGCACCATGCCATGCGGGTATTGCGACGGGAGAAGCGGGCGCTTCTCCCGTCGTCGTTTGTGCCGGCGGATGAGGAAAATCTGAATTTGCGACCCGCTTCTTGGGAGCCGGCAGAACCATTTCACCGCCGATCGGTCAAACTCGGCGCATGGACACCACACCCTCGAGCATCGATTCCTCTCCCGCCGCGGCCGAACAGCAGCGCCTCCACGCCGCCTTCCTGGCCCTGCGCGAGGGCCTGACCGAGACCATCGTCGGCCAGTCCGCCTTGGTGGAACGGCTGCTGATCGCGTTGCTCGCCGATGGCCACCTGCTGGTCGAAGGCGCGCCCGGCCTGGCCAAGACCACCGCGATCCGAGCGCTGGCCTCGCGGCTGGAGGCGGACTTCGCCCGCGTGCAGTTCACCCCGGACCTGCTGCCGGCGGACCTGACCGGCACCGAGGTGTGGCGGCCGCAGGAAAGCCGCTTCGAGTTCCTGCCCGGGCCGATCTTCCATCCGATCCTGCTTGCCGACGAGATCAACCGCGCGCCGGCCAAGGTGCAGTCGGCGCTGCTGGAGGCGATGGGTGAGCGCCAGGTCACCGTGGGCCGCCACACCTATGCGCTGCCGAAACTGTTCCTGGTGATGGCGACGCAGAACCCGATCGAGCAGGAGGGCACCTTCCCGCTGCCGGAAGCGCAGTTGGACCGGTTCCTGATGCACGTGCGGATCGGCTATCCGGAGGCTGCGGCCGAGGCCGAGATCCTGCGCCTGGCGCGCGAGCGCGCCCGCGAGACCCTGGACCATGGCGAGACCGCGCCGCCGCGCATGCCGCTGGAGGATGTCTTCGCCGCGCGCCGCGCGCTGCTGTCGCTGCACATGGCGCCGCCGCTGGAGCGCTACCTGATCGAGCTGGTGCTGGCCTCGCGCGATGCCAGCGGCTACGACGCGGCGCTGGCGCGGCGCATCGCGTGGGGCGCGAGCCCGCGCGGTTCGATCGCGCTGGAGCGGTGCGCGCGGGCGCGCGCCTGGCTGGCGGGACGCGACTTCGTGACCCCGGACGACGTGCGCGCGGTGGCGCCGGATGTCCTGCGCCACCGGGTGCTGCCCAGTTACGAGGCCACCGCCGAGGGCTGGGATGGCGGTCGCCTGGTCGCCGCGCTGTTGGATCGGGTGCCGCCGCCTTGAGCGAGCGGCGGCACGAACGCGCGCGGCGGCGGCGCCATACGCCGGTGTGTCTTGGCATGCACCGCGCCGGCGTCGGCGCGACGCGGGCGAGGTAGCGCGCGATGGCCGTGCACACACTGCCATCGCAGACACCGCGCGCCGAACCCGCCAGCGGCGGCGACGGCGTTCGGCCGAGCCTGGCCGAACTGGTGGCGTTGCGCGCCAGCGTGGCGCGGGTGCCGCCGCCGCGGCGCGGGCGCCATGGTCTCAGCGGCAGCGCGCCGGCGGCGCAGCGTGGGCGCGGCATGGAGTACGCCGAGTCGCGCGAGTACGTGGCCGGCGACGACGTGCGCCATATCGACTGGCGGCTCACCGCGCGCAGCGGGCGCACCCACACCAAGTTGTTCCAGGCCGAGCGCGAGCGGCTGAGCCTGATCGTGGCCGACACCGCGCCGGCGCTGTATTTCGGTACCCGTGTGCGCTTCAAGTCGGTGCAGGCCGCGCGCGCTGGCGCGGTCGCGGCATGGACCGCGCAGCGCCAGGGCGATCGCCTCGCCGCGCTGCGTGGCAGCCGCAGCGAAGCGCCGGTACCGCCGGCGGCTGGGCCGCGCGGCGCGTTGCGCGTGCTCGATGCGCTGGCGCGCTGGTACGCGCAGCCGCCGCACGAGGACGCGGGCCTCGGCGTGGCGCTGGAGCATGCGGCCAAGCTGCTGCGGCCAGGATCGCGGCTAGTGGTACTGGCCGATCCCGGCAGCGCCATCGCCATTCCCGCGGCGCGCTGGGCCGGGCTGGCGCTGCACAACGATGTGGTGCTGCTGTTGCTGGCCGACGCGCTGGAGCTGCAGCCGCCACGCGCGGCGCTGCCGTTCTGGGCCGAAGGCCGCCGGGTGGAGGTCGACCTGCTGGCGACCAGCGCGCAGCAGCGTTGGCATGCGCAGTTCGTCGCGCCGCTGGAGCAACTGGCCGCCGAACTGCCTGGCCGTGGCGTGCAGGTGCGCGTGCTGCGCAGCGACGCGGCCAGCGAATCGTGGCTGCTGCCGGCGCCGGCGCCGGCGCCGGGCGCGAGCGCGGCACGATGACCCCGCAACAGTTGCCGCTGCGCGACGTGCACCTGCCGCCGGCACCGCCATGGTGGCCGCCGGCGCCCGGCTGGTGGCTGCTGGGCGCCGCGCTGCTGCTGGCGCTGGGCGTCACCTTGGGCATCTGGGCGTGGCGGCGTGCGCGCCTGCGCCGCTGGCAGCGCCAGTTCGATGCGGCGTTGGCCGCCGACACCGCGCCGGCGCAGGTGGCGGCGATGTCGGAACTGCTGCGGCGCGCGGCGCGGCGCCGCGACCCGGCGGCCGCGGCGCTGCAGGGCGAGCCGTGGCTGCGTTTCCTCGACGGCGGCAAGCGCCAGGAGTTTTCCGCCGGTCCGGGCCGCGTGCTGCTCGACGGTGGCTATCGGCGCGAACTGGATCCTGCGCAGGTGCAGGCGCTGCTGCCGCTGGCGCGGCGCCGCTTCCTCGAACTGATGGGGGGGCGTTGAGCATGGCGACGCTCGGCATCGTCCCGCTGCACTGGCAGGACCTGGGCGATCTGCTGACCGGGTTCGCCTGGCCATGGATGTGGCTGGCGTTGCCGTTGCCGCTGCTGGCGCGCCTGCTGCCGGCGCAACGCGGCAGCGCGCCGGCGTTGCGCGTGCCGTACGCGGCGCAATTGCAGGCGGTGGCCGCGGCACCGGCGCGCGGCGGCCTGTGGCGGGTCGGCCAGTGGCTGGCGTGGCTGGCCTGGATCTGCCTGTGCGCGGCGGCGGCGCGGCCGTTGCAACTGGGCGAGCCGCTGTCGCCGCCGCAGCAGGCGCGGCAGATGATGCTGGCGGTGGACCTGTCCGGCAGCATGAGCGAGCCGGACATGAGCCTGGGCGGGCGCACGGTGGACCGGCTGACCGCCGCCAAGGCGGTGCTGGCCGACTTCCTCGACCGCCGCGACGGCGACCGCATCGGCCTGCTGGTGTTCGGGCAGCAGGCCTATGCGCTGACCCCGCTGACCGCCGACCTGGCGACGGTGCGCGACCAACTGCGCGACAGCGTGGTCGGTCTGGCCGGGCGCGAGACCGCGCTCGGCGATGCGATCGCGCTGTCGGTCAAGCGCCTGCGCGAACAACCGCAGGGCGACCGCGTGCTGATCGTGCTGACCGACGGCGTCAACACCGCCGGCGTGCTGGAGCCGACCAAGGCCGCGGAACTGGCCAAGGCCGAGCGCGTGCGCGTCTACACCATCGCCTTCGGCGGCGCCGGCGCCTATTCGCTGTTCGGCCTGCCGCTTCCCGCCGGCGGCGACGACCAGGTCGACGAGGACACCTTGCGCAAGATCGCGCAGGACACCGGCGGGCGTTTCTTCCGCGCCCGCGACACCGACGAACTGGCCTCGATCTACGCCGAACTGGAACGCCTGGAGCCGGTGCGCTCGGCCGGCCCGGCGGTGCGTCCGCGGATCGAGCGCTATGCGTGGCCGCTGGCGGCGGCGCTGGGACTGGCGCTGCTCTCGTTCATCTGGCCGTGGAGGCGCCAATGAACACGGTGCTCGCCGCGCTGGACGCCTTGCATCTGCTGCGCCCGCAATGGCTGTGGGCGCTGCTGTTGCTGCCGCTGCTGGGCTGGAGCTGGTGGCGCCGGCGCCGCCGCCGCAACGTCTGGCGGCGCGCGGTCGACGCGCATCTGTTGCCGCATCTGCTCGCCAAGGAGGATGGCCGGCGCTCGCTGTCCGGGGTGTGGTGGGCGGCGCTGGGCTACACGCTGGCGGTGCTGGCGCTGTCCGGGCCGAGCTGGCGCCAGGAACAGCAGCCGCTGTGGCAGTCGCGCACGCCGCTGGTGATCGCGCTGGACCTGTCGGCGCGGATCGAGGCCGGCGACCTGCCGCCCTCGCGCCTGCTGCAGGCGCGCGCCAAGCTGGCGACCCTGCTGCGCGAACGCGCCGGCGGCGAGGTGGCGTTGCTGGCCTACGCCGGCGAACCCTACACCGTGGCGCCGCTGACCGACGACGCGGCCAACGTGGCCTTGTTCCTGGACGCGCTGTCGCCGCAGGTGATGCCGGTGCCTGGGCAGCGCAGCGACCTGGCCATCGACTGGGCGGCGCAATTGTTGCGCCAGGCCGGTTTTGCCCGTGGCGACATCCTGCTGCTCAGCGACCAGGCCGACGCGTCTGCGCGGCAGGCGGCCGCGCGCGCGGCCGGGCAGGGTTACCGCGTGTCCGTGCTGGGACTGGGCACCGCGCAGGGCGCGGCGTACCGCGATGGCAACGGTGGCATCGGCCACGCGCAGCTGGATGCGGGCGCGTTGCAGGCGCTGGCCACCGCCGGCAACGGCCGCTACGCCACGCTGGCCCCGACCGATGCCGACCTGCGCGCGCTGGACCTGCTGCAGCCGGCGCAACAGGACGCGACGAGCAGCGGCGAGCGGAGCGGCCGGGTCTGGCTGGACCAGGGCTACTGGCTGCTGCCGCCGTTGCTGCTGCTGGCGCTGTTCGCGTTCCGCCGCCGCAGCGGTGCCGCGTTGCTGCTGTTGGCGCTGTTGCCGCTGGCAGCGCCGCCCCAGGCGCAGGCCGCCAGCGGCGCGACGGCTGGCGCCGCCGCCGCCGGTACTTTGTGGCGGCGTCCCGACCAGGTCCAACAGCAGCGCCTGGATGCCGGCGTGCAGGCCTATCGCAAGGGCGACTTTGCCGCCGCACAGAAACAGTTCGAAGGCATCGACAGCGACCAGGGCTGGTACAACTTGGGCAACGCGTTGGCCCGGCAGGGCCGCTACGACGACGCCATCGAGGCCTACGACAAGGCGCTGCAGCGGCATCCGCGGATGCCCGATGCGCTCGCCAACCGCGCCGCGGTGGAGGCCGCGCGCAAGCGCCAGTCCGAGCAGAATCCGTCCGCGCAGAACAAGCCGGGGCAGCAGGGCAAGGACACGCCGCAGCAGGACCAGAAGGGCCAAGCGCAGCCCGGTGCCGGCGGTACCCCCAAGGACCAGCAGAAGGGGCAGGCCACGCCGCCGCAGCCTGGCGCGCAGGGTCAACCTGGGCAGAAGGATGGGCAGTCGCCCCAGCCGCAGACGCCGAAGGATGCGCCGCCGCCGACGCCGCCCAAGCCCGGCGATGCGCAGGCGCAGCAGCAGGCCGACGCCGCGCAGCGCCAGCAGATGCAGCAAGCGATGGCGGCGCAGCAAGGTGCGGCCGGCAAGCAGGCGGCCGCGGGCGCCGCCACGGAAACGCCGCAGCAGCGCGAACAACGCCAGGCGGTGGAGGCGTGGTTGCGGCGCGTGCCGGACGATCCGGGCAACCTGCTGCGCGCCAAATTCAGGCTCGAACACGAACGCAGGCAGCGGGAAGGACCATGATCGAACGCAAGCAACGCCGCCGGCGCGGTTGCGCGTCCCCCCCGTTCGCGCGGCTGGCCGCCGTAACCCTGTCGGCTGTCCTGGTGCTGCTGGCCGCGCTGCCGGCCGCGGCCGCGACCCGGGCATGGCTGGACCGCGACAACGTGGACGCCGGCGAGGGCGTCACCCTCAACATCGAGACCGACCAGGCCCTGGTCACGCCGGAGTACGCGCCGCTGCAGGCGCAGTTCGCGCTCAGCAACGCGGTCAACAGCCGGCAGATGGAGGTCATCAACGGCAAGGTCTCGGTCAAGTCGCTGTTCGGCGTGGTGCTGACGCCGCGGACCACCGGCACGCTGGAGGTCCCGGCGCTGCGCGTCGGCAACGAGCGCACCGCGCCGCTGCGGCTGCTGGTCGGCGTGACGGCGCCGACGCCGGCGCCAGTGCCGGCGCAATCGCAATCGCAATCGTCGGCCGACAACGGGGGGGGCGCCGATCCGGGGCAGATCGGTAATGCCGACGTCTTCGTGCAGACCCAGGCCGACGACGCGCAACCGTACGTGCAGCAGAGCGTCGGCGTGGTGGTGCGGCTGTACCTGGGCGTGCCGCTGACCTCGGGCGAACTGGACCTGGATCCCCCCGTCGGCGCCGCGCTGCAGCGCCTCGGTGACGACATCCAGAGCCGTCGCGAGATCAATGGGCGCATGTTCACCGTGGTCGAGCGCCGCTTCCTGCTGGTGCCCGAGCGCAGCGGGCCGCTGACCTTGCCGGGCGCACGCTTCCGCGGACGCGGCCCGACCGGCTTTTTCGACGACTACTTCGGCCGCGGCGGCGACCTCAACGCGCGCAGCGCCGCGCAGACCCTGCAGGTGCGCGCGCAACCGGCCAACGCACCGCAGCCGTGGCTGCCGCTGCACGACCTGCGCCTGCGCTACACCGCCACGCCGCAGCGCGCGGCGGTGGGCGAGGCGGCCGACATCGTGGTCGAGGCCAGCGCGCGCGGCGCCACCCAGGCGCAGTTTCCGGAGCTGCCGACGCCCAGCGTCGACGGCGCGCAGGTGTTCGCCGAGCCGCCGCAGTTCGACCAGAAATTCGTCAACGGCAGCCCGCAACTGAAGGTCACCCGGCGCTATTCGATCGTGCCGCAAGCGCCTGGCCCGTTGCGGGTGAGCGGCTTGCGCATGCCGTGGTGGGACGTGCAGGCCGGTGCCGCGCGCGAAGCCAGTGTGCCCGATTTGACGCTACAGGTGCTGCCCGGGCGCGCCGCAGCCGCCGCGCCCGCGCCGCCCTCCAGCGCAGCAGCGCCGAACGTGGACGCGGCGCCGGCCGGCAACGCGGTGACGCCGACGTCGACGGTGGCCGGCCTGCTCGGCGCGTCCCCGCTGTGGATGGGATTGGCGGCGGTGTTCGCCGGCCTGTGGCTGGCGACGCTGCTGTGGGCGTGGCGTCGCGCGCGCCCGCCCCGCGCGGCGGCAGGTGTGCAGGCCGCCAGCGCCGCGGCGACCGCGCCAGCGCCGCGCGCGCGCTACGGTCTGCCCGATCTGCGCAAGGCACTGGATGCCGGCGGCCTGGACGAGGTCGCCGCGATCCTGTGCAGCCAGGCGGGCGTCGCCGACCTCGATGCGCTGCTGCCACGGCTCGACGACGCGGCGCAGCGCGAGGCGGTGTTGCGCCTGCAGCGCGCGCGCTGGGGCGGTGCAGGCGATGTGCCTGGCGCGCGTGGCGCACTGCGCGAGGCGTTCTGGGACGGGCCGCGCCTGCGCGCCGCGCCGCGCAAGCCGGCCAGCGACGAACTGCCGCCGTTGTACCCGCGCGACGCCTGAGGCGCGCACGGGGCACGCCGACTGCCGTTCCCGCGCGCGCGCCGCGCCGCAGGGGACACGGCCGGTGCCCGTCCGCGTGCGCAGTGCGCCGCGCCGCGTCGTTCGCGTTCTGCAGTGAGGGCGTCCAGCGCCTGATACGCCCGGGCGCCACGCGCCATCGTGCGCCGCGACCGCGTGGCAGCACGGCTTCAGTCGAAAAACTGCATCCCCGCATACGGGCGTTCCCGGCAGGCCGCCAGTCGCGACTGCAGGTCGCCGACGTGCGCCTCCAGGCGATGGCCGTCCGGATCGAGAAAATACAGCGATTCGCCCTCGCTGCGGTTCTGTTGCCATCGTTGCGCGCCAGCGGCCTGCAGGCGCTGTTCGAAGCCGGCCAATGCGGTGTGCGGGATCGAGAACGCGTAGTGCGTGTAGTCCGGCTGCGGCGCCGGGCGCCGCTGCGGATCCAGCGACAGGCACAGCCACAGTGCATCCAATGTCAGGTAGGCGCCCGTATCCCAGCGTGCCCTGAGCACGAACCCAAGCGTATCGCGGTAAAACGCAACGCTGCGCGGCAACGCGCGCACGGCAAGGGTGAGGTGGTTGAGACCGGTCAGCATCGCGCGTCCATGGGGGCGGGACACCGGAGTCTAGGGCAGCCGCCGTCGCTGCTGCGCATATCATGTCGCCCGGCGCGCGGTGACGCGCTTGCCGTGCGCCGGTGCCGGTTTGTTAAGCTCGCCGTTCTTCCCTGCAGGCGCACACGATGACCGACACCCCCGTGAAGGCCAAGGCCGGCATGCCGTTGCATTGGAAAATGGCGATCGGCTTCGCGCTCGGCCTGGTGCTGGGCCTGGCGGTGCACATGAGCGTGGGCGGCGACGCGCCGTGGGTACAGACGCTGACCTCCTACCTGACCACGCCGTTCTCCAAGCTGTTCCTCAGCCTGATCTTCATGCTGATCGTGCCGCTGCTGTTCTCGGCGCTGGTGATGGGCATTTCCGAGATGGGCGACATCCGCGCGCTGGGCCGGATCGGCTGGAAGACGCTGGGCTACACGGTGGTGCTGTCCGGCATCGCGGTGCTGCTCGGACTGGTGCTGGTCAACGTGCTCAAGCCGGGGATCGGCGTGGACCGCGAGCTGGCGCAGCAATTGCTGCAGCAGAACGCCGAGCGCGCCTCGCAGATCGTCGACCAGAGCCGGGAGCAGCCGCGCGGCATGGACATGCTGTTGTCGATCGTGCCCGACAACGTGGTCGCCGCCGCCTCCAGCAATGGCGCGATCCTGTCGCTGATGTTCTTCGCGGTGATGTTCGGCGTGGGCATGGTGCTCAGCGACGACGCCAAGGTGGCGACGCTGCGGCGCGGCATCGAGGGCATCTTCGAGATATCGATGACCCTGATCGGGCTGGTGATCCGCCTGGCGCCGTATGCGGTGGCCTGCTTCATGTTCAACCTGGCGGCATTGTTCGGCTTCGAACTGCTGGTGCGGTTGGGCGCCTATGTCGGCGTGGTGGTGCTGGCGCTGGGCCTGCACATGGTGGTGACCTACGGGCTGGCGGTGCGCTTCGCCGGGCGCTCGCCGCTGGGCTTCTTCCGCGGCACCCGCGAAGCCACGGTGATGGCGTTCTCCACCGCCTCCAGCAACGCCACCTTGCCGACCGCGCTGCGCGTGGCCGATGAGATGGGCCTGCCGCACAAGGTGTCGCGGTTCGTGCTCACGGTCGGCGCCACCGCCAACCAGAACGGCACCGCGCTGTTCGAGGGCGTGACGGTGATCTTCCTGGCGCAGTTCTTCGGCGTGGAGTTGAGCATCGCCCAGCAGTGCATGGTGATGCTGGTGTGCATCCTCGGCGGCATCGGCACCGCCGGCGTGCCGTCCGGCTCGCTGCCGGTGGTGGCGCTGATCTGCGCGATGGTCGGGGTGGACCCGGTCGGCATCGGCATGATCCTGGGCGTCAACCACTTCCTGGACATGTGCCGCACCGCGCTGAATGTGACGGGCGACCTGGCGCTGACCACGCTGGTGGCGAAGGGCGAGGAGGGGTGAGGGGCAGGGATTGGGGATTCGGGATTGGGGATTGGTAAAGACGCAGCGCCGCGGTCTGATCCGCCAGACGCTGTAGGAGCGGCTTTAGCCGCGACAGGCGCTATCGGTAATGCCTGTCGCGGCTAAAGCCGCTCCTACAGCTCTGGCGACCTGCGCACCCGTGCCGTTGCGAATCCCCACTCCCGAATCCCCACTCCCCGCCTGTGGGACAATAGGGGGCCCGACGCCTCGCGCCCGCTTCCAACAGACCCTTCATGACGACGCCCACCCGCCGCCAACTCGCCAATGCGATCCGTTTCCTCGCCGCCGATGCGGTCGAGGCCGCCAAGTCCGGCCATCCGGGCATGCCGATGGGCATGGCCGACATCGCCGAGGTGCTGTGGAACGATTTCCTCAGCCACAACCCGAACAATCCGAAGTGGTTCAACCGCGACCGCTTCGTGCTCTCCAACGGCCACGGCTCGATGCTGCAGTACGCGCTGCTGCACCTGTCCGGCTACGACCTGCCGCTGGACCAACTCAAGCGCTTCCGTCAGCTGCACAGCAAGACCGCCGGCCATCCCGAGCGCAGCGAGACCCCCGGGGTGGAGACCACCACCGGTCCGCTCGGCCAGGGCTTCGCCAACGCGGTCGGTTTCGCGCTGGCCGAGAAGCTGCTGGCGCAGCGCTTCAACCGCCCCGAGCACCAGATCGTCGACCACCGCACCTGGGTGTTCATGGGCGACGGCTGCATGATGGAGGGCATCTCGCACGAAGCCGCCTCGCTGGCCGGCACCTGGGGCCTGGGCAAGCTGGTCGCGTTCTGGGACAACAACCATATCTCCATCGACGGCAACACCGCCGGCTGGTTCAGCGACGACACCCCGGCCCGCTTCGAGGCCTATGGCTGGCATGTGCTGCGCGATGTCGATGGCCACGATGCCGACGCGATCAAGGCGGCGATCGAGGCCGCCATCGGCGAGAGCGACAAGCCGACCCTGATCTGCTGCCGCACCACCATCGGGTTCGGTGCGCCGAGCAAGGCCGGCAAGGAATCCTCGCACGGCGCGCCGCTGGGCAAGGACGAACTGGAAGGCGCGCGCAAGGCGCTGCAGTGGCCGTACGGCCCGTTCGAGATCCCGCAGGAGATCTACGACGGCTGGCGTGCCGGTGGCGCCGGCACGCTGCGCCAGGCCGAGTGGGAGCAGGCGTTCGACAAGTACGCCAAGCAGTACCCGGCCGAGGCCGCCGAGCTGACCCGCCGCTCGCACGGCGAGCTGCCGGAGGACTTCATCGCCCAGGCCGACGCCTATATCGCCAAGCAGGCTGCCGAAGCGCAGACCATCGCCTCGCGCAAGGCCTCGCAGATGGCGATCGAGGCGTTCGCGCCGCTGTTGCCGGAACTGGTCGGCGGCTCGGCCGACCTGGCGCATTCCAACCTGACGCTGTGGAAGGCCAGCAAGTCGGTCGCCAGCGACGACCCTAACGCGAACTACGTCTACTACGGCGTGCGCGAGTTCGGCATGACCGCGATCGCCAATGGCCTGGCGCTGCACGGCGGCTTCATCCCGTTCGACGCCACCTTCCTGGTGTTCAGCGACTACGCGCGCAACGGCGTGCGCATGAGCGCGCTGAACCCGGCGCACGCGATCCACGTCTACACCCACGATTCGATCGGTCTCGGCGAGGATGGCCCGACCCACCAGCCGGTGGAGCATCTGGCCTCGCTGCGCTACATCCCCAACAACGACGTGTGGCGTCCGTGCGACACGGTCGAGTCGGCGGTGAGCTGGAAGGCCGCGATCACCCGCCAGGACGGCCCGAGCTGCCTGGTGTTCAGCCGCCAGAACCTGCCGTTCCAGGCGCGCAGCGACGCGCAGATCAAGCAGATCGAACGCGGCGGCTACGTGCTGGCCGATGCCGAGGGCGGCGTGCCGGACGTGATCCTGATCGGCACCGGTTCGGAAGTGGGGCTGGCCGTGGAGGCGAAGAAAACCCTCGATGCCGCGGGCCTGAAGACGCGCGTGGTGTCGATGCCGTCGACCGATGTGTTCGACCGCCAGGACGCGGCCTACCGCGAGTCGGTGCTGCCGAACGCGGTGCGCAAGCGCGTGGCGGTGGAGGCCGGCGTCACCGGCTTCTGGCGCAAGTACGTCGGCCTGGATGGCGCGGTGGTCGGTCTCGATACGTTCGGTGCGTCGGCCCCGGCCGACGAGCTGTACAAGTACTTCGAGATCACCGCCGAGCACGTGGTCGCCGCGGCGAAGGCGTTGTAAGCGACGCGCGCCGCAACGTAAGAACGGGAAGGGCCGGCGTAAGCCGGCCTTTTTCGTATGCGCATCGATCGCATCGCGGACGCGGTCCCAATCGGGTGCCTTTGTAGGAGCGGCTTCAGCCGCGACAGGATCCATCGGCAACGCCTGTCGCGGCTGAAGCCGCTCCTACAGGGGCGATGGTGGCGCTCGGTTGCGCGAATCAGCTTCGCTTGCGCGGCTTGCCGCGCGCTGGCTTCTTGCCGGTCGCGGCCTGTGCGTCCTGCCGGGAGGCGAGTGCGCCGTCCTCATGCATCCGTTCCAGCCACGACAGCGTGTCCACGTAGGCCAGGAAGTGCTGCAGATAGCCCGGCGACAGCGTGCGCATCAGTGCCAGCGCGCGGTGCACCAGCACGCCGGAATTGAGCGGCCCGGCGTCGGAGGGGGCCTGCTGCATCGATTGCCGCAATTGGCTGCGACCGTGCAAGTGGGTCCACAGCCGACGCGCGTCGTCGAGCGCGGGCAGCGGCGCGAATGCGGCCGCTGCGGCGGGCGGTGCATCGCCGTCTGGCGCGTCCAACGCGTTCGGCATGGCCGACGGGAACGCCGCCAACAGTTCACCAAGCGGGCTGCGCGGCGTAGTGGATGCCGCGTCGGCGCGAGTGGCCGCATCGGCGGTGCTCGCCTCGTCCGCCAGCTTGGTCAGTTCGTCGGCATAGGCCGCAAGGCGTGCGCTCAACCGCTGTTCGAGCAGGTGCCGCGCCTGTCCCTGCTGCGCGTCGGTGCGGCGTGCCAGCGCCTCGATGAAGCGCCAGCGCAGCGGGTCCAGGCGCGCGCCGTGCTGCGCCCGCCATGCCGTGACGCGATCGCCCGCCGATGTCGCCTTATCGCGCATGCCGAACCGGCGCGGACTTGCCCAGCTTCGGGACCGGCGCCATCTCCACGCGCCGGTTGCTGGCGCGCCCGGCCTCGTCGACGTTCGGGCTCACCGGTTGCTGCGAACCGAACGCGGCGGCGAACACCGCATCGGCCGGCACGCCTTCCTCGATCAAGGCGCGGGTCACGGTGAGCGCGCGCTGCGCCGACAGTTCCCAGTTGTCGGCGAACTGGCGGTTGCTCTCGCGCACCTGACGGTCGTCGGTAAAGCCGCTCACCATCAGGATCTCCTCGCGCCCCTTCAGGTAGCCGGCCAGCGGCGCGGCCACGCTCTTGAGCAGGTCGCGGCCCTCCGGCTGCAACTGGTCCGAGTTCAACGCGAACAGCACGCTGCCGCGGATGCCGATGCGGCCATCGACCAGGGTCACCCGGCCCGCCGCCAGCGGCGCGGCCAGCGCCTGTTCCAGGGTCTTGCGCTGCCGCGCCTCGGCCTGCCGCTGCCGCACTTCCTCGTCCAGCTTGTGCGAGAGCTGCAATTGCACACCGATCACGCCGATCAGGATCAGCACGAACGCGCCCAGCAGCACCGACATCAGGTCGCCGAACACGGCCCAGATCGGCGCGCCCGATTCGGGATCGATTTCCAGTTCGCCGCTCATGCCGCGTCGGCTCCGCCGTGGGCATGATGACCGGGCAACTGGCGCAGTTCCGCGATGATCTGCTTCTGCGACAGCAGGCTCAGGTCGATCACCTCACGCGCCTGCGCCACGTAGTAGGCCAGTTGCTCGTCGCTGCGCGCCAGCGACTTGTCCAGGGCCTGTTCGATGCTCTGCAGGCGCTCCACCAATGCCGCGTTGGCGTGGCCGAACGCGTCCACCGCGCCGCCGAGCGCATCGCCCAGGCTGGCGACCTCGGTGGCGCCGGCCGCGACCTGCGCGGCGACCTCGCCGAGCTTGCCGGTCTCGGCCTCGAGATGGTCGCTGAAGCGCGTGCCGACCCGGTCGAGCAGGTTTGCCGAGGTCGTGACCAGGGCGTCCACCGCCGCACGTTGCTCGGTGGAAGCGTGGTTCACCGCTTCGAGCAGGGTGTGCAGCGTCTCCAGCAGGCGGCTGCGTTCCTCCAGCATCGCGGTATCGCGGACCATGCTCTCGGAGAGCGTCTGCCGCAGTTCGGCGACGACGTCGGCGGCGGCCTTCGGCGCTGCCGAGGCGGTCTGCACCAGGCGCGAGATCTCGGCGATGGTGGCGCTGGCGTGTTCCTGGGTCTGCGCCGCGATCGCGCCGGCGGTGCGTTCGAGGGTGTCGCAGATGGCCTGCTGCCGCTGCGCGAGGCGTTCGTCGTTGCGCGCGGCCTCCGCGTTGAGGTCGGCGACTAGCGTGGCGAAGGTGGCCGCCCACGTCGCCAGGCGCGCCTCGTCGCGCGCCTGCAGCGCGTCCTGCAGGTCCGCGTGCGACTGCTGCATGCGGTCGAGCAGCGCCGCGGCGCGTTCCTCCAGCGCGGCCGTGGCCGCGCTCAGCGCCTGCGCGTTGTGCTCGGCCAGCGCGGCATTGATCGCATCCTGGCGCGACAGCGCCGCGTTCCAGGCCTGCGTCGCGCCGTCGGCGGCGCTGTCCAGGCGCAGGGCGACCGCGTCCAGCGCCTGCGCGTTACGTGCCGCCAGGCGGTCGTTGAGGGCTTCCTGGCGCGCCAGTGCATCGGTCCAGGCTTGCTTCGCGGCGTCCGCCGCAGTGTCCAGCCGCGTCGCGACCGCGTCCAGCGCCTGCGCGTTGCGCGTCGCCAGGCGGTCGTTGAGGGCTTCCTGGTGCGCCAGTGCATCGGTCCAGGCTTGCTGCGCGGCGTCCGCCGCGGTGTCCAGCCGCGTCGCGACCGCGTCCAGCGCCTGCGCGTTGCGTGCCGCCAGGCGGTCGTTCAGGGCTTCCTGGCGCGCCAACGCATCGGTCCAGACTTGCTTGGCGGCATCCGCGGTTGCATCCAGCCGTGCCGACACGGCATCGAGCAGCCCGCTGGAGCGCGCGGCGAAGCCGTCGCCCGCCGCCTGCAGCGCGCCACGCAGATCCTGGACCAGCGCCTGGTTGCTGCCGCGTTGCTCGGCCAGCGCGGCCTCCCAACTGTGGCTGGCGCGCTCGGCGGCCTTGTCGAAGCCGGCGCTCAGGCCATCCAACTGACGCTGCACCGCCTGGCCGACCTGTTCGTGCAGCGCCACGGTCTCGCGCGCCAGACCGGCCAGCGTGGCCTCCACCACGGGTTGCAGCGCGGCGCCGAGCGCGCGCGCGTTCTCGGTCACGCCGGCCTGCAGCGACTGCTCCAGCGCAGCGGCCAGGCGCGTGTAGGCGGCTTCGGTGCGTGTGTGGAAGGCGTCCTGGTGGCTGGCCAGCCGTTCGCCGCTGGCGAGGCCCTGCTGTTCGATGCCCGCCGCCATCGCCTGCAGCCGGTCGATCAGCGCCGGCATCAGCTCGGTCTGGCGTTGCAAGAGTTTGAACGCTTCGGCGCGTTGGAAGGCCTGCGAATGGGCATGCAGCGTGGTCGCGATCTGCAGGTCCAGCGCCTGCACCGCCTGCGCGCGTTCGCGCCGGCACAGCGCGGCGAGCAGGCCGAGCATCGCCGACGTGGCGACGCCGGCGATGGAGGTGCCGAACGCGAAGCCCAGGCCCTTGACCGGGGCGGCCAGCGAGTCGCGGATGGCCTGCAGGTCGGTCGCGCTTTCCAGCGCCAGGCCGGTGCCGCGCAGGGTCGCCATCATGCCCAGGAAGGTGCCCAGCATGCCCAGCAGGACCAGCAGCCCGACCAGGTACGGAGTCAGCCCCGGCGCCGGCAGGGCCACGCGTTCGCCCTCGATGCGCAGGCGCACCGCGTTGCGCAGGCTCGGGTCCAGGCGCTGCAGCCAGCCGCCCAGGTCGGTCTGCGCGGCGGCGGTGTCGTCCACCGCCTGGGCCAGGCCGGCGGTGGCCTGCCGGTAGCGGTACAGCTCCAGCGCGCCGGCCACGTAGCAGGCGCCGATCAACAGCGCGAAGCACACGCCCAGCGGATTGGAGCCGAGATAGCCCGCGCCGATCCAGCACACGGCGGCGAGGCCGGCCAGGAAGACGACGGAATGGGAGATGGTCTTGAACATGAGGTCTCGGTCAGCGGGGGCTCAGCGCTGCCAGCAGCGCGTCGATGGGATGGAAGCGCACGTCCAGCTCGGCGCGCAGGACATCGCGCATGTCCTGGCGGAACCGCTTCAGCCAGGCGCCTTGGTGCGTCGTCGGGGTGGCGGCGTCCGCCGCGGTGGCGCCGTCCGGTGGGGTCTGCGCGGCCTGGCGCAGGCGTTCGAAATGCCGCTCCAGCAGCGTTGGGACCGTGGCCAGCAGGGCGTGCTCGCGCGGGCTCAGGGTCGATTCCATGACCGCGTCCACTTCCGCCAGCCGCGCCATGTCGGCCGAGCGCCGCGCCAGCGTGTCGCGCAACTGGCCGCGCAGGCGGCCGGTGGCGGTCAGCATCGAGCGCTGCAGCGACAGGTAGCGCTCGCGCAGCGGTGCGTAGTCGCTCGCCGCGTCGGCCTCCGCCGCCTGGCCGTGGCCGCGCGGCTTGCCCGCAGCCCTGGTGAAATCGGCGCCGATGGCGTCCTCCAGCGTCGCGCGCACCCGTGCGCATTCGCCCGCGTCGGTGTCCGCGAACGGGGCCTCGGCGTCGATGGCCGGCAGCTTGCCGTCCAGCGCGCGGGACACGGCGACGGCGCGCGTCCAGTCGATCCATTGGCCGAGGCGGTCGGCCAGCACAGGGCTGGACGGCGCGATCTCGGCTTCGGTGAGACGTGCGAGGAGGCGAATGAACGCCGGGCCCGGGACAGGCGGCCGTGGAAGAGCTTTCGCCATGCGTCTGCGCAAAGCGCGCAATTTTACACGCGAATGACATCCGGGGCCGGGAAATGCCGCGCGGGTCGGTGCGCGCCGACCTGCGCGGTCCGCTGCGGTTCAAGCAGCGGCGAGGGGGGTGGGCGCACCGGGGCGCTGGATGGCGGTCCCGCGCGCCGACGGTGGCTGCGCAGGAGGCAGGCTGGACGGGCGATCCAGAGGTCTGGCCGATGCGCGCCGGATGCGGTCGGCCTGTCTGCGCAGCCTGGCCATCGTCACGCCGCTCCAGCGCCGCCCTCCGCGGCGTCGCGCTACAACTGCTGCTCCCCGCGCAGGACGGGATAGGGATTGAGCGATTCGCCCTTCCACCACTGCCGTTCCGGGCCGAGCCGGTGGATCTCGAAATGCAGGTGCGGCGCGCCGGGGTCGGCGTTGCCGGTGCTGCCGACATAGCCGATCACCTGGCCGCGGCGGATCGCCTGTTGCTCGGCCAGCCCGTCGGCATAGCGCTGCAGGTGCGCGTAGTAGTACGCGTAGCGGCCGCTGGGCTCGAACTGGTACACGGTGAGACCGCCGCGCTCGCTGTCGAACAGCTTCTCCACGCTGCCGTCGGCCACCGCCAGCACCGGCGTGCCGGCGGGCGCCAGGATGTCGATCGCATCGTGCTGGCGGCCCTGGCTGCGGGCGTCGGTGAAGGTGTCCTGCAACTGGTCGCGGCGCACGCCCTGCACTGGGATCAGCAGCGCGGCGGAAGCGCTGTCGTCGGATCCCATGCCTGCCGCAGGCGCGGCGGCGGGCGGGAACGGTGCGGCCCCCGCCGCGGCTGGCGCAGGCGAAGGATTCGCCGTCGCGGCCTCGGTCGGGGTTGGTGCGGCTGCCGGTGCAGAATCGGCCGCGGCACCTGCCGCCGCGGCCACTGCCGGTGTGCCCGCGGCGACGGCGCTCGGCGTGGGACTGGGGCGCACCTGCACCACGCCATCGCGCAGCAGCCAGACACCCAGTGCCGCCGCGGCCACCAGTCCCACCAAGCTCAGCACGGTGCGCATGCGCTCACTCCTGCATGGTGACCGGCACCGAGGCGTTCACCGCCGCGGTCACGGTCAGTGCGTCCCAGTTGGTCAGGCGCACGCAGCCATGCGATTGCGCCTTGCCGACCCGTGCCGGCTCCGGGGTGCCGTGCAGGCCGTAATGGTCCTTGGACAGGTCGATCCACACCTCGCCGACCGGGTTGTTCGGCCCGGCCGCCAGCGTCGCCTTCTTGTCCGACTTGTCGGCATCCCAGAACAGCTTGGGGTTGTAGTGGAAGGTCGGCTGCCGCACCACGCCCTTGATCTTCCAGTCGCCGATCGGCAGCGGGTCGTGCTCGCTGCCGGTGGAAGCGGGGAACTGCGCCAGGATCGCGCCGTTGGCATCGAGCAGGCGCACGGTGGAGTCGGATTTGTCGACCAGCACCCGGGCCGCCTTGGGCAAGGCGGCGGTGCCGAGCACGTTCGGCACCTGCACGCTGGCGCCGGCCTGGGCGAAATCCACCGTCGGATTGAGCGCGCGCAGCAGCGCGGGCGCGGCGTGGAAGCGTTCGCCCAGGCGTTCTTCCACCGATTCGAAGCCCAGCGCCGGCAGCTTGGCCTTCTCCGCGGTGTCCTCGGGGATCTTGGGGAACGGACCGGCGATGTCCTCCGCGGTGAGCGTGTAGGCGACCAGCGCCGGGGCGGTGTCCTGCGCCAGCGCCTGCCAGGTGGCGTCGTCGAGTTCGCCGCTGGCGGGCAATCCGCGCGCGGCCTGGAACCCGGATACGGCGCGGCGCTGGTTGGAGCCGGCCTGGCCGTCGATTTCGCCCGGCGAGAAGTGCGCGCGGTCCAGCAGCACCTGCGCGCGCAGCAGCGAACGCTCGCCACTGTCCGGTACCGGCGCCGCGGCGGCGGCCTTGGCGGGCGGTTGCGCCACGGCGCTGCCGGCGGCGCAGGCCAACGCGGCGGCCAGGCAGGCGAGGGGAAGCGAACGTCGGGACATCGGCGGCTCCGGTGGAAGTTGGCTCCACCATGCCCGCGTGCGGCGACTAGCCCGCGTGAAATCGCTGGCTGCGGGATGACCGCGCCCGCCGATCCCGCTCAGCCGGTGCGCCGCTGCGGCCGCGCCGGCCGCGCGGTCCACGGCGCACGCTCCGCCGCGACATCAGCCCGCCGCGGTCCGCCGCAGCGCGTAGGCCAGCAGCCGCGCCTGCACGCGCTCGCCGAGCCCGCGCGGCGCCTCCAGCGCCATGCGCTGCAGGCACGCCGCATCGCCGGCCTCGCGCGACAGCAGCGCGCGCGCCACGGTGGCGAGCCTGGCGCCGCGGCCTGCCGTGCTGCGCTTGAGCCAGGCCAGCGCGCGCAGCAGGCGCTGCTCGACCGCGGTGAAGTCGCTGCCCAGCGGATAGTCGGGCAGGGTGCCGTCGGCACGGAACGGCGCCAGCGCGGCGCGGACCCGCTCGGCCGTGTTGCGCTGCCAGTGCGCCGGCGCGACGAACGCGGCGCCGAGCTTGCGCGCCTGCCTGGCCTGCTGCAGCAAGGCCGGCTGGAACGCCGCGTCGGCCAGGCCGGTCATCGTGGTCACGCAATCCTCGTCGGTCAGGCCGCGCAGGTCGGCGATGCCGTACTCGTTGATATAGAGGTCGCGCAGGTGGCGCGGGATGGTGGTGTGGCCGTAGTTCCAGCGCAGGTTGGACTGCAGCGCCTTCCCTTCGCCACGGGTGGCGCGGAACATCAGCACGCTGCGCGCGTCGTCCAGCGCATGCGCCATCGCCACGAAGTTGTACTGGCCACCGACGCCCGACACCACGCGGCCGTCGTCCAGTGCATCGGACACCGCCGCGCCGAGCGCGGTGGCCATCATGCAGGAGTTGAAGAAACGCGCCTCGCGCCGCTGCAGGCGGCGCAGCGCTTCGTCGCCGTAGAGCTGGTTGATCGCGCTGATCCGGTGCATGCCGATGCCGGCGCGCGCCTCCGGCGCCATCTCGCGCAACCAGGCGTAGAACTCGGGCGAGCCGAGGTAGAACGCGCCCTGCAGGTATTCGCCGTCGCGCTGCAGCCGCGCGTGGTCGTCGGCGTCGGCGCGGCCGTCGGCCATGCGCTGCATCAGCTCGGCATCGTCGAGCACCTTGCGCCGGATCACGCCGCACTGGACCAGTTGCCGGAAGCCTTCGTTGAGCATCTCGCTGCAGCCGAACAGGCCGACCGAGAACGGCGCCAGTCCGCCGCACTCGCGCACCGCCGGATGCGTCTCCAGCGCCGGATCCAGCGCCGCCAGCACCTGCCGGTAGCGCGCGTTGTCGGTGTGCCGCAGCACCAGCGCGTGGCACAGCGCATCGGCCAGGGTGCCGATGCCGATCTGCAGGGTGCCGCCATCGCGCACCAGGGTGCTGGCGTACAGGCCGATCGCGTAGTCGGCATCGGCCACCGGTTGCCGCGGCAGGCCGAACAGGCGCGGGTACGGGCCCGGCGGGCCGACCACCACGTCGAAGAACGTCGCATCCACCACCGCGCAGCCGCCGATCCACGGCAGCTGCGGATCGATCTCGGCCACCAGCAACGGCCGCGGCAGGCCGCGCCGGCGCACCGCGTCCAGCGTGTCCTGGGTGATGTCGTTGTTGCACGAGAACGACAGGCGCGTGCCGCCGGGTTCGCGCGCGACCTTCTGCACGATCAGGTTCGGCGCGCGCTGCGCCACCGCGTCGGCGGCATGGGTGTAGTTGAGGCTGGTGTAGCCGCGCTGCGCCTGCGCCGAGTGCAGCAGCCCACCGGACTGCATGTAGAACTCCTCGACCTGGATGTGCGCCGGCAGCGCGTCGCGCTGCATGGCCTGCACGTACTTGAGCTTGGGGAAATCGTCGCCGAAATGGCGCTGCACGAACGGGCGCGCGAAGCGTCCTTCCAGGCCGTCGCCGCCGGCCGCCGGCGGGTTCAGCGACAGGGCGGTGTACAGCTGCATCGGCCGCGCCGGATCGGCGGCGACCCGGTCGTAGAGCGCATTGAGCAGGCGGTGCGGCTTGCCGATGCCCAGCGGCGCGCCGATGCGCAATGCGCCGGGAATGCGGTGCAGGATCAGGTCGACGGTGGCGTCGAGGTCTTCGAGGTGGTCGGTCATCGGCATAGCTTAGGCGAGCGCCGCGCTCGCATGCGTCCGCGGTGATGCAAGGCACTTGACAGTCGCATCGTTTACTCGTGTAATCGAAAAAAATTACAGGTGTAAACGGAATGACGATCAGCGATGCCGAAGCCGTGGTGATGCAGGTGCTGTGGGAGCGGCACCCGCTCGGCGCCGAGGAGGTGTTCGCGGCCCTGGCCGGGCACGGCGGCTGGGCCGAGCCCACGGTCAAGACCCTGCTCAATCGCCTGCTCAACAAGGGCGCCATCCGCGCCGACAAGCAGGGTCGCCGTTATCTCTATACCCCGTTGCTGGCCCGCGAGCAGTGGGTGCAGCAGCAAAGCGAAGGCCTGCTCGAACGCCTGTTCGGCGGCCGTGTCGCGCCCTTGGTGGCGCACTTCAGCGAACGCGGCAAGCTGAGCGATGCCGATATCGCGGAACTCAAACGACTGATCCAGGAGCTTGACGATGAGCGTTGAAACGTTCGTGGCAGGGATGTGGGCGACGGCGCTGGCCGGCAGCGCGGCGATCGTGGCGGTGCTGGCGGTGCGCGCGCCGTTGCGGCGCCTGTTCGGCGCGGGGCTCGCCTATGCTGCCTGGGCCATGGTGCCGCTGGCGATGTTCGCGGCGCTGCTGCCTGGCGACGCGCGTCCGTCGTTGCCGTCGTTGGCGCTGCCGCAGGTGTGGGTGGGCGCGACGCAGACGACGGGCATGGCCGGCACACCGATGCCGGGCGCGGACCGGTACGCCGCAGCGTGGTTGTTTGCGCTTTGGCTGCTGGGCGCCACGGCGATGGCCGTGACCCTGTGGCGGCAGCAGCGGCGCTACCGGCGCAGTCTGGGGCAGCTATCGCCCGGCACCGACGGGGTGCTGTACGCGCAGCATGCGCTGCATGGTCCGCTGGTGCTCGGCGCGTGGCGCCCGCGGATCGTGGTGCCGCTGGATTTCGCGCAGCGCTATCCGACTGCGCAGGCGCAACTGGTCCTGGACCACGAGCGCACCCATATCGCCCGCGGCGACACCCGCCACAACCTGGTGCTGGCCGCCTTGCGCTGCGTGTACTGGTTCAATCCGCTGTTGCACTGGGCCGCGGCGCGGTTCCGCTTCGATCAGGAACTGGCCTGCGACGCGGCGGTGCTGGCGCGGCATCCGGCCTCGCGCCGCAGCTATGCCGAAGCGATGCTGCAGACCCAACTGGATGCGATCGCATTGCCGGTCGGCTGCCACTGGCAGGCCGGGCAGACCTTGCGCCAGCGCATCGCGCTGCTGCAACGGCCGGCGGTGCGCGGTTGGCGGCGGCGTGCCGGCATCGCCGTGGTGGCGACGCTGGCGCTGTGCGGGGCCACGGCGGCCTGGGCGTTGCAGCCGCTGCCGGCGTCCTCGTTGGCGAGCAGCGACCGAGCCGCCGGGCTGGCGAAGGCGCAGGTGCCCGACACGGCCGCGCGCGCCTCCGGCGATCAAACACGTTCCGCGCCCGCATACGCTTGGGCCGCCGACGCGGCGGCAGCCTCGGCCAAGCGCGGGACGACGCCGGCCACGCCGCTGGCGATGAATCCACCGGTCTACCCGCGCGAGGCACTGGACAAGGGCGTTTCGGGGAAGGTGCTGCTGCTGGTCGATGTGGACGCGGCCGGCCGCGTCAGCGACGTCGCCCTGTCCGGGCACGGCAGTGGCGATGCCGTGCTGGATCAGGCGGCGATGGCGGCGGCCCGGCAGTGGCGCTTCGTGCCGGCGAAAGCGCGTGGGCGGGCGATCGCCTCGCGGCTGAAGATTCCGGTCAACTTCGACCTGGGGATGCAGCCGGCGGATGCGCCGCCGGGCATGGCCAATGCCGCTCGCTACAACTGGTATCTGCTGGACATGGATGGCGACCCGCGTGACTACCGTTGCGACATCCTCTACACCCCCGGGACCCTGGGCGGAGGCGATCCCCTGTACTGCGGTTTCGCGGTCAAGGTGGCCACGCGATGAGCCTGCGCTGGGTCGGCGTTGCCTTCGCCAGCCTGTGTCTGGTCGGCTGCGCCAGCCAACCGCCGCGCGAGCAGGCGCAGCGGCTGGATTCGGTGGATCAGCGTCTGCTCGCGCCGGGCGGCGATGGCGCCGCCGCTGGTTCGATCACGCCCTACAGGATGCAACCGCAGCAGGTGTTCCGCATGCCGCAGCCGCTGGACGCGGCCACGCCGCAGTTGCCGTCCGATTCGCCGCGACAAACATTGGCGCCGACCACCGTGTGCGTGCGTGTGATCCTGACCGCGCAGGGCGCGGTGCAGCGCAGCGAGCCGCTGCACGATCGCGAGGACTGCAACGCCGGGGCTTTGGCGGACAACGCCGATCTGCTGCAGGCGGTGCAGCAGCAGATCGCGCACTGGCGCTTCGTGCCGGCGGCGATCTGCACGTACACCGATCCGGCGCAACGTCCGGCGGTGGCGGATCGTTGCGACGCTGCGGCCTCGATCGAGGAAGTGCCGGTGACCTTGGCCTATGCGTTCACGTTCGAAGTGCGGCAGGGCAAGGCCAGTGTGCAGGCTGGAGATTTGGGGGGACGTGGGGCGCGTTGAGTGAAGGCGTCGGCGGAGAGCGTAGTGGAAGTGCTTTAGTGCAGGGTCCCCGGTTGAGGCGCCGGTTGTCTGTGAGTGTCTGTCGCGGCTGAAGCCGCTCCTACAGGAGCGCGGGGCTCGGCTACAGCATCTGTGGCTTGAACAGGCGGCGCCGCGAGATCTCGGCACCGGACAGCATGAACTTGCCGTCGCCGCGGTAGTGCAGGGTTTTGGGCAGTTTCGGCGACACGGCGACGTGCGCCTTCACCACTTCCCAGACGAACAGGTTGTGCCGGGCAATGCCGCGGCCGTCGTGCAGGCGGCACTCGAAGCTGGCATAGCACTCGGCGATCAGCGGCGCCTGCACCTGGCTGCCGGCCACCGCGGTCAGGCCGAAGTGGGCGAACTTGTCCACCTGCGCGCCGCTGCTGTTGCCGATGCCGACCACGGTGTCGACCAGGTCCGCGGTGGGCAGGTTGATCGTGCATTGCCGGCTGCGCCGGACCAGGTCGAAACTGTGGTTGGCGCTGGAGATGCAGCAGGCGATCAGCGAGGGCGAGAACTCCAGCACCATGTGCCAGCCCAGGGTCATGATGTCGCGCTGCCCGTTCCATGCCGAACCGACCAGCACCACCGGGCCGGGTTCGAGGAAACGGCGCACCTGCTCGGTCGGATAATCGTGTTTGCGGTAGCGGCGCATGGGGGCGTCCTCGCGGTGGCGACGCGACCAGTCTGGCCGGCGACGGTGAACGCCGCGTCGGCGCGCGCTACTCCAGCCGATGCACCGCATCGGCGATGCGTTCCACTTCCTCGGCCTGGTGGCTCACGTAGAGCATCGGCAGTCTCACTTCATCGCGTACCCGCTGCAGGTACGGGATCAGTTCGGCGCGGCGCGGCGCGTCCAGCGCCGACAGCGGTTCGTCGAACAGCAGGATCGCCGGCTGCGCCAGCAGGGCGCGGCCGATCGCCACGCGCTGCGTCTCGCCACCGGACAGGTTGCCCGGGCGCCGTCCCAGCAGCGGCGCGATGCCGAGCAGGTCCACCACCGCATCGAAGCCGAAGCGCGCGGCCTCGCCGCGGCCATGGCGGCCGTAGCCGAGGTTGCGGCGCACGTCCATGTGCGGGAACAGCCGCGCGTCCTGGAACACGTAGCCGATGCGGCGCCGATGGGTGGGCACGTCGATGCCGGCCGCGCTGTCGTAGAGCACGCGCTCGGCGATGACGATGCGCCCGCTGTGCGGCCGCAGAACGCCGGCGATGGCATTGAGCACGCTGGTCTTGCCGGCGCCGGACGGGCCGACCAGCGCGATCACGCGCGCGGCCTCCTCGATCCGCAGGCGGCGCTGGAAGTGGCCGCGGCGCACGTCGATGTCGATGCTCAGCATCGGCGCGTCCCCGGCTTCGACGCGCTTGGCGGCGCATGCGAGGACACCGAGCGAAACCGGCTCATGCGTCGGCCTCCGGCGCGCGCTGGCGCCGCACCAGCCATTCCGACAGCAGCAGCGCGGCCAGCGAGATCGCCAGCGCCACCGCCGCCAGCCGCCAGATGCCGGCTTCGCCGCCGGGCACTTGCAGCAGGCTGTAGATCGCCGACGACAGGGTCTGGGTTTCCCCGGGAATGTTGGAGACGAAGGTGATGGTGGCGCCGAACTCGCCCAGCGCCTTGGCGAAGGCCAGCGCGGTGCCGGCGACCAGGCCGGGCCAGGCCAGCGGCAGAGTGATGGTGAAGAACACCCGCCAGGGCGCGGCGCCCAACGTGGCCGCGGCCGCCTCCAGGCGCCGGTCGGTGGATTCGAGCGACAGGCGGATCGCGCGCACCATCAGCGGAAACCCCATCACCGCGCTCGCCAGCGCCGCGCCGGTCCAGCGGAAGGCGACCTGCACGCCCAGGTGCTCGAGCAGCCAGGCGCCGACCGGCCCCCGCGTGCCGAGCACGATCAGCAGCGCATAGCCGGTGACGATCGGCGGCATCACCAGCGGCAGGTGCAGCAGCGCATCCAGCAGCGATTTGCCGGGGAACCGGCGCCGCGCCAGCAGCCAGCCGCAGGCCACGCCGAACGGCAGGCTGCCCAGTGCCGCGACCAGCGCGACCTTGACGCTGAGCGCGATCGCGGTCAGTTCCTGCGGGGTGAATGCGAACAACGGCGAAGCTCAGTGCACGAGCGAGAAACCACGGCGCTGGAAGATCGCCTGGGCCGGCGGCGTCCCCAGCCAGCGCACGAAGTCGGCCGCCGCCGGCTGCTTGCTCGCGCGCAGCGTCGCCACCGGATACACGATCGGTGCATGGCTGTCGGCGGGGAACACCGCCACCACCCGCACCTTCGGCTCGGCCTTGGCGTCGGAGCCGTAGACGATGCCCAGCGGCGTCTCGCCGCGCGCCACCAGCATCAGCGCGCTGCGCACGCTCTCCGATTCGGCCAGGCGCGCCTGCACGCCGTCCCATTGCCCCAGCGCCTGCAGCGCGGCGCGCGCGTACTTGCCGGCCGGCACGCTGCTGGTCTGCCCGACCGCCAGGCGGCCCTGCGCGCCAAGCGCCACGGCGAGCGCACCGCGCTTGCGCAGATCCACCTTGATCGTGCTGGACGCGGGCGCCACCAGCACCAGCGTGTTGCCGAGCAGGTTGCGGCGCTGCGCCGGATCGACCAGCTGGCGCTGCTGCAGATAGTCCATCCACTCCAGGTCGGCGGAGAAGAACACGTCCGCCGGCGCGCCCTGTTCCACCTGCCGCGCCAGCGCCGAACTGGCCGCGTACGACACCTGCACGGGCGTGCCGCTGGACCGCTGGTAGGCGGCTGCGGCTTCGTCCAGCGATTCCTTCAGGCTGGCGGCGGCGAACACGGTCAGCGGCGCGGAGGCCGGTTGCGCCCAGGCCGCCGGCGCGGACACGCCGATGGCGAGCGAGAACAGGCACAGCAGGCGGCGTAGCAGTCGGGACATGGCGAGGCTCCTGGAAAAATCAGGGGGTGACGACGGCGATCGACTGTACCTGCCGCACCCAGCGCGCGGGCCGTTGATCCTGCGGCACGATCAGGCGCAGCGGGCCGTCCTCGGCAGCGAGCGGCTTGTCGTCGCAACGATCGACCAGCAGCACGCGGCGCGCGCCCAGCGTCGGGTCCAGTTCGGCCAGGGTGAACACGGCGGCGTAGCCGTCGCGCGCGGCGACTTCGACCCGCCGCTGCAGCTGGGCGCCGCGCAGCGGCTCGGTGGGCATGGCGTGCTGTGCCTGCAGCACGGCGCGTAGCGCCACGCCTTCGCAGTCCAGCGGCTGGCCATGCGCCTGGGCGCTGACCCGCTCGCGCGGCAAGGTGCCCAGCGCGGCGTCATCGAGTGCGATCCGCAGCACGCCGCTGGCCGCTACGGTAGCGGCAACGTCGGCGTGCGCGGGGCGGTCATGCGCGGCCTGCGCCTGCACAGCGGCCAGCGCCAGGCCAAGAACGGCGAAAAGGCGGGATCGGGACATGCCCGCATCCTACCGCCTTCACCGCGGTGCGGCGTGCAGGTCGTCGATGCGGCCGGCCTGGATGTTGGCGCGCACCGACGGCTGCATCAGCCGCGGCGGTGCCAGCGTCGCATCGCGCGCCTGGCGCAGCGCGACGAACGCGGCTTCGTCCACGCCGTCGCGCACGTGGATGTTGTCGCGGCGCTGCGCGCCGATGCTGGTTTCGCAGGCCACCGCGCGGCCGCCGGCGCCGTAGTCGTGGCAGACGAACACACGGGTGGCGGCGGGCAGCGCGTACAGCGTCTGGATCGAGCGGAACAGCGTCGCCGCGTCGCCGCCCGGGAAATCGCAACGCGCGGTGCCGCTGTCGGGCATGAACAGCGAATCGCCCGGAAACAGCGCATCGCCGATCAGGTAGGCGACGCTGTCGTCGGTATGCCCGGGCACCGCGATCACCCGCGCCTGCAACTGGCCGATCGCGAAGCGCTCGCCGTCGGCGAACAGGTGGTCGAAGCCGCAGCGCGCGTCGTCGTCTTCCGCGGCCAGGCCGAACTGCGGCGCGAAGCGCGCACGCACCTGGCGGATGCCGGCGCCGATCGCCAGCGTCGCCAGCGGCCAGCGCCGCTTGAACCATTGCGCGGCGGAGACATGGTCGGCGTGGGCATGGGTTTCCAGGATCCAGCGCAGCTGCAGGCCGCGCGCGGACAGCAGCTCGGCCAGGCCCTGCGCCGGCGCATCGGCCACCGCCGCGGTCTGCGGCTCGAAGTCGAACACCGGGTCGATCACCGCGGCGTCGCGGCCGTCCTCGACCACGTAGCTCCAGGTGCCGGAAGCGGCGTGGTGGAACGGGTGGACGTGCGGGACGTGGCTCATGGCGTGACCTTGGCGGGGAGGGAAGCGCCGGCGCCGCAGTAGATGGCGTGCAAGGTATCGAGGATGCGCTGCGCCGGGCCCGGGGCCAGCGAATAGTAGATGGTCTGTCCGTCGCGGCGGGTCTGCACCAGGCCGTCCTCGCGCAGCAGCGCCAGGTGCTGCGACAGCGCCGACTGGCTCAGGTCCACGCGCGCGTTGAGCTCGCCCACCGACTGTTCGTGATCGACCAGCAGGCACAGCAGCAGCAGCCGCTTTTCGTTGCCCAGCGCCTTCAGCAGGCGCGCGGCCTCGGTCGCGTGCGCCTGCATGGCCTCCGCATCCAGCGTGGGCGTCGCGCGCCGCGCCATCGCGATCAGAACGCGACCGGCAGGCCGGCGGCGGTCCAGCCCAGGAAGCCGCCGTGCAGCGAGCGCACCGCGCTGTAGCCCATCTGCTGCAGGCTCAGCGCCGCCAGCGTGGACCGGCCGCCGCTGGCGCAGTACAGCAGGATCGGGTGGTCGCGGCGGGCCAGGGCCGGGTCGCTGTCCAGGTGGAACTCGAGGATGCCGCGCGGGATGTTGATCGCGTTGGGCAGGTGGCCGACGGCGAACTCGCCGGGTTCGCGCACGTCGATGATCCATTCGCCCGGCAGCGGCCTGGCCGCGGCATCGGTGTCGATTTCGTGGATCTGCGGGCGCGCCCGGTCGACCAGGGCTTGTGCGGAGGAGTGGGGCATGGGGGGCTCCGGTGGATGAATGGCGCCAATCATATCAGTTGACTCTAATATAAGAAAATTCTAATTTATCTCGCAGCCAGCGATCGGTCGCCGGCCGCGACCGCTCCGGTCGCATCCTCGTCCTGGAGTCTCCGCGTGAAGCCGTTTGCCGTCCCACTCGTCCTGGCCGCGTGCCTGTCGCTCGCCGCCTGCGGGCACGAATCCCCCGCCGCGTCCGCGCCGCCGCTGCCCGCCCTGCGGACCGACGTGGTGGCCTATGCGCCAGCCCCGTCGCGTGCCTGGGATGGGGTGGTCGCCGCGGTGGAGCACGCCGACCTGACGGCGCAGACCGCCGGGCGGGTGCGCGACGTGGCGGTGGACGTCGGCGATCGCGTCGCCGCTGGCCAGGTATTGCTGCGGCTCAGCGCGGTGGAGCAGCGCGCCGGCGTGGACGGCGCCCAGGCGCAGTTGCGCGCCGCCGCGGCCAGTGCCGACGAGGCCGAGGCCAGCTACCGCCGCTACGCCGCGCTGGCCGCGGCGCAGTACGTGTCACGGGCGCAGCTGGAGCAAGCCCGCGCCACCCGCGATGCGGCGCTCGCGGCGCGCCAGTCCGCCGCGGCGCAGTTGGCGCAGGCGCGGCAGCCGGCCGATTACACGGTGATCCGGGCACCGTTCGCCGGCGTGGTCAGCGCGCGCCGGGTGCAGCCGGGCGAAGCCGTGGCCGCCGGCCAGGCGTTGCTGGCGCTGTACGCGCCCGGCGCGCAACGCATCGAGGTGCAGGTGCCGCAGTCCGATGCCGCGGCGATCCGCGCAGTGCCGCGCGCGCAGGTGCGGCTGGACGACGGCCGCACGCTGGCGGTGGCGCAGGTGGTGGTGTTCCCGACCGCCGATCCGGACAGCCACAGCGTGACCGTGCGCGTACCGTTGCCGGTGCTGACCCCGGCACCTGCGCCGGGGACCACCGCCAAGGTCGCCTTCGCCGCGCCCGCCGACACCGACGTGGATGCCGGTGCCGGTGCCGACGCGGCCGCGGTGTGGATGCCGCGTGCGGCGCTGCTGCAGCGTGGCGAACTGAGCGCGGCCTATGTGCTTGCCGGCGACCGCCTGCAGTTGCGGCAATTGCGCGTCGGCCGGCAGGAGCCGCAGCGGGTCGAGGTGCTGAGCGGGCTGAAGGCCGGCGAGCGCGTGGCGCGCGATCCGGTCGCCGCCGGGCAGGCGCTGGCCGCGCAGCGGCGCGCGCTGGCGGAGCGCTGAGATGGCCGCGCGTCTTGGCGTGTCCGGCCGCCTGGCGGCGCTGTTCCAGGCTAATCCTCTGACCCCGTTGCTGGCCTTGCTCGGGCTGCTGCTGGGCCTGGCCGCGGTGGCGATCACGCCGCGCGAGGAAGAGCCGCAGATCGACGTGACCATGGCCAACGTGTCGGTGGCCTTCGCCGGCGCCGATGCGCGCGAGGTGGAGCAACTGCTGAGCACGCCGCTGGAACAGAAGCTGGACGAGATCGAGGGGGTCAAGCACGTGTATTCGGTCAGCCGCCCGGGGCTGGCGCTGCTGACCGTCGAATTCCAGGTCGGGGTGCCGCGGCAGGCGGCGCTGGTGCGGCTGTACAACCAGGTCTACTCCAACCTGGACGCATTGCCGCCCGGCGCGGGCGCGCCATTGGTCAAGCCCAAGGGCATCGACGATGTGCCGGTGATGGCGGTGACCCTGTGGAGCGACGACCCGCAGCGCAGCGCGCTGGACCTGGGCGCGGTCGCGCACACCCTGGAAACCGAGCTCAAGCGCATCCCCGGCACGCGCGACATCTACAGCATCGGCGCGCCGCAACGGGTGTTGACGCTGACCCTGGATCCGGCGCGGCTGGCGGCCTACGGCTTGACCGTGTCCGACCTGAGCCAAGCGCTGCAGGCGGCCAATGCGGTGCGCCAGCTCGGCGAGCGGATCGGCAGCGACCGCGCGGTGCCGGTCGTGGCCGGGACCTTCCTGGCCGATGCCGACACCGTGGCGGCGCTGGTGATCGGCATGCACGACGGCCAGCCGCTGCGGCTGCGCGACGTGGCCCAGGTCCGCCCCGGCGCCGACCTGCCGTCCAGCTACGTGTGGTACGGCGCGCCGGCGGCGCGCGGCGGTCCGGCGCAGGGCCGCGCGCCGGCGGTGACCCTCGCCATCGCCAAGCAACCCGGCCGCGACGCCGCCGCGATCACCCGCGCCGTCGCCACGCGCCTGCAGCAACTGCAAGGGCAGACCATTCCGCACGGCGTGCATGCCGCGATCACCCGCGACTACGGCGCCAGCGCCGACGCCAAGGCCGCCAAGTTGATCCACAAACTGGTGTTCGCGACCGGCTCGGTGGTGCTGCTGGTGCTGTTCGCGCTGGGCTGGCGCGAGGCCCTGGTGGTCGGCAGCGCGGTGGTGCTGACCCTGGCGCTGACCCTGTTCGCGTCGTGGGCGATGGGCTTCACCCTCAACCGGGTGTCGCTGTTCGCGCTGATCTTCTCGATCGGGATCCTGGTGGACGACGCCATCGTGGTGGTGGAGAACATCCACCGGCATATGCGCGCCGGCGGCAAGCGCCTGCACGAGGCGATCCCGCCGGCGGTGGACGAGGTCGGCGGGCCGACCATCCTCGCCACCCTGACCGTGATCGCGGCGCTGATGCCGATGGCCTTCGTCAGCGGGCTGATGGGGCCGTACATGCGACCGATCCCGGTCAATGCCTCGGTCGGCATGCTGCTGTCGCTGGCGATCGCGCTGACCGTGACCCCGTGGCTGGCGCTGAAGCTGCTGGCGCGGCATGCGCCGCCAGCCGCCGCCGACGGCGAGGCGACGGCCGCGTCGCCGCGCCTGCAGCGCCTGTTCTCGCGCGTGCTGCATCCCTTCCTCGCCCCCGCGACCGGCGCGCGGCGGCGTGGCTGGCTGTTCGCCGCGGTCGCGGCGCTGCTCGTGCTGGCGGTCGCGCTGGTGGGGCTGCAATGGGTGGTGCTGAAGATGCTGCCGTTCGACAACAAGTCCGAACTGCAGATCGTGGTGGACCTGCCCGAGGGCAGCACCCTGCAGGCGACCGATGCGTTGCTGGCCGACCTGGCGGGCGTGCTCGACCGCGATCCGGACGTGCGCGACTACCAGGCCTATGCCGGCACCTCGGCGCCGGTCAATTTCAACGGCTTGGTGCGGCAGTACTTCCTGCGCAGTGGCAACAATGTCGGCGACCTGCAGGTGAACCTGCTGGACCAGCATCTGCGTTCGCGCCACAGCCACGCCATCGCGCGCGCCCTGCGTGGGCCGTTGACGGCGGTCGCGCGCCGCCACGGCGCGGTGTTGAAAGTGGTGGAGGTGCCGCCGGGCCCGCCGGTGCTGGCGCCGCTGGTGGCCGAAGTGTACGGCCCCGACGACGCGCGCAGCCGGCGGCTGGCGCTGGCGCTGGAACAGCGCTTCCTGCGCACGCCCAACGTGGTCGATGTCGATACCAGCGTGGAGAGCGCCGCCAGCCGCGAGGTGCTCGTCGTCGACCGCGTGCGCGCGGCGCGGCTGGGCGTGACGCAGGCGGCGATCGCCGAGGCGCTGGCGGTGGCGGTACAGGGCGTGGATGCGACCTGGCTGCACGATGGCGCGTCCAAGTATCCGCATCCGGTGCGGCTGCGCCTGCCGGCCGCGGACCAGGCCGGCGTCGCGCGCATGCTGGCGCTGCGCGTGCGCGGCGGCGACGGCCAACTGGTGCCGCTGTCGGAACTGGTCTCGGTGCAGCGCATGCCGTGGGACGGCGCGATCTCGCACAAGGACCTGCGGCCGGTGGTGTACGTCACCGGCGACGAGGCCGGGCGCCTGGACAGCCCGCTGTACGGCATGTTCGACCTGGTCGGGCAACTGCGCCGGCACAGCGTCGACGGTCAGCGGCTGACGCAGCATTTCATCGCGGCGCCGGGCGACAGCGCCGACTTCGCGGTGAAATGGGACGGCGAATGGCAGATCACCTACGAGACCTTCCGCGACATGGGCATCGCCTACGCGGTCGGCCTGCTGTTGATCTACCTGCTGGTGGTGGCGCAGTTCCGCAGCTATCTGCTGCCGCTGGTGATCATGGCGCCGATTCCGCTGACGGTGATCGGCGTGCTGCCGGGGCATGCGCTGCTCGGCGCCCAGTTCACCGCCACCAGCATGATCGGCATGATTGCGCTGGCCGGCATCATCGTGCGCAATTCGATCCTGCTGGTGGACTTCATTCGCCACGCGCTGGCGCAGGGGCGCAGCGCCGAGCAGGCGCTGGTGGAGGCCTGCGCGGTGCGCGCGCCGCCGATCGTGCTGACCGGGCTGGCGGCGATGCTGGGGGCGGTGTTCATTCTCGACGATCCAATCTTCAACGGCCTGGCGGTGTCCCTGCTGTTCGGCATCCTGGTCAGCACGGCGCTGACCCTGCTGGTGATCCCGTTGCTGTACTACCCGTTGGCGCGCCGCGCCGCGGCGGCCACCACGGCGGCGTGACGGCGATGCGCAGGCGCGTCCACGCCGTCTTTGCGGCGCCGGCGTAGAGTCGGCGTTCCCGTTTTCGCCCGTTTCCGGAGACCTGCATGAGCATCGGCGACCCGATCCGCGTCACCCTCGAACAGGAGGCGGATTTCGCGTTCCGCATCCGCTTCGACGAAACCGACCTGGCGCCGCTGCTGGGCGACGAAACCGCGCCGCTGGGCCACGCGCGCGGCCCCAATCCGTCGCGCCTGTTGCTGGCCAGCATCGCCAATTGCCTGGCCGCCAGCCTGCTGTTCGCGCTGCGCAAGTTCAAGAACGATCCGGTCGGCGTGGTCGCGCACATCACCGCCACGCCGATGCGCAATGCCGAGGGCTTCTGGCGCATTCCGCAGGCGTCGGTGGAGCTGCAGTTGCCGGACGGCAACCAGGACTACGCGCAGTTGCAGCGCATCCTCGACCAATTCGAACAGTTCTGCGTGGTCACGCAGAGCGTGCGCCAGGGCATCGACGTGCAGGTCACGGTGAAGGATGCGCACGGCAATGTCCTGCTCGGCGACAAGAGCATCGAGGCCGGCGCGTGAGCGAGCCGCTGCACGTCGCCTGCCCGCACTGCCAGGCGCTGAACCGGGTGCCGGCCGAGCGTCTGGCGGCGGCGCCGCAGTGCGGCCGTTGCCACCGCGCGTTGTTCGTCGGCGCGCCGCTGGCCTTGACCGCGGACAGCTTCGCCGCCCACGCCGAGCGCAGCGATCTACCCTTGCTGGTGGATGTCTGGGCGCCGTGGTGCGGCCCGTGCCGGACCATGGCGCCGCAGTTCGAAGCCGCCGCCGCGCAACTGGAGCCGCAGCTGCGCCTGGGCAAGCTGGATACCGAGGCGCAGCCGGCGCTGGCGGCGCGGTTCGGCATCCGCAGCATTCCGACCTTGATCCTGCTGCGGCATGGCCGCGAACTGGCGCGGCACAGCGGTGCGATCGGCGCCGCCGACATCGTGCGCTGGGCGCGGGCGAACGCGGGTTAGGCCGAGTCGCAGGGGGAATTCGCCCGAACCCTGTAGGAGCGGCTTCAGCCGCGACAGGCCTTACCGACAGATCCTGTCGCGGCTGAAGCCGCTCCTACAGAAAGCAAAAACAGGTTTCGCGCGTTACTTGCCCAGTGCCGCGTTCAGCGTCGCCGCCAGGTCCGCGCCGGCCTGGCGCAGTTGCGCTTCGGCCACCGGGCGCCAGGTCGTGACGTAGTCCGCCGGCAGCTTGGCGCCGGGCGGATAGAAGCCCGGGCGCAGCATGATCCGGCACGAGGCCTCGGCCCAGGCCGCGGCCGGCGGCGGCAGCGCACGGCCCGCCGGCGAGGGCGCCGGCAACGGCTGCGCCTGCAATTGCGCCAGGTACTGCGCCTCGTCCAGGCCGCGGCTGCGCAGCAACCCGCTGTCCCACAGCGAGTGCAGGTTGCTGCCCTTGCCCTCGAACTGGATCTGGAAGGTGTTGGCGCCCTTGTCGTGCGCGTAGCCGGCGTGCAGCGGTTGCTGGATGTCGCCGGCGAAATGCACCACGAACTTCAGCGCCTGCGCGCGTGCGGCCTGCGGCTGGCTGCGATCGGCGAGGATCGCGGTCTGGCGATGCAGCGCCTCGACCACGCAGTTGCCGTCGGGGCAGTCGCGGGTCTGTTCGTAGTGGCACTGGTGTTCGCCGAGGTTGACGTAGTGCCATGGACCGCTGCGCTTGCCCAGCTCCGGGTCGTGTTCGCGCAATTGGTCGGCCCAGTTGGCGACGCCGGCCAGGGTCGGCTCGGCTTCGCCCTGCAGCAATTGCTGGACCTGCGCGCGCGCCTGCGGGGTGAGTTGGGCGTCGGCCAGGTCGGCGACCAGACGATGGCCCAACTGGCCCCAGGCGAAGGCGGCGGACGGGGCGGCGGACAGCGCCGCGGCGAGCGCGGCGGAAACGAAGACGGAAGATTTCATGCGCCGATTCTAGCCGGCGCCGATGACCGTCCCGCGGCGCTGGCGCGCCGTCGTTGCGCCGCCGCTAAGCCTCGCCGCGCGGCGAGGCGTAGCGAAGGCCGCGGATCAGAAGTACATCAGGTAGGCCACGCCGTAGGTGATCGGATTGAGCTTGGCCTCGCCGAGCTTGCCGCCGTTCACTTCCACGTCGCTGCGCATGTTGGTCCAGCGCGCGTCCACGCGCAGCGCGCCGCGCTCGCCGACGGCGAAGTCCACGCCGGCATGCACCGCGGGACCGAAGCTGTCCTTGAACTTGACGTCCTCGCGGGCGAACGCGCCCTTGCCGTCGGTGCCGAGGAAGGTGGTGTAGTTGATGCCGGCACCGACGAACGGGGAAATGTCGCCGTTGCCGTTGAAGTGGTACTGCAGCGAGAACGTCGGCGACAGCGCCCAGGCGCGGCCGATGTCGCCGCCCTGGTCGAGGCCGATCTTCTGCTGCCCGGCCAGGGCCTGGATTTCCAGGCCGAGGTTGCCGCGGAAGAAGTATTCGTAGCTGAACGAAATTGCCGGGGCGGTGTCCGCGCTGAACTTCTGGTCGGTGCCGGTCAGCGTGCCGTTGGAGGAGCTGGGCACCATGCCGTGGATGCCGTAGCTGGTGGTGTAGTGCCCGGCCGATTGCGCGGCGGCGGGCAGGGCGACGGCAGCGAGGGCGGCGACGGCGAGACGGCGGAACAGGCGTGGCTTCATTGGGGACCCCGGTGGACGGCGAGTGGGCGGATGCGAATCCCAGTGCCGGCCCGGCGGCGGCCGATCCACATCCTTGTGGAGCGTAGTCTGCCAGAGAAGCGGCGCCGCCGTGCAGCCCTCAGAACTTCATCACATAGGCCAGGCCGTAGACCAGCGGATCGATCTGCGCGGTGCCCATCTTGGTGCCGTTGACCTTGACCTTGCTGTCGATGTCGGCCCAGCGCAGGTCCACCCGCAGCGCCGACTTGTCGGTCAGGGCGACGTCCAGGCCCACGTGCGCGGCCAGGCCCCAGGAATCCTCCAGCTTGAGCTTGGTGCCGGCCAGCGCGCCGGTGGTGTCCTCGCTGAAGAAGGTGGTGTAGTTGATGCCGGCGCCGACGAACGGGGACACCTTGCCGGCGCTGTTGAAGTGGTACTGCAGCGAGACCACCGGCGGCAGCTGCTTGGTGCTGCCGACCTTGCCGACGCCCTTGACGTCGATGTCATGCTTGAACGGCAGCGCGGCCAGCACCTCGATGCCCAGGTCCTGGTGCACGAAGTATTCGAAGGTGACGGTCGGCTTGATGTCGCTGCCGATGCTCAGCGGCAGCGTGCCGCCGGCCAGCTTGCCGTTGTCGGACTTGGGGTTGACCTGGTGGGCGCCGATGCCGACGGTCCAGTCGCCCTGCGACTGCGCCAGCGCCGGCAGCGCGCACAGGGAGAGGGCGGCCGCCAGGCCGGACAACAGGAGGGGAGAGGTCTTGCGCATGGTGGGGTCTCGGTTGGGTGTGGGCGCAGTGTCGTGCCGCGCGCGCCGCACCGCCTTGATCCTGATCAAACCGCGTGCCGGGCGCGGCACGGCCGGCCTGATAGAATGGCGTCCCCCTTCCATCCGCCGCGTCTGGCGCGGCCGCAGGAGCTACTGAAATGGCAATCAAGGTTGGCATCAACGGTTTCGGTCGCATCGGACGCAATGTGCTGCGCTCGGCGGTACAGAATTTCGGCAGCGACATCGAGATCGTCGCCATCAACGACCTGCTCGAGCCCGACTACCTGGCCTACATGCTGCAGTACGACTCGGTGCACGGCCGCTTCGACGGCGAGGTGTCGGTCGACGGCGATCACCTGGTGGTCAACGGCAAGAAGATCCGCCTGACTCAGGAGCGCGATCCGGCGGCGCTGAAGTGGGGAGAGGTCGGCGCCGAGGTGGTGATCGAATCCACCGGCCTGTTCCTGACCAAGGACACCGCGCAGAAGCACATCGACGCCGGCGCCAAGAAGGTGATCCTGTCGGCCCCGTCCAAGGACGACACGCCGATGTTCGTGTACGGCGTCAACGACAAGACCTATGCCGGCCAGGCGATCGTCTCCAATGCCAGCTGCACCACCAACTGCCTGGCGCCGCTGGCCAAGGTGATCAACGACAAGTGGGGCATCAAGCGCGGCCTGATGACCACCGTGCACGCCGCCACCGCGACGCAGAAGACCGTGGACGGCCCGAGCAACAAGGACTGGCGCGGCGGCCGCGGCATCCTGGAGAACATCATTCCGTCCAGCACCGGCGCGGCCAAGGCGGTCGGCGTGGTGATCCCGGAACTGAACAAGAAGCTGACCGGCATGAGCTTCCGCGTGCCGACCTCCGACGTGTCGGTGGTCGACCTGACCGTGGAGCTGGAGAAGCCGGCCACCTACGCCGAGATCTGCGCCGAGGTGAAGGCGCAGAGCGAAGGCGCGCTGAAGGGCATCCTCGGCTACACCGAGGACAAGGTGGTGGCCACCGACTTCCGCGGCGACGCGCGTACCTCGATCTTCGACGCCGATGCCGGCATCGCTCTGGACGGCACCTTCGTCAAGCTGGTGTCCTGGTACGACAACGAATGGGGCTATTCCAACAAGTGCCTGGAAATGGTCAAGGTGGTGGCGAAGTAAGCCGCCACGCCGCCCACAAAAAAAGCGCCCTCGGGCGCTTTTTTTGTGCTTGCCGGGCGGCGCGGACGCAGTGGCCGGCCGGCGTTGCGCTCACTCGGCCTCGATGCGCATGTCCTCGCCGCTGCCGGTGACCTTGACCCGGCTGCCGACCGCCAGCCCGGCCACTTCGGCGCTGGGCTTGGACACCACCGTCTGCGACTTGTTGTCGAAGCGGATCTTCACCATGTAGTGCGCGGCCGGGCCGTTGCCGACGATCTTGGAACTGACGGTTTCGCCGGCGACGGCGCCGGCCGCCGCTCCGGTGGTCACGCCCATCGAGCTCTTGCTCTTCATGCCGAGCAAGCCGCCGGCCAGGCTGCCGAGGTTGGCGGCGACACCTTTGACTTTCTTGGTTTGCTCGGGCACGTCGTCGCCCTTGTTGTCGATCGGCTCCAGCGCCACGATCTGGCCGTGGCGCGGTCCGGCGGCCAGCGCCGGCACGGCCAGCGCCAGCAGCGTCAATGCGATCGCCGACCAGGCGAGACGGGCGAGCGGTTTCTTTGCGGTCATGGTATTGCCCCTGTGGGTAGGAATCGGAACCCGGCTTGCGTGCGCGGGGTCTACTTCTTTGTCTTCGGCCGGCCCCAGCCGCGGAAGTACGGCTTGCACTTGCTGCCGGCGAAGTCGTAGCGGGTGATGATGCCTTCGGCATTGGCGATGAAGGTGACCTCGCAATGGTGCTCGGCGGGCACGAACACGGTCTGGCTGCGCTGGTTCTGCTCGAAGATCGGCGTGGCCGCCACGCCGTTGCCGCCGGGGCTCATGCCGACGATGTTGCCCTGTTCGGTCCAGTAATCGGTCCGGTAATGCGCCTCGATACCGAAGTTGTAGGTGTAGGCGGTCTCGTGGGTCTCGGTGTTCTCCGAGGTGTATAGACCGCGGTCCACCGGCCATTGCATCATCAGCTCGGCGGCGTCGTGGCCGATCCAACTGCGGGCGATGTCTTCGGGGCTGCCGAACATGTCGGCGGAGGCCGTGGCGGTCGCGCCCAGCAAGCCGAGGGCGCATAGCGCGGGCAGAAGGTGACGGTGGCGAAACATGGGCATTGCGGGAGACGTCCTTGGCGGTGCTGCGATGATGCTGGGTCCGTTGCGCAGCCGTGATAGGCATCACGACGCGCTTGCGCGATTTCTACCACGCCGTCCCGGTGTCGGCAAGCGTCGGTCCTGGATGCGGTTAATGCCGATTCGGTCGTGGACATCGGCGGCGACGCGTGCACTAATGCGCTGCTGCCAGCGGATGTTCCCGCGCTGGTGTTGCAGGCGATGGACAAGGGGGCACTCAATGGATGCAAGGAGCGAGAAGATGCAGATCAACCGTGGATGGGCCGGCGCGCTGGTGCTGGGCCTGGCGCTGGTGGCCGCGCTGCCGATGGAGGCAATGGCCAAGAAACAGAGCGGCACGCCGAGCTGGATGAACGCCGATGGCGAAGTGATCGATTCCTCGAAGGTCGAAGCCGGTTACGGCGAGACCGTCAAGGGCGTCAACGACTACGAGGGCGAGATCACCGGCAAGCCGGCACCGGGCAGCAAGTTCACCCAGCTCAAGATCGGCATGCCGATGAAGCAGGTGACCGACCTGATCGGCGAACCCACCGACCAGGGTTCGTACGTCACCGGCAAGGCCTTCATCCCGTTCTTCTACGGCGGCGATCGCTACCGCTACGAACTGGCCTACAAGGGCCAGGGCCGACTGGTGTTCGCCGGCAAGTCGATGGGCAGCGGCGGCAACCTGATCTGGATCATCCACAATAAGAACGACAGCGGCTACCGCGAGTAAGCGGACGCACCAGCACAGCCCGGGCTGCGTCGCGCGCCCGGGCTTTTTTGTGCCTGGAAACAGGCGGTCGCACGCCCGCTGGCGGCTTGCGCCACGGATGCGGCGGACCCATGGCGGCCGCCCGCGATGCGGATGCAGGTGCCAGGCATGCCGCTGTACTTACAGGGCCCTCACCGGCGCGCTTCACTGGGCGCCGCACTCGTCGCGCAGCGCATGGGCGTGGCGACGCGTTTGCGAGCCGGCAGTGGCGCGGCCTCGGCGGAGCGCCTTCGGCGAGCGCTGGCGACAAGCGCGCCGGCGCCCCGTCGGGCTGCCGCGATCAGGTTCCGCTGCGCGTGCCCGCCGCCGGGGCCGTATCCAGCGCCGCGAGCAGGTTGGCGCGGCACACCGCGAGGATCTCGTCCGCCAGTGGCGAATCGTCCGGGCAGGCGCGGGACATGACGATCGCGCCGAGGGCGTGCGCCAGCATGTCCAGGCGCCTGGCGCGCGCATCGCCGTGGCTGGCGCCGGCCGCTGCATCGTCCTCGCGCTGCAAGGCCGACAGCATGCCTTCGACGCCGTCCGCGAACGCGGCGCGGACCGCCTCCGGCTCGCGCGCGGCGTCGCCGCCCAGCGCGGCCATGGTGCAGCCCGTCGCGCGGGCATCGCGGTGTTCGCGCGAGACGTAGCGGCGCACGAACTCCGACGAATCGACCCCGCCCACCTGCGCCACGGTCTGCGCGATCCCGCAGGCCGTCGCCTCCGCCATCAGGTCGGCCTTGGACGGGAAATGCTTGTAGAAGCCGCCGTGGGTGAAACCGGCGGCGGCCATCAGGTCGGCGACGCCGATCCCCTCGTAGCCGCGCTCGCGGAACAGCGCGGACGCGGTTTCGACGATGTGCGCCCGGTTTGCCTGTGCCTGCGCCTTGCTGACCTTCATCGCGGATGCCTCCGGCGTAGTTGTTTCAAGCGCAAGGATACATTGATGTTGTTCATCATCAAAATATTGACAAATAAGATTACGATCATCATCATTGCGTGGCTTGTTTCGAATCGCCTGTTCCGGTGCCACCCGGCCGATCGCCACGACCCGTCGCCGCGACGCCGATGCGCCTTCCTCCATCGAGGACCACCGCCGCCATGTCCGACACCGCACTGTTCACGCCTTACACGCTGGGCCCGCTGACGCTGGCCAACCGCATCGTCATGGCGCCGCTGACCCGCAACCGCGCCGGCAAGGGCCTGGTGCCCGGCGCGCTGGCCGCCACCTACTACGCGCAGCGCGCGTCCGCCGGCCTGCTGATCACCGAGGCGACGCAGATCTCGGTGGACGCGCAGGGCTACCAGGACACGCCGGGCATCTACACGCCGGCGCAGATCGAGGGATGGCGCGCGGTCGCCGATGCGGTGCACGCCAAGGGTGGACGCATCTTCATGCAGCTCTGGCACGTCGGTCGCGTCTCGCACGTGGATCTGCGGCCGGGCGGGACCGCGCCGGTGGCGCCGTCGGCGATCCCCGCCGCCGCCAAGACCTTCGTCAACAACGGTTTTGTCGACGTCTCCGCGCCGCGTGCGCTGGAGCGCGACGAGCTGCCGCGCATCGTCGACGACTTCCGCCAGGCCGCGGTCAACGCCATCGCCGCCGGCTTCGACGGCGTGGAGCTGCATGGCGCCAACGGCTACCTGCTGGAGCAGTTCATCAAGGACGGCGCCAATCAACGCACCGACGCCTATGGCGGTTCCATCGAAAACCGCGCGCGGCTGCTGCTCGAGGTCGCCGCGGCGGTGGCGCAGGCCATCGGCGCCGAGCGCACCGGCGTGCGCATCTCGCCGGCGTCGCCGGCCAACGGCATCTCCTGCAGCGATCCGCAGCCGCAGTACGACTTCCTCGCCGAGCGGCTCAGCGCGCTGGGCATCGTCTACCTGCATGTGGTGGAGGGCGCCACCGGCGGGCCGCGCGACGTGGCGCCGTTCGACTACGCGGCGCTGCGCAGCCGCTTCAAGCAGACCTATCTCGCCAACAATGGCTACGACCCGGCGCTGACCAGCGCCAGCCTCGCCGCCGGCCGCGCCGACCTGTTCGCCTTCGGCCGCGCGTTCATCGCCAATCCCGACCTGGTCGAGCGCCTGCAGGCCGGCGCGCCGCTGGCCGCGCCGGATCCGGCCACGCTCTACGGCGGCGGCGCCAAGGGCTATACCGATTACCCGACGCTGGCCGAGAGCGCCAGCGGTTGACGCCGCCCCGCATCCCCTTCCGCATCCCCGCGGCCGCACCCTCCCTTTGATCCGAAGAGACCACGCGCATGAACGCTACTTCCACCGTCCTCATCACCGGCGCCTCCACAGGCATCGGCGCCGTCTACGCGCAACGCTTCGCCCAGCGCGGCCACGACCTGGTCCTGGTCGCACGCGACAAATCCCGCCTGGACGCGCTCGCCGCGCGTCTGCGCGAGCAATACCAGGTCGCGGTCGATGTGCTGCAGGCCGACCTCACCGCAACGGCCGACCTGGCCGCGGTCGAAGCGCGCCTGCGCGACGACGCGCGCATCGGCATCCTGATCAACAACGCGGGCATGGCCCAGTCGGGCGGTTTCGCCGAGCAGAGCGCGGACGGCGTCGAACGCCTGCTGGCGCTCAACACCATGGCGCTGACGCGGCTGGCGCTGGCGATCGCGCCGCGGCTGGCGCAGTCCGGCGTCGGCGCGATCGTCAACATCGGCTCGGTGGTCGGCCTGGCGCCGGAATTCGGCATGACCGTGTACGGCGCGAGCAAGGCCTTCGTGCTGTTCCTGTCGCAGGGCATGAGCCTGGAACTGGCGCCCAAGGGCGTCTACGTGCAGGCGGTGCTTCCGGCGGCCACCCGGACCGAGATCTGGGAGCGCGCGGGCATCGACGTCAACACGCTGCCCGAGGTGATGGACGTGGAAGAACTGGTCGATGCGGCGCTGGTCGGCTTCGATCGCCGCGAGCTGGTGACCATCCCGCCGCTGCACGACGCCGACCGCTGGGACGCGCTCGACGGCGCCAGGCAAGCGCTGCTGGGAAGCATCCGGCAGGCCAATGCCGCCGAACGCTACCGGCCGGCCGCCTGAAGGCCGCGGCGCCGCACCTGTCGTCACCGAGGCCACCATCATGGAAACGCAACGCGATTGCTGGGTACTGATCACCGGCGCATCGAGTGGATTCGGCGAGGAGTTCGCCAGGCAGTACGCGGCGCGCGGCCACAAGCTGATCCTGGTCGCGCGACGCCTGGACCGGCTCGATGCGCTGGCGCAGGCGCTGCGGCAGCAGCACGGGGTCGAGGTCCTGGTCGAGCAGGTGGATCTGGCGCAGATCGACGCCGTGCGCCGGCTGCATGCCGACCTGCACGCGCGGGGCATCGAGGTCGAGGTGCTGATCAACAATGCGGGGCACGGGTTGCAGGGGCCGTTCCTGGCCGCTGAACTGGAGCCGGTGCTGTCGATGATCCAGCTCGATATCGCCAGCCTGACCGCGATGACGCACCTGTTCGGCCAGGACATGCGGCGGCGGCGGCGCGGCAAGATCCTGCAGGTGGCCAGCCTGCTGGCCTACCAGGGCGTGGAGGACTTCGCGGTGTATTCGGCCGCGAAGGCCTACGTGCTGCGCTTGGGCGAGGCGCTGCATCGCGAGTTCGCGCGCGATGGCGTCGGCGTCACCACGCTGTGCCCGGGGTTGACCGACACCGGCTTCGCGCGCGTCGCCCAGCAAAGGATCACGCCGCGGTTGAATGCCTTGATGATGCAGACGCCGCCGGTGGTGCGCGCCGGTATCCGCGCGCTGGATGCCGGCCGCATCAGCGTCGTGCCCGGGTTGCTCAACAAGGCGAATGCGGTGTTCATGTGGGCGACGCCGCGCTGGATCCACCAGGCCGTGCTCTCCCGCATCCTCAACCGGTAACCGTATGCGCCTGGGTTTCCGCTCGCTGTCGGTCTGGGTCTCGGTCCTGTTCATGGCACTGGCCTGCGTGTGGATGTTCTCGCCGGGCGCGATGCTGGCGAACTGGAACATCGGCGCCTCGCCGTCGGCCGACCTGGTGGCGCGAAGAGGCGCGGCGCTGTACGCAGGCATGAGCGTGATGTTCTTCATGGCGCGCGGCGCGGCGCCATCGCCGGCGCGTTCGGCCTTGGTGGCGGGGATCGTCACCGCCTGTTCGGTGCTGGCGGTGCTTGGCATCGTCGAGCTCGCCAGCGCTCACGCGGGCCGCGGGATCCTGGTCGCCGTCGCGCTCGAAATCCTGCTGGCGCTCGCATTCGTTTTCGTCGGGGAAAAATCATGAAAGCGTTCTTCATCGAAGGCTATGGCGACAAGCACCCGGGCCGGATCGGCGAGCTGCCCGAACCGGAGGTGGGCGACGACGATGTACTGGTCGAAGTGCATGCCGCCGGCGTCAACCTGCTCGACGCGAAGATCCGCAAGGGCGAGTTCAAGCTGATCCTGCCGTACCGCTTTCCGCTGGTGCTGGGCAACGACGTGGCCGGCGTGGTGTTGCGGGTCGGGGCCGGCGTGCGCCGCTTCAAGCCGGGCGACACGGTGTATGCGCGTCCCGAGCAGACGCGCATCGGCAGCTTCGCCGAGCGCATCGCGGTCAAGGAAAGCGCGCTGGCATTGAAGCCCGCCAACCTCGGCATGGAAGAGGCCGCCTCGGTGCCGCTGGTCGCGCTGACCGCGTGGCAAGCGCTGGTCGAGACGGCGCGTCTGCAGAAAGGCCAGAAGGTGCTGATCCATGCCGGCTCCGGCGGCGTCGGCAGCATCGCCATCCAGCTCGCCAAGCACCTCGGCGCCTTCGTCGCGACCACCACCGGCACCGCCAATGTCGCCTGGGTCAAGGCGCTGGGCGCCGACCTGGTCATCGACTACCGGACGCAGGACTTCGAGACCCTCGTGCACGGCTACGACGTGGTCCTGAACAGCCTGGGCAACGACGTGCTGGAGAAATCCCTGCGCGTGCTCAAGCCAGGCGGCACGCTCATTTCCATCTCCGGCCCGCCGGACCCTGACTTCGCCGTGCGACAAGGCCTGGCGTGGCCGCTGCGGCTGGCGATCCGTCTGCTGAGCGGCGGCATCCGCAGGAAGGCCCGGCGGCACGGGGTGGACTACGCCTTCCTGTTCATGACCGCCAACGGCGAGCAGTTGCGCGAGATCGGTGCGCTGATCGAGGCCGGCAGCATCAGGCCGGTGCTGGATCGGGTGTTCCCGCTGGAGGAGGCGGCGCAGGCCCTGGCCTACGTCGAGAGCGGACGCGCCAAGGGCAAGGTGGTGATCGAGGTCCGCCAGCGCTGAGCGTGGGGCGCTTCGCGCGCGTGTCGCGCTACAGCGCCTGCAGGATCAGCGAGTGCCAGCCGGTGCGGTAGGTCTCGTAACCGGGCGAGGCGGCATGCGCGATGCAGTGCGGGCGCCCGCCCAGATCGCTCAGTACGGCGCCGCGCGGCTGCTTGAACAGCGCGTCGCGGCCGGGGAAATCGAGACGGTCCTGCAGCATGCGCCCAGCCGAATCGGCCAGCACCTGGCCGTGCTGGTCGACAATGCATACCCGGCTGCGGCCCCATTCCTGCTCCGACAGCGGCGTGCGCTGCACCACCGTCTGCGCCAGCGCGTCCCAGCGGAACACGATGCCGAGCACGCCCAGCACGCGGCCGTCGACACGGCCGCCCTCGCGCACGGTACAGGCGTACACCAGCACCCGTTCGCCATCGGCCAGGGGGCTGGCATGCACGTCCTGGAAACCGAACTGCTCGCCGCTGCGGGTACGCACGGCCTCCTCGAACCAGGCCTGCCCGGACACGTCGCTGCCGACCGAGGCGTAGTGTTGCGGCCGGCCGTTGGCGAGGATGCGGCCGTCGTTGCCGGCCAGCACCAGATCGAAATACACCGTGTACGAGTCCAGGATCTGGCCCATGCGCCGCGCGGCGTAGGCCAGTTCGGCGGCGTCGCGGCCGGGCCGCGCGGCGGCGACGATGGCCGCGTCGGTCGCCCACCAGCGCACGTCGCAACTGCGCTCGTAGAGGTTGCGGTCGATCAGGTCGATGTTGCCCAGCGCCAGTTCGCTCAGGCGGGTGTCGCGCACGTTGTCCTGCAGCCGCTGCAGGGTGTGGCCCATGTCGGTGCTGGTGCTGGCGGCGACCCTGTCCAGGTCCTGGGTGGCCTCGGCGACGCGCCGCGACAGCACGTCCATTTCCTGCGCGATCACGCTGAAGCCGCGCCCGGCCTGGCCGATCCGCGCCGATTCGATGCGTGCGTTCATCGAGATCACATGGGTGGTGCGATTGATTTCGTCGATGCGCTGCAGCGACCGGCGCAGCTGTCCGAGCAACTGGTCGGACAGGCCGACGACGGCGCGGATGTGGTCGTCGATGCCTGGTTCGGCGGGGATGGCGGGCAGGTTCATTTCGCGCTGTCGATGGGAGGGGAGGGGGCCGCAGACGCAGACGGGATAAGGCAAGTAGCGGCCGGGCGAAGGCGCGCTTGAGCGCGGCCGCGACGTCCGCCCCGGTCGGGTGGGCGGTGCCGCGCGCGGCCGCGGCAACGGCGATCTCGTCTACCATCTTCGCCAGGTCCGGCGTCGCCGGGCCGCTGGCGCGCCTGCCATGGCGCCGTGTCGCCTCGGAGAGGATGCCGGATGGAGTCGTTGATCGTGTTGGGGGTCTTGGCGGTGCTGGCCGTGCCGGTGCTGCTGATCGTGGTGCTGGTGATGCTGGGCGGCGTGCGCCGGCGGGTGGCGGCGCTGGAAGGGCAGGTGGCGCAGCTGCGCGGCAACGCGGTGCAAGCACCGTTCGCGGGCACGACGGTCGCGGCCGAGCGCGACGCGGCCACCGCCGACCTCGGCGCCGACGCCGGACCCCGCGCCTGGCCCGAGCATCCCGCCGATGCGGTGGCGCCGGCCACGGTGGCGCCGACCGCACCGGTGTCGCCACCGCCTGCGCCACCGCCGCTTCCGCAGACCATGCCGCAGCCGCAGCCATACGCGGCGCGCGGCGCCCAGGCCGCCGACGCGGCGGACGCCGCGGGCGTGCAAGCGGGTCCGCCGCCTGTCGCGGCGCCGCCGCGCGGCCCGGATCCGGTGGAGCGGCTGTTGGGCGGCATCAAGCGCTGGTTCACCGAAGGCAACGTGCCGGTCAAGATCGGCATGCTGGTGCTGTTGGCCGGCGTCGCCGCGCTGTTGAAATACGCCGGCGACCAGGGCTGGCTGCGCATGCCGATCCAACTGCGCTATGCCGGCATCGCCGCCGCGGCGCTCGCCGGCCTGGGCTTCGGCTGGCGCCAGCGCACCCGCAAGCGCAGCTTCGCGCTGGCCCTGCAAGGCGGCGCGATCGGCGTACTGCTGCTGACCGTGTTCGCCGCGTTCAAGCTGTCGGGCCTGATTCCGGCCGGCGCCGCCTTCGGCCTGAGCATCGTGCTGGTGGCGGGCATGTGCGTGCTGGCGGTGGTGCAGGAATCGCGCACGCTGGCGGTGCTGGCGACGCTGGCCGGATTCCTGGCGCCGATCTGGCTGTCCACCGGCAGCGGCAACCATGTCGGCCTGTTCTCCTACTACGCGGTGCTGAACGCGGCGGTGTTCGCGATCGCCTGGTACCGGCCATGGCGGGTGCTCAACCTGCTCGGGTTCGCCTTCACCTTCGGCATCGGCACGCTGTGGGGCGTGCTGCAGTACCAGCCGGCGAAGTTCGCCAGTACCGAGCCGTTCCTGCTGCTGTTCTTCGCCTTCTACCTGCTGATCCCGATCCTGTACGCGCGCCGGCAGCCGGCCGAGCGCGGCGACCTGATCGACGGCAGCCTGGTGTTCGGCACGCCGCTGGTGGCCTTCTCGCTGCAGGCGGGCCTGCTGCGCGGCGAAGGCCTGCCGCTGGCGCTGTGCGCGCTGGGCCTGGCGGCGCTGTACGCGCTGCTGGCGGCCGCGCTGCTGCGGCGCGCGCGCTTCGCGGTGCTCGGCCAGGCCTACGCGGTGCTGGCGGTGGGCTTCGCGACGCTGGCGGTGCCGTTGGCGCTGTCGGCGCGCGCCACCGCCAGCGTGTTCGCGCTGGAAGGCGCCGGCCTGGTCTGGCTGGGCTTGCGGCAACGGCGCTGGTTGCCGCAGCTCAGCGGCGCCGGCCTGCAGATGGCGGCGATGCTCGGCTTCGCGTTCGGGCTGGACATGGCCGGGCACGACACCCATGCGGTGGCCAATGCCACGTTCATGAGCGGCGCGCTGATCGCCGTCGCCGGCTTCGCCAGCGCCTGGAGCTACCGCCGCGCGGGCGCCGTCCTGCCGGCGCTGGGCTACTACCTGTGGGGCCTGGCGTGGTGGTGCGCGATCGGGGTCGCCGAGATCGCGCGCTTCGTCGAGTTCGCCGCGCGCGCCGATGTCTGGCTCGCCTTCGTCGCGCTGACCGGCTGGCTGGCGGCCGAAGTGCATCGGCGGCAGCCGGCGCGCGCGCTGGCGGCGACCACGCTCGGCGCGCTGTTGCTGGCGCTGCCGTTGGCGCTGTTGCAGGCCGATGCGCACGGGCAGCCGTTCGCCGGGCATGGCGTCTGGGCCTGGGCGCTGTTCGCGGCGCTGGGCGTGCGCAGCCTGATCTGCCTGCGTGGCAGTGGCGGCGGCGTGGCCAAGGCGGCGCAGTTCGTGTGGTGGCTGCTGTGGCCGGCGGTGCTGGCGCTGTCGGGCATGTGGCTGGCGCAGCGCTTCGCCTTGGCCGAAGGCTGGCAGTGGGCCGTGCTGCTGGCACCGTGGCTGCTGGTGGCGGCGCTGTCCCTGCTGCGCTGGCGCTGGCTGGCCGCGCCGCTGGGCGCGCCGTTCGATCCGTGCCGCGGTGCGCTGCAGGGCAGCTATTTCGGCCTGCTCGGGGTGGCCTGGCTATGGACCCTGTGCGTACCTGGCTCCAGCGCGCCGTTGCCGTGGGTGGCGGTGCTCAATCCGCTGGAACTGAGTCAGCTGCTGGTGCTGGTATTGGCGGCGCGCTGGCTGTGGTCGCCGACCGCGCCGGCGGCGTTGCGCGCGCGCCGTCTGCCGCTGCTGGCCGGTGGCGGCTTCCTTTGGATCACCAGCGTGACCCTGCATGCGGTGCATTACTGGGGCGGCGCGCCCTGGCACGGACTGCTCGCCGACGGCGTGGCGCAGACCAGCCTGACCGTGGCGTGGAGCGTACTCGGCGTGCTCGGCTGGGTGCTCGGCTCGCGGCGCCGGCAGCGCGGCCTGTGGCTGGCCGGTGCGCTGCTGATGGCGGTGGTGCTGGGCAAGTTGCTGCTGGTGGACCGCGGCAACCTCGGCAACGTCGCCGGCATCGCCTCGTTCATCGCCTACGGCCTGCTGTGCACCGTGGTCGGCTACTTTGCGCCGGCGCCGCCGCGCGCCACCGAACCGGCCGAGGAGGCCCATCCATGAAACGCCTGATGCTTCCCGCGCTGCTGCTGGCCCTGTCGCCGCTGGCGGCATCCGCCGCCAGCCAGCGCAGCGACTATGCGCGGCAATGGCCGCTGACCCTGCAGGATCCGGATGCCGGCGCCTATCGCGTGCAGCTCGACGACGCGGTGTACCGCAGCGCGCATCGCGCGTCGCTGGGCGACGTAGAAGTGTTCAATGCCGCCGGCGACGCCTTGCCGTCGGCGCTGTTCGCCGCCGAACAGGCGCAGGCCACGCCACGCCGGCAGACGCTGCCCTGGTTTCCGCTGCCGCCAGCGACCGCCGCCGGCGACGACGGCCTGGAACTGATCGCCGAACGCGACGCCGACGGCAGCGTGCGCCGCATCCGCACCCGGGTCGGCGGCACTGCCGCGAGCGCCAGCGAGGCCGGATGGCTGATCGATGCCAGCGCGCTGCGCGAACCGCTGCGCGCGCTGTCGCTGCAATGGGACGCCGATGCGCAGCCGCGGCAGGGACGGTACCGGGTCGAGGCCAGCGACGATCTGCGCGACTGGGAGTTGCTGGTGCCCGAGGCGACGCTGGTCGACCTGAGCAACCAGGGCAATCGCCTGCGGCAACTGCGCATCGCCCTGGACAGCCGCGCGCGCTACCTGCGGCTGCTGCCGCTGTCGCCGGCACCGCTGCCGCGGCTGACCGGCGTGGAGGCCGAACTGGCCCCGGCGCCGGTCGTCGCCGACTGGCACTGGCAGCAGTTGGATGCGCTGCAGGCCGATCCGGCGCAGCACAGCTTCGAGTTCGCCTCCCCCGGCCGCTACCCGGTCGCGCAGCTGGATATCGCGCTGCCCGGCAACAGCGCGATCGAATGGCGCGTGCAGAGCCGCGACGACGCCGAGGCGCCCTGGCAGGACCGCGCCGGGCCGTGGGTGGCCTACCAGGTCGGCAGCGGCGCCGGCCGTTCGCCGCCGCAGGCGCTGGCGCAGCCGGTGCGCGATCGCTACTGGCGGTTGCTGGCCACGCAGGATCCGGGCCGGCAACGGCCGGCGCTGCGCCTGGGCTACCAGCCCGAATCGCTGATCTTCCTCGCCCAGGGCACGCCGCCGTACGCGCTGGCCGCCGGCAGCGCGCGCACCCAGCGCGCCGACACGCCGCTGGCGGCCACCCTGCAGGCGCTGCGCGAGCAGCGCGGGCCGCAATGGGCGCCGGCCACCGCCAGCCTCGGCGTGGCGACCCCGCTGGCCGGCGCCGCCGCGTTGCAGGCGCCCGCGCCGGCGCGCGACTGGAAGACCTGGCTGCTGTGGGGGCTGCTGGTCGCCGGCGCGCTGCTCGTGCTGGGTTTCGCCTTCAGCCTGTTGCGCAGGCCCGCGGCGAACGACGCGGGTTGAGCGATCCGCCGCCGCGCCGTTGCGCGCGGCGGTGTTGGCGCGCGTGCGCGATCGGCTCGGCGCCGACGGCTGCGCGCGCAAGCGTCGCGCGGGCCGCGATTTGCCGCTGCGCGGCAAACGCCGGACAATGCGGAGCTTCGTCGCCAGCGCGCGATGGCCGCGGGCGCCTCCACCGGGCGTTGCGCCACTGCCGCCCACGCTGCGCGCAGGACGTCCTTTTCCTCAGCAACCCCACGATAGCGAGCAACCCACATGCCCATCCTGCGAATGACCGATCTCGACCTGTCCGGCAAGCGCGTGCTGATCCGGCAGGATCTCAACGTGCCGATCGACAACGGCCAGATCACCTCCGAGCAGCGCATCCTGGCCTCGGTGCCCACGCTGAAGCACGCGCTGGAGCAGGGCGCGGCGGTGATGGTGACCTCGCACCTGGGCCGCCCCAAGGAAGGCGTGTGGACCCAGGAGGATTCGCTGGAGCCGGTCGCCATCCGCCTGGCCGCGCTGCTGGGCGTGGACGTGCCGCTGGTCCGCGACTGGGTCGACGGCGTGGACGTGCAGCCCGGCAACATCGTGTTGCTGGAGAACTGCCGCATGAACGTCGGCGAAGGCAAGGACGATGAGGCGCTGGCGAAGAAGTACGCCGCGCTGTGCGACGTGTTCGTGATGGACGCGTTCGGCACCGCGCACCGCGCTCAGGCCTCGACCCACGGCGTGATCAAGTTCGCTCCGGTGGCGGCGGGCGGCCCGCTGCTGATGGCCGAGCTGGACGCGCTGGCCAAGGCGCTGGAGCACCCGGCCAAGCCGCTGCTGGCGATCGTCGCCGGCAGCAAGGTCTCCACCAAGCTGGAACTGCTGTCCAACCTGGTCAACAAGGTCGAGCAGTTGATCGTCGGCGGCGGCATCGCCAACACCTTCATCGCCGCGGCCGGGCATCCGGTCGGCAAGTCGCTGTGCGAGCCGGACCTGCTCGACACCGCGCGCCAGATCGTCGCCGACGCCAACGCGCGCGGCGCCGCGATCCCGCTGCCCACCGACGTGGTGGTGGCCAAGCAGTTCATGCCCGACGCCGAGGCCACGGTGAAGGCGCTCACCGACGTCGCCGACGACGACCTGATCCTGGACATCGGCCCGCAGACCGCCGCGCACTACGCCGAGCTGATCGCCAAGGCCGGCACCGTGGTCTGGAACGGCCCGGTCGGCGTGTTCGAGTTCGATGCCTTCGGCAAGGGCACCGAAACCCTGGCGCGCGCCATCGCCGCCTCGCCGGCGTTTTCCATCGCCGGCGGCGGCGACACCCTGGCCGCGGTCGACAAGTACGGCATCGCCGAGCAGGTCAGCTACATCTCCACCGGCGGCGGCGCGTTCCTGGAATTCCTGGAAGGCAAGACCCTGCCGGCGGTGGCCGCGCTGCAGGCGCGCGCGGCGTGAGCGCGGCGACCCTGTTCTTCGATCTGGACGGCACCCTGGTCGATTCGGAGATCGGCATCGTCGGCAGCATCGCACATGCCTTCGCGCAACTGGGGCAGCCGGTGCCGACGCCGGACGCGTTGCGCGACTGGATCGGTCCGCCGTTGCGCGACAGCTTCCATGCGCATTTCGCCGATCCGGCGCTGGTCGAACAGGCGCTGGCGCTGTACCGCCAGCGCTACGACGCGCAGGGCTGGCGCGAACACACCGTGTTCCCGGCCATCGGCGCGGCGGTCGAGGCGCTGGCCGCCGCCGGACACCGCTTCGCGGTGGTGACCTCGAAGAACGAGCGCTTCGCCCGGCGCATCGTCGAGACCTTGCCGTTCGCCGCGCATTTCGAAGAGGTCGTCGGCGCCAGCGACGACGGCCTGCGCCGCTTCAAGTCCGACCTGATCGCCGAGGCGCTGCGGCGGCTGTCGCTGCAGCCGGCGCAGTGCGTGATGATCGGCGACCGGCGCATGGACATCGAAGGCGCCAATCACCACGGCATGCGCAGCATCGGCGTGCTGTGGGGCTTCGGCGACGCCGCGGAGCTGCGCCAGGCCGGCGCCGGCGCGTTGGCGCAGGAGCCGGCGCAGTTGCCGCAATTGCTGGCCTGAGGCGGAAGGTTGGGCCTGGGTGGCGCGGCGGCGCCGTCTGGTCGCCTCCTCCTCCTCCTCCTCCATGGGCCGCGACCGCGTCCCGATGCCATGACGACGTGCCTGCGCGCGTTGCTGCAGAAGTGGCGACAGTGGCCAACCCAGGCACGGTCTGCCGCCCATGTGGCGCATGGCGCGCGTCGCGCGTGAACATCCATGAACACGCGGCCAAGTCCGCATACTGTCCCGCACTGTCCGCAAGACATGCGCGAATCGGTGGCGGTCTATAGCGATTCGCCATCCTGCGGTCGCGGCGCCTGTGCTAGGTTTAGCGGCTTTTCCACGGAATGATGCCGTCATGATCGAACGCCAGCGCCGCACCAAGATCCTCGCCACCCTCGGCCCGGCGACGGATCCGCCGGGTGTGCTCGAGGACCTGTTCCGCGCCGGGGTCAACGTCGTGCGCCTGAACTTCTCGCATGGCGACCCGTCCGGCCAGGCCAAGCGCGCCGCCGAAGTGCGCGCCGCCGCGCAGCGCGTGGGCAGCGAAGTGGGCATCCTGGCCGATCTGCCAGGCCCGAAGATCCGCATCGAGCGCTTCGCCGCCGGCAAGGTGTCGCTGAAGGCCGGCGCGCGCTTCGACCTGGTCGCCGACGCCAATGCGCCGGCCGGCAACGAACACGAGGTCGGGGTCAGCTACCTGGGCCTGCCCAACGACGTCAAGCCGGGCGATGTGCTGCTGCTCGACGACGGCCTGCTGCAGCTGCAGGTGGTCGAGGTCGACGGTGCGCGCATCGTCAACACCGTGCTCAACGACGGCGTGCTGTCCGACCGCAAGGGCCTGAACAAGCAGGGCGGCGGCCTGTCGCTGGGCGCGCTGACCAAGCGCGACGAGGAACTGATCGGCATCGTCGCCAAGATCGGCGTGGACTTCATCGCGGTGTCGTTCTGCCGCAACGCGCAGGACATGCACGACGCGCGCCGCATCGCCCAGTCGCACGGCTGCAACGCCGCGCTGGTATCCAAGATCGAGCGCACCGAGGCGATCGAGAACCTGACCGAGATCGTCGAGGCCTCGGACGTGGTGATGGTCGCGCGCGGCGACCTTGGCGTGGAGATCGGCGACGCCGAGCTGCCCGGCCTGCAGAAGAAGATCATTCGCGAGTCGCTGGCGCAGAACAAGGTGGTGATCACCGCCACGCAGATGCTGCAGTCGATGGTCGAGAACCCGATCCCGACCCGCGCCGAGGTGCTGGACGTGGCCAACGCGGTGATCGACGGCACCGACGCGGTGATGCTGTCGGCCGAGACTGCCGCCGGCGCTTACCCGGTCAAGGCGGTGCAGGCGATGGCGCGGATCTGCTTGGGCGCCGAGCGCCAGTTCGAGATGGATACCGACTTCGAGGCCGCGCAGCGCAACCTCGAGCGCGCCGACCAGGCGATCGCGATGGCGACGATGTTCCTGTCCGAGCACATCGGCCTGAGCGGCGTGGTCACCCTGACCGAATCCGGCGGCACCCCACGCTTCCTGTCGCGGTTCCGTTCGAAGATGCCGATCTACGCGTTCACCCGCCACGACGGCGCGCGCCGCGGCATGGCGATGATGCGCGGCGTGTTCCCGATCAACTTCGACAGCCGCGGCCTGACCCCGCGCGAAGCGGCGCGTGCGGCGATCCGCCTGCTGGTCGAGGCCGAGCGCATGGGCCCCGGCGACCGCGTGGTGTTCACCAGCGGCGAACACATGGAAACCCACGGCGCGACCAACACCCTGCGCCTGCTCGAAGTCGGCCCCGACGGCCGCGCCAGCGGCCTGGGCGAGCTGTAACCGCGCCGGCGTCGCCACGCCGGCCCACGACCGCGCGCTGCCTGCCTGGCAGCGCGCGGTTTTTTTGCCCCGGCTCCAGCGCGGCACTTCGCTGGACGTGCGAACGAGACAGGGAGACGCCGGCAGCACACAGTGCCTCGGCACGCCGGTCCCTAGGGTTTTTCCGGGCTCGATGACGGCGGGCGGGATGTGGCAATGGCCGCGGGCGATGTGTTGACGGGCAGGCACAGCGCCGCGGTGATCAGTGCCAGGCTCATGTGACACAGATAGATCGCATCGAAATCCGAACGCTGCAAGCTGCCGCTGCCGAGCAGCAGCACGGTCAGCGCCACCCCCATGACCGAGCCGATTTGCCGTACCGCCTGATTGACGGCGCCGCCGACGGCGTAATGCTCTGCCGGCAAACGGCTCACCGCGGCGCCGGACAGTGACGGCATGACCATGCCCACTCCGATCCCGCTCAACAGCATCCCAGGCAGCCACTGCGTCACATAGGCCGGTTCGGTGCCAGGCACCAGAAAGAACCAGACGGCGCTGGCCGCATAGATCAGGCAGCCCGCCAGCAGCAGCGGGCGGTGTCCATGCCTGGCCGCCACCCGGCCCGAGAGCGCCGCCGCCGGAACGACCATCAGCGGCCCCGGCGCCATCGCCACGCCCGCCAGCGGCAACGGATATTTCCAGATCGCATTCATGTAGAAAAAGAACGCGAAGAACATCATCGCGAACGCGATGCCAAAGCTGAACGTGGCGAGATTGACGTAGCGATAGGTCGCGTTGCGAAACAAGCGCAAGTCGACCAGTGGGGCAGGGGCGATCCTCGCCCAAACGACAAACCCGACGATGCTCGCCAGTCCGATGCCCGCAGCCGACAGCAGGTTCTGCTGCGACCAGCTAGGCGACTGCGCTTGCACGATGGACAACGCCAACGCGCCGATGCCGACGACCAGCAGACACATGCCGACCAGGTCCAGCGGGCGCCTGGTGGTTGGCTGCCTGGATTCCTGCAGCAGCGCCGCGCCGCACCAGATGGAGAAAATTCCCAATGGAACATTCAGGTAGAACGCCCATTGCCAACCAAGCGCGGCGATCACGAACGATCCCATGCTGGGACCCACGGCCGCAGCCAGGCCGCCGACCGCGCCCCATAGACTGACCGCGACGGCGCGCTTGCTGAGCGGAAATGCCGCCAGCAAGAGCGACAGCGATGCGGGCGTGAGCAATGCGGCGCCCATCGCTTGCAGGCCCCGGGCAATGACCAGCCATTGCACGCTCGTGGCCAAACCACAGGCAACGGAGGCCGCCAGGAACAGCGCGACGCCAAGGAGAAATATCTTCTTGCGTCCATGCGTGTCCGCCAATCCACCCGAGGGGATCAACATCGCGGCATAGACCACGGTGTACGCATTGATCACCCACGACAGGTCTGCTGCGCTGGCCTGCGCAAATCCCGCCCGCAAGGCGCTGAAGGCGGCAAACAGCAGCGTGCCGTCCATCGAGACAAGAAACACCGCCATGCTCACCACCCAGAACACGGGCCACGGCGAAGCGGTGCTGGGTGGCTCGCCAGGCAAGGCTTGGCCCTTCGCGTGGGCCATGGCGTTGTTCGAGTCGCTTTTCGCGTTTTGCATGGTAGGTCGCCGCGGCGTCACCTCAGGCCAATCCGAAGGTCTTTCTCAGGCCTCTTTCGACCGGGCCGGCAGGCATGAATCGGCGCAGTTTGGCCAGCAGCGCGGCCTCGCCGTTGGGCGTGCGGCGCATCTTCCAGGTTCCCAGCGCCGCATCGAGGATCGTGCCGGCCACGCCCTCCGGATCGGGGGCGTTCAGGACATTCTTCTGAATGGCTTGGGACGCGATACCACACTCCCTGCTGTAGTCGGCGATCTTGGACGCCGTCTGCGGCGCATTGAGATCCAGGTTGGTCTTGGTAAAGGACGGCTCCACAAGCGTCACGCGAATCCCGAATTGGCGGACCTCGTGGTCCAGCGTTTCCGAGAGGCCTTCGATGGCGTGCTTGGAGGCGGAATAGAGCGCCATGTAGGGTGCGGGCAAAAAGCCCAGCACCGAGCTGACGTTGACGATCCGGCCGTAACGTCGCTCGCGCATGTGCGGCAGCACCGCCTGGATCGTGCGCAGCAGGCCGAAAAGGTTGGTGTCGAACAACGTCTGGGCTTCCGCGATCGACGTTTCTTCCATTGCGCCGAGCAAGGTCACACCCGCGCTGTTGATCAGCACGTCGATACGGCCGGCTTGCGCAATGATGTTCCGGATGCCGCGTTGCACCGATGCTTCGTCGCGAATATCCATCTCGACGAGCACAACGCCGGCTATCGCCTGCGCTGTTCCGACATCGCGGACGGTTCCGAAGACCTGGCAGCCTTGTTTGGCGAATTTCACCGCAGCGGCGCGCCCGATGCCCGATGACACGCCGGTGATGACAACGACCTTGGAGGTTTCCATGGCAGTTCCTTTCGTGGGTTGAACGGGGGGGAGAAAACGGTCAGTCTTGCGAAGGAACTGGCTTGATCTTGAACCAGATGGAATACATGGCCGGCAAAAACACCAGCGTCAGAATCGTCCCGGCGAGCGTGCCGCCGATCAGCGTGTAGGCCAGCGTTCCCCAGAACACCGAGTGGGTCAGCGGGATGAAGGCCAGGATCGCGGCCAGGGCCGTCAATATCACCGGTCTTGCGCGTTGCACGGTGGCTTCGACGACCGCATTGAACGGACGCAATCCTTCCTGTTCGTTGTGATGGATTTGCCCGATCAGGATCAGCGTATTGCGCATCAGGATGCCCGACAGCGCGATCAGGCCGACCAGCGCATTGATGCCGAACGGTTGCTGGAAGATCAGCAAGGTTGGCACCACGCCGATCAAGCCGAGCGGACTGGTGGCGAAGACCATGACCATGGCCGCGATCGAACGCACCTGCAAGATGATGACGAGCAGGGTGAGCGCGATCATGATCGGGAACAGCGGCAGCATCGCCGTGGTGGCCTTGCCGGCCTCTTCGATCGAACCGGCCTGTTCGATCCGGTAGCCGGAGGGAAGCTTCTGGATGATCGGTTGCAACTGCTTCAACACCGCGGTGGAAACGTCCGGCGGCTGCAAGCCTTCGGCGATGTCGCCGCGCACCGTGATGGTCGGCGTGCGGTCGCGGCGTCGCAGGATCGGATCTTCCGTGCGGACATCGACGCTGCCCACCTGCGACAGCGGAATGCGTTGGCCCGCCGATCCGACCAATGTGAAGCCGGCGATCTTCGCCGGATCGAGACGGATGTCGCCGGCGGCGCGGCCAATCACCTGCACCGAGCGGATATCCTCGCGCACCTCGGTCAGCGGCGCCCCGCTCAGCAGGAATTGCAACTGCGAGGACACGGCGGTGGAGGTCAGCCCGACGGCCTGGAGTCGATCCTGATCGAGCGTGAGGTGCAAGGTCGGAACACGCGGCCCCCAATCCGTGTTGACGGTGCGCATCATCGGACTGGCGTGCATCACGCTTTCGACTTCATTCGCGATCGCGCGCAGCTTGTCCGGGTCCGGCCCCATCACGCGGTACGCGACGGGAAACGGCGAGGGCGGGCCGAACACGATCTGGGTGACGCGCACCCGCGCCTCGGGCGCCAACCCGTCGGCCACCGCCCGGCGCAGCCGGAACTTGAGGGCTTCCCGCTCCTTGTCGTCGCCGGCGAGGACCACGATCTTGGCGAACGCCGGGTCGGGCAGTTCGGGCGCCATGGCCAGGAAGAAGCGAGGCGCGCCCTGGCCGACGTAGGACGTGACGATCCTGGCTTCCTTCTGCTTCGCCAGCCAGGCTTCGACCTTCGCCGCCGCGGCGCTGGTTTGCGCGATGGAGGTGCCGTATGGCATCTGCACTTCGACCAGCACCTCAGGTCGATCGGACGTGGGGAAGAACTGCTTTTTGACCAGGCCCATGCCGACGACAGCCAGCACGAACGTGCCGACCACGGCGCCGGCGACCAGCCATTTGCGTGCGATGACGCGCTCGAGCACCTGCCGGAAGCGGTTGTAGTTGCGGGTGTTGTAGATGGCCTCGTGTCCGCCCTCGACTTTCTTGATATCGGGCAGCAACTTCACGCCCAGGTACGGCGTGAACGCCACCGCCACCACCCAGGAAACGATCAGCGCGATGCCGACGATCCAGAACATGTTGCTGGTGTATTCGCCTGCCGTGGAACGGGCGAATCCATTGGGCATGAAGCCGATGGCCGTGACCAGCGTGCCGGAAAGCATTGGCGCCGCGGTGTGGCTCCAGGCGTAGGCGGAGGCTTTGCTGCGGCTGTAGCCTTCCTCCATCTTCACCACCATCATTTCGATGGCGATGATGGCGTCGTCCACCAACAGGCCCAGCGCCAGGATCAGCGAGCCGAGCGTGATGCGGTCGAAGTTCTTGCCGGTGGCCGCCATGATCACGAACACGGCCGCCAGCGTCAGCGGCACCGCTGCCGCGACCACGATGCCGACGCGCCAGCCCATGCTGAGAAAGCACACCACCATCACGACCAGCAGCGCGACGAAGAACTTGACCATGAACTCGTCCACCGCCGAGCGGATATTGACGGCCTGATCGGTGACGTTGGTCAGTGCCATGCCCAGCGGCAGTTCGGCATTGATCCTGGCGACTTGCGCCTCGAGTGCCTTGCCGAGATCAAGCCCATTCCAGTCGTCGCGCATCACCACGCCCAGCAGCAGCGTCGGCTCTCCGTTGTTGCGCACCAGGAAGGTGGCCGGATCTTCATAGCCACGCTCGACGGTCGCCACATCCGACAGCTTCAGGGTCCGGCCTTGCGCCACGACCGGGGTCTGGCGGATCTTCTCCAGGTTGTCGAACGCACCATCGACGCGAACGAGGACCTGCGGTCCCTTGGTCTCGATGGAGCCTGCGGGCGTCAGCACATTCTGGCTGTTGAGCGCGGCAAAGATGTCCTGCGGAGCGACGCCCAGCGTGGCCAGGCGATCGTGGGAGAACGAGACGAAGATGCGTTCGGATTGTTCCCCGATGATGTTGACCTTTTTCACCCCCGGAACGTGCAGCAACTGCTGGCGCAGCGATTCCGCATCGCGCGCCAGTCGGCGCTGCGGTTCGCCTTTGGCCTTGAGCGCAAAGAGGGCGAACGTCACATCCGCATACTCGTCGTTGAGCATCGGGCCGATGACGCCGGCAGGCAGTTTCTTGGCCTCGTCCCCCAGCTTCTTGCGCGCCTGATAGAACTCTTCCTGGATCGCCGAGGGCGGCGCGCTGTCGCGCAGGGAGAGCATGGTGACGGCCAGGCCGGGGCGCGTGTAGGTTTCCGCGCGGTCGTACCAGCGCAATTCCTGCAGGCGCTTTTCCAGCGGTTCGGCGACCTGATCCTGCATTTCCTGCGCCGTTGCGCCCGGCCAGGCGGTAATGACGGTCATCTGCTTGATTGTGAACGGCGGGTCTTCCGCGCGTCCGAGCTTGAAGAACGCGAGGATGCCGGCCACCGAGACCAGGAAGATCAGGAACAGCGTGACGGAACGCTCGCGGACCGCAAGCGCCGAAAGATTGAAGCGCCCCTCGCTCATGGACGCTCTCCGGCCGCCATCGCGTCGCCCTGGCCCATCGGCCTGACCGCCTCGCCTTCGCGAAGCAGGTGCGCACCGAGCGATGCCACCTGGTCGCCGACCTTGAGATCACCTTTCACCTGCGCCACGTCGTCCGACAGGCCTAGCACCTGCACGGGGCGCCACACCGCTTTTGCAGGCTTGCCTTCGATGGTCCACACACCCGGCCCCTTGCCTGGATCGAACAATGCGCCGATCGGGACCTGCAGCGATGGCGTGGATGCCTCGCCGTCCTGGATAGCGACGGTGACGGTGGCGCCCAACGGCGCCTGCGCCAGTGCACCGCCGAGCACATACCTGGCTTCGTAAGTGCGGGTCACACGATCCGCGGCATCGGAAAGCTGCCGCAGCGTTGCCGGTTCGGCGGACTGCCGGTTGCCGTACAGCGTCGCTTGCGCGGTCGATCCTATGACTGGCCGCAGCGTCTCGGGCAGATGCACGATGGCTTCGCGCTGGCCGGCCCGTGCCAGGCGCACGACCGGCTGCCCGGCGCTCACCACTTGCCCCGGCTCGGCAAGCGTCTCGACCACGACGCCATCTGCATCGGCAAGCAGGAGCGCATAGCCCGACGCATTCCTGGCGACGTCGGCCTGCGCTTCGGCGGCCTTGAGTTGCGCGCGCGCGGAGTCGGCCGCGGCTTTGATTTGATCGTATGCGGATGCCGACACAGCGCCTTCGGCGACCAGGTCGCGGTAGCGCGCTTCATCGTCGGCGGTTTGTTTCGCGCGCGCTCGCGCCGCGGCCACCGCTTCCTGTTGCGCTTGCGCCTGCAAGCCGAGGTCGATTGGGTCCATCCGCATGAGCGGCTGGCCGCGCCGGACGGTCTGCCCCGTATCGACGAGGCGTTCCAGCACCTTGCCCGAGACGCGAAAGCCCAGGTCGCTTTGAACCCGGGCCGCCACGACCCCGCTGAACGCGCGCGACGTGGCGGGTGCACCCTCGACGGTCCCGATCCTGACTAGCGGAGCCTCCGTGCGCGGGTCGGAGGGGTGGCCGTCACCGCATGCCGTCAGGGCAAGCGGCAACAGGCAAACGGCAAAGGAAGCGAGCTGGCGCCGGAACATGGGAACCCTTCTTGGCGAAGAAAACGTGTTCCCATCTTATACTTGTGACCAATCTAGTCAATAGTCACATCGTTCGGATTACGGTGCCAGGCTGCGCAGTATCAGGTTGGATAGCTGGGCCGTCGCCTCGGCCGCGTTGTCCAGGTTGTGCTGCAGCTGCAGCGGATTGATGTACGGACGCATGACCAAGTAGATGGCATTGACCGTTTCATCCAGCGGGGTCTTTCGCTCGAATTCCCCCGCTTGGCGGCCATCGCGCACGATCTGCAGCACCATGGCCTTGAGCCGGTCTTCGTATGCGCCAACAGACGGCCACGACTCGCTGGCCGAGGTCGCGGCGATGTCGTAGAGCTTGCGATCGTGGAAGAACAGATAGCTGCCAGCCTCCACCACGGCCTTGAACACCCGGCGCAGTCGCTCGGGGGCGGCGGGAACGTCGGCCACGGCGTCATCGACGGCGGCCATGATGGTGCTCAGGCGATTGGCGCAGATGACCTCGCCGATCGCCTGTTTGGAGTCGAAGAACTTGTAGATATAGGCCTTGGAGAAGCCGATCGCCTTCGCCAGATCGGAAACGGTGGTTTTCTCATAGCCGTAGCGGCCGAAATAGTCGGTCGCCGCCTCGACGATCTGGGCGCGGACGTCATGATCCGAAGGCCCCCGAAGTTGGGGTGCGGGAGTGTGTGCTTTCGTCATTGCGCCAGCTTACCGGTGGCACCCATCATTGACAACAAGTGACCATTTTGTATTATGGTCACGACGTGTCCGCCTCCTAAGGATCCTCATGTTGCCCCGTCGTTCCTTTGCGCTTTTCCTCTGCACCGGCCTGATGGCCGGTTGCGCGGCAGGCCCGGACTATCGTCGTCCGGATGCGCCCCTGCCGAGCCATTACATGGGGCAGGCCGAACCGGGGCGTGCTGCATCCGCCTCCGAACTGGCGGCCTGGTGGCAGGGGTTCGACGATCCGCTGCTTGCGCACTTCGTCTCCTTGGCGCTCGACCAGAACCTTGACCTGGCGCAGGCCGCCGCCCGTGTCGGCCAGGCGCGCGCCGGACTTGGCGCCGCCAATGCGGCCTTGCGTCCGGCGGGCGCGATCGACGGTTCGGCCGCTCGCGCCCGCCAGTCGCTCGAAACCCCGCTGGGACAAGTGCTCGCGTCCACGCCCGGATACGACAGGTGGGGAAATGCATACGAAGTCGATCTAGGGGCGAGCTGGGAGCTGGATGTTTTCGGTGGCCGGCGGCGTGGCCGGGAAGCGGCACTGGCCGACTACCAGGCCTCGCAGGCCGGGGCCGTTGCGACACGGCTGGCGGTCGCTGCGCAGACAGCGGACATCTACGTCGCCATTCGAGGCTTGCAGGCCCGCCTCGGCATCGCCCGCCAGCAGGTCGAGATCCAGCAAGACCTGCTGGCGAAGGTCAATCTGCTGTACGGCAAGGGACTGGCTGCCGACTACCAGGTCCGGCAGACGGAGGGTGCGTTGTCGCAGGTGCAAGCGACGCTCCCCGTGCTGCAGGCGGGGCTCGATGCATCGATGAATGCATTGGACGTGATGCTCGGTGTTCCGCCAGGCACGCATCGCCCCGAACTCGAAACCGTCGCCCCGATTCCCGCAACGCCGCGAATCGCCGAGATGGGGTCGCCGGCCGACCTTCTGCACAGGCGCCCCGACCTGATCGTGGCCGAACGCCGGCTTGCCGCGTCCAATGCCCGCATCGGCGAGGCGGTCGCCGAGTACTATCCCAAATTCTCGCTGAGTGGCTTGCTGGGCAGCGCCACGGCGATTTCCAGCGGCAATCTCTTCAGCAGCGGCGCCAGCCAGACGTCGGCCGTGCTGGGGTTGAGGTGGCGCCTTTTCGACTTCGGCCGCATCAGTGCGCAGATCGATCTTGCCAAGGCGCAGGATGCCGAAGCATTGGCCGCATACCGCCAAGCGGTTCTTAGCGCGACCGAGGATGTCGAGAACGCTTTTTCGGCATTGCTCAATCGCGGGGAACAGGCCGCGACGTTGGCGCAAGGCGAGGCCGCGCTTTCTCGTGCAAGGGCATCCTCCTTCGCCGCCTATCGGCGAGGGGCCGCGAGTCTGATCGACGTGTTGCATGCCGACGCGTCGCTTTTGCAGGCATCGGACGCGAGAGCGCAGGCGCAGACCGAATCGGCGCGTGCCGCCGTCGCGGCATTCAGGGCGCTTGGAGGCGGCTGGCAGCCCACGCGATCGGACACGATGATGGCCCGCTAGTGCGTGGGCAAGCCAGCATTGGCGTCACGCGGTATCCGGCGACAGGTCGCAATCCAGGTGGCAGATCGGCACGGAACTACGTCCTCCGCGCTGCTTCCTCGCCGTAGCGGAAGAATCCGGCTTCGCCCGCGCTCGGATGGGGTGCCCCGATCTCATGCATGCCCGGCGCCTTCAGGGCGAAGGACGCCGGATTCGGGAGGGGCGGCGCGGCTGGCACCGTGCCGCCGAAGCCAGGCGAGGGGAGGAGGATTTTCCGCCGGCGGCATCGCGTCCACCGGATGGAAACGGTTGCAGGCATTCCGTGAAGGAATGGGCGGCGTTCGCCGCGATATACTTGCGTTTTCCCCCCGTGCCATAGGAATTCCATGAGCATCGAACAGCTTGCCGAAACCGCACAGGCGATGGTCGCCCCGGGCAAGGGCATCATCGCGATCGACGAATCCACCAGCACGATCGCCAAGCGCTTCGCCGGCGTCGGCATCGAGAATGTCGAAGAGAACCGCCGTGCCTACCGCGAGCTGCTGCTGACCACGCCGAAGCTGAGCGACCACATCTCAGGCGCGATCCTGTACGATGAGACCATCCGCCAGAAGACCAAGGACGGCGTGCCATTCCCGAAGTACATGGCCGAGCACGGCATCATCCCCGGGATCAAGGTCGACAAGGGCACGCATCCGCTGGCCGGCATGCCGGGCGAGCTGATCACCGAAGGCCTGGACGGCCTGCGTGCGCGCCTGGAGGAGTACTACAAGCTCGGTGCGCGCTTCGCCAAGTGGCGTGCGGTGATCACCATCGGCGAGGACATCCCGTCGGGCGTGTGCATCGAGACCAACGCGCATGCGCTGGCCCGTTACGCCGCGCTGTGCCAGGAGCAGGGCTTGGTGCCGATGGTGGAGCCGGAAGTGCTGATGGACGGCGACCACGACATCGAGACCTGCTACGAGGTCACCGAAGCCACGCTGCGTTCGCTGTTCGGTGCGCTGTACGAGCAGAACGTGGTGCTGGAAGGCACCATCCTGAAGGCTTCGATGGTCATCGCCGGCAAGGGCTGCGACGAGCAGGCCAGCGTCGAAGAAGTGGCCGAGTCCACCGTGATGTGCCTCAAGAGCACCGTGCCGGCGATCCTGCCGGGCATCGTGTTCCTGTCCGGCGGGCAGACCGACGAGCAGTCCACCGCGCACCTCAACGCGATGAACCAGCTCGGTACCCTGCCGTGGCCGCTGAGCTTCTCCTACGGCCGCGCCATGCAGCAGGCCGCGCTGAAGCTGTGGTCGCAGGACATGAAGGGCAACTTCGCCAAGGCGCAGCAGGTGGTGTACGAGCGTGCCAAGGAGAACGGCCTGGCCGCGCTGGGCAAGTGGCAGGGCTGAGGTCGGACCTGTCGTTGCAGTGAGCGAGAACGCCGGCGCATGCCGGCGTTCTTCGTTTCGCGGCGCCCGCCGCGTTTCGCGTTGCAGCCTTCGTTCGAACCCGCTATCCGCTCGGCGTACTTCGCTCAGCGAACCGGGCACAGCCGTTGCACGAGGTAGTCGACGAAGCACCGAACCCGCGCCGGCATGTGCGTCCCGCCGACGAACACCGCGTGGATCTCCTCGCCGTCGCCCGGATTGAACGCCTGCAGGAGCGCCACGAGTTGGCCGGCCTGGATCGCGTCCTGCGCGGTTTCGGCGCATACCCGCGCGATGCCGAGGCCTTCGATGGCGAGCTGGCGTTGCGTCTCGCCATTGTTGGTTTCCACGCTGCCCTTGATCGGCAGCGCGTAGTCGCGCCCCTCCTTGCGGAACGGCCAGGTCGGGGCGGCGCGCTTGAAATTGAAGCCGATGCAGTCGTGCTGGAGCAGATCCTCCGGGACGAGCGGCGTGCCGCGGCGCCCCAGATACTCGGGCGAGGCCACGATCACCTTGTGGGTCTGGCCGAGCTTGCGCGCGGTCAGCGGGCTGTCCGGGAGCGGGCCCAACCGCACCGCGACGTCCGCCTGGCCTGCGGCGATGTCGACGACGGCATCGGTGGAGATCACTTCGAGCAGGATGCCGGGATGGCGCTGGATGAAATCGGCTAGCAGCGGTACCACGAACATGCGTCCATACGTGAGCGACAGGCTCACGCGCAGCCGCCCCTTGGGCGCGCTCTGATCGGCGATCAACTGCTCGGTCTCTCGCAGGTCCGCCATGATCCGCCGCGCGGACGACAGGTAGGTCGCGCCTTCCGGCGTCAACGTCAGCGAGCGCGTCGTGCGCAGCAGCAAGCGCACGCCAAGGCGCGCTTCGATCCGGTCGACCACCCGGGCGATGGACGATGGCGCCAATTTCAGCCGTCGCCCCGCTGCCGAGAAGCTGCCGGCCTCGGCCACCAGGGTGAAGACTTCCAGGTCGGCGATGTCCATCTGGGCACCTGTGCGAAAAACGCAAAGGATTTTACGGCGAATGCCGTATAGACGCGGCGAGCGGTCGATCCCTATCGTTGCGTCGGCCGAAGAACTCCGATTCCAGTCCAGCCGACGCCCGACCAGGACGTGGCGGTCGACGCCAAGACATGAGGTAGCCAGATGATTTCGCCGTACACGATCCACATTCCCGACGCGCGGCTCGCTGCCATCCAGGCAAGCGTGGAAGCCTACGACTGGACCCAACTCGCCGATGCCGGCGGATGGAGCGCAGGGGTCGGGATCGACGACCTCAAGCGGCTCGTCGCCTACTGGCGGGATCGCTACGACTGGCGGGCGATCGAACGGCGTCTCAACCAGCTTCCCAACTTCACCGCCGATGTGGAGGACGAGCGCCTGCATTTCGTGCATCTGCGCGGCGACAGATCCAAGCCGCCGCTGCTGCTCCTGCATGGCTGGCCGGGCTCGTATCTCGAATTCGAGCGGCTGCTTGCGCCGCTGGTGGCCGATGGGCACGACGTCGTGGTGCCGTCGTTGCCAGGTTTCGCGTTCTCCCAGCCGATCACCGGCGTCATCGGGCCGCGTCGCGCCGCCGGCCTCCTGCACGCGCTGATGGTCCAGCTGTTCGGCCAGACGCGTTACATCGTCCAGGGCGGCGACTGGGGCGCGCATATCGCCAGTTGGATGGCCTTTCTGCGGCCGGATGCGCTGCTCGGCTTCCACATCAACATGGTGAGCATCTTCGCCAGCGATGCCGCGGCCAGCACCGCGCAGGAGCGGGACCTGATCGCCCGTCGCGACGCGATTCTCGACCTGGAGACCGGCTATTCGCACCAGCAGCGCACGCGCCCGCAGACATTGGGCGTGGCGATGGCCGACAGCCCGGTCGGCGTGGCGGCCTGGATCCTCGAGAAGATCGGCAAGTGGGCCGATCTTCCGACCACCGCCGATGGCTGGCCCGACCTCTGGAGCAAGTTTTCCGAGGAGGAACTGCTCACCAACATCATGTTGTATGTCGCACCCGCGGCGGCCGTCACCGCGACCTGGATCTATCTCGGCCAGCAGTTGGAAGGGTCGGACCGCTTTCCTCCCGGCACGCGCATCGGGGTCCCCACCGGCGTGGCGGCCTTTCCCGATCCGGTGTTTCTGCCGACGCCGCGCACGTTCGCGGAGAAGACGTACTCCATCGTGCATTGGAGCCAGATGCGCGAAGGCGGCCACTTCGCCGCCTGGGAGGCGCCGCAGCGGATGCTCGACGATCTGCGTGCCTTCGTCGCTACGGTCTTGGCGCGCTCCTGACGGAGCGGGGGCACGAAGGGGGCGGCTTGGCACCGCACGACGCCGCTGCCGGGCGCCTGGCCCGGCTTGCTTGGCCGTTATCCGCGCATCACGCCGCGACGCTGGCGGACCGCACTTAGGGCAGCGCTACAGACACGCCTTGCGATGATGTCGTTGCAGGCGAGCAGGATGATGTGCTTCTGGGCACCGGGCAGGGCTAGTGTTCTGCCAGCGCTTGCGAAAAAAGCGGGCGTTGCCCGCGTTTTTCGTTTCGCTTCCCGCTTTTCCGCGGACCCGGGATCGCCTGACGCGGAGCGGCCGAAACGGTGGGCGAGGGGGCCCAGCGGAGGACGACGTCGGCGCCCGGCTCGGCGTGCGCTCAAGGCGCCAAGACGGCCGGCGCGTGGAAGCGATAGCCGCTGTTGCGCAAGGTCTTCACCGGTAGCGGACGTCCGCTGATGTCTTCCACGCGGCGGCGCAGCCGGTAGATCTGCGTGTCCAGCCGGCGCCGGTCGTAGTCGAGGAAATTCATCCCCAACGCCTCGGCGATCTCGCGATGGCCCACGCTCTCGCCGGCATGCCGCATCAGGCAGGCCAGCACCAGCAGGTCGTGGCGCGAGAGCGGCACCGGCGGCGCATCCGGCACCTGCAGGCGCGCCGCGCCCATCTCCAGGACCCAGTGCGTCGTCGGCGGCGGCAACGCCAGGCGCCGGCCGAGCGCGGCCAGGGTCGCGGCCAGTTCGTCCAGGTCGGTGTTCTTGCCCAGGTAGTGGTCCGCGCCGACGTCCAGGCCGGCGACGCGATCGCTGCCGGTGTTGTAGGCGCTCAGCACCACGATGCCCAGGCGATGCCCGGCATCGCGAAGGGCGCGGATCAATGCCAGGCCGTTGCCGTCGGGAAGGCCCACGTCGATCACCGCCAGCGCGTGGCGCGCCGGATCGAACGCGCGCCGGAAGGCGGCGATGCTGTCCACGCAGGTGGCGACGTAGCCGAGACCGTGCAGGAACTCGCCCAATTCCTCGCGCAGGGCGGGCTCGTCTTCCAGCAAGATCACTTCGGGCATCGCAACGGATCCTTGTGCAGTGCGGTTTGCGTCAACGTCATCGGTCGGCAATGGTGCGGGATTGCGCATGATGTCGCAGTGCGCTCAACGGCTTGTGAGCACCTCTGCGTTGTGGGCGCGTTTGCGCGCCTAGCCGCGCAAACGGCGGCAACGATACCTGCGCCGTGCTCCAGAATGCGAGAGGCCGTCTGTAGCGCCTGACTATCCGCACCGCCGGCTCGTGCTGGGCAGGCCGCATCCGCGCCGGAGTCTACGCGCTGGCGGTGGCCGCACCGCGGGCACCGTGCGGTGCGACGGCTGCCGAGCGCCGATACGGTGGTGTCTGGTGGGCAGGTGCGCGAGTGCGCAATGCCGTTCCGGCGATACGCGGGTCTATGCGCGCCGATGGCGTCGCCTGGTGCGCTCGGGAGAGCGCCGAGAACGTGTCGTAGCGCAACTGGGCGGGTGAACCGCCGCACCCCGTTGGCCCCATTCGCGCCCGCAATGGGGCAACCGCGCCGTATTGCTGCAGTGCAGAGCAAGAACGCGCGGATTACGCGCCTGAATGTCTGCAGCGGCTGCCGCTCGACAGCCAGTCGCGACGCGAGTGGCGGCGGGTCGGCCTGTGTTTCGGCCTCGGTCGCTGCTTTGCCTGGATCTGTGGCGACAGGCCGCACGACGGCCTGTCGGTGCGGCCGCCGGCACGCCGCGCGGACCGACGCGCGCCGTCATCACGGCAGTGCCGCGGCGAGACGCCGAGGCACTGCCGCTGCGGCCGCCCTGCTTACTGCTGGATGATGCAGGTTTCCGCTGGGGCGGCCGAGCTGCCCTGGCTGCAGGCGATCGCCGGGGTGCGGATACCGCCATCGACGATCAGGATCGAATCGCTGGCGGCGGTCGCACTGCCGTTACCGCCGGCCTGCGCGGCCGCAGCCAGTGCCTTGGCGGTGTCGTCGGCGTCCTGCGAATTTGCCGACGTCCCACTGCCGGCATCGCTACTCGCTGCGGCGACGGCGACCGAACTGTTGATCGCTTGCACGGTCGTGGTGGTCAGCTGGACACCGGCACCACCGCCATCGCCGCTGCCGGCGACGACGTTCAGCCGACCATCGACGTAATCGATGGCGTAGTTCGACAGCCCTGTGCCGGTGGCGCCGGACGCGGTGATGGCGTAGCTGCCGACCGCCGCGCCGGCGTTGGCGCCGGCGCTGCCCAGGGCGACGCCGGAGACGGTGTCGCCATTGAGCAGGCCGGAGACGCGATAGTCGGTCAGGTTGGCGATGCTGCCGACGGTCTTGCTGGCGTCGCTGGCGACGATGCGCAGGGTGGCCGGATCGACGGCGAGGCTGCCATCCACGTACTGGATCACGTAGTTGGACAACCCCGCGCCGGTGGCAGCGGAGGCGCCGATGGCGTAGCGCCCGACCGCCGCGCCGGCACCGGCACCCGCACTGCTCAAGGCAACGCCGGCGATCGTGTCGCCGTTGACCAGGCCGGAGGCGCTGTAGCCGGTGAGGCCGATGCTGCTGCCGTAGGTCTTGCTGGCGTCGTTGGCGACGATGCGCAGGGTGGCCGGATCCACGCGGAGGCTGCCGTCGACATAGTCGATGACGTAGTTGGACAACCCCGTGCCGGTAGCGCCGGACGCGGTGATGGCGTAGTTGCCAACCGCCGCGCCGGCGCCGGCACCGGCGCTGCCCAGGGCGACGCCGGACACCGCATCGCCGCCGATCAGGCCGGAGACGCTGTAGCCGCCCAGGTTGGCGGTGGTGCCGTAGGTCTTGGTGGCGTCGGTGGCCGTCACCCGCAGCGATGCCGGGGTGATGGTGATGCCGCCGGACGCCACGTAGCCGATGTCGTAGCCGTGCTGCGAGGAGGACAGGCCGCCGATCCGCAGGGTGCCATTGCCGGTGGTGTAGCTGCCGGCGCCATTGCCGGCGGTCGCGTACGTCAGCGAGGACCCGAACAGCAGGGTCGGGTCGAAGACGCCGCCAACGGTGTAGGACCCGATCGCGCCGCTGACGCCGTTGCCGTCGTAGGTCTTGTCGACGCCGGAGACGCTGGTGGTGACCGTCAGCGGGGTCAGGAAGCTGCGCAGCAGCGGCGTGCTCATGTGTTCGTACAGGCGCCAGGTCAGGCCGGTGCCGCCGCGGTCGTCGATCGCCCAGCCGGCATCGGTGAAGGTGGACAGGGTGTTGAGCGCGCTCCACGACCTGCCGCCGCTGATCGCGTCGATGCTGCCGCTGTTGCTGCCCACCAGGCCCAGGCCGCCGTTGATCGGATTGCCGCTGTTGTCGGTGGCGAAGAAGCTGGCATTGATGGTGCCGTTGTCGTTGGTGCCGACCAGGCCGCCGACGGCGTTGTTGCCGCCCACATCGCCGATGGCGTAGCTGGTGTTGATGGTGCCGCCTTCGTTGTAACCGACCAGGCCGCCGAGATGCTCGGTGCCGATCACTTGGCCCGTGGCATAGGCTGCGTTGATGCTGCCGACTTCGTTGTAGCCGACCAGGCCACCGGCGAACTCGGTGCCGGCCACGAAACCGGTGGCATAGACCCGGGTCAGGACGCCGCGATTGTTGTACCCGACCAGCCCGCCGATGAACGACGTGCCGGAGACATCGCCGATGGCATAGGCATCGCTGAGGCTCGTGTTGAAGACGTTGCCGACTAGTCCGCCGACATAGCTGACGCCGGACGCACTGCCGGTCGCGCTTGCGTTCGCGGTGGTGCCCCTGACCGCCAGGCCGATCAGCCCGCCGACGTAGGTCGTGCCGGAGACGCTGCCGCTGGCCTGCACGTTGGCGATGGTGGCGTTGGACGCCTGGCCGAGCAGGCCGCCGGCATGCGTGGTGGTCGCGGTGACGGTGCCGCTGGCCGATGCGTTCTGGATCGAGCTCTCGTTCGTGTTGCCGATCAGGCCGCCGACGTGGTCGCCGCTGGCGGTACTGGTGCTGGTCGCGCTTCCGCTGGCATGCACGTTGTTGTAGTTGCCCTGGTAGTCGTTGCCGACCAGGCCGCCGACGCTGCTGCCGCCGGAGACCGTGCTCGACGAGGACGAGGCGCCGATCGTGCCGGCGTTGTTGCTGCCGATCAGGCCGCCGACATAGTTGCCGCTGTAGGGGCCGCCGCTGCCGACTACGCTGCCGCCGGTGCGCGCACCGAGGATCGTGCCGGCATCGTTGAAGCCGACCAGGCCGCCGATGAAGTTGCCGGTGCCGCTCACGTTGCCGTCGACGCGGATGTCGACGAGCGTGCCGGCATTGAGGCCGGCGACGCCGCCCACATACGCGCTGCCCGCGATGCTGGCGCCGGTCAGGGTCAGGTTGCCGATCCGGCTGCCGAGGCCGGTATTGCCGAACAGGCCCACGTAGTACGCACCGCCGCGTGCGATGGTCAGCCCGGAGACCGTGTGGTTGCCGCCGTCGAGGCTGCCGGTGAAGGTCGCGCCGTTGTCGCCGACCGGGCTGAAGCCGGCGTTGCTCCACATCCCGCTGGCATTGCCGCCGGTGGTCTGGCTGGCATCGATGTCGGCGGACAGGCTGTAGTTGGCCGCCAGGTTGTAGGCCATCAACTGCAACTGATGCGCGTTGCCGATGCTGGTGCTGTACTCGCTGGCCAGGAACGGGCGCGTCTGTCCCTCGATCATGATCCAGGCCGGGTTGCCGAGGCCATCGCTGGCGACGTAGACGTTGCTGCTGCCGCTAAGCAACGACCAGGTGCCGAGATTGCCATAGGTGGTGTGGCTGTAACGGTTGCTGCTGCCGAAGCTGGTCAGATTGGTGGCGCTGCCGCCGCCGCTGCCCATGGCATTGGCCTGGCCGGTGCTGCCGACGTCCCATGACCCATTGCTGACGCTGCCAGCATTGGCGCCGATCAGTCCGCCGACGTTGTTGGTGCCGCTGACGGCACCGGTGGCGTAGCTGTTGCTGACGCTGGCGGAGGTGACGGCCGCGCCGCCCGGGTTGTTGACGCCCACCAGCCCGCCCACCGAGGTCGGCGCGGTGACGCTGCCGGTGGCGTAGGTGTTGGCGATGGTGCTTTGGTAGTTCATGCCGACCAGCCCGCCGACCATGGAGCTGGTGCCGATCACGCCGCCGCTGGCATAGCTGTTCTTGATCGTGCCGGCGTTCTGGCTGGTTCCGACCAGCCCGCCGACCGAGTTGGTGCCGCTCACGTTGCTGGTGGAATAGGTGTTGGTGAGGGTGCCGCCGTCGTTGTAGCCGACCAGGCCGCCGATGTTGCTGGAGCTTCCGGTCACGCTGCCGGTGCTGTGGGAATTGCGGATCGTGCCGCTGACGTTGTTGCCCGTCACGCCGCCGACCGTGCTTTGCCCGTTGACGCTGCCGTTGAACACGCCGTTGTCGATCAGGCCCAGGTTGTAGCCGGTCAATCCGCCGATCCCGCCGGAGGTGCCGCTGACGACACCGTCGACGGTGACGTTCTTGATCGCGCCCTGGTTGTAGCCGACCAGGCCGCCGACGTAATAGCCGCCGGAGATGGAGACGTTGCCCAGGTGCAGGTCGCGGATGACGCTGTTGCTGCTGGTGGTGCCGAACAGGCCGACATAGCCGCTGGCGCCGGAAATCGTCAGGTTGTTGAGGCTGTGGCCCATGCCGGCCAGCTTGCTCTGGAAGGACGACACCAGGGCGCTGCTGCGGGTGACGCCACCCAGGTCGATGTCCTGGGCCAGCGCGTAGGCGCCGGGGGTGTTGAAATAGATGGCCGCGTCGGCCAGCGAGTGGATCAGCCGGTAAGCCTGGCCGTTGATGGCCAGGCTGGCCTGCGCGCCGCCGAGCGAGACCGGCGCGTTGACGTAGTAGTCGCCCGTGCCGCCGACGCTGCCGTTTTCGTTGTAGCCGCCGTAGTTCAGCACCAGTCCGGCGCTTGCGCCGGTCGCGGTGACCGGCGCATTGAGGTAGATGCTGTGGTACGCGTCCAGGGTCAGCGTGGAGTTGCCACTCCAGGTGAGCGCCGAGTTCACGTTGATGTCGCCGCTGCCGTTGCTCACGGTGCCTGGGCCGCTGGCGGTGGTGAGGCTGGTGAGCAGGGTGACGTTGGTGCCACCGTTCAGCGCGCCGTTGATGGTGCTGGCAGCCGCGCTGTCCACGGTCAGATCTTCCGGATCGACCAGCCAGGTGCCGGCGCTGCCGTGGCCGGCGCCCTTGGCGCCCACGGCGATGCCGGAAAAGTCGACGGTGTGTCCGCTGGTTTCCAGCAGGCCGCCGTTACCGCTGCCGGCGGCATTGGCGCGCAGCGCGCCATGCACCGCGGTGTGGCCATCGGACCACACCACGATGGAGCCGCCGTTGCCCTGGGCAGTGGCGCTGGCATCGAGCACCGCGCCGTCGGCGACGCTGGCCGCGCTGGCGTGCTGCAACTGCTCGCCGCCCTGGTAGCCGCCGCCGATGCGAATGCGGCCGCCGGCGTCGCGGCCGCTGGCATCGATGCGGCCAGCGACGTCGATCGCGCCGTCGGTCAGCAACTGCACGCTGCCGCCGCGCGTGCCGGAGACATCGATGCGGCCGCTGCTGGCGATGTCGCCGCCGCTGGCGACCAGGCGCACGCTGCCGCCCGAGGTATCCACGCCGGAGGCTTCGAGCGCACCGGTGTTGTTGACCAGCAACTGCGACAGGCCGGTGCTGGCCGCCTGCAGCAGGATCTGCCCGCCGTTGGCGCGCAGGGTGCCGCTGTTCTCCACCGCCGCCGCGCCGCCGTCCGCCGCCTGGCTGGCGGCGCGCATCTGCAGGCCGATCGCGCCGGACGCGTCCATCGTCACCTTGACCTGATCGGCCGAGAGCAGGCGCACGGCGCCGCCGTCGGCGCGGATCGTGCCGCTGTTGGCGACATGGTTGCCGACCAGGTTGACCGAGCCGCCGTTGCCGGCGGTGATGCTGCCCCGGCTGACCACGCTGGCGGCGGCGCCGTCGCCGCGGCCGAGCAGGTAGCCCGCATCGTCCTCCCCGACCAGGCCCAGCGAACTGGCGACCAGGCCGCCGACGTTCACCTGCGCATGGTGGCCGAACAGGATGCCGGCCGAGTTGATCAGGAACACGTTGCCGTTGGCGCGCAGGCTGCCGTCGATGACGCTGGCGCCGTGGCTGGCGTCGATCAGGTTCAGCGCCACCGCCGAACTGGACGGCTGCGCGAAGACCACGCTGACGTCCTTGCCGACGTTGAAGCTGTTCCAGTTCAGCACGGCCTTGGCGGCGTTCTGGTCGATGCGCAGGGTGCCGCCGTTCTGCGACACGGTGGCGCCGGTGGCGCTGGACAGCGACGGAACGCCGCTGGCGTGGGCCGGCGCGGCCAGCGCCCAGGCCAGGGCCAAGGGCAGCAGCGGTGCGGCCAGGCGCACGGCGCCGGCACGGCTGCCACCGCCGCCGGCATGGCCGGTGGCGACTTCGGAGGCGACCTGGAGCACGCCGAGCTGGCGGTTGAAGACGAGGCGGTAGATGCGGTTCATGGTGGTCCCCAGGTCAGAAGGTCAGGCCGAAACGGGCCCAGTAGCGCACGTCCTTGCCATCGGCCGGATCGGTGCCGCCGGTCGGCTTGGCCGCGGCCAGGTCCAGGGTCAGTCCCTGCCAGTGCGGAAGGCGCAGGTTCAGCCCGACGCCCGGTCCCTGGAATGTGGTGACGCTGTCGTACACGGCGCGGTTGGCGCCGTTGGGATAGACCCGGCCGTAGTCGTAGAACACGCTGGCGGTCAGCAGGTCGCCCCAGGGGCGGCTGCCGAACGGCGAGGCGACGCCGGCGAAGCCCGGCGCGTCGACCTGGTACTCCAGGCTGGAGTCGAAGCCGCGGTCGCCCAGGGCACTGCCCAGGGCGAAGGCGCGCACGCTGGTCGGGCCGCCGAGCGAGAGCTGTTCCAGCGGGGTCAGCGCGTCGTCGCTGTACTGGCCGTTGAGGCGCAATTGCAGGCGCTGGGTGGCGGTCAGGCCCTGCAGGCGGGTATAGCCCAGGCGCGCGACCACGAAATGGCGGTCGTGCTCGGGGTACAGGTAATCGGTGCGCGGCGAGTCGTCGTCGAGCGCGCCGCGCACGCTGAGCTGGAGCATGTCGATGGCATGCCGTGCGCGATCGTCGTGGCGCAGCGCCATCCCCAGTTCGAGCACGTCGAACTTCTGCTTGGACAGCAGCACGCCCAGGCCCTGGATGCGCGAACTCTCCTGCACCAGGTGCAGCCAGCTCTGCATGCGCCAGGCATCGGTGTTGCGGAATTTCCAGTCCAGGCCGAACGCGGTCTGCACGGTCGGCCCCTTCAGGTCGAGCGCGGCGAACGCGCCGGTGTTCAGATCCACCACGCTGCGGGTGTAGGCAGCGCTGACGCTCAATCCGGAGACATCGGCGATCGGCGCCTGATAAGCGAGGCTGCCCTGCCAGGTGTTGGCCGGGTCGAGCGCATAGGCGTAGCTGGCGGACAGGTGGTCGCCGAGCCCGAGCGGGTTGTTCCAGTCCACCCCGAGTTGGGCGCGATAGCGGCCGATGCTCGGGGTGCCGTAGTTGCTGGCGCCGAGGCTGATCTGCAGCGGGCGCTCTTCGCTGGCCTGGATCACCACGTCGGTCTCGCCGGGCTGCGCCCCGGGCTTGAGCACCGAGGTGACCGAGACGCCGGGCAGGTCGCGGGCGTACAGCAGCGCCGACTGCAGGTCCTGCTGGCGCAGGATCTGGCCTTGCAGCGCCAGCGCCGGGCTGGCGATGAGGCGGTCGTCGTAGCGGCGCGCGCCCTCGACCGTGATCCTGCCGACCCGGCCTTCGGCGACGCGGATCTCGACCACCTGGTCGGGGCCCAGGGTCTGCACCGGCAGATAGGCGCGGGCGACCAGGAAACCGGCCTCCCGGTAGGCCTGGGTCAGCGTATCGGCGATCTGCTGCAACTGGGCGAAGCTGAGCCGGGCCGGCACGATGCCGCCACCAAGCGCGCGCAGGCGCGCGTCGGCCAGCGCCTGCAGGCGAGCACCATCGATCTGCTGGCGCGGGTGGTCGCCGACCCCGGTTACCCGGATCGCCTGCACCGTGATCGGCGCCGTCGCCGTGGCGGACGCGTCCGGGGCGGTCGCGGCGTCCTGGGCAAGGGCCGGCGCGCAGCTCAGGGTCAGCGCCAGGCCGGCGGCCCAGGGCAGGGCGTGCAGCGCGTTCGCCAGTGCACTGGGACGCAGGCGGCAGGAGATCGTCATGATTGTTAAGGCTTCGTTAGTGTGAAGGCTCGCGCAATTTAGCCTCCCCACTGCCAGTCAATCTGAGCGAATCTGAGCGAACGCCCTCTGCGCCTGGCGTCCCCTGACAGCGGTGTCCGGGAATCACCTACACGTGCTGGAAGCTACCGAGTGAAGGTGATCGCATGGCCGCGATCACCGCTGGCACGCCCGCATGAGGGGGCCGTGCGCTCGCCGCTGCCAGATGCCTGGCCCGGCGTCCCTTGCGTCGGTCAGGACTTACGCCGCGACGCTGGCGTACTGCACTTCGCGCAGCGCCTGCCGGTAGGCCTTGGCAGTGGCGTCGTTGTAGGCGACCAGGATGATGCGCTTGGGCACCGCGTGCGCCTTCTGCCAGGCCTCGGTCTCGGCCACCGCGATGCGCGCGGCCTGTTGCAGCGGGTAGCCATAGACGCCGCAGCTGATCGCCGGGAACGCCACCGAGTGCAGGCCCATCTGTTCGGCCAGGCGCAGCGAGCGCCAGTAGCAGTTGGCCAGCAGCGCCGGTTCGTCGTGCGCGCCGTCGCGCCAGACCGGGCCCACCGTGTGCAATACGTGGCGTGCCTTGAGCCGGTAGCCGGCGGTGGCGCGGACTTCGCCCACCGGGCAGCGTACGCCGGGCTTGAGTTGCGGCAGGGCCAGACATGCTTCCAGCAGTTGCGGGCCGGCGGCACGATGGATCGCGCCGTCCACGCCGCCGCCGCCCAGCAGCGACTCGTTGGCGGCGTTGACGATGGCGTCCACGTCCAGTTGGGTGATGTCGCCTTGCCAGATTTCGATGTTCATGCGGGGATCTTTATGGGATTCCAATGATGGAAACGTGATGAAGGCGGCGTCCCGGCCGCCGCCGCGCAACGGCGGCTTAACCGGGCAACGGCAAGACTGCGCCGTCCCCATCTCAGCGCCTGCGACATGCACCCGATCCAGCCCCCACCCGCCGTCGCCGAGGCGCTTGCGCGCGGCGAGATCATCAAGGCCATCAAGCTGTGGCGCGATCACAGCGGCGTGGACCTGCGCAGCGCCAAGCAGCAGGTGGACGCGTGGCTGCAGGCCGGCGCCTCGCAGGCGGTCGCCGAGATGCTGAACCGGCAGGCGGGCGGCGCGGCCACGGCCATCGCCGCCACCGATCCCGACGGTTTGCCGCCCGCCGCGCAGCTGGCCTTGGCCCAGGGCCAGATGCTGCAGGCCATCAAGCTGACCCGCGAGCAGTACCCGGGGATGGGCTTGCGCGAGGCCAAGGACCTGGTCGAACGGCACCGCGATCGCGAGGGTGGCCTCGATCCCGACCATGCGCATGCGCGTGCGCCCGATCGCAGCGCTCCGCCGGCAGGGACGTCGCCGACGGTCGCCAGCGGCGATCGCGCGGGCACGTGGTGGTGGGGGGCGGTGATCCTGCTGGTCGCGGCGGCGGTGTTCTGGTGGCTACGCCGCTAGCGCGACGCGTCGCGGACGGCGCCGGACACGGATCAAGCCAGGGGAATGCCGGGGCGGTGGGCGAGGCGGATGCGCCACCGCTTCCGGCCACGGTCGCAAGGATCCTGCCGCAGCGACGAGGACATCGCCGCCGTCGCGGCGCAGAGCGTCCCGGCGCCCGCACCGCGGTCTATAGCCAGCGCTTCACCTGTCGGCAATAGCGGTCGTAGGCGCTGCCGAAGCGCTCGCGCAGGCGCGCTTCCTCGAACGGGATCACCACCCGCTGCAAGGCCAGCAGCGGCAACGGCAACAGCAGCAGCGCCCACGGCCAGCCGATCTGCACGCACAGGCCGGCGTAGCTCAGCACCAGGCTGACGTACATCGGGTTGCGCGTGTGGCGATACGGCCCGCGCACCACCAGGCTGGACGGATCGCGCTCGGGCAGGATGGTGGTGCGGCGTTGCGCGAACAGCACGAAGCAGGCCAGCGCCAACACCAAGCCGGCACCGGCGGTGATGCCGCCTGCGATCTGCATCCAGGCCAGCGCATCGCCTTGCGGCAAGGGCAGGGCGAGCAGGTGTTGCAGCACGGCGCCGAGCAGCAGCGCGACGAAGAAGTGCGCCGGCGAGGTCGAACGCACCAGCAGCGGCACGCGCGCAGGGCGGCAGGCGTCCTGCTCCGAAACTCGATTGCTCAACGCTCCCACTCCAGATGCCATGCGTCCAATGTCCGCTACTTTACCGTGCGCCCGGCACCGTGTCCGACGCCGGAGGGCGTGGATGCTGCCGCAAGGCGCCGGCGCCGGGGATGCGCGCACGTCGGGCACGCGCCGCCATGCGCGACACGCGCAATCGCCCGCGGCAGGCCGCAGCGCCGGGAACGCGTGGCGATGGCGCCCGCGGCAGCAAACGCCTTACCCTACCGGCCCGATCCGATGCAGGCGTTCGCCGGTGCATCGGCATCGCGTTCGTTCCGCGACGCGCCACCGCATTCCTCCCACCTCACTTTCGATCCATGTCCCTTTCGCCTACGTCCTCCGACACCGCCTCCGTTCCACGCCGCCGCGTCATCCTCGAAGACGACATCGACGGTTTCACGCCGGCGCAGTTGCTGTTGCTGCAATCGCCCGAGGTCGAGGTGCTGGGCATTTCGGTGGTCAGCGGCAACATCTGGCGCGACGCGGCGCTGGCGCATACGCGGCGCCTGCTGGAGATCGCCGGCCGCGGCGATGTGCCGGTGCTGGCCGGCCCGGTGCAGCCGCTGCTCAACAGCGAGGTGGCGACCGAGCGCTGGGAAGCGCTGTACGGCAAGTTGCTGTGGAAGGGCGCGTGGACCCGGCAGTGGGTGGAGCACGACACCGTGCAGAGCGCGCCGCGCTACCACGCGCACGACGTGGTGCCGGACCTGGCGCTGGGCAATCCGTCGGTGGTGCCGGTCGCCGACGAGCCGGCGGCGTTGTTCATGCTCCGCAAGGTGCGCGAGTTTCCCGGCGAGGTCAGCATCGTCGCCACCGGGCCGCTGACCAACCTGGCGCTGGCGCAGCGGCTGGACCCGGAGTTCGCCTCGCTGGCCAAGGAATTGGTGTACATGGGCGGCAGCCTCAATCCGCGGCAGCGCCGCGACAGCGTGTCGGCGGCCCAGTTCGCGCGCGAGTTCGTCAACTCGCCGCGGCGCGAGTTCAACATCCGCTGGGATCCGGAAGCGGCCAGCATCGTGATGCGTTCGCCGTGGCGCAGGATGGTGATGGTGCCTGTGGATCCGTCCACCGCGACCGAGCTGACGCCGCAGTTGCTGGCACGGATGAGCGCCGCCGACACCCCGATCGGGCATGCGCTGCGCCGGCGCGAGCCGGGCTTCCCGATGTGGGACGAACTGGCCGCGGCGGTGTGGCTGCGGCCGGAACTGGCCACGCTCACCGAGACGCTGTACGTGGACGCCAACACCGAGTTCGGCGCCGGCTACGGCGACATCCTGTCGTGGGCGCCGGGCTACCAGCCGGGCCTGGGCGAGCAGGCGCAGCAGGTGGTGCGCGAGGTCGACGTCGACGCCATCGAGCAGTTGCTGGTGGAACGGTTGACCGCGCCGCAGCCGCCGGCGCTGGGCGTGCCGCTGCCGGGCTGAGCGCGCCGCGGCGCACCCGCCGCGTGGCCGTGGCGCTGCGCCGCGGGTGGGCCGCGCGCTTGCGCGATGCGTGCGTCGCAGGCGACGCTGCGGTGGCGCCGGCCGGTTCCGTCCGGCTCCCTCCCCACCGAGACGCCCTACATGCAGATTCCCGCGACCTGGCAAGCCGGCATCCAGCGCAATACCGAACTGCTGCTCGGCTATGCGCGGCTGCTGGAGGCGTTCCAGCCGCCGCCGGCGGCGCCGGTCGCGGACGGCGCCGGCCAGGTGGCGGCGCTGGTCGCAGCCACGCGCGCGGATGGCGGCGCGGCGCTGCGGCATGCCCAACACGCGCTGGCGCAGATCGCGCAGGAGAATCCGCGGCTGTGTGCGGTGACGCGGTCGCTGCCGGCGCGGGCCGAGGCCGATGCCGCGCGCGTGCAGGCGGTCCTGGCCGGCGGCGGCGATGGCGGCGCGCTGGCCGGCGTGCCGTTCGTGGTCAAGGACTTGTTCGACGTGGCCGGGCTGGCGACCACCGCCGGCGCCGCGCTGCGCGCCGACGCGGCGCCGGCCATGCGCGATGCGGCGGTGCTGCGGCGGCTGGGCGCCGCCGGCGCGGTACTGGTCGGCACCGCCAACATGGACGAGTTCGCCTACGGCTTCGCCACCGTCAATGCGCATTACGGCACCACCGCCAATCCGCACGACGTGCAGCGCCTGGCCGGCGGTTCCTCCGGCGGCTCGGCGGCGGCGGTGGCCGCGCGCTGGGTGCCGTTCGCGCTGGGGTCGGACACCAACGGTTCGATCCGCGTGCCGGCGGCGCTGTGCGGGATCTACGGCCTGCGCCCCAGCCACGCCAGCCTGGACCTGGACGGGGTGTTTCCGTTCGTCGACGCCTTCGACACGGTGGGGCCGTTCGCGACCACGGTGGCGGACCTGCGCGCGGTGTACGCGGCGATGCGCGGACAATCAGTCCCCGCGCTGGAGACCGCCGGGCTGCGCGTGGCGCGGCTGGGCGGCTGGTTCCAGCGCAATCTCGATCCGGAACTGGAGGCCGGCCTGGCCGCGCTGCACGCCGCGCTCGGCGGCGGCCCGCTGCGCGAGCTGCCGCAGGCCGAACGCGCGCGCGCGGCGGCGTTCGTGCTGACCGCGGCCGAAGGCGGCTACCGCCACCGCCAGGCGCTGGCGACGGACGGCGCGCGCTTCGATCCGGCCACGCGCGATCGCCTGCTCGCCGGCTTGCAGTTGCCGGCGGCGGCGATCGCCGATGCGCACCGCTTCGGCGACTGGTTCGCCGACGCGATGCGGCGGCTGTGGGACGAGGTGGACGTGCTGCTGGCGCCGGCCACGCCGTGCGTGGCGCCGCGCGCCGACCAGGACACGATCCTCATCGACGGCGTGGCGGTGTCGGCGCGCGCCAACCTCGGCGTGTTCACCCAGCCGCTGGGCCTGGCGCGCTGTCCGGTGCTGGCCGCGCCGCTGTATCGCCCGGGGCGGCTGCCGCTGGGCGTGCAACTGATCGCCGCGCCGGGACGCGAGGACCGCCTGTTCGCGCTCGCCGCGCAACTGGAGCGCGATGGCCTGATCGGGTCCACCCCACCGCCGGAGTCGCGCTGATGTTGCAGACCTTGCGTTCCCGGCGCGGCATGGTGGTCGCGCCGCACCATCTGGCCGCGCAGGCCGGCCGCGACGTGCTGCGCGACGGCGGCACCGCGGTGGAAGCGGCGGTGGCGACCGCGGCGTGCCTGGCGGTGGTGTATCCGCACATGACCGGCATCGGCGGCGATGGCTTCTGGCTGATCGCCGAGCCCGACGGACGCGTGCATGCGATCGACGCCTGCGGCCGCGCCGCGCAGGCGGCCACGCTGGCGCACTATGCCGGCCAGGGCGCGATCCCCTGGCGCGGTCCGGGCGCGGCCAACACCGTCGCCGGCACCGTGTCCGGCTGGGCGCTGGCGTTGCGCCAGGGCGGCGGGCGCCTGCCGCTGGCGCGGCTGCTGGAGGAGGCCATCGCGCACGCCGACGCCGGTGTGCCGGTGACCCTCGGCGGCGCCGACGTCGCCGCGCGCAAGGGCGCCGAACTGCGCGCCCAGCCGGGCGCCTACGCCGCGATCTTCGAGCCCGACGGGCAGCCGCTGCGCGAAGGCGCGCTGCTGCGCCAGCCGCAGTTGGCCGCGACCTTGCGGCGCCTGGCCGTGGCCGGCCTGGACGATTTCTACCGTGGCGCGCTGGCCGCGGAGATCGCCGCGGATCTGCAGGCGCTGGGCAGCCCGCTGCGCGCCGCCGACCTGGCCGCGCACCAGGCCGAGGCCGGGTCGCCGTTGTCGGTGGCGATCCGCGGTGCGCGCCTGTACAACCATGCCCCGCCCACCCAGGGCCTGGCCTCGCTGCTGATCCTGGCCCTGTTCGATCGCCTGGCCGTGGCCGACGCCGATGGCTACGCGCATGTGCATGGCCTGGTCGAGGCGACCAAGCAGGCGTTCCTGGTGCGCGACGCGCATGTCGGCGACCCGGCCTGGATGACCCTGGACGCGCAGGCGCTGCTGGACGATGCCGCCGCGCTCGACGCCATGGCCGCGCGCATCGACCCGGCGCGCGCGCTGCCGTGGCCGCAGCCCGCGCATGCCGGCGACACCGTCTGGTTCGGCGCGATCGACGGTGCCGGCCGCGCGGTCAGTTGCATCCAGTCCACGTATTTCGAGTTCGGCTCGGGGCTGGTGCTGCCGCGCAGCGGCATCGTCTGGCAGAACCGCGGCTGCAGCTTCCGCCTGGCCGCCGACGGCTGGAATGCGCTGGCGCCGGGGCGCAAGCCGTTCCACACGCTCAATCCGGCGCTGGCGCGGTTCGACGACGGCCGGCTGATGGTTTACGGCACCATGGGCGGGGAGGGCCAGCCGCAGACCCAGGCGGCGGTGTTCAGCCGTTACGCGCGCTTCGGCATGCCGTTGCAGCAGGCGGTCAGCGCGCCGCGCTGGCTGCTCGGCCGCACCTGGGGCGAGGACAGCACCTCGCTGAAGCTCGAAGACCGGTTCGACCCTGCCGTGGTGCGGGCATTGCACGAGGCCGGCCATGTGGTGGAACGGCTGCCGCCCTTCACCTCGGTGATGGGCCACGCCGGCGCATTGGTACGCGAGGCCGACGGCACCCTGAGCGGCGCCAGCGATCCGCGCAGCGACGGCGCGGTGGCCGGGTGGTAGCCGCCGGGGCGACGGCGTCGTGGACGACCCATTTCGACCCATGCGCGCGCTGAGCCACACACGGTCGCTGCTGGCCGCGCTGGCGGGCGCGACGCCCGCGGCCGCGGCGCGCTTCCGTACTATGGACGCGCATGCCGCCGCGCGCTGTGCCGCGCGCCCGGCCCCGACAGGACCCCTGCTGCCGCCATGCTGACGTTTTCCCGCTTCACCCGCTATTTCATGGAAGTGGCGCACTGGCGCAGCATCCGCCGCGCCGCCGAAGCCCTGCACGTCTCGGCCTCGGCGATCGACCGGCAGATCCTCAAGGCCGAGCAGGAACTGGGCGTGCAGTTGTTCGAGCGGCTGCCGGGCGGGTTGCGCCTGACCAGCGCCGGCGAACTGCTGCTGGTGGACGCACGGCGCTGGGAGAAGAGCTATCGGCGCACGCTGGAGCAGTTCGACGAACTCAAGGGACTGCGCCGCGGCCACGTCGACATCGCGATGATCGACGCGCTCGGCGACGGCATCGTGATCGAAGCGGTGGCGCAACTGCTGGAGGCGCATCCGGGCATCACCTTCAGCCTGCAGAGCGAGGACAACCAGAAGGTCGCCGACAAGGTCATCGCCGCGGAGGTGGATTTCGGCCTGCTGCTGGATCCGGTCAGCGGCATCGACCTGGACGTGGTCGCCTTCGCCGAGATCCCGTTGGGCATGTGCATGCCGCCGGGGCATCCACTCAGCGCCCGGGGCAGCCTGCAACTGACCGAGGTGATCGACGAGTACCGCCTGCTGCTGCCGGCCGCGCCGCTGATCGTCAACGAGCACGCCAAGGTGGTCTACCAGCGCCAGCACATCGACACCCGCCGCTGCATCCGCTGCAACGACGTGCGGGCGTTGCGCGCGCTGGTGCGGCAGGGCGTGGGCGTGGGGCTGCTGTCGCAACTGGACGTGCTGCCGGACCTGGCCGAGGGGCGCCTGGCCTTCGTGCCGTTGCGCGCCGGCCTGGCCAAGCCGATGACCCTGTCCTTGTGCGTGGCCCCGCAGCGGCAACTGTCGCGGGCCGCGCAGACCATGCTCAAGGCCCTGGCGCCGCGGGTGGAAACGATCCTGGAGCCGCGCTCGGGGCGTAGCGCGTAGCGCGAATCGCAGCGCGGCGCCCGTACCCTCATCCGCCCCTTCGGGGCACCTTCTCCCGAGGGGAGAAGGGAGCAGCCACTAGCCCCTCTCCCGTCGGGAGAGGGGTTGGGGTGAGGGTCCGGCGCGAAAGCGACTCGCAGAGTCAGGTACACGAGCCTTCGCCCCGCACCGGCAGCGATGGCGCCCCGGGAGGCGCCATCGGCTTGCGTTGCATTTTTTGCAATGCGTCCACGCGAAAACGGCGTTTGCCTGCATTCGTAGTGCTTCGTATAGTGCCTTCGACCCTCAAAAATCGCTGATTTCCTATCCAATCCATTGAATTAAATTGATTTTTTCGAGCCGATCCGGGCGCCGGCGTCTGCCCCTCCTTCCTTCGTGACCGCGCCATGTTCGCCAGCCACGTCCTTCCCACCTCCAATGCGCCCGCGCCAGCGCCGGCCGTGGCGACGCCTGCGGCGAGCGCCGGCCTGCGCGCGGTGGCCCGCTGCGATGCGCTGGGCATGCAGCCCTACAGCGACACCGCCGAGGGCCTGTTTCGCGGCTGGCTGAGCCCGGCGCATCGCGCCACGCTGGAGGCGGTGAGCGGGTGGATGGCCGAGGCCGGGTTGCAGCCGCGCATCGATCCGGCCGGCAACCTGGTCGGGCGCTACGAAGGGGCCACGGCGCAGGCGCCGACGCTGCTGATCGGCAGCCACCTGGACAGCGTGCGCGATGCTGGCCGCTACGACGGACCGCTCGGGGTCATGCTCGGCATCGAATGCGTGGCCGCGCTGCATGCGCAGGGGCGGCGCCTGCCGTTCGCGATCGAGGTGATCGGCTTCGGCGACGAGGAAGGCTCGCGCTTTCCCGCGTCGATGCTGAGCAGCCGCGCCGTGGCCGGCACGCTGGACCCGGCGGCGCTGCAGGTGGTCGACCCCGATGGGGTGCCATTGGCCGATGCGCTGGCCGCATGGGGCCTGCACGTGGATGCGTTGGCGTCCGCGGCGCGCGCGCCCGGCAGCGTGCTGGCCTACCTGGAAGCGCACATCGAACAGGGCCCGGTGCTGGAGGCAGAGGGCCTGCCGCTGGGCGCGGTCACCGGCATCGCCGCGCAGCACCGCTACCGCGCGGTGCTCGGCGGCCGTGCCGGGCATGCCGGCACCACGCGCATGGACCTGCGCGCCGATGCGCTGGCCGCCGCCGCCGAGTGCGTGCTGGCGGTGGAAGCGGTGGCGCGCGCCGGCAGCCCCGACCTGGTGGCCACGGTCGGACGGCTGCAGGTGGCGCCGGGCGCGGTCAACGTGGTGCCGGGGCGGGTCGAGTTCTCGATCGACGTGCGCGCCGGCGACGACGCCACCCGCGATGCCGCCGCGGTGGCGATCGAACGGCGGCTGCAGGCCATCGCCGCGGCGCGCGGCGTGCAACTGGAGCTGCGCTGCGTGCAGGACCTGCCGGCCAGTCCCTGCGATCCGCGCCTGGTCGCCGCGCTGGAAACGGCGATCGCCGCGCAGGGCATCGCGCCGCGGCGGCTGGTGTCCGGCGCCGGCCACGATGCGATGGTGATGGCCGCGCTGTGCCCGACCGCGATGCTGTTCCTGCGCTGCGCCGGCGGCGTCAGCCACCACCCGGCCGAACACGTGGAGCCCGCCGACGCCGACCTGGCGGTGGCGGCGATGCTGCACTTCATCGAGTCACTGGGAGAGACGTTTGTCCGTTGAGCCGCTGCCTGCCGACCTGTTCGGCGAAATCGACCCGCCGCAGCGCCTGTTGATGGGGCCGGGCCCGGTCAACGCGCATCCACGCGTGCTGCGCGCGATGTCGGCCGACCTGCTCGGCCAGTTCGATCCGGAAATGACCGGCTACATGAACCAGGTGATGGCGCTGTACCGGCCGCTGTTCGGCACGCGGAACCACTGGACGTTCCTGGTCGACGGCACCGCGCGCGCCGGCATCGAGGCGGCGCTGGTGTCGCTGGTGGCGCCGGGCGATCGCGTGCTGGTGCTGAACTTCGGGCGTTTCGGCCTGCTGCTGGGCGAGATCCTCGGGCGCATCGGCGCCGTGGTCGAGAACGTGGAGGCGCCATGGGGCGAGGTCGTGCCGATGCAGGCGGTACGCGATGCGATCGAGCGCTTCGCGCCGAAGATGGTCGCCTGCGTGCACGGCGACACCTCGACCACGATGGCGCAGCCGCTGGACGGGCTCGGCGCGCTGTGCCGCGCCGCCGGCGCGCTGTCCTATGTCGATGCCACCGCGACCATCGGCGGCATGCCGATCGCCAGCGACGCCTGGGGCGTGGACGTGGTCACCGGTGGCCTGCAGAAATGCCTGGGCGGACCGTCCGGCTCGGCGCCGATCACGGTGTCCGCGCGCGCGGCCGAGGCGATCTTCGCGCGCCGCCACGTCGAACGCGGCATCGTCCGCGCCGACATCGCCAACGGCGCCGGCATGCGCATCGGCTCGAACTACTTCGACCTGGCGATGGTCATGGACTACTGGTCCGACAAGCGCCTGAACCATCACACCGAGGCCACCAGCATGCTGTACGCGGCGCGCGAATGCGCGCGCGTGGCATTGCAGGAAGGGCTGCCGGCGCGCTTCGCCCGCCACGCCGCGGCCGGCCGCGCGGTCGCCGCCGGGGTGCGTGCGATGGGCCTGCAGGTATTCGGCGACGACCGCCACCGCATGAGCAACGTCACCGGCGTGGCGATCCCCGCCGGCATCGACGGCGAGGCGGTGCGGCGGCGCCTGCGCGAGGATTTCGAGATCGAGATCGGCACCGCGTTCGGGCCGCTGCAGGGCAAGCTGTGGCGGATCGGCGCGATGGGCTACAACGCGATGAAGCACAAGGTGCTGATCACCCTCGGCGCGCTGGAAGCGGTGCTGCGCGCCGAAGGCCATGCCTGCGCGCCCGGCGCCGGCGTGGACGCGGCGTTGGCGGCCTGGCACGCGGACGGAGCGCAGGCGTGAGCGCGGCGCGCGATCTGGTCGGCTACGGCGCGCAGCCGCCGGACCCGCAGTGGCCGGGCGGCGCGCGGGTAGCGTTGCAGTTCGTGATCAACTACGAGGAAGGCGCCGAGAACAGCGTGCTCAACGGCGATGCCGGCTCCGAGGCGTTCCTGTCGGAGATGGTGGGCGCGCAGAGCCATCCGGGCGCGCGCGCGATGGCGATGGAGAGCCTGTACGAATACGGCAGCCGCGCCGGGTTCTGGCGGCTGCAGCGGCTGTTCGCCGCGCGCGGCGTGCCGGTGACGGTGTTCGGCGTGGCACAGGCGCTGGCCGCCAACCCCGCGGCGGTGCGGGCGATGCAGGACGCGCAGTGGGAGATCGCCAGCCACGGCCTGCGCTGGATCGACTACCAGCACGTGCCGGAAGCGACCGAGCGCGCGCACATCGCCGCGGCGGTCGCGTTGCATGCGCAGGTCACCGGCGCGCGTCCGCTGGGCTGGTACCAGGGCCGCAGCAGCCCGAACACCGCGCGGCTGGTGGCCGAGGAGGGCGGCTTCGTCTACGACGCCGACAGCTACGCCGACGACCTGCCGTACTACGACCGCCGCCACGGCCGCGCGCAACTGGTGGTGCCCTACACGCTGGACGCCAACGACATGAAGTTCGTCGCCTACAACGGCTTCGCCGACGGCGAACCGTTCTTCCGCTACCTGCGCGACGGCTTCGAGCAGTTGTGCGCCGAAGGCGGCCGGATGATGTCGGTGGGCCTGCATGGCCGCATCGCCGGGCGCCCGGCGCGCGCGCTGGCGTTGGCCCGCTTCGTCGACCACGCGCTGGCCAGCGGCCAGGCGTGGATCGCGCGGCGCATCGACATCGCCAGGCACTGGCAGCAGGTGCACCCGGCATGATCGTCGACGCGCCCGAGGTGCTGGCCGAGGTGCGTGCGGCGTTCGCCGCCTACGAGCGCGCGCTGATGGACGACGACGTGGCCGCGCTGGACCGCCTGTTCCACGATGCGCCGACCACGGTGCGCTACGGCATCGGCGAGGTGCTGTACGGCGCCGCGGCCATCCGCGCGTTCCGCCGCGCGCGCGGCGGCTCGCCGCCGCGGCGGCTGGGGCGGGTGCAACTCGTCGCCTACGGCACCGACTTCGCCACCGCCGACGCCGAGTTCTTCCGCGAGGGCTCGACCCGGCGCGGCCGCCAGAGCCAGAGCTGGGTCCGCTTCGCCGACGGCTGGAAGGTGGTGTCGGCGCACGTCTCGCTGGAAGGAGACCACGCATGAACCTGGCCGACTGGAACGCCCTGCCGGCGGCGGACTTCGTGGCGCGGCTGCGCACGCTGTTCGAGCATTCGCCGTGGGTGGTGGAACGGGCCGCGGCGCAGCGTCCGTTCGCCGACCTGCACGCCGGCCTGTTGCAGGTGCTGCATGCGGCCAGCCCCGACGAACAACTGGCGCTGATCCGCGCCCATCCGGAGCTGGCCGGCAAGGCCGCGCTCGGCGGCGAGCTGACCGCCGCCTCGGCCGCCGAACAGGCCCACGCCGGGCTGGACAGTCTGAGCGCCGAGGAATTCGCCCGCTTCCACGCGCTCAATGCCGCCTACCGGGCGCGCTTCGGCTTCCCGTTCGTGATCTGCGTGCGCCTGACCGACAAGGCCGGGATCCTGGCGGCGATGCAGGCGCGGCTGGACAACACGCGCGAGGACGAGACCGCCACCGCGCTGGCCGAGATCGGGCGGATCGCGCGGCTGCGGCTGGAGGCGCTGGCATGAGCGCGGCCGGCGGCGGCTTGCAGGCGCTGGCCGCGGAGGTCGCGCGCGACCTGCAACGGCTCGGCCTGGGCGGCCCCGACTGGACCCGCACGCCGCGCCATGCCGACGGCCATGTCTACGACGTGGTCGTGGTCGGCGGCGGCCAGAGCGGGTTGGGCGCGGCGTTCGGGCTGATCCGCGAGCGCGTGTCCAACCTGCTGGTGATCGACGAGAACCCGGCGGGCCAGGAGGGGCCGTGGGTCACCTACGCGCGCATGGTCACCCTGCGCACTCCGAAGGAACTGAGCGCGCTGGATTTCGGCATGCCGTCGCTGACCTTCCGCGCGTACTGGGAGGCCAGGCACGGCGCCGCGGCCTGGGACGCGCTGGGCAAGATTCCGCGCGCCGACTGGATGGACTACCTGCGCTGGTACCGCGAGGTGCTGGCCCTGCCGGTGCGCAACCAGGCGCGGTTGCTGCGCATCGAACCGTTGCCGGCGCAGCGCCTGCACCGCCTGCACCTGGCCGGCGGCGACTGCCTGCTGGCGCGCAAGGTGGTGCTGGCGACCGGGATCCAGGGCGGCGGGCAATGGCATGTGCCGCCGCTGGTGGCGCGGACCCTGCCGCGGCAGCGCTACGCTCACACCTCCGAGCCGATCGACTACGCGGCGCTGGCGGGGCGGCGCATCGGCATCCTCGGCGCGGGCGCCTCGGCGTTCGACAACGCCCACTACGCGCTGGCTGCCGGCGTCGGCGAAGTGCACGTGTTCGTGCGCCGCAACTGCTTGCCGCGGATCAACCCGATCCGGCACATGGAGCGCAGCGGCATCATCCCGCGCTTCGCCGCGCTGCCGGATGCGGACAAGTACGCGATGATGGCGCGGTTCTTCGACCACAACCAGCCGCCGACCAACGACACCTTCGACCGCGCCGCGGCCTGGCCCAACTTCCGCCTGCACCTGGGCAGCCCGTGGCAGCAGGTGGCCGCGGACGGCGATGGCGTGGCGGTGACCACCCCGCACGGCTGCGAGCGTTTCGACTTCGTGGTGCTGTCGACCGGCCTGGTCACCGACCCGGCGTTGCGCCCGGAGCTGGCGGCGGTAGCCGACGGCATCGCGCGCTGGTCCGACCGCTACCGGCCGCCGCCGGCGCAGGCGGTGCCGCTGCTCGACGCGCATCCCTACCTAGGGCCGGGCTTCGAGTTGCAGCCGCGCACGCCGCAGCATGCGGTGCTGCTGCACGGCCTGTTCGCCTTCAACTACTCGGCGCTGCTGAGCCTGGGGCTGTCGGCGGCGGCCCTGTCCGGGCTGCGGCATGCGCTGCCGCGCCTGGTGAAGGCGGTGGCCGACCAACTGTTCCTGGACGACCGCGAGGCGATCGTGGCGGACTACATGAGTTACGCCGAACCCGAATTCGTCGGCCAATGGCCGCTGCCGCAGCTGGAGCAACGCGCCGGATGACCACGCTCTCGACCCATGTGCTGGACCTGAGCCGCGGCGTGCCCGCGGCGGGCATGGCGGTGCGCCTGTGCGCCGGCGAGCGCGTGCTGCATGACGACCTCACCGATGCCGACGGGCGCTGTCCGGCGCTGCGCGCGCTGACCCTGGCTGCCGGCACGTATCGCCTGGAATTCGCCGTGGCCGACTACTTCCGCGGCCAGGGCGTGGCGTTGCCGGAGCCGCCGTTCCTGGAGGTGGTGCCGATCGTGTTCGGGATGACCGCTGCCGGGCACTACCACGTGCCGCTGCTGGTCTCGCCGTTCGGCTATTCCACCTACCGGGGCAGTTGAACATGGACGCGGTGCGATTCCTGCTCGATGGTCAGGTGCAGACGCTGGAGGCGGTGGATCCGACCGCCAGCGTGCTCGAGTTGCTGCGTTACCGGCTCGGTCGCACAGGCACCAAGGAAGGCTGCGCCGAAGGCGATTGCGGCGCCTGCACCGTGCTGGTCGGCGAACTGGACGGCGCCGACGGCGCCGAGCGGGTGCGCTGGCGCGCGCTCAACGCCTGCATCCTGTTCGTGCCCATGCTCGACGGCAAGGCGCTGCTCACCGTGGAGAGCCTGGGCGCCGGCGCGGCGCTGCACCCGGTGCAGGAGCAACTGATGCAGTGCCACGGCACGCAGTGCGGCTTCTGCACGCCCGGCTTCGTGATGTCGCTGTACGCGCGCAGCATCGGCGCGCTGGGCACCGATGCCGCGCTGACCGACGTGCTGGCCGGCAACCTGTGCCGCTGCACCGGCTATGGCCCGATCCTGCAGGCCGGCGCGGCGGTGCCGGCCGTGCCGCGCGACGATGCGGCCACCGTGGCCGCGCTGCGGGCGCTGCGTCGCGACACCGCATCGATCCAGACGCACGCCGACACGCATGCCGGCCGCGTGCGCCGCGGCACCGCGCCGCGCAGCGCCGACGCGCTGGCGGCCTTGCTGCTGGAGCGGCCCGAAGCGCGTCTGGTCGCCGGCGCCACCGACGTCGGCCTGTGGGTCACCAAGCAGCAACGGGTGCTCGACGATGTGGTGTTCATCGGCGACATCCCCGAGTTGCGCGAACTGCACGACACGCCCGACGGCCTGCACATCGGCGCCTGCGTGCGCTACAGCGAAGCCCAGGCCGCATTGGCCGCGCTGCACCCGGCGCTGGGCGAACTGCTGCGGCGCATCGGCGGCACCCAGGTGCGCAACGCCGGCACCATCGGCGGCAACATCGCCAACGGCTCGCCGATCGGCGACATGCCGCCGGCGCTGATCGCGCTCGGCGCCACCCTGACCCTGCGCCGCGGCGTGATCCGGCGCACGCTGCCGCTGGAGGATTTCTTCCTGAGCTACGGCCGGCAGGCGCGGATGCCCGGCGAGTTCGTCGAAAGCGTGTACGTGCCGCGTCCGCGCGCGGGCACGCTGTACCGGGCGGACAAGCTCAGCAAACGCTTCGACAGCGACATTTCCGCGGTCTGCGGCGCCTTCGCGCTGGAGATCGCCGACGGCACGGTGACGCACGCGCGCATCGCCTTCGGCGGCATGGCCGGTATCCCGCAGCGCGCGCACGCCGCCGAGCGGGCCCTGCTCGGGCAGCCGTGGAGCGCGGCCACGGTCGCCGCGGCCGGCGCCGCGCTGGCGCAGGACGTCAGCCCGCTCAGCGACGTGCGCGGCTCGGCCGGCTACCGCCTGGCGGTCGCGGCGAACCTGCTGCAACGGCTGTGGCTGGCGCAGCAGCATCCGCACGCGCCCCTGTCGGTGCTGGCGCCGGAGCTGGCCGATGGCTGACGGCATGCCGCTCGACGCCGCCGCGCCGCAGGTGCACCGATCACTGCGCCACGACAGCGCGCACGGCCACGTCAGCGGCCAGGCGCGCTACATCGACGACCTGCCGGAGCCGCCCGGCCTGCTGCATCTGGCCTTCGGCCTGAGCGCGCAGGCGCATGCGCGGGTGCTGCGGCTGGACCTGGATCCGGTGCGCGCCGCGCCCGGCGTGGTGGCGGTGTTCGCCGCCGCCGACATTCCCGGCGAGAACAACGTCGCGCCGGTGGCGCATGACGACCCGCTGTTCGCCGGCGACACGGTGCTCTATCACGGGCAGCCGCTGTTCGTGGTGGCTGCCGACAGCCACGCCGCGGCGCGCCGGGCGGCGCGGCTGGCGGTGGTCGACTACGCGCCGTTGCCGGCGCTGCTGAGCATCGCCGACGCGCGCGCGGCCGGCGCGGCGCTGGAGCCGGCGCAGCGCATGGCGCGCGGCGGCGACGTCGACGCCGCCTTGGCCGCGGCGCCGCGGCGCTGCAGTGGCGCGCTGCAGATCGGCGGGCAGGAGCACTTCTATCTGGAAGGACAGATCGCCGTGGCCCTGCCCGGCGAGCAGAGGCAACTGCACGTGCTGTCCTCGACCCAGCACCCCAGCGAAGTGCAGCACCTGATCGCGGCGTTGCTGGGACTGTCCAGCGCCGACGTCACCGTGGAAGTGCGGCGCATGGGCGGTGCCTTCGGCGGCAAGGAAACCCAGGCGGCGGCGCCGGCCGCGGCCTGCGCGCTGGTCGCCGCGCTGACCGGGCGCCCGGCCAAGCTGCGCTACGACCGCGACGACGACATGCGCATCACCGGCAAGCGCCACGACTTCCAGGTCGAGTACGCGGCCGGTTTCGACGACGACGGCCGCCTGCTGGCGTTGCGCCTGGAACTGGCCTCGCGCTGCGGCGCCACCACCGATCTGTCGCTGGCGATCAACGACCGCGCCATGTTCCATGCCGACAACTGCTACTGGCTGCCGGTGGTGGAGATCGTCTCGCACCGGCTGCGCACGCACACCGTGTCCAACACCGCGTTCCGCGGCTTCGGCGGCCCGCAGGGCATGCTGGCGATCGAACGCGTGCTGGATGCGGTCGCCGCCGCGCTGGGCCGCGATCCGCTGCAGGTGCGCCGCGTCAATCTGTACGCGGCGCCGGCGCGCAACGTGACGCCCTACGGCATGACCGTGGCCGACAACGTGGCCCCGGCGTTGATCGAGGAACTGGCCGCGCGCACCGGCTACGCCGCGCGGCAGGCGGCGGTGGCGGCGTTCAACGCGCGTCACCGCGTGCTGAAGAAGGGGCTGGCGCTGACCCCGGTGAAGTTCGGCATCAGCTTCACCACCAGCCATCTCAACCAGGCCGGCGCGCTGGTGCTGGTCTACGCCGACGGCTCGGTGCAGCTCAATCATGGCGGCACCGAGATGGGGCAGGGGCTGATGATCAAGGTCGCGCAGATCGTCGCCGACGTGTTCGGCATCGACGTGGCGCAGGTGCGCATCACCGCCACGCGCACCGACAAGGTGCCCAACACCTCGGCCACCGCGGCGTCCTCGGGCACCGACCTCAACGGCATGGCCGCCTACAACGCGGCCAGCGCCATCCGCGCGCGCCTGGCCGCGCTGGCCGCCGAGCGCGGCGGCGTGACGCCGGAGCAGGTCCGCTTCGCCGGCGGCGAGGTGGTCGCCGGCGATCTCGTGCTGGCGTTCGGCGCGCTGTGCCGGCAGGCGCACATGGCGCGCATCTCGCTGGCCGCCAGCGGCTACTACGCCACGCCCAAGATCCACTACGACCGCGCCAGCCACCGCGGCCGGCCGTTCTATTACTTCGCCTACGGCGCGGCGCTGAGCGAAGTGGTGATCGATACCCTGACCGGCGAGCATCGGGTGCTGGCGGTGGACGTGTTGCACGACGTCGGCCGCTCGCTCAATCCGGCCATCGACCTGGGCCAGATCGAGGGCGGCTTCATCCAGGGGTTGGGTTGGCTGACCACCGAGGAACTGGTCTACGACGCGCAAGGCCGGCTGCTGACCCATGCGCCGTCCACGTACAAGATTCCCACCGCAGGGGATCGCCCGGCGCGCATGCGGATCGACCTGTGGGACGCTGGACGCAACGACGAGCCGACCATCCACCGCTCCAAGGCGGTGGGCGAGCCGCCGTTGATGCTGGCGATCTCGGTGTTCTCGGCGCTGACCCAGGCGGTGGCCGCGGCGGCGCCCGGCCCCGGCCTGCCGGCGCTGGACGCGCCGGCCACCCCGGAACGCATCCTCGCCGCGATCGCGGCACGGCGCGCCGATGCGCGCTGACTGGAGCCTGCAGGCGGAAGCGGCGCTGGCGCGCGGCGCGGCGGCCCTGGTCACGGTGCTGGCCACCGCCGGCTCGACCCCGCGCGAGGCCGGCACGCGCATGCTGGTGACCGCCGACGGCACCCTCGGCACCATCGGCGGCGGCGTGCTGGAGTGGCGCGCCAGCGCCCTGGCGCGCGCGCTCCTCGCGCAGCCGCCAGGGAGTTGGCAGGTGCAGGACTACACGCTGGGCGCGGTCGCGCCGGCGCGCTCCGTGCGCTGCAGCGGTCGTTGCGGCGACTGCGTGGCGCACGCCCAGGCCGACGATCTGCTCGGCCAGTGCTGCGGCGGCCGCGTGCGCCTGTTGCTGGAGCGGCTGGACCCGGCGCGCAGCGATTGGCTGCGCCAGGCGACGCTCGGCCGCACGTTGCTGACCCGGTTGCGGCGCGCTGATCTCGAACATTCCATCGGCGATGCGGCGCCGCAAGCGCTGTCGCTGCGGGCGCCGGCGCCCGCGGCGGGCGCCTTGTTGGCGCAGGCGATCGGCCCGCGCTGTACGCCGCTGTCGCTGTTCGGCGCCGGCCATGTCGGCATCGCCATCGCGCGCGCGCTGCACGGCTTGCCGTTCGCGCTGGCCTGGTCCGATTCGCGCGCCGACCTGGCCGCCGCGGCCGGCGCGGAGCATCTGCAGGAAGCGGCGCTGCTCGCGCATGCCGCGGCGGCGCCGGCCGAGGCGATGCTGCTGATCCTGACCCACGACCACGCGCTGGATTATCGGCTCACCGCGGCGGCGCTGAGCGGCCAGGCCTGCTTCGTCGGCCTGATCGGCTCGGCGTCCAAGCGCGCGCGGTTCCTGTCGCGGCTGCGCCACGACGGCCTGGGCGAGGCAGCACGGACGCGGCTGACCTGCCCGATCGGCTTGCCCGGCATCCACGGCAAAGCGCCGGCGGTGATCGCGATCGCGGTGGTCGCGCAGTTGCTGCAGCGTGCGTCGGCGAACGACGCCGTGTCGCTGCCACTTCCATCCGCGCTCGCTGTGCGCTGACATCGCCATCGTGGACGCGTCGCTGCGTGGCCTGTGGCGATCCGTCACGAAGAATGAAGTGTGGGAGGTTCGGACTTCGGACACGGTCCGTCGGGGCTGAAGCCCCTCCTACAGTGCACCAGCCAACTCGCCGCAAGCCCCTGTAGGAGCCCCTGTAGGAGCGGCTTCAGCCGCGACGAGCGAAGCGGTGCGCTTTCCGAAGGCGCAACGCGTCGGAACTGAAGTCCCTTCCACAAATGCATCCAGCCAGCTCGCCGCAAGCCCCCTGTAGGAGCGGCTTCAGCCGCGACGAGCGAAGCGGTGCGCTTTGCGATGGCGCAACGCGTCGGTGCTGAAGCCCCTCCTACAGTGCACCAGCCAGCTCGCCGCACGCCCCTGTAGGAGCGGCTTCAGCCGCGACGAGCGAAGCGTGGCAGGTTCGGACTTCGGACACAGTCTGTCGGGGCTGAAGTCCCTCCCACAGTCACCCGAATGACGCGCCGCCATTGCATGACGACGCGGCTGCATCGCCGCGTCGCCACGCCGCTTACGGCAGACCGGCCAGCCAGTCGTCGTCGCTGCCTTCGTTGATGTCGGCGAACAGCGGCGTGGAGAAGTAGCGCTCGCCGGTGTCCGGCAGCATCGCCAGGATCACCGCGCCGGGCGTGGCGGCTTCGGCCACGCGCAGCGCGGTGGCGACGGTGCCGCCGCCGGAAATGCCGGTGAAGATGCCTTCCTCAGCGGCCAGGCGGCGCGACACCGCGATGGCATCGGCGTCCTCCACGCTCAGCACCTCGTCGTAGACCTCGCGGTTGAGCACCTCCGGCACGAAGTCCGGAGTCCAGCCCTGGATCTTGTGCGGCTTCCACTCCTGGCCCTGCAGCAGCGCGGCGCCGGCCGGCTCGGTGGCGGTGATGCGCACGTCCGGGCGCGCCACCCGCAGCACTTCGCCGACGCCGGTGAGGGTGCCGCCGGTGCCCCAGCCGCTGACGAAATGGTCGAGCCGGCGGCCGGCGAAATCGCGCAGGATCTCCGCGGCGGTGGTGCTGCGGTGGTAGGCCGGGTTCGCCGGGTTGGCGAACTGCCGGGCCAGGAACCAGCCGTGCTGCCTGGCCAGTTCCTCGGCCTTGCGCACCATGCCGCTGCCGCGCTCGGCGGCCGGGGTCAGGATCACCTTGGCGCCATAGGCGCGCATCAGCTTGCGGCGCTCGATCGAGAAGGTCTCCACCATCGTCGCCACGAACTTGTAGCCGCGCGCGGCGGCGACCATCGCCAGGGCCACGCCGGTGTTGCCCGAGGTCGCCTCGACGATGGTGTCGCCGGGCTTGAGCAGGCCCCGCGCCTCGGCGTCGAGCACGATCGCCAGGGCCAGGCGGTCCTTGACCGAGCCGCCGGGGTTGAAGGCCTCGACCTTGACGTACAGGTCCACGTGCGCCGGCGCCAGGCGGTGCAGCTTGACGATCGGGGTGTGGCCGATGGTGTCGAGGATGTTGTCGTAGATGGCCATGCGTGGGGTCTCCGGAAAGTGCGGGTCAGGCGGCGTGGGCCAGGGTAGGCACGGCCGGCGTCGGGGAAGGTGAGGGCGCCGCGCCCAGCGGCGCGGTGCCGAACCAGTGCAGGGTCGACGCCAGCGCGGCCACCTCGCCCAGGATCAGCAGCGCCGGCGAACGCACCTGGTGCGCGCGGGCGGTGTCGGGCAGGTCGGCCAGGGTGCCGGTGATCACCCGCTGTTCGGGGCGCGAGCCGTTTTCGACCAGCGCGAACGGGGTGTCGGCGGCGCGGCCGGCGTGCAGCAGGCGCGCGCGCACCGTGTCCAGCCCGGCCACGCCCATGTACACCGCCAGGGTCTGCCGTTGCTGCGCCAGCGCGGCCCAGTCCAGCGTGTCGAACGAATCCTTGCAGTGCGCGGTGGCCAGGCGCAGCGACTGCGCATGGTCGCGATGGGTCAGCGGGATGCCGGCATAGGCCGCGCAGGCCAGTGCCGCGGTGATGCCCGGCACCACCGCGTAGGGCACGGCGTGCGCCCGCAGATATTCCAGTTCCTCGCCGCCGCGGCCGAACACGAACGGATCGCCGCCCTTCAGCCGCACCACCCGGCGTCCGCGCCGCGCGTGCTCCAGCAGCAGCGCGTGGATCTGCTCTTGGCGCACGCTGTGGCCGTCGGCCGACTTGCCGACCTCGATCCGCTCGGCGCTGGCCGGCAGCAGGTCCAGGATCGCGGCGCTGACCAAGCGGTCGTGCAGGACCACGTCGGCGTGGCGCAGCGCGTGCAGTGCGTTGAGGGTCAGCAGGCCGGGGTCGCCGGGGCCGGCACCGACCAGGGTCACGCTGCCGGGGCGGATCGGCGGCGCCGCTGCCGCGGTGGCGGGCGCGTCGACGCCAACGCTGCCGGGATCGGCCGGCGTGGGCAGGGCCAGCGGCTCGGCGGCGCCGGGCGCGACCTGCGACAGCACCCGCTGCGCGGTGGCGGCCTGCAGCGCCAGCCGGTTCACCGCGGCGTCGTCGCTGGCGGCGATCAGGTACCACGTCGCGTCCAGCCAGGCGGCATCGAAGCGGCCGCGCAGCCACTGGAGGCGTCCGGCGTCGGCCCAGGCCTGCAACCCCGGGCTCAGCGCCAACGCGCCCACGCGCGGCGCGGCGCCGGCGGCCAGCAGCGCCTGCACCTGGCGCTCGGCGGTCGCGCCGCCGCCGACCACCAGCACGGGCCGCTGGCGCAGGTCCGGATACAACGCGATCGGGGCAGGGCTCACGGCGGTCGCAGCGCAGGAAGGAAGGAGGGCATGACCGTAGCGCCGGCTTATAGCGCCAGGAAATGACTTCATCCTTCTGCCAGATAGCTTTCGGTTATAAGGTGGATGCCGCATTTCCACTACAGTCGAGGCTGCTCCCGCCAGGCGGCGCCTCGCCCTCGTCCCGATGACGCTGACCCAACTCCGCTATCTCGTCGCCATTGCCGACGCCGACCTCAACATCACCCTGGCGGCGGCGCGCGTGCATGCCACGCAGCCGGGGCTGTCCAAGCAGCTCAAGCAACTGGAGGACGAGCTGGGCTTCCTGCTGTTCGTGCGCAAGGGCCGCAGCCTGGAGACGGTGACCCCGGCCGGGCGCGAGGTGATCGAACGCGCGCGCGCGGTGCTGGCCGAGGCCAACAACATCCGCACCTACGCCGCCAACCAGCGCCGCGAGAGCCAGGGCCAGTTGACCCTCACCACCACCCACACCCAGGCGCGCTTCGTGCTGCCGCCGGCGGTGGCGCAGATCAAGCAGGCCTATCCGCAGGTCAGCGTGCACCTGCAGCAGGCCGCCGAGAGCGCCGCGCTGGACCTGCTCAGCCAGGGCGACGCCGACATCGCCATCGTCAGCACCGCCGGCAGCGCGCCGGGCGCCGGCATCGCGGTGCCGCTGTACCGATGGCGGCGGCTGGTGCTGGTGCCGCGCGGGCACCCCTTGGATGTGCCCAAGCGGATCCCGGACATGGCCGCGCTGGCCGCGCAGCCGCTGATCAGCTACGAATCCTCCACCCGTGCCGGTTCCTCGCTGCAGCGCGCCTTCGGCCGGCTCGGGCTGGAGCCGAGCATCGCCCTGACCGCGCTCGACGCCGACCTGATCAAGACCTACGTGCGCGCCGGTCTCGGCGTCGGCCTGCTGGCGGAGATGGCGGTGCATGCCGGCGATACCGACCTGCGCGCCTGGCCGGCGCCGCCGGAGATTCCCGAGTGCATCGCCTGGGCGGTGCTGCCGCGCGACCGCGTGCTGCGCGACTACGCGCTGGAACTGGTGCACGTGCTGGCGCCGCAGATCGACACCCGCGACCTGCGCCGGGTGATGGAAGGCAACCAGGAGCCCGACTGGCCGGCCCCGCCGAGTTGGGAAGAGCTGACCCAGACCATCACCAGCTAGAAGCTGGGAGTCGGGAATCGGGATTGGGGAATCGCGAGCGGCGCGACGTGCTCGATGCGTCGATTGGCTTCGGACGGACTTCCGAGCAAAAGAAGTGGAGTAAGGGCAACGGCATCGCGGCCTGCGCTGGAATGCTGGAATGAAGGCCCCGCACCGGCGTGGTTGCCTGCCGCGCGCGTTGCCGCGGCCCGGGCCGCGGCCTATGATGCGCGCCGGCAAGGCGCTGTCGCCCGGAATTCCCGTGCGCCGCGGCTGCCGCATTCACGGACGAACGGAACAGCGCCTGCACGCCGGGCGCGCTCCGATGCCGATCACCAGGGGGAAAGGATGGCAGCTTGTGCATGTTGTGACGCGACCGTGCTGTTCGGCGGGACGCGGGTGGGCGATCGGCGCTATTGCAACGCGCATTGCGCGGCGCGCGGCCCGCTGCAATCGGTCCTGCCGCACGTCCCGCAGGACGCCGCGCGCGAGCAGGCGCTGCAGATCTTCCGCGGGCGCTGCCCGCACTGCGCCGGCCCGGGTCCGGTGGACGTGCATGCCGCGCACACGATCTGGTCGGCGGTGGTGCTGACGTCCTGGCAGAGCACCCGCCTGTTCGCCTGCCGCGCCTGCGCGACCAAGCAGCAGGCGCTGGCCGCGCTGAAGTCGCTGCTGCTGGGCTGGTGGGGGATTCCCTGGGGCGTGCTGGGCACGCCGATCACGCTGGGGCGCAATCTGTATGGGATGGCGACGCAGCGCAACCTGCGCGCGCCGTCCGCGGCGTTGGTGCAGCAGGCACGGGTGGTGCTCGCCGCGCGCATGATCGAGCAGGCGCGCGAGGATCAGGCGCGGGCACAGGCCGCCGCCGCCTCGCACCAGCCGCCGCCGCTGCCCGGCGCCTGAGCGCCGCCCCGTTTCGTCCCGCATGCGGTCGCGCCGGCGCGCCGCGCGGCGTTCTTTTCCCAAACGCAAGGAAGTCCATGCATCCCGTCCTCCAGCAGAACCTGTTCTTCGTCAAGGAACAGGTCGGCATGTTCAAGGCCGCCAACAACTACGACGTGTTCGACCCGCAGAGCAACCAGAAGGTGCTCGAATGCCGCGAGCCGAACCTGGGCCTGTTCACCAAGATCTTCCGTTTCAGCGACTACAAGCGGATGACCCCGTTCCAGGTGGAGGTGCGCACCCCGAACGGGCAGAAGGTGCTGACGGTCAAGCGTGGTTTCTCGCTGTTCCTGTCCAAGGTCGAGGTGCTCGACGAGCACGATCGCCTGGTCGGCACCTTCAGCCAGAAGTTCTTCTCCATCGGCGGCAAGTTCGACGTGCTCGATGCGCGCGAGAAGCTGGTGTGCACGCTGCGCGGCAAGTGGACCAGTTGGGACTTCCGCTTCGTGCAGGGCGAGCGCGAGCTGGCGCGCGTGTCCAAGAAGTGGGCCGGGTTGGGCAAGGAGCTGTTCACCTCGGCCGACAACTACATGCTGGCGATCGAAAACGCGGTGCCGGCCGAGGACGACGTGCGCATCCTGATCATGGCCGCGGTGTTGTGCATCGATATGGTGTTGAAGGAGTGATGGAGCCGGGGGGATGAAGCCGGGAATGGGGAATCGGGATTGGAGATTCGTAAAAGCGGGATTCCGGCAGCGGCTGCATCCCGGCCCTCCACACTGAGCGGAGTGGCCGTTGTGGGAGGGACTTCGGTCCCGACTGCATGCTGCGGGAAGACTTCAGTGCCTCATCTGGTTCTCCCGAGGCCTATTGCGATGAGCGGCCGCCGGGTAGGAGCGGCTTCAGCCGCGACGGGCATTCCCTTTGCCCTTTAGCGCGTCGCCTTCGCTTGTCCAAGGCAATGTCGAGCCGCTTCACCGCCGCAGCTGCAGCCATGCCGGATACGTCCCTTCTCCCCCCCGGGAGAAGGTGCCCCGAAGGGGCGGATGAGGGGACGGGCGCCAGTGCGCCGCTCAGGCGTCCGCGGCCGGCAGCCGCACGGTGAAGCGGCTGCCGTGGCCGGGCTGGCTGTGCACTTCGACGCTGCAGCCCAGCGTCTCGGCGGTGCGGCGCACGATCCACAGCCCCAGGCCGAGGCCCTCGCTGTGCGGATCGGCCTGGCGGAACGGCTGGAACAACTGGTGCAGGCTGTCGCGGTCCATGCCGATGCCGCTGTCGATGATCTCCACCAGCACCTGATCGCGCCGCCGCCGGCAGCCGATCAGCACCGAGCCGTGCTCGGTGTACTTGACCGCGTTGCCGAGCAGGTTGCCGAGCAGGGTGGCCAGCAGCGTGGGGTGGCTGCGCACGCGCAGCGCGGTCGGCACGTAGCGCAGGCGCAGCCCCTTGGCCGTGGCCCGCGGCCGCCAGGTGTCCAGGATCGGGCCGAGCAGTTCGGCCAGCCCGACCGTGCCGAGCGCCGGCAGGCTGTGCTCGGCGCCGGCGACCGCGCTGGCGGCCAGCTCGTCCAGCCCCGAGGCGACCTGGTTCAGCGCCTTGCGCGCCTCGTCCAGCGGCGCGCTGTCGGCGACATCGAGCTGACGCTGCAGCTTGGTCAGTGCGTAGGAGGCGGTCCGCAGCGGGGTCTTCAGGTCGTGGCCGGCGACGGCCAGCAGGCGGCTGCGGTAATGGTTGGCCTCCTGCGCCTTCGCCAGCGCCTTGCGCAGTTCCAGTTGCGCCATCGTCTGCCGGGCCAGGGCGCGCAGCGCCTCCATCTGCTCGTAGGTGAGCTGCCGCGCGCGCCGATCGAGCACGCAGACGGTGCCCAGCGGCAGGCCGTCGGCGGTCTTCAGCAGCGCGCCGGCGTAGAAGTGCAGGCGTTCGTCGCCGGTGACCAGCGGGTTGCTCGCGAAGCGCGGATCCTCGCGCGTGTCCGGCACCAGCAGCAGGTCGTCCTCCAGCAGCACATGCGCGCAGATCGAGGTGGCCAGCGGGGTTTCCCGCGCGCCCAGGCCGATCTCGCTCTTGAACCACTGCCGCTCGCTGTCGATCAGGTTGACCACCGCGATCGGGGTCTGGCAGATCAACGCCGCCATGCGGGTGATGTCGTCGAAGGCCGGCTCGGGCGGCGTGTCGAGGATCGCGTAGCTGCGCAGGGCATCCAGGCGCAGCGCCTCGTTGGGCGGTTTGGCGGCGCAGTACGCGGGGCCGGCGGCGGGTTCGGCGGGAAGCATGCGGCGCGGCTCGGTGACGGTCAGTGGCGCAGTCTATGGGACGCATCACGGTTTTTTGGCGACGCCGTCTTCACGCGGGCGCGACGCTCGTGGCCGGCGCGGCGCCGGAGGCCGCGGCCAGTGCCCCGGTTCCGCTCCCGGACAGGTGCTCGCTGTAGCGATCCACCAGATAGGGCGCCAGTTGGCGCGTGAGCAGGGTGAACTTGACCAGTTCCTCCATCACATCCACCACCCGTTCGTAGTACGCCGATGGACGCATGCGTCCAGGCGTGTCGAATTCCTGCCAGGCCTTGGCCACCGACGACTGGTTGGGGATGGTCAGCATGCGCATCCAGCGGCCCAGCACGCGCATCTGGTTGAGCGCGTTGAACGACTGCGAGCCGCCGGACACCTGCATCAGCGCCAGGGTCTTGCCCTGGGTGGGGCGCAGGGCGCCCTGGCTGAGCGGGATCCAGTCGATCTGCGCCTTGAGCACCGCGCTCATCGCGCCATGCCGTTCCGGCGAGGACCAGACCATGCCTTCGCTCCACAGAGCCAGTTCGCGCAGTTCCTGCACCTTCGCGTCGCTGTCCGGGGCGGCGTCGGGCAGCGGCAGTCCGGTCGGATCGAACAGGCGCGTCTGCGCGCCCATGGCCTGCAGCAGCCGCGCCGCTTCCAGCGCCAGCAGCTTGCTGTAGGAACGCTCGCGCAGCGATCCGTACAGCAACAGGATGCGCGGCGCCAGCGGCGGCCAGCGCCAGGGGATCCAGGCGCGCGAATGCGGCCGGGTCCAGGTTCGGCAGATCGGACAGGTCAACCGACAAGGCGGCCGTCCGCATCGATCAGCGGTTCGCCGTCTTCCTTGGCGAAGGCGCCGCGCTGCGGCGAAGGCAGGATCTCCAGCACCGTCTCCGAGGGCCGGCACAGGCGGGTGCCGAGCGGGGTGACCACGATCGGCCGGTTGATCAGGATCGGGTGCCGCAGCATCGCGTCCAGCAGCGCGTCGTCGCTCAGCGCAGGGTCGTCGAGGCCTAGTTCGGCGTAGGGCGTGCCCTTCTGCCGGATCGCCTCGCGTAGCGGAATGCCCATGGCCGCGATCAGCGCCTGCAAGGTGGCGCGGTCCGGTGGGGTCTTGAGGTATTCGACCACGGTTGGTTCGGTGCCGCTGTTGCGGATCAGGCCCAGGACATTGCGCGAGGTGCCGCAGGCGGGGTTGTGATAGATCGTGATGGCGCTCATCGGAACTCGGTGCGGTAGGGAGGGCGAGGTCATGCGTGTTTCGCGGATTTCGGAGTGGTCGTCGGCGGCGCGGCGGGCGACGGCCAGTTGCCGCCGCCGCAGTTCTCGGTCAGGAACCCGATCAGCGCGTCCATGCGCGCGTAATCGGCGCGCAGCCGGATCACCCGGCCCTGGCGTTCGTCGACGATCAGACCGGTGCCGCGCAGGACGTTCAGGTGGGCGGTGAGCGTGGCCGGCGCCAAGCTCAGCGCGGCGCGCAACTCGCCGACGACCATGCCCTGCGGCCCGGCCTGGACCAGGGCGCGATAGGCGGCAAGCCGATGCGCATGGGCGCGCAAGGCGGTAACGATGTTGCTGGCGCCCATGATTCGATAATTCCAGAAGCAATGAAATGAGGCAAGCCGGGACGCGCTCCCGAAACGACGACGGGCGCATCGCTGCGCCCGTCGCGGTAACGCCTTGCGCCGGCGTCAGGCCGGCATGTCCTCGATCTGCAGGTACACCATGGTCTGGTTAAGCAACTGGTAGGCCACTTCGCCGAAGGTCACTGGCCCGATCAGCTCGCCGGTGCGCTTGCCCTCCAGCTCCGAGTACAGGAAATTGAGGATGCAGTTGCAGCTGAACTCGGGACTGCGCACCGTCTGCGGCAACTGTCGCGAGAACTCTTCGACGTAGTTGGCCACCGGTGCGGCGATGCGGTACTCCACGCCGCGGAACACCGGCGCGTACAGGGTGACCTTGCGCCCGTCCTGGTCGATCGACTGGATGCTGGCGTTGATCTTCTCCCCGTTGTAGTCGGCGACCAGCGGCAGGCGCACGTCGATCTGGTTGCGGGTCAGGTAATCGGCGAAGTCGTGTGGCTGGCCGTTGATCAGGGCCTGGCCGACATCGAAGCCGTCCTGCGCGAAGGTGATCACGTCGCCGTCGCCCTGCTCGAAGCAGTTGACGATGCCGACCGAGACCATCTTATCCTCCGGCAGGGTCGCATGCAGCGCCACGCAGCCTTCGCTGTAGGACTTGCCGCTGGTGCCGTCGTAGATCCGCGGCGCCACTTTGCCCAGGTCCGCGAGGTCCACGCCGGACACCCAGCCGACGATGTTCTTCATAAACAGGCCAGGATAGTCGGGCGACTCCTGCGCGTAGCGCACGTGCGCCTGGCTGGTCGCCGGCAGGATGATGACGCTGAAGCCGTGATCGGGCGAGTCGCTGGCGATGGACGGCAGTTCGTCCGGTCCGTACCAGCGCACGCGCGAGGCAACGACGCAGGGGTCCTGCTCGCTGACGAAGATCAGGTCGCGGCTGTGGGTGCCGCCCTGCTTGTCCATGAAGTAGGGAATGGTGCCGCCGATCCAGTTGCCCGTGGGCAGGCCGTCGAGCAGGGCCTGGTCGCCGGCCAGGTACAACGTGGCGCCGGACTGGATCTTCTGAGCGGCTTGGTCGCGTGTCATCAACATGTCGTTGCTCCTCAGAAGTGGGACTTCAGTTCGGCCGAGTAGAGATTTTCGTACTTGCTGAAGAAGGCGTGCGCCTCGTCCACGCAAGCCTGCACGTTCTGCGGCGACGGGTCGCTTTTGATCCTGCGCGCGCATTGGCTCAGCATCATGTTCCCGGCGAATACCTTGAACTGCAGGTTGGACTCGCCGCGAAGCAGCGGAACCCATTTGGGATGGCTTTTGCTTGGAATCATCTTCGTCCTCCTCGGGTGACGTCGTTCGAATGGCCGGCGCCCAGGCGCGGCTCCGGTGCAGGTATCGACGCCGCGCCACCGAGCTTGAGCTCACCGCCTGGCTGTAAGCGGTTTCCGTCGCCGAAGTGGCGAATGGGTCACTGCTGCGGCCCGATCGCTGCGCGGCGCGCGGGCGGGGGGGGGGGAGCGGGTCTTGCTTGTCCCTGTGCGGCGATGCCTGCGTCAAGCTGTCGCAGGGTCTACCCTGCGCGCGGCCGCAGGCCCTAGACTGCCGCCGTGATCCGTCGCCGCCCGTCGCAGTCGCCCTGGGCCATGCTCGCCGCTTTGGCGATCGTGCTGATGCTGGTTGCGCCGTTGCTGAGCCGTTGGCAGCAGATGCAACCGCGTGCGATGGCGGCCGACGCCGGCGCGCTGTGCACCAGCCGCGGCTTGCAGTGGCCGCTGCCGCCCGTGGCGACGGCGGCGCTGCATGCGGGCGCCCACGATGCCGACGGCGCGATGCCGCACGAGCACGCCTGCGACTACTGTCTGCTCGCCGCGCGGCTGTTGCCGTGGTTGGCGGTGTTGCTGGTGCTGCTGCCGTGGTTGCGCCACCACGCGCCCCCTGCGCTGCCGCGGCCGCCGGCCGTCGCGGCCGGAGTATGGCGCGCGCACGCGGCACGCGGACCACCCCTGTTCTCCTGACCACGCGTGGATGTTCCTTCGTGCCGCGGCCTCGCCGCGGCACGTCTTCGTGTTTGATGGAGCCATCGATGATCCGTTTGCTTTCCATGCCGCGCATGGCGGCGTGCCGCTGCGTGTGTCTTGCCGCCAGCGTGGCGCTGCCGGCGCAGGCCGCCGACCGCGCCGCGCAATCCACCCCGGGCGATTCCGCCCTGACCCTGGGCAAGGTCCAAGTCACCGCCGACCCGTTGGCGGCGCCGGCCGCGCGCAGCGTGCTGAGTTCCGTGGACATCCTCGGCGGCGATCTGCTGCAGGACCAGCACGTGGACTACAGCTGGGAACTGCTGATGCGCGCGCCGGGGGTGCAGGTCACCCAGTTCAAGATGGGCACCGACGCCGGCCGCTTCTCCTTTCGCGGCTTCAACGGCGAGGGCCGGGTCAACGCGGTCAAGCTATTGATCGACGGCGTGCCAAGCAACGACAACGCCGGCGGCATGCCGTACCTGGACGCGGTATTCCCGCTGGACATCGCCGCGATCGAGATCGTGCGCGGCACCAACGATCCGCGCTACGGGCTGGATGCCATCGCCGGCAGCGTCGACGTGATCACCCGCAGCGGCGGCAACGACGGCCGCGCCAGCGTCACCGTCGGCAGTTTCGGCACGCGCGAGGTACAGGCCAGCCAGGGCATCGAGCGCGGTGGCTGGAGCCAGAACTACTTCGCCGCCTGGCGCGACAGCGACGGCTATCGCGACCACGCCGACGCGCGCAAGCGCGCCTTCGCCGGCAAGTGGTTCTACACCGCGCCGGACGCGGCGTGGCGCGCCGGGCTGAGTGCGCGCTACTACCGCAACGCGGCGCTGGAGGCCGGCTACCTGGACTACGCCAGCGCGCAACGCGCGCCGCGCAGTTCGCCGGACTACGCGCGCGACGATCGCAGCGAACGCCAGACCGGGCAGGTGAGCCTGCATCTGGACGCGCAGTTGGCGGACGCCCTGCAGGGCAATGCCACGCTGTACTGGAATCGCTACCAGAACCAGCGCTGGGTGCGCTTCACCGCCGCCGGTGCGCAGCAGGAGCGCGACACCGACGAAACCCAGCGCGGGTTCCTGGCCAAGGCCAGCTGGCGCCCCGACGTGACGTGGGCCACGGCCTTCGCGCTGGAAGGTGGCATCGACGGGCAATGGCAGGACAACACCTCGCAGCGCTACCGCACCGTGGCGCGGGTGCGTACCGCGCCGTTGCGCGACTGGGACTTCGACCTGGACACGCACGGTGCCTACGTGCAGGCGCTGATCCGCCCGTTCGCGCGCCTGCAACTGGTGCCGGGCTATCGCGTGGACTGGGTGGACGGGGACTTTCGCGACCGTCTCGGCGGCGCGCGCTATCCGGCCTACGCCTACGGGGCGATCAAGCAGCCCAAGCTCAGCGCGGTGTTCGCGTTGACGGCGCAGACCAGTGCCTACGCCAACGTCGGCCGCACCTTCCAGATCGGCAGCGGCAACGGCGCCTACCGCAGCCAGCCCGGCAACCTGGCCCCGTCGTACAACGATGGCTGGGAAGCCGGCCTGAAATTCGCCGATGGCCGGCGCCTGGATGCGCGGCTGGCGTACTGGGAACAGCGCGCATCGGACGAGGTCGCGACGGTCCTGGGCGTCAACGGCAGCGTCGGCACCGGCGAGGTCGGCAACGTCGGCAAGACCCTGCGCCGCGGTTGGGATGCGCAGCTGACCCTGCGTCCGGATGCGGATTGGACGCTGTGGATGGCGTACTCGCGGCAGCGCGCGACCATCGTCACCCCCGATCCCAGCGCGCCGGCCACGCGCGGCAAGGAAATCGAGAACGTCCCGCGCTACCTGGCCAATGCCGGCGTCGACTGGCAGGCCACGCCGCGGCTGAAGCTGTCGGCATGGGGCAATGCCCAGGGCGACTACTACGTGGAGCGCAGCAACACGCTGGGCCGCTACGGCGGCTATGTCCTGGCCAACGTCGGCGCGACCTGGGCGTGGGATGCGCAGCGCGCGCTGTCGCTGCAGTTGAAGAACCTGACCGATCGCCATTACGTCTACGCCTGGTACGACAGCGGTTCGTCCGGCTACTCGCCCGGCGACGGCCGCGCGCTGTACGCCAGCCTGAGTTGGGGGTGGTGATGGGCGCGCCGACGGCGACCGCGGTGGCGCCCGCGCGCTTCTACCGCGCGGTGTGGCGCTGGCATTTCTATGCCGGCCTGCTGGTGCTGCCGTTGCTGGCCTGGCTGGCGTTGACCGGGGCGGCGTTCGTCTACCAGCAGCCGATCGATGCGTATTTCCATCGCGCATTGAAGACGGTGCAGGTGCCGGCGGATGCGCAGGCCGCCACGCCGCAGCGGCTGCTCGATGCCGCGCTGGCGGCGCAACCGGGCCAGCCGCTGCGCTATGCGCCGCCGGCGCGTCCCGATGCGTCGGCGGAAGTGACCGTGGGCACGGCCGACGGTCGCCGCGTGGTGGTGTACGTGGACCCGTACCGGGCGCGGGCGTTGGGCAGCCTGCCCGAGCACGGCACCGTGGCGTGGACGATCCGGCGCCTGCACAGCCTCGCCCTGGTCGGGCCATGGGCGAGTGCGTTGATCGAGGTGGCCGCCGGCTGGGCGATCCTGCTGGTGCTGACCGGCGCGTACCTGTGGTGGCCGCGCGGCCGCCGCGGCGGCGTCACCGCGCTACGTGGGCGGCCGCCGCAGCGCGTGTTCTGGCGCGACCTGCATGCGCTGACCGGCAGCGTGGTCGGGGCGATGCTGCTGTTCCTGGCGCTGACCGGGATGCCGTGGTCGTGGTTCTGGGGCGCGCAGGTGAACCGCCTGGCCAACGGCCATCACTACGGATATCCGGCCGGACTGCGCGTGGACCTGCCGTTGTCCACGCAGCGGCTGAGCGATCAGGAGGTGCCGGCCTGGTCGTTGCGCCAGGCGCGCGTGCCGGCGTCGCAGTTGCCGCAGGCTGCGTCGATGCCGATGCCGATCCAGGAAACGGAGACGCAGACGGCGCCCTTGCCGGCAATGCCGGGCGTGACCGATGCGCGAGGCGATGCGCACGACGAGCACGCCGGGCACGGCGGCATGGCGATGGATGCGATGGCGCAGGCGCCTGCGGCACCGGGCGGGATCGGGCTGGATGCGGCGGTGACGCGGTTCCAGGCGCGCGGTATCGCGGCCGGCTACAGCGTGGCGCTGCCGCGCGGGGCGCGTGGCGTGTACACCGCGTCGGTGTATCCGCCGGCGTTGGCGCAGCAGCGGGTGATCCATCTCGACCAATACAGCGGCAAGGTCTTGCTGGACATGCGCTATGCCGATTACGGACCCATGGCGAAGGCATTGGAGTGGGGCATCAACGTGCATCTCGGGCAGCAGTACGGCACGTTCAATCAGCTGCTGCTGATCGCCTCGTGCGCAGGGATTCTGCTGTTGTGCGCGAGCGCGGTGCTGATGTGGTGGAAGCGCCGTCCGGCGGGTGGGCTGGGTGTGCCGCCGTTGCCCGAGGACCGGCGGACCTTGCGCGGCGTGGTGGCGCTGCTGGCGCTCGGCGGCGCGGTGTTTCCGCTGGTCGGGGCGTCGCTGCTGCTGATGCTGGCGCTGGACTGGTGGTGGGTGCTGCGGCGGGAGTGAGGTGGTGCGGCTGGAGGGTCTGTGCGCCGTCGGGGCATGGCGCCGACAGGTGGCTGGAATCGGAAGATGCATCGCTTCGCTTCGTCGCGGCCGAAGCCGCTCCCGAAAGGCTTCCGAGGCGTGCCGAATGGGTACGCCGTGGGAGGGACTTCAGTCCCGACTGTTTCCGGCACCGGATGGCTGGATGGCTTCGTTCGTCGCGGCTGAAGCCGCTCCTACATTGGTGTGCGGAGAGTCGGCTGGGCACTGTAGGAGCGGCTTCAGCCGCGACAGGTAGCCGAGGGACCAGGGACAGTCCCGAACCCTCGGATGCCGGAAGACACATCGCGGCGCAATCGCGACCGACGTCGCGCCCGCATCGCTCAGATGTCCTCGTGGATGCCGCACTCGCGCTTGAGGCCGAAGAAGCGGGTGTCTTCCTCGCGCATGCCCGGTTCCCAGCGACGGGTGGTGTGGAAGTCGCCGATCGAGACGTAGCCCTCGTCCCACAGCGGGTGATAGGGCAGGCCGTGCTGCTGCATGTACTGCCACAGGTCGCGGTCGCTCCAGTCGGCGATCGGGTTGATCTTGTAGCGCTCGCCGCGCTTCTGCACGAACGGGGTCTGCGCGCGGCTGTCGGATTGGCTGCGGCGCAGGCCGGTGAACCAGGTGCCGACCTTCAGTTCGTCCAGCGCGCGACGCATCGGCTCGACCTTGCGCAGGTTGTTGTACTGCTCGATGCCGACCATGCCCTGTTCCCACAGCCGGCCGTGGCGCGCTTCCATCCAGGCGCGGCTGACCAGCGGCCGATACACCTTGAGGTTGAGCTTGAGGCGGTCGGTCAGCGCATCGGCGAAACGGTAGGTCTCGGCGAACAGATAGCCGGTGTCGATCAGGATCACCGGGATATCCGGCAACTGCTGGGTCAGCAGGTGCAGCGTCGCCGCCGACTGCGCGCCGAAACTCGACGACAGCGCGGCCTCGGCCGGGCCGTGTTCGAGCGCCCAGGCCACGCGCTGCGGCGCGGTCATCGGCGCCAGCAAGGCGTTGACCGCGTCGAGGTCCCAGGCCGGCGCCGGCGCGTTGGCGGAGTCGTGTGCGGTGGAGGCGGGCAGGGCGCTCATGCGTGCAGTTCCGAAGGAATGAGGTGGCGGTGGGTGGGATAGGCGGGCAATGCGACCAGGCCGCTGCGGTGCAGGAAGTCGCCGAAGCCTTCGCCGCTGTCGCGTTCGCTGGCGTAACGCGCGAACAGCGGGTCCAGCGCGTCCAGGATCTCCGGTTCGGCGATGTTCTCGCGGTACAGCGTGTTCAGGCGCTGGCCGCGGTGATCGGCGCCGAGCATCAGGTTGTAGCGGCCGGGCGCCTTGCCGACCAGCGCGATCTCGGCCAGATACGGCCGCGAGCAGCCGTTCGGGCAGCCGGACAGGCGCAGCAGGATCGGCGCCTCGCGCAACCCATGCCGGTCGAGCAGCGGCTCCAGCTTGGCGGCGAAGTCGGGCAGGTAGCGTTCGGCCTCGGCCATCGCCAGGCCGCAGGTCGGCAGCGCGACGCAGGCCATCGCCGCGCGCGCCAGCGCGGTGCGCGCCTGGTTGCCGGCGTCCAGCGCGTGCGCGCGCACCAGGATCTCGACCGCCTCGCGCAGGGCGGCGGGAATGCCGGCGATGACCAGGTTCTGGTTGGCGGTCATGCGGAAGTGCGCGCCGTCGCCGTCGCGCTGCAGCAGCTCGGCGATGGCGCGCAGGCCGCTGAGGTGGCGCGCGCCGTCGTCATGGTCGGCGATGCGCCCGGCCGGCAGCGACAGGGTCAGGTGCGCACGGCCGTCCTCGCCTTCGCTCCAGCCGTAGCGGTCGCCGTTGTGGTCGAAGGCGAACGCGCGGGTCGGCTGCAGGCGCACGCCGGCGCGGCGTTCGATCTCCGCCACCACCGTGTCCAGGCCGTGATCGTCGATGGTGTACTTGAAGCGCGCGCGCTTGCGCACCTCGCGGTTGCCGAGGTCGCGCTGGGTGGTGACCACGGCGGTGGCGACGTCGATCAACTGGTCGCGCGTGATGAAGCCGATCACGTTGGCCACGCGCGGGTAGGTCTCCGCGTCGCCGTGGGTGGCGCCCATACCGCCGCCGATGCTGACGTTGTAGCCGGCCAGGTCGCCGTCGGCGCCAGCCACGCCGATGAAGCCGAGGTCGTTGGCGAACACGTCCACGTCGTTGATCGGCGGCAGCGCGAAGCCGATCTTGAATTTGCGCGGCAGGTAGGTGTCGCCGTACACCGGCTCCTGTTCCTGGCCGCTGCCGGCGACCTGCTCCTCGTCCAGCCAGATCTCGTAGTAGGCGCGGGTATTGGGCAGCAGGTGTTCGGACACGCGCGCGGCGTCGGCGTACAGCGTGGCGTGCGCGCGCGAGGCCAGCGGGTTGGCCGCGACCTGCACGTTGCGGTTGACGTCGCCGCAGGCGGCGAGGGTGTCGATCAGCGCGGCGTTGATCGCCTGCATCGTGGCCTTGAGTTCGCGCTTGATCACGCCGTGGAACTGGAACGCCTGGCGCGTGGTCACGCGCAGCGAGTGGTTGCCGTAGGTGGTGGCGATGGCGTCGAGCTTGCGCCACTGCTCGGGCGTGATCACGCCGCCCGGCGTGCGCGTGCGGATCATGAACTGGTAGGCCGGCTCCAGCTTCTGCCGGCGCCGCTCCTCGCGCAGGTCGCGATCGTCCTGCTGGTAGCTGCCGTGGTACTTGATCAGAGTCTGATCGTCCTCGCGCAGCGCCCCGGTGACCGGATCGGCCAGGCTCTGCAGCAGCGAACCGCGCAGGCGGCGGCTTTCGGCCTTGATGTCTTCGACGTTGCTCATTGGGCTGGGAATCGGGAATGGGGAATGGGGAATGGCAAACGCGGAGGGCGGGGGCTGCGGGAAGCGTGTCGGAGCCGGCTGTCATCCATTCCCGATTCCCGTATCCCGATTCCCGGCCTCAATACACATCGCGCGCATACCGTCCCTCCCGCTGCAATGCCGTGAGATAGGCGGCCGCGTCCTCGGCGCTGTGCGCGCCGTGTTCGGCCACGATCTGCTGCAGCGTGGCGTGCACGTCCTTGCCCATGCCGATCGCGCCGCACACGTACAGGTGCGCGCCGTTCTGCAGCCAGTCGTAGACGTCGCGGCCCTGTTCGCGCAGGCGCTGCTGCACATACACCTTCTGCGGCGCGGCGGCGGTCACCGGCTGCACGTCGCGCGAGAACGCCAGGTCCAGGCGATGCAGCTCGCCGCTGCGCAGCGCCTGCTGCCACTCAGCCTGGTACAGGAAATCGCGGTTGAAATGGCGGGCGCCGAAGAACAACCAGTTGCGGCCGCTGGCGCCGCTCTCGGCACGTTCCTGCACGAAGCCGCGGAACGGCGCCACGCCGGTGCCGGGTCCGATCATCAGGATGTCGCGGCTGCCGTCGGTGGGGACGCGGAAGCGTTCGTTGGGTTCGACGTAGACCGCGGCGCTGTCGCCTTCGGCCAGACTGGCCAGATGGCCGCTGGCCGCGCCGCCGTGGGCGTGGCCATGCGCCTGGTAGGCCAGCACATCGACGGTGAGGTGCACTTCGTCGCCGACCCGCTTGCGGCTGGAGGCGATCGAGTACAGCCGTGGAGCCAGGGGCCGCAACGCGTCGAGCAACGCGCGGTGGTCCCAATCCGCCGGCCAGCGGCGCAGCACGTCGATCACTTGGTGATCGGCCAGCAACGCCGCCAGGCCGGCGGTCTGGGTGGGGTCGAGCAGCTGGTCCAGCGCCGCCGCCGCCGCGCGCCGGGCGACCGCGGCCAGGAGCGGCCGCGAGGCCCGGGTCAGTTCGCGGTGCGCGGCCAGCCACTCGTGCAGGGGGAGAGTGTCCGCATCGACGGTGACGTCCGCATGACCGTCCAGTCGCGTCGCCGTCAAGATCGCCTCGACCAGCGCGGGCGGATTGCGGTGGCGGATGCCCAGCGCGTCGCCCGGCTCGTAGTGCAGGCCGCTGCCGGCCAGCGACAGTTCCAGGTGGCGCACGTCCTTGTCGGCCGCGCCATGCGCGGCATAGCGCGGCCCCTTGAAGTCGCGGCCGCTGATGCGCTGGTTGGCCAGCACCTCGGCGGCGAACGGACGGGTGTGGCTCCAGGTGGCGCTGCCGGCGCCGCGCAGCGGGGCCACCGTCGCCGACGGCGTGGCCGGGTTCTTCAGCACCTCGCGCGCCTGCGCCAGCGCCTGCGCGCGCCACGGCGCGGCCACGCTGTCGATGTCCAGGTCGGCCTCGCCCAGCGGCAGCAGCCGCTGCGCGCCGAGCTCGGCCAGGCGCGCGTCGATGCGCTTGCCGATGCCGCAGAAGTCGGCATAGCTGGAATCGCCCAGGCCGAGCACCGCGTACTTCAGTTCCGGCAGCTTGGGCGCGCGGCGCCCCTGCAGGAACTCGACCAGGCCGATCGCGTCGTCCGGCGGATCGCCTTCGCCCTGGGTGCTGATGACCACGTACAGCAGGCGCTCGCTGACCAGCTCGCGGGTCGGGTAGGCGTCGGCGCGCAGCAGGCGCACGCTGAGCCCGGCGGCCTCGGCCTCGGCGGCGAGCTGCTCGGCGGCGCGGCGGGCGTTGCCGGTCTGGCTGCCGTAGACCACGCTCAACCGCTGCGCGCCCTGGCCGGCCGCGGCGCCGCCGGGCAGCACCGCCAGCGAGGGTGGCGCATGGCCCTGGCCCTGCGCCAGGCCGGCGGCATAGCCGGACAGCCACCACAGACTGGCCGCGTCCAGGCCCTCCACGGTCCGCGCCAGCAGCGCCTTGCGCTCGTCGGGCAAGGGGCTGGGCGGCAACGCGGGCGAGGCGGCGGTCATGACCGGTCCGGGTGGGAAGAAGGGATGACCGATGTTAGGGAAGCGTTGCGCGGCGCAGAAAGGAGCAGGGGTTATCGGCTTATGCCCCCCGCTTATTTCTTCGCCTGGCGTGCGCATCACACACTGCCGGCCCCGGTCGCCCCAGGCGGCATGGGCGCTGCTACCCTCGGCATGGTCCCTCCCTCGATGAGCCTCGCGTTGTCCCCGATCCGTTCTTCCGCCCTGTCCCATCTCGATCGGCTCGAGGCCGAAAGCGTCCATATCCTGCGCGAGGTGGCGGCCGAGTTCCGCAATCCGGTGCTGCTGTATTCGGTGGGCAAGGACAGTTCGGTGCTGCTGCATCTGCTGCTCAAGGCGTTCGCGCCGGCGCCGCCGCCGATCCCGCTGCTGCACGTGGACACGCGCTGGAAGTTCCGCGAGATGATCGCCTTCCGCGACCGCCGCGCCGCCGAGACCGGAGTGGACCTGCGCGTGCACATCAATCCCGACGGCGTCGCCCAGGACATCGGCCCGATCAGCCACGGCGCCACCGTGCACACCGACGTGATGAAGACCCAGGGCCTGAAGCAGGCGCTGGACCAGGGCAGGTTCGACGCGGCGATCGGCGGGGCGCGCCGCGACGAGGAGAAGGCGCGGGCCAAGGAGCGGGTGTTCTCGTTCCGCAACGACAGGCACCGCTGGGATCCGAAGAACCAGCGTCCGGAACTGTGGAACCTGTACAACGCCCGCGTGCATGCCGGCGAGAGCGTGCGCGTGTTCCCGCTGTCCAACTGGACCGAACTGGACATCTGGCTGTACATCTACCGCGAAGCGATCCCGGTGGTGCCGCTGTATTTCGCCGCCGAACGCCCGGTGGTGGAGCGCGACGGCATGCTGATCATGGTCGACGACGCGCGCCTGCCGCTGCGCGCGGGCGAAGTCCCGCACCTGCGCCAGGTGCGCTTCCGCACGCTGGGGTGCTATCCCCTGACCGGCGCGATCGAATCGCAGGCCGACACCCTGGAGAAGATCATCGCCGAGATGCTGCTGGCCACCACCTCGGAGCGGCAGGGGCGGGTGATCGACCAGGATCCGGGCGCGTCGATGGAGAAGAAGAAGTTGGAAGGGTATTTCTGATGGGCCGGGAGTCGGGAATGGGGAATGGGGAATCGCAAGTGCAAAAGCAAGAAGCCTCGCCATCGGATGACTCGCAGGAGACTGCCGTTTCCATTCCCCATTCCCCATTTCCCATTCCCGGCGAAGGCGACACAGTCGCCGCCTACCTGCAGCAACACGAACAAAAGCCGCTGCTGCGCTTCATCACCTGCGGCAGCGTCGACGACGGCAAGAGCACGCTGATCGGGCGGCTGCTGTACGACAGCAAGCGCCTGTTCGACGACCAACTCGCCGCGCTCAGCGCCGACAGCCGGCGCCATGGCACGCGCGGCGGCGAGATCGACTACGCGCTGCTGCTCGACGGCCTGGCCGCCGAGCGCGAGCAGGGCATCACCATCGATGTCGCCTACCGCTACTTCGATACCGACCGGCGCAAGTTCATCGTCGCCGATTGCCCCGGCCACGAGCAGTACACCCGCAACATGGCCACCGGCGCGTCCACCGCCGACGTGGCGGTGGTGCTGGTCGATGCGCGCAAGGGCCTGCTGACCCAGACCCGCCGGCACAGCTACATCGTGTCCCTGCTCGGCATCCGCCACGTGGTGCTGGCGGTGAACAAGATGGACCTGGTCGGTTTCGACCAGGCCACCTTCGACGCGATCGCCGACAGCTACCGGGCGCTGGCCGCGCAACTGGGCATCGCCCAAGTGCACTGCATTCCGCTGTCGGCGCTCGACGGCGACAACCTGTCGCAGCGTTCCGCACGCACGCCGTGGTATGCCGGCCCCTCCCTGCTCGCCTACCTGGATGGCCTGGACCTGGCCGCGCGCGACGCCGACAGCGGCTTGCGCCTGCCGGTGCAGTGGGTCAACCGCCCGAACCAGCAGTTCCGCGGCTTCGCCGGCACGCTCGCGGCGGGGCAGGTGCGCCCGGGCGATGCGGTGGTGGTGCTGCCGTCGGCGCGCCGTTCCACCGTGGCACGGGTGCTGGACGGCAAGGGCGACGTGGACCAGGCCGTGGCCGGTCAGGCGGTGACGCTGACCCTGACCGACGAGATCGACATCAGCCGCGGCGACGTGATCGCCGCCGCCGGCGATCCGCCGGAGGTGGCCGACCAGTTCGCCGCGCACGTGCTGTGGATGGACGATGCCGCGCTGCTGCCCGGGCGCCCGTACTGGCTCAAGCTCGGCACCCGCACCGTGTCGGCCAGCGTCAGCGAGATCAAGCACCGCATCGACGTCAACACGCAGGAGCGGCTGGCGGCCAAGCGCCTGGAATTGAACGAGGTCGGCTACTGCAACCTGGCGCTGGACGAGCCGGTCGCGTTCGCGCCGTACGCGCGCAACCGCACGCTCGGCGGCTTCATCCTGATCGACCGGCAGAGCAATGCCACCGTCGCCGCCGGCACGCTCGACTTCGCGCTGCGCCGCGCCGGCAACGTGCACTGGCAGCACCTGGACGTGGACAAGGCGGCGCGGGCGCGGATCAAGGGCCAGGCGCCCAAGGTGCTGTGGTTCACCGGCCTGTCCGGCGCCGGCAAATCCACCATCGCCAACCTGGTCGAGAAGCGGCTGCACGCGCAGGGCCGGCATACCTTCCTGCTCGACGGCGACAACGTGCGCCATGGCCTCAACCGCGACCTGGGCTTCACCGACGAGGACCGGGTGGAGAACATCCGCCGCGTCGCCGAGGTGGCGCGGCTGATGGCCGATGCCGGGCTGATCGTGCTGGTCAGCTTCATCTCGCCGTTCCGCGCCGAGCGTGCGATGGCGCGCGCGCGCTTCGAGGACGGCGAGTTCGTCGAGGTGTTCGTGGACGTGCCGCTGCAGGTGGCCGAGGCGCGCGACGTCAAGGGGCTGTACGCCAAGGCGCGCGCCGGGCAGATTCCCAACTTCACCGGCATCGATTCGCCGTACGAGCCGCCGGCGCAGCCGGAACTGCACCTGCGCGCCGATGGCGACAATGCCGAGGCGCTGGCGGCGCAGGTGCTGGCCTGGCTGGACGCGCGCGACTGAACCAGACGTGGGCCGCTGCGCACACCTGACGCGCGCCGCGTTCCGTCGCGCGTGCGGCGATCGGTGCCAGCGCGCTGGCGTGCGCGCAACCGAAGCCAGGTGACACCCGGTGCCGCGCGTGCTTAAGTCGGCGGCTTCCTGCCGTCGAAGAGTCGCCCATGGCCCGTCCGTCGCTCACCGTGTTGTCCTCCCTGCTGGCGCTGTGTTGCGGCGCGGCCTTCGCGCAGGCACCCGATGCCGTGCCCAGCGGGCGCCTGCCGTCCTGGGCGGTGCCGGAGCACTACACGCTCGACCTGAGGATCGACCCGGCGCAGCGCGACTTCAGCGGCGTCGCCACGATCCGCGTGCGCCTCGCGCAGGCCTCCGACCATCTGTGGCTGCACGGCAAGGAGTTGCGGGTGACCAAGGCCACCGTGCGCGGCGCCAACGGCGCCCCGTTCGCGGTGCGCTACGCGCAGGCCGACGCGCAGGCCGGCGTGGCGCGCATCGCCTTCGGGCGGGTGCTGCAGCCGCAGCAGCTGACCCTGGAGATCGCCTACCGCGCGCCGCTCAACCAGCAGTTGCAGGGCCTGTATCAGGTCGACTATCAGGGCCAGGCGTACGCGATGACGCAGATGGAGCCGATCAGCGCGCGCTATGCGTTCCCCGGCTTCGACGAGCCGTCGCTGAAGACGCCGTTCGCGCTGCGCCTGACCGTGCCCGAGGCCGACCAGGCCCTGGCCAACACCCAGGCCACGGCCACCGTGCCGGCCGGCAAGGGCTGGAAGACGGTCCAGTTCGCCGAGACGCCGCCACTGCCGACCTATCTGGTCGCCTATGCGGTGGGTCCGTGGGACGTGGTCGATGCGGCCCCGATGCCGGCCACGCCGCAGCGCGCGCAGCCCACGCCATTGCGCGGCATCGCCGCGCAGGGCCAGGGTCCGCGTATCCGCCGCGCGCTCGCGCAGACCCCGGACATCGTCGCCGCGCTCGAGGACTACTACGCGTTCGGCTATCCATTCGACAAGCTCGACCTGGTGGCCGCGCCCGATTTTTCCGCCGGCGCGATGGAGAACCCGGGCTTCGTCACGTTCCGCGACTGGCTGCTGTTGCTGGACGCCGATTCGCCGCGGCGCAACGTCAAGGGCTCGTTCAACGTCACCGCGCACGAACTGGCGCACCAGTGGACCGGCGACACGGTGACCATGACCTGGTGGGACGACCTGTGGCTCAACGAAGCCTTCGCCACCTGGATGCAGCAGAAGCTGACCATGCAGTTGCGCCCGCAGTACCACGCCGACCTGGACCGCGTCGCCGCCGCGCACGAGGCGATGGACAACGACAGCCTGGTCAGCGCGCGCAAGATCCGCCAGCCGATCACCGGCAACGGCGACATCGAGACCGCGTTCGACAGCATCACCTACAAGAAGGGCGCGGCGGTGCTGGGCATGTTCGAGGCGTTCGTCGGCGCCGACACGTTCCGCAGCGGCATGCGCCGCTACATCGCCGAACACCGCTTCGGCAACGCCACCGCCGACGATCTGATCGAGGCGATCGCGCGCGCCGCCGGCAAGGGCGAGGGCTTCAAGGCGGCGTTCCGCAGCTTCCTCGATCAGCCCGGGGTGCCCTACGTGCAGGCCCGGCTGGAGACCGGCGCGCAGGGCACGGCGCTGCGCCTGCACCAGCAGCGCTATCTGCCGCTGGGCTCCAGCGGCGAGGCTGCGCGCCAGTGGGGCCTGCCGGTGTGCGTGAAGTACGGCACCGCGCAAGGCGCGCGGCGCGCCTGCACCATGCTGACCGGCGCCGACGGCCGCATCGTGCTGCAGGGCGCGGACCGCAACAGTTGGGTGCTGCCCAACGCGGAGGGCGCCGGCTATTACCGGTTCGCGCTGCCGGCCGCGCAACTGGCGACCCTGGGCCATCACCTTGATGCGCTCGGCGATGCCGAAAAGCTGGCCTACGCCGATGCGGTGGATGCGGCGTTCCGTCGCGGCGAGCTGGACAGCGCAGCGGTGGTCGCGGCGATGCGGCAACTGGCGCCGAGCGCGGCGGCACCGGTGGCAACCGCCCTGGTCGATCGCTTCCAGTGGATCTGGCGCGTGCTGGCGTGCCAGGACGGGCAGCGCGCGGCGCTGCGCCAGCAGGCCGAGCAGGCCTTCGGCGCGCGGCTGCAGGCGCTGGGCTACCACCGCCGCGCCGCCGACAGCGACGACGATGTGGCGCTGCGCGCGCAACTGGCCGAGCTGCTCGGCGTGGAACTGGCGGTTCCGGCGGTGCGCCAGGCACTGCTGGCGCAAGGCGATGCGGTCCTGGCCGGTGACGGCCACGGCCACGGTCCCGACTTCGCCGCCGCCGATCCGGACCTGCTCGGCAGCGCGCTGGCGGTGGCGCTGCGCGAGCGCGGCGAACCGGCGGTGGACGCGCTGCTCGCGGCGCTGCGTCACCATGGCGAACCGGCGCAGCGCAACGCCATGCTGGAGGCGCTGTCGAAGCTGCGCGATCCGCGGCAAGTGCAGAAGGTGCGCGATTTCGCGCTGACCGATGCGGTCAAGGTTGGCGAGATGGCGACCGTGCTGATGGGCGCGCACGACGATGCCGCGACCCACGCCTCGATGTGGCCCTGGTACACCGCCAACTTCGACCGGCTGGTGGCGCGGTCCGGCTCCTTCGATGGCGGCCGCCTGCCGGCGCTGGCCGCGTCCGGCGGCTGCGAGGTGGCCGAGGCCGAACGCCTGCAGGCGTTCTTCGCGCCGCGCCTGCGGCAGCTCAGCGGCGCCGATCGCGGCCTGGCGCAGACCACCGAGACGATCCGGCTGTGCAGCGCGTTGCGGCAGGCGCAGGACGGCGCCGCGCACCCGCGCTGAGGCCGCGTCGCGCAGGCCGCGGTTGCCTGCGGCCGCCAGGCTGCGCATGCTATGCCGGCAGGGATGCGGTGGGTATCCGGGGCGACCGCTGCGGAGGCCGTGCCCTCGCGGTCGCGGCGCGCAGCGCGCGGCGGCCGCACGACGTTCAGGGGGAACGCGTGGATCCGAAGATGCAGGCCTTGCTGGCCAAGACCAATGTGGCCGAACTGGTGGCGCCGGCGCCGGCGGAACAGGTGACCGATCAGCCGGTGCGTCCGGAACCGCCGCCGACGCAGCGTCCGCTGCATTCCACCACCGACCCGTTCCAGTACCACCTGGCCACCACCGAGATCGTCGGCAAGCTGCAGGATCGACGGACCAAGCCGGCGCTGCGCGTGTTCGCCTGGCTGGTGTTCGGCGTGCCGATGGTGCTGTTCGGCCTGCTGCTGTTGCAACTGACCTGGTACGACGGCGCGCTGCAGCAATGGCGGATTCCGCACGACCTGGGCCAGGGCGTGCGCGCGCTGCTCGGCACGGCCGCGGCGCTGGCGTTCATGGCGGCGTATCCGTTCTTCACCCGACGCCGCACGCCCGCGCCGGGCTGAGCCGCGACGCCAACGCCGCCCGCCGGCGCGCACGTCGCGGCGCGGCGTAGCGCGCCGGCAAGGGTCGTTGGTCATGCCGTGGCGTGTCCACGGCCGTCACGCCGCGCCGTTACACTGGGGCCGACCTCACGCGCCGGGATCCCCATGCCGCACCGACCACGCGCCGGCGTCCGCCTGGCGTGCCTCGTCTCGCTGTCCATCGTGCTGATCGGCTGCGGCAAACCGCCCGCGCCGGCCAAGTCCGCCGACGAGGTCCCGGTGACCCTGCAGACGGTGGCGCCCCGGCCGTGGAGCGACAGCCTGTCCTCGCTGGGCACGGTCAAGGCCCGCGAGTCGGTGACGCTGACCGCCAAGGTCAGCGAGATCGTGGAGCGGGTGCACTTCGAGAGCGGCCAGGAAGTGGCCGCGGGCGCGCCGCTGGTGACGCTGCGCGGGCAGGGCCAGCAGGCCGCGCTGCGCGAGGCCGAGGCCACCTTCACCGAAGCCGAGCAACTGTACCGGCGGCAGAGCGAACTGGTCGGGCGGCAACTGGTCTCGCGCGCGCAACTGGACACGCAGCGCGCGCTGCGCGACGCCGCCGAGGCGCGGGTGCTGCAGATGCGCGCGGACATCGGCGACCGCAGCGTGCGCGCCCCGTTCGCCGGCGTGCTCGGCCTGCGCCAGATCAGCCCGGGCTCGCTGCTGACCCCGGACGCGACCATCGCCACCCTCGACGACGTGGCGCGGGTCTACGTGGATTTCCAGGTGCCGGAAGCGGCGATGGCCTCGGTGTCCGTCGGCGACAAGGTCGGCGGCGCCAGCGTGGCGTATCCGGGGCGCAGTTTCGAGGGCGCGGTCAGCACCATCGACGCGCGCGTGGACAGCGCCACCCGCGCGATCACCGTGCGCGCCGATTTCGACAATGCCGACCGCGCGCTGCGCCCGGGCATGCTGATGGACGTGCGCCTGTACCGGCCCGAACGGCAGGCGCTGGTGATCCCGGAGATCGCGGTGGTGCAGGTCGGCCGCGACGCCTTCGTGTACCGCGTGGCCGCGGACGGCAAGGTCGAGCGCGTGGACGTGCGCACCGGCGTGCGCCGCAGCGGCCTGGTCGAGATCCTCGAGGGGCTGGAGGCCGGCCAGCGCATCGTCGTCGACGGCACCGGCAAGTTGCGCCCGGGCGTGGCGGTGGTCGATGCCGCGTCCACGGCCGCTGCCGCTTCCAAGCCGCCCGGCGCCGCCAGCGGCGCTGCGGAACGCGCGCGATGAAGCTGTCCGACGTCTCCATCACCCGGCCGGTGTTCGCCGCGGTGATGAGCCTGTTGCTGGTGGTGCTGGGGGTGATGGCGTACAGCCGGCTGACCCTGCGCGAGTTGCCGGCGATCGACCCGCCGATCGTGTCGGTGGAGGTGCGCTATCCCGGCGCCTCGGCGGCGGTGGTGGAGAGCCGCATCACCCAGGTGCTCGAGGATGCGCTGGCCGGCATCGAGGGCATCGAGACGATCGAGGCGCGCAGTTCCAACGGCGTGGCCGACATCAGCATCGAGTTCCGCGCCAGCCGCGACATCGAGGCCGCCGCCAACGACGTGCGCGACGCGGTCAGCCGGGTGCTCGACCGCATGCCGGACGAGGCCGATCCGCCGGAGATCGCCAAGGTCGAGGCCGACGCCGACGCGATCCTGTGGCTCAACATGAGCTCCAGCACGATGGACGCGCTGCAGCTGTCCGACTACGCCGAACGCTATGTGGTCGACCGCCTGTCCAGCATCGACGGCGTCGCCCAGGTGCGGCTGGGCGGGCGCCAGCGCTACGCGATGCGGATCTGGCTGGAACGCGACCAGCTCGCCGCGCGCGGGCTCACCGTCGCCGACGTGGAGACCGCGCTGGCGCGCGAGAACGTGGAACTGCCGGCCGGGCGGCTGGAATCGGCCGACCGCGACTTCACCCTGCGCGTGGAGCGCGGCTACCGCACGCCGGCCGACTTCGCCGCGATCCCGCTGCGCAAGGGCGAGGACGGCTACGTGGTGCGGCTGGGCGACGTGGCCAAGGTGGAACTGGCCTCGGCCGAGCGCCGCGCCTACTTCCGCAGCAACGGCGTGCCCAACGTCGGCCTGGGCATCGTCAAGACCTCCACCGCCAACAGCCTGGACGTGGCCCGCGCCGCGCGCGCGGCCGCGCAGCAGATCCAGCAGACCCTGCCAAAGGGCACCAACATCTTCGTCGCCTTCGACAGCACGGTGTTCATCGATGCCTCGGTCGAGCGCGTGTACCACACGCTGATCGAGGCGGTGGTGCTGGTGCTGGTGGTGATCTGGCTGTTCCTGGGCAGCGTGCGCGCGGCGCTGATCCCGGCGGTGACGGTGCCGGTGTGCCTGATCGCCGCGTTCATCGCGCTGTACGCGTTCGGCTTCTCGATCAACCTGCTGACCCTGCTCGCCCTGGTGCTGTGCATCGGCCTGGTGGTGGACGATGCGATCGTGGTGGTGGAGAACATCCAGCGCCGCGTGGACCTGGGCGAACCGGCGCTGGTCGCGGCGCGGCGCGGCACCGCGCAGGTCGCCTTCGCGGTGATCGCCACCACCGCGGTGCTGGTGGCGGTGTTCCTGCCGGTGGGCTTCCTGGAGGGCAACACCGGGCGCCTGTTCCGCGAACTGGCGGTGGCGCTGGCGGCGGCGGTGGCGATCTCCGCCTTCGTCGCGCTGACCCTGACCCCGATGATGTCCTCCAAGCTGCTCAAGGCGCACGCCAGGGAGACGCCGAACCGCCTGCATGGCTGGATCGATGCGCGGCTGCGCGGCGTCAGCGAGCGCTACCGGCGCGTACTCGAGCGCCATGTCGGCCGCTACTGGCTGTTCGGCGCGCTGCTGCTGGCGGCGGTGGCGGCCAGCGCGCTGCTGGCGCGCTACATCCCCTCGGAACTGGCGCCGGCCGAGGACCGCGGCTCGTTCCAGGTCATGGTCGATGCGCCCGAGGGCGCCGGGTTCGACTACACCGTCGGGCAGATGCACCAGGTGGAGCGCGTCCTCGACCGCTACCGTGGCGAGGGCAAGCCGATCCGGCGCGCCAACCCGCGCGTGCCCGGCAGTTTCGGCGCCAGCGAGGAGATGCATACCGGGCGGGTCAGCGTGTTCCTGCAGGACTGGGGACAGCGCGACGTCGCCACCGCCGACGTCGCCGCGCGGCTGCAGCAGGAACTGGCCGCGCTGCCCGGCGTGCGCGCGCGCACCCAGGTCGGCGGCGGCCTGGTCAACAGCCGCGGGCAACCGTTCCAGATCGTGCTCGGCGGCCCCGACTACGCCGAGATCGCGCAATGGCGCGACCGCATCCTGGCGCGCATCGCCGACAATCCCGGCCTGGTCGGCGCCGACTCGGACTACAAGGAGACGCGCCCGCAGATGCGGGTGGAGATCGACCGGCAACGCGCCGCCGACCTCGGCGTGCCGGTCACCGAGATCGGCCGCGCGCTGGAGACGCTGATGGGCGCGCGCCAGGTCACCACCTTCGTCGACAACGGCGAGGAGTACGACGTGATGCTGCAGGCCAGCCGCGACGGACGCGCCAGCCCGGACGACCTGGCCGCGATCCGCGTGCGCGCCGACAACGGCCAACTGATCCCGCTGTCCAACCTGGTGAGCCTGCGCGAGGTGGCCGAGCCGGGCAACCTGCACCGTTTCAACCGCCTGCGCGCGATCACCATCAACGCCGGCCTGGCCCCGGGCTATCCGCTCGGCGAGGCGATCACCTGGGCGCAGCAGGTGGCGCGCGAGGAACTGCCGGACTACGCGCAGATCGACTGGAAGGGCGAATCGCGCGAGTACCAGAAGGCCGGTGGCGCGGTGTTGCTGACCTTCGCCCTGGCGCTGCTGATCGTCTACCTGGTGCTGGCCGCGCAATTCGAGAGCTTCATCCATCCGCTGGTGATCATGCTGACGGTGCCGCTGGGCGTGCTCGGCGCGCTGATCGGGCTGGCGCTCAGCGGCGGCACGCTCAACCTGTTCAGCCAGATTGGCATCGTGATGCTGGTCGGGTTGGCGGCCAAGAACGGCATCCTGATCGTGGAGTTCGCCAATCAGTTGCGCGACGAGGGCCGCAGCGTGCGCGCGGCGATCGTGGAGTCGGCCGCGGTGCGCCTGCGGCCGATCCTGATGACCTCGCTGGCCACCGTGGTCGGCGCGATCCCGCTGGTGGTCGCCGGCGGTCCCGGCTCGGCCAGCCGCGCCACCATCGGCATCGTGGTGATCTTCGGCGTGTCGGTGTCCACGCTGCTGTCGCTGTTCGTGGTGCCGGCGTTCTATGCGCTGCTGGCGCCGTACACGCGCTCGCCGGACGCGTTGAAACAGCGCCTGCGGCAACTGGAGACGGAAACGCCGTCGGTCGGCGGGCACGCCTAGCGGCGTGCCGCTGCGCGCCGGCGGCGGCGCTATGCTGCGCGTGCCGCCGATCGCGAGGAACGCTCATGCATGCCGTTGCCGAAGACCGCTGGCGCGATCTGCGCCTGGACCTGGACGATCTGCGCCTGCGCCGCTGGCGCGGCGACGACCTGCCGGCGCTGCTGCGCCATGCCGACGATGCGCAGGTGGTGCGCGGGCTCAGCGACCGCTTCCCGCATCCGTATACGCGCGCCGACGGCGAGGCGTTCCTGGCCGGACGCGTGATCGACCTGGCGCATCCGCTGCTGGCGATCGAGATCGACGGCGAGGCCTGCGGCAGCATCGCGGTGCGGGTCGGCACTGGCGAGCGCGCGCACGTCGGCGAACTGGGCTACTGGCTGGGGCGGCGCTACTGGGGCCAGGGGCGCATGACCCGCATCGTCGCCGCCTATCTGCACTGGGCGGTGCCGGCGCTGCGCCTGGCGCGTATCGAGACCAGCGTGCTGGACATCAATCCCGCCTCGGCGCGGGTCCTGGAGAAGAACGGTTTCGCGCGAGAAGGGGTGCGCCGCGGCGCGATCCGCAAGCACGGGCGCCTGCACGACCTGCATCTGTTCGGGCGCCTGTACGCGCCAGAGTGAAACCTGGGTTCGGAAGTCAGCGCCGATTCATGCACAATCGAGATTGCCCCCGCACGTGGGGCGTCCTTCTTGGGTCTCGGGGAACTGCGTGGAATCGATCATCACTGCATTGAACGGCTTGATCTGGAGCAAGGCGCTGATCTTCATGTGCCTGGCCGCCGGCCTGTACTTCACCATCCGCACCCGCTTCATGCAGGTGCGCGGCTTCGTGGAAATGCTGCGCCTGACCATCGGCGGGCAGAAGTCCGACGCCGGCGTGTCCTCGTTCCAGGCGCTGGCGATGTCGATGGCCGGACGCATCGGCATCGGCAACATCGCCGGCGTCGCCACCGCGATCGCCTTCGGCGGGCCGGGCGCGATCTTCTGGATGTGGGTGATGGGCTTCTTCGGCGCCTCCACCTCGTACATCGAATCGACCCTGGCGCAGATCTACAAGGTCAAGGACGCCGACGGCCGCTACCGCGGCGGCCCGGCCTACTACATCGAGAAGGCGATGGGGCTGAAGTGGTACGCGCTGCTGTTCGCGCTGGCCACCATCGTCGCCACCGGCTTCCTGATGCCCGGCGTGCAGGCCAACGCGATCGCCGACAGCGTGGTCAACGCCTGCCGCGGCGGCGCGCTGTGCGGCCCGCTCGACGGCCAGTGGCTGGGCCTGCCGGCGGCGCAGGCGCTGAAGCTGGGGATCGGCGCGAGCGTGGCGCTGCTGCTGGCGGTGATTATCTTCGGCGGGGTCAAGCGCATCGCCAACTTCGCCGAGATCGTGGTGCCGTTCATGGCGCTGGGCTACATCCTGATGGCGGTGGTGGTGATGGTGCTCAACGCCGAGCGGGTGCCGGAGATGTTCTCGATCATCTTCCGCAGCGCGTTCGGCGCGCACGCTGCTTTCGGCGCCTTGCTCGGGCTGGCGGTGGAGTGGGGCGTCAAGCGCGGCATCTACGCCAACGAGGCCGGGCAGGGCACCGGCCCGCACGCCGCCGCGGCGGCCGAGGTCTCGCATCCGGCCAAGCAGGGCTACGTGCAGGCCTTCGCGATCTACTTCGACACGATGATGGTGTGCACCGCCACCGCGTTCCTGATCCTGGCCACCGGCAAGTACAACGTCTACGCGCCCAGCGGCGGCGAGCACCTGTTCGCCGGCCTGCGCGGCGTGCAGGAAGGGCCGGGCTACGCGCAGGCCGCGGTGGACGCGATCCTGCCGGGTTGGGGCGCCGGCTTCGTGGCGCTGGCGCTGTTCTTCTTCGCCTTCACCACGATCATGGCCTATTACTACATGGCCGAGACCAACCTCAGCTACATCAACGGCAACCGCCGGCGGCCGCTGACGGTGCTGGTGCTGCGGCTCGGCATCCTGGGCATGGTGATCTTCGGCGCCTTCCACGACGCCAAGCTGGCCTGGTCGCTGGGCGACATCGGCGTGGGCCTGATGGCCTGGCTCAACATCATCGCCATCCTGATCCTGCAGAAGCCGGCGCTGCTGGCGCTGCGCGACTACGAGCGCCAGAAGAAGGCCGGGCTGGACCCGGTGTTCGATCCGCTGCCGCTGGGCATCAAGAATGCCGATCTGTGGCACGAGCGCCTGCACCCGGCGCCGCGCAACGGTTGATCGGCGCGCCGGCGGGCGCGGGGCGGGGCGGCGCGACCGGGCCGGGTCGCGCGGCCACGTTCCTGGCGTTGCGTCGGCACGCATCGATCGCACGTCGACGGCCCCTGGCGCCGCGCGCCGCGCCGCGATGGCCGCTCCGCGTGCGGCCATCGCGTGGCATTGAAGTCAAACCCGCGATGGGCATCGTGCGCCGGCGGCGCGCGTGCGACCCCGGGATGCGACGGCGCCTTGCAACGCATCGCGTTTCGCGCGCGCCGCCGCATCCGCCACGCACCGTGCCTCGGTCCCTCCGACGCGTGGACTCTCGCGCTGCCGGGCCAGCGCTCCGCTTTGCGTAAGGCGGCTTTCCCCCGTCGATCCCGAGGATGAGCGAGAATTCCCCGGTCGCGCCGAGACGGCGCGTTGCCGTTGCGGTCCAGGAGACCTTGCCCATGTGCCATGTCCTTTCTTCCCCTCGCGCCGCCGTCCGCGCGCCGGACGCACCGTCGAGCGTGCCGCGATGACCAATCCCTGGGGCAATCGCCCACGCGGCCCGCGCCCGCCGGCGCCGCCGGAACGCAGCGCCGCCGTCCCGCGCGCGGCCGACGCCAATCGCGGCGAACTGCGCCTGTACGGGCTCAATGCGGTGCGTGCGGTGCACGCGCGGCGGCCGGACGCGATCCGCAAGCTGTACCTGGCCGAGGCGCGCATCCCCGCGCTGCAGCCCCTGCTCAAGTGGTGCGTGGCGAATCGCGTCGGTTACCGGGTGGTGGACGAGGCCGATCTGAACAAGCTGGCGGCCAGCGCGCACCACGAAGGCGTGGTCGCCGACGTGCTGCGCGAGGAGCCCGCGCCGCTGGCGGCATGGCTGCAGGCGCTGCCCCCGGGCCCGGCGCTGGCGCTGTGGCTGGACGGGGTCGGCAATCCGCACAACTTCGGCGCGATCCTGCGCTCGGCCGCGCATTTCGGCGCCGCCGCGATCCTGCTGCCGGACACGGCGACGCTGGCGCTGTCCGGCGCCGCCGCGCGCGTGGCCGAGGGCGGCGCCGAAGCGGTGCCGCTGGTACGGTTGCCGGCGACCGAGCAGGCCCTGGCGCAGTTGCGCGCGGCCGGCTTCGCGCTGGCGGCGACGCTGGTGGACGGCGGCGAGAACGTGTTCGCCGCGGCGCTGCCGCCGCGCCTGGTGTATGTGATGGGCGCCGAGAGCGCGGGCATGGACCGCGACTTCGCCAAGGCCTGCGAACTGCGCCTGTCGATTCCCGGCAGCGGCGCGGTGGAGAGCCTCAACGTGGCCGCGGCCACGGCGGTGCTGCTCGGCGCCTGGCGCAGCCGCATCGGGCACGCGGGAGCGCGGCGATGAGGCGGGCATGGCGAGGTCTGGCGGGCGCATGCCTGCTGGCGCTAGCGCCTTGGGCCGCGGCGATCACGCCGGCCGATGACGCGCCGACGGCCACCGCCGCCGCGCCGCAGGTGACGCTGGCCGCGGGCACCCTGCGCGGCCAGGTCCAGGCCGACGGCAGCGTATTGTTCCGCGCCATCCCGTTCGCCGCGCCGCCGACCGGCGCGCGGCGCTGGCGGCCGCCGCAGCCGCCGGCGCGCTGGCACCGCGTGCGCGATGCCCGCCAGCAGGCGCCCAACTGCGCGCAGCCGGCGATCGGCTGGAACACGGCGTTCGCGCAGCGTTCCAGCGAGGACTGCCTGTACGTGGAAGTGCAGACCCCGCAGCTGGACCCGGCGGCCAGGCGCCCGGTGATGGTGTGGATCCACGGCGGCGCCAACATCGCCGGCGGCGCCGACATCCTGCCGTCCTCGCTGGTGCAGCAGGACGTGGTGCTGGTCACCGTGCAGTACCGGCTGGGCGTGTTCGGCTTTCTGTCCTTGCCCGAGTTGAGTAAGGAGTCCGGCCGGCACGGGTCCGGCAACTACGCCTTGCTCGACCAGATCGCGGCGCTGCGCTGGGTGCGCGACAACATCGCCCGCTTCGGCGGCGACCCGGCGCGGGTGACGATCTTCGGCCAGTCGGCCGGCGCGCAGGACGTGGGCCTGCTGCAGCTGTCGCCGCTGGCGCGGGGCCTGTTTCGCGCGGCGATCGAACAGAGCGGCACCGCCGGCTTCGGCCTGCCGCCGCGCAGCCTGGCCGAGAACGAGGCGCTGGGCGCGACGATCGCGCAGCGTGCCGGGGTCGCGCCGAAGCAGCGCCTGGCGGCCTTGCGCCGGTTGCCCGCGGATGCCGTGATCGCGGCGGCACAAGGCGTCGACGTACCGGCGTTGGACGACGACGGCTACGTGTGGCTGCAGGCCATCGTCGATGGCCACGTGCTGCCGCGCGCGCCGGCGGCGCTGCTCGCCGACGCCACGCAGCCGCGCGTGCCGCTGCTGCTCGGCAGCGTCGCGCAGGAGCTGACCTACGGTGGCGCCGGCGCGGCCGAGGCGCGGCTGCGCCGCGACTACCCGGCGCAGGCCGCGCAGGTGCTGGCGGCGTACCACGGCCCCGCCACCGCGCCGGACCCGCGCTACGGCGACGCGGCGATGCAATTGGCCACCGACCTGACCTTCCGCTGCCCGGCGCTGGCGGTGGCGCGCGCGCAGATGCGGCACGACGCGCCGGTGTGGCACTACGAGTTCGATCTGGCCGCGCCTGGCGGCCGCGTGACCCACAGCGCCGAATTGCCGTTCGTGTTCAAGGGCCTGCCGATCGGGCAGCCGCCGTTGAACCTGCAACGCTACTGGGCCGCGTTCGCGCGCAACGGCGACCCCAACGTCGCCGGCCTGCCGCAGTGGCCGGCGTTCGCGCCGACCCAGGCCTCGTTGCGTTTCGACCAGCACGGCGCGCAGGCGCTGACCGGCCTGCGGCGCGAGCCCTGCGCGCTGCTCGATCTGCCGTAGTCACGCATGGCGCGCTGCATCCGGTGCCGTGCGGCGCGGCGCGCACGGTCCGCGCGATGCGCTGGTGGGAGCGACTCGGTGGCTGGCGTGGGCGCCGCGTTCGCCATGGGCGGCGTGGCGTCGCGACCGTTTCATTTCCCTGTCGCGGCTGAAGCCGCTCCTACAAAAGGCGAGCGCCCCTGTAGGAGCGGCTTCAGCCGCGACAGGAAACCGGACACGCCGGCGATGTCCTACCGCGCAGATTCCGAACGCGAGGGTTTTCGGGGTTCCCTTCAGTCGCGCCGACCGTTACCGGGCACGCCGCCGCGGCTGATGGCCAACGCCACCCGCCACGGCGTCCGCGAGTTCCACCGCAGGCAGGCCGGACGCCGCCCGCCACCCGTCACGACGTCGCGACCGCCCCCGCGGGCGGCGCCGTCGAGCCGCGCGTCACCAGCGTGTACTTCATCACCTGGTGCACGCCGCGGTTGGGCAGGCCGTCGCGGCGCTGACGAATCTCGCCGAGCAGCAACGCGACCGCGGCGCGGCCCATCGCGGCGACGGGTTGATGGATGGTGGTCAACTCCGGCCAGATCGTGGTCGCCACCGGGGTGTCGTCGAAGCCGGCGATCGACAGGTCCTCGGGCACGCGCAGGCGCAGGCCGTAGGCGATCGCGACCGCGGCCGCGGCCATGTCGTCGTTGCTGCACAGGATCGCGCTCGGGCGCGGCGTGGCGTGCAGCAGCGCGGTCGCGGCGAGCAGGCCGGAGCGGTAGGTGAACAGGCCCTCGGCCACGCGCGTGGGCGCCACCGGCAGCCCGGCCGCGGCCATGGTGTCGAAGAACGCGCGGCTGCGCAGCGCGCTCGGGGTGTGCTTGGGGTCGCCGCTGATGAAGCCGATGTCGCGGTGGCCGAGGTCGATCAGATGCTGGGTGATCGCGCAGGCGGCCTGGTAGTCGTCGATGCGCACCGAGCTGACGCCGGGCAACGGCGCGCCGGTGGCGACCGCGACCACCGGAATGCCGCGCGCATCCAGTTCGGCGATGGTCTGCTGCGAATCGCACAGCGGCGGCGGCAGGATCACCCCGTCCACGCCACCGTCGAGCAGGCGCTCGGTGGCCGCGCGCTGGCTGCCCATGTCGTCGCTCTTTTCCACCAGCACCTGGCTGCCGTCCAGGCTGCTCTGCTCGAGGATGCCGAGCATGAACTGGTTGAGATAGGCCGCGCTGGGATTGCTGTAGAGCACGCCGATCCGCGCCAGGCTGGCGGTGCGCAAGGAGCGTCCGGCCAGGTTGGGCCGGTAGCCCAGCGTCTTGATCGAGGCCTCCACGCGCTCGCGCATCGCCGCGCCCACGCGCGGGTGGCGGTTGATCACGCGCGAGGCGGTCATCGGCGAAACCCCCGCGTGTCGCGCCACATCCAGCAGCGTCACCGCCGAGCCTGTCCGACCTTGCCGTTTGCCCATCGTGGTCCTGGCATTGCGAAAGGAACCTGCGCGCATCCCCGCGGCAGGCCTGGCAGCTTACTCCCTGGGCGGTTCCACTGTCTTGGCCTGGCTGCCGAAGCCGCCGTCCGCTTCCGCGGCCAGGTAGGCGAACACCGCGTAGGCGGCGACGTTCTGCGCCAGCGCCTTGGGGTCGATCTTGTCGAGGGTGTCGTCGGCGGTGTGGTGCAGGTCGAAGTAGTCGCTGCCGTCCTGCGCCAGCCACGCCCAGGCGCCGCCCTTGGCGGCGAGCGGACCCACGTCCGGGCCGGGGCCGCCGGCATCCGGCGCATAGGCGATGCCCAGCGGCGCCAGCGCCTCGGCGATCTGCCGGGTCGCCTCGCGCGAGCCGGCGGCGTCGCCGGAGCCGGTGTTGAACGCATAGATGCGGCCGGCGCCGAAGTCGCTCTCGGCGGCGATCTGGTGCAGCGCCACGTCCTTGGCGTGCGCCTGCGCATAGGCCTTGCCGCCGTAAAGTCCCTGTTCTTCGTTGGCGAAGGCGACCACGCGGATGGTGCGCTTGGGCGCGCGCTTGAGCTGGCCGATCAGGTGCCCGGCGGCCATGCTGATGCCGACCCCGGCGCCGTCGTCGATCGCGCCGGTGCCCAGGTCCCACGAATCCAGGTGGCCGCCGATCACCACCACGTCCTTGGGCTTGCTGCGCCCGGTGATCTCGCCGATCACGTTGTAGGAGGTGGCCTGGCCGTCCCAGCCGCAGTCCAGCGCCAGGCGCAGCCGCACCGGGCCGCGTGCGACCAGCCGCGCCAGTTGGTTGGCGTCGGGCACCGACAGCGCCGCCGCCGGGACCGGGGTCAGGCCTTCCTCGAAGCGGGTGATGCCGGTGTGCGGCACGCGGTGCGAGTCGGTGCCGGCCGAGCGCATCACGAACCCGATCGCGCCCTTGCGGATCGCCTCCGACGGCCCCTTGCTGCGCACCGCGCCGCCGTTGCCGTAGTCCTTGCCGTCGCGGGTGCGCAGCATCTGGTAATCGACGAAGGCGATCTTGCCGCGCAGCGCGTCGGCCGGCGCGGCCTGCAGTGCGGCCAGATCGGCGAAGCGCACCACCTCGGCCTCGACCGTGCCGCCCGGGCTGCCGCCCAGCGCGGTGACGTGCAGCGGTTGCGCGTGCGCGCCCAGCACCTGCGCCTGTTCGCCGCGCCGCTCCCATTTCGGGAACGTCACCGGTTCGGTCCACACCTTGTCGAAGCCCAGCGCCTTGAATTTGGCGGTGGCCCATGCCACCGCGCGCGCATCGGCGTCGCTGCCGGCCATGCGCGGGCCGATCTCGGTGGTCAGCGATTCGACCACCTTCCAGCCGGTGTCGTCGGCCAGCGCCCGCTCGCGCAGCGTCGCGGCGGTGGACAGCGCCGCGTCCGGAATGCGGGTGGTGTCCGCCGCGGCGGCGGGCGCGGTGGCGAGGAGGGCGGCGATGACGACGGCAAGACGCATGGGCGATTCCGCGAGCAGGGCAGGCCACGAGCTTAGCAGCGCGTGGCCTGCCTGCGGTCGCGCAACGGGGTGCCTAGAACTCAATCACGCAGTGGGAGGAGGATAAATCGTTTCCGGATCCACCTTGTCGCCAAGACGCACCACGTCGTTTTCCTGAGCCATCCATGTTTTGCCATCGACGTAGATCGCGTACCAGAGGGATGCGCCGGTTTCCGAAAAACCGACGACCACCCCCTCACGAGAATCCAGTTCCGACAGAGTCGGATCCTTGGACGAAATTCTCACGCGTTCGAAGTGTTCCATACAGTCGACTACTTGGACGCGGCATCCTGCTTCAACGCATCGCGGATCTCGCGCAGCAGCAGCACTTCCTCGCTCGGTGCCTTGGGCGCCGGCGGTTCCTTGCGCGCGATGCGGTTGATCGCCTTGACCACCATGAAGATGGCGAAGGCCACGATCAGGAACTGGATGATGGTGTTGAGGAAGTCGCCGAAGCCGATCACCACCGGCGGCACTTCCTTGCCGGCCGCGTCCACCGTCGCCGCCTTCAGCGTCCACGCCCAGCGCGAGAAGTCCACGCCGCCGGCGAGCATGCCGATCGGCGGCATGATGATCTTCTCCACCAGTGCGGTGACGATCTTGCCGAATGCCGCGCCGAGCACCACGCCGACCGCCAGGTCCAGCACGTTGCCGCGCATGGCGAATTCCTTGAATTCGCGGATCATGCCCATCGGAGGCTCCTCAATCGTTGCGCGGGCCGGTCGCCGCCGCGCAAGCCTAGCGCAATCGTCGTCGTTCGCCGATCACGCCGCATGGATGCCGCGGCGCGCGACTCAGCCGACGATGACGCCGTGGCGTTCGGCCACGTTCTCAAGGCGCGCGCTGAAGCGGTCGCCAGGCTGCAGCGCGGCCACGCCGGCGGGCGTGCCCATGAATACCAGGTCGCCGGCGCGCAGCGCGAACAATTTCGACAGTTCGTGCAGGATCTCCGGCACGTTCCAGATCATCTGGTCCAGCAGCGACTGCTGGCGCACCTGGCCGTTGACCTCCAGCGACAGGTTCAGCGCCTCCAGCGCACCCACTTCGCCGGCCGGGATCAGCTCGCTGATCGGCGCGGAACGGTCGAAGCCCTTGGCGATGTCCCAGGGCAGGCCCTTGGCCTTGGCCGCGGCCTGCAGGTCGCGGCGGGTCAGATCCAGGCCGACGCCGTAGGCCAGCACCAGCGACGCCGCGTCCTCGGCGCCGAGCACGCCGGCCGGCGCATCCTGGCCCAGCGCCACCACCAGTTCCACCTCGTGGTGCAGGTCGCTGGTCGCGCTCGGGTAGGGGATGGAGTCGCTGCCGATCACCAGCGCATCGGCCGGCTTCATGAAGAAGGTCGGTTGCCCGCGCTCGGCCTTGGAGGCGGGCGCACTGGCGCCCATTTCGCGCGCATGGTCGGCGAAGTTGCGGCCCACGCAGTAGATGCGGTGCACCGGAAACAGGCCCAGCCCGCGCACGGGAACGCGCGGCGCCTCGGCAGCAGCAAACAGGTCTTTCATGAGCATGCATCCAACCAGAAGGGATGCAGCAGTCTACCGCGATGGGTTCAATCCAAATCCAAGGGGCATACGGAACCCGCTTTTGCGATTCCCCAATCCCGATTCCCCAATCCCGGCTTTACAGCGGCAAGGCCGGCTTGCGCACCACGCGATACTCGCCGTCGACCACGCGCGAACGCGGCGTGGCCGCGCGCTTGCCGCGCTGGCTCAGCAGCTTCACCGCGATGCCGCCGAGGATCATCGCCGCGCCGACGAACACGCTGACGAACACCAGGCCCGCGAGGATCGCCAGGCCCAGCAACCCGACCGCCAGCTTCACCAGCGGATGGCGCGGCTTGCGCGGCGCGAACACATGCCGGAACTGGTCGAAATTGAAGACGCGTGCACGCATGGCAGAAGTCTGTGTCAGTTGGAACCGATGGCGCAGTATCGGCCCTGTCTTCTGTGACGGAGTGAAAAGTTCGTTAAGTGGAAAATTAACACTTGTCGGGTCAAGGCCTTGCATGTCGTCGCCAGGTGAAGCGCGGCCGCGCTGCGGTGCCCGGACATGCAAGAATGGCGGCCCTTTCCGCGTCGTCGCAGGGTGTGCATGACCGCGTCATCTTCCGCCGCACTCGCCCGCCTGGAGCACCTCGCGCCGGGCGACCTGGCCGAGGCCGAAGCCCACATCGGCGAGGCGACCGAATCGCTGCTGCTGTATCGCGACGGCGACGGCGTGCGCGCCTGGTTGAACGTGTGCCCGCACGCCGGCCGCCGGCTCGACTGGGCGCCCGGGCAATTCCTCAAGAGCCGCGAGGGGCATGTGGTCTGCGCCGCGCATGGCGCCGCGTTCGAGCTGCAGCATGGTGTCTGCGTGTCCGGGCCGTGCCGCGGGCAGAGCCTGCTCGCGGTGGCGGTGGCGGTGCGCGGCGGCGAGGTGGTGCTGGCCTGAGCGACGCGGCGCGCCACCGCGCGCCGTGCGAATGAGGGTGCCGCGTCCTACAACGCGTCCCACCACGCCATCGACATCAGGTTGACCAGCAACACCACCACCGCGGTGTAGATCAGCGACAGCGGCCCGCCGACCCGCCACAGCTCGCGCGGCTGGTAGTTGGCCGGGCCGGTGATCATCGAGATCACCGGATTGGACGCGGTCATCAGATTGTTGGACGCCGACAGCGCCACGATCAGCGCGAACGCGGTGGGGTTGCCGCCGGCGGCCAGCGCCAGGTTGACCGCGATCGGCACCATCACGATGGTCGCGCCGACATGGCTGATCACCAGCGAGAACGCGGTGGTCAGCAGGCCCAGCGCGATCTCCAGCGCCCACACCGGCACGCCCTCGGGCAGGCGCGCGATGGTGTGGCCGGCGACCCAGGCGGCCGCGCCGCTGCTGTCCATCGCCCAGCCCAGCGGGATCAGTCCGGCCATCATGAAGACGGTCTTCCAGTTGATCGAGGCGTAGGCCTCGTCCATGCGCAGCACCCCGGTCAGCAGCATGCCGGCCACGCCGGTCATCAGGGTCAGCGCCACCGGCAGCTTGGAGGTCAGCGCGATCAGGATGGTCAGCGCGAAGATGGTCATCGCGATCTTGAACTTGTGCGGGCGGTGCTCGCCCTTCGGATAGTCGGTGACCACCACGAAGTCGCGGCTCTCCGAGGCCTGCGCCAGGTCCTGCCAGATGCTGTGGAACACCAGCATGTCGCCGGCGCGCAGCGGCACCTTGCGCACGTCCTCGCGGATCACTTGCTTGTCGCGGTTGATCGCCAGCAGGCTGATCCCGGATTGCTTGCGCAGGCGCAGTTCGGCCGCGCTCTTGCCGATGAAGCGCGAGGTCGGCGGGATCACCGCCTCGGAAATGCCGGCGCGGCTGGGGTTGAACAGGTCGCCGAGGTTGCGCAGCCGCGAGGACAGGCGCAGGAACTGGTTCTGCGCGAAATCGGCGACCTGCTGGCGCGCGCCCATCACCCCGAGCACGCTGCCGACCCAGATGCGCATGTCCGCCGGCGGCGCCAGGCGCGTGTCGTTGCCGGTCTTCAGGGCCAGCAACAGCGGCGCGTCGTGCACCGTCTCGGCCTCGCCCAGGGTCATCCCGACCAGCGGGCTGTCGGCGCTGACGATCAGCTCGAACACGTCGCCCTCGATGCCGTAGGTGCGGGCGAAGTAGCTCTCGGTGCGCGCCGGGGTGACCCCGTCGTTGATCAGTTGTTCCTCCTCCATCAGCGCCTTGTCGCCGCGCACGCGGAAGTAGATCAGCGAGGCCAGCAGCAGCGCCACGCCGATCGGCAGCGGCGCGAACATGCGCAGCGGCTCGATCGTGGCCATGCCCGAGGGCAGGTTGTTGTTGGCCGACTGCAGCAGGTCGTTGAGCAGGATCAGCGGCGAGTTGCCGACCATGGTCAGCGCGCCGCCCATCACGATCGCCGCGGCGATCGGCAGCAGCAGCCGCTGCAGGGTCAGGCCGGTGCGGCCGGCCAGGCGCGAGGCCACCGGCAGGTACAGCGCCATCACCGAAGGGTTCTGCATGAACGAGGAATTGAGCCCGGCGATGGCGGTGGTCAGCAGCATCAGCCGCTCCTCGACCCCGCGCGCGCGGCGCATCAGCCACGAGGCCAGCCGGTTCAGCGCGCCGGTGCGCTCCAGCCCGGCGCCGAGGATGGTGGTGGCGATGATGCTCATCACCGCGTTACCGGAGAAACCGCTGAACAGCTCCTCCGGCGGGATCAGCCCGGTCACGCCCAGCACCACCAGCACCACCAGCGCCACCACGTCGGCGCGGATGCGCTCGAACACGAACATCGCCATCGTGAACCCGACCAGCCCGAGCACGAGCTTCATATCGGTGGTCAGCGTCAGCGCGGTGTCCATTGGGGGCCGGGAGTGGGGAATCGGGAATGGAGAATGGCAGAAGCGGCGGGCCGTCGCAGGTCGTCGTTACGGGGAAGCCGCAGGCGAGGGCGGTTTCGATTCCCCATTCCCCATTCCCGACTCCCGGTCGTACAGCAAATCCCACACCCCATGCCCCAGCTTCTGCCCGCGCGTCTCGAAGTGGGTCTGCGGGCGCCAGTCCGGGCGCGGCACGTGGCCGCGCGGGCCGGCGCGGTTGACCAGGCCGGGGGTGGCGTCGAGCACGTCCCACATCTGCTCGGCGTAGTCGGCCCAGTCGGTGGCGCAGTGCAGGCGGCCGCCGTCGCGCAGCTTGCGCACCAGCAGCGCGGCGAACGCCGGCTGCAGCAGGCGGCGCTTGTTGTGGCGCTTCTTGTGCCAGGGGTCGGGGAAATAGATGCGCACTTCGTCGAGCGCGCCGTCGGCGATCTCGTGTTCCAGCACTTCCACCGCATCGTGGTGGTACAGGCGCACGTGGGTGCTGCCGTCGGCGTCCAGCGCATTGAGCGCGCGGCCCACGCCGGGTGCGTGCACTTCGATGCCGATGTAGTCGCGCTGCGGATCCTGGCGCGCGGCGAAGCGCAGCGCCTCGCCGTTGCCGAACCCGATCTCCAGCACCTTGGGCGCGCTGCGGCCGAAGGTGGCGTCCAGGTCGCGCGGCTGGCCGGCGTAGTCCAGGCCGAAGCGCGGCCACAGGTCGTCGAACGCGCGCTGCTGGGCGGGGGTGAAGCGGCCCTGGCGCAGCACGAAGCTGCGCACCTGGCGGCGCCCTTCCTCGACGGTGAAGGGCTTGGGTGGCGTCTTCGCGCCGCTGCTGAAGAACGGATCGGTCATGCCCGCGGCCTCACCCGATCAACCCATCGACCGGCGAGGAGGCGCTGGCGTAGCGCTTGCGCGGGATGCGCCCGGCCAGGAACGCCTCGCGGCCGGCCTCCACCGCCTTGCGCATGGCGCTGGCCATCAGCACCGGGTTGCGCGCGCCGGCGATGGCGGTGTTCATCAGCACGCCGTCGCAACCCAGCTCCATCGCGATCGCCGCGTCCGAGGCGGTGCCGACGCCGGCATCCACGATGATCGGCACCTTGGCGTTGTCGATGATCTCCAGCAGGTTGTAGCGGTTCTGGATGCCCAGCCCGGAGCCGATCGGCGCGGCCAGCGGCATCACCGCCACGCAGCCGATCTCCTCCAGGCGCTTGGCCAGGATCGGGTCGTCGCTGGTGTAGACCATCACCTCGAAGCCGTCGGCGACCAGGATCTCGGCGGCCTTGAGGGTCTGCACCACATCCGGGAACAGGGTGCGCTGGTCGCCCAGCACTTCCAGCTTGGTCAGGTTGTGGCCGTCGAGCAGTTCGCGCGCCAGCCGGCAGGTGCGCACCGCGTCCTCGGCGGTGTAGCAGCCGGCGGTGTTGGGCAGGATGGTGTAGCGCTCCGGCGGCAGCACGTCGAGCAGGTTGGGCTCGCCCGGGGTCTGGCCGATGTTGCTGCGGCGGATCGCCACGGTGACGATTTCCGCGGCGGCGGCTTCGGTGGCCAGGCGGGTCTGTTCGAGATCGGCGAACTTGCCGGTGCCGGTGAGCAGGCGCGAACGGTAGGGTTTGCCGGCGATCACCAGCGCATCGTGGGGGGCGGGAGCGTTCATCGCCGGATTATCGCCCATCGCCGCGGCGCTGCCGAGCCGGCGTGCGTCGCGCGCCGCGCCCGGATTCAGCCGCCGCCCAGCGCGTGCACGATCTCGACCCGGTCGCCGTCGTGCAGCGCGTGCCCGGCATGGGCGCCGCGCGGCACGATCGCGCCATTGACCTCGACCGCGACCCGGCGCTGCGCCAGGCCCTCTTCCTGCAGCAGGGTGGCGACCGTGGTGTCGGCGCGCAGCGCGCGCGGTTGCCCGTTCAATTCGATGTTCATGCCATCATTGTGCAACGTGCGCCGTCCTGTGCGCGACGTATTGCGGCAGTGCAACGTGAGCGCATCGGGCAGAGGTGGAATCATGCCCGCCATGCGGCTGCGTATGTTCTGCCGTACCCGAGTCACCTTCATCACCGTAATCGCCCGGGAGGGCATCCATGACTTCGTCCATCCGTCCACTCCGCTCGCTGCTGGCCGCCGCGATCGTGCTCGCCGCCGCGCCCGCGTTCGCGCAGCCCACCTACAGCCGCACCGTGTTCATCGGCGACAGCCTGACCGACGCCGGCTACTACCGGCCGCTGCTGCCGGCCTCGGTGCAGGCGGTGACCGGCCAGTTCACCACCAATCCGGACTGGGTCTGGGCGCAGTACGTGGCCGACTACTACGGCACCAACGGCCATGCCAACGGCAACGGCCAGATCGGCGACAACTACGCCGCCGGCAATGCCCGCGTCGGCGTGGCCAACCCCAGCGCGCTGGGCGTGGCGCCGTCGCTGGCGACGCAGACCGCCAACTACCTGGCCGCCAACGGCGGCAAGGCCGATCCGAACGCGCTGTACAGCGTGTGGGGCGGCGCCAACGACCTGTTCGCCATCGCCGGCGGCGCGCCGGTGCAGGCCACCATCGGCAATGCGGTCGCCTCGGAAGTGGGCGTCGTCGCCAGCCTGCAGAACGCCGGCGCGCGCTACGTCATGGTCAGTAACCTGCCCGACGTCGGCCTCACTCCGCGCTTCCGCGCCGGCGGCACCGCGGCGATGGCGCAGGGCACCGCGCTGGCGACCGCCTACAACACCGCGCTGTTCTCCGGCCTCGAGAGCGCCGGGCTGCGGGTGATCCCGGTCGACACCTTCCACCTGCTGCAGGAAGTCGTCGCCAGCCCGGGCACCTACGGTTTCAGCAACGTCACCGGCACCGCCTGCCAGCCGCAGGTCACCGCGCAGTCGCTGACCTGCAACCCGACCAGCTACGTCAGCGCCGACGCGGCCGACAGCTATGTCTTCGCCGATGGCGTGCACCCCACCGGCCGCACCCACGAGATCCTGGCGCAGTACGCGCTGTCGATCCTGGAAGGCCCGCGCACGCAGCAGGTGCTGACCCACTCGGCCGCGGTCACTGGTCGTTCGCGCGCCGACCAGGTCGCCTGGCACGTCGATGGCCGCCCGGAGGCGGACGGCGTGCGCTGGTGGGGCAACCTGCGCGGCGACATGCAGCGCTACCAGCACGGCGACCTGTACGACGGCCTGGCGCCGGCCGGCCTGTTCGGTGTGGACTGGTCGCGCGGCGACTGGGTGTTCGGCGGCTTCGGCGGCTTCGGTCGCGTGGATGCCGACTTCGGCAACCGCGGCGGCGACTACACCCAGGACGACAGCACCCTGGGCGGCTTCGCCGGCTGGTACGGCGAGCACGCCTGGGTCAACGCCCAGGTCAGCTACACCTGGCTGAGCTACGACGTCACCCGCAAGGTCAACCTCGGCCCGGCCACCATCGACCACAAGGGCTCGCCGGACGGCAGCAACCTGACCGCGGCGCTTCAGGGCGGCTACGAGTTCGGCGAAGGCACGTTCAAGCACGGCCCGGTGGCCGCGGCGATCTGGCAGAAGGTCAAGCTCGACGGCTACAGCGAGAGCAACCCGAACTCCAGCGCGCTGGGCTACTTCGACCAGGACGTCGAGTCGCTGGTCGGCCGCATCGGCTGGAAGGCCGGCCTGGATCTGGGCGCGGTGAAGCCGTACCTGCAGGCGACCTACGACCACGAGTTCAAGAAGGGCGAGGAAGCCACCGCGTGGCTGCAGACCATGCCCGACCTCGGCGGCTACGCGGTGCCGGGCCTGAACTTCGACCGCAACTACGCCTCGGTGGTGCTGGGCGCGCGGACCAAGCTGTGGGGCCTGGAGAGCAACGTCGGCATCGCCGCCACCACCGGCCAGAACCGCGCGCACGACACCTCGCTGTTCGTGAACTTCGGCGGCAGCTTCTAAGCACTGCGCCTGTTGCCTGCCTTGCCCGGCCGCGTGCCGGGCAGGGTAGGAGCGACGACGTACGCCGAGGCGGCATGCTTGTTGTGGAAGGGGCTTCAGTCCCGACGCCTCGGTCTCGAGGCGTCGGGACTGAAGCCCCTTCCGCATTTCGCGTCCACGCTTGCGGGCCGTCTTGGATCGCGGCGCGCCGCGAGCCGTATCGCGCCGATTTCTTGCGCAACCCCCGGCGCAGCGCATAGACTGCACCGGCAACGCGGGCGTAGCTCAATGGTAGAGCTGTAGCTTCCCAAGCTACTGACGTGGGTTCGATTCCCATCGCCCGCTCCACTGTTCCAACTCGGTCCGCAAGTGACTGGCTGGGTTGAAGATTCTGGTCGATCGATGATCCGGGCGATGCCCTCAGAGGTATCAATCGAGGTATCAATCTTGCGCAAGCCTCTGACGATGGCGCGCTCAGCCGGCCTGTAGACGCGCTTCCTTTCTGCGCCAAGCCGCGCTTGTTGAACACAGCAGCAGAGGCGGTGGCACGAGAGCCAGGACACGTCGTTGTTATGTGTGCCCGAGCAGGGGGGGCGACAGTGCGGATCCCGCCCGCACGTCGCATGACATGAGCCTACGGACGCTGCGAAGCGCATGGAAACGATGACGACCAATCAGCCCAGGAAGGGCGAATTCTTCCAGCTGGAGCCGGATGCGCGGCGTGGAGGCAAAGGCCACGGCGTGGTGTTTGAAAACGAGAACGTGCTGCGAACGCCGCCGCGCCTCATCGTGAAGCCGAAGGAAGGCGGGTTCCCGCTATTGCGCGAACTACCACGCTTGGTTCATCACCCCCGCGAAGGCGTGCTGCCCCAAGACCTGGAGGGTGGCTTCAGTGGCTATTGGTTGGTTTCCGAGCGTCTGCGCCGCGTGATGCAGTCGGTGGATGCGAGCGCTTTCGCCTTCGCCGACACCGACTATCGCCTGGCCGATGGCTCCAAGGGGCCGACCGTCTTTCTCTGTGATGTCGTCCGCAGACTGGATGCGTTGGACGAAGAGGCCTCTCAGCTCAACATCGAGATCAGCGACGAATACGAGGCTGGGAAATACTACAACCTCACCGGCGACATCAGGCTGGCCTTCCGGCGGGATGTGCTGGGTTCCGCACATGTTTTCAGGTTGTCCTTTCATGGGCGTGTCTTCTGCGATAAAGCGTTCAAGCAGGCTGTCGAGGTCGCGGGCATCGTCACGCGGAGCAAGTCCAATGGGCTTTGGTTTGACGACGTGGTGAACTGCTAATCCGCGAATAGGGCATCCGAACGCTGTAATTCACGCAGGGGAAGAAGGCCTGATGCATGACAAACACATTGGGCTGCGAGCGCACGAGGGTCGGACCCGGGGCGCGGCTAGCCCCGCAGCGGCACGCTGGCTTTCCCGCCCTGGTGGATCGAATGACGGTGGGCTGGACGCAGCCTTTCCCTGCCCAGGTCGGCGATCATGGCCTTGGATTGTTCAACGGGATGGAGACCCTGCCGTGGGTGGGACGCAAGCATGGAAACCGCGATGACCAGTCCGCCCAAACCGGGTGCCTTCTACATGTGCATATCGGACATCGAGAGCGACAGGCCGCGCTGCGGGATGAGGTTCGACAACCTCCGCCAGTTGCTTTCGCCGTCCTGTGTGAATCTGCGCCCGTACGAAGGCGGCTTTCCTTCAATGCTGGAACAACCGCGGATGACCTATGACCCCGGCGCAGGCCCTGAGCCTCGCGATCTGGAGGCGGGGTTCGGCGGCTACTGGTTGGTGTCCGAGCGACTGCGTGATGTCATGTGCTCGGTCGATCCAGGCGCCTTCGCGTTCGTCGAGGTGGATTGCCGTCTGGCCGATGGCGCCCAGGGACCGCGTCGCTTTCTGTGCGACGTTGTCCGAGAACTGGATGCCTTGGACGAGGCAGCGTCTAGGTTGAAGATCAAGGTCGATGACGAGTATGTGCGTGGGAAGTTCTATTCCCTCGGCGGGGGAGCCAGCCTGGCCTTTCGGAGTGACGTATTGGGGGCGTCGCATGTGTTCCGGGTGCCATTCAATCCATCGGTGTTCTGCGATCGGACGTTTAAGGTGGCGCTTCACGATGCCGGGATATCCGACGACGCGGAAGTCAGTGGGATCTCTTTCATCGACGCATCGGACCTCTGACACCGCACAGGAAGATTCATTCGGTGGCTGGCCAGTTGGACTACGCGCCACGAGCATCGGATCGGGCGCTCGGCGAGCGCATCTCCTGTAGTCTTGAGAATGAGGTATGGGCCGGTGGCGGCCGGTTGGCCGCTGCGTCATTCGGGCGCGGTGGAGGCGGCGGCAACGAGGTGATGGCTGCGTCACTTTGTCTGCCCGGGCAGTCGTCGATAGGGCCGGATTTCAGTCCGGTGGTTTGCGCGAACATGAGCCTATGAGTGGGGCGCGATGCATGGAAACTAGGGTGACCAATAAGCCCAAAAAAGGGGCGTTCTTTGAACTGCTGCCGGATGTTCGGCGTGGGGGAAAAGGTCACGGCGTGATCTTCGAAAATGAGAAGGTCCTGTTGACTCCGCCAAGGCTTATTTTGCAGCCGGACGATGGTGGGTTTCCTCCTTTGAAGGAGACGCCGCGCTTGATCCACGATCCAAAGAAGGGGGCGCTGCCTCAGGATCTTGAGGGCGGCTTCAGTGGCTACTGGCTCGTCTCCGAACGACTTCGCAACGTGATGGAGTCGGTCGATGCGGATGCGTTCGTCTTCGCTGATGTCGACTACCGCCTGGCCGATGGTTCCAAGGGGGCGACTGTTTTCCTCTGTGATGTCATCCGCACGTTGGATGCATTGGACGAGGAGGCCTCGGAACTCGATATCAAGGTCAGCGACGACTACGAGGCGGGGAAGTACTACAGCCTGGCGGGCGGCAGCCGCCTGGCTTTCAAACATGATGTGCTTGGAAAGGCCCATGTCTTCATGCTCCCTTTCCATGGTGGCGTCTTTTGCGATCGGGTGTTCAAGGATGCGGTCAAGGCGGCAGGAATTGGCGGTCGTGGGCGTTCCGAAGGGCTGTGGTTCTACGACGTCGTGAATCGCTGAGGCGCCGCGCGCCGGTGCGGCGGCGCGAGCGAGCGCCTCGCTCAGGATTGCGTGGCGATGGCGAATGCGTCGAGCTGGTGCTGCGGCATGCTGCTGTTGTTGAGGATCACCACCGTCTCGTGGGTGTCCAGGCGATGCGCGAGCAGCGAGCGGTAGCCGGCGGTGTTGCCGGTCTCCCAGGCGTAGGTCCGGGGCTTTCCGCGCAGCGTCAGTGTCTTCACGCGGCCGCCGAGCGCATATTCTTCCGGCATTTCAACGGTGTTGAGTTGGCGCAGCGACGCCGGCGACAGCGCCTGCGATAGCGAGAGCCGCAAGAGCGGCGGATCGTTCCGTCGCCGCGGATTTGCAGATTGGGCACCGCCATCCAAGAACTTCTACGACGCGATGCCTACGATGGCCGCTGGCGCAGGTACCGACGGCAGGGCCCACGGCGACGCGCCGAGGGCGACACGGCATGGTGCATCGCGCCGTCGTCTACGGCGGCAATCCCGACCCGGGAACCCGCCGGTCCAACAGGTCATCCATCTGTGCCCGCACTTCCTCCCTCATCCAACAAAGGCAAAGCCATGAGCACGATCACCACCAAAGACGGCGTCGAGATCTTCTTCAAGGATTGGGGTCCCAGGACCGCGCAGCCGATCTACTTCCACCATGGCTGGCCGCTGTCGAGCGACGACTGGGACGCGCAGATGCTGTATTTCCTCGGCAAGGGCTTCCGCGTCGTCGCCCACGACCGGCGCGGCCATGGCCGGTCCAGCCAGGTCGGCGACGGCCACGACATGGCGCATTACGCCGCCGACGTGGCCGCCGTCGTCGAGCATCTGGACCTGCGCAATGCGGTGCATATCGGCCATTCGACCGGTGGCGGCGAAGTGGCGCGCTACGTCGTCGCCCACGGCAAGGGCCGCGTGGCCAAGGCGGTGCTGATCAGCGCGGTGCCGCCGATCATGCGCAAGACCGCGGCCAACCCCGATGGCGTGCCGATGGAGGTGTTCGACGGCATCCGCGCCGGCCTGGCCGGCAACCGCGCCCAGTTCTACCTGGATTTCGCCAGCGGTCCGTTCTACGGCTTCAATCGTCCAGGCGCGAAGGTGCTGCAGGGCACGATCCAGAACTGGTGGCGGCAGGGCATGCTCGGTGCCGCCAAGGCGCACTACGACGGCATCAAGGCGTTCTCGGAAACCGACTTCACCGAGGATCTCAAGGCGATCGACGTGCCCACCCTGGTGCTGCATGGCGACGACGATCAGGTGGTGCCGATCGCCACGACCAGCGAGCTGACGGTGAAGCTGTTGAAGGACGGCACGCTGAAAGTCTATCCAGGCTATCCGCACGGCATGTGCACCACCCACGCCGAGGTGATCAACCCGGACCTGCTGGCCTTCATCCAGGCCTGAATCGGCCGCGGCGGAGGGCACCCTGCTCCCGTCGCGAGATCAGCACTGCGCGCATCGGCGTGATCCGGTGCGCGCAGCGTGCCCGCTGCGCACCGTGCGCCTGTCAAACCCGCTTCATCCGCCGAAGCTACGCTGATCGGCCAGTGAGCGCATGCTCGTCGCCGGACCCAGCCTCGTGGTCGAACACAGTCGTCGCCGTTTCCTTGCCCGTGCCTCCCTGGCCCTCGGCGCCGGCGCGGCCATGCCGCTGCTGCCCGGCGTGATCCGCAGTGCGCTGGCGGTGCCGCCTGCACGCGTCACCGGCACCGTGCAGGACGTGCAGCATGTGGTGATCCTGATGCAGGAGAACCGCTCCTTCGACCACTACTTCGGCTGCCTGCGTGGCGTGCGCGGCTTCGGCGACCCGCGGCCGCTGCGTCTGCCCAGCGGGCGCCCGGTCTGGTACCAGCCGGAGGCCGGCGGCGGCGACGGCTACGTGTTGCCGTTCCGCCTGAACGGCCGGACCAGCAGCGCGCAGTCGATGGAGGGCCTCGACCACCATTGGAAGGGCTCGCACGACACCTGGAAGCACTACGACGCCTGGATCGCGCAGAAGACGCCGATGACCATGGGCCACTTCCAGCGCGAGGACCTGCCGTTCTACTATGCGCTGGCCGATGCCTTTACCATCTGCGACGGCTACCACGCCTCGCTGTTCGGCCCGACCAATCCCAACCGCATGTACATGTTCACCGGCACCAGCGGCCTGAGCGTCGGCAACGATGGCGAGCAGGCGGTGAACAACCGCGACGACGGCAACTGGACCGCCGACATGGCGCGCGACAACCCGGCGTTTCCGGGCTACACCTGGACCACCTACTCCGAACGCCTGCAGCAAGCCGGGATCAGTTGGCAGGTGTACCAGGAATTCGACAACTACGGCGACAACAGCCATCCGTACTTCGCAAATTTCCGCAATCTCGACCGCGCCTCTCCGTTGTACCGCCGCGGCCGCGCGATCGTGCCGGGTTCCACTGCCGACAACGCCAAGGCCTCGCGCGGCGAGCACCTGCTCGCAGCGTTCGAACGCGACGTGCGCAGCGGCACCTTGCCGCAGGTGTCGTGGATCGTGGCGCCATATCTGCTCAGCGAGCACCCCCAGGCCACCCCGGCCTATGGCGAGTCGCTCAGCGCGCGCCTGCTGGAGGTGCTGGCGGCATCGCCGGAGGTCTGGTCCAAGACCGTGTTCCTGATCAACTACGACGAGAACGACGGCTTTTTCGACCACGTGCCGCCGGCGCTGCCGGCGACCGATCCGGCGATCGGCGCCAGCAACGTCGATCTGCGGGGCGAGGACTATCACGGCGTTCCGGTCGGTCTCGGTCCGCGCGTGCCGATGCTGGTGGTGTCGCCGTGGAGCCGCGGCGGCTGGGTGAATTCGCAGGTGTTCGACCACACCTCGGTGATCCGCTTCCTGGAGCGCCGCTTCGCCGTCGCCGAACCCAACATCGGCCCCTGGCGGCGCGCGATCGCCGGCGATCTGACCTCGGCGCTGGACTTTGCCGGCCACGACGATGCGCGTGTCGCCCTGCCGGACACGCGTGATTTCATCGCCCGGGTCGATGCCACCGCGGCGCTGCCGCCGCCGCAACGGCCGGCGCAACAGACGCTGCCGGCGCAGGAACCCGGGCAGCGCCCGGCGCGCGCGCTGCCCTACGACTTCGACGTGCGCCTGCAGGCCGATGCACAGGGCCTGGCGTTGCGGATGCGCAACCGCGGCGCGGTGGGCGTCGCGCTGAACGCCTACGCCGACGGCCGCGACGCCGGGCCATGGTTCTACACGGTGGCGGCGGGCAGCGAACTGCGCGACGTGCGCGCCTGGCGTGGTGCCGCGGACGACCCTGGCTACGTGTTGCGCGTGCATGGGCCCAACGGCTTCCTGCGCGAGTTCCACGGCGATGGGATGGCCGATGCCGGATTGCGGGCCGAGGCCGACTATGAGGCGGCATCGCAGTGCCTGCTGCTGGAGCTGCACAATGGCGGTGCGCAGGCGTGCCGGCTGCGGCTCCGCGATGGCTACCGCGACGGGGCGGAGCAGGCGTTGGTGCTGGCCGCCGGCGAACGCCAGGTGCTGCGCTTCCCGCTGCAGGGCCAGCATCATTGGTACGACCTGGAGATCGCCAGCGACAGCCTGCCGCACTGGCGCCGGCGCCTGGCCGGACATATCGAGACCGGCCGCCCGAGCATGAGCGACCCGGCGATCGGCCGTGCTGTCGTTGGTTAGCCGCAAGCCCGTTTTGTCGGCGATGGCGGCCGTGTGTCGCGGCTGAAGCCGCTCCTGCAGAAGCCGCGCACCGCGCTCTTGTAGGACCGGCTTCAGCCGCGACACACGGCCAGCGACGCCATCAATCCCGATCGAACGGCGCTTCTTGCGGAGCTTCCCTGAAACGCAAGACGCCGCCGCTACGTCCGCAGCGGCGGCGCCAAGGCCATCCCTGGCCTCGCCTCACCTCAGAACTTGCCGCTGAAGGTGACGAAGAACTGCCGCGGCGCGCCGGCCATCAGCGTCTGGTTGTAGCCGTTCGGATCGGACACCACGTAGCCGTTGGTGCCGACCGTGGCGAAGTAGCGCTTGTCGAGCAGGTTGGTGACGTTGGCGCTCAGTCCCAGGTTCTGGAACATGCCGACTTCGCCGAAGTCATAACCCGCGCTCAGGTCGAAGCGCCAGTAGCTCGGTACCGACGAGTCGTTGAGGTAGCTGATGTAGCGGCGGCCGGTGTACTTGCCGTCCAGCGCCGCGTGCCAGCCGGCGTTCTCGTAGGCCAGGCTGCTGGAGAACATCCATTCCGGGATGCCGACCACGCGCTTGCCGGAGGTGGCCACCACGCCGCCGTTGAGGTAGTCGTCCTGATAGGTGGAATCGTCGTAGGACAGCGAGTTCAACCAGCGCAATTGCGCGATCGGGCGCCACATCACCGCCAGGTCGGCGCCCTGGCTGCGCACCGAGCCGACGTTGTTGAGCGTGGCCGAGCAGGTCTGGATCGCGCTGCACGGCGAGGTCACCAGCAGGCGGTCGTCGAAGGTGGTGTGGTACAGCGCCAGCGACGCCTCGATGCCGTCGCCGCGCACGCGATAGCCCAGTTCGTAGGTCTGCGCGGTTTCCGGTTCCAGCGAATGCCTGATCGCGTCGAACGCCGCCTGCGATTCCTGGAACGGGGTGAAGCCGAAGCCGGCCATGTTCTTGTTGTAGGACGCGTAGAGTTCCTGGTGCTCGTCGAGCTTGTAGTTCACGCCCACCTGCGGCAGCAGGTCAGAATCGGCCTTGATCTCGCCGGCCGCGTAGGAGGTGGTCGGCACCAGCGACCGCGAGGTGGTGTCCACCTGGAGCTTCTTGGCGCCGAAGTTGATGGTCAGGCGCTCGTCGAGCAGGCGCAGCGTGTCCTGCGCGTAGAACATGCGCGTGTCGGTGTCGTAGTGCTGGGCGAAACCGCGCGCGAACAGGGTGCCGGACTTGTTGAAGTAGTACAGATCGGTGAACGGACCATCGAGCAGGAAGTAGTTGCGCTCCTGCACGGTCTTGGCGTTCTGGTACCAGCCGCCGATCTCGATCTCGTTGCCGGCCACGGTGAAGTTCAGCGACGCGGTCACGCCATGCCGGTTGAGCCGATAATCGGTGGTGCGCATCGACAGCGGCACCGTGGCCGAGGACGCCACGTACGGCGTGGTCCATTGCCCTTCGCCGTTGTTGTCGTGGTAGTAGCCTGCCAGGTTCAGCGTGGCGTTGCCGCCCAGGTTGAACGTGCCGCTGAGCGCGGCCAGGTTGTCGTCGCGCAGGCCGGCGCCGGAGTAGTAGGACGCGTCGGCCTTGCCATAGTCGGCGGGCAGGGCGTTCAGGGACGCCGGATAGCTGCCGTTGCCGTTGAGCGCGTTGGCGATCTGCACGGCGCTGTTCCAGTCGGGCATCAGGTAGTCCCAGTCCCAGCCCAGCGCCTTCTGCGAGGTCAACGACAGATCCATGATGTCGTATTCCTTGCGCTTGGAGCTATCCAGGAACAAGCTGATCCGGTTGCCGTCGCCCCACTGGTACAGCGCCTTGAGATTGGCCTGGTTGTATTCGTTGTTGCCGTAGCCTTTCCACTTGTCCACCTCGCCGTGCACGATCGAGGTGTACATCGAGAAGCCGTTGATGTCGCCGATATCGCCGCGCAGGTAGGTGCGGCGGGTGGAATCGGAGCCGAAGGTCTGGCTGAAGCGGATGCCCGGCGTGGCATCCGGATCGTCGGAGTAGTAGCGCACGGTGCCGCCGAGGTTGCTGCTCGACGCGGTGCCCAGCGCGCCGGCGCCCTGCGACAGCTCCACCGAGCCGACATTCTCGGAGATGATCGCGCGGGTCACCTGCAGGCCGTCGCTGACGCCGTAGTTCATGGTGCCCAGCGGCACGCCGTCCAGGGTGAAGCCGAGGCGGCTCTGGTCGAAGCCGTGCAGGCTGATCGCGGTCGACCACTCGTAGGAGCCCCACGCATCGGCCGACTGGAATTGCACGCCCGGCAGCTTGTCCAGCACCTTCAGCGCGCTGGTGCCGGGTGCGGTGAGGCCGATGTCCTCGCGGGTGATGCGCTGCACCTGGCGGGTGGCGCCGGTGGACACCACGGTGATCGCATCGAGCATCGTCGCGTCGCTGCTGCTGCCGGCGCTGGCCGTGGCATCGGCGTCGGCCGGCACGGTTTCGGCCAGTGCGGCGAAGGCCGGCAGCGCGGACGCGACGGCGAGCACCAGCGCATGCAGGCGCAAGGGTCTGGAGGTGGAGATCATCGAAATTCCAATGGGATGGGGGGAGGCATGGCCTGCTTGCCGTGCGTGGCGTGACCAGCGCACGGCCGGCGTGGCTCGCCCGTCACGATGCAACGGTTTTGTGAAGGTTTCGGGGCGGTCCCATGTCGGCTGTGGGACAGGCGCGAGGCGCCGATCGCGTGCGCGGGCCTGGCGCCGATCGGCCGCGGTACGCCGGCCGCCAGGCCGCTGCGTCGGACTTCCCGCGCCGCCGACGGCGCAACGTATGATGCCGGGCCAGCCACCGCCGTCGCGCTTCGATGAAACTCGCCATCCTGTCCCGCAACACCAAGCTGTATTCGACGCGGCGGCTGGTCGAGGCCGGTCGCGAACGCGGGCATACGGTGCGCGTGCTCGATCCGTTGCGCTGCTACATGCGTATCGCCGCGGGCGCCTTCACCATGCACTACAAGGGCAAGCCGATCACCGGCTACGACGCGGTGATCCCGCGCATCGGCAATTCGGTCACCCGCTACGGCACCGCGGTGCTGCGCCAGTTGGAGATGATGGGCGTGCGCACGCCCAACCCGTCCGACGCGATCCTGCGCGCGCGCGACAAGCTGCGCGCGCACCAACTGCTGGCGGCGAAAGGCATCGACATGCCGATGACCGTGTTCGGCGACAACCCGGACGACACCGGCGACCTGCTGTCGATGCTGGGGCCGCCGCCGCACGTGGTGAAGTTGAACGAAGGCACCCAGGGCACGGGCGTGATCCTCACCGAGAAGACCAGTGCCTCGCGCGGCGTGGTCGAGGCGCTGCGCGGGCTGTACGCCAACTTCCTGGTGCAGGAGTTCATCGGCGAGGCCGAGGGCGCCGACCTGCGCTGCTTCGTGGTCGGCAACCAGGTGGTCGCGGCGATGCGCCGGCAGGCGCCGGAAGGGGACTTCCGCTCCAACCTGCATCTGGGGGGCAGCGCACTGGCGGCCACCGCCAGCCGCACCGAACAGGAGGTGGCCGTGCGCTCGGCCAAGGCCCTGGGCCTGGGCGTGGCCGGGGTCGACCTGATCCGCTCGCGGCGCGGCCCGCTGGTGCTGGAGGTCAACTCCACCCCCGGCCTGGAGGGGATCGAGGCGGTCTGCGGCCAGGACATCGCCGGCAAGATCATCGACCACCTCCAGGTGATCCAGATCCGAAAGAAATCAGTCACTTGAAGCAATGTCCGCGCCTCCGTTCTGGCTTAACGCCGGTTTAATTCCGCCCTGCGTATGCTTCGTCGGACCGCAGCTCTGCCCTCCTCAGCAGGAACGGTAATCGGGATATATCTTTCGGCCCAGGCGGCCTTGCCGCCTGGGCCTTTTTGTCGCCGCGGTTCGGCGTCGCGGCACCCGACTGTGGCGGGAAGCCATGCAACTTGCGGCGCCGTTCGCTGCGGGGCTACATTGTGATTTACGCCACCAAATCGTCTAGGGGACAGGGATGAAGCAACTGATCGGGGTGATGTTGGGGATGGTGCTCGCGTGTTCGGCCGTGGCTGCGCCGAAAGGTGAGGCGCCCATGAACGTGAAGAAATCGTTCGCACAGCAACTCAGTACAATTCGCCAGCAGTTGGACGACGGCAAGACCTATGCCGAACTCAGCGCGGAGAATCGCAGCAAGGTGGAAGCCGCACTGTCGCGCATGGCGACCGTGCTCGATGCCCATCCCGACGTGAACACGCTGCGCGAGGAGGACAAGGTGGTGTTGTTCAACGATCAGGAGACGGTCAACGCGCTGCTGTCCAAGGCAGCGGCGGACAGCCGCCTGATCTGCAGGCGCGAGGCGGTGACCGGCGCGCTGCGCACCACGACGCAATGCAGGACCGTGGCGGAGCGCCGCCGCGACAACGAGGATGCGCAGGAACTGATGCGGCGCAATCCAACTGGCAAGTACGACTGACGGGGTAAATGTTGGTGCGAATTCTAGTAATCGAAGACAACAGCGACATCGCGGCCAACCTGGGCGACTACCTCGAGGACCGTGGGCACACGGTCGATTTCGCCGCCGACGGCGTCACCGGCCTGCATCTGGCGGTGGTGCACGAGTTCGACGCGATCGTGCTCGATCTCAACCTGCCGGGCATGGACGGCATCGAAGTGTGCCGCAAGCTGCGCAACGAAGCGCGCAAGCAGACCCCGGTGCTGATGCTCACCGCCCGCGACTCGCTGGACAACAAGCTGGCGGGCTTCGATTCCGGTGCCGACGACTACCTGATCAAGCCGTTCGCGCTGCAGGAAGTGGAGGTGCGGCTCAACGCGCTGTCGCGCCGCGGCAAGGGCGTGCACACCCGCGTGCTGGAGACCGGCGACCTGGAGTACAACCTGGACACGCTGGAAGTGCGGCGCCAGGGCAAGCTGTTGCAGCTCAATCCGACCGCGCTGAAGATCCTGCAGGCGCTGATGGAGGCCTCGCCCGCAGTGGTGACCCGGCAGGAACTGGAAACCCGCGTGTGGGGCGAGGAACTGCCGGATTCCGATTCGCTGCGCGTGCACATCCATGGCCTGCGCGCGGTGGTGGACAAGCCGTTCGACGTGCAGATGATCCAGACCCGCCACGGCATCGGCTACCGCATCGCCGCGCCCGATGCCTGAAGCGGAGGCGTTGCCGCGGGCGGTGCGGCGGCGCGGGCGTTACCGCCGCCGCCTGCGCAGCCGCATCATCCTGTCCTTCGTGCTGTTGGGCTTCGGCCTGACCGCCCTGTTCGCGTTCGCCACCAACTGGGCGCGGGCGCGGGTGGAGAACCAGCTGGTCGAGGACGTGATGAACCGCAACATGGAGGCGTCCTGGCGCAGCTATGTGGCCAGCGGTGGACGCAACCTGGACATCCCGGTCCAGCAGATGAAGGGCTTCGTCTATCGCCCCGACAAGCTCGATGGCCTGCGCCGCGATTTCCCGGAGTGGGAACGCCTCAGCGACGGCATCCACATGCTGTCGGGCACCGATGCCGATGGCCAGCCGTTCGCCTACAAGGTCGGCGTGCGCAAGACCCCCAACGCCTGGTTCTTCATCGCCTACGACCTGACCCAGACCATGCGTGGCGAGGTGCAGCTCAAGCGCACCCTGATGCTGTCGGTGCTGGTCTTCAGTGCGCTGTCGCTGGTGATCGGCTGGTGGTCGGCGTCGCGGGTGATGCGGCCGGTATCGGACCTGGCCGCGCGCCTGCGCGCCTACCGTGGCAGCAGCGATCCCAAGCCGCTGGCGCCGCACTTTCCCGACGACGAGGTCGGCCAGTTGGCCGAAGCGCTGGACGACTATTCGGCGCGCCTGACCGAAGTGGTGCAGCGCGACCGCGAGTTCAACGCCGACGTCAGCCACGAACTGCGCACCCCGCTGGCGGTGATCCGCGGCGCCACCGAACTGCTGCTGACCCGGCCCAATCTCGACGAGAAGGTGCTGCAGCGCCTGCAGCGCATCCAGCGCGCCGAGCAGCAATGCAGCGATCTGATCGGCTCGCTGTTGCTGCTGTCGCGCAACGAGCGCGGGCAGGGCAACAGCAACGTGGCCAAGGTCGCCGAGCAGCTGATCGAATCGCACCGCGCGCAGTTGGGCGGCAAGCCGCTGCAGTTGATCCTGGAAGGCGAGCGCAATCTCAGCATCGACGCGCCCGAGGCGGCGCTGTCGGTGGCCTTGGGCAACCTGATCGGCAACGCGGTCAAGTACACCCAGGAAGGTCAAGTGGTGGTGCGGGTGCTGAGCGACGCGGTGCAGGTGATCGACTCGGGCCCGGGCCTGAGCGAAGAGGATGCGGCCAAGCTGTTCCAGCGCGGCTACCGTGGCACCCATGCCGGGCACTCGCAGGGCGGCGGCATCGGCCTGTCCATCGTCAGCCGTTTGTGCGACCTGTACGGCTGGCAGGTCAACGTGCGCCCGGGCGCCTCGAAGGGCGTGGTGGCGACGCTGTGGTTCAAGCCCGCCTGAATCGCTTTTGTAGGAGCGGCTTCAGCCGCGACAGCATCCTTCCGTAGAGTCCGTCGCGGCTAAAGCCGCTCCTACAAAAAGCTGCGTTGCCGCGGTTACGCGGCCTTCGCCGCGGCCAATGCGCGGTAGCGCTGATCCAGCGCATCCGCCGCCGCCTGCAGCCGCGACGCATCGCCATCGTTGACCACGACGTCGTCGGCGATCGCCAGCCGTGCCGCGCGCGTGGCCTGCGCCGCGATCATCCGTTGCGCCAGTTCGGCGGTGATGCCGTCGCGCTGCATCAGGCGCGCATGCTGAAGCGCTTCGGGCGCATCGACCACGACGATCCGGTCCAGCCATGGATACGCCGTGCGTGCGCCGACTTCGGTCAGCAGCGGGATCGCCGCCACGGCATAGGGACTGGTGGCTTCCCGGCACGCTTGCTGCAACAGCATGCGGATCGCCGGATGGGTGATCGCCTCCAGGTCGCGACGCGCCTGCGGATCGTCGAAGATGCGTTGGCGCAGCGCCGCCCGGTCGAGGCTGCCGTCCTCGCGCAGGATCTGTGGGCCGAAACGGGCGACGATCCGCGCGAGCGCGGGATGCCCTGGTGCCACGACGGCGCGGGCGGCCACATCTGCATCGGCCACCACGATGCCCTTGGCCTCGAAATGGCGGCTCAGCGCGCTCTTACCGGAGGCGACGCCGCCGGTCAGGCCGACGATGAACTCGCTCACCGCGTCATCCGCTCAGCGCAGCCCGGACCAGCGCATATAGGTGTCGATGATTTCCGTGCCCCAAAAGAACGTGATCCAGCCGGCGATGGCCAGATACGGGCCGAACGGAATGGGCGTGGCGCGGTCGCGGCCCTTGGCCGCCAGCCAGAGCGAGCCGAGGATCGCGCCGACCAGCGAGGAGATCAGGATGGTCGGCAGGATGCCTTTCAAACCGCACCACGCGCCGATCGCCGCCAGCAACTTGAAGTCGCCATGGCCCATGCCTTCCTTGCCGGTGATCTGCTTGAACAGCCACCACACCGACCACAGCGACACATAGCCGACCGCCGCGCCGAGCAGTGCCGGCTTGGCCGGCATATACAGATTGTCCATGCTGCCGACCAATCCCAGCCACATCAGCGGCAGGGTCAATTGGTCCGGCAGCAATCGGGTGCGCAGGTCGATCCCCGACATCGCCACCAGGAAGCAACTGAACACGATCGCGCCGAAGCCCTGCCAGCCGAAGCCGAAGCGCCAGACGCTGGCGACCACCAGCAGGCTGGTCAGCAGCTCCACCAGCGGATACTGGATCGAGATCGGCGCATGGCAATGCCGGCACTTGCCGCGCAGGGCCAGCCAACTGAACAGCGGGATGTTCTCGTACCAGGACAGCTTGTGCTTGCAGTGCGGGCAATGCGAGGGCTCGACCACGATCCCGGGCGGCGGCGGATCGTAGAGGTCCGGCAACTCCAGGATCTCGCGCGAATCGCGCTTCCACTGCCACTCCATGCGCTTGGGCAGGCGCAGGATCACCACGTTGAGGAAACTGCCCACCAGCAAGCCCAGCCCGGCCGCGGCGGGAAAGCCGAGAACGGGGTGTTGATCGAGAAATGCCATTAATGCTTATCCAACGACGGAGGCCAGCTTGAAGATGGGCAGGTACATGCCGATGACCATGCCGCCGACGATGGTGCCGATGAAGACCATGATCAATGGCTCGATCAGGCTGCTCAGCGCATCGACCGCATTGTTCACTTCCTGCTCGAAGTACTCGGCCACCTTGAACAGCATCGCATCCAGCGCACCAGCCTCTTCGCCAATGGCCGTCATCTGGATGACCATATGCGGAAACAGGTTGGCCTGCTTCATCGCGACGTTGACCGGGTAACCGACGGCGACGTCGTCACGCATGCGCAGCACGGATTTCTCGTAGACGCTGTTGCCAGTGGCGCCGGCGACGATGTCCAGCGCCTCGACCAGCGGGACGCCGGCGCGGAAGGTGACGCCCAGCGTCCGCGAGAAGCGCGCCACCGAACTGTTGTGCATGATCTGGCCGATGATCGGCACCTTCAGGATCAGCCGGTCCATGCCGTGCTGCATCGACGGCGAGCGCTTGTAGGCAAAGATGAAGCCGACGATGGTGCCGACCAGGACAAGCAACAGGATCCACCAATAGGCGACCATGAAGCGCGATGCGGCGACGATCATCTGCGTAAATGCCGGCAACTCCGCACCGAAGCCCTTGAATACGTCCTCGAACTGCGGCACCACCCAGACCAGCAGGATCGAGCTGACCAGCAGCGCGACCGCCATGACCATGGCCGGGTAGAACAAGGCCTTCTTGATCTTGCCCTTCAGCGCTTCGATGTTTTCCTTGTACGTCGCGACCGTTTCCAGCACGGTTTCGAGCACACCGGCGCCTTCGCCGGCCTTGACCAGGTTGCGGTAGAGCTCGTCGAACTGGACGGGATGCTTGCTGATCGCCTCGTAGAGCGAGGAGCCGCCCTCGATGTCGGTACGGACCTGGTCCACCATCTTCTTCATGCGCGGATTCTTGTGCCCGCTGGCGATGATCTCCAGCGACCCCACGATCGGGACGCCGGACTTCATCATGGTCGCCATCTGGCGGCTGAAAAACGCGATGTCTTTCGGGGTGATCTTGCTACCGGCGGCACCGAAGAGCGGCTTGGGCTTGGGTTTGACCACCGAGGGCGTGATGCCCTGGCGGCGCAACTCCGCGCGCAGCAGGTTGGCGTTCTTGGCGGTCTGCTCGCCCTTCATCTTGACGCCGCGCTTGTCCGTCCCTTCCCAGACGAACGGCACCTGCTGGCTGGTGCCGCGCGCCACGGGCTGTTTGGATACTGCGCTACGAGTTGCGGACATCGGATGTGCTCCCCGTCCAGCCATCCCCAGGCGGACATGCCAGGCATGGTATCGGTTTCCGCAGCGTATGGCATCCAGGCTCAGGAGGAGGCGGAGCGTCCGGATGGGGAGGGTGGAGCTAGGATGTGCTGACGTTGAGCGTCACTTTGTGACCTGTTTTGGCATAGGGGTAGGCCCATCGCAAATCCACTCTTTGCCTATGTTGCCTGGCATTCGATGGGGGCATCATGTGCCCCGGGGAGCTTGAGGTGCGCGTGGGTAGGTTGGCACGCACCCTGCTTGCAATACCCGCACGTGGCGCTCTGCCGCGCGGCGCTCGAGGGGTAGGATGCTCCGCGGGCCGAGTGTCTGCCAAACGTAAACACCACCATCTCTAGGGGATTCACTATGAAGAAGCAGCAGGGCTTTACCCTGATCGAACTGATGATCGTGGTCGCGATCATCGCCATCCTGGCCGCCATCGCGCTGCCGGCTTACCAGAACTACGTGCGCAAGTCGCAGGTCACTGCGGCGCTGTCCGACATCACTCCGGGCAAGACGCAGTTCGAAGTCAAGATCAACGAAGGTAGTGGCTTTGGCACCACTGGTAGTGCTATTGGCCTGCAGGACACGACTAGCCGTTGCTCTGCCATTGCTGTTAACCCGAGCGACACTGGTAGCATCACTTGCACCATGATTGGCGGCGCAGGTGTAGGTGGAAATACGATTGCTTGGACGCGCAACAGCTCCGGTAACTGGCGCTGCTCTACCACCGCTGATGCCAAGTATCGTCCTAGCACCTGTCAGTAACAGCTGTTCGGTTTGGAAAAGCCCCGCAGTTGCGGGGCTTTTTTTTTAAGGTGACATCATCTAGCTGGGGAGCAAGATGAACGTTTCGAGGCGAAAGTTAGATGGTTTCACTTTGGTCGAAATTATGATCGTTGTTGCGATCATCGCCATACTGGCCGCTATCGCCTTGCAGGGTTACGCGCTGTACGTGACGAGGTCGCAGGTGGTTGCAGGACTCGATGAAATTCGGGCTGGAAAAACGGGTGTCGAACTGGCGTTTAATGAAGGTCATGCATCGGAAGTAGAAGCTGCTTATATAGGATTGCAAGCGGCCACTAAGCGTTGCTCGGCTATAGTCGCTTCGCTCTCCGCAACGGGCGATGGATCCATCTCTTGTACGCTTCTGGGTAATGATGCGATCGTAGGTAAAGACATTAAATTGACGCGTAGCGTCTCGGGATCTTGGACTTGTAATGCCAGTGAATTGCCAGCGAGCTATCGGCCTGAAGAATGCGGCTGAGAAAGTGGACTCTCTGGTGATGGCTGAAATGTAACCGGGATAGAAGGTGATGCTTAAAAGATCTATTGGCAATAAAAATGCCGGGCTATTCATATGGGTGGCTGGTGTCTTTATCGCATTGGCCGCCATTCTTGTATATTGGCCCGGCCTTTCTGGTCCGTTTGTTTTTGATGACTACTCAAATATCGTAAGTAATACAAAGGTGCACGCGAAAAATTTGGACCTATCAAGCTTGGTGGAAGCCGCCAAAGGCTATGAGCCGGGCCAGATAGGTCGGCCTTTAGCGACGATGAGTTTCGCAATAAATTATTATTTTTCTGGCGAAAATCCTTGGAGCTACAAGCTGACAAGTGTGATCGTTCATGCCGTTAATGCTTTGTTGGTGTTTTTTTTGCTTTTAGGCATTATGCGCATAAAGGTGCTGGCTGAGAACGGCCGCGCAATCTTCTGCGCAGCAGTAACGCTAGCCTGGGCAATACATCCTCTGCAGGTGTCGACTGTCTTGTATGTTGTACAGCGGATGGAGATGCTCTCACTTACATTTGTACTTGTGGGATTGATCTTGTATGTAGCCGGTCGTCGTCGCCAGATCGAGGGCATAGGTGGTGCGTGGTTGGTATTTTCCTCGGCCCTAATTGCTGCTTTGGGTATTGCAGCCAAGGAAACTGCTGCACTATTTCCACTCTATACATTGGCACTAGAGTTAACTGTTCTTGGCTTTGGCGCACAAGACAGTCGGCTGAGGCGATTCTATAAGGTGTCGTATCTCCTGGCCTGTGTAGCTGGCGTTATATTATTTTTTGTATGGGTGTTGCCATCTGCAATGGGCGATGATGCCTTCAGTAATCGCAACTTTACCCTGGCTGAGCGGTTACTTACCCAGTTCAGGGTGGTTCCGATGTACCTTGGGGAGATAATCCTTCCAATTCCCTCGCATCTGAAGTTTTATTACGACGCCTACCAGAAGTCCACGGGGCTATTCTCGCCCATTTCCACCGCCCTTGGGGCGGCTTTCATCCTGGGTCTGATGTCGGCTGCTTGGATGCTCCGCCGGAAAGCTCCCATTGTCTCACTTGGCATCCTGTGGTTTTTTTCTGCACATTTTCTGACAAGTAATGTGCTGAACTTGGAGCTGGCTTTTGAGCATCGAAACTATTTTGCTACTCTGGGCGTGCTGCTTGCTGTAGGTGACCTGATCTGGCGAATTAAACTTCGGGACGGGCCAGCGTTGAAGTACGTTGCCGTAATCGCTTTGCTAGCCACCATAATGGGGCTTTCACTTATTCGCTCGGCGACTTGGGGTAACGAGCTTTTGTTGCGCAATGAGTTGGTTGACATCAATCCAGATTCGCCTCGTGCTGGAAATGATCTTGCCGCACTGCTGGTTGCCATGGCTAACGGTGATCCGACTTCTCCACTCTATAGTATGGGAAAGCAACAGTTCGAACGAGTTGCAAGTCTACCTGGAGCTTCTCCATTAGCGGAGCAGGGACTGATCTTGATGGCGGCCGTACATGGGCAGCCCGTTGAGGATGCTTGGTGGGAGGCGATGATTCTAAAGATAAAGAATCAGCCGTTATCACCCGAGCAGCTGATGGCGGTAAGCGGATTGCTGAAACAGCGATATGAGGGTGTACAGCTCGATGACAAAAACCTATCAAGAACATATTTGGCTCTATTGGATAGGAAGCCAGGTCAAGCATTTCTATATGCTCAGTTTGGAGACTATGCGCTAAAGTATTTAAGCGATGAGAATCTAGCAGATAGGATGTTCGTCGAGGCAATAAATCATTCTAAAAATGACAGGATCTATGCGAACATTGTTTTGTCAGGATTGCTTAAAGACGGCTATGTCCGTCAAGCTGAAAAGGTATTTGTTCGTGGCTCTCAGCTTGGTCTCTTTGACACGAATGAAATGCCCTCTGGGGAAGCATTGCGTTAGTACGGGCCAGCGGGCACATTCAAATGTGTGTTGGATTCGGCGTGGCTACGCTTGAGATTTGTTTAACCATCCATGCTGGCGTTGAGGCGGAGTGAAATGGTAACTGGGCAGGACTTTTTGACCTTCGGATCTCCGCTCATTCAGGATGAGGAAATCCAGGAGGTAATGGCATGCATGGAATCAAGTTGGCTGGGGACAGGGCCGCGCGTAGCTAGATTTGAATCTGAGTTCGCAGCTTACAAAGGAGTCAATGCTTCGCAGGTGGCAGCGGTGAATTCGTGTACGGCCGCGTTGCATGTGAGTATGATTGCAGCTGGATTGGATCAAGGCGCAGAAGTTGTTACGACGCCCCTTACGTTCTGTGCGACCATTAACGCAATAATCCATTCGGGACTTACTCCGGTTCTGGCAGACGTGGATCCTGAGACACAATGTATTTCGCCTGCTGCCATTGAGGCGGCAATTACTCCAAAGACTCAGGCGATCTTATTGGTACATTTTGCTGGGCGCCCGTGTGAGATGGATGAAATAACAGCGATCGCTGAAAAGCATCGGTTGGTAGTTATCGAGGATTGCGCGCACGCTATTGAAACAGAGTTTGATGGTCGTAAGGCCGGGACATTGGGTGATTTTGGTTGTTTTAGCTTTTACGCCACTAAGAACGTCACCACTGGTGAAGGCGGAATGGTAGTTGGGAAAAGTGAAGCCGCCATTTCTAGGGCGCGTGTTCTGGCCCTGCATGGGATGAGTAAGGATGCCTGGCATCGTTTCGGCGACGAAGGATATAAGCACTATCAGGTGGTTGAGGCGGGTTTTAAATACAATATGATGGATCTGCAGGCGGCGATTGGTATACACCAGTTGGCGAGAGTGGCATCCAATTGGAGGTTGCGTGAGCTACTTTGGAATCGCTATATGAAGGAGCTCGGAGATCTTTCGCTGGGCCTTCCGGCCGCGCCCGCTCCCAATACCGTGCACGGATATCATCTCTTCACTGCAATGATTGATGTGGAAAGATGCGGCCTATCTCGCGATACATTTCTCGCTGGGATGAATTCCAAGGGTATCGGCACTGGTGTTCATTATGTCTCTATTCCTGAGCATCCATATTACCAAGAGCGTTTTGGGTGGGCACCAGAACAGTGGCCTAATGCTATGAAGATAGGCCGTCAAACAGTGAGTTTTCCACTATCACCAAAAATTTCAGAGCAAGACGCGACAAGGGTGATAAGCGCGGTGCACTCAATTTTGACGTGACACTCTTTGCCGGATGTGCAGTTTTTGGATGAAACGAGCCAGTAAACGCCATCGTATTCCTGGCAATGAACTGCCAAAACCCGCAACAGTGGTGGTTTTCTTTGTTAGTTCATTAACGAATTCCATTGTGTGCCTTGCTGAGCATTCGCCCTTGCTTAGGGCGACCAAGAATCTCTCAAGCTGCATCCAATGGAAGTATTCATCTCCGAATGTGGTTTTTTCGATTTTGTTGCCATTTAGAGCGGCAATGGAGCTTGCAACGATAGGGAATCCAGACCGCTCCATAAGACCTATTTGCAACCATGGTCTAGTGTTAAATTCAATCAGCTGCGCTATTCCCTGCGCGTCTGGCAAGTATGACAACTCGCAAACACCTATGATTTCGAACGCGTCCATGATACTTGTGGCTGAGGGCAGCAGGTCGTTGTGTTCGTCTATGCAAACCCAATACGCTGTCCCCCCTGTTGATGGGTATTTTGCCCTTTCGATAACCTGGCGAGCTTGAACGTGGCCATGCTGATCGCGAACAGCACAGACGCTCCGTTCTCGATTCGGTCCCGTATTAAAGCGCGGTTGCGCGATCCAGCGCTCACTGATTGCCCAGGCATTGCTTAAGCGGGTTACAATGGAGTTAATGCTCTCACTATGATCTTGTTGGGTAACTATCTTTGTGCCGCTGTTTCCAAGTGGCGATAGGTCCATGTGGATAGGTTTTAGTGCTGGTTTGAAAACGGCATCCAATCCTAGTTTTTCAATGGCTGCCGGTGCTTGCGTTGGGTCATCAAGTACGATCGACGTGGAGACGCAAGTCCCCCTCCCCCTGGTTGAGGCGAATTCGATGATCTCTGCTTTGTCCAAGCCTCCCATTCGTAAAGCCCTTGCTCGTGAAAATTCGCCATATTTTAGTACTTCATCTCGGCATTCATTGAGTAAGCGCAAGCCGCCATCTTCAGTCGGAAAAATTGGTAGTTTACGTGCCGCAAGATTGGATAACTTCGATAAGGTCCCAATAAATTTTTCGGGGAGGGCGTCCCAGTTGTGCAAAAGATGCGAGAGGTCGACGATGCCAACGCACGCAGGTGTATCTCGCAAAATGCTATTGGCAACCAGAGATAAAACAACATAACGCTTCCCAGCCACTTGTGCTGCTTCCGCCAGCGCTAGGCCAACAATTTCCGATCCGCCGCTAATAATTATAAAATCAGGTGGCTCGATGTTCATCATTTCTTATAGATAAAAAGATAGTTGTGATAGCTAAAGCGTGGGGGTGCCTTCTTTTTTGCCATTCGACTCAACTCCCATTCCGCTATGGCCGTAAACCAGCTCCTTGGTATAAGGCCATATCGAATAAGATAGATAGCCGGCCAACGACTGGCGCGGATGGGGGTTTTTATAATTAGGTTTAATCCGGCTTGGGAAAAAGTCTCTTCAAACCAGGGCTCTTGTAGGTAGCGATCGTCACCGGTTCGGATGTTTTCGATCACCACCAAATTGCCACCAGGTTTGACAAACTTAACGGCGTCACGGCAGATTTTGGCTTTCCCGAGTAGGTGCACCATGCGTGCTACGCCAAATAAGCAAACCAGATCAAATGATTCGTCCCGAAAGGGAAGTTGGGGAAGTGCTGCGTTGACTATTCCGACATACTGCGATTTTTCGGAAATGAATTTTAGAATTCGCAAAGACGGATCCAAGCCAATTACGTCATAGCCCAGCTCACCTATCACCTTGCCCATTCGGCCTAATCCACATCCTATATCCAAGGCGTAGCCTCTGCTTGGCCTCAAATACAGTTGTATGGCGCGTTCGTGCAAAATTTGAATGTACTCACTTTTGCGCCCGATACTATCAGCAGGGTCGGCGAGATTATTTCCGTCATCGTCGAATAAGGGTGCTTTGCCCCGGCCGTGACTCATTGGCTCTCCCTATAGGGTGCAAAGACTAATCCAAGAACAATGTCGGCTACCAGTAGTGATACTCGCCCAAGTACGGCTAAACCAGCGATCGCGTCAGCAGGAAAGTGACTTGCCATCAGCATGAACATCAATTCTCGGACACCAATGCCGGATGGGGTTATAACGCTGACATATCCGAAAAACCAAGCCGCCGTGTAGATGCCGCAGAGCCACACTCCATCCGCTGCTGTGAGCCCCGGCCATGCTATCCCGTAGGCAGACCACGCAAGCAAGTAGACCAGCCAGCTTGCTGTAAACCAACACCAAATGTCACGCTTTAGGCGTGATTTGGCCATCGCAAAAGGTTGTAGGGCATCGCATATACGTGATGTGGCATTGCCTGGAAGATGTCGCGCCAGCTTGATTATCGCGGTCATTGGTCGGGCGTTCCATAGGCACAGGTACAGCGTCAATCCTATGCCAAAAATGAGCATCCCAATTTTCAATTGAAACATTGTCCCAATGACTGTGGCGGCGACCCAAATGGCAAAAGCCGTTGTTAACGCCATATATGTTGCGTTGATGCTAATCCATTCGGCAAGGCTGGCGGATGTTCCGGTCCCTGATTGGTAGGCGATACCCCAAATTCGTCCTGGAAGATGCTTCATTAACTGTCCGGTGAAATACAGGTGTGCCAGTGACGTGCGTTTGTATGTGTGCGGTCGAATCTCAGCAAAGAGAGCGCGAAATCCTTCGAAAGCTAGGTAGCTAGATAAAGGGCATCCCATCAATCCCACAACTATCCAGCCTAGCTTTAGATGCGGAAGGCTGTGGCTCAGTGCGGGAAATGATTTCCATAATAGGTAGCCTGTCCATATCAGTGATGCCAGCGCAAGAGGCATGAGCAGCCACTGCAATCGGCTACGTTTCTTACGCATGTCCCACCAAGGAATCATGTATTTTTAAAGAAATTGCCGACAGGTCGAACTGTGTCGCGAGCTCGGTCATCCCGTTTGAAAGTTGGTAGGGGGTTGAATGGAGCGCAACCCTTATCGCATTATGGAAGGAGGGAGCATTTAAATTTTCGGCCAGAATTCCACCTGGCTTCTGTGCTAGTAGAGCTGGGATGTCTCCTGCCGGCATGGCGATTACGGGGCACTGCAACTTCATTGCGTCGGAGAAAATAATCGGGATACTTTCTATTCTTGATGGAATTAATAGCCAATCAGCACTGACTATGGCTCCTTCCGCAGAATTGCGATCCAGGAAGCCCTTGAGAACTACCGGCCTTCCTGCGGCCTTCAATCTCTGAACACTGGATTCGATCAATTTTTGTTCAGGTCCGCCGCCACAGATATGTAACACCTCAATGCGTTTCCAATCATCCTCGTTTAATAAATCGATTGCTTCCAAAAGTAGATCCGCACCCTTGTTTACATGCCATCGTCCTAGAAAAAGCAAGCGATATGGTGGCGCAATGCGAAGCGGTTCTATGCGTATCTGTGTGACTTGCCTAGTACTCGGTAGAAAATCAACTTCCCTTCCAGCAATGGCTTTAGTTTCCTCGGCAAGCTTTAAGCCATCAGACCAACAGTGGCGAGCATCTTGCAGTACTCTGCGCAAAAATGATTTGACAATCGGGATGCGTCCTAGGCTCCATATGTCGCTCCCTAAAGTCCATACGGAGTAGTCGACGTCATACTTACGAGCGCAATACCTGGCCCATTCGCCACATGGCAGTGCCCATAGCGCCAGAATGTGAGTTGCCGAGCCATCCTCCAGAGATGCGGCAGTAGCCGAGCGGCCTGTACGCATAACCTTCAGGATTCGCCATGCGTCTGCAGGATTCCAAAGCTTGAGGGTAGACAGAGGTTGGTCGGGAGTTTGATATCGAAAGATTTCGATGCCTTCGTGCCACTGCTCCCTTTCTGTTTTACGACCAGGTGCAACCACTCTCACCCGCGTCAGCTTACTGAGTTCAATAGCTAAATCTGCGACGAACGCGCCAGCCGCCTCGCTTCCGTCTCCAGAGATTGGAAAAGACGACGTGACAATCACCAATGTGGGTGGCTTGCTCATTTTTTGTATGCTTTAACACTGTAGCCGGCCGTCAGAGCGGGCCATGACGGAAGCATCCAGCCAAACAGGCGACCGCCAATGTTGATCAAGGGAACCATCAATGAAAGAAGTGGCAGCAGGATTAATGCTGGGTGCCGCTTGGTAAGCGCTGTGCTATACATGCCGCCAATCGCGAGATTGCACAGCAATGCTGCTGTTTCCGCGCTTCCAAGCGTGGGGGTTGGGGGCTCCACGATCATCCCTGCACGCTCAAGGTCGCGCAGCAGGCCATAACAAGTCGGACGCTGGTAATCATGCGGAGCATCGTGCACTGGGTAGAGGAAAGGGACGCTAAGAAGTAGTACGCCGCCGGGCTTCAGAACCCTTGCAATTTCTGCTATGGCGCACACCGGGGTTCGCAGGTGTTCTAGGACTTCCAGCATCAAGATGGTATCTACTACACCATCTTGTAATGGAAGGTGTGCCGCGTCAGCGAATAGGGTTGGACACGATCCATACATCTTTCCACCTGTCATTGGGTAATCTAGGCTGATGTATTGGCAATGCTCAGGAATGTATTCATTTATCCACTGATCTGCACAGCCTATATCCAGTATCACGCCGCCTGCATTCTGGCCGACCCATGTCCCCGTTCTTTTTTTGGAATTGCTAAGTAGCCACTGTGGGTGCAGTGGAGTAAATGCAACAGGCTTTAACCAGCGGCGGATAGAGGCGGCCTGCATATCAACTGTCGCGCCGATAGGTAAGGTTCGTAATCTGCTCGGAAATCAGCCCGATCAAAAAAATGATCACCGCAGCGCTGAACAACAAGGTGCTCATGTTGGTAAAACGATGCATGGTCGTAAAGGTGTAGCCGTAATAAACGAGCCCGAGTACAAAAAAAGCTATCGAAACAGGCATGAACAGCTTCAGCGGCGAATACAGCGTGGCGATCTTGAAGATGATCAGCAGGAATCGGACGCCATCCTTCAGTGGGCGGATGTGGCTGCCGTTGCCGACACGCTTCGCCACCGGGATTGGCACGTAAGCTACCGGGTAGGCGCTGCGGAAGAACGCCATCGTGCTGGTGGTGGGGTAGCTGAAGCCGTTCGGAAGCAGGTGAAGGAACTCGCGGAACCTCTCGGCGCGCACCGCGCGGAAGCCGGACGTGAGGTCTTTCACCTCAAAGCCGGTCATGCGGCTTGCTAGCCAGTTGTAGAAGCGGTTGGCCAGGCCGCGATGCACGCTGGCCTGGCCACTGCTGTCGCGCGCGCCAACGACCATGTCGTAGCCTTGGCTGAGCTTGACTAGCAGTTTCTGAATGTCGGCGGGGTCGTGCTGACCGTCTGCGTCCATGAACACAAGGATGGTCCCACTCGCTGCGCGCGCTCCACGCTTGATCGCAGCGCCGTTGCCCATCGAGTAGGGGCTGGTAACGACCCTGGCGCCGTGTTCGCTTGCCACCAATGCCGTCGTGTCAGTGGAGCCGTCGTCGACCACGATGATCTCGGCATCCGGCATCTGTTCGCGTAGTCGGGGCAGCGTGCGTGACAGGCCGGCCTCCTCATTCTTTGCCGGCAGGATGATGCTGATCTTGTCCAAAGGTCGACCCCTATGTCCCCATGACTATGTTAATCGCAGTTGCGACCGGATTCATGGCGTGTCGCGGCAGGGCCTGTCGCATGCCTCTCTACCAGGGGCGATTGGATAGGAATTGCAGTATCTTTGGTCGGTAAGAATGGGGGCATGTCCTATGAACGCAGCTGTCTCGGCCAATCTCGTCGGCATCACCGGCATCGCACGCCGCCTGGTCCAGGACGGCGCCATCGAGGAGGCCGCCGCGCGGACCGCCATGGCGCATGCCGCGGAGGCCAAGATCCCGCTGCCGCAGTGGTTTTCGGAGAAGAAGCTGGTCACCGCGGCGCAACTGGCGGCGGCCAATGCGGTCGAGTTCGGGATGCCGCTGCTGGACGTGTCGGTGTTCGACGCCAACCAGAGCGCGATCAAGCTGGTCAGCGAGGAGCTGTTGCAGAAGCACCAGGTGCTGCCGCTGTTCAAGCGCGGCAACCGCTTGTTCGTCGGGGTCAGCAATCCGACCCAGACCCGGGCGCTGGACGACATCAAGTTCCACACCAACCTGACCGTCGAGCCGATCCTGGTCGACGAGGACCAGATCCGGCGCACGCTGGAGCAGTGGCAGGCCAGTAACAACGCCATCGGCGATGCGCTGGGCGACGACGACGAGGGGATGGGCAACCTCGAGGTCGGTGCCGGCGACGAGGACATGGGCGGCAGCGGCGACACCGGCGTCGATGCCAAGGGCGACGATACGCCCGTGGTCAAGTTCGTGAACAAGGTGCTGGTCGATGCGATCCGCCGTGGCGCTTCGGACATCCATTTCGAGCCGTACGAGGACGACTACCGGGTGCGCCTGCGCATCGATGGCCTGCTCAAGAGCGTGGCCAAGGCGCCGGTCAAGCTCAACCAGCGCATCGCCGCGCGCCTGAAGGTGATGTCGCAGCTGGACATCGCCGAGAAGCGGGTGCCGCAGGACGGGCGCATCAAGCTCAACCTGTCCAAGAGCAAGCAGATCGACTTCCGCGTCAGCACGCTGCCGACGCTTTTCGGCGAGAAGATCGTGCTGCGTATCCTCGACGGCAGCGCGGCCAAGCTGGGCATCGACAAGCTCGGTTACGAGCCGGAGCAGCAGAAGCTGTTCCTGGACGCGATCCACAAGCCCTACGGGATGGTGCTGGTCACCGGCCCCACCGGGTCGGGCAAGACGGTGTCGCTGTACACCGCGCTGGGCATCCTCAACGACGATACCCGCAACATCTCCACCGCCGAGGATCCGGTTGAAATCCGCTTGCCCGGGGTCAACCAGGTCCAGCAGAACAACAAGCGCGGCATGACCTTCGCCGCGGCGTTGCGCTCGTTCCTGCGCCAGGATCCGGACATCATCATGGTGGGCGAAATCCGCGACCTGGAAACCGCCGAGATCGCGATCAAGGCGGCGCAGACCGGCCACATGGTGCTGTCCACGCTGCATACCAACGATGCGCCGCAGACCATCGCGCGCCTGATGAACATGGGCATCGCGCCGTACAACATCACCAGTTCGGTGACGCTGGTGATCGCGCAGCGCCTGGCGCGGCGGCTGTGCAACAACTGCAAGCGGGTGGCCCCGACCATGCCGGAGAACGCGTTGCTGAAGGAGGGCTTCACCGAGGCCGAGATCGCCGCCGGCATCCAGCTGTACGAGGCGGTGGGCTGCGACGAATGCACCGAAGGCTACAAGGGCCGCACCGGCATCTACCAGGTGATGCCGATGAACGACGAGATCGCGGCGATCGTGCTGCAGGGCGGCAACGCGATGGACATCGCCGAGGCCGCGCAGAAGATCGGGGTCAAGGACCTGCGCCAGTCGGCGCTGCTCAAGGCGCGCAACGGCATCACCAGCCTGGCCGAGATCAACCGCGTCACCAAGGATTGAGCGGGAGTGGGGTCCAGCCTGCAGCCGCTGAATGCGTGACGGCTGGCTTCGCGGTCAGTTCGATCCCAAGCGCCTTCATCACGGCCAGGGTGGTCCGCAGCGTCGGATTCCCGTCCTCGCTGAAGGAGCGATAGAGCTGTTCCCGGGAAAGGCCGGTTTGTCGCGCGATCTGGGTCATGCCCTTGGCTCGGGCAACGATGCCAAGGGCGTGGGCGATGAAGCCGGGGTCGTTGGTCGCGAAAGCGCCCGCCATGAAGTCGGCAATCGCCTGGTCGGAGTTCAAGTCTTCGGCCGGATCGTAGGTGGTCAGGTTTTGGGTCATGGTAATTGGCTCCATTCGTCGGCAAGGCGTTTGGCGGTCTTGATGTCCTTCGCTTGCGTGCTTTTGTCGCCGCCGCACAGCAAGACGATGATCGTGTTGCCACGTCGCTGGAAATACACCCGATAACCGGGGCCGTAGTGGATACGGAGTTCGCTGATGCCTTGCCCGACCGGCTCCGTATCGCCCGCGTGGCCATAGGCAAGTCGGGTCAAGCGCAAGGCAATCGCGGTGCGGGCGCGCTCGTCTTTCAGCCTCGTGCGCCACTTGCGAAAGGTCTCGGTCTGCTTGAGTTCGATCACGGCTCAAGTGTAGTTCAAAAAATACAGGCCTGCCAGGTGTTGTGGGCCTGCTGAGATCGATCGTTGTAAAGAATTGAGGTGCCGGGATTCGGCATTCGGGATTGGGGATTCGCAAATGCGGCGCAACGACGCTTCACCTGGGCCTTGACCCGGCTTTGTTGCTTTGGGGAACCCGGCAGAAGGCCGGAGCGCTCTGCTTTTACGAATCCCCACTCCCGATTCCCCATTCCCGGCTTTCCTACTCCATCCCCAACTTCTTGAGCTTGTAGCGCAGCGCGCGGAAGGTGATGCCGAGCTGGGCGGCGGTGCGGGTCTTGTTCCAGCGATTCTCCTCCAGCGCCTTCTGGATCGCGGCGCGCTCGAGCTGCTCGATGTAGGAGGGCAGGGCGGAGGAGGTCGGGTCGATGTCGACCACGCCGGGCGGTAGCGCCGGGGCGGCTTCGGCCGCGGCGCGGGCGCTGTTGCCGGGCTGCGGCAGGTGCAGGTCGGCGGCGCCGATCTGGTCGTCCTCGGCCATCGCCAGGGCGCGTTCGAGGATGTTCTCCAGTTCGCGCACGTTGCCGGGGAAGGGGTAGCGGTTCAATGCGTCCAGCGCCGATGGCGACAGCAGCGGGGTGATCCGGCCGTGGCTCTTGGCCAGCCGCGCCAGGATCGCCGCGGCCAGTTGCGGCAGGTCGCCGCCGCGCTCGCGCAGCGGCGGCACGCGCAGTTCGATGACGTTGATGCGGTAGTACAGGTCGTGGCGGAAGCGGCCCTCGGCGACCAGGTCGGCCAGGTCCTTGTGGGTAGCCGAAAGGATGCGCACGTCGGTCGGAACTTCGACCGAGGCGCCGACCGGGCGCACCGATTTCTCCTGGATCGCGCGCAGCAGCTTGACCTGCATCGGCAGCGGCAGTTCGGCCACCTCGTCCAGAAACAGGGTGCCGCCGTGCGCGGCCTGGAACAGGCCGGCCTGGTCGGCGTGGGCGCCGGTGAAGCTGCCCTTGCGGTGGCCGAAGAATTCGCTTTCCATCAGTTCGGCGGGGATCGCGCCGCAGTTGACCGGCACGAACGGCCCGGCCGCGCGCGCGCCCTGTTCGTGGATGGTGCGCGCGACCAGTTCCTTGCCCACGCCGGACTCGCCCAGGATGTAGACCGGCGCCTGGCTGCGCGCGACCTTGGCGATGGTGGCGCGCAGTGCGTCCATCGCGGTCGAGGCGCCGAGCAGGCGGCTGGCCTGCTCCGGCGGCGGCGCCGGCGGCGCGGGGCGTTCGCTGTTGTTGAGTTCCAGCGCGTGCTTGACCAGGCCGCGCAGCACGTGGATGTCCACCGGCTTGCTGACGAAGTCGAAGGCGCCGGCCTTCAGCGCTTCCACCGCCAGGTCCATGCTGCCGAACGCGGTGATCATCGCCACCGGGGTGCGCGGGTAGTGCTTGGCGATTTCGCTGACCAGTTCGATGCCGTTGCCGTCGGGCAGGCGCATGTCGGTGATGCACAGGTCGTAGGGATTGCTGGCCAGCAGTTCGCGGGCCTCTGCCAGGTTGGCCGCGGTGCTGATGCGCAGCCCCATCCGGCCCAAGGTCAGCACCAGCAACTCGCGGATATCGCGTTCGTCGTCGACGACCAGGGCGCTTCGGGTTTCGTTCATGTTGGGAAAAGATAGCCCAGGTCCGGGGGAATGCGCCAATTTATCGACGCGGGCGAGCGCATGACGGAGCGATTCTCAACCAGAGAGCATGGTGTGCGGCCCGGGCAGGACCACGCGGAAGCAGGCGCCGCCCGCCGGCACCGGCACGTACTCCAGCCGCGCCTGGTTGGCCCGGCACAGCTCGCGGGCGATGTACAGGCCCAGCCCGGTGCCGTGCTCGGAGGTGGTGAAGAAGGGGCGGAACAGTTGCGCGGCCACCGCGTCGGGGATGCCGGGGCCGCGGTCCATCACGTCGACGATCGCGTTGCGCTCCTGCACCGCCACGCGCAGCCGCACCCGCGCCGGCTCCTCCATCACCCGGCCGTACTTGAGCGCGTTGTGCACCAGCGCGCTGAGGATCTGGTGCAGGTGCTTGGGATCGACCAGCGCCTGCACCGGTTGCGGGGACAGGATCGCTTCCAGGCTGTCGGTCTCGATCGACAGGGTCTGCTTGTACTCGAGCACGAAGCGGCGCACGAACACGCCCAGGTCCAGGTTCTCCGGATTGGAGCGCTCGCGCCGGGCCAGGCCCAGCACGCTCTCGACGATGCCGTTGGTGCGTTGGCACTGCAGGTGGATGATCTGCAGCAGGCGGCGGTCGGCATCGCCGATCGCCGGCGACTCCTCGAGTAACTGCGAGGCGTAGCTGATCGCCGCCAGCGGGTTGCGGATCTCGTGCGCCAGGCTGGCCGAGAAGCGGCCCAGCGCCGACAGGGTCAGCGACTCGGCGCGGCGCGACACCACCGTGGCATCGTCCAGGAACACCAGGGTCAGGTCGCCTTCCTTCAGCAACCGGGCGAAGCGCGGTTGCACTTCCGGCTGGTCGGGCGACAGCTGCAACGGGGTCTCTTCCTGGTTCCAGCCGTTGCGCCAGCGCTGCAGGCGCCGCGCTAGTTCCGGCGCGGCGCTGAGCAGGTCCAGGCGGCCGCTGGCGCTGTTGCCGTCGGCATCGCCGAGCAGCGCCGAAGCGGCCTCGTTGGCCAGGGTCACCCGGTTCTGCGCATCCACCACCAGCACCCCGGTGCGCATGCGACGGATGATCAATTCGTTGATTTCGTAGAGATTCTCGACCTCGGCGCCGCGCTGGTCGGCCAGGGTCTGGCTGCTGCGCGCGCGCTGCCCGATCTGGTAGCAGATGTAGGCCACGGCCAGGTAGCTGGTGGCGAACATCGCCAGTTCGGCCAGGCTGCGGGTGTTCTCGCCGCCGTCCAGCGAGGTCCACAGGTATTCCAGCACGGTCGCCGCGGCGGCGATCACGGCGACGCCGAAGCCGTAGCGCAGCCGCAGCAGCATGGCCGCGGCGGCGACGTTGAACAGCAGCATCATCGCGATGCCGGCGTTGGCCGCCGGCAGCGCATGCGCCGCCAGGGTGGCGGCGACGATGTCGGCGGTCGCGCTGCAGGACACGATCAGGGTCAGGTAGCGTTCGTTGCGGCCCCACAGCAACAGCAGCAGCGCCACCACCAGGTAGGCGCCCGCCAGCCCGGCCGCCAGTTGCGGGAAACGCGGTGTGCCGACCAGGGTGCTCAAGGGGCTGAACACCAAGGCCGCGATCAGCCCGGCCACCAGCACCCGGTACAGCGCGAAGAAATACAGTTCGCGGCGGGGGATGGACTCGATACGGTCGATGAGCGAAGCGCTTGCGGGCAAGCCGGACTCCAGCCAGGCGGCAGACGGCGCGAGTATAGGCGCGGCGCCGGGGAATGCGATGGCGGTCCGGGTCCGGGGCGCCAGCACCGGCCGGTGCAGGGCCTGCGCGGGTGCCGGCGGCCCGGTCCGCGCGCGTCGTCAGGCCCGTCTGGACGCGCCGCGTCAAGCCGCCATGGGCGGGCGCGGACCGGCGCTTTTGCGCCGCCGCCCAGGGTCGGCGACAATATGCGGCCCGTCCGTACCGCTCCCGGCCGCCACTCAGGTTCCGGATCGCTGCGGGACGGTCGTTCCTTTTCCCACGGTGACGCATGAATTTCCACGAATATCAGGCAAAACAACTGCTTGCCGAGTACGGCATCCCGGTCCCGGCCGGCAAGGTCGCGGCGACTCCGGAAGAAGCGGTTGAAGCCGCCAAGTCGCTTGGCGCTGGCCCTTGGATGGTCAAGGCGCAGATCCACGCAGGTGGCCGCGGCAAGGCCGGCGGCGTCAAGTTCTGCAAGACCACCGACGATGTGAAGGCCGTTGCCGAGAAGCTGCTCGGCACCAAGATGGCCACCTACCAGACCGCCGGCGTCGAGCTGCCGATCAACCTAGTGCTGGTGACCACCGCCGGCGAGATCGTCAAGGAGCTGTACCTGTCGGTGCTGGTCGACCGCGGCACCCGCACCATCAGCTACATCGCATCGAGCGAAGGCGGCATGGAAATCGAACAGGTCGCCGCCGAGACCCCGGACAAGATCCACACGCTCAACGTCGACTTCGTCGAAGGCGTACAGGGTTACCACGGCCGCGACATCGGCTTCAAGATGGGCCTGACCGCCAAGCAGGCCGGCCAGTTCGCCAGCATCATGGTCAACCTGTACCGCATCTTCAACGAGAAGGACCTGGCGCTGGTGGAGATCAATCCGCTGGCCATCCTGGACGACGGCAACCTCTACGCGCTGGACGGCAAGTTCAACAGCGACGACAACGCCAACTTCCGCCACAAGGAACTGGTCGCCATGCGCGACAAGTCCCAGGAAGACGAGACCGAAGTGACCGCTTCGGAGCTGGACATCAACTACGTCACCATGGACGGCAACATCGGCTGCATGGTCAACGGCGCCGGTCTGGCCATGGCGACCATGGACGTGATCAAGCTCAACGGCGGCGAGCCGGCGAACTTCCTGGACGTGGGCGGCGGTGCCAACAAGCAGCGCGTGATCGAGGCGTTCAAGCTGATCCTGTCCTCGGACAAGGTCGAAGGCATCTTCGTCAACATCTTCGGTGGCATCGTCCGCTGCGACATGATCGCCGAGGGCATCATCGCGGCGGTCAAGGAAGTGGGCGTCAAGGTTCCGGTCGTGGTGCGCCTGGAAGGCACCAACGTGGAAGAGGGCAAGCAGCTGCTGCGCGACAGCGGCATGGCCATCATCCCGGCCGACAACATCAACGACGGCGCCAAGAAGGTCGTTGAAGCTGTCAAGAACGCCGCCTGATCCACGACACCAAGGAACTCCAATGTCTGTTTTGATCAACAAGAACACCAAGGTAATCGTGCAGGGCTTCACCGGCCAGCAGGGCACCTTCCACGCCACCCAGATGATCGAGTACGGCACCCAGGTCGTCGGCGGCGTCACCCCGGGCAAGGGTGGCACCACCCACATCGACCTGCCGGTGTTCAACACCGTGGCCGATGCCGTGCAGAGCACGGGCGCCGACGCCTCGGTGATCTACGTGCCGCCGCCGTTCGCGGCCGATGCGATCCTGGAAGCGGCCGCCGCCGGCATCAAGGTCATCGTCTGCATCACCGAAGGCATCCCGGTGCTGGACATGCTGCGCGTGAAGAACGTGCTGACCCGCTCCTTCCCGGAGACCGTGCTGATCGGGCCGAACTGCCCCGGCGTGATCACCCCGGGCGAGTGCAAGATCGGCATCATGCCGGGCCACATCCACAAGCCGGGCAAGATCGGCATCGTCTCGCGTTCGGGCACGCTGACCTACGAAGCGGTCAAGCAGACCACCGAAGTCGGCTTGGGCCAGTCCACCTGCATCGGCATCGGCGGCGACCCGATCAACGGCCTGAACTTCGTCGACTGCCTCAAGCTGTTCAACGAGGATCCGCAGACCGAAGGCATCATCATGGTCGGCGAAATCGGCGGCGACGCCGAGGAAGCCGGTGCCGAGTACATCGCCAAGCACGTCAAGAAGCCGGTGGTCGGCTTCATCGCCGGTGCGTCGGCGCCGGCCGGCAAGCGCATGGGCCACGCCGGTGCGATCGCCTCGGGCGGCAAGGGCACGGCCGAAGGCAAGTTCGCGGCGATGGAAGCCGCTGGCGTCAAGACCGTCCGCTCGCCGGGCGACCTGGGTGCGGCGATCGCCTCGCTGGTGAAGTAAGCCGTTAGCGCCGCGGCAGTGATTCGCCTTCGGGTGCGTCGCTGTCGCAGCTGCTGTCCGGAAAGGCCTCGCGCGAGCGAGGCCTTTTTTTCGTTTCCGGAGGCCTGGTGCGCGGGACGGCGGCGGTATCCGTGGTGGGGCGGGGCGGGTCGGACGGCCGCGCGATGCCGCCGGCCAGCTCCTGCGCAATCAAGCGTTTGCGCCATCCCCGCGGTCGCCACTCGTCCCTGTGCTCCCGCCACTGGTCCCCCGGCCTGGCAATGCCGTCCCTGCGTTGCTGACACGGCCCTGGGCAGTGCCCACACTGGCGCCACTTTCTTCGGCAGCGACAGGAGCGGATGCGTGATCAGGCGATGGTGGGCAGCGGTATGCGGGGCGGGCGTGGCGATGGGCATCGGCGGCATCTGCGCGGCGGCGCCGGGCGACTGGGCCAATTACGCCGGCGCGCCGGGCGGCGGGCAGTATTCGCCGCTGACCCAGATCACCCCGGACAATGTCGGCCGGCTGCGCATCGCCTGGTCGTTCCGTACCGGCGAACTCGGCGCGGGCCTGCCCGATCCGGAACGGCGTCGCTTCGAGGCCAATCCGCTGGTGCTGGGCGGGCGCATGTACCTCACCACCGGGACCGGCATCGCGTTCGCCCTGGATGCGGCCAGCGGCCGCGAATTGTGGTCGTTCGACGCCAAGGTCGCGCGCGACAAGCACTACAGCGACCCGGCCTCGCGCGGAGTGACGTTCTGGCGCGACTCCCAGGCCGCCGCCGGCGCATGCCGCGAGCGCATCGTGTTCGGCACGCTGGATGCGCGGCTGATCGCACTGGATGCGGCCGACGGCCGGCCCTGCACCGGATTCGGCAAGGACGGCACGATCGACCTGCACGCCGGGGTCGATGTGCACGATACGGCCAGCGACGCCTGGTCCAACTATGCGGTGACCTCGCCGCCGGTGGTGGCCGGCGACGTGCTGGTGGTCGGCAGCTCGATCGGCGACAACCGCGGGCATGCGCTGGAGCAGGGCGTGGTGCGCGGCTACGACGCGCGCAGCGGCCGCGAATTGTGGCGCTGGGACCCGGTGCCGCGCGATCCGGCCAAGGCCACCGCCGCGGGCTGGCAGCCGGAGCAGGCGGCCACGGTCGGCGGCGGCAATGCCTGGGCGCCGCTGTCGGTGGATCCGGCGCTGGGCCTGGTGTACGTGCCGACCGGCTCGGCCAGTCCCGACTACTACGGTGGCGAGCGCCTCGGCGACAACCGCGATGCCGACTCGCTGGTGGCGCTGGACCTGCACAGCGGGCGCCGGGTGTGGGCGCAGCAGTTGGTGCATCACGACCTGTGGGACTACGACCAGGCCTCGCAGCCGGTGCTGACCACGGTGCAGACCGCGCAAGGCCCGCGCGCGGCGGTGCTGCAGGCGACCAAGACCGGCTTCCTGTTCGCCTTCGACCGCCGCGACGGCACGCCGCTGTTCCCGATCAGCGAGGTGCCGGTGCCGGCCTCCGACGTGCCGGGCGAACGCGCCTCGCCGACCCAGCCGATGCCCGAGCCGGGGCTGCGTCTCGCGCGGCATACCCCGCTGACCGCCGCCGATGCCTGGGGGGCGACTCCCGCCGCGCGCCGCGAATGCGAAGCGCTGATCGCCGGGCTGCGTTCGGAAGGGTTGTTCACGCCGCCCAGCGTACGCGGCACGATCGCGCTGCCGGGCTGGGCCGGCGGCGTGAACTGGGGCGGCATCGCGGTGGATCCGCAGCGGCAGCTGGCGATCATGCCGGTGTCGGACCTGCCGATGCAGGTGGCGTTGATTCCGCGCGAGCGGTTCAGCGAGGCGGAGCACGCGCGCCATCCGGACCAGCAGTTCAACGACATGGAGGGCACGCCGTACTACATGCGCCGCGGCATGCTGAGCTCGTCCGGGGGCATTCCCTGCGTCAAGCCGCCGTGGGGGAGGCTGGTGGCGGTGGACCTGCGCACGCGCAAGATCGCCTGGGAACGCCCGCTCGGCACCTTGGAGGAGAAGCTGCCGTGGCTGCCGCTGGACGTGGGCACGCCGCTGCTCGGCGGCGCGGTGACCACCGCCAGCGGCCTGACCTTCATCGCCGCGGCCGCCGACTCCCGCCTGCGCGCGCTCGACAGCGCCACGGGCGAGACCCTGTGGGATGCCAAGTTGCCAGCCGGCGGCCAGGCCACGCCCTCGGTCTATGCGGTGGGTGGCAAGCAGTACGTGGTGATCGCCGCGGGTGGACGCGAGGGCATGGGTACGATGGGCGACTACGTGGTGGCCTATACGCTCGATGGCGAGGGCAAGGAGGTGGTGTTCCAGCACGGCGTCGCCGCGCGCATGGCGACGCTGGCCGCGGTCGCGTTGGCGCTGGTCGCGGGTGTGGTGGCGGTGTGGCGGCGCTGGCGCCGGCGGCGCCGTGCACGGGCTGGCAATCGCGGCAACGGCTGATGCGATGCGCGAAATGCCGCTCCTTGTAGGAGCGGCTTCAGCCGCGACGCGCGGTCTGTCAGCGCCCGACTTCGGAGCCAGTCGGGACTGAAGCCCCTCCCGCAATGCACCCAGCCCGCCTTCGGCATGCTGCTCCTTGTAGATACCGTCTTCCCCCTAACAGGCAAGGGCCTTTTGAGGGTCGAAGGGCGTGCGCGATTTGAGCACGCCGTAGGCGATATGCAGCAGCTTGCGCATGGCGGCGCAGATGATCTGCTTGTTGGCCTTGCCGCGTTCGCGCAGGCGTTGTTTCAGCGCACGCACGACCGGGTTGTGGGTCATGGCGACCAAGGCCGGCAGGAACAGGCCGGCGCGCAGGCGTGGGGAGCCGGTACGGGAGATGCAGACCTGCCCCTTGCGCTTGCCGGACTCCTGCAGCCGCGACGCGCGATCTGTCAGCGCCCGACTTCGAAGTCAGTCGGGACGGAAATCCCTCCCGAAGTGCAGCCAACGGTCATTCCGCGTGCCGCTCCACCGGTGACGCGCACAGCATGAGTGGGAGAGCCGGATCGTCGGCCGCGGTGCAGCGCTACACTGCGCAGTGTCGCCGTGCGCAGGTAGGCCCGTTGCCGCGGGCGCCGCGCCGCGCGCGGCCGGCGCCCGCGCGATCTCCGCGCTTCCCCTCCCGCTCCTGCAAGGTCGTCCATGTCTCCTTCCCTTCGCATCGCCATGGCCCAGTTCGATTTCCCGGTCGGCGCCGTGGCCCAGAACACCGATCGCATCGTCGCGATGATCGAGGAGGCGCGCGACGAGTACGGCGCCGACATCGTGCTGTTCCCGGAACTGGCGGTCAGCGGCTATCCGCCGGAGGATCTGTTGCTGCGCCCGGGCTTCCTCGCCGAGTGCGAACTGGCGCTGCAGCGCATCGCGGTGCGCGTGCGCGGCATCGTCGCGGTGGTCGGCTGGCCGCAGAGCGCCGGCAGCGTGGTCTACAACGCGGCCAGCGTGCTGCGCGACGGACGCATCGAGGCCACCTACCGCAAGCGCGAACTGCCCAACTACGCGGTGTTCGACGAGCGCCGTTACTTCGACGTCGATCCGGATGGCGGCAGTTGCGTGTTCGAGGTCAAGGGCACGTCGGTCGGGGTGGTGATCTGCGAGGACCTGTGGTTCCCCGAGCCGCTGGCTGACACCGCGCGCCACGGCGCCGAACTGGTGCTGGTGCCCAACGCCTCGCCGTTCGAGCGTGGCAAGCACGCGCAGCGCGATGCGCTGCTGGCCGAACGCGTGCGCGAGACCGGGGTGGCGCTGGCCTATCTCAACGTCGTCGGTGGCCAGGACGCGCTGGTGTTCGATGGCGCCTCGGTGGTCGCCGACGCCGACGGCAGCGTGCACCCGGCCGCGGCCGCGTTCACCGACCAATGGCTGGTGGTCGACTACGCAACGCAGGCGCGCGCCTTCACCCCGCTGCGCTGGATCGACGACGGCGACGAGAGCATGGACGCGCTGGCCTGGCGCGCGGTCGTGCGCGGGCTGCAGGACTACTGCCGCAAGAACCGCTTTTCCAAGGTGTGGCTGGGCCTGTCCGGCGGCATCGATTCGGCGCTGGTACTGGCGATGGCGGTGGATGCGCTAGGCGCGGACAACGTCACCGCGGTGCGCCTGCCATCGCGCTACACCGCCGGCCTGTCCAACGATCTGGCCGATGAGCAGTGCCGTGCGCTGGGAGTGAAGTTGGAGACGGTGGCGATCGAGCCGGCGTTCGAGGGTCTGCTGCAGGCGCTCGGGCCGCTGTTCGAGGGCACGCAGCCCGACATCACCGAGGAGAACCTGCAGTCGCGCAGCCGTGGTGTGATCCTGATGGCGCTGGCCAACAAGTTCGGCGGGCTGCTGCTGACCACCGGCAACAAGAGCGAATATGCGGTCGGCTACGCCACCATCTACGGCGACATGTGCGGCGGCTATGCGCCGCTGAAGGACCTGTACAAGACCGAGGTGTTCGGCCTGGCGAAATGGCGCAACACGGTCGGTGGCGCGCCGGTGATTCCGCCGGCGGTGATCGCGCGGCCGCCGTCGGCGGAACTGCGCGCCAACCAGACCGACCAGGACTCGCTGCCGCCCTACGACGTGCTCGACGGCATCCTGTACCGCTTCGTGGACCAGGAACAATCGCGCGACGAGATCGTCGCCGCCGGGTATGCCGCGGACGTGGTGGACCACGTGGTGCGATTGGTGCGCATCACCGAATGGAAGCGGCACCAGGCCGCGCCGGGGCCGAAGGTGTCGCGGCGCGCGTTCGGTCGCGAGCGGCGTTATCCGATCACCAATGGGTATCAGGGATAGCAGGGGTTGCGTGGCGGTCTTGGTGGGTGGTGGATCGGCCGCGGTGGGTGTCTGTCGCGGCTGAAGCCGCTCCTACAGGAGCGGCGAGGCGATCAGTAAACGCTTCGATCTTGGTAGCGCGTGCCAGCGCGGCGCGCTATCCGTTCGCGCAAATGCGCTTGCCAATCCCAATTCCCGATTCCCCACTCCCGGCCCTTCAGACCGCCTGCAGCAGGCGCAGCCCGAACGCATCGCCCTGCGCGTTCCAGCCATGGCTCACGCGCAGGCCGGCGGCGGCGGCCATCTCGCCGAAGCTCTGGTCGGTGTACTTGTGGCTGTATTCCACCTGCATCGCTTCGCCGGCGGCGAAGTCGAAGTGGCGTCCGCCCACGCTGACCCGCTGCGCGCGCTGGCTGACCAGGGACGTCTCGATGCGCTCGCGTTCGCGCGCGTACACCGCACGATGGCGGAACTGCTCCAGGTCGAAGTCGCTGCCGATCTCGCGGTTGAGGCGGCGCAGCAGGTTCACGGTGAACGCAGCGGTGACGCCGGCGGCATCGTTGTAGGCCGCTTCCAGCATCGACACGTCCTTGACCAGGTCGATGCCGATCAGCGCGCAGCCGTCCTGCCGCATGGTCGCGCGTATCGACGCCAGCAGTTGGATGCCATCCTCGCGAGTGAAGTTGCCCAGCGTGGAGCCCGGGAAGAACACCAGCGTGCGGCGCGCGCCGCGCTGCGGCGCGGGCAGCGCCACCGGCGCGGTGAAGTCGGCGCAGACCGGCAGCATCTGGATGTGCGGAAAGCGCTCGGCCAGGCGCGCGGTGCTGGACATCAGCATGTCGCGCGAGATCTCGATCGGGGTGTAGGCCACCGGCGCGCGCAGGCCGTCCAGCAGCAGTTCGGTCTTGCGCCCACTGCCGCTGCCCAGTTCCACCACGTGCGCGCCGACGCCCACCGCCTGCGCGATCGAGGGCATGCGTGCCTCGAGCAATTCCAGCTCGGTGCGGGTCAGGTAGTACTCCGGCTGGCGGGTGATCGCCTCGAACAGGCGCGAGCCTTCGGCGTCGTAGAAATACTTGGATGGCAGCTGCTTGGGGCTGCGCGACAGGCCGGCGATCGCGTCGGCGGCGATGTCGCCCGCTTGCGGATGCAGGTCGGTGAGGGCGGCTTCGGTCAGTGCACGGGCGGTCGCGGCGTTCATACGGTGTCCTTGGCCAGGCGCACGCCGGCGAATTGCCACCGCGCATCGGAGGGGAAGAAATTGCGGTAGCTGGCGCGGATGTGCGCCTGCGGCGTGGCGCAGCTGCCGCCGCGCAAGACCCATTGCGCGTTCATGAACTTGCCGTTGTATTCGCCCAGCGCGCCCTCCCACGGGCGGAAGCCGGGGTAGGCCAGATAGGCGCTGCCGGTCCACTCCCAGACGTCGCCGAACAACTGCTGCAGGCCCGCATCCGCGGAGGGCGCGGACCGCGGATGCAGCGCATCGCGCTCGACGAAGTTGCCGGCGATGGCGACGCCGGTGGCGGCCTGTTCCCATTCGGCCTCGGTCGGCAGGCGCGCCCCGGCCCAGCGCGCGTAGGCGTCGGCCTCGAACAGGCTGATGTGGCACACCGGCGCGTGCGGATCGCGTTCGCGCCAGCCGCCGAGGGTGAATTCGCGTGCGCCGTCCGCGTGCCAGTACAGCGGCCGCTGCCAGTCCTCGGCGCAGCGCTTCGTCCAGCCGTCGCTGAGCCACAGGGCGACGTTGCGGTAACCGCCATCGGCGATGAAGTCGGCATACTCGGCATTGCTCACCGGACGGCTGGCCAGCGCATGCGCCGGCACCAGCACGCGGTGCCGCGGCGATTCGTTGTCGTAGGCGAAAGCGTCCTGCGCCGGCCAGCCGGGCGCGCCGATCTCGCACACCTGCTCGTCGCGCTGGATCCAGCGCAGCGCGGTGGCCGGCGCGTGCGCCGTGGGCAGGTCCTGGCGATAGGCCGGGGCCAGCGGATTGCTCCAGAACGCATGCTTGATGTCGGTCAGCAGCAATTCCTGGTGTTGTTGCTCGTGCTGCAGGCCCAACTCCAGCACCTGCAGCGTCTGCGCGGACAGGTCGCCGGCCTGCAGCCGCGCCAACACGCGCGCCTCGACCTCGGCCCGGTAGTCGCGCACCTGCGTCAGCGATGGGCGCGACAGCACGCCACGGCGCGGTCGCGCATGCATCGGGCCGACGCTCTGGTAGTAGCTGTTGAACAGGTAGTCCCATTGCGGATCGATCACGCGATAGCCGGCGTCGGTGGCCAGCACGAAGCGTTCGAAGAACCAGGTGGTGTGCGCGAGATGCCATTTGGCGGGACTGGCATCGTCCATGCTCTGCACCATCGCGTCTTCCTCGCTCAGCGGCGCGGCGAGCACGCTGGTGCGGTGGCGCACGCTGCGAAAACGCGTCGCCAGCGGCACGCTGGACGCTGCGGGCGAGGGGGATGCCGCCAGGGAGGTCGCTTGCATCGGCCAAGCTTAGGGGACGGCCGTGAATGTCCCGTCATGCGTGGTGGAACGTCGCGTTACGCTTGTGTCTGTTCTGCGATGGGAGCCCACTCTCCCGCTCGCGCCACCAGGACCGACCGCACATGTCCACGTCAGACCCATCCCACGCATTCATGTCCGCGTCCACGGGCGGTGCCGCCGTGCCGGTCGGCGTGGTCGACCTGGCCGAGGCGGCGCGCGCCTTCGTCCTTCCCGACGGGGTGCGCTATCTGGATACCGCCAGCAAGGGGCCGCGGCTGGCCAGCGTGCTTGCCGCCGGGCAGGCGGCGCTGGCCGATGCGATCGCGCCATGGACGCTGTCCTTCGACGCCTGGCGCGCGCAGATCGAGGAACTGCGCGCGCTGGTCGCGGCCACCGTGTTCGCCGGCGACAGCGACGGCGTGGCGATGGTGCCGTCGGCCGCCTACGGCCTGGCCATCGCCGCGCGGCAGGCGCCGCTGGCGCCGGGCGAGGCGGTGTTGCTGCTCGACGGACAGTTTCCGTCCAATCTGCTCGCCTGGCAGCAGCGCTGCGCCGAGACCGGTGCGCATCTGGCGGTGGTGCGGCGCGGGCCGGGCCAGGATTGGACCGCGGCGGTGTTGGAGACGCTGGAGGCGCAGCCGCGGGTGCGCGTGGCGACCTTGCCCAACGCCTATTGGCGCGACGGCAGCCTGCTGGATCTGGACCGGATCGCGCCGCGCGTGCACGCGATGGACGCGATGCTGGTGCTGGATCTGAGCCAAAGCCTGGGCGTGCTGCCGGTGCGGCTGGACGCCTGGCGGCCCGATTTCGTGGTCTCGGTCGGACACAAATGGCTGCTCGGGCCGATGGGGCTGGCGTGGTTGTGGGCCTCGCCGCACTGGCGCGCGCATGGGGTGCCGTTCGAGCAGCATTGGCAGGCCCGCGATCCCGGCGCCGACTGGCACTTCCCGGTCGAGGCGCCGCCGCCGTTCCGCGCTGGCGCGCGCCGCTTCGATGCTGGCGGCGTGGCCGATCCGTTGCGCCTGGCGATGGCCAGCGCGGCGTTGCGGCAGTTGCAGCACTGGCAGCCGGCACGGATCGCGGCACAACTGGGCGCGCTCGGTGCGGCGTTCGAGGAGGAACTGCGGGCGCAGGGTGCTGGCGACTGGACGGTGCCGGGACATGCGCCGCACCTTGGCGCGCTGCGTCCGCCCGCGGCGGCGATGCAGGCGTTGCTGCCGTGGCTGCAGCGCGCCGAGGTGATCTGCACGCATCGCCACGGTGCGTTGCGCATCGCGCCGTATCTGCAGCTGACGCCGGAGGCGATGCGTGCGCTCGCGCGGGAGATGGTTGCTGTGGTGCGCGGGTGAGTGTGGCTTTGGTCCTGGAAGAACTTGCAGCCAGGTTACTTGGTGCACTGCAGTCCCGACAGCGAGCTGACCCGGGATGTGCACCGCTTCGTTGGTCGCGACTGAAGGGCACCTCTAATAACGTCGAAAAGTGTCCTGTAGGAGCGGCTTTAGCCGCGACGAGGCGTTCCCGGTAAAGCCTGTCGCGGCTAAAGCCGCTCCTACAGGGGCTTGCAGTGCGCTGCTGGGGTCATGCAGAGGATTTTCGGTTCCAACGTTCACCGGGCCGGACGGCTTGCCGCTTCGCTTGTCGCGGCTGAGCCGCGCCTACAGGGGCGTGCGGCGAGTCCGGTGGGTGCGCGGTGGGAAGGCTTCAGTCCCGACGGGCCGACGCCGATCGTCGGCCGGTGCCACGCTGCGCTCGATGGGAGGAGCGCACGAGCGCTTTCGCTAGTTGTACTGATCGAGCGGCGCCTGGACGCGCAGGCTTCAGCGCCGCGCCGCCAGGCGCAGGCCGCGCGGGGTCAGCACCCGCTCCAGGATCTCGAACAGGCCCTGCACCAGCAGCGCCAGCGCCGCCGCCGGCACCGCGCCTTCCAGGATCAGGCCCAGGTCGTCCAGGCGGATGCCGGTGAGGATCGGCTGGCCGTAGCCGCCGGCGCCGATCAGCGCGCCCAGGGTGGCGGTGCCGACGTTGATCACCGCCGCGGTCTTGATGCCGGCCAGGATGGTGCGCAATGCCAGCGGCAGTTCGATTCGCAACAGCCGCGTGCCCGGCGGCAGGCCGATCGCCGCGGCGGTCTCGCGCAGTTCGCGGGCGATGCCGGTCAGGCCGGCATGGGTGTTGCGCACGATCGGCAGCAGGCTATACAGGAACAACGCGGCGATCGCCGGTTTGGCGCCGATGCCGAACAACGGGATCATGAACACGAACACCGCCAGCGACGGCAGCGTCTGCAGCACGCCGGTCAACGACAGCACCAGCTGGCCGAGCCGCGGCCGGTACGCGGCGAGGATGCCCAGCGGCAGCGCGACCAGCAGGGCCAGGCCCAGCGACAGGCCGACCAGCGCCAGGTGTTCGCGCGTGCGCTGCAGTCCCCGCACCAGCCGGCTGTCCTGCGCCGGCGCGGCGATGCCCAGCCACTGCGCGGCGATCGCGCTTTCGGCGCGCTTGTCGAGCTTCGCTTCGGCATTGAGCCGTTGCATCGTCGCCGCGTCGATGCGCCCGCCCAGGCCTTGCAGCGCCTGTACGAAGCGCGGCGCGCGTTGCGCCAGGTCGGCGCGGTACAGGAACACCGCGGCGTAGCGCGGGAAATAGTGGCGGTCGTCCTGCAGCACCAGCAGGTCGTGCGCCGGGATCTCGGCGTCGGTGCTGTACAGGTCGGTGAGGTCGATCGCGCCGCTGTCCAGCGCGCGATAGGCCAGGTCGTGGTCGAGTCCGGTCGGGGTCTGCGGCAGGCGGTAGGCGTCGCGCACCCCGGGCCAGCCGTCGGCGCGCGAGATGAATTCGTTGCTGAGCCCCAGCTTCAGCGTCGGATGCGCGGCCAAGTCGGAGAGGCGGGCGATGCCCAGCGCCTGCGCGCGCTGCCGGCGCATGCCGAACGCATAGGTGTTGTCGAAGCCCAGCGGTGCGCTCATCGCCAGCCCGCGCTGCGCCAGCGCGCGGCGCAACGCGGCGTCGTCGGCGTCGGGCATCTGCAGGAGTTCGGCGGCCAGGGTGCCGGTGTACTCGGCATAGGCATCGATCGACCCCTGCTCCAGGGCGCGCCACAGGATGCGGGTGCCGCCGAGCTGGCGCCGGTGTTCGACCTCCACGCCGGCCTGGCGCCCGGCGCCGGCGGCGATCTCGCCGAGGACCACCGCCTCGGTGAAGTTCTTGGAACCCACCACCACCTTCTCCGGCGCCGCGCCGGCCACGCCGGCGAGCAGGGCGAGCATTGCCGCGAACACCAGCAGCGCCGAAGCGCGCAGCCGCCGCGCGATCCAACCGATGCCGCGCAGTAGCTGCGATCGCCGTCCATGCAGGGGGGCGAGGTGGTCGCATGGCATGGCGCCGTGACGTGTTTGTTGCCGCGGCCCGCAATCCACCGATGCGTGCCTCGGTCGCGACCAGACTATCCCGCCGGCCGCCCTCACCGCGCGTCTTCCAAGGTGCGTTGCGCGTGCAGGAACTGGCCGACGAAAGGCTCGGCCGGCGCGTCCAGCAAGGTGCGCACGCTGCCTTGTTGCACGATGCGCCCGCCGCGCATCAGCACCAGCGTATCGCCCAGGTAGGCGGCCTCGGCGACGTCGTGGGTCACCAGCACCACGGTCTTGCCCAGCAGGGCGAACAACTCGCGCATCTGCGTCTGCAGTTCGTGGCGCACGATCGGATCGAGCGCGCCCAGCGGCTCGTCCAGCAGCAGCACCGGCGGGTCCAGCAGCAGCGCGCGGATCAGGCCGACGCGTTGGCGCTGGCCACCGGACAATTCGGCCGGATAGCGCGCCAGCAGCACGTCCGGCAGGCGGCATAGCGCGGCCAGCTCGTGCAGGCGCGCATCGATCCGCGATCGCGCCCAGCCCAGGGTCCGCGCGAGCAGCGCGGCGTTGTCGCGCGCGCTCAGGTGCGGGAACAGCCCGCCTTCCTGGATCACGTAGCCGATGCGGCGGCGTTGCGCCAGCAGGGTGGCGCGGCGCAGCGGCTCGCCCTGGAAGCGGACTTCGCCGGCGTCCGGCCACTCCAGCCCGAGCAGCATGCGCAGCACGCTGGACTTGCCGGCGCCACTGGGGCCGATCAGCGCGGTGGTGCGGCCGGGCGCGATGGTCAGATCGACCCGGTCCAGCGCGAGCGTGTCGCCGTAGCGGCGGGTGACCTGGTGCAGTGCGAACATGGCCGAAGCATAGCCGCAGGCCGCGACCACGCCGCGCGAAGACGGCGCGGCTTCAGCGCGTGGCGGCGTCGGTCAGCAGGTCCAAGGTCGGTTTCGGCCGGCTCAGGTCGTACATCAGGCCGAAATGGGCTTCCGCGCCCTGCTGGTCCGGCTGGTCGAGCAGTTCGTAGAGATTGATCTCGGCGACCACGTCGGCATAGTCGCCGCGCAGCGTCTGCAGCAGCTCCGCCACGCTGTCGTAGCAGGCGCCGTCGCCAGGGTGGCCGCCATCGGTGGTGCCGGTGTACACCTCGGCGCAGTTGAGCTCGTTGACGTACACCTTGGTGCCGTATTTCTGCGCGGCGGCGCGCAACTGCCCCAGGTACATCCAGTAGCCGCGTTCCCCGTGGAAGGCGTAGTAGTGGAAGCTGATGCGGTCGAAGTCGAAGCCCTAGGGCATGCCATCCCTTCCCGAGCATGCCGCGTTGGGTCTGGTAGGCGCGCCGCCGGCGTTGCGTGGCGAAGCGCCTGACTGGCCGTCAGGTCAAGCCGCGCGGCGCTGGCGGCGCGCCTACCAGACCCAACCCGAAGGGCCGCGGTTGCGCGCGCCCGTGGCCGCGTCATCGCTCGGGCGTGGACCGACGTCCACTTCCTCGCTCTTCCTTGCCACGGGCACGCGCAACCGCGGCGCGGCATGCTCGGGAAGGGATGGCATGCCCTAGGCCTTGGCCTGGCCCAGGAACCACAGCGAGCCGTTGCGGTCGCCGGGGCAGCGCGCGTTGGCCGAATGGTCGTCGCTGTTGCAGGCGGTGATGTTGATGGTGAACTGCAGGCCGGCGCCCAACTCGTCGGAGGCCTGCTTCATGCCGCGGTACATGGTGGTCATCGCCGCGATCCGCGCCGGGGCGGCGGCGCGGTCCAGATCCTGCTCGTTGCCGATCTCCCAGACCTTGATGTCGTTGGCATAGCGGCGTGCCAGCGCGTATCCGGCCTCCTGCGACATCGGATACACCATCGGCTGCAGTGCGATGCCGTAGCGGCGCGACAGCAGCACCAGCCGATCGAGCACGGCGAAGTTGCGCGGATCCACATCGAGGCGGTAGCTGCGCAGGTTGCGTTGGTCGAGCAACTGGAACACCGCCTCGGCCTGGCTCAGCGGATAGGCGGGGCGGTCGTCGTGGCCGTTGACCCCGAACACGATGGCCGGCACGGCGGCGCTGCGCTCGGCGGCACCGGCGGGCAGGGCGGCGCCGAGAGCGAGGTCGAACGACAGGAGCAGCAGAGCGGCGAGCAAGCGGGACATGGCGCGTCTCCTGGCGGGGCCGGCGAGCGCTGCGGCGACGGACGGCGCTGTTCTTGTAAGCATGAGTTGTCCGCTGCAACGGCAGCGCTCATAACATGGAGGTGGGGGCGGTTGGCAGGAAGCTACTGATTCGCCTGCATCAGTTCCAGAGTGATATGGTCTGGCCCAGTCACATACACAACCAGAGTTCCCTTGCGTGGTCCTGCGGGAATCGGTTGAGGCTTGCCTCTTGCTTGCCAGCCCGCTTGCTCGATGCGTCCAAGGACGGCGTGCATGTCTTGCACTCTCAATGCCAAATGCGCCGAGCCAATCGCTGATGCCGTAGGTGGGGTGATGCCGTGGCGGTCGCCCTGCGAATACTCCAGCAACTCTATTCGGCTGCCATCTGGACCTTTGACGATCGCTGTTCGCACGTTCGGATCGGCGGTGCCGGTGACTTGCAAAAGGAATTGCCCGCCCATTTCCGACTGACGTTCAAGAGTGAACCCGAGTCCAATTGTCCAGAAGCGAATGGCTTCTTCCAATGAGCTGACTGCGAAGCCAATATGATCGACTGCATGCACCATGTGGTCGGAATTCATCAAATGATCCTTTAAGGGTCGACGGGCCAGGTGTGAGCTTGCGCAGCACGGCGCATGCCCCTGAAGGAAAGCGGACATGCCATGCCTCCCGTCCTCGGTCAACGTATGTCTTGATCAACAGGCGCTACAGGCGCACAGCAACGGCGGGCGAGTGGATCGAGCCTAGCAAGCGCAGCGGCGCCGGTGCACAGCGGCTGGGCGCTGCACCACAGATCGCGACGCTGGCGGTGGCCAGCGCCAGTGGCCTGTGACGCTCTCCAGGCCGCCGCCGCTGGCGGTTGCTCGGACAGCCGCGGTCCCGCATGGACGCCGGCGGCCGGTGGGCATGGTTGCGCCAGCAACGCCGTGGCCGCCAAAACGCGACAGGGGCCTTTCGGCCCCTGTCGGTGTGCATCCGGTCGCGCGATGGATCAGCGCGCCATCTGCGAGTTGGCCTGCCCGGTGGAGGCCGACTTCTCGCCGGCGAACGGGTTGAGCTTGCGGATCATCCACGGGTACTTGGGCCAGTTGCCGCTCAGCCACGGGTGCTGGGGATCGTTGAGCTCCAGCACGCGGCGGGCGTCGTCGGCCAGCGGCTTGTTGCCCAGGTGGGTGTAGGCCTCGGCCAGCACCGCCACCGCGTCGTACTGGTAGGCGCTCTGCGGATAGGTTTCCAGCAGGTAGGTGGCGCGGCCGGCGGCCGAGACCCAGGCATCGCGGCGCAGGTAGTACAGGGCGTTGTCCAACTCCTGCTGGGCGAACACGTTGCGCAGCGCGATCATGCGCTGGCGCGCATCGGCGGCGTAGCGGCTGTTGGGATAGCGCTCGGCGACGATGTTGAAGTCGGCGTAGGCCTGCTGCGGCGTGGACAGGTCGCGGCGGCTCGGGTCCAGCGACCACACCCGGCGCAGGAACACCGTGTCGCGGTTGCTGTTGGACAGGCCGCGCAGGTAGTACATGTAGGCGATGTTGCGGTGGGTCGGGTAGGTGCGGATGAAGCGGTCGATGCTGGACACCGCATCGTCGTGCTTGCCGGCCTTGTACTGCGCGTAGGCGCTTTCCATCATCGCCTGCTCGGTGTACTGCCCATACGGGTACTGCGCGATCAGGCGCTTGAAGCTGCCCTCGGCGCCGGCCCAGTTGCCGCTCTCCATCTGCGAGTGCGCCTTCTGGTACAGCTGCTCCACCGGCATCCCTTCCTCGGGATTCTTGTTCTTCTGGCGGTGGCAACCCGTCGCCACGACGGCCATGACCAGGATCAGGGCGATGAAACGGACGTGCGCGGAGAGCGGGACGGAGCGTCGGATCATGGGTTCGGGCGGGACACGTCAGGAATGCGAAGGGGCGATGATAGCCTAGTGGCCTGTCCGGCGACTGACTATGGCCGCCGCGGCCCTCCCTTTCCGACGTAGCCGTGCCCTTTTCATGCCCAATACCCTCCCGGACTCTCCCGAGGACGCCGCCCCCGACGGCCCGCGCCAGGCGCGGGTGCCCGACCATGCCGCCGGCCGCCGCTTCGACGCGGTGCTGGCCGAGCTGTTTCCCGAATTCTCGCGCTCGCGCCTGGCCGAATGGATCAAGTCCGGCGACGCGCTGCTGGACGGCGCCCCGGCGCGGCCGCGCGACGCCCTGCGCGGCGGCGAGATCGCCAGCCTGCACGCGGTCCTGGACACCCAGACCCACGCCCTGCCCGAGGACATCCCGCTGGAGGTGCTGTACGAGGACGACCAGGTCATCGTGCTGAACAAGCCGGCCGGGCTGGTCGTCCATCCGGGCGCCGGCAACCCCAGCGGTACCCTGGTCAACGCCCTGCTGTACCGCGATCCGTCGCTGGCGGCGCTGCCGCGCGCCGGCATCGTGCACCGCCTGGACAAGGACACCAGCGGCGCGATGGTGGTGGCGCGGACCCTGCCGGCGCATACCTCGCTGGTGGCGCAGCTGTCCGCGCGCGACGTGCACCGCCAGTACCTGGCGGTGGTGGCCGGGCCGCTGGTCTCCGGCGGCACCGCCAACGCGCCGATCGACCGCCACCCGCGCGACCGCCTGCGCATGGCGGTACGCGAGGACGGCCGCGACGCGGTCACCCACTACCGGCTGCGCGAGCGCTTCCGCGCCCACACCGCGCTGGAATGCCGCCTGGAGACCGGGCGCACCCACCAGATCCGCGTGCACATGGCGCATCTGAAGCACCCGATCATCGGCGACCCGCTGTACGGCGGGCCGCTGAAGCTGCCCAAGGGCGCCACCGAGGAGCTGATCGCCGAGTTGCGCGGCTTCAAGCGCCAGGCGCTGCATGCCGAGACGCTGGAGTTCAAGCATCCCGTGCATGGCGAGCCGGTGCGCGCCACCGCCGCGGTGCCGGCCGACCTGCAGCGCCTGTTGGCGGCGCTGCGCGTCGACTCGCAGTTGGCCGCCGCGCAGGCGCGGCGCTGAGCATGGGCGCGCTGCCGGGCCAGGCCTGGACGCGCGCCGGCGGCCCAGCCGCCGCGGCGCGCGCCTCGCGTCCGCGTGGCCGCAGCACAGGCGGCGCGTCCGCCGCCACGGGGCGGGCCGGCGGGCAGGGCAGCCATCGCCTGCTGCCGGCGTGCGCGGTCGCCACCCCCGTGGCGCCGGCTCGGCGGGCGCGCGCATGAGCGATTTCGTGCTTCCCGCCGAGTGGCCGACCCCGCCGCGGGTACGCGCGCTGACCACGCTGCGCCACGGCGCCGGCGCCTCGCTGCCGCCGTTCGACCGCTTCAACCTGGGCAACCGTACCGCCGCCGAGGGCGACGATCCGGACACGGTGCAGCGCAACCGCGACGAACTCGCCGCGCGCCTGGCGCTGCCAACGCCGCCGCACTGGCTGCGGCAGGTGCACGGCGTGCAGGTGCTGCGCTTCGAGCGCCCGCCTGCCGCCATCGGCATCGACGCCGAACCGACCGCCGACGCGGCGGTCACCGGCGTGCCCGGGGTGGTGCTGGCGATCCTGACCGCCGATTGCCTGCCGGTGGTGTTCGCCGCCCGCGACGGCAGCGAAATCGGCGCCGCGCATGCCGGCTGGCAGGGCCTGGCCGCCGGCGTGCTGGAGGCCACGGTCGCCGCGCTGCGCACCCCGGCGGCGCAGCTGCAGGCCTGGCTGGGGCCGGCGGCGGGGCCGGACGCCTACGAGATCGGCAGCAACGTGCGCGATGCCTTCCTCGCGCACGACCCGGCCGCGGCCAGCGCCTTCGTCGCGACCCGTCCCGGCCATTGGCGGGTGGATCTGTCTGCGCTGGCGCGGCAACGGCTGGCCGCGGCCGGGGTGCCGGCCGCGCAGGTGCACGGCGGCGGCCTGTGCACGATCACCGACGCGCGGCGCTTCTTTTCCTATCGCCGCGATCGCCGCAGCGGCCGCATGGCGACGCTGGCGTGGATCGGGGACTGAGCGCGCCGCTGTTCGCGCAGGTGCTCGGCGCGGCGTTCGCGGGGCTGCCGCCGGCGCTGCGCGCGCTGCATTCGGTGCCGCAGCGGCAGCGCTACGTGGGCCATGCCGAGGTGCGCCGCGGCCGGCATCCGTTGCTCCCGCTGTGCGCGTGGTTGGCGCGGCTGCCGCCGGCCAGCGCCGCCACCCCGGTGGAGGTGACCTTCAGCGCCGACGCGCGCGGCGAGCGCTGGGAGCGCCGCTTCGGCGCGCACGCGATGCCGTCGCGGCTCTGGCTGCGGGACGGCCGGCTGCGCGAGCGGCTGGGCGCGGTCGAGTTCGAGTTCGCGTTGCGCGTGGACGGTGCGGCCATCGTCTGGAGCGCCACGCGCGCCTGGGCGTTCGGCGTGCTGCCGCTGCCGCGGCGCTGGCTGGCCGGGGTGCACTGCCGCGAAAGCGAGCACGCCGGCCGCTATGCGTTCCTGGTCGAGGTGGCGCTGCCGTGGATCGGTCCGTTCATCCGCTACGAGGGCCTGCTTGACCCGGCCTGAGCCGATGCGCGCGCCACTGCCGGCGCCGGACGCCGGTGGCGCGATCGTCGTGTTCGACGGCGTGTGCCTGCTGTGCAGTCGCTGGGTGCGCTTCCTGTTGCGGTTCGATCGCCGCGGCCGCTACCGCTTTGCCTCGGTGCAATCGGCCAGTGGCCGCGCCTTGCTGCAGGCCAACGGGGTGGATCCGGACGACCCGCTGTCGTTCCTGCTGCTGACCCCGCAACGCGCGTGGACCGATTCGGACGCGGCGATCGGCGTGATCGCCGGCCTCGGCGGCGCCTGGCGCGTGGTCGCGCTGCTGCGGCTGGTGCCGCGGCGCTGGCGCGATGCCGCGTACCGGGTGCTGGCGCGCAACCGTTATCGCTGGTTCGGCACTTCCTCGCAATGCTTCCTGCCCGACCCGGAGCAGCGTTCGCGTTTTCTGGAGTGAACGCGCGTCGGTGCCGTCCGCGCGTTCCGTGTTCCTGTCGCGGCTGAAGCCGCTCCTACAGGCGCGCCGCGGTTTCTTGTAGGAGCGGCTTCAGCCGCGACAGAAAAACGAAACTGCTGCGATGCCAAGGCGTCCATGGAGAACGCGGCAGCCACCCCTGCGATCGCCGCACCCCGGTTCGCCTTCGTGATGTTCTGTGATCGAGAAAATCCCACGTGCCGGGTCCGCGTCGAGCGCATCGGCATGCTTCCCGGATGACTGCAGCATCCCCGAAGCCGGCGTACCCGCGACGCCCTAGCCCGTGCCGCGCAGCAACGCGGTGACGTTGCCGGCGCCGGCCTGCGCGCCGGCGTTGCGATCGATGCGGAACACCGCCACCGCGGTGGCCAGGCTGCCGGCCTGTTCCTCCATGCTACGCGCGGCGGCGGTCGCTTCCTCGACCAGCGCGGCGTTGCGCTGGGTCACTTCGTCCAGTTGCATCACCGTGCGGTTGACCTGCTCGATGCCGCTGGACTGTTCGGCGCTGGCGGCGCTGATCTCGCCGATCAGCCCGGTCACCCGCTGCACCGCGCCGACGATCTCGTGCATGGTCGCGCCGGCGCGGTTCACCAACTCCGCGCCGAGCGTGACCTTGCGCGTGGAATCCTCGATCAGTTGCTTGATCTCCTTGGCCGCGTCCGCCGAGCGCTGCGCCAGCGAGCGCACTTCCGAGGCGACCACGGCGAAGCCGCGGCCCTGTTCGCCGGCGCGCGCCGCCTCCACCGCGGCGTTGAGCGCCAGGATGTTGGTCTGGAAGGCGATGCCGTCGATTACGCCGATGATCTCGCCGATGCGCTGCGACGAGGTGCTGATCGCGCCCATCGTCGCGATCACCTCGTCCATCACCTCGCCGCCGGAGCGGGCCACCTCGCCGGTGCGTTGCGCCAGGCCGTTGGCCTGCTGCGCATTGTCGGCGTTCTGCTTCACCGCCGAGGTCAGTTCCTCCATCGCGCTGGCGGTTTCCTCCAGGCTCGCCGCCTGCTGCTCGGTGCGGTCGGACAGGTCGGTGTTGCCGGCGGCGATCTCCACCGCGGCGCGGCGGATCGCCTCGGCCGCGCTTTGGATGCCGACGATGATCTCGGTCAATCTGGCCACGGTGCGGTGGGTGTCCTCGCGCAGGCGCGCGAACACGCCCTGCGCCTGGCCGTCGATGCGGTGGGTGAGGTCGCCTTCGGCGAGCGCGGCCAGCGCGCTGGCCAGCGCGGCGAGGTTGCTTTCCACCGAATCGGAAATGCGGTTGACGCCTTCGGCCAGCGCCTTGAGCACGCCGTCCATCGCCGCGGTGTCGAGACGGCGGCTGAAATCGCCGTGCGCGGCGGCCTCGATCACCGTGGTCAGCGCCTGCTCGGCGTTCACCTGCGCGGTCACGTCCTCCCATTGCGCGATGGTGCCCAGGCGCACGCCCTCGGCGCTGGTGATCGGGCTGTAGACGAAGTCGATCTGGCGGCCGAAGAACGGCGCGCGCACGCGCTTGGAGCCGGTCAGCGCGCGCATGCGGTCGATCGCGGCCTGGCTGTCGGGATAGATGTCGCCGATGCTGCCGCCGACGAAGCGCTCGGCGCGGAACTCGGGGCGGAAGCTCTGCACGTCGGGTTCGATCGCGCGCAGCATCTGCAGCAGCTTGCGGTTGGCGAAATGCACGCGGCCGTCGTCGTCGGCGATGCGGACCATGGTGTCCAGGTCGTCCAGCGCCTGCAGCACGAAGCGGCCGCGGCGCAACTCGGCCTCGGTCTGCGCCTGGCGCTCGGCCAGCCGCGCCTGCGCGGTCTGCAATGCGCGCAGCAGCGCCGCGTCGGCCGCGTCCGCGGCGCCATCGAGGCGTTGCTCGAAGCGGCCTTCGCCCAGCGCCTGCACCGCCTGCAGCGCGCGCTGCGACGGCGCCGCGCGCCGCGTGCCGGCCCAGGACAGTGCCGCCACCAGCAGCGCCGCGGCGGCCAGTGCCGGCGCCAGGCGCGCCAGCGCCGGCCCGTTCGGCCCAAGCTGGCGGCCGACGTGCAACGCGTACAGCGCCATCGCCAACAGGCCGAGCGCATAGGCCAGGGCGAGCAGCAACGGGCGCGGGGGCAGGCGGAGGCGGCCGATCGGGCGAGGGGATGCGGCGTCTGGCAAGGTCATGGCGGCTACCGGCTGGGAAGGTCGGCGCGATCCGCTCGCGTCGACAAAGTGAAGAAATATGCCCCTCAGTATCGGCCCGCAGGTCCGCGTGCTTGACCGCCGCACAGACCGCTCGTCGGAAATATCGCGCCAGAATCGGTGAGATAGGTCGCTGAAAACGTTCCATTTTTTGCTGCGACGCAATAGAGCGCTCGGCGAGGTCGCTGCTTCCGCTACGCGCCTGCGCGCGAACGCGCCGCTGTTGGCCGCGTAGTGCGCCGAGCACAAAAAAACCGGCCGTCTTGCGACGGCCGATCGGGTGCATCGGAAGCGGACCGGCGTTACTTCGCCGGCGCGGCGTCCGGCAGGGTCCAGGCGATCACGCTGTCGCCGGGCTTGGTCTCCATGCGGTCGTGGCCGCCGATCGCGGCGACGATGTACTGCTTGCCGTCCACCGTATAGCTCAGCGGCGCGGCCTGCGGGCCGGCCGGCACCCGCACTTCCCACAGCAGCTTGCCGGTCTGGGTGTCGTAGCCGCGCAGGAAGTTGTCCAGCGCCGCGCCGATGAAGGTCACCCCGCCGGCGGTGGCCAGCGAACCGCTGTTGTTGGGCGTGCCCAGTTCGAACTTCATCTTCGACGGGATGCCCATCGGGCCCTGGTCGTAGCCGGTGCCCAGCGGACGCCGCCAGATCACCTGCTGGGTGCGCAGGTCCACCCCGGAGATGTAGCCCCACGGCGGGGCGATGCACGGCGTGTTCAGCGGCGACATCCACGGTTCCTTGCGCGCGCCGTAGGCCAGGCCTTCCTGGGCCATGTAGCCGGGCGTCTTGCTCTTGCCGTTGAACACAGAGACCACGCCGAGGGCGTTCATCTTTTGCCGTGGGTACACGTTCTCGGTGTACGGCAGGCGGTTGCTGTTCATCACCATGATGCCGCGCTGCAGATCGACCGAGACGCCGCCCCAGTTGATGCCGCCGTGGTTGCCGGTGAACGACAGCGATCCCTGCAGGCTGGGCGGGGTGAACATGCCTTCGTAGCGCAGCTTCTTGAACTGGATGCGGCAGGCCAACTGGTCGAACGGGGTGATGCCCCAGGCGTCGGATTCGACGATGGTCTCGTAGTCCTTGCTCGGCGCGCCGACGGTATTGGGCATGCCCGGCGACACCGGCTGGGTCTTGGCGGTCCAGTCGCCGTGGTCGGTGCCCTGCGGCACCGGCAGTTGCCGCACCGGCATGATCGGCTTGCCGGTCTCGCGGTCGAGTACGAACACCTGGCCGGACTTGGTCGCCTGGATCACCGCCGGGCGCGTGCCGCCACCGGGGACCGGGAAATCGACCAGGTTCGGCTGCGGGCCGATGTCGTAGTCCCACAGGTCGTGGTTGACGGTGCGGAAGTGCCAGCGCTCCTTGCCGGTGGCCGCATCCAGCGCGACCAGCGAGGCGGTGTACTCCTCCTCCTGGGGAGTGCGGCCCTTGCCGAAGAAGTCACCGGAGGCGTTGCCGGTGGGCAGGTAGACCAGGCCCAGTTCGTCGTCGGCGGCCATCAGCGACCACACGTTCGGGGTCGAGCGGGTGTAGGTCTGGCCGGCCGGCGGCGCGGCGTCGATCGCCGGGTTGCCCAGATCCCAGGCCCAGCGCAGCTGGCCGCTGACCGCGTCGAAGGCGCGCACCACGCCGGACGGCGCGTCGCGTTCCTGGCCGTCGCGGACCTGGCCGGTGGGCTGGATCACCACGCCGCGCATCACCACCGGCGGCGAGGTCGGGCCGACGAAGCCGGGCTTGGTGTTGCCGGTGTCCTTGTTCAGGTCGACGTAGCCGTGGTCGCCGAAGCTCTCGCACAGCTTGCCGGTGGCCGCGTCGAGCGCGCCCAGGCGCCCGTCCACCATCGGCCAGAAAATGCGCTTGGCGCATTCGGCGACCGGGGTGGTGGCCTCGAAATAGGACACGCCGCGGCAGGTGGTGGCGGCGACGCCGGCCATCGCCTTGGGGTTGGTCTTGGGATCGAAGCGCCAGCGCTCCTTGCCGGTGGTGGCCTCGACCGCGATCACTTTCTGCGTCGGCGTGCAGATGTAGACCAGGTCGCCGACCTTCAGCGGGGTGTTCTGGAACGCGTAGCCGAGCTTGGAACCGGCCGGCTTGAGGTCGCCGGTGTGGAATTCCCAGGCGATCTTCAGGTCCTTGACGTTGTCCGGGGTGATCTGCGCGCCCGGGCTGTAGTGGTTGGACAGGTTGGAACCGGCGTAGGCGGTCCAGTCGCCGGCATCGTGGTTGGCGGCGACGTTGCCGTCGGGGCTGCGCACCGTGGCGCGGCTGAACGCGGCCTGCGGCCGCTGCGCGGCCAGCGCCGGATTGGCCAGCTCGATCGTGCGCGGGAACAGCAGCGGCGCGAACACCAGCAGCGCACCGAGCACCGGCAGCACGCCGGCGACCAGCGCGTAGCCCAGGCCGGACAGCGGCGCCAGGCGCCGGCGCGCGACCTTCCAGAACGGCAACAGCAGCAGGCCCAGCACAGAGATCATCGCCAGGCGCGGGATCAGCGCCCAGCCGTCCAGGCCGACCTCGGCCAGTGCCCAGGCGATGGTGGCGGCCAGGGTCAGGCCGAACAGCCAGAGCCCGGCGCGGCGGCCGAGCGCCAGCAGCGCGCCGGAGATGGCCAGGGCGAGGCCGGCCAGCAGGTAGTACCAGGAGCCGCCGACGGCGACGAGTTGCCCGCCCATGAAGGCGAGCGCGAGGCCCAGCAGGGCGATGACCACGGCATACGCGGCGAACAGCCAGCGGCCCGGTCCGTGTTTCGGAGAATGATCGGTCATGGAGGGAGAATGTCTGACGAGGATCCGGGTTCGCTGCGGGAACTGCCGCGGTGCCAGGCGGATCGTGAAGGGGAGGAGCAGGCGCGGGCACGGTCTGAGCGGCGGCCCTGCGCACATCGGCAACAGCGCGCCACCCCTCCCAGGGTGCAGATAACGGCGCGATGCGTATCGCGATTTTAAGCGATGCCGGTGTGCTGCCCGTGACGGCGGACGGAACCTTGCGTCCCGTTCCGCGCACGCTGCGGACCCGGCAGCGGGATTGGGACTGGCATCACTGCCTGGCACGCGCCGGTACCACGGGCGTGTGCGCCTGCGTGATGCGTGCCCGAGCGCGGAGGACCACCGCATGGCATGGTACGGACGCGCTACCGGCCCGTTCCGCGCGCGCATGTCGCGTCCAGGTTCGGGCGACGAGGCGGTGGGCCGCCTCGCTGCTCCCGGACTCCATCGATTCAGCCACGTTGCGCCGACCCAAGGACCAAGAAGGATCTTGCGATGGCCAATCCGCCGACCGTTCGACTTCCCAGCGACCCGCTCCATCCCGACCACGAGATGTACCAGCGCCTGCTGACCGGGGTGCAGGACCTGCATATCGGCACGCCGGAGCAGAACGCCAATCTGGCCGCCGCCTTGTACGCCGATCTGCGCGCGCGGCAACCGCATATGACGGCGCGCGATATCGGCCAGGTCGTGGCGGGCGATCCGAGTGCGCCACGCCCTTCGGTGATGGTGCTGCCGAGGCCGGGCTACCACACGCACGATCCCGATCCCGCGGCATTGCGGTTCGGCGCGCCGATGGAGGCGGCCGCGCGACCCGCGCAGCAATCGCTGGCGCCGTTCGGGCGCGAGACCACGATCGGTCGGGACGGCTTCCTGACCGATCCGGGCATCACCCGCACGCCGGTCGCAAAGATCGAACATGGCGCCCTGCCGCAGGTGAATGGCATCGTGCTGCACCGGACCGACTCCACCACGGCGGCCGGCACGCTCGCTACCTGGCGGACGCGCGCGGCGGCGACCGGGGCGCACTTCCTGATCGACACCGACGGCACCATCCACCAAACCGTCAGCGTCGACAGGCAGGCCTGGCACGTGGGCCCGGTGCGTTCGCGCGGCGAAGTGGAGGGCACGATCACGCCGGGCGACCAGCGCCAGCTCGATACCGCCAGGGGCACGACGCCCGAGTGGCGTGAGGCGGCGGTCAAGGCGGTCAATGCCGTCGAAGCCACGCGTCCGTATCCCGAGCGCTACCCGACCAACGGCGACAGCGTCGGGATCGAGGTCGTCGGTCGCTACAACGCGGCAACGCATTCGTGGGATCCGCCGACCGCCGCGCAGCAGGCGTCCATTCAACGGCTGGTGGGAACCTTGCAGCACAACTTCGGACTAAACGACCATGACGTGTATCAGCACGATGTCATCTCGCGCAAATCGCCTGGGGAAGGCGCAGGGCTTTACCCGCCTGCCGTGCCTGCTGCTCCTGTCGCTCCTGCCGCCGATGCTCCTGGGGTGTCACCCGCAGGCCCGCGCCGATAGCGGCGCGCCGGACGTGACCGTTCTGGAGATTTCCAAGGCGGTCTACCAACCCGCGCAGGGAGCCGCCAGGCTGGCCAAGGAGGAGGCGATGTGCAGCGCCTGGTCGCTCGACAAGGCGCAGGCGGAAGCCTTCTTCGGCCTGAGCAGGGAATTGCGCGAGGGCGAGCTGCACGACTTCGACTGGTTGCCCTGTGCGATCAAGGGCCGCCTGCGCGCGCAGGGGCGGGTGTGGGAGTTCGAGATCAATGCGGCGGGCACCAGCACCTGGCGCGACGGCGACCAGGCGCGGATGCTCGGATGCGCGCAAGCCGCCTGCGCGCCGTTCGTGGTGTTGATGCCGGACGTGGGCGGGCAGTAGTCGCGCAAGCCGTCGGGCGTGCCTGGGCGACCACGCCGCGCGCACGACCACCGGCACGGCAATCCGGCCCAGGTCGTGGTCGAACCGTGGCGTGCGCGAGGGTGTGGCGATCGATGGAGGATCGGCGCGCGTGGCCATGCGCGCCGACGCCGTGGCCTTACCTTTCCAGCGCCTGCAGGTAGCGCTGCCGCCACACGCCGATGTCGTTCTTGCGCAGGTGGTCCATCATCGTCTGCCAGCGTTCGATGCGCTTGGTCTTGGGCAGCGAGGCGGCGGTGGCGATGGCGTCGGCGACGCCGTCCAGGTCGTGCGGGTTGACCAGTAGCGCTTCCTTCAGTTCGTCGGCGGCGCCGGCCAGCAGCGACAGCACCAGCACACCGGGATTCTCCGGATCCTGCGCGGCCACGTATTCCTTCGCGACCAGGTTCATGCCGTCACGCAACGGCGTCACCAGCCCGACCTGCGCGGCGCGGTAGAAGCCGGTCAGGGTGGCGTGGGTGAAGTTGCGATTAACGTAGCGCAGCGGCGTCCAGTCCGGCTCGGCGTGGCCGCCGTTGATGTGGCCGGCGATCTGCTCGAGCTGGTTGCGCAGCTGCTTGTACTCGGCGACGTCGCCGCGCGAGACCGGCGCGATCTGCAGGTAGGTCAGGCTGCCGCGTTGATCGGGATGCCGTTCCAGATAGCGCTCGAAGCCGAGGAAGCGTTCGGGCAGGCCCTTGGAATAGTCCAGTCGGTCCACGCCGATCGCCAACTGGCGATCGCGCAGGCTGCTGCGCAGGTCGCGCACCGCCGGCTTGGAGACCGCCGCGCGCGCCTGCTGCGCGATCAGTTCGGTGTCGATGCCGATCGGGAACTTCTCGGCGCGGAAGCGGCGCCCGCCGGGCGCTTCCAGCACCCCGTCCTTGATCACCTTGCCGCCGCCGAACAGGCGCACGTAGGCCTGGAAGCGGTCCACGTCGCGCTGGGTCTGGAAGCCGACCAGGTCGTAAGCATAGAAGCCGGAGAACAGCCGCGCATGATCCGGCAAGGCCTGGATCAGGTCGGCCGAGGGGAACGGCACGTGCAGGAAGAAGCCGATGCGGCAGCCGATGCCGCGCTCGCGCAGCAGCGAGGCCAGCGGGATCAGGTGGTAGTCGTGGATCCACACCGTGTCGTCGTCGCGCAGCAACGGCGCCAGCTTCTCGGCGAACATCGCGTTGACCCGACGGTAGCCTTCGCGGGTGGCGCGGTCGTAGTCGACCAGGTCCAGGCGGAAGTGCAGCAGCGGCCACAGCGTGCGGTTGGCGAAGCCGTTGTAGTACGCGTCCAGGTCGGCGCGGTTGAGGTCCATGGTGACGAAGCGGATGTCGCCCTGGGTCTGCTCGTGCATGGCGCCGCTGTCGCCGCGCACGGTCTTGCCGCTCCAGCCGAACCACACGCCGCCGCGCTCCTTCAGCGCCGCCAGCAAGCCCACCGCCAGCCCGCCGGCGCGGTTCTCGCCGGGCAGCGCCACGCGGTTGGATACCACCACCAGTCTGCTCATGATGCCTCCTGCCAGCTACGCGACAAGCGCATGGCGGCGATGATCAGGCCGACATGCGAATAGGTCTGCGGGAAATTGCCCCAGGCCTCGCCGTTGTCGAAGGCCAGATCCTCCGACAGCAGGCCCAGGTGGTTGCGGCGGGCGAGGATGCGTTCGAACAGCTCGCGCGCCTCGTCCTTGCGGCCGATCGCGGCCAGCGCGTCGATGTACCAGAACGTGCAGATGGTGAAGCTGGTCTCCGGCTCGCCGAAGTCGTCCGGCGCCACGTAGCGGTACAGCGCGTCGCCGTGCTTGAGGTCGCGGCCGATCGCCTCGACCGTGGCGACGAAGCGCGGATCGTCCGGGGCGATGAAGCCGATGTCGGCCAGCAACAGCAGCGAGGCGTCCAGCCGGTGGCCGTTGAAGGTATCGGTGAAGTGGCCGCGCTCGGCGCTCCACGCCTCTGCCAGCACCCGCGCGTGGATGCTGTCGGCGCGCTCGCGCCAGTACGCCACGCGGTCGTCCAGGCCCAGCCGCGCGGCGATCTTGGCCAGGCGGTCGCAGGCGGCCCAGCACATCGCGCTGGTGTAGGTGTGCACCTCGGCGCGGCCGCGGAACTCCCACAGGCCGGCATCGGGCACGTCGTGCAGCGCGAAGGCGCGTTCGCCCAGCGGCTCCAGGCGCAGGAAGGTGTCGGTGTCGCCGGGGTCCTTCAGGCGCAGGTCGAAGAACAGTTGGGTGGAGGCCAGCACCACGCTGCCGTAGACGTCGTGTTGCTTCTGGATCCAGGCCAGGTTGCCGCGCCGCACCGGGCCCATGCCGCGGTAGCCGGCCAGCGATTCGACCTCGTGTTCCTCCAGCGCCGCCTCGAACCCGATGCCGTACAGCGGCTGCAGGCTGCCGTCGGTGGTGGCGATGTTGAAGATGTAGCCGAGGAACTGCTCCATGGTGCGGGTGGCGCCGAGCCGGTTCAGCGCGCGCACCACGAAGGCGGCGTCGCGCAGCCAGCAGTAGCGGTAGTCCCAGTTGCGCGGGGTGTCCGGCGCTTCCGGGATGGAGGTGGTCATCGCGGCGATGATCGCGCCGCTGTCCTCGTACTGGCACAGCTTCAGGGTGATCGCGCTGCGGATCACCGCGTCCTGCCAGTCCAGCGGCACCGACAGGTAGCGCACCCACTCGCGCCAGTATTCCTCGGTGCGCTCCTGCGCTTCCTGGATGTAGCCGGTCAGCGAGCGGGTCAGCGATTCGTCCACGCCCAGCATCAGGTTGACCGGGTGGTTGAGCACGAACGGCAGCTCGTCACGGATGAAGCGCACCGGCACGTCGGTGGTCAGGCGCAGGGTGAAGTCCGGCAGCAGCCAGCGCACGTGGTTGCTGCCCCAGGTGCTCTCCGGCTTGCGTGCGCCCCAGTCGGCCAGCGGCCGCGCCAGCACGCGGATGCGCGGGTTGCCCGACAGCGGACGCACCTGGCGGATGATGCTCACCGGCCGGTAGAAGCGGCCGTGGTTGCGCCAGCGCGGCGCGAAATCGATCACTTCCACCGCGCCGCCGTGCGCGTCGCGCAGCACGGTGCGCAGGATCGCGGTGTTGGCCAGGTAGTGCTGCTCGCTGTCGGCGAAATCCTCCAGCTCGATGCTGAAGTCGCCGCCGACGTGGTCGCGCGGGGACAGCAGGGCGCAGAACGCCGGGTCGCCGTCGAAGGCCGGCAGGCAGCTCCACACCACGCGGGCCCGTTTGTCGACCAACGCACCGAAGCTGCCGTTGCCGATGACGCCGAGGTCGAGAGTGGGGGAGCTCATGGAGCGGGCGGGTCCTTGTGCTGGGAGGGAGAAGGAGCGCGCGCGGCGGTGGCGGCCTGCGCCGACCGGCCGGCGCGCACGGTGCTCATGCGGCGTTGTCGCGCAACCATGCGTGCACGCCGTGTGTATCGGGCAGGGCGAAGGTCGCCGCGCTGTCGGCGCGGGTGCCGACCAGCACGCTCCAGCCGCCGGCGCGGTTGGCCGCGGCGAAACCGAATTCGTCGGTGAGGTCGTCGCCGACGAACACCGGGCGCCGGCCCTGGAACGGCGGCTGCCGCAGCAGCGTGGTCACCGCCTGGCCCTTGTCGCTGCCCTCGGGCACGAACTCGACCACGTGGTCGCCGGGTTGCAGGCGGTAGCCGGGCAGCGCGTCGATCTGTTCGCGGGCGAAGGCCAGGACGTGGTCGCCGGCGGCCGGCGCGGCGCGCCAGTGCAGCGCCACGCTGGCGCCCTTGTCCTCGATCAGCACGCCGGGATGCGCCTGGCGCAGGTGCGCGGCGCGCTGGTGCAGACCGTGCAGCCACTGCGAGGTGTCGGCGGGCATCGCCGCGCGCGCATTGCCGTCGCTGCGCAGCTCATGGCCGTGCAGGCCGGCGGCGGGCAGCCGCAGCGGCGCGAACAGTGCGTCCAGTTGCGCCAGCGGGCGGCCGCTGACCAGGGCCAGCGCGCCGTGCAGGCGATCGCTGATGCGGCCGATCGCCTCGCGCACCTCCGGCAGCAGGTGCACGCCGTCGGGACGGTCGGCGAAGGCGATGAGGGTGCCGTCCACGTCCAGGAACAATGCGCAGGCATCGTCCAGGCGCGGCGGCGGCGGTCGGAGGGGGGGCGCGTCTGCCATCGGGTCATGATGAACGAGACAGCGTTAGCACTAGGTGGATTGGTCGGGGGCCCGGGAATGGGGAATAGAGAAAGGGGAATAGGAAGAGCAAAGCGAGAGCCAACGCCAGACGGCTGGCTCTGGCTGTGGCTTTTTCCCATTCCCCATTCCCGTTTCCCCATTCCCAACACCTTCGTCAGAAGGTGTACCGCACTCGTCCGTAGTAATAAGCGCCATTGCTGCCGATCGGCGACAGCACGTCGTAGGGCAGGTTGCCGAAGTAGTAGATGTCGGTGTTGGAGCGGTCGGAGTAGTTGTCGGTGAGGTTCTGCCCGCCCAGCGCCACGCTCCATTGCGGGGTGATGCGGTACTCGACCTCGGCGTCGAGTTGCCACTCGGCGCCGTAGGTCTGCCGCGGCACGTAGCCGTCGCCGAAATCGAATACGCGGGTGGCGCTGCCGTAGCGGCTGACCCGAGTCTGCAGCGCCCAGCGGTCGTTGCTCCAATTCGCGGCGAACTGGGCGCGGGTGCGCGGTGCGGCGTCGGTCAGGGTGTTGCTCTCCTCCACGCCGAACAGCACGTAGTCCGGATTCAACGCCAGCAGTTGCGCCGGCGTGGCGACGACGTTCTTCAACTCGGTCTTGGCGTAGCTCCAGGTGCCGGTCAGCTGCAACTGGCCGTTGCCCAGCGCCTGCCGCCAGTTGCTGACCAGTTCGGCGCCGCGGGTGCGGGTGTCGGCGGCGTTGACGAAGAAGCTGGCGCTCTGCAGCCCGGCGACGCCGAAGTTCTGCGCCACGAACGCGGTCAGCGCATCGCCATTGATGTCCTCGGACAGCGCGATGCGGTCGTCGATGTCGATCTGGAACAGGTCCAGCGACAGGTCGAAGTGGTCGCCGATGCGGCTGGTGAAGCCGAGGCTGTAGTTCACCGATTTTTCCGGCTTGAGGTCGCGCGCGCCCAAGGCCTGCGCGATCGGGTTGTTGACCGACAGCAGCCGGCCCTGCAGCAGTTGGCCGGCGGCATCGTAGCCGGTGGAGGTGGCCTCGTAGCCGATCTGGCTCAGCGACGGCGCATGGAAGCTGTTGGAGATCGCGCCGCGCAGCGCGAACGCGGGCACGAATTCGTAGCGCGCGGCCAGCTTGCCGGTCAGTTCGCCGCCGAAGTCCTGGTAGTGCTCGTAGCGCGCGGCCAGGTCGGTGGAGAACTTGTCGCCGAACTGGCTGGACAGGCTGGCGTAGACGCTGGCGACGTTGCGCGACAGGTCGGCCGCGTCCTGCGGGGTCAGCCCGCCGCCGGCCTGGGCGCCGGTGGGCCGGCCGGTGTAGGGGCCGGCGGCGTAGCTGGCCGGGTCGCCGGGGCGGGTGCGGTAGTGCTCGCGGCGGAACTCCACGCCGCTGCCGACGGTGTGGCTGGCGCCGGCGGCGTCGAAGCTGCGGCTCAGGTCCAGGTTGGCCACGCTCTGCTCGAAGGCGTAGTCGCCGGTCTTGAAGCGGGTCGGGCTGCCCGGGCCGAGCGAGGCGTTGAGCGAGTCCTTCAACCGGTAGGTGAAATCGTTGCGGCCGTAGTCGACGCTGGCGTCGTAGGCCCATTCGCCCCACTGGCCGCGCGTGCCGGCCACGCCCTGCAGATCGCGGTTCTCGCCCAGCGACACCGGCCGGTAGCCGTTCGGATAGACCTCGGTCCAGTTGGCGTCGCTGTCGGGGTAGCGGAAATAGTTGGCGCCCTGCGTGTCGCGCTGGTTGTAGGTGCCGAAGAAGTAGAACTCGCTGGTCTGGCCGAACGGCAGCTTGCCGTTGATCCAGGCGTTGAGGTCCTTGCTGGCGCCGTCGCCGAGCACGTAGTTGCGCTTGCCGGCCAGCGCCAGGTTGGCCGGGGTCTGCGCCTCGAACGGCGGGATCTGGTCGTAGCCGGCGCGGTTGGTGCCCTCGCGGTTCTTCAGTTCCAGGCCGACCTTGAAGAAGCCGCCGTCCTCGCCCAGGCGGGTGCCGACCTTGGCGCTGGCGTAGCTGGTCTGGCCGTCGGTGACGGTGCGGTCGATCGGCTTCACGTCGGTGTGGTTGGCGCCGAAGCTGGCCTCCAGCGCGCCGCTGTCCGGATCGTCGTCGAGGATCACGTTGATCACCCCGGCCACCGCGTCCGAGCCGTATTGCGCGCCGGCGCCGTCGCGCAGCACTTCGATGCGCTTGATCGCGCTGACCGGGATCGCGTTGAAGTCGACCGGGGTGGTGCCCTTGCCGATCTTGCTGTCGGTGTTGACCAGCGCCGAGGTGTGGCGGCGCTTGCCGTTGACCAGCACCAGCACCTGGTCCGGCGAGAGCCCGCGCAGCTGCGCGGCGCGGATGTGGTCGGCGCCGCCGGAGTTCGACTGGCGCGGGAAGTTGAACGACGGCAGCAGCGCCTGCAGCGCGCTGCCCAGCTCGCCGTTGACCACGCCGGCCTTGCGGATGTCCTCGGCGCTGAGCACGTCCACCGGCGCGGTGGACTCGAGCACGGTGCGGCCGCTGGCGCGGGTGCCGGTGACGATCACCGTGTCCAGGTTGGTCGCGGTGGCGGGCTCGGCCTGCTGCGCCACGGCCGGGGCGGACAGGGCGAGCGCGATGGCCAGGCTCAGCGGCTTGGCGAACGGGGTCGGCATGGGGGTTCTCTCCTGAAACGGTGACCATGAAGGCCGCCGCACGCGCGGTGGGGGCGGTGCGTGGCGTGCTTGCTGCATCCATCCGGATGAAGCGATATATTATCTTAGCGTTAACGCGACGCCGCGCGGTACCTCCGTTCCGTTCGGCATGACCTCATGCCCGGCGGTTATCGGCGGCGTATTGCCGCCGTCGCCTACCATCGTGTCCCTTCGTTCCCTTCCGTTGCGAGATCCTGCCGATGCTGCTGCGTGCCCCCCTGCTTGCCGCCCTCCTGGCCCTGAGCGCCTGCGCCAGCGTGGCGCCGTCCACCGGCACCGCGCCGGCCGCGGCCAGCGCCACGCTGCAGGGCGATGCCGCGCGGCCCGCGCAGGCCAGCGGCTGGGTGCGCAGCGAGCTGTACTTCGGCGTGGGCGAGGAGAGCGGCCCGGCCGACCGGCCGCAGGCCGAGCCGATCAGCGCCGCGCGCTGGCGCGCGTTCCTGGACAAGGAAGTGACCCCGCGCTTTCCCGACGGCCTGACCGTGTTCGATGCCTACGGCCAATGGCTGTTCCGCGGCGCCAAGGAGCCGAACCGGCTCAACACCAAGGTGCTGGTGATCCTGCACGAGGACACCCCGCAGCGCCGCGCCGACATCGAGGCGATCCGGCTGGCGTGGAAGCAGGCTACCGGGCACCAGTCGGTGCTGTGGGCGCGGCAGGCGGTGGACGTGTCGTTTTGATGGCCGGGATTGGGGAATGGGGAATGGGGAATCGCAAGAGCGTGTCGCTGCGGTGAGTGCCGGGGCGTTCGCGATCAGACCAGGGGACTTGGATGATCCGGCGGTGCGTGGGCTCCTGGAGTACCACCTGCAGCAGATGCATGCGCAGTCGCCGCCGGGCAGCGTGTACGCGCTGGATCTGTCCGGCCTGCGCCAGCCGCGGGTGCGCGTATGGAGCGTGTGGCGCGACGACGCGCTGGCCGCGGTCGGCGCGCTGCGCGTGCTGGACGACGGTGGCGGCGAACTCAAGTCGATGCGCACGCATCCGGCGTTCCTGCGCCAGGGCGCGGCCGCCGCTCTGCTCGAACACGTCATCGCGGTCGCCCGCGCCGAGGGGCTGCAGCGGCTGAGTCTGGAGACCGGCAGCGGTGCCGCGTTCGATGCGGCGCTGGCGCTGTATCGCCGCCGGGGCTTCCGCAACGGACCGGCATTCGGCGATTACGTGCCGAGCGCGTTCAATCAGTTCCTGCATCTGCCGCTGTAGCCGCGCCGCGGCGGCGCCGGCCGGGATGCTGCATCCCCGCACGCGCGCCAATCCGGCCGCGGTGCTTCCATTACCATCCCTTCACACCCCACGCCGCCATCGCCCGCATGCCCAGCACCGCTCCTTCCTCGTCGCGCCCGCGCTGGTTCGTCGCCGGCGATCTCAACGGCTTCTTCGGCCTGGTGGTCGACAACCTGTCGATCCTCGGCTTCATCACCCTGGCCCTGGTCGGCCTGTTCCAGTTCCCGGCCGAGGTGATCTACACGCGGATGATTCCCGGCACCGCGTTCGGCGTGCTGATCGGCAACCTGCTGTACACCTGGATGGCGCGGCGGCTGGCCGCGCGCAGCGGGCGCAGCGACGTCACCGCGATGCCGCTGGGCCTGGACGCGCCGACCAGCATCGGCATGGCCTTGCTGGTGCTCGGTCCGGCCTTCGTGCGCTACAAGCAGCAAGGCCTGGACCCGCAGGCCGCGGCGATCGCCACCTGGCACCTGGGCATGGCCGCGCTGGTGGTGATGGGGCTGCTGAAGACCGTGCTGTCGTTCTTCGGCGATGCGGTCACCCGCGCCTTGCCGCGCGCGGCGCTGCTCGGCTCGATCGCCGGCATCGCGCTGGTGCTGATGGGCTTCCTGCCATTGCTGGAAACCTTGCGCGCGCCGCTGGTGGGCCTGCTCGTGCTGGGCCTGCTGCTGTACGTGCTGATCGCCAAGGGCCGCTTGCCGTACGGACTGCCGGGGGTGCCCGTGGCGCTGGTACTCGGCACCGGCCTGTACTACTGGTCGAACGCGGCCGGGTTCGGCATCCCCGGCTACCAGGCGCCGCAGTGGGTGGCGCCGCACCTGGTGCTGCCATGGCCGAGCCTGGGCTTCGTCGCCGGCCTGGCCGACACCGTGCCGCTGCTGCCGCTGCTGCTGCCGTTCGGCCTGTTGATGGTGGTCGGTGGCATCAACGTCAGCGAGAGCGCGCGCGCCGCCGGCGACGACTACCGCACCCGCGACATCCTGCTGGTCGAGGCGGTGGCGACCCTGGTCGCCGGCGTCTGCGGCGGCGTCGCCCAGACCACGCCGTACATCGGCCAGCCCGCGTACAAGCACATGGGCGCGCGCAGCGGCTATACGCTGCTGACCGGGTTGTTCATCGGCCTGGGCGGCATGCTCGGCCTGGTCGCCGGGCTGGTGCAATGGCTGCCGCTGGCGGTGCTGGCGCCGATCATCGTGTACGTGGCCATCGACATCACCACCCAGGCGTTCCAGGCCACGCCCAAGCGCCATGCCGGGGCGATGGTGCTGGGCTTCCTGCCATCGGTGGCCTACCTGCTGGCGATCAAGGCGCCCGGCTGGATCCCGCCGGACAAGCTGGCCGCATTGACCACCGCGCTGGACGGCCACGGGCTGCCGGAACTGGCGGTGATCTTCACCCTGGGCAATGGCTTCATCATCACCGCGATGCTGTGGACCGCGGCGGTGGCGGCGATGGTGGACGGGCGCATGCGCCGCGCCGCGGCGTTCCTGCTGGTGGCGGCCGGGCTGACCCTGTTCGGCCTGATCCACTCGGTGGATCCGCGCGGCGGCATCTACCTGCCGTGGACGCTGAGCGGCCTGCCCAAGCTGATCGCCTGGCAGTTCGCCGGCGGCTACCTGGCGCTGGCCGCGCTGCTGGGGCTGTTGTCGCTGCAGAAACCGCGTGCGGTGCTGGTGGAGTGATGGGCGATACTGCGCGCCGAGAACAGCGGCCAGCAGCAGGAGATGCGCATGCGCAGGAGCGGAATGGGGCGGGGGCTGGTGCTGGCGATCGCGCTGGGGTGGTTGCCGCAGGCCGGGGCGGTGTCGTTCGACTGCGCCAAGGCCGCCACTGCGGTCGAGCGCTTGCTGTGCAGCGACAAGCGCCTGGCTGCGCCGGACGAAGCCTTGGCGCAACGCTACGCGGACTTGCTCGCGGTGGTGCCTAGCGCGCAGCGGGCGCAGGCGCGTGGCGCGCAACAGGCGTGGTTGGCGCAGCGCGGGCAGTGCCTGGCCGAACCCGATCCCGGCGACTGCCTGGAGCGCAGGATCGAGGCGCGCGAGAAGGCGTTGGATGCGGAATTCGCGCTCGCGGCGGCGCGCTTCGACGCCGTCGTCGCGCGCATTCCGAGCGCTCCGGCCGCCGCTGCCGCGCAGTTGCGCACCTACGACGGCGGCCTGGCCTCGGCATGGCTGGTGTACCTGCATCGCTTCGTGCCGGCGGCCGGGGTCGGGGCGTCCGAGGCGCGTGCGCGCTTCGTCGCTGCCAGCGACACGTTACGCCGGCTGGATCCGGTGGCTGCCGGAATGCTCGACACTGCCGAGCCAGCCGATCGACACGCCGCGGAAGCGCGCGATCTGACCCTGCTGCGGCTGTGGATCGAACGCAGCGGCTACCGTGTGGACGCCAGCACGCGTCCTGACGCGCGTGCCTACGTGCATTGTTTCGTGTTCGCACAACAGGGCAAGGCCGCTTACGACGCGATGGGGCCGTTGTACGGGTCCAGCCGCGATCTCGATGCCCCGATCTGCGCGCCGCAGCCGGGCCTGTTCGATCAGCCGGCGTGGAAACAGCTTTATCAGGCATTCGCCAGTCTGATCGAGAAGGCCTCCGAGGAGGCCGGCTCGATGCGCTATGCGGATTTCGCAGGATGGCGCGTGCTCTCCTTGCAGGCCACGCAGTCGCCATCGCTGTTTCTGCAGCGGCCGCAAGACGCGGAACCCCGGCGCGACCCGGCAGCGGCGATCGCCGGCTGGCACGATGCGGCGCGTTGGCCGCCAGCGGATCGCGAGGCGGCGCTGTCGGCCTTGCAGTCAGCGCGCGCGGCGACGGCGCGCTGGCTGGTCGAACACAAGGCGATGCCGCAGGCGCAGGCCGAGCACGTCGCCGCGGCCATCGTGGCCGATTGGGTGGAGGCGCGCATCGCCTTCGGCGAAGGGGCCACTGGCTAGAGAGTGGGGACACGCCCCAGTGGCGCACGGCCTGCGTGCGGTGGCACCGCGCGTCGAGGCTGAACGCCGACCGTCCCGTGTTGGAACCGTCGGCGGGCGCGGTGGTCACACCTGCCACTGTTCAACGGAGAACCGGACACCATGCAGCCGCGTCAGTCGTTCTGGCCCTGGATCCTGGTCGCTGTGCTGGTCGGCGCTGCCGCGGTGTGGCTGTTCCGCGACAACCTGAGCGCGTTGCTGCCTGGCGCCGCGCCTGCGCCCGTCGCAGTGGCGCCGGCCGCTACGCCACCCCCGGCACCGCCGCCTCCACCGCCTGCGTCGAGCGCGTCGGGTGCGCCACCGATCCAGCATCCGATCGATCCCGCCGCCGCCGACGCGGCGATCCCGGCGCTGGCCGACAGCGACGCCGCCGCCTGGGATGCCCTGGCGGGGCTGGCCGGCGGCGACGCGCCACTGGCGCTGCTGCTCCGCGACCACCTGATCCAGCGCGCGGTGACCATGATCGACAACCTGCCGCAGCGTCGCGTCGCTGCGCGCAGCCTGGCGCTGAAGCCGGTGCCCGGGCAGTTGTCGCTGACCACCGACGCCGCCGGCGCCAGCACCATCGCCGAGGCCAACGCGCAGCGCTACGCGCCCTACGTGCAGGCCTTCACCCACGCCGATGCCGACGCCATCGTCGCCGCGTATCGGCGGTTCTATCCCTTGTTCCAGCAGGCCTACGTGGAACTGGGCTATCCGCAGGGCTACTTCAACGACCGCCTGGTGCAGGTGATCGACCATCTGCTGCAGGCGCCGCCGGCCGTGGCCGCGCCGGCGGTGGTGCTGGATGCGCGCACCGGCAAGTACCGCTTCGTCGATCCGGCGCTGGAGTCGCTGTCGGTGGGGCAGAAGGCGCTGCTGCGGCTGGGACCGGCGCAGGACGAGGCGGTGCGCAAGCAATTGCAGGCGATCCGTGTGGCGCTGACGCGGACCTGAGCGGTCGTGCGAGACGGTAGGGACAAGCGAGGCGCACCGCTCGCCTTTGTAGGAGTCAACTGTCATGCAGCAGCGATGACGGGAGGCGCGTAAGAAGCCTGATCGCGCGCGATGGCATTGAGCCAGCGTAGGTACTTGTGCATGCAGGCGACGATGGCGACCTTGGCCGGTTTGCCGGCCGCTTGCAGGCGCGCATAGGTTTGGGCCAAGGGGGATTTGGCGCGGATGCTGGCCCAGGTGGCCATGTACAGCGCGCGGCGCACGTCGCTGCGCCCGCCTTTGATGCGGCGCTGGCCTTGCCAGCGGCCGCTGTCGTGATTGAACGGCGCCAGCCCGACCAGGGCGGCCAGCTTGCGCGGCGGCAGCGTTCCCAGTTCCGGCAGGCGTGCGGCCAGGGTGGCGCGCAGGATCGGCCCCAGCCCCGGCACCTTGGGCAGGGTCGAACACGCGTCGGCCTGCTGCTGAAGGTCTCGCTTCAGCGCATCGCTCTGCCGCTTCAGTAGGTCGATCGCTTCCTGGCAGTGGCGCCGCACCTCCGGGCTGGTGATGTGCTCCAGACGCCGCCGCAGGGCGTCGTGCTGGCCGACCAGAGCATTGCGCAGATCCAGCAGTTCGCGCAGGTGCTGCAGGTGCTCGGGCAACACGTCCGTCGGGGGGGCCACAATGGCTTGGGCTGTCACGGCCAACAGACGCGCGTCCAGGGCGTCGGTCTTGGCCTTGATGCCCAGCGCCTTGGCCAACGCACGTGGGCGCTGCGCACACATCCGCACCGCCGGCAGGTTGGCCTGCCGCAGCGTCCGCAGCACCTCATGTTCGTAGCCGCCGCTGGCTTCCAGCACGATCCGTTCGCACTCCAGCCTCGCCAGACGCTGGACCAGCTCAACGCGCCCTTGCGGCGTGTTGGGCTGGGTCCAGGCCAGTCCGTCCGGCAGCACATGAATGACCAGTTCGGCCTTGGCAACATCGATCCCGACAAAGCGCCGCATAGACGTTCTCCGCAGTAGACTTAGGGTCGAGAGCGCTCCTGCCAATGCCCAGGCTTGTGATGTTCGAGCTCCCGGCTCAGGCAACTGTTCGGGCTTGTCAGGCAGGAGAACCGGGGTGCGGCGGCACTGACTCCTACTCGTGCTCGCTTGGCACTGCGGCTTAACGGCCTGCCGCACCCCGCTCTCACCTTCAACGATAGACCCTCTTTTGACACAAGCGGCTTCAGCCGCGACAAGGTTCATCCGGAGCAGCTGTCGCGGCTGAAGCCGCTCCTGCATCGATCAAGCCTCAACGAGGCGGCGCATGACGGCGAACGTGCGCGATCTTGCGTCCATGCCTCAGTGCTGCAGCAGCGCTCACCCATCCAACTCCGGGTAATGGCGGAAGACGCCGTTGTCGTTGAACGGCAGGCGCCGCTCCGACGCCAGGTACGCCGCGATGGCTGGACGTTCGGACACCCGCTGCTGCAGCGCGCGCAGTTGCGGCAGCTTCGGCGAGAGCTTCTTCATGGCGGCAGGGAACGCGTAGTCCAGCCCGCTCATCAGTTGGAACAGCGACAGGTCCACGTACGAGTGTTCGCGCAATGCATGGCGGCCGCCGCCCTGGCGCATCACCTGTTCGAAGTAGCCGAGGAACTTGGGCAGCCGCTGCCTGCGCAGGTCCTCGGCGCGGCGCCGCGCCTCCGGCTGCTGGTCCTCGTAGTACAGCGCGCTGCCGATGGGGTGGTGGCTGTCGTGGATCTCGGTCACCAGGTCGGCGATGGTGAGCTGCAATTGCAGCGCCTGCAGGCGCCGCGACTCGCTGTCCGGCACCAGTCCCAGCGAGGGGCCCAGGGAGTGCAGGATGTTGGCGACCTGCGCGATCACCAGCCGCCCGGCCTTCAGGAACGGCGGCGCGAACGGCCGCGCGCCCGGCTGCTCGCCGTCGAGGAAGGGCTGCATGACCGCGTCGCCTTCCTCGCGGGCGACGTCGCGGTAGGCCGCGCCGGCATCCTCCAGCGCCAGCCGCACGAACTCGCCGCGGCCCTGGATGCCGGTCCAGTAATAGAGGTCGTAGTGCATGGCGGCTCCTGTGCGGATGGATCGGAACCGCCGAGCGTAGGCGGCGCACCGGTAGCGGCGTGTGACCGCAATGCGACCGGACGCGACAGGCCGGGGAGCGGACGGCCGATGCCGCCGGCGCAGTCCTCTTGCGGGGCGGTACCGCGCGGCTTGGGATGGCCCGCGTGGCGCCGGTTCGCGTTTCGCCGTCACCCGTGGCCGCCGCCCGCGGAGTCGTCGATCCGCCCGTCGCAGCGGGATACAGGCGCCCAGGCGGCCTTGAAACATGCCGCGGCAACCGCATCTGACTAGCATGCCGGCGCGGCCGGCCCTTCATTCAGAGGAACTTCCCGATGCGGATGGACAAGCTCACCTCGCGCTTCCAGCAGGCCCTGGCCGACGCGCAGTCGCTGGCCGTGGGCCGCGACCACACCATCATCGAGCCGGTGCACGTGTTCGTGGCGCTTCTCGACCAAGCCGGCGGCAGCACCCGGCCGCTGCTGGCGCAGGCCGGCGTCAACGTACCGGTGCTGCGCGAGCGCCTCGGCGAGGCGCTGGACAAGCTGCCCAAGGTCAGCGGCCAGCCCGGCAACCTGTCGATGGGCAACGACCTCAGTCGCCTGCTCAACCAGACCGACAAGCTGGCGCAGCAGCACAACGACCAGTTCATCGCCAGCGAGTGGTTCGTGCTGGCCGCCGCCGACGACGGCGGTGCGCTGGGCCTGGCGCTGCGCGCCGCCGGCGCCGACAAGAAGAAGCTCGAGGCCGCCATCGACAAGCTGCGCGGCGGCGAGACCGTGCAGTCGGAGAACGCCGAGGAACAGCGCCAGGCGCTGGAGAAGTACACCATCGACCTCACCGCGCGCGCCGAGAGCGGCAAGCTCGATCCGGTGATCGGCCGCGACGAGGAAATCCGCCGCACCATCCAGGTGCTGCAGCGGCGCACCAAGAACAACCCGGTGCTGATCGGCGAGCCCGGCGTCGGCAAGACCGCCATCGTCGAGGGCCTGGCCCAGCGCATCGTCAACGGCGAGGTGCCGGAAGGCCTGCGCGGCAAGCGCGTGCTGTCGCTTGACATGGGCGCGCTGATCGCCGGCGCCAAGTTCCGCGGCGAGTTCGAGGAGCGGCTCAAGGGCGTGCTCAACGACCTGTCCAAGAACGAAGGCCAGATCATCCTGTTCATCGACGAACTGCACACCATGGTCGGCGCCGGCAAGGCCGATGGCGCCATGGACGCGGGCAACATGCTCAAGCCGGCGCTGGCGCGCGGCGAGCTGCACTGCATCGGCGCCACCACCCTGGACGAGTACCGCAAGTACATCGAGAAGGACGCGGCGCTGGAGCGGCGCTTCCAGAAGGTGTTCGTCGGCGAGCCGACGGTGGAGGACACCATCGCCATCCTGCGCGGGCTCAAGGAGCGCTACGCGGTGCACCACGGCGTGGAGATCACCGACCCGGCGATCGTCGCCGCGGCCACCCTGTCCAACCGCTACATCACCGACCGCCAGCTGCCGGACAAGGCCATCGACCTGATGGACGAGGCGGCCAGCCGCATCCGCATGGAGATCGACTCCAAGCCGGAGGAACTGGACCGCCTGGAGCGGCGCCTGATTCAGCTCAAGATCCAGCGCGAGATGCTGAAGAAGGAGAAGGACGAGGCCTCGCGGCAGCGCCTGGCCGACCTGGAAAGCGACATCGACAAGCTCGAGCGCGAGTTTTCCGACCTGGACGAGGTCTGGAAGTCGGAGAAGGCGGCGCTGCAGGGCGCGACCCGGATCAAGGAGCAGATCGAGCAGGCGCGGGTCGAGCTGGAGGCGGCGCAGCGGCGCCAGGACTACGCCAAGATGAGCGAGATCCAGTACGGCCTGCTGCCGAACCTGGAGAAGCAGCTGGCCGCGGCCAACGAGGCCGAACAGCACGACTTCAAGCTGGTGCAGGACCGCGTCACCGCCGAAGAGATCGCCGAGGTGGTGTCGCGCTGGACCGGCATCCCGGTCAACAAGATGCTCGAGGGCGAGCGCGACAAGCTGCTGCGCATGGAGGACGAACTGCACCGGCGCGTGGTCGGCCAGGAAGAGGCGATCAAGGTGGTGTCCGACGCGGTGCGCCGCTCGCGCGCCGGCCTGTCCGACCCGAACCGGCCCAGCGGCTCGTTTCTGTTCCTCGGCCCGACTGGCGTCGGCAAGACCGAGCTGTGCAAGGCGCTGGCCGAGTTCCTGTTCGACAGCAGCGAGGCGATGATCCGCATCGACATGAGCGAGTTCATGGAGAAGCATTCGGTGGCGCGGCTGATCGGCGCGCCTCCGGGCTACGTCGGTTACGAGGAAGGCGGCTACCTCACCGAGGCGGTGCGGCGCCGGTCGTACTCGCTGATCCTGCTCGACGAGGTCGAGAAGGCGCACAGCGACGTGTTCAACATCCTGCTGCAGGTGCTCGACGACGGCCGCCTCACCGACGGCCAGGGCCGCACCGTGGACTTCCGCAACACCGTCATCGTGATGACCTCCAACCTGGGCTCGCACCAGATCCAGGAGCTGTCCGGCGACGGCAGCGCCGAGGCCTACACGCAGATGAAGGCGGCGGTGATGGGCGTGGTGCAGGCGCATTTCCGCCCGGAGTTCATCAACCGTCTGGACGACATCGTGGTGTTCCATCCGCTGGACAAGGCGCAGATCACCTCGATCGCGCGCATCCAGCTGCACGGCCTGGAAAAGCGCCTGGCCGAGCGCGGGCTGAAGATCGAACTGGGCGCGCGCGCGCTGGAGCTGCTCGGCAACGTCGGCTTCGACCCGGTGTACGGCGCGCGGCCGCTGAAGCGCGCGATCCAGTCGCAGCTGGAGAACCCGCTGGCGCAGCAGATCCTGTCCGGCCAGTTCCTCAGCGGCGACACCATCAAGGTCGAGGCCGAGGGCGGCAAGCTGGTGTTCGAGAAGGCGTGATGGATTCCGTCACGCCGACGCCGCAGGCGCGCACCGCCGCGCCTGCGGCGCGCGCGTTGTTGATCGACATGGACGGCGTGCTGCGGCTGTGGCCCGACGACGACGCGGAACTGGAGCGAGCGCACGGCGTGCCGCCCGGCAGCTTGCGCGCGGTGGCGTTCGCGCCGGCGCTGCTGGAGCCGGCGATCCGCGGGACGACCAGCGACACGCACTGGCGGGCCGAGGTGGCCGCGCGCATCAAGGCGCTGGCGCCGGATGCGGACGCCGTCGCGCTGGTCGCCGCATGGTCCGCGCCGGCGGCGGCGCTCCTCAACCCGCCGGTGCTGGCGCTGCTGCGGGAAGTGCGTCGGCGCATGCCGGTGGTGTTGCTGAGCAACGCCACCTCGCGCCTGCAGCACGACCTGGAAGCGCTCGGCATCGCCGATGCGTTCGATGCGGTGGTGAACTCCAGCGAGGTCGGCGCGATCAAACCGGAGCCGGCGATCTTCGCGCATGCGCTGGCGCAGCTCGGCGTGGCGGCGGACGCGGCCTTGTTCGTCGACGATGCGGCGATCAACGTCGAAGCGGCGCGTGCCCTGGGCCTGCGCGCCGAGCGCTATGTCGATGCCGAGGCGTTGCGCGCCTGGCTGCTCGCCCATGGTGCGCTCGGCGACGATTGAGCCTGCATGCCGCTACCGGATCGGCGCGCCGAGTTCGGCGTTCCATCCGGCGGCAGGGCGAGCGCCTATTTCTCCACGGACAGTGTGATGCCTGCCACGCACGCCGCCTCGGGGTGGGCGCGTTGCGCAGCGAACGTGCCTTGCAGTGTGGCGCCCACGGCAAGGTCGCCACGCTGGAAGCTGGCGCTGACGCCATAGTCGGTGTCGGCGTGTTGCGGCGGCGGCGGCTCCACGGCGTAGTACTCTTTCGAGAACCCCGCGGCGGCCAGCCTGTCGGCCAACTGCCCGAGCCGCAGCGGGCAGGCGTCGCCCATGTCGCGATAGCGGTAGCCCAGTCCGCTCCCCGCGGCCACGGGTGCATCCTCCTGTGACCTGATGGAAAGCGAGAGCGACGCCTCCTTGGGCAAGTACTTCGCTTCGACCTCTTGCGTGAACGCCGTACCGGCAGCGTCGACGGAAGCAACGAAGAGGTTGCCGACCGGTGGCGGCGGCGAGGGATACCACGGTTCGGCGTAGGGCGGCGGCAGCATGCCGGAATAGAAATCGAGGTCGAGCCGATCGCAGAGATGGGCGAATGTCAGGGCGGCCTCATCGCCGGCGATCACCTCGTCGAGCACGCCGAGATAGCGTTGCATCAGGACGTGCGCGGACACGCTGGCGGCGTGTTCGGGGTCGGCGAGATAGCGCTGGTGCTGTGCCTCGCAGGTGTAGGGCTGGCTCCACTGTTCCATCGCGTACGGCGGCGGCGCGGCCCGCGCGCATGCGGGCGGGAGCAGCAAGCACAGCCAGAGCGGGCGGAGGACGTGTTTCATCGGCGGCGACCTGCGAGCGGACCGGACCATCATACGGGGCACCCGAGCCGGCGCGGTCGCTCGGCCTCGCGACCGCCCGTTCGCGAAGCCGCTGACAACCCGGCGGCATGGCCTCATAACCGCAGGTTTGCATTCGCCGGCACGCGGGGCGCTATCGTCATCGGCTCCTCTTGCCGAGACCCGCCCATGTCCGACCCCAACTGGAAGCTGGAAACCATCGCCGTGCACGGCGGCTATCGCCCCGATCCGACCACCCGCGCGGTGGCGGTGCCGATCTACCAGACCGTGGCCTACGCCTTCGACGACACCCAGCACGGTGCCGACCTGTTCGACCTGAAGGTGCAGGGCAACATCTACAGCCGCATCATGAACCCCACCACCGACGTGCTGGAGCAGCGCGTCGCCGCGCTGGAAGGCGGCATCGGCGCGCTGGCGGTGGCCTCCGGGCAGGCCGCGGTGACCTACGCGATCCAGACCATCGCCGAGGCCGGCGACAACATCGTCTCCTCGAGCGCGCTGTACGGCGGCACCTACAACCTGTTCGCGCATACGCTGCCGTTGTCGGGCATCGACACCCGTTTCGCCGACTATCGCGATCCGGACGCGTTCGCCGGGCTGATCGACGCGCGCACCAAGGCGATCTTCGTCGAGTCGATCGGCAACCCGCGCGGCAACGTCACCGACCTGGAGGCGGTGGCCGCGGTCGCGCACGCGCATGGCGTGCCGCTGATCGTCGACAACACCGTGCCCACGCCGTACCTGCTGCGGCCGTTCGACTTCGGCGCCGACATCGTGGTGCATTCGCTGACCAAGTATCTGGGCGGGCACGGCACCAGCCTGGGTGGGGCGATCGTCGATTCCGGGCGCTTTCCATGGGCCGCGCACGCGCAGCGCTTCCGCCGCCTCAACGAACCGGACGTGAGCTACCACGGCGTGGTCTACACCGAGGCGCTGGGCGAGGCGGCGTACATCGGCCGCGCGCGGGTGGTGCCGCTGCGCAACACCGGCGCGGCGCTGTCGCCGTTCAATGCCTTCCAACTCCTGCAAGGCATCGAGACGCTGCCGTTGCGCATGGACCGGATCAACCAGAACGCGCTGGCGATCGCCCGGCACCTGCAGGAGGAGGCCAAGGTGGAGTGGGTCAACTACGCCGGCCTGCCCGGGCATCCGGAACATGCGCTGGCGCAGAAGTACCTGCGCGGGCAGGGCTCGGGCGTGCTGACCTTCGGCCTGCGCGGCGGGCGCGCCGCCGGCGCGCGTTTCCTCGACGCGCTGCAGTTGTTCACCCGGCTGGTGAACATCGGCGACGCCAAGTCGTTGGCCACGCATCCCGCCTCGACCACGCATCGCCAACTGTCGCCGCAGGAACTGGAGCGCAGCGGGGTCAGCGAGGACACGGTGCGGCTGTCGGTGGGCATCGAGCACATCGACGACCTGCTCGCCGACCTGCGCCAGGCACTGGCGCAGGCCTGATCCCGCCCGCTCCATGCGCGGCGGCGGCGCGCTGCACGCCGCTGCCCAGACGATCGCTGTCGATCGCGAGTACACGCCGGCGGACAGGCAGGCGAAAGGATCGGTCGGCACGCTGAGGCGTGTCGTCCATCTTCGGGCGGGGTGCGTCGGGGGTTGGGAGTCCGGCGGCGGGCGGTGAGTGGCGTAGCGCCAGACTGGGCGGTCGGGTCGCGCCGCGCGGCGCCGGCCGGTGGCCTGCCAGGTTCCGGCGCAGCGTCGCTGCCGACGCGCCGCGCGGGGATGGACGACACGCCCGGATGCCCGGCAATCGTGCCGGCGGCGTCGTGACCGCAGGCCAGGAGCCGTTTTCATGTCGTCCATCGCGCAGGCCTGGTCTGTCGTCGTCGCCGCGGTGGCCGAGCATGGGGTGGCGCCGCTGCTGGCGGCGCTGCACCTGACCGGGCTCAGCGACGATCCGCGCGCGATCGCCGCGTCGCTGCTGATCGCCGCGCTGCAACTGTGCGCCATCGGCGTGCTGTTCCGCCCGCTGGAAAGTCTGTGGCCGGCCGAGCGCTGGGAGCACCGGCGCCTGGCACGGATCGACTTCCACTACACCTGGCTGATGCTGGTCGGCGTGTTCCCGTTGTTCTCGTTCCTGATCCTGACCCCGCTGGTCAACGCACTGGGCGGCGCCGATGCGGGCGCCACGGCGGCGCCGGCGTCCGGCCTGCGCCACGCCTGGCCATGGCTGGACCGGCATCCGCTGGCCTTGTTCGCGCTGTACTACCTGGCCTACGACTTCACCTACTACTGGATGCACCGGATCCAGCACTGGCTGCCGTGGTGGTGGGCGATGCACAGCATGCACCACAGCCAGCGCCAGCTCAGTTGCTGGGCCAACGACCGCAGCAACTACCTGGACGGCATGCTGCAGTCATTCGTGCTGGCCGCGGTGGGCATTGTCTTCGGCATCGAGGCCGACGCGTTCGCCTGGCTGATGCTGCTCGGCGAACTGGTGCAGAACCTGTCGCACGCCAACGTGCGTTTCGGCTTTGGCCCGGTGCTCAACAAGCTCCTGGTCGATCCGCCGTTCCACCGCCTGCACCACATGCGCGTGGATCCGCAGCGGCCGAACCTGCACAACTGCAATTTCGGCCAGGTGTTCGCGGTCTGGGACGTGCTGTTCGGCACCGCGCTGTACGGCGAGCCGGTTCGGCCCACCGGCGTCGGCGATCCGATGGTGGACCGCGACAACGAACTGGGCCTGGTCGCGTTGCAGTGGGAAGGGCTCAAGCGCTTCTGGGGCGCGGTGCGGCGGCGTTCCGGATGGACGCCGGGCGAGGTCGCGTTCGGCGAGGACTATGCGCCGATCCCGGTGGATCATGCGAGAGGCGGGGATGATCAGCCATTCGGCTGCTGAAAAGCCCGGGAGGCGGGGTCGGGGATTTTGTAGGAGCGGCTTCAGCCGCGACCGACCTTCCTCGGGATGCCCGCCACGGCTCAAGCCGCTTCTAAAACGGCGCAATGCCGGTCTTGCCGGCTTCGCGGGCTGTCGTCCCCTCACCCCAACCCCTCTCCCGGGGGGAGAGGGGCTTACGGCGCTCACTTCTTCAGGCAGCCGCTCATGAAGGTCTTGCGCGCGTCGCCCTGCAGTTTCTGCGTGGCGGCCTTGGCATTGCAGTCCTTCATCCGCTGCTGCGCAGCGTTGCCGGAGGCCGGCGCCGCGTTGCCGCTGAGGCAGGCCTTCTGCGCGCTCTTGTATTCATCGCCCTTCTTGCCCTTGTTCTGTGCCGAGCATTGGGCCATCAGCGACTGCTGCGCGGTCTGCGGCTTGGTGGCGGCATCGGCCAGCAACGGCGCGGCGCTCAGGCTCAGCAGCAGGTACATGGCGAGCGGGAGGGAACGGGTCATGGCGCTGCTCCGGGCGGGTGATGCGCGCATCCTGCGCCTGCGGATCTGACCAAACCGTGACACGGTCCGCGGACTCGTCAATGCAGGCGTCGCCCGGAAGCATCGGCGCGGGGCGGCTGCCCGGCTCGGGCGCGTTCGCGCATCGCGGTCAACACGCCGGGCGGCCGTGGCGCGTTCGCCGCCGCGACGAAGAGGCGGCCGCCGCTCGCGCACGGGCGCCGCCGCTCGCGCACGCTCGCCCACCGACGAACGCGCGCCAGGCTCAGACCTGGGCGAGGCCGCCGTCCACGAACACTTCGCTGCCGGTCATGAAGCTGCTCTCGTCCGAGGCCAGGAACAGTGCCGTGGCCGCCACTTCCTCCGCACGGCCGATGCGACCCAGCGGCAATTGCGCGGTCATGTCGGCGAGGATCGCGTCCTGCTGGCCGGTGCCGGACAGCGCGGTGTCCAGGCCCGGCGTCGTGATCGGTCCCGGCGACAGCACGTTGACACGGATGCCGGTGCCCTTCAGGTCCAGCGCCCAGGTCCTGGCGAAATTGCGCAGCGCGGCCTTGCTGGCGCTGTACACGCTGAAGGCCGGCGTGCCGGTGCTGCCGGCGGTCGAGCCGGTGAGGATCACCGAACCGCCGGCGCGCATCAGCGGCAAGGCCTTTTGCACGGTGAACAGGGTGCCCTTGACGTTGATGCCGAAGGTGCGGTCGAACGATTCCTCGGTGATCGCGCCCAGCGGCAGGAAGTCGCCCAGCCCGGCATTGGCGAACAGCACATCGATGCGGCCCTTTTCGGCCTGGATCTGGGCGAAGACGCGGTCCAGATCGTCCAGCTTCGAAATGTCGCCCTGAATGGCGATGGCGTCGGCGCCGATCAGGCGCAGCGCCTTGTCCAGTTCCTCCTGCCGACGCCCGACGATGACGACCTGTGCGCCTTCGGCCGCGAAGCGAATCGCGCTTGCCAGACCGATGCCGCTGTTGCCGCCGGTGACCACTGCAATCTTGCCGTTGAGCCTGCTCATGCTGCGCTCCAGAGAATGGGGAGGCGCCACTCTAGATCCGAGCTATTATTTTGAATAGTATGCACCATTTGGTAAGTGCATTCGGAGCGATCGGATCATGGCGAAAACCACCTTCAATTGCGGTCTCGAGGCCGCGCTGTCCGTGCTCGGCGGCAAGTGGAAGCCGCTGATTCTCTACAACCTGGCGATGAACGTTCACCGCTACGGCGAGTTGCGGCGTGCCATCGGCGGGGTGACCGACAAGGTGCTGATCCAGCAGCTCAAGGAGCTGGAACGCGATCTGATCGTCGCGCGCATCGACTTCCAGGAGATCCCGCCCAGGGTCGAGTACTCGCTGACGCCGTTCGGGCAGTCCCTGGCGGCGGCGCTGAAAGGGCTGTGCGAGTGGGGCACGCAGCACATGCAGATGGTCGAGCGCATCAGCGAGCGTCGCGCGTCCGCCGTCGTCGAGTCCAAGTCAAAGGCGCATGCCTGATCGCCGATGGCATGGCCGATCGCGGCGGTGCATGGCCCTGACGCATGCGCCTGGCCGCGCGGACAGTCTGTGGTGTGCTGGTGTCGGCCGGGCGCTGGCGGCGCCGCCGCCGATGTGCCGTCGCCGCCACGACGCCTGCGTTCCTATCGGAAGAACTGGCTCGGCGGCTGCCCGAACTGGCGCTTGAACATCGCGGTGAAGGCGCTGGGGCTGTCGTAGCCGAGTTCGACCGCCACGTCGATGACGCGGTCGCCGGCGGCGAGCCGTTCCAGCCCGCGCAGCAGGCGCACCTGCTGCCGCCACTGGCCGAAGCTCATCCGCAGTTCGCGCCGGCACAGGCGCTGGATCGTCTTGACGTCCACATCCAGCCGCGCCGCCCAGTCGTGCAGGGTACTGGCGTCGGCGGGGTCGGCATCGAGCGCGGCACCGATGCGCAGCAGGCGCGCATCGTGCGGTTGCGGCAGGTGCAGCGGCAGCGCCGGCAGCGCGTGCAGTTCGTCCAGGATCAGCCGCATCAGGCGCCCGTCGCGCGAGTCGGCAAGGTGGTCCCACGGCACGCTGGCGGCGCTGCGGATCAGCGCTTCCAGCAGCGGTTCCACCGCCATCACCGCCGGCTGCGTCGGCATGCCGGCGATCGCGTCGGGTCGGATGTACAGGCTGCGCATGCCCAGCGTGCCGACGCAGCGCACGCCGTGCACGGTGCCGGCCGGCATCCACAGCGCGCGGGTGCTCGGCACCACCCAATGGCCCTGGCCCGAGCGCACCACCATCAGCCCGTGCAGCGCGTAGACCAGTTGGTGCCGCGCATGCCGGTGCGGGGCGATGACGGTCTCGCTGGGGTAGTCGGTGGCCTTGCACACCACGTCGGCCGGCGCCTCATCCACGCTCCACGCGTACGGCGGCGGTGGAACGGTCGTGTCCTTTTCTCGACGAGCGATGGGCATGTTGCGCAGGAAGGTCGAAGCGGACCAGCCTACCATGCGCGCCGTCGCCTTCATTCGCCCGGTCCGCCATGTCCAGCCTGCGCTCCGCCGCCGCCGCTCCCGTCGCCGCCGCACCCCGTCCGGTGGTGGCCGGCGTGCTCGCCGCGATCACCTCCTCGCACCTGATCAACGACATGATGCAGTCGCTGATCCTGGCGCTGTATCCGGTGCTCAAGGGCCAGTTCCAGCTCAGCTTCGCCCAGGTCGGGCTGATCACCTTGACCTACCAGCTCACCGCCTCGCTGTTCCAGCCGTTGATCGGCTTGCGCACCGACCGCCGGCCGGCGCCGTATTCGCTGCCGCTGGGCATGGGCTCCACGCTGTGCGGATTGTTGCTGCTGGCGTACGCGCCCAGCTTTGCGATGGTGCTGCTGGCCGCGGCGCTGGTCGGGATCGGCTCGGCGATCTTCCACCCCGAATCCTCGCGCATCGCGCGGCTGGCCTCGGGCGGGCGGCACGGGCTGGCGCAGTCGGTGTTCCAGGTCGGCGGCAACACCGGCACCGCGTTGGGACCGCTGATCGCCGCGGCGGTGATCGTGCCCAATGGCCGCCACAGCGTGGCCTGGTTCGGCGCCGCGGCCTTGCTCGGCATCGCCTTGCTGTCCTACGTCGGCCGCTGGTACGCGCTGCACCTGCAGGCGGTGCGCGCCGCGCCGCGGCCGGCCGCCACGGCGCCGGCACTGCCGCGCAGGACCGTGCTGCGGATCGTGGCGATCCTGTTGCTGCTGATCTTCTCCAAGTATTTCTATATCGCCGGGCTGAGCAGCTACTACACGTTCTACCTGATCCAGCGCTTCGGGGTGTCGGTGCAGAGCGCGCAGTTGCACCTGTTCGCATTCCTGCTGGCCTCGGCGCTGGGCACGCTGATCGGCGGCCCGGTGGGCGACCGGATCGGGCGCAAGCCGGTGATCTGGGTGTCGATCCTGGGCGTGGCGCCGTTCGCGCTGGCGTTGCCCTACGTCGGCCTGCACGCGGCCACCGCGTTGACCGTGCTGATCGGCTTCGTGCTGTCCTCGGCGTTCTCGGCGATCCTGGTCTACGCGCAGGAAATGATGCCCGGGCGCATCGGCACCATCTCCGGGCTGTTCTTCGGCTTCGCCTTCGGCATGGGCGGGCTGGGCGCGGCGGTACTGGGCCTGCTCGCCGACCGCGAGGGCATCGTGTTCGTGTACCAGGCGATGTCCTACCTGCCGCTGCTGGGCATCGTGGCGGCGCTGCTGCCGGGTCGGCGCCCGGTGCCGGTGCACTGAGCGCGGCGCGTCCTGGCCGGGCGCGGCAGCGCAAGATCGAGACCGCGCGGCGCGGCATGCGCGGGGAGTGGGGCCACGCCCTAGGCGCCAGCGACGATCAGAAGCGGTACTCCAGGCCGACGGTGACGCTGCGGCCCGGCGCCGGCTGCCGGCCCCACGGGCTGGTGTCGATGCCGCGATACCAGTAGTCGCGGTCGAAGAGGTTGTTCACCGCCAGCGAGGCGCTGAGCTTGCCGCTGTCGCGCTCGCTGAGCACCCGGCTCAGTTGCGCGTTCCAGACCCAATACGCCGGCAGTTCGCCGACCGAACCGATCGCGTTTTCCGGCACGGTGTTGGCCGCATCGCTGAAAGCGCGGCTGAAGTAGTAGCCGGACACGGCCAGCGTGGTGCGGCCTGGCTGGTAGCTGGCGCCGAGGCTGAGCTGGTTGCGCGAGGTATAGGGCACGCGCTTGCCGTCGTAGGCGCCCGATTCCTGGCGTGCGTCCAGGTAGGCGTAGCCGGCGTTGAGGGTCAGCGCCGTCAGTTGCGCCGGACTCCATTGCAGTTCCACCTCGCCGCCCTGGTGGCGGGTCTTGCCCAGGTTGCGATAGGTGCGGGTGGTGTTGTCGAGCTGGATTTGCTGGTCGAAGTCGATCAGGTAGGCGCCGACCTGCACGCGGGTGCGTTGATTGGGCTGGTAGCGCGCGCCGGCCTCGTAGTTCCACGCCAGCTCGGCGTCGAGATTGTCGCCGAAGACGATCTGGGTGACCTGCGGCGCGCGCAGCGAACGCTGGCCGTCGGCGTACAGATACCACTGCGGCGTGGCCTGCAAGCCCAGGGTCAGGCCCGGCAGCACATCGCTGGTCTCGTTGCGCGTGCGGGTGCCGTTGGCGAGGTTGTAGTAGCGCGAATCCACGCGCTCGTAGCGCAACCCCGGGGTGATGGTGAGGCGGCCGTCCGCCAGCCCGATCGCATTGCTGAGGTAGGCGGCGGCGCCGCGATCCTTGAAGCGCCAGTCGCGCACCAGGGTGTAGAGGCCGTCGCTCAGCCGCGTGTTGCCGACCAGGAAGTCGATGTCCTCGTTGATCGCGCGCGCGCCGAGCGTCCATTGCTGGGTGACCGTGTCCCCGCCCATCTTCCAGCTCAGGCGCGGCTCGCTGCCCAGCACCTTGAAGTCGCGCGGCGCGCTCTGCCGCAGTTGCGGCGGCAGGTCGGGGCGCCAGGTCTCGGTGCTGGCCTGGCGCATGCCGACGATGAAGTTGCGGCTGCTGCGCGCGCTGAAGCTGCTCCAGTCCAGGCGCAGATCCTGGAACGGACCGAAGTCGCCGATGTCCTGCTGGTAGACCAGCGAGGCGCGCGTGGTGCGGCCGTTGAACGCGTCCAGCGGCCGCGTCGACTGGCGCGCGTTGCGCAGGTAGTCGGCGGTCGACAGCGCGCCGGCCATGTCCATGTCGGCCACGTAGCGCTGCACGCTGGCCTTGAGCAGCTTGTCCGGCGCCAGCCACCATTCCGCGCGCAGGCGCAGGTTCTTGATGTCGGTGTCGCTGTGTTCGCGCCAGTACTCGCCCTTGGTCCAGTTCGCATCCAACTGCAGGCCGAACGTGTCGCTGGCGTAGCCGCCGGTGCTGATCGCGGTGTCGCTCAGGTAGTGCCCGGCGCCGCCGGCGGTGAGCTTCTGCCCGAGCGTGGTGGTCCACTCGCCGGGGATGTCCGGGCTGATCAGGTTGATCACGCCGCCGACATTGTTGGGCCCGTACTGCACCGCCGCGCCGCCGCGCACGATGTCGATGCGGTCGACCTGGTTCAGGCCCACCGGGAACAGCGACAGGCTGGTCTGCCCGTACGGCGCCAGCGCCAGTGGAATGCCGTCCTCCAGCACCTGCACGCGGCCGCTGCGGCTTTCGTACAGGCCGCGCAGCATGATCTGCGGCAGCGCGCCGGTGCCGGTCTCGTCGAACACCTTGATGCCGGGCACGCGTTGCAGCGCGTCGTCCAGCGAGCGGTTGGCGCCGTTGCGCAACTGCGCGTTGTCGATCACTTGGCGGCTGCCCGCGTAGTGCTGCACATCCTCCACGGTGGAGCGGCCGAGCAGGCTGCCCTGCACCTGCACGGTATCGAGCTGGCGGATCCGCGCCGCCGCGTCCTGCGGCGCCTGGGTATCCTGGGCGATCGCGGCGGAAGGGGCGAGCAGGGCGATGCAGACGGCGACGGCCAGCGACGCCGGGGAGAGCGAAACGGTCAAGGTGGGAACTCCGGGGAAGAAGACATCGGGGCGCACGCCATGCGGCGGCGGGCCAACGTTGCGCGGACTACCGCGGCGCGTGGCGTGCGCCGGCGCACAGGCACCGCCGGTCCGCTTGCGGCCGCCGGCGGCGACGTTGCGCCACGCACGCACGGCCGATCGGCTTGGCGTCGCCTTCCGGCACGCCGCTCTGGGTGGCGCAGCGGTCCAGTCCGCCAGCGTGGATCGGGTGGTCTGGTTTCGCGGACGGCGGCAGCAGCATGTGCAGGGTCGCGCGCGGTCACGTCGTGGCAGCGGTGACCGAAAGTCCCGCAGAGCAAGGGGCTGGGCAGGGAGCTGAGCAACCCGATCTTGCAAGCCATGGAGAGGCGGGCGGAACTGGGACAGGGAGCGCAATCCTGCCGTAAACGCGAATGCTTATCAAGAATATCGGCGATGGGTGGGCATGCCCGCCCAAGGCCGCATCCGCGCTACGCCGGCATTCGCCCGGGAAGCACCGCACCTGAGGGAGTCGGATTCGCGATTCCCAAGTCCCAATCTCTAGGGCGTGTCATCACTCCTCGCGACAGACTCGGGGAGTGGGGATACGCCCCAGCCCGACAGCCTCAGCCAGCAGCAGCCCGCAACCCTCGATACGGCGGCGTCGCCATCACCATCTCGGCCAGCGAATAGGCCAGCTCGCGCTCGGCCATCACCGTGCCGTCGGCGCCATGCTCGAGCAGGTGCTTGACCTCGGCGTCGCTGTGCGCGCGGGCCAGCAGGGTCAGGCCTGGATTGAGCGCGCGCAGCTTGGCCAGGGCTTCGCCGGCCTCCAGCGGTTGCGGGATCGCCAGGATCGCGATCTTGGCCTTTTCGGGATGTGCCTCGGCCAGCACGCGGTCGGCGGCGGCGCTGCCGCGGATGCCGGGGATGCCGTCGGCGTGGGCGCGTTCGACATGGTCGCGGTTGTCGTCGATCACCAGCACCGGCACGCCGCGCTCGCGCAGTACCGCCGCCAGCGCGCTGCCGACCCGGCCGTAGCCGATCACGATGGCGTGGTCGGCCAGGTCCAGCGACGGACCCGGCGGCAGTTCCGGCTCCACGGTCACCGGCGCCTCCACGGCCTGCCGCGCCTGCCAGCGGTCCAGCCAGGTGAACAGCAGCGGGTTGGCGATGATCGACAGCAGCGCGCCGGCCAGGATCAGGTCGCGGCCGGTCTCCGGCAGGATCGCCAGGCTCACGCCCAGGCCGGCGAGGATGAAGGAGAACTCGCCGATCTGCGCCAGGCTGGTGGAGATGGTCAGGGCGATGCCGGTGGGGTGGCCGAACGCGCGCACGATCACGAAGGCGGCCAGCGACTTGCCGACGGTGATGGTCAGGAACGTGGCCAGCACCTGCCAGGGGTGTTCGAGCAGGATGTGCGGATCGAACAGCATGCCCACCGAGACGAAGAACAGCACCGCGAAGGCGTCGCGCAGCGGCAACGAGTCGCTGGCGGCCTTGTGGCTCAACTCGGATTCCTTCAGCAGCATGCCGGCGAAGAACGCGCCCAGCGCGAACGAGACGCCGAACAGGGTGGCCGAGCCGAACGCCACGCCCAGCGCGATCGCCAGCACCGACAGGGTGAACAGCTCGCGCGAGCCGGTCGCGGCCACCTTCTCCAGCGCCCACGGGATCGCGCGGCGCCCGACCACCAGCATCGCCACCACGAACGCGGCCATCTTCAGCAGGGTGATGCCGAGCGCGCCGAGGATCGACCCGGTGTCGGCGCCCTTGCCGCCGAGCGCGTCGGCCAGCGCCGGCAGCAACACCAGCGCCAGCACCATCACCAGGTCCTCGACGATCAGCCAGCCCACCGCGATGCGCCCGCGCAGGGTTTCCAGCAGGCGCCGTTCCTCCATCGCCCGCAGCAGCACCACGGTACTGGCCACCGACAGCGCCAGGCCGAACACCAGGCCGTGCAGGGTCGGCCAGCCCATGCTCCAGGCCAGCCCCCAGCCCAGCAGGGTGGCGACCGCGATCTGCGCCAGCGCGCCGGGGATCGCGATCCACTTCACTTCCATCAGGTCTTCGAGCGAGAAGTGCAGCCCCACCCCGAACATCAGCAGCATCACCCCCAGTTCCGACAACTGGTTGGCCAGCGCCTGGTCGGCGACGAAGCCGGGCGTGAACGGGCCGACGCAGATCCCGGCCACCAGATAGCCGACCAGCGGCGAGAGTTTGATGCGATGGGCGAGCGTGCCGAGGATGAAGGCGAGCGCAAGCCCGACCGCGATGATGTCGATGAGGCTGGTGTCGTGATGCATTCAAGTTCGCAGAACAAAGAGACCCGGAGTGTGGCCGATGCGGCTTTTGCCGGCAAATCTGCCGATGCCCGATGCCCGATGCCTACTGCCTACTGCCTACTGCCTGCGGCACAGGCACAGGCACAGGAGCAGGAGCAGGCACAGGCACAGGCGCCGGCCGGGCGGCTGCGGTGCCCGACGGGTGATCCATTCGATCCGCCTGGTCCGTGACCAGCGTGCCTGGCGCTGGCCCTTGCCCGTCGGGCCTGTGGCCGCGCCACGCCCAGCGATCCGTTGCTCGGATGGCGCCACGGGCGGTGGGGCTATCCGTGCGCTACGCCCCCGCTCTGGCCGACCACCGTGGCCTTTTTCCTTCCAGTGCTCGGGGCTGGAGCCAGGCCAGCGGCGGCGGTGCCATCCGATTGCGGTAAAGCCGATCCGCTCCGACGAAACACCGACAATCCGGTCGCCGACACTGTGGTCGAGCGTGCTTGCCGGCCGCGAACCCAGCATTGGCAACGATCTCGCTTGGATGTGATACGCAAAACGGTCAAAATCGCGCGGGCGTCGGAAATCGCCGAATGAGAAGCCGGTCCCAGCGTCTTCGCGATCCTCGCAAACCCCCGTGGCACAAGGCGTTGCCGCGGTCGCACACACTGCAAACTGTCTACTGTATGGGCTGGTGCGGTGCTGTATGTTTGCGCCAATTGGGCGTCCTGCCAAGGAACAAGGTGGCATGGCTACACTGAAAAAACTCGTCGGCGGCATCCTCCTCAGTGCGGCCTATTGCGCGCTCTACGTGGTCGCATGGCATTGGTCGATGGACCAATGGTTCTTGCCGGCCGGCGTACGTGCGGCGGCATTGCTGTTCCTGCCCTATCGACTCTGGCCCTACGTGTTCCTGGGCGACGCTGCCGCGTTGCTGACGATGCGCGTGCCGATGGCCAACCACGACGGCGTCAGCGAGCTATGGGCGTATCTGAGCCCATTCGTGGTCGTGCCGGTCTTCGCACTGCTGCCATGGGCGTTCCGCACCCGGTTCGCCGGTTCGGCGGCGGTGCAGCGCTGGCTGCCCTTGCTCGCCGTGGGACTGGGGCTGTGGGGGTTGTTGGTCAACAAGGCAATCAACGCCATGTTGGACGGGCCTGCCGCCTTCATCACCTTGGAAACCAGCGTCAGGTACTGGATGGGTAGCTATCTGGGCATCCTGATGTTCTTCCTGCCGACGTTGCTTTGGCTGCACCGCAAGGGCGACAAGACCCTGTCCAGGAAGCTGCTGCGCGACTCTGCAATCGCGGTCCTCGCAGTGGCCGGCATCTTTGCCCTGGCGATGCGCACGCCGGGTTTGCTGCACCAGTTCATCCTGCTGATGCTGCTGGTTCCGGGCGTCTGGCTCACGCTGACGTATGGCTGGCGCGGTTCGGCGGTCGGCGTGGTGTTGGCCAACCTGGCGGTCGCCATGTCGCTACCGCGCTCGAACCATGCGGGCGCCTTCGATCAACAGACGTTCGATGTGCAGATGCTGGTGGCGTTCGCCGCCACCTTGCTGTTCGTGCTCGGCGTGAAGATTTCCAGCGCCTTCCGCCAGGCGCGGCACTTCGGCTATGCCGAGCAGCAGGCGCTGCAGGTGGCGCAGGCCAGCTATATGTCCGCCGAGCGCACGCTGCGCAACCGGGTGATCGAGTACACCGATATCCACACCCACCTCAACAAGCTGCGTCGCGATATCGCCTCCTCGCTGAAGGAGCGCGGGCACTACGCGGCGGCCATGGAGATGAACCGCACCGGCGTGATCCAGGCGCAACTGCTGGACGACTACGTCGCCGCGCTGTATCCCCTGGATATCGAGACCCACGGCCTGTATGGCGCCTTGAACTCGATCGCCTTCGCCAATGCCTGCGATACCGAAGTCGAGACGCGGCTGCGCGGCGAATCGCAGCAACTGTCGATCGGGCTGCAACTGGCGGCGTACCGCTGCGTGCTCAATGCGATGGAGGTGCTGCCCAGCGGCAGCCGCCATCGCATCACCGCGCGTGTGTGGAAGGCGCGTGGCCGGCGTGGTCTGGTGGTCAGTATCGCGGCGGACCCGACGCTGTTGCTTGCCAGGAACGACTCGGGCAAGCGCGTGGACGACGTCGAATCGGAACTGGCGAGCCGGCTGAAAGCCCATGACGGCACCTGTCGGCGCCGTCATGAGTTGAAGATCAGCTTCCTGGTCTCCGAGCCGTCGGAACGCCGCACCCTCACTTCTTGATGGTGACGGTCCAGGCGTCGCCGCTGTTGGTGCTGGCCCGCTGCACGGTGAAGTAGCGCGCGTCGTAGACCACGGTGCCGCGGCTCTGGTCCAGCGTCTCGACGATGCTGACCCGGTCCACGTCCTTGCCCATTGGCGTCACCCAGGCGGTGTTTTCGATTCGCCCGATCGCGCCGCGGACCTGTCCATTCGCGTCGTTGATCTGCAGATAGGTCACGCCGCTGCGCTCGAACTGGTAAATGCTCACGGTCGCGTTCGAGGACAGATCGGTCGCGGCCGGTGCGCTCTCGCCCAGACCTTGACGAGCGATTTGACTGCCGCCGCCGGTCGGGCAGCAGCTTTGCGCCTGAGCGCTCATGCTGAGCGCCGAGCACAGCAAGGCTCCCGACGCGAGCACCGCGATTTTCTTCGTGTTCCATTCCATTTTATTTTCCTTCCCCTGCTAAGGGTCTAGCGCCTGCCGTTCAGGCGATTCCACCTTACGCGAGTCGCAGCGTGCCGCTGTTGACAAATATGCGGTAGACCGGCGACGTTCTGGTTTATGCCATTGATATGGTTGTGGATTATGTGGATGTCTACGGAAGTGACTTCCTCCGCTTCCTTCGCTGTGCTAGCCGCACATCGCGGATGCACGGCAACCCGCGATTGGCGCGTCGTTGCCGTCGGTCGCGCGCCGGCAAAACCCTCCGGGCCCGGGGCGTTTGCCTGGCAGCTATGCGCGTGCGCGGTCGCCGATCGCGCCGTGCCTGCGCGGCTCACCATTCTCAGTTGAAGTTGGCGTAGGCGCGCGCGTGGTCGAAGCCGAATGGCGAGGAGCGCGCTCGCCATCGCGCGACCGCATCACGCTCGTGACTGCCATCGCAGTGTGCGTGCTGGTGCGCGCGCGTCATGCCCGACCAATGCGGCAGCGGCGACGCGCGCGCCGCCGCCGCCGCACCGGTGTCACCACTTGTAGTTGACGTTGGCGTAGGCGAACGCGCCATTGAAACCGAACGGGGAGGAGGTGCTGTACGGCAGGTAGGTGCGGGTGCCGGCACCGGCGCGCGACTGGTCCGGGTACTCGTCGAGGACGTTGTCGCCGCCGATGGTGAAATCCCAGTTGCCCAGTTTGTAGCTGGCCGCCAGGTCGAGCGTCCACTTCGCCGCGTAGGTCTGGTCGGCGGCCGGCGTGGTGCCGAAGTCGGTGAATTCGCCCCAGCGTGTGGCGGTGGCGGTGAACGCCCAGTTGCCAGGCGCCCAGACGCTGCTCAGGAAGAACTTGTCGCGCGGCGCGCCCTTGGTGATGCGGCCGATCTCTGCGCGGCCGATGCGCACCGCGGTCGGGTCGATCGCCTCCAAGACCGCCGGGTTCTCGGCGATCTTCTCGATCTCGGTCTTGTTGTAGTTGTAGCCGGCGGTGAGATCCAGGTTGCTGTTCGACAACGCGATCTTGTAGGTGCCGATCGCATCCACGCCCTGGGTCTTGGTGTCGATCGCGTTGGTGAAGTAGCGGCCGCCGCCGATGCCGGCATAGCCGTTGCCTTGCAGGTAGTTGCGCACCGCGGTGGAGGTCAGGTTCTCCGACAGCACGATGCGGTCGTCGATGTCGATGCGATAGGCGTCGACGGTGACGTACAGCGCATCGACCGGCTGCAGCACCAGGCCCAGGCCGTAGTTCTTCGACTTCTCCGCCTTCAGCGGCTCGGCGCCGAGCGCGACCGCGGCCGGGTTGTCGGTGCGGAAGGTGCCGATCTCGAACGGGGTGGCGGCGATGCTGCCGTCGGGCTGGGTGACGTTGATGAAGTTGGTGGCGATGGACTGGAAGTACTGCTGCTGCAGCGACGGCGCGCGGAAGCCGGTGGAGGCGGTGGCGCGCAGCGCGACCTTGTCGGTGAAGGCGTAGCGCAGCGACAGCTTGCCGGTGCCGGTATCGCCGAAGTCGCTGTAGTTCTCGTAGCGCCCGGCCAGGCCGGCGGAGAACTTGTCGGTGATGTCGCCTTCCAGATCGAGGTAGGCCGAGTAGCTGTTGCGGTCGTAGTGACCCGAGTCGCTGGGCTTGAAGCCGGCGAACACCTGCGCGCCCGGCAGCAGGGTGCCGTTGGCCGAGGGCACGCCGCCGTTGACGTAGGAGGCCACCTCGCCCGGCGATTCGTTGAACTTCTCGCCGCGCCATTCGCTGCCGAAGGCCAGCGTCACCGGATAGGCCAGGCCGATATCCAGCGACTTGCTGAAGTCGGCGTTGAGCACGTTCTGGGTGACTTCCAGCGTGCCGGCGTAGAAGTCGGTCGGGCTGGCCAGGCCCAGGCTGTTGTTGAGGCTGTTCTTGACCTCGAAGCTGAGGTTGTTGCGGCCGTAGTTGTAGCTGATGTCGATGGCCAGGCCGCCTTCGGTGCTGGCCTTGAAGCCGCCGACCCAGGACACGTCCTTGCTGACGTTGTAGATCTGCGGTAGGAAGCCGTCGGGGTAGAGTTCGGGGCGGTTGCGGTTGTCGCCGGACCAGCGGAAGTAGCCGTTGGAGAGCACTTCGCGGCGGCTGAGCATGCCGTAGGAATAGAAGGTCAGGTATTCGGCCGGGCTGTACTGGCCGTTGTAGGAGAACGCACCCTGGTCCACGTCCGGGTCGCCGTAGCGTTGCTGCACTTCGCCCAGGTACGGCTTGGCGCGATCGGTCTGGTCCTGGTGGCCGCCCTGCGCGGCGAAGTGCACGGCGCCGTTCTCGCCGAACTTGACCCCGGCGTCGCCGGACAGTTGGTACTGCTCGCCGTCGCCGGCGCTGTACTTGCCGTAGCGTGCGGCGATGCTGCCGCCGCTGCCGCTGCCCTTGAGCACGATGTTGATCACGCCGGCGATGGCATCGGAACCGTACTGCGCCGAGGCGCCGTCGCGCAGCACTTCGATGCGTTCGACCGCGGCGATCGGGATGGTGTTGAGATCGGCCGGCGAGGAGCCGCGGCCTTGCGCGCCATTGAGATTGACCAGCGCGGTGGTGTGATAGCGCTTGCCGTTGACCAGCACCAGCACCTGGTCGGGCGAGAGGCCACGCAGCTGCGCCGGGCGCACCGCGTCGGAGCCGTCGGTGATCGCCGGGCGCGGGAAGTTCAGCGACGGCACCGCGCGCGACAGCGCGGTGGCCAGTTCGGTGGTGCCGGTCGCCTGCAGCGTTTCCGGCGCGATGATGTCGATCGGCGACGCCGATTCGGCGACGGTGCGGTCGGCGACGCGGGTACCGGTGACGATCACGGTATCCAGCGTGCGTGCGCTGTTGGAGGCGTCGCTCTGCGCGAGCGCGGGCAGGGCGGAGGTGGTCAGGACGATGGCGATGGCGGTCGCGAGAGGGCTGAACGTGCGAGGCATGGGCGGACGGCTCCAGAACGAGGGAAGTCGGCGCCGCCGCATTCGTCATCACCCCCTCCCGGGTGTCGCGCGCATGGCGAATGGGGCGGCTGCCACGATGGATTACCGGCATCTGACAGGCGTGTCAATGTTCCGTTAAACCCCACATCGCAGTTGCAGTTGCAACCACCGCGGCGCGCCCCGTGCCAGCAGCGATGCGGCCATCCCATCGGGTTTGTAGACAAAACGCGCGGCGGCGCGGTGCGCGGCATCGGAATGCGTTGCGGTTCACATGGCGCGCCGCGTGCCGGCCAGGATGTGTGCAGGAGATCGCGTGCGCCATGCCACGTCCAAATCCCCAAGCGAGACGATGAAAACGTGCTGTATCGCGACGCGGATTGATCGAGCGGACTGCTCGGAGTTGCATCACTGTATTCGTCGCGGTTGAAACCGCTCCTACAGGACATGCGCGCTGCGCTGGCTGGATGCACTGTAGGAGGGGCTTCAGCCCCGACCGCATCCGCAGACGCAAGGTTCGCCGGTGCGCGCGTCGGCAGGCATGGCGCCGTCGTGACCAGCCTCGACGCCAGTAGCGCGCCGCCGAGGTCGGCACCGCCCGCGGCTACCGCCGCATTGCGCTGCGATGCGGGCAGTACGCAGCATCCTCTGCGCGTGGCGGCGCTGATGCGTCCACTGACCAGCGCCAGAGCATCGGCAAAGCGGCCTCAGAACGCGATGTGTACCGCGTCGGCGCTGCGCTGCGCCGGTCCGTGGTAGACCGCTTCCAGGTTGTTGCCGTCCGGATCGAGCACGAAGGCCGCGTAGTAATCGGGATGTTACGGACGCAGGCCCGGGACGCCGTTGTCGCGGCCGCCGTGCGCGATCGCGGTGCGGTGGAATGCCTCGACCATGGCGCGGTCGCGCGCCTGGAACGCGAGATGGTGACGCCCGGTCAGTTCGCCCTGGGCGACGGTGTCGCGATCGGAGACGAACAGCTCGTCGGCCCAGAAATACCCCTCGCCCTGGCCGCCGAGCGGGATGCCGAGCACGTCCAGGACCGCCGAATAGAACGTCTGGCTCGCCTGCAGATCCCGCACCACCAGGTGCAGGTGGTCGATCAAGCGGCCACGGTAGAGCTCTCGGGTGTCCATGGGCGTGCCTCGGCAGAAAGAACGAGGTTCCCTGATACCACCGATGCCGGCGCCATGCCTTGACGCCGCGTGGACCGTGCAGCGCGCGGCCCGCTGGCGCCGAAACGGCGATACCCCGGCACGGCCGGGGCGTCGTCGTTGCGCGCCTACGCCGGCGCCGTCACCAGCGGTAGTTGATCCGCCCGTACACGTAGGCGCCGTTGAAGCCGTACGGCGAATAGTTGCTGTAGGGCAGCATGCCGTAGGTGGAGTTGACCAAGTTGGTGGTCTTGTCCGGGTACTGGTCGAGCAGGTTGTCCGCGCCCAGGGTCAGGGTCCAGTTGCTGCTGGGCTTGAAGCTGGCCGAGGCGTCCACCACCCAGTTCGCGTCGTAGGTCTGGTCGCGCGCGGCGCTGGCCGAGTTGCGCACGGTGAAGTCGCCGTAGCGCGTGGCGGCCAGGTTGAAATCCCAGTGCTGCAGCTTCCAGGTGCCGCTGAGGATGATCTTGTCCTTGGGGAAGCTGTCCTCCAGGCGGCCGATCTCGTCGCGGCCCAGGGTGGTCTGGGTCGAACCGATGTCCACCAGCGCCTGCGGCTGGGTGATCGCGTGGGTGACCTCGGTCTTGCTGTAGCCGTAGCTGGCGGTGAGCTCCAGCGAGCTGGCCGCGAACGGGATGCTGTAGGTGCCGACCAGGTCCACGCCGCGGGTGCGGGTGTCGGCGGCGTTGCTGAAATAGCGCACGCTGGTGACGTTGGCGTAGCCGAGGCCGCGCAGCTGCGCCAGCACCGCCGCATCGTTGAGGTTGGAGGACAGTAGGATGCGGTCGTCGATCTTGATCTGGTACGCGTCCAGGGTCAGGTACAGGCGTTCGACCGGCTGCAGCACCAGGCCCAGGCTGTAGGACAGCGAGGTCTCCGCCTTCAGCGGCGCGGCGCCCAGCGCCTGGGCCACGGCGCTGTCGACCGGGAAGGTGCCCGATTCGAAGAACGTGCCGTTGATGTAGTTGCTGGTCACCGCCTGGTACTGCTGCTGCGCCAGCGAAGGGGCGCGAAAGCCGCTGGCCACGGTGCCGCGCAGTGCCACCTTGTCGGTGAACGCGTAGCGCGCCGACAGCTTGCCCGAACTCTTGCTGCCGAAGTCGGAGTAGTCCTCGTAGCGGCCGGTCAGACCGGCGGAGAACTTGTCGGTGAAGTCGGCTTCGAGGCCGGCGTAGACCGCATAGTTATGGCGATCCGAATGCACCGCGTTGAGCGGCGCGAAGCCGGCGAAGCCCTGCGCGCCGCCGGTGGTGCCGGCGTAGGAGGCTGGCTCGCCCGGCGACTGGTTCCACTTTTCCTGGCGGTATTCGCCGCCGAAGGACAGCGTCACCGGATAGGCCAGGCCCCAGTCCAGCGGCTGGGTGAAGTCGGCATTGACCACGTTCTGCGTGTACTCCAGCGCGCCGTCGTAGAAGCTGCGCGGGCTGTCGGCGCCGAGGCTGTAGTTGATGCTGTTGCGGGTGTGGAAGTCGATCTTGTTGTAGCCGTAGTTGTAGCTCACGTCCCAACCGAAGCCGCCTTCGGTGCTGCCCTTGAGGCCGGCCACCAGCGAGCGGTCCTTGGAGTACTGCTCGATCTCCGGCACGTAGCCGTCGGGATAGGTCTGCGCCAGCAGCGCGCTCTGGCCGCTGTGGTTGCGCGAGCGGTAGAACGCGAACGAGGTGATGTCGCGGTTGCTGGCGATGGCGGTGGCGTAGCCGGTGACGCGGTCGCTGAAACGGAATTCGCCATTGGCCGAGACCGCGGTCGCGTCGACCTGCGGGTCGCCGTAGACGAAGGTGGTCTGGCCGATGCCCGGATAGTTGCCGGTGTTCGGCGCGGTGCCCTGGTAGGGGCCGGCGCGGTTGGTTTCGTCCTGCTGGCTGATCTGCCCGGCCACGTGCAGGCTGCCGCGGCCGTCGCCGAAGCCGATGCCGGCGTCGCCGGAGAGTTGCGACTTGGCGCCGTCGCCGGCCGAGTACTGGCCATGGTCGATCGCCAGGCTGCCGCCTTCGCCGGCGCCCTTGAGCACGATGTTGATGACCCCGGCGATGGCATCGGAGCCGTACTGGGCCGAGGCGCCGTCGCGCAGCACTTCCACGCGCTCGATCGCCGCGATCGGGATGGCATTGATGTCCACCGCCGAGGCGCCGCGGCCGATGCTGCCGTTGACGTTGATCTGCGCGGAGGTGTGGCGGCGCTTGCCGTTGACCAGCACCAGCACCTGGTCCGGCGAGAGCCCGCGCAGCTGCGCCGGGCGGATGCCGCTGGTGCCGTCGGTCAGCGCCGGGCGCGGGAAGTTCAGCGAGGGCAGGGCGCGCGACAGCGCGGTCGCCAGTTCCGAGGTGCCGGTGGACTGCAGCGCTTCGGGGGTGATGATGTCGATCGGCGACTGCGATTCGGCGACGGTGCGGTCGCTGACGCGGGTGCCGGTGACGATTACCGTGTCCAGCGTGCTGGGGGTTCCGGACGCGTCGGGGGCGGTCTGGGCGAAGACGGAGGGAGCGGCGAGGGAGGCGAGCACGGCGCTCGCCAGCAGGGACAACGGACGGTTCATGAAAACTCCAGCAGGTGCCGAAACGGCAGGCGGGGCGCGGCGGCCGGCATGGCCGGGCGGGCCGCGTCCCCAGGGGCGTCTTATTATTTTTTAACATGCGTGCTGCGTCGCAGGATGCAAGCGCATGTTCTTATTCTTTTACGTTCTAAGTCTTGCGCTCCGGGCGTGGCCGCGCCCCTGGGGCCACGCCACGCGCTTCGGCTGCCGCCTCAGAAGCGGTAGCTCACCCGCCCGTACCAATAGCGCCCGTTGAAACCGAACGGCGACAGCGGCGAGTACTGCAGGCCGTTGGGGCGGTCGTCGTAGATGTTGTTGAGCGCGGTCCGGGTCGGATACTGGTTGGTGACGTTGTCGGCGCCGACGGTGAAGGTGAGGTCGTGCCAGGCGTAGCTGGTGGACAGGTTCAGCAGCCAGCGCGCGGCGAAGCCCTGGTCCTGGCTGCCATCGGCGTCGTCGCCGCGGCGGGTGATGGCGCCGTAGCGGGTGGCGTCGCCGTGCAGGGTCCAGCCGGCCAGGTTCCAGTCGCCGCTGAGCACGTACTTGGTGCGGGGCGTGGCATCGGTCAGCAGGCCCTGGCTGGCGCGGCCGAAGTTCGGATCTGAGATCTCCAGGATCTCGGTCTTGTTGTAGTTGGCGCTGACACTGAGGTTGAGCGTGCCGGCGCGGTCGAGATCGAGCAGGTAGTTGTTCACCCAGTCCACGCCGCGGGTGCGGGTGGTGGCGCCGTTGACGAAGAACTGCGCGGCGCTGACCTGGCCGATCGGCACGGCCAGCGAGATCTGGTCCGAGTACAGGATCTGGTCCCAGATGCGGATCTGGTACAGATCCAGGGTGGCATTGAAGCCGCCGCCTGGCTGCCAGACCGCACCGACACCGTAGTTGGTGGATTTCTCCGGCGTCAGCGGCTTGGCGCCGAGCGCGATCGCCACCGGGTCGGAGGTGCGGTAGGTGCCGATCTGGCTAAGGACGCCGTCCACCGGCAGGGTCACCACCGAGGCGTAGTTCTGTTGCGCCAGCGAGGGCGCGCGGAAGCCGTTGGAGAGCGTGCCGCGCAGGGCGAAGGTGTCGTTGAGCTGGTAGCGCGCCGACAGCTTGCCCGAGCGCGTCGACCCGGCATCGCTGTAGTCCTCGTAGCGCGCGGCCACGCCGCCCGACAGGCGTTCGGTCAGGTCCGCTTCCAGGCCGGCGTACACCGCCTTGCTGTGGCGCTTGAACTGCCCGGCCACCGAGGGCGACAGGCCGGGGAATACCTGCGAGCCGCCGGGGTAGGGCGCACCGGTATCGGGGTTGATGGCGTCGGGATCGAAGTAGATCGAGGTGGGCGAGCCGGCCACCACCGCGTACTTGTCCTGCCTGTACTCGGCGCCGAAGGCGAGGGTCACCGGATAGGCCAGGCCCCAGTCCAGCGACTTGCTGAAGTCGGCGTTGAGCGCGTTCTGCTCGTTGCGGAAGCCGCCGGCGTTGAAGCGGGTCGGCGAGGCGCCGGTACTCCAGTACAGGTTGGTGTTGATGGTGTTGCGCAGGTCGAAGGTGACGTCGTTCTTGCCGTGGTCGGCCGAGACGTCCCAGGTCCAGCCGCTGTCGGTGCTGCCCTTGACCCCGAGCACCGCGGCGCGGTCGTTGGACGGGTTGTAGATCTGCGGCAGGAAGCCGTTGGGATAGACCGCCTGCACGTTGCGGTCGCTGTTGTCCCAGGCGCGGTAGTAGCCGTTGGAGAGCACCTCGCGGCGGCTGAAGTTGGCGTAGCCGTACAGGTCGACGTGCGGGGTGAGCGCGTAGCCGAAATTGACCAGTCCCTGATAGGTCTTGACCGCCGGGTCGCCGTAGCGCTCGTAGGGAATGCCGCTGGGATTTTCCGCGCCGGCCAGGGTGGTGGCCTTGTCGGTGTTCTCGGCGCGGTTGGTGTTCATCGCGTTCTGGTAATTCCAGGACACCCGCACCCAGCCCGGCGCCTCGCCGCCGGCCGCGCCACCGAAGGCCAGGCCGTAGGAGCCGTCGATGCCGTTCTGCTCGCCATCGCCCTTGTCCATGATCCCGCCGTTGACCGTCACGCTGTTGCTGCCGGGCTTGGCGCCGTGCTTGAGCACGATGTTGATCACCCCAGCGATCGCGTCGGAACCGTACTGCGCGGAGGCGCCGTCGCGCAGCACCTCGATGCGCGCGATCGCCGACATCGGGATGGAGTTGAGATCGGCCGGCGCCGAGCCGCGGCCGACCGAGGGGTTGTAGTTGACCAGCGAGGTGGTGTGGTAGCGCTTGCCGTCCACCAGCACCAGCACCGCGTCGGGGGACAGGCCGCGCAGGGTCGCCGGGCGCAGCGCGTCGTTGCCGTCGTTGATCGCCGGGCGCGGGAAGTTCAGCGACGGCAGCAGCTTGCCGAGGGCGCTGGCGAGGTCGCTGGCACCGGTGGCCTGCAGCGCTTCGGGGGCGATGATGTCGATCGGCGATTGCGATTCGGCCACCGTGCGGTCGGCGATGCGGGTGCCGGTGACGATGATGTTGTCCAGCGTGGTCGGCGCCTGCTGGGACTGGGCGAGGCTATTGCCGGAGGCGAGCACGAGCAGGACGGCGCTGACGAGGGGGAGGCGGTGTTGCGTCATCGATCGGAGACTCCAGTGGCTGGGGGATTGGCGTGGGTCTGGGCGGATGTCCGGTGCGGTTGGTGATGGTGCGATGCAGCAGGTGCCATCGGATTGAAATCCGTTTTTCACGCGGGCGTGTATACAAAAACGGTACTGGGTCCGGTTTCCGCGGCGCCCGCTTCCGCTCCGGGCGCGCCATGCCGTCGCCGCCCCGGGTGGGCCGGCGCGGGCGAAGCGGCTACACTTCCGCCTCGCTAGCCGAGTGCCCTGCCTTGATTTCCCTACGTAATTTCGCCTTGCGCCGCGGCGAGCGGCTGTTGTTGTCCAATGTCGACCTCACCCTGCATGCCGGCTATCGGGTGGGCGTGGTCGGCCGCAACGGGGCCGGCAAGTCCAGCCTGTTCGCGGCGGTGAAGGGCGAACTGGAGGCCGACAAGGGCGATGTCGACCTGCCCGGCAAGGTGCGCATCGCCAGCGTCGCCCAGGAAACCCCGTCGCTGCCGGACCCGGCGCTGAGCTTCGTGCTCGGCGGCGATGTCGCGGTGGCCGCGGTGCTGGCCGAGGAGGCCGAGGCGACCGCGCGCGAGGACTGGGAGGCGGTCGCCGCCGCGCACACCAAGATGGCCGAGATGGGCGCCTACGACGCCGATGCGCGTGCCGGCAAGCTGTTGCACGGCCTCGGCTTCCCGGCCGAGACCCACCACCGCGCGGTGTCCTCGTTCTCCGGCGGCTGGCGCGTGCGCCTGAACCTGGCGCGCGCGCTGATGATGCCCAGCGACCTGCTGCTGCTCGACGAACCGACCAACCACCTCGACCTGGACGCGGTGTACTGGCTGGAACAGTGGCTGCTGAAGTATCCCGGCACTCTGCTGCTGATCTCGCACGACCGCGAGTTCCTCGACAACGTCGCCACCCACACCCTGCATCTGCACAACGGCGGCGCCAAGCTGTACACCGGCGGCTACACCGATTTCGAGCGGCAGCGCGCCGAGCAGTTGCGCCAGCAGCAGATCGCGCACGAGAAGGAGCAGGCCGAGCGCGCCCACCTGCAGAGCTTCATCGACCGCTTCAAGGCCAAGGCCTCCAAGGCGGCGCAGGCGCAGAGCCGGATGAAGCGCCTGGAGAAGCTGGCCGGCACCGAGGCGGTGCGCGCCGAGCGCGAGTTCCGCATCGAGCTGGCGCCGCCGGCCAAGCTGCCGTTCTCGCTGATCCGCCTCAACCACGCCGAGGCCGGCTACGGCGCCGACGCGGTGATCCTGCACAACGTCGGTTTCGGCCTGGAGGCCGGCCAGCGCATCGGCCTGCTCGGCCCCAACGGCGCCGGCAAGACCACCCTGGTCAAGACCCTGGTCGGCGAACTGCCGCCGATCGCCGGCGAGCGCATGGCGCATCCGGACCTGCGCATCGGCTACTTCGCCCAGCACACGGTGGAGTCGCTGCACGAGGGCCAGTCGCCGATGGACCACATGCGCGAGATCGACAAGGACGCCAGCAATCAGGCGTTCCGCGATTTCCTCGGCAAGTGGAATTTCCCCGGCGACCGCGCGTTCGAGCCGGTCGATGGGTTCTCCGGCGGCGAGCGCGCGCGCCTGGCGCTGGCGCTGATCGCCTGGCAGCAGCCCAACGTGCTGCTGCTCGACGAACCGACCAATCACCTCGACCTGGAAATGCGCGAGGCGCTGGCCGAAGCCCTGAGCGATTTCGAGGGCGCGATCGTGATGGTCTCGCACGACCGCCACCTGATCGGTTTGGTCTGCGATACCTTCTGGCGCGTGGCCGACGGCGTGGTCGAGCCCTTCGACGGCGACCTGGATGCCTACGCGGCGTGGTTGCGGACCCGTCCGGCCGCGCAGGGCACCAAACAGAAGCTGGCCGAGGCCGCGCCGACCCCGCCGCCGCCGGTCAAGCCGCTGCCGGCGAAGAAGCCGCCGAACCCGCACAAGCTGGCCGCGGCCGAAAAGCGCGTCGGCGAACTGGAGGCGGCGCTGGCCGAGCTCGACCGCCAGCTCGCCGATCCGAAGCACTACGCCGACGCGGAGAAGATGGCGGTGCTGGGCCGCGACCGCGAAGCCACCGCGCAGCAGTTGGCGCAGGCCGAGCAGGCGTGGATGGAGTTGATCGAGGGCGCCTGAGCCGCGGCGTGGTCTCGCTCTCGCGGCTGCGTGGCGGCGAGGGCGGGCGGCGGCGCAGCATGCGTCGGCGGCGGTTTTGCGCCGGTTCCGCCGCGCGTGGCACGCTGCGGGTCTGACCATGGACGACGGCGCGAGGAGGAACACGATGATCAGCGGCACCATCACGCTGGAGGACTATTTGGCCGCGCAGCGCCTGCATCAGCGGCGCGCGCTGCGGCGCGTGCTGCTGGCGACGGCGGTGCTGCTGGTGCTTGGACTGGCCGTATTCGCCTTCGCCAAGCGCGGCTCCGGCGTGGACATCGTCGGTGTCATGCTGGCCGCCGCCGGTGGCGGTGGCTTGATCGGCCAGACCATTCAGTCGACATGGACGATGCCGCGCAAGGTGCGGCGCCTGTATGCGCAACAGGCGGCGCTGCGGCATCGCTTCACCTATCGCTGGGACGAGGCCGGCCTGGAGATCACCTGGGCGGACGGCCAGGTGCGGCGCCCCTGGCGCGACTACGTGCGCTACCGCGAAAGTCCGCAGCTGCTGATGCTCTACCACAACGACATCCTGTTCGATCTGGTGCCGACCTCCTGGTTCGCCGATGCCGCGCAGCGCGATGCGTTCCGGCAACTTGCCGCCGCGCAGATCGGCAGCGATGCGGGCAAACGCGCCGTGTAGCGTCCTCGCCGGGCCGGGCCGGGCCGGGCCCGGGCGTAGCGTGATCGGGTGCGCCGCCGGCAGGCAAGCCGACAGGTGATTCCGATGCCAGGAACGCCCTGCGCAGGCGTAACCCGCCATGATCGTTCGGGAGATCGGTCGCAACGGGCTTCTTGCGGAAGCCGATCCGCGGAGGGCGGGGGAAGGCGGGGGCCTAGCGCCGCACTCGGTCGTCGGCGCGCGCCACTCAGGCGGCCGCGCTGGCCACGACCAGCAGGCCGCCGGCAATGGCGGCCCAGTCCAGCGGCGTGCGCGAACGCAGGCTGCGCAGTGACGGCAGCGCCATCGAACTCGGGCGCAGGCTGGCCTTGAGTGCCATCAGCGCCAGGCCGGTCGCGCTGAGCGCCCAGTGCCATTCGCCGGCGCCGCTGCGCAGGAAATACGCCAGGTGCAGCACGCACAGGCAGGCCAGTGCGGCGGCCAGGACGGCATCGCGCGAAACCAGGCCGGGACGGGCCGTGGCGGCAGGACGATTCATGACGTATTCCCCCGAAAACGCGTGGTTCGCCGGCCTTGGCGCACAGTCCATCCGAGACCTGGATCGTAGTTCGCCCGGTGGGTGTCGCCAAGTGGCGCTGCACAAATCCTTCACATCCGGCGCTGGCGCATCCCCGGCCGTCTACCAGGCCGTGCGGCGTGCGCGATGTCCGTGTCCGCCAAAGGGGGGGCGAGGCATCTCGCGGCGCGGCGCACGGGCGGCGACGGTGCGTGGTGACGGGCGAAGGCGCGTGGGCCGCGAGCACCGCTACGCATCGTGCATGCCGGCCTCGTCCTTTGCGTCGCCATGGGGTGGCCGGATGTCGTCGCGATCCGCGTTGGGCAGGGAGGATGCGCATCGCCGGCGCGGCTGCGCCGGCGGCGAAGGACCCAGGGAGAACCGCTATGCATCGCATCATCGCCACGGCCTTGCTGCTGGCCGGGCTGTGCGGCTGCGCCAGCTACGGCCAGCAACGGCCGGACCGGACCGCCTGCCGCGAGGCCTCGTCGCTGTCCCCCGCCTGCAAATCGGCGGACTTCATCGTGCTCGGGCAGGAACCGGACGAGGCCGACGCGCCGGCCCCGGCGCTGGCCTTCATCGAGTTCGACGAACACGGCAGACCCTACGCTCCGGCCGCCATCGACGATGTCATGGGCAAAATCGCGGCCTTCGCCGCGCGGCCGCCGGAGCGGGTGCTGATGGTGATCTTCATCCACGGCTGGAATCACAACGCGGCGCAGAACGACGGCAACGTCATCGCCTTCAAGGCCTTCCTGCGCCAGTTGCAGGCGCAGGAGCGAATGTCGACGGTCGGGCAGCGGCGCGCGGTCGTCGGCGTCTATCTGGGCTGGCAGGCGAAGGCCTCCGACCACGATCTGGTCGCGCTGCTGTCGTATCGGGACAAGAAGGAACTGGGCCTGACCACCGGCGTGGACGGGGTGCGTGGCGTGCTGGCGCGGTTGGCCGAGATGCGCCGCGCCTCGCCGCACAGCCGCCTGGTGGCGATCGGCCACAGTTTCGGTGGTGGCGTCCTGTTCAGTGCGGTCAAGGACCGGCTCGCCGAGGCGGTCGGCGCCGCACAGGGCGACTGGCACCCGGCGTACGCGGATCTGGTGGTCCTGCTGAATCCGGCGATCGAGGCGGAGCAGTTCGTCGCCCTGCATGCGGCCGCCGCGCAGACGCGGTTCCCGGCCTGCACGCCGTTGGCGCTGGTCAGTTTCACTTCCGAGGCCGACACCGCGCTGTCCCGGGAGTTTCCGCGCGGCATGCGGCTGTTCTACGCGCAGCGCATCGCGCAGGCCGGTGCGGGCGGCGCCGCGCTGATCACCACGCCATACGGGCTGTATCCGGACTTTTCGCGCTACCGCCTGCGCCCGCTGCCGGGCGCGGCGGCGCCGACCGCGCTGACGCCGGAGGCGTTTTCCGCCGCGGCGCGCACCTGGGGCGGGTTCCGCGCCGGCACCGGTGCGTTCGCGCTGGGCGGACTGGAACTGGCCGCCACCGCCGCGTCACCGCCGCCGGCGCCATGGGGGCCGTTGTTGAACGTGCGCGTGGACGGATCGTTGATCCAGGACCACAACGCGATCTGGGATCCGCGCTTCGCGTACTTCGTGCGCGGTCTGGTCGGCATGGAGTTCGCGCGCGGCGACGCCTGCCGCTGAGCGCGCGCTGCGGCGTGGTGCCTGAGCGGGTGGAGCGGGCATCGTCGCCGACGCCGACCGGCGTCCTATCGGTCGCGCCGGGGCGTCCGCGCGCTTACGCGGTGGCGGGCTGGCCTTCGGCCAGCAACCATTCGCGCAGGCGCCGGCCGGCCTCGCTCTCGCCGCGCGAGCGCAGGCGGGTGAGCCAGTAGCGGCCAAGGTCGATGCGCTGCGGGAACGGGCAGACCAGGCGCCCCGCGCCCAGGTCCTGCGCGAACAACGGCAATGGCAGCAGCGCCACGCCGGCGCCGGCCGCCGCGGCCGCCGCCAGGGTCAGCGACGAATCGCAGATCGGCCCGCCGGCCAGCACTTCCGGCGCGGCGGCGGCCTGCAGCCAGCGCGGCCATTCGTCCAGTCGGTAGGAGCGCAGCAACGGCATGCCGGCCAGGTCGGCCGGCACGCGCAGCGCGCGCGCCAGCGCCGGCGCGCAGACCGGCGCGAACGCGGCATCCAGGATCGGTGTCGCCTGCTGGCCCTGCCAGTCGCCGTCGCCGAAGCGGATCGCCAGGTCCAGGCCCTCGCCGGCGAGGTCGACGCGGTTGTTGTGGGTGTGCACGCGCAACTCGATGTCGGCATGCGCGGCATGGAAGGCGTCCAGCCGCGGCAGCAGCCAGCCCACCGCGAAGGTGCCGACCACGCCCACGCTCAGCGTCTCGCGGTAGCGGCCGCCGGCGAAGCGCTGCACGGTCGCGGCGATGCGGTCGAAGGCCTCGGTCAGCACCGGATGCAGGCGCTGGCCTTCGTCGGTCAGCGCCACGCCGCGCGGCAGGCGCTGGAACAGCACCACGCCCAGGCGCGCTTCCAGTCGCTTGATCTGATGGCTCAGCGCGGCCTGGGTCACGCACAGCTCATCGGCGGCGCGGGTCAGGTTCTGGTGTCGCGCGGCCGCCTCGAAGGCGCGCAGCGCGTTCAGCGGCAGCGGCGGGCGGATCATCGGGAGGCATCAGTTAATTTCATGGGTGCGATTGAATAACCTCGCTGGTGGGCGGCGGTCAAGCTGCGCATGATCGCGGCTCACGATGGAGGTGGACGATGCTGGCAAGACGACGATTCCTGCAGGGCATGGGGCTGGCGGCGGCCGCGCTGGCGGTGGCGGGGGTGGAGGCGAAAGTGGCGTCCGGCAAGGCGCAGACCCTGGCGCAGCGGCTCGCCGGGATCGAACGGCAGGCGCGCGGGCGGCTGGGCGTGACGCTGCTCGACGGCAGCGGCACGGTGCTGGGCGGGCAGCGCCAGGACGAGCGTTTTCCCTTGTGCAGTACCTTCAAATTTGTATTGGCGGCCGCGGTGCTGCAGCGGGTCGATCGCGGCGAGCTGGCGTTGCAGACGCAGGTGCCGATCCGTGCCGAGGACATGGTGGTGTCGCATGCCCCGGCGACCCGGCCGCATGTCGGCGCCTCGCTCGGTCTGGCCGAGCTGTGCCGGGCCGCGATGATCTTCAGCGACGGGGTGGCGGCCAATCTCCTGCTGCGCCAGGTCGACGGCCCCGCGGGGCTGACCCGTTTCCTGCGCACGATCGGCGACACGCAGACCCGCTCCGACCGTTACGAGCCGGAGATGAACGACTTCGCCATGGACGACCCGCGCGATACCACGACGCCGGCGGCGATGGCCGCGAGCATGCGCACGCTGCTGCTCGGCGAGGTGCTGGCGCCGGCCTCGCGGCAGCGGATGATCGACTGGATGCGCGACAACCGCACCGGCGACGACTGCCTGCGCGCCGGGTTTCCGCGCGCCTGGAAGGTCGGCGACAAGACCGGCAACAACGGCATCGACACCCGCAACGACATCGCCATCGTCTGGCCGCCGGGGCGTGCGCCGCTGTTGCTCACCGCCTATCTCAATGGCGCCAAGGTCGACGAAGACGCGCGCGACGCGGCGTTGAAGGCGGTGGCGGTCGCGGTGCGGGAAACGCTCGCGGGCTGAGGCGCGGAGACGATCCGCCGGGCATGGCCGCCGCGCGGCGGGACGGGGTGAGCACGGCGCTGCGCGGCGCGCCTCAGGGTCCAGCGCCGCGCCGCCTTGAAGGCGCGCGGGACGTTCGGCGGATGCGGATGGATCGTGTTCAGGCAGCAATTCGGCTTATGGGCGCGATTCAACAATATTGCGGGTGAGGGATGGTCGATGCGGCCATCCTCCCGGTTGCCGATGGAGGTGGACGATGCTGACGAGACGACGGTTCCTGCAGGGCGTGGGCATGGGCGCGAGCCTGCTGGCGGTGGCTGCGGCAACGGCGAAAACAGCGCAAAGTCCCGCGCCCACCCTGCAGCAACGGCTGGCCGAGATCGAGCGGCGCAGTGGCGGCCGGCTCGGCGTGAGCCTGCTCGACGGCGGCGGCGCGACGCTCGGCGGGCAGCGCCAGGACGAGCGCTTCCCGCTGTGCAGCACCTTCAAGTTCGTCTTGGCAGGGGCGGTGCTGCAGCGGGCCGACCGTGGCGAATTGGCCTTGGAACGGCGCCTGCCGGTGCGCAAGGAAGACCTGCTGGCGTATGCGCCGGTGTCCGAGCGCCATGTCGGCGGCACGCGCAGCGTGGCCGAGTTGTGCGAGGCGGCGATGATCTACAGCGACAACACCGCCGCCAACCTGCTGCTGCCGCTGGTGGGCGATCCGCCGGGAGTGACCCGTTTCCTGCGCACGTTGGGCGACCCGCGGACCCGCCTGGACCGCAACGAGCCGGGCGTGAACGATGTCGGCCCGGGCGACCCGCGCGACACCACCACGCCGGCGGCAATGGCGGCGACGATGCACACGCTGCTCCTTGGCGATGCGCTGCAACCGGCGTCGCGGCAGCGCCTGATCGGCTGGATGCGCGACAACCGCACCGGCGACGCTTGCCTGCGTGCGGGCCTGCCGGCGGGCTGGCGAATCGGCGACAAGACCGGCAGCAACGGCACCGACACCCGCAACGACATCGCCATCGTGTGGGCACCGGGACGGCCCGCGCCGCTGCTGCTGACCGCCTACCTCAACGGCGCGACCGTCGACAGCGCCGCCCGTGACGCGGCCCTGAAGGCGGTGGCGCAGGCCGTGGTGGCCTCGCTGTCGGTGTAGCCGGGACTGGGGATTGGGGATTTGGGATTCGCAAGAGCGGTCCCTGCATGCTGATGCGTTTCTGCCCGATCTCAATCTCGCGCCTGAAGCCCGTGGAGGCCGCTTTTACGATTCCCCAATCCCGATTCCCCACTCCCGCCCGCCTCAGAAGGGTCCCGGCCCTTGATAGACCGCCGGGTCCTCCTGATACAGCCGCGCCGGTCCGCCCATCGCCGGGTCGCTGATGCCGGGCTTGCCGGTTTCCACGCGGCCGGCCAGGCGCTGGCGCGCGTGGTCCTGGACCAGCCACAGGTCGTACCAGCCGCCGCTGGGTTTGGCGCTCCAGCGGATGCGTCGCTCGGTGCCGGGCGCCAGCGTCAGTTGCTGGCGTGGCTGGGCCTGCGCGTAGGCGGCTGGTTCCAGCGACACGCCGAGCGGGGTGGTGCCGGGATTGCGCAAGACCAGGCACAGCGCCTGCGCATCGTCCGCATCCTGAGCGATCTCGGCCTGCAGCAGCGGGGCGCTCAGGTCGCCGCGGTAGTGGCGATGGAAGCCGTTGGGGCCGAGCAGCCACAGGTCGTAGTCGCCGTCGTAGGTGGTCCAGGTGCCGTCCAAGCTCGCGCCGGCGCCCACCGTGTAGCGGCGCGGGATCGCGTCCAGCAGATAGCGGTCGTAGACGTGCAGCACCGCCGCCGCGCCGCTGTTGGCCATGTGCAAGCGCACTTCGCCACGTTCCAGGTCGTACTGCAATTGCACCGTCGGCCGATACGGCAGCGCGCGCGAGCGGCGCACGCCGAACGCCTGCCGCGGCGCCCGCACCTGCTCCGGCAGCGGCGGCAGCGCGTGCTCGCGCAGCGCCGCGGCGCGCGCCGCGGCGTCGCCCACGTCGGGCAGGTCGGCGACGAACGGGCGGGTGTCGGCCTGGCGGAAATCGAAGGCATCGACCAGGTCGCCGCAGACCGCGCGGCGCCATGGCGTCAGGCCGGCGGCGGCGACGCCGAAGCGGCGCTCCAGCAGGCGCAGCACCGAGGTGTGGTCGTAGACCTGCGAATCCACCCAGCCGCCGCGGCTCCATGGCGAGATCACGTACAGCGGCACGCGCGGGCCGAGGCCGTACGGGCGCCCGCGCAGTTCCGGCGGGTCGACCTTGGCGTCGCCCGGCGCCGGGTGCAGGTGGTATTCGCCGTCGGTGGCGACGCTGGAGGCGCCGGCCCAGCCGCCGGCCGCGGACGGGTCCGGCGAGGGCGGCGCCGGCGGTGGCACGTGATCGAAGAAGCCGTCGTTCTCGTCGAACATCAGCAGCAGCGCGGTGCGCGCCCACACCTTGGGGTCGGCGGTCAGCGCGTCGAGCACGCGCGCGGTGTAGGCCGCGCCCTGCGCCGGGCTGGACGGATCGGGATGCTCGCTGCCGGCCGCGTCGGCGATGATGAAGCTCACCGACGGCAGGCGCGCGGCCAGCACGTCCTCGCGTAACTGCGCCAGGCTGCGGCTGGAGACGCCGCGCGCGCGCAACTGCGGATCGTGCCCGGGCGCGCCGCGCCAGGCGGCGCGAAACGGGGCGAAGCCGGCCAGCGGGTTGTCGGTGAAGTTGTCGGCCATGTCCTGGTAGATCTGCCAGGACACGCCGGCCTGCTGCAGCGCTTCCACGTAGCTGGGCCAGCGGTAGTCGTCCGGGTCGCCGCCCAGTTCCGGGAAGTTGTCGTGCGAGTTGGCGATCGCCGGGCCCCCGGCGCGCGCGTGCGGATCGTTCTGCCCGGTCCACAGGAACACGCGGTTCGGGTTGGTGCCGGCCTGGATCGCGCAGTGGTAGGCGTCGCAAAGGGTGAAGGCCTCGGCCAGGGCGAACTGGAACGGCAGGTCCTCGCGCTCGTAGTAGGCCAGCGCGTGGTCGCGCTTGGCCGCCGGCCACTGGCCCATGCGGCCGTGGTCCCAGGCCTGCTGCGCGTTCGGCCAGGTGTGCGGGGTGCCCTGCACGCGCATGGTGGCGAAGTCGCGCGCGGTGTTCAGCGGGAAGGGCGCGAGCTGGCGGCTGCCGTCGGCGCTGGGCTGCAGCCACACCGTGCGCGGCGCGATGTCCGGCAGGGTCGGCGCCGGGATCGGAAAGCGGTCGCCGAAGCCGCGCACGCCGGCCAGGCTGCCGAAGTAATGGTCGAAGGCGCGGTTCTCCTGCATCAGGATCACCACGTGCTGCAGGTCGTCGAGGGTGCCGCTGCGCACGTCCGGGGCGATCGCGGCGGCGCGGGCGATACTGGGCGGCAGCAGCGCGGCCGCAGCGGCGGCGACACCGCTCTGCAGCAGGCGGCGGCGGGGAAGGTCAGTCATGGCAGTGGTACCGGCGGATCGGAAGAAGGGGCCGCCGGGCGGCAGCCCGCCGTCGGCGAGGGCGCAGCATGCGGGTTGCGCGATGACAGATCCACCGCCTTCTGGCGCGCGGGTGCCGAGCGTGGCCGCACTGGGCCAGGTCGAACTGGAACGGTCCCGGGTGGGGACGGTCAGGCATGCGTCCGGCGACGCCGCCGCGCGGTCAAGGCTGCGGCGTCGCTTGAAAGCCTGCGCCCGGGCCCCATACTGGCTGCCTCCGTTCCTCTCGCGTTGTTTGCCGCCATGCCGATCTATGCCTTCCAGTGTGCCGAATGCGGGCACAGCTTCGACCGCCTGCAGAAGCTTTCCGACGCCGATCCGCAGACCTGCCCCGCGTGCGGCGCGGCCGCGGTCAAGCGCCAGCTGACCGCGCCGTCGTTCCGGCTGTCGGGCAGCGGCTGGTACGAGACCGACTTCAAGAAGGACGGCGACAAGAAGCGCAACCTGGCCGAATCCGGCAGCGGCGGCGGTAGCGGTGGCGAGACCAAGCCGGCCGCCACCACCGACGCGGCCAAGCCCGCTGCCGCCGCTGCACCGGCGCCGACGCCGGCGGCCAAGCCTGCCGCGACCTGAGTCCGTCGACCCGCGAAACGCGAACGGCCGCTCAGCGCGCGCCGAAGCGTGCCCGGCAACCGTCCTTGACCCACACCGCATTGCCCTCGTAGCCCCAACTGCGGCCTTCGCTGCAGGTGCTGCCGGACAACTGCTGGATCAGCACCGGACGGCCCTGGCGCCGATCCCAGGCGCAGCTGCGCAGGCGCTTGTCGTCGCTGTTGCAGGTCACCGAGTAATCGCCGCCGCCGCTCGGCGGACGTCCCGGACCCCAGCCACCGCCGCCGCCGCCGCGGCCTTCGGCGAACTCGCCGCGGCAGCCGTCGTCGACCCACACCGCGCCGCCGCGCTGGCCCCAGGTGCGGCCCTCGATGCAGCGGGTGTCCGACAGTTGCCGCACCAGCACCGCGTTGCGCCAGCCGGTATTGCAGACGCGTTGGCGCTGATCCTGGCTCTCGCAGCGGATGGTGCCGGCGGCACCGACGCCGCCACCGCCCCAGTTGCCGCCACCGCCACCGCCCCCCCAGCCGCCCCGACCCTCGGCGAAGCGGCCGCGGCAGCCGCCGTCGACCCAGACCACCCCGGGACCCGAGCCCCAGGTCTGGCCCTCGATGCACGGCGAATCCGACAGCGTGCCGACCAGCCGCGCGGGACCGCGGAACGGCGTCGCGCACTGGCGGCGCCGGCGGTCGTTGCTGGAGCAGGCGATGGTCTGCGCGGTGAATCCCGGCTGCGGCCGCCACTGGCCGCCGCTGCCGCGCAGCGAGGTGGCGATGTCCTGCTGGATGCGGCCGAAGCCCCAGCCGCGGTCGATCTGGTCCAGGTAGAACTCCAACTGATCGTCGGGAATCTGCCGGCCGCGCGATTGATCGGCGTACTCGCGCTCGATCACCCGCACCCGGCTCGGCACCGACAGCTGCCGCAGGTCCTCCGGCGCATAGGCGCGCGCGCTCTGCGCCGCGACCGGCCCGCTGGCCAGGGCCAGGCCGGCCAACAACAGCCAACCGCTCAGGTGCTTCAACATGGGTCCCCTCCGATACCCGTGAGTGTGGCCGGACTATAGCCTCACGCGAACTTAAGGCCGGGTGAGCGGCGCGGCGATTTGCCCGGGCCGGCCGCGCGCCGCAGAATATCGGGCTTGCCGGCGCGTTCTGTGGCGGCGGCCCCTCCTTGGAGTTTGCGATGCGTACCCACTTCTGCGGCCTGGTCGACGAGACCCTGATCGGCCAAACCGTCACTCTGGCCGGCTGGACCGACGTCGCCCGCAACCTCGGCGGCGTGTGCTTCATCGACCTGCGCGACCACGAGGGCATCGTGCAGGTGATGGTGGAGCCGGAGAATGCCGAAGTGTTCGCCGTCGCCGCCGCGCTGGGCTACGAGGACGTGCTGCAGGTGGAAGGCGTGGTGCGCGCGCGGCATGCGGTCAACGACCGGATCCGCAGCGGCAAGGTCGAGGTGATCGCCACCCGCATCACCGTGCTCAACAAGGCCGCGCCGCTGCCGTTCCACGCGCACGAGAACCCGGGCGAGGAGACCCGCCTGAAGTACCGGTATCTGGATTTGCGCCGGCCGGAGATGCAGCGCATGCAGCGCACCCGCATCAAGCTGGTGCAGGCGCTGCGCCGCTACCTGGACGAGCGCGGCTTCCAGGACATCGAGACCCCGATCCTGACCAAGGCCACCCCGGAAGGCGCGCGCGACTTCCTGGTGCCGGCGCGCATGCATCCGGGCGAGTTCTACGCGCTGCCGCAGTCGCCGCAGCTGTTCAAGCAGATCCTGATGGTGGCCGGCTTCGACCGCTACTACCAGATCGCGCGCTGCTTCCGCGACGAGGCGCTGCGCGCCGATCGCCAGCTCGAGTTCACCCAGCTCGACATGGAGTTCGCCTTTGTGCGCGAGCGCGACGTGCAGGACTTCGTCGAGGCGATGGTGCGCGCGATCTTCAAGGAGGTGGTCGACGTCGAACTGGCCGCCGAATTCCCGCGCATGACCTGGGCCGAGGCCATGCGCCGCTATGGCTCGGACAAGCCGGACCTGCGCATCGCCCTGGAACTGACCGACGTGGCGGAGCTGGTCAAGGACAGCGAGTTCGCGGTGTTCAGCGCCGCCGCCCGCGATCCCGACGGCCGCGTCGCCGCGCTGCGCATCCCCGGTGGCGCGAGCCTGTCGCGCAAGCAGATCGACGAATACGCCGCGCACGCCGCCAAGTACGGCGCCAAGGGCCTGGCCTACGTCAAGATCGCCGACAGCGGCGAGATCAGCTCGCCGATCCAGAAGTTCTTCGGCGAGACCGCGTTCGCCGCGCTGCTGGCCCACGTCGGCGCCGGCAACGGCGACATCGTGTTCTTCGGCGCCGGCGCCTACGGCAAGGTCTCCGACTTCATGGGCGCGCTGCGCCTGAAGGCCGGCAAGGACTTCGGCCTGGTCGCCGACGGCTGGCGTCCGCTGTGGGTCACCGACTTCCCGATGTTCGAATGGGACGAGGAGGCGCAGCGCTACGTCGCCCTGCATCACCCGTTCACCGCGCCGGCGGTGGACGACATCGCCGAGCTGCGCGCGCATGCCAGGACCGCGGTGTCGCGCGGCTACGACATGGTGCTCAACGGCAACGAGATCGGCGGCGGTTCGATCCGCATCCATCGCCCGGACATGCAGAGCGCGGTGTTCGAGCTGCTCGGCATCGGCGCCGAGGAAGCACGCGCCAAGTTCGGCTTCCTGCTCGACGCGCTGAACTACGGCGCGCCGCCGCACGGCGGCATCGCCTTCGGCATCGACCGCATCGCCGCGCTGATGGCCGGCACCGAGTCGATCCGCGACGTGATCCCGTTCCCCAAGACCACCGGCGCGCAGGACCTGATGACCGACGCGCCGTCGCCGATCGCCGACGCGCAACTGGCCGAAGTGCACGTGCAGGTGCGCGCCAAGCCGGTGCAGGGCTGAGCGATGGCGCTGGCGATCCGCCGCGCCACCGCGGACGACGCCGCCACGCTGGCGGCGCTGGCCGCGACCACCTTCACCGAGACCTTCGGCCACCTGTATCCGCCGGCCGACCTGCATGGCTTCCTCGCCGAGCACTACAGCGCCGAGCGCCAGCGCACCATCCTGCAGCACCCCGACTACGCGGTGTGGCTGCTGGAGGACGACGGCGTCGCGGTGGGCCATGCCGCGGCCGGCCCCTGCGGCCTGCCGCACGCCGAGGCGCAACCCGGCGACGGCGAGTTGAAGCGGCTGTACCTGCTGCGTTCGCACCAGAACAGCGGCTGGGGCAGCCGCTTGTTCGAGACCGCGCTCGGCTGGCTGGAACGCGCCGGGCCGCGCACGCTGTGGATCGGCGTGTGGTCGGAGAACTTCGGCGCGCAGCGCTTCTATGCGCGCTACGGCTTCGAGAAGGTCGGCACCTACGAGTTCCCGGTCGGGCAGACCCGCGATCTGGAGTTCATCCTGCGCCGCCTGCCGCGTAGCTGAGCGGCAGGCCGGCGCAGGTCTGGCCTGGCGACGCTGCACGGTAGACTGCCGGCACCCAGTCTCACAAAGGAGATCGCCATGCCACGCGTGTCAGGACGTGCCGCCGTGTTTGCGCTGGTACCGCTGCTCGCGGCCTGTGCGCCATCGGCGTCGCTGCCCGCAGCCGGGAACGGCCCGGCCGCGCCGGGCGGTAGCCGGTGCGATGCCGAGGCGGTGCGCTGGGCGGTCGGCCAGCCCGCGACCGAGGCCACCGTGACCAGACTGCGCCAGGACAGCGGCGCCGCCGAAGTGCGGTCGATCGCGCCGGGCCAGCCGACCACGCGCGACCTGCGTCCCGACCGGCTCAACGTCTTCCTCGATGCCGACCATGTCGTCGCCAGGCTCAGTTGTGGCTGAGCCTGCGGGCAAGCGCATGGGCGCGCCGCCCATGGCGGCTGGCGCCGCGGAGCCGCCGCAGGTCCTGCTGCTGCACGGCATCTGGAACGGCCGCGCCTGGCTCGGTCCGTTGGCGTGGCGGCTGCGGCGCGATGGCTTCCGTGTCGCCACCTTCGGCTATTCGACCGCCTTCGGCGGCGCCGAAGCGGCGGTGCCGCGGCTGCAGCGGCGCATCGAGCAGTTGGCCGCGCAGGGGCCGGTGGCACTGGTCGGGCACAGCCTGGGCGGGCTGATCGCGCTGCACGCGCTGCGCCAGGCGCCGCAACTGGCGGTGCCGCGCGTGGTGTGTCTGGGCAGCCCGCTGGCCGGCAGCGCGGTGGCGCAGACGCTGCAGCGGCGTGGCCTGGGCGCGGCGCTGGGGCGCAGCGCGGCCTTGCTGCAGCAGGGGATCGGGCGCTGGGACGGCGCCGCCGCGGTCGGCATGGTCGCCGGCAGCGTCGCGGTGGGCATCGGCAACCGCTTCGCCGCGCTGGGACCGGAATCGGACGGGACCGTGGCCCTGGCCGAGACCCGCGTGCCCGGCCTGCATGGCCATTGCCTGGTACGCGCCAGCCACAGCGGCCTGCTGTTTTCGCCGCTGGCCGCGCGCCAGACCGCCGCCTTCCTGCGCCACGGCCGGTTCGCCGGCGCCGAGGCGCGCCTGCCGCGGATGGGGCGGGGCGGCGCAATCGAGTAAAATCCGCCGCTTGTCCTTACTGATGTCCGGAACGCCCCATGGGTAGAGGCCCCTCGATCGAAGCCCGCAAGAACGCATCCGATGCGAAGCGCGGCAAGATTTTCACCAAGATCATCCGCGAGATCGGCGTCGCCGCGCGCGCCGGCGGCGGCGACCCGTCCAACAACCCGCGCCTGCGCGTGGCGATGGACAAGGGCCTGGCTTCGAACATGTCCAAGGACGTGATCGAACGCGCGATCAAGAAGGCCACCGGCGAGCTGGAAGGCGTCGAGTACGAGGAGATCCGCTACGAGGGCTATGCGCCGGGCGGGGTGGCGGTGATCGTGGATTGCCTGACCGACAACCGCGTGCGCACCGTGGCCGACGTGCGCCATGCCTTCAGCAAGTGCGGCGGCAACATGGGCACCGAAGGCTCGGTGGCCTTCATGTTCAAGCGCCTGGGCGTGCTCAGCTTCGCCGCCGGCGCCGACGAGGAGAAGATCACCGAGGCGGCGATCGAGGCCGGCGCCGACGACATCGTGGTCTATCCCGAGGACGGCGCGATCGACGTGTTGACCGCGCCGGAGGCGTTCCAGGCGGTCAAGGACGCCATGGACGCGGCCGGCCTGGCCGCCGACCATGCCGACATCACCTTCCGCGCCGACAACGACATCGCCGTGGACGGCGACACCGCGCTGCAGGTGCGCAAGCTGCTGGACATGCTGGAAGACCTGGACGACGTGCAGAACGTCTATTCCAACGTCGACCAGGCCGCACTGAGTGGCGGGGGCTGACACCATGGACGCCGGGGCCCGACGCCCGGGACCCCGGACCCGGAAGGCCGCCGTGCCGGTGCCGGAGGCATTGCCGAGGTCGATGACTGCAACGGGCATCGCTGCCCGCCCGGGCGCTGCTCACCCGATTTCCGATTTCCGACTCCCGACTCCCGGCTCCATCCGCATCCTCGGCATCGACCCCGGCTCGCAGCGCACCGGCGTGGGCATCATCGACGTGGAGGCGTCCGGCCGCACCCGGCATGTGTACCATGCGCCGCTGCTGCTGCTGGGCGAGGGCGATTTCTCGGCACGGCTCAAGCGCCTGCTGCACGGACTGGACGCGCTGATCGAGGCGTACCAGCCACAGGAAGTGGCGATCGAGCGGGTGTTCATGGGCAAGAGCGCCGACGCGGCGCTCAAGCTCGGCCACGCGCGCGGCGCGGCGATCTGCGCGGTGGTGCTGCGCGACCTGCCGGTGCACGAATACGCGGCCAAGGAAATCAAGCTGGCCATCGTCGGCAAGGGCGCGGCCGAGAAACAACAGGTACAACACATGGTCGGGCTGATGCTGAGCCTGACCGGCAAGCTGCAGGCCGACGCCGCCGACGCGCTGGCGGTGGCCATCACCCATGCCCACGTGCGCGCCACCGCGCAGCGCCTGGGCGTCAGTACGCAACAGGCGTGGAGCAGAAAATGACAAAGGCCGGGAATCGGGATTCGGGAATCGGGAATAGGAACAGCAGAAGCGGTGAAGCGGCCCTCCGCTTTGCCCATTCCCCATTCCCGTTTCTCCATTCCCGTCGCCTCGCACGGGGCGGGAATCGGGATTCGGTAATCGGGAATAGGAACAGCAGAAGCGGTGAAGCGGCCCTCCGCTTTGCCCATTCCCCATTCCCGTTTCTCCATTCCCGGCGCCTCGCACGGGGCGGGAATCGGGAATCGGGAATCGGGAATGGGAACAGCAGAAGCGGTGAAGCGGCCCCCCGCTTTGCCCATTCCCCATTCCCGTTTCTCCATTCCCGGCGCCTCCACGGAGGCGCCCAATGATCGGCCGTCTGCGCGGGATCCTGGCCTACAAGCAGCCGCCGTGGCTGGTGATCGACGTGGGCGGCGTGGGGTATGAGCTGGAGGCGCCGATGAGCACCTTCTACGACCTGCCCGACGTCGGTCGTGACGTGATCCTGTTCACCCACTACGCGCAGAAGGAGGACAGCGTGTCGCTGTACGGCTTCCTGCGCGAGGGCGAGCGGCGCCTGTTCCGCGACGTGCAGCGGGTCAGCGGGATCGGCGCGAAGATCGCGCTGGCGGTGCTGTCCGGGGTCAGCGTCGACGAATTCGCGCGGCTGATCACCAGCGCTGACGTCACCGCGCTGACCCGCATCCCCGGCATCGGCAAGAAGACCGCCGAGCGCATGGTGGTGGAACTGCGCGACCGCGCGGCCGACTTCAGCGGCGGCGCGCCGATCACCGGCCAACTGGGTACCGACGCGGTCTCCGAGGCCACGGTGGCGCTGCAGCAGCTCGGCTACAAGCCGGCCGAGGCGGCGAAGATGGCGCGCGACGCCGCCGCCGACGGCGACGAGGTCGCCACGGTGATCCGCAAGGCCCTGCAGGCCGCGTTGCGCTGACCCCGCGCCGTAGCTTCTTCTTCACGCCTCGCGGCGCTAACCTGATCTCCACATGTCCTCCACTCCCGCTCCGTCCCCCGGCTCCGGCCATTCGGCCGACGCCTCGCATGGCAAGGCCGGCTTCGCGCTGGTCATCGGCGCCATCGGCGTGGTGTTCGGCGACATCGGCACCAGTCCGCTGTACACGCTCAAGGAGGCGTTCTCGCCGCACTACGGCCTGAGCAGCGACCACGACACCGTGCTCGGCGTGCTGTCGCTGGCGTTCTGGTCGCTGATGATCGTGGTGACGCTCAAGTACGTCACCATCATCATGCGCGCCGACAACGAGGGCGAGGGCGGCATCATGGCATTGATGGCGCTGACCCAGCGCACCATGCGCAAGGGCTCGCGCTCGGCCTACGTGGTCGGCATCCTCGGGATCTTCGGCGCCTCGCTGTTCTTCGGCGACGGCGTGATCACCCCCGCCATCTCGGTGCTGGGCGCGGTCGAGGGCCTGGAAGTCGCGGCGCCGGGACTGCATGCCTTCATCGTGCCGATCACGGTGCTGGTGCTGGTGGTCCTGTTCCTGGGCCAGCGCTTCGGCACCGAGAAGGTCGGCAAGGTGTTCGGCCCGATCACCTCGCTGTGGTTCCTGTCGCTGGCGGCGATCGGCATCTGGAACATCGTCGATGCGCCGGAAGTGCTGAAGGCGTTCAATCCATGGTGGGCGATCCGCTTCTTCCTCGACCACGGCTGGCACGGCGTGTGGATCCTCGGCGCGGTGGTGCTGGCGGTGACCGGCGGCGAGGCGCTGTACGCGGACATGGGCCACTTCGGCGCGCGCCCGATTCGCCATGCCTGGTACTACTTCGTGCTGCCGTGCCTGGTGCTGAACTACCTGGGGCAGGGCGCGCTGGTGCTCAAGCATCCGTCGGCGCTGAAGAACCCGTTCTTCGAAGCGGTGCCGGGCTGGGCGCTGTACCCGATGATCGTGCTGGCCACGTTGGCGGCGGTGATCGCCTCGCAGGCGGTGATCACCGGCGCGTTCTCGATCGCGCGTCAGGCCATGCAGCTGGGCTACATCCCGCGCATGCTGATCAAGCACACCTCGCACGACACCATCGGCCAGATCTACATTCCCGGCATCAACTGGCTGCTGATGGTGATGGTGATCGCGCTGGTGCTGATCTTCCGCAGCTCCACCAACCTGGCGGTGGCCTACGGCATCTCGGTCTCGGCGACGATGCTGATCGACACCCTGTTGCTGGCGCTGGTGGCGCGCGCGCTGTGGCCGCGCTGGCGCAACTGGGTGTTGCCGCTGTGCGTGGTGTTCTTCGTCATCGACGCCGCGTTCCTGATCGCCAACGGCGCCAAGCTGCTGCAGGGCGCCTGGTTCCCGGTGGCGCTGGGCATCGTGATGTTCACCATGATGCGCACCTGGCGCCGAGGCCGCGAGTTGCTGCGCGAGGAGATCCGCAAGGACGGCATCCAGATCGACAGCTTCCTGCCCGGGCTGATGCTGGCGCCGCCGGTGCGCGTGCCCGGGACGGCGGTGTTCCTGACCGCCGACTCCACCGTGGTGCCGCACGCGCTGATGCACAACCTCAAGCACAACAAGGTGCTGCACGAGCGCAACGTGTTCCTGACCGTGGAAACCCTGCCGGTGCCCTACGCCGCGGCCAAGCAGCGGCTGAAGATGGATGCCATCGGCGACGAATTCTACCGGGTGATCGTGCGCTTCGGCTTCATGGAGACCCCGGACGTGCCGCTGGCGCTGATGCGCTCCTGCGACCAGGGCGGGACCTATTTCGACCCGATGGACACCACGTACTTCGCCAGCCGCGAGACCATCGTGGCCAGCGCCAACCGTGGCATGCCGATCTGGCGCGACAAGCTGTTCGCGGTCATGCACCGCAACGCCGCCCCCGCCACCGGCTTCTTCCGCATCCCCGGCAACCGCCTGGTGGAGTTGGGCGCGCAGGTGGAGATCTGAGGCCGCGACGGGGTCGCGGCCTTGGGAATGGGGAGACGGGAATGGGGAATAGGCAACGGCAACGGCGTTCGGCTGAAAAACTAAGCGGCGACGCCCGAAGTAGGCGCCAGTCGCGTCGCCAACCGCTACTATTGTCCGCTCAATTCCCCATTCTCGATTCCCCAATCCCGGCTCTAAATGGACCGCATCATCGCCAGCAGCGCCACCCGCGAGGATGAGGCGACCGAAGCCAGCATCCGCCCCAAGCGGCTGGACGACTATCTCGGCCAGCAGCCGGTGCGCGAGCAGCTGTCGATCTACATCGAGGCGGCCAAGGCCCGCGCCGAGGCGCTGGACCATGTGCTGATCTTCGGGCCGCCGGGCCTGGGCAAGACCACCCTCAGCCACGTCATCGCCAACGAGCTGGGGGTCAACCTGCGGGTCACCTCCGGCCCGGTGATCGAGAAGGCCGGCGACCTAGCGGCGCTGCTGACCAACCTGCAGCCGCACGACGTGCTGTTCGTCGACGAGATCCACCGCCTGTCGCCGGTGGTCGAGGAAGTGCTGTACCCGGCGATGGAAGACTTCCAGATCGACATCATGATCGGCGAGGGCCCGGCCGCGCGCTCGATCAAGATCGACCTGCCGCCGTTCACCCTGATCGGCGCCACCACCCGCGCCGGCCTGCTGACCGCGCCGTTGCGCGACCGCTTCGGCATCGTCCAGCGCCTGGCGTTCTATACCCCGGACGAGCTGGCGCAGATCGTGCGCCGCTCCGCCAGCATCCTCGGCATCGCCTGCGACGCCGACGGCTGCGCCGAGATCGCGCGCCGCGCGCGCGGCACCCCGCGCATCGCCAACCGCCTGCTGCGCCGGGTCCGCGACTATGCCCAGGTGCGCGCCGGCGGCCACATCGATCTGGCGGTTGCGCAGGCCGCGATGCAGATGCTCAAGGTCGACCCGGAAGGCTTCGACGAGCTCGACCGGCGCATGCTGCGCACCATCATCGAGTACTTCGACGGCGGCCCGGTCGGGGTCGAGTCGCTGGCCGCCTCGCTGTCGGAGGAGCGCGGCACCCTGGAGGACGTGATCGAGCCCTACCTGATCCAGCAGGGCTATCTCATCCGCACCGCCCGCGGCCGCATGGCGACCAACAAGGCCTATCTGCACTTGGGCTTGCAGCCCAAGAGCCGGGAATTGGGAATCGGGAATGGGGAGTCGGGGGCGCTGTTCTAGGATGTCGTGGTTACCCAGCTACCGACAGGAGCGCCGCTCTTGACTGCCCATTCTCCATTCCCTGTTCCCGATTCCCGGCTATTCAGTTGGCCGACACGCATCTACTGGGAAGATACCGACGCCGGTGGGGTGGTCTACCATGCGCGTTACGTCGCCTTTCTGGAGCGCGCGCGCACGGAGTGGTTGCGTGCGCTGGGCTATGGACAGGAGCGCCTGCGCCTGCAACACGATCTGGTGTTCGCGGTGCGCGCGATGCAGCTCGACTTCCTGCGCCCGGCCCGCCTCGACGATACCCTGCAGGTCGGCGTCGCGCTGTCGCACTGCAAGCGCGCCAGCCTGGTGTTCGCGCAGTCGATCCACCGCGACGGCGAATTGCTGTTGCGCGCGCAGGTGAAGGTGGCGGCGCTGGGCGCCGGCACTTTCCGCCCGCGCGGCATCGACGACGCGCTGCACGACGCATTGAAAGTTCTCGAAATCACTGAAGCCGAATTACTGAGGAACGACGGATGATCGCATTGCTCCTGGCCCTGCAGGACACGGTGGTGGAGGCGCTGCCGCAGGACGTGACCCAGACCGCCGCGCAGGCCGTCGCCCATACCGCCAGCCACGGCGGCATCAACTACCTGGACCTGATGGTCAAGGCCAGCCTGCCGGTCAAGGTGATCGTGCTGCTGCTGCTGCTCGGCTCGCTGATCAGTTGGGTGATCATCTTCCGCAAGGCGCGGGTGTTCAAGCAGGCCAACCGCGAGGCGGACGACTTCGAGAACCGGTTCTGGTCCGGCACCGACCTGACCAAGCTCTATGCCGGCGCGGCCGACCGCAACCGCGTGGTCGGCGGGCTGGAGGCGATCTTCGAGGCCGGCTTCCGCGAGTTCACCCGCCTGCGCGACAAGCGCAAGCTCGACGCGCGCATCCAGCTGGAAGGCGCGCAGCGGGCGATGCGCGCGACCTATGCACGCGAGGTGGATCGCCTGGAGCGCAACCTGGAACTGCTCGCCAACATCGGCTCCACCGCGCCCTACGTGGGTCTGGTCGGCACCGTGTTCGGCATCATGGTGACCATGCACGACATGATCAACAGCGGCCAGCAGGCGGGCATCGCCGCGGTCGCGCCGGGCATCTCCGAGGCGCTGTTCGCGACCGCCATCGGCCTGTTCGTGGCGATCCCGGCGGTGTGGGCCTACAACCGCTTCACCACCCGGGTCGAGCGCCTGGCCGTGCGCTTCGAGACCTTCTCCGAAGAGTTCAGCTCCATCCTGCAGCGCCAGGCCAGCGGCGACTGAGCGTCGCCCGCCCGCCCACGATCCCAGGATTCCCGCATGACTGCCGCCATTTCCCGCCGCAAGCGCCGCAAGCTCAAGTCCGAGATCAACGTCGTGCCCTACATCGACGTGATGCTGGTGCTGCTGATCATCTTCATGGTCACCGCGCCGCTGCTCAGCCTGAGCGTGGACGTGGACCTGCCCGATTCCACCGCGCGTTCGGTGGAGAGCAAGAAGGATCCGGTGATCGTCACCGTCGACGCCGAGGGGCGCTACACGCTGACCCTGCAGGACGGCAAGCCGGAGAAGATCGGCGCGCCGGAGCTGAAGGCTAAGATCCAGGCCTTCGTCGGCCAGAACAAGGACGTGCCGGTGTTCGTCGCCGCGCCCGGCAGCTCCAACTACCAGTTGGTCATGGACACCATGGTCATGCTGCAGCAGGCCGGCGTTCCCAAGGTGGGCCTGATGAGCCAGCCCGGTACCAATGCACGCTGAAGCCGAAAATCGACCGCCGCTGACCCAGGGCGACAACGACAGCCTGCTGTACGGCATCGCCCTGGCGGTGGGCGTGCACGTGCTGATCGCGCTGCTGTTCTTCCTCGCCTGGTGGTGGTCGCCGGTACGCCAGGTGGAACCGGCGGCCGGCTCGCCGATGGTCGAGGCCTCTCTGGTGGTGTCCGCCGCCGACGTGCGTTCGGCGCAGAAGGCGGTGCAGGATGCGCCCAAGCCCTTGCCCGAGCCGCTGCCCGAGCCGGTCAAGGAGGTGGCCGAGGAAGACGCCGTGCCGCCGCCGCAACCGGTGCCGGTGCCCAAGCCGCAGGACGCCCCGACCGAGCAGCAAAAGAAGGCGCAGGACTTCGTTCCGGTGCCGGACAAGGTCGACCAGGACCGCGCCAGCCGCACCGCGATCTCCCAGGAGAAGGAGAAGCAGGAGCAGGAGGCCAAGCGCCGCCAGGAACAGATCGACCTGACCGAGCAGAAGCGCCAGCAGGAGGCCGAGCAGAAGCAGCGCCTGGCCGCCCAGCAGGAAGAGGAGCGGCAGAAGAAGATCGCCGACATCCGCAAGCAGCGCGAGCAGGCCGAGCGCGAAGCCAAGCTGGCCGAGCAGAAGCTGCGCCAGCTCGCGGACCTGCGCGCCAAGCAGGCCTCGGCATCCGCCGCGTCCACCGCGCAGCCGGCGCCGGGCCAGAACGGCACCAACACCGATCTGCAGGCCAAGTACGCCGCGGCGATCCAGCAGGCGGTGCTGAGCCAGTGGGTGCGCCCGGATTCGGTGCCGCTGGGGCAGAAGTGCAAGATCGCGATCAAGCAGATTCCAGGCGGCACCGTGATGGAAGCCAAGGTCAGCCCCGACTGTCCCTACGACGAGGCGGGCCGCCGCTCGATCGAGGCGGCGGTGCTGCGCGCGCAACCGTTGCCGTATCGCGGCTTCGAGTCGGTGTTCGCGCGCGAGCTGACCTTCAACTTCACCGCGCAGGATCGCTGAGCGGCCGGGGTTCGGGATGCGAAGTTTTGCGCCCCGTTCCAGGGTCATGGAGGCCGGCCGGCAGGTCCGGAACTTCCCGGGCGGCGGCGCGATCGGCGATCATTCTCGCTTTCTGCCAGCGGCTTCACATAGCGATGGTTCATGATTGCGAATACGTTCCCCCGCGCATTGCTATCTCTTGCGCCTTCCCGAGTGCCGCTGGGCGACCCATGAACACACTGCCGCGCTGGCTTGCCGTCCTGGCCGCCCTGTTGCTCCCCTTGGCCGCCTCCGCGCAGGACAAGGGCCAGGAAACCGACTACGCCGCGGCGATTCAACAGGCGATACTGAGCCAGTGGGTGCGGCCGGATTCGGTGCCGCTGGGGCAGAAGTGCAAGATCTCGATCAAGCAGATTCCCCCCGGCCAGGTGATCGAGGCCAAGGTCAGCCCCGACTGTCCCTACGACGAGGCTGGGCGGCGCTCGATCCAAGCGGCGGTGCTGCGCGCTCAGCCCTTGCCCTACCGCGGCTTCGAGCAGGTCTTCGTGCGCGAACTGAACCTCACCTTCACTGCGCGGGATCGCTGAGAGGCCTGGATCGAGATTCGGGACTGGGGATGCGAAGTTCGCGCGCCGTTCCAGGGTCCTGGACGCCGCTGGCAGGCCCGGCGAGGTCGGGGAACTCTCCCTCGCGGCGGTGCGATCGGCGATAATCCGCGCTTCCTGCCATCGGCTTCACATGGCGATGGTTCATGATTGCGAATACGTTCACCCGCGCATTGCTATCTCTTGCGCCTTCCCGAGTACCGCTGAGCGACCCATGAAGAAACTGCCGCGCTGGCTTGCCGTCCTGACCGCCCTGTTGCTCCCCTTGGCCGCGTCCGCGCAGGACAAGGGTCTGGAAATCGACATCGTCGGCGGCAACGCCTCGGCGACCCCGATCACCGTCGTGCCGATGCCGTACCAGGGCTCGGCCGCCGCGCCGTCCACCGACGTCGCCGCGGTGGTCCGTGCCGACCTGGATCGGTCCGGCCAGTTCCGCAACCTGCCCGAGGCGCAGATCGTCGAGCGCCCGACCCGCGGCAGCGAAGTGCAGTACGCCACCTGGCGCGCGCTCAAGCAGGACTACCTGGTCGCCGGCCGGGTGATGGACGCGGGCGAGGGCGCCTACCGGGTCGAATACGAACTGTTCGACGTGGCCAAGGGCGAGCGCATGCTCGGCCTGGCGATGACCGCCCGCGCCAGCGCGATGCGCGACGTGGCGCACCAGATGGCCGATGCGATCTACGAAAAGATCACCGGCGTGCGCGGCGCGTTCTGGACCCGCATCGCCTACGTCACCGCCAGCGGCAAGGGCGGGGCGATGCGCTATGCGCTGATGGTCGCCGACTCCGACGGCTTCAACCCGCAGACCATCGTGCGCTCGGCCGAGCCGCTGCTGTCGCCGAACTGGAGCCCGGACGGCAAGAAGCTGGCCTACGTGAGCTTCGAGCGCGGCAACTCCTCGATCTACATCCAGGACATCGCCACCGGCGCGCGCCAACTGGTCTCCAGCTTCCGCGGCATCAACGGCGCCCCGTCGTTCTCGCCGGACGGCAAGAAGCTGGCCCTGGCGCTGTCGCGCAGCGGCAATCCGGAGATCTACGTGATGGACCTGGGCAGCAAGCAGCTGACCCAGCTGACCAACCATTTCGGCATCGACACCGAGCCGACCTGGGCGCCGGACGGCGGCTCGATCTACTTCACCTCCGACCGCGGCGGCCGCCCGCAGATCTACCAGGTCGCGGCGACCGGCGGCAGCGCCAACCGGGTGACCTTCCAGGGCAACTACAACGCCACCGCCAGCGTGTCCTTCGACGGCAACAAGATCGCCGTCGCCCAGGGCAGCGGCAACACCTACAAGATCGCGATGATGGATCGCAGCCTGGGTTCGCCCCGCTGGAGCACGTTGTCTACGGGCTCGCTGGACGAGTCGCCGAGCTTCGCTCCCAACGCCAGCATGGTCCTGTATGCCGCCCGCGAAGGCGGACGTGGCGTGCTTTACGCGGTTTCGGCCGATGCCCGCGTCCGTCAGCGCCTGGTGCTGGCCGATGGCGATGTGCGCGAGCCGTCGTGGTCGCCGTATCGGACCGCGCGTTGACATGTAAGTTTGATGTTAATATTTCGCTGCGTTGAACCCCTCTAGGCTCAGGAGCCACAAAGGTATCCCCATGAACAAGACCACCCGCGTTCTGCTTGTTTCGCTGTTGTCCGTCGCAGCTCTGGCCGGCTGCACCAAGAAGGTCAAGGAAGTTCCCCAGACCGACACCACCAGCACCACCGGCAACACCCCCTCGACCGGCCCGTCGACCTCCGGCCTGTACGGCCCGGGCGATCTGGACACCGATGCCTGCCTGCGCCAGCGCGTGGTCTACTTCGATCTGGATCAGGACTCGCTGAAGCCGGAGTTCCAGGCGATCATGGCCTGCCACGCCAAGTACCTGCGTGACCGTCCGTCCTCGCGCATCACCCTGCAGGGCAATGCCGACGAGCGCGGTTCGCGCGAGTACAACATGGGCCTGGGCGAGCGTCGTGGCAACGCCGTGTCCTCGGCGCTGCAGGCGGCCGGCGGTTCGGCTGCGCAGCTGACCGTGGTCAGCTACGGTGAAGAGCGTCCGGTCTGCACCGAGTCGAACGAGTCCTGCTGGTCGCAGAACCGTCGCGTCGAGATCGTCTACACGGCGCAGTAATCCATGCGTATCGGTGTCCTCACATCGATGATCGTCGCGGCGGCCCTCGTGGCCGCCGCTCCGGTTCATGCGCAACGCGCGAGTCTTGCCGATCGCGTGGCCGTGCTCGAGCAGCAGGCCATGAACACCCAGGCCAACACCGACATGCTTAACCAGCTCAACCAGCTGCGGACGCAGATGCAGGCGTTGGAAGCGACGATCGAGCAGTTGCAGCACGACAACGAACAGCTCAAGCAGCGCGCCAAGGACCAGTACCTGGACCTGGACGGCCGCCTGAACCGGCTCGAGGGTGGCGCCATGCCGCCGTTGCCGCCGGCCGGCGCTGCCGCACCGGCCGCCTCCGCACCCGCTGCCAAGCCGGCTGCCGCCGTGTCCGAACGGCCGCCGTCGGTGCATGGCGATGCCGGCACGCTCGCCGCCACCGGCGACGAGCGCACCAGCTACAACGTCGCCTTCGACGCGCTGAAGGCCGGCAAGTACGCCGACTCGGCGAACCTGTTCCAGAGCTTTCTCGAGCTGTACCCGAACGGCGTCTATGCCCCCAATGCCTTGTACTGGCTTGGCGAGAGCTATTACGCCACCAAGAATTTCCCGCTGGCCGAGGCGCAGTTCCGCGACCTGATCGGCCGCTACCCGACGCACGACAAGGCGTCCGGCGCCCTGCTCAAGCTGGGCCTGTCGCAGTACGGCGAAGGCAAGGCGCAGGAAGCCGAGCAGACCCTGCAGCAGGTGATCAGCCAGTATCCGGGATCGGATGCGGCGCGCACCGCCCAGGACCGCCTCCAGTCGATCCGCATCGGCCAGCAGTTGCGCTGAGCCCCAACCGCTGCCGCCCTCGTCGCGGGAGCATACTTCCCGCCATGGCCGCCGTTCCCAGCGATATCGTCCAAAGCCCGCGCCTGAAGCTGACGGAGATCTTCCTGTCGCTGCAGGGCGAAGCCGAGAGCGCCGGCTGGCCGACCGTGTTCGTGCGCCTGACCGGCTGCCCGCTGCGCTGCAGCTACTGCGACACCGCCTACGCCTTCCATGGCGGGCAATGGTGGGACATCGAGGCGATCCTGGCCGAAGTGGCGCGCCACGGCGTGCGCCACGTCTGCGTGACCGGCGGCGAGCCGCTGGCGCAGAAACGCTGCCTGCGCCTGCTCGAACAGTTGTGCGACGCCGGCTACGACGTGTCGCTGGAAACCTCCGGCGCGCTGGACATCGCCGAGGTCGACCCGCGCGTATCGCGGGTGCTCGACATCAAGACGCCGGCCTCGCAGGAAGTGCAGCGCAACCGCTGGGAGAACCTGCCGCTGCTGACCGCGCGCGACCAGATCAAGTTCGTGCTGTGCGGCCGCGCCGATTACGAGTGGGCGCGCGCGATCGTCGCCGAGCACCGCCTGCACGAGCGCTGCACGGTCTGGTTCTCGCCGAGCAAGAGCGAACTGGCGCCGCGCGACCTGGCCGACTGGATCGTCGCCGACCGCCTGCCGGTGCGTTTCCAGATGCAGTTGCACAAGCTGCTGTGGAACGACGAGCCAGGCCGTTAGCTGCGCCGGTGCGCAGCTGGGAATCGGGAATGGGGAAACGGGAATCGGAAAAGCGGCGCGTTGCCGACGTCCCCTGTTGCGCGCTTCGCTTCCGCGACTTGAAAGCCGGCGATCGCTCATCCTCTGTGTCCAGTGCGGCTGTTACGCTTTAACCATTCCCGTTTCTCCATTCCCCATTCCCGGCCCCCAAATGAAAAACGCCGTCGTCCTACTCTCAGGTGGCATGGATTCCGCCGTCGTCGTCGCCATCGCCCGTGAGCAGGGCTATGCCGTGCATGCGCTGAGCGTGCGCTACGGCCAGCGCCATACCTCGGAACTGGACGCGGCCGAGCGTGTCGCCGCCGCGCTCGGCGCGGTGGCGCACAAGACCGTCGCCGTGGACCTGCGCAGCATCGGCGGCTCCGCGCTGACCGACGACATCGAGGTGCCGGACGCCGGTGGCGACGGTATCCCGGTCACCTACGTGCCGGCGCGCAACACCATCATGCTGTCGGTGGCGCTGGGCTGGGCCGAGGTGCTGGGTGCGGCCGACATCTTCTGCGGCGTCAATGCGGTGGACTACTCGGGCTATCCGGACTGTCGCCCGGAGTTCATCGACGCGTTCCAGGCCCTGGCCAACCTGGCGACCAAGGCCGGCGTGGAAGGCGCCGGGCTGCGCGTGCACGCGCCGCTGCAGCGCATGAGCAAGGCCGACATCGTGCGCGAGGGCCTGCGCCTGGGCGTGGACTTCGGCCTGACCGTGTCCTGCTACCGCGCCGACGCCGCCGGCCGCGCCTGCGGCCACTGCGATGCCTGCCGCCTGCGCGCGGCCGGCTTCGCCGATGCCGGCGTGGCCGACCCGACCCGCTACGCCTGATTTCGCGTTGACGCGGGGCTGGGGTAGACTACGCACCCCGGCGCAACGCCGGGGCATTGTTTTGGGCCGTTAGCTCAGTCGGTAGAGCAGAAGACTTTTAATCTTTTGGTCGATGGTTCGAATCCATCACGGCCCACCAAAAAAATCAGGCGCTTGCCTCACAGCGAGCGCCTTATCACGGCGTCGGGAAAGTCGTGACGTCGTGCGTCTTGTATGAGACTTCTTCGGTGCATGCGATTGGCCAGCGGTTCTAGTGCTTTGACCGCGATGTGAATGGTTGCGCACATCCCAGTTCGCACAACAGCTTGGTCGGTTGCTGCTTCGCCAAGGACCGGCTGCTCGTGGTCGTCGCGCCGTGCTTGACCTGCCTACACCAACGCCGGGCGTGCTCAGGTGGGGTGCCGGGCGTCTTGATGTCGAGTCCCAGCCGACCAACGTAATGTAGACGGCGGGCGCTGATCCAAGAGCCCATCACGAGGTTCTTCCTGTTCCTGATGATCCACGACGCTACCGTAGATGGCGGCGCCGCGCGGCCCGTCGCATGGAATCACCTTGCCCGCGGCGAACTGGTGCAGTGGGGCGAGATATCCAGAGTGAACCCTGCGCTATGGCCTGCACACATTCCGGCAATCTGGCGGCCCCGTAACGTCCGGGTATCCGCCGTCTTCATATGCGCCCGATAGCCGGACGTGTCGCTCGTATTGAAGGGGATCACCAGCGATCGGCAGGTGATCAACGTCGCACTCCATTGTGGTCACGTTCCGAACCCGGCGCGATGAAGCGCTTTGCCGGAAAAATTTAAAGCGGACCCAACTTTAGGTCGTTAAATTGTTGGCAACTATCTTGTTCGATGCACCCTGATCTAGAATCTGCCCTTGAGTGTTGGCGCGTACCACATTGCCGGTAATGGCGTAGCTGTTGACGCCGGCCTCCACAACAATGCCGTAGCCCTTGGCCGTAGTGCCGTTGTGGACGATCAGATTTCCTGAAACGACATAGTCCTGCACCGCGGGTGCGACCATATGAATGCCATGCCCGCCGCCAGTGCCGAGGCCGTTCTGCTGGATCTTGCAGCCGCTGATATTTCCACTGCCTCCATTTAGAACGATCGCGCCACCGGCGTTATTGAACAGCCTCACGCCCGACATTCCTAGGATCATGCCGGGAGGCTGAGGGCCGCCGATATTGATTCCCGCCCCAGCTGCATTGACCTTGCCTGAAGTCGCAATCCATGTGCCGGTCAAATCAAGATGTACAACGCTGCCCGCCTCGACGAATACGCCTGTGTTCAGTGCGCCGTCGACAGAGCACAGTGAAGAGACGAAGACCTCGCGGTTGGTGGTGGTGTTGTAGGTCTGGCTCATGTAAAGACCCGTCCCGCAGTCGATGATGTCACAAGCTCCCAAATAAATTCCTCCAGCACCACCCCCGACGGTGACACCAAAGCTGTTAGCGGCATTGGCGCACGTTATCTTCGTGCCGCCTTCAATAAAAAATCCGGCGCCTGTATGCAGGGCAATGGATCTATTTTTGGCTGCGATGTGTCCGGCATAAATAGTGATGTAGTCAAATGAATCCGCGAAGATGCCGCCGAAATGTCGCGGTGGGACGGATGAGTCTTCGGGCCTGCCGATGAAGACGTTTTCCAGCCGTCCACGCGCCCAGCGTTGTCCGTGGATAGCCCATCCAGCCGATTTGTCCACGACTGCGTCTATGGTGATGTTGCGGAAGCACACACCTACGGCCTCGACAGATGGTGTCCCGAAACGGAACCCATTTGCGGTAGCGCTGGTCATTACGAATCGCGAACCCTGTCCTTCCCCAAACACAGTGGTGTAATTGGCGAGGCCACTTACTTCGCGGTTGAGTACATATGTCCCCAGTGGGACATAGACACGTCGAGATGCATTTACAGCTGCCTGCGTCGCTGCCCAGTCGATCTCGTCTGTCAATGTCGTCACAAATGGATAGACGGCTCGTGCCATATCCAGTGTTTCGTATCGTTGCGAGAGTGGATGGGATGCTCCGTCCGCGATGGCGCCAAAGTCCTGCGGTGATACAGGCGCAATTTGTTCAGAGGTGGTCATGTCAAGTTTCCTCGCTGCGTTGATCGGTCCAATTGCTGGCATGATCATGTTCCAATAGGTACTAAATCTTGAGCGCTCTTGGCACTTGGAATCTTTTTTCTGGGATAACGGCGTCACGAGCGAACCAGCGAAGTTCCTCCGGCGCGATGGCCGGCTCAAGCTCACCGGCGCCGTCAAGACCTTACCTGGCCGCGTTCTCGGAGAGCGGATACAGGCCTAGCGAAATGGACAGCCGCGCCGGCACGCCGAGTTGGGCCCTGCACTTCAGGTCGCCCTGCAGCGGGATCCAGTCCTCCGCTGCGAGAGGGCAGGCCTCGCGCAACGCGGCAATGTCCAGGACATCGCCCTTGAATCCCGGTATCGCCCATGGGTCTCCATGGAACTCGATCACCAACAGCCTATCGGCTGGCCCTGCCTCGGGGATGGAGCAACCGTGCCGCCATTTGGTGTAACCCTTCTCCATCTGCGTCCCGATGATGATTGCCGGCATACCGTGCTCCATTGAAGAGTGCTTCGTATCCGCGGCCGCTGCCGTGGCGGTCCGCGCAGCATCCCACTGGCCGGTCTCCCTTGATGAGACTGGCCAGCGCAGAAAGGGGCGCTGGCCGCCGCGACGGATTGTCGAAGAGAGGGCTGCCGGTCTTGGCGTCCGGCAGGGCGCCAGCCGTCTGGCCCGCACGTTGCGTTCGCAGGAGATACGTGCCTTGGAGCCTGGCGCAGCGAATGGTGGAGCTGGCCGCACCACCTTGAGTGCATCCCTATCGAGCGCGAGCGTGGTTCAAGCGCTCTTGCGGTCGCGCTGCATGCCCGACGCCGCCATGCGCAACGCCTGGCCGATGTGCTGCAGCACGTTCGACCGAACCGCCGCATGCTGCCAGTACAGCGGCACGTCGAGCCAGCGTTTGCGGTCGATGATCACGATCCGTTTGTCGCGCAGCGCGGGTGCGAGCATCTGTTCGGGCGCCAGGCACCATCCCAGGCCGCGCGCGGCGGCGTCGACGAAGCCGGTCGACGTCGGCAGGTAGTGAATGGGCGGGTCGAGGCGGGTACGGGTGATGCGTCGCGTGAAGCGGGCCTGCAGGCCATCCTTGCGGTTGAACACCAGCATCGGCGCCTGCGCCAACGTCGCGGCGTCCAGGCCCGCGGCGAAGTGGCGGGCGACGAACGCCGGTGCGGCGATGGCGTAGTAGCGCATCGCGCCCAGCGCGTGCACGTTGCAGCCCTGCAGCGGCCTGTTTTCCGAGGTGACGGCGCCGAGCACCGAGCCGTTGCGCAGTAATTCCAGGGTGTGGTCCTGGTCGTCCACGCGCACGTCGAACAGGTAGCCGTACGCGTGGTGCAGGTCGGCCAGCGCAGGCAGGAGCCAGGTCTGCAGCGAGTCGTCGTTCACCGCGATCGCGATGCTGTGCGGCCGCCCGGCGTCGGCATTGGCCGGCAGGAAGTCCGCCATCGCCTCGGCTTCCAGCGCCTGCATCGGCCTGACCCGGCGCAGCAGCCGTTCGCCTGCCGCCGTCGGCCGGCATGGCGCCTGGCGCACCACCAGTACCTGCCCGAGGCGGTCTTCGAGCGCCTTGATCCGCTGCGAGATCGCAGAGGCGGTCACCGACAGTCGACGCGCGGCGGCGTCGAAGCTGCCCTCTTCGAGAACGGCGGAGAATGCGGCCAGTTGTGGATGCAGCAGGTTCATGGGGCTGGTCTCATTAGCATTGCTTTACAGACTACAGAATATTTAGCTTGGCTAATGCCGCCGGCGCAGGGAGCATGCCCGCTCCACGCTCCTGGAGTTGCTCATGGTTCTGCATGCCCTGCTGGCGGGTTTCGGCGCCGGCGCCGGCCTCATCGTCGCGATCGGCGCGCAGAATGCGTTCGTATTGCGGCAGGGGTTGCAACGACAGCACGTCGGCCTGGTGGTGGCGGTCTGCGCGCTGGGCGACCTGACGCTGATCGTCCTCGGTGTGGCCGGCGTCGGCGCGGTGGTGAAGGAATGGCCGGCGCTGCTGGAACTCTTGCGTTATGCCGGTGCCGGCTTCCTTGGCATCTACGGAGGACTGGCGGCGCGACGCGCGTGGCGTGGTGCCGGCGCATTGCGAATACAGGGCGATGCGCCGCATGGGCGGCGGCGTGTGCTGCTGACCTGCCTGGCGTTTACGTTCTTGAATCCGCACGTGTACCTGGACACGATGGTGTTGCTCGGCAGCCTGTCCACGCGCTATCCGGGCGGGCTGCGCTGGGCGTTCGCGCTCGGCGCCTGCGGGGCGAGCGTGGTCTGGTTCTGCAGTCTCGGTTATGGCGCGCGATGGCTGCAGCCGGTGTTCCGCACGGCGCGCGCATGGCGCGTGCTGGACACGGGCATCGCGGTCTTCATGCTGACGTTGTGCGGCCTGTTGCTGTGGCGTCCGTTGAATTGACGTCGCCTGTGGCGCTGCGGGACGCGGCATCGCCATGCCGTGGTTCGCAGCATGTACGCGACCGCGATGGCTAGGCGGACGCGGGTGCGGACCTGAGCATGCCGGCGAGGCTTTCGCTGAGGATCAGCTGCAGGTGCATGCGCTTGAGTTCCACGCCCACCACCATCATGTGCAGGCCCACGCACATCGCCGCGACCGCGTAGACGCGCGCCTGGAACTCCTGTTCGTCGCCGCTCCAGTCGCCATGGCCGCGCAACAGGCGCTTGAGCATCTCGCCGAGGTGTTCGATCAGGGAAACGCCGCGACGCCGCGCGTACTCGGCCAGTTCGGGGTCGCGCGCGGCCGCCAGGTCGATTTCCAGGCCGAGCCGCAGGCGGCGACCATCGGCCTCGGACAGCAGCCATTCCTCCAGCGCGCCGGCGATGAAGTCGGTCGCGTCCATGTTTGGTGGCCGTTCGATCATCCACATGGTGCGCAGCGACTGCTCGTAACTGCGTTCCATCAGCGCCCGCACCAGTCCGCGCTTGTCGCCGAAGTAGCGGCGCAGCGCACTACTGGACACATCGCTGGTCTGCGCGATCCGTTCGAAGGTGGTCGCGCCGAGGCCCCTGTCGGTGATGCACTGTTCGGCCGCGTCCAGCGCGGCGTCGCGAATGCGCTGCTCGCGTTCCCTGGCGCTGCGCAGGTCAACGAGGTTGGACATGGGGGCGGTCCTGGCGAAGAGGGGGATGGTGACCTGATTGTGCCGCCGATGCCACGCCGGATGCATGCCAGCGGCGGCACGGCGCAAGGCGAAACGGCGGTCGGAAGCTGTCTTTCGCGTATAATAATCATTCTCGTTAACCTGCGGTGCCTGGACGGTGCCGTGTCGTTCCAAAGGATCCCGTCGATGCCTTCGCCGTTTCCCCTGTCCGTCGCGCTGTCCACCGCGCTGGCGGCCATCGCCTGCGCCCACGCGCAGTCGCCCTCAGCGCAGACCCTGGAGACCGTCGTGGTCAGCGCCTCGCGTACCGACCAGCCGGCCGATACGGCGCCGCAGACCGTGGTGGTGATCGACCAGCAGCAGATCGCCCAGCAATTGGCCATCAGCAGCAATTCCTCGGACCTGCTGTCCAGCCTGCTGCCGGCGTACACGCCCAGCCGCGGCAAGATGAACGGCAGCGGCGAGACCCTGCGCGGACGCACGCCGTTGATCCTGGTCGACGGCATCCCGCAGTCCAATCCGCTGCGCCCGACCGGGCGCGAAGCGCACACGATCGACTATGCGATGGTCGAGCGCATCGAGGTGATCCAGGGCGCCAACGCGATGAACGGCCTGGGCGCGACCGGCGGCACCATCAACCTGGTCACGCGGCGTCCGCAGCCGGGCGCGCTCAACCAGCACGTCGAGGTGCAGGCCACGCTGCCGAGCACCGACGTGGACGCCGAGACCATGAGCTACCGGACCAGCTACCGCGTCGACGGCCGCCGCGACAAGCTCGACTACCTGTTCGCGGTCGGCTACGAGGACCAGGGCCTGTACCTGGACGGCGACGGGCGCGCGATCGGCACCGACGTGACCCAGGGCGACCTGATGGCCACGCGCGCCTACGACGTGCACGCCAAGCTGGGTTACTGGATCGACGATCACCAGGAACTGCAGTTCAGTTCCAACCGCTACCGGATCAAGTCCAAGGCCGAGTATCTGGGCGTGGCCGGCGACCGCGATCTCGGCATCCCGACCACCTCGGTCCGCGGCCGGCCCGAAGGCACGCCGCCGTGGAACGACGTGTGGACCACCGGCCTGTCCTACGCCCACCACGACCTGGCCGGGATGGAACTGAAGGCGATGGTGTTCAACCAGGAGTTCGAAGGCCTGTTCGGCGCCGACAACTCGGCCACGTTCCAGGATCCGCTGATCGCGCCGCCCGGCACGCTGTACGACCAGTCGCGCTCGGTCGCCTCCAAGTGGGGCTCCAAGACCAGCCTCGGCAAGGACGACCTGGTCGGCGGCCGACTCAAGCTCACCGGCGGCGTCGACACCTTGTGGGACAGCGGCAAGCAGGACCTGTACGGCACCGGCCGCACCTACGTGCCCGAGTCGCAGTACCGCGACCTGGCCGCGTTCCTGCAGGGCGAGTACCGGCTGCTGCCGCAACTGACGCTGCACGGCGGCGTCCGCCACGAGGATGCGAAGCTGGAGATCGACAGCTACCGCACGCTGGCGCGCTACAACCGCGTGCAGGTGCAGGGCGGCGCGCTGTCGTTCTCCGAGACGCTGTACAACGCCGGCGCGGTGTTCGCGCCCAGCGAGGGCTTCAACGTCTTCGCCAGTTACTCCGAGGGCTTCGGCATGCCCGACGTGGGCCGCGTGCTGCGCTCGATCAACAGCCCGGGCGTCACGGTCGCCAGCCTCAGCGCGTTGCAGCCGGTGCTGACCCGCAACGTCGAACTGGGCACGCGCTTGCGCGGCGATGCCTGGGACGTGGATGTCGGCGTGTTCCAGTCGCGCTCGGATTACGGCACGCGGGTGATCGCGGTGGACGGGGCGTTCCAGATGGCACGGGAGAAGACCCGCATCGAGGGCCTGGACGCGAGTGCCAGCTACCGCATCACCGAACGGCAGCGCGTCGGCCTGTCCTATGCGTACACCCGCGGACGCTACGACAGCGATGCCAACGGCACGCTGGATGCGCGCCTGGACGGCCTGAACATCGCGCCCAACCGGGTCATCGGCACCTGGTCGGCGCAGTGGACCGCTACGCTCTCCACCTTCGTGCAGGCGCAGTACGCGTTCAGCCGCCGCTTCGACGATCCGGCCAAGCGCTTCAGTGGCTATGCGCTGGTCGATGCGGCCGCGAACTACCGGCTGGCGCGCGGCGAACTGCGCCTGGCCATCGCCAACCTGCTCGATCGCCAGTACATCACCTACTACTCGCAGAGCGCCCTGGTCGAACCGGACCGCTACTTCGCCGGGCGCGGCCGTACGCTGACGGTGGGGTACAGCCTGGATTTCTGAGTCGCGGCCGCGTGTGGCCTGGACAGCGATGGGCATGCGCGCGGGGCGCCAAACGCCTCGGCTTCGACGGTGACATGTCGATGCGCGCCGGCGACGCTGCGGATGGAACCGCTTCATGGGGCAGTGCGGCGGTCCATGTTCACTCGGAAGCAGGATGCGCGCGAAGCTGCTGTGCGTTCGACAGTCGCAACTCGGTAGTGAGCGGCCAGGCCGAGCAGTTGCAGCAGCTGATGCGCCCGGGTGGTGATCAAGCCCCCACATGATCGACGGCGATGCGCAGCTGGCTGCTGCGCCATGTCGAGGGGTGTGACACGGGCGGCGAGCTGTCGGTCACCGCATCGCGGCTCTGGACCTGACAGGATGCTGGACCTTGCCGCGATCGCGTCAGCGGTGACATCCCGCGTCGCGGACCGCTGAGCCGCGGAGATGATCAGCGTTGCGCGCGCGGCATCACGCCGCTGGCGCGGTATGCGCCAGCGCTACCAGCCGTACGGATAGCCGCCGCGGCCGTAGTAGCCGGGGCCTTCGCTCTGGCCGACGCTGATGCTGATGCCGACTTCGCGCGGCTTGCCGTCGTCGTTGTAGTAGGTCTTGCAGAGGTTGAGGTTGGCGGCCTGGTAATTGCTGTTGCCGCCGCGCTTGGAGTAGCCGAAGCCGGTGGCCACGGCGCCGTGGACCTCGCCCTTGCAGCGGTCCGCCTGCGCCTGCGCTGCGTCGGCCTGTGCCTGTGCCGCGGCCGCTTTCTGCGCCGAGGCCGAGGTGCCGCTGGTGTCGCCGTAGTAGGCGCCGGGCGGGTCGGCCTTGTAGGTCGTGTCCCCGCCGTAGGTGATCGGCTGCTGCGGGACGCTCAGGTCCAGCGCGCGCTTGGCCGCTTCGCTGTCGCGGCTGCCGCTGTCGGCGGTGGTCTGCGCCATCGCCGGGCCGGCGAGCAGGGCGCAGGCTAGCAGGAGGGATCGCTTCATCGGACGTACGCCAAGAAAAGAAGGGGCGGTGGCTGCGGCACGTTCCGCTACAGCCATGGTGCGACGGTACCAATAGCACGTTGAACCCGGCCTGTCGGCGGCTGGGCATTGCTGGGGGCGTTGCGTGGCCCGGCGGATCGGCCGAACAAGGCGGTGTCTTGCCATCGCCGGCGGCTTCCTCCAGTCGCTGTCAGGGCGCTTCATCGCTTCCCGCGTAGGGCGCGTCCGGGCTGTCGGAGAGCCAGCCGGTTCGGCGCTGCGCTGCGCTGCGCCTGACGGGCGGTCGGGCCGGGCTGGCGATCGAGCCAGGCCTCGGGGCGCACGCCTTCGACCAGCCGGCGTTCTTCGGGTGCAGCACGTCGCCAGCCGGGCCGCGTGTCGGCTGGGTTGCGGCGGCTGTGACGCGGCTGCGCCGGGCGTTCTGCCTGGTCGACCAAGGAGAACGGCGGCGTCGGCGGCGTCGGTGTCGTGTTCATGGGCAACGAGGCGTCACCGGCCGAGGCCCTGACTGCAGCCGCGCGGGTGGGACTTCGGGCCCGACGCGATGCGCCGGGCGCCACCGGCTTTCGGCCTGGCGGGCGCAAACCGTAGCGCGTTCTGGTGCCTGCGCCTGTTCAACTTCCCGCCTCCTTGCCCATGCGCGCGTAAGCGCGGCGGGAACTGCTCAATGGATGACCCGCACTAACCTTGCTGCTGCACGATATCGATCAGTTGCTGGCCGTAGCGTGCCAGCTTGGTGCCGCCGATGCCGCCGACGTGGGCCAGTTCGTCCAGGCTGGTGGGGCGCTGCTCGGCGATGTTGCGCAGGGTGCTGTCGTGGAAGATCACGAAGGCCGGCACGTTCTGTTCCTTGGCCAGGCCGGCGCGCAGGTCGCGCAAGGCGTTGAACAGGGTCAGGTCCTGCGGCTGCACCGGGACCCCGGTGCGCGGGCTGCCGCTGCGGTCGCCACGGTCGCGGCCGCGGCTGGGCGCCTCGCGGCGCATCATGATCTGGCGCTCGCCCTTGAGCACCTGGCGGCTGGCGTCGGTCAGGCGCAGCCCGCCGTAAGCGTCGCTGTCCACCTCCAGCAGGCCGGTGGCGACCAACTGGCGGAACACGCCGCGCCAGGCGCGCGCGTCCAGGTCCTTGCCGATGCCGTAGGTGCTGAGCTGGTCGTGGCCGAACTGCTTGACCTTCTCGCTGTCGCTGCCGCGCAGGATGTCGATCAGGTGGCCGACGCCGAAGCGCTGGCCGCTGCGGTAGACGCAGCTCAGCGCCTTCTGCACCGCCAAGGTGGCGTCCCAGGCCGCGGCCGGGGTCAGGCAGTTGTCGCAATTGCCGCAGGGCTGCGGGTAGGTTTCGCCGAAGCTGGCCAGCAGCACCTGGCGCCGGCATTGCATCGACTCGCAGTAGCCCAGCAACTGGTCGAGCTTGCGCCGCTCCACCCGCTTGCGGTCCTCGCCGGCCTCGCCCTGTTCGATCATCTGCTTGAGCAGCACCACGTCGCCCAGGCCGTAGCACAGCCAGGCCTCGGCGGGTTCGCCGTCGCGGCCGGCGCGGCCGGTTTCCTGGTAGTAGCCCTCCAGCGACTTGGGCAGGTCGGTGTGGGCGACGAAGCGCACGTCCGGCTTGTCGATGCCCATGCCGAAGGCGATGGTGGCGCACATCACGATGCCGTCCTCGCGCAGGAAGCGGCGCTGGTTGGCGGCGCGGACCTCGGCCGGCAGGCCGGCATGGTAGGGCAGGGCGTTGAGCCCTTCCCGGGCCAGGAAGTCGGCGGTTTCCTCGACCTTGCGCCGCGACAGGCAATAGACGATGCCGGCGCTGCCGCGGTGCGCGCGCAGGAAGTCCAGCAGTTGGCGCTTGCTGTTGTCCTTCTGCACCACGGTGTAGCGGATGTTGGGCCGGTCGAAGGAACTGACGAAGTGGCGCGCCTGGGTCAGGTCCAGGCGCTCGGCGATCTCGCGCTGGGTCGGCGGGTCGGCGGTGGCGGTCAGGGCGATGCGCGGGGTCTGCGGCCAGCGCTCGTGCAGCACCGTGAGCTGCCGGTACTCGGGCCGGAAGTCGTGGCCCCACTGCGAGACGCAGTGGGCCTCGTCGATCGCGAACAGGGCGATGCGGCTACGCTCGATCAGCGACAGGAAGCGCGGGGTGAGCAGGCGCTCGGGGGCCACGTACAGCAGGTCCAGGTCGCCGGCCAGCAACTCGCGCTCGACCCGCTGCGCGGTCTCCGCGTCCAGGGTGGAGTTGAGATACTCTGCGCGCACGCCGAGCTGGCGCAGCGCCTCGACCTGGTCCTGCATCAGCGCGATCAGCGGCGAGATGACGATGCCGGTGCCGTCGCGCAGCAGCGAGGGAATCTGGTAGCACAGCGACTTGCCGCCGCCGGTGGGCATCAGCACCAGCGCGTCGTGGCCGGCGGCGACGTGTTCGACGATGTCCTGCTGCGGACCGCGGAACTGGTCGTAGCCGAACACGCGGCCGAGCACGGAGTGGGCGGAGGATTGCATGCGCCTAGGATACCGCGTGGGTCAAGCGCGGCCGAGCGGCGGCGCGGTGCGCCGCGCTATCAGGCAAGCGAGGCGGTGCGCGTAGGCATTGCCCGACGCGCGCGGCGGCCGCCGAGGACGTGGCCGATCAACAGCGCCGGCAACGCCAGCAGCAGCGCCGCCGAACACGCCAGCGCCGGCGCCAGCAGCGCCACCAACTGCACGGGATGGCGCGGATCGTATCCGCGCGTCCACAGCACCAGGGCAGCGGTGCCGGCGCCGCTCACCACCACCAGCACCGCCAGGGCGGCCGCCTTGGGCACGCTGCGCTGGCCGGGCTGGCAACTGTCCACGGCCAGGACCAGGGCCACGCACGCCGCCCATGTCCCGGCGAACCAGTTCAGCATGGGCGCCAGAGAGCCGAAGGTGTGAACGAGCGCGTTCAATACCGCGAACAGCGGCGCGAGCAGTTCGTTGTTGCTGTCGGTCGGTATCCCGGTGTCGCCCAATCGCCACCAGGCAAGGAGACCCGCGGCCAGACCAGCCGCGATGCCGACAGCGCATCCGAGCACGATGGCCAGCAGCGGGCGACGCAGCGAGGGATATGAAGCGGTCATCGAACGTCCATGTGGGCGGGCGGTGGCCCGCCCGCAAGTATGCATGACGCCGGCGACCCTGCATCCCGTTGCGTTGAAACCTCCGCGTGCAAGCGCGCCCTTAGTAAGGGGGGCGCCGAAGGCGCGGGGATTGGAAGCCGCGGAGTTGGGGCCCAGAGTTCGCAAAGCGAACTCTGGGAGGCTATGCCTGCTGCGCAGGCATAGCCTTATCCCTTACTGCAGCAGCGAACGCAGCATCCACGCGTACTTTTCGTGGGTCTGCAGGCGCTGGGTCAGCATGTCCACCGACGGGTCGTCGCCGGCGTCGTCGGCGGTCTTGAGCACCTTGCGCGCGGTGCGGCACACCGCCTCGTTGCCGACCACCAGCTGGCGCACCATCTCGCGCCAGTCGGCGCTGTCGGTCAGGCCCGGCTCTTCCGGGATCGAGGTCAGCGCGGCGTATTCCTTGTACGAGCCCGGCGCATTGAAGCCCAGCGCGCGGATGCGCTCGGCCACGTCGTCCAGCGCCGCCCACTGCTCGGTGTACTGGGTCTCGAACATCAGGTGCAGCGAGTTGAACATCGACCCGGTCACGTTCCAGTGGAAGTTGTGGGTCTTCAGGTACAGCGTGAAGGCGTCGGCCATGTAGTGCGACAGGCCGTCGGCGATCTTCTTGCGGTCGCCGCCGCTGATCCCGATATCGATGTTGGGCGCGGACGGCGCCAGCGCCGCCAACGGCGTGGTGGCGGGGCTCTTGGTCTTGCCGGGGGTCTTGCTCTTGGCCATCGGTGGGTCCTCCTGAGGGGTTACGAACGATATGGCGTCACAATAGACAGACTAAAGCATGCGTTGTAATTCAAAGTTCGACGGCACCCGATTGATGAACACTATCGAAAAACCTCTCGCCGCCCGCCTGCGCGAGCGCCGCGCCGCGATCGACGGCGCGCTGACCCGCGACCGCGGCCGCCTGCTCGGCCTATGGTCGCGCTGGCAGGCCGCGCCCGGCAATCCCGCATTGGAGGCAGCGTTCGCGCAGGCGCTGGACGCGTCGCGGGAACGCTGCGCGGCGCGCGCGGCGACGCAGCCGGCGATCGCGCTGGACGCGCAATTGCCGATCGCGCGCGAGGCCGAGCGCATCGTCGCGCTGATCCGCGCGCACCAGGTGGTGGTGATCGCCGGCGAAACCGGCTCGGGCAAGACCACGCAGTTGCCGAAGCTGTGCCTGGCCGCCGGACGCGGCGCCGCCGGCATGATCGGCTGCACCCAGCCGCGGCGCATCGCCGCGCGCGCGGTGGCCGGCCGCGTGGCCGAGGAGCTGCGCACGCCGGTGGGCGAGACGGTGGGCTTCCAGGTGCGCTTCAACGACCGGGTCGGCGAGCAGACCCGGATCAAGTTCATGACCGACGGCATCCTGCTGGCCGAGATCGCCAGCGACCGCTGGCTGTCCAGCTACGACACGATCATCGTCGACGAGGCGCACGAGCGCAGCCTCAACATCGATTTCCTGCTTGGCTATCTGAAGCAGTTGCTGCACAAGCGCCCGGACCTGAAGGTCATCGTGACCTCGGCGACGATCGACACCGCGCGCTTCGCCGCGCATTTCGACGATGCGCCGGTGATCAGCGTGGAAGGCCGCACCTATCCGGTGGAAGTACGCTATCGGCCGCTGGAGGAGCCGGGATTGGGGAGTGGGGATTTGGGATTGGAAGAAGCGCGCGAGCCCCAACGTTCGCCGCGAACCGCCTCAGCGAATCCCGAATCCCGAATCCCCACTCCCGGCCTCACCGTCAACGACGCGATCGTGGCGGCGGTGGACGAAATCACCCGGCTGGACCCGCGCGGCGACGTGCTGCTGTTCCTGCCCGGCGAGCGCGAGATCCGCGATGCGCACCAGGCGCTGGAGCGGCGCAAGTACCGCGAGACCGAGGTGCTGCCGCTGTACGCGCGGCTGTCCAACGCCGACCAGGACCGGGTGTTCAACCCGGGCCCGCGGCGACGCCTGGTGCTGGCCACCAATGTCGCCGAGACCTCGCTGACGGTGCCGCGGATCCGCTACGTGATCGATCCGGGCTATGCGCGGGTCAAGCGCTACAGTCCGCGGCAGAAGCTCGACCGCCTGCACATCGAACCGATCTCGCAGGCCAGCGCCAACCAGCGCAAGGGTCGCTGCGGTCGTATTGCCGAGGGCATCTGCTACCGGCTGTACGCCGAGGCGGACTTCCAGGCCCGCCCGGAATTTACCGATCCGGAAATCCGCCGCTCCAGCCTGGCCGGGGTGATCCTGCGCATGCTGCAGCTGGGGCTGGGCCGGATCGAGGATTTCCCGTTCCTGGAGCCGCCGGACGAGCGCGCGGTGGCCGATGGCTGGCAGCAGTTGGTGGAACTGGGTGCGGTCGGCGAGCCGGACCGCCATGGCCTGCGCAAGCTCACCGAGATCGGCCGCAAGATGGCGCGGCTGCCGGTGGACGTGAAGCTGGCGCGGATGCTGGTGGCGGCGCAGCAGCACGGCTGCCTGCGGCCGATGCTGGTGATCGCCGCGTTCCTGGGCATCCAGGACCCGCGCGAGCGCCCGCCGGAGGCGCGCGAGGCCGCGGACAACGCGCATGCCAAGTTCGCCGATGCGCGCTCGGAGTTCGTCGGCATCCTGCGCCTGTGGGACGGCTACCGGCAGGCGCACGAGGATCTGACCCAGTCCAAGCTGCGCGACTGGTGCGGGCGGCATTTCCTCGGCTTCCTGCGCATGCGCGAGTGGCGCGAACTGCACCGCCAGTTGCATCTGCTGTGCGCGGAGCTGGGCTGGACCGAGGAACCGGCGGAGGCCGCGCTGCGGCCGCTGCTGGCCGGTGCCGCGGCGCCCGCGCCGGCGCGCGATGCCGAGACCGCCGCGCGTGCGACCCGCGGGCAGTTGCACCGTGCCGCGCGCCTGGCCCGCGAGGGACGCGGCGCGCCGACCACGCCCGTTGCGGCGGCGGCCCCGACCCCGCCGCCGGCGCCCGCCGATGCAGGCGAGGCGCCGCGTGCCAGCGAGCGCGAGCGCGCCGCCGCCTATCAGGCGCTGCACCGCGCGCTGCTGGCCGGCCTGCCGACCCAGGTCGGCCATCGCACCGAGAAGGGCGATTTCCTGGCGCCGCGGCAGCGCCGCTTCCTGCTGTTCCCCGGCTCGGCGCTGGCGCGCAAGCCGCCGCCGTGGGTGCTGCCGGCGACGCTGCTGGACACGCAGAAGGTCTGGGGCCTGACCAACGCCGCGATCGAGCCGGATTGGGTGATCGCCGAGCTGCCGCACCTGTTGGCGCGCAAGCATTTCGACCCGCACTGGTCGCGCGCGCAGGGGCAGGTGCTGGCCTCCGAGCAGATCAGCCTGTTCGGGCTGGTGCTGGCGCCGAAGAAGCCGGTGCACTACGGCCGCATCGATCCGCCCGGCGCGCACGAGCTGTTCGTGCGCCAGGGCCTGGTGCCGGGCGAGATCACCACCCGCGCCAGTTTCGTCGCCGACAACCAGAAGGTCCTGGCACAGGCGCACGAGGAAGAGGCCAAGCTGCGCCGCGCCGGCATCGTCGCCGACGAGGACTGGCAGGCGCGCTGGTATCTGGACCGGATTCCCGGCGAGATTCACTCCGCCTCGGGCCTGGACGCCTGGTGGAAGGCGCTGGCGCCGGAGCAGCGGCGCGCGCTGCATTGGTCGCTGGCCGACCTGCTGCCTGGCGAGGGCAGTGAGGCCGAGCGCTATCCCAAGTACTTTCCGCTGGGCGATGCGCGGCTGCCGCTGCACTACCGGTTCGAACCGGGCGCGGCCGACGACGGCGTGACCCTGGAGGTGCCGGTGCACCTGCTCAATGCGCTGGACCCGGCGCGGCTGTCGTGGCTGGCGCCCGGCTTCGTCACCGACAAGGCGGCGGCGCTGATCCGCAGTCTGCCCAAGGCGCTGCGCCGCAACTACGTGCCGGCGCCGGACTTCGCCCGCGCCTTCTACGAGGCGTTCCCGCAGCCCAGCGCCGACGACCTCCGCGGCGAACTGGCGCGCTTCCTGCAACGCGCCACCGGCGCGCCGCTGAGCGCGCTGGAGTTCGACGAGCCCGCGCTGGAGCCGCATCTGCGCATGAACCTGCGCCTGCGCGACGAGGCCGGCAAGGTGCTGGCCGAATCCCGCGACCTGGACGCGCTGCGCGCGCGCTTCGGCGAGCGTGCCGGCCAGGCCTTCGCCGCGCGTGCCGGGCGGGCGATGGCCGCGACCGGGCTGCGCGAGTTCCCGTCTGCGCCGATTCCGCTGCAGGTGCCGGGCGAGGCCGGGGTGCCTGCGTATCCGGCGCTGGTGGACGAGGGCGACAGCGCCGCGCTGCGGATCTTCGCCGACCGCGCGCAGGCCGAGGCGGCGCACCCGCGCGGGGTGCGCCGGCTGCTGGAGATCGCCCTGGCCGACAAGGTCAAGCAGGCGCGCAAGCAGTTGCCGGTGTCGCCCAAGACCGGGCTGCTGTACGCGGCGATCGAGTCGCAGGAGCGGCTGCGCGGCGACCTGGTCGATGCGGCGTTGAATGCCCTGGTCGAGGACGGGCTGGAGGCGATCCGCGACGCGGACGGCTTCGCGTTGCGCCGCGATGCGGTCGGCCGGCGGTTGTTCGGCGAGGCGATGGAACGGCTGAAACTGGCCGAGACGATCATGGGCGCGGCGGCGGAGTTGAAGCCGCAACTGGAATCGCCGCTGATGGGCTGGGCCAGCGGCAACCTCGACGACCTGCGCGCGCAACTGGCGGCCTTGCTGCATCCTGGCTTCCTGCGCGAGACCCCGGCGACCGCGCTGGCGCAGTTCCCGCGCTATCTGCGCGCGATGCTCCTGCGCGCCGAACGCGCCAAGCGCGATCCGGCGCGCGACCAGGCGCGGATGCTGGAACTGAAACCATTCGTCGATGCGCTGGCCGACGCGGCCGCGGCCGGGCGTGGCGCTACGCCGGAATGGCAGGCGTTGCGCTGGGATCTGGAAGAACTGCGGGTGTCGCTGTTCGCGCAGGAACTGGGTGCCCGCGCGGGCATCTCGGCCAAGAAGCTGGCGCAGCGGGTGGCTGGGTTGCGGTGATTCGGGATTGGGGATTCGGGATTGGTGCGGCAATTCCGCGCTGCTCGCGATGAGCGCTTCGTTGTGGGAGTCCCTCCCACAAAAGCGGCGCGCTGCATGCGCAGGTAGGGGCTGGCCCGGCGAATACGCGCTCGGCTGGGAGCCACTTCGGGGGAACCTCGAAAAGCCGCGCATCCGGATCTACGCGCGACGGGGCTGCCGGCGTGTGCCGTTCTTTCTGTCGCGGCTGAAGCCGCTCCTACAGTGACGGCTCACGCTTTTGTAGGAGCGGCTTCAGCCGCGACAGAACGATGCAACGGTCGCGATGCCAAAGCACCCAGAAAAATGCGGCATCGACGCCAGCGAACCTGCCAAGCCCAATCCCGGCTCCACTCAGTCGTCCACCCGCTCACCCATCAGCTCGCGCTGGCGCTTGTCCAGTTCCTCCGCGTAGCGCTTGCGCACGAAGCTCTCGGTGAGTACGCCCAGCACCTGGCCCTGCTCGTCCACCACGGCCAGTTCGTCGCTCTGGGTCAGGTCGAACTGGCGCATCGCGGTGACCACGTCGGTGTCGGCGCGCAGGGCCACGTCGCGGTTGCCGGCATAGTCGACGATCGCCGCGTCGGCATCGACGCCGTCGGCATAGGCGGCGGCCAGGGTCACCAGGCCGGCGTAGTGGCCGTTCTCGTCTTCCAGCACCACGCGGGTGCCCGAGCCGAGCGGGAAGCGGCGGCGGAACTCGGCCACGCTGGTGGTCGCGGCCAGCGGATGCACGTCCTTGCGCATCATCCGCCCGGCGCTGAGGTGCTTGACCCAGCCCACGTCGCGCGCGCTCTTGATGGTCTCGCCGCGCAGGTGCAGGCGCCAGGTGGAGAACGAGTAACCGAAGATCTGGCGGACGATGGTGTTGGCCACCAGCACCGCCACCATCACCGCGCTGGCCAGCACGAAATCGTGGGTGCCTTCCAGCACCAGCATCGCCATCGTCATCGGCGCGCCGACCACCGCGGCGGCCATCGCCGCCATGCCCGCCAGCGACGCGGCGGTGCCGTCCACCAGGGCCATGCCGGTGCCCAGATTCAACAGCCCCGCGAACAAGCCGCCGATCAGCGAGCCCATGAACAACGAGGCGAAGAACAGGCCGCCACGGAAGCCGAAACCCAGCGAAATCCCCGAGGCCAGGCACTTGAGCAGCAACAGCACGCCCAGCCATTGCAGCGAGGTCGGGCTAGTCAGGTCCAGATGCAGCGCGCCGTGTCCGGAGGACAGCACCTGCGGCGTGATCAGCGCCAGCGGGATCAGCAGCAGGCCGCCTGCGACAGGCCGCGCCCAGCGCGGTAGCGGGCTGCGGTTGACCGCCTGCTCGATCGCGCCGACCAGGCGCATCACCGCCACCGCCAGCAACGCGCACAGCACGCCCAGCAGCGCATACAGCAGGTAGTCGCGCGCCTCCAGCGCCGACGCCGCCGAGGCCGGCAGCAGGTACGGCTGCACGCCCGCGACCTGGGCCACGAACACCGCCCCCAGCGTGGCCACCGCGACCGGCGCCAGCGCCGACGGCGAGTACGCGCCGATCACGATCTCGAACGCATAGAACGCGCCGGCCAGCGGCGCGCCGAACGCGGCGGCGATGGCCGCGCCGGCGCCGGCGCCGACCAGGGTGCGGATGTCGGCGCGACGCAGGCGCAGGATCCGGCCCAGGTGCGAGCCGCTGCCGGCGCCCATCTGCGTGTACGCCGCCTCCAGCCCGACCGAGGCGCCGACGCCGTTGGACAGCAGGGTCTGCGTCGACACGATCAGGTTGTCGCGCATCGACATGCGCCCGCCGTACAGCGCATTGGCTTCGACCGCGTCGATCAGTTGCCGCTTGCGCGCGCGGGCGGCCATGCCGAGCAGGCCGACCAGCAGCCCGCCCAGCGGCAGCACCAGCAACTGGCTCACGCTCAACTCGGGCAGGGCGCTGAGCCGGGCGTCGCTGTCCAGTCCGTACAGCCAGGCCTGCGCGCCGTGCGCGATGCCGCTCTGCAGCAGGGTCAGCAGGCCGGCGATCAGGCCGACCAGCAGCGACAGCGCGATGAACCAGACGTCGCTGGCACGGAAGCGCCGGCGCAGCGCGTCGGCCAGGCTGTGCGAGGCGTCGGCCAGGCCCAGCCGCGGATGCGGACGCAGGTTCACGGCGCGCGTCCTACTTGACGCGGCGGACCTTGGCGCGGGTGTTGAAGGTGTCCACCTGCATGTACCACACGCCGGCGATGCCCGGGCGGATCTGCACCTTTGGCGCGCTGCGGCGCACGCTGCTCAGGCTGGCGGCCTCGGTCTGTTCCCACTCCTGGCCGTTGGCCAGCACATAGCGGCGGCCCTTGGCGAAGCCGGTGAACTCGCCGACCAGGGTGCTCTCGATCGGCTCCTGGCTGCCGAAGTCGAAAAAGCCGCGGTTCTTCACGATCACTTCCTGGCGGCCTTCCTCCTTGGCCTTCTCCAGCGCCACCGCGGTCTCCTTGGCGACCTTGCCCTGCAACCAGTCGTTCAGCGCGGCCAGTTCCTGCGGCGACAGTTTGTCCAGCCCCGCGGCCTTGAACTCCTGCGCCGACATCTGCGTCTGCAGGTCGCCGGAGACGGTGCGTTGGGCAAGCGCCGGCGCGGCGGACACGGCGAGCGCCGCGCACAGGGCCAGGGGAGCGAGACGCGCAAGGGACATGGCGGGGGTCCGGGCTTGTGGGATGCGCCGTAGTGTAGTCGTAAGCGCGCGGCGTCTGGCGCCCGCGGCGGCCACTCGGCGCACCCCCGTGTCCGGTCGCGTAGCCGGTTCCGGTCGACGGGGCTCTGCGGCGCCTGCCCCCGCCATCGGCCCGTTCGTCCCGCGTCTGTCCCGCTTGCCCCGCGGGCCAAGCCCGACCGGAATGCCGTGGGTACACTTGCCCATCATGAACCCGCCATCTCGTCCGCCACGGGCAGGCGCCCTCGCTGCCAGCGGTGCGATGTCCACTCCGAAAGCGTTGATCGTGTTGTGGGTGGCGTTCTGGCTGCTCATGATCGGCGTGTCCGTGCAGGAGCGCCTGAGCAATCCGCACGCCCTCTGGTGGGAGGGGCTGCTGTCGGAGGGAAGTTCCGCGTTGGTCGCGAGCGTCTGGATCTGGCTTGCCGTCCGTGTGCGCGGACGGCATGCGGCGTATCTGGACAAGCCCCTGATCTGGTTCGGCCGCTACCTGCGCTGGTTGCCGGCGATCGCCGTCACCTTCATCGTGGCGGTGTATGCGTTACGGCACGGGATCTATGCCGCCATGGGCCTCACCTACGCGCATCCGGGCTGGCGCTCCCTGTTCGTGTACGAGACCACCAAGCTGAGCGTCTTCGTCGGCCTATGGCTGGGGGTCCTGTTTGGACTCGAGTCCCATGACCAGTGGCAACTGCAGCGCAATCGCCTGTTGCAAACGCAGAAGGCGCTGGCCGAGGCGCAGCTGGCGCAGCTCCAGGGGCAGCTGCGGCCGCATTTCCTGTTCAACGCGCTCAATACCGTCTCGTCGGTGATGCACAGCGACGTGGAACGCGCCGACCGCCTGCTGGCGGCACTCGGCGACCTGCTGCGCACCAGCCTTGGGACCATCGAGAACGAGATGACGCCGCTGGCGGCGGAACTGCGCACACTCGAGCGGTATGCGGACATCATGCGCGAGCGGTTCCGGGATCGGGTGACGCTGACATGGCAGGTGGACCCGGCCCTGCTCGACGCCAGTGTCCCGGCGCTCCTGCTGCAGCCCTTGCTGGAGAACGCGTTCAAACATGCCGTCGAGCCCACGCTGGTGCCCATCGCCATCGCGGTCGGTGCGCGACACGCAGGCGGCTCGCTGGAGATCGTGGTGCACAATTCCGGCTCCACCCTGCCGGCGCCGGAGAGGCAGGACGGGGTGGGATTGCGCAACTGCCGGGAGCGCCTGGGCATCCTCTACGGCGATGCCGCCTCCTTGATTGTCCGCAACGAGGGCGATGGCGTCGCCGCGCGCGTCTCGATCCCGCTGGCGGAGGACAGGCGATGATCCGCGCCGTAATCGCCGACGACGAAGCGCCCGCGCGCGAAAAGCTCGCGCGCTGGTTGGCGGAGCAACCCGGCATCGCGGTGGTCGGATCGGCGGAGGACGGATTGTCCGCGGCCCTGTGCATCGAGCAGCAGCGCCCGCACGTGGCCTTTCTCGACATCCAGATGCCCACGCTATCGGGGCTGCAGGTCGCGGCGCAGCTCGAGCCGTCGAGCGCGCCGCTGATCGTGTTCGTGACCGCTTTCGATGCGCATGCCGTGAAGGCGTTCGACCTCAATGCGATCGACTACCTGCTCAAGCCTTACGACCGCGATCGGCTCGCGCTGACCGTGCAACGCGTGCGCGCGCGGCTCAGCGCGCACGAGTCCGGTGCCGCGGCGGTGGCGATGGGGCGCGCGCGCGCGCCTGCATGCGAGCGCCTGCTCGTGCCGGATGGCGAGCGGCTGCAGCTGATCGATGCGGCCTCGATCGAATGGCTGGAAGCCGACGGCAACTACGTGCATGTGCATACCGCCGCGCGCACCTACCTGATGCGCCGGACCCTGCAGGATCTGTTGGCGCAGCTGGGCGAACAGCGCTTCGTCCGCATCCACCGGTCGGCCGCGGCGAACCTCGCCTGCATCGGATCGCTGACGCCGCTGTTCAAGGGCGACTACGACCTGCATCTCCGCAACGGCCGCACCCTGCGGCTCAGCCGGCGCTATCGCGACGCCTTGTTCGCCCGCATGGGCGGGTAGCGTCCGCCTCTGCCCCGGCGGGCCTCCGTTCACCCCAAATCCGCTGCTGGCCGGCGGCCGTTCGCTCAGGCTCCCCGGTATCGCGGACACAGGGGACCCAATCGATGCTCGCCACCACCCACCCGCAGGAGCGCTACGACTTCCTGGACTGGCTGCGCGTCATCGCCATTTTCGTCCTGTTCTTCTTCCATACCGGGATGATCTTCGTCGGCTGGGGCTGGCATATCGTCAACAGCCAGACCCTTCCGTCGCTGCAATGGCCGATGGATATCGCTCACCGCCTGCGCATGCCGTTGCTGTTCGTCATTGCCGGGGCCGGCATGTGGTTCGCGCTGCAGCGGCGCAGTACCGGGCAGTTCCTGCAGGAACGGACGAAGAAACTGCTTTTGCCGCTGATCGTCGGCATGTTCCTGGTCGTGCCGCCGCAGATCTACTACGAGCGGTTGCTGCATGGGCAATGGGGCGGAGGCTATCTGGATTTCTACCTGATACGCGTCCTGCAATTGCAGTTCTACCCGGCCGGGGATTTCGGCTGGCACCACCTTTGGTTCGTTCTTTACCTCTACGTTTACGTACTATTGCTGCTCCCGGTGATGCTGTGGTGGAAGCGAGCCGAGACACACCTTGCGCCGGGAAATTGGCTTTTCCTATTGGGAATTCCGCTCGGTCTCAACGAGGCTCTTCTGAAACCGCGATTCCCGGAGATGCACAATCTCATCAGCGATTGGTACATCTTCAACCACTACCTGCTGCTGACGGCATACGGATACTTCATGGCCTCCACGCCCGGCGTCTGGAAGTGGCTTTCCGATGTCCGCAGATGGTCGCTTGTCCTGGGGCTGACGGCGTTCTTCTCGCTGATCTCGCTGTTCAGCATGGCGATCATCGAGCACGACTCCCTGATCGATCAGGTTGGCGCCAATGTCTTCACCTGGCTATGGATGATGGTGTTTCTCGGTTACGGCTACCGCTATCTCTCGCGTGCGAACCGAGTGCTCGCCTGGGCCAAAGACGCCAGCTATCCGTCTTACATCCTCCACCAGACGATCATCGTCATGATCGGCTACTACGTCATCCAGTGTTCGTGGGGGCCATGGATCAAGTACTTCGCCATCCTGCTCCTCAGCATGGCCGCGTGCCTTGTGCTCTACGAAGGATGCCTGCGCAGGGTTGCAGGGCTGCGCCTTGTCTTCGGGATGAGGGAGAAACCTCCGCGCTCCGGTCGTCTTTCGAAATGACGGTTGCCTTTGCAGCCTGCACTTTCCCCAGCTTGTTTGCCGAAGGCGAAGAAATCGCGGTTCTTCGCCATGGAAGCGGACGCGCGATGGACGTGGCGGCCATCCGGGCAGCGGAATGCGCCGTCATGTCGTCGCAAGTCGAGAATGCGGCCTGGCGGGGGCGCCGCCGGAGACGCCGCCTCGACAGGTCAGTCGTCCTCGGCCGCGGCGGTGGCCGGCGCGCGCGCCGGCCGCCGATACACGAACGCCGGCGCGGCGGCGGCCGCTTCGCGTTGCGCCAGCGCCTGCAGTTCGGTGTGGGCCGGGGCGCGTTCGCACACCGGGTCCAGCGTGGCGGCGTCGCCGCTCAGCGCCAGCGCCTGGCAGCGGCAACCGCCCCAGTCGACCTCGCGTTTCGGGCAGCCCTGGCACGGCTGCGGCATCCACGCGGTGCCGCGGAAGCGGACGAAGGCCTCGCCGTCGCGCCAGATCGCCGCCAGCGGCCGCTCGCGCAGGTTCTCGAACACCATGTCCGGCAAGGTTTCGGCGGCGTGGCAGGGCAGCACGTCGCCGCGCGGGGAAATGTTGACGAAGCGCTGGCCCCAGCCGCCCATGCAGGCCTTGGGCCGGTGCGCGTAGTAGTCGGGGGTGACGAAGTCGATCGCCAGGCGCTCGCCCAGGCGTTCGCGCGCTGCGGCCACCGCGGCGACGGTGGCGTCGATCTGCGCGCGGCTGGGCATCAGCGCGGCGCGATTGCGCAGGCCCCAGCCGTAGTACTGGGTATGCGCCACTTCCAGGCGTTCGGCGCCGAGTTCCAGCGCCAGTTCGATCATCGCCGGCACGCGTTCGGCATTGTGCCGGTGGATCACCGCGTTGATCGTCAGCGGCAGGTCGAGGGCGCGCACCGCCGCGGCGAACGCGCGCTTCTTGGCCAGGCTGTCGCGGTAGCCGGCGATGCGGTCGGCGCCGGCGGCGTCGGCGTCCTGCACGCTCAGTTGCACGTGTTCCAGCCCGGCCTCGGCGAGTTGCGCCAGCATCGGCGCGCCGCCGGCCACGCCGGAGGTGATCAGGTTGCTGTACAGGCCCAGCGCGCGCGCATGCGCCACCAGCGCGGGCAGGTCCTTGCGCAGCATCGGCTCGCCGCCGGAGAAGTGCGCCTGCAGTACGCCCATCGCCGCGGCCTGGTCCAGCGCCGAACGCCAGCCGGCGGTGTCCATCTCCTCGCGCACCGCGGCCAGCGCGATGGGGTTGGAGCAGTATGGGCAGGCCAACGGACAGCGGTGGGTCAGCTCCAGCAGGATCGAAAGCGGCGGCGGCACCTCGGCGTTCATGCGCGCAGCAGGCGCTTGCCGTGCAGTTGCGCGGCCAGTTCGAGCACGTCGCGTTCGACCTCGGCCGGGTCGGCCTCGAACTCGGTGGCCAGCTCCGCGGCGATCGCCGCCAGGCTGCGGACGCCATCGCAGCGCGAGACGATGGCTTGGGCAATGTTATCCAGTTCGACCACCCGCTCCGGCGCCAGCAGCACCCACTGCGCGCGGGCGCGGTCGTGTTGCAGGCGCACGCCGGCGGCGAGCCGTGGCTGGCTGCTGGCGTCCAGCGCGCTCATGCGGCGGCCTGTGCCGCGTCCGGGGCGAACGCATCCGGCCAGGCCACGCCCGGCTGCACGTAGGCGAAGTGCAGCGCATCCAGTTGCGACCACAGCACGCCGCACTTGAAGCGCAGCGCGTCCTGCACCAGGCGTTGCTTCTCCACGGTGTCGGCGTGGCGCTTGACGTAGTCCAGGGCGAAGTCCGAATCGCGCGGTGCCTCGTGCAGGCGGTGCTCGAAGTAGGCCAGCGCCTCGCGCGAGACGAAATCGTAGTGCTGCAGCATACCCGCGACGCGGTGGCCGATGATGCCCGGCGCGAACAACTCGGTCAGCGACGAGGCGATGGCCTCCAGCAGGCTCTTTTCGCGCACGAAGTGCAGGTAGGCCTGCACCGCGAAACGGGTGCCCGGCAGCAGGCCGCGGCCGGACTGCACCAGGTCGCGGTCCAGTCCCAGGGCATCGGTCAGGTGCAGCCAGCGCGCGATACCGCCTTCGCCGTCGGCGCTGCCGTCGTGGTCGACGATGCGCTGGCGCCAGATCCGGCGCAGCGCCGGGTCGTCCATCCGCGCCAGGATCGCCGCGTCCTTGAGCGGGATGCAGCGCTGGTATTCGTAGCGGTTCAACGCCCAGGCCTGGACCTGGCCGCGGTCCAGGCGTCCGCCATGCAGCAGGGCGTGAAACGGATGCTGGTCGTGGTACAGGCGCGCGCCGATCGCGCGCAGCGCGGTTTCCAGTTGCTCGGGGCTCAGCAAGGCGCTCACGGGCTCGGTCTCGCAGGCGGGGCGGTGGCGGGCGTCACAGCGCGATCTCCATGCCGTCGTGGGCCACATCCCAGCCATGCGCGGCGACGGTGCCGCGCTCGGGGGAGTTCGCGTCGAGGATCGGATTGGTGGTGTTGATGTGGATGAAGACCTTGCGCGCCACGTCCAGGTCGGCGAACGCGCGCAGCGTGCCGGCTTCGCCGTCGATGCTCATGTGGCCCATGCGCTGGCCGGTCTTGGCGCTGACCCCGAGCTGCACCAGTTCGTCGTCGCGCCACAGGGTGCCGTCGAAGAACACCAGTTCGGCGCCGCGCAGGCGCGCGCGCAGGGCATCGGTCAGCGCCGCGCAGCCGGGGATGTAGTGGATGCGGTGGTGGCCGTCGTCGATGGTCAGGCCCAGGGTTTCGTCGTCGGCACCGGCCAGGTCGCCACTGTGGCGGCTCTCCATGAACAACGGCACCTTGCCCGGCACCGCGAACGGAGTGACCTGTAGCCCCAGCAGCGACAGCGGCGTGTCCAGGGCGAAGGCATGGCGGTGCACGTAGGCCGGATGCAGTGCGTCGAACACCGGGTTCTGCGCCAGCAGGTCGAGCACGCGGCCGCTGGCATACAGGTCGAAGCGCTGGCTCTCGCGCATCGACAGCAGGCCGGCGATGTGGTCGATCTCGCCGCTGGTCAGCAGCACGGCCTCGATCGGGGAATGGCGTTGGTCGCGCTGCGGCCACAGCGCCGGGGTGGCCAGGACTTGCTGGCGGAAATCGGGCGAGGCGTTGATCAACAGCCAGCGCTGGCGGTCGGCGCTGACCGCGATGCTGGCCTGGGTGCGGCGTTGGGCACCCGGATGGAGGTGCCAGGCCCGCTGGCTCGCGGGCGTGTGGCAGTTCCACTGCGGGTGCCCCCCGCCGGCCGCCGATCCCACTACGATGAGATGCATCCGGTCTCCGTCTTCGGCGCCTGGCCGGTCACATCGTCGTGGAAAGGAGGCTGGGCCTGCTCAAAGCTCGCCGGAGGCGTAGCAGTTGATTTCCGCGCCGACGCAGATTTCGCGGATCACGGGCTTGTTCCACTTCTTCATGGGCATTCCTCTTCGAGTGGGACCACAGGGCGACGGCGGCGGACTGCGCGCGATGGCGGAGCGACGGCGTCGAAATCGAGAATAGGCCCGGCCCCCGGCGCGGATGTGAAATTTCCGGTAAAGCCCGGCCAAGTCGCAACCGCGTCACAGTGAGCTGACGGTGCGTGCCGCGGCGCGCGCCGGCGGCGGCGCAATTGTGGGAAAGCGCGCAAGCGCGCTAGTGTAGGCGGCACTCGATTCGTCACGAACGCCGTCTTGACCCACTCTTCCCATTCCGGCCTGGAGGCGCTGCTGCAGCGCCCGTCGGCGGCCGCCCTGGCCCCGGCCCTGCGCGAGGCCCTGCTGCAGGCCTGGCAGCCGCAGCCGCAGCAGGAGGCGCGCGCACCGTGGCCGGTGCTGGCCGACACCCTGGATGCGCTGGCCCTGCTGTCCGCCGACGAGGCGGCGCTGCTGGCGGCGCTGCTGTTCGACCTGCCGGGCTTGCGCGCGCAGTTGCCGCAACTGCCGGTCGCGCCGCCGGCGCGGGCGCAGGCGGTGAGCGGCCTGCTCGACGGGCAGGACGCGGCCGACCAGGTGTGGGCGCTGCACGCCGGGCGCGAGGCCGGGCGCAACAGCGAGGGCCTGCGCCGGCTGCTGTTGTCGATCGTGCAGGACCTGCGCGTGGTGCCGATCCTGTTGGCGCGGCAACTGGCGAAGATGCGCGTGGCCGACAAGGCGCCGGAGCCGGAGCGCCGCGCGCTGGCGCAGCTGACCCGCGACATCCATGCGCCGCTGGCCAACCGCCTGGGCATCTGGCAGTTGAAGTGGGAACTGGAGGATCTGGCGTTCCGGCACCTGGAGCCGGACACCTACCGGCGCATCGCGCGCGAGGTGGACGAGAGCCGGCTGGCGCGCGAGCGCTACATCGAGGCGGTCAAGAAGACCCTGTCCAAGGCGCTGGCCGAGCAGGGCCTGCGCGCGGAGATCAGCGGGCGGCCCAAGCACATCTACAGCATCTGGCGGAAGATGCAGAAGAAGCGCCTGGCCTTCGACCAACTGTACGATCTGCGCGCGGTACGGGTGATGGTCGACGACGTCGCCGCCTGCTACGCCGCGCTGGGCGTGGTGCATGCGCTGTGGGCGCCGGTGCCCAGCGAGTTCGACGACTACATCGCCCGGCCCAAGGCCAACGACTACCGTTCGCTGCACACCGCCGTGGTCGGCCCGGAAGGGCGCACGATCGAGGTGCAGATCCGCACCCACGAGATGCACGCGCAGGCCGAGCTGGGCGTGGCCGCGCACTGGAAGTACAAGGAAGGCGGCAAGGGCGCGGAGAAGGCCTTCGATCGCAAGATCACCTGGATGCGGCAGCTGCTGGAACAGTCGCAGGACGGCGAGCAGGGTGGCCTGGCCGGCGCGCTGGACGCCGAACTGGTCGAGGACCGGGTCTACGCGCTGACCCCGATGGGCGAGGTAATCGACCTGCCGCAGGGCGCCACGCCGCTGGATTTCGCCTACCACGTGCACACCATGGTCGGGCACCGCTGCCGCGGCGCCAAGGTCAACAACCGCATCGTGCCGCTGACCCACAAGCTGCGCAGCGGCGACCGCGTGGAGATCCTCACCGGCAAGGAGGCCGAGCCGCGCCGCGACTGGCTACTGCCGGCCAACGGTTACCTGGCCAGCGGCCGCTCGCGCGACAAGGTGCGGGCCTGGTTCCACAAGCTCGACCGCGCGCGCAACGTGCAGGCCGGCAAGGACCTGCTCGATCGCGAACTCAAGCGCCTGGGGCTGCAGCACGCGGACCTGCTGCCGGCGGCGAAGAAATTCCATGCCGATGGCATCGAGGAGTTGTACATCCAGGTTGCGCTGGGCGATGTCGGCCCCAGCCAGGTCGGGCGCGCGCTGCACGAGGCCGAGCGCGCCGCGGCGCAGCCGGCCGCGCCGGCGCTGCCGCGGCCGACCGCGCGGCGCAGCGGGCTGGCCAAGTCGAAGTTCACCGTGCAGGGCGTCGGCAATCTGCTGGTGCAACTGGCGCGCTGCTGCCAGCCGGTGGCCGGCGAGCCGATCGCCGGCTACCTGACCCGGACCCGCGGCGTCACCGTGCACCGCGGCGACTGCGCCGCCTTCGCCCGGCTCGCCGCGAGCAGCCCGCAGCGCGTGCTGCCGGTGGAGTGGGGCCAGGCCGGCGGCGGCTACGAGGTGGACGTGCTGGTGCGCGCGGTGGACCGGCGCTGGCTGCTCAAGGACATCACCAACCTGATTGCGCAGGAGGAGGCGCACGTGCTGGAGATCAACAGCGACAACGTGCGCGACAGCGGTCGCGCGCAGTTGCGGCTGCGCTTGAAGGTCGGCGACTACGGGCAGCTGTCCACGCTGCTGGGCAAGCTCGACGCGCTGCCGGGCGTGCACGAGGCGCGGCGCCTGGGCTGAATCGCCGCGCCGCGGCCTGCGCATGCATGGTCTTGCCATCGGCGCACGCTAAGCTTGCGCGGTGAGCGAGCCGCCAGATCAGGTCAGGGACGAACGCCGGCGCGCGTCGCGCGGCGTGCCGCTGTGGCGCGATCGCCGCGTCTGGCGCTGGGCGCTGGCGGCCGTGCTGCTGGCGGCGATGACCGTGGTGGTGTTCCGCCGCCCGCTGGCCGATCTGCTGTGGCCGGAGCCGCGCATCCAGCAACTGCTCGACCAGGGCAATGCCGCGCTGCGCGCCGGGCGGCTCAGTGCCGCCGACGGCAGTGGCGCGCGCGAGCGCTTCGAGGCGGCACTGGCGCTGGACGGCGACCGCCTGCAGGCGCGGGCCGGACTGGCGGCGACCGGCCGCGCCGCGCTCGGCCAGGCGCGCGCGGCACTGGCCGCCGGGCGCTACGCGCAGGTGCGCTCGGCGCTGGCGCTGGCGCGCGCGCTGCAGGTGCCGCGCGCGGACGCCGACCGGATCGAGGCGGCGCTGCGTCAGCGCGAGGCCGCGCATGCCGGGCTCGACCAGTTGCTGCAGCGCGCGGCGCAGGCGCGCGGCGAAGGCCGCCTGGACGGCGCGCCCGATGCGGCGTTGCCCTTGTATCGGCAGGTCCTGGAGTTCGCCCCGGAACGGACCGAGGCGCTGGAAGGGCGCGAGGATGCGTTGTCGGAGCTGTTGCAGCGCGCGCGGTCGGCGCTGGCGCGCGGCGACGTGGCGGCGGCCGCGGCGCTGGTGGCCAGCGCCCGCGACTACGACCCGGGACACGTCGACCTGCCGGACGCGCAGGCGGCGCTGAACCGTGCGCTGGACGCGTTGCGGCGCGAGGCCGAAACCGCCCTGCGCCGGCAGCGGCTGGACGCGGCCGCGCGCGCCTTCGCCAGGCTGCGCGCCGCCGCGCCGGACGCTACGGATGCCCGCGACGGCGAGGAACGCGTGGCCGCGGCGTATGCGGCGCAGGCCACGCGCGCCGCCGCCGATTTCCGTTTCGCCGAGGCCGAGCGCGCCCTGCAGAAGGGCCAGGCGCTGCTGCCCGACAGCCGCGCCCTGGCCGATGCGCGGCAGGCGCTGGCGCGCGCGCGCCAGCGCCAGGCCACGCTGCAGTCGCCGCTGGCCCCGGCCGAGCGCGCCCGCCGCCTGCAGACCCTGCTGGCGGCGGTGCAGGCCGCCGAAGCGCGCGGCGACTGGCTGACGCCGCCTGGCGCCAGCGCCTACGACAGCCTGCTCGCGGCGCAGGTGCTGGCACCGCGCGATGCGCGCGTGCGCAGCGCCGAGCAGCGCGTGCTGGCGGGACTGCGGCAGTGCTTCGACGATGCCTTGCGCGGCAACCGGGTGCTGGCGGCGAGCGCCTGCTACGACGCCTGGCATGCGCTGGCGCCAGGCGGCAGCGGCGTGGCCGCGGCGCGGCGGCGCCTGGCGCAGCGCTGGCTCGCGGTCGGCGACGAGCGCCTGAGCGCCGGCGACGCCGACTTCGCGCGTGAAGCCCTGCGCCGCGCCCGCGCGATCGACCCGGGCACGCCGGAGCTGGCGGCGTTCGAGCGCCGGCTGCGGCGCTTGTCGCCTGGGCGGTGAGCGCACAGGCGGGGCGTTCGCGCCTTGTGGAAACATCTATGGTGTCCGACGTTGTCTGTCGCGGCTGAAGCCGCTCCTACAGAAGCGCGCCGAGTGCACTGTAGGAGCGGCTTCAGCCGCGACGCTCTACCGATAGCGCGTCAGATCAAAGACGCATTGCCCGCATGCCGCCACCGCTCAATCATCAGCGCGGCAGCCGAACCCCGCCGACCTCGCAACCACTAATCCAAAAACACCTCGCGCACCGTGGCGCGTGCCGCATCCAGCGAGAAATGCGTGGCGATGTTGCGCAGGCCGTTGCCGGCGAGCCGGTTCCACAGCGCCTCGTCGGTGTACAGCTGCGCCAGCGCGGCGACGAACTGCGCGGCGCCGTCGGCGATCAGCACGTCCTCGCCATGCCGCAGGTGCATGCCTTCCACCGCGCACGGCGTGGCCACCACCGGCTGGCCGTGCGCCATGCTCAGGTTGACCTTGCCCTTGACCCCGGCGCCGAAGCGCAGCGGCGCCACCGCGATGCGCATCGTGTCCATGTAGGGCGCGATATCCGGCACGTAGCCGAGCAGTTCCACCCCGGGCGTGGCCGCGCCGAGGCGGTGGAGGTCCTCGGGCATGTCGGCGCCGATGCAATGGAAGCGCACGTCCGGCAACAGCGCGCGCAGCGGCGGGAACACCTCCTGCAGGAACCAGCGCACCGCGTCCGCGTTGGGCGCGTGGCGGAAGCCGCCGACGAACACCAGGTCGCGCCGTTGCGCCCACGGCAGGCCCGGCCCGGCCACTTCGTGCAGGTTGGAGATCAGCGCGGTGCGCACCTGCGGCGCCTCGTGCTGCAACTGCGCGCGCTCGACCTCGCTGACCAGGACGGTGACGTCGACCTGGGCCATCACCTCCAGCTCGCGCGCGCGGGTGCGCTCGGCTTCGCGCAGCAGGCGCGCGTCGCCGGCCAGCTCGGCGCCGCGGCGTTCGCGCAGGTAATGCAGGTCCACGGTGTCGAACAGCCGCCGCGCCTGCGGCGCGAAGCGGCGCAGCAGCGGCAGGCAGGCGTGGGCGACGTGGTGGCGCACCAGCAGCACGGCATGGAAGCGCGCGCCGTGCTCCAGCAGGAAGCCGGTCAGGCTCTTGAGGTAGGGCGCGTACCACACCTCCACGCCGAGCCGCTGCAGCGCCTCGCTGTGGCGGCTGGCGTATTCGCGGCCGCTGGGCACCAGCACCACGTGCGCGCCTTCCTGCAGCAGCAGGCGGATCAGGTTGAGCTGGCGCAGCGAGGCCGAGTCGCGGTCCGGCTGCGGCAGCGCCTCGTCGATGATCAGCACCTGGCGCTGGTGCCGGTGCAACTGCGCGGGCGTCGGCGTGGTGCCCGGGGCCAGCTGCCGGGCCAGCACGCCGGCCCACTTGTCGGCGAACACGCCGCGGTTGCGCACCTGGTAGGCCTTGATGCCGGTGCTGGTATCGGTGCCGTTGCTGGTGCCCTCGTCGTGCACCACCTGACTGGCCGGCTGCAGCAGCGTGCGCAGGCCGGCGGCGCGCACGGCGAAGGCGAGGTCGGTGTCCTCGTAGTAGGCCGGCATGTAGCGCGTGTCGAAGCCGCCCAGCGCGAGGAAACGTTCGCGCGCGATCGCCAGCGCCGCGCCGGCGCCGTAGTCGATGTCGCGCAGGTAGGCGTAGCGCGGATCGTCCGGCGATTCGAAGCGGCCGTAGCTCCAGGCGCTGCCGTCGGCGAACACCACGCCGCCGGCCTCCTGCAGGCGCCCGTCCGGGTACAGCAGTTGCGCGGTGACCAGGCCGGCCCTTGGCTCTTGCGTGAAGGTGTCCAGCAGCGCGTCCAGCCAGCCCGGCTGCGGCACCGTGTCGTTGTTGAGGAACACCAGGTAGCGGCCGCGCGCGCGCGCCGCGCCGTCGTTGCAGGTGGCGATGAAGCCGCCGTTGCGCGCACGCACGTGGTAGTGCAGGCCCTGGATCTGCGGCAGCCACTGCACGGTCTCGTCGCTGCTGCCGTCGTCGATCGCCAGGATCTCGCAGGCCGCCGCCGGCGGGTGCGCGGCCAGCGCGCGCAGGCACGCCAGGGTATGCGCGGCGTGGTTGTAGACCGGGATCACGATGCTCGCCAGCGGCGCGTCGCTGTCCGGCACCGCGAAGGGCGCGAACGGCTGCGGCGCGACCGTGAACAGCGCCCGCCGCGGTGGCGGCAGCGGCTGCGCGTGCACCCGCACGCGCTGCCAGGTGCTGCGCCAGCCGCGCGTGCGCAGGCTCGCCAGGCCGCGGCGGAGCAGGCCGCTCAGGCGGCTCAGGGCGTAGCGCGCATTCGCCCAGGACATCGACATCCGTTGCAACTCCAGCTTAAACAGAAGGGGCCCCGCGCCGCGCGGCCTGCTGGCCTGCGCTAGACTCGCCGGAATTTACATTCTCGCATCCCCGTGCCACGACGCTACGACGACAACGACACCGACGATCAGGACACCGACGATCTCGACAGCGGCGCCTCGCCCTGGCGCCGGCGCCTGCTCACCTGGGGCCTGGCCGCGACCGCGCTGGGGCTGGGCTTCCTGATCCCGTACACGGTCTATCTGAACAAGCAGGTGACGCAGCGCTTCGGCGAACTGCGCTGGCAGCTCCCGACCCGGGTCTACGCCCGCCCGCTGACGCTGGCGCCGGACACGGCGATGGACGCGCAGACCCTGAAGACCGAGCTGGACGCGGCCAGCTACCGCGAGGACGCCGGCGCGCAGCGCCCCGGCAGCTACCAGCAGGAGGGCAGCCGCTTCGTCATCGCCAGCCGCGGCTACATCGACGTCGACGGCCGGGTCGCGCCCAAGCGCGTGGAGGTGAGCCTGTCCGGCGGGCGCGTGGCGGCGCTGCGCGACGCGCAGACGCGCAAGACCTTGAACGCGGTGCGGCTGGACCCGGCGCGCATCGCCACCCTGTACGGGCAGAAGCAGGAAGAACGGCGGCTGGTGCGGGTGGACGAAGTGCCCGAACTGCTGGTCACCGGGCTGCAGGCGGTGGAAGACCGCGATTTCAACTACCACCACGGCATCGACCTCAGCGGCATGGTCCGCGCGGCCTGGGTGATGGTGCGCTCGGGCGGCAAGAGCCGGCAGGGCGCCAGCACCCTGACCCAGCAGCTGGCGCGCAGCGGCCTGCTCGGCATCGGCAAGGAGCAGACGCTCACCCGCAAGTTCAACGAGATCCTGTACGCGCTGATCATGGAGGCGCGCTACGACAAGCGCACCATCCTGGAGGCCTATCTGAACCAGGTGTACCTGGGCCAGCGCGGCAGCCAGGCGATCCATGGCGTGGCCTCGGGCGCGGAGTTCTGGTTCGGGCGCGAACTCGATGCGCTGCCGCCGGAGCAGGTGGCGCTGTTGATCGGCCTGGTCAAGGGGCCGTCGTACTACGACCCGCGCCGCTATCCCGAGCGCGCGCTGGACCGGCGCAACTTCGTGCTCGGCAAGCTGCGCGAGAGCGAACTGATCGACGAGCCCACCTACCGTCAGGCGCTGGCCGCGCCGCTGGGCGTGCCGGCCAATCCGGGCCTGGTCGCGGCCAACCGCTTCCCCGCGTACGTGGACCTAGTGCGCCGCCAGCTGGCGCGCGACTACCCGGAAAGCGCGCTGCAGGGCGCCGGGCTGAGCGTGCTGACCGGCATGTCGCCGTCGGCGCAGGCCTACGCCGAGGGCGCGGTGACGCGCACCATCAAGTCGCTGGAGACCAACAAGAAGCGGCCGCCGCTGCAGGCCGGGTTGGTGCTGACCGACACCCACAACGGCGACGTGCTGGCGGTGGTCGGCAGCCGCGACGTGGCGCAGCCCGGCTTCAACCGCGCCATCGAGGCGCAGCGGCAGGTGGGCTCGCTGCTCAAGCCGTTCGTGTACCTGCTGGCGCTGGCGCAGCCGGACCGCTACTCGCTGGCCAGTTGGGTCGACGACTCGCCGGTGACGGTGCAGTTGGGCCGCGGCAAGCGCTGGACCCCGGGCAATTCCGACAACCGCAGCCACGGCACGGTGCGCCTGATCGATGCGCTGGCGCATTCCTACAACCAGGCCACGGTGCGGGTCGGCATGCAGGTGGGGCCGGACCGGGTGGCGCAACTGATCAAGGTGCTGGCCGGGCTCGAGGCCGAGACCAACCCGTCGCTGATCCTGGGCGCGACCGACCAGAGCCCGTACGCGATGACCCAGCTATACCAGTTCCTCGCCTCCGGCGGCGAGATCCAGCCGCTGCACGCGGTGCGCGGCGTGCTCGATCCGCAGGGCAAGCTGCTCAAGCGCTACGACAAGACCCCGGCGCCGGCGCAGGAAGGCGATTCGGTGGCGGCCAACCTGGTCGGGCTGGCGCTGCAGCAGGTGGTCAGCAACGGCACCGCGCGGCAGCTGCTCGGCGACGGCCTGGGCAAGCTGTCGCCGGCCGGCAAGACCGGCACCAGCAACGACGGCGTGGACAGTTGGTACGCCGGCTATACCGGCGACCACCTGGCGGTGATCTGGATCGGCAACGACCAGAACAAGCAGACCGGCCTGTACGGCGCCACCGGCGCGATGCGGGTGTGGTCGGGCATCTTCTCGCGCCTGCCGAGTTCGCCGCTGAAGGTGCAGGGCAAGGGCATCGACTGGCAGTGGATGGACCCGGCCGGCAGCAACAGCACCGATGCCAGCTGTCCCGGCGCGCGCCAGTTCCCGTTCGTGGTCGGCTTCGCCCCGGCGTATGCGCCGTGCGCGCCGCCGCAGGCCTTGCCCGAGGACGGCCAGCCGCCGGCCGAAGGCAGCGACGGCGAGCAGCGCCAGGGGGGCGGCTGGCGCAGCTGGTTCGGCCTGGACAAGAAGAAGGACCCGCCGCCCGCCGATGCGGCGACCACACCGCCAGCGCACTGAAACGAGCCACGGATACCTGTCATGACCCGATATGCCTTCGCCATCGCCGCCCTCAGCCTGCTGCTGGCCTCCTGCGTCAGCGCACCGCCACCGCCGCCGCCCGTGCCGGCGGATACCACCACGCCGGCGCAGCGCGTGGCGACGGTCGAGGCGACCGGTGGCGCCGACGACACCGAACTGAGCGTGCAGCCGCTGCGCGATCCGCAGGTCGAGGACCTGCGCGACAGCGCCAAGCGCAAGCGCGCGGCCGGCGACCTGGCCGGCGCGGCCGCCGCGCTGGACCAGGCCCTGCGCCTGGTGCCGGAAGACCCGACCCTGCTGCAGGAGCGCGCCGAACTGGCCCTGCTGCAGAAGGACGACGCGCAGGCCGAGGCCCTGGCCAAGCGCGCCATCGACCTGGGCTCGCAGACCGGCCCGCTGTGCCGCCGCCACTGGGCCACCATCGAGCAATCGCGCCTTGCCCGCGGACAGAAGGAAAACGCCGCCTCCGCGCATGCGCAGATCGAGCGCTGCACGGTGCCTGGGATCAAGAGGTATTGAAGGCGGGGAGTGGGGAATCGGGAATGGGGAATGGTTAGAAGCCTGCATTGCTGGCGGTTTGTCATCGTGACGGCATCCCGTCTTCCCGCTCCGCCGGCGGCCGGAACAGTGAGCGGGTAGTGGTGCTGCTCCAACGATTCCCTATTCCCGATTCCCCGTTCCCATGTCGCTAGCCCACGCAAGCACCGAAGCGCTCAGCGAAGGCGGCGCGCTCGCGCGTCAGCTCGATGCGTTCGTGCCGCGCGCGGCGCAGTTGCGGCTGACCGCGGCGATCGCCGAGGCCTTCGAGCAGCGCGACGTGCTGCTCGCCGAGGCCGGCACCGGCACCGGTAAGACCTATGCGTACCTGGTGCCGGCGCTGCTGTCGGGGCTGAAGACCATCGTCTCCACCGGGACCCGCGCGCTGCAGGACCAGCTCTACCACCGCGACCTGCCGCGGGTGCGCGCGGCGTTGGGGGTGGGCCTCAACAGCGCGCTGCTGAAGGGCCGCGCCAACTATCTGTGCAAGTACCGGTTGGAACAGGCCAAGGGCGAGCCGCGCTTCACCGCGCGCGAGCAGATCGCGCAGTTCCAGCGCATCGTCGCCTGGAGCGGGCGCACCCGCTTCGGCGATATCGCCGAACTGGACGCGCTGCCCGACGATTCGCCGCTGCTGCCGATGGTCACTTCGACCGTGGACAACTGCCTGGGCACCGAGTGCCCGTTCTGGGGCGAGTGCTTCGTGGTGCAGGCGCGGCAACGCGCACAGGCCGCCGACCTGGTGGTGGTCAACCATCATCTGCTGCTGGCCGACCTGGCGCTGAAACAGGAAGGCTTCGGCGAAATCCTGCCCGGCGCGCAGGCCTTCGTCATCGACGAGGCGCACCAGTTGCCGGAACTGGCGGCGAACTTCTTCGGCGAGAGCTTCGGCATGCGTCCGCTGCAGGAACTGGCGCGCGACTGCCTGGCCGAGAGCCGCCACGTCGCCGGCGCGCTGGCCAGCCTGCAGGCGCCGGTGCAGGCGCTGGAGCAGGCATTGCGCGAGTTGCGCGCGGCGATGGAGGGCTTGCCGACCCGCGGCACGCAATGGCGGCTGCTGGCCAAGCCGCAGGTGCGCGACGGGTTCGATGCGCTGCTGAGCGAGTTGGCACGCCTGCAGGACAGCCTGGCGGCGTTGCGCGAGGCCTCGCCCGGCTTCGACGCCTGCGCCGCGCGCGCGCAGGACATGCGCACGCGGCTGGACCGCTGGCTCGGCGACGATGCGCCGATTCCGGACTTCGATGCCGAGCCGCCGCCGCCGGCCAACGACGTACTGTGGTACGAACTGAGCGCGCGCGGCTTCCGTTGCCAGCGCACGCCGCTGGACGTGTCCGGGCCGTTGCGCACGCACCGCGAGCAGTCGCACGCGGCCTGGGTGTTCACCTCGGCGACGCTGGCGGTGAAGGGCGAGTTCGAGCACATCGCCATCCGCCTGGGGCTGAGCGATCCGATGACCCTGCTGCAGCCCAGCCCGTTCGATTGGGCCAGGCAGGCGCTGTGCTATCTGCCGTCGCTGCCGGACCCGAACGCGCGCGGCTTCGGCACCGCGCTGATCGCCGCGCTGCAGCCGGTGCTGCAGGCTTCGCAGGGCCGCGCCTTCCTGCTGTTCGCCTCGCACCGCGCGTTGCGCGAGGCGGCCGAAGCGTTGCGCGACGGACCCTGGCCGCTGTTCGTGCAGGGCGAGGCGCCGCGCGCGACCCTGCTGCAGCGCTTCCGCGCCTCCGGCAACGGCGTATTGCTCGGCTCGGCCAGCTTCCGCGAAGGCGTGGACGTGGTCGGTGATGCGCTGAGCGTGGTGGTGATCGACAAGCTGCCGTTCGCCGCGCCGGACGATCCGGTGTTCGAGGCGCGGCTGGACGCGATCCGCCGCGACGGCGGCAATCCGTTCCGCGACGAGCAACTGCCGCAGGCGGTGATCGCGCTCAAGCAGGGCGTGGGCCGGCTGATCCGCAGCGAGAGCGACCGCGGCGTGCTGGTGCTGTGCGATCCGCGGCTGCTGTCCAAGTCCTACGGCCGCACCTTCCTGGAATCGCTGCCCCCGTTCGCGCGTACCCGCGACGTGGAGGACGTGCGCCAGTTCTTCGCGGTCGAGGCCCCCGCGCGGGTGGATAATCTCGACACGGGCACGTCGCCGCCATCCGCCTAGCCGACGCAAGCGTTCGCGTCCGCGTTTGTCCTTGCGATTCCCCAATCCCCATTCCCGAATCCCCGCCCCCAATGAACCTACTCGCTTTCGAAACCTCCACCGAAGCCTGCTCCGTCGCGGTGCAGGTCGGCGACCGCGTGCTGGAGCGCTTCGAACTGGCGCCGCGCCGGCACGCCGAGCTGGCGTTGCCGTGGGCCGAGCAGTTGCTCGCCGAGGCCGGCATCGCCCGCAGCCAGCTCGATGCGATCGCCTTCGGTCGCGGCCCGGGCGCGTTCACCGGCGTGCGCCTGGCGATCGCGCTGGCGCAGGGCATCGCGCTGGCGCTGGACCTGCCGGTGCTGCCGGTGTCCACCCTGCAGGCGCTGGCCTTGCGCGCGCCGGCCGACGCGCCGCGCGTGCTGGCCGCGATCGATGCGCGCATGGGCGAGATCTACGCCGCGACCTACGCGCGCGACACCGACGGCCTGCACGCGCTGACGCCCGAGCAGGTGCTGGCGCCCGACGCCTTCGCGCTGCCCGATGCGCAGGCGCACTGGCACGGTGTCGGCACCGGCCTGGCGGCGGGCGACGGCCGCCTGCAGCACCGCCTCGGCGCGCAGTTGCGCGGCGCCGACGCGCACGCCTTGCCGCATGCCGCCGACGTGCTGGTCCTGGCGCTGGCCGCGCACGCGCGCGGCGAGGCGATCGCGCCCGAACGCGCGGAGCCGGCCTATCTCCGGGACAACGTCGCCCTGACCCTGGCCGAGCAGCACGCGCAGCGGGCCGCGCGGTGAGCGTCATGGACGCCGAACGCGCGCGCTTTCGCGGCTGCCTGCTGGGCCTGGCGGTCGGCGATGCGCTCGGGACCACGCTGGAATTCAAGGCGCCCGGCAGCTTCGCGCCGATCGACGACATGGTCGGCGGCGGCCCGTTCGAGCTGCGCCCCGGGCAGTGGACCGACGATACCTCGATGGCGCTGTGCCTGGCGCACAGCCTGCTGTATCGCGGCGGTTTCGACGCCGCCGACCAGATGAACCGCTACTGCAACTGGTACCGCCACGGCTACCTGAGCAGCACCGGCACCTGTTTCGACATCGGCAACACCGTGCGCCAGGCGCTGGAGCGCTATCTCGATGGCGGCCCGGCCTTCAGCGGCAGCGCCGATCCGCGCGCGGCCGGCAATGGCTCGCTGATGCGATTGGCGCCGGTGGCGATGTACTACGCGCAGCGTCCGGACGTGCTGGCCGAGCGCGCGGCGGACAGCTCGCGCACCACGCATGCCGCCGCCGAGGCGCTGGACGCCTGCCGGCTGTTCGCCGTGCAGTTGCGCAGCGCGCTGCTCGGCGGCGATCGCACGCAGGTACTGCGTGCGCCGGATCTGGCCCTGGACACGCCGGCGCTGCGCGCGCTGGCCGTGCGCGACCATGCGGCGGTGCCGGCGACGCAGATTCGCGGCACCGGCTACGTGGTCGATGCGCTGTCGGCGGCGCTGTGGTGCTTCGCGACCACCGAGTGCTTCGCCGACGCGGTGCTGCGCGCGGCCAACCTGGGCGAGGACGCCGACACCACCGCGGCGATCTGCGGGCAGTTGGCGGGCGCCTTCTATGGCATCGACGGCATCCCCGCCGCCTGGCGCACGCGCGTGCAGGACGCGGCCGAGATCGTGGCCTTGGCTGATCGCCTGCATGCGGCCAGCGGCGCGCAGTGAGGCCGCGCAGGGTGCCGACCGCTCGCGGCCGGCACCGGTGCGCACCGCCGGCGCGGCTCAGTAGTCGTAGCTGACGCTCAACCGGACCGACCGCGGCGCCTGGCGCAGCAACGGCGCGCCATAGACCGGATCGCTCACGCCCGGATCGCTTTCCGAGTACGGGTACTTCCACAGCGTGGCCTGGCCGTTGAACACGTTGAACACGTCCAGATTGAAGGCCAGTTTGTGGTCGGCGGACGCCGGCCGCCACGACACGCCCAGGTCGAGCTGCTTCAGCCACGGCAGCCTGCCCTGGCTGCCCGGAGGCGCCGGCTGGCCCTGGTAGTAGTGGTAGGCAATGCCGTAGCCGGACGGATCGCTCTGGTCGGCGCCGTACGCGCCTAGTGCGCTGAACGGCGCGCCGGAGATCAGTTTGAGATTGGCCGACAGCAGCCACTGCGGGTTGAACTGGTAGTAGCCGTAGAACTTGAACTGATGGGTGTGGTCGTTGCTCTGCGGCCCGTTGGTGTGCTCCATCAGCTGCGCATAGTCCCAGGCCTGGGTGGTGGACACCGCGGTCTGGCCGATGCCCGACAGCAGCTGGCCCTCGGTGGTGCCGTAGCTGCGCGACCAGGTGTAGTCGAGGCGGCCGTACCAGCGCTGGTCGAACGGATGCTCCAGCGACAGGTTGATTCCGTAGTAGTTGCGCTTGAACGCGGGGAAGCCGAACTGCGCGTTGCTCAGCGGCACGCTGACGTAGTTGCCCGCGGTGTCCACCAGGGTGAAGGTGTTGCGCCTGCCCGGATTGATCAGCCAGCAGCTGACCGGATTGCTGGCCAGGGTCACCGTATGCCCCTGCGCCGCGGCCGCGGCGAATACCGTGTCGCTGTCGCAGTAGTCGTCCACGCCGCTGCGCAGGACGCGGTAGGTGCCCTTGGCGCCGTAGACCCAGCTGTCGCCCCAGGCCTTGGTTAAGCCGAGGATGAATTCGTCCTGGAACGAGGGCTTGATGCCCTGCGTGGCCACGGTCCTGGGATCGGGCAGGATGCCGTAGTTGTTGTTGGCCGAGACCGCGCCGGAGATCTGGGTCAGGTCGGTGGGATAGCCGTTGCCGTCGATGCCGCCGTAGGTGTAGTAGGTCGAGGTCGCCAGGGTCGCGCCGGCGGCGTTGAACGCCGGGTTCAGCGGCAGCGCCAGGTAGTAGCGGCCGGCGTTGCCGTACACCTTGAAGCGCGCATCGCCGTCCACGTCCCAACTGAAGCCCAGGCGCGGCGCCCACTGGCCGCTGGTCTGCTTGATGTAGGCGTCGCCGTCGCGGTTGTAGTTGGTGAACTGATCCAGGCGCAGGCCGAGGCTGAGCAGGAAGCGGTCGCTGACCTGCCAGTTGTCCTCGACGTACTGCGCGCGCTGCGCCGCGCGCACCGAGGCCAGCGCGCTGTAGACGTACCGGCGCACGTAGTAGCCGTCCTGGCCGTTGGCATAGCCGCCGGTGGCCGGCACCCCGAGTCCGGTGTTGATCGGCACGTTCGGGTTGGACTGGCCGTAGATCCACTGGTAGCCATCGCCCGACGCGACCGAGCCGCGGTTGAGCGCGCGCGCGTTCTGGTTGTCGATGCCGATGGTGATGCTGTGCTCGCCGATCACGTAGTTCAGGTCCAGCCGCAGGTTGTCGGTGCGGTTGCCGCGGTCGGGATCGATCAGCAGCGCGGTGGTCTGCGCATTGGTGATCGGGGTGCCGCCGGTGTAGGCCGGGTTCTGGAACGAGGTGCCGGAGAGATAGGTCAAGGCGCCGCTGTAGTTGGGATTGCCGCTGTAGTCGTCGGTGCGCTGCTTGCCGTACTGGGCGCTGAAGGTCAGGCGGTCGGTGAGATAGCCGGTGTACTTGGCGGTCCACAGGTCGCCGCCGGTCTTGGTGGTGTCGGCGCTGCCGCGCGGGGCGCCGATGTCGCGGCCGCTGTAGTCGGAATACGTGCCGCGGGTGATGTAGCGGCTGGAGGCGCCGGTGATCTCCAGCAGTTGCCGGTCGCTGATGTTCCAGTCCAGCTTGGCGTACCAGCTCGGCCGGCGGTAGCGGTAGTCGTAGTAGTACTCGCCCGGGGTGGTCTCGCGCGCGCCGTAGAAGCGGTCGCCGTCCTGGCGCTGCAGTTCGTAGGCGCCGAAGAAGAACAGCTTGTCCTGGAGCAGCGGGCCGCCCGCGTAGAGACTCTGGGTGCTGAGCGTGGAGCCGCTCTTGCTGTCCGGCCGGTACAGGCTGCCGTCGCCGGGCGCGTAGACGTCCTTCTGCGAGGAGCTCAGCCCGTCCGGCTCCCAGGTCGCCTGGCCGCCGACATGCCATTCGTTGCTGCCGCGCTTGCCGACCGCGTTGATCACGCCGCCGTCGGAACGCCCGTACTTGGCGCTGTAGCCGCCGGTATAGACCTCCAACTGGTCGATGCTGCCGTAGGGCAGGGTCAGCCCGCCCAGGCCGCGCAGCGGGTCGGTGGTGTTGAAGCCGTTGATGTAATACGCGTTCTCCGCGGACGAGGCGCCACCGAAGCTGAGCAGTTGCGCGCCGGTCGGGCCGATGTAGGTGCCGCTGCCGCTGTTGCCGGCCACGCCGGGCGCCAGTTGCGCGATCGCCTCGGCCGAGCGTCCCAGCGGCAGCCGCTGCAGCTGCTGGGCATCGATCACGGTGCGCGAGTCCACGCTGCCGATGTCGATCGCCGCGGCGGCGCGGTCGGCGCTGACCTGGACCCCGGACAGGCTGGTGACGGCGGCTAAGGACACGTCGGTGACCGCGCCGACGGTGAGGCCGACGCCTTCGCGGCTGCCGAGCACGGCGTCGTCGGCGCCCTTGGCGATGACGGTGTAGGTGCCCAGCGGCAACTGGCCGACGCTGTAGCGGCCGCGCGCGTCGACCGTGACCTCGCGGCTCAGGCCGCTGTCGCTGCGCACCAGCACGCGTTGCGCGTTGGCCGGCGCCTGTCCGGCGACCGCGCCGGTGGTGGATTGGGCGAACACGTGTGGCGCGGCGAGGGCGGCGGCCAGCGCCAAGGCGAGCAGGGCGGGTCTGTGGAGAAGGGGGGACTTTTTCATGGAGGAAGCGGCTCGGGTGGTGGGGGCGGGGAGCGCGCCGCGCCTGCTTCCGAGTCACGCGTCCTTGGCGATGCGGTGTGCGCGGTAACGTTCCCCGCGTCCATTAACTTGAATGCGTCGCCCATTCAGAAATGCCGCGTCGTTATGTCGCTGGCACCAACGGTTATCTCCTGGCGGCGTTGGGCATGTAGGTGGCGCCACGCGACGCAGGCAACTCCCTTCTCCCGTCGGGAGAAGGTGCCCCGCAGGGGCGGATGAGGGTACGGGCGCAGCTTCGTGCACCCCAACCTCCACGAGACGCTTTCGCGCCGTACCCTCACCCCAACCCCTCTCCCGGCGGGAGAGGGGCTACTGCTCTTCCTTCTCCCGTCGGGAGAAGGTGCCCCATAGAGGCGGATGAGGGGACGGGCGCAGCCTCGTGCACCCCAACCTCCACGAGACGCTTTCGCGCCGGACCCTCACCCCAACCCCTCTCCCGGTGGGAGAGGGGCTGCTGGCTTTCCTTCTCCCGTCGGGAGAAGGTGCCCCGTAGGGGCGGATGAGGGTACGGGCGAAGCCTCGTGCACCCACACTTCGCGAGACGCTTTCGCGCCGGACCCTCACCCCAACCCCTCTCCCGGTGGGAGAGGGGCTTACGCGCCGCGCGCTCAGTGGTCGTCGCGCAGGGTGCCGCCGGGCAGGAACACCCAAGTGCGGGTCACCTGCAGGATGTCGATGTTGTCCTCGGTCCGCGGCAGCGGCGGGAACGGCTGCGCCAGCTGCACCACCCGCAGCGCGGCGGCGTCGAGCATCGGCACGCCGCTGGAGCGCAGCACGCGGCTGCTCTCGATGCTCCCGTCGCGGCGCACGCCGACGCTGATCACCACCTGCCCGCCCAGCCGTTGCCGGCGCGCTTCGTCGGGATAGTTGAGGTTGCCGACGCGCTCGGCGCGATCGACCCAGGCGCGCAGATAGTTGGCGTAGGCGTACTCGCGGGTGCTGGCGGAGACGAACTTGCGGTTCGGCCGCTTGGCGTACTGCTCCGAGCGCAGATGCACCTCGGCGGCCAGGCGCGCCATCTCCGCGTCGCGCTGCTCGCGCTGCGCGTCCACCGGCTGGGTCGGCGGCTCGGTGCGCGGCTGGGTCTGCGGCGCCGGCTGCGGCTGCTCGCCGCGTGCGCTGCTGACCACGCGCGGGGTCGGCTCCGGCGCCGCCGCGGCGGTCTGCGCGCGCAGCACCTGCGGCGCCAGGCCGTCGTGCTGCTGCGGCACCACCCCGGGCTGGCTGTCGCGCGGACGTTGCGGCTTGTCGTGGTCGCCGCCGCCCTGCTGGTTGGCCTGGGCCAGGAAGTCGGCCTGCTTGGGCGTCAGCGGGGTGCTGGTCTGGCTGAAGATCACGTCCAGGGTCGGCACCAGCGGCGCCTCGTCGTCGATCGCGAAGCCCACGCCCAGGATCAGCAGGCCGTGCACGATCAGCGACAGCACCAGGGTGGCACTGAGCCGTTCGCGCTCGCCGATGCGCGGCGCGGGCGTCGCGGCGGCCGCGCTCATCGCGCCGGGTAGGCCTCGATGGCGTCGAACAGCAGCCCGGCGATGTTGAGCCCGAACTGCGCGTCCAGTTCGCGCACGCAGGTGGGACTGGTGACGTTGACCTCGGTCAGGTAGTCGCCGATCACGTCGAGGCCGACGAAGCGCATGCCGCGCCGCTTCATCTCCGGGCCGACCTGGGCGGCGATCCAGCGGTCGCGCTCGCTCAGCGGGCGGCCCTCGCCGCGGCCGCCGGCGGCCAGGTTGCCGCGGAACTCGTCGCCCTGGGGAATCCGCGCCAGGCAGTAGTTCACCGCCACGCCGTCGACCAGCAGGATGCGCTTGTCGCCGGCGCTGATGTCGGGGATGAAGCGCTGCGCCAGGGCCAGCTTGCGGCCGCCGTCGGTCAGCGTCTCCAGGATCACGTTGAGGTTGGGGTCGCCGGTGCCGCTGCGGAAGATCGAGCGCCCGCCCATGCCGTCCAGCGGCTTCAGCACCGCCTGCCCATGCTCGAGGACGAAGGCCTTCAGCGCGGCGGCGTCGCGGCTGACCAGGGTCGGCGGGCAGCACTGCGGGAACAGCAGCGCGGCCAGCTTCTCGTTGAAGTCGCGCAAGCCCTGCGGATCGTTGACCACCTGCGCGCCGGCGCGCTGGGCCACGGTCAGCACGTGGGTGTCGTACAGGAACTCCGAATCGAACGGCGGGTCCTTGCGCATCAGCACCACCTGCCCGGGGCCGAACGCCAGTTCGGCGAAGGCGCCCAGTTCGAACCAGCCGGCCTTGTCGTCGCGCACCGTCAGCGGCGTCGCCTGCGCCAGCGCGCGGCCTTCATGCAGCGACAGCCCGCCGGGCCGCACATAGTGCAGACGGTGCCCGCGACGCTGCGCTTCCAGCAACATCGCGAAGGTCGTGTCTTTGGCAATCTTGATGCTGGCGATGGGGTCCATCACCACGATGACATCGAACGGCATGGCGGCACCTGGGGGGTCGAGCGGAGGATGGTAGCGGGTCGGCGGCGCGCGCGCGCAAGGGCGCGGCGACGGGGCCGCGCGGCGCGCTGCGGCGGCAATCAAACTGTGACATAGTTAGCGCTGGAAAGTAGCCCAGCGCAGCGCCGTGGCGGCGGCCTTGACAGGCTGGGCGGGTCTTGGGATACATGTCGTTTCGCAGCGACGTCGGATCCGATGAAGCGTCGCGCGCCTGGGGGCAAGTGAATGAGTGAAAACACGACTGCGGGTGGGGAACTCGCAGGACTGAGAGTCATGGTGATCGATGACTCGAAGACGATCCGCCGTACCGCCGAAACGCTGTTGAAGCGCGAGGGCTGCGAGGTGGTCACCGCCACCGACGGCTTCGAGGCGCTGGCCAAGATCGCCGACCAGCAACCGCAGATCATCTTCGTGGACATCATGATGCCGCGGCTGGACGGCTATCAGACCTGCGCGCTGATCAAGGGCAACCAGCTGTTCAAGGCGACCCCGGTGATCATGCTGTCCTCCAAGGACGGCCTGTTCGACAAGGCGCGCGGGCGCATCGTCGGCTCCGAGCAGTACCTCACCAAACCCTTCACACGCGAAGAACTGCTGGGCGCGATCCGTACATACGTCAACGCCTGACCAGGGGGAAAGGCAGCATGGCTCGAATCTTGTTGATCGAGGACTCACCGACCGACCGGGCGGTGTTTACGCAATGGCTGCAGAAGGCCGGGCACGAGGTGCTCGCCACCGACAATGCCGAGGATGGGCTCAAGCTCGTCCGCGAACAGGCGCCCAGCCTGGTGCTGATGGACGTGGTGCTACCGGGGATGAGCGGCTTCCAGGCCACCCGCGCGCTGTCGCGCGACGAGGCCACCCGGCACATCCCGGTGCTGATCATCAGCACCAAGAGCATGGAGACCGACAAGGTCTGGGGCATGCGCCAGGGCGCCACCGACTACATCGTCAAGCCGCCGCGCGAGGACGAGCTGATCGCCCGCATCAACCAGCTGGTCGGCTGACGTGCGCTCGCCCTTCGACATCCTCGAGGCCTACGAGCGGCGCAGCCTGGCGCACGCGGTGCAGATGCCCGAGCGCGAGTTCGACGAGAACATCTGGCGCGGGGTCGGCTTCCGCGTCGGCACCCGCCATCTGGTATCGGATTTCCGCGAGGTGGTGGAAATCGTGCGCATGCCGCCGATCACCCCGGTGCCCGGCGCGCAGCCGTGGCTGCTGGGCGTGGGCAACCTGCGCGGCAACCTGTTCCCGGTGGTCGATCTCAAGCAGTTCATGGAAGGCCAGCGCACCTCGCTGCTGGAAGGCCAGCGCGTGCTGATCATGCGCCAGAGCGGCGGCGACGTGGCGCTGACCATCGACGAACTGTTCGGCCAGCGCAGCTTCACCGAGTCGCAGGCGGTGGAGCCGGGCGAACTGGCCCAGGGCCGATACGCCCACTTCGTCGACCGCGCGTTCCGCGGCGACAGCAACGACTGGGGCGTGTTCTCGCTGTCGCTGCTGTCGCGCACACCCGAATTCCGTCAAGCCGCCGCCTGAGCGCGCGGCCTGCCTCCGCATCGAAGACCGAGGTCGCATCATGAGTACTGCTCCGGACGCCCGCAAGGCCAGCAAGCTCGGCAGCGTGGGCACCAGTTTCTGGCTGGGCCTGCTGGCATTGTCGCTGATCGTGTTCGGCGCCAACACCGGCGTGGCCACCTGGCAGGGCAATCGCCTGGCCGGCGCCAGCACCGGCGCGGCCGACCTGCAGGTGCTGTCGCAGCAGCTCGCCAACCAGGCGCGCGACGCGGTCTCCGGCAACGCGGCCACCTACAAGCAATTCAAGCAGACCAAGGCGCGGGTGGAGAGCACCGTGGCCGAGCTCAATGCGCGCTACGCCAACGAGGCCGGCATCTCCGGCCCGCTGGAGGCGCTCAACCGCACCTGGGCGCCGCTGGGCAAGAACGCGCAGCAGGTGGTGGACAGCGAGCCGGCGGTGCTGGCGCTGGCCGGCAACGCCGAACGCTTCGTCGGCGGCGTGCCGCAGCTGCAGGCGCAGTTGAACGAGGTGGTGCGCGCGATGACCGTCAGCGGCGCGCCCGCCGCGCAGATCTACAACACCCTGCAGCAGGTGGTGGTGGCCGGCACCATGGCCCGCCGCGTCACCGAGATGCGGGCGGGCGGCAGCGGCGCGGCCAGCGCCGGCGACGCGCTGGCGCGCGACTCGGTGGTGTTCGGGCAGATGCTCGACGGCCTGCGCAACGGCAACGAGGAACTGGGCATCGCGCCGGTGCGCAACGCGGCCGCGCTCGGCGCGCTGGAGCAGTCGCAGGCGCAGTGGGCGGAGATGAAGAAGGACCTGGACGCGTTGCTGGCCAGCTCGCGCAGCCTGTTCGCCGCGCAGTCCTCGGCCGCGGCGCTGACCGCCGGTTCGGACAAGATGCTGGACGACAGCAAGAAGCTGTTCGATGCCTTCTCCGCGTTCGGCTCGGTCCGCGATACGCGCCTGTTTCCCAACTTCTGGCTGGGCGTGGTGTCCGGCGTGCTGGCGCTGCTGTCGATCATCGGCTTCGTCTGGACCTCGGTGCGCAGCCGCGCGCGCGAGCAGGAAATCCGCTACCAGACCCAGGTCGAGTACAACAGCCGCAACCAGCAGGCGATCATGCGCCTGCTCGACGAAATCAGCTCGCTCGGCGAAGGCGACCTGACCGTCAAGGCCTCGGTCACCGAGGACATGACCGGCGCCATCGCCGACGCGATCAACTACGCCGTGGACGAACTGCGCCACCTGGTCACCACGATCAACGACACCTCGGCCAAGGTCGCCGTCTCCACCGAGGAAACCCAGGCCACCGCGCTGCAGCTGGCCGAGGCCGCCGGCCACCAGGCCGAGCAGATCGGCTCGGCCTCCGAGCGCATCAACGAAATCGCCGCCAGCATCGAGCAGGTCTCGCGCAACTCCAGCGAGTCGGCCGAGGTGGCGCAGCGCTCGGTGGTGATCGCCGCCGAGGGCGCCGGCGTGGTCCGCGAGACCATCCAGGGCATGGACCAGATCCGCGACCAGATCCAGGAGACCTCCAAGCGCATCAAGCGTCTGGGCGAATCGACCCAGGAGATCGGCTCGATCGTGGAACTGATCAACGACATTTCCGAGCAGACCAACATCCTGGCGCTCAACGCCGCGGTGCAGGCCGCCTCGGCGGGCGAGGCCGGCCGCGGTTTCGCGCTGGTCGCCGACGAAGTGCAGCGCCTGGCCGAACGCACCTCCGGCGCCACGCGCCGGATCGAAGGCCTGGTGCAGACGATTCAGGCCGATACCAACGAAGCGGTCAGTTCGATGGAGCAGACCACTTCCGAAGTGGTGTCCGGCGCGCGCCTGGCCGAGGACGCCGGCACCGCGCTGACCGAGATCGAGCGCGTCTCCAACGCGCTCAACAACCTCATCAAGAACATCTCCATCGCCGCGCACCAGCAGTCCGCGGCGGCGACGGACATCACCCAGACGATGGACGTGATCCGCCGCATCACCGGACAGACCTCGCAGGGCGCCGGCCGCACCGCCGAGTCGATCGGCCGCCTGGCGCAACTGGCGGCGGACCTGCGGCGCTCGGTCGCCGACTTCAAGCTGCCGGCGTGAGCCGACCGGACCCGGGTGGAAGGACAGCGCACATGACGTACCGTGATCACTCCCTGCTCACCACCGCGCCGTCGTGGCGCGGCGCGTGGCCGTCCGCGGGAGCGCCGCGATGAGCGCGCTGCGCGATGCGATGAGCCACGCCGCCCTGGGCTGGGTCAAGCCGGAGCTGGACGAGACCCTGCGCCAGGTGCGCGGCGAAATCGAGTACTTCGTCGAGGACCCGGCCGACACCAGCCGCATGCGCTTCTGCGCCGGCTACCTGCACCAGGTGCAGGGCACCTTGCGCATGGTCGAGCTGTATGCGCCGGCGATGGTCGCCGAGGAACTGGAACTGCTGGCCACGGCGGTGCAGAACGGGCAGGTCGCCGATCGCGACGAGGCCTGCGCGACGCTGATGCGCGGCACCGTGCTGCTGCCCGATTACCTGGAACGCCTGCAGGACGGCCATCGCGATATCCCGATCGTGCTGCTGCCACTGCTCAACGAGATCCGCGCCGCGCGCGGCGAGCCCGGCCTGAGCGAAGGCGCGTTGTTCGCGCTGTCGCCGGACGCGGCCAGTGTCTCCGAGGCCGAACTGGACCATGCGCGCGGCAGCCTCAGCGGCCGCAACCGCGAGTTGCTCGACACCGTCGGCACCGCGATCAAGGAGGAGCTGCTGCGGGTCAAGGACGCGCTCGACCTGCACCTGCGCACCGGCGGCGACGTCGCCGCGTTGCAGACCCAGGTGGACGAACTCGGCAGCGTCGCCGACACCCTCGGCGTGATGGGTCTGGGCGTGGCCCGCGGTGTGGTGGTGCAGCAGCGCGATGCGCTGCGCAGCATCGTCGAGGGCGAACGCCAGGCCGACGAAGGCTTGTTGCTGGATATCGCCGGCGCGCTGCTGTACGTGGATGCCTCGCTCGACGACCAGGTCGCCTATCTCGGCGCCAGTGCCGGCGTGCACGACGATGCCAGCGCCGCCGAGGCGCGGCGCACGGTGGAGGTGCTGGCGCACGAGGCGATCGCCAACTTCGCCGCCGCGCGCGAGCATTTCGTCGCCTTCATCGAGACCAACTGGGACCACGAACGCCTGGCCGACGTACCGCGCCTGCTCGGTGACGTCGCCGGTGCGTTGCGCATGCTGGAGTTGCCGCAGCCGGCCGATTACCTGGAAGGCGTGCGCCGCTACGTCGCCACCGAACTGATCGGCAAGCGGCGCGTGCCCAGCGGCCGCCAGCTCGACACCCTGGCCGATGCGATGGCCAGCCTGGAGTACTACCTGGAGGCGCTGCGCGAGCGCCGCCCGGGCCGCGAGGAAATCCTCGACATCACCCGCAGCAGCCTGGAGGCGTTGCGCTACTGGCCGTTGCCGAGCGAGACGCCGGCGCCGCAGGGCGTGGTGCCGGAGACGGCCGCGTTCGCGCCGTCCGCGCCTGTCGCGGTAGGGCTGGCCGCGCCGAGCGAGGCCGCGGCGCCGGTCGCGCTGCCTGCGACCCCGCCGCCGGTGCCGTCCTGGGACCTGGCGCCGGTCGCGGATACGCCGGTTGTCGCAAGCACGCCGCCGCCACTGCCTGCGCAGACGCCACAGGCGCCGCAATGGACGCTGGACGGTGGGAACGACCTCGCCGCGGACGCTGGCGACACCGCGCTGGGCGAGGGCAACGGCGCCGACGCGGATGTCGCGCCGCTCGCCGCCGAATCCGATGCCGCCGATCGCGAAGACACCATCGTCGTCCCATCCGCCGCTGCCAGTTTCGATCCGGTCGCCGCGGAGCAGGACGCATGGTCGACGAACTCCGAACCGCTGCACATCCGGATCGATCCCCTGGCGTTGGAAGGCGATGCGTTTCGCGCCGAGCAGGCCGATGCGGCGCCCACGCACGCCGAGACGCATGACGATGCCGAGCCCGATGGCGAGACGGCGGCGCCGGCCGGCTATGGGTTCGACCCGGTGGCCGCCGAGTACGCGACGTTCGAGCCGGGCGCTGGCGGCGCGCATGACGATGCCGCCGTGGCGCCTGCCGCGGCCGACACCGAAACCGCGGCGCCGGCCGGCTACGGGTTCGACCCGGTAGCCGCCGAGCACGCCGCGTTCGAGCCAACCATTGGCGACGTGCACGACGATGCCTCCACGTCGCCTGCCGACGCCGCCGATATCGGCATCGCCACCTGGGACGGCGACACGTTCGACCCGATGGCCGCCGAACCCGTTGCCGGCGATGCGCACGACGACGCATCCCTGGTCATCGTCGACGAACCGGTCGCCACGCGCGTGGACGCTGCCGACGCCGACGTCCTGGTGATCGAACTGGAAGACGCGCCGGTCTTCGCCGACGTGCCGCTGAGCGCATCCGACGACGACCACGGCATCGTCTGGAACGACACCCCGGCGACCCTGGTCGATGACGAGGGCGTTTCGGTCGCCGAGCCGTCGCACGCCGATGAGACGACCGCGCATGGCGTCGCCGACGGCGACACGCCGCCGGTCCGCGCCGGCGTCGAGGAACACGCCGAGAGCGACGCCGGGCACAGCCCGTTCGTCGATCTGGACTGGCCCGAGCCGATCTCTGCGCCGGAAGCGCCGGTGCCTGGCGTGCACAAGGCCAGCATCCAGCCGATCGAACTGGACGAGGCGTCGGCGGCCTTCCTCGCCGAACTCGATGCCGCTGCCGCGCAGTTCGACGTGGAGGCCGTGCCCGCCGCGGCCGACCCCGTCGTCGCCGCGGCCGGCACCCCCCAACCGCAGCCGGTACACGAGGCAGGCGAGCCGAGCGGGACGACCGCGCCAGCCACCCTCGATGGCGGCTTCGTCGACGATGGCGAGATCGACGCCGACATCCGCGAGGTGTTCCTCGAGGAATTCGACGAGGAACTGGTCAACCTCGGCAACCTGCTGCCGGCATGGCGCGCCGCGCCCGCGCACATGGAAAGCCTGCGCCCGATCCGCCGCGTGTTCCACACCTTGAAGGGCAGCGGCCGGCTGGTCGGCGCGCGCGTGCTCGGCGAGTTCAGCTGGAAGATCGAGGGCATGCTCAACCGCGTGCTCGACGGCACCCGCCCCGCCAGCCCGGCTGTGGTGACCATGGTCGAACTGGCCTACGAGGTGTTGCCGCAACTCAATGCCGCCTTGCGTGGGCACGGCGCCATCCATGCCGACCTGGACGCGATCCAGGCGATCGCCGAGCGCATCGCCGCGGGCGAGGACGCCTACTACTTCGCCGCCGCATCGGCGCCGGCCGCCGCCGCGCCGCGCGCCGGCACGCCGGCCTCGGTGGACAGCGTGCTGCGCGAGATCCTCGAAGCCGAGGTCGCCACGCACCTGGAGACCGTCCGCGACTGGCTGCAGCATGCGCCGCAGCCGGCCACCGAGGCGCTGCTGCGCGCGCTGCACACGATGAGCGGCGCGTTCGCGATGACCGATGTGCCGGAGATCACCGCGGTCACCGGCCCGGCGGAGAGCTACGTCAAACGCCTGCTGGCTGCCGACGCGACGCCCGGCGCCGATGGCGTCGATGCGCTCGACGCCGCCGCCGGCGCGATCGCCGCGACCATCGAGGAATTGCAGGCGCCGTCGCCGGTGATTCCGCCGTTCACCGAGTTGGCGCAGCGCCTGCAGGCGCTGGTCGCCACCTTGCCGGAAGTGCAGTGGCCGGTGGTCGGCCACGACGAGGACGACGAGGACGCGCCGACAGGGTCTGTCGACGCGCCGCTGGATCCGGCCTTGCTGCAGGCGGTCGAACTCACCGCGGCCGACGACCTGTCCGCGTACCTGGGCGATGCCAGGCATCTGGATGCCGCCGGCACCGACGCGGCGCACGCGGATAGCGCGTCCGACGCCGCGGCGGCCGACGCGGTTGGCGCTGCCGAGACTGCGGACGCCGTCGAGTTCGGCGAGCCTCTGAACACCGATGCACCTGCTGCACAGGTGGATGGCCTCCCGTCGTCGTTCGACGCTGCGCAGTTGCGCGACGACCGCGAAGCCGATGCCGAAGATCGCCTGTCGGCAAGCGCTGCCGACGAGACCGCGATGGCGCCCGACAGCGATGGCGCTGTGGAACGCGAGGACGCCGCGGAACCCGGCGACACACTCACCACGCCGTCCGCCGACAGCGACGATGCGGCGGCCGCGACCGATGCCGAAGAGCAGGCGTTCCTGGCTCAGGAGGGCAAGCTCGACGAACTGACCGTCGAGGCGCCCCTGGCCGACGAACGCGTGTCCCCGGACAGCGCACTGCCGCCGCCGGAATCCGTGGCCGACGTGCAGGGCGAGATCGCCGACGCCGCGCCTGCGCACGGCGCATCTGGCGAGGGCGAGGGCGAGGGAGAAGTGCTGCAGGACGCGCACGACGCGGATGCCGGTCAGGATGCACTCGCCGAGCATGCGCACGATCAGGAGCAGGATGCGCAGGGATACGCGTTCAGCACCGACGCCGCGCAGCCGTCCGCGCATTGGCATGGCGCCGAACCGGCGTCGGCGAACGACGATGCCGAGCCGCCGACCGCGGACGACATCGCGCCGAACGCGCAGGATGACGCAAACGCCACGGCCGACAGGGGGCCGGACGCCAGTGCCGACGGCGAACGCCACGCCGCGCAAGCCGATCTCGAATCGCATTCGGCTACTGCCGTCGACGCCGCGCAGCCGCCCGCCGACGTGCTGTCGGATGCTCGCGAAGGCGCCGGCATCGCAGCCGACCAACGGGCCGACGCGGTGGCCGACGATACCGGCCATCACGCCGCACAGGTGGATGCAGAAGCGCATCCGGCCGATGCCGATGCGTTCGACGCAAGCGACCATCTGACCGCGCCGAACGCCGAGGACGAGCCCGTCTCGTTCGACACCGCTGCTGCAACTGCAACGGATAATGCCGAGGCAACGCCTCACATCGAGACCGGCGATGCGTGGCGCGACACTGCCACCGACGCCGAAACCACAGCATCGTCGGATGCGCACGCGCCTTCCGCGGAAGCCACGCACGCCGATCCGGTGGGCGCCGCACACGCTACCGATGCTGATCCCGTGCATGCAGATGCTGCACATGCCGCGGATGCAGAACCGGCGCATGACGAGGCCACATCTCCTGCGGATGCGGATGCGGATGCCGCACAAGCTGCGGATGCCGATCCTGCGCATGCAGACGCCGCACACCCGGCGGATGTCGAGCCTGGGCTTGGAGATGCCGCACATCCAGCGGATGCCGGCCTCGACCACGCGGACGCCGCACACTCTGCGCATGTCACGTTGGCGGACGAAGACGTCGATGCCGCTGCCACCGAAGCCGCGCCGCAGGCCGACTTCGACCTGGGAGCCGCAGACGCACCCGCCGACGAGGCGATAGCCCACGACGTCCACCACGTTTCCAGCGAGACCGCGGCCCCGGCCGCGTTCGCCGATCCCGTCCAGCGCGACGCCAACGCCGACCTGGCCGCCGTCGATATCGGGCCGCTGGATTTCGCCGATCTGGACCGCGAACTCGTCGATATCTTCGTCGAGGAAGGCAAGGACCTGCTCGACCATTGCGACCGCCTGATCGCAGAGCTGCGCGCCGCGCCGCAGGACCGCGACGCGCTCGCCGGCCTGCAACGCGACCTGCATACGCTCAAGGGCGGCGCGCGCATGGCCGGGATCAACGCCATCGGCGACCTCGGCCACGGCATCGAGTCGCTGCTGGAAGCGGTGGCCGCCAATCGCACCGAACTCGATTTCGGCGACGTGCAGTTGCTCGAACGCGGCTTCGATCGCCTGCACCAACTGCTCACCCTCACCGGCGACCACCGCGCGGTGGCGATGCCGGCCGACCTGATCGGTCGTTTCGACGCGCGCACCCACGGCCGCAGCGTGCCGACGGAAATCGGTACCGAGGCGCACGAGGACGTCGCCGCCATGATCCAGGCCGTGGTCGACCCGGCCTCGGTGCCCGCTTCGGCGCCGGCGCCGCTGTCGGCGCCGTTGCCGGTGGACGGTGCCCTCGACGAGGAGTCGATGATCGCGCGGCCGATGCAGGAACAGGTGCGCGTGCGCGCCGACCTGCTGGACCGCCTGGTCAACCACGCCGGCGAAGTGGCGATCTACCGTTCGCGGCTGGAGCAGCAGCTTGGCGCGTTCCGTGGCGCCATGGCCGAACTCGATCGCACCAACGCGCGTCTGCGCGACCAGTTGCGGCGTCTGGACCTGGAGACCGAGGCGCAGATCGTCGCCCGCTACCAGCGCGAACAGGACCAGGCCGAGCAGAGCTTCGATCCGCTGGAACTGGACCGCTTCTCCACGTTGCAGCAGCTCAGCCGCGCGTTGAACGAATCGGCGGCCGACTTGGGCGGCCTGCAGGGCGTACTCGACGACCTGGCGCGGCAGTACGACGGCCTGCTGCAGCAGCAGTCGCGCGTCAGCTCCGAACTGCAGGACGGCCTGATGCGCGCGCGCATGGTGCCGTTCGACGGCCTGGTGCCGCGCCTGCGCCGCGTGGTGCGGCAGGCCGCCAGCGAGACCGGCAAGCAGGTGCATCTGAGCCTGGAAGGCACCCACGGCGAACTGGACCGCAACGTGCTCGATCGCATGATCGCGCCGCTGGAACACATGCTGCGCAACTCGGTCGCGCATGGCCTGGAAACGCCGGAACAGCGCCGCGCCGCCGGCAAGCCGGAGGAGGGCAGTATCGCCATCCGCCTGCGCCGCGAAGGCTCGGAAATCGTGCTGGAAGTGGCCGATGACGGTGCCGGCCTCAACCGCGAGGCGATCCGCCACCGCGCCGAGCAGCGCGGCCTGATCGCGATCGGCGCCGCCCTGTCCGACGAAGAACTGGATTCGCTGATCTTCGCCCCGGGCTTCAGCACCTACGACCAGGTCAGCCAGCTCGCCGGCCGCGGCGTGGGCATGGACGTGGTGCGCAACGAAGTGCGCCAGCTCGGCGGCTCGGTGGACATCCACTCGGTGTGGGGCCAGGGCGTCACCTTCACCCTGCGCCTGCCGCAGACGCTGGCGGTGACCCAGGCGGTGTTCGTGCAGATCGGCGAGACCACCTTCGCCGTGCCGGTGGCCTCGGTCAGCGGCATCGGCCGCATCAGCCGCGAGCGCTTCGAAGCCGCCGCCGGTGGCTACCACTACAGCGGCGAGGAATACGCGCTGCACGACCTCGGCTCGCTGGTCGGCCAGGCGCCCGCACGCGCCGAAGGCCAGGCGCAGGTGCCGCTGCTGCTGGTGCGCGCCGGCGACCTGCGCGCGGCGGTGGCGATCGACCAGGTGCTCGGCAACCGCGAAATCGTGGTCAAGCCGGTCGGCCTGCAGATCGCCTCGGTGCCCGGCATCTACGGCGCCACCATCACCGGCGATGGCCGCGTGGTGGTGATCCTCGACGTGGCCCCGCTGGTGCGCCGCTACCTGGCGCAACCGGCGCGGCCGGTGGTGGAGGCAGCGCCGACCGAACAGCGGCGCGTGCCGCTGGTGATGGTGGTCGACGATTCGCTGACCATGCGCAAGGTCACCGGCCGCGTGCTGGAGCGCCACAACTTCGATGTGATCGCCGCGCGCGACGGCATCGAAGCGCTGGAGCGCCTGGAAGAGCGCGTCCCCGATCTGATGCTGCTGGATATCGAAATGCCGCGCATGGACGGCTACGAACTGGCGACCGCGATGCGCGCCGACCCGCGCTACGCGGCGGTGCCGATCGTGATGATCACCTCGCGCAGTGGCGAGAAGCACCGCCAGCGCGCCTTCGAGATCGGCGTGCAGCGCTACCTGGGCAAGCCTTACCAAGAGTTGGATCTGATGCGTAACGTGTACGACCTGCTGGGGATCGCCCGTGTTCGTGAGTGACGGCGAAGCCGGCGGCACCCCGGTCGCGCTGCTGGCGCGCCCCGGCCAGGCGCGAGAGCGCCTGCGCGAGGCCCTGCACCTGGCCGGCGCGGCGATCGTGCTCGAGGACGACCCGGGCGCGATCGACGCGCAGACCCTGGCCGACGCCGCGCCCGGCGCGGTGCTGATCGCGCTGGAGCCGGCGATCGAGGATGCGCTGGAGCGGCTGGATGCCGCACTCGACCTGCCCGGCGTCACCGTGATCTTCGACGAGGCCGAGCTGGCCGCGCGCCGCGAGGGCTGGGAGACGCAGCGGTGGGCGCGGCACCTGGCCGCCAAGCTGCAAGGCCACCAGGACGTGCTGCCGCCCGGGCGCGAGACCGACACCGGCCTGCACCCCGAACCGGGCCTGCCGGCCACCCCGGCGCAATTGCACGACGGCGCGCCGATCGGCTTCCACGTGGAGGAAGCGGCCAGCTTCGCCAGCACCGTGCCGGGCGACAGCTTCTATGCCTGGCAACCGCCGGCCGATGCCGCGCCCGGATTCGAGGACCTGCAGTTCGCACGCGACGAAGCCGCCGCCGGCGCTGCGCGATCGCAGGTTGCGGTGACCGAGCCCGCGCCGGACACCGCTGCGGCATCCAGTGCCACGCCAGCCAGCACGCCACCGCCGCTGCCGGCCAGCGCCTGGTCGCTGGTGGACGACGACGCGGCGTTGGTCGTGCAGGCGCGCGCGCCGCTGAACCAGATGCAGATTTCCACCGAAGGCCTGTCGCTGGTCGCGCTCGACGGCGACGATGCCGCCGCCATCGATGCACCTGCGGCCGCGGCATCCGTCGCCGCACAGGGCGCGGTCCTGGTCATGGCCGGCATCGGCGGCCCCGATGCCATTCGTCGCCTGCTCGCCGCCTTGCCGCCTGACTTCCCGCAGCCGCTGCTGGTGCAGTTGCGCCTGGACGGCGGCCGCTACGGCAACCTGGTCAAGCAGATCGCGCGGGTGTCCACCTTGCCCGTTCTGCTGGCCGAAGCCGGCGAACCGGTGAGCGCCGGCAACGTCTACATCCTGCCCGACGATGTCGGCGTGCGCGGCCATGACGGCGCCGGCCTGCGCTTCGTCGCCCAGGACGCCGGCACGGCGGTGGTGGGCGGATTGCCGGCCGCTCACAGCGCCGTGCTGCTGCTCAGCGGCAGCGACCCGCAGCAGGTCGACGACGTACTGGCCCTGGCCGCGCAAGGTGCCTGGGTCGCCGGCCAGACCGGCGACGGCTGCTACGACCCGGCCGCCGCCGTGCAACTGATCGGCCGCGGCCATCCCGGCGGCGACCCGTTGCAACTGGCGCAAGCCTTGTCCGCGCGATGGGGCGGCTGAGCCGTCACGTTCGCGTTTTCTCCGATTTCAGGATGACGTAAATCCATGAGCAGCTACGCCAGCAACGACGAACTCCGCGGAGTCCTGATCCAGGCCGGCAGCGAGCGCGCACTGCTTCCCAACGCCACCGTCGCCGAAGTGATGTCGCGCGTCCCGGTCGAACCGTTGCCCGACGCCCCGCACTGGCTGCTCGGCCAGGTCGCCTGGTATGGCTGGAAGGTCCCGCTGCTCTCCTTCGCCCGCTTGACCGGCCTTGGCAGCGAGACCGTGGCCGCCAACAACAAGATCGTCGTGCTGAAAGCGCTGGGTGGTAATCCCGACCTGCCGTACTTCGCCTTGCTGACTCAGTCCTTCCCTCAGTTGATCTCGGTTCCGCGCGATGGTTTGCTCGCCGACGCCTCCGAGGAAACCTTGCCGGCCGGTGTACACATGCGCGTGTTGCTGGGCGAGCAGAGCGCGTTGCTGCCGGATATGGAGGCGATCGAAGGGATGATTGCGGAGCGGTTTTCGGCGGTCGGTTAGTTCTGCCCCCCGTCTTTCGACGGTCTTCCGCTTGACTGCGGATTGCAACCGTCCTGGTCGATGCTATGTATGCCTCAGCGAAATGGGCCGCGTCCGATTGCCAACGGCTGTTGCGTGGTCTAGCATCTGACTCAACGATGACAAGGATGGTCATATGCGCAACGTGCGTTTCCCGTTTGCGGTAAGTGCTGTCAACTTGCAGGCGCAGCCACATGGGCTTGGCGACAAGCTGCTGGGGCGACCAGCGATACAGAACCAGATCGCCACGTACGCTCTGAAACAGAGTACTGCCCTCTACGAGCCTGGGCTTGCGGCCTTAGGCGCTACGACACTGCCAATAGCGTTTGCCCGAGAGGCTGGCAGTGTACGCAGACCCGTTCTAGCCCAGCCCTTCATTCGACAGGGTGAACGTACTTCGTCCGAGTCGATGTGCAATACGGTGGACGTTCACACTGTCACCGAGCTGGAACTGCAGAAACGCGCGTTCATCGGAACTCGTGATGACTGTCGTGCTTTTTCAAGCCTACACCCTGTGTAATCGCAGGTGTCGCACTTTAAAACTGAGCCTAAGGAATAGGTTCCGTATTTTCATTCGCTTCTGGCGTTATGTGCTTATCTGGAAAGGAGAGCAGGGATGTTCGAGCGGTTGCTGAGAATTCTATCGTGCGGCGCGCTGGCGTTGTTTGCGCTCGGCTGCATGGGCTTTGCGGAAGCGCAGGAAGTGAAGAAGGAGTGGGCCGTCGTCGCTTCCAGTTCTCAGAAGCTCGCCACCGAACGTTTGGCGCAGGAGCATATTGAGTCGAACCTTTCCACATATCAGGAGTATGGTGCTTTCGAGTGGACGGTGCGAAGCACGACAGTGCTGCCCGATAAGGTGATCTATGACTACAGCCTAAAGCCCGCCAAGCTTGTCAAGACGGATTGGGAATACCAATACGATGGTCAGTACTATGACTCTGAAGAGGCACTCTTCTCGGCGATGAAGGCTGGAGCCACACAGGATCCACCTTGTCCGGCCACGGAGTTTCCGGTCACTCAGCCGTGGACGGGGATCCCTGGCGGGGGAACTGGTGATGATGGGAGCGATCTCGATGAGGACATTCTTATCGGGGTTGTCAATTTTTACTTCGATCCGTCTACATCCCAGTGCCATTCTAGAAATGATGGCAATCTATATGCTCAGCGCAGCCGTCAGGCGCACTGCCCGAATCCGATTGTCATGGAGTGGCAGGATGATCTGGGTATGTGTGTTATGTCGCATTTTTTTGAATCCAGTGGGAATCAGTACTTCAGTAGCGTATTGCCAAAACAGTGTGACGCTGCCGGAAACCCCTGCGACCCCACCACCGGTGACAAGCTGCAGCCCGAGCCCGACTTCGATCTGGGATGGATCAGATTCGACCGCACCTATCATTCTCTGACCAGTACGGCTGGTGGCGCTCTGGGGGTAGGCTGGACGCATTCGCATAATCTGCGTCTGAGTCTTGGCGTAGACAGTACATCCTCTTCGCCGGGAACAGAGCTGAAGGTGGGGCTGATTGGGACGGATGGCACCCAGACTGCCTTCGAAAAAATTGGTGGCTACTACGAAGCAAATGATGGTAGTGGCGACAGGTTGGTGCAGCAAGAGACCGGTTGGCAGCTGTCGCGTGCTCAGGAACGGATTCTCTTCAGCGCATCGGGTTTGATGCAGCGCCGCGATTTCGAGGATGGAACATCGTTGGCTTATGCGTACGATCGCCGCGGGCGTCTGCTCAGTATTACCCATTCGACCGGTCGCCGACTGGACTTCCAATACCTTGCGTCTGGTGATGACTCCCTGATATCGGCAGTTCTGGTGGGCGGCCAGGCATTAGCGGCCTATGCCTATATGCAGACCGGAGAACTTGCTAGCGTCACCTACGCCGATGGTGGCGTCAGAACTTATCACTATGAGGACACGCGATTCCCGGGCTTCCTGACCGGAGTGACCGCCGAAGACAATCGCCGCTATAGCTGGTTCGGTTATGACGCAGCGGGGCGTGTGATCTGTAGTCGCCATTCGGGCGATTGCGCCCAAGCCGATGTCGGCGTCGATGGCGTGCGCCTGGAATACACTCAAACTGGTACGACGATTGTTACCGATGCGTTGGGCAAGCAGAGTACCTATGCGCTGACCGATAGCGGTGCAAGCGGTCTTCCACGCAAGGTCAACGATATCGCCGAAAGCAATGGCAGTATCAGCCGGACCTATCTTCCTGAAGGCACCGACTTCCGTCGACGGCTGCAATCGGTGACGGATCGTCGCGGCATTGTGACGAACTACGCTTATGCCGAGGCCGACGATCCGATCGCAGGTGCTATCAGCATAACCAGCACCACCGAGGCAACCGGCACTGCTGGGCAGCATGTCACTGAGAGGCGTGTGGCGGTAGAGAGCAACCGCTTGGTAAAAAGGACCGTAGGTAATCGGGAAGCCAGCATCGCCCGTAATGCACGTCTCCAGCCCAGCAGCATTACGGTGCGGGACAACGCCACCGGCGACACGCGTGCCACCACGCTGACCTACTGCGAAGCTGTGGGGCAAGACTGCCCGCAGGTGGGCCTGCTGCGCAGCGTTGACGGACCGCGCTCGGATGTAGCGGACACTATTACGTACGCCTGGTACACGGCGGACGACGCCGGCTGTGCCACCGGCGGGATCTGTGCTTTCCGCAAAGGCGACCTGCACAGCATCGCCAACGCCTCGGGTCATGTCACCGAATATTTGGCCTATGACGGCGCCGGACGCGTGCTGTCGGTGAAGGACGTCAATGGCGTGATCACCGACTACAGCTACCATCCACGCGGCTGGCTGACGGCCAGCAAGATCCGCGGTGCCGACGACGGCGGTGAAAGTGACGACCGCATCACCCTGATCGACTACTGGCCGACTGGCCTGGTCAAGCAGGTCACGCAGCCGGACGGTGCGTTCATACGCTTCACCTACGACGCTGCGCAGCGACTGACCGATGTCGCCGACAACGCTGGCAATATGATCCATTACACCCTGGACAACGCTGGCAATCGTGCCAAGGAAGACACCAAGGACGCATCGGGCACGCTCAAGCGTACCCTCTCGCGCGTGTACAACCAGCTCGGCCAGCTGGCCACGCAGGCTACCGCCCAGGGCGATCCGACCGACTTCGGTTACGACGCCAACGGCAACACCAAAACCGTGACCGACGCGCTCGGTCACATCACCCAGAACGACTATGACCCGCTCAACCGCCTGGCGCGCACGCTGCAGGACGTGGGCGGCATCGCGGCGGAGACCAAGTTCGGCTACGACGCGCTGGACAACCTGACCCAGGTCACCGACCCCAAGGGCCTGGACACCACCTATGCCTACAACGGACTGGGCGACCTGACCAAGCTCACCAGCCCGGATACGGGCGTCACCACCTACACCTACGACAGCGCCGGCAACCGCGCGACCCAGACCGATGCGCGCAACGTCCAGACCACCTACGGCTATGACGCGCTGAACCGGTTGACGCAGGTCACCTATCCGACCAGCAGCCTCGACGTCACCTACACCTACGACGTCAGCCAGGCTACTTGCGCCAGCGGCGAAACCTACGCGGTCGGCCGCCTGACCCGGATGCAGGACGGCAGCGGCAGCACCGACTACTGCTACGACCGCTTCGGCGACCTGGTGCGCAAGGTGCAGACCACCAACGGCAAGATATTCGTGCTGCGCTACGCCTATACCAAGGCAGGACAGCTGAGCCGGCTCACCTATCCCGATGGCGCGGTGGTGGATTATGTTCGCAATGCGCAGGGCCAGGTCACGGAAGTGGGTGTGACCCCGGCCGGCGGCACCCGGCAGGTGCTGCTGGGCAATGCCACCTACTATCCGTTCGGCCCTGTGGCGAATTGGACCTACGGCAACGGCCGGCCGATGCATCGCGTGCTGGACCAGGACTACCGTCCGCTGGCGGTCAGCGACATGCGCAACGACGGCCTGAGCACCGGCTTCGCGTTCGACCCTGCGGGCAATCTCAGCGCCCTGACCGCGGCCGGCAACACCGCGCCCGTCGTCAGCCTGGACTACGACGCCCTGGGCCGGCTGACCGCGTTCAAGGACGGTCCGACCGGGGCGGTGATCGACGGCTATAGCTACGATCCCACCGGCAACCGGCTCAGTGCCAAGGTCAACACAACGACGCAGACGTATACCTATCCGACCACAAGCCACCGGCTGGATGCGGTGGCGGGGACTGCACGCACCTACGACGCGAGCGGCAACACCGCCTCCATCGGTGGTACCGCACTGCAGTTGGTGTACGGCGCGAGCGGCCGGCTTGGGCAGGTCAAGCGTTCCGGCACCGTCGTGATGAACTACGCCTACAACGGTCGAGGCGAGCAGGTGCGGCGGGTCGGTACGACTGATATCTACACGGTGTACGACGAAAGCGGCCACTGGATCGGCGACTACGACGACGACGGCGCCCCGCTGCAGCAAGCGATCTGGCTGGACGACCTGCCGGTGGGCGTGCTGGCCAAGAACAGCCTGCGCTACGTGCAGCCGGATCATCTTGGCACGCCGCGTGCGGTGATCGATCCGGTGCGCGACGTGGCGATCTGGACGTGGGATATGAAGGGCGAAGCGTTCGGCAACACGTTACCGAATCAGGATCCGGACGGCGACGGCACTGCGTTCGTGTTCGACATGCGCTTCCCGGGGCAGCGCTACGAGGCCGCAACCGGATTTAACCAAAACTACTTCAGGGATTACGACCCAAGCACAGGACGGTATGGGCAGAGTGATCCGGTTGGGCTGGCTGGCGGCATATCTTCCTATGCTTATGCTGGAGGTAACCCTGTTTCGTTTGTTGACCCGCTTGGCCTGCGACCAGGCGATTGCTATCCAACGATAGACATCGCAGGCGCCAATGCAGTTAATGACATCAATTATACTTCAATTGTAGAAGGTGCTGAATACGCGGGCAGAATTTTCCGTAATCCCAATGGAACTTTTTCATATACGGCTCCACGAAAAGGCTCTATGGCTGGGTCCAATCCAGGGCCTATCGGGCCAAATAATGTCGGCGATTACCATACTCACGGCGCCAATGATCCTGGCTATGATAACGAAAACTTTTCGGGTCAAGGGGGGGGGATATAACGGGAATTGCGGCGGATAATGCTTTATCTCCAGGTGGTAACATTGGTTATCTAGGTACCCCAAGAGGGGTTATTAAAAAATATGATCCTAACTCTGGCAAAGTCAGTGTTTTGCCATACCCAAGTCCTAATAACGGCGATGCTTGTGGATGCAAATGACTAATGGAGTTCCTATGTTTAAATTAAGGCAGTGCGCAGTCTGCAAAATTTTTCTTGCTGCGGCGATCGGAGTTATAGCTGGGGGGGGCATGGCGAGCGAAAGTAAAAGCTCGTTGTCGCTTAAAATTTTCTCTGCCGGCGAAGTCGCGTATCGTGATTTTTCGCAGAGCATCAATGGGCGAGTTGATATATCTTCTGAATTATCTATCTATCTTGCGGATATAGATAATTATAGGATCACTCTTCTGGCGGGGGATGGGGATTACTATGTAGTAGAGTTTCTGCCGAAGCCATACAAAGGGCAAACTTTGCGTGGCGGTGGCGTGCAGTACAAGATCGCCAACGAAGACCTTCATGTGATCGACATAGTTAAATACAAATAAAAATTACAGATCGATTTAGCCAAAATGCCGAAGTAATGGCGTGCCGCTACGACAGGCCATCTGGCTGGATGATCTGCCGATGGGTACTGGCCAAGAACAGCTTGCACTATGTGCAGCCGGACCAACTTGGCACCCTCGCGCGGTGTGCGTGACGTGGCAATCTGGACCTAGAACCTGAAGTGCGAAGCTTCGGGCAACACCCGCGAACCAATACCGGGACAAGGACGGAACCGCCTTTGTGTTCGACAAGCGCTTCCCGGGGCAGCGCTACGATGCGGCGACAGGTTCAATCAGAACTATTTCAGGGATTACGACTCAGCACAGGGCAGTATGGGCAGAGTGATTCAATTGGGCTGGCAGGGGGGGGCAGCATATTCGAATACGTTAGTATGGAATGCGTTCGGTGCAGTTGATCCATTTTGGATTGGCACATAGCTCATTCCCTTGGTCTGTAGGCTTCGGGCGGCGCACTAGCTTTAGGCTTCGACACCATTGCATCGCTGAAGGTCATAAGGGCCAATGTCTGAAGTAACCCATATGTTTGACTTGAAGTTTGACTTGTCTCAATGCGGATATGAGAAATGAGGAACTTATTTGCCTTTATCGCTATTGGATTGATTTCTAATTGCGGAAGGTCTGGGTCGGGGGATAGTATTTCTGGAGTCTGGAGTAGTAAGCAGTCAAGTGCGAAGACCAGGGAATTAAAACTTGGCGTCGATGGAAAATTTGAGGCCAAAGGATTTCCGTCATCTATAGCGTGCTCTGATTCCGCGGCGGTCGGCGATGTCGATGGCATTGGTAAGTGGGAGTATGAGGCGGAAGATGATCGTGTATTTATTAATTTTTATAGGATAGCGAATGGGAAGTGCTCAACTCCATATGGGGTGATGATTTTTCATCATCCTGGAAATAAATTGGTGGCTTTCCCAGACGTCGAAAAGCCGTCGGGTGCCGTGGTTTTCGATTTTGTGGCCGATGGTAAGGGTCGGTGATTTGCAGTTTCTTGCATCGTCTTTGGGTTTGTGCATGACGATCTAGTGTGGCGTTCCGCATGTAACTTTTCTTATCTGGCATTGTCCAAGGATGACCTTTGGAAGCTGGAGCGCTCGCTCATGGGACGACCCGCCAAACCGTTGGTTGTCAGCGCCGACGATCGTGTGCAACTGGAGTCGATAGCCCGATCGCAAAGTTTGCCGGCGGCCTTGTCGCGCCGCGCACAGATGATCCTGCGCATGGCCGACGGTGAACCGCAGACGACGATCGCGCATCGCTATGGCGTGAGCCGTCCGACGGTCACGTTGTGGCGTACCCGTTATCGCGAGCGCGGCATTGCCGGCCTGCATAACGAACTCAAGCCCGGCCGGCCGCGCACGACCAGCGATGAGAAAGTGGCTGAACTGGTCAACACCGCCCTGACGCGCAAGCCGAAAGGTCACACGCACTGGTCGCGCCGCACGCTGGCGGTGGAGACAGGACTTTCCACCACCACCGTCCACCGCTACATGACGCTGTTCGGCCTGCAGCCGCATCGCTCCAAGAGCTTCAAGCTCTCCACCGATCCATTTTTCATCGAGAAGGTGCGTGACATCGTCGGCCTGTATCTGAACCCGCCGGATCATGCGTTGGTGCTGTGTGTGGACGAGAAGAGTCAGGTACAGGCCTTGGAGCGTACCCAGCCGGTGCTGCCGATGGGGTTGGGGTACGTCGAAGGCATCACGCACGACTACGTGCGCCATGGCACCACGACCCTATTTGCCGCGCTGGACATCGCCAACGGCAGCGTCATCACCCAGTGCAAACCCCTGCACCGACATCAGGAGTTTCTCTCATTCCTGCGACATGTAGACGAGCAGGTGCCGCAGGATCTGGACGTGCATCTGATCTGCGACAACTACGCCACCCACAAGCACGCCAGGATCAAGGCATGGCTGGCCAAGCGGCCGCGCTACCACATCCACTACACGCCGACCTACGGCTCCTGGCTCAATCAGGTCGAGCGCTGGTTCGGCCTGATCACCCAACGCGCGATCAGGCGCGGCTCTTTCGACTCGGTGGCCGATCTAAAGCGCAAGATCAACGCCTTCGTGGAGCACTACAATCAAAACCCGCGACCGTTCAAATGGACTGCGACCGCCGCCTCGATCCTCGCCAAGATCGAACGGCTCTGCAAAGTTATCAACGGAACGCCACACTAGAGGCTGTCTGAACCATAGCTCGTAAGAGGTTCAGTCTCGAGAGCGGTGCCCCTGAAGTATGCGGCGATATAGAGACAAATGCTCCGTCAAATGGTTTGCCTTAATTTTTACGTCTGCTCTGCCGCTTGATGCAATGCCAAGCGTGCGCTACTTTGTGGTGCTCGCTCCTCCCGCGCCGTAGGCCCCTTTCATGTCGAACTAAGTGAATCTGTTACGCCAGTGCGAATGCAAAGCGCAACCTTCTTGAAGCAACCAGGCGCCGGGAGGATAGAGAGTGCGAAGCCTATGGATTCTAATATTTTTGGCGTCAATGATTTCAGCCGTTTTTGCGGGGGAGCCTTGCAAGCATTTTCCTGGAGTAGATCACAAAGTGCCGGCCGTAGTTAAAGAGAAGCTTAGGGGGGAGGGGATGGAGGGATTTCAGCTGGTTAACCGAGCCGTGTGCGGTGCCAATGTAACTTGGTATGCTTTGCCGCCGGATTTTCCGCCTTCGCAAACCTGGCCGCCCGGTGTTATGAAGCTTGTTTCATGGGATGTAAAAAAGAACGAGGTGGAACTTCTTTAGTGTTCAAATTCTGCTTCGATAGATAAAAGCCTTATCAGTGGCAATGGTGGAAAGTAGTTGCGTAGGTTTTTCTGACAGCGCTGGCGAGGCCGGAAAGCTACCCGACTGAATGGCCCAGGCAATCGGGACCAACCTGTATGTACATCTTTGCTGGGCCACGATACATCGGGTGATGTGCGGCCCGACCTCCGTCTGCTGGAATATCTACCTGATGGGCGGTGCTGGACCGCGCCCGCACGATTCGGCGACCGTTCTGGTACTGTGACCTGGATCTGGAGCTTCCACACCGCTAGATCGTTTAAGTAAAGTTGTAGTGACGTGGGGGACAGAAAATGCGATGCTTTTGGATATTGATTCTATCGACAAGTCCGACTCTTGCTCTTGCAGAAGACTGTAGGATTAGTCTTGGTGTTGATAGAAATCCTCCGGCTGAAGTCAAGCTTCAGATGGAGGTGCGTGGGTTGAGTGATTTCCAGCTTATTGATCGGAAGGATTGCAAAGATACGACTAGCTGGTTTGCTATATCGAAAAAGTATCCGGCAAATGCCCCTCGGCCCCCGGGGGTAGAGCATTGGTTAATTCTTGATTTAAAAAGCCGGGTCGTTGACTTCATTCCGGCACCTGGCTAGGGTGTGCTTTATCTGGATGCCGAAATATAAAGATTGGCCTTGCCCGCCTCGCGGAGGAAGAAATATGGCTGCGAAAATGAGTGCTAAATTCATCGCTGTCGTCGGTGCTTTGCTAATTTCGGTCATCGCAACAATGGCGAAAGGAGAGCCTCTTGCACCTGCTCCAAAATGCCAGGAGGGGGGAATAGTCCGAGCTATCGATCAGTCTTATCAGGACTTTTCTACGTTCTTGTCCAAGGTGTCTGCGCAGCCTGAAAGTAAGCCGATGAGGGAATTTTTAAGGAAGATAGAGAGTTACCAGGTGATCGCTGTTTTGGAGCGGGATAACTATACGGTTAAGTTCTTGCCGTACAATTACCCTGGTGGGACTATAAAGGGTGCTGGTGCTAAGTATTCGGTCAATAAATGCACTTTTCGGATCGAGGATATTCAGGGGCGAGCACCGCTGGAGTAGCTACAAGCCATCCTCTGAACGCGTTGGGGGACCTCGCTGACCTACGACGCGATCAACAGTATGAGCTTCAGCCGTGGTAGAAGTATTGATGGAATTCGGTATGCCTATTGGTGCGTTAATGACTGCTTCGATTAATCTGGCGGGAAAGTCGTTTGATGAGTTGATGGGCTTGTTCTTTTGTGAAGTAATAGATGACGACGATTTCTATGATGTGGTCGCTGCTGAGCTGGCAAATGATTATCGGCATGCATTGGAGGCGATGTTGGATGTTCTCTCCAGTAAACGTTTGCGTGCCGGGATCTGCGGCTTGGGAATGGCCTCCTCTGCTGATAGTGGGTTGGTGATCAAAAAGTTTCTTCATCATGATGATGCACTAGTTGTCGCTGCTGCTATTGATGGGCTGAGATGGATCGGTTCACTGGAGTGGCCGATCATTTCCTCACAGCTCAATCATCCTTCCCCCTATGTCAGGGGGCAGCTCTCAGGTACGCGAAAAGTGCTCTTGGTAAGGGCGCGCTTTCGCTGTTGCTGGCTAGTCTAGATGACGAAGACTCAATTGTTCGAGAAAACGCAATCGACGAACTGGATGGGCTTATATCCGTTGATAATTCTTATCTGGTAGCGCCTTATCTCGATGATCCGGCTGCGCATGTCAGGCAGGCAGCCCAAGCGCTGTTTGATTCACTTCGATAGGCTGCTTCTACACCTGGCCGGCGCCATGATCGAGCCCGACTCAGAGCAACGCAGGTAATGTAGTTCACCGTCACTCTTACCATCCCAACATGCTCTGCCGCATGATGTAAGGCCGGCCGCGCTCTTCCTTGCGCGGCATCCATCCTTCCCTGCGCCGGAGCCACTCATGCACGAACGCCGCCACTTCCTGAAGACTGCCGCTTTCGGTGCCATCGCCACTGGCCTGGCTACCGCGTTGCCGCGCGCGCGGGCGGCCGCCAGCGGTGGCGTCGCACCTCTGCCACGCGGCGCGGCCCGAGTGATCTCCACCTGGGACTTCGGCATCGCAGCCAACCAGGCCGCGTGGCAGGTACTGGCGCGCGGTGGTGCGGCGCTGGATGCGGTGGAGGCCGGGGTGAAGGTGCCGGAAGCCGACCCCAACAATCCCACCGTTGGGCTCGGCGGCTATCCCGATCGCGATGGGCGGGTCACGCTGGATGCCTGCATCATGGATCACACCGGCGGCTGCGGGTCGGTGGCGGCGCTGGAGGACATCGTGCATGCGATCTCGGTGGCGCGGCGGGTGATGGAGAAGACGCCGCACGTGATGCTGGTCGGCGACGGCGCGCTGCAGTTCGCGCTGGCGCAGGGCTTCGAGCGCACCCGCCTGCTCACGCCAGCGTCGGAAAAGGCGTGGAAGGAATGGCTGAAGACTTCCGAGTACAAGCCGGAAGCCAACATCGAGAACCGCGCCTACCAGAAGGGCACGCTACCCGGCGGCAAGGACAACCACGACACCATCGGCATGCTGGCGCTGGACGCGCACGGCAATCTGTCCGGGGCCTGCACTACCAGTGGCATGGCGTGGAAGATGCACGGTCGGGTCGGCGACAGTCCGATCATCGGCGCCGGGTTATATGTGGATAACGAGGTCGGTGGCGCGACCTCCACCGGCGTCGGCGAGGAAGTGATCCGCAATGTCGGCAGCTTCGCGGTGGTGGAGATGATGCGCCAGGGCAAGAGCCCGGCCGAAGCCTGCCGCGAGGTGGTCATGCGCATCGTGCGGCGCAAGCCGGAGTTGACCCGCGACCTGCAGGTCGGGTTCCTGGCGATGAACAAGCGCGGCGAGGTCGGCGCGTTCGCGATCCAACCCGGTTTCAGCTATGCGGTCTGCGATGCGCAGCGGCAGGATCTGCTGCTGCCCGGGCAGAGCCATTTCGCGAAGCCCGCCGCATGAGCAAGGCGATGACGATGGGCCTGGAAGTGGCCGCCGATTCGATCGGCTCGGCGCTGGCGGCGCAGGCCGGCGGGGCGATGCGGGTGGAGTTGTGCGGCGGCCTGGATGGCGGTGGCCTGACGCCGTCTTTCGGCACGCTGGCGGTGGTGCGCGATCGTCTGACGATTCCTCTGTACGTGCTCATCCGCCCGCGGGTCGGCGATTTCGTGTTCGACGCGGCGGAAGTGGAGGCGATGCGCCGCGACGTGGAGCAATGCGTGCGGCTGGGCTGCGACGGGGTGGTGCTGGGCGCGCTGGATCCGGCCGGCGAGGTCGATATGGCGACGATGCGCGTACTGATCGCGGCCGCCGGGTCGCTCGGTGTCACCTTCCATCGCGCCATCGATGTCAGCGCCGATCCGCGGCGTGCGTTGGAGGATGCGATCGCGCTCGGTTGCGAACGCGTGTTGACCTCGGGTGCGCGGGAGACCGCGGAAGAGGGAGCCGGGCTGATCGCCGAATTGGTGCGGCAGGCCGGCACGCGCTTGAGCGTGATGCCGGGGTCCGGGGTGTCCGATGCCAATCTCGCGCGGCTGCGTGCGCTGACCGGTGCGCGCGAGTTCCATGGGTCGGCGCGTGGGGCGCTGGCATCGCGGGCGCTGACGTCGCATCCGCATGTGCGCAGCCTGGGGGGCGATCGCATGCAGACCGATGTGGAGCGGGTGCGGCGGATGGTGGCGTCGCTGGCGGAGTAGCGGATGCGGGCGGTTTTGTGTGATGTGTTCGCGGTGATGGTATGGCGCTGGAGTGGTCGTGGGTATCGCTGGCAGTGGGTGCAGTAGGTGCGATGTTGTAGGAGGATTCCGTCCCCGGTGGTGCGCAAGTTGGGGAGGTGGGCGGGTTCGCTCGTCGCGACCGAAGTCGTTCCCACAGGTGCATGAGGTCGGGTTGCCTGTGTGTTGTGGCAGGAGTTCCCAATGCTGCTGGAGTTCGCTATCGCGTTGTGGGTTGTGTCGCGGCTGAAGCCGCTCCTACAGGGGGCGGGCCATGCCTGAGGGCGTGCTGTGGTCGGGGCTTTAGCTCCGAGTGCCGTTGCGGATGTCGCCTGTCTTGGCGCAACCTTTTCGCCTACGCCAACTGGAGCATCGTGGGTGCCTGCGCTGTCGGGCTAGGCATTCACTCCAGGCACGAATCCGATACGACGCCGCAGTGAACGTCGCAGCAGCGCCGCGGTCCCTGGCAACGCCTCAGCGCTTGCCGTCAGGCGCAGCCACGGCGGCGCTCAGCCGCTTCGGGTCCAGCACCACGTGCTTGATGCGGGCGCGTTTCCAGGTGTAGCTGATGTGCACCAGGCCGTCGCGAGTCTGGATCACCGCCGGGTAGGAGAATTCGTATTTGGGGCTGTCTTCCAGGGTCAACACGCGCGTCCAGTGCGTGCCGTCGTCGGACAGTGCCACCGCCAGCGTGCCGCGGCCGTCCCACCAGTCCTTGCCGGACGCGGTGGGGTTGTACACCAACAGCGCACGGCCGTCGGCCAGCATCACCGCGTCGGTGCCGGAGTTCGGGTTGGCCAGGTCCAGCAAGGTCATCGGTTCCCAGTGGCGGCCGCCGTCGCGCGACCAGGTGCTGAACACGTGATTCTGCCGGCTGCGGCCGATCGCCTGGATGCGACCGTCGCGGTGCACGAGCAGGCTGGGCTGGATCGCGCCGATCCTGGCCGGGTCGTTCAGTGCCGGGCCGCGGGTCCAGTGCACGCCGTCGTCGTCGGACCACTCGATGTGCGCGACCCAGCCCGCGTCCTCGCTGCTGCTCGGGCTGAAGATGCGCCCGTTGGCTAGTTGCACCGGCTTGTTCTTGATCGGGCCGAGGATGCCGTCGGGCAGGCGCACCGGCGTGGACCAGTGCGCGCCGCCATCGGTGGAGGTGATCTGCATGCCCCACCAGCGCTTCGGGTCGGGGCCGACCTTGTAGAACAGCCGTAGCGGGCCGTGCCTGGGCTGGAACAGCACCGGGTTCCATGCCGGCAGCGGTGCGCCCTGCGGCTGAGTGCCGTCGGCCACGCGCTGCGGTGGTGCCCAGCCGTGCGCATCGCGGCGCGCGACCCAGATGCCGACATCGTCCGCGCCTTCGTGGCGCCCGCCGAACCATGCGGCGAGCAGGCCGTCGCGGGTTTCCAGCAGGGTCGAGGCGTGGCATTGCGCGGTGGGCGCAACGGCGTTGACGAGTTCACGGTAGACGATCGGCGAAGGCGTGACCGGGGTGGGCGCAGCCGGCCCAACAGGCGCGGCGATCGCGCGGACGGCCCATAGGGACAGCAACGGCAGCAGGGGGAACAGCAGGGAGCGCAGCATGGTGGTCCGGTCCTATGCCGGCATTGAAGATACCTATTTATTATGAATTAAATACCACGTGCTGGGGTCGCTGGCGGCAGGATGGCCTTGCGGACGGCCGCGAGGATCCACGGTACCGAGTCATACCCTATCTCCGATTTGCTTGCCGGCCGCTCTCGGCTTGGCCGTGCTGGCATCGCACCCGCCTGTCGGAAAGCTTCTCGGATGTACAGCCGTCGCGGCCGCAGGTCGTCTGACGGGACTGGATTTAGGTGTGATCGTGCATCGGGACTGATCCCTATCCGGATCGTGAGCGAGGCAATGGCGCCGTCAGTCGCAAGGCGTGAAATCCGGATCGGATGGGCCCTCGGCCGTGGGCGCGCCCAACCACGACCTGGAGCGCGCCCAGCTTGCTCGCTCCGTCGCCACCCTGGAACTGCAATTCAGATAGTCGGTGACCTTCAATACCGTGACGGCGATGGAGCGGACGACGACTGCCCGTTGATGCGGAGGTTCGCGGTTAGGTGTTCCGCGACCGTGCGTGGTTCAGGGGCGCGCAGGCAGCCGATCGGGCCCATGAAGATCGGCCACTTCCGGCGGTCAATGCTTCGTTCGTGCGCCTGAACTTCCTGTCCGGTCACCGGCGCCGCCCAGATCTGCGAGCTTCAAATGCTCGAAGTGAGCGCCGGTGCGGCACGCTGAATGCACGAGGTCGTGCCGCTGCCGCCACGTTGCCGGTGCTGCGGGCGCGGCGCCCTGGCCGATGCCGGCGCCGAACGCATCGGTACGTCGGCTTGTCGCCTACCGGCGCAACCATCTCAGCGACGCGGCACCCACGCGACCGCCAACCGGCGCGCTACGCGAACAGCTCCACCGCCGCATCGCTCCACGCATGTCCGTGCACACCCCACGGACTGTCTTCCGGTGCCGGCGGGAACCCGGTCCGGCAGTAGCCGCGCTTCGCTTCGAAATCGAAGATCGCATGCGGATGGCCGTTGATCAGCAGGACCACCTTCTTGCCGTCCTGCGACCAGCCGATCTTGATCTCGGACGGCCGCTGTTTGTCGGCGACGTCGGCGGCGTTGTAGATGTGCAGCGCGTCCTGGATGGGGTTGTCGTCGACCGAGGTGTCCAGCGCATAGAAATACCCGGTGTCGCCGTCGTCTTCGAACACGGCAACGAAGGGGGGTTGTGGAGCCTGCGCCTCCACGACCAGCGCGGTGCCGACGATCAGTTCGCTTTCGGCGGTGATGGTGATGGGCATAAGCGATTCGCGATCAGGGAATGGAGAAAGCGCGCCGCGGACCGGCGCGCTTCGCGCGTCAGACGGTCGGTCCGCCGCGACCGGACGCGTCCGCCTGCCGCTGCATGGCGTCCTGCGCGAGTTGCTGATCCTGCGCGCGATTGAAGGCCAGCGCTTGCTGCGCGGTTTCCTGCAAAGGCGGAACGGCCTGGTTGGTGTCCACCGCCACCCGGAAACCCGGCGTGGTTCCGGTCACCCACAGCGTCTCGCCCGACAGCTTCACGCTGCCGATCATGCCGACGTCCGTCATGCCTTCCTTCTTGCCCAGCAGCATGGCGTGAGCCACATGCGCGTCCGAGACCTGTGGCGGCGTGTCGCTCCTGAGCTTGGCGAAGAGCGCCTGATCGTTTGGCTGCAGTCGCAGCGCGTGTTCGCCGCCGGATGCGGCCGCCGGCACGATGCTGGCCGTGGCCGCGCCTGGCGCGGCGTTCGCCGGAAGCGGCGCCTGCGAATGCTGAGCCGGCTTGGCGTCGCCGGCGGGGGTTGGGGCGGGAGCGGCCGGCCGCGGCGATGCTGGCGTTTGCGCCTGCCGGATCTCGTCCGCGGTGGTGATGGCCTTGGGCACCATCTTGCTGTCGGACAGGAAGCCGTCGCGGCCATCGTCCATCATCGTTACGATCGCGCTGTTCGGCCCGGGACGGCCGGTCTTGGGATCGGGCTGCAGCATCAGCGAGTAGGGCTTGCCGGCATCCAGCCCCTGGCGCGCATGGGTGCTGGCGACGGCCGCGGTGGCCGCGTCGATCTCCGCGTCGGTGCGGGCGATGCCGGCGCCGGCGTAGGCGCTGGCCACCATGCCGCGCATCGGCATGGGTTTCGGCAGCGTCGGATTGGCCTGCGCCTCGGCGGCCATGGCGGCATAGTCCTGCAAGCCGGCCTGCTGGCTGCGATGCACCTCGTTGAGCTCGTTGCGGATGTTGCCCTCGGCCTGGTTGGTGCCGTAGATCATGCCGGGCGTCGTCCACTCGCCATTGGCGCCACGCGTGTAGGTGTGGCCATCGGAGGCCTGCAAGGTGTCCGTCTGCGCGCTGGCGTTCTTCACCGCCGCGGGCACGTCGCCGTACTGATGCCAGCCGAACTGGTTGTACGCCACCTGGTAGCGGCCGGCGATCGCCGCCGGCGTATTGGCCGCGTTCTGGGCGATGATCAACTTCGAGGCCTGCTCCAGTTCGGCCGCGCGCTGCGGCGTGGCGACTTCGCCATGGGTGACCTTCATGCCGTGCTCGATGTACTGATCGACCACCGTCCGCGACCAGGCCTGGGTCTGCGGATTGCGGATCCAGGGACCTTCGCCATCCAGGCTGCGGGTGTCGCCTTTGCCGGCCGGAATCGAATAGGGATCCTGCGGCTTCGAGACATGCGCCAATCCCAACTCGTAGGAGGCGTTGGCGGACTGGTAGTTGAGCTGGTTGGCTAGCACATCGCCGGCCACGTAGCGGACCTTGCTGTAGGTGGGGCTTCCGCTCTCCGGTGCCGCGGTGGTGGACGCGTTGAGCTGTTGCGTTTCGGCCACTCGCGACCAGGTGCCTTTCGGATCGTTCGGGTCGCGGCTCCATTCGTTGCCGTCCCGGTCCTTCTGGGTGAAGACCCGCTCGATGTCCTTCTGTTGTGCCCATTTCTCGCCAAGGAAGGCACCGCCGACGCCGCCCGCCACACCGCCGATCGCCGAGGTGACCAGCGCACCCGGACCACTCGGCGAGCCGCCCGCCAGGCCATAGCCGGCGCCGGCCAGGAAGCCGACCGCGATGCCGCCGCCGATCCCGCCGACGTTGCGGCCGATGAAGTGGGTCTTCGCCGACTCTGCTCCTGTCGTGTTGCCCTGCGCCTCCAGCTTCACTACCTGATGCCCGGTGGTGGTGAAGTCGTAGGCCAGCGCGGCCACCGCGATCACGGTGCCGCCCTTCGAGAGCATGCCGGGACGCAGGCCACCCTTGGACGCTGCCACCGCCTCGCCGGTGATGGCCGCTTCGCCGACCGCCGCCGCTGGAGCAGGGGCGTTCAAGCCGGTGGGCGCACGGGGCAGGCCGGCATTCGCCAGTTCGGCGGCGGGGGAGAACTTGGTGGCGTCGGCGCCGAGGGTGGCGGCCGCCTCTTGCGAGAGCGTGACCTTGTTGACCTTCGGCCCGACATTGTCGGGCGACACGAACACGCCCTTGGGAACCGCCTCGATGAATTGCGCCTGCACCTTCGGCAGCACGGCATCGGCGCCGCCCTGGGCGTAGAGCACTTTCAGCTCGCTCACCGGTTGCCCGCCCAGAGTCCTGACGTTGGGATTGTCCAGAACGGCGGGCAGTTCCACCTTGCCGAACACGCGCTCGATGTTCGCGTTGGTGGCGACCACCTTGATGTCGCCGCGCAGCGAGCCGGCGAATTCATGGGACGCCTCGCCCCATAGGCAGCCTTCGAGCGAGGTGGCGCTTCTGGCCACCGCCTTTGGATCGCCAAAGAGGAAGCTGCTGGCCGACTCTCCGGCTTGCGCGAGGGTCTGCCCTTGTCCCATGAAGACGCGTTCCGCGGCGCCGCGAATGGCCTTGGTGACGTCGGGATCGGCAAGGAACTGCGCCCTCGGCGTGTTGTTGATGACCGGCAGGCCGGTCTTGCTCGACAATTCCAAGGCGATCGCCTCGGATGCGACTTCCCCGACCGGCCTGCTGTAGAGGATGCCCCCATCGGCCGTTGCTTTGGCAGGATACTGCCGCGCGACCGCCTGGATTTCCTCCAGTGTGGTCGCCCTCTTGATCTGTTCGATTTGCTTGGAGTAGTCGTCGCTCATGACGTGACCGCCTCATCCGCCACCAACGCCCAGCCGTCCCGGAAAATGACCTGACCCATGAAGTGGGCGTTTGGATATTCCGTCAGCAGCGACGGCCTATCCGAAAACTGCGCGCCGGCCAGGATCAGTTGAACGATCAGCGCCTGAACCTTATTGATTTGGGCTTGCGAGAAGACCTGACATCCGGCAAGCATCGGCATCCCAAGCGACTTCTCGCTGCCGTAGCCGAACGAGACCACCTCGATGTTGTAGTCGTTGTCATTTGGCAGGAACGCTCTTTCGATTTCTCCAAAGAACTCGACGCCATCCACCTCGACCGCGAATGTCTCGTGCCCCAACTCGTCGACGCCCCGGACCAGGCCGGAAAACCGTGCTCGCCCTTCGGGGAACTCCAGCCAGGCGAACGTGGGGTGGTCATGTAGCTCCATGTCTGTCGCTCCCTATCGAATGATCGTGAATTTCGGCTATTCGGCGGATTTTCCAGCATTGGCGTCAACGCGTGCAATCGTGTCGCTCTTGGCGTGTGATGATCCATCCAACCTTGAAGAAAATCTGACCCATGAGGTGGGCGTCCGGGGACTGCCTTAGAGCGACTGGCCTGGTCGGATAACGCATGCCGGCAGCAACCAGTCGGGCAAACAGTGCTTGAGTGGTGCGTGTTTCCGCCGCAGTGAAGACGCGGCATGCTCCTGGCATCGCATTCCGATGTCGCCATCGCGGCCATGGCCGAATGAGCGTACTTCGATGTTGTAGTCCTTGCCCTTGGACAGGAACGCGTTTCCAACTTCGCCAAGGTATTCCTCGCCATCCACCTCGGCGGCGAATGTTGCATGGCGCTGCTTCTCCATGATGCCGCGGACGCCACCCGAAAATCTGGCGCGTCCTTCCGGGAATTGCCGCCAGTCGAACGTGGAGTGGTTGGATAAGTCCATGTCTGTCTTCATCCTGCCGGTGTGCGCGGCGCTGGATCCGGTGAGGCGATTCCCTTGCCTTTGCCCAGGTCCCGTTTGTACCGCCGTCTAGCTTCCGCCATCACGACAGGGAATTCAAATGAATGCGCGGGAGAGGGAAGCCGGAGGTGATCCGGCCTGGTCCGTTACGTGGCGCGGTCATTTATGAAGCTGACCCGGGTCCATGGAGCGAGCAGCCGCTGTACTCAGCCAAACAGCGGAGAAATCTTCCTTGACGGTCGAATCATCAGCGGCTGAGCGACGTGGATGTCAGCATGTGTGCAGCGTCGGCCTGCACACGTCTGTCAGGCGGCAAGCCCGGCCCACCGCAGGAAGACGTCGACGATCTCGTCGAGCTTGAGCGGCCCGCCCGCGGCACTGAACCGATTGTGCTCGACCTTGCAGGAGATCCACTCGTTCCCGCTGGTTTCCGCCTGTTCGAATAGGCCGTAATGGACAGGTGTGAAGTGCCGGCCCTCGAGCGAGGTGCCCGTAAGGTTGATCTCCAACTTCCAGCCTGGATTGTCCAGCGTCTCGATTCGCACGCCCCAGGAATGCTCCCAGTCCCCGTTGCACTGCTGCAGGTACCACTGCTGGAGAAGGGCGATGCTATCCATTGCGGCATGTGGTCCGGGTCAGCGATGCGACGGATGCGTTCCGCCCACGGGTGCGCTTGGATGTCATTTGGCGTATGCGGCATGTGGTCCGGGTCAGCGATGCGACGGATGCGTTCCGCCCACGGGTGCGCTTGGATGTCATTTGGCGTACTCCGGATTGAACACCACGAAGTGCGGAGACGATTCGAACGAGGGGTCCCGGTCGGACAGGTGCTCATGCTCCCATGAGCGACCTCGCGCCTCCATGTCGTGCGCACAGGACTCGAGAAACCGCGCGATGCGGCGAAGTTCTTCCGGCGTGGCAACCAGAGTGACTTCGGCCAACTCGGCAGGAGCGATGTCCTCGATCGGGAGTCCTTCTTCGGCGTATCCGTGTAGCTTCACTGGAACCTCTAGCTAGCATTACTAAAGCGGCGGTTAACAGGACTGTCGCGAGGCGTTGCGGCTCCGGTTAGGCGATGAACGCCACATTGGCCATTGCGTATAGCCTGCCGTATGAAAGGACCAGCTACCGAAGGCTTGATCAATGGCGTGGGAGTGCTGCGCCGCTATTTGGGTCCTAACCTTGTCACTGCCCGTTGGTTTTTATGGCGACCGTCATGTGTCAGGCCCCATCCGGATAGTACCGGTAGTGGCCCGTGATCGGATAAGCGAACAGCACGTCGTCCTCCGACGTGCCGGCACCGATGTTGTGCAGGATCAGGGGTCTATCGGTTCCAGGGGCGACGCGATCGGACACAATGCCGATATGCGGCAGGTTCCTGGGCAGGGTCCATGTCACGAGATCGCCTGGCCTGTAGTCGCCTGGCGACGCGGTGACGTGGAGGGATGCCCCCGCTCTGGTGAAGAAGGTGCGGAGGTTGGGAACGCGGCGATGGTCGATGTTCTTGTCGGTGCGCGTCAGGCCCCACATCTTCGGATAGGCGTTGAACGCGCGGCTCATGTCGTCGTGCACCAGGACCTGCAGGTCGAGTCCAATCGCTCGATACGCGCGCACGACGACGTCGGAGCAGACACCACGATCGTTCGGGACATCGCCGCCCGGGAATCCGATGGTGAAGTAGCTGGGATCGTAGCGCTCGCCAAGGCGAGTCCGTTCGCGGGCGGCGTCCACCACGGCTTTGGCTTTGGCTGGTATTGGACGCTCGTGGGCGGATGGCGCCCGTGGCGCCTCGACTGGAGGCTTTGCAGGGGGCTGCTGCTCGCCTGGCTTGCAGGACACCAGCATCAACAATGCCGCCGTGGCGCATGCTGCCAAAGATAGCGAAAGTGCGGGTTTCATGTAGTGATCTTCCTTGGGCGAAGCGCCTCTGGCGGGGCACTGGAATCAAGCCAATCCTCGAAGCGAGCGGCTTGCATGAAATGTTAGATCGGGCCTGGGGCGCATGAACAGGCCTAGTTCTCGCCTCAGCTGCCTCCGGCGTGGAGTCTGTGCCTCCTGGATCAGGTGGCGTGGAGCGCGCCAGGACATGGGTTAAGGGTAGGGGCGGCATCGACGCAGCCGATCAACACAATTCGTGATCCAAAGTCGATGGCGCAGTCGTTCGACGCGGTATGCTCAACTTCACACGCGTGGCTCGTCCGCGTCGCGGCGCATGCGGTCGAGGCGACGCACATCATCCTGCCAAGCCCATGCGAGGAGAACATGATGCTGCCGAATGCAAGCGACGAAACCGCGGGGCAAGCCACCGTACAGGCAACCGAGGCCGCCGAGCGGAGCGACCGTCGCGACGATCGCGTCACAGAGATCGTCGCGTTACCGACGGCGGCCGGCGCTGCATCCGAGTCCGCGCCCGCCGCGACCCACGCTGAAGCAACCGTACCGATCGGGGAGGGCGTTGCGATACGCATCAGCCATGCGTCGGGCCTGGCTGTGCTGTCGGCGGACACTTACTTCGGCGAGGACAGCAAGACCGCCTTGGCGGCGCAAGCCGCCTTGCTCAAGCAGATGGTGGCGACGGCCGACGATGCCCCGCAACTTCAAGGAATCGACCTGCCGGCCGATGCCATCGTTGCCGTGTCGGCGGTTGCACCGGGTAAGGGGGACGGGCAGGACGGCAACAGCGACTACGCACCGACGCATTCCGATGCCAGGTAGCCGCTAAGCGCACGCTGCATAGGCGGCCGCGCGTCGCCGCATGACGGCATCCACCACATCAACGATCGCAGGGAGCAGCGCATGACCGAAACCCCGGATACGAAGACGCAGGCCTTGTACGACTTCACCCGCCAATGGTTGGGCCGCGACTTGTCCGATGCCGAGCGCGCACAATTGCGCGCATTCGCAGTGGCGACTCAGAGCGCATCGCAGGGGACAAGCGAGGCGCTCCGTCCGGCTGCGTCGTCACACGCTGCCGAGATCGAGCGCGCGCGGCAGCGGATCGATGCGGCGGGGCGCAGCGTCGATACCGCCATGCGCGAGGGCGACCAGGCAGTGCATGATGCGATCGCGTTAGCAGCGGCGCAGGACATGGGCTTGCCGAAGGGACACGCGGGTCTGGATCTAGATGGAAGGCCGTCGGTGGACCCCCGCGCCGACCTGCTGGCCGAAACGATCAGGCGCGAGGTGCAGGCGCAGTTCGATCGTCATTTCGCCGTGCTTGCGCAGCAAATGCAGGAAATGGTCGACGCAGCGCGTGCGCAGAACGTGATCGCGTCGCCGCCATCATCGGCCGACTGAGCCGCCGCCCCCTTTGCGACACCATGCACGTCATCCACGAGCGAGGCATGGCGCTTCCCACAAGCGTCGACGCGCAGATCACCGATGCGGTCACCCAATTCAAGATGAAGGTCTTCAGCGAAGCGCCGGTACAGGCGGTGACGTCGCTCCACGAGAGCTTGGCGCATTGGGTCAGCCCGGTTGTCGAGCATGCTGTCCCCACGCCGCCATCTCCGTGTTACGTGATCGAGGAGGACTAGCGGTTGAGCTACCGAAGGCTGGGCTGACAGAGAAGCAAAGGGCGTTCCGACGCCCGCGCTCCTTGCGGTCGTCTATTTTCGGAGTGCCAGGACCACAAAGATGATGCTTAACGCGACGGACATGTTGATGTGCTGGTTGATTACTTCCAGAACTTCGGTGTGGCCAATGGATTGCCGATCCAGAACGGAACTCGCATATCGCTTGATCTGAAGAATGACAGCAAGATCGATGGCGTACAGCGCTGGAACCATCCAGAAGTACCGGGCCAATCGCGGGTCATGCCACAACAGCAGCAAGCCGGCCGCCATGATCAGGTAGGCGGTGCAGCAAACGAAGAACTGCCTGGCCTTTCCTAGCCGGTCCCATGCCTCCTGCAGCGAGTGGAGTTTTGCGATCTTGGCCCGATCTCCTGCGGCTCGAGAGATGAAGGCAGGCGAATCCACTCTGATGAAGCAGCCGACAAGAAAGACGGCGCCCATGAAGGCACAGAGAAGTGCTAAAGCTAGAATCACGAGCGTGTTTCCCCTGGAACATTCCATTTGCCTAAGCGTTGGTCGCTGGCACGTTCGCTTAGGCGAAGATTGGTGTGGTCGCGCGGAAAGTATCGCAAGATCTGCGTCGGTGGGCATCGTCCAGCGCCTGCAAAGGCGTTTGGGGGGGGCGCCACGGAGCGCGGGTGCGTCTATCCTGGCGTTGCGCTAGGAGGTGGGCATGGAGGGAGTACCCATCGGTAGCAGGGAGGCCTTAGTCAGTACAGCCGGCTTCCCGCTAGGAGCGGGCAAACATCGAAGAAGCGGTTAAGTAATGAGCGGTATCAGCCCTGTCTCTGCGCATTGACCGCTCTGCTCAGCATGATGTCGGACATGAGAGAGGGCCTGCGTCGATGTGACTGCTGCAATGCGGGGACATAGTCCAGGGAGAGTGCTTCGACGCCGTGCACGATGGACCAGAGTACGCCTGCGCCATCGTCTTCCGGAAAGCGCTCGAAGATGCCGAACACCACAGGCAGCACTTCCGGCGGCAAGTCGCTTGATGCCCATACTTCCTCGAGAAGCAGATCCAGTGGGCGCCAATCGCCATCGCGAGACGAGAAGTTTTCGATCTGCTGCAGGGTTTCAGAAAGGGAGCGCATGGTCATACTCGGAAAGTCGGTCTGGCCGCTTTCTGGAGGCTCGTGTGCGACGTCAAGTCACGTCGCCATCGCTTCGCCACGCGCGCATGTCGGGGCCGCGGACGCGCGCGGCATCTCGCTGCTGCGATACGACTCGCCCCATTCGCGCAGGCTGATCAGGACTGGCGCGAGGGATTCGCCCAGCGGCGTCAGCGCGTATTCGACCTTGGGCGGCACCTGCGGATAGACGTGCCGGACGATGACCCCGTCCTCCTCGAGCTCGCGCAATTGCAACGTCAACATGCGCTGCGTGGCGTTGGGGATCAGGCGCGTCAGCTCCATGAAGCGCTTCTTCCCAGGGAGCAGGTGGAACAGGATGACGGGCTTCCAGACCCCGCCGATCACCGACAGCGTGACTTCGACGGCGCAGCCGCTCTTGCCATCCGAACGTTTCAGACGCATGGTTGTACCTACAAAATTGATAGTACCTGCGGAAATTGTACGTTCTTGCGATGCAGGAAGTGCGTGCTGACAATGCCTGCAACGCGGCCTCGCCGCAACTTCCGTCCCGCCTCCATTTCCGCTAAGGATGTCTGCTCATGAAAGCCATCACCCTGCGCCAGCCCGCTGGTCTAGAGAACCTCCGCCTCGTCGATCTGCCCGACCCAGGCCAATCGGGCGCCGGCGAAATCCGCGTGCGCGTGCATGCAAGCTCGCTCAACTTCCACGACCTGGGCGTGGTGACCGGACGGATGCCCAGCGCCGACGGCCGCATCCCGATGTCCGACGGCGCCGGCGTGGTGGAGGCGGTGGGCGAAGGCGTGGACGAGTTCGCCGTGGGGGACGCGGTCGTCTCGACGTTCTTCCCGACCTGGCTGGATGGCGGACCGACCATCGCCGACTTCGCGACCGTGCCCGGCGATGGTGTCGACGGCTATGCGCGCGAATACGTCGTTCGCCCCGCGCATTGGTTCACGCACGCACCGCGCGGCTACAGCCACGCCGAAGCGGCGACGCTGACGACCGCTGGGCTCACCGCGTGGCGGGCGCTGGTGGTGGACGCGCGCCTGAAGGCCGGCGACACCGTGCTGGTGCTCGGTACGGGCGGCGTCTCGATCTTCGCGTTGCAGTTCGCCAAGCACATGGGCGCCACCGTGATCGCAACGTCATCTTCCGACGAGAAGCTGGCGCGTGTGCATGCACTGGGCACCGATTTCACGATCAACTACCGGCGCGATACCGATTGGGCGGCGAAGGTGCTCGACTATACGAACGGCCGTGGCGTCGACAAGGTGATCGAAGTGGGCGGACCCGACACGCTGGGGCAATCCATCCAGGCCTGCCGTATCGGCGGCCATATCGCCTTGATCGGCGTGTTGACCGGGATTGCCGGGCAGGTGCCGACGGTGGCGCTGATGCAACGCCACCAGACCCTGCAGGGGCTGATCGTCGGCAGCCGGAGCCACCAGCGCGACATGGTCCGCGCCATCGACGCAACCGGCATCAAACCGGTGGTTGACCAGACATTCGCGCTGGAAGACATCGCCGATGCGTTTGCGCACCAGGCGGCAGGCAAGCATTTCGGCAAGCTGTGCCTGTCGATCTAGGGCTTAAGCGAACCTGATGGCGTTACTGGGCCCGTGACCGACTGATACTTCCTCTGGCCCGTTGTTCTTCGGATTGCTAGCGTATGGCATTGAGGTGAGCCGCGGCGGGTATATGTTCCGCCGCTCTGCTGATGCGCTGTGCGAGGGATGGAAGCTGGCAAAGCGCTACGCCCTTTTTGGGGTGTCGTAGCAGAAGCAGCGCACAATGGCGAGGTCGTGCACCGTTTTTCGTCTGCCAAGCCGGCGATGGGCGAACACTATGCCCATCGCTTGAACGAGTGCTTTAATGCCAGCGTCGCCATCGGTTCTACCGTCCTGGAGCAAACGCCTTGAACGCCCATCGATTTTTTGTCGCCGCGTTGTTCGCTTGTCTGACCGCGTTGCCCACGCTCGCTGCCGCCGCGTCGCAGGCGCCTGTCGCCCCGGCGAACGTGATGATGCTTGGCTCGTTCCACTTCGAAAATCCGGGGCGGGACATGGTGAAGTTCAAGGTCTCCGACGTCATGTCGAAAGACAATCAGGCCTACCTCGCAGGCCTTGCCGCACGGCTCGCGGCGTTCCGCCCCACCGACGTGCTGGTGGAATGCGAGCCGTCCGAGCAGGCGAAATACGACGCTGCTTTTGCCCGCTATCGCGACGGGCAGTCGACCTTGCCGGCTAACGAAATCCACCAGATCGGCTTCCGCGTCGCCAAAGCCTCGGGAATTGCCGGAGTGACGTGCTTCGACGAGGGTCAGGTCGGCTGGGAGTCCGATCCCATGTTCGAGTACATCAAGGCGAACGACCCGGCCATGCAGGCGACGATAGATGCCGCGTTCAAGACGCTTTCCGCGCGCGCCGAACGCGAGCAATCGACTTTGCCACTGGCCGAGCTGTTGCGCCTCACCAACGATCCCGCGCGCGACCGCGAAAACAAGAATCTCTACATCAGCACCAATGCCGTGGATGCCGGTGGCAGCTTTGCCGGTGCCGATGCCGCGGCCAGTTGGTGGCACCGCAACTTCCGCATGTATGCCAACGTGCAGAAGGCCGCACAACCCGGCCACCGCGTGCTGGTCATTGCGGGGTCCGGCCACACGGCGATCCTCAAGGACCTGCTGGCGATCGACATGCAGCGCACTGCCGAGGATGTGAGTGGGTATCTGGCGCCGTAAGCCGACTGACGTTAAGGACCACAGCGAGACGCAACAGTGGGCAGACGGAATAGGTGTTGTAAATTGATATTTCCTCTTGCCTCGTTGTAAGCGACCTTCTTGTGCGGTAACCGTGAAGACGCACTACGCGCGCAATTTCTGCAGGCCAAAGTCGCTGCACAATGTTGATCGTCAAGAACTAAAGCCGGGTCAGCGTCGGAATTTTAGCCCTGTCTCCCTGCTTCATCCCCGACACCGACCACGCCGACCTCCAGCCATGACCAAACTTCTGATTCTCAGTGTAAGCGCCGGCAATGGCCATGTGCGCGCAGCACAGGCGCTTGCTGCCGCCGCACACGCGGTCGCTCCCCCGTGCACGGCTGTACATATCGACACCATGGCCAATGTGTCAGGGGCATTCCGCAGGATCTACACCGATTGGTACATCCAACTTGTGAATCGCGCGCCCGAACTCTGGTCGTATCTGCATCAGCGTAGCGACACCACGCCGCACCACGCGGCGTCGCAGCGCTTGCGCCGCGGCATCGAGCGGCTGAGCACCGGCGCGCTGCTGCGCGAGATTCGAAACGCGAAGCCCGATGCCGTGATTTGCACCCACTTCCTGCCGGCCGAGTTGCTGATGCGCGAGCGCAGAAACGCTCGCCTCGACTGCCCCGTCTGGTTGCAGATCACCGACTACGACCTGCACAACATGTGGCTCGTTCCCGAGATGACCGGTTACCTGGCAGCGAACGAAGAGGTCGCATTCCGGCTTCGCGCACGCGGCATTCCGGCCGACCGTGTGCATATCACAGGAATTCCGGTGATGCCGGCATTCTCGAAGCCCGACGCGCCGACGCTGGAGCGCGATGCGTGCGCGGCCGCCTTAGGTCTGGATCCATCGCGCTCCACGCTTCTGATGGCATCGGGTGGCGCTGGCGTTGGCGATCTTGCGAGCATGGTCGAACGTGCACTGGGCATGGCAAGCGATTTCCAGGTCATCGCCGTGGCGGGCCGCAATGCCGAAACGCACGCCAGACTGGCGGCGCTGGCGCTTCGCCATCCGGGCCGGATGATTGCGGTGGGCTTCACCGACGAGATGCACAAGCTCATGGCCGCTGCCGATCTGGTCGTCACCAAGCCCGGCGGCCTCACCGTGTCCGAGTGCCTGGCGCTGGGCAAGCCGATGCTGCTGATCTCGCCGATCCCAGGCCAAGAAGAACACAACGCCGGCTTCCTGATGGAAGAAGGCGCAGCATGGCTGGCCTACGATGCCATTGGCCTTGACTACAAGATCCAACGGCTGATGGCCGATCGGCCGAAATTGCAAGCCATGGCCGCTCGCAGCCGTGCACTCGGCAAGCCCCAGGCCGCAGCGACGGTGCTCCAACGTGTGCTGCAGAGCATGCCCGCATGATGCGTGCCGCGTGTGGAGCGCCCATCCGCCGCACATTGGTCCACTAGCCCGGATACTTGCGATGGCGGTCTCTTTCGCCAGTGGCGCGGTTCAGATCGAGGGGCTGTAGCGACCCCGTTTTCTGCGCCGTTTGACTCTGGCAGAGTTGGGTACACTTCAAGGCGGCCGCATCAATAGATCCGACGACACAGCGATGCGCACCGCACATTTTCAGCACACCCAAAGACCCAAGTTTCTCCAGGGCTGCTTCTATTGGAAAGGGCGTGGATATCACTATTCCAGTCCTGTCCCCGACGGAGTCCTGTCGCCTGATGGATGCACGAGCGACGATCCCTGGATCGCGCTCGCCTCGATCATGGAATGCGCGAAGCGTGGGGACTACAGCCGCATCGCCCAGCTGAGGAAGTGGATCTTGGATGCGCGTAGCGCCCCGACACTGGTGTCGGCCTGCCTAGGGCTGACCGCCGATGCGGGACTCGACCCGGACCTGGAATTCCTCGCCGAGCTCCTGATCGATGGACCCAACTACCTGCGCATCGAGGCCAGCCTGGCAGCGCAGTGGTCCGGCGTTCTTTGGCTGATCCCCTTCATGGTCGAGGCCTGGTGTGCGCTTGATCGTCGCGCCGACCGGAGTTCCGTCGAGGCGGACATCTCGAACCTGCTGGATGCCCGCGAAGGCGAACCCGCGTTCTTCTACACCGGTCTGGGCAAGGCCGACTACAGGAAGGCCGTCGAGGCGCGGCTCGCCGACCTGAAGGAGACCTGCGGCACCGACAGGGTCGCGATCCTGGCGGGAGAGCCCGTCGATGTGGACAAGCATGTCTGGCGGATGCGAAAGGCGCTGGTCCCCAAAGGCACCGACGAGTGGATCGACTGGAGTGACTTCCTGCTGTGGCGACGGAAGTTCGAAGCGTACTCGGGCGTCGATTGTTCCGGATTCTACGACGAGCGCGCCGAGTTCCAGCCGCGCAACGCGGCCGCCATCTTGGACAGGTACATGGCCTCCCCCCGGCATTTCGACGTGGGCGAGCGCTACTTCTTTGGGAATCTGGTTCGGTAGCAAGAACGACGGCGCCCTCGCGTCTGGCATCGATTCTTGGAGCGTGGGGCGTGCTGCCAAACCAGGGTCGGAGTTGGCCGGGCCATTCCTGCAACGGAATCGACCAAGCTAACAACGTCCTGATGTAGGCGCAGCCGTCGAGCACGCATACACATCGAGCTTCGGCTTGGTCGTCGTATCGGGCCAGCCGCCCGAATGAGTAGTCGGACGAAGGTCAGACTCACAGGATTGGAAAGCGCATTCTGATCCCTCTCTTTCTGTTTCCCGTGCATCGTAAAGCTAACTTGACCCCGATGCTGCTGCTTTTTACCACTGTTTTTCCACAATGTCGTCGGGTAAGAAGCCAATTGCACAGCTTTCACAGTAGTAGCCATTGACGAACTGCTGCAGTGGTGGTGTTTGCAACCTTTCGCCCTTGCATTCATCAACGGCAAGTTGATCTTTTCGCTGGTACCCCGACCGCTCTTCATCCCTTCCAAAGAGTTTTCTCGGACTTGCGGATCCAATGAGAAGTGTCTTCTCACGGAGGTGAAAATTGCTCAAGCACTTTGGGCATACGGTTAGGTTTCTAGCGTGATCCATATTCGGGTCGAGCGCACGGTAAGTTATTTAATTGAAGAGCAGGAGCGGACGTATCTTGCCTGCTCATGCTCACGAGGCTACAAGATGTCGCGCTCGGTTGGATGTTGACGATAGAAAACTGGGGTCGAGAAAACTGGAGTCAGAGTGCACTTCCCCTACGCAGAATCTCGATGTTACCCGATGGGGCTGCTCGTTTGGATGCACGACCCTGTACACACCACAGAGCGAAGGATCGCACATGCCACGCCGTCCCCGACTGGATCTCCCTGGTGTCGCTCAGCATATCGTGCAGCGGGGTAATGACCGGCAGCCATGCTTCTTCACCGATATCGACCGGATACGCTACCTGCAGGATCTGCACGAACTGTCGCTCAAGCTCAGCATCGCCGTGCATGCTTATGTGTTGATGACCAATCATGTGCACTTGCTGCTCACTAGCCAGCAGATCTGTGCGGTGTCAACGCTGATGCAGTCACTCGGTCGCCGCTACGTGCGCTACATCAATACTCAGTACAGTCGCACCGGCACCCTTTGGGAAGGCCGTTACAAATCGTGCCCGGTACAGCAGGAGATCTACCTGCTCCGCTGCTACCGCTACATTGAACTCAACCCGGTACGGGCTGCAATGGTTATTGATCCGGCGGACTATCGGTGGTCGAGCCATTCTTGCAACGGACTCGGCCAAGCCAACGCGCTGGTGCAGCCGCACGGGAGCTATCTAGCCATTGCGCCGGCCGCCGAGCGCACACACCGCTATCGTCGCTTCGTCCTGGATGCCATCGACCCGGACGAGACAGCTGCCATCCGTCTCAACCTGCAGCGCCAACACGCGCTGGGCAACGAGCGTTTCCGCGCGGCCATCGAGCGCCAGCTTGGCCGCCGTGTCGGACCCGCTGCGCGAATGGGTAGGCCGCTAAAGGTCAGGCCGACAGGGGAGGAAAGTGCACTCTGACCCCTGTTTTCGACGGGGCGACGCCGCCCTGGCAGTGGCGTTACCTGCTGGTCGGCGAGAAGTTCTGAGCTCCGCGCGTTTTTCGCCACTGGATCCACGCGATCGCGGCGACGAGGAAGACGCTGCACAGGTAACTGCCTTCCGGCCCTTGCGCGCCACCGGTCAGGGTGTCGAGGCCTTGCGGGCGCAGCGCCACCAGCAGCGCCGGCAAGTGCGCATCCATGCCGGTGACGGGCAGTTCGAAGCCGGTCGCGAGCAACCAGTTCCACCCCGCGTGCCAGCCCATCACGCCCCAGATATTGCCTGTCCGCAGCGCCCAGGCGCAGGCGAGTAGCGAGAACAGGAACGTGCCGAGCATGACCCGGGGCGGCTGGTGCGGACTGAAATGCAGGAAGCAGAAAACGAGCGACACCAGCAGCGCTGCCACTGCGACATTGGTCTTGCGCGCCACCACCGACAGCATCCAGCCGCGGAAGATGACTTCCTCCACGCTCGCCTGGAACATGAAACTCAATAGCAGCAGCCCGATGTGCAGCAGACTGACGGGCGACCGCCAGGCCTGCCCCAAGCCCGCCACCTGCATGCCGCCAGCCATCCAGATCGCGACTACGACCAGCGCGACCGTGCCGAATCCAACGGCCAGTCCGCGCAGGAAGGTTTTCAGCGGCGCCGGACCGGTCAGCCCGATACTCGCCAGCGAGCGCCCTTCGACGAAGCGTACCCAGGCGAGCACGGCCGCCAGCGTCGGCGCGAAGCCGATCCACAGCAGCGCATACAAGCCAGCGAGGCCGATCGGATCGCCGCGCGGCGTCGACCAATGTAGCGACTGCATCCACCCGTCCAGGGCGATCACCGGTACCGCGTTGAACAGGATCATCAGGATCGGCGTCAGCCAGGCCCAGGGCAGCCAGCCGCGGGCCGGATCGGGCGAATACAGGGCAACGGGGGTCATGCGGGGCTCCATGTCGACGTGATGGCCGCTGCAAGTTGCCATCCGCGCGGGGGCGTGACCACCCGTTTGCGACCAAGCCACAGAAGCCGCCGATGAATCACCCGGATCGCCGACGAAATGGCGCTGAGTCGTCGCCCGTGGTGTCCGCTTTGGGTGGCGGTTTCATATGTTCGATGAAACACTAAAATCGGGGTCAGGAAAATCGGGGTCAGAGTGCACTTATCCCACCTAAGCATAGGAGGTTACTCGTGGCGGAGCGTTTAGATGCACGACGCTCGTCTTAGCTCAGAGCGGAGAACCGCTCAGGCGACGTCAACCCCCAAAAATACTTCTTATAGGAAAGTACACTCTGACCCCTGTTTTCCCGCATTGGGACGCAGCCTGGCAAGCACGTAGCCGACCAGTGCGTCACCTGAGGTAGGTCGCCAAAGGTCGGACCGACAGGAGAGGAAAGCGTACTCTGACCTCTGTTTTCGGCTCTCCCCCGTTTGCAGATCAGGCTGCAGGTTATGCGGATTGCCGGCCCTTGCTCAATTATCCAGCTGGCAATTAGAGACGTCTTCGTAGCCCAGTACCAGATTTTTTCCCTGCGTCAGTGCAACATAGTTATTGAGAAAGTCCCTCAAGTCGTCCTTGAAAATTCCGCTATGCTTTATGATTACTTTGCCGCTTACAGATGCAACAATGAAAGGGCTGTATGGTTGGCTTGATCTATCCAAGGGGGTTAGTTTGATTTTTCCAATTTCCGGAATATTGGTAAGGTCGAACTTTGCGATTTCGCATCGCGCTTTATCATATTTTTCTGGATCGAACTTTAGGGTGCCGCCGTTTTCTATTGTCTCAACCGCATGCGTTACCTGTGGAGCATAAGAGCCCAATGCTTGATTGTCGAGGTCATTATTCTTGCCCCAGAGCGCAGGGCGAAAAGTCGTTCTTAAGAGTCGTGCGATTGGAAACCAAAAAATGCGAGCGCTATCGGTTTGCGATGACAATGTGAGCATTACTGGTGTCTGTTCGTGATCATAGGGCAGCTTGCGCGACAGGCTGTCGATCGCCTCATATTGCTTTGCTTCAATGGCGGGATTCAACAAGACAGCTAGCGTTCCGAAGCCGACTATTCTTCGCGTTGGAACGTCCGGATCCCCGGTCCGCTGAGTTGCCGCAATAAGCTCGCGCTCGATCTGTGGTGACACAGCCCTAAAAAGTACCTGCCCGCCAAAACTATGGCCAAAAGACACCAGCCCCATGAAGGGCGCTTTTTCGCCACCATTTATCTTGAGTCTATCTTGATAGATGTCGTTAAGTTCAGATAAAAATCTACCAATCTCTCCATTCCCTACACGCTCGGCGGCCGATTTTCTACCCCAGAAAGTAAGGTAGTCTAAAGGCATGGGTAACGACTTCCCGCGCCAGCCAACGTAAACGCCGATAACCTTCACGTCGCCGTCCCCGGTCAATACCTCTCTGGACTTCCGATATATTCCTGATTCGCCGTTTTGGCGATCATCCAAGGTATCCCGGATTTTAACAAGGGAATCTGCAAAATCTTTTACATTTTTGTCTTTGGGTGAGGCGTTATGGTGCCAGCCGTGGATAAATATAACAACAATGGTATTGTGGTGCTTTGAAATTTCTCGTATTGTACTCACCGCATTAGCTGCAACATTGGGCTCTCTAAATTTTCCTGCGTCGTCAATTTGTATGACGTAGTCAAGCTCCTTGTCGAAAGGGCTGCTTGCTTGAGGGAAGGTGCAATCATAAGTGGCACAAGATAAGATGCTTAGTGAAGCAAGCGACGGAATGAACCAGCGAAGATATTTTTCCATGGATCAGCTCCTGTGTAATTTTTGCTGGCGTCATGCAGAATTCTAGAAAGTTATATCGTTTGAACTCAGGTCGAGAATGTCACTTCAAAGCTGTTTGTCTTAAGTGAGCTTGGGGCAGGGGATTCGGCACGTTACGATGCATGACTGCGACCTATTCGCCAGGAAAAAAGACGTGTGCCCAACTCGTCGGACAGATAGGTTGGTCAAAGGTCATGACGTTTTCCCGTGTAAATGAGTTGCGATCCTTACGGAAGGAGATGTGTAGCCCGCTGTTCTATCGCCTCTTTGGTGAGGTAAGGCTCCCGCTTTTATCCGCCCGCTCCCCTTATCGCATGGTTCCCAGGCCAATCTCATGGCCGTTCAACAGCGGATGTCAGCACGAAACCGACGCTACTACTTAGTGACCTTCGTCACAAGTTGGGTGGGGTCGTCATTGGCACTAATTGGTAGACAAATTGCGGTATCGCGTGGTCAAGATATCTCGGGACGATGCATCCAAGAACAACTCAACAAACTGGAGAAATTGCACTTAGACGTGCACAGTTTTGTTCGCTTTGACTATTCCATGCCCTTGAGCGCTTGCGCGCCCACCTGGTCCAGGATGCCGCGCGCCGCGCGGCCGGCGGTGTAGATGGCCTCTCCCAGCGCGGGCAGCGTGCGGGGATCCAGATAGGGCGCCGTGCCGGCGGCGAGGATGTCGCCATGCGCGGTGATGGTGCGGATCAGGCCGGCGAGCGCATCGGCCTGGTCGAGCGTGATGCCGAAGACAAAGCGGTTGCACGCCATCTCAGCGATCCTCCGGTGCGTGGTGGGCGGTGGCCGCGTCAGTCCTTGCGGGCCACGCTCACCACCAGTTCGCCGTCGCGCACCTGCACGCGCAGCGTACTGCCGATGGTGAAGCCCAGTGCCTCCATCCAGCGGCCGCCCAGGCGCAGCGCGGGCATGCGTTTACCGCTGGCGGAGTGGCCGCAGCCGACGGTGCACGTCTGTGGCGGGCGAGAGCGGCGGGGTGCGCGTGGCGGCCGGGCCAGTTCGGCGGCGATGGCGGCCGCTGCGTCTTCAACCGACATCATCGGGGTGCACGGTGGCTCGATGTAACGCAGGAATCCGGCCGGCTCGGCCTTAGGTTTGGGCTGCGGCTGGCGCGCTGCACGTTTGCGGGCAGGCGGGGTGCTGGGAGTGGTGGGGCGGGGTGACGGTTGACGCATGGCACAGCCTCCTTGGCAGACAGGAACCCGCGCCGAACGGCGACGGGATGTCGGGAGGTTAGAAACCGCAGAGAGCCGGCGGGCTTATTTCCCCGAAGGGTGTTGTATTCACCGCCCTCCCGACGCAGACAGCGCGTCGGAGTGTGCCTGCGAACAGGCACAAAAAACCCACCGGTTTGACGGAGGTGGGTGCCGCTCTCTGAGGAGTTTCTACGCTCCTTGGAGGGAATGGTGATACTAGTTTTTTGGGCTGTCAACTGGTTTTTTCGGTAAAGCTAAGATGAGATTTCAAGTGAATCTGATCCCGTTGCTTGGCAGGCGTTTACAATGAAATCAATGTAACTCCGGGCGGAGGAAAGGTACTGCCGGATATCGCCGAGCGATAGGTCGGACGCGTCGTCGTTATGGTGAACGATATTGTTGCGCCTAGTAACGATCGTTTGGATCAGCTCCTTCCACATCTCCCAAGTGGCTTTGTCGCTTGCCAAGTCAACCCCTACGTAAGCTAGAGCTTCCTTCGTGCGGTAGACGTTTCCGGACACGAGATCATCAACCTCCTTTCGTGTCATGCCGATCTCAAGCCGCACACCCTGCGCTGATCCGTCGCCCTTCTTCTTCGTGTTGTACCTCCACTCGATGAGAGCGGTGGGAATGGATGCTGCCAGAGCTCGTTCGTCAATATCTTTGGCAATAGCAAAGACGATCTCTTTTATGCACATCTCAAGGTGAGCACACAACGAGATCAAGAATGACTTAGTAAAGAAATTTATGTTGTCGGTGAGAATGGGGGAGTTGCCGTCGCCTCCTACGACTTCCTGCTCAGTGGCACACACCATTGCTTCAAGTTCGGAGAGTCCGAAAATGTATGTCTGCGCTACAGCCACGACTCGTCCGCTCATGATGAAAGAATTGGTTTTATTAGCTTTTCCCACAGTTCACGGCGCTTCAAAATCGATGATTTGTTCTGAATGCCGCCCGACAAAGTCCTTTGAAAATCGGCCTTCTTGCAAAGCTTTTCGAACGCCTTTCTGATCTTTTCTTCCTTGCCGTTGATGTCCGTTTTCTTAACTGGTGCCATGCTGCTCATTAGCAAGTCATAGTGAACGATGCTTTGCCTTGGCTTGTTTTTTGTGGTGTCTGCGAACACGCTTTCGCCAAAGATCTGCTCGCAGGCCGCAAGGGTGGAATTAAAGAGGCTGCGGAGTTTTGCTATTTTTGTATGAGAGATATTTGCATTTTCGCGCATATAGACATCCAGAAATTTCGAGAGCCTCCCTTCGTAGCTTTCAAGATCGTCTTGCAAGGCAAAAAACCGAAGTACGAGTTCTTCTCCTTCTCGAGAGTCCTTCTGTGTATTTCCAAAATTTGCGATTGCTTGTTTCTTTGCTAGTTCGATTAATAGTTCGTTAAGAGGTCCAGGGTAAATTGCGTGTCGAATCTCTTGGTCGGAAAGTCGGACTGCACCTTGGTTCAGTCGAGAAAATATTTCTTGAACTAGATTTGGCGGATTTTCTTTTCTGAGTACGATGCAACGAATGGTTGTGGCTTCTAGTTCAGATCGATACGCTGCTAATTCAGAGAACCTCTTTCCTTCCAGCTCCTTGAATGCACTCATTCCCTCAAGAGCAAATTCGTCCTTGAAGAACTTTTGTATCGTAGTAAGGCGCTGCACGCCATCAATCACAAAGTGGGTGCCGTCCTCTTTTTCAGCGAAGTAGCAGGCCGGCAACGGGATCCTCATTAGGCATGACTCGATAAACCGCGACGCGCGTTCCCAGCCCTCTTTGTCCCATTTGTACTTGCGCTGAAACTCGGGATCGAGTTTTAGCTTCGGTGGTTTCGTTTGAATGCGAGAAAAAAGTGTTTCAAACGGATAGTCAATAGGGAATAGGTTGAGGGTCTTTTCTGATGTGTCTTGCTTTGTCACTTACATCTTCTCCAAAATAATTTTTAATATGGATGAGGGCAGGGTGGCGCTTAAATTTGTTCGTGCCAATTGGCGTTGGCTTGAATTTATTGTGGGTGCTCACCTAAAGGCCAGCCGCTGTAGTGGGCCCTCGTATTGCGCGATGAGTGAGTTTAGCGGATCAGCCCCACGGTAGAACGTGGCTGAATCGACGCCGTACTCTGGCGTCAACTTGGCAGCTTTTCGGACCGTTGCGATAGCGCCCCTTCCCACTTGGCTCTTCCAGCTTGGGAAGCCAATCTGTGCAACCTTGACTAACTTTTGTATTTTTTTTCCGAGGATGCCGAATTCTCTGGATGTATCAATTCGGCAAATATCAATGTAGTTATTCTTCGGGTCGCCGAAACAGTAGCCAAAATCATTAAGGCGCCTTCCAAGTTCATTGTAGGTGATGTTATAGAATCGACCGTCTCTTTCGCGAGAATTGCGTTTCAAGTAATCGGCAATGAATAGCACGTCAGCATCGTCTTCGCGCTTCATTAGGCTCTTCATCCTTCGATATTTAGCCAAGCTCCTTTCAGCGATATCGACCATAAAGTCTTCTAGCTCTTTTTGTCCATTCGTGGGCTGTCGATTCATCTTGTGGAGAGCGAATAGATATGCAAGCAAGCCTGTGCGCTTATTGGCATCATGAAACGGATGATCCGTGACAAGCCCAAATATCAGTGTTGCGGCTTTTTCATAGGGCGTCTTCCACTTGTTTATACCTCCATACGCGACGAATTGCCGGTACACAGCTGAGTGCAGAAGATCGAGGTCTCGGGGTCCGATGCCCCCCATGCCTGCTTCACGCCCGTAGAAAAAATCAGCGATGAGATAGTGCGCGCGTAGTACGTCAAGCAGGCCCACTGTGTCTGCGGTGTCGTACTGATCATCTGGATCAACGTGTGCTGCCCAGCGCTTATATTCGGCATCGATGGCCGTATTTAAGAACTCAACCTCCATGCACTCTCCCCGTGAGCGCTAACTTCTATTCGATGTAAAACTGGTGTGCAAAATAGGTGCATATCCCAGCGGTTCCGTCGCCTTTCGGTAAGGCATGCTTCCTGCTTCCATCTGTCTCCAACCCCGCTGTGGCTGATCCTTGTGTCTAACACATGCTCGTTCTCCAGTGCATCCTGCACAGATGCCGACGGTATCACCGGTAGAACACGGCGACAAGTTAAGGCCGTTCGACGGAGCCAGTGGCCTTAATTGGTAGACAAGTTTGATCCCGCGCCATCCAGATGTGCCGGATGGCGGTTTTTTTGGTGAATGCCTTAGTTACCCGGCGTACTCCAAACCTGGCCCTTAACCCCACGCACGCTCGCATCCGCCGCGCTATCCAGATCAAACACAATCACACTGTTCTCCCCCTTCCGCTGCCAAGGCGCCGGAAAATACAACGCCCGCTGCGGCCCAATCTTCCAGTGCCGCCCCAGGTTATGGCCATTGGCCCAGGCGAAGCCTTTGCCGAAGGCACGCATGTCCAGGAACGTATCGGCAGGCGTGCCGATCTTCAGCGTGCCGCGATGGAAGGCGGGGCCGTCGACCTTGGCGGTGGTCCAGCCGGTGAGCTTGCTCGGGTCGTCCATCGGCAGGGGGAAGGTCTGCCAGCCGGTCAGCGGCTTGCCGTCGAGCAGCACGGGGTCGACCAGGCCGGCGCGGCCGTCGGCCAGGTGGGCGCCGTAGTTGATGCGTCCGCTGTTCTCCACCAGCACGTCGAGGGTGTGGGGGCCGGCGGGGATGTCGACGTCCACGGCCACCTGCTGCAGGCGGCGTTCGGCGCTGCCGGCCAGCTTCCGATCGACGTAGACGCGGGCGTAGTCGCGGATCTCGCCCAGGTACAGGCTGCCCTTGCGCGGGCCGGTGACGGTGGTGCGGTAGAGGATGTAGCCGTAGGCCTGGCCGTAGCGCTCCATCGGTTGCGGGGTTTCGGTGGTGGCGGCCGGGGCGGGCAGGTTGTCCCACAGCGAGGCGGATTCGCGCAGCGGCGTGCCCGGCAACTCGGCGAAGCGGATCGGCTTGGGCAGCGCCGGCGGCGCGATGCCGGTGACGCGCTGGATGGCGTCGCGGAACAGGGTGAACTTGGGGGTGGGGCGGCCGGCTTCGTCGAGCACGGCGTCGTAGTCGTAGCTGGTGGTCTGCGGGGCGTAGTGGTCGCTGGGGTTCTTCTGGAAGTTGGCGCCGTTCATGAAGCCGAAGCTGGTGCCGCCGACGAACATGTAGAGGTTGGCGGAATGGCCCTGGCGCAGGATCCATTCGAATTCGCTGGCCTGTTTGGCCGCGTCGGTGGCGGCATGCTTCTCGCCCCACTGGTCGAACCAGCCGGCCCAGTATTCGCCCACCATCTGCGGTTGGCCGGGACGGAACTTGGCCAGGGTCTGGAACGCTTTTTCGGCGTCGCCGGGGCCGAAGTTCACCACGGCCAGGGTGTCGGGCAGGGTGCCGTTGGCCAGCACGTCGGCGCCGTCGGCGGTGAACAGCAGGGCCTTGTCGAAGCCGGCCTTGACGAACATGGCGCGGTTGGCCTGCATGTAGACGTGGTCGTCGTCGTAGGAGCCGTATTCGTTCTCGACCTGCACGGCGATGATGGGGCCGCCGTTGCGGTTGAGCTTGGGCTTGACCTGCGCGGCGACGGCGTCCAGATACGCCTGGCTGGCGGCGAGGAAGCGCGGGTCCTGGCTGCGCACGCGCATGCCCGGTTCGGCGAACAGCCAGGCGGGGTAGCCGCCGGCTTCCCATTCGGCGCAGACGTAGGGGCCGGGGCGCAGGATGACGTTGAGGCCTTGCGCAGCGGCTTCGTCGATGAAGGCGGCCACGTCGTTGTTGCCGCTGAAGTCGAACTGGCCCTGGTGCGGTTCGACCAGGTTCCAGAACACGTAGGTCTCCACGGTGTTCAGGCCCATGGCGCGCGCCTTTTGCAGGCGGTCTTTCCAGTAGGCGCGCGGGATGCGCTGGAAGTGGATGGCGCCGGAAATGATCTGGTAGGGCTTGCCGTCGCGGGTGAAGTGTTCGCCCTGGGTGGCGAAGGCGGGCCAGGCGGTGCGTTCGGCGGCATGCATGTTGGCGGCAGGCAGGGCGAACGCCAGGGCGAGGACAAGAGCGGCAAGGGTCGTGCGCGGCATGGGGGATCTCGGAAGAGGCGATGCGGGTGCAACGGAACAGACAACATGGAGCGTGCGCCGCAATGCAGCCGGTCGCACGCGCAGGGGCAGCGTGGGCGGGGGATCACCAATCCCGATTCCCCAATCCCCATTCCCGGCCGTCAAACGAACGACGGCGGCAGGTCTTCCTTGGCCGCGCCGAAGGCGGGATTCGGCTTCGGGCCCATCTCCAGTTCCAGGGTGCCGCCGGTGGCGAGGTCGGCGTGGCGCAGCCAGCTGCGCGTATACGGCTTGCCGTTCCAGCGGGCGCGCTGGATGTAGACGTTGGCGGCGCTGTTGCCGTGGGCGACGATGCTGAGGGTGCGGCCGTGGCCGACATCGAGGTCGGCGCGCTTGAACAGCGGGCTGCCGAGGACATAAGTGGCGCTGACCGGGTCCACCGCGTAGAAGCCCAATGCGCTGAGAACGAACCAGGCGCTCATCTGCCCGCAGTCCTCGTTGCCTGAGAGGCCGTTGCGCGCGTCGTGGTACTGCTCGCGCAGCAACCGCCGCACCATCGCCTGGGTCTTGTACGGCTGCCCGGCGTAGGCGTACAGGTAGGCCACGTGGTGGCTGGGCTCGTTGCCGTGCGCGTACTGGCCGACCATGCCGTCGATGTCCGGCGGGGCGTCGGCCGGCAGTTCGGAGCTGGTGGAGAACAGTTCGTCGAGCTTGGCGACGAAGCCGTCGCGGCCGCCGAACAGGTCCATGTAGCCGTACAGGTCGTGCTGGTTGAGGAAGGTGGCCTGCCAAGCGTTGGATTCGGTGAAGTCGCGCCATTTGCTCATGTGGCCCATCGCGCGCGGATCGAACGGCGCGGCCCAGTCGCCGTTGCTAAGCCGCGGTTGCACGAAGCCGCTGTCGCGATTGAACACGTTGCGGTAGTTGCGCGAGCGTTCGCGCAAGGCGCTCGCTTCCTTGGCGGCACCGGCGGCCTGCGCCAGGTGCGCCACGGCCCAGTCGTCGTAGGCGTATTCGAGGGTGCGGCTGACCGCTTCGTCCACGCTGTCGCTGGGGATGTAGCCGCGCTTGCGGTATTCGCCCAGGCCGTGGGTGGTGTCGTCCATCGCGCGCTTGCGGTAGGCGGGCCAGGCGGCGGCGTAGTCGATGCCGGTGAAGCCCTTGGCGTGCGCTTCGGCCAGGACCACGGCGGAGTGGTAGCCGATCATGCAGCCGGTCTCCACGCCTTGCAGCGGCCAGATGCCGACGCCGTCCGGGCATTCGTTGGCGCCGCGCACCAGGCATTGCACCAGGTCGGGCACGCGTTCGGGTTGCACCAGGGTCAGCAAGGGATGCAGGGCGCGGTAGGTGTCCCACAGCGAGTAGGTGCTGTAGTTGTGGTAGCCGGGCGGCGCCTGGTGCACCTGCAGGTCCATGCCGCGGTAGCGGCCGTCGGTGTCGCTGAACAAGGTCGGGGCGAGCAGGCTGTGGTACAGGCCGGTGTAGAAGATGCGGCGCTGCGCGTCGTCGTCGGTGTCGATGCGGATACGGCCGAGTTCCTTCTCCCACGCGGCGACGGCGGCGGCGTGCACGCGTGGGAAATCGAAGTCGGGCAGTTCCGCGTCGAGGTTGGCCAGGGCATTCTCGGCGCTGACCGCGGAGAGGCCGACCTTGACCAGCAGCGGCGCGTCGGCGGCATCGGGGTAATGCAGCGCCACTTTCAGGTGGCTGCCATCGGCGTGGCGCGTGCCGGCCGCCAGCGGCTGGTCGTCGGAATAGAGCTGCGCGTTCGCGAACGGCCGCGACAGGCGCATGGCGAAGTAGAGGTAGCGGCCCTTCGCCCATTGGTACACGCGGCGCCCGCCGGTCAGCGTCCGCGCATCGACGATGCGCAGTTGCGCGTCGCTCACGCGCGTGGGGATTCCGGGTTTGTCCTGCATGCCGTGGCACAGGTCCAGCAGCAGGTGCGCGGGCTTGCCCTTGGGGAAGTGGTAGCGGTGCAGGCCGGCGCGCGCGGTGGCGGTCAGTTCGGCGTGCACGCCGCTGTCCTTCAGGCGCACGCGGTAGTAGCCGGGCGAGGCGGCTTCGTCGGCGTGGTCGTAGCGCGCGCGGTAGCCGGCGTCCGGATCGTCGAGCGGGCCTGGCTGCAGCTTCACCGCGCCGACCGCCGGCACCACCAGAAAATCGAGCATGTCGCCGATGCCGGTGCCGGACAGGTGGGTGTGCGAGAAGCCCATGATCGAGCCGTCGGACTCGTGGTAGCCGGAGCATGAATCCCATACGGCGTTGTAGGTGTCCGGGCTCAGCTGCACCATGCCGAACGGCAGGGTGGCGCCGGGAAAGGTGTGGCCGTGGCCGCCGGTGCCGATGAACACGTCGACGTGGCGGGTGAGCGCGGCCTGGGCGCGCGCGTCGGCCGGCAATGCGTAGCGGCCGGCGCGTGCCTGCGCCAGGCGCGCGATGCCGCTGCCGCCGAACAGGGCCAGGGCGATGGCGCCCTGCAGGAAACCGCGTCGTGTGGCCATGGTGCTGTCCTCGGGGTGTGCGGCGGGGAGGGAGGGTGTTTTTGTAGGAGCGGCTTCAGCCGCGACAGGCAGCGTCGGTAGAGCCTGTCGCGGCTGAAGCCGCTCCTACAGGGAGCGCTAGGTCTTCAGCAACTGCGGCTTGCGCTGGTGCAGGTCGATGATCAGTTCGCCGAACAAGGTGTTGGCCCACGCGAACCAGTCGCGGGTGAAGGTGCTCGGGTCGTCCTTGTCGAAGGCTTCGTGCATGAAGCCGGTGTCGGCGTCGGTGGTCTTGAGCCACTGCAGGCACTGGCGGATCTGCGCGTCGTCGTCGCTGGCCAGGGCGTACTGCATGATCGACATCGGCCAGATCGTGCCCATGCCGCTGTGCGGGCTGCCCACGCCTTCGGCGGCGCGACCGCGGTAGAAGTACGGGTTGCGTTCGCTCCAGGCCAGTTGCCGGGTGCGCAGGAACACCGGATCGCGACGGTCGCAGCAGCCCAGGTAGGCCAGGCTCAGCAGCCCGGGCGCATTGGCGTCGTCGATGAACAACTGGTTGCCGTAGCCATCCACCTCGTAGGCCCAGAACGGCTGGCCGTCGGCGTCGCGCATCTGCCCGAAGGTGCGGGTGGCGGTCTCGACCTCGTCGGCCAGCGTTCGGCACTCCGCGGCGAACGCGGCGTCGTGGTGCAGCGCCTCGCTCATCGCCGCCAGTTGCCGCAGCGAGGTCACCGCGAACAGGTTGGCGGGCACGAACAACGGGTACACGCAGGCGTCGTCGGACGGGCGGAACATCGAGTGGATCATGCCGTTGGGCCGGGTCGGTTGCCCGTAGCCGTCCAGCACCAGGGTTTCGGTCGCCAGCGGCGACGGGCGCTGGAAGTGGTAGGGGCCGCGATCGTGCAGACGCTGCTGCTCGCGGAAGGTGCGCACCACCACGTGCATCGCCGCGCGCCAGTCATCGTCGAACGGCGCGGTATCGCCGCTGGCGCGCCAGTACTCGTGCGCCAGGCGGATCGGGTAGCACAGCGAATCCACTTCCCACTTGCGCTCGCCAACGCCTGGCTTCATCTCGGTGATGTCGGCCACCGACCACTTCAAGCGCTGGCTGGTGCCGTCGGGCAGGAACGCGTTGGCATAGGGGTCGAGCTGGATGCAGGCGGCCTGGCGCTGGATCAGACCATGGAACATGCGCCGCAGCGCCGGGTCGGTCTTGGCCAGCGGGATGTACGGATGCACCTGCGCTGAGGAGTCGCGCAGCCACAGCGCCTCGATGTCGCCGGTGATGACGAAGGTGTCCGGCTTGCCGTTGCGGGTGCCGGTTTCCACCGTGGTGTCGAGGGTGTTGGGGTAGCAGTTCTCGAACAGCCAGGCCAGGCGCGGATCGGCGATGCCGGCCTTGACGGTGCGCAACTGGCGTTCGACCGCGGCGCTGACGAAGCGGCGCTTGCCCGGTGGCGGTCGCTTGCTGGGCAGGCCTGCCGCCGATGCGCCGGACGCGGCGAAGCCGGGCACGGCACCGGCGAGCAGGCCGGCGCCGGCGGCGCTGCCGAGCAGGTGGAGGACGTCGCGGCGGGAGGGCATGGTGACTCCTGGTCTGGTTTGTACGTGTAGGCGCAGCGCGTTTCTGTAGGAGCGGCTTCAGCCGCGACCGGGCGTTACCGGTAAATCCCGGTCGCGGCTGAAGCCGCTCCTACAGGAAGCGATGGGGGGCGCACTCGCTGGTCACCGCGGGATAGCCGCGGTGCCCTGGATCGAAAACGCGGCTGCGCCGCCGGGGGCGCCGGTGTCGGGCTGGCCGCCGCCGACGAACACGCGATAGTCGCCCGGCTGCACCGCGCGCTGGCCGGCGCGATCGACGTCGCTCAGCTGGCGCGGCGTCAGCGCGAACCGCACGTCGCGCGTTTCGCCCGGTTGCAGCGTCACGCGCTGGAAGCCGACCAGGCTGCGCAGCGGCGACTGCGCGCGCGGCGGGTATTGCAGGTACACCTGCACCACCTCGTCGCCGGCGCGCGCACCGGTATTGCGCACGGTGGCGGTCACTTGCAGCGGCTGGCCGGCCTGCAGGGTCGCGGTCGACAGTTGCGGCGCGTCGTAGGCGAACTGGGTGTAGCTCAACCCATAGCCGAACGGGAACAGCGGTTCGCCCTTGAAGTAGCGATACGTCCGGCCCTTCATGTCGTAGCTCACGTACGGCGGCAGGTCCTTGGTCGAGCGGTAGAAGGTCACCGGCAGACGGCCGCCGGGATTGACGTCGCCGGCCAGTGCCTGGGCGATCGCGGTGCCGCCGGATTGGCCGGGATACCAGGCCGCCACGATCGCGTCTGCATGCTGCTTGGCCCAGTTCAAGGCCACCGCGCTACCGCTCATCAGCACCACGATCAGCGGCTTGCCGCTGGCCTTTGCCCGTTCCAGCAGCGCCTGCTGCGCGGCCGGCAGGGCGAGGTCGTTGCGGTCGCCGCCGTCGAAGCCGGGCACGTCGATGCGCAGTTCCTCGCCTTCCACATCCGGCGACAGGCCGACGAAAGCCACCACCGCATCGGCCTGCGCGACCGCGCGTTCGGCTTCGGCCAGTTGCAGCGCCGGCGGCGCCAGCCACTCCAGGCGCACGCCCTGGTCCTGGCCGCGATGCTCCAGTTCCAGGCGGATGCGGCGCGGACGCGCATCGTCGAAATGCACGACGGCCTCGACGTTGCGGCCGTCTGCGTTGTGCATGCCGGGCGGCAGGTGTTTGTCCTCGGCGTTGCCGGCGACGACGAGGGCGTCGTCGATGTACAGCCGCACCGGATCGTGGCCGGCGCAATCGAAGCAGCGCGCCACGCGTACCGCCAGGGTGTAGTCGCCCGGGCCGGGCGGCAGCAGTTCGCCGCTCCAGCGCACCGCGTAGCGGTCCTTGTCCACGCCCTGGGCCGGGGCCACGTGGTCCCAGTTGAAGCCGACCACGCGGTCCTGGCGCCGCACGCGCGGCGTGCCGGCCAGGTCGACGTTGTCGAAATACTCGCCACGCAGGCCGGGCTTGCCGTCGCTGCGCAGCGCGGTTTCGGGGATCATGCCGGGTACGCCGGCGGCGAGCGGGGCGCCTTGCGCGTAGCTGACGTTCGCGGCGCCAAAGCGCTCGCGCAGGCCCAGCAGCGGCGTCACCGGCGCGGCCGAGGTGCCCTGGTAGTTGGCTTCCAGCGCGGCCAGCGCATCGGCATTGGGGCCGATCACCGCCAGCCGCAGGCCCGGCTGCAGCGGCAGCGTGGCGTTGCGGTTCTGCAGCAGCACGAGCGATTGTTGCGCGGCCTGCAACGCCAATGCGCGATGCGCGGCGCTGTCCACGTCCTTGGCGCCGAGCCGCGCGTACGGATCCTTGCGTTGCGGCTGCAGTTCGCCGAGCCGGTAGCGCGCGGCGAACAGGCGCACCAGGGAGCGGTCGAGCAGGGCTTGGTCGGCCTCGCCGCGGTCGAAGGCCAGGCCGAGCTCGCGGTAGGCGGTGCCGCAGTTCAGATCGTGCCCGGCCTTGAGCGCGGCCGCGGCCGAACCGGCGTTGTCGGCGCGGTAGTAGTGGAACTGGGTCATGTCGTCGATCGCATCGCAATCGGACACGACGAAGCCCTTGAAGCCCCAATCGCCGCGCACGCGGCCGTTGAGCAGCCAATCGGCGGCGCACGCCGGCGTGCCGTGCAGCGAGTTGTATGCGCACATCACCGAGCCGGCCTGGCCGTCGACGATGGCGGCGCGGAAGGCGGGCGAATAGGTCGCCTCGAAATCGCGCGGCGACACATCCACGTCGAAGCCGTGGCGGCCCGGCTCCGGGCCGCTGTGCACGGCCAGGTGCTTGGGCGTGGCGATGGTGCGCGGGTGCGCCGGATCGTCGCCCTGCAGGCCGTGGATGAAGCCCACCGCCAGTTGCCCGGTGAGGTAGGGATCCTCGCCGTAGGTTTCCATACCGCGGCCCCAGCGCGGGTCGCGGAAGATGTTGATGTTCGGCGACCAGATGGTCAGCCCGGCATAGCGCGGGTGGTCCTTGCCGGGCCTGCCGGCGAGATTGAACTTGGCGCGCGCCTCGGTCGAGGTGACGGTGCCGACCTGTTCGAGCAGCGAGGCGTTCCAGGTCGCGGCCAGGCCGATCGCCTGCGGGAACACGGTGGCGTAGCCGTTGCGGGCGATGCCGTGCAGGCCCTCGCTCCACCATTCGTAGGCCGGCACGCCCAGGCGCGGAATCGCCGGCGCCGCGTTCATCGCCTGCGCGATCTTTTCCTCGCGGGTCATCTTCGCCACCAGCGTGGCGGCGCGGTCCTCGGCGTCGTCGGCATGGGCGAGCGGGGCGGCAACCAACCCAAGGAGGTACACCCCCCGCGAAATCCCCTGTAGGAGCGGCTTCAGCCGCGACCGCGCGGCGTCGGCGCCGCACGGCGCACTCCCCTTCGCGGTCGCCTCGACGTCCTCGCGCAGCGACGCAGGACGGCCTGTCGGTGTCGCCCGCATCACTTCGCCTCCGCCGGCTCGGGCGGCGAACCGGCCAGGGTGTCTGCCAGGTCGCGCACCTGCAGCGCGCCGCGCAACTGTTCCAGCGTCGCCGCGCTGCGCACGTGCACGGTCAGCGGCTCGCCCGGCAGCAGGTCGAACGCGTTGTCCGACAGCGTGGCGTCCAGATCGCCGAACGCCAGCCACACCTCGCGCGCCAACTGGTTGCTGGTCAGGGTCAGCGCATAGCCATCGCCGTCCGCGCGCAGTTCGGTGCGGATGCCGGGGCTGGGCAGGTGCAGATGCTTGGCCGCATCGAAGAACACCAGGTTGCGCGACAGCACGCGCTCGCCGTCGAGCAGTTCGAACACGGCGAAGCTGCGCATGGGATCGGCGCGGCGCAGCAACTGCGCGTCGCTGAAGCGGCCCACGCGCAGACTGGACAGCGGCGCCAGCGTCACCGGCTTCTCGCTCTTGCTCAGCACCTGGCCGGACACGTCCATCACCCGCATGCGCCAGCGCGCGGCCAGCGGCACGGTGCGGTCGGAGACCAGCGTCACCTCGGTCTGGCCCTTGTCGTCGCGCAGCGCGGCGATCAGCTCCGGCGCGTAGAAGCGCTTGGCGTGGTAGTGCAGCGCCTTCCAGCGGCCGAAGTAGTCCAGGCTCGACCACGAGGCGCCCGGCCAGACGTCGTTGAGCTGCCAGTACAGCGAGCCCATCGACTGCGGCCGCGACGCGCGCAGGTGTTCGGCGGCCAGGGCGATGCCCTCGGCCTGCATCAGCTGGCTCAGGTAGACGAAGCTCTCGAAATCCTTGGGTTCGCCGAATTCGCGGCGGATGTACAGCAGCAGGCGCTGGTTGCCGTTGCCCTTGTCGAACTTCTGGTGCGCGCGCATCACCGGCGATTCCGGCTGCAGGTCGCCCGGTTCGGCGAAGGCGCGGATGGTGCGCATCTCCGGGAACGACTGCAGGCCATACTCGGACATGAAGCGCGGGGTCACGTTGAGGTATTCGGTGACCGGCAGCGCCGGGCCGCCCCAGACCTTCCAGTAGTGCATGTCGCCGTCGTCGGGCTGGTCGGCGGCGCCGTCGAAATCGGTGCCCGGCGAGGTCGCCCAGTACGGCGTGTCGCTGTCGTACTTCTGCACGGCTTCGCGCAGCACCGTGCCGAACAGGGTGGTCATGCCGCGCTCGATGCGGCTGCGCTCCTCCGGGTCGATCGACTGCTTGAACTTGACCCGGTCGCCCCAGTTCTCCCAACCGGTCTGCACTTCGTTGTTGCCGCACCAGATGACGATGCTCGGGTGGTCGCCCAGGCGTTTGACCTGCGCTTCGGCCTCGGCACGGGTGTTTTCGCGGAACGCCACGTCGTAGGGCGGGATCGCGCCGCCGAACATGAAGTCCTGCCAGATCATGATGCCCAGGCGGTCGGCGTCCTCGTAGAAGCTGTCCGGCTGGTAGTGGCCGCCGCCCCACATGCGCAGCATGTTCATGTTGGCGTCGCGCGCCGATTGCAGGATGCCGCGCATGCGCGCGGCGTCGACCCGGCTGGGGAAGCTGTCGAACGGGATCAGGTTGGCGCCCTTGGCGAACACCGGGATGCCGTTGACCACGATGGCCATGCCCTTACCCCACCGGTCCTTCTCGCGGCGCAGCTCGACGCTGCGCAGGCCGGTGACGCGCTGGGTGTCGATGCTGTCGCCGGCGGCGTCGCGCAGGCGCGCCTTGAACGTGTACAGGTCCTGCTTGCCGTAGCCGGCCGGGAACCAGCGCTGCGGCTTGGCGATGCGCACCGGCACGGTCAGCGTATTGCTGCCCGGATCGAGCACCGCCTTCTGGCTGAACTGCGCCACGCGCTGGCCGTCGGGGCCGAGCACGTCCAGCTCCAGTTGCACCTCGCCGCCGCGGCCGGCCTGCACCTCCAACTGCGCGAGCAGTTGCGCCGCCTCGGCGTCCACGCGCTGCTGGGCGATGTGCAGGCCCTCCACGCGCAACGCGTCCCAGGCTTCCACGCGCACGTCCTGCCAGATGCCGGCGGTGACGATGCGCGGGCCCCAGTCCCAGCCGAAGGTGTACGGCGCCTTGCGCACGTAGGTGGAGCTGTGCCGGGCGATGGGTTCGTCGCCGAACGCGGAGTCGTAGGCGCCGGGCAGCGCGTACGGCTGCTTGGCCAGCCACGGCTGGATCTTCTTGATCGGCGAGAACAGCCGCACTTCCAGCACGTTGTCGCCGCGCTTGAGCAACGGCCTGGCGTCCACCCGCCACTGCCGGAACATGTTGTCGGCGGCGAGCAGTTTCTTGCCGTTGAGGTAGACCTCGGCGTAGGTGTCCAGGCCGTCGAAGACCAGTTCCACGTGCTCGCGCGCGAGCAGCGCGGCATCGGCCCTGAAGCGCGTCTGGTACTGCCAGTCGCTCAATCCGGCCCACTGGATCTTGGCCTCGTTGTCGCGATAGAACGGATCGGGTACCACCCCGGCCGCGATCAGGTCGGTCTGCACCGTGCCGGGCACCTGTGCCGGCAGCCACTGCGCGGCCTTCGGGAAGTCCTTGGCGTGGGCCTCGCCCGGCGCCAGCCGCACCTGCCAGCCCTGTTGCAACGACAGCGAGGACGGCGGAGCCGCATGACCCAGCAGCGGCAACCCCAGCGCCAGCAACAGCCCGAGCCGGGCGGGGAAGCGCGAGCGCGGCGCGGAACGGGGATGGCGATGCGGCTGGGTCATGCGAGGCTCTCCAAGGGTCAACGCGCGGCGGGGGGCGCCTGCGCGGTGCTATCGATCAGGTGGACGGCGCCGATGGCGTAGTACGGGCCATCGATGCGCGCGGTGGAACGCAGGCACAGGTCGTGGGTGCCGGTCTGCTTGGGCAGCGGCGCTTCCAGCGAGAACTGCTCGCCCAGGGTCTTGCCGCCCGGCAGCGGGATCCGCGCCAGCAGCTTGCCGTTGCAGTCGCCCAGGTGCACTTCCAGTTCGCCGTGCGCGGTGCGGGCCGGATAGCGCTTGACCTTGACCTGGTCGTGCGCCAGCCCGTAGTTGCGCGCCAGCCGTGCCGCATCGATGCGGATGCTGCGGATGCCGTCCAGGCGCGCGTCGGCATAGCGCCAGCAACTGCTGAACAGGTCGATGTTGAACACCGGGGTGTCCTTGCCGGGCATGTCCGGCAGCAACGGCACGCGCAGGCCCAGGCTGCCGTCGGCGCAGGACCTCAGGCCCTGGGTATCGCGGCTGAGCAGGCCGGCGCGGTCGAGGATGCGGGTGCGCGGCGCGGCCAGCACGCTGCCGTCGTCGGCGTAGGTGGCCACGCGCACCGTGGCCGGCAGCGTCACCTCGAACGGCGCGGCGTAACGCGGCGAATCCGCCTTGGGCTCGCTGCCGTCGGTGGTGTAGCGGAAGCTGCCGAACTTGGCCTGGTTGCCGAGCACGATGGTGGCCTTGCCGCTGTCCAGTGCCGCGTTGTCGCCGCCCTGGATGACGATGTCCGGCGCGAACGCGCCGTCGCCGTAGTCGATGCCCAGCGCGCGGTAGCGGTTGAGCTGCGCCGGCAGGCGCTGCAGGAAGCCGTCCCAGCTGCGCGCCGCCATCGGCGACCACGCGGCTTCGGCCAGCGCGCCCAGGCGCGGGAACAGGGCGTGGTCGATGTGCCAGGACGAGGGAATGTACTCGGCCCACAGCGCGGCCTGCGCGCCGAGCACGTGCTTGCTTTCCTCGGCGCTGAGCGCGGCCGGGACCGGATCGAACTCGTAGACCTTCTGCAGCGGCAGCACCGCCAGGCGCCCGTTGGGCTCGTCGCTGCGCGCGCTCTGCAGGTTGTCCAGATACAGCCAGCCGGCCGGCACCAGGACCACGTCGTGGCCCTGCTTGGCCGCCGTCACCGCGCCGTCGACGCCGCGCCAGGACATCACCGACGCGCTCGCCGGCAGGCCGCCCTCCAGGATCTCGTCCCAGCCGATCAGGCGCCGGTCGTGCTTGGTCAGGTAGTCCGACAGCTGCTGGTTGAACCAGCCCTGCATCGCATGCGCATCCTTGACCCCCAGCTTGCGCATCTGCGCGCGCACCGCCGGCGAGCGCTCCCACTGGTCCTTGACCGCTTCGTCGCCGCCGATGTGGATGTACTGCGAGGGGAACAGCGCCAGCACCTCATCCAGCACGTCGCGGATGAAGCTCATGCTCTTCTCGTCGGTATCGAACAGGTAGGGATTGACCCCCCAGTCCACCGACACCTTGGGCCGCTGTTTGGTGACGCCGACCAGCTCCGGATACGCCGCCACCGCCGCCTGCGCATGGCCGGGCATGTCCAGCTCCGGCACGATGGTGATGTGCCGCGCGGCGGCATAGGCCACCAGGTCGCGGATCTGGTCTTGGGTGTAGAAGCCGCCGTAGCGGTCGGGCACGCCCTGGGTGCCGGCGCCGGGCGGGGTGCGCCATGCGCCGATCTCGGTGAGCTTGGGATAGCGCTTGATCTCGATGCGCCAGCCCTGGTCGTCGGTCAGGTGCAGGTGCAGCACGTTGAGCTTGTGCTCGGCCATCGCGTCGATGACGTGCTTGACCGTGTCCGGGCCGTGGAAGTGGCGGGCCACGTCGAGCAGCAGGCCGCGCCAGCCGAAGCGCGGCCAGTCGCGGATCTTGACCTCAGGAACGTCCACCTCGCCCTTGCCGGCGTCGGGGGTGAGCAGTTGCCAGGCGCTCATCGCGCCGTAGAACAGGCCGCGTTCGTCGCGCGCCTGGATCAGCATGGTGTTGCCGTCCACGTCCAGCCCGTAGCCTTCCGGCGCCTCGACCGGGGCGTTGGGATTCAACTGCAGGCGGATCGCGCCATTGGCCGGAATGGTCTCGGCGCGCACCTCCAGTGCCAGGCCGCGGGTGCTTTCCAGCAGCGCGGCCAGTTGCCGGGCCACGCGCATCGCCACTTCGTCGTCGGTCGGCACCGACAGCGTGCTGCCGGTGCCGATGGTCAGCGTGGCGTCGCCGCGCTTGACCTGCGCCGGCGCCGGGATCAGCGGCAACGGCGCGGTGTCCGCCGGCTTTGGCGCGGCCGGCGCCGGCGCGGGCGCCGCGGCGGGCTTGGCCGGGTCGGCGGCGACCGGGGCATCGCGGCCGCAGCCGCTCAGCACAGCGGTGAGGGCGAACAGGGCATATCCCAGCCACGTGCTGCGGGAGGCCGCCGCGGCGCCGGTGTCGGCGGTCGGCGGGCGATCTGGCGTTCGGGGGGACGCACCTGCTGCAATCATGCGGTCGATCTCGTGCTGTGGGTCCTCTATCGTAGTGGATCAGCGTGATGCGGTCGGCAGTTCGTCCCACACCTTCGGATCCTCGGCGCCCAGCACCCAGCAACTGAAGCCTTCCAGGCCGTACTGCTTCACCAGGTCGTAGCGCGCGCGGAAGCTGCGCGCGTCCGGGCGGAACACCCACTCGCGCATGTCGTCGCGGTAGAAATAGAACCACGACTCCTGCTCGACCGGATCCCATTGCACGGTGGCGTTCTGCTCGATCGCCAGCGGGAACGATTCGTCGGCGTCGATGTAGGCCGCGGCGATGTTCGAGGCCTCGGTGCCGTCTTCCTTGACCGGGTTGCCGGTGTACCAGCGATAGCCGTAGGTGGCGATGCCCAGCGACAGCTTCTCCTTCGGCACCTGGGTCAGCGCGTAGTCCAGGTGCTTCTTCATCCACACCATGCCGTCGACCGGGCCGGGCGTGGTCCAGCGGGTGTGCTGGTCGTAGGTCATCAGGCTGACCAGGTCCACCGCCTGGCCCAGCGCCTTGAGGTCGTAGGCGCCGCGCCAGTATTCCCACATCCACTTGGAAAACGGCCCGCCCTCGGCGTAGCCCGGCGCGTTCGGCACCACCGCCACCGACATCTTCAGGCCGGCCTTGTGCAGTGCCTCGGCGGTCTGCTTGACCATCAGCGTGTAGGCGTCGCGGTCGGTCCAGGCGATGTTCTCGAAATCGAACTGGAAGCCGTAGTAGCCGTGCTTTTTGCCGTGCACCAGCAGCGCGGCGATCATGCGCTGCTTGGCCGCCTCGTCGTGCATCAGCTTGTGGAAGCCCTCGCGGCCGGTGGTCATCGACAGGATCGGCATCACCCGCAGCTTCTTCTGCTTGGCGATGTCGTAGATGTAGGCGTTGGGGGTGCCGTTGACCAGGCCGTTCTGGTCCACGCCGTACCAGGTCGGCACCACCACGTCGATCTTGTCCACGTTGGCCAGGAACGAATTGGTCGATTTCTGCGTGCTCATCAGATAGAACAGCGCGGTCGGGTTCTTGGCCATCGCCGGGGCGCAGACCAGGACCAGGGCGAGCAACAGCCCTGCGAATCGCTTCATCATCGGGGGAATTCCGTTAGCGGGTGGGGGAGGGCAGGTCGATGCGGAACACGTAGGCGTGCTCGCCGGCGGGCTTGGCCGGCAGGGTCAGGTGCAGGCCGTCGGCGCGCTGCTCGAATGGCACCTGCTTGCCGGTAGCCAGCAGGGTCACGCCACGCACGCCGTCGGCGGCGGTGAGCGAGCGGATCACCGCCTTGCCGTCGGCCGGCCAGCCCAGCTCGATCGCGTACAGCGCGCCGTGGCCGGTGGTGAAGCGGAAATCCTCGGGCGTGTAGGGCTTGGTCTTGGTGTCCTGGAAGGTGCCCCCGACCACTTCGGTCGGGCCTTCGCCGTAGCTGCGCCACGGCTGGCTGTCGTAGATCGCCTCGCCGTTGGTCTTCAGCCACTTGCCGATCGACAGCAGGATGTCGCGCTCGGTGTCGGGGATCGAGCCGTCGGCGCGCGGGCCGATGTTGAGCATCAGGTTGCCGTTCTTGCTGACCACGTCCACCAGCATGTGCACGATGAAGGTGGGGGTCTTGTAGGTGTCGTTCTCCACGTAGCCCCACGAGGCGTTGCTGACCGAGGTGTCGGTCTGCCAGTGGGTCGGGTGGATGCCGGTGAGCTGGCCGCGTTCGATGTCCAGGGTGCCGGCGCCTTCCGGGAACGCGCCGAGCTTGTAGTTCACCACCACCCCGTCGCCGCGCGCGGCGCCGTGGTTGTAGTAGTACGCCAGCATGGTCGGCAGGGTGCCGCGGAAGGTCGGGTGCGCGATCCACCAGTCGAAGTAGATCAGCTCCGGGTTATAGCGGTCGATCAGCTCGGTGGTGCGCGCCAGCCAGTCGTCCAGCCACGCCTGCGACACCGGCGTCCAGTCGTTGGCGACGTCGGCGTCGTCCTTGCCGCGCAGGCGGATCTGCGCCGGGCCGTACAGACCGGCGTAACGCGGATCGTTGACGTCCGAGTCGAACGTGCGGCCGCCGTCGAAGAACCAGTTGTGCTCGGCACGGTGCGAGGACAGGCCGAAATGCAGGCCTTCGGCGCGGATCGCCTTGGACAGTTCGCCGATCACGTCGCGCTTGGGCCCCATCCTGGTCGCGGTCCAGTCCGACAGCTGCGAGTCGTACATCGCGAAGCCATCGTGGTGTTCGGCCACCGGTACCACGTAGCGCGCGCCGGCCTCGCGGAACAGCCTGGCCCAGCCCTGCGGGTCGAACTTGGGCGCGGTGAACAGCGGGATCAGGTCCTTGTAGCCGAACGTGGACTGCGGGCCGTAGGTTTCGCGATGGTGCGCGTAGTCCTGGCTGTCCTTGGCGTCGGGTCGGTACATGTTGCGCGAGTACCACTCGTTGCCGAAGGCCGGCACCGAGAACACGCCCCAGTGGATGAAGATGCCGAACTTGGCGTTGTCGTACCACTCAGGCGAACGGTACTGCTTCAGCGAGGTCCAGTCCGGGCGGAACGGTCCCTTGCGCGCACCAGCGGCGGCTTCGCGCACCAGCCGCGCGCGTTCGGGCGCGTACTTGGCGGTGGCTTGCAGCCATTGCTGGTCGATCTGCTCGGGGCTGAGCGTGGTGGCGGTGGGCGCGGTCGGGGACGGCGCATCCGCGGCGCAGGCGGGCATGGCCGCCAACGCGAGAAGAAGGGAAAGGCTGCTGGCCAGAGTCTTGCGTACAGCTCCGGCGTGGCGGGATCGGTCCGCGCGCGCGCGGGTCTCGGACGTCATGGCACTGCACTCCTCTGTCGAAACGCGATGCCGGCGCGAGCGAGCCGCCGGACAAAAAAGGGCGCGCCACCGTGGAGGGTCGGTGGCGCGCCAGTGCTACATCAGAACTTGAAGTTCAGCTGCGCCTGGTAGCCACGGCCGTTCTTGTACATGCCGATCGGCGCGTACTTGACCTCGTTGTACCAGTAGTACGTGGAGTCGAGCAGGTTGGTGGCGCTGACGCTGACGCTCATCCAGTCGTTGATCTCGTACGAAGCGGTCAGGTCCAACTGCTTGTACGCGTCGGTGAACACCTGCGAATCCAGGCGGCCGATCTGGGTGAAGTACTTGGAACGGTAGCTGTAGTTGACGCGCACCATCCACGGGCCGTTTTCCCAGTAGGGAATCACGTTGTAGGTGTTGCGCGACAGGTACGGCAGGTTCAGGCCATCCTGGGAATCGGACTCGGCGTAGGTGTAGTTCGCCTGCAGGCCGAAGCCATAGCCGAACGCCTGCTGGTAGTTCAGCGAAGCGCCCTTGACCTTGGCGCCGGTGGCATTGACCGGCCGGGTCACGCTGTACGGCTGGTTGACGATATTGTTGGTCGGGTCGCTGAGGATCTCGGTGGTCGTGGTGGTGACGATGTAGGAGCCGATGTCGCGGTAGAACAGTTCCGCCGACAGCATGCTGGACGGCGCGAAGTACCATTCGGCGGCCAGGTCATAGTTGGTCGACTCGTACGGCTTCAGGTCCGGGTTGCCGCCGCTGGCGGTCAGGTCGCCGCTGGTGCTGTTGAGGGAGAACGAACCGGCCAGATCGCCATAACGCGGACGTGCGATCACCTTGGCCGCCGAGAAGCGCAGCACCTTGGTGTCGTCCAGGTCGTAGGCGATGTTGAAGCTCGGCAGCGGCTTCTTGTACTCGTTGCTGACCTGCTGGAAGGTGTAGGTCGTGCCGCCGTCGTTGGTCTGGTAGTACTGCGACTTGTCCTTGGTGTCGGCGTAGCGCAGGCCGATGTTGCCGCGGATCTTGCCGGTCTCGAAGTTCAACTGCGCGTACAGGTCGTTGGTGATTTCCTTGACGTCGTAGATCTGGCCGTACTTGGGCGTCAGCGCGGCCTGCGGCAGCCCCTTGAGGTAGGACAGGACCGAGTGCAGGTTGGCGGTCGGCCAGTTGACCAGATCGCCACTGGCGCCCAGGCCGTCGTACAGGCCGCCCGGCGTGGTGCCCGGGTTGAAGTCGGTCAGCAGCACGTCCTGGTTGGCGAAGATCGCATTGCCGCGCGAATTCTGGCCGTTGTCGTGGTTGATGTACTTGTAGCCCACCAGCACCTTGTTGAACGGGCCCCACTGCAGGTCGCGGGCTGCGTCGAACTGGAAGTACTTCTCCTTGTCCTCGGTGGTCGTGTACTCCACGCCGCCGGCTTGCTGGCCGGACGCCAGGCCCCAGTTCGACGCGCTGTTGTCGTCGTAGGTGACGCCGGTGTGGCTGCCGTCGTAGTTGAAGTTATAGCCGCCGTTCTGCAGCAGGAACTTCATCAGGTACTCGGGATTCTTGCCGCCGGTGGCCTTGGTGGTGCCGGCCTGGCTGGTGAACACCCAGTTGTCGCCGTACCAGTCGTGGCGCAGGTTCACGCTCTTGGTGGTGACGGTGCTTTCGCGGTAGTTGGTGTCGAGCTGGGCGTAGGGTTGCGCGATGGCGCTGTCGGACACGGTCGCCGACGTGATGTACCCACCTTGCACATTGGCTTGGGTCACCAGCGCCTGGTTGTTGATGCTCACGCTCGGGTCGGCGGCGGAGGGCGAGCCGCAGGAGGTGCAGACGTAGCGCGATTCGCTGAAGTTGTTGTACTTGCCCTTGATGTAGATGCCGGTCAGGTTGAACTCGTTCTGCTCGTTCGGCTTCCACTGCAGCGCGCCCTGCAGGCCATTGCGCTCGCGGGTCTGCTGGAAGTAGGCGCTGTTGATGCCGGCCGGAATCTTGGCGGTAGCAACGTTACCTCCGTCGCCCGTGATGGTGGCGGTGGCGGGGATGCCGGCGCCGGTCCCGTAGCCGAAGAACTCGATGCCGGCGCGCGAGATGTCCTGCTTGTCGTGGGTGGCGGAGATCAACGCGCCGAAGGTCTCGTCGTCGTTCTTCCAGCTCCACAGCGCCGAGCCGCGCGGGTTGCCTTCCTCCGAACGGTCGTTGTAGTTGTAGCCGACCGAGCCGCGGATGGTGTTCTTCGGCAGGTCCAGCGGCTTGCGGGTATGCACGATCACGGTGCCGCCGATCGAGCCTTCGTCGATGCGCGCTTCCGGGGTCTTGTAGACCTCCATCAGGCCGATGATTTCCGGCGACAGCAGGGTGTAGTTGAAGGTGCGGCCGCTGGTGTCGGTCGGATTGCCGCCCCAGTCGCCCGAGGCGATGGTCTGGCCGTTGAGCAGCACGCGGTTCAGCGCCGGGTCGGTGCCGTTGATGCTGACCTTCTCGCCTTCGCCGAACTGGCGGTCCACGCTGATGCCCGGCAGGTGCGCCAGCGACTCGGCGGCATTGGTGTCCGGGAACTTGCCGATGTCCTCGGCGCTGATCGCATCGACGATGGAGTTGGCCGAGCGCTTGACCGCCTGGCTCTTTTCCAGCGAGGCGCGGTAGCCGGTGACGGTGATGGTGTCCAGTTCCTGGACGTTCTTCGATTCCGCGCCGGAAGCGGGTGCTTCCTGCGCCATTGCGTTACCGGACAGGTACAGCGCGGCCATGATGCTGATGGCTAACGTGGTGGTGCGGCTATTCATTGGCTAACCTCTGGGTTGGTACGTGGGCATCAGGTGCCAACCGATGTTTCGGTGTGCTGGCCGTTGCCCGGCCTGGTTGGCGCGACCCCTCGCGGTGGCTGCGCGTCTCGCGTTTCGGTGCGCGTCGTCCGGTCGCTGACGCGGAAGTAGCCGGCCGGCGGCACCGAAGCGCCGGTCCTTCCTTTGTTTCCTGGTGCAAAACCAAATACGGCAATTGGTGCATGTCCCGACATTCGTGCTCGCCGGACGGCTGGCGGGCGGTGGCGCGAACGATCCGCCTTCCGTTGCGGGGCGCGCGCCGTAGGGCGGCTTCGGTACGCATGTCATGACGCCGGAACCACGGTCCGTGCTGGTTCCAGGCCCTGACCCCGTCAGGTCTCGAAGCTGTAAAATTTGTGTGATCCGAGTCTGTATTGGTGCTGACAGCGTTGTCAACACGTTCTTCACGTGATGTTGACGAATCACGCCGTGGTGACGCTTAGATGCGGCGTGGTGGATGGGTGGTCACCGCTGATTGGGGATGTAGGTACTTGTCTGTGAAGGAATTTATGCCAACCTCACAATCGAGGGTCGCGCTTTCGGTCGCACCTGCGGTGTCCCGCCGCCGTGTCGGGCGGGATGCGTCCGCCGACAAATTTGTGCATTGCGGCGAAGTTTTGCGACAGATGTTCACTGGTGGACAGCGCCGCGCGGCATGGCTATAACTCGTTCCAACTGCGTTCCAACCGGATGCGAATTCCCACCGATGACTTATTGTGCGAAGAATGCGGAAGGCGAGCCGGGGCGAATTCATCTTGACAACGTTGTCAAGGTGATCCGAAACTCGATCGATCAACAGGCCAGTCGGCGCGCGCACTGTGGGGCGCAACGGGAGAACACGTGTCTGCAAGCAGTTCGCCACTAGGAGCGGCCGCCTCGCGCGCCGAGCCGTTCATCGCTGCCGATGTCGGCGGCACGCATGTCCGTATCGGCTTGGTGGCGCGTGGGGACGCGACCGACACGGCGCCGGTCAAGCTGCTGGACTATCGCAAGTACCGCTGCGCCGACTACCCGGGGCTGGCCGAGATCATCGGCGAGTTCCTGTCCGGGGTGAGCGGTCCGGCGCCCACCCGCGGGGTGATCGCCAGTGCCGGCTACGCGCTGGAGGACGGTCGCGTGATCACCACCAACCTGCCGTGGAGCCTGTCGCCGCCGGAGATCCGTGAGCGCTTGGGCCTGCAGGCGTTGCATCTGGTCAACGATTTCGAGGCGGTGGCCTACGCGGCGGCGTCGATGGACGCCAGCGAGGTGCTGCACCTGACCGGCCCGCGCACGGCGCAGCGCGGCCCGGCGCTGGTGATCGGTCCGGGCACGGGGCTCGGCGCGGCGGTGTGGATCCCGGCCAACGGCGGTGCCGTGGTGCTGGCGACCGAAGCCGGCCATGCCGCCTTGGCGTTCGGCAGCGAGCTGGAGATGGCCATCGCGCAGCGGCTGTTGCGCACGCGCAGCTACGTGCCGGTCGAGCACCTGCTGTCCGGTCCCGGGCTGCTCAATCTCTATCACGTGGTATGCGAACTGCGCGACGCCGCGCCGGCGCACGCCACGCCCAGCGACATCACCGCGGCCGCACTGGCCGGCCACGACGCGCTGGCGCGCGAGGCGCTGGCGGCCTTCTGCGGCCTGCTCGGCAGCGTGGTCGGCGACATGGCGCTGATGTACGGCATCCAGAGCGGCATCTACCTGGCCGGCGGGTTCCTGCCGCAGATCGGCGAGTTCCTGCTCGCCAGCGACTTCGTCGCGCGTTACTTGAACAAGGGCGCGATGCGCCCGGCGCTGGAGCAGATCCCGGTGAAGCTGGTGGAGCACGGCCAGCTCGGTGTGATCGGCGCGGCCAACTGGTTCCTGCAGCAGCCCCGATAGCACGTTCCTGCCCGCGTCGGGCGCATTGGCGAAAGGGGGCCGTGCTGTCGGTGGCGCGCGGCGTTTCCGTGATCGCTCGCCGCGGCTGAAAGAATCCTCGCATCTCGCGTTTGCACTTGGCGCGATCCGGCATCACTGCGGTGTGCCGTTTTTTCTGTCGCGGCTGAAGCCGCTCCTACAAGAGCGAGCAGTGCGGCCTTGTGTAGGAGCGGCTTCAGCCGCGACAGAACGATGAAGCGGTCACGATGCCAGAGCATTCACGGAAAACACGGCACCAACGAAGGCCGCTCCCTCGTCCCGCCGCATCGGCGGGGCCGGGGCTCGCCGCTGCGTCGTGACTGGCGCCTTTCGGTCGCCACAGGCCGTTCGTGAAATCGCTTGGCAGCCACCGTAAGCGCCGGCGCAGCGACGCTTACGGGTGGCGCGATGACGAACTGGCCGGCGTCCACGCCATCGCCATCGCCACGTCCTACAGCGTGAAATGCACGCTGAGCATGTAGCCGCGTCCGTTCTTGTACAGATAGTAGGGCTGGCTCTTCTGGCCGACGTAGCTGTAATAGGTCTCGTCGAGCAGATTGCTGCCTTCCAGTTGCAGCTTGACCTTGTCGGTGATCGCATAGGACACCGACGCGTCGAGCTGGGTGAACGCATCGGTCATCTGGTTCGCGCCCAGGCGTCCGATCTGGGTGAAGTAGGCCGAGCGCCAGCCCAGGGTCAGCCGCGCCTCCCACGGTCCCTTCTCGAAGTAGGGGCTGAGGTTGTAGCTGTTCTTGGAGTTGTAGGGCAGGTTGTAATCGCCCTGGGTCTCGGCCTTGGAATAGGTGTAGTTCGCCGCCACGCCGAAGCCGCCGCCCAGTTCCTGCTGGTAGCTCAGCGACACGCCCTTGACCTTGGCCGCGCCGGAATTCTGCGGCAGCGTCACCTCATAGATGTCTTCGCGGTCATAGGTGTTGTTGTGCAGCGGCCGCTGCACCACGGTCTGCAGGATGTAGTTGGAGATGTCGCGGTAGAACAGCTCGCCGGCCAGCACGCTGTTGGGCGCGAAATACCATTCCAGCGAGGCGCCGTAGTTGGTGGAGCGGTACGGATCCAGCGCCGGGTTGCCGCTGCTGGCGGTGAGCTTGTTGTCGTCGGCGTTGACGTACGGCGTCAGGTCCGCATAGCGCGGGCGGGCGATCACCTTGGCTGCGGCGAAGCGCAGGATCAGCGCATCGGACAGGTCGTAGGCGACGTTCAGCGACGGCAGCCACTCGCCGTAGGAGGTGGTGTAGCGCACCGGCGCGTAGGCGCTGCCGTCGTACTGGTAGCCGCCAATCGCGTCGCGGGTGTTGACGTAGCGCACGCCGATGTTGCCGCGGTAGTTGTCGCCGGCGAAATCGGCCTGCAGGTAGGCGGCGCGGTTGCGCTCGACCACGTCGAAGCTGCTGCCGTAGCTGGGCGCGAGCGTGTCGCTGCCGGGTAGGCCGCCGACGTAGTCCACCAGCGCGCCGGGGCTCTGCCGCGGCCAGTGGCGCATGTCGTCGCTGACCGACAGGTCGTCCAGATAGCCGCCGGGCGTGTTGCCGCCATACACCGCAGCCAGCGTGGTGTTCGGATCGGCGGGGAAGCTGTCGTAGTACATGTCCTGCGCGGTGCTGTGGCGCGTGGCCTTGACCCCGGCGCGCAGCTTGGTGATCGGCCCCCAGTCCACGTCATGGTCGAAGTCCAACTGCGCGTAGCGCTCCTTGTCCAGGTTGGGATAGCGGTTGACGGTGGCGCCGATCACCGACATGGCCTCCAGGTCGGACGGCGGCACGGCGTAGTCCACGCCGACCCTGCGGTGGTCGATGGCGTAGTCGTAGGCGCCGTTGCCGCGGAAGGTGAGGCCGTAGATGCGGTCGGCGCCGCCGGCCGAGCGGGTCGCGCCGACCTGGCCGGAGACGTTCCAGCCATCGCCGTGCCAATCGCCGCGCAAGGTGTTGCTGCTGGTCTTGACCGTGGTGTTGCGCACGTAGGAATCGAGGATGGTTTCGGCGCCATCGCCATAGGCGCCGGAGGTGGCGACGCCCTCGACCACGTCGAGCGCGGTGCCGTTGGCCGGGATGAAGTTGGCGTAGCGGCTCTGGTTGACGTTGTCGAACGTCTCCTCGACGTACAGCCCGGTATAGGTCAGCTCGAACGCGTCGTTGGGCTTCCACTGCAAGGCGGCGGTGACGCCGTCGCGCTTGCGGGTCTGGGTGAACAGCGCGCTGTTGATCGCGGTGGGGTAGACGCCCTGCTTGCCGGCGGCCACCGCGTCGGGAAAGCCGGCGCCCTGGATGTCGCTGTAGCCGAAGATTTCCACGCCATCACGACGCAGCACGCGTTCGGAATGCATCACCGACCCCAGCACGCCGAGCGTGCCGGCATCGTTCTTCCAGTTGTAGAGCAGCGAGGCGTTGGGCTTGCCGTCCTTGGAGCGGTCGTTGTAGCCGTAGCTGACGCTGCCGGTCAGCAGGTTGCTGTCCAGCTCCAGCGGCTTGCGCGTGTGCAGGATCACGGTGCCGCCGAGGCTGCCTTCGTCGATGCTGGCCTGCGGGCTCTTGTACACCTCGGCGCTACCGATCACTTCCGGCGCCAACAGCGAATAGTTGAACGAGCGGCTGTCCGGATTGTTCGGGTCGCCGCCCCAACTGGTGGAGGCGATGCTCTGGCCGTTGAGCAGCACCCGGTTCAAGGCCGGGTCGGTGCCCAGGATCGAGACCTTCTCGCCTTCGCCGAACTGGCGATCGACGCTGACGCCGGGCAGGTGCGACAGCGATTCGGCGACGTTGGCGGCCGGGAACTTGCCCACGTCCTCGGCCGAGATCGCATCGACGATCGCGTCGGCATTGCGCTTCACGTTGAGCGCCTGCTGCAGGCTGGCGCGGTAGCCGGTGACCTTGACCGCGTCCAGTTCCTGCACCGCCGGCGCTTGCGCGGTGGTGCCGGGGGCATTCTCGGGCGGCGTGGTGCCGTCACCCTGTTGCACGGGAGTCTGCTGGGCGAGGGCGCCGGCGGGCGCGGCCAGGGCGCAGGCGACGGCGAAGGCCAGGGGAGCGAGGCGGATGCGGTTCACGTGGGCGGTCTCCGAAAAAGTGCATGGACACGAAAGGCCCGCCGCGATGGCGGCGGGCAGGCAGCGCCATCGGCCTGGATGCGGGGCGATGGGCAAAGGGGACAAGGCGATGGAGTCGGCCTGCCGCCAAGTGGCGCGGACGGATTCGAACGCGCTTGGCGGTGCGACGTACGGAGGTGCGAGCGAGAAGCGGCGCTGGCGACGTCGCGAGGGGCGCGAGGGGCGTCCAGCAACGCGGTGAGAGCCGAGGCGCGCGCTGTCGCAGGCGGCCAGGCGGATGACGTCACGCCCGGCGACTCCGTCCTGAATTTCGATCGATCCAAATCGGGAATGCCCCGCGCTGGCTCATGAGTGCCGGACTGTGTCGCGCTTGTCCTTCGTTGTCAACGCTGTCGCGATCGCGAAAATTCCAGGAAAAAGGTGCCTTCTGCGCTTAAATTCGCGGAAAGGTGGATCGTGGGTCGATCGCCGTGCGGCATGTCATGTCGACGCTGTCTACACGGTTTTGTGCGTCATCTCACAGGTCGCCGCCATGCGCCTGCAGCGCGGCGATCGCCGCCAGTCCCGCGGTTTCGGTGCGCAGGATGCGCGGTCCCAGGCGCAGGCCGGCGAAGCCGGCGGCCTGCAGCGTGGCGCGATCGCGCGGCGACCAGCCGCCTTCCGGGCCGATCGCGATCGTCGCGGCATGGCCGGTGAGGTCCAGCGTGCGCAGCCGGTGTTCGCCTTGCGGATCGAGGGTGAGCTTCAGCGGCGTGCCGGCCACCGCCGCGGCGGCGTCGGCCAGTGCCAGCGGCGCGGACAGCTGCGGCACGCGCGCGCGGCCGGACTGTTCGCACGCCGACACCACCACGCTGCGCCAGTGCGCCACGCGCTTGTCCACGCGCGCGGCATCCAGTTTCACCTCGGTGCGTTCGGCCCAGACCGGCACGATCGCGGCGACGCCCAGTTCGGTCGCCTTCTGCAGGATCAGGTCCATCTTCTCGCCGCGCGCCACGCCCTGCAGCAGGGTGATCGCCAGCGGCGATTCGGTGTCGGCCGGCCGCGCCGCGCCGATTCGCGCGCTGGCGCCGCGCTTGCCGACCTGCAGCAGCTCGGCGTCGTAGTCGCAGCCGTCGCCGTTGAACAGCACGCAACGGTCGCCCTCGCGCAGCCGCAGCACGCGCAGCAGATGCCCCGACACGTCCTCGGGCAGGCTCAGGTCGTCGCCTTCGCGCAGCGGCAGATCCACATGGCAGCGGGTCAGGCGCATGCGACGGCCTCGTCGATCGCGGCCAGGGTGGTCTCGGCCAGCAGCGTCAGTTGCTCATCGTCCACGCAGTACGGCGGCATCCAGTACAGCACGTCGCCCAGCGGGCGCAGCACCACGCCACGCTCCAGCGCGGCGCGGTAGGCGCACAGGCCGATCCGCGCGGCGGCGGGGAAGGGCGTGCGTCTGTCGCCGTCGCGGGTGAGTTCGAAGGCCACCACCATGCCGGCCTGGCGCACGTCGGCCACGTGCGGATGCTCGGCGAACGGTGCCGACAACGCGCGCATGGTTTCGGCGGTGCCGCGGTTGCGCGCGATCACGTCGTCCTCGCGCAGGATCCGCAGCGACGCCAGCGCCGCCGCGCAGGCCAGCGGGTTGCCGGTGTAGCTGTGCGAGTGCAGGAAGGCGCGCTCGCGGCTGTCGTCCAGGAACGCGTCATATAAGTGTTGCGTGGCCAGCACCGCCGACAACGGCAGGAAGCCCCCGGTCAGGCCCTTGGACAGGCACAGCAGGTCGGGCATCACCCCGGCCTGCTCGCAGGCGAACAGGGTGCCGGTGCGGCCGAAGCCGGTGGCGATCTCATCGGCGATCAGGAACGCGCCGTTGGCGTCGCACAGTTCGCGCGCCCGGCGCAAATAGGCCGGGTCGTACATGCGCATGCCGCCGGCGCACTGCAGGCGCGGTTCCAGGATCACTGCGCAGATCTCGCCCGGATGGCGGTCGAACAGGTCGGCCAGCGCGTCGGCGGCGGCGTCGGCGCGCTCCCGCGCGGTCTGCCCCGGCGCGGCCAGGTAGGCGTCGGGCGAGGGCGCGAACAGCGCTTCGGCCAGCAGCGGCGCGTACACCCGCCGGTACAGCGGGATGTCGCCGACCGCCAGCGCGCCGATGGTCTCGCCGTGATAGCCGTTCTCCAGCGCGACGAAGCGCGTACGGTGGTTCTCGCCGCGGTTGCGGAAGTAGTGGAACGCCATCTTCAGCGCCACCTCGACCCCGGCCGAGCCGTTGTCGGCATAGAACACCTTGGCCAGCGGCGCGCGCCCCTCCTGGCGCGGCGCCAGCGCCAGCAACTGTTCGGCCAGTTCCACCGCCGGCTCGTGGCTGAAACCGGCCAGCATCACTTGTTCCAGCCGCGTGGCCTGGGCGGCGATGGCCGCGGCGATGCGCGGTTCGCCGTGGCCGAACAGGTTGGTCCACCAACTGCTGACGGCATCCAGGTAGCGGCGGCCTTCGTGATCGATCAGCCAGGCGCCTTCGCCGCGCGCGATCGGCAGCAGCGGCAGCGTGTCCGGATGCTCGCGCATTTGCGTGCAGGGGTGCCACAGCACCGCCAGGTCGCGTTGCCGCCACGTCGCGGCAGTCTGTGATGGGGTCAGGTCTGTTAGCATTTCGCGCTCATGAACTGGTTCTTCGCCCCGTGCATTCTATCGACCGAGACCGCGCCGCGGCGCGGGAGCGTGGCGTGAACCGTCCGTTGCCGATCATCCACGCGCGGCGCGAGCGCAGCGAGTCCGCCGCCGAGCGCAAGGTCGAGGAGCTGGACCTGGAATTCAGCAACGGCGAGCGCCGCGTGTTCCACCGCCTCACCACCTCCGGCCATGGCGCGGTGGTGGTGGTGCCGATGCTGGACGCGCAGACCGTGCTGCTGGTGCGCGAGTACGCCGCCGGCGTGCACCGCTACGAGCTGGGCCTGGTCAAGGGCCGCATCGACGCCGGCGAGACGCCGCTGCAGGCGGCCGACCGCGAACTCAAGGAAGAGGCCGGCTACGGTGCCCGCCAGTTGCAGGTGCTGCGCGCGATGACCCTGGCGCCCACCTACATGAGCCACCAGTCGTGGCTGGTGCTGGCGCAAGATCTCTATCCCGAAAAACTGGCCGGCGACGAGCCGGAGGAATTGGAAGTGGTGCCCTGGAAACTGGCTGAGCTGGATCAATTGATGTTGCGCGAGGATTTCTCCGAAGGGCGCTCGCTGGCGGCGCTGTTCATCGCCCGCGAATGGCTGGGCCGCGCCGGATGATCCGCATCACCGCAGACTTGCGCGAAACCGTCATCGCCATCGCCATCGACGCCGCCGCGGCGATCATGGCGGTCTACGCCACCGGCTTCGAGGTCGAGCACAAGGCCGACGCCAGCCCGCTGACCCAGGCCGACCTGGCCGCGCACCGGATCATCGTCGAGGGCCTGGAGCGGCTGACCCCGGACCTGCCGGTGCTGTCGGAGGAGTCGGCGCAGATCCCGTGGGCGGTGCGCGAGCACTGGACCAGCTACTGGCTGGTGGACCCGCTCGACGGCACCCGCGAGTTCGTCAAGCGCAACGGCGAGTTCAGCGTCAACATCGCCTTGATCCACCAGGGCGCGCCGGTGTTCGGCGTGGTCCAGGCGCCGGTCGATGGCCGCGTCTGGCATGCGGTGCGCGGTGAGCAGGCCTACCGCCGCGAGGGCTTCCGCGACACCGCGCTGGCCACGCGGCGCCCGGCCACCGCGCCGCTGCGGGTGGCGGCCAGCCGCTCGCATCGCGATCCGCGTACCGATGCGTTGCTGCAGCGCATGGGCGAGATCGAGACGCTGGCGCAGGGCTCGTCGCTGAAGTTCTGCCGCATCGCCGAAGGCGAACTGGACGTGTACCCGCGCCTCGGCCCGACCTCCGAATGGGACACCGCGGCCGGCCAGTGCGTGCTGCAGTCCGCCGGCGGCGCGCTGCTCGCCGCCGCGACCGGCAAGCCGTTCCGCTACAACCGCCGCGAATCGTTGCTCAACGGCGATTTCATGGCTCTGGGCGATCCGTCGCTGCCCTGGCGCGACTGGCTGGGCTGAGCGCGCCTTGCCATCGGGTGCGCGGAGGCGGCAAGCGCAGACTTGCGCCGCAGTGCGCCGGCGCCCGGCCGGCGCGGTAGCGACGCATCGGCCACGCGTATCGCGCCACGGCGGCGTCGCTCCCGGCGCCTCTTTCGGTCATGCCGCGTCCTCCGTCGCGGCGTCGCTCTGCCAAACTAGCGTCCTGGCGGCGCGTGGCCGTCGCACCGGAACGCCCCTGTGAATCCAGCCCGCTACGACCTTCCCGCCCTGCTCGAGATCATGGCGCGCCTGCGCGATCGCGAGCACGGCTGCCCCTGGGATCTGGAGCAGGATTTCGCCAGCATCGCCGCCTACACCATCGAAGAAGCGTACGAGGTGGCCGACGCGATCGACCGCAACGACCTGGGCGAGTTGAAGGACGAACTCGGCGACCTGCTGCTGCAGGTGGTGTTCCATGCGCAGATGGCGCGCGAGCAGGGCGCGTTCGGCTTCGACGACGTGGTCGCCGCAATCTGCGACAAGATGGTGCGCCGGCATCCGCACGTGTTCGGCGACAGCCAGGTCGCCGACGCCGGGCAGCAGACATTGAACTGGGAGCAGATCAAGCGCGACGAGCGTGCCGCGGCTGGCAAGACCGACGCCTCCGCGCTGGCCGGGATCGCGCGTGGCCTGCCCGAATGGCAGCGCGCGGTAAAACTGCAGGCGCGCGCGGCGCGGGTCGGCTTCGACTGGCCCGGTCCCGGCCCGGTGTTGGACAAGCTGCAGGAGGAGTTGGAGGAAGTGCGCGTGGAGTTCGCGCGCGGCGCGGTGCAGGACAACCAGGCACGGCTGCAGGACGAGATCGGCGATCTGCTGTTCGTTTGCGCCAATCTCGCGCGTCACGCGCAGGTCGATGTCGGCGCTGCACTGCGTCATGCCAACCAGAAATTCGAACGCCGCTTCCGCGCGATGGAGCAGTTGGCGCAGCGCGAGGGCGGCGCACTGGATGGATTGTCGCTGGACCAGCAGGAGGCGTACTGGCAGCGCGCCAAGGCCGAGGAGCGCGGCGCGGCCGGATGAAGACGCTGCTGCTGTTCGTGCTGACCGCCCTGGCCGAGATCGTCGGCTGCTATCTGCCGTACCTGTGGCTGCGCGAACAGGGCAGCGCCTGGCTGTTGCTGCCGGCCGGCGCCAGCCTGGCCGCGTTCGTGTGGTTGCTGAGCCTGCATCCGGAGGCCAGCGGCCGCGTCTACGCCGCCTACGGCGGCGTCTACATCGCGGTGGCGCTGCTGTGGCTGTGGGCGGTGCAATCGATCCGGCCCACGCGCTGGGACCTGCTCGGCGCCGGCCTGTGCCTGCTGGGCATGGCGGTGATCATGTTCGCACCGCGGCAGGGCTGACCCGCGCGGAGCGCCGGAGCGCCGAACGGGAGGTGGCGATCTTCCGGCGACGGCGTCGTGTGCTGCCGGCGTATCGCGTCCTCGCCGCCGCCTGACAACACTAGGCGCGATCGGGTGGGGCGGCGCGCCTCCGGTGGCGCGGCCTTCCCGGTGCTGCCCGGACCACGCGTCTTTAATGCAGCCGCCGGCGCGGCGTATGCTGGCCGCCTGCGTTGCCTAGGGAGGGCCGCCGCATGCGCCGTTTCGCCAGCTTCCGCGCGTTCTATCCGTTTTATTTGAGCGAGCACCGCCATCCGCTGTCGCGGCGGCTGCACTTCGTCGGCAGCGCTGCGGTGCTGCTGGTCGTGCTGCTGGCGCTGTGCACCGGCCAGCCACGCTGGCTGTGGGCGGCGCCGGTGTGCGGCTACGGCTGCGCCTGGGCCGGGCATTTCTTCTTCGAGAAGAACCGTCCGGCCACCTTCCGCCATCCGCTGTACTCGTTCGCCGGCGACTGGGTCATGTTCAAGGACATGCTGCTCGGCCGCATCCGCTGGTGACCGGCGCCCGCGCAGGCGCTCGCTATACTGCGGACTCGATTCCTTTTTTCGGTTAATGGAGCAACCCGATGCCATCCACCTTCTTCCTCGCGCTGGTTCTGCTGGTCGCCGGCGTGATCGTGCTGTTCAAGACCGTGCGCATGGTGCCGCAGGGTTTCCAGTGGACGGTGGAGCGGTTCGGCCGCTACACCCACACCCTGTCGCCGGGCCTGCATTTCCTGATCCCGGTGGTCTACGGGGTGGGGCGCAAGGTCAACATGATGGAGCAGGTGCTGGATGTGCCCAGCCAGGACGTCATCACCAAGGACAACGCGGTGGTGCGCGTGGACGGCGTGGTGTTCTTCCAGGTACTGGACGCGGCCAAGGCGGCGTATGAGGTATCGAATCTGGAGATCGCCACCATCGCGCTGGTGCAGACCAACATCCGTACCGTGATCGGCTCGATGGACCTGGACGAGTCGCTGAGCCAGCGCGAGACCATCAACGCGCAGTTGTTGAACGTGGTCGACCATGCCACCAACCCGTGGGGCATCAAGGTCACCCGCATTGAGATCCGCGACATCCAGCCGCCGCGCGACCTGGTCGATGCGATGGCGCGGCAGATGAAGGCCGAGCGCGAGAAGCGCGCGCAGATCCTCGAGGCCGAGGGCTCGCGGCAGTCGGAGATCCTGCGCGCCGAGGGCGAGAAGCAGGCGGCGGTGCTGGAGGCCGAAGGCCGCAAGGAGGCCGCGTTCCGCGACGCCGAGGCGCGCGAGCGCCTGGCCGAGGCCGAAGCGCGCGCCACCGCGATGGTGTCCAAGGCGATCGCCGAAGGCGACGTGCAGGCGATCAACTACTTCATCGCGCAGAAGTATGTGGAGGCGTTCAAGGAACTGGCCACCGCGCCGAACCAGAAGTTCGTGCTGATGCCGATGGAGTCCAGCGGCATCATCGGCTCGATCGCGGGCATCTCCGAGCTGGCCCGCGAGGCGCTGGGCAAGCAGCAGTCCGCGCCGCCGGCGGTGCCGCGCGGCATGCCGCCGCGCAGCGGAGCCTGAGCCGTGCGCGCGGAGGTGGTGGCGTGGGGCGCGCTGACCTTGCTGCTGTTCGCGGCCGAAGCGCTGGCGCCGGGCGCCTTCATGCTGTGGATGGGGTTCGCCGCCGCGGCGGTGTTCCTCGCGGTGCTGGTGCTGCCGGATATGTCGCTGCTGCTGCAGGTCGGCGCGTTCGTGGTGCTGAGCTTCGTTTCGATCCAGGTGTACCGCACCTGGTTCCGCAAGCGCGATCGGGTCAGCGACCAGCCGCTGCTCAACCGCCGCGCCGAGCAACTGATCGGGCGCGTGGTGACGCTGGACCAGCCGATCCACGGCGGCCGCGGCCGCGCCAAGGTTGACGACGCGTTCTGGGTCGTCGGTGGTCCCGAACTGCCCGCGGGCAGCGCGGTGCGCATCGTCGGCGTGGACGGGATGACGCTGCTCGTCGAGGCGGAGTGAGGCCGGGAGTGGGGATTCGGGATCGGGAATTGGTGTCGCGAGTGCGCGGCACCTCCGCCGTTTCCCTTCCTCTCGCGTAAGAACGGCGGAAGCTTCTCCCGCGCACTGCAAGACCCGGCGCCGGCCTTCGGATCAGGGCGGCGCTGCTGCGAATCCCGAATCCCGATTCTCCAATCCCCGCCTTCGCCGGTCGCGGCTGAAGCCGCTCCTACAGCACGATCTGGCGCCGGTTCCTGGGTCGGAACGGCCGCGCCTGCGATTCCCCATTCTCCATTCCCCACTCCCGGCTTCACGCCAGCGATAATGGGCGACTTTCCTCACGGACCCGCGCCATGACCCAGAAGACCATCCTCAACGACAGCCACCGCGCCCTCGGCGCCAAGATGGTCGACTTCGGCGGCTGGGACATGCCGATCCACTACGGCTCGCAGATCGACGAGCACCATCAGGTGCGCCGCGACGCCGGCATGTTCGACGTCAGCCACATGACCGTGGTCGACCTGCATGGCGCGCAGGTGCGCGCCTTCCTGCGCCATCTGCTGGCCAACTCGGTGGACAAGCTCAAGGTGCCGGGCAAGGCGTTGTACACCTGCATGCTCAATCCGCAGGGCGGGGTGATCGACGACCTGATCGTCTATTACCTGTCCGACACCTTCTTCCGCCTGGTGGTCAACGCCGCCACCCGCGCCAAGGACCTGGCCTGGATCGGCGAGCAGGCGCACGCGTTCGGCGTGGAGGTGCGCGAGCGCGACGACTTCGCGATGATCGCGGTGCAGGGCCCCACGGCGCGCGCCAAGGTGATCGGCCTGCTGCGCGAGGACGACCGCGCCGCGGTGCAGAAGCTGGGCCGCTTTTCCGCGGTCGAGGCCAGTTCGGCCGACGGCGTGGCGCTGTTCGTCGCGCGCACCGGCTACACCGGCGAGGACGGCTTCGAGATCGTGCTGCCGCAGCAACAGGCCGTGGCGTTCTGGGATGCGCTGCTGCGGGCCGGGGTCAAGCCGGCCGGACTGGGCGCGCGCGACACGCTGCGGCTGGAGGCCGGCATGAACCTGTATGGACAGGACATGGACGAGACCGTGTCGCCGTACGAGGCGGCGCTGGCCTGGACGGTGACGCTGGACGAGGGCCGCGTGTTCATCGGCCGCGATGTGCTCGAGGCGCACAAGGCCAACGGCGCGCCGCGGCAGATGATCGGCCTGGTGATGGACGACAGGGGCGTGCTGCGCCACGGCCAGAAGGTGCTGACCGCGCAGGGCGAGGGCGAGATCCTGTCCGGCACGTTCTCGCCGACGCTGGGCAAGGCGATCGCCTTCGCGCGCGTACCGGCCGGCGAGCCGGGCGCGGTGCGCGTGGACATCCGCGGCAAGGAAGTGCCGGTGCGCGTGGTCAAGTTCCCGTTCGTGCGCGAAGGCCAGGTCCAGCCCGGCGTGCTCGGCTGAGCCGCCGCCCGCCGCGATGCGCCCGCGCCATCGTTGCGGAGCATCCGGTTCGCTACACTAGCCATCCATCCCCGATACCGTCTTCTTCCGGAGCAACCCCATGAGCGAGATCCCTGGCGACCTCAAATTCCTCAAGTCCCACGAGTGGGCGCGCGTCGAAGGCAGCGGCCGCGTCACCGTCGGCATCTCCGATCATGCCCAAGGCCTGCTCGGCGACCTGGTCTACGTCGAACTGCCGAACGTCGGCGATGAGGTCGTCGCCGGCAACGGCGTGGCCGTGGTCGAGTCGGTCAAGGCCGCCTCGGACGTGTACAGCCCGCTCACCGGCAAGGTGGTCGAGGTCAACAGCGCGCTCAGCGACAAGCCGGAGACCATCAACGAGGACGCCTACGGCGAAGGCTGGCTGTTCGTGCTGGAGATCGACGACCAGGAGCAGTTGAACGAACTGCTGTCCCCGGACGACTACGCCGAGCTGCTCGAGGAAGACGGCCACTGAGCCGCGCCGCCTCGTCGCGACAGCCGAACCGGCCGCCTTGTGCGGCCGGTTTTCGTTTGGGGGCTCGGACGATCATGCGGTGCAGGACGGCGGCGTGCGCGTCGCCGGGTGAAGCTGCACGTCGCGCACGCGGCGCGCCGGAAACCACGCGACGATCGACCCGACGAGCAGCGGCCGGCGCGCTGCATGCGGCGATGCACCGCCGCCGCCCGAGGATGCTGCAGGACGACCGCGCCACGCAGGCAACTATCGCGTCGGAATTTTGGCAGTGGTGGCGGCGCAGGGCGGCGCGCGACGCGATCGACCTGCGCGCGAAGGCCGGCGCCGAGCGTAGACACGATCGCGGCGCGCCGGTCGCGGCAGGAAACGGTGCTGCATTCGCATCGGTCTCGCCTGTCCGCCATGGCGGCGACGAGGCGGCGCCGCCGTGGCGCCGCATCCGCGCACGCGCGCGTCGCCGCGGTCGCGATGGCGCGACAGAACGCCGAGGCATCGGCCGCGCACGCGTGACGTCGCGGTGATGAGGCGGCGTGTCGAATCGACCTCGATGCCGGCATCGCGCGTGGTCGTTGCGCCGCGCGCGTGGCGAAGCGCGCAGGCGTCGCGCGCGTCGCATGGCGCGAAAAAGTTTGCGCAGTTTTGCGCATTTGCTCTTGTGCGATGCCGGAATGGCACGCGCTGCGAAAAGTTTTTTTCAGCTTGCGGACAGGCTCGTGCGCGCGCGTGCCGCCGTCGCCAGCATGCCGCGCGCGCGCGCGCGCGGCGGCGGGTCGGATTGGAATGTTGCAAAAAAGCACGGGAATTTCCGCTGTTTTTGTTTGCGTCGAACCTTCGCCACAGGTTCGGCGGCGGCGCCGGCCGCACGCGAATGGCTGCCGCGCGCGGCGCTTGGCGGCGTCGCTAAGCGCCGCGCCTGAAAAAAAATTGCGGAGACCTGTTGACAGTAAAAAAAAGCGTGATTAGGTTTCGCCCAGCAGACGTTGCTGCGCAAGCGAGTGAATCGGATCGACATCAAACCGCGAAGCACAACTTGGACATCCGCCAGGAACCCGATGATGGTGGATCAGGTATCGCTTCCCTCCGAGAAACGCAACGTCTCCCCTGGCACGGCACCCGTATCGAGCTTCGGTACGGGTGTTTCTGTATCCGACCCGGCCCGCACGACGCGCCGACGGATCCTGCAGGCGGACCATCGCCGCGGGTTTGCTTTAACTGGGCGTTTTCAATCCATAGTTCACTGACGAGGAGCCATCCCATGGCCACGAAGAAAGCTGCGAAAAAGAAGCCGGCCGCCAAGAAAGCGGTCAAGAAGACTGCCGCCAAGAAGCCGGCAGCCAAGAAGATCTCGGTCAAGAAGGCAGTGAAGAAGGCTGTCAAGAAGGTCGCCAAGAAGGTCGCCAAGGTGAAGAAGGCGGTCAAGAAGGCCGTCAAGAAGACCGCCGCGAAGAAGGCGGTGAAGAAGACCGCGAAGAAGGCAGCGACCAAGAAGACCGCCGCCAAGAAGACCGCGAAGAAGGCCACTGCCAAGAAGGCAGTGAAGAAGACCGCGAAGAAGGCCACCGCGAAGAAGGCGGTCAAGAAGTCGGCTGCCAAGAAGCCGGCCGCGAAGAAGGCTGTCGCCAAGAAGGCCGTCGCGAAGAAGAAGCCGGCTGCCCGCAAGAAGAAGACCGCTCCGGTCGCACTGCCGGCAACGCCCGCGCCGCTGATCTGATCCATCCCGATAGCCGTCCCTAAGCTCTCTCCCCGGTGCCCAGCGGGGAGGGAGCTTTTTTATGGGCGTCGTTCGGCGTCGCTGCGGCGAGTTGCGTGCAGGCGTCGACGTGGTATCGCGCTGCCGGCCGCCTGCCATCGGCATGCCGCCTGCGCGGTCTGCGGTCTTCTCGCGGAGACGGTGGCCAGTCCTTGAAGGGGCGTTTGCCGCCATTGTGCTCTGTCGCCATCGGGCGTGACCGATCTGTCCGGAGTTCCCACGACTGCGCTGCTAGCGACCACGCCGCACGCGTTCGTCAAGCGGCTGCCTCCTTGCCTTGGAGCCGCGTTCGCCGAAGTCGTATGGCTTCTCCCGCGTGCGCCAGGGCATCCAGCAGCGCTGCCATGTGGCGCGCTGGCAACTCGGCGTTCAAACCATCCGCACTGTTCGCCACGCAGGGTGCTGCGTCGGCGCCTGCGTGAGATGGCGGGTGCGCGCGAGATCGCGTTGGCGTACAGGCGAACCCATCGTCACCATCGATCGTTGTCCGACGGACGGTCGCCGCCCTGCATGCACATGGCGGCGACCTGCTTCTTGCTGCGCGTTTTGTCCAGACGTTGGCAACCTGTTGCCGCGAGGCTTCGCTCGGACCCTCACCCCAACCCCTCTCCGGATGGGAGAGGGGCTTTATCCGCTTGATGGACGTGTGCGAGTCGCTGCCGGCCGGTCCTGCTGCCGATTGTCGTAGCGAAAGACGCCGGCCGACGCCGGCAACGAAGCGCCTATCGATGGCTTCAAGCAGGGGCTTCAGCATGGGTCGGCCGCTGCTGCCACGGGCGCTGCCCCCTGTAGATACCGTCTTCCCCCCTAACAGGCAAGGGCCTTTTGAGGGTCGAAGGGCGTGCGCGATTTGAGCACGCCGTAGGCGATATGCAGCAGCTTGCGCATGGCGGCGCAGATGATCTGCTTGTTGGCCTTGCCGCGTTCGCGCAGGCGTTGTTTCAGCGCACGCACGACCGGGTTGTGGGTCATGGCGACCAAGGCCGGCAGGAACAGGCCGGCGCGCAGGCGTGGGGAGCCGGTACGGGAGATGCAGACCTGCCCCTTGCGCTTGCCGGACTCCTGCAGCCGTGGATTCAACCCGGCGAAGGCGGTCACCGCCGAGGCCTGGGAGAAGCGCTCCACGTCGCCGAGCTCGGCCAGCAACAGCGCCGCGCTCCTCTCGGCGATGCCGTCGATGCTGACCAGCAGCTCGCGCTGCCCGCGCAGGGTAGGATCCTTGTCGATCTGGTCGTCGATGGCCCGTTCGATCTGGGCGATGTTCGCTTGCAACTGGCCGATGATCTCCAGCAGCGAGTCGCGCACCACCGGCGCGGCGACGTCCAGGCGGTTGCGCTCCATCTGCAGCATCTGCAGCAGGTCCTCGCGCCGACGCACCAGCGCCTTGAGGTGCTTGAGCGCCGGCGGATCGGACTGCCACGGCCGCAATTGCGACGCATGGCGCAGGCCGTAGCTGGCGATCAGCTTGGCATCGCTCCGGTCGGTCTTGACCCGGGTCAGCTGGCTGCGCGCATACAGCGCCGTCTGCGCCGGGTTGAGGACGCATACGCGGTAGCCCAAGGCGTGCACGAACTCAGCCAGGGCCTCGTGGTAGGTGCCGGTGGCTTCCATCACGATCCAGCTGTCCGCCTGCGCATGGCTCTGCAGCCACGTCCGTAGGGCCTGGAACCCCTTCGGATCGTTGGAAAGCTTGGCCTTGGTGCGGTACTTGCCGTTGGCCAGGTCGATGGCCAGGTCGAAACGGTGTTTGGCGACGTCGATACCGACGACTGGGGACATGGGGAATTCCTCCATCGTAGGGTGAACACGATCACCGCTGCGCCCGGTCCTGCCTTGTGGATGCGAGTTCACGCCTGCGGCGGACTCTGGATACCGTACGGACACCGATGGGCCAGCATATGCAATGCGGGAGCCAATCTACAATGCAAGCTCGTGGCTTTAGGAGCGACTGGGCTTCCCGCACTGCTCCGATGATCAGTCGGAAGACATAAGGCCACGTGGGCCTCATGTCCAGATACAAGGAGCGGCTTTAGCCGCGACCTATCGTCTGGATTCCCTCAATGCCGGATCAACTGCAGCTACCAGTGTGCGCCGCATCCGATAGTGTCCCGTTGAAGCGCAGCCCCCGCGAAAGCGGCACGCTAGACAGCAAAAAGGCGGCTCGCGCCGCCTTCCGCTCAATCCATCCGGAACCCGCCCGCGTCAGTGCGGCGACGCGGTCGACTTGGACGAGGAGGCGCCCTTCTTGTCCTTCGGGTCCGGACGCTCGGCCATCATGTTGTCGCTGCCGAAGTCGGTGTCCACGTCCAGCCAGCGCTGCGTCGGCAGGCCGATGGCGCGGTCGAGGATGGTCGGCAGCAGCCCGGACGGCAGGCCGCTCTCGCCGTTCCACAGGATCGCCACACCGAGGTCGCGTTCCGGCACCAGCGCGACCAGGCCGCGATAGCCCTGCACCGCGCCGGCATGGAACACCACCTGGTGGCCCGAGTAGTCGAACACGCGCCAGCCCAGCGCGTAACTGGCCGAGTTGACCCGCTCGCGGCGCCAGCCCGAGCGCATTTCGCCCGGAGTGAGGATGAGCGGCGCATGCAGGGTCGCCAGCAGCGGCGCCGGCAGCACGTCCGGACGGTGTCCGGTCTGCGCGATCAGCCACTGCGCCATGTCGCTGATGCTGGCGTTGACGCCGGCGGCCGGGGCCAGCCGGTAGTAGGTGGGCTTGGGCATCAGCGACACCCAGCCGTTGCGGCTGCGCACGTGCGGGCGCGCCCAGCGCGGGCTGGCCTGGATGCCGGCCAGGCCCAGGCTGGCGTCGTTCATGCCCAGCGGCTTGAAGATGCGGCGCTCCACCGACTGCTCGTAGAAGCTGCCGGAGGCGGCGAACACCACGTCGCCGATCAGGCTGAAGGCGACGTTCTGGTAGGCATAGCATTCGCCCGGCGCGCACTTGAGCGGGGCATAGGCGAGCTTGTGGCTGAGCGTGTAGTAGTCGGCGTTGGATTCGACGTCGCGGTCGTAGGCGTTATAGGTCAGGCCGACGCGGTGGCTGAGCAGGTCGGCCACGTTCAACTGGCGGGTGGCGACCGGGTCGCTGAGCTGGAAGCCGGGCACGTAGTCGATGACCTTGCTGTCCCAGCGCAGCGTGCCGTCGTTGACCAGCAGACCGGCCATGGTGCCGGCGAAGGCCTTGGACAGCGAGGCCAGGCGGAACACGGTGTGCGCATCGACCGGTTCGGGGCGATTGACGTCGGTGACGCCGTAGCCGCGCGCGCTGATCACCTGACCGTTGTGCACGATCGCCACCGCCAGGCCGGGCACGCGCTCGCCATAGGTGAGCTGCTCGGCCATCGCTTCCAGGCTGGCGACATCGAAGTCCCTGGCCAGCGGCAGCACTTTGCTCTCCGGCAGCGACGCGCGATACGGCAGCGGCTGGGTCGGCGAGGTGTAGCGCGTGGCCTCGGTGTAGAGCGGCGGCGGCAGCGGTTGCGCCGGCGCCGGCGTCTGCGCGGTGGAGGACATCGCAAAGGGCAGCAACGCCCCGAGCAACCCGGTTGCCACCGGTCGAAGGAGCCGGTGCCTGCTGTTCTGTGTCATCGCGCGTGTGGCCTGTGAGGTGCTGCCGAAACCGATTCTAGCGCCGCTTTTCGCGATTGCACAAACCGGGACAAGATGAATGGGCATCGTCTTGATCCTACTGATGATTTTGCCGCGCCGACGCCGTGGTGGCGGTGTGCTGCGTGAGCTCCAGCCGCGAGGGCGCGGCCCTGCCTGGACAGATGCAATCGGCGTGCCCCGGCGGCCAGGGACGCGGCGCTCCGGCTGAACGGTTGTACGCGGAGTGACGGCAGCCGTGCGGTTGCGGGATCATGCCGCATGCCAGTTCCCGCGCATCCGCCGATCCCCGCCGCGCGCCGCCTGCCCAGCGTCGCGACCTGGCTGGGTCTGGCCTTCGTGCTGGTGTGGTGCACCGGCTACATCGCCGGCAAGCAGGTGGTGGCGCACGCCGCACCATTCACCGCGCTGCTGTGGCGCTTCGGCCTGACCGCGCTGTGCTTCGCGCTCGCCGCCGGTCGCGCACGGCTGCAGGCGCTGCCGCGGCAGGAATTGGCGCGCAGCGCGCTGGCCGGGGTGCTGATGCTGGCCCTGCAGTTCGGCGGGGTGTACGCGGCGTTCGCGTTGGGCACCGGCTCGGGCGTGGCCGCGTTGGTGATCGGGGCGATGCCGTTGCTGGTGGCCTGGGCCAGCCCGTGGTTCGGCGGGGCACGCCTGCGTGCCGCGCAATGGCTGGGCATGGCGCTGGGGTTCGCCGGCGTCGCCACCGTCGCGGCCGACCGGATCGACGGGACGACCTCCTGGGGCGGCTGGCTGGCGCTGCTGGTGGGCCTGTTCGGCATCGCCGCCGGCACCCTGTACCAGAAGCGGCACGCCGCCCAGCTCGACCTGCGCGTCGGGCTGGCGGTGCAGAACGCGGCGGCGACGCTGGTGCTGCTGCCGCTGGCGGCGTGGGAAGGCTTCCGTTTCCAGACCAGCGGCGGGTTCGTCGCGGCGATGGCGTGGCTGGTGCTGGTCAACTCGATCGGCGGCTTCGCGCTGCTGTTCCTGCTGCTGCGCCGCGGCGCGGCCACGCAGGTGGCGAGCCTGTTCTTCCTGATGCCGCCGGTTACCGCCGTGTTCGGCCACGTGCTGCTCGGTGAGCACCTGACCACCCTGAAACTGTGCGGCTTCGCGCTGGCGGCGCTGGGCGTGTGGTTGGCCGGACGCGCGCGCTGACGCGCCACGCGTGACGTTCAGTCGCGCAGCACGCTGCGGCCGCGGATCAGGTCCGCGGCGCGCTCGGCGATCATCATCGTCGGCCCGTTGGTGTTGCCGCTGACCAGGCGCGGCATCACCGAGGCGTCGACCACGCGCAGGCCGTCCAGCCCGCGCAGGCGCAACTGCGGATCGACCACGGCATGCGCATCGCTGCCCATCCGGCAGGTGCCGATCGGGTGATAGATGGTCTCGGCCTTGGCGCGGATGTAGGCGATCAGGCCGGCCTCGTCCAGATCCTCGCGCGCCGGCAGCAACGGCGCGCCACGCCATTGCGCGAAGGCCGGCTGCTGCAGGATGCGCCGCGCCAGGCGCGCGCATTCCACCAGCATGCGCAGGTCGAAACCGTCGGGGTCGCTGAGATAGTTGGCCTGGATCCGTGCCGGGGTGCGCGGGTCGGCGTCGTTGAGCGACAGGCGGCCGCGGCTGCGCGGCTGCAGGTGGCAGGCGTGCAGGGTGAAGCCGTCGCCGGGCAGGCGGTTGCGGCCATGGTCGTCGAGCATCGCCGGCACGAAATGCAACTGGATGTCGGCGCGCGCGTCCGGCGCCAGCGGCGAACGGATGAAGCCGCCGGCCTCGGCGATATTACTGCTGCCGGCGCCGCGGTGGCCGCGCAGGAAATAGTCGAAGGCGATCTTGAGCTGGTTGCGGCGGTCGTAGCTGATGCCGGGGCGCGTGCGGTACAGCGTGCACACGTCCAGGTGATCCTGCAGGTTGGCGCCGACCTGCGGCTGGTCCAGGCGCACCGCGATGCCGTGGCGCTGCAGTTCCTCGGCCGGGCCGATGCCCGACAGCATCAGCAACTGCGGCGAGTTCACCGCGCCGGCGCTGAGCAGCACCTCGCGCGTCGCGCGCGCGTGCACCTCGCTGCCGCGCTGCGCGTAGGCCACGCCGACCACGCGCTCGCCTTCGAGCAGCAGCCGCAGCACCAGCGCATCGGTGATCACCTGCAGGTTGGGGCGCGCCTGCGCCGGGGCCAGGTAGGCGACCGCCGCCGAGCAGCGCGCGCCGTCCTTCTGGGTGACCTGGTACAGGCCCACGCCCTGTTGCTGCGGGCCGTTGAAGTCGGGGTTGTGCGGAAAGCCCGCCTGCTGCCCGGCGGCGATGAACACCGCCGAGAGCGGGTTGTGGTGGCGCAGGTCGGACACGTGCAGCGGACCGTCGCCGCCGTGCAGCGCGTCGCCGCCGCGGCTGTTGCGCTCGCTGCGGCGGAAGTAGGGCAGCACGCCGCGCCAGTCCCAGCCCTCGGCGCCGTCGGCCGCCCAGTCGTCGTAGTCGGCCGGCACGCCGCGCACGTAGCACATCGCGTTGATCGAACTCGATCCGCCCAGCACCTTGCCGCGCGGCCACCACAGGCGGCGGTCGTTCAAGGCCGGCTCCGGCGCGGTGAGGTAGTTCCAGTTGAGGCGGCGGTTGTTGGCCAGGCGCGCCAGGCCGGCCGGCATGTGGATGAAGGGATTGCGGTCGCGCGGCCCGGCCTCGATCAGCAGCACCTTGCAATCGCGATCCTCGCTGAGCCGGTTGGCCAGCACGCAGCCCGCCGAGCCCGCGCCGATGATGATGTAGTCGTACACCCGCGGTAGTCCCCCCGATTCCTGGCGCCGACGCTAGTCGCCGGGGATAGAGCATATGCTCGGCGCGCGTGGTGGCGTGCGGCGGCGCGGCATATCCGTGGGACTCGCACGGCGACGGCGCTGGCGATGTTGCAGTGCATCGGATACCTTGCGCGCAACCAGGCGGCGAACGGCGAGCCGATGCAAGCGGAAAACAAGCGCGTCCACACCGGCGAGCTGCGCGCGGTGCTGCTGTCCTTCGTCTACTTCTTCTGCGTGCTGTCGGCGTACTACGTGATCCGGCCGGTGCGCGAACAACTGGCCGCGGCGGTCGGCTCGACCCAGCTCCCTTGGTTCTACATGGCGACCTTCGTCGCCACGCTGCTGCTGACTCCGCTGTTCGCATGGATGGCGGCGCATTGGCCGCGACGGATCGTGGTCCCGGCGGTGTACGTGTTCTTCGCGCTGTGCCTGTTCGGCTTCGTGCCGCTGTTCAGCGGCTACGGCGGGCTCAGTCCGCGTGCGCTGGGCATCGTGTTCTTCGTCTGGGTCAGCGTGTTCAACCTGTTCGTGGTGTCGGTGTTCTGGAGCTTCATGGCCGACATCTGGAGCAACGAACAGGCGCGGCGGCTGTTCCCGCTGATCGGCCTGGGCGGCACCGCCGGCGCGGTAGCCGGCCCGCTGCTGACCCGGGGGCTGGTCGGGGTGATCGGCGTGGCGCCGCTGCTGGTGGTGTCGGCGGCGCTGTTGGGCGTGGCACTGGCTTGCGTGATCCTGCTCGGGCGCTGGGCACGGGTGCATGGCGCGCGCCGCCACGACGTCGGCCACGAGGGGGCGGTCGGCGGTGGCATGTTCGACGGTCTCAAACAGATCCTGGCCAATCCGTTCATGCGGGGCATGGCACTGCTGATGCTGCTGGGCGATTGCATCGGCACGGCCGGCTACGCGCTGATGACCGATTACTCCGGCGCCACCTTCCACAACGCGGTCGAGCGCACCGAGTTCGCCGCCAACATCGACATGCTGACCAATGTGTTGCAGGTCGCCGTGCAGATCACGGTGACCCGCTGGCTGCTGATGAAGAAGGGCGCCGGCATGGTGATCGCGCTGTGGGCGCTGATCAGCGTGGGCGCGCTGGTGGCCACCGCGTTGTCGCCCGATCCCTATGCGCTGGCGGTGTGGATCGTGCCCTGGGTGGTGCTGCCGGTGGTGATCACCCGTGCGCTGACCTACGGCATGGTGGGGCCCGCGCGCGAATCGCTGTACACGCGGGTGCCGCGGCAGTTGCGCTACCAGGGCAAGAACGCGGTGGATACGGCAGTGTGGCGTGCCGGCGACGTGGCCGTCTCTTCGGCGATGATCGGCCTGCGCGGCCTAGGCGTGGGCGTGCAAGGTTTCGCCGCGTTGGCCGCATCGGCCGCGGCGCTTTCCGGCGTCATCGGCTGGCGCCTGGCGCGTGCGGTCGAAAGCACCGCCCCGACAGCGGCGGAGGCGGCGCCGAGGCGGTGAGTCCGCGTCCAGCAGGCCGCGCGGCCGTGGTGCCGGCCACCGCGGCAACCGCTATGCTGTGCATCCTCTTCCGCCGATGGACGCGCGCATGACCCTGCTGGCTTCGATCCTCGTATGCCTGGTGGCGCTGCTGCACGTCTACATCCTGGTGCTGGAGATGTTCCTGTGGACGCGGCCGCTGGGCATGAAGGTGTTCCGCAACGGCCCGGAGAAGGCGCAGTCGACCAAGGTCCTGGCCGCCAATCAGGGCCTGTACAACGGTTTCCTCGCCGCCGGCCTGGCCTGGGGCCTGGTCGCGCAGCGGGTCGATGTGATGCTGTTCTTCCTCGGCTGCGTGGTGGTGGCCGGCCTGTACGGCGGTTGGAGCGTCAGCCGCCGCATCGTGTTCGTGCAGGCGCTGCCGGCGGCGCTGGCGATTGTGGCGGTGCTGCTGGCGTTCTGAGCCGGGCCGCAAGTCGTCGCCGATGCGCGGCGGCGACGCGCCTCTAGAGGCGCGAAGAATCCGGTTTGATTCGCGCGCGCCTTCAATCTTCATGCCGCCGCTGCGTGGCTGGCCGCAGCCCGCGCGCGATGCGGACTTTTCAATCGCGGTACATCTGCAGGGCGACGGAGCGCGAGGCGCTGCCGGCTGGCTGTGGGAGCGGCTTCGGCAGCGACAGCCATTCCCGCTCAAGCGCCTCTTGGCCGACCCGGGCCACCTGATCCGCTCCCGCCGAGCGAAGACGTGTTCGGCTGACTCGCGCAGAAGTGGGTGGTGGACGCGCTGGTACTCAGCTCGGGGCTAGACCCTGAAACGCACGACGGCGGACCGAAGTCCGCCGTCGTGGGTGCCGCATGACCAGGGAGATCAGGCCGCTTCGCGCGAATGCCCGTCGTCGGCCGCGGCCGCGGCACGCTGGAAGTAGCTGGCCGAACGCAATTCGTCGGTGTCGAAGTCGTCGACGCTGATCGTGTCCATGGTGATCTCGCGCAGTTCCTCCAGCTGGCGGCGCTCGTCGGCCGAGAGCACGCCTTCGCGCACCGCCTCGTCCAGCTGCGAGGCGAAGTCCAGCGCCTCGATGCCCTTGCTCTTGAGCGCCTTCAAGAACTTGCGCTCGACCGGTTCGGCCAGCACCGCCTTGGTCAGGTAGCTGGCGATGCGACCGCCCGGATTGTTCTCGCACGGGGTCAGGAACACGCCCTGGCCGAGGCGATCGCGGGCTTCGTTCGGGGTCATCAGCAGCGCGGCGACGCGGTGGCCCAGGCGGTCGCCCGGCGCCTCGGCGCGGCGGCCCCACGGGAAGATCAGCGCCCACATCAGCCAGCCGACCGGACGGATCGGGAAGTTGCGCAGCGCCGCCGACAGCGCCAGCTCGATCTTGTGCACGCTGTCGTGGAAGGCCCAGGCCAGCAGCGGCTGGTCGGTCGCCGGCGCGCCGTCGTCGTGGTAGCGCTTGAGCATCGCGCTGGTCATGTAGATGTGGCTCAGCACGTCGCCCAGGCGCCCGGACAGCGACTCCTTGAACTTCAGCTTGCCGCCGAGCATCAGCATCGACACGTCGGCCATCAGCGCCAGGTTCGCCGAGTAGCGATCCAGCTTGCGGAAGAAACGGCGGGTGTAGGCGTCGCCCGGCGCGGCGCCGATGCGCGCGGCGGTCAGGCCGAACCACAGCGAGCGCACCGCGTTGGAGATGCCGAAGCCGATATGGCCGAACAGGTTGCGGTCGAACTCGTCGACGCCGGCCTTGTGGTCCGGGTTGCCGGCGGCCTTCATCTCCTTCATCACCCACGGATGGCACAGGATCGCGCCCTGGCCGAAGATCAGCAGGCTGCGGGTCATGATGTTGGCGCCTTCCACGGTGATCGCGATCGGCGCGGCCTGCCAACTGCGGCCGGCGAAGTTGCGCGGGCCCAGGATGATGCCCTTGCCGCCGACCACGTCCATCACGTCGCTGATGACTTCGCGGCTCATCGTGGTGCAGTGGTACTTGGCGATCGCCGACGGCACCGACGGCACGTCGCCGCGGTCCACCGCCGCGGCGGTCGCCTGCGACAGCGCGCTGATCGCATAGGCCTTGCCGCCGATCCGCGCCAGCGCCTCTTCCACGCCTTCGAAGCGGCCGACCGACAGGCCGAACTGCTTGCGGATGCGCGCATACGCGCCGGTGACGATCGCGCCGTACTTGGCGCCGCCGCTGGCGGTGGAGGGCAGGGTGATCGAGCGGCCCACGGCCAGGCACTCGTTGAGCATGTTCCAGCCCTTGCCGACCATGTCCACGCCGCCGATCAGCTGGCTGAGCGGGATGAACACCTCGCGGCCATGGATCGGGCCGTTCTGGAACGGCGAGTTCAGCGGGAAGTGGCGGCGGCCGATCTCAACGCCGGGGGTTTCGCGCGGCAGCAGCGCCAGGGTGATGCCGATGTCCTTGGTGTCGCCGATCAGGCCTTCCGGGTCGTACATGCGGAACGCCAGGCCGACCAGGGTCGCCACCGGGGCCAGGGTGATATATCGCTTGTCGAAGGTCAGCTTGACGCCGAGCACGTTGGCGCCATTCCACTCGCCCTTGCAGACGATGCCGTAGTCGGGGATCGAGGTGGCGTCGGAGCCGGCGAACGGACCGGTCAGGCCGAAGCAGGGAACTTCCTGGCCCACCGCCAGGCGCGGCAGGTAGTAGTCCTTCTGTTCCTTGGAGCCGTAATGCAGCAGCAGTTCGCCCGGACCCAGCGAGTTGGGCACGCCGACGGTGGAGCTGACCACGCTCGACACCGACGCGATCTTCTGGATCACCTTGTGGTGGGCCAGCGCGGAGAAGCCCAGGCCGCCGTATTCCTTCGGAATGATCATGCCGAAGAACTTGTGCTTCTTGATGAAGCTCCACAGCTCCGGCGGCAGGTCGGCGTGGACGTGGGTGATTTCCCAGTCGTTGGTCATCCGGCACAGTTCTTCGACCGGGCCGTCGAGGAAGGCCTGCTCCTCGGCGGTCAGCTGCGGCTTGGGATAGTTCAGCAGCTTCTGCCAGTCCGGGTCGCCGGTGAACAGCTCGCCTTCGAAACCGACCGAGCCGGTCTCCAGGGCGATGCGTTCGGTCTGCGACAGCGGTGGCAGCACCTTGCGGAACACCTTCAGCATCGGCGCGGTGAGCAGCGGCTTGCGCACGAACGGCAGCAGCAGCGGCACCGCGATCACCGCCAGCACGACGGCGGCGACGATGGTGGCGATGTGGTGGGCGCCGAGCAGCCAGCACGCGACCAGCAGCGTGGCGCTCAGCGCGGCCCAGACGGCGAGCCGCATGCGGTGGTAGGCGGCGAAGGCGCCAGCCAGCAACAACGCGAGGAAGGGTGCAACGATGCTCATGGGCGTGCTCCGGGGACAGACTCGGTAACGGCGGACGGTGCGCCGGCGCTAGCCGGTGGCAGTGCGTCCAGATAATGCAACACAGCGGCGGTAAATGCGGCGTTGTCGTCGCCGGCCAGCATATGCGTGGCCTCGGGCAGGTGCGCATGCTGCGCATGCGGCACCAGCGACAGGAATTCTTCGATGGTCTGCGGCGTGACCAGGTCGCTGCGCCCGCCACTGATCAGCAGCACCGGGCACTGCACCTGCGCGGCGGCCTGCGCGATCGCGCCCTGGTGCTGGTCGCTGTCGCGCGCAAGCTCTTCGACCAGGCGCGGATCCCAGTGCCAGTACCAGCGGCCGTCGTCATGCCGGCGCAACACGCTGCGCAACGCCTCCGGCGACTTGCGCGCGCGCTGCGGCAGATAGGCGGCGATGGCGTCGCCGGCGTCGTCCAGGCTGGCGAAGCCGCGCGGATGCGCGGTCATGAAGGCCAGGATGCGCTCGACCCCGGCCGGCTGCCAGCGCGGGGTGATGTCGACCAGCACCATCGCGCGGAACAGGCCAGGCCAGCGCGCCTCGGCCATCAAGCCGAACAGGCCGCCCATCGAGGCGGCGACCAGCACCGGCGCAGGCGTCATTTCGCCGGCGACCACGATCAGGTCGTCGGTGAACTGTTCGCCGCGGTACGCCAGCCCGGCGGGATTGCGCGAGGAGTCGCCGTGGCCACGCGCGTCGTAGGCGACGCTGCGATAGCAATGCGCGTGCAAGGTCGCGGCGGTGGCCGTCCATGCGTGCCGGGTCTGGCCGAAGCCATGCGCGAACAGCACGCCGCCCGCATCGCCCGGCGTCAGCACGGTTGCGGCCAGGCGCGTGTCGTCCGCACCGGAGAGCAGGGTGGGGGCGGACGATGGCAGGGTGGTGGGCGAGGAAACCATACCGGCTAGTATGGACTGGCATGCGGGGATGTCAATACGATGCAGTATGGAGCGAAAAGCCAATGCTGCTGGGCATTTGCGCTCGATTCATGCAAGTTACATACTGCAATCGACTGCCCCGTATGGTTAAATCGACGGATGAACAACGCCTCCGCGCCTTCCACCGACGAGGCCGCCACTTCGGGTGGCGGCCGCAACAACCGACTCAGCGCCGAGGACTGGGCGCAGGCCGCCCTGGACCTGATCGCCGAACAGGGCGTCAACGCGGTGGCGGTGGAGCCGCTGGCGCGCCGGCTCGGCGTCACCAAGGGCAGCTTCTACTGGCATTTCCCCTCGCGCGACGCGCTGTTGCAGGCGGCGCTGGAGCGGTGGGAACTGGTCGAGCAGCAGCAGGTGTTCGGCAGTCTCGAGGAGGTGCCCGATCCACGCACCCGCTTGCGCGCGCTGTTCCAACTGGTGGCGCACGAGGTCAAGCCGCACATCATCTATAGCGAACTGCTCAAGGCGCTGGACCATCCGGCGGTGCGCCCGGTGATCGACCGCGTCTCGCAACGGCGCATGGAGTACCTGATCGCCTCGTTCCGCCAGGCCGGGCTGAGCCGCACCGACGCCCAGCATCGCGCCCGGCTGGCCTATGCCGCCTACGTCGGCTTCCTGCAGTTGTCGCTGCAGCTGCATCAGCCCAAGCAGGCGCGCGAGGAATTCGAGGCCTACGTCGAACACGTCATCGTGACCCTGATCCCGGGCTGATGTTCCAGGAACTGACCCGCGCGGGCGTGCACGAGGAGGTGCGGCGCCACCTCGCCCAGGGCGACTACCGGCGCGCCGATGCGCTGTGCGAACAGGTGCTGGCGAAGGCGGCGGACGACGTGACGCTGCGCCGTCTGCATGCGACGTTGCTGACGGACAGCGGCCAGCTCGCGCGCGCGGCGCAAGCCTGGGCCGTGGTCGCCGACGCCGACCCGAGCCTGGAGGCGTGGAGCCGGCTTGGCATGTGCCTGGCGCATCTGGGCGAGCACGCGCAGGCGGTGCCGGCGTTCGAGCAGGGCGTGCGGCTGGCGCCGGACGCGTTCCTGCTGCGGCTGTGGCTGGCCGAGAGCCTGGACGCGCTGGGGCGCGGCGACGAGGCCTTGCCGATGTACTTTGCCGCGGTGCACGCCGCGCAGGCCAAGGGCCGCTGGCTCGATCAGCGCAGCACCGCGCCGGAATTGCAGCCGCGGGTGCTGGCGGCGATGGCGCGCATCGACCAGGGCCGGCACGCCCTGTTCGCCTCCGCATTGCAGCCGCTGGTCGATCGCTTCGGCGAGGCGGCGCTGCGCCGGGTGACCGCGGCGCTGCGGATCTACCTGGGCTTGCAGCCGCGTCCGGCCGACGACGGCCAGCGCCCGACCTTTCTCTACGTGCCGGACCTGGATCCGTCGCCGTATCTTGGGGCGGAGCGGTTCCCCTGGTACGCGCGCCTGCAGGGCGCCACCGAAGGCATCTGCAACGAACTGCGGCAGGTGCTGGCCTCGCGCCAGGCGGTGCAGCCATTCCTGGACTTCAGCAATGGCGCCACGCCGCAGGACTACCTGAGCGCCCGGCATGGCGACGGCGCCTGGGATGCCTACTTCTTCTACCGACACGGCGTGGCGCATGCCGAGAACCTGCAGCGCTGTCCGGTCACCGCGGCGGCGCTGGCGCATGTGCCGCTGACCAGGATCGATCTGCACGCGCCGGAGGTGCTGTTCTCGATCCTGGCGCCGGGCACCACGATCAAGCCGCATTACGGGGTCAGCAACTCGCGCGTGGTCACCCACCTGCCGCTGATCGTGCCGCCGGATTGCGCACTGGACGTGGCGGGCATCGCCCATCACTGGCAAGTCGGGCAACTGGTCACATTCAACGACACCTGCCTGCACCAGGCCTGGAATCACAGCGAACAGGTGCGGGTGGTGATGATCCTGGATACCTGGCATCCGGACCTGGAAGAGGCCGAGACGCTGGCGCTGCGGCACCTGGTCGAGTGCATCGGTGCGTTCAACCTGCGCGCGGGACTGTAGCGCGGGCGGCGCCTGCGCTGGATGCCGCGCGGCCTCGGCGCGCGCCGCGTCGCGCCAATCCGCCGCTCAGCGCTTGAACATCAGGTAGGTGGACAGGATGTATTTGTCGTTGGACACAGGCGCATTGCCGACGTGCTGGTACATCCAGTACGGCGGGAACATCAGCAACCTGCCGGCGCGCGGCGCGGTCTCCACGTCCAGATCGCAGAAGCGCGTGGTGCCGCCCTCGGCGACGTCGTTGAGATACCACAGGAACACCAGGTAGCGCTCGGCCACTTCGTCGATCGAATCGAAATGCGGCTGGAAACGGTCGCTGCCGCCGATCTGGTACTTCTTCAAGATCAGCCGGTCGATGGTCGGGCGATAGGGGATGGGCAGGGTCAGGCCGAGGTCCTGGTTGTAGCGCGCCAGGTAGTGCTCGATCTTGTCGAGAAAGAACCCGAGAAACGCCGGATCGGCGAGCTTGCCGACATCCAGCTCGGTCCAGTTGCTGTCGCCGAGCGCCGCGCGGCTGTTGCTGCCGTTGCGCTGGTGATGCGCGCGCGAGGCCTCGAAGCCGTCGATCAGTTGGCGGCAGAACGCCGCGGGCAACGCGTCGTCGTAGCTGCGGATGTAATCGCTGAGCGCTTTCATGCGGCGGGCGTCTCCAGGTCGTAACCCCAATGCGCGGCCACCGGCTGCAGGATCGGCAGGGCGCTGGCCAGCCACGGCGCATACGCGTGCCAGCGGTCCACCGCGCGCCGGTTCACCGGTTCCACCACCTGCGAATAGCTGGGCGTGCTGATATAGCCCTTGCGCGCGGCATGCTCGCTGAAGCCGGCCAGGAACTCGGGCTGGGCGATGCCGAGGAAGCCGCCGATGCGCTGCACCTGCGCCGGGAAATCGGCCACGGTCTCCTCGTACTTGAGGATCAGCAGGTCGGGTTGCAGCAGCGCCTGGTGGTGAATCCAGAAGCGCATCGCGTTGACGTAGCTCTTGGCCAGGCGTTCCAGGGTCGAACACAGCACCATGAATGCCGGGGAGCGGAAGTTCTGCATGTAGCAGCTCAGCAACACGTCGCAGGGATGGCGCAGGGCCAGGATGATCTTCGCATTGGGAAACAGGCGCATGATCATCGGCAGGCGCAGCATGTTGAGCGGATTCTTGTCGACCAACTGCTGGCCCGGCGCCAGCGCGATGACCTTGGCGATCTCCGACCAGTACACCTGCCGCATCGCCTCGACCTGGGCGTTGTCCAGTGCGTCGAGATCGTAGGGGTACTGCTTGCCCTGCGCTTCCATCCACTCGATGCAGTTCTGCACGATGGCGCGCTCGTCCATTGACGCGTAGTTCGGATGCGCATCGAGCATCTGCTCCAGCATGGTAGTGCCCGAGCGCGGGAAGCCCACGATGAAGACCGGCGAGGCGCCAGCGACCGGTGCCGTGTCGCGCACGTCTGCGTAGCGTGCTTGCGCTTGCTCCAGCCATGCGTTGGAGCTTTGCAGCGGCTCATCCCCCGATTGGACGATGCCGGGCATGCTGCCCGCGGCGATCTTCAGTTGGATCGCATGCGCTTTGCCCAACATCTCCATCGCTTCGGCGGTGTCGCCTTGCTTGTCCGCAATGCCGCCGAGCATGAAATAGGCATTGGCCTGTACCTGCACGGGCGGCCGCAGTTGCAGCAGTGCGTTGACCGTGCTGCGGGCCGCGGCGTGATCCTTGCGGCGCAGCGCGAGCGACGCTTGCAACTGCAACATCTCCATCCGCACCTGCGGGCCGTGCTGGCTGGCCGACGCTGCGATCTGTTGCAGCAGTGCGCTGCCCTGGTCGAGCCGGTTGGTGCGCTCGTACAGCTGAGCCAGCCTGATCAGACGTGCTGCGGGTGGAGACTGGTCCTGCGGTGCCGGTGCAAGCAGGGCCTCGGCCTCCTCGATTCTTCCGACCTGGATCAGCGCGCTCGCCAGTTCTTCGAGCAGTTCGTCGGACAGTGGTGGCCATGCCCATAGCGGCGGCAGCAGGCTGCTCGCACGTTGCGCGTCGCCACATGCGAAGCAGGCGGCCGACGCGTGGATGCGTGCCTCCGGCTGCGTCGGATCCAGTTCGACGGCATCCAGGAAGCGGTGACGGGCGCGCGCGACATCGCCCATCTCCATCAACAGTAGGCCGTAGTCGACAAGATGATGTTGGGTGTTTGGCGCCAGCGCCAGTGCCCGCAGATAGGCACGCTCGGAGGAGGTGTAGTCGCCGAGGGTGCGCAAGACCTGGCCGAGGTTGGCCCAGTGCGCGGGTTCGCTCGGTTCACGTTCAGTCAGTGTTCGATAGATCGCGGCAGCCTCTGCAAAGTCGCCGCTCTGTTGCAGGGCCATCGCCAGCAGCGTGCTCCAGGACGTGTCTGCGGGCGTTGTGGCCAGTGCTTCTCGGCAGATTGTAGCGGCCGCGCCGCTTTCGCCTTGCTCGATCAATTGGATAGCGGATTTCAGGTGCGGTTGGGTCATTCGGATCTACCAAAGAAAAGGGCCGCGCGAATCCTTCGCGCGGCCCGTGTTTCACACCAATAGCGCGATTAACTGGATCAGAAGTTCATGCTGTAGCGAGCCCACAGGTAGCGGCCCACGGTGTCGAAGCTGTTCACGTCCGTGTTCGCGTTCAGCACGTTGTTCTGGTACATCATCGGCGGCTGCTTGTCGAACACGTTGTCCAGGCCGACCTCCACCTTCGAATTGAACCACGGCAACGCGTAGTTCACGCTGACGCTGTGCATGAGGTAGGCACCGTAGCCCTTCTCGTAGCAATACTGCTGGAACTCCGCGTCCGACGGGTTGCACGCGCCGTCCACGCTGACGCGCTGGCGGAGGTCGTCGTTGCCGATCTGGAACGGCCCGACATAGCGAATGCGCCAGCTCGCGCCGAAATCGCCCTTCTGCCAGTTGACAAACAGGCGGCCGCGCACCCTGGAGTACAAGCCGTAGCTCTTGTTGTACGTTCCCGCGATGTGCGTCACAACGTTGTTCGGGTTGCTGGGGTTGGTGTTGTTGTCGTAGCGGGCAATGTAGGTGCCGTCCAGGCCAAAAACGAACGAGCCGTAATTGGTGTCCTGCAGGCGGTAGCGCAGTGCCAGATCCCAGCCCTTGGCATCCAGACGGCCGAGGTTCACGATCGGCTCCTGAATGTAGTCGACCTGTCCATCCGGGAAGCGATGAATGAGCGGGCAGAACGGGCTGCTGTTGTCCGAATAGCAAACGTCGCTGACGATTTGCGCGTCGGCACGCGCAATCGTGTCGTTCAAATACAGGCGCCAGTAGTCCAGGCTGGCCGAGAAGCCAGGCAGCCATTCCGGGTCGTACACCACGCCCCAGTCGAACGACTTACCCTTTTCCGGCTTCAGTTCGAAACCGCCGGCGACACCGCCGGACCACACGCCGGTGGTCTGCGAGTTCCCGGTCGAGGTGATGCCCGTGTCGCCCGGAATGGCGGTCGCGCCGCTGCCCGCGCCGCAGGCGCTCTCGTGATCGCGCGGAACGCCGGCCGCGCCGTAACCCAGGCAGGGGTCGCGGAAGGTCGGCGCATCGCCGGCCGGACCTGCGTACAAGTCGTCGATGGTCGGCACGCGGAACACTTCGGCGACGGTGCCGCGCAGCAGCAGGTTCTCGATCGGACGCCATTCCAGCTGGACCTTGCTGTTGGTGCTGTCGCCGAATGTGTTGTAGTCGGAGTAGCGCGAACCCAGCGTCACCGCGAGCAGGTGCGCGAACGGAACTTCGGAGAGCAGCGGTACGTACAGTTCGCCGTAAACTTCGCTAACATTGTATTTGCCGCCCAGCGGCGAACTGCAGGCTTCCTGGGAAATGAAGCAGTTACCGTATTGGTTGGCCAGGGCGATGTAATCAACCGAGCTCTTTTGAGACTCCTCGCGCCAGGCCGCTCCCACCGCCAACTGCACGCCGCCGGCCGGTAGCGTGAACAGTTCGCCGCTGGCATTGGCTTCGAAGCTGCGCGATTGCCGCGTCGTGGAGAACGACGGACGGGACTCGTAATCGGTCAACGTCGAGATCGTCTGAGGGTCGTTGATGTTGAAGATGTTGAGCGGCACGCAACCGGAGATGACGGCGCCGGGACTGCCGCACTTGACCACGCCATCGCTATCCTGGAACGACGGGCCCAGCGCGTCGCGCAGGCCGTTGTAGAACACATACCCATAGCTGGTGTTGTCGCGCTTGTAGTGGCCATAGTTCATGGCCGCGTCCCACTTCCAGGTGCTGTCGCCCACGAAGCCTTCCAGGCCGATGACGACCTGATCAGTCACCGTGCTGTAGTAGGAACGGCGCTGGCCTAGCGACGTGAAGCGGCTCAGCAACTGGCTGTAGCTGTTGCTGTTGTTGTCCGCGCCGAAATTGATGCCGAACGGATTGTAGAAGTTGTCGGCGGAGACAATGACCTTGTCGCCGCGCGCGTCGAATGGCAGCGCGGCGATGGCGAAATTCGAACTGGTCTTGTTGTGGTAAACCTGCGCGAAGGCGTTGATGCTGTCGGTGATCTGGTAGTTGGCCAGGAAGAACGCGCTGGTGCGTTCCTGCGGCGTCATGATCAGGTTGGTGGCCTGGTAGTTGTAGGAGTCGCGAGCACCCGAATAGCATCGGTAGTCGCTCTGCGAGGCACCGCTGGCACCGGGGATCAGCGTGACGCTGCCGCAGCCGCCATACTGAGCCTGAAGCGGCTCCGGCAGCGAGATGCGTCCCCCTGGATTGCGGCTGGAGCCGCCGATACTGACGCTGCCGCCGGACAGGTAGGTTGCGTCCTTTGAGTACTTCCGGTCTGCGGAGGAAATGGCATCGAACTTGTTGTAGTTCAGCCCGACCATGAGGTTGCCGCGGTCGCCCACCTGGCCGAAGGTCAGGGAGCCGCCGCTGCGCGCGCCATCGCTTAGGTGGGTCGCCTGACCGTAGTCGACGCTGACCGCCAGGCCTTCGAAGTCCTTGCGCAGGATGAAGTTGACCACGCCGGCGACCGCGTCGGAGCCGTACACGGCCGAGGCGCCGCTGGTCAGCACTTCGATGCGCTCCACCGCGGTGGCGGGGATCGAGTTGACGTCGTTGTTGACGATGCGGCGGCCGTTGACCAGCAGCAGCGTACGCTCATCGCCCAGGCCGCGCAGATCGACCGACGACTTGCCGTCGCCGCCGCCGTTGTTGACCGCCGGGTTGGTCGGCGCGCCGGACATCGCCGGGAGTTCCTGCACCAGGTCGCCAAGGGTCAGCTTGCCGGTCTGTTCGATCGCGGCGCGATCGATCACCACCACCGGGCTGGCGGTTTCGGTCTCGACGCGGGCCACGCGCGAACCGGTGACCTGGATCGTGTCCAGGGTCTTGGAGGGATCGCTGGAAGTGCTGTCCTGGGCAGCCGCCGCGCCCGTGCCGAGCAGGGCGGTGGTGCCAGCGGCGAGCGCGAACGTGATGGCGTCGCGCAGGCGATGGGTCTTGCAATTCATTGGCTCTCTCTCCGAATGAGGTGTGGTGGCAACTGAAGGGTGTCCAGCGGTGGCCTCGAAAAAGCGAGACCAAACATCCGCAGGGTGAACCGATAGTAACTGCCTCGTTCCGGAAATTAAAGAGTTGTTAATAACACCCGTATATATGTGATGAATTTCACACTTTCTGTTTCAGGTGGGCATTAAAAAAACCCCGATGAGGGGGCTTTTTTGGACGAAAAACGTTTTGAAACAGTGGCTTGTCTTTTACAAGTCCTGCTCGTAACGCACATAAGGAATGGTGCCTTCCTCGGTGCTGATGTTGTTCGGCGCGAACGGATTCTTGCCGCGGGTGATCACGTTCTCGGCGCCGACCGTCAGTTGCCCGCTCCACGGGGTGCGCCAGGTCAGGCCCACGCCCAGGCCGGACCACTTGCCGGGCTGGCCCGGCGCGTCGACCACGCGGCCGATGACGTTGGCGCTGAACGAGCCGTAGCCGCCGCCGATGCTCAGGCTCTTGCTGTCCCACTGGTCGACCAGCGCCGGCGAGGCGTCGGCGATCGGGACCAGGCGCGCTTTGGCGAAGGTACCGCCGATCGAGACGAAGCCTTCGCGGCCGATGTTCTGCTGCGCGAACACGGTCAGGTCGTTCTGCTCCATGCGCAGCGCGGGCGTCTTGGTGGCGCCCGCCAGCCATGCCGGCATGTTCTCGCGGCCGGTGCCGGCCGACAGCGACAGGCGCCCGCCGGGACGGTTGAAGGTGGTGGTCGCGGCGACGCGGTGGCTGCCGGCATCGCCGTCGTCGTCGCCCAGGCTGGCGAGCATGCAGTGGCTGGCCAGGCCGCTGATGCTGCTCCCGCTGGCGCTGTTGCACAGCAGGCCGAGCGAGTCGCCGGAGGACAGGCCGAACGCGGCATCGAGCGAATTGCGGCCGAAATGCCAGCGCGCCCCGACCGCCTGTTCGCCGGTCGGTTCCAGGTACAGCAAGGCCTCAACCTTGCCGCTGCCCTTGTTCCAGATCGGCAGTACCGTCCGGTCGCGCTCGCCGGGGGGCTTGCTCTGCGCATGCGCGCCCGTGGCCGCCGCGAGGGCGATCAGCAAGGCAAGTGGCAGGCGCAGTAGGGCTCGCATGGACGGTCTATGGACTGTGGGGCAGGAACGAAAGTTCCCGCTGGGCAGGTTGGAGGATGCTAGTGGGTTTATGTTTCTTTAACAAGCCAGACTCCCCGGTCCTAAAGCTCGTTCCCGGCTATTGCAAGCGCTCCGGCGGCGCCGGTTCAGCCGGGGTTGTCGCGAACAATACGCCGAATTCCGTCAAGGGGAAGTCATAGTGGCGGCCGCAGAACTCGCAGCGGATCTCGACCTGGCCGGTGGCCTCGGCCGCGGCGCGAGCTTCGTCTTCGCCGAGCGAACGCAGCATCGCCGCCACTCGCTCGCGCGAACAGGAGCAGCCGAAACGCAGCGGCCGGGTGCCCAGCAACTGCGTCGCCTCCTCATGGAACAGCCGGTGCAACAGGGTCTCGGCCGGCAGCGCCAACAGTTCGGATTCGTCTACGGTATCGAACAGGGCGCCGGCGCGGTTCCAGCCGTCCTCGTCGCCGGTGTCGCCCGGCAGCTTCTGCAGCAGCAGGCCGGCCGCGTGCTGGCCGTCGGCGGCCAGGATCAGCCGGGTCGGCAACTGCTCGGATTGGCGGAAGTAGTCCTCGAAGGCCTCGCCCAGCTCGGCCGCCGACAGCGCCACCAGGCTCTGGTAGCGCTGCGGTTCGCGCGGGTCCAGGCCCGGGTTCTCGATGGTGATCGCCAGCAGCGCGGCGTCGCCGAGCGCGCGCAGGTCGCGCGGGGCATCGCTGCCCTCGCGCAACTGGACGATGCCGCGCAGGGTGCCGGCCGCGGTGCACTCGGCGAACAGGGTGCGCAGCGCGCCCTCGCTGCGCAGTTGCACCGACAGGCGCCCGTCCACCTTGGTGTGGCCGGTGAACAGGGCGGCGGCCACGCAGGCCTCGCCCAGCAGCTCGGTGGCGGCGGGCGGATAGCTGGCCGGCGCGAGGATGTCGCGCCAGGCCGATGCGAGGCGCACGTGCACGCCGCGCACGCCGGCGCCGGGCAGCAGGAAGCGGGTCAGGTGGTCGTGCTCGGAAGAACTCATCGCGGCCTCGCTGCGCATGGGAAGATGGCGACCGCAGGATAGTGGGTCATCTCGGTGGACAAAGTCGAAGAACGCATAGCAATGGGGGCGCCACGGGGCGTTGCAAGTGGCGCGGCGCTGCCGCGGCGGCGGCGCTGGTTGCGCTGGCTGCTGCTGGCGCCGCTGGTGTTCGTGCTGGCGAGCGTCTCGCAGGTGCTGGCGCTGCGCTTCGTCGATCCGCCTTTCTCGGCGATGATGCTCGAGCGTCAACTCGGCGCCTGGGGCGAGGGCGACTGGGGCTTCCGCATCGCCTACGACTGGCGCGATACCGCGCAGATCGCGCCGAGCCTGCCGATTTCGCTGGTGGCCGCCGAGGATCAGCGTTTTCCCAGCCACCATGGCTTCGATCTGGAGGCGATCGAGAAGGCGCGCGACCACAATGCGCGCGGCGGCCGCCTGCGCGGCGCCAGTACGATCAGCCAGCAGGTGGCCAAGAACCTGTTCCTGTGGCAGGGCCGCAGTTGGCTGCGCAAGGGGCTGGAGGCCTGGTACACGGTGCTGATCGAGGCGCTGTGGTCGAAGCAGCGGATCCTGGAGGTGTACGCCAATGTCGCCGAGTTCGGCGATGGGGTGTACGGGGCGCAAGCGGCGGCGCGGCACTTCTGGGGCAAGGAGGCGGCGCAGCTGAGTCCGGCACAGAGCGCGCTGCTGGCGGCGGTGCTGCCGTCGCCGCAGCGCTACGACGCCGCGCGTCCCGGTCCGTATGTCCAGCGCCGCGCCAACTGGATCCAGCGGCAGACGCGGCAGTTGGGCGGGCCGGCGTATCTGCAGGCGCCATAGCGCCATCGGCATGGCGCCGCGTTCCAGCCCCTCTCCCATTGGGAAAGCGGTTGGGGTGAGGGTACGGAGGTCCATGAGCTTGGATGGTTCGGCGGCAGGCGTACCCTCATCCGCCCCTTCGGGGCACCTTCTCCCGGCGGGAGAAGGGGAGGGGCTGCGAATCTTGCGAGGGCGCGCGCGTCGCTGGTGAACGCGCGGGGCGCTCCGTACCATCCGCGTATGGAAACCGAGCGCCTGACCGTCGTCGTCACCGCCTTCAACGAGGCGCAGACCCTGCCGTTGCTGCATCCACGCATCCTGGCCGCACTCGATGGCCTCGACGGCGTGGAGGGACGCGTGCTGTACGTGGACGACGGCAGCCGCGACGCGACTTGGGACGTGATCCAGGCGCTGGCCGCGGACGATCCGCGCGTCGGCGCGCTGCGCCTGTCGCGCAACTTCGGCAAGGAACTGGCGTTGACCGCGGGCCTGGATTTCGTCGAAACCGGCGCGGCGATGCTGCTCGATGCCGACGGACAGGATCCGCCTGAATTGATCCCGCAGTTCGTCGCGCACTGGCGCGCCGGCTACGACGACATCTACGGTACGCGCATCGCGCGCGACGGCGAAGGCTGGCTCAAGCGCGGTACCGCGTCGTTGTTCTACCGGGTGATCGGGCGCCTGTCGAAGACGCCGATTCCGGCGGACACCGGCGATTTCCGCCTGCTGTCGCCGCGCGCGCTGGCGGCGCTGGCGCAATTGCGCGAGCGCCGCCGGTTCATGAAGGGATTGTTCGGCTGGGTCGGATTCCGCCACCTGGCGCTGCCGTACCGGCGCGCCCCGCGTCTGGCCGGGCGCAGCAAGTTCGGTCTGTGGCGGCTGTGGAATTTCGCGCTGGAAGGCATCACCAGCTTCTCCACCGCGCCGCTGCGGGCGGCGACCTACCTGGGGCTGGCGACCGCGGCCGGCGCCTTCCTGTTCGGCACCTGGGTGGTGGTCAAGGCCGCGCTGTGGGGCGATCCGGTCGCCGGCTGGCCGACGATGATGGCGGTGATCCTGTTCCTGGGCGGCACCCAGCTGATCGCGCTGGGCCTGATCGGCGAATACCTGGGCCGCTTGTACGAGGAATCCAAGCAGCGTCCGCTGTATCTGGTCGACACCTGGCGTGCACCGGCCGCAGGAGTATGCTCGGCCGTGCGATCCAGCGAACCGGGAGGCAGCGATGCGTACGGTACGACAGTTGTTGGGCGACAAGGGCGGTGAGGTCCACGCGGTGTCGCCGGATGCGGCGGTGGTCGATGCGCTGCGGTTGATGGCCGACAAGGGCATCGGCGCGGTGCTGGTGATGCAGGACGGGCGGCTGGCCGGGATCCTGTCCGAGCGCGACTACGCGCGCAAGGTAGTGCTGCAGGACCGTTCCTCGGCGACCACGCCGGTGCGCGACATCATGAGCGCCAAGGTGTACACGGTGGACCCGTCGCAGAGCGTGCAGCAGTGCATGGAGCTGATGACCGGCCAGCGCATCCGCCACCTGCCGGTGGTGCAGGCCGGCACGGTGGTGGGAGTGATCTCGATCGGCGACCTGGTCAAGGCGGTGATCGAGGAGCAGCAGCAGGAACTCGATCAGCTGCAGCGCTACATCACCAGCTAACGGGATTCGGGATTGGGGATTCGGGATTGGCAACGGCAAAAGCCACGGCGCGCCGCGCTTTTACCATTCCCCAATCCCGATTCCCCATTCCCGGCTATTTGGCATAATGCCCGCCGCAGTCGGCGTCCTTGCCGGGACCGGTTTCCAGCGTCGCCAGCAAGGCGGCCGGCGGGGCGATGCTGCCCAGCGCCAGGGCCACCGCGCCGCGCACGCCCAGCGCCTTGAAGTCGGGGCGGAAGCTGGGGTCCTTGAAGGTGCCGCCGACGCGCAGCGGCGAGCGCAGCGACAGGATGCTGCGGTCCTTGGGGCGCGCCTTCAGCAACAGGTCCAGTTTCTCCTGATCCAGGTCGATGGAGCCGCTGCCGATCAGCAAGGTGTCGGTGCTGTCGAAGGCCAGCGCGCGCGCGTCCATCACGCCGTCGCGGACCGCGAAATCGCCGAAGGCGCAGCGCACCGGAATCTCGCGGTCCTTGGTGACCAGGAACTTCAGCGATTCGGCCACGTCCAGGCCGGCCAGTTCCATGATCAGGTTGCTGATGTGGCCCTTGCCCATGCCGATGGCGACGCTGCCGTCGGCACTGCCGAGCATCTGCGCGATCGAGTTGCCGGTGCCGGCCAGGGCGATCTCGCCCCCGATCGCGCCGGAGGCTTCCTTGGCCAGCTTCCCGTCCGGGAACAGCTTCGCCAGTTGCACGCCGCGCAGGGAGATCTGCGCGCGGGTGGCGATGGCCGGCTTGCGCGCATCCATGCGGATGTCCGAACGCAGGTCGCCGCCGGCCACGCCGAAATTCAGCGGTTGCAGCAGCAGGACGCCGTCGTTGAGTTTCAGGTGCGCATCCATGTCGTCCAGCGGCAGCGTCTGCGCGTTGATCCGCTGCGCCTTCCAGCGCACGTCGGCATCCATCGCGCGCAGCTTGCCGAGGTTGTAGGGGGTGGATGGCAGTACCTTGTCGTCGGCTGCGAGCTTGGCCGCCTGCGCTTTCTGCTCCGCGTTGGCGGTCTCGCCGGCGCCGGTGCGCGGCGGCGCGCCGACGAAGCCGGCGAGGTCGTCGAAATCCAGGCGCCGCGAGCGCAAGTCAGCGCGCAGGAACGGACGTTGCCCGGCGGTGTCGATCTGCACGTCGCCGGCCAGGTCGCTGTCGCCGGCGCGACCGCTGAAATTCTCGTAGCGCCAGACTTCGCCGTTGCGCTTGAGCCGGCCGTCGAGCTGATACGGCGGCGTGGACGGAATGGCGATGCCGAGCAGGGGATACAGGTGCGCCATGTCCGCGCCGGCCAGGGTCAGTTGCAGGTCGAACACGCGCAACTGGAAGGGATTGGTCAGCGTGCCGCGCATGTGCGCACGGGTGCTGCCGGCGCTGCCGCGCAGATCGACGCGGAACGGGTGGTCGCTCTCGCTCAGTTCCAGCGGCGAGGCGGTGCTGCCCTTGAGCGTGAACGGATTGCCGCGCCAGCGGCCGTCGCCGGCCACCGCGATCGGCGGCGCCGCATCGCCGCGTCGGCGCTGCGAGACCAGGCTGTCGACGCTGACGTCGATGTCGGTGCGGCCGCGGACGTCTTGGAACTTGAGCCGTCCCTGCTGCACCAGCAGCCGTCCCAGCACCACCTGACTGCCACCGCCGCCGCCGAAGTTCCAGTTGCCGGGACGCCCGTCCGGGCCGGTCTCCAGCAGCAGGTTCGGCCGGGTCAGGCGAATCTCGGGGATGCGCACCTTGCCGCGCAGCAACGGCCACAGCGCCAGGTCGATCTCGGCGCGTTGCGCATCGGCCATCTGCGGCTGCTTCGACCAGTCCGCGTTGGCGAAGCGCAGGCGGTCGCCGCGGATCGTGATGGTGCCGCCGAGGTCGACATCGAGGTCGCCGTCGATGTGCAACCCGCGGCCGGTCTTGGCCTGCACCGCGCGCTCGACCGGCCCCTTGAACCAGTTCCAGTCGAAGACGAGGATGACGATCAGCAGAAGCAGCACCAGCGCGCCGAGCACGAACGGCCAGCGCCGCAGACGGCCGTCGTTGCGCCGCCACGGCCAGGAGCGGCGGCGTGCGCCGGATGCGGAAACGGGTTCGCGAGCCATGCGGCCATCCTAGGCAGCCGCCGTGCACGGGGCGCGAAAGTGACCGGGCTCAGAGCACCTGGGCGGTCACCGCGACGAAATGGCAGACGCTGCCGGCGAGCACGAACAGGTGCCAGATGGCGTGGAAGTAGCGCACCGTGTCGCGCTGGTAGAAATACGTGCCCAGCGTATAGAACAGGCCGCCGGCCAGCAGCCAGCACAGGGTCGGCACATCGACCGAACGCAGCAGCGGCTCGATCGCGACCACGATCAACCAGCCCATGGCCAGGTAGAGAATGGTGGAGAGCAGCCGGAAGCGGCCGGTGAAGAACAGCTTGAACACCACCCCGGCCAGGGCGATGCTCCAGATCGCGGCGAACAGCCCCCAGCCCCACGGGCCGCGCAGGCCGATCAGGGTGAACGGGGTGTAGGTGCCGGCGATCAGCACGTAGATCGCGCAATGGTCCAGCACCTGCAGCCGCGCCTTGGCGCCGGGATGCGGGATGGCGTGGTACAGCGTGGAGGCGGTGTACAGCAGCAGCAAGGCGACGCCGAACACGATCGCGCCGGCCAGTTGCCAGCCGTCGCCATAGATGGCGGCCAGGGTGATCAGCACCGAGCTGCCGGCCAGTGCGGCGATCGCGCCCAGGCCGTGGGTCAGGGCGCTGGCGAGTTCGTCGCGCCAGTCCGTGGAAGGCGGCGCGTCGGCGTTCGAGTAGGCGGGCGACCGGTCTGCATCCATGGGCTTGCAAGGTATCGCAATTGCGAGCGGTTCGCATCCGCTGCGGCGCCGGCGGGCGGCGCCGGTTGGGCTTGCGCTCAGCCGACGCAGGCCCCGCGGTCGCGCAGGCTCAATCCACCGCCACGCTGTGCGCGTGTTCGCGGGTGGCGGCGAAACGCACGTCCGGCGCGCGTTCCTGCGCCAGTTGCAGGTTGACCCGGGTCGGCGCCAGGTAGACCAGTTCGCCGGCGGCATCGATGCCCAGGTTCATCGCGTTCTTCTCGCGGAACTCTTCCAGCTTCCTGGGGTTGTCGCAGTGCACCCAGCGTGCGGTGACCACGCCGACCGGCTCGAAGCTGGCGTCCACGCCGTATTCGTCCTTGAGCCGGTAGGCGACCACGTCGAACTGCAGGGTACCGACCGCGCCCAGGATCAGGTCGTTGCTCATCAGCGGACGGAAGAACTGGGTGGCGCCTTCCTCGGACAGCTGCGCCAGGCCCTTCTGCAACTGCTTGAGCTTGAGCGGGTCGCGCAGGCGCGCGCGGCGGAACAGTTCCGGGGCGAAGTTGGGGATGCCGGTGAACGACAGCGATTCGCCCTCGGTGAAGGTGTCGCCGATGGAGATGGTGCCGTGGTTGTGGATGCCGATGACGTCGCCGGGATAGGCCTCGGCGGCGATCTCGCGGTCGCTGGCCATGAAGGTCAGCGCGTTGGCCAGTTTCACTTCCTTGCCGGTGCGCACATGCAGGGTCTTCATGCCGGCGGCGAAGCGGCCCGAGCAGATGCGCATGAAGGCGACACGGTCGCGGTGCTGCGGGTCCATGTTGGCCTGGATCTTGAACACGAAGCCGGTCAGCTTGTCCTCGCCGGGCTGCACCTGGCGGCCGGTGGTGGCGCGCGGCTGCGGCGGCGGCCCATGCTCGGCGAAGAAGTCCAGCAGCGGCTGCACGCCGAAGTTGTTGACGCCCGAGCCGAAGAACACCGGGGTCTGCTTGCCGGCGCGGTAGGCGTCCAGGTCGAAGGCGTGGCTGGCGCCCTGCACCAGTTCCAGTTCCTCGCGCAGGTCGGCCAGCATCCGCTCGCCGATCTTCTCGGCCAGGCCGGGCGCGTCCAGCGACGGGAAGATGGTCGAGTCCTGGCGGGTGAAGTTGCGGCCGGGCTCGTACAGGTGCACTTCGCCGGTCACCAGGTGCACCACGCCCTTGAGGCGCTGGCCCATGCCGATCGGCCAGGTCACCGGCGCGCACTCGATGCCGAGCACGGTCTCGACTTCGTCGAGCAGGTCGATCGGATCCTTGCCCTCGCGGTCGAGCTTGTTGATGAAGGTCATGATCGGCGTGTCGCGCAGCCGGCACACCTCCATCAGCTTGATGGTGCGCTCCTCCACGCCCTTGGCCACGTCGATCACCATCAGCGCCGAGTCCACCGCGGTGAGCACGCGGTAGGTGTCCTCGCCGAAGTCGGCGTGGCCGGGGGTGTCGAGCAGGTTGATGATCTTGCCTTCGTACGGGAACTGCATCACCGACGAGGTCACCGAGATGCCGCGCTCCTTTTCCAGCGCCATCCAGTCCGAGGTGGCGTGGCGCGCGGCCTTGCGGCCCTTCACCGAGCCGGCCATCTGGATCGCCCCGCCGAACAGCAGCAGCTTTTCGGTCAGCGTGGTCTTGCCGGCGTCGGGGTGGGAAATGATGGCGAAGGTGCGGCGGCGCGCAGCTTCGGAGGCGACTTCTGACATGGGCGGTACGCCCGCAACGGGCGTCATCGGAGACGGAGGAAGCCGGCGATTATAGCGGGCTTGCCGGTGCGGCCGTTTGGTCGGGATGGGCGAAGCGTAGTTCGCCCAGGGGTCCTGCCATGCGGAACGGCACCGATTCCAGGCGCACGCCGCGGTTGAGCTGGACTGCGAAATGCAGGTGCGGGCCGCTGCTCAGGCCGGTGTTGCCGGACAGGCCGAGGCGTTCGCCGCGCGTGACCGCCTGGCCGACCCGCACCTGCACGCCGCCCGCGGCCAGGTGCGCGTAGATCGCCATGCTGCCGTCGGCGTGCACCACCCGCACTAGGTTGGCGGCCTGGCCCAGGCGCGGGTCGGTGCCGGATTCGCGGAAATCGTCGCGTACCTCCATCACCACGCCCTCGCGCGCGGCCAGCACCGGCGTGCCGTCGGGGAGGGCGAAATCCAGGGCATAGGCATTGGCCGGATCGCGATGGCTGAACGCGCCGCCGAAGCCCTGGTCGATGCGCACCGGGCGGTCGGCGAAGGGCAGGGCGTACAGCACGTCGTCGGCGCGGGTGCGCGGCGTGCCGGGCACGGCCTCGATGCGCAGTTGGGCGCTGTCGCCGCCGGTCTCGGCCTGGCCGCCCACTGGATACAGGTGGGCGACCACGCGGCGTTCGCCAGCGGCCAGTTCCACGGTCAGTGGCAGCGCGGGCACGGCGGTGAAGCTGGCGGCGTCGCCCTGCAAGCGGATCTGCACCGGGCCGCCCAGCGGATTGCCCAGTGCGACCTCGCGCAGGCCGCTTGCGCGGGTCACCACCTCCAGCCATGCCGGGGCGGGCCGTGCCGCGGGCCGCGGCGCATGCCAGCGCGGCAGCGGCTGCGCGAGCGCGCCGGTCGCGCCCGCCAGCGACAGGATCACGGCAAGCCAGTGGCGGAGGTGGCGTCGGCGCACGGACAGGGCAGCGATAAGGGAGGCGGAGTATGGCCGAGGCCAGGGATCGAAAAATCATATCGCTTCATCCGAATAAAGAGATTGACACGACCGAAAAACGCTGGCATCGTGGCTCCACCATCGAGACCGGCGGAGGGACAGGCCCTTTGATGCCGGGGCAGCCAGCGGACGCGCAAGCGACCGTGTAGGTGCCAAATCCTGCGGGGACCACCGCGTCCGCCGAAAGATGGTTCGATCCATGCCCTCTGCATGGCGAACGCGAGCTCCGCGAAGCTCGATGGCCGTTCCTCTCCGGATACCGTCATGCGCCTCGCGAACACGCCACAACGCCCCACGCCCGTCTTTGCCTCCTCCGACCGCCATGCCGCGCCGGCGGCCCCGGCCGACGGCGTGCACGCGATGCGCGGCGAGATCGCGGTCGCGTTGCCGCTGCGCCATGCCGGCGTGCAGTTATTGCGCTTGCGCTACGAACTGAGCGGCCCCGCCGCCGCGCCGGTGGTGTTCGTCGCCGGCGGCATCTCCGCGCACCGCCACCTCGCGGCCAATGCCAGCTTTCCCGAGAAGGGCTGGGCCGAAGGCCTGGTCGGGCCGGGGCGGGCGCTGGATCCCACGCAGCGGCGGTTGCTGGCGTTCGATTTCGTCGGCGCCGACGGCAGCCTGGACGCGCCGATCGACAGCGCCGACCAGGCCGATGCCATCGCCGCGCTGCTGGATGCGCTGGACATCGCGCAACTGCACGGCTTCGTCGGCTACTCCTACGGAGCACTGGTCGGCCTGCAACTGGCGGTGCGGCATCCGCAGCGCCTGCACAAGTTGATCGCGGTCAGCGGCGCGCATCGCGCGCACCCGTATGCGGCGGCCTGGCGCGCGCTGCAACGCCGCGCGGTGGCGCTGGGCCAACTGCAATGCGCCGAAAGCCACGGGCTGTCGCTGGCGCGGCAGTTCGCGATGCTCAGCTACCGCACCCCGGAGGAATTCGGCGAGCGCTTCGATGCGCCGCCGGAAGTGATCAACGGCCGCGTCCGCGTCGCCGCCGAGGACTATCTGGACGCCGCCGGCGCGCAGTACGTGGCGCGCACCCAGGTTAACGCCTACCTGCGCCTGTCCGAATCCATCGACCTGCACCGCATCGATCCGGCCGCCGTCGCCGTGCCCACGGTGGTGGTGGCGGTGGAAGGCGACCGCCTGGTGCCGCTGTCGGACCTGGTGGCCCTGGTCGAAGGGCTTGGCCCGCGCGGCAGCCTGCGTGTGCTGCGCTCGCCCTACGGCCACGACGCCTTCCTCAAAGAGACCGATCGCATCGACGCGATCCTCGCCACCGCCCTTCGCCCCACTGGAGCCGCCGCATGAGCACTGCCCACGACACCGATCTGCCCTGTAGCGCCGCCACCGCCGCGGTTCGCGCCGGCATCGACCGCGACACCGCCTACGGCGCGGTGACCCCGCCGATCGTGCTGTCGTCGAACTTCAGCTTCGATGGCTTCGGCAACAAGCGCCAGTACGACTACACCCGCAGCGGCAACCCCACCCGCGACCTGCTCGGCGAAGCGCTGGCGGAGCTGGAAGGCGGCGCCGGCGGCGTGATCACCGCCACCGGCATGGGTGCGATCAACCTGGTGCTCAACGCGCTGCTGCAGCCCGGCGACAAGCTGGTGGTGCCGCACGACGCGTACGGCGGCAGCTGGCGGCTGTTCAACGCGCTGGCCAAGAAGGGCCATTTCGAGCTGATCACCGCCGACCTGACCGATCCGCGCTCGCTGGCCGATGCGCTGGCGCAGGCGCCGCGGCTGGTGCTGATCGAGACCCCGTCCAACCCGCTGCTGCGCATCACCGACCTGCGCTTCGTCATCGACGCCACGCACAAGGCCGGCGCGCTGGCGGTGGTCGACAACACCTTCCTGTCGCCGGCGCTGCAGACCCCGATCGCCTTCGGCGCCGACCTGGTGATCCATTCCACCACCAAGTACGTCAACGGCCACAGCGACGTGGTCGGCGGCGCGGTGATCGCCGCCAATGCCGAGCTGCACCAGCAACTGGTGTGGTGGGCCAATGCGCTGGGCCTGACCGGCTCGCCGTTCGATGCGTTCCTGACCTTGCGCGGCCTGCGCACGCTGGATGCGCGCCTGCGCGCGCACCAGGAGAACGCGCAGGCGGTGGTGGATCTGCTGGACGGACACGCGGCGGTACGCCAGGTCTATTACCCCGGTCTGGCCACGCATCCGGGCCACGCGGTGGCGGCGCGGCAGCAGCGCGGTTTCGGCGCGATGATCAGTTTCGAACTGGCCGGCGGCGAAGCCGAGGTGCGCGCCTTCGTCGATGGCCTGCGCTATTTCACCCTGGCCGAATCGCTGGGTGGCGTGGAGAGCCTGATCGCGCATCCGGCGACGATGACGCATGCGGCGATGACCGCCGAGGCGCGTGCCAACGCCGGGATCGGCGACGGCCTGCTGCGGCTGTCGGTGGGCATCGAGTCCAGTGCGGACCTGGTCGCCGACCTGCAGGCCGGCCTGTTGCGCGCGCAGCAGGCCGGCGCGGCGCTGGCCCGCAAACGGGTGGACGCGTGAGCCGTCTCGCCGACGACGCCCTGGCGCCGCGGTCGCGCGCCGCGGCGGTCGCGCAGGCGCCGCGATTGGCCTTGCTCGGGACCGGCACCGTTGGCCGCGCCTTCGTCGCGCGCTATCAGGCCTTGCAGCAGCGGCGCCCGCGCCTGCCGGACTTCGCCTGGCTGGGCAATTCGCGTACCCGCCAGGCCTGCTCGCCGAACGCTCCGGCGTCCGCGCTGGAGGCGGCCAACGCCGCCCCGCGCGGCGCCTGCGCGCCGGCGCTGGCGGCGGACGGGTTGCGCCGCGGCGACGTGCTGGTCGATGCCACCGCCAGCGATGCCGTCGCCCAGCGGCACGCGCAGTGGCTGGCGCGCGGCGTGCACGTGGTCACCGCGAACAAGCTCGGCCGCGGCGCGGCGCTGGAGCGCGCGCAACAGATCGAGGCGGCGCGGCATGCCGGGGCCAGCCATTACGGCGACAGCGCCACGGTCGGCGCCGGCCTGCCGTTGCTCAGCAGCGTGCGCGCGCTGGCCGCCGGCGGCGATCGGATCCACGCGGTCGAAGGCGTACTGTCGGGATCCTTGGCCTGGCTGTTCCACCGCTACGACGGCGCGCGGACGTTCTCCGACTGCGTGCGCGAGGCGGCGGCGGCCGGCTACACCGAGCCGGATCCGCGCGAGGACCTGTCCGGCGAGGACGTGCGGCGCAAGCTGCTGATCCTCGCGCGCGCGGCCGGCGTGGCGCTGCGTGCCGAGCAGGTGCAGGTGGCGTCGCTGCTGCCGGCGGCCTTGGTCGCGGCGGCACCGACCGAACTGGATGCGGCGCTGTCGACGCTGGACGCGCCGCTGGCCGCGCGCCTGGCGCGGGCGCGCGCCAATGGCGCCTGCCTGCGCTTCGTCGGCCGTTTCGATGCGCATGGCGCTTCCGTGGAATTGCGCGAACTGCCGCTGGGCCATCCACTGGCCAGCGGCGCCGGCACCGACAACCGCGTCGCCATCCACAGCGACCGCTACCTGCAGCAACCTTTGCTGATCCAGGGGCCCGGCGCCGGCGCCGAGGTGACCGCGGCGGCCTTGCTCGACGACGTGCTGCGCATCGCCGCCGATTGAGCGTGCGCGCCGGCGGCTTGGCACGGCCGGTTGCCGGATCGGGAAACGAGGAACGCCGGCTAGCGCCGGCGTTCCTGCGAGGGGTGATGCCGCGCGGTTATTGCAGGCCGTTGCCGACCGCCTTGACCAGTTCCGCCTGCGGCGCGTCGCCGCTGAACTCCCAGAAGAACGCGCCGCCCAGGCCCTGGGCCTTCACGTAGTTCATCTTCTGCGCGATCACGCCCGGTGTGTCGTAGCTCCAGAAGGTGCTGCCGTTGTACTTCCAGTGCGCCCCGGCGGCGCTGTCCGTATGCGAGGTGCCGGCCGCGTTCTTGAGCACCTTGTAGTCCTCGATGCCGGCCTCGTAGGTGCCCGGTGCCGGGCTGCCGCTCTGGTACAGGCCATTGTTGACGTTGGCCACGTTGGTCCAGCCGCGGCCGTAGAAGCCGATGCCGAGATTGAGCTTGGCCGCGGGCACGCCCGCATCCAGGAACGCCTGTATCGCATCGTTGCTGTTGTAGTAGCGCTGGTCGCCGGTGGACGGGTCGGCGGGCGAGTTGAACAGCGCCGAGTGATGGTTGGTGATCGGCTCGAACGCGCCGTGGAAGTCGTAGGTCATCACGTTGATGTAGTCCAGCGACGGGTGGTACTGGCCCGGATCGGTGGCGCGGATCTTGTCCACCCCGGCGCCCACCGCCACCGTCAGCAGCAGGCCCGCGCGCACCTCGTTGAGCTGGCGCCGGAACTCGGCCAGCAGCGCAGTGAAGTTCTGCCGGTCCTCGGTGCTGCCGCAGCTGATGCCGCAGGCGTTGGGATATTCCCAGTCGATGTCGATGCCATCGAACACGCCGGCCGCCGCCGCCGCGCCGCCGGCGCCGTCGGTCACCGGCAGGTTGCCGCGGATGTAGGCGTCGATGCACGAGGCGACGAAGGCCTGGCGGTTCTCCGGCCGCGCGGCGCTGGAAAAGCCGCGCGACCAGGTCCAGCCGCCCAGCGAGATCAGCACCTTCAGGCCCGGATGCTTGGCCTTGAGCTTCTTCAACTGGTTCCAGTTGCCGCGCAGCGGCTGGTCCCAGGTATCGGCCACGCCGTCCACGCTCTGCGCCGCCGCGAACGCCTTGGTGTAGTCGGCGAACGCATCGCCGCCGGCGCCGCTGTTGGGATCAGATGGCTGCGTCACGCCCACTTCGCAGCGGTTGTTGCGCACGTTGCCGAAGGCGTAGTTGATGTGGGTCATGTAGCTGGCCGAGCCGCTCTTGTCGATGTCGGCGACCTGGTAGTTGCGGCCGTAGATGCCCCACTGCACAAAGTAGCCGATGACCCGCTTGCCGCCGCCGCTGGCGGCGGGCCGGGTGCGCACGTTCAGCGCCGCGCTCTTGGCCGAGACGTTGCCGGCGTTGTCGCGCGCGGCGACTTGGTAGCTGTAGCTGGTGTCGGCGCTGAGCGCGGTGTCGGTGTAGGCGGTGCCGGTGGGCGTGCCGACCTGCGTGCCGTTGCGGTAGACGCGGTAGCCGGCGATGCCGCTGCCGCCGGCGTTGTCGCTGGACGCATTCCAGGACAGGCTGACGCTGCTGCTGCTCTGGGTGGCCGAGGCCAGGCCGGCGGGGACGCTGGGCGGCGTGGTGTCGCCGGACGGGGTGCCGGTGACGGTGATGCTGCGCGCCGCGGAGGTGGTGGTCGCGCCCTGGTTGTCGGTGGCCACGGCGGTCAGCTGGTAGCTGCCGGCGCTGGCGTTGCTCCAGGTCACCGCATACGGTGCGCTGGTGTCGCTGCCCAGCGAACTGCCGCCGCGGAAGAATTCGACCTTGGCGATGCTGCCGTCGCTGTCCGTGGCGTTCGCCGACACGGTGATCGCGGCGCCGCTGGAGAAGCTGGCGCCATTCGCCGGCGCGGTCAGGGCCACGCTGGGCGGCTGATTGGCAGTGGCGCTGCAGGTGCCCAGTTCCTGGTACCAGCCGCAGTTGGTGCAGTAGCTGGGCGAGGCGTTCCAGATCTGGGTGGTGGCCTGGTACAGCTTGCCCTGGAACACGAGCTTGTCGCCGCTCTGGTAGATCCGGGCCGGATCCCAGGCGGCGATGCCGCTGCAGGACACGGATTGCGCCTGGGCGTGCCCAACGACGCCAAGCAGGGCGGTACAGCACAACAACCACGGGAGCGCGTCTTTCACGTTCATGGTGAAACCTCCAGGTCTGTGTGGCGTGGGGACTGCGGTGGCGGAGCAGCCGGAGCCCCTGCTGGCTGCGTTCCAGCGCGATCCAAGTCGTTGCGGATGCGCCGGGGCGCGCTGGAACGTGGACCGTCGGCGGCGTTGATAACGTTGTCAATTGGTCTCGCGCTGCTATCGGGGATGCCATCACAAGTAAGCGATGACAACGTTGCTCCTGATGCCTGCGCTAGCGGGCTGCCGTGGTGGCCGATGTTGCAGGGCGCCATCGTTGCGCGCGTGCACTGGCGACGCGCGCCGACCGCGCCCGCCTGCGGGAGGGGCGCGCATGCATGCACCGACGGCACTTGCCGTCGAGGCGACCTCGAGGAGGAGGGTGGAGGCGGTTGCGCGGTGCGCGGGGGCTCAGTGCGACAGCGCGTCCAGCAGCGCGGCGTTGAACCGCGCCGGATCCTGCACCTGCGGCGAGTGGCCAAGGTCGGCGAACTCGATCAGCCTGGCGCCGGGGATCGCCGCCGCCGCGCGCTTGCCGAGGGCGGGATAGTCGCCGAGCCGCGCCTTCACCGCTTCCGGCGCCAGCGCCTTGCCGATGGCGGTGTTGTCCTTCTGGCCGATCAGCAAGGTGGTGGGAACCTGCAGGCGCGGCAGTTCGTAGACCACCGGCTGGTTGAACACCATGTCGTAGGTCAGCGCCTGGTTCCAGGCCACCGCCTGTTTGCCGGGACCGGCGTACATGCCGGCCTGCATGCGCGCCCAGCGTTCGAAGCGCGGCGACCATTGGCCGGCGTAATAGGTGCTCAGCTGGTAGCGCTTGATGCTGTCGAAGTCGGTTTTCAGTTCGCTCCGATACCACGCGTCCACGCTCTGCCAGGGCACGCCGAGCGCCTTCCAGTCCTCCAGCCCGATCGGGTTGACCAGGGCCAGGTGTTCGGTGGCCTGCGGGTACATCAACGCATAGCGGATCGCCAGCATGCCGCCCATCGAGTGGCCGACCACCACCGCGCGGGCGATGCCCAGGTGGTCCAGCAGCGCGTGGGTGTTGGCCGCCAGCTGCGCCAGCGAGAACGGGTAGGCCGCGGGCTTGCTCGACTTGCAGAAGCCGATCTGGTCCGGCGCGATCACCCGGTAGCCTTGCGCGCTCAACGCCGTGATGGTGTCGGCCCAGGTCGCCGCGCAGAAGTTCTTGCCGTGCAGCAGGACCGCGGTGCGCCCGTTCGGCGACCCGCTCGGCGCCACGTCCAGGTAGGCCATCTGCAGCGACTGGTCGTGCGCGGCGACGGTGTAGTACGCGACCGGGAACGGATAGTCGAAACCTTCCAACTGCGCGCCATAGCGCGGTGTGGGGGTCGGCGTGGCGGCGTGACAGGAAAACCACAGGGTGGCGGCGGCGAGCGCGGCCAGCAGCGGAACGGATCGGCGCATGCGGCTCAGGATTCTGGGCGGGATGCCCAGACTGTAGCCCGCACCCTGCGCGCGCGGCGTCAACGCCGCTCAGCCGCCGTGGTGCACCAGGCTCAGGCAGGCGTGGTGCTGCATGCGCTCGGCCGGTTCCTGGAGCGCCGCCAGCACCTGCTCGGCCTGCGTGCCCAGCACCGGCTGGTAGGCGGCCCAGCCGTTGCGGCCCTTGGCCTTGGCCTGGTACAGGGCGCGGTCGGCGAGGATCAGCAACTGTTCCCAGCCGAGGAGGCTGTCGGGATCGTGCACGAACGGGAATTCGGCCAGGCCGATCGAGCAGGTGATCTGCGTCTGCCGGCCCTGGTCGAGGGTGAAGCGGTGCGCGGCGATCGCCCGGCACAGGCGCTCGGCGGCCACGGTCAGGTTCTCGCGCGGCGCCGAGCGCAGCACCAGCAGGAACTCCTCGCCGCCCCAGCGCGCGACGTAGTCGCTTTCGCGGGTGAGCCGGACCAGCAGTTGCGCCACCTGCTGCAGCACCGCATCGCCGGTGTGGTGGCCGCCGCTGTCGTTGATCGCCTTGAAATGGTCGATGTCGATCAGCGCGAACAGCATGCCCGAGGACAGCATGTCCTGGTCGTTGGCGGCCATGCGCCGGTACAGCGCGATGTCGCTGGGGATGTGCAGCGACAGGTAGCGGCGGTTGCGCAACTGGGTCAGTTCGTCGGTGAAGCTGGCTTCCTGCAGGCGCTGGTTGGCCACCTGCAGCGCCTCGGTGCGCTTTTGCACCTGCCGTTCCAGTCGCTCGCGCTGGCGCTGGTTGACCATGCGCGCCATGCGCACGCCGAGCAGCAGCAGGGCCAGCACGCCCAGGCCCAGCAGCAGCTTGTAGCCGAGGGTTTCCTGGAAACGCAGGCGGATGCGCAGCGGCAGCCGCGCCGGCGCCTTGGCCCAGACCCCGGCGTTGTTGCTGCCGGTGACCTCGAACACGTAGTCGCCACCGGGCAGGTTGGTATAGGTCGCCACGCGCTGGCGGATGTCGTCGAGCGTGCGCCAGCCGGTGTCGTAGCCGAGCAGGCGGTAGCGCAACTCCACGTTGTCCGGGGCCTGCAACGAGGCGGCGGTGAACTCGAAGTCCAGGTCGCGCGCCTGCGCCGGCAGCGGCGCGTCGCGCAGCGCCTGCGGCGACAACCAGCGGCCCTGCACGCGTACCCGTTCCACCACCGGCACCGGCGCCACCGGGTTCTTGACGATGCCGGCGGTGTCCATGCTCACCACGCCGTCGCGGCTGGGCAGCCACAGCGTGCCGTTGTCGATGAAGCCCTTGCCGTTGCCGGCGCCGTTGCAGCACAGGCCCTGCACGCCGCCATGGCGCTGCCCGCGTTCGTTGAGCAGCAGTTCGGCCTGCAGCGGCGTGGCCGGGACCTGGATGCGCTTGAGCAGGCTCGCCAGCGGCATCCGGTACACGCCGCGCAGGCCGGCCACCCACAGGCTGCCGCGGCCGTCGTCGGCGATGAAGAAGGCGGCGTTGGCCGGCAGCCCGTCGCCTTCGTCGAACATGCTCCAGCGCTGTCCGTCGAACACCCACAGCTGTTCGGACAGGGTGCCGACCACCCACTGCCGGCCAGGCAGTTCGTGGATGGCGGTGATGTCGGCGTTCGCCAATGCCGAACCGGGGTCGGCCAGCGCCACCAGACGCTCGCCGCGCACCTCGTACAGGCCGGCCTGGGTGCCGACCAGCAGGCGGCCGTCGCTGGTTTCGTGGAGCAGGCGGATGCGCGGGTCGCGCAGGCCGTCGCCGCTGCCGTAGCGGTGCAGGCGCTGGCCGTCGCTGCGGAACAGGCCGTCGCTGGTGGCGAACCACAGGCGCTGCGCGCGGTCGCGGACGATGCCGCTGACCTGCAGTTCGCGCAGCGGCGCCAGCAGCGGCGGCAGCGTGGCGCGGCCATCGCGGTACAGCGCCGCGCCGCGGCGGCTGCCGATCCACAGCTGGTCGCGTTCGGCGAGCAGGGTGTAGGGGGTTTCGATGGGCAGTTGCGCCCGGCTCAGCACCTGCTGGTAGCGGCCATCGCGCAGCCGTGCCAGGCCGCTGCCGGTTCCCACCCACAGCGCGCCGTCCGGGTCGCGCGCCAGCGTCCACACCAGCGGATCGATCAGGCCTTCGTCGCGGCTGTAGCGTCGGGTCCAGCCGTTCCACAGGCGGGTCGCGCCCTTCCAGCGGCTGCCCAGCCACAGGTTGCGTTCGCGGTCCTCGAAGATCGCGCTGGGGCTGTCGTCCTGATTGTCTTCGGCATAGTGCTCGACGATGCCGCCGTCGCGCACCCGCAGCAGGGCGCCGGGCAGGCCCACCCACAGATTGCCGTCGCTGTCCTGGAACAGCGCGTCCACCGAGCGCCGCGCCACGTCGGGGTCGCCGGGCAGGCGCTGCCAATGGCCATCGCGACGGAACAGCAGGCCGTCGCGGGTGCCGGCCCATAGCCGGCCCTGCGCATCCAGCAGTTGTCGCACCGGCGCCCGCTGCGCGTCGACCGGCAACGGCAGCGGCGTATCGTCGTCGGCGGCGAAGCGCAGCACCGCGCCGCGGGTGCCGACCCACAACTCGCGGCCGCGCGGCAGCAGTGCGTAGGCGCCGTCGGCGATGCGGTGGCGCAGGCGCAGGTGGTCGCCGACCACGGCGTAGACGCCGTCCTGCGCCGCCACCAGCACCGTGCCCTGCGCGTCGACCGCGATCGACTCGATGTTCAGCAGCGGCGCCTGCGGGTCCTGCGGCAGCACGTTGCTGAAGCGTCCATCGCGATAGCGCGCCAGGCCGCGGTAGGTGCCGATCCACAGATCGCCGGCGGGATCCACGGACAGCGTCTTGATCAGCGGGCCGGGCAGGTGCGCCGGCGCCTTCTCGCCGAAGGTGGTCATGCGCACGCCGTCGAAGCGCGCCAGCCCGCCCTGCGTGCCGATCCACAGATAGCCCTGTCGGTCCTGCGCGAAGGCCTGCACGCTCAGTTGCGGCAGCCCCTGTTCCAGGCCCCAGCCCTGCCGTTCGTAGTGGTTGATGCGCTTGTCCGGCTGCAACGCGGATGCGGTCGGCGCGAGCGAGCACCACGCTCCCAGGAGCATGGCCAGCTGTAGCGCACGGATGCACCAGGAAGCGAGGTGGGACTGCAATGGCATTCCAGTGCCGATCGGCGGGTTGTCACAGTCGCTATCGGCGTTCGGACGCGAAACTTTATCCGTCCTGCAACAAACGCCTGGGCCGGGCGGCGCGGCGCGTGCGCCGCCGCCGGTCATCCGCGCGGGCCGATGTGCCGCCTCGCCCAGCGCGCGCTTGTCCGTGCGCGGCGCCGCGGATGGGTCGGCTCAGCATTCGATGACGTTCACCGCCAGCCCGCCGCGGCTGGTTTCCTTGTACTTGTCCTGCATGTCGCGGCCGGTGTCGCGCATGGTCTTGATCACCTTGTCCAGCGACACCTTGTGCTTGCCGTCGCCGCGCATGGCCATGCGGCTGGCGTTGATCGCCTTGACCGCGCCCATCGCGTTGCGTTCGATGCACGGGATCTGCACCAGGCCGCCGATCGGGTCGCAGGTCAGGCCCAGGTTGTGCTCCATGCCGATCTCGGCCGCGTTCTCGATCTGCCCCGGCTTGCCGCCGAGCGCGGCGACCAGGCCGCCGGCGGCCATCGAGCAGGCCACGCCGACTTCGCCCTGGCAGCCGACCTCGGCGCCGGAGATGGACGCGTTTTCCTTGTACAGGATGCCGATCGCCGCGGCGGTCAGCAGGAAGTCGAAGATGCGCGGCTCGTCGGCGCCCGGGCAGAAGCGGTCGAAATAGTGCAGCACCGCCGGGATGATCCCGGCCGCGCCATTGGTCGGCGCGGTGACCACGCGGCCGCCGGCGGCGTTCTCCTCGTTGACCGCCAGCGCGTACAGGTTGACCCAGTCCAGCGTGGTCAGCGGATCGCGCATCGCCGCCTCCGGCTTGGACGACAGTTCGCGGTACAGCGCCGGTGCGCGGCGCGAGACGTGCAGGCCGCCGGGCAGGGTGCCTTCCTCGCGGATGCCGCGCGCCACGCAGGCCTGCATCGCGTTCCAGATCTCGCGCAGGCCGGCGCGGATCTCGTCCTCGCTGCGCCAGCACTTCTCGTTCTCGAACATCAGCGCGGCGATGCTCAGGCCGCTGCGCGCGGCCTGCGCCAGCAGCTCGTCGCCGCTCTTGAACGGGTAGGGCAGCGGCGTCTCGTCGGCGACGATGCGATCGTCGGCGGCGTCGTCCTGGTTGACCACGAAACCGCCGCCGACCGAGTAGTAGTCGCGGGTGGCGATGACCTCGTCGTTGGCCGCGTAGGCGGTGAAGCGCATGCCGTTGGTGTGGTACGGCAGCTTCTGGCGCTTGTTCATCGCCAGGTCGCGCTTCTCGTCGAAGGCGATGCTGTGCCGGCCCATCAGGTCGATGCGCTTGCTGCTGCGGATGCGTTCAAGCGTGGCGGGAATGATGTCCGGGTCGATCAGGTTCGGGCGTTGGCCTTCCAGGCCCAGCAGCACCGCCTTGTCGGTGCCGTGGCCGCGCCCGGTCAGCGCCAGCGAGCCGAACACCTCGGCGCGGATCCGCGCCACCTCGCCGAGCCGGCCCGGATCCAGCAGCCAGCGGTGCACGAAGCGCTCGGCCGCGCGCATCGGCCCCACGGTATGCGAGGAACTCGGCCCGATGCCGATCTTGAACAGGTCGAAGGTGCTGACAGCCATGCGTGCCGGAGGGGTGAGGGCAAAGACCGACTATTCTATGCCGCTGGCCCGCCGCGGACGTCCGCAGCGCAGCATCGGAACCCGCCGCGATGTCCCTGACCCTGTACCAGCGCGACGATTGCCACCTGTGCGACCAGGCGCTGCTGGTCCTGGCGCAGGCGGGCGCCCGCGACCTGGAAAGCGTTTTCATCGATGCCGACCCGGTGCTGGAGGCGCGCTACGGCGAGCGCGTGCCGGTGCTGCGCGATGCGACGGGGCGCGAGTTGGGGTGGCCGTTCGATGCTGCGCGGGTGGCCGACTGGTTGTCCGCTGCGTAGGGCGTGCCGCCCGACGGGCAAGCCAATTTGTCTGTTGAATTGTGCCCGTGGCTGGGGCAGTGTGCGGGCGAGGGGATGCGACACACAGGGGAACGCCATGATCAGGGGCTCATGTCTGCTGTTTGGGTGTCTGCTGTTCGTCGAGATGTTGGGTGCGGTGGGCACCTGCCATGCGGCGGATCGCGATGTTGCGCCGCCCACTGTGGCGATCACGCGCCAGAGCGGGCCGACCAGGGTCACCGGTGAGGCGTACACGCAGCTTCACGCCGCGATGGCGCCTCCGCCGTTGCCACAGGATCCGAAGCAGAGCAGGAAATTCTTCGGTGCCCTGCTCAAGGCGATGGGCGGCGGAAAAGCCACCCGCGACATTCGCGTCGGCATCCGCGTCAAGATCGGCACGGTGGCGCTTCCCGAGTATCCGTTGCTCACCTACACCTTCGATCCCGCCTCCGGAAACCTCTCCGTCGTGGCCGATAGCGGCCATGCGTTCCCGCTCAAGCGCCTGGAGGCGAACGAAAAGATCCGGGTCGAGGCGGTGTACCGCGACGCCACGTCCGCGCACTACGACAGCGGCGCGGTCGCCACCGCGATCGCTGGATTGTTGCCGGCGACGGCGGTCATCAGCGACCTCGCCAAGCCCGCGATCCAGCACGTCTTCGAACTGACCGATGCGACCTGGAACGCCGTGTCCAGCCGGACCACGGACCTGGCGTTCAGGGAGGAGCTGTCGCCGTACGCAGCCGATGCCAAGACCGTCGCCATCGTCTTGTCAGGGCGTGGTCAGGAATCGTTCGGAACGCTGACACTGTCCCTGCGCGCCACGCCGACCTTGCTGCAACCGCCGGTGGATGTCTTCCAGTTCGTGCAACCGGGCCTGGTGCGTGGGCCGTTGGATTCTCCTTCGCGGCTCGGCGCCGAACTGGCGGGGGTGTCGCGCAGCTACACCTCGATGATGCGGGCGTTGCCCGACTACACGGAACTGCTCAGGGCGCCATCCGTCACCACCTTGCGCAGCTTTTGCCGTGCCGCCCACGAGGAACTGGTGATCCGCAACGGACTGACCTTGGTCGACAGTACCTATGTCACCTACGCGGTGCTGGCCGAAGCCGGCTTCGCCGCGGGCAGCAATCGGCTGGAGTGGTTCGACCTTTGTTTCGATTCAGGCGAGCGCTCGATTCTGGCCCTGGCCAATGGCATTTCACCGCCGCCGGTCGCGCAAGCGCCGGCCAGCGTCGTGCCGCCGGAACATCTGTTCGCGTTCGGTTGCTGGATGCTGGATACGGCAGGGCCGGAGTGCGCCGGCAAGGCGCCCGACGCCGAAGCCACCCTGACCAAGGTGCTGCATGACGACATCGCACTGGCGATCGACTCCTCCTTTCTTCCGACGCTATCGCTGAGCGATCCGGCGCACGTGCCGCGGAGTCTGGTGATCAGCATGCTGAAGGGGTCTACCGCCTCCTTCAGCTGCTTCAAGCGCGGCATGCTGGTGAGTTCGCGGGCGGGCAAACCGTTCCGCTTCCAGGCCGAGTACCGGGACGACAGGATCGCCTCGCTCGCGATCTATCCGGTCGCCGAATCGGCGCTGAGCTGCACCAATTGAGCGCGCCGATGGTTGGCGACGGCCTGCCCCGCGCGGAGGATGCGCCGCCGTAGCGCGGTGGACTTTCGCGCGAGGTGGAGATTGGCGTCAGCCAGGGGGGGCGGACTCGATCCTGTCGTCTTCGGAATTGCCGACATCGCCGTCGCGCGCAGGCTGTTCTGCAACGCCGGCGGACGCCGCAAGGCGCATATCCGGCATCGCCGGCGATGCCTCCGCATGCCATGCGAAGCAACAGATGACCGTGCCGTCGCTGTCTGTGCGCACCGGCAAGGACTGCATGCCCGCGTTGCGCAACACGCGCAGGGACGCCAGGTTCTGCGGATATGCCGTGGCGATGACGTGCCGCAGGCCCAATCGCTCGCGCGCATAGGCCAGCATCGCCCGCGCCGCTTCGGTCGCCAGGCCGCGTCCCCAGTGGTCGCGCCGGAGCGCGTATTTCAACTCGGGCTCGGCCTGCCCGGCCGGGTGCACCAGCCCGCAGAAGCCGATGGTGTCGCCGCTTGCGCGCTCCACCAGCGCCGACAGGCCGTAGCCGCGCGTGCGGTAGTTGCGCGCGCACACGGCCACCCATTCCTCGCATTGCGCGCGTGTCAGCGGTTCGCCGTCGCCGACCCAGCGCATGGCGTCGGCGTCGCCGTAGACCGCCAGCAGGGTATCGACGTCTTCCGCACGGACGTGCCGGCAGAACAGGCGTCGGCTCTCGAAGAGGTGCGTTTCCATGCCGCAAGTGTGCCACGCGCGACTCCATGCGCCGGCGACTGACCTCATCGGGTACACGGATCCGCGCCGTGCATGCGCGCTTGGCAGCGCCCGTCAAAAGGAACAACGCGCCCATGGCAGACCGTTCGGGTACAAAAAAAGCGGCGGACCCGACGAGGGAATCCGCCGCCCAGGGGCCGCACGCGGTTGCGGCCGGTGGCGACTCACTTCGCCTTGAATACGACCTTGGTGCTGATCGCGGTCTCGTTGGGGATGGTCTTGGTGTCGGCCCAGTCGCCGCCGCCCACCCCGAAGTCCAGGCGCTTGACCGTGGCCTTGCCGGCCAGCACCGGCTGCGCGCCCGGAGTCCAGGTGAAGGTCAGGGTCACCGGCTTGCTCACGCCGCGCAGCTCCAGGGTGCCGTCGGCGGCGTACTGGTTGTTGCCCAGCGCGCGGAATTTGTCGGCGCGGTAGTGCGCGGTGGCGAACTTGGCGACGTTGAAGAAGTCCGCGCCCTGCAGGGTGGAGTCGCGGTCGCTGTTGCCGCTCTTGGCGCCGGCCAGCGGGATGGTCACGTCGAGCTTGGCGCCGGCCAGGTTGGCCGGGTCGAAGCTGAGCTTGGTATCGAAGCCGGGGAACTGGCCGGTGAACACTTCGCCGTCGTACTTGCTGGCGAACACCAGGGTGGAGCCGGGGGCCTGCACATACTCGGCGGCCTGCACCGCCGGGGCGGCGGCGAGCAGGGCCACCAGGCTGGCGGCGACGGCGGCGGGGGACGCGAAACGGGTCGACATCGAAACGGCTCCTCAGGACTTGGGGGTGAGCCAACCGCGCGGCAACATCCGCGCCAGGGTGGCATCGCGTTGGAACAGGTGGTGGTAGAAGGCGGCGCCGGCATGCGCCAGCACCACCGCGATCAGGATCCAGAAGCCCCATTCGTGCACGGCATGCGACAGGTCGCGCAGGTGTTCGTCCGGGGCGCTGAGCTTGGGCACGTCGACCAGGCCGAACCAGCGGAACGGGCGCAGGCCGCTGCTGGAGTCGTACAGCCAGCCGGACAGCGGGATGGCGAAGATCATCACGTACAGCAGCGCATGGGTGGCGCTGGCGATGCGCTCCTGCCAGCTCGGCGTGCCCGGCACCGGCTTGGGCGCGCCGGCGTACAGGCGCCAGCCCAGCCGCGCGATCACCAGCGCCAGCACGGTCAGGCCCAGCGACTTGTGCGCGGTGTAGACCCAGAAGTACTTGGGCGTCTTCGGCAGCTCGCCCATGGTCAGGCCGACCACGCCGAGCAGCAGGATCAGTGCGGCGATCAGCCAGTGCAGGGTCTGGCTGACGCTGCCCCAGCGCTCGGCGGTGTTTCTGGCGGTCATGGCGTGGCGTCCTGGCTGGCGGTGGGTGGGGTGTCTGGCGTGGTGTCGGGCGCGGGCGTGGCTGCCGGCGGCGGCTCGGCGTCGGCGCCGCCGCTGCGGGTGGCCTCGGCTTCGATGCGCAGGTCGACCGTGCCGCCGATCACCGACGGCCAGGCGTCGATGCCGAAGTCGGCGCGCTGCAGCGTGGTGGTGGCGGAAAAGCCCACGGTGCGGCGGAACGGCGGCAGCGGATGCCGCTTCACTGCATTCAGGGTGACGTCCAGCGCCACCTCGCGGCTGACCCCGTGCAGGGTCAGGGTGCCGATCACCTTGGCGTGGGTCGCGTCGATCGGTTCGATCCGGGTGGAGACGAAGTGCGCTTCGGGATAGCGCTCGCCGTCGACCAGGTTGCGCGCCAGCGCGGCGCGGTTCCATTTCTCGTCGCCCAGGTCCAGCCGCTGCAACGGCACCCGCGCGTCCAGGCGCGCGCTGCGCCAGTCGTCCGGGTCGAACAGCAGGGTGCCGGTGCTGCCGGAGACGGTGCCCAGCGCCTTGGAGAAGCCGGCGTGCTCGATCGCGAACAGCACGCGGGTGTGCACAGGGTCCAGCGCGTACTGCGCCGGGGCCGCCAGCGCGACGGCGGGACAGAGCGACAGCAGGACGATGAGGCAGCGCTGGAGCATGGGCGGGCCGGGCTGGGGATGTGGTCCGGATTCTAGGCGCAGTCCGCGCCGCCTGCGCCTGCGGCGCACGCAATGGTTCGTTGCACGGCGCGGCCGATGTGATTTTTGCGGGGCCGCGGGGTATAAGAACGCTGCCGCGCAAGGGCGGCACGGAGCGGACGCGCTGCGCGCGGCCGGCCCCGGCAGTGCGCCGGTGTTCATCCGCCGCCGACCGTTCACTGCCGCTGGAGCCGATGTCGATGCCAATCCCCCGTCCTCGCCGCCTGCGCCGCGCCTGGGCGTTCGCCTGGCTGCTGGCGCTGGCCGGCTGCTGCGCCGGCGCGCTGGCGGCGGTGCCGGAGCTGCCGCGGTTCCGGCTGCTGGGCGCCGAGCAGGGGCTGCCGTCCAGCGAGATCTCGCGCCTGGCGCTGGATCGCGACGGCTATCTGTGGATCGCCAGCGGCGACGGCCTGGCCCGCTACGACGGGCGCGAATTCCGCCTGTGGCGGCACGATCCCGCCGACCCGCAATCGTTGCGCTGCAATTATGTGCAGGAGTTGCACGTGGATGCGCGCAACCGGGTCTGGGTCGCCTGTGAAGGCGGCGGGCTGAGCATGCTCGACGCGCGCCGGCGCGGGTTTCGCCATTTCAACATGGCCACGCAGCCGGCGATGCGCAGCGACGAGGTGTTCGCCATCGCCAGCCGCGGCGACGAGGTCGTGTTCGGCACCTATGCCGGCGGCCTGTACCGGGTGCCGGCGGACGGGCGGGTGCAGCGCATCCAGGCCGGCGACAACGAGGTCGACGCGATGCTCGACAGCGCGATCGTGGGCCTGGGCTTCGATACGGCCGGGGTGCTGTGGATCGGCACCTTCAAGGGCATGGTGCGCTACGACGGGCACCGCGCCCGTCCCTTCCGGCTGCCAGGTCCGGCCGGCGCGCCGCAGAAGGTCGCGGCGGTGATGGCGCTGTCGGACGGTCTGTGGGTCAGCGCCAACGCGGCGCTGTACCGGCTCGACCACGACGGCCGCTGGCAACGCGCCGACTGGTCCGGCGCGTTGCAGCGCGGCGTGCTGGGCATGGCCGAGGACGGTGCCGGCGGCTATTGGCTGGGCAACGGCCAGGGCCTGTGGCACAAGCCGGCCGATGGCGCGTTGCGCCGGGTCAGCGAGGGCGAGGCGGCGGTGGCCGGCGCCAACGTGGTGGTGAGCTTGCTGCGCGACCGCGAAGGCGGGGTGTGGGTGTCGCTGCCGACTCGCGGCCTGGGCTACCTGCGCCCCGGCTGGCGGCGCATGGCGGTGCTGGGGCCGGCGCATGGCCTGACCCCGGATCTGTACGCCAGCCTGGCGCGGGCCGGCGCCGGCGGCGTGTGGCTGGTCGGCAGCGGCGGCAACGTGTTCCGGCTGCAACCGTCCAGCGGCGAACTGCGCAAGCCGGTGTGGACGCCCAGCCTGTCTGGCGTGCGTCTGCTGTCGGCGCTGGAGGATACGACCGGCGACCTCTGGCTGGGCAGCAGCGCCATGCTGCTGCGCGGTGCGACCGACGGAGGCAAGCTGCAGGCCTGGGGCCGCAGCTCGGCGGCCGATGCCACGCCGGAGATGGGCGTCAACAGTTGGCTGCGCGCGCGGCCGGACGGCCGCCTGTGGATAGCCGCGCCCGGTTTCGGAGTGCAGGTACGCGCGCTGTCCGATGGTCGCGTGCTGGACAACATCCAAGGTCCGCAGCGCGGCCTGGCCGCCGCGGCGGACATCGCCGCGTTCGAACTGGCGCCGGACGGCACGCCCTGGCTGGCGGCCGATCGTCTGCAGTACTGGGACGCCGCCGCCGGCCAGTTCCGCGCGGCGCCGGAGTTCGCCGGCGAGCGCGTGCAGGCGTTCGCGTTCGCCGATGCGCAGACCCTGTGGGTGCATCGGCTGTCCGGGCTCGAACTGTGGCGCCGCCAGGGCGGGCCGTGGCGGCGGATCCAGCGCTACACGTCCGCCGAGGGCGTGCCGGCGACCGAGGCGCAGGGCCTGGTGGTCGATCAGCAGGGCCGCGCCTGGCTGGGCACGCGGCGCGGCCTGTTCCGGATCGATTCGCGGCACACGCCGGCGGTACGCGCGTTCGGCACCCGCGACGGCTTGAGCAGCCAGGAAATCGTCAAGCGCGGGCTGTTGATGGGTGCCGACGGGGTGCTGGTGGCCGCCGCCGCCGACGGCAGCGTGACGCTGCTGGACACGCGCCTGCCGGATCCGCCGCAGGTGCCGCTGACGCTGAGCATGGAGAGCGTGCAGGTGCGCCGCGGCGAACGCCTGCTGGCGCTGCCGGCGGCCGGCGGCTTCGCCTTGCAGCCGGACGACCGCGACCTGCGGGTGGTGGCGCGGCTGCTCTCCTTCGTTGATCCGGAGGGCGTCGTCTACCGCTTCCGGTTGCCCGGCTACGACCGCGACTGGGTCGCGGTCGGCACCACCGGCGAGCGCACGCTGCCGCAGTTGCCGGCCGGCGCGCATGTGCTCGAGGTGCAGGCGCGCACCCGCAACGGCGCCTGGTCGCCGACGCTGCGGCTGCCGTTCCGGGTCGATCCGCCGTGGTGGCGCAGCGTCTGGGGCATCGCCGGGCTGCTGGCCGTCGCCGCGCTGCTGGTGCTGGTCTCGCTGCGCGCCTACCGCCGCCGCCTGCGCCGCCAGCATGCCTGGCAACTGGCCCTGCACAAGCAGGAAGTGGCCGAGCAGGCGTCGCTGGCCAAGACCCGCTTCCTGGCCACGCTCGGACACGAGGTGCGTACGCCGATGACCGGGGTGCTGGGCATGAGCGAGCTGCTGCTGGCCACGCCGCTGGATCCGAAGCAGCGCGGCTACACCGAATCGATCCGCCGCGCCGGCACGCACCTGCTGCACCTGGTCAACGACGCGCTGGACCTGGCGCGGATCGAGGCCGGGCGCCTGCAACTGGACCTGCAGCCGTTCGCGCTGCAGGCGCTGATCGCCGACGTGGTGAACCTGATGGCGCCGCTGGCGCAGGCGCGCGGCCTGCGCTTCGAATGCCACGATCGGCTGCCGGGCGCGGTGACCGTCAACGGCGACGCGGTGCGGGTGCGGCAGATCCTGCTCAACCTGGTCGGCAACGCGATCAAGTTCACCGCCAGCGGGTCGGTGATCCTGCACCTGTCGCCGCTGCACAGCGGCCACGGCCTGTGCGTGGAGGTGGTCGACACCGGCCCGGGCATCAGCGCCGAGCAGCAGGCGCGGCTGTTCCAGCGCTTCGAGCAGGGCGACGGTCCGCGCACCATGGCGCGCCATGGCGGCAGCGGCCTGGGCCTGGCGATCAGCCAGGAGCTGGCGATGGCGATGGGCGGACGCATCGAGGTCGACAGCCGGCTCGGCCATGGCGCGCGCTTCCGGATGACGCTGCCGCTGCGCTGGCAGGTGCGGCCGGCCGAGGCGGTCACCGTGGTGCCGCTGCCGACCCGGCCACAGGCACCGCTGCGGATCCTGCTGGTCGAGGACGAACCCACCGTCGCCCAGGTGATGGCCGAGCTGCTGCAAGGCCGCGGCCACCACGTGGTCCGCGCCGCGCACGGCCTGGAGGCGCTGACCGAGTTGACCCAGGCCAGCTTCGATGTGGCCCTGCTGGACCTGGACCTGCCGGCGCTGGACGGGCTGGCGCTGGCACGGCAGTTGCGCGCGCTGGGCTACGGTTTCCCGCTGGTCGCGGTGACCGCGCGTTCCGACGGCGAGGCCGAGGCCGCGGCCAGGGCGGCCGGATTCGCCCGTTTCGTGCGTAAACCGGTGACCGGCGACATGCTGGCCGAGGCGATCCGCGGCGCGATGGACGCGGCGGCGGAGACCCGGCCGTAGCCGCCGCGCGCGTGTTGGCGCCGCCGCGTGTCGCGATCGGTAGACCGATGGCGGCGCGACCCCGTGGCGGGCGCCGCATCTGTTGCCAGCGGCGGCGCCAATCGCCGACGATGGCGGCGGGCAGCGGGGGAGGCCGCCCATGCACAGGGAGATGACGATGCGGTCCAGAGGGATTTGGGGATGGCTGCTGCTGTTGCTGTGTTCGACGGCGGTGGCCGCCGCGACGGTGCCGCCGACGCCGCAGCCGCGCCAGCTGACCGTGGCCGACGGGCTGCCGTCCAACAGCATCAACGGCTTCGCCGAGGACCAGCTCGGCTACCTGTGGCTGGCCAGCAGCGACGGCCTGGCGCGCTTCGACGGCCGCGGCTATCGCATCTGGCACAGCGAGGATGGCCTGCGCGACAACAAGATCTGGACCGTGCACGTGGATGCGCAGAACCGGGTCTGGTTCGGCACCGAGAACGCCGGCATGGGCATGCTCTCGGCGGACCGGCGCAGCTTCCGCTACTACGATTCGAGCAAGTACCCGCAGATGGGCGGCTCCACGGTGTGGGCGATCACCTCCACCCGCGATGGCAGCATCTGGTTCGGCACCTCCAAGAGCGGCCTGTGCCGGCTGCGGCCGGATGGCACGATGAGCCGCTACATGCCGATGCCGGGCGACGAGCGCAGCCTGCCGTCGGCGGCGGTGGTCGCGCTGGCCACCACCCCCGACGGCACGCTATGGGTGGGCACGCGCGGCGGCCTGGCGCGCTGGACCGGGCGCGACTTCCAGCGGCTGCCGGACACGGCGCTGCCGAATCCGGTGGTGCAGAGCATGACCGTCGATCGCGAGGGCATGCTGTGGGTGAACACCCAGGGCGGGGCGCGCATGGTGCGCGGCGACGGCAGCGTGGTGGCGCCGTACTGGCAGAACACGCCCAGCGAGAACGTGCTGGGCCTGCTGGCCCACGACCGCCACGGCAATCGCTGGTTCGACACCCTGGACGGCCTGGGCCGCGAGAGCGAGGCCGGTCAGGTCCGCAACGTGCCGCTGTACAGCAGTTCCGCGCACGGGCTGGTCAAGCCCAACTGGTCGCTGGCCTTCGAGGACCGCGAAGGCGACCTGTGGTTCGCCAGCTTCAATGCCGGCTTGTGGTACCTGCCGGCGAACTGGCGGCAGTTCTCGGTGCTGTCCTACCGGGTCGACGATCCGGATTCGATGGCCAATCCCTACGTCATCGGCACCGCCGCTTCGCGCGATGGCGGGGTGTGGCTGGCGGGCACGCGCGGGGTGCTGGACAAGCTGGATCCGGCCACCGGCGCGGTCCACCATCATGTGATGGCATTGTTCGACCGCGAATGGTCGCGCGCGCTCGCCGAGGACGATGAGGGCCGGCTCTGGGCGAGCGGGCCGAACAGGGCGTTGCGCTACGACCCGGTCAGCGGCGAGGTGCGGCGCTGGGGCCGCCAGGACGGCGCCGATGCGACGATGCAGGGCGATGTGGACCGGATGCTGCTCGACGGCGACGGGCGCATCTGGATGTTCAGCGACGCCGGCGGCGTGCAGGTGCGCGACCCGGACGGACACGTCGTGCGCAATGTCGCCACGGGCACCGGCGGGCTGCCGATGGAGCTGACCGTGGAGGATGCGCGGCTCGGTCCGCTCGGCCAGCCCTGGCTGCTGGGCCAGCACGGCTTGCTGGCCTGGGATCCGGTCGGCGAGCGCTTCGTGCCGGTCCCGGGCGCGCCAACGCGGCCGCTGACCGCCGCAGCGGTCACCGAGGGCAACGTGGTGTGGCTGACCAGCGCCGGCCGCCTGGAGCGCTACCTGTGGGACGGCGCGCGGCTGAGCCTGCTCGATCGCATCGACGCCGAGCAGGAGTTCCCGTCGCTGGCGCCGAACGGGCTGGTGGTCGATGCCAGCGGCGTGGCCTGGTTGAGCAGCGTGCGCGGCCTGATCCGGGTCGACCCGGCGAGCAAGGCGATCCGCTCCTACGGCGTACACGACGGCCTGCCCAACCAGGAATTCCGCGCCCAGACCCTGATCCAGGCGCGCGGCGGGCAGATCCTGGGCGGCACGCCGGACGGCGTGGTGCTGTTCGATCCCTCGCAGGTGGTGCCGTCGCAGCGGCAACCGCCGCTGGTGATCGAGCACATCGGCGTGCGCCGCGGCGAGCGCGGGCTGGACCTGCTGCATGCCGGACGCATCGTGCTGCAGGAGGGCGACCGCGACCTGCACGTGGTCGCGCGCTTGCTGTCCTTCTCCGATACCGACGCCAACACCTATCGCTTCCGCCTCAGCGGCTACGACCCGGACTGGGTCGACGTCGGCGCCAGCGGCGAGCGCCTGTTCTCGCGCCTGCCGTCGGGCCACTACACCCTGGAGATGCAGGCGCGCACCGCCGACAAGGTGTGGTCGAAGGTGGTCGCGCTGCGCTTCCGCGTGCTGCCGCCGTGGTGGCGCAGCCCCTGGGGCATCGCCGGGCTGGCGCTGCTGACGCTGCTGGCGCTGTGGCTGGTCTCGCACCTGTACCGGCGCCGCCTGCGCCGGCGCCACGCATGGCAATTGGCCCTGCACAAGCAGGAACTGGCCGAACAGGCCTCGCTGGCCAAGACCCGCTTCCTGGCCACGCTCGGGCACGAGGTGCGCACGCCGATGACCGGGGTGCTGGGCATGAGCGAACTGCTGCTGGCCACGCCGCTGGATCCGCAGCAGCGCGGCTACACCGAATCGATCCGCGGCGCCGGCACGCACCTGTTGCGCCTGGTCAACGACGCGCTGGACCTTGCGCGGATCGAGGCCGGGCGCCTGGAGCTGGACCAGCAGCCGTTCGACCTGGGCCGGCTGATCGCCGAACTGGCGGCGTTGATGGGGCCGATGGCGCACAGCCGCGGCCTGAGTTTCGCGCTGGACAACACGATGCCGGCCGAGGTCACCGCCAGCGGCGACGCCACCCGCGTGCGGCAGATCCTGCTGAACCTGCTCAACAACGCGATCAAGTTCACCGACCACGGCGGCGTGACCTTGCGCGTGGCGCCGCTGCACGGGGAGCAGGGCGTGCGCTTCGAGGTCGCCGATACCGGCCCGGGCATCAACGCCGAGCAGCAGGCGCGGCTGTTCCAGCGTTTCGAGCAGGGCGACGGCCCGCGCACCGCCGCGCGCTACGGCGGCAGCGGCCTGGGCCTGGCGATCTGCCAGGAACTGGCGGTGGCGATGGGCGGGCGCATCGAGGTGCACAGCCGGCTCGGCGCCGGCACCCGTTTCGTCGTCGACCTGCCGCTGGCCTGGGTCGCGCAGCCCTTGCACGGCGAGACGCGCGGCGAACGCGCGGCGCGGACCGCGCCCCGGCCGTTGCGCATCCTGCTGGTCGAGGACGACCCCACCGTCGCCGAGGTCGTCAGCGGCCTGCTGCGCGCGCGCGGCCACCAGGTCACCCATGCCGGACACGCGCTGGCGGCGCTGACCGAAGCGGCCGCCAACCCCTTCGACGTGGCCTTGCTGGATCTGGACCTGCCCGGCCTGGACGGCCTGGCGCTGGCCCGGCAGCTACGCGTGTTCGGCTACGAGATGCCGCTGATCGCGGTCACCGCCCGCGCCGACGCCGATGCCGAGCCGCAGGCGCGCGCGGCCAGCTTCGACGGCTTCCTGCGCAAGCCGGTCACCGGGGAGATGCTGGCCGAGGCGATCGACGAGGTGCTTGGGGGCCGGGAAACGGGAATGGGGAAACGGGAATAGGGAAAAGCAGGGGGCGCGAGCGCAATGCATCGCCGCAAGAAGCGCAGCGCTCAGCTTTTGCGATTCCCCACTCCCCATTCCCTATTCCCGACTCCCCGCTACTCAGCCACTTCCTCCACCTTCCTGTCCGGATGCGGCCGCGCGTCGGGCAGTTGCCAGAAGATCAGCGTCGAGGTCAGGGTGATCGCGCCGACGCAGACGAAGGTGGCGTGCAGGGCGGCGGTGGCGCCGTGGCTGTCGCCGAGGTGGGTGTTGAAGGCGGCCAGCAGGCTGCCGGCGGCCGCGGCGCCGAAACCGGTGGCCAGCATCATCACCATCGACAGCAGGCTGTTGCCGGCGCTGGCCTGGTCGCGGTCCAGGTCGCGCAGGGTCACGGTGTTCATCACGGTGAACTGCAACGAGTTGACCGCGCCGAACAGCGCCAGTTGCAGCAGTCGCCAGCCCAGCGGCTGGCCGGCGTCGAACAGCAGGAAACTGGCCATGGCGATGCCGACCAGCACGGTGTTGGTCATCAGCACCCGGCGGTAGCCGAAGCGCTCGACCAGCTTCACCGCCGCGCGCTTGGAGGCCATGCCGGCCAGCGCCACCGGGATCATCATCAGCCCGGCGTGCATCGGGCTCATGCCCAGGCCCACCTGCAGCAGCAGCGGGATCAGGAACGGCATGCTGCCGCTGCCCACGCGCGAGAACAGATTGCCGAGGATGCCGATGCGGAAGCTGGCGACCTGGAACAGATGCAGCGGGAACAGCGCCGCGGGCGCATTGGCCGCGTGCAGCCAGTAGCCGATCAGCGCCGCCAGCCCGGCGATCGCCAGCAGCATCACGAAGGCGTGGCGCAGGCCCAGTTCGGAAATGCCGTCCAGCGCCAGCGACAGCGCGACCATGCCGAAGGCCAGCATCGCGTAGCCGACCAGGTCGAAGCGGGTGCGCTGCTCGCCGTGGAAATCCGGCATCACCTTCAGCGCGGCGACGAAGCCGATCGCGCCGATCGGCAGATTGATCAGGAACACCCAGTGCCACGACGCCACCTGCACCAGCCAGCCGCCGAGCGTCGGCCCCACCAGCGGCCCGATCAGCGCCGGGATCGCGATGAAGCTCATCGCGTTGAGGAACTGCGCGCGCGACACCGAGCGCATCACCGCCAGCCGCCCGACCGGCAGCAGCATCGCCCCGCCGATGCCCTGCAGTACGCGCGCGGCGACCAGGTAGGGCAGGCGCGGCGCGGCGGCGCACAGCAGCGAGCCGAGGGTGAACAGCACGATCGCGAGCAGGAAGGTGCGGCGCGTGCCGTAGCGGTCGGCGATCCAGCCGGAGGCGGGAATGAACATCGCCACCGCCAGCGCGTAACTGAACACCACCGACTGCATCTGCAGCGGACTCTCGCCCAGGCTGCGCGCCATCGCCGGCAGCGCGGTGTTGACGATGGTCGCGTCCAGCATCTGCATGAAGATGGCCAGCGATACCAGCCACAGCAGCGGACGGAAACTGCGGTAATTCGGAACCGAGATCGGATCGGGGGAGGGCGCGGACATCGGCACGCAGGGCGACGCGGGGGGCGTATAGGATCGCGCAGATCGCGTCGCGGTGCCGTGCAGCAGCGGGCGGTTGTGGTGCGCGCTGCATGCCGCGGTCAGGCGGCCGTCATGGATCAGGCGACGTCGCTGCGCCGCAGAGTTGCTTGGCGCGTCCGGTTCATCGCGCCGTTCGTCGCGGCTGAAGCCGCTCCCACAGAGAACTCACGGAAAGCTGATGGGTGCACTGTGGGATCGGCTTCAGCCGCGACCGGCGGTGCCCGAAGCTGATAGACCCGCGGCTTCGTTCGTCGCGGCTGAAGCCGCTCCTACAGAGAGCTGGCGCAGGGCTGCCCGGGTGCACTGTGCCCTTTGGCATCGCTATGCGGCGCCCGCATCACCGTGCCCATCGGCCGCGACCGCCGGCGCGTGCAGCGCGATGCAGTTGCCTTCGCAATCCTCGAATTCCGCCACCTCGCCGAAGGCGCCGACCAAGGTCGGCGGATACAGCACGCGGCCTCCGGCGGCGACCGCTTTGTCGAGCGTGGCGCGGATGTCCTGCACCGTGAAGTACAGGCGCGCGCCAGCCTGGCCGGGCGTGTAGCTGTCGCCTTGGGCCAGCGCGCCGCTGGCGCCGGGATGGCCCGGCGCGTAAGGGAAGAACGCCATCGCGTTGCCATCCACGTGCGCACGTTCGAACGTGGTATCGAACACCGCGCTGTAGAAGGCGATGGCACGCTCCAGGTCGGCGACCGGGATTTCGAAGTAGCTGACCGGATTCATGCGCGTGGCCTGGCCGAGGGGGCCGCAGTGTCGCGCACACGACTCGTCGCCCCCTGCGGTAGCAGGCGGTTCAAGAGGCTGTCTTGTCTGAGCCGAACGCCGTTCAGGACGGTCAACGCGACGGGAGGCCGGGGCATCGTCATGGCGTGTCGTCAGATTTCCATGAGGTCCTTGCCGACCACGATGTTGCCCTTGAAGTGCCGACGCACGTCCTTGGTCCACATGTCGTCGGTGATGGTGGGGTCGCCGCCGGGCACGAAGTGGCTCAGCACCAGCGTCCCCACGCCTGCTGCCGCGGCGATTCTGCCGACCTGCTCCGTCGTCGTGTGGCTCTTGAGCAGATGGTCGAGCAGTCTGGGCGCGTTGTCGTTCGTTTTCAGCAGCTTTTCCAGGGCTGGCAGATACATGACTTCGTGCACGAGCACGTCGGCCCCTTTGGCGAAACTGGCGAGACGTTCGTCATAGCGGGTGTCGCCTGAGAAGACGACGGTGCGCTCACGCGTTTCGAAGCGGTAGGCAAATGCCGGCTTGATCGTGTAGTGATCGACGAGCGTCGCGCTCACGCGTACCTGATCGTTTTCGAGCACCGTGCGCGGCGTATCGAATTCGTGGACGTTGACGAGCGGCCGGAAAGGCGGACGGCCTTCCTCGCGGGTTCGCACGTCGAGGTCGATGGCATTCATATCGACGAAATCGTCGACCATCTTCCCGATACGCGGCGGCCCATACAGATGCACCGGCGTCTGCAGCCCGCTCGCCCACGCGAGGAACACGAGGTTCAGCAGATCGGCGTTGTGATCGGAGTGGTGGTGCGTGATGAAGATGTCGCGGATCGCCGGCAGCCTGATTCCGGCTTTCGTGAGCTGCTGCGCGACGCCGTTGCCGCAATCCACGACGTAGGGCTGTCCATCGACCAGCAGCACATTGGCCGGCGCCGCCCGCAACGCGGAGGGGGTGGGGCCGCCCTTGGTGCCGAGCAGGATCAGTTTCGTGCCGCGTGCGGTGCCGCCGCCGGTGTGGCCTGGGCCGCCGGAAGAAGGCGCCTTGTTGCCGGCGGACGTTTCGGCTCGCGCCGGCGTGAGCCACGGAAGCGACACGAAACCTGCCGCTGTAACCGCCACGCGCATGAAGTCCCGGCGCGAACGGCTCAAGCGTTGTTCACTCATCCGTAGTCTCTTGGCGTTGTCGTGTTGAAGACGGAGCTCGTAAAGTCGGTGCAACAGATGAAGCGCGCTAGCCAAGGCGTCACTGTAGCGGCGCAGTGTCTGCGCATCAAACGGCGCAGGTTCCGATGCCGGCCGGCAGGGAACTGAAGATCAGCAAAGCGAAACGCTGCCGAGGACCGGGTACCGATATCGCCGCGCGTTATGCCAGTCGCAATCGAAGGGTCAGGCGCGGGTCGGCCTGTTCCCTCGTGCTCTTCCCGTACTTTTCCGACGGCGTGCACATTGTTCGCCAGGTGCGTTGCGGCGTACGCCAATCCATTTCAAGCGCGCGTTACCGGCGCGCTCACGCGCGCCGACTATGCCGCTGCACCGCCGCCACCAGCGCACCGACGTGCTCGGGCTGCATGTCCGGCGACAGGCCGTGGCCCAGGTTGAACACGTGGCCGTCCAGCGCGCCGCCGTTGCCGTCGGCATAGCTGCGCAGCACGCGCTGCACTTCGCGCTCGATCGCCTCCGGCGCGCCGTACAGCATCGCCGGGTCCAGGTTGCCCTGCAGGGCGACGCGGCCGCCGGTGCGGCGCGCGGCGTCGGCCAGGTCGATGGTCCAGTCCACGCCCACGCCTTCGGCGCCGGAGGCGGCCAGTTCCTCCAGGTAGGGCGCATTGCCCTTGCCGAACAGGATCAGCGGGGTGCGCTCGGCGCCCTCGCCACGCGCCAGTTCGCGGGCGATGCGCTGCAGGTAGGGCAGGGAGAACTCGCGGTACATGGCCGGGCTCAGCACGCCGCCCCAGGTGTCGAACACCTGCAGCGCCTGTGCGCCGGCCGCGCGCTGCGCCGCCAGGTAGGCGATCACCGCGTCGGTGTTGACCGATAGCAACGCATGCAGCGCCGCCGGATCGTTCAGCGCCAGCGCCTTGATCCGCGCGTAGTTGTCGCTGCCGCCGCCCTCCACCATGTAGCAGGCCAGGGTCCAGGGGCTGCCGGAGAAACCGATCAGCGGCACGCTGCCGTCCAGTTCGCGGCGGATCACCCGCACCGCGTCCATCACGTAGCGCAGTTCGGTCTCCATGTCCGGCACGCCGAGCTTGGCGATCGCCGCCGCGTCGCGCACCGGGTGCTTGAACTTGGGGCCTTCGCCTTCGACGAAGTACAGCTCCAGGCCCATCGCGTCCGGAATGGTGAGGATGTCCGAGAACAGGATCGCCGCGTCCAGCGGGAACCGCGCCAGCGGCTGCAGGGTCACCTCGCAGGCCAGCTCCGGAGTCTTGGCCATGGCCAGGAAGCTGCCGGCACGGGCGCGGGTGGCGCGGTACTCGGGCAGGTAGCGGCCGGCCTGGCGCATCAGCCATACGGGGGTCTGGTCCACGGGCTCGCGGCGCAGCGCGCGCAGCAGGCGGTCGTTCTTGAGCATGGGAGTTTCCTTAGCGCGGGGCGTCGGCGCCGCGGGTGAACATGACCTGGAAGCCGCGCTTGAGTTGCGCATCGCGGGCTTTCTCGAAGGCGGCGTGCGCTTCGTCCTGCAGCAGGTACTGATCGCGCCGCAGCTGCGCGCGGCCGCCGATCTGGCCGCTTTCGCGCAGCAGCTCCCAGCCGCCGAACAGGTCCGGTTGCAGGGTCAGCTGGATGTAGCGCGGCGGCTCGTTGCCGCCGGGGCGTTGCTGGAGGAAGACGCGCATGCGCCGATTGTAGCGGGTGCCGGCGCGCGGCGACGTGGCGCGCACCGGCGGACGCGGCGGACCGGTTCAGCCAGCGCGGAAACCACGGCGGTAGACCGAGGGCGGCACGCCCAGGGCGCGCACGAACTGCTGGCGCAGCGCGCCGGCGCTGCCGAAGCCGCAGGCCGCGGCGACCCGTTCCAGCGCCAGGTCGCTGCTCTCAAGCAGTTGCTGGGCGCGGACCAGACGCTGGTGCGCCAGCCACTGCACCACCGTGGTTCCGGTCACCTGGCGGAATTGCCGGGTGAAGCTGCGCCGGCTCATCCGCGCATGCGCGGCCAACGCGTCCAGCCGCAGCGGCCGATCCATCTGCTGCAGCATCCAGTCCAGGGTCGGGCCGAGTTGGGCGTCGCGGCGGCTGGCCGGCAGCGGATGTTCGACGTACTGCGCCTGCCCACCCTGGCGATGCGGCGCCACCACCAGGCGCCGGGCGATGCGGTTGGCGACCTCGGCGCCGTGGCGGCGCCGCACCAGGTGCAGGCAGCAATCGATGCCGGCCACCGTGCCGGCCGAGGTCAGCACGTCGCCGTCGTCCACGTACAGCACATCCGGCTGCAGCCGCACCTGCGGATGGCGCTGCGCGAAGCGGTCCAGCGCCGCCCAGTGGGTGGTGGCGGGGCGGCCGTCGAGCAGGCCGGCGTCGGCCAGCACGAAGGTGCCCAGGCACAGGCCCACCACCTGCGCGCCGGCGGCATGGGCGCGGCGCAGCGCCTGGCACAGCACTGCCGGGGCCGGCTCGGCGGCATCGCGCCAGGACGGGACGATCACCATGTCGGCGCCGTCCAGAGCTTCCAGGCCATGCTCCACGTGGATGGCGAAGCCGGCGTCGGTCCGCAGCGGCCCGGGTTCGGCGGCGCAGACCCGCAGGTCGAAGGCCGGCAGATCGGCGTCGGGCCGCACTTCGAACACCTGGCAGGGCACCGCCAGATGGAAGGGACTGATGCGGTCGAAGGCGACCACGGCGATGCGATGCGGCGACATGGCCCGATTTTAGCGAAACTCGTGATTCGGGCCACTCGTCGGGCCGCGGGCGGCGGCCGACACTGGCCGCTCCTTCGCCCTGGAGCCACCGCATGCCTTCTCCCCGCCGCGCCCTGCTGGTCATCGATGTGCAGAACGCGTACTTCGACGGCGCACTGCCCATCGCCCATCCGCCGGTGGCCGCGTCGCTGCCCAACATCCTGCGTGCGATGGACGCCGCGCAGGCGCACGGCGTGCCGGTGCTGGTGGTGCAGCACACCGCGCCGGCGCAGGCGCCGGTGTTCGCCGAGGGCAGCGCCGGCTGGGAACTGCACCCGCAGGTCGCCGCGCGGCCGTGCACGCGCCTGTTGCGCAAGACCCGGCCCAGCGTGTTCGCCGACACCGACCTGGGCGCCTGGCTGCAGGCGCAGGCGATCGACACCCTGGCCGTGGCCGGCTACATGACCCACAACTGCAATGCCTCCACCGTGTACGAGGCCTTCCACCGGGGGCTGGCGGTGGAGGTGCTGGGCGACGCCAGCGGCGCGCTGCCGTACGCCAACGCCGCCGGCCAAGCCAGCGCCGAGGAGATCCATCGGGTGTTCGGCGTGGTGTTCCACAGCAACTTCTCCGCCGTGGCGGACACCGCGCAGTGGATCGCGGCATTGCAGGCGGGGCTGCCACTGCCGCGCGACAACGTGCTGCAGTCCAACCGCCGTGCGCGTGGCCTGGCATGAGCGCCACGCCGCGCGTGTTGCGGGCGCGCGACGTCACCGGCAGCCGCGCCTGGGAGGCGCTGCCGGTGGCGATGCTGGACGGGATCGGCGTGCGCATCCACTGGACCGACCAGCCTAGGGCGTGCCCTCACTCCCCGAGTACGTCGCATTGGGCCTGGCAGGCGCGCGGCCAGCGTTGCGTGGGGTAGCGCCTGACTGGCCGTCAGGTCAAGCCGCGCGGCGCCGGCCGCGCGCCTGCCAGGCCCAACCCGAAGGGCCGCGGTTGCGCGCGCCCATCGCTGCGTCATCGCTCGGGCGTGGACTGACGCCCACTTCCTCGCTCTTCCTTGCCACAGGCGCGTGCAACCGCGGCGCGGCATGCTCGGGGAGTGAGGGCACGCCCCATGTCTGGCAGGTCAACGATGGCCAGGAGGTGTTCGTGGTGCTGGACGGACAGGTGCAGATGCGCTGGCGCGTGCATGGCGTCGAGCAGGCGGCGCTGCTGCAGGCTGGCGACGTGTTCCATGCGCCGGAGGGCACCGAGCACGTGGCGCATCCGCAGGGGCGGCGCGGGTGCTGGGGTGGAGCGCGACGGCAGCCCGTGACCGCGACGGCGCCGCGGGTCGCCACTCAGCCGCTGGCCAGCACCGCCAGCACCTGCGCCTCGTCCACGTCCGGCACGATCTCGGCGTGGCCGATGCCGCGCCACAGCACCAGCCGCAGGCGCCCGGCGAGGTTCTTCTTGTCCAGGCGCATGCGCGCCAGCAGCGCCTCCGGCGCCAGCCCGGCCGGCAACGCGGTGGGCAGGCCGAATTCCCGCAGCAGCGCACGCAGGTGCGCCGCGTCCTCGGCGCTGGCCATGCCCAGCCGCGCCGACAGCTCCGCGGCCAGCACCATGCCCACCGCCACCGCTTCGCCGTGGTTGAGGTTGGCGTTGTCCGGCGCGCCGTAGCCCTGCTCGGTCTCGATCGCATGGCCGAAGGTGTGGCCGAGGTTGAGCAGGGCGCGCTCGCCCTTCTCCAGCGGGTCGCGGGCCACGATCTCGGCCTTGTGTTCGCAGCTGCGCGCGATCGCCTGCGCCAGCGCGGCCGGCTCGGCGGCCAGCAGCGCGTGGCGTTCGGCATGCAGCCACTCGAAGAACAGCGGGGCGCGGATCGCGCCGTACTTGATCACCTCGGCCAGGCCGGCGCGCAGTTCGCGCGGCGGCAGGCTGCGCAGGGTGGCGGTGTCGGCCAGCACCGCGCGCGGCGGATGGAACGCGCCGACCAGGTTCTTGCCCTGCGGGATGTCCACCGCGGTCTTGCCGCCGACCGAGGAGTCGACCATCGCCAGCAGCGTGGTCGGCAATTGCACGCAGTCCACGCCGCGCATCCAGCACGCGGCGGCGAAGCCGGCCAGGTCGCCCACCACGCCGCCGCCCAGCGCCAGCACGCAGGCGTCGCGGGTGGCGCCGAGGTCGGCCAGCGCGGCGATCGCCGCGGCGAAGTTGTCCAGGGTCTTGGAGGCCTCGCCGGCGGCGATCGTGAAGGCGCCGATCTGGAGTTCGGGGCGCGCCGCCAGCAGCGCGCCGCGCACCTGCGCCGCGTACAGCGGGGCGACGTGGCTGTCGCTGAGCAGCAGCACGTGGCGGCCGCGCACGTGCTCGGCCAGGCGCGCGCCGTCGTCGAGCAGGCCGGGGCCGATGCGGATGGTGTAGGCCGGGTCGCCTTCGACCTGGACCGTGCGCGGGGAAACAGTCATGCAGTGGGTTCCGGAAGCTTCCACGACGCGGCCAGGCGCACGACCAGCTGCGCGGTGGCTTCGGCGGGATTGAGGTGGTCGGTGTCCAGGATCAGGTCGGCGACGTCGCGGTACAGCGGCTCGCGGATCGCGTGCAGCTCGTGCAGCACGCGCTCGCGGTCGCCGCGCTGCAGCAGCGGGCGGCTGCGGTCGCGCTGCAGGCGCTGCAGCTGCGAGGCCACGCTGACCCGCAGGTACACCACGAAGCCGTGCTCGCGCATCTCGCGGCGGCTGTCGGCGTTGAGCACCGCGCCGCCGCCGGTGGAGATGAGGTGGCCGGGCGTGCTCAGCACGCTCTGCAACACCGCGCGCTCGTGTTCGCGAAAGCCCGCTTCGCCGGCGTGTTCGAACAACGAGGCGATGCTGGCGCCGGTGCGTTCGACGATGGCCTGGTCGCTGTCGACGAAGACCAGGCTGAAGCGCTCGGCCAGGCGCCGGCCGATGACGCTCTTGCCGGCTCCCATCGGGCCGACCAGCACGAGATTGGGGGCGGGATTCATCCGCCGATGCTAGCAGAGACGCCACGCGCGCAGGCCCTCGCGCGGCGGCGCGTGCGTCGCGCCGTGCATGGCGCGACAATGGCCGCATCTCTGCCGAGTGCCTTGCCGCCATGCCCGATCTCTACGCCGAAGCCCTGTCCACGTTCGCCGACCTGTTCGCCGAGGCGCGCAGCAGCGACGAGGCCGAATACAACGCCATGGTCGTGTCCTCGGCGACGCTGGAGGCGCGCCCGTCGTCGCGGGTGGTGCTGCTGAAGGCCTACGACGCGCGCGGCTTCGTGTTCTACACCCATCTGGACAGTCAGAAGGGCCGCGAACTGCAGGCCAATCCGCAGGCCTCGCTGCTGTTCCTGTGGCGGCGCATGCGCGAGGACGGGGTGCAGGTGCGCATCGACGGCGACGTGCAACTGGTCGCGGCCGCCGAGGCCGATGCCTATTTCGCCTCGCGCCCGCGCATGAGCCAGATCGGCGCCTGGGCCTCGGCGCAGTCGCGCACCCTGGCCTCGCGCGAGGAGTTCGAGGAGCGCGTGGCCAAGGCCGAGGCCACGTTCGAGGGCCGCGAGGTGCCGCGCCCGGAGGGCTGGAGCGGCTTCCGCGTGGTGCCGCGCAGCATCGAGTTCTGGTACGGCGCCAAGTACCGCCTGCACGAGCGCTGGCGCTACGAGGCCGACGCGGCCGGCCACTGGTCCAAGCGGATGCTGTTCCCGTGAGCGAGGCGTTTTCGATCCGCGCCGCCGGCGCCGCCGACCTGCGCGCCTGGGCGGCGCTGCGGATGGCGTTGTGGCCGGACGAGGACGACGCGTTCGGCGCCGTTGCCGAAGCGCTGCAGCGCGAGGACGCGGCCAACTTCCTGGCCTTCGCCGGCGACGGCCAGGCGATCGGCTTCGCCGACGTCACCCTGCGCCAGGACTACGTCAACGGCACCGACAGTTCGCCGGTGGGGTTCCTGGAAGGCTGGTACGTGGCGCCGGCATGGCGCGGGCGCGGCGTCGGCCGCGCGCTGCTGCGCCAAGCGCAGGCATGGACGCGCGCGCAGGGCTGCAGCGAACTGGCCTCCGACGCGCTGCTCGACGATGCCGCGGCGCAGGCCGCGCATCGCGCCTGCGGCTTCGAGGAAACCGAGCGCGTGGTGTACTTCCGCATGCCGGTGGCGGACTGAGATGGGCCCGCGGCGCATCGTCTGCCTGACCGAGGAGCCGACCGAGACGCTGTACGCGCTCGGCGAGCAGGAGCGCATCGTCGGCATCAGCGGCTTCACCGTGCGCCCGCCGCAGGCGCGGCGCGACAAGCCCAAGGTCAGCGCCTTCACCAGCGCCAAGATCGGCGAGATCCTCGCATTGCAGCCGGACCTGGCGATCGGCTTTTCCGACATCCAGGCCGACATCGCCGCCGAGCTGGTGCGCAACGGCGTGGAGGTGTGGATCGCCAATCACCGCAGCGTCGACGGCATTCTCGACTACATCCGCCGGCTCGGCGCGCTGGTCGGCGCCGGCGCGCGGGCACAGGCCTACGCCGACGAGCTGCAACGCGGGCTGGATGCGATCGCCGCGCAGGCCGCGGCGTTGCCGCGGCGGCCGAAGGTGTATATCGAGGAGTGGGACGAGCCGATCATCACCGGCATCCGTTGGGTCGCCGAACTGGTGCGCATCGCCGGCGGCGACGACGTGTTCCCGGAACTGTCGGTCGAACCGTTGGCCAAGGCGCGGATTCTGGCCAATGGCGACGAAGTGGTGCGGCGCGCGCCGGACATCGTGCTCGGTTCGTGGTGCGGCAAGCGCTTCCGTCCCGAGCGCGTCGCCGCGCGGCCGGGCTGGGCGGCGATCCCGGCGGTCTGCGATGGCCAGTTGTTCGAGATCAAGTCGCCGCTGATCCTGCAGCCGGGTCCGGCGGCGCTGACCGACGGCGTGCGCGCGATCGCCGCCATCGTGCAGGCCTGGGCGCGGCGCCCGTAGCGGCGTCGCCGCCGCGGGCTCAGCGCGGCGCCGGCTGGGTGCGGCCGGCGATCGCCAGGCCGAGCAGCGCCAGCAGCGCGGCCACGGCGAAGGTGGACAGGTAGGCCGCGGTCACCGACCGCGCCAGCAGCGCCGCGAACAGCGAGCCACCGACCGCCAGCGTGCTCGCCACCGCGATCGCCTCGCTCAGTTGCAGCGCCGAACTGTTCGCGCCCTGCTGCGCCGGCGGCGAAAGGGTCAGGGTCAGCACCGACAGGGTCGGATAGATCAGCCCCATGCCCAGGCCGGTGGCGGTCCAGCCGCCGATCGCCACGGCGGCGGGCACCGCCGGCAGCAGCGCCAGCGCGGTGATCGCCACGCCCACCGCCATCAGCGCGCTGCCCACGCGCAGGCGGCGCAGCCGCGTCGCGTCGCGGCCGTAATGGCCCTGGTACCAGGAACCCGCGAACCAGCCCAGGGCGCCCACGCTCAGCGCCACGCCGGCCCAGATCGGCGACAGCCCGCGTTCGCGCGACAGCAGCAGCGGCAGGAACGCCTCGCAGCCGAAGAACGCCGAGCCGGCGATGCCGCGCAGGGCGATCACGCTGGGCAACCCGCGCGCCGCGCGCAAGGTGCCGCGCGGCAGCAGCCGCCAGGCGCAGGCGAGCAGGAGTGCCAGCGCCGGCAGCACCGTGGCCGCCGCCGCCATGCCGCGCTGCTGGCCGCCCAGGTACAGCAGGCAGACCGCGCCCGCCGCGCCGATCGCCCAGGCCAGCGCGCCCGGCGCCGCGCCGGCCGGTTCCGCCGCGGGCGACAGCCGCCGCAGCGCTGGCAGCAACAGCGCCGCCGACGGCAGCGCCAGCAGCGGCACCGCCAGGAACACCCAGCGCCAGCCGACATGCTCGACGATGGCGCCGCTGATGCTCGGCCCGACTAGCGATGGCACCACCCAGCCGGCGGAGAACGCGGCGAAGATGCGCGGCCGGATCGCCTGCGGATACACGCGTGCGACGATCACGTAGAGCGCCACCGAGATCGCGCCGGCGCCCAGGCCCTGCACCAGTCGCCCGGCCAGCAGCATCGGCATGGTCGCGGCGAAGCCGGCCAGCAGCAGGCCGCAGATGAAGCACAGCAGGCCCGTCCATAGCGGCGCCGCCGGGCCGCGCAGGTCGCTCCAGCGCCCGGCCATGGTCATGCCGATCACGCTGGTCGCCAGAGTGCCGCCGAACGCCAGCGCATACAGGCGCAGCCCGTCCAGTTCGCGCGCCACGGTGGGCATCGCGGTGGCCACCGCCAAGGCCTCGAAGGCGATCAGCGCGACCAGCGCGACCATGCCCAGCGTGGTCGCGCGGTAGCGCGGTGCCAGGATCGTGTCGGTGGGCGCGTCCGATGCCGTGGCGGCCTGCGGCGCAGGGGCCGCGGTGGCGTGGCGTGGGAGGCGAGGGGATGCGGCATCGTTCATCGGCAAACCTTGACGGGCGAGTTGTGCGGCGCGCGCGGACCGCGGCGCTTGCGTGGGGGGGGACGGGCGCGCAGCATGCAACCTCAACCAGGCTCGAGGTCAAGCGATGCAGCAGGAATTGAGCGTGGGCCAGGTCGCCGCGCGCAGCGGGGTGGCGGTGTCCGCGTTGCACTTCTACGAGAAGAAGGGGCTGATCCATAGCTTGCGCACCGCCGGCAACCAGCGCCGCTATGGACGCGACGTGCTGCGCCGGCTGGCGGTGATCCGCGTGGCGCAGCGCGTCGGCGTGCCGTTGGAGAGCATCAAGGCCGCGTTCGCGCAGTTGCCCGATGCGCGCACGCCCACGCGCGCGGAGTGGGCGCGGATGTCGGCGGCGTGGCGCCAGGAACTGGACGCGCGCATCGCGCAACTGAGCCAGTTGCGCGACCAGCTCACCGACTGCATCGGCTGCGGCTGCCTGTCGCTGCGCCGCTGTCGCCTGAGCAATCCGGCCGATGCGCTGGGCGCGCAGGGCGAAGGCGCGCAGCGCTGGGCGCCGCGGTGAGGGTGCGCGTTCGCTGCCCGCATTCCCTGTAGGAGCGGCTTCAGCCGCGACTGGCGCTCTCGGTCGGGTTCGGTCGCGGCTGAAGCCGCTCCTACAGGAGCGAGCGGCGCGGAACCTTGCGCGCTAAAAATGACGCACGAAGCGCACTTTGCCGCCGCCGTCGGCGCTGCGGACATCCACCGTGAAGCTGAGTTGGTCGTGGTCGCTGATGCGCACCGTACCGACGTAATCGGTATAGGCATCGGTCACCGCGTCGCGGAAGACGATGGGCTGCCGGCGGCCGCTCAGGTCGGCGGCGACGCCGCTTACCTGGCCGCGGGCCGGCAGTTCCTCGCCGTCCCGCACGCGGCGCAGCGCGACCATCACCAAGGCGGTATCGGCGCTGCGGCGGATGCCGTAACGACGCGCGACGCTGTCGCTCATCGCCAGCGTCGGCAGCGCGTTGTAGCGCACCCGCAGCGTGCCCAGGTCGGCCTGCGCGGGCGTGGCCGCGACCAGGGTGGCCGGACGCGGAGTGTCCTGCGCCGAACAGGCCGCCAGGGTCAGGCACGACAGCAGCGCAGCGGACAGGTGGCGCATGGGCGGCTCCGGTATCAATCGTTGGCGGTGGACAGGGCACGGCCGCGCGCGGCCGCGGCGGCGATGGCGTCGGCGGTCAGCGCCTCGAAGCCGCCGGCCTGGAAGGTGTCGATCGCGGCTTGGGTGGTGCCGTTGGGCGAGGTCACCCGGCGCCGCAGTTCGCTCGGCGCCTCCCCGGATTCGGTGAGCATGCGCGCCGCGCCGAGCACGGTCTGCAGCACCAGCGTGCGCGCCGCGTCGGCCGGCAGGCCCTGGGCGATGCCGGCCGCCTCCATCGCTTCGGCGAGCAGGAACACATAGGCCGGGCCGCTGCCGGACACCGCGGTGACCGCGTCGATCAGCGCTTCGTCCTCGACCCACACGGTGACGCCGGCGGCGGCCAGCACGCGTTCGGCATGCGCGCGCTGCGCCGCGTCGACCCCGGCCGTTGCGAACAGGCCGGTGACGCCGGCGCCGAGCAGGGCGGGCGTGTTCGGCATCGCCCGTACCAGGGCATGGCCGCCACCGAGCCAACGGTCCAGTTGCTGGGCGGTGATGCCGGCGGCGATGGACACCAGCAGCGGCCGCTGCGCCAGCGCCAGCGTCGCCAACTCGGCGCAGACGCCGCGCAGCACCTGCGGCTTGACCGCGAACATCCACAGCGCCGCGCCATCGGCGGCCGCCGCCGCCGATGCGACCGCCTGCACGCCGTACTCGGCGGCCAGGGCCTCGCGCAATGCCGCCACCGGCTCGGCCACGCGGATGCGGCGTGGATCGGCGCCTTGCCGGACCAGGCCGGCGATCAGGCTGCGCGCCATGTTGCCGCCGCCGATGAAGGCGATGTCGGCGCTGTGGGAGTCGGGAGAAGCGGAAGCCATGGCGCAACACCGTCGCGAAGAGGGAGCGCCATGGTAGCGGCTGCGCCGCGCCGCGATGCTGCGCTGCGGCGCAGCCGGAGCGTGCGCGGTCAGAGGCGCCGGCCGCTGTGCGCGGTCCGGCGCGGTGGACTCAGTTCGACTCGGTGAAGGCGATCGACGGCGTGCTGCCGCCGGCCACCGAACAACTGCCCAGGTTGAGGTTGTTGGTCTCGCCGGTGCTGCCGGCATTAGCCGCGCAGGTCGGGGCGGCGGTGGAGCCGTTGGTCGCCGCCACCTTCACCGTGATCGAGGAGCCGGCGTTGAAGTTGGCGCTGGAACCGCCGGCGTTGCCGACCACGTTGAACTCGGCGTCCTTCCACACCGTGGCCAGCTTGACCACGCTGTCCTTGGCGCTGACGCTGTAGGCGGTGCCGCCGTTGCTGAAGGTGATGGTGTCGTTGCCGTTGGCGGTGGCCGAGCCGGTCAGCTTGAGGTTGGCCAGTTGCGTGGCCGGCACGTCGGGCGCGCTGACCGCGTTGCTGTTGCGGTAGCAGTCCGAGCCGCCGCCGCTCATCCAGCCGCTGGGGCAGCCGCTGCCGTAGCCGATCAGCCAGTACTGCATGAACACCGCCGCCTGGCCCTGGGTCTCGTAGTCGGTGGCGTAGACGAACTGCTGCCACACGGTGCAGCCGGAACGGCCGCCACAGACGCTGGTGGTGGCGTCGTAGTTGGAGTTGATCTGCAGCGAATACTCGTTGGGGCCGAGGATGCCGCCGCCGCCGAAGGAGGCCACGCCGACGCCCTTCTCCGAGGTCACCCCGGTGACCTGCGGGAAGCTGCCCACGACCTTGCTGATCAGGCTGCTGGAGCGCAGCGCGTAGTCGTAGCCGTTGCCGGTGGTCTCGGTGGCGCCGAACAGGATCCGGTGCGGGACCGGATGCACGCGCCGGGTCAGGGTCTTGCAGACGTCCGTTTGCCACTGGGTGTCGGGGAAGCTGGCATGGAAACAGCCCTCCGCCGGGGTCGGTTGATGCGCCATGGTCTCGCGCCAGGCGCTGCGCGCCTGCACTTCGGCCGGCGTCATCAACGCCTCGTCGTTGTTCCAGGCCGGCGTCGCCGTCGGCGCGGCCAGTGCCGCGGGGACATGCAGCAGACCGATGCAGCAGGAGGCAAACAGCAATCTGATCGATGCTTCCATCTGTGACCTCGTTCGAGCCGAGCGCATTCGGCGATGGACCGCGGAAGGCCCGCGGTCGGCGGTCATGGAACGCGGAGTGTTCGCTGCTGAAACGTGATTGGATTAACGGTTCGCAACCCTGTCGCATGGTTCAGGAATCGGGGTCGACGCGAACCTTTCATGCATCGGAAAACGCCTGCGTTTTCAATGCGCTGCATTACGACGGATTTCCGATGTCGGTGAATCGGATTTGAATCGCGCGTAGACATTTCATCGCCACGTCATGGGCGGTGCGGTAATGCGGCGCGGCAGCCAGGTTTTCTAGCCGGCAACGCGCGGCAGGCGCGCGCCGAACAGCGCGGTGCCGACCCGCACCATGGTGGCGCCGGCGGCGATGGCGTCGGCGAAGTCGCCGCTCATGCCCATCGACAAGGTGTCGACCTGCGGATGGGCGCTACGCAGTCGCTCGAACAGCGCGCGCATCCGGACGAACGCGGCGTGGCGCCGTTCGGCCTCGGGCCAGGGCGCGGGAATGGCCATGAGGCCGCGCAGGGTCAGCGCCGGCTGCGCGGCGATCGCCGCAGCCAGCGCGTCCACGGCGTCGGGCGCGCAGCCGTGCTTGCTGGCCTCGTCGTCGATGTTGACCTGGATCAGGACGTTCAAGGGGCTGGGCGCGGACGCGCGCGCCTTGCCCAGTGCGGCGACCAGCTTGGGACGGTCCACGCTCTGCACCCAGTCGAACAGCGTCGCCGCCAGGTCGGCCTTGTTGGATTGCAGGTGGCCGATCAGATGCCACTCCAGCCCGGTCCCGGCCAGCGCGGCGATCTTGGCCGCCGCTTCCTGCACGTAGTTCTCGCCGAAGGCGCGCTGCCCCTGCGCGGCCAGCGCCGCCACGGCCGCGGCCGGCTGGGTCTTGGACACCGCCAGCAACCGCGCGTGCGGCCGCCCTGCGGCGTCGGCGGCGCGGTCCATGTCCAGGCGAATCTGCTGCAGCGGAGAGAGGGGCACGGGCGGCGTTCCGGCAAAGGGAAGGGCGCTATACTGCCGGCCGGGGAATCATCCTTCCAGTCGCAGCCCAAGGGGAAAAGCAGCGTATGGATATCGCTGAACTATTGGCGTTCTCGGTCAAGAACAAAGCGTCCGACCTGCACCTGTCCGCCGGCCTGCCGCCGATGATCCGGGTCGATGGCGACGTCCGCCGCATCAACATCCCGGCGCTGGACCACAAGCAGGTGCACGCGCTTGTCTACGACATCATGTCGGACAAGCAGCGCCGCGACTACGAGGAGTTCCTCGAGGTCGACTTCTCCTTCGAGATCCCCAGCCTGGCGCGCTTCCGCGTCAACGCCTTCAACCAGAATCGCGGCGCCGGCGCGGTGTTCCGCACCATTCCCTCGGAAGTGCTGACCCTGGAAGACCTGGGCTGCCCGCCGATCTTCCGCCAGCTGATCGACCAGCCGCAGGGCCTGATCCTGGTCACCGGGCCGACCGGCTCGGGCAAGTCGACCACGCTTGCGGGCATGATCGACTATATCAACAAGAACGAATACGGCCACATCCTCACCGTCGAGGATCCGATCGAATTCGTGCACACCTCGCAGAAGTGCCTGATCAACCAGCGCGAGGTGCACCGCGACACCCACGGCTTCAACGAGGCGTTGCGCTCGGCGCTGCGCGAAGACCCGGACATCATCCTGGTCGGCGAGTTGCGCGACCTGGAAACCATTCGCCTGGCGCTGACCGCCGCGGAAACCGGCCACCTGGTGTTCGGCACCCTGCACACCAGTTCGGCGGCCAAGACCATCGACCGCATCATCGACGTGTTCCCCGCCGGCGAGAAGCCGATGGTGCGCTCGATGCTGTCCGAATCGCTGCGCGCGGTGATCTCGCAGGCGCTGCTGAAGAAGGTCGGCGGCGGCCGCACCGCGGCCTGGGAAATCATGGTCGGCACCCCCGCCATCCGCAACCTGATCCGCGAGGACAAGGTGGCGCAGATGTACTCGGCGATCCAGACCGGCCAGCAGAACGGCATGCAGACCCTGGACCAGCACCTGCAGGACCTGGTCAAGCGCAGCCTGATCACCCGCAACCAGGCGCGCGAGTACGCCAAGGACAAGCGCATCTTCGAGTAGCCGGGAATCGGGAGTGGGGAATTGGGAATGGGAAGAGCAAGAGCAGGAGCAAACAGCCCATCCTTTCCACTTCCGGATGCCCGCTGTTGCGATTCCCGATTCTCCATTCCCGATTCCCGGCTCCGAAGGAGCACGCCATGAGCACCATCGACTTCACTTCCTTCCTGAAACTGATGGCGCACCAGAAGGCGTCGGATCTGTTCATCACCTCGGGCATGCCGCCGGCGATCAAGGTGCACGGCAAGATCACGCCGATCACGCAGACGCCGCTGACCTCGCAGCAGAGCCGCGACCTGGTGCTGAACGTGATGACCCCGGCGCAGCGCGAGGAGTTCGAGAAGACCCACGAGTGCAATTTCGCCATCGGCGTGGCCGGGGTCGGGCGCTTCCGCGTCAGCTGCTTCTACCAGCGCAACCAGGTCGGCATGGTGCTGCGCCGGATCGAGACGCGCATTCCCACCGTCGACGAGCTGAACCTGCCGCCGGTGATCAAGACCCTGGCGATGACCAAGCGCGGCATCATCATCTTCGTCGGCGCCACCGGCACCGGCAAGTCGACCTCGCTGGCGGCGATGATCGGCTACCGCAACCAGAATTCCACCGGCCACATCATCACCATCGAGGACCCGATCGAGTTCGTGCACAAGCACGAGGGTTGCATCATCACCCAGCGCGAGGTCGGCATCGATACCGACAGCTGGGAGAACGCGCTGAAGAACACCCTGCGCCAGGCGCCGGACGTGATCATGATCGGCGAGGTGCGCACCCGCGAGGGCATGGACCATGCCATCTCCTTCGCCGAAACCGGCCACCTCGTGCTGTGCACCCTGCACGCCAACAACGCCAACCAGGCGATGGACCGCATCATCAACTTCTTCCCCGAGGACCGCCGCAGCCAGTTGCTGATGGACCTGTCGCTTAACCTGCGCGGCGTGGTCGCGCAGCAGCTGATCCCGACCCCGGACGGCAAGGGCCGGCGCGTGGCGATGGAGATCATGCTCGGCACGCCGCTGGTGCAGGACTACATCCGCGAGGGCGAGATCCACAAGCTCAAGGACGTGATGAAGGAGTCCACCAACCTGGGCATGAAGACCTTCGACCAGAGCCTGTTCGAGCTGTACCAGGCCGGCGAGATCAGCTACGAGGACGCGCTGCGCCACGCCGATTCGCAGAACGAGGTGCGGCTGCGCATCAAGCTGGCCCAGGGCGGCGACGCCAAGACCCTGGCGCAGGGGCTGGACGGGGTGGAGATCGCCGAGGTGCGCTGAGCCGGTCCGGGCGGCGACTGCCAGGGCGGGCGCAGGGCGGGATGACGGGACGTCAACGCGACACCGGTTATATCCAGCTGCGTCCACGGGTATCGTGTTTTCAGACAAATGCTCGCCGGGGTCCGCCAGGACTCTTCAACCCAAGGGAGGGAAGTCCGCGTGAACGACGTGCCTGAAGTGCTCTGGTCGACACAGCCGCATGCCGGCTACTACATCAATTCGGTCGCGGTGTCCGGCGATGGCGACGTCATCGCCGCCGGCACCTTCTTCCACGAGTACGGCGGCGCGTCGCAGAGCGACGGGCTGGACGCCGTGCCCGTCGAACAGCGCAAGATCGCCGAGCGCATGGCGCCCGCGGCCACGCGCAGCGATGTGCGCGGCAATCAGGACGGGTGCTTCGGCACCTACGTCTGGGATCGCCAGGGCAAGCCGCTGCTGACCAAGGAATTCGAGGGCTGGCAGGGCGTGTACTGGGTCGATGTCGCGGCGAACGGCAGCACCGTCGCCAGTTGCGGCTGGAAGAGCCAGCAGCCGTATGCGGGCTTCATCGGGGCCTGGTCGGTGCCCGACGGCGAGGAACTGCTGTCGTATCCGCTTCCCGGCCGCGGCAACATGGTGTCGCTGGATGGGCGCGGGCAGACCCTGCTGGCCGGTGCCGATCAGGGCTATCTGTTCTGTCGCGTCGGCGCCGCGGCCTTCGCCGCGCCTGTGGGCATCGCGCTGAGCGCAACCGGCGATACCGTCGTCGCCACCGGCATCGCGGTCGACGGCAGCATCGGGCTGGTGGCCAGCTATCACGGCGAGATCATCCTGTTCTCGATCGCGTCCGGACAACCGGCGGCGCTGGCGCGCTGGCAGTTGCCCAACGGCGCCTACACTCATGCCGCGGCGCTGTCCGGCGATGGGCGCAGGGCCTATGCCGGCGCCAGCGACGGCACGCTGTACGCGTTCGACGTGGCCGCGTTCCAGGGGGCGCCCGCACCGGCCTGGAGCGTGGGCGTCCCCGGTGGCGCCAAGACCATCTACGGGCTGGCCTGCGATGGCGCCGGCGACAAGGTCGCGATCGCCGGCAACGTCGCCCAGGGCGGCATCGTCGCCGTGTTTGCCGACACCGGCAGCGCGGCGCACCTGCAGTGGCAAGCGCCCAGCCAGCACTCGCCCAATTGCCTGGCGTTCGACCCCGGCGGGCGCTGGCTGGCGCTGGCCGATGGCCACCCCGACGGCACGCCCGGCGGCTTCACCCTCTGGGACGCGGTCGACGGCACGCTGCAATGGAACTTTGCCGCGGGCAACATGAGCTGGCCGATCCGCCTGTGCGGCGATGCGTCGGTGGTGGTTGGCGGCAGCGACGACAGCACGGTCACGGCCTTCGTCGGCCCCGGTGCGGCGCGCGTGGGGGGGCGGCCGGAGACGGATGGATGACAGGCTGGGACGCCGAGGCGCCGCCCCGCATGCGCGCCGCGGCGCCGCGCCGTCCCGGCGCGCTGCTGATGCTGTCGGTCGTGCTGGTGGCGGCGTGGCTGGCGGGCTTCGAGTTGGCGCGGGTGCTGGGCTACCAGGCGCATGCGAGCCTGTGGTTCCCGCCGGTGGCGGTGACGCTCGCCGCCTTCATGGTGCTGGGCTGGCGCGGCGCGCCGGCGATCGCGATCGCGTGCGTGCTGGCCACGCTGCTCAGCTTCTATCGCACGAGCGGCCACGCGGCCGTCCCTGATCGGGCGGTCCTGGGCTACGCGCTGCTGTTCACCGCGCAACAGTTCTGCATCTGGGGTGGCTTGGCCTGGCTGCTGCGCCGGGTCGGTCAGGGGATGTCCTCGACCAGCCTGCCGCGCGCGGTCACCTACTTCATCCTGGGCGGCGGGGTAGCCTCGCTGTTGTCCGCCTGCCTGGGCGGCGCCGGGTTGGTCGTCACCGGCGCCATCGACCTGCCGACCATGTTCGCCCAGTCGATCCCATGGGCGATCGGCGACTACGCCGGCCTGCTGGCGCTCGGGCCGTTGGCGATCCTCGCGGTGCTGCGGCTGGCCGAGGCCCTGGGCATCGCGCCGCGGCCCGGCATCCCGCGTCTGTCGGGGATGATCGCGCCGAGCGGAAGCGCCACCGGCTATCTGGTCAAGCTCGGGCTGCTGCTCGGCGTCACCCTGGTGGTGATGTGGCTGGCGGCCGCGTTGCCGCGCCAGCCGGCGGTGGTGTTCGCGTTGTTCGTGGTGGTGGTGATCCAGTTGTGGATCGTACATACCCACGGGATGCTGCAGGCGTTGGTGGCGATCGCCGCCTTCAGCCTGCTGATCGCCCTGGCCACGCCGCTGCTGCGGCTGGAGGCGCAGGCGCTGGCGCTGCAGTTCGCCATGATCAGCCTGGCGGCGAACAGCTACTTCGGCCTGGCCGTCCCCGGGCTCTACGCCGACAACACGCGGCTGCGCCATGCGCTGGTGCGCGATCCGGTGACCGGGGCGCTGTCGCGGACCGGATTCCTGGAGCAGGTGCTCAACGATCTGCAACTGGTCGCGGAAGAGCCGCGTCCGTTGGCGGTGATCGTCGCCGACATGGACAACCTCAAGGCGATCAACGACCAGTTCGGGCACGCCGCCGGCGATGCCGCCTTGCGCGCCTTCGTCTGGCGCTGCCGGAGCTGCCTGCGGCCGGGCCAATTGCTTGGCCGCCGCGGCGGCGACGAGTTCGCGCTGTACCTGCCGCTGACCACGCCGGAGCGCGCGCGTGGGCTGATCGATGCGCTGCGCGCGGCGCTGGCCAAGCCCGGCGAGGACGACGGGTTCGCAACCGGGCTGTCGGCCAGCTTCGGCCTGGCCCTGTGCAACCGGCGGGATCTGGATGCGGAGGCGCTGGAGGAACTGCTCGAACGCGCCGACGCGGCGATGTACGCGGACAAGCGCAAGCATCGCGCCGTGGCGGTGCGCTGAGCGGGGTTCCCGGTCTTGTTTCAGCCGGAGCTTCGCGCCGGACCCTCGCCCCAATCCCGCTCTCTCCGCGCCCCGGTCCGCGCTTGCGGCGTGGGCGCTGCAGGGCGCGCGCCGGTAGTGCGAAGCCGCACCCGGTCGTCTCGATGGGAGCGGGCCTTCGTGCTTTCCTTCTCCTCTACGATAGAAGATGCCCCGAAGGGGCGGATGAGGGTGCGGTCAGCCGGGAATGCCACCCATGCAAACAGATAACCCGTATGCCGCCCCCACCGCCGCGCTGCCCGATGCCCCGCCCATGGAGGCCCCCATCGATGCCCTGGCCGCGCTGTTCGCGCCGTCCGCAACGAAACTGGCGTTGCTGTGCGCGACGAGCTTTGGCTGGTATGCGCTCTACTGGTTCTATCGCAACTGGCGCGCGTTGCGCCTGCTGCCGGGGCGCCGACGCGTCTGGCCGGTGTGGCGCTCGGTGTTCTCGCTGATTTGGGTGTTCGCCTGCTTTCGTGGGCTGGAACACTGCATTGGCGCGCAGCGCGGCGCACTGGAGGGCTGGCTGGGGCCGGCGCTGGTCTATGTCTGCTTGAGCCTGCTGAGTGCGTGGTCGCCGCTGTTTTCGCTGCTCACATTGCTGCCCTGCTTGCCGGTATTGCTGGTCAACCAGCGCCTGGTCCTGTTCAAGCAGGCACGCGGCCTGCCGCGCAGCTGAGCGGAGCGTTTCAACGCCTGGACCTGGGCCTGGCTGGCCATTGCCGGCATGGTGGTGCTGTTGCTGATGGTCGGGATGCTGCTGGCGGCCGTGGGGTCGCATTACCACATCAAGGCCGACGTGCCGGCCTGATCGGATGACGGTATGCCATTGGGCAAGGCGACGCGTGCATGCATGCAACGCGGTCATGCCGGTAGCCACCAAAGTTTCATGTGCAACTACACCGGGACTGGTGTCTAATACCGGCCCCCACGCCGTGCCCCCTCCCGTGAGCCTCCCCGATTCCGATCTGCGTCCGGACCTGGACCCGTTGCCCGACGACGGCACCGTCGTCACCTCCGGTCCGTTGACGCCGCCTGCCGATTCGGCCGGCACCGCGCAGGACGCGCGGGCGCTGCGGCATAGCGTGGCCGAGGACGTGCAGGGCATGCTGTTGGCGACGCTGGTGGCCTCGCTGGGCCTGGCGGTGTTCGCCAAGGGCGGGCTGATGATCGGCGGCATGGCCGGGGTGGCGTTCCTGCTGCACTACGCGCTGGGCTGGAACTTCGGCGTGGTGTTCGTGCTGGTGAACCTGCCGTTCTATTGGCTGTCGGTGCGGCGCATGGGCTGGGAGTTCACCCTGAAGACCTTCGTCGCGGTCGCCGCCTGCGGCTTGCTGACCGACCTGCTGCCGCGCTGGGCGCAGTACGCGACGATGACGCCGCTGTACTCGGCGCTGGTCGGCGGCGCGCTGGTCGGGCTGGCGATCCTGTTCTTCATCCGTCACCGCGCCAGCCTCGGTGGCGTCGGCATCCTGGCGGTCTACCTGCAGCGCAGCCGCGGCTGGAGCGCGGGCAAGGTGCAGATGGGCTTCGATGCCGCGCTGATGCTGATCGCGTTCTGCGTGCTGGCGCCGCAGCAGGTGCTGTACTCGGCGATCGGCGCGGTGGTGCTGAGCCTGGTGCTGATGTTCAACCATCGCTCCGGGCGCTACATGGGCGTGTGAGCGGCAGGCCGCGGCGCCCGCCTTGCGGCGTGCTCGCTGCGCTGCGTCGCGCGGCGGGCAACGATGCCGATGCCTGGCGCAGCCCCGAAACGATGCGACGCTGATTTCCTGTGCGCTGCAATCGCGTTCGCGCGTGTCGGTGCCGTGCATCGAGGCGCATCGCATGCCGGGTGGCTGCGTGATCGATCCCGCGATTGCCGCCATGCGCAACATGGCCCGCATGCCGCGATCGGCCGTGCGGCAACTGTCTACGGGATATCCCGCGTGTCTACGAAATGGCCTTGTGGGCGCGTTCGTCGTCGGCGCATGCTGGCTGCGCAGGCGATGGGCGATACGCGCGATGACATGACGCGATTCACGGGAGTCATCGTGCCTGCGATGGGGGAACCGACCTGGATTTTTCAGCGCTTGCCGTTCGGCATCGTGAGCTGCCGCATTGTCGCGCGCCGTCGTGGGAAGGGGCGTTTTCAGCTGTCTTTCGAGCACAGAAGGAGAATGCGATGAAGCGTGCGATAGGGTTCGCGGCGTGTGTCTGTGTCTTGGTCGCGGCGTGTTCGGCCGTGAATCCCGGTCCGGGTCCGGGCCCGGTAGCGCAATCGGGCAATGGGGGCATGGTGCCGCCCAAGCCGGGACTGGTCGCCGGTGCGTGCGTGCCGCCCGGATCGCCGAATTCGAACTGGTTTCCGCACGCGAACACGCCGCCGCCGGATTCGACGGATTTCGGTTCCGACAGCACCAACTGCGACTTCCACATCTGGTCGTGGAACGCGTTCCTGTGGCTGACCCAGGACGTCGGCGGGCAGCCGCGTTTCCTGAGCATGAGCACCGATGGCGTGGCCGGCATCGCCGACGGCGTGCTCGATCCGTTGATCGGCCGCTCGCAGCAGGCGCGCACGGTGGAACTGATCGACCAGGCGGGGCCGGATGGCGTGCTGGTGGATCGCAACGGCCGCGCGATCTATTACTCGATCCACTCCAACGACGTGTTCGGCCAGTTCATCGCCAGCAATGGCCTGCAGGATCCGAAGAAGCTGCGCGCCTTCAATCCGGACGCGGCCTTTCCCGTGGGCAGCATGACCCTGAAGGCGGCATGGAAGGTGGTGCAGCCGGGCGAGGATGTCTCCACGTTCTACACGCGCCAGGCGCAGATCGCGAAACTGGGCATGCGCAAGGGCAAGATCATCGCCACCGCTGACACCGAAACCCAGACCGTGGCGCTGGTCGGCTTCCACATCGGCGGCACGGTCGAGGGACATCCGGAAATGATCTGGGCCACCTTCGAGCATCAGGACAATGCGCCGGACCTGCCGCAACCGATGGAAAAGATGCAGCCGAACGACATCGTCTCGAACAAGGACTGGACGTTCTACCAGGCCAATACGCCAATGAAGCAGTGCAATCTCAACGCGGCCGGGTCCGGTGCGCTGACCTTGAACGCGCAGACGCAGACGCTGAGCCCGGTCACCCAGGTATGCCGCATGGTGCCGTATGGCGGACAGAAGCCGTGCCCGAGCGGGCAGGACTGCAACATCGACAACATCAAGTCGATGAACGCGGCGGTGGATAGCCAGTTGAACGATGTGTGGAAGAACTACTTCGAGGTCGGCGCGATCTGGTTCAACCAGTTGGACGCGCTGCAGCCCAATTGCACCTTCCAGCCCGGTTCGGCGCTGGAGTGCGTGCCGGCGGGAGGCGCCTCGCCGCTGCTCACCGGTTCGGTGCGCCTGTCCAATTCCACCATCGAGACCTTCACCCAGGTGCAGAGCACGCAGGACAACTGCTTCGCCTGCCACAACACCACCCAGGTGATTTCGCCCGATCCGCGCGCGCAGTCGTTGCCAGGGCTGAACGTCAATCTCAGCCATGTGGTGATCAACGACTACTTCCAGGCGCAGCTGCCGCAGAAGGCGCCGCCGGCGCCGCGGCCGGCCTCGCCGCGCTGAGGCGCGCCCCTTCTTCCGGATCAGGAGAAAATCATCATGAGCAGCAACGTATTTCGCGTGCATCCGGCGATCGGCATCGGCCGCGTCGGCGATAGTCAGGAGGTCTACCTGGCGCCGGTGACCGCGGCCGGCGCGCGCGGCGCCGACGGCCTGATGGGCGGATTGCCGGTGCAGCCCGGGACCGAGTCCACGCCGATCACCGCCGACCAGTTCCGCGATGCCGACGGCAACGTCAAGCGCCAGGCTGCGCGTTTCCACATCTACGCCTATCCCAGCGGCAGTTCGGGCACGTATCCCAACGGCGGCGGCACGCGCGTGGACGTGGGCAGCACGATCGACGGCAAGACGGTGAAGGACATCGTCTGGACCGTGCATGTGGCTAACAAGAAGCTCAACAACTATTCGACCGTGAGCAAGGACGGGCAGTTTCGCGGTATCGAGGCCTACACGCCGCAGTGCCAGGGCCAGTTGCAGCTGCGCAATGCGAACTACCCCGATGCGGCCAAGCCCGGCGATCCCGACGATCCGACGCGCCTGCGGCAGTTGGTCATCGATCCCGGTCCGCGCGCGATCAGCGTCGCGGCCGGCAGCGCGGCGCCGGTCGGGTTCGATGCGGCGACCACCGCCAGCTATGCCGATGCCGCCGGCGCGATCCAGCTGGTGCCGGACTATCCGGTCAGTTTTCCGTCCATGTTCCATGCGTTGCACGAGCCGCTGGGTGCGCTCGACTCGCTGGGCGACATGCGCGTGGAAGCCAATGGCGCGCTGATCGTGGCCGGCGGCTTCGCGCGGACCTCGGCGGTCATGCAGGCCGACGGGAGCTATCCGCCGTTGTCGGACGCGACCGAGAACGGCCTATGGTACGACGATGCCGCCGATGGCCCGGTCAATGCGGTGCTGCTCTTCAGCGACGGCAGCAGCGCCAGCGTGCAGGGCGCGTGGTACGTCACCGGCGATCCGGGCTATGCGCCGCAAACGCGCAACGTGGTCTCCACCTGGGACGACGTCTACGACGTGTGGGTGCGCGAACTGGGGCTTGTGCCGTCGCTGTACGCCAACAACGCCTTCGTCGGCACCTATCAGCCGTCCTTCAGCGAGGACATCCAGCCGATCTTCCACGCGGCCATGCTGCAACGCTGGAACACCAACCTGCCGTCGGGCGCGATCCGGGGCCACGACATGATCGGGCAGATCCAGCCGACCGACGATCCCACCGCGAAGATCCCCAATCTGAAGACCCTGATCCGCGATCCGGCTTCCGCCGCCGATACCCAGACCGGCTCGCCGATGATGCCGCTCTCGCTCGGCGATGCGCAGAAGAGCTTCCTCAGCGTCAGCGCGACCCAGTACTTCCTGCTCACCCAGTGGCATGGGAACAACTACGTGCAGGGCGGCGCCGCGGCGCTGGGTCCTGGCGAACTGCTGGACCGGGTCACGCTGCAGAACTGCCTGGGCGGCCGCTACAGCCCGGGCATCGAGGTGTCGTTCCCGATCCGCGACACCAACCTGTATGTCACGCAATGGCAGCAGCGCGATTGCGGACCGTTCCGCATCAACCAGGCGCCGCTGGACTACGGCACCGCGCAGAAGGGCAAGGCGTTCCTGAGTTTCGGCTACGTGCCGTTGCAGCCGTATCCGGTGGAGCCGGGCGATCTGTCCAAGTTCATGTCGGTGCCCTGGCATACCGACTACAACTCCTGCGCCACGCACCTGCCCGATCCCAATCCGGGGGCGGCCAGTACCAATCCGAACATCACCGCGAACAACACCCTGTTCTGGTCGTGGCCGGCGGAGCGGCCGTTCGCGGTCTATCCGGTGGCCTTGTGCCAGGTCGATCCGGAGGACGACACCTGGTATCCCGGCCCGCAGGTGTACTCGGTGCGCGGCACCGGCACCGACAGCGACTATCCGGCGCAGGTCGGACGCTTCCAGGACTACGCGGATTTCGTCGCCAACTGGGCCAAGGTGGGCTTCGTCGTCAGCGGCTCGCAGATCGCGCAGGTGGCGGGACAGCCGCCGTATCCGGCGGACATGTTCCTGGAAGTGGCGAGCCAGTTCGACGTGGGCCAGGAATTCGTTGCGCCCTGGCCGATGGCCAACATTCCGGCCTATCCGCCGCCGTCGGCCGCGGCGCGCGCGGACGCCGATGGCCTCGGCTGAGCCGATCGGCGCGATGGCCGCCAACGCACGCCACGCCGTGGCGATCGTCGGCGGCGGCGCGGCCGGCTGCGCGACTGCGCTGGCGCTGGCCGCGCGGGGCATCGAGGACGTGGTCGTGGTCGACATGGGCCGCGTCGCGGGCTGGCGGCTGGGCGAGGCGCTGGCGCCGACCGCCAGCGCGGCGCTGCAGCGCCTGGGCGTATGGGATGCGTTCCTGGCGCAGCGGCCGCTGGCCTCGGCCGGCAGTTGCGCCAGTTGGGGCGCGCCGGAACTGGGCTACAACGACTTCATCGTCGCCGGCCAGGGCAAGGGCTGGCACGTGGATCGTGCCGCCTTCGACGCGATGCTGGCCGCGTCGGTGCCGGCGCGGGGCGGCACGCTGCTGCGCGGACTGCGCCTGGGCGCGATCGGCCGCGACGCGGACGGCAGCCACGTCCTGGACCTGCACGGCGAGCACGGCGCGGTGCGGCGCTTGCGCGCCGGCTTCCTGGTGGATGCCAGCGGCATCGCCGCCGCGGCGGTGCGGCGGCTGGGCGTGGCGCGCAACGAAGTGGATTGCCTGGCTTTCGTCGCCGGCGTGTTCGCGCTGGAGCACGCGGAGGCGATTCCGTCGCAGGCCTTGCTGGAGGCCTGTCGCGATGGCTGGTGGTACGCCGCGAAGTTGCCGGGCGCACGCATGATGCTGGCCTTGGCGCTGGAGCCGCGGCGGCAGCGGCATTTCCTGGAGACGGCGGTGTGGCTGGCGGCGGCGCAGCAGACGCGGCACGTCGCGCACTGGCTGGCGCGCAGCGGTGCGACCTTGCCCGCTGGCGGCGGCCTGATCGCCGCACTGGGTCCGTCGGCGATCCTCAGCCGCGTGGTCGGGGAGGACTGGCTGGCGGTGGGCGACGCGGCCAGCGCCTACGATCCGTTGACCGCGCACGGCATCGTCAAGGCGTTGCAGGACGGCGAAGCGGCGGCGCACGCCCTGGCGGCGCAGTTGCAGGGCGCTGGCCCGGCGCCGCTGGCGGCCTATCAGGAGGGCGTGTTCGCGCGCTTTCGTGCCTATCTGCGCGAGCGCGGCGCCTTGTACGCGCGCGAGCGGCGCTGGGCGCAAGCGCCGTTCTGGCAGGCGCGCCTGGCGGCGTGATCCGGCTGCTGCGCGGCGCTGGGCGGGCGCTGTGGCGTAACGACGGCGCAGTGCCTACCGCCGCATGCGGGTGCCGAGGTCAGCCGTCGCCGCGTGCGTGGCGATCCGGACACGGCGTCGCGATGCCCAGCCGTTGCGCCAGGCGCCGCGCATCGAACGGCGCATGCACCTTCATGTCGTTGTCGAAGTAGCAGTACACGTCGCGGCGCACGCGCCGCGCGGCGGCCGGACCCGCGCGTTGCGGCGCCGCCGGCTCGCCGCCGCGGTGCCAGGCGTCGATCCGTTCCGCCCAGGCGTCCAGCGCTTCGTCGCTGTAGCCGCTGGCGTACAGCTGCGCGTCGCCATGCAGGCGCAGGTACAGGAAATCGGCGGTCACGTCCTCCAGGTACGGCCATTTGCCGGCGGTGTCGGCCTGCACCAGGGCGACGCGATGCTTGCGCAGCAGCGCGACCGCCTGCGGCGTGGCGAAGCTGGGATGGCGCACCTCCAGCGCATGGCGCAGGCGCCGGTTGCGGTCGATCTTGAGCAGGCTGCGCTCGCGCATGCGGGCGGCGTCGCGCTTGCCGGCCAGGGCCAGCGCGGCTTCGTGGCTGCGCGGCAGGAGCGACAGGAAATCGTCCAGCAAGGCGGGGTCGAAGGCCTGCGACGGCGGCAGCTGCCACAGCAACGGTCCCAGTTTCGGCCCCAGCCCGAGCAGGCCGGAGGCGAAGAAGTTGGCCAGCGGTTGCTCGCAATCGCGCAGCCGTTTCAGATGCGTCACGAAACGCGGACCCTTGACCGCGAACACGAAACCGCGCGGCGTCGCGTCGTGCCAGGCGACGTAGCTCTTCGGCGTCTGCAGCGAGTAGAACGAGCCGTTGAGTTCGACCGAGCGGAAGCAGCGCGAGGCGTATTCCAGTTCGCGCCACTGCACCAGCCCGGGCGGATAGAACACGCCGCGCCATCGGGGGTAACGCCAGCCGGAGATGCCGATACACAGGCTCATGCGCCGACCATGCCGGCGGCGGCGTTCAAGCGCCGTGCATGGCGTGGCAAGGCCGCGTCGACCGCCGGCGCGACGCAAGGACGAGGTCAGCCGGCGGCGCTCATTCCTGTGTAGGCGTCGCCGCAATCACCGCGACGCCGGCGCGCGCGCGCCTGGACAGCAGCGGCAAGGTCGCCGCCTGCTGGCCGGGCGCGTCGTACAGCCACAGCGCGCAGCAGGCGGCGTAGGAGCTCAGGTAGCTGCTGCGGAAGGCGACGATGCTGGCGCTGTAGCAGCCCGCTCCGTCGCGCAGGCGCAGGTCGGCGACGTAGTCGAAGGTGTAGTGGCCGGCATCGCGCCACGGCCATTGCGCGCGTTCCTCGGGGTCGCCGCTCCCGGCCGGTGCCGGGCAGCGTGCGGTCGGGTCGGGACTGCGTTGCCGGCCCTGCGCGTCGAAGCCGAGGCGTCGCAACTCCCGGTCCGCCGCCGCGCGCAGTTGCGGGTGCCGCGCCAGCCAGCGCGCCGCGTCCTGGTCCTCGGGCGCGGCCTGCGCAGGCGCCGGCGAAGGCGCCAGCGTGTGCCGGTAGCGGTAGCGCACCTGCAGCGCATGCGGGCTGCTGCGCTCGTCGGGCAGCGGCGACAGCGGCCGCGACAGGGTCAGTTTGTCCTGGAAGTAGTCGCCGTCGCGATAGGCCGCATAGCTGCGGCCGTCGATGCGCAGCCAGTACAGCGCCTGGTCGCCGCCGCGGCCGTTGATGCTGAAGACACCCGTCGCCGGCTCCGCTTCGGATGCGGCGTTGGGCGGGGCGAGGAAGCCGTGCGCGGGGTCGCGGCGCAGCACCGCGATCTCGGTGAACAGCCCGGTGCCGCCGACATAGGCACTGTCGAGCAGGTCGCGTTGCCCGTCTTCGTCCAGGTCGAGCAGGGTGTAGCGGTGGTGGCCGTTTTCGGAGACGTCGCGTTGCGCGCTGCCGGCGGCATCCAGGTAGGTGCGCACCGCCTGCCATTCGGCGGCGGTGACGCCGGGCGGCTGCGTGGGCGCCGCCGCCGCGGCGCCGTCCGTGCCCGCCGTGGCGATGTCGAAGCTCACGCCGGTGGTGTCGGCGTGGCGCCGCAGCACCGTGTCGATCGGGGTGGGGTCGGTGGCCGGTGCGGCCTCGATCTCGCGGCGCAACTGTTCCAGGACTTGCGGTAGCGTCGTCGTCCCGGGATCGGCCGCACGCGCTTGCGTCGCGCTTGCGGTGGCCAGCGCGAGCAGCGCTGTCGCCGCCCACGCCGACGGCCATGTCCGTGGCGTCCGCTGCGGTGCCGCGGCGGCCACGCGCGCGCGCGCGGCAGTCGCCGCGGCACGGTTCACGTGCTGCGCATCCACGGCGGATCGAGCCGCGCGATGCGCGCGAACGCCGGGCAGTCGGCGCGGTGCGCGCCCGGCAGGTAGCCCAGGCTCATCAGGAACTCGCCGGTGATCTCGCCGCCGGTGAAACGGAAGGTGCGCTTGAACAGCTTGATCCACTCGGCCTTGGCGCGCGGATGGTGCGCGTCCAGCCAGGCGGCGAAACCGCCATGCGAGGCGCGCATCCGCTGGATCGCCTGCGCATTGTGGATCGCGGCCTGCACCTTGAGCCGGTTGCGGACGATGCCGGCGTCGGCGAGCAGGCGCAGCACGTCGGCTTCGCCGAACGCGGCCACTTTGTCCACGTCGAACCCGGCGTAGGCGGCGCGGAAGCCGGCGCGCTTCTTCAGCATCAGCTCCCAGCTCAACCCGGCCTGGTTGATCTCCAGCACCAGCCGTTCGAACAGCTCGGATTCGGCACGTTGCGGAACGCCGTACTCGGCGTCGTGATAAGGACCATGCAGGGCATGGCCCGGGGCGAAGTCGCAATAGGCGCTCATGCTGGGTGGGTTTCCTTAATCGTCTTGTTCGTCGTCGGGCGTGACTTGCGCGCGCGACGCGTTGGGCAGCGTCAGGTCCGGCCAGCGCCGCGGCGCCAGCTCCAGCTTGCCGGCGCGCAGCGTCTCCAGCAGCGCGTCCTGCTGCTTGCTGCCGCGCGGGAAGAACTGCACGCGCCCCGCGTTGCGCCAGCGGTCCTGCGCGCGTGCGTGGAGACGGCATTGCATGCCATACACCTCCCCGCCGTTGCACAGCAGCGCGTCGTCGCTCCCGTCGCCGTCCAGGTCGCGCAGCAGCACGACGCAGCGGCTGTCTGGCTGACGGCAGTGGCCGTCGTCGACTTGTCCGGCACCCAGGGCCTGCCACCAGGCGGCGCCGGGATCGGCGCTGCCGGCCGCGAGCGCGATGTGCTGACGCAACTGCGCCGGGTCGGCGATGCGCTCGCGTTCGCGCGTTTCGGACGGTTCGCCCCAGCGCTGCGTGCGTTGCAGGACGCGCTGCAGGCGCTCGCCTTGCGCCGGGTCGTCGGCGAACCCCGGCGCGGCGCGCAGCGCCTGCACCGCGCGGTAGCCGCGGCGGCCGCTGTCGAAGCGCAGGTATTCCAGGTCCATCTGCGCGGCCGTGGTGCGGCCATCGGCCAGGCGTTGCAGTTGGTTGCCGACGACGATGCGGTACGGGTCCAGCAACGGCGACGCGCTGGCCAGCGCCAGGCCGATCACCCCCCAGGACATGCCGCGGTTGACCGCGGCCAGCGGGCGCAGCCAGCGCCCGCCCGGCCGCAGCACGGCCCAGGCATAGCCGAACGCGTAGCCGCAGACGACCACCGCCACCAGCACGCCGCCGAAGCGCTCCGCGCTCCAGCCGTACTGGGCGATGCGCAGCCACAGCGCGTACAGCGCCAGCAATGCGTACAGCGGCAGGCTCAGCAGGCCGGCGTCGATCAGCCGCCGCAGCCATTGCGGATAGGGCGGGGTGGCCGCGCCGTCCTGGTACACCGCGTTGACGAACACCACCAGCAGCGCCGCCAGCCAGATCAGGATGGTCGCCGCGGCGCGGGTCTCCCACAATGGCTGCAGCCCCGTGAACGGCAGGCTCAGCGCGAACAGCACCGCCACGAACGCCAGCAGCGGCAGCAGCCCGGTGCAGATCGCGAACAGGATCTGCCGCAGCACCTGCACCGCGCGCTGCTGGGTGCGGCCGATCAGCAGGCCCAGGCCGAACATGGTGCCGGTGGCGAGATAGATGAACGCGGTCTCGCGGAACAGGTCGCGGAAGAAGGTCAGCTTGACCAGCGCGAACAGCGCGCCCCACAGGCTCAGCACCAGCCAGCAGATGCCCACGAACAGCAAGGCCAGGGCCAGGGTCAGCGCGTTCTGCCAGGCGTGTTCGAACAGGTCGCGGTAGGTCGCGCGCCAGGTGCCGTGCTGCAGCCGGCATTGCAGCCACGGCAGCAGCACGAACATGCCCAGCGTGATCGCCGCGCCGAACGGCGTCAGCACCTGGTCGCTGCGCAGGCCCGGCGCGCCGGTGGCGCTCCATGCGGCCCAGGCCGACAGCCCGGTCACCAGCAGCGCCAGCACGATCACGTGCTGCCACAGGCGCAGGTCGTTCAATTGCCGCACCGACAACAGGGTCAGGGTCGGCACGGTCAGCACCAGGGTGTACCAGCAGATCCGGCCGCCCAGCGCCGCGAACGGCCACAGGCCGGCCTCGGCGCCGCGCTGGGCCAGGTACATCAGCGCGCCCTGCAGCAGCGCCACCAGGACGATGAAGGCGCGGGTCTGGCGCGGCAGCGCCGGGTCGGGGGAGGTTTCCATGCGGGACGGCATCCTTGTGAGCGCGGCGGCGCGCGAGCGGGGGCGATTATGGCAGCCCGATCCGGGCCGGCGCAGCGCCGGCCCGGGAGGGACGATAGAATGGGGCCATGTCCGCTTTGCCTACCCCCCTGGCCAACCAGCTGCTGATCGCGCTGCCGGCGCTGTCCGATCCCAACTTCGCGCGCGGTGTGGCCCTGATCTGCCAGCACGACGCCAACGGTGCGATGGGCGTGCTGGTCAACCGCGCCTCCGAATACACGCTCGGCGAGGTGCTGGCGCAGATGGGCATCGACACCATCGACGAGCGCCTGCGCGAACAGGTGGTGCTCAGCGGCGGCCCGGTGCATCCGGAGCGCGGCTTCGTGATCCACGACGGCGAACGCGCCTGGGATTCGAGCCTGGCGTTCGGCGACGGCCTGTTCCTGACCACCTCGCGCGACGTGCTGGAGGCGATGGCGCGCGGCGACGGTCCGCGCAACGCGGTGGTCGCGCTGGGCTGCGCCGGCTGGGGCGCCGGCCAGCTCGAATACGAACTGGGCGAGAACAGCTGGCTGACCGCGCCGGCCGATGCCGAACTACTGTTCGAGCTGCCGCTGGAGCGGCGCTGGCAGACCGCGGCCGGGCGCATCGGCGTGGACCTGTTCCGCCTCACCGACTACAGCGGGCATGCCTGAGTCCGACATTCCCGCGGCCGGCACCGCGCAATCCGCGACGATCCGTCGCGACGGCACCGTGCTCGGCTTCGACGTCGGCCACCGCCGCATCGGCGTGGCCGTCGGCAGCGGCTTCGGCAGCGGCGCGCGCGCCCTGGCCGTGGTCGACGTGCACGCGCAGGGGCCGGACTGGCCGGCGCTGGACCGCCTGCATGCCGAATGGCGCCCGCACGGCCTGGTGGTCGGCGACCCGCTGACCCTCGACGGCGCCGACCAGCCCAACCGCAAGCGCGCGCATGCCTTCGCCCGCGCACTCGGCGCGCGCTACAAGCTGCCGGTGGTGCTGGTGGACGAGCGCTCCAGCTCGGTGGAGGCCGCGCAGCGCTTCGCGGTGGACCGCGCCGAAGGCCGCAAGCGCCGCCGCGATGCCGCCGCGCTGGACGCGGTCGCCGCCGCGGTGATCATCGAACGCTGGCTGGCCGCGCCCGATGACGCCACTCCCATTTCCTGATTCCCTGTCCGGACCCGCCATGACTGACCCGCAACTCGATTCCAACGGGCGCCTGCGCCACCTGCTGACCCTGGAAGGCCTGCCGCGCGCGACCCTGCTGCAACTGCTCGACCGCGCCGGACAGATCCGCGACGCCGCGGTGGGCCGGGTCGGCAAGCGCAACGTGCTGGCCGGCACCGCGGTATGCACGCTGTTCTTCGAACCGTCCACGCGCACCCGCAGCTCGTTCCAGCTGGCCGCGCAGCGGCTGGGCGCGGACGTGCTGAACTTCGATGCCTCCACCTCGTCCACGCGCAAGGGCGAGACCGCGCGCGACACGCTGAAGAACCTGGAAGCGATGGGCGTGCGCGGCTTCGTCGTGCGCCATCCCGAGGACGGCGCGGTCGAGCGCCTGGCCGAAGCGGCCGGCGAGGGCACCGCGCTGATCAACGCCGGCGACGGCCGCAGCGCGCATCCCACCCAGGGCCTGCTCGACATGTTGACCCTGCGCCATGCCAAGGGCGGCGATTTCTCCAAGCTCAAGCTGGTCATCGTCGGCGACGTCAAGCATTCGCGCGTGGCGCGCTCGGACCTGCACGCGCTGCGCACGCTGGGGGCCGGCGAAGTGCGCGTGTGCGGCCCGCAGGCGCTGCTGCCCGACGACGCCACCCTCGACGGTTGCGTGGTCGGCGACGACTTCGACGCGATGCTCGACGGCGTGGATGCGGTGATGATGCTGCGCCTGCAGCGCGAGCGCATGGAGGAGGGGCTGGTGTCCTCGCTGGCGGATTACCACGGCCGTTACGGTCTCACCGCCGAGCGGCTGCGCCGCGCCGCGCCCGGCGCGGTGGTGCTGCATCCGGGGCCGATCAACCGCGGCGTGGAGATCACCGACGAGGTCGCCGACGGTCCGCAGTCCTGCGTCCTGCGCCAGGTCGCCAACGGCGTGGCGGTGCGCATGGCGGTGCTGGAGACGCTGTTGGGCTGAGCCTGGCTCGTGATCGTGACTGAAGGGCGCTTCGGGGAGTGTCCTGTAGGAGCGGCTTCAGCCGCGACAGACTCTACCGGGAACGCCTCGTCGCGGCTGAAGCCGCTCCTACAGAGTTTATTGGGCGAAAGCAGGTCGCTGGAGCTGCACTGACGTCGCTCCGCCACCGACCTGGCGATGTGGGGGCCGACCGGCACATCCGCGCCGCGCCGATTCGGCCTACCATCGGGGGCGATCCTCCCCACGGACGCCCCACATGCTCCATCTCCTGCGCCGCGCCGGCTTCGCCGCGGCTTGCGCTTCCCTCGTCGCATTCGCCCAGGCCAGTGTCGCTGCGCCGGCTGCCACCGCGCCCGCCAGCGGCTACGACCCGCTGGCCCTGTTCGCGCCCCTGCAACTGCCGCAGCCGGCCACCGCCTACCGCAGCGGCGGCGGCGTGCCCGGGCCGCTGTACTGGCAGAACCGCGCCGACTACGCCCTGCGCGCCACCCTCGATCCGGCCACGCGCACGCTCAGCGGCCAGGAAACCATCACCTACGGCAACCGCAGCCCGGACACGCTGGACGTGCTGTGGCTGCAGTTGGACCAGAACATCTACCGTGCCGACGCCCGCGCCCGCGGCGTGCGCGCGGCGCGGACGGACCGTCCGCCGGCACCGTCCAGCGACGGCTACCGCATCGCCAGGGTGGAAGTGGAGCAGGGCGGCAAGCGCGTGCCGGCCACGTTCCTGATCGACGACACACGCATGCGCGTGGACCTGCCGCAGCCGCTGGCCAGCGGCAAGGCGCTGAAGCTGCATCTCGACTACGCCTACACCGTGCCCGGTACCTGGGGCGGCCGCACCGCGGTCACGCCCACCGGCGACGGCGACATCTACGAGATCGCGCAGTGGTATCCGCGCATGGCGGTGTACGACGACCTGCGCGGCTGGGACACGCAGCCCTACCTGGGCTCGGAGTTCTACCTCGAGTACGGCGATTTCGACTACGCGGTGACGGTGCCGTGGAACTACCTGGTGGCCGGTTCCGGCGAACTGGTGAACCCTGCGCAGGTGCTGACCGCCACGCAGCGCCAGCGCCTGGCCCAGGCTGCGGCCAGCGACCGCACGGTGACCATCCGTGGCGTGGACGAAATCGGCGATGCGGCCAGCCGGCCCACCGCCAGCGGCAGCCAGACCTGGCGCTTCCACATGGCGAATACCCGCGACGTGGCCTTCGCCGCCTCGCCGGCGTTCGTCTGGGATGCCGCGCGCATCAACCTGCCCGACGGCAAGCATGCGCTGGCGATGTCGGTGTATCCGCGCGAAGGCGTCGGTGCCGACAAGTGGGACCGCTCCACCCAGTTCGTCAAGGCGTCGATCGAGCACTTCTCGCAGTGGTACCCGTATCCGTGGCCGGTGGCGGTGAACCTCGGCGGCCACGGCGCCGGCATGGAGTATCCGGGCATCGTCTTCGACGACATGCGCGACGGCGGCAAGGAGCTGTTCTGGATCACCGCGCACGAACTGGGCCACGGCTGGTTCCCGATGATCGTCGGCTCCAACGAGCGCCGCGATGCGTTCATGGACGAAGGCTTCAACACCTTCATCGATGTCTACGCCTCCGACGCGATCAACCACGGCGAATTCGCGCCCAAGCGCGACAGCGAATATGCGCCCAAGGGCGGCAATCCGGTCGACGAGATCCTGCCGCTGCTGGCCGATGCGCAGGCGCCGACCCTGCTCGACCGCGCCGATGCCACCAGCGAGCAATACCGGCATCCGCTGACCTACTTCAAGGGCGCCCTGGGCCTGGTGCTGCTGCGCGAGCAGATCCTCGGCCCGGCGCGCTTCGACCCGGCGTTCCGCAAGTACATCGCCACCTGGGCGTACAGGCATCCGACCCCGTCGGACTTCTTCCGGCTGATGGAAAGCGAGTCCGGCGAGGACCTGTCGTGGTGGTGGCGCGGCTGGTACCTCAACAACTGGCAGCTGGACATGGGCGTACGCGCGGCCCGCTATGTCGATCACGACCCCGCCAAGGGCCTGCTGGTGACCCTGCAGAGCCGGCAGAAGCTGGTGATGCCGGCGACCTTGCGCATCGACTTCGCCGACGGCAGCCACCTGGACCAGCGCGTGCCGGTGGAGACCTGGATGCAGCAGGCGCAGCCGCAGCTGCGCGTGCCGAGCACGCAGAAAGTGCTGCACGTGACCCTGGATCCGGAGCACCGGCTGCCCGACGCCGACCGTGGCGACAACGAACTCGACACGGTGAGCTGATTCACGCTGGCGGGCGCGCGGCGCCCGCCGCTCCCCGCCTGGGGCGCCGTGTCCGGCGATGGCGGCCATCGGCGATCGCGCGTCGCCATGCTGCGTGTGCAAATCGTCCGCATCCGGCGGAACGCGCCAATGACGCGCTTGTCCCGGTCACGGCATGGGCGCGTGCGGCGCGCGGCACCGATTCGCAAGGCGGAACGTGGCCCCGCGCGGCGGTCGGCCAGGTTGCGCACGCGTCGAGACGGCCTGCGCGCGCGCCTGTCCGCGGCTGTCGTTGTCTGTCTCCGCGTGTCCGTTCGTGTCCGCTTCGGATGTCCCGCGCGCCGATCGGAGGCGCCGATCTAGCTTCCGCATGCGGGCGATTGCGCAGGCGCCGGCGGCGGCGAAGACTGCGCGCGGCCCCCACGCCCCGTGCCGTCGCTCGCCGCTTTCGCGTCGCGCGGCATGCACTCCATGCTGCTAGATGGGAGAGTCCGATGAACATCCAACCGCTCACGCGCGCGCTCGCGCTGGTCCTGCTGTCCTGCGCCGCGCCGGCCATCGCCGGTCCGGTCGGCTACGGCGCCGCCACCACCGGCGGCGGCAACGCCGTTCCGGTCAATGTCGCCACGCTGGAGGCGATGCAGGCCGCCATCGACGGCTACGCAGGCAGCGGCGGCCTGGTGCTGAACTACACCGGCCAGTTCGACTTCGCCAGCATCGGCAACGTCTGCGCGCAGTGGCAGTTGCCGGCCAAGACCGTGCAGATCAAGAACAAGAGCAACATCACCATCAAGGGTGCCAACGGCTCCTCGGCCAATTTCGGCCTGCGCGTGGTCGGCAACGCGCACAACGTGGTCATCCGCAACATGACCATCGGCCTGCTGCCGGGCGGCGAGGACGCCGATTCGATCTCGCTGGAGGGCAATTCCAGCGGCGCGCCGTCCAACATCTGGATCGACCACAACACGATCTTCGCGTCGCTGACCAAGTGCCCCGGCGCCGGCGACGCGTCCTTCGATGGCGGCATCGACATGAAGAAGGGCGTGCATCATGTCACCGTCTCCTACAACTACATCCACGATTACCAGAAGGTCGCGCTCAACGGCTACAGCGACAACGACACGCAGAACGCCGCCGCGCGCACCACCTACCACCACAACCGCTTCGAGAACGTGGAATCGCGGCTGCCGTTGCAGCGCCGCGGCCTGAGCCACATCTACAACAACTACTTCAACAACGTCCTCACCTCCGGCATCAACGTGCGCATGGGCGGGGTGGCGTTGATCGAGGCCAATTACTTCGAGAACGCGAAGAATCCGGTCACCTCGCGCGACAGCAGCGCCATCGGCTACTGGGACCTGATCAACAACTACGTCGGCGGCGGCATCACCTGGAGCGTGCCCGACAGCACCAGCAAGCCCTACGCCAACGCCACCACCTGGATCTCATCGAAGACCTTCCCCGAGCCGCTGGGCTACGTGTACACCGCCATGCCCGCGGCGCAGGTCAAGGCCAAGGTGATCGCCACGGCCGGGGCGGGGACCAACCTGGCCGAATGAGGCACGCCGCCTCCGCGCCCGATGGCGCGGAGGCGGTCACCGGTGGTGGCCGCAAGATATGCCGTTTGCCGCATATCAGCCGTAGTGGCAACTGCAGCCGCGCCCGCGACCGCCTGGAGCGAGCCCGCGTCAGCAACGATTGAAAATGGTGCTATTTCACGCAAAATTCACCTGTATGTCGCAATCGGGTGAACATGGCGCATGACGCGCACGCGCCGCTCACAATGTTGAGCAAATTCAAAAACTGTGCGCAGTTGCGCATCAAGAATCGCAGGCGACCGCCGTTACCTACTACGAGTACCCGCACGGGACATCCCGGGTGCGGTCGGTGCTGGAAGTGCCTTCCCCTTCTTCTCCGTCGCATCGCGTCCAGGCCGTTGGCTTGAGGGTGTCCTGCGCGATCCAGGTCGTGGCGGGGCTCATCTCCTTCTCCCAATTGGTGCCCCCCCCTCATGATCGGATTCCTTCAGCGCTACAACGTCGGGACGCGGCTCGCGTCCGCCTTCAGCGTCCTCATCCTGCTGTCCTGTGGCCTCGTGGTCGCTGGCCTGCTGACGTTGAAACAGGCGCGCGACATGATGGATACCATCGTCAATCGGCGCATGCAGATCCTCGATTACACCGGCGAGATGCGCAACGCCAGCGCGCTGATCGCGATCAATCTGCGCAACATCGTGCTGCCGACCACGCAGGAACAAAACGCGGGCTTCGCCAGGATCGTCGAGGAGCAGCGCCGCTACTACGACCAGGTCCACGACAAGCTCTATGCGATTCCGGTCACCGACGCCACCGGCGCGCAGATGCGCAAGCAGATCGACGACGCCTACCAGCGCACCCGCGCGGCCAACCAGCAGGTGCTGGACCTGGGCATGGCCAACAAGGCCGACGAGGCGCTGAAGGTGATGCTGGGCCAGGCCGCGCCGGCCAACCTGCACTGGCAGGAGGCGATCGCCACCTACGCCGACCGGCAACGCCAGCGCGGCGCCGAGGCCTATGCCAGCGCCAACGTGGCGATGGACCGCGGCCGCGGCCTGCTGGTGGCCGGCGGCGTCATCGTGGTCTTCGTCAGCGGCCTGCTCGCCTGGTTGATCACCCGTAGTCTGACCGTGCCCCTGAACCGCGCCACCCGCGTGGCCGAAGCCATCGCCAGCGGCAAGCTCGACAACGACGTTCGGACCGACGCCCGCGACGAGACCGGGCGCCTGCTGATCGCGATGCAGGGCATGCAGCAGCAGGTCGGCCGCCTGATCGACGCGCAGTTGGAGATGGCCAGGCGCCACGATGCCGGCGAAGTCAGTCATCGCATTGACGCGCAGGCCTTCCCCGGCGACTACGGGCGCATGGCGGCCGAGACCAATGCGCTGGTGGCATCGCACCTGGCGGTGAAGACGCGCCTGGCGCAGATCATGGGCCGCTATGCGATCGGCGACCTGTCGCAGGACATGGATCGTCTGCCGGGCGAGGAAGCGGTGTTGAGCCTGACCATGGACGAGGTCAAGGCCAATCTGTCGGCGATGAACGGGCAGATCAAGCAACTGGCGACGTCGGCCGCCGCCGGCGACTTCAGCGCGCGCGGCGATGCCGCCCGGTTCCAGTTCGACTTCCGGGTCATGGTGGAGAGCCTCAACCAGCTGATGGCCACCGCCGACGGCAATCTGCAGTCCCTGTCGGCGTTGCTGCGCTCGATCGCCGACGGCGACCTGACCGTGCGCATGCACGGCCAGTTCCATGGCGTGTTCGCGCAAATGCGCGACGACGCCAACGCCACCGCCGAGCAACTGGCGCAGATCGTCGGCCGGATCAAGGACTCGGCGGTATCGATCAACGCCGCGGCCAGCGAGATCGCCACCGGCAACGACGACCTGTCGCGGCGCACCGAGCAGCAGGCGGCCAGCCTGGAGGAAACCGCCGCCTCGATGGAGGAACTGACCTCCACGGTCAAGCAGAACGCCGAACATGCGCGGCAGGCCAACCAGCTCGCGGCTGGCGCGGCTGCGGTCGCCTCGGAAGGCGGCGAGGTGGTCGGCCAGGTCGTGGACACGATGAGCGGGATCGAGGCCGCGTCGAAGAAGATCGCCGACATCATCTCTGTGATCGACGGTATCGCCTTCCAGACCAATATCCTGGCCTTGAATGCGGCCGTGGAAGCGGCGCGCGCCGGCGAGCAGGGCCGCGGCTTCGCCGTGGTCGCCTCGGAAGTGCGCACCCTGGCGCAGCGTTCGGCCAGCGCGGCCAAGGAGATCAAGGCGTTGATCGACGATTCGGTCGGCCGTGTCGCCGCGGGCTCGGTGCTGGTCGGCCAGGCCGGCAAGACCATGCAGGAGATCGTGGCCTCGGTGCAGCGCGTCACCGACATCATGAGCGAGATCTCGGCGGCGTCGCAGGAGCAGTACGCCGGCATCGAGCAGGTCAACCAGACCGTCACCCAGATGGACGAGGCCACCCAGCAGAACGCCGCGCTGGTGGAAGAGGCCAGCGCCGCGGCGCGCGCGATGGAACAGCAGGCGACCGAGCTGACGCAGGCGGTGGCCGTGTTCAAGCTGGAGGACGGCGTAGCCCCCGCGCGGGTGGCGCAGGCCATCGCCGCGGTGGCGCCGCCGCGGGCGCGGGCACGTCCTGCCGCACCGGCGCAGGCGCCGCGCCCGCGCGCGGTCGCGCTGGCTAGCGACAAGGACTGGGCCGAGTTCTGAGCGGCTTGCCGCGGGTCGCCGTCCTCTTGCGGGAGGGCGGCGAACCCGTGTGGAACAGGACGGTCGGCGGCCGGCGCGCGTCGTGCCGTAGACGCCGCCTGTCAGGGTGCCTTGCAAGGCCTTGTTGGCGGCGCGATGTTGAGCGCCGTGCCGCCGTATTACAGAATGCGGCATCGACGACGGCAGGAGCCACCCCATGTCCAATTCCATTGCCCCAGTGCGACGTGCATCGGTCCACGTCGTCGGCGGCACGCGCCCGAGCGGGCGAGCGCCGTGGGTCCGCCGTCTCGGCCTGCTGGCCACCGCGTGCGCCAGCCTCGTCGGCTGCGCGATGGCCGATGCGCCGCTGTCCAGGGAGCAGTTCGCCAGCCGGATCGCCACGCTGCTGGAGGGCCGCGATGCGGTGGAGGTGCCCGCGTCGGCGCTGACCGCGTTTGCGTGGCAGCGTCTTTGCTTCGAGCGTGGCGACGCGCTCCTGCTGACCTTCAGCGGCGATGGCAAGACGCGCGTGCTGGCGTTGCCCTACACCCAGTTTTTTGTCGACGAGGGCCACGTGCAGGGATCGCTGGAGGATGCCTGTGTCGCGCCCGGCGACAGGATCCTGGTCAAGAAGAAGTATCCGGGCCATGCCGGTCCGGTCGAGTTCCAGAAACCCGGGCCATGAGCGCCGAGACGGCCTGCGCTGCCGCGCGTTGCTGAAGCACCGTTTCCTTGAGGCCAGCCTGGTTGGCAGGCGCCGCGGCGGTGCGACCGACCGATTGTGCATGGTCCTTGCGCATGTCATGCAGCACGATGGCCGGGCTGGGGATGCGCCGGTCAATATCGAGCGTACATATCGTGCTTGCAGCGCGACGCTGCGCGCTCATGCGCGTATCGCGTGCGTCGATTGCGCTGGGCGGCATCGCTGTCTGGCAGCATGCATCCGCGTTGCTTGCGCGGCAGCCCAGGGGTTCCAGATGTTGGCGTCATCGGCTCGTGCCGGCGAGGGCGTGCGGTGCATGGCGTTTGCGGATGGCGTTCCGATGCCCGATTTGCGTTGTAGCGCACGCCGTCTTCCCACTGCCGTGCGATGACGTCGCGGCACCAGCGCGCAAAAAGAAACGCCGCGGCCGACGTCGGCCGCGGCGTTGCTAGCCGGATGCGATCATTCCTGCGGGATGGACGAATTGCGCGGGATCACGTACGAGGTGATGTACTCGCCGTTGGAGCCGTAGATCACGACGATGGTGGTCTTGGCGTCCTGATAGACCACGGTGGCGCTGCACGGGCAGCTCGCGGCGGCGGTGACCATGCCGAGCGGGCGGTCCTTGTCGTCGTTGACCGCGATCAGTTGCGACTCGGCGGCCGAGCCGATCGGCAGACGCGATTCGGTGCCCGGGGTGATCGACACCACCGTGATCACCTCGTCCTTCGCCGAGTTGATCTGCGCGAACTTGAGCCCGGACTTCTCGAACGTGTAGACCTTGAACAGGGGCGACAGGCTGACGTTCTTCTTGCCGGCCGGGATGCGGTCGCCCAGGCCCTGGACGACATCGTTCGCTTGAAGCTTCTGCCCGGCGGCCTGGGTTTGCCCCGCGGTGAAGGCGGCGGCCAGCACGGCCAGGGTCAACAGGGGTTTGAACATGGGTCTTTCTCCTTGTCTGATGCAGCGGACCGTTGCGTCGGGGCCGCGCGGCGCCGTGGTCCTTTCCGGCAGGCCGCTCGGTGCAGGCCGTCTCCAGGCCTGTCATCACGCGTACGGGCGGGAACCTGGCGAAACGACCGTGGCAGCGCATTGGCGGCGGCGACCCGGTCGTCGAGGCGGGGCTTCCAACTCGACACATGTTCAGTATTTCTGACGTTATTATCGCTGTCAATCAAGAAAATCAATGACATGCGATTGTCTACAGCGCAATCGAAGGTTTTGTATCTCCGTACCTCGCTGCGCAGCCGGCGGACCACGTGCCGCGTACGGCGTGCGGATGGGAAACGCGACCGCGTGCAGCGCCACGGCCGCCATGCCGTCCGAACGGTGGCGTCGCGCCGACGCGTGTCACTGGTTTCGTGGGGAGGTGCGGCCGTGCGCATCCTTGCGAGGCCGCGCCCGCGGCACGCGCGGCGGGCGCGTGCCGCCAGGCCAGAGCGCCGGCCCGATCGCCGCGTTCGGGCCTGGGCGAGCACGCCGCGACCGCGACGCGGTATCGTGTCCGGATTCCTTTCAGCGACCAGCCCGATGCCGCATCCGTCCACGTCTTCCGGTTCCGCCGCCACTTCCGCCACGCCCGCGCTGAGCCACGCGCTGAAGCCGCGGCAGCTGATCATGATGGGCCTGGGCAGCGCGATCGGCGCCGGCCTGTTCCTGGGCTCGGGCGTGGGCGTGCACGCCGCCGGACCGGCGGTGCTGATCTCCTATCTGGTCGCAGGCGCCTTGGTGATCATCGTGATGAACGCGTTGGGCGAGATGGCCGCGGCCAAGCCGGCCAGTGGCGCGTTCTCGGTGTACGCGGCCGATGCGATGGGCGCCACCGCCGGGGCCACGGTGGGCTGGCTGTGGTGGCTGCAATTGGTGATCGTGATCGCCGCCGAGGCGGTGGGCGCGGCCGGTCTGCTGGCCACGGTCTGGCCGGCGTTGCCGGTGCCGCTGGTCGCGGTGGTGTTCATGGCCGCGTTCACCGCGATCAACCTGCTGGGCGTGCGCAATTTCGGCGAGTTCGAATTCTGGTTCGCGATCCTCAAGGTGGTGGCGATCCTCGCCTTCATCCTGGTCGGCGTGGCGCTGCTGGCCGGCTGGCTGCCGAACGTGGCGTCGCCCGGTTGGTCCAACGTCACCGGCAACGGCGGCTTCGCGCCGAAGGGATTGGCCGGCATCGGCGCGGCGCTGCTGGTGGTGGTGTTCGCCTTCGGCGGCACCGAGATCGTGGCGGTGGCCGCGGCCGAGACCGCCGATCCGGAGCGCAGCATCGCCCGCGCGATCCGCACCGTGGCCTGGCGCATCCTGGTGTTCTACATCGGCTCGCTGAGCGTGATCATCGCGGTGGTGCCGTGGCAGAGCGAGGCGCTGAGTTCGCCGTTCGCCGCGGTGCTGCAGGCGGCGCGGATTCCCGGCGCGGCCACCGGCATCACCCTGATCGCGGTGATCGCGCTGCTGTCGGCGCTCAACGCGAATCTGTACGGTGCCTCGCGGATGATCTTCTCGCTGGCGCAGCGCGGCGAGGCGCCGCGCGCGCTGGCCGCCACCAACGGCCGCCAGGTGCCGCTGCTGGCGGTGCTGGCGAGCGTGCTGTTCGGCTTCGTCGCCGCGGTGCTGGAACTGCTCTACCCGAATCGGGTGCTGCCGGTGCTGCTGAACATCGTCGGCGCCACCTGCCTGCTGGTGTGGACCATCTCGCTGCTGTCGCAGTTGATCCTGCGCCGGCGCGCCGACCGCGCTGGTATCCGCCTGCCGTTCCGCATGCGTGGCTTTCCGGTGCTGACCCTGCTGGCGCTGGCGATCCTGGCGCTGATCTTCGGCCTGCTGGTGGCCTCGCCCGCCACCCGCGCGCAATTCCTGTCGATGGCCGCGCTGACCGCCGCGATCGCGCTGATCAGCGGCGTGGCGAGGCGGCTGCGCACGCGGTAGGGCAGCCGCGCCTCCCTGTAGGAGCGGCTTCAGCCGCGACAGGATGCCGGCCACTGCGCGGACGGCTTGAGGTGCGCTGCGTTTTTGCGGGAACGGAGAGCAATGGGCTTGCGTTCGTCGCGGCTGAAGCCGCTCCTACAGAAGAGCGGCGGCCCTCAGCCCAGCAGCAACCGCGCGCCCAGCGCGCACAGCAGCGCCGGTGGCATCACCAGCGCGCCGACTTTCAGGAAGCGCCAGAAACCCACGTCCTCGCCTTCGCGGCGGATCGCGGTCAGCCACAGGATGGTCGCCAGCGAGCCGGTGATCGACAGGTTCGGCCCCAGGTCCACGCCGATCAGCAACGCATCGACCACCAGTTGCGGCGGGTGCGCCTGGGCGATGGTGGTGCTGGCGATCAAGCCGGCCGGCAGGTTGTTCATCAGGTTGGAGGCGAACGCCAGCAGCGTGCCGGCGATGCCGGCGGTGGCCTGCGGCGAGTGCGCGGCGGCGTCGGCCAGGGTGCGCGCGAGCAGGCCGATCACTCCGGTGCGCGACAGCGCTTCCACCAGCACGAACAGCCCGGCTACCAGCGGCAGCACCGCCCACGAGACCGCCCGCGCCAGCGGCAGCGGCGATTGCCGCCCGCCCAGGCAGACCGCGGCCAGCGTGGCCAGGCCGGCCAGGCAGGTGGGCAAACCCAGTTCCAGGCCCAGCGCCGAGACGCCGACCAGCAGCGCCGCGGTGGCCAGGATCCCGGCCAGCGCGAACGCGCCGCCGCGGCCGAGCGGCACCGTGTCCACGCGGTCGGCGCAGCGCCCGCGCAGGTCCTTGCGCTCGGCCCAGTACAGCATGCCGAAGGTGACGCCGATCGCCAGCAGCGACGGCAGTGCGAACGCGGCCATCCAGGCGCCCAGCGTCGGCATGGTGCCGCCGTACAGCACCAGGTTGGCGGGGTTGGAGATCGGCAGCACGAAGCTGGCGGCGTTGGCGATCAGCGCGCAGGCGAACAGCAGCGGCAGCGGCTTGGCCCCGGCCTTGCGCGCGGCGGCGTACACCGCCGGGGTCAGCACCACCGCGGTGGCGTCGTTGGACAGGAACGCGGTGACCACGATGCCGACGCCGAACACCAGCGCGAACAGGCGCCGCGGCGAGCCCTTGGCCAGGTTCACCGCGTGCATCGCCACCCAGTCGAACAGGCCTTCGGCGCGCGCGGTTTCCGACAGCAGCATCATCCCGATCAGGAACAGATAGACGTCGTAGCCCTTCAGTACCGCATGCCAGGCGTCGGCGCCGGGCATCAGCCCGAGCAGCATCAGCAGCGCGGCGCCGAGCACCGCCCACAACGCCTCCGGCAGCTTGAACGGCCGCGCGATCACGCCGGCGGTGGCCAGCGCGCAGATGCTCCAGGTGGCGAGGTTCGCCGCGTGTCCGCTCAGCATGGCCAGGCCGCCGCCACGCTCGGGCAGGGCGCACCGCGCCGTTGGCGGCGACGGCGGAGGAGGGGAGTGCGGTCCGCGGCGGGCGCGTGGGAAAGGAAGGGCATGGCGGCGATTGGCGGGCGCGGGCGGGAAAAATCGGCCGGCAAGGATAACAAGCCGGTCGTCGCCGACTCGCACGGCGGCGCGATCGTTCAGCGGGTGGAGAGCCGCGGTTCGGCACCGGGACAGGCGGCGCCGAATCTGGATCGGCCGGCGTGAAAGCAGGGACGAGGCCTGCGTGCAACACGGCGGGTGTCGGGGTTGCACGCTCTTCTCTGGTCGCCGACCGCCGACCGCCGACCGCCGACCGCCAACCGCCAACCGCCAACCGCCAACCGCCAATCCCCAATCCCCAATCCCCAATCCCCGCTACACGACGTTGCGCTCGATCCAGTCCAGCAAAAAGTCGCTCAGCCCTTGCTTGCCCGGCGGCGAAAGCCCCGCGCTGCGCGCGAAGCCCACCGCTGCCTGGGCGAGTTCCTGCTTCGCGCGCCGCAACGCCTGCTGCGCCGCGGCCTGCTGCTGGCGCAACTGCACCAGGTGCAGCGGCGGCCGTCCCGGCGGCGCGAACTTCTGGTCGCGGCGCAGCGCATCGGCCGACAGCGTGGTCGCGTGCGTGGCCTGCAGCAGTGCCTGCCGGGCCAGCAGCAACTGCAGCAGCCAGTGCCCGGTGTCGCTGAGCCGCCATGGCGCCGCCGGATCCGAGGTGGCGACCAGCAGCGGCGGGATCGCGGCATCGGTGCGCAGCGCCACCGTCGGGTCGAGGCTGCGCAGCCGTTCGACGAATGCGGCCTGGGGAAAGGAGGGAAGGGTCGCCATGCTCGGCCTTCGCAAGAAACCGCGGACTTTACGGGTTTTGCCGATACAGGTGTACGCGCGGCCTCGCCGAGAGCGTAGCGCCTGTGCGAGCGCGTCGCGCCGATCGCGGGGCACAGCGTGGAAGCAGGAAGAAGACGATTGAGCACCGCCATGCGGCCGCCCAGTTTGGCCGGCGCTCCTGCGGCGTCTCGCGGGCGCAGTCTGACGAGGCTTCCTCGATCTGCGCCTGCAGGGCACCTCCGACAGCCCGCTTTCGCCACAATCAAGTCAGATGCGGTTTGCCCTGTAGGAGCGGCTTTAGCCGCGACGAGGCGTTCCCGGTAAAGCCTGTCGCGGCTGATGCCGCTCCTACAGGACGCTTTCCGAAGCGATTAGAGGTGCCCTGTAGCCGCGGTCACTCGCGCGCCGATTGCAGGCGGTCGAGGTACTCCAGTTCGTTCAGCGCGACGGCATTGCCCGGTTCGACTTCAAGGGAGCGCTTCAGGCTCGCGCGGGCGCCGTCCAGGTCCTGCAGGTCGATCAAGACCACGCCGATGCCGCGCAACGCCATCGCCTGCGCCGGGCGCGCCTTCGGAAAGGTTTCGCTCAACGCCAACGCCTGCCGGTAGCTGGATAGCGCCTCGTCCAGCCGCTGCATGCCGCGCAGGACGTAGCCGCGCTCGATGTAGGCCGGCGCCAGGTATGGCCCGATCGCCACCGCCTGGTCCAGCCAGTCCAGCGCCTGTGGCCATTGCTGCCGCGCCGCGGCCGCGTAGCCGCGCATCTGCAGCGCCTGGGCGCAGCTGATGTCGATCCACTCGGTGGGCTGGCCATCGGCGTGCGCAGCGAGAAACGCTTCATATTCGCGCACGTCGGCGACGCTGACCGCGCGCAGGCCGGGGCGTTGCTGGCCGCGGCAATAGGCGACGACGCGGTCCAGCAGCGCGATATCGGCGTCGTCGAGCGCGTCCAGGCGCGCTTGCAGCGCGCCCAGTTCCTTGCGGTACTCGGCGCCGGGCCGCGGTGCCGCCTCCGTGTTCAAGTGGGTGCTGACCTGTGCCGGCGCGGTGTGCGCGCCGCTGGCCAGCAGCGCCGCGATGGCGAACCGCCATGCCCAGCGTGTCCTGCGTGTCCGTCCTTGCGTGCCGTGCATGCGTCCTCCCGACGCGATGGCGTGGCGCATCATCGCCGCGGCACCCTGCGGCTTGTCAAGTGCGTCGCGCCGTCAGCGCCGCGCAGTGCGAAGGCGTGCCGCGCCGGTTTGCCGCGCGTCCATCGCGCAAGTCGCATCGCCCAGCGGCTGCTGCCGTCCTCGTTGGCATCATGCCGTCGACAGCGGTGCCCGCGGCATGCTGCCGCCGGGTTACACATGCGCGTCGATGCGCAGCCAGCGCACCGCCCTGCCATGGCCGAAGCGTCATCGGGGCGTCCGCGACCGGATCGCGACCTGGCCGTGCGCCGCCGGTCGCGACGCTTGGCGGCCGCGTGCGCCGCGCCGGTGGCTCAGTTGCCGGCGGCGGTCTCCGTGTCCGTGTCGCTGCGCTTCTGCGCGAACAGCCACTGCCACATCTTCGGGTCGCGGTAGGTGGCGTCCCAGGCATTGTGGTTGCCTTGCGGGTACTCGGTGTAGCGCACGTCGGCGTCGAGGTTCTTGAACGCGCGATAGATCTTGCGGTCGTCGTGCGGCAGCACCACGTCGTCCTGCGCGCCGTGGAAGATCCAGACCGGAATCCGCCGCAGGCGTTCGGCCAGCGCGGTGTAGGGATCGGCCAGGGTCGCCACCGGGGTGACCACCAGGTATTCGCGGTCCTCGTGCGGGGACAGGATCGCGCCGCACACCGGCACCAGCGCGGCGAAACGCTGCGGTTGCTGCAGGGCGATCTCCCAGGTGCCGTAGCCGCCCATCGACATGCCGGTCAGATAGGTGCGCTGCGGATCGCCGTTGAATTCGGCGCTGGCCGCGTCCAGCGCCTGCAGCGCCATGGTCGCGTTGACTCCATTCCATTCCTGCTCGTCCGGTACCTGCGGCATCACCACCAGCGCCGGGAAATCGGCCAGGTGGCGGCGTAGGTAGGGGCCGAGACCTGAATCGGCCTGCTGCTTGCCGTCGCTGCCGCGCTCGCCCGACCCATGCAGGAACAGCACCACCGGCAGCGGCCCCTGGCGCTGCGCCGGAGCCGGCACGAAGACCTGGTAGCGGTAGACGCGCCCGTCGAGGGTGAGCTGGCGGCTGACGAAGTGGCCGGTGGCCGGGTCGCTGGGCAAGCTGCTGCATCCGACCATCGACAGGCACAGCAGAAGCAGCAACGAACGCATCGACATGGCCGGCCCTCGGATGGGAAGGCCGCAGTATCGTGGCCTGGGCGTCTCCCCGACAACCCGGGCAGGGGCGACGGACATGCGCCAGTCAGCCGGCGGGCGAGGCGTCGGCTGGCGCGGCGTACCTGCCGTGCAAGCAGCGGATGGCGGCGCCGGGTGCGTGAGGATGGCCGTTGTGGCCGCGCGTGGTGGGTCGGCGGGAACCGCGCCCGCCGCACCGACGCGTCCTTACAGCAGCACCAGCGTGGCCAGGCCGAGGAAGCTCAGGAAGCCCATCACGTCGGTCAGCGTGGTCAGGATCACCCCGCCGGCCAGCGCTGGATCGAAGCCCAGGCGCTTGAGCGTCAGCGGCACCAGCACGCCGCCCAGCGCGGCGGTGAGCAGGTTGATGGTCAGCGCCGAGCCGATCACCAGCGACAGCAGCGGCTGGTGGAACCACAGCAGCACGATCAGGCCCAGGCCGATGCCCAGCGCCAGGCCGTTGATCAGCGCCACCGCCAGCTCCTTGCGCAGCAGCACGGTGAAGTTGGAGGCGCCGATCTGACCCAGCGCCAGGCCGCGCACCATCAGTGCCAGCACCTGGGTGCCGGCGTTGCCGCCCATGCCGGCCACGATCGGCATCAGCGCCGCCAGCGCCACTAGCTTGGAGATGGTGCCCTCGAACTGGCTGACCACGCTGGAGGCGATGAAGGCGGTGCCGAGGTTGATGGTCAGCCACAGCAGGCGGCGCCGGAACGCGCGCCGCACCGGGCTGAACATGTCCTCGTCCTCGTCCAGGCCGGCGGCGCTGAACGCCTGGTGCTCGGCCTGGTCGCGGATGATGTCGACCACGTCGTCGATGGTGATGCGGCCGAGCAGGATGTTGTTGTCGTCCACCACCGGCGCGGAGATCCAGTCGTGGTCGGAGAACTGGCGCGCGACCTCGTCGGCGCCTTCGCCCACGTCGATGGCCGGCTGTTCGTCGTCGATCAGCCGGTTGATCGGGGTGGAGTCCTCGTGGGTGACTAGCGACGCCAGCGACACCCGGCCCAGGTACTGGTGGCGGCGACTGACCACGAACAGGTGGTCGGTGTGGTCGGGCAACTCGCCGCGCAGGCGCAGGTAGCGCAGCACCACGTCGACATTGACGTCGGCGCGCACGGTGACCACGTCCGGATTCATCAGGCGCCCGGCGCTATCCTCGGGATAGGACAGCACCTGCTCCAGGCGCTCGCGGTTCTCGCGGTCCATCGACTTGAGGACTTCGTCGATGACCGTGTCGGGCAGATCCTCGACCAGGTTGGCGAGGTCGTCGATGTCCAGATCTTCGACCGCGGCGACGATTTCGTCCGGGTCCATGTCCGCGAGCAGGCTCTCGCGCACTTCCTCGCCGACGTGCAGCAGCACCTCGCCGTCGTCCTCCGGATCGACCAGCCCCCACACCACCTCGCGCTTGCCGGGCGGCAGCGACTCCAGCAGGTTGCCGATCTCGGCCGGCGCCAGCGTGTTGACCAGCCGCCGCACCGGGCCCAGGCGCCCGCTGTCCAGCGCATCGGACAGCATGCGCAGCTGCCGCGCGGTCTTGTCGTGGCGGACGGCGTCGGCCATGCGCTGCTCCCTTGAGGTGAGGCCGCGCTCCGGAGACACGCGGTCGGTCAGATGTTCATCGCGACATTATCGCTTGCATGTTGCGGGAAGCACAGCGTCCGTTGGCTGACTTGACTGGCGTCAGGATTTCGCGAGTGAGAGATGCGGGCCATTTCGCCACGTCTTGGGTGGCTATGTGTTTTGTGGCGAGACCGACAGGGCAGGCTTTCCCTGCCTTGCATTGGACTGATGTGTCTGCGCCATGCAGTGGAACGGCACTTGAAATCAGAGTTTGCGGGCTTCAAGTTATGACTCAGTTTTCTGAAAGAAGTCTAAACGGGATTGATTCAGGCTAAGTTGGGTTGATTCAGATCGGTTGTTCCATCTGTAGTGCAGTGTCTCTTCCTTTATCTTCCGGAAGAGGTGCGAAGCAAAGAATCTCAGTGATCAGGAGTACTGTTCCGCCTGGTACATAGGTATCTCGTTTGACAAGCAAGCCTTTCGCCCGAATAGGGAGTGGCTTGCTCTCTCTATGAAGCGGTTGTCGGAATGCCGATTTCCGAAAACTGACGACTGCAGGAGCGGTTTTCAGGTTTTCTACAAATTCAATCCACAAGCCAGATCCAGGTCGAGCTTTGCAGTCCTGGATGGAGGTTCCGTGTCTGGTTCCAAGATAGCAGCCTGCTACAATGAATTCCTGGTTCCAGGATGGATGCTCGATCAGTTGATGGACTGCGACGTCTGAATTAGAGCCTTGGCAAATTTGTGCGTTCGCTTGATGTGAAGTGGTGGCTATCAATAGGCAGGCTAGTGCCGTATTCTTCATGGCGCGCACTTTCCAAGATTACAGGTTGTTTCTACGCTGGCTTTTGCTTGCTCGCTGATTTCGCTTTCGTTTCGTCCTGTACCTGGTTCCCAAAAGCCCCATGGTGACCTGGTCTGCAAGGCCTCATGATAAGCAGCTTCTGCTCTATATGCTCGGTACTCGCCTCTGAGTAGTTCCTTGCGACTGTTGGTCATTGGATCAATCCCCCTTTTCAGTCGCTCACGTTGATCGACTCCATGCGATCCCTCGTGAAGTGCAGTCGCATCTAAAATGCTTTGTGCGCTTGTATTGCGATCACTCATGCTTTTGATTGCTGACATGTTGAATGAGACGGTGGTGGTTGAGTCTATTGTTTCTGCTTTTCCATACGCTTCTATGTTTGTATTATTTACGATAACGCCATTGTCTAGGCCTTCCTTTCCATAGAAATTGGCGACAGCAGAGGATCGAGCATCTTTGATGCGCGTACCGGTCTGCGCTCGAGCAGATTTTTTGATTGAGCGGAGCGCATTTCTTACCCCTGTGCAGAGTTCTTTGCTTCCCTTGCAGACATAGCGTCCGTCCGGATCGATTGCTGAGTAGGGGTTATTCCCCGCATAGGCGTATCTATTGAAGCTGGTGCCATTTTGTTGGGTCATTATTGGATCGGTCGACAAAAATCTACCTGTTCCGGAGTCATAGTATCGCTGCTCCATGTATGTCAGTCCAGTGATCGCATCTTCGACATGGCCGGTATAGCCAGGTCCATCAAGTTGCCATGAATTGAGAGTTGAGCCAAATGGTTAATAATCGCGGCGTTCCACGATATTCCGGTCTTTATCTGAAATGGCCGCAATTGAGCCCAGTGCGTCCGTGTGGATGTAACGCGCCGTTTGTGCGAATGCAAATAATGGAGATGCGTACAATACAAGTGTTGCTAGTAAATTGTGGCGTGAATTCATTGGGGTGATCCTGGAGATCGTAATTTTTTGCTTATTAAGAAAGAAAGTTTAATCTTAATTATGTCTTTGATTAATGGCGGCGCATGCAAGCCACCGCTCGATGCCCTTGCGGTCGCGCGCCTGCAGCAGCTTGGCGCCGCGCAGGCGCAGCGCCTGCAGGTCGCTGTCGCGGATCATCCGGCGCACTTCCAGCATCGTCGCCGGGTGCAGGCTGAACTCGCGCAGGCCCAGCGCCAGCAGCATCGGCGTCAGCGCCGGGTCGCCGGCGATCTCGCCGCACACCGCCACCGGCTTGCCATGCGCCTGGCCGGTGGCGATCACCTGCGCGATCAGCCGCAGTACCGCCGGATGCAGCGGCGAATACAGCTCGGCCAGCGCATCGTTGTTGCGGTCGGCGGCGAGCAGGTACTGCACCAGGTCGTTGGTGCCGATCGACAGGAAGTCGACGGCGTCGATGAAGGTGTCCAACGCGATCGCCGCCGCCGGCACCTCGATCATCGCGCCGACCTGCACCTGCTCGGCGATCGCATGGCCCTCGCGGCGCAACTGCGCGGCGGTGCGCTTGAGGTGCCGGCGCATCGCCATGATCTCCTCGCGCGTGCTGATCATCGGCAGCAGCACCCGCACCGGCCCGTAGCCGGAGGCGCGCAGCAGCGCGCGCAACTGCGTGTCGGAGACCTTGGGCCGGGCCAGCGACAGGCGCACGCCGCGCAAGCCCAATGCCGGGTTCTGTTCGTTGCTCATGGTCAGGCCGGTGCGGTCGGCCTTGTCCGCGCCCAGGTCCAGGGTGCGGATCGTCACCGGCCGCCCGCTCATGCCCAGCACCGCGTCGCGGTAGGTGCGGAACTGTTCCTCCTCGTCGGGCAGGGCGTCGCGCTGCAGGAACAGGAATTCGGTGCGGTACAGGCCCAGGCCGTCGGCGCCGAGCGCATGCGCGCGCGCCACGTCCTCGCGCGACTCGGCATTGGCCAGCAGCACGATGTCCACGCCGTCGCGGGTGCGGCTGGGCTTGGAGCGCAGCTTGCCGAGGCCGCGCTGCAGCTTGGCCTGCTCGCGCACGCGGGCGCGGTAGTCGCGCAGGTCGTCGGGGGTGGGCTCGACGATCACCGCGCCCTGCACGCCGTCCACGATCAGCACATCGCCGTCGTTGATCTTCTGCAGCGCATCGGCGACGCCCACCACCAAGGGGAGGTGCAGACTGCGCGCCAGGATCGCGCTGTGCGAGAGCGTGCTGCCGGCGCTGGTGACGATGCCGACCACGCCCTGCGCCTGCAGTTGCGCCAGTTCGGACGGTGCCACGTTCTCGCACACCAGGATCTCGCCGGCCAGGCCTTCGCTGTCCGGCTGGCGCTTCTGCAGGAACGCGTGGATGCGCCCGATCACATGGTCCAGGTCGTCCATGCGGCTTTTCAGGTAGGCGTCTTCCATGTCCTCGAACACGGTCGCCAGCCGGTCGCGTTGCAGGCGCAGCGCGTAGTCGGCGCTGTAGCGGCCGGTGCGGATCAGTTCGTCCAGGCCGTGCAGCAGTTCCGGGTCGTCGAGCAGCAGCGCATGCAGGTCGAGGAATTCGCCGACCTCCTTGGCCAGGGCGCCGTGCAGGCGCTGGCGCAGGCCGTGCATCTCCGCGCGCGCGGCGTCGACCGCGCGGTGCAGGCGTTCGAGCTCTTCGGGAATCTGCGCCGCACCGATGCGTTGCTCGGCCACCTCCAGCGCATGCGGCAGGCGGACCCGCGCGCGGCCCAGCGCGTTGCCGCGCGACGCGGCATGGCCGGCGATGCGCAGGCTCACCGCGCGCGCCCGCGACGGCGCGACGGCGTGGCTGCGCGCGTCGGCCAGCGCCGCATGCTCAGCTGTCCTCGTCGAAGCGCCGCTCGAACAGGTCGACCACGGCCTGGAGCGCGTCGGCCTCGTCGGCGCCGTCCACCCGCACCGTCACCGGCGTGCCCTGCGCGGCGGCCAGCAGCATCACGCCCATGATGCTCTTGGCGTTGACCTCGCGGCCCTTCGCCGCCAGCGTGGCGTTGCAGCGGAACGAGGACAGCGTCTGCACCAGCTTCGCGGTCGCGCGCGCATGCAGGCCCAGGCGGTTGGACACCATGAGTTCGCGCTCAAGCATCGTCGATCACCACGCCGTTGCGCGACCCCGCCGCCGCTGTCGCGGGCAACTGGTCCAGGCCCTGTTCGGGGTAGTTCATGATCCGCAGCAGCATCGGCAGGCTCAGCGCGGACACACGCCGGACCGGCGTGCCCAGGCGCGCCAGCTTGCCCGCCAGATTGCTCGGGCTGGCGCCGTACAGATCGGTGACGACCAGCACGCCGTCGCCGCCGTCGACCCGCCGCAACGCGGCCGACGCCTGCGGCAGCAGCGCGTCCAGGTCGGCATCCAGCGGGACTTCGAACGCTTCGGTCTTCAGCGGCAATTGCCGCAGCAATCCGGTGGCCACGCGCAGCAGCGCGGAGCCGATATCGGGGTGGGTAATCAGGAGAATGCCACAGGCCATGGGTGAACGTTAACAGGTCGGGCTGGGCGCAGGGAATGGCTGGGGGGCCGGGATTTGGGATTGGGGAGTCGGGATTGGGGGAGTCCGCGCGCGGTGTCGAGTTTCGCGTGTTGCTATGGGAGCGGCTGGCGTGGCGACCGTTCCACCCGCCCTGTCGCGGCTGAAGCCGCTCCTACAAAAAGCCCGGGATTTCGATTGCGCGAACCTCGCGTCGATCGTCTACGGAATCGGGCGCCGCTGTTGCGAATCCCCACTCCCGACTCCCCACTCCCGGCCTTCGATCAATCCTGCTCGCGATGGAACGTCGCCACTTCCGGCCAGCCCTGTTCGCGCGCATGCCGCGCCAGGCGTTCGGCCAGGTACACCGAGCGGTGCTTGCCGCCGGTGCAGCCGAAGGCGATGGTGACGTAGCTGCGGGTGTCGTTGCGTAACCGCGGCAGCCAGGTGTCGAGGAAGTCGATCAGTTGCGCGGTGTAGCGCTGCACGTCCGGCTGCGCGTCCAGGTAGTCGCGCACGCCGCTGTCGCGGCCGGTGAGCGGGCGCAGTTCCGGGTCCCAGTGCGGGTTGGGCAGCACCCGCGCGTCGAACACGAAGTCGGCCTCGGCCGGCACGCCGCGCCGGTAGGCGAAGGATTCGAACAGCAGCGACAGGCTGTTCTCATTGGTCAGCGCGAATTCGGTGGTCACCCGCCGCCGCAACTGATGCACGTTGAGCGCGCTGGTGTCGATCACCGCGTCGGCCGCGCGGCGCAGCGGCTCGGTGAGCGCGCGCTCGCGTTCGATCGCTTCCGGCAGCGACAGGCCCAGATGCGACAGCGGATGCCGGCGCCGGGTGTCGGCATAGCGCTTGATCAGCGCCTCGTCGTTGGCGTCGAAGAACAGCAGCCGCGCATCCAGCCCGAACTGGGCCACCGCCTCGCGCCAGCGCGGCAACTGGGTCAGGTCGCTGTGGCGGCTGCGCACGTCGATGCCCACCGCGAGCTTGCCGGGGCCGGCATCCTCGCGCACCAGGCTCTTGACGAAGGCCGGCAGCAGTTCCACCGGCAGGTTGTCGACGCAGTAGTAGTCCAGGTCCTCGAAGGTCTTCAGCGCCACCGATTTGCCGGAGCCGGACAGGCCGCTGACGATCACCAGGGTGGAGGTGTTCGCCACCGCGTTCATGGGCTGCGCCGCTCGAGCAGGTTGCTGTGGCGGGCGATGAACATCGCCGCCGGGTCGATGCCCTTGGTGCGCAGGATGTGCAGGCGCGTGGCGGCCTCGGTCAGCACCGCCAGGTTGCGGCCGGGCATCACCGGCAGGGTGATCAGCGGCACATCCAGGTCGAGCACGTGGCGGGTGCCCGAGTCGCCGGTCAGGCGCTCGTAGCCATGCGGGTTCGGTTCGGTCATGGGCCGGGTCAGGTGCACGATCAGGCGAAGATACTTGTTCTTCTTTACAGCCGTGTCGCCGAACATGTCGCGCACGTTGAGCACGCCCAGGCCGCGCACTTCCAGTAGGTCCTGCAGCAGTTCCGGGCAGGTGCCGTCGAGCACGTCCGGGGCGATCTGGGTGAATTCCGGCGCGTCGTCGGCGACCAGGCGATGGCCGCGGCTGAGCAGCTCCAGCGCCAGCTCGCTCTTGCCGGAGCCGGCCTCGCCGGTGATCAGCACGCCGATCGAGTAGATCTCCATGAACACGCCATGCAGGATCACCCGCGGCGCCAGCGTGCGCGCCAGATGGTAGGAGAGGTGGTTGAGCAGTTCGTGGCCGCGCTTGGGCGAGACCCACAACGGCGTGTCGGCGTCGTCGGCGGCCGCGCGCAGGTCTTCCGGGCAGGATTGGTTCTTGGTGACCACCAGCGCCAGCGGCCGCACCCGCACGATCTTCTCGATGGTCTCCCAGCGTTGGCGCGCGTCCAGCGAATCCAGCCAGGACAGTTCCTCGGTCCCGAGGATCTGCACCTTGTTCGGATAGATCGTATTGAGATAGCCGGCCAGCGACGGGCGCCGCGACACCGCGTTGCCGGCTTCCAGCTCGCGATGCTCGCCCTTCTGCCCGGCCAGCCAGCGCAGGCCGAGCCGGTCGCGTTGCTGGTCGAACAGTTCGCGCGCGGTGATGCTGGTGTTCATGCGGCGGTGGCCCGTGGTGGCGCGCCGCCGAGCAGCGCGTGCAGCGCGGCGGCATCGGGCGCGTGGCGCAGCGCCTCGCGGAAGCCCTCGTCGGAGAACTGTTCGGCCAGTTCCGACAACAGCATCAGGTGTTGGTGGGTGTAGTGCGCGGGCACGGCCATCGCGAACACCAGGTCCACCTGCGCGCCGTGGCCGTCGAAGTCGATGGGGTGGTCCAGCCGCAGCAGCGCGCCGCGGGGGGCATCCAGGTGCGGGGCGCGGCCGTGCGGGATGGCGATGCCATGGCCGATGGCGGTGCTGCCGAGCTGCTCGCGTTCGCGCAGGCTGGCGAGGAGTTCGTCGAAACCGGCCTGCGGGCAGGCCAGCAGGCCGGCGGCGGTACGCAACAGGGTGTCGCGATCGACGGCCGGCAGCACCTGGGTGCGGACGGCCGCCATCAGATCGGTCAAGGGCATGGCGAAGCCAACGTGTGCGGGATCACACGATATTGTCGCGCACCTCGGCCGCGTGGTGGTCCTGTTTCTTTTCCTTGTGCTTGATGATCAGCCGGTCGAGCTTGTCGGCGAGCAGGTCGATCGCCGCGTACATGGTCTGCGCGCTGGCATCGGCGTGCAGGGTGCGGCCGGGAACATTGACGGTGGCCTCGACGTGGTGATCGGGCTTGCGCAGCGCCAGTTGGGCGCGGACCTCGATGGTTTCCTCGTAGTGCCGCTTCAGCCGTTGCAGCTTGGTCTCCACGTACTCGCGCAGGGCGGGGGTGACTTCGATCTGCTGGCCGTAGGTCTCGATACGCATCGGATACTCCTTGGTTCGTGATTCACCTATGAACCATTGCCGCCACTGCCGCCGACGCTCAGCCGATGCGGACGCGTTCGTGGGAGGCGGAAATGTTCATGGCCTCACGATACTTCGCCACGGTGCGGCGCGCCACCGGCACGCCGGCGTTCTTCAGCAGATCGGCCAGCTTGGCGTCAGAAAGCGGCTTGCGCGGGTTCTCCGCGTCGATCAGGCGCCGGATCATCGCCTGAATGGCGGTGCTGGAGGCCTCGCCGCCGCTATCGGTGTCGATGCCGGAGGCGAAGAAGGCGCGCAGCGGGATGGTGCCGCGCGGGGTGCGCACGTACTTGCGGGCGATGGCGCGCGAGATGGTGCTCTCGTGCAGGCCCAGTTCGCCGGCGATCTCGCGCAGGGTCAGCGGGCGCAAGGCCTGTTCGCCGAATTCGAGGAAGCCGGCCTGTTGGCGCAGCAGGCAGCGGGTGACCCTGAGCAGGGTCTCGCCGCGCGCCTCCAGGCTCTTCAGCAGCCAGCGCGCCTCCTGCAACTGGCCGCGCAGGTAGCCGGCGTCGCTTTCCCCGCACTGGCGGATCAGCCGCTCGTAGCCGCGGTGGATGGTGACTTTGGGCCGTGCGTGGCCGGCCAGCGCCGCGTGCCAGACGCCGCGCTGGCGCCAGATCACGCAGTCCGGCACCACGTAGGTGTCCGCGCCCAGTTCGCCGATCTGCTTGCCGGGGCGCGGGTCCAGCGAGCGCAGCAGGGTCACCGCGGTCTCCACCGCCGAGGCCGGGCGCTTGAGGTCGTGGGCGATGCCGGCGATGCCGCTGCGCGGCAGCTTCTCCAGCGGGCCGTTGGCGATGATCCGCGCCAGCTCCAGGCCCGGAGTGTCCTCGGGCAGCACGTCCAGTTGCAGGTTCAGGCATTCGCCCAGGCTGCGCGCGGCGATGCCGACCGGATCGAAGCGCTGGATCTGGTGCAGGACCGTGCCGATCTCCTCTTCGTCGGCGACGATGTCCGGGCGCAGCGTCTCGGCGATGGTGGCCAGCGGTTCGCGCAGGTAGCCGTCGTCGTCGAGCGCGTCGATCAGCGCCGCGCCGATGCTGCGGTCGCGTGGCGACAGGTGCGACAGGTGCAGTTGCCACAGCAGGTGGTCGATCAGGGTGTCGGGCTCGGCGACGCGTTCGGCGGCGCTGCCCATGTCCTCGTCGTCGTCGAAGGAGCCGCCGCTGCCGCCGCTCCAGGCCGGCTCGGCCTCGGACCAGTCGTCGCCGTCGTGCTGCGGCGCGTTGTCCAGCGTATCGCCGGCCGGCGGCGCGACCTCGGCCTCGCCTTCGGCGCTGCCGGCGCCGGCCACATCGAGCGGGGGCGCCGCATCCTCGGCCCATTCCAGCAGCGGATTGCTCTCCACCGCCTCGGCGATCTCCACGTCCAGCTCGGCGCTGGACATCTGCAACAGCTTGATCGCCTGACGCAGTTGCGGCGTCATGACCAAATGCTGTCCCAGCGATGTCTGCAGCCGTGCTTTCATGCCTGTACCGGACGGGAAGGGGCGTATGCGGACGCCCGCGCGGTCACAGCCTGAAGGTTTCCCCGAGGTAGACGCGGCGCACGTCGCTGTTGGCCAGCAGCGCTTCCGGTGCCCCCTGCGCCAGCACGCTGCCCTCGTTGAGGATATACGCCCGGTCGCAGATTCCCAAGGTTTCGCGCACGTTGTGGTCGGTGATGAGCACGCCGATGCCGCGTTGCTTGAGGTGGGTGACGATGCGCTGGATCTCGCCGACCGAGATCGGATCGACGCCGGCGAAGGGTTCGTCGAGCAGCATCAGCCGCGGCTTGGCCGCCAGCGCGCGCGCGATTTCGCAGCGGCGGCGTTCGCCGCCGGACAGGCTGGCGCCGAGCTGCTCGGCGACGTGGCCGATCTGCAGTTCGTCCAGCAGCGAGGCCAGTTCGCGTTCCTGGCCGGCCGCGTCCAGGTCCTCGCGCAGTTCCAGCACCAGGCGGATGTTGTCGGCCACGCTGAGCTTGCGGAACACCGACGGCTCCTGCGGCAGGTAGCCGACGCCGAGCTTGGCGCGCTTGTACATCGGCAGCGCGGTGATGTCGTTGCCGTCGAGCACGATGCGTCCGGCATCGGCCTCGACCAGGCCGACGATCATGTAGAAGCAGGTGGTCTTGCCGGCGCCGTTGGGGCCGAGCAGGCCGACCACTTCGCCCGCCTCCAGGGTCAGGCCGAACTCGCGCACCACCTCGCGCTGCTTGTAGCGCTTGCGCAGGCCCTCGGCGAGCAGCATCACTGGCCCCCTTGCTTGGGCTTGGCCGGGGTGGTCGTCGCGGGCGCGGTCGCGGCGGGCTTGGCGGCCGCGGGCTTGCCTGCAGCCGGCTTGGCGCCGGCTGCAGGCGCGCCGGCCGGGGTCGGGTTCTTCGGCTGGATCACGGTGCGCACACGGGTGCCGTCGCCGCCGCCCTGCATGTCGCCGGTCTTGGTGTTGTAGACCATGCGCTGGCCGGCATTGGTGCCCTTGGGCGAGGTCATGCGGTAGTTGCCGGTCAGCACCACGGTGTCGGTGCCGACCTTGTAGTCGATGTTGTCGGCCACCGCATCCATCGGCGAGCCGTCGTCCAACTGTTGCTTCAGCGTCGCCTGCTTGCCGTTGAGCACCACCCGGTCGATCTCGCCGTTGACCCGGAACAGGTCGGCGGTGTCGGCGTGGATCTCCAGCGTGCCTTGCACGATGACCACGTTGCCCGAATACCGGATCTTGCCGTTGTCGTCGAGCATGTTGCCGCTCTGGGCGGCGGAGTCGATCGTCATCGGCTGGTTGCGGTCGGTCGACTTGGCCAGCGCCAGGGTCGGCAGCAGCAGGGCGAGCAGCGCGAGCTTAGCGGGCAGCGTTGGGTTCATAGCGGGTCTTGACCTGTGAAAGGAGCTTGTACTGCCGGGACTTCAAGTCGACCTCGAAGCCGACGCCGGTCTGCATCATACCGGGGCGGGTCATGGTGACCTGCTCGGCGGTGCGCGCGGTGCTGGTCTTCGGGAAGACGTCCAGGCTCTGGGTGCGGAAGGTGGTGGGCGGGATGCTGGGGACCTTGGGGCTGTCGCCGGCGACGTCGCCGCGCAGGCGCAACTCGCCGCCGTCGGCGCTGACCCAGCCGGTCTTGCTGCGCATTTCCCAGTGCTGGCCGTTGGCGTCGGGCAGCAGGAACAGCGGGGTCTCGATCGCCATGGTCTGGTCGGCGCGGCTGCGCTCCATCTGCGGCGCGCGCAGGGTCATCGACTCCTTGCCCTGCTTGTCCAGGGTGACGATCTCGAAGTCGTGGGCGATGTAGTCCGAGCGCGCCTCCGCATCGGACGTCGGCGCGCGCTTGCTGCGCTGGTGCCAGGCCGACCAGCCGCTGACCAGCGCCGCCACTAGCAGCAGGCCGCCGAGCCAGGTGCGCCAGCTCATGCGCCGTGCTCCTGCAGCAGGGCCGGGACATGGCCCTGCGCGGCCAGCAGCACGTCGCACAGTTCGCGCGCCGCGCCTTCGCCGCCGCGCGCGCGGGTGGTCCAGTGCACGTGTTCGGCGGTCCACGGATGCGCGTTGGCCGGGGCCACCGCCAGCCCGACCACGCGCAGCGGTGCCAGGTCGGGCAGGTCGTCGCCCATGAAGCAGACCTGCTCCAGGCCCAGGCCGCGCTCGTCGCACAGCGCCTGCACCCCGGCGCGCTTGTCCTTGACCCCGATCTGCACCAGCAGGCCCAGTTCCTGGCCGCGCTTCTCCGCGGCCAGGCTGGGCCGCGCGGTGATCAGCGCCACGTCGATGCCGTGCCGGCGCAACTGCACCAAGCCCTGGCCGTCGAGCACGTTGAACGCCTTGCTCTCGTTGCCGTCGCGGTCGTAGTACAGGCGGCCGTCGGTCAGCGTGCCGTCCACGTCGAAGCACGCCAGGCGGATCCGGGCGGCGCGGTCGATCAGGTCGGCGGGGAGGTCGGCCAGCGGGGAGTAGGGCATGTGCTCGATATCGGGGCGGGGAGGTCCGCTTTCCAGCGGGCCAGGACCTGCGGCGCGGGCGCCGGCAGGCGGTGAACGGGTTCAGGCTGTTAAACCACTCTGGCGCGCAACAGGTCGTGAATGTTGAGCGCGCCGACCGCGCGGCCCTCGCCATCGACCACGATCAGGCCGTTGATCTTGTGGGTCTCCATCAGCCGCGCGGCCTCCGCGGCGAGCTGGTCGGCGCCGATGGTGCGCGGCTGCCGGGTCATCACGTCGGCGATGCGGGTCTGGCGCACGTCCAGCGCGCTGTCCAGGGTGCGGCGCAGGTCGCCGTCGGTGAACAGGCCGAGCAGGCGTCCGTCGGCGTCGACCACCGCGGTCATGCCCAGGCGCTTGCGGCTCATTTCCACCAGCGCCTCGCTGAGGCTGGCGTCCTCGCGCACCCGCGGCAGCTCGTCGCCGCCGTGCATCACGTCGGTGATGTGCAGCAGCAGGCGGCGGCCGAGGCTGCCGGCCGGGTGCGAGCGGGCGAAGTCGTCGGCGGTGAAGCCGCGCGCGTCCAGCAGCGCCACCGCCAGCGCGTCGCCTAAGGCCAGCGAGGCGGTGGTGCTAGAGGTCGGCGCCAGGTCCAGCGGGCAGGCCTCGGCCGGCACGCTGACGTCCAGGTGCAGGTCGGCCTCGCGCGCCAGCGTGGACTGCGCGCGGCCGGTCATCGCGATCACCGCGTTGCCCTGGCGCTTGAGCACCGGCAGCAGCATGAGGATCTCGTCGGACTCGCCCGAGTACGACAGCGCCAGGACCACGTCGGCATCGGTGATCATGCCCAGGTCGCCGTGCCCGGCCTCGCCCGGGTGCACGTAGAACGCCGGGGTGCCGGTGGAGGCGAGGGTGGCGGCGATCTTGCGCGCCACGTGCCCGGACTTGCCCATGCCGGTGGCGACCACGCGCCCGCGCGAGCCCAGGATCAGCCGGCAGGCGGCGGCGAACTCGGCGCCGATGCGCGCGCCGACCGCGCCCAGCGCGGCCTGCTCGATCGCGACCACGCGGCGGCCGCTGGCGATCAGGGCGGCGGCGTCGAGCGCATCGGGGGACAGGGGCGATACAGCCATGCGGATGCCGCTCGGAGGGTAGAATGGCCGATCATTTTATTAGGAAAGCCCGGTGGACGCCGAAACCATCCGTAAACTGATCGAGGCCGGCCTGCCTGGCGCGCGCGTGCAGGTGCAGGGCGACGACGGCGTGCACTTCGAGGCCACCGTGGTCAGCGACGCCTTCGCCGGCAAGCTGCCGCTGGCCCGTCACCGCATGGTCTACGCCACGCTGGGCGATCTGATGGGCGGGGCGATCCACGCGCTGGCGCTGACCACGCTGACCCCCGACCAGGCCGGCTGAGCCGCCTCTTTTCCATTCGATTCCACTCCCCCGAAGACCCATGGCCAAAATCGTAGTGACCGGCGGCAACGCGCTGCACGGTGAAGTGAACATTTCCGGCGCCAAGAACGCGGTGCTGCCGATCCTGTGCGCGACCCTGCTGGCCGACGCGCCGGTGGAGATCACCAACGTGCCGCAACTGCACGACGTGATCACCACGGTGAAGCTGCTCGGCGAACTGGGCGCCGAGGTCACCATCGACGAAGGCACGCTGGCGCGCGGCAGCGCGATCACCGTCGATCCGCGCAAGGTCGACCAGCACGTGGCGCCCTACGAACTGGTGCGCACCATGCGCGCCTCGATCCTGGTGCTGGGTCCGCTGCTGGCCAAGTTCGGCGCGGCCGAAGTGTCGCTGCCCGGCGGCTGCGCGATCGGCTCGCGGCCGGTGGACCAGCACATCAAGGGCCTGCAGGCGTTGGGCGCGGAGATCAGCGTCGAGAACGGCTACATCAAGGCGACCAGCAACGGCCGGCTCAAGGGCGGCCGCTACGTGTTCGACATGGTCAGCGTCACCGGCACCGAGAACGTGCTGATGGCCGCGGTGCTGGCCGACGGCACCACCGTGCTGGAGAACGCGGCGATGGAGCCGGAGGTCACCGACCTGGCCGACTGCCTGATCGCGCTGGGCGCGAAGATCGAAGGCGCCGGCACCTCGCGCATCGTGGTGCAGGGCGTGGAGCGCCTGTCCGGCGGCCGCCACGCGGTGCTGCCGGACCGCATCGAGACCGGCACCTTCCTGGTCGCCGCGGCGATGACCGGCGGCAGCGTGACCGTGCGCCGCGCCCGCGCCGACACGCTCGACGCGGTGCTGGACAAGCTGGCCGAGGCCGGCGCCACGATCGAGACCGGCCCGGACTGGATCCGCCTGGACATGCACGGCAAGCGCCCGCGCGCGGTCAGCCTGACCACCGCGCCGTATCCGGCGTTCCCCACCGACATGCAGGCGCAGTTCATGGCGCTCAACTGCGTGGCCGACGGCGTCGGCGTGATCAACGAGACGATCTTCGAGAACCGTTTCATGCACGTCAACGAACTGCTGCGGCTGGGCGCGGACATCCAGGTCGAAGGCCACACCGCGATCGTGCGCGGCAGCGAGCGGCTCAGCGGCGCGCCGGTGATGGCCACCGACCTGCGCGCCTCGGCCTCGCTGATCCTGGCCGGACTGGTCGCCGAGGGCGACACCACCATCGACCGCATCTACCACCTGGACCGGGGGTACGAGAACATCGAGGAGAAGCTGGGGGCGCTGGGCGCGTCCATCCGGCGCATCGCATGATCCTCAGCGGCCGCTTCAGCCGCCGGCGCAAGGTGCTGCTGGCGGTCGTGGTCCTGGTGCTGGCCTGGGTCGGGTATGCCTGGTACGCGGGCATCGCCATCACCCAGGGCATCGAGGAGCGTGACATGGATTGGAACGGCGACGGCCAGGTCAGCCGCGGCGAGATCGCGCAGGCGTTCTACGCGGTGGGCGTGCGCCGCACCCAGGACGGCCCGCGCCAGTGCAGCACCTTCTACTGGCGCAGCACCGGCGCGCAGATCCGGGTGGACTGCCGCACCACCTTCAAGGCCGCGCCAGCGGAGAAGAAGTAACGGCGTGGGACAGGGCGCTGCCCGGGCAGCGTCCGTCTCCGCAGCACGACGGCGCTGTCGTGGGAGCGGCTTCAGGGCGCCTCTGACAACCTGCTTTCGCCGCAATCAAATCAGATGCGGTTCGCCCTGTAGGAGCGGCTTTAGCCGCGACGAGGCGTTCCCGGTAAAGCCCGTCGCGGCTAAAGCCGCTCCTACATGGGGAAACATCACGAACGGGGAGCCGCTGTCGCGATTCCCCATTCCCGATTCCCCACTCCCGGCTTCACCGCAACGACTTGATGGTCAGGTCCAGCGCGTCCTGGCCGTTCTCGCGCTGCAGGATGCGCACCGGCACCGGCATGTCCGGCACCACCCAGGCGATGATTTCCTTGGCGCCGTCGCTGCGGCTGACCTTGGTCGCCTGCTCGGTCTTGCCGTTGACGGTGATCGCTTCCTTGCCGGCGACCTTGTAGGTCATCGGCTTGGCGCGGCCCTCGTCGACCATGCGGTAGCTGGGGGTCTTGCCGGCGTTGACGTCGCGCGCGATCGCCAGGTTGATCAGCAGCGCGTCCATGTCGCCGGGCTGCAGCTTCACCGGGCCGCGGCGGTCGGGCTTGATATCGCCGGACCAGGTCGCCTGCGCCGTGCTCCAGTCGTAGTTGGCGGTGACCGCCTTCTTCTTGACCAGGAACAGCGAGCGGTCGTCGCTGCTGAGCGGGCGCAACTGGCCGCCCTTTTCCTCGAACACGGTGCTCTGGCTCAGGTCGGCGACCTGGTTCTTGATCGACAGGCTGTAGCGCCAGCGGCTGCCGCCTTCGCTGGTCAGCGTCATCAGGCCGTTGGCCTGCATGCCCATGTAGCTGGCCTGGTAGTCGGCCTTGAACGGCTGCAGCGCCAGCGCGGGCAGGCTGGTCGCGGCCAGCAGGGCGGCGGCCAGGACGGACAGGGGGCGGGCGATGCGTGTCATGGATCAGACTCCTTGGTATTCGGTCAGGCGCAGGTCGATGCGGTCTTCGCCGTCTTCGCGCTGCAGGATCCGCACCGGCGTCGGCACGCCGTTGGCGATCCACAGGATGGTCTCATTCTTGCCGCCGTTGGTGCGCGAGACGCGCAGCGCGTCGTAGCTCAGGTCGCCAACCTGCACCGTCTCGGTCTGTTCGGCGGCATGGTAGACGTGCTCGCGGACGCGGCCGACATCGACGAAGCGGTAGGTCATGGTCTTGCCGGGCACCGCGTCGCGCATGATCGACAGGTTGATCAGCAGCGCGCTCTGGTCGCCCGGCTGCAGCGGGATCGGCTGCTGCCGGTCCTTCTTCAGATCGCCGTCCCAACGCGCCACGCCCTGTTTCCAGTCGTACACGCCGGTGACCTTCTTGCCGAAGAACACCGCCTTCTTCACCGTGCTCTGGCTCTGCGGCACGTAGCGCCCGTCCTGGGTGCGGAACACCGTGCTCTGCTCGATGTTCAGGCCGAGGATGCTGGCGAAGCCGCTGCGGCCCTGCACGCCCAGGTCCACGCGCCATTCGTCGCCGCCGCTGTGGCTGACCTGCATGCGCGCGTCGCCCGCTTCCCGGCCCTTGTACAGGGCTTGGTAGGTGGCCACGAACGGCTGCAGCGGCGGCGGCGTCCAGGCCTCGGCCGGAAGCGCAGGGGCGACGGGCGCGGCGGCAGGTGCGGGAGCCTGCTCTGCTGCCGGCGCGGACGGTGTAGTCGGCGCGGTGACCGGCGCGGTCGCCTGCGCCAGCACGGTGGCGGCCGGCGCCAGCAGGCCGAGGCTGGCCAGGGCGAGAACGGCGAACTGACGCGGTACGTGCTTCATGGGATCGGCGGCGAGGGAGGAGGGGTTGGCGCGAACGTGCCGCAGCAGGGAGGCGGCCGCGGATTCAGGGAACGAGCATGCCCTGGCAATCTAGGCGCAGCGGACTAAACAGGCACTGACCGTCGAGCCAGGCGCTCTCGTCCCGTTCAGCCAGGCGCCCCGCCGCGGCCAGGCGCAGCACGGCGCACAGCAACTGGTGCTCGCGCGGCAGCAGGCGTCGCGCCAGATCGTCGGGGCCGTCGCCGGCCAGCACCGGCACCCGCGCCTGGGCGATCACCGCGCCGGCATCCAGTGCCGGCACCACGAAATGCACGCTGGCGCCGTGTTCGGCGTCGCCGGCGGCGATCGCCTGCGCATGCGTGTGCAGGCCGCGGTACTTGGGCAGCAGCGAGGGGTGGATGTTGAGCAGGCGACCGGCGAAGCGCTGCACGAACGCGTCGCCGAGGATGCGCATGTAGCCGGCGCAGACGATCCAGTCCGGCCGCGCGGCGGCGACCGCGTCGCCCAGCGCTTGATCGAAGGCGGCGCGGTCGGGGAAGTCGCGCGGCGCGGCCGACCAGCGCAGCGCCGGCGCCACTTTGGCCAGCGCCGGCGCCTGCGCACGGTCGCTGAACACCCCGGTCACCTGCGCGTCCAGGGTGCCGGCGGCGATCGCATCGAGCAGCGCCTGCAGGTTGGAGCCGCGGCCGGAGACCAGCACCGCCAGTCGGATCGTCATCGGCTAGGCCTTCCGGAACAGGGCGGGGACGTCCGCGCGCTGCAGCACCAGCAGGGTCCACATGCCCAGCACCGTGCCCAACGGAAACTCCAGGCAGGTCAGCACGGCAACGGCGTTGCACAGCAGCCGTTGGCGGCGCGCGCGTAGCGCGCGCGCCGCCAGCACTTTCAGCGCCAGCGAGACCAGCCCGAACCCCAGCAGCACCGACAGCATCACGATCGCCACCATGCCGGCCTGGGCCTGCTCCGCGCTCTGGCCGACGGCGTTGAGCTGGGCTTCCTCATGCACGCCGTAGGCCAGGAAGCCGGCCACCAGCAACAGCAACACGATCTGCACGCCCGCGGTCACGGCGTACAGGATCGCCAGGGTGTCCAGTTCGGCGCCGGTACGCGCCGCATCGGCGCCGGCAGTGTGGGCGGAGGGAAGGGGTGGGGGAAGCGCCATCGTGCGTCTCAGCGGGAGGAGGGAAGCGGACGTGCGCGGCGTCGCCAGGGCCAGGCGCTGGCGCAACCGAGGGTGGCCAGCAGCATGTCCATGTGCGCGTCCCAGGGGTCGCCCTGCTGACCGTTGTAGGACTCGGCCTGCTCGGGCGACAGCAGCAGCGCGATCGCCCATTCCAGCCATTCGTACAGCAGGCTGGCGCACATGATCGCCATCGTCGCCAGCACGAAGGCCTGCCGCGGGGTCAGCGCCGGCCAGCGCTGGCGTGCGTACTCGCGCAGCGCCGGCGCGAAGCACAGCCCGAACAGCAGATGGATCAGGCGGTCGGTGTGGTTGCGTTGCCAGCCGAACGCCGCATTCGGCGACCAGCCGCTCAGCGCGCGCAGCCATTGGTCGTAGGGCACATTGGAGTACAGCCAGTGCGCGGCGACGTTGTGCACGCTGATGAAGCCGCAGATCGCGGCGAAATGCGAGGTGCGCAGCGGCCAGCGGCGGTCGTGCCAGACCAGCCAGCCGAGGCCCAGCACCGCCAGCGAACTGTGCATCGCCTGTTCCGCCGGCCACAGCGGATGCACCCAACTGGCGGCGAACACCGCCAGGGTCAGCGCCAGCCAGGCGCGCTTGGCCGGCGCCATGCGCCGTTAGCCGATGTGCACGCGTTCGCCGGCGCCGGCCGCCACCACCGCGCCGATCTGCCAGTGCGCCAGGCCCAGCGTGTCCAGGCTGCGTTCCAGCGCGGCGACCTGGTCGGGCGCGGCCACCAGCACGAAGCCGATGCCGCAGTTGAAGGTGCGCCACATCTCGCTGTCGGCGACCGCGCCTTCGCGCTGCAGCCACGCGAACACCGGCGGCAGGCTCCAGGCGCTGGCGCGGATATCCAGGCCCAGCCCGTCGGGGATCACCCGGATGATGTTCTCGGTCAGGCCGCCGCCGGTGATGTGCGCCATGGCGTGGATGCCGTCGGCGTGGTCGCCGCGCAACAGCGACAGGATCGGCTTGACGTACAACGCGGTCGGCGCCATCAGCGCGTCGGCCAGGGTGGTGCCGCCGACCCGCAGCTCGGCCGGGCGCCCGGCGCGGTCGTAGATGCGGCGGATCAGCGAATAGCCGTTGGAATGCGGGCCGGAGGAGGCGATGCCGATCAGCACGTCGCCCTGGCGCACCTTGGCGCCGTCGAGCAACTGCGACTTCTCCACCGCGCCGACGGTGAAGCCGGCCAGGTCGTACTCGCCCGGCGGGTACATGTCGGGCATTTCCGCGGTCTCGCCGCCGATCAGCGCGCAACCGGCCAGTTCGCAGCCGCGGGCGATGCCGCCGACCACCGCCACGGTGGTTTCCACGTCGAGCTTGCCGGTGGCGAAGTAGTCCAGGAAGAACAGCGGCTCGGCGCCCTGCACCAGCACGTCGTTGACGCACATGCCGACCAGGTCGATGCCGATGCTGTCGTGCCGGCCCAACTGTTGCGCCAGCTTCAGCTTGGTGCCGACGCCGTCGGTGCCGGACACCAGCACCGGCTCGCGGTACTTGCCGGACAGGTCGAACAGCGCGCCGAAACCGCCCAGTCCGCCCATCACTTCCGGGCGGAAACTGCGCTTGACCAGGGGTTTGATGCGTTCGACGACGGCATTGCCGGCGTCGATGTCGACGCCGGCGTCGCGGTAGGTCAACGGGGCGGCGGCGGGGGGCTGGGGAGTGGTCACGGGCGGCGGGGTCGGCGGAAAGACGGCGATTTTAACAGGCCGCATTGGCGCTAGGCCCGCATTCGGGCAACAATTCGCCCCGGATACGCCGAGCAATGGACCCTTCGATGCGCCGCAGCCTTGCCTTACTCCTGTCTTTCGCGTTGTGCCTCCCCGCCGCGGCCGCCCTGGCCCAAGCCGGTCTGCGCACCGAAGGCGACGTTGCCGGTGCGCAAGGTCCCTACGATGCCGAGGTGCCGGTCAACAGCCAGAGCGAGGGCGACCGCAACGGCGCCCTGGCGCGCGCGCTGGGCGCGGTGCTGGGCAAGATCTCCGGCGACCGCACGGTGATGGCGCGCCCCGGGGTCACCCAGGCGCTGCGCAACGCCAAGAACTTCGTCGACAGCTACGACTACCGGCAGGACCAGGGCACCTCGCCGAGCGGCGCACCCACCTTCCGCACCACGCTGATCGCGCGGTTCCGGCAGAGCGACGTCGATGGCCTGGCCGCGGCGCTGGGCCTGCCGCTGTGGCCGCAGCCGCGGCCCAAGCCGGTGCTGTGGCTGGCGATCGACGACGGCAGCGGTCCGCGCCTGGTCGGCGTGCAGCAGTCCAATGCCGCGCGCAGCGTGCTGGACCGGGCGATCGAGCGCGGCTACCGGCTGGGCCTGCCCGGCGGCAGCGCCGCCGAGCAGGCGCTGGTCGGCGCGATCTGGCGCCAGGATACCGCCGCGGTGGCCAACGCCTCCTCGCGCTACAGCCCGCCGATGCAATTGATCGGCAAGCTGTACCGCAACAAGTCCGGCGGCTGGACCGCCGACTGGGTGTTCGTCGACAGCGGCAAGACCCTGGCCAGTTGGTCGGTCAGCGACGCCGACGCGCGCCGCGCGATCGCCTCCGGCGCCGACGGCGCCGCCGACGCGCTGGTCAAGCGCTACGCCAAGGCCGCCAGCACCGGACCGGCCGGCGTCTACCGGGTCGCGATCAGCGGCATCCGCAGCGCCGACGACTACCTGCGCGTGGCGGCGACGCTGCAGAACACCTCGGTGGTACGGCGGATCGTGCCGATCCAGGCCAGCGGCGACCGCCTGGAACTGGATCTCGATCTGATCAGCGGCGTGTCCGGGCTCAACCGCATGCTCGGCACCGACAGCCCGCTGCAGCCGCTGACCGCGCCGACCGACGGCGGGCCGATCATCCTCAATACCGAGCGCACGGAGTATCAGCTCAAATGACGCTGTCCCCGGAAGCGGAAATCGCCCTGTTCCTGCGCCGCCTGAAATGGGCCGCGGTGATCCTGGGCGTGCTGTGGGTGGTGGCGCTGCTGGCGCCGATCCTGACCCCGTTCGTGCTGGCGCTGCTGCTGGGCTGGCTCGGCGACCCGCTGGTCGATCGCCTGGAGCGCGCCGGGCGCTCGCGCAACATGGCGGTGACCCTGGTGTTCGTGCTGATGCTGCTGCTGCTGGTACTGGCATTGGTGATCCTGGTGCCGATGCTGGAGCGGCAGATCGTCACCTTCATCGACGTGCTGCCGCAGGCGCGCGACTGGTTCACCGGCACCGCGATCCCGTGGGCCGAGCAGAAGACCGGCCTGCAGCTGATGGCCTGGCTGGACCCGGAGCGGCTGATCGAGTGGATCCGCGGCCACTGGCAACAGGCCGGCGGCGTCGCCGCGACCTTCTTCGGCTACCTGTCGCGCTCGGGCTTCGCGATGGTCACCTGGGTGGTGAACCTGGTGCTGCTGCCGATCCTGACCTTCTACTTCCTGCGCGACTGGGACATCCTGGTCGAGCGCGTGGCCGCGACCATCCCGCGCAACCACGTCGCCACCGTCAGCCGCCTGGCGCGGCAGTCCAACGAGGTGCTGGGCGCGTTCATCCGCGGCCAGTTCCTGGTGATGCTGGCGCTGGGCGTGATCTACGCCGGCGGACTGAGTCTGGTCGGGCTCAAGCTGGGCCTGCTGATCGGCATCGTCGCCGGCCTGATCAGCTTCATTCCCTACCTGGGCGCGACCACCGGCATCCTGCTGGCGGTGCTGGCCGCGCTGGTCCAGGCCAAGGGCTTCGACTTGCAGTTGCTGATCTTGGTCGGCGTGGTGTTCACCGTCGGCCAGTTGCTGGAGAGCTACGTGCTGACCCCGCGCATCGTCGGCGACAAGATCGGCCTGCACCCGGTGGCGGTGATCTTCGCGGTGATGGCAGGCGGACAGCTGTTCGGCTTCCTCGGCATGCTGCTGGCGCTGCCGGTGGCGGCGGTGGCCAACGTGCTGTTGCACTACCTGCACGAGCAGTACCGGCAGAGCGACCTGTATGCCGGCGAGAAGTCGGCGATCCTGCTCGATGCCGGCGCCGAGCGGGTGGCGCTGATCGAAGTGCCGCCGCGCACTCCCGATCAGCCGTGAGCGTGCCGCAGCTGCCGTTGACGTTGCGCGCGCCGCCGGAGCAGCGCCTGGACCGCTATGTCGGCGCGCCGGCGGGATTGCTGGCGCAACTGCAGGCCGTCGCCGACGGGCGCGACGGCGACTGGATCTACCTGGCCGGTCCCGCCGGCACCGGCAAGACCCATCTGGCGCTGGCGCTGCGCGCGGCCGCCGAGCAGGCCGAGCGCAGCGCCGCCTACCTGCCGCTGCAGGCCGCGGCGGGGCGCTTGCGCGATGCGCTGGAGGCGATGGAAGGACGCGACCTGGTCGCGCTGGATGGCGTGGAGGCGATCGCCGGGCAGCGCGAGGACGAAGTGGCGCTGTTCGATTTCCACAACCGCGCGCGCAGCGCCGGGGTGACCCTGTTCTACACCGCGCAGGCGATGCCTGACGGCCTGGCGCTGCAACTGCCGGACCTGCGCTCGCGGCTGGCGCAGTGCACGCGCATCGCGCTGGCGCCGCTGGACGACGCGGGCCGCGCCGCGGTGCTGCGCGAGCGCGCGCAACGCCGTGGCCTGGTGCTGGAGGACGCGGCGATCGACTGGCTGCTGACTCACGCCGGCCGCGACCTGGCCGGCCTGGTCGCGCTGCTGGAGCGGCTGGACCGCGAATCGCTGGCGGCGCAACGGCGGGTGACGGTGCCGTTTTTGCGCAGGCTGGGAATCGGGAGTGGGGAATCGGGAATGGGGAAAGGCTGACCCCCGCAACCGGAGGCCGCGCTGCGGAATTCGATAAGGACAGCGGTTCGCACTGCGTGACGGAGCGCAGCGCCCCCTGATCTTCCAAAGATTTCACCGACATCTACGCAGCTGTGCCGCGTGTTGTGCTCTGAATCGACGTCTTCTAGCGATGCCCGCGCGCCACCGCGGCGTGGGCATCCCGCGGGAGCCTCAGCGTTTCCCCATTCCCGATTCCCCATTCCCCATTCCCAGCTCCTCATCCAATTGAGCCAATCGCTGCGGCGTCCCCACGTCGGTCCAGCGGCCGCGGTGGTGCAGCCCATGGATGCGGCCGGCGGCCATGTACGCGCGCAGGATCGGGGCCAGCGCGAAGCGAGGCGGACCGGAGTGCGCGGCGGGCGGCGGGTCGAACGCGGCCTGCCAGTCGTGCAGCAGTTCCGGGCGATAGACGCCGATGCCGGCATAGGTCAGCCGCGGCGCGCCGTCGCCGCGTACGCTGGCGTCGGCATGCAGCGCGAAATCGCCGTGCGCGGCGTAGGCCGGCGGATCGACCAGCACCAGTTGCGCCAGACCGGGCGGCTCGGGCGCCAGCCGCGCGAAATCGAAATCGGTCCAGATGTCGCCGTTGACCAGCAGGAACGGCGCCGGTCCCAGCAGCGGCAGCGCGTGCAGCATTCCGCCGCCGGTTTCCAGCGGCGTGTCGCCTTCGTGGGAGTAGGCGATGCGCAAGCCGAACGCGCTGCCGTCGCCCAGCGCCTGCGGGAACTGCGCGGCCAGCCACGAGGTGTTGATCACCACCTCGCTTACGCCGAGCGCGGCGAGCTTGCGCAGGTGCCAGACGATCAGCGGCGTGCCGCCCACCGCCAGCAGCGGCTTGGGCGTGCGTTCGGTCAGCGGCCGCATGCGCTCGCCGAAGCCGGCGGCGAAGATCAGCGCCTTCATGCGCCGGCCGCCGTGCGTTGCGCCAGCGCCGGCTTGATCCGGGTTTGCAGCAGCTGCTCCAGCGGCTGCAGCTCCGGATGCCGGGGCAGCACCTCGTCCAGATAGCCGATGAAGCGCGGCACGTTGTCCAGGTACCAGGCCTTGCCGTCGCGGTAGTTCAAGCGCGCGAAGATGCCCAGGTTCTTCAGGTGGCGCTGCACGCCCATCCAGTCCGCGTCGCGCAGGAACCGCGCCAGCGGCGGCACGGCGATGCCGGCCTGCAGCGCGCGCGCGTGGTAGCCCGCCAGCCACGCATCCACCCGCGCCAGCGGCCAGCTCACCGTGGTGTCCTTGAACAGGCTGACCGGATCGTAGGCCACCGGACCCAGCACGCAGTCCTGGAAATCCAGCACCGCCGGGCCATCGGCCACCGGCATCAGGTTGCGCGGCATGAAGTCGCGGTGCACCAGCACCCGCGGCTGCGCCAGGGCGTTGTCCATCAGCCGGCGCTGCGCCAGTTCGAGCGCCTCGCTCTCGCCGCAGTCCAGTTCCAGGCCCAGGTGCCGGCGCAGGAACCATTCCTCGAACAAGCCCGCATCGCGCTGCAGCAGCGCCTCGCCGAACACGCCCAGGTCCGGCGGCGGCGCGATCGCCTGCAGCCGCAGCAATTGCCCCAGCGCGGCAGCGAAGTGCGCGTCGGCCGAGTGCTCGTCCAGCGTCTGCGCCAGTGTCGGGCTGCCCAGGTCCTCCAGCAGCAGGAAGCCGGCATCGGCGTCCTGCGCCAGGATCGCCGGCACGCGCACCCCGCCGTGCCGCAGCAGCGCGTGCATGCGCAGCCACGGCCGCACGTCCTCCAGGCCCGGCGGGGAATCCATCAGCACCCGGCTGGGGCTGCTGCCATGGCTGCGCCAATAGCTGCGCCAGCCGGCGTCGACCGACGCGCGCTGCAGCGTCGCCTGCGCGTCGTCCAGCGCCAGGCGCGCCCACGCCAGGCGTTGCGCGGCGCGCGGGTCGGGAGTCTCGGGAAGATCGGAACTGGAACGCATCGGGACGCCGCGGCCAAGGAAGCCGCAAAGCGTAAACGCGCGGGGCCGGCATGGCGAGCCGCGCGTGGGCCTCAGCGCTTGCCGAGGAACAACCGCAGCAACGCGAGCAGGGCGATGGCGCCGAGCAGGGCGCCGAGGAAGCCGGCCGGCTCGCCGCGGCTGTACCAGCCCATGTAATGGCCGAACCAGCCGGCCACCACGGCACCGGCGATGCCCAGCAGCACGGTGAACAGGCAGCCGGAACGGCCGCCGCTCGGGCCAAGGAAGCGCGCCAGCAGGCCGACCACGAAGCCGACCAGGATGATGTAGAGCCAGCTGTCGCTGCCGAACAGGGTGTGCATGGAAGGCGTCCCGGAGCGTGGAAGTGCAGCGGATCGTGCCAGATTCGTCCGCAGCGCGGCGTGCAGGACGCGCTGCGCCTGCACCGGCTTTAAGCGGCCGTGCAGGCTGGTCGCGTTCGCCGCTGTCGCGGGACCGCGCAGAGATCGATTCGCTTTCCGTGGGCCGCTTTCAAAGCGCCCGGTCGCGTTGAACGACCGTGGCCACGCATCCGCCAGGCGGCGCCTGGCGCGGATGGGGCAGGCGACCCCTCACGCGCCGGCGTCGACGGAGTCGCGCCGCCCGCCGGCATGCGCGGGCGGCGCCTGGACCCTCTCGGCCGCCAACGCCGGGCGGCCGCCCCGCGCTCAGCAGCAGCCGTGCGCGCCGTGCTGTTCGCCGCCGGCCACCGCGGCGCCGCCACTGGTCTCGCCGCGCAGGCTGGCGGCATGGTGCTCGGCGATCACCTTGGCCACGCAGGCGGTGACGCGCTTGCCCATCGGGATGTGCAGGAACTCGTTCGGGCCGTGCGCGTTGGAATGCGGGCCGAGCACGCCGGTGATCATGAACTGCGCGCCGGGGAACTTCTCGCCGAGCATGCCCATGAACGGGATCGAGCCGCCTTCACCCATGTACATCGCCGGCTTGCCGAACGCCGCCTGCGAGGCCGACTCGATCGCATCGGTCAGCCACGGCGACTGCGCCGGCGCGTTCCAGCCGGAGGAGGACTTTTCCAGTGCCAGCGACACCTCGGCGCCATACGGCGGATCGCGCAGCAGTACGTCCTTGAGCAATTGACCGGCGCGCTTGCCGTCCAGCGTGGGCGGCAGGCGCAGCGACAGCTTCACCGCGGTCTCCGGGCGCAGCACGTTGCCGGCCGAGGCCAGCGGCGGCAGCCCGTCGGCGCCGGTCACCGACAACGCCGGGCGCCAGGTGCGGTTGAGCACCAGTTCGGACAGGTCCTCGTGCATCGGGCGCATGCCCGGCAGGAACGGGAACTTGCTGTAGACCTCGTCGCCCAGCACCTCGGCGACCTTGCGCGCCTGCGCCAGCCGCTCCTCCGGGATGTCGGCATACAGGCCCTCGATCTTGATCTTGCCGGTGGCCTCGTCCTCCAGCCGCGACAGCAGGTCGCGCAGCACGCGGAAGCTGGACGGCACCACGCCGGAGGCGTCGCCCGAATGCACGCCTTCGCTCAGCACCTTGACGCTGAAGTTGCCGCCGGCCAGGCCGCGCAGCGAGGTCGTGCACCACAACTGCTCGTAGTTGCCGCAGCCCGAGTCCAGGCACACCACCAGCGACGGCTTGCCGATCCGATCGGCCAGGTGGTCGACGTAGGCGGGCAGGTCGTAGCTGCCCGACTCCTCGCAGGCCTCGATCAGGATCACGCAGCGCGCATGCGGCAGGCCCTGGTCCTGCAGCGCCATGATCGCCGCCAGCGAGCCGAACAGCGCATAGCCGTCGTCGGCGCCGCCGCGGCCGTACAGGCGGTCGCCCTTGAGCACCGGCGTCCACGGGCCCAGGTCGTCGTCCCAGCCGGTCATCTCCGGCTGCTTGTCCAGATGCCCGTACAGCAGCACCGTATCGGCCCCGGTGTCGGCGCCGCTGGCCGGCACTTCCAGATAGATCAGCGGGGTGCGTCCTTCCAGTTGCACCACCTCGACCTGCAAGCCCGGGATCGCCTGCGCCCGCGCCCAGCGCTCCATCAGCTTCACCGCATCGGCCATATAGCCGTGGGCGACCCAATCGGCGTCGAACATCGGCGACTTGTTTGGGATGCGGATGTAATCGACCAGCTGCGGGACGATGTCGTCGTCCCACTTCTCGCTCAGGAAACGGTCGATCTTGGCGTTGTCCATCATGCAGCTCCGGGTGTCGCGAAAGAGAGGGCGCCCATTCTACGCCCCGGCTCCTGTGTAGGGTTTTTCCTACACGAGGGCGCGCCGTTTACCTGCTGTTTGGAAAGGGCGTTGGCGATAGGCTGTACCCATGTGGCGAGAGATGCTTTCGACACCGGCAGGAGAAGCCGGTGACGTCCCCATCCAAGTCACAAGGAGTGTTGCCATGCAGTCTTTTATCGTGGTCCTGAAGTCCCTGGTCCTCGCGTTGCTGCTGACCGGTTCCGCGCTCGCCGCGGACAAGGTCAACATCAACTCCGCTAGCGCAGCGGAAATCGACCGGGTGTTGCTGAACGTGGGTGCCGCCAAGGCACAGGCGATCGTCGACTACCGACAGGCACACGGGCCCTTCAAGAGTGCCGAGGACCTGGCACTGGTGAAGGGGATCGGACTCAAGACGGTCGAACGGAACCACGACCGGATCGAAGTGGGAGCCACGAAGGCGACCACGCCGACGGCCGCCAAGACGGCAGCCGCGAAGCCGGTGGAAAGGCGTTAAACGGATTTGAACGGTAAACGGATTTACGGCAGTCAAGGGATTTGAAGGAAAAGATACGGCTGGCGCAGGATGCGCGGTCGCGACCTCGCTGAGCAGGACGCGCAGGGGGGAGGCAGGAAGCCGACAAGGACGTACATCGTCGCCCGGTGTTGCACAGTGACGTGCAGCCGGGCGACGTTTTTTATGGACGATGGTTTTTCTGCGGCGGGCGAGATGCTGGTCGTTTGCAGGATGGTATCGGCGGGCTGACGTCGCGGTGGCGCAGGTCGGGTGCGACGTTATCGAGAGAGACAGGTCGACGACGAAGTCCGCGCCACCTGGGGCCTGTCCGTCGCTGCGGCGCCGTCGGCTGTGCTGGGCGCAACGATGCGTCGGGGGCGCGCGAGCTTCAGCGGCATCGCCGGCGACCACTGACCAAGCACGAAGGCACAACGCGCCGGCTGCTTCGCGGCTCGCCGGCTCACGTTCCGGCCCAGGATGGGCGGGCGCGCCAATCCGGATGCAGGTGTGTCCGGTCGGGACGGATAGCGTGCCCGCCACCTTTGCCCAGCCCCTCTAGCGTGCCCTCGTCGGCGATGGAGCGCCCGTGTCATCGAACGACGCATCTACGTGCGGTCCGGGGCGGGCGCAGGCGTCGCGCGGTCACAGTGCATCCCGGTCCATCAGGATCGGGCAGAATGCGCCGATGGACTGGTCCACGTTTCCTTCGCGGGTGATTCCCGCCAACGACTACCGCCGCGAGCGCTGGCGCAACGGACTGGGCTGGACCCGCGAGATCCTGCGCCTGCCGCCGTCCGATGGCGACGACTGGCTGTTGCGCCTGTCGATCGCCGAGATCGAGCAGGATGCGGCCTTTTCCAGCTTCCCCGGCATCGACCGGGAACTGGTGCTGCTGCGCGGCGCCGGCTTGCGCCTGCGGTTCGACGACGGTGCCGAACATCTGCTGGAGCCGCCGTACGCGCGCCTGCGCTTCGCCGGCGAGCGTCCGCTGCGCGGCGAGCTGCTGGACGGCCCGACCCACGATTTCAACCTGATGTGGCGCCGCGATCGCGTGCGCGCGCAACTGCTGCACCGGCCACTGGTCGGGCCGATGCTGTTCTTCGCCGAACCGGGTGTCGGTTGGGTCGTTCATCTCCTGGCAGGCCAGGCGCGCTTCGATGCGGACTGCGGATTGCCGCCGCTGGCCGCCGGCGACAGCGCCTGGTTGAGCGCGGATCGCAGGCAGCGCTTCGCTTTGAGCGGGGGTGGCGAGTTGCTCGCGATCCGCGTCGAACCGCTGTCGACGCCCGCGGACTGAGCGCGCGGCCGGGCGCGCGCGGCGCTTGCAGCGCTGCCGCCGAGCGCGTCCAATGCGCGAACGCGGCCGTCCCGTAGCCGTGCGGTGGGATCGACAGGTGGCCTCGGACAGCAGCAGGTGGGTGGCGAACGTTCTGGTGGTGGACGACGATGCCGCTTCGCGCACGCGAATCGGCGACTATCTGGCCCGCTTCAACCTGCGGGCGCATGGCGTCGAGGGCGGCGTGAGGATGTACGCACAGCTGGCGGCCGAACGCTACGACGTGGTGCTGATCGATGCCGGCCTCGGTGGCGGAGAAGGGTTGGAGCTATGTCGGCAGTTGCGCGACCGCGGCGGTGTGGCGATCGTGATGATGGCCGAGCAGGCGGAGGCGGTGGATCGCGTGATCGGGCTGGACCTGGGCGCGGACGACTACCTCGGCGGGACGCTGGACCTGCGCGAACTGGTCGCGCGCATCAATGCGGTGTTGCGGCGTACCCGGGCGGCGCAGGCCGCCGCGTCGTCGCCGCCCGGCACGTGGCAGGTCGACACCTACCGCCACCAGGCGGTAACGCCGGACGGCCGCGCGATTCCCCTGTCGCCCAGCGAACTGCGGTTGATGGCGGTGTTCCTCGAACAGCCGGGCCATGTGCTCAGCCGCGACGACCTGCGCGCGGCGATCGGCGAAGGCGACGGCACCGTTCCCCAGGGCGGGCGTGGCATCGATCTGCAGGTGTCGCGCCTGCGACAGAAGCTGGGCGACGACCCACTGGTGCCGCAGTGGATACGCACGGTGCGCGGCAAGGGCTACCTGTTCGAACCGCAGCGGTTGGGCACGCGCGCGGCGCGTTGATCCCTGCTTGCCCCTGCATGCAGTCGACGAGACGCGGCGGCGCGGGCAGCGGCAGGCGTCCGCATCTCCAAGGATTCGATCGTCGCGGCACAGGCAGATCAACTGCCTGCGAGTGGCTTGGATCGTTCTTCTGGGTTATTGGAGAGATGAATTGCCGCATCTCGGATGCGCGCAATCATCGAGTCAAAAGGAACTGGAATGAAAGAGGGCGACAGGCCGGACATCGATGCCGGAAGGGCATTGGAGCGCGAGTATGTGCTGGATGAGTTCAGGTTCGAAGAGATCGGGACGATTGTGCATGGCTTCACCAGGGAGGTGTTGCTCAAGGATCAGGCATTTGCCGGCGGGATTGCGGAGGACGTAGCCGTCAAGGCGAGCGAGTACAACGAAGCAATCAGTGCGTTTCTGTTAGGGCGAATCGATCCGCGTTTACTGAAGGAGATCAGGGTGGATGCCATGAGGTTCTTCGCGGACATCGAGCTGGACCGGGAGAGATACACCCTGGAATTCATTTCGAAGGGACTGTTCGATGCGCAGTCGTCCATGTTCGGGGAGTATGGCGCGGAGATGCATTTCGCAATGCTGTTCTTCACGCTCGGCAACACCGGGGAGCCGGGGATTTGCTCCATGTTTCTCGACTACCTCAGAGCTCATCCGGTCATGAAGAAGTACGAAAGGAAGCAGGGCGGGGCGGTCCGTTGAGTTGAACGATCCGCGGCGCTCAATACACATCGCGCCGATAGCGCCCTTCCAGCAGCAGCGTGTCCTTGCCGAGCTGCCCGAGTACGTCCTCGAGTACCGCGTCCACCCCGGGCGCCATGCCGCGCAGGCTGCCGCAGACGTAGATCGCCGCGCCTTGCGCGACCCACGCACGCAGGTCGTCCGCGGCGGCGCGCAGGGCGTCCTGCACGTAGCGCGACGGGCCGGGATCGCGCGAGAACACCGCGTCCAGCCGTTGCAGCGCGCCGCGCGCCAGCCAGGTGCGCAGCTCCTCGCCGTAGTGGTCGTCGTGCGCGGCGTGGCGCTCGCCGTACAGCAGCCAGGTGCGGGTCGCGCCGGCGTCGATGCGGGCACGCAGGTGCGCGCGCAGCCCGGCGATGCCGGTGCCGTTGCCGATCAGGATCAGCGGCCGCGCCGGGTCGGCGGGCGGGTGGAAGTTCGGGTTCGGACGCAGCCGCAGAGCGATCTCGGCACCGAGCGGTGCGTCCTCGCACAGCCAGCCGCTGCCCAGGCCGGTCGTGCCGTCCGCGCGCAGCACGCGGCGCAGCAGCAGGCGCAGCGCGCCGTCGCTGGGCATCGAGGCGATCGAGTATTCGCGGTGCGGCAGTGGCTGCAGGCGCGCGGCCAGGGCGCTGGGCGCGATGCCGGCGGCCTGCTGCGGTGACGGCAGATGGCTGCGCGCCAGCAGAGCGGCCAGCGTGGTCGCCGCCTGGCCGGCAAGCTGTACCTGTGCCGCGCCATCCAGGCCGCTGGCCTGTAGCCAGCCCTGTACGGTGGCCTCGCCATGGCACGGACCGACCTCGGCCAGATCGCCGGCCTGCCATGCCGGCAATGCGCCGTCCGCTGGCAGCAGCGTCACGTCGAACACGGCGCCGCCGACGCTGCCGGGATTGCACAGGCGCCGCTGCTGCAACCGCCAGCGCTCGTAGCGCGGCGGGCTCCAGTCGGGCTGTTCGCTGCCGCCGGCGAGCTGGCCGAGCAGTTGCTGCCAGTGGCGCAGGGCGTCGGCATCGGCGTTGTCCACGTCGATGCGGTCGAACAGCGGATGCGCGCCCTGCTGCCGCAACCAGTCGTCGAGCCGGCGGCCGAAGGCGCAGAAGTGGTCGTAGCGGCGGTCGCCCAGCGCCAGCAGCGCGTAGCGCAGCTGCGGTAGCGGCCGTGGTCGCGCCATCGCCTCGCGCAGGAACGGCAACGCGTGGTCGGGCGGGTCGCCTTCGCCGGTGGTGCTGATCACGAAAACAGCCTGCGCGGTCGCCGCCAGGTCGGCGGCGGTGACCTGCTGCAACGGCAGCACCCGTACCGCCTGGCCGCCATCGCGCAGCACCGCGGCGCTGCGCAGCGCCAGTTGATGGGCGAAGCCGGTTTGGCTGGCCCAGGCCAGAAGCAGCGGGGCGTCGGGGCGTTTGCCGTGGCGCGCTCGGCCGCGGTGGCCGCGCCACCACAGCCACAGGCAGGCCGCCGCATAGGCGGCCACCGCCAGCGCCGCGTAGCCGATGCGCTGCGGCGAGGGGGCGGCATTCCACCACGGCTGCGGATGCAGCCGCAGCAGCGCATAGCCAATCGCTGCGAGCAGCGCGAAGCTCGCCGCGTGGCCGACGACGTTCCAGTTCCAGCGGAACGGCCATCGGCTCATGCGTCGAGCAATCCGGCGAAGGCGCTGCTGAGCCGTTCCAGCACCTGCCCGTCGGCACGCACCAGGAAGCGCGCCGCCAGCCCCTCGCGTTCGGCGCAGGCCAGGCCGGCGTCGGCGCCCAGCACGCTCAACGCGGTGGCCCAGGCGTCGGCGCGCATCGCGTCGGCGGCGACCACGCTGACCGCGGCCAGCGTCGCCGGGATCGGCGCGCCGCTGCGCGGATCCAGGGTGTGGCTGTAGCGCTGGCCGTCCTGTTCGAAACGGTGCCAGCGATCGCCGGAGGTGGCGACCGCATGGCCGTCCAGTGCCAGCACGCGCGGCGGGGTCGGCGCGTGCGCGTCCTCGTCCGGTGCCGACTCGACCAGCACCCGCCACGGTTGCCCGTCCGGCTTGCGGCCGTAGCCATAGAGCTCGCCGCCGACCTCGACCAGCGCGCTGGCCACGCCCTGCGCGCGCAGTTCGCGCGCCGCCAGGTCCACGCCGTAGCCCTTGGCGATCGCCGACAGGTCCAGCTGCAGGCCGCCGGGCTGGCGCAGGGTGCCGGCGTCGTCCACCGCCAGTTGCCGCCAGTCGCCGACCGCGCGCGCCTGCCGCAGCGCCTCGGCGTCGGGCACACGCCGACGGCCGGCGTCGGCGCCGAAGCCCCACAGGCGCAGCAGCGCACCGATGCTGGGGTCGAACGCGCCATCGCTGCGCCGCGCGACATCCAACGCGCAGCGCAGGACCTCGGCGAAGTCCGCCGGCAAGGCATGCACGCTGCCGGCGGCGGCGCGGTTGTAGCGGCTGATGGCCGAACTCGCCTCCCAGGTACTCATCTGCGCGACCACCTGGTCCAGCCGCGCCTGGATCGCCGCGTGCAGCGGATGCAGGTCGCGACGGCGGCGCAGTACCAGCTTCGCGCTCCAGGTGGTGCCCATGCTCTGTCCGCCGAGCGTGGCGATCTCGGTGGCGCTGTCGGCGTCGGACGACATGCCCATGCCGTCAGCGACCGCGATGCCCGGCACGTGCAGCTGGCGTTGCGGACGCGCGCGGCTGGCTCACTGCGGCAGCACTTCCAGCGTCGCCGCATAGCTGAGCCGGCGCTGCTTGGCCTGCGGCACGGACGTCTTGGCGTCCTCGCTGCTGGCCTGCAGCCAGTACATGCCCGCTTCCGGCCAGGTCACGCTGAAGCCGCCCTGCGCATCGGTGGTGAGCTTGAGCGCATCCTGCGCGTTGCGATAGCGGGTGCCGCCGCGCACGATCTCCACCGCCAGCCCGGCCGCCGGCTTGCCGTCGATCTGCAGGGTGAAGCTCGCCTTCTCGCCGGCGAACAGGTCGTTGGGATGGGTGACCGGCACCAGCTCCAGGCCGCGGCCACTGGGGGCGAGCGCGGTGCGGTTGGGCGCGCCGTTGGTAACGAAGGTTTCCACCCGGCCCAGCGACTGCGACACCTGCAGATCCTTCGCGTTCTTCGGTACGTCGCTGGCGAAGCCGGCGGCGTCGCCACGCCAGCGCTTGCGTTGGCCGTTCTCGTCCCAACTGGCGAACAGACCGTCGTTGACCAGCGCCAGGCGGTAGGTGCCGGTCTGCACCAATTCCACGTCGAACACGCTGCGGTACTTGCCGGTGGCCGGGTTCTGCGGCTGCAGCGCGCTGCCGTCGGGCGCGGTGATCGCCAGGGTGTCCAGGCGCAGCGGCACATGGTTGAAGTAGAACAGGTCGTTGGACACCGCCGCATCGACGGTGATCCATGGCCGCTCGCCGGCGAGCACGGTTTGCGAGGGCTGCAGCCAGGCCTTGTGGGCCAGGGCGGAGAACGGCAGGGCGGCGGCCACGGCCAGCGCCAGTGCGAGACAACGCTGCATGTGCTTGCTCCTTGAAGGGAAAGAGAGGATCACGGCTTGGCGCTCAGGCGCAGCGCGCCCAGTTCGCTGCTGCCTTGCGCACTGCCGAGTTCGCCGGGCTTGGCCGGCCAGGCGAACGGGATCTTCAGCAGTTCGCGGCCGCCGACCTCGCGCGCGGCTTCCACCACCAGGGTGTACTGGCCCGGTGCCAGGCCCTTGAGCTGTTGCGCGTCGGTGAACGCCAGCGCGTGCTTGCCGGCCGGGCGGGTCGGGCCGCTGACCCCGTCCACCGGCATCTGCAGGGTGCGGCCGCTGCGCCGCCACCACTGGCGCAGGTCCGGCAGCCACTTGGTGCCGTGGCCTTCGGCGCTGTCCTTGGACTGGTACCAGACCGCCAGATTGCGCGCGACCTGCTGGTCGGCACCCTCCACCCAGATCGCGACATAGGGGCGGTGATATTCGGCGACGTTGAGCCTGGGAATCTCCACGTCCAGTTGCAGCGTGGCCGCATAGGCGGGCATCGACAGCAGGCCGCTGAGGGCGATGGTCAGGGTGACGCGCATGTGGGACTCCATGGTGGCGAAGAGGGCGGTCGTAAAAGGGGAGAGGGGTCAGTGGATCAGCAACAGCGCGATCAGCAACGGAATCAGCAAGCCCAGCCCGACCATCGGCCAGGTCATGCGCCGTTGCCGCGCGTGCAACTGCAGCAGGAATAGGCCGGTGAAGCAGAACACCAGGCACGCCACCGCGAACAGGTCGATGAACCAGCCCCAGGCCGGGCCGGCATTGCGGCCCTTGTGCAGGTCGTTGAAGTAGGAGATCCAGCCGCGCTCGGTGCGCTCGTAGGCGACCGCGCCGTTGCCGCGGTCGATGCTCAGCCAGGCGTCGCTGCCGGGCCCCGGCAGCGCCAGGTAGATCTCGTCGGCCGACCATTCGGCCGCGCGCCGGCCCACACGCACGTCCAGCTCGCGCTCCAGCCAGGCCGACACCGGCCGCGGCAACGGCGCGTCGCCATCGGTCTGGCCGCCGAGCCGCTGCAGCAGCGCCGCCGGCAACTGCGCAGTGCGTTCGACGACCTGCGGCTTGGCTTCGATGCGTGCGGCGTGGTTGAGGGTGAGCCCGGTGGCGGCGAACGCCAGCATGCCGATCAGGCACAGCGCCGAGCTGATCCAGTGCCACTGGTGCAGCGTGCGCAGCCAGAAGCCGCGGCGCTGCTGGGCAGCGGCCAGGTCGGGAGCGGTGGCGGAGACCGTGGCGGTCGAGGGCGGGGCCGAGGGCATGCTAGAGGGAAACGAAATGGCCGGGGCTGCGGCGGGCCGGTCGCACGGCGTGCGGCCCTGGGCACGGCGATGCCGCACCGGCGCGGCGCGGGTCCGGAGCCGGGCGCGCGCGTCGCGTCATGTCTCGGACCAGTCGCGCAGCAGGTTGTGGTAGACGTTGCTCAGCCGCAGCAGCGCCGCCGGGTCGGCCGCGGACGCGGTCAAGCCCTGGATCGCGGTGTCCAGTTCCAGCAGCAATTGCCGGCGGCTGGCGTCGCGCACCAGGCTCTGCACCCAGAAGAACGAGGCCAGGCGCGCGCCGCGGGTGACCGGCAGCACGCGATGCAGGCTGCTGGACGGATACAGCACCAGGTCGCCGGCCGGCAGCTTGACCTCGTGCTCGCCGTAGGTGTCGCTGATGACCAGTTCGCCGCCGTCGTACTCCTCCGGCGCGGACAGGAACAAGGTGCAGGACAGGTCGGTGCGCAGGGTCAGCGCCGGCTGGGTGGCGGTGGCGGCCTGGGTCATCACCGCGCCATCGACGTGGAAGCCGTATTCGCCGCCGTCCTGGTAGCGGTTGAAGCGTGGCGGGATGGTGCGCAGCGGCAGCGCGGCGGCGAAGTACAGCGGGCTGCGCGCCAGCGCGTTGAGCACCGCCTGGCCGAGTTCGTGCTTCAGCGGCGAGGCGTCGGGCAGTTGCAGGTTGCGCTTGACCTGCGCGCCCTGCGCGCCGACCGTCTCGCGGCCGTCGGTCCAGTCGGCGCCATCGAGCGCCTGGCGGAAGCGCGCGACTTCGTCGGCGCCGAGGATGTCGGGGATGTGCAGCAGCATGGAAGCGCTCCGGCAGCGGGCGCCCTCCGCGAGGACGGCGCCGCTGCGCGTCGGTGGGCGAAGCCGCGGTCAGAACTTGAGGTTGGCGGTCAGCATCGCCGAGCGCGGCGCGCCGGGCGTGTAACGGAAGCCGCTCTTGTTGATGGCCGCGACGTAGTCCTTGTCGAACACGTTGTACACGTTCAGGCGCAGATCGAAGTGATCGTTGATCGGATAGGTCAGCACCGCATCCCACACGGTATACGACTTGACCAGGGCTGGCGTGCCGACCGCGCCGTCGGTGCCGCGCTTCATCTCCCCGGAGTAGCGGACGCCGCCGCCGACGGTGAGGCCGAACGGCAGGGTGTAGGTGGTCCACGCGGTGAACGCGCTGTCCGGGGTATAGGCCAGGTCCATGCTGCCGTCCTGCGACACCTTGCTGCCTTCCAGCACCTGCGCATCGAGCTTGGTGTAGCCGGTGGAGAGCGACCAGTTGTCGCTGAGCTTGCCGACCGCCGACAGCTCCACGCCCTGCACCCGCTTCTTGCCGGTCTGGTAGTAGAGCCCGTCGCTGCCCTGCGCGATCTCGTTGCTGACGTCGGTGCGGAACAGCGCCATGGTCACGAACAGGGCGTCGTCCAGGAAGTTCCACTTGCTGCCGATTTCGGCGGTCTTGGCCTTCTGTGGATCGAAGCGCGGGTTGTTGGCGTTGTTGGCCGAGGCGCTCAGTTCCAGCGCGCTGCCGCCGGGAGGCTGCTGCGAGGTCGCGTAGTTGGCGTACAGGCTGATGTTGTCGGCGGCCTTGTAGACCGCGCCGAGCTTCCAGCCGAACAGCGTATCGGAGACGTCCGCATCGACGCCGACCGCGGTGGTGCAGGGCACGGCGGTGGAGGTGGCGGTGGTGCAGGTCAGGCTGTTGAACTCGGTCTTGTAGTGGTCCGCGCGCACGCCGGCGGTGACCATGAAATCCTCGCCGAACTTCAGCGTGTCGAAGGCGTAGGCCGAGAACGTGGTGGTGGTGCCCTTGCTGTGCGCGCCGTTGCGCGCGGTCGCCAGCGGCGTGGTGTTCCAGTCCGGGTCGTAGAGATTGGCCGGGTTGGCGGCCAGCCAGTTGGCGCGGTCGACGATGTTGTGGCCCCAGCTCAGCAGCTCCTCGCGCGCGGCTTCCACGCCGGTGCTGAGGTTGTGCCGCACCGCGCCGGTGGCGAAGTCCGCGCGCAGGTTCAACTGGTCGGTGACGATGGTGTACTGCTGGTCCTTGAACGTGGGCAGGCTGCGCACCACGGTCCAGGTCGAGGTGTCGGCCGGATTGGGCGTGCGCAGGTTGGCGGCGTTGGGCATGAACGCGAACAGCAGGTAGTCCTGCTCGTTGCGGCCCCAGCGCGCGGTGTTGGTCAGCTTGACCGTGTCGGAGACGTCGTGCTCGAAGCGGAACGTCGCCATCTTCGCGGTCACGTCGTCGTGGTCGTAGCGGGTCCCGTAGAAGTGCTCGCTGTCCACGCGCGGGGCGGCGCCGAGCCACGGCCGCGTCGGATCGGGCGAGCGGTAGCCGGGCAGGCCGAGGGTCGGCACGCCGCCGTCGGGCACGTTGTCCTGCTTCACGTACAGCAGGTCGAGGTAGTAACGCGTGTCGGTGCCCAGGCCGAACGCCAGCGACGAGGCCAGGCCCCAGCGCTTGTTGTTGACGTGGTCGCGGCCGAGCGCATCGCTGTCCTGGCCCATGACGTTCACCCGCAGCGCGCTGCTGGCGCCCAGGGTCTGGTTCCAGTCCGCGGTCACCCGGCGCTGGTCGTCGCTGCCGCCGGACAGCGCGGCGCCGACCGTGTCGGTCATGTGCGCTTCCTTGCTCACCAGGTTGATCGCGCCGGTCGGCGCGCCGCGGCCGTTGTCGGTGCCGGCCGGACCCTTTTCCACTTCGATCTGCTCGATGTTGAACACATCGCGCGAGATCGAGCCCAGGTCGCGCACGCCATCGACGAAGATGCTGCTGGAGCTGTCGAAACCGCGCATGTAGATCGCGTCGCCGGTGGTGGTGTTGCCGTTCTCGCCGACGTAGAAGGTGCCCACGCCGGGGCTGTTGCGCAGCGCCTCGGTCAGCGTGGTGGCGCCCTGCTCGTTGAACAGGTCCTTGCTGATCACGTTGATCGTCTGCGGGGTGTCGATCAGCGGCTGGGTGAACTTGGGCGAGGCCGGTGCTTCCACCAAGTAGCGCTTGGCGCGCTGCGCCTCCACATCGACCTTGCCGAGCGTGGTGGGCTGGCCGTCGGCGGCATCGGCGGCGAACACGGGAGCGGAGAGCAGGTGCAGTCCGCTCAGCAGCGCGGCGGCGGTGAGGGTCTGCGCGGAGACCGGGCGGGAGACGGCGTGCTTGCGGCTCTTGATCGGAGGGGTCATGGACATTCGGCTATGCAGAAGGAAAGGGCGATCCGCCACGCACGCCGCCATGCCCGGAAGGGCAGGCGGGGCGAAGGTCGGGGGTGGCCAGATGGCTGGCTGCCTCTGGCCGCTTAACGCGGTCATCACGACTATTTCCTCGCAAATGCGAATTGTTTGCAATAGCCTTCTTTGTCGCGGCAGCCGCGACGGCGCGCCGATGCGCCGCTCCGGATCACCGAGGGAGCGCGCGGGGACGTGCTAACTTCATGAAGAAAAAGCGATTTTTCCGCAGCGCAGGGCGACGCGCTCAGGCCCGGTCGTCACGGGTCCAGAGCCCGCCGTGTTCCGACTTCACCGGGAATTTGGGCACCGGGCTATAGGCGGGTGCGCACAACGGGCGGCCGTCGCGGACGTCGAAGCGGGCGCCGTGCAGCACGCATTCGATGCTGCCCTCGGCCGCGTCGAACGTGCCCGGGGACAGTTCGTAGTCTTCGTGGCTGCAGCGGTCTTCCAGCGCGTAGAAGGCGCCGTCGAAATTGAACACCACGATCGGCGTGGCGGTCACCTCGTCCCACACCGTGGCGCTCTCGCCCGGCAGCAGCGCGCCGTCGGCGCAGACGAAGGTCCAGGTCTCGCTCATGCGGCGCCGCCCAGCGGCTTTTCCAGCAGTTCGAAGCGCAGGTCGTCGCGCTTGGGCGTGCCGAAACGCGCGTCGCCGTAGGGAAACGGCTTCTTGATCCCGGTGCGGCGGTAGCCGCGGCGCTCGTAGAACGCGATCAGTTCCTCGCGCACGTCGATCACCGTCATCCGCATCACCGGCAAGCGCCATTCCTGCCAGGCGATGCGTTCGGCCTCGGCCAGCACGGTCTTGCCCAGGCCGCCGCCCTGCGCCTGCGGCTGCACCGAGAACATGCCGAAATAGCCGGCGCCGTCGTCGTCGGCGACGTGCGCGCAGGCGATCAGCGCGCCATCGCGCTCGGCCAGCAGCACCAGGCTGCGTGGGCGCAGGATGTCCGCGCGCAACACCTCGCGGTCGATGCGATTGCCGTCGAGCAGGTCGGCCTCGGTGGTCCAGCCGACGCGGCTGGCGTCGCCGCGGTAGGCCGCGGTGACCAGCGCGGCGATGGCATCGAGATCGTCGACGGTCGCGGTGCGGAAGGTGAGGGTGTGCATGGGGCGATTTTAGGCGTTGGAGCGGGGAATGGGGAATGGAGAATCGGGAATCGAAAGACGTGCGCTCACTGCATCGACCGGGCGTAGCCCGCGCGCGGAGCGCTTTGCCGATTCCCGATTCCCCACTTCCGATTCCCGGCCTACATCAACAACTTGCGCACCTTCAGCAGCGCCGCCACGAAGCGCTCGATCTCCTCGTGCGTGTTGTAGAACGCCAGCGAGGCGCGGCAGGTGGCGGCCACGCCGTAGAACTGCAGCAGCGGATGCGCGCAGTGCTGGCCGGAGCGGACCGCCACGCCTTCCAGGTCGAGCAGGGTGGCCAGGTCGTGCGCATGCGCGCCGTCGACCAGGAACGACACCACCGCGGCCTTGCCCGGCGCGGTGCCGAAGATGCGCAGGCCGTCGATCTTCTGCAACTCTTCGGTGAAATGCGCCAGCAGCTCCGCTTCGCGCGCTTCCACGTGCGGCAGACCCAGCGCGCTCAGGTAGTCCACCGCCGCGCCCAGGCCGACGAAACCGGCGATGTTGGGGGTGCCGGCCTCGAACTTGTGCGGCGGATCGTTGAACACGGTGCCGTCGAAGCTGACTTCCTTGATCATCTCGCCGCCGCCGATGAACGGCGGCATCGCCTGCAGATGCTCGCGCCGCGCCCACAGCGCGCCGGTGCCGGTGGGGCCGCACATCTTGTGGCCGGTGATGGCGTAGAAATCGCAGCCGATCGCGGCCACGTCCAGGGCGCGGTGCGGCGCCGCCTGCGAGCCGTCGATGACGCTGACGATGCCGCGTTTGCGCGCCTCGCGGCAGATCTCGCGCACCGGGTTGACCGTGCCCAGCACGTTGGAGACATGGGTCAGCGCCAGCAGCTTGACGTCCGCGGTCATCGCCTTGCGCAGCGCGTCCAGGTCCAGCGCGCCGTCGGCGCCGATCTCGGCGACCTTGACGGTGGCGCCGGTGCGCTGCGCGACCAGTTGCCACGGCACGATGTTGGCGTGGTGCTCCATCCGCGATACCAGGATGCTGTCGCCGGCCTTGAGCCGCGGCAGCGCCCACGAATAGGCCACCAGATTCAGCGCGAAGGTGGCGCCGCTGCACAGCACCAGTTCGTCGGCGCGCACGTTGAGGAACCGCGCCAGCTTGCCGCGCGCGCCCTCGTAGGCGTCGGTGGCCTCGCTGCCGAGCGCATGCACGGCGCGGCTGACGTTGGCGTTGTAGCGACGGTAGAACTCGTCCACCGCCGCGATCACCTGCAGCGGCTTCTGCCCGGTGTTGGCGTTGTCGAAATAGATCAGCGGCTTGCCGTGCACCTGCCGCATCAGCAGCGGGAAATCGCTGCGGACCTTGTCCCAGTCCGGCGCCTGTTCCGGCGCCGCCGCGCGCGGGGCCGCGCGGCTCATGCCACGCCCGCGGCGGCCAGGGCCTGGTCCAGGCGCGCGACCAGGCTGTCGGCCAGCGGCGCATCCAGCACGCGCAGCGGTTCGCGGCAGAACGCGGCGGTCAGCACCTGTTGCGCGCGTTCGCGCGGCAGCCCGCGCGAGCGCAGGTAGAACAGCGCGTTGGCGTCGAGCTGGCCGACGGTGGCGCCATGCGCGGCCTTGACCTCGTCGGCGTCGATCACCAGCACCGGTTGGGTGTCGATCTCGGCATCGGCCGACAGCAGCAGATTCTTGTTGGACAGGCTGGCATCGCTGCCGTCGGCGCCCTGGCGGATCTGGATGCCGCCGTGGAACACCACCCGGCTGCGCGCCGCGGCCACGCCGCGCCACAGCAGTTCGCAGGCGGTGTCGCGGGCGATGTGTTCGATGCCCAGGCGGGTGTCGACCTGGCGGCGGCCGTTGCCGAGCAGCACGCCGTTGGCGACCAGTCGCGCGTTGTCGCCTTCCAGGCGCACGTTGAGTTCGTGCCGCGACAGCGCCGCGCCCAGTTCCAGGTCGATCCGCCGATAGTGCGCGTCGCGCGCCAGTACCGCGTCGGTGCGCAGCAGCGCGGTGACGCCGGACGCGTCCGCCTGCACCCGCGCATGCGCCAACTGCGCGCCGGCGGCCAGGTGCACGTGCGCCAGCGTGTTGCTCAGGTGCGCGGCCTCGCCGAGGTGCAGGTGGTGCTCGATGAGCGACAGCGCCGCGTCCTGGCGCAGTTCGACCAGGTGGCGGTGATGCCATGCGTGGTCGCCGGCGCCGGCGGTGGACACGAACACCAGGTGCAGCGGCGCCGCCACCTGCACGCCCGCGTCCACGCGCAGCACCACGCCTTCGTCGGCCAGCGCCGCGTTGAGTCGCGCGAACACCTCGTCGCCGCGCTCGAAGCGGCGGCCGAGGAAGCGCATCGCGTCGTCGCCGCTGCGCAGGATGCCGGACAGGCGCTGCAGTTCGACCCCGGCCGGCAGGCCTGTCAGGTCGGACAGCGCGTCGCTGGCGCGGCCATTGACGAATACCAGCCGCGGCGCGGGAATGCCGTCGACGACAGCCGCATCCACCGCCGGCGCCGCGCTCGGCGCGGGGCTGAAGCTGCGCCGTTCCAGGGCGCGCAACGAGGTGTACTTCCACGCCTCGCTGCGCGGCCCGGGCAGGCCGTCGCGCAGCGCCTGATCCAGCGGCGCGCGGCGCGCGCCGTCGCCATGGAACGCGGCGGCCAGGGAGTCGAGCAGGGCGCTCATCGGGCCGCCACCTCCGGCGCCACCCGGTCCTTCAACCAGGCGTAGCCGTGCGCTTCCAGTTCCAGCGCCAGTTCCGGCCCGCCGCTCTGCACGATGCGGCCGTCCGCGAGCACGTGCACCACGTCCGGCTTGATGTAGTCGAGCAGGCGCTGGTAGTGGGTGATGACCAGGAACGCGCGCTCGGGCGAGCGCAGCGCGTTGACGCCCTCGGCGACGGTCTTGAGCGCGTCGATGTCCAGGCCGCTGTCGGTCTCGTCGAGGATCGCCAGCTTCGGTTCCAGCACCGCCAACTGGAAGATCTCGTTGCGCTTCTTCTCGCCGCCGGAGAAGCCTTCGTTGACCCCGCGGTGCAGCAGTTCGTCCTTCAGGTGCAGCACCGCCAGCTTCTGCCGCACCAGCTTGAGGAACTGCATCGAATCCAGCTCGGCCTCGCCGCGCGCCTTGCGCTGTGCGTTGAGCGCGGCGCGCAGGAAATAGGTGTTGTTCACCCCAGGAATCTCCACCGGGTACTGGAAAGCCAGGAACAGGCCGGCGGCGGCGCGCTCCTCCGGTTCCAGTTCGAGCAGGTCGCGGTCCTCGAAGCGTACGCTGCCTTCGGCCACCTCGTAACCGTCGCGGCCGGCGAGGATGTTGCCCAGCGTGGACTTGCCGGCGCCGTTCGGACCCATGATGGCGTGCACCTGGCCGGGTTGCACCTGCAGCGACAGGCCCTTGAGGATGTCCTTGCCGGCGACGGAGGCGTGGAGGTTTTCGATTGTAAGCATGGGGAATGGGGAGTTGAGAATGGGGAATGGGTAAAAAGCAGATGCGCTGGGGCCCGGAAGATCAGGGCGGGAACCGATTCCCGATTCTCCATTCCCGATTCCCGGCTCGATGGGCGTCAGCCCACCGAGCCTTCCAGCGAGACTTCAAGGAGCTTCTTCGCTTCCACAGCGAACTCCATCGGCAGTTCGCGGAACACCTGCTTGCAGAAGCCGTCGACGATCATCGACACCGCGTTCTCCTGGTCGATGCCGCGCGCGCGGCAATAGAACAGCTGGTCGTCGCTGATCTTGGAGGTGGTGGCCTCGTGCTCGACCGTGGCGGTGGGGTGCCTGACCTCGATGTACGGGAAGGTATGCGCGCCGCACTGCTTGCCGATCAGCAGCGAGTCGCACTGGGTGTAGTTGCGCGCGCCCTCGGCGCTGCGTTCCACCTTGACCAGGCCGCGGTAGGTGTTCTGCCCGCGTCCGGCGCTGATGCCCTTGCTGACGATCTTGCTTTTGGTGCGCTTGCCGACGTGGATCATCTTGGTGCCGGTGTCGGCCTGCTGGCGGTGATGGGTCAGCGCCACCGAGTGGAACTCGCCGACCGAGTCGTCGCCCAGCAGCACGCACGAGGGGTACTTCCAGGTGATCGCCGAGCCGGTCTCGACCTGGGTCCAGGTGATCTTGCTGCGCGCGCCGCGGCACTCGCCGCGCTTGGTCACGAAGTTGTAGATGCCGCCGACGCCGTTCTCGTCGCCCGGGTACCAGTTCTGCACGGTCGAGTACTTGATCTCCGCGTCTTCCAGCGCGACCAGTTCGACCACCGCCGCGTGCAATTGGTTCTCGTCGCGCATCGGCGCGGTGCAGCCTTCCAGGTAGGACACGTAGGCCTTGTCCTCGCACACGATCAAGGTGCGCTCGAACTGGCCGGTATGGCCGGCGTTGATCCGGAAATAGGTGCTCAGCTCCATCGGGCAGCGCACGCCCTTGGGAATGAACACGAAGCTGCCATCGGAGAACACCGCCGAGTTGAGCGCGGCGAAGTAGTTGTCGCCGACCGGCACCACGCTGCCCAGGTACTGCTTGACGATCTCCGAGTGTTCCTTGATCGCCTCGGACATCGAGCAGAAGATCACGCCCTTCTCGGCCAGTTCCTTGCGGAAGGTGGTGCCGACCGAGACCGAATCGAACACCGCGTCCACCGCCACGCCGGCCAGCTTGGCGCGTTCGTGCAACGGCACGCCGAGCTTGTCGTAGGTGTCCAGCAGTTCCTTGGGCACCTCGTCCAGCGAGGCGTACTTGGGCCCCTTGGGCGCGGAGTAGTAGCTCAGCGCCTGGAAATCGATCGGCGCGATCTGCAGCTTGGCCCAGTGCGGCATCGGCATCTTCAGCCAGTGCCGGTAGGCGGCCAGGCGCCACTCGGTCATCCATTCCGGTTCGTCCTTCTTGACCGACAGGGCGCGCACGACGTCCTCGTTCAAGCCGGGCAGGAACGCGTCCGATTCGATGTCGGTGATGAAGCCGGCGTCGTAGCGACGTCCCAGCCGTTCCAGGATTTCAGCGTTTTCGGTGGCCATGGGGGCTGCCTACAGGTCAGGTGGTCGCGAACCGCACGGCGATCGGACGCCGTTTGGGATCGCCGGAGGAGGGAAGCGGGTGCAGCATCTGCGCCAGGGTCACGCCGCGCAGCGCGTCGGCGACCACGTCGTTGATCAGCCGCCAGTTGGAACGCACGCCGCATATCTGCGCGATGCTGCACTGGCTTTGCTGGTGGCTGCATTCGGTGATCGCCAGCGGGCCTTCCATCGCCTCGACGATCTGGATCAGGGTGATGGTGTCGGCCGGGCGCGCCAGCCTGTAACCGCCATGCACGCCGCGCAGGCCTTCGACCAGCCCGGCCTGGGCCAGCGGCTTGAGCAGCTTGCTGACGGTGGGCGGCTCCAGCCCGGACTGCTCGGCCAGTTCGGTCGCGCTCAGCACCTCGCCGGGGCGCGCGGCAAGCACGGTCAGCACGACGGTGGCGTAATCGGTCAACTTGGTGACGCGGAGCATGGGGGCGACAACGGGATTGCAATGTGGACCGAAATTGTACGCTTTTGCGCGCCCGGGTCCAAGCCGCGCGTTCATGTTTTTGTCTATCGCGGCGATCGGCGGCCCCGTCTTCTTCCTTGCAGGGCTTGGGATCGCCGCCGATGTGCGCCAGAATCGACCCTTTCCCGTTCCGGACCGCCGCATGCCCCGTAAGATCGCCGCCCGCAAGTCCCGCATCCATGGCAATGGCGTATTCGCCGTGCTGCCGCTCAAGAAAGGCGAGCGCGTCATCGAGTACAAGGGCCGCCGCCGCACCCATGCCGAGGTGGACCGCGACGAGGCCGGCGATGTCGAGACCGGCCATACCTTCCTGTTCACCCTCAGCGACGATTACGTGATCGACGCCAACTACGAGGGCAACGACGCGCGCTGGATCAACCACAGCTGCGCGCCGAACTGCGAGGCGGTGATCATCGAGGCCGAGGGCGACGACCGTCGCCAGGACAAGGTGGTGATCGAGGCGCTGCGCGCGATCAAGCCGGGCGAGGAGCTGACCTACAACTACGGCATCACCCTGGCCGAGCGGCACACGCCGCGGCTGAAGAAGATCTGGGAATGCCGCTGCGGGTCGAAGAACTGCACCGGCACCATGCTGCAGCCCAAGCGCTGAGCGCCCTGCACGTGGCCTAGACGTCCGGTTCACGACCCGGCAACCGCGGCGCTCCTACGGTGCGAGCTCCCCATGCACAGGAGTTTCCCATGAGCGCAGCACCTTCCCTCGCCGGCAAACGCGTCGCGGTCCTGGCCACCGACGGCTTCGAACAATCCGAGTTGCAGGAGCCCAAGCGCTTGCTGGAGTCGTGGGGCGCGCAGGTCGAGGTGATCGCGCCGGGCGAGGCGTCCAGCATCCGCGGCTGGGACAAGAAGGACTGGGGCGACAACGTTCCGGTCGACAAGCGCCTGGCCCAGGCCAACGCCGGCGACTACGACGCGCTGGTGCTGCCTGGCGGAGTGATCAATCCGGACAACCTGCGCACCGAGGCGTCGGCGATCCGCCTGATCCAGTCCTTCGCCAGCGCCGGCAAGCCGGTGGCGGCGATCTGCCACGGCCCCTGGCTGCTGGCCGAAAGCGGCCTGGTCCGCAACAGGCAGGTGACCTCGTGGCCGTCGGTGAAGACCGACCTGAGCAACGCCGGCGGCCGTTGGCAGGATGCGGAGGTGGTGGTGGACGGCAACCTGATCACCAGCCGTAAGCCGGACGACATTCCGGCCTTCGCCGCGGCGGTGGCCAAAGCGCTGGGTTGATCGGCGCGGGATTGGCAGATCGCGGGATTGGCAGATGAAACAGCGGCGGCCCATCGGCCGCCGTTTTTCCGCGTGATACGTCTGCGATTCGGCGCGCGCATTGCGGCCCGGGCCATGCATGCTGGATCATGCACGACTCGATCCGCATGGAGTGCGCATTCACATGGCCAAGGGCAAGCGAAAGACCCTGCCGAAGAACTTCGAGGATCTGCTGGGGGACGGCGAGCCCGAGGCGATCAAGGCGGTGTTCGAGACCTGCGACGTGAACGCCTACGGTGGCGTGTTCAAGCAGACCGCGCTGGCGTTCAACGACCTGCCCGATGCGCTCGTGCGCTGGCTGGTCGAGCGCGGCGCGGACATCGGCGCGCCGGACAGCTACGGCGAAACGCCGCTGCACGCGCGCGCCGGCCACTGGCAGGGGCACATCGAGGTGCTCCTGGAACTGGGCGCGGACGTGCACGGCGTCGACAGCAGGGGGGACACCCCGTTGCACAAGGCCGCTGGCGTGCGCAACGTGCGCAATGTACGGACGCTGCTTGCGCATGGCGCCAGGATCGAGGCCGTCAATAAGGCCGGCCTGACACCGTTGGAGCATGCGCTGCAACGCTGCAGGAACTGCGACATCGAGGGGATGGCCGATGTCGCCGAGGTATTGTTGCAGGCGCAGCCGCGCGCGCCCGACACTCGCACGTTCGCCGCGCGCCTGTTCGGCAAGGCGGCCCCGACGGATCCCCTTATCTCGCCGGCGATGCGCGAGTCCGTGCAGCGCATCGGCACCGATTTCGAATTCCATCGCAGCGGCTTCAATCCGGACAGCGTGGACGCGACCAGTGCTGCGCTCGACCGGCTCTACGTCCTGTTCGGGGTTGCGCCGGTTCCGCGCCGGAGCATGCACGACGGCAAGGCACCGATCGTCGCCAAGGCGGCGACTTGGCAAGAGCGGCATCAGGAGTTGTGGGAGTTGCTGGTGCCGTCCAGCGGCGCGGCCATGACGGTGCAGGGCGAAGTGATCCGGATTTCCGGGCGCATCGCCGCAGAGCTGGAGGACAATGGCGGGGTGAACTGGGATGGGCAATTCGCGCAGATGGCCGATGCGCTGTTGCTGCACCTGGGGTCGGGGAATGCCTTGCCCGCGCCGGAGCACGCCGAAGCGGCGGCGATCGTCGGCGAGGTGAAGCGGAAGTGCGGCGATACCTACCGGCTCTCCGAACTGGCGGTGACCTGGGTCGCCTTGAATCCGACGCCGATCGCCCTGCCGCGGCCTGCCTATAAGCGCTGACGCGGATTTGCTTGGCGGAGTCGCCAGCGCCGATCGCGTGGCGATGCCGACGGCGTTCTTCGAACGGGTCGGAACGGCCGCGTGATCGCTGTCAGGGCGGCGCGGTCACGTGTGCGCCAGGTTTCGTTCGGGGCGCCTCATGCGCTCAGTGGGTGGTTACGGGCGCGACGCGTCGCCGATTCGAGGGAATGGACGGCGGCATCGTCCAGGTGAGACAGGATGTGCCGCACGGCCCAAGATGGAAGCGCCGCACGGCGGTGCCATCGTGCATCGCTGCAGTTGGGCGCTACTGCCCCGGCAGCGCCCCCGCCGGCACCAGTTGGCTGATGTCCTGGTTGAAATGCACCACCAGCTTGCCGTTCTCCACCCCCGCCGATGCGATCTGCACGTTGCCCATCACCGCGGCCAGCGCCGGATCCAGCTTGTAGATCGGCTCCTTGCGCGCATAGTCGCCCAGCCAGACATTGAGCAGTTCGCGGGTGTTGGCGTCGAGCTTGCCACCGTTGGCGGCAGGGCGGAAGTCGTCGATGGTCGGCGCCTGCAGGTGGAACCCCTGGGTCTGTTGCTCGTAGCGCAGGCCGCTGGTCAGCAGCACCGTGCCCAGCGGGGTCGGCGTGCCGCCGCCGGTGGCCATGCTCAGGTCGAACTGCATCTTCAGCCGGTCGCCGGGCGGCAGGCTCAGCTTGGGATCGCGGATGGTCATCTTGACCAGGCCGCCGAGCGCCTTGTGGGTCTGCGGGAAGCTGCCGTCCAGGTAGTGCTGCACGTCGGCGGCGCCGACGCTGACCTGCTTGCCCTGGATCATGGGTTCGGCATGCAGGGGAGCCACGGCGGCGAGCATCAGCAGCGCGGCGGCGCGCAGGGTTGGCAGGCGAAGCGTCATGGGTGGGGCCTAGGCAGGGTCAGGGAGTCAACATAACCGCAGCGGGTGAATGCGCGATTAGCGAAAAGGCGATGCGGCGCATCGGGATGTCGTGATGGCGTGGCGGTCCACTGCGAGGCACATCGCATCGAAATGCCGGGTGGGCCGGTCGCGCCGCGCGCCGGTCGTGCGACGGCGCAGCGATTCGACGATCAGCGCGGCAGCGCTCGGCACGGCACTCGCGCGCCGCCCCGGGCTTACGTGGCGGTCGGCGCCAGCCGGGCCAGGATCGCGTCCAGCGACGGCCGCAACGGCGCAAGCAGCGCCTGCGCCTCGCTGTCGCTGCGCTCGCTCAAGCCGCGCAGCAGTTGCGCGCCGACGGTCAGCGCGGCGCGTTCGTCGCCGCGCAGCCCGGGATGGCGCTGCGCGGCTTCGAGCAGGCGCATCCAGTCCTGTCGGCAGCGCGCCTCGAACTCGATGGTGCAGCGGCCTTGGCATTGCAGCCCGTCGGCCTCGATCGGCGTGACGGTGATGCGGTAGCGTTGGGGAGCGGTCATGGGCGTGCGCAGGGGCGGGTGATGGATCCAAGATAGGCGCCGCCCGCCGCGACCACGAGAGGGATGGCCGCGACGCTCTGTTCCAGTGGCTCCGGTGCGTGCGCTCAGCGCGCTGCGCGCAGCAGCGGCAACGGGTCGTAGGCGCCATCTGCGGCGTAGACGCCGTAGTGCAGGTGCGGCGGCGTGCCGCGGGCGTTGCCGCTGTCGCCGACGCTGCCGAGCGGATCGCCGGCCTCGACCAGGTCGCCCGCCTGCAGGCCAGGTGCCCAGTCCTGCAGGTGCGCGTAGTAGTGCCGCTGCCGCGCCGGTCCCAGCACCCAGACCTGGCGGCCGCCCAGGCCGCGCTCGGCGACCGCGATCACGATGCCGCGGGTGGCCGACAGCACCGGCGTGCCGCGCTTGGCGAAGATGTCCACGCCGGCGTGCTGGCGGTCGCGGCCGCGCGGCGCGCCGAAGGTGGCGGCGACGCGCCGCGGGTCCACGCCCTGCACCGGCATGCGCAGCGCGCTCGGCGGCGGTTCGCGCGCCAGCTCCCAGCCGACCCGCGCGCGCAGCGCCCAGGGCTGCCGCCAGGCCCAGGCCAATGCCAGCGCGATGCACGCCAGCGTCGCGAGGCGCAGCAGCCAGCGGCGCAGCCGCCGCGCGGGCGAGGGCGCGGCGGCCATCGCTTACGGGCTGCCCTGTGCGGCCGCCTGCTGCTGCAGGTGCTGCTTCAGCCCGTCGTCGATGCCCAGTTGCCGCGCCAGTTCGTCCAGGTAGCTGCGCTCCATGAAGCTCTGTTCGTCGGCGGCGAGCAGGCTGGCCAGATACATCTCCGCCGCGATTTCCGGCGTCGTCGCGGCCCGCGCCACCTCGGCCGGGTCCAGCGGCTTCTCCAACTCCGCGTGCAGCCAGCGCTGCACCTCCTCGTCGCCGTTGAGGCGGGTGAACTCGCCTTCGATCAGTTCGCGCTCGCGCGTGTCGATGTGGCCATCGGCCTTGGCCGCGGCGACCAGCGCGCGCAGGATGGCCTGGCTGTGCTGTTCCACTTCCAGCGGCGGCAGCTGGTCCAGGGTCTGCGGATCCGGCGCGGCGGCGCCGAGCTGCTGGCGCTTGTAGTCGCCGTAGGCGCGGTAAGCCATCACGCCCAGCGCGGCCAGGCCGCCGTAGGTGGCCAGCTTGCGGGTGGTGCGGTTCTTGCCCAGCAACAGGCCGAGGGCGCCGCCGCTGAGGGCGCCCCTGCCGAAATCGGCGTTGAGCATGCCGCCGAGGCCGCCGCCCTGCGCCGGCGCGCCCGCGGTGGCGGAGTTGCCGGTCTTGGCCATGGCCTGGCCGGCGGCGCCCTGTGCCGATTGCAGCAGTTGGTCGAGAAAGCCCTGTAGCTTCATGCGCGCATTCCTGTCGAGGGGAGGCGCAGGTATAGCGGGCGCGGCCTTAGCGGCCCGTCAAGCCGGCTGTCGCCGGCGAGCGCGCAAAAAAACGAGACGGCATCGCTGCCGTCTCGTCGGGTGTGCTTGCCTGGATCAGGCGTCGCTGCTCAGAGCGCGGCGTCCTTGAGCTTCTTCAGCGGGCGCACCTTCAGCTTGGTGGTGGCCGGCTTGGCGGCGAACCACTGCTCTTCCTTGGTGAAGGGGTTGATGCCCTTGCGCTTCGGCTTGGCCGGCACGCTGACGGCGGTGATCTTGAGCAGGCCCGGCAGGGTGAACGAGCCGGCGCCCTTCTTGCTGACCGAACCGGCCACGGCGTGCTCGAGCGAGGCCATCACCGCGCGCACGTCCTTGGCGACGACGCCGCTGGCTTCGGCGATGTGGGCGACCAGCGCGGACTTGCTCAGCGCTTCCTTGATCGGCTTGGGAGCGGCCGGCTTGGCGGCGGTCTTGGTGGCTACTTTCTTCGCTGCCTTTTTCGGGGCAGCCTTTTTCGCGGTCTTTGCCATGATGTCCTGATTCCGTAAACAGATGGGTGGTTGGGTCGCGCCGACCCCGTCGGCATGGCGAAATGTAGGGCATGTGCTACGCCGCGCCAATAGGCAGGCGCAAAAAACCCGCAAAAATCCCCCGCATGGGGTTTTTCCCGCGTCGCGGGGCGGGTTTGCCCCGGGAAAAACGCCGATGCGCATGCCGTGTTCCGCCGCGACCAGGGTGGCTGCGCGGCGGCCGCACGGCCGGCGGCGACCGGGAGGATGCGCGCGTGCCGCGGATGTGGTGGATGCATCCCGGTGGTCGGTCGATGCGGCGATGCATCCCTCCTGGTCGTGATCGGGCTTCCCGCCTTGCGCTGGATCATGCGCCGCGATGGCAGCGCCTGGCCGGCACCGCGCCCGTCGCATGCAGCGCTCCATGCGCTGCGCCGCACAAGGCCATAACGCCCGGTGGCCTATGGTGCGCGCCTCATCCACCGACAGGAGTACCGCATGGGCATTTCGCGTCACGCCACCGCGCACTGGGAAGGCGACCTCAAGACCGGCAAGGGGCAGCTGAGCACGCCACAGAGCGGGTTGCTGGAGAACACCCGCTACGCCTTCAGCAGCCGCTTCGGCGACGAGAAGGGCACCAACCCGGAAGAACTGATCGCCGCCGCGCATGCCGGCTGCTTCACCATGGCGCTGTCGGCGAAGCTGAGCGAGGCCGGGTTCCCGCCGACGGCGCTGGATACGCGCGCCGACGTCGACCTCTCGATGGAGGGCGGCCCGCAGTTGTCGCAGATCCGGCTCAAGGTCAAGGCCGTGGTGCCGAACATCGAGGCCGCGCAGTTCCGCGCGATCGCCGACGACGCCAAGCAGAACTGCCCGGTGTCCAAGGCGCTCAGCGCGGTGCCGATCAGCCTGGACGCGGAACTGGGCTGAACGTTGGGCGTGGCCCCGGCGCACTGCCGGGCCGCGCCGCCATGACCACGCGCCGATGCGCGGCTCGCCACGCCGTGGCGAGCCGCGGTTGCACGCGCACCTGCTTCGATGCGGGGCCTGGACGACGACGCGTGGCAGCTGTCGCGTCGCTAAACGTTTCTGGCGAACCTATCCCAATTCAGTTTGGTTTCACCGCGATGGATCAAGCATGCAGTCGCGCGATCCACGCGCTTGGAATCATCGCCATGAACAAGCTCTCGACCCGTCTGTTGACCGCTGCGCTCGTTGTCGGAGCGATCGGCTCCGCCGCGGCGCAGGACTACGGTTATCCCCGTTACGATACCTATCGCGACCGTGGCTACGCTGGCGCCAGCTACGAGTACGCGCGCGTCGTGCGTGCCGACCCCATCCTGGTCCAGGTGCGCGGGCCGCGCGAGACCACCGAACGTTGCTACGACCGCCCGGCGTCGGGCGGCTACGTCAGCGACGGCTACTACCGCAACGACGGCGCCCGTACGGCCTCGACCGTGGCCGGCGGCATCGCCGGTGCGCTGCTCGGCAGCCGTGTCGGCGGCGGCAGCGGCCGCTTCGTCGGTACCGCGGTCGGCACCATGCTCGGCGGCCTGGCCGGGCGCTCGATCTACGACGACAATTCCCGCGGCTATGGCGGCGGCGGTGTGGTCAGGGAGTGCCAGCCGGTGTCCTACCGCAGCGAGAACTACGAGCGAGTGGACGGTTACGACGTGACCTACGAGTACGGTGGCCGCTATTACCACACGCGCAGCGCGCAGCCTCCGGGCGACCGCATCCGGGTCCGCGTGGACGTGCTGCCCGACTGACCCGGCATCGGGGGCCGTGCGTAGGCGCCCCGATCCTGTGCCGCGCGCGGCGCGGTACTGGCGCAAGGGCTGCCGTGCCTGCGGATGCAGGCCGGGCGGCCGCGCCGTATCAGCGCCAGGCGATGCGGCCGTCGATGACGGTCTGCACCTGACCGCCCGACCAGACCTCGCCGTCGGCGTCCACGCGCAGCGTCAGCAAGGCGTCGTGGCCGACTTCGCGGCCCTGGCTGACCACGTAGCGTCCATCGCGGCCGGGCAGGGCGCCGCGATGATCCAGCCATGCCGCCAGCACCGCGTTCGCCGCGCCGGATGCGGCGTCCTCGAAGCGGCGGCCGTTGCCGACGAACGCGCGTACCGCCAGGTCGTAACCGGGCCCGGTGGCTTGCGCGTAGGCGAACACGCCCATGCTGGCGGTGTGTTCGGCCAGGGCGGCGATCGCATCCCAGTCCGGCGTCAGGCCACGCAACGCGGCTTCGTCGGCGACCGCGACCAGCCACCAGCGGCGGCCGCCATCCATCAGCGCCGGCGGTTGCGCGCCCAGCGGCCAGCCGCGCAGCGCGGCGACCAGGCGCGGATCTGCGGCGTCGGCGATCTCCGCCACCTGCGCGCGCGGCGTGCGGATGGCGATGCTGCGCTCGCCCGCGTCGGTCTCCACGCGCAGCGGCAGCAGCCCGGCGATGCCTTCCTGGATCAGCAGGCCGTCCCTGGGCGCGGCGATCCCGGCCTCCAGCACCGCGTGCGCGGTGCCGACGCTGGGATGGCCGGCGAACGGCACTTCCTTCTGCGGACTGAACATGCGGATGCCGTAGCTGGCGCCGGGCTGGGTGGCCGGGAACACGAAGGTGGTTTCCGGCAACCGGGTCCAGCGCGCGATCGCCTGCATCGCCCGAGCGTCCAGCCCCTGCGCGTCGAGCACCACGGCCAATGGATTGCCGGCGCCGGGGCGCGGGGAGAACACATCCAGTTGCAGGAATCGGCGCGTGGTCATGGCGGGGGCTCGGGGGAGGGGGCCGCAGCTTAGCAATCGGATCGGCGCGCGGGCATGACCGCGGCACGCGGCCGCGGCGCCAGGGGCGTGGCGCTTGGCATAGAATCGCAGGTTCCGCCCGGCGTTCCGGGCCTCTTTCCCTCCAGCAGACCCCACAACGCAATGTCCTCTTCCCCCCACGTCGATCGTTGGATCGTCCTCAAGTTCGGCGGCACCTCGGTGTCGCGTCGTCATCGCTGGGACACGATTGGACGGCTGGCGAAAAAACGCGCGGACGAGACCGGCGCGCGGGTGCTGGTGGTGGTGTCGGCGCTGTCGGGAGTGACCAACGAGCTGACCGCGATCGCCGACGGTAGCGCCGACAGCGCGCAGCGCGTGGCCGCGCTGGAACAGCGCCACCGCGAGTTCCTGGGCGAACTGGAACTGGATGCGGACGCGGTGCTGGGCGCGCGCCTGGCGGCGCTGCGCGGCTTGCTGGACGATCCGCGCGCGGCGCACCGCACGCTGGACTGGCAGGCCGAGGTCCTGGGCCAGGGCGAACTGCTGTCCTCGACCCTGGGCGCGGCCTACCTGCATGCCAGCGGCCTGGACATCGGCTGGATGGACGCGCGCCAGTGGCTGGACGCCTTGCCGCCGCAGCCCAACCAGAGCGAGTGGTCCAAGCGTCTGTCGGTGTCGTGCCAGTGGCAGTCCGATCCCGACTGGCGCGCGCGCTTCGTCGCCCAGCCCACGCGCATGCTGATCACCCAGGGCTTCATCGCGCGGCACGAGGACGGCGGCACCGCGATCCTCGGCCGCGGCGGTTCGGATACCTCGGCCGCGTATTTCGGCGCGCTGCTCGGCGCCGGCCGGGTGGAGATCTGGACCGACGTGCCGGGCATGTTCAGCGCCAATCCGCGCGAGGTGCCGGACGCGCGCCTGCTGACCCGGCTGGACTACTACGAAGCGCAGGAAATCGCCACCACCGGCGCCAAGGTGCTGCATCCGCGCTCGATCAAGCCGTGCCGCGACGGCGGCGTGCCGATGGCGATCCTGGACACCGAGCGCCCCGAGCTGCCCGGCACCAGCATCGACGGCAACGCCCGCACCGTGCCCGGGGTCAAGGCGATCAGCCGCCGCAACGGCATCGTGCTGGTGTCGATGGAAGGCATCGGCATGTGGCAGCAGGTCGGCTTCCTGGCCGATGTGTTCGCACGCTTCGCCAAGCATGGCCTGTCGGTGGATTTGATCGGGTCGGCCGAGACCAACGTCACCGTGTCGCTGGACCCGAGCGAGAACCTGGTCAACACCGACGTGCTGGCGGCGCTGTCGGCCGACCTGGCGGAGATCTGCCGGGTCAAGATCATCGTGCCGTGCGCGGCGATCACCCTGGTCGGGCGCGGCATGCGCTCGCTGCTGCACAAGCTCTCGGACGTGTGGGCCACGTTCGGCAAGGAGCGCGTGCACATGATCTCGCAGTCGTCCAACGACCTGAACCTGACCTTCGTCATCGACGAGACCGACGCCGATGGCCTGTTGCCGATCCTGCATGCCGAGCTGATCGACAGCGGCGCGATGCCGGTGGAGGAGACCGAGGTGTTCGGCCCACGCTGGCGCGAGATCACCGGCAGCGTGCGTGCGCGGCCGACGCCGTGGTGGCACGCCGAGCGCGAGCACCTGCTGCAGCTGGCGCAGGCCGGCACGCCGCGTTACGTCTACCACCTGCCGACCCTGCGGGCGCGGGCGCGGGCGCTGGCGGCGATCGCGCCGATCGACCAGCGCTACTACGCGATCAAGGCCAATTCGCATCCGGCGATCCTGGAGGCGCTGGTCGCCGAGGGCTTCGGCCTGGAATGCGTGGCGCACGGCGAACTGCAGCGGGTGTTCAACACCTTGCCGGAGTTGTCGCCGCGGCGGGTGCTGTTCACGCCCAGCTTCGCGCCCAGGGCCGAATACGAGGCCGCGTTCGCGCTGGGCGTGACCGTCACCGTCGACAACGTCGAACTGCTGCAGCGCTGGCCGGAGCTGTTCCGCGGCCGCAGCCTGTGGCTGCGCATCGACCTGGGCCATGGCGACGGCCATCATGAGAAGGTCAATACCGGCGGCAAAGCGTCCAAGTTCGGCCTGTCGGCGACGCGCGTGGACGAATTCGTCGAGGCCGCGCGCGCGCTGGACATCCGCATCGTCGGGCTGCATGCGCACCTGGGCAGCGGGGTGGAGACCGCGCAGCACTGGCGCCGCATGTGCGACGAGCTGGCCGGTTTCGCGCGCCGCATCGGCAGCGTGGAGGTCATCGACATCGGCGGCGGCCTGCCGATCGCCTACAGCGCCGACGACGAACCGTTCGACCTGGACGCCTGGGCGCAGGGCCTGGCCGAGGTCAAGGCGGTACATCCGGCGTTCCGCCTGGCGATCGAACCGGGCCGTTACCTGGTCGCCGAGTGCGGCGTGCTGCTGGCCCGCGCCACCCAGGTGATCGACAAGGACGGTATTCGCCGGGTCGGGCTGGATGCGGGCATGAATGCCCTGATCCGCCCGGCGCTGTACGACGCCTGGCACGACGTGGTCAACCTGAGCCGGCTGGACAGCGCCGCCGACGCGGTGTTCGACGTGGTCGGGCCGATCTGCGAATCCAGCGACGTGTTCGGCAAGCGCCGGCGGTTGCCCGCGGCCACCGCGCCGGACGACGTGATGCTGATCGCCGATGCCGGCGCGTATGGCTTCGCGATGGCCAGCGTCTACAACCAGCGCGAGCTGCCGCGGGAGGACGCGATCGATGTCCCCGCTGCCTGAGTTCGTCGCGCTCAGCACCGTCGCCGGCGCCGCGGCGATGATTCTGGCCACCGCGGCCGACCAGTCCGGCATCGCGCTGCCGTGGACCGACAGCCTCAAGTGGGCGCTGCCGGCCTTGCTCGCGGCTGGCGCCGGCGCGTGGTGGGCGGGGCGCTGGCAGGGCCGGCGGCCGACCCGGCGTGCGGGCGTGCTGGCCTTGCGCACGCTGCTGCTGGCCGCCTGCAGCTATCTCCCGCTGCTGGCGCTGTACCTCGCGGTGGCGTTCGCGGCCTCCGGCGATGCGCCGCAAGGGAGCGCGAGCCATTGGGTCTGGTTTTCGTTCGCGTTCCTGTTGGGCTGCCTGCCGTGGCTGTGGGCGGCGCTGCCGTTCTCCCTGATCGAACTTTTCCTGTGCCGACGCTACTTGCGTCGCACGCGCGTGCTTGCAGGTAGTCCATGACCGTTTTCGACAAACAGCAGATCCGTACCTTCCGCTTCGTGCGTTGCGCGTTCGACGCCGACAGCGGCGTCGCGCGCCTGGTGTACGCGTTCGACCAGGGACCGGAGCTGGTGGAGACGATCACCGTGCCTGGGGCGCCGTTCGTGCTGGACGCGGCGCGCGCCGAGGCGGTGCAGCGCGCCTTGCGCCTTCTGCACCTGATCGCCGGGGTCAGCTACTACAAGGCCGCGGTGCCGCCGCAGATCGTCATCGACGACTACGCCATCGACGCCGACACCGCCGCGCTGCTGGACAGCGTGTACCTGCACGGGCTGGGCGAATTCGCCTACCGCAACGGCCTGGACCTGCGCGGCAGGATCCGTTTCCCCGCGACCGCGGCGGCCACCGAGGACGCGTCGGCGCTGGGCCTGGGCGCGCAGGCGCTGGTGGCGATCGGCGGCGGCAAGGATTCGCTGGTCAGCATCGAGGCCCTGCGCGCGGCCGGGGTGGCGCAGACCGTGGCCTGGATCGGCGGTTCGCAGCTGATCCGCGCCTGCGCCGAGCGCACCGCGCTGCCGACCCTGAACATCGGCCGCGCGCTGGCGCCGGAGCTGTTCGAACTGAACCGGCAGGGCGCGTGGAACGGGCATATCCCAGTGACCGCTGTGAACTCGGCGATCCTGGTGTTCGCCGCGCTGCTGTGCGACGCGGGCCAGGTGGTGTTCTCCAACGAGCACTCGGCCAGCTACGGCAGCCAGATCGCCGGCACCGGCGAGGTCAACCACCAGTGGTCCAAGGGCTGGGCGTTCGAGCAGGCATTCGGCACGCACGTGCAGCGCCACGTGGCCGCGGACCTGCACTATTACTCGCTGCTGCGGCCGCTGTCGGAGCTGGCGGTGGCGCGGCAGTTCGCCAAGACCGACCACTACGATGCGCACTTCTCCAGCTGCAACCGCAATTTCCATATCCTCGGCGAACGCCCGGCGCACCGCTGGTGCGGGGTGTGCCCGAAATGCCACTTCGTATTCCTGGCGCTGGCCCCGTTCATGCCCAAGACGCGCCTAGTGCGCATCTTCGGCCGCAACCTGCTCGACGACGCGGCGCAGGCGCCGGGTTTCGACGCGCTGCTGGAATTCCAGGACCACAAGCCGTTCGAGTGCGTCGGCGAAGGCCGCGAATCGCGCGCGGCGATGGCCACGCTGGCCGCGCGCGCCGAGTGGAAGGAGGATGCGCTGGTGGCGCGCTTCATCCGCGAGATCCAGCCGCAGCTGGACGTGGGCGAGCTGCACGTGGAGCCGTTGCTGGCGCTGGACGCGCAGCACCGCATTCCGGCCGACCTGTGGGAACGCGTGCGTGCGAATTTCGCAGCTTGAGGGCCTGCGCGTCGCGCTGTGGGGTTGGGGCCGCGAGGGCCGCGCGGCGTATGCCGCCGTGCGCGGCTGGGAATCGGGAATCGGGAATCGGGAATCGGCGGCGCCGCTGCCGCTGACGGTGTTCTGCTCGGTCGAGGAAGCGGCGTCGCTGGCAGCGCTTGGCGATCCGGCGCTGCGCGTGGAGACCGAGGCCAGCGCCGAGCGCCTGGCCGCGTTCGAGGTGGTGATCAAGTCGCCCGGGATCAGTCCGTACCGGCCCGAGGCGCAGGCCGCCGCGGCACGCGGGACGCGTTTTATCGGCGGCACCTCGCTGTGGTTCGCCGAGCATGCCGGCGCCGATGGCGTGGTGCCGGGCAGCGTCTGCATCACCGGCACCAAGGGCAAGAGCACCAGCACCGCGCTGCTGGCGCATCTGCTGCGTGCCGGCGGCCATCGCACCGGCCTGGTCGGTAACATCGGCCTGCCGCTGCTGGAAGTGCTGGCGCCGCCGCAGCCGCCGCGGTATTGGGCGATCGAACTGTCCAGTTACCAGACCGGCGACGTGGCGCACAGCGGCGCACGGCCGCAGCTGGCGCTGGTGCTGAACCTGTTCCCGGAACATCTGGACTGGCACGGCAGCCAGGCGCGCTACATCGAGGACAAGCTGGCGCTGGTGACGCGCGCGCGGCCGCGCATCGCGCTGCTCAATGCCGCCGATCCGCAACTGGCGGCGCTGTCGCTGCCCGACAGCGAGGTGCGCTGGTTCAACCGCGACGATGGCTGGCACATGCGTGGCGACGTGGTGCACCGCGGCGAGGTGGCGGTGTTCGACAGCGCGCGGGTGCCGCTGCCGGGGCGGCATAACCGTGGCAACCTGTGCGCGGTGTTGGCGGCGATCGAGGCGCTGGGCCTGGATGCGGCGGCGCTGGCGCCGGCCGCGGCGACGTTCCGGCCGCTGCCGAACCGCCTGCAGACCGTGGGCGAGCGCGATGGCGTCGCCTACGTCAACGATTCGATCAGCACCACCCCGCATGCCACGCTGGCGGCGCTGGAGTGCTTCCGCGGGCGCCGCATCGCGCTGCTGGTCGGTGGCCACGACCGCGGCCTGGACTGGCAAGACTTCGCCACCGCGATGCGCGCCGGCGCGCCGCTGGAGATCGTGACCATGGGCGCCAACGGCCCGCGTATCCACGCGCTGCTGGCGCCATTGGCGGCCGAGGCCGGGTTCGGCCTGCACGCCGCCGCGGACCTGTCGCAAGCGGTGGCGCTGGCGCGCGCGGCGTTGGGCGAGGGCGGCGGCGTGCTGCTGCTGTCGCCGGGCGCGCCCAGCTTCGGCGCCTACCGCGACTACGTGGCGCGCGGCCGCCATTTCGCCGAGCTGGCCGGATTCGACCCGGACGCGATCAGCGCCATCCCGGGGCTGGGCATCGCCTGAGCGGGTCGCCGCGGCGGTGCGGTGGCACGCGCGCATGGTGCGGAGCGCGTGCCTGGCGCGCTTTGATCGATGCGACGCCGTGTGTGGGTGCGACTTCATGGGACCTGCAGTAACGTGCGTTGTCGCTGCGCAGCGGAACGCGCTGCCGTCCTCGTAGGAGCGGCTTTAGCCGCGACAAACAGGCGGGGTCATGCGCGTGGAGGCTGCAGGCGCTCCTACGGATAGGCCTTCCATCGTGATTAGAGGCTCCCTGGAGTCGCGACCTGAGTCGCGATGGGCTTCGCCGATGGAGTCCTTCGCCACTGAGGTCGCTCTACTGAAGTCGCTCTCCCTGTCTGCAAACCGCCGCAAGAAAACGTTCTAGACTGCCGGCTGGTTCCGATGGGAGAAACGCGATGCGCACTCGTACGATGCGGTGGATCGGCGTTCTGGGCCTGGTCTTGGCGCTGCCGCTACCGGCGCTGGCCGCGATGCAGGCCAAGCCGGTGGAGTGGAAGGTCGGCAAGGACAGCTTCAGTGGCGTGCTGGTCTACGACGATGCGGACAGCGACAAGCGGCCGGGCCTGGTGATGGTGCCGAACTGGCGCGGCGTCAACGCGTCGGCCATCGAGAAGGCCAAACAGCTCGCCGGCGACGACTACGTGGTGCTGGTGGCCGACGTGTACGGCAAGGGCAAGCGTCCGGCCAACGACACCGAGGCCGGGCAGTTCGCCGGCGCGCTGAAGAAGGATCCTCCGACTCTGCGTGCGCGGGCATTGAAGGCGGTCGAGGTATTGAAGGCGCAGGCCGGCAAAGCGCCATTGGATGCATCGCGGATCGGTGCGGTCGGTTTCTGCTTCGGCGGCACCACGGTGCTGGAACTGGTCCGTGCCGGCGCGCCGCTGGCCGGCGTGGTCAGCCTGCACGGCGGCCTGTCGACGCCATCGCCGGCGGCGTCGGGTAGCGCGAAGACGCCGCTGCTGGTGCTCAATGGCGCCGACGACAAGAGCGTGAGCCGCGACGACATCGCCGCCTTCGAGCAGGAGATGAACGGCGCCGGTGCCGACTGGCAATTCGTCAACTTCAGCGGCGCCGTGCACTGCTTCGCCGAGGCCGACGCCAACAGCCCGCCGGGTTGCCAGTACAACCCGCGCGCGGCCAAGCGTGCCTACCGCATGCTGCACGATTTCTTCGAGGAGCGGTTTGGCCGGGATTAGGGAGGTGCCTCGCGCTGCGCGCTTGGCGGGATTTGGGATTGGCAACAGCGGCACGGCGCGTTTGCCGACTGCACTGCCGCATCCGTTTGCAAGGCGCGTTTTCCGCGGCCGTCCTCACCGACCAGTTGGTCTGGCGGGGGCAGCAACGCGTCAGTCGCCAGCCAACCCGCCGTTACGATTCCCCAATCCCCAATCCCCATTCCCCAATCCCGTCCGGCGCGCGCCCAGCGCGCCGGATCAATGCTTGCGCTCGACCGCGTAACGGGCCAGTCCGCGCAGCGCGGCGAGCGCCTCGTTCTCCGGCAGGCCATCCAGGGCGTGCTCGGCGGCGGCGGCGTAGTCGGCCGCGCGGCGGCGGCTGTAGTCGATGCCGCCGCTGGCCTGGATCGCCGCCAACACCTCCGGCATCGCGCTGGCGTCGCCCTGTTCGACGATCTGGCGCAGGCGCGCGCGGGTGGTCTCGTCGGCATGCGCCATCGCGTGGATCAGCGGCAGCGTGGCCTTGCCCTCGGCCAGGTCGTCGCCCAGGTTCTTGCCCAGGTCGGCGGCATCGGCGGTGTAGTCGAGCACGTCGTCGGCGATCTGGAACGCGTAGCCCAGGTGCATGCCGTAGTCGTACAGGCGCTGCTGCACCTCGTCGGACGCGCCCGAGGCCATCGCCCCGAGGCGGGTGCCGGCGGCGAACAGCACCGCGGTCTTGCGCTCGATCACGCGCAGGTAGGCGGCCTCGTCGGTGTCCGGGTTGTGCACGTGCAGCAGTTGCAGCACCTCGCCCTCGGCGATGCGGTTGGTGGTGTCGGCGAGCAGCCGCATCACCGCCATGCTGTCCAGCTCCACCATCAGTTGGAAGCTGCGCGAATACAGGAAGTCGCCGACCAGCACGCTGGGCGCATTGCCCCATAGCGCATTGGCGGTGCTGCGGCCGCGGCGCAGGTCCGACTCGTCCACCACGTCGTCGTGGAGCAGGGTGGAGGTGTGGATGAACTCGACGATCACCGCCAGTTGCTGGTGCACCGGCCCGCCGCCGCCGCAGGCGCGCCCGGCCAGCATCACCAGCATCGGCCGCAGGCGCTTGCCGCCGGCGGAGACGATGTGCTCGGCGATCTGGTTGATGAGCACCACGTCCGAAGCCAGGCGGCCGCGGATCAGGGCATCGGCGGCGCTCATGTCGGGCGCGGCCAGCGCCTGGATCTGAGGCAGCCCCAGGGCGGGGCGGAGGTCTTCGGCGAGGCTCATGCGGTCGTACTTGGGGGAATGCAGGGATTATAGGGCACCCCGGCGAGGGGGAGTCTGACGCCTGAACCGGCGGAAGGCTGATATCGGCGGCCAGCCCGGTATAATTCACTGTCTACGCCCGTTTCCGAGCGGGCGCCCCCATCCGATACGCCCGCGCCCCAGCGGGTTCCCCATCCCGAACGGAAGAATTCCATGGCCCGCGGCATCAACAAAGTCATCCTCGTCGGCAACCTCGGCAACGATCCCGACACCAAGTACACCCAGGCCGGCATGGCGATCACCCGCATCAGCCTGGCCACCACCAGCGTGCGCAAGGACAAGGACGGCAACCAGCAGGAGCGCACCGAATGGCACCGCGTGGTGTTCTTCGGCAAGCTCGGCGAGATCGCCGGCGAGTACCTGCGCAAGGGCAGCTCGGTGTACGTCGAAGGGTCGATCCGCTACGACAAGTACACCGGCCAGGACGGCGTGGAGAAGTACTCCACAGACATCGTCGCCGACGAAATGCAGATGCTGGGCGGCCGTGGCGAAGGCGGTGGCGGTGGCATGGGCGGTGATCGCCCGCAGCGCTCGGCCCCGCGCCAGGAGCGCCCGAACCAGGGCGGTGGTGGCCAGGATTACACCCCGCGTCGCCAGCAGCCGGCGCCGCAGCAGTCCGCGCCGATGGACGACTTCGCGGATGACGATATTCCGTTCTAATTTTTAGTAGTTCAGAGATGCAAATAAGCCCCAGTAAGCCATTTTGCTTACTGGGGTTTTCTTGTTTGCGCGGAGATCTTTGCTTCTTGACTAGTCTGAGGCCAATCTTCTAGCAGTAGAGGATGTAAACGATGGAGCCGGCATTTCGGGTTCGGATCGTCGTGTTCGCCTCTGGCGAACGCTTTCCAGTATTGCTGGATGAGCATGGATGCCCGCTCTTTCGCCCCACCGTGTTTGCACTAAGAGTCGCTAACAAAACGTAGTTGAACGCAGATTCGCATGTGGCAAAATTAGCGACATGGCCCGTCGCAAAGAGATCCCCGCCGCGCTGTGGAAGCGCATCGAACCGCTGATCCCATCAGTAAAGCCCTCCCCCAAAGGAGGGCGGCCTCGCGTCAGCGATCAGCAAGCCCTCAACGGCATCGTCTATGTCCTGCGGACCGGCATTCCATGGGAAGAACTGCCCCTGGAACTGGGCTACGGCAGCGGCATGACCTGTTGGCGCCGGTTGCGCGACTGGCAGGCCGCCGGCGTCTGGCATCGCCTGCATCAGGTCCTGCTGGCCGAATTGCGGCGAGCCGACAAGCTGGACCTGAGCCGAGCCAGCCTGGACGCGGCCAGTGTGGCCTCCCCCCGGGGGGCGCGTACACCGGACCGAACCCGACCGATCGCGGCAAACTCGGCAGCAAGCGGCATCTGATCGTCGACCGCAATGGCGTTCCCTTGGCGTTCTGCGTGACCGGAGCCAACCGGCACGACTCGGTGGTCTTCGAGGAACTGGTCGATGCCTTGCCGCCGATCGCCGGCAAGCCAGGGCGCCCACGACGTTGGCCAGGCAAACTGCACGCTGACAAGGCCTACGACATCGATCGTTGCCGCCATCACCTCAAGAAGCGGGGCATCACGCCACGCATCGCTCGCAAGGGGATCGAGCGCAACGACCGGCTGGGGCGCCATCGCTGGGTCGTGGAACGCACTCACGCGTGGTTCGCAGGCATGGGCAAGCTACGCATCCGATTCGAACGTCGCATCGATATCCATCTGGCGTGGCTCTCGATTGCCAGTTCGATCATCTGCCTACGGATCCTTCCTTAGTTTTGTTAGAGACTCTAACTCGGGTTCGCGTCAGAAGTCTTTCAACTAACACGATCAGCAACGTGCTGCGTGCGATCGTGGTTCTTGAACATTTCTTGGCTGCACCTCGGATCGACTTAGACAGTCGTCTGGAGTATGGGGAACTTCTTTCGGTTGCTGAGGTTGAAGGGCTCATACGTAGTAGCCGGCAACGGTTGGCGGAACTCGGCTCCAAGACGACTGTCTCTTGCACTCAAAGCAAGAAGCGAGTCCTAGCAAAGGAGGCTGTGCGCACCAGGCCTCGTGGACAACGCTTAAAAGAAGTGGCCCCTCAGGTTGCGTCCACGCGTCTGTTGTATATCCGTAGCTACCTTGCTTGGCTGGCAGATGATCGTCGAAGCCGAAATGGCGTGTCGAACGCATTCCTTGCCCGCCTTCAGAGCGCTACGGAGATCACGTTCAGGGCATTGGATAGTCGGATGCGCTACTCGCCGGCAGCCGGCAGCCGGCATCCGAGTTGAACGGGAGGGGCTATCCGACAGGCAGGTGCAAGAGCTGCTGCGAGTGACCGATCCTACCTGCGCCGACAACCCGTGGCGCGATGAGCACACTCGCTATCGGAATGCGCTTCTGGTGCGGTGGCTGTTGAATCTTGGATTGAGGATTGGAGAGGCGCTTGGGGTGCGCAACTCAGATATGCACTGGACATCCCGAGTAGCTACAACGATCCCGTCGCCATCATGAAGTCGCTATCCCGACAAGCATGCTGCCCCGCAGCATGGGTTTTCGTGCACTGCGTCTTGCAAAAAAACGACGGCCTCCTTTATGGTGCAATCGATTGCATTGCGGCGAATCGTGAATGTTTCACACCGGTTGGGAGGCCGGCACGCGGATGTCCATCCACTCGATCGGACCGGCGCCAGCCGTGGGGGTCACGCGGCGAGAGGCGTTACGCGTCGCTGTTGCCGGCAGCCTCGGCCTGTGCGCCGCGGGCCTGCTGCCTGGAGTTGCCGACGCCGCCGTCGCGCCGCGCAAGGGCAGCCTGAAGCATTCGGTCGCGCGCTGGACGTTTCCTCAGCAGTCGGTCGCCCAGCTCTGCCAGACGGTAAAAGGCATCGGCTTCGCCGCCATCGACCTGGTCGGCCCGGCGGACTGGCCCACGCTCAAAGCCAACGGCGTGTATAGCTCGATGTGCAACGGCGCGGAACTGGGCCTGGACAAGGGCTTCGCGGGCCGCCAGTACCACGACGCGTTGGTCGCGCGTTACACCCGTCACATCGATCTGGTCGCCGATGCCGGCTATCGCAACCTCATCTGCTTCTCCGGCAATCGTGACGGCATGGATCCGCAGGATGGCTTGGCCAACGCCGAGGCGGGACTCAAGCGCATCCTCGGGCATGCCGAGAAACGCGGTGTCGTGTTGGTGATGGAGCTGCTGAACTCCAAGGTCGACCATCCCGACTATCTGTGCGACCACTCCGCCTGGGGCGTCGAGCTGTGCAAGCGGATCGGCTCGGAACATTTCGGCCTGCTGTACGACATCTATCACATGCAGATCATGGAGGGCGACATCATCGCCACCATCGGCCGGCATCACGCCTGCTTCAAGCATTACCACACCGCGGGCGTGCCCGGCCGGCACGAGATCGGGGATCGGCAGGAACTCCACTATCCGGCCATCTGTCGCGCGATCCGCGACACCGGTTTCGATGGCTATCTGGCGCAGGAATTCATTCCCACGGCGCCGGATCCCGTCGGCTCGCTGCGCGAGGCGATCCGCCTCTGCGACGTCTGAAACGATATCCACCCAGGTGAAGTAGAACCCATGGCAGACAATCACTACGACGCCATCGTCGTCGGCTCGGGAATCAGTGGCGGTTGGGCAGCGAAGGAGCTGACCGAGAAGGGCCTCAAGGTCCTGATGCTGGAACGCGGGCGCAACATCGAGCACGTCAAGGACTACGTCAACGCGATGAAGGAGGCGTGGGATTTCCCGCACCACAACCGGCCCACCCAGGCGATGATCGCCGACTATCCGGTGTTGAGCCGCGACTACGGCCTGGTCGAGAACCTGCAGGGGATGTGGGCCAACGAAAAGGAATCGCCCTACGTCGAGACCAAGCGCTTCGACTGGTTCCGTGGCTATCACGTGGGCGGCCGTTCGCTGATGTGGGGCCGGCAGAGCTACCGCTTTTCGGACCTGGATTTCGAGGCCAACCTCAGGGACGGCATCGCCACCGATTGGCCGATCCGCTACGCCGACATCGCGCCCTGGTACGACTACGTGGAGAAGTTCGCCGGCATCGCCGGCACGCGCGAGGGTCTGGACGTGTTGCCGGATGGCGAGTTCCTGCCGCCGATCCCCTTGAACATCGTCGAGAAGGACGTGGCCGCGCGGATCAAGAAGGCTTTCGGCGGAACGCGGCACCTGATCCACTCGCGCACCGCGAACATCACCCAGCCCAAGGTCGAGCAGGGCCGGGTCAACTGCCAGTACCGCAACAAGTGCATCCTGGGCTGTCCCTACGGCGCCTACTTCTCGACCCAGTCGGCGACGTTGCCGGCGGCGATGAAGACCGGCAACCTGACCTTGCGGCCCTTCTCGATCGTCAAGGAAGTGCTTTACGACAAGGACCGCAAGCGCGCGCGCGGCGTGGAGATCATCGATGCCGAGAGCGGGCAGACCTACCAGTACACGGCCAACGTCATCTTCCTCAATGCGTCGTCCTTCAACTCGACCTGGCTGCTGATGAACTCGGCCACCGACGTCTGGGAAGGCGGGCTGGGGTCGTCGTCCGGCGAGCTGGGGCACAACGTGATGGACCATCATTTCGGCGCGGGCGCGTCCGGTCGGGTCGAGGGCTACGACGACAAGTACTACTTCGGCCGCCGTCCCTGCGGCTTCTACATTCCGCGTTTCCGCAATGTCGCCGGCGACAAGCGCGGCTACCTGCGCGGGTTCGGCTACCAGGGCGGCGCCAGCCGCACGGGCTGGTCGCGCGAGATCGCCGAACTCAACATCGGCGCCGACCTGAAGGAGGCGCTGACCCTGCCCGGCGAGTGGCGCATCGGCATGACCGGCTTCGGCGAGATGCTGCCGCACCACGACAACACGATTCGTCTGGATCCGCGGCGCAAGGACAAGTGGGGCCTGCCGGTCCTGGCGATGGACGTGGCCCTGCGCGCGAACGAAAAGGCCATGCGCAAGGACATGGCGGCCGATGCCGCGGAGATGTTCGAGGCCGCCGGGGTCAAGGACGTGCAGATGCACGACGACGACTACGCGCCCGGCAAGGGCATCCACGAAATGGGGACCGCGCGCATGGGCCGCGACCGCAAGAATTCGGTGCTGAACCAGCACAACCAGGTCTGGGACGCGCCCAACGTGTACGTGACCGACGGCGCCTGCATGACCTCCAGTGCCTGCGTGAATCCCTCGCTCACCTACATGGCGTTGACGGCGCGGGCCGCCGACCATGCGGTGCGCGAACTGAAAGCGGGGAACCTGTGATGGAACGTCGCGACCTGCTGAAGATGATTTTCGCCGCCACCGGCGCGGCCATGGTCGGCCTGCCCGCGCTTGCGCATGGGCAGGCGCCGGCCGCGGGGACGAAACCGCTGTTCTCCGCTGCCGAGGTCGGCCTGCTCGACGAGATCGCCGAGACCATCCTGCCGCGGACCAAGACGCCGGGCGCGAAGGACGCCGGCGTGGGCCAGTTCATGGCGCGCTTCGTCACCGATTGCTACACCCCCCGCGAGCAGGCCACGTTCCGCGCCGGCCTTGTCGACATCGACAAACGCGCCGGCGGCCGGTTCGTGTCGCTGACGCCGCAGGCGCGTACCGAACTGCTGCGCGCCCTGGACGCGGAAGCCCGCAAGCATCTCGTCAAGGTGACCGACACCGGCACGCCCAAAGCATTGGCCGCGATGCCGCATGCCTTCACGATGATCAAGCAACTGACCCTCTTCAGCTTTTTCACCTCCAAGGTCGGCGCGACCGAGGTGCTGCGGTACGTCGCCGTGCCGGGTCGCTACGACGGCGACCTGGCCTACGTGCCCGGCACGCCGGCCTGGGGGACCAACTGATGGGCCGGCCTGCATTCTCCATGCGCCACTTCCCAGGGAATCAGATGAGCAGACACTTCCTGCTGACGGCCTGCCTGCTGGCCACGACGCCCGCGTTCGCGCAGGCCGACGATGCAGGCGCGCGCGATCCGGCCAAGACCGAGGTGTGGACGCCGGTGCCCGCGACCGTGGCCACGCCGGCGGGCCGCGCGCCCTCCGATGCGATCGTGCTGTTCGACGGCAAGAATACGTCCGCCTGGGAGTCGGAGCAGGGCGGCGCCGTGCCCTGGCGCGTCGCCGGCGGCGCGTTGACCGTGGTGCCAGGCAGCAAGGGCATCCGCACCAGGCAGCGCTTCTGCGATATCCAGTTGCATGTGGAATGGCGCACGCCCACCGCGATCCGTGGGTTCGACGGCCAGCAGCGGGGCAACAGCGGCATCTTCCTGCAGGAGGCGTACGAGCTGCAGGTGCTCGACAGCTATGACAACCCGACCTACGCCAACGGCCAGGCAGGCGCGATCTATAAGCAGGCCATTCCGCTGGTGAACGCTTCGCGCGCGCCAGGCGAGTGGCAGGCTTACGACATCATCTGGAAGGCGCCGCGCTTCTCGCAGGGCGGCGGGCTCATCTCGCCCGCGCGCATCACCGTGCTGCACAACGGCGTGCTGGTGCAGAACGATACCGTCGTGGCGGGCAAGACCGAGTACATCGGCGCGCCGTCGTACTCGCCGCATGCGTGCGCGCCCATCCTGCTGCAGGAGCACGATTCCAAGGTCAGCTACCGCAACATCTGGGTGCGCGAGCTGTAGCGCCGGCACGCCGCCGGCGTCGGCGTCCTATTGCGCCAGGAAGCTGGCGAGGTCGTCGATCTCCTGCTGCGACAACTGCGCAAAGGGCGGCATCAGGCCGCCACCGTTGCGGATCTTCTCCTTGACCTGCGCAGGCTGCAGCCGCTTGCCCACATCGGTGAGCGCGGGGAACGCGCCGGGCACGCCGGCGCGATCGGCGCCATGGCAGGCCGTGCAGTGCGTGGCGTAGAGCTGTGCGCCGGCTGTGGGGTCGTCCTTGGCCCACGCCGCGGTCGCGAGCGTCGACCCCATCAGCGCCACGGCCACTGTCAGCATCGTCTTCAAGCGGGGCTCCTTGGCTGGCTAGCGCGGTGCGCTGGCGGGCGGATTGGCGGGCAGGTGCGCGCGCAGGTAATCCGCGCCGGCCTGGATGACCTTGGCGGGGTCGCGCGGATTGTCGTGCTCGACGATGTACCAGCGCACGCCGGCAGCGGCCGCGGCGGGCAGGATCGCGTTCCAGTCCAGCACGCCCTGGCCGACGGCGGCGAAGCCGCCCTCGTCCTCGGCCTGGCCTTTGGGCGCATTGTCCTTGGCATGCACGGCGAACAGGCGGCCGCTGAACTTGCCCAGCATCGCCGCCGGGTCGTGGCCCGCGCGCGCGACCCAGGCCAGGTCCAGTTCGGTCTGCAGGTCGGGGCCGGCCGCCGCGAACAGCAGTTCCAGGCCGGTCTTGCCGTTGAAGTCGACCAGTTCGAAGTCGTGGTTGTGGTAGGCCAGGCGCATGCCCTTGGCCCGCACCCGCTTCGCAATCCCGCCCAGTTCCTGGCCCAGGGCGGTCCAGCCGGCGGCGTCGGTCGGCCGCTCCTTCGCGTCCAGGTACGGCACCACCAGCGTGGTGTTGCCGATCGACCGGTTGAACGCCACCACGCCGTCCAGATCCTTGCGCAGTTCGGCCAGTTGCACGTGGGACGAGATCGCCTTGATCGAATACCGGTCCAGCAACTGCTTGAGTTCCGCGGCGCTGACGTTCTGCGTGCCGACCGTTTCCACCGCGCCCACGCCCGCGGCGTGCACGATCTTCAACTGCTGGTCGAGCGAGCCGGCGTTGCGCAGCGTGTACATCTGCACCGCGATGGGCTGTTGCTGTTGCGGGTCGGCGGGGGCGGCGCGCGCGAAGGCGGGCAGGGCGGCGAGCAGCAGCAGTGCGAGGGTCGCGGTGCGGCGTGTGGGTGAGTTCATCAAGAGGTCCTCCCGGGATTCAACCGATGGATGTCCAGGCGCGCGTCCTGGCCGATGCGATGACGCGGTCGACGATCAGCGCCGAGCGCACCCCGTCCTCGAAGGTGGGCAGGCCCTGCGGCCGCTCGCCCTCGATGGCGTGGTAGGTGTCGGCGACGAACGCCTCGAAGCAGTTGCCGTAGCCCTGTGCGTGCCCGGCCGGCAACACCGACAGCCGGCGTTGTTCGGCACTGCCGGCGCCCGGTCCGCGCACGAAGACCTCCTCGCGCTGGTCGGGACGGCCGATCCACAGCCGCTCGGCGTCCTCCTGGTCGAAGGCCACGCTGGCCCTGGCGCCATCGATCTCGAACCAGAGGCGATTGCGGCGTCCGGCCGAGACCTGGCTGACCGTCAACGACGCCAGCGTGCCCGCGCCGGTTCTGAACATGGCCATGGCCACGTCCTCGCTGGCGACCGCCTGCATCGCGCCGCCCGCCGCCGGGGTGCTGAAGCTCTGCCCGGTGCTGCTGCCGCGCTCGGCGATCACGGTCGCGAACGCCGCGCTGACCTCGACGAAGCGCTCCCCGCCGACCCATTCCACCAGGTCGCACCAGTGCGAGCCGATATCGGCGAATACCCGCGACGCACCACCCAGGGCCGGGTCCACGCGCCAGTTGTTGCTGGCGGGATCGAGCAGCCAGTCCTGCAGGTAGCTGCCGTGGATCAGGCGCAGCGGCCCCAGCTCGCCCTGCGCGACGCGGGCCCGGGCCTCGCGGATCACCGGGTGGTAGCGGTAGACGAAGGGCACCGTGGCGACCAGCCCGGTCGCGGCGGCCAGCGCGGCCAAGGCCTGGGCGTCTTCCAGGGTCGTGGCCAGGGGTTTCTCGCAGATCACATGCTTGCCGGCTTCCAGCGCCGCCTGCGCCATGGCGCGATGCAGATGGTTGGGCGTGCAGACGTGCACGACCTGGACCTGCGGATCGGCGATCAGCTCCTCGATGTCGCGATAGGCGCGCGGGACATCCCACGCCTGCGCCACCTCGCGTGCGCGTTGCGCGGAAGAGGCGGCGACGCCGCGCACCTGCGCACCGGCCAGCAGCGCCGCGCGGCGATGCACCGCGCCGATCATGCCGGTGCCGACGATGGCGATACCGAGCCTGCTCATCGGATGGTCTCGGGCGTGGACGCGGCGGCCGCGACCGCCGGGCGATCGCGGAACAGCAGCAGGAAGGCGACCAGCACCGCCAGCGCCACCGCGGCCGGGAACAGCCAGATCCGTTGCCAGTCCGGGCCCGCCGCGGTGGTGTAATGCTCCACCACCGCGCCGGACAGGAAGGTGCCGATCAACATGCCCACGCCGTACGTGGCCAGGGTGATGAAGCCCTGCGCGCTGCTGCGCGCGGCGGGGCCGGCATGCGCATCGGTGTAGATCTGGCCGGTGACGAAGAAGAAGTCGTAGCAGATGCCGTGCAGCACGATGCCGATCACCAGCAGCGCGAAGCCGCTGCCCGCATCGCCGAAGGCGAATAGCGCGTAGCGCACCACCCATGCGGCCATGCCCAGGGCCAGCATCGTCTTGACCCCCAGCCGCGCGAACAGGAACGGCATCGCCAGCATCAGCAGCACTTCCGACACCTGGCCCAGCGACTGCAGCCCGGCCGCGCCGCGCACGCCCAGGTCGTTGAGATAGGGGTTGGTGAAGTTGTAGTAGAACGCCAGCGGAATGCAGATGGCGATCGAGGCTAGGAAGAACACCAGGTAGGAGCGCGACTTCAGCAGGCGCAGCGCGTCCAGCCCCAGGATCTGCCCCAGCCCGGCATCGCGCTGTTGCGCCAACGGCGGCGTGTGCGGCAGGGTGAAGGCATACAGGCCCAGCGCCAGCGAGGCCAGCGCCGCCATGCGGAAGGTCAGTTCGAGCCGGTGCGCCTGTTCCCAGCCCAGCCAGCCGATCAGCACGCCCGCCACGATCCAGCCGACGCTGCCGGCCATGCGTACCGGCGGGAATTGCTTTTCGGGCGAGTGCATGTGCCGCATCGCCACGCTGTTGGCCAGCGCCAGGGTCGGCATGAACAGCAGCATGTAGCCCATGACGTAGGCGGAGAACGTGCCGAAGTCCGTCGCCGTGGATGCCAGCCACATCAGTGCCGCGCCGGCCAGGTGCAGCACCGCCAGGATGCGCTGCGCCGCGAAATAGCGATCGGCGATCAGGCCGACCAGGAACGGCGCGACGATGGCGCCGATCGACTGGCTGAGGAAGGCCGTGGCCACCTGGCTCGCGCTGGCCTGCAACGGACCCTGCACCAGGTAGGTTCCCAGGGTCACGAACCATGCCCCCCAGATGAAGAACTGCAGAAACATCATCGCGCCCAAGCGCGACATGGCGTGCGTCATGGCTTCCCCTCCCAGGGCGGTGGTGGTTCAGGTCCCCAGCATGCGGCGCAGCGATGCCGGGTCGGCGCCGCTGTCGGCAAAGTCGTCGAAGGCGCGTTCGGTCACGCGGATGATGTGGTCGCGGATGAAGGCGGCGCCCTCGCGCGCGCCGTCTTCCGGGTGCTTCAGGCAGCACTCCCACTCCAGCACCGCCCAGCCCGGGAAATCGTATTGCGCGAACTTGGAGAAGATCGCCTTGAAGTCGATCTGGCCGTCCCCGAGCGAGCGGAACCGCCCCGGACGGTCGATCCAGTCCTGGTAGCCGGCATACACGCCGCTGCGCGCGCTGGGGCGGTACTCCGCGTCCTTGACGTGGAAGATGCCGATGCGCGCGTGGTAGCGGTCGATGAAGCCCAGGTAGTCCATCTGCTGCAGCAGCAGGTGGCTGGGGTCGTACAGGATCTTGGCGCGCGGGTGATGGTCCACCACGTCGAGGAAGCGCTCGAAGGTCGCGCCGTCGTGCAGGTCCTCGCCCGGGTGGATCTCGAAGCACAGGTCGACACCGCAGGCGTCGAAGGTGTCGAGGAGGGGGCGCCAACGGCGGCCGAGTTCGGCGAAGGCTGCTTCCACCAGTCCGGGCGGGCGTTGCGGCCAGGGATAGAAGTAGGGCCAGGCCAGCGCGCCGGAGAACGTGGCATGCGCCGTCAGCCCGAGGCGCTGACTGGCCTTGGCGGCCAGCTTCAACTGCTCCACCGCCCAGGCCTGGCGGGCGGCGGGATCGCCGCGCTTGTCCGGCGGCGCGAAGCCGTCGAACAGGCTGTCGTAGGCGGGATGCACGGCGACCAGTTGCCCTTGCAGGTGCGTGGACAGTTCGGTGATCTGCAGGCCGTGCCCGGCCAGCATGCCGGCGATGTCGTCGCAGTACGCCTGGCTCTGCGCGGCCTGGGCCAGATCGAACAGCTGCGGCGCGCTGGTCGGCACTTGTACGCCAGAATAGCCAAGCCCCGCGGCCCATGCGGCCAGCGTGTCCAGCCGATCGAAGGGAGGTGTGTCGCCGATGAACTGTGCCAGGAACAGCGCTGGACCCTTGAGCGTCTTCAACGTGATTCGCCCCGATGCAATCGATTGCATTATCCTAGCATGGGCCTCCCGCAGGACCCGTTGTGCACTGCACAGCGACACCAAGAGCTGACCCCATGGCAACCATCTACGACATCGCAAGGCACGTGGGCGTCTCCGCCGGCACGGTGTCGCGGGCGCTGTCCCGTCCGGAAAAAGTGCTGCCGGCCACGCGCACGCGCATCGAGCAGGCGGCCGCCGCGCTGGGCTATGTCCCCAACACGGTGGCCAGGACGCTCAAGACGCAGCGCAGCGGCAAGCTGCTGGTCACCGTTCCGGACATCGCCAATCCATTCTTCGCCCAGATCCTGCAAGGCGCGGAGGACGCGGCGCAGGCCGCCGGCTACGCGGTCCTGCTGGGCGATACCCAGCACCGGCCCGAGCGCGAGGAGCGCTACGCGCAGATGCTTCGGCGCAACGAGGCCGACGGCCTGATCGTGCTGGGGCATCGGCTGCCGCCGACGGCGCGCGAGATCGTCGGGCAACTGGGCAGTGCCGCGCCGGTGGTCAACGGATGCGAGTTCGATCCGGCGTTGGGCATCCCCAGCGTGCACATCGACAACGCGGCCGCCGCGCGCGCGGTGATGGAGCACCTGTATGGACTGGGACACGAGCGGATCGCGGTGGTGGGCGGCCCGCCCGACAATCCGCTGCACCAGCAGCGGCTGGAAGGAGCGCGGGCCGCCGGCAAGGCGTGCGGCCGCCTGCGCAACCTGCGCGTGGTGCCGGGCGACTTCTCGGTGGAATCCGGCCATGCGGCCGCGATGACGCTGCTGGCCAGCGCGCCCGCGCCGACCGCGATCTTCTGCTTCAGCGACCAGATGGCGCTGGGCGCCCTGGCGGCCTGCCGCGACCTGGGCATCCGCGTGCCGGACGACCTGTCCATCGTCGGCTTCGATGATCTGGCCTCGTCCAGTTACCTCACGCCGCCGTTGACGACGGTCAGGCAACCGATGCGCGAGATCGGGGTGCGCGCGGTCAACCTGCTGCTCGCCATCATCGAGAATGTGGAGGTGCCGCGGCAGCAGACGCTGGATTTCAGGGTGATGGTGCGTGGTTCGACCGGTGCGCCGAAGGGCAGGTGACGGCGGGAGGATCGTCGCGTTTCGATCCTGGATCGGCTGCGCGAGCGGCGAGGTGCGCGGTGCGCGCCGGACGGCGAAGGCCGGCCGGTGCGATATGACGTTGTCGACCTGTGGCGAGGGGCGTCTTGACGGCGGCGGGGCGCTGCTTATCTATGGAAAACGAGGTCGTTATGTTGGTGGTTCTGGAGGCGGATTCGGTCAGGTTGTCCGAGAGCTCTTTGTCCAGGAGCTTGTTCGCGCGGATTTATGTGGAGTATGGCGACGGCCGCTGTTTCCCTGAGGCGGGGTGGGATGATTTCGCCGACGTCGTTCTGGGCTGGTGGATCGACGGGGCGATCGAGTTGATGCTGTACGGCGAGCGCGCCAGTTTCAGATTCATGGACGGCGATTTTTCCTTCAACGTGGGAAAGCGCGCGGATGGAAATTTCACCGTGACCTTGAAGGAGCGCGCGCAGGTGGTCGGCTCCAGCGCGATCGATGTCGCGCAGTTCAGTCGGTCGCTGGTCGCGGCGGCCAATACGCTGGCGCGGAGGCTGCAGGAGATTCTTGGCGATAGGAGCGCTGCCAGTGAATTGGTCGCCAAGAAGAACCACCTGCAGCACATTCTCAATTCATGGCGGAGCGATTCCAAAAGTCGCGTGTCCAAATTCGGCTGATCGTGGCATGCCAGCCACGTAGCGGCGTGGGCCGGGTTGGTGTGCACGCATGTTTCTGATCGGTAGACGCGCCCGGCACGATGGTCGGCCTGATCGTCCAGGCCGGCTGCGCTCGCATGCACGGGCGCATCGCGGTCCTTGGCGGCCAGTCATCTCCTCCGCCGTTGCACGGCGTATTACACTTCGCCGGCGGGTCATATCGAAACTAATGGACAGGGGTTTAAGGATGAGTCTGAGACTGGGGGCGGTCGCGTTGTGCGGCTTGTTGGGGATGGGAATGGGGGCGGGGAGTGCACAGGCGCAGGTGAACCTGGGCGCGTTTTTGCAGCAGGAGCAGGTCGAGGAACTGAAGCTGTCGCCGACCGGCGAGTACTACGCCGCGACCGTGCCATTGGCCGACCGCACCGCGCTGACCGTGATGCGGCGCGCGGACAACAAGCTGATGGGCAGCTTCTCCATGGAGAAGAACACCCACGTCGGCGATTTCGAGTGGGTCAACGACACGCGTCTGGTGTTCGGCATGACCACCAAGATGGGCGCGCTGGATCAGCCGGTGCCGACCGGCGAACTGTTCGCGATCAATGCCAATGGCGGCGTGGCGCAGTTGCTGGTGGGGTACCGGGTCACCGGCAACGGCGCGGGCACGCGGATCCAGCCCAAGAAGGTGGAGGATGTCGCGGCTTACCCGATCGGCCCGCTAGCGGGCGACGATCGCAACATCGCCATCACCGTGTGGCCCTTGGGCATCAGCGAGCAATACACCCGCGCCGAGGTGATGGACGTCTACAGCGGCCGTCGGCGGCCGTTGGTGGGCACGCCGAAGGTGCGGCGCGCGACGTTCTACAGCGATGCGCAAGGCAAGGTGCGCTTCGCGGCAGGCGCCGACGCGGACAATGCCAACAAGCTGTTCTACCGCGAGCCGGAAGGGGATTGGCGCCTGCTCAACGACGAGAATCTCAGCGACCATGCGGAGACGCCGCTGGGCTTTTCGGAAGACGGGCGCACCGCCTACCTGGAGGTCCAGCAGGCCAGCGGCAGTTCCGCGGTCGAGGCCTGGAACGCGGACAGCGGGCAACGCAAGACCGTTGCGCGCGACGGCCTGGCCGATCCGCACCGCGTCATCTACCGCCACGGCTCCCGCATCCCCGTCGGCATCGAGGTGCTGGGCGACACGCCGCGCAGCCTGTTCTTCGATCCCGAATCGCCCGAGGCGAGGACCCAGCGCTCGCTGGAGGCGGCATTCCCCGGGCAGTCGGTGTACGTGACCTCCAGCACCCGCGACGGCCGGCTCAACCTGGTGCAGGTGCAGTCCGGGCGCAATCCCGGCGAGTTCTATCTGTTCGACACCGTGGCGAAGAAGGCCGACTTCGTGTTCGCGCGCCGCGCCGCCTTGCAGCCGGCGTCGCTGGGGCAGGTGCGGCCGATCGCGCTGCAGGCGCGCGACGGCACCAAGCTGTACGGCTTCGTGACCCTGCCCGCGGCCGCGGCGTCGGGCAAGGTGCCGATGGTGGTGATGCCGCACGGCGGCCCGTTCGGCATCTTCGATAGCGGGCTGTTCGACGAGGACGCGCAGATCCTGGCCGCCGCCGGCTATGCGGTGCTGCAGGTCAACTATCGCGGTTCGGGCAACTACGGCCGGGCGTTCGAACAGGCTGGCGGGCGGCAGTGGGGCAAGGCCATGCAGGACGACGTGACCGATGCCACGCGCTGGGCGATCGCGCAGGGCATCGCCGATCCCGCGCGCATCTGCCTGTACGGCGCCAGCTATGGCGCGTACGCATCGCTGATGGGCGTGGCCAAGGAGCCGGGGCTGTACCGCTGCGCGGCCGGCTATGTGGGGGTCTACGATCTGCCGATGATGTACGCCCGCGGCGATATCCAGCGCCGCCGCTCCGGCGAGACCTATCTGCGCGAATGGCTGGGGCCGAGCGAGACGCTGGCGGCGGTATCGCCGGTGAATCTCGCCGACCGGATCAAGGTGCCGGTGTTCCTGGCCGCGGGCGGCGAGGACGAGCGTGCGCCGATCGAGCACTCCAAGAAGATGGAAGCGGTCTTGAAGCGGGCAGGCGTGCCGGTGGAGACGCTGTACTTTCCGACCGAGGGCCACGGCTTCTATACCGAGGAGCATCGCCGTGCGTTCTACACCCAGTTGCTGGCGTTCCTGAACCGCTCGCTGGGAGGGGCGACCGCGACGGCGGCGGCATCGGCACCGGCGGCACCCGCGGCGACGCATTAGTCGCCGCCGCGCCGGCGCTGCGGTCGGACGCCTACATCCGCAAGCGCGATCCGCGGTCCGATCCGATGATCGGACCGCGGTGTGCGTAGCTTCGGCGGTGCGGCCTCGCCGTTCGTGCTCGCGAGGCGATCGTCAGGCAAACTGCCTGACGAAGCGTTCCAGCCAAAGGAACGAGATCAGTGGCGCCGTCAGCGGGCGTGCGCGAGTCGCCACCAACTCGTCCAGCAGTTGCAGGACGGCGTCTGGCTTGACCAGGCCCAAGTCGGCAAGGGCGCATTCGCTCAACTGCATGGCGATCGTCTTCGCATGCTGTGCGATCAATTCGGGGAGCACATGGGCGAACGTCTCTTTGCAATAGCTTCGCGGAAATACTTCGCCTGCGTTTGCTCGCAAATAGCGCCACATCGTTTCCCGATCCTTGCGGCTGTCGAAAGGCAGGCGCCGGCAAAAAGCAACCAGGTGCGGATCGCTCAACGGATTGACCGGCCAAAGACCTCGCCGAAGCAGATGGGGCGCCTGGCACATGCTCGACGCCAACACCGACGCGGACAACGGGCCCGGGGGAGCATCGAATCCGCTGATCGAACGCGATGCATTGAGCGCTCGGGGCGTCAGCAACGCTTCCGCGCGACGCTTTGCTTCCGAGGCCACATCGTCGCCAGGGCCGCGGGTGGGGGGCTCCTCGTTCCGATAGGTCGGGAACAATTGGTCTCCGCCAAGGCCGGTGAAAAGCTGTTCGCTGCCCTGCGCTTGCGCGTCGTCCCACAAGGTTTCGAATGCTTCGAGATAGAACTCGGCCAGGGGATAGTCCGCTCGATCCGCACGCGGTCGCAGATCGAGCGTTGGCGGAAGTGCATCGATATGCACGGTCGTATCGCGAAGGCCCAGCGTTTCGACGAGCATGCGGCGGCGTTCGGCCTGGGCCTGGCTGTATCCCTCGTCGAGCAGGATGCCCAGGCTCAGGATGTTCCCGTGCAAGCGAGTCAGCGCGCACGCAACGGTCGCCGAGTCCATGCCGCCGCTTAGCTCGACGGCTATCGGCTTGGATACCGGTCGAATCGAGACCGCGCGCTGCAACAGTTGCTCGAATCGCTCCATGCCGTAGTCGATCACTGCTTCCTCGGAAGGCGATACGGCTTCGGTGGGCGAAGGGTAGACGTAACGCGCCCGGCCTGGTTCGGCGTAAAGCGTGGCGCGTTCTGTCAGCATCACAACGCCCGAACACAATTGCCTGGCGGAATAATCCGCGTTGAGTGCCAGACGCCGACTGGCCATCTCCAAATCAATGGTCGTGGGTCGGGAAAAGAAGTCGGCCAGATCGTAGGAGATTTCCAGCCCGTCATCGGCGACCCGGCAATAGACAGGCGCCGATCCGAGAAGGCCGGCGCGCAACTTCAGTCGGCATCCGGCCTGGGCCACTTCGATCATCAGGTAATCGAGCGGCCATAGGAGCGCCTCTTTGTACAGGTGGTTGAATCGATCGGCGTCGACCAGCGCGCCCGTATCGGCATTTTCCCCCTCGACATCCCGGCAACGCTCGCGCACCGTGGCGAACCACTGTCCCTGCGTGCGGACCACGATGGTTTCCACGGCGGAGTGACCGTAGGGCGCGATCCGGCTTTGCCCGAGAGACAGGGTATTGTCCCGCCATACGAGCGGTTGCTCGAGGTCGGTGAAGGCAATGTTGGCCTTGATCATGGAGACTCGACTGCCTGTGTTCGGTGTCGGTGGTCATCACGTTTTCGAACAAAAAACGCCGCCTGACGGCGGCGTTATGTATCGCGACGTCTTGAGCGAGCCGCCGTCGTTTCAGCCGCCTGGTTGCGTGGAGTACCAGCGAGAATCCTCGCCAAGATATGGCTTCATCTCGCAGACGCCCGGCGCCGCGATGTTTTGCATGGGCTCGTCGAGCTGGACCGCGAACGGGTTGGAGTGAGAATCCTGTTTCTCTAATTTGGCGTCTTGAATTTTCATCACGAAGCTCCTCTTCCTCTATGTCGTCATGCGGCGACCAACAAAACCTAGCACTGCGCCCATGGGGTGACAAGTTGGGATGGCGGTCATGGCTGGCGGTGCGGGCGGCTCAGCACGATTCGCAGGTCTTATCGGTGCCTTCGTCACCGACCATGCGAGCTGCGCACGCGCCGACACGCGAAGCGTTTGCGTCGCCCCAAGGCGACGCAGCCGCTCAGCGCACCCCGTGCATCATCCGCCGAAGCAATGGCGCGGCGAGGAAGGCCAGCAGCGCGCAGCCCAGGCCGATCCACAGCATCAGCCAGAACAGGTGCGCGTACTTGGCCGCGGCGTCGGCGACGTTCAGCGCCTCGCCGTCCGGCACCTCGATCGCGGCGAGCTTGCCGAACAGCGCCGCCAACGCTTCGGAGAAGGCGGTGGCCAGGAACCAGGTGCCCATCATCAGGCTGACCACGCGCGGCACCGCGAGTTGGGTCACCGCCGACAGGCCGACCGGTGACAGGCACATCTCGCCGGCCTCCAGCACCAGGTAGGCCAGCACCAGCCACCACACGCTGGCCATCTGTCCGCTGGCGCCGACCTGCTGCGCGGCCAGCGCCAGCGGCACGAACGACAGCCCGGCCAGCAGCAGGCCGGCGGCCGACTTGAGCGGCTTGGACGGCTCCAGATTGCGCCGCTCCAGCCATGCCCACAGCGCCGCGAACAGCGGCGCCAGCAGCACCAGGAACAGCGCGCCCAGGTAGGTCAGCGAGCCGGCGGTCTGCGGCAGCACCAGGCAGTCGCGGATCAGGAACAGCAGCATCAGCGCCCCCACCACCACGAACAGCACGCGTGGCGCCGCCGACGCTGGGCGCCGGTCGGACAGCGACGCGGCCAGCACGAAGCCCAGCGGCGCCAGCAGCAGCGAGGCGATCGACCACGGCAGCGGGGTGCCGTCGCGGATCACCAGCGACGGCACGATGTCCTTGGTCATCAGCCGGTCGGTGAAGGTGACCCAGGAGCCGTAGGTCTGCTCGTACAGGGTGAAGTACACCAGCGCCATCGCGATCAGCACCATCAGCGCGATCATCTGCTGGCGCTGCACCGGCGTGCACTGGGTGCCGGTGAACCAGGCGAACCACAGCAGCACCGCGCCGAGCACAAGCAGCATCAGCAGCAGCGCCAGGGAGATTTCCCCGCCCAGGCTGAAGGCGCCATTGGCCGCGGCCCACATCAGGCCGGCCACCGGCACCACGCCGAGCGTCGCGGCCAGGTAGATCGCCCATTCGCGCGGCATGCCGAACACGCGCGCGCGCAGCAGTGCCGGTTGCGCCGGCTCGGCGTGGCCGTGCAGGTACTTCTGGCCCCACAGGAACATGCCCAGGCCGAGCAGCATGCCGATCCCGGCGGCACCGAAGCCGTAGCGCCAGCCGTAGGCCTCGCCCAGGAAGCCGCAGACCAGCGAGGCGAACAGCGCGCCGAGGTTGATGCCGGCGTAGAACAGGGAAAAGCCGGCGTCGCGGCGCGGATCGTCGGCGGGGTAGAGCTTGCCGACGATGGTGGAGATGTTGGGCTTGAGGAAACCCACGCCCATGATGATCAGCGCCAACGACAGGTAGGTGATGCCCAGCGACGAGGTGTCGCGTACCACCTCGCCATGGACGCGGGTGGCGGCGTGGCCCTCGAAGGCCATGCCGAGATGGCCGAGCACCAGCAGCAGCCCGCCGAACACCACCGCCTTGCGCATGCCCAGCCAGCGGTCGGCGAGCAGGCCGCCGAGCACCGGCACGCAGTACACCAGCCCGCCGTAGGCGCCGAGCAGGTCGAGCCCGGCCTTGTCGTCGAACAGGTGGTACTTGGTCAGGTACAGCAGCAGCAACGCCTTCATCCCGTAGAAGGAGAAGCGCTCCCACATCTCGGTGAAGAAGCAGACGTAGACGCCCTTTGGATGGCCGAGGAAGTCGTCGCGCGCGTCGCGCAGCGGCAGGGTCGAAGCGGACACGGCGGGCCTTGGCGGAAGAGGGCAGCGGCGGAGTATAGGCGCGCTGGCATGGGTTGGCGGCTGGGCCAGGGCGCCGGGGCATTTTTGGTTGGGCGGCGGGAAAGGTGACCAGTGATGTTGGTTGTTTTTGGAGGCAGTCTCGTCCGCCCAGCTTCGCGCGTCGCTTTCGCGCCGCACCCTCACCCCAACCCCTCTCCCGGCGGGAGAGGGGCTAGCGGCTGTTCCTTCTCCCGTCGGGAGAAGGTGCCCCGAAGGGGCGGATGAGGGTACGGGCGCAGCCTCGTGCAACAGATTCCACGCGTCGCTTTCGCGCCGGACCCTCACCCCAACCCCTCTCTCGGCGGGAGAGGGGCTAGGCTCTTCCCTTCTCCCGTCGGGAGAAGGTGCCCCGCAGGGGCGGATGAGGGTACGAGGCGCAGCCTCGTGCACCAAACTCCGCGAGTCGCTTTCGCGCCGCACCCTCACCCCAACCCCTCTCCCGCCGGGAGAGGGGCTAATTCGCTGACGCCGCGGCGCCATCGCCTCCACGAATCCCCAATCCCCGCTTCCCAGGCATGTGCCACAAGCTGGGAGCCAGAACGCTGGACTTGCCCATCCCCAGACGCTAGCGTGGAAAACGTTTTTTCGTTTCAGGGGCAACCATGAACAACGCTGCTGCACCGCGTCAGCTCACCTTCCGCGCGGTCGTGCTGGCGATCGTGCTGGCCGTCGTGCTGTCGGCCGCCAACGCCTACCTGGGGCTGTTCGCCGGCCTGACCATCGCCACCGCGATCCCCGCGGCGGTGGTGTCGATGGGCGTGCTGCGCCTGCTCGGCGGCGGCACCATCCTCGAGAACAACATCGTGCAGACCGGCGCCTCGGCCGGTTCGTCGATCGCGGCGGGGGTGATCTTCACCATCCCGGCGCTGGTGATCATGGGCTACTGGCCCGACTTCAAGTACTGGTGGGTGCTGGGCATCGCCGGCATGGGCGGCCTGCTCGGGGTGCTGTTCTCGGTGCCGCTGCGGCGCTCGATGATCGTGGAGGATCCGTTGCCCTTCCCCGAAGGCAAGGCCGCGGCGGAAGTGCTCAAGGCCGGCGACAATCCGGGGCCGGGCCTGAAGATCCTGGCGCTGTCGGCGAGCATCGGCGGGCTGGTCAAGCTGGCCGCGGCCAGCGGCCTGAAACTGATCCCGGATACCTGGGCGCAGGCCACCTACCTGGGCAGCAGCAAGCTGGTCGGCTACGTCGGCACCAACCTGTCGCCGGCGCTGCTGGGCGTGGGCTACATCGTCGGGCTCAACGTCGGCATCGTGGTGCTGTCCGGCTCGATCCTGTCCTGGCACATCGCCATCCCGCTGTACCAGCAGTTCTTCATGGGCTCCGACCCGGCGCTGGCGCAGAGCCTGGCGAATGCGCCGGCAGCCGAGGCCGCGTTCGGCATCTGGGCGGCCAAGGTGCGCTACCTGGGCGTGGGCGCGATGCTGATCGGCGGCGTGTGGACGCTGTTCTCGCTGCGCAAGTCGTTGCTGTCGGGCGTGAAGAGCGGCTTCGCCGCCGCCCGCAAGAGCACCGCCGGCACCATCGTGGCCGACACCGACCGCGACCTGCCGATGAAATGGATGCTGGTGGCGCTGCTGCTGTGCACGCTGCCGCTGCTGGGGCTGTATCAGGCCATCGTCGGCCAGTGGCACGTGAGCGTGCCGATGACCATCATCATGATCGTCGCCGGCTTCCTGTTCGTGTCGGTGTCCGGCTACCTGGCCGGCCTGATCGGCTCGTCGAACAACCCGGTGTCCGGCATCACCATCTCCACCATCCTGTTCGCCTCGGCGGTGCTGGTGCTGCTGCTGGGCAAGAGCGGACTGGCGCCGGTGGGCATCGGCGGCGCGCCGATCGGCGCGGTCGCGGCGATCATGATCGGCGCGGTCGTGTGCTGCGCCGCAGCGGTGGGCGGCGACAACCTGCAGGATCTGAAGGCCGGCTACCTGGTCGGCGCCACGCCGTGGAAGCAGCAGCTGATGCTGGCGATCGGTGCGTTCTCCTGCGCGCTGATCATGGCGCCGGTGCTGAACCTGCTGGCCCAGGCCTACGGCATCGGCGCGGCGACGCCGCAGCACCCGAACGCGCTGGCCGCACCGCAGGCGACGCTGATGGCCTCGGTGGCCAAGGGCCTGTTCGGCGGCGAACTGCCGTGGACCATGATCGCCATCGGCGCCGGCGTCGGCGCGGCGATCATCGCCATCGACGAGTGGCTGAAGGCGACCGGCAAGCGCTTCCGCGTGCCGGTGCTGGCCGCGGCGATCGGCATCTACCTGCCGCTGGAGCTGATGGTGCCGATCTTCCTGGGCGGCCTGCTCAGCCACCTGGTCGAGCGCTTCCACAAGATCCGCGCCGACGACGAAGAGGGCCGCGATCGCGTGCACCGTCCGGGCACCCTGTTCGCCGCCGGCCTGATCACCGGCGAGGCGCTGATGGGCATCGCCATCGCCGTGCCGATCGTGGCGTCCGGCCGTGCCGACGTGCTGGCGCTGCCGGAAGTGCTGCATCTGAACCAGTGGTGGGGCCTGGCGTTGCTCGCCCTGGTCGGCTTGCTGCTGTACCGCACCGGCCGCAAGGGCGAACCAGCCACGCCGCGCGCGTAACCGCCGCCCGCGCTCCCGCACCACCCGAAGCCCGGCCCCGCGCCGGGCTTCGCATATCCGGACCCAGCCACCGCGACACGCGTGCAGGGCCGGGACCGAAGGCCGCTGCCGGCCGCAGCTGGCCCGGACGGCTTGCATGGTGGACATCGCACAGGCCGCCAGGCCATGCCGCGCCCCGACCGCGCGTCCAGCGGCACCCGCCTCACCAAACGAGGCCAGCCGTCCAGCGGCCCTCGCACCTCCCACCAAGCCCGCGCCTCGCGCTTACCAATCCCCATTCCCGATTCCCCACTCCCAGCTCCTCAGCCAGCCGCGCACCGGCGTTCGCAGCGCCTACCGAGCCCGCGTCCCGCTCTTGCCACTCCCCATTCCCGATTCCCCAATCCCAGCCCCTCCATGACTTCAGTCCTTTGCGCCACGCCCACCCGCGCCCCTACCATCGACGTTTTGCCGTGTTCCGGAGACGCCCGATGACCTTGCGCTACGCCTTGCTGCCCCTGTGCCTGCTGACCGCGCTGCCCGCGCTGGCGGCGACCCGCGGTTTCGACGTCCGCGACATGGTGGCGATGGACCGGGTGTCCTCGCCGCTGCTGACCCCGGACGGCGGCACCGTGCTGTTCGCCAAGCGGCAGGTGGACAAGGCCACGTACAAGGCCAGCACCGGGCTGTGGCTGCGCGACCTGCGCACCCGCGACCTGGCGCCGCCCAAGCGCTTGACCCCGGAAGGCTGGAACGTCAATTCGCCGGAACTGTCGGCCGACGGCAAGACTGTTTACTTCCTCAGCGCCAAGTCCGGCCGCCAGCAGCTGTACGCGCTGCCGCTGTCCGGCGGTGCCCCGCGCCAGCTCACCGACTTCGCGCTGGACGTGGACAGCTACCACGTCGCCCCGCAGGGCGACCGCGTCGCCTTCAGCGCCGGCGTGTTCCAGGACTGCGGCTCGGACCTGGCCTGCACGCAGAAGCGGCTGGACAAGGTCAAGAACGCCAAGGCCAGCGGCGTGGTGTTCGATCAGTTGTTCGTGCGCCACTGGGATACCTGGAACGACGGCCGCCGCAACAGCCTGTTCGTCGCACCGCTGCCGAGCGGCGCGAAGGCCAAGCCGGTGGTCGGCGCCTCGGCGCTCAGCGCCACCCTGGCCGGCGACATCCCGTCCAAGCCGTTCGGCGGCGGCGAGGACTACACCTGGGCGCCGGACGGGCAGTCGCTGGTCGCCAGCGTGCGCCTGGCCGGGCGCGAGGAGCCGTGGTCGACCAACTTCGACCTGTACCGGCTGGATGCCGCCGGCAAGGCGGCGCCGGTGAACCTGACCGCGGCCAATCCGGCCTGGGACGCCGGCCCGGTGTTCTCGCCCGACGGCAAGACCCTGTACTACCGCGCGATGAAGCGTCCGGGCTTCGAGGCCGACCGCTTCGGGCTGATGGCGATGGACCTGGCCAGCGGCAAGACCCGCGAGATCGCGCCGAAGTGGGATCGCTCGGCCGACGCCATCCAGGTGTCCGCCGACGGCAAGACCCTGTACGTGCCGGCGCAGGAACTGGGCCAGCATCCGCTGTTCGAGATCGACGTCGCCAACGGTGGCGTGTCGCAACTGGTCGGCGGCAACAGCGTGGCCGAATTCGGCATCAAGGGCGACACCCTGGCGGTGATGACCAACTCGCTGCAGACCGGCAACCAGTTGTTCACCGCGCCGATCGCCAAGGATGGCGGCGCCACCGCGATGCGCGCGATCACCCCCAGCGCCGGCGAGATGCTGCCCGAGGTGAAGTTCGGCGACGCCGAGCAATTCACCTTCAAGGGCTGGAACGACGAGACCGTGCACGGCTACGTGGTCAAGCCGTGGAACTACGAGGCGGGCAAGACCTATCCGGTGGCGTTCCTGATCCACGGCGGCCCGCAGGGCAGCTTCGGCAACGGCTGGAGCTACCGCTGGAATCCGCAGACCTACGCGGGCCAGGGCTACGCGGTGGTGATGATCGATTTCCACGGCTCCACCGGCTACGGCCAGGCCTTCACCGATGCGATCAGCCAGCATTGGGGCGACCGTCCGCTGGAAGACCTGCAGAAGGGCTGGGCCGCGGCGCAGAAGCAGTTCAAGTTCCTCGACGGCGACAAGGCCTGCGCGCTCGGCGCCAGCTACGGCGGCTTCATGGTCAACTGGATCGCCGGTAACTGGAATTCGCCGTTCAAGTGCCTGGTCAACCATGACGGCGTGTTCGACCAGCGCATGATGGGCTACGCCACCGAGGAACTGTGGTTCACCGAGTGGGAGCAGGGCGGCACGCCGTACCAGAAGGCGTCGAACTACGAGAAGTTCAACCCGGTCAACCATGTGGCCGACTGGAAGAAGCCGATGCTGATCGTGCACGGCCAGCTCGACTTCCGCATCCCGGTCGAGCAGGGGCTGGCGGCGTTCACCGCGGCGCAGCGGCAGGGCATCGAATCGAAGTTCCTGTACTTCCCGGACGAGAACCACTGGGTGCTGAAGCCGCAGAACAGCATCCTGTGGCACGACACGGTCAATGGCTGGTTGAAGCAGCATATCGGGCAGTAGTGGGGCCGGGATTCGGGATTCGGGATTCGGGATTTTCCGGTGGTAGGCGGCAGTTGCCGTTGTGGGAGGGGCTTCGGCCCCGACGCGTCATCGGCAAGGCGTCGGGGCTGAGGCCCCTCCCGCACGGGGCTGCCGCAGCGGCACCGGCGCGCCGCTTCCCTGTCCTGTTCTGCGTGCACTTCCGCCCTGTATTTCACCGGTGGCACGTCGGTCATATCAGCCACCGCGCATGGCTTGGCGCTGCCGGCCTGGCGGGCGGCGTCGGCGGGCCGATGTTTGGAAGGGGCGAGGATGCTCCTTCGTCGACCAGCCTGACGGCGATGCGGCGCCGGACAGCATGCCGGCGTCCCGCCAGCGCCGTTTCCGATCACCATAGCGCGAGACCTCCATGCCGTCGACGCCCCTGATCCACAACGACATCGTCATCTTCGGCCTGATCGCCGCCACATTGGGCGCGGTGTTCTGGACCGCGGGGCGGCCGTCGGGGTTCTGGAAGCGCTTCTACGGCGTGGTGCCGGCGCTGCTGCTGTGCTACCTCATCCCCGGCATCTACAACACCGTCGGCCTGATCGACGGTGGCAACAACCGGCTGTACGACCCGGTCGCACGCGACGTGCTGCTGCCGGCGGCGCTGGTGCTGCTCACCCTCACCATCGACCTCAAGGGCATCCTGCGCCTGGGGCCGAAACTGGTGGCGATGTACCTGGGCGCCTCCTTCAGCATCATGCTCGGCGCGGTGGTGGCGTTCCAGATCATGAAGTGGCTGCACCCGGTCACCGTGGCCGGCGACACCTGGGCCGGCATGGCCGCGCTGGCCGGCAGCTGGATCGGCGGCGGCGCCAACATGCTGGCGATGCGCGAGGTGTTCCAGGTCGACGCCACCACCTTCGGCCAGTTCGCGGTGGTCGACGTCGGCGTCGGCTACGTGTGGATGGCGTTGCTGATCTTCCTCGCCCCGCGCGCGGCGGCGATCGACGCGCGCAGCGGCGCCGACACCAGCGGCATCGACGACCTGCAACGGCGCATCGCGCAGTTCCAGGCGCAACACGAGCGCGTGGCCAGCCTCACCGACCTGATGCTGATCGTGGCCATCGCGTTCGGCGCGGTCGGCCTGGCGCATGCCATCGCGGCGCCGGCCGCGGCCTGGTTCGACGCCAACGTCGCCTGGGCCAAGCAGTTCAGCCTGGGCTCGCCGTTCGTGTGGGTGGTGGTGCTGGCCACCACCATCGGCCTGCTGCTGAGCTTCACCCGCGCGCGCACCCTGGAAGGCGCCGGCGCCTCGCGGATCGGCACGCTGCTGCTGTATTTCCTGATCGCCTGCATCGGCATGCAGATGGACCTGCTGGCGCTGTTCGATCGGCCCTGGATCTTCGCGCTCGGGCTGATCTGGCTCTGCGTGCACGTGGTGCTGCTGCTGGCGTTGGGCAAGCTGCTGCGGGTGCCGTTCTTCTACTTCGCGATCGGCTCGCAGAGCAACGTCGGCGGCCCGGCGTCCGCGCCGGTGGTGGCGGCCGCGTTCCATCCGGCGCTGGCGCCGGTCGGCGTGCTGCTGGGCACGATGGGGTATGCCACCGGCACCTATCTGGCGTATCTGGTCGGGATCACCTTGCGCGCGATGGCCGGCGTGGCATGAACCCTGTAGGAGCGGCTTCAGCCGCGACCGAGGCTTTCCCGGGAATGCCCGGTCGCGGCTGAAGCCGCTCCTACAGAGGGGGATGCGGCTACTGCTGCATCGATACCCGACGCTGCGGCTCTTCCTGCTGTGGCGCACCCGCCTGCAGGTTCTGCTGCTGCAATTGGCCGACGTTGCGCTGCGCCGGTTCGCTGGCCGCGGCCGCGGTCTGCACCTGGCTGCGCAGGTGCGCCGGATCCTCGGGGCGGCCCTGCACCGCGAACAGGCGGTCGCCGTCGCGGCTGGGCAGCAACTGGTCGATCCGTTCCAGGCCGTCGCTGCCGGCGCGCGCGGCGACGCTGGCGGCGGTGTTGATGAAGCTGCCGTCGTCGCGCAGGCCGAGCCGCTCGCGCTGCCCGTCCAGTTGCACCACCGCATCGTTGAACAGGCGGCTGCCCGGCGGCAGCGCGTGCTCCTGGCCCTGTGCCTGGGTCTGCGCTTCCAGCGACTGCGCCTTGATCACCGAATCGATGCCATGCAGGTCCAGCCGATGCTTGAGCATCATGCCCGGCACCAGGCGCTGGCCGAACGACAGCGGGTCCGGATCCGACAACTGGATCTGATGCCCGGCCGCGTCGGGCATCACCCATTTCAGCGGAATGCTGTCTTCCTGCAGGTGGGTCAGCAGTTCGTTCTTGACGTGGTAGCCGCGGATCAGGCCGTCGGCGGCATAGGCCTTGGCCGCCGACGCGTCCAGGCCTTCCCGTTCCAGGGTGCGGTCGTTGACGCCGGCGGCGTTGTAGGTCACCGCCGGCACGTCGTTGACCATCGACGAGGCCGCGGCCAGGCCGCCGCCGAGCGAGTGCCCGGAGATCATCAGGTTCTCGCCGAACGCCTGCCTGGCCTGGCTGCCGAGCTGCATCGCCGAGGCGTACTGCGCGTCGGAGAACCCCAGGCCCTGGCCGATGTTGTGCTTCCAGTCCTTGCCTTCGTCGGTGCCGCAGAAGGCCAGCACCACGTTGCCCTGCGCGTTGCGGTACAGCGCCGCGTCGAAGCCGCTCTTGGCGTCGTGCAGCATGCCCGGGTCGATGCCGGCGCCCTGTACCGCGGCGTCGTCCATGCGGCTCCAGCCGCCGGGCAGTGGCGCGAACGTCTCCGCGCCACCGGCGCGGCGCTGCTCGGCGGTGGCGTACAGGTCCTGCAGCAGGGCGGGAAGTTGCGTGTCCACCGCCTGCGGCTGCTGGCCGCGGACGGCCTCGGCGAAGGGGGCGGAGGCGGTGGTGCCGGGAAGATCGTGCGTGCTCATGCGCGGCTCCTTGCGTGTCTGGCGACCGTCCGCATCAGCGGGTCGCTTCCAGGGGAATGGCGTGGGCGGTCAGCCACTCGCGCACCGCGGCGCGGGTCTGCTGCGCGGTGCTGTTGAGCAGCCGTTCGGGCGTGGTGAAGAAGTACGCCTGGAAGGTCTTCTGCTGCGCGTTGCGCAGGCTGGGATCGACCCCGGCCTGCAGCAGCTTCAGCACCCAGGGGTTGCCGGCGCCGCTCTGCGCGGCCAGGTGCAGCAGCGAGTTGCCGCTGGCGTCGACCCGGTGCGGATCGGCGCCGGCCTGCAGCAGCAACTGGATCTGTGCGTCGCGCTTGCTCTGCACGGCGCGGAACAGCGGCGTCCAGTTGCCGCGCGCGCTGACCGGATCCATCGGTGCGCCGTGCTGCAGCAGGATCGTGAGGTACTGCGGGTCCTTGGCCATCGCCGCCATGTGCACGACGGTTTCCTGGTCCATGCCCGGTTCGGCCGGATTGGCGCCGGCGTCCAGCAAGGCGGCGAGCGCGCGCGGCTGCTCGTGCCAGATCGCGTATTCGAGCAGGGTGACGTTCTGGTCGCCATGCGCGGACAGGTCCACGGTCGGCGCCAGCGCGGCGATGCGTGCGGCATCGCCGCGGGCGACGGCGGCGGCGATATCGGCGAGAGCGGGGTCGCGGAAGGCGACCGAATGATCCTGCAGGGTGGCTGACATGGCGGAATGCTCCTTGGCGCCGGGCGAGGCGGCGCATGAGACCGAGAAGAACATCGAGGTCGCAAGCGCGATCAGGGTGGGAAACCGCTTGCGCATGGACGTCTCCTTTTCTGTTCGCGTTCCAGTTCCGATGGGGCGCAGTCCTCGCGTCCCGGACCGATGCTAGCAGCTGCCTCGCGGCGATTCGGTAAGGTTTTGTTACAGCGCACTTGGGTGCGCGGGGCATACGCCGCGGCACTGCGGCGTGCGCTACTGCGGTCCCGCTTGCGGATGTGGTCCGATTCGCCGGCAAGCGATCTCGTTGCTCACTGCGCGTGGGTGCGACGCGTGTCCACCACGTCCATCACGCGCGACCGGCACCGCGAGCACGCTGGTGTACATGCGCATCCCGGCATAATGCGGTTTTGCACGAGGATCTGGCGATGACGGCGACTCCCTTCGACCTGTTGATCAGCGACTGCGACGGTGTGCTCGTCGACAGCGAGGTGCTGGCCGATCGGGTCATGCTCGACGCGCTCAGCGGCTACGTGCCGCGCGCCGAACTCGAGCAGTTCCTGGCCGGCAGCTTCGGCCAGACCGCCGAGGAGATCGTGGAGCGCGTGCAGCGGCATTTCGCGATCGCGCTGCCGCCGGGCACGTTCGAGGACATCCGGCGGCGTTCGGAGGCGCTGATCGCCGCCGAGGTGCAGCCGATCGATGGCGTGCGCGAGGCCTTGCTGGCGATCGCGCTGCCGCTGGCGGTGGCGTCCAACAGCCATCGCCACAGCGTGGTCGCCTCGGTGGCGCGCGCGGGACTGAGCGAGCGCGTCGGCGGCAATATCTTCAGCGCCGACATGGTGGCGCGACCGAAGCCGGCGCCGGACGTCTACCTGCTGGCCGCGCACACGCTGGGCGTGGCGCCGGCGCGTTGCCTGGTGATCGAGGACAGCGCGACCGGCGCGCGCGCCGCCCTGGACGCGGGCATGACCGTGATCGGCTTCACCGGCGCGGCGCATATTCCCGCCGGCCATGCCGCCACCCTGCGCGAACTTGGCGTCGCCGCGGTGATGCCGCACATGCGCGAATTGCCGCGCATCTACGCGGAGCTTGTGCGCGCCGCTGCGGCCTGAAAGGCCGGGATTGGGAATTAGGGATTGGGGATTGGGGATTTTTCGCGAGTGCGCGGCGCATTTTTCCTGTTGTAGGAGCGGCTTCAGCCGCGACAGGTTCTGACAGGATCCGTCGCGGCTGAAGCCGCTCCTACAACAGCGAAGCGGCGATGCCTGTTGCCAGGCATCGCCGCGCATCGTCATCGCTTCAAGAGTGGGGCGCGCGCGCGTCGTCGGCGAACCGGATCGTACCGGCATCGGCGACCCACCACGAATCCCCACTCCCGAATCACGAATCCCGGCCCCTCAACAACACCGGAACCCGCTCTTGCCGCCATACCGCGCCTCCTGGCGCTCGCGGAAAAAGGTCTTGTAGTCCATCGGCTGCCGGTCCGGATGTTTCTCCAGCACATGCCGCACGTAGTTGTCGTAGTCGGGGATGCCGCAGCACAGCCGCGCGGTCTGCACCAGGCGCCGCCACAGCCGGCGGTGCGCCTGGTACTGCCCGACCGGAACCAGGGCGCCGCTCATCACAGGTCCGCCATCTGGTGCGGCTGCAGCGCCACGTAGGGGGTTTCCCGGTCGCTGCGCTGCGGGTTGCGGCGCGCGGCGAGGATGGTCTTGACCGCGTAGATCAGCACCGAGATCACCACGAACAGGAACAGCGCGGTCAGCCCGGTGTTGACGTAGGCGTTGGTCACGATCTGCTGCATCTGCGCCACCGTCTTGGCCGGCGCGGTGATGGTGCCGCTGGCGATCGCGTCCTGGAACTTGTACGCCTGCGCCAGGAAGCCCTGCGCCGGGTTCGGGTCGAAGATCTTGATCAGCCCAGCGTAGGTGGTGCAGATCAGCAGCCACAGCGCCGGCACGATGGTGACCCAGGCGTAGCGGTCGCGCTTGAGCTTGAACAGCACCACCGTGCCCAGCATCAGCGCGATGCCGGCCAGCATCTGGTTGGAGATGCCGAACAGCGGCCACAGCGTGCGGATGCCGCCGTAGGGATCCTTGACGCCGGTGTAGAGCAGGTAACCCCACAGCGCCACGCAACCGGCGGTGCCGATGATGTTGGCGCCCCACGACTCGGTCTTCTTCAGCGCCGGCACGAAGTTGCCGAGCAGGTCCTGCAGCATGAAGCGCCCGGCGCGGGTGCCGGCGTCGACCGCGGTGAGGATGAACAGCGCCTCGAACAGGATCGCGAAGTGGTACCAGAACGCCATCATGTCCTCGCCCGGCAGCAGCTGGTGCAGGATCTGCGCGATGCCCACCGCCAGGGTCGGGGCGCCGCCGGCGCGGGCCAGGATGGTGGTCTCGCCGATGTCGCGGGCGGTGGCTTCGAGCACGTCGGGGGTGATCGCAAATCCCCATTCGCTGACCTTGGCCGCGACCGCCACGACGTCATTGCCGACCATCGAGGCCGGCGCGTTCATCGCGAAGTACACGCCCGGCTCGATGATCGAGGCGGCGACCAGCGCCATCACCGCGACGAACGATTCCATCAGCATGCCGCCGTAGCCGATGTAGCGCATGTGGCCTTCGTTGGCCAGCAGCTTCGGCGTGGTGCCCGAGGAGATCAGCGCATGGAAGCCGGACACCGCGCCGCAGGCGATGGTGATGAACAGGAACGGGAAGATGCCGCCGGTCCACACCGGGCCCATGCCGTTGTGCGCGTACTGGGTCAGCGCCGGCATCTTCAGGTCGGGCATGACCACCAGGATGCCGATGGCCAGGGCGATGATGGTGCCGATCTTGAGGAAGGTGGACAGGTAGTCGCGCGGCGCCAGCAGCAGCCACACCGGCAGCACCGAGGCGACGAAGCCGTAGCCGATCAGCATCCAGGTGATCTGCACGTCGGTGAAGGTGAAGGCCGGGCCCCAGGTGGGATCGGCGGCGACCTTGCCGCCGAACCAGATCGCCGCCAGCAGCAGGATCAGGCCGACGATGGAGATCTCGCCGATCTTGCCGGGGCGGATGTAGCGCATGTACACGCCCATCAGGATCGCGATCGGCATCGTCGCGATCACCGTGAACATGCCCCAGGGACTTTCCGCCAGCGCCTTGACCACCACCATCGCCAGCACCGCCAGGATGATGATCATGATCAGGAACGCGCCGAACAGGGCGATGGTGCCGGGAATCTGGCCCATTTCCTCGCGCACCAGGTCGCCGAGCGAGCGGCCGTTGCGGCGGCTGGACAGGAACAGCACCACGAAGTCCTGCACCGCGCCGGCGAACACCACGCCGACCACCAGCCACAGCAGGCCGGGCAGGTAGCCCATCTGCGCGGCCAGCACCGGCCCGACCAGCGGCCCGGCGCCGGCGATGGCGGCGAAGTGGTGGCCGAACAGCACGTGCTTGTTGGTGGGCACGTAGTCCAGGCCGTCGTTGTTGAGCACCGCCGGGGTGGCGCGGGTGGGATCGAGCTGCATCACCTTGGTGGCGATGAACAGGCTGTAGAAGCGGTAGGCGATCAGATAGATCGAGACCGCGGCGACCACGATCCACAGCGCGTTGATGTGCTCGCCGCGGCGCAGGGCGATGGTGCCCAGGCAGAACGCGGCCAGCACCGCGAGCGCGGCCCAGGCCAGTTTGGAAAACCCTTTCATGCAGATCGCTCCCCGACGAGATTCCGGCAAGGGTCGCCCCGATGGCCTGGGGGGTCAATCCCGCGACACGCCCCGGCCCTAGTACTTTGGTCGTAGGCAACGCCTGCGGCGAGCGCCGGGCGCGCCCGCCATGCCGGGCGTCAGCGGTCCAGCGCCAGGCTGGCCGGCGTCATGTCCAGGCCCTGCACCAGCGATTGCAGCGATTGCAGTTCCTGCGCGTCGCTGGCGTCGATCCAGACCTGCGCGTAGTGGCCCTTGCCTAGTTCGACCACGGTGACGCGGCGCGAGGCCAGGCCAGGCGCATTCACGCCGCCGAGGTCCGGGCGGTACCAATGCACGCTTTCGCCGGCGATGCTGCCTTTCTCCTCGCGCAGGTTGCGCGCCAGCGGGATGTCCGGGTCGCGCGAGGTGAGCATCATGCCCAGCACCTGGCGGCCGTCGGCGGCCGTGGCGCGGCAGACGATGAAGCCCTTGTCGCTGCGTTCGTTCCACTGCAGGTTGGCCTGCGGCGGCAGTTGCGGACAGTTCTGCGCTTGCTGCGCCATGGCCGTGGCCGCCGCCAGGACGGCAGGCAGGACCGACAGGCCGGTGAGCCAGTGTGCAACCCTCATTCGCGATGTCCCCATGCGCCGCCGCAACCGCGGCGGGATCGATCTTCAGCGCACGCCGGCGCAGGCCGGCACGGCACGTCCCCCTCGTTCATCACGGGATCGGCGTGCAGTGCATACCCCTACGCAATGCGTGTCCCGGTGCGCGGCTGCAGGTGCCTGGCCGCTGTCGGCACCATAGCCCAGCGGGCGGCACTTGACAATTGGAATGCGGATCGAAGGACGCCTGCCGCGGCGCCCCCGTGCGCAGCATTCGCTGAACGCGCTCAGCAGGCGCTGGCCGCTGCGCCGCCCGCGTCGCGGGATGCCGTTGTGCAGAGCTGTGTTCGCTCCGGCGAGCTAGCGGCGCCCTGCTGTGCTGCGGGCACTTTTTCCTGGTGGGAGAAGGACGCGCCACTAGCCCCTCTCCCGCCGGGAGAGGGGTTGGGGTGAGGGTTCGGCGCGAAAGCGACTCGCGGAGTTTGCTGGGCGGGGTCGCGGCCGGCGGCCGGCCCCGGTCGCGACGGGCGCTGCTGGCGTTGGGCGTCGCCGCTGGTACGCGGCGACGCGCACGCCTACCCGCGCCGCGGCCGGCCGCGATCGGCGGCCCGGTCCGGCCGATGCGATCGGTCTGCGCCGGCCGCGCCGGCCGGGCGCTACTTGCCCGGCTCGGGCAGCGGAATGAACTCCTGGTCGTCGCCGGGAATCAGGCCGAACCGGCCTTCGCGCCAGTCCTGCTTGGCCTGCTCGATGCGTTCGACGGAACTGGAGACGAAGTTCCACCACAGGTGGCGCGGCCCATCCAGCGGCTCGCCGCCCATCAGCATCGCCTTCAGCGGGGTCTTGGCGCGCAGCCGGCCGCGCGCGCCGGGTTCGGGCAGTACCAGGTAGCGCGCGGGGATGTCCACGCCGTCCAGTTGCGCCTCGCCTTCGAGCACGTACAGCGAGCGCTGCACGTGGCTGGTGTCCAGGTCGATCTCCGCGTCCGCGTCCAGATCCAGCGCCACGTTCAGCGTGTCGGCGAACACCTTGACCGGCGATTCCTCGCCGTAGGCGCGGCCGGCGATGACCCGCAGCCACACGCCGTCGCGGCGCTGCTGGGGCAGGGTGGCGGCGGCGTGGTGGTAGAACGCCGGCGCGGTTTCCTCGGCCGACTTCGGCAGCGCCACCCAGGTCTGCATGCCGTGCAGCGGATGCGCCTGCGCGCGCAGCGCGGTCGGCGTGCGTTCGGAATGGGAGATGCCGCGGCCGGCGGTCATCCAGTTGACGTCGCCGGCGCGGATCACCTGGTCCGAGCCGAGCGTGTCGCGGTGCCCGATCTCGCCGGACCACAGGAAGGTCACCGTGGCCAGGCCGATGTGCGGATGCGGACGCACGTCGACGCCGCGGCCGGGTTCGAAGATCGCCGGGCCCATGTGGTCGATGAACACGAACGGGCCGACACTGCGCGCCTGCAGGCTGGGCACCGCGCGGCGCACTTGGAAGTCGCCGATGTCGTGCACGCGGGGAGCGATCAGGGTGGTCATGGCGGGGCACTCGCGGCGAACGGAGGGCGCAAGCTTCGCATGCCGGCGCGAGCGCATGCCCGGATGCGGGCAAGACGCAATGTTCCGCGGCGCGCGCCAGGTGCCGCCGTCGGTGCGTCCGCGGCGCGCGCTATAGCAGGCCCGGCTGCGCCGGGAGCGCGATCTCGCCGCGGCGCGAGGCCAGCCGGTCGGCCAGGCGGGTGGGCTCCGGCAGCCGGTAGCCGCGCAGGTAGCGCAGCGTCCACGCCAGCGCGCTGTCCACCGCGACGCGATGGCCGGGCGAGACGATCAGCGGATTGCAGCGTGGCTTGCTGCGCAGCGCCCAGCCGACCGTGTCGTCGCGATGCACGATCGGGCTGCGGTCGCCGGCCTGCGGTCCTGGTGCGTCGTGGCGTCCGGCCAGCAGCGTCTTCGCCACGCCGATGCTGGGCAGGCCGGTGACCACGCCGAAGTGCGCGGCGATGCCGAGCCGGCGCGGATGCGCGATGCCCTGGCCATCGACGAACACCAGATCCGGACGCTGCCGCAGCAGCGCCAGCGCGGCCAGCAGCGCCGGCAGTTCGCGGAAACTCAGCAGGCCCGGCACATAGGGCATCGAGGTCGGCACGCGAGCGATCTCGGCCTGTTGCGGTTGCAGGGTGTCGGCGTCGATCAGCACGGCGGCGGCGCGGGTGATGCGGCCTTCGTCCTCGAAGCCGACGTCGAACCCGGCCAGCCAGCGCGGCGGGTCCGGCACTTCGTCCTGCAGCCGCACGTGTTTCGCCAAGGTCGCCTGCAGCGCGCGCGCCTGAACGACGCTGCCGTCCCAGTCGCCGAAGACGCTGTGCGAAGAAGTGTCCATGTGGCGATGATCGCGCCGCGCTCGTGGCTGTGGTGTGGAGGCGCTGGGAATGGGGAATGGGGAATCGTTGAAGCAGGTTGCGTTCCGGCGTAGCGCCAGCCCGTCACGCCTTTGTAGGAGTCAACTGTCATGCAGCAGCGATGACGGGAGGCGCGTAAGAAGCCTGATCGCGCGCGATGGCATTGAGCCAGCGTAGGTACTTGTGCATGCAGGCGACGATGGCGACCTTGGCCGGTTTGCCGGCCGCTTGCAGGCGCGCATAGGTTTGGGCCAAGGGGGATTTGGCGCGGATGCTGGCCCAGGTGGCCATGTACAGCGCGCGGCGCACGTCGCTGCGCCCGCCTTTGATGCGGCGCTGGCCTTGCCAGCGGCCGCTGTCGTGATTGAACGGCGCCAGCCCGACCAGGGCGGCCAGCTTGCGCGGCGGCAGCGTTCCCAGTTCCGGCAGGCGTGCGGCCAGGGTGGCGCGCAGGATCGGCCCCAGCCCCGGCACCTTGGGCAGGGTCGAACACGCGTCGGCCTGCTGCTGAAGGTCTCGCTTCAGCGCATCGCTCTGCCGCTTCAGTAGGTCGATCGCTTCCTGGCAGTGGCGCCGCACCTCCGGGCTGGTGATGTGCTCCAGACGCCGCCGCAGGGCGTCGTGCTGGCCGACCAGAGCATTGCGCAGATCCAGCAGTTCGCGCAGGTGCTGCAGGTGCTCGGGCAACACGTCCGTCGGGGGGGCCACAATGGCTTGGGCTGTCACGGCCAACAGACGCGCGTCCAGGGCGTCGGTCTTGGCCTTGATGCCCAGCGCCTTGGCCAACGCACGTGGGCGCTGCGCACACATCCGCACCGCCGGCAGGTTGGCCTGCCGCAGCGTCCGCAGCACCTCATGTTCGTAGCCGCCGCTGGCTTCCAGCACGATCCGTTCGCACTCCAGCCTCGCCAGACGCTGGACCAGCTCAACGCGCCCTTGCGGCGTGTTGGGCTGGGTCCAGGCCAGTCCGTCCGGCAGCACATGAATGACCAGTTCGGCCTTGGCAACATCGATCCCGACAAAGCGCCGCATAGACGTTCTCCGCAGTAGACTTAGGGTCGAGAGCGCTCCTGCCAATGCCCAGGCTTGTGATGTTCGAGCTCCCGGCTCAGGCAACTGTTCGGGCTTGTCAGGCAGGAGAACCGGGGTGCGGCGGCACTGACTCCTACTCGTGCTCGCTTGGCACTGCGGCTTAACGGCCTGCCGCACCCCGCTCTCACCTTCAACGATAGACCCTCTTTTGACACAAGCGGCTTCAGCCGCGACACATCGCCAGGCGGCAAGGTGCGCTGAAACCCCACGCCGTTCCCATTCCCCATTCCCGACTCCCCATTCCCAGCCACCAGCTACAATCCAGGGCCGCACGACCCACGCATCCCCCAACGGAGACCGTCGCAGTGACCCGCAAACTCGTACTGTTGCGCCATGGCCAGAGCCAGTGGAACCTGGATAACCGCTTCACCGGCTGGGTGGACGTGGACCTCACCGAACAGGGCCGCCAGGAAGCCGTCGCCGCCGGCCGGCTGATGCGCGAGGAGGGGCTGCAGTTCGACGTGGCGCACACCTCGGTGCTCAAGCGCGCCATCCATACCCTGCAGGGCGCGTTGAAGGAACTGGACCAGGACTGGCTGCCGACGCACAAGAGCTGGCGCCTCAACGAGCGCCACTACGGCGGCCTGCAGGGCCTGGACAAGGCCGAGACCGCGGCCAAGCACGGCGAGGAGCAGGTCAAGATCTGGCGCCGCTCCTACGACATCCCGCCGCCGCCGATGGAGGCCGACGATCCGGGCCACCCGCTGCACGATCGCCGCTACGCCACCCTCGACCGCAACGCGCTGCCGGCCACCGAGTCGCTGGCGACCACGCTCGAGCGCGTGCTGCCATACTGGCACGATGCGATCGCGCCGCAGCTCAAGGCCGGGCAGACCGTGCTGGTCACCGCGCACGGCAATTCGCTGCGCGCGCTGTACAAGTATTTGAACGGCGTGTCGCGCGAGGAAATCCTGGAGCTCAACATTCCCACCGGCATCCCGCTGCTGTTCGAGCTGGACGACGAATTGAAGGTGCAGTCCTACCGCTATCTGGGCGATCCGGAAGCGGCGAAGAAGGCGGCCGAGGCGGTGGCCAACCAGGGCAAGGCGAAGTAAGCGCCGTCACCTGCGCTGTCGAAAGGAGAACGCTATGGGTGGATTCAGCATCTGGCACTTCGTGATCCTGCTGGTCATGCTGGGAGTCCCGCTGCTGATCGTGGCGGTGGTGTGGTGGGCGATCCGCGCCAACCGGCGTCCGCCGGCGGCCGCGCGGGTGGCGCCGCCGCCACTGCCGCCGGCCTCGGTCGAGCACCGGTTGCGCGAGCTGGACGCGTTGAAGGCGCAGGGCCTGATCGATCCGGCGGAGTACGCGGATCGGCGCGAGCGGATCCTGGCCACGCTGTAAGCGGCAAGCGCGCGCGGTACGGGCCGCGCGCATTCCGTCGATCGGCGTTGTTCGACGCCACGACGCCTTGCACGGTCGAATGAGACCTCCCTTTTCCCAGCAGCAGGGAGGCGCTCAATGACGTGATGCGCACGCGTGCGCCGACCGCCGCGTCAATCGCGCGGCGATGTTCGCCTTGCCTGGCACGAACACAGCGGGCCCGGCCAACGCAGGCCAAGCGCCTCGCGCCGCGCGCGCGTCAGTCCGCGTCCACCCACACCCGCATCTCGCCTTCGCCGCGGTTGGCCCAGGCGAAGTAGGGCACGAAGGTCAGGGTCTGCGCCTGCCGCGACGGCGGCGGCGCGTCGTAGCGGTACAGCGGCATGGCGTCGGCCTGCGCCTCGTCGTGGCGGTCCACGCGTTCGCCGTCGGCCTGCAGCAGCACCTGCCCGGCCAGCGCGCCGCTACCCGGCAGCATGCGGATCGGCGCGGCGGCGGGCAGGCGCAGCTGGTGCAGGTGCGCGCCGTTGTCGGCCTGTTCCAGGCAGTACACCAGTGGCCCGCGTTGCAGGGCGACCTTGCCGGCCAGATGGCGCACGCGCGGATGTCCGCTGACCCGCATCGCCGGCATCGGCAGCTGCAAGTGCAGAGTGTCGCCGGGTTGCCACGTCCGGCGCAGCACGCAGTAGCCGTGTTGCAGATGCTCCGCGATCGCGACCGGCTCGCCATTGAGCATCAGCTGCGGCGCGCGGCACCAGTCCGGCAGGCGCAGCGCCAGCGCGGCGGTCGCCGGCGTGGCGCAGTCCACGCGCAGTTCGACTTGCTCCTGCCAGGGATAGTCGCCGCGCTGGCGCAGGGTCAGCGTCTGTCCGTCCACCTCGAAGGCGGCGTCGCTGCCGACATACAGGTTCACGTACAGCGTGTCGTCGCGGCGGGTGTAGATGTAGTGGCCGAGCGAGGTCAGCACGCGGGCGATGTTGGGTGGGCAGCAGGCGCAGCCGAACCAGCGCTGCCGCACCGGCTTGACGTGGTCGAAGGTGTGGTTGCCGTGCACCGTGGGCGGATGCACTTCCAGCGGATTGACGTAGAAGAAATGGCGGCCGTCCAGCGCCATGCCGGCCAGCACGGTGTTGTACAGCGCCCGCTCCATCACGTCGGCGTAGCGGCTGTCCGGCGCCAGCTGCAGCATGCGGTTGGCGAACATCATCAGCCCGATCGAGGCGCAGCTCTCGTTGTAGGCGGTGTCGTTGGGCAGGTCGTAGTCGACGCTGAAGGCCTCGCCGTAGCTCTGCGCGCCGATTGCGCCGGTGAGGTAGAGCTGGCGCTGCGTGGCGTTCTCCCATAGCCGCTCGCAGGTGGCGCGCAACCGCGCATCGCCGCTGTGCCGGGCCAGGTGCGCCACGCCCGCGTACAGGTAGACGAAACGCACCGCGTGTCCGACCGCGGTGTCCTGCAACGCCACCGGCAGGTGCGCCTGGCTGTAGGCCTTGTCCTGGATCATCCAGGCCGGGCCGTGCCCGCCCCAGAAGAAGCTGCGGCCGCGGCGTTCGTACTCTTCGTCGTAGTAGTGCGGCGTGGCGCCGCGCTGTTCGACGAAGTAGCGCGCCAGCGCCAGGTAGCGCGCCTCGCCGGTGGCTTCGTACAGGCGCATCAGCGCCAGCTCGATCTCCGGATGTCCGGGGTAGCCGTGCAACTGGTCCGGACCTGGGCCGAAGGTGGCGTCGATGTGGTCGGCGAGCCGGCACACGATGTCCAGCAGCGCGCGCTTGCCGGTGGCCTGGTGGTAGGCGACGCCGGCCTCGATCATGTGCCCGGCGCAGTACAGCTCGTGGCACTCGGCCAGGTTGCTCCAGCGCTGCTCCGGCGCCTTCACCGTGAAATAGGTGTTGAGGTAGCCGTCGGCCTGCTGCGCGGCGCCGATCAGGTCGATGGTGGCGTCGGCATCGCGTTCCAGCGCCGGATCCGGATGCTGCGCGAGCAGGTAGGCCACCGCCTCCAGCCACTTGGCCACGTCGCTGTCCTGGAACACCATGCCGTAGAACGTCCCGTCGCTGCGCCCGGCGGCGATGCGGAAGTTCTCGATCGCATGGCTGGGTTCGGCATCGGCGACGTTGTCGTTGAGCGCCTGCCATTGATAGGGCAGCACCACGTCCTGCACCAGGCGCTGGTAGCGCTGCCAGAACGGATCGGCGATGCGCAGGCGGTCGAGCGGAAGTTCGGGCGGCGGGGCGAGCGAATGCGGCATGGGCGCGGCGATCCTGGAAGCGGGGAAGGGAAGGGGTATCAGTGCACCGGGCGCGCAGCCAGGTCGGCGGCGACCTGGGCCAGCAGCGGCCGGCGCAGGCGGCAGCGGTGGATCACCGCGGCCAGCAGCAGGTGGATGGCCGCGGGGATCAGCGTTTCCAGCAGCGTGATCGCCTGCAGCGAGGCGGCGGTCTGGTGCTCGGCGCCGGCGCGGTAGCCCACGCGCACGAACAGGTAGCTGATCACCACCGCGCTCGAGGCCCAGGCCAGCTTGATGCAGAACAGGTTGAAGGCGAAGTTGATGCCGGAGGAGCGCACCCGGTTCTTCCATGCGCCGTAGTCGTCGGCGAAGGCCATGATCGAGAAATGCAGCGGCAGCGCGAAGCCGAGCACCAGGCAGTTGGCGAAGATCAGCCCCAGCCACAGCGTCTGCTGCGCCGGGCCGGTCGGCATCCACCACTGCAGCACGCCCAGCGCCGCCAGCGCCAGGTTGGTATGCAGGTACAACGCCAGCGGATCGAAGCGGCGGCACAGCGCGTTGACCACGATCGCGCCCAGCACCGTGGCCAACGCCACCATCGCGAAGAACAGCGAGGCGTAGCCGGGGCTGCCGCCGAGCACGTAAGTGATGAAGTACAGGTAGCCGCCGCCGCGGATGTTGAACACGTTGATCAGCAGGAACGACATCAGCAGCACCAGCCGCATCTGGTCGTTGCGCAGCAGCCCGCGCAGGTGCTCGCCGATGCCGGCCTCGCCGAGCAGGCTGACCGGCACGCGTTCGCGCACCGCGAAGAAGCAGCACAGGAACATCGCCACCGCCAGTGCGCTGAGCAAGCCCACGCCGAGTTGGTAGCCGCGCGCGGCATCGCCGTCGCCGAGCACCCGCACCAGCCATGGCAGCCCGACAGAGACCAGGAAGCCGGCGATGCCGCACAGCACGAAGCGCCACGACTGCGCCGACACCACGTCGCGGTGGTCGCCGGTCATGCTGTTGATCAGCGCGCAGTACGGCACGTTGATCGCGGTGTAGCACAGCGACAGCAGGAAATAGCTGGCGAAGGCATAGGCGATCTTGGCCGTCGCGCCCAACTGCGGGGTGCTGAAGGTGAGTACGCAGGCGATGCCGATCGGCAGCGCGATCCACAGTTGCCAGCCGCGAAAGCGGCCCCAGCGGCTGCGGGTGCGGTCGGCGAGCACGCCCATCACCGGGTCGGAGACCGCATCGGCGATGCGCAGCACGGTGAACAGGGTGCCGACCAGCGCCGGGGTCAGGCCGAACACATCGGTGTAGAAGAAGGTCAGGAAGTTGGCGATCAGGCAGGTGACGATGGTGCCGCCGGCGTCGCCCAGGCCGTAGCCGAACTTTTCCAGGCGCGAGAGCCGGGGTGGGGCGGCGGCCGGTTCGGCGCCTGCGGCGATGGGGCCAACGGTGGTGGCATTCAACGGGACGATTCCTGGCAGGCGCGCGCTGCGGCGTCCGCAACGTCGCATGCGGACCGTGCCGGAACAAGAGCCGGCGCGGTATAAAAACGGTACGATTCCGACCTGTGCGGGAGTCGCGCTCCAGGTCGCCGAATCCTGCACTATTTGCTGCATTGCAGCGTGCACTGGGCCATAGGGAGACGTTTCCGACATGCTCGAATTCGCGGTCGCGTATCCGATCCGGGTCCAGAACGGCGGCCTGTTCATTTCCCGTGGACTGGGCGCGCATCCGGCGCGGGTAATCCAGTCCTACGAGTTGATCTTCGTCGAGCGCGGCACCCTGTCGATCCGCGAACAGGACAGCGACTTCCATATCGGTCCCGGCGAGACCCTGCTGTTGTGGCCGGGACGCGAGCACGCCGGCATCGGCCGCTTTCCCGCCGACCTGCGCTTCTACTGGGTGCATTTCGAGCTGGCGACGCAGGCCGCCGCCGCCGCGGCCGGCACCGCCGAGGCGACGTTGCTGTCGATGCCGCAGCGCACCGCGATCCGCGACCCGGAGCGCTTCGTCGGCCTGTTCCGCTGGTTGCTCAGCGAGCAGGAGGAACGGCGCACGCTGCCGATGCTGGAGCCGATCGTGCTGTCGATGTTGCAGTGCGTGGCCGGCGCCTGGCCCGACCCGCAGGATTCCGACCGCGCCGGCGTGGCCCTGGCGTATCGCGCCAAGCAACTGATCGGTACCCAGTTCCACACCGCGCTCACCGCCTCGGCGCTGGCCGCGCAACTGCACTGCAACCCGGATTACCTGGGGCGCATCTACCGGCGCGCGTTCGGCACCACCCTGACCGAGGCGATCCACCGCCAGCGCATCGCCTTCGCCGAAAAGCTGCTGCTGGTGAACGCCTGCAGCGTGGACGAGGTCGCGCAGCGCGCCGGCTTCAGCGACGGCGGCTACTTCCGCCGCATCTTCCGCCAGCGCCTGGGCATGACCCCGAGCGCCTACCGGCGGCTGTACTGCAAGGAACACATCAACTCGGAGTGAAGCGCGGTCGGCGCGGTCTACACGCCGCAGTGCCTACACTGCGCCGACCTTCAGGGGAGCCGGCCGATGAACAAGAGGACGCTCAAGCGCAGCGGCATCGCCGTGGCCGGGGTGCTGCTGGGCGCCATGCTCGGCCTGTCCGCCTACGGCCGCTTCGCCGATCGCACGCGCGGGCCGGCCAGCCACGCATTGCCGGCGACGGTGGTGCAGACGCCGATCGACCGCGCCCTGGCGCCGTTGACCGCCGCCCACGCCGGACGCAGCGGCATGGTGATCGTGCCCGACAACGTCGAGGCCTTCGCGGTGCGCGCGGTGACCGCGCGCGCGGCCGGGCGCAGCCTGGACCTGCAGTACTACATCTGGCATCCGGACTTCACCGGCAACCTGCTCTACAACGAACTGCTGCGCGCCGCCGACCGCGGCGTGCGCGTGCGCCTGCTGCTGGACGACATGAACGTGCATGGCAGCAAATCGGTGCTGGCCGCGCTGGATCGCCATCCGCTGATCGAGGTGCGCCTGTTCAACCCGACCCGCGCCCGCGAGGGTACGCTGATGCGCGGCGTGGAACTGGTGCTGCGCTTCTTCAGCGTCAACCGGCGCATGCACAACAAGGCATGGATCGCCGACGGGCGTCTGGCGGTGGTCGGCGGGCGCAACATCGGCGACGAGTACTTCGATGCGGCGCGCGACACCAATTTCATGGACACCGACGCGGCGGTGGTCGGGCCGGCGGTGGCGCAGGCCGCGCAGATCTTCGACGCCTACTGGAACAGCCGCACCGCGGTGCCGCTCGCCGCGCTGGTGCAGGCCGAACCGGACGCCTTGCCGCGGCTGCGCGCCAGCATCGACGCCGGCCTGCGCTCGGCGCGGGCGCGGCCCTACGCGCAGCGGCTGCAACGGGCGCCGGAGGTGCGCGACCTGCTCGCCGGCGAGCGTCCGCTGCATTGGAGTGCGGACGCGCGGATCGTGTCCGACCCGCCGGAGAAGGCCGAGGGCGCGCCGCCGCGCGCGGACTGGATGACCCCGCTGCTGGTCGGCGAGATGGCACGCGCGCAGCGCGAACTGGCGCTGATCTCGCCGTACTTCGTGCCGGGTGCGGACGGCATGCGCTGGATCGGCCGGTTGCGTCAGCGCGGCGCCAAGGTCGGGGTGCTGACCAATTCGCTGGCGGCCAACGACGTGGTCGCGGTGCATGGCGGCTATGCCGGCTACCGGGTGCCGCTGTTGCGCGACGGCGTGGCCTTGTTCGAGCTCAAGCCCGACGGCGATCCGGGTGGCAGCCTGTTCGGGTCCAGCGGCGCCAGCCTGCATACCAAGGCCTTCGTGGTCGACCGCGAGCAGGGCTATATCGGCTCGTTCAATCTCGACCCGCGCTCGATGGACCTCAACACCGAGATGGGCCTGTTGTTCCGCGATCGCGCCGCGGCCGAGGAGCTGCATCGCCTGTACCAGGCCAAGGTATCGGCGCCGGTCAGCTACCGGCTGGCGCTGCAGGACGGCGCGCTGCGCTGGCACGACGACGCGGCGCGGCCGCCGCGCACCTGGGAGCGCGAGCCGGAGGCGAGCGCGTGGCGGCGCGCGGCGGCACGCGTGATCGGCTGGCTGCCGCTGGAGTCGCAGCTATAGCGCGGGCAAACCGCCGCATCCTGTAGGAGCGGCTTCAGCCGCGACAGGGCATCCCCGTACTGCCTGTCGCGGCTGAAGCCGCTCCTACAACGGCCGCAGCCCTAGGTCAGCTGCTGCACGATCTCGCGCGCCATCGCGCCCAGCGGCAGGATCTTCTCCGCGCCGCCGCGCTTGATCGCTTCCTTGGGCATGCCGAACACCACGCTGCTCTGTTCGTCCTGCGCCACCGTGCGCGCGCCGGCCTGGCGCATCTCCAGCAGGCCGACCGCGCCGTCGTCGCCCATGCCGGTCATGATGATGCCCAGCGCGTTGCCGCCGGCGGCGCGCGCGGCGGAGCGGAACAGCACGTCCACCGATGGCCGGTGCCGGTTCACCGGCGGCCCGTCCACCACCTCGACGAAGTACTGCGCGCCGCTGCGGCGCAACAGCATGTGCTTGCCGCCGGGCGCGATCAGCGCGCGGCCCGGGACCACGCGGTCGTTGTTGGCCGCTTCCTTCACCGCGATCTGGCACAGGCTGTCCAGCCGCGCGGCGAACGCGGCGGTGAACTTCTCCGGCATGTGCTGGACGATGACGATGCCGGGGCTGACCCGCGGCAGCGCGGTCAGCACTTCCTCCAGCGCCTGGGTGCCGCCGGTGGAGGTGCCGATCGCGATCACCCGTTCGGTGGTCTGCGCCAACGGGCGCCCGCCCTGCGCCGGCAGGATCACGTCGGCGGTGTGCTTGACCTCCGCTTCCACCGGCGGCGCGGCGCTGCGCGCGGCCAGGCGCTTGACGTTGGCGCGCGCGGCGCTGCGCACCGTGCCCACCAGTTCCTCGGCCGAATCGGTGAGGAATTGCTTGAGGCCCAGCTTGGGCTTGGTCACCACCGCCACCGCGCCGGCGGCGAGTGCGTCCATGGTCACCCGCGCGCCTTTCTCGGTGAGGGTGGAGCAGATCACCACCGGCGTGGGGCGCTCGCTCATGATCTTGCGCAGGAAGGTGATGCCGTCCATCTTCGGCATCTCCACGTCGAGCACGATCACGTCCGGCCACTGCTGGCGCATCTTGTCCATCGCCAGCAGCGGATCGGCGGCCGAGGCGATCACCTCGATGCCGGGTGCCTCGTTGAGCACCGCCACCAGCACCTGCCGTACCACCGCCGAATCGTCGACCACCATGGCCTTGATCGTCGTCGTCATCGCGGATTCCTTTGCTCGGCGCCGGCGGCGCTCATGGTTTGCGGTACACGGATGGGGCCACCTGGACCACGTCGTTGTTGACGTCGTTCAGACTTTCCGAGTGGCCGATGCAGAAGATGCCGCCGCGCTTGAGCGTGGACAGCACCCGCGCGACCACTTCGCGCTTGGTCTGGCCGTTGAAGTAGATCATCACGTTGCGCAGGAAGATCACGTCGAACTGGCCGAGGTTGGGCAGCGAGGCATTGAGGTTGGCGTGCAGGAAGCGCACGTTGTCGCGCAGCTTGCGATCGATCAGCAGGCTGCCCTCGTACTCGCCGCGGCCCTTGAGGCAGTAGCGCTTGAGCAGCGCCGGCGGCATGTGCTCGATCCGCTGCAGCGGATAGTGGCCGGCGCGGGCCTTGGCCAGCACGCGGGTGCTGATGTCGGTGCCGACCACCTCGTAGGGGCGGCTCTGCAGCGTGTCGTCCAGCACCATCGCCATGCTGTAGGCCTCCTCGCCGGTGGAGCTGGCCGCGCTCCAGATGCGGAACGGCGCGCTGCCCTTGTGCTCGCTGGCCAGCTTGCGCAGCAGGTCGAAGTGCTTGGGTTCGCGGAAGAAGTAGGTCTCGTTGGTGGTCAGCAGGTCGATCGCGGTCTGCACCTCGGCGCTGCCTTCGCGGCTCTCCAGCAGCTTCATGTACTGGGTGTAGGTCTGCAGCGAATGCGCCTTCAGGCGCTTGCCCAGGCGCCCGCACAGCATCGCCTTCTTGGCCGGGGAAATGGTGATGCCGGCGGCGTCGAAGATGAAGCGTTGGAACCTGCCGAATTCTTGTTCGGTGATGTCGGTGCTGGTCATGATGCCCTGCGTGTCAGTGATGCGGCGCTTGCGCCGAAGTGGGTCCGTGTTCGTGCAGCCGCGCCTGGTGTTCGAGCAGCCAGGTGGTCAGCGCGCCGCCCCCCAGCGGCCGCGCCAGCAGATAGCCCTGGCCCAGGTCGCAGCCCAGTTCCTGCAGCAGCTGCCAGTCCTCCACCGTCTCGATGCCTTCGGCGACGGTGGTCAGGCCCAGCCGCTGCGCCATGCCCAGCGCCGATTCCAGCACGGTGCGCAGGTTGCGGCTGCGGTGCGCGTCGTGCACGAAGATGCGGTCGATCTTCAGTTCGGTGAAGGGGATGCGGGTCAGTTGCTGCAGCGAGGAAAAGCCGGTGCCGTAGTCGTCCAGCGACAGCCCGAAGCCCTGCAGCCGCAGCCGCGCCAGCATGCCCAGCGCGCTGGCCTCGACCAGCGAGCTTTCGGTGATCTCCAGGATCACGTCTGCCGGCTCCAGCCCGTGGCGCCGCAGCTGGCCTTGCAGTTCGTCGAGCAGTCCCGGCTCCTGCAGCAGGCACGGCGACAGGTTGAGCGCCAGGGTCAGGCGGAAGCCGGACTGCTTCCAGGTCGCCAGCCGCGCCATCGCCTGGTCGGCGACGCTGGCGGTCAGCGCGTGGATCAGGCCCTCGCGTTCGGCCAGGGCGATGAAGCGGTCCGGCGCGATCTGCCCGTTCTGCGGATGCCGCCAGCGCGCCAGCGCTTCCACTCCGCTGACCTGGCCGCTGCGCATGTCCACCTTGGGCTGGTACGCCACTTCGATCTCGTTGCGGCGCAGCGCCTCGCGCAGCATTTCCGCGTCGGTGCCGCCGTCCAGGTCGGTGTCGGTGCGCGCGGTCGGCAGCGGCGGCGGATTGGCCTGCAGGGCGCGGCCGAGTTCGGGCGCGCGCAGCGGCTTTTCCAGCCCGGCCAGCACCTGCAGGCCATTGGCGCGGCCGACCTGCAGCACCGAGTCGATCAGCGCCGCGCCGCGTTGCGAGGCGACCACGATCGGCACCCGCACGGCGCAGCGGGCCAGCGCGTCGAGCAACTGCACGCCGTCCATGCCCGGCATTTCCAGGTCCACGATCAGCAGCCCCGGCGGCGGACCCTGCACCACCCGCGCCAGCGCCGCATGGCCGTCGTGCACGCCTTCCACCGCCACCGCGCCCAGCCGCAGGCACAGCGCCAGCGCGTGTTCGCACTGGACCTGGCTGTCGTCGACGACCAGGACCGTTCCGAATTGGCTGAGCGTGGCGGGTTCGTGTACGGGCGACATGCGGATTCCGTCCGGTGGGCAGGGGCTGGGCGCGGCGCATCGCGCCACGCCGCGCGGTGACTCAGGCGGCCACGCTGGTCTCGACGTCCGGCGCGATGCCGGCCATCGCCACGAACTCCTGAGTGGACAACGCGGCATCGGCGTTGAGCAGGATCACGAAGCGCTCGCCGACCTTGCCCATGCCATGGATGAATTCGCGGCGGATGCCGGCGCCGAAGGCGGGGGCGGGCGCGATGTCGGCGGCGGCGATCTCCAGCACTTCGCTGACCGCGTCCACCAGCAGGCCCAGCACCTGGCGTTCGTTGCCGTTGGCGACTTCGACGATGACGATGCAGGTGCGCTTGGTGACGTCGCTGGCGGCGCGGCCGAAGCGTTGCTGCAGGTCCACCACCGGCACCACCGCGCCGCGGAGGTTGATCACCCCGCGCAGGGCCGGCGGCATCATCGGCACGTCGGTCGGCGTGCGGTACTCGATGATTTCCTTGATGCCGAGGATGCCGACGCCGAACATTTCCTTGCCGAGCAGGAAGGTCAGGAACTGGTCGGGGGCGAGATCGGTGCCGGCGGACGGCGACGGGGATTCGTGAGTGGTCATGGCCTGTCCTCAGAAGGTTTCGAAATACGCTTCGTCGAGCGCGTCGCCGGCCAGCGCCAGCCGGCTTTCGGTCGCACGCGCCTGCGGCTTGCGCGCGGCGGCGCGCGGCGGCTGCGGCTTGCGTGCGCTGGCGGCGGCGCTGCGCCGCACCGGCGCGGCGCCGGCGAGCTTGAAGAAGCTCATCAGCTGCTGCAGTTGCTCGGCCTGGCCGCTCATCTCCTCGGCGGTGGCGGCCAGTTCCTCGGAATTGGACGCCGCCTGCTGCGTGGTCTGGTTGAGCTGTCCGACCGCGGCGTTGATCTGGCTCACGCCCGAGGCCTGTTCCTCGGAGGCGGCGGTGATCTCCTGCACCAGGTCGGAGGTGCGCTTGATCGACGGCACCATCTGCTCCAGCAGCTTGCCGGCGTTCTCGGCCAGTTCGACGCTGGAGCTGGCGACGTCGCCGATCTCCTGCGCGGCCACCTGGCTGCGCTCGGCCAGCTTGCGCACTTCCGCGGCGACCACGGCGAAGCCCTTGCCGTGCTCGCCCGCGCGCGCCGCCTCGATCGCCGCGTTCAGCGCCAGCAGGTTGGTCTGGTAGGCGATGTCGTCGATGATGCTGATCTTCTGCGCGATCTGCTTCATCGCGTGCACGGTGGCGCGCACCGACTCGCCGCCGTCCAGCGCCTGGGTGGAGGCCTTGCTGGCCATGCCGTCGGTGACCTTGGCGTTCTCGGTGTTCTGCGCGATCGAGGCGGTCATCTGCTCGATCGAGGCGCTGGTTTCCTCCACGCCCGCGGCCTGTTCGCTGGCCGCCTGGCTCAGCGACTGCGCGGTGGCGCTGACTTCCTCCGAGGCGCTGGCCAGGGCCTCGGCGTTGCCGTTGACCTCGCTGACCACCTGCGACAGCCGCGCGATGGTGTCGTTGACGTAGTTCTTCATCTCGGCATAGGCGCCGTCGTAGGGCTTGTCGATGCTCTGGGTCAGGTCGCCGTCGGCCATCGCGCCCATCACCCGGACCACGTCCTGGATGCTGTCGCCGGTGGTGCCGACCATCTCGTTCAGGCCCTGGCCCATCTCGCGCTGGAAGCCGGCCAGGCCGTCCAGGGCGACGCGCTCGGAGAAGTCGCCGCGGTTGGCGGCCTGCACCACGCGGCGCTGGCCGTCGATGACCAGCTTGAGCCGCTCGACCATGCTGCGCATCGCGAACAGCGCGCTGCCGCTGTCGTCGCCACGCACCCGCACGTCCAGCGCCAGATCGCCCTGCGCCACCTTGTTGGCGATCTCGGCCACGTAGGCCGGCTCGCCGCCCAGCAGCCGGCCGAGGATGCGCACGATGTATACCGAGACCGCCACGCCGAGCAGCAGCGCGATCGCGATCGCCACCACGATCAGCGTGCGCGAGGACGCGTACAGCGTGTCGGCCGCGGCGCTGGCCGCGTCGCCGCCCTTGACGTTGAGGTCGACCAGTTTGCCCAGGGTGTCGGCGGTGCCGCGATAGATCTCGCGCTGCTCGCCGTTGAGCAACGCCAGCGCCTCCTGGGTCTTGAGCGTGCGGGACAGGTCGAGCACGCGCGTGTGCAACGCCATGTAGCGGTCGAACTTCGCCGAGAATTCCTCGTACAGCGCACGCTCCTCGGGCGAGGAGATCAGCTTGGCGTAGGTCTGCCGGGTCTTGGCGAAGTCGTCGACCGTGCGCTGCATGCGCGCGTCGTAGTCCTGCATCTCGGCCGGCTTTTCGGTGATGACGTGCTGCAGTTCGTACAGGCGCAGCTGGGTGAAGCCGGCGTTCATCTCCTGGATGCTGCGCACGCTGGGCAGCCAGTTGCCGGCGATCTCGGTGGACGATGCGTTGATCCTGGACATCTGCAGCATGGCGAAGCCGCCCATGCCGAGCATGAGCAGCAGCACCAGGCCGAAGCCCAGGCCGATGCGGGTGGCGATTTTCATGTTGCCGAACATAGAGGTGGTCTCGGGTAGCGGGAGGCGATGCCGCGCAGGGCGCGGGCCGGTGCGGCGGTCGGTGGATCAGAAGCTGTCGAAGTGATGTTCGTCCGGTTGCACCAGCGCCAACCCGGCCTCGCCGTAGGCGCGCGCGCGGGCGGGGGCGGCGGTCTTCCTGCCGCCGGCGCCGCGCGGCACGCCGACCAGCCGGCGCGACGGCGGCAGGTGGTTGGTGCGGAAGAAGCCCATCAACTGCTGCAGCTGTTCGGCCTGGCCGCTCATTTCCTCGGCGGTGGCGGCCAGTTCCTCGGAATTGGCCGCGGCCTGCTGGGTGGTCTGGTTGAGCTGGCCGACCGCCGAATTGATCTGGCTCACGCCGGAGGTCTGTTCCTCGGAGGCGGCGGTGATCTCCTGCACCAGGTCGGAGGTGCGGCGGATCGACGGCACCATCTGTTCCAGCAGCTTGCCGGCGTTCTCGGCCAGTTCGACGCTGGAGCCGGCGACGTCGCCGATCTCCTGCGCGGCGACCTGGCTGCGCTCGGCCAGCTTGCGCACTTCCGCGGCGACCACGGCGAAGCCCTTGCCGTGTTCGCCGGCGCGCGCCGCCTCGATCGCCGCGTTCAGCGCCAGCAGGTTGGTCTGGTAGGCGATGTCGTCGATGATGCTGATCTTCTGCGCGATCTGCTTCATCGCCGACACCGTGGAACGCACCGCCTCGCCGCCTTCGTTGGCCTCGCGCGCGGCCTTGGCCGCCATGCTGTCGGTGACCTTGGCGTTCTCGGTGTTCTGCGCGATCGAAGCGCTCATCTGCTCCAGCGCCGCGCTGGTCTCCTCCACGCCGGCGGCCTGCTCGCTGGCGGCGTGGCTCAGCGACTGCGCGGTGGCGCTGACCTGCTCGGACGCGCTGGCCAGGGCCTCGGCATTGACGTTGACCTCGCCGACCACCTGCGCCAGGCGCGCGACGGTGGCGTTGATGCTGTCGCACAGTTCCTTCAGCTGGCCCTGGCAGGCGACGTTGGCGGTACGGGTCAGGTCGCCGTCCTCGATCGCCTTGAGCACCATGCGCGCTTCGTCCAGCGGCGCGATCACCGTGTCCAGGGTCTGGTTGACGCCGGCCACGATGCGGCGGAAATCGCCGTGATGCAGTTGGGCGTCGGCGCGCACGTCGAGGCGGCCGGCGGCCGCGGCCTCGACCAGCAGGTTGGTGTCGTGGATCAGCGCGCGCAGGTTGGCGCGCACCTGCTCGATGGTGTCGTTGATGAAGACCTTCTTGCCCGGGAAGCGCTCCAGCGGCGCGTCGAAGTTGCCGCGGCCGAACTCGGCGATGCAGGCCATGGCCTGCTTCTTGACCGCGATGTGGCCGGCGACCATGCGGTTGATGCCGTCGGCCATGCTGCGGAAGTCGCCGTCGAAGCGCACGCTGTCGATGCTCACGTCGATGTCGCCGGCGTCGTGCTCGGCGGACATGTGGTTCATCTGCGCGATCAGCCCCAGCAGGTTGCGGCGCACCTGCTCGATGGTGTCGTTGATGAAGGCCTTCTTGCCGGGGAATGCCTCCAGCGGCGCCTGGAAGTTGCCGCGACCGAACTCGGCCACGCAGGCCAGAGCCTTCTTCTTGGTCGCGATATGCGCACCGACCATGCGGTTGATGCCGTCGGCGATGGCGCGGAAGTCGCCGTCGAAGCGCTGGCTGTCGATGACCACGTCGATGTCGCCGGCGTCGTGCTCGGCGGTCATGCGCTGGATCTCGCTGCTGACCAGGCGCACGCTGCCCTGCACCTGGCGTAGGCCCAGCAGGATCTCGCAGGCCTGGTCGTTGCGCACCGTGGGCATCACCACGTCGAAATCGCCGCGCGCGAAGCGCGCCAGACTGGTGAGCGCGATGCCCAGCGAACGGCAGACCGCGTGCACCACGTAGGCCAGCACCGCGCCGCCCAGAACGGCGGCGCCGATGGCCAGCGCCAGCAGTTGGCCCGGGGCCAGCGCCAGCGTCAGACCGGTGGCGGTGGCCGCCAGCGGCAGCGCGATGGCGACGCAGGCGCCGGTCCATAGCTTTGCGGAGAGAGAAAGGGCGTTGGACATGGCGGTGTACCTATGTATGGGTCGAAGGGGGCGGCCATGCCTTGGCCGGTTCCGGGTGAACGGGAGGAAGGTCAGAACGTTTCGAACGCGGCTTCGTCCAGCCGCGTGGCCGTGACGGCGGCCGGGCCGGCGAAGCTGCGCAGGCGCGGCGCCCGCGCGGGCGGAGGCGGCGCGCGGCGCGGCAACGGCGTCGCGACAGGAGCAGCAACCGGACCGGTGCGGAAGAAGCTCATGAGCGCCTGCAACTGTTCGGCCTGGCTACTCACTTCTTCGGCCGTGGCGGCCAATTCTTCAGCGTTGGCCGCCGATTGCTGCGTGGTCTGGCTGAGCTGGACCACCGCGCAGTTGATCTGGCCGACGCCGGTGGTCTGCTCCTCGGACGCGGCGCTGATCTCCTGCACCAGGTCGGAGGTGCGGCGGATCGAGGGCACCATCTCCACCAGCAGGCGGCCGGCGCTTTCCGCCAGCTCGACGCTGGAGCCGGCGACCTCGCCGATCTCGTGCGCGGCGACCTGGCTGCGCTCGGCCAGCTTGCGCACCTCCGCGGCGACCACCGCAAAGCCCTTGCCGTGCTCGCCGGCGCGCGCCGCCTCGATCGCGGCGTTCAGCGCCAGCAGGTTGGTCTGGTAGGCGATGTCGTCGATGATGCCGATCTTGCGGGCGATCTCCTTCATCGCCGCGACGGTGGCGCGCACCGCGTCGCCGCTCTCGGCGGCCTCGCGCGCGGCCTTGGCGGCCATGCCGTCGGTGACCTTGGCGTTCTCCGAATTCTGCGAGATCGATCCGGTCATCTGTTCCAGCGACGCGCTGGTTTCCTCGACCCCGGCGGCCTGCTCGCTGGCCGCCTGGCTCAGCGATTGCGCGGTGGCCGACAGTTCCTCCGACGCGCTGGCCAGCGTGGTCGCGTTGCCGTTGACCTCGTTGACGATGCCGGTGAGCTTGTCGATGGTGGCGTTGACGTAGCGCTGCATGTCGGCGAACGCGCCCTCGTAGCGTCCCTGCACCTTGCGGCTGAGGTCGCCGTCGGCGATCGCGCCCATCACCTGGATCACGTCGCCCACGCTGCGCAGGTTGCCGCGCGCCTGCTCGATGGTGTCGTTGATGAAGGCCTTCTTGCCGGGCAGCTGCGCCAGCGGCGCGTCGAAATTGCCGCGGCCGAACTCGGCCACCACGCCCATCGCCAGTTTCTTGACCGCGATGTGCGCGGCCACCATGTGGTTGATGCCGTCGCCCATCGTGGCGAAGTCGCCGTCGAAGCGGGCGGTGTCGATGACCACGTCGATGTCGCCCCTGTCGTGCTCGGCGGACATGCGGTTGATCTCGGCGATCAACTGCTTGAAGTTGCCGCGCACCTGCTCCACGGTCTCGTTGATGAAGGCCTTCTTGCCCGGCAGTTGCGGCAGCGGCGCATCGAAGTTGCCGCGGCCGAACTCGGCGACCACGCCCAGCGCCAGCTTCTTGACCGCGATGTGCGCGGCGACCATGCGGTTGATGCCGTCGCCCATCGTGCGGAAGTCGCCGTCCAGCCGCGCGGTGTCGATGACCACGTCGATGTCGCCCTGGTCGTGCTCGGCGGACATTCGGTTGATCTCGGCGATCAGCTGCTTGAAGTTGCCGCGCACGTGCTCGATGGTGTCGTTGATGAAGGCCTTCTTGCCGGGCAGCGGCGCCAGCGGCGCGTCGAAATTGCCGCGGCCGAACTCGGCGACCACGCCCAGCGCCAGCTTCTTGACCGCGATGTGCCCGGCGACCATGCGGTTGATGCCCTCGGCCATGCCGCGGAAGTCGCCGTGGAACTGCGCGCTGTCGATGACCGCGTCGATCTCGCCGGCCTCGTGCTGCTCGGACATGCGCCGCATCTCCGCGATCAGCCCCAGCAGGTTGCGCCGCACCTGCTCCACCACCTCGTTGATGAACGCCTTCTGGCCCGGGAACGCCGCCAGTGGCGCGGCGAAGTTGCCGCGGCCGAACTCGGCCACGCAGTCGATCGCCTGCTTGTTGACGCCGATGTGCCCGGCGACCATGCGGTTGATGCTGTCGGCCAGGTCGCGGTGCGTGCCTGGCCAACGCGTCAGGTCCATCGCCACCTCGCAGTGGCCGGCCGCATGCGCGGCGGACATCTGGCCGACGTCGGCATGGAACTGGCGCAGGTCGGTCTGCGCGGTGCGCAACAGCCGGCTCACCTCGTCGTCGGCGGCGAGGTGCGCCGGCACGATGCCGTCCAGGTCGCCGCGCACCAGCGCGTCCAGTCCGGTGGTGGCCAGGGTCAGCGCGCGCGCCGCGGCGCGCACGGCCCAGCCCAGCGCGGCGGCGCTGGCCAGCGTCGCCACCGCGATCAGCGCCAGCGCGGCGCCGGGCGCCAGCGGCAGCAGCAGCGCGGTGGCCGTCGCGGCGGCGGGCAGGGCGACGGCGAGCGCCGTCGTGGTCGACAAGGTGGTCGCGATCCGTGAGCGGTGGGACATGGCTGCGGTTCCTGGCTAGCGTGCTTTGCGTGATGTGGTGCGCGGCGGCACCGGCGTGCGGGCGGGATCAGGCCGCCAGCGAATCGGGAGCGGGTTCGACCTGGGTCAGCAGCGAGGGCACGTCGAGAATCAGGGCGACGCCGCCGCTGCCGAGAATGCTGGAGCCGCTGATGCCCTTGACCCCGGCGAACACCTTGGACAGCGGCTTGATCACGGTCTGCCATTCGCCCAGCAGCGTGTCCACGACCAGGCCGAAGCGCTGCGTGCCCTGGCGGATGACCACGATGCTCTCGCGCGCCGGCGGCGCGCCGGGGATGCCGAACACCGAGCGCAGGCGCACGAACGGCAGCACGCCGCCGCGCAGGTCGATGTAGTCGCTCTGGTAGTTCGGCGCGAATTCCACGCATTCCTCGACCACGTCCAGCGGCACCACGAACACCGACTTGCCGACGCCGACCTGGAAGCCGTTGATGATCGCCAGGGTCAGCGGCAGGCGCACCGAGATGGTGGTGCCCACGTCCTGCTGGCTGGCGATGTCCACGCTGCCGCGCAGCGCGGTGATGTTGCGCTTGACCACGTCCATGCCGACGCCGCGGCCGGACAGGTTGGTGACCTTCTCGGCGGTGGAGAAGCCCGGTTCGAAGATCAGCGCGAACACGTCGCGGTCGGACAGGTTGCGGCCGGGTTCGATCAGGCCGCGTTCCAGCGCCTTGGCCAGGATCCGGTCGCGGTTGAGGCCGCCACCGTCGTCGCTGATCTGGATGACGATGCTGCCCGAATCGTGGAAGGCGTTGAGCCGGACCGTGCCGCGCACCGGCTTGCCGCGCGCCTGGCGCAGCTCGGCCGATTCGATGCCGTGGTCCATCGCGTTGCGCACCAGGTGGGTCAGCGGATCGGCGATCTTCTCCACCACCGACTTGTCCAGTTCGGTGTCCTCGCCGTTGACCACCAGGGCGATGTCCTTGCCCAGTTCGCGCGCCACGTCGTGGACCACGCGATGGAAACGGCTGAAGGTGCCGCCGATCTTGACCATGCGCAGTTGCAGCGCGCTTTCGCGCACTTCCTCGACCAGGCCGGCCAGGATCGAGGTGGATTCGAGCAGTTGCGCGTCGCCGGTGCGCTGGGCGTTGGCGCCGGTGCTGGCGACGGCGATGATCAGTTCGCCGACCAGGTCGATCATGCGGTCGAGCTTGTCGGCATCGACGCGGATGGAGCCGCCTTCCTGCGCGCGCGCGGCGCCGCCTTCGGCACGCGCGGCGGGCGCCTTGGCGGCCGCCGCGGCGGGCGCCGCCGGAGCGGCGAGGGCAGGGGCGTCCGCAGCCGGTTCGGCCGCGCCGAAGTTGGCGAAATCGTCGGCCTGCGCGTGGCCGCCGGCTTCGGCGACCAGCAACGGCAGGTCCAGGTTGGCGGCATCGCCGTGCGGATCCACCGCGACGACGTGCAACTCGCAGTCGTCGCGGACGAATTCGAAGATGTCCTCGATCGCGGCCTGCTGCGCGTCCGAGCGCAGCAGGATGTCGAAGCCCAGGTAGCAAGCCTCCGGGTCCAGTTCCGGCAGCGCCGGCACGCGTTCGTGGCGGGTGCGCACCGCTTCCAGCGTGCCCAGGCTGCGCAGGCAGCGGATCAGGTGCAGCGGCGAGTTGCCGAAGCGCAGCGCATCGCTGAACAGTTGCAGCGCAATGCGCCAGTAGCCGGTGTGCGCCGTGGCGGCCGTCGCCGCGGCGGCCACCGTGGCCACGGGGACCGCCGCCGGCTGCAGATAGGTCTGCAGTCGCGCCAGCAGCGGCGCGCCGTCGGCGGCCAGGGTGGCTTCGTCGGCATCGGCGCCGGCCGCCGCTTCCACCAGCGCACGGATATGGTCGCAGCAGGCCAGCATCAGCTGGATCAGCTCCGTGTCCAGCGCCAGCGTGTTGTCGCGGACCAGATCGAGCACGCTTTCCACGACGTGGGTGAAACCCACCAGTTGCGCCAGGTCGAACAAGCCGCCGGAGCCCTTGATGGTGTGCGCGGCGCGGAAGATGGCGTTGACCGCGTCGGGACCGGCTTCGCCGCGTTCGGCCTCCAGCAGGTTGCGTTCCATGTCCTCGAGCAGGTCGCGGCTCTCGGCGATGAAGGTCTGCAGCAATTGGGCGAGATTCATGGGCGGGTGCCGATCAGTGGAAGGTGGCGTTGGCGCACGCGAGCGTGTCGCGCAGGCCAAGCAGATCGAGTGCGTCGTTGACCGGCGCGCTGCAACCGTCGAGCTGGAACGGACGCCCCAGCGCGCGCAACGCGGCCTGCGTGGCCAGCAACAGCTGCACGCCGGTGGCGTCGATTTCGGTCACCGCTTGCAGCTGCAGGTGCAGGCCACCCGGATGCTCCAGCGCCGGCAGCAGCAACGGCTTCAGTTCGCCGGCGCGGCGAATGGTCATGTCGCCTTCCAGGCTCAGTTGCAGCGGAGGAGGCGGGGAGTCCGGCGAGGTCGAGTGCATGGCGTGTCTCCGAAGCGAGCGGTAGAACGGCGAAAGAGCGGCCGCGGCACGATGTGAAGACGGCGTGCAGATGGCGGTGTAAGCAGATATCGGCGCCTTTCGGGAATATTTAGGCCGAATGCCACATTTGTCTCGCTAAGCCTTGACATGGATGAGCGGTTCAGATGCAGAACCGGAAATGCATTCCAGATGGCCTTGGCGTCGCTGCCTGGCGAGGAACCCAATGCATGCGCCATGCCAATACGCCGCTGCTGCGGCGCAACGAAAAACGGCCGGAAAAACGGCCGTCGTTCTTCACATGGAGGAGGAGGCGCGCCAGGAAGTCGGCGCGCGGCGCGCCCATCGCGGGCGCGCCGGTGCTGTCGGCTCAGCGCGGCGACAGCGCCGCGAGCAGGCCGCGCGCGGCGTTGAAGCGATCCGCGGCCTCGGGCAGCGGCAGCTTCACCTTCAGCTTGTCCGGGCCGTCCATCGCGTACAGCTTGGGCTGCTTCTGGATCATCTGGATGATGGTCATCGGATCGACGTTGGGCTTGGCCTCGAACACGATGCGGCCGCCGAGCTCGCCCAGTTCCAGCTTGCGCACGCCCAGCGTGTTGGCCTGCAGCTTCAGTTCGGCGATCGCGAACAGGTGCTTCACCGGATCCGGCAGCAGGCCGAAGCGGTCGATCATCTCCACCTGCAGTTCGCGCAGGGCCTCGGTGTCGCGCGCGCTGGAGATGCGCTTGTACAGGGTCAGGCGGGTGTGCACGTCGGGCAGGTAGTCGTCCGGGATCAGCGCCGGCACGTGCAGTTCCACTTCGGCGCCGCGCGCTTCCTCGCCGGCGTCCAGGTCCGGCAGCTTGCCCTGGCGGATGCTGCGCACCGCGCGCTCCAGCAGTTCGGTGTACAGGCTGAAGCCGACCTCGGCCATCTGTCCGCTCTGGTCCTCGCCGAGCAGTTCGCCGGCGCCGCGGATCTCCAGGTCGTGCGTGGCCAGGGTGAAGCCGGCACCGAGTTCGTCCATCGAGGCGATCGCGTCCAGCCGTTTCTGCGCATCCGGGGTGATGCTGCGCCGGTCCGGCACCAGCAGGTAGGCGTAGGCGCGGTGGTGCGAGCGGCCGACGCGACCGCGCAACTGGTGCAACTGGGCCAGGCCGAAGCGGTCGGCGCGGTTGATGACGATGGTGTTGGCGTTGGGGATGTCGATGCCAGATTCGATGATCGTGGTCGACAGCAGCACGTTGAAACGCTGCTTCTGAAAATCCAGCATCACCCGTTCCAACTCGCGCTCGGGCATCTGCCCGTGGGCGATGCCGATGCGCGCCTCCGGCACCAGTTCGCTCAGCTCGCGCTGCATGCGGCCGATGCTTTCCACGTCGTTGTGCAGGAAGTAGAGCTGGCCGCCTCTGCTGAGTTCGCGCTGGAACGCCTCGCGCAGCAGCGCGTTGTCCCAGGCGGTTACGAAGGTCTGCACCGCCAGCCGGTTCGGCGGCGGGGTGGCGATGATCGACAGGTCGCGCAGCCCGGCCATGGCCATGTTGAGCGTGCGCGGGATCGGCGTGGCGGTGAGGGTGAGCAGGTGCACGTTGGCGCGCATCGCCTTCAGCGCCTCCTTCTGGCGCACGCCGAAGCGCTGCTCCTCGTCGACCACCACCAGGCCCAGATCCTTGAACTTCACGTCCGGCTGCAGCAGGCGGTGGGTGCCGATGATCACGTCGATGCCCCCCTCGGCCACCTTCTCCAGTTCGGCCTTGATCTCCTTGGCGCTCTTGAAGCGCGACAGCACCTCCACCCGCAGCGGCCAGTCGGCGAAGCGGTCGCGGAAATTGCGGTAGTGCTGTTCGGCCAGCAGCGTGGTCGGCACCAGCACCGCGACCTGCTTGCCGGCGCTGGCCGCGGCGAACGCGGCGCGCACCGCCACCTCGGTCTTGCCGAAGCCGACGTCGCCGCAGACCACGCGGTCCATCGGCTGGCTGCTGGCCAGGTCGCGCAGCGTCGCGTCGATCGCGGCCAACTGATCGCCGGTTTCCTCGAACGGGAAGCCGGCGGCGAACGGCTCGTACATCGCGCGATCCACCTGCAGCGCCAGGCCGGCGCGGGCGCGCCGGCGCGCCTGGATCTCCAGCAGTTCGGCGGCCACGTCGCGCACCTTCTCGGCGGCGCGGCGCTTGGCCTTGGTCCATTGCTCGCCGCCCAGCGAGTGCAGCGGCGCGGTCTCGGCCGAGGCGCCGGAGTAGCGGCTGATCAGGTGCAACTGCGCGACCGGCACGTACAGGCGGTCGCCCTTGGCGTACTCGATTTCCAGGAACTCGCCGGGCATGCCGCCGGCGTCGAGCACGATCAGTCCGCGGTAGCGGCCGACGCCGTGGTCCTCGTGCACGATCGGCGCGCCCTCGGTCAGCTCGCCGAGGTCGCGGATGATCGCTTCCGGCTCGCGCCCGGCACGGCGCGTGCGGCGCGGCTGGCCGGCGCGTTCGGGAAACAGCTGGCGCTCGGTGAGCACCGCGATGCGTGGTGCGTCGAGGGCGAAGCCGTCGTCCAGTGGCGCGACCGCGATGGCGAATGCAGGCGGCAAAGCCTCGACACTGCCGGAGTCGAGCCCCTCTCCCTTCGGGAGAGGGGTTGGGGTGAGGGTACGACCGCCAGGGAGTTCTGCCCGTCCGGCTGTCGAGGAAGCGGCCGCGGCAGAAGCCTTCTTCGATGAGGTCCGCGCGCGCGCCGTACCCTCATCCGGCGCTTCGCGCCACCTTCTCCCGGTGGGAGAAGGGAGGAATGCGGCGAAGTTCGGGATCACCTCGGGCTTCAGGTCCGCCGCCGCCAGCACTTCCAGCAACGCCTCGCGGCGCCCCGGCGAATCGGCGGCGATCAGCACGCGCCCCGGGTAGTGGGCGAGGAAGCCCTTCAGCGCTTCGGCCGGCGCGGCGTCGCGCGCGGCGATCGGCAGCGGCGGCAACGGTTGGTCGCCCAGCGCCTGCGCCTCGGCGATGCGCGCGTGGTCGGCGGCCCACACTTCGATGCGCGGCAGCCCGTTGAGGGTTTCGCGCAGCGCGTCCGGCGCCTGGTACAACTCCTCGGGCGCCAGCAGCGGGCGTTCCACGTCGTGGCGGCGTTGCTCGTAGCGGTTCTGGGTCTGCGCCCAGAACGCGTCGGCGGCGGCGCTCACGCCCGGTGCGAGCAGCGGCAGCACCGACTCGCCCAGGTAATCGAACAGGGTGGCGGTGGCCGCGCGGGCGGCGCCGGCGCCGCGCGCTTCCTGGAAGAACAACGGCAGGTAGTACTCGATGCCCGACGGCGCCAGCCGCGCCTTCAGGTCCTGGTACAGCGCGCTGCGCCGGGTGTCCACGTCGAAGCGCTCGCGCAGCGCGGTCAGCACGCGCTCCACGCTGGCATCGTCCATCGGCACCTCGCGCCCCGGCAGCAGCTGCACCTGTTGCACGTGGTCGAGCGAGCGCTGCGATTCCGGGTCGAAGGCGCGGATCGAGTCGATGTCCTCGTCCAGCATCTCGATCCGCAACGGGCTGTCGGCGCCCATCGGGTACACGTCGAGCAGGCCGCCGCGCACCGCGAAGTCGCCCGGGTCCATCACCTGCGGCACGTTGCGGTAGCCGGCGCTCTCCAGGCGGCGCTTTTCCGCCTCCAGATCCAGGCGCTGGCCCACCCGCAGGTCGAAGCTGCCGCCGACGATGTAGCGCAGCGGCGCCACGCGCTGCATCAGCGTCTGCACCGGCACCACCACGATGCCCTGGCTCAGCGTGGGCAGGCGGTGCAGCGCCGACAGGCGCTGGCTGACGATGTCCGGATGCGGGCTGAACTGGTCGTAGGGCAGCGTTTCCCAGTCCGGAAACGGCACCACCGGCAGCCGCGCGTCGCCGCCCAGCAGCGTGTGCAGGTCGGCTTCGATCTGGTGCGCGCTCTGGTTGTCGCGCGCGACCACCAGCAACGGCCCGCGATGCGCCGCGGCGGCGCAGGCGATGTGCCAGGCCAGTGCGGTGGAGGACGCGGGGGCGCGCCAGAAGGCGCGGAGCTGGCCGGACTTGGGCAGCGGCGGAACGGGAAAGGAGAGAGGCGCCATGGACCGGCTAGTTTAGCAAGCTGGGATCGGGGAGTCGGGATTGGGGATGGGTCGCGCGCGCGGAGGTGCGTGGCCGTTGCATGGTTGGACGCCCGTGCGGCGGTCGATGGGGTCGCTGCGTCCGCCGCGCCGCTGCGCGCCCGAACGAGGTGCGTGGCGGAAGGCAGGTGGGCAAGCGCCCGCGAGCAGTCCGCGCCGGGTCGCCTTCGCTCAGTTGCCCAGTTCCAGCACCACCCGGACCAGCCCCGGGGTGTCCGGGTGCGGCATCGGCCGGAAGCCCAGCGACTCGGCCAGTTGCAGCATCGGCACGTTGCTCTCGACCACGTCGCCGTACAGCCGGTCCAGGTACTTGCGCCGCGCCCACTTGACCAGCTTGCGCATCAGTTGCCGGCCCAGGCCCTGGCCGGCGACGAAGCTGCTGACCAGGATCGCGTATTCGGCCTCGCGCGTGCCGGGGATGATCGCCGCGCGCGCCACCGCGCCGACCACCGCCTCGCCCGGCGGCAGCGGCTCGGCCGCGACCAGGGTCAGTTCCGTCTTCGGGTTGGGGTGGGTCAGGCGCTGCGCCATGTCCTCGCTCAGCTCCTGCACCGAATGCAGGAAGCGCGCGCGGATCTCGGTCGGGCCGAGCAGGCTGAAAGCGCCTTGCAGCGGCGCGCCGTCTTCCGGCCGGATCGGCCGGATCAGCAGCTCGCGGCCGCTGGGCAGGGTGAAGTTTTCATGCCACGGAGGCATGCGGTTGCGGGTAGCCATGGCCGGATGATCCTCGACGAAGCCTGGATTCTCGCATTACCCGCGACGGCCGCCGTGAACGCAACGCTCACCGCGCTTGCCTACGCTATGCACCGGTTTTCGATTCGGGAGCGGCCATGTCCGGCAGCGGCGATTCGCGGCGCGCCATCTTCTTCGCGCTTGGCGCCAACCTGTCCATCGCCCTGGCCAAGGGCGCGGCGGCGCTGGCCACCGGCTCGGGCGCGATGCTGGCCGAGACCGTGCACTCGCTGGCCGACTGCGGCAACCAGTTGCTGTTGCTGCTGGGCATGCGCCAGGCCAAGCGCCCGGCCAGCGCCGAGTACCCGCTGGGCTACGGCCGCGCGATCTACTTCTGGTCGTTCCTGGTGGCGGTGATGCTGTTCTGCATCGGCGGCATGTTCTCGGTGTACGAGGGCGTGCACAAACTGCTGCGGCCCGAGCCGCTGAGCAGTTGGGGCTGGGCGGTGGGGGTGCTGTGCTTCGCGCTGGTGGCCGAGGGCGTGTCGCTGCGCACCTGCCTGCAGGAGATCGCCAAGCTGCGCGGCGAGCGTTCGTTGTGGCGCTGGTTCCGCGAGAGCCGCCAGGCCGAACTGATCGTGATCTTCGGCGAAGACCTGGCGGCCCTGCTCGGCCTGGCGCTGGCGCTGGCCGCGGTGCTGCTGACCGTGCTGACCGGCAATCCGCTGTGGGACGCGCTCGGCACCATCGCCATCGGCGCGCTGCTGATCGTGGTCGCGGTGCTGGTGGCGATCGAGATCAAGGCGATGCTGATCGGGCAGAGCGTGGATCCGGCGCTGCAGCGGCAACTGCACGCGTATTTCCAGGCACGGCCGGAGATCGAGCGGGTGATCCACCTGATCGCGATGCAGCTCGGCGAGGACGTGATGGTGTCGGTGCAGGCGACGCTGCGCGAGACGCGCGACGCCACGGCCTTGCTGGCCGACATCACCCGCATCGAGCGCGATCTGAAGCGGCAGTTCCCGACGGTGCGCTGGAGTTTCTTCGAGCCCGAGGCGTCGGCGCCCCTGGCCGACGCCTGAGCGCGCGTTGCTAGAGTAGCGCCTGGCCACCACGAGCACCGCAGATGAAGACCGCCCATGCCATCGTCCTGTCCAGCGTGATCGCGCTGGCGCTGTTCGCCGTGCTGCTGGGGCTGGTGCTGGGCGGCGGTTGGTGGCTCAAGCGGTCGATGCCGGCGGCGCAGCCGCTGCCGGCCGCCTCCTCCTCCCCCGCCGTATCCGCCGCGCCGGTGCAGGCCGATGCCGTCCTGGCGCCGTACCGCGGGCGCCTGGACCCCACCGCCAAGCCGGTGGCGCAGCTGAGCCTGCAGCCGATGGCGCAGGACGACCGGCTGGCCAGCAAGGTCGGCGGGCGGCCTTACTGGACCGGGGACGCGCCGTATCCGCGCGATGCGCGCGGCCAGCCGCTGGCGCTGCTGGCGCAGGTCGACCTGGGCGCGATGCCGCCGCTGCCTGGCTACCCTGACCACGGCCTGCTGCAGTTCTTCATCGGCGGCGACGATTTCTACGGCGCCAATTTCGGCGACCATCGCGCCGACCTGGCCGCGCTGAGCGTGCAGCGCAATTTCCGCGTGGTGTACTGGCCGCGGCCCGAGCCGGCGGCGCGCCAGGCCGCGGTGCCGTTGCCGGCCGCCGATACCCTGCCGTTCGATCCGGCAAAGCCGCGGGCGATGCGGTTCAACGTGAGTACGGAGACCATCGGCAGCAGCGACGTGCATTTCGAGCAGGCGCTGGGCCGCTCGCTGGACGACGTCGCCGCCGCCTACGCCGGCCGCCTCGGGCTGCCGCAGGACACGGTGGACGAGGCGCTGTACGACGCGTTGAACCGCAGCGGGCACAAGCTCGGCGGCTATCCGGAGTTCACCCAGGAGGATCCGCGCGCGCCGCAGGACCGGCAGGTGCTGTTGCTGCAGTTGGACAGCGACGACGAGATGATGTGGGGCGACAGCGGCATCGCCAATTTCTTCATCGATCCGGACGACCTGCGGCGCGGCGATTTCAGCCGCGTGGCCTATCACTGGGATTGCTACTGACCTCGCGCGGGCGCGCGCAAGGCCTGGCGCGTGGCGCCGCCCGGCGTCTCATTCCTCGCGCTTGAGCCACTCCACCCGCGTCGCCGCGCCGGCCTCGCCCAGGTGCGCCTTCAGCGCCGGCAGCGCGCTCGCCAGGACCTTCTCGAACTGCCAGGGCAGATTCAGCAGCAGCATGCCGCTGCCGTTGAGCCGCAGCGGCGAATCGTCGGGACGCACCTGCAGCTCGGCCAGCAGCACCGACTTGGCCGGCATCGCCGCGGCCTTGCGGAAGAACGGCTGCAGGCTGCGGCGCTGCTTGATCGGATACCACACCGCGCACATCGCCTGCGGCCAGCGGGTCAGGGTTTCGCGCAGGGCCGCGGCGATCAGCGGGTACTCGGCGTCCTGCGCCTCGTAGGGCGGGTCGATCAGCACCAGGCCGCGGCCGATCTTGCTGGCGCCGGCTTTCGGCGGCACGAACGCCTTGATCGCCGCGTAGCCGTCGCCGGCATGCACCTGCACGCGGCGATCGCCGGCGAACAGCGCCTTCAGTTCGGCCGCCTCCTCGGCCTGCAGCTCGCAGGCGACGAGCCGGTCCTGCTCGCGCAGCGCCTGCGCGACCAGTAGCGGCGAGCCCGGATACGCGACCAGCGCGCCGACCGGATTGCCGGCCTGCACCGCGCGCAGATAGCGTTCCAGCACCTCCGGCAGGGTCGGCTGGCCCATCAGCCTGAGCACCCCGGCCGCGGCTTCGCCGGTCTTGCGCGCCTCGCTGGCGGCGAACAGGTAGCGGCCGCGTCCGGCGTGGGTGTCGAGCACGAAGAACGCGCTGTCCTTGCGCTTGAGCGCATCGATCAGCGCGAGCAGCACGGTGTGCTTGAGCGCATCGGCATGGTTGCCGGCGTGGTAGGCGTGGCGATAGTTCATCGGCGCAGTGTACGGGGCGCCACGGCGCGGAGCCATGTCGGCGCCGCGCCGGCGATGCTAGCCTGTGGCCATGCCGATCCCGCTCCGTCCGCCGCCGCGCCGCCGTCGTGCCCGCCCTGCGCCGGCGGTGCGCGGTCATGCTGGTGGCGGCGACGCTGGGTGGCTGCGTGACCGCCAGCGATCGCTGGCAGTCGATGCGCGGCGACGTGCAGGTGCGCGTGGGCGACCGGCTGGTGGCGCGGCGCGGGTTCGCGCTGGTGGCATGCCGGACCGAGACCTCCACCCTCCAGTTCTGGGCCGGCGGTACCCGGAAGCGCTGCGTGGAAGCCGGCGCCGCGGCGCCGCCGCGGGACGCGACCTACGCCGCCGGGACCGTGGTGCGGGTGGTGGCGATCAAGGACCGTGGCATGGTGGATAACGCGGACAGCCTGATGCTGCTCAAGTCGGACGCCTGGCGCGGCACGGTGGTCGCCGATGCCGAGCTGGCGCAGGGGCTGTTCGGTCCCCAGCCGTGATCGGCGCGGCGCGGGCGGGCAGCGCCGCACGGCGCGGCGATCGCCGCCGGGGCCTGCGCGGGCCTTGGCGCCGCCACCACCGCGCACCCGGTAGGGTCGCCGCCATCAGCTTCCCTTAAGCCCGGTCGGCTACGTTGTCCCGATGCGCATCCTGCTGGTAGAAGACGATCCCTCGCTCGGCGACACGCTGCGCGCCTGGCTGAAGCTCGACGGCTACACCGTCGACTGGCTGACCCGTGGCGACGAGGCGCGCGCCGCGCTGCAGGCGCAGCCCTACCACTGCGTGCTGCTCGACCGCGGCCTGCCCGGGCTCGATGGCGACGCGCTGCTGCGCACGCTGCGCGCCGCGCGGGTGACCACGCCGGTGCTGCTGATCACCGCCCGCGATGCGCTCGAAGACCGGGTGCAGGGCCTGGATCTGGGTGCCGATGACTACCTGGTCAAGCCGTTCGACCTGGAGGAACTGTCGGCGCGGATCCGCTCGGCGCTGCGCCGCGGCAACGGCAATCCCAGCGTGGTGCTGACGCACGGCCCGGTGCAGCTGGACCCGGTGGCCAAGCGCGTCACCCGCGACGGCGAAACGGTGGCGCTGACCGCGCGCGAGTACGCGGTGCTGCATGCGCTGATGGCGCGCAAGGGCCATATCGTCGGCCGCGCCCAGTTGGAGGATGCGCTGTACGGCTGGGGCGAGGAAGTGGAGAGCAACGCGATCGAGGTGCACATCTCGCACCTGCGCAAGAAGCTGGGCAGCGACCTGATCGTCACGCTCCGCCGCCAGGGCTATCGCCTGGGGGCGCCCGAGTGAACTGGCCGTGGCGGCGGACGGCGGCCGCCGGCGCGCAGGAGGTTGGCCGCCATTCGCTGCGGCGGCGGCTGATCGCCACCACCCTGGGATCGAGCATCGTGTGCTGGCTGGTCAGCCTGGGCATCATCGTCGGCGTGGCCTGGACCGAGACCAGCGACGTGTTCGACGACGCGCTGGAGGAAAGCGCGCGCCTGCTCGCGACCTTCGGCCCCGGTCTGCTGCACGGGGGAGCGGCCGCGGATGACGGCGACGGCGACAAGGCCGCGGACGCCGACGGCCGCGTGCGCCTGTACTACCAGCTCGTCGATCGCCACGGCACGGTGCTGCGCCGTTCGCCGGACGTGCCGCGGCAGCCGTTCGTGGCGCCGCACCAGGTGCGCGACGACGATACGACCGTCACCGTGCGCCACGCGCAGCGCTACTGGCGCGTGCACGTGCTGCATGCCCCCGCACAGGACCTGTACGTGCAGGTGGCGCAGCCGCTGGAGGAACGCACCGAACTGCTCGAGGAAATGGCCGAGAACCTGGTGTGGCCGGCATTGGCGTTGCTTGCGCTGCTGGCCGCGCTGAACTGGTGGGTGATCCGGCGCCAGCTGCGGCCGCTGGAGCGCTTGGCCGCGGACATCGGCCGGCAGTCGCCGCAGGAACTGCACCCGGTGTCCGCCGCCGGCCAGCCCGACGAACTGCGCCCGATCGTGCAGGCGCTCAACAGCGTGCTGGCGCGGCTGGGCGAGGCGCTGCAGTCCGAGCGCCGCTTCACCGCCGATGCGGCGCACGAGCTGCGCACGCCGCTGGCTGCGCTGCGCATGAAGATCCAGCTGCTGCAGCGCCAGCACGCGGCGACGCTGGAGGCCGCTCAGCGCCAGGATCTGGCGACATTGCGCGGCGACGTGGACCGCGCCGCGGCGCTGCTGGACAATCTGCTGATGCTGGCGCGGCTGGACCCGCAGCGGCCGGGCAGCCTGGCCTGCGCCACGGTGGCGCTGCCGCCGCTGGTCGATGCGGCGCTGGCGGATGTCGCGGCCGCCGCCGCGGCCAAACGCATCGCGCTGCATACGCGCATCGACGTGGACACGGTCTGGGCGCACGCCGAGTTGCTGCGCAGCGTCCTGCGCAACCTGTTCGACAATGCGGTGCGCTATGGCAGGCCCGGCGGACAGGTCCGCATCGAGGCCAGCGCCGAACATGGCGCCGCCGGTACGCCGTCCACGGTGCACCTGGTGGTGCGCGACGACGGTCCCGGTGTGGCGCCGGCCGACCTGGCGCGGCTCCCGCAACGCTTCTTCCGCGTACTCGGCAACGCGGGGCAGGGCAGCGGACTCGGCCTGTCGCTGGTGCAACGCATCGTCGCCCTGCATGGCGGGCAGCTCCGCTTCGCGTCCGACGGCGAAGGCACCGGTTTGACCGTCCGCATCGCCCTGCCGCAGCGCGGGCCTTTGGTGCCCGACTAGAACGGCGCCGTGCGAGCCTGCGCGACGCCGATCGCCGCGGCATGCCGCCGTGCCTGCTGGGCAGGAGCGGGCACCTGCTGGCGATCGCTGCGCCTGGCGCACGACACGTTCGTGCGCGCTGACGTACCGCGATCGGCGACCAGCACGCATGACGACGTGGCGATGCAGCGTGCGCCAGGGACGCCTTTGCGAATCCCCAATCCCCAATTGCCAATCCCTAACCTCCGAATCGACATCAGATCCACTTCAGGTTCGTGCGCTGCAATGGCGTCCATGGCGATCGGCCATGACATCGCACCCCATAGGAGCCTCCCATGCGTACTTCCATTCTCTCCGCCCTCATCGCCACCGCCGCGGTCTTCGCCGCGGGCCAGGCCGCCGCGCAGTACACCGGACCCAGCAGCGTTCCGCTCACCACGGTCAAGCAGCTGCTGGACCAGGGCAAGGACGAGCAGCAGGTGGTGCTGCGCGGAAACATCGTTTCCCACGACGGCGGCGACCGTTACACGTTCCGCGACGCGACCGGCAGCGTGAAGGTGGAGATCGATGCGCATCGCCTGCCGGCCGGGCGCCCGTTCGACGACAAGGCGCAGGTCGAACTGGTCGGCGAATTCGACAAGGACTTCCGCTCCGCCGAAGTCGAGGTGGACGAGGTGCGCTTCCTGCGCTGAGCCAGGGACGCGGCGTGGCGAGGGGGCCGGGCGCGCTGCCCGTCCTGTCTCCGGCGCGGGCGAGGGTGGCCCGCGCCCGCGCTGCACGCCGTGCCCCGCTGCGGCTATGCTGCGCGCCATGTCCGCGTCCGCCGCCCCCTGTGTCCTCGTCGTCGAGGACGAATCCGCCATCGCCGATACCGTGCTGTACGCGCTGCGCAGCGAGGGGTACCAGGTGCGGCATTGCCTGCTCGGGCGCGAGGCGCTGGCCCAGGCCCGCGCCGGCGGCATCGACGTGGTGGTGCTCGACGTGGGTCTGCCGGACCTGGGCGGCTTCGAGGTGTGCCGCGAGCTACGCGGTTTCAGCCAGGTGCCGGTGATCTTCCTGACCGCGCGCAACGACGAGATCGACCGCGTGCTCGGCCTGGAACTGGGCGCCGACGACTACATGGCCAAGCCGTTCTCGCCGCGCGAACTGGTCGCGCGGGTACGCGCGCGGCTGCGCCGGCCGGCGGCCGCGGCGGCGGCCGAACCGGGCTGGCAGCGGCACGGCGACTTCGCCATCGACCGCGAAGGCCGCCGCATCCACTATCGCGATGCCCTGCTGGACCTGACCCGCTACGAATACGCCTTGCTGGCCGCGCTGCTGCAGCGGCCCGGCGCCATCCTCAGCCGCGCGCAGCTGATGGACCGCGGCTGGGACGCCAGCGCCGACAGCGCCGACCGCACCGTGGATACCCACATCAAGACCCTGCGCGCCAAGCTGCGCGCGGCCGGCGCCGCGTCCGATCCGATCCGCACCCATCGCGGCCTCGGCTACGCGCTGGAGCAATGAGGTGCGGCTAGGGCTGAAGCTGTTCCTGGGGTTCTTCCTGATCGTCGGCGTCGCCGCGTTCTTCGTGATGCGGGTGTTCGTCAACGAGGTCAAGCCGGGCGTGCGCCAGGCGATGGAATCGACCCTGGTGGACGCGGCCAACGTGCTGGCGCAGATGGCGGCCGGCGACCTGAAGGCCGGGCGCATCGACAGCGGCGCCTTCGCCCGCGACCTGAGCGCCGCGCAGCGGCGCAACCCGCGCGCGATGGTGTGGCGTTTCCCCAAGCGCAGCGTCGATTACCGCGTCACCATCACCGATGCGGCCGGGGTGGTGGTGTTCGATTCGCGCGGCCAGGACCTGGGCCGCGACAACTCGCGCTGGAACGACGTCTACCGCACCCTGCGCGGCGAGTACGGCGCCCGCTCCAGTCCCGAGGCCGACGGCGACCCCAACCACACCGTGATGCACGTGGCCGCGCCGATCTACGACCCGGCCGACAACCGCCGCCTGATCGGCGTGCTGACCCTGTCCCAGCCCAACCGCAGCATCGAACCGTTCATCCTCGCCAGCCAGCGCAGCATCCTGCTGCGCGGCGCGTGGTTGATCGGCATCTCCGCGCTGATCGGCCTGCTGATGACCTGGGGCCTGCTGCGCGGCATCGGCCGGCTCAACCGCTATGCGCAGGCGGTCAGCGCCGGCGAACCGGTGCCGCCGCCGCCGCCGCGCCGCGACGAGATCGGCGACCTGGGCCGCGCGCTGGAGACGATGCGGCGCAAGCTGGAGGGCAAGGCCTATGTCGAACAGTACGTGCAGTCGCTGACCCACGAGATGAAGAGCCCGCTGGCGGCGATCCGCGGCGCCGCCGAACTGCTGCAGGAGCCGCTGCCGGAGGCGGAGCGGCAACGCTTCGTGCGCAACATCGCCGAGCAGCAGCAGCGCCTCACCGAGACCATCGACAAGCTGCTGGCGCTGGCCGAGGTGGAACAGCACGGCTGGCTGCAACGGCGCGAGCGGATCGCGCTGGCGCCGCTGTTCGAGCAACTGCAGGAGGCCTTGGCGCCGCGGCTGCAGGCCAGCGGCGTGCGGCTGCGGGCGCCGCCGCCGGACCCGGCGCTGGCGCTGGTCGGCGATCCCTACCTGCTGCGCCAGGCGCTGCACAATCTGCTGGACAATGCGATCGCGTTTTCGTCGTCCGGCGATACCGTGGTGGTGCGCGCCGAGCGCGACGCGGAGGGGCGCATCGTGCTGCTGGTGGAAGACCAGGGCCCGGGCGTTCCGGATTACGCGCTGGAGCGGGTGTTCGAGCGCTTCTACTCGCTGGCGCGGCCGGCCAGCGGCCAACGCAGTTCGGGCCTGGGCCTGCCGTTCGTGCGCGAAGTGGCGCGGCTGCACGGCGGCGAGGCGAGCCTGCGCAATCGCGACGCGGGCGGCGCGGTGGCGCGGATGGCGTTGCCGGCGGGGTGAGTGGTACGGGTCCGGGCTGGGGTGTCAGCGGGTGTCGCTGGCAGCTCGACGTGAGCCGTGCCGGAGCGTGCTATGAGCGTTTCCCTTGAGCGTGAGTCCCGCCACTTCAGTCATGAACATCAATCAAATTCATCTACTGGCGAGCCAGCTTCCGACCATCATGGATCTGGATGACGAAATCAGGTTGATTGAAAATTTGACCATGATTGGGCCGAGGGAGATCGCCGGCCATCAAGACGAATTTCGATGCGTGGTTTTAAAACTGCAAGAATCCCATCAGGGCGGTGGGGTGTTTGAGGTGACGGAGGAAAATTATCCTGTTTTTGAAGGTTTCTGCGATTGGCTTCAATCGCTGCAGCCCCATCTCGAATTCGATGTCTCCTGCCTTTGCGACGGGTTGAACGTGTCGCCCGGCGCTATCAGGGCTTCGATGGGAACGGGGCGGAATCGAATGCCGTGAGTGGTATTCACTGAGTCGGCCAGCGCGTGTCATGAACTTCGCTTCGCGGGTGCGGCACAGACGTGGAGTGCGCTGATGCCTCGCGAGCGCCAACCGGCGGACGTCAGCGATGAAGGTTCGGCCGGTTGGCGGGGTTTCGTGGATTGCCCAGGAACCATGAGCGGCTACCCGCCGCGCTCGGCGGGCTGCATTTCCTGGTGCTTGCGGTGCGCGTGTCGTCAGCCGCCGCACGGGGGCTCGATGCGGCGAAGGTTCATCACACGCGCAAGGTTTCTCCGTCGTTCCGGTCGCGGCTGAAGCCGCTCCTACAGAGGTGACGCGTGGGCGGGGGCGCTGCGGCGAGGCGCTTGGGCGCCGCCGGCGCCGCGTCGGCGGCGACTTCACATTCGCTTCAAATTCGCCTCAAACCCCGCACACGCGGCCGCGGCACCCTGGCGTCCTCCCGATCCCGAGGACCATCCATGAAATCCCTGAAGCTCGTCCTGCGATTCGCCACCATCGGCGGATTGATCCTGTTGCTGCTGATCCCGCTGCTGATGATCCGCGGCGCCATCAGCGATCGCGAAGGCTACCGCCGCCAGGCGGTGGAGCGCGTGTCGCAGAGCAAGGCCGGCGAGCAGCGCCTGCTCGGCCCGGTACGCGTGCTGCCGTGGACCCAGGTGCGCGACGTGGCGGTGCTCGACGCCGACGGCAAGCGCAGCGTGCAGCGCGAGACCACGAGCGGCTACGACCTGCAGACCCCGCGGCACCTGGCCATCGACGGCGAGATGAAGCCCTCGCAACGCGTCATCGGCCTGTTCAAGGTGCAGGTCTACAGCCTGCACGCGCGGCTCAAGGCGCAGTTCGACGACATGGAGTACGCCGCGGTGGAGGGCCGCACCTACGGCCAGCCCTACCTGGTGCTCGGCATCGAGGACGTGCGCGGCCTGGTCGGCACGCCCAACCTGCGCACCGACGGCAAGGCGCAGACGCTGCAGCCGGGCTCGCTGGCGATGAACGCCGTCACCAAGGGCGTGCACGCGCCGCTGCCGGCGCTGGCCGACACCCGCCAGGGCAGGCTCAGCGACCTGCACAGCGTGGAGATGGAGTTCGTGCTCGACGGCACCCAGGCGCTGTCGGTCGTGCCGGTGGGCGACGACAATCAGATCGCGCTGACCTCGCCGTGGCCGCACCCGCTGTTCGGCGGCCGCTTCCTGCCCAACGAACGCCGCTTCGGCCCGCAGGGCTTCCAGGCCAGTTGGGCGCTGTCCTCGCTGGCGACCGGCGCGCAGGCGCAATTGGCGACCGGCACCGACGAGGTCGATGCCTTGCGCGTGGACCTGGTCGATCCGGTCGACGTCTATACGCAGACCGACCGCGCCAGCAAGTACGGCATCCTGTTCGTGGTGCTGACCTTCGTCGCCTTCGGCCTGTTCGAGCTGATCAAGCGTCTGCCGATCCATCCGCTGCAATACCTGCTGGTCGGCCTGGCGCTGGCGATCTTCTTCCTGCTGCTGCTCAGCCTGTCCGAGCACATCCCGTTCTGGCAGGCCTACCTGATCTCGGCGGTGAGTTGCATCGGCCTGCAGTTCTTCTACCTGGCCGGGGTCTTGCGCAGCCGCGCGCGCGCCGCGGGCTTCGCCAGCATGCTGACCCTGCTGTACGGCGCGCTGTACGGGTTGCTGGCGTCGGAAGACAACGCCTTGCTGATGGGCTCGCTGCTGCTGTTCGCGATCCTCGCCGCGATCATGTGGATCACCCGCAAGATCGACTGGTACGCGCTCGGCGCGTCCCTGCGCTGAGCCGGTGCGCGAGGAGACCCGGAGCATGTCGGCGCATCTGCATCTGCACCGTCGCGTCCAGGCGCTGTTGCCGGACGCACTGGACACCCGCGGTCTGCACCGCGGCAACGCCGGCGCCGCGCTCGCGCGCAGTGCGCAGGCGGCGCTGGTCACCGCCGCCGACCGCGGCGGGGCGTTGTGGCTGCGGCTGAGCGAACGCAGCCGCGACGCGCTGGCCGCGCACGGCCTGGCGTTCCTGGCCGCGGCGCTGCAGGCCCGCGCCGCCTTGCCGGGCGAGGCCGAACCGTGGCGCTACTGCGCCTGGCGCGCGCTGCGGCGCGACTCGGCCTGGGCGCAGCCCGGGCAGGACGCGGCATCGGCGCATGGCCCCGGCTTCGTGACCTGGGAAGCGCAAGGCCGGGCGCGGCTGGTGGTACTGCCGGCGCAGGCCGCGCTGCTGTGCCGCTGGTGGAGGTGAGCCAGGCCGCGGCCGGCGCCCGCGGCGTCGGCCACGGCACGCGACCGCGGCGCATGGAGCAGCCGCGCGGTCGCGGTACCCAATCGCGGCACGGACGCCGCCGCAGGACGCATCGACCAGGAGGTCGCCGCCAGGGAGGGCGCCAGGGAAGGGCGAGCGGATAGACCCGCTCGTGGCTTGCATCGCGGAAGGGACACCGCCGCAGGACGCATCGGCCAGGAGGCCGCCGCCAGGGAGGGCGCCATGGAAGGAGCGAGCGGCCAAGCCGCTCGCGCTGTGCACCGCGGTCAGGGACGCCGCCGCAGGATGCATCGGCCAGAAGGCCGCCGCCAGGGAGGGCGCCAGGGAAGGGCGAGCGGATAGGCCCGCTCGTGGCTTGCATCGCGGAAGTGGACGCCGCCGCAGGACGCATGGGCAGGAGGCCATCGCCAAGGATGGCGCCATGGAAGCAGCGAGTGGACAAACCCGCTCGTGGCTTGCATCGCGGCAACGGACGCCGCCGCAGGACGCGACATCGGCCAGGAGGCCGCCGCCAGGGACGGCGTCATGCAACACCCGAACGGGCACCGCGATCGCGGTGCCCATCGTGGCCAGGGAGGCCGCGGCACAGGAGCGGCAAGGACGCCACGCGCCAGGGACGGCGACTCAGGGATGAAAGGAGTAGGGCATCGCCAGGCCGGCAGCGCCATGGAAACACCTGCGGTAGAGTGCACGGATGCACTCTCCGCTCTCCATTCAGCGGCTGCGCGGCGCGCAGATCGCGCCCTACCTGGACGACGTCGCACGCCTGCGCATCGCGGTGTTCCGCGACTGGCCGTATCTGTACGCCGGCGACCTGGACTACGAGCGCGACTACCTGGCCGCCTACGCCGGCTCGCCCGACAGCGTGTTCGTGCTCGCCCAGGACGGCGAGCAGGTGGTCGGCGCCTCCACCGGCCTGCCGCTCGCCGACGATGCCGAGGCGTTCGGCGCGGCGTTCGCGGGCAGCGCCATCGCGGTGGCCGACGTGTTCTATTTCGGCGAATCGGTACTGCTGCCGGCCTACCGCGGCCGTGGCGTCGGCCACGCCTTCTTCGACCACCGCGAAGCGCATGCGCGCGCGCTCGGCCGCTTCGGCCTGACCGCGTTCTGCGCGGTGGACCGCGACCCCGCCGATCCGCGGCGCCCGCCGGACTACCGCGGCAACGACGCGTTCTGGCGCAAGCGCGGCTACGCGCCGCAACCGTCGCTGCGCGTGCGCTTGGCATGGAACGAACTGGAACGCGGCGAGATCCCGCATACCCTGAGCATGTGGACCCGTCCGCTGGAGCCTTGCGCATGAAGATCGCCGTCGCCAAGTACCCGATCGGCGCGCCGGTCGATTTCGCCGCCTTCGCCGACAAGCAGGCGGCCTTGATCGCGCAGGCGGCGCAGGCCGGCGCGCAGCTGGCGGTGCTGCCCGAGTACCTGTCGCTGGAACTGGCCGCGACCTTCGCCGCGTCCGTGGCCCAGGACCTGCCCGCGTCGCTGGCGGCGATCCAGGCGCTGCATCCGCAGTACCTGGCGTTGTTCGCACAGTTGGCGCAGCGCCATCGCCTGCACCTGATCGCCGGCAGCTTCCTGCTCGCCAGCGGCGAGGGGCGCTACCGCAACCGCGCCTACTGGTTCGCGCCCGATGGCCGCCACGGCTGGCAGGACAAGCTGCAGTTGACCGGCTTCGAGAAGGCCACCGGCCTGATCGACGGCGGCGAGACGTTGAAGGTATTCGCCGCCGATGGCGTGCGCGCCGGCGTGGCGGTCTGCTACGACAGCGAGTTCCCGCTGCCGGTGCGGGCCCAGTACGAGGCCGGCGCGCGCTTGCTGGTGGTGCCCAGTTGCACCGACACCGAGGCCGGCGCCACCCGTGTGCGTGTCGGGTGCCTGGCGCGGGCGCTGGAGAACCGCATCTTCGTCGCCCAGTCGGTGACCGCCGGGCTGGCCGAATGGAGCCCGGCGCTGGACGTGAATACCGGCGAGGCGGCGATCTACGCACCGATGGACGCCGGCTTCCCGGCCGACGGCATCGTCGCGCAGACCCGGGGCGAACAGGTCTGGGCGCTGGCCGAGCTGGACTTCGCCGCGTTCGAAGCCAGCCGCGCGCAGGCCCAGGTCGCCAACGACCGCGACTGGCGCGGCCAACTGGCGCCGGCGATCGTGCGCGCGGAGGTCGAAGACTTGCAGTAGCGTCGTCGGCCGCTGTCGGCCGTGCATCGCGGGATGGCAGGACGGCTGCGCATGCCGACACGGGCGCTTGGATCACGGGCAGAGGCCCGCCTGGCGCGCAGGTCGGCCAGTGGCCGAAGCCTCTGCTCGGACAACGTGACGTCGCGTTCGGCCTGCTCGCGCTGCTTGCGGATGTAGCCGACACGCCGTCTCGCCTTTGCGTCGCCGTCGCGCCCGCACAAGCTGCTGCGCACACCGCACACCGCACACGCACACGCACACGCACACGCACAGCGGCGCTGGCGCCAGCCGCGGAGCATTCCGGTGCGTGGCCGCCCGATGTCCTGCAGCACACGCCATCCGAACGCGTGATGCGCTTTGCTGTCGCCTTGTCCGCGACCCACTGTGTGCCCCATGCCCAAGATCCTGCAGCCGCACGCCGTGCGCCTGGAATTCGCGCCCGGCGCGCTGGTCCACGCCAATCTGTCCGGCGCCGCCTTCACCGACGAGTGGCTGTGGGTGGCCGGCGACGAGGCCTGCGCGGTCGATCGCCTGCGCGCGCTGGCGCCGCGCGGCGCGGAAACGCTGCGCTTCGGCGATGGCCGCAGTTTCGCCCTGGGCGCCTTGCTCGACCTGCCCGGCGATCACGACGACGAAGCCGACCTGGAGGGCATGGCGCTCTCGCCCGGCTACCTGTGGGTGGTCGGCTCGCATGGCATGAAGCGCAAGAACGCCAAGCCCGATCGCGACGACGCCGACAACGGCAAGCGCCTGGCCAAGCTCAAGCTCGACGCCAACCGGCGCCTGCTCGCATGCCTGCCGATCGAACGCGCCGCCGACGGCGCGCCGCAGCTGGTGCGCGAGGCCGCGGACGGCCGCCGCGCCTTGCGGCTGAAGGGCGACGCCAAGGGCAACCAGCTCACCGACCTGCTCACGGACGATCCGCACTTCGGCGCCTATCTCAAGATTCCGGGCAAGGACAACGGCTTCGACATCGAAGGCATGGCGGTGGACGGCCAGCGCCTGCTGCTGGGCCTGCGCGGGCCGGTGCTGCGCGGCTGGGCCGGGGTGCTGGAGATCGCGGTGGAGGCGCACGGCGACCACCTGCGCCTGGCGCCGCTGGACGAGGACGGCACGCTGCTGCGCAAGCACTTCCTGCAACTGGGTGGGCTTGGCGTGCGCGACCTGCATTTCCACGGCGACGACCTGTACCTGCTGGCCGGCCCGACCATGGTGCTCAACGGCGAGATCCGCCTGTTCCGCTGGCCCGGCGCGCGCACCCTGCTGGCCGACAACCGCGCGCCGGTGCGGTTCCAGCGCGAGCTGGTGAAATCGCTGGCGCTGCCGCATGGCGAGGACTGCGATCGTGCCGAAGCGCTGTGCAACCTGCCGCCGGCGCTGTCCGGCGGCGTGCCGAGCTGGCTGGTGCTGTACGACGCGCCGGGGCCGGCGCGCAGCGAGGGCGAGTGCATCGTGCACGGCGATCTGTTGCGCTAGCGCCGTTCCGCGCCTGGGCGACGAACGCCCATGTAGGAGCGGCTTCAGCCGCGACAGGCACCACCAGTCACCCCCATCGCGTCCGAAGCCGCGCTCAAAGAAATGCAAACCCGGGGACGGCACGCTGCCGCCTCCGGCAGCCAACGGCCCGGCGGGGTAAAATCGCCCGATTCCCGTTTGCCTTCGAGCGTTCCATGGCCTGCCGCACCCGTTTCGCCCCCAGTCCCACCGGTTACCTGCACATCGGCGGCGCGCGCACCGCGCTGTACTGCTGGCTGGAGGCGCGGCACCGCGGCGGCGAATTCGTGCTGCGCATCGAGGACACCGACCGCGAGCGCAGCACCCAGGCGGCGATCGACGCGATCCTGGAAGCGATGGAGTGGCTGGGTCTGGACTACGACGAAGGCCCGATCTACCAGACCCGGCGCCTGGACCGCTACCGCGCCGTGGCCGAGCAGTTGCTGGCGCAGGGCAAGGCCTACTACGCCTACGAGACCCGCGAGGAACTGGACGCGATGCGCGAAGCGGCCATGGCCCGGCAGGAAAAGCCGCGCTACAACGGCGCGGCGCGCGAGCAGAACCTGCCGTACCGCGACGATCCGAACCGGGTGATCCGCTTCAAGAACCCCAGCGAGGGCGTGGTGGCGTTCGACGACCTGATCAAGGGCCGCATCGAGATCGCCAACAGCGAACTGGACGACATGGTGATCTTCCGCCCCGACGGCTATCCCACCTACAACTTCGCGGTGGTGGTGGACGACTGGGACATGGGCATCACCGAGGTCATCCGCGGCGACGACCACATCAACAACACCCCGCGCCAGATCAACATCTACGAAGCGCTGGGCGCGCCGGTGCCGACGTTCGCGCACATGCCGATGATCCTGGACGAGCAGGGCGCCAAGCTGTCCAAGCGCACCGGCGCGGCCGACGTGATGCAGTACAAGGACGCCGGCTACCTGCCGCACGCGCTGATCAACTACCTGGCGCGGCTGGGCTGGTCGCACGGCGACCAGGAACTGTTCGGCCGGCAGGAGCTGATCGACCTGTTCGACGTCAAGGACGTCAATTCCAAGGCCGCGCGCCTGGACATGGCCAAGCTCGGCTGGGTCAACCAGCATTACCTCAAGAGCGACGATCCGGCGACGATCGCGCCGCAGCTGGAATACCACCTGGCCAAGCTCGGCCTCGACCCGGCCGCCGGCCCGGCCGCCGCTGACGTGGTGGTGGCGCTGCGCGAGCGCGTGCAGACGCTGAAGGAAATGGCCGAGAAGGCGGCGGTCTGGTACCAGCCGCTGGAGCGCTACGACGAGGCGGCGGTGGCCAAGCACCTCAAGCCGGGCGCCGAACTGGCGCTGGGCAAGGCGCGCGAGCTGCTGGCGGCGCTGGGCGACTGGAGCGTGGAGGGCGTGTCCGCCGCGCTGCACGACGCCGCCGCCGCGCTGGAACTGGGCATGGGCAAGGTGGCGCAGCCGCTGCGCGTGGCGATCACCGGCACCCAGGTCAGCCCGGACATCTCGTATACGGTGTACCTGGCCGGGCGCGAGCAGGCCTTGAAACGCATCGATGCCGCGCTCATCAAGATCCCAGCGGGACCCTGACTCCCCGGAGACGCCCATGTCCAGCAAGAAGACCGCCTGCACCGAGCCGCACCACCACGTCCACGACGCCGACGACTTCGTGCGGGTGGTGGAGCGGGTGAGCCGCGAGCGCGGGCTGCGGCTGACCCCGATCCGCGCCAACGTGCTGCGCCTGATCGCCGAGGCGGCGCGCCCGGTGAAGGCCTACGAGCTGCTGGAATGGGTGCGCGAGGGCAAGAGCGTGGGCGCCGACGCGCCGCCGACCGTGTATCGCGCGCTGGACTTCCTGATGGCCAACGGCTTCGTGCACAAGCTCGAGTCGGTCAACGCCTTCGTCGCCTGCCACCATCCCAGCAGCGCGCAGCATTCGGTGCCGTTCCTGATCTGCGACCGCTGCCATAGCGCGGTGGAACTGGAGGACCGCGACGTGGTCGCGCAACTGGAGCAGCGCGCCAAGGCGCTGGGCTTCCAGCCGCAGGCGCAGACCCTGGAAGTGCACGGCCTGTGCGCGCGCTGCGCCGGCTGAGCTGACGGCCGCCGCGCGCCATCGCCGACGTCGGAACCCGCATGTACCCGATCGTCCTTCCGCTGTTCGCCGAAGACCTGCGCCGTAGCGCCGCGTTCTATGCCGCCACCGGCTTGTGCGCCGGCGATCCGGCGTCGCTCCTCGTCGATGCCGATGTCCGGGGGACGATCCTGGTGGAACTGGAGAACGGCCCGAGCCTGCGCGTGCATCGCTGCGAGGATGCCGCGGTGCTGCGCTACCTGCGCGCGCAGCAGCCGCAACTGGAGATCGGCGAGGCGGACGTCGCCGCGATCGCCGCCCGCATCGCGCCGCAGCTGCGCCGTGGCGACATCTTCGGCGCCGGCGAAACCAACTGCTGCCAGGGGCCGCTCGACTATCCAGGCGGCCTGGCGCTGGCGTTCTGCGATCCGGACGGCAACCGCCTGGTGTTCACCGAGTGGTAGCGCCGCGCGTCGCGGCGGCGCGCTACATCGCGCGGAACAGCGGCAGGTAGCTGCGACTGACCGGCAAGGTTTCGCGACGGCCGCGCAGGTGGATCTGCGCGGTGTCGTTGTCGAGGCGGACCAGGTGCGCCACGGAATGCAGGTTGACCACGACCGAGCGGTGCACCTGGCGGAAGCTGGCCGGGTCCAGTTGCGCGGCCAGCTCCTTGAGCGGCGTCGCCACGATCGCCTGGCAGGGCTGGGCGGCGGCGTCGTGCCAGGCCACGCAGGTGTACTTGTGCTCGGACCGCAGATAGTCGATCGCCTCGACCGGGATCAGCCGCAGCGTGGTGCCGGCCTGCGCGTGCAGCCAGCGCAGCGGTGCCGGCCGCTGCGGCGGCAGCAACTGCGCGGCCAGCCGCTGCAACTGCTCGCTGAGGTCGGCGGCCGGCTGCGCCGCCTGCAGGCGCTGCTGCAGGCGGCCGACGGTATCGGCCAGGCGCGCGTCCTGCACCGGCTTGACCAGGTAGTCCAGCGCGCCCTCGGCGAACGCCTGCACCGCGTAGTCGTCGTAGGCGGTGACGAACACGATGTGCGCGCCGCGGCCGATCTGCTGTGCCGCCTGCACCCCGGACAGGCCGGGCATCTGGATATCCAGGAAGCAGATCTGCGGCTGCCGCTCCGCGAACAGGCGCACCGCGTCCCGGCCGTTGCGCGCTTCGGCGGTGACCCGCAGCGCCGGCCACAGCCGCGCCAGCTGCCGCTTGAGCGCGTCGCGCAGCAGCGGTTCGTCGTCGGCGATCAGCGCGCTGGGCGTGTCCATCAGGCCTGCGCCGCCAGCGGGAAGCGGATGTCGGCGCGCGTGCCGTGCGGCAGCTGCGCCGCCACCTGCAGGTGCGCGGCGGCGCCGAAACTGAGCGCGAGCCGGTCGCGCAAGGTGCCCAGTCCGGTGCCCAGGCCCTGCGCGCTCGCCCCCGCGCCGGTGCCGCTGTCCTCGACCCGCAGGTGGCAGTAACCGGCCTCGCGCCAGGCGCGGATGACGATGCGGCCGCCGTCCTCGGCCGGGTCGATGCCGTGCTTGACCGCGTTCTCTACCAGCGTCAGCAGCGTCAGGGTGGGGCAGCGCACCGCGGACAACGCCTGGTCGGCGTCGATCGCGTACTGCAGGCGGTCCGGCATGCGCATGTACATCAACTCCAGATAGGCGCGGACCAGCGCCAGTTCGTCGCCCAGCGTGGTGGTCGGTTCGTGCAGCCGCGGCACCGCCGCGCGCAGGTAGGCGATCAGGCTGCGCATCAGGTCCGCCGCTTTGGGCGAGCCCATGTCGATCAGCGCCTGCACGTTGGCCAGCGTGTTGAACAGGAAGTGCGGCGCGACCTGGCGCTGCATCAGATGCAGGCGCGCATCCAGCGTCTGCCGTTCCAGTTCGCTGCGCTCCAGCTCGAAGGCCAGCGCCTGGTGCCTGGCCAGGGCATCCTTCTGCCTGACCAGCGCCGCCAGCGCCGTCCACGGCGCGACCAGCACGCCGGTCACGATGAGCATGAAGAAGCCGGACAGCCGCTCCTGGTCCTCCCAGAACGGCGGTGCGTCGTGCGGGGTCAGGCCGACGTAGATCGCCAGCGTCGTCAGCGGAATGGCCAGCGCCACGCCCAGCACCTGCAGCGCCCAGCGCGCCAGCCACGCCGGCAGCCGCCGCGGCCAGCGCTCCAGCGCGACGAAGGCCAGCAGCGCGGCGGCGCCGAGCGCGAAGGCGCGGGCCAGCGCCGAGAGCGTGGAATCCCAGCTCAGGCTCAGCAGCAGCCCGAGTCCGCCGGACAGGACGCAGACCGTGCCGATGCGCGCCCAGGTCAGCGGCGCGGGGCGGCGTGGCGGTGCGGAGAGCGGAGCGGAACCTGGCATGGGCGCGAGCATAGCCGAGGGCACCGGTCGGCGTGCCGCGCCGCTAGGGCGTGTCGCCAGTCCCCGAGCGGCATCCTTGGAGAGTGGGGACACGCCCTAGGCCGGCCGCAGCATCGGCCACCACATGCCCAGCGTCGCGGCGGCGCTGCCGATCAGGGTCACCAGGCTCATCAGCGCCAACGTGCCGGTCGCCAGCCAGTGCAGCGCGCGGCGGCGGCCATCCAGCGCGCGCAGGTACAGTTCCAGCACCGCCAGCGGCAGCAGCGTCTGCGCGAACGCGAGGATGGTCAGCGCAGGGCCCACGAAGCGCTCTGGATCGAAGCCCGCGGGGCCCTGGTTGATCGCCAGCCAGAACATCAGGCCGATGCGGAAGAACCACACGCCGCTCACCGCCAGGAACAGGCGCAGCGCCCAGCGCCGGTGCGCGGCGATGCGCCCGGCGCGGGCCGCGCGCCAGGCCATGGCGGCGAACGCGAGGATCAGCAGCGCATTGAGGGTGGTGCCCAGGTGCTGGCCGACATCGCCGGCGGCGCCGCCGCGCACCCAGATCATCGCCAGTCCGCCCAGGCTCAGCACCAGCGCGCTGAGCAGGTACAGCCGCCCGTTCCAACGATGCACGGCCGGGGCCAGCCGGCGCAGGGCCGGCAGCAACTGCGCCGCGCCGGCCAGCACGATGCCTGCGGCGAGCAGCAGGTGCAGGGCGAGCACGGCGTTGAACAGGGTGTCGCCGGCGACGTAGCCGTGGGGCAGGACCCGGTTCCAGCGCTCCGGGGCCCCGGCCAGCGCCGCGCGTCCGTAGAAGACGGTCACGTAGATGGCGAACGCCAATTGGCCGGCGACGGCAAGGCCGCCCCACACGGTGGCGGCGCGGCGCAGGTGTCTGGTCGCGGCGGATGCGGATTGCGCTGCGGGCGCTATGGCGGACGCAGCGGGAATGACGGGGGCGATCGGTTGCACGGCGGTCATGCGCAGGCACAGTGATGGGGAGTGCGCGCATGCTGCGGCGGCGCCGGCGCGCGCGTGCGGCCTGTCCGACCGGCGACGGCAGGAGCGGATGGACGGCGCCGGACGCCGATGGAGCGCGGGGATGCAGGCGCGGCGCCGCGCCGATCGCGCCGCATGCTCAGGCACCGGCACCGGCACCGGCACCGGCACGCGTTCGCTGCTGCCTCGATCGCGGACGGCAGCGCCGCCGCTGCCGCGCACCTGGGCCGCGCTCTGTCGTGGCAGGGGGCGTGTCGGGCGGTCCGCCAGGGAACGTCGCTGTCGATGACGACGGTCGCCGCGTCCAGCCGGGGAGCGGGCCGATCAGATCGTCCGCGCCGGGACAGGCGTCTCGGCGGTTAATCCAACCGCGCGGTTGCAGACGCACGATCGGTATGCGCATGCCGGATCCGGCGGGGTGGCGTGGACCGCGAGAGCACCCGAGATCGCCGTGTCGCTGGACGCCGCGCGCGGCGGCGACCGAAACCCTGCCGTTGTGGCCGAGCTACGGCGGCTTGGGCGCGGGCGCGCGCCGCAGGAGCGGTTGCGACCGGCCGTCGCCGCCCGCAGCGGCGAGCGGATGCGCTTCAGCGCGCGGGCTGGGCCGCGTAGCCGCCGAAGAACACCTGCAGCGCGTCGCGGGTGGCCGCGCGCAGGTAGTCCGGCGAAGGGTTCTTCAGCGCGCCGAACAGGCAGGGCATCAAGGTCTCCGCCTCCAGCAGCCCGACCAGGTGCCTGGCGGCGGTGCTCGGGTTGGCGCGGCGCAGCACGCCCAGGTCCATCTGGCGTTCCAGGAACACGCCCAGGCGGTTCATGCCCTCGCCAGGGCCGGTCTCGAAGAACAGCAGGCCGATGTCCGAGCGCCCGGACACGCCGATGACGGTCTGCCACACCTGCACGGACTGTTGCGAGCACAGGAACGCCATGCCGTCTTCGCCCATGCGCTGCAACGCGGTCGGCAGATCGTCCCGGCTCTGCAGCAGCGTCTCCAGGACCGGTTCCATGAAGCGCCGGGCGACGCCGTGCGCCACCGCCACGAACAGTTCCTCCTTGGAGGAGAAGTAGCCATACAGGGTGCGCTTGGAGCCACCGGCGCGGGTGGCGATCTGGCTCATCGAGGCGCCTTCGAAGCCGGCTTCCAGGAACACCGCGGCGGCCGCCTCGATGATGGCCTCGCGCTTGGCTTCGGTCCTGACGCGCATCGGGTGTTCGTGGGGGGCGGGCGCTTAAGTATACCGGGAGTGCAGGAATGGTTGACGGCGCCGAATCGCGTGAATAGTATACCAAACCGTACCGTATATAAATTGGCCCGCTCGCCCCGCACCCTCCGGAGATCCGCCCGTGCGCTCTGTCCTGTCTTCCCGTCTCTCCCTGCTCCTGGCCGTGGCGGCCGCCCTGCTGTCGAGCGCCTGCGGCGCCCCTCCGGGCGGCCCGCCGCCGCCGGAGGGCACCCCGGAGATGGGTGTCATCACCGTCTCCACCCGGCCGATCGCGCTGACCACCGAATTGCCCGGGCGCACGCTGCCGTACCTGATCGCCGACGTGCGGCCGCAGGTCAACGGCATCATTCAGGTACGCAAGTTCCGCGAGGGCGGCGAGGTCAAGGCCGGCGAAACGCTGTACCAGATCGACCCGTCCACCTATCGCGCCGCCTACGACAGCAACGTGGCCGCGCTGGGCAAGGCCCAGGCCACGCTGCGCAGCGCGCGGCTGAAGGCCGAGCGCTACCGCGAACTGGTCAAGGTGTCGGCGATCAGCAAGCAGGACAACGACGATGCCGACGCCGCGCTGGGCCAGGCCGAGGCGGATGTCGCCGCGGCCAAGGCCAATGTGGAGAGCGCGCGCATCAATCTTGACCATGCGCGGGTGGACGCGCCGATTTCCGGGCGCATCGGCAAGTCCAGCGTGACCGCCGGCGCGCTGGTGACCGCCAGCCAGGCGACCGCGCTGGCCACGATCCAGCAACTGGACCCGATCTACGTCGACGTCACCCAGCCCAGCGCCGCGCTGCTGCGGCTCAAGCAGGCGCTGGCCAGCGGCGCGCTGGAAAAGGCCGACGCCACCGCGGCCAAGGTGTCGCTGTTGATGGAGGACGGCAGCCCGTACCCGCTGCAGGGACGGCTGGAGTTCTCCGATGTCACCGTCGACCAGAACACCGGCTCGATCACCGTGCGCGCGGTCTTCCCCAATCCGAACGCGGACCTGTTGCCCGGCATGTACGTGCGTGCGGTGTTGCAGGAAGGCACCAGCGACCAGGCGATCCTGGTACCGCAGCAGGCGGTGTCGCGCAACGGTGCCGGCAAGCCGACCGCGTACGTGGTCGGCGGCGACCACACGCTGCAACTGCGCGTGCTGGAGACCGACCGCGCGATCGGCGACCAATGGCTGGTGCGCAGCGGGCTCAAGCCCGGCGAGCAACTGGTGGTCGAAGGCCTGTCGCGGGCCAAGCCCGGGGAGACGGTCAAGACCGTGCCGTGGCGGCCGAAGGCCGCGAACGCGGCGCCCGCCGCCGCCGCGGCCGTCCCGCGCGCGGCCAACTGAGGCATCGACCGTCATGGCACGCTTCTTCATCGACCGCCCGATCTTCGCCTGGGTGCTGGCCATCATCGTGATGCTGGCCGGTCTGCTGTCCGTCCTCACCCTGCCCATCGCGCAATACCCGAGCATCGCGCCGCCCGCGGTGGCGATCACCGCCAACTATCCCGGCGCCTCGGCCAAGACCCTCGAGGACACCGTCACCCAGGTCATCGAGCAGAAGATGAAGGGCCTGGACCACCTGAGCTACATGGCCTCCACCAGCGAGTCCAGCGGCCAGGTCACCATCACCCTGACCTTCGACAACGGCACCGACCCGGACACCGCGCAGGTGCAGGTGCAGAACAAGCTGTCGCTGGCCACGCCGTTGCTGCCGCAGGAAGTGCAGCAGCAGGGCGTCACCGTGACCAAGTCGGCGACCAACTTCCTCAACGTGCTGGCCTTCACCTCCGAGGACGGCAGCATGAGCGCGTCGGACCTGTCCGACTACGTCGCCGCCAATGTGCAGGAAACGATCAGCCGCGTCGAAGGCGTCGGCGACACCACCTTGTTCGGCTCGCAGTACGCGATGCGCCTCTGGCTGGACCCCAACAAGCTCAGCAACTTCGGCCTGACCCCGCTGGACGTGAAGACCGCGGTGCAGGCGCAGAACGCGCAGGTCTCGGCCGGCCAGCTCGGCGCCTTGCCGGCGGCAGCCAACCAGCAGCTCAACGCCACCATCACCGCGCAGACGCGGCTGAAGACCGCCGCCGAGTTCGAGGACATCCTGCTGCGCACGCAGCCCGACGGTGCGCAGGTGCGGTTGCGCGACGTGGCCCGGATCGAACTGGGCAGCGAGAGCTACAACAGCGCCGGCCGCTACAACGGCAAGCCCGCCGCCGGCCTGGCGATCAAGCTGGCCACCGGCGCCAACGCGCTGGACACGGTCAAGGCGATCGATGCCAGCATGGCCGAGCAGGAGAAGTTCTTCCCGCCGGGCATGAAGGTGCAGAAGCCGTACGACACCACGCCGTTCGTGCGCATCTCGATCGAGGAGGTGGTGCGCACCCTGGTGGAGGCGGTGGTGCTGGTGTTCCTGGTGATGTACCTGTTCCTGCAGAACTTCCGCGCCACGCTGATTCCGACCATCGCCGTGCCGGTGGTGCTGCTGGGCACCTTCGGCGTGCTGGCGGTGTTCGGCTTCACCATCAACACGCTGACCATGTTCGCGATGGTGCTGGCGATCGGCCTGCTGGTGGACGATGCCATCGTGGTGGTGGAGAACGTCGAGCGGGTGATGAGCGAGGAGCAGTTGCCGCCGAAGGAAGCCACGCGCAAGTCGATGGGGCAGATCACCGGCGCGCTGGTCGGCGTGGCCCTGGTGCTGGCCGCAGTGTTCGTGCCGATGGCGTTCTTCGGCGGTTCCACCGGCGTCATCTATCGCCAGTTCTCGATCACCATCGTCGCAGCGATGACGCTGTCGGTGCTGGTGGCGATGGTGCTGACCCCGGCGCTGTGCGCGACCTTGCTCAAGCCGGCCAAGCAGCACGGCATGGCCACCACCGGCTTCTTCGGCTGGTTCAACCGCGTGTTCGACCGCGGCAACGGCCGCTACCAGGGCATCGTTCGGCACATGCTGGGCAAGGGTTGGCGCTACATGATCGGCTATGCGGTGGTGCTGGCGCTGGTGGTGTTCGGCTTCATGAAACTGCCGGTCGGGTTCCTGCCCGACGAAGACCAGGGCACGCTGTTCGTGCTGATCCAGTTGCCGCCCGGCGCCACCGCGGTGCGCACCGATGCGGTGATCCGCCAGGTCGAGCAGCACTTCCTGGTCGACCAGAAGGATTCGGTCTCCGGCGTGTTCGCCGTCAATGGCTTCAGTTTCGCCGGCAGCGGGCAGAACCTGGGTCTGGCCTTCGTCAAGCTGCGGCCGTGGGACGAGCGCACCGGCAAGGACCAGAGCGTGACCGCGGTGGCCGCCAAGGCCGGCAAGGTCTTCGCCGGCATCCGCGACGCCAGGGTGTTCGCGTTCGCGCCGCCGGCGGTGTCGGAACTGGGCAATGCCACCGGCTTCGACCTGATGCTGCAGGATCGCGCCAACCTCGGCCACGACGCGCTGATGCAGGCGCGCAACCAGTTGCTGGCCGAACTGTCCAAGGACCAGCGGCTGGTCGCGGTGCGCCCGAACGGGCAGGAGGACACGCCGGAGTTCAAGCTGGACATCGACGCGCACAAGGCCGAGACGCTGGGCCTGTCGATCTCCGACATCAACGCCACGTTCTCCAGCGCCTGGGGCAGCAGCTACGTCAACGACTTCATCGACAAGGGCCGGGTCAAGAAGGTGATGCTGCAGGCCGAAGCGCCGTACCGCATGCTGCCGGAGGACATCGACCGCTGGTACGTGCGCAACGGCGCCGGCGAGATGGTCGCGTTCAGTTCCTTCGCCACGGCCGGCTGGACCATGGGCTCGCCGCGCCTGGAGCGGTACAACAGCCTGCCGTCGGTGGAGATCTTGGGCATGGCCAAGCCGGGCGCGGCCTCCAGCGGGCAGGCCCTGGCCATCGTCGAGGCCGCCGCGGCCAAGCTGCCGCCGGGCATCGGCTACGAATGGACCGGGTTGTCGCGGCAGGAGAAGGCGTCCAGCGGCCAGACCGGCCTGCTGTACGGACTGTCGATCCTGATCGTGTTCCTGTGCCTGGCGGCGCTGTACGAAAGCTGGTCGATCCCGTTCGCGGTGATCCTGGTGGTGCCGCTGGGCGTGATCGGCGCGCTGCTCGGCGCGGTGCTCACCTGGAAGATGAACGATGTCTACTTCCAGGTGGGCCTGCTGACCACCATCGGCCTGGCCTGCAAGAACGCGATCCTGATCGTGGAGTTCGCCAAGGAACTGCACGAGGGCGGCAAGAGCCTGGTCGAGGCGGCACTGGAAGCGGCGCGCATGCGCCTGCGGCCGATCCTGATGACCTCGCTGGCGTTCATCCTCGGCGTGGTGCCGCTGGTGCTGGGCAGCGGCGCCGGCGCCGGCGCGCAGCACGCGCTGGGCACCGCGGTGATCGGCGGCATGCTGTCGGGCACGGTGCTGGCGATCTTCTTCGTGCCGCTATTCTTCGTGCTGGTGTGCGGCCTGTTGAAGCGCCGCACCGGGTCCGCTCCGGATCCGTCCGCCACGCCTGCCGCGGGAGGCGCCTGACATGGTGCGTTCGCGCTTCGCGCCGCTGTTGCTGGCGCTGGCGATACCGGCCCTGCGCGCCGGCTGCAGCCTGATGCCGGCCTATGCGCGTCAGGCCGCAAAGGCATTGGGCGGCGGTCGGGTGGAAGCGCCAGACACGGCGATGGCCTCGGCGAGCCGCTAGCCATGGCCCGCGGTGGACGCGCCGGGCCGCGCCGCCGCGCCGGCAGCGCCTTCGTCGCCAGGCGCCAGGCGATCCTGGCGGCGGCCAGGCGCCTGTTCGTGGAGGCGGGGTTCGACACCACCAGCATGGATGCGATCGCCGTCCATGCCGGTGTTTCCAAGGCCACGCTGTACGCGCACTTCCTCGACAAGAAGGACCTGTTCCTGTGCGCGCTGGAAGAGACGCTGCGGCAGGCGCCCGATCCGTGGCAGGCGCTGCCCTCCGTGGACGGGCCGTTGCGCGCGCGCCTGGCGGCGGTGGCGCACGTGCTGCTCGACGTCATCGCCGGGCTGGCGCTGGACGAGATCCGGCGCATGCTGGCCGGCTGTGCGCGGCACGCCTTCGTGCGCCGCGACGTGTTCTGGGAGCTGTGCTTCGAGCGCTACCACCTGGCGATGCAGGCGGTGCTGGCGCGCGAGGTCGAACGCGGCGAACTGGCGGTGCCCGATCCGGCGCAGGCCTCCCGCCAGTTCTTCGGCCTGATCGCGGCCGGGCCGCTGCTGCGGATGCGCTCGGCGGCGCTGTCGGGCGCCGGAGGCGACTGGACGCACCAGGATGTCGGGGCCTCGGTGGAGGTGTTCCTGCGCATCTACGGTGCCGGACGCGCCTGCGGCTAGCCGTCGCGGCGCGCCCGGTGCCGCGACGGCTAGCCGCAGGCGCATCCGGTGCCGCGCCGGAAGCGGCGGGGCGGGCCGGCGCGCACTTGTCGGCGGGCGTGGCCGCGATACCGGACCGGCGCGATCGCGTCTGGCGACCTCGCCGCCGCGCAGGCGCGCACGGCGCCCTTGCTATCCTGCGCCGATCCTCGCGATGTCCCGACGCCCATGCCGAAGCCCAGGTCGCCCGCCGCCTCCCTCCCCATCGCCGCCGCGCACGCGCGCGCGCTGTGGCTGGACGCGCAACGGCTGACCAGCCCGGCGCCATTCGGCGCCGGCGTCGAGGCGGTGCGGCAGGCGACCGCGCATCTGGGCTACGTGCAGATCGACACTATCCACGTGATCGAGCGCAGCCATCACCACGTGCTGTACACCCGCATTCCCGACTACCGCAGGCAGGACCTGGAGCAGGCCCAGGCGCAGGACAAGTCGGTGTTTGAATACTGGACGCATGCGCTGGCCTACGTGCCGGTCGCCGACTACCGCATGTATGTGGCGCAGATGGCGCGCTATCGCGCCGAGGCGGACGCGGCCGGCAGGATCGATCCGGCCGATTACGCCAAGCTGCTGCGCCGCATCCGCAACGACGGGCCGTTGTCGATCCGCGACATCGACGACGACGTGCTGGTCGAGAAGACCCATCCGTGGGGCAGCCGCAAGCCCTCGCGCGCGGCGTTGCGCTACGGCTTCTTCAGCGGCGACCTGGTGGTCAGCCAGCGCAGCGGCATGCTCAAGACCTACGACCTGGCCACGCGCCATTTCGGCTGGACGCGGCGCCCGCGCCCGGCCAGCGCCGCGCAGTACGCGCGCTACCTGCTGCAGCGCGCCTTGCGCGCGCAGGGCGTGGTCGGCGTGGATTCGATCTGCTACGGCGACGCCGGCGCCAAGCCCGCGGTGCGCGCGCTGCTCGCCGCCGCGGTCGCCGCCCGGCGCCTGGTGCCGGTGCACCTGCAGGGTCAGGAGCGGGGCGCGCTCTGGGTCGAGCCGGCGTTGCTGGAGCGGGTCCCACCGGTGCCGGACCCGAGCGTCGCGCATCTGCTGTCGCCGTTCGACCCGCTGGTGATCCAGCGCAAGCGGCTGCAGCTGTTCTTCGACTACGAACACCGCTTCGAGGCCTACGTGCCGGCGGCGCAGCGGGTGCTCGGCTACTTCGCGCTGCCGGTGCTGGTCGGCGACCGCATCGTCGCCGCGCTCGATCTGAAGATGGACCGCCAGGGCGGCCGCCTGCTGGTGCAGAAGTGGACCTGGCTGGTGCCGCGGCGGCCGGCGCTGAAGGCGGCGATCGAGGCGGCGCTGCACCGCTTCGAACACTTCCATTTGCGCTAGCGACGGCGCGCGACCGAGCGTCGCGTTCGCGCCGGACCCTCACCCCAACCCCTCTCCCGGTGGAGCGGGGGCTAGGCTGTGCCACCCGCGCAGTTCTTCGTACTGATCGGCAGCGCGTCGGCGTTGCGCGGATGGCTGCCCGGGGCACTGCAGCGGCCGGGCGCGCGTTGCCCGGAAAGCGCGGTCGCATTGTCGGCGCGCGGCTATCGCGCGGACGCGCATCCTGCGCCGGCATCGCGCTGCGCGCCGCCGCCGGATCCTAGGCGGGCCGTGCGGCCGCGAGCGGACGCTGTTCGCGGATCGGTAGATTGACCAGCGCCGCCGCCACCGCCAGGGCCATGTCGGCGTACCACATCCACTGGTAGTTGCCGAAGCGCTCCAGCGCCACGCCGCCGAGCCAGGCGCCGAAGAAGCCGCCGATCTGGTGCGACAGCAGGGTCAGGCCGAACAGGGTGCCCAGGTAGCGGGGCCCGAACAGTTTGCCGATCAGGCCGGCGGTGGGCGGGACCGTCGCCAACCAGGTGAAACCGAGCGCGGCGGCGAACAGGTAGAAGGTCAGCGGCGTCGGCGGCGCGACCAGGTACAGGGCGATCAGCACCGCGCGGCTGGCGTACATCGCCAGCAGCAGCCACTTCATGCGCACGCGCTCGCCGAGCTTGCCGGCGATCAGGCTGCCGGCGACGTTGAACAGGCCGATCAGCGCGATGGCGATGGCCGACACGCTGGGCGCCAGCCCGCACAACGCGATTTCCCCGGGCAGGTGGGTCACCAGGAAGGCGATGTGCACGCCACAGGTGAAAAAGCCCAGGTGCAGGCACCAATAGCTGCGGTCGCGCAGGGCGACGCGCACCTGCGCGCGCAAGCCGCCGTCCGCCGCGACCGCCGTCGCCACATTGGCTTGCGCCTTGCCCTTGCGGCGCAGCGGCCAGGCCAGCGGCAGGGTCAGCAGCGACAGCGCGGCCATGCCGGTCATCGCCATCGCCCAGCCGGCCGCGCCGATCATCCATTGCACCAGCGGCGCGAACGCGAACTGGCCGAGCGAGCCGCCGGCGTTGATCAGCCCGGCGGCGAACGAGCGCTGTTCCGGCGCGAGGCGATGCGCGGTGGCGCCGATCAGCACCGAGAAGCTGCCGGCACCGGCGCCCGCTGCGGCGAGCAGGCCCAGGCTGACGATCAGGCCCCATTCGCTCGGCATCCAGGGCGCCAGCCCCAGGCCCAACGCCAGCAACAGCCCGCCCAGCCATAGCACCGGCAACGGACCGCGCTGGTCGGCGATGGCGCCGAACACCGGCTGCACCGCGCCCCATACGAACTGGCCGACCGCCAGCGCGAAGCTGATCGCGGCGATGCCGACGCCGCTGCTGCGGTGGATCGGTTCGACGAACAGGCCGGTGGTCTGGCGCGCGCCCATGGTCAGCATCAGCGTCGCCGAGGCGATGAGCAGCAGGCCCCAGTGGCGGCCGGCCCGCGCGTGCGGCGCCGCGGCGCTCATGCGGCGGCGTCCTCGCGCTCGGCGCACAGCGCGCGTTCCAGTTGCCGCAATTGGCGGTGCAGGGTGGCGATGGCGGCATCGCCGGCCAGCGCGTCGATGCGCGCCTGCGCGCGTTCCCAATGCGGCAGCGCGCGCTTGAGCAGGCGCCGGCCGGCGGCGCTGATCACCACCAGCTTCTGCCGCGCATCGTCGCCGCGGCGTTGCTCGATCCAGCCGGCCGCCTGCATCGGCTTGAGGTTGCGCGACAGCGTGCTGCGGTCCATGCCCAGGCGCTCGGCCAGCGCGCCCAGCTGCTGCGCGGTGCCGGCGCGGCGCAGGATCGAATACTCGTTCAGGCTCAGCCCCACCGCACTGAGTTCGCGGTCGTAGACCTGCGAGGTCCGCCGCGCCGCTCGGCGCAGCAGGAAGCAGGTGCAGCGGCAGGGGGCCGTGTCGTCCATGTCCGGCAAATTACGTGCATATGCATGTAATTGGCAAGCGCCGGGCGGAGAAGGTGGCGCATCGCCGCCATTCAAGGGCGACGCTGGCAGGGCATGTCCCGGTGGTCGACGGTATACTTCGAGCGCTTCCATCCGCAACGGCCAGCGCGGCGCTTGCCGCGTCCGTGCGCCGCCGGGTTGCGCTGACCTGGCCACGCCGCACGCACGAGGCACGGCCCATGGCGGGTGCGTCGTATACTCGCCGCCTCGTGCAAGAACGGCGCAGCGGGTGCGGTCACATGCGGCTGATCCTCGAAGACGCCGAGCAGTCCCTCACCGAGCAGGAGCTGGACGAATTCCAGCAGCGCTTCGATGCGCGGTTGCCGGCGGGGTTCAGGCGATTCTATCTGCGGCACAATGGCGGCGACCTGTCAGAGGACAACGGCGGCAACGATGTTCTGCTGCGCGGTTTCACGCCGATCAAGTACGGCGTCGCCCCGATCGAGCGTGTCTACCGCGACCTGATCGACAGCGTCCCCTCGCTGCAGGGAATGCTTCCCTTCGCCTACGACGAGGGCGGCAATTCCTTCCTGTTGTCGCTCAGGGAAGACGACCACGGAAGCATCTACCTCTACCTGATGGTCGAGGCGGAACTGGCATGGGTCTGCGATTCCTTTGACGAGTTCATCGCCGACCTCACGGGCTGAGCGGCCGCCGCCTAGTTCTTGCAGGCCGCTGCCGCCGCTTCGCTTGCGCCTGCGCCGACCGCCTCCGCCACTGCACGCGCCAGGCCGGCGCGGGTGTACGGCTTGGGCAGGCGCGGCAACTGCGGGTGCGCGCCGGGCGGCAGGTCGGTGTAGCCGGACACCAGCAGGATCGGTTGCGCCGGCCGCGCCGCGCGGATCGCCATCGTCAGTTGCATGCCGGTCATGTCCGGCATCGCGTAATCGGTCACCACCAGGTCGAAGCTGCGCTGCTGCAACCGGCGCAGCGCCTCGGGACCGGAGTCGGCGACGGTGACGTGGTGGCCGAGTTCGTCGAGCATCTGCGCCGTGTTGGCGAGCACCAGCGGATCGTCGTCCACCACCAGGATCGCCAGCGGGCCGGCCGCGCCCGCAGGCGCCGCGGACGCGCGCGGTGCCGGTGCGGCGGCGACAGCGACCTCCGCGCTGGCGGCAGGCAACCAGATTTCCGCGGTGGTGCCCAGGCCGGGCGTGCTGTGGATCAACAGCGCGCCGCCGCATTGCTGGGCCAGCCCATGCACCATCGACAGGCCCAGGCCGGTGCCCTTGCCGACGCCCTTGGTGGTGAAGAACGGTTCGGCGGCGCGCTTGAGCGTGGCCTCGTCCATGCCGGTGCCGGTATCGGTGACCGCCAGGCACACGTAGCGGCCGGGACGCAGCCCGTCGGCCGCGTGCCTGCGCTGCGCCGCGCGCGCGGCGATCAGGATGCGGCCCTGGCCGTCCATCGCGTCGCGCGCGTTGACCGCCAGGTTCAGCAGCGCGGTTTCCAACTGGTTGGCGTCGGTCTCGACCGCGGGCAGGTGCGCCGGCAATTGCAGCTGCAGCGCGATGGTCGCGCCCAGCGAGCGTTCCAGCAGGTCGGTCATGCCCTCGACCAGGGCCTTCACGTCGAGCCGTTCGGTCTGCAGGTCCTGCTTGCGCGCGAACGCCAGCATGCGCGCGGTCAGCGCGGCGCCGCGCTCGGCGCCGGCGGTGGCGTTGTCCAGCAGCCGCTGCAGCCGCGGGTCGTCGGGGACGCGCGCGCGCAGCAGTTCGAGGTTGCCGAGGATCACCGTCAGCAGGTTGTTGAAGTCGTGCGCGATGCCGCCGGTGAGGTTGCCGATTTCCTCCATCTTCTGCGCTTGCCGCAGCGCCTTCTCGGCCATGATCCGCGCGGTCATCTCCACCGCCTCGAACACCAGGCCGACCGCCGCGCCGGCCGGGTCCAGCACCGGCCGCAGCGACAGGTCGAAGGCGCGCACGCCGGTGGGCAAGTGCAAGGTCATGCTCATGTGTTCGGTGGCGCCGGCGGCGGCGCGGCGTACCGCCGCCTCGACCAGCTCCGGTGCGCCCTCGGTGCCGGCGAACCACGGCGTGGTCCACAGCGGCCAACCGCGGATGTCGTCCAGGCGCGCGGCGATGCCCTGCAGCGCGGTGGCGTTGGTGTAGCGCAGGCGGCCGTCCAGGTCCAGCAGGCCCTGGAACAGATGCGAGGTTTCCAGCACGGTGCGGATATGCGACTGGCTCTGCGCCAGCTCGGCGGTGCGCTCGTCCACCTTGCGCTCCAGTTCGCGCAGGAAGCGTTGTTCGTCGAGCCTGCGCTGCGTCTCCGAACGCACCCGCTCGATGTGCGCCCAGGAACGCTCGGTGACCTCGGTCAGCAAGGCCAGTTCCTCCTGGGTCCAGCGGTGCGGATCCTTGTCGTGGACCGCCATCAGCGCGGTCAGGCGCCCTTCCTTGACCAGCGGCATGCAGATGGTGGCGGTGACCCCGATCCGCTGGAACGTGGCCGCCTCCTCCGGCGGCAACTGCACGCGGTTGTCGTCCAGCACGAGCGGCAGGCCGGCGCGCAGCCTGGCGACCGCCAGTTGGCCGAAGGCCGCCAGGCTGTAGTGGCCGGCGATGCTGCGCGAGCCCGAGGCGTTCCATTCGCCGCGGATGGTGAAGCCGTCCTGGTCCGCATCCATGTCCGCGTAGGCGCACACCGACACGTCCAGGTGCTGGCCGAGCATGCGCGTGGTGGTGGTGAGCACGACGCTGGCGTCGGTGCTGGCGGCGGTGGCCTTGCTCAGCGCGTCGAGGAAGCGCAGGCGGCGCTCGTTGGCGCGCAGCGCATCGGCGGCCAGATGCTGCTTGGTGACGTCGTGGCCTTCGACGAAGATGCCGGTGACCTGGCCGTCGGGTCCCGTCACCGGCTGGCAGACGAAATCGAGGATGCGTTCGGAAGCCTGGCCGTCGTGGCGCAACTGGATCTTGGCCGCGTTGGCGACGACGGCGGTGCCGGTGCGGTAGGCGTTGTCCAGGATGTCGATGAACTCCTGTTCCGCGAGCTCCTGCAGCACGGCGCGGATCGGCCGTCCGAGCAGGGCGCGGCCGCCGCTGAGGCGCACGAACGCCGGGTTGGCCAGTTCGATCACGTGCTCCGCGCCTGACAGCATCAACATCAGCCCGGGCGCCTGGTCGAACAGCCGCGCCAGGCGCGTGCGTTCGGCCTGGATCTGCGCCTGCGCGCGCACCCGTTCGCTGGTGTCCACGACGAAGGCGATGACGCCGCCCGGCCGCCCGTCGTCGTCCAGCACCGGCGAATAATCCAGGTCCATCCACACTTGTTCCGGCCGGCCGTGGCGATGCAGGGTCAGTTCCTGGTCCTTGTACGACAGCGTCTTGCCGGCCAGTCCCACCTTCATCACGTTGTCGTTGAACTCGGCCACTTCCGCCCAGCCCTGGCGCACCTGCGAACCGAGCAGTTGCGGATGCCGCGCGCCGGCGAACACGGCATAGGCGTCGTTGTAGATCATGATGCCTTCCGGGCCCCACAGCAGCACGATCGGCAGCGGCGAGCGCAGCAGCAGCGCGGTCACCGTGCGCAGGCTTTGCGGCCACTGCGGCAACGGCCCCACCGAGGTGCGCGACCAGTCGAAGCGGCCGATCAGCGCGCCGGTCTGGCCGCCGCCGCGCAGGAACGCCGCCGCATCGGCGGCGGCGTCGGGAGTCGGGTGGTCGAGGCTCATGGGGGGCGTGCGATGTGGTGCTGGTCGACGGCGGTACTCTACCGGAGCGTCGTGCGGCGGCCGTGATCCGGCGTTCATGCGCGCGGCCGCTGCCGGGCCGCCGGCCGCGCGCGCCGTGGCGGGGATGGCGTACGGGACGCCGTGCCGCGCCTGCGCGGCGAGGGGACGCAGGCCGGTGCGACGCGGTGGCCGAGCGCGAACGGATCGTGTCTTCACGGAGGCCTGCTTAGTCTGGCGCTTCCATTCCCGCCCGCGCGATCGCATGTCCGCCGCCCGCCACTGTCTCCACGCCGCTCTCGTCGCCTGCCAGGAACGCGCACCCGCCGTGCTGGCGGTGGTGATGGGCAGCGAGGGTTCCACCTATGCGGGCGCTGGTGCGATCGCGCTGTTCGGGGCCGATGGCGCGCAGCACGGCTGGCTCAGCGGCGGTTGCCTGGAGCCGGAGATCGCACGCTGCGCGGCGCGCGCGGCGGCCGCCGGCGAGGTGGCATGGATGGAGATCGACACGCGCGACGACGCCGATCTGTTGTCCGGCTCGGCGGTGGGGTGCCGCGGACGCCTGCACCTGGCCTTGTTGCCGTTGCCGGCGCTGCCCGGCTTCGCGCGCCTGGCGCAGGCATGGCTGCAGCGGCGCGGCGGCCTGAGCCTGGCGCTGGATGGCGACGGCGGCATCGTCGCGGCAGTGGCCGACGCCACGTTGCAGTGGCGCCTGCCGTGCCGTGCGTGGGAGGGCGCGACCGCCTGCGCCGGGCAGGTGCGGATTCCGCCGCCGCCGCGGGTCAGCGTCTTCGGCGCCGGCCCGGAAACCGCCACGCTGGTGCCATTGCTGCGGCAACTGGGATGGATGACCACACTGGTCGAGCAGCGCCCGCGCTGGGTGGCGCAGGCGGCGTTGGCCGACCAGGCCCTGGCCTGCATGCCGGCGCGCGCGCTGGCCGCGTGCGCCGACAGCGACGCGGCATTGGTGATGCACCATCACTTCGAACTGGACCGCGAGGCCTTGGAGGCGCTGGCGGCCAGCGCGATCCCGTTCGTGGGCCTGCTCGGGCCGGCGCGCCGGCGCGAGGATCTGTTCCGGCTTCTGCGACCGCAGCAGCAGGCGCAACTGCGGCCGCGGCTGCATGCGCCGATCGGCTTGCGGCTCGGCGGCAGCGGCGCGGAGGCGATCGCGCTGAGCATCGCCGCGCAGTTGCAGGCGACCCGCGCCGCGCCGGCGCAACTGCACGCGGTACCGCCGCTGCGTGGCGCCACGCCGTGCGCAGATGCCGAGGCACGGGCCATGGCGACGCCGGTGCCGCTGCAGGCCGGGGGTGGGCGATGAACGCGACGCATGCGGCCTTGATCCTGGCCGCCGGCGGCAGTCGCCGCCTTGGTCAGCTCAAACAGGCGCTGACCCGCGACGGCGAGCCGCTGCTGCGGCGCACCGTGCGTCTGGCGCTGGCCACCGCGCCGGCGCGCTGCGTGGTGGTGCTGGGCGCGCATGACGCGGCGCTGCGTCCGCTGCTGGACGGATTGCCGGTGGAACTGGTGCGCAATCCGCACTGGTCCGCGGGCATGGGCGGCAGCCTCGCCTGTCTGCGTGCGGCGGTGCAGGGCGATGCCGCGCTCAGCCATAGCCTGATCCTGGGCTGCGACCAGCCGGCGCTGGAAGCGGCGCACCTGCAGGATCTGTTGGCGGCGGCGGGTCGCGCCGCGTCCGGCTGCGCGGTCAGCGGCTACGCCGGCATCCGCGGCATGCCCGTCGTGGTGGCGCAGCCGCGCTGGCGCGCGCTGCGCCTGCAGGGCGACCAGGGCCTGCGCGCGCTGTTCGACGCGATGGCGCCGGACAGCCTCGGCTGCATCGTTGCGCCGGCGCTGGCGCTGGATGTGGACACGCCGCAGGATCTGCTGGCGGCGGTGGAGCGCGGTTGGTTGGATCCGTAACGTGGGTGTTGCGGTGGCTTGAAGACGGAATGGTCGTCGGCTTCGTTCGTCGCGGCTGAAGCCGCTCCTACAGGGATTTGCGGGTGGGTGGCTGGTGTGCTGTGGGAGGAACTTCAGTCCCGACTGCGTCCGGCATCGGATGGCGGGCCGCTTTGTTCGTCGCGGCTGAAACCGCTCCTGTAGGGATCGCGAGGGCAGGGCAGGTTGAAAGGTGGATTTCGCTCGATGGCGAGGCTATCGCACCGCTGCCAACATCGCGCCTCGCATCGATGGCCTCGCCTCAACCGATCAGCTTGTCCGGGGTGATCGGCAGTTCGCGGATACGCTTGCCGGTGGCATGGAACACTGCGTTGGCGATCGCCGCGGGAATGCCGACCATGCCCAGTTCGCCCATGCCCTTGACCCCGAGCGCATTGACGACGCGGTCCTGCTCTTCGACGAACATGGTCTCGATCTGCTGGACGTCGGCGTTGACCGGCACGTGGTAGTCGGCCAGCGAGGCGTTGAGCATGCGCCCGTAGCGATGATCGACCTCGGTGCCCTCGCTGAGCGCCATGCCGATGCCCATCACCACCGCGCCGATCTCCTGGCTGTGCGAGGTCAGCGGGTTCATGATCTTGCCGCAGGCGGTGGCCTCGATGACCCGGGTCACCTGCACCATGCCGGTATCCGGATCGACCTTGACCTCGATGAACTGCGCGCCGTGCGCGGCGGTCGCGTATTTCTTGCGCTCTGCGGAAGGCTTGGATTCGTGCACCACTTCCAGTTCCTGCAGGCCGTGCTGGCGCATCAACCTGGTCACCTCCAGGCCCGCCTCGGGCTTGCCGAGCGGTCGCAGGCGGCCGTTGGCCAGTTCCACCTTGTCCACGTCCAGCCCGGCGAAGGCGGCCTGGCCATCCTGCCGCGCCAGCTCCAGCAGCTTGCCGCGGATCTCGCGCGCGGCGCCGTGGATGGCGCTGCCGACGCTGGCGGTGGTCCACGAGCCGCCCTGCGACGGCGCCTTCGGCAGGCGCGTGTCGCCGAGTTCGAACTGCACGCGCTTGGCGTCCAGGCCCAGGTACTCGGCGGCGATCAGGGTCATCACCGTGTAGGTGCCGGGGCCGATGTCGGCGGTGGCGCTGCCGACCACGGCGCTGCCGTCGGCCTTGAGCAGCACCCGCGCCAGCGCCGGCATCTGCATCGCCGGCCAGGTGCCGGTGGCCATGCCCCAGCCGACCAGCAGGCGGCCGTCGCGCATCGAGCGCGGCTCGGGGGTGCGCTTGCTCCAGCCGAAGGTCTCCGCGCCCAACTGGTAGCACTCGCGCAGCGCCTTGCTGGAGAATGGCTTGCCGGTCTCCGGGTCGGTCTCGGCGTAGTTGGCCAGGCGCAGCTGCAAGGGATCCATCTTCAGCGCGTAGGCCAGTTCGTCCATCGCGCACTCGATGCCGAACATCTGGCTGATCGCGCCGGGCGCGCGCATCGCCTGCGGCGTCGGCAGGTCGGTGTCCACCACTTCGAAGCGGTCCTCGACGTTGGGGCAGGCGTACAGCCCGCGCGCATTGCGCAGGAACGCCTCGTTGAACGCCTCGATGCGCGAGGTGTTCAGTACGTGCCGGTAGCGGATCGCCTGCAGCTTGCCGGCGGCGTCGGCGCCCAGCGCCAGCTCCACGCGGTAGTAGGGGCGGTAGCCGTGGCCGCTGAACATCTGCCGGCGGGTGTAGACGATCTTGACCGGGCGCCCGACCGCCTTGGACACCGCGCCGAGCAGGAAGGTGTAGTAGTTCGGACGCAGGCACGAGCCGAACGCGCCGCCGACGAACAGCGACACCACGTTGACTCGCTCGATCGGGATGCCGAAATAGCCGGCCAACTGCTCGCGGTCCTGGTGGACGTTCTGGCTCTTGTTGATCACGGTCAGCGTGTCGCCGATCCAGTAGCCGATGCCGCCGTGCGGTTCCATCGGGTTGTGGTGCTCGATCGGCATGGTGTACGCGGCCTGCACCTTGACCGGTGCGCCCGCGAACGCCGCGGCCGGCGTGCCGCGCGGCTTCGGCGACTGCTCCGGCGTCGGGTCGTAGGCCTGGTCGAGCAGCGCGACGAAATCGGTCTGCGGCGTTTCTTGCGCGTACTCGACCTGGATCAGCCGCGCCGCGTACCGCGCCTGCTCGAAGCTGGCGGCGACCACCACCGCGATCGGTTGCGCGCTGAAATGGATGCGATCGTCGACCAGGGCGCGGAACGACAGGTCCTCGCCCTTCTTCTTGACCGCGTCGGACACCGGCTTGATGGAATTGAGGTGGGTCAGCACCTTGATCACGCCCGGTGCGGCCTCGGCGGCGCGGGTGTCCATGCGCACGATGCGGCCCTTGGCGATCGTGCTGGTGAGGATGTAGCCGTGGACCAGATGCGGGATCTGGAATTCCGCGGCGTAGCGCGCCTTGCCGGTGACCTTGGCGTAGCCGTCGACGCGGCGCATTTCCTTGCCGATGTAGTTCATTGCGCAGTCTCCGGTTCGGCACTCACGCGGCGTCGCCGCCGCTGGCGCGATGCAGGGCGCGGATCATCGCGTGCGTGCCCGTCGGTACCTTGTAGGCGTTGTGCGCCAGCGGACGCGCCGCGGCCATCTCGGCCTGCGCGGCGGCGGCGAAGGCGGCCTCGCCCACGCGCTGCCCGCGCAAGGCGCGTTCGGCGGCGTGCGCGCGCCACGGCTTGTGCGCCACGCCGCCCATCGCGATCCGCGCCTCGCCGATGCGCCCGTCCGGCTCCAGCGCCAGCGCCGCGGCCACCGAAACCAGGGCGAAGGCATAGCTGGCGCGGTCGCGCACCTTCAGATAGTGGCTGTGCGCGGCGAAGCGCGGCGCCGGCAATACGATCGCCTCGATCAGTTCGCCATGCGCCAGTTGATTGTCCAGGTCGGCGCGCGCGTCGGGCAGCAGGTGGAAGTCGGCGAAGGCGATCTCGCGGCGCGTGCCGGCCGGCGTGCGCACCTGCACCGTGGCGTCCAGCGCGGCCAGCGCCACGCACATGTCGGAAGGGTGCACCGCCACGCAGTGTTCGCTGTGGCCGAAGATGGCATGGGTGCGGTTGAGTCCCTCGCGTGCGCCGCAGCCGCTGCCGGGACTGCGCTTGTTGCAGGGCAGGGCGGTGTCGTAGAAGTAGCCGCAGCGCGTGCGCTGCAGCAGGTTGCCGCCGTTGGTGGCCATGTTGCGCAGCTGCATCGTCGCCCCGGCCAGGATCGCCTGGCTCAGCAGCGGATAGCGCGCGCGCACCAGCGGATGGTTGGCGGTGCGGGTGTTGTTGGCCAGCGCGCCCAGGCGCAGGCCGCCCTCGGCGGTCTCGGCGATCTCGGCCAGGTCCTGGAGCCGGGTCAGGTCGACGATCTCGTCGGCGCCGGTCACGCCTTCCTTCATCAGATCCAGCAGGTTGGTGCCGCCGCCCAGGAAGCGCGCCTGCGGATTGGCGGCGACGCGGCGTACCGCGTCCTCGGCGGAACTGGCGCGCTGGTACTTAAACGGCGTCATCGGCCACCTCCTTCGCCATCTTCAGCGCGGTCAGCTCGGACTGGTCCACGTAGCGCCAGGTCAGCGGCCGCGGCGCGCCGCCGCTGTGCACGTCCTGGATCGCGGCGACGATCTTGGGGTAGGCGCCGCAGCGGCAGATGTTGCCGCTCATGCGTTCGCGCACCTCGGCGTCGCTGAGCGCGGTCACCGGCTGGCGTACGTCGGCGCTGACATGGCTGGCGTCGCCGCGCTTGATTTCCTCCAGCAGCGCCACCGCCGAGCAGATCTGGCCCGGCGTGCAGTAGCCGCACTGGAAGCTGTCGTGCTGCACGAACGCGGCCTGCATCGGATGCAGCCGTTCGCCGTCGGCCAGGCCTTCGATGGTGGTGATCCGCGTGTCCTCGGCCTGCGCGGCCAGGGTCAGGCAGGACAGCCGCCGCTCGCCGTCCACGATCACCGTGCATGCGCCGCACTGGCCGTGGTCGCAGCCCTTCTTGGTGCCGGTCAGGGCCAGGTGCTCGCGCAGCGCGTCCAGCAGCGTGGTGCGCGGATCCAGCCGCAGCGCGTGGCGCTGGCCATTGACCTGCAGCGTCACCGGCATCGCATTCTGCGGCGGCGTCGGCGCGCTCGCCGGCGCGGCGAAGGCGGCCTCGCTGAAGGCGATCTGGCCGCCCGCGCCGCTCAGCCCGGCGGCCGAGAGCAGGGCGAGGAATTCGCGCCGGGACAGGCCGTTGATGCCGAGCCGGCGCGCCAGCGCGGCCTCGTCGGCGCTGAGCGGCGCGTCCTGCGGCGCTTCGGCGCTGCCGGGCGTTGTCTGGGACGGATGGGGATCGTGCTGCATCGGTCTCTCCTGCCTGGGGGACCGCCGCGCCGCCGCGCGTGGCGCGGCGGAGGCAGGCGGTACGACCTGGGTAGCGGCGCCGCCGTCGAAGCCGGCAACGGACGCGCGATGGCGACCTGTCCGAGGATTGCAGCGCCGCCGCGAAGGATGTGCGAAGAGGCGCCGCGCGCGCCTTCTGTAGGAGCGGCTTCAGCCGCGACAGGACCTGTCTGGGGTGTCTGTCGCGGCTGAAGCCGCTCCTACAGGGGCATTGCGCTATTGCCCACGCATCGCTACCAGCGGTACGCCACCGAGACCTGGTACTGGCGGCCGGCGATGGGGCGGCCCATGAACACGCCGCCGGTGGCCGCGCCGGGCACGCGCACGTTGCCTTCGGTCAGGCCCAGTTCGTCGGTCACGTTGCTGCCGCTGGCGGTGAATTCCCAGTGATCGCCGGCATGCAGGCTGGCGCCGACGTCGAGCATGTCGTAGGACGGCAGGCGCTGGCTGTTGGCCAGATCCGCGTAGCGCTCGCCAATGTAGGAGTAGGTGGCGAACACGCGCAGGTCGCCGAACGGCAGCATCCAGTAGTAGCTCGGGGTCAGCCGGAACTGGCGCTTGGGCTGGCGCATCACCTGGTTGCCGGTGAATTCGCGGTAGTTGCGGTACTTGGCATCCAGCCACACGCCGGTGCCGGCCAGTTCGAAGCCGCCGAACGGACGGATCGCGCCTTCCACCTCCAGGCCGTAGGCGCGCGAATCGCCGACCGTGGTGAAGTTCTCGCCGTTGGCCAGGAACGCCTGGAATGGCGAGTTCTTGAAGGTGTTGTAGAACGCGGTCAGGTACAGGTCGTAGGCGGCGCCGCCGGATTTCAGGCCCAGTTCGTACTGGTCGATGTCCTGCACCTTGGTCTGCCCGTCGCGCAGGTTGTCGAAGCCCGGGAACTTGACCCCGGAATTGACCCGCGCGAACAGGCTGTTGTGCGCGTCGAGCTTGAAGTTCAGGCCCGCGGTCCACGACAGCGCGTTGTCGTCCTGGTCGATGCGGCGCGCGCTCGGCAGCGAGATCGAGGTGGCGTTGTCGTACAGCGTGGCCGGATCGCCGTCCAGGTCCACGGTGGCGGTGTCGTGCACGCTGCCGGTGACGCGCTGGCGCTCGTAGCGCACGCCCAGGTCCAGGCGCAGGCGTTCGTCCAGTTCCCATTCGTCGGCCACGAACACCGCGCTGTTCTCGCCCTTGTAGTGCGCGCGTAGGGCGAAGAAGGCGGTGCTGGTGAAGCCATCGCGGGTCGGCCGTCGGCCGTCGGCCAGGTCCACGTCGATGCGCCGCGCATGGTTCTGCGCGGTCAGCAGCATGCTGTTGCCGAGATACCAGGTGTCGTCGGAGGTGTACCTGGCGTAGTAGCTGCCCACCGTCAGGGTGTTGCCGGCGAACAGTTCGCGGCTCAGGCGCAGGTCGTTGGTGAAGGCGTTGAGGCGCTTGTCCACCGACCACCAGCCGGCCTCCAGCACCTGCTGGTCCGGATCCACCGCGCCGCCGCCATTGGTGTAGCGGCCGCTGCCGACGCTGCCGTAGCCGGCGATGAAATCGCCCAGGCGCTGCGGCGCATCGCCGGTGAACAGCGCGTAGGTCGGCGCGTCGCCGCCCATCACGCTGAAGCGGTCGGCCAGGGTCCAGTCGCCGACCTGCCAGTTCAGTTCGCCGCCGAACACGTCGATGTTGACGCCGCGGCCGTCGGCCAGATCGCGCTGGATGGTCTGCCCGTTCGGTCCCACCGGCAAGGTGACGTTGCGGAAGTCGTTGCTGAGCAGGGTGCCGCGTTGCGCGTTGAGGCCGGGGAAGCTGGACAGGTCGCTGCCGTTGTTGCGCGACAGCAGCGGGATCGCGGTGTAGAAGGCGTTGTTGTCGTCGGTGTGGCGCGCGTAGAACGTCAGGTCGCCGCTGTCCCAGCGCTTGCTCAGGGTGGCGCTGAACTGGCCGCCCTTGTCGGCGGAGAACTGCGGGTCGCGCACGCCGTCGGTCTCGCGGAAGAAGCCGCCGATGCTGTAGTACCAGCCGTTGCCCATCGGCCCGCTGTTGAAGAGGTCGATGCGGCGCAGATTGTCGCTGCCGCCGGTCAGGCGCACGCTGCCTTCCGGTTCGTCCTGGCCCTGCTTCTGGATGAAGTTGGCGGTGATGCCGGCCTGGCCGTTGGAGAAGATCGGGCTGGAACCGCCGCGCAGCACCTCCATGCGCTCGATGGTGTCGTCGGTGCGGAACAGCGTGGAGTTTTCCAGGAACGACAGCGTCGGTGGCGGAAACAGCGGCGAGCCGTCGAGCTGGAAGGTGACGAACGGCGCGTCGCCCTCCGACGGCATGCCGCGCACGAAGATGTTGGCGCCGGTACCGCCGCCGCTGGGTTCGGCCCACACGCCGGGGACGATCTTCAGCAGGTCGGCGCTGCTCTGCGGCACCGCCTGCTGGATCTGCTCGGGCGTGGCGGTGGTGATGGAGAAGCTGGCGTCGCGCTTGCGCAGGCCCTTGAAGCGCGCGGTGCCGCTGACGACGACGGTATCCAGCGTGGTGGCGTCGGGTTGCGCGGCCGGCGCATCGGTGGCGGTGGCGGGGTCGGTCTGCGCCAGCGCTGGTGGCGCGAGCAGAACGACGGCGACGGACAGAGGCAGCAAACGCAGGGACAGGGTGGGCTTCATGAAGAATCTCTCCTTTCTTCATTCGAATACGGTGCGCCGGCGGTGGCGAATCGCGCGTGTCGCACGCGCATGCGCGAGAACGGGTCCGGCGCGGCGCGCAGCGGGGGCTGTGCGCCGCGCCCTTTGTAACGCCGTTGTGCGGCAACACTGTTGTGCGCCGCGGTATAGGCCGCGATTGCGTGATGGGATGCGCAGGCTTGCGCTGTCATGGGCATGGGCCCGCGGCAAGATCCGCGAGGTCGCGCCTGATGCCGGTTGCGCGCTTTGTCGCCGATGGCGCGGTGAGACGTGTGCATGGCGCACTCAACGCCAGGCGCATCCGCGCATGCATTGCGCAGGCGCAATGCCCGCCGGAGAGCATCCTGTAGGAGCGGCTTCAGCCGCGACGGATATCCTCCGCAATCAATGCACTCCCAGGGCCGATGTCGCGGCTGAAGCCGCTCCTACATTGCACAGCTGCGTTCGGCGCGGGCACGCGGCTTGAGGCGTCCTTGCATCGTGGATTGCGCATCGTGCTCTGGTCGCGACGCGCGGCGTCGACTGCGTTGGCTGGCTGTGGCTCGCTGCCTCGCGAGGCGTGCGATGCACGCGGCGCGTCAGCCGTTGCAGGCTGTCTTAAAAAAAAAGGCCGCCCGAAGGCGGCCTCGCTGACGTGCGGGAGAGCGCGGCGTCAGAAGAACAGGCGCACGCCGAAGGAGGCATTGCGGCCGGGCAGCATCACGTCGTCTTTCAGGAACGAAGTGTGCACGCGCGCGTCCTGGTCGGTCAGGTTGTTGCCGTCCAGGAACACTTCCCATGCGGTCGCGCCGGCATCGACGTGGTAGGCCAGGTGCGCATCGACCATGGTGTAGCCGGCGGTCGGGGTCTCCTCGACCGCGACCTTGTCCTGCTTCTGGTAGCGCGTGGCGCCGAGCGCGGCGCGCCAGTTGTTCGCGTCCCAGCGCAGTTGCGCGCCATAGCGTGCCGGCGCGATGCGCGGCAGGTTGCCGCCGTCCTTCAGTCGCGCGCGCACCGTGTCGCCGAACACGCGCAGATCCCAGGCGCCGTTGTCGTTGTTGGCCAGGTGGAAGGTGGCCTCGCCCTCGAAGCCGTGGAAGATCGCATCGGCCTGGGTCCACTGGCGGATCGGCAGGAAGTCGTTGTCCTCCTCGTGGAACCACTGCGCGCCGGTATCGACGATGTAGATGAAGTCGTCGTAGCGGTTGTAGTACGCCGAGACCTTGGCATCGACCCAGTCGTTCTTGAAGTTCAGCCCGAGCTCGGCCTGGTTCGCCTTCTCGGTCTTGAGGTCGGGGTTGCCGATCTCGTAGGCGAGGGTGGCGATGTGCGGGCCGTCGGCGAACAGTTCCTCCTCGGCCGGGGCGCGCTCGGCGTGGTCGAGGTTGGCGGTCAGGCGCCACTGTTCGTTGAAGCGGAAGCCGCCGCTGAGCGAGAGGCTGTTCGGGGTGAAGTCGCGGTCCGCGCCGCTGTCGGTGCGGTACTTGGTCTTGTCCACGCGCGCGCCGACCTCGGCGCTGACGCGCTCCCAGGTGTTGCGCGCCACCGCGAACACGCCGATCGCGCGGGTGTCGGTCTTGGGCACGAAGGCTTCCTCGCCGATCGCCTGGAAGGTGCTGTCGCTGCCCTGCACGCCGAACGCGGTCTGCCAGCCGCCGCCGAAGCTGAAGGAGGCTTCCACGCGGCCCTCGTTGGCGCGCTTGTTGAACACCGTGCCCACTTCCTCGCCCTCGAACTCGGTGTGGGTATACGCGGTGTGGCCGAAGCTGTAGCGCAGCGCGCTGCCGTCGCCCCACGGATCGGTCAGGCCGCCCTTGAGCTCGTAGCGGTCCTGGTGCAGGCGCAGCGACACGCCGCGCTCGCCGGCGGCCGGATCGCCGGGTTCGCCCGGGTTGCCGTAGTTGTCGCGGTAGCGCGAGGCCGACAGGCCGACGAAGCCCCAGTCGCCGGCCAGCGAGGCGCCGATCGAGCCGGTCTTGGTATCGAGGAAGGAGTTGGCCTGGCGTCCCTGCGGGGTGTCGTAGTCCTTCTGGTTGCGGTACACGCCGTCGGCGTGGATCGACAGGCCGCTGCCGTTGCCGGCATCGACCCGGAACATGTCGGTGTTGCCGTCCTTGTCGCCGCCGTCGACGCGTACCTCGGCGCGGCCGTGCACGCCGTCCACCGGGGTCTCGGCGATGCGCCCGTCGACCACGTTGACCACGCCGCCGATCGCGCCGGAGCCGTACAGCAGGGTGGACGGGCCCTTGAGCACCTCGATCTGGTCGGCCAGGAACGATTCCACCGCCGGCGAATGGTCCTGGCTGACGGTGGACACGTCCTGCGTGGCCAGGCCGTCGCTGAGGACCGCCACGCGAGGGCCGTCCAGGCCGCGGATGATCGGGCGGCCGACGCCGGGGCCGAAGTTGGAGCTCTGCACGCCCGGCAGGCTGGCCACGGTCTCGCCGATGCTGGCGCCGCGGTTCTCGTCCAGGCGCTCGCCGGCCAGCACGTCGACCGGCTGGCTCAGGTCGCCGGCGGCGTCGCGCAGCGGGCTGGCGGTCACCACCACCGCGTCCAGGTCCTTCACATGCCGGCCCTGGCGATGGCCGTCGTTGTGGCGGCTGTCGCTGGCCGGTGGGGTGGCGTCGGCGTCGGTGGGAGCGTCGGCGGCCAGGGCCAGGGCGGGGCCGAGCAGGGTGCCCAGCGCCAGGAACAGCGCGGTGCGATGGAGCGAACGGGAGCGGGAGGAGGACATAGGCATACCGGGTGAGAGGAAAAGGCATCCAGGCGAGCGCGGACGCTCGCGTTCGCCGCGCGGGCGGCGGACAGGCACGGAGGTGGGGGAGGCGAGGCGACACTGGTCGCCGGCCAGGTGATGTTATATTATTCCATAACGCAACCACCACTGTGCTGGAAGTCATGTCGCCATCCTCCGATCTGCGCGCATTGCTCGACCGCCTCGGCGCCACCGGCTCATTGCTGTGCGCGGTGCATTGCGCGCTGCTGCCGCTGGCGCTGGCGGTGCTGCCGTCGCTGGGCCTGTCCATCTGGCTGGGCGATGGGGTGGAGCGCTCGTTGGTGCTGTTCGTGACCTGCCTGGGCCTGTTCAGCCTGGTCCTGGGCTACCGCCGCCACCGCGCCTGGCAGGCGCTGGGCGTGCTGCTGGTCGGCCTGCTCTCGCTGTGGGCCGGCATGCTGGTGCCGGCGCTGCACCACGCGGTCGCGCCGCACGCGGCGATCATGACCTTCGGCGGCACCCTGGTCGGGCTCGCGCACCTGCTCAACCTGCGGCTCAACCACGGCCACGTGCACGACGCAAGCTGCGCCCACTGAGCGCACGTGGTAGGCTTGCCGGCCTTGCGCGAGGGCGCCGACCGCGTTGCCTCGCCAAACCCGTGCACCGCGCGGGGATTTCGCACACACATTCAGGAGTCGATGAGCATGGGTAAGGGTGACCGCAAGACCGCCAAGGGCAAGCGCTACAACGCCAGCTATGGCAATTCGCGCTTGCACAACGTCAGCAAGGTGGCCGTGGGCGCCGCTGCGCCGGCCGCCAAGAAGTCGGTGGTCAAGAGCCCGGCGGCGAAGAAGGCCGTGGCCAAGAAGACGGTCGCCAAGGCCGGCTGAGCCTGGCTTCCGGCGGTAACGAAAGACGCGGCGCTTGCGCCGCGTTTTTTTGTGCTCGGGAAAAGTGCCGCCACCCGCAGGGCCGCGATTTAAGCCCCTCTCCCCCGGGAGAGGGGTTGGGGTGAGGGTCCGGCGCGAAAGCGTCTCGCGGATTTGGGTACACGAGGCTGCGCCCGTCCCCTCATCCGCCCCTGCGGGGCACCTTCTCCCGATGGGAGAAGGAACTGCGTAAGCCCCTCTCCCATCGGGAGAGGGGTTGGGGTGAGGGTTCGGCGCGAAGCGACCCGCGGAGTTCGGCGCTCAGCGCGGCGGATCGTCCGCGCCGCTGTCGCCGGCTAGGTCGGCGGCCAGCGAGGTCGTTTCCGGTTCGGGCTCGGCGACGGCGGTGGTCGGCAGCAGCTGTTCCGCCAGGCCGCGATAGATCGGCGTGCGGCACACCAGCGCCGAGGCGCCGCGCGCGATCAGCACGGTGGCCAGGATCGGCAGCAGCATGTCGCTGGTGTCGGTGAGTTCCAGCGAGATCACCGCCGAGGTCAGCGGGGCCTGGGTCACGCCGGTCAGGTAGGCGCACATGCCCAGCAGCACGAAGGTGCGCGGATCCACGTCCGGCATCAGCACCGACAGGTTGTGGCCGAGACCGGCGCCCACCGCCAGCGCGGGCGAGAACAGGCCGCCGGGGATGCCGGCCACGTACGACACCAGGTTCGCCAGCAGCTTCATCAACCCGAATTCGTGGCCGACGCTGGCCTGGCCCTGCACCAGGCTGCGCGCCTGCTCGTAGCCGGTGCCGAACGCGCCGGCGCCGAACACCAGGCCCAACGCGACCAGCGCCACGCCGCACAGCGCGGCCAGCAGCACCGGATGGCGGCCGCGCAGCGTGCCCAGCCAGCGCGGCCGGCCGGCGACGGTGGCCAGCACCATGCGGCTGAACACGCCGCCGAGCAGGCCGGCGACCGCGCCGCACAACGCGATCGCCAGCCACGCCCGGCCCAGCGGCAGCGCCGCGGAGACCTTGCCGAAATAGGTGTAGTTGCCGAGCAGGCCCAGCGAGACCACGCCGCCGACGATCACCGCGGTCAGCAGCGTGCCGGAGAAGCGGTGCTCGAAGCGTCCGCTCAGTTCCTCGATCGCGAACACCACCCCGGCCAGCGGCGTGTTGAACGCGGCGGCGATGCCGGCGGCGCCGCCGGCGAGCAGGAAATGCGAGGCCTGGCGCGCATCGCGGAAGCCGAACCAGCGCCCGAGCACGTACATCAGGCTGGCGCCGACGTGCACGGTCGGGCCTTCGCGGCCGACCGAGGCGCCGCCGAATAAGGCCATGGTGGTCAGCAGCAGCTTGCCGGCGGAGACGCGCAGCGACAGGTTGGTCTGCCGGAACCCGTCGTCGGGCCGCTCCAGGGCGGCGATCACCTGCGGGATGCCGCTGCCGCGGGTGGGGCGCAGCACGCCGTTGGTCAGCCAGGCGAGCAGCGCGAACACGCTCGGGGTGAGCAGCAGCGCCCACCACGGCGAGTGCGCGACGATGCGCTGGAACAGGTGGAAGGCCGCGTCGCTGGCCTTGGCGAACACGATCGCCACCAGCGCCACGGCCACGGCGCCGCCCCACAGCACGGCGCGTTGTTTCCAGCCGTCGTGCGAGAGCAGCGGGCGCAGGCGGTGGCGCATGCGGCGCGGCGCGGATTCGGGCGAGGTCATGCGCCAATTGTCGCACGCGTGCCAGGCGCGGGCCCGGTCGGCGGCGCGGGCATTCATGCCTCGCGCAGGGCGGGAGGCGTTTCGTGCGACGGGCGCGCCGGATCTGACGCGTGTTCCAGCGGGCTTCGCACCACGGCCTGACGCATCGCTGCATCAGCGCAAGCGTCGCAGCGCATGAAAGGCCTGGCAGCGCTCTAGCAGGCCGTTGCCGCTGTGCGCGGTGCGTCGCAGCGCATGCGTGTCGTAAGCGGATGTGGGAACCCTGGCGCGAAGGGCGCTGCCGATAAGGTGCGTCGCGACGGAAGGGCACCTGTGACGGCCTGCCTTCGCGATGATCGATCCAGATGCAGCTTGCCTGATGGGAGAGGCTTCAGCCGCGACAGGCACCCTCCATCGCTGGGATCGTCCCTACCATGGCGCTGAACGCGTAGATGCGACGGAACTGACCTAGATCATCCCGCGCAATACGGTTCGCCGGACAGTGTCTGTCGCGGCTGAAGCCGCTCCTACAGGACACTTTCCGACGTTGTTAGGGATGCCCTGAAGCCGCTCCCACGCGCGGCCGATCAGACCACCGCAATGCTGCCTCCACGAATCCCCAATCCCGAATCCCCAATCCCGGCCGTCAACGGCGCAAGGCCGGCAACAGCGCCTGCGGATCGCCGTCGTTGGGCGCGGCGGGAATGCCGAGCAGGCGCGCCAGCAGCGGATACACGTCGACGTTGTCGATCGGCGCCAGCGTCGCGCCCTGACGGAACGCCGGGCCGCGCGCGACGAACACCGCGCGCATCGACGGCAGCGCCGGGTCGTAGCCGTGCGAGCCGCGCAGGCCGGTGGGCGGGCGCTTGGCGGCGAGCGCGGCCGGCAGCGCGTCCCAGCCCTCGTGCATCTGGCACACGATCGGCGGAATGCGCGGATGGCTGCCGTAGTGCCAGCGCGCCGGCAGTTCGGCCTTGCGCCAGCAGTCGTACTGCGGATGCGCGCCGAGCAGCCTGGCCTCGACCCGCGCCTGCTGGCCGGGGCGCGGCGCGATGCCGACCACCTGGCCGTAGCTGATCACCTCGGCATCCTGCGTCGGCACCATGTCCTCGACCGCGACCACGTGATCCGCCGGCACCGTGGCCATGCCGTGGTCGGAGACGACGACCAGGTTGGTGCGCTCCAACTGCCCGCGCCGGGCCAGGCCGTCGAGCAGGTGGCCGATCGCCGCATCGACCTGTTCGATCGCGCGCGCGTATTGCGCCGATTGCGGGCCGAAATCGTGGCCGGCCTGGTCGACCTGCTCGAAGTACAGCGCCAGCAACCGCGGCGGCGGGGCGCTGCGGTCGTCGAGCCAACCCAGTGCCTGGTCGATCCGCGCGTTCGGGGCGACGGTTTCGTCGAAGGGCTGCTGGCGGCTCGGGCGCACGCCCTGGATCGCCGCCTCGCTGCCCGGCCAGGCCCAGCTCGCCGCGGGTAGGCCGGCCTTCTCGGCGCCGACCCAGATCGGCTCGCCGCCCCACCAGCGGCCGTCGCCGACCGCGTCGCGGTCGCTTTTCTCGAACGTGCCCAGCACCGGGTCGCGCATGTTGTTGTGGACGATGCCGTGATGGTCCGGGCGCAGTCCGGTGACCAGGGTGTAATGGTTGGGGAAGGTCAGCGACGGATACGACGGCGTCATCCATTGCGCGCGCACGCCCTCGCGCACCAGCCGGTCCAGGTTCGGGGAGAGGCCGCGGCCGAGCATGTCCGCGCGCAGCGCGTCGATCGAGATCAGCACGAGCAACGGCGGTGTCGTGCTGGCCGGCGCCGCGTGCGCGGCGTCCGGTGCATGCGAGGTGGAAGGAGGGGCGGAGGCGCAGGCGCCGAGCAGCAGCGCCGCGCAGGCGCCGGCCAATCGTAGGGCGATCAAAGTCATCGGCGCATCATAAGACGCGCATGGTGACCTGGCGAAGACATGGCGTGGCGCGTACCGCACGATCGTGCCTGCGGTGCTGGAGTGTGTGATGGCGTTGTTGTTGCTTTGTGAGGCGGCGGCTTCGGCGCGACGGGTTTGCTGATGGTGGTTGTCGCGGCTGAAGCCGCTCCTACAGTGGGTGTGGGCGACGATTGGAAAGCGCGATGCGGTTTCAGTCGAACAGCGGCGCGGTCGCGCCTTGGGCCGCGGCCGCGCCGCGCTGTTCCAGCGCCAGCAGCGCGGCCTTGGTCGGCAGGCCGCCGCCGAAGCCGGTCAGCGCGCCATTGGCCCCGATCACGCGGTGGCAGGGCAGCACGATCGGCAGCGGATTGCGGCCGTTGGCGGCGCCGACCGCGCGCACCGCACGTGGCTGCCCGATGTGCTGCGCCAGTTGCGCGTAGCTCCAGGTCGCGCCGAACGGGATCGCCGCCAGCGCCTGCCAGACGCGGCACTGGAATGCGGTGCCGCGCGGCGCCAGCGGCAGGTCGAAGGCGTCGCGCTCGCCGGCGAAATAGGCCAGCAACTGCGCCCGCGCCTCGCGCACCGGCGCCGCGTCGCGGATCCAGTCGCCGCGGCCGCGCGCGTCGTAGCGGTTCTCCGGGAACAGGATGTGGCGCACGCCGTCGTCGGCGACGGCCACGGTCAGTTCGCCGATCGGGGTGGCGAAGGCGTCGTAGTACAGGCGTTCACGCATGCGAAGTCTCCTCGGCCGGATCGCCAGCCAGATGCCATAGATGCAGGACGGCGTAGGCGCGCCACGGCCGCCAGGCCTGCGCGCGGGCCTCGGTGGCGCGTGCGCTCAGGCGCGCGCCGTCGGCGCCGAGCACGCGTTGCAGGACCAGGTCGCCGGCCGGGAACGCATCGGGTTGGCCGAGCGCGCGCAAGGCGATGTACTGCGCGGTCCAGTCGCCGATGCCGGGCAGGGCGGTGGCGCGCGCGACGAAGTCGGACAGGCGCTGGCCGGCGCGGAACTGCAGGCGTCCGCCCACCACCGCCGCGGCCAGCGCGCGGATCGTGGCCGCGCGCGAGCGCGGCAGGCCGATCGCTTCCAGCGGCGCGTCCAGCAGGTCCTGCGGCGCGGGGAACGCGCGGTCCAGTCCCGGCGGCTGGCCCGGCCGCTGCGCGCCGTGGCGCTCCACCAGGCGCGCGGCCAGGGTCGCCGCGCCGGCCACGCTGACCTGCTGGCCGAGCACCGCGCGCACCGCCACCTCGAAGCCGTCCCAGCCGCCGGGCACGCGCAGCCCCGGGCGCCGCGCGATCGCGCGCGCCAGCAGCGGTTCGGCGGCCAGGGTGGCGTGCACCGCGCGCAGGTCGGCGTCCAGGTCGAAGATGCGCCGTACCCGGCGCACGATGTCCGGGATCGCGCGCGGATCGCCGCCGACGATGCGCAGGCGCAGTTCGTGGCGCAGCGGGTCGGCTTCGACGTGGATCCGGGTCGAGGCGTCCAGCGCCCCCAGCACGCGTTCGTAGCTGGTCTCGCCGATGCGCTCGATGCCGGGGATGGCGCGCTTGCGCAGGAACCCGAGCATGGCCGGGAAGTCCAGCGGCGGGCGATAGCCCAGGCGCAGCACCAGGTCGCCGCCGGGCACCTCGGCGCGCCGCTTGCGGATCGCCGACGGCGGCATGCCGCAGCCCTCCAGGAACGCGGCGTTGAAGCGGCGCAAGCTGTTGAAGCCGGCGGCCAGCGCCACCTGGGTGATCGGCAATGCGGTTTCGGTCAGCAATTGCTTGGCCAGCAGCAGCCGCCGCGTCGCGTGCACCGCGGCCGGGGTGGCGCCGAGCTGGGCGACGAACACGCGTTGCAACTGGCGCGCGCTGAGCCCGATCTCGCCGGCGAGCTGCGCCACGCTCGCCTCCTGCAGCGCGCCGTCGGCGATCAGCGCCAGCGCGCGCCGCACCGCCTCCTCGCCCAGGTGCTGCTGCGCCTCCGGCGACAGCTCCGGCCGGCAGCGCAGGCAGGGGCGATAGCCGGCGGCCGCGGCGGCCGCGGCGCTGGGGTAGTAGTGCACGTTGCTGCGCTTGGGCACCGGCGCCGGGCACACCGGACGGCAATAGATGCCGGTGCTGCGCACCGCGGTGAAGAACACGCCGTCGAAGCGCGCATCGCGCGCCAGGCGGGCGCGGTCGTAGAGGGCGTGGTCGGCGGATGCGGCGTGGGTCATGGCGCCAGTCTAGTCGGCACCGGCGGCGCGTACTGGCCGCTTTCGGACATGGTTGCGCCGGGCCGGTCGCGGCGCGGGCGCCGTCGCCGCGGCGGCGGCGCCGGTTTAGGCGCAGTTCGGAAGCGACCGCGCATCGGCACTAGACTAGACACGCGCACCGCAGGTGCGTCGTCCCTTCGCCCGTGGACCCGCCGCTTGTCTTTCCGATCCAAAACCTGGTGGTTGTCGCTGTGCTGCGCGGGCCTGTTGTCGTGCCAGCAGGGCACGCCGTCCGCCAACAGGACCCTGGCCGACAGCCCGCCCGGCGATGGCGAGCACATGGTCTCGGTGGGGGCGCCGCCCGCACCGCCCGCGCCGCCGCCGGCGGCCAAGCCCAAGCCGGCCAACGACGTCGACGCCGACCTGTGGGACGAGGCCGCGCTGGAGAACGGCGAGGCCTTCGTCAGCTGCGATACCGACTACGCGGCCGAGGCCGGCGACGGCGCGCCGCTGGCCGGGCTGGACCGGCCGGCGATCGAGGCGGCGCTGACGCCGTGCCGCGAGCGCGGCCTGCTGCGGGTGCGCTACGAAGGCAAGATCAACGCCGGATTCGCCGCGCTGGTGCGGCGCCTGGCCAAGGTCGCCGCGCAGCAGGGCATCGGCAAGCGCGTGCTGGACCTGGATTCCAGCGGCGGCCAGGTCGAGGCCGCGATCCGCGCCGGCGACGCGATCGGCGAGTCCGGCTGGACCATCTGGGTGCGCGAAGGCTCGATCTGCCACAGCGCCTGCGTGTTCGTGCTCGCCGCCGGCGACAACCGGCTGATCTCCGGCAAGGTCGGCATCCACCGCATGATGCGGATCAGCTCCACCGCGACCTCGCGCGCCGAACTCAACCGCGAGTTGCAGGAGGTCTACGGCAACGTCAAGGACTACCTGGAGCGCAACGGCGTGGCGGTGGCGGTGGCGGACCTGATGATGACCGTGCCCAACCGCAGCCTGCGCCTGCTCAGCAGCGACGAACTCAAGCAGTACGGGCTGGACGGGACCAACGCGGTGCAGGACGACCTGGAGCGGATCAAGCAGTTGCGCAAGTGCGGCGACGATTTCCTGCGGCGCAAGGACGCCTTCCTGGTCGCCTTCGACCACGAGTGCAAGGCCAAGGAGGTGGACCTGGAGACGCTGACCGCCTGCGGGCAGGCCTTGAAGCAACGCTTCGGCTTTCCCGACCAGGCCTGCCCGGCGGAGAGCCCGCTGTCGGAGATCGACGTGGCCACGCTGCCGCTGGCCTCGCCCGGCGCCTGAACGCCCGCTCAGGGTCCGCGCCGCGCGTTCACGTCTCGGGCACCGCGGCGGCGCTAGCGTCCGCGCCATCCACTTCGGGAGCGCGCGCATGGCCGTCGGAGCCAAGTTGATGGTGCGGCTGTATCTGCCGCCGGCCTTGCTGGCGCTGGGCGGCTTCGTGGTCGCGGAACTGCTGCTGCAGTTCGCCAGTGGCGCGCATGCGCAGGCGCTGGCGCGCACCGCCTCGCTGCTGAGCCTGGCCGGCCTGCTGGGCGGGACCGTGTGGGCGCTGTGGGTGAGCTGGCGCGCCTGGCATCGGCAGCGCTACGCGGTGCCGGTGAGCGCGGTCGCACCGGGCGAGGAGCCGTGAGCGCCACTGCGCGGGCGCGTGCTGTCGACGTAGACTGCGGCCCCGCCGCTGCCACGCGGCCTGCGCGATGACCATCCCGATGCCGTCCCTGTCGATTCGCCTGATCTCGTTGTGCGCGGCCGCCTGGCTGCTGGCGCCGCCGGCCGCTGCGCAGTCAGTCACGCCGCCGCCGGCCGTGCCGTCCGCTGCCGCGCCGCCAGCCGCCACGCAAGCGGCGCCCCCGCAGGCTGCGCCGCCGCAGGCTGCGCCGCCGCCGGCGCGGCCGGCCGCGGCCAAGCCTGGCGCCACGCCCGCGCCGGGGCCGCTGTCCAAGCAGGATGCGCAGATGGCGCAGGCCGGGTTGCGCGCCGCGCAACTGGTCGATGCCGGGCGCAGCGGCGAACTGTGGGATGGCGCCTCGGAGGTGGCGAAGAAGGCGGTCACGCGCGAGGTCTTCGTGCGCCAGGTCGAGGCGGCGCGCGCGCGCCTCGGCGCGCTGCTCGGCCGCGGCGTGGCCAGCGTGGCGCGGGTGCAGTACGCGGCCGGCTCGCAGGTGCCGCCGGGCGTCTACGTCAACGTCAGCTTCCCCAGCCGCTTCGCCAATGCGCCGCAGCCGGTGCGCGAACTGGTGTCGCTGCGCCTGGACGACGACAAGACCTGGCGCCTGGTCGGCTACCACGTCGGCCCGCCCGAGTGACCGGCCCCGTCGCGCTTTCGCTTTCCGTCCCGACCGAGGTCTCCATGAACATCGAAATCCGCATGCTGGCCTGGGCGATCCTGCTCGGGATCGTGCAACTGCTGCTGGCCGCCGCCTTCGTCACCGCGCAGCGCGGGATGAAGTGGAATGCCAGCGCGCGCGACGCGCCGCAGCCGCCGGCGAGCGGGGTGGCCGGGCGCCTGGAGCGCGCGATGCGCAATTTCCTGGAGACATTTCCGTTCTTCGCCGCGGCGGCGGTGGCGGTGGTGGCGACCGGCCAGGGCAGCGCGCATACCGCGTTGGCGGCGCAGCTTTATTTCTGGGCACGGGTGGCCTACGTGCCCTTGTACGCGGCCGGCGTGCCGTACGTGCGTAGCCTGGTGTGGGCGGTGTCGCTGTGGGCGATCCTGCAACTGGTGTGGGCGCTGCTGTGATGCGCGTGCGGCGTGGCGCGGCAGCCCGTGCCACGGCCGGGCGGACGCTGTGCCGCGACCGTTTGCCGCAGCCCTGATCCAGATCAATGCGGCGCGCCGCGACCGGTCTATGCTGACGGCGTCCGTTACGGGAAGCGCTGCAATGCATGTGGATATCGCCATCGTCGGTGCCGGTCCCGCCGGCCTGTGTTTCGCCCGCTCGCTGGCCGGCAGCGGGCTGTCGCTGGCGCTGATCGAGCCGCAGCCGCGCGCGGCGCTGGCCGAGGCCGCCTTCGATGGCCGCGAGATCGCCCTGACCCATGCCTCGCGCGCGGTGCTGGAGCAACTGGACCTGTGGTCGCGGATCGATCCGGAGGAGATCTCGCCGCTGCGCGATGCGCGGGTGATGAACGGCTCCTCGCCGTTCGCGTTGACCTTCGCCGCGCGCCAGGGGCGCGGTGGCGACCTGGGCTGGCTGGTCCCCAATCACCTGATCCGCCGCGCCGCGTTCGATGCGGTGCAGGCGCAGCCAGGGCTGACCTTGCTCGATGGCGTCTCGGTGCAGGCGCTGCACTGCGACGACACCCAGGGCCGGCTGCGCCTGTCCGACGGGCGCACGCTGACCGCGCGCCTGGTGGTCGCCGCCGACAGCCGTTTTTCCAGCACCCGGCGCATGCTCGGTATCGGTGCGCAGATGCGCGACTTCGGCCGCAGCATGCTGGTGTGCCGGGTCCGCCACGAGCGGCCGCATCACCATGCCGCGTGGGAATGGTTCGGCTACGGCCAGACCCTGGCGCTGCTGCCGCTGCACGGCAACCAGGCGTCGGCGGTGCTGACCCTGGCCCCGGAGCGGGCCCAGGTGCTGCTGCAGATGGACGAGGCCGCGCTGGGCGCGGAGATCAGCGCGCGCTTCGAGCACCGGCTCGGCGCGATGACGCCGCTGGTGCGGCCGCAGGCCTATCCGCTGGTCGCGGTGTACGCGCAGCGTTTCGTCGGCAAGCGTTACGCGCTGATCGGCGACGCCGCGGTGGGCATGCATCCGGTGACCGCGCACGGCTTCAACTTCGGCCTGCAGAGCCAGGCGCGGCTGGCGCGCGCATTGCACGCGGCAGTGGCGCAGGGCCGCGACATCGCCGCGCCGGCCTTGCTGGCCGGCTACGAACGCGGCCATCGCCTGGCCACGCGGCCGCTGTACGAGGCGACCAACGCGATCGCCGCGCTGTACACCGACGACCGCCTGCCGGCGCGCGCCCTGCGCAACGCCGCGCTGCGCGTGGCCGACCGGGTGGCGCCGTTCAAGCGCGCGATCGCCGCGCACCTGACCCAGCGCGTGGCGCAGGGCGCGCGCTGAGGTGCGCGTGCGATGACGCATTGCACGCTCGTGTAGGAGCGGCTTCAGCCGCGACTGATCCTGTCAGATCCTGTCGCGGCTGAAGCCGCTCCTACAAACGCCGGCGTCGGGACACGGCCACAAAAATATCGTTGCCTGGACAGGTACGAAAAAGCGTTAGCGCTGCGGGGTGCCATCGAGGCGGTGTTCTTCAGCCCCGGCAACGAGCAGGGCGAGGACGCCCTGCACATCGCCCGAGCACTGCGCCGCCTCGATCGGGGCGATGGCCCAGGCGCAGCCGGCGTGGCGCAGATGCTGGCGCCAGTCGCCGCGCCAGCCCTCCAACTCGTGCAGGCCCAGAAACACCGAGCCGCCGCTATCGGCCTGCCCGCCGCGGATGGATTGCGACAGGCAGAACGGACGCGCCGCGTCGGGATCGAGCGAGAACAGGTACACGTCGTGCCGCGCGTCCTCGGCCGAGGGCGCGATGTTGCGCGCGGCGATCTGGATCAGCACGGCGCGGCCGCGCCGCGCAGGTGCCGGCAACGCGGCGCGCCGCCCGCGCTCATGCCTTGCCGATCACCCGGATCTGCACGCCGTCCAGGGTGACGACCTGGCCCGCGTGGATCTTGCAGGCCTTGCGCAGTTCGACCTCGCCGTCCACCCGCACCTGGCCTTCGCTGATCACGGCCTTGGCCGCGCCGCCGCTGTCGCACACGCCGGTCAGCTTCAACAGGTGCTTGAGTTCGACGTAGTCGCTTTCTAACTGGAGATCGATGGTCTGCATGGGGGCTGTGCTCGGAAATCGGCGCCCATTGTCGGTCATTCGCGCAACAAACGCTCGGACTTCGCGCCGCGTCGCGTTTGCCGCCGCTACGACCGCGATCCGCGCGGTTGCAGTCGCTACCGATCCATCGCACCGGCGCGCAAGCCAACGAACGCTGACCGACCCGCGCGCGGCGAACGCCCGCGCGGCCATCGATCACGCGCGCGCGAAGCGCGCCGCCTCCTCGAGCAGGTCACTGGCCTTGCGCAGGCTGGCGCCGCCCAGCCAGCGATCGACCAGCCGTGCCAGTCGCGGCCGCGCCGGATCGCGCGAGCGCCAATAGAGCGCCGCGCACAACGCCAGGCCGGCCACGCCGATGCCGAGTCCGGCCCAGACCATGCCCGGTGCGTGCGCCAGCAGATCGACGCCGGCCAGCGCGGCCAGCACCATCAGCGCCGGCACCCACAGCAACCACCACGACAGCCCGCACAGCAGGCCGGCGAGGACATATCCGCGCCGGGTGTGCGCGAGCTGGCGCTGGATCTCCAGCACCGGCGCCGCGTAGTCGATGCGCAGCAGCCGGCCCAGCACGATGCCGGCCATCGCCACGGCGACCACGCCGTAGACATGCACCGCCACGCCGGCGGCGATCACGTGCGTCGGCAACGCCTGGTGCCGCCACAGCAGGCCGGCCAAGGCGATGCAGGCCAGTCCGAACGGCAACTGCAGCAGTTGCCCCCAGAGCAGCGGGCGCAGACTGCCGCGGACGCGCTGCAGGTCCTGCCGCAGCAGGGCCTGCAACTGCAGGCGGTCGTGGCGTTGCAGGCGCAGGTCCAGTGCCTGCCAGGCGTGTTTCAGTGCGTCGGGATGCATGGGGCGGAGTCCTGTCGGGTGGGTCAGAGTTCGTTGCGAAGCCGCTGCTTGAGGCGGCCGATCTTGGTGGAGACGTTGCTTTCGCCGATGCCGAGGATCTCGGCGATCTCGCGTTGCGGCGTGTCGTCCAGGTACAGCAACGCCAGTGCCCGCTCCAGCGGCGGCAACTGGGCGATGAAGCGGTACAGCGCCTGCACCTGACGCTCGCGCTCCGGGTCGGCGGCCTGCGGGTCGGCCGGCTCCGTGTCGTCCAGCGGCTGGGCCTGGCGATGCGCACGGCTGCGTCCGCGCAGGTCGCCGATCGCCACGTTCAACGCGATCCGGTACAGCCAGGTGGAGAACGCGCGCTGCCGGTCGTAGCGCGGGAAGGCGCGCCAGGCCTGGGCCGCGATCTCCTGGATCAGGTCGGCGCGGTCCTCGGGGTGCCAGCAGTAGCTGCCGGCGACCTTGGCGACGATGCCGCGGTGGGCCTGGAACAGGCTGGCGAAGGCGTCGGCGGGCGCGATGGGAGGGGTGGGGCGGTCGGGCATGGGGCGCGTGGAAGGGGAGTCTGTGGGGTGATTCGCCGCAGCGCGGGGTTTCTCACGCCTGAACGGGGCCGTTCACCTGCTTTCGACATGCGGCCCGCCAAGGCGCACAATAGGGGCTTATTTGCGCCTGCCGGTTCTGTGCGGCGCCCCCGGAGTCTCCCATGTCCCAAGATACCCCCGCGCCGCTGCTGTTCGCAGATCTCGGCCTCTCGCCTGCTGTGATGAAAGCCGTCGCCGACGTCGGCTACGAGTCGCCGTCGCCGATCCAGGCCGCCACCATTCCCGCGCTGCTGACCGGCCGCGACCTGCTCGGCCAGGCCCAGACCGGCACCGGCAAGACCGCCGCGTTCGCGCTGCCGATCCTATCGCGGCTGGACTTCAACCAGCGCAAGCCGCAGGCGCTGGTGCTGGCGCCGACCCGCGAACTGGCGATCCAGGTGGCCGAGGCGTTCCATCGCTATGCCGCGGCGATCCCGGGCTTCCAGGTGCTGCCGGTGTACGGCGGCCAGCCCTACGTGCAGCAGCTGTCGGCGCTCAAGCGCGGCGTGCACGTGGTGGTGGGCACCCCGGGCCGGGTGATCGACCACCTCGACCGCGGCACCCTGGACCTGTCCGAGCTGAAGACGCTGGTGCTCGACGAGGCCGACGAGATGCTGCGCATGGGTTTCATCGACGACGTCGAGGCGGTGCTTAAGAAGTTGCCGGACTCGCGCCAGGTGGCGCTGTTCTCGGCGACCATGCCGCCGGCGATCAAGCGCATCGCGCAGACCTATCTGAACGACCCGGCCGAGGTCATCATCGCCTCCAAGACCACCACGTCGGCGAACATCCGCCAACGCTACTGGGCGGTCAGCGGGCTGCACAAGCTCGATGCGCTGACCCGGATCCTGGAAGTGGAGCCGTTCGACGCGATGATCATCTTCGCGCGCACCAAGGCCGGTACCGACGAGCTGGCGCAGAAGCTGCAGGCGCGCGGTCTGGCCGCCGCGGCGATCAACGGCGACATCCAGCAGTCGCAGCGCGAGCGGGTGATCCAGCAGCTCAAGGACGGCAAGCTCGACATCCTGGTCGCCACCGACGTGGCCGCGCGCGGCCTGGACGTGGAGCGGATCAGCCACGTGCTGAACTACGACATTCCCTACGACACCGAAAGCTACGTGCACCGCATCGGCCGCACCGGCCGCGCCGGCCGCAGCGGCGAGGCGATCCTGTTCGTCAGCCCGCGCGAGAAGGGCATGCTGCGCGCGATCGAGCGCGCCACCCGGCAGCCGATCGAAGAGATGCAGCTGCCGAGCGTGGACGCGGTCAACGACCAGCGCGTGACCCGCTTCATGGAAAAGATCAGCGAGACCATCGCCAGCGGCGGTATCGATATGTACCGCGATCTGCTGCAGAAGTTCGAGGCGGAGAAGAACGTGCCGATGGTCGAGGTGGCCGCGGCGCTGGCGCGCCTGCTGCAGGGCGACACGCCGCTGCTGCTGGCGCCGGAGCGCGCGCGTCCGCCGCAGGGCGAGCGCTACGAGCGGCCCGCTGGCGAACGCCGCGACCGTGCCGACCGCGGCGAGCGCGCGGAACGCCCGAAGTTCGACCGCGAAGCACGTCCGCCGCGCCGCGACGAGGGCGAGCGCGCGCCGCGTCCGCCGCGTCCCGCGCCGGCCGGGCACGGCCCCGACTTCGACTACCAGCGCGACGTCGGCAGCTTCGAGGCGCCGCGCCGCGACAAGGCGCCCAAGGCGCCGCGCGGCGAGCCGGAAGTGGGCATGGAGACCTACCGCATCGAAGTCGGCCATCAGCACGGGGTCAAGCCGGCCAACATCGTCGGCGCGATCGCCAACGAGGCCGGCCTGGAGAGCAAGTACATCGGCCGCATCGACATCCACGACGACCATTCGGTGCTGGACCTGCCGGCGGACATGCCGCGCGAACTGCTGACCCACCTGAAGAAGGTCTGGGTCTCCGGCCAGCAACTGCAGATGCGCAAGCTCGACGGCGACGATGCCGGCGCCGCGCCGTTCAAGCCGAAGTTCGCGCGTGGCGCGGGCAAGCCCGGCGGCCGCCCGAACGCGGCCGGTCCGCGCCCGTCCGGCGCCGCCACCCGCATCGCCGACCGCGCCGGCGAACGCCCGCCGCGCAAGGGGCCGCCGAAGCGCTGAAGAGCTGGGAACAGGGAGTAGGGAATCGGGAATGGGGGCGTTCCCGCTGCCGCAACCCGCCTGTCTTCCCGTAGCTAGCCATCGTCCCAGATGGCAGCAGCCCGCTGTTGCCACTCCCCATTCCCGATTCCCCATTCCCAGCTCATGTCCGTCCGCCTCAACAAGCACATCGCCGAGACCGGCTACTGTTCGCGCCGCGAGGCGGACCGGCTGATCGCCGCGCGCCGGGTCACCGTCAACGGCATGCCCGGCGGGGTCGGCTCGGTGGTGGGCGAGGGCGATGAGGTCAAGGTCGATGGGCAGCCGCTGCGCGCGCGCGCCAAGGCCAAGAGCGGGCGGCGCCATGTCTACATCGCGCTGAACAAGCCGGTCGGGGTGACCTGCACCACCGAGAGCGCGGTCAAGGGCAACATCGTCGACTTCGTCGGCCACGAGCAGCGCATCTTCCCGATCGGGCGCCTGGACAAGGAGTCCGAGGGGCTGATCCTGATGACCAGCAACGGCGACATCGTCAACGAGATCCTGCGCGCGGAGAACCGCCACCAGAAGGAATACCTGGTCGCGGTGAACAAGCCGGTCACCGACGAATTCCTGCGCGGCATGGCGCGCGGGGTGCGCGTGCACAACGAGATGACGCTGCCGTGCCGCACCGCGCGCATCGCCAAGTTCGGCTTCCGCATCGTGCTCGAGCAGGGCCTGAACCGGCAGATCCGGCTGATGGCCGCCGCGTTCGACTACCGCGTCACCCAGCTGCGCCGCGTGCGCATCGACAACATCAAGCTCGGCGCGCTGAAGCCGGGGCAGTGGCGCAATCTCACCGAACAGGAACTGCACGGGCTGCTGCCGCAACGCCAGGACTGGTGATCGGCGGGCGCACGCCTTCACTGGCGTCGGCCGCATTTTTGGCGATACTCGCCGGGCATCCGCCGCCGGCCCCCCGCTCCCGTGATCAAGCCACGCAAGCCCGACAACGAAGCCGACCGCCTGCGCGCGCTGCATGCGTTGCGGATCCTCGATACCGAGCCGGAAGCGGCCTACGACGACCTGGTCGGCATCGCCGCCAGCCTGTGCGATACGCCGTCGGCGCTGATCTCGCTGGTCGACGGCGAGCGCCAGTGGCTGAAGTCGCAACGCAACGTCACCTTGCTCAGCGCGGCGCGCGACGATTCCTTCTGCGGCCACGCCATCCTGAATCCGCAGCAGGTGATGGTGGTCGCCGACGCCGCGGTGGACCCGCGCTTCGCCTTCAATCCGCTGGTCACCGAGGTCGGGGTGCGCTTCTACGCGGGCTCGCCCCTGGTCGACCGCGACGGGCTGGCGGTGGGCGCGCTGTGCGTGCTCGACCGTCGCCCGCGCACGCTGGAGCCGGAACAGGTGGTGGCGCTGCAGGCGCTGTCGCGGCAGGTGATGCAGTTGATCGAGCTGCGCCGCACCAGCCACGCACTGGCACTGCAGCTACGCGAGCGCGACTGGTACGAGCAGCAGTTGGCGCAGTACCAGTCCACGCTGGAATCGCTCAACGCCGACCTGCTCGAACAGGCGCGGACCGATCCGCTGACCGGACTGCTCAACCGGCGCGCCTTCGCCTCCGCGCTGATGGTCAACGTGGAGGCGGCGCATCTCGACGGCGGCCCGCTGAGCGTGGCCCTGCTGGACCTGGACTACTTCAAGACCGTCAACGACCTGCACGGCCACGACAAGGGCGATGCGGTGCTGCAGGCGCTGGCGGACATGCTGCGCGCGCGGGCGCCGTCGGCCAGCCTGGTGGCGCGCTACGGCGGCGAGGAGTTCGCGGTGCTGCTGCCGGGGCTGGACGCCACCCAGGCCATGCGCGAGTGCGAAGCGCTGCGGCACGAGGTCGCCCTGCTGCGCACCGGGGTGCCGCTGACCGCCAGCTTCGGCGTCGCCGCCTACCAACAACCGGAAAGCGCCGAGCAACTGCTCAAGCGTGCCGACCTCGCCCTGTACCGGGCCAAGCGCGCCGGCCGCGATTGCGTGTCGCTGGCGGAGTGAGTCGCGCCAGCGCGCGGCTCAGTCCAGCGCGTTCTTCGCTTCGGACGTGGCCAGCAGTTCCGGGTGCCGCAGCGGCCTGGAGCGGGTCAGCAGCGGATGCAGGAACACCGCGCCCAGGATCACCGCCACGCCCAGGTAGAACAGCGCGGTGAGTTGCTTCTGCTCGTCCAGCAGCACGATCGCGAACACGATCGCGTAGACGGGCTCCAGGTTGGTCACCAGTTGCACCGCGTAGGCGCTGAGGTGGCGCAGCGCGACCAGCGCCAGGGCGAATGGCAGCAGCGTGCACAGCAGCGCCAGGGCCAGCAGCAGGGCGGTGTCGTGCAGGCCCGGCAGCACCAGCAGCGGGCCGCTCAGCGCCGGCAGCAGGATCGGCAGCAGGATCGGCAGCAGCGGCGCCAGCAGCGTCAGGGTGAGGGTGCCGGCGCCCAGTTCCACCGCGGTCACGGTCAACGGATCGGCGTGATCGACCAGGCGCTTGTTGAGCGAGCCGAACGCGGCCACGAACAACGCCGACACCGCGCCGATCGCCACGCCGGCGCGCATCCCGTCGGGCACGCCGCCGACCACCAGCGCCACGCCCGGCAACACCGCCAGGCCGAACACCAGCTCGCTGGGGCGGAACGGACGCTTGGCCACCCACGGCTCGATCACCGCGGTGAACACCGGCGCCAGCGCGATGCAGGTCGCCGCCACCGAGGCGTTGGCCAGCTTGATCGCGCCGTAGAAGGTCAGCCAGTGCAGGCCGACCAGCGCGCCGACCGCGGCATAGCCAAGCAGCAGCCTGGGGGTCAGCGCGGCCAGCCCGCGCCACACCCGCGGCAGCAGTGCCAGCGCCGCCACCACCATCAGCATGCGCCACCACACCAGCGGCAAGGCCGGCAGCGTGATCAGCTTGCCGAGGATCGCGGTGATGCCCCACAGCAGCACGCAGAAATGGATTTGCAGCTGGGCTTTGGTGGTGGGTTGCAGGGGCATGGCGCGTATTGTCGCGCGTTGACGCGGGGCGTGGGGAGAATCGGGAATGGGCATCGGCGGCGCACCGGCATTCGCCGACGCTCTTGGCGGTGCGCAGCGCATCGCCCCTCTCCCGTCGGGAGAGGGGTTGGGGTGATGGTCCGGCGCGAAAGCGACTCGCGGAGTTTGGGCACACGAGGCTACGCCCGTACCCTCATCCGCCCCTTCGGGGCACCTTCTCCCGAGGGGAGAAGGGAGTCGCCGTAGCCCCTCTCCCGTCGGGAGAGGGGTTGGGGTGAGGGTTCGGCGCGCAGCGTCTCGCGATGTCTGGTGTCGACGCCGTCGCCCTCCAACTGCGCGCGACGCCTCAGCCCTTGCCGAGTTCGGCCAGCAATGCCATCGCGGCGGCCGGGTTGCGCTCCTTGGCGGCGCTGATGAAGTAGACGAACACCTCGCGCGGCTTGGAGTTGGCGAGCGGCGTGCCGGCGTGCGGCAACTCGTCCGTGTCCTCGCCACGGCGCCAGGCCTGCGCCTGCGCCGCCCACGCTCGCAGTTCCTTGGGCGGATAGCCGTGGGCCAGGGTCGCGCGGCTGCGCATCAGCCGCGCGTAGACGAAGTCGGCGGTGAGGTCGGCGAAGGACGGATAGTCGGGCGAATCGGTGAACACCGTGGCCACGCCGTGGGTGCGGGCCAGGTCCAGCAGGCGCGGCCCGATGCTGGCCGGATCGCGCACTTCCAGCACGTGCCGCAGGCGGCGGCCGCCGCCCTGCTGCGGCAGCAGGTCCAGGAACACGGCGAGGTCGTCGAGGTCGAGGGTGCGCCCGTGCTCGAACTGCCACAGCAGCGGGCCGAGCTTGTCGCCGAGGGTGACGATGCCGCCGATGAAGTCCTCGATCTGCGTGCCGGCGCCGGCCAGGCGGCGCATGCCGGTGATGCGCTTGGGCGCCTTGGCCGAGAACAGGAAGCCCGGCGGTGTCTCGTCGCGCCAGCGCGCGTAGGTCTCCGGCTTCTGCGCGCCGTAGTAGGTGCCGTTGATCTCGATGCTGGTGACGTGGCGGCTGGCGTATTCGAGCTCGCGACGCTGCACCAGGCCCTGCGGATAGAACATGCCGCCGCGCCAGGGCGCATAGGTCCAGCCGCCGATGCCGACGCGGATGCCGTCGGACGCGGCCGGGGCGGAGTCGAAGAGATCGTTCATGGCATGTGCGCCGGCGCGGACAGGGAAGAGGGATTGTGCCGCACTGCGCGCCGCGGCCGCGTGCATGGCGCGCGTGGCCGTCGGGCTGCGCGTCGGCGACCGGCGCGCCGCGCTACCATCGTGGCGACGCCCCGCGCCCGACCGACCATGCCCTGGACCACGCCCGATCTATGCGATGCCCACCCCCAGGTCCAGGTGGCCGAACCGCTGTTCCGCAGCTACGGCGGCCACGCCGCGTTCTGTGGGCCGATCGTCACCGTGCACTGCGTGGAGGACAACTCGCGCGTCCGCGAGTTGGCGGCCACGCCCGGCGCCGGCCGGGTCATCGTGGTGGATGGACAGGGCTCGCGGCGGTGCGCGCTGCTCGGCGACCAGATCGCCGAGAACGCGGTGCGACACGGTTGGGCCGGGCTGTTGATCCATGGGTGCGTGCGCGACGTGGAGGCGCTGGCGGCGTTGCCGCTGGGCGTGCAGGCGCTGGCCGCGTGCCCGCGCAAGACCGAGAAGCGTGGCCTGGGCGAGGTCGACGTACCCGTGCGCTTCGCCGGCGTGACCTTCACCCCCGGGCACTGGTTGTATGCCGATCGCAATGGGGTGTTGGTCGCTGCCCAGGCGCTGCTTCCTGCCTGAGCGCGCCGGCGGGGGTCCGCGCCGAGCTAACGCGCTGGCGGTCTTCCGCGGCGCCGCCGCATCCGCCGCGCCCTGCTGCGCGCGGCAGCACGCCCCCGCGTGGGTGCGCTCAGGCCGTTGCCGTCGGGCATGCAGCCGAGGCGCCGACCCGGGCGCGCTCGGCGTCCATGTCGGCCAGCGGCCGCACCTCGATGCTGCCGAAGCGCGACCATGGGAAGTGCGCGGCGATGCGCAGCGCTTCGTCGTGGTCGCGGGCGTTGATCAGATTGAAGCCGGCCAGCAGCTCGCGGGTTTCGGCGAACGGGCCGTCGGTGATGCGCGCCTGGCCCTGGCGCGTGCGCAGGGTGCGGGCATGGGCCACCGGCTGCAACTGCTGCGCCAGCACCAGGGTGCCGTCCGCCTGCAGCGCGTCTGCGTGTTCCAGGCAGCCGCGCATCAGCCGGTCGTACTCCGCGTCCGGCACGGCCTGCAGCAGTGCGGGGTCGATATAGATCAGCAGCAGGAATTGCATGGGGCGACCAGGCGGCGGGGGAGCGGCCATCATCGCGCACCCGGGCATGGTCGCGTGTTGCGTCGCCGCATCCGGTCGCTGTCGCCGGCGCAATTTTTTTCCGCGGACCTGTCGATTTGCGTCGCCCCGGCGCGTCGTACCTCACGAACCGCCCGGCCAGCGGGCTGACTGGAGGAATGCGATGAAAGTGATGGTGTTGGTCAAGGCGACGCCGGAGTCGGAATCCGGTCAGCTTCCCAGCGAGCAGGAGTTCCGCGCGATGGGGGCCTACAACGCGCAGTTGATCGAGGCGGGGATTCTGCTCGCCGCCGACGGCTTGCATCCGAGTGCGCGCGGGCGCCGTGTGCGCTTCGAAGACGGCGGGCAGCGGGTGATCGATGGCCCCTTCGCCGAATCGCGCGACCTGCTGGCCGGGTTCTGGCTGTGGCAGGTGCGCTCGCTGGACGAAGCCACCGAGTGGCTCAAGCGCGCGCCGTTCGATGTCGGCTTCGAGGTCGAACTGCGCCAGGTCATGGAGATGGAGGACCTCGGACCGGGGTTTGCCGAGGACCTGCGGCAACAGGAACGCCACCTGCGCGAGCGCATCGGCGGCGGCGCGTGAGCGCCTTCATCCACACCCACATCCACACCACACCCACAACCCGGAGCATCCCATGAAACTGATCCCCTTCCTGAGCTTCGATGGCGCGACCCACGAGGCGATGGCGTTCTACGCGCAGGCGCTGGGCGGCAGCGTCGTCTCGGAGATGACCTACGGCGAGATGCCGCCCAGCGAGACCATGGACGGCTGCGGCGGCATGCCGGCGCCGCGCCCGGAGCAGGTCGCGCACAGCCAGCTCGAGGCCGGCGGGGCGGTGCTGATGGCGGCCGACGGGCCGACGCCGCAGGAACCCGGCCACGGCACCACCATCAACGTCGAAGTGGACACGGTGGAGCAGGCCGAGCGGGTATTCGCCGCGCTCGCCGAGGGCGGCCGGATCGGCGTGCCGCTCGGCGAGACGTTCTGGGCGCTGCGCTGGGGCATGCTGGTGGACCGCTACGGCAAGCCGTGGATGGTCAACTGCATGAAGCAGCCGTGATCGGCGCCTGCCCGCCGCGCTGCGCACATGGGCGCGCCGCGGCTTGTGCGGCGGCACCGGCGGTGCTCTGATCGCGGCATGCACGGCGCACTGACGCAACGCCTGGAGACGGTCTGGCGCATGGAGGCGCCCGGCCTGATCGCGCGCCTGACCCGCCTGCTCGGCGGCGACATCGGCCGCGCCGAGGAACTGGTCCAGGACACCTGGGTGGCCGCGCTGGAACGCTGGCCGACCCAGGGCATTCCCGACAATCCCGGAGCGTGGCTGATGACCACCGCGCGCAACCGTGCCATCGACGTGCTGCGCCAGCACCAGCGGATCGCCGGCCAGCACGCGCAGTGGGGCGACCTGCTGCAGCCGCAGCCGCTGCCCGCGCCGGACGACAGCGACGCGCTGCAGGACGACATCGGCGACGACCTGCTGCGGCTGATGTTCGTCGCCTGCCATCCGCTGCTGCCGGCCGACGCGCGGGTCGCGCTGACCCTGCGCCTGCTCGGTGGCCTGAGCACGGAGGAGATCGCGCGCGCGTTCCTGCTGCCGGAGCCGACCATCGCCCAGCGTATCGTCCGCGCCAAGCGCACCCTGGCGCAGAAGCGGGTGCCGTTCGAGGTGCCGCGGCAGGCGGCGCTGGCCGAGCGCCTGGCGTCGGTGCTGGAGGTGATCTACCTGGTGTTCAACGAGGGCTATGCGGCCAGCGCCGGCGACGACTGGATGCGGCCGGCGCTGTGCGAGGAGGCGCTGCGGCTGGGCCGGGTGCTGGCGCAGCGCTTGCCGACCTGGCCGCAGGTGCACGGCCTGCTGGCGCTGATGGAACTGCAGGCCTCGCGCAGCGCGGCGCGGGTGCGCGCCGACGGCAGCGCGGTGCTGTTGCCCGAGCAGGACCGCGCGCGCTGGGACTGGCTGCAGATCGCGCGTGGCCAGGCCGCCCTGCAGCGCGCGCGGCAACTGGGCGGTGGCGACGACGCCTACGTGCTGCAGGCGGCCATCGCCGCCTGCCATGCCGGCGCGCGCCGCGCCGAGGACACCGATTGGGCGCAACTGGCGGCGCTGTACGCGCGGCTGGCGCAACTGCATCCCTCGCCGGTGGTGGACCTCAACCGGGCGGTCGCGGTGGCGCGCGCGCACGGCGCGGCGGCGGCCTGGGCGCTGCTGCAGCCCTTGCGCGACGATCCGCGGCTGCGCGACTACGCGCCGCTGGCCGCGGCCTGCGGCGACGTGCTGCAACGCCTGGGCAGGATGGAGGAGGCCCGCGCCGCCTTCGCCGAGGCGGCCGCGCTCAGCGGCAACGCACGCGAGCGGCAGGCGCTGCTGGCACGGGCCGCGGCGCTGTAGCGCGCCACTGCCGCGCGGGTCGCGGCTGGCCTACACTCGCTCCTGCGCCGCGGCCTGCGGGGCGTGCTGCAGATCACGCCGGTTGCCGCCGGTTGCCGTGGACGATACGACCTGCGCCTTGGCAAGGCGGGTCGGCACGGCCGGGTGCGTGGCGGCGAGGTCGCGATGCGGCATGCGCGCCCCGTTGCGCTGCCGCAAACGGCGCCGTCGTTGGCGGTGTCTTTCCCTTTTTCAGGAGCGATGGATTTGAAGAGCATGTCGATGGGCTGCGGCCTGCTACTGGCGATGAGCGCGACCGTGCAGGCGCAGGCGCCTGCCGCCGTGGATGCGGCCTTGCCGCCGTCGCTGCAGGATCTGGATGCGCGGGTGGAGCGCGTGCGCAAGCAGTTCGACGTGCCCGGCATCGCCATCGCCATCGTCAAGGACGGGCAGGTGGTGCTGGAGCGCGGCTACGGCGTGCGCGAACTCGGCAAGCCGGAGCCGGTGGACGCGCAGACCCTGTTCGCGATCGCCTCCAACACCAAGGCGTTCACCGCCACGGCGTTGTCGATCCTGGCCGACGAGGGCAAGCTCAAGCTCGACGACCGGGTGATCGAACACCTGCCGTGGTTCCAGATGGCCGACCCGTACGTGACCCGCGAGATGCGCGTGCGCGACCTGCTCAGCCACCGCAGCGGGCTGAGCCTGGGCGCCGGCGACCTGTTGTTCTGGCCGGCCACCGCGTACAGCAACGAGGAGGTGGTGCGGCGCCTGGCGCAGGTGCCGCTGAAGGGCGGTTTCCGCGACCGCTACGCCTACGACAACATCCTGTATGCGGTGGCGCAGAAGGTGATCGAGCAGGTCTCCGGCCAGTCCTATGCCGCGTTCGTGCGCCAGCGCATCTTCGTGCCGGTGGGCATGAGCGGCGCGCGCATCAACAGCGACCATCTGCAGCCCGGCGACCAGGCCGCGGTCGGCCACGCCAAGTTCGACTTCCGCGCGCTGCGCACGGTGCCGCCGCTGACCTGGTCCAACAACTCCGGCGCCGGCGGCATCTACGCCAACGTGCACGACATGGCCAAGTGGATGCAGGTACAGCTCGACGGCGGGCGCCTGCCCGCCGATGGCGGCGCCGAGCGGCGGCTGTTCAGCGCGCAGCGGCAGCAGGAGATGTGGCAGGTGATCACCCCGATCGCCATCGCCGAGCCGAGCGTGCCGAAGCTGCTGCCGGCCAAGCCGAACTTCGCCGGCTACGGCGAGGGCTGGAGCCTGAGCGATTACCGCGGCGCCAAGCTGGTCTGGCACACCGGTGGCTGGCCCGGCATGGTATCGCGGCTGACCCTGGTGCCGGAGCGCAAGCTGGGCGTGATCGTGCTGACCAACCAAGAGGTCGGCGCCGCGTTCAACGCCATCACCCTGCAGGTACTGGACGCCTACCTGGGCGCGCCGGCGACCGACTGGACCGCCGCCTACGCCAAGGCCGTGGCCAAGGCCGATGCCAATGCCGACGCGGACTGGGCCAAGCACGTGGCCGCGCGCGACGCCACCTCGCGGCCGTCGCTGCCGCTGTCCGGCTACGCCGGCACCTATCGCGACCCGTGGTACGGCGAGGTGGCGATCGCGCAGCGCGGCAAGCAACTGGAGCTGCGCTTCAGCAAGACCGCGCAACTGGTCGGGACCCTGGAGCACTGGCAGCACGACACCTTCATCGTGCGCTGGCGCGACCGTTCGCTCAATGCCGATGCCTTCGTCAACTTCGCGCTGACCCCCGACGGCAAGGTGCGCGAGGTGCGCATGGAGGCGATTTCGCCGCTGACCGATTTCAGCTTCGACTTCCAGGATCTGCTGCTGACGCCAGTGGCCGCCGCGTCGTGAGCGTGGCCCTGCCGATGCTCTCGCACGCGCATCTCGGGGTGAACGACTTCCCGGCCGCGTTCGCGTTCTACGCGCCGCTGCTGCAGGTGCTGGGATTGCAGCTGCAGTTCCGCGACGACACGCGCGGCTGGGCCGGCTGGACCGCGCCGGACGCACCGCGCCCGTTGCTGCTGATCGGCCGTGCCTTCGACGACCAGCCAACGACCCCGGGCAACGGCCAGATGCTGGCGTTGCAGGCGGCGAGCCGGGCGCAGGTGGATCGCTGCCACGCGCTGGCGCTGGCCCAAGGTGCGCGCTGCGAAGGCGCGCCTGGGCTGCGCGCGCACTACCACCCGCACTATTACGGCGCATATTTCCGCGACCTGGACGGCAACAAGCTGGGCGTGTGCTGCCATGGCGCGGAATGAGTGAGGTGGTGGGGGCGATGCTGTTGGTCGCTGTCCCGGTCCAGGTGCGCCGCGCAGGAAACAAGCGCCAATCGTCAGGCCGGTTGTAGGAGCGGCTTCAGCCGCGACACCGAAGCCGCAAGGCATCCGGTTTCGGCAGCCGTCGAGACTGAAGTCCCTCCCACAAGACGCCATGGCGCGGTAGCGCCATTCCCACACTTGCTCGCGCAACGGCAGCCGTCGCGGCCGATCATCCAGCATCGGCAGCGTCGCGCAGCAGCGCGAACCCCTCGTCCAGCCAGCCCGTGATGCCGCCGATCATCGGCTTCACCTGCCGCTGCCGCCGCTGCAACGGCGGCCACACTGGCAGGGTGGACGAACAGCGGTCATTTCCTGCCAAGACGAACGCCTCGCCCTCCGTGGTCGCGTTGGCCTATCCGAACCGGTGCCTGTTCGAGTTCGGCATCACCGCCGAGCTGTTCGGCCTGCAGCGGCCGGAACTGGACATGCCGTGGTACCAATCCCAATCCCGGCTCCCAAGCCTCAACACTTCCCAGGCGGCGGTCCGATCGAATCGCGCAGCAGCAAGCGATACGGCAGGGTCTCGCAGTCCGGCGGCTGCGGCGCGCGTACCCGCGCCAGCAGCAGTTCCAGTGCGCGCCGGCCCATCTGCTGCAGCGGTTGCTGCACCGTGGCCAGGGCCGGCGAGACCTGCTGCGCGACCAGGGTGTCGTCGAAGCCGCAGACCGACAGGTCGGTGGGCACGTGCAGGCCGCGCAGGCTGGCGCTGCGCAGCACGCCGGCGGCCATCTCGTCGTTGGCGGCGAACACCGCGCTGGGCCGCGGATGCTGCGCGAGCAGGCGCTCGCCGGCGGCGACGCCGGAGGTGAACTCGAAGCGTCCCGGGACCACCAGCTCCGGGTCGTAGGCGATGCCGGCCGCCGCCAGCGCGTCGCGGTAGCCGGCCAGTCGCCATTGCGTCGCGCCGTGGCCGGGCAGGCCGCGCACATGGGCGATGCGGCGATGGCCGAGCCGCACCAGTTCGCCGACCAGCTCGCGCGCGGCGGCGCGTTCCTCCAGCCGCACCCCGGGCCAGTCGCGCTGGCGCCGCGGCGATACGCAGGCCAGGGCGATGCCTTCGGCGTCCAGACGGCGCAGCAGCGGCGTGTCGTCGGTCAGCGGCGGGATCAGCAGCAGCCCGTCGATGTGCTGGTGCCGCGCCAACGCGACCAGCGCATCGGCATGGTCGGCGTGGCTGCGGTCCACCGGCGCCAGCATCAGCGTGTAGCGCTGCGCGCGGCAGGCCGCCAGCACGCCGTTCTGGATCTCCATCTGGTAGTAGGAGGGATTGTCGTAGGCCAGCGCCACCGCATAGGAGCGCTGCCCGGCCAGGCTGCGCGCCGACGGGTTGGGTTGGTAGCCCAGTCGCTGCATGGTCTGTTCGACCTTGCGCCGGGTCTGCTCGCGCACGTTGGGCTCGCCGTTGATCACCCGCGAGACGGTCTTCATCGACACGCCGGCGCGCGCGGCCACGTCCTCGATGCGCAGGCCCGGCGTGGCGCGTTTGCTCACCGCGGCGCGACCGCGGCCGGCGCCGGCCACACGAAGCTGGCCAGGCTGCGTGCCGGCACGGTGTAGCGGAACCCGCGCGTGCCGTCGGCGACGCTGACCGCACGTGCGCGTTCGGCGCTGTTGACCACCACCAGCACCCGCGATCCGTCCGGATTGAGGAACGCCACGTTGTCCATGCCTTCGCTGCCCTCGCTGGAATCGATGCGCCAGGCCTGCGGACGCACGAAGCGGCTGGCATGGGCGAGGGCATAGTACTCGTCGGTGCGCACCACGCGCTCGCCACGCGGATCGACATCGACCACGCCGCGGCAGGTGCCGCAGCCGCCGGCATGCGGGCCGCCCTGCAGGTCCAGCGCCAGGTTCCAGAACAGCACGCCGCGCGCGCCGTGGCGCACCGACTGCACGATCAGCCGCCGCGCCTGCAGGGTCAGCCCGCCGCTGCGCAGCGGCTCCCAGTCGCCGCCGGAGCATTCGGTCATGTACGCGTCCTTGTCCGGATAGGCGGCCTGCACCGGGCTCTGCGCGGACGGGTCGCCGGCGTAGCAATGCCAGGCGACGGCGGCGACATGGCGCCGCGCCTGCGCATCGGCCAGCACCGCCAGCGGTTCCTGCGGCTGGTCCCAGTTGTGGTCCCAGTCGAAGATCAGCGGCGGGTCGCGGCGCGCGTCGAGCAACGGGCCGAGGTGGCGGCCGATCAGTTGCGCGCGCTGCGCCGCCTCCAGGCGCATGCCCGGGTAGTCGGTGGGGGTGAAGCCCGGCTCGTTCTGCAGGGTCAGCGCGAAGATCGGCACGCCCGCCTGCGCGTAGGCATCGACGTAGCGCAGCAGGTAGCGGGCGAAGGCGTCGTAGTACTCGGGCTTGAGCGTGCCTCCGATCAGGCTGCCGCTGGTCTTCATCCACGCCGGCGCGCTCCACGGCGAGGCCATGATCCTGAGGTCCGGATTGATCGCCAGCGCCTGCCGCGCGATCGGCAGCACGTCGTCGCGGTTGGGGGCGATGCTGAAGTGCGCCAGGGTCGGATCCGGCGCGTTGTCCGGCGTGTCGTCGAGGCTGTAGTGGTGGCGCGAGAAGTCCGAGGCGCCGATGGTCAGCCGCGCGAAGCTCAGGCCCAGGCCGCCGTCGGCGCGGCCGAACAGTTCGCGCATCAGCGCGTCGCGGCGCGCGGCCGGCAGTTGCTGCAGCACCCAGGCCGAGGCGTCGGTGATCGAGGCGCCGAAGCCGAGCATGCGCTGGCGCCGGGCCGCGGCGTCGACGCGGATATCGGCGTCGGGCTGCGCGCTCCAGGTCGCGGCCGGTGCCGCCGCCAGCGCCTGGCGATGGTCCTGGGTGGTGATCCAGACCTGGACCTCGCCGCTCGCCCGCGGCGCGGCGAACGCCGCTCCGGACACGATCAGCAGGGTGCCGCACAGCGCGCCGGCGCAGCGCCGCCACAGGGCGGGCGAGGGCCGCGATTGCCGCGCAAACGGCATGCTGCGCCGCAGCGATTTCGCCGATGGCGATGGCGCATCGGCCCGGAACTGGTTGAACTTGCGTGGGTGCGGCACGGCGCGCTCCTGATCGGGATTGACCGCACTGGATACGACGGGTATGACAGCGCTGTCAAAAATGCCGGGAGGGGCACGACATGAGGGGTATGCAGGAATCGTTCGTAGGCCGCGCGCGCCGCGGCGCGCCGTCGCGGCGGCTGTTGGCCGTGGCCTGTTGCATCGCCGCGTTGCAGCAGGCGCATGCGCAAACCGCCAGCGCCGATGCGCCGCCGTCCGCGTCGCAGGACACGGTCGGCACGCTGGATACGGTGCGCGTCACCGGCATCCGCCACGCCATCGAGACCGCAGTGGAGACCAAGAGCGAATCGTCGCTGATCGTGGAGGCGATCTCGGCCGAGGACATCGGCAAGTTGCCCGACGTGAGCATCGCCGACTCGATCTCGCGGCTGCCCGGCGTGGCCACCCAACGCGTGGACGGGCGTTCGCAGGTGATCAACATCCGCGGCATGTCCGAGCAGTTCGTCGGCACCACGCTCAACGGCCGCGAGCAGGTCAGCACCGGCGACAGCCGCGGCGTGGAGTTCGACCAGTTCCCGGCCGAACTGATCAACGCGGTCACCGTCTACAAGACCGCCGACGCGGCGGTGATCGGGCAGGGCCTGTCCGGCACCGTGGACCTGAAGACGATCCGCCCGCTGGACCTGGGCGAGCGGCGCATCGTGGTCAGCGGCAACGGCGAGAAGAATTCCTTCGGCAAGCTCGGCGCCGATGGCCACGACACCGGCTACCGCGCCGCGGCGTCCTATGTCGATCAGTTCGCCGGCGACACCATCGGCGTGGCGCTGGGCGTGGCGCGGCTGAATTCGCCGTTCCAGGAAAAACACTACAAGGCGTGGTGGTGGGGCAATCCGGATAGCTGGGGCGCGACCCAGCCGGGCAAGCCGCCGGGCGCGGTGGCGCTGCAGGGCTCGGAGGCGTGGATCAAGTCGCGCGAGCTGACCCGCGACGGCGTGATCGGCACTCTGGAATACAAGCCCAACGAACACTTCCACAGCGTGCTCGACGGCTACTGGTCCAAGTTCGACCAGAAGGAGACCATGCATGGCGCGATGTGGTCCAACGCGCCGGATTTCAGCAATTCGCTCGGCCAGCAGGTGAGCTACAACGACATCGTCACCACCGACCGGCAGGGCGTGCCGATCATCACCCAGGGCACCTTGAGCGGCGTGCAGCCGGTGCTGCGCAACGACCGCAACGACAGGCAGGACAAGCTGCTCTCGGTGGGCTGGACCAATACCCTGCACTGGGAGCCGTGGTCGCTGAGCCTGGACCTGAACTACTCGCGCGCCGAGCGCCGGCAGTCGCAGCTGGAAACCTACGCCGGCCTGGCCGATCCGCAGGACATCGGCTTCGACCTGCCGCTGAGCCACGATTTCGCGCGCTATTCGCTGGCCAATCTGGCCGATCCCGGCGCGGTGTACCTGTGGGACCCGCAGAAGTGGGGCCACGACGGGCGCCTGGAGAATTCCTGGCAGAAGGACGAGATCAAGGCCGGCCGCCTGGAGTTCAACTACGACCTCGACACCGCGCTGGTGCGCAGCATCGACCTGGGCGTGAACGTCAACCGGCGCAGCAAGGACAAGCGGGCCGACGTGTACTTCGCCGACCTGCCGGGGCGCACGCCGACCCTGGTCGACCCGGCGCTGCTGTATTCGCCGACCTCGCTGGGCTTCGCCGGCATCGGCGACGTGCTCAGCTTCGATCCGCGCGCGCTGCTGTCGCGCTACTACGACGTGACGCTGTCGGAAAGCAACGACGACCTGCGCAAGGACTACGTCGTCGACGAGCACGTCAACACCTACTACCTGCGCGCCAACATCGACATGGACCTGGGCGAGCGGGTGCGCGTGCGCGGCAACGCCGGCCTGCAGTACATCAGCACCGACCAGTCCTCCACCGGCTTCAACGCCAGCGGCGGCGCGGTGGTCGGCGCGCAGACGCTGGGCGCGCGCTACCACGATGCGTTGCCGAGCCTGAACCTGGTGTTCGACTTCGGCGACGGCTGGATGGCGCGGCTGGGCGCGGCCAAGCAGTTGATGCGCCCGCCGATCAACTACCTCAGCGCCGACGCCAGCGCCGCGGTGGACACCACCACCGGGCTGTGGAGCGGCAGCGGCGGCAATCCGACCCTGCAGCCGTATCGCGCCGATGCGCTGGACCTGTCGCTGGAGAAGTATTTCGGCTCGGCCAGCTACGTCAGCCTGGCGCTGTTCTACAAGGACCTGCAGACCTACATCTACCGGCAGAACCTCACCTGGGATTTCACCGGCTACAACCCGGACGGCAAGACCCCGCTGTCCAACATCGGCACCTTCAGCACCTGGGCCAACGGCAGCGGCGGCTACATGCGCGGCATCGAGTTCGCCGCCACCGTCACCGGCGACGTGTTCAGCGAGCGCCTGGACGGGTTCGGCGTGCAGTTCAACGGCTCCTACACCGAATCGTCGATCGATCCCGATCCCAGCGACAACTCGCCCGGCACCGACACCATCCCCGGCCTGTCCAAGATCGTCGCCAACGCCACGTTGTTCTACGAGAAGCACGGCTTCGGCGCGCGCGTCAGCCAGCGCTACCGCGATCCCTACCGCGGCGAGTACGGTTCGCTGTTCGGCCAGCGCAGCTACCGCAACACGCTCAGCGAGCGCGTCACCGACCTGCAACTGAGCTACGACTTCCCCGACAGCGGTCGCTTGAAGGGACTGTCGCTGATGTTCCAGGTCAACAACCTGACCAACGAGGCGTTCCGCACCGAGGTCAGCGCCGCCGGCGTCGCCTCCACCGTGTTCCTGCCCGAGGAATACACCGAGTACGGACGCCAGTACCTGCTCGGCTTCCGCTACAAGCTCTGATCCCCGCCGCACCGCCTGCCGGAGCGGGCGCCACGTCGCACGTGGCGCCCGCATCCGCATCCGATGGAGAAACCCGCATGTCCACACCGCCCCCCTGGGCGCGCGCGCTGCTTGCCGCCGCCACGCTTGCCGCTGTCGCCGCCGCCGCGCCGCCGTCCGCGCCGACATCGGCACCGGCACCAGCGCCGCTGCACGACTGGCCGGCGCTGCGCAGCGCGGTCGCCGCCGATCCGGCGATCGAGGCCCGCATCGATCGGATCCTGGGCGGCATGACCCTGGCGCAGAAGGTCGGGCAGATGACCCAGGCCGAGATCAAGTCGATCACGCCCGAGCAGGTGCGGCAGTACTACATCGGCTCGGTGCTCAACGGCGGCGGTTCCTGGCCGGGCAAGGACAAGCACGCGCGCGTGGCCGACTGGCTGCGCCTGGCCGATGCCTACTACCAGGCCTCGATGCACACCGATGCGCAGGTGCCGATCCCGATCGTATGGGGCACCGACGCGGTGCATGGGCACAGCAACGTCTACGGCGCCACGCTGTTCCCGCACAACATCGGCCTGGGCGCGGCGCGCGACCCGGCGCTGGTCGAGCAGGTCGCGCGCGCCACCGCCGAGGCCAGCCGCGCCACCGGCATCGCCTGGGCGTTCGCGCCGACGTTGGCGGTGGCCGAAGATCCGCACTGGGGGCGGACCTACGAGAGCTTTTCCTCCGACCCGGTACTGGTGCATAGCTACGGCGCCGCCTACGTACGCGGCATGCAGGGGCGACTGGGCGACGATGCCAGCGTGCTGGCCACCGCCAAGCACTACCTGGGCGATGGCGCCACCGAGCACGGCCGCGACCAGGGCGTGGCGCGGATCGACAAAGCGCGCATGGTCAACGTGCACGGACAGGGCTACTACGGCGCGATCGAGGCCGGGGTGCAGACCGTGATGGCCTCGTACAGCAGTTGGAACGACGTCGCCGCCGGCGTCGATTACGGCAAGATGCACGGCGCCGAACCGCTGCTCACCGAGGCGCTGAAGCGGAAGATGGGCTTCGACGGGTTCGTGGTCTCCGACTGGAACGGCATCGGCCAGGTGCCGGGCTGCAGCAATGCCAGTTGCGCGCAGGCGATCAACGCCGGCGTGGACATGGTGATGGTGCCCGACGACTGGAAGGCGTTCATCGACAACACCATCGCCCAGGTGCGCTCCGGGCAGATCCCGCAGGCGCGCATCGACGATGCGGTGCGGCGTATCCTGCGGGTCAAGCTGCGCGCCGGGCTGTTCGCGCACGCGCCGTCGGCCAGCCGCTATGCCGGGCGCGAGGACGCGCTGGTGCACCGCGACCTGGCGCGACGCGCGGCGCGCGAATCGCTGGTGCTGCTGAAGAACGAGCGCGGCGCGCTGCCGCTGCGCCGCGGCCAGCGGCTGCTGGTGGTCGGCAAGAGCGCCGACAACCTGGCCGACCAGGCCGGCGGCTGGTCGCTGACCTGGCAGGGCACGGACAACCAGAACGCCGATTTCCCCAATGCGCAGAGCATCCTGGCCGGCTTGCGCGAGGTGGGCGGTGCCGACAGCGTGCGCTACGCCGAGTCGGTCGCCGCGGCGGCGCCGGGCAGCTACGACGCCATCGTCGCGGTGATCGGCGAAACCCCGTATGCCGAGGGCAGCGGCGATATCGTCGCCTCCAGCACCATGGCCCACAGCCAGCGCCATCCGGAGGACCTGAAGACGCTGCAGGACGCGGCGGCGACCGGCAAGCCGGTGATCACGGTGTTGCTGTCCGGGCGGCCGCTGTACGTCAACGACCTGCTCAACCTGTCGCAGGCTTTCGTCGCCGCCTGGCTGCCGGGCAGCGAGGGCGGCGGCGTGGCCGACGTGCTGTTCGGCGGTCGGCACGACTTCCGTGGCCAACTCGGCTTCCCGTGGCCGGGCCAGGCCTGTCCGCCGCCGGTGGCGCCGGCCGACCCGGCGCGGCCGCCGCTGTTCGCGGTCGGCTACGGCCTGCGCTACGCGCGTGGCGGGCGCGTGGGCACCTTGCCGGTGCAAGTGCCCGAGAACTGCGGCGCAGCCACCGCGCTGCCGGTGTTCAACCTGCGCGATGCGCCGCCGTTTTCCCTGAAGCTGGCCGCGCGCGGCCAGCAGCAGGCGCTGGGCGCCGATCTCAACGCCGAACGGCAGTGGCCGCAGCCTACGCCGGCGCTGCGCGTGCGCACGGTGCAGGTCAACACCCAGCAGGATGCCAAGCAGGTCACCTGGCTGGCGCCGGCGCGGCTGTTCGCCAGCAGCGATGCCAGCCAGAACCTCACCGCGCTGGCGCAGGCGCACGCCGCGCTGCAGTTCGACGTGGTGGTGGAGCAGGCGCCGACCGTGCCGGTGACGCTGCGCCTGGGCTGCACGCGCGGCTGCGGCGAAGGCATCGACATCGGCCCGCTGCTGGCCGCCGCCGGCAAGGCCAAGCGCACCGTGACCGTGCCGCTGGCCTGCTTCGCCAAGCGCGGCGCCGACCTCGGCGGCATCGACATGCCGTTCGCGGTCGATGCCGACGCGCCGTTCGCGGCCGCCTTCACCCGCATCCAGGTCGTCGCCGGCGCCGCGGACGCGAGCGACGCGGTGCGCTGCGAGTAGCCGCCGTGCGCGGCGGTGGAGGCCGGGGCGTTCGACGCCGAGCGCCGCCGGCGCGAGCGTGTCGGCGTCATCCCACGGCCTACCCGGTGGCGATGGGCGGGCGTTCCGGGTGAGGCCGCACGGCCGCGCGCCGGCATGACGGCGCGCGGCGGGATCCCGGCATCGCTCGTCGCGGCTGAAGCCGCTCCTACAGGGGACGGCGCGCGGCGGACACCTGCGTTCGCTGGCTCGTCGTGGGGGCATCTTCAGTCCCGACGCTCGGTTCGCGCGCCATCCGCGCACGCGGCCGGCGCCATCCGCGGTTGACGCCCGATACGCTACCCTGGCGCCCCGTTGCTGGTTGGCGCTGTGCGATGTTCCGCTGGTTCGAATCCCTGATCGACGTCTTCCCCAAGGTGGAGACCCGGATGCCGCCGCGCGACGTCGCGCGCTTCTATCTGCACTACCTGCGGCCGCTGTGGCCGTTGCTGCTGGCGACGGTGGTGGCCGGCTTGCTGCTGGCGTTGGTGGAAGTGGCGATGTTCGATTTCCTCGGGCGCATCGTCGACATGCTCGCCGAGCAGCCGGGGCCGGACTTCTTCCAGCGCCACGCCGGGGAACTGCTGTGGATGGCGCTGATCGTGCTGGTGGCGCGCCCCTTCTTCGTCGGCCTGCACAACCTGCTGGTGAACCAGGCGATCGTGCCCGGCCTCAGCAACCGCGCGCGCTGGCTGATGCACAACTACGTGGTGCGGCAGAGCCTGGGCTTCTTCCAGAACGATTTCGCCGGGCGCATCGCCAACCGGGTGATGCAGACCGGGACCTCGCTGCGCGAATCGGCGGTGCAGATGGTCGATGCGCTGTGGTACATCGTGGTCTACACCGGCAGCGCGCTGTGGCTGTTCGCCCAGGCCGATCCCTGGCTGATGCTGCCGCTGATCGCCTGGCTGCTGGTGTACGTGGGCTTGATGGTCTACTTCGTGCCGCGGATGAAGCAGCGCGCCTGGATCGCCTCGGACGCGCGTTCCAAGGCGATGGGCCGCATCGTCGACGGCTACACCAACATCGCCACGCTCAAGCTGTTCTCGCACGCCGGGCGCGAGCAGCGCTATGTGCGCGAGGCGATCGAGGAACTGGCGTTCAAGCATCGCCGGCAGACGCGCATGACCACCACGATGGACACCGCCATCGCCATCGCCAACGGGTTCCTGATCGCCGGCACCTGCGGCCTGGCGCTGTGGCTGTGGAGCCGCGGCGAGATCAGCGTGGGCGCGATCACCGTGGCCACCGGCCTGGTGATCCGCATCCACAACATGTCCGGCTGGATCATGTGGACGGTCAACGGCCTGTTCGAGGACATCGGCGCGGTGCAGGATGGCATGGAGACGATCGCGCAGCCGGCGCAGGTGCAGGACCGCGCCGATGCGGTGCCGCTGCGGGTCGAACGCGGCGAGGTGCGCTTCGAGGACATCCATTTCCACTACGGCAAGCGCGGCGGGGTCATCGCCGCGCTGGACCTGCAGGTGCGCGCCGGCGAGAAGATCGGCCTGGTCGGGCCGTCCGGCGCCGGCAAGTCGACCCTGGTCAACGTGCTGCTGCGGCTGTACGACCTGGAGAGCGGACGCATCCTGATCGATGGGCAGGACATCGCCGGCGTCACCCAGGAAAGCCTGCGCGGGCAGATCGGCCTGGTCACCCAGGACACCTCGTTGCTGCACCGTTCGATCCGCGACAACCTGCTGTACGGCCGTCCCGACGCCAGCGACGCGCAAGTGCACGCGGCGGTGGCCAAGGCGCGCGCGGCCGAGTTCATCGAGCAGTTGGTGGACGGCGAAGGCCTGCGCGGCTACGACGCGCAGGTCGGCGAGCGCGGGGTGAAGCTGTCCGGCGGCCAGCGCCAGCGCATCGCCATCGCGCGGGTACTGCTCAAGGACGCCCCGATCCTGATCCTGGACGAAGCGACCTCGGCGCTGGATTCGGAAGTGGAGGCGGCGATCCAGGACAGCCTGGACGAACTGATGGCCGGCAAGACGGTGATCGCGATCGCGCACCGGCTCTCGACCATCGCGCGCATGGACCGCCTGGTGGTGATGGACCGGGGCGTCATCGTCGAAAGCGGCACCCACGCCGAACTGGTCGCCCGCGGCGGCCTGTACGCGCGGCTGTGGGCGCGGCAGACCGGCGGTTTCGTTGCCGGCTGAGGCGTTTGCTGGGCGCTTTGGTATCGCGGCCGTTTCATCGTTCTGTCGCGGCTGAAGCCGCTCCTACAGGGAGCTCATGCTTCGTGTAGGAGCGGCTTCAGCCGCGACAAAAAAATGGAGCAGACGGTGATGCCTCAACCACGCAAATTCCGAACGCGAGGTTGTTCGAAGTGCCCTGAAGTCGCTCCCACAATGAGCGAGCCAGCGAGGCGCCGCGCCATCGGATTCGCGCTGTCGCCCCCACAGTTTGCTACGCAAACCGTGGGTCCCGGCTCATCATCCCCCACATCCCCGCGCCTGTCGGCGCGCCCCCTTGACTCAAGGGGGCTCTTCTCCAGATGGACCACGTGAGGCATCAGGCGTGGGAAACGCGTTTGCGATTCCCCATTCCCGAATCCCCATTCCCAGCTACTGGATCGGCTCGTCCAGCATCAACTCGCGCACGAATCGCACCGGCGGCGCGCCATAGGACAGCACCTGGTCGTGGTAGGCCTTGAGGTCGAACGTGTCGCCGAGCTTGGCCTGCATCGCCTTGCGCAGGTCCAGGTGCTCCTGCACGCCGACGAAGTAGGTCGGCAGCTGCGCCGAGGTCAGCTGCGCGCGCACCCACTTGCCCTCGGCCTCGCTCTGCTGCTGGAAGGTGTCGTGCACCATCAACTGCAGCGCCTGCTCCTTGCTCCAGCCGTCCACGTGCACGCCCTGGTCGAGCAGCGCGTTGGCGATGCTGCGCAGGTAGAACTTCAGCTGCACCAGGTGGAACAGCGGGTCGTTGTCCAGGTAGCCCTGCTCCTGCATCATCCGCTCGGTGTACACCGCCCAGCCCTCGGCGAACACGCCCGAGCGCAGCACGCCGCGCAGGGTCGAGGGGAACTTGGCCGAGTGCCAGCCTTCCACGTAGTGGCCGGGCACGCCTTCGTGGATGCTCAGCAGGTGGATCATGCGGCCGTTGTATTCGCGCAGGAACGACTCGGCCTGCTGCGCGCTCCAGTCGTCGGGAATCGGCGACACCGCGTAGAAGGTCTTCAGGTTCTTGTCCAGCGGGCCGGGCGAATCGCAGTAGGCCACCGCCACGCCGCGCTGGAATTCGGGCATCAGGATGATGTCCACCGGCGCGTCGGGCAGGGTCAGCAGGTTCTTGCGGCGCACGAACTCGGTGGAGGACGCCAGCGAGGCCTTGGCGTCCTCGACCACCTTGTCGCGCGCCGGGTGTTGCGCGTAGGCCAGTTCCAGCGCCGCCTCGATCGCCTGTTGCTGCTGCGCGTCGCTGGGCGCGTCGGGCAGCGCCGGCGCGTTCGGCTTGTCCTTCAACACGGTGCGGGCGATGCCGTACATCTCCTCGCGCACGCGCGTGAGCTCGGCCTGCGCGCGCTGCTTGATCTCGGCGCGCGACAGCGACGAATTGAGTGCGAACTTGAGCTTCTGGTCGTACTTTTCCGCGCCGATGCGGAAGTCGCCCTTGGCGTTGGGCACCAGGGTCTTGTCCAGCCAGGTCTGCTGCTCGGCCACCGCCTTCTTCAGCCCGTCGATCGCCGCCTGCAGGCGCTGCGCGTCGGCGGCCGGCAGTTCCTTGACGTGCGGGACGATGAAGCCGTCGACGATGCTGAGGATGCCCTGGTTCTGCTTGGCCACGGTCTGCGCGTTGATCAGCGGCACCCGCGCCGGATCCAGGTTCTCGCGCGCCTGCGCGAACAGCGCCGGGATCTTCTCCATGCGCGCGGTGGCCGACTTCAGTCGCTCCGGCAGCGGCGCGAATTCGCGCGCCATCAGCCCGTAGATCGCGCCGCCGGCCAGGCCGTTGTAGACCTGCGGATCGGTCGCCCAGCCCTGCGCCACCTCGCTGTTCCAGATGTCGGACTGCAACTGGTTGCGCAGGATCGCCGCGTCCACCTGGTTCTCGCGCGAGAGCTTGGCCACGTCGAGCTTGTCCAGGTCGGCCAGCAACTGCTTGCTGGCATCCAGGCTCTTCTGCCGGCCGGCGGCGCTGAGGTCGTCCAGCTCGCTGTCGTAGCGGTGGTCGCCGGTCTGGGTGGCGCCGACCGGGGACAGCTGCATCCAGGTGTCCACGGCGCGCTTGGACAGGGCGGCGAAGGCGGCATCGGCGGCCGCATCGGCGGGGGCGGCGCGGCCGGGCGCGGCGGCGGCGGGCGACGACGGGGCATCGGCGGGCTTCTGGCAGCCGGCGAGGGCGGCCAGCAGGGCGGCGGCGAGCAGGTGCTTGCGCATCGGGGTTCCTGATGTGGGTCGATCCACCAGCATAGGCGGCCGCCGCCGCCCGCGCACCTGCCGTTGGATTACCCTTGCGCTTCTCGACTTGGATCTAAGGAGTGCAGGGATGAACTATACCGGCAGCTGCCATTGCGGCCGCATCGCCTTCGAGCTGGACACCGAAGCGCCGATCGCGGAGGTCTACGATTGCAATTGCTCCATGTGCCGCCGCCGCGGCGGGCTGCTGTGGTTCGGCGCGCGTGCGGCGCTGTCGCTGCGCAGCGCGGCCGAGGCGCTGGGCACCTATCGCTTCCATCGCGAGCACATCGAGCATCACCATTGCCCCGACTGCGGCATCGCGCCGTTCAGCGAGGGCCGCCATCCCAAGACCGGCGAGCCCACCGTGGCGGTCAACGTGCGCTGCCTGCCGCAGGTGGACCTGCTGGCGCTGCAGGTGCACCGCGTGGACGGAGCCAGTCTGTGAGGGGCGCGACACTGCAGTGCGGCGTGCTGCTGCTGGCGCTGGTGGCAGGCGGCTGCTCCAGGAAGGTCGGCGAAGCCAGCGCGCCCGCCGGTGCCGGTGCCGCTGAAGCCGCGGCGGCAGCCGCGACGGCGGACGGCCGCGCGGCGATGCTCGCCTACGAGCACGAGGTGAGCGTGGAACTGCCGGCGGCGCAGATCGAGGCGCGGCTCAAGCAGGCTCAGGAGAGTTGCCTGAGCGGGCGCTTCGGCGCGTGCAACGTGCTGTCGGTGGAGCAGCGTGGTGGCGATTTTCCGCGCGCGTCGCTGACCGTGCGCGTCGTCCCGGCGGGAGTCGAGCCGCTGATCGCCCAGGCCGGCAGTGGCGGCGAGATCGGCAGCCGCAGCACCCAGGCCGAGGACCTGGCGCAGGTGGTGCAGGACAACGCCGCGTTGCAGCAGCGGCTGCAGGCCGAGCAGCGTCGCCTGCAGGAGTTCCAGCAGCGGCGCGACCTCAGCGTCGCCGACATGATCAGCCTGTCGGAGAAGATGGCCGAGGTGGACACGCAACTGCTGGCCGCCAGCCAGGACGCGGCGCAGCATCGCCGGCGCATCGAGACGCAGAAACTCACCTTGCGCTTCTCCGCGCCCGACGGCGAGCGCGGCCGCGGCGAGATCGGCGAGGCGTTCACCGACATGGGGTCGATCTTCGCGTCCGCCACGGCCTGGGCGATCCGCGCGGTGGCCGCATTGGCGCCCTTCGTGCTGCTCGGCGCCGTCCTCTGGTGGCTGGTCGCCTGGCTGCGTCGGCGTCGCAGGCGCGCTTAAGGTCTGATGCAACACCTGTAGGAGCGGCTTCAGCCGCGACCGGGCATTACCGGTAACGCCCGGTCGCGGCTGAAGCCGCTACTACAGGCCTGCGGCAACCGCAAGGCAGGCGTCAGCCTTCGTCCTGCTCGAACTCCACGATCACCTCCAGGTCGAAGGCCAAGGCCTCCACCGCCTCGCGCACCTTCTGCGCGGTGGCGAGGTTGCCCGCCTCGATCTCCACTTCGTGGGTGCCCGGGCCCTGGTCGTCGGGCAGGCCGGCGGAGCTGGAATCGTCGTCGTCCATATGGTCCATCAGGTCGTCGATCTCCTCGACGTGCTCGATGCCTTCCAGGCTGCCCAGCAGGTTGATGATCGCGCGCGCGTCGTCTTCGCTGCCGGTGATGCGGATACGGAGCAGGGGCATGGGCCTTCCTCTGAGTGGGGAAGGGCAAGGCTAGGCAGGCGCCGGCTAAGGCGAAGTGATGACGCCTCGGCGCGTGCGCGGCTCCAGCGCGGTCTGGTCCAGCGCGGTCTCGTCCAGCACCGGCGCCAGCAGCGCCGTGGCCGCCGCACGCAGCATCGCCGGGGCGATGTAGTGGCGATGGGCGCGCGCGATCAGCGCCATGTACAGGTGGCCGAAGCCGTTGCGGCAGGCCACGCGCGTGTCCAGGCTCAGGTCGACGCTGCCGTCCTCGGCCACCGCCACGCCCACGCAACTGCGGAACGCCAGGTGCCGGTCGTCGGCCCCGAGCAGGACCTGCGCGCGCCGGTCGTGCGGCGCGTGCGCCTGGTCCAGTACCGGGAAGCGGCCGGCGAACAGGCGATCGCGTTGTGGCGACAGCAGCGAGGACACCGGGCAACCCAGCGGCGAGGTGCGCAGGTGCAGCGGCGCGACCAGCACGTTGCGGATGCGCATCAGCCAGGTCACGCCCAGCGGCGGACGCTGCATGAAACCTTCCAGCAAGGACACCATCAGCGCGTGCGCGCCACGCTGGCGCAGTTGGTGCGCTTCGATGCGCAAGCGCACGCTGTCCTGGTGGTGGTGCGCGGGCAGGGCACGCCACAGCAGCGAACCGGGCGCCGGCTCGGGCAAGGCGCGCACCGGCGCCAGCCGCGGCGCCAGCGCCGCGAAGCCCGGTGGATGCCGCCAGCGGCTCAGCGCCTGGCGCAGGCGACCGCTCAGCGCGCGCAGGCCGGCGCACCACGCCAGCCGGCGGCTGCCGGGCGAGGCGGACAGCGACAGGCGCACCGTGGGCACCCGCATGGCCTGCGCCTGCGGCGATGCCAGCAGCGCGGTCACCGGCGCCGGCAGCAATTCGGTCAAGGTCGCGATGTCGGCGTCGCCGGCCAGCACCTGTGCGCGCACGGCGTCGGTCAGTTCGCCGCCGGCCTCGTCGCTGTGGCAGGACAGGGCGAAGAACGCCGGATGCGCCGCGTTGGCGCGCAGCGGCACGAACTGGTGCCAGGTGCCGCCGCCGAAGCGCACGGTGAACAGGCAGTCGGCCGGCAGGTCGATGTGGCGCAGCGCGGCCAGGAAGTGCTGCGGGTCCTGCTCGATCTGCGCCATCGACGCGGTGCTGAAGCGCAACTGCGCGCCGCCGCTGCCGGTGATCGCGGTGAACATGCGATGGCCGGCATGGCGATGGAAGGGATGGCCGTCCGCGCCGACCGCGAAGGAGAACAGCGCGGTGCGCTCGCCGTTGCCGAAATCGGTGCCGGCCAGGCGAGCCGACGGCTCGTCCAGCGCGTCGCGAAAGGTCGGATGCGCGCGCTGGCGCACGCAGGCCTGGGCGATCAACGGATCGCCGGCGCCGGCGCCGAGCTGCGCGATCAGCGTCACTTCCACCGGCAACCCGCCGCTGTAGGAGGCCAGGCGCACGGAGGGAAAGCCGGCCTGGGCGGCGGCGGTTTCGCGAAGCGGGGCACTGGTGGACATCGGCGGATTCCTTGTGGCCGTGGCGGATTGGGGTCAGGCGTTCTTCTTCGCCAGCTTGCGCGCTTCGCGCTTGAGCGGGCCGGCGCTGGGGCAGACCTCGAAGGCGAAGCCGCTGAGCGTGTTGACCAGGTTGTCCGGAGTCAGCCGGTACACCACGAACTGGCCGCGGCGCTCGCTGGACACCAGGCCGGCCGCTTCCAGCACCGAGAGATGCCGCGAGATGGCCGGCGCGCTCATCGCGAAACGCTGGCCGATCTGCCCGGCGGTGAGTTCCTGCGCCGACAGGTAGGCGAGGATCTCGCGACGGGGGCGCGAGGCAAGGGCTTCGAAGACGCGGTCGATGGACATCTGGTATTAGCTAATTAACGAACTAGTTAATTAATGACGCGTTGTCGGGCGGATGTCAAGGGCAGGCGGCGCGGCCCGATCCGGCGGTGGCGTTGGGGACGCTGCCTCGCGTAGGAGCGGCTTCAGCCGCGACAGGCACCCTCGGTCCGCGCACGGGCGGAAGGCACGATGATCGAGCCAGGTCCGCAGCGGTGGTGCCGGCGTGATCGCCGTTGGGACCGCCGAGACGACGGGCGCGGTCCCGCGCTTCGTTCAAGGTTCCTTGCCGGTCGTCACCAGGCGCAGGAAGGCTTCGTGCTGGTAGCGGCTCATGCGCAATTGCTGGCCGGTCTCCATCGTGACCACATGGTGGCCGTTGAACCAGGGGTGGATCGCCTTGACCCGGCGCAGGTTGACGATCGCCGATCGATGCACGCGGGCGAAGTGGCGCGGATCCAGCCGCGCGGCCAGCGTGGCCATGGTCTCGCGCAGTTCATGGGTACGGTCGGTCAGGTGGATCAGCACCGTGTTGCGGCTGGCCTTGATCCAGACGATGTCTTCCACCGCGACCAGCGTCACCGCGTCGTCGACCCGCACCGGAATCCGTTGCAGATAGTCGTCGCGCTGGCGCAGCGCATCCAGGGTCTGCAGGATGCGCGCCTCGGCAAGGGAGCCCATGCCGCTGCCGGCGGACAGTCGCCGCTTCGCGCGCTGCAAGGTCTCGGCGAAGCGTTCGCGGCTGAAGGGCTTGACCAGGTAGTCCACCGCATTGGCCTCGAATGCACGGACCGCGTACTGCTCGTAGGCGGTGACGAAGATCGTCGCCGGCATGTGCGCCGCGCCGATGGTGGCGAGGACGTCCATGCCGGTCATCGCCGGCATCTGGATGTCCAGGAACACCAGGTCGGGCGACTGGCTGCGGATCGCGATCACCGCCGAGGCGCCATCGCCGCATTCGCCGAGCAGTTCGATGTCCGGATCGGCGCGCAGCAGCCGCACGATGGCGTGGCGTGCGATCGGCTCGTCGTCGATCACCAGTGCGGTGACGCTCATGCGGGGAGGTGCTCCGGGGCTTCCTCGGCGTCCAACTCGCGGAACGGCAGCCGGATGCGGCAGGCAACGCCTTGCGGATAGAGCGTGTCGAGCCGGATGTCGGCGTTGTCGCCGTAGAGTTCCTTCAGCCGTAGGCGGGTATTGGAGAAGCCGATGCCGTGTCCGCCCGCTTTGCTGTTTTCCTCCAGCGTGCTGTTGCCATTGCGCACTTCGATGGACAGCGTGTCGCCTTCGCGGCGGCTCTCGATCTCGATGCGGTCGCTGCCGACGCGCTGGCCGATGCCATGGCGGATCGCATTCTCCACCAGCGGTTGCAGCAGCAGGCTGGGCACCGCGCAGTGCAGCGTGCCGGGCGCGACGTAGACGGTCGTGCGCAGGCGATCGCCATAGCGCTTGCGCTGGATGCCGAGATACAGGTCGAGCAGGGCCAGTTCGCGTTCCAGGGTGATTTCCTGGCCGTCGTATTCCTCCAGGAACGCGCGCAGCAGTTCGCTCAAGCGCAGCAGCATGTCCTCGGCGGCGACGGTGTCTTCGTCCAGCAGGGTGACGATGGCATGCAGCGTGTTGAACAGGAAATGCGGTTGCAGTTGGCTCTTCAGCACTTGCAGGCGCGACTGCGCGAGCTCGGCGGCCAGGCGGCTGGCTTCCACTTCGCGCCGGGCCTTCTCGGCATGGAAGTGCAGCGCTTGCTGGATCGCGAACAGGGTCCAGTAGGTCAGCAACCCGATGGCGAAGTGCTGTTCCAGGAAGTAGCCCAGCTGTTCAGCGAAACCGCTGGGCTCGAACAGGGTGGAGGCCAGCGCGCCGATGACCATCGCGGCAAACGTCACGCACAGGCTTGCGACTGCCTGCGCGCCAAGCCCGTGGAAGCGCTGAGCGCCGCGGACAGGAAAGCGTTCGGCGAGCCGGAAGACGGTGGGCGCCAGGAGGGCCCAGCTGTACCACTGGATCAGCGACCATCGGATGAGCACCTCCAGAGGCCATCTGCCGATAGACGCACCGTTGTTGACGATGTTCTGGAGCATGAACACCATGGCCACCAGCGTCCACAGCGCGATGTAGCGCCCCAGGCGGATGTCGGTATTGCCGAGTCGGACGTTCATCCAGGGGCGGTCGAGGGGGACGGAGGCATCCTAGGCGCAGCGACACGCCGTGGAAAGCGCCGGTGCGCGCGCACTACGATTGGGAGCGCGATAGCGACGATTCGTCCCAAAACGATTTGCAGCCGCGCGGCGACGCGGCCTGATGGGCATGCCAGTACACGGGGAATTCGTTCCGCTCGCGGCTGGCGAATCCTTCCCGTCGGAGCTCACGTCATGCCCTCGATCCGTCTTCTTGCCTTGTCCCTTTGCTTGTCCGTCGCGACACAGGCTGCCGCGTCCGAGCCGATGCGCTATCTGGAACTGAGCAACCGCGCCCACGACGCGCTGACCGCGCTGGCGGTCGCCGCGCCGGGCAGCGATGCCTTCCGTGACGTCGCGCTCGGCGCGCCGCTGCAGGGCGGTGGCGACGCCGCGACCTTTCGGCTCGCAGGCGCCGCCTGCCGCTACGACCTTCGCTTCACCTTCCGCAACGGCCGCTCGATGCTGTATCCGAACGTGGACATCTGCGCGAACCGTGTCCGCATCCGGCCGCTGCCGCTGCTGCATCCGCAGTCGGGCGGACGTGCGCTGCAGGTCGCGGAGACGGCTGGAACGTCGCCTTGACCCGCTCTCCCGATGGGAGAGGGGCTCGCGGCTTTTCCTTCTCCCCTCGGGAGAAGGTGCCCCGCAGGGGCGGATGAGGGTACGGGCGCAGCCTCGTGCACCCAAACTCCGCGAGTCGCTTTCGCGCCGGACCCTCACCCCAACCCCTCTCCCGGCGGGAGAGGGGCTAGGCGTTCCCTTCTCTGTTGCGTTTGGCTTCGCGGTGGCGGCACGCCGATCCAGCGCGCGCGGCCAGGCGAGCTAACTCGCCGTCGGCGGCAACCCGAGCAGTTCCGCCGGCAGCGCCGGCATCGGCGTGCGCTCGTCCTGGGCCTCGCGCTTGAGCCAGTCGATGAACTGGCTGGCCGCCGGACTGGGCAGGCGATGCCCGGGATGCACGATGTAGTAGGAGTAGCGCGCCTTCAGCGCGGGGCCGGGCAGGCGCACCAGCTCGTAGCGCTGCAGGTACGGCTGGGCGATGTGCTTGCGCGCCAGCACCGCGCCGACGCCGTATACCGCCGCGCGCATCGCGTCGGTGCTGTCGTTGAAGGTGTGCATCGGCGGCAGCGCCACGCCGCGCACGCCGGCGGCGCGGAACCAGTCGCGCCACCCCTGCGGCGACATGTCGGTGAGCAGCGGCAGTCGCGCGATCTGCTCGGGGCGATGCAGCGTGGCCAACTGCGGCAGCGCCGGCGAGGCCACCGGAAACAGCGCGTCGTCCATCAGGTGGTGCGAGGTCAGTCCCGGCCACGCGCCCTGGCCGTAGCGGATGCCTAGTTCCGGGCCGCCGTCCTCGAAGCGCGAGAACGCCGCGTCGGTCTGGATGTCCAGGCGCACGTGCGGATGCGCCTGGCAGAAGCGCGGCAGCCGCGGCAGCAGCCAGCAATACGACAAGGAACGCAGCGTGGTGATGCGCAGCGGCGCGGTGTCGGCCTGCGGATGCAGGTTGCCGGCCACGGCGGCGATGTCGGCCAGCGCCGCGCTGGCCGCGTCGGCCAGTTGCCGGCCTTCCGCGGTCAGCTTGACCCCGCGGGCGTGGCGCTGGAACAGGGCGGTGCCGAGCAGCGCTTCCAGCTTGCGCACGTGGTGGCTGACCGCGCTGGCGGTGAGGTGCAGTTCCTCCGCGGCATGGGCGAAGTTCTGGTGGCGGGCGGCGGCGGCGAACACGCCGAGCGCGGGCAACAGGGCGGGGCGCAATTGCATTGGCAGGCACGCGGCAGATTTGTGGCTCGCCACGATACTACGCGCTTGTGGACATTGCGGCGTGGCAGGATCCTGGCAGCCATGCGCAAGATGCGAGGCCGGTGCAGCCCATGCGGGCCGCGGCGGCCGCCTGCCTGTGCCCGGTGCGCCGGGCGCAAGCAGCCCGCGACGACATCGCCGCGCCCCCCAGTCCAGGAGACATCACGGTGAATGCAGCCAACCCCGCTTCCGGCGAACCGCTCGACCATCGCCCCGCGGCGGTGCGCGATTGGCGCACGCCGCTGGAACTGTTGTTCCTTGGCATGGTCTGGGGGTGCTCGTTCCTGTTCATGCGTGTGGCGGCGCCCCGGTTCGGCGCCTACGCGCTGGTGGAACTGCGCCTGGCGCTGGGCGCGGCGGTGCTGCTGCCGTTCCTGTGGATGGCGCGCGCGCGCTTTCCGCTGCGGCGCTGGCCGACGCTGGCGGCGATCGGCCTGCTCAACTCGGCGCTGCCGTTCCTGCTGTTCGCCTGGGGCGCGCAGCACGCGCCGGCGGCGATCGGCGCGATCTGCAACGCGATGACCGTGCTGTTCACCGCGCTGATCGCGTTCCTGTTCTTCGGCGAGAAGATCGGCACGCGCCGCGCGCTGGCCTTGCTGATCGGCTTCGCCGGCATCGTGGTGCTGGCCACCGGCAAGTCGGCGGGGCTCAGCGTGGGGCCGGCCGCGTTGGCCGGCACCACCGCCTCGCTGCTGTACGGCATCGGCTACAGCCTGGTGAAGCGGCATATGAGCGACCTGCCGCCGGCCGCCGCCGCCGCCTCCACCCTGGGCTGCAGCGCGCTGTTGCTGGCGCCATTGGCATGGACGCATTGGCCGGCCGCGCCGGTGCCGGCGGTGGCCTGGGCCTGCGCCGGCGCGCTGGGCGTGGTCTGCACCGGGCTGGCGTTCCTGATGTACTACCGGCTGATCCAGCGCATCGGCCCGGCGCGTGCGTCGACGGTGACCTACCTGGTCCCGGTGTTCGGTGCGCTGCTGTCCTGGGCGATTCTCGGCGAGCCGCTGACCTGGAGCATGTTGCTGGCCGCGGTGCTGATCCTGGGGAGCGTCGCCTTCAGCCAGCGCGCGCGCTAGGGCGCGGCGGCCTGCCGCAGTCGGCGGACATGCGCGTGGATCGGAGATACTCGGGCGCGTGGCGAGCGTTCCAGTCGCGCGCCAGGGCGACGCCCTCGATTCGTGGCGTAGGCCATGGCCTGGAGATCCGCCGCAACGACACATTCCCTATGGCCTGGAGGCCGTCGCAATGACACAGTCCCTGCTCGCATCGCAGTTCGCCTTCAAGGCCTGGGCCAACGCCGAGCTGCTGCAGGCGCTGGCGCGGATCGACGCGGACGCGTATCCGGCGCAACGGCACCGCGCGATCCGGCTGTTGAACCACACCTACGTGGTAGACCAAATCTTCGCCGCGCACCTGGACGGTGGCACGCATGCGTTCACCGCCAGCAACACCCCGCAGACGCCGGAACTGGACGCATTGGGCGCCGCCGTCGCCGCATCCGATCGTTGGTATGCGGATTACATCGCCCGGCTCGACGCGAACGCGTTGCAGCAGTCGCTCGCGTTTCGCTTCACCGACGGCGATGCCGGGCGCATGACCCGCGAGGAAATGCTGTTCCACGTGCTCGCGCACGACGCCTTCCACCGCGGCAACATCGCCATGCTGCTCAGCGACTGCGGACTGGAACAGCCGCGCGAACTGTTCACCCGCTTCCTGCACATGCGCGACCCCGAACGCCGCGGCGCGGCGCCCTGATCGTTCTGCCGTGCGCGAACCAACGACCGCGGCAAGCCGGTAGGCACGCGACGCGTCACTGCGGCGGCGTGCGCACCGGCAGCGGCACGTTGCACAGGTCGATGTTGCCGGCCGGGCGCTTGTAGAAATCGTCCTTGCGGTTGCGCCGCGCCTCGACCACGTCGCGGAAGGTCTGGGTATCGGTGCGCAGCAGCTGCAGCGGCGTGCGTTGCGCCTCCGGCACGTCGCTGGCGAGGGTGATCGCGCGGATCGGCGTGCGCTGTTCGGGCTTGGCGTAGAAGCCCATCGGATCCGGCCCGCGCGGGATCACGCTGAGCAGTTCCATGCCCTTGACCACGCGCCCGACCACGGTGATGTTGCGGTCGAGCTGGCGCGGCGATTGCCCGGTGACGACATACAGTTCGGCGCCGATGCTGCTGTCCTCCTCGTTGTTGCGTCCGGCGCCGAGCGTGCCGTAGCAATGCGCCAGCCACGCGGTGCCGTCCTTGGGATCGCGCGCGGCCGGGAAGCCGTCGACGAAACCCACCTGCGGCGCCCAGCCGTCGCGATCGGGCAGCGCCTCGAACGGCAGGCCCTTGGCCGGGCGCTGGAATTCGGCCGGCAGGTGCCGTTTGGCCGACCCCAGCGACTTGGCCTTGCCCGGCTCTTCGCCGTCGGGATCGCCGAACTGCACCACGAAGTTGTCCTGCGAGCGGTAGATGCTCAGTCCGTCCCAGAAGTGCGCGTGGGCCAGGGTCCGGATGTTGCCGACGTGTTCCGGCGCGAACGCCGGCGCCAGTTCAATGACCACGCGGCCGCTGTCCAGGTCCAGATACAGCGTGTTGGCCGGGTCCAGCGTGCGCCAGTCGCTGGGCTTGGACGCGTCCAGGATCTGCTGCGGACTGCGGTACGGCGTCGCCGGCGCGGCGGCCTGCGCGATGGGGGCGGCGGACAGCAGCGCGAGGGCGAGCAGGGTGGGGCGCAAGGGCATGGCGGCAGCCTGGAGGACGGTAGCCGATTCTTACCCAGCCACCGGCGGCTGCCAATGCCAATGCCGACGCCGCAACGCCGCCGTTGCGGCGATCGGGTTCAGCGCGCCGGCGCGGCGCGCTGCTGGACGTCCTGCATGTCCTGGGTGGCGGCCGCCGCGGGCGGGGTCGCCGCGCGCAAGGCGTCGAGCTGGCGCATGCTGTCCTGCAACGGGATCGCCGCGGCCTGCGCATCCACGTAGGCGGTGCGCTTGTCCGCGGCCAGCGGGTCGCCCTGCACCGCGAACACGCGGCCGGCGTCGTTGCGCAGCACATGATCGACCTCGGTCAGGCCTTCGCGCTTGGCCGACAGCAGCAACTGGGTCGCCAGTTGGGGGTCGGCCGGACGCAGCTTGGCGTCGATCGCGCACTGCATCGCATAGTCGGGGTGGGCCGGATCGCGCGGATCGGGCGCGGCGCTCGTCGTGCGCGCGCCTGGCGTGGCGGCTGCCGCAACCGGGGTGGTCGCGCCGATCCCGGCATCGATGCGGGTCAGCGCGCCGCTCAGTTGGCCATCGGCGTCAGCGGCGACCTTGAACAGGCGCTCGCTCAGGCCGTGCGGGGAGTTGCCCAGGTTGCGCGCCAGGCCGATCGCGAAGTCCTGGTTGCTGGCCGCGGCATAGGCGGCCGCCTGCTCGCGATCGAACGGGCGCGCCTGCGCCGCCCGTGCGTATTGCTGGCGCAGCGCGCCCATCTGCGCCTCGGAGAACTGCAGGTTCACGTCCTGGCCGGCGACGATGGGGCCATCCGCGCCGGCCTTCCCGGACAGCGCCGCGTTGAGCAGTTGCGCCTGGTTGCCATCGACCTTGCCGAAGTCGAACGCATAGCGGCGCGCCTCGACGTTCTCGTGGCCGGCGGCATCGAACTGGCGGGTGAGGGTGAGCGGCACGTTGCCGGGGTACTGCAGCCGGCTGCTGACGCTGCTGCTGCCGTCGGCAAGCGTGGTGCGCACGTTCTCGCCGCTGCTGCGCTGGCCGGCCAGGTCCACGCTCAGCGGCCCCAGGCCGAGTTTGCCGCGGGTCTGCGAACTCATGGTCAGCGTGTCGATCCGCTGCACGTCGCTGAGCCCGGACGCCTGCGCCGGCAGCTGGCCGCTGCCGAGGAAGTCGCGATAGGCGGCCTGCGCCTGCGGATCGCGCAGGTCGAACGTGGCGGTGCGCATGCTGGCCTGGCCCAGCGCGTCCTGGCGGCCGAGCATGGCCTGCGCCACCGGCGTCTTCAGTCCGACCATCTCCAGCCGCTCGATCGCCGCGGTGGGGCCGGTCGCCACCCGCACATGGTGTTCGTCCAGACGCTGCGCGGTATAGCTGATGCCGGCCGCGTCGGTCCGCTCGCTGCTGGTGGCGAAGCTGCGGAACGAGGCCTCCAGCGAGGTGCGGACGAAGGCCTGGCCGTCGAGCTTGACGCTGCCGCCGACCGGAATGGTGAGCGGATTGAAGGGATTGACGCCGCGCGCCGCCTCGACGTCGGCCTCGCCGGGCAGGCGCACGCTGTAGCGCGCGCGTTCGCCGAGCTGGGTGGCGTGCTCCGCGCTCGCGGCGTTCCGGCCGCTGGTGGCGGCCTTCGTCTGCTGGCCCTGGCGGAACTCCATCTCCAGGCCGAATTCGGTGCTGCCGTCGACGCTGCGGCGGCTGGCGCCGACGCTGCGGGTGGTGACGAGCTCGTGCTGCAGCGGCCCGGTGCGTCCGAGCGCCTGGCGCTCGGTGCGTTCGGCGCCGACGCTGCCGTCGTCCGGATTCCACTTCAGCGGACCGGCGCTGACGCTGCCGGCGGCGCTGCCGAAGGTGGGGTCGGTGGCCTGGGCGGGGGGCGGGGTCGAACTCATGCATTCCTCCTTGAGCGCCTGCGGCGCGAGCGGCGGCACTGTAGCCAGGCCGACGTTGCCGAAACGTTAGGCGTGGGTGGGTGGGGTGACTAGCGGCACATTCGCTATACCTAACTCAACAGTATTGTGGAACCCAACCTAGCGGCAGCCCGCGATGACCGAGCCGGATGCGCAACTGAAGAAGTTTCAGAAGGAGCTGAGCGCCGGCACGGTGTCGCTCGCGCTGCTGGCGGTGCTGGCCGAGGCCGGTGAGCCGCTGTACGGCTACCTGATCGCCAAGCGCCTGGAAAAAGTCGGCGACGGCGTGCTCAGCGGCAAGCAGAGCGCGCTGTATCCGGTCCTGCGCAACCTGGAGGCGGCCGCGCTGCTGTCCAGCCATGTCGAACCGTCGGTGGCCGGGCCGCCGCGGCGTTACTACCGCATCACCGATGCCGGCCGCGCCACGCTGCGGCAATGGACCGTGGCCTGGCGCGCCACCCGCGATTCCGTCGATTCCGTCCTGAAGGGGATTCCAGAATGAGCAGCGAACACACCCAGGCGCGGCCGTTGCCGGCCACCATCCCCGACTACCTGGCGCAGCTGCGCGCGGCGCTGGCCGGGGCCGATCCGGCGCTGGTACAGGACGCGCTGTACGACGCGGAGGAATACCTGCGGGCGGAATTGGCCGAGCAGGCCGGCAAGAGCGAGGCGGAGGTGATCGCCGAGGTCGCCGGCAGCTACGGCGCGCCGGAGGAGGTGGCGGCGATCTACCGCGATACCGAGGTCACGGTGAACCGCGCGCTGAAGCCGCCGGCGCCGCCGAAGCGCACCTCGCTGCTCGGCCGCTTCTTCGGCGTGGCCGCCGATCCGCGCGCCTACGGCGCCCTGTTCTACATGCTGCTGGCGCTGGTCACCGGCATCTTCTACTTCACCTGGGTGCTGACCGGGGTCAGCGTGTCGCTGGGCATGCTGGTGCTGATCATCGGCGTGCCGTTGCTGGTGCTGTTCTTCGGCTCGGTGCGGCTGTTGTCGCTGGTGGAAGGGCGCGTCGTGGAAGTGCTGCTGGGCGAGCGCATGCCGCGGCGGCCGCTGTACAGCGAGCGCGCGCAACCCTGGCTGCGGCGCATCGGGCAGATGTTCACCGACGCGCGTACCTGGACCACGATGCTGTACTTCGTGCTGATGCTGCCGCTGGGGATCTTCTACTTCACGGTGTTCGTCACCCTGCTCAGCATCGCGCTGGGGCTGGCCGCGGCGCCGCTGGGGTTGCTGTTTCCCGAGCACTTCTATCTTGGCTTGGGATTCGGTGACCTGGTCGTCGCGGGAACCGACCTATGGCTACTGCCGCTGTCGACCGCACTGGGTGTCGTGCTGCTGTTCGTTACCCTGCATCTGGCGCGCGGGATGGGCAAGCTGCACGGCATGCTGGCCAAGCAGCTGCTGGTGCACAGCGCGGGGCAATGACGCGGTGCCGCGGCCGGCGATTGCCGGCCGCGGACGCGATGCCGCTCAGCCGGCCTTGCGGCTGCCGCGGCGCTTGAGCGGGGTGACGTTGCCGGCCGGCGCCTGCGCGCTGGCCGAGGCGTTGGCGGCGATGAACGCACGCACCTGCGGATAGACGATGTCGCGCCAGCGGCGGCCGCTGAAGATGCCGTAATGGCCCGCGCCTTCCACTTCCAGGTGTTGGCGGCGGGTCGCGGGGATGCCGGTGCACAGGTCGTGCGCGGCGGCGGTCTGGCCGAGCCCGGAGATGTCGTCCAGCTCGCCTTCAATGCTGAGCAGCGCGGTGTCGCGGATCGCGGACGGGTCGACCCGCTCGCCGCCGATCACCCATTCCCCGCGCGGCAGCAGGAATTCCTGGAACACCACCCGGATCGTGTCCAGGTAGTAGGTCGCCGGCATGTCCAGCACCGCGTTGTATTCGTCGTAGAAGCGGCGGTGCGCCTCGGCGTCCTGCAGGTCGCCCTTGACCAGGTTGGCGTAGAAATCCCAGTGCGACATGAAGTGCCGGCTGGGGTTCATCGCCAGGAATCCGGTGTGCTGCAGGAAGCCCGGATACACCGCGCGGCCGTGCCCCGGATAGGTCTGCGGCACGGTGTGGATGACGTTGTGCTCGAACCAGGACAGCGGATTGCGCGTGGCCAGGTTGTTGACCTCGGTGGGGCTGCGGCGCGCATCGATCGGCCCGCCCATCATCACCAGCGAGCGCGGCGTGGTCTCGCCGCGCCCGGCCATCAGCGACACCGCCGCCAGCACCGGCACGGTCGGCTGGCACACGCTGATCACATGCAGCTTGTCGGCGCCGATGTGGCGGATGAAGTCCTGCACGTAGTTGACGTAGTCGTCCAGGCCGAAGTCGCCCTCGGCCTGCGGCACCATGCGCGCGTCGATCCAGTCGGTGACGTAGACCTTGTGGTCGCGCAGCAGGGTGCGCACGGTGTCGCGCAGCAGGGTGGCGTGGTGGCCGGACAGCGGCGCCACCACCAGCACGGCCGGCTGCTGCTTGAGGCCGGCCACGATCTTGGCGTCGTCGCTGAAGCGCTTGAAGCGCAGCAGGCGGCAGAACGGCTTGCGCAGCACTTCCTGCTCGACGATCGGCAGCGGATGGCCATCGACCTTGACGTGGTCGAGCGCCCAGGCCGGCTTTTCGTAATCCTTGCCGAGCCGGTGCAGCAGTTCGTTGCTGGCGGCCAGGCGCTCGGCGCCGGGCAGCGTGGACCACAGGCTGTTGGCGTCGGAGAAGATCTTGGCGTTGGCCGCGGCCTGGTGGACCCAGGGGGCGAGCAGGTTGCGGGTCAGTTCGTGCCACTGGTAGAGCATGCCGGCGTTTCCATCCTGAGCGTATGCTGCCGTGCAGCATAACCCAATGCGGCCGCGTGCACCTTAATGGGGCGCCAGACCAATCGTTTCCAGTGCGGCCACATCCCCCGCCAGCGCTGGCGATAGCCAGCAATGACTGCCCACCGGGCGCAGGCCCAGTGCACCAAACTGGCGCCGGTACCAGCGTGCCGGCCGCGCCTGGAAGCCGGCATGGTCGCCATCGAACGCGTCCTCGCTGGCGAAGGTTTCCAGGAACGCGACCCCGCCGCACAGCTCGGCCAGGCCCGGCAGGCCCCGGCGCAGTTCGCGGCTGGGCACGTAGTGGAGCACGTCCGAACAGACCAGCAGGTCCACCGGCGCGCACGGCCGCAGCCAGGCGAAATCGCCGAACCGGGCCGGATGCAGATTGCGCTGGCGGCCGTAGCGCGCCACCGCGTAGTCGCTGCTGTCGAATCCCAGGTATTTCAGCTTCGGCCGCAGTTTCAGCAGCGGCGCGCGCCAGGCGCCTTCGCCGCAGCCGATGTCCAGCACGCTGCGCAGCGGGCGTTCCAGGTAGTACTCGGCCTGGGCGACGGCGAGCGCCACCTTGCGCGCCAGGCGCGCGGCGTCGCCGATGCCGTCGCGGCGGTACCAGCGCTGGAAGTAGTCGGCGTCGTACTGTTTGTCCATGCGGGGTGTCATCCGTGCGGGCGCCGGGCGAATCGGCGAAAATGGCCGCACATCCTACGCCAGCGCCCTGGAGCCAGCATGCAACTCTATCTGTGGATCAAGTCCCTGCACCTGCTGTTCGTGGTCGCATGGATGGCGGCGGTGTTCTACCTGCCGCGGATCCTGGTCAACATCGCCGAGAGCACGGGACAGCCGCAGGTGCAGGAACGGCTGGCGCTGATGGGACGGCGCCTGTACCGCTTCGGCCACAGCATGTTCGGGCTGGCGCTGCTGCTGGGCCTGACGCTGTGGCTGGGCTACAAGGTGCTGCCGGACTTCCCGACCATGGTCGCGCCCGGCCACAGCGGCTGGCTGCACGCCAAGCTCGGCCTGGTGGCGCTGATGCTGGCGTATTACGTGTTCACCGGACGCTGGCTCAAGCGCGTGGGGCAGGCGCAGGCGCTGCCGTCGTCGCGCGCGCTGCGCGTGTTCAACGAAGTGCCGGTGCTGGCGCTGCTGGTGGTGATCTGGTTGGTGTTGGCCAAGCCGTTTTGAGCGGGGATTGGGGAGTCGGGATTGGGGATTGGACATCCCCGCTTGCCTGCCTGCTTGTCGCAGCCTGTTAGGGACTCGCGCTGTCGAGGTGTTTGAGGGCGGTGCGGGCCTGGTCGATCCAGTGGCGTTGGTCGCGTTGGTAGTAGCGCGGGGCCACGCTTGAGCGTTTCAGGACCTCGTTGAACACGTCGCGCGCGCGTTGCGTCTGGCCGGCGCGCTGCAGCAGTTGCGCGTAGCGCACGCGGGCTTCCTCGCCGGGGTAGTCGTCGGCGAGCGCGGCGTATTCTTCCAGCGCCGCCTCGGTCTCGCCCACCGCCTCGGTGGCGCGGGCGTAGAGCAGGTGGCCGTCGTGCGAGTGGAACTGCGGGTTGGCGGCGATCAGCCGGTCCAGGGTGGCCTTGACCGCGGCCGGCTGGTCCAGGCCGAACTGCGCCTTGGCCAGGCCCAGCAGCAGCCCGGGATCGTCGCGGTGAATGCCGCGCAGGGCGCCTTCGAACACCTCGGCGGCCTGCGCGTACTCGCCCTTGTCCAGGTGCAGTTCGGCCAGTTGCCGGCGGTTGTCCGCGGTGTCGGCCAGCGCCAGCCGGGTGTCGGCGGCGCGCTTGTCCCGGTTCGGGTCGAGCGTGGCGCCGACCTTGCGCAGGTGGCGGCGCGCGCGCGGGTCGTTGCGCCATTCCGGCAGCAGCTCGGCGATGACGTAGATCAGGATGCCCAGGTACGAAAACAGCAGCAGGATGAAGATCCAGTACAGCGGCCGCCCGCTGCGCACCACATGCACGCAGCAGGCCAGCTGCAGGGCCAGCGACAGCAGGACGATGGGGCTCATGCGGCGCTTCCTTGTCGCGATCAGGCCGCTTCGTACGCCCCGTAGCCGCGCAGGCGCTCGTAGCGCTTCTGCAGCAGTTGCGCGATCGGCAGCTTCTCCAGCGCGTCCAGTTCGTTGAGCAGCACCGCCTTCAGGCGCCTGGCCATCTGCGTGGGATTGCGGTGCGCGCCGCCGATCGGCTCGCGCACCACCTTGTCCACCAGGCCCAGCGCGGACAGGCGCTTGGCGGTCAGGCCAAGTTGCTCGGCGGCGTCCTTGGCCTTGGCCGCGTCCTTCCACAGGATCGAGGCGCAGCCTTCCGGCGAGATCACCGAATAGGTGCCGTACTCGAGCATCAGGGTGCGGTCGCCGACGCCGATCGCCAGCGCGCCGCCGGAGCCGCCTTCGCCGATCACGGTGCAGATCACCGGCACCTTCAATTCGGCCATTTCCAGCAGGTTGCGGGCGATGGCCTCGCTCTGGCCGCGCTCCTCCGCGCCGATTCCGGGGTAGGCGCCGGGGGTGTCGATGAAGGTCAGCAGCGGCAGCTTGAAGCGCTCGGCCAGCTTCATCAGCCGCAGCGCCTTGCGGTAGCCTTCCGGGCGCGGCATGCCGAAGTTGCGCGCGATCTTGCTCTTGGTGTCGCGGCCCTTCTGGTGGCCGATGATGACCACCGGACGCCCGTCGATGCGGCCCAGGCCGCCGACGATCGCCTTGTCGTCGGCGAACGCGCGGTCGCCGGCCAGTTCCTGGAACTCGTCGCAGAACACGTTGATGTAGTCCAGCGTGTACGGACGCTGCGGATGCCGCGCCAGTTGCGAGATCTGCCACGAGGACAGGTCGCGGAAGATCTGCGCGGTCCGCACCCGCAGCTTGTCCTGCAGCGCCCGCACCTCGGCGTCGACGTTGACCGCCGGGCCGGTGCTGGCATTGCGCAATTCCTGGATCTTGGCTTCCAGATCGGCGATGGGTTGCTCGAAGTCGAGGTAGTTCGGGTTCATGGAGCGCCATGGTGAACGACAGGACGGGAAGTGTAGCCGAACCGGCTCGGCGCACCCGTACGCCGCAGTGCGGTCGGCGTCGGGACGGGCGGGGCCGCTCGGCCTGCCGCCGCCGGGCGCGGCGCGGTGGCGGGCGGGCGCGGCGTCGTTGCGCCGTGCGCGGCGACGGGGCCGGCGGGCAGGATCAGGGCAGGATCAGCACGCTTCTGGAAAGGATGTCGTTGTACTGCTGCATGAAGCGGTTCACGGCCTCGTTCTCTGCGACGCTGTTCTTTATGGCCAGGCCGGCGGTGCCCTTGCTATAGGCCATGGTCGCGTCGAACTCGGCCTTGTGCATGGCCTTCACGTCGGCCGCGCTGCGTGCGCGCAGGTGCGCGGCGTAGGCATCGCGCATCCCCGCCGCATGCGCCTCGTAGCGCGGCGGCAGCGGCGGCAGGGTGGACGGGGCGGGCTGCACCTGGGGCGGTGCGGCGGCGTCCTGGTGTTGCGGCATGTCCGTGTCCGCGCTCGCCTCCACCGGCTCCTCGTAGGCGGCGAACTCGCGCACGGTGAACAGCTTGTCGCTGATCCGTCCATGGCGATCCGCCGGGCCGCCGCCGGTATAGACCCGCTGCTCGTCGGGGAACGGCTCGCGCAGGTCGAAGGTCCAGGTGCGATCGATGAACAACCCCTCCACGCGATCGAAATTGCCTTCGTAGGTCCTGCCGTCCACCACGATGCGCTTGGGAATCATGCCGAAGTGCTTGAGCTGGGACGCGTCGGTCGTATAGATCTCGCGCACCAGCACGTAGGGCGACAGCGTCGGGTTGATCAGCGTGCCCTTCTTCGCGCCCAGCGCGACGAAACGCACTTCGCCGAGCCGCTCGCTGCGCAGGCGATGTTCGCCCTGCGCCAGTTCCACCGGCACCGCGCTGTCGGCGGGGACGTCGTAGCGCGTGTCGTCGATGTACACCTGCAGCGGCGCATCGGTCGGATTGTCGATCTGGAAGCGGTGCGTGGTGGTGGTGCCGATGCCGTTGCAGGCGCTCAGGCACAGCAGGGCGAGGGCCAGCAGCGCGTGTTTCATGGTCAGTCCTTCGAAGATCGCGTCCATTGCTGCGCGGATGCCGCGCAGTGGGCTCAGGTGGCCCAGGGCGGATTGTACTTGACCTTCACCGCGCGCACGCCGGGGTCGGCACGCAGCGTATCCAGCAATTGCGGGTCCACCCGCACCGCATGGCCGCCGTTGAGATCGAGCATGCCGGCCACCGCGCCGTGTTCGGATTGCAGCAGCAGATCCAGGCGCAGCGGCGTCTTGCCGGGGCGGTGGCGCGCCAGCAGCGCGTCGATGCGTGGCCAGGTGCTGCGCTGGCGCAGGTCCAGGCGAAGCGACAGGCGTTGCGCGTGGTGGGTGCAGATCTGCTCGTAGTCCCAGCACTGGCGGATGCGCATCGCGTAGCCGCCGTTGAACTCGTCCTCGCGCACGCCGCCCTTGACGATCAGGATGCGGTCGCGGGTCAGCAGGTGGCCGAACTCGGCGATGGCGTCGGTGAACGCGCTGCACTCGATGCGGCCGCGGCCGTCCTCCAGTTGCACGAACACCTGGCTGTCGCCCTTGCGACGCACGCCGACCACCTGACCGGCGAGGATCGCGCTGACCTCCGGGCGCCAGGCGCGCTTCTCGCCGTCGCCGCCGCCACCGCGGCCGCCGCCGGATTGCGCGCAGATCTTCTCCAGCGCACTCAGGTCGCAGCCGACCAGTTCGCGCACTTCCTCGCGGTACGGGTCGAACGGATGGCCGCTGAGGTAGAAGCCCAGCGTCTCGCGCTCGCCGGCCAGCAACTGGCCCAGCGGCCATTCCTTGCTCTCCGGCAGGTCCAGGCGCAGCGCCGGGGCGCTGGTGTCGGCACCGCCGAACAGCGAGTTCTGCCCGGAGGCACGCTCGCGCGCCATCTGCTCGGTGGCCTTCATCACCTCCGGCAACTGCAGCATCAACGTGGCGCGGTTGCTGCCCAGCCCGTCCATCGCGCCGGCGTTGATCATCGCTTCCAGCGTGCGCTTGTTGAGCTTGGCCGATTCGACGCGGGTGCAGAAATCCAGCAGCGAGGCGTATTCGCCGCCGCGCTCGCGCTCGGCCACGATTGCCTCGCAGGCGCCGCGGCCCACGCCCTTGATCGCGCCCAGGCCGTACTGGATGGTGTCCGGGGTGGCCGCCTCGAACATGTAGGCCGAGGCGTTGATGCGCGGCGGCAGCACGGTCAGGCCGAGGTTGCGCACCTCGTCGAGGAAGCCGACCACCTTGTCGGTGTTGTCCATGTCCGAGGACAGCGTGGCCGCCATGAACTCGGCCGGGTAGTGGCGTTTCAGCCACGCGGTCTGGTAGCTGACCAGGGCATAGGCGGCGGCGTGCGACTTGTTGAAGCCGTAGCCGGCGAACTTCTCCATCAGGTCGAAGATTTCGTCGGCCTTGGCCTCGCCGACGCCGCCCTTGGCCGCGCCCTCGCGGAAGATCTCGCGGTGCTTGGCCATTTCCGCCGGCACCTTCTTGCCCATCGCGCGGCGCAGCAGGTCGGCGCCGCCCAGCGAGTAGCCGCCGACGATCTGCGCCATCTGCATCACCTGCTCCTGGTACACCATGATGCCGTAGGTGTCCTGCAGGATCGCTTCGGTGCGCGGATCGGGATAGACGATCTCCTGCTGCCCGTGCTTGCGCGCGTTGAAGTCGGGGATCAGGTCCATCGGGCCGGGGCGGTACAGCGACACCAGCGCGATCAGGTCCTCGAAGCGGTCGGGGCGGGCGTCCTTCAGCAGCCGGCGCATGCCCGAGGATTCGAACTGGAACACCGCGCCGGTGTTGCCCGAGGCGAAGATGCCCTTGTAGGTGGGCGCATCGTCGAGCGGGATCGCGGCGATCTCCACCGGCGGGATGCCGGCGCGCGCGTGGCGCACGTTGATCGCCTTCACCGCCCAGTCGATGATGGTCAGGGTGCGCAGGCCGAGGAAGTCGAACTTGACCAGGCCGACCTGCTCGACGTCGTCCTTGTCGAACTGGGTGACCGGGTTCTTGCCGAAATTGTCGACGTCGTGTTCGGCGAACAGCGGGCAGAAGTCGGACAGCGGCGTCGGCGCGATCACCACGCCGCCGGCGTGCTTGCCGGCGTTGCGGGTCAGGTCCTCGAGCTGCCGCGCCAGGTCCATCAGGTCGCGGACGTCGTCCTCGCTCTGGTAGCGCTGGATCAGCTCCGGCGAGGCCATCTCGCTGTCCTTGCCTTCGCCCATCGCGTCCTTCAGCGTGATGCCGAGGATGTTGGGGATCAGCTTGGCGACGCCGTCGACCAGGCCGTACGGGAAGCCGAGCACGCGGCCGCAGTCGCGCACCACCGCCTTGGCCGCCATGGTGCCGTAGGTGATGATCTGGCTGACCCGGTCGCGCCCGTACTTGCGCGCGACGTAGTCGATCACCTCGTCGCGGCGATCCATGCAGAAGTCGATGTCGAAGTCGGGCATCGACACGCGTTCCGGGTTGAGGAAGCGCTCGAACAGCAGGTTGTACGGCAGCGGGTCCAGGTCGGTGATCTGCAGCGCCCAGGCCACCAGCGAGCCGGCGCCGGAGCCGCGGCCCGGGCCGATCGGGATGCCCTGGTTCTTGCCCCACTGGATGAAGTCGGCCACGATCAGGAAGTAGCCGGGGAAGCCCATCTTGATGATGGTGTCCAGCTCGAACTCGAGCCGGTCCACGTAGTCCTGGCGGGTCTTGCCGGGCGCCAGCGGGTTCTTCTCCAGGCGCGCGGCCAGGCCGTCGCGCGACTGGCTGCGGATCCAGCTGTCCAGCGTCTCGTCGTCGGGCACCGGGTAGGCGGGCAGGAAGTAGGTGCCCAGCTGCATCTCGATGTTGCAGCGTTGCGCCAGCGCCAGGGTGTTGTCGATCGCGTCGGGGATGTCGGCGAACAGCGCGGCCATTTCCTCGGCCGACTTCAGGTATTGCTGGTCGCTGTACTCGCGCGGGCGCTTGGGATCGTCGAGCACGCGACCGGAGGAGATGCACACGCGCGCCTCGTGCGCGGCGAAGTCGCTGGCGTACAGGAAGCGCACGTCGTTGCTGGCGACCACCGGCAGGCCGCGCATGCCCGCGGCGTGCAGCGCGAACTGGTTGAACGCCTCCTCACCGTCGCGGCCGGTGCGGGTTAGTTCCAGGTGCAAGCCGTCGCCGAAGATGCGCTGCCAGTCGGCCAGTTGCTGCTCGGCCAGGTCGTGCTGGCCCTCGGCGGCCAGGCGTCCGGCCAGGCTCTCGCGCCCGGCCAGGGCGAACAGGTTGTCGCTGCCGGTCTGCAGCCATTCCGGGCGGATCGCCACGCCGCCCTCGTTGCGGTGGCCTTCCAGCCAGGCGCGGGTCAGCAGCCGCGACAGGCTTAGGTAGCCGTCGCGGTTGCGGCACAGCACGGTCAGCCGCCACGGCGCCTGGGCGCCGTCGCTGATCACCAGGTCGGCGCCGGCGATCGGCTTGATGCCCACGCCCTCGGCGGCCTTGTAGAACTTGACCAGCGCGAACAGGTTGTTCAGGTCGGTGACCGCGAGCGCGGGCAGCTCCAGCTCGACCGCGCGGCTGAGCAGGTTGGCCTGCTTGGCTTTCTTCGGGTCGGCCTGATCCGGTTTCTCGGGCACACGGATGGTCGAATCCGCCAGCGAGAACTCGGTGTGGACGTGCAGATGGGCGAAGCGGGAAGTGGACATGCGGAACCAGGACGATGCCCGGTCAGGTTAGCGGCGGGGGGCGGGGCGAACAAGGCTTGACAGCGAGGCGCGGGGATTCGGGAGTGGGGATCGGGGATGCATCGCGGTCTCACTGGGCGTTGAGTGTGCGTGCTCGGGGGCGCACCAGCTAAACGGCCTAAGCGAGTTGCAACGGCTCCAGCGAATCCCCCATCCCGACTCCCGACTCCCGGCCCGCCAGGGCCATCCGCACCGGCGCGAAGCTGCGTCGGTGCTGCGGGCAGGGGCCGTGCGCGGCCAGCGCTGCCAGGTGCGCCGGGGTGGCGTAGCCCTTGTGCAGGTCGAAGCCGTAGTGCGGGTGTTCGTCGTGCAGGCGCTGCATGATCCGGTCGCGGGTGACCTTGGCCACGATCGAGGCGGCCATGATCGCGCGGTCGCGGGCGTCGCCGCCGACCAGCGCCTCGGCGGCGCAGGGCAGGCCCTTGGGCACCCGGTTGCCGTCGATGCGGGCGAAGCCGGCCACGTGCGCCACGCCCTCGACCGCGCGGCGCATGCCCAGCATGGTCGCCTGGTAGATGTTCAGGCGGTCGATCTCCTCGGCCTCGATCAGCACCACCTGCCAGGCCAGCGCGCGGTCGACGATGCGCGCGTACAGCGTCTCGCGCCGCGCCGCGGTCAGTTGCTTGGAATCGTCCAGCCCGTTGATGCGGGTGCGCGCCGGATCGAACACCACCGCCGCCACCGCCACCGGCCCGGCCAGCGGCCCGCGCCCGGCTTCGTCGACGCCGGCGTAGAGCCGGGAATCGGGAGTGGGGAATAGGGAATGGGACAAAAGCGACTGCTGCGGCGTCGGCGGGGAAAGGGAGCGCTTCATGCCGTTGCTCCTGACGATTCCCGATTCCCGATTCCCGACTCCCGGCTCTCAAGCAATTCGAGCACCGCATCGGCCGCGCGTGCCGAGGCGTCCTGCCGCAGTAGCCGGTGCAGGCGTTCGTACTCCGGTTGCAGCGCGGCGACCGCCTCCGGATCGCGCAGCCAGTGCAGCAGCGCGGCGGCGAGGGCGTCCGGTGTGCACGCGTCCTGCATCAGTTCCGGCGCCAGGTCGCGGCCGGCGAGGATGTTGGGCAGGGCGTAGCGATCGACCTTGAGCAGTCCCAGCGCCTTGACGATGCGGTAGGTCAGCGGCGCGACCTTGTAGCCGACCACCATCGGCCGCTTCACCAGCATGGTCTCCAGCGTCGCGGTGCCGGAGGCCAGCAGCACCGCGTCGGCGGCGAGCAGCGCCGTGCGCGCCTGCCCGTCGAGCAGGTGCGAATACACCACCGGCAGCGCCGAGCGCGACAATTGCTCGGCGAGCAGCGCCTTGCAGGCGGGATTGGCTGCCGGCACCACCACGTGCGCGCCGGGAATCTGCTGCAGTACCTGCCAGGCGGCGGCGAAGAAGGTGTCGCCGAGCCGGCCGATCTCGCCCAGGCGGCTGCCCGGCAGCACCGCCAGCACGGTTGCGCCCGCCGGCAGGCCGAGTTCGGCGCGCGCCGCCGCGCGGTCGCCGTGCAGCGTGATCGCATCGGCCATCGGATGGCCGACGAAGCGCGCATCCACGCCGTGCCTGGCGTAGATCGGCGGCTCCATCGGGAACAGGCACAGCACGCGGTCGGCGCTGGCGCCGATCTTGGCTGCGCGCCGCTCGCGCCAGGCCCACACCGAGGGGCTCACGTAGTGCACGGTGCGGATGCCGCGCTGCTTGAGCCAGCGCTCCACGCCGAGATTGAAATCGGGCGCGTCGATGCCGACGAACACATCCGGCTGCCAGGCCAACAGGCGCTCGCGCAGGGTGCGGCGCAGCCTCAGCAGCCGCGGCAGATGCCGCAGCACTTCCAGCAGGCCCATCACCGCCAGTTCGCTGGCATCGAACCAGGTCTGGCAGCCGGCGCTACGCATCGCATCGCCGCCGATGCCGGCGAACTCCGCCTCGGGATGACGCGCGCGCAGCGCCTCGATCAGCCCGGCACCGAGCTGGTCGCCGGACGCTTCGCCGGCGACCAGGGCGATGCGCAGCTTGGCTGCGCCGGGAATCGGGAGTTGGGAATGGGGAATGGTTGAAGCTAGAGCGGGGCTGCGGCCGAGCGTGGGATCGCTCTTGCCATTCCCCATTCCCGATTCTCCACTCCCGGCCTTCATCGCAACAACGGCCGCTCGCTGGCCTCGATGAATTCAAGCATCGCGCGCACGTCCTCGCTGCTTTCGGCCAGCACCGCCAGTTGCTGCTTGGCTTCGGCCAGCGGCAGGCCGGCGACGTACAGGGCGCGGTAGGCGCGCTTGATCGCGGTCAGGCGCTCGGGGTCGAAACCGCGGCGCTTGAGGCCTTCGCTGTTGATGCCGCGCGGGCGTCCCAGCGAATTGCCGCCGACCATGGTGAACGGCGGCACGTCGCCGTTGATCAGCGCGCCCATGCCGAGGAAGGCGTGATCGCCGATGCGGCAGAACTGGTGCGCGCCGGCGAAGCCGCTGATGATGACGTGGTCGCCCACTTCCACGTGCCCGGCCAGGGTGGTGTTGTTGGAGAACACGCAGTGGTTGCCCACGATGCAGTCGTGGGCGACGTGGGTGTAGGCGAGGAACCAGTTGTCGCTGCCGACCCGGGTGATGCCGCCGCCGCTGCCGGTACCGCGGCTGACGGTAACGAACTCGCGGATCACGTTGCGGTCGCCGATCACCAGTTCGGTGCGTTCGCCGGCGAACTTCTTGTCCTGCGGGTCGCCGCCGAGCGCGACGTGGCCGACCAGGCGGTTGTCGCGGCCGAGCCGGGTCGGGCCGACGATGCTGCAATGCGAGCCGATCTCGCAGCCTTCGCCGATCTCCACCTCGGCGCCGATCACGGTGAAGGCGCCGACGCGCACGTCGGCGGCCAGCGTCGCCGCCGGGTCGATGATGGCGGAAGGGTGGATCAGGGGGGCATTGGCGCTCATCGCAGGTCTCCTGCCTGGGTCATTCGCGGGTGCCGGCGCATAGCACCTCGGCGCAGGCGACGACCTTGCCGTCCACCTTCGCCTCGCCGTAGTACACCGCCATGTTGCGGATCACGCGCTTGATCTCCACGTGCAGCTCCAGCACGTCGCCGGGCACGACCTGGCTGCTGAAACGCGCCTTGTCGACCTTGACCATGTAGAACAGCTTGGATTGCGCATCGCGGCCCAGCACCAGCTGGGTCAGGATGCCGCCGGCCTGGGCCAGCGCCTCGACGATCAGCACGCCGGGCATGATCGGCTGGCCCGGGAAGTGGCCCTGGAAGAACGGCTCGTTGATGCTGACGTTCTTGTGCGCGACGATCTTCCTCGCCTCGAAGTCGAGGGAGATCACCTTGTCCACCAGCAGGAACGGATAGCGGTGGGGCAGCAAGGCCTGGATCTGCGCCATGTCCGGCAGGCACTGGGCGTGGTGGTGGCTGTGGCTCATTCGTTCTCCTTGCGGACAGACAGGATGCGACGGGCCAGGGCATCGAGCTGCTTGAAGCGCGCGGCGTTCTTGCGCCACGTGCGGTTGTCGGTCAATGGGGTGCCGGAGGAATACTCGCCCGGCTCGTGAATGGAATTGCGCACCACCGACTTGCCGGTGACCACGACCTTGTCGCAGATCTCCAGGTGGCCGACCACGCCGACCGCGCCGCCGAGCATCACGTAGCGGCCGATCTTGGCGCTGCCGGCGATGCCGGTGCAGCCGGCGATGGCGCTGTGCGCGCCGATGTGCACGTTGTGCGCGACCTGCACCAGGTTGTCCAGGCGCACGTCTTCCTCGAGCGTGGTGTCTTCCAGCGCGCCGCGATCGACGCAGGCGTTGGCGCCGATCTCGCAGTCGTCGCCGATGGTCACGCCACCGAGCTGCGGTACCTTGATCCAGCGGCCGGCGTCCATCGCCAGGCCGAAGCCGTCGGCGCCGAGCACCGCCCCGGGATGCACGCGCACGCGCTGGCCCAGGCGTACCCGGGTGACCAGGGTGACGCGTGCGATCAGTTCGCTGCCGGCGCCGACCTGGCAGTCCTCGCCGATCACGCAGCCGGGGCCGATCACGCAACCGTCGCCGACCACGCTGCGCGCGCCGATGCTGACGAAGGGGCCGATGTGGGCGGTCGGGGCGATCTGCGCGCTGGGGTCGATGCTGGCGCTGGGATGGATACCGGGCGGGCGCACCGGCACCACCTCGAACAGCGCGGCGATCTTGGCGAAGGCGACGTAGGGATCGCGCGCGATCAGCGCGGTGCCCGGCGCCGCCTCGGCATCGTCCGCGCGCAGGACCACGATCGCGGCGGCGCTGTCGGCCAGTTGCGCCCGATAGCGCGGATTGGACAGGAAGCTGAGCTGGCCGGGTCCGGCATGCGCCAGCGTGGCGACGCCGTGCACGGCCACGGCGCCGTCGCCGTGAACCTGCAGGCCGAAGCGCTCGGCGATCTCGTGTGCGGTATAGGTCGGAGTATTCACCGGGCGATTCTACCGTGTGCCACCAGCACGGTCATGCTGCCCTGCGTAGCGGGCATGGCGACACGGATCAGCTACCGCCTGCCGAGCGGGCTGGCCGCCATCGACCAACTGCAGGAACACCCCTGACCGGCCTATCGCCCGGCGACCATCTCGACACATTCCCCATGTCAGACCGCGACCAACTGACTGGAGCAAAGCCCCCTTTAGTAAAGGGGGCGCGCCGGCAGGCGCGGGGATTTGGGAGAAGACGAGCCGGGGCCCACGATTCGCGCAGCGAATCGTGGGGCGTCAGCGCGAACGCGATGACGCGCGAGCAGTTCGTCAGAACTGCCCACCAAAGGTGAACTGCAGGCGCTCGATCTCGTCGTTGTCTTCCTTCTTCAACGGGAACGCGTAGCTGATCGAGATCGGGCCGACCGGCGCGCGCCACAGCAGCGCCACGCCCGTGGAGGCGCGCAGCTGGTTGGACTTGAAGTTGTCCACGCCGTTGAACACGTTGCCGACGTCCACGAACGCCGAAATGCGCGCCGACGGGCTGTCGAACAGCTTCGGGAAGTACAGTTCCGCCGAGCCCACGGTCTTGAACGAGCCGCCCAGCGGCTGGCCGCGGCTGTACGAGGCGGTGGCCTCCGAGCGCGGGCCGAGGGTGTTGTCCTCGAAGCCGCGCACCGAGTTGGTGCCGCCGGCATAGAAGTTCTCGTAGAACGGCAGGCCGGAAGCGGTCACGCGGCGGCGCAGATTGGTGCCATCACAGGCCTGCGGGTTGTACACCGTGACGCCTTGCGCAGTGGTCGTGTAGGTGCCGCAGATGTCGCGCGAGACGTCGCTGCCGTAGCTGTCGCCGTAGCCGAACTCGGCGCGGGTGTTGAGCACGATGGCCGGGATCAGCGTCCAGTACTTGGAGATCTGGTAGTTCAGCTTCCAGTACTCGACGGTGGAGCCGGGCAGGGTCGCTTCCAGGCCCACGCGCTGATACATGCCGCGGGTCGGCATGAAGTAGTCGTTGCGGGTGTCGCGCGCCCAGCCCAGTTCGGTGCGCCAGGCGTGGAAGGTCTTGGTCCCCATCGCGTCGATGTAGTTGATGATCGCCTGCGGGGTGTAGCTGGGATAGACGGTGATCTGGTTGCTGTCGACGCCGAACATCAGCGAGACGGTGTCGTTCTCGGTGATCGGCACGCCGAAGATCATCTGCGCCGCGCCGTTCTTGCTGTTGTACTGCGCGGTGCCGAAGTCGGAGTAGTCCAGCTTGCGGTAGGAGAGGTTGTAGCCCAGCGACACGCCGTCGTCGGTGAAGAACGGATTGGTGTAGGAGAACGCGTAGCGCTCCTGGTAGCTGCTGCGCGAGGCGTCCACCGAGACGCGGTTGCCGCCGCCCAGGAAGTTGTTCTGCGAGAGCTGGATCGAGGTGGTCACGCCGTAGGTCTGCGAGTAGCCCAGGCCGAAGGTGAAGCTGCCGGAGGTGGTCTCCTTGACGCTGTAGACCACGTCGACCTTGTCGTTGCTGCCCGGCACCGGCGGCGTTTCCACGTCCACCGACTCGAAGTAGCCCAGGCGCTGCAGGCGGATCTTGGAGCGGTCGATCGCCGCCTGCGAGTACCAGCTGTTCTCGAACTGGCGCATTTCCCGGCGCAGCACTTCGTCGGAGGTGCGGGTGTTGCCCTTGAACAGGATGCGGCGGACCGCCACGCGCGGACCCGGCACCACCTGCAGATTGATCGCGACGGTGCGCCTCTCGCGGTCGGTGGTGGGGATCGGATTGACCTTGGCGAAGGCGTAGCCGATGTTGCTCAGGGTATTGGTGATCGCGTCGGAGCTGAACTCCAGCAGCGCGCGCGAGAAGGTGTCGCCCGGCTTGGGGATCACCAGCTTCTCGACCTCTTCCTGCGGCAGCACGGTGTCGCCGGTGACCTTGATGTCGGAGATCTTGTACTGCTCGCCTTCGGTGATGCCGGCGGTCAGGTACATGTTGCGCTTGTCGGGGCTGATCGACACCTGGGTGGAGTCGACGCTGAAATCGACGTAGCCGCGGTCCAGGTACCAGGAGTTGAGCTTCTCCAGGTCGCCGGACAGCTTTTCCTTGGAGTATTGGTCGTCGCGGCGGTACCACGACAGCCAGTTGTGCTCGCGCGATTCCCAGTTCTCCAGGATGTCCTCGGTGGCGAACTTCTCGGTGCCGACGATGTTGACGTGCTGGATCTTGGCCGCCTTGCCTTCCTTGATCGCGATCGCCACGTCGACGCGGTTGCGGTCCAGCGGGCTCACCGTCGGGGTGATCTCCACGTTGTACTTGCCGCGGTTGTTGTACTGGCGGGTCAGTTCCTGCGTCACCCGGTCCAGGCTCAGCCGGTCGAAGGTGCCGCCTTCGCTCAGGCCGATGTCGGACAGGCCCTTGAGCAGTTCCTCGCTCTTGATGTCCTTGTTGCCGGTGACGGTCAGCTTGTTGATCGCCGGGCGTTCCTTGACCGTGACCACCAGGATGTTGCCCTGGCGATCGACCTGCACGTCCTCGAAGAAGCCGGTGCGGTACAGCGCGCGGATCGCCTCGCCGACCTTGGCGCTGTCCACCGTGTCGCCGCGTTCCACCGGCAGGTAGGTGAACACGGTGCCGGAGGAAATGCGTTGCAGCCCGTCGACGCGGATGTCGCTGGCGGTGAAGGGCTCCGTTACCTGCGCCATGGCCGGCAGGCTGAGGCTGGCGGCGAGGGCGAGGGCAAGCAGGCGGCGAGTGGGAAATCGCGTCATGTCACGTCCGGTAGAGGTCGATATATCGTTGTTGCATGGGCGCCGGCGTAAGACGACAGCGTGGTCGGGTGGAGCGGCAGCGGACTCATCGCAGAACCTGGCCGAAAAGGTCGTTGTAGAACGCCAACCCCATCAACCCGGCCAGTAGCGCCAGCCCGACGAACTGCCCCGCCGCCATGGCACGCTCGCTGAGCGGGCTGCCCTTGACCAACTCGATAAGGTAATACAGCAAGTGCCCGCCGTCCAAGATCGGGATCGGCAGCAGGTTCATGATCGCCAGGCTCAGCGACAGCAGCGCCAGGAAATTCAGGAACCAGTCCGGGCCCTGCTTGGCCGAGACATTGGCGACCTTGGCGATGGTGATCGGCCCGGACACGTTCTTCAGCGAGGCCTGGCCGGTCAGCATGCGGCGGATGATGCCCAGCGTGTCCCCGGCCAGCTTGCCGGTTTCGCGGAACGCGGCCGGGATCGCCGCCAGCGGTCCGTACTGCAGCTTGGCGTCGAACGCCGGCGCCGGGCGCTCGCCGCCGATGTCCACGCCCAGCGACAGGCCTTTCAGTCGCGGGTCCTTGCTGGGGGTCAGGCGCACGTCCAGCGCCAGCCGCTCGCCATTGCGCCAGACCTCGACCAGGCCGCTGCCGCCGTTGCGGGCCAGTGCCTGGACCTGCGCGGCGACCTGGTCGGCGCTGGTGATCGAGGCGCCGTCCACCGCCAGAATGCGGTCGCCCGGGCGCAGCACGCCGTCGGCGGCCGAGCCAGGCGCGACCTTGGCGATCACCGCCGGCTGCAGCATGAAGCGCCAGGTCAGGCCGGCCAGACGCGGCACCTGCTGTTCGTCGAAACCGGCCGGCAATTGCGACAGGCGCAGCGTATGCACGCGGCTGGCGCCATCCTGGGCGTCCTCGGTGTGGATGCGCAAATCCGCGCCGTCCATCGCCGCCACGGTCAACTGCATGCTGGCATCGCTCCAGCTGGACACCGGGCGCGTGCCGATGCGCACGATGCGCTCGCCGGGCTGCAGCCCGGCCTGTTGCGCCAGGCCCTCGGCGCGGCCGACCACCGCCGCATAGTCCTGCTTGCCGATCACGAACATCGCCCACAGCAGCGCCACGCACAGGATCAGGTTGGCGATCGGGCCGGCGGCGACGATGGCGATGCGCTGCCACACGCTCTTGGTGTTGAAGGCCTGGTCGCGCTCGGCCGGGGCGACCTCGCCCTCGCGCTCGTCGAGCATCTTCACGTAGCCGCCCAGCGGGATCGCGGCGATCGCGAACTCGGTGCCATGGCGGTCGTAGCGCGACCACAGCGGCTTGCCGAAGCCCACCGAGAAGCGCAGCACCTTGACCCCGCAGCGGCGGGCCACCCAGAAGTGGCCGAATTCGTGGAAGGTCACCAGCACGCCCAGGCTGACGATCATCCACCAGACGGACCCGAGGAAATCACCCATGCGCGTGGCTCATAGCGGCGTGCGTCTCAGACATGGGCGGGCTGACGGGCGATGGCGAGTTCGGTGAGCTGGCGCGATTGCGCGTCCGCCGCGAGCAGCGCGTCCAGCGAATCGGCCGCGCCTGCAGGCAGCACGGTCAGGGCGTTCTCGACCAGCGCAGGAATCGATAGGAAACCGATCCGGCCCTGAAGAAAGGCTGAAACGGCCACTTCGTTGGCCGCGTTCAGGATCGCCGGGGCGCTGCCGCCGGCCCGCATCGCGCGCCAGGCCAGGCCCAGGCAGGGGAAGGCGTCCAGGTCGGCCGGCTCGAAGTCCAGGCGGCCATGCGCCAGCAGGTCCAGGCCGGCGACGCCGGAGGCGATCCGCTGCGGCCAGCCCAGGCCCACCGCCAGCGTGGTGCGCATGTCCGGCAGGCCCATCTGCGCCAAGGTGGAACCGTCGATGAACTCCACCAGCGAGTGCACCAGGCTCTGCGGGTGCACCAGCACCTCGATGCGCTCGGGCGCCAGCGCGAACAGGTGATGCGCCTCGATGACCTCCAGGCCCTTGTTCATCAGGGTGGCCGAGTCCACCGAGATCTTCGGGCCCATCGACCACTTGGGGTGGGCCACCGCCTGCGCCGGCGTCACCGTCTGCAGGCGCGCGCGGTCCCAGCCGCGGAACGGGCCGCCGGAGGCGGTCAGCAGCACCCGTCGCACCTCGGTGCCGGCCTGGCGCGAGCGCAGGCACTGGAAGATCGCGTTGTGCTCGCTGTCGATCGGGATGATCTCGGCGCCGGCCGCCGCCGCCGCCGCGGTGACCAGTTCGCCGGCCAGCACCAGCGCTTCCTTGTTGGCCAGCAGCAGGCGCTTGCCGGCGCGCGCGGCGGCCAGGGTCGAGGCCAGGCCGGCGGCGCCGACGATGGCGGCGACCACGCTGTCGCAGGCGTCGCTGGCGACGAGTTGGTCCAGCGCGGCGGCGCCGGCGTGCGCCTGGGTGCGCAGTCCGGCATCGCGCAGGCCGTCGCGCAGCGCCGGGTACAGCGCCGGGTCGGCGATCACCGCGTGCGCGGGCCGGTGCGCGGCGCACAGCGCCAGCAGCGCGGCGACGTTGCTGCCGGCGGCCAGCACGCTGGCGCGCAGCCGCTGCGGATGGCGCGCGATCACGTCCAGCGCCGAGGCGCCGATCGAGCCGGTGGCGCCGAGCACGGCGATGTGGCGGACGGCGTCGCTGGCGCCGCGGCCTGTCCCGAGAGTCTGCATAGGCCTAGAACCCGAAGATGTCCTTGCCCAGCGCGAAGATCGGCAGCGCCGCCAGCACGCCGTCGACCCGGTCCAGCACGCCGCCATGGCCGGGGATCACGTTGCCCGAATCCTTGGCGCCGACGTGGCGCTTGAGCAGGCTCTCGAACAGGTCGCCGACCACCGAGGCCAGCACGCTGACCGCGGCGACGGTCAGCAGCCCGGGCAACTGCGGCAGGGTCACCCCGGCCAGCCAGCCGAAGCCGGCGGCCACGATCAGCCCGGCCAGCAGCCCGCCGATCAGCCCTTCCACGGTCTTGTTGGGGCTGATCCGCGGCGCCAGCTTGTGCTTGCCGAACTGGCGGCCGGCGAAATAGGCGCCGGAATCGGCCGCCCACACCGTGGCCAGCGCGGTCAGCAGCCAGCGGTGGCCGTTCGGCTCGCTGGCGTGGATCAGGCCCAGCGCGGCCCAGGCCGGGACGATCGCCAGGGTGCCGGCGGCGAGCTTGAACACGCGCGCATAGGTGGCGTGGTCGGAGCCGAAGCGGTAGAAGCCCAGCCACAGCAGCGCCACGCACCACCAGCCGACGCCGACCAGGGTGGTGAGCTGGAACAGCACCAGCGAGCCGGCCGAGGCCCACACCAGCAGCACCATCAGCAGCAGGTTGAGCATCAGCAGGATGGTGCGCGGCAGGGTGTCGTCGACCTCGGCCAGCTTCAGCCATTCCCACAGGCCGATCAGGAAGATCAGGGCGGCCAGCGCCGCCAGCCACTGGGTCGGCAGCAGCAGGATGGCGCAGATGGCCAGCGGGGCCATGATCAGCGCGGCGATGACGCGGGTACGGGTCATGCGGATGTGCTCTCCGTCGCCGTGGCGACTTGCGCGCTGGTCAGGCCGAAACGCCGCTCGCGGCTGGCGTAGTCGTCCAGCGCTTGCTGCAGTACCTCGGCGCCGAACTCGGGCCACAGGGTCTCGGTGAACCACAGTTCGGTGTAGGCCAGCTGCCACAGCAGAAAGTTGCTGATGCGCACGTCGCCGCCGGTGCGGATGAACAGGTCCGGCGGCGGCAGGTCGGCCAGCGCCATGCGCGCCGACAGCGCGTCCTCGTCGATCTGCTCCGGGCGCAGGCGCCCGGCCGCGACGTCCTCGGCCAGCGCGCGCGCGGCCTGGGCGATGTCCTGGCGGCCGCCGTAGCTGGCGGCGATCGACAGGTGCAGGGCCTGGTTGTCGCGGGTGGCGCTTTCGGCCGCGGCCATGCGCTGGCGCAGCGAGGGCGCGAAGCGCGCGCGGTCGCCGATGAAGCGCACGCGCACGCCGCGCCGCTGCAGTTCCTCGACCTCGCGGTCGAGCGCGTGCAGGAACAGCTTCATCAGCGCGTCCACTTCCTCCTGCGGCCGTCCCCAGTTCTCGCTGGAGAAGGCGAACAGGGTCAGCGCGGCGATGCCGCGCTCCAGGCAGAAGTCGATGGTGCGGTTGACGGCGCGCGCGCCGGCGCGGTGGCCGATCACGCGCGGCCGGCGGCGACGCTGCGCCCAGCGGCCGTTGCCATCCATGATGATGGCGATGTGGCGGGGCAGGGACATGGAGGGCAGGTCGGAAGGCATGGCCGGCAGGCGCAGGCTCAGACCGCCATCAGTTCCTGTTCCTTGCCCTTGACCACCTCGTCCACGTCCTTGATCGCCTTGTCGGTCAGCTTCTGGATGTCGTCCTCGCTGCCGCGGGCCTCGTCCTCGGTGACCTTCTTGTCCTTGAGCAGATCCTTGATCTGCTGGTTGGCGTCGCGGCGGATGTTGCGGATCGCGACCTTGGTGTCCTCGCCTTCGCCGTGCACGACCTTGGACAGCTCGCGGCGGCGCTCCTCGGTGAGCGCGGGCAGGTTGAGGCGGATGGTGGTGCCGGCGGTGTTCGGGGTCAGGCCCAGGTCGGAGGCCAGGATCGCCTTCTCCACCGCGCTGACCATCTGCTTTTCCCACGGGGTGATGGTCAGCGAACGGGCGTCGGCGACGGCAACGCTGGCGACCTGGCTCAGCGGCATCTCCGAGCCGTAGTAATTGACCTTCAGGTGCTCGACCAGGGCGGTGGAGGCGCGGCCGGTGCGGACCTTGATCAGCGTATGCCGCAGCGCCTCGATGCTCTTGGCCATGCGGGTCTGTGCGTCTTGCTTGATGTCGTTGAGCATCGCCGGTGTCCGTGCTGAATCTGAATCGGACGATTATAGCCTGCTGGGAGTGGGGAATCGGGAATGGGGAATCGTAGAGGCGGGTCCGGAACGATTCACTAACCACTGGCCATGTGGGGGGAGGTCGGCTGCACGCGATGCTGCAGCGCGCAACGTTCTACCATTCCCCAATCCCGATTCCCCATTCCCGGCTTTTTTCAGCCCCGACCCTTCACCAACGTGCCGATGTCGGCGCCGCGCAGGATCTTCAGAAGTTCGCCGGGCTGGCCCATGTTGAAGATGCGCAGCGGCAGGTCGCTGTCGCGGGCCAGGGCGAAGGCGGCGGTATCCATCACTTCCAGGTTGCGGGCGATGACCTCGTCGTAGGTCAGGCTGTCGAAGCGCACCGCGTCGGGATGCTTCTTCGGGTCCTTGTCGTACACGCCGTCGACCTTGGTCGCCTTCAGCAGCAGGTCGGCGCCGATCTCGATCGCGCGCAGCGCGGCGCCGGAGTCGGTGGTGAAGAAGGGGTTGCCGGTGCCGGCGGCGAAGATCGCGATGCGGCCCTTTTCCAGGTGGCGGATCGCGCGGCGGCGGATGAAGTCCTCGCACACGTCGTTGATCTTGATCGCGCTCATCACCCGCACCTTGGCGCCGAGCTTCTCCAGCGCGTCCTGCATCGCCAGCGCGTTGATGACCGTGGCGAGCATGCCCATGTGGTCGCCGGTGACCCGGTCCATGCCGCCGGCGGCCAGGCCGGCGCCGCGGAAGATGTTGCCGCCGCCGATCACCAGCGCCACTTCCGCGCCGGCCTGCTGCGCCTCGATCACTTCATGCGCGAGGCGGTTGATGATCTTGGGATCGATGCCGTAATCCCCGTCTCCCATCAGCGCTTCGCCGGATAGTTTCAACAGGATGCGGCGATAGGCGAGCTGGGACATGGCGACCTCGTTGGGGGGACGGGCAAACCATGCGATTCTAGCCCAAGCGCGCCGCGGAATCTGCCGTGTCGGAGGTTCAGGCCGGGGTGTCGCGGAACGAGCGGGCGGTGACGCGCTTGCGGCCGCCGTGCTTGGAGCTGTACAGCATGTCGTCGGCGGCCTGCAGCAGTTCCTGCGCGCTGCTGAAACGTTCGTGCCCGCCCTGGGTGGCGATGCCGGCGGAGAAGCTGACGTACAGCGGTTCGCCCTTCACCTGCGCCATCGGCCGCTGCACGAGCTCGGCGAGGATGCGCCGGATCACGTTCAACGCCGCCTCCTCGCTGGTGTTGGGCAGCAGCACCAGGAATTCCTCGCCGCCGAAGCGGGCCACGGTGTCGCTGCTGCGCAGCAGCGGCTGCAGCGCCTGCGCGAAGGCGCGCAGCACCTGGTCGCCGATCAGGTGGCCGTGGGCGTCGTTGATCTTCTTGAAGTCGTCCAGGTCGATGAAGGCGACCGACAGCGGCCAGTCGTGGCGCGAGGCCAGGTCGAATTGCTGGGCGAGCAGGGTGTCCAACTGATGCCGGTTGTAGACCCCGGTGAGCGCGTCGCGGCTGGCCTGCTCGGCCAGGCGTCGCGCGCGGTGCTCGGTTTCGTCGGCCTGGTGCCGGGCCTGGGTGGCTTCCTGGATCTCGCGCAGGTTGCGCAGCACCATCAGTTCGCGGGCATGGCTGATGATCGCGTCGATCCGCTCCGGTTGGGCGATGCGCACGTCGAAGATCGGGGCGATTTCCGGCAGCGTCGCGGCGATGCCGGCGATGACCTCGTCGAAGCGGCGGCTGTCCAGTTGCAGGTCGCGGTAGGCGCGTTCCATTGCCACGCTGCGCGCGGCATCGGTGTCGCTGGCCAGCCAGATGTCGGCGATGGCGCCGGACAGTTGCACGCAGCGCGCGAAGGTGTCCGCTACAGGGGCGGTGCCGGCGCCGCGGCCGATGCTGCGCTGCAGGTATTCGGGCAACTTCCACTTCTGCGCCAGCCAGGCCCCGACCTCGGCGCGGTCGCAGCCCAGCCGCTCGCGCTCCCGCGCGGACAGGCCTTGTCCCGTGCCGTCGTCGCCGGCCTCGCGCAGCAATGGCGCGTACTCGTCGTAGCACACGTGCAGCAGGGCCAGCGCGCCCATGTCCTGCAGCAGCCCGGCCAGCATCAGTTCCTCGTGCTTGCGCAGGCCCGCCGCCTGGCCGAGCATGCGGCTGGCCAGCGCCGACAGCACGCTGCGCCGCCAGATGCGTTCCTGCAGGTCGTTGGCGGTGCTGCCGTCGCGCAGGCTGTGCACCATCGAAAAGCCCAGCGCCAGGCTCAGCGCGGCATTGAGCCCGAGCATGGTCAGCGCCTGGCCGAGGTTGTCGACGCGGCGCCGGCTGGCGTAAAGCGGCGAGTTGGCGATGCGCAGCATGCGCGCGCTCAGCGCCATGTCCATCGCGATGGTGTCGGCGGTGGTGGCCAGATCGACGTCTGGATCCTGGGCCAGTTCGATGATGCGCAGCGCGATTCCCGGCGGCGAGGGCAGGTTGCGGGAGTGAGCCAGGATGGCTTCGAGTTCAGGGCGCATGCGGTTCCGCGTAAGAAGTGTGACCTGGGCGGCGACATGCCCGACGTGCAGAGCGTACCACCTGCAAAAAAAAAGCCGCGACCATGCGCGGCTTTTTTCTCCCGGGAAACGCGGGCGTCAGGCCAGTCCGGCCTGCTTCATCACTTCGGCGGCGTAGTCCTCCACCACCTTCTCGATGCCTTCGCCCACCGCCAGGCGCTGGAAGCCGACCACGTCGGCGCCGGCGGCCTTGACCGCCTGCTCCACGGTCTGGTCGGTGTTCAGCACGTAGGGCTGGCCGTACAGGGTGACCTCGTTGACGATCTTGGCGATCTTGCCGCTGATGATCTTCTCCAGGATGTCGGCCGGCTTGGCCTTGTCCTTCTCCGACATCTTGGCCAGCTCGATTTCCTTTTCCTTGGCCACGAACTCGGCCGGCACGTCGGACGCCTTGACGTGCGGCGGGTTCATCGCCGCGATGTGCATGGCGATGCCGCGGGCCAGCTCGATGTCGCCGCCCTTGACCTCGACCAGCACGCCGATGCGGCCGCCGTGCACGTAGGCGGCGACGTTGTTGGCGCTGTCGATGCGCGCCAGGCGGCGCACCTGCACGTTCTCGCCGACCTTGGCGATGACCGCGGCGCGGGCTTCCTCGACGGTCTCACCGCCGGGCAGCTTGGCGCTCTTGAGCGCTTCGGCGTCGGCGGCGCCGGAGCTCAGCGCGGCCTGGGCCACGGCGTCGGTGAAGGCCAGGAAGTTGTTGTCCTTGGCGACGAAGTCGGTCTCGGAGTTGATTTCGACCAGCACGGCCTTGCCGCCGTCCTGGGCCATCGCGATGCGGCCTTCGGCGGCGACGCGGTCGGCCTTCTTGTCGGCCTTGGCCAGGCCCGACTTGCGCAGCCACTCGGCGGCGTTGTCGATGTTGCCGGCGTTCTCGGTGAGCGCTTTCTTGCACTCCATCATGCCGGCGCCGGTGCGCTCGCGCAGTTCCTTGACCAGGGAAGCGGTGATTTCCACGGGGTGACCTCACAAAAGGTGGGAAAGGGCCGGCTTGCGGCCGGCCGGGAATTCTGGAAAACGGGCGCTTGCGGCGCCCGCGGACCCGGGCGCGCCGCGCGCGCCGGGGGGGCGACCGCGCATGTTCGCGCAGTCGCATGGCGCGCCGGTTACTCGGCGGCGGGAGCGGCGGCTTCTTCGGCCTTCTTGCCGTTCTTGCGCGGGCCGCGGCCCTTGTCGTCGCCGGCTTCGCTGAACTCGTCCTCGCGCACGCTGGCGGCGTTCGGCGCGGCGGCCTTGCCTTCCAGCACGGCGTCGGCGGCGGCGCGGGCGTACAGCTGCACGGCGCGGATGGCGTCGTCGTTGCCGGGGATGGCGTAGTCCACCAGTTCCGGGTTGTAGTTGGTGTCGACCACCGCGATCACCGGGATGCCGAGCTTCTTGGCTTCCTTGATGGCGATGTCTTCATGGCCGATGTCGATGACGAACAGCGCGTCGGGCAGGCGGTTCATTTCCTTGATGCCGCCCAGCGAGGCCTGCAGCTTGTCGCGCTCGCGGCGCAGGGTCAGCACTTCGTGCTTGACCAGCTTGTCGAAGGTGCCGTCGGTCTCGGCCGCTTCCAGCTCCTTCAGGCGCGCCACCGACTGCTTGACGGTGCGGAAGTTGGTCAGCGTGCCGCCCAGCCAGCGCTGGGTCATGAACGGCTGGCCGCAACGCTCGGCTTCTTCCTTCACCGAGTCGCGGGCGCTGCGCTTGGTGCCCAGGAACAGGATGGTGCCGCGCTTCTGCGCGACGCTGGAGATGAAGTTCATCGCGTCGTTGAACAGCGGAACCGTCTTCTCGAGGTTGATGATGTGGATCTTGCCGCGCGCGCCGAAGATGTACGGCGCCATCTTGGGGTTCCAGTAGCGGGTCTGGTGGCCGAAGTGGACGCCGGCTTCCAGCATCTGACGCATGGTGACCTGAGGCATTGCAGTGACTCCTGATGGGGAACCGGCCGTGCGCGGGCGGTGATAGGTGACGTCCGCGCATGGACGTGCAGGCCCTGGCGGGCAGGCACGACGGTTCCGGGGTTGGGCCTCCCTGCGGCCTCCGTGACCGAACTCCTCGCGGAGCACCCCGGCACGGGCGATGGCAGCAGGTGTGGATTCGCCGGTGCGTCCGGCGTGGACGGTTCGCTGGCCCGGATGGGCGCAATGAAGCAGCGGAACTATAACCGGCCGCGGCTGGCAGCGCAAACCCGCGTGTGGCGGGTCATTCGGCCGGCAGCGCCTGCAGCGCCGCGTCGCCGTCCAGGCGGGCGGCGAAATGGCCGCCGCGCGCGGTGCCGAGCTCGGCCGGCAGCGGCCAGCGCTTCTGTTCGCCGGCCAGCACGTAGCCGGCCAGGTTGTGGAACAGGGTCACCGTGCGGCCGTCGGCGCCGACGAAGCTCAGGTCGCTGAGCCGTGCGTACGCGTTGCCGCGATTACGCACCTGCAGTTCCGGGCCGTGGACGTCGACGACCACGCTGGCGCTGAGCGCGGGGGCCGCCGCGGCGCCGGGCGCGGACAGGAACACCGGGGTGGAATAGCGCAGCAGCAGGCGTGGGTCGGCGGTGGCGGCGTCCGCCGCCGGGCGCTCTTCCAGGACCAGGCGGTAGGCCTGTTCGCGGTCGGTCGCGCCCGGCCCGGTGCGGACCACCCGCAACAATTGCCGCCCGTGCGCGGGAATGTCGAGCAGTTGCGGGCTGAGCTGGACGTCGTCGGTCGGCAGCAACTGCTCCGCGCCGTTGGTCTGATGCCAGCGGTACAGCCGGGCCTGGGCCTGCCAGGGCCGGTCCTGGGTGTTGTCCAGCCAGATCTCGGCGGTCTGCGCATCGGCGGCGAGGCGCACGATCATCGGGCTGATGCGCACCCCGGCGGCCGCGGCCAGGCCCGGCAGCACCGCCAGCAGCAGGCCGGCTAGGCGTGCGCGATGGCGCCGGCGCACTTAGAACGCGACCGTGGTGTAGCGCGCATCCTGGCGCAACGGGCCGCCGGCCGCGCTCAGGCTCAGTGCCAGCGCGCCGTTCGTGCCCGGCGCGCTGGCGCCGTCGATGCTGACCTGGTAGGGCAGGGGCCGGGTGCAGGCCACCTGGGCGATCGCGCCGGGCTGGTCGCGCGCGGCGGCGCCGATCTCGCAGCTGCGCTGCAACTGGATGCCCACCCGGAACGCCGTGCTTTCGTTGGCGGCAATGGACTGCGCGGCGGCATTGGCGCAGACGGCACACAGGCTTGCGAGCAGCAACGATTGCATGAACGGGCTGGCGGTCATGGGCGGTTTCCCGGAGAGGACACGACAGATAACGGCGCCCGCCAGCGCAACTTTATCGCCGCCGCGGGCACGCGTTCATCCGTCAGTAGGTGACCGTGACCTTGACCACGTCGCTGTAGCTGCCCGGGCGCGGGGTCTGCGCCGCCGGGACCCGACCGTACAGGATCAGCGATTGCGCGCTGCCGGTGCCGGTGCCGGTCTGGGTGTCGCTGTTGAGGGTGCTGCCCCAGCGCTGGCTGCGCGCCGCGTCGCGGTACAGCTCGTAGGTCAGGTACTGCCCGGCGGCGTTGCGCATGCGGCGGACGGTGCCGCTGGCGTTCTGGCCATTGTCCAGGCTGACCTGCCAGGCGGTGCGCCGGCGGCAGTTCATGCTGAGCGTGGTGGTGTAGTTGAGCGCGGTGTCGACCAGGCCGGACTGGGTGCCGAAGTCCAGGTCGGCGATGCTGGCGATGGTGCAGACCGGGGCCACAGTGGCCGAGCCGACGAACGGGAACTGCACCGCGCTGGCGCCGCCGGTGCCGCCGGTGGTGCAGGAGGCGGGCATGCTCGCCGGGGTGCCGATCAGCGGTTCGTCGTAGCGGTACTGCAGGTTGGTGTAGACCCCGCTGAAGTTGTTCTGGTACGTCCCGGTGGCGATGCCGCTCTGCAAGGGGATGCGCCCGTAGAGGGTGTAGCTGGCGCTGCCGCTGCCGCCGGTCACCAGCGAGGAATAGGTCAGGTCCACCTGCAGCGGGGTGGAGGCGTTCAGCGTGCTGCCCCAGATCAGGCTGCGCGCGCTGTCGCGGTAGAGCTGGAAGCTGAGGCTGTCGCTGAGCGGGTTGAGCATGCGCCGCGGCGCGATGCCCAGGCCGCCGCCCTGCGCGCCTTCGCCGATGTTCAGGCACATGCGCACGTAGATGGTGCCGAGGATGCTGAGCGCGCCGGTCTGGCAGGTGACGGTGATCTGCGCGGAGGTGTCGGTGGCCGCGCTGTTGGAGACGCTGCCGAAGTCCAGCGCGGTGGCCACCGCCGTGCAGGTGGTGGTGGCGCCGGCGCGCAGCGGCGCCAGTGCGGCGGCCAGCGCCAGGGCCAGTGCCAGGCAGCAGCGCCAGACGGCGGCGCTCACGGCGCCGCCTCCGCGCCGCAGCGCAACGGTCCCAGGCGGGTCGGGCGGCGCTGCGCGGCGTGGTCGATGCGCACCCGGCAGTTGCCCGCCACGGTCTCCACCTCCAGGTCGTTGGGTCCGGCCTTGAGTCCTTCCAGGTAGGCCTCGCCATCGTAGCCGACCACCGCGTCGATGCCGGGGCCGCGGACCCGGCTACCGACCGGCAGCGGCGCGTCCTGCGCGTCGTGCAGTTGCACCAGCACGCCGTCGCTGCTGCGGATCGGGAAGGCCACCACCACCCCGGTGCGGTCGCGCGGCACCACGATCTGGTCGACCCGCTCCGGGCGCATCTGCGGCGGCAGCCGCATCGGGTCGATCGACAGCTGATTGTGTTGCCAGCCCATCAACGGAGCGACCAGCAGGAAGCCGCGCGCGTCGGTGACGCCGACCGGGCGATTCTCCAGCAGCACCGGCACGTCGGCCACGCCGCCGGTGGAGACCAGGGCGAAGGCCTGGTCGAGATCGCGGCCGGGAAACCAGCCGCCGCCGATCCAGGCCACGCCGCCGGAGGCTTCGGCATAGCCGTAGCCCTGCCCGCCGTAGCTGGCCACCCCGGCCGCATAGCGCGCGTTGTCGCGCCGCCAGGTGGCTTCGGCCAGGCCGCCGGCGCCGTCCTGGCCGCTGCGCGCCTGGACCCGCCAGCCGCTGCCGCCCTCGGCCGGGGCCGATTGGCTGAGGTCGGCGGCCACGCCCAGGCGCTCGCCGCCGGCACGCTGCAGCGCGACGCTGGCCTGGCGCGCGCCGCCCAGCGAGACCGACCAGCCCAGATACAGGCTGCGGTCGCTGGCCTGGTCCAGGTTCTGGTTGACGCTCAGGTTCAGCGAGGACTGCCACGGCAGCGCCCGGCTCCAGAACATGCTGGCGTAGCGCAGATCGCCGCTGTCCGGGTAGGACAGGCGCACGTAGCTCAGGGCGACGTTGCCGACCCGGTTCCAGGTGACCCCGACCAGCGCGCGCTCGCTGATCCGCGGCGGTGCCGCGCCGTATTCGGCGGCCACGTCGCGGTAGTCGCGCTGCGCGCGTTGCGTGTCCAGCGCGACGTTGAAACGGCCGTTGTTCCAGCGATAGCCGAGCGCGTACTGGTGGCCGCTGCGGCCGTCGCCGTGGCTGTGCGCCAGCGACGCGCTGAGCACCCCGGCGCGCGGCAGCAGCCAGATCCCGCCGGCGCCGGCGTTGCGCACCCCGGCGCCGGCCTCGGCGTGTGCTTCGGCGGTGAAGCCGGCGCTGACGCCGCGGCGCCAGCTGGCGCTGCCGACGATGGGGCCGGCGTAGTCGACGCTGTCGCTGCCGTAGCCCTGGCGGACACGGCCCAGCGCCAGCGACCAGTCGTCCAGGCCCGCGGCCAGCAGGTCCTGGGTGGCATAGAACGGGAACTCGACCGAACGGCTGCGGCCATAGGCGTCGGTGATCACCAGTTGCGCGTTGCCGGCGCCGTCCACGCCGGGCGCGGCCGACAGCTGGAACGGGCCGGCCGGCAGCGCCGAGCCGTATTGGCGGATGCCGTTGACGTACAGGTCCACGCTCGAGGGCACGGTCACTTCGCCGAGGAATTCCGGCAGCGGCGTAGTCACCCGGTACGGCTGCAGGCCGAAGTCGCGGCCGACCCGGATCCCGCCCAGGCGCAGCGCGCGACTCCAGGTGGTGCTGCTGCTCAGGGTGTCGCCGAGCACCACGCTGGTCATGCGGTCGGGCAGCGACCACCACAGCTGCGTGTCCAGGCGGATCGCCTGGCTGCGCCAATCGCGGCGCGGCTCGCGGTACAGGCGGGCGACGAAGGATTGACGGAGCATGGCGCCGTCGAGCACGCCGCGGCCCAGGCCGAAGCCGCGCACTTCGCCGCTGGCGGTGAGGTTGCTGGCGCTGCCCTGGTGGCTGGCGTACAGGTCGTAGTCCAGCAGCGCGCCGGGCGAACTGGTCGCCGGCAGCGCCGCGCCGCCGCCTTGCGCGTCGATGCGGGTCACCGGCACGTCGAGCAGGGCCACCGGCGCGTCGATCGCCAGTTGCTGCAGGCCGGCGTCGTAGCGGTAGCTCACCCCGTCCAGGTCGTCCAGCGCGATCGCCGTGCCGGCGTTGCCGTCCTCCAGGCGCAGGCCGAGCTGGCGCAGCGTGGCGGCATCGGCGCGCATGCGCTCGCCTTCGCGCTGGAAGCGGAACAGTCCGGGCTTGCGGGTCTGGTTCAGGGTGACCTCCAGGTACAGCGTTTCCTGTTCCGGTACGGCGCCGCTCGGCTGGGCGACCGCGAGCTGTGCGGCGCAGGCCCACAGCGCCAGCAGCAGCTCAAGGAGCCTGTGCGTCCAGCGCGAGCGACTGAGCAAGGGGCTCACCGTTGATCGTGGCCTTGAACGTGCCGTCGGCACGCACCAGCGCGGGAGGGAGCGGCCAGCGCTTGCGCTGGCCCGGCAGCACGTAGCCGGCCAGGCCGTCGGCGATCGCGGCACGGGTGCCGTCGCTGGCGATGAAATGCAGGTCCACCACCTGCGCGTGTTCGGTGCCCTGGTTCACGACTTCCAGCGCCGGCGCGTCGGCATCGCGGATCACCCTGGCCTGCAACGACGGGGCCGCGGCGGCGGCCGGCTTGACGAAGATCGGCACCGAGTAGCGCAGCACGAACTGCAGGCCGGCGGCGTTGCCGGCGCCGGCGTCGGGCGACGGCAGTTCGTCCACCAGCACCCGGTAGGTGTCCTCGGTGGTGCGGGGCGCATCGTCCAGGCGGATGATGCGCACCAGTTGCCGCGAGTGCGGCGCCAGTTGCAGCATCGGCGGGCTGATCGCGATCCGGTCGCTGGCGTCGAGCAGGTCCTCGCCCTCGTGCTGGCGCCAGCGGAATACCCGCACCTGCGCCTGCAGCGGCGTATCGCCGCTGTTGCTCAACCACAGGCCCTGCGCCGTCTCCTCCGCGCTCAGCTGTACCGAGGTCGGCGCGACCTGCAGGCTGGCGGCCTGGCCCGCCAGCGTCGCCGCCAGCCACAGGCCGGCGGCGGCCAGCACACGCAAAACGGGGAATCGGCGCAGGGACATGGGGTGCTCCGGTTACCAGGTGACGGTGGCGGTGACGACGTCGCTGTACGCACCGGCAGGGTAATTGGTGCTGGCGACCTGGCCGTAGACGACCAGGGGTTGCACCGCACCATTGCCGGTGCCGGCCTGGGTGTCGGTACCGATGGTCGAGCCCCAGTTCTGGGTGCGCGCCGAGTTGCGGTACAGGGCGTAGGGCACGCGCGCGGTATTGCCGGCATCGGCGCTGCCCATGGTGCGCGAGGTCACCGTGGCGCCGGAGCCGCTGCCGGCGTTGAGCGCGATGTTGTACGGGGTGCCCGAGGTGCAGCGCACGTTCAAGGTACCGGTGCTGTTGATCGAGGTCTGGGTCGAGTTGACGCTGCCGAAATCGACGTCGGTTGGCGCGGTCTGGATGTCGCAGACGCTGGTGATCTGGATCTTGACGTTGAAGGTGCGCGAGTCGGATTGGGCGAACGCCACGCCGGTCCCGGCGGCCAGCAAGGCGACAGTGGCAAGGGCGCGATGGAAAGCTTGCATGGGTGAAGGCTCTTCGGAATGACGGAGTCCGTCGGTGCCTGGGCCAATACAAAACGTGTGCCATTTCACATTTTTATGGATGCGCATCTAGGTTTTTGACGTGATGTCCTTCACCGATCCACGGATTCGAATTTGTGAAGACGGTCGCATGGCGTCTCCGGGGTCGAAAATCCGACGGCCTCCATGGGCGCGTTCAGGAAGCCCGCGGATGAGCGATAATGGTGGGTATGACCGTCAATCTGAAAAGTCCCCAGGACATCGAGAAGATGCGCGTCGCCGGCCGCCTGGCCGCCGAGGTGCTGGACATGATCGGGCCGCACGTGAAGCCGGGGGTGACCACCGCCGAGCTGGACCGGCTGTGCCACGACCACATCGTCAACGTGCAGCAGGCGGTGCCGGCCAATGTCGGCTACCGCGGCTATCCGAAGACCCTGTGCACGTCGGTGAACAACGTGATCTGCCATGGCATCCCCAACGACAGCAAGGTCCTGAAGGACGGCGACATCGTCAATATCGACGTCACCGTGATCAAGGACGGCTGGCACGGCGACACCAGCCGCATGTACTACGCCGGCACGCCGTCGGTGATGGCGCGGCGCCTGGTCGAGGCGACCTACGAGGCGATGTGGCGCGGCATCCGCGCGGTGCGCCCGGGCGCCACGCTCGGCGACATCGGCCACGCGATCCAGCAGTACGCCGAAAGCCAGCGCTTCAGCGTGGTGCGCGAGTACTGCGGTCACGGCATCGGCAAGGTCTACCACGACGAGCCGCAGGTGCTGCACTACGGGCGCCCAGGCGAAGGCTTGGTGCTGAAGCCGGGCATGACCTTCACCATCGAGCCGATGATCAACGAAGGCGCCCGCCACACCCGCGTGCTGCCCGACGGCTGGACCGTGGTCACCAAGGACCGCAAGCTCTCGGCGCAGTGGGAGCACATGGTCGCCGTCACCGAGGACGGCGTGGACGTGCTGACCCTGTCGCCCGGCGGCCTCGGCGAGCCGTGAGCCTGCTGCCGGCCGGTGCCGATGCCGGCATGCCCGATGCCGGCGCCGACGATGCCGACTGGGCCGCGGCGGCGCGACACCTGCTGGCCCAGGCCGATGCGCGGCTGAACAAGCGCTTCGACCAGGGCGACGACATCGACCGCTTGCTGGCGCTGCGCGCGCGCGCGCTGGACCAACTGATCCGGCACGCCTGGAGCCGCTGCGTGCCCCGCGATGCGGGGCTGGCGCTCTACGCGGTCGGCGGCTATGGCCGTGGCGAACTGTTCCCGCGCTCGGACATCGACCTGCTGGTGTTCGGCGAAGCACAGTGCCAGCGCCTGCACGAGCAGGCCCTGGCGCGGCTGTTCGCGCTGCTGTGGGATGCCGGCGTGCCGGTGAGCCACGCGGTGCGCTCGGCCGCGCAGTGCACCGCGGCCTGCGCCGACCAGACCGTGCTGACCGCGCTGATTGAGGCGCGCCCGCTGCAGGCCGACGCCGCGGCCAAGGCGGCGCTGGCCGCGGCCATCGCGCCGCCGCGCGTGTGGCCGCCGCGCGAATTCTTCATGGCCAAGCGCGAGGAACTGCAGACCCGCCACCAGCGCTTCGGCGACACCGCCGACAACCTGGAACCGGACATCAAGGACGGCCCCGGCGGCCTGCGCGACCTGCACACGCTGGGCTGGATGGCGCTGCGCGCGTTCGGCGTGCGCGACCTGGAGCCGTTGATCGGGCTCGGCCACGTCGGCGGCGACGAGGCCGCCGCGCTGCGCCGCGAGCGCCGCGAACTGGCGCGGTTGCGCTACGGGTTGCACCTGGTCGCCAACCGGCCGGAGGAGCGCCTGCGCTTCGACTACCAGAAGACCCTGGCGCAACGCCTGGGCTTCTCCGACGACGCCGAGAGCCTGGGCGTCGAAAAGATGATGCAGCGCTTCTACCGCAGCGCCGCGATCGTGCGCCGGCTCAGCGACCGGCTGCTGCAGCGCTTCGAGGAGCAGTTCGACGGCGAGGCGCAGCCGCAACCGCTGGGCGAGGGCTTCTCGCTGCGCCGCGGCTATCTGGCGGCAGATGCCGAGCGTTGGCCGCAGGCCGACCCGGTGCAGGTGTTCGCGCTGTTCGCGACCTGGGCCGCGCATGGCGAGGTGCGCGGGCTGCATTCGCTGACCGCGCGTGCGCTGGCCGAGGCGCTGCCGCGGTTGCCGGCCTACGCCGATGCCGGCGCGGCGGCGCGCGAGCGCTTCCTGGCCCTCCTGCGCGGCCCGCGCGCGGTGCAGACGCTGACCCGGATGGCGCGGCTGGGCGTGCTCGGGCAGTGGATCCCGGCGTTCGCGCAGGTGTCCGGACGCATGCAGTTCGACCTGTTCCATGTCTACACCGTGGACCAGCACACGTTGATGGTGCTGAAGAACATGGCGGTGTTCGCCAGCGCCCGCGCCGACGACCGCTTCTCGATCGCGCACGAGGTGTGGCCGCGCCTGCGCAAGCCGGAACTGCTGCTGCTGGCAGGGCTGTTCCACGACATCGCCAAGGGCCGTGGCGGCGACCATTCCGAACTCGGCGCGGTCGATGCGCGCGCGTTCTGCGCCGCGCATGGGCTGCGCGCCGCCGATACCGACCTGGTCGCGTGGCTGGTCGAGCAGCACCTGCGCATGTCGGTGACCGCGCAGAAGCAGGACATCTCCGATGCGGACGTGATCCACCGGTTCGCCACCCTGGTCGGCGACCGCGAGCGCCTGGACTACCTGTACCTGCTGACCTGCGCCGACATCGCCGGCACCAGCCCCAAGTTGTGGAACGCCTGGAAGGACCGCTTGCTGGCCGACCTGTATTTCGCCGCGCGGCGCGCGCTGCGCGAAGGCCTGGAGCATCCGCTGCCGGTCGCCGAGCGGGTGCAGGAGGCGCGCGAGGCCGCGCGCGCGCTGATGCATCTGCAGGGCCACGACGATACGGTCATCGACCGCCAGTTCGCCGGCATGCCGGACGAGAGTTTCCTGCGCTTCCGCCCCGAGCAACTGGCCTGGCAGGCGACGGCGCTGATGGAAGTGGAACTGGGCGGAACCCTGGTCAAGGTGCGTCCGGTCACCCCCGACGACGCGGCGCTGGAAGTGTTCGTGTATTCGCCCGACCGCGACGGCCTGTTCGCCGCGATCGTGATGACCCTGGACCGTTGCGGCTACGGCATCCACCGCGCGCGCGTGCTGGACGCGCCGCACGACGCGATCTTCGACACCTTCGAGGTGATGCCGGCCGACGCCTTCGCCAGCGGCGACCCGGCGCAACTGGAGGCGGCGCTGCGCGAGGCGCTGGCCGGCGACCTGACCCGGCTGCGCCCGGCGCGGCGGGTGGTGCCGCGGCAACTGCGGCATTTCCGCTTCGCGCCGCGCATCGAGTTCCGCGAGGACGTGGATGGTCGCCGCACCCGCCTGAGCCTGGTCGCGCCGGACCGGCCGGGACTGCTCTCCAACGTGGCGCAGGTGCTGCGCCGCCAGCGCTTGCGCGTGCACGACGCGCGCATCGCCACTTTCGGCGAGCGCGCCGAGGATCTGTTCCAGATCACCGACGAACACAATCAGCCCTTGCCCGACGCCTCCCGTCAGGCGCTGCATGCCGCATTGCAGGCCTGCCTGGACCCCGACATTCCGCCTGGAGATCCCCGCTAATGGCCACCAAGAAGCCTGCCGCCGCCAAGAAGTCCGCTACCAAGACCGCCGCCGGCAAGACCGTTGCCAAGAAGGCCGTCGCCAAGAAGACCGTCGCCAAGAAGACCGTCGCCGCCGCTGTCGCAACGCCCGTCGTCGCGCCGAAGCCGCCGGCCAGGCCGGTGCGCGCCAAGCCGGCCGCCGGCCCCAGCGCCGACGAACTGAAGTTCACCATCGACAGCGCCTTCGAGCGCCGCGCCACCCTGACCCTGGACGAGATCGAAGGTTCGACCCGGCCGGTGGTCAATCGCGTCATCGATGGCCTGGAACGCGGCGAGTTCCGCGTCGCCGAGCCGGACGGGCATGGTGGCTGGAAGGTCAACGAGTGGCTGAAGAAGGCCGTGCTGCTGTATTTCCGGGTCAACGAGATGGCCGTGGTCGAGGCGCAGCCGGCGCCGTTCTGGGACAAGGTGGAGTCGCGCTTCGCCGGCTACCACGAGGCCGAGTTCCGCAAGGCCGGGGTGCGCGTGGTGCCGGGCGCGATCGCGCGCCGCGGCAGCTATTTCGGCAAGGACGTGGTGCTGATGCCGAGCTTCACCAACATCGGCGCGCACGTGGGCGAGGGCACCATGGTCGATACCTGGGCGACGGTCGGTTCCTGCGCGCAGATCGGCAAGCATTGCCACCTGTCCGGCGGCGCCGGCATCGGCGGCGTGCTCGAACCGCTGCAGGCCGGCCCGACCATCATCGAGGACCACTGTTTCATCGGTGCGCGCTCGGAGGTGGTGGAGGGCGTGGTGGTCGGTCATCACAGCGTGATCGGCATGGGGGTGTTCATTGGGCAGAGCACGCGGATCTACAACCGCGCCACTGGCGAGGTGTCCTATGGGTACGTGCCGCCGTACAGTGTGGTGGTGTCCGGGCAGTTGCCGTCCAAGGACGGTTCGCATTCGCTGTATTGCGCGGTGATCGTGAAGCAGGTCGATGCCAGGACTCGCAGCAAGACCAGTGTCAACGATTTGCTGCGTGGGTTGGCGGACTGAGTGGGGTGAGAACGGTGCAAGCCCGGTCTAGCTCTGGCATTTCCCCGCCGGCTTTTTGGCTAAACGGGGCCATCTTCCTACGTTGCGCAGTTGCTGTTTGAGCGTATGACGGTGGCATTTGCAAAGACGCGCGGCATTGCGGTAGCACATCGTGTCGACGTTGAAGCCGCTCTTACATTGCCACTCATCAAGCATCTGAGCTTGGAGCAAGGGCAACGGCAAAGGCTTTCGCCCTTGCGGGCGAGTCACTTTTCTTTGCTCGTGCAAAGAAAAGTAACCAAAAGAAAGCACGCCCTGCCTTGCGCCCTCCGCGCTGCGCGCTCCGGGTCTGCGGATGCACCGGGGATCCGCGGAAGGGGCATCCTGCCCCTGCCGCGGACGGCGCACATCCATGTGCGCCGCCCTTCGGGTGTTTCCCCGGTCCATCCGCCGCTGCGGAAGGGAACCCGGTAAATCAAAAGCAAAAGCAAAAGCAAATGCAACGGCGGTATCTCGCGCAACGGACGGCCGCTGCGTAGGAGCGCCTCCAGCGCTTCGTGCTTGAAGCAAGCGGCAGCGTCGTGCGTCGTCGTCGGTATGCCAGGTAGCTGTTGGCCTAGCACCGCCGTGTAGCCTTCAGGTAGGCCGGACAACGGTTTTTGGGTCGCCGCCGGCGCGAGGCGGTGTTTGGTTTCCCACTGATTCGCGATCCCACGCTCAGGGGTAGGGCGCATACCCGGCGTACATCGGTGGCCGGATACGCTGCCATGCAGGTTCGGGCGCCGCGGTGGCGGCGCGCATCGGACCCGACCATGCCCGGCGCAGACCGTCGCCGGGCGCTGCCGCTGCGCCGACAGGAGACTCCGATGCGGAAGACGAAATGGGTTTGTTGGATGACGGTGGTGTTCGCGCTGTCCGGGTGCGGGCGCGAGGGCGCACCGGCGCAGACGGCCCCTGCGGGTGACCACACGCCTGCGGCGACGGTCGCTGCGCCAACTCCGCCGTCGGCCGCGACCTCCGCGCCTGCACAACCGCCTGCGACGCCGACGGCGAGTACCAGTGAGGCGACTGAGCCGCTGTCCTGCGTCGCCGAGATCGGCGCCGCCGCCGCGACCGCGCGGGTGACCACCTGCCGCGCGGTGTCGCCGGCCACCCATCCGCCCTGCAACGCCGCCAACAGCTGCGCCATGATCGACGACGAGATCGCCCGCGGCTGCGCGCTGCTCGGCCGCGACGGACCGACCACGGCCGAGTGCGGCCCGGCCGCCGACAGCCCGCAGGCGGCGGCGGACGTGGTGCGGCGTTACTACGCGGCGATCAACGCGCGCGACTACGCCGTGGCCTGGCGGCAGTGGGGCGAGGACGGGCGTCCGGGGCAGTCCTACGCGGCGTTCAAGGCCGGCTTCGCGCGGACCCGTGCGGTGACGGCGACGATCGGCGCGCTCGGCGCCGGCGAGGGCGCCGCCGGATCGGTCTACCAGCCGGTGCCGGTCACCGTGGAGGCGACGCTGGACGATGGCACGCGGCAACGCTTCCGTGGCGATTACATCCTGCGCCGCGTCAACGGCGTGGACGGCGCCTCGGCGGCACAACTGCGCTGGCGGATCGACTCGGCGCAGCTCAAGGAGGTGCCGGCGCAGTGAGGCCTGGCGCGGCTGATCGCGTTTCCCGCAGGGAGCCGACGGTGCGCATGCCGGGTAAGATCACGCGCATTGCCTGGGTGCCTGTCGATGACGGACGCACGGCTCGTATCCTTGCGGTCCCGCTCGCCGCCTTGCTGTGCGTGGAATCCTGAGGGATTCGATGCGCCCTGGCGGGCGGACCCTCACCCCGACCCCTCTCCCGGTGGGAGAGGGGCTTTAGTCAATGAGACAGTGCCGATGACGACGTTGTACGGATTGAAGAACTGCGACACCTGCAAGAAGGCGACGAAGTGGCTGGACCGCTTCGGCGTGGCCTACAGTTTCGTCGATTACCGCGAGCACAAGCCCAGCCCGGAGACGCTGCTGGACTGGGCGGGCCGGGCCGGCGGCTTCGATGCGCTGGTCAACAAGTCCTCGACCACCTGGCGGCAATTGCCCGACAACAAGAAGACGCCCGGCTCGGAGGCCGAGTGGAAGCTGCTGCTGCGCGAGTATCCGCAACTGATCCGGCGGCCGCTGGTGGTGACCGAGGACGGTCAGTTCAGCCAGGGCTTCTCGGACAACGGCTTCAAGCAGCGCTTTGGGTTGAAATGAACATCCGTCCTTATCGAGACGACGACTGGGCGCGCCTGTGCGTCATCCACGACGCCGCGCGCCTGGAGGAACTGCAGGCCGCGGGGTTGACGGATGCGTTCCTGCCGCTGCCGATCGCGGCCGAGCGCGAGGGCCTGTTCGACTACCGCCTGCAGGTCGCCGAGTGCGATGGGCAGGTGCTGGGCTTCGTCGCCGACAACGGCGAGGAACTGGCCTGGCTGTACGTGGATCCGGCCGCGCGCCGGCGCGGGGTCGGCCAGGCGCTGGTGGCCGCGGTGCAGGCGGCGCAGCCCGACGGCCTGTCGCTGGAACTGCTCGAGGGCAATGCGGCGGCGCAGGCGTTCTACCGCGCCTGCGGCTTCGTCGAGACCAGCACGTACGGCGGTCGGATGCCCGGCAACGAGACCTTCGCGGTGCGCGTGCAGTGCATGCGCTGGCCTGGCGCGACCGAGTGACCCGTTCGTTGCGTTCCTTCCTTTGCGTTCCAGAAGGTGTCCTTGCATGTCCGATGTCCTTGAACTCGCCTGCGACCTGATCGCCCGCCCGTCGGTCACGCCCGACGATGCCGGGTGCCAGGCGCTGATCGCGCAGCGGCTGGAGCGCGCCGGTTTCGTCCTCGAACGCTTGCGTTGCGGCCAGGTCGACAACCTGTGGGCCACCCATCGCGGCGGCGATGGGCCGGTGCTGGCGTTGCTCGGCCATACCGACGTGGTGCCGCCGGGGCCGCGCGACGCCTGGGCCAGCGATCCGTTCGCGCCGCAGATTCGCGACGGCGTGCTGTACGGGCGTGGTGCCGCCGACATGAAGGGCAGCGTGGCCGCGTTCGTGGTCGCCGCCGAACGCTTCGTGGCCGCGCAGCCGCGGCACCCGGGCACGCTGGCGCTGCTGCTGACCAGCGACGAGGAAGGCGATGCGATCAATGGCGTGCGCCACGTGGCGCGCCTGTTCGCCGAGCGCGGCGAACGCATCGACTGGTGCATCACCGGCGAACCCTCGTCCACCGACCGGCTCGGCGACTTGCTCCGCGTCGGTCGCCGCGGCAGCCTCTCCGGCACGCTGGTGGTGCGTGGCGTGCAGGGCCATGTGGCCTATCCGCACAAGGCGCGCAATCCGATCCACCTGGCCGCGCCGGCGCTGGCCGACCTGGTCGCCCGGCACTGGGACGACGGCTACGAGAGCTTCCCGCCGACCAGCCTGCAGATCTCCAACGTGCATGCCGGCACTGGCGCCAACAACGTGATCCCCGGCGAACTGCAGGTCGCGTTCAATCTGCGCTACACGCCGCATTGGGATGCCCCGCGACTGGAAGCGGAAATCGCCGCGCTGTTCGATCGCCATGGGCTGGACTACAGCCTGCGCTGGCATCGCAGCGGCGAGCCGTTCTACACCCCGGAGGGCACGCTGCGCCAGGTGGCGCGCGAGGTGCTGGGCGAGGTCGCGGGCGCGCCGCCGGAGGAAAGCACCGGTGGCGGCACCTCCGATGCGCGCTTCATCGCCCCGCTGGGCGCGCAGTGCATCGAGGTCGGCCCGGTCAACGCCAGCATCCACCAGGTCGACGAGCATGTGCGCGTGGCCGACCTGGAGGCGTTGCCGGATCTGTACCTGCGCCTGATCGAACGGTTGCTGCGGTAACAGTTGCGCCGGCCCGCGCGCCGGGTTACGGTCGCCGCATGACCTCGCTGTCCGCCCTCCGCCCGAACACCACCAACGGCCGCAATCATGCGCTGGCGAATAATCGTGCGCGGCCGATGCGGGTCTGCGACTAGGCGCTACCAGAAACACCGCGCCCAGCCACCAGAAAACCCGCATCGGCCGATGCGGGTTTTTTTGTGCCTGCGGTGTGGATACCTCCACACGAGCCCGGCCATCCATGGCCGGGGATTGAAACACCATCCCCACGATCAGGAGCTTTTCCATGTGTTCGATCTTCGGCATCTTCGGCCTGCAACCGGGCGACGACCTGCAGGCATTGCGGCGGCAGGCGCTGGACTGCTCGCAGCGGCAACGCCACCGTGGCCCGGACTGGAGCGGCGTGTATGTCGACGACGGCGCGATCCTGGTCCACGAGCGCTTGGCCATCGTCGACCCGGCCGGTGGCTCGCAGCCGCTGCTGTCGGACGACGGGCAACTGGCGCTGGCGGTCAACGGCGAGATCTACAACCACCGCGAACTGAAGCAGCGACTCGCCCAGCCCTACGCCTTCCAGACCGGATCGGATTGCGAGGTGATCAATGCGCTGTATCGCGAAGCCACGCCGACTGAGTTGCTGAACCGCCTCAACGGTATCTTCGCGTTCGCGCTATGGGACAAGGCCGCCGGCCGCGTGCTGATCGCGCGCGATCCGATGGGCGTGTGCCCGCTGTACTGGGGCCACGACACGCAGGGCCGGCTGCGGGTGGCCTCGGAAATGAAGTCGCTGGCCGACACCTGCGCCGACGTCGCCCAGTTCCCGCCGGGCCACTATTACGACAGCGCCAGCGGCGAGCTGGTGCAGTACTACCGCAAGCCGTGGCGCGACTACGCGGCGGTGCAGGGCGTGGAGGTGAGCAAGCAGGAACTGCGCGAGGCGTTCGAGCGCGCCGTGCATCGCCAACTGATGACCGACGTGCCGTATGGCGTGCTGCTGTCCGGCGGGCTGGATTCGTCGCTGGTCGCGGCGGTGGCCGCGCGCTTCGCGCGCAAGCGCATCGAGGAGAACGACGAGGCCGAGGCCTGGTGGCCGCGCCTGCACTCGTTCGCGATCGGCCTGAAGGGCTCGCCGGACCTGGCGGCCGCGGCGATCGCCGCCGAGGCGCTGGGCACCGTGCATCACGGCTTCGAATACACCTTCGAGGAAGGCCTGGACGCGCTGCCGGAGGTGATCCGGCACATCGAGACCTACGACGTCACCACCATCCGCGCCTCCACGCCGATGTTCCTGCTGGCGCGGCGGATCAAGGCGATGGGGGTGAAGATGGTGCTCTCCGGCGAGGGCAGCGACGAGATCTTCGGCGGCTACCTGTATTTCCACAAGGCGCCGAACGCGCGCGAGTTCCACGAGGAACTGATCCGCAAGCTCGACGCGCTTTACAACTACGACTGCCTGCGCGCCAACAAGTCGATGATGGCCTGGGGCGTGGAGCCGCGTGTGCCGTTCCTGGACGTGGAATTCCTGGACGTGGCCATGCGCATGGACGCCCAGTACAAGATGATCGACAAGGCCAGCGGCGGCGCGGCGCGCATGGAGAAAGGCGTGCTGCGCGACGCCTTCGAAGGCTATCTGCCCGAGTCGATCCTGTGGCGGCAGAAGGAGCAGTTCAGCGACGGCGTCGGCTATGGCTGGATCGATGGGCTGAAGGCGCACGCCGAGGCGCAGGTCAGCGACCGCGAACTGGCCGCGGCCAACAAGCGTTTCCCGGTGAACCCGCCGCAGACCAAGGAGGCGTACTACTACCGCAGCCTGTTCGAGCGCGCGTTCCCGAGCCCGGCCGCGGCCGAGACCGTGCCCGGCGGCAAGTCGATCGCGTGCTCGTCGCCAGCGGCGATCGCCTGGGACGCGAGCTTCGCGGCCATGGCCGATCCTTCCGGCCGCGCGGTGGCCGGGGTGCACGCGCAGGCATTGGCATGAGCGCCGCCAGCCTGCCGGTGATCGCCGGCAGGCTGGCGCTCGGCGCGATCAGCTCCGGCGCTGCGGCGCTGGCACGCACGCAGGGCCGTCGACCGGTTCAGCGCAGCGCTGCTGTGGGCATGCGCTTTTGTGGCGAACCGTAGAGCGGCTCGCGCGGTCACCCCTGCGGCGATGCGCGACCGGCGCGCGCGCGTCTGCCGCAGCGCGACGGCGACGCGCCGCTACGGCAGATCCGCCGCCGTGGTGCCGTGGGCGCCGTGCAGGCCCGCCGGCGACTGGCCGCCGTCCACGCGGATGCGGCTCTTGCCGTCGCGCTTGGCCGCGTACAGCGCGCGGTCGGCGCGTTCGAGCAGGTCCGCGACCTCGCCACCCGGCCGCATGCGCGCGACCCCGGCGCTGAAGGTGAAGGTCACGCCCTTGGCGCGGATCCGCTGCACGCGGTCCAGCAGTCGTTGCAGCAGCGCCCCGGTCTGCGCGTCGCTCATGCCCTCGAACAGGATGCCGAATTCTTCGCCGCCGAGCCGGCCGACCCGGCAGCCGTGCTCCGGTCGCGCCAGTTCCGCGGCCAGCGCCAGCAGCACGGCGTCGCCGACATCGTGGCCGTGGGTGTCGTTGACCTGTTTGAAATCGTCGATGTCCAGCATCGCGAAATGCACGGCGCCGGCGTGGCCGCGTTCGGCGGCCAGCGCGTGCAGTTGCGCCATCAGCGCGCGGCGGTTGGCCAGCCCGGTGAGCGCATCGGTCTCGGACATGCGCCGGTAGTCCTCCTTCAGCCGGTAGCTGCTCAGCATGCTGCGCGCGAAGGCCAGGTTCATCGCCACGCCGATCAGTGATACCGCTACCACCAGCAGGCCCAGCAGCGCCGGATCGCCGTGGGCCGCCAGCCGCAACGGTTGCCCGGTCAGCATGATCGTCCAGGTGTAGGCCAGCGCCAGCAGGTAGTCGCGCGTGAACGGGAACAGCAGGTTGATGCCCAGGCACAGGGTGACCGCGACCGGCAGCCGCCAGAAGGCGCTGTGCGTGCCCATCTGCTGCAGTTCGATCTGGTAGGCCAGCGCCAGCGCCAGCACGTACAGCGCGCTGCTCAGCCGCCATTGCCAGAAGCCGCGCGCCAGCAGGGTACTGGCCGCGGCGCCGCACATGACGGCCAACAGCGTCGCGTTGACCAGGTCCCAGGGTTGCGGCAGATAGGGGTTGAACAGCAGCGTCGCGACCCAGATCGACAGGGTCAGGGCGTGGATGGCGGTGGTCGAACGGCCCAGCAGGTGGCGAATGTGCTCCCTGTACGTCATGTCCTGCCCAACGGCGCGTACCGGCCGGTTCGTGATGTGCGGGCGTGGCTGTGCCTGCACGGAGGCGCGCCCTGGATCGATGCGAGGTTATCGGCACGCAGGGGCGTGGACTTGAGCGGTGGTTGCCACGCAAGACGTTGCTGGTGGCGCGCGGCGATGACGTGGCGCGTCGTGCCGCCGCGGCGATGGCAACGCGGCCCGCGCCGCTGCCGGTTCAGGCGTCGTGCGTACCGTCCCGGTGGTCGAGATGGATCCGGCCCTTGCCGTCGCGCTTGGCCGCGTACAGCGCCTGGTCGGCACGCTTGAGCAGGTCGGTGGTCTCGCCGCTGGCGCCCAGCCGCGCGGCGCCGGCGCTGAACGCGAACGCCACGCCCTCCACGCGCAGGCCGCGGACCCGCTCCAGCAGGCCCTGCAACGCCGCGGCGACCTGCGCGTCGCGCATGTCCTCGAACACCACGCCGAATTCCTCGCCGCCCAGCCGGCCGATCCTGCAGCGCGGGCCCAGTTCGCCCAGTGCGGTGGCCAGCGCCAGCAGCACCGCATCGCCGACATGGTGGCCATGGGTGTCGTTGACCTGCTTGAAATCGTCGACGTCGAGCATCGCGAAGTGCACCGTGCCGTGCCTGCGCGCGGCGGCCGCGCGCAGCTGCGTCATCAGCGCGCGGCGGTTGGCGATGCCGGTCAACGGATCGGTCTCGGCCAGGCGCCGGTAGTCCTCCTGCAGCGTGTAGGCGGTGCGCATGGCGCCGACGAACATGCGGTTGATGGCGATGCCGAGCAAGGCCACCACCGTCAGCAGGATCGCCAGCAGCGGCAGGTCCACCGCGGCCGGAACCAGTTGTGCTTGTCCTGCGAACATGAGGGTCCAGATGCAGGCCATCGCCACCAGGTAGTCGCGCGAGAACGAGAACAGCAGGCTGGCGCCCAGGCAGATGATGGCGGTCACCGGCAGCAGCCAGAACAGGCCGTGCTCGCCCATGGCGTGGAGTTCGACCCGGAACGCGGTGGTCAGCGCGATCACGAACAGGAAGCCGCTCTGCCGCCATTGCCAGAAGCGCTTGGCCAGGCTCATGTTGGCCGAGGCGATCAGCAGGGCGACGAAGACCAGCGCGTAGCGGGCGTCGAGCGGCTGCTGCAGATGCGGATTGCACAGGACCGACGCCGGCCACGCCACCAGGGTCAGCAACTGGATGGTGGCGATGGAACCGCCGAGCATGCGCCGGATGTAGTTCCGGTAGGTCGTCTCGTCGGCCGCAGACGCGGCCGCGTCGCGGCGGCGGTCTGCGAGGGAAACGCCATCTGGCTCCATGGATGCGCCTCGGCTGCCCTGATCGCCCGGTCGCTAGCGCCGCGGCCCGTTGCCGCCCGCGCGCACGGCGTGGGTCGGCGCACGCGCCGCAGCCGGCGGCGGCGCGCCCGCGCGCGCCCGTGCGTGGCGCGGCGGCCTATTCAAAGCGCATGCAGCGCCCGTAGCGCTCGGGTTGGATGTCCACGCCGGAGGCGTCGGCCCGGTTGTTCTTGCGCCACAGGTTCTGGCGGAACTCCGCGCCGCTGCAGTTGGCCGCGCGGTCCACGCCGATCGTGTAGGTATAGGGATTGCTCTGGAAGGTGTTGTTCTCGAAGGTGTTGTCCTGGCTCATGCTGTTGTCCCAGCACAGGATCTCCGGGGTGCGCTGGCGGATCGAGCAGGCCAGGTAGATGCCGGCGCCCTTGTTGCCGATGAACTGGTTGCCGACGAACAGGTTGCGCCGCGCATCGGCCAGGTACACGCCCTGGCTGCCGTTGCGCTCCAGACGGTTGTTGCGGATCTCGCTGTCTTCCAGGTGCTCGGTGGTGATGCCGGCGGCGACGTTGTCGTGGATGTAGTTGTCGACCAGCTTGACCTTGGCGGTGCGGTTGAACGAGACCCCGTCCCAGATCGCGCCGGAGACGTCGTTGCGCTCGATCAGCAGGTCGCGGCTGTCGTATTCGCTGAGCAGGCAGGCGCTGCGGCACTTGCTCACGCGCAGCCCGGACAGGCGGATGTTCTGGCCGGCGCGCACCACCACCAGGCTGTTGCTCAGGTAGGGGCGCTCGGGCATGAACTCCTTCTCGGCGCTGCCGCCGACGATCTGCAGCTGTTCGATGCTGACGTCCCGGATCGGCCGTTGCGGGCGCTCGTTCTGGTAGTCGCCGAGCACGATGACCGGCTGCTGCACGCCATCCTGCATGCGCAGCACGGTGGCGTCGCCCTGGCCGCGCAGGCGCAGGCCGTCGCGCTGGATCGACAGCAGCTTGGTGACGTGGAAGTCGCCGGCGGTCAGGCAGACCGTGGCCGGCTTGCCGTCGTTGGGCACGCGGTCGACCGCGGCCTGCAGGTCGTCGCCGGGTTCGGCGCGCACGTTGCACGCGGTGGCCGCGGTGGCCGCGGGCGCCGCCGCGCCGGCGTCGCCGCCGTACAGGCCGGCGGCGAGTGGCAACAACAGGGCGAGCAGGGGGCGTAGCGTCATCGGATACGGGCTCGGCTGGGGAGGGAAGGGCGCAACGCGGTCGCGCGGCCGCCGTGGCGGGCCGCGCGGCGCCGGCAGGCAGCGGCTGTGCGCGATGTCATTGTCGCGCAGGCGGTCGTAACGTCAGCGTAAAGCGCGGCGGACCCGGCAGGAACGGCACGGCACGGCCCTGCACCCAGTCGGCGTGTCCGGCGCCCCAGAACGGCGACAGCGGGTGTTCGCTCTGCCCGCCGGGCATGTGCGCCAGGCCGTCGGCCTCGTGGCCGGGCGCCACCACCATGCGCTCGGAAGCGCCGAAGTCCGGACGTTGTACCCGCGGCATGTCGTTGTCGCCGGGCAGCGCTTGCGCCGGCATGCACAGCGGGCGCTTCAATGGGCCCGGCAGCGCGCCGGCCAGCGGATGGCAGATCGCGGCGATGTTCGCCTCGCCCCAGCGGCGCTGCGGCAGCGGCGTGTCCACGCCCGGCTGGTCGCGCACCTCGGCGGCGGCATCCTCCAGCAGCGCCTGCCAACTGCGGTAGCGGCGCGGCAGCAGGTGCGGCGGCTGCTGTTGCAGCAGCGGCCAGGCCACGCCCTCCAACTGCGGCAGCGGTGGCATCGCGTAGTCGGCGCCCAGGTTGGCGCGCGCCGGCGCGATCAGACCGTCGCGGATCCGGGTCAGCAGCGCCAGACGCCAGGCGCGCACCAGCCGGTAGCTCACCGACTCGGTGCTGGCACGCCCTTCCCAGTGCTTGCTGGCCTGGGCAAGCGCGTGCAGCGCGGGCGTGGCATCGCCGCCGTCGCGTTGCTGCAGCAGCGTCCACCAGCGCTGCAGCAGCAGCGCACGGTCGTCGAGCTGGATCGCCAGCAGCTGGCGCTCGTCCAACCGCGGATGCAGGCGCAGGTCGTCGCGGATCTGCTGCGCGCGCGCGCCCAGCACGTAGCCGCCATCGCCGAGGCGGTCCAGTTCCTCGCCACCGACCACGCGCGCATTGGCGGTCCACAACTGGCCGTCGGCCGGATCGAGGCGCTGCGGCGACTGCGCGGTAGAGACCGGCCAGGGCGCACAACGTTGCGCCGCCGGCACCGCCGCGCTGACGTCGTGGACCAGCGTCGCGCTGGAGCACCCGGGGCCACGCACCGGCAGCGCGCCCAGCACGCGCCAGCCGATGCGCCCGCCGCTGTCGGCCAGCACCATGTTCTGCGCCGGGGTGGCGATGGACCGCGCGCTGGCGAAGGCGCTGTCCAGGGAGTCGGCGCGCGCCAGGTCGGCCAGGCCCAGGTTCAGCGCGCCGGGCAACTGCGCCACCCAGCGCTGCGCCAGCGCGGTGCCGTCCGGCTCGTGCTGCAGGATCGGGCCGTAGACCGTGTCCTCCACGTCCAGCGCGATATCGGGCGCGCCGTCCACCGCGATTCGTTCGCGGTGGTGGACCACGGCGGTGCAGCCGGGTTGCGGGGTGGCCGCGCAGGGCGTCAGCCGGTACCAGTCGCTGGTGTCGGCATAGCTGTTGGTGAAGCCCCAGGCGACGTGGCCGTTGCTGCCGACGATCACCGCCGGCAGGCCCGGCAGCGAAAACCCGCTGACGTCCACGCGGCCGCCCGGCGCCCGCGCGTCGGCGTAGCGCAGGCGCACCCGGAACCAGAGGCTGGGCGCGCCCAGTTGCAGGTGCATGTCGTTGGCGACGATGGCGCGGCCGTCGGCGCTGCGGCTGCCGGCGATGGCCCAGTTGTTGCTGCCGGACGCGGCGTGGTCGGCCGTGCCGCCGTCGGCCGTCGCATCGGGCAGGGTGCGCAGATCGACCTGGCCGGCGCCGGGCAGCGAGGCGTCGCCGCGCGCCGGCGCATCCAGGGCGGCGTCCCAGCTGCTGCCGTCGTGGCGCAGCAGCGCGAACAGCGGTGCCGGCAGATGTTGTTGCAACCGGTACAGCGACAGTTCGCGGTCGCCCTGGCGGCCCTGCAGGTCGAAGTACATCGCATCGCCGGCCAGCAGCGAGTCCACCGGCTGCCAGTCGCGCGGTGCCTTGAACAGCAGCAGGTAGGGCCACGGCCGCACCCGCAGCGCGTGCAGGCCATCGTTGACGCCGGCGCTGTAGGCGTCCAGCGCCGCGGCGTGGCTGCCGCCGAAGCCGGCCAGTTGCGCGCCGGCGCGCGCGCGCAGGCGGTGCGGGCGACGGCCCTTGTCCACGCCCAGCGCGGCGCGGCCGACCAGTTCGGCCAGTTCGCCGGCGGCGGCGCGACGCATCAGGTCCATCTGGAAGTAGCGTTCCTGCGCGTGCACGTAGCCGAGCGCGCGCATCGCGTCGGCCTCGCTGCCGGCGTCGATGGTGACCACGCCCAGGGCGTCGCGCTCGACGCGCACCGGGCCGGCCAGCCCCTCCAGGTCGGCCTGGCCGTCGAGCGTGGCCAGGCTGCCGCGCAACAGCAGCCACCCCAGCAGCAACGCACCGAGCGCCAGCACCGTCAGCCACAGCATTCCCTGTTTCCACTTGCTCCGCATGCGTACATCTCCTGGCCGATGCCCAATTCTAGACAAGGCCGCATGTCGTTTCGGTGCAACCCCCGCTGGCGCGCCTCCGAATCGCGCGCGATGCAGTCGCACGCGGACACGCAGTGCGGATATCGGCTGGAATCGGGATGGTAATGATTCCGATTGGAACGTCGTGCGCGCGGCTCGGGCACTATGGCGGCCTCAGATGCCACGGAGCCCGCCCCATGAAGGGACATCCTGAAGTTGTGCAATGCCTCAAGGAACTGCTGCGCGGCGAACTCGCCGCGCGCGACCAGTATTTCATCCACTCGCGGCGCTACGAGGACCAGGGCCTGCAGGCGCTGTACGCGCGCATCAACCACGAGATGGAAGAGGAGACCGAGCACGCCGATGCGCTGCTGCGACGCATCCTGTTCCTGGAGGGCGATCCGGACATGCGCCCGCATGCGTTCGAGCCGGGGCGCACGGTCGAGGAGATGCTGGAGAAGGACCTGAAGGTCGAATACGAAGTGCGCGCCAATCTGGCCGCGGGCATGAAGCTGTGCGAGCAGCACGGCGACTACGTCAGCCGCGACGTGCTGCTCAAGCAGTTGCAGGACACCGAAGAAGACCATGCCTGGTGGCTGGAGCAGCAGTTGGGCCTGATCAAGCGCATCGGCATGGCGCTGTACCAGACCTCGAAGATCGACGGGCACGTGTCCGGCAAGGACGCCTGAGGCCTGCGCCTCCCGTGCGGGAGGCATGCATCGCGGGGCAGGCATCCCCACGATGGTGGCCGCGCCGGCGCCGCTCGCCCGCGACCGGTCGATCTTGCCGGTTGCTGCGGCAACCGCAGGCGTCATGCCTGCGTCCTTCGTCGATATCCGGCCCTCCACGCGGCGACGTTCGCCGCGTGTGCCCGCCGGGCCATCTACATCACGATGACCTCTTCCTCCCGGCGCGCCCTCGGTCCGAGTCTGCGGGCCGGGTTGGACGCGAGCGCAGGGCGTCTTCCTGAAGCGCGATCTGCGACATCCCTGAGCGCGTTCGCCTGGGCCCGACGCGGGCCAGGCCTCCTTTCCTGATCGCGTCTCGATCCGCCCGCGTCGCCGGTGGCTGGCGCTGCCCGCGCGTTGATCTGGATGGATCCGCGTGTCGTCGCGATCGCCGGGCGCTGCTGCGCCGCCGCAAAACGCGGCCGCCACCGGCCTGAACTCCGTTGCGAAAACCCTTTGATTCCAGGCCCTTGCGCAACGCGCGGCGCGCGCGCCCCGCGCCGTGATGGCAATGCTTGCAAAACGATAGTGATCGCTATACGGTAGTTTTCACTACCTAATTGCACGATGGCGAGGGGGCGTTCGATGCAGGCAAGTGCGGAAATGAAGCGGTACGGCGCGATCGGCGTGGCCGTCGCGGGGTGGCTGCTGGCGCCGACCATTGCAGGCGCCGCGCCGGCCTCGGCGCAGGGGCTGTGGCTGGCCGCGGCCAAGGACGCGGTGGTGGAGTTCGCGCCTTGCGCGGAGGCGGCCACCGCCCTGTGCGGACGCATCGTCTGGGACAAGGACGCCGGCACCGCCACCGATACCTGCGGCGTGCAGATCGCGCGCCTGGGGCGCGAGGACGGCGACACCTGGCGCGATGGCTGGGCCTTCGATCCGCGCAGCGGCAAGCGCTACAAGGCCACGCTGCGCGCCAGCGGCAAGGCGCTGGACCTGCGCGCCTTCGTCGGCGTGGAGGTGCTCGGCGAGACCGAACGCTTCACCCGCGTGCAGGCGCTGCCCAGCACGCCGGTCTGCACCAAGTAGTCCACCCGCCGCGCGTGCAACGTGCCGGCGCCATCGACGTGCGGGGCCAGCGACGGCCGCCGCACGTCCCACCTTCCTCAGCGAACCAGGGGAGATTGAGATGACTGCAGTCCGCTTCATGGCGACCCTCGCGGGCGCACTGGCCCTGCACGGCGCGTGCTGTGCCCAGGCCCACGCCCAGCAGGCCGAACCCGATGGCATGGTCAACTACGAGTTCCAGAACCAGATCAAGCTGATGAGCGAGCAGCGCACGCGCGGCGTGTCCGATTCGCTGATGCGGCCCTCGCTGAAGTGGACCACCCAGTTCGTGCATGCCAGCGGCTTCGTCGCGCTGCTGGAGGTCGCCAAGGTCAGCAAGAAGCAGTTCCTCGACGGCGACGGACTGGGCATCACCGCGGCGGCCGGCTACCGCTTCGGCAATCCCGATGCCTGGCATGCCGGTGTCGGCCTGGCGACCGAGCGCTTCCCCGGCGCCAGCTTCCTGGCCCCGCACCAGATCGATCTGCAGACCGGCACGCCGGGGGACTTCCGCCGCACCGACTACGACAGCAACTTCGGCGTGCTCGAGCTCGGCTACGGCGCGGTCGAAGGCCGCGTGCTGTACGTGTTCTCCAAGACCTACCGCGGTGCCGACACCGGCGGCGTGTGCGCGCAGATCCTGCAGTTCGCCGCCGATCCGACGGTGGCGCTGCGTTGCTTCGCCCGCGGCGAGCACGACTCGCGTGGCACCCTGTTGGGCGATCTCAACTACCAGACCCCGCTGCTGCCGTCGCTGCTGCCGTCGACCACGCTGCGCCTGCACGCCGGCTACCAGAAGCTGCGCAACTTCAGCGAGGGCAGCTTCGCCGACTACCAGATCGGCGTCACCCACAAGCGTTGGGGCCTGGACTGGAACCTGGACTGGGTCAGCACCCGGGTCAACGCCCACGAACTGTACTGGGTGCAGGACGGCGCGCGTATCCGCAAGACCGATGGCGACACCCTGGTGGCCTCGATCGGCTACACGTTCTGACCCATGCGCAGCGAACTGCTCGATGCCGACCGGGGCGGCGACCAGCCGCTGGTGCTGGCGGTGGACCTGGGAACCTCCGGCTGCAAGTGCGCGCTGGTCACCCTGGACGGCCAGGTGATCGCCTGGGCGTTCGAGCCGGTGCCGCTGCACGTGCACGGCGTGTGCGCCGAGCAGGATCCGCGCGACTGGTGGAACGCGCTGCTGGTCACCGCCGCGGCGGTGCTGCAGGGGGGCGAGGCGCTGCGCCGGCGGGTGACTGCCGTGTGCTGCTCGACCCAGGGCGAATGCACGGTGTGCGTGGACCGCGACGGCCGCGCGCTGGGCAACGCCATGCTGTGGCTGGACATGCGCGGGCAGGCCGCGATCGCGCGACGCCTGCGCGGGCGCTTGCTCAACGTGCGCGGCTACGCGCCGCTGAAGTTGCTGCGCTGGCTGCGCCTGAGCGGCGGCGCGCCGGCCGGCAGCGGCAAGGACTGCGCCGGCCACATCGCCTATCTGCGCGACCACGAACCGCAGCGCTACCAGCGCACGCACAAGTTCCTCAACGCGCTGGACTATCTCAACCTGCGCCTGACCGGGCGCTTCTGCGCCACCGCCGATTCGGTGCTCACCACCTGGGTCACCGACAACCGCGACCCGATGCGCATCCGCTACGACGATGGCTTGCTGCGGCTGCTCGGCATCGAGCGCGACACGCTGCCGGACCTGGTGGCCTCCACCGATGTGCTGGGACCGCTGCTGCCGCAGGTGGCCGCGCAGTTGGGGCTGTCGCCGCAGACCCGGGTGATCGCCGGCGCCATCGACAACTCGGCGGTGGCGGTGGCCGCGGCGGTCGAGGACTACGCCGCGCATCTGTACCTGGGCACCTCGTCGTGGCTGGGCGCGCACGTGCCGCGGATGAAGACCGACGTGTTCAGCAACATCGCCGCGGTGCCGTGCGCGGTGCGCGGGCGCTACCTGGCCACCGCGCTGCAGTCCACCGCCGGCGCCAACCTGTCGTTCCTGCGTGACCGCATCCTGTTCCATCCCGACGAACTGCTGCGCGACGAAGAACGTCCGGACGTGTACGAGGTGCTCAACGTCATCGCCGCGCGCGTACCGGCCGGCGCCAACGGCCTGGTGTACATGCCGTGGCTGTTCGGCGAGCGCACTCCGGTGGAGGACCACAGCCTGCGCGCCGGGCTGGTCAACCTGTCGCTGATGCACACCCGCGAGGACATCATCCGCGCCTTCATGGAAGGGGTGGCGTTGAACACGCGCTGGATGATGGAGCCGTTCGCGCGCCTGCTCGGCCGCGATCCCGGCGTGATCGCCGCGGTCGGCGGCGGCGCGCAGTCGGACCTGTGGTGCCAGATCATCGCCGACGTCGGCGGTCAGCCGATCCGGCAACTGCACAACCCGATCCAGGCCAATGCGATCGGCGCCACCTTCATCGCCGCGGTGGGCCTGGGCCGGCTGCGCTTCGCCGACCTGCCGGCGCTGCAACGCGCGCGCCGCGTATACGAGCCGTCGCCGCGCAACCGCGCGCTGTACGACGACCGCTATGCGACGTTCCGCGAATTGCAGCGCACCCTGGCGCCGATCTACCGGCGCATGAATCCCGCTCCCGATTGCGTGCCGGAGGTTCCTCAGCATGTTTGCCCATGAACAACGCACGCGCGTGGTCGCGCTGTGCGTCGAGCTGTCGCGGCGCGGTTACCTGGCCGGCACCGGCGGCAACGTCGCGCTGCGCCTGGACGCCGAACGCTTCGCGGTGACGCCGTCGGCCACCGACTATCTGGCGATGCGCGCCGAGGACATCTGCGTGGTGCGCCTGGCCGACCTGCGGCAACTGGACGGCGCCGCCACGCCATCGGTGGAGACCGGCCTGCATGCGCAGGTGCTGCGCCGCCGGCCCGACGTGGCCTGCAGCATCCACACCCATCAGCCGGTGGCCAGCGCCTGCGCGCTGCTTGGCGCGGCGCTGCCGGTGGAGGACACCGCGTTGCAGGCGGTAATCGGCGCGCGAGTGCCGATGGTCGGCTACTTCCCGTCCGGCACCGGGCTGCTGGCCTGGCTGCTGGCGCGGCAACTGCGCCCGTCGAGCAACGCCTATCTGATGCGCAACCATGGCGTGCTGTGCTGCGGCCGCAGCCTGGAACAGGCGGTGGCGGCGGTCGACGCGCTGGAGCAGGTCGCGCGCACGCACCTGGCGCGCCGCATCGAACGCCGCGCGCTGCACGACACCGGCCTGGCCGCGCCGTTGCGCGCCGTCCTCACCGCACTGGAGGCCTGACCCCATGCACGCCCTTTCCGTTCCCGTTCCCCCGAACCCGGCACCGACCATGAGCCAGACCCCCGCCATTTCGCAATGGCCCGATGTGGACCAGCTGTACGCGCGTTTCCATGCACTGGTGAACCAGCCGATGCGGCCGATCGGCGCCGCCGGCATGGCCAAGGTGATGCGCTATTTCGACGAGCGCTGCCAGGGCTCCAAACGCCTGGGCGAGGCGGCCAAGCAGGTGATCCCCGGCGGCGTGCAGCACAACCTGGCGTTCAACCATCCGTTCCAGCTGGCGATGCATGGCGCCGAGGGCGCGTACCTGACCGACGTGGACGGCAACCGCTACATCGACTTCCTGCAGGCCGGCGGCCCGACCCTGCTCGGGTCCAATCCGCCGGAACTGCGCGAGCACGTGCAGGCGGTGCTGGACCAGTGCGGCCCGGTGACCGGCCTGCTGCACGAGTACGAGGTCAAGCTGGCCGAACTGGTCTGCGCCAGCATGCCGGCGGTGGAGATGCTGCGCCTGCTCGGCTCCGGCACCGAGGCGGTGATGGGCGCGGTGCGCCTGGCGCGGACCCACACCCGCAAGAAATGGATCATCAAGATCGGCGGCGCCTACCACGGCTGGAGCGACCAGTTGGTGTACGGCATGCGCCTGCCGGGCACCGGGCGCATGGAGGCGATCGGCATCCCGCGCGGCGCCACCGCCTACACCCAGGAATGCCATCCCAACGATCTGGACGCGTTGCGGCGCAAGCTGCAGTTCAATCGCCTGCGCGGCGGCACCGCGGCGGTGCTGCTGGAACCGCTGGGGCCGGAGAGTGGCACGCGGCCGGTGCACCAGGACTACAACCGGCAGGTGCGCAAGCTCTGCGACGAGTTCGGCGCGCTGCTGATCTTCGACGAAGTGGTCACGGGCTTCCGGCTCGGCCCGGGCGGCGCGCAGGGTTACTTCGGGGTCCTGCCGGACATCACCGTGCTCGGCAAATGCCTGGCCGGCGGCTACCCGATGGCCGGGGCGATCGGCGGCCGCCGCGAGGTGATGATGAGCCTGGTCGGCGGCATCGGTACCACGGCGCGACGCGCCTTCGTCGGCGGCACGCTGTCGGCCAATCCGCTGTCCTGCGTGGCCGGCTACCACGCCTTGCTGGAGGCGCAGCGCAGCGACGCCGCCGGCCAGGCCGGCCGTGCCGGCGATCGCCTGCGCCAGGGCCTGGAGGCGATCATCCGCCGTCTCGGCCTGCCGTACGTGGTCTACAACATGGGCTCGATCGTGCACCTGCAGACCTCAGGCGTGTTGCTGTTGGACACCGGCAACCTGTACAAGCTGTGGCGCGTGCGCAACGAGGCCAAGGAGCGCAAGCACATGATGGAGGAGATGGGCGCGGCGTATTCGGCGCATGGGCTGATCACCCTGGCCGGCAGCCGCATCTACACCAGCCGCGCCGATACCGACGCGGTGGTCGACGAGGCGCTGAATCGCTTCGACGACGTGTTCAAGCTGGTGTAGCGCATGCCGACCTTCCAGCAGATCGAAGCGCTCTGGCTGCACACCCGCGAGCGGCTGGTGGCCAAGCGCCTGCTCGGCGACGACGCGGCAGCGTTGGCGTTGCGCTGCCCGGGCAGCACGGCAATGTACTGCGGTGCGCTCGACGCCGAGCGGCCGCAATGGCTGGACTGGCGCGACCCGGCGCTGCCGGCGTCGGCGCAGGTGCACGCGCAGGCCTACCTGCGGCGTCCCGACGTCGGCGCCAGCGCCTGGTCGGCCGGCCTGTTCGGCCTGCGCCTGGCCGACGTCGGCGGGGTGTTGCCGCAGGTGTTCGACGAGCAGGCCCGGCATATCGGGCCGATGCCGGCGCCACTGGCGGCCGCGGACGCCTTGGCCGGTGCACCGCCGCAGATCGGCAACGCCCTGCTGCTGGGCGGGCGCCCGCTGTGCCTGGGGACCAGTGCGCAACGGCTGGCGCTGAACGTGGAACTGTTCGAGAAATGCGCCAAGGCCTATGTGCTTGCCGCGGCCACCGGCGGGCAGGTGCGGGAACTGCCATGGTGGGTGCGGCGCATCGCCAACGGGCGCTTGCGCAAGGACCAGACGCGTGCCGCCGCGGCGTTTGCCGCCGGCGAACTGCCGGCCGAAACCACCGGGTATTGAGGAATCGCCGCGATGACCGCCACGCCCTCTCCAACGTCCATCCCGCCCGCGGCCGCGCAGGCGGCGCGGCCGCTCGCCGCGGCCTTGTCGATCGGCGCCATCGCCCTGCTGATCCTCGGCGTGCAGCCGATCGTGCTCGGTGCGCTGGTCGAACAGCACCTGATCACCCTGCCCGGGGTGGGCGTGGTGGCGATGGGCGAGATCATCGCGCTGGGCATCGGGGTGGCGCTGGGCGATGCGCTGCTGCCGGTGTCCTGGCAGCGCAACACGGCCATCGTGGCGGCGCTGCTGGCGGCGCTGCTGAACCTGGCCACGGTGCAGGCGCAGGGCGATGCGGCCTTCGTCGCGCTGCGCGCGGCCGCCGGCCTGGCCGAGGGCCTGCTGGTGTGGGTGGCCACCGTCAGCATCGTGCGCGCGGCCACGCCGGACCGGATCACCGCGGTGTTCATGGTGCTGCAGGCGCTGGCGCAGATCGCGCTGGCGTCGGCGCTGGCGTTGTGGGTGTTGCCGGCGGCCGGCTGGAAGGGCGGTTTCGTCGCCATGGCCGCGGCCTGCCTGCTGGTGCTGCCGCTGGCGGCGGCGCTGCCGGCACCGGCGCGCCTGGCTCCCGCAGCCAATGCCCCCCACTGCGCGGCGACCGCCACCGCCAGATTGCGCTGGTCGCCGGCGACGCTGGCGCCGCTGCTGGTCGCCTTCCTGCAAATGTCGGCGATCGGCGCGCTGTGGGCCTACCTGGAGCCGCTGGCGCTGCGCGCCGGGCTGGACGCGCATGCGGCGCAACTGCAGACCTCGTGGGTGCTGGGCATGCAGATCGTCGGCGGGCTGGCGGCGATCTACTGGGTGCGCCGGCTGTCGGTGACGGCGACCCTGACCCTGGGCAGCGTGGCGCTGTGCCTGGTGGCCGCGGCGATGTACCGGGTTCCTGGTAATGCCGCGTTGGGTTTCGCCGCGGTGTGCGTGGCGTTCGGCTTCGCCTGGATGTTCCTGATGCCGTTCCATGTCGGCCTGGCGTTGCGCGCCGATGCGCAGGGGCGGGTGGCGGTGCTGGTGCCGGCCGCGCAGTTGATCGGATCGGCCTGCGGGCCATTGCTGGCCTCGCTGCTGCTGCACGCCGACGATCCGGCGCCGGTGCCGCTGGTCGGCCTGGGCTTCGCGCTGGCCGCGGCGCTGCTGGCGCTGTGGATCGGCCGGCGGCAACGTCGTCCGGTCGTCGTGCAGGCCGGCTCGCATGCGCGGTGATGGCGGCCGCTCGCATGCGCCGGCCGCCGCCGCGATGCGTGTCCGTGGGCCGCGCGTGGCGCAGGGCAGGGGGATGCCATGTGCAGGGCATTGGCCGACGTCCCACACGCAGGAGAGCGGCGATGGCGCCTGAGCCCGTGCAGGACACCGCGCCGGAAACCATCGCGGCGCTGTTCGCCGCGCAGCAGGCCACCGCGCTGGCCTGGCGCGGCTCCTCGGCGAACGCGCGGCGCGCACGCCTACGTGCGCTGCGCACTGCGCTGCTGGCGCGGCGGCAGGCATTGATCGCCGCCTTCGCCGCCGATTTCGCCAAGCCCGCGCTGGAAGTGGAACTGACCGAGCTGATGCCGGTGGTGGACGAGATCGCCACCGCCATCGCGCAGTTGCCGCGCTGGATGCGTCCGCGCAAGGTCGCGCCGACGTTGCTTGCGTTGGGCACGCGCGCGCGCATCGCGTTCCAGCCCAAGGGCCGCTGCCTGATCATCGGGCCGTGGAACTATCCGGTGGCCACCGTGCTGGGGCCGCTGGTGTCGGCGCTGGCCGCCGGCAACACGGCGTTGATCAAGCCCTCCGAGTTCACCCCGCGGGTCAATGCGGTGCTGCAGGCGGTGCTGGAGGATGCGTTCGCGCCGGAGGAGGTGGCCCTGGTGCAGGGCGGCGCGGCGACCGCGCAGGCCTTGCTGGCGTGTCCGTTCGACCATGTGTTCTTCACCGGCTCGGCGTCGGTGGGGCGGCAGGTGATGGCCGCGGCAGCACGGCAGTTGAGCCCGGTGACCCTTGAACTGGGCGGCAAGTCGCCGGTGATCGTCGACCGCAGCGCCGACCTGCGCCGTGCCGCCGAGGTGATCGTCTGGGCCAAGCTGGTCAACGCCGGGCAGACCTGCATCGCGCCGGACACCTTGTTCGTGCATCGCGACGTCAGCGCGCGCCTGCTCGACCACTGCCGCGCCCTGCTGGCGCAGCGCTACGGCGCCGATGCGCAGGCGGTCGCCGCCAGTCCGCACCTGGCGCGCATGATCCACCCGGCGCATGCGGCGCGCGTGGCCGCACTGATCGACGAGGCGCGCGCCGGCGGCGCGCAACTGCTGGCCGGTGGCGAGCACGACGCGGGGCGGCGCTACGTGGCGCCGACGCTGCTGGCGCAGGTGCCAGCGCAGGCACGGATCGCGCAGGAAGAGATCTTCGGTCCGGTGCTGCCGGTGATCGAGTTCGAACGTCTCGACGACGTGCTCGACCGCCTCGACGCCGAGCCCAAACCGCTGGCGCTGTATCTGTGGAGCCGCGACCGCGCCGGCATCGCGCGGGTGCTGGCGCGCACCAGTTCCGGCAGCGCGGTGGTCAATCACTGCCTGCAGCAGTTCGTGCACAGCGGTTTGCCGTTCGGCGGCGTTGGCGCCTCGGGCTTCGGCAGCGCGCACGGCGTGCACGGGTTCCGCGCGTTCTCGCACGAACGCGCGGTGCTGCATGGCGGGCGCCTGCCGATCGTCAAGGCGTTCTTTCCTCCGTACACCGCCTTGCAGCAACGGTTGGCGGCAGGACTCAGCCGTTGGTTGGCACGGCGCTGAGTGCTGCTGCCGATGCGCCAGGTGCGGGCGCGGTAAGATGCGAGGTCGGCGCGTGTGGCGACGCTGCGGCGTAGTCTGCGCCCCGATTGCCGCGGCGATGCGCGCCGTCGGGCCGGCGTAGTGCCGCCACCGCGGCGCCTGCCGCTTCACCACCATCGAGATCCCATGCCCGCCGACACGTCGCGTCCCACCGCACCGCACCGCCCGCGCCTGACCGGGAACAAGGTGCCGGCCCAGCATCGCGCGACCGAGACCTACGAACAGATCCTCTCGGTCACCGCGCAACTGCTCGGCGACGTCGGCGTGGAGCGGCTGTCCACCAACCTGGTGTGCGCGCGTGCCGGGCTGACGCCGCCGGCGCTGTACCGCTACTTCCCCAACAAGTACGCGCTGCTGTCGGAACTGGGCCGGCGGCTGATGCAGCGGCAGAACGCGCTCATCCCCAAGTGGATCACCCTGTCGGCGATGAGCGGCACGCGCGAGGAGTTGCAGCGCGCGCTGGCCGGGCTGGTGCTGGATACCTACCGCGTCACCAAGGCGACCGAGGGTGGGGTGTGGGTGTTGCGCGCGCTGCGCGCGGTGCCGGCGCTGCAGCAGGTGCGCCTGGACTCGCATGCGCAGGTCACCAAGGGCCAGGTGCGCTTCCTCAGCGAGGCCTTCCCCGACGCCGACCCGCGCCAACTGCGGCTGGTCAGCCGCATCGTGGTCGACCTGATCTACGCGACCGTGGAGTTGCTGTTCGACACCCGCCTGAGCGCCCGCGCGGTAGCCGACACGGTGGCGGCGATGATCGCCAGCCACATCGAGCAACTGCGCGATGGAGCGTCGACTGGATGAGGCCGGATTGCGGCTTCGGATGTGGAGTGCCTGCGTAGCGCACGCGCACCTGCAACGGCACCGCGAGGCGCGGCGGCCGATGACATCGCCAACCAGGCGTCGCCAAACGACCGCTTGAGGCCGGCAGCAAGCGAGGCGTCCGCGCACGAGGCGCGACGCGCGCAACGCGATGCACTTGCCGTCCGCGACCGCGATCAGAGCTCGGTGACGAACCTGCCCTCGTCGAGATCGGCGATCAGCGTGGGGCCGGTCGGCGTCCAGCCGAGCCTGGCTTGCGTCAGCGCGCTCGAGGCGGGCATGTCGAATTGCACGAACATCGCCATCCAGCCGAAATGCGCGGCCGCCTCGCCCGGCGCGATCGACAGCACCGGCAGCTTCAGCCCGCGCCCGAGCGCCTCGGCGATCGCGCGGCTGCGCACGCCTTCCTCGCCGACCGCGTGATAGCGCGCGCCCGGTTGCGCTTTCTCGATCGCATGGCGATAGAGCCGCACCGCATCGGACAGATGGCCGGCGGCCCAGCGGTTGCCGCCGTCGCCGACATAGGCCACCACGCCCTTGTCGCGCGCGATCGCCGCCAGCGGCGTGATCAGCCCTTGCCGAAACGGGTTATGGATCTGCGGCAGCCGCATCACCGAGACATTGACGCCGGCCTCGAGCAAGGCGTTGCCGGCCTGTTCGGAGCCGATGCGCGGACTGGCGTGCTTGGCGTTGAAGATGTCCTCGCTGGCCAGCCCGCCGTGCTCGCCGATGCCCACCGCGGTGCCGGAGGTGATCAGCAGCGGACGATCGGAGCCCTTCAGCGCCGCGCCGAGCGCCGCGATCGCGCGCTTGTCCTTCTCGCAGTTGGCGGCGAAGTTGCTGAAATCGTGGTCGAACGCCGCATGGATCACGGCATCGGCCTGGGCCGCACCCCGCGCCAGGCTGTCCGGATCCTCCAGCGTCCCGTGGTGGACCTCGGCGCCGGCCGCGCGCAGCGCCTGCGCGCCGGTCTCCGATCGCGTCATGCCGAGCACGCGATGGCCGGCCTGCAGCAGTTCGGGAACCAGGGCCGAGCCGATGAAGCCGGTCGCGCCCGTCAGAAAGATACGCATCGTGAACTCCCTTGGGTCGGTGCGAGCGACTCTCCGGCATCCGCGTATCCCGTTAAAGTAGTGATGTCATCCTAGTAAAGCGGCTAACAGGTTCGCCATGCATCCCGATCCGGCCCATTCCCTGGGCGACTTTCTGCGCAGCCGGCGCGCGCGGCTCGACCCCGCCAGCTTCGGCTTCGCCGGCCGCCGGCGCACGCCGGGCTTGCGCCGCGAGGAAGTCGCGCAGCGCGCCAACATCAGCCCGACCTGGTACACCTGGCTCGAACAGGGGCGCGGCGGCGCGCCGTCGGCGCAGGTACTGGAGCGGATCGCAGGCGCGCTGCTGCTGACCGACGCCGAACGCGAGCACCTGTTCATGGTCGCGCTGGGGCGGCGGCCGGAGCTGCGCTATCGCGCGGTGGCGGGCGTCAATCCGCGCCTGCAGCGCGTCCTCGATGCGCTGGAAACCAGCCCGGCCATCGTCAAGACGCCGACCTGGGACGTGGTGGCCTGGAACCGCGCGGCGGCGGTGGTGCTGACCGACTACGCACAGTTGCCCATCGGCGAGCGCAACATCCTGCGCTTCCTGTTCGGCAATCCCGCCGCGCGCGCCAAGCAGCACGACTGGGGGGCGGTGGCCCGCTTCGTGGTGGGCGCGTTTCGTGCCGACGTGGTCCGCGCGGGGCTCGCGTCGGAGGCGGCGGACCTGGTGACCGAACTGTGCGCACTCAGCACCGAGTTCGAGGCGCTATGGCACGACAACGAGGTGTTGAGTCACAGCGAGGGCGGTGGCGTGAAGCGTCTCAAGCATCCGCTGCTCGGCGCGATCGCGCTCGAGTACTCGGCCTTCGCCGTGGATGGGCGGCCGGATCTGGGCATGATCGTCTACACGCCCGTCGATGCCGGCGTGGCCGCGCGCATTCGCGCGCTCGCGTTCGCCCATGGCACGGCCCAGGCCGAGCGCCAGGACCTGCCGATGGTCTGACCAAGCGCCTGGGCATGGCGCAGTCCCCGCGCTCGAAGATCGGCGACGGCGGCGTATCCGGCAAGGACGCCCGCCGCACTGGCGCCGCTCGCGCCGCGCTGCGGCGCGGCGATTCCCGTTTCCGATCGGCATGCGCGCCGGGCTTTCCAAGCAAGCAAACCGGCGCGAAACAGCCGGTTTGCCGTTCGCTCTTTCTAGTCCCGATTCCCGATTCCCGCCTCGAATCACTCCACCGCCAGATCGTCGACCTTCTGCCAGCCGCGCGGCAGCAGCCCGCCGCGGCTGGCGCGGGCGCCGAGGTAGGCGTCCAGGTCCTTGAACGACAGCGACATGGTGCGCTGGCCGCTCTTCACCAGCAGCGTGTTGCCCGGCGCCACCGCGGCGATCGCCACCACCCGCTCGGTGCTGAGCTTGGCCTTGGGGATGTCGATGATCTTGTTGCCCTTGCCCTTGTCCAGCTCGGGCAGGTCGGCGACCGGGAACGCCAGCAGGTGGCCGGCGCTGGTGACCGCGACGATGCGGTCGCTGCCGGCGCCGCTCACCGGTGCCGGCGGCAGCACCTTGGCGTTCGGGGTCAGGTTGAGCATGGCCTTGCCGGCCTTGTTGCGGCTGGTCAGGTTCTCGAAGCGGGTGACGAAGCCGTAGCCGTGCGAGGACGCCAGCACCAGGCGGCTGTCGTTCTCGCCGCTGGCGATGGCCTGGAACGACGCGCCGGCCGCGGGCGAGAAGCGCCCGGTCAGCGGCTCGCCGTTGCCGCGCGCCGAGGGCAGGGTATGCACCAGGGTCGAATAGGCGCGGCCTTCCGAATCCAGGAATGCCACCTGTTGCGTGCTGCGCGCGCGCACCGCCGCCAGCAGGCCGTCGCCGTCGCGGTAGGACAGCGCCGCCGGGTCCACGTCGTGGCCCTTGGCCGCGCGGATCCAGCCCTTCTCCGACATCACCACGGTCATCGGCTCGCTCGGCACCAGCTCGGTCTCGTCGATGGCCTGGGCCGCGCCGCGCTGCACCAGCGGCGAACGCCGCGCATCGCCGAACTTCTTGGCGTCGGCCACCAGTTCGTCCTTGATCAGCTTCTTCAGCTTGGTCTTGCTGGCCAGCACCGCCTGCAGCTGCTCGCGTTCCTTGGCCAGCGCGTCCTGCTCGCCGCGGATCTTCATTTCTTCCAGCCGCGCCAGCTGGCGCAGGCGGGTTTCCAGGATGTAGTCGGCCTGTTCCTCGCTGAGCGCGAAGCGCGCGATCAGCGCCGGCTTCGGCTCGTCCTCGCTGCGGATGATGCGGATCACTTCGTCCAGGTTGAGGAACGCGACCAGCAGGCCTTCCAACAGGTGCAGGCGGCGCTCGACCTTCTCCAGCCGATGGTTGAGGCGGCGCACCACGGTGTCGCTGCGGAAGCGCAGCCATTCCTCCAGCAGGGTCTTGAGGTTCTTGACCTGCGGGCGGCCGTCCAGGCCGATCACGTTGAGGTTGACCCGGTAGCTGCGCTCCAGGTCGGTGGTGGCGAACAGGTGGCCCATCAGCTGCTCGGCGTCGACCCGGTTGGAGCGCGGCACCAGCACCACCCGCACCGGGTTGGCATGGTCGGACTCGTCGCGGATGTCTTCCAGCCACGGCAGCTTCTTGGCGCGCATCTGCTGCGCGATCTGCTCGATCACCTTCGACGGCGACACCTGGTAGGGCAGCGCCGTGACCACGATGTTGGCGTTTTCCTTCTGGTAGGTGGCGCGGGCGCGCACGCTGCCATGGCCGGTTTCGTAAATGGTGCGCAGGTCGGCGGCCGGGGTGATGATCTCGGCGGTGGTCGGGTAGTCCGGGCCGCGCACGTGCTCGCACAGGTCGGCGACGCTGGCGTCGGGGTCGTCGAGCAGGCGGATCAGCGCGCTGACGATCTCGTTGAGGTTGTGCGGCGGCACGTCGGTGGCCATGCCCACGGCGATGCCGGTGGTGCCGTTGAGCAGCAGGTGCGGCAGCCGCGCCGGCATCCAGGTCGGCTCGTCCAGGGTGCCGTCGAAGTTCGGCGACCAGTCCACCGTGCCCTGGCCGAGTTCGCCCAGCAGCACTTCGGCGATCGGGGTCAGCTTGGACTCGGTGTAGCGCATCGCCGCGAACGACTTGGGGTCGTCGGTGGAGCCGAAGTTGCCCTGGCCCTCGATCAGCGGGTAGCGGTAGGAGAACGGCTGCGCCATCAGCACCAGGGCTTCGTAGCAGGCGCTGTCGCCATGCGGGTGGTACTTGCCGATCACGTCGCCGACGGTGCGCGCGGACTTCTTCGGCTTGGCCGTCGCGTTCAGGCCCAACTCGCTCATCGCATAGATGATGCGCCGCTGCACCGGCTTGAGCCCGTCGCCGAGGAAGGGCAGGGCGCGGTCCAGCACCACGTACATGGAGTAGTCGAGGTAGGCGCGTTCGGCGTACTCGCGCAGCGGCAGCTGTTCGAAGCCATGGAAGGCGGGGCGGGTGAGATCGGTCATGCGCGGGGAATACCTGTAGGGGGAACGCGGCGGCGGGCGCCGCAGGTCAGCCGGTCGATTATCCGGATGCGGCCGGCGATGCCAAGCCGCGCGTGCCGCCGGCGCTGGCCAGGTAGCGGGCGGGCGGATGGCCGAAGCGGCCGCGGAAAGCGGTGACGAAGGCGCTGGGGCTGCTGTAGCCCAGCCGGAAGGCGGTGTCGGCGACGCTGGCGCCGTCGCTGAGCCGGCGCAGCGCCTCGGCCAGCCGCGCCTGCTGGCGCCAGCCGGCGAAGCCGAAGCCGGTCTCGTCGCGGAAATGCCGGCTCAGGCTGCGCGGCGACAGCCCGGCCCAGTGCGCCCATTGCGCCAGCGTGCGGTCGTCGGCGGGGGTCTCCAGCAACTGGGTGGCGATGCGCAGCAGGCGTCGGTCGCGCGGCATCGGCAGGTGCAGATGCTCGACCGGCGCGTTGCGCACCTCGTCCAGCAGCACCGCGCACAGGCGCTGCTGCTCGGCATCCAGCGCCGGCGGCACGCCCCATTGGGTCATCCGCCGCAGTACCTCCCGGAACAGGCCGTTCATGCCGATCACGCAGGTCCGCGGCGGCAGGTCGGCGCAGACGTCGGGGCGGATCAGCGCCAGGTAGCTGCGCACCCGCCCGGACACCTGCACCGTATGCAGCTCCTGCGGCGGCATCCAACCCGCGCAGCCGGGCGGCAGCGACCACTGGCCATGCTCGGTGCGGGTGCCCAGCACGCCTTCCTCGACATAGATCAACTGGCCGCGCACGTGGCGGTGCCAGTCCACCTCGCGCCGCAGCGACACCGGCGAATGCGCCATGAACGCCAGCGCGGGCGGGCCGTCGGCGCGTTCGAACCAGTCCATGGCGCGCGGGTCCAGGGCGCTGCCGGAGGCGAGCGCGGACGAGGCGAGGGTGGAGACGGTTGGCTCGATTTCGATATCCATTGTCCGGATTGTAATACCGAGCCAGGTCCGCCCGCCGCTACAGTGCGCTCGCCGTCAGCGTTCTTCTGGTGCAACGCAGCATCTACTTTCTTTGGAGATATTTTCTTGACATATATTTCTAAATGAAAATAATTGGCGCCCATGAACTTCGCTCCCTCCCTCCCGGGCCCGCCCTCGTTCGGCCTGCTGCTGCGCCAGGTGCGTGACGGCCTGATGCGCCATCTCGACCAGGCCATGGCCGGGCTGGAGCCGGATCTGGGCTTCACCCACTACATCGGGATGAAGGCGCTGTCCTACATGGCGCCGTGCACCGCCAACGAACTGGCCCAGGCCATCGACCAGAACCCCAGCGCGGTGACCCGCCTGCTGGACAGGCTGCAGGACCTGGGCTGGGTGCGTCGCGAGGCGCATGCGCAGGACCGCCGCGCCTTGCAGATCGTGCTCACCGACGAAGGCCGCGCGCTGTGGCAACAGCTCAAGCGCCGCGGCGACGAGACCATCGCCAACGCGCTGCGCGACCTCTCCGCCGACGAACGCGAGCAACTCACTTCGCTGTTGATCCGCGTCCGCGATTCCCTCAATTCGCCATGAACCCGCTTATGAACCTCTCCGCATCGTCCCATCGCCTGCGCCCGTTCGCGGTCGCGGCCCTCACCCTGGCGCTGGCCGCCTGCGCCAGCAGCCGCGGCCTGGAACCGCAAGGCCGCCGGCTCGACGCCGATCAGCAGTTGCAGGCCGGCAAGACCCTGGCCGCCGCGCATCTGGCGCCGGCCGCCTGGCCGCGGCAGGACTGGTGGACGGCGCTGGGCGACCCGCAACTGGACGCGCTGATTGCCGAAGCGCTGCAGGGCACGCCGAGCCTGGAGGCGGCCGACGCGCGGCTGCGCCTGGCGCAGGCCCAGGCCGGCGCGGCCAACGCCGACCGCGGCGCCAAACTGTCGCTGTCCGCCGGCTATACCGGCCTGCAACTGCCCAAGGGACTGGCCGGCGACGAGATCGGCGGCAAGTACATCCACAACGAGCAGGCGCTGCTGGATTTCAGCTACGGCTTCGACCTGTGGGGCGGCAAGCGCGCCGCCTGGGAAGCGGCGGTGGACCAGGCGCATGCGGCGCAGGTCGATGCGCAGGCCGCGCGGCTGGACCTGTCGGCGGCGGTGGCCAATGCCTACGCGCAGCTCGGTTACGCCTGGCGGCTGTACGACCTGGCCGGCGAGGAGCTGGCGCGCGCCGACACCAGCCTGAAGCTGGTGCGGCAGCGCGTCGGCGCCGGCATCGACAGCAACCTGCAACTGCGCCAGGCCGAGGCGCGGGTACCGGCGGCGCGTCAGCAGCAGCAGGCCGCGCAGCAACAGATCGACGAGGCGCGCACCGCGCTGGCGGCGCTGCTCGGGCGCGGCCCGGATCGTGGCCTGCAGATCGAGCGGCCGCGGCCGCTGGATCCGATGGCGGTGCAGTTGCCGTCGGTGCTGCCCAGCGACCTGCTCGGGCGCCGTCCCGACGTGGTCGCGGCGCGCTGGCGGGTCGAGGCGTCCTCGCAGAGCATCGGCGCGGCCAAGGCGCAGTTCTATCCCAGCATCAATCTCACCCTGCTCGGCGGCGTCGCCGCGAAGAACCCCGGCGACCTGTTCAAGGGCGACGCGGTGCTCGGCTACCTGGCGCCGAGCCTGAGCCTGCCGCTGTTCGACAGCGGCCGCCTGCGCAGCCAACTGGCCGAGCGCGACGCGCAGTACGACCTGGCCGTGGCCAACTACAACCAGGCGCTGGTGACGGCGTTGCGCGAGGTCGCCGACCAGGTCAGCGCCGCGCGTTCGCTGCAACAGCAGGCGCAGCAGCAAGCGCAGGCGGTGGACACCGCGCGCGCCGCCTTCGACCTGGCGCAGCAGCGCTACCGCGCCGGCATCGGCAACTACCTCGACGTGCTGAGCGTGCAGCAGCAGCTGCTGGAGGCGCAGCAGCGCCTGGCCTCGCTGCAGTCCAACCAGATCCTGGTGTCGGTGCGCCTGAACCAGGCGCTGGGCGGTGGCTACGAAGCCACCTCCGCGGCCGACGCGCCGTCGACCCCTTCCGCTTCCACGCATTCCTGAGACCGCCGCAATGAATCAGACAACGACCCCCGATTCCTCCGCTCCCGCTCCCAGCCGGCGCGGCAAGCTGCTGCGCGGCCTGGCCGTGGTGGTGGTGCTGGTGCTGATCGCGCTGGCGATCTGGTACTTCGTCTCCGGCCGCTGGCACGAGGACACCGACGACGCCTACGTGCAGGGCAACCTGGTGCAGATCACGCCGATGGTCGCCGGCACCGTGGTCAGCATCGGCGCCGACGACGGCATGCGCGTGGAGCGCGGCCAGTTGCTGGTCAAGCTCGACCCGGCCGACACTGAGGTCGCGCTGCAGCAGGCCGAAGCCAATCTGGCGCGCACGGTGCGCCAGGTGCGCGGCCTGTACCGCACCGTGGAAGGCGCGCAGGCCGAACTGTCGGCGCAGCAGGTGACCCTGCAGCGCGCCCGCGCCGACGTCGCCCGCCGCACCAGCCTGGTCGCCAGCGGCGCGATCTCCGCCGAAGAGCTGGCGCATGCGCGCGACCAACTGGCCGCCGCCGAGGCCGCGGTCAGCGGTTCGCGCGAGACGGTGGAGCGCAACCGCGCGCTGATCGACGACAACGGCGTGGCCCACCAGCCCGACGTGCAGGCCGCCGCCGCGCAGGTGCGCCAGGCGTTCCTCAACAACGCCCGCAGCGCCATCGTCGCGCCGGTCACCGGCTACGTCGCGCGGCGTTCGGTGCAGGTCGGGCAGCGCGTGCAGCCGGGCGCCGCGCTGATGGCGGTGGTGCCGCTGGAGCAGGTGTGGGTGGAAGCCAACTTCAAGGAAACCCAGCTCAAGCACATGCGCCTGGGCCAGCCGGTGGAACTGGAGTCGGATCTGTACGGCGGCGCGGTGCGCTACCAGGGCACGGTGCAGAGCCTGGGCCTGGGCACCGGCAGCGCGTTCTCGCTGCTGCCGGCGCAGAACGCCAGCGGCAACTGGATCAAGATCGTGCAGCGCGTGCCGGTGCGCATCGCCATCGATCCCAAGCAACTGGCGCAGAACCCGCTGCGCATCGGCCTGTCGATGAAGGTGGACGTGAACCTGCACCAGCAGCACGGCGGCGTGCTGCCGACCAAGTTCGCCAGCGGTACGCTGCTTGACACCGACGTCTACGCGCAGCAGCTGAGCCAGGCCGATGAGGCCATCGCCCAGATCATCCACGCCAACCTGCCCGACGCCGCCAAGGCGAACTGAGCCCGGCCATGTCCAACCAAGCAGCCACTCCCGCCGCGCCCGGGGCACCGGGCGCCCCGGCCGCCGCGTTCCGCCCGCCGAGCGTGGCGCTGTGCACCGTGGGCCTGGCGATGGCCTCGTTCATGCAGGTGCTCGACACCACCATCGCCAACGTCTCGCTGCCGACCATCGCCGGCAACCTCGGCGCCAGCTCGCAGCAGGCGACCTGGGTCATCACCTCGTTCGCGGTCAGCAACGCGATCGCGCTGCCGTTGACCGGCTTCCTCAGCCGGCGTTTCGGCGAGACCAAATTGTTCGTGTGGGCCACGCTGTCCTTCACCATCGCCTCGCTGCTGTGCGGCCTGGCGCAGAGCATGGGCATGCTGGTGGTGTCGCGCGCGATCCAGGGCTTCGTGTGCGGGCCGATGTACCCGATCACGCAGAGCTTGCTGGTGTCGATCTACCCGCGCGAGAAACGCGGGCAAGCCTTGGCGCTGCTGGCGATGATCACCGTGGTCGCGCCGATCGCCGGCCCGATCCTGGGCGGCTGGATCACCGACAACTACAGCTGGGAATGGATCTTCCTGATCAACGTGCCGCTGGGCATCATCGCCGCGGTCGTGGTCGGCGCGCAGTTGCGCGACCGCCCCGAGCCGACCGAGCGCCCGCGCATGGATTATGTCGGCCTGATCACCCTGATCATCGGCGTCGGCTGCCTGCAGCTGGTGCTGGACCTGGGCAACGACGAGGACTGGTTCAGTTCGGACAAGATCGTGATATTGGCCGCGATCTCGGCGGTGGCGCTGGCGGTGTTCCTGATCTGGGAGCTCACCGACAAGGATCCGATCGTCAACCTGCGCCTGTTCCGCCACCGTAACTTCCGCGCCGGCACCATGGCGCTGATCGTGGCCTATGCCGCGTTCTTCAGCGTGTCGCTGCTGATCCCGCAGTGGCTGCAGCGCGACATGGGCTACACCGCGATCTGGGCCGGCCTGGCCACCGCGCCGATCGGCATCCTGCCGGTGCTGATGACCCCGTTCGTCGGCAAGTACGCCTCGCGCTTCGACCTGCGCATGCTGGCCAGCATCGCCTTCATCTTCATGGCGGCGACCAGCTTCATGCGCTCGGACTTCAACCTGCAGGTCGACTTCGCCCACGTGGCCGGGGTGCAGCTGCTGATGGGCGTGGGCGTGGCGCTGTTCTTCATGCCGGTGCTGCAGATCCTGCTGTCGGACCTGGATGGGCGCGAGATCGCGGCCGGCTCGGGCCTGGCCACCTTCCTGCGCACGCTTGGCGGCAGCTTCGCCGCCTCGCTGACCACCTACCTGTGGTCCAAGCGCACGCAGATGCACCACGCCCAGCTCACCGAGCACATCTCCGCCTACACGCCGGGGATGCAGGAGCAGGTGCGGGCGATGGGGCAGGGCGACCTGCAGACCGGTGCAGCCTTCCTCAACAACACCATCAACCACCAGGCCTCGCAGATGGGCTTCAACGACATCTTCTACCTGCTGGGCTGGACGTTCCTGGGCATCATCTTCTTCCTGTGGCTGGCCAAGCCGCCGTTCGCGGGCGGTGGCGGGGCCGCCGCCGCGGGCGGTCACTGAGTCCGGCGCGCCGGCAACGACGAAACCCCGCCGCGCGCGGGGTTTCGTTTGTGCGCCGGCTGCGCGCGTGGCCCGCGCTGTCGCGCGCTTGCCGTTGCGGTGGCCGGCGGACCAGAATGCCGCTCCCTCGCACCTAGCGGCAGGTTCGGACATGCAGCGTTTTCTGCGCGCCTTGTGGTTTCGCCCGGAGTCCCCGCGGTCGCGTCGCGGCGCTGCACGCGCCCGGTGGTGCGCGGCGCTGCTGCTGTGCCTTGGCGCCCTCGCCAGCGGCGGCGCCAGCGCGCATGCCGAGCCGAACATGGCGGCGATCACGCCGACCGACCGCCTGCACGAAGCCTGGTGGGCGCAGCGCCACCAGCAGGTGCTGGAGCAGGTGCGCGCGCACCCGGACGCGCCGCTGCTGCTGATCGGCGACTCGATCACCCACAACTACGACAAGGCGAAGGCGCCGGACGAGGATTTCCAGCCGACCTGGCAGACCTTCTACGGCAGCCGCGGCGCGCTCAACCTCGGCTTCAGCGGCGACGCCACCGAGCATGTGCTGTGGCGGCTGCAGCACGGCGAAGTGGATGGGCTGCAGCCCAAGGTCGCGATGCTGTTGATCGGCACTAACAACACCGGGTACGAGCGGCACAGCGCGGCGGACACGGTGCGCGGCATCGACGCGGTGGTGGCGACCCTGGAGCAGCGCCTGCCGAAGACGCGCATCCTGCTGCTCGGCCTGCTGCCCAGCGCCGGATCGGCGCAGAAGAGTGCGCGCGACGCCGAGGTCAACCGCGCCCTGGCGGTGCGCTACGGCGACAACCCGCGCGTGGCGTATCTCGACATCGGCGCGGTGTTCCGCAAGGACGGCATGCTCGACGAGAGCCTGTTCTACGACCCGCGGCTGCATCCGCCGGGTGCCGCCCTGCATCCGGACACGCGCGGCCAGCGGCGCATGGCCGAGGCGATCGAGCCGACCCTGGCGCGCCTGCTCGGCGAGCCGCCGCGGGTGCCGCTGGCGGCGATGACCCAGGCCAATACCGCGCTGATCCCGGTGCCGTGGCTGGAACAGGATTCCTACGACTGGTACGCGCGCCACCATGCCGCGCTGGACGTCGCGCGCCAGCTGCAGCCGGAGGTGGTGATGCTCGGCGACTCGATCACCCACTTCTGGGGCGGACCGCCGCAGGCGACGCGGGTCGGCGGCGCGCAGGCCTGGCAGCGCACCTTCGGCGCGCGCAAGGTGCTGAACCTGGGCTTCGGCTGGGATCGCACCCAGAACGTGCTGTGGCGGCTGCGCCAGGGCGAGGTGGACGGGTTGGCGCCGCGCTGGGTGGTGATCAACATCGGCACCAACAACCTCACCGGCACCGACAACGCGCGCGCCAGCACGCCGCAGGAAACCGCCGAGGGCGTGGCCGCGGTGGTCGCCGAGGTGCGGCAGCGGCTGCCGCGCAGCAGGATCGTGCTGATGGGCATCCTGCCGCGCGGTTTTGAAGCCGATTCGCCACGGCGCGAACCGATCGCGCAGACCAACCGCCTGCTGGCCGCGCGTTTCGGCCACGACCCGGCGGTGCGCTGGCTGGACATCGGCGCGCGCTTCCTGCAACCCGACGGCAGCCTGCCGCAGGCGCTGATGCCCGACAGCACGCATCCCAGCGAAGACGGCTACCGGATCTGGGGCGATGCGCTGCGCGAGATCGGCGTGGGCGGCTGAAACGCCGCAGCCGCCGGCTGTTCCTGTAGGAGCGGCTTCAGCCGCGACAGGTCTTGTCGATGGAGTCCGTCGCGGCTAAAGCCGCTCCTACAGGGGGTACAGGGGCTATCGGTTCGCGGATGCGGCGCGCGCTCAGCCCTTGTCCGGCTTGAGCAGCTCCAGCACCGCTTCGCGGCGCCGCGCCGGCAGGTTGCGATAGCGGGTCAGCAGCGCCTGCTCGTGCGTATCGTGCGCCTGCAGCGCGTAATCGGCCGGGCTGTCCTGCAGGCGCGCGCCGCTGTGGCCCTGGCCGCAGATCAACTCGTCCAGCGAACGCTTGAGCACGCCGCGCAGATTGGGCAGCAGGCGGAAGCTCGGCGTTTCGCGATCGTTTTCCCATGCCGACACCGACGACTTGGTCACGCCCAGCGCGAAGCCCAACTGTTCCTGGGTCAGGCCGGCGGCTTTCCTGGCTTCGCGCAAACGGTCGCCGAAGCTTTTCATCGCGGTGGCCTTGCGGAGACGGGGGTTTACCAAGATATGGAGCATCCGTCACCTTGTCGTACAGGCATGCTTGACTCTAGATGTTCGGAAATTCGATACTTTGGCGGTGCGGGACGCGCCGACGCGTGAGGACGCGCACGCCGGACAAGGACGACCGAGGAGTGCATGGTGTTTGGCCCGATCTCCATTGCCGTTGCAACGACGGTGCAGGGCGGCGCTGCGGCGTGGCGCGTCGTTGCCGCGATCGGCCATGGCCGCGACGCCGCGGCGGGAAACGGCACATGGCGACTTACGAAGTGAAACTCAGGCGCGTGGCGCAGCTGGAGCCGGCCCTGTACGTGCTGGTCCATGCCGCCAACGCCTACATCGCCGCGCGCGCCGCCGAGCGGCACAACCCGGGCTACCGTGCGTACATGGTCGCGGTGTGGGTGGATGGCGTGCGTGTGGACATCGGCGCGTTCCGGCCACCGGATCGCTGAGTGCGCGCTGCGGCGAAGCGGGCCGATGGCGGCGGGGTGGCGGCCGACTCTCGGCGCTGCCGCGATGCTTGCGCATCGCAACTTGCGCAGGCGATGCCGGGCGTCGCGCCGTGCGCGGCGCGGCGCGGCGCGGGCAACAAAAAACCCGCCGCAGCGGGTTTTCTCAACTCTGCCGACCTGTCGGTCGTGGTGCCCAGGAGAGGACTCGAACCTCCACGGTTTTACCCGCTAGTACCTGAAACTAGTGCGTCTACCAATTCCGCCACCTGGGCAACTCAGGCGCGGAATTCTGCTGGCGGCAACGGGGGCTGTCAAGCGCTTCTTGCCGTCCGTCGCCGGCGTGGCAGCAGCGGGCGGGGGACGGAGAGCGCCATGTCGTGCATGGGGTCGGCTCGCGTCGCCGCAGCGGTGTCATGCACGGTGCGAGCTGATGGCATGCTGTGCGCTACCTGCATGGTCAAGGAGCATCGGGATGGCCAGGACATCGAAGAAGCGCTGGCGGGCGATATTGGGCATGCTCGGACTTGCGGTGACGCAGTTCGCTGCTGCCCGTCCTCCTGCCACGCTGGACGACGTTGCGTTTCTCGCCGGATGCTGGGAGGGAAGTACCGGCGACGGCGGCTCGATGCGTGAGACCTATACGTCGCCTCGCGCCGGCATGATGCTCGGCAACAGCCAGACGGTCCGTGGCGACCGGACGGAATTCTTCGAATTCATCCAGCTTGTTCAGACCGCCGACGGCGTCGTGTACCGGCCGATGCCCAATGCCAGTAGCGCGGCGAGCTTTTCGCTGGTTGCGGCGTCCGACCAGGACGCGGTCTTCGAGAACGCCGCCAATGACTTTCCTCAGCGCATCGCGTACCGCTACGACGGCGAGCGAACGCTGCTCGCCCGTATCGAGATGCTCAACGGGGACAAGCGGCAGTCGTTCGCGATGAAGGCCGTGCCTTGCGGCGGCGAGGCCCAGCGAAAGGCGCTGCGCTGAGCGTTGCTGCGTGGCCGAGTGGCCGAGTGGCAGACGCGCTGACGCCAGGGTGCGCGCTTGTGCTGTCGCGGCGGCCGATCGGCGGCGCTGGAAGCACTGTCGACCAGGCCTGCGACAGTGGCATGGAGTGGATGTTCGGCATCCGCGTGGCCGGCGTCGCCAAATCAAAAAAAAACCCGCCGGAGCGGGATTTCTTTCGAGCGTGTCGCTGTATCGATGGTGCCCAGGAGAGGACTCGAACCTCCACGAAGTTGCCCCCGCTAGCACCTGAAGCTAGTGCGTCTACCAATTCCGCCACCTGGGCGATACAGGCCGAGGATTGTGTAGGGCGGGTGTGAATCTGTCAAGCAACACGCAACGTGCCGGCCCGCGGCGCGGTGGTGAATCAGGTGCCAACACAATCGTATGGCGGTCGCAGCCGTGCGGTCGGCCGGGCAGGGCGAGCAACGCCGTGCTCAGATGCTGCTCCTGCCCGGATGCACTGCGTGGCGCCATCGGTGCGCCGTCGCGGCGGGCCAGAAAGTGGCGTTGCGATGTTCGCCGAGTGCGCCGCAGCCCGTTGGGAGGCGATGCGGGCGGACGCGTGGCCGAACTGGGTGTGGGTGCGCAGCGGTTGGCGCGCATGCAACGGCGCGCAGGGGCCGCGTCTCGACTGCCGGCGGGCACCCGCGCGCGCCGCGTTGACAAGCGGGTACGTAGCCTGGAGAATAGGCGGCGCCCATCGCCCAGATGGCGGAATTGGTAGACGCACTAGCTTCAGGTGCTAGCGGGGGCAACTTCGTGGAGGTTCGAGTCCTCTTCTGGGCACCAAATGCAACACTGCGGAAGCGCTGGGCTTCCGCAACGACCGGCCCGCTGACGCGGGCTTCGTCGTTTCTGGGGCCGCGGTCGGCGCGCGCGCGGCCTCCGCTTCGCTTGGCGGCAACCTGCATGGGAGTACCATGCGCGGATGACAACTCGCAAAAGCAAGTCCGGCAAGTCCGGCAAATCCGCATCCCACGACACACCCACCAGCAAGGCCGCCACCCCGGCGGCGCCCGCGCCGAAGAAATCCAGGCTGCCGGCGTGGATGCCGAGCCTGCCCAGTTTCCTGCGGCGCACCCCCAAGCCGCCGCTGCAACCGCTGCATCCGCCCGAACCCGCCGCGCCGGCACGCAAGTCGGCGGCCGCGGCGCCGGCTGCCGTGGTCGACCCGTTCGCCGCGCGCGAGGCCCAGCGCTATGCCGAGCCCATCGCCAGCCGCGAGGCGATCCTGCAGTTGCTCGACCGCTGCGACGGCCCGCAGACCCTGGAAGAACTGGCGGCGCAACTCGGCCTGACCGAGCCCTCGCGCATGGAGGCGTTGAGCAAGCGCCTGGGCGCGATGCTGCGCGAGGCGCAACTGGTGCAGAACCGCCGCGGCGGCTACGCGCCGGTGCAGCAGACCAATTTGATCCCCGGCGTGGTGATCGCCAACCCCGACGGCTTCGGCTTCCTGCGCCCGGACGAGGGCGGCGACGACCTGTTCCTGCCGCCCTACGAGATGCGCAAGGTGCTGCACGGCGATCGCGCCCTGGCCAACGTCACCGGCATCGACCGCCGCGGCCGCCGCGAAGGCAGCATCGCGCGCGTGCTGGAGCGCGGCCTGACTCGGCTGATCGGCCGGTTCAGCCTGGAAGGCGGTATCGCCTACGTGGTGCCCGACGACAAGCGCATCCAGCGCAACGTGCAGATCCCCATCGACGCCACCGGCGAGGCCCGCGACGGCCAGTTGGTGGTGTGCGAACTCACCTCGACCCCGGACGGGCGGCGCCCGCCGATCGGCAAGATCATCGCGGTGCTCGGCGACAAGCTGACCCCATCGCTGCTGGTGGAGGCGGCGATCCACGGCCACGAGCTGCCGTACGAATTCCCGCAGGAGGTGCTGGACGAAGCCGCGGCGGTGCCGCTGACGGTGGAGCCGGCCGCGGTCAAGGGTCGCGTGGACCTGCGACAGACGCCGCTGGTGACCATCGACGGCGCCGACGCCAAGGACTTCGACGACGCGGTGTTCTGCGAAGCCAACGCCGACGGCTTCCGCCTGGTGGTGGCGATCGCCGACGTGTCGCACTACGTGCGCCCCGGCACGCCGTTGGACACCGAGGCGGTGCGGCGCGCGACCTCCGTGTACTTCCCCGGTTTCGTGGTGCCGATGCTGCCGGAGACGCTGTCCAACGGCATCTGTTCGCTCAATCCCAAGGTCGACCGCATGTGCTTCGTCTGCGACATGCAGATCGATCGCCAGGGCGAGGTGGCCGGAGCGCGCTTCTACGAGGCGGTGATGAACTCGCACGCGCGGCTCACCTACGACCAGGTGTGGCAGGCGGTGGGCGAGAAGGACGAGCAGGTGCGCAAGGACGTGGCCGCGGTGCTGCCGCACCTGGAGCGCCTGCACCAGCTGTACCAGGTGCTGGCCAAGGCGCGTTCGCGCCGCGGCGCGATCGAGTTCGAGACCTCCGAAGTGCGTTTCGTGCTCGACAACACCGGCGAGGTGACCCAGGCCGGCATGCTGGTGCGCAACGACGCGCACAAGCTGATCGAGGAGTGCATGATCGCCGCCAATGTGGCTGCGGCGCGGCATCTGCTGGAGGCGCGCATCCCGGCCCCGTACCGCGTGCACGAGCGGCCGCCGGAGTCCAAGTACGCCGACCTGCTGGAGTTCCTCAAGGAATTCAAGCTGAGCCTGCCGCCGTGGAACAAGGTGGTGCCGGGCGACTACACCAAGCTGCTGAAGAAGGTGCGCGAGCGCCCCGACGCGGCGCTGCTGGAGTCGGTGTTGCTGCGCAGCCAGAGCATGGCGGTGTACTCGCCGGACAACGCCGGCCACTTCGGCCTGGCGCTGGAGGCCTACGCGCACTTCACCTCGCCGATCCGCCGCTATCCGGACCTGCTGGTGCACCGCGCGATCAAGTACGCGCTGACCCGCGGCGCGCCGGACAAGTATCTGTATTCGCCGCGCGAGATGGCGGCGCTGGCGCTGCAGTGCTCCGAGCGCGAGCGCCGCGCCGACGAGGCCGAGCGCGAGGTCGACGAGCGCTACCGCGCGGCATGGATGGAGAAGCATGTCGGCGGCCAGTTCGACGGCGTGGTCAGCGGCGTCACCAGCTTCGGCCTGTTCGTGGAGCTGGACCAGTCCAAGGTCAATGGCCTGATCCACGTGACCCAGTTGCCGCAGGACTATTACCAGTTCGACGCGGTACGCAAGACATTGACGGGCGAGCGCCGCGGGATGCAGTTCCGGCTCGGCGACCGGGTCCGTATCCTGGTGCTCAAGGCCAGCATGGAAGAGCGCAAGATCGACTTCCGCCTGGTCGTGGAAGGCGAGCCGTTGACCGACATGGCGCCGCCGCCCGAACGCGGGCAGCCGGCCAAGCGCAAGAAAAAGAAGTACTGACGGCGCGGTGCCGCGGCGGGTCGCCGCGCGCGCACCGCGATCGCGCCATCGGCGCGGCCGAGGCCGCGCCGGGGCAGGCGTGCGCCGAACCGGCCACGCTCGGCCGATCGGCGCTGTCCACGGCGGCCCTCGGTCCGGCGTCGTCGCCGGCCGCGGACGTACCGCATCTGCACGAGGATCTGCAGCCGCGGACGTGGCCTGCCGCAGTCGTCACTCGCAACTCTGGTAAAAGGTCGGTGTCACGCAGTGCGCAACCGCATCCGGGAGCAGACATGGAGTACGACCAATACAGCGGCGGTTGCCAGTGCGGCGCGGTGCGCTTCCGGGTGCGTGGCCGGCTCGACGACGCCTCGATCTGCCATTGCCGGATGTGCCAGAAGGCGTTCGGCGCGTACTACGCGCCGCTGGTGTCCACGCGCGGCGCGGAGTTGGAGTGGACGCGGGGGACGCCGAAGCGCTTCCAGTCCTCCAACCTGGTGCGGCGCGGCTTTTGCGCCGACTGCGGCACGCCGCTGACCTACGAGGCGCCGGACGGCGTCGCCGTGGCCGCCGGTGCGTTCGACGATCCGGCCGCGCTGCCGCCGCGCATCCAGTACGGTCTGGAAGGCAAGCTGCCGTTCGTGGACGCACTGCACCGGCTGACCGCGATCCGCACCGACGCCGACCTGGATGCGGCGCCGTTCCTGGCGGAGCTGGTGTCGTACCAGCATCCCGACCACGACACCGAGCGCTGGCCGGACTGAGTCAGGGCGCTGGCCGACCGAGCCACTGCAGCCTCGCTCGCCGCGTTAGCCTGCAAGACGGTCTGTCGCCGCTCGACTACGCCATCGCCGCCCCGGGCCACACGCTGCGCGATGACGTGATGCGGACGATGCCGCTGGCTGCCTGCCGATCCTCCGCCGCACGATGGCGCAGGCGTTCCGATGCGGTTCCGCAGCCGCTGGCCACCCCGAGCCGACGCCTCGTGTAGGAGCGGCTTCAGCCGCGACGCGCGCGGCCCGAGCGCCGCGCCGACGGCCGAGGCGCGGCCGCGTCCTTGCGCGCAGGAATCAACAGGCCACAGACGCCGCACTTCCGATTCCCCATTCCCGATTCCCCATTCCCAGCCCCCCACCCATGTGACGCGAGCAGCCGCAACGCCTACCATGCCCGCTTTCCTTCCTCGCAGTCCCCGCCTCATGAGCAAGCAGAACCAGTGGATCGTCGGCGTCAACGCCGTGGCTTCGTCGATCGAGAACGATGCCGACAACGTGCGCGAGGTGCTGGTCGAGGCGGGCAGCAAGAACCCGCGGCTGGTGGAGATCGAGGAGAACGCGCGGCGCAAGGGCATCGAGGTGCGGCGGGTCAACACCCAGGCGCTGGACGGCGTCGGCGGCGCGGTACGCCACCAGGGCGTGGCGGCGCGCTATGCCGCGGCGCGCACCTGGGGCGAGAACGAGCTGGAAGGCCTGGTCGCCGCCGCCGAGGGCCGCGCGTTGCTGCTGGTGCTCGACGGTGTGCAGGATCCGCACAATCTCGGCGCCTGCCTGCGCAGCGCGGCGGCGGCCGGCGCCACCGCGGTGGTGATCCCCAAGGACAAGTCGGCGCCGGTCAACGCCACCGTGCGCAAGACCTCGGCCGGCGCCGCCGACCGCATTCCGATCGTGGCGGTGACCAACCTGGCGCGCTGCCTGCGCGACCTGCAGAAGCAGGGCGTGTGGATCTACGGCCTGGTCGGCGAGGCCGAGACCTCGCTGTACTCGCAGGATCTGCGCGGCAACGTGGCGCTGGTGCTGGGCGGCGAGTCCGACGGCCTGCGCCGGCTGACCCGCGAACATTGCGACGGCCTGGTCAAGATCCCGATGCCGGGCGACATCGAAAGCCTCAACGTGTCGGTGGCGACCGGCGTGACCCTGTTCGAGGCGGTACGGCAACGCATGGGCTGAGCGCCGCGTCGCCGCCACGGTCGCGCTGCTTCGGTGAGCGGCGACAAGGCAGGCCCCTCTCCCACAGGGAGAGGGGGTGGGGTGAGGGTGGGGCGAAGCCCCTCGCGGAGTGATGGCGACGCTAGGCTTCGCCGGTACCCTGATCCGCTCCGCGGCGGTGGCTTTTTTCATGAGGCTTCGCACGTACCCTCATCCGCCCCCTTCGGGGGCACCTTCTCCCGGGGGAGAAGGGGGGGCGCATGCGGTTCGGCTCGACTGGCGTGAAGTCTTCACGCGACGCTTGCTTCGGTTTTGCTACGGCCCCGCCCGCAACGCCGGTTTTTTGCCTACCATTGGCGATTGCCCCGCGTTCCGTTCGGTAAATGATTCCGCGTCACCCCCTTTTCGTCGATGCCGACCTCTCGTGCCAGAGGCCTGTCGTGCCGCGCCTGCGCCGGATCGGGTCGGGACGGTGAACGCCATCGGGGGGAGGGGGATGATCGGGCGCGCATGCGGGCGCGGGCGCGCGTGGGCGTTCGCCCCGCCGTTGCTGCTGGTCCTGCTGCTGGCGCTGGGCGTGGCCTGGCGCGCCGTCGCCGCCGACGCCAGCGGCCCGCCGCCGCTGCGCGACTACGCGGTGGATGCCTGGACCTCGCGTAACGGCCTGCCGCACAACTCGCTGCGCGACCTGGCGCAGACCGCCGATGGGCGCCTGTGGTTCGCGACCTGGGAAGGGCTGGTGCGCTACAACGGCCTGGAGTTCGCGGTGATCGACCGCAGCACCCGCCCGGCCCTGCCCGACAACGGCGTCGGCTCGCTGTACGTCGGCCGCGACGGCGCGCTGTGGCTCAGCGACTCGCGCGGCAATCTCGGCCGCTACGATCGCGCCGGTGCGTGGCGCTTCTGGGTGCAGCCGCCGGGCTGGCCGCGGGCCTTGATCCACGCCATGACCCAGGACCGGCACGGGCGGCTGTGGCTGCTGTTCGAGGGCAACGGCCTGGGCTGCCTGTGGCCGGACGGCCGCTTCGATTACCAGCCGGCGCCGCCGGACCTGCCGCTGGCGGCGAGCTTTCCGCATCTGGCCGTCGACGACCAGGATCGGGTCTGGATCGGCAGCCTCGATGGGCTGTTGTACCGCGACGCGCAAGGCACGCTGCGGCGCGCGCCGGCGGCGTTCGGGCTGCCGCCGGGCCTGGCCTGGCCGTACCGCGACGCCGACGGCACGCTGTGGCTGGTGGCCGGCGAGAACGTGTACCGGCTTGAGGGCGAGCGCGCGGTGCTGGTGCATCGCCTGCCGGGCTACGGCCATTTCACCGCGATGCTGCGCGACCGCAACGGCGACCTGTGGCTGGGCACCGAGAACCAGGGCCTGCTGCGCATCGGCCCTTACGGGGTCGAGCACATGGCGCCGGGCGACGTGCTGCCCAACGGCCGTGTGGTGAGCCTGCTGGAGGATGCCGAGGGCAGCCTCTGGATCGGCGCCAACGGCGGCCTGTTCCGGCTGCGCGAAACCCTGTTCACCAGCTACACCCGCCGCGATGGGCTCAGTGGCGACTACGTGCGTGCCGTGCTGGAAGCGCCGGACGGTGCGCTGTGGATCGGCAGCGCCGCCGGCCTCGATCGCATGGCGGCCGACGGCCGCGTCGCGCCGAGCGGATTGCGCAACGCCAACGGCAGCGCGCCGTCGGTGCTGAGCCTGGCGCGCGGCGCGGACGGCGACCTGTGGGTCGGCACCTATGCCGACGGCGTCTACCGGATGCGCGACGGCCGCGTGCGCCGCCACTACGGCCAGCAAGACGGGCTGCCCAGCGGCCACGTGCGCGCGATCAGCGTGGACGACGCCGGCACGGTGTGGATCGGCACCCAGCGCGGGCTGGTACGCATCGACGGCGAGCAGGCGCGCGCCGCCGACGTGCCGGGCCTGCCGCAGGGCCTGATCACCGCGCTGGCCAGCATCGAGGGCGCGCTGTGGATCGGCTCGGTCGACGGCGCCGCGGTGCTGCGCGAGGGCCGCGTGCGGCGCTTGCCGTTGGAGCCGCTGGGCGGCGCGCGCAGCGTGTTCGGTTTCCAGGCGCTGGGCCGCGACGTGTGGATCTCCACCGATCGCGGCCTGCACCGCGTGCGCGACGGCCAGTTGGCGCGGGTCGGGCTGGAGCAGGGCATGCCCGTGGATACCGTGTTCCAGCTGGTTCGCGACCGCCTCGGCAACGTCTGGATCAGCAGCAACCGCGGCGTGCTGCGCACCAGCGCCGAGGCGCTCGACGCGGTGGCCGATGGGCGCGCGGGCCGGGTGCAGGTGGCCCGCTACAACGAGATCGACGGCATGGCCAATGCCCAGGGCAACGGCAGTTCCGGGCCGGCGATGATCCTGCGCGCCGACGGCAGCGTGTGGCTGGTCACCGCCGGCGGCGTCAGCAGCGTCGATCCGCAACGTCTGCAACGCTTCCGCACGCGTCTGCCGCCGCCGGCGGCGATCGAGAACGTGCTGCTGGATGGCCGCCCGTTCGCATGGCGGCGGCAGTCGCGGTTGCCCGGCGCCACGCGCATCGCGGTGTCCTATGTGGGGCTCAGCTATCTGCTGCCTGAGCGTATCCGCTACCGCACCCGACTCGATGGCCTGGACAAGGAGTGGGTGGAGCGCGGCCAGCAGCGCAGCGTCGAGTTCGTCGGCCTGCCGCCGGGCGACTACACCCTGCGAGTGGCCGCGGCGCACCCGGACGGCGCCTGGGGGACGCGCGAGGCGGTCTGGCGGTTCAGCGTCGCCCCGCTGTGGTGGCAGCGGCACAGCGTGCAGGCGGCCGCCGCGCTGGCGCTGCTGTGCGCGCTGGTGGGGCTGTACCGCTACCTGATCGCGCGCTACCAGCGGCGCAATCTGCGCCTGGAGCGGCTGGTCGAGCAGCGTACCGGCGCGCTGCAACTGCAGACCGAGCGGCTGTTGCGCGCCGACGCCGACAAGAGCCAGTTGCTGGCGGACCTGCAGCACCAGGCCGACGCGTTCGAGCGCCAGGCGCACGAGGACGCGTTGACCGCGCTGCCGAACCGGCGCCATTTCGACGAGGTGCTGCAGCGCGAAGTGCAGCGCGCGCAGCGCACCGGCAACCCGCTGTGCCTGTTGGTCATCGACATCGACCGCTTCAAGCAGATCAACGATGGCTACTCGCACGCCACCGGCGACGCGGTGCTGCGCGAAGTCGGGCGCCTGCTGGCCGAGGCCTGCCGCGGCTCCGACCTGCCGGCGCGGCTGGGCGGCGAGGAATTCGCGGTGCTGCTCGGCGACACGCCGCTGGCCGACGCCGAGCGCATGGCCGCGCGCCTGCGCGACCTGTTCCATATGCGCGCGCAATGGGCCGACGCGCCGGCGCTGCGGGTCACCTTCAGCGGCGGGCTGGTCGCGCTGCGTGCGGACGAGACCCCGAGCCAATGGCTGGAGCGCGCCGACGAAGCCTTGTATCGGGCCAAGGGGCTGGGTCGCGATCGGGTGTGCGTGGGTTGAGGACCGTGTGCGGCGCGTGCATCGGCGGCGCTTGCGATCTAGTTGTGCGCCTCCTGCGCGGAGGCGATCGCGTGGCGGGGCGGCGGTGTCAGCGCGGGCCGTGGCCGTCCAGCAGTTCCAGGCACAGCTGCGCGGCCTCGCGAATGTCCCGATGCGCCGATCCGGCCGACAGCGCGAGGCCGTTGCGCAAGCTGGGATCCGCGAACGCCGCGGCGACCTGCGTGACCCAGTATCGGCTGCCTTCCGGCAGCGATGGATCTTCCAGGACCTCCCGGATCGCGGCGACGACGTCCGCGCGGTCGCAGGCATGGAACACGTCCTCGACCAGGGGATAGACGCCCCATCCGTCGCCATCGCCATAGGAGCGTAGGAACAACGGCAGCGCTTCGCGATCGGGGGCGGCGACGAACAGGCGTCTCGCCGCGTCGTAGGCGTCGATCAGGCCCTGGCTGAGCTGGGCGTCCGCGGGCAACGGCTGATGGGCGCGCAGGAACGCGAGGGCGTCGGTTTTGTTCATGGCGGTGGTGATCGGTCTCGGCCGGCGTGCGCGTGATCGCAGCGCGATGGAGGTTGGCAGGACCCGCACCGGGCGCCGCGATCCATGTCGCTCGCGGCCGGATCGAGTCCCTCGCGCGCATTTCCGCGCCAGACCGTTGTGCTCACCCTTGTCGGCGGTCGGCGATGGCGCTGAGGCGCAATAGCGACGTTGCAGCGCGCGCCGTGCGGAAGATCCATTGGAAACCGGCAAGCCGACGCGGCATCTGAGGGCGCGGACGGCGCGTCCGCGCCTTCCGCGCACCGCGCGTTTCGTGGATCAGGCGTCGTCGGCCGACAGCGACCCCAGGCTGAAGCCGGAGACGGCGTTGATCTTGCCACGCCACAGCACGCCGCGGTTGTTCGGCAGCGGCTGGCCGCCGGGCGAGAAGTGGCGCGAATCGATCAGGTGGATGAACTGCGGCGGAGAGCTGCTTTGCTCGTCGCTGCCCGCGTCGTAGATCGACGCATGGCTGGCAAAGGCCTGGCGGATGCTTTCCTTGCCGTCCGCGTCGCCGGGATAGGCGGCGGAGAACTCCTGCGCGAAGGCCTCGAAGTAGGTCTTGCCGCTGACCAGCACGCCCGACACGATCGCGCCTTCGACGAACAGGGTGACGCCGAATTGCACGTTGGTGGTGTTGACCACCGTGACCAGCTTCTGCAGGTACCAGTCGACGCTCTGGCCGTCGAACGACAGCTTGATCTGTTCCGGATTGGTGTGGATGTCGCCTTGCGCGGTCATGCGGTTCTCCTCGTGGAGCGGTTGTAGATGGGCCCGGCGCTGGCGGCAGCCGCGCCGCGAGGGCCTGGCTTGCGCGAGGCGCTCGACGGCGGCGATCGCGTTGCCGCGAACCGCGCTCCGGCGTGCGCACGAGTGTGCCACAGCCGCGCGTGAGCGGCGTGCGCCAGCATGCGCCTGGGCCGGAATGACTCCGCGGAGCGGTGCGGCCTTGCCGCTGTCGTCGAAATGCGGGATCCGTCGCCGTTGCCTGGTGGCCGGCGCAACCGCGATCCGTGCGCGACGCGGCGCCGGCGGTTCGGTCGGGCTCCGCGGCGCGCGCGCCGCGCTCAGCCGAGTTGCGGTGCCGGCCAGGCGTTGGCGATCTTGCAGAACAACCGCGCGGTCTGCTCGGTATCGTAGACCGCGCTGTGCGCGTCGGCGGCGTTCCAGTCGAAGCCGGCCGCCTGCACCGCGCGCGCCAGCACGGTCTGGCCGTAGGCGACGCCGGCCAGGGTCACGGTGTCGAACACGCTGAACGGATGGAACGGATTGCGCTTGTGCCCGCAGCGCGCGACGCTGGCGTTGAGGAAGTTCAGATCGAAGTGCGCGTTGTGCCCGACCAGGATCGCGCGCTGGCAGCCGTACTTCTTCACCGCCGCGCGTACCGGCGCGAATATGTGGTCCAGCGCCTCGCGCTCGGGCTTGGCGAAGCGGAACGGATGGTCGAGGATGATGCCGGTGACTTCCAGCGATTTGGGGTCGATGGCGGTGCCCGGCGCGGGCACGACATGCGCGCTGGCGGTCGCGCCGGGGTAGAGCTGGCCGAAATCGTCCATCTCGATCGGCACCGCGGCGATCTCCAGCAGCGCGTGCCGGTTCCAGTCGAAGCCGCCGGTCTCCACGTCCACGACCACCGGCAGATAGCCGCGGAAACGCCGCGACATGGGCGTGATGGCGAGGGGCTGGGAAGGGGCGTCGACGTGCTGGTTCATGTGCGCAGGGTAGCAGAGCGCGGCCGACTGCCGCCCGCGCAGGCCCCGTTCGCGTGCGACGACCGCGCCGGAAACGGCGCCAGCAGGCAACAACGCGGGCCGTCGCAATTCACGTCGCGGCCAAGGCAAAGCCGCGCGCCGGCGTCGTGCCTGCCTCAGCCGGGCACGCGGGTGCCGAGCACGCTGCCTTGTTCGCGCAGGCGCTCAAGCAGGGCGGCGCCTTCGTCCAGCAGGGCCGCAGGGTCCTGCGCGTGGTCGGCCGCCAACTGCAGCAAGGTCGCGCGCCCGCTGCCCGCGCCGTCGTGCAGGCGCTGCAGCAGTGCGTGGACCAGGGGCGCCAGCTCGGCGAAGCGGACCTGGCCGTCGCGATCGCGCCGCGCCAGCAGGCAGGTCGGCTGCGCTGGTGTCGCGTCCGGCTGCCAGGACGGGCCGATGCGGTGCACCGGCCAGTCGTAGCGCAGCAGGCGCAGCCAGGGCGAGAGTTGCGCAATGCCGTCGAGCAGGTCGCCGTGCGGATCGTGCGGCGGCAGCGGCGCATCGTCGATCTGCACTTCCAGTTCGACGCATTCGTAGTGCGCCAGCTCCGCGAGCCACGGCCGCCGCGGGTCGGGCGCGCGCTGCTGCAGGAAGCGCACGAGTTCGCCGCCCACGCGCGGGAACAGCGGCGTCTGCGCCCGGTGTTCGGCGCAGAACGCGCGCAGCAGCGCCTGCCATGCGTCTTCGCCGAGCGTGGCGTGCAGCACCGGAAACTGCGGCGTCAACAACTGTGCGATGTTGTCGAAGAACAGCGTGCGGTACACCTCCAGGCGCCGCGCGTCGATGCCCGGCGGCGGCGCGTGCCGCTGCGGATCGCGCAGGTGCCGGGCCAGCGCCCACTGTTGCGCCTGCAGCGTGTCAGCCATGCGCGGCCTGTGCCTGTGCCTGTGCGGCGCGGATGCGCTGTACCTCGTCCAGCAGCTCCGGCAGCGGCGGGAACTGGCCGTCGCGTTCCAGCAGGGTCGGGCGGACGCCATGCAGGCGGTAGGCGGTGTCGAGCAACTGCCAGACGTCGGCGGCGACCGCGGCAGCGTGGGTATCGATCTTCAACGCGCTGGCGACATCGTCGCGGTGGCCGGCGATGTGATACGAGGCGATGCGCGCGCTCGGCATCGCGGCCAGGAAGGCGAGGGCATCCTCGCCATGGTTGGCGGCATTGACGTGGACGTTGTTGACGTCGAGCAGCAGGTCGCAATCGGCCTCGGCCAGTACCGCCGCCACGAAGTCGGCTTCGCTCAAAGCGCGTACGGGCGCGGCGTAGTAGGACACGTTCTCCATCGCGATGCGCCGGCCCAGCGCGTCCTGCGCCTGCGCGATGCGCGCGCCGACGTGGCGCACCGCCTCGTCGGTGAACGGCAGCGGCAAGAGTTCGTACAAATGGCCGTCGTCGGCGCTGTAGCTCAGGTGTTCGCTGTACAGCGCGACCTGGTGCCGGTCCAGGAATTGGCGGGTCTGCCGCAACAGCGCGGTATCCAGCGGCGCGGTGCCGCCGAGCGACAGCGACAAGCCGTGGCAGCTCAGCGGAAAGCGCGCGGACAGTGCGTCCAGCATCGCGCCGGGACGGCCGCCGACGCCGATCCAGTTGTCCGGCGCGCATTCGAGGAAATCCAGCGCCGCCGGCGGCGCCTGCAGCAGGTCCGGCAGCAGGGCGCGGCGCAGGCCCAGTCCGGCGCTGGCGGCGGCCAGCGCGCGCGGGGGTGGGTCAGTTGCCGCCACCGCACTTGCCTTCGCCGCACTTGCCTTCGGTCATGGCCTTGTCGTCGTGCGTGGCCGCCGGGGCGGCGGCGGGCGTGGCCGGCTGCTGGGCGGGCGTGGCCGCTTGCGCGTGCGCGCCGCAGCTGCCCTCGGCGGCCTTGGCCTCGCGCTGGGTTCTATCGGCCTTGGGCGCGGCTTGTGCCGGCGCGGCGGTGGTGGTCGCGGCTGCGCCGGGCGGGGATGCGGCCTGCGCGCCGAGCGCATAGCCCTGGGCCAGGTCGGTCATGGCCAGCGCGGACGCGGACAGTCCCAGGCCGCCAAGCAGGACGGCGCCGACGAGGATGGGGGACGGACGCGACGGAATCGACATGCGGACTCTCCAGGCAGCGGGCGCGGTGCCGGCGTGGCGACGCCGGCGGTGGTGCGCAAGCCTATCCGTTGCCGCCGCCGCGCGCATGTGGCGGTGCGGCGCGCAGACAACGCGATGCCGGCCAGGGGACGTGGCGCGCACCGCATGCGGCCGCTTGCCACGCCACCCCACCGGGATCACATGCCGGGCGTGCTGGTCTCGTCGCGCTTGTCGCGCGGCGGCAGCGGCTGGTCGCCGTGCACCAGGAACCACACGTTCTCGGCGATGTTGGTGGCGTGGTCGCCGATCCGCTCCAGGTTCTTGGCCATGAACAGCAGGTGCGTGCACGGGGTGATGTTGCGCGGATCTTCCATCATGTAGGTGAGCAGTTCGCGAAACAGCGCGGTGTACTGCGCGTCCAGCGCCGCATCGCCCTGGCGGACCCGCAGCGCGGCGTCGGCATCGCCGCCCTGGTAGGCGGCCAGCGCCTCGCGCACCTGTTGCGCGGCCAGCGTGCCGAGCTGGCGCAGGCCCAGCGTCTGCGGCATCGGCGGCGAGGTGTTCAGCGCGATCGAGCGCTTGGCCACGTTCGCCGCGTAGTCGCCGATGCGCTCGATGTCGGCCGGAATGCGCAGCCCGGCGAGGATCTCGCGCAGGTCGCGCGCCATCGGCCCGCGCAGCGCCAGGCGCATCACGTCGTGGCTGATCGCCTGTTCGAGCGCGTCGATCGCTTCGTCGTTGACCACGATGCGCAGCGCGGCGTTGTCGTCGCGACGCTCGACCACGTCCAGCGCCGCTTCCAGCTGCGCCACCGCGGTCTCGCCCATGCGCACGATCTCGGCAACGAGGCGGTGCTGTTCTTCGTCGTAGCTCTTCACGATGTGCTCGTTCGGCTGGGTATTCATGTCGTAGGTCCGTTGAATGCGTGAGTGTCGCCGCGGCCATGCCTGGCCGCGCGGGGCTGGCCCCGGCGCGTGCGCCGCGGCCGTCCCTGGCCGGGCGCCGGCGTCCGCCGGTGCCGATCGGGCAGTGCCCGAGCGGCCGCCTAGCCGAAGCGGCCGGTGATGTAGTCTTCGGTCTGCTGCTTGCTGGGCTGCGAGAAGATGATCTCGGTGCGGTCGTGCTCGATCAGGTCGCCCAGGTACATGAAGGCGGTGTAGTCGGACACGCGCGCGGCCTGCTGCATGTTGTGGGTGACGATGACGATGGTGTAGTCGGTCTTCAGCTCTTCCACCAGTTGCTCGATGCGGCTGGTGGAGATCGGGTCCAGCGCCGAGGTCGGCTCGTCGAGCAGCAGCACGTCCGGGCGCAGCGCCACCGCGCGGGCGATGCACAGGCGCTGCTGCTGGCCGCCGGACAGGCCCAGCGCGCTCTGCCCGAGCTTGTCCTTGACCTCGTCCCACAACGCGCCCTGGCGCAGCGCGTGCTCGACGCGGTCGGCCATGTCGGCCTTGGACAGCTTCTCGTGGTGGCGAATGCCGTAGGCGACGTTCTCGAAGATGGTCATCGGGAACGGCACCGGCTTCTGGAACACCATGCCGACCTTGCTGCGCAGGCGGTTCATCGGGTACTTGGGCGAGAGGATGTTCTCGCCGTCCAGAATCACCTCGCCACGCGCTTCCAGCTTCGGGTACAGCGCGTAGATGCGATTGAAGATGCGCAGCAGGGTGGACTTGCCGCAGCCGGACGGGCCGATCAGCGCGGTGACGCGCTTTTCCGGCACCTCCAGGTTGATGCCCTTCAGGGCGTGGTACTTGTCGTAGTAGAAGTCCAGGCCGCGCGCGGCGACCTTGACCGGCGACGGCGCCAGCGCGGTGTGCCCGGTGGGCATGGCGATGCGGTGCATCGGGGCGGCGTTGTGGTGATCGTTCATGGCCGGTTCCATAGGGGACTCAATCGTTGGATGTCTTGTAGCGGCGCAGGATGGCGCGCGCGCCGAGGCTGACCAGCAGCACGAACACGGTCAGCACCAGGGCGCCCGACCAGGCCAATTGCTGCCAGGTGGGGTAGGGGCTGCCGGCGAAGGAGTTCATCACCACCGGGACGCTGGCCATCGGCTGCATGATGTTGTTGTTCCAGTACTGGTTGCCGAACGCGGTGAACAGCAACGGCGCGGTCTCGCCGCTGATCCGCGCCAGCGCCAGCAGCACGCCGGTGACGATGCCGGCCGAGGCGCTGCGGTACAGCACCTGGATCGTCACCTTCCACTGCGGAATGCCCAGCGACAGCGCCGCCTCGCGCATCTGCGCCGGCACCAGGCGCAGCATCTCGTCGGTGGTGCGCACCACCACCGGCAGCACGATGAAGGCCAGCGACAGCGCGCCGGCCATGGCCGAGAAGCGTCCGCCGGTCTGCATCACGTACAGGGTGTAGACGAACAGGCCGAGCACGATCGACGGCGCCGACAGCAGGATGTCGTTGACGAAGCGCACCACCTGGCCGGTCTTGCGCGCGTTGCCGAACTCGGCCAGCCAGGTGCCGGCGGCCACGCCCAGCGGGGTGCCGATCAGCAGCGCCAGGCCGCACATCACCGCGCTGCCGAAGAACGCGTTGGCCAGGCCGCCTTCCTCGCCGGGCGGCGGGGTCATGCGGGTGAACAGGTCCACGTCGATGCCGGAGATGCCCTTGGCCACCAGGGTCCACAGGATCCAGCCCAGGAACACCAGTCCGAACAGCGCGGTGAGACAGGACAGCAGTAGCGCGAACACGTTGACCACGCGGCGGCGGTTGTACAGGCGATCGGCGATGTCGGCGGCCATCAGTTGCCCTCCCTGCGCGCCAGTTGCGCCAGCATCAGGCGGGCGATCGCCAGCACGATGAAGGTGACGATGAACAGGACGAAGCCGAGCAGCAGCAGCGCCGAGCGGTAGGTCTCGGTGGCTTCGCCGAAGTCGTTGGCGATCAGGGCGGCGATGGTGGTGCCCGGCTCCAGCAGCGACGGCGACAGCCGCACCGTGTTGCCGACCACGAAGGCCACCGCCATGGTCTCGCCGAGCGCACGGCCCAGACCCAGGAAGATGCCGCCGATCACCGCCGAGCGGGTGTAGGGCAGCACGATGTCCCAGCTCACTTCCCAGCGCGTGGAGCCCAGCGCGTAGGCCGACTCCTTGAGCCTGGTCGGCACGGTTAGGAACACCTCGCGCATCACCGAGGAGATGAACGGGATCACCATGATCGCCAGCACGAAGCCGGCGGTGAGCAGGCCGATGCCCAGCGGCGGGCCCTGGAACATCGGGCCGATCAGCGGCAGCGTGCCGAGATGGTCGTTGAGCCACGGCGTGCCGTATTCGGTCATCACCGGCACCAGCACGAACAGGCCCCACATGCCGTAGATGATCGAGGGAATGCCGGCCAGCAGCTCGATCGCGGTCCCGACCGGGCCGCGCAGCCAGCGCGGCGACACCTCGGTGAGGAAGAAGGCGATGCCGTAACTCACCGGCACCGCGATCAGCATCGCGATCAGCGCGGTGACCAGGGTGCCGTAGATCGGCGCCAGCGCGCCGTACTTGTTCTCGACCGGATTCCATTCGCTGGAGTAGAAGAAGCTCAGGCCCTGCATCTGCAGGGCGTGGCGGCCGCCCCACAGCATCGACAGCGCCGCGCTGGCCAGGGCGACGAGGACGAACACGACGGTGGCGGTGAGCAGCCAGCGGAACAGACGGTCGGCACGGGCGTCGCGCAGATCGCGTCCGCGGGGCGCGGTGATCGCTTCGGGAATGACGGTGGCGTTCATGGGCTCGGTGTGTGCCGGAGCGCGCGGCGGCGCGATCCGATCGTGGCCGCGGCGGGGGTGGCCGCGCGCGGTGGGTGGGGCTGCGTCGCTCCCGCGCAGGCGGGAACCCGAAAGTCCGGATTACGTGAGTCCGATGCGGCACCGGCGCTGCGTGGCGCGCGCCGGTGCCGATGCGCGCGCGACGCCTCCCGCGTGCGCGCGCGTGCTTCCGCCGGGGGAGGGCGGAAGCGGTGTCGCGCTTACTTGAATTCCTTGGCCCAGTACGCCTCGATCTGCTGCACCAGTTCCGGCGGCAGCGGCACGTAGTGCAGGTCGTTGGCCTGCGCCTGGCCCTTCTCGAACGCCCACTTGAAGAACTCCAGGGTCGCCTTGCTGCGCGCCGGGTCCTTGGCCTGCTTGTGCATCAGCATGAAGTTGGTCGCGGTGATCGGCCACGCCTGCGCGCCGGCGGCGTTGGTGATGACCAGGTTGAAGTCCTTGGCGTTGGCCCAGTCGGCCGACGCGGCGGCCGCGGCGAAGCTCTCGGCGTTGGGCTGCACCCAGTTGCCGGCGGCGTTCTGCATCGAGGCGTAGGGCATTTTGTTCTGCAGCGCGTAGGCCAGCTCGACGTAGCCGATCGAGCCCTTGATCTGCTGCACGTACGAGGCCACGCCTTCGTTGCCCTTGCCGCCGACGCCGCCCGGCCACTGCACCGAGGTGCCTTCGCCGACCTTGTTCTTCCACTCCGGGCTGACCTTGGACAGGTAGTTGGTGAAGTTGAAGCTGGTGCCCGAGCCGTCGGAACGGTGCACCAGGTTGATCTTGGTGCTGGGGAGCGTGGTGCCGGGGTTGAGCGCGACGATCGCCGGATCGTTCCAGGTGGTGACCTTGCCGAGGAAGATGTCGGCCAGCACCGTGCCGGTCAGCTTCAGCTTGCCCGCATCCATGCCTTCCAGGTTGACCACCGGCACCACCCCCCCAATCGCCGAGGGGAACTGGCCGAGGCCGGCGGCGGCCAGCTCGGCGCTGTCCAGCGGCTTGTCGGAGGAGCCGAAATCGACCGTGCCGGCCTTGATCTGGGCGATGCCGCCGCCGGAGCCGATCGACTGGTAGTTGATCTTGTTGCCGGTGGCCGTGTGGTAGTCGGCCGACCACTTGGAGATCAGCGGGTAGATGAAGGACGCGCCGGCGCCGGAGATCTCCGCGGCGGTCTTGGCGCCGTCGGCCGGGGCGGCCGCGGGTGCGCCGTTGGCTGCGTCGGCGCCTCCCTGCGGCTTGTCGCCATTGCCCGGCTGGCAGGCGGTGACGGCGAAGGCGAGGGCCAGGGACAGGACGGCAAAGCGCGCCGGCTGCAGTTTCATGGGGTCACTCCGTAGCGAAGAGGGCCGGATGGTCCGGCGGATGCAGGCTATGAAATGATGTTTTTGTTACAGCCTCATGACGGGGCTGCCCGTGCGTGAATTTGATCAAGAAAAACAAGCGCTTCGCTTAGAAAGCAGAGGCGAGTGCGGGAGCGAGGGGATGCATGCGTCGATGGGCGAAATCGCCGCGCTCGTGCTCGCCCCCCGTGGCTACGCGGCGACGCCACGCTGGACTGCGGCGCGTCCTCGCCAGGCACGCCACGCGTCCTGCATCGACCCTTGGTCCGCCCGAAACACGCAGGGTTCCTCCGGATGGAGGAGGGCAATGGTGCCCGGGCCGAGCCCGTGGAGAAGGACAAAAAACGCGGGCCCCGTGAGGGGCCCGCGTCCGGGTAGCGATCGGGGAGAGGGCCGATCAGTACTTCAGGTTGGCGCTCCAGTAGGCGTCGATCTGCTTGACCAGCGCGTCCGGCAGCGGCACGTAGTCCAGCTGCTTGGCCTGCGCGTCGCCATTGGCGTACACCCACTTGAAGAAGTCCTTGGTGGCCTTGGCGCTGACCGGGTTCTTCGGCTGCTTGTGGACCAGGATGAAGTTGGTCGCGGTGATCGGCCAGGAGGCCTCGCCCGGGGCGTTGGTCATCACCAGGTAGAAATCCTTGGCGCTGGCCCAGTCGGCGCTGGCGGCCGCGGCGGCGAAGCTCTCGTCGCTGGGCTGCACGAACTTGCCGGCCGCGTTCTTCATCGCGGTGTAGGACATCTTGTTCTGCAGCGCGTAGGACAGTTCGACGTAGCCGATGCCGCCCTTGATCTGCTTGACGTAGGCGGCCACGCCTTCGTTGCCCTTGCCGCCGATGCCGACCGGCCACTGCACCGCGGTGCCTTCGCCGACCTTGCTCTTCCACTCCGGATTGACCTTGGACAGGTAGTTGGTGAAGTTGAAGCTGGTGCCCGAACCGTCGGAACGGTGCACCACGGTGATCTTGCCGTCGGGCAGCTTCACGCCCGGGTTGAGGGCGACGATCGCCGGATCGTTCCAGGTCTTGACCTTGCCCAGGAAGATGTCGGCCAGGGTCTTGCCGTCCAGCTTCAGCGCGCCCGGGGCGACGCCCTGCACATTGACCACCGGCACCACGCCGCCGATCACCGACGGGAACTGGGCCAGGCCGGAGGCGGCCAGATCGTCGGGCTTGAGCGGGGCGTCGGACGAACCGAAGTCGACCGTGGCCGCCTTGATCTGGGCGATGCCGCCGCCCGAGCCGATCGACTGGTAGTTCACCTTCTTGCCGGTGGCGGCGTTGTAGTCGGCCGACCACTTGGACATGACCGGGTAGATGAAGGACGCGCCGGCGCCGGTGACATCGGCGGCGTTGGCGGCGAACACGAACGACGCGGCGACGGCGGCGGCCGCGACGCGGGATTTGAGCGAGAGGATCACGGAGAGAGCTCCTGGAGGGTGGTAGGCGGGGCGCCGCAGACGGTCATTACATAACCGTTCCATGACGGTGCCGGGGCTGCTACATGACGGAAACATGACGCGATGGCGCGTGGCGCCGGTGCAGGCGCGGCCTGCGCCGCGCGCTGCGCCGGGCCGCGGCGATTACCAGTAGAACTGCGCGCGCGCTTCGAGGATGTTCGGCTTGTCGCTGACGTTGCCGCGCACCGCGCTGCTGTACTTGCTGCTGTCGACCATGACGTAGTTCAGCGCCAGCTTGAAGTTCGAACGCCAGTACCAGTTGGCGCCGACCGTCCAGGTGCTCATCTTGCCGCCGAGCACGCCATCGACCAGCGGCGCGCCGACCGGACGCGCGACCAGGCTGCCGTCGTTGAGGTCGATGCTGTCGTAGCGCACGCCCAGCTGCCACATGCCGCTGGCCGGCTCGTTCGGCAGCGGGGTGGTCGGCACGCCGGCCTTGTAGCCCCATGTCTCGCCGGTGACGTTCCACACGCCGCTCACGTACCAGCCGTCGTTGCTGTAGTTGTCGCTGGCGCCGTAGCGCTCGACCTTGGCGCTGTAGTACTCGCCCTGCGCCTTGAACGGGCCGGTGACCCACATCGCCTCGCCGCCGATCACGCCGATGCGGTCGGTGTTGGTCAGGTTGCCGCTGTCGACCAGGCGCACCGAGGCCAGGTCGGCGTCCGGACGCGCGCGCAGGCGCAGCGTGTCGGCGTCGGTGTCGTAGTTCACGTAGCTCAGGCCGAAGTGCAGGATGTTGCCGGACTCGTTGATCGGCGCGAAGGTGCCGCGCACGCCGTAGCCGCTGCCATGCGCCAGGTTGCGGGTCAGCTCGCGGCCGAACACGCTGCCGACCACGCTCCAGTTGTTGTCGCCGTAGCCGAGCGCGGCGCCGAGCCGACGCGACACCGCGTAGGTGTTGGTGACCGAGGCCTTGGAAATGAAGTCGTTGTTCTTGGTGCTGGACAGCTCTTCCAGACTGTTGGGCTGCTTGTACTGGCCGATCTGCAGGAAGTTGTTGGCGTTGCCGCCGAACTTGTACTTGATGTTGGTGTCCAGGAACTTGCCGGTGCTGCGCACGGTGGTGCCGTTGTTGGACGCCTCGCGCAGGGTGCTGGCGTCGTAGCCCAGGACCCACTCGAAGTTGCCCGGGCCCTTGCCCTTGGCGACCAGCTCGGCGCGGCGGATGCCGAACTCGGAGTTCTTGCCGTTGTTGCCGGTGCCGCCGTTCAGATCCTGGACGTCGTTGTCGTACCAGTTGCCGTCGGCCTGGACCAGGCCTTCGAAGGAGATTTCCGAACCGCCGATCACGTCGATGGCGATCTCGGCGTGGGCGGCGGGCGCGATCATCGCGGTGAGCACGGCTGCCGAGAGGAGGGTGCGGGACAGTTTCATGGGTTGCCTGGGCGGTGAAAGATGCGCGCAGGCTAAGGTGTGAAGATTGCGTAAATATGACACTTGGCGGACATGCCCGACGCGGGCGATCGCCCGACACCGTGGCGTCTGCGCCATTGGACGCGCGGCATGTTGCGGTCCGATGGCGCGCAGATGAAACGCGGCATGCGCAATAGCGCACGACGCGGATCACAAAGCGCGGCATCGTCTCGCCATCGCGCCGCCGATTGGCTCTTTTGTGCGCTGCAACACTTGTCGCTGCCGCACACGCTGGGTAGCGTGGAGTCATGAACTCGCATGCCCGCAAACGGATGTCGATGCTCGCCGCGCTGTCGTTGCTCGCGTCGCTGCTGCTGCTCGCGACGTTGCGTTCGACAGAAGCGGCGGTGGGGTTGCCGCCGGCGCTGTCCGAAAGCAGCGCGGCGGCTGCGGCGGCGGATCCGCAGGCGGCTAATACGCATGCCGACTCGCGCAGCCTCGCCGATCAGGCCTACGACGACACGCCGGTGCTGCCGGCCGTGCCCTGGTGGCCGGCGCGCGTTGCACCGGCCTGGCCGCAGCCGACGCCGCGGCATGGTCACGGCACCCGCCCGCAGCCGCGCTTGCGACCTCCCAGCGCCTGAGTCGCTGATCCGAGCGCGCCCGGCCCACGACCGCGTCGCGTTCGATCCCGTGCCCTCAGTGTCCGCACCCGGCGCGGATGCGATGGCGCGCCGCCGCCAGTGCGGCCTCCACGTTGCGTCTTTCCTTCTCGTTCTGCGGCATCCGCCGCGGCGACGCCTTTCCCTTGTCCCGAGGTTTCCCCCATGCAAAGTCTGCTCGATGGCTTCCGCCATTTCCGCAAAGAGGTCTTCCCGCGCCAGCGCGGCCTGTTCCGGCAACTGGCCGGCGGCCAGACCCCGCATACCCTGTTCATCACCTGCGCCGATTCGCGGGTGATGCCGGAGTTGATGTTCGCCGCGCAGCCGGGCGAATTGTTCGTGTACCGCAACATCGGCAACGTGGTGCCGCCGTACTCGCAGCACGTCAGCGGCGTGGTCGCGGCGATCGAATACGCGGTGGCGGTGCTGCAGGTGAAGCACATCGTGGTGTGCGGGCATACCGACTGTGGCGCGATGAAGGCGGTGCTCAACCCGGATGCGCTGCAGGACGTGCCCAACGTGGCCGCCTGGCTCAAGCACACCGACAGCGCACGCCAGGTCGCCGCGCAACACGATCGCGCCGGGCATCCGGAGGACGCGCTGCATTGCCTGACCGAGGAGAACGTGGTGGCGCAACTGGACCACCTGCGTACCCAGCCGGTGGTGGCGGCGCGGTTGGCGCGCGGCGCGCTGCGTCTGCATGGCTGGATCTACGACATCGCCCACGGCGAGATCCGCGCCTTCGACGCCGAGCACGGGCGCTTCGCGCCGCTGTTGCCGGAAGACGGCCGGCGTCCTCCCGAAGCCACCCCGCGACCGCGGCTGGCGCCGCCGCTGCGCAACGTCGCGGTCTGAAGGAGACGAGCATGCGAACCATGACGGACCCCGCGTTCGCCGGCGCTTCCGCGCTCGCCGGCTACCTGCGCAACGGCGCGTTCGGCCGCGACCTGCTGGCCTCGGTGGTGGTGTTCCTGGTCGCGCTGCCGCTGTGCATGGGCATCGCCATCGCCTCGGGCATGCCGCCGGCCGCCGGGCTGATCACCGGCATCGTCGGCGGCCTGGTGGTCGGGCTGATCGCCGGCTCGCCGCTGCAGGTCAGCGGCCCGGCCGCCGGCTTGGCGGTGCTGGTGTTCGAACTGGTGCGCCAGCACGGCGCGGCCGCGCTGGGCCCGGTGATCCTGCTGGCCGGCGCGATCCAACTGGTCGCCGGGCTGTGCCGGGCCGGGGTGTGGTTCCGCATGACCTCGCCGGCGGTGGTCGCCGGCATGCTGTCGGGCATCGGCATCCTGATCGTCGCCTCGCAGGCGCACGTGCTGATGGATGCGGTGCCGAAGGCGCGCGGGCTGGAGAACTTCGCCGCGTTGCCGGCGACGCTGTGGCGCGCGCTGGACGACGGCATCGGCCGCGCCGCGCTGCTGGTCGGGCTGGGCACCATCGCGATCATGCTGGCCTGGGAGCGGCTGCGCCCGCAGCGGCTGCGCTTCGTGCCCGGCGCGCTGCTGGCGGTGGTGGCGATGACCGCGCTGGTGCAGTGGCAGGAGTTGGACGTGCGCAAGGTCGACGTGCCGGCCAACCTGCTCTCCGCGATCCAGATCCCGACCCTGGCGCAGATGCTCGGCGTGTTCGACGCGACGCTGCTGCTGTCGGCCTTCACCTTCGCCTTCATCGCCAGCGCCGAGACCTTGCTGTCGGCCGCGGCGGTGGACCGCATGCACACCGGCCCGCGCACCCGCTACGACCGCGAACTCGCCGCGCAGGGCGTGGGCAACATGCTGTGCGGCTTCCTCGGCGCCTTGCCGATGACCGGGGTGATCGTGCGCAGCGCGGCCAACGTGCAGGCCGGCGCCGCCACCCGCGCCTCGACCATCCTGCACGGCGGCTGGCTGCTGGTGTTCGCGCTGCTGCTGCCGTGGCTGCTGCGGATGACCCCGGTGGCGTGCCTGGCCGGCATCCTGGTCCATACCGGGTTGAAGATGGTCAAGCTGGGGCAGGTGCGCGACCTGGCCGCCTACGGCCGCGGCACCGCGGCGATCTACCTGGCCACCACCTTCGCCATTGTCGCCACCGACCTGCTGACCGGCGTGCTGATCGGCTTTGCGCTGTCGCTGCTGCGGCTGGCGCTGCAGCAGTCGCGGCTGAAAGTGGGTGTGCATGCGCACGAGGACGCGGCCGGCGCCGCCGCGGCAGGGGCGGGCAAGCTGCGCCTGTCGCTGGAGGGGTCGGCCACCTTCCTGCGCGTGCCGACCATGGCGCGGACCCTGGAACGCTTGCCGCCCAACACCGAACTGCACCTGGACGTGGCGCGGCTGCATCATCTCGACCATGCCTGCCTGGAACTGCTGCGCGACTGGAGCCGCAACGCCGCCGCCCGCGGTTGCGCGCTGGTGGTGGATTGGAAGGAACTGGACCGGCGCGTGGAGGGGCAGCGCGCGGCGTAGGCTGGTCGCGTTGTCTGCAAGCGGCCACCCGGGCGTGTCCGCAGTCGCTGTGGGAGCGACTTCAGTCGCGACGAACGCAGCGGTGGGAATCCAGGCTTCGGAAGCTGTCGGGGCTGAAGTCCCTCCCACAGTGCAACCGGCCGGCGACCCGAATTTTTGTAGGAGTCAACTGTCATGCAGCAGCGATGGCGGGAGGCGTGTAAGGGCCCTGATCGCGGGCAATGGCGTTGAGCCAGCGCAGGTACTTGTGCATGCAGGCGACGATGGCGACCTTGGCCGGTTTGCCGGCCGCTTGCAGGCGCGCATAGGTTTGGGCCAAGGGGGATTTGGCGCGGATGCTGGCCCAGGTGGCCATGTACAGCGCGCGGCGCACGTCGCTGCGCCCGCCTTTGATGCGGCGCTGGCCTTGCCAGCGGCCGCTGTCGTGATTGAACGGTGCCAGCCTGACCAGGGCAGCCAGCTTGCGCGGCGGCAGCGTTCCCAGTTCCGGCAGACGTGCGGCCAGGGTGGCGCGCAGGATGGGCCCCAGCCCCGGCACTTTGGGCAGGGTCGAACATGCGTCGGCCCGCTGCTGGAGGTCTCGCTTCAGCGCATCGCTCTGCCGCTTCAGCAGGTCGATCGCTTCCTGGCAGTGGCGCCGCACCTCCGGGCTGGTGATGTGCTCCAAACGCCGCCGGAGGGCGTCGTGCTGGCCGACCAGGGCGTTGCGCAGATCCAGCAGTTCGCGCAGGTGCTGCAGGTGCTCGGGCAACACGTCCGTCGGGGTGGCCGCAATGGCTTGGGCGGCAACAGCCAACAGGCGCGCGTCCAGGGCATCGGTCTTGGCCTTGATGCCCAGCGCCTTGGCCAGCGCACGCGGGCGCTGCGCGCACATCCGCACCGCCGGCAAGTCGGCCTGGCGCAACGTCCGCAGCACCTCATGTTCGTAGCCACCGCTGGCTTCCAGCACGATCCGTTCGCACTCCAGCCTCGCCAGACGCTGGACCAGTTCACTCCGCCCTTGTGCCGTGTTGGGCTGGGTCCAGGCCAGTCCGTCCGGCAGCACATGAATGACCAGTTCGGCCTTGGCAACATCGATCCCGACAAAGCGCCGCATAGACGTTCTCCGCAGTAGACTTAGGGTCGAGAGCGCTCCTGCCAATGCCCAGGCTTGTGATGTTCGAGCTCCCGGCTCAGGCAACTGTTCGGGCTTGTCAGGCAGGAGAACCGGGGTGCGGCGGCGCTGACTCCTACTCGTGCTCGCTTGGCACTGCGGCTTAACGGCCTGCCGCACCCCGCTCTCACCTTCAACGATAGACCCTCTTTTGACACAAGCGGTTTCAACCGCGACGAGCGCAGCGGTGCAGTTTCCGACTTCGGACAGCGTCGCGGCTGAAGCCGCTCCTACAGTGCACCCGGCAGTCATCGCAGTGCCGTTGTGGGAGCGACTTCAGTCGCGACGAGCATCCAGGCTTCGGAAGCTGTCGAGGCTGAAGCCCATTCCACCGTGCATCCGGCCGCCAACCCGAATTTTTTGTAGGAGCGGTTTCAACCGCGACGAGCGCAGCTGTGGAGTTCCCGGCTTCGGACAGCGTCGCGGCTGAAGCCGCTCCTACAGTGCACCCGGCAGTCATCGCAGTGCCGTTGTGGGAGCGACTTCAGTCGCGACGAGCATCCAGGCTTCGGAAGCTGTCGAGGCTGAAGCCCATCCCACCGTGCATCCGGCTGGCGACCCGAATTTTTTGTAGGAGCGGTTTCAACCGCGACGAGCGCAGCGGTGTAGTTTCCGGCTTCGGACAGCGTCGCGGCTGAAGCCGCTCCTACAGTGCATTCGGTCGGCGATCCGATGACGCGCTTGGAGCGGTTTCAGCCTGGTGTCTTGTCCTTGTACCGGCACAGGTCGCGGATCGCGCACTGCGGGCAGTCGGGCTTGCGTGCCTTGCACACGTAGCGGCCGTGCAGGATCAGCCAGTGGTGCGCGTCGTGCAGGAACTGCGCGGGCACGCGCCTGAGCAAGGCGTCCTCGACCGCGCGCACGTCCTTGCCAGGCGCCAGCCCGGTCCGGTTGGCGACACGGAAGATGTGCGTGTCCACCGCCATGGTCGGCTCGCCGAAGGCGGTGTTGAGCACCACGTTGGCGGTCTTGCGGCCGACCCCGGGCAGCGCCTCCAGCGCTTCGCGCGCACGCGGCACCTCGCTGCCGTGCTGTTCGACCAGGATGCGGCAGGTGGCGATGACGTTCTTGGCCTTGGCGTTGAACAGGCCGATGGTGGAGATGTAGCGCTTCAGCCGGTCCTCGCCCAGCGCCAGGATCGCCGCCGGCGTGTTCGCCACCGGGTACAGACGGCGGGTCGCCTTGTTGACCCCGACGTCGGTGGCCTGCGCCGACAGGATCACCGCGATCAGCAGTTCGAACGGGGTGCTGTATTCGAGCTCGGTGGTCGGATGCGGATTGAGTTCGGACAGGCGCGCGAACAGTTCGTGGATCTCGGCCTTGCTCAGCGTGGGGCCGCGTCGCGGCGCCGTGGCGCGCGCGCTCATGGCGCGCCCCGCGCGGCGGCCTTGGCCTTGGCTCGCGCCAGGATCGCCGCCGCCGCGGGCGGCAACGCCGGTGTCGCGGTGGGCGCGTGCGCGGGCGGCGCGCGGCGCGCGCGCGCGGCGGCCCGGCGCGCCAGGCGCGCGGCGCGCGCGCGGTAGCGTTCGCGCGCGGCCCAGGCCGCGCGCAAGCGCTGCTGCGTGGCCAGCAACTGCGCGCGCAGGTGCGGATACACCGGATCCAGACGGTCGTCGTCGGCGCTGCCGACGTAGTCCATCAGGCCGCCGTCGATCGCCGCATCGAGGTCGTCGTCGAGTACCCAGCGCAGCAACTGCAACGGCGAGGCAGGGAGGGGCGGAACAGGCATCGGCGGCGGCGGCTCAGCGGTTGCGGAACTGCGGCGCGCGCCGCTCCAGGAAGGCGCGGGTGCCTTCGCGCATGTCCTCGCTGGAGAACAGCAGGCCGAACTGCGCGGTCTCGTACTCCAGGCCCTGTTCGATCGCCGATTCGCCGCCGACCTGGATTGCGTCCAGGATCCCGCGCAGCGCCAGGGGCGCGGCGCCGGCCAGTTGCCGCGCCAGTTGCAGCGTGGCCTCGCGCAGGTCGGCGGCCGCCACCACGCGCGTGACCAGGCCCAGTTGCAGCGCGCGCGCCGCGTCGATCGGTGCGCCGAGCAGGCACAGTTCCAGCGCCGCGGCGCGGCCGACCAGCCGTGGCAGGCGCTGCGTGCCGCCGAAACCGGGGAGCAGCCCCAGGTTGATTTCCGGCTGGCCGAAGCGGGCGCTGTCGGCGGCCACGCGCAGGTGGCAGGCCATCGCCAGTTCCAGCCCGCCGCCGAGGGCGAAGCCGTTGACCATCGCCAGCACCGGCTTGGGCATGCGCTCGATCCGGCGCATCAGCCGCTGCCCGAGCTGGGAGAAGTCGCGGCCCTGGACCGGTGCGAGTTCGTTCATCTCGGCGATGTCGGCCCCGGCCACGAAGGCTTTCTCGCCGGCGCCGGTCAGCACCACCACGCGGATCGCCGGGTCCGCCTCGGCCTCGGCGAAGGCCGCGTCCAGGTCCTGCAATACCTGCCGATTCAAGGCGTTGAGCTTGTCGGGGCGGTTCACGGTGACGATGCGGATCGCATCCTGGGTAGCGGTGACGACCTGCGCGGCGGACATGACCATTCCTGATTGTAAAAAAAGAGTGAAGGGAACTCCGGGCGCGCCGGCCGGTCAGACCTGCGTCCCGTCGGTAGCGGTCGGGCGCCGCGGCGGCTATCCTAACGCGTCATCTCAGGCGGCACAGGCCGTCCTGTGCCACCACCCTGGAGAATTGTTTGATGAAGTTGCGTTCTATTGCGGTCGCCGTCGCGGCCCTCGCCCTGAGCGGCAATGCGTTCGCCCAGGACACCACGTCCGAGAAGGGCAAGCTGAGCTATTACTTCGGTTACGACTACGGCAACAACCTCGCCGAACTGTCCGCCCGCGGCGAGCAGCTCGACATCAATGCGGTGGTGAAGGGCTTGCAGGACGCCTACGCCAAGAAGCAGCCGGCGGTCGCCGCCGACCAGCTGAAGCCGGCCGTCGAAGCGTTCCAGAAGCGCGAGCAGGGCCGTGCCCAGCAGGCCAAGGCCGAGTACGAGAAGGCCGCCGCCGAGAACAAGACCAAGAGCGACCAGTTCATCGCCCAGAACAAGGCCAAGGCCGGCGTGCAGACGCTGCCCAGCGGCGTGCAGTACCGCGTGATCGAAGCCGGCAAGGGCGCCAAGCCGACCCAGGCCAGCACCGTGCAGCTGGAAGTGGCCGGTCCGTATCCGTTCGGCCAGCGCCCGGCGCAGGCGCGTCCGGCGCAGCAGATTCCGGCGATCAAGGTCAGCGAAGTCGAGATGCAGGCCATGCGCGACACGCTGCTGCAGATGCCGGCCGGCTCCAAGTGGGAAGTGACCCTGCCGCCGGACAAGGCCTACGGCGCCGACCCGCGCACGCCGTTCCCGCCGAACGTGGCGGTGCAGTTCGAGATCAAGCTGGTCAGCGTCAAGTAGGCGCGCCGTCCAGTGCATGACGAATGCGCCGGTGGCAACGCCGGCGCATTTTTTTGTGGCGAAAAAAGTGCCGCCGCCGGCGATTCGCGCTAGGCTGGCGAGGTGTCGAATCCGATGGATCCCGTCCCCCATGCGTTGCTCACGCCCTGCATCGGCATCTGCGCGCTCGACGCGCGCGGCTACTGCGCGGGCTGCCTGCGCAGCGGCGACGAGATCGCGCGCTGGCGCGGCATGAGCGACGCCGAGCGCCAGCACTACATGCACGACGTGCTGCCGGCGCGCGGTTGGTCGCCGTCGCCGGGCCAGCGCCTGGTCGAGCGTGCACGGCTGTTGCGCGCGCTGCATCCGCTGCAGCGGCCGCCCGCCGGTCCGAGCTGGAACCATCACGAATTGCACGACCTGCTGCCCGACGGCGCGCTGGCCGAAGCGGCGGTGCTGGTCGGGCTGCTGCCGCGCGCCGACGGCACCGCCGTGCTGCTGACCCGGCGCACCGACGGCCTGCGCCACCACGGCGGCCAGGTCAGTTTTCCCGGTGGCCGCGTCGAGGCCGACGATGCCGACGCGGTGGCCGCCGCGCTGCGCGAGAGCGAAGAGGAAATCGCGCTGGCGGCGTCGCAGGCCGAGCCGCTGGGGTATCTGGATCCGTTCGTGACCATCAGCGGGTTCCGGGTGATGCCGGTGGTGGCGGCGATCGATCCGCGCTTCGTGCCGCAGCCGCATCCGGGCGAGGTGGCGGACGTATTCGAAGTGCCGCTGGCCTATCTGATGGCGCCGGACAACATGCGCAGCATCGAGACCGACTACCGCGGGCGGCGCCGCACGGTGCTGGAATACGGCTGGCCGGGGCAGCGGATCTGGGGCGCGACGGCGGCGATCCTGCTCAACCTGCGGCAACGATTGGAGCAAACGGCATGAGCGACAGCAGCGTTCTTCCCGATTGGCCGTGCCTGGTCGATGCGCCGACCCTGGCGGCCGCGTTGGACCACCCGGACCTGCGCCTCGTGGATGCGCGGTTCGCCGCCGCCGCGCTCGCCGATCCGCAGGCGGCGCAGGCCGCGCGCCAGGCCTATGCGCAATCGCACCTGCCCGGCGCGGTGTACGCCGACCTCAATGAGGATCTTTCCGACCTGAGCCGCCCCGGCCTGGGCCGGCATCCCTTGCCCGACGCCGACGCCTTCGCGCGCACGCTGGGGCGTTGGGGCATCGCGCCGCACACCCAGGTGGTGGTCTACGACGCCGGCGACGGCAGCATGGCCGCGGCGCGGCTGTGGTGGATGCTGGGCCTGCTGGGGCATCGCCGCGTCGCCGTGCTCGACGGTGGCCTGGCCGAGTGGCGCCGGCTCGGCTTGCCGGAAACCGATGCCGCGGCCACGCCGTCGCCGCAACCGCCGTACCCGGGCCGGTTCGACGCCGGCCGCATCGCCGCTGCCGAGGACGTCGCCGCGCGCCTGCACGAGGCGCCAGGCTGGCTGCTGGATGCGCGCGCCGGCGAGCGCTTCCGCGGCGAGGTCGAGCCGATCGATGCGGTGGCCGGGCACGTGCCCGGCGCGCTCAACCGGCCGCTGGGCCAGAACCTGCGCGATGGCCGCCTGCGTCCGCCGCAGGAACTGCGCGCGGAGCTGGAGCCGCTGCTGCACGGGCGCGATCCGCGCGAGGTGGTGCTGATGTGCGGGTCGGGCGTCACCGCCTGCCACCTGCTGTTGGCGATGGAGCACGCCGGGCTGCATGGCGCGCGGGTCTATGCCGGATCGTGGAGCGGCTGGATCGCCGATCCGTCGCGGCCGCGCGCCCGCGGCTAGGCCCATGCGGGGGACAGCAGGCGTGCCGGCGTGGCGCGCGCTTCCACGCAGCGTGGCGGGCATGGCGGTGGCGCCGCTGCGTCGGCGCGGGCTATGGGCGCTGGCGCTGGCGCTGGGCGTGGGGGGCTGCGGCGGGCGCCCGTCCGCGGCGGGCGCCGACGCCTCGCCGGCGTCGCAATCCGGCGCGCAGTACCGCGCGGCGGTGGAACAGCGGCGCGCGGAACGCGTGGCGCTGTTACGCGCCCCGACCGGCTGGCTCAGCTACACCGGCTCCGGCCGCTTGCGCAGCGGCGAGCACCGGGTCGGCAGCGCCGCTGACAACGATGTGCAACTGCCGGCCGGGCCGGCGCACCTGGGCAGCCTGCGCGTGGACCCGGCGGGCAACGTGTTCTTCGAGGCCGCCGCGGGCGTGGCGCTGCGCGCGCACGGACGGCCGTTCGGCGCCGGCCGCCTCGATACCGATACGGCGCATGGCGGCGAAACGCGGCTGGCGTTGGGCGAGCAGGAGTTCTACGTGGTGCGCACCGGCAACCTGTTCGGCTGGCGCTTCCGCGACCCGCACGCGCCGGCGCGCGGCGACTTCCGCGGCATCGATTACTTCCCGATCGACCCGCGCTGGCGCGTGGTGGCGCAGTGGCATCCGACGCCGATGCCGCGCAAGGTGGTGCTGCTCACCTCGATCGGCACGCCGCAACCGCTGGCACTGGCGGGCACCGCGGAGTTCACCCTGGATGGCCGCCGCTACCGCTTGCAGGCGATGTACGACGACGGCGGCAAGCGCCTGTTCTTCCCCTTCACCGATCGCACCAGCGGGCGCGAGAGCTATGGCGGCGCGCGCTACCTGTTCGTCGCGCCGACGCAGGGCGAGCGCATCGTGCTGGACTTCAATCTTGCGCAGAACCCGCCGTGCGCGTTCACCGCGCATGTGGTGTGCCCGTTGGCGCCGGTCGGCAACCGGCTGGAACTGGCGGTGACCGCGGGCGAGAAGAATTACATCGGTCCGCACTGAGCGCCGCACCGTCTCGCGCCGCGATCCGCGATGGCGTGGCGCAGGCATCCTGTAGGAGCGGCTTCAGCCGCGACCGGTCGACGAAACCACAGAATGGCTTGATGCCAGCAAAATGTCGCGGCTGAAGCCGCTCCTACAGGCGCGTACGTGCGATCGCCCTGGCGAGCGGACCGTCGTAGCGCCGGCGTCAGCCGTCAGCGCGTGCATCCGCCGGTGGCACATACGGCGCCAGCGGCACCGCCGCCAGCACCTGCGGCCACGGAAAGCGCGGGCCGGGATCGCGCTTGCGCTGCACCCGCAGCGCCGGATCGTCGCTGGCCGGTTCGTCACTGCGGTCCAGCGCGTCGTGGCCGGCGATGTGGCGCAACTGCGGCAACTGCGTCTGCAACTCCCGCAGCAGGCCGATCAGCGCCTGGATCTGCGCCGGTGGATAGGGTTCGTCCATCGCCTGGTGGCGCGAATCCAGCCAGTGCGGATAGCGCCCGCGGTTGACCAGCTCGATGCCCAGCGACTGCGGGTTGTAGCCGCGCACGTGGTGCGCCACCCGCTGCAGCGGCACGTAGCGGTGCACGCTGCCGTCGCGGTCGATGTAGAAGTGGCCGCTGTTGCCGGTGCCCGACGGATACAGCACGCGTTCGCCGTAGGCGCGCGCGCTGGCCAGGTCGGGCAGTTCGGTGCAGTGGATCACCGCCAGCGTGATCGCGTCCAGGGAACGCGGCTGCAGCCGTTCGACATAGGGCAGGGGTGCATCGTGGATCGGCAACGGCGGGGTCGGCGGCATGCGCGGATGCTAGCATTCACCGATGACGCTGAATCCCGAGAGTCCCCTGGCGACGCTGCTCGCCACCTTGCCGCGCGCCGGTCGCGTGGACTGGATCGGCCTGCGCCCGGCGCGCGACGTGGCGATGCTCGAGGTGGAGCAGGCCGTCGCGCATGCCGGCGGCGGCCTGTTCGGCGATCGCTATGCCGGCGGCAACGGCAAGCGCGGCGTGACCCTGATCCAGGCCGAACACCTGCCCGCGATCGCGGCGCTGGCCGGGCACGCGACGCTGGCGCCGGCGCTCCTGCGGCGCAACGTGGTCGTCTCCGGGATCCCGTTGGTCGCGCTGAAGGGGCGCCGCTTCCGCGTCGGCGAGGTCGAACTGGAAGGCCTCGCGCCCTGCGATCCATGCTCGCGCATGGAGGACGCGCTCGGCCCCGGCGGCTACAACGCGATGCGTGGCCATGGCGGCCTGTGCGCGCGCATCGTGCATGGCGGCACGCTGCGCCGCGGCGACGCGGTGGTGGCGCTGTGAGCCGCGGCCACTGCATCCTCGCCCACGGCTTCGAGAGCGGCCCGGACGCGATCAAGGTCGCGGCGCTGGCCGAGGTCGCCCAGCGCCTGGGCTGGAGCCACGAACGCCCGGATTTCACCGACCTGGACGCGCGCCGCGAGGTCAGCCAGCTCGGCGACGTGCCGGCGCGCCTGCAGCGTCTGCTGGCGTTGGCGCAGGACGCCGCGCAACGCGGGCCGGTGGTGCTGGCCGGTTCCAGCCTGGGCGCCTACATCGCCGCGCAGGTGTCGCTGCACGTGCCGGTGCGCGGCCTGTTCCTGATGGTGCCGCCGACGCGGATGGGCTGGATGCCGGCGCTGGACGCCGCGCCCGTGCCGATCTCGGTCGTGCACGCCTGGCACGACGAATTGATTCCCGCCGCGGAGGTCATCGCCTGGGCGCAGGCGCGTGCGGCGCGCTTGCTGCTGGTCGACGACACGCACCGGCTCGGCGCCCACGTCGAGACCTCGGCGCGGGCCTTCGCCGACTTGCTGGAGACGCTGTGAGGTGCACGCGCCGCGCGGCGGGGACACGCCGATGGCAATGAATCTGCGGGCCGAAACCGTGGCCGACCACGCCGCGATCGAAGCGCTGACCCTGGTCGCGTTCTTCCGCGTCGCGCACAGTCGCCACGACGAACAGCAGATCATCGAACGGCTGCGCGCGGACGGGGCGCTGACCCTGTCGCTGGTGATCGAGCACGACGGCTACGTGGTCGGCCACGTCGCGGTGTCGCCGGTGCGCCTGTCCGACGGCAGCCGCGGCTGGTATGGCCTGGGGCCGCTGTCGGTGGGCCCGGGCCACCAGCGCCAGGGCCTGGGCGCGCAACTGGTGCGCGAGGCGTTGGCGCAATTGCAGGCGCTGGGCGCGGCCGGCTGCGTGGTGCTGGGCGAACCGGCGTACTACGCGCGCTTCGGTTTCCGCCAGGAGCCGGGGCTGACCCTGCCGGGCGCGCCGACGGAAGCCTTCCAGGCGCTGACCTTCGGCGATCGCCTGCCGCCGATGGCCGAGGTGGAGTACCACCCGGCTTTCCTGTCCGCTCCCTGAGCCGCCGCCATGCGGCGCTGCGCGCCATGGGCTTGATGCGCTAGCATCCTTCCGCGTTCCCCTTCGAGGATTCCGCCGATGCGCCATTGATGCCGCCGTCTTCGCGACGGCCTTCGTCCTCCTGCCGAGCGATCGGCGGGCACGACCGGCATCCATGGAGGTTGTATGACGCATCCGCTGCTTGCACTGGAAGGCGCGTCCCTTGTCCTGCCCGATGGCAGGGTGTTGTGTTCCGAACTGCAGTTCGCGCTCGACGCGCGGCGCACCGGCCTGGTCGGCCGCAACGGCGTCGGCAAGAGCGTGCTCGCGCGCGTGCTCGCCGGCGAACTGGCGCCCAGCGCCGGTCGCTGCGTGCGCCACGGCCGCCTGCACTACGTGCCGCAGCAGATCGCGCCGGCGCCGCACGCGACGGTGGCCGACCTGGCCGGCGTGGGCGCGGCGCTGGCCGCACTGGCGCGGATCGAGGCGGGTAGCGTCGATCCGGCGGATTTCGATGCGCTCGGCGAGCGCTGGGACATCGCCCAGCGTCTGCAGGCGCAGTTGCACGCGCACGCTCTCGGCGCGCTGCAGCCGCAGCGGCTGGCGTCCACGCTGAGCGGTGGCGAGGCCATGCGGGTCGCGCTGATCGGCGCCTGGCTGGCCGAGGCCGATGCGCTGATCCTCGACGAGCCGACCCTGCATCTGGACGCGGCGCAGCGCCGGCATCTGCGCGAGATGCTGCGGTGCTGGTCGCGCGGCCTGCTGGTGATCAGCCACGATCCGGATCTGTTGCAGGAGATGCAGCGCATCGTGGAACTGTCGGCGAGCGGCCTGCGCGATTACGGCGGCGACTACGCGTTCTACACCGAGTGCCGCGCCCGCGAACGCGCCGCCGCGCAGGCCGAACTGGCGCAGCAGAAGCTGCAGCACGCGCGCGACGACACCGCCTGGCAGGCGCAGCAGGAGCGCCAGCAGCGGCGCAGTGCGCGCGGCCGGCAGCAGGCAGCGGTGGCCAACCAGGCGCCGATCCTGCTCGGCCGGCAGCGGCAGCGCAGCCAGGACAGCGCCGGCAAGCGCGTGCGCGAGCATCAGGCCGCGCAGGCGCGCAGCCTGGCGCGGATCGCCGAGGCCGCGCGTCAGGTGCAGCCGGAGGCGTCGGTGGCGCTGTTCGCGCCGCCGCGAACCGATGCGGCGACGCGGCGCCTGGCCGAGCTGCACGCGGTGCGGTTGCCGTTCGCGCCGGCGGCCAGGCGGCCGCTGGATCTGGTGGTGCGGGGCGATGCGCGAATCGGCGTGGTCGGCGCCAACGGCAGCGGCAAGTCGACCCTGCTGCGCCTGCTCGCCGGGCAGGTGGCCGCGGTGTCCGGCAACTGCCGCGTGCATGCCGCCAGCGCCTACCTGGACCAGTCGCTGGCGCTGCTGGATCCGGCGGCCACGGCGCTGGCGCAGGTGCAGGCGGCGGCGCCCGGCATCGCGCTCGCCGCATTGCGCACCAGGCTGGCCTTGCTCGGCCTGGACGCGCAACGCATCGGCGTGCCCTGCGCCCGGCTCAGCGGCGGCGAACGGCTGAAGACGGCGCTGGCCTGCGCGTTCTACCGCACGCCGCCGGCCGAACTGCTGTTGCTGGACGAGCCGGACAACCATCTGGACCTGGATGCGCGCGAGGCGCTGCGCGCGGTGCTGCTGCAGTATCCGGGCGCCCTGCTGGTGGTGTCGCACGACGCCGACTTCCTGGGCGCGCTGGACCTGCAGCAGCGGTTGCAGGCCGACGCCGATGCGTGGCGGCTGACGCCGTGGTGAGTGCCGCGAGTGTGGCGCTCGGCGGCGTGCGCAGCATCGTGGCGACCGTCGGCGCTCGGCGCGCCCCTTCTCGTGATCCATGGCATGCGAAGATAGAATCCCGGCGTGTGATGTTAGGCGGCGACCACTATGCGACGCGTTCCCCAGCGAGACTACGACAACGGCGACTGTGGCATCGCCTGTGTGGCCATGATTTCAGGCCAGCCCTACGAACGTGTGCATTCGGAAGCTTTGATGCTCGGACTTCGAAATGAAGACGGCGAATATTTCATGCGCCACGGTCAGATTCGAAACCTACTTTCTGTCTTCGGAATAGAAACCAATTTGCGAAAATTTGTTTCTATGCGTCAAGTTGAACCTATGAGCATCGTAGCCGTGAACCCAAAAGAGGGGGGCTATTATTGGCATTGGGTAGTGTTGTCACCTTCGCGCAGCAGTACGGTGTTGCTTGATCCAAAGCCTGGAAAACCTGCCCGGATCGAACGTTTCAGCGGCTACAGGGGTGTTGGCATGTACGTGCACGCCGTCTAACAATTTTTCCAAACCGACGTTGCGTCGCGGCGCCGCTTAACTCGAGTGTTCGACCGCGTCGCTGCGCAGGGAGTGAGCTGAATCCGATGCGCCCAAATCTCGAGGATCTCCAGGAGGAGATGCGCCAGGCTATCGCGCTCTGGGATGCGGCGCGCTTCTCCATCGCGCACTCGTACTTCGAAGACGAGTTCGCAAGGCGCTATCCGCTTCCCTCGATGGTGGATGCGGACGCTTCCTGGCTGCAGTCGGTGACCTACTCCCTGTGGACGCCGGTTTCCGGCCATTTCTCATTCCATCTGCCATTCTGCGGGACGCCGGTGTCCCTGCTGTCGCAGTTCGAGGAAACGCTGGTCTTTTTCCGGGCGTTCTGCGCGCATGCCGAACGTGTGCTCGCCTTGGCCGGAGCGCCGCCCGATCCGTTGCGGGCGTTCCCGTTCCTGATGCTGGTGCGCAAATGGAGCGGGGTGCTGCTGCTCAACGCCGGCGTGCTGAAGAAGATGGGGGCGCGCTACATGCTGGAGCCGGCAGGCGCCGCTGCCGATGCGCCAGCCGATGCCGCAGTGCGCGAGCGTGGCGTCATCGACAACGCATTCGTGCGCGCGCACCTGCCGGCGATTCCCATGCGCGGTTGCGAGGAGCCGCGCGAGGTACTCCGTGCCTTGCCCTCCAGCGCGCCATGGGTCTTCGTGTTGCCGCGACCGACCTGGTTGATGCGCGAGATGCTGGCCACCTACGACGCGTTCATACGCCATCTGGCGCAGGAGCCGCAGCTGCAGCGGCTCGCGTTCGAGAACCATCTGCAGCAGCGCTGGGTCGGCCGGGACGGCGCGTTGCTAAAGGAACGCGGGCGCGCGGCAACGGCTGGATGAGCGCCGCCGCGCGTCGCCTGGACGCGCGAGGGCGCCGCCGCGCGGGCAGGGGACGCCATGGCCCTGTGCTATTCTGCGCGCCGTTGCGGTGCCGCGCGTTCGCGTGCCGAGACGCGATCCGCTGCCGCGAGCGCGGCAATGCCGGACCCGGCGTTGTCGCCAGCCACGCGCGACGCGTGCGGCGTCCGCCGCGCCTCCCTTCCGTCCGTCCTGGTCCGCCTTCCGTGAAATTCTTCGTCTCCTGCGCCAAGGGCCTGGAATACCTGCTCGTCGACGAGCTGCTCGCGCTCGGCGCGGCCAAGGCGACGGCCACCGTGTCCGGGGTCAACGCCGAAGGCGAGTTGCGCGATGCGCAGCGCGCGGTGCTGTGGTCGCGCCTGGCCAGCCGCGTGCTGTGGCCGCTGGACGAATTCGATTGCCCCGACGAGACCGCGCTGTACGCCGGCGTCGCCGCGCTGCCGTGGCGCGAGCACCTGGCCCCGCAGCACACCTTGGCGGTGGACGCGCACGTGTCCGGGACCGCGATCACCCACGCGCGCTACGCCGCGCAGCGGGTCAAGGACGCGGTGGTGGACACGCTGCGCGGCGAGGGCCTGGAGCGGCCGTCGGTGGACGTGGAGGATCCGGACCTGCGCCTGAACCTGTCGCTGCGCAAGGGCCGCGTCACGCTGTCGGTGGACTTGGGCGGCGGCTCGCTGCACCGGCGCGGCTGGCGGCAGGCGCAGAACGAGGCGCCGCTGAAGGAAAATCTGGCCGCGGCGGTGCTGCTGCGCGGGCAGTGGCCGCAGCTGTATGCGCAGGGCGGCGGTCTGCTCGATCCGATGTGCGGCAGCGGCACGTTGCTGATCGAAGGCGCGCTGATGGCCGCCGATGTCGCCCCGGGCCTGTTGCGCGGCGATCTCGCCGCCGCGCGCCGCGGCGATGCCGGGGCGGTGGACGCCAGCGCGGCGCCGAGCCGCTGGCTGGGCTTCGACCAGGCGGCCTGGCGCGACCTGCTGGCCGAGGCGCGGCAGCGCGAAGCGGCCGGCCGCGCCGCGTTGCGGCCGGTGATCCACGGCGGCGACATCGATCCGCATGCGATCCGCGCCGCGCGCGAGAACGCGCAGGCGGCCGGGGTCGCCGCGGCGATCGGGTTCGAGGTGCGCGACGTCGCCGACCTGCGCGCGCCGGCGCCGGCGCCGGCGCTCGGCACGGTGGTGTGCAATCCGCCCTACGACGCGCGCCTGGCCGCCGATGCGGCGCTGTACCGGCGCCTGGGCGATGCGCTCAAGCGCGCGGTGCCGCAGTGGCGCGCCAGCCTGCTGTGCGGCAGCGACGAACTGGCCTATGCCACCGGCCTGCGCGCGGCCAAGAAGTACCAGATGTTCAACGGCGCGCTGGAGTGCCCGTTGATCGTCTGCGACCCGATCGCGGTCGCGCCGCGGGCCGGCGCCACCGAGGAACCGCGCGCGCTCAGCGACGGGGCGCAGATGGTGGCCAACCGCCTGCGCAAGAACCTGCGCAAGTTCAAGAACTGGCGCGCGCGCGAGCAGGTCACCTGCTTCCGCGCCTACGACGCCGACCTGCCCGAGTACGCCGCGGCGATCGACGTGTACCAGGAGGATGGCGGCCGCGCGCGCACCTGCCTGCACGTGCAGGAGTACGCCGCGCCGGAGGAGATTCCCGATGCCGACGTGCGCCGGCGCCGCAACGAGTTGCTGGCGGCCGCGCGCGAGGTGTTCGAGGTGCCGGCCGAGCAGCTGGCGCTGAAGTCGCGCGAGCGCGGCAAGGGCGGCAGCAAGTACGGCCGCTTCGAGCAGCGCGGCGAGTTCCTGGTGGTGCGCGAGCATGGTGCGCTGCTGCGGGTGAACCTGTTCGACTATCTGGACACCGGCCTGTTCCTGGACCACCGCCCGCTGCGCGGCGCGATGGCGCAGCAGGCGCGCGGCAAGCGCTTCCTCAACCTGTTCTGCTACACCGGCGTGGCCAGCGTGCAGGCCGCGGTGGCCGGCGCCGACTCGACCACCAGCGTGGACCTGTCCGGCACCTACCTGCAGTGGTGCGCCGACAACCTGGCGTTCAACGGCAAGGGCGGCGCCCAGCACCGATTGGTGCAGGCGGATGCGCTGAGCTGGCTGGAGGCGGAGAAGAACCGCTACGACGTGATCTTCTGCGACCCGCCGACCTTCTCCAACTCCGCGCGCGCCGAGGATTTCGACATCCAGCGCGAGCACGTGCGGCTGCTGCGCGCGGCGGTGGCGCGGCTGATGCCCGAGGGCGTGCTGTACTTCTCCAACAACTTCCGCCGCTTCCGGCTGGAGGAGAACGCGCTGGCCGAGTTCGCGCTGTGCGAGGAGATCACGCCGCAGACCATCGCGCCGGATTTCGAGCGCAATCCGCGGATTCACCGCGCCTGGCGTCTGCAGCGGCGCTGAACGCAACCGTCCGGGCCTCTGTAGGAGCGGCTTCAGCCGCGACAGGGACCTTCGGTGAGGTTCGGTCGCGGCTGAAGCCGCTCCTACAGGGTTGCTACCGAGCATGGCGCGCAATGCGCACGCATCCGCTCAAGGATCCCTGTGCCGCACCGTGTCGTGCGCGGCCGGGCGCGGTTGCAGGCCCTCGTCCGGCTCGCGTTCGCTCCAGTAGTCCTGGATCTGCAGGATCTGCGGCAGGATCGCGGTGAACAGCGAGACCAGGCGCGGTTCGAACTGCCGCCCGGCCTGCTGCTGGAACAGGTCGAGCACCTTCGCCAGCGGCCAGGCGTCCTTGTACGGGCGCTGCGTGGTCAGCGCGTCGAACACGTCGGCCAGGGCCACGATCCGCGCCGATTCGGGAATGCGCTCGCCGGCCAGGCCGGCCGGGTAGCCGCTGCTGTCCCAGTGCTCGTGGTGGTACAGCGCGATCTCGGCGGCGAGCCGGAACAGCGGCGCGCCGCTGCGGCTGAGGATGTCGTAGCCGATCTGCGGATGCCGCTTCATCACCTGCCACTCGTCCGTATCCAGCGGCCCGGGCTTCTTCAGGATCGCGTCGGGAATGCCGATCTTGCCGGTGTCGTGCATCGGCGCGGCCTGTTCGAGCAGGTTGGCGTCCTCGCTCGACCAGCCGGCCGCCAGCGCCAGTGCGCGCGCATAGGCGGCCATGCGCCAGATGTGGGTGCCGGTGTCCGAGTCGCTGTAGTGGCCGGCCATGCCCAGCATCTGGATCGCGTCGCGATGGCTGCTGGCCAGGCTGGCGGCGCTGACCAGCGACAGGTGGGTGCGCACGCGCGCGCGCAGGATGCTCGGCGAGTAGGGCTTGGTGATGTAGTCCACGCCGCCGGCCTCGAAGCCGATGCTCTCGTCGGCGTCCTTGTCCTTGCCGGTGACGAAGATGATCGGAATCCCCGCGGTGCGCGGATCCTGCTTCAGGGTGCGGGCGATGCTGTAGCCATCCAGGTCGGGCAGGTCGACGTCGAGCAGGATCAGCGCCGGGCGATGCTTGACCACCGCGCGCAAGGCCTCGGTGCCGTTCTTGGCGAAGGTCAGCGCGTAGTCCTCGCGCAGGATCTGCCGGATCAGCGCCAGGTTGCTGGCCTCGTCGTCTACGCACAGGATGGGAGGCTGGACCATCGTGGTTCCTTGTCGGGTGCGTGCGGCCACCGCCCGAGCGCTCGGGGGCGGCCACCGCTACGGTGTGGCATCGGCCTGCCAGCGCCTGACTTTAGCTTCGGCTTCGCGGAAGGAGAAGTTTTCGATCAGTTGCCGCAGTTCGGCCGCCAACGCCTCGGGAAGCGAGGGCAGCAGGGGGTGCATGGCCTGCTCCACGCGGTCCGGATCGTCGCTGTCCAGGGCGTCCAGCACCTGCTGCAACTGATGCTGCAATGCGGCGGGAGACGTGTCGCCGGAGGCGGGGGCCCGCGCCGCGCGCATGGCATCGGGCGCCGTCTCGTCTTCCGCCACGAAGCGCTTGATCGCGGCCGCGGTCGCGTGCATGGCGGCGGCCAGCGCCGCGATCGCCGCTTCGGCCTGCGCCGGCGTCTCGCCCAGCCGTTCCTCCAGCGCGGCGCTGGCCGCGGTCAGTGCCGGCAGTGCCAGCGATCCGGCCGAGCCGCGCAGCTTGTGCACGTAGGAGATCGCCGCCGCCGGCCCGTCCGTGTCCCATAGTGCCTGTACCGCCGCCGCCGGGTCCGGATGCTCCTGCAACAGCTTCAGCAGATAGCGTTGGTAGGGCACGCGCTCATTCCACAGCCGTTGTGCCTGCGCCGCATCGAGCAGGTCCGGGTCGACGTTGGGCCAGATCATCGATGCCGGCGTCGGCAACGGCTCCAGCGGCGGAGTGATCCGTAGCGGCAGGAACTGGCGAATCGCGGCGATCAGTTCCTCGACCTGGAAGGGCTTGGCGATGAAACCGTTCATGCCGCTGGACAGCGCCAGTTCCTGCTGCTGGCGGTACGCGCCGGCGGTCAGCGCGATCACCGGCACCGCGGCCAGGCGCGGATCCTCGCGCAGTTGCCGGGTCGCCTCGTAGCCGTCCATGGTCGGCATCTGCACGTCCATCAGCACCAGATGGAAGCGGCCCGGATCGCGGCGCAGCCGCTCCAGCGCCTGCTCGCCGTCGTTGGCCAGCTCCACCAGGGCGCCTTCGCCTTCGAGGATGCGTTGCGCGACCTCGCGGTTGATGTCGCTGTCGTCGACCACCAGCAGGTGGGCGCCGGCCAGGCGCGGCGTGCCATCGCCGCTGAGCAGCGGCGTGGGGCCGTCGCCGCGCGGGCGCGCCAGCAGCGTGGCGATGGTGCGGTAGAGCGCCGACGCGGTGATCGGCTTGGTCAGGACCGCGTCCACGTCGCCGGGCGCCTGCTGCTGCTCTTCCAGCAGGCGGCGTTCGTAGGCGGTGACCATGACGATGATCGGTTGCCGGCCCGGATTGCTCTGCGCGCGAATGCGGTGCGCCACGCTCAGCCCGTCCAGGTCGGGCATGCGCCAGTCGAGCAGGATCACGTCGAAGCCGTCGTGTTCCGGGCCGGCCGCGGCCAGCGCCGCGGTACCGCTGGCGACCGTCTCCACTTGCCAACCGAAGCCGCTGGCGATGCTGGCCAGGTTGCTGCGCACCAGGTCGTGGTCGTCGGCGATCAGCACGCGCCGCGCCTCCGACGGTTGCGGCTCGACGGCTGGGGCCGGCAATACCGGGAAGCTGATCGCGAAATAGAAGTCGCTACCGCGCCCGGGCGTGCTCTGCACTTCGAGCTGGCCGCCCATCAGTTCCACCAGGCGCCGGCTGATGGTCAGGCCCAGGCCGCTGCCGCCGTAGCGGCGGCTGGTGGAGGTGTCGGCCTGCAGGAACGGCGAGAAGATCACGCTCTGCTTTTCGCGCGGGATGCCGATCCCGGTGTCGCGCACCGAGAACAGCAACTTGAGCTTGCCGGGGTCGGCGCCGGGGAAGGCGCGGACCGACAGCGCGACCTCGCCTTGTTCCGTGAACTTGATGGCGTTGCCCACCAGGTTGATCAGCACCTGGTTCAGGCGCAGCGCATCGCCGCGCAGCCAGCGGCAGCCCGGCGGCAGCGGCTCGACGATCATCTCCACCGGCTTGGCGCTGATCGCCGAGGTCATCAGGCCGGCGATGTTCTCCAGCAACTGGCTGAGGTCGAACGGCTCCGACTCCAGGTCGATGCGCCCGGACTCGATCTTGGAGAAATCGAGGATGTCGTTGATGATCTCCAGCAACGAGCGCGCCGAGGCGTCGATCTTCTGGATCATCTCCTTGGCCGCCGGCGGCAGGTCGCTGTGCTGCAGCAGGTACAGCATGCCCAGGATCGCGTTCATCGGCGTGCGGATCTCGTGGCTCATGTTGGCCAGGAAATCGCTCTTGGACTGGTTGGCGTTTTCGGCGGCGTCGATCGCCAGGCGCAGTTCGCGCTCGTGGCGCTTCTGCTCGGTCAGATCGACCGCGATGCCGAGGTAGCCGATCACCTGGTCGTTGTCGTCGCGCAGCGTGCTCAGCGTCAGCAACACCGGGAACGGGTGGCCGTCCTTGCTGACGTAGGTCCACTCGCGTGTGTCGCTGCGTCCCAGCGTGGACAGCGCCGCCACCGACTCGAACGCCGGCGCCACGTTCATGCCCGATTGCGCGGCCATGCGTTCGGCGCGGCTGGCGAGTTGCTCCGGATCCAGGAACAGGCCGGTGGCCTTGCGCCCGATCATCTCGTGCGCGGCATAGCCGAGCAGGGTTTCGGCGGCGGGGTTGAACAGGGTGATAGTACCGTCCGGATCGGTGGCCACGATCGCGTAGCCGGCGTTGGCCAGGATCGCGCGCTGCAGCGCCGAGTAGGTGACCAGTTCGTTGGTACGCTGCGCCACCTGTTGTTCCAGGGTGGCGTTGAGTTCCATCACCCGGGCCTGCGCGCGGACCCGTTCGGACACGTCGTGCAGCAGGTGCGAGTGGCCGACCGTGTCGCCGTCGGTGTCCAGGATCGGCGAGACGCTGACCAGCGCGTTGACCGTGCGGCCTTCGCGGTGGCGCAGTTCGCGCACCTGCGCGTCACCGTTCTCGCTGGTGGGGTCGCGCACCTGCGTGCCTAGCAGGTCCTGCAGCGGCTGGCCGATGGCCTGCGCCGGGGTGTAGCCGAAGATGCGTTCGGCGGCCGGGTTCCAGTGGGTGATGCGGCCTTGCAGATCCTCGGCCACGATCGCTTCGCTGGTGCTGGCGACCAGCGCGGCCAACTGGCTCTGTTCGCGCAGGATGACGTCGCGGCGATGGCGGCCGGTCAGGTACAGGTACAGCAGCGCGGCCAACAGCAGCGAGAAGCCGCCGATCAAGCCGCCGGTGAACAGCGGCGAGGTCTGGTTGAGCGCGCGCACGAAGTCCGGCGTGGCCTGTGCGCCCAGCGTCCAGCGGCGGCCGTAGACCGCCAGGCTGCGCTCGGCCTGCAGCTCGTCGGGCATCGTGGCCGCGGCGTCGGCATCGCCGTCGCGGTAGAACGGCGCGGCGCCGTTGTCGGCGTCGGACAGCGTCAGCTGCAGTTCGTGCGCGTGGTTCGGCGAGGCCGCCAGGACCTCGGCGATGTTGAGCGGGGCGTAGGCCCAGCCGGTGGTGGCCTGCCAGCGCTGCTCGGCGGTCTGCAACGGCGCGCCTTCGTGGTACACCGGCAACAGCAGCAGGAATCCGCTGTTGCCGACGCCGGGGCTCTGCACCAGGCGAATCGGCGAGGTGATGGTCGGATTGCCGGAGCGCGCGGCGGCGATCGCCGCGGCGCGGCGCGCGGGTTCGGAGGCGATGTCGAAGCCCTGCGCGGGGTTGTTGCGTCGCAGCGGCTGGATATAGAGGATCACGAAACGGTCGCCGTCGTGCGGCGTCGCCTGGTGAATGTGCAACGATGGCGCGCCGTCGCTGCGCGCCTGTTGCAGGAACGCGGCCTCCTCGGCGGGCGCCACCCGGCGGATGTAGCCGAAACCGCGCACGCCGGGGAACTCGCGCTGGTAGTCGCGCGAGGCGCTGTAGCGGTCGAAGCGTTCGCGCGAGATGGCGTCGCCGCCGGCGGCGATCACCGCGCCGCGCGCGCCGCGCAGGCCGTGTTCGTAGACAGCCAGCCGCTGGCGCAATTCGCCGGCGACGTGCGTGGTCAGTTGCTGGAAGCGGTCGCGGGCCTGTTGCAGGTTGTGCTGGTGCACGCTGCGCGCGATCAGCGCCGCCGCCGCCAGCCCCAGCATCAGCACCGCCATGGCGGCGATCAACGCCAAACGCCCAGGGCCGGCGGCGGGTGTCCAGCGGTTCTTCGACATGAGCCCCTTTCCTTTGGCGAACGCCGCCGATGCGCGGGCATCGCCGAGGTTCCGGTCCGTACTGGATGGCCTTCACGGTGAAGCGACGGTCCTGCCCCGACCGCATGGACCACGCTAGCGCGATCGTTGCGGCCGCACCAGCCCTACGACGCGGTACAGGGACGACCGTCTACGACCTTCACGGAATCAGCGTGACGGCTGCGTGCAATGCCAGCCCGATGAGGCCGCCGACCAGCGTGCCGTTGAAGCGGATGTACTGCAGGTCGCGGCCGACGCTCAACTCCAGTTGCTCCACCAGGTGGCGCTCGTCCCAGCCTTTCACGGTCTGCGCGATGTGCTCGGTGACGCCGCTGCGCAGGCGCTGGGTCAGCTTCTCCGCGCCGCCGAGCAGGTGCTGGTTGAGCGCTTCGCGCAGCGCATCGTCCTGCGCCAGCGATTGCCCGAGCGCGCCCAGCGCGCGCTGCAGGTGCTGCACCAGCACGCCGTCGCCGCGCGACAGGTCCTCGCGCAGGCTGGCGTGGATCTGGTCCCACAGGCCCTGCACGTAGTCCTGCACGCCGGGATGCTCGATCAGGCGCTGCTTCATCGCCTGCAGTTTGGCGGCGGTGGCGGGGTCGCTGCGCAGGCGCTGCACGTAGCCGCCGAGCCAGCGTTCGTAGTCCTGGCGCAACGGATGCTGCGGTTGCGACAGGACGTCCTGCAGTTCCTCGAGCAGCGCGTGCGCCAGGCGTTCGGCCAGGGTGTCGGCGATGCCTTCCACCGGCTTGACCCATTCCACCGTGCCGACCAGCTTGGGCCATTCGCGGCGCGCGTACTTGACGATCATCGCCGAGACGCGCTGCTTCACCGCCGCATCGTCCAGGTGCCGGCCGAGCCGGGTCAGCGCTTCGTCGAGCAGCGCCTGATGGCGGCCGTCGGCGGTCAGCAGGCCGAGGATCTCGCCGGCGGTCGCGGCCGCGTTCCATTCATGCAGGCGCGCGACCACGAAGCCGTGGATGCGGCGCCGCACCGCCGCTTCGTCGAGCAGGTCCAGCGCCTGCAGCGCCCAGCCGCGCGCCAGTTCGGCCAGCTTGCCGGCCTGCGCCGGCTCGGCCAGCCACTGCCCCAGCCGCGCGGCCGGATCGAAGGCGCGCAGCTTGGACAGCAGCGCCGCCGGTTCCAGGAAATGGTCGCGCACGAACACCGCCAGGCTGTCGGCGATGCGCGCCTTGCCTTGCGGGATGATCGCGGTATGCGGGATCGGCAGGCCCAGCGGATGGCGGAACAGCGCCACCACCGCGAACCAGTCGGCCAGCGCGCCGACCGTGGCCGCCTCGCAGAAGGCGCCGATCCAGGCCCAGGCGCCGTGCATGCCCATGGCGTGGCTGAGCAGGAAGCCGGCCAGCATCGCCAGCAGCAGCGCCACGGCCAGCAGTTTCATGCGCCGCAGCTGCGCGCGGCGCGGATCGGGCGGCATGGTGGGGGCGGGGGACGCGCTCATGTGGAGGAGTTTACGCAGCGTGCGGTCAGGACGATTTCATCGCTCGCCGCCCGCGTGCCGCGCGCGCCAACCGGCCGGGCGCTGGGAGCGTCGGAGGACGTCGTCGCGGGGCCGTTGTCCGCTACTGTACGGCGTGCTAGCTTGCCGCCGGGCCATCTGCCGAACGCGCGCCATGCTCGCCGATCACACGCCTGTCGGTTTCATCGCCGTCGACGACATCGACCGCGCGCGCGCCTTCTACGAAGGTATCCTGGGTCTGCGTTGCCAAGGCTTCGACGGCTTCGCCCTGAAGTTCAAGGCCGGTCCGATCAACCTGCGCATCGTCAAGCCGCCGCGGCGGGTCGTCGCCGACTACACCGTGTTTGGTTGGGAAAGCGCCGATATCCGCGCCGATGTGGCCGCGCTTGCGGCCAGGGGCGTTGCTTTTCTCCGCTACCCGTTCTTCGCCGACAGCCAGGACGCGCACGCCATCTGGACGGCGCCGAACGGCGGCCAGGTGGCCTGGTTCCGCGATCCGGACGGCAACACGCTGTCGCTTGCACAGCACGTCTAAGGCCTGGCGCCGCCGCGGCCCGCGCCCCGGGCCGGAGCGCGCCGGGCGCGGTATCCGGATCAGTCCTGCAACCGCGCGCGCAGCGCCGCCACTTCCTCGCGCAGCGCCTGATTCTCTGCGTCCAGTTCGGCCACGCGCAGGCGCAGCGCGGCCAGTTCCGCGTCGTCCGCCGCGGCGTCGCCAGCGCCGTCCTCGGCGGCCGGCGTCTGCCGCGGTTTGCGTTTGGATTCGCGCGCGCGCTTGGCCGCCTGCTTGAGTTCGTCCTTGCCGGCCATGGCCGCGGCGCGCTGTTCGTCTTCCGGCAGGCTGGCCACCGCGGCGGCGGCGTTGATCGAGATCGCGCCGGACTTCACCGCCTCCACCACTTCGGCGGCGGCCTGCTTCTGGATCTTCTCGATCTGCACCACCTGGCTGTTGCTGAGCCGCGCGGCGCGGGCCAGGTCGGCGCGGCTCAATGGCGCCGGCATCGCCTGCGTGTGCGCCTCGGCGGCTTCCGCGGGCGCGTCGCCCCAGGGCGCGGCATCGTCGGCACTGGCGGCGGTCGCCTCGTCGCCATCGGTTGGCGCCGGCGCCGCGGCGGCGCGGCTGCGCCGCTCGGCCAGGATCTCGCGTTTGCGCAGCGCCAGCACGCCGCGCTGGAAGTCGGACACGCTGCGCCGCCCCAGGTGCTGGTCGATCATCCACAGGTGCACGTCCTGCAGCGACTGGAAGCGGGTGTTCTGCACGGTCTGGAACGGCAGCCCGTGCTTCTGGCAAATGCCGTAGCGGTTGTGCCCGTCGACCAGGATGTCGCCCCACAGCACCAGCGCGTCGCGGCAGCCTTCGGCGAGCAGGCTGCGCTCCAGCGCGGCGTATTCGTCCGCGGTCAGTGGGTCGATGTAGGCCTTGAGGTCTTCGTTGACGACGATGTGCATCGGGCAGGGGCGGGCGTTGCGGCGGGGGCGGCATTGTAGAGACTTGCGCGCGCCGCGTCCGCGCCGTTGACGCTGTGGCGGCCGCGGCACAGAATCCGCACGGCTTGGCGATCGGGGATCGCGGCCCGGCCGCTGGGGAGGCGACGATGATCTTGTGGGGCTGGGGCGAACGCGACGTCGCCTGTGGCGTGGAAGACCGCCAGTTCTGCGCGCGCTGCGCGCAGGAGCGCGCATTCGAGATGCGCCTGCGCTATTCCTACGGCCACTTCTACCATCTGTTCGGATGGGTGCGCGAACGGCAGTACCTGCTGATCTGCCCCGAGTGCCACCACGGATGGCTGCTGAACCGGGCCAGCGCCGAAGCCCTGTTGCCGTCCCTGCCGATTCCGTTCCATCAGCGCTGGGGCTGGTTGGTGATGCTGGTGCTGGCGGTGCTCATCGCGGCGGCGGCGCTGCTGCACGGCGCCAACAGCTAGGAACGTCGCACAAGCGAGGATGCTCGCCCCAGCACGGATGCTCGCCCCGATGTGTGGACGCCTCGCTGCGCCGGTGTGGCCGCGCAGTGCATCAGCTAAGGCGCCGCGACACATGCTGCGCGCAGCCGGTCTTCCTCTGCGATTCCCTAGCGGCAACTCCACCGCTTCACGACCGGCTCGGAGAAAGCGGGGTCGTAGGCGACGGTGCACGCGCTGACCTCCGGTGGCAGCGCCCGGCTGGCGATGGCCGACGTGCCGCCGTATTCGCAGGCAACCCAATAGGCTTGTTCGCGGCGCTCTAGCGTCCAGGTCGCGGTGGCGAGCTTGCCTTTCCGGCTTTCGCTGGTCGGGACCAACTGCGCCCTCTGCTCTGGAGGTCCGGCAAAAAACGACACCGTCACCAGGGGATGGCTCTGCTCGGAGCCGCCTACGTGCCAGCCGGCGTCGGAGACCGGTTGCGGCGTCTGCTTGACCTGCAGGCGTGCGGGACAGTGCATTTCCACCGACGCCGTCTGCGCTGCGGCGGCGTGCGCAGGGATGGCCGACAGGGCGATGGGCGCCGCCGCCAGCAGCAGCGGCCGGGCGCGCGAACACAGAAATTGCAGCAAAGCGGGCGTGCCTGCCATGGTCGCTCCATGCGGGAAGAGGGTGGCCATTGTCGCGCGGTGCCGCTGCAAGCTCCATCGCGCTACCTGCCCGGCAAAAGACGGATTGCGATTGCGGCCCTCTCGAGCCTGTAGCGCGTGCCGGCCGGTCTTCGCGGCACCGCGCCGGTCTGCTGTAATGCGCGGCCCGTCCATGCCGCTGCCCCTGGCCATGCCCGTTTCCGCAACCGCACGCCGCCGCCTGTGCCTGCTCGCCGCCATCGTGGCGACCATCGCCGCCGGGTTGGCGTCGCGCCAATTCCCGTGGCTGTTGCCGCCGTGGCTGGGCAAGTCGCCAGGCGACGCGCTGTGGGCGGCGATGATCTATTTCGGCCTGGCGCTGCTGGCGCCGCGCGCGCGGTCGTCGCGCGTGGCGGTGGTGGCGCTGCTCCTGTGCTGGCTGGTGGAAGCCTCGCAGCTGTATCGCGCGCCCTGGCTCGACGCCGTGCGCGCCACCACGCTCGGGCACCTGGCCCTGGGCTCCACGTTCGTGTGGTCGGACCTGCTCGCCTATGCGCTGGGCGTGGCCGCCGCCGCGTGGCTCGACCGGTACGCGCGCCGCTGACGCGCGTCCATCGCGCGGCGGCCGGCCAGGCTCAGTCGACCACGACCTCGCTGATCTGCATCACCGGGGTCAGGTCGGTGTAGTTCTTGATGTCGCCGAGGATCTCGTCGGCATGCGGGCCGAAGCCGGCCTGGAATGCCTCCACCGAGTCGCTGAAGATGTGGCACATGCCGACGTAGGTCGGATCGCTGCCGGGCGCGCCGCCGGACAGGCCCTTGTCCACGGTGTAACGCCTGCAGGCCTCGCCCATGCGCGCCTGCAGCAGCGGCATGTGCGTGTCGCGGTAGTAGGCGTGGTCGAACCGCGCGCCGGGGGTGTACGGGTACATCACGCTGACCTTGATCATGGGCGGCTCCTGGATGCAGCGAGGATGGAGAGGGGTGGCGGGGAACCGCGCAAAGGCTACACCCGCGCGGCGCCCGTCCCATGTTGCGGTGCGGGAGGCCGGGAATGAGGACTAGGGAATGGCAACAGCAACAGCAACAACGGCGTTCTGCGGCTGCAGCGTCTCTCATGCGCGCGCTGCGGCGCTTTTCCGATTCCCCATTCCCGATTCCCCAATCCCGGCTCTAACGCATCGTCGGCATGGTGAACTCGGCAGCGCGCGCGGCCGCCGGCCAGCGCGCGGTGACGGTCTTGAGCCGGGTGTAGAAGCGCACGCCGTCCGGGCCGTGCACGTGCAGCGGGCCGAACAGCGAGCGCTTCCAGCCGCCGAAGCTGTGGAACGCCATCGGCACCGGAATCGGCACGTTGATCCCGACCATGCCGGCCTGCACGCGCCGGGCGAAGGCACGCGCGGCCCCGCCGTCGCGGGTGAACACCACCGCGCCGTTGCCGTAGTCGTGCGCGTCGATCAGTTGCAGCGCGGCGTCCGCGTCGGCCACGCGCACCACGCACAGCACCGGGCCGAAGATCTCGTCGCGGTAGATGCGCATGTCGGGGCGGACATGGTCGAACAGGCTGCCGCCGAGGAAGAAGCCGCCCGCGTGCGCCTGCGGCTGCGCGTCGCGGCCATCCACCACCAGCGTGGCGCCCTCGGCCACGCCGCTGTCGATGTAGCCACGCACGCGTTCGCGGTGCGCGGCGCTGATCAGCGGCCCCATGTCCGCCGCATCGGCGCCTGCGCCCAGGGTCAGCGCGGCCACGCGCGGCGCCAGTCTGGCGACCAATGCGTCGGCGACCGCGTCGCCCACGCACACCGCCACCGAGATCGCCATGCAGCGTTCGCCGGCCGAGCCATAGCCGGCGCCGAGCAGGGCCGCGGCGACGTCGTCCAGGTCGGCGTCGGGCAGCACCACCAGGTGGTTCTTGGCCCCGCCCAGCGCCTGCACGCGCTTGCCCAGCGCGCTGCCCCGCGCGTACAGGTCGGCGGCGACCGGGGTGGAGCCGACGAAGCTCAGCGCCTGCACCTGCGGATGCGCGAGCAGCGCGTCCACCGCCGGTTTGGCCCCGTGCACCACGTTGAACACGCCTTCCGGCAGGCCGGCTTCGTGCAGCCAGTCGGCCAGCAGCAGCGACGCCGATGGATCGCGCTCGGACGGCTTGAGCACGAAGCTGTTGCCGCAGGCCAGCGCCACCGGCAGCATCCACAACGGCACCATCGCCGGGAAGTTGAACGGGGTGACGCCGGCGACCACGCCCAGCGGCGCGTACTCGCTCCAGGAATCCACGCCACGGCCGACCTCGACCGAATGCTCGCCCTTGAGCAGGTGCGGGATGCCGCAGGCGAATTCCACCACCTCGATGCCGCGCGCCACTTCGCCGCGCGCATCGGATACCACCTTGCCGTGCTCGGCGCTGATGCAGCGCGCCAGGGTGTCGGCATGGCGTTCGAGCAGTTCGCGGAAGCGGAACATCACGCGCGCGCGCTGCAGCGGAGGCGTCGCCGCCCAGGCCGGGAACGCCTGCGCGGCGGTGGTCACCGCCATGTCGACCGCATGCGCGGCGCCCAGCGGCACGCGCCGTGCCACCGCGCCGCTGGCCGGATCGAACACCTCGGCGTAGGCGTCGCCGCGAAAATCGACGCGGCGGCCGCCGATGTAGTGGGACAGGATCTCGCTCATGTTCGGCACTCCTCGCAGTTCAGCCCAGCGCATCCAGCGGCCGCACGAATTCCTGCCCCAGCGCCTGCGCCACCGCGCGGTGGGTGAGCTTGCCGGCATGCACGTTGAGGCCGTTGCGCAGGTCCTGGTCGTCGCGCAGCGCCTGCAGGCCGTGCTCGGCCAGCAGCAGCACGAACGGCAAGGTCGCGTTGGTCAGGGCGAAGGTGGAGGTGCGGGCCACGCCGCCGGGCATGTTGGCCACGCAGTAGTGGACGATGCCGTCGACCTCGTAGGTCGGCTGCTGATGGGTGGTGGCGCGGCTGGTCTCGAAGCAGCCGCCCTGGTCGATCGCCACGTCCACCAGCACCGAGCCGGGGCGCAGCAGCGCCAACTGCGCGCGCGACACCAGCTTGGGCGCGGCGGCGCCGGGGATCAGCACCGCGCCGATCACCAGGTCGGTGCGCGGCAGGCATTGCTCGATCGCGTCGCGGGTGGAATACAACGTGGTCAACTGCTGGCCGTACAGTTCGTCGAGATACTTGAGCCGTTCCAGCGAGCGGTCCAGCACCGTCACCCGCGCGTGCAGGCCCATCGCCATGCGCGCGGCGTTGATGCCGACCACGCCGCCGCCGATCACCAGCACCTCGGCCGGCTTGACCCCGGGCACGCCGCCGAGCAGCACACCGGAGCCGCCCTGCGCCTTCTCCAGCGCATGCGCGCCGGCCTGGATCGTCATGCGCCCGGCGACCTCGCTCATCGGCGCCAGCAGCGGCAACCCGCCGTGGCCGTCGGTGACGGTCTCGTAGGCGATCGCGGTGCAGCCGGAGCGCTGCAGGGCGGCGGCCTGCTGCGGATCCGGCGCCAGGTGCAGATAGGTGAACAGCAGTTGCCCGGGGCGCAGCAGCGCGCATTCCTCCGGCTGCGGCTCCTTGACCTTGACGATCATCTCGGCCTGCGCGAACACGCTCGCCGCGTCCTCGGCGAGGCGCGCGCCGGCGCGCTCGTAGTCCGCGTCGCTGAGGCCGATGGCCTGGCCGCCGCCGCGCTGCACCAGCACCTGGTGGCCGTGCAGCACCAGTTCGCGCACCCCGGCCGGGGTCAATCCGATCCGGTATTCGTGGTTCTTGATCTCTTTCGGGACGCCGACCAGCATGAGCGGTTCTCCAGGCATGCGGCGCGCGTGGGCAGCGCCAGCGGGTTGGGATGGGGCGGGGGAGTCAGGGGGTGTCGCGGATCATGTCGGCCAGCACCGCGAAGATCCGGTCGATGTGCGCGCGCTCCACGATCAGCGGCGGCGACAGCGCGATGGTGTCGCCGGTGACGCGGATCAGCAGGTCGCCCTCGTGGAAGCAGCGCTCGAAGATCTCGTAGGCGCGCGCACCCGGCGCGCCATCGCGCGGCGCCAGCTCGATCGCGCCGATCAGGCCGAAATTGCGGATGTCGAGGACGTTCGGCAAGCCCTTCAGCGCATGGATCGCCTGCTGCCAGTAGTCGCCCAGTTCGATCGCCCTGTCGAACAGGTTCTCCTCGGCGTAGGTGTCCAGCGTCGCCAGCGCCGCCGCGCAGGCCAGCGGGTGGCCGGAATAGGTGTAGCCGTGGAACAGGTCGATGGCGCCGGCCGGGCCGTGCGCGAAGGCGTCGTGGATGGCGTGCGAAACGAACACCGCGCCCATCGGCACGCAGCCGTTGGTCAGGCCCTTGGCGGTGGTCATCAGGTCCGGGGTGACGCCGAAGCGCTGCGCGGCGAAGGCCTTGCCGACACGGCCGAACCCGGTGATGACCTCGTCTAAGATCAGCACGATGCCATGCGTGTCGCACAGCGCACGGATGCGCTGCAGATAGCCCTGCGGCGGCAGCACCACGCCGGCCGAGCCGGAGATCGGTTCGATGATCACCGCGGCGATGGTGGAGGCGTCGTGCAGCGCGATCAGCCGCTCCAGATCGTCGGCCAGCTCCGCGCCGTACTCGGGCAGCCCCTGCGAGAACGCGTTGCGCGCGATGTCCAGGGTATGCCGCAGATGGTCCACGCCAGGCAGCAGTGGGCCGAACCACTTTCGGTTGTTGGGCAGCCCGCCGACCGAGACGCCGCCGAAGCCGACCCCGTGGTAGCCCTTCTCGCGGCCGATGAAGCGGGTGCGCTGGCCTTCGCCGCGGGCGCGGTGATAGGCCAGCGCGATCTTCATCGCGGTGTCCACCGACTCGGAGCCGGAGTTGGTGTAGAACACGTGGTCCAGGCCCGGCGGGGCCAGCTCCACCAGCCGCTCGGCGAGCACGAACGGCAGCGGCGAGCCCATCTGGAAGGTCGGCGCGAAATCCAGCGTGGCGATCTGCCGCGCCACCGCCTCGACGATGCGCGGTCGCGCGTGCCCGGCGTTGCAGCACCACAGCCCGGCGGTGCCGTCGAGAATGCTGCGTCCGTCCACGCTGCGGTAGTGCATGCCCTCGGCCGAGGCCAGCAGCCGCGGCCGCGCCTTGAACTGGCGGTTGGCGGTGAACGGCATCCAGAACGCCTCCATGCCGTCCGGCGCCTGCGTGGCCTGCGCGGCGTAGTGGTCGGCCAGCGCCTGGGCAGAGGGAGGCGGCTCGGTGCGCATCACAGGCTCCACGTCGAGAAGTGTTGAAAAAACTTTACACCAACCGCGGCGGCGATGGCGGTCGCGTCGGCGCGCCGCCGGGCCCGCGCCGCTGCTCGCGGCGCGAGCGGGCGCCGCAAGGACCTGGCGCGCCGCCGCGAAGCGTGCCACGTCCCGCAATGCGCCCGGCCGCACCGCGCGACACGCGGCAAATTGACCCTCGGGGCGGGCTGTGTAAAGTATCGGCAACACCCCTCAGGCCTTCCTCCCGCGATGGACATCGGCGCCCGCCTGCATCGGGTTCGCACCGCCCACGGCCTCAGCCAGCGCGAGCTGGCCAAGCGGGTGGGGGTGACCAACAGCACGATCTCGTTGATCGAGCAGAACAAGGTCAGTCCCTCGGTGAGTTCGCTGAAGAAGGTGCTGGACGGCATCCCGATCTCGCTGGCGGAGTTCTTCACCCAGGACCTGGACCTCGGCGTGGCCGACGCGCCGTTCTACCGCGCCGACGAACTGCCCGACGTCGGCAGCGACGGCATCCACTACTACCTGGTCGGCCAGCACCGCCCGCAGCGGCAGATGTGCATCCTGCGCGAAGTGATGCCGCCGGGCAGCGACACCGGCAGCACGATGCTGGTGCACGAGGGCGAGGAAGGCGGGGTGGTGGTGGCCGGCGAGGTGGAAATCACCGTCGGCGCGCAGGTGCGCGTGCTGCGCGCCGGCGAGGGCTACTATTTCGAGAGCCGGGTGCCGCACCGGTTCCGCAACGTCGGCAGCGAGACCGCGGTGCTGGTCAGCGCCAACACGCCGGCCACGTTCTGAGCGGCGCGCCGGCGGCGACCGCGCCACGCGCCATCCATCCCTTTCTCCCGATCCGGAGCGTCCGATGACCGCACCCCGCACCCGTGAAGCCTGGCAGGCGCTGGCCGACACGCTGCAGCTACGCACCCAGGCCTTCATCGACGGCCGCTACGTCGATGCCGCCAGCGGCAAGACCTTCGACTGCATCAGCCCGATCGACGGGCGTGTGCTCGGCCGGGTCGCCGAGGGCGGCGCCGAGGACATCGAACGCGCGGTCGCCGCCGCGCGGCGCAGCTTCGACGCCGGGCAGTGGTCGCGGGCCAAGCCGGCGCAGCGCAAGAAGACCCTGCTCAAGCTCGCGCACCTGGTCGAACAGCATGCCGACGAACTGGCGCTGCTGGAAGCGCTGGACATGGGCAAGCCGGTGCGCGACGCGCGCACTGTGGACGTGGCGGCCACCGTGCGCTGCCTGGCGTGGACCGCCGAGGCGGTGGACAAGCTGTATGGCGAAGTGGCGCCGACCGGGCACGACGAACTGGGCCTGATCACCCGCGAACCGCTGGGCGTGATCGGTGCGATCGTGCCGTGGAATTTCCCGCTGTTGATGGCGGCGTGGAAGATCGCCCCGGCGCTGGCCGCGGGCAACTCGGTGGTGCTCAAGCCCTCGGAGAAATCGCCGCTGAGCGCGCTGCGCCTGGCCGAGCTGGTCGCCGAGGCCGGCATTCCCGACGGCGTGTTCAACGTGGTGCCGGGCTTCGGCAAGAGTGCCGGCGAGCCGCTGGCGCTGCACATGGACGTGGACGGGCTGGTGTTCACCGGCTCCACCGCGGTCGGCAAGCGCCTGCTGCAATGCGCCGGGCTGTCGAACATGAAACGCGCCTACATGGAGTGCGGCGGCAAGAGCCCGAACCTGGTGTTCGCCGACGCGCCGGACCTGGAGCAGGCGGCGCAGGCCGCGGCCGGCGCGATCTTCTACAACCAGGGCGAGGTCTGCACCGCGGCCTCGCGCCTGCTGGTGGAGCGTTCGATCAAGGACGCCTTCGTCGCCCGCGTGGTCGCCGCCGGCCGTGCGCTGCAGCCGCGGCATCCGTTAGACGCCGACGCGGCGATGGGCGCGCTGGTGGACGAGACCCAGACCCACCGCGTGCTCGACTACATCGCCCGCGGCAGCGAGGAAGGCGCGCGGCTGCTGCTCGGCGGCAAGCGCGTGGAGGTGGTGCCCGGCGGCTGCTACGTGGAGCCGACCATCTTCGACGAGGTCGGCCACGAGCACACCATCGCCCGCGAGGAGATCTTCGGCCCGGTGCTGTCGGTGATCGCCTTCGACGACGAGGCGCATGCGCTGCGCATGGCCAACGACAGCGAGTACGGCCTGGCGGCAGGCGTGTGGACCCGCGACATCGGCCGCGCGCATCGCGTGGCGCGCGCGCTGCGCGCCGGCAGCGTGTGGGTCAACTACTGGGATGGCGGCGACATGACCGCGCCGTTCGGCGGCTACAAGCAGTCGGGCAATGGCCGCGACAAGTCCTTGCATGCATTCGACAAGTACAGCGAGATGAAGGCGACGTGGATCAATCTGGCGGTTTAGCTGGGAATGGGGAATGGGGATTCGGGATTGGTAAAAGCGGATTCCGGGGCTGGCGATATGGCTGTGAACCAGCCCATCACGGGATCAGCCCGAGTTGCGGCCTCGGCCGTCGTGCGTACGGATGCGCAGTGGCAGCTTGGTGACCTGTGCGGCGTGAGGGCAAATCTTTAGTGCCCTGCTTGCGCCACAATGAGCCGGATCAAGCCCGATGCAGCTTGCCCTGTAGTAGCGGCTTCAGCCGCGACAGGCGTACTGGAACGTCTCGTCGCGTTTGGAACCGCTCATACAGCACATGAGCCGTAGTTGTTAGAAGTGCCCTTGAATCGCATCGGCCCGTGCGCGATTGCCTAGGAGCGACGGCGGGATCGCGACCAGGCCGCGGGCTTCGACGGTCTACGCCGCTGCAGTGTGGATACTGAAACGGCGGCGTGTTGCGGCGTCGATAGCCTCTGGCACCGGGGGCGATCAGGCCTCTCCTGCACAGTTTCTCGTCCGACTGCGCGCAGGTACCGGCGCGTTGCGCGCCGCGCACGTCAGCCCGCGTTGCCCAGCAGCGGTTGCAGCGTCGGTTCCAGTTCGCGCCGGCGCCAGCCGGCCAGCGGCTGCGGCCATTGGCCGCTTTCCAGCAGCGCTTCCAGGTGCTTGCGCGAGGCGAGCAGGCCGTCGGCCAGGCCGAGTTCGGCGCTGCGCGCGGATACCGCGTCCTGCAGGCGCTTCAATGCGGCCTTGTTGTCGTCGCTGGCGGCCAGCGCCAGCGGCGCCTCGTCCTCGTCCGGCAAGGGCGTGGTCAGCGCCTGCCACAACGCGTCGCCGAGCTTGCGCGGCGCCTTGGGATGCTTGTCGAGCACGCCCTGCAGCGCCTGGCGGTCGGCCGGCGGCACGCGCGCCAGGGTGGCGGCCAGTTCGTTGTCCAGGATCCAGCTGCGCGGCTTGTCGCTGTGCCGGGCCTGCGCGTCGCGCCAGCGCAGCAGGCGCAGCAGGCGCCGCTGCGACGGCCGATCCATGAATTGCGCCGCGCGCATGCCCAGGTGCGGCCAGCGCTCGCCCTCGTCGTGCTCGACGGTGCCGAGCAGGCGCTCGCCGTCCTCGTGCAGCCAGGCGTCGCGGCCCAGCGCCTGCAAGCGCTGCTGCAAGGCGTCGTGGATCGCGAACAGATGGCGCACGTCGTCGGCGGCGTACTCCAGTTGCGCCGGCGACAGCGGGCGGCGCAGCCAGTCCGAGCGCGTCTCGCCCTTGGCCAGGTGCACGCCGGTGATCTCCAGCACCAGTTTCTGGTAGCCCATGCCGGCGCCGAGGCCGGCCAGGCCGGCGCCGATCTGGGTGTCGAACAGCGGCCGCGGCAGCGTGCCGCAGGCGCACTTGAACGCCACCAGGTCTTCGCTGGCGCTGTGCATGACCTTGAGGATGGCCGGGTCCGCCAGCCACGGCGCCAGCGCCTGCGGCATGCCGGGGATCAGCGGATCGATCAGCAGGATCTCGTCGGCCACCGCCATCTGCACCAGCGCCAGTTGCGGCCAGTAGGTGCGTTCGCGGACGAATTCGGTATCCAGGCCGATCCGGGCGGGGCGCTGCGCCAGTCGCTCGGCCAGCTCGGCGGGTTGCTTGATCCAATAGGGCACGTGGTTTCCGTCGAATGCAGGGTTTGCTCAGGCAGGCGAGAATAGCCTAACGTCGGCCCGCCGGCCGCACGGACGGGATGGCGCGAGCGCTATCGAAAGGCAATGTCGTTGGGAGGAAGCGTGCGCACGAGCGGCCCTGTGATCGTCTGGACCCTGCTGGCCGCGCTGCTCGGCGGCTGTACGGGGCAGGCGCCCGCGCCCGCGCCCGCGCCGTCGGCGCCCGCCAAGCCAGCCGCCGCGCCCGCGGCCGCGGCCAAGCCGGTGCAGGCGCCCAGCGTCACCATCGGTGGCGAGGACGCGGCCGAGACGGTGGCGCGCTGGCAGCCGCCGCTGCCCACGCTGGCGCGCGGCGGCCTGGCCCAGGCCCGCCGCGACGCCGCGCGCGCGCTGGCCGAGGACCGCCTGTTCGAGGACGCGCACGCGGCGATCCCGCTGTACCTGGCGATCCGCGCGCTGGCGCCGCAGGACCCGGCCGCGCGCGCCGGGCTGCGCAAGGCGCGGCTGCGGCTGCTGCAGCGCGGCGATGCGCTGTTGCAGACGCAGGAGCAGCAGGCGCAGGCGCTGGAGCAGGCCGGCCGCATCGCGATGGTGGCGATGACGCTGGACGCCGACGATCCGGCGGTGCGGCGCCTGCAGCAACGGGTGGAACTGGCGCAGCGGGTGCTGGCCTACAACCGCGCCGGCGAGGAGGACCTGCGCGCCGGTCGCCTGGGCGAGGACGGCAATGGCGCGCTGGCCAATTTCCACGAAGCGCTGCAACTCGATGGCAGCGACGCGCGCGCGCGGCAAGGCGTGGCGGCGGTGGAGAGTGCGCTGATCCGCCGCGCCGAAGCGGCCGCGGCGGGGGCCGATTTCGCCGCCGCCGGCAGTTGGTTGGCGCGCGCGGCGCGCATCCGCGACGACGCCGCCACCGTGCGCGATGCGCGCCTGCGGGTGGAGGCCGTGCGCAACGCGCGCATCGCCGGCCTGCGCGATGCCGGCCTGCGCGACCTGGCCACGCCGGCCGGGTTGAAGGCCGCGCGCGAGAAACTGGGCGAGGTGCTGCGCATCGCCGACCCGGGCGATCCGGTCGCGGCGATGCTGCGCGAGCGCATCGACCTGGCCACCCACTACGGCAGTTTCCGTCCGGGCCAGGTGTTCACCGACGGCATGAGCAGCGGCGAGCGCGGGCCGCAGATGATCGTGGTGCCGCACGGCGGTTTCCGCATGGGGGCCGGCGCCAGCGAGCCGGGCGCGGCACCGGCGGAGCAGCCGCAGCACTACGTGCGCTTCGAGCGCGGCTTCGCGATGTCGATCACCGAGGTCACGGTGGCCGAGTTCCGCCGTTTCGTCGAGGCCAGCGGCGCGCGGCCGCGCGCGACCCGGCGCGGGCATTCGATCGTCTACGACGAGCGCAGCGGCAACTTCGTGCGCCGCAGCGGCGTGGATTGGCAGTCGGACTACAACGGCGCGCGCGCCGCGCCGAACAGCCCGGTGATGCACGTCAGCGTGCGCGATGCCGAAGCCTACGCGGCCTGGTTGTCGGCGCAGACCGGGCGCCACTACCGGCTGCCCAGCGAGGCCGAGTTCGAGTATGCGTTGCGCGCCGGCAACCGCGGCCGCTATCCGTGGGGCAATGCCGGCATCCCGCCGCGCGGCGCCGGCAACTTCACCGGCAGCGGCGACGTCTCGCCCAGCGGCCGCCACTGGAACAACGCCTTCGTCGGTTACGCCGACGGCTTCTGGGGGCCGGCGCCGGTGGCCAGCTTCAAGGCCAATGCCTGGGGCCTGCACGACATGGGCGGCAACCTCAGTGAGTGGGTCGCCGATTGCTGGCATTCCAGCTACCGCCGCGCGCCCGCCGACGGCAACGCCTGGTTCAACCCCGGATGCCGCTCGCGGGTGGTGCGCGGCGGCAACTGGGCCAATGCGCCGGAGCAGACCCGGGCCGCCTGGCGGCTGATGCAGGACTCCGACACCACCAGCGCCCGGGTCGGTTTCCGCCTGGTGCGCGGAATTTGACGCGGCCGCGCGCGCGGCGTGGGTACAGTGCCTTCACCGGCCGGCATCCTCGCCGCCGACCAGCCAGCAAGGGGATGGGACATGAGCAACGTCTTCGGCCGCCAGGGCGGGGAACAGGGCGGTAGCCGGCGCGGGCCGCTGGGCGGCATCCGCTGGCTGGTGCTGCTCGGTTTCGCGGTGTATGCCGGGTTCTACTGGTTCTCCAACCGCAGCGAGGATCCGTACACCGGCGAGAAGGTGCTGATCGACAATTCGCTCGGCGTCGAGGACGAGAAGGCGCTGGGCCTGCAGGCCTACCGGGAAATCCTGGCGCAGGAGCGTCCGGTCGATCCGCAATCGCAGGTGGCGCAGCAGGTGCGCGCGATCGCGCAGCGGCTGATCGCCAAGGTCGATGTGGTCGAGGACGCGCTGGCCGCCGAGCACGGCATGCAGGCCAAGCACTACGCGCGCGGCTTCGACTGGGACGTCAACGTGATCGAATCCGAGCAGGCCAATGCGTTCTGCCTGCCCGGCGGCAAGATGGCGGTCTACACCGGCCTGCTGCCTGTGGCCAAGAACGCCGATGCGATGGCGGTGGTGATGGGCCACGAGATCGCGCATGCGCTGCTGCGCCACGGTGCGCAGCGGATGGCGCAGCAGAAGCTGACCCAGATCGGACAGATGGCCGGCGCGGCCAGCGGCATGGATCCGCAACAACAGCAGATGGCGATGGCGGCGATGGGTTACGGCTACCTGCTGCCGTACGCGCGCGGCCACGAGACCCAGGCCGACGAGGTCGGACTGATGCTGGCCGCGGCAGCCTGCTTCGACCCGCAGGAAGCGGTGCCGCTGTGGCAGCGGATGAGTGCCAGCAGCGGTGGCCAGGCGCCGCCGGAGTTCGCGTCCACCCATCCCAATCCGGGGACGCGGATCCAGAACCTGCAGGCGATGATGCCCAAGGCGATGGAGTACCGGCAGCGCTTTTGCGAATCGGCGCAGACAGCGCAGCGTTGAGGAGGGTGGAAGGTGCCGCGGGCGACTGTAGATGAGCCCCAGTAACGTCGAAAGCGTCCTGTAGGAGCGGCTTCAGCCGCGACGGGCTCTACCAGGAACGCCTCGTCGCGGGTGAATTCTCCCTCAAGGCAAACTGCCTCCGGCTTGATTGCGGCGAAAGCGGGCTATCAGAGGTGCCCTGTAGGCGTCTTCGCCGGGCGGCGCACGCCAGCGTGCGCCGCCGCCCGTGCATGCCGGGCTCAGCGCGTATGCGCCGGCATCGCCGCGGCCGCGGCGTCCACGGCCGCATCCGCTGCGGCGGCGGCCGCATCGGCTGCGGTCTGCGCGTCCGCCGCTCGCGGCGTGGCCAGGCGCTCCCCGAGTCCCAGCAGTTCGACGAACTCGCGCCGGCTGCCGTTGCGATCCTCGCCGATCGCCGCGCGCGCCGCGGCGGTCACTCCCGCCCAATCCCAGCCATCGATGTGGCTGCCGCCGCGCAACAGGTCGGCATAGGCGGCGACCGCGGCGGCGAAACGCAGGTCCATGCTCGGCCGCGCCGTCGGCGTCGCCGCGATCGTGCTCTGCAGCAGGCGGCTGCGCTGCTGCCCGGGCAGCTTGTAGCGCAGCCGCAACTGCCCCAGTTCGCCGGCATGCAGCGCCGTCTTCGCAGGTGCCTGGTCGGCATAGCGTAGCGCCGGCAGCCGCTGCGCGGTGCTGCCCACCGGGGTGATCTCGTACAGCGCGGTGACGCTGTGCCCGGCGCCGATGTCGCCGGCATCGACCTTGTCGTTGGCGAAGTCCTCGCGCGCCAGCATCCGGTTCTCGTAGCCGATCAGGCGGTACTCGGCGACCTGCGCGGGATTGAACTCGACCTGGATCTTGACGTCGCGGGCGATGGTCAGCAGCGTGGCCTGCATCTGCTGCACCAGCACCTTGTGCGCCTCGCGCGCCGAATCGATGTAGGCATGGGCGCCATCGCCGACATCGGCCAGGCGCTCGGCCATCGCGTCGTTGTAGTTGCCGCTGCCGAAGCCGAGCGTGCTCAGCGCCACGCCGCTGCGGCGCTGGTCGGCGACCAGGGTCTCCAGCGCGCCGCGATCGATCGTGCCGACGTTGAAGTCGCCGTCGGTGGCCAGGATCACCCGGTTGCTGCCGCCGGGGATGAAGCTCTGGCGCGCGGTGGCATAGGCCAGGCGGATGCCGTCGCCGCCGTTGGTGCTGCCGCCGGCCTGCAACCGCTCCAGCGCCGCCAGGATCTCGGCATGGCGGTCGCCGGGCGTCGGCGGCAGCACCAGTCCGGCCGAGCCGGCGTAGACCACGATCGACACCCGGTCTTGCGCGCGTAGCTGCGGCACCAGCATGGCGAAGGCCTGCTTGAGCAGCGGCAGCTTGTCCGCGGACTCCATCGAGCCGGAGGTGTCGATCAGGAACACCAGGTTCGACGGCGGCAGCGCCTTGCGCGGGACGTCATAGCCCTTGATGCCGATCATCAGCAGTTGCCGCTGCGGGTTCCAGGGCGCGGCGGCCAGTTCGGTGGTGACGCGGAACGGCGTGTCGGTGCCGAGCGGCGCCGGGTGCGCGTAGTCGAAGTAGTTGATGAATTCCTCCGCGCGCACCGCATCGGCGGGCGGGCGCTGGCCGTCGCGCAGCATGCGTCGCACGTTGGTGTAGCTGCCGGTGTCCACGTCGATGGAGAAGGTGGACAGCGGCTGCTCGCGCGCGCTGTGCACCGGATTGTCCGTCGGGTGTTCGTAGTGTTCGCGGTCGAGCGGCGGCTGCGCCGTCGCCGCCATGGGCAGGCGCACATCGCTTTGCGCACTGTTGGCCGACAAACGTACCAGCATGTGCGCGGATGGCGCGGAAGGCGCCGGAGGCGCCGGAGGCGCGGGCGAGCTCACCATACGTGGTTGTGTGGGTTCGGGCAGGCGCGCCGCGTCCGCAGGGGCGGCGGGCGCTGCGGTGGTGGCGATTGGCGTGGTTGCCGGTGCCGATGCCGTCGTCGAGGCCGGGGCGCGTGTGGCGCCGCGCTCGTCGCTGGCGGTGGTGCTGCAGCCTGCCAATAGCGCGACGAGGATCAGGGCAGGCAGGGGGGAACGGGATGGGCGTGGCGACATGATGGGCACTCGGTGTGGGTCCGAGGCAACAAACGCGCGAATGCCGGCATCGGGGTTGAGCCTCGGCGCGGCGGACGCGCGGCGTCGCTGGCCGATGCCGCCCAGGACCTGAATGTGGTGCGGGGGCGGGCCTCGGACCCGGCCCGCGGCGGGTGCATCATGTGCCGACCGTACCGGGAGCCCTCGCCATGCCACGCCTCTTGCTGTCACTGCTCGCACTGGCCGCGCTGGCCGGCTGCGCGACCAACCGGCTCAGCGACGACGAGCGCCTAGCGCTGTACCGCGCCCACGCGGCCGCGCCGGTGCGCGATTTCCAATACTTCAACCGGCTCAGCGGCTGGACCGCGCTCGGCGACAGCGCGCTGGCGGTGTGGACGCGCCCGAACCAGGCCTATCTGCTGGAGCTGACCGGGCGCTGCGTGGACCTGGATTTCGCGCCCACGATCGCCATCACCCACTTCGGCAACCGGGTCTCGGCGCGGTTGGACGACGTGCTGGTCTTCGGCGGCGCATCGCCCACCATTCGCCTGCCGTGCCGTATCCAGAGCATCCGCCCGCTGGACGTGAAGGCGCTGCGTATCTCGGAAAAGGAGTTGCGCGAGGCCAAGGTGCAGGAGCGGGCGGAGCAGGCGCAGGAGCAGAAGGCCGGCGATGCGACGGCGACGGGCGAATAGGGCACTGGAGGTCGCTGGGTGAGGGGCGTTGGGCCTTCACCTGGATCCTGCGGGCAAGGCGCTGCTGGCGGATGCGAGGCCTTTTGTCAGCGCTGGCGCAGCGCGCTGCGAACCATGGGAGGTGTGGTTCTGCGCCGCTGCACCGTCGGCGGATGCGAAGTTGCGCTGTGGTGTGACGCGATGGCGGGTCCGATTTGTTCTCTATGAAAACGACTTTCGCGATGGGCGATAGTGCCTGTCGCGGCTGAAGCCGCTCCTACAGCGGCATGCAACGCGCGGCCATCCCAACGCCCGCATCCAGCCTCCAATCCCCATTCCCGATTCCCCAATCCCGGCTCTGTGCGATAGTGCCTGTCGCGGCTGAAGCCGCTCCTACAGCGGCATGTGACGCGCGGCGATCCCAACGTCTGCATCCAGCCCCCAATCCCCATTCCCGATTCCCCAATCCCGGCTCTCTGCGATGGCGCCTGTCGCGGCTGAAGCCGCTCCTACAGGACTCCGCTGCTTTCTGTAGGAGCGGCTTCAGCCGCGACCGCCTGCACTCGCATCAGCCTCTGAACGTAAGTCCACGACCCAAGCAGCGGCCAATCAAGCGACGCCGCGCTCGGCCTATTCGTCCAGCCGCAACGTCAGGCACTTCGCCGCGCCGCCGGCCTTGAGGAATTCGTCCAGCGGGGTCTGCACCACGCGGTAGCCGATGGCCGCCAAGGCGGCGCACAGGTCGGGCGAGGCGCGATTGAGCAGCAGGGTATCGTCCAGGTCCACCGCGTTGCAGGCGAAGGCGAGGGCGTCGGCCTCGCCGACGGCGATGCGTCGCGACGCCGGGATGTGCTGGACGATCGCCTGCTGCGCGTCGGCGTCGAATGCGGCCGGGTAGTACAGCAGGTAGCCGTCGCGCAGTGGGCAGAAGCAGGTGTCCAGGTGATAGAAGCGCGCGTCGACCAAGCGCAGCGGTACCACCTCGATGTCCAGCAGGTCGGTCAGTTCGTGCGCGGCGGCCAGGTCGCTGCGGTGGCCGTGGCCCATCCACAGCCGGCGCGTGCCGCGGTCCAGCAGCGCGTCGCCGGCGCCTTCGAAGTACACCTGCTCGGGCAGTTCGAGAATGCGCAGGCCGGCCTGGCGGCACCAGGCGGTGAACAGCGCTTCCTCGCCACGGCGTTCGGCGTGGCGGAAGCGGCTGGGGACGAAGCGGTCGCCGAGCACCAGCCCGGCGTTGGCGCTGAACACCATGTCCGGCAGGCCCGGGGCGGCGGGGATGCACTCGACCCGGGCGCCAGCGTCCTCGGCCGCGGCCACCAGCGCGTTCCACTGCGCTTGCGCGCGCTCGCGGCTGGCCGCATGGACGTTGCCTTCCATCCATGGGTTGATCACGTAGTCCACCGCGAAGTGCCGCGGCGCGCACATCAGCAGGCGATGGCCGCCCTGCGCGCCGGACTGCGGCGACAGCTCGGCGAGCGCCGTGTCCGCATCGTGTTCGACCATGCTCCCCGCGCCGAATTTCTCGATCATGCCGGCTTCGCTCCGTGCTGGTGATGCGCGAACGCTAGCGCGGGCGTGTTGCGGGCGCGTGTCTGTGGAGAGCCGGGATTGGGGATGGGGGATTCGGGATGGGGAGGCGGGCGACGTCGTGGTGCGTCGCCCGCGCTTGCGCTTACGGCAGGGCCGGTTGCAGGCCCACGCCGAGGCGGTTCCAGGCATTGATCAGGGCGATCGCCATGGTCAGCGCGCTGATGCCCTGCGCGTCGAAATGCGCGGCCAATGCGTCGTAGCAGGCATCCGACGGCGCGCCGGCGGGCAGGGTGGTCAGCGCTTCGGCCCAGGCCAGCGCGGCGCGTTCGCGGGCGTCGAAGAAGCGGCTCTCGCGCCAGCCGGCGACCGTGTCGAGCTTGCGCGGCTCCAGGCCGGCCTTGCGCAGGGCCGTGGCATGCATGTCGATGCAGTAGCTGCAGCCGTTGAGTTGGGAAACGCGCAGGAACACCAGTTCGGCCAGGTCGTGGCCGAGCACGCCGTCGTGCACCTGCTGGCTGGCGCTGAGCAGGGCGCGGAAGGCGGTGGGTTCGTGGCGGGTGTAGTCGATGCGATGGAAATGCATGGTGCGGGTCCATGACGGCCGCAATGGCCGCCTTCGCCACCAGGACGTGCGGCGGCGCGTCGGCGTGACAGGGCTGGCGAGAACGCCCAATACCATTGTCCGGGCGCGGGCCGACGATCAGGTCCGCGCAACCGGCGGATGTTGCGTCGGGTGGGGTCGACGGCACCGGCCGCGGCCTGCGCCTGCCACGGCGATCGCTCAGGTCCGCGCCGTCAGCGGCGGCAGCTTGTCCGGATTCATCAGCGTCAGCACTTCGACGATGCGCTCGCCGTCGATCACCACCAGCACCGCAGAATGCAGGCGCGCGCCGGCGAAGCGCAGGATCGCCGGTTCGCCGTTGACCGTGCCGAGCCGCGTGCGCAGGCCCAGGCCACGTCGCGCCACCGCCCAGTACAGGCGGGCGATGCGCTCGGCGCCGAGCAGCGGCCGCAGCGTGGCGGTGACCTTGCCGCCGCCGTCCGAGCGCATCCGCGCATTGGCGTCCAGCAGCGCCACGATCGCGTCGCGATCGCCCTGCTGCGAGGCGTGCATGAAGCGCTCCAGCAACTGCCGGTAGCGCTGCGGCGGCACCGCGAAGCGCGGCCGCGCGGCCTTCAGTCGTTCGCGCGCGCGATGCACCAGTTGCCGGCAGTTGGCTTCGGTATGGCCGAGCAACTGGCCGATCTGCGCGTAGTCGTAGTCGAACGCCTCCTTCAGCAGGAACGCGGCGCGCTCATGCGGGCTCAGTTGCTCCAGCAGCGCCAGGAACGCCACCGATACCTGCTCGGCGCGGTCATGGCGCTCGGCCGGGTCGGTGTCCTCGGCGATCTCCAGCGGCTCGGGCAGCCACGGGCCGGTGTAGTGGACGCGGGCGCTGCGCGCCGCGCGCAGGCGGTCCAGTCCGAGCCGGGTGGTGGTGGTCACCAGCCAGGCTTCAGGGTCGCGGATCGCGGCGCGGTCGCTGGACTGCCAGCGCAGCCAGGCGTCCTGCAGCACGTCCTCGGCGTCGTGGCGACTGCCGAGCAGGCGGTAGGCCAGGCCGAACAGCCTGGGGCGTTGGGTTTCGAAGGTCGGATCGGGGCGCATGACGACCAGGACGGAACAGGGCGTGCCGGCGTGACAGCGGGCGGGGCCGCCACTTTGCCCTAAAATGGACGGGTTTCCCCCGCCAGCCGCAGAGCCAGCCGTGACCTCGATCAAGCAGGAAGACCTCATCCAGTCCGTCGCCGACGCGCTGCAGTACATCAGCTACTACCACCCGGTCGACTACATCAAGAACCTGTCGGCGGCCTACGAGCGCGAGCAGTCGCCGGCGGCCAAGGACGCCATCGCGCAGATCCTGATCAATTCGCGCATGTGCGCCGAGGGCCACCGGCCGATCTGCCAGGACACCGGCATCGTCACCGTGTTCCTCGAGATCGGCATGAACGTGCGCTGGGACGACGCCACCATGGGCGTGGAGGACATGGTCAACGAGGGCGTTCGCCGCGCCTACAACCATCCGGACAACAAGCTGCGCGCCTCGGTGCTGGCCGACCCGGCCGGCAAGCGCCAGAACACCAAGGACAACACCCCGGCGGTGGTCAACGTGAAGGTCGTCCCCGGCGACACCGTCGACGTCATCGTCGCGGCCAAGGGCGGCGGCTCGGAGGCCAAGAGCAAGTTCGCGATGCTCAACCCGTCCGATTCCATCGTCGACTGGGTGCTCAAGACCGTGCCGACCATGGGCGCCGGCTGGTGCCCGCCGGGCATGCTCGGCATCGGCATCGGCGGTACCGCCGAGAAGGCGATGCTGCTGGCCAAGGAAGCGCTGATGGAGCCGATCGACATCGTCGACCTGCAGGCCCGCGGTGCGTCAAACCGTGCCGAGGAACTGCGCCTGGAGCTGTACGAGAAGGTCAACGCGCTGGGCATCGGCGCGCAGGGCCTGGGCGGCCTGACCACGGTGCTGGACATCAAGGTCAAGGACTACCCGACCCACGCCGCCAACCTGCCGGTGGCGCTGATCCCCAACTGCGCGGCCACCCGCCATGCGCACTTCACCCTGGATGGCAGCGGCGCGGTGATGCTGGATCCGCCGTCGCTGGAGGACTGGCCCACGCTGACCTACAACCCGACCAACGCGCGCCGGGTGAACCTGGACACCATCACCCGCGAGGAGGTGGCCAGCTTCAAGCCGGGCGAGACGATCCTGCTCAACGGCAAGCTGCTGACCGGCCGCGACGCCGCGCACAAGCGCATGATCGACATGCTCAACCGCGGCGAGACGCTGCCGGTGGACTTCACCAACCGCTTCATCTACTACGTCGGCCCGGTCGATCCGGTGCGCGACGAAGTGGTCGGCCCGGCCGGCCCCACTACCGCCACGCGCATGGACAAGTTCACCCGGCAGATGCTGGAGCAGACCGGCCTGCTGGGCATGGTCGGCAAATCCGAGCGCGGCGACGCGGCGATCGCCGCGATCCGCGACAACAAGGCGGTGTACCTGATGGCGGTCGGCGGCTCGGCCTACCTGGTGTCCAAGGCGATCAAGGCCAGCAAGGTGCTGGCGTTCGAGGACCTGGGCATGGAGGCGATCTACGAGTTCGAGGTCAAGGACATGCCGGTGACCGTGGCGGTCGACGCCAGCGGCGAGTCGGTGCACAAGACCGGCCCGCGCGAGTGGCAGGCGCGCATCGGCAAGATTCCGGTGGTGGTCGAGGCCTGATCGTGCATACCGCGAACGCCGGCGAGGACGCCGGCGTTCCGCGTGGCGCTGGCGGCGCGCCGGCGTCGCGGCAATAATCGGCGTTGGTTCCGCCTCCGGGGAAACGTCGTGTCCATCGTGCTTTACGGCTCGCCCAGCACCGCCTCGTTCGTCGTGCACTGGTTGCTGATCGAACTGCAGGTCGATTTCGAACTGCGGATGCTCGATTTCGAGCGCCAGGAGCAGAAAAGCCCCGACTACCTGGCGATCAACCCGCAGGGGCGGGTGCCGACCCTGGTGCTGGACGGGCAGGTGCTGACCGAATCGGTCGCCATCGCCCTGCACCTGGCCGACCTGTATCCGCACGCCGGCCTGGCGCCGCCGCCGGGCACCCCCGAGCGTGCCGCCTACTACCGCTGGATGTTGTTCTGCGCCTACACCCTGATGCCGGCCTATCGCGACTGGTTCTACCCCGACGAACCGGCCGGCGCCGACAACGCCGAGCGCGTGCGCGCCAGCGCCCGCGCGTTCCTGGAAAAGGCCTGGGACGAGGTCGCGGCGCATCTGCAGCAGCAAGGGCCGTACCTGCTCGGCGAACACTGCAGTGCCGCCGATTTCGTGCTGGTCATGCTGATGCGCTGGTCGCGCAACATGCCGAGGCCGACCGATACCTGGCCGGCGCTGAAGGAACTGGCCGAGCGGATGAAGGCGCGCCCGGCATTCCACGAGACGTACCGCCGGGAAGGCATCGTCGATTGGACATGAGTGGCGCGCCTACGCTGAGCGAAATGCCAATCGGTGCCGCGTTCGTCTAATCGGTAACGCGCGCGGTCGGACATGGCAGTGGACAGTAGTAACGCGCGCAGGCGTCGCGTCCGCACGGTTGGCAAGGGCGGCGTCTGCTCAGGGAAGCCGCTGCGGTGTGAGCAGATAGAGCGTGCATATCCCGGCGGCCAACGCGAAGGCGCACAGAAAGGCCCACGGTGCGGGTCTCCAGCCCGCGGTGCGCCGCACCAGGGCGGCATTGCGCCAGCGGAGTGCAAGCGCGGGGTAGGTCAGCGCGCTGCAGGCCAGCCACAGCATGCACAGCGCCCCGAACCGCGCCCAGCCGACCTGCAGCCTTGCGCCGGAAACGACCACGGTGAAGAACCCCACATACGCCCATGCCGCCAGTGCAGCGATGGCGCCCAGTCCGTGGCGTGCGCGCTCCGAGGCGCGCGACAGCAGGCGTCCGAGCAGGAGCCATTCGCAGACGATCAACGGCGGGACGAACAGGAGGGTGAACGCCGCGGAGAACTCGCCGAGCATGCCGATCGCGATGTAGGACAGCGGCGTGAGCAGCAATCCCGTGACGAGTGCGGCCAGGCCGTAGGTGCCTGCGTGCCGAAGCGCTCGGGCGGAAAGGGTGTGCTTCATTGGGGAGTTTCGCGAGTGCCACGTACGACGACATGGCTGGCATGGTGCGGATTTCGTGGTGGAGGGGCGAGGCGAAGCGGAAACGTGGTCGCCCGGTGGAATGGCTCCCGAATCCGGACATAGAGCCGGAACGGACATGCCATCGACATGCAGTCCGGGGATGTCCTCCTCGTATGATGCACCGCTGCTGCTGGCCCTGGCCATCCTGGGAGCGGTGACCTTCCTTGGCCTGGGCACCTCCTGGGCGAAGCATTCCCTGTTTTCCCTGTTCTCCCTGGTCGGCGCGCAGGGCGCCACCGCAGTGCGCTTTGGGTTCTCCGCGGTGCCGCGGCTGCTGTGGCACCCCTGACGCTGGCCGCTGTCGCGTCGCGACGCGGGACGGCTGGCGGCCTAAGGGGCCGCCCTGGGCGCCGTGCACCTCCGCTTCTGTCTGTCGCTGCGGACTCTTCCGTTCGGCGTGCCGGTGGCGAGCGAGTACTGCGGCCGCTGCCGGTGGCGCTGCTGTCGTCCCGCCGCCCGCTGGACGTCGCCTGGAGGGGCTGGCGGCCGCGGCCCTGTGCCGTGGCGACAGGGCCTGGGCATGCCCGATCCGCGCGGCGTGCGCTACCGACCCCTTCGCGTCGGTACTTGCACCCTGCGTCGGCTGGCACGCTGCGGGCCGGGACTTGTCAACCGTCGCCGATTCCAGACCACGTACCTTGGGCACGCCTGGAACGCAGGCGCAAACTCCCCAGATGGGGACAAGGACGAGTCATGGAAATGAAGAAGACGGGCGTGCTGGCACGGATCGCGCTGGCTGGTGTGTTGCTGGCCGGCGCCGGCGCGGCGCAGGCATGCTGCCCGGATGGCGGCCACGGAGCGCCCGCGGCGGGCGCGGGTCTGGGCGAAAGCCTGCCGAAGGCGCGCAACCTGGCGTTGGATCCTGCCTGGCGCATCTACGAGTTCCAGCGCGACGGCGTGACCTACCTGCAGATCAATGACGTGGCGGGGAAGGTGCGGGCGGCCGTGGGCAGGATCAACGACACGCTGTGGGTGCTGCCCATGGGGGCGGACGTGGCGCGCGTGAGCCTGCCGGCGACGACGGCCGGCAGCGCCGGGACGGTGGTGTACCAGACGTCGGGGTTCGTCGTGCGCGTGGTGCCGGGTAGCGCCGGCAACGCCTGGGACATCAGGGCCGCGGACTGATCCCCGCGGCGCGCGATTCGGATACCAGGAAACTCAGGCTGTACGCATGGCGGCGCCGGCAGGTGCCGCCATGCACCTTGAGCCGCATCGCCAGTTCCCAGTCGGCATCCCGTGCCGGCGGACGCTGGCGCTCCAGCGGGGAGGCGTCGGCGAGCACGCAGACCGCGATGCCCTGGCGGGCTCCGGCGTGCCACACCCTGGCCCTGACGAGGTGGCGCCTGGCCGGCGGCAGCGCTTCCACGACGTCGCGCACGCAGCGGTAGGCGGCCAACTGCAAGCCGAGCGACAGGCGCATCGGGTCGCCGCGCAGCCGGCACTGGAACTCGGTCTCGCACAGATTGCCCATGGCCACCGAGCGCAGCGTCGCGTACAGCCCGTGCGTCTCGATGCCCAGTGGATACAGCGCGGTAACGTACTCGTCCAGCAGCCGCGTCTGGATCACCCCGCTGCGTGTCATCTCCATCGCCGCCGCGTGCTGTCCGCGCGCGCGCAGGTGCGCCACGATGTCCTTGCGCAGCCGGTTCATGTGCACGGCGAGATCGCTGTACTCCACCACGCGGCGCCGCAGCGTGCGTTCGGCCTGCAGGTAGCTGGCTTGCGCGAACTGCAAGGCCTGCTGGTGTTCGTGCCGGAAGCGGCGGGCACGCTCGAACGCGATCGACAGGCGCGAACCCACCACGAACAGGACCGTGGCCGCGGCCGCCAGCGCGACCTGGGCCTGGAATGCCTCCGCGTGATAGGCCGCCAGCGTCATCGTGTCCGGCAACATGATGCCGATGGCGACGTTGGCCAGCACGATGCCGACCGCCGCGCCCCGCCAGCCGTGCAGCAGGGTCAGCACGATCGACGGAACCACCATCATCGCCATCAGCATCTGTTGCGCGAGGCGATCGTGCGTCGCGCCTGCGACCAGGAACAGGGCCACCACCGCCGCGGCGCTCAGAAGCACGTTCCTGTGCAGTTCCGGTCGAGCGTCCCCCGGTTCCTTCCGGCGCAGCCACAACAGCGCCGGGAGGATGAACATCAGCATGCCCAGGTAATCGCCGAGCCAGTAGCGCGTCAGGGCCTCCAGCGGCGCCAGCGCCGTGTATCCCTTGAAGAGAGCATTCAACGCCAGGTTGCACAGCGTGCTCCACAGCGCCAGCGACAAGGCCAGAGGCAGCAGCAGGTATTCCTGATGCAGCAGCCGTGGCAGGTGGCGTCGCGCGGCGTGCACCGCCAGGGCGACGCATGGCATCAGCAGGAAGGGACTTACCCAGACCCACAACGGATTGGCGCCGCGCTCCAGCATCGGCACGCGGATCGCCAGCAGGGCGGCCGCGTCGCCGATCAGCAGGCAGGGCCACAGGCGATAGGGCAGGAACAGCAACGCCGCCACACGCAACCCCGCCGGCAAATACCATTGGTCCATGGACGAGCGCCACGCCAGCAGGAAACAGGCGCAGTAGGCCGTGCTCAGCAAAGCGCCTTTGGCGATGTCTCTCCTTGCGGCCATCCAAACCATCCGTGGCGTGTCGACACCACTGTACAAGTCGGATGCGGCGCTAGGGTAGACAGCTGTGTCTGCACCGATGCGCCCGCGTGGCATGTGCATTGTCCCCGCGCCGATGCGCATGCGCGACGACGCGATCCGATCGATCCTGCGCGTGCGCGGCTGGTAGGAAACGGTGCGACGCCGCGCTCACGCGAAGGCAGCGCCGATGTACTCGACCGACCTTACGGCGAGCGTCCCGGCGTGGCCGGACCGGTTGCGCCGATGTCGGCGACCCGGTGCAATCGCCGAACCGAGCCGCAACGCGTCGCTGCAGGGCAACGGTCGACAGTTCCGTGAGGTTGGACGGGCGCCTCGCCGACATGCGCCGCGGTCGGTGCGCGGGAGCCGTGGTGGCGCACCGCCGGTGCGCAGCGCGCCTGATCGAGCGCCACCGCTGCCGCGCCCGCGGCTAGGCCGTGCCGGCAGCGGTGGGCGAACGCGCGTGGCGGCGGGCGCCCGCGCGTCTCAGGAAGGGCGCGGGCTCAGTACCACTCCAGCAGCGACACGCCCAGGCCCACGTAGGTGGCGCGGTGGTTGTAGTCGATCATGCTCTCGCCATAGCCGTCGAACACCTGCACGTGGCCGCGCAGCAGGTTGCTGATCGGGAAGCCCCAGTCCAACTGCACCGCGCCATGCGAGCGGTCGCCGCTGCGCAGCGAGTGCCGCGCCATCAGCGAGACCTCGTGGCCGTTGCGGTTGTAGGTCAGGGTCGCATCGCCGCGGCCCATGTAGTCCTCGATGTCCGGGTTGTTGTCCTGGCGGTCGCTCTCCGGGATCCGGTACCACGGGCGCAGCACCAGCGCCCAGTTCTCGCGGTCCAGGCCGATGTTGAGGATCGCCCGGTTCCAGCTGCGCGAGAACGGATCGCTGCGGCCGTTGGATTGGTGGGTGAGCTGGATCCCGGTCATCCGGCCCTTCCAGCCGAACAGGCTGTAGTTGTTGCGGAACACCAGCGCCAGTTCCGGCTCGTAGTTGGTCTCGCGGAACGGCCGCGATTGCTCGCTGTTGTAGACCTGCCAGCGCGAACTCTGGGTATAGGCGCCCCACAGGTCGCCGTTGTCGCCGAAGAGGTTCTCGGCGATCTTGGTCTTGAAGCTGAGCTGGAACTTGGTCTCGATGCTGTCCAGCGGCTCGGCGGTGGTCACCGTGTTGTTCGGGTTCGGCGAGGACGGCAGCTCGTTCTTCTTGCTGGTCCAGAACGCCGGCAGCAGGTACACCGGCTTGTAGGCGCGCAACTGGAACACGCCGAGCTTGGAATCCTTGGCCAGCTCCCAGCGGCTGTCCAGCAACGAGCCCTTGCCGGCATTGGCGATGGTGGCGTCGTAGCGGTCCTCCTTGAACAGCGAGGCGGCGCGCTGGCGGGTGCGCTGGGCCAGGCCGGCGTCGGCTGGCAGGGTGGCATCCAGTTGCTGCTTCTGCCGCTCGGCGGCCGCCTGCGCCGCCGCATCGGCGGCCTGCGGGTCGACCCGTCGCGACAGCGCCTGGTCGTAGCAGGACAGGCGCGCGGCGTCGCTGGAAATGGCGACGCAGGCCTCGGGCGACGCCGGGGTGGGCAGCACCTCCTGGGCATGGGCCAGCGGGATCGCCGCGAAGGACAGCAGCAGGAGGGGACGGGCCGGGCGGTGGATCATGCGGGTTCTCTCGGAAGCGGGCGGCGTCGGCGGGTGTGCGCTGCCTGGATGAATGGCCGGCTGCGAAAATACAGCAGCTTCCGCAACGGGGTCATCACGCGTTCATCTCGCCGCGTGGACCCGGCCGCTCAGAGCAGCCACACCGCGGCGAACAGCCCGACCATCGCCACCGCCAGGCCCAGCTTGGCGGCGGTGCCCAGGACGATGCCCAGCCAGGTGCCGAGGCCGACCTTGGTCGCCTGCCGCAACTCCCGGCCATGCCAGTACTCGCCGGCCAACGCGCCGACGAAGGGGCCCACGAACAAGCCGATCGGCAGGAAGAACAGGCCCAAGATGCTGCCCAGCACCGAGCCCCACAACGCCTTGCGGCTGGCGCCGACCCGCTTGGCGCCGAACAGCGTGGCCAGGAAATCGACCAGGAACGAGAGCAGGGTCAGCACGCCCAGCACCAGCAGCGTCACCCAGCCCACACGCTGGAAGCCGTCGGCCCAGGCGGCCAGCAGCAGGCCGGCGAACAGCAGCGGCATGCCCGGCAGCGCCGGCAGCACCACGCCGGCGATTCCCACCACGACCAGCAGCGCGGCGATCGTGTAGTAGATGAACGTAGGATCCACGCCGCGGCCTCCGGGGGTCGTTTGGGGGTTGACAGAAGGGCGTTCTTGCGGATTGCAATTTCATTTTGGCCGGGGTAAGTTTTCAGCCGCTGCGTTTGCAAAGGTCACCGTGAATCGTGGCCCGATGCGGTAGATCCAACGATCCGCTACAGCGTTATACCTCGCTTCCTCCTTGCAACCAGCCGCCGAACCCCCGGCGTACCCACCCCTGAGAAACCGTGTTCCAAGGAGAAAGTCCATCATGAGCAGTCGCGAAAACGGCACCGTGAAGTGGTTCAACGATGCCAAGGGTTTCGGCTTCATCAGCCGCGAGAATGGCGAGGACGTGTTCGTGCACTTCCGCGCGATCCAGACCCAGGGTTTCAAGAGCCTGAAGGAAGGGCAGAAGGTCAGCTTCACCGTGGTGCAGGGCCAGAAGGGCCTGCAGGCCGACGCGGTGCAGCCGATCTGAGCGCCGACGCGCGTCGGCGCGCCGCCGATGCGCCCTCGCGCGCAGCAAAAAGGCCCGCCGTGCGGGCCTTTTTGCATTGCGGCAGCGCGCGGGTCGCCGCTTAGCGCGGCACCACGCGTCCGTTCACCACCCGCACGTAGGTGTTTTCGCGGACCCCGGCCAGGTCGCGCTGATTGACCACGATCACGCGGCCATCGTCCATCTGCACATGCACGTCGTAGGTGTCGCTGGTGACGTTTTTCTGGATCTGGTTGCCGGCCAGGGCGCCGGCGGCGGCGCCGGCGACCGCCGACACGTTCTGGTTGCCCTTGCTGCCGCCGGTATGGTCGGAAATCTCATGGCCGGCGACCGCGCCGACGATGCCGCCCAGGATCGCGCCGGTGGCGCTGGGCGCGGTACGGCCCGAGGGCACGGTGTCGATGCGGGTGACGATGCCGCAGTCGGCGCAGCGGTTGTCCGAGTAGCCGCGCGAAGGCTGGCTGTAGCCGCCGCCATAGCCGGGGGACGTGGCGCAGCCGGCCAGTGCCAGGGCGGCGATGGCGCCGGTGGCCAGTAGTTGGATCTTCATGCGTGCTCTCCTCGACAGACGTGAAATGAATGCGGCATCGCCGCGTTCGCAGGCATCCTGTCCGCCACCGCGTGAATGCAACGCCAATCCAGGCCGGATCGCGGCACGCGGGGCCGTGCGGCGTCAGCCGCAATTCAGCGGCGGACCGCGCTTGCGGGCCAGCGAGGGCTCCGCCGAATCGCGGCTGCGGTCGCGCCGACAGACGGGCTGGCGGTCAGCGGAAATCGCGGTGGCAGGCGTCGCAGGCGTCGTCGATGCGTTGCCGCAACTGGTCCAGCGCGGCGCAGCTGTCCGGCGCATTGCTGGGCGCGGTCTGCAGGGTGGAGCGCAGCGCCAGCAGGTGCTCGCGAAAGCGCGCATCGTCGGCGAGCGCCGGAAAGGCGGTGTCCACCTGCTCGCCGAGCAGGCGCAGCGTCTGCAGGTGCGGCTGCGCGTCCGCCGCGCCGCAGCGGCCCTGCGCGCGGCTGCGCTCGAGCAGCGCCAGTTGTTTGCCCATCACCTGCATCAGGCTGGACGGGAACGGATCCTGCCGCGCCTGCAGCGCGCGCAGCGTCATTACCGCGGCGACCAGGCCGATCAACAGCCCTGCGACCAGCACGAACAGATAGCGCGATGCGGCGGAAGCGGGCGGGGAAGGGCTGGCTATGGGCGTGCGGGAGGAAAGGGAACGCCGATGGTACGCCGCTGCCGCCGCATCGGCCGCAGGTGGATGCGCGGCGGGCGCTGGTGCCGCCCGCGATGAAATAAACTGCGCGCATGAACGAACAATTGCGTGAGCGCTTCGCCGGCATCGACCGGCTGTACGGGCGCGGGACCGTCGAGCGCCTGGCGCAGTGCCGGGTGGCCGTGGTGGGCATGGGCGGGGTCGGCTCGTGGGTGGTGGAAGCGCTGGCGCGCTCGGCGGTCGGGCACCTGACCCTGATCGACGCCGACGACATCTGCGTCTCCAACACCAATCGCCAACTGCCGGCGCTGCAGGGGCAGTACGGACGCAACAAGGCGCGGGCGATGGCCGAGCGCTGCGTGGCGATCAATCCGGCGATCGAGGCGGTCGCCGTCGAAGCCTTCCTGACCCCGACCAACATCGCCGAGTTGCTCGGCGGCGGCTTCGATCTGGTGATCGACGCCTGCGACAGCTTCCGGGTCAAGGTCGAGACCATCGCCTGGTGCCGCCGGCGCAAGCTGCCGCTGCTGACCGTGGGTTCGGCCGGCGGGCGCACCGACCCGACCCTGGTGCGCATCCGCGACGTGTCGCGCACCGAGCACGACGCGATGCTGGCGCTGATCCGCAAGAAGCTGCGCGGCGAGTTCAATTTTCCCAAGAATCCGCAGCGCTACTTCGGCGTGCCGGCGGTGTACTCGCTGGAGAACGTGCGCTATCCGCAGGCCGACGGCAGCGTGTGCGGGCTGCGGCCGCAACTGGGGCCGGACGCGGCGCTGAACCTGGATTGCGGCGCCGGGCTGGGCGCCGCCACGCATATCACCGGCGCGTTCGCCTTCGCTGCGGCGGGCAAGGCGCTGGAGCTGCTGTTGAAACCGTCGGCGCGGCGCGGCGCTGCCGCCGAGACGGTCAGCGGGCGCGAGGCGGCGCTGCCGGATCCGCAGCCGCAGCCCGCATCGGAGGCGGCTGGCGGGTGATCAGCCGCTCCAGGTCCTGCACCGGCTGCGGCCGGCCGAACAGGAAGCCCTGGAAGTGCAGGCAGCCCATCGCCGCGAGCATCTCGCGCTGCTGCGCGTCCTCGACCCCTTCGGCCAGCGCGACCATGCCCATGATCGCGGAGATCTCGACGATCTTGGCCAGCAACTGGCGCGCCGAGTCGTCGGCCCTGGCGTCGTTGACGAACTGCCGGTCGATCTTGAGCTTGGTGACCGGCAGGGTGCGCAGCATCGCCAGCGACGAGAAGCCGGTGCCGAAATCGTCCAGCGCCCAGCCGATGCCCAGGGCCTTGAGTTCGTGCATCCTGCCGCGCATCGCGCCGGTATCCACGTACAGCGCCGATTCGGTCAATTCGAATTCCAACAGCGAGGGCGACACCTCCGCCTCGGCGATCACCTGCCTGACCGAAGCCACGAAACCGGCATCGAGCAACTGCACCGGGCTGACGTTCACCGCCACCACCAGCCTGGACAATGCCGGGTCCTGCGACCAGCGCCGCAGCGTCGCGCAGGCCTGACGCAGCACCTCCAGGCCGACCTCCCGGATCAGTTGGCTCTCTTCGGCCAGGGGAATGAACTTGTCCGGGGTCAGCAGTTTGCCGTTGGGATGCCGCCAGCGCACCAGCGCCTCGGCGCCGAGCATGGCGCCGGTCGCGTCGACCTGGGGCTGGTACAGCACTTCGATCTCGCGGTTTCCGACCGCGCGCGCCAGTTCGCGTTCCAGCGAGATGCGCGCGTTCACGTCGCTGCGATAGATGTGCACCACGCCGGCGAGCAGCGCCGAGGCCAGCACCAGATTCGAGGCCGCCCCGACCATCCGCACATGCAGCGGCGGCGACACCGGCGCGATGACGTCCAGCAGGCCGGTCCCGAAGACCACGAACATCGCCAGGCAGGCCAGCGGAAACACGACGGCGCGGTAGCGGCGGCGCCGATCGAACACGAACTGCGCCCCGGCCGCCAGCGGCAGGAAGAACGTATGCACGGTGCGCGGGACATTGCCGATCGGCGCGTCGATCAGCGAGATCACCAGCACCACGAGGAAGATCCCATGCGCGACCAGCGAGAGCGATGCCTCGTCGCCGTGCTTGCCGCCGCACAGCGCCAGCACGCCGACCGCGATGAGGCAGACGAAGGCGAACGCCAGTTCGGGCCTGCCGTTGAGCAGGTAGCAGATGGTCCACACCGCGCCGACCGCGGTACAGGAGATCCCGGCCAGTTTGCGGATGGTACGGATCTTGTGGCTGCGGTTGCCGTCGCGGAACTTGAGGCTGACCCAGTCTTCGCCGTTGGACGGTGTCCGTTCCGACCCTGCCTTGCTCTTCATCGTCCATCGCCCCGCGTGCGCGTCGGCCACCGCGCTGTGCTGGCGGCGGGGCGCGTGCAGGGCGCTGACGCCCATCGCCTGCGCACGGGGAGCGCGAATTCGCCTTCGGTCATGCCGATGGCCGTGACGCGGCGGTCCGATCCGGCCCAGGCCGTTGGCTCCATGCCCTCGCTTTTGCGTTGCCGAGCGCGGGTGGGGCGCCTGCCGGCACGCGCACAGGGAGCCGACGCCACGCCACGCCGGTCACGCCAGGAACGGCCGGCCCGCCGGCGCGCAAGCAAGCGGGGTAGGGGCGGCGTGTCGTGTTGGTGAGTGCCGCTTTGCCACGTCGGAGCCTGGCGGAGAGGAAGCCATTCGCAATAGGCGCACACTATCAGAAGCGCATGCAGGCCGACGCTGCGCGAACGCGACGAGGCCGTCACCAGTTCACAGTTTCGCGAGAAAGCCGCGCCGGGCGCGGCTGCTCACGCGTCCAGGCCGAACAGCCGCCGTGCGTTGTCGGTGGTGTGCGCGGCGATGGCGGCCGCTGGCGCGTCGCGCAGCGCGGCGATGGTCTCCAGGACCGTGCGCAGCCGTGCCGGCTCGTTGCGCTGGCCGCGGATCGACGCATCGGGCTGGTCCGGCGCATCGGTTTCCAGCAGCAACTGCTGCAGCGGCACCGCGGCGGCCAGCCGGCGTAGCCGTTGCGCGCGGTCGTAGGTGACCGGGCCGCCGAGGCCGATCAGGAAATCCAGCGCGTGCAGTTGCTGCGCCTGCTCGGCGCTGCCGCCGAAGCTGTGCACCACGCCGCGCAGGCGCCCCACCTTGCGGATCGCCAGGATCACCGCGTCGACCGCGCGCCGCGCGTGCACGATCACCGGCAGGTCGAACTCGCGCGCCAGGTGCAACTGGCCGATGAAGTAGCGCTGCTGTTCGGTGGGGTCCAATCCCTCGACGAAGAAGTCCAGGCCGCATTCGCCGATCGCGCACGGACGTTCGCGCGCGATCCACTCGCCGAGCAACGCCAGATGCTCGGGCCGGTGCTGGTCGAGGAACAGCGGATGCAGGCCGTAGGCCGGATACAGCCCGTCGCTCGCCGCGCATACCGCGCGCAGCTTGGGCCATGCCGCCGCCGTCACCGCCGGCACCACCTGGGCGACGACGCCGGCCGCTTGCGCGCGCGCGAGCACCGCGGCGCGGTCGCCGTCGAATTCGTCCGCGTCCAGATGGCAGTGGCTGTCGATCAGGCGCATCGGCGGCGCTCAGCCGCGACCGCGCCGCGCGCGTGCCGGAACCGGCTCCGGCACGGCCGGCGTGCGCGTCTTCCAGTTGGCCAGCAGCAAGGTGCCCAGGCCGAACACGATCTCGTCGAGGAACGGAATCGGGTCGGGGATCAGCACGCTCGCCACGAACAGCGCGGCGGTCATCTTGAACAGCGTCGGGTAGCGCAATTTGCCGGCCCAGCGCAGCAGCGGCAGCATGATGGGATTGGGCATGACACGTCTCCGGCCGGTGGATGAAAACGCTAACACGCCCGATATGGCGGCATCCCTGCCGCGGGACCAGTCGGCGTCGCTGAATGTGGCTGAATAGGGAGCGGATTGGTTCAGCTTGGGCATGGTAATCACAGCACCGTAGATAGCGCGGCCCACAACCGCAGGAGAGCAACGATGAAGAGCAATACCACCACCATTCTGGTCGCGGCGGGTGCCTTGCTGGTCGGCGGCGCGGCCACCGCGGCGTTCATGAACAATCGCGACAAGCAGGAGTTCGCTGGCAGCGGCGACGTGCGCCCGGCGCTGGACGCGCGCGGCGACAGCGCGATCGGCAACGATGTCGGCGGCAAGCTGGAATACGCCGATGTGGTCCGGGTCGATCCGATCACGCAGAAGCAGCAGCGCTACGCCGAGGTGATCGGCACCGAGCCGCTGCGCGAGACCTCCACCACCACCACCCCGCGTCAGGTCTGCAACGACGTGGTGGTACAGGAGCGCCTGCCCGAGCGCGACGGCAACGTCGGCGGCACCGTGGTCGGCGCGGTGGTCGGCGGCCTGCTCGGCAACCAGATCGGCCACGGCAACGGGCGCAAGGCCGCCACCGCGGCCGGCGCGGTGGCCGGCGGCTTCATCGGCAACCGGGTCGATCGCAATCACGTGGGCGGCCGCGTGGTCGATCGCACCGAGCGCCAGTGCCACACCGAGAACAGCACCGCGCAGTCCTCGACCATCACCGGCTACAACGTGACCTACCGCAACGACGACGGCACCACCGGCACCATGCGCATGGACAGCAAGCCGGGCAGCCGCATCGCCATGGGCACCCAGGACGTGGTCAAGGGTTACGACGTGACCTACCGCTACGACGGTCAGCAGAAGACCGTGCGCATGGACGACAAGCCCAACAGCGACCGCCTGCCGGTGCTCGACGGGCGCCTGGTCACGCAGACCGCCTCGGCCCGCGACGCGATGGCCAACGACGCGATCAGCCAGCGCTGATCCAGCGCCGCGGTAGTCTCCAGCGAAAGGCCGGCCTGGAGCCGGCCTTTCGCTTTTCGCCGATGGCGCGCGCGCCGATACAATGCGGCTTTCCGTCCGTGCGAGTCCGCCATGCCGTTGCCTTGCGACGATCTGTTGAACGTGGCCGCATTGCTCAGCGAGGAGGAGCGCGCGATCCAGCAGGCGGTGGCGCGCTTCGTCGATGCGCGGGTGCTGCCGATCATCGGCGATGCGTTCGACCAGGCGCGGTTTCCCGCCGAGCTGGTGCCGGAGCTGGCGCGGTTGGGCCTGCTCGGGGCGACGCTGCCGCCCGCCGAGGGCGGCGCCGGGCTCAATGCGGTCTGCTACGGCCTGATCTGCCAGGAACTGGAGCGCGGCGACAGCGGCCTGCGCAGTTTCGTCAGCGTGCAGTCCTCGTTGTGCATGTATCCGATCCATGCCTACGGCAGCGAGGCGCAACGCCAGCGCTGGTTGCCGGCGATGGCCGCGGGCAGCGCGATCGGCTGCTTCGGCCTCACCGAGTCCCAGGGCGGCTCCGATCCGGCGGCGATGCAGACCCGCGCGGTCCGCGATGGCGACGGCTGGCGCCTGCGCGGCAGCAAGCTGTGGATCACCAACGGCAGCCTGGCCGACGTGGCGATCGTGTGGGCGCAGACCGAGGACGGCATCCAGGGCTTCCTGGTCGAGGCCGGCACGCCGGGTTTCAGTACCCAGCCGATCGCGCACAAGATGAGCCTGCGCGCCTCGGTCACCTCGGCGCTGTTCCTCGACGAGGTGCACGTGCCCGACAGCCAGCGCCTGCCCGGCGCGCGCGGACTGAAGGGCCCGCTGGGTTGCCTGACCCAGGCCCGCTACGGCATCAGCTGGGGCGCGATCGGCGCGGCCATCGCCTGCCTGCGCGAGGCGCTGGGGTACGCCGGCGAGCGCGTACTGTTCGGGCGGCCGCTGGCGGCCACGCAGAGCGCGCAGTTGAAGCTGGCCGACATGGCCCGGCGCATCGCCACCGCGCAGCTGCTGGCGCTGCAACTGGGCCGGCTCAAGGACGCCGGCACATTGCAGCCGGCGCAGGTGTCGCTGGCCAAGTGGAACAACGTGCGCATGGCGCTGGACATCGCCCGCGAATGCCGCGACCTGCTCGGCGCGGCCGGGATCAGCACCGAGTACGGCGCGATCCGTCATGCGCTGAACCTGGAATCGGTGATCACCTACGAAGGGACCGAGACCGTGCACCAGTTGGTGGTCGGCCGCGAGCTGACCGGTATCAACGCGTTCTGAGCGGTGGGTTCGACAAGGAGCGCGGCCGCGTCGGCCGCGCGCGAGGAGACAAGGACATGAGCATTTTCGATCTGCGCTTGGAGACCGAGCGCCTGCTGTTGCGCCCGCCGAGCGCGGCGGATTTCGAGGCATTCGCCCGGTTCACCGCCGATGCGGAGGCGATGCGCCACCTCGGCGGGGTGCAGGCGCCATCGGTGGCCTGGCGCAGCCTGGCCGCGCTGGTGGGGAGCTGGCAGTTGCAGGGATTCTCGATGTTCTCGGTGATCGAGAAGCGTAGCGGGCAGTGGATCGGCCGGGTCGGGCCGTGGCAGCCGCATGGCTGGCCGGGGACCGAGGTGGGTTGGTCGATCGTGCGCGCGTCCTGGGGCCAGGGCTATGCGCCGGAGGCCGCCGCGGCGACGATCGACTGGGCGTTCGCGCAGTTGGGGTGGACCGAGGTGATCCACACCATCGCCGCCGACAACGCCAATTCCAAGGCGGTGGCGGCCAAGCTGGGGTCGGGCTACCTGCGCCAGGCGCGCTTACCCGAGCCGTTGCAGGAGCACGAGGTGGAGGTGTGGGGGCAGTCGCGCGCGCAGTGGCAGGCGCGACTCTGAGCCACGCCCATGGCGAAGATCCGGTACTCCGTCAGGGACTGAGTCCCCGCTCTTGCGAATCCCCATTCCCGATTCCCCAATCCCGGCTCTCCAGCAAGGAGCGAACGCATGGCGACCGAACCGCTTCCCCTCACCGTGTACGGCATGGCGCTGTCCGGCAATTGCTACAAGGTGCGGCTGTTGCTGGAGCAGCTCGGCGTTGGCTATCGCTGGGTCGAGATCGATAGCGTCAACGGCCAGACCCGCACCCCGGCGTTCCTGGCCAGGAATCCCAACGGCAAGGTGCCGCTGCTGGAACGCGCGGACGGCAGCACGCTGGCCGAATCCAACGCCATCCTGTGCTGGCTGGCCGAAGGCAGCGCGTATCTGCCCGCCGATTCCTGGCAGCGCGCGCAGGCGCTGAGCTGGCTGTTCTTCGAGCAGTACAGCCACGAGCCGTACGTGGCGGTGGCGCGCTTCGTCCGCGGCTGGACGCCGGCCGATTCGCCGCGCCGCGCCGAGTTGCCGCGCCTGCGCGAGGGCGCGATGCGGGCGCTGGCGGTGATGGAGCAGCACCTGCAGGCGCAGGCCTGGTTCACCGGTCCGGACTACGGCATCGCCGATATCGCGCTGTTCGCCTACACCCACTGCGCCGACGACGCCGGCATCGCGCTGGCGCGCTATCCGGCGCTGGTGGATTGGCTACTGCGGGTGCGTGCGACGCCGGGCTTCGTGCCGCTGCCGCCGTTGCCGGAGGACGTGCAAGCGCGGCTGGCGCTGGCCGAGCGCGGCTGAGGCCGGCGGCGCGCGGCGTTCACCTGCTCGCCGCGTGCCGCCGGCTAGCCTGCAGGTCCATTCGGTCAGGAGCAAGGCCATGAGTCAGTACCGTATCGCCGTGTTCGTCGGCAGCCTGCGCAAGGAGTCGTTCAACCGGCGCTTGGCGCATGCGCTGGAGCGACTCGCCGGCGACCGTGCGCGTTTCGAGTACGTCGAGATCGGCGACCTGCCGCTGTACGACCAGGACCGCGACCATGACTATCCGGAGCAGGGCAAGCGCCTGAAGACGCAGGTCAGCGGCGCCGACGCGGTGCTGTTCGTGACGCCGGAGTACAACCGCTCCATCCCGGGCGTGCTCAAGAACGCCATCGACCTGGGCTCGCGGCCTTACGGCGAGAGCGCCTTCGCCGGCAAGCCGGCCGCGGTCTGCGGCACCTCGCCGGGCACGCTCGGCACCGCGCTGGCGCAGCAGCACCTGCGCAACGTGCTGGCCTACCTGGACATGCCGGTGCTGGGCCAGCCGGAGGTGTTCTTGCGGTTCAAGGAAGGCCTGATCGAGGCCGACGGCCGCATCGGCAGCGAGGACACGCGCAAGTTCCTGCAGGGCTTCGTGGACAAGTTCATCGCCTGGATCGACGAACTGCAGGCCTGAGCGCCGCTGCCGGGTGCGCGCCCGTGCGTTGGCGGGCGGCCGGGCAAGAGCGGCCCGCGGCCACGGTCGCGGCGGCTGCGACGCGTGCCGGCCATGCTGCTGCGTCGGCGGCCGCCGGCGCCTTGCGCCGCGGGGCGCGCGGGCGGTTCTCAACGGGTTGTCCACAGACTTGTCCCTAGCCGCGCCGTGCCGCGCTGACTAAGATGCCCGACCGGGTCGCGCCGTCCGCGCCGCCCGGCGTCCCGCGCCCCCAGCAGAGAAGATCCAGCCCATGTCCGCCCGTCCCGGCTACCGCGGCGACCGCAAAAGCGAGCGTGGCGAGCGCAGCGAAACGCGCATCGACCAACTGCGGGTCCCGCCGCATTCGACCGAGGCCGAGCAGGCCGTGCTCGGTGGCCTGATGCTGGCCCCGGACGCCTACGACCGGGTCAACGACCAGCTCACCGACAACGACTTCTACCGGCGCGATCACCAATTGATCTACCGCGCGATCCGCGAGCTGGCCGAAAAGGGCCGTCCGTTCGACGCGGTGACCCTGGGCGAATGGTTCGAATCGCAGGGCAAGCTCGACATGGTCGGCGACGGCGCCTACCTGATCGAACTGGCCAGCACCACGCCGTCGGCGGCCAACATCGCCGCCTACGCCGAGATCGTGCGCGACAAGGCGGTGCTGCGGCAGTTGATCGAGGTCGGCACCACCATCGTCAACGACGGCTTCCAGCCGGAAGGCCGCGAGAGCGCCGAACTGCTGGCATCGGCGGAAAAGGCCGTGTTCCAGATCGCCGAGGCCGGCGCGCGCGGACGCAGCGATTTCGTGGCGATGCCCGGCGCGTTGAAGGACGCCTTCGAGGAACTGCGCAACCGCTTCGAGAACGGCGGCAACATCACCGGCCTGCCGACCGGCTACAGCGACTTCGATGCGATGACCGCCGGTCTGCAGCCGACCGACCTGATCATCCTCGCCGCGCGTCCGGCGATGGGCAAGACCACCTTCGCGCTGAACATCGCCGAGTACGCGGCGATCAAGTCGAAGAAGGCGGTGGCGGTGTTCTCGATGGAAATGTCGGCCTCGCAGCTGGCGATGCGCCTGATCTCCTCCAACGGCCGCATCAACGCGCAGCGCCTGCGCACCGGCCAGCTCGAGGACGAGGACTGGGCCCGTGTCACCGGCGCGATCAAGATGCTCAAGGAGACCAAGATCTTCATCGACGACACGCCGGGCGTGTCGCCGGAAGTACTGCGCTCCAAGGCCCGCCGGCTCAAGCGCGAGCACGACCTGGGCCTGATCGTGATCGACTACCTGCAGCTGATGTCGGTGCCCGGCAACAGCGAGAACCGCGCCACCGAGATCTCGGAGATCTCGCGTTCGCTCAAGGGCCTGGCCAAGGAGCTGGGGGTGCCGGTGATCGCGCTGTCGCAGCTCAACCGCTCGCTGGAAACGCGCACCGACAAGCGCCCGGTGATGGCCGATTTGCGCGAATCGGGCGCGATCGAGCAGGACGCGGACATGATCGTGTTCATCTACCGCGACGACTACTACAACAAGGAAAATTCGCCGGACAAGGGCCTGGCCGAAATCATCATCGGCAAGCACCGCGGCGGCCCGACCGGGTCGTGCAAGCTCAAGTTCTTCGGCGAATACACCCGCTTCGACAATCTGGCGCACGATTCGGTGGGCGCGTTCGAATAACGGGAACGGCGGCGAAGCGGCTGCCGGTTGTTGCAGCGCGGCAGGCCGCGCCGCGCCGCGCATTCATCGCGGCGTAGCGATATCTCCATCACAGAGCGCCGCGCAGGCGCTCAACTGCGCCGCGCGCGGGTCGATAGGCCGGGAAACCTCCCGGACTCCACGTCATGGCGCTGGCCGTCACCCAAGCGGAAACCTCCGAGCGCGATGCCGCCGTCGCGGTGGCGGCGCTGCGTGCCCAGCTCGGGGCGGCGCCGCTGGACCTCGTGCTGGTGTTCTGCGACGCCCGCTACGACCTGGACGCGCTGGGTCCGGCGCTCAAGGCCGGTTTCGACTGCCCGGTGATCGGCTGTACCGCCGCCGGGCAGGTCGGTGCCTGTGGATTCGAGCGTGGCACGATCGTTGTGGCCGGCCTGCGCGGCGGCGTGCTGCAGGCGCAGCCCTTGCTGATCGCGCCCCTGGGCGACCTGCAGGCGCAGACCGCGGTGGCGGCCGCCGCGGTGCAGGCGGCGGCCGCCGACAAGGCCGGGCGCTGCTTCGCGCTGCTGTTGGTCGATGGCCTGTCCACCTGCGAGGAATACCTGGCCGCGGCGCTGTACCGGATGATCGGCGACGTGCCACTGCTCGGCGGCTCGGCCGCCGACGACCTGCGCTTCGAGCGCACCCGGGTCTACCACGACGGCCGCTTCCTGGCCGATGCGGCGGTGCTGACCCTGTTCCATTCGACGCATCCGTTCGTGGTGTTCAAGCTGCAGCATTTCGTCGCCAGCGACATCGAGCTGGTGGTCACCGAGGCCGACCCGGCGCGGCGCCTGATCCGCGAGATCAACGGCGAGCCCGCGGCGCTGGCCTACGCCGCGGCGATCGGGGTGCCGCTGCCGGCGCTGGACCCGCAGGTGTTCTCGACCCATCCGCTGGTGCTGACCCTGGCCGGCGAGCCGTACGTGCGCTCGATCCTGCGCGTCAACGACGACCTGTCGCTGACCTGCTACTGCGCGGTGGAGGAGGGCATGGTGGTATCGGTGGGCAAGGCGGTGGACGCGATGGAGACCCTGCAACAGGGCTTTGCGGAGATGCGCGAAACGGTGCCGGACCCGGCGCTGGTGATCGGCTGCGACTGCGTCCTGCGCCGCCTGGAGTTCGGCCAGTCGCCCCTGCAGCAGGAGGTCGGCGCATTCATGGCGCGGCAGCGGGTGTTCGGCTTTTCCACCTTCGGCGAGCAGTTCAATGGCCTGCACGTCAACCAGACCTTCACCGGCGTGGCGATCGGGAGATGAGCATGGGTGCCGATGCCGCGATGCAGGCAATGCCGCAGCACCTGCTGGCGTCTTGCATGGATGCCGACGCGGCGCTGATCGTCGAACTGCGGCGGCAACTGGCCGCGCGCGACAAGGTGATCGCGGTGCTGAAGAAGCGGGTCACCGCGCGCGACGACGCGGTGGCCTCGCCGTTGGCGACGCTGCAGCAGAACATCGCGCTGGGCAAGGTGGTGGCGCTCAAGACCCAGGAGCTCAACCGCGAGCGGCAGGAACTGGAGCAGGCGCTGGCCGAACTGGGCAAGGCGCAGAGCGCGCTGCTGCAGGCGCAGAAGATGGAATCCATCGGCCAGCTCGCCGCCGGCATCGCCCACGAGATCAACACCCCGGCACAGTACGTGCGCGACAACCTGGCCTTCGTCTGCAAGGCCAAGCAGATCCTCGACCAGGTGTTCGACATGACCTTCGCCATCGTCGATGCGGCGCGTGCGCAGGGCGTGGCGCCGGAGCTGGTCGCGGCGCTCGACGCGCAGGTGAGCTCGTCCAAGTTCCAGTACCTGCGCCGGCAGACCCCGGAAGCGCTGCAGCAGTCGCTGGAAGGGCTGGATCGCATCACCAGGATCGTCAGCGCGATGAAGGCGTTCTCGCATCCGTCCGCCGGTGTGAAGGAACCGACGGACCTGCGCGAACTGATCGAGACCACCATCACTGTCGCGCGCAACGAATGGAAGTACGTGGCCGAGGTCCAGACCGAGTTCGGCGCCGACGTGCCGCCGGTGCCGTGCCTGCGCGACGAGATCGCCCAGGTGCTGCTGAACCTGCTGGTCAACGCGGCGCACGCGATCGAGGACACGCTGGTGCCGGGTCGACGTGAGCAGGGCCGGATCCGCATCGTCCTGCGCCGGGCCGGCGATTGCCACGTGGACCTGTGCGTCGGCGACGACGGTGCGGGCATTCCCGAGGCGATCCGCGACAAGGTGTTCGATCCGTTCTTCACCACCAAGCCGGTCGGCAAGGGCACCGGCCAGGGCCTGGCGATCGCCTACTCGACGGTGGTGGAAAAACACCAGGGACGGATCTTCTTCGAATCGGCAGTCGGGCAGTCCGGCACCACCTTCGTGGTACGGCTGCCGTTGCGCGCCGACGCGGGGTGAGCGATGCGCGTGCTGTTCGTCGACGACGAGACGCAGGCGCTGGCCGGCCTGGAGCGCACCCTGTTCATGGCCGAGCGCGGCTGGGAGCTGGCCTTCGCCGCTAGCGGCGCCGACGCGCTGCGCGCGTTGCGCACGCAGCCCGCCGACGTGGTGGTCTCGGACATGCGCATGCCGCTGCTGGACGGCGCCGAGCTGCTGCGCCGGATGCGCGACAGTTGCCCGCGCAGCGTGCGCATCCTGTTGTCCGGGCAGACCGACCAGGACGCGGCGCTGCGGGCGCTGGACGTGGCGCAGCAGTTTCTGCTCAAGCCCTGCGACGGCGATGCGCTGATCGGCGTGATCGACCGCATGGCCGCGCTGCGGCGGCTGCTCGACGCGCCGACGTTGCAGGCGGCGGTCGGCCGCATCGGCGGGCTGCCGGCGGCGCCGCGCCTGCACGCGCAGTTCGAGAGCCTGCTGCACGATCCGCAGGCCGATGCCGCGCAGGTGGCCGCGGTGGTGCAGGCCGATCCGGCGCTGGCGGCGAAGGTGCTGCAACTGGCCAACTTCGGCTTGTTCGGCGACGGCCAGCCGGTGGCGGGGATCCACGATGCGGTGCGCCGGATCGGGCTGGGGCTGCTGCGCACGCTGGCGTCGGCCAGCGATGCCTTCCAGCGCGATGCCGCCGGCGCGGCCGAGGCGAGCGGCGTCGTTGCATTGCGCGCCTCGCGGCTGGCCACGGTGATCGGCGCGGACCATGCCGCCGAGGACGTGGTCGCAACCGCGGCCCTGCTCGCCGACATCGGCGCGCTGCTGCCCGGGATCGCGCGGCTGTGTCGCGAGGCGGATCCGCAGGGATGCGGCGTGCCGTCGGTGGCGGAGGTCGGCGCCTATCTGCTTGGGATATGGGGGCTGCCCGCGGCGGTGGTGGAGGCGGTGGCGCATCACCGCCATCCGCAGCGGGCCGCGCAGTGCCGGTTCGAGGCGGTCGGGGTGGTCCACGTGGCGGTGGCGTTGGCGCACGGGCAGGCGCCGGACACGGCGTACCTGCAGTCGATGGGCGTGGCCGCGCAGGTGCCGCAGTGGCAGGCGGCGTGCGCGCGGATGCGCCAAGACGAGCATATGCCATGAGCGAACCGATGCTGCCGCGCATCCTGTGCGTGGACGACGAACCCAATCTGCTGGCGGCGGTGGAGCGCAACCTGTTCGGCCAGTTCGACGTGGCCACCGCCACGGGTGGCGCGCAGGCGCTGGAGATCATCGCCGGCGGCGCGCCGTTCGCGGCGATCGTCTCGGACATGCGCATGCCGGGCATGGACGGCGCCACCTTCCTGGCCGCGGCGCGTGCGCTGGCGCCGGACAGCGTGCGCCTGTTGCTGACAGGGCAGACCGACGCACCGTCGGCGATCGCGGCGATCAACCAGGGCGCGATCTTCCGCTTCCTGTGCAAACCGTGCCCGACCGAGGACCTGGTCGCGGTGCTGGAGCAGGCGGTGGCCTTGCACCGCACCACGCTGCTGGAGCGCAGCCTGCTGGAGACCACGCTGGCCGGCACCACGCGCCTGCTCACCGAGGTGCTGTCGATGGTCGCGCCGTGGGCGTTCCAACGCTCGGCGCAGGTGCAGGCCTGCGTCGGCCACGTCACCGCCAAGCTGGCCTGGCCCAATCGCTGGACGGTCGAGGTGGCCGCGGCGCTGAGCCATATCGGCTGCGTCAGCGTGCCTGGCGATGTGCTCCAGCGTGAGATCGCCGGCGCTCCGTTGTCCGAGCAGGAGCAGCAGTTGGTCGATGGTCATCCGCTGGTCGCGCATCGCCTGCTGGCGGCGATCCCGCGCATGCGCCAGGTGGCGGAGATCGTGCGCTACCAGGCCATGCCGCCGCCGACCGACGCCGCACCCGAGGTGCAGCGTGGCGCGCAGCTGCTGCGCGCGGCGCTGCTGGTGGTACGCAACCTGGCGCGCAAGCTTCCGCCGGCGCAGGCGGTGCAGCAACTGCGCCACGTCGAGCCGCCGCTGCCGCCGGATCTGGTCGAGGCGCTGGCCGATCTGAAACTGCACGCGCGCAGCGGTATCCGCAAGGCCATGGTCGGCGATCTGGTGCCGGGCTGGCGCCTGGAGCAGGATGTGGTGTCCAAGCGCGGATTGATGCTGCTCGCGCACGGCAGCGAACTGAGCCTCACCTCGATCCTGGCCTTGCGCAACCTGCAGGCGGCCGGTGCCATCGTCGAGCCGCTGCTCGTCAGCTATGGCGGCGATGCGCAGGGCGACGCGGCGACGTAGGCGGTCGTGGGGTGTCGGGTCGGCGCAGCGTGGACGCGCCCGCGGCGAACACGTCGATGCGCATGCATGTGCGCGACCCGCGCGCGACCACCTGTCGCCGCCGCGGCGCATCCGGCGCGCGACGGCCGCCCCATGCTCACGCCGGCTGCGCAGGCGCCCCGTATCCTTGCGCGTCCTTCCCGGCCCGTGTCGCCCATGAGCTACGCCATCGTCTGGTTCCGGCGCGATCTGCGCCTGCAGGATCACCCCGCGCTGCACGCGGCGCTGGCCGCCGGGCACACGCCGGTGCCGGTCTACATCCACAGCCCCGGCGACGAAGGCGCCTGGGCCGCCGGCGCGGCGTCGCTGAGCTGGCTGAAGCGTTCGCTGGCCGCGCTCGATGCGCAGCTGCGCGCCCTCGGGTCGCGCCTGATCCTGCGCGAGGGGCCGGCCGAGACGGTGCTGCGCGACCTGATCGCCGACTGCGGCGCGGTCGCGGTGCACTGGAACCGCCGCTACGAACCGGCTACCCAGCCGCGCGACGCCCGGCTCAAGGCCGCGTTGCGGGCGCAGGGCCTGGAGGTGCGCAGTCACAACGGCGCGCTGCTGTTCGAACCGTGGCAACTGGCGACCCAGCAGGGCGGCCCGTACAAGGTGTTCACGCCGTTCTGGCGCAGCGCCTTGAGTCATTGGCAACTGCCGGCGCCGCTGGCCGCGCCGAAGACGCTGTCGCCGCCGCCGGCCGCGTTGCACAGCCTGCCGCTGCAGCGGCTCGGCCTGGCGCCCGCGCTCGGGTGGGACCGCGGCTTCTGGGAGGTGTGGCAACCGGGCGAAGCGGGCGCGCACGAGGCGCTGGAGGTGTTCGTCGATGGCGCGCTGCGCGGCTATGTCGAAGGCCGCGACCGCCCGGACCAGGTCGGTACCTCGCGGCTGTCGCCGCACCTGCACTTCGGCGAGATCGCGCCGTGGCGGATCGTGGCCGAACTGGAAAAGCAACGCAGCGCGGCCAGCGGCGCGGCGATCGACGGCTACATCCGCCAGCTCGGCTGGCGCGATTTCGCCCATCATTTGTTGCACCATTTCCCGACCACGCCCGAGCACAACCTCAATCCGCGCTTCGACCGCTTCCGCTGGGTCACGCCGGATCCGGCGCAGCTACGGGCCTGGCAACGCGGCCGCACCGGGGTGCCGATCGTCGATGCCGGCTTGCGCGAGCTGTGGCACACCGGCTGGATGCACAACCGGGTGCGGATGATCGTCGCCAGCTACCTGTGCAAGCACCTGCGCGTGCACTGGTCCGAAGGCGCGCGCTGGTTCTGGGACACGCTGGTCGATGCCGACCTGGCCAACAACACGCTCGGCTGGCAATGGGTGGCCGGCACCGGCGCCGACGCCGCGCCGTACTTCCGCGTGTTCAACCCGGTGACCCAGGCGCAGAAGTTCGATCCGCAGGGGCGCTACATCGCGCGCTGGGTGCCGGAACTGGCGGCGCTGCCGGTCGCCGAGCGTTTCGCGCCGTGGCTGTCGCCGCAGCGCCTGGCCGCGAGCGCGCCGCGTTATCCGCGGCAGCCGATCGTGGACCTGGCCGCCGGGCGCGACGCGGCGCTGGCGGCCTACCGCGCCACCGGCGGCGCCTGAGCGCGGCGCGGCAGTGGCGCGCCGCCGGGTGAACCGCGCCGCGTGCCGCGATTGACGCCCTTCGCCGCGCCATGATTCACTCCGGCCACGCACAGGGAGCATGCATGGCCGCCAGCACAGCCCGCCGCAAGCCGCGGCGCGAACCGATGTCGCGTGTGGATACCGCCTGGCTGCGGATGGAGCGGCCGACCAATCCGATGATGATCACCGGCGTGCTGATGCTCGACGAGCCGCTGTCGCTGCCGCAGTTCAAGCAATTGGTGCGCAAGCGCTTCCTGTCCTTCCCGCGCTTCCAGCAGAAGCCGGTGGACACCGCCACCGGCGCCTACTGGCAGCACGACGACGACTTCGACCTGGATTGGCACGTGCGCCTGTCGGCCTTGCCCGGGCGCGGCGGCCAGAAGGCGCTGGAGCGTTTCGCCGGGCAGATGGCGTCCACGCCCTTGGACAAGACCAAGCCGCTGTGGCAATTCCATCTGATCGAGCGCTACGAAGGCGGTTCGGCGCTGGTCGCGCGCATCCACCACAGCTACGCCGACGGCATCGCGCTGGTGCAGGTGCTGCTGTCGCTGACCGACCTGCAGCGCGTGCCGGACCCGTCCGCGCAACTGGGGCGGGCCTGGCTGAAGGACGACGGCAAGGACGTGGTGCGCCGGGTCGGCGCGATCGACCGCTACCTGAAGCTGGGCGGGCGCATGCTCGACAAGGGCCGCGAGATGTACCAGGACCCGAACCTGGCGCAGATGCTGGCCAGGGAGGGCGGCCTGATCGGCCGCGAACTGGCCAATGCGCTGTTGCTGTCCGACGATCCGCCGACGCTGTTGCGCGGGCGCCTGGGCGTCAGCAAGCGGGTGGCGTGGGCCGAGCCGCTGCGCCTGGACGACGTCAAGGCGGTCGGCCGCGCCTGCGACTGCACGGTCAACGACGTGCTGATGGCGACGATGGCCGGCGCGCTGCGCGACTACATGCTCGAACGCGGCGAGCCGCTGGACGGGGTGACGCTGCGCGCCACCGTGCCGGTCAACCTGCGGCCGCTGGAGCATGCGCGCAAGCTCGGCAACCATTTCGGGCTGGTGTTCCTGGACCTGCCGGTGGGCGAGGCCAATCCGGTGCGGCGCCTGCAGCGCGTCGCCGCGGCGATGCAGCAGCTCAAGCAGTCGCGCCAGGCGATGGTGGTGTTCGGCCTGCTGGCGGCGGTGGGCATGGCGCCGGCGGCGCTGCAGTCGGCGGCGCTGGATCTGTTCAGCCGCAAGGCCAGCACCGTGGCGACCAATGTGCCGGGACCGCAGCAGCCGCTGTACCTGGCCGGCAGCCGGGTGCGCGAGATGATGTTCTGGGTGCCGCAGACCGGGTCGATCGGGGTCGGCGTGTCGATCATGAGTTACAACCACCGCGTGCATTTCGGCCTGATCGGCGATGCGCGGCTGATTCCCGATCCGGATGCGGTGATGCGCCGCATCGGCGCCGAGTTCGACAAGCTGCTGTACCTGGCGCTGATGGGCGACTGGGACCATCCGCTGCAGGCGGCGGACGCCGAGGCCTTGCTGCCGCTTTCCTGAACGCCGCGTCTGCGCCCGAGCCTTGCGAACGGGTCCGTTCATGCGGGTCTCGCGGGCCACTGTTTATGCTTGATCCCACCTCAATTCAGGTTCGGGAGAGCGCGATGAAACGTACCGCCATCCAAGGCATTTCCGTGGCGCTGGCCAGCGCGCTGGTGCTGTCCGCCTGCGCCACCGGCGGCTCCTACGTGCAGCGCGACCAGTACGGCAATCCGACCGAGCAGCAGAACAACCGCACCGGCCGCGGCGCGCTGATCGGCACCGCGGTCGGCGTCGCCGCCGGCCTGCTCAGCGGCAGCAGCGCCACCGAGCGCCGCCAGCACGCGATGATCGGCGCCGGCATCGGCGCGCTCAGCGGCGCGGCGATCGGCAACTACCAAGACCGCCAGGAACGCGCGCTGCGCGAGCGCACCGCCAACACCGGCATCGACGTGCGCCGCGACGGCGACAACATCACCTTGAACCTGCCCGACGGCATCACCTTCGACTTCAACCAGTCCACGCTCAAGCCGCAGTTCTATTCGGCGCTCAACGGCGTGGCCAGGACCCTGGGCGAATACAACCAGACCATGATCGAGGTGGTGGGGCATACCGACAGCATCGGCAGCGACGCGGTCAATCAGCGCCTGTCCGAACAGCGCGCCGCCTCGGTGGCGGCGTACCTGACCGCGCAGGGCGTGCAGAGCGAGCGCATCGAGACGCTGGGCGCCGGCAAGAAGTATCCGATCGCCGACAACAGCACCGAGGCCGGGCGCGCGCAGAACCGCCGCGTCGAGATCCGCGTGGTGCCGCTGCGTTCCTGAGCGCGGCCTGCGCTGGCGTAAACGCGAACGGGCCGCATGCAGCGGCCCGTTCGCGTTTCCGGTTCGGTAGGCTCGCCGCGGCGAGCACAAGGTCGCGCGCCGCGGTGACGCGCGGCGCCGACGCTCAGACCAGCGCTTCCTCCTCCAGTTCCGGCGCCGCCTCGGCGTCTTCCCGTACCTTCGGCAACGGCTGCGGCTGCGGCTGCGGCTGCGCCAGCGACGGCGCCTGGGTGGTCATCGCCACGCCGCCGCACAGGGTGAACTCCGCGCCATCGTCGGCCAACTGATTGGCGAGCTTGGCCGGGCACTGCGCCATCATGTAGCTGACGTCGAAGTTGAGCTTCTCGACCAGGAAATCGACGAAGGCGCGCACCTTCGGCGAGAGCATGCGCCCGCCCGGGAACACCGCGTTGAAGTCCAGGTCCGGCCCGACCCAGCCGCCGAGCACGCGCCGCGCCTTGCCGGCCTCGATCAGCGGCTTGATCGTCGCATCGCTGGCCAGCACCAGGCCTTCGCCGCAGACCAGGCCGCCGATCAGCGCCGCCGAATCGTTGGCCAGCAGGATCGGCTGGATCGGGAACTCGCCGCTCTGCTTGCCGTTGCGCAGCGGCCAGCACAGCCGGTTGCCGCCGTTGCGGCCAGTGCTCAGCGCCAGCGTGCGATGGTGCTGCAGGTCGTCCGGGTGCAGCGGCTCGCCGTGGCGCTCGATGTAGTAGGGACTGGCGAACACCTGGGTGCGGAAGGTGGCGAGCTTGCGCGCGACCATGGTCGAATCCGGCAGCGCGCCCATGTGCAGGGCCACGTCCACGCCCTCGGCGATCGGATCGACCTTGTCGCTGGTCATGACCATTTCCAGGCGCACTTCCGGGTGCTGCTTGTGGAACTCGCCCAGGATCGGCGCGACCCAGGAGATGCCGGCGGAGTAGGGCACGCTGAAACGCAGCCAGCCGCGCGGACCGGCCTGCAACTGGCCGACCGCGCTTTCGGCTTCCTCCAGTTCGCGGGCGATGCGCTGGCAGTGCTCGTGATAGACCGCGCCGGCCTCGGTCAGCCCCAGGCGGCGCGTGGTCCGGTGCAGCAGGCGCGCGCCCAGCCGCGCCTCCAGGTCCTGCACCTTGCGGCTGACGGTGGTCTTGGGCAGGCCGAGCGCATTGGCCGCGGCGATGAAGCTGCCTTGCTCGACCACCTTGACGAAGATCAGGGTGTCGTTCAGATCGTGGGTCATGGCGGATTCCTGAGGGAATGGGAGGATTGGACCGGTGACGGGACGATTATTCCCCTTAATTCGGACTAATCAAGTGCGACTTTGACGCCTAATTTGTACGCATCCGCCGCCAGCCAGGCCATTTGCCCATGTCGATGCGCACTCTGTTCCAGTTTTTCCTGGGCGCTCGCCGCCCGAACCAGCTAGATGGTACGCCGATCGACGCCGTGGAAACCGGTTACCCGCGTGCATTTCGTGAATTCACGCCGCCGCCGCGGCGCCAGGCCGGCAGCGCGTTGCAGCTGGGCCAGTCCGCTGGTGGCCGGCTTGGGCGAATCGCGATTGTCCCGTTTGCGGGAGTAAAAGTCCCGTGAGCGGGATGTTGGACCCCGAGGTGCTGGTGCTCGGCGGCACTGGCAACATCGGGCTCGGCGTGGTCGCTGCCCTGCTCGAAGCCGGCAGCCCGGTGCTGGCGGTGGCGCGCGAGCGTGGCCGCCTGCGCGCCTTGCGCGACCGCTACAGCGACGAGCCGGCGCTGGACACGCTGTCGGGCTCGGTGGCCAACGACGCCACTGCCGCGGCCCTGGCCACCGCGGTGGCGCAACGTACGCGCCCGCTGGCCGGCATCGTCGCCTGTCTCGGCAGCCCGCTGCGCGCCGGGCGCCTGCTCGACCAGCCGCTGAGCGCCTTGCGCCGGCGCCTGGACGCCGACCTGCTGCCGCAGCTGGCCGCGGCGCGGCACCTGCTGCCGCTGCTGGCGCAGGCCGAGCGCGGCGGCCGCTACCTGCTGCTGGGCAGCCCGTGCGCGCTGCGCGCGTGGGCCGGGCACGGCGACAGTTCGGTGGTCGCCGCGGCGATCCGCATGCTCGCCCAGGTCCTGCACGAAGAGGCCAAGCCGCTGGGCGTGCGTGTGCAGTTGCTGTCGCTGACCCAGCCGGTGTGCCGCGGCGATGCCGCCGCGGACGATTGCCCGGAGTGGTTCACCGCGCTGAGCGTGGGCCGCGCCGCGGTGGCGCTGCTCGCCGACGACGGCGTGCCCGGCCGGGCCGTGGTCGAGGTCGACAAACGCCAGTACGCGCAGCCACGCACTTCCTTGATGACCGCCGCCCCTTTTTCCCCTTCCACTCACCAGGTGTTTCCATGAACCCCATTCCCATGTCTCTCCCGTCCCCGCCGCGCGCCTGGCGCCCGCTGGCGATCGCGCTGCTGACCCTGGCCCTGGCCGCCTGCGGCGGCAAGGCCGATGGTCAGGGCGCGCCGCCGCCGCCGGCGGTCGGCGTCGCTCCCGTCCTGCAAAAGGAAATCAGCCAGTGGGACGAGTTCAGCGGCCGCGTCGAGGCGGTCGAGCACGTCGACCTGCGCCCGCGCGTGTCCGGCTACATCGACAAGGTCAACTATGTCGAAGGCCAGGAAGTGAAGAAGGGCGACGTGCTGTTCACCATCGACGCGCGCAGCTACCGCGCCGAACTGGCGCGCGCCAATGCCGATCTGGCGCGGGCGCGCACCCAGGCCACGCTCAGCGGCAGCGAGGCGGCGCGCGCCAAGAAGCTCTCCGACCAGCAGGCGATCTCCACCGAGAGCTGGGAACAGCGCCACGCCGCCGCGGAACAGGCCAAGGCCGATGTGCTCGCCGCGCAGGCCGCGGTGGACAACGCGCGCCTGAACCTGGAATGGACCCAGGTGCGCGCGCCGATCGACGGCCGTGCCGGACGCGCGATGGTCACCGCCGGCAACCTGGTCAGCGCCGGCGACAGCGCCAGCGTGCTGACCACGCTGGTGTCGCTGGACAAGGTGCACGTGTACTTCGATGCCGACGAAGGCACCTTCCTGCGCTATGCGCAGATGGCGCGCAAGGGCGAGCGGCCGAGCGAGCGCGACGGGCAGTTGCCGGTGCAGATCGGCCTGGTCGGCGAGGACGGGTTCCCGCATGCCGGCAAGGTCGATTTCCTGGACAACCAGATCGCCCGCAGCACCGGCACCATCCGCGTCCGCGCGGTGCTGGACAACGCCGAGCGCACCTTCACCCCGGGCCTGTTCGCGCGCGTGCGCCTGCTCGGCAGCGGCCGCTTCAAGGCGCTGCTGATCGACGACCGCTCGGTGCTGACCGACCAGGACCGCAAGTACGTGTACGTGGTCGACAAGGACGGCAAGGCGCAGCGCCGCGACGTGCAACTGGGGCGCGACGCCGAAGGCCTGCGCATCGTGCTGGGCGGGCTGAACCCGGGCGACCGGGTCATCGTCGACGGCGTGCAGAAGGTGTTCATGCCGGGCATGCCGGTCCAGGCCAAGCCGATCGCGCTGGCCACCGCCTCGCCGGCCGCCGCACCCAAGACGGTCGCGCTCGACTGAGTCGTCCCGACTGACGCGGGCGGCGCGCGCAGCGCCGCAGGCCAGTCGCATTGGCGGCCGGCCATTGCCGGCCGGACCGCTGCGGTGGTCCGGCGCCGCCGCCGCATTGCCCGCGTTTCCGTTCGGCCACCCGATCCATCCCGTTTCCAGGACCACCACCCATGGACTTTTCCAGATTCTTCATCGACCGGCCGATCTTCGCCGCCGTGCTGTCGATCGTCATTTTCGCCGCGGGACTGATCGCGATCCCGATGCTGCCCATCGGCGAGTATCCCGACGTGGTGCCGCCCTCGGTGGTGGTGCGCACGGTGTATCCGGGCGCCAACCCCAAGGTCATCGCCGAGACCGTCGCCACGCCGCTGGAAGAGGCGATCAATGGCGTGGAAGGCATGATGTACCTCAAGTCGGTGGCCGGCTCCGACGGCGTGCTGCAGATGACCATCACCTTCCGTCCGGGCATCGACCCCGACGACGCCGCGGTCAAGGTGCAGAACCGCGTCGCCCAGGCGCAGGCGCGCCTGCCCGAGGATGTGCGCCGGCAGGGCGTGACCACGCAGAAGCAGTCGCCGACCTTCCTGATGGTGGTGCACCTGACCTCGCCCAAGGGCAAGTACGACACGCTGTACCTGCGCAACTACGCGCGCCTACACGTCAAGGACGCGCTGGCGCGGATCCAGGGCGTGGGCGATGCGCAGGTGTTCGGCGGCGGCGACTACGCGATGCGCGCCTGGCTGGACCCGGAGCGCATCGCCGCGCGCGGGCTCACCGCCGGCGACGTGGTCGCGGCGATGCGCGAGCAGAACGTGCAGGTGTCCGCCGGCCAGCTCGGCGCCGAGCCGATGCCCGAGAGCAAGTTCCTGACCCTGATCAACGCCCAGGGCCGCCTGCGCAGCGAGCGCGAGTTCGCCGACATCGTGCTCAAGGTCGGCGCCGACGGCGAAACCGTGCGCCTGGGCGACGTCGCGCGTCTGGAGCTGGGCGCCGGCGACTACACCCTGCGTTCGCAGCTGGACGGCAAGAACGCGGTCGGCATCGGCATCTTCCAGGCGCCGGGCGCCAATGCGCTGCAGATCCGCGACCAGGTCATCGCCGAGATGGACACGCTGACCAAGCAGTTTCCGGACGACGTGAAGTACGAGGCGGTGTACGACACCACCATCTTCGTGCGCGATTCGATCAGCGCGGTGGTGCACACCCTGCTGGAAGCGGTGCTGCTGGTGGTGCTGGTGGTGATCCTGTTCCTGCAGACCTGGCGCGCCTCGATCATTCCGCTGATCGCCGTGCCGGTATCGGTGGTGGGTACCTTCGCCGCGCTGTACGTGCTGGGCTTCTCGATCAACACCCTGACCCTGTTCGGCCTGGTGCTGGCGATCGGCATCGTGGTCGACGACGCGATCGTGGTGGTGGAGAACGTGGAGCGCAACATCGAGGAAGGGCTGAGTCCGCTGGCCGCCGCCCACCAGGCGATGCGCGAGGTGTCCGGCCCGATCATCGCGATCGCGCTGGTGCTGTGCGCGGTGTTCGTGCCGATGGCGTTCCTGTCCGGCGTGACCGGCCAGTTCTACAAGCAGTTCGCGGTGACCATCGCCATCTCCACGGTGATCTCGGCGATCAACTCGCTGACCCTGTCGCCGGCGCTGGCCGCGCGCCTGCTGCGCGCGCACGACGCGCCCAAGGACGCGCCGTCGCGGCTGATGGAGCGCCTGTTCGGCGGTTGGCTGTTCCGTCCGTTCAACCGCTTCTTCAACCGCAGCTCCGATCGCTACCAGGGCAGCGTGTCGAAGATCCTGGGCCGTCGCGGCGTGGTGTTCGTGGTCTACCTCGGCCTGCTCGCGGTCACCGGCGTGATGTTCAAGGCGGTGCCGGCCGGCTTCATCCCGACCCAGGACAAGATGTACCTGATCGCCGGCGTGAAACTGCCCGAAGGCGCCTCGCTGGAACGCACCGACGCGCTGCTGCGCAAGGTCACCACCATCGCCATGCAGACCGACGGCGTCGAGCACGCGATCTCCTTCCCGGGACTGAACGCGCTGCAGTTCACCAATACGCCCAACACGGGCGTGGTGTTCCTGACCTTGAAGCCGTTCGCCAAGCGCCATCGCAGCGCGCTGGAGATCAACGCCGAAATCAACCAGCGCGTGTCCCAGCTGGGCGAGGGCATGGCATTCGCCTTCATGCCGCCGCCGATCCTGGGCCTGGGCAACGGCAACGGCTACCAGTTGTTCATCGAGGACCGCGCCAACCTGGGCTACGGCGCGTTGCAGAACGCGGTCAACGCGATGCAGGGCGCGGTGGCGCAGACCCCGGGCATGAGCTTCCCGATCGGCACCTACCAGGCCAACGTGCCGCAGCTGGACGCGGAAGTCGACCGGGTCAAGGCCAAGGCGCAGGGCGTGGCCCTGACCGACCTGTTCGACACCCTGCAGACCTATCTGGGCTCGGCCTACGTCAACGACTTCAACCAGTTCGGCCGTACCTGGCAGGTGATCGCCCAGGCCGATGCGCCGTTCCGCGAGAGCGTGGAGGACATCGCGCGGCTGCGCACCCGCAACGCCGCCGGCGAAATGGTGCCGATCGGCTCGATGGTGACGATCAAGCAGAGCTTCGGTCCGGACCCGGTGCTGCGCTACAACGGCTATCCGGCGGCCGACCTGGCCGGCGAGGCGGATGCGCGCATGCTGTCCTCGGCCGAGGCCATGGCCAAGATCACCCAGCTCGCCAAGCAGGTGCTGCCCAACGGCATGGAGATCGAGTGGACCGACCTGAGCTACCAGCAGGCCACCCAGGGCAAGGCCGCGCTGGTGGTGTTCCCGCTGGCGGTGCTGCTCGCGTTCCTGGTGCTGGCCGCGCTGTACGAAAGCTGGACGCTGCCGCTGGCGGTGATCCTGATCGTGCCGATGACCCTGCTGTCGGCGCTGTTCGGCGTGTGGTTGACCGGTGGCGACAACAACGTGTTCGTGCAGGTCGGGCTGGTGGTGCTGATGGGCCTGGCGTGCAAGAACGCGATCCTGATCGTCGAGTTCGCCCGCGAGCTGGAGCTGCAGGGCAAGGGCATCGTCGAGTCGGCGCTGGAAGCCTGCCGCCTGCGTCTGCGTCCGATCGTGATGACCTCCATCGCCTTCATCGCCGGCACCGTGCCGTTGGTGTTCTCGCATGGCGCCGGCGCGGAAGTGCGTTCGGCCACCGGCATCACCGTGTTCGCCGGCATGCTGGGCGTGACCCTGTTCGGCCTGTTCCTCACCCCCGTGTTCTACGTCGCCCTGCGCAAGCTGGCCGGGCGTCCGCTGGTGTCGCATGCGCCGGCGCACGCCGCCGATGCGCCGAGCCACGCCTGATCCCTTCCATCCCGCATTCAAGGACATTCGCATGAGCACGACCCAGAAAATCGCCCTCGTCACCGGCGCCACCCGCGGCATCGGCCTGCACACCGTGCGCCAGCTGGCCGAAGCCGGCGTGCACACCCTGCTGGCCGGCCGCGATTCCACCCGCGCCACGGCCGCCGCGCTGGAACTGCAGGGCGAAGGCCTGCCGGTGGAAGCACTGACCCTGGACGTCACCGACGCCGCCAGCATCGCCGCCGCGGTGGCGATGGTGCAGGCGCGCCACGGCCGCCTCGACATCCTGGTCAACAACGCCGGCATCATGATCGACGACATGAAGCTGGCGGTCTCGCAGCAGAGCCTGGACACCTGGCGCACCACTTTCGACACCAACGTGTTCGGCCTGATCGCGGTGACCCAGGCATTCCTGCCGCTGCTGCGCGCCGCGCCGGCCGCGCGCATCGTCAACGTCTCCAGCCTGCTCGGCTCGTTGACGCTGCACAGCCAGCCCGGCTCGCCGATCTACGACTTCAAGGTGCCGGCCTACAACGTCTCCAAGAGCGCGGTGAACGCGTGGACCGTGCAGCTGGCCTACGAACTGCGCGACACCCCGATCAAGGTCAACACCATCCACCCCGGCTACGTGAAGACCGACATGAATGCCGGCGAGGGCGAGCTGGAGGTGGCCGACGGCGCGCGCAGCAGCGTGATGATGGCGCTGCTCGACGCCGACGGCCCGACCGGCAGCTACACCCATGTCGGCCAGGTGCTGCCATGGTGATCCGTCCTGTCATCGGCGCGCTGGCGCTGGCGCTGCTCAGCGCCTGCGCCAGCGTCGGCCCCAACTACCGCGCGCCGGAACAGGCGCCGGTGACCCTGCAGGGCGCGGCGGCGCCGGTGTTCGCCAGCGACTCGCCGGTGGCGTCGTGGTGGGCGCAGTTCGACGATCCGGTGCTGGAGCAACTGGTGCACGAGAGCCTGGTCGCCAACCTCGACCTGCGCATCGCCCTGTCGCGCGTGCACCAGGCCCGCGCGGCCTTCGCCGAGCGGCGCCTGGACCAGGCGCCGCACGTCACCGCCGACGGCAGCTACAGCCGCGGCAAGGCGCCGGATCCGAACGCCGGCGGCGCGCGCGTGCTGACCGAAAGCTACAGCCTCGGCTTCGATGCGGGCTGGGAACTGGACCTGTTCGGGCGCCAGCGCCGTGCCAGCGAAGCGGCGCGCGCCGACCTGGAAGCCGAGCAGGCCGGCATGGCCGATGCGCAGGTGACCGTGGCCGCGGAAGTGGCGCGCAACTACTTCGAGCTGCGTGGCGCGCAGAAGCGCATCGCCGTGGCGCGCACCACGCTGGAGAACCTGCGCGATACCCAGCGCCTGACCGAGACCCGCCTGCAATTGGGCGCCGGCAGCGAACTGGACGTGCAGAGCAGCCGCGCCCGGCTGAAGGCGATCGAGGCCGACATCCCGCTGCTGGAAGTGAGCGAGGCGCAGGCGCGGCATCGCCTGGCGGTGCTGCTCGGGCGCACCCCTGGTGCGCTGGATGAGCTGTTGGCACCACGCGACACGCCGGCCTACGCACGGGCATTGCCGCTGGGCGACACCACCCAGTTGCTGCGCCGCCGCCCGGACGTGCGCATCGCCGAACGCCGGTTGGCGGCGGCGACCGCCCGGGTCGGCGTGGCCACCGCCGACCTGTTTCCGCGGATCAGCCTCAGCGGCTTCGTCGGCTTCTTGTCCGGCGATGCCGGCTCGCTGCTGCAGGGCAGCAGCAAGGCCTGGTCGCTGACCCCGTCGATCAGTTGGGCGGCGTTCGACTTCGGTACCGTGCGGGCGCGGCTGCGCGCCAGCGAAGCGCAGGCCGACGGTGCGGCGGCCGATTACGAGAAGACCGTGCTCGGCGCGCTGGAGGACACCGAAAACGCCTTGACCGCCTACGCCAAGCAACAGGCGCGGCTGGCGATCGTCGTCGATCAGGCGCAGGCCGCACGGCGCGCGGCGGCGCTGGCGGAGATCCGCTACCGCGAGGGGTCGGAGGACTTCCTGACCCTGCTCGACAGCCAGCGCACGCAACTGGCGGCCGACGATGCGCTGGCCGACGCCGAGGCGCAGGTCAACGTCGGCGTGGTGCGGGTGTACAAGGCGCTGGGCGGCTGGGGCCAGGACGCGGTGATGCCGCAGGACGTGGCGCTGGCGCCGCCATCGGCGCCGATGGCGCGGTCGCGCTGATCGCGGTCGGGATGGCGGGCGAGGGTGCTGCGGCGGCAACGCCGCAGTGCTCGCGTGGGGTACACGTGACGGCACGTTGGCTGTGGTGTGGTCGCATTGCCGTGCATCGAGCGCTATCTCGCGCAGACCGCCTCGCCGCGCGCAGTCACGGCTGTCGCGGCGGCTGGCCGTCCTGCGGCACGTCCTCGGCCACCACGTACATGTCGCGTCCGCCGTTCTTGGCCTGGTACAGCGCCGCGTCGGCGCGCGAGAACCAGTCCTGCCAATGCAGTTCGTCGCACAGCATCGCCGCGCCGAAGGAGACGGTGATGCGGCCGCCGGGACCGCGCAAGGTCTCGCGTACGACCTGGTGCAGGCGCTCGCTGAAGCGGATCAACTCGTGGCGCGACTGCAGCCGCGCCACCACCACGAACTCCTCGCCACCGAAGCGGAAGACTTCGTCCGGCGCGCGCACCTCGAAGCGCAGCAGCGCCGCCAGTTCGGCCAGGGTCGCGTCGCCGGCGGCGTGGCCGTAGAGATCGTTGATCACCTTGAAGTGGTCGATGTCCAGGACCACCAACCCGTGCCGACGTTGCTTGCGACGCGGATCGGCCATGCGCTGCGACAGGCTGCGCTCGAGCATGCGCCGGTTCGGCAACCCGGTCAGCGCGTCGTGCGACGCCAGTTGTTCCAGGCGCAGGCGATCCTCCTCCAGGCGCAGCGACAGCATGTAGCCCAGGCCGGTGATCAGCAGCGACACCGCGATCAGCGAGAAAGCGAGTTCGGTGCCGGGGATCGCGCCCGGGCCGCTCGAGGTGAACAGCAGGATCACGATCAAGGTGACGTTACAGGCCAGTCCCACATTGCGCGCGACGATGAAGAAATTGCTCATCATCGCCAGGTACAGCCACGGAATCGCGGCCTGATGCAGCGCGTGGCCGACCAGCGCGCTGCCGAGCAGCCAGCTCAGCGCCAGCAGCGCGTCCATGTGGGTGTCGGCGCGGCGCAGCGCCAGCCACGTCGCCAGCGCCGCCAGCGCGGCCACGCCGATTCCGGCCGCGGCCATCCACGGCTGCGCGTTCGAGAACTGGTAGATACCGAACAGCAGCAACAGCCCGGCCGTGGTCGGCCCGAGGATCCTGATCAGGCCGAGCCGGAACTGGTGCTGCATCGAGACGCTCACGGCGGCAGCAGATCCAGGTCGGCGCGCACGGTCCGACGGCGGCCGTTGGCCGCTGGCCGGCGGCGCTGGTAGAGCGGGGCGTGCGTGCGCATGAACGGCCGGCGTGGTGGCGACGCGGTTACGGTTCGGCGCTGCCGAGCAATCGCAGCCCCTCTGGCTTCAGCGCAAGGTCGCCGTCCTCGCCCTGCGCGGCATAGCCCTGCCGCACCGCCCAGTTCGCCTCCTCCTCGCTGACCGGGGTGGTGGCATGGATGTCGTGCAGGATGCGAAGCTGGTCGCGGGTCAATTGCATGGCGCACCGTGGTCGGCGAATCGAGGGCAATACCGTACAGGCCGAGCGTGATGGGGATGTCGCCGCTGTCGCGGCCATGCACGCCCTTCGTGCCGTGCCGCCTGCCGGTTGTGACACCGTGCGGACACGCCGCGAGGACATCATCGTAACGCCTGCCGACCCATCATATGTTCACCAGCTGTGCGGCCGAGGTCATTCCGGGGCTGCTTCAAGGATGCAGGCATCCGCGGCTGGACCATCTTTCCTCGTGCACCGGCAGGCGCCTCGCCTGCCGGTGCGTTTGTGTGTCCGTCCACGTCCAGGGCGTTCGCGATACGCCAGTCGGTGGCGGTATGCGCCGCGCTGCGATCGGAGATCGGCGCATTGGCCTGAAAGGCTCGCTCACTAGCAGGCGGTGCCGCGGTAGCGTAGAGCTGATGGCGCATGCCGTGGACGCGATGGCATCTTCAATCGGACGCGTTTTCCCGCATCTCGCGGTGGCCGTCGGTAGATGAGGTCGCGGACGCCGAAGGAAACATGGTGGAGCGTCAGGGCACCTGTACGCGGCGATTGGAGTGGGCAAACCGGTCGCGTGGCAAACGCCGGGCAATAAAAAACCCCTGATAAATCAGGGGTTCTCAAGATGGTGGAGGTGGGCGGAATCGAACCGCCGTCCGAAGGCACTCCATCCCCGGCACTACATGCTTAGCTCATCGTTGGATCTCGCCCCGGAACAGCACGATGTGCGAAGCGCATCCCGGGACCAGCCTGCTTTATTTAGCCAATGGCTGACAGGCAGCCACCACCGGCGATTCCGTGATAATGACCCTACGTCGCGAGCACGGACACAAGCGATTTCGGGGCTAGGCCTTAAGCGGCCAGAGCGTAGTTGTCGTCGTTGGCAACTATAAGTTTGCGGCTGGATTTACGAGGAAAGCTGCCCCCTCGGCATGCGCCAAGCGATTTTGCAACCCCCGTCGAAACCAGTGCACCCCCGGGGACAACGTCAAACGCTGACGTCGCACAGTGTAGGGATCGGGGAGGGCAGTCACAAGTCTTGCGACTGGGGCGGCTTAAGCTGGCTTCACTCGGCGGCCGGCACCGGGCACGTTCCGAGGGCTCTCCCCCACATGGAGCATCGCGATGGCGACCAGGCAACAGCGCACGCCCGGCGGCGGGCGCGACCGCAAGCGTGCGACCGCGGCAACCGCGTCCACCGAACAAGCGGCATCATCGAATACGACCAACGCTGCCGACCCCGCGCCGCCGGCGAAGCGGGGCGACGCGGCCAGGAAGGCGGCGCCGCCGAACAAGAGCGCTGTCAGGCCGACCCGCGCGCAGTCCACCAAACAAACGGCCGCCAGTGCGGACAAGCGCGGCCGGGAGCGTGTGGCGACGTCGGCCAGTACCAAGCCTGCGGCGCCCAAGTCGCGAGTGGCGAAGACCGCCAGCGCGGTAGGTGCGGCCAAATACACGCGGCCTGCTTCCGCGGACGCCGCTGTCACCAAGGCCGGATCCGCCGCGCCGTTGCGGCGCAATCCCAATCCGACCGCCGCGACCAGGCGCGCAGCGCCTGCGTCCGTGGACGCCGACGCCGCGATGGCCGCCGCCGGGCCGCTCGTCCCGGCGGCGCGCATGCCCCGTCCCAAGGCCACTGGCGAAGGCTCGCTGGCGCAGGGCAGGGCGCGCACGGTCGTCTACATCCACGGCATCGGCAACAAGCCGCCGGCCGAGGTGTTGCGCTGCCAGTGGGACCGTGCCCTGTTCGGCCGCGCGATGGGCGAGCGCACACGCATGGCCTACTGGGTCAACCGCGAACGCTATCCGTCGCCGGAGCCGGGCGACTGCCAGGATCAGGACCGCGGGCCGGTGCTGAACCAGGCCGAGCAGCGCGTGCTGAGCGCGCTGGGCGTGGTTCCGCAACTGGCCGATCTACGCCAGCTCGCCGACACGCTGGCCGGTAGCGACGCCGAGCGCGCGCGGCTGCACCAACTGCTGGACGAAGTGGAGACTGCGGCGCCGGCACCAGCCGCGGCGACCGCCGATGTACATGCGCAGGGTGTGATCGACGTGCTCAACCGCGCGCTGCTCAAGCTGATCTCCGCGGCGCTGCTGCAGGACGTGCACGACTTGTTCTTCGTGCCGGCGCGGCGCACGCAGATGCGCGAGAGCCTGCTGCAGCGCATCCGCGCCGGCGGTGGCCCGTTCGTGGTGATCGCGCACAGCCAGGGCTCGCTGATCGCCTACGACGTGCTGCGCGAGCTGCAGCCGCAGGAGTGCGAGGTGTCGCTGCTGCTCACGCTCGGCTCGCCGCTGGGGTTGCCGGTGGTGCGCAGCATGTTCAAGGCGTGGACCGGCACGCCGAAGCTGCCGTTTCCGCCCTGCGTGGCGCGCTGGGTCAACGTCGCCGAGCGGCGCGACCCGGTGGCCCTGGACGACGATCTCGGCGACGACATCGCCGATGCCGCTGGCCGCTTCCACAACATCGCCGGGTCGAAGATCAACCCGGATTGGCAGCACAACCCGCATTCCGCCGCCGGCTACCTGTCCATCCCCGACGTGCGCGCCGAGGTGCGGCGCGCGGTGGGGGTGGGCTTCGATCAGCCGATCGCGCATCCGGTACTGATCAAGGACCTGTCCGACCAGTTGGAGGCGCGCGCGCCAGACTATCGGCATGAAGTACTCATCGAGCTGGAGCGGTTGTCCGAGGCCGGCGATCCGGCGCAGCGCAAGCATGAGCTGATCGCCGCGTTGCGCACGCTCACCGAGGCCTCCACGGGCCTGCACGGCGAGGCGCTGGATGCGCAGATCGAACTGGAGGACACCCTGCAGCGCTACGTCTCGGCGCGGTTGACCCGGTTCGAGATCGAGAGCCTGCGCGAGCGCTATCGCGACCTCAACCTGAAGCGTTTGTGGCGTGATGCCGGCAAGCGCGCGCTGATCTACCAGTCGCGCAGCACTATCCAGGTGGACGCGGCGCAGGTGGCCTATCGCGCGTTAGGCGCCGGCATCGGCTGGGCGGTGCTGGACAGCGGCATCGCCGCGGCGCATCCGCACTTCCACGCCGCCGGGCAGCCGCCGACGGTGCTGGCCCAATGGGACTGCACCCAGCGTGGACGTCCGCGCGCGTTGCGCCCGGGCGAGGCCGGCTTCGACACCCTCGACGGCAATGGCCACGGCACCCACGTGGCCGGCATCATCGCCGGGCAATGCGCCGCGCCGTTGCCCGGCGCGTTGGCTGCAGCGCCGCTGCAGTTCGCCGCTATGGCGCCGCTGGCGCGGCTGTACGGGCTGAAGGTGCTGGACGACGACGGCAACGGCCGCGACTCCTGGATCATCAAGGGCGTGCAGCAGGTGGCCGAACTCAACGAGCGTGCCGGCGAACTGGTGGTGCACGGGGTCAACCTGAGCCTGGGTGGCTACTTCGATGCCGAGAGCTACGGTTGCGGCTTCACCCCGCTGTGCAACGAACTGCGCCGGCTCTGGCGGCAGGGCGTGGTGGTGGTGATCGCGGCCGGCAACGACGGCCTGGCCTGGCTGATGCAGGGCGATGGCGAGGCCTACCCGCTGAACCTGGACCTGAGCATCGGCGACCCCGCAAACTTGGAGGAATCGCTGGCGGTAGGCTCGGTGCACAAGAGCAGCCCGCACAGCTATGGCATTTCGTATTTCTCCTCGCGCGGCCCAACCGCCGATGGCCGCTACAAGCCCGATCTGGTCGCGCCGGGCGAAAAGATCCTGTCGGCGCACCATGCCTTCGCGCTCGACGAGCCAGGCACCTGGATGGTGGAGATGAGCGGCACCAGCATGGCCGCGGCGCACGTCTCCGGGCTGCTCGCCGCGTTCCTGTCGGCGCGCCGCGAATTCATCGGCGCCCCGGACCGGGTCAAGCAACTGGTGCTGGCGCAGTGCCTGGACCTGCAGCGCGATCGCTACATGCAGGGCAGCGGACTGCCGAGTCTGATGCGGATGCTTGGTGGGACGTGAGTGAGTGTGGGGCCGGGATGATCAGCCATTCGGCTGCTGAAAAGCTGGGGATTCGGGATTGGGGATTCGCAACGGCGGTCCCGAGGGCGGTACGGCCTCCCCTGTAGGAGCGGCTTTAGCCGCGACGCGGTGAGGCCGGAATTGGGGATTCGGGAGTGGGGATTCGCAACGGCGGCTCCCTGGGCGGCACGGCCTTCCTCGTGGGGGCGGCTTAGCCGCGACGCCGTGAGTCGGGATTGGGAATTCGTGAGTAGGGATTGGCAAAGCGGTTCTCAGGCCGCATCGCCTTTGATATGGGAATCTGCTTTCCGCGTGGGGATGAGTGCCAGTTTCGGGATGAGGGCATGAAGCGCGCTGGCGCGCCTTCTGAAACCGTCGCGTCCGAAGTACCGCGATTTCGTCGCGTCGCGGCTGAAGCCGCTCCCACCAGTGGATTCATGCCGCCGAGGCGCTCTTGCAGCCGCTGAATTTCGGCGTCACTGCGCTGCGCTCGCGGTTGAGCTTGTGCGCGTGAGAGCCGCTGTTGCGACTCTCCAACGCTGGCTTCCCAATCCCAACCCCGAGCTTAGCGTCTCAAGGCTTAAGCCGCTGCCAGAGAAAAGCCTGGACGGGCGGGAACGTGGGGCCAAGCAGGGAGTCCGCGGTTGCGAATCCCAACTCCCGACTCCCCAATCCCCGCCCCTCAGGCATTCTTGTTATGCCGCCGCATGATCCGCTGCTTGTCGCGTGCCCAATCGCGGTCCTTGGCGGCGTCGCGCTTGTCGTGGTCCTGCTTGCCCTTGGCCAGCGCGATCTCGAGCTTGATCTTGTTCTTGCTCCAGTACATCGCGGTGGGCACCAGGGTGTAGCCGTCGCGCTCGACCCGGCCGATCAGCTTGTCGATCTCGTGCCGGTGCAGCAGCAGCTTGCGGGTGCGGCGGTCGTCGGCGACCACGTGGGTGGAGGCCTGGATCAGCGGGGTGAACTGCGCGCCGAACAGGAACAGTTCGCCCTGGCGCACGAACGCATAGCTCTCGCCGATGTTGGCGCGGCCGGCGCGGATCGACTTGACCTCCCAGCCCTGCAGGGCCAGGCCCGCCTCGTAGCGGTCCTCCAGGTGGTATTCGTGGCGCGCGCGCTTGTTCAACGCGATGGTCTTGTTGGCCGTCGCGCCGTTTGCTTTATCCTTGGCGGGTTTCTTGCTCATCTTGCTATTGTCTCCGATTCGGGGTCCTCCCGAACGTCTTGGTCCACTTTCCCCGCACCGAATGCCTATCATCCGCCGCAGCGCCCTGGTCGAACACCCCGCAACGCGCATGTTCGACCTGGTCAATGATGTCGCCGCCTATCCGCGCCGGTTCGCCTGGTGCGATGCGGCGCACGTGCTCGAGCACAGCGACCAGCTGGTGGTGGCGCGGCTGGACCTGGGGCTTGGCTCGTTCCGCACCTGGTTCACCACCGAGAACCGGCTGCAACGCCCGGACCGCATCGATATGCTGCTGCGCGATGGCCCGTTCAAGCGCCTGCAGGGCCAATGGGAGTTCCAGGGGCTCAGCGACCAGGCTAGCAAGGTCAGCCTGATGCTGGACTTCGAGCCGGCCTCGCGACTGCTCGGGCCGGCGCTGGCGCTGGGCTTCCAGAGCCTGGCCGACCGCATGGTCAACGATTTCGTCCGCGTCGCCGACCGCGAAGACCCGTGAGCGGGCTGCGGGTCCAGGTGGTGCTGGCCTGGCCGGAGCGCTTCCTCGCGCGCGACCTGCACCTGCCCGATGGCGCCACCGTCGCCGATGCCGTGGCGGCGGCCGATCTGGCCGAAGCCACGCCAGGAATGCCTTGCGCGGTGCATGGCAGCATCGCCGCGCCGAACCAACCGTTGCATGACGGCGACCGGGTGGAACTGCTCAGGCCCTTGCTGGCCGATCCGAAGGAAGCGCGGCGCCGGCGCGCGAAACCGCGCTAGCGCCGCCGCGCCACTGCGCGCTTACTCGCCGCGGCGCTGCTTCTTCTTGTCCTTGGCCAGGTTGCGGCCGAACTGACGCACGCTGTTCTTGGCCAGTTCCGAATCGCGGTCCGGGAAATAGTCGCCTTCCCAGCGGGTCACGGTGTCGTTGTCGAAGTACACGACGAAGTTCTTGATCTCGGTCTTGCCCAGGCGATCGACGCGCTCGGTGGAGGTGTAGTCCCAGCGCTGGGCGTGGAACGGATCCGGAATCGACGGCGTGCCCAGCAACGCGCTGACCTGCTGCTTGCTCTGCCCGACCTTGAGCTGGTCGACGGCCCCCTGCTTGATCAGGTTGCCTTGATAGATGGGCTGCTTGTAGATGATCCCGCAGCCAGCGGTGGACAGGGCAACAGCGGCGACCAGCAAGAGATTGCGCATCGGGGACAGTACTGAGGGAAATCAGGTCGATGATACACTTCTGACGACCGCCGCGACCCATTCCCAGGCAGCTGGCGCTAAACCAGCTATGAACGGAGACGCCATGGAATCCCACGACCTGCGCAAAGTCGGCCTGAAGGTGACGCATCCGCGGATGCGCATCCTGGAGCTGCTCGAGCAGAAATCGGCGCGCCACCACATGACCGCCGAGGAGATCTACCGCCAGCTGCTGGACCACGGCGACGAGATCGGGTTGGCCACGGTGTACCGGGTGCTGACCCAGTTCGAGGCGGCCGGGCTGGTGCTCAAGCACAATTTCGAAGGCGGCCAGGCGGTGTACGAACTGGACCGCGGCGGCCACCACGACCACATGGTGGACGTGGACACCGGCAACGTCATCGAGTTCGAAAGCGCCGAGATCGAGGAATTGCAGCGCAAGATCGCCGCCGATCACGGCTATGAGCTGGAAGAGCACTCGCTGGTGCTGTACGTGCGCAGCAAGCGCCCGGCCGGCAAGAAGGGCTGAGGCGCGGCGCCTGGGCGGGGCATCTCGAACCTCGCCTGTGGTATGGCCGCAAGCGCGATGCGGAGCCGGCGCCGTTGGTCGCAGCTGAGGTTGCTTACCATTGGGGGCTGCGACAGGCAGGCTGAAGTTTAGGAGGGACTTCCGTCCTGGCAGTTTCTGGTGCCTGGATGGTTTGAGGGCTTCGTTCGTCGCGGCTGAAGCCGCTCTTACAGGGGTCTGCGAGGGGCCGGCTGGTGCAGTGTGGGAGGGACTTCAGTCCCGACAGCCTCTGCATCTTATGGTTCGACTGCTCCGTTCGTCGCGGCTGAAGCCGCTCCTACAGGGTGCACGCTCGTGGCTGGGTGTTGCGGCTGGGGCTGGGCAGGGGCGGCTTGCCTCGAAGCGGATCCGATCCGAGGCCTGCTGCGGGCTTCCCCGCGCAATAGACGGCGGCCTCAGCCGGCGCTCTGCAGCAGCCGCTTGGCGGCGGCGCGGGCTTCCTTGCTGACCTCGACCCCGCCCAGCATCCGCGCCAGTTCCTCCTCGCGCTGGCGCGGCCCCAATAGCTCGACCGCGCTCTGGGTCATGCCCTCGACCGGCGCCTTGCTGACCCGGTAGTGGGCGTGGCCCTGCGCCGCGACCTGCGGCAAATGGGTCACGCACAGCACCTGGCGCTGCTCGCCGAGCGCGCGCAGCTTCTTGCCGACGATGTCGGCGACGGCGCCGCCGATGCCCGAGTCCACTTCGTCGAAGACCATGGTCGGCACCGCGTCCAGGCCCAGCGCGGCGACCTCGATCGCCAGCGAGATGCGCGACAGCTCGCCGCCGGAGGCGACCTTGCGCAGGGCGCGCGGCGGCTGCCCGGCATTGGCCGCGACCAGGAATTCCACGCGCTCGGCGCCGGTCGGATCGGGGCGCTCGACCTCCTGCGCTTCGAGCTGGATTTCGAAGCGGCCGCCGCCCATGCCCAGTTCGCCGATCAGCGCGGTGGTGTCGCGCGACAGCGCCTGCGCGCCGCGCTGGCGGGTGCCGGTGAGGGCGGCGGCGGCCGTGCGCCAGGCCTGCGCCGCGTGCCCGATCTCCGCGTCCAGTGCGTCCAGCCGTTCGCCGGCACCTCGCAGGCCCTCGACCTCGGCCAGCAGCGCGTCGCGGTGCTCGCCCAGGGTGTCCGGGGTGACCCGGTGCTTGCGCGCCAGGTCGTGCAGCCGGCCGAGCCGGCGTTCCATGTCCTCGAACTGCGCAGGGTCGGCATCGAGGTCGTCGCGGACCCGGTCGATCAGCGCCAGTGCCTCTTCCAACTGGATCGCCGCGCTGTCGAGCAGCGCCTGCACCTCGGCCAGGCGTTCGTCGTACTCGCCGACCTTGCCCAGGTCGTGGCGGGTCTGCTGCAGCAGGTCCAGCACCGCCGGCGCCTCGTCGCCGTTGATCCGCTGCGCGGCGGCCTCGCAGGCGCCGATCAGCGCGGCGGCATGGGCCTGGCGGCGATGGTTGGCATCCAGGGCGGCGATCGCCGCCGGCTCCAGGTCCTCGCGCTGCAGTTCGGCCAACTGGTGTTCGAGGAAGCCGATGCGGTCGCTGACGTCGCCCTGCGCCAGCAGCGCCTCGCGTTCGGCCAGCAGCGCCTGCCAGCGTGTGGCGGCGGCGCGCACCGCGGCGCGTTCGGCCTCGTTGCGGGCATAGGCGTCGAGCAGGCCGAGCTGGCTGCCGCGCGACAGCAGCGCCTGGTGCTCGTGCTGGCCGTGGATCTCGACCAGGCGCCCGGCCAGTTCCGCCAGCTGCGACAGGGTCACCGGCCGGCCGTTGATCCAGGCGCGCGAGCCGCCGTCGGCGCGGATCACCCGCCGTAGCTGGCACTGGTCCTCGTCGTCGAGTTCGTTGTCGCGCAGCCATGCGCGGGCCGGGGCGTCCGCCGGCACGGCGAATTCGGCCGACAGTTCGGCGCGGTCGGCGCCGTGGCGGACCACGCCGCTGTCGGCGCGCAGCCCGGACAGGAAGCCGAGTGCGTCCACCATCAGCGACTTGCCGGCGCCGGTCTCGCCGGACACCACGGTCATGCCAGGGCCGAATTCCAGTTCGGTGCCGCGGACCACGGCGAAATCCTTGATCGAGAGATGTCTGAGCATGGGGGTCGCAAATCCAGGGCCGCGCAACGCTAGCACGCGCGGGTAGGTGGGCCAATGACTTGCCAAGCCGGCAGGCAGCCATTATCTAGTGTCCAGTCTCACGGAGTGATTCCATGCGCGCCTCCCCGGTCCACTCCTCGCTCGATCCGCGTGCCCGGCAGCTTCTGCGCACGCTGATCTCGCGCTACATCCGCGATGGCGAACCGGTCGGCTCGCAGACCCTGGCCCGCCACGCCGGGCTGGACGTGAGCCCGGCGACGATCCGCAACATCCTCGCCGACCTGGAGGACGCCGGGCTGCTCAGTTCGCCGCACACCTCGGCCGGGCGCGTGCCCACCGCCACCGGCTACCGCGTGTTCGTCGACAGCCTGGTGCAGATGCGCCCGCCGGCCGAGGGCGAGGTGGCGCGGCTGCGCGCGGAGATGGCCAATGCCGCCGGCACCCAGGCGCTGCTGGGCAGCGCCTCGGAGCTGCTGTCGGCGATGACCCATTTCGTCGGCGTGGTCAGCGCGCCCAAGCGCGAGCAGTTCGCGTTCCGGCACATCGACTTCGTGCCGCTGGACGCGCGGCGGGTGCTGGCGATCCTGGTGTTCGCCGACAACGAGGTGCAGAACCGGGTGATCGAGCCGCGCAAGGCCTACGAGCCGGCCGAGCTGGAGCGCGTCGCCAACTATTTGAATACGCATTTCGCCGGCCGCGCGCTGGCCGACATCCGCGCCAGCCTGCTGCGCGAGCTGCGCCATGCGCGCGACGCGATGGAGCAGTTGCTGGCGCACAGCGTGGAGCTGGCCGAGCAGGCGCTGGCCCCGGCCGGCGACGACATGGTGCTGGCCGGGCAGACCAAGCTGATGGGGGTGCAGGACCTGTCGGACCTGGACCGGCTGCGCGAACTGTTCGAGATCTTCGCCAGCAAGCGCGAGATCCTGCAACTGCTGGAGCGCACCATCCGCGCGCCGGGCGTGCGCATCTTCATCGGCGAGGAGACCGGGGTGGTGCCGCTGGAGAGCGTGTCGCTGGTCACCGCCCCGTACATGGCCGGCGGCCAGGTGCTAGGCGTGCTCGGGGTGATCGGCCCCAAGCGCATGGACTACGACCGGGTGATCCCGCTGGTGCAGACCGCCGCCGACGTGCTGGGCGCCACCCTCGACCCGACCCCACCGGCCGAACGCTAGCTGTGATCTGTCGGTAGCGTGTTCCTCCCGGGCCGGCCAGCCGGCCGCCGCGCACCCGCTTTCCCATTCCCGATTCCCGCCTCCCCATTCCCCCAAAATGCAACACAGCATCTTGAATCCCGTCCCGACGCCCACATAGGTGGTCCGGTAGGGCGGGTGCACCTCCCGCCAGGGAACCGGAAATGAACCAAGACCACCCCGAATTCGATTCTGAACACCTGTCCGAGGCGCAGCAGCCCTCCACCGATCCGCTGCAGGCGGAGCTGGAGACGCTGCGCAGCGAACTGGCGCTGGTCAAGGCCGATGCGCTGCGCGAGCGCGCCGACCTGGAAAACCAGCGCAAGCGCATCGCCCGCGATGTCGAGCAGGCACGCAAGTTCGCCAACGAACGCCTGCTCGGCGACCTGCTGCCGGTGTTCGACAGCCTGGACGCCGGCCTGGCCGCCGCCGGCAGCGAGCCCAGCCCGCTGCGCGACGGCCTGGAGCTGACCTACAAGCAACTGCTCAAGGTCGCCGCCGACAACGGGCTGACCTTGCTCGACCCGACCGGGCAACCGTTCAACCCGGAACACCACCAGGCGATCAGCCAGGCCGAGGCCGAGGGCGTCGCCCCGGGCCACGTGATGCAGGTGTTCCAGAAGGGCTACCTGCTCAACGACCGTCTGCTGCGGCCGGCGCTGGTGGTGGTGGCCAAGCACGACTGAGGCGCGCCGCCGCCGGTGCGCGCCTGAATCGGGCGCGTCCGCGGTGGAACGCTTGTTTGCGGTGATGGCTTGAATGAACCCCGGCCATCCCTATATCCGAACCAGACCCCGGCTGCGGCCGGATACCCGACATTTTCAGGAGTCATTCCAATGGGCAAGATCATCGGCATCGACCTGGGCACGACCAACTCGTGCGTGGCGATCATGGACGGCGGCAAGGCCCGCGTCATCGAGAATTCCGAGGGCGACCGCACCACGCCTTCGATTGTGGCCTACACCAAGGACGGCGAAGTGCTGGTGGGCGCCTCGGCCAAGCGCCAGGCCGTCACCAACCCCAAGAACACCTTCTACGCGGTGAAGCGCCTGATCGGCCGCAAGTTCACCGACGCCGAAGTGCAGAAGGACATCGGCCTGGTGCCGTACGGCATCGTGCAGCACGACAACGGCGACGCCTGGGTGGCCACCGCCGACGGGCGCAAGCTGGCCTCGCAGGAAATCTCCGCGCAGGTGCTGGAGAAGATGAAGAAGACCGCCGAGGCGTTCCTGGGCGAGACCGTCACCGAGGCGGTCATCACCGTGCCGGCGTACTTCAACGACAGCCAGCGCCAGGCGACCAAGGACGCCGGCCGCATCGCCGGTCTGGACGTCAAGCGCATCATCAACGAGCCGACCGCCGCGGCGCTGGCCTACGGCCTGGACAAGGGCCAGGGCGGCGACCGCAAGATCGCCGTGTACGACCTGGGCGGCGGCACCTTCGACGTGTCGATCATCGAGATCGCCAACGTCGACGGCGAGAAGCAGTTCGAAGTGCTGGCCACCAACGGCGACACCTTCCTGGGCGGCGAAGACTTCGACAAGCGCGTCATCGACTACCTCGTCGACGAGTTCAGCAAGGACCAGGGCATCGACCTGCGCAAGGATCCGCTGGCGCTGCAGCGCCTGAAGGACGCCGCCGAGCGCGCCAAGATCGAGCTGTCGTCCTCGCAGCAGACCGAAGTCAACCTGCCGTACGTCACCGCCGACGCGTCTGGTCCGAAGCACCTCAACATCAAGCTGACCCGCGCCAAGCTGGAAGCGCTGGTCGACGACCTGGTCAAGCGCACCATCGAACCGTGCCGCACCGCGTTGAACGACGCCGGCCTGCGCGCCAGCGACATCACCGAGGTGATCCTGGTCGGTGGCCAGACCCGCATGCCGAAGGTGCAGCAGGCGGTGGCCGAGTTCTTCGGCAAGGACCCGCGCAAGGACGTCAACCCCGACGAGGCGGTGGCGCTGGGTGCGGCGATCCAGGGTGGCGTGCTGGCCGGCGACGTCAAGGACGTGCTGCTGCTCGACGTGACCCCGCTGAGCCTGGGCATCGAGACCCTGGGCGGCGTGTTCACCAAGATCATCGAGAAGAACACCACCATCCCGACCAAGGCCTCGCAGACCTTCTCCACCGCCGAGGACAACCAGTCCGCGGTGACGGTGCACGTGCTGCAGGGCGAGCGCGAGCAGGCCCGCTACAACAAGTCGCTGGCCAAGTTCGACCTGTCCGGCATCGAGCCGGCGCCGCGCGGCCTGCCGCAGGTGGAGGTGTCCTTCGACATCGACGCCAACGGCATCCTGCACGTGTCGGCCAAGGACAAGAAGACCAACAAGGAACAGAAGGTCGAGATCAAGGCCGGTTCGGGTCTGTCGGACGACGAGATCCAGCGGATGGTCGCCGACGCGGAAGCCAACCGCGAGGAAGACAAGAAGTTCCACGAACTGGTGCAGGCGCGCAACCAGGCCGACGGCCTGATCCACGCCACCCGCAGCGCGATCACCGAGCACGGCAGCAAGGTCGGCGGCGACGTGATCGGCAAGGTCGAGTCGGCGCTGGCGGATCTGGAAACCGCGATGAAGGGCGACGACAAGGCCCAGATCGAGGCCAAGACCAAGGCGCTGGAAGAGGCCGGCCAGTCGCTGTACGCGGCCGCGGCGGCGGGCGAACAGCAGCCGGGCGGCAACGCCGGCGGCGCGCAGGCGTCCTCCGCGGCCGACGACGTGGTCGACGCCGAGTTCACCGAAGTCAAAGACGACAAGAAGGCCTGATCCAGCCTTAGGGAATCGGCTCGCGAAGGAGCGGTGCTCAGGCTCCGCTCCTTCGCCGTTTAAGGTTCCCGGTTCCAGCGCCGCTATGACGTATCGCCACAGGATGCCCGTTTTGAACCATTCCCCATTCCCGATCGCCCATTCCCTGCCATGAGCAAACGCGACTATTACGAGGTGCTGGGCGTGGCCCGCGGCGCCAGCGACGACGAGCTGAAGAAGGCCTATCGCCGTTGCGCGATGAAGTACCACCCCGACCGCAACCCGGGCGACCAGGCCGCCGAGGCCGCGTTCAAGGAGTGCAAGGAGGCCTACGAGGTCCTGTCCGACGGCAACAAGCGGCGCATGTACGACGCGCACGGCCATGCCGCGTTCGAGCATGGCATGGGCGGCATGGGCGGCGGTCCCGGCGGCCCGGACATGGGCGACATCTTCGGCGACATCTTCGGCAACATCTTCGGCGGGGCCGGCGGCGGCGCGCGCGCGGCGCGGCGCGGTGCCGACATCGGCTACGTGCTGGAGCTGGACCTGGAGGAAGCGGTCGCCGGGATCGAGCGCCGCATCGAGATCCCGACCCTGGGCGAATGCGAGCACTGCCACGGCAGCGGGTCGGAAGACGGCAAGGTCGAGACCTGCGGCACCTGCCACGGCCGTGGCCAGGTGCGCATCCAGCGCGGCATCTTCGCCATGCAGCAGAGCTGCCCGCACTGCGCCGGCCGCGGCCAGATCGTGCAGAACCCCTGCGGCACCTGCCATGGCGCCGGGCGCGTCGAGGAGACCAAGGTGCTGTCGGTCAAGATCCCCGCCGGCGTGGACAATGGCGACCGCATCCGCCTGTCCGGCGAAGGCGAGGCCGGGCCGGCCGGCACGCCGCCGGGCGACCTGTACGTGGAAGTGCGCGTGCGCGAGCACCCGATCTTCCAGCGCGACGGCGACGACCTGCACTGCGAGGTGCCGATCCGCATCTCCCAGGCCGCGCTGGGCGACACCGTGCGCGTGGCCACCCTGGGTGGCGAGGCGGAAATCCGCATTCCCGCCGAGACCCAGACCGGCAAGCTGTTTCGCTTGCGCGGCAAGGGCGTGCGGTCGGTGCGCAGCCGGAGCGAGGGCGATCTGTACTGTCGCGTGGTGGTGGAAACCCCGGTCAATCTCACCGCCGATCAGCGCAAGTTGCTGGAGCAGTTCGAGGCCACCTTCACCGGCGAGGACGCGCGCAAGCATTCGCCCAAGTCGGCGACCTTCATCGACGGCGTGAAGGGCTTCTGGGACCGGATGACGTCCTGATCCTCGCGCGCGTGTGGCGCGCCGGCATGGTGCCGGCGTGACCACCGCACGCTACACGCGTGGCGCAACGCTGCGCGTGCCGGGTTCTGCCGCTGGCGCGCTCCGGCATGCGACACTGCCGCGGCGCCGACCCAGGCGCGTACGCTTGCAGGATCCGCCATGGACGTCGGCCGTGTTTTTCTCGTTTTCCTTCGCCTCGCCGCGCTGTTGGTCTGCGCAGGCGGCGCGGCGCCCGCGCTGGCCAGTTCCGACGCCGGCTGCTCGCCCGGCCTGTCGCTGCAGTTCGGCGAGTACGGCGGCTGCCAGAACACGGTCGCGCTGGCGCCGGGCAGCGACACGCGGATCAACCTGCTGCTGTTGATGCGCGATGGCGCGGCGCCGGCCATCGCGCGTGCCGGCGCGCTCGCGCCGGCGTTCACCTGGGAGGATGCGGTGGCGGTGCTGCAACCGCCCGGACAGCCGCAGAGCAGGGGCGCCGACGCACTCCTCGACGGCGACGCCAACCGCTGCAACAGCCATGCGCGCGGCGGCAGCGCGTTCGACGCCGCGCTCGACGCCAATCCGCGCGTGCCGGCGGCCGAAAAAGCGCGCCTGCGGCAGGCGCGGCCGGCGCAGTGCCCGGACCAGGAAATCGCCGTTCCCACCGAGGTCGCCTCGGCGGCGGGCAGGGAGTTCGCGCAGTACCTGCAGGCCGCCAGCGCGTTCTATGCCGGCGCGTTCGATGCGTCCGCGCAGGGGTTCGATGGGTTGGGCAAGGCGGCCGATCCCTGGCTCAGGGAAACGGCCCGCTACATGCGCGGGCGGGTGGCGCTGAATGCGGCGCAGGTCGACAGCTTCGACGAGTACGGCGTTCAGCGCGATCCGCCACAGGTCGACCGCGCCGCGTTGGCGCGCGCCGAACAGGCATTCGCCGACTACCTGCGCGACTACCCGCGCGGACGCTACGCCGCCTCGGCGCGCGGCCTGCTGCGGCGCCTGGACTGGCTCGGCGGCGACACCCAGAAGCTGGCCGCCGAATACGAGCGTCTGCTGCATCTGCCGGCTGCGCAGCGTGGCCTGTCGGACGCGGAACTGGCAGCGGAAATCGACAACAAGCTGCTCGCGAGCGCCGATCCCGCGGCACTGAGCACGCCATGGTTGCTGGCGGTGGCCGATCTCAAGGCGATGCGCCCGGGCGGCGAGCGCCAGCGGCTCTCGTTGGCGGCACTGCAGGCGCAGCGGCCGAAGTTCGCCGACACGCCGGCGCTGTTCGCGCTGGTGCTCGCCAGCTACCACTACTACGTGGCCGATGCGCCAGCGCAGGCGCTGCGGGTGCTGGAAGCGGAGACCGGCAAGGCCGCGCCCGGGCGCGGCAACGTGGCCTTCGCCATCGCCATGCTCAAGGGCCTGGCACTGGAAGCCAGCGGCGCGCCGGACCTCGCCACCTACTGGCGGCACCTACTCGACAGCGCCGACCCGGCCTCGCAGCGATCGCTGGCGCAACTGGCGCTGGCGCGGCGCCTGGAGCGCGACCGTACGCTCGACCAGGCGTTCGCCCAGGATTCCCCCATCGACCACCAGGCGGTCCGCGACCAATTGCTGATCTATGCCGCCAGCGCCGATCTGCTGCGCCGCCATGCCCTGGCGCCGACCGCATCGGCGCACGAGCGCCAGCTCGCCGCCTTCGTGCTGCTGTACAAGGACCTCACCCGGGGCCAGCCCAAGGCCTTCCTGCAGGACCGCGCGTTGCTGGCCAATCTTCGGCTCGACCGCGACGAGGCGGTGAGCGAGCCGTACTGGCTGCCGCGGTTCTCCTCGCCGCTGGAGGTGTTCTCCAGCGCCGCCGAGCAGGGCGAGGACGCCTGTCCGGCGATCGAGGCGGTGGCCGCGCGCCTGGCCGAGCGCCCTGCCGATGCGCGCGCGCAACTGTGCCTGGCCCGGTTCGTGCAGAACAACCAATGGGACGATTTGCCGATCAACCTGCCGCCGCCAGCCGCCGAACTGGGCGGGGCGCCGGCGCAATTCCCCGGTCCCGTGTACTTCCGCATGCCGGTCTACCAGCGCATCATCGACGACCCGCAGGCGGCCGCCGGCGACAAGGCACACGCCCTGTACGAGGCGATCAGCTGCTATGCGCCCACCGGCTACAACCACTGCGGCGGCAAGGAGGTGCCGGTGGCCGAGCGCAAGCGTTGGTTCCAGCGGCTGAAACGCGACTTCTCGTCCTCGTCGTGGGCGCGGGACCTGAAGTACTACTGGTGAGGCGATCGCTCGGGTACTGCGCCGTGCTGCTGGCGCTGTGCGCCGGCTTCGGCGCAGCCAGCGCCGCGCCGGTGGACGCGCGCCGCCACGACGCGTTCTGGCTGTGGGCCGGAGTGCGTCCGCAGCCGGTGCTGGCCAGCGCGCGGCGCGTGTATCTGCTGCAGGCCGAAGTGCCGATGGAGGCGGGGGCGCCGCCGCGTCTGCTGTCGCAACGCGCCGCGTTGCCGCGGCTGCGCCACTGCCAGGTGTGGATGGTGCTGCGGGTGGAACGCATCGACTGGACGCCGGCCTTGTATGCGGCGGTGCTGGCGCAGTTGCAACGCTGGCGCGAGGCCGGCAACGCGGTGGCGGGCCTGCAGATCGATTTCGATGCCGGCACCGGCCGGCTCGCGCAGTACGTGGCCTTCCTGCGCACCCTGCGCGCGCACCTGCCGGCCGACTACCAACTCGGCGTCACCGGCCTGCTGGACTGGAGCGTCAACGGCCGCGCCGAGGCGCTGGACGCGCTGGGCCAGGTGGTGGACGAGGTGGTCTTGCAGATCTACCAGGGACGCGCGGTGATCCCCGACTACCCGCTCTATGTCGCGCGGCTGGGCAGATTGCGGGTGCCGTTCCGCATCGGCCTGTTGCAGGACGGCGACTGGCAACCGCCGGATGGATTGCAGGCCAATCCATGGTTTCGCGGCTACGTGGTGTTCCTGCGCAACCGCTGAGCGGTCCGGACTGGACGCGCGTTCGCTGATTGGCCGACTGGCGCTGCATGGTCGCGCGGCGTGTCATCCGCCGGCGCTGGGCGCATCTCCGATCGGGGCGCGGGCCCTGCGCGCGCCGGTGCCGCGGCCTAGAATGGGCGCATGAACGCAGACACCGCCAGCCATCTCGTCCACGGCCGCCGCCAGCGCCCGGATGGACCCTCGCCGATCGATGTGATCTCGGTCCAGTCGCAACTGGTGTACGGCCATGCCGGCAACAGCGCGGCGGTGCCGCCGCTGCGCGCGCTGGGCGTGCGCGTGGCCGAGATCCCCACCACCTTGCTGAGCAATGCGCCGTTCTACGCCACGTTGCGCGGCAAGGTGCTGCCGTCGGACTGGTTCGCCGATCTGCTGCTCGGCGCCAGCGAGCGCGGCCTGCCGCAGCGCGCGCGCATGCTGGTGTCCGGCTACTTCGGCAGCGTCGGCAACGGCGCCGCGTTCGCCGACTGGCTCGATGCCACGTTGCCGCAGTGCCCGACATTGCGCTACTGCCTGGACCCGGTGATCGGCGATACCCACACCGGCCCCTATGTCGAACCGGGGCTGGAACGCGTCTTCGCCGAGCGCCTGTTGCCACACGCGTGGCTGGTCACGCCGAACGCGTTCGAACTCGGCCGCCTGACCGGCATGCCGGCGCTGGCCCAGGACGATGCCATCGCCGCCGCGCGCGTGCTGCTGGCGCGCGGACCGCAGTGGGTGCTGGCGCACAGCGTCGGCGGCGATGCCGGGCAACTGGTGACGCTGGCGGTGAGCCGCGAGGCGGTCTATCGCTGGTGCTCGCCGCTGCTGCCGGTGGACGTGGCCGGTACCGGCGACGTGCTGATGTCGCTGCTGGTGGCGTTCCTGCTGCGCGGCGAGGCGTTCGAACTGGCGATCGGCCGCGCCATCGCCGGCGTGCACGCCGCGCTGGAAGCGACGCTGGCCGCCGACTGCGAGGAACTGGATGTGCTCGCCGCCGCGCCGGCGGCGCTGGCCACGCCGCTGCGCTTCGCCGCCGAGCGGCTGGCGTGAGCCTGCGCCCGGTCGTCGGCATCGTCGGCAGTGCCGGCGCCTACGGCCGCTGGCTGGATCGCTTCTTCCGCGAACGCATGCAATTGGAGGTGCTCGGCCACGATCCGGCCGACCCGCAGTCGCTGTCGCCGCAGGCGCTGCTGGCGCGCGCGCAGGTCCTGGTGTTCTCGGCGCCGATCCGGCAGACGCCGGCGGTGATCGGCGAGTACGTGCGCCTGGCCGAGGGACGCGAGCGCGGGCAACTCTGGTTGGACGTGACCTCGGTGAAGCGCGCGCCGGTGGCGGCGATGCTGGCCTCGCAGGCGGAAGTGGCGGGCCTGCATCCGATGACCGCGCCGCCGAAGTCGCCGACCTTGAAGGGCCGGGTGCTGGTGGTCTGCGAAGCGCGGCTGTCGCACTGGCAGGCGTGGCTGCAGCAGGCGTGCGTGGCGCTGGAGGCCGAGTGCGTGCGCAGCACGCCCGACCACCACGACCGGGTGATGGCGCTGGTGCAGGCGATGGTGCACGCCAGCCACCTGGCGCAGGCCGGCGTGCTGCGCGCGCATGCGCCGACGCTGGGGCCGCTGCAGGCGCTGCTGCCTTACCGCTCGGCCTCGTTCGAATTGGATACCGCGATCATCGCGCGCATCCTGGCGCTGAATCCGGCGATCTACGAGGACATCCAGTTCGGCAACCCGTACGTGGGCGAGGTGCTCGACGGCCTGATTGAGCAGCTCTCGCGCCTGCGCGACCACGTGCGCGGCGGCGACGACGCGGCGCGCGGCGCGTTCCGCGCCGAGTTCCTCGACGCCAACCGGCAGGCGCTGGGCGAGGCGGCGATCGCGCAGGGCAACTACAGCTACGAACGCGTCGGCTATCTGCTCGCCGATCTCACCGAACCGCTGACCCTCAGCGTCTACCTGCCGGAGGATCGCGCCGGTTCGTTGCGGACCCTGCTGTACGTGTTCGAGCGCCATGGGGTGAGCCTGACCTCGATCCATTCCTCGCGCACGCCGGCCGGGGAACTGCATTTCCGCATCGGCTTCGATCCGGCCACGCCGGCGACGGCCTTGCAGGCGGCCGCGGCGGAGATCGACGCCAGCGGGATCGGCCGGGTGCTGCCGCAGCAGTGAAGCGGCGCCCATTGCCCCTGTAGGAGCGGCTTTAGCCGCGACATGCACCGTGCGAGCGCGATGTGGGAGGCGCTTCAGTCCCAATGGGTGGCAGCGTCGGCATCAGATGGATGGATAGTGATGATGCATCGAAATAAAATAGAAAACCTCATAAAAATGGATGCGGAAGATCGTTATCGGTACTTTTTGAGGAAGGTCGCTGATTACGAGGAGGTTTGGGGTTTGAAGGGGGCGAACGGTTGGTTGACGGTCGATGCCTGCGATCATGGAAGGATCGGGGTGCCGCTCTGGCCTGAAAAAGAATTCGCGGTGGTAAATTGCGTCGGGGAGTGGGCTCGTGCCAATCCTGAGAAAATAGAGCTATCGGTTTTCATCGAAAGATGGATTCCCGGATTGATTCGGGATAATAGGGTTATATCTGTGTTCCCCGTTGTTGCTGGAAAATCGGTTCATGTCGATCCGAGGTTATTTCTGTCGGAAATCGAGAAGGAAATGGATCAATATGAGTAACGTGTCGCGTGCGCGGGCCGCCGCACAGACGTTGCTTCCTGGCCTCCTCTCGGCTTCAGCCGCGACAGGACGTTCGTCGGTTGGATCCTGTCGCGGCTGAAGCCGCTCCTACAGGGAGGATGGAGGCAATCGGCGCGTCATCCACAGGCGGTGTGGATGGAATGCGCGCAAACATGTGGATAAGTGACTGCGCGCCTTGCAGGACAGGCCTGGCGAGACGCTGGTCAATTATTGACCACGTGTCTCATGCGTGCCTCGCGACGATGCGCTCACACCGCGGTCAGGGTCAGCTCGCCGCCAGTGGTGGTGAATTGCTGGCCGCGGCGGATCAGTTTGCGGCCATCGGCCAGTTCGTAGCGCAGCGCCGGTGCGGCGTGGGCGTCGTGCTGCGCCTGTTGCTGTTGCGGTTCGTCCTGGAACTCGGTGATCAGGTAGGCCTCGCCATCGGGGCCGAGGGCGGGCAATTGGCGGAAGGACATGGCGTTCTCCTGTCGAACGCAGCGTCGAACGAAGGGGCAGCAAGCGCCCATGTGGCGGGCGCGTGGCGCCGCGGACGCTGCACCGGGCGCAGCGCGACCGTAGCCCCGGCGTCGTTAGCGCGGCGTGCTCAGTCGATGAATTGCAGGCGCGCCAGTTCCGCGTACAGGCCGCCCTGCGCCAGCAGTTCGGCGTGGGTGCCCTGGGCGACGATGCGGCCTTTGTCCATCACCACGATGCGGTCGGCCTTGAGCACGGTGGCCAGGCGGTGCGCGATCACCAGCGTGGTGCGTCCGGCCATCAGCCGTTCCAGCGCCTGCTGCACGGCGTGCTCGCTCTGCGCGTCGAGCGCGCTGGTGGCCTCGTCGAGCAACAGCAGCGGCGCATCCTTGAGCAGGGCGCGGGCGATGGCGATGCGTTGTTGCTGGCCGCCGGACAGGCGCGCGCCGCGTTCGCCCAGTTCGCTGGCATAGCCCTGCGGCAACTGGCGGATGAACGCGTCCGCCTCGGCCGCGCGCGCCGCGTCCTCGACCTCGGCATGGCTGGCGTCGAGCCGGCCGTAGCGGATGTTGTCGGCGGCGCTGGCCGCGAACAGGGTCGGGTGCTGCGGCACCAGGGCGATCTGGTCGCGCAACTGCGCCGGGTCCAGATCGCGCAGGTCGGCGTCATCCACCCGCACCGCGCCGGCCTGCGGATCGTGGAAGCGCAACAACAGCGACAGCACGGTGCTCTTGCCCGCGCCGGAGGGGCCGACCAGGGCCACGCTCTCGCCCGGATGCACGTGCAGGTCGAAGCCGTCCAGCGCCGGGTGGTCGGGGCGCTGCGGATAGCGGAACACCACGTTGTCGAAGCGCACCTCGCCACGCAGCGGCTGCGGCAGCGCGCGCGGTTGCGCCGGTGCCACCACTTCGGGACGTTCGGCGAACAGTTCGGCGATGCGGCCCATGCCGCCGGCGGCGCGTTGCAGGTCGTTCCACACCTCGGCCAGGGAGGCCACCGAGCCGCCGCCGAACATGGCGTACAGCACGAACTGGCCGAGCGCGCCGGCGCTCAGTTCGCCGGCCGCCACTTCATGTGCGCCGGACCACAGCACCAGCACGATGGCGCCGAACACCAGCACGATCGCCGCGGCGGTGATCATCGCCTGCGCCCGCACGCGGCGCCGCGCCACGTCGACCGACAACGCCAGCGCCGCGCCGAAGCGACCGCGTTCGTAGGGTTCGCGCGCATGCGCCTGTACCGTGCGCACCGCGCCCAGGGTCTCGGCGGCGAGCGTGTTGGCGTCGGCGACGCGGTCCTGGCTGCTGCGCGAGATCTTCTGCAGGCGGCGCGCGCCGAGCACGATCGGCAGGACCGCCAGCGGAATGCCGAGCAGCGCGTAGGCGGCCAGGTGCGGGCTGGTCACGAACAGCATGACGATGCTGCCGACCACCGTCACCGTGCTGCGCAGCGCCACCGACATGGTGCTGCCGATCACCCCGCGCAGCAGTTCGCTGTCGGCCGACAGCCGCGACACCAGTTCGCCGCTGCGGTTGCGGTCGTGGAACCCGGCGTGCAGCCCGATCAGGTGCGCATACAGGCGTCCGCGCAGGTCGGCGACGACCCGCTCGCCCAGCAGCGACACGAAGTAGAAGCGCAAGGCGGTGGCGACCGCGAGCACCACCGCCACCGCGAACAGCAGCGCGAAGGATTGGTTGATCCGGCTGCCGTCGCTGAAGCCGTGGTCGATCATCTGGCGGACCGCGACCGGCAGGCTCAGCGTGGCGCTGGAGGACACCGCCAGGGCCAGCAGCCACGCGCAGAACAGGCCACGCTGGCGCTGCACGAACGGCCACAAGGTGCGCAGGCTGCCGAGTTTGCGCAGCGACTTGGCCTGGTCGGCCGACGGATCGTTCATGCGGGGGCGGTTTCCGAACAGCGGACTCTGTTCCGGGTGGCGTCGCGCAGCCGGGTTTTCAAGGCGGCGAGCCGATCGCCGGGCAGGCGCACGCGCAATTCGGCGCCGCCGGCATCGAAGCGTTCATCGAGCTTCTCCGCGGCGCAGGCGCTAAGCGCCGCATGCACCAGGCCCAGATCGTCGAACGCGCAGTGTACGGTCAGCGTGCACAGGGCCAGCAACGGTTGCCGCGGCGCCAGCCGCAGGCACTCGGCGGCGCTGCCGCCGTAGGCGCGGACCAGGCCGCCGGCGCCGAGCTTGATCCCGCCGAACCAGCGCGTCACCACCACCACCACGCGATCGAAGCCCTGGCCGTCGATCGCGGCCAGGATCGGGCGGCCGGCGGTGCCGGCGGGTTCGCCGTCGTCGCTGGAGCGGTAGGCGTCGCCGAAGCGGTAGGCCCAGCAGTTGTGGGTGGCGTCGGCCACGGCGACCTGCTGCACGAACGCCAGCGCCTCGCCGGCGTCCTGGATCGGCGCGGCCTGCGCCAGGAAGCGGCTGTGCTTGATGTCCACGCTATGGCTGACGGGATGGGGGAGCGTATCGGGCATCGGCGCCATTCTAGTCGAGGTGCCGCGCTGGGCCGCGGAGGCGGTCGCTGGCGACGCCTGTGCGGACCGGATGCGCGCCTGCGACCTGCTTTTGCGCGGCTCTCGTGCAAGAGGCGGCGGCAGCGCTGGTCAGCGCATGGCAGTGGGGGCGGCGCGACCGATTCTCATGGTGCGGGTGCGGGTATCAGCGTCGGCACCGGTATGGGGAGTACCGGTGTTGCCGTAGGCCAAGTGGCGCCCGCATGGCACGCAGGAACAGCGAGTGTCGGCCCAGCGTCGCGTGGCGCGGGCCAGCGTGGCTCAGTGCCGCAGTTGCGGGCGGCGCGTCAGTCGTCGAGCAGCGTGCGCAGATCCTTGGGGATGCGTGCGTGCGGATGCTCGTGTCGGAAGCGTTGCAGGCTGGCGCGCGCGGTCGCCTCGTCGCCGGCATCGCGGTGCGCGCGTACCCGCGCCAGCCATCGCCGCGGCGACAGTTGCGCATCGTCCTGCACTGCGGCCGCACGCGCCGGATCGGAGGCGATGGCCTGTTCGGATGCGGGCAGGGGGGACGCCTGCGCCGCGATCGGCGCTGGCGCAGCCATCGGCGCATTGGCCTGCTTCCGCGCGAGGTTGCCCGTCACGTCCACAGTGGAGGCGTCAGCGTCGTGCGTTTGCCGTGACGTGTCGTCGTCGGTGCGCTCGGCCCTCGTGCTGGGGAGAGCGCGGCGCATGCGGTCGTCCTGCGGCTGCACGCGTCTGGGCGTTGCCGGCTTCGCCAGTGCTTCAGGCTGCTCGGGAAGCGGCGCGAGCTCCATTGCCGGGGCAGGCGCGGCCGGTGGCGCGGGCGGCGACGGGGGGGCGACGAACGGCGCGGGCTCGGGCTGGCGTGGCGTGTCCACAGGCGGCGGCGTGGCCGCGGCGCGTTTGGGAGCGCGCGCAGCGGTCGTCGACACCTGTTCCAGCGGCGCGGCCATGGCTGGCGCTGGCGGCGGGGGCGGCGAGGGGGGCGTGAGCGTTCGTGCAGGTGCAGGAGCATCGGATGCGCTCGCCGCATCCGCGGATCCAGCCGCCGGCTCGGCAGTCGACTCCTGCGCCGTGCTCTCGGTGGCCGCGTCCCCGGTAATCAGGGCAGGCGCCACCGGCGTGGCCATCGGCGCGGGGGGCGTGCGCAGTTGCCAGGCGATACCGGCCGCCAGCGTCAGCGATGCGGCCAGCCCGGTCCACGCCGGCCAGCGCCTGCGGCGGCGCCGCGCTAGCGTGCCGGGCTGCGGATGGTCCGTCGCCGAAGCGGCGGACCGCGGCGGCATCGGCGCTGGCGTGGCGCCGGTGTCAGCTTCGGCGTCGGCGTCGGCATCGTGCGGCGGCGCGGCCGTCGCCGGCGCTGCCGTCACCGCCGCGCGTGCCGCGGCCAGGATGCTCGCATCCAGCGCCGCCGACGGCAGCGCCTGCCGGCCCAGGCGCAAGCGTTCGGCCAGGGCGCGTTCTTCGGGGGTCAGCGGTTCGTCGCGCTTCATTCGCCCAGCCTCGCGCGCAGCTTGTCCATCGCGTAGCGCAGCCGCGACTTGACCGTTTCGCGGCCCACCCCGGTGATCTGTCCGATCTCCTCCAGGCTCAATTCCTGTTCCAGGCGCAGCAACAGCACTTCGCGTTGTTCCTCGGGCAGATCGTCGAGCGCCAACTGCAACTGGCGCCGCTGTTCGAACGCCGACAGTTGCCGTTCCGGCGTCTCCGGATCCGGCACGCTGGCGGTGCGCAGGTCGGCATCGACCGGCGCCGGCGGCCGGTGCTTGGCCGCGCGCCAGTGGTCGCCCAGCCGATTGTGGGCGATGCGCAACAGCCAGGTGCTGAACGCGGCCTGCGGCTGCCAGCCCTGGCGTGCGGCGATGACCCGCTGCCACACGTCCTGGAACATCTCCTCGGCCAGCGCCACGTCGCGCAGTTGGCGCAGCAGGTAGTGGTAGAGGCGGCCGCGGTGGCGCGCGTACAAGGTCTCGAACGCGCCGGCATCGCCGGCCGCATAGGCCAGCATCAGGGCTTCGTCGCTCGTTTCGACCAGGGCGTCCACGGCGGCAAGCCTAAGCGTTCGGCGGCCCGGCGCATAGCGTGGCGTGGTGGGGGTGGCAGGCGAGGGCGGAAAGGCGAGCATTGTGACAATGAACGCCCCACGATCACGCGTGGGGTTATGCGTGCGTCCCCGTATGTACCGGTATGCTGGCGGCAGGGGAGGCGTCGGGCAGGTCCGACGTCATCTAGGAGTTGTTGTCGATGTTCAAGCCGTCTGCGATCGCGCGCCAGGATCAACCCGACGGCCGTGTGTCCGAACAGGCCGCCAGCGTGCTGTGCGGCCTGCTGCCGCCGGGCAGCGATGTGGCCATCGCCTGTGGCGACGGCGCGGTCGGCTGGCTGGTCGGCGCCACCGCGCAGGCGCCGGCGTGGTTGCTGGCGCTGGTCCGGCGCGGCCTGGTGGAGCCGGTGACGGCGCCCGCGCAGGCGCTGCTGCATGTATTGAAGACGCCCGATGGCGCCTGCGTGGCGGTGGCCGCGCGCCTGCAGCAGCCGCTGGAGGCGGCGCAGGGCGCGGCCTGGGGCGAGATGGCGGTCGCGCACGGCCTGGCGCTGCTGGAAACCGAGCGGCTGCGCGCGCGCATCGAGGGCCTGGAGAAGTCCAAGCAGCTGCAGCAGGCGCTGTACGAGATCGCCGACCTGGCCGGCGCGGACCTGGAAATGGGGCAGATGCTGCAGCGGGTGCATTCGGTGCTGGCGTCGCTGATGTACGCGGAGAACTGCTACATCGTCGAGTACGACGAAGAGCAGAAAAGCATGCGTTTCCTGTATTTCTGCGACAAGCACGACGATTTCGTCGCCGACCCGCAGCAGTTGTACTTCCAGCGCGACATGCCCAACAGCCTCACCTTCGCCCTGCTGCGCCACGGCCAGGCGGTGCGTGGACCCTCGGAAGAAGTGCGCGCACGGCTGCTGGTGGGCCAGGACTCGCGGCATGGTCCGGACAGCAAGGACTGGCTGGGCGTGCCGATGCTGCGCGAGGGCCGCGTGTGCGGCGCGATCGTGGTGCAGAACTACGACCGCGCGCTGCACTACACCGACGCCGACCGCGCGCTGCTGGCCTACGTCGCCCAGCACGTGCTGACCGCGATGGACCGCCGCCATGCCCAGGTGCAGTTGGAGCGGCGCGTGCAGTTGCGCACCCAGGAGCTGCAGCGCGCCAACCACGACCTGCAGGACGAGATCCTGGAACGCAAGCGCGCCGAGACCCTGCAGCTGGCCTTGTTCCGCATCGCCGAGCTGGCGATCCGCTCGGAGAGCCTGCAGCAGTTCTATGCCGAGGTGCATGGCATCGTCGGCGGCCTGATCGATGCGCGCAACCTGTACATCGCCCTGCTGTCGGACGACGGCAAGATGCTGGAGTTCGTCTATTCGGTCGACGAGTACACCCCGCGCCGGCCGCGGCGCCGCCGTGGCCGCGGCCTGACCGAGTACGTGATGCGCAAGCGCCAGCCGTCGTTGCTGGAGCTGGCCGACATCGAGGCGCTGGTGGCGCAGGGCGAGGTGCAGGAATACGGCACCCGCTCGCACAGCTGGCTCGGCGTGCCGTTGTTCGACGAGGGCGAGGTGGTCGGCGCGATCGTGGTGCAGAGCTACGCCTCGCAGGTGCGGTTCACCGAATACGACCAGCGCCTGCTGACCTTCGTCGCGCACAACGTCGGCGGCGGCCTGGCGCGGCAACGCGCGCAGGAACGTTTGCAATTGGCGCACGCCGAGCTGGAGCAGCGCGTGGCCGAGCGCACCCGCGAGCTGGCCGAGGTCAATCAGCAGTTGCTGGCGCAGATCGCCGAACGCTGGCGCGCCGAGCAGCGCCTGACCCACCAGGCGCTGCACGATGCGCTGACGGGATTGCCGAACCGCTCGCATCTGCTGGACCGGCTCGGCGAAGCGATCAGCCGCGCGCGCCACGGCGACGGCACTTCCTTCGCGGTGCTGTTCCTGGATCTGGACCGGTTCAAGCTGGTCAACGACAGCATCGGCCATGCCGCCGGCGACGAGATGCTGGTCGAGGTGGCCAAGCGCATCGTCTCCACCATCCGCAGCGACGATGTGGTCGCGCGCCTGGGCGGGGACGAGTTCGCGATCCTGGTGCAGTGCGCGGACGACCTGGACGGGGTGCGCGAGCTGGCGCAGCGCCTGCTCGGCGTACTCGGCCAGCCGATGTGGGTGGCCGGCCGCGAGCTGTTCCCCTCCGGCAGCCTGGGCATCGCCGCCTGGCATCCGCGCTACAACAGCGGCGAGGAATTGCTGCGCGACGCGGATGCGGCGATGTACCGGGCCAAGGCGCAGACCCAGGACCGCTGCGCGGTGTTCGACGAGGCGATGCGCGAGGCCGCGCTGCGCAGCCTGGATCTGGAGGCGGACCTGCGGCGCGCGATCAAGAGCGGCGACTTCGAGCCCTTCTATCAGCCGATCGTGCGCCTGGGCGACGGCCAGGTGGCCGGCTACGAGGCGCTGTTGCGCTGGCGCCACGAAAGCCGCGGGCTGCTGGTGCCCAGCCAGTTCATCGATCTGGGCGAGGACAGCGGGCTGATCGAGCAGGTCGACTGGCTGCTCTACGAGCAGGTGATCCAGCGCCTGGCCGGGGGCGAGGAGTGGTACGTGTCGGTCAATGTGTCGCCGCGCCATTTCCGTTCGCCGGACTTCACCGAGCGGCTGTTCGGCCTGATCGACGGGGCCGGCGCCGATCCGCGGCGGCTGCGCGTGGAGATCACGGAGGTGGCCTTGCTCGACGATGCGCCGCGAACGCTGACGATCCTGCAGGCCTTGCGCGAGCGTGGGGTGCTGGCGCAGTTGGACGATTTCGGGACGGGGTTTTCGGCGTTGTCGTATCTGCACCGGTTCCCGATCTCGGCGCTGAAGATCGATCAGAGTTTCGTCGCCGGGTTGCATGGCGACAGCGGTGCCGGGAGTTACGCGCTGGTGCGCAGCATTCTCGCGCTGGCCAGTACGTTGGGGATCGAGACGATCGGGGAGGGGATCGAGACGGAGCAGCAGTTGGAGACGTTGCGGGAGTTGGGGTGCGATTATGGGCAAGGGTATTTGCTGGGGCGGCCTGCGCAGTTGGATTGAGGGTTGGTGAGGGGCGTTCGTGGGGCGCGCTGGGATCGGCGGCGGAAAGGGGGACGTAGCTCTGTTTGTGTTATGTGGTTGGTGGTGTGCGAGGGATAGGTCGGCTTAGTGATTAAGTCGTAGTCGTAGTCGTAGTCGGAGCAGGAGCAGGAGCAAAGCTTTCGCGCTTTCGCGCGAGTCACTTTTCTTTGCTCGTGCAAAGAAGCGCTCCTCAGCAGCCGCAGGCTGATCAAAGTAACCAAAAGAAGCGCTTCACCACAGCCGAAGGCTGGTCAAGCACGCCCTGCCTTGCGCCCTCCGCGCTGCGCGCTACGGGTCCGCGTCCGTGACGGGGATTCGCGGAAGGGGCATCCTGCCCCTGCCGCGAACGGCGCACATCCATGTGCGCCGCCCCTCCGGGGTTCTTCCCCGCCACGGCCGCCGCTACGGAAGGGAACCCGATAAATCAAAAGCAACAGCAACAACAACAGCAGCAACAACAACAACAATCCACAGCAACAGCGGCGCACTGCGATTGGTCTGGCAGGAGCCCTTTGTGGGGGAGCGACTTCAGTCGCGACGAACGGAGCGGGGAAGCTACAGGCTTGAAGTCGTCCGGGACGGGACCGAAGCCCGCCACAGCGCACCGGCTAACGCTTCGAAATCCCTGTAGGAGCGGCTTCAGCCGCGACCGGGTCTGGCCCGCATGCAGCGGGCTGTGCGGGCTATAGGATTTGCAATGACCACGAGGGCGCCAGGCGCAACGCCGCGTGCTCTCGGTTTGCGGCTGGTCGAAAAAGCGAGGTTCAACGCAACGCGTTGCGGCGCTTCTCGTCGATCCGCGCCGTAGGAACTATGAGGCGCCGGATTCTGTAACGCGTCGCCACGCGCCAAGCGCTGACCGCCGATCGGCTGCTGTTAGCGCAGCGCGTTCCGGCGCTTTTCGTCGATCCACTTAGAAGCCTGCGCCGGCATGTAATCCCGCATCCAGCCCAGCATCGTGTCGATGTCGCTGCCATACCACAGGTCGGCGCGCTGGTCCGGATGCAGGAAGCGCTCTTCGACCATGCGGTCGATCATGCCGATCAGCGGGGCGTAGAAGTCCTCCACGTCCAGGAACGCGCACGGCTTGTTGCCGATGCCGAGTTGACGCCAGGTCAGCATCTCGAAGATCTCTTCCATCGTGCCGAAGCCGCCGGGCAGGGCGACGAAGCCGTCGGACAGGTCGAACATGCGCGACTTGCGCTCGTGCATCGAGCCGACGATCTCCAGTTCGGTCAGACCGCGGTGCGCCACTTCCCAGTCTGCCAGTTGCTTGGGGATCACACCGGTGACCTGGCCTCCCGCGGCGAGTACCGCATTGGCCACGGTGCCCATCAGGCCGACGTTGCCGCCGCCGTAGACCAGGCGCAGGCCCTGCTCGGCGATGCGCGTGCCCAACGCGGCTGCGCGCTCGGCGTAGGCGGGTTTGTTGCCGGCGTTGGAGCCACAATAAACGCAGATCGATTTCATTGAGTGTGTTCCGTCGATGCGACCGGGAAAGCGGTCAGTCAGTCGGTGTACGTTCTTGCTTTTTGCTCTTTGCGCGTAGCAACCACGACGCGCCGATCGCGACGAACATCGCGCCGCATCCGGCAAAGGCCAACTGCCTGCCGAGCGCGGCGGCGGCGAAGAACATCAGTCCGGCGGCGACGAACAGGATGCCGCCGAGGGCGGGGTGGGTTGGAACTGCCATGGCGGGTTCCTTCACTGGAAAACGAAAGAAGGCTTCGTCACGAGACGAAGCCTTCTGCAACGACGAGTGACACAGGCGCCTCAATTGGCCTTGTGGATCGCCCGCTTGCTGACCGCCATCGCGGCGTCGTGGATCGCCTCGGACAGGGTCGGGTGGGCGTGGCAGATGCGCGCCAGATCGTCGGCCGAGCCGTTGAACTCCATCGCCAGCACGCCTTCGTGGACCAGTTCGGAGACGCCGACGCCGACCAGGTGCAGGCCGAGCACGCGGTCGGTCTCGGCATGCGCGATGACCTTGACGAAGCCCGCCGGCTCGCCCATCGCCACCGCGCGGCCGATCGCCGCGAACGGGAAGCTGCCGGTCTTGTACGGCACGCCCTCGGCCTTGAGCTGTTGCTCGGTCTTGCCGACCCAGGCGATTTCCGGCTCGGTGTAGATGACCCACGGAATCGTGTCGAAGTTGACGTGGCCGGGCAGGCCGGCGATCAGTTCGGCGACCGCGATGCCTTCCTCGAAGCCCTTGTGCGCCAGCATCGGCCCGCGCACGCAGTCGCCGATCGCCCACACGCCGTCGACGCCGGTGTGGCAGTGCGCGTCGACCTCGATCTGGCCGCGCTCGTTGACCTTCACCCCGGTGCCCTCGGCCAGCAGGCCCTTGGTCGCGGCGCGGCGGCCCACGGCCACCAGCAGCTTGTCCACGGTCAGGCTCTGCTCGCCGGCGCCGTCGGTGTAGCTGACGACCACTTCCTTCTTCTTGCCCTTGCCGGTGACCTCGGTCTTGGAGACCTTGGCGCCGAGATGGATGTCCAGGCCCTGCTTCTTGAATTCCTTCAGCGCGGTCTTGGCCACTTCGGCATCGGCCAGGGCCAGGAAGTCCGGCAGCGCCTCGAGGATGGTGACCTCGGCGCCCAGGCGCTTCCACACGCTGCCCAGTTCCAGGCCGATCACGCCGGCGCCGATCACCGCCAGGCGCTTGGGCACTTCGGTGAAGTCCAGCGCGCCGACGTTGTCGACGATGGTGTCGCCGTCGAACTTGGCGAACGGCAGTTCGATCGAATCCGAGCCGGCGGCCAGGATCACGTTGGTGCCCTTCAGCTCAACGACGCTGCCGTCGTGCTGCTTGACCTTGACCACGTTGCCCGGCTGGAGTTCGCCGAAGCCGTAGTACGGGGTGATCTTGTTCGCCTTGAACAGCATCGCGATGCCGCCGGTGAACTGTTTGACGATCTTGTCCTTGCGCCCGACCATCGCTTCGACGTCGATCTTGGCGTCCTTGAAGCTGATGCCGTGCTCGCCGAACAGGTGGCCCATGTTCCAGAACTGGCGCGAGGAATCCAGCAGCGCCTTGGACGGGATGCAGCCCACGCGCAGGCAGGTGCCGCCCAGCGCCGGCTTGCCGTCCTTGCCCAGCGCCGCGTCGATGCACGCGGTCTTCAGGCCCAACTGCGCGGCGCGGATGGCCGCGTGATAGCCGGCAGGACCGGCACCGATGACGACGACGTCGAATTGTTCGCTCATTTCATTCGCTCACACGGGAATGGGGAATAGGGAATGGGGAATGGCAACGGCGCAAGCGCCAGCGCTCTCCCATCCAGGTCCAGGCGGGAATGGAGCGGGGACGGGGCTTGCCCGATTCCCGAATCCCCATTCCCGATTCCCGGCTCTTACAGACCGAACAGCATCCGGCCCGGGTTTTCCAGCTGGTTCTTGATGTCGACCAGGAACTGCACCGAGTCCTTGCCGTCGATGATGCGGTGGTCGTAGGACAGCGCCAGGTACATCATCGGCGCGATCACGACCTGGCCGTTCTCGGCGATCGGACGCTCCTTGATCGCGTGCATGCCCAGGATCGCGCTCTGCGGCGGGTTGATGATCGGGGTCGACAGCAGCGAGCCGAAGGTGCCGCCGTTGGTCACGGTGAAGGTGCCGCCCTGCAGTTCCTCCAGGCTCAGCTTGCCGTCGCGCGCCTTCTTGGCGTAGTCGGCGATGCCCTGCTCGATGTCGGCGAAGGACTGCCGCTCGACGTTGCGCAGCACCGGCGTGACCAGGCCCTTGTCGGTGGACACGGCGATGGAGATGTCGCTGTAGCCGTGATAGATGATGTCGTCGCCGTCGATCGAGGCGTTGACCAGCGGGAAGCGCTGCAGCGCGTTGGCCGCGGCCTTGACGAAGAAGCTCATGAAGCCGAGCTTGATGCCGTGCGCCTTCTGGAACTCGTCCTGCAGCTCCTTGCGCGCGGCCGACACCTTGGCCAGGTTGACCTCGTTGAAGGTGGTCAGCATCGCGGTCGAGTTCTTCGACTGCATCAGGCGCTCGGCGATGCGCTTGCGCACGCGGGTCATCGGCACGCGCTCTTCCGGGCGCGCGCCGCTGGCCTTGCCGGCGCCGCCGTTCTTGGCGTAGTTGAGGATGTCTTCCTTGGTCACCGCGCCGCGGCGGCCGGTGCCTTCGACCTGTGCCGGATCCACGCCTTCGGTGATGGCGCTGAAGCGCGCGCCCGGCGGCAGGCTGGCCACGTCGCCGGCGGCCTTGGGCGCCTCGGCCTTGGTGGCCTTCGGCGCTTCCGCGGCGGCGGCCTTGGGCGCGTCGGCCTTCGGCGCCTCGGCCTTGGCCTCGGCCGGGGCGGCCGCGGCGGTCGCGCCTTCCTCGATGATCGCCAGCAACTGCGAGCTGGTCACGGTGGCGCCGGCCTCGAACTTGATCTCCTTCAGCACGCCGTCGACGGGCGAGGGCACTTCCAGCACGACCTTGTCGGTCTCCAGGTCCACCAGGTTCTCGTCACGCTTGACCGCGTCGCCGGCTTTCTTGTGCCAGCTGGCGATGGTGGCGTCGGATACGGATTCGGGCAGTACCGGAACTTTGACTTCGGTGGCCATTGCAGGGGGCGTCCTAGTGGTGTCTTTATTGGAAGGTGAAGGAGGTTTATTCAGCGACCTGGTCGTTGAACGGATTCAATAGCGCATCGGCGACCAGCTTCACCTGCTCCTCCACGTGCTCGGCGAAATGGCCGGCGGCGGGGGACGGCGAACGCGCGCGGCCGGCGTAGTGCAGGCTTTGCCCGTCGGCCAGGCAGGCCTGCAGGTGGTGCTTGATCTGGTACCAGGCGCCCTGGTTCTGCGGCTCTTCCTGGCACCAGACCAGGTCGGTGGCGTTGCTGTAGCGCTTGAGTTCGGCCGACAGCAGCTCGCGCGGGAACGGGTACAGCTGCTCCACGCGCAGGATGGCGACGTCGTCCTGGCCGCGCTTGGTCTGGTCCTCGAGCAGGTCGTAGTAGACCTTGCCCGAGCAGGCGACCACGCGCTTGACCTGCTTCGGGTCGGCCTTGGCATCCGGGATCAGATGCTGGAACTCGCCATCGGCCAGTTCTTCCAGGGTCGACACCGCCAGCTTGTGGCGCAGCAGAGACTTGGGCGTCATCACCACCAGCGGCTTGCGCGTGGACATGCGCATCTGCCGGCGGATCATGTGAAACGCCTGGGCCGGGGTGGTCGGCACGCAGACCAGCATGTTCTCCAGCGCGCACAGCTGCAGGAAGCGCTCCAGGCGCGCGGAGCTGTGCTCCGGACCCTGGCCTTCGTAGCCGTGCGGCAGGAACAGCGCCAGGCCGGTGATTCGGCCCCACTTGGCCTCGCCGGCGGCGATGAACTGGTCGATCACCACCTGCGCGCCGTTGGCGAAGTCGCCGAACTGCGCTTCCCAGATGCACAGCGCATTGGGGTCGGTGGTGGAGTAGCCGTACTCGAAGCCCATCACCGCTTCCTCGCTGAGCAGCGAGTCGATCACGGTGGCGTCTTCCGGGTTCTCCACCAGCTGGCGCAGCGGCAGGTAGTAGCTGTCGGTCTTCTGGTCGTGCAGGATCGCGTGGCGGTGGAAGAACGTGCCGCGGCCCGCGTCCTGGCCGACCAGGCGCAGCTTGTGGCCTTCGCCGAGCAGGGTGGCGTAGGCCAGGTTCTCGGCGAAGCCCCAGTCGCCCGGCAGTTCGCCGGCGGCCATCTTCACGCGATCCTCGTAGATCTTGGCCACGCGCGGGTGCAGCTCGACGCCGCCCGGGATGGTGGTGATGAGCTTGGCCAGCTGGTCCAGGGTCTTGCGCTTGACCGTGGTGTCGACCTTGTCGGTCAGCTTGCCCGACAGGTACTTGGACCAGTCGATGGCGAATTCGTCCGGCTTGCGGGTCGCCAGCTCGGTGGTGTACTCGCCCGAGTCCAGCTTGTTGCGGTAGCCGTCGACCAGCGCCTGCGCCTCGCCGGCCTGCAGCACGCCCTCGCTTTCCAACTGGGCGGCGTACAGCTCGCGGGTGGTCTTGTGCTTGCGGATGGTCTGGTACATCACCGGCTGGGTGGCCGCCGGCTCGTCGGCCTCGTTGTGGCCCCAGCGGCGGTAGCAGACCAGGTCGATGACCACGTCCTTGTTGAACTGCTGGCGGAAGTCGTAGGCCAGGTTGGCCACGAACGCCACCGCGTCCGGATCGTCGCCATTCACATGGAACACCGGCGCGCCGATCATCTTGGCGACGTCGGTGCAGTACAGCGTGGAACGGGCGTCGTCGCGGGCGCTGGTGGTGAAGCCGATCTGGTTGTTGACCACGATGTGCACGGTGCCGCCGACCGCGAAGCCGCGCGCCTGCGACATCTGGAACAGCTCCATGACCACGCCCTGGCCGGCGAACGCGGCATCGCCGTGGATGATCACCGGCAGCACCGAGGTGCGCGCGGCGTCGCCGTAGCGCTCCTGGCGCGAACGCACGCTGCCGACCACGACGGGGTCGACGATTTCCAGGTGCGAGGGGTTGAACGCCAGCGCCAGATGCACCGACTTGCCGTCGGCCACCGCCACGTCGGCGGAGAAGCCCATGTGGTACTTCACGTCGCCGGTGTGGGCGCGGTCGTCGTGGGCGTGCTCGAACTTGCCTTCGAACTCGTCGAACAGCTTGCGCGGGTTCTTGCCCAGGGTGTTGACCAGCACGTTGAGGCGGCCGCGGTGGGCCATGCCGACCACGATGTCCTTGACCGCGTCGTGGCCGGCGCGCTGCACCAGCACGTCCATCATCGGGATCAGCGAATCGCCGCCTTCCAGCGAGAAGCGCTTCTGGCCGACGTACTTGGTGTGCAGGTAGCGCTCCAGGCCCTCGGCGGCGGTGATCCGCTCCAGGGTGCGGCGGCGGCTGGCGGCGTCGCCGGCGATGTTGCCGCCCGCGTTCTCCAGGCGCTGGTAGATCCACTGGCGCTGTTCGAACTCGGAGATGTGCATGAACTCGCTGCCGATCGACCCGGTGTAGGTCGCCTTCAGCCGCGCCAGCAGGTCGCGCAGTTTCATCCGCGGCTGGCCGCCGAGGCCGCCGGTGCTGAACTCGCTGCCCAGATCGCTTTCCGACAGGCTGTGGAACGGCAGGCCCAGGTCCGGCGGGTTCACCGGGGGGGTCAGACCCAGCGGATCCAGGCGCGCGCCGAGGTGGCCGCGCGACCGGTAGGCGGTGATCAGGCGGCCGACGTGGCGCTCGCGCTCGTCGCCGCTCGGGCCGGTGCCGCTGTTGGCGGCCTGGCGCGCGGCGCTGGCGATGTGGGCGATGACCGCAGAGTGGGGAACGTCACCGGCATCGCGGCCCTGGAAGCCGTCGAAGTAGGTTTTCCACTTGGGATCGATGCTGTCGGGAGAGACCAGATACTGTTCGTACAGGTCTTCGATATAGGCGGCATTGCCGCCGGCGAGTTGCGATGACTGCGCAAACTGCTTGAGTAGATTGTCCACGATGGTGGGGTCGGGTCGCTTTATGGGTTGGCTTGCGATAGGAACCGGCGGGCGCTGGGGCCTGCGCGGGCGTAATCGAGCGAAAAAATTATACCCCCATGCGCCAGTCGGGGTGTGCATTTCGGATACACAGGGGTGACGTCGGTTCATCCGCCGCGCCGCGGCGGGCACGGGCGCGCCGCGCTACCAGCCCAGTGCGCGCAGTTCCGTGCAGTCGCGCGAGCGCTCCCAGACCCGCGCGAACGTGTCGCGCAGCTGGCGCGCGCGCGGGCCGCCGAGCAGGTCGGTCTCGCCGTCGTAACGGTGACCCAGCGCACGGAAGTAGACGCCGCCGCCATCGTTGACCAGGTAGGCGGCGGCGTCGCCGCGATCCACCGGATCGGCCACTTCGCGGAACTGGAACACGCTCGGCAGGCGTTGCGCCAGGCCCAGCAGTGGCGCGGCGGCGCGCTGCGCCGCGGCCGCGTCGTGCAGCAGGACCCGCACCTGCTTGGGGTGCGCGGCCACGGCGAAGCGGCGCAGTTGCGCCAGCACCGGCGGGCTGTCCAGCAGGCCCGGATCCAGCGCGCGGCTGTAGATCAGCACCTGGCGCCGCGCCTGCGCGAGCAGGCCGATGCTGGCGGCGATCGCCGCGGCGGCGTCCTCCACCGCCGCGGCGCCGCCGAACAGGCGCTGCATCGGCTGGCGCTCGCCGTCGGCGCCAGCCACGCGCGCGCCGCGCGGCAGGAAGCCGTGCCGTGCATAGAAGTCCTGGGCGGCCGGCGGCGCCTGCAGCGTCAACTGCGGCCAGCGCCGGCGCTGCGCTTCCTCCAGCAGCGCCGCCAGCAGCGCGCCACCGACGCCGCGGCCACGCCAGGCCGGCGCCACCGCCAGGCCGTCGATGCGCTGGTCGGGGCGCAGGCGCGCGCTGCCGAGCGGCTGGCCGTCGTCGGCACGGGCCAGCGCGTGGTGGCTCAGCGCATCCAGGGCGGCCTCCGCGGACGCCGGCGGCATGGCCAGGCCGGCTTGCGCGCGCAGCGCCCGCAGTGCGTCGGCCTGGTGTGCCGGGTCGAGGATTTCGATGCGGAAGCCGGGGGCGGAGGGCATGGCGGCGGCTCAGTCCTGCGCGTCGGCGTCCTCGTCGTCGAGGCCGGCGGTGTCCAGCGGCTGGTAGAAGCCGGCTTCGACCAAGTGCAGCAGGGTCTGGCGGCCGGCGGCCGACAGCGTGGCGTAGTCGCTGCCGTCGATCCGCTCGGCCGCGGCCAGGTGGCGCGCGTCCTTGATCGGCAGGGCGAATTCCAGGCCGCTGCAGAACAGGGTCGCGCCGCGCGTGGCCCGGCGCCAGGCCAGCCGCGCCCACGGGTGGCGCTGCAGCGTGAGGCCCTGCGCCAGGGCCGCGGCCACCGCTTCGGCGGTCGGCGGCTCGGCCGGCGGCAGGATCTCGCCGGCGGCGCGGTAGGTGGTGATGAAGCGGCCGAACCAGGCGCCGAGCTTGTCCGGGTCGTTCATGCGCAGCGCGTTCAGCGCCTCGACCACGCGGCCCATCGCCGCCGCGTCGATCTCGTAGGGGTCGGCCGGCGCCTGCAGGTCCTCGTCGTGGTAGCGCAGTGCCTCGTCGGCGCCGTCGATCAAGGTGTCCAGGTAATCGGCGATCAGCTCGGCCGAGGACGGCGCGCGCATGCCCACCGAGAAGGTCAGGCAGGCGTCCTCGGCGACGCCGTGGTGCGGCACCAGCGGCGGCAGGTACAGCATGTCGCCCGGCCCCAGCACCCAGTCGTGGGTCGGGTCGAACTGGCGCAGCAGCTTCAGCTCCACGTCGTCGCGGAAGTCGGTCGGTGGGGCCGGGCGGCCCAGCGCGACGCTGGCGTCGATCTGCCAGCGGCGGTGGCCCTGGGCCTGCAGCAGGAACACGTCGTAGTGGTCCACGTGCGCGCCGACCGAGCCGCCGGGCGCGGCGAAGCTGACCATCACGTCGTCCACGCGCCAGCGCGGCAGGAAGCGGAACTGCTCGAGCAGGGCGCGGATGTCCGGGTCCCACTTGTCCACGTCCTGCACCAGCAGGGTCCAGTCGTGGTCGGGCATGCCGGGGAATTCGCTTTCCTCGAACGGGCCGCTGCGCACCTGCCAGCGGTCGTTGGCGCGGTCGTGCGCCACCAGCCGCGACAGCGCCGCCTCCTCGCAGGCCAGGCCGGCCAGGTCGCCCGGCTCGATCGGCGAGACGAAGCCGGGGAAGGCGTTGCGGATCAGCAGCGGACGCTTGTGCCAGTAGTCGCGCAGGAAGGTCGCGGCGGGCATGCCCAGCGGTTGCCCGGGGCGGGCGTGGAGTTCGATGACGGGAGCGGCGGTCTTGCGGGCGGCCATGGAGGGTCCTTGCGGCATGATGGGGAGGGCGGCGAATGCTGGCGCCGGGCCGAAAGCGGCCATTGTCCGCCGGTTTGACGCGTTCAGCCATCGCGTGCGCCGCGGCATCCGGATCGGTTTGCGGTGGCGGCGGCCGCGCATGTGGCGTTCGGATACCGAAACGCCAGCCTGCGTGGTGCGCACCTGGCGGGCGCCGGAATCACGGGCGGAGGGAGGAGTGGCGCCGGACGCACCGCGGGCCAGGTGACGCCGCGGCGTCGCGCTACTGGCGGAGGACGCGGTTGTCGCGGCCGCCGTCGCTGACCTGGGCGCTGCCGGTGCGCTGGACGATGGCGTTGTCGCTGCCCTGCAGGGCGATGCTGCCGATCTCGGTGGCGTGCAACTGGTTCTGGTCGCCTGACACCTCCAGCGTGGCGATGCCCGCCGTCTGCAGCCTCGCCTGGCGGCCGAACAGCGCGACCGTGCCGACGTCGCCGCGCAGCGCCACCTGGGCGTTGTCGCCCAGGATGCGCAGCGTGTCGGCCTGGTCGATCTGCAGGTTGCCGTTGCGGCCGAACAGGCTGACCGTGGCGCAATGCCCGCGCAGTACCAGGGAGGCGTCGCGGCCGACGATATTCAGGTCGCGGCCGTCGCAGTCGATCTCGCCGCTGTCCGAGGGCGTCATGCGGATCCCGGACTCGGTGTCGCGCGCGCCGTCCTCGCTGGCGCTGGTCGACAGCGCTGCCGTGGGCGGCGCTGCCGCCGACATGACGACGGTACGGGTGGCATCGCCGGCGCCAGGGCCGTCCGGCGGGCGCGGCGTCCGTGTGCAGCCCGCCAGAGCCAGCAGCGATAGCGAGAACAACAGGGGGTGTTTCATCGCGGGACTCGTGCTGCGAGTCGCCAGCATGCGCCGGCTGGATTAACCCAGGATGGATGGCCACGGCGCGGTTGCAGTGTGCGAGGTCGGCGACCATGCGGGCTCGCTCGGTCGCATGCTGCGCGGTCCTGCACGTGCCGCGCGCGGGCAGGGCGACTACAGCAGCGCGTTGCCGTGACCGCGGTCGTCCAGGGCCGGCGTGTTGTCGGGGTTGACGCTGTTGCGGTCGCCGATGAAGCGCACCTGATCGATCTTGCGGGCGATGACGCGGTTGTCGTTGCCGCGCAGTTCGACGCTGCCGGCGTCGGTGAGGTTGAGGATATTGTGCTGGCCGCCGACGATCACCTCGTCCACACGGCTGTTGAGCACGGTGACGTCGCTGCCGTCGATGCGGATCGAGCGCGCCCCGTCCAGGTTCAGGGCGACGTGCGATGCGCTGATCGTCACCGCGCCGCAGTCGCCGTCGATGACCAGCCGCGCGTTGTCCTGGGTGATCGCCAGGTCCTTGCCGCCGCAGTGTGCGCCGGATGCCGGATCATGCAGGGCTGAAGCTGGCGCCGCCGTGGCCGGCGCCGCGGATGGGGCCGTGCCACCGCAGCCGCCGGCGATGCCGGCGGCGAGCAGGGCCAGTGCCTGGGAAAGGATTCGTTTCGTGTCCATGGCGTGTTTTCTCCTGACGCTGTCGACGGCGCACCTTACGCAAGCCATTGGCGGAGCGGGTTAATTTCGCGTGAGGCGCCGCCGGTGCCGGTCGGCATTTCGCAGCGCTGTTTGACAAGGGCCAGGCGCGACCGCTTAGAGTTGCCGCCGCATAACAGAAGGACCATGCGATGCGCGTACTCTCGATTCTGCTACCACTGCTGTTGTTGACCGGCTGTGGTGCGTCGGACACCACCACTCCTTCACCGGCCCCCTCCACCACGCCGAAGGCGCCTGGCGGCGCCGCGGGGGCGACGCCTGCGGACGCGGCCGAGACGCGGGGCGCGAACGCGTCGGAGGCGCCCGCCGCCATGGAGTTTCCTGCCATTCCCGCCATCGTGGTTCCCGAAATCTTCGGGGTGACGCCGGCGCAGCGCGCGCTGGAAGCGTCCATGCAGGATGTTCTGGATCCGATGCAGGGCGTCAGCATCGCTCCCGCGCGCTGCGACGGCGGCGGCCGCCTGGTCAACGATGCCGGCATCACCTCGGTGGATGCGCAGGGCAATCTGACGCGCAATGGCGACGAAGGACTGTTCCGGATCAATGCCGACGGCAGCGGTACCGCCAATTTCGAAGGCGGCCTGGTGCGGGTCGAGGCCGACGGCAGCGGTACCATCAACGGCGAGGTCGGCGAAGGCGAGCGCGCGATCGTGCGGGTGGAGGCCGACGGGTCGGGCAGCTACAACGGCCCCGCCGGCCTGATCACGCTCGACGGCAAGGGCGCCGGCAGTTGGAACGGCAAGGGCGGGCTGATCCGCAACAATGGCGACGGCAGCGGCACCTGGAACGGCGCGATGGGGTTGGTCACCGTCAACGGCGACGGCTCCGGTACCTGGAACGGCCCACAGGGCCTCGTCCGCAACCTGGGCGACGGCACCGGCATGGTCGGCACTCCCGGGCGCAGCGTGGCGATGGCGCCATTGCCCAAGCTGCCGCCCGCCGGGCGCTTCCCGCCGCTGCGCAAGTTCGCGCCGCCGGGCGCGCCGTGCGGCTACCTGATCACCTTGAACGACCGCGTGCTGTTCGATTTCGACAAGTCCGAGATCCGCGCCGACGCGGCCAAGGTGCTGGACACGCTGGCCGCCGCGCTCGGTCGCGTGCAGGCGCACGACCTGGAAGTGGGCGGGCATACCGACAGCAAGGGCAGCGACGCCTACAACCAGGCGCTGTCCGAACGCCGCGCCCAGGCGGTGCTCGATGCGTTGCGCAGCCGCGGGCTGGCGCTGCAGGCAGCGGCCAAGGGCTATGGCGAAGCGCGGCCGGTGGCGCCAAACGAGTTGAACGGCGAAGACAATCCGGCCGGGCGGCAGTTGAACCGGCGCGTGGAGATCTTTGTCAGGACCTGAGCGTGCGCTAGTCGCGTGCGCGAGACGCCGCGGCACGCGGGAAACCCACTTGAACCGACGCCAGCGCGCTTGGCGTGCGCTGGCGTCGGTTGCCAGGCGGGAATGGCCTGGCCTGACGCAGTGGAGCGTCGCGATGCGTGCGGCGGGACGCGCCGCACGGTATCAGTTGCCGGCGACTTTGTTGTCGCGGCCGTAGTCGCTGACCTTGGCGCTGCCGGTCTGCTGGGTCAGTTCGTTGTTGTTGCCTTGCAGATACGCTTCGCCGATCGCGGTGGCGCGCAGCTGGTTGTAGTCGCCGGGCACCGTCAGTTGTTCGATGCGGCCGATCTGCAGGTTGCCGTGCCTGCCCAGCAGGTCCACGGTCCTGGCGTCGCCGGCCATGGTCACCTGCGCGTTGTCGCCGACCACGCGGATGTCGTCGGCATGCTCGATCCGCAGCGTGCCGTTCGCGCCGAGCAGGGACACCGTGGCGCAGTGGCCGCGCAGCACCAGGTTGGTGCCGTCGCCGATGACGTCCAGGTTGTGGCCGCCGCAGTCGACGCTGCCGTTGGTCGAGGTGATCGTCAACGTGCCGTGGTCGCCGGCCTGAGCGTCGTCCGCCGGCGATCCTGATTCGCGCGCGGCGGCGGCTGCCGGCGCGACCGGCGCCTCCGGTGCGGCGGGTGCAGCAGGCGCGGGGGCTGCGGCCGGCGCGGTATCCGTGGGTACCGCCGGCGCGGGCTGCTGGGTGCAGGCGGCCAGCGCAAGCAAGGGCAGGCAAAGGCGCAGGATCCGTGTCATCGCAATCTCCTTGTCGGCTGCGCGGCCGGGTGGCCGCGACGGGGAATCGTGCGCGCGACCTCGCTCAGATCGCGCGCGCCAGGCGCTCGGCCAGGCCGGTGTAGGCGCCCGGGGTCAGCGCGCGCAGGCGCTGCCTGGCGTCCTCGGGCAGGTCCAGGGTTTCGACGAAGGCCTGCATCGAGGCCGCGGTGATGCCCTGGCCGCGGGTCAACGCCTTGAGTTGTTCGTAGGGGTTGGGCAGGCCGTGGCGGCGCATCACCGTCTGTACCGCTTCGGCGAGCACTTCCCAGGCCGCGTCGAGATCGGCGTCCAGGCGCTCGGGATTGACGGTCAGCTTGCCCAGGCCCTTGGCCAGCGAATCCAGCGCCACCTGGGTGTGGCCGAAGGCGGTGCCGAGCGCGCGCAGCACGGTGGAATCGGTGAGGTCGCGTTGCCAGCGGCTGATCGGCAGCTTGGCGCTGAAATGCTCGAACAGCGCGTTGGCGATGCCGAAGTTGCCCTCGGCGTTCTCGAAATCGATCGGGTTGACCTTGTGCGGCATGGTCGAGGAGCCGACTTCGCCTTCCTTGAGCTTCTGCTTGAAGTAGCCCAGCGAGATATAGCCCCAGATGTCGCGCGCCAGGTCGATCAGCACGGTGTTGGCGCGGCGGGTGGCATCGCCCAGTTCGGCGACGTTGTCGTGCGGCTCGATCTGCGTGGTGTAGGGGTTGAACACCAGGCCCAGGCCTTCGACGAAGCGTTGCGCGAAGGTCGGCCAGTCCACGTCCGGATAGCTGGCCACGTGCGCGTTGTAGTTGCCGACCGCGCCGTTGATCTTGCCGGTCAGTTCGACCGCGGCGATCTGCCGGCGCTGCCGTTCCAGGCGCGCCACGACGTTGGCGATCTCCTTCCCCAGCGTGGTCGGCGAGGCGGTCTGGCCGTGGGTGCGCGACAGCATCGGCTGCGCGGCCTGTGCGTGGGCCAACGCGCGCAGCGTGGCAGTGACCGCGTCCAGGGTCGGCAGCAGCACCTCGCGCCGCGCCTGCTCCAGCATCAGTCCGTAGCTGAGGTTGTTGATGTCCTCGCTAGTGCAGGCGAAGTGCACGAACTCCAGCGCCGGGCCGAGTTCGGCGTCGTCCTTGAGCTGCTCCTTGATGAAGTACTCCACCGCCTTGACGTCGTGGTTGGTGGTGCGCTCGATCTGCTTGACCCGCGCCGCGTGCTCCACGCCGAAACCGTCGGCCAGCGCGCGCAGGCGCTGCGTGGCCGCGGCCGAGAACGGCGCCAGTTCGGCGATGCCCGGTTCGGCGCCCAGCGCCAGCAGCCATTCGATCTCCACCTTCACCCGCGCCTTGATCAGGCCGTACTCGGAGAAGATCGGCCGCAGGGCGTCGACCTTGCCGGCATAGCGGCCATCGAGCGGGGACAGGGCGAGCAGGGCGGAGTCGGACATGGCGGGGGCGTCAGGGCGGTGGCGGTGGGGCGGCCATTCTACGTCGGCGCGGCCGCGGCGGCCTGCGCCAGGCGCACCGTGACCGCCTGGATGCGGTGCCCGGCCATGCGTTTGACCGTGAACAGGTGGCCATCGATCTCCAGGCGTTCGCCCTCCTCGGGCAGGCGCTGCAACTGATGCACGATCAGCCCGCCGACCGAATTGAGGTGCTCCGGCGCGCGCAGGTCGCGGCCGAGAAGGCGTTCGAGGCGGAAGATCGAGGTCGAGCCGGCGACCAGCACGCTGCCGTCGGCGCCGCGGGTCGGCGCGTCCTTGACGAGATGCGGGTGCTCGTCCTCGATCTCGCCGACCACCACTTCCAGCAGGTCTTCCAGGGTGAAGTAGCCGAGGATGCGGCCGTGCTCGTCCACGCACAGCGCCAGGTGCGTGGTGCCATGACGCAGGCGTTCCAGCACCTGCGGCACCGGCGTCTCCAGCGCGAACAGGTTGGCCGGGCGCAGCAGCGCGCGCGGATCGTCGCCGCGGCGGCCGCTGGCGATCTCCACCAGCAGGTCCTTCATGTGCAGGATGCCCAGCACCTGTTCGCCGTCGCGGTCGAACCACGGATAGCGGCTGTAGCGGCTGTCGGCGAACTCGGCCATCACCGCCTCCATCGGCATGCCCTCGCGCAGCACGCGCAGGTGGTCGCGCGCGCGCATCAGGTCGCCGGCCACCAGCTCGGGCAGTTCCAGCGCGTGGCTCATCAGGGTCAGTTCGTGGTCGGGCGCGCCGCCGGCGGGCTGCTGGCGGCCGACGATCAGCTTCAGTTCCTCGCGCGAATAGCGGTGCGAGGCGTGTTCGACCTCGCCCCAGCCCATGGCCTTCAGCAAGCGGTTGGCGCTGCTGTTGAGTAGCCAGATCGCCGGATACATCGCCCAGTAGAACAGGTACAACGGCGCGGCGGTCCACAGCGACATGCGCTCCGGGCGCCGGATCGCCATCGACTTGGGGGCCAGTTCGCCGAGCACGATGTGTAGGAACGAGATGACGCTGAAGGCTATGACGAAGGCGGTCAGGCGCGACGCCTCGGCGCTCAGCCCCAGCAGGTCGAACAGCGGCTGCAGCAGGTGCGCGAAGGCCGGTTCGCCGACCCAGCCCAGACCCAGCGAGGACAGGGTGATGCCGAGCTGGCAGGCGGAGAGATAGGCGTCGAGATGGCCGTGCACGTTGAGCAGCAGGCGGCCGCGCCAGCCATGGCGCTCGGCCAGGCCCACGGCCTGGGTGTGGCGCAACTTGACCAGGGCGAACTCGGCGGCGACGAAGAAGCCGTTGAGCAGCACCAGCAGCATCGCCAGCGCCAGCAGCAGGAGGTTGCCGATCATGCGCGTTCCCCGCTGTGCGCCGCGGACGCGTCATGGCGCCAGGCGGGAGAGGTGGAAACGGCGGGGTACGTGGTCCGGCGCAGGCGCCGGCATCTACTGTCTGAGTCGTCGCCCATGGCGGCGTGAAGGTTCCATCGGTGGTACGTCCTCGCAGTCTAGCCGATGCGGTGCGTCGCTGGCATTGCGGGATGCGCGCGGTCTCGCGTAGTCCGTCACAGCTGCGCGCGGCGAAACACGCAGCGCGATGGCGCGCATTTCGCCTCTGCCGCGTGTCGCGCGCACGCAGCGCATTGGCGCAACGCGTGTCATTGCAACACCTGATCAGGGTGCGGGAAGCCGCATCTTACGAATCCCAAATCCCAAATCCCAAATCCCAAATCCCGGCGCCGCGCCATCACTCCACTCGCACCGTCGTGTTTGTTACACTTTATGAAATCGTTTTCAACAGGGATGTTCCCGCATGAAATCCTCTTTGCGTCTGGCGGCGCTGGCTGCCGCTGTGTCCATTTTCCTGAGCGCCTGTGGTGGCAAGCCCTCGGCCACGTCCACCGATCCGGCTGCCGGCCACGCGTCCGCCGACGCCGCACCGAGCGAGGCGGACGAAGCGCTGACCCGCAAGCTCAACGCCTATATCGAGTGCTTCAACAAGGTCGACGCCGACATCCACCGCGGCGCGCAGTCCTATACCCAATGGATGGACGATCCCGCCGCGGGCCCGACCGGCAAGGAAACCCACGTGTACGGGCCTGCGCAAATCGACGAGTACGACATGAAGCTCTGCGACGCGCCGATGACGGAGGCGATCGCGGCCCGGCCGTCCCTGCCGGCGCTGGACGCGGCGGCCAAGCGTTACCTGACCGCCCTGAAGACGCTGCAGCCGCTCGGCAACCAGGTGCGCGACTATTACGAGCGCGAGGACTACCAGGACGACCAGTTCGCCAAGGGCAAGCAACTGCACGCGCCGCTGATGGCCGCGCTGTCCGAGTTCGGCAGCGCCAGCGAGGCGTTCAGCCATGAGCTGGACGTGCAGAACGACGCCGCGCAGCGCGAGCAGCTCAAGGCGATGGAAAAGGCCGAAGGCCGCACCCGCGATTTCTATCGGCTCTCGATGATGCTCGAAGCCAAGGAGATCGTCGGCCTGCTGCAGGAGGATGCGTTCGATCCGGCCAAGGCCACTGCCTTGCTCGACGGCTTCAACAAACTGTCGGACGAGGCGCACGCCAAGGTCGCCGACCAGGAACCGGGCAAGCTGGACTGGAACAGTTTCGAGACCGCCGCGGAGAACTTCCGCAAGGAAGGCAAGGCGCGGATCAAGCGGGTCGTGGACAAGACCCCGTACAGCAAGATCGAACAGGGCTGGCTGGACAACCCGACGCTGGCGCCGGAAGGCTCGCCGGGACGGCTGCTCAAGCGCTACAACGAGCTGGTGTTCCAGAGCAACCGGCAGTAATCGCGGCGGCGGCGCACTGCCGCCGCCGACGCCGCCGGAGCGTGCGTGGATGGAGCGCGCCGCGGCATCGCACCGCGCGTGCGCACGCACGCCGGCGTAGGCGCGACCGACGGCCGGTGCTTGGCGCCAGCGCCGCCGCAGGTGCACGAAGGCGCATTGCCAGAGGAGCGGGGGGCGGCACGATGCGTGTCGCCATCGTCACTAGTGCGCCGTCTCCAGCGCCACCGTGCGCATGCCGGCCGCGGTACGCCTGTCGCGGGCGGCGCACGCGAGGCGCGCGACAGGCCGCTCCTCCAGACATTGCTAACATTCGCGGGCGCACACTGGCTGACGCCGGGCGCTGCGCGGCGGATAATGCGCGCGCCAGCCGCAGCCCCGCCAGCCTGCCTTCCCGGACGTCCTTCGCGACCGCGCCGGGTGGATTCCTCTTATGCAGATGCGGAGATTGCGCAATGAGTGACAACTTCAGGGTCGAGCACGACAGCATGGGCGAGTTGCAGGTGCCCGCCGATGCCTTGTGGGGTGCCCAGACCCAGCGTGCGGTGCAGAATTTTCCGGTCTCCGGGCAGCCGATGCCGCGCGGCTTCATCCGCGCGCTGGGCCTGATCAAGGCCGCCGCGGCCGGCGTCAACGCCGACCTGGGGCTGTTGCCGAAGTCCGTCGCCAAGGCGATCCAGGCCGCGGCGCTGGACGTGGCCGCCGGCCAGCACGACGCGCACTTCCCGATCGACATCTACCAGACCGGTTCGGGTACCTCGTCGAACATGAACGCCAACGAGGTCATCGCCACGCTGGCCACGCGCGCGGCCAAGCCAGGCGCGGCGGCGGTGCATCCGAACGACCACGTCAACCTCGGCCAGAGTTCCAACGACGTGGTGCCGACCGCGATCCGCGTCTCCGCGCAACTGGCCACGCAGGAACAGTTGCTGCCCGCGCTCAAGCACCTGCGCAAGGTCATCGACAAGCGCGCCAGGCAGCTGGACAAGGTGGTCAAGACCGGGCGCACCCATCTGATGGATGCGATGCCGCTGACCTTCGGCCAGGAGTTCGGCGCATGGGCGGCGCAACTGGCGTCGGCGCAGGAGCGGCTGCAGGACAGCCTCGCGCGGGTGCGCCGGCTGCCGCTGGGCGGTACCGCGATCGGCACCGGCATCAATGCCGATCCGCGGTTCGGCGGCAAGGTCGCCAAGGCCCTGTCCGCGCTCACCGGCTGCAAGTTCGACAGCGCCGACAACAAGTTCGAAGGCCTGGCCGCGCAGGACGATGCGGTGGAACTGTCCGGCCAGCTCAACGCGCTGGCGGTGGCGCTGATCAAGATCGCCAACGATCTGCGCTGGATGAACGCCGGGCCGCTGGCCGGCCTGGGCGAGATCGAGTTGCCGGCGCTGCAGCCGGGCAGTTCGATCATGCCGGGCAAGGTCAATCCGGTGATCCCCGAGGCCACGGTGATGGTCTGCGCACAGGTCATCGGCCACCACACCGCGATCACCGTGGCCGGGCAGACCGGCAATTTCCAGTTGAACGTGGCCCTGCCGCTGATCGCGGCCAACCTGCTGGATTCGATCAACCTGCTGGCCAACGTGTCGCGGCTGCTGGCCGACAGCGCGATCGCCGGGCTGAAGGTGCGCCAGGCACGGGTGCGCGAGGCGCTGGACCGCAATCCGATCCTGGTCACCGCGCTGAATCCGATCATCGGCTACGAGAAGGCCGCGGCGATCGCCAAGCGCGCCTACAAGGAAAACCGCGCGGTGCTGGAGATCGCGATCGAGGACAGTGGCCTGGGCGAGGCCGAGCTGCGCAAGCTGCTCGATCCGGCGGCGCTGACCAAGGGCGGCATCCACGCCGGCGCGGGCGGCGGCGGCTGAGGCGGCGCGCATGGCGCGGCGGATCGCCGTGCCATGCCGAGGTGGCGGGGCTGGGCCGCGTGCCGGCTGGCCCCGATTCGATTCACGTGCCGGCGTGGTGGCCGTGATGCGCCCAGTTGCGCGGCAGCGACGCCATGCGGGGGTAGGCTAGCGGCTGCGCCGTCGCCATTGCAGCCTGGAATGTTCAGGGCAACAGCGTCGCCCGCACCGCGGTCGCCGCGCTCAGCGCCGCTCCGCCTGCAGGTTGCCGAAGCTCTCCCGGTACGGCTGCAGCGAGGGAATCTCTTTCAGCACCGTTTCCTGCAACGCGGTGATCTCCGGCGTGGTGGCGAAGCCGACCGAGCGCATGTTCGGGTCCGGCGGCGCGGTCTCCAGGGTGCGTTGGCGCTGCATCTGCAGGTGCATGAACAACTGCTGCAGTTCGGCGCGCTGCGCCTGCGGCAGCGGTAGTTCGATGTCGTCGATGCGCAGGCTGCCGTCGGGGCCGATCGAGGCGTTGGCGGCCGGCGCGCGGCGCAGCATCACGGTCATGCTGTCCACCGCCACGCGCGGCTTGCCGCGTTCGGCGCGCGAGGATCCCGGGCTCGCGCCGTCGCGCGCGCCGCACGCGGCCAGCAGCAGGCAGAGCGCAATCAGGGAGAACCAGGCGGTGAGCTTGTTCATCGGTCGGTCGGGCAGGGAAGACCCGGCCATTTTAGGCCGGGCGCCACGCAATTACTTGGCCGAATCCTCACAGTCGTTGATGTCGCTGGCATCGAGGCTGGCGTAGGGGCGGAACGCCGGCAGTTGTTGCGCCAGCGCGTCCTGCGCCTTGCGCAGCGCCATCACCTGCTGGCAGATCTTCAGTGCTTCCTGCTTGAGCTTGTCGGCCTGGGCTTCGATATGCTCGCCGACATGCTCGGTGTCGCCACTGAATACCCCGGCCAAGGCGTCGCCGGCCGCCTTGACGCCGAGCGCGGCGCCTTGCTTGCCGACCTCCAGGCCCTGTGCGCCGATCGCGCCGAGTTGCGCGCGGTAGGCCACCAACAGCGCGTGCTGTTCGGCATTCACCGCGACCTGCTTTCCATCGATCAGCAGATCGCCTGCGCTGGTGATGGTCGCCGGCGGATGGCCGGAGGCCTTCAGGGTGATGTCGCCGTTGTTGAAGCTCAAACTGTGTTGGCCGCTGCCGCTGCCGCCGGCACCGGTGTCGGTCTTCGGGGCGGAGCGGTCGCAGGCGGTCAGCGCCAGCACGGCGGCCACGGCGATGCCGGCCAGTTGCAGGGAACGGTGCTGCATGGGTGTGTCCTCGTTTTGAGAGAGAGGAAAAGACCTGGGTTCAACGCGGCTTGGGGATGCTGACGCTGCCGCGCACGCCGCTATGACGGACGTCGCCGCTGCCGACCCGCTCGACGTTGAGGTTGCCGCCGACGCCGTCGACCTCCAGGTCGCCGGAACCGACCGATTGCACCGTCACGTTGCCGGTGACCTCGCGCAGCTGCGCGTCGCCGGAACCGATGCTGCCGATCTGCACCGCGCCGCGCACGCCGTGCACGCTCAGGTCGCCGGAGCCGACCGTGCCGATCCTGACGTCGCCGCCGATCTGGCGGGCGGTGACGTCGCCCGAGCCCAGCGTCGGCAGCGCGACGCTGCCGACATTGCGCAGGTCGATGTCGCCGGAGCCGACCGTGGCGCTGACCGCGCCGCGGAGATCGTGTGCGTGCAGGTCGCCGGAGCCGACCTTGGCATCGAGCGATGCCACGCCGCTGATCTCGGCATCGCCCGACCCCAGTTGCAGTTGCACCGGCAGGTTGGCGGGGATGCTGCCGGCCACGTTCAGGTAGGCGTAGCGGTTGCCGGCGCTGATGCCGTGGATCTTGCCTTCGTGCTTGAGGGTCACCACCAGGGTGTCGCCGTCGCGGCGCTGGCGCAGGGTCAGTTCCTTGAGCATGTCCGCGTCGGAGGCGCAGGCGCGACCGCGCAGCGCGTAGCCGCCGGCACCGGCACCGGTCAGCTTGATGTTGTTCTGCTGCACGTCCAGCAGCACCGACTTGATTCCGGTCAGGTCCAGCGCCAGTTCGCGCGGGTCGGAATACTTGCAGTCGTCGGCCATGGCCAGGCCCGGCAGCAGCAGCGCGCACAGCGCGAAGGTCTTGCGCATCATCGGAAACTCCTTGCGGAAAGAGGGAAGCGGGCGGGCTGTCGGACGCATCAGTTTTCGTCGCGCCAGCGGCGCAGGTAGATCGCGGCGACGATGAAGGCGAGGCCGATGGCGGCGCCGACCCAGATGTCTGCGCTCTGGAAGATGCGCCAGGCGTCGCTGAGCTGGATCACGTTCGCCAGATCCTGCGGGCCGGAGATGTGCGTGGGCGGCGCGGTTTCGTTGAGGACCGGCAGCCAGGTGCCCGGCAGCACGCTCAGCAGGCCGCGGTAGACCACCGTGTACCAGATCAGATTGTGGTTGACGTGCAAGCTGGGCAGGATGCCCATCATGCTCGCCATCACGCAGCCCAGGATCGGGACCAGCACCGCCCACAGGAACGGCTTGGAGCGGGCCCAGGCCGAGCAGAACATCAGCCAGCCGATGGTCGGCAGCGACCACATCACGTAGATCGGCAGGTTGGCCAGCACGCCGCCGATGATGCGCAGCGGATGCGAGTGGGTGAACAGCGCGCTGCTTTGCGGGATGCCGTTGACCGAAATGGTCAATGCGGTCACCACCCACAGCGCGATGCCGATCAGCAGGCCGATGCCGATCGCCACCAGCGGCGCCAGCAGCAGCGCCCAGGCGGCCTTGGACAGCACCGTGCTGAGATCCGACAGCGGCAGCGACTTCCAGAACAGCACGCTGCGGTCGCGGCGGTCGTCGTACAGCGCGCCCAGCGCGTAGAAGAACACCACGAAGCCGAGCACGATGCAGGCCATCATCACGCCGGCCAGCATGGTGCCGTCGCCGACCGCGCCGATGATCTCGTTCACCTTCTGCGGGTTGCCGTTCCAGTCGATGCTGTTGGCGTTGTTGCCGTGCCCGGCCATGGTGCCGATCAGTGCCAGCAGCGCGTACAGCACGGTGACGATGGTGCCGGCGATGACCGGCGCCCACAGGAAACCGCCGCGGTGTTCCCAGTACTCGCGCTTGAGCAGCCACTTGAACGTGGACAGGGAGGAGATGGACTTGGCGGGAGCGTTCATGCGTAGGTGCCCTTCATGATGGCGACGAACAGGTCGGCCAGGCCGGGGGTGCGGGTTTCGCCGAGCGCGGCCAGTTGCGCCTGCGGCACGCCGTCGAACAGGAACACGGTCTTGCCGAACGGCAGGCCGCGCTCGTCGATCGGCTGCAGCGCGCGCGCGGCCTCCACGCGTTCGGCCGGTACCAGCAGTTCGGTGTAGCGGGTGGCCATGTGCTCCATGTCGGCGCTGAGCACGATGCGGCCGTCGCGGATGAACAGCACGTCGGTGAGGATGTGCTCGATCTCCTCCACCTGGTGGGTGGTGATGATGATGGTCTTCTCTTCGTCGAAGTAGTCCTCCAGCAGGCGCTGGTAGAACTCCTTGCGGTACAGGATGTCCAGGCCCAGGGTTGGCTCGTCGAGTACCAGCAGGCGCGCGTCGATCGCCATCACCAGCGCCAGGTGCAACTGCACGATCATGCCCTTGGACATCTCGCGCACGCGCAGCTTGGGCGAGAGCTTGGTATTGGACAGGAAGCGCTCGCACTTGGCGCGGTCGAAGCGCGGATGCACGCCGGCGACGAAGTCGATCGCCTCGCGCACCCGCATCCAGCGCGGCAGCACCGCCACGTCGGCGATGAAGCACACCTCGTTCATCAGCGCGTCGCGCTGCTTGCGCGGGTCCATGCCCAGCACGCGCAGTTCGCCTTCGACCGCGGTCAGGCCGAGCACCGCCTTCAGCGCGGTGGTCTTGCCGGCGCCGTTGGGGCCGATCAGGCCGACGATGCGGCCCGGCGCGATCGCGAAGGAGGTGTCGGCCAGCGCCGGCTTGTGGTTGTAGGTCTTGCGCAGCGAGCGCGCGGAGACGACGGATTCGGATGCGGCGACAGCGGCAGTCATGGTGTTTTCCCCGGTGGCAACAAGTCTTCCAATGTCAGGCCCAGGCGCTGGATCCGTTCCAGCACCAGGGGCCACTCTTCGTTGAGGAAGCGGTCGCGCTCGCTGCCGCGCAGCTTCTTGGCCGCTTCCTCGGTCATGAACATGCCCAGCCCGCGGCGCTTCTCGACCAGGGCCTCGTCGGCCAGTTCCTGGTAGGCGCGCGAGACGGTGATCGGGTTGAGCTGGTACTCGGCGGCGACCTGGCGCACCGAGGGCAGGGCGTCGCCGGGCTTGAGGATGCCGTCGAGCATCATCGCGATGACCCGGTCCTTCAGTTGGCGGTAGATGGGAGCGCCGTCGCTCCATTGGATGTCGCTCATGGTCAGCTCCGTGGGCGCAGCGTGTGCGCGAAGGAGAAATAGGGCATCGACAGCGAGGCGCGCATCCGCCGCGCGGGGGCGGCGGGTGCATCGTCGCTGTCTTCCTGCGGCTCGCTGGCGCCATAATCGGACGACCGTCCCTGGCCATACTGGGCGCCGACCCAACTCGCCGAGAGCAGGGCGCCGACGATGACCAGGGCCGGAAGGCTGCGCTGCATGCGTTGAAGGTTCATCGTGTCCCCTGCTCTGGATGAGTGGTGTTGTATTTAACTATAACACCGTTACACGTCATGTCAACACGATGACCGACCCAACCTATGGGCGACGTCCCGCCCATCCCTTTCTCCATGACACGGTGTCCCGATGAAACTTCCCAAGCGACTGTTTTTCCTTGCGATCCTGGCCGCCGCCGGCACCGTCGGCAGTGCCTGGGCAGCCTCGCTGCTGGACCAGGACTACCGTCCGCTGGCCGGCAAGGACAAGGTGAATCTGAACAAGGCCTATGGCGGCAAGGTGCTGCTGGTAGTCAACACCGCCAGCAAGTGCGGCTACACCCCGCAGTACGACGGCCTGGAGAAGTTGCAGCAGCAGTACGCGGCGCAGGGCTTCAGCGTGCTCGGCTTCCCGTCCAACGACTTCAAGGGCCAGGAGCCTGGATCGGAGAAGCAGATCCAGGAATTCTGCACGCTGACCTACGGCGTGAAGTTCCCGATGTTCGAGAAGGTGCACGTGCTCGGCGACGCGGCGACGCCGCTGTACAAGCAGCTGACCCAGGCCACCGGCGTGGCGCCGGGCTGGAACTTCCACAAGTATCTGATCGCGCGCGACGGACGCGTGGTGGCGCAGTTTCCGAGCAAGGTCGCGCCCGACGATGCGGCCTTGCGCGCGGCCATCGAACGCGAACTGAAAGCGCAGCCGGCATCACACTGAAACCGGGTCGATATCGTTGCCGCGCATGCGACAATGCGGCCTCTGCGCCATCGCGGCGCTCCAGTTCACTTCCAGGAAAGTAGCGAATGAAGAAGGGAATGCGCGGCGTTGCGGCGTCGCTGTTGATGGGGATGGCCGTGGTGGCGGGTAGTGCGTTCGCGCAGGCGCCGGGTGCCAAGCCGGCGGCGCTGACCAGCGAGAAGCAGAAGGTCAGCTACGCGATCGGCATGGACGTGGCGCGTTCGTTCGAGCCCATCGCCCAGGACATCGACGTGGACGCCATGCAGCGCGCGATCGAGAACGCGTTCAAGGGCGGGCAGCCCCTGCTGTCCGACGAGCAGACCAAGGCCACCGACGCCGCGTTGCGCACCCAGTTGGCCGCGCGCAGCGGCCAGCCGGTGCCGGGGATGGCGCCGGGCAGCCAGCCGCCGCCGGTGTCCAAGCAGAACGTGGGCCTGATGCTCGGCGATCGCGCGGTCGGCCCGTCGCTGGCGCAGATCAAGGACGAGATCGATCTGCCCACGCTGATGAGCGCGTTGCGCACCGCCTTCGCCAAGGGCGAGCCGGCGCTGACCCAGGAACAGGCGACCGCCGCCCTGCAGTCCTTCGCCGCCGCCAAGCAGGCCGAGATGAGCGCCAAGCAGGCCGGCATGGCCGCCGAGAACCGCCAGAAGGGCAACGATTTCCTGGCCAAGAACAAGACCCAGAAGGGCGTGGTCACCACGCCGTCGGGGTTGCAGTACATGGTGCTGCGTCAGGGCAGCGGCGAGCGGCCGATGCCGACCAGCAAGGTGCGGGTCAATTACGAGGGCCGGCTGATCGACGGGCAGGTGTTCGACAGCTCGTACAAGACCGGGCAGCCGGCCGAGTTCTCGCTCAACCAGGTGGTCCCGGGCTGGAGCGAGGGCGTGGCGCTGATGCCGGTCGGCTCCAAGTACCGTTTCTGGATTCCGTCCAACCTGGGCTACGGCGCGCAGGGCACGCCGGGCGGCCCGATCGGTCCGGATTCCATGCTGACCTTCGACGTGGAACTGTTGGGCATCCTTCAATAACCGAGAGGAGATTTCATGCGCGTAGCGATATTCGGCACCGGCTATGTCGGGCTCGTCACCGGAACCTGTCTGGCCGAGGTCGGCCATCACGTGGTGTGCGTGGACATCGACCAAGCCAAAGTGGATGGGCTCAACAAGGGCGTAGTCCCGATTTACGAGCCTGGCCTCTCGCCGATGGTCAAGGCCAATCACGCCGCACGGAGGCTGTTCTTCACCACCGACGCGGCCAGCGCCATCGCGCATGGGGATATCGTGTTCATCGCCGTCGGCACGCCGCCGGACGAGGACGGTAGCGCAGATCTGCAGTACGTCCTGGCGGTGGCCCGCACCATCGGCCAGCACATCCAGGGGCCGACCGTGGTGGTCAACAAGTCCACCGTGCCGGTCGGCACCGCCGACAAGGTGCGCGCGGCGATCGCCGCCGAACTGGACAAGCGCGGCGAGGCGATCGAGTTCGACGTGGTGTCCAATCCGGAATTCCTGAAGGAAGGCGACGCGGTCGCCGACTGCATGCGCCCGGACCGCATCGTCATCGGCAGCAGCAAGCCGGGCACCGCCGCGCGCCTGCGCCGCCTGTACGCGCCGTTCAACCGCAACCACGACCGCATCGTGGAGATGGACGTGCGTTCGGCCGAATTGACCAAGTACGCGGCCAACGCGATGCTGGCGACCAAGATCAGTTTCATGAACGAGATCGCCAACATCGCCGAGCGCGTCGGCGCCGACGTGGAGAAGGTGCGCCAGGGCATCGGCTCGGATCCGCGCATCGGCTGGCACTTCATCTATCCGGGCGCCGGCTACGGCGGCTCGTGCTTCCCCAAGGACGTGCAGGCGCTCGCCCGCACCGCACAGCAGTACGGCCACCAGGCCAAGCTGCTGGATGCGGTGGAGGCGGTCAACGAGGCGCAGAAGGGCCACCTGTACGAGCTGATCCAGCGCCACTACGGCGCGGCGCAGCCGCTGGCGGGCAAGACCTTCGCGGTGTGGGGCCTGGCGTTCAAGCCCAATACCGACGACATGCGCGCCGCGTCCAGCCGCCGTCTGTTGGCGCAGCTGTGGGAGGCCGGGGCGAAGGTGCGCGCCTACGATCCGGAAGCGACCCATGAAGCCAAGCGCATCTTCGGCGAACGCGACGACCTGAGCTTCTGCGAGGACGCCTTCGCCGCGCTGGAAGGCGCCGATGCGCTCGTCGTGGTCACCGAGTGGAAGCAGTTCCGCAGCCCGGATTTCACCCGGATCAAGGAACTGCTCGGCGACGCGGTGGTGTTCGATGGGCGCAATCTCTACGATCCGCAGGAAATCGAGACCTTCGACCTCGCGTACTATGGCATCGGCCGCGGGCGTTCGATCCGTGCAGCATGATTTCTCCACCCAGGATCGATTGCTGGAGAACCGGTTGATCGAGTTGGAGACGCGCCTGTCCTTCCAGGAACAGGCGCTGTCCGACCTGAGCGATGCGTTGGCCGAGGCGCGTGCCGAAAGCCAGCGCAACGCGACGTTGCTGCGCCACCTGCTGGAAGACCTGGGCAAGGTGCGCAGCACGCTGTACGCCGATCCCGCCGACGAACCGCCTCCGCCGCACTACTGATCCACCAACCGATCCCGACCCGATGAGCGATACCCTCCGCGACCAGTTGCTCGGCCTGGGCTTCAAGCCCGTGCCCAGACCCGAACGCAATGCGCCTTCCGCGCCGCCCGCATCGCGGGCACGGCCGGGACAGCGCCCGGCGCATGGCGATGCGGCGCGTGGCGAGCGCAATGCCGGCGGCGGTGCGCCGGGCGGCAAGCCAGGCGGCGCGCGCGCACAGGCGCCCGGCGATCGCCGCGGCCGACCGCAGGGTGCGGGTCGTCCGCAAGGCGCGCCCGGGCAGCCGCAAGCGCGGCCGCAGGGCGCACGGCCGCCGCGCAGCCGCGAGGACATCGACCTGGCCAAGGCCTATGCGATCCGCGCGCAGCGCGAGAAGGACGAGCGCATCGAGGCCGAACGGCTCAAGCAGGAACAGGCGCGCCTGCGCCGCGAGGCGCGCGCCAAGCTCGATGAACTGCTGCAGGGCCAGGCATTGAACGCGGCCGATGCCGACATCGCCCGCCATTTCCCGTATGGCGGCAAGATCAAGCGCATCTACGTCACCGCCGAGCAGCTCAAGGCGCTCAACGCCGGCGAGCTGGGCGTGCTGCAGCAGAACGGGCGCTATCTGCTGGTGACGGCGGCGCTGCTGGACCAGGCCGAGGCGATCTTCCCGGCGGCGGTGGCGCTGCGGGTCGACCCGAATGCCAGCGCCGAGGAAGACCCCTACGCCGATCCCAAGTACCAGATCCCCGACGACCTGATCTGGTAAGCGCCATGGATCCAGGGAAGGAGGCGCCAGGCGCGGCGCGTCTGCATGCCGCGCCGTCGGTGCACGCGTCGGGCTATCTGCCCTATGTGGATGGCTTGCGCGCGCTGGCGGTGGTGGCGGTGATCGCCTACCACCTAGATCCTCGCTGGCTGCCGGGCGGCTTCACCGGCGTCGACGTGTTCTTCGTGATCTCCGGGTTCGTGGTCAGCGCCTCGCTGCAGCGCCTGCCCGCGGCCGGCAGCCTGGGCGTGTTCGCGCAGTTCTACGCGCGCCGCATGCGCCGCATCGCGCCAGCGCTGGTGGCCTGCCTGCTGGCGACCGGTCTGGCCAGCGGTCTGTTCATTCCCGACTCCTGGTTGAGCGAAACCAGCGCCAAGACCGGGCGCATGGCCTTCGTCGGCCTCAGCAACTGGGTGCTGGCCGCCACCGGCAACGACTATTTCTCGCCCAAGGCCGAATTCAACCCGTACACGCATACCTGGTCGCTGGGCGTGGAGGAGCAGTTCTACCTGCTGTTCCCGTTGCTGTTCCTGGCCTGGAACCGCGGCGGCCGCGGCCGCGCGTGGTCCACGCTGCTGGTGGCGCTGGCGTCGGCCGCATCGCTGGCCTATGCGTTCGTGCGCAGTCGCGGCGGCGGCGATGCCGGCGACGCGTTCTACCTGACCACCGCGCGTTTCTGGCAACTGGGCAGCGGCGTGTTGCTGTACCAGGCGCTGGCGCTGAGCGGACGTTTCGATGCCGGCCTTGCGCCTGCGCCGCGTGCGGCCTGGCACTGGCGTTCGCCGTTGTTGGCGCTGGCGCTGGGGGTGGTGGGCTACGGTTTGTGGCGCGCGCGCCCCGGCCATTCGCCTTGGCCCGATGGCCTGTGGCCGGTGCTGGGCACGCTGGGCCTGCTGGGATTGCTGCACGGCGCGCCCGCCGGCTGGATCAAGCGCGCGCTGTCTCAGCGTGCGGTGGTGGCGATCGGCCGCGTCTCCTATTCGCTGTACCTGTGGCATTGGCCGGTGTTCGTGGTGTTTCGCTGGACGGTGGGCCTGGACTCGGCGCTGGCCAAGGCGCTGGCGCTGCTGCTGCTGGCGGCGCTGGCGATCGCCTCGTACCGTTGGGTGGAGTTGCCGTGGCGCAGCGGCCGCATCGGCAAGGCGCGTACGCCGGCGCGGACCATCGCCGCCGGGCTGGGCCTGATCCTGCTCGCCGCCGGTGCGCATGCGCTGCTGCTGGACACGCAGCGCTACTACTCGCTGAGCACGGTGAGCCGGCATCCGCTGGACTGGTATGCCTACGCCAAGGATCTACGCAAGGACTTTCCGCACTGCGCGCTCAGGACCGGGCATGTGGGGGGCGCCAAATCGTTCGAGCGCGGCGACTGCGACCTGCGCGCCAGCGGCCTGGAGGCCCCGCGCACGCCGACCCAGTTGTTCGTCGCTGGCGATTCGCATGCGCTGGCCTACAACGAACTGCTGCGCCGTTTCGCCCTGCAGCGCGGCGTGGCGGTCCGCCTGTATGGTGTTGGCGGTTGCGCGATCGTCGGCCTGCAGGCCTGGCAGGCGACGCACGCCGGGTGCCAGGCCTACGAGCGCAGCACCCTGGACGACGTCGCCGCGCATGCGCGCGATGGCGATGTGCTGTTCCTGCCGGCGTTGCGGCTGCTGCGCCTGGCCGAGCAGACCGAACTGTTCGACGAGGCGGCGGTCATGGCCGAGCAGGACAGCGCCGCGGCCCGGGCCGCGCGCGCGGCCGGCGAGGACGCGGCGGTCGCGCTGCTGCACCCGCTGGCGCAGCATGGCGTGCGCATCGTGTTCGAGGCGCCCAAGCCGCTGTTGCGTGCGCCGCCCTACCGCTGCTCGGACTGGTTCAACCGCGGCAATCCGATCTGCGCGCGCGGCACCGAGATCCAGCGCGCGACCATGGAACGCTACCGCGCGCCGGTGCTGCAGAGCCTGCAGCGGATCGCCGCGCGGTTGCCGCATGCCACGGTGTGGGATCCGCTGCCGGCGCTGTGCGATGCCGAGCGCTGCGCGGGCATGCGCGACGGGCGACCGTTGTTCTTCGATGCCGACCACCTCAGCGGGTACGGCAATCGCGTGCTGTTGCCGGGCTTCACGGCGCACATCGAGTCGATCCAGGCACACTCGCCAACGGCGCCTTGAGGCGTAGCCGTCGTCCCCCGCACGCAAGGAGTTCGCGCATGCCTGTCTCATCCTCTCTTGCGCCACGGCCGTCTTTGGGGTCCTGCGCCGCCACAGATCGGGGGCGGCACAGAGCGGCCGCGCTTGTGCGCTGCATGCTACTGCTGGCCGCCCATGCGGGCATCGCCGGCGTGGCCAGCGCCGAGGATGCGCCGGCCTTCGACCGGCCCGGGATCGGCTTCGCGTCGACCACCCTGGGGCGCGGCCAGGTGGCCTGGGAGCAGGCGTTCTTCGACGGCAGCTACGATCGCAGCGGCGGCGTGCGCAGTACCGAGTACGTCGCCGACAGCCGGCTGCGGATCGGCCTGAGCGCGCGTACCGAGTTGCAGTTGGCGATCGACAGCCAGGTCTGGCAACGGGTACGCGGCGGCGGTGAGGACCGGCGTGGGCACAGCGGCGGCGATGCCAGCATCGGCATCAAGCAGGCCTTGCCGAGCGCGCGCGACGGCTTCACCTGGGCAATGCTGGGCAGCGCCAGTCTGCCGGTCGGGCGCCCGCCGTACGGCGAGGCCGGACACCGCTACGACCTCGGCGTGACCGCCGGCTGGGATCTTCCCGCAGGGCGCAGCCTGGCGCTGTACGGCAACCTCAGCGACAGCGAGGACGGCTCCGGCTGGAGCGTCTCGCCCAGCTACACCTTCTACGCCGGCGACACCCTCAGCGCCTACGTCGAAGCCGGCATCGGTGGCGGCGAGGACGAGATGCGCGCCCTCGGCAGCGGTGTTACCTGGCTGTTCGCCGAGCGCGTGCAACTGGATCTGTCGGTATTGCGCGGCCTGTCGGCGCAGACCGACGACTGGCAGGGCGGCCTCGGCATTTCGGTGTTGTTGCGCTGAGCGTTGAGTGCCGCCGCTCCTGTGAGGGCGCGACCCACGTGCCCTTAGGCGTGGTGGTCCCGATCGCGAAGTTTCAATGCACGCGCCCGTGAGGGCGCGACGCGCCTGCTCTGCTTCGAGCTGGTCCATGTGGATGTTTCAATCCACGCGTCCGTGAGGACACGACCGCCGCATCGCGCAGCAGTGGGAACGTCTGAAACGGGTTTCAATCCACGCGTCCGTGAGGACGCGACGGTTGGTCGGATCGGGGCAGGGCGATGCCCAATGTTTCAATCCACGCGTCCGTGAGGACGCGACGCTGCGATGATCGATGCCTTGCGCGATGCCATGGCGTTTCAATCCACGCGTCCGTGAGGACGCGACCGTATTTCGAGCAGTACGGCGACGCCCGGGTAAAGTTTCAATCCACGCGTCCGTGAGGACGCGACACCAGTACGCGGGCGGGTTGGCGAGCGCGGATGCGTTTCAATCCACGCGTCCGTGAGGACGCGACTTGCCGTGCGCATGCAGGCTGCCGCGTCGCGCCTGGTTTCAATCCACGCGTCCGTGAGGACGCGACGAATGTCGCCGTCGCAACGCACACGTGGGTTCTGTTTCAATCTACGCGTCCGTGAGGACGCGACCTCGTGCGGCGCCCACTCCCCCCACTGCTTTAACAGGTTTCAATCCACGCGTCCGTGAGGACGCGACCGTGGGCAACGGGTCAAGCAGCAGAGCTATGGCCCGTTTCAATCCACGCGTCCGTGAGGACGCGACCGCGCCTGTGTGTTCGGCGTCGTCCAGCCCGCTTGCGTTTCAATCCACGCGTCCGTGAGGACGCGACGAGCGCCCAGCGAGCTTGAACTGCATCATCGCCGTGTTTCAATCCACGCGTCCGTGAGGACGCGACCCTGTTGCGCAACGTACTTCTTTGCCAGCGTATCGTGTTTCAATCCACGCGTCCGTGAGGACGCGACTACAGCGTGTTCGCCCGCCTGCGTTGTAACTGCATGTTTCAATCCACGCGTCCGTGAGGACGCGATGCTCCAGCTTGGCCTGCACCTTGGCGTTGGTGATGACGTTTCAATCCACGCGTCCGTGAGGACGCGACAAATCGGCCCGGTGTTGCCCAAGGTGCCGACGAAGTTTCAATCCACGCGTCCGTGAGGACGCGACACAGCTGCTGGATTAGCTCGCGGTCGGCCGGCGTGTTTCAATCCACGCGTCCGTGAGGACGCGACTCGACGATTCCATCCTCCTCGGGTGGAAGCAAATGTTTCAATCCACGCGTCCGTGAGGACGCGACCAGCTCGTGGACCAGCGGGACTTTCAGCTACGCGTTTCAATCCACGCGTCCGTGAGGACGCGACACTTTGATGCGCGCCGGCTGGCTCGGCGACCTTACGTTTCAATCCACGCGTCCGTGAGGACGCGACGGCGGATGCCGTGGAGCGCCTGGCACAGCTACAGTTTCAATCCACGCGTCCGTGAGGACGCGACCAGGTAATTGCTCCCCTGGTGGCGTCCTAAGTGGCTGTTTCAATCCACGCGTCCGTGAGGACGCGACCGGCCATAGCCGTATCTCCTCGCGAGTGGCATGTTTCAATCCACGCGTCCGTGAGGACGCGACCCAGTGCGATGGACTGGTCGTGCCGATCCAGCTTGTTTCAATCCACGCGTCCGTGAGGACGCGACGTGGCCGCGTGCGGCGCCAATCCGCGAGCCTGAGGTGTTTCAATCCACGCGTCCGTGAGGACGCGACGACGCCGCCGGCTGGTTCTGGACCGTCTACAAAAGTTTCAATCCACGCGTCCGTGAGGACGCGACGGTGCGCGCGGCGTCATCGAAGACGCATTGAAAGTTTCAATCCACGCGTCCGTGAGGACGCGACAATTTGGAATTTTGCAGCGGTGATCTGCAAATTTTGGTTTCAATCCACGCGTCCGTGAGGACGCGACATCGTCGCCCTGCTGCTGTGGCTGGCGTTTCGGCGGTTTCAATCCACGCGTCCGTGAGGACGCGACCTGGCGCTGATCGCCGGGCACCTAGCAGACGGGTTTCAATCCACGCGTCCGTGAGGACGCGACGCGCCAGCACCACCGCAACCCCTGACCAAAAGGTTTCAATCCACGCGTCCGTGAGGACGCGACAGTACGGGAGCCATCTGGCTGATGCCCTAGACGAGTTTCAATCCACGCGTCCGTGAGGGCGCGACTCGCCGGCGTGTCCAACTTGCTGTCCGAGGGCAAGTTTCAATCCACGCGTCCGTGAGGACGCGACAAGATGGGCTGTCGGGCATGGGGGCGAGTGTCACTGTTTCAATCCACGCGTCCGTGAGGACGCGACGCTCGCGCACTGGTGCTTGTCGATCAGGATGGCGGGTTTCAATCCACGCGTCCGTGAGGACGCGACCTGGCACATCACGCAGAACGGGTGCTGTTTTAGGTTTCAATCCACGCGTCCGTGAGGACGCGACGGCATGCGACGCTGCCGTCACGCATGCGATACGTTTCAATCCACGCGTCCGTGAGGACGCGACGGCATGCGACGCTGCCGTCACGCATGCGATACGTTTCAATCCACGCGTCCGTGAGGACGCGACCATGCTTACGCCTGCGAAGATCGATTCCGCCATCAAGTTTCAATCCACGCGTCCGTGAGGACGCGACACATGGAGGACATGCGCGACGCGATCGAGGCGGCGTTTCAATCCACGCGTCCGTGAGGACGCGACAGGCGCGGTGCGACCCAGGCCCCGAAGTTCTTTGAGTTTCAATCCACGCGTCCGTGAGGACGCGACGCGAAACCGGCGGCGACGGCGGCGCGGGTGCGCGAGTTTCAATCCACGCGTCCGTGAGGACGCGACCAGGAACGACGCATATGCCTATGGGCGGAAATGGTTTCAATCCACGCGTCCGTGAGGACGCGACTCGCGCTTCGCTTCCTCGACCATGACGAACGCGCGGTTTCAATCCACGCGTCCGTGAGGACGCGACTCCGCCTGATGATCCTATGCGGCCAGCGCGTGCAAGTTTCAATCCACGCGTCCGTGAGGACGCGACGGGATCCATCGGCGCAGGCTTCGGCGCGCTAGCGTTTCAATCCACGCGTCCGTGAGGACGCGACGGCCGCAATTCGCTCGATGCCGCGTTCGGCCTGGTTTCAATCCACGCGTCCGTGAGGACGCGACTCGTCGCGTGCCGGCACAGGCGGCTGCATGAACCTCGTTTCAATCCACGCGTCCGTGAGGACGCGACCGTGTAGCTGCTACCAAGCTTGGACGGCGACTCTGGTTTCAATCCACGCGTCCGTGAGGACGCGACCTGTAGCGGCTCTTTTTCTTTGGTGGCCGGCATGTTTCAATCCACGCGTCCGTGAGGACGCGACGCGGTGGTCTCGCAAGAGACCTACAACGACAACGGTTTCAATCCACGCGTCCGTGAGGACGCGACCGCATCGGTCTGGACGCCATCGAAGCGGTGATCGAGTTTCAATCCACGCGTCCGTGAGGACGCGACCAACTACAAAACTGAACAACATGTCCGATTTCAAGTTTCAATCCACGCGTCCGTGAGGACGCGACCGACACGGAAATCCCCTACCCCCTGCGCCCCGTAGTTTCAATCCACGCGTCCGTGAGGACGCGACCTTGTTCAGTTGCAGCGACGCCGGATCGATTTCATAGTTTCAATCCACGCGTCCGTGAGGACGCGACGAGCGTGCAGCCGTCGCCGTTGCCATGATCGTCCATGTTTCAATCCACGCGTCCGTGAGGACGCGACCCGCCGCCGAGCAGCACGCACGCACGCTGTTCCCGGTTTCAATCCACGCGTCCGTGAGGACGCGACACCGTCAGCATAACTGTCGGCGGGGATTAAGGAAAAAATGTCGATTCCGCGAAACGGGTGTGTGGCGACCTGCAGGGGAAGGAATCGTCTTGCTCAGTTTCATGGTGCTCAGGAATTTCGCTTTACTGATCAATTGCTTGCCGGGATTCGCGAACCCGCCGGAAAAACACCGGGTGCTTCCGGTTCGCGGCCGTCGGCGCATGCGGAGCGCGCAATGCGTTTGCGCGTTGGCGAATCCGGCGTATCCGCCAACGCGGTGCCAGGCCCGCGGGTAGCGCTCGCGTCCTTGCATCACCGTCCGACCACGATATGCCGATCGGGGCCGGGCGTTCAGTCGCTGGCCGCGCTTCCATCATTAGGCGGGAGCACCTCGGGAACATGCGTGTCGTACTGGTGCAACACCTCGGCGAAACCATGGCGCGGTTGCCAGCCCAGTGCGTCAAGCGCCCGTTGCGGCGAATAGACGCGATCGATCCGTTCCGGCAGCGCCCAGCCGCGTTGCGCGAACGCCGCCACCAGCGCCGGCGCACGGCGTTGCAGGACCGCCGGTGCCGCGCCGTGCAGGTCGGCGCGATCCTCGCGCAGGAACGGTGTGGCCCCGGAAATCACGAACGTCGCCGCCGCTGGTCCGGCATGCCGCAACGCCGCGGCATGGGCCTCGGCGACGTCGCGTGCGTCGATGCCGCGATGCAGGCGGAACGCGGCCATCACGTTGACCGGCTCCGGGAAGCAGCGCGACATGCGCAGGATGCGCACGCTCGGTCCGCCCTGGACGGCCGCCTCGTGCAGCAGCGCCTCGGCTTCCAGCTTGGTGTGGTGATAGATAGTCTGCGGCTGCGGCGGCAGCATTTCGTCGACCCAGCCGGCGCTGCCGTGGGGAGTGGCGGCGCTGCCGTACAGCGCGGTGGTGCTGGTGAACACGATGCAGCGCACGCCGGCCGCCGCGGCGGCATCCAGCACGCGGCGCGTGCCGTCGACGTTGACCTGGCGGAAGCGCGCCGCCGGCACATGTGCGACGTGCGGGGCATGCAGCGCGGCGGTGTGGATCACCGCGTCCGCGCGGTGCAGCGCCCGCGCCAGCAGTGCGGCGTCGTCGAGGTCGCCGACCCAGTCGGCGGTGGAGCAGGGCGTCCGGTCGAAGCCACTGACGCGGTGCTCGCGCGCGAGCCGGATGTGGATCGCGCGGCCGACCCGGCCGGCGCTGCCGGTGACCACGATCTTCAGCGGGGACGAGGTGGGCATCGGCATCGGCAGTGGGTGGGAAGGGCGTGTGTGATGGCGAAGCAGGCAATGCTGGCGCCTGCGACGGCCCAGGGCCTCACTCCGGATCGTAATCCAGGTTCGAGGCCAGCCAGCGCTCGGCCTGCTGTACCGGCACGCCCTTGCGGCGCGCGTAGTCGGCGACCTGGTCCTTGCCCAGGCGCCCGACCACGAAGTACTGGCTGCGCGGGTGGCTGAAGTAGTAGCCGGACACCGCCGCGGTGGGCAGCATGGCGAAGCTCTCGGTCAAGGTCATGCCGGCGTTGCGCCCGGCATCGAGCAGTGCGAACAGGGTCTGCTTCTCGCTGTGCTCGGGGCAGGCCGGATAACCGGGGGCAGGGCGGATGCCGCGGTACTGCTCGGCGATCAGGGCCTCGTTGCTCAGCGCCTCGTCCTGCGCATAGCCCCAGAACTCGGTGCGCACGCGCTGGTGCAAGCGTTCGGCCAGCGCCTCGGCCAGGCGATCGGCCAGCGCCTTGAGCAGGATCGCGTTGTAGTCGTCGTGCGCCGCCTCGAAGCGCGCCACATGCGGCTCGATGCCGATGCCGGCGGTGACTGCGAAGGCGCCGATCCAGTCCTGCTTGCCGCTCTCGCGCGGGGCGATGAAGTCGGCCAGGCAGAAATCCGGGCGCTCGACGGGCTTGTCGACCTGTTGGCGCAGGAAGTGCAGGAGGTGCCGGGATTGGGGATTCGGGAATGGGGATTGGCCTTGCTCTTGCGATTCCGAATTCCCGATTCCCGATTCCCGGTGGGCCGTCAGGACCACCTCGACATCGTCGCCCACGCTATTGGCCGGCCATAGCCCGAACACCGCCTTGGCGGTCAGCCACTTCTCGGCGACGATGCGTTCGAGCATGGCGCGCGCGTCGCGGTACAGCTCGCTGGCCTGCTGGCCGACGATCTCGTCGGTGAGGATCGCGGGGAACTTGCCGGCCAGCTCCCAGGCCTGGAAGAACGGAGTCCAGTCGATCAGCGGCAGCAGGTCGTCCAGCGGGTAGTCGTCGAACACGTGCAGGCCGGGCTGCCGCGGCGCCGGCGGCGTGTAGCCGTCCCAGCCGCCGTCGAAGCGTTGCGCGCGCGCCTTGTCCAGCGACACCAGGCGCTTGGCGTCGCCGCGGTTCTTGTGACGCTGGCGGATCTCGGCGTAGTCGGCGTCGTTGGCGGCGACGAAGGCCGCGCGCAGGTCCTTGGAGATCAGCGACTGCGCCACGCCGACCGCGCGCGAGGCATCCTTGACCCACACCGTCGGCGCCGCATAGTGCGGGTCGATCTTCAGCGCGGTGTGCGCGCGCGAGGTGGTGGCGCCGCCGATCAGCAGCGGCATCGAGAAGCCCTGCCGCTGCATCTCGCGGGCGACATGGGTCATCTCCTCCAGCGACGGGGTGATCAGCCCGGACAGGCCGATGATGTCGGCGTTCTCGGCGCGCGCGCGGTCGAGGATGGTCTGGGTCGGCACCATCACCCCCAGGTCGATCACGTCGAAGTTGTTGCAGGCCAGGACCACGCCGACGATGTTCTTGCCGATGTCGTGCACGTCGCCCTTGACCGTGGCCATCACGATCTTGCCGTTGGACTTGCCGGTGTCGCCGGTGCGCAGCTTCTCGGCCTCGATGTAGGGCAGCAGGTAGGCCACCGCCTTCTTCATCACCCGCGCCGACTTGACCACCTGCGGCAGGAACATCTTGCCGGCGCCGAACAGGTCGCCGACCACGTTCATGCCGTCCATCAGCGGCCCTTCGATCACGTCCAGCGGCCGCGTCGACTGCTGCCGCGCCTCCTCGGTATCGACCTCGACGAACTCGTCGATGCCATGCACCAGCGCATGGCTGAGCCGGTCGCGCACGGTTTTCTCGCGCCACGCGAGCTTCTCGCGATTCCCGATTCCCGAATCCCGATTCCCGGCTTTTTTGTAACGCTCGGCGATCTCCAGCAGGCGTTCGGTGGCGTCGCGGCGGCGGTTGAGGATCACGTCCTCCACGCGCTCGCGCAGCTCCGGGTCCAACTCGTCGTAGATCGGCATGCCGCCGGCGTTGACGATGCCCATGTCCATGCCGGCGGCGATGGCGTGGTACAGGAACACCGAGTGGATCGCCTGGCGCACGGTCTCGTTGCCGCGGAACGAGAACGACACGTTGGAGACGCCGCCGGAGACGTGGCAATGCGGCAGGGTCTGCTTGATCAGGCGGGTCGCCTCGATGAAATCGACCGCGTAGTTGTCGTGTTCCTCGATGCCGGTGGCCACGGCGAAGATGTTCGGATCGAAGATGATGTCTTCCGGCGGGAACCCGACCTGCTCGGTGAGGATGCGGTAGGCACGGGTGCAGATCTCCACCTTGCGCGCGCAGGTATCGGCCTGGCCGACCTCGTCGAAGGCCATCACCACCGCCGCGGCGCCATAGCGCAGCACCTTGCGCGCCTGTTCGACGAACGGCGCCTCGCCTTCCTTGAGCGAGATCGAGTTGACCACGCTCTTGCCCTGCAGGCACTTCAGCCCGGCCTCGATCACGCTCCACTTGGAGGAATCGACCATCACCGGGATGCGCGCGATGTCCGGCTCGGACATGATCAGGTTGAGAAAGCGCACCATCGCCTTCTCCGAGTCGATCAGGCCCTCGTCCATGTTGACGTCGAGGATCTGCGCGCCATTGGCGACCTGCTGGCGCGCCACCTCCACCGCTTCCTCGTAGCGCTCTTCCTTGATCAGCTTGCGGAACTGCGCGCTGCCGGTGACGTTGGTGCGCTCGCCGATGTTGACGAACAGCAGGTCCGGGGTCAGCAGCAGCGGCTCCAGGCCGGACAGGCGGGTGTGGCGGGCGGAGGACATGGTTCAGCGTTCCGGAAGCGGGGACAGGCAGGCGCGCACGCGGACGGCGTGGCGCATGCGCGGGGCGATGCGGGTGGCGAGGACGGGCGTGCGCGCGGCGGGCATCTCAGGCGGCCTGCGCCTGCGCCGCCAGCGGCACGCGCGGCGGCAGCCCGCGCACCGCCTCGGCGATGGCGCGGATATGCGCGGGGGAGGTGCCGCAGCAGCCGCCGACCAGGTTCAGCAGCCCGGATTCGGCGAACTCGCGCAGCGTCGCCGCCATTTCCTCGGGGGTCTCGTCGTACTCGCCGAACGCGTTGGGCAGGCCGGCGTTGGGGTGCGCGCTGACGTAGCCGTCGGCGATCCGCGCCAGGGTCTCCACGTGCGGGCGCAGGTCCTTGGCGCCGAGCGCGCAGTTCAGCCCGACCGACAGCGGCCGCCCGTGCGCGACCGAGGCGTAGAACGCCTCGGCGGTCTGCCCGGACAGGGTGCGGCCGGAGGCGTCGGTGATGGTGCCGGAGATCATCACCGGCAGGCGCCCGCCGCGCGCGTCGAACACTTCCTCGATCGCATACAGCGCGGCCTTGGCGTTGAGCGTGTCGAAGATCGTCTCGACCATCAGGGTATCGGCGCCGCCGTCGATCAGGCCCTCGATCGCCTCGCGATAGGTCCCGCGCAGTTCGTCGAAGCTGGTGTTGCGGAAACCGGGATCGTTGACGTCCGGGCTGATCGAGGCGGTGCGGCTGGTCGGGCCGAGCACGCCGATGACGAAGCGCGGCTTGTCCGGCCCGCCGTCACGGACCTGCTGTGCTTCGACCGCGTCGCAGCAGTCGCGCGCGACCCGCGCGCCGGCCTTGTTGAGCTCATAGACCAGGTGTTCCAGGTGATAGTCGGCCTGGCTGACCGAGGTCGCGTTGAAGGTGTTGGTCTCGAGCAGGTCGGCACCGGCATCGAGATAGGCGCGGTGGATCTCGGAAATGACGTCGGGGCGAGTCAGCAGCAGCAGGTCGTTGTTGCCCTTCAGGTCGTGGCCCGGCGGCGGCGCGTGATCGCAGCCGGGGCCGTGCACGTGCGCGGCCTGGGTGCTGTCGTAGCCCTCGGCGAAGCGTTCGCCGCGGTAGTCGGCCTCCTGCAGCCCGTGCCGCTGGATCATCGTGCCCATCGCCCCGTCGATGATCAGGATGCGCTCGGACAGGGCCTGCAGCAGTTTCTGCGCGCGCTGTGGGTTTAGCCACCTGGTGGCTGAGAGTGGGGAATGGGGAATAGGGAATGGGGCGGAAGCGTCGGCGTTCATGCAGTTTCTCCTGCGACCGCTTTGCGCTTGGCGGTCGCTTTTTCGATTCCCGATTCCCGATTCCCGATTCCCGGCTTCCCAGCAATCAAGGAAATCACCTCGAAATGCGGCGGCCGTTTCTCGCGGGTCACGGTTTCCAGGCTGGACACCTCCAGCTCTGCCTTGTCCACGAACTTGCGAAGTTCCTTGGAAGAAAAGCCCAGGTTGACGTGGCCATAGGCCTGCACCGCGGCCTTGTGCTCGTGGCGGGCCAGGCTGCACAGCAGCAGGCGCCCGCCGGGGCGCAGCACCCGCGCCGATTCGGTCACCGCCTGCGCCGGCTTGGTGGCGTAGGTCAGCGCGTGCATCATCACCACCAGGTCGAAGCTGGCATCGGCGAAGGGCAGGGCGTGCATGTCGCCCTCGCGCACCTCCACATTGCTCAGACGGCGCAGGCGTTCGCTGGCCGCGGCCACCACCCGCGCGCTGGTGTCGATGCAGACGTAGCGGTGCGCGTGCGGGGCGACCAGTTCGGCCAGCACGCCGTCGCCGGAGGCGATATCGAGCACGTCGCCGGTCTCCAGCAGCGGCAGCGCGGTGCGCGCCAGCGCTTCCCAGGTGCGGCCCGGGGAGTAGTGGCGTTCCATGTCGCCGGCCACCGAATCGGCCCAGTTTTGGTCGGCGGCACGGTTGGCCAGGACCGCGGCCACGCGTTCGGCGTCCTGGCGCAGCAGCGGGTCGTCGCTGCCGGTGCTCAGCGCCAGCCACAGCGCGCGCTGCGCCGGATCCAGCAGGGTCTCGTCGAAGCGATAATAGGCGGACACGCCGGCGCGGCGGTCGCGCACCAGCCCGGCCTCCTTGAGCTTGGCCAGATGCGTGGACACGCGCGGCTGCGCCAGCCGAGTGATCGCCGACAGCTCGGCCACGGTCAGCTCCTCCTGTTCGAGCAGGGCCAGCAGGCGCACACGGGTCGCATCGGCGAACACCTTGAGCCGGCTCGACCAGTCCTCCAGATCCATAATATCTTCCTATCGCGATATAGAGATATTTTGGTCCGATGGGCGCGTCGGGTCAAGTCGCGCACACGCCTGCGTATGGTCTGGGTGGCTACAATGGCGGACCAGACAGCCCGGGAGGGGTTCTACGTGGATTTCAGCTTTACTGAAGAACAATTGATGATCCAGGACGTGGCGCGACGCATCGCCCAGGAGCGGATCGCGCCCAGCGCCGAGCATCACGACCGCACCGGCGAGTTCCCGCTGGAGAACATCCGCCTGCTCGGCGAGAACGGCTTGATGGGCATCGAGGTGCCGGAGGAATACGGCGGCGCCGGCATGGACCCGATCGCCTATGTGCTGGCCATGGTCGAGATCGCCGCCGGCGACGCCGCCCATTCCACCATCGTGTCGGTCAACAACTCGCTGTTCTGCGCCGGCATCCTCAAGAACGGCAACGAGGCGCAGAAGCAGAAGTACGTGCGCGCCATCGCCGAGGGCCGCGAGATCGGCGCCTTCGCGCTGACCGAGCCGCAGTCCGGCTCCGACGCCACCGCGATGCGGTGCCGCGCGGTGCGCCAGGACGACGGCAGCTTCGTCATCAACGGCAAGAAGAGCTGGATCACCTCCGGCCCGGTCGCCAAGTACATCGTGCTGTTCGCGGTCACCGATCCGGAGCAGGGCGCGCGCGGCATTACCGCCTTCGTCGTCGACACAGACAAACCCGGCTTCCACCGCGGCAAGACCGAGCCCAAACTCGGCATTCGCGCCTCGGCCACCTGCGAGATCGAGTTCCAGGACTACGTCGCCACCCCGGAGGAAGTGTTGGGTACCGCGGGCGAAGGCTTCAAGATCGCGATGAGCGTGCTCGATGCCGGCCGCATCGGCATCGCCTCGCAGGCGATCGGCATCGCCCGCGCGGCCTACCAGGCCACCCTGGACTACGTGAAGGAGCGCAAGGCGTTCGGCGCGCCGATCGGCACGTTCCAGATGACCCAGGCCAAGATCGCCGACATGAAGTGCAAGCTCGATGCGGCCTTGCTGCTGACGTTGCGCGCGGCATGGGTGAAGGGGCAGGGGCAGCGCTTCACCACCGAGGCTTCGGTGGCCAAGCTGACCGCCTCGGAAGCGGCGATGTGGATCACCCACCAGGCGGTGCAGATCCACGGCGGCATGGGCTATTCCAAGGAAATGCCGCTGGAGCGCTACTTCCGCGATGCCAAGATCACCGAGATCTACGAAGGTACCTCGGAGATCCAGCGCTTGGTGATCGCGCGCAACGAGACGGGGCTGCGGTGAAGCTGGGATTCGGGATTCGGGATTGGCCGATTTCGTAACTGTTGAAAGGTGAGGGGAAGGCGGCCGCAGGGCCGCTTTTTCCTTGCGTGGATCGCGGCGGGGAGCGAGCGATCCTTCCCGCCGGAAGCGGCGGGACTGGAGCCCCTCCCGCAGGATTTGCCCAGGCGTGGAATGCCGGCTCGAAGGTAGCTTCAGCCACGCGTTTCCCGATCCATACCCGGACAACAAAAAAGCGGCCTTGCGGCCGCTTTTTTGTTTGCCTCCACAGGATGGAAGGATCAGAACGGAGGGAGGACTCGAATCCCGAATCCCCACTCCCCAATCCCGGCCCCTCACCGATCCGGCTGATGCCGCGACTGTCCTTCCATCTGCAGCGCCTGGTACTCCTTCGACGGCTCGTCCAGCTTGTCGCCGAGCATGCGCCGCACCATCACGAAGAACAGCGGGATGAACAGCACGCCCAGCACGGTGGCGAACAGCATGCCGCCGATCACGCCGGTACCGATGGCGTGGCGGGCGTTGGCGCCGGCGCCGGTGGAGATCGCCATCGGCAGCACGCCGAGGATGAACGCGAACGAGGTCATCAGGATCGGGCGGAAGCGCAGGTGCGCCGCCTCGGTCGTGGCCTCGCGCAGGGTCTTGCCCATCGCGCGCTGCTCCACCGCGAACTCGACGATCAGGATCGCGTTCTTGGCGGCCAGGCCGATCACCGTGATCAGGCCGATCTTGAAGTAGATGTCGTTGGGCAGGCCGCGCAGCAGCGAGAACGCCACCGCGCCGAGCACGCCGATCGGCACCACCAGCAGCACCGCCACCGGAATCGACCAACTTTCGTACAGCGCCGCCAGGCACAGGAACACCACCACGATCGACAGCACCAGCAGTAGCGTGGCGGTGTTGCCGGCGATGATTTCCTGGTACGACATGCCGCTCCAGTCGAAACCGAAACCCGGCGGCAGGTCGTTGTTGACGATGTCCTCCATCGCGGTCATCGCCTGGCCGGAGCTGCCGCCCGGCGCCGGGTTGCCGACGATGTTGACCGCCGAGTAGCCGTTGTAGCGGTCCAGCGACGGCGAACTGTAGATCCAGTCAGACTTCACCACCGTGCTCAGCGGGATCATCTGCGGCAGGCCGTTGCTGTCGGTCGCGTTGCTGCTGGGCACGTAGAAGCTGCGCAGCGATTCGGGTCCGGTGCGGAACGGCGCGTCCGCCTGCAGGTTGACGCGCTTGATGCGGCCTTCGTAGAAGAAGTCGTTGACGTACACCGGCGCCAGCATCAGCTGGATCGACTGGTAGATGTCGCTGACCGACAGGCCCATCGATTGCGCCTGCACGCGATCCACGTTCAATTGCAGCTGCGGCGAGTTTTCCAGGCCGTTCGGGCGTACCCCGACCAGCGTGTCCTTGCGCTCCCCGGCCTTGCCGAGCACGATGTTGCGCGCCTGCAGCAGGGCGTCCTCGCCCTGGCCGCTGCGGTCCTGCAGCCACATGTCGAAGCCGCCGAACTGGCCCAGGCCGTTCACCGTGGGCAGGTTGACCACGAAGATCTGCGCGTCCTTGATCCCGTAGAACATCCCGTTCAACTGCTGGATCAGGTCGCCGGCGGCGATGTCGCGCTCGTCCCAGGGCTTGAGGCGGATGAAGCCCATGCCCACGTTCTCGCCGCGGCCCAGGAAGCTGAAGCCGGCCACCTGCAGCATGCCTTCGACCGCCTTCTGCTGCTGCAGCACGCCACGCATCTGCGCGAACACCTCGTTGGTGCGGGCCTTGGTCGCGCCCGGCGGCAGCTGCACGATCGCCAGTGCGAAGCCCTGGTCCTCCTCGGGCAGGAAGCTGCCCGGCATGCGCGTGAACAGGAAGCCGCACAACACCACCAGCAGCGCGAACACCGCCATCCAGCGCGGCGCGCGGCGGATGGTGCCGCCCACCGCGCCGACGTAGCGGTGGGCCAGCTTGTCGTAGTACTTGTTGAAGGTGCGGTAGACCCAGTTCGGGTTGTCGTTGTGGGTCGGCTTGAGGAACGCCGCGCACAGCGCCGGGGTGAAGCTCAGCGCCAGGAACGCCGAGAACGCCATCGACATGGCGATGGTGATCGCGAACTGCTTGTAGATCGCGCCGGCCGCGCCGGGCTGCATCGCCGAGGGGATGAACACCGCCGCCAGCACCACGGTGATGGCCACCACCGCGCCGGTGATCTGGGTCATCGCCTTGTGCGTGGCCGGCTTGGGCGCCAGGTGCTCCTCGGACATGATGCGTTCGACGTTCTCGATCACCACGATCGCGTCGTCGACCACGATGCCGATCGCCAGCACCATCGCGAACAGGGTCAGCTGGTTGATGGTGAAGCCGATCGCCCACATGCCCAGGAAGGTGCCGAGCAGCGCCACCGGGATGACCAGGGTGGGAATGATGGTGGCGCGGAAGTTCTGCAGGAACACCAGCATCACCAGGAACACCAGCACGATCGCCTCGATCAGGGTCTTGACCACTTCCTCGATCGAGATCTTGACGAAGGTGGTGCTCTCGTACGGCGTGAACCAGGTGACGCCCTGCGGGAAGCTGGGCTGCAGCTCGTCCATCTTGGCCTTGACCGCCTCCGACACGTTCAGCGCATTGGCGCCGGGCAGCAGCTGGATGGCGAAGGCGCCGGTCGGCTTGCCGTTGTACTGGGTGTCGAAGCCGAAGTTGGTCGGGCCGAACGATACCCGTGCCACGTCCTTCAGTCGCACCACGGTGCCGTTGCCGTCCGCGCGCAGGATGATGTTCTCGAACTGCTCGGGCGAGGTGAAGCGGCCCTCGGCGCTGACCGTGGCGGTGAACGACTGGCCCTGCGGCGCCGGATCCGAGCCGATCGAGCCGGCGGCGAACTGCACGTTCTGCGCGCGGATCGCGGTGTACACGTCGTTGGCGGACATGTGGTAACCCTGCAGCTTCTCCGGGTTGAGCCAGATGTCCATGGCGTACTCGGCGCCGAACTGCTGGGTGCTGCCGACGCCGGGCACGCGCGAGATCTGCTCCAGCACGCGCGAGCCGACGATGTCGTTGAGCGCGTCGCGGTCGATCGACGGGTTCTCCGAACGCAGCGCGATCACGCTGAGGAAGCCGGCGTTGGCCTTGGCCACCACCACGCCCTGCGCGGTCACTTCCGAGGGCAGGCGCGGGGTCGCCAGCGACACCTTGTTCTGCACCTGCACCTGGGCGATGTCCGCGTCGGTGCCGGTCTCGAAGGTCAGGGTGATGGTGGCGGTGCCGCTGGAGGACGACGACGAGTTGAAGTACAGCAGGTGGTCGATGCCGGTCAGCTGCTGCTCGATCACCTGGGTGACCGAGCGTTCGGTGGTGCTGGCGCTGGCGCCGGGGTAGGTGGCGGTGACGGTCACCTGGGGCGGGGCGATCGTCGGATACGACTCGACGCCGAGATTGAGGATGGCGATCACGCCGCTCAGCGAGATCAGGATCGCCACCACCCAGGCGAAGACCGGGTGTTCGATGAAGAACTTAGGCATGGGGGGAGTCCGTTACTGCTTCGGCTGGTCGGAAGGCGAGGCCGCGTCCGGCGCGTCGCCGTGCGCGGCGTCCTGTGCCGGGGCGGGGTTCTTGGCCGGCGCCGCGGCGCCCTGCGCGCCGTTTGCGGGTGCCGCGCCAGCGCCCTGGCCCTGGGCGGCGGCGTTCGGATCCCACGGCTTGGCCACGGCCGGTGCGCCTTCCTTGACCTTGGGCAGGCCGCTGACCACGACCTGGTCGCCGCTCTGCAGGCCGCCGCTGACGATCCACTTGTCGCCCTGCTGGCCGACCGTGGTCAGATCCTTGCGCACCACCTTGCTGTCCTTGCCCACCACCAGGGTATAGGCGCCCTTCGCGTCGCGCAGCACCGCCGCCTGCGGGATCAGGTACACGTCCTTGCGCTGGCCCAGGTTGGCCGAGAAGCTGACGAAGGCGCCGGGCAGCAGCACCCGGTCCGGGTTCGGCAGCAGTGCGCGCAGCGTCACCGAGCTGTTGCTCGGATCGACCGCGGCGCCGGAGAAGTCCAGGGTGCCTTCATGCGCGTAGGTGCTGCCGTCGCCGAGCTTGATCTGCACGGTCGACTTGCTCTGGTCGCTCAGCGCCACGTTGCCCTGCGTCTGCGCCTGGCGCAGCTGCGCCAGTTCGTCGGCGCTCATCGAGAAGTTGACGTACAGCGGATCGAGCTGGTCGATCGTGGTCAGCAGGGTGCTGTCGCCCTGGCCGACCAGCGCGCCCTCGGTAACCTGCTGCTTGCCGGCGCGGCCGGCGATTGGCGCGGTGACGGTGGCGTAGCCGAGGTTGATGCGCGCCGATTCGACCGCCGCGCGGGCCTGCTGCACCGCGGCCGCGGAACTGCGCTCGGTGGCTTCGGCCGCGTCCAGGTCCGACTTGGAGACATAGGACTGCGGCGCCAGGCTGCGCGCGCGGGTGGCGGCGGCCTTGGCGTTGGCATAGGTGGCTTCGGCCGCGGCCAGTTGGCCCTGCGCCGAGGCCAGGGTCGCGCGCAGCGGCGCCGGGTCGATCTGGAACAGCGGCTGGCCTTCCTTGACGTCGGTGCCTTCGGTGTACAGGCGCTTTTCCAGCACGCCGGGGACGCGGGCGCGCACGTCGGCGCTGCGGAACGCGGACAGGCGGCCGACCAGTTCGCGCTGCAGCGGCACGGTCTGCGGCTGCGCCTGCAGCACGCCGACTTCCGGCGGCGGCATGGCCTGCTGCTGTTCCTGTTTCTTGCAGGATGCCAACACCACCACGACGGCGCAGGCCAGGGCGAGGGAACGCAACGGGGAGGTCATCGGGTGGTACTCCGGTCTGGTGTTGATAAGGAAAGGGAAGGGGCTGCGGCGAACGCGCGCAGAAAATTGTCGACCGCGAATTCGGCCCAGGCACGCTGCGCGTCGCCGCGGCGATGCGCGGTGTGGAAAAACTGCCGCTCGAAATCCAGACCGACGATCATGCTCAACAGCAGTTCGGCCATGAAGTGCGGATCGTCATGGCGCAGCTGGCCCGCGGCCATCGCCAGTTGCAGGCGCTCGCTCAGGCGTTGCATCAGCGCGCCGGCGCTGTCGCGGAACAGGGCGCGCGCTTCTTCCGGGAAATGCCGCGATTCGGCGGCGATCAGCTGGCAACTCTGCAGGACGCGTGGTTCGGACAGCTGTTCCAGATGCTCCCGGGCGAAGCGCAGCAGGCTGCCGCGCAGGTCGCCCTGGGCCGGGCCCAGGTGGGTGGCGCTCAGTTCCATATGGTCCTGCATCACCCGCTGCAGCAGGTCCTGCTTGCTGCGGTAGCGGCTGTACAGGGTCTGCTTGGAGCAACCGGCGCGGGCGGCCACCGCGTCCATGCTCAGGCGCATGCCTTCCTCGGCCAGCAGCTCGCGTACGGCGTCGTACACGCGCTGATCGCGCGCCTGGCGTTGTGCGGCAGAGGCGAGGGGGAGGCTCATCGATTGTGGACTATACCGTCCAGTTTAGAATTAGAACAGCCTTGACAAGGTGACGTTCATGGTCACCGCTACGCCATTGCCAAAGCATGGTGAGCGCCGCGTGACGGCGGCGTTGCGGCCGCTTTGCGGGTTCTGGCGCGTCGCCGTCGACGTGGCCAGCCGGTTGCGATGCAGCAAGGTAGTTGAACGGCGCACCGGTACAATTTCGGCTTTCCCATCGAGCATCGTTGCTGCTCTCCGTCATGAAACCCAAACACGCCGCTCCCCGTTCCAGCAAATCCCCGGCCGCCACCCGCACTGCCGCGGCCCCGTCGCCCGCCAAGTCGGCCAAGCCCTCCGCCAAGCCTCCCGCCGCGTCGCCGGCCAAGCCGGTCGCTCCGCGCAAGGCCGCGGCCAAGCCGGCCGCCGCCGCGGCCACCGCCAAGGTGGTCGACGCGCTGCCCGCCGCCGCCGGCTTCAGCTTGGCGCCGGTGTACGCGGCGCTGCGCAAGCGTTACCCGGCCGCCCGCCAGGAGGAGGCGCAGGTGTTCGCCGAGGCGTTCTACAAGCGCATGGAGGAGGACGAGTTCCCCCACCACAGCCCGCAAGAGTGGGCGGCGCTGGCGGCCTCGATGCTGGAGTTCGCGCGCAAGCGCAAGCCGGGCACGGTCAACGTGCGGGTGTTCAATCCGGACCTGAAGCACGACGGCTGGGAGTCCTCGCGCACGGTGCTGCAGATCGTCAACGACGACATGCCGTTCCTGGTCGATTCGGTGAGCATGGCGCTGGCGGAGCTGGGCATCGGCGTGCATGTGCTCGGCCACCCGGTGCTGCGCATGAGCCGCGACAAGGCCGGCAAGCTCGACAGCGTGGGCGAGGGCAAGGCGGAATCGCTGATGCTGCTGGAGATCGACCGGCAGCCGCCGGAAGACATGCCGCGGGTGGAGGCGGCGATCCAGCGCATCCTCGGCGAGGTGCGCAACATCGTGCGCGACTGGGGCGGCATGCGCGAGAAGATGCTGACCCTCGCCGACGACCTGACCACGCGGCGCCTGCCGGTCGACGACAAGGGCCGGCGCGAGGCGCAGGAGTTCCTGCGCTGGGCCGCGGCCGACCATTTCACCTTCTTCGGCTACCGCGAGTACCGCGTCGAGAAGCAGGCCGGCGAAGACGTGCTGGCGCCGCTGGAGGACAGCGGGCTGGGGCTGCTGCGCGGCCACGACAAGTCGCCGGCGCGGCCGGTGCGCACCCTGGCCGCGCACGGCCTCAGCGAGTCCGGGATCAAGGACGCGCTGATCCTGACCAAGACCAACGCGCGCTCGCGGGTGCACCGCAGCGGCTACATGGACTACATCGGCGTGCTGGAATTCGACGCCAAGGGCCGCATCGTCGCCGAGCAGCGTTTCCTGGGCCTGTTCACCTCCAGCGCCTACAACCGCCGGCCGTGGGAGATCCCGCTGGTGCGCGAGCGCTACGACGCGGTGATGCGCAGGTCCGGGCTGACCGCCAGCAGCCACAGCGGCAAGGCGCTGCGCCACATCCTGGAGACGCTGCCGCGCGAGGAACTGTTCCAGTCCAACGAGGAGGAGCTGTACCGCACCGCGATGGGCATCCTCGGCCTGCAGGAGCGGGTGCGTAGCCGCCTGTTCCTGCGTCGCGACAAGTACGGCCGTTTCATCTCGGCGCTGGTGTATATCCCGCGCGAACGCTTCAACACCGACGTGCGCCTGCGCATCGAGGCGCTGCTCAAGGACGCGCTGCACGGCGAGTACATCGACTCCAGCGTGGTGCTGGGCGAATCGCCGCTGGCGCAGCTGCACCTGATCGTGCGGCCCAAGCCCGGCGAGGCGCTGGAGTTCGACACCACCGAACTGGAATCGCGCCTGGCGCACCTGCTGCGCAACTGGCAGGATGACCTGCGCGAAGCGCTGGTCGCCAGCCGCGGCGAACGCGACGGCCTGCGGCTGTCGGCCGGCTACGGCCGCGCGCTGCCGGCCGGCTACATCGAGGAATCGACCGCGCAGATCGCCGCGCGCGACGTCGAGCGCCTGGCCGCGCTGCGCGGTCCGGACGACCTGCACCTGAGCCTGCAGGCGCTGCGCCGCGACGGCGCCGACAGCCTGCGCCTGAAGCTGTACCGCCAGCGCGACGACCTGCCGCTGTCGGACGTGCTGCCGATGATGGAAAACCTGGGCCTGCGGGTGATCTCCGAGCGCCCGTACCGGCTCACCGTGGACGGTACCGTGCTGTACATCCAGGACTTCGAGGTGGAGCCGCTGGCCGGCAGCATCGATGTCGCGCGCGCCGATGCGCCGCTGTGCGAGGCGTTCGTGCGCATCTGGCGCGGCGATGCCGAGAACGACGGCTTCAACCGCCTGATCGTCGGCGCCGGGCTGGACTGGCGCCAGGTGGCGATCCTGCGCGGCTACTGCAAGTACCTGCTGCAGACCGGCGTGCCGTTCTCGCAGGCCTACGTGGAAGAGACCTGCAGCCGCTATCCGCTGCTGGCGCGGCTGCTGGTGGAACTGTTCGAGGCGCGCTTCGACCCGGCCACCGGCAACGAGAGCAAGGCGCAGATCGCCGAGGGCCAGGCCGCGCTGGCGGCGCAACTGCGCCTGCTGGCCGGTGCCGACGAGGCCGCGCTGAAGGCGCTGCAACCGGTGATCGACGCGCGCGGCGGCGACCGCGCCGCGCAGCTGGAGGCGGCCAATGCGGCGTTGCTGAAGCTGTTCGATCAGGTCGCCAGCCTCGACGAAGACCGCATCCTGCGCAGCTTCAAGGGCGTGATCGAAGCGACCCTGCGCACCAGCTACTACCAGGCCGGCAAGGACGGTCAGCCGGGCCACTGCATCAGCTTCAAGCTGGATTCGGCCAAGGTGCCGGACCTGCCCAAGCCGCGTCCGTACCGGGAGATCTTCGTGTACGGCCCGCGCGTGGAAGGCGTGCACCTGCGCTTCGGCGCGGTGGCGCGCGGCGGCCTGCGCTGGTCCGACCGGCGCGAGGACTTCCGCACCGAGGTGCTGGGCCTGGTCAAGGCGCAGATGGTCAAGAACACGGTGATCGTGCCAGTCGGCGCCAAGGGCGGCTTCTTCTGCAAGCGTCCGCCGGTCGGTGGCGACCGCGACGCGGTGCTGGCCGAAGGCATCGCCTGCTACAAGCTGTTCATCCAGGGCCTGCTGGACATCACCGACAACATCGTCGGCGGCAAGATCGTGCCGCCGCCGCAGGTGGTGCGCCACGACCAGGACGACCCGTACCTGGTGGTCGCCGCCGACAAGGGCACCGCGACCTTCTCCGACATCGCCAATGGCCTGGCGCTGGACCATGGCTTCTGGCTGGGCGACGCGTTCGCCTCCGGCGGCTCGGTCGGCTACGACCACAAGGGCATGGGCATCACCGCGCGCGGCGCCTGGGAGTCGGTCAAGCGCCACTTCCGCGCGCTGGGCCGCGATTGCCAGAGCGAGGACTTCACCTGCGTGGGCATCGGCGACATGTCCGGCGACGTGTTCGGCAACGGCATGCTGCTGTCGCGCCACATCCGCCTGTTGGCCGCGTTCGACCACCGCCACATTTTCCTGGATCCCAATCCGGATGCGGCGGCGTCCTTCGCCGAGCGCGAGCGCCTGTTCAAGCTGCCGCGGTCCAGCTGGGCCGACTACGACGCCAAGCGGATCAGCGCCGGCGGCGGCATCTATCCGCGCACGCTCAAGTCGATCGAGATCAGTGCGCCGGTGCGCGAGGCATTGGGCCTGGAGCCGGGCGTGAAGCAGCTTTCGCCGAACGAGCTGATGAACGCCATCCTCAAGGCGCCGGTGGACCTGTTCTGGAACGGCGGCATCGGCACCTACGTCAAGGCCGCCAGCGAGACCCACGGCGACGTCGGCGACCGCGCCAACAACGGCCTGCGCGTCAACGGCGGCGAACTGCGCTGCAGGATCGTCGGCGAGGGCGGCAACCTCGGCCTGACCCAGCTCGGCCGCATCGAGGCCGCGCAGGTCGGCGTGCTGCTCAACACCGACTTCATCGACAACTCGGCCGGCGTGGACACCTCCGACCACGAGGTCAACATCAAGATCCTGCTCAACGACGTGGTGCAGGCCAAGAAACTGACCCTGGAGGCGCGCAACAAGCTGCTGGCATCGATGACCGACGAGGTCGCCGAACTGGTGCTGTGGGACAACATCCGCCAGAACCAGGCGCTGAGCCTGATGGAGCGCATGAGCGTCAAGCGCCTGGGCTCCAAGCAGCACTTCATCCGCACCCTGGAAGCGCAGGGCCTGCTCGACCGGCAGATCGAATACCTGCCGTCGGACGCGGAGATCTCCGCGCGCAAGGCGCGCGGCCAGGGCCTGACCCGGCCGGAGCTGGCGGTGCTGCTGTCCTATTCCAAGCTGGTGGCGTTCCAGCAGCTGCTGGAATCGGACATCCCCGAGGACCCGTACCTGTCCAAGGAGCTGCAGCGCTACTTCCCGCAGCCGCTGCAGAAGAAGTACGCCGATGCGATGGAGCGGCACCGGCTCAAGCGCGAGATCATCGCCACCGCGGTGACCAACACCACCATCAACCGCATGGGCGCCACCTTCCTGATGCGCATGCAGGAAGACACCGGGCGCAGCATCGGCGAGGTTGCCAAGGCCTACACCATCAGCCGCGAGACGCTGGATGCGCGCGCGCTGTGGACGCAGATCGACGCGCTGGACGGCAAGGTGCCCGAGTCGGTGCAGATCGACGCGCTGGAGGTGATCTGGACGCTGCAGCGCGCCTTCGTGCGCTGGCTGCTGTTCCGCCCGGGCCCGATGCCGGGCATCACCGCGGCGGTGGAGCGCTACCACGAGCCGTTCAACGACATCCGCGTCGCCTCCGGCGTGCTCCCCGATTCGCAGCGTCCGCTGTACGAGGCGCTGGTGCAGGAGTGGCAGGACAAGGGTCTGCCGCCGGCGCTGGCGCAGCAGTTGTCGGAGCTGCGCTTCCTGGAACCGGCGTTCGACATCATCGAGATGGCGCGCACCCGCAAGCTCAAGCCGGTGGAGGTGTCGAAGGTGCACTTCCGTCTCGGCGAGGCGCTGCAGTTGCCGTGGCTGTTCGAGCAGATCGACGCGCTGGAGGTCAACGGCCGCTGGCATGCGGTGGCCCGCGGCGTGCTGCGCGACGAACTGGCCAAGCATCACGGTGCGTTGGCCGGCCAGGCGCTGAGCCTGCCGGGCGGCAACGCCGAGGCCAAGGTGCAGCACTGGCTGCAGCGCGACGACAGCAGCCTGCGCTTCACCTTGAACATGCTGCAGGAACTGGCCGCGCAGAAGACGCTGGACTATCCGACGGTGTCGGTGGCGGTGCAGCGGCTTGGCCAGTTGGCGGCGCACGGTGTTTAACACCGTGGTCAGGCCCGCTGTGCGGGCCTGACCCAACGTTTGCGGCGCAAACGTTGGCGCCGCACGGCGGCCTTGCCTATCCCCCGCGGCTTCGCCGCGCCCCCCTTAACAGAAGGGGGGCTTTGCTCCAGTAAGGACTGTGGCGGTGGGTTAGGGCAGGTGTGGCGGCAGGGATTGGAGAGTCGGAATTGGGGATTCGCCAAGCGGCGACGCTCTTTCGCTACGGCGCAACAGGCGGCTTTTACAATCCCCAATCCCGAATCCGGCCTTTCGTGGATGCGCAAGACGCGGCTTACGGCTCTCTCCGTCCCGTCTCCGCCACGACAGCTCGCTTCTACCATTCCCGAATCCCGGCTTTTCATGATCGGCCGGGTATGATCGGGGCCATGAATGCTCCCGCGCTGCCTTCCGCTCCCCGTATCTGTTTTCTTGCCAGCACCGCGCCGCCCGCGATGCAGGCGCGCGATCAGTTGATCGCGCGCTACGGCGACCATGCGCCTGACGATGCCGACGTGCTGTGCGCGCTCGGCGGTGACGGCTTCATGCTGCAGACCCTGCATCGCCACGGCAGCCTGGGCAAGCCGGTGTTCGGCATGAAGCTGGGCACCGTCGGCTTCCTGATGAACCAGTTCCGCGACGACGACCTGGTCGCGCGCCTTGCCCTGGCCGAACCGGCCAAGCTGCGGCCGTTGGAGATGCTGGCGCAGACCGAGTCCGGCACCAGCACCGGCTCGCTGGCCTACAACGAAGTCTCGCTGCTGCGGCAGACCCGCCAGGCCGCGCACGTCAGCATCGACCTCAACGGGCAGACCCGGGTCGACGAACTGATCTGCGACGGGGTGATGGTGGCCACGCCGGCCGGCAGCACCGCCTACAACTCCTCCGCGCACGGACCGATCCTGCCGCTGGGCTCGCACACGCTGGCGCTGACCCCGATCGCCCCGTACCGGCCGCGGCGCTGGCGCGGCGCGATCCTCAAGGCCGACACCGAAGTGCGCCTGCGCGTGCTCGACCACTACAAGCGCCCGGTGAGCGTCACCGCCGACTCGCACGAGACCCGCGACGTGGTCGAGGTCACCATCCGCGAATCGCGCGACCGCCTGGTCACCCTGCTGTTCGATCCGGAACACAATCTGGAGGAGCGGATCTTGAGCGAGCAATTTATGGTTTGAGGGCTGGGAATGGGGAATCGGGAATGGGGAATCGCAACAGCGGTTTCCGTGTTCCTGATTTTTCCCGTATCACATCCGCGCCGGTAAACCGCTTCTCCCCATTCCCCATTCCCGACTCCCCATTCACAGCCCCCAATGTCCGACAACACCCCCCGCCTGCTCACCGTCGCCATCACCTCGCGCGCCCTGTTCGATCTGGAGGAGGGGCATGCGTTGTTCGAGCAGCAGGGTGTGGAGGCGTACAGCGCGTATCAGCGCGAGCGCGAGGACGATGTGCTGGCGCCGGGGGTGGCGTTCCCCGTGGTGCGCAAGCTGCTGGCGTTGAACCAGGGCACGCCGCCGGAGACACCGCCGGTGGAGGTGATCCTGCTGTCGCGCAATTCCGCCGACACCGGCCTGCGCATCTTCAATTCGATCCAGCACTACGGGCTGGGTATCGTCCGCGCCACCTTCACCTCCGGCGAGCCGACCTGGCCGTACGTCAAGCCGTTCGGCACCGACCTGTTCCTGTCCGCCAATCCTGAATCGGTGCGGCGCGCGCTGAGCCACGGCATCGCCGCGGCGACGATCCTGCCCAAGCCGCCGGGCGAGCGCGCGCAGGAAGCCGCCGCCGCGGCCGGGACGATCGCTTCGGAACGGTTGTCCACGCAGTTGCGCATCGCCTTCGATGGCGACGCGGTGATCTTCGGCGACGAGGGCGAGCGCTTCTCGCGCGAGCAGGGCGTGGAGGCGTTCGGTCGCTACGAGCGCGAGAACGCGCGCGAGCCGCTGACCGGCGGGCCGTTCCGCAATTTCCTGTCGGCGCTGCATGCGCTGCAGGCCGCGTTCCCGGCCGGCGAGGCCTCGCCGATCCGCACCGCGCTGGTCACCGCGCGCTCGGCGCCGGCGCACGAGCGGGTGATCCGCACCCTGCGCGAATGGGGCGTGCGCCTGGACGAGGCGCTGTTCCTCGGCGGCCGCCACAAGGGGCCGTTCCTGCAGGCCTTCGGCGCCGACATCTTCTTCGACGATTCGCAGCACAACATCGACAGCGCCGCGCGCGAGCGCGTGGCCGCCGGGCACGTGCCGCACGGCGTGGCCAACCTCATCGCCAAGCCGTGAACCCGGCGCCGGGCGGCCGCTGGGCGACGCTGCGCCAGTTGCTGCGGGCACAGGGCGCGCAGACGCAGGCGCTGCGCCCCGGCCGCCCCTACGTGGAGCGCGGCTGGCGCTACACCAGCCTGCAGTTCAAGGGCGAGGTGACGCAGAGCCGGATGCTCACCTGGTGGCCGCATGTGCTGGAGGTGGGCTACACCCGCAGCATGCTCGGCGCGCTGCTGCTGCGTCCGGACCCGCGCCACATCGGCATCGTCGGCCTCGGCGGCGGCTCGCAGGCCAAGTTCTGCTACCGGCACCTGCCGCAGGCGCGGATCGAGGCGATCGAGGCCGATGCCGACGTGCTGGCGCTGCGCGATGCCTTCCACATCCCGGCCGACGATGCGCGCTTCCAGGCCGTGCACGGCGACGGCGCGCGCCTGCTGCCGCAACGCCGTGGCCGTTACGACCTGCTGTTGCTCGATGCCTACGATGCCGACGGCATCCCGGCGGCGCTGCTCAGCCGCGGCTTCTACGAGGATTGCCACGCGGCGCTGGCGCCGGGCGGGGTGCTGGCGGTGAACCTGTACGACACCGACACCCGTCGCCATCTGGCGCATCTGCGCGCGCTGTTCGACGGCCGCGTGCTGCGCCTGGACGAACCGGAGATGGACAACCACGTTGCATTCGCCTGGACCGGCGCGCTGCCGGCGCTGGATGCGCGTGCCGCATTGGCGCGCCTACCATGGTCGGCACGCTGGCAACTGCGTGTACCGTTCCGGCGGGTGCAGCAGGCGATGACGGCCGCAGCGGCGCGGCAGGCGCGACCGTAGGTGGGCGGCACCCAATCGCGCCGTTCCTGCCTTGGCAGCCAATCGTGAGTGCGGATGCCCTTGTGCGGCGCCATGCCGCGCTTGGGGTGGCTACCTCGCTTGCCCGCTGTACGGAGTGCGATGGCTTGGCGCAATCCAGGTGCGTAGCACTGCCGCTGTGCCGACATTGGCCGAAACGCGCAACGCCGCCAACCGTCGCATGCGAGCACGCAACGCCGCGCCGCGATCCTGCAAACTCCAGGCTCCGCATGCACGCCGTTCGCACCGATGAGTCCGCACGCTGATTCGCCTCTCCAGCCCGCCACGGTCCTCTGGCGCACCACCGTCCCAGGCACGGCCGCGCAGCGGTTGTGGGTGGACGACCGAACCGGGCGCGTCTTGGTATCGGATGGATGGGGCGTCGGTTTCGGCGCGCTGCGGCTGCGCGCGCTCGACATGGCGACGGGCGCTGAAGTGGCCGCGGTCGCGCTCGGCAACCAGGCACGGGCTGTGGCGCGCGATGGCGAGGACGGCGTGCTGGTCGCGACCGACACCAGGCTGTTCCGGCTCGATGCCGACACGCTCGAGGTGCTACAAAAGTGGACGACCCGCATTCCCCGATACAGCGATCAGCTGTTGCTTGCAGGCGGCCACGTGCATGCGATCAATGCCAGCGCGGCGCATCTGAGCGCCATGCGCCTGCCTGAGGGAAGCGTGCGCCGACGCGTGCTGGAAGAGGATCTGCAGATTCACCCGACCCTGGACGGGAACATCCTGGCGGTCGCTGCCACGGGCAGCGTCTGGTTGGCGCAACCGGGTTTGGATCGCCCGCCGCAACGCATCGCGCGGACCCAGCCGGTCTGCCATTCGACGATGGACGGAACGGGTCGCCTCTGGCTGTCGCTTGGGCGCGGGCGGGTGCGCGAAGGCAACAGGGTGTCCTGGGCGGCGCCGACCCCCAACGCCGGATGCATGGACCCGCCGTACAACACATTCACCGCGTTCGATCTCGGTATGGACTTCTGGCAGATGGCCAGTACCCAGGACGGCAACGTGGTCTCGGTCGCCGCGGCGACGATGACACGTGGCGAAGCGCCTCGCTACGTCCAGGCGAGCGTCGCCTCGTTTCGTACCCATGATCGCCATCGGCTTAGTTGGGTGCAGGCGCCTGAGGACTTCGAGATCGTGTCGATGTACCCGCAGGCAGGCCGGGCGTTCGCCACGCGCTGCCTGTGGCAAAAGGAGGGAGATGCGGAAGTCTCCGAGCTTGTCTGCCTGCGGCTTTAGGCGCTTGCGGCGCCTGCTGCGTCATGCCGTTCCCGCTCGACGCAGGGCGCCGTGGCGCTGCGCGCCTTGCCGAGGCTGCGCCTACAGCGGCAGCAGGATGTTGCTGAGCTTCCAGCGCAGGCCGTCGCGGGTGAACACGCAGGGGATCGCGGTGCCGTCGGCGGTGTGGATCGTGGCGACGAAGCGCGAGGTGGATTCGAAGCGATGTTCGGCCTGGCGCAGCGGTTGCGGCGGGCGCGGCGCGGCATAGGTGTCGCCGCCCACGGTGTCGCCGCGGGCGCGCTTCCATAGCGCATCGCCCTGCAGCAGCGCGCCGATGCCGGCCGGGGTGACCATCGCGTCCACGCCGATGCCGCTGACGCTGCCGGCCAGCGACAGCAGCGCGCCGCCGAACAGGCCGGATTGCAGATCCGGACCGGCGCGGCGCACCAGCGCATCGTCGACCTGCGCCTTCAGGTTCACGCGCAGGGTGGGGAAGTCGACGTAGCGTTCCAGCGCCGCCGCGTCGCGCTGTTCCAGCGCCTGGCTGATCCCGCGTATCGCCAGGTACGGCCCGGCGACGACGTAGCCGCCGACCGCGAGCAGGGCGAGGAACAGCAATGCCAGCCATTTCTTCATGGGATGCCTCGGTACGAAACCAGCTTTTTGTAGGAGCGGCTTCAGCCGCGACAGAACCTGCGACGGAGACCTGTCGCGGCTGAAGCCGCTCCTACAGGGAGCGCGGTCATCTCAGAATTCCAGGTCCAGCGCCGCGCACAGGTAATCCACGAACGGGCCCAGCGTCTGCAGGTCCGCCGCCACCAGCGCGCGCAGCTTGGGCCCGGTCATGGTGGCGTCGTCGAGCTGGCGCCAGAACACCCAGTTCTTGTGCTTGAGGTCGTCGATGAACTCGAACTCGGCGGGGAAGCCGCGCGGCGGCCGAACCAGCACCTCGCTGGCCTCGAAGTCGAAGCGGCGGCGCAGCTTCGGCGCGTGCGCGGCGGCTTTCCAACTGCCCGGGTTGTCGAAGATGAACTGGCGCACCTTGCGTTGCGTGTCCGGTTCCGGATGCCACAGGCCGGCGCCGACGAAGCTCTCGCCCGGTTGCAGGTGGATGTAGAACGAGGGCGCAGGCACCTGCTTGCGTCGCTCATGGAACAGGCGCGCGCCCTGCCAGGTCTTGTACGGCGACTTGTCGTTGGAAAAGCGCGCGTCGCGATGGATGCGGAACAGCGACCCGCCAACGCCGCGCGGATCGGCGCGGAAATGCTCGCTGACCTGGGCCAGGTCCGGCTGCAGGTCGGTGATCAGGCGCAGGAACGGCTGGCGCACGTGCTCCTCGTACTTGTGCCGGTTGTCGTTGAACCAGGCCTTGTCGTTGTGCCGCGCCAGGGCACGCAGGAACTTGAAGCTGGCGTCGCTGAAATAGCTGGTCATAGGGTGCGTTGCAGGTCTTGGGCCCAGGCGGCGAGCTGGTCGAGCAGAACCTGCTTGGTAGCATCGTCGGGGTGAGCCAGGCGTAAATCGGCCAGTTGCGCGTAGTAGCCGTCGAAGGTCAGTTCGGACAGGCCGTTATCGTCGACCAGGCGCCGCCGCCGGTAGTCGTCCCAGCGTTGCTGCTCGACGATCGACAAGGTCTGCGGCCAGTTGCGCGCGCGGTAGCGGAACAGCAGTTCGGGCAGGCGTGGATCGCGGAAGCCCTGTTCCAGCGGCGCCAACTGCGCCGGCGGGGTGGCGCGGACCTGCGCCATCGCACGCTTGTCGGCATCGGCCAGGAAGCCGTCGTACAGCGACGCATCCGCATCGGCGGGCATCGCCGCACGCTCGTTGCCGAACACGCGGCGCACCTTCTCGGCCAGTTCCGGCCCGGCCTCGCGCAGGCGCGCGGCCTTGGCCTGGATCTGCGCCGGATCGATGCCCAGGCGGGCGAAGTCGGGGGCGCGCAGGTGCGACCAGGCGACCAGCGCCGGCGCCTTGTTCAGATGCACTTCCTTCAGCGGAATACGCTGTTCGCCATCGGGCAGGTCGGCCTGCGGCGTGTACAGGCGGTCGGCGATCTGGTCCGGGGTGCAGCGCAGCAGCGGCTCCACGTCCCCCTCCAGGTCGAACACCAGCACCCGGCTGTCGATGCGCGGATGCCGCGCCAGCGGCAGCACCGGCGCCGCGCACAGGCGCGCGGCCGGATAGCGCATCGACACGTGCAGCACAGGCTGCATCGCCACCACGTCGAGCAGGCCGCCACAGAAGCGCTTGTCGCGCAGCTTCAGCGCGTACTCCCACAGCCGCGGCTGGCGCTCGCGGAAGTGGCGGGCCATGCCGATGGTGGCGTAGACGTCGGACAGGGCTTCATGCGCGTCGCCGTCGCGCACGCCGTTGGCCAGCGCCAGTTGCTCCAGCTTGAACGAGGTGGCGCCGTCCTCGCGCCGCGGCCAGACGATGCCGTCCGGGCGCAGCGCGTGCATCAGCCGCAGCATGTCCAGCAGGTCCCAGCGCGAATTGCCGTTGCGCCACTCGCGTTCGTAGGGATCGTGGAAATTGCGGAACAGGCCGTGGCGCACGAACTCGTCGTCGAAGCGCAGCGAGTTGTAGCCCAGCGTGCAGGTCTGCGGCCGCGCCATCTGCTCGGCGATGCGCGCGAATGCATCGGCCTCGTTGACGCCGTCGCGCAGCGCCTGTTGCGGGGCGATGCCGGTGATCAGCGTGGCGATCGGCGAGGGCAGCAGGTCGTCGGCCGGTCGCACGAAGAAGCTGATCGGCTCTTCGATCACGTTCAGCTGCGCATCGGTGCGCACCGCCGCGAATTGGGCGATGCGCGTGCGCCGCGGATCGGCGCCGAAGGTTTCCAGGTCGTAGAAGAGGAAGCTGTCGGGCATGGGAATCGATTGGTGCGGGCAAGGCAGGCGAGGCGCGTGTGTAGGAGCGGCTTCAGCCGCGACGGGCGTTACCAGGCATGCTGTCGCGGCTGAAGCCGCTCCTACGAAGGATCGAGCGCCCGGGTAGGGTACGCCGGTTCAATGCGCGCCCTCCAGCGGCGCCAGCCGCGCGTGCACGATCCGCTCCAGCCAGGCCCAGTCGATCCGCGACAGGTCGCTGTGGCCCTGCGTGGCCTGCACCAGGATGTCGCGCTGGATCTCGCTGCGCTGCAGGGCCAGCGCGTACGGCGTGCGCAGGAAGGTGACCATCGTGTAGTGCGGCACGAAGCGGGTCGGGTAGCGCGTCTGCAGCGCCTGTTCCAGGTCGCGCTGCAGCAGGAAGCCGGCATCGCCGACGCGGTCGCGCATCTCGATGTAGTTCTCCAGCGCCATCTGCTGGATCGCGCTGGCACTGGGTTTGCGCTCGGCCTCGAACGCGGCATAGGCGCGCGCCAGGTCCGGTTCGCGCTGCAGGTGCGCGGCCAGCGCCACGCAATCCTCGAATGCGCAGTTCATGCCCTGGCCGTGGAACGGCACCATCGCGTGCGCGGCGTCGCCGAGCAGCACCGCGCGCCCGCCCAGGTGCCAGCGCTGCAGCCGCAGCGTGCCGAGCAGGCCCGGCGGATGCTGTTCCCAGTGCTCGGCCAACTGCGGCATCAGCGGCAGCGCATCGGCGAAATCGCGCGCGAACAGGGCCAGCGCCTCCTCGCCGTTGCGGGTGCTGGCGAAGCTCGGCTCGCCGGTGTTGGGCAGGAACAGGGTGACGGTGAAGGTGCCTTCGTCGTTGGGCAGGGCGATGCACATGTAGTGCCCGCGCGGCCAGATGTGCAGCGCGTTGGCCTCGATGCGGAAGCTGCCGTCGGCGTTGGGCGGGATCTCCAGTTCCTTGTACGAATGGTCCAGGAACTCGGTGTGCTCGGCCATCGGCGCCTTGCGCTGCATCGCCGCGCGCAGCGCAGAGCCCGCGCCGTCGGCGCCGATCATGCTGTGGAAGCGGATGTCGTGCGGCTGGTCGTCGCGGTCGTCGATGAAGCGCGCGTAGCCGGCATCGAAGTCCACCGTGTGCAGGCGGCGGTAGAAGTGGATCCGCGCGCCGGCCTGTTCGGCCAGTTCCAGCAAGGTGATGTTGAGATCGTTGCGGTGCACCGACCAGATCACCTCGCTGTCGTCGCGGCCGTAGCGCTGCAGTTGCTGGCGGCCATCGGCGAAGTGCACCATGCGCCCGCGCATCATCACCGCCTTGGCCATCACCGCGGCGTCGGCGCCGGCCTGGCGCAGCGCGTGCAGGCCGCGTTCGGCCAGGGCCAGGTTGATCGAGCGGCCGCGCTCGTAGTCCTGGATGCGCGGGTCGCCGCGGCGCTCGTAGACGGTGACGCGCCAGCCCTGGCGCGAGAGCAGGATGGCGAGCAGGGAGCCGGCCAGGCCGGCGCCGATCAGGGTGATGCTGCGGGGGGAGGCGCTCAAGGAGAAATCCGGCAGGACGCGCGGCCGTGGCCGCGCAGGAGGGGCGGCTCAGACGCCGGCCCAGGTTTCCACTTCCTCGACGAAGCGGTAGATGTCGCGATAGCGGCTGTACAGCGGCACCGGGCTGATCCGGATCACGTCCGGCTCGCGCCAGTCGCCGAGCACGCCGACCGAGTGCAGGTACTCGAACAGCGCACGGCCACGCTCGCGCCCGCCGACCACGCGCAGCGACAGCTGGCAGCCGCGGTGCGCCGGGTCGGTCGGAGTGAGGATCTGCAGGGTCTCGGCCAGGCGTGCGCGGATCAGCGTTTCCAGGTAACCGGTGAGCTGCAGCGATTTTTGCCGCAGCGCGGCCAGCCCGGCACGCTCGAACAGGTCCAGCGAGGCGCGCAGCGGCGCCATGCTCAGCACCGGCGGATTGCTCAGTTGCCAGCCGTCGGCGCCGGGCGCGGCGACGAAGTCCGGCCCCATCTGGAAGCGGGTGCGCTTGTCGTGGCCCCACCAGCCGGCGAAGCGCGGCGTGTCGCCGTGGCCGTGGCGCTCATGCACGAAGGCGCCGGCGACCGCGCCGGGGCCGGCGTTGAGGTACTTGTAGTGGCACCACACCGCGAAATCGGGCGCGGTGTCGTGCAGGGTCAGCGGGATGTTGCCCACTGCATGCGCCAGATCGAAGCCGACCGCGGCGCCGGCCGCGCGCGCCAGCCGGGTCACCGCGTCCAGGTCGAAGGCCTGCCCGGTGCGGTACTGCACGCCGGGCCACAGCACCAGCGCCAGACGCGGGCCGTGCTCGGCGATGGCGCGTTCGATCGTGGCCATCGAAATCAGGCCGTCGGCGTCGGGTTGCACCTCGATCAGGTCGGTGGCCGGATCGAAGCCGTGGAAGCGGATCTGCGACGCCACCGCATGCTGGTCGGACGGGAATGCGCCGGCCTCGATCAGGATCGCCGGGCGCTCGCGCGTGGGCCGGTAGAAGCTGACCATCAGCAGGTGCAGGTTCACCGTCAGCGTGTTCATCGCCACCACCTCGTGCGGCAGCGCGCCGACGATCCGCGCCAGCGGCGCGGCGAGCAGTTCGTGGTAGGTCAGCCACTGCGTGTCGCCGGTGAAGTGGCCTTCCACCGCCAGCGTCGACCATTTGTCCAGCACCTCCTGCACCGCGGCGCGGGCGCCGCGCGGCTGCAGGCCCAGCGAGTTGCCGACGAAGTAGGCCTGGTCGGCGCCCTGGTGCTGCGGGAACAGGAACTCGCGGCGCAGCTCGCGCAGCGGGTCGGCGGCATCGAGCGCGGTGGCGTGGTTGCGGGTCAGGAGGTCGTTCATCGGCGGCAGGTGACGGGACGAGGGCACAGTCTACCGGTCGGGACGCGGCGCTTCGTCGGCGGTCGCGGCAGCGGCGGGCAGCAGGGCGCCGCGCACCAGGTGGGTGAGGGTGCCGACGCTGTCGGCGACGCGGTCGCTGGTGTCGGCCAGCGCGGACAGCACGGTGGCGTCGGCGGCGTCCGCCGGGCACGCGGCCAGCGCCTCGGCCAGGCGGCGTTCGTCCTGGCGCAGCGTGGCCTGCACCGGCGCGACACCGCTGCCCAGGCTGTCGGCCAGTTGGGTCAGTGCCGCATGCGCCTGGCGCTGGAACTGCTGCAGTTCCGGCAACGGCGGCAGTGCCGGGCTGTCGCGCAGCACCGCTTCCAGCGACAGCGAGGCGCGGATCAGGCGGTTGCCGTTGGCCAGCACCGATTCGGCCAGGGTCAGTTCGCGCAGGTTGCGCTTGCGGCGCGGCTCGCCGCGCAGGCGCTCGATCGAGGCCTGCACGTTGGTGCGCGCGGTGCGCGCCGCGGCGCGGGTTTCCGGCAGCGCCTGCAGGCGGCCGTCGAGCAGGGCGGCGAGGTGGTCGCGGTAGGCCAGCAGCAACTGCGCCAGGGTGGCGCGGATGTGGCGTCGCTCCCAGGTCGGCCACAGCGCGTAGGCGACCAGCGCCAGCGCGCTGCCGAGCACGGTGGCCTGGATGCGCTCGCCGATCGCCTCGCCCGGGGCCATGCCTTCGAACGACAGCAGCAGCACTAGCATGCCGGTCAGGCAGGCCACGCCGAGGCCGTAGTTGACCTGGGTCAGCAGGCGGAAGCCGAGGCAGAACACGGTCAGCAACAGCAGCCGCACCACCGCGCCGTCCATCGTGAAGTGGGCCAGCACGGTGGCCAGCAACAGCCCGGCGAAGGTGCCGGCCACGCGCAGCGCGCCGAAGCTGAGGGTGCCGCCGAAGTCGGGCTTGAGCACGATCGCGGTGGTCATCGGGATCCAGTAGCCGTGCGGGATCGCCTGCCAGCGTTCGAACAGCACCGCCAGGCTCAGGCATACGCCGCAGCGCAGCGCATGGCGGAACGCCACCGAGGACAGGCGCAGGTTGGCGCGCAGGGTCTGCAACGGCGCCAGCGGCCGCAGCGCGGCCGGCAGCCGGGCCTCGGCCAGCTCGGCCTGGATCTCGCCGCGGCTGCTGGCCCAGTGGCCGTTGCGGACCAGGGCGCGCAACTGTCCGCCCAGGCCCTGGGTGCGGGCGACGGCGATGCGCAGCAGGCGCCGCGCGCGGGTGTCCTCGGCCTGCGCCTGGGCCTGCGCCAGCGCCTCGGCCAGGTCGTCGAAGCCGGTCATCGAGGCCTCCGCCGCGGCCGGGTCCTCGGCGTTGTCCAGCGCGTAGGCGAGCTGGTCAAGCACCACCGCGCTGCGCTCCAGCACGCGCTCGATCGGCAGTCGCGCCTCCGCCGCGCCCTCCAGGCGCCCGTGCAGGTCGGCCAGGGTCAGCAGTTCCAGCCGCGCGCGTTCGCACAGTTCGGCGATGATCCGGAACGACTGCACCGCCAGGCCGCGCGCGCGATGCTCGCCGTGCAGCATCACCATCGCTTCCAGCACCGCCTCGGTGGCCGGCGGCGCCAGCGTCGCGCTCGGCCGCTGGCGGGCGATGCCGGCCAGTTGCCGCATCAGCTCGGCCAGCGCGAAGCGTTCCGGGCGGTAGCGCTGCAGCGGCCAGGCGGCCAGCGCCATCAGCATCTGCAGCACGCCGCCGGCGAAGATCAGCGCGGCCACGCCGACGCTCTGCAGCGGCGGCAGGCGCACGTCGGCGCTGACCACCAGCAGGATCATGCTGGTCAGCCCGACCCGCGCCGCGACCGGCCCCAGCGCCACCAGCAGGCCGCCGCCCAGGCCCAGCAGCAGCGCCGCCAGCGCCAGCGCCGGCGTGTGCGCGCCGATCAGCATGCCCAGCAGCGCGGCGGTGCCGGCCGCCAGCGCGGCCATCAGCATGCGCTGCATGCGCGCCCGGTACGGCCCGGGCTGGTCGGAGAACATGGTGTTGAGCGCGCCGGTGGCCATCGCCAGGCCGAGCGCGGCGTGGCCGCAGGCCACGCCCACCGCGAGCGGGGCCACCACCGCGAAGGTATTGCGCAGGGCGACGCGCAGCGGGACGTCGCGCGGCTTCAGCGCGATCAGGCTGTGCAGCATCGCCGCTCCGCGCGAGGCTCGATGCGACTCACCGCGCGGCGGCGGGCGCTGGCACCGGGTGCACCTGCCCGCAGCGGCTGCAGGTGCGCAGCGCCTCGGAGGCGTAAAAGCGCGCGAACACCGGCGGGAAATCGGTCTCGATGTCGCGCAGCGGGAAGTACTCTTCGTACAGCAGGTGATTGCAGTGTTCGCAATACCACTGCAGGCCGTCGTTCTCGTGCGGCAGGCGCCGGCGTTCGATCACCAGTCCCACCGAGTCGGGCATGCGCTGCGGCGAATGCGGTACCTTGGGCGGCAGCAGGAAGGTCTCGCCGGCGCGGATCGGAATCTCGCGCACCGCGCCGTCCTCCTGGATCCGCAGCACCATCTCGCCTTCGAGCTGGTAGAACCACTCCGGGCCTTCGTCGTAGTGGAAGTCCGAGCGCGCGTTCGGCCCGCCCACCGCCATCACGATGAAGTCGCCGGCGTAGATGCACTTGTTGCCCACCGGCGGCTTGAGCAGGTGGCGGTGCTCCTCGATCCAGGCGTGCAGGTTCAACGGGGCGGGCAGCATGCGGATCCTCCTTGGCCAAGGCGCGCCGGCGGCGCGCTCAGCGGTCCTCGCGGTCGGCGCAGATGCGCGCCAGCGCGGCGTCGTAACGTGGGGCCAGGTCCTCGATGCGCTCCAGCTCCATGCCCAGGTCGTGCACGCGGCCGTCGCGCAGGCTGTAGACCCAGCCGTGCACGGTCAGTTCCTGGCCGCGCGTCCAGGCGTCGCGCACGATGGAGGTGCGGCTGACGTTGACCACCTGTTCGAGCACATTGAGCTCGCACAGGCGCGCGTGCTGGAGGCTCTCGTCGCCGGCGCGCTGCAGGCACTGCTCGTGCTTCTCGGCCACGTCGGTGACGTGGCGGATCCAGTTGTCGACCAGGCCCAGCCGCGCGCGGGTCAGGCCGGCGTGGACGCCGCCGCAGCCGTAGTGGCCGACCACCAGGATGTGCCGCACCTTCAGCACTTCCACCGCGAACTGGATCACCGACAGGCAGTTGAGGTCGGTATGCACGACCACGTTGGCGATGTTGCGATGGACGAACACTTCGCCCGGCGCCATGTCGATGATCTGGTTGGCCGGCACCCGCGAATCCGAACAGCCGATCCACAGATATTCCGGGGTCTGCTGTTTGGATAGGCGACTGAAGAACTCCGGGTCCTCGCGGTTGATGCGATTGGACCAGGCGCGGTTGTTGTTCAGTAGCTGATCGATTTTGCTCATTGCGCGCATTATTCCAGAAGCCGGCACGTATCGGGGTGCCGCTCGCGCCTGGCCGCGGATGCGGGGACGGCGCCGATTGCACACGCCTGCGTATGGCGTGATCGCGTGATCTGGATGTCCAGCGCAGGCGGGCAGCCGTGCCGCCGCGCCGTACGCCCGCGCTCAGGGCGTGGCCAGGCGCGTACGCATCAGTTCCGCCACCGCCTGCGCGCCCGGGTCGTCCATCGCCTGCAGCGCCTGCGCCACGGCCTGTTGGTTGGCCTGGGGATGATTCTGGTTGAGCTTGAACTTCAGTTCGGCGCGCTCGACCTCGATCCGGAAGCCGACGATGCCGCGCAACTGGCGGCGATGCGCGGGGTTGTGCGGCTCGTAGCGCCAGTCGCTATCCAATGCGCGTTCGTGGCGTTCGCTCAGTCGCGCCACCAGGTCGGCGAGCTGCGCTTCGTCCTCGCTGCGCTGCAGTTGCCCATGCAGGTGCGCGGTCGCGTAGTTCCAGGTCGGCACGCGCGCCAGCGCGTCCTTGTCCGGATACCAGCCCGGCGACACGTAGGCGTGCGGGCCGTGCACGATCAGCAGCGCCGGCCCGGTATGGCTGGACTGCGGATTGGCCCGCGCCCAATGGCCTTCGATCACGATGCGCGCGCCGTCGCGGCGGTACAGCACCGGCAGCGGCGTGGCGCAGGGCAGGCCCTCGGCCACGGTGACCAGGGTGGCGAACGGATTGCGTGCGATCAGCGCGTCCAGCGCGCCCAGGTCGGCTTCGGCGAAGGCGGGCGCAACGTGCATCGGTTCAGGCGCGCGCGCCCAGCGTCTGGGTCATGCGCCCGCGCAGCCCCGCATCGTCCTCGGCCTGTGGCGGCGACACCTCGGCCAGCGAGAAGCCGCGCGCCAGCGCATCCTCCTCGTCCAGCCCGTCGTAGGCGACGAATTCGGCGTCGAACAGCGCCGCCTGCGCGGTGTCCTCGCTGTCGTAGCTGAGCGTGTTGCCGTCGCTGTCCAGCACCTCGGCGGTGCCGGCGGCACGCACACGCAGGCGCGCCCACACCAGGATGCGGCCTAGGCTGGCCAGGAACCAGCGGTCGGCGGGAAGGTCGGAGGTCATGGAATCACCGTGGAAAGCAGCCAGAGCAGGGCGGCCATGCCCAGGCCGAGGAAGATGGTCAGCAGCGACAGCCAGGCCGGCGTCGCCAGCCCGGACAGCGCGCGGTCGCCGAGCGGGCGGTAGCGCCGCGCCAGCAGCCAGCCCAGCGCCACCGGCTTGAGGAAGGCGCCGGGGCCGAACGCGGCGACCAGCGGCGGATGCCGGTCGCGGATATGCACCAGGGTCAGCGGCCAGAAGATCACGAAGGCGCTGAAGCCGGCGATCGCCACGCCGACGAAGCACAGGGCGAAGAACAGGATCATGGCGTCGGCTCGCTGCCGTCGAAGCGGCCGACGATCTCGATCGGCCCGACGATGTTGTCGTTGAACGCCTCCAACTGCTCGGCCGGGATCCACCATTCGGTATGGTGCGCGCCACCGACCTTCTGCACCGGATAGGCGGCCATGAAGTCCGCGCGCACCGCGAAGCGCGCCACGTAGCCGACGCCGCTGTCCTTGACGTTCCAGCGCGCCGAGATCTCCTCGGCGTAACGCTGGTTGGTCACCGGATAGAAGATCGGCTGCTCCGGCAGCCGCGGCGGCCAGCGCCGGAACCCGCTGGCGCGCACCAGTTCGAGCTCCTCCGGCCCGAGCGGGCGATACATGGTGATCGTCGCGGCGTCGCCGGCCATGCTCAGAACTCGGCGCTGCCCGGCGCGCGCGGGTAGGGGATCGCATCGCGGATGTTGCTCAGCCCGCAGACGTAGACCACCAGGCGCTCGAAGCCCAGGCCGAAGCCGGCGTGCGGCACCGTGCCGTAGCGACGGAAATCGCGGTACCAGCCGTAGTGCGCCGGATCCAGGCCGAACTGCACCATGCGCGTGTCCAGCACGTCCAGGCGGTCCTCGCGCTCGCTGCCGCCGATGATCTCGCCGATGCCCGGCGCCAGCACGTCCATCGCCGCGACGGTCTTGCCGTCGTCGTTCAGGCGCATGTAGAAGGCCTTGATGTGCTCGGGGTAGTTGGTCACCACCACCGGGCGACCGACGTGCTGCTCGGTCAGCCAGCGCTCGTGCTCGGTCTGCAGGTCCAGGCCCCATTCCACCGGGAACTCGAACTTGTGCCCGGACTTCTGCAGTAGGGTGATCGCGTCGCCGTACTCGATGCGCTCGAACGGCGAGTTGATGAAGGTCTCCAGCCGCTCGATCGCGGTCTTGTCCACGCGCTCGGCGATGAACGCCAGGTCGTCGGCGCGCTCCTCCAGCACCGCGCGGAACAGGTACTTGAGGAAGTCCTCGGCCACGCGCGCGTTCTCGGCCAGGTCGGCGAAGGCGATCTCCGGCTCGATCATCCAGAACTCGGCCAGGTGGCGGGTGGTGTGGCTGTTCTCGGCGCGGAAGGTCGGGCCGAAGGTGTAGACCTTGCTCAGCGCCAGGCAATACGCCTCGACGTTGAGCTGACCGGACACCGTCAGGAAGGTTTCCTTGCCGAAGAAATCGCGGCCGAAATCGACCTGGCCCCTGGCGTCGCGCGGCAGGTTGGCCATGTCCAGGGTGGAGACGCGGAACATCTGCCCGGCGCCTTCGGCGTCGGAGGTGGTGATGATCGGCGTGCTGATCCAGTTGTAGCCGTTGAGGTGGAAGTAGCGGTGCACCGCCTGCGCCAGGCAGTTGCGGATGCGGGTCACCGCGCCGAACAGGTTGGTGCGCGGGCGCAGGTGCGCGACCTCGCGCAGGAACTCCGGCGACATCGGCTTGGGCTGGATCGGATAGGTCAACGGCTCCTCGACCCAGCCGACCACGTCGACCGCACTGGCCTGGATCTCGTACGACTGGCCCTTGCCCTGCGACTTCACCAGCACGCCCTTGGCGATCAGCGAGCAACTGCCGGTCAGCCGCTTGATCTCGTCGAAGTTGGGCAGCGCGTCGGTCGCCACCACCTGGATCGGGGCGAAGCAGGAGCCGTCGGTCACGTTGATGAAAGCCAGTCCGGCAGAGCCGCGCAGCGTGCGCACCCATCCCCGCACCGTGACTTCGCCGCCTTCGGGGATCTTCCCCGCCAGCGCATGTGCAACGCTCACCACCGTCATGACTTGAATCCTCGCCGCAGCGACTCGATATGGAAGGGGCAAGTGTACTGGCTGGAGCGCGGCGCTTGCGAGGCGTGACGGCGATCGGCCGTCGTTCTTTTCCTATAATGCGCGCTCGCAGTTCCCGGAGTCGTTGCCATGGCCATCCGTCTTACCCCCGTCGCCCACGCCCGCGTGCAGCGTTTCGTCGCGCAGACGCCCGGCGCGCTGGGATTGCGCTTCGGCGTCGAGCGCACCGGCTGCTCCGGCTGGGGCCACGTCACCGACCTGGCGCGCGAAGCGCATTCGGACGACGCCGTGTTCGAGCAGGACGGGGTGCGCATCTACGTCAATGCCGCCAGCCTGCCGCTGGTCGATGGCACCGAGATCGACTTCGCCAAGCAGGGCCTGGGCGAGACCTTCATCTTCCGCAATCCCAATGCCACCGCCGAATGCGGGTGCGGCGAGAGCTTCACCACCGACGCCGAACACGCCGGCGCGCCCTGAGGCGTCGCCGCTACCCGGCGGCTTCCCTGGAGAGCGCCGGGCATCCGCTCGCATGCAGCCGCCGCCGTTCCGCCATCACCCCAACGCCTATGCGCTGTGCTTCGCGCAGGAGCGGGGGGTGTGCGACTGCTGCGGCGCAACCCGCGCATGGCGCTACCAGGGTCCGTTCTACTGCGCCGGCGACGGTCCGCAGTTCCTGTGCCCCTGGTGCATCGCCGATGGCCGCGCCGCGGCCCGCTTCGACGGCGAGTTCACCGGCTGGACCGAGATCGAGGGCGTCTCGCCCGACCCGGACGACCCGCCGCCGTCGATCGATGCCGCGCTGTTGCAGGAGATCTGCACGCGCACGCCGGGCTACTCGGCCTGGCAGCAGCCGGTCTGGCTGACCCATTGCGACAGGCCTTGCGCCTTCCTCGGCTACGCTGGCCGCGACGACCTCGCGCCGATCCTGGAGCAGGTCAGGCCCGACATCGTCGAGGTCAATCCGCGCGATGCGGACTGGCTGCTGGCGCGGTTGTCCCGCGACGGGATGCTGGTCGGCTGCCTGTTCCGGTGCCTGGCCTGCGGCCAGCATCGCCTGCATGTCGACATGGGCTGACTCAAGCCTTTGATTGGATTCGGTTCGAGGCCTTCGCGCGTGCGGTCCCAGGCGCGGTCGAGCGCTGCGCCATCGAAGTGAGCGCCTTGCTTGCGGGTGCCGTCACCACGCGTAGTGGGTGAGCACCAGTTGCGGATCTAGGTCCAGCCGCGCGAAGCCGATCACGCAGACCTGTCCGGCGACGAACTGGGCGCAAAGCGTTTCGGTCAAGCGCAGGTGCAGACGCTGCTGCGCCAGGTCGATCGCGCAGACGCGGGCGGCGGCGAAGTCGAAATAGCGTCCGACCACGCCGAACGCGGCCTTGAACAGGCTTTCCTTGGCCGAGAACAGGGCGGTCAGCAGCGCGTCGTACGGCCACTGCGCATCGGCGGCCGTCGTCAGCAGCGCGGCCTCCGCGGCGTCGATCGCCACGTCCAGCACCGCCTCGCGCGCGGCGGGCGCGAGCAGCCGCTCCAGGTCGATGCCGATGCCCTGGCCCCGGTCGCCGGCCAGCGCCAGCGCCGCGGCGCAGCCGTCGCTGTGGGAGATGCTGCCCAGGCTGCCGGGCGGCCAGCACGGCTGGCGCGAGGCGCCGATCGCGATCTCGGCTTGCGCCCGCGCCGGCCCGAGCGCCTCGCCCAGCGCCAGGCGCGCGGCCAGGCGCCCGAACAGGAATTCGGCCTGGCGCTTGCGCACGCTGCGCGCCACGCTGTCCGGGCAGGCGATCGCCGCCGCGGCGAAGGCCCGCGCATCGAAGCGCGTGGCATCGAAGGCCAGCACGTAGAGCGGCGTGGCGACGCCGAGCAGATAGCGCCGTGCTCCCCGCGACGCGGCGGCGACCGCCGGCGGCAGGTCCAGTCGCAGCGGCTGGCCGATCAATGGGGCGGTCTTCACTGTGCGCCTTTGGCGCCGATGGCGCGTAGCGGCGCCTCGGAAAGCACTGGCGCAGTCGGGCGCCGCCAGGCCCGTCCCGGGCCGGGCTTGGCGGTGGCGCCGACGAGCGGCCGCGCCCAGGCGCCCGCGGCGCGTGGGGTGGCAGACAGGTGCGGAAGGTTCGGGGGGCGGGCGTTCACCCGGCCAGTGTCGCAAAACCCGCACTTGCTCGGCACCGCCACCGCCGCGGGGGAGGGCGCAAGGTGTCCGGCCTTGCGGCGCGGTCCCCGCACTGCCATACTTTCCGGCTTCCTGTGCCCGTCGTGGCAGGAACCCTTGCTCCACCGCACCCGTCCCGGGCTCGCGGGGGGCTGTCCGGCCCTCGGGCCACATCCGAAAGGTATACCCACATGAGTCGTCATTACGAAATCGTGTTCCTGGTCCATCCGGACCAGAGCGAGCAGGTCCCGGCCATGATCGAGCGCTACAAGTCGCTGGTCGAGAACGGCAGCGGCACCATCCACCGCCTGGAAGACTGGGGCCGCCGCCAGCTGGCGTACCCGATCCAGAACCTGGTGAAGGCGCACTACGTCATGCTGAACATCGAAGTCGACCAGGCCATCCTGGCCGAGCTGGTCGAGAGCTTCCGCTTCAACGACGCCGTGCTGCGCCACCTGGTGATCAAGCGCGACGGCGCCGACACCGAGCAGTCGCTGATCATGAAGAGCAAGGACGAGAAGGGCGACAAGCCCGAGCGCAGTGAGCGCCGTCGCCGCGACGACGAGGAAGGCGAAGCGCCTGCCGCCGCCACCGATACCGACGGCGACGCCGCCGAAGCCGCCTAAGGAGCACTGCCATGTCCAAGTTCTTCCGTCGTCGCAAGTTCTGCAAGTTCACCGCCGAGGGCGTCAAGGAGATCGATTACAAGGATCTCAACACCCTGCGCCAGTACCTCACCGAGAACGGCAAGATCGTGCCGAGCCGCGTGACCGGCACCAAGTCCAAGTACCAGCGCCAGCTGGCCACGGCGGTCAAGCGCGCGCGTTTCCTCGCGCTGATCCCGTACACGGACAACCACGACGTTTAATTCCGGGTCTCCCGGCATGTAATGGCCCGCACCTCCCGGTGCGGGCATTCGAACGAAGTCTGGCGATTGAAGAGTGCGGTGCGGTCGGGACGCGATTCCCGATTCCCGTTTCCCGATTCCCGGCTTCTCCTATTCGGACAGCACCCGTTGCGGCGGCCACGTGCCGACGCTAACGAATAACGGAGCAAGACCATGCAACTGATTCTTCTGCAGAAAGTGACCAACCTGGGCGGCCTCGGCGACAAGGTCGACGTCAAGCCGGGCTACGGCCGCAACTACCTGGTGCCGCAGGGCAAGGCCGTGCCGGCCACCGCCGCCAACATCGCCGAGTTCGAAGCCAAGCGCGCCGAGTACGAAGCCAAGGCCAAGTCGATCCACGATGACGCGCAGGCCCGTGCCGCCAAGCTGGAAGGCGCCAGCGTGACCATCAAGGCCAACGCGTCCACCGAAGGCAAGCTGTACGGCTCGGTAGGCCCGCGCGACATCGCCGAGGCCTTCACCGCCGCCGGCCTGCCGCTGGAAAAGGGCGAAGTGGTGCTGGGCGAAGGCGCGTTCCGCAACATCGGCGAGTACGACGTGCTGGTGCGCCTGCATGCCGACGTCGAGACCTCGGTCAAGGTCGTGGTCGAAGCCGACGCCTGATCCTCGGCGTCGTACGCTGTACCGAAACGGGCGCCGCAAGGTGCCCGTTTCGTTTGCGGCGCGCGGCCCCGGCGCCCGCCATGGCCGTTATACTCACCGGTTCGTGCCTGTTTCCTGTCCGGCGATCGTAGTCGTATCAAGGGGTTGGAGGCGGGACTTCACCTGGATATTCATTAGCGGCAGCGCGTGCCGGCCTGCCGGCCGCGCGCCTGCCATGGATTGCCCGACCCATGCGCCTGTCGACCATCAAGCTGTCCGGCTTCAAGTCCTTCGTCGATCCGACCACGCTGCACCTGCCGACCAACATGACCGGCATCGTCGGTCCGAACGGCTGCGGCAAGTCGAACATCATCGACGCGGTGCGCTGGGTGATGGGCGAAAGCTCGGCCAGCCGCCTGCGCGGCGACTCGCTGACCGACGTGATCTTCTCCGGCTCCTCGGCGCGCAAGCCGGTGTCGCAGGCCACGGTCGAACTGATCTTCGACAACTCCGACCACACCATTTCCGGCGAGTACGCGGCGTTCAACGAGATCTCGGTCAAGCGCCAGGTCAGCCGCGACGGCAGCAGCAGCTACTACCTCAACGGCACCAAGTGCCGGCGCCGCGACATCACAGACCTGTTCCTGGGCACCGGCCTGGGCCCGCGCAGCTACTCGATCATCGAGCAGGGCATGATCAGCCAGATCATCGAGGCGCGCCCGGAGGACCTGCGCGTGTACTTGGAGGAGGCTGCCGGCATCTCCAAGTACAAGGAGCGGCGCAAGGAGACCGAGACCCGCATCCGCCATACCCGCGAGAACCTGGAACGCCTGGGCGATTTGCGCGAGGAGATCGGCAAGCAGCTCGAACACCTCAAGCGCCAGGCGCGCCAGGCCGAGCAGTACCAGGCGCTGCAGGAGGAACGGCGGATCAAGGACGCGCAATGGAAGGCGCTGGAATACCGCGGCCTGGACGGACGCCTGCAGGGCCTGCGCGAGGCGCTGGGCCAGGAAGAGACGCGGCTGCAGCAGTTCATCGCCGAACAGCGCGATGCCGAGGCGCGGATCGAGACCGGCCGCGTGCGCCGCGAGGAAGCCGCCGAGGCGCTGAGCAAGGCCCAGGCCGAGGTCTACCAGGTCGGCAGCACCCTGGCCCGCATCGAGCAGCAGATCCAGCACCAGCGCGACCTGTCGCAGCGCCTGCACAAGGCGCGCGACGAGGCGCAGCTGGCGCTGGCCGAACTCGGCCAGCACATCAGCGGCGACGAGGCCAAGCTGGCGCTGCTGCGCGAATCGGTGGACGTGGCCGGGCCGCAGCTGGAGGAATTGCAGGAAGACAACGAATTCAAGCAGGAAGCGCTGCGCGAGGCCGAGGCGCGCCTGGCCGACTGGCAGCAGCGCTGGGAATCGCATCAGCGCAACACCGCCGAGGCCTCGCGCGCCGGCGAAGTCGAGCGCACCCGCGTCGACTACCTGGACCGGCAGTCGCTGGAGGCCGAGCGCCGCCGCGAGGCGCTGGTCGCCGAGCGCGCCGGGCTGGATCTGGACGCGCTGGCCGCCGCGTTCGAGCAGATCGAACTGCAGCACGAGACCCAGCGCGCCGCGCTGGATGGCCTCAACGAGCAGGTCGAGACCCGCAAGCAGGCGGTGGTGGCGCTGCAGGAGCAGCAGCGCGGCGCGCAGGCCGAACTGGCCGAGGTGCGCAAGCAGGCGCAGGCCGCGCGTGGCCGGCTGTCGTCGCTGGAAACCCTGCAGCAGGCCGCGCTTGGCCAGGAGCAGGGCGCCGCGGTGGCCTGGCTGAAGGCGCGCGGGCTGGACTCGGCGGCGCGCGTGGGCGAGCGCATCAGGGTGGAGAGCGGCTGGGAGAACGCGGTCGAAGGCGCGCTCGGGCAACTGATCGAAGGCGTGCTGGTCGATGCGCCGGAAACCCTGGTCGATGCGCTGGGCGAACTCGGCGAAGGCCGCATCGCGCTGGTCAGTGGCGCCGAGGCGGCCGGCGATTTCGCGCCGACCTCGCTGGCTGCCAAGGTGCAGGGGCCGATCGCGATCCGCCGGCTGCTGGCGCGGCTGCACGTGGCCGAGGATCTGGCCACCGCGCGCGCCTTGCTGCCGCAGCTGGGCGAGGGCGATTCCATCGTCACCCGCGATGGCGCGCGCCTGGGCGAGGGCTGGCTGCGCGTGTCGCGCTCCGGCGCGGCCAAGCAGGGCGCGCTGCTGCGCGAACGCGAGATCCAGACCCTGCGCGGCCAGATCGACGCGCTGCAGGAGCGCGAGGCGGAACTGGAACAGCGCCTGGCGAATCTGCGCGAGCAATCGCTGGCCGCCGAACAGCAACGCGAGGAAGCGCAGCGCCAGTTGTACCAGGCGCACCGCAGCGTGTCCGAGCTGGCCGGGCAATTGCAGAGCCAGCAGGGCAAGGTCGACGCCGCGCGCACCCGCATCGAGCGCATCGAGGCGGAGATCGCGCAGTTGCTGGAGACCCTGGACAGCAGCCGCGAGCAGGCGCGCGAGGCGCGCTCCAAGCTGGAGGACGCGGTCACCAGCATGGGCGACCTGGAGTCGGTGCGGCACGCGCTGGAAAGCGAACGCCGCCAGCTCACCGAGGCGCGCGACCTGGCCCGCGACGCCGCGCGGCGGGTGCGCGAGGCGGCGCACGCGCTGGCCCTGACCCTGGAGTCGCAGCGCGCGCAGATCGCCTCGCTGAGCCAGGCGTTGGAGCGCATGGGCAACCAGCGCGGGCAACTGGATACGCGCCTGGGCGAACTCAGCGCGCAGTTGAGCGAAGGCGACTCGCCCGTGGTCGCGCTGGAAGCCGAACACCAGGCGGCGCTCAGCGAACGCGTGCGCACCGACCGCGTGCTCGGCGAGGCGCGCACGCTGCTGGACGGCATCGACCACGAACTGCGCGCGCTGGAGCAGACCCGCCAGCAACGCGACGAACAGGCGCTGGCGCAGCGCGAGCGCATCGCCCAGCGCCGCCTCGACCAGCAGGCGCTGGTGCTCAGCGCCGAGCAACTGTCGGCGGCGGTGGTCAAGGCCGGCTTCGTGCTCGAGGACGTCATCAACGGCCTGCCCGAGCAGGCCGATCCGGCCGAATGGGAACAGGCGGTGCAGCAGATCGACGCGCGCATGCGCCGGCTGGAGCCTGTCAACCTGGCGGCGATCAGCGAGTACGGCGAGGCCGCGCAGCGCGCCGAGTACCTGGAAGCGCAGGACGTGGACCTCAACACCGCGCTGGAGACCCTGGAGGACGCCATCCGCAAGATCGACCGCGAGACCCGCGGCCGCTTCAAGGACACCTTCGACCGGGTCAATTCCGGCGTGCAGGCGCTGTATCCGCGCCTGTTCGGCGGCGGCCACGCCTACCTGGAACTGACCGGCGAGGACCTGCTCGACACCGGCGTGGCGATCATGGCGCGGCCGCCGGGCAAGCGCGTGTCCAGCATCTCGCTGCTGTCCGGCGGCGAGAAGGCGATGACCGCGGTGGCGCTGGTGTTCGCGATCTTCCAGCTCAACCCGGCGCCGTTCTGCCTGCTCGACGAGGTCGACGCGCCGCTGGACGAGGCCAACGTCGGCCGCCTGGCGGCGATGGTGCGGGAAATGAGCGAGAAGGTGCAGTTCCTGTTCGTCAGCCACAACAAGGCGACGATGGAAGCGGCGCATCAGCTCAGCGGCGTCACCATGCGCGAGCCCGGCGTCAGCCGCCTGGTCAGCGTGGACCTCGAGGAAGCTGCGCGTTTGGCGGGCGCGGCCTGACGTGACATGCTAGATCAGTTGCATTTCCCCTACGCACCCCTGCCGGAGTAACCCCCGAATGTCCGACATGGCAATGCTGCGCATCGGCATCCTCGCCGCCGGTCTGCTGTTGATCGCGGCGATCTTCCTGTTCGGCCGCCCGAAGAAACCCACCCAGGGCCGGCGCGTGGACGCGGCCGATCCCGCCGCCGCGCCGCGTCGCGAACCCTCGCTCGGCGACGCCGCGCTGCCGGCCGACGGCGACAGCGGCGTTGCCGCCGAACAGGATGGCGCCCTGGGCCAACCCGAGCTGGGCCTGCCCGCCGCCGAATCGGCCACGGCCGACCTCGGCAAGCGGCCGAGCCAGGATTTCGACAAGATCGTCTCGCTGTACGTCGCCGCGCGCGCCGGACAGGTGCTGCGCGGCGAGGACATCGTCGTCGCCGCGGAAAAGACCGGCCTGGTGTTCGGCCACATGAACGTGTTCCACCGCCTGGTCGAGGGCCATCCCGAGCGCGGCCCGATCTTCAGCATGGCCAGCATCATGAAGCCGGGTAGCTTCGACATGGCGCACATCCGCGAGATGGAGACCCCGGCGATCGCGTTCTTCCTGACCCTGCCGGCGCCACTGACCGCGCTCGACGCCTGGGAGAAGATGCTGCCGACCGTGCAGCGCATGGGCGAACTGCTCGACGGCGTGGTCCTGGACGACAGCCGCAACGCCCTGGGCCGCCAGCGCATCGCGCACATCCGCGACGACCTGCGTGCCTACGACCGCCAGCATCAGGCGCCGCCGTTGACGAAGTCCCCACGCTGGTAGCGTGGGGACGGGAATGGGGAGTCGGGAATGGGGAATCGTAAAAGCGGCTCCCCGGCGCTGATCGTCCGCCGCGCTTTTCCCTTCTCCCTGCGGGAGAAGGTGCCCCGCAGGGGCGGATGAGGGTACGACAGCCGCGGACGCAAGAAGCCTCCGCTTGGCTTGCCAATCTCCACTCCTAGGCGCGCTGAAGCCGGGACAGAGAATCTGCGTGCCTACGACCGGCAGCATCAGGCGCCGCCGTTTACGAAGTCCCCACGCTGGTAGCGTGGGGCCGGGAATGGGGAGTCGGGAATGGGGAATCGTAAAAGCGGCTCCCCGGCGCTGATCGTCCGCCGCGCTTTTCCCTTCTCCCTGCGGGAGAAGGTGCCCCGCAGGGGCGGATGAGGGTACGACAGCCGCGGACGCAGGAAGCCTCCGCTTGGCTTGCCAATCTCCACTCCCAGGCGCGCTGAAGCCGGGACAGAGAATCGGAAAACCGGAAAGTGGGAAGCCGAAGGAAGGCTGGCCAGCGTGACCCGCACGGAACCCGCCTTCACGATTCCCCATTCTCCATTCCCAATTCCCAGCTACTTACGCGCCTTCAAAAACGCCTCACGAAACCGCAGCATCTCCGCCTCGGTGCCGACCGTGACGCGGACCAGCTTGGGCCAGATCGGCCAGTTGCGGCCGACCATCACGCCCTGCTTGGCCATCGACGCGGCGAAGGCCTTGCCGTCGCGCTTGACGTCGACCATGAAGCAGTTGGACTGCGAGGGCAGGCACTTGTAGCCCTTGCTCTGCAGCCAGGCGATGGTGTCGTTGCGCACGCGGGCGTTCTCGGCGCGGCGCGTCGGCACCAGTTGCACGTCGCGCAGGCTGGCGATGCCGGCGGCGACCGCGGTCACCGCCACCGGGTTCTCGCCGAACGCCGCCAGCTTGGTCAGCAATCCCGGCGAGGCCACCGCCAGGCCCAGGCGCAGGCCGGCCATGCCGTACAGTTTGGAGAAGGTGCGCAGCACCAGCAGGTCCTGGCGCTGGCCGATCAGGTCGATCACCGAGGGTTGCTCGCTGTAGTGGATGTAGGCCTCGTCCACCAGCAGCACGCTGGAGGCGGGCTTGTTGGCCAGCAACCACTCGATGTCGGCGCGCGCGGTGATCGAGCCGGTCGGGTTGTTGGGGTTGCACAGGTAGATCAACCCCGCGTTCGGATCGGCGCTGGCCATGGCCTTGACGTCGTGCCCGCCGTCGGCGCGCAGCGGCACCCGCCGCACCGGTGCGCCGTTGGCGGCGGCGACATCGGCGACCGCCTCGAAGGTCGGGTCGGCCACCACCACGCCGGCGCGTGCCGAGGTGAAGGCGCGCGCGGCGCGGTTGAGCGGATCGCTGGAGCCGGGATAGACCGCGATGTGGTTGCTGGGCAACTGATGCTCGCCGGCGAACAGCGCGATCAGGTCGTTGGGCAGCTCGAACAGGTAGCGGCCGGCGCGCGGCAGGATCGCCTGGGCGGCGTCCAGCGCGGCCGGGGACGGGCCCAGCGGGCATTCGTTGAAGTTCAGATAGACCGGGCCGGCCGCCGGCGCCACCCCGGGCGTCGCGGCGGCCGCGGCCTTGCGCTTGGCCGCTTCCGCGCCGGGGGCCAGGCCCAATGCCCCGACCGCCAGACCCGAGGTCGCGAGGGAAAGAAAGGAACGACGCGAAACCGGTAGCGACACGGCGATGCTCCAGCGAGGACGGGGAGGGGAGCGCAAACCTAACGTTCTCTTAACGATGCGGCAAGCACCATCGCGCCGCGGAAGCGGGGCCGCGTGACCGGAAGCCCGGAAAGAGCGCCATATCACCATCCCAGGTTGCATCGGCCGGGCTGCGTCGCTTGCCTGGGTGCGGCGGGCTGCAGGCCGCCGCGCGCGCATTTTCCCCTCGCCGGTCCCGCAGTTACTATCGCCTCCCTCTCCGTCACCTCCGGCCGCGCATGACCGCCACGTCCGATCTCCAGCAGCGCGTCGCTGAGTTGCGCCGCCGCATCGAAGACGCCAATGATCGCTACTACGTGCACGACGATCCGTCGATCCCAGATGCCGAGTACGACGCGTTGCTGCGCGAGTTGGAGGCGCTGGAAGCCGAGCATCCGCACCTGGCCAGCGACGACTCGCCGACCCGCCGCGTCGGCGCGCGTCCCGACGGCGGCTTCCCCGAAGTGCGCCACGCCATCCCGATGCTGTCGCTGGCCAACGCCTTCGAGACGCCAGGCGTGGCCGAGGACGCCGACGATCGCACCCGCTTCGCCGAGGTCGCCGATTTCGAGCGGCGCATCGAGCGCGAACTGGAGCTGGCCGCGCCGGTGTTCTCGGTCGAACCGAAGCTGGACGGCCTGGCGATCAGCCTGCGCTACGAGGACGGCCGGTTCGTGCAGGGCGCCACCCGCGGCGACGGCGCCACCGGCGAGGACGTCACCGCCAACCTGCGCCAGGTGCGCTCGGTGCCGCTGAAATTGCGCGACCTCGGCATGCCGTTCCCGGCCGTGCTGGAAGTGCGCGGCGAGGTCTACATGCCGCGCGCGGCCTTCGCCGCCTGGAATGCGCAGGCGCTGGAGCGCAACGAGAAGCTGCTGGCCAATCCGCGCAACGGCGCCGCCGGCTCGCTGCGCCAGCTCGATCCGGCGGTCACCCGGCGCCGGCCGCTGGCGTTCTTCGCCTACTCGGTCGGCGAGGTGCGCGGGCTGGAACTGCCCGAGACCCATTCGCAGACCCTGGAGCTGCTGCGCCGCTTCGGCTTCCCGGTGGCGCCGGAAGTGGCCACCGCCACCGGTTTCGATGGCCTGATCGCCTACTTCCGCCGCATCGGCGCCGCGCGCGACAGCCTGCCGTACGACATCGACGGCGTGGTCTACAAGCTCGACGACTACGACCAGCAACAGGCGATGGGCTTCGTCTCGCGCGCCCCGCGCTGGGCGCTGGCGCACAAGTTCCCGGCGCAGGAGCAGTCCACCGTGCTGCGCGCGATCGAGGTGCAGATCGGCCGCACCGGCGCGGTCACCCCGGTGGCGCGGCTGGAGCCGGTGCAGGTCGCCGGCGTCACCGTCACCAACGCGACCTTGCACAACGCCGACCAGATCGCGCGGCTGGATGCGCGCGAGGGCGACACGGTGATCGTGCGCCGCGCCGGCGACGTGATCCCGGAAGTGGTGCGGGTGATCGAGGAGCGGCGGCCGCCCGGCACCGTGCCGTGGACGATGCCGGCCACCTGCCCGGTGTGCGGCTCGGACCTGGTCAAGGAGGAGGACGCGGTGGCCTGGCGCTGCAGCGGTGGCCTGGCCTGCGCCGCGCAACGCAAGGAGGCGCTGCGCCATTTCGCCTCGCGCCGGGCGATGGACATCGAGGGCCTGGGCGACCGCCAGGCCGATGCGCTGGTCGAGTTCGGCTTCGTGCAGTCGCTGGCCGATCTGTACGCGCTCAGCGTCGAGGACCTGGTGCGGATGAAGGTCGCGCTGGACGCGGCGACCGCCGCCGATCTGGAGCAGGCGGTCACCGAGAGCAAGGGCGCGCTGGCGCTGGATGCGCAGGCGCACGCGACGCTCGCGCAGCAGGATCCGCCTGACTGGCGCCGCGCCGAGTTCCTGCGCGCGCACCTGGCGGTCGATCTGGGCGGCAAGCTGGCGACGAAATGGGCCGAGAACCTGGTCGCCGCCATCGCCGCCAGCCGCCACACCACGCTGCCGCGGTTCCTGTTCGCGCTGGGCATTCCGCATCTGGGCGAATCCACGGCCAAGGCGCTCGCGCACTGGCTGGGCACGCTGGCGTTCGTGCGCAGCACGCCGGCGGTGCTGCTTCAGGCGTTGCCCGATATCGGCGGCGAAGTCGCGCGCTCGATCGCCACCTTCTTCGAGCAGGCCGGCAACGCCGCGGGGGTCGATGCGCTGATCCAGGCGGGAATCGGTTTCTCCGACGAGGGCCAGCCACCGGCGCAACTGCGCGAGCGCCTCGACCTGGCGCACCTGCTGAGCACGCTGCCGGTGGACAAGCTCGGCGGCAAGAGCGCGCAGCGCCTGGCCGCGACCTACGGCACCCTGGACGCGTTGCTGAAAGCCAACGAAAGCGGCTGGACCGGCGCCGGCCTGTCCGCCGCGGGCGCCGCCAACCTGGCCGCGTACCTGGCCGACGCGGAGAGCCTGCGGGCCTTGCGCGAGGCCGACGCGGCGATGCAACGGCTGCTGGAGGCGGCGCCTGCGCAGGCCGAGCGCCGCGCCGCGCCGTTGGACGGCAAGACCGTGGTGCTGACCGGCACCTTGCAGCAGCTCACCCGCGACGCGGCCAAGGAGCGGCTGGAAGCGCTGGGCGCGAAGGTCGCCGGCAGCGTGTCGAAGAAGACCAGCTTCGTCGTCGCCGGCGCCGAGGCCGGCTCCAAGCTGGACAAGGCGCAGGAGCTGGGCGTGCCGGTATGGGACGAGGCACAGCTGCTGGCGCTGCTGGGCGAGCACGAGGGCCAGGAATGAGCGGCGCGCCGCCCATGCCGCGTCGGTCGGGCGCAGCGCGGCGATGAGCGCTGCGCCGGATCTGGACGGGTTGCGCCTGCGCGCCGCGCTCAACGCCCGCATCCGTGCCTTCTTCGCCGCGCGCGACGTGCTCGAGGTGGAGACGCCGATGCTGTCGGTGGCCGGCAACACCGAGCCCAACATCGACAGCTTCCAGACCCGCTTCAGCGGCCATGTCGATGCCGGCCCGGCGCTGCGCTGGCTGCGCACCTCGCCCGAATACCCGTTGAAGCGGCTGCTCGCCGCCGGGGTCGGCGACTGCTACGAATTGGGCCGGGTGTTCCGCAACGGCGAGGCCGGCGGCCGCCACAATCCCGAGTTCACCATGCTGGAGTGGTATCGGGTCGGCTGGAATCACCTGCAACTGGTGGACGAGACCGTGGCGCTGGTGCGCGAGGCGCTGGCGTTGGTCGCGCGCAGCGCTACGCTGCACGTTGTCACCTACCGGCAATTGTTCCTTGAGACGCTGGGCCTGGATCCGTTCCAGGCGCCGCTGGAGGCGCTGCAGCAGCCGTTGCGCGAGGTGCGCATCGATGGCGACGGGCTGACCCGCGACGATTGGCTCGATCTGCTGATGACCCACCGGCTGCAGGTCGCGTTCCCGGCCGAGCGCATCACCGTCGTTCACGACTGGCCGGCCACCCAGTGCGCGCTGGCGCGCATCCGCGACGACGAGCCGCCGGTGGCCGAGCGCTTCGAGTTGTACCTGGGCGGCTACGAACTGGCCAACGGCTACCACGAACTCAACGATGCCGCCGAGCAGCGCCGCCGCTTCCTGCGCGATCACGCGCTGCGCCACGCGCGCGGCGCGGTGCTGCCGCCGTTGGACGAGCGTTTGCTGCAGGCCTTGCCGGGTCTGCCCGACTGCGCGGGCGTCGCGGTCGGCGTGGATCGGTTGCTGATGGCGATGCGCGGCACCGCGCGCATCGCCGACGTGCTCGCCTACGATTTCGCGCGTGCCTGAACGGCGCTGCGTTCAGCGCGCATTTTCTTGCTTTGTCGACACAGATGATGGTTTGATCCAGCCACGCATGCGGTCGATGCGCGGTGGAGTCGTTTCGTTGTTCAGGTTCTACGCACGGGGGCAGCGCCAGGCATGAAGTGGTCGTACGGGCTCGGCAACTGGTGTTGGCTGGGATTGGCGGTCGGCGCGTGGCCGACGGCGGTGCCTGCGCAGGCGCAAGACGGCTATGCGGCCGCGGTGGTGCGCTGCGAGTCGCGCGACATGAGTTGGGTGCATTGCCCGATGCCGACCGAGCAGGGCGTGGAACTGATCCGGCAGTTGTCCGACAACGACTGCATCCGCGGCAGCGAATGGGGCGTGGACGGCAGCGGCGTGTGGGTGACGCTGGGCTGTCGCGCCGAATTCCGCGCCAATCCGCCCGAGCCGGCGCGCAGCGCGATGCGCCGCGTCCTGCGCTGCGAATCCGACGGCCGGGTCGAGACCTGCCCGGTGATGCTGCGCGGCGCGCCGGTGCGGCTGATGCGCCAGCTGTCCTCGGTGCCGTGCCGCGAGGAGCGCAGTTGGGGCGTGCGCCGCAACGAGATCTGGGTGTCGCGCGGCTGCCGCGGCGAGTTCGAGATTGGCGCCAGCGACGGTTCCGGCTTTCCGGCAGGCGCGCGTGCGGTGCTGTGCGAATCCAAGGGCCGCGCGCGCCGGCGCTGCGGCGTCAGCATCCATGACGGCGCGCAGTTGCGGCGTCAGTTATCCGGCACCGCCTGCGTGCAGGACGAAAGCTGGGGATGGGACCGCGACGGCATCTGGGTGGACAAGGGCTGCCGCGCGGAATTCAGCGTCAACTGAACGCTCCATCCCCATAGCGCGCCGGCGGGCGCTGGCAGCCTCCATGCCTGCCGCGGCCGCATTCCGCGGCCGCATTTGCCCATTCCTCTCTCCACTCCGTCATGCGGCGCCGTCTACAATGGGACGATGAACGCCGCCCCCGCTATCGACTACGCCCGCTACGACCATATCCGCCCGATCCTGTGGACCGGCGATGCGCTGGAACTGCTCGACCAGCGCAAGTTGCCGTTCGTGGTCGAGCACGTGCGCTGCACCGACAGCGACCAGGTCGCCGAGGCCATCCACACGCTCGCCGTGCGCGGTGCGCCGGCGATCGGCATCGCCGCCGGCTGGGGCGTGGTGCTGGCCGCGCGCGACCTCCAGGCCGACGATGGCGCGCAGGCGCTGGCCAAGCTGGAGCCGGCGCTGCAGCGGCTCAACGCGGCGCGTCCGACCGCGGTGAACCTGGCCTGGGCGCTGGCGCGCATGCGCAAGGCGCTGGCCGCGGCCGGCGCCGACTGGCGCGAGACGATCGCGCGGCAGGCGCAGGCGATCGCCGAGGAAGACCTCGCCGCCAATCGCCACATGGGCGCGCTCGGCGCCGGCCTGATCGCGCCCGGCAGCGGCGTGCTGACCCATTGCAACACCGGCTCGCTGGCCACCGCCGGCTTCGGCACCGCGCTGGGCGTGATCCGCGCCGGCATGGCCCAGGGCCGCATCGCCAAGGTGTTCGCCGGCGAGACCCGGCCGTGGCTGCAGGGCGCGCGGCTGACCGTGTGGGAACTGCAGCAGGACGGCATCGACGCGACCCTGATCGCCGATTCGGCCGCCGCGCACCTGATGAAGACCGGAGCGGTGCAGTGGGTGATCGTCGGCGCCGACCGCATCTGCGCCAACGGCGATACCGCCAACAAGATCGGCACCTACCAGCTGGCGATCGCCGCGCGCCATCACGGGGTCAGGTTCATGGTGGTGGCGCCGTCGTCCACGGTGGACATGGACACCGCCGACGGCGCGCGGATCGAGATCGAGCAGCGCGATCCCGGCGAGCTGTACGGGGTGGGCGGGGTGCGCACCGTGGCCGACGGCATCGCCGCCTGGAACCCGGTGTTCGACGTGACCCCGGGCGAGCTGATCGACGCCATCGTCACCGAGCGCGGGGTGATCGAGCGGCCGGATGCCGAGCGCATGCGCGCCGCCTTCGGCGGCTGACCCGGACACCGCCGCGCGGTCCCCGAAACTGACTCCGAAACGGCCCGCGAGCTCACGCAAGTGCTTGTTCGCGCCGGCAAAAACCCGGGCATTCGCGGGCCTGTCATGCTAGAATCCGGCGGTTCGATCGACCGCTGTGCGCCGTAGGTTCTCGGCGCCGGCAGGCCCGCGTGCCGCGGGCCGACGTCGTGGTCGATTAGCCACCAGACTTACGGAACCCGAATGGCAGAATCCGCCAAGGAAATCATCCAGGTCAACCTGGAAGACGAGATGCGCAAGAGCTACCTCGATTACGCGATGAGCGTGATCGTGGGGCGTGCCCTCCCGGATGCGCGCGACGGCCTCAAGCCGGTGCATCGCCGCGTGTTGTTCGCGATGAACGAGTTGGGCGCGCACAGCAACAAGCCCTACTACAAGTCGGCGCGCATCGTCGGCGACGTCATCGGTAAGTACCACCCGCACGGTGACCAGTCGGTGTACGACACCCTGGTGCGCATGGCGCAGCCGTTCTCGCTGCGCTACCTGATGGTGGACGGGCAGGGCAACTTCGGTTCGGTCGACGGCGACTCGGCGGCGGCGATGCGCTACACCGAGGCGCGCATGTCGCGCCTGGCGCACGAAATGATGGCCGACATCGACAAGGAAACCGTCGATTTCCAGCCCAACTACGACGAGAAGGAACAGGAACCGTCGGTGATGCCGACCCGGTTCCCGAGCCTGCTGGTCAACGGCTCGGCCGGCATCGCGGTGGGCATGGCCACCAACATCCCGCCGCACAACCTGACCGAGTCGATCAACGCCTGCCTGGCGCTGATCGACAATCCGCAGATCGACGTCGACGGCTTGATGGAATACATCCCCGGCCCGGATTTCCCGACCGCCGGCATCGTCAACGGCACCAGCGGCATCGTCGCCGGCTACCGCACCGGCCGCGGCCGCGTGCGCATGCGCGCCAAGGCCGAGATCGAGATCCAGGACAACGGCCGCGAAGCGATCGTGGTCACCGAGATCCCGTACCAGGTGAACAAGGCGCGGCTGATCGAGAAGATCGCCGAGCTGGTCAAGGAAAAGAAGCTCGAGGGCATCAGCGAGCTGCGCGACGAGTCCGACAAGGACGGCATGCGCATCTACATCGAGGTCAAGCGCGGCGAAGCCGCCGACGTGGTGCTGAACAACCTGTACCAGCAGACCCAGATGGAGTCGGTGTTCGGCATCAACATGGTGGCGCTGGTCGATGGCCGCCCGCAGCTGCTGAACCTCAAGCAGATGCTGGAGGCGTTCGTCCGCCACCGCCGCGAAGTGGTGACCCGCCGCACCATCTTCGAGCTGCGCAAGGCGCGCGCCCGCGCGCACATCCTCGAAGGCCTGACCGTCGCGCTGGCCAACATCGACGAGATGATCGAGCTGATCAAGACCTCGGCCAACCCGCAGGAAGCGCGCGAGCGCATGCTGGCCAAGACCTGGCAGCCCGGCCTGGTCGGCGCGCTGCTCGGCGCGGCCGGCGCCGAGGCCTCGCAGCCGGAGGATCTGCCGGCCGGGGCCGGCCTGGTCGCCGGCGGCTATCAGCTGACCGAGGTGCAGGCCACGCAGATCCTGGAGATGCGCCTGCACCGCCTGACCGGCCTGGAGCAGGAACGGCTGACCGAGGAATACAAGCAGTTGCTGGAGGCGATCGCCGGGCTGATCCGGATCCTGGAGAACCCCGACGTGCTGTTGCAGGTGATCCGCGACGAGCTGGTCAGCATCCGCGAGGAATACGGCGACGCGCGCCGCACCGAGATCCGCCACAGCGAGGAAGACCTCGACATCCTCGACCTGATCGCGCCGGAAGACGTGGTGGTGACCCTGTCGCATGCCGGCTACGCCAAGCGCCAGCCGGTCAGCGCCTACCGCGCGCAGCGCCGCGGCGGCCGCGGCCGCAGCGCGGCGGCGACCAAGGAAGAGGATTTCATCGACCAGCTGTGGCTGGTCAACACCCACGACACGCTGCTGACCTTCACCAGCAGCGGCAAGGTGTTCTGGCTGCCGGTGTACCAGTTGCCGGAGGCCGGCCCGAACGCGCGCGGCCGCCCGATCATCAACTGGATCCCGCTGGAGAACGGTGAGCGCGTGCAGGCGGTGCTGCCGGTGCGCGATTACGCCGACGGCCGCTACGTGTTCTTCGCCACCCGCAACGGCATGGTCAAGAAGACGCCGCTGAGCGAGTTCGCGTTCCAGTTGCGCCGCGGCAAGGTCGCGATCAACCTCGACGAGGGCGACGCCCTGGTCGGCGTGGCGCTGACCGACGGCGAGCGCGACGTGCTGCTGTTCGCGTCCAACGGCAAGACCGTGCGCTTCTCCGAGCGTCCCAAGGACGACGAGGCCGAGGACGTGGTCATCGACGACGCGGTGAGCGACGACGCTGCCGCGGCCGACGACGAGGTCGCGGGCGAGGAGGGCGAGGACGCCCGCGGCGCGCGCCGCAAGAGCCGCGGCGGGGTCAAGCCGACCGGCCGCAGCAGCCGTGGCGTGCGCGGCATCCGCCTGGCCAAGAGCGAGTACGTGGTCAGCCTGATCGTGGCCGAGCCGGCCGTCGGCCAGGACGAGGACGCCGACGACGTCGACGCCGCGGCGGACACAGAGGTCGAGGCCGAGGCGCGTAACGGCGACGAGGTCGATGCCTACATCCTCACCGCGACCGAGAACGGCTACGGCAAGCGCACCCCGCTCGGCGAGTACCCGCGCAAGGGCCGTGGCACCCAGGGCGTGATCGGCATCCAGACCAGCGAGCGCAACGGCAAGCTGGTGGGCGCGGTGCTGTTGAGCGCCCGCGACGAGGTGCTGTTGATCTCCGACGGCGGCACCCTGGTGCGGACCCGCGCCTCGGAAATCTCCCGCGTCGGCCGCAATACCCAGGGCGTGACCCTGATCCGGCTGTCCAAGGGCGAGAAGCTGCAGGCGGTGGAGCGCCTGGACGGCTCGCTGGTCGAGGACGAACCGGTCGAGGCGGTCGCCGGCGAAGAGGGCGGCGTCGACGTCGCCAGCGAGTTGCCGTCGCAGGACTGAGTCCTGCGCAAGCGGTAGGCGACGACGCCGGCGCTATGCCGGCGTCGTCGTTTCTGCAAGCCCGCAAGTGCAACATCCTTGCCGCGATCGCCTACGGATTGGCCACAAGCAACTTCCACGCGTGGGAGATGCCTGTCTGATGCAGAGAGGTCGCCTGATGCGTCAGGAAGGATGGGTCGCCGTCGGCACCGTTCAGTACATGCACTTCGGTCTTGCCGTTACCACCGATGTGGACACGGACGAGGACAATGGCGACCACGAGATCGGACTGGCCAAAGCCGTCGAGGACGGCGACGACGCGTGCAACCAGCGCCGCGAGGACCGCTGCGGGGGGCAAGCCGATCGGACGCCGCCGCGGCAGCGTATGGGGCATCCGACTGGCCAAGAGCGAAGACGTGGTCAGTCTGATCGTGGTCGAGCCGGCCGAGGGCCAGCACGAGAATGCCGAGGACATGGAGACAGCGCCGGAGGCCGGCGTCGAGGCCGAGGCCGTGGTGCGCGATGGAGACGAACCCGATGCCTGCATCTTCATTGCCACGGTGCCTGTAGCGCTATCGCCAGCGCGCTTTCGCGGCAGCGCGCGGAAACGGCAGCGTTGCGGCCTGCCGCGTGCATGCCGGCAATCCTGATGGAACGCAGCATGTCGTCTTCTGTGCCGCGATAGAACGCGCCGTGTTCACTTGCGGCTTGGGATAACGGTCCGCGGCGCGATCGCGCGCATGCCGCAGCGGATGTTCCGCGCGGCGCTTCCTGCGAGGAATTTTTCATGAACGATCTTGATCAAACACAGCGCCGCGGCCGTTGGCCGCTGCTGCTGCTGGGCAGCGCCTGCGCGCTGATCGGCCTGGTGCTGGCGGCCGGCGGTGTGTGGCTGCTGGCGCTGGGCGGCTCCTGGTATTACCTGGTCGGCGGGCTGGGTCTGCTGCTGTCGGGCGTATTGCTGGCGCGTGGCAGGCGCAGCGGCGCGGTGTGGTTCGCGGCGACTTTCGCAGTGTCGCTGCTGTGGGCGGCCTGGGAATCGGGCGCCGATTACTGGCGCTGGGTGCCGCGCATGGGCCTGATGGTGTTCCTGGGCCTGTTGGTGGCGCTGGCCTTGCCGCGCTTGCAGCGTCCGTTCTCGCGCGGCCTGTCGCGCGGCCTGGCCGTGGCGCTGGCGCTGGTGTTCGTGGCCGCCTTCGCGCTGGCCTTCGTGCCGTATGGGGTGACCGAGGCCGACGGCCTGCTCGCGCACGCCGCCGGCATCGCGGCGGCGGCGCGGACGCCGCGTGCCGGCGCGCAGCCGGCCGAGGCGCCGGCCGACGCCGACTGGGCCGCGTACGGCCGCGACAACGCCGGCAGTCGCTACAGTCCGCTGCGCCAGATCACGCCCGGCAACGTGGCGCAGTTGCAGACCGCGTGGACCTTCCGCACCGGCGACCTGCCGGACAAGCGCTGGGGCGCGGAGACCACGCCGCTGAAGATCGGCGACAGCCTGTACCTGTGCACCGCGCGCAATCAACTGATCGCGCTGGACGCGCGCAGCGGGCGGCAGCGGTGGCGCTACGATCCGAAGGTGGCGGACAACTCGATTCCCTACACCGCCGCCTGCCGCGGCGTCAGCTACTACGAAGTGCCGGACGCGGCCAATGCCGCCTCGGCGGCGGCGCAGGACGGCGTGGCGGGGCAGGTCGCCCCAGGCAGCGCGCCGCGCGCCTGCCGCAGCCGCATCATCGAGGGCACCCTGGATGGCCGCCTGATCGCGGTCGATGCCGCCAGCGGCACGCCATGCGAGGACTTCGGCACGCACGGCCAGGTCGACATCACCGTCGGCATGGGCGAGACGCCGCCGGGCTACGTCTCGATCAATTCGCCGCCGACCATCGTGCGCGGCGTGGTCGTCACCGGCCATCAAGTGCTGGACGGACAGCAGCGCTACGAGCCCTCGGGCGTGATCCAGGGCTTCGACGCGGTGACCGGCGCGTTGCGCTGGGCCTGGGACATGACCCGGCCGGACTGGAACGGCACACCGCCGCCGGGCCAGACCTGGACCCGCGGCACGCCCAACATGTGGACCTCGGCGGCGGGCGACGAGCAACTGGGCTACGTCTACCTGCCGATGGGCAATTCCAGCGCCGATTACTGGAGCGGTTCGCGCACCGCGGCCGAGGACAAGTACGCGACCTCGCTGGTCGCCCTGGACGTCACCACCGGCAAGCCGGTGTGGAATTTCCAGACCACCCACATCGACGTGTGGGATTACGACCTGGGGTCGCAGCCGACGCTGGTGGATTTCCCTCGCGATGGCGGCACCGTGCCCGCGGTGATCCTGCCCAGCAAGCAGGGCGAGATCTACGTGCTCGATCGCCGCAGCGGCACGCCGCTGGTCGGCGTCGAGGAGCGGCCGGTGCCCGGCGGTGGCGTCGAACCGCGGCGCCGCGCCAAGACCCAGCCGTTCTCGCGGTACCACTCGCTGCGCAAGCCGGACCTGAGCGAGCGCGACATGTGGGGCATCACCCCGATCGACCAGTTGGTGTGCCGCATCCAGTTCCGCAGCGCCAGCTACAAGGGCATCTACACGCCGCCGGAGGCCGATCGCCATTCGATCGAATATCCCGGCTACAACGGTGGTTCGGACTGGGGCAGCGTGGCGGTGGATCCGCAGCGCGGGGTGATCGTCGCCAATTACAACGACATGCCCAACTACAACCGGCTGGTGCCGCGGGCCAAGGCCGACAAGCTCGGCTGGGCGCCGCGCGATCAGGTGCGTGGCGATGCGGGCGGCGCGGAAGGCGCGGGTGATCCGCAGGCCGGCACGCCGTACGCGATCAACGTCAATGCCGGCTGGCGGCTGCCGTTCACCGGGTTGCTGTGCAAGCAGCCGCCGTACGGCGGCATCCGCGCGATCGACCTGGCCAGCGGCAAGACCCTGTGGGACCGCCCGCTGGGCAGCGCGCGCGGCAACGGCCCGTTCGGCATCCACTCCGGCCTGCCGATCGAGATCGGCACGCCGAACAACGGCGGCGCGGTGATCAGCGCCAGCGGCTTGATCTTCATCGCCGCGACCACCGACGACATGATCCGCGCGATCGACCTGGCGACCGGCAAGCGCGTGTGGGAGGCCAAGCTGCCCGCTGGCGGCCAGGCCACGCCGATGCTGTATGCGGTGGATGGCCGCGAGTACCTGGTGATCGTGGCCGGCGGCCACCACTTCATGGAAACGAAGAAGGGCGACTATGTGATCGCCTATGCGTTGCCGGCGTCGTAAGCGCGCGGCGAACGCAGCGACGCGTCGCTGTCTGTGCGGGGTGCCGCTGCGCACGGTCGTCCTATCTTCGCCGCGTCTTCTGGAGCGGCTTCAGGGCATCTTGGATACCCCGCTTTGCCGCGGCTCGGCGGGACGCCTCGCGACCCTCGCAGGAGCGTGTCCAGCTGCGGCGGACATTTCCGGAAGAGCCCGTCGCGGCTGAAGCCGCTCCTACAGTGAGGCTTGCGTGGCTAACAGAGGCGCCTGGCGACGCGCAGCGGCGAGCGCTGGTCGCGCAGAAGGGCGGCCTGGAAAATGTCGGATTCCGGCTATTCCAACTGCTCGGCGGCGAAAGCCGCGTCCAGCGCCTCCATCGCATCGCGCGGCTTCAGCTTGGCGGCTTTTTCGAAGGCGGCCGCGGCCGCATCCTCGCGCTTGTCGCCATACAGCAACAGCAGCACGTTGGCGTGTTCGACGTGGGCGATCGGGGCGTCCGGAACCAGTTTCAGCGCCTGCTGGATGTGCTGCTCGGCGGTGGCCGCCTTGGCGCCGTAGGTGAGGCCGCCGATCATCGCTCCGACCTTGCCGATGATCTCGGCGTGGTACAGGGCCAACGCCATGTGCGCCTCGGCATGCTTGGGTTCCCGTTCCAGCGCCGCTTCCAGCGACGCGCGCACCTTGCCGGCGATGCCCTGCTTGAGCGCCTTGACGATGCTCAGGCCCTGGCTATACCGGCCCAGCGCGAAGGCGTGGCGGTAGTGGCTGTTGGCTTCGTCCGGCAGCGCGGCGATCGCCGCCTCGGCCAGCGTCGCGGCCTGCTGCAGCCGCTGCAACTGCTCCTTGTCGTCTTCGACCAGATAGCCGGCGTGGATGCCGATCGCCTTGACCGCGACCGAGGCGCCGAACACGCCCAGCGCCTTGCCGGCCTCGTAGGCCTGCTGGAACTGTCCTTGGTGGAAGGCGCGCCAGGCCTCGATCAGCGCCGCCGACAAGGTTTGCGCATCGTGGCCTTTGCCCGCTTTGCCGGCGGCATCGAGCAGCGCTTGGGCGCGCGCCGGATCGGGGTAGGGCTCGCGGTCGCCGGCGTGCAGTTTCGGCCACGCCTTCTTCAACGCCTCGCCCGGATAGGCGTAGGCCTTGGCGTCGTGCGGAAACGGCGCCCATGCGATCGGTTTTGCTGCCATGCCTGGCCTCCCTGTGGTCGCGCCGAGCATGGCGCGGCGGCGACGGCCTGGCAAGCTGCAGCGCGGATAGTGTGTTTGCTCAAGCCGCGCTCGCCAGCATGCAGGGCATCGATGCCGCCGCAGGCATCCAGGAGAGCACGATGGCGACCAAGAAGCGTTCCACCTCCACCCCGCGCAGCGAGGCCCTGGCGCCGCGCCACCTGTGGCTGGCCGGCCTGGGCCTGGTCTCGCTGACCCGCAAGCGCGCGTTGGCCGCCGCGGCCGATGCCAGGACCGGCGCCAATGCCGTGAAGGCGGCGCTGGCGCAACTGGCCGACGACGCCGAGGCCGGCGTGCGCGAGGGCGCCGCGGCGCTGCGCGGGCAGGTGCGGCCGTTGAGCGCCGAGGTCGAGGCGCGGCTGCAGCCGGTGCTGGTCAAGCTTGGCCTGCAGCCCGCCGCGCGCGCCTCCGCGCGCAAGCGTCCGGCCGCGGCCAAGCCCGCCAAGCGCGCGACCAAGAAGACCGCCGCTGCGCGGCGTCCTCGCCCGGCCGCCAAGCGCAGCGCGCGTTCTAGGTAACGGCGGCGCGGGCCTGGCGCGTGATGGGACGCGCCAGGCTCACCCAGGGTTTGGAACGGCATGAAGCCAGCCTCCAAGGCCGCATGGGGCCTGGCGGATCAGCTACCCGCGTTGCAAGGAAATGCATGGCCTTGTCGGTCCAGGGGCTGCGGCGCTGATCGACTGCATCTTTGTGGGAGCGACGTCCAGTCGCGACGGGCATTCCCGCTAGAGCGTCGCGACTGGACGTCGCTCCCACAAGGTGTCGAGACGGCATCGCTAGCGCGGCGGACGCACCATGCGTTCCAGCAGGTGCTCGAGCACCTGCTCGGGGTGCAGGGTGCGGCCGACATGCGCCGAGGACATCTGGATCACCGAGCTGCGCTTCGCGGTCAGCCAGTGGAAGCGCGCGCGTGGCGGCAGCAGCGCGATCGGGCCGGCGTCGGCGTCGCCGCGGCAGATCGCCGGGATCGCGTCGAGGTAGGGACGCAGGCGCTCGATGTCCAGGGTCGGGTCCAGCGCGTGCAGGCGTGCCGGCTGCAGCTCGATCGCCGCCTGCAGCAGCTTGGAGGTTGGGCACGACACGATCACCCCGACGTTGACGAATTCCTCGCGCTCCACCCGCGGCACCACGCGGATGACCGCGTAGTCATAGGTATGCGGCGTGCGCACGCAGCGCCTCCTCGACGAAGCCGGCGCGCTGCGCCAGACGCCGTTTCAGGTAGTCGGCATAGGCCTGACGATGCGCGTCCAGGGTGTCGAAGCAGGCTTCGGCCTGCAGCCAGGCATCCGGGATCCGCGCCACGATCGCATCGATGACCGCATCGGTCAGCCGCGGCGCCAGTTCCGCGTCGGCCTGGGCGATGGCGCTGGCGTAGGGCAACAGCACGTGGTCGCGGATGCGTGGGAACGCCGAGGCGCTGGCGCCGCCGGCATGTTCCCAGTCGTGGTGGAAGTACAGCGCCGCGCCGTGGTCGATCAGCATCAGCTTGCCGTGCCAGACCATCAGGTTGGTGTTGCGCGCGGTGCGGTCGACGTTGGTCACGTAGGCATCGAACCAGACGATCGCCGACGCCAGCGCGGGGTCCGGGCGCAAGGCGGCCGGATCGTAGTTGAGCGCGCCGGGCAGGTAGTCCAGCGCCAGGTTCAGGCCCTCGCTGGCGCGGATCAGGTCCTGGATCTCCGGGTCCGGCTCGGTGCGCGCGAACTCGCGGTCGAGCAGCGCGAACACCAGCTCCGGCATGGGCAGGCCGAGCACGCGCGCCAGTTCGCCGCCGAGCAGTTCGGCGATCAGCGCCTTGGGGCCTTGCCCGGCGCCGCGGAACTTCAACACGTACAGGCCGTCGTCGTCGGCCTCGACCACCGCGGGCAACGAGCCGCCTTCGCGCAGCGGGGTCACGTAGCGGGTGGCGACGACGGTTCTCACGCGGATGGCGGGCGGCGGCGAGGGCAGGGCGGCAAGCCTAGCCGATGCCGGCGGCGCTTGGCGAATCGGCGCGAGCGTCGCGGATCAGCGGCCGTGTCGGCAGCACATCGCGGACAAGATGGTCGAACGCTGCGAGTCGTGCGGTGCGAGGCGGCGACCTCGCGCGCGGCCGGCGCGCTCGGGCATACTCGCCCGACATGATCCGAGACGGCGACACCATGCAGATCCGGCTCGCCACCCACGACGATGCCGCCGCGATGGTCGCGGTGCAGAACGCCATCTTCGCCGCCGGCCTGCGCAAGGCGCCGACCGACCTGGCGGTGGTCCGCGCCACCTATCTCGATCATCCCGATCGCCTCCAGTGCGTGCTCGCCGACGACGGCGACGGCGACGGCGACGGCGGCATCCTCGGCTTCCAGTCGCTGCGCATCGCGCGTCCGGGCAACCTCTACGACGTGGCCGAGGGCTGGGGCATCATCGGCACCCATGTCGACCCGCGGGCCGCGCGCCGCGGCGTCGGCAGTGCGCTGTTTCGGGCCACCTGCGCGGCGGCGCGCCGCGCCGGACTGACCCGGATCGATGCCAGCATCGCCGCCGACAATGCGCTCGGGCAGGCGTACTACGACGCCATCGGGTTTCGCACGTATCGCACGCCGCCGGGGCTGGTGTGCAAGGTCTATTCGCTCGACGGTGGCGTGCCGCGTGCTGCAGCCGAATGATCGGCGTCGCGCCCGGCGCTGCGCGTAGGCGCACGCGGGGCAGGGCGACTCAGTCCAGGTAGGCGTCCATCAGCGCAGCCAGATGCGCGCGTTCGGCGTCGCGCAGGAACGGCGCGATCAGCCGCATCACCTGCACAATGCCTTGGCGGATCGCCAGTTGCTCGTCCTTTTCGCCGCGCGCGGCGGCGTAGTTGAGCCAGAACGTGGCGACCACCAGCACGTTGGTGGCGATGCCGCCCAGGTCCTGCGCGCTGACGCGCATCGCCCCGGCTTGCGCCAGTCCCTGGAACACCGCCTGCACGCTGTCGTCGGCGCGGCGCAGGATGCGCGCGAAGCGCAGGCGCAGGCGCCGGCTGCGGCTGAGGATCTCGATCAGGTCGCGATACAGGAACCGGTAGTCCCAGATGCACTCGAACACCAGGTGCAGCTGCAGCCAGATGTCCTCCAGCCCCGGCAACCGTGCGCTCGGCAAGGCCAGCGCCGCGTCCATGCGCTCCTCGTAGCGCGCGAACAGGTGCTCGATGATGTCGTCCTTGTTGCGGAAGTGGTAGTACAGGTTGCCCGGGCTGATCTCCAGCTCGTCGGCGATGTGGTTGGTGGTGACGTGCGGCTCGCCTTGCGCGTTGAACATCGCCAGCGCGGTATCGAGGATGCGTCGCCGCGTGTCGCGTGCCATCAGGCCAGCAGCTTCTTCACCAGGTCCACGTATTTCTTCTGCGCCTCGGCCTGCGGCATGCCCTTGAGCTTGGCCCAGGCCTCGTACTTGGCAGTGCCGACGAAGTCGAAGAAGCCGGGCTTGGCGCCGGCGACGTCGCCTTCGGCGCCCTGTTTGTACAGCGCGTACAGGCGCAGCAGGGTGTCGTTGTCGGGGCGCTCCTCGCGCTGCTTGATGTCCTGGGCCGCTTTTTCGAAGGCTGCCTTGATGTCCGCCATGGTGTCGCTCCCTCCCTGACCGGCACGCATCACAGCACGGGCGGCTGGCCCGGTCAACGCAGGACGCCGGCAACGCCGGCAGCGGGGCGCTGGTGCCGTGGCGGCAGCGCGCGCCGGCGGCTTTGGCCCGCGCGGATCAGGCGGCCGAGGCCGTCTGCGCGGGCGCGGCGGCCTGCAGTTGCAGCTGCGCCTGTTCCTGGCGGGCCAGCGAGGCCTTGGCCGCGATCGAGCGGATCGCGTCGGTCACGTCGGCCAGCGGGACATGGCTGCTCAGGCGCTGGAAGGTGTCGCGGCTGTTGTAGCCGGAACCGTCCTTGAGATATTGCTCGTACATCGACAGCAGCTCGGTGCAGGCCGCGGTCAGGGTATCGACGTTGCCGCGGGCCAGCGCATGGCCGATCTGGTCGAGGCTGTGCAGGCAGTCGGACAGCCAATGCAGGTCGTAGCGGGCGTTGCTCGGCTCCGGCGCGTTGTGGCCGCGGCTGTAGGCGCTGTAGCGGCGGATGCTCCTGGCCACGCGCGCGACGTGCGCCAGCAGCGTGCCGATTTCCCCGGAGATATCCAGGCGTTCCATCACCTGGATCGGCACCGGCGGCGGCGCCACGGCCGGCGGCGCGGTTCCCGGCTCCTGCGTCTGCTGGTCCACCGTCTGCCGCAGGTTGGCGTAGGCCTGTTGCAGTGCTTCGAGTTCGCGCGCGCCGGCCGCCGCGCGCGCCTTCAGCTGTGCCAGCGCCATCTGGTGACGCTCCAGGCTGTCCTGCGCGCTCGCCTGTTGCTGTTGCTCGTCGCGCATGCGCCCGTAGAACATCCAGGCCAGGATGCTGGCGGCGAGTGCCCAGAGCGCGAGGGCGGGAGTCAGATAGAGCAGGATGCCCATGAAGGCTCCTCGAAACGTTGCATCTCTTGTCGGCGCGCCTTGGGCAATCTTGAGTGCGTGTGTCGCAAGACGTGACTTCGATCGCGCTGGAGTCTGGACGGCAGCAGCAGCGCCGGGTATGGGCCTGCGCGAAGTGCCGGCGCGCGCGCAGCCACACCAATGCCGCGCCGGACGTGGCGGAATGCTGCGTACCTCGGCGTCGGCGTCAGCGTGGTGACGGTCGGCGAGATCGCGAACGAAGCGGGCAGCTCCAGCATGCTGCCGCGCTCCGCGCGATCGCGGTGGCGCTCGGGTTCCCTGCGCGAGGGGCTGGCGGGTTCGGTGAAACCCGCGCGGACGTCTTCAGCCCAGAATGCCGGGCAGATCCAGCCCCTTCTCCTTCGCGCAGGCCAGCGCGATCTCATAGCCCGCATCCGCGTGGCGCATCACCCCGCTGGCCGGGTCGTTCCACAACACACGGGCGATGCGCTTGGCCGCCGCCTCGGTGCCGTCGCAGACGATGACCATGCCGGCGTGCTGCGAGAAGCCCATGCCGACGCCGCCGCCGTGGTGCAGCGAGACCCAGGTGGCGCCGCTGGCGGTGTTGAGCAGGGCGTTGAGCAGCGGCCAGTCGGAGACCGCGTCGGAACCGTCGGCCATCGCCTCGGTCTCGCGGTTCGGCGAAGCGACGCTGCCGCTGTCCAGGTGGTCGCGGCCGATCACCACCGGTGCCTTCAGTTCGCCGCTGGCGACCATCTCGTTGAACGCCAGTCCCAGGCGGTCGCGCTCGCCCAGGCCGACCCAGCAGATGCGCGCCGGCAGGCCCTGGAACTGGATCTTCTCGGCGGCCATGTCCAACCAGCGGTGCAGGTGCGGGTTGTCCGGGATCAGTTCCTTGACCTTGGCATCGGTCTTGGCGATGTCTTCCGGATCGCCGCTCAGCGCGGCCCAGCGGAACGGGCCGACGCCGCGGCAGAACAGCGGGCGGATATAGGCCGGCACGAAGCCGGGGAAGTCGAAGGCATTGGCCACGCCTTCCTCCAGCGCCATCTGCCGCAGGTTGTTGCCGTAGTCCACGGTCGGCACGCCCAGCGCGTGGAAGCCGAGCATGGCGCGGATGTGGTTGGCCATCGAGGCGCGCGCGGCCTGTTCCACCTCCTTCGGCGCGGACACGCGCTTTGCGTCCCACTGCTCGACCGTCCAGCCCTGCGGCAGGTAGCCGTTGACCGGGTCGTGCGCGGAGGTCTGGTCGGTCAGCAGGTCCGGCTTGACCCCGCGCGCCAGCAGCTCGGCGAGCACGTCGGCGACGTTGCCGAGCAGACCGACCGAACGCGGCGTCTTCGCCGCGCAGGCTTCGGCGATCAGGCGCAGCGCCTCGTCCAGCGAATCGGTCCAGGTGTCCAGGTAGCCGGTGCGCAGGCGCATGTCGATGCTGCTCTTGCGGCACTCCACCGCCAGGCATGAGGCGCCGGCCATCACCGCGGCCAGCGGCTGCGCGCCGCCCATGCCGCCGAGGCCGCCGGTGAACAGCCACTTGCCGGACAGATCACCGCCGTAGTGTTGCCGGCCCATCTCCACGAAGGTCTCGTAGGTGCCCTGGACGATGCCCTGCGCGCCGATGTAGATCCAACTGCCGGCGGTCATCTGGCCGTACATCGCCAGGCCCTTCTTATCCAGTTCGTTGAAGTGGTCCCAGTTGGCCCAGCGCGGCACCAGGTTGGAGTTGGCGATCAGCACCCGCGGCGCGTCGGCATGGGTGCGGAACACGCCGACCGGCTTGCCCGACTGCACCAGCAGGGTCTGGTCGTCCTCCAGCCGGGTGAGCGTCTCGACGATCGCGTCGAAGCTCTCCCAGTCGCGTGCGGCGCGGCCGATGCCGCCGTACACCACCAGTTCCTGCGGACGCTCGGCCACGTCCGGGTGCAGGTTGTTCATCAGCATGCGCAGCGGCGCTTCGGTCAGCCAGCTCTTGGCGGTGAGGGTGCTGCCGGCGGGGGCGTGGATGCGGCGGGTGGCGTCGAGGCGGGTCATGCGGGAATCCTCAGGTGGATGCGCGGAAGGCGGAACGCGGTGCGCGCGTCAGTCGGCGGCGCGGCTGGACGCGGCGGGGCTGCGGGCGAAGGCGAGGCAGGCCTGCAGCACCTGCTGCAGCACCGCGCGCAATGGCGCGGCATAGTCGGGTTGCCAGGGCGAGGGCCAGATAGTGGGATCGACCGTCTCCGGCTCGTGCATGTAGCCGCGACAGGCCAGTTCCATCTGGATGGCGTGCACGCCATCGGTCGGCGCGCCGTGGTGGCGGGTACTCCAGCCGCCCTTGAAGCGGCCGTTGCGCACATGGCTGAAGCCGCTGTCGGCGCAGACGCGTTCGACCGCATCGGTCAGCGCTGCCGCGCAACTGCTGTCCACCGCGCCGGAGGCGCCGGCGCTGCCGATGTTGAACTGCGGCAGCTCGCCGTCGAACAGGTGCGGGATGCGCGAGCGGATCGAGTGCGCGTCGTACACCACGATCGCCGGGTGCAGGGCGCGCAGGCGCGCGATCTCCGCATCCAACGCGGCGTGGTACGGCGCGAACCACTGCACGCGGCGTCGTTCGATCTCGGCCGCGTCGGGTTCGGCGCCGGGCCGGTACAGCGGCTGCGCATCGAAGGTGGTCAGCGGGCACAGCCCGGTGGTGTTCTGCCCGGGATACAGCGACACCCCGGCCGGGTCGCGGTTGACGTCGATCACCGAGCGCGAGATCGCGGTGCGCACCGTGGTCGCGCCGAGCGCTTCGGCGAAGTCGTACAGCAGGTGCACCCACCAGTCGGCATCGCGCTGCGCCAGCCATGGCGAGACGAAGCGGTCGGCCAGCGCCTCCGGCAGCTCGGTGCCGGTGTGCGGGAAGCTGAGAATCAGCGGCGCATCGCCGCGGTGCACACTGAGCCAGTCTGGGAGGGATGTCATAGGGCCTCGCGCGTTGTGCTGTTCTGTAGGAGCGGCTTCAGCCGCGACCGGGCTTTCCCGGGAAGGCCCGGTCGCGGCTAAAGCCGCTCCTACAAGGGGGCGTCGGATTAGACACTGACCTCGGGCAACGGCATCCCCACCGCCGCGGCCAGTGCGCCGGCGCGCACCAGCGCGGTGGCGGCGAGCATGTCCGGGTGGAAGTAGCGGTCGTCCTGCAGCGCCGATACGCGGCCACGCAGCAGCGCGCGTGCCGCTTCCAGCGCCGCGCTGGAGCGCAGTGGCGCGTGGAAGTCGCAACCCTGCGCGGCGGCCAGCAGCTCGATGCCGACCACGTTGGCCGCGTTCTCGGCCATCGCCAGCAGGCGCCGCGCGCCGTGCGCGGCCATTGACACGTGGTCTTCCTGGTTGGCCGAGGTCGGGATCGAGTCGACGCTGGCCGGATAGGCGCGCTGCTTGTTCTCCGAGACCAGCGCCGCGGCGGTGACCTGCGGAATCATGAAGCCGGAGTTGAGGCCGGGCTTGGGCGTCAGGAACGCCGGCAACCCGGACAGCGCCGGGTCCACCAGCATGGCGACGCGGCGCTCGCTGATCGAGCCGATCTCGCACACCGCCAGCGCCAGCATGTCGGCGGCGAAGGCCACCGGCTCGGCGTGGAAGTTGCCGCCGGACAGCGCCTCGCCGGTGTCGCTGAACACCAGCGGGTTGTCGGAGACGCCATTGGCCTCGGTGGCCAGGGTGGTGGCGGCCTGGCGCATCACGTCCAGCGCCGCGCCCATCACCTGCGGCTGGCAGCGCAGGCAGTACGGATCCTGCACGCGCACGTCGTTGTCGCGGTGCGAATCGCGGATCGCCGAGTCGTGCATCAGGGCGCGCAGCGCGGCGGCGGTGGCGATCTGCCCGGGCTGGCCGCGCAGCGCATGGATGCGCGGATCGAACGGGGTGTCCGAGCCCTTCGCGGCCTCGGTGGACAGCGCCCCGGCGACCAGCGCGGCATGGAACACGCGCTCGATCTCGAACAGCCCGGCCAGCGCGTAGGCGGTGGAGAACTGGGTGCCGTTGAGCAGCGCCAGGCCCTCCTTGGCGCCCAGCGTCAGCGGCTGCAGCCCGGCCTGGGCCAGTGCCTGCGCCGCCGGCAGGCGCGCGTCGCCGACGAAGGCCTCGCCGACGCCGAGCATCACCGTCGCCAGGTGCGCCAATGGCGCCAGGTCGCCGGAGGCGCCGACCGAGCCCTGGCACGGCACCACCGGGATCACCTCGTGGTGCAGCAGCGCTTCCAGCAGCGCCAGCGTCTGCGGCTGCACGCCGGAGGCACCCTGGGCCAGGCTGGCCAGCTTCAGCGCCATCATCAGCCGCACCACCGGCACCGGCATCGGCGCGCCGACCCCGGCCGCGTGCGACAGCACGATGTTGCGTTGCAGGGCTTCCAGGTCCTCGCGCTCGATGCGAACGCTGGCCAGCTTGCCGAAGCCGGTGTTGATGCCGTACACCGGCGCGCCGGTGGCGACGATCGCCTCCACGGTCTGCGCGCTGCGCAGCACCGCCTCGGCGCAGGCCGGGTCCAGGCGCACGCCGGCGCCGCGGTACACGGCGCGCCACTGCGCCAGGCTCACCGCGCCGGGGCGCAGCAGGATCTCGTCGTCGCTCATTGTCCTCTCCAGATACGCGCATGCAGCGGGTTAAAGCCCATGCGATAGACCAATTCGGCCGGTTCGGCGATGTCCCAGATCGCCAGGTCGCAGGCCAGCCCGGCGCGCAGCCGGCCGACCTGGTCCTGGCGCCCGAGCGCGCGCGCCGCCTCGCGGGTGAAGCCGGCGATGCACTCGGCCACGGTCAGCCGGAACAGCGTCGCCGCCAGGTTCATCGCCAGCAGCGGGCTGGTCAGCGGCGAGGTGCCGGGGTTGCAGTCGGTGGCCAGCGCGCGCGGCACGCCGGCGGCGCGCAGCGCGGCGATCGGCGGGAGATGGGTGTCACGGGTGAAATAGAACGCGCCCGGCAGCAGCACCGCGACGGTGCCGGCGGCGGCCATCGCGGCCACGCCGGCGTCATCGAGGTACTCGACGTGGTCGGCCGACAGCGCCCCGTAGCGCGCCGCCAGCGCCGCGCCGCCCTGGTTGGACAACTGCTCGGCATGGATCTTCAGCGCCAGGCCGTGGCGCTGCGCGGCCTGGAACACCTGTTCGGTCTGCGCCGGGGTGAAGGCCAGATGCTCGCAGAACACGTCCACCGCCTCGGCCAGGCCTTGCGCGGCGACCGCGGGGATCATCCGTTCGCAGACCTCGTCGATGTAGGCCTGCGCCTCGGCGCCGGGTGGCACCGCGTGCGCGCCAAGGAAGGTCGGCGACACCGCGACAGGGCGCAGTTCGCCCAGCCGCCGCGCCACCCGCAGCAGGCGCAGTTCGTCGTCCAGGGTCAGGCCGTAGCCGGACTTGATCTCCACCGTGGTCACGCCTTCGGCCAGCAACGCGTCCAGCCGCGGCAGGCTGGCGGCGAGCAGGGCGTCCTCGTCGGCGGCGCGGGTGGCGCGCACCGTGGAGACGATGCCGCCGCCGGCGCGGGCGATGTCGGCGTAGCTGGCGCCGAGCAGGCGTTGCTCGAACTCGCCGGCGCGGGTGCCGGCATAGACCAGGTGGGTGTGGCAGTCGATCAGGCCGGGGCCGATCCAGCGTCCGCCGCAGTCGATGCTGCGCCGCGCCGACAGCGGACCGGGCAACTGCGCGGCGGCGCCGGCATAGACGATGTGGCCGTCGTGGCAGGCCACCACGCCGTCGCGGACCAGGCCCAGGCCGCCGTCCTCGGCGTCCAGCGTCATCAGGTGCGCGTTGTGCCAGAGCGTGTCGCAGGGCATGGTCACGGGCGGGCTCGTCGGTTATTTTGTATATACAATATTGCGGTCGATGGAGGGTGTCCAGTGCAGACCCAGGCGCAACAGCAGGCCAGCGGCAACGCGGGATCGGGCGAATTCTGGTGCGCGCACGCGCTGCTGCCGCAAGGCTGGGCGCGCGACGTGCGCATCGGTGTGCGCGGTGGTCGCATCGCCACGGTGGAGCGCGGCGTGGCCGCGGCCATGGGCGATCGGTGCCTGGACATCGTGGTGCCCGGGCTGGGCAATCTGCACAGCCACGCCTTCCAGCGCGGGATGGCCGGGTTGACCGAGATCGGCGGACGCAGCGGCGACAGCTTCTGGAGTTGGCGCGAGCTGATGTACCGCTTCCTGCAGCGGCTGAGCCCCGACGATCTGCAAGCCATCGCCGAGCAGGCCTACGTGGAGATGCTCGAGGCCGGCTTCACCCGGGTCGGCGAGTTCCACTACGTGCATCACGCGGCCGACGGCCGGCCCTACGCCGACCGTGCCGAGATGGCGCAGCGCCTGGCGGCCGCGGCCCAGACCAGCGGCATCGGCCTGACCTTGCTGCCGGTGTTCTACGCGCATGCCGACTTCGGCGGCGCCGCGCCCAACCCCGCGCAGCAGCGCCTGCTGCACGACGTCGACGGGTTCGCCGCGCTGCTGGACGGCAGCCGCCGCGCCCTGCAGGGGCTGGACGATGCGGTGCTGGGCCTGGCCCCGCACAGCCTGCGCGCGGTCACCCCGGACGAACTGGCGGCGCTGCTGCCGCTGTGCGATGGCCCGGTGCACATCCACATCGCCGAACAGACCCGCGAGGTCGACGCCTGCCTGGCCTGGAGCGGGCAGCGGCCGGTGCAATGGCTGCTGGCGCACGCGCCGGTGGACGCGCGCTGGTGCCTGGTCCATGCCACCCATGTGGATGCCGCCGAAGTGCGCGGCATCGCCGCCAGCGGCGCGGTGGTGGGGTTGTGCCCGATCACCGAGGCCAACCTCGGCGACGGCCTGTTCCCGATGCCGGACTTCCTGCGTGCCGGGGGGCGCTTCGGCGTCGGCTCCGATTCCAACGTGCTGATCGATGCGGCCGAGGAGCTGCGCCTGCTCGAATACGGCCAGCGCCTGACCCTACGCGGGCGCAACGTGCTCGCCGGCGACACCGCGTTGTCCAGCGGCCGCCTGCTGTTCCAGTCCGCCGCGCAGGGCGCGGCGCAGGCGCTCGGCGTCGAGCAGGGCCTGCACGTGGGCGCGCCGGCCGACCTGGTCGAACTGGACGCCGCGCACCCGGCCTTGCAGGCGCGCCGCGACGACGCCTGGTTGGATAGTTGGATCTTCGCCGCGCGCGGCGGCGCAGTGCGCGCGGTGTGGCGCCACGGCCGCGAGTTGGTGCGCGATGGACGCCATCTGCAGCGCGACGCGGTGGCCGCGCGCTACGCCCGCGCGCTGACGCGGCTGCTGGACGCATGAGGCGCGACGCGCGCGCGGCGTGGTCCGCCTGCCGCGGCACGGGGCGCCGATGAGCCCGGCCGCCCCGGCGCTGCCGCTCAACCAGCGCATCCGCCGCGACATCGAGGCGCACATCCGCAGCGGCGCGTGGCCGCCGGGCCACCGCATTCCGTTCGAGCACGAGCTGATGGCGCAGTACGGCTGCTCGCGGATGACCGTCAACAAGGTGCTGGCGCTGCTCGCCGACGCCGGCATGATCGAGCGTCGGCGTCGCGCCGGTTCGTTCGTGGCGCGCCCGCATCCGCACATGGAGCAGGTGGCGCTGGAGATTCCGGACATCCCGGTCGAGGTCGCCGCGCGCGGCCATGACTACCGCTTCGAACTGCTGGAGCGGCAGCAGCGCGCACCGCGCGCGGCGCTGCCGCAGGAAGCCGAGGTCGCCGCGGACGGCAGCCTGCTGGCGCTGCAGTGCCTGCACTACGCCGATGGCCGTCCGTTCGCGCTGGAAGAGCGGGTGATCAATCCGGTGGCGGTGCCGGAAGCCTTGCGGATGGACTTCGCGGTCACCGTGCCCGGCAGCTGGCTGCTGCAGCACGTGCCGTGGACCCGCGCCGAACACCGCATCAGTGCGGTCGGCGCCAGTGCCGCGCAGGCGGCGCGCTTACAGGTGCCGGCCGGCACCGCCTGCCTGCTGATCGACCGCCGCACCTGGCGCGGCGAGCAGGCGGTGACCTTCGTGCGCCAGGTCTTCCTCGGCGACACCTACGACCTGGTCGCGCGGTTCTCGCCTGGCGCGCGCTGAGTCCCGCGCGCCGCGCGCGAACGCGCTCGCATCGGCGGCGCGCGAGGCCGTCGATGTCGCGGTGCAGCACGGTGTGAGCGCTCACCATACTGCGGCGTGCGTTTGTCCTGCCCGCCGCACTCTGGCAAGTTAGCGCCGAGGCTGGGCGAGGGGCCGTGGCCGCGGAACGAGGGATGGTTCGGCATGACGTATTTCGTAACAGGCGCCACCGGTTTCATCGGCCGTTATCTGATGGCCAACCTGATGCGGCGCAAGGGCGTCGTGCACGTCCTGCTGCGCAAGGAGTCGCAGCGCAAGTTCGACGCGCTGGTGCGCGAGCAGGGCTGGGATCCCAAGCGCCTGGTGGTGCTGCATGGCGACGTCGGCGCCGAGTGTTGCGGGCTGGACGCGGCGCAGCGCAAGGCGTTGCAGGGCAAGGTCAAGCACTTCTTCCACCTCGCCGCGCTGTACGACCTCACCGCCAAGGCCGAGGAACAACGCATCGCCAACCTCGACGGCACCCGCAACGCGCTGGAGCTGGCCGCGCAGATCGGCGCCGGGATCTTCCATCACACCAGTTCGATCGCGGTGGCCGGGCTGTACCCGGGCATCTTCCGCGAGGACATGTTCGAGGAAGCCGAGGGGCTGGACGATCCCTACCTGCGCACCAAGCACGACGCGGAGGCGCTGGTGCGCGCCGAGACCCGGATCAAATGGCGCATCTACCGCCCGGCGATGGTGGTCGGCGATTCGCGCACCGGCGCCATCGACAAGATCGACGGTCCGTATTACTTCTTCCCGCTGATCAAGAAGCTGCGCCAGCTGTTGCCGCCATGGGCGCCGATGCTCGGCATCGAGGGCGGGCGCATCAACCTGGTGCCGGTGGACTTCGTCGCCGACGCGATGGACCACATCGCGCACAAGCCCAAGCTCGACGGCCACACCTTCCACCTCACCGACCCGGAGCCGCTGCGCGTGGGCGAGGTGCTCAACGTGTTCTGCCGCGCCGGCCACGCCCCGGAAATGACCTTGCGGGTGGACGCGCGCATGTTCGCGTTCGTGCCCTCCAGCATCCGTGCCGCGGTCGGCAGCCTGCCGCCGATCCGCCGCTTCACCGGCATGCTGCTGCGCGACTTCCGCATCCCGCGCGAGGTGCTGAAGTTCATCACCTATCCCACGCGCTTCGACAGCCGCGAGACCGAGCGCGCGCTCAAGGGCAGCGGCATCGCGGTGCCGCGCCTGGAGGACTACGCCTGGCGCCTGTGGGACCACTGGGAACGGCACCTGGACCCGGACCTGTTCGTCGACCGTTCGCTCAAGGGCAAGGTCCGCGGCAAGGTGGTGCTGATCACCGGCGGCTCCTCGGGCATCGGCCTGGCCACCGCGCAGCGCGTCGCCGAGGCCGGCGCCATCACCGTCATCGTGGCCCGCGGCGAACAGGAACTGCATGCCGCGCGCGATGCGATGAACGCCAAGGGCGGCAAGGTCTTCGCCTATACCGCCGACCTGTCCGACCTGGCCGACTGCGATCGCCTGATCAAGACCGTGCTGGAGGCGCACGGCCATGTCGACGTGCTGATCAACAACGCCGGCCGCTCCATCCGCCGCTCGATCGAGCTGAGCTACGACCGCTTCCACGATTTCGAGCGGACCATGCAGTTGAACTACTTCGGCAGCCTGCGCCTGATCATGGGCGTGCTGCCGGGCATGACCGCGCGGCGCAAGGGCCACATCATCAACGTCAGCTCGATCGGCGTGCTGGCCAACTCGCCGCGCTTTTCCGCCTACGTCGCCTCCAAGGCGGCGCTGGATGCCTGGAGCCGCTGCGCGCAGGGCGAACTCTCGGGCAAGGGCATCAGCTTCACCACGGTCAACATGCCGCTGGTGAAGACGCCGATGATCGCCCCGACCAAGATGTACGACAGCGTGCCGACGCTGAGCGTGGACGAGGCCGCCGACCTGATGGTCAAGGCGATCATCGAACGCCCCAGCCGCGTGGCCACCCGCCTGGGCATCTTCGCCGCCCTGGTCAACGCGGTGGCGCCGAAGGCCTACGAAGTGGTGATGAACACCGCCTTCGAACTGTTCCCGGACTCGGCCGCGGCCAAGGGCGACCGCAAGGCGCTACGCGAGACCAAGCCCAGCCAGGAGCAGATCGCGTTTGCCGCGCTGATGCGGGGCGTGCATTGGTAGGAGCTGGGAATGGGGAATTGGGAGTCGGGAATCGGAAAAGCGCTGGCTGCACGCGGTGCAGCTACTGTCTTACCAGACAGAGCTTCCTGCGCCCATGCTCGCTGCGTAAGAGCCGGGAGTAGAGAATCGGGAATCGGGAATCGGTAAGCGCTGGCTGCACGCGGCGCTGCTACTGCCTTATCGAACAGAGCTTCCTGTGCCCATGCTCGCTGCGTAAGAGCCGAGAGTAGGGAATCGGGAATCGGGAAAGTGCTGGCTGCACGCGGTGCAGCTACTGCCTTACCAAACAGAGCCTCCTGCGCTCATGCTCGCTGCGCGCCGATAGCCCGCTCCAACGATTCCCCATTCCCCAATCCCCATTCCCGGCTCCTCAGAACGTCCTACATTGCCGCCACCGCACCGGCTCGTCGCGGTCCGGGCGGGGGTTGAGCTGGATGCGCACGGTGCGCAGCGAGGGATAGCGCTCCACTTCCCTGCAGATCAACGGCCAGACCTGGGCGTCGTCGCCGCTGCGGTCGATCACCAGGGTCATCTGGGTCTGCCAGATGCCGCGGATCACCCCGGGCGTGCGTGCCAGCGTCTTCGACAGCGCCTGGCGATAGCCGGCCTCGGTGGCGGCGTCGGGTTGTGCGGTGGCCGGCGCGGTCTCGGTGGCGGACGGTGGAACAGCGGCGTTCGTCTCGGCACCCGGTGCTTTGTCCGCTGCCGGCGCCGGTGCGGGGGCGACAGGCGCGGACGATGCCGCGGCGGGGAGCGTTGGCGCGGGCGCTGCGGCGATGGCGGCATCCGCGCGGCGTTGCTGCAACGCCAGGCCGCCCAGTCCCACCATCAGGCCCAGCGTCACGCAGGCCAGCGCGGCGATGGCGATGTGCCGCTGCGCGCGCCGGCGCGACGCGCCGACCACGCCGTCCTCCAGCTCGCTCGGCAGGTAGCGCTTGAGCATCGGCCAGATGCGGCGTCCGTCGAGGATTTCGACCGACTGCTTGTCGGCGGCGGCGACGCCGTCGCGTTGCACCTTGCCCTCGGTGACCAGGATGCCGCCCTGCGCGCCCATCAGCCGCGCCGCGGCGCCCAGTTCGTTGACCGCGGCCGAGCCGATCCGGTACGCGCGGCCGTGCTTGCACGACAGCAGCCAGCGCGCATCGCCGCGGGTCATGACGAAATCGCTCTGCGGTTCCACCGCCGGGTCCTCGTCGGCGTCGTCGTGCAGGTCGCGTTGCTCGCGCATCGCGCGTCGCACCATGCGCGAGAAGTCGCGCCAGTGCAGTCCGGCCAGGGCGTGCAACCCGGCCGTGGTCTCGTTCTCGCGGCGGCGGACCAGCCATAGGTAGAGCGTGGCGGCGAGCCAGGTCGCGAGCGCCAGCACCATTGCCACTATCCAGGGAAACATGCACGCACCCGCGTAACGCTGATCGATGACGCCAGTTTATCGCCAGCGTGTCACGGCGCCGGGAAGGCGGCAGCGGGGAACGGCGGACAGGAGAAGACCCGCCAGTCCGAAGCCGAGAGGGGAGGGGAGCAAACGGTCTTCAGATGGACTGGCGGGTCCGTCCCGATTGTCGGAAAAAATCTGCTGCTTTGCAACAAAAGGTCATTCGGAGGCGGCGGGGGGCGCCGCGCGCTTGCGGCTGGCGCGTTTGGGCGCAGGCGTGGCGCTGGCGACGACCGGGCCGGCGCGACGCCGCGCCGGTGCCGGCTGCTTGGCGGCGCGGGGCTTGGGCGCAGCGGTCTTGGCCGCTTTTTTGGCGGCGGGCGCCTTGGCCGGCGCCTTGCGCGCGCTGCGGGCGCCGCCGAGATTGCGCAGCTCGGCGTTGAGCGCGTCCACACGCTCGACCAGCGAACCGAGGTCCTCGCGGCTGGGCACTTCCAGCCGGCGCAAGGCGCGCTGCACGCGGTCCTCGAACACCTTCTCCAGCCGGTCCCAGGTGTCGGCGGCGCGTTCGCGCGCCTGGCCGACCCGGTTCTCCACCACATCGCGGACCGCGTCCACGCCGCCGCCGGCCAGCTTGCGCGTGCTCTGTTCCAGGGTCAGGCCTTCCTTCACCAGCGTCTCGAACAGCTTGCCGCCCTCGGCCTGGGCGCGGCCGAAGGCGCCGACACCGGCCAGCCACACCTGCTGGGCCGATTCGCCCAGCCGCTTGGACAGTTTTTCCGCCTGCGCCTGCAGGCCTTCGTCGGCGGCGGCCGTCTTCTTCTTGCGCGTGGACTTCTTCAGTGTGGCCATGGCGATGCGGTTCCTTCGGCAGTTGGGTGGCTGGATTCGAGACTCACGGCGTTGCTTAGAGTAATCACACCAGCGCGGCGGCGGATCAGTCGGCGTGTGGCGGCGGGCGTCGGGTGCGGCGCGTGGCGCGGCGCGCGGCGATGACCTGGTCGACGTCGTCGAGCGCTCGGCGCAGGCGCGCGGTGGTTTCGGTCATGCGCCGCGGCGATACGTCCACGCCATCGGTGAAGGTGCGGTGGCGATCGTTGAGGATCGCGTGGCGCAGGGCGATGCCATGCGCGGCCAGCATCGGTTCCAGCACCTCGGCGTTGCGGCGCAGGTCGGCCAGGGTGTTGCGGTAGGCCAACTGGCAGACGCGGTGGCGCGCGGCATAGCTGAACAGATTGGTGAAGAACAGTTCGCTGTTGTCGGCATTGGGCTCGAACACCACCTGGTCCACCCGCGGATACTGCCGCGCGTACTTTTCCAGCCCGACCTGCATGCGCGACTGCAGCAGGGTGCGGAAGGTCTGCGACAGCACCGCCGGCAGGCCGCCGCTGAGCAGGCGCGCGCGGTCGATCTGGCCATTGCGGCGCGGCGCGTGGGTGGCGTCGTAGGGCACCAGCGGATTGATCCCGATCATCAGGTCGATGCCGCGCTCGAGCAGCGTGGAGGCGTGCATCGTGCGCCGCAGCGCGCCGTCGACGTAGTGATGGCCGCCGATCTCCACCGGCGGATATAGCCCCGGCAACGCGGCGCTGGCCTGCACCGCCAGCGAGATCGGCACGTGGTCCAGGCCCGGCTCGCCGAAGCGCACGGTGCGGCCGCTGTCCAGGTCCACCGCGACCACGAACAGGTCGGCCTCCAGCGTGCGGAAATCGTTGCTGCGGCCGCGCCGGCTGAACACGTCCTGCATGAAGCGCTCGACCCCGGCGTTGTCGAACAGGCCGCTGGGCACCAGCCCGCCGAAGCGGGTGATCAGGTCCGACCAGCGGGTCTTGCGCGGCTCGGTCAGCAGGTCGTACCACCAGCCGTAGGCGAGCTTGGGCAGGGTCGCGGCGCGGCGCAGGTATTCGTAGACGTTGGGGCGCAGGAAGTCCTCGGGGCGGAAGCGCGCGTCGTCGCTGTTGCCGGTGACGAAGATCCGGCAGATCTCGGCGCTGCTGATGCGGTTGGCCAGCCCGGCGGTGAGGAACGCGCCGGAACTGACGCCGACGTAGCAGTCCAGCCGGGTCAGGTCGAGCCCGTCCAGCGCATCGTCCAGCGCGCGCAGCGCGCCGAGCCCGTACATGCCGCCGATCGGGCCGCCGCCGGCGATGGCCAGGCCGATGCGGCCATGCGAGCGGGGGCGGGGCGAGGCGCTGTGGAGGGAGAGCATGCGCGGTCTGCGAGAGGCGTTGGCCGGAGTGTAGCCGAGCGGCGTGATGCTTGCGGTCGCGCGCGGCTGCCACCATCATCGGCGCCCATGGCGCGCAGCAATCCCGTCCTGGAACGACTCGGCCGCCGCCTGGCGTGGCACCAGGCCGTGCACGACCCGGTCCGCGAGCCGCGCAATGCGCTGCGCTGGCTGCAGGAACTGCGGCGCTGGCAGTCCGAGCGGCTGGAGCGCAGCTTCGAGCATTTCCTGGAAGACCCGCAGCGGCGCCCGGCGGCGATGTTCTTCCTCACCGATGTGTATGGCGACCGCGATTTCAGTCGCCGCGACGCCGACATCATCAAGGTGCTGCCGATGATGCAGCGGCTGATGCCGGCCTCGCTGCTGGACACGGTCGCCGACGGCATCGAACTGGGCGCGTTGACCCATGCGCTGGACCTGCGCATGGCCGAGGCGCTGCAGGCCTTGGCGCCGCGCCGCAAGCGCCTGGACGACGAACTGTATGCCGAGGCGTATCGGCACACCGGGCTGCGTCGCCTGCGCCTGCACCAGATCGACCTGATCGCCAGCGTCGGCCTGGGCCTGGCCGGCGCGGTGCACACCCCGGGCGTGCGCATGCTGCTGCGCTTCGCCCGCGGCCCGGCCAAGGCGGCGGGATTGTCGGAGTTGCAGGGGTTCCTGGAACGCGGCTTCGATGCCTTCTCCAAGCTCGGCGACGCCGAAGGCTTCATCGGCGATATCGAGACCACCGAGCGCGAGGTGTCGCGGCGCCTGTTTGCGGGGCACCCGCAGCCGTTTGCTTTTGAGTGAGCGGGGTGTGGAGTGGTCAGCGAGTCGCTTCGCGCCGGACCCTCACCTCCCTCCCGGTGGGAGAGGGGCTCGGCTCTTCCTTCTCCCATCGGGAGAAGGTGCCCCGCAGGGGCGGATGAGGGTACGGGCGCAGCCTCGTGTGCCCGAGCACCGCGAGTCGCTTTCGCGCCGGACCCTCACCCCAACCCCTCTCCCGGCGGGAGAGGGGCTAGTGGCCGTTCCTTCTCCCATCGGGAGAAGGTGCCCCGCAGGGGCGGATGAGGGTACGGGCGCAGCCTCGTGTGCCCGAGCACCACGAGTCGCTTTCGCGCCGGACCCTCACCCAACCCCTCTCCCGGCGGGAGAGGGGCTTTACGGCTCAGCCCAGCTTTTCCGCCAGCACGCGGCGGATCTCGCTTTCCACCGTGCCCTTCAGCGCCGACAGCAGGAAGCCCAGTTCGGCGGTGACATGCACTTGCTTGGGCAGCAGTTCGATGCGCCCGTCCACGCCGGAGCGCGAGAACAGCAGCGCATCGCCGTCCCAGTGCGATTCCAGGTCGAAGCGTTCGGACAGCTTCTTGGCGGCGGTTTCGATCGCCTTGCGCGCCTGCGCCGGGGTCTTGTCGTGGTCGTGGCGGATGTCGATGCTGGACATGCTGGCTCCTGTGCGGGCATGCGGCCCGCGTAAACGATCACGCATTGTGCGTATGCGCGGAGTGTTGTCCAGACGCCGCGCGCTTCTGCCGGCGCAGGCAACCTGCTAGGCTGCCCGCCGTGCCCGACCTGCAAGTCCATTTCAGCAACCGCCAGCAACCCGACCGACCCCTGCGCGCGGGCGTGCATCGCATCGTGCGGCAGGCGTCCGGGCATGTGCGCGTGGTCGACGAGACGCAGGGCGCGCTGCTGCTGGCGCAGTTCTGCCTGGACCGGCGCGGGCTGTGGCTGCAGGTCGCCAACGGCAGCCGCGGCATCCATGTGAACGGGCGGCCGGTGCGGCGCATGGCGCTGTTGCGCGCCGGCGACGCGGTATATGCCGACGGCGTGGAAATGGTGGTCCAGGGCGGATGCGAACCGCTGCAGCGACCGCCCGAGGCGGCCGAGGCCGGCGAACGCGACGATCCACGGCTGGTGCTGCGCGGGGTCGGCGGCCAGCACCATGGCCGCAGTTACACGCTGGACCGGGCGCGCAGCATCGGCCGTCTGCGCGAATGCGACATCTGCATCGACGACCCGGCCTTCGCCGAGCGCCACGCGCGCCTGGAGCGGCATGGCGAGCGCGTCCTGTTGCGCGGTCTCGGCGATGCGCAGACCCAGGTGAACGGCAATACGGTGCGCGATTGCTGGCTGCAGCCAGGCGATCAGCTGGTGTTCGATGCGCAGCACCGCTTCGTGCTGGAGGTGCCGCTGGCGGCACCCGGCGAGCCATTGAAGCAGGATGGCGGCGCCGCGCCGGCGTCTGCCGCGCCCGCGCCAGCCCCGCGCGCGGCGACCGCCTTGCGCTGGCCGTGGCTGCTGCTCAGCGCGCTGCTGCTGGCGGCCGCGCTCAGCGGGCTGTTGTGGTTCGGCGCGCGCTGAGCGCGCGCCAGCCGCGCCAACCCAGCAGCAACGCCAGGATCGCCGCGTACAGCAGCGGCTCGCGGATGTCCGACTTCACCAGCCACCAGAAGTGCAGCACGGCGAGCACGCCGATCGCGTAGATCGCCTTGTGCAGCTTGCCCCAGTTGCGCTTGAGCCGGCGCATCCAGCCCTGGGTGGAGGTGATCGCCAGCGGGATCAGCAACAGCCAGGCGAGGAAGCCGACGGTGATGTAAGGGCGTTTGACGATCTCCTCGAAGATCTGGGTCCAGTAGCCGCGCAGGTCCAGCCCCAGGTAGGCCGCCAGATGCACGGTCGCGTAGAAGAACGCATACAACCCGAGCATGCGCCGGAAGCGCAGCAGCACCGGCTGCCCGGTCAGCTGCCGCAACGGGGTGATCGCCAGGGTCAGCAGCAACAGCCGCAGCGCCCACAGCCCGGTGCGATGCTCCACCTCGGCCACCGGATCGGCACCCAGCGCATCGCTACCGGCCTGCCATACCTGCCAGAACTGCCAACCCAGATACGCCATCGGCGCCAACGCCAACGCATGCACCACCGCCTTGGCGGCGATCAACGAAGCAGAGGTCTTAGCCATGCGCCGTCATCGCGCCGTGGTGGCACGGATGCCACGAGACGGGAAGGCTGCGGTTCCAGCCGTTGCGCGGCGCAACCATCGGGCACCGCGCTTTTCCGATTCCCGATTCCCAACTCCCCATTCCCAGCCTCCACTCAATACCATTTCTTCAGATCCATCCCCGCATACATCGACGCCACCTGCGCGGCATAGCCGTTGAACGGCTGGGTCGGAATGCGCTCGGCGAACAGCTTGCTGGCCTTGCCGGCGATGCGGCGCTCGGTCTTCTGGCTCCAGCGCGGATGGTCCACCGCCGGATTGACGTTGGAGAAGAAGCCGTACTCGGACGGTTGCAACTCGTGCCAGGCGGTCTCCGGCATGCGTTCGACGAAGCGGATCTCGACGATCGACTTGATGCTCTTGAAGCCGTACTTCCACGGCACCACCAGCCGCAGCGGCGCGCCGTTCTGCTGCGGCAGCGGCTTGCCGTACAGGCCGGTGGCGAGCAGGGTCAGCGGGTGCATCGCCTCGTCGATGCGCAGGCCTTCCTTGTACGGCCAGTCGATCGACCGGTAGCGGATGCCGGGCATCTGCTGCGGGTCGGCCAGCGTGGTGAAGGCCACGTACTTGGCCTTGGAGGTCGGCGCGAAGCGCTTGAGCACCTCGCCCAGCGGCACGCCCAGCCACGGAATCACCATCGACCAACCCTCCACGCAGCGCAGCCGGTAGATGCGCTCCTCCGGCGTACTGCCCTTGAGTAGGTCGTCCAGCGCCAGGGTGCCGGGCTTTTCGCATTCGCCGGAGACCTTCACCGACCACGGCGCGGTGCGCAAGGTCTTGGCCGCGCTCGACGGATCGGTCTTGCCGGTGCCGAACTCGTAGAAGTTGTTGTAGCTGGTGACGTCCTCGTAGCGGGTCAACTCCTCGCTGGTGCGGAAACCGCTGCGCGCCTGTTTCGGGGTGACCACGGTCTTGGGCGGGGCCGGCGGCTCGGCGTCGGCGCAGCCGACCAGGCCCAGCGCCGGGCTCAACGCCAGCGCCTGCAGCAACCTCCGGCGGTCGCGGTAGACGGCCTCGTCTGTGATCTCGCGGCTGGGAAGGGAGAGGGCATCGCGCAACGACATGGCTGACTCCTGGTGCGGGCGACCGCGGGCGGCTTCCATCAAGACTACGCCGGCGCCGGTCGAATGGATGCAAATGCAACCTAAATTGCCCGGGCCGCAAGCTGTTGCGCTGCGGCATACTAGGCGTTCTGTCCGATAGGTGCCCCATGACGCGCGCGTTCAATTTCAGTGCCGGCCCCGCTGCCTTGCCGGAATCGGTCCTGCGCCAGGCGCAGGCGGAGATGTTGGAGTGGAACGGCGTGGGAGCCTCGATCGTGGAACTGAGCCACCGCGGCGCCGAGTTCATGGCGGTGGCCGCGGAAGCCGAAGCCGACCTGCGGCGCCTGATCGGCATCTCCGACGACTATGCGGTGCTGTTCCTCTCAGGCGGCGCCACCACCCAGCAGGCGCTGCTGGCGCTGAATTTCGCCGCGCCCGGCCAGACCGTGGACTACGTGGTAACCGGGCACTGGGGCAAGACCGCGATCAAGCAGGTCACCCCGTACGCCAACGTGCACGTGGCCGCCAGCAGCGAGGCCGGCGGCTTCCACGCGATCCCGCCGCGCGCGGACTGGCGGCTCAGCGACGATGCCGCCTACGTTCACATCACCGCCAACGAGACCATCCACGGCGTGGAGTTCCGCGACGCGCCGGACGTCGGCGCGGTGCCGCTGTTCGCCGATTTCAGCTCCAGCATCGCCGCCGAACCGATCGACGTGTCCCGCTATGCGGTGATCTACGCCGGCGCGCAGAAGAACCTGGGGCCGGTCGGGGTGGCGGTGGTGATCATCCGCCGCGACCTGCTCGAACGCGCCGGCCAGCCGCGCGCGGACATCTTCGATTACCGCTCGCACGCCGCGCGCGACTCGATGCTCAATACGCCGCCGACCTGGAACTGGTACCTGGCGGGGCTGGTGTTCAAATGGATGCTGGCCGAGGGCGGGGTGGAGGAGTTCGCGCGCCGCAATCAGGCCAAGTCGGCGCTGGTGTACGCGGCGATCGACGGTTCCGGCGGCTTCTACCGCAACGCGGTGGTCGCCGAAGCGCGCTCGCGGATGAACATCCCGTTCTTCCTGCCGGACGAGACCCTGACCGCGCGCTTCGTCGCCGAGTCCAAGACCGCCGGCCTGCTGGCGTTGAAGGGGCACAAGGCGGTCGGCGGCATCCGCGCCTCGCTGTACAACGCGATGCCGGTGGCCGGCGCGCAGGCGCTGGTCGCATTCATGCGCGACTTCCAGCAACGCAACGGCTAGTCATCCCCCCTGTAGGAGCGGCTTCAGCCGCGACCGGACGCGTCAGGCGCTCCGGCACATCGAGGAAACCACGATCCATGGCCGCAAAGCCGAACAAATCCCGCACCGCCGACGCCGAATCGAGCAAGCCGGCCAAGCCGGCCAAGCCGAAATCGACGGCCGTCGCCAAGCCTGCAGCGGCGGCACCGGCGCTGGCCGACGTGCGCGCCAAGATCGACGAGATCGACCGCACCATCCAGGCGCTGATCGCCGAGCGCGCGCAGTTCGCGCACCAGGTCGGCAAGGCCAAGGGCAAGCTCGCCGCGGCGGTGGACTATTACCGCCCCGAACGCGAGGCGCAGGTGCTGCGCATGGTGGTGGACCGCAACCAGGGTCCGCTCAGCGACGAAGTGCTGGTGCACGTGTTCCGCGAGATCATGTCCGCGTGCCTGGCGCAGCAGGAGCCGTTGAAGATCGGCTACCTGGGGCCGGAAGGCACCTTCAGCCAGCAGGCGGTACTCAAGCATTTCGGCCGCTCGGCGGTGGGCCTGCCGATGGCGACCATCGAGGAAGTGTTCCAGGAAGTGGAGAGCGGCAACGCCGATTTCGGCGTGGTGCCGGTGGAGAATTCAGGGCAGGGCACGATCCAGGTCACGCTGGACATGTTCCTCACCTCCAACCTGAAGATCTGCGGCGAGACCGAGTTGCGCGTGCACCAATTCCTGCTCTCGCGCAGCGGGCGGCTGGACGCGATCGAGCGGATCTACGCGCATCCGCAGTCGTTCGCGCAGACCGCCGGCTGGCTGCGCGCGAACCTGCCGAAGGTGGAGAAGATTCCCGTCTCCAGCAACGCCGAGGGGGCGCGCCGTGCGCGCAATGCCGACGATGCGGCGGCGATCGGCGGGGAGAGTGCGGCGCATGTGTATGCGCTGAAGAAGGTGATCATGAAGTCGATCGAGGATGACGCGGACAACACCACGCGCTTCCTGGTGATCGGGCGGCAGATCTTTCCGCCGTCCGGGCACGATCGCACGTCGGTGCTGGTGTTCATCCACGACAAGCCGGGTGCGCTGTTCGATGTGCTCAGTCCGTTCGCGCGGCATGGGATCAGCATGAACCGGATCGAGTCGCGGCCGTCGCATCAGGCGAAGTGGGAGTACGGGTTCTTCATCGATCTGGCGGGGCATGTGGAGGATGAGGCGATGAAGTTGGCGTTGGCGGAGTTGAAGGCGCATTCGGCGCAGATCAAGGTGTTGGGGTCGTATCCGGTGGCGGTGCCTTGAGGTGGTTGCGCGGTTGCTTGGACTCTGACCGCGGCTGGGCGCTTTGATCACACAGAGAGTTGCACGTGTAGGAGCGGCTTCAGCCGCGACGAGGCGTTTCCCGGGAAGGTCATCAGGACTGAAGCCGCTTGTTCAACAGCAAAGGCAACAGCAAAAGCTTTCGCGCTTTGCGCGAGTCACTTTTCTTTGCTTGTGCAAAGAAGCGTTTTACAGCAGCCGGAGGCTGATCAAAGTAACCAAAAGAAATACACCCCCGGGACGGGCTGCCCCGCGCTGCGCGCGGGGTCCGCGGTCACGACGGGACATCGGAAGGCACATCCATGTGCCTGCCGAAAACGACGCGCATCTTGCGCGTCGCCCCTGTTGGGGTTTTACCCGCCGTGCCCGCCAGCCCTCACGGCGGATTGAAAGCAACAGCAAAAACAGAACAGCAGCAACAGCAAGAACAACAGCAATAGCGGTGGCGTCGTCGCGGTAGCGCAAGCGCTAGGTAGTGGCGGCGGTGACCTCGGGCGGTAGTGGATCTTCGGGTGGTTGGACTTTCAGGAACGATGATGAGCAACGAGCAAGGCTGGATCGCAACGCGCGGCACCGCGCTGCAGGGCACGCTGACGGTGCCGGGCGATAAGTCGGTGTCGCACCGGGCGGTGATGTTCGCGGCGTTGGCCGATGGCACGTCGCGCATCGAGGGGTTTCTCGAGGGCGAGGACACGCGTTCGACCGCGGCGATCTTCGCGCGGCTCGGGGTGCGGATCGAGACGCCGTCGCCGTCGCAGCGCGTCGTGCATGGCGTGGGCGTGGATGGGCTGCAGGCGCCGCAGGGCGAGCTGGATTGCGGCAATGCCGGTACCGGCATGCGCCTGCTCGCCGGGTTGTTCGCGGCGCAGCCCTTCGACAGCGTGCTGGTCGGCGATGCGTCGCTGTCCAAGCGGCCGATGCGCCGGGTCACCGAGCCGCTGGCGCTGATGGGCGCGCGCATCGACACCGAGGCCAATGGCGTGCCGCCGCTGCGCATCCATGGCAGCCAGCCGCTGCGCGGCATCGAGTTCGTCTCGCCGGTGGCCAGCGCCCAGGTCAAGTCGGCGGTGCTGCTGGCCGGTCTGTATGCCGACGGCGTCACCACGGTGCAGGAACCGCATCCCACCCGCGACTACACCGAGCGCATGCTCTGCGCGTTCGGTGTGGAGATCGACTTCGCGCCCGGCCAGGCGCGCCTGCGCGGCGGCCAGCGTCTGCGCGCCACCGATATCGCGGTGCCGGCGGACTTCTCCTCGGCGGCGTTCTTCATCGTCGCCGCCAGCATCATTCCCGGCTCGGACATCACCCTGAAGGCAGTCGGGCTCAATCCGCGCCGCATCGGCCTGCTGGCCGCGCTGCGGCTGATGGGCGCGGACATCGTCGAGCACAACCACAGCGAACACGGCGGGGAGCCGGTCGCCGACCTGCGGGTGCGTTACGCGCCGCTACGCGGCGCGACGATTCCCGAGAGCGTGGTGCCGGACATGATCGACGAGTTCCCTGCGCTGTTCGTGGCCGCGGCCGCCGCCGAAGGCCAGACCGTGGTCAGCGGCGCGGCGGAGCTGCGGGTCAAGGAGTCGGACCGCCTGGCGGCGATGGCCACCGGACTGCGCAGCCTCGGCATCGTCGTCGACGAGACCCCGGATGGCGCCACGATCCATGGCGGCACGCTGGGCGCCGGCACGATCGAGAGCCATGGCGACCATCGCATCGCGATGGCCTTCGCGATCGCCGGGCAACTGGCGGCGGGCGAGGTGCGGATCAACGACGTCGCCAACGTCGCGACCTCGTTCCCGGGGTTCGATACGCTGGCGCGCGGCGCCGGCTTCGGTTTGCGCGCCGCCGATTGAGCGTAGCGGTCTCGCGAGACGGCCGCGGTCCGTGGCATCGCGGCGCACGCCGCGACGCATCCGTTCGCGTCGTTCCTGTGCCTACGGGGTGCGTGGCGGGTCGCTCGCGGGCGTCGCCGGTGCTGCATTCGTCGGGGCGTCCGGCGACGGTGCCTCGCCGCCATCGTCGCGACTCAACCACCAGCCGGCGGCCGCCAACACCAACACGATCAGCGCCACCCACGCCCATGGCGAGCCGCGATGGGCGTGGGAACGGCGCTGGACGTCGCGGCCCTGCGCGTACGGATCCCGGATGTCTTGAGGACTGGACATGACCATGCTCCTTGCGTCTTGCAACGAGCCTAGTCTTGCCCGTGGCGGCGCAAGGTGTGTCAGCCGCCCGTGAACGCCGCACCTCCGCCGCATGCGGGGTTCAGCTTACTGAGCCGGCTTGAAATCGAACGGGATCTCCAGACTCCCGGCGACCGGCTGGCCGTTCTTCTGCGCGGGCCGGAAGCGCCAGCGGCGCACGGCTTCCATCGCGGCACGGTCCAGCTCGCGCGACCCACTGCGCTTGACCAGGGCCACGCCGCCAGGCGCGCCGCTGGCATCGACCTCGACCCGCACCACCACCGTGCCGCTGTCGCCGCGGCGCAAGGCGGCCGTCGGGTAACGCGGCGGCGCCTGTCCCTCCAGCGGCACCGGACGATCGCCGGGCGCCAGCGCAGCGCCGCCGGCACCCGCGGCCACGGCGTCGCTGCCGGTGGGGCCCGCCGCGATGGCATCGGCTCCCGCCGGTGGGGCGGGGGGCGCGGTCTCGACCAGCTTCGGTGTGTCCTCCGTCGTCGTCGCCGGCGGCTTGGCCTGCGGCATGTCGCTGGCCGCGCTGCCGGCGGGCAGCGGCTCGGGCAGCGGCTTGATCTCCGCCGTGTCCTGCTGCACCTGCGCCGGTTGCGGCTTGTAGAAATCGTTGTCCTTGCGCCCGCTCAGCCAGACCGCCAGGAACAGCAGCAGCCCGGCGCAGAACGCGATGCCGACGATCACCAGCAGACGCCGCGGCAGGCGCAGCACGATGCCGGAGTTGGAAGAGGGGGGTGACGTGGACATGGGGCTCACCGTGAGGAACCGCTGGATTCTGGCATAGCCGCGGTGAATCGGTCGCACAGCGTCCGCGGCGCGCGCGCGCTGTCGGCAAAAGCGCGGCCGACAGGCGATAATGCGTGGCTCCGATCCATCCACGTGATGCGCCCATGCTCGATCCCGTCCTGCTCCGCCAACAGCCCGCCGACCTCGCCGAGCGCCTGCGCACCAGCCGCGGCTATGCGCTGGACGTGGCCGTCCTGGAGGCCCTGGAGGCCGACCGCAAGCGCATCCAGGTGCGCACCCAGGAACTGCAGAGCCTGCGTAACAGCCGCTCCAAGGCGATCGGCCAGGCCAAGGCCAAGGGCGAGGACGTGACCGCGCTGATGGCCGAGGTCGCCGGATTCGGCGACGAACTCAAGGCCTCCGAACAGCGCCTGGACGAGATCCGTGCGCAGTTGGAGACGCTGGCGCTGGAAATTCCCAACCTGCCGCAGGCCGACGTGCCGGCCGGCAAGGACGAGGCCGACAACGTCGAGGTGCAGCGCTGGGGCAGCCCGCGCGCGTTCGATTTCGCGGTCAAGGATCATGTGGAACTCGGCGCGCGCCACGGCTGGCTGGACGGCGAAGCCGCGGCCAAGCTGTCGGGCGCGCGCTTCACCGTGCTGCGCGGGCCGATCGCGCGCCTGCACCGCGCGCTGGCGCAGTTCATGCTGGACCTGCACACCGGCCCGCACGGCTACCAGGAAACCAACGTGCCGGTGATCGTCAACGCCGACAGCCTGTACGGCACCGGCCAGTTGCCCAAGTTCGAAGAGGACATGTTCGCCACCGAACTGGGCGAACAGAAACGCTATCTGATCTCGACCTCGGAAATCTCGCTGACCAACCTGGTTCGCGACGAGATCGTCGAGGCCGAACGCCTGCCGCTGCGCATGACCGCGCACTCGCTGTGCTTCCGTTCCGAAGCCGGCAGCGGCGGTCGCGACACCCGCGGCATGATCCGCCAGCACCAATTCGAGAAGGTCGAACTGGTCAGCGTCTGCCGTCCGGAGGACAGCGCCGCCGAGCACGAGCGCATGACCCGCTGCGCCGAGGTGGTGCTGGAGACGCTCGGCCTGCCGTACCGCAAGGTGCTGCTGTGCACCGGCGACATGGGCTTCTCGGCGACCAAGACCTACGACCTGGAAGTGTGGCTGCCCTCGCAGCAGACCTATCGCGAGATTTCCTCCTGCTCCAACTGCGGCGACTTCCAGGCGCGGCGCATGCAGGCGCGCTGGCGCAATCCCGCCACCGGCAAGCCGGAACTGCTGCACACCCTCAATGGCTCGGGTACCGCGGTGGGGCGCGCGATGATCGCGGTCATGGAGAACTACCAGAACGCCGACGGCTCGATCGAGGTCCCCGCGGCGCTGCGTCCGTACATGGGTGGCCTCGACCGGATCGGGTGAGCGACGGGCGCCGCGCCAGCGGCGTGCGACGCTGCCCCTGTTCGTCAGGCGACGGCGTTGGCGTAGCCCCGGTGCCAGGCACTTGGTGAAGCTGCGTGCTTGTGAGCGACTCGCCCGCATTCCGGCCGGACGTTCACGGAATCGATGCTCAAGCTAGGCACGACGGCCATTCGATAGCGGCCGACCCCGGGCGCCGCCGCAGCGTTGCAGACCCTGCCGCACGTGGCGGAACGGCCCCGCACCCGACCGCGTCGCGTGGTCTGTACCCAAATGCCGCGCCCTGGCTGCCATCCCCTCCGATCCCGGTTTCAGCCTGGATTCGCAGCGGATTCGTCGCTCCGCGATGTCTCCAGCGCGTGTTCGATGGCGTTGTCGCACCCGCGACCAAGACGGCGACGCCGCCTGGATGCTTGAATCGCGGCGAACCGGGTCAGGCCATCGTCCCGGGGATTGAGTGGGAACCGGGGAAGCGCCGGGTGCAGCAGACTCCCGGCGATCGGGAAGCGTCGCGCTGCGCGCAGCGGCACGGCCGTCGGGTGCGCAGCCTCGATCGTTGTGGGAGTAGAATGACCCCGACGCGATTTCATCCATCGTTCTAGATATCGAAAGAACATGCACGATCTCAACGACCTGTACTACTTCGCGATGGTGGTGGACCACGGCGGTTTCGCCGCGGCCGAGCGCGCCCTGGGCATCCCCAAGTCGCGCCTGAGCCGCCGCATCAGCCAACTGGAAACCGACCTGGGCGTGCGCCTGCTGCAGCGCTCCACGCGCCGCTTCGCAGTCACCGACCTGGGCATGAGCGTGCATCGCCACGCGCAGACCATGCTGGCCGAGGCGCAGGCGGCGCGCGAGGTGGTGGACCGGCTCAGCGCCGAGCCGCGCGGCCTGGTCCGGGTCAGCGTGCCGGTGTCGCTGGCGCAGATGCAGCTGCCCAAGCTGCTGCCGATGTTTCTGGACCAGTACCCCAAGGTGCGGCTGCAACTGAACATCAGCAACCGCCGCGTCGACATCATCAACGAAGGCTACGACGTCGCCTTGCGCGTGCGTTCGCGCCTGGACGACGACGGCAGCCTGGTGATGCGCAGCTTCGGCCAGGTGCAAGAGCTGCTGGTCGCCAGCCCCAAGTATCTGGACCGCGCCGGCCGCCCCAAGGACCCGGAGGAACTGACCTCGCACGTGACCTTGAGCATCAGCGAGGACGAGGCGCGGCAGCGTTGGGAATTGCATGGGCCGGCCGGCGAAGTGCGCCGCGTCGACCTGCAGCCGCGCGTGGCCGGCTTCGATTTCCCGCTGCTGCAGTCGATGGTCAAGGACGGGTTCGGCATCACCCTGCTGCCGGAAACGGTCTGCGCCGATGCGGTGCGCAACGGCGAACTGGAAGTGGTGCTGCCGGAGTGGTCGCTGCCGCAGGGCATCTGCCACGCCGTGTTCGCCTCGCGCCGCGGCCTGCTGCCGGCGGTGCGCGTGTTCATCGATTTCCTCGCCGAGCACCTGCCGCGGCAGATCGAGGCCTCGCGCCTGGATTGCAGCGGCTGCCCGGAGCGGGTCAAGGTCAAGCATTCGACCCTGGGCGCGATGGCGGTCGAGGCCGGCTGAGCAAAACCCGCGCGGGCATGCGAAAATGCGCGCGCCGGCGCTGTATCGCGATTTCGACGCATGCTAGTGCGCTCACGTCGCGGCACGAAGTAGGGGATGCGCAGTAACAGGTCGAGCGCGTCCTCGCGACGCGCGTGGTTTGGTCGCAATCGGAGAGATGGCCGAGCGGTTTAAGGCACCGGTCTTGAAAACCGGCGAAGGGTCAAACCTTCCGTGGGTTCGAATCCCACTCTCTCCGCCAACCACTGCCTTCGCAGTTGTACGTCGGGCGGGTCGGGGAAGCGTCCGGTGCCCGGATGCGCGGCGACCTCTGGCAGTGTCCGCGCGAGGCTATCGGAAAATTCGGATTTGGCGAGTTGTTCGCGCGGTGGCATTGCGTCCGGATTTCGGGATGGGCAAGGTCAGGAAAATCTGACCCGGCATCAGGCTTTGTCCTGATAACGTTTTTGTCTTGCGGTCGCGATACTGCGCCTGCCTGACGCAGGTACCGCCGCGCTCACCCTAGAGGAGCGAACAGGCTGGTCACTCGCCCTGCGTGTCGAGCCTTGAGTAAGCTCGACGTGGTGTTTGTTTCACCCTGATGACAAGGCCCAGATGCTTGCTTAGCGTGCCGTGAATTTCGGTGGCTTTGTCTACAAAATTCGGTTGCCCTGAATAATTCACGCCGCTAGGCTGGTGGCGTGGCGTTCGCCGCATTGGGGTTATACGAGATGGCCATCAGGGTTTTTCTGGTCGATGATCATGCTCTTGTCCGTACCGGCATGAAGCTGATCCTTTCGAATCAAACCGATATCGAAATCGTCGGAGAGGCCGAGAGCGGCGAGGCGGCGATGCCGCAGATCCGCCAGCTCAAGCCCGACATCGTGCTGTGCGATCTGCACATGCCCGGCGTCAGCGGACTCGAGGTCACCGAACGCATCGTCAAGGGCGACCACGGCACCAAGGTCATCATCGTGTCGGTGCTGGAAGATGGTCCGTTGCCCAAGCGCCTGCTCGAGGCCGGCGCGTCCGGCTATGTCGGCAAGGCGGGCGATGCGCAGGAACTGTTGCGCGCGGTGCGCGACGTGGCGATGGGCAAGCGCTACCTCGGCGCCAACATCGCGCAGAACCTGGCGCTGGCCAATCTGGAAGGCGGCGGTTCGCCGTTCGATGCCCTGTCGCCGCGGGAACTGGAGGTCGCCTTGCTGCTGACCCGCGGGCTGCGCCAGGAAGACATCGCCAAGCGCCTGAGCCTCAGCGCCAAGACCGTCAACACGCACAAGGCGCGACTGTTCGAGAAGGTCGGCATCCACGACAACATCGCGCTGGCGCGTCTGGCCACGCAGTACGGGCTGCTGGATCCGGCGCATCCGCTGTAAGGCGTCTTGCCTCGCGGCTGAAGAAAGCGACCCACAGGGTCGCTTTTTTTTTGCGATCGCCTCCGCTCGCAGACGCGGATGCGGCGTCCGAGTGCCCAGTTCATCAGGCGGCGTGCCACCCGTTTCCGCCGTTTTGCGCCTGTTTTGGCGTCGGTTGCAATCCGTCGCGGGCGAGTGCTACCGTCGCGCCGAGCTTGCAAGGGAGCCTGTTTTGGCGAGCAAACCGTTCTTCGGGCAATGGCGGACCCGAGCGATGGCCGGCGCTGGCGGAATCGCTGCAATCGTTGCAAGTTGGGGGATGGGATTGTTCGAGGCCAAGGACAAGCCCGTGCTCGCGAACCTGCCCGTCGCGCAGTCCATTGCCGCAGGCGAGTGGTCGCTGCGATTCGAGCGTGCGGACCTCAGCGATCGGCTGCCGGACGGAAGCGCGCTGGCCAAATCGGGGCGCAAGGCGATCGTGTTGTACCTCGAGGCGACCAATCGCACCGCGCGCACCAGCGGCACGCTGCCGCGCGCGATCACGCTGGCCACGCCCATTCCCGGCGTCGATGCCCGGCCGACCGCGTATCTGCTGCGCGATCGCGCCGCCCTGACCGAACTGCAGCCGGCCTTGCCGGAAGAGATCGCGCTGGTCTGGACGTATCCGGCCGCGCAGCCCGCCGCACCACGCGTGCGTTTCGATGTGGCCGCCAGCACGTTCAAGCCCTTCGACAATCTCTACGCGCAGCCGTTGTGGACCGATCCGCATCCGGTCGGCGCGGTCGAACTGCCGCTGGACACGGTGCGGCCCGATGCGCCCGCAGGTGAGTCGTGAAGCGGCTTGCCGGTGTCGCGATCCTGCTGGTCGGCGTGGTTGCCCTTGCGGGAATGCGCTGGACGATGCCGCGTTACGAACGCATCACCGGGCCGATCGCCGTTTCCGGCAGCCCCGGAACATGGGTGCAGGCCGATAACCTATCCGTCGAAGCCGGCACGCCGCGTCTGGCGCGGACGCTGCGCTTCAAGGCCGCGGGCCAGGTGCAGCTGCGCGAGAGCGGCGGAACCTTTCTGGTGATCCCGGTGCGATCGCGTGTGGAGCGCGCGACCGCGCATGTGTACGGCCGCATCTGGGTCGCGGCCGACGGGCGCCGTTATCGTGCCAGTGCCCGGCTCGAGCAGGGCGATGTGGTGCTGTCGTCGATCAAGACGCTGCAGCCGGGGCTGGAGCGCAAGGATCTGGTGGTGTTCGAACTGCCGTCCGCACTCGCGGCAGGCGCCGGCACCTTGCTGTTGTCGGAAGAGCGGGATCCGCAACTGACGGCCGAAGCGCAACTGCGCTATCCGGCGGCCGCGGCGGGCTCATCCGTGGACGTGCTCGATCTGGACCTGCTGCATGCCAAGCTCTGAACGCGATAGCGAGCGCCGCTCGTCCGAACGGCGCATGCGCCGGCTTGCGACCGCCGCGCTGGTGGTGCTGGTGCCATGCACGGTCGTCGCGACCGGCTGGCGCGACGCGCGCGAGATTTTCCACACGCGCGAACTGCGGCCGGTCGATGTCCCCGCGCCGCGATCGGTGGAGTACGACGGGGCCGCGGTCCGGCTCGTCGGTCTCGCCGTGCTGCCGTTCGAGGCCGGGTTGCCGGCCGATCGCACCTTCGTGCGGGCTCGGCTGCTGGTCGAACCGCGGCGGGCGGACACGGCGTGGAACGATTGCAGGCTCAACGTCGTCGATGCCGCCGGCCGTTCCTGGGAAGCGGTCGAGCCGGTGCCGGACCTGCTGCGACGCGCCCTGGCCAAACCGGACGAACCCAAGGGCGCCAGTTGCAATGGCCTTGCGGTGTCGGCGGCCAGGCCCGGCAGCGCGCTGGCGATCGACGGGTACTATCTGGTGCCACGCGCCGTTGCGCCCAGGCTGCAGGTCACCCTGAGCACGCGCGAGGGGCGTCCGGCCTACCTCCGTTTTTCGCAAGGACAGCGTCATGACTGAGACGGTCGTGCGCGGCGGGCCGATCGGCCTGATCCGCGACAGCGTCGGCCTGTGGTGCCGGTACCTGCCGCAGTTGTTGGCGCTGGCGCTGCTCGGCGCCTTGCTCAACGAAACGCTGATGCAGGGCGCGGTCTGGCTCGGCTATCACAACCGCTTGCTCGGCCTGCTTTCGTTGACGCTGGTGGTGCTGGTCAAGCTCGTGATCATCGTCCTGATGTTCGAGACGCTGCGCCCCGCGTTGCCGGCGATCGCCAGCGCATCGCGTGTGGAGCAGGCGGAGGCGTCGGCACCGCAGAGCGGCGCGGCCAGGGCAGGGTGGCGGCGTCTGCCGATCGTCGTCTCGCAGGCGCTGGTGCCGTTCTTCGCCTACTACGCGGCCTGGGGATTTCTCGGCGAGACGATCCGCGCCTACGGGCGCGAGGCGATGGGGCAGTTCAATCCGTTCGATCCCACCTACAGCGGTTCGCTGTTCGATGTGTCGGGCGGTTGGTGGCTGATCGCCTCGGTCGCGTTGCTCTGGCTGATCCGGCGTGGGGCGAAGCAGCAGAAGCAGCGCAGCGAGCATCCGGCGTGGAGCATGCTGATCGTGCTGTGCGAAGCCGGTTGGACCTTCGTCGGCCTCTACGTGATCACCGAATGGCGGGGCGGCGTGTTCCGCTGGCTGGCCAATTTGCGCATCGCCGAGCTCGGCAAGGAGATCTGGCAGGGCGTCACCCATCCGATCGGCGTGGCCCAGGCGGCGCTGCCGGGGCCGGTGGAGCAGGTGCCGGCGGGCGTCGCCGACACGTTGGTGCCGCTCTTCTTCTCCGCGTTGTTGCCGGTGGTATGGCTGGCCCTGGCCGCGCTGATCTACCGCTACGATGTGCACAATGCGCAGTGGAACGCGCCGGGCGCGTGGGCGAGCCGGGTCGATGGCACCGTCGGCGCGTGGCGCAAGCTGCCCAAGTGGTTGCGCGATTTCATCGCCCATTTCTGGGCGGGGACCGCCTCGCGCTACCGCGCGGCGGCGAACAGCGTGCAACTGGCCGGCGCCACCGGCCTGGGAGCGCTGGTGGCGCTGATCGTGCTCTATCGCGCGCTGGATTGGGCCTGCGCCTGGGCGTGGATGGGCATCACCCGGTTGATCGGGCCGCATCCGCAGGTGGTGTGGGAGGCGATCGCCAACCAGCTCTCCGTCGTCCTCGGCACGCCCAGCGATCCTGGCGACGGCGTCCTCCCGCAGACGCTGAAGATCTGCCTGCTGGCGGCCACGCTGGAACGCTCCTTCCGCGTCGGGCGGAACTGGCACGCGTTGAAGTGATCGGATCGGCGCGCGAGCGCCGTTCGTGCGGCCTCGACCGAGCGTGCGAAGACCGGGCGCCGTTTCCGCGCAACCGGCTCGCCGCGGTTCGCGGGCTTCGTGCAAGGCTTGCATCGTCGATGGCTGGCGATGCCAGCCCACGAACAAAGAAGGTATTTGCGAAGTCGAATCCAGGCTTACGCCGCCACCGCCTTCACGGTGAACGTCATGGCGGTGGCGCGGAGAACGGAAGTCTCACCGCTTGCGGATGCATGGCAGGCACGCCCTGCCGCGGCGCGGACTCAGCTGGCGGCAGGCGCCTTGGTCTCGCCGGCCTTCACGTCGCCCGGCTGGCAGTCGCCCAGGCGCTTGCCGGCGATCTTCATGTGCGACTTGGTGGTCATGCCGCCCGGCAATCCGCTGACCGTGGTGTGCGACTCGGACGCGATCTCGGTGGCGCTGAAGGTGCCGGTCGTGGTGCCCTCGACCTTGATGTCGCCCATCGTGCAATGCAGCTTCGCGTCGACCTTGCCGTCCTTCATGGTGAAGGAGTCGTAGACGCAGTTCTGCTGCATCTGCGCGGCGTTGCCGAAGATGCTCGCGGGATCGTTGACCTGTTCCTCGGTCAGGCACACCTTGCTGCTGGTCGGCGGCATCTTCGGCATCGGCGGCATGTTGGACGAGCCGCCGGTGGCCTCGCTGCTGACCTGCTCGGCCCGCATTTCCCATTCGCCCGGCTGCAGCTTGCCGGCCTGCGCCTTGGCGACCTGGTCGACCGGGGCGTTGGACATCGAGACGCTTTCGCCGCCCTTGCTGCAGGCGGCGAGGAGCATGCATGCAGCGAGCGTTGCCGGCATGGTGTAACGCATGGACTTCTCCCTGGGTGATGTGAGGGCCGGAGCATACTGCATGGACGACGAAGGTCGCGTCGCTGCCGGATGACTCGGTTTCGGCCACGCGGCTGCCGCGTGCGGGGTGCGGTGGCGTGGCCGAGCGACATGGCGCGCCGGAGGTAGGGACTGGATCGCAGCGCCTGGTGGCGCGCCGACAGGCAGCGTATCCGCCCAAGTGTGGCGACGTTTCTTGGGGCATCGAAGCTGCCGACGCGAAGTGCGAGGAGCGCAGGCGATGCGGATTCCGGCCAGGAAGGCAGACAAAAAAAGCGGCCCGAAGGCCGCTTTCTGGTGTCGCCAGGAACCGCGCCCGCTCAGCCGGCGCGTTCCTTGTGCTCCTTGTCGTCGTCGCTCTCGCCGTCGTCATGCGCGCTGCGCGGCGGCTGGTGCTGGGCGACCGCGACCGGTGCATCCGCCGGCGGGGCGTCGAACAGGCCCTTGTCCGCGGTGTCGGCAGGCGCCGCTGCCGCGGTGTCCGCATCGTCGCTGGCAGCGACGTTCGAGGCCGGGGCTGTGGCGACCGGCGCGGACGCCGGCGTGGCCGGGGCGACGGCCGGTTCCTCGGGGAGGGCGTCCAGCAGCGTGGTCTGCACCGGCATGTAGGCCGGCTTGCTGGGCTCTTCCTGGGCGGCGGGCGACGTCGGCGCGGCATCCTGCCGCGGTTCGCTGACCGGCGTTGCGGGCAGCGGTGCCGCTGCCTCCACCGGTGCGGCGACGGTTTCCGTTCCGGCGGCCAGCGGCGTCGTGGCGACCGCGACGGGCCGCTCCACGATCGGCGTCGGCGCCGGCTGCAGGGCGTCCTCCACCGTCTTCGGCGGCGCCGACTCGGCGGGTGCCGCGACAGCGACGACCGATGCCGTGGCGGTGGGCGTTGCAGGCGCTGCATGGGTCTCCGCGACCGGTGCCGAGGCGGAGGACGCATGAGCGTCGGCCGCCTGCGTCGCCGTCGTTTCGGCTGGCGCGTCCTCCACCGAAGCCGGTGCGGCAACGGTCGGCGCGACCGCTACCACGGCAGCGGTGGCCGCCGGGGCGGCCTGCGCTGGCGCGCTGTCGTCCGCAGCCTGCGGCACGACGGCCGCAGCGGCGGCGGTGGGCGCATCGGTGGCGGCGGGACGCTCGGGCCGCGGCTCGCGCTTCTCGCGCCTTTCCCGTGGCGCCTGCTGCGGCTTGGCCGCGCTGGCTTCGCCCGGGGCGGCATCGTCGTCGAAATCGAACTCGGGCTGGCTGCGGCTCGGTGCCGAGGCGGTTTCGCCGTCGCCGTCGCCATCGCTGTCGCCGGCCTCCAGTTCGTTGTCGTCGAACGCCGCGCCTTCGCTGCCGGTGCCGGCTTCGCCATTGCCGCGGCGACGGCGGCGACCGCCGCGACGACCGCGCCGGCGGCGGCCGCCGGCCTCGCCGTTGGCGTCGTCGGCCTCGCCGTTCTCGCCGGCCGGGACCGCCTGCGCGGTCTCCGCGGCGCTCTCGCGTTCGTCGATGCCCGGTTGCGTCACCTGCGGCTGCGGCGCAGCCGGGGTGGCGGCGATGGCCTCGCTGGCCGGCGCCTCGTTGGCCGGGGACACGGCGGCGCCGACCACGGCGGCCGCGGCGATCGTGGTGGCGTCCTGCGCGACCGCGGCGGCCGGGGCCGCGACGGGCTTGCCTGCGGCCTCGTCCTGGCGCGGCTGGCGCTGCGGCCGGTCGCCCTGGGCGGCGGCCTGCGCCGGTTCCTGCTGCGGCTTGGGCTGGCGCGCCGGGTTCTGCGGTTGCTGCTGCTTGGGCGGCTTGGGTTGCTGCGCGGGCTGCTGCTGCGGCTTGGCCTGCTGCGGCTGCTCGTTGCGCGGCGGCTTGGCCGCGCCGTTCTGCTGGCCCTGCGGGTTGCCGCCGCCATTGCCCGGACGGCGCTCGTCGCGCCGCGCGTTGCCGCCATTGCCGCCGTTACCGCGCGCGGCATTGCCGCCCTGGCCGCCGTTGCGGTTGCCGTCGCGCCGCGCGTTGCGGTCGCCGCGGTCGTTGCGGTTGCGATTGCCGTCGTTGGCGCGCTGGCGCTGCGCCGGCTCGCTCGCGACGGGGGTCGGCGCCGGGGCGTCGCCGGCACCGAAGATCCGCTTCAGCCAGCCGACCACGCCGGTGGCCGGCGCCGCGACCGGCGCGGGCGCCGGGGCCTGCACCTGCACGGGGGCCGCCGCCGGTTCCGGGGTCTCGACCACCTCGCGCACCGGGGCCGGCTGCGAGTGCTTCACATTGGTCACCGCCGGCGCCGGGATGTTCAGTTGCGCCTTGGTCAGCGCGTGCACCGGCAGCTTGCGCGGGGTGTTGCGCTGGTAGCTGGGCTTGGCGCTTTCCTCGCCCAGCTCGTTCTCGCGCAGGCGGGTCACTTCGTAGTGCGGGGTGTGCAGTTGCTCGTCGGCGACGATGACGATCGGCGCGTCGTGGCGCTTCTCGATCTCGCTGAGCGCGCGGCGCTTCTCGTTGAGCAGGTAGTTGGCGATCTCCACCGGGGCCTGCACCAGCACCTGTCCGGTGTTCTCCTTCATCGCATGCTCTTCGGCGACGCGGATGATCGACAGCGACATCGACTCGACGCTGCGCATGCGGCCATGGCCGTCGCAACGCGGGCACACGATCTGGCTGGACTCGCCCAGCGACGGACGCAGGCGCTGGCGGCTCATCTCGAGCAGGCCGAAGCGCGAGATGCGGCCGATCTGCACCCGCGCACGGTCGTACTTGAGCGCGTTCTGCAGGCGGTTCTCGACCTCGCGCTGGTGCTTGTTGGAGGCCATGTCGATGAAGTCGATGACCACCAGGCCGCCCAGGTCGCGCAGGCGCAGCTGGCGCGCCACCTCTTCGGCGGCCTCCAGGTTGGTCTGGAACGCGGTGTCCTCGATGTCGCTGCCCTTGGTCGCGCGCGAGGAGTTGACGTCCACCGCGGTCAGCGCTTCGGTCTGGTCGACCACGATCGAGCCGCCGGAGGGCAGGCGCACGCTGCGCTCGTAGGCCGCCTCGATCTGCGATTCGATCTGGAAGCGGTTGAACAGCGGGATGTCGTCGGTGTAGTGCTTGAGCTTGCGCAGGCTCTGCGGCATCACCTGCTGCATGAACTCCTGGGCATCGCCGTACATCTCGGGGGTGTCGACCAGGATCTCGCCGATGTCGGCGCGCAGGTAGTCGCGCAGGGCGCGGATGATCAGCCGCGATTCCTGGTAGATCAGGAACGGCGCCGGCTTGGCCAGGGCGGCCTCGGCGATCGACTTCCACACCTGCAGCAGGTAGTCCAGGTCCCACTGCAGTTCTTCGGCATCGCGGCCGACGCCGGCGGTGCGGATGATCACGCCCATGTCGTCGGGGATGTTCAGCTTGTCCAGCGCTTCCTTCAGCGCGGCGCGGTCCTCGCCCTCGATCCGGCGCGAGACGCCGCCGGCGCTGGGCGAGTTCGGCATCAGCACCATGTAGCGGCCGGCCAGGGAGATGAACGTGGTCAGCGCGGCGCCCTTGTTGCCGCGTTCTTCCTTGTCCACCTGGACCACGACTTCCTGGCCCTCGCGCAGCAGTTCGCGGATCGTCGCCTTGTTGTGGTCGACGCCGGCCTGGAAGTAATCGCGGGAGATTTCCTTCAGCGGCAGGAAGCCGTGGCGCTCGCCGCCGTATTCGACGAAGGCGGCTTCGAGCGAGGGTTCGAGCCGGGTGATGCGGCCCTTGTAGATGTTGGACTTCTTCTGTTCCTTGGACGGCTGCTCGATGTCGATGTCGTACAGGGTCTGGCCGTCCACGATGGCCACACGCAGTTCTTCCGCCTGCGTGGCGTTGATCAGCATTCGCTTCATTGTTGCGTTCCTCGCGCTGCTACCGCGCGGAACGCCATGGGGTTTCGCTTCTGGTCACGCTTCGCCGCCCATCGCGCAGGCGCGGGGTGGGCGGCTTGGGTTTCCAGCGCTACGACACCACGGCGAACCGCGGGAGCGCTTGTTTCTTTTAGGTGGTTCAGGACCGGCGGCGACTCCAGCCAGGCTGGGCGCCGCACGGGGCATGTTCAGCGCGGACGCTTGTGGCATCCGGCGATGGCCGGGTAGGCCGGTGAGCCGCTAACATGGCCGCCCCGGGGGCGGTGGTCGCGCACTGTGCCGGAATCGTCGCAAGCCGGGCTTCTGGCCCTTAGCTAACTTCCAACGAAATCAAACCCTTATCTCGCCCCCCGAGTGTAACAGAATAAACTGCCTGATGACTTCTTCCCCGATCCCTCCCAAGCCGCGCGACGTCGCGACCAGCGCGGTGCGCATTCTCAAGGTCCCGGAAGACAGGGCTGGACAGCGTGTAGACAATTTCCTGCTCGGCGAGCTCAAGGGCGCCCCGCGCAGCCTGATCTACAAGCTGATGCGCAGCGGCCAGGTCCGTGTCAACGGCGGCCGCACCAAGGCCGAGCGCAAGCTGGAGGCGGGCGACGAGGTGCGCATCCCGCCGGTGCGGCTGGCCGAGGAGGGCGAGAAGACCGCGCCGCCGGAGGCGTTCATGGCCCGGCTGGAGGCGGCGATCGTCTACGAGGACGCGCGGCTGCTGGCGCTGAACAAGCCGTCCGGGGTCGCCAGCCATGGCGGCAGCGGGATCAGCTTCGGCGCGATCGAGACGCTGCGCGCCTTGCGCCCGAACCAGACCCTGGAACTGGTGCATCGCCTGGACCGCGACACCTCCGGGCTGCTGATCGTGGCCAAGAAGCGCTCGGCGCTGACCGAGATGCAGGCGCTGATGCGCGAGGACGACCGGGTCGAGGGCCGCGGCATCAGCAAGCGCTACCTGACCCTGCTGGTCGGGCGCATGCCCGACGGGGTGATGAGCGTGGACGCGCCGCTGCACATCGGCCTGCGCCAGGGCGGGGAGCGCCACGTGCAGGTGAACGCGGCCGGCAAGGAATCGCTGAGCCATTTCCGGGTGCTGGAGCGGCGCGGCGGACATTCCTATTGCGAGGTGCGGATCGAGACCGGCCGCACCCACCAGATCCGCGTGCATGCCCAGCACCTGGGCCATCCGGTCGCCGGCGACGACAAGTACGGCGATCCGGCGGTCAACAAACGCCTGCGCGAGCAGATCGGGCTCAAGCGCCTGTTCCTGCACGCCGCGTCGCTGGAGTTCACCCTGGACGGCGGCAAGACACCTTATCTATTGAACGCGCCGTTGGCCGATGAACTGGCCGAGGCGCTGAACCGTCTGGGCTGAGGCACCAGGCCGGAGGCGGCGTCGAACCGCCTCCGGCCCCCGCTTAGCTGTTGTGGTGATCGTGGTCGTGATGGCCGTCGTGGTGGGCGGGCGCCGGCCGCGACGGTGCCGGGCGTGGCTCGGCCGGCCGCGGGGCGGCCATGTGCGGAGGCGGGACGAAGCGGGCGACACGCTGCTCCTGGCGCGGCTCCGGCATCGGCGCGCGCATCGCCTCGCGCGGCATTTCCGGCGCGCGCGCCACGCGCTCGGGCGCTGGCGCATGCCAGGCCTGCGTACGCGGGGCCCCGGCCGGCATCGCCTGCCGGGGCGGCGGCGTCCGCGGCATTTCGCGTGCGAAGCCGTCGCGGGCGCCGCCGGCGGCGGGCTGCATGCCCGGGTCGGCGCCGTGCCGCGGCGGTTCGCCGAAGCGCGGCGCCGGCATGGTGCCGTGGTTGGCGACAGCCGCGCGCGGCATCGGCGTGGGCGTCAGTGACTGCGGCACCGGCCGGCCATGGAACTGCGGGACCGGCATCGACGGTGCCGTGCGCGGTGCGTTCGGCTGGGCCATCGCCAGCGTGCGTTGCGGCGCCGCGGCATGCGCGACGCCAGGCGGCAGCCGCGGATCGCGCGCCGCAGCCATGGCGGCCGGCATCCCCGGAGACGGCGGGCGCTGCGCGGGCGGCGCCATCGCCGCCACCGGGCGGCCGGCCTGCAGCATCTGGCTGGTGAAGTGCGGCATGGTCTGCGGCATCGCGTGCGGCGCGGTGCGTGCCGGCCCGAACGCCGCCGCCGGCGCGCGCGCGCCCATCGCCGCCGCGGCCATTGCGGCGCCCGGCGCATGCGTGGCGGCGAAGGCCTGCTGGTCACCCGGCCCGCCCATCGGTGCGGCCGGTGGCGGCGCGCCGCGGTAGTCGTTGTGCACGTAGCTGCGGTTGTCGTAGTGGTTGTTGATGATGGTGGTGCGCGGCGCGTACACGCTGTTGCGGTAGACCACGTAGTTGGGCGCCGACGGCGGCGCGTTCCAGTTCACCCCCCAGTTGTTCCAGCCCCAGCGGTGCCACGGCGGGGCCGGTTCCAGCCAGCCGAACACGCCGTGATGGTGGTGGTCGAGCGCGTCGCCGACCAGCACGCCGACGCCGAAGGAGATGATGCCGGCGGTGACCAGGTCGCCGCTGTCGTAGTAGGGGCGCGGCGGACGGTAGCGGTATTCGCGATAGACATTGACCGGCGCGCCGTAGACCACGTCGGGGTCGTAGCGCGGCACGTAGACCACGTCCGGCTGCGCCGGCTCGATCACGATGGTGCGGGTCGGCGGCGGCACCGCGTCGGCATAGGCCGGGGCCGGCTCCACCACGGTGCGTTGCAGCACCTGCACGCGCTGCTGCGGAGTGCTGCGCAGGTGGCCCTGCGCCTGCGCGCGCTGGCGCATGACCTGCACCGCGTCCAGCACCTGGTTGGGATCGTGGGCATAGGCGTCGCCCAGCGCGCGGGTCCAGTTGCCGTTGCCGGCCAGTTGATCGACCACGTCGGGGAAGGCGGTCAGCGCCTTGACGCTGGGATCCCAGGGTTGCGCCGCCGCGGCCTGCAGGCGGTTGCTGGCGGACAGGCTGCGGTTGTTGCGCAGCCAGTCCTGCGCGGACACCACCTGGTCCGGATACACCGAGGCGGCCAGCGTCTGCGCCAGCAGCTTGTCCGGGAACAGCGCGATCGGCGCCACCAGCTGATAGAGCTGGTCGGCGGTGGGCGGCACGTAGGGGGCAGGCGCGGGTGCCGCGGCGGGGGCGGGCGCATCGGCCTGCGCCGCGGGGGCCGGCGCGTCTTGTCGCTGGCAGGCGCCTAACGCCACCACGCTCAGGGCGGTGAACAGGGCAAGCCTGGCCGGGGGCAGGGAACGGAGATCCATGCGACACCTCTTCGACATGCATTGCTGACGATGCGCGCAGCATGCGCCGGCTTTCATGTCTCCCAGCTTTCTTGTTCGCCTCGCATAGCGCCGCGCTGGCATGCGTTCAGTCAGCGTACGTGTGGCGTCGCTGGCGCGCCCGGTTCACGGCGCGGTGGACACCCGGAACAGCACCAGGCTCAGCGCCAGCGTGGCCATGCCCGCCACCAGCCCGTACACGGTCTCGTGGCCCTTGGCATAGCGCTTGGCCGCGGGCAGCAACTCGTCCAGGGCCAGGAACACCATCACGCCGGCGATGACGCCGAACACCGTGCCGAAGATCGCCTCGGACAGGAAGCGCGACAGCGCGACGTAGCCGATGATGGCGCCGATCGGCTCGGCCAGGCCGGACAGCAGGCTGGCCGCGAACGCATAGGATTTGCGCCCAGTGGCGTAGTGCACCGGCACCGCGATGGCGATGCCCTCGGGGATGTTGTGCACGGCGATCGCGAAGGCCAGCGGCATGCCGACCGTGGGGCTTTCCAGCGTGGCGAAGAAGGTCGCCAGGCCTTCCGGAAAGTTGTGCGTGGTGATCGCCACGGCGGTCAGCAGGCCGACGCGCTTGACGTAGGCGCGGTTGTCGTCCCGGAACAGCGGATCGCGGGCATTGAGGCTTTCGTGCGGATTGGGCACCAGCCGGTCGATCACCACGATCAGCGCCATGCCCGCGAGGAAGGCCAGGGTGGCGTAGGCGTAGCCCAGGTTGGGATCGAACGCCTTGGAGAAGGCGGTGATCGCTTTGCCGAGGATCTCGGTCAGCGACACGTACACCATCGCGCCGCCGGCGAAGGCGAGGCCGAACGCCAGCAGGCGTGGATTGGGGCCCTTGGTGAACAGCACCAGCACGCTGCCCAGCGCGGTGGCCAGGCCGGCGGCCAGGGTGACCGCCAGCGCGATCCAGACGTTGTGCAAGGGGATATCCAGCATGCGCCGGGCGGCTCCTGAGGCGAGACGACGATGAGAGCGGGCGCACTGCGGGCGTCGCGTGAAGGCGGCGCGGCGGCGCCGTCGATGCCTAGGACGCGCTGCGCCCGCGCGGATCAGCCGGCGCCGTGCGCCTTCGCGTCGAGCGCGAAGCACTGGTCCGGACGCTGCGCCGGCGGGGTGAAGTTGACCGGGACCTGGATCGTCCACGGCACCGCCTGGCCATTGCGGGTGGCGGGCTTGAACACCCAGTCGCGCACGCGCTGCTGCGCCGAGGCGTCGAGCTTGGGCTGGCCGCTGCTGCTGACCAACTGCACGTCGGTCGGCTTGCCCTGCACGCCGACCACCACCTTCAGCACCGCCTTGCCGCCGAGCCCGGCGCAGGCCAGTTCGATCGGGTAATCCGGCGGCGGCGTCTGCACCGCGGCGACGTCGGTCGGCGGCGCCACCGGCGTCTGGGTCTGCGCCTGTTCGGACTTGCCGCAGCCGCCGAGCAGCGCGGCCGCGGCGAGCAAGGACAGCGCCGGAAGGAGGGGGCGACACGGGGACAGGGCAGGCATGGGGGTCATTCCGGAAGGGCCGACGCCTTGGCGGCGCAGATGAAGTCGTTTTCGCTGAGGCCGCCGACGTCGTGGGTGGAATAGCGCACCACCACGCGGTCGTAGTGCACGCCCAGGTCGGGGTGGTGGTCTTCGCGGTGCGCGATCCAGGCCAGCGCGTTCACGAACGCCAGGGTGCGGTAGTAGTCGGGGAAGCGGAACGTGCGGCTGATCGCCGTGCCGTTGTCGACCACCTCCCAGCCGGGCACCTGCGGCAGCAGTTCGGCCAGGCGCGCCTGGGTGAGCCGGTATTCGCTGCCCTTGCAGGTCGAGCAATGGGCCTGGTGCAGGGGGATCAGGTCGTTCATTCTGGGGTCTCTGCGGCGCGGCAGCTGAACCTGCCAGGCAAGGGGGCGTCCGCGGTGAGCGGATCACGTGGAAGCGCTAGAATAACCGCATGATCCAGATCTCAGACAACGCGCAGACCCATTTCCGCAAACTGCTCGAACGCGAGGCCGTGCCCGGCATGGGCGTGCGCCTGAGCGCGGTCGATCCGGGCACCGCCCGCGCCGATGCGCGGCTGGAGTTCGCCGAGCCGGCGGACCTGGCCGGCGACGAGTGGGCGATCGACTGCGCCGGTTTCACCTTGTACGTCGCCGCCGACAGCGTCGCCTGGCTCGATGGCGCCGAGATCGACTACGTCACCCAGGGCACCGGCCAGCAACTGACGATCAAGGCGCCGAAGATCAAGGGCGAGGCGCCTGGCGAGGCCGCGTCCTTGGTCGAGCGGGTGCGCTGGGTGGTCGAGAACGAGGTCAACCCGCAACTGGCGCAGCATGGCGGCCGCGTGGCGGTGCAGGAAGTATCGGCCGAGGGCGTGGTACTGCTGCGCTTCGGCGGCGGCTGCCACGGCTGCGGCATGGCCGACGTGACCTTGAAGCAGGGCATCGAGAAGACGCTGATGGGGCGCGTGCCGGGCATCACCGCCGTGCGCGACGCCACCGACCACGACAGTGGCAGCGCGCCGTACATTCCGCGCGATTCCGCGGCCTGATTCTCCCGCAACGCCGGTGACGCGCGCCACCGACATCCTCGCCGCGCTGTTGGCGCGGTCGCCACGCAAGCTGCTGCGCGACCGCCGCACCGGCCTGCCGTACGGCTGGGCGCACTGGATCGGCTCGCAACCGGCGCGGCCGCGCGCCTTCGCCGCGCCCGAGCTGATCGCGGCGATGCCGCAGATCGCGCCGCCCGCGACCGGGCGGCTGCCGGCGCTGAGCCCGTGGCGGGCGTTCCGCAGCCTGTGGTGGCAGCACTGGGATCCGGCGCCGTACGACCAGCGCTGGTGGCGGCGCGGCGCGGCGCTGGCGAGCCTGTTGCTGCACCTGCTGTTCGCGTTGTTCCTGCTGTGGGCGGCATTCGTGCGCTGGTTGCCGCCGCGTCCGGATGCCGGTGAGGCCGGGCGCGTGCAGGTGGAGTTCGTGGGTCGTGGCACGCCAGCCGAGACGGGCGGCGGCGCGGCGGCGCAGGACGCCGCGGCTGCTGCGCAGCCCGCCGTCTCGGCCCCAGCCCCAGCCCCGGCGTCCCGGGCTGCGCCGGCGGTGGCGCGGACTGCGCCCCGCGCTGCGCCAACGGCGCCTGCCGCGAGCGCGGCGCAGGCGGCGGCCCCGTCACCGCCGCCGTCCGCGCCACCGCCGCCCGCCGAACAACCGCTGCAGGTCACCGAGACCGCGCAGCCGAGTACCGACTTCGTGTTGCCGCCACCGCCTCCTGTGCGCGCTCCGAATCCTGCCCCGCGCGCGATCGCGCCGCCGCCCGTGCAGGTGACGGAGCGCGAGGTCGAGGTGGTCACCGAGGTGCCGGTGGTGGCGCAGATCCGCCCGCGCGAGGTCGCGGTGCCGTCGCCGTCCGGACCGCAGGTGCAGGTGCGCGAACGCGAAGTCCCGGCGCCGCTGCCGCAGGTCCAGGTGCCGATGCCGCAGATCCGTCCGCGCGATCCGGCGCCGACGCTGCACGCGGCGGAAGCGCCGCAGGTGCGGCAGATCGAACTGCCCACGCCGGTCGCGGCGTCCGCGGCGGCGGCGCCGTCCGCGCAGCCGGCCCCTGCGGCGGCAACCGCGGCGGCCACGCCGACGGCCGCGGCCAGCACCACGCCAGCGACGGCCGCCGCGCAGGGCAGGGCCGAGACGCCAGCGCCGCCAGGGGCAGGCAGTGCACCGCCCGGCAAGCAGGCGCCCGCGCCGGGCAGCGGTCCGGCCGCGGCCGCGCGCGACGGGGGCTGGGCGACGCTGCAACGCGGCGACGATTGGGGGGCGGCGGCGCGCAACCGCGCCGGCGATGCGGGCGCGGGCCAGGGGAATGGTTTGTTCAATGGCGACGGCAGCGTGCGCGTGCCGGGCGGAGAAGGCCAGGGCAAGGCGCCGCCGCGCGGCGCCCCCGGTGCCGAGACCGACACCTGGTCGCGCGACCAGATCGCCAATGCCGGCCAATGGCTCAAGCGCCCGCCGTACGACTACACCCCGACCTCGTTCGACAAATACTGGCTGCCGAATGCGACGCTGCTGGAGGACTGGGTGCGGCGCGGCATCAAGAGCGTCAACATCCCGATTCCCGGCACCACCAGCAGCATTTCCTGCGTGATCTCGATCCTGCAGTTGGGCGGCGGCTGCGGCATCACCGATCCCAACCTCAACGACCAGCCGGCCAGCGCGCGGCCACCGCCGGACGTGCCGTTCAAACCTGGATTGCAGGAAGACAACGGCAGCGTGAAGTAGATCCGCGACCGGCCGCGCGCGCTGCTTCACCGATCATGGAAAGCAGGCACTGCCGGTGTGCGAGGGTAACGCCAGCGTCACGTCGGGCGAACGCACGCGGCGTCGGCTGCCGCGGCAGCCGTCGTCGCCGGTATGCGAGACACGGCATTGGAACAGTGGTGCGCTGACGCTGGGCCGGCGTCCGCGGGTACGTGCATCGCCGGTGTGCGAGACACGGCACAGCAGCCGGGCGAGTGGCGCGGTCTGCGAGCGGCCATGGCCGTCGCGCAAAGGCGCTGTCTGTTTCGGCCGTCGACCGCGGGAATGCTCCGCTCGGCAGGGCGCCGCATGCTGGTGGCTGAGCCGCGCCGGCGCGGGACGCCGGCGCCGGGTTCAGTTCAGGCCGTGCATGTCGCGCAGTTGCGTGCTCCGCGAACCGAAGTAGGCGGCCAGGTCGGCGATGTCCTGGTCGCTGAGCGGCGCCGCCTGCGGGGCCATCAGCGGATGTTGGCGATCGCCGGCGCGGTAGGCCTGCAGCGCATGCGCGATGTAGTCGCCGTACTGGCCGCCAAGCTTGGGGTAGGTCGGGTCGATCGGCGCGTTGCCGTCGGCGCCGTGGCAGTCGATGCAGCTCTGCCCGGTGGCCTTGCCCTTGGCGTGGGCGAGCTTGTCGCCTGCCTCGATGCGCCCGGGGGGCAGGCCGGCGGACGAGCTGGAGCCGTGCTCGCCGCTGGCGTGGCCGGGGTCGCCGGCGGACTGGCTGGTGGATTCCACCTGCGATTGCGAACAGGCCCCCAACCACAGGGCAGCAAGCAGGACGATGGCGGGACGCAGGGCGTGCTCGGCTTTCGGCATGGGAAGGCTACTTGAGGGTGGTCAGGAAAGCGGCGATGTCGGCGATATCCTGGTCGGAGAAGCTTTCCGCCTGGGCCTGCATGGTCGGGTGCTTGCGCTTGCCGAGCCGATATTCGGTCAGCGCCTGGGTCAGGTATTGCGCCGACTGGCCGCCGATCTTGGGAATGCGGTAACTCGGATAGGCGTTCTTGTAGCCGGTCACGCCGTGACAGCCCTGACAGGTGTAGGTCAGCAGCTTGCCGTTGGCGGCATTGCCGACGGCGGGAGCGGGCGCTGCCGGAGCGGCGGCCGGGGCGGAAGCTGGAGCTGGAGCGGCGGGCGCCGGCGCGGTCTGCGCCGCTGCCGGGGCAACCCCGAGAGCGACGAGTACGGCCAGGGCAAAACAAGCGGCTAGCGGCTGCGTGCGCATGGTTTCGTGGTCCGAGGACGGGACTGGGGTTCCGGCGTGGGGGAACACGGAACAGCCCGAGTATAGCCTGGCCTTTCGCGGCTCCGAAACAGGCCCCGGCCGGAGCGTGCCGCGCGGCGGGGGCACCATGACCTTTGGCGCATTCACCTCCCCGTCATTTGGTGATCTACTGAGCTACAACACCATTCACGCCATCCACCAGGGACTCGACGATGACGCGATCTTCCATGCGCCGCACCGCCAGCTGCGCCGCCGCGCTGATGCTCACTTCCACACTGCTGCTCGGCGGCTGCAAGCCGGCGACCGACGCGCAGGCGCAACAGAAGGAGGGCGATAAGGCGCCGGACGCGGTTCCGGTGGAGGTGGTCCAGGCGACCCGGCGCGCGGTGGCGGCCAGCTACAGCGGTACCGCGGCGCTGGAAGCGCGCGCCGAATCGCAGGTGGTGGCCAAGACCTCGGGCGTGGCCCTGGCGGTGCTGGCCGAGGAAGGCCAGCAGGTCCGCGCCGGACAGCCGCTGGTGCGGCTGGACCCGGACCGGGCGCGGCTGGCGGTGGCGCAGAGCGAGGCGCAGCTGCGCAAGCTGGAGAACAACTACCGGCGCTCGCAGCAGCTGGTCGGCCAGCAACTGGTCAGCGCCGCCGACGTCGACCAGATCAAGTACGACCTGGCCAACGTGCGCGCGCAGCACCAATTGGCGTCGCTGGAACTGTCCTACGCCACGGTGGTGGCGCCGATCTCCGGAGTAATCGCGTCGCGTTCGATCAAGACCGGCAACTTCGTGCAGATCAATACGCCGATCTTCCGCATCGTCGACGACTCGCGCCTGGAGGCCACACTCAACGTGCCCGAACGCGAGCTGGCCACGCTCAAGGCCGGGCAACCGGTGACGCTGCTGGCCGACGCGCTGCCGGGCAAGCAGTACCAGGGCAAGGTCGACCGCATCGCGCCGGTGGTGGATTCGGGCAGCGGCACGTTCCGCGTGGTGTGCGCCTTCGAGGAAGGCGCCGAGGCGTTGCAGCCGGGCATGTTCGGGCGCATCCGCATCGACTACGACCAGCGCGCCGACGCCTTGGTGGTGCCGCGCGCGGCGCTGCTCGACGACGGCGATCCGGCCGTGTTCAAGGTGGTCGCCGGCAAGGCGAAGCGGGTGCCGGTGACGCTGGGTTACGCCGAAGGCCCGTGGGTGGAGATCCGCGCCGGCCTGCAGCCTGGCGACCAGGTGGTGACCGCCGGCAAGGTCGCGTTGCGCGACGGCAGCAGCGTGCAGGTGATCGCGCCGCAGCGCGCCGCCGCCAGCGCCGGCGCGGGCGGCGGCGCCGCGGTCGGAGCGCGCTGATGAGCAGCGCCGGTTCCGATCACGGCAGCGATCCGCACGACCACGCCCCGCCGGGCGTGCACGGCGGCGGGCTGGTCGAATTCGCCACCCGCCGCCGCGTCACCATCGCCATGGCCACGGTGACCCTGCTGCTGTTCGGCGTGATCGCGCTCAACAGCCTCAAGGTCAACCTGTTGCCCGACCTGAGCTATCCGACCCTGACCGTACGCACCGAGTATGCGGGCGCGGCGCCGTCGGAGATCGAGACGCTGGTGACCCAGCCGGTCGAGGAAGCGGTCGGCGTGGTCAAGAACCTGCGCAAGCTCAAGTCGGTGTCGCGCACCGGGCAGAGCGACGTGGTGCTGGAGTTCGCCTGGGGCACCAACATGGACCAGGCCAGCCTGGAGGTACGCGACAAGATGGAGGCGCTGGAGCTGCCGCTGGAGGCCAAGGCGCCGGTGCTGCTGCGCTTCAATCCCTCCACCGAGCCGATCATGCGCCTGGTGCTGGCGAGCAAGGCGATGCCGGCCACCGACGCCGACGCGGTGCGCGCGCTGACCCAACTGCGCCGTTACGCCGACGAGGACCTGAAGAAAAAGCTGGAGCCGGTGGCCGGCGTGGCCGCGGTCAAGGTCGGCGGCGGCCTGGAGGACGAGATCCAGGTCGATATCGACCAGCAGCGGCTGGCGCAGTTGAACCTGCCCATCGAGACCGTCATCACCCGGCTCAAGGAGGAGAACATCAACATCTCCGGCGGGCGCCTGGAACAGGGCTCGCAGCGCTACCTGGTGCGCACGGTCAACCAGTTCGCCAACCTGGAGGAGATCCGCAATCTGTTGCTGACCACCCAGGGCGCCGGCAGCAATGCCGCCGACGCGGCGATGCAGCAGATGTACGCGATCGCCGCCTCGACCGGCTCGGAAGCGGCGCTGGCCGCGGCTTCGGCGGCGCAGAGCGCCACGTCCAGTTCCAACACGACCATCGCCGGCGGCATGCCGGTGCGCCTGAAGGACGTCGCCGACGTGCGCCAGGGCTACAAGGAGCGCGAGGCGATCATCCGCCTGGGCGGCAAGGAGGCGGTGGAACTGGCGATCTACAAGGAAGGCGACGCCAACACCGTGTCCACCGCGGCGGCGCTGCGCAAACGCCTGGAACAGCTGCAGGCGCAGATTCCGCCGGACGTGGAGCTGACCACGCTGGAGGACCAGTCGCGCTTCATCGAGCACGCCATCGGCGACGTCAAGAAGGATGCGGTGATCGGCGGCCTGCTGGCGATCCTGATCATCTTCCTGTTCCTGCGCGACGGCTGGAGCACGTTCGTGATCAGCCTGTCGCTGCCGGTGTCGATCGTGGCCACGTTCTTCTTCATGGGCCAGTTGGGCCTTAGCTTGAACGTGATGTCGCTGGGCGGGCTGGCGCTGGCCACCGGCCTGGTGGTGGACGACTCGATCGTGGTGCTGGAGAGCATCGCCAAGGCGCGCGAACGCGGCCTGGGCATCCTCGATGCGGCGATCGCCGGCACCCGCGAGGTCAGCATGGCGGTGGTCGCCTCGACCCTGACCACGATCGCGGTGTTCCTGCCGCTGGTGTTCGTCGAGGGCGTGGCCGGGCAGCTGTTCCGCGACCAGGCGCTGACCGTGGCGATCGCCATCGCGATCTCGCTGGTGGTATCGATGACCCTGATCCCGATGCTGAGTTCGCTGAAGGGACGGCCGCCGCTGGCGTTCCCGGCCGAGCCGGAACCGGCGCCGTGGCAGCCGCGGCGCGGCTGGCTGAAGCCGGTGGCGTGGAGCCGGCGCGGCGCGGCGGCGGCGGTGCGCGGCGGCTTCTTCGGCGTGGCCTGGTTGGTGGTGCGGTTGTGGCGCGGGGGTGTGGCGGTGGTCGCGCCGGTGATGCGCAAGGCCAGCGACCTGGCGATGGCGCCGTATGCGCGCGCCGAACGCGGCTATCTGCGGGTGTTGCCCGGCGCGCTGGCGCGGCCGGGGCTGGTGCTGGGCCTGGCCGCGCTCGCGTTCGCGGCGACACTGGCGGTGGTGCCGCTGCTCGGCGCCGACCTGATCCCGCAGCTGGCGCAGGACCGCTTCCAGATGACGGTGAAACTGCCGGCGGGCACACCGCTGCGGCAGACCGATGCGCTGGTGCGCGAGCTGCAGGAAGTCCATGCCAAGGATGCCGGCGTGCAGGCGCTGTACGGGGTCAGCGGCAGCGGCACGCGGCTGGATGCCAACCCCACCGAGAGCGGCGAGAACATCGGCAAGCTGACCATCGCCATGACCGGCGGCGGCAGCGCGCGGTTCGAAGCCGAGCAGAGCGACCGCATGCGCGAGACGATGCGCCGGCACCCGGGCGTGCAGGTCGGCTTCAGCCGCCCGGAGCTGTTCAGTTTTTCGACGCCGCTGGAGATCGAACTGCGCGGGCAGGACCTGGAGACGATCCAGTACGCCGGGCAGAAGCTGGTGGCGATGTTGCGCGGCAACGGCCACTACGCCGACGTCAAGTCGACCGTGGAAGAGGGCTTCCCGGAAATCCAGATCCGCTTCGACCAGGAGCGCGCCGGCGCGCTGGGGCTGACCACGCGCCAGATCGCCGACGTGGTGGTGAAGAAGGTGCGCGGCGACGTCGCCACCCGCTACAGCTTCCGCGACCGCAAGATCGACGTGCTGGTGCGCGCGCAGCAGAGCGACCGCGCCAGCGTCGACAGCATCCGCCGGCTGATCGTCAATCCGGGCAGCAGCCGGCCGGTGACGCTGGACGCGGTCGCCGACGTGGTCGCCACCACCGGCCCCAGCGAGATCCACCGCGCCGACCAGATCCGTGTGGCCATCGTCTCGGCCAACCTGCGCGACATCGACCTGGGCGGCGCGGTGCGCGAGGTGCAGGACATGGTCGCGCGCGAACCGCTCGGCGCCGGCGTGGGCATGCACATCGGCGGGCAGGGCGAGGAACTGGCGCAGTCGGCCAAGTCGCTGCTGTTCGCGTTCGGCCTGGCGATCTTCCTGGTGTACCTGGTGATGGCCTCGCAGTTCGAATCGCTGCTGCACCCGTTCGTGATCCTGTTCACCATCCCGTTGGCGATGGTCGGCGCGGTGCTGGCGTTGCTGCTGACCGGCAAGCCGGTGTCGGTGGTGGTGTTCATCGGCCTGATCCTGCTGGTCGGGTTGGTGACCAAGAACGCGATCATCCTGATCGACAAGGTCAACCAGTTGCGCGAGGACGGCGTGGCCAAGCGCGCGGCCCTGATCGAGGGCGCGCGCTCGCGCCTGCGCCCGATCATCATGACCACGTTGTGCACGTTGTTCGGCTTCCTGCCGCTGGCGGTGGCCAGCGGCGAGGGCGCCGAGGTGCGCGCGCCGATGGCGATCACCGTGATCGGCGGTCTGCTGATGTCCACACTGCTGACGCTGGTGGTGATCCCGGTGGTCTACGACCGCCTGGATCGCCGCGCGGACGCCTACTACGCCGAACGCGGGCAGCGCGCGCGGCGTCGCCTGCAGGGCGCCGGACACGGTGCCGACGGCACCGCGGGTGAACCGGCATGAGCGTCGCCGAGTTCAGCATCCGCCGTCCGATCACCACCATCATGTGTTTCGTGTCGCTGGTGGTGGTCGGCCTGATCGCCGCGTTCCGGTTGCCGCTGGAGGCGTTGCCGGACATCTCCGCGCCGTTCCTGTTCGTGCAACTGCCGTACACCGGCTCCACGCCCGACGAGGTCGAGCGCAACCTGGTGCGGCCGACCGAGGAAGCGCTGGCGACGATGACCGGGATCAAGCGCATGCGCTCGACCGCGACCGCCGACGGCGCCAACATCTTCATCGAGTTCTCCGACTGGGACCGCGACATCGCCATCGCCGCGTCCGATGCGCGCGAGCGTATCGATGCGATCCGCGCCGACCTGCCCAGCGACCTGCAGCGCTACCACGTGTTCAAGTGGTCCAGCAGCGACGAGCCGGTGCTGAAGGTGCGGCTGGCCGGCGCGGCGGATCTGACCGGCGCCTACGACATGCTCGACCGCGAGTTCAAGCGGCGCCTGGAGCGCATTCCCGGCGTGGCCAAGGTGGAAGTGTCCGGCGCGCCGCCCAACGAGGTCGAGATCGCGATCGCGCCGGACCGGCTCAGCGCGCACAACCTCAGCCTCAACGATCTCAGCGAACGCCTGGGCAAGCTCAATTTCTCGCTGTCGGCCGGGCAGATCGACGACCACGGCCAGCGCCTGCGGGTACAGCCGGTCGGCGAGCTGCGCGACCTGCAGGAATTGCGCGACCTGGTCATCGACAACAAGGGCCTGCGCCTGGGCGATATCGCCGAGGTCCGGCTCAAGCCGACCCGGATGAACTACGGACGGCGCCTGGACGGGCGCCCGGCGGTGGGGCTGGACGTGTACAAGGAACGCAGCGCCAACCTGGTCGAGGTGTCGCGCGCGGTGCTGGCGGAGGTCGAGCAGATCCGCACCCAGCCGGCGCTGAGCGACGTGCAGGTGAAGGTCATCGACAACCAGGGCAAGGCCGTGACCTCGTCGCTGGCGGAACTGGCCGAGGCCGGCGGGGTCGGCCTGCTGCTGTCGGTGACGGTGCTGTTCTTCTTCCTGCGCCACTGGCCGTCCACGCTGATGGTGACCCTGGCGATCCCGATCTGCTTCACCATCACCCTGGGCTTCATGTACTTCGCCGGGGTGACCCTCAACATCCTGACCATGATGGGCCTGCTGCTGGCGGTGGGCATGCTGGTGGACAACGCGGTGGTGGTGGTGGAGAGCATCTACCAGGAACGCGAGCGCATGCCGGACCAGCCGCAGCTGGCCTCCATCGTCGGCACCCGCAACGTCGCCATTGCGCTGACAGCCGGCACCCTGTGCCATTGCATCGTGTTCTTGCCGAACCTGTTCGGCGAGACCAACAACATCAGCATCTTCATGTCGCAGATCGCCATCACCATCTCGGTGTCGCTGCTGGCGTCGTGGCTGGTGGCGGTGAGCCTGATTCCGATGCTGTCGGCGCGGATGCGCACCCCGCCGCTGGTCGGCTCCGAACGCGGCCTGATCCCGCGCCTGCAGCGCCGCTATGCGCGGGTACTGCGCTGGTCGCTGGCCCACCGTGGCTGGAGCGTCGCGGCGATCGCGCTGATCAGCGCGGTCAGCGTGGTGCCGATGCTGCAGACCAAGAAGGACATGTTCGGCGGCGATGGCGGCGAGCAGATCTTCATCGGCTATCAGTGGAAGGGTTCCTACACGCGCGAGCAGCTGTCGGAGGAAGTGGCCAAGCTCGAGCGCTTCATCGACGCGCGCCGCCAGCGCTACCACGTCACCCAGGTGTATTCGTGGTTCAGCGAGGTGGAAGGCAGCAGCACCACGCTGACCGTGGACCTCAAACAGGTTCCCGACCTGGCGGCGCTGAGCGAGCAGATCCGCAAGGAACTGCCGCGTTCGGCGCTGGTCGACTACAGCGTCGGCCGCAACGACAATGGACAGGGCGGCGGCGGGCAGAGCGTGCAGGTGCAATTGGTCGGCGACTCTACCGACGCGTTGCGCGCGATCGCCGACGACGTGGTACCGCTGCTGGCGCGGCGCAAGGAACTGCGCGACGTGCGCGTGGACACCGGCGACCGCAGCGCCGAGCTGGCGGTGCGCGTGGACCGCGAGCGCGCCGCGGCGTTCGGCTTCAACGCCGAGCAGGTCGCCAGCTTCGTCGGCCTGGCGCTGCGCGGGGCGTCGCTGCGCGAGTTCCGTCGCGGCGACAGCGAGGTGCCGGTATGGGTGCGCTTCGCCGGCGCCGAGGAAACCAAGCCCGAGGACCTGGACAGCTTCAACGTGCGCACCAAGGACGGGCGCAGCGTGCCGCTGCTGAGCCTGGTCGAGGTGCAGACGCGGCCGGCGGCGACCCAGATCGGGCGCACCAACCGCCAGACCACGCTGACCCTCACCGCCAATCTCGGGCCCAAGGTCACCCCGCAGGAAGCCAAGCAGGCGATGGAGGAGACCCTCAAGGGCGTCAGTTTCCCGGCCGGCTACCGCTACAGCTTCGACGGCGCCGACGGCCAGGACGAGGACAAGGCCGGCCAGCAGATGATGTTCAACCTGCTGATCGCGCTGCTGATGATCTACATGCTGATGGCGGCGGTGTTCGATTCGATGCTGTTCCCGGCGGCGATCATGAGCGGCGTGCTGTTCTCGATCTTCGGCGTGTTCTGGCTGTTCTGGATCACCGGCACCAGCTTCGGGATCATGGCCTTCATCGGCATCCTGGTGCTGATGGGCGTGGTGGTGAACAACGGCATCGTGATGATCGAGCACATCAACAACCTGCGCCGGCGCGGCATGACCCGCACCGAGGCGCTGGTGGAGGGCTCGCGCGAGCGGCTGCGGCCGATCATGATGACCATGGGCACGGCGATCCTGGCGATGGTGCCGATCTCGCTGACCACCACGCAGTTGTTCGGCGATGGCCCGGCCTATTACCCGATGGCGCGCGCGATCGCCGGCGGCCTGGCGTTCTCCACCGTGGTCAGCCTGCTGTTCCTGCCGACCATCTACGCGATCCTGGACGATCTCAGCGGCGGCGTGGCGAAGCTGGTGCGCCGCGCCCGCGGCGGCCGCGCAGTGCCGGCGCCGCTGGTGTCCTGAGCGGCGCAGCGATGCCGCGCGCCGGAATGGCTGGCGCGCCTTGGTCGCTTGCCGCCTTCGCGCGGAAACATGTGGGAGGGGCTTCAGCCCCGACGCCTTTATCGGTCAGGCGTCGGGACTGAAGCCCTTCCCACAGTGTTCAACGACATGGTGGCACTGCGACGCGCAAGGCGCATGGCCCTGCCGCCGCGACGGCTCAGCCGGCCAGCTTGCCGAAGATGCGGAAGCCGGCCAGCCACACCCCGAGCATGCTGCCGAGGTTGGTCAGCAGGAAGGTGAGCACCACCCGCGAGACGCGGTTGCGGTACCAGCCGCGCAGGTTCTGCGCGTCGTCGCGCAGCGCCAGGAAATCACCGTAGGCCGGCTTGCGCATGTGCACCTCGACCAGCGCGCTGAACGCGCCGGCCGGCACGCCGGGGCGGAACGGCTTCAACGGCGCGGCGATGGCGCCGGCGACGATGCTCAACGGGTGGCCGCCGGCCAGCAGGCAGCCCAGCCCGGCCAGGCCGCCGGTGAACAGCACCCACTGCAGCAGCAGGTCGGTGCCGAGCGCGAAGCCGCCGCGCCAGTAGCCCCAGGCGACGCCGCCGAGCACCAGCGCGGTCAGGGTCAGGGTGATCCACGGAATCTTCTTCTTGGTCGGCACGTCTTCCAGCGCCTTGCGCAGAGAGGCCGGATCGTCCTGGTCGCCTTGCAGGTGTCTGGCCAGGCCGGCCAGATGGCCGGCGCCGACCACCGCCAGCACCTCGCGGATGCCGCCGGCCTGCGGCGGGTCGGCAGCGTCGGCGGACACGCCCGGCGTCTGTGGCGGCGCGCTGCGCTGCGCCTGTTCCTCGCGCAGGCGCGTGGCCATGTAGCGGTCGCGCTCGGCGATGATGGTGTCGTACAGCGCCGGGCTCTCGCTGGCGAAATCGCCGAAGCTGGCCTCGAGCATGTCGCCCTGCTTGAGCTTCTCGATCTCCGCCTCGCCGACCTCGTCGGAGGCGAACAGGCCGCCGAGCAGGCCGCTGGCCAGCTTGAGCTTGCCGAAGAAGCCGAGCCGGCTGGAGGCGCGCTTGAAGGTCAGGCCGACCTCGCGATCGATCAGGTACACCGGCAACTGCCGTTCGCGCGCCAGCAGCACCGCGCGCTTGAGTTCGGCGCCGGGTTCGATGCCCAGTTGCTCGGCCAGGCGCCGCTGGTACGCGGCCAGCGCCAGGTTGGCCGCGAACAGCGCCACCCGGCCCTTGCGGATCACCTGCACCAGGTCCAGCTTGGTCAGTGCGTCCGGATCGGTCAGCGCCTGCAGCCGTTGCGGATCCAGCTCGACCGCCACCGCATCGAAGCGGCCGCTGTCGATCGCCCGTTCCACCGCGGCGACGCTGGCCAGCGAGACGTGCGCGGTGCCGAGCAAGGTGTAGCGCACGCCGTCGCGCTCGACGATGCGGTACGGCTGGCCGGCGAACAGGGCGTCGTCGGCGCCGGGCTGGGAAAGTTCGTTCATTCCATCACTCATCGGAGGGCGCCTCGTCGGCGCCGGAGCCCAGCGGGCGTTGCATCTGTAGGGTGTCCAGCCAACGGCCATGCTTGCGACCGAGCCCGGTGAAGACGCCGACCCGGAGGAAGCCGTGGCGTTCGTGCAGGCGGATCGAGGCCTGGTTGGTCGCGTCGCCGATCACCGCCACCATCTGCCGGAAGCCGCGCGCCTGGCAGTCCGCGATCAGCGCCTGCAGCAGCGCCGATCCGATCCCGCGGCCGTGCAGCGCCGGGGCCACGTAGACCGTGTCCTCCACGGTCCAGCGGTAGCCGCTGCGAGCGCGGTAGCCGCTCGCGTAGGCATAGCCGGCGAGGCGGCCGTCGGCGGTCTGCGCGACCATGTAGGGATAACCGCGTGCGACGATGTCCTGCATCCGCCGCAGCATTTCCGCCTGGTCCGGCGCTTCGTACTCGTAGGTATTGACGCTGCCGCGCACCTCGTCGGCGTACAGCGCGGCGATCGCGGCAATGTCGGCGGCCTCGGCGGCACGCAGCTGCAGGTCGTCCAAGAGGGGGCTCAATCGATGTAGCGCTTCAGCAGATCGCCATAGGCGTCGATGCGGCGGTCGCGCAGGAACGGCCAGATCCGCCGCACGTGCTCGCTGCGCTGCAGGTCCACATCGCAGACCAGCACGGTCGGCTCGGCGCCGGCTTCGGCGATGAATTCGCCCTGCGGGCCGAGCACGTGGCTGTTGCCCCAGAACTGGATGCCGGCGGCGCCCACCACCCCATCGGCCGCCAGCGGCGAGGGCTCGTGGCCGACCCGGTTGCAGCTCAGCACCGGCACGCCGTTGGCCACGGCGTGGCCGCGGTGGCTGAGGATCCAGGCGTCGCGCTGGCGCTCCTGCTCGGCCTGTTCGTCGCTGGGGTCCCAGCCGATCGCGGTCGGGTACAGCAGCAGTTCGGCCCCGGCCAGCGCCATCAGACGCGCGGCTTCCGGATACCACTGGTCCCAGCACACCAGGACGCCGAGGCGGCCGACCGAGGTCTGGATCGGGGTGAAGCCGAGATCGCCCGGGGTGAAATAGAACTTCTCGTAGAAGCCCGGATCGTCGGGGATGTGCATCTTACGGTACTTGCCGAGCAGGCTGCCGTCCTTCTCGAACACCACCGCGGTGTTGTGGTACAGGCCGGCGGCACGGCGCTCGAACAGCGAGGCCACCAGCACCACGCCGTGGCGCTTGGCCAGCGCGCCGAGGCGCTCGGTGCTGGGACCGGGAATCGGTTCGGCCAGGTCGAACTCGTGCACCGATTCGTGCTGGCAGAAGTACGCGCCGTTGTGCAGTTCCTGCAGCAGCACCAACTGCGCGCCCTGCGCCGCGGCCTCGGCCACCCGCGATTCGATGATCGCCAGGTTCGCCTCGGCATCGCCGTGGTTGCGTTCCTGGATCAGCGCGACGGAAAGAGTGTTTCGGCTCATTGCGGAAGAAGGTTCGGCGAAAACGCGCATGGTAGCGCGGATGGCGGCATGGCAGGTTCCCGGCAGATGAATGCGCCGCGCTGGCGTGCGCAGGCCTTGGCATCGCGCGGAATGGGCGAGGTGGCGCTCGCCGCTCGGACACCCGTGCGTGTGTGATCGATGCCTGCATGGCGGCGTGCCGCGCGCAGTCCTGATGCGCGGCAAATGCCGCATGTCCAGCGAGGCCATGGCGCACGCGATCGAGCCTTGGCCCGACGTTGCGCGGTGGCGCGCCTCGCCACCGCCGCCGGCGTCTCAGCCGGCCAGCACGCCCTCGGGCAACTGCATGGTGATGCAGTGCAGGCTGCCGTTCTGCCAGATCAGCGCGCGGCAGGGGATCGGCACGATCTCATGCCGCGGGAACGCCTGCGCCATCACCGCCTGCGCGTGCGCATCGGCCGCATCGCCATAGGCCGGCATCAGCACCGCGCCGTTGACGATCAGGAAGTTGGCGTAGGAGGCGGCCAGGCGCCGGCCCTGGTCGATCACCGGCTGCGCCCACGGCAGCGGAAACAGGCGATACGGGCGGCCATCGGTGGTGCGCAATGCGGCCAGTTCGGCGCCCATCGCCTGCAACTCGGCGTAGTGCGAATCGCCTTCGTCGTCGCAGGCCTGGTAGACGATCGCATCGGTGCTGGCGAAGCGGGCGAGGGTGTCGATGTGGGCGTCGGTGTCGTCGCCTTCCAGGTAGCCGTGATCCAGCCACAGCACGCGTCGCTGCGCCAGCCAGTCGGCCAGGTCGTGGCTGAGCGATTCGCGCGAGCGCTGCGGGTGGCGTTCGTGCAGGCATTGCCAGGTGGTCAGCAGGGTGCCGGCGCCGTCGCTGTCGATCGCGCCGCCTTCCAGCGCGAAATCGATGCTGCGCACGCTGCTGCCGGCGAACAGGTCCTGCGCGGCCAGCGCGCTCACCAACTGATCGTCGCGGCTGGCCTGGAACTTGCCGCCCCAGCCGGTGAAGCGGAAGTCCAGCAACTGGAAACCGCCGTCGGCACGCGCCAGGGTGATCGGGCCGGAATCGCGCAGCCAGGTGTCGTCGTACTCGGCCTCGACGAACTGCACGCGCTGCATGTCCACCCGCGCCGAGCGCAACCGCGCCTCGGCGTAGATCTGCAGGTCGGCGTCGGCCACGCAGATCAGCACGCGCTGGTAGCGCACGATCGCCGCAACCAGCGCGATGTAGGTCTCCTCGACCTCGGCCAGGCGCTCGGCCCAGTCGGTGCCGGCATGCGGCCAGGCGATCAGGATGGCGGACTGGGGTTCCCATTCCGCCGGAAGGCGAAGGCTGTCGCTCATTGCAGACCACTACTCACGTCGTACCGGACCGAAGCCGGGCGGTTATTTAAGTCCCCGCACATGGATGTGCGGGCTCTTGCGAAGGGGCGCGCATAAAAACGCTTGCGAGGGACCCGCGCACTACCGGATCGCAGGCTTGGGGCCGACCTCGTCGGCATCGACCTTGTTGGATACCACGTCCACCACCTTGTTCTTCTCGAAGTACACGGTGAAGGCCGGGTACACCCAGCGGTGGATCGTCGGCCACTGCCGCTTCTGCCCGCCGCGCGGGTCGAGCTTCTGCTGCGGGGCGCCGTAGCGCGATTCGACCTCGCCCATGCTCAGGCCGCGCGCGGGCATCGCCGCCACGGGTTCCTGCTTGACCCGTTCGACCAGCAGGGTCTCGGCGCTGGCGACGCCGGCAACGCCCAGGACGGCCAGCAGCAAGGCGGACAGACGGTGCTTCATCACGGTGTGCTCCCCAGAGGACGAACGGCGATTACAGCAAACTTCGGCAACAAAAAACCGCCCGAAGGCGGCTTTCGTCGATGACCCGTCACCGTGGGCGCGGTGCCGCGGGGCGGGGTCGTCGTCGGATCAGCGCTGGCGCGCCTTGAAACGGGGGTTCGACTTGCAGATCACGAAGACCTTGCCGCGGCGGCGGACCACCTTGCAGTCGCGGTGACGGGCCTTCGCCGACTTCAGGGAGGACAGGACTTTCATGGCACACCTCGGCGTAAACTTGTGGATTCGAAAGGGCGCGGCGTGGCGCAAGCCGCGTCGCTGGATCAGTAAGCCGGCGATTGTAGCCTGGTTTTCTTCATGGTTTCAACTGCTTGCGCCAGCACGGCCGGCGTCGGGGCTACAATGCGCCGCCCCACGTCCGAGGAACCGCATGAACGAGCCCGCTCCCGTCCTGACCATCGATGGCCCGTCCGGGGCCGGCAAGGGCACTGTCAGCCGCATCGTGGCGGCCCAGTTGGGCTGGCATTACCTGGATTCCGGGGCGCTGTACCGCGCGGTCGGCGTGGCCGCCAGTTGGGCGAACCTGGACATTTCCGACGCCGCGGCCCTGGTGCGCTGCACCTTCGATACCCGGGTGGATTTCGAGGAAGTCGCCGGCGGCGGCCTGCGGGTCCGGATCAACGGGGCCGACGCCACCGACGAATTGCGCCTGGAGACGACCGGTGCGGTGGCCTCGGCGATCGCCGCGATTCCGGAGGTGCGGGCGGCGCTGAAGCAGCGCCAGCGCGCGTTTCGGTGCCCGCCGGGGCTGGTCGCCGACGGGCGGGATATGGGCACGGTGATTTTCCCGGACGCCCCGTACAAGGTGTTCCTGACCGCCAGTGCCGAGGAGCGCGCCATGCGCCGGCATAACCAGTTGAAGGGAAAAGGGGTTTCCGTTATATTCGACGACCTGCTGCGCGAGATCATGGCCCGCGACGCACGCGATGCCCAGCGTTCGGTGGCGCCCCTGAAGCCGGCAGACGATGCCGTGCTGCTCGACACCACCGGCATGGACATCGACCAGGTGGTGGGCCGCGTGCTGGCGTTGCTGCCCGTCTGAGGGCCGCGCCGGGGCAGGGTGGCAGCATGGCGCCGATCCGACGCCATGGAGGCGAGTTGCATCGCAGGGCGCTTCACCGTCGTACCGCAACACCGTTGTTCCAGGCTCCGCCGCGCAATCCCGCGCTGCGGTTTTCCCATTTCACACCCGGCCGCGATTTTGGGCCGACTAACAGGTGGGCAGTTCGCCGTTTCCCTCAGGCCGCTGTCCGTGTGTCCACTAGAGTAATTTCAAATGACCGAATCTTTTGCCGAACTGTTCGAAGCCAGCCAAGCCAACCTGGCGAAGCTGAAGCCCGGCTCCATCGTCACCGGTACCGTCGTGGAAGTCCGCGGCGACGTGGTGGTGATCAACGCCGGCCTGAAGTCCGAAGGCATCGTGCCGATCGAACAGTTCCGTAACGACGCTGGCGAGATCGACGTCGCCGAAGGCGACCTGGTCAAGGTCGCCCTCGACTCGCTCGAGAACGGCTTCGGCGAAACCGTGTTGTCGCGCGAGAAGGCCAAGCGCGCCATGGTGTGGGACGAGCTGGAAGAAGCGTTGGAGAAGAACGAAACCATCACCGGCCGCATCAGCGGCAAGGTCAAGGGTGGTTTCACCGTGGACATCAAGGATGTCCGCGCGTTCCTGCCTGGTTCGCTGGTGGATGTGCGCCCGGTGCGCGACCCGGCCTACCTGGAAGGCAAGGAGCTGGAGTTCAAGCTCATCAAGCTGGACCGCAAGCGCAACAACGTCGTGGTCTCGCGCCGCGCTGTCGTCGAGAGCGAGCACTCGGAAGAGCGCGAGCAGCTGATGGACAAGCTGCAGGAAGGCGCGATCCTGAAGGGCGTGGTCAAGAACCTGACCGACTACGGCGCGTTCGTGGACCTGGGCGGCATCGACGGCCTGCTGCACATCACCGACATGGCCTGGAAGCGCGTGCGCCATCCGTCCGAAGTCGTGAACGTCGGCGACGAGCTGGACGTGCGCGTGCTGAAGTTCGACCGCGAGCGCAACCGCGTCAGCCTCGGCCTGAAGCAGCTGGGCGAGGATCCGTGGGACAACATCGCGCGTCGCTACCCGGCCAACAGCCGCGTGTTCGGCAAGGTCTCCAACGTTACCGATTACGGCGCGTTCGTCGAGATCGAGCCGGGCGTGGAAGGCCTGGTGCACGTGTCCGAGATGGACTGGACCAACAAGAACGTCAACCCGTCCAAGGTCGTGCAGGTCGGCGACGAAGTCGAAGTGATGGTGCTGGACGTGGACGAAGAGCGTCGCCGCATCTCGCTGGGCATGAAGCAGGTCGCCGCCAATCCGTGGGAGACCTTCGCCGCCACCCACAAGAAGAACGACAAGGTGTCCGGCCAGATCAAGTCGATCACCGACTTCGGCATCTTCATCGGCCTGGACGGCGGTATCGACGGCCTGGTGCACCTGTCCGACATCAGCTGGAACACCACCGGCGAAGACATCGTGCGCAACTTCAAGAAGGGCGACACGCTGGAAGCCGTGGTGCTGGCGGTGGACCCGGAGCGCGAGCGCATCAGCCTGGGCGTTAAGCAGCTGGAGCAGGATCCGTTCGGCCAGTACATGGCCGCCAACCCGAAGGGCTCGAAGGTCGAGGGCACGGTGCGTGAAGTGGACGCCAAGGGCGCCACCATCGACCTGGCCGACGGCATCGAAGGCTACGTCGCCGCGCGCGACATCGCCAACGAGCGCGTCGACGACGCCACCCAGCACCTGAAGGTCGGCGACAAGATCGAAGCCAAGTTCGTGGGCATGGACCGCAAGGGCCGCACCCTGCAGTTGTCGATCAAGGCCAAGGACGATGCCGAAATGCGCGAAGTGCTGGAGGAATACCAGTCCGCGTCGGGCGGCACCACCCAACTGGGCGCGCTGCTGCGTGCGCAGTTGAACGGCAACAAGTCCGAGTAATCCGTTCCACGCAGTGTGTCCGCCACGGCCCGGTCGATCCGGGCCGTGGCGGCTTGCGACCCCACCGCACGAATCCGCGATGACCAAGTCCGAATTGATCGAAATCCTGGCGCGCAAGCAGGCGCATCTGAAGTCGGACGACGTCGATCTGGCGGTGAAGTCGCTATTGGAAATGATGGGCGGCGCGCTGTCCGGCGGCGACCGCATCGAGATTCGCGGTTTCGGCAGTTTTTCCCTGCATTACCGGCCGCCGCGCCTGGGACGCAATCCCAAGACCGGCGAATCCGTCGCGCTTCCCGGCAAGCATGTGCCGCACTTCAAGCCGGGCAAGGAATTGCGCGAACGCGTCAGCGGCGTGGTTCCGATCGAGTCCGATTCGCCCTGAGTCGAGGCGGCGGACGGCGGGTTTGTTCCGGAATCCCGATCCGTTCGGCTAATCTAGCGCTCCCGACGCTGGAGACCTCCATGAAAATCGCCCGACTGCTGATATTGCTGGTGTTCCTGCTGGCCGGCCTGGTCATTGGATCGCTGAACTCGCAGCAGATCGTCATCAATTTCGGTTTCACCGGCATCACCACCACCTCCGGCATCGCCATCATCGTGGCGCTGTTCGCCGGCGTGCTGATCGGCGCGTCGCTGCTGCTGGCCACGCTGGTGATTCCCCTGTACGCCAAGCTGCGCCGCGCCAACAAGGCCGCGGTCGCCGCGAACACGCCGGCCGCCGCGCCGGCATCGACCTACACCCAGCCCGTGGACGGACGCTGATCTTCGATGGACTTCCTGACCGAGTGGTTCTGGTTCTTCCTGTTCCTGCCGCTGGCTGCGTTGAGCGGGTGGGTCATCGGCCGCCGCGGCGGCCAACGCCATGGCGATACCCAGGTCAGCCGCCTGTCCAGCACCTACTTTCGCGGCCTGAACTATCTGCTCAACGAGCAGCCCGACAAGGCGATCGAGCTGTTCCTGCATATCGCCGAACTGGACAAGGAAACCTTCGAGACCCAGGTCGCGCTCGGTCACCTGTTCCGGCGGCGCGGCGAAGTCGATCGCGCGATCCGCCTGCACCAGGGCCTGGTGCAGCGCACCGACCTGAGCGACCAGCAGCGCGTGCAGGCCTTGCTGGCGCTGGGCGAGGACTACATGAAGTCGGGCCTGCTGGATCGCGCCGAGACCGTGTTCACCGAACTGGCGCAGATCGACCAGCGCGCACCGCAGGCGCTCAAGCACCTGATCGGCATCTACCAGGCCGAACGCGACTGGGAAAAGGCGATCGACAACGCTACCCGTTACGAAGAGGTGACCGGCGAGCCGATGGGCAAGCTGATCGCGCAGTTCGAATGCGAACTGGCCGACCGCTATCGTGCGTCCGGCAATGCCGAGCTGGCGCGTGCCGCGATCGCGCGCGCCTACCAGGCCGACGCCACCTCGGTGCGCGCGGGCATCCTGGAAGGGCGCATCGACGTGGACAGCGGCAACGACGAGGCCGCGATCCGCGCCTTCGAGCGCGCCGCGCGGCATGATCCGGACTACCTGCCGGAGATCATGCCGGCGCTGATGGACTGCTATCGCCGCGGCAACGACCTCAGCGGCGCGCGTGCGTTCCTGTCGGAAATGACCGAGCACTACCGCGGCATCGCCCCGGTGCTGGCGCTGACCCGGCTGATGGAGTCGCAGGAAGGCGTGTCCGCGGCGCGCGCCTACCTCGGCCGGCAGTTGAAGGATCGGCCGTCGGTACGCGGCGAATCGGCCCTGATCGACCTGACCCTGGCCGAGGGCGCCGATTCCACCGCCACCCTGCAGGACCTCAAGCACATCACCGACCAGTTGCTGGTGCGCAATCCCAGCTACCGCTGCACGCGTTGCGGCTTCGGCGCGCGCACCCACCACTGGCAATGCCCGAGCTGCAAGGAGTGGGGCACGGTCAAGCCGCTGCTCAACTACGCGGTGGTGTAGGTGCCCGCCGCAGCTTGGGCGCTGCTCGCGGCGCTGGCGGCGCTCAGCGCGATCGGGACGTGGCTGTCGCGGCGCTACGCCCTCAACCGCAACCTGATGGACGCTCCCGGCGAGCGCCGCAGCCATACCGTGGCGACGCCGCGCGGCGGCGGCGTGGCGATCGTGGCCACGGTGCTGGCGGGCTGCGCCTACGCGGCGTGGCTGTGGCCGCAACAGAGCATGGCGATCGCGATGTTCGCGACCGGGCTGGTGCTCGTCGCCGGCATCGGCTGGTGGGACGACCACCGCCCGCTGTCGGCCGCGCTGCGGCTGGTGGTGCATGCGGTGGCGGCCAGCTTGCTGGCGGCACTTGTCTACCGTGTGCACCACGACCCGTGGCTGGCGGCGCTGAGCTGGCTGGCGACGATCTCGCTGATCAACATCTGGAACTTCATGGACGGCATCAACGGCCTGGCGACCAGCCAGGCGATGCTGGTCGCCCTGGGGTTCGCAGGGTTCCTGCCGGGGCCGCTGCGCTGGGCGTGCCTGGTGCTGCTCGTGGCCTGCGCCGGCTTCCTGCCGTTCAACTTTCCGCGGGCACGCATCTTTCTCGGCGACGTGGGGAGCGGGGCGCTCGGATATCTGGTCGCGGCGTTGTTCGCCTGGAGCTGTCTCGCGACCGACGTCACGCCATGGTTGCTGTTGATACCGATATCGGCGTTCGCCATCGACGCAGGCTTCACGTTGCTCTCGCGCATGCTGGCCGGCGAACGTTGGTGGCAGCCGCATGCGCAACATTTTTACCAGCGTTGGGTACATACGGGCAGGAGCCACACCGTGGTGACGCTTGCCTATGCCCTGTTCAGCATTGTCGCGATTACAATTGCCTGGTTCGGCGGTACGTTGCGAACCGGGGGGCAGGTCGGATTGGCGCTGGGCTGGTATGTGGCGGCGAGCGTGCTTTGGCTGACGTTGCGCAAGGGATTGCGCTGAATTCTCATGGATACCTGATGCTCTCGATCCGCGACCGTTTTACCGAGTTGTTCCCCAAGGCCTCCGTGGTCGTGCACGATCTGACCATCGTGTGGATCTGCTGGCAGCTGCTGCATGCAGCGCGCTACACGATGCTGCCCGGCGAGCACCCGCTGCCGTTGTGGAACCTCAATACCGCCATCGTGCTGGTGGCGCAGGGCCTGGTGTTCTGGAAGGTCGGCCTGTATCGCGGACTGTGGCGCTTCGCCAGCGTTCCCGACCTGCTCAACATCTTCAAGGCCAGCTTCTACGGCCTGGTCGCGATCGTGCTGGGGCTGGCCTACAGCCGCTTCGATTCGATCCCGCTGTCGGTGCTGATGGTGTATCCGTTCGCGTTGTCGGCGCTGCTCGGCGCGCCGCGGTTGCTGTATCGCGCGTGGAAGGACTATCAGATCGCGCATTCGGATGAGACCGCGCGGCGCGTGCTGATCGTCGGTGCCGGCCGCGCGGCCGAAACCCTGGTGCGCGACCTGCGCCGTTCCGGTGCCTATCATCCGGTCGGGTTCGTCGACGACGCCGCCCATCTGCATGGCGCCAAGCTGCAGGGCCTGCCGATCCTGGGCCGGATCGACGAAGCCGGTGCGATCGCCAAGGAAACCGCGGCCAAGCTGCTGGTGATCGCGATCCCGTCGCTGGACGCGGCCGGCATGCAGCGGGTGGTGGCGATCTGCGAAAGCACCGGCCTGCCGTTCCGCACCGTACCGCGCCTGCTCGACGTGCTCGAAGGCCACTTTCTGCCGGGCGAGCTGAAGGAGGTCGCGATCGAGGACCTGCTCGGGCGCAAGCCGGTGACGCCGGACTGGAAGCTGATCAAGGGCTGGTTGTCCGGGCGCACGGTGATGGTGACCGGTGCCGGCGGTTCGATCGGTTCGGAGCTGTGCCGGCAGTGCGCGCGGCATGGTGCGCAGAAGGTAGTGTTGCTGGAGATCGACGAACTGGCGTTGATCACCATCCACGCCGATCTGCATCGCACCTTTCCCGACCTGGAAATCGAATGCGTGCTCGGCGACTGTGGCGATCCGGCGGTGACCCGCCACGCGATGCGCCTGGCCGAGCCCGATGCGGTGTTCCATGCCGCCGCTTACAAGCAGGTGCCGCTGCTGGAGCGGCAGTTCCGCGAGGCCGTGCGCAACAACGTGCTGGCCACCGAAACGGTGGCCCGCGCCTGCATCGCGGCCAAGGTTTCGACCTTCGTGTTCATCTCCACCGACAAGGCGGTCAATCCGGTCAACGTGCTCGGCGCCTCCAAGCGCTACGCGGAGATGGTGTGCCAGTCGCTGGACGACCAGGCGGTCGGCACGCGCTTCGTCACCGTGCGCTTCGGCAACGTGCTCGATTCGGCCGGCAGCGTGGTGCCGCTGTTCCGCGAGCAGATCCGCCAGGGTGGCCCGGTCACGGTCACCGATCCGCAGGTGACCCGTTACTTCATGACCATTCCCGAGGCCTGCCAATTGATCGTGCAGGCCGCAGCCTCGGCGTCGCACGGTGCGATCTACACGCTGGACATGGGCGAGCCGGTGCCGATCCGGCTGCTCGCCGAACAGATGATCCGCCTGGCCGGCAAGCAGCCCGGCCGCGACATCGCGATCGTCTATACCGGCTTGCGTCCTGGCGAGAAGCTGCACGAGACCCTGTTCTACGCCGACGAGAACTATCGCGCCACGTCGCATCCCAAGATCCTGGAAGCCGGCGTCCGCAGTTTCTCGCGCGACGACGTCCTGCAGGGGCTGCAGCAATTGCGTGCCGCGGTGGCCGAGTACGACAGCGACGGCATCGAGAAAGTGCTGCGCACGACGATGCCTGAATTCGCGCCCTTGCGCCAACAGGGCGCTCACGATGGCTCCGCTACAATCGTTCCTTTCCCCGCACGCGAGGCCAGAAGGCTCTGATGAGCAAGAGAATCCGCAAGGCAGTTTTTCCGGTCGCAGGTCTGGGTACCCGCTTCCTTCCCGCCACCAAGACGGTGCCCAAGGAAATGTTGCCGATCATCGATCGGCCGCTGATCCAGTACGCGGTGGACGAAGCGATCGAAGCCGGGTGCGACACCTTGATCTTCGTCACCAACCGCTACAAGCATGCGGTTGCGGATTATTTCGACAAGGCCTACGAGTTGGAACAGAAGCTCGAGCGCGCCGGCAAGCACGAGCAGCTGGAAATGATCCGCAACGTGCTGCCTGAGGGCGTACGCGCGATCTTCGTAACCCAGGCCGAGGCGCTGGGGCTGGGCCATGCGGTGCTATGCGCCAAGTCGGTGATCGGCGACGAGCCGTTCGCGGTGCTGCTGCCGGACGACCTGATCTGGAACCGCGGCGATGGCGCGCTGAAGCAGATGGCCGATCTCAACGAGCGCAGCGGCGCCAGCGTGATCGCGGTGGAAGACGTGCCGCACGAGAACACCGCCAGCTACGGCATCGTGGCCACCGAAGCCTTCGACGGCCGCAAGGGGCGCATCGCGCAGATCGTCGAGAAGCCCAAGCCGGAAGACGCGCCGAGCGATCTGGCGGTGGTGGGGCGCTACGTGCTCAGCTCGAAGATCTTCGAACTGCTGGAAAGCACCGGCACCGGTGCCGGCGGCGAGATCCAGCTGACCGACGCCATCGCCGCGCTGTTGAAAAGCGAGGAAGTCGATGCCTACCGCTTCGAGGGCACCCGCTTCGACTGCGGGACCCATCTGGGCCTGGTCGAGGCGACCATCCGCTTCGCGCTGGAGAACAAGAAGCTGGCCAAGCCGGCGCGCGAGAAGCTGACCCAGATGCTCTCCGAGGAGTGAGCCTGGCGCCGCGCGCCGCTGCAGCCGACGCGCAAGCCGAATCGCTCCACCAGTATCAAGCGGATGCGTCAACACAAGCGGATGAGTCGATCCAGATGAGAGTCGACTCGGATGAAGAACGAAAAAGGCAGCCGAGAGGCTGCCTTTTTTGTTGCTGCGCCGGTCTGTTATCACACGTGTTTCGCCGTACCCTCACCCCAACCCCTCTCCCGACGGGAGAGGGGGGCATGCGCTGCGAGTGAGCGGGCGGCCACATGCGGGTCCGCACCATGCCAGGGATCCATCGAGCGTGCTTACAGCGCCTCGATGATGCCCGCGGCGCCCATGCCGGTGCCGATGCACATGGTGACCATGCCGTACTTCTGCTTGTGCCGGCGCAGGCCGTGCACCAAGGTTGCGGTACGGATCGCGCCGGTGGCGCCGAGCGGATGGCCCAGGGCGATGGCGCCGCCCAGCGGGTTGACCTTGGACGGGTCCAGGCCGCTGTCGCGGATCACCGCCAGCGACTGCGCGGCGAAGGCTTCGTTGAGCTCGATCCAGTCCAACTGGTCCTTTGTCAGTCCGGCCTGCTTGAGTGCCTTCGGAATCGCCTCGATCGGGCCGATGCCCATCACCTCCGGACGCACGCCGGCGACCGAGAAGCTGACGAAGCGGGCCAGCGGGGTCAGCCCGTAGTCCTTGATCGCCTGCTCGGAGGCCAGCAGCACCGCACCGGCGCCATCGCTCATCTGCGAGGAGTTGCCGGCGGTGACGCTGCCGCCGAACTGGCCGTTGCGGAACACCGGGCGCAGCTTGGCCAGGCCTTCGATCGAGCTGTCGGGACGCGGGCCCTCGTCGGTGTCGACCAGCTTCTTGCGCAGGGCGATGACGTTGCCGGCCAGGTCCGGCTGGTGCGAGAGGATCTCGTAGGGGCTGATCTCGTCGCGGAATTCGCCGGCGGCGATCGCGGCGATGGCCTTCTGGTGCGAGGCGAGGGCGAAGGCGTCCTGGTCCTCGCGCGACACCTTCCATTCCTCGGCCACCTTCTCGGCGGTGATGCCCATGCCGTAGGCGATGGCGACGTGGTCGTCGGCGAACACGCTCGGCGACAGCGCCACCTTGTTGCCCATCATCGGCACCATCGACATCGATTCGGTGCCGCCGGCCAGCATCAGGTCGGCGTTGCCCAGGCGGATCTGGTCGGCGGCCAGCGCCACCGCCTGGATGCCCGAGGAGCAGAAGCGGTTGATGGTCTGCCCGGCCACCGAGTTCGGCAGGCCGGCCAGCAGCACGCCGATGCGCGCCACGTTCATGCCTTGCTCGCCTTCGGGCATCGCGCAGCCGATGATCGCGTCGTCGATGCGCGCCGTGTCGATGCCCGGCGCCTGCGCCACCACCGCGCGCAGCACGTGCGCCAGCATGTCGTCGGGACGGGTATTGCGGAACATGCCCTTGGGCGCCTTGCCGACCGGGGTGCGGGTGGCGGCGACGATGTAGGCTTCTTGGATCTGTTTGCTCATGGCTTTCTCCGAAAGCCGGGAATAGGGAATGGGGAGTCGGGAATCGTGAAGCGATTCGCGCGATCTGCAGCAGTCCTATTTCCGGCAGAAAATTAGGGGGGGAGAAGGAGGAGCCGGGAATGCGTTTCCATTCCCGATTCCCCATTCCCGATTCTCAGTTCCTAAGCGGCTTACCCGTCTTGAGCATGTGCCCAATCCGCGCCTGGGTCTTTTCCTGCTGCGCCAGTTCGACGAAGTGCTTGCGCTCGAGCTTGAGCAGCCATTCCTCGTCCACCAGCGCGCCGCGGTCGACTTCGCCGCCGCACAGCACAGTGGCGATGCGGGTGGCGATCTCGTAGTCGTACTCGCTGATGAAGCGGCCTTCCAGCATGTTGACCAGCAGCATCTTGAAAGTGGCGATGCCGACGTCGCCGGCGACCTGGATGCGGCGGGCCGGCAGCGGCGGACGGTAGCCGCCCTCGGCCAGGGCGCGCGCCTCGGCCTTGGCGATGTACAGCGACTCGTAGCTGTTGAACACCACCTTGTCGGTGCCGCGCAGCAGACCCAGTTCCTTGGCGTTGACCGCCGAGGTGGAGACCTTGGCCATGGCCACGGTCTCGAAGGTCTTCTTCAGCTCGGCGAACACGTCACCGCCCGGGCCCGCGGCCTGGGCCGCGCGCACCGCGATCTCCTTGAGGCCGCCGCCGGCCGGCAGCAGGCCCACGCCGGCCTCGACCAGGCCGATGTAGCTCTCCAGCGCGGCCACGGTCTTGGCGCTGTGCATCTGGAACTCGCAGCCGCCGCCCAGCGCCAGCCCGCGCACCGCCGCGACCACGGGGACCAGCGAATACTTGATGCGCTGGCTGGTGGCCTGGAAGTTGGCGACCATCGCCTCGAACGCATCGACCTTGCCGGCCTGCAGCAGGCCCAGCGCGCCGGCCAGGTCGGCGCCGGCGGAGAAGGGTTCCTTGTGCTGCCACAGCACCAGGCCCTTGAAGTCCTTCTCGGCGCGGCCGACCGCTTCCTGCAGGCCGTCCAGCACCTGGTCGGAGACGGTGTTCATCTTGGTCTTGAAGCTGACCACGGCGATGTCGTCGCCGTCGTGCCACATGCGCAGGCCGTCGTTCTCGAACACGGTCTCGCCCTGCGCGAACTTCTCGCCCAGCAGCGGATCGGGGAAGCGCTGGCGCTGGTACACCGGCAGCGCCGAGCGCGGCAGCTTGGCGTCGCGCGCCGGGCTGTACGAGCCTTCGGCCGCGTGTACGCCGTCGCGGCCGTCGAACACCCAGTTCGGCAGCGGCGCGCTGCTCATGCTCTTGCCGGCGGCGATGTCGTCGGCGATCCACTGCGCGACCTGCTTCCAGCCCGCGGCCTGCCAGGTCTCGAACGGACCCAGCGCCCAGCCGTAGCCCCAGCGGATCGCCAGGTCCACGTCGCGCGCGGTCTCGGCGATGTCGGCCAGGTGGTAGGCGCTGTAGTGGAACAGGTCGCGGAAGGTCGCCCACAGGAACTGCGCCTGCGGATGCTGGCTCTCGCGCAGCTTGGCGAACTTCTCGGCCGGGTTCTTGATCTTCAGGATCTCGACCACCTCCGGCGCGGCGGCGCGGTCGGCGGGGCGGTAGTCCTGCTTCTGCAGGTCCAGTACCACGATGTCCTTGCCGACCTTGCGGAAGATGCCGGCGCCGGTCTTCTGGCCCAGCGCGCCCTTGCCGATCAGCGCCTCCAGCCACTTCGGCGCCTTGAAGAAGGCATGCCAGGGATCGTTCGGCAGGGTATCGCCCATGGTCTTGATGACGTGCGCCATGGTGTCCAGACCGACCACGTCGGAGGTGCGGTAGGTGGCCGACTTCGGCCGCCCGACCAGCGGGCCGGTGAGGCCGTCGACCTCGTCGAAGCCCAGGCCGAACTGCTCGGTGTGGTGGATGGTGGACAGGATCGAGAACACGCCGATGCGGTTGCCGATGAAGTTCGGGGTGTCCTTGGCGTAGACCACGCCCTTGCCCAGGGTGGTGACCAGGAAGCTCTCCAGGCCTTCCAGCACCGCCGGCTCGGTGTGCTTGGCCGGGATCAGCTCGGCCAGGTGCATGTAGCGCGGCGGGTTGAAGAAGTGCACGCCGCAGAAACGGTGGCGCAGCTGCTCCGGCAGCACGTCGGACAGCGCGTTGATGCCCAGGCCGGAGGTGTTGGAGGCCAGCACTGCGTGGTCGGCCACGAACGGCGCGATCTTCTTGTACAGGTCCTGCTTCCAGTCCATGCGCTCGGCGATGGCTTCGATGATCAGGTCGCAGCCGCGCAGCTGCTCCAGGCCTGCGTCGTAGTTGGCCGGGGTGATGGCCTCGGCCAGCGCGGTGCTGGCCAGCGGCGCCGGGCTGAGCTTGGTCAGGTTGGCGATGGCCTTGAGCACGATGCCGTCGGGGTGGCCGTCCTTGGCGGGAAGGTCGAACAGGACGGTGTCGACGCCGGCGTTGGTCAGGTGCGCAGCGATCTGCGCGCCCATCACGCCCGCGCCCAGGACGGCGGCACGGCGGACTAGCAGGGGATTGGACATAGCGATCAGCCTCTGTGGGTCAACGATTGCGGGATACGGACGAAAACGGGTCTTGCGGGATCAGGGCGCGGAGCCGGCCATGAAGCCGGCTTCGGCGAAACGGATCAGTTCGCGCGCGGCGTGGGCGCGGTGCGCGCCTTCGCTGACCCCGGCCGGGCGCTTGATCAGGCCGAAGTCGGCCATCGCGTAGGTCAGCGCGCCGGCCAGGAAGTCCAGGCGCCAGTACAGCTCTTCCTTGCTGAGTCCAGGCACGCAGACGGCGATGGCCTTGCCGAACTCGCGCAGCACATGGCCGTAGTGATCGGACAGGAATTGGCGCAGGCTGTCGTTCTTCTCGGCATAGGCGCGGGCGATCACGCGCACGAAGGCGCCGCCGCTCTGGCGGTCCTGGGCCATCGCCAGCGCCGGCTCCACGAACGCGGCCAGCACCGGCCCGAGCTGGCCGGGATGCTGGCGCTGCGCGGCCTCCAGCTGCGCCAGGCGCGCGGCGGTCATCTCGTCCATGCGCCGCCGGAACACCTCGTTGACCAGGTTCTCCTTGGAGCCGAAGTGGTAATTCACCGCGGCGATGTTGACGTCGGCCTGGCTGGTGACCTGGCGCAGCGAGGTGCCGGAAAAGCCATGCTGCGCGAACAATTCCTCGGCCGCGCTGAGGATGCGGTCCTTGGTCGAGAAGTGCGCTTGCTTTGCCATGCGGCCGCCGGAATCAATCAAACGATTGTTTGAGTCTAGGCCCCGGTTGCGGTCGCGTCATGTTGCGGCGCAGCACGATTCAGCCTGCGGCCGTGCAAAGCGGTTTGCGATTGGATAGAATTGTCCATCGCAATTCTGGCTAAGCCCGCGTTTTGACGCGGGTTTTTTTCATGCTAACCTCGGGCCTTCAGTGGCCCGCCCAACGGAGAATTTCCCATGGCGCTGGAGCGCACCCTGTCCATCATCAAGCCCGATGCCGTCGCCAAGAACGTCATCGGCGAGATCTATTCCCGCTTCGAGAAGGCCGGCCTGAAGGTCGTGGCCGCCAAGTACAAGCAGCTGTCGCGCCGCGAGGCCGAGGGTTTCTACGCCGTGCACCGCGAGCGTCCGTTCTTCAACGCGCTGGTCGAGTTCATGATCTCCGGCCCGGTGATGATCCAGGCGCTGGAAGGCGAGAACGCCGTCGCCGCGCACCGCGACCTGCTCGGCGCCACCAACCCGAAGGACGCCGCGCCGGGCACCATCCGCGCCGACTTCGCCGATTCGATCGACGCCAACGCCGCGCACGGCTCGGACTCGGTCGAGAACGCCGCCAACGAAGTGGCGTATTTCTTCGCCGCCACCGAAGTGGTTTCGCGCTAAGAGGTCATCGTGAACGAGGTCGCCCACACTCCCTTGGCGCTCCCCGATCCGGTCCGGACCGGCGGCGCGACCAAGCAGAATCTGCTCGACCTCGATCGCGAGGGGCTGGAGCGCTTCTTCGCCGAGACCCTCGGCGAAGCGCGCTACCGCGCCCACCAGGTGATGAAGTGGATCCACCATCGCTACGTCACCGACTTCGACCAGATGACCGACCTCGGCAAGGCGCTGCGCGCCAAGCTGCAGCAGCATGCCGAGGTCGTCGTCCCCAACATCGTGTTCGACAAGCCTTCCGCCGACGGCACCCACAAGTGGCTGCTGGCGATGGGCGTGGATGGCAAGAACGCGATCGAGACCGTGTACATCCCCGACAAGACCCGCGGCACGCTGTGCGTGTCCTCGCAGGTCGGCTGCGGCCTCAACTGCACCTTCTGCTCCACCGCCACCCAGGGCTTCAACCGCAACCTGTCCACCGCCGAGATCATCGGCCAGGTGTGGGTGGCGGCGCGGCATCTGGGCAACGTGCCGCATCAGATGCGCCGTCTCACCAACGTGGTGATGATGGGCATGGGCGAGCCGCTGATGAATTTCGACAACGTCGTGCGCGCGATGAGCGTGATGCGCGACGACCTGGGCTACGGCCTGGCCAACAAGCGGGTCACGCTGTCGACCTCCGGCCTGGTGCCGATGATCGATCGCCTGTCCACCGAGAGCGACGTGTCGCTGGCGGTGTCGCTGCATGCGGCCGACGACGCGCTGCGCGAGACGCTGGTGCCGCTCAACAAGAAGTACCCGGTCGCCGAGCTGATGGCGGCCTGCGCGCGCTATCTGCGCGCCAACAAGCGCCGCGAGTCGGTGACCTTCGAATACACCCTGATGAAGGGCATCAACGACCAGCCCGAGCACGCGCGGCAACTGGCGCGGCTGATGCGCCAGTTCGACAACGCGGTGCAGGCGGCGAATTCGGGCAAGGTCAATCTGATCCCGTTCAATCCGTTCCCGGGCACGCGCTATGAGCGTTCCGGCGACGCGGAGATCCGCGCGTTCCAGAAGATCCTGCTCGATGCGCAGGTGTTGACCATGGTGCGGCGCACGCGCGGCGACGACATCGATGCGGCTTGCGGGCAGCTGAAAGGGCAGGTCATGGACCGGACCCGTCGCCAGGCCCAGTTCCAGCGCGAGTTGCAGACGCGGGCGGACCGGGATGCGGCGGCTTAGGCAGACGCTGGCTATCGCGATGCTGGCCGCGACCTTGCTGGCGCTGACGGCCTGTGCCGGGCGCTCCGGCAAAGCCGGTCGGGTGCGCAGCGTCGAGCAAGTGGCCCCGGACTACGAATTTCGCGACAGCGCCGCCGTCAAGGCGCGCTACGCCCTGGAGGAGCAACTGGGCCTGGCCAGCAACCGGCTCAACGGCGGCGACTTGGCCGGTGCCGAGCAGCATGCGCGCAAGGCGCTGGCGATGGCGCCGGAGTCGGTGCAGGCGCATACGCTGCTGGCCGTGGTTGCCGGCAGTCGCGGCGATGCCGCCACTGCCGGCGAGCATTACCGCAAGGCGGCGGAACTGGCGCCGGAGCGCGGCGATACCTTGAACAACTATGGCGCCTGGCTGTGCGCGAATGGCTCGGTCGCCGAGTCGCTGCAGTGGTTCGACCGTGCCCTGGCCGCGCCCGGTTACGCCACGCCGGCCTCGGCGCTGGCCAATGCCGGTGGCTGCGCGCTGCAACTCGGCCAGCGCGAACGCGGCCTGCGCGACCTGCGCAAGGCGCTGGCGCTGGAGCCGGGCAACGCGTACGCCTTGGAAGCCATGGCGCGCGACGAAGCGGCGCAGGGGCGCTTTTTCGAGGCACGGGCCTTCTCGGAACGGCGCTTGTCGGCTGCGCCGGCCACGGCTTCCGTGTTACAACTTGCTATTCAGATTGAACAAGGGCTGGGCGACAAGGCTGCCGCCGGCCGTTACCAACAGCGGTTGCGCATGGAGTTTCCCGACGCCGCGACCACGACACCCGGGGCTAGTGCATTGTGATCAGTGAGTCCAATCCGAACGCTTTCGAAAGCGCCAAAGGTTGCGGGCAACAACTCCGCGAGGCGCGCGAGGCGGCCGGTCTGAGCATCGACGACGTCGGCAGCCGGCTGCGCATGCCGGTGCATGTCGTGCGTGCGCTCGAAGAGGAAGAGTGGCAGCGCCTGGGCGCGCCGGTGTTCGTGCGCGGGCAGTTGCGCAGTTACGCCCGCCTGCTCGGGGTGGATCTGGATCCACTCCTGGAAAGCGCGCGCATCGCGCCGGTGCAGCCGGTGGAGCTGATCAGCCACACGCACACGCCGCCGCTGCGGCGCATGCTGGAAAGCGCCACCCGGCGCATGGTGTACGTGGTGATCACGGCCGGACTGGCGGTGCCGGTCTGGTATGCGACCCGCACCCATTTCGCCGACGACGGCCCGAGCACGGCCTCGCTGGACGTGGTGCCGGCGGCTCCCGGCGACGCGGCGCGGTCCGCGCCAGCGGGCGCTGCGGGCAACGGCAGTGCGCCGGCGGCCGCGCCGACCGAGCGCGCCGCGCCCAGCGCCGCCCCGTACATCGCGTCGCTGACGCCGCTGCCGCGCGCTTCCAGCGAGGATCACGCGTCCGGCGCGGCGGCGCAGAAGGCCGGTCTGAGCCTGTCGTTCCAGGGCGACAGCTGGGTGCAGATCATCGCCCCGGACGGGACGCCGCTGGAAAAGGCGCTGTTGAAGGCGGGCGAGACGCGCGCCTACGCGCCGGGCCAGGTGGGCCGCATCGTGCTGGGCAATGCCTCGGCGGTCCAGGTTCAGCAATCCGGTAGTACCGTGGATCTGACCCCGTACAAGCGCGCGAACGTGGCCCGCTTTGCGGTATCCTCTGACGGTTCCGTGGTGCCTGCCTCCGAGTGACGGCGGCGCGGTTCCTCAATCTCAACATTTCATGTCCCGCCGTCGCGGCGGGGCGAGAGTACGCATGGCGATCGACGACCTGCTCGACGAGCACGAACAAAGCGAACGCGTCCGCACTTGGCTCAGGAAAAACGGCGCCGGCCTGATCGGCGGCATTGCCTTGGGCATCGGCGCGATCATTGGCTGGCAGTGGTGGAGCAAGCAGCATTCCAGCGACCTGGCGCAGGCCAATTCCCGCTACGACGCCGTGCTCAAGAGCATCCAGGCCAAGCAACTGGACAAGGCGAGCAAGGACATGGCAGCGCTGCAACAGGGCCCGGCCAACATCTACGCCGAGCTGGCCGCGCTGCGCCTGGCCAAGGCCCAGGCCGACGACGCCAAGTACGACCAGGCGCTGGCCACCTTGCGCGGGCTCAAGACCGAGGGCGAGCTGAAGCTGCTGGTCGACCAGCGCGTGGCGCGGCTGCTGATCCAGACCGGCAAGAGCGACGAAGCGCTGAAGCTGCTGGCCACGGCCGACGACAACCAGAGCCTGGAACTGCGCGGCGATGCGTTGATCGCGCTGGGCAGGCGCGATGCCGCGCGCGACGCGTATGCCAAGTCGTTGACCACCCTGGACGTGGCGGCGCCGCAGCGGCGACTGCTGGAAACGAAATTGATGGATGCCGGCGGCACCGTGCCGAATCCTGCGGAGCCGATCTGATGAAGGTAGTCATGTTCAAGCGCGTCGCGACGGTCGCCCTGCTGGGCCTGGCGCTGTCCGGCTGCAGCACGGTCAAGGGCTGGTTCGCGGGCAAGGACGCGGCCGCCAAGAAGGCCGCCGAGCCGGCCGAATTGGTCGATTTCAAGCCGTCTGTGAAGGTGTCCAAGCTGTGGTCCACCGATGGCGGCAAGGGCGAGCAGCGCATCGGCGTGCGCCAGCATCCGGCCGTCGCCGACGGCAAGGTGTATCTGGCCGCGACCTCAGGCTCGGTCTACGCGCTGGATCTGCAGACCGGCAAGACCGTGTGGGAATACGACGCCAAGAAGGCGCGCAAGGCGCGCCTGTCGCAGGCGCAGGAACAGCCGGAAAGCCAGGTCGAGGGCGAGTCGAGCAAGGGCCTGTCCAAGGATGAGCGCGCCGCCTACAAGCAGCGCCTGCGCAACGAGAAGCAGCAGGCCAAGGAGCGCAAGCGGCTGGAGAAGAACCGTCCGCTGCCGCGTTTCGCCGGTGGTCCGGGCGTGGGCGACGGGCTGGTGGTGGTGGGCGGCCTGAACGGCGAAGTGATCGCGCTCGATGCCGCCAACGGCAGCGAGAAGTGGCGCGCCAAGGTGCCCAACGAAGTGATCGCCGCGCCGGTGGTGGCGCAGAACCTGGTGTTCGTGCGCAGCAACGACGGTCGCGTCACCGCGTTCGACGCGGGTACCGGCCAGCAGCGCTGGTTCCACTCGCAGGAATTGCCGACCCTGACCGTGCGCGGCAACGCGCCGGTGGTGGCCGGTCCGGGCGTGCTGTTCATCGGCAACGACGACGGCACCCTGTCGGCGCTGGCGATGCCGGACGGGCGCGAGCTATGGCAGCAGACCGTCGGTGTGCCGGAAGGCCGCACCGAGCTGGAACGCATGGCCGACGTGGACGGCGCGCCGGTGCTGGATGGCACCACTCTGTACGCGGCCAGCTTCAAGAACCAGACCGTGGCGCTGGAAGGCCCCAGTGGCCGTCCGCTGTGGACCCGCGATCACGGCAGCGCCGGCGGCGTCGGCGTCAGTTCCGGCAGCGTGGTGGTGGCCGACACCGCCGGTTCGGTGTGGGCGCTGGACAAGGCGACCGGCTCGGCGACCTGGTCGCAGGCGGCGCTGGCGCGGCGCTCGCTGACCGGTGTCGCGATCCAGGGCGACTATGCGGTGGTCGGCGACTACAAGGGCTATCTGCATTGGCTCAAGCTCGACAACGGCGAGATCGCCGCGCGCGAGCGGGTGGGACGTAAGGCGCTGGTGGCGCAGCCGGTGGTGGCCGATGGCATCCTGCTGGTCCAGAACACGAAAGGCGACCTGACCGCGTTCCGGTTGGGTCAATAAAGGAAAGGAAGTTCGCGATGCTGCCGCTGGTCGCCCTGGTTGGACGGCCGAATGTCGGCAAGTCCACGCTGTTCAACGCGCTGACGCGCAGCCGTGACGCGCTGGTCCACGACCAGCCAGGCGTCACCCGCGATCGCCACTACGGGGTATGCCGGCTGCAGCCGGAAACCCCGTTCGTGATCGTCGATACCGGCGGTATCTCCGGCGAGGAGGAAGGCCTGGCCGGCGCCACCGCCGAGCAGGCGCGCGCCGCCGCCGGCGAAGCCGATCTGGTCCTGTTCGTGGTCGATGGCCGCGAGGGCGCGTCCGCGCTCGACGACGAGATCCTGGCCTGGCTGCGCAAGCTGGCCCGACCGACCCTGCTGCTGATCAACAAGATCGACGGCATCGACGAGGACCAGGTCCGCGCCGATTTCGCGCGCTACGGCCTGGGCGAGGCGATCGCGGTCTCCGCCGCGCACCGCCACGGCATCGACGACCTGCTCGAGGTGGTCCTGGAGCGGTTGCCGGAGGAGGGCGCAGGCGAGACCCTGGACACCGATCCGGCGCGCATGCGCATCGCCTTCGTCGGCCGTCCCAATGTCGGCAAGTCGACCCTGGTCAACCGCCTGCTCGGCGAGGAGCGGATGATCGCGTCCGAGGTGCCGGGCACCACCCGCGACTCGATCGCGGTGGATCTGGAGCGCGATGGCCGACTGTACCGGCTGATCGACACCGCCGGCCTGCGCCGCCGCGGCCGGGTCGAGGAGGCGGTGGAGAAGTTCAGCGCGTTCAAGACGTTGCAGGCGATCGAGCAGTGCCAGGTGGCGGTGCTGATGCTCGATGCCGGCGAAGGCGTGACCGACCAGGATGCGACCGTGTTGGGCGCGATCCTCGATGCCGGCCGCGCCCTGGTGGTGGCGATCAACAAGTGGGACGGGCAGAGCGATTACCAGCGCGCCCAGGCCGAGGATCTGCTGTCGCGCAAGCTTGGCTTCGTCAGCTGGGCCGAGGCGGTGCGGATCTCCGCCAAGCACGGCTCGGGCATGCGCGAGCTGTTCCTGGCGATTCATCGCGCGCACGCCTCGGCGGTACGTGAATTCAGCACCAGCGAGGTCAACCAGGCGCTGGAAGTGGCCTACGAGAGCAACCCGCCGCCGAGCATCCGCGGGCATGTCTCCAAGCTGCGCTACGTGCATCCGGGCGGCAGCAATCCGCCGACCTTCATCGTCCACGGCACGCGCCTGAAGGTGCTGCCGGAATCGTACAAGCGTTACCTGGAAAACTTCTTCCGCAAGCGCTTCAAGCTGGTCGGCACGCCGGTGCGCTTCCTGTTCCGCGAAGGCGCCAACCCGTACGAAGGCAAGAAGAACGTGCTGACCGAGCGCCAGATCGCCAAGAAGCGGCGCCTGATGAAGCACGTCCGCGGCAAGTAGGCGGATGATCGACGCGCGGCGCGAGGTCACGCTGGGCATCCTCGCCGGCGGCCGCGCGCAGCGCCTGGGCGGCCGCGACAAGGCTTGGCTGCTGCGCGATGGACAACCGCTGGTGCAGCGCCTGGCCCAGGCGCTGGCGCCGTCGCTCGCGGCGGTGCTGGTCAGCGCCAACCGCGCGTTGCCGCGCTATGCCGATGGCGGCCTGCAGGCAGTGCCCGATCGCGTCGCCGCGGCGCGGGACGCCGAGCGTTCGCTGGGGCCGATCGCCGGGCTCGATGCACTGGCCGCAGCCTGCACGACGCCCTGGCTGCTGACCGTGCCGGTCGATCTGTGCGTGGTCCCGCCGGCACTGCCGGCGCTGCTGGTGACCGCCGGCAGCGAAGGAGCCGGCGCCTATGCCGAGGACGACGACGGCGTGCAGCCGCTGGTGGCGCTGTACCGCATCGATGCGTTGCGACCGGCGCTGGCCGCGGCGCTGGCGGCCGAGCGCTATGCGCCGAGCGCGCTGCAACGGCAACTGGACATGGTTCGCGTGCGCCTGCCCGGCGTCGTGCTGGGTAACCTCAACACGCCGCAGGATCTGCGCGCAGCGGGTATCCTGCCCGCGCCATGACCGATTATCCGACCCGTATCGCCTATTCCGAGGCGCTGGCCATCGTCGCCGCCGTCGCCCAGGCGCGGCCATTGCCGGCCGAACGCCTGGCGCTGCCGCGCGCCGATGGACGCATCCTGCTCGAAGCGCTGCACGCGCCGATCGACCTGCCGCCGTTCGCCAACAGCGCGATGGACGGCTTCGCGGTGCGTCACGTCGACCTCGCCGCGCAGGGGCCGAGCCTGCTGCGGCTGGCCGGCGAACAGTTCGCCGGCGAGGATCTGCGGCAAGTGCTGGAAACCGGCGACTGCCTGCGCATCACCACAGGCGCCCCGCTGCCGGCCGGCGCCGATACGGTGGTGATCAAGGAGAACGTGGTCGAACGCGCCGGCCAGGTGGAAGTGCCGGCCGCGCCTGTCGTCGGTGCGCACGTGCGCGCCCGTGGCGAGGACGTGCGCGCCGGCGAGCGCGTGCTCGACGCCGGGGTGGCGCTGACGCCGTCGCGGATCGGCCTGGCCGCCGCGCTGGGCGTGGCGCAACTGGCGGTGGCGGCGCGGCCGACGGTGGCGGTGTTCGCCACCGGCGACGAACTGGTCGAGCCGGGCATGCCGCTCAAGCCGGGACAGATCTACAACAGCAACCGCGACATGCTGATGGCGCAACTGCGCCTGCTCGGCCTGGAACCGACCGCATGGCCGACGCTGCCGGACGATCCGCAGCGGATCGACAGCATGCTGAGCGATGCCGCCTCCGCATTCGACGTGGTACTGACCTGCGGCGGCGTGTCCGCCGGCGAGAAGGACTACCTGCCGCGGTTGTTGGCCGAGCGCGGCCGCATCCATTTCTGGAAGGTCCGCATGCGCCCAGGCATGCCGTTGCTGTTCGGCGAACTGGACCGGGCCCTGTTCCTCGGCTTGCCGGGCAACCCGGTGTCGGTGCTGGCGACCTTCCTGGCGATCGGGCAGCCGTTGCTGGATGTGTTGCAGCAGCGCACCGAACCGCGTCCGCAGTGGCGCGCGCGGCTGGCCTCGGGCTGGGACAAGCGCCACGACCGTCTCGAGTTCCTGCGCGGGCGCATGCGTTGCGACGCGGACGGCCAGCTGTGGGCGGAGCCGAATCCGGCCGATGGCTCGCACCGCCTGCGTGGCGCCGCCGACAGCGACGTGTTGCTGCGCCTGGACGAGGGTGCGCGCCGCTTCGAGGCCGGCGAGGTGGTCGAGGTGTTTCCGTACTGAGTCCTTGCGTCTGCGTTCTCGCGCGGGTCGTATAGGCGCATCCTGCGGTCGCGGCTCCCCGTAGGCAGCGCTGGCGCCGCGCCGACGCAAGGCAGTGCAGTCGGCGCCGTGCTCGCGGCTGGCGGTGCGCCATGGAACGGTGCATGCCCTGCGGCGCGAAGGACGCGACATGGCTTTGCGCCGATAATGCATCCATGAGCATCCGAGAACTGACGCCGCAACAGGCCCACGCATGCATCGCCCAGGGCGCGCGGCTGATCGACGTGCGCGAGGAACACGAGCGCGCGTCCGGCATGGCCGAGGGCGCGGTCGGCATCGCACGCGCGCACCTGCAAGGCGACCCGGCCGCACACCTCGGCGCCGCCGATGCCGAAGTGATCCTGATCTGCCAGAGCGGCAAGCGCTCGCATGACGCGGCGCTGTTCCTGCAGCGGGCCGGCTATTCGGCGGTGGCGTCGGTGCTGGGCGGTACCACGCGTTGGCAGCGCGAAGGCTTGCCGTTGCAGCGGCCGGCGCTGGCGCCGGAGCAGCAGGATTTCTTTGAGCGCTATTCGCGGCACCTGCGCCTGCCCGAGGTCGGTGTCGAGGGCCAGCGCCGGTTGCAGGCCGCGCGCGTGCTGCTGGTCGGTGCCGGCGGGCTGGGCTCGCCAGCCGGGTTCTACCTGGCCGCGGCCGGGGTCGGCCAGCTACGCATCGCCGACGACGACGTGGTCGAGCGCAGCAACCTGCAGCGGCAGGTCCTGCACACCGAAGCGCGCATCGGGGAGGCCAAGGTGACGTCGGCCGCCGCGGCGCTGGGCGCGCTGAATCCGGGCGTGGCGGTCGAGGCGGTGCGCGAGCGGGTGACCGCGGCCAATGTCGAGCGCCTGCTGCAGGACGTCGACGTGGTACTGGACGGCTCGGACAACTTCCCGGCCCGCTACCTGCTCAACGACGCCTGCGTGAAGCTGGGAAAACCGCTGGTGTATGGGGCGGTGCAGCGCTTCGAGGGCCAGGTCAGCGTATTCGATGCCGGTCGCCGGCGCGGCCAGGCGCCGTGCTACCGCTGCCTGTTCCCGGAGCCGCCGCCGCCGGAGTTCGCGCCTAACTGCGCCGAGGCCGGCGTGCTCGGCGTGCTGCCCGGCATCGTCGGCCTGCTGCAGGCCAACGAGGTGTTGAAGCTGCTGCTGGACATCGGCGAGCCGCTACGCGGGCGCTTGCTGTACTTCGACGCGCTGGCGATGCGCTTCCGCGACACCCGCCTGGCCGCCGACCCGCAGTGCCCGGTCTGCGCGCCGGGGAAGGCCTTCCCTGGCTATCTCGACTATGCCCAATTCTGCGGCGTGGAGCACTAGCCCTTCTCTCCAGAGAAAGGAGGGTGAGAGCACGAGGCGAAGCCCTCGCGTTCTTGGATTGAATGGCTTTGCCAGAATCCGCATCCGCCTCTGCGGGGGCAACGCAAAAGCGCCCGCTGCCCCCGGTGGGAGAATGGCAAGGACGACAGCGGCGCGCGATGTTGTTGTCGCAGCGGTGGCCCATGACAAGCGATTCGTCATGTCGACCCGCTCGCTCCAGCGCTCGCGGCACCCTGTAGGAGCGGCTTCAGCCGCGACAACCACCCCATCGCAAGCATCGCGTACAGACACCCGCGCCACAACATGCAGGCCACAGCGGCACTGCGTCTGGTGGCGCGCGCCCACTGCACGCAACACCCGGGCGCGAACGCCGCTGCATGTTGACACGCACGATAACGCGGCGGGTTGCGCTACGCCTCCGCGACGAGCAGGCGGCTACCGTCCCGCCGCCATGCCGCACGCCAGTCCATGGGGTTGCTCCAGCCTTGTGCGTAGAATCGGCGCATGACCAACGCAGCCGACAGCAGTGAATTGATCAAGGTCGTGGCGCTGCTCGGCGCCGCGGTGGTGGCGGTGCCGGTGTTCCGGCGCCTGGGCCTGGGCTCGGTGCTGGGCTATCTCGCCGCGGGCCTGGCGATCGGTCCGTTCGGACTGGGCTGGTTCTCCGATCCGCAGGCGATCCTGCATGTGGCCGAACTGGGCGTGGTGATGTTCCTGTTCGTGATCGGCCTGGAGATGCGGCCGTCGCACCTGTGGAGCCTGCGCAAGCAGATCTTCGGCCTGGGCGCGCTGCAGATCTCGGTCTGCGCGGTGGCGCTCACGCTGGTCGGACTGGCCCTGGGCATGCCGTTGCCGGTGGCCTTCATCGCCGCGTCCGGCTTCGTGCTCACCTCCACCGCGGTGGTGATGCAGTTGCTTGGGGAGCGCGGCGACATCGCCTTGCCGAGCGGGCAGAAGATCGTCGCGATCCTGCTGTTCGAGGACTTGCTGATCGTGCCGCTGCTGGCGGTGGTGGCCTGGATGGCGCCGGTACCGGCCGCTGCCGATGCGCCCTCGCGCTGGATCGGCATCGGCATCGGTGCGGCGGCGATCGTCGGTCTATTGGTGGCCGGGCGTTGGCTGCTGAACCCGCTGTTCCGGTTGCTGGCCGCGGCCAAGGCGCGCGAAGTGATGACCGCGGCGGCGCTGCTGGTGGTGCTGGGCGCGGCGCTGCTGATGCAGCTCGGCGGGCTGTCGATGGCGATGGGCGCGTTCCTGGCCGGGGTGCTGCTGTCCGAATCCACCTTCCGCCACCAGATCGAGGCCGATATCGAACCGTTCCGCGGCATCCTGCTCGGGCTGTTCTTCCTCGGCGTGGGCATGGCGCTGAACCTGGCGGTGGTGGCGGCGAACTGGACGCTGATCCTCACCGGGGTGCTCGCGTTCATGGCGGCCAAGGCCGCGTGCATCTACCTGGTCGCGCGTCTCACCGGCTGCGGCAATGCGCGGGCGCTCGATCGCGGCGTGCTGATGGCGCAGGGCGGCGAGTTCGCGTTCGTGCTGTTCGCCGCGGCCAGCGCCGCCGGGGTGATCGACGCCCGGATCAACGCCAACCTGACCGCCATCGTGGTGCTGTCGATGGCGCTGACCCCGCTGTTCGCGCTGCTGTACCGGCGCTGGGCGCCGGTGGAGGCGCCGTCGCTGGACGGCGTGGAGGCCGCCGAGGGACTGACCGGCAGCGTGTTGATCATCGGCTTCGGCCGCTTCGGTCAGGTCGCCAGCCAGTCGCTGCTGGCGCGCGACGTGGACGTGACCATCATCGACAACGACATCGAGATGATCCAGAGCGCGGCCGAATTCGGGTTCAAGATCTACTATGGCGACGGCACCCGCCTGGACGTGTTGCACGCCTCCGGCGCGCACAGCGCGCGCGCGATCGCGGTGTGCGTCGACGATCGCGAGGCGGCCAACCGCATCGTCGAACTGGCCACGCAGGAGTTTCCGCACGCCAAGCTGCTGGTGCGCTCGTTCGATCGCGAACATTCGCTGAAACTGATCGCGGCCGGCGTGGACTACCAGATCCGCGAGACCTTCGAGTCGGCGGTGGAATTCGGCCAGGCGGCGCTGATCGAACTGGGCATGGCCGAGGACGAGGCCGCCGGCATCGCCCGCGAGATCCGCCGCCGCGATGCCGAGCGCCTGGAGCTGGAGATCGCCGCCGGCGACGTGCGCGCGGGCAGGGGACTGATGTACGGCAACGCGATCCCGGCCGTGCCCAAACCCACGCCGTTCACCACGCCGCGGCGCGAAAGCCGCACGCTCAATCCGGAGGCGGTGCCGGCGGACGAGCGCCGTAGCGACTAAGGCACCGCGAATTTGTAGGAGTGGCGTCAGCCGCGACGGGCGTTACCTGTGGCTCTGGTCGCGGCTGAAGCCGCTCCTACGGGGTGTGTGGAGGGGGGCGCTTCAGCGCAAGAACGCCCGCAAGGCCTGCCCATAACGCGGATCGGCGCTGATGTCGTCGTGCCCGGCGCGAGGCAGCTCGACCAGCGTCGGCGCTTGCGGCAGCGCGTCCAGCAGCCGTTGCGTGCTCGACGCCGGGATCACCTGGTCGCGCCCTGCGCGCAGTACCAGCAGCGGCCCGCGGTAAGCGCGCAGCGCGCTGGCGGAGTCGTAGCGATCGCGCAGCAGCCAGCGCACCGGTGCCCACGGATAGTGCGCTTGCGCGGCCGAGGCCAGGCTGTCGAACGGCGTCACCAGGATCAACCGCGCCAACGGCCGCCGCGCCGCCAGTTGGCTGGCGACGCCGCTGCCCAGGCTGCGCCCGAGTACGGCGATCTCGGCCTGCGGCTGCGCGGTGCGCACGTGGTCGTACAACGCCAGCGCATCGCCGACCAGCGCCGCCTCGCTGGGCGCGCCGTCGCTGGCGCCGTAGCCGCGATAGGCCAGCAGATACACGGTGTAGTCGGGCAGCAGTGGCGCCAGCTGCGCGCGGGCGTGGCGCAGGTCCTCGGCATTGCCGCCGAAATACAGCAGCACCTTGTCGCGTCCGGGATTGACGCGCCAGCCGCGCAGCGCCAGGGCGGGGCCACGCTGCAACGCGAAGTCGGTCTGGGCCGGCGCCACCCGCGTCGTTTGCGGGAAATACAGCAGGTCGCGCTGGCCGAAATAGAGCAGGGCGCAGACCACCAGGTAAGCGGCGATCGCGATCGCCGCCACGATGCCCAGGGGGCGCACCATCTACGGGTGCCGGCGCTGCGCGTCGGCGAAGGCCGCCAACTGCTCCGGGGTGGCCTCGGCCTGGTGCTGCGCCTTCCACTCGGCGAACGGCATGCCATAGACGCGCTCGCGCGCCTGCTCCTTGCTCAGGACCTCGCCTTCGGCGGCGGCGGCCTCGCGATACCAGTCGGCCAGGCAGTTGCGGCAGAACCCGGCCAGGATCATCAGATCGATGTTCTGCACGTCGGGGCGGTCCTGATTGAGGTGCTGCAGCAGGCGGCGGAAGGCGGCGGCCTCGATGCGGGTGGTGTCGGTCATGGCGGAATCGGGGACAATGGACATCCCCCGACTCTACACCCGCCCGCCCCGATGACCGATTCCGCGTCCGCCTCCTCCGTCCCGGCCCGCATCCTCGACGGACGGCGCATCGCCGACGACCTGCTCGACCAGCTCAAGGCCCGAGTCGACGCGCGGCTGGCGGCCGGGCAGCCGCGGCCCGGACTGGCGGTGGTGCTGGTGGGCGGCGATCCGGCCTCCACGGTGTACGTGCGCAACAAGCGCCGCGCGGCCGAGAAGGTCGGCATCGAGGCGTTCGACTACGACCTGCCGGCCGGTACCAGCGAAGCGGAACTGCTGGCGTTGATCGACCGACTCAACGCCGATCCCAAGATCCACGGCATTCTGGTGCAATTGCCGCTGCCGGGCATCCCCGACGCCAGCCGGCTGATACATCGCATCGATCCGCGCAAGGACGTGGACGGCTTCCATCCGGAGAACGTCGGCCACCTGGCGCTACGCGAATTCGGCCTGCGCCCGTGCACGCCGCGCGGCATCGTCACCCTGTTGGCGCACACCGACCAGCCGGTGCGCGGGCGCAACGCCACCATCGTGGGCGTCAGCAACCACGTCGGCCGGCCGATGGCGCTGGAACTGCTAATCGCCGGCTGCACGGTCACTTGCTGCCACAAGTTCACCCCGCCGGAGGTGCTGCAGGCGCGGGTGCGCGATGCCGACATCCTGGTGGTGGCGGTGGGCCGGCCGGGGCTGATCCCGGGCGAGTGGGTCAAGCCTGGCGCGGTGGTGATCGACGTCGGCATCAACCGCCTGGACGATGGCCGCCTGGTCGGCGATGTCGGCTTCGACGCGGCGGCGCAGCGCGCCAGCTGGATCACCCCGGTGCCGGGCGGGGTCGGGCCGATGACGGTCGCCACGCTGATGCAGAACACGATCGAGGCCGCTGATGCGGCCGGGAGTCGGGAATCGGGAGTCGGGATTCGTTAAGGGCAACAGCAACGGCGCATGCACGGCCTATCCGGGGTGCATCGGGATCGGCAGGCCATCGAGCGGCAGTCTGACAGACAGGCATATGGCCGATTGCGCAGGGCTCCGCCGTTGCGAATCCCCACTCCCGACTCCCCAATCCCCGCCCCAATGCGTTAAAATGCCGCGCTTCCCCACACTCGGGTCCGCCGATGCTCCGCATCCAGGCTGAAGCTCTCACGTACGACGACGTCTCGCTCGTCCCCGCCCATTCGACCGTCCTGCCCAAGGACGTCAGCCTGGAAACCCGGCTGACCCGCGACCTGCGCCTGAAGCTGCCGATCCTGTCGGCGGCGATGGACACGGTCACCGAGCACCGCCTGGCGGTGGCCATGGCCCAGCTCGGCGGCATCGGCATCATCCACAAGAACCTGACCCCGGCGCAGCAGGCCGCCGAAGTGGCCAAGGTCAAGAAGTTCGAGGCCGGCGTCATCACCGAGCCGTTCACGGTCGGCCCGGAGACCACCATCGGCGAGGTGCTCAAACTCACCCGCGCCCGCAACATCTCCGGCGTGCCGGTGGTGGACGGCAGCGAGCTGGTCGGCATCGTCACCAGCCGCGACATGCGCTTCGAGAAGAAGCTCGACGATCCGGTCCGCCACATCATGACCAAGAAGGATCGCCTGGTCACCGTGCGCGAAGGCGCCAGCGACGAGGAAGTGCTGCAACTGCTGCACCGCCACCGCATCGAGAAGATCCTGGTGGTCAACGATGGCTTCGAGCTGCGCGGCCTGATCACGGTCAAGGACATCCAGAAGAAAACCGACAACCCCAACGCCGCCAAGGACGCCGCCACGCGGCTGCTGGTCGGCGCCGCGGTGGGCGTCGGCGGCGATACCGAACAGCGCATCGAACTGCTGGCCGCGGCCGGCGTGGACGTGGTCATCGTCGACACCGCGCACGGCCATTCGCAGGGCGTGATCGAGCGCGTAGCCTGGGTCAAGAAGACCTACCCGCAGTTGCAGGTGATCGGCGGCAACATCGTCACCGGCGACGCCGCGCTGGCGCTGATGGACGCCGGTGCCGACGCGGTCAAGGTCGGCGTGGGCCCCGGCTCGATCTGCACCACCCGTGTGGTCGCCGGCGTCGGCGTGCCGCAGATCACCGCGATCGACATGGTCGCCGAGGCGCTGCAGGACCGCATCCCGCTGATCGCCGACGGCGGCATCCGCTATTCCGGCGACATCGGCAAGGCGCTGGTCGCCGGCGCCTCCACGGTGATGGTCGGTGGCCTGTTCGCCGGCACCGAGGAGGCCCCGGGCGAGGTCGAACTGTTCCAAGGCCGCAGCTACAAGAGCTACCGCGGCATGGGCAGCCTGGGCGCGATGGAGAAGGGCAGCAAGGACCGTTACTTCCAGGACGCCTCCGACGCCGACAAGCTGGTGCCCGAAGGCATCGAAGGCCGCGTGCCGTACCGCGGCCCGCTCAGCGGCATCATCCACCAACTGATCGGCGGCCTGCGCGCGACCATGGGCTACGTGGGCTGCGCCACCATCGAAGAGATGCGCACCAAGCCCAAGTTCGTCACCATCACCGGTGCCGGCCAGCGCGAGAGCCACGTCCACGACGTGCAGATCACCAAGGAACCGCCGAACTACAGGATGGGCTGATGCCCATCCGGGAATGGGGAATCGGGAGTCGGGAATCGATGAACCAGCGTCTGCACCGCTTTGCCCATTCCCGATTCCCCGTTCCCGATTCCCGGCCTCAATGACCAACATCCACAGCGACAAGATCCTCATCCTCGATTTCGGTGCGCAGTACACGCAGTTGATCGCGCGGCGCATCCGCGAACTCGGCGTGTACTGCGAGATCTGGGCGTGGGACCACGATCCGGCCGAGATCGCCGGCTTCGGCGCCAAGGGCATCATCCTCTCCGGCGGCCCGGAATCGACCACGCTGCCGGGCGCGCCGGCCGCGCCGCAGGAAGTGTTCGACAGCGGCCTGCCGATCTTCGGCATCTGCTACGGCATGCAGACCCTGGCCGCGCAGCTCGGCGGCGACACCGAAGCGGCGGACCAGCGCGAGTTCGGCCACGCCGAAGTGGATGTGATCAATGCCGACGCGCTGTTCTCCGGCCTGAGCGATCATCCCGGCAGCGCGCGCCTGAACGTGTGGATGAGCCACGGCGACCACGTCTCGCGGGTGCCGCCGGGCTTCACCATCACCGCCGTCACCGACCGCATCCCGGTCGCGGCCATGGCCAACGAGGCCAAGCGCTGGTACGGCGTGCAGTTCCATCCGGAAGTCACCCACACCCTGCAGGGCCAGACCCTGCTGCGCCGCTTCGTGGTCGACGTGTGCGGCTGCGCCACGCTGTGGACCGCGGCCAACATCATCGACGACCAGATCGCCCGTGTGCGCGCCCAGGTCGGCGACGACGAGGTGATCCTCGGCCTCTCCGGCGGCGTCGATTCCTCGGTGGTCGCCGCGCTGCTGCACAAGGCCATCGGCGACAAGCTGACCTGCGTGTTCGTCGACACCGGCCTGCTGCGCTGGCAGGAAGGCGACCAGGTGATGGCGATGTTCGCAGAGCACATGGGCGTCAAGGTGATCCGGGTCAATGCCGCCGACCGCTACTTTGCCGCGCTGGAAGGCGTCAGCGATCCGGAAGCCAAGCGCAAGATCATCGGCAACCTGTTCGTGGAGATCTTCGACGAAGAGTCGAACAAGCTCCGCAACGCCAAGTGGCTGGCGCAGGGTACCATCTACCCGGACGTGATCGAGTCGGCCGGCAGCAAGACCGGCAAGGCCCACGTCATCAAGAGCCACCACAACGTCGGCGGCTTGCCCGAGCACATGAAGCTGGGCCTGGTCGAGCCGCTGCGCGAACTGTTCAAGGACGAAGTGCGGCGCCTGGGCGTCGAACTCGGCCTGCCGCGCAGCATGGTCTACCGCCATCCGTTCCCCGGCCCCGGCCTGGGTGTGCGCATTCTCGGCGAGGTGAAGCGCGAGTACGCCGAACTGCTGGCCAAGGCCGACGCGATCTTCATCGACGAACTGCGCAAGGCCGATCTGTACGACAAGACCAGCCAGGCCTTCGCCGTGTTCCTGCCGGTGAAGTCGGTCGGCGTGGTCGGCGACGCCCGTGCCTACGAGTGGGTGATCGCCCTGCGCGCGGTCGAGACCATCGACTTCATGACCGCGCACTGGGCGCACCTGCCGTACGACTTTCTCGGCACCGTGAGCAACCGCATCATCAATGAGCTGCGTGGTGTGTCGCGGGTGGTGTATGACATTTCGGGCAAGCCGCCGGCGACGATCGAGTGGGAGTGATTTGAGGTCCTTCGCGGACTATCGCCAGCTATCGAAAAATCGCCACAACCTTTTGATCTGAAAGGGAAATGGTTGCGACTGCTATCGGTGACTATCGCCGGCTAGCAGAAAAATTTGACGGTATAGGTGACGGCAAAAAACGCGGCCGGATTCAGTCGTTCTCATTCACTATCCAGACTTATACCGTCTTTGACGGTAAAAGTTTTCTCGGAAAAGCTTGTTTCATGCGGCTTTCCGAGCATCAGCAGGCCTCCAGGTCCCTGACGGTAAAAGCCGTCGGAAAAACCGGAGAAAACCTCGATGCTGACCGATGCTGCGCTACGAAATTTGAAGCCCAAGGCCAAGCCCTACAAGGCTTCCGACCGTGATGGGCTTTACGTGACGGTACTGCCGAGTGGTACCGTCACCTTCCGCTACGACTACCGGCTCAATGGCCGCCGCGAGACCTTGACCCTGGGGCGCTACGGCGCTGGCGGTATCTCGCTGGCGATGGCGCGCGAACTGCTGCTGGAGGCGCGTAAATCGGTCCAGGCAGGCATCTCTCCCGCGATCGAGAAGCAGCGGGCCAAGCGGCGGGTTACCGCCATCAAGACCTTTGGGGCGGCGATGGATGCGTGGTTGGCCAATGCGAGGTTGGCCGACAGCACGCGCGCCATGCGCAAGCACATCATTGACCGAGACATCCTGCCGGTCTTCCGCAACCGCCTGCTGACCGAGATCCAGGCGGATGACCTGCGGGCTCTGTGCAACAAGGTCAAGGAGCGTGGTGCGCCGGCGACGGCGGTCCAGATCCGCGACATCGTCAAGCAGGTCTATGTCTATGCCATCGCCCAGGGCGAGAAGGTAGAGAACCCGACGGATAGCGTCAGCGCTTCATCGATCGCCACCTTCACGCCGAAGGACCGCGCCTTGTCGCCGCTGGAGATCCGGCTGATGCTGCAACAACTGGAAGCGGTGGCGACCTATCCGACGATCAGGCTGGCGTTGCGCCTGGTTCTCCTGACGCTGGTTCGCAAGAGCGAACTGATCCATGCCACCTGGGACGAAGTGGATTTCGAGCGGAAGACCTGGACGATTCCCAAGGCGCGGATGAAGGGGCGCAATCCGCACGTGGTCTACCTGTCGAAGCAGGCGCTCGACATCTTCGTGACGTTGCATGCGTGCGCAGCGGGTTCGAGGTTCGTTTTCCCGTCTCGCTACGATGCAGAGCGCTGCATGTCCAACGCTACGTTGAATCGGGTGACACAACTCATCGTCGAAGAAGCCAGGAGCAAGGGCCTGCCGCTGCAGCCGTTCACCGTTCACGACCTTCGACGGACAGGTTCGACGCTGTTGAACGAGATCGGATTCAACCGCGACTGGATCGAGAAGTGCCTTGCGCACGAGGATGGGCGCTCGTCGCGATCCGTCTACAACAAGGCCGAGTACGCAGAGCAGCGGCGGCACATGCTGCAGGAGTGGGCCAACCTGGTCGGTGCCTGGGAGGAAGGAAAGGACTACGTTCCGACGCTGATTCCAAGGAACGTGGTCGTACCCGGACTGAGCGCGGTGGCATGATTATGCGTTGGTTGTCACTTGACAACTATGGTGGTCGCCAGCACACTGGAGACCGCTGATGGTTCGTCCCTCCCATCCGAAGAAGGAAGTCGAGGAGGCGCTTCGGCATGCCGAAGGGCAGGGCTGGCGCGTCGAGGTCGGCGGAAGCCATGCGTGGGGGCGGATCTATTGCCCTTACAACGACCAGGAATGCCGCTGCGGCGAGTTCTGCATCACCAGCGTGTGGAGCACGCCGAAGAGCCCTGGCAACCATGCACGCGCCTTGCGGCGCGTCGTTGACAACTGCACCACGCACAGCCGCCAGCAGCTCGATGCTGGCGAGGGCACCCAGGAGTAGCGCGATGGAATACACCTTCACCCTGAAGTACCAACTGGCTGACGAGGACCGCGACACCGATGCGCTGGTCGAGCGCTTGGGCGAGGCCGGCTGCGACGATGCGCTGGTCGGCATTGGGCAGCCGGGGCGCCTGGCGCTGGAGTTCAACCGCGAGGCGGTCGATGCCGGGGAAGCTGTGCGCAGCGCATTGGCTGACGTACGCGCGGCGGTGCCTTCGGCACGCCTGATAGAGGTGGCGCCGGACCTGGTGGGGTTGACCGACGTGGCCGAGATCGTGGGCGTGTCGCGGCAGAACATGCGCAAGCTGATGCTCGCGTATCCCGGGAGTTTCCCAGCGCCGGTGCATGAGGGCAGCACGTCGATCTGGCATCTGGCCGACGTGCTGGCCTGGCTGCAGGCTCGGGGAGGTTATGCGCTGACGGAGGATGTGCTGGACGTGGCGCGCGTGGCCATGCAGGCCAATGTGGCGAAGGAGCGTCTGCGGCTGCCGAAGGCGGCGGCCAAGGAACTGGAGACCTTGGTCGGATGAATCGTCCTGCGCACGGCTAGATCTTTTCCGAACCCGCCCGGACAGGGCGGGTTTTTCGTTGGCGGACGTCTGGTTTGACTATGCCAGTGCGAGCGGCCTGCTTGCGTTGCTCGATCCACGCTTCCACTTCGGCCAGATCCCATACGACACACCGCGGCGTGAGGTTGAAGCGCCGCGGGAACTCGCCCCGGCGCTCCATTTCGTAGATCGTCGTTTCGGCCAGCGGCACCATCTGATGTAGTTCGTGACGTCGGATGGTGCGGCGAAAGGGAAGGGTGCCGCGCTGGGGGAACTGCGGCAGTGCCTCGTAGGCGTGCGTGCCCGGGACGGGCAGGGGCTGGGCTGTGTTGCTGTCCTCAACCGGTGTCTGTGATCTTTGTTCCACCTAGACCTCCATCGGTTTTGCTGCATGGAGGTATGGTGGTTTTCGGTGGCTATCGGCACAACCAGTTGGGGCGTAGAAAGGATGCGGCGAGCAGGATCGTGCCGATGTGCCGGTCCACTATCGGCGTCAGCCAGCTTCGGACTGTTCCTCCGGCATATCGATGATGGCGAGGTGGCCTGCCGACCACCTTCCTGGTTGGCGTTCAGGACGTCTTTTAATAGCGCGGCTGACGATGACACATGCGTCTCGCAAATCTATCCAGTGCATGCGCCTCTGGATGCGGGCATCGCCAGCTGAGCAAACTTTGCTAGCACACCTCTGCTATAGCGGGGCTCCGGTGGGTTCCAGCGGGCCCTTCGCTCTTGCAGATGAGCCTCGTCTACATTCAGCTGCAGCAACTGGCGTTGGGCATCAATGGTGATGGAGTCGCCCTCCTCAACCAAAGCAATGGTTCCGCCCACGAAAGCTTCGGGTTCGACGTGCCCGACCACCATGCCCCACGTACCGCCGGAGAATCGTCCGTCGGTGATGAGGCCAACGCTCTCTCCTAAACCCTTACCAACCAGTGCAGAGGTCGGTGCCAGCATTTCAGGCATGCCTGGTCCGCCCTTAGGTCCCAGGTAGCGCAATACGAGCACGTCACCGGCTTGGATGCGGTCATCGAGGATCGCCTGCATAGCACTGCCTTCATCATCGAAGACGCGCGCCGGACCGGTGATGGCCGGGACCTTTAGCCCACTGATTTTGGCGACGGCGCCCATGGGGGCAAGGTTGCCTTTGAGGATCGCCAGGTGACCTTGGGCGTAGAGCGGTAGGTGAAACGGCAGAATTACGTTCTGATCGGCTCCCGGCTGAGCAGGAACGGCTGCCAGCTCTTCTGCCAGGCTACGTCCAGTGATCGTGAGGCAGTGACCATGCAGCAGCCCCGCTTCAAGCAGCATCTTGAGCACCTGTGGGACACCTCCGGCCCGGTGCAGGTCGGTGGCTACATACTGTCCAGAAGGTTTGAGATTGCAGATGACCGGAACTTTGCGCCGGACTCTTTCGAAGTCATCCAATGTCCAGTGCACGTCAGCAGCGTGAGCTATAGCCAAGTAGTGCAGGACCGCATTGGTTGAACCGCCTGTGGCCATGATCAGCGAGACCGCATTTTCGATCGAATCGCGCGTAATGATGTCACGGGGTTTAATGTCAAGCTTCACGGCGTTTACCAACGCCCTTGCCGACGCCACCGTACTGGCAATCTTTTCTTCGTCGGGGTTGGCCATGGTCGATGAGTACAGCAGGGACATGCCCAAGGCCTCGAAGGACGAACTCATGGTGTTGGCCGTATACATTCCTCCGCATGAGCCAGTGCTGGGACAAGCGTTGCGCTCTATCCCGTCGAAATCCTCTTCGCTCATGCGGCCGGCCATGAGTTCACCGACTGCCTCGAAGGACGAAACGATGGTCAAGTCCTGATTTTTCCAGCGCCCCGGCTTTATCGTGCCACCATAAACATAAATCGCCGGAACATTGGTGCGGGCCATGGCTATCATGCCGCCTGGCATGTTCTTGTCGCACCCTCCAATCGCCATGATGCCATCCATCCATTGACCTTGCACACAAGTTTCGATGCTGTCCGCGATTACTTCCCGGGATATCAACGAATACTTCATGCCCTCGGTTCCCATGGACATCCCATCGGAAATGGTGGGAGTGCCGAATACCTGAGGATTACCGCCTGCATCGCGAACCGCCTTGATCGCTGCGTCTGCGAGACGCTGGAGACCGGCATTGCAGGGCGTGATGGTCGAATGACCATTCGCTATACCGATCATCGGCTTTTCGAAATCGGATTTTTCATAGCCCATCGCGTAATACATCGAACGATTGGGTGAGCGTGATACGCCTTGGGTAATATTCTTAGAGCGCGTGTTGTACGGCATGGGGTCCTGGTGGAGAGTTATTCAATCAAGCGCGCAATTTTAGGATGATTCCTCGTGGTGTGGGCCTTCGGCGAGCGAGATTGCCTCATTTTTTGCGGGCAGACCTCCTGCTGTCTCAATCGCCTCCTCACGCGAAGTGGCTTGAGGAAGGAGTATGGTCCGCAGGAACCCACAGCTCCTTCTGCAGGCCCCTGATTGGCGTAAGCCTCCGCGTGACTGTGCGTTCCAGCCTTAACAGCGCCATCAGCGCGAGGCTTGAGATCCCTACGATATTGGGCGGCGACGTGGGGCATTGTTGGCGAGGTTAAATACCTTTTGATGAAAGTAATTCTTCTGCCATTTCTACCGCCTGCTCACGCGAAGAAGCAAGCAGGAGGGGATAACCCCAGAACTTTGCAAAGACCGTCGCGAAAGCCTTGAAACCCAGACGCTTTGCCGCATTGGGTTCGATCAGGATCATTGCCTGGACGAGCTTTCGCAATTCAGTCTTGTGCTTTTTCATCCAGAGCGCGGTTCGCTTCTTTTCCTCTGGCGTGTGCTCATGGTCGTCCCCCTCAGGCGCGCTATCACTCAGGATCACGAAGGGTTCACCGCGCCGCAAATTGGCCTCGAATTCGTCGAAGTCCTTCTGGTCGTCATGTCCGGGTTCGTGCGAGAAGCTCACCCAGACCAAGGGAAAGTTCGAACTATTCATGGACATGTGTAACTCCTTTGCCTGCGATATGGCGCCAGGTGACTGCTACGGCAAACGCGCCGGGCAGGGTGATGAAGAGGATGGCCGCGAAGGTGACATGCCAGCCGTCACGCAGTCCGTCTGCAATCCCCCCGAGTGTGCTCAGGGCGACGAGCAGGCTGCCGGCGACCAGGGTGATCCAATCGGTCCTGCGGGTTCCGATCAGTGCAAGAAGCACCGTGGCTATCCATAGGCCATAGAATGCGGAAACGACCCATAACGTACCGGTGTCAAACGTGAGGGCAGGTGTCGCTCCGCGCACCCGGACGAACTCGTTGACATAGAAAAACAAATGGAGTGTCGCGGACAGCACGACGCCGATGGCTGTCGCCAGCCAGAACAGTGCGACCTTGTTGGGATGGTTCATTGGTACTACTTGGGTAGAGGTGGGAGGCATGAACACTTTTCTCGATGGTTCGGGCTGCGGGTGATCAATACCTGTAGTCCAGCGTCACCATCACGTTGCGCGGGGCGCCGTAGCTCACCGTGTCGAAATCGCCCTTCTGCAGCGCGTATTTCTTGTCGAACACGTTATTGACGTTGATCGCCACGTTGGTCTTCTTCGTGATGGCGTAGCGAGCCATTAGCGATACCAGGGCATATGGGCTTTGCTGCCCTCCTAGCGAACTGGTGCCTGTATTGGGAGCCTGGTAGAAGCGGCTTTGCCATTTGGCGCCGGCACCCAGCGTCCACTGGTTCCATGTTCCCGGCAATTGGTAGGTGGTGAAAAGCTGCGCGTTGGTGCGCGGCAGTTGCGAATTAAGGCGGACGTCATCGCCATCATGTGCCGAGAAGTGGGAGACGCCTGCGTAAACGTTCCAGCCACGCGCCAGTTCGCCCTGCACATCCAGTTCGATCCCGCGCGACTTCGTCCCGTCCGCGCCTCTGTAGGCAAGGGCCCCGCTCGGGGTAAGGGTGCCGGGGACCATCTGTGCTGCGTTATCCAGTTCCGTCTCGAACAAGGCCACCGTGGTATTCAGGCGTCCGTCCAGGTAGGCGCCTTTGAGGCCGATTTCCTTGGTCTTTCCCTTGGATGGGGTGAGCACGTTGCCGTTGCTGTCCCGGTAGTCGGTTTGTGGATTGAAGATGCCGGTGTAGCTGGCGTAGGCCGAATAGGTGGTGTTGATGTCATAGACCAGCCCGGCGTACGGAGTGAATTCGCCGCGCTTTTTGTAGTGCACCGCCGTACCACCAGCGGTGTCGTCGATTTCATAGTTGCTGAAACGCCCGCCGATGATCAGTTTCAGTGGATCAGCCAGCGAAAACCGCGCTGCGCTATAGACACCGCTCTGCTTGATTCGGGTGCGAGTCGGAATCCAAGCCATCGCACCGAAGTCGGGCCGGGGAGTGGCTGGGCGCAGCGTATAGACGTTCACCGGCATGAAGCCCGCCGGGAAGGGCGCCACATCCTCCTGGCTGGCCGTGCGATGCGAGTCCGTCGCGCCAATTACCAGGTCGTGCTGGCGGCCCAGCAGATCGAACTGGCCGCTGGCCATGACATCGAAGCTGTTCTGACGGCTACGCCCCTGCGATGCCAGCGCGACCGGATAAGCGCCGGCGGGAAACATGCCCAGCCCGGTGGCGCGATCGGGGCGGCCGCCCAAGGTGATCAGTTCTGCATCGGTTTCGGTGCGGTATTGGTTGGCAATGGCCCGGAGGTTCCAGCCGTTGTCAAAGCGGTGCTCGATCTCGGCAAATCCCGTCTTGAGCGTATTGTCGAAGTGGCTCCAGTCTTGGCCATAGCTTTTGGAACGTGGATAGTCCACCTGCGTGCCATCGCTGAACCACAGCGGCAAGCCGCCCCAGGTGGCCCCTTTCGGCGTGATGTCCTGGTAGTCGTACCCCAAGCTCACGGTCGTGGCCGCGGTCAGGTCGGCCTCGACGATACCGTAGGCGGCCTTCCTTTTCGGCTTGTAGCCATCGATGTATGAGTGGCCGTCCTGAGACGTTCCCACAAGGCGTGCGCGAATGCGGCCGTCGGCGGTCAACGGCGTGGAAACGTCGGCCATGCCCCGATAGGTATCCCAGCTCCCGGCACCCAGCGAGGCGGACGCCGAGACGTCACGGCTCGGGCGCTTGCGTACCAGATTGATGGCAGCCGACGGATTGCCGGTGCCGGTCAGCAAACCCGAGCCGCAGCGCACGACCTCGACGCGGTCGTAGAACGCTGTGTCGAGCGCACCGATGCCGCTGCCATTGACGGTGTTGCCGATCACCGTGGGAATGCCGTCGTACTGGACGTTGTTGATCAGCAAGCCGCGCGAATAGAAGCTGGTGCGTTCGCTGTCGGATTGGTACGCGGCGATGCCGGTGGTGCTTTCCAGCACGCCCTGCACCGAATTCAATTGCTGATCGTCCATGCGCTGGCGGGTGATCACCGTGACCGACTGCGGCGTCTCCTTGAGCGACAGCGGCAGGCGCGTGGCTGCCCCCGTCTCGCCGGTGGTGTAGGAGCCTGTGCCATCTGTGGTCGCTGCATCCGCCCGACCCGTGACGGAGACGGCCGGAAGGGTGGCCTCCTGCGGCTGCGCAGGCCCGGCTGCGCATGCGCCCTGCGCGCTGGCGAAAGCGACCGCCGCGACTGCCGAGCTCAGCACGCTGCGGGGGGCCATCCTGCGGGCGCTCCGGGTGGACCCATCCAGTCCGGGAGGGGCGGAGCGCATGGCACGCATACCGATTTGCCACTGGAGCCCTTCAGCATCCTTGAGATTGCGCATCAAATAATACTCATTAACATTTGAATGCGTAATTTGACAGCGAAATGAAGTTGGCTCGATAGCGAATTCAGGCCAAAACATTGTCCGTTCAGGCCACGGCCCAGTCGGTGTTTTTGGCTGAAATGACAAACAGTCTGGCTTGAGTTCGCAAGATGGATGCGGGCGAAACGGATAGGCTGATCCCACAATGCAGCGCAAGAGGCACCGATCGACACACGCGACCGGTTCGAGAGCCTTCACAGACAGATCAGCGCATGGCGCCGGTCGGTCCGCCACCTCGACGTACCTGTGGCGCAAACCTGCCTGAAAGGCGCGAACTCACGGGTGGACGCTGCAGCCATGCGTGGCGTTCAACACGGATTAGCGCGTTCAAGGCGCCTGGGGGCGATTGGGATCAGGCGGCTGGCACTAGAACTTGTGGCTGTCGGTGGAGTGCGACCTTCGCCATCGCCCCTTGCCCGAGACCACTCTGTAAGTCTCTATGTGTCACGCAACAGCCGGGATTCGGCAGCGAAGGAAATGGATATGGAGCAACAAAATGATCCACCTCGGATCGTGGACATGATCGCAGCGTTCGGCAACAAGAGCCAGGCTTCAGGCAGATACAAAATGAAGCACGCTGCAGAAGCCGGAGCCGAGATCGGCATACAGGCGTCGTCTCTGGAGCAACGCCTGGTGGCGCGCAAACTGAGGCCAACGATTGCTCGGATCAGTGTATTGAGCGCGTTGGCCAGAGCGGCGCCGGGTTGCCTCGATGCCAACCAGATGTATCGCGCCCTCTGCAGGCAATTCGACAGCCTGACGCCGGGATCGATCTACAAGGCGTTGAATGATCTATGGACTGCCGGGTTAATTGTTCGCACGGAAGGGGCACGCGGGCGCGCGTTCTATGCCACCAAACCCGACGCGCTGGATGCCGGCTACATGACACTGCGCTGCCATTGCGGCGCGCGACTGGTCTTCATTGAAGACCTGATGCTGCGTAAATACCTGCAATCGGTGGCGGGCGAAGAGGGCTTCGCTCTCGACGCGGAGCCCGCCTTCACAATCACTGCGACCTGTGCGAAATGTCGGCAACTGCGCAAGGAAGGACGACGCGGCGCCGATCCCGTCACGGCGAGGTTGCGTCGGCAAGCGTGATGGCGGGCACGGAAGCAGGCTCCGCGCCGTTCGTTCGGTCCGCGAGATAGCGTGCCGGTGGCTTGCCCACCGCCTTGCGGAACATGGTGACGAACCCGCTGGAGTTTTCGTACCCCAGTTCCAATGCCACCGTCTGCACACTATCGCCCTTGGTCAATCGTTGAAGCGCGAGGATGACGTGCAGTTGCCGGCGCCAGCGTCCGAAGCTCATTCCAATTTCGTGCTGCAGCAGGCGGCTCATGCTCCGTTCGCTCATGCCAATCCGGGTGGCCCAATCGGCCTTCGGGGTCTTGTCCGTGGGGTCGGTCAGCATCATTTCCGCGAGGCGGCGCAATCGGGGGTCGCGCGGCATGGGCAGGTGCAGGTCCTCCACCGGCGCCTCCACCAACTCGTCGAGCAATGTCGCGATCAATCGGGCTTCCCGCCCGCCCAGCGCGTACAGCTCAGGAAAGCCGGCCGCCTTCAATAGCAGTTCGCGCAGCAATGGCGAGACTGAGATCGTGCAGCAGGATTTAGGGAGATCCGGTGCTGCATCGGGTTCGACGAACAGGCAATAGATTTCGGTTTCGCCGGACCCTCGTGCCGAGTGTGGCAGGTCTCCGGGGATCCATATCGCGCACTGTGGAGGCACGATCCAGACGCCTTCTTCGACTTCGCAGTTGAGGATCCCCCGAACGGAATAGATCAGCTGGGCCTTGTGATGGTGGTGCCTTGCGTTTTCCCAGTCCTTCGCCACTGATGTGGCGCTGAGGGCAACGACGTCTCGGGGAACGCTGTCGATGTCCGTGGGCGCATATACATCGTTGATGGCAAGCCTTGACATCGTGGAGGCCGAAAGTTGTATAAAGAGTAGGGGGTGTATTTGAAAAATATTATGAAAAAACTTCGCATTTAAGTCTAGGTGGCCGTGGGGTTCAATTCGCTCACACGAGTAGCTTGGCGCCAAGAGTTAGCCCGTGGCGGACGAGTCCCGCATGTCGGAGCAGGAACGACGCAAGGAAGTTGGCGCCTTGATCGGATTGAACGGCTCCGTGGGCTGGGCTGCATTGCTGTTCTCAACCGGTATCTGTGATCGTTGCTCCACATGGACCTCCATCGTTTTTTGCTGCATGGAGGTATGGTGGTTCTCGGGGGCTATCGGCCCAACCCGTTGGGGCGTAGAAAGGATGCGGCGAGCAAGATCGTGCCGATGTGCCGGTTCACTATCGGCGTCGGCCGGCTGCGGACTTTTCCTCCGGCGGATCGATGATGGCGAGCATGGCCTGCCGGCCACCGTCCTGGTTGGCGCGCAAGACTTCCTTCAACAACGTGGCTGACTGGGCACTGGTGCCGATCCAGCCGGACTTTGCCAGTTGGATGAACTCCGAATTGTTCAAGTAGCGCGGGCAGTTGTGATAGCCAACGGATGTGCTCCCTCTCTTGTTCTTGGCTTCAGGCAATTGAAGGAACTCGTCCAGATGATCGGCTGACATCGTGATGCCAGGGATCAGGCTTTCGTCGCGTGCATTGGGGCGAAATTGCTCACAGAATTTGAAGAAGAAGGGCTCGTGGCTCAGCCTGTAGCTCCATAGCGATGGCGATGGCGCGAGGTTGAGGCGCGCTGCCGCGGCCTTGAAGTTCTTGGTCTTCTGCAATTGAGTGAGCAGATCTGATGAAGGCGGAACCGGATAGGCCCAACTCTCAGGCTCCTTACGCATGCGCTTGTACTGCAGAAGGACGTAGTTGTCGTAGCAGCTGTTGTAGATCAGGAGGTCGATGCCCAGTACGGTCTCCAGATCTGTCTGGTCGGTGACGATTACTCGAACCGAGCGGTCGTCGCCGTTGTCAAAAGTGGCGACCCTGACTGGCCGTTCTCCAAGAAGGTTATTGAAGATCCTGCTGTCGTGCTCCAGCAGTGTGCGCTCATGAACAGGCAGGGCGTCCAACAGATCCAGCACCGATGTGGCTTCCGGGGCGCGCTCGATGTTCATTGATTTGAGGACTTCCGCACGGTCCAGCCCTCCAATATCCAAGGCCAGGCCCAGGCCGTCTCGCTGCTCATTCAAACGGAGTTCGCGCTGGCTGTTCTCGGGTAATCGATGCTGCTGAGTGCGCAGGGCAATGATGTCGTTGATGCGATCTGCGTCGGCCGGGCGCACTTGTTGCAGCCGCTCTATGAACTGGTTCCAGGTCTGCCCGTCCAATCGCGTCAATCGCTCTGGAGTGCTGACGAGCGATTCCAGGTTCAGTGGCGCCAGCATTCTGGAGGTGATGGGCCGACCGAAGACAAGCAATGGCTTGACCATGCGCATCTTGCGTTTGCCCGAGCCGCCGCTGCCATGCATGTGTTCCATCATGGCAAACGCATGGATTTGAATCGGTTCCTGTTGCAGAGCCAGGGCGACCAGTTCTCGCGACTCGATGTCCCAGTCGAGCGCGGAGAACGAGTCCGAAAAATCTACCTGTGGATGCAAACGTTCTTGCAGCCACTGGGTACGCCCAGGTTCGAATGTCAGGATGAAGCCGCCGTATTCGGCTGGTGTATTCCTTTTCCTTCTTGGCATCGTGCGATTCCCTTGCCCTTTTGCCAGATGGTATCTCCCCACCTTGGATGGTCATAGATAGGCAGTGGGCGTCCCCCGGCAACGCCGGGCCGCGCTGTCGTGCTTCGCATCGAGCCCCGCGGCGCGGGTCTCGCCCCTGACGGGCTTCCATCGTTCCCTCGCTTCACGCTCGGCTGACGCCTCCGGCCCGGCCCTTCGGGCCGTGCCTGCGCGCTTCGCTTGCCGGTCCTGGCTTCGTTTGGGGTCGGGGTGGGCGGAGTTGCCGTTCCCTCGAACGTACCACGGCGTTCTCGCCGTCAAGGGCTGCGCGTGCCCGTAGGCACGCTGGCGGCCTGCGGCCGTCTGCGACCCCTGACAGCTTGCGCTGCGCCGTGATGGCGGCGGTGCCGGGCAATTTCGCCCGAGCAACCGGAGATCGCCATGAACGAGAAATCGCACGTTTCGCTGGAACAACACGTCTGCCTGGTCTGTGGCAGCGCGTTCGAGACTGGCTCCCTCCTGCTGGACAAGCGCCTGCGCGCCAGCATGGAGCGTCACACGAGGACGGGCTGGGGGCTGTGTCCCGAGCACCGGAAGTTCGCCGACGATGGCTTCGTCGCGTTGATCGAGTGTGATCCTGAGCGCAGCGCGTTGGCGACCAATGCAGAGCGCCTGAAGCCGGAGCATGCGTACCGGACAGGGCACGTGGCGCATCTACGGCGAGAGGTGTTCGCGCAGCTGTTCGACGTGCCCTTGGAGTCCTGCCAGGACTGCGTATTCGTCGAGGTCGGGCTGATCGATCAGTTGCAGTCGCTGCTGAAGCGCGAAGCCACCTGATCGCAGTCATGGGCGCTGCCCGCCGTGAGGCGGGCGGCGCCTTTTCGTTTGCGCTCGGTCTTGCGCCGCTGCTTCCGATTGCGCACGCCGCATCTTCGGCCCGGCGAGGTTCGCCGGGCCTGCGCGCTCCGCTTGCGGATCCTGGCTTCGTTTGGGCAGGGGTGCTGAGTTGCCGACCCCTTCAACGTACCACGGCGTTCTCGCCGTCAAGGGCTGCGCGTGCCTGTGGGCACGCTGGCGGCTTGCCGAATGGGGGATTTGCAGACCTTGCCTAACGTATGCCTAACTTAGCGACCACGGCTCGGATCTTCGTTGCTTTCTCGAAGTGATCGAACTGATGGGTTCTTATCCACCACTCGGCAGCTTCCATCAAAAGCTCAGGTGATGTTGCCCCCGTTTTCCCGGCCCCGTCCTATTCGCAATAAAGCGACTGGTCCATCGATGGTGCCAGTCGCACCCGGGCGGCCTGTTGCCACCTAAACTCCCGAGGCGAGCGCATTTTCAGCGACGAGTGCGGATGCACCTCGTTGAAGTGCTCGAAGGCCGCCGGTAGCTGTGCCAGCACCGTCCGGGCGTCACGCAGGTCCATGCGGGCCACGTAGTCTCGTTTGAAGGTGTTGACGAAGCTCTCGGCAATGCCGTTGCTCTGTGGGCTGCATACGGGCGTGTTGATGGGCTTCAGGCCCAGCGCGCATGCCAGCGCCCTCGTTTCGGCGGCGATGTAGGCCCCGCCGTTGTCGCTCAGGAACTCCAGCGCCTGGCCTGCCGGCACCGCCTCCACCGCGCCGAAGCGGCGCTCGACAGCTTCGATGAGCATCTCGCGTACCGGCTCACCAGGTAGCCCCTTGCCTTCCCAGGCCCTCCAGGCCATGACCTCGCGGTCGCAGCAGTCTTTCGTGAAGGTGGCCGTCACGGTCTGGCCGGAGTCGCACTGGATTTCCAGACCGTCGGAGCACCACCGCAAGTCGCTGCGCGAGACCGCCACTCGGCCCTCATGCGTGCGAGCGGACTGCCTGCGCCTGGGGGCCTTGGGCAGCAGCAGGCCAGCGCCTGCCATCACGCGATAGACGCGCTTGGCATTGACCCTGGGCGCGCCCTGCGCAGCGCGCTGGCGATTGACCAGGGCACAGGCACGCCGGTAGCCGTAGCTGGGCAACTGCGCAATCTCCTGGCGTAGCTCTGCGAGCAGTTGGGCATCACCGCAGGGCGTGCGGTACCTGCGGCCATCGGTCCATGCGTCATCGCGCACCAGCAGGTCACGCACATGCGAGCGCGCCAGTCCCATCGTCCGGCAGACCGTCTTCACTGGTCGTCCCCGGGCAACAAGGGCGAGCGCGCAATCCACTTTTTTTCGGCGGCGTACTCCACGGCTTCCTTGAGGATTTCGTTCTCCAGGGTCTTCTTGCCGAGCACGCGCTGGAGCTTGGCGATCTCTGCCCGGGCCGCCGCCAGCTCCGATGCCGGCACCACCGCCTCACCTGCAGACACGGCCGTCAACGCTCCCTCGCGTTCGAGCTTGCGCCATTGGAACAGCAGTCCCGCCGAGACACCTTCCTGGCGGGCCACCAGCGACACGCTCATGCCCGGCTCGTAAGTGCGCCGCACCAGGGCCGCTTTCTCAGCCAGGGACCAGCGCCTGCGGCGCTGGTCCTTCACCACTACCTCTACTGCCTCCGTATGCCTAGTCATATGCACAGTCCTGTTCCTATCTCCAAAGATAAGCGACAGGACAGGGCCGGGGAATCAGGGGGCTATCTCACAGGGTCGTCGTTCTTGTTGGCAAAGAAGGCGTAGAAAGACAGGCCAACGTTGCATCCCTTGTCCGCGATCTTTCGGTCACACACTTCCAACATCTTCTTTTGCAAAGATGGCCTGATGAGTGAAATTTTATCGTCCACCGTATCCTGTCTCATGGTTGCTGCGGCAGTCCCCTCTAGGCTCCCGTACGGGAAATCTCCACAGCCAGGGCCAAGCTGAAGTGATCCAAAGACGCCCCGGTCGCGGTGCGTCAATGCTCGGCAATGTCATCGCGGCTCATCTTCGGAAAGCAAGTCTTCATAGAACGCACCAAACGGGCGTGACGGATGAGCAATCTGGATCTCCAGGATCCAAAGGCCAGTAGCGGGGCACAGGCCGAAGTCCCCTAGATTGCCCGCCTTGTAAATGGCATGCGGAAAATCGCATACCCGATGGCCCTTGATGTCTTGATTCAGACGCCAGCCCATGGCCTCTGCGCGCTCTGCTGCGTAGGCATACAGGGCTTGGCCGCTGGTCTTATGGAGCCGCCAGTGTTCGGCAACCTCGTGCCATAGCGCACGAGCAGCCTGTGCACAGGCATGCATTTCAGGATCATCGCCCACGACGAAGGTATCACCCGCGTCGCCTTCATGGCCCTGCCATACAGGGCCGATGTCCACAAAGAAGATGTCTTGCTCGCCGAGAACACGCGTAGGGTCCGTGCGCTCCCTGAATGTGGCGAGTGTTGCTTCTCCAAAGCGGATGATGATGGGATGCCAGATGCGGTCCATGCCCATTTGGTGGAGCACCCCTTTGGCGTGTTCCTGAGCCTGCTGCTCGGTCATGCCGGGGCGTATGCCCTCGGCCATCCGAGTGACGGCGTTCCAGGACTGACCGCGCGCGAACTGCATGCTATTCAGGGAGAATTTTGTGCCGGTAGCTTCTCGCCGGTCTGGAACATCAATTTTTTCGGTTGTCATCGTCATCGGGGGAGGGGGAGGGGCGCCCTCGGTCTTAACCTCGGGCGTGAGTGCTTGAAACGGATGCCTGGGTCTCTCGATCGGTTGGGCGCTGCAGGGCGTTCTGTGCGCGGATGCTCTACGTCAACGTACTGACCGGCACGCCGTGGGCATCTGTTGCTCCGAACCGATTAACCTTCTGGGCCAAGTAAGAACTGACCTTCGATGTATTCTATGGTGCACATCGAATCGCGTGAAGAACCTTCTGCGCCGAACTTGAAGTCGATTTGTTGGGGCAACAGGTCGATGAGATGTCTGTCAACGTCTTGATCGTCATGGAATCTACGTTGCGTGCCCTCCGCAATGCACCGGCGCGCAGACGAGGGGTCCTGCAGTTGGTTCATGGATGAGCCAGTACTGCATTCACTCTTCCATCACCCGTTCGTCTGCATCCGCTGTGCTCTGCAGTACGCTCAAAGATATCTTCTTTCACAGCCTTGGCCATGAAGTCAAAAGTCCAATTCCGGGTGCGTATCTATCGGGATGACAGCATTGCGATAGGTCCTGGGAAGGTGCAACTGCTGGAGGCGATTGCCGAGACGGGCAGTATTTCGGCCGCAGCCCGACAGCTCGATATGTCTTATCGACGGGCGTGGCTGCTGGTGTCGGAGATGAATGCTGCGCTCATCGAGCCCGCGGTGAGCACGGCCAAAGGAGGCTCGCAAGGCGGTGGCGCGAGCCTCTCGTCCACTGGCCTCCTCCTGATCAAGCACTACCGCGCTATGGAAGCAGCTTCGCGGGCGGCCGCATCGACCGAGATCGCGGCATTGAAACGGCTGTTGGCGCCATGAGCACTCCCGTGCGTGCTACGACCATCTGCAGTGTGCGCAGTGCCCATCTGCCATTCACCGCACGTTTGCTTGCTCAGGCGCGAAATTCCTGGCGCGTGCTAGGTAGTCTGTCGCCGGTGCGTGCAAGCTTGCGCGAGACGCTGACGGCAGACGTTGCCGACGCCTATAGGCGGTACAAGCTCCCGACGCCGCTCCCCAACATCTCGTCGGTGCAATTGGCCATTGGCAAACCCTGCGACCATCCAGCCGCCATCGCTTGAGCGTCACGCAATGGATCGGACGCCTTTGCGCGCTCATTGCGAAGACGGCAGGTTTCGGGGTCTTGGGCGAAAAGGCCGCGCGCGAACATTCGGCCCTGCTCTGCCAGCTTGGTGGTCTTTGGACTGCGCACCGCTGCGAAGCGCATCAGTGCTTCATCCAGGCCGCCGTCGGCCCCATCGAGGCATCTTGCCAGATGCCAAGCGTCTTCCAACGCCTGACAGGCGCCCTGGCCGGAGGTTGGCAGTGGCGCGTGCGCCGCATCGCCGACGAGCAGCACATTCGCTCGGCTCCACGTGTGCAGCGGCTCCACGTCGTGCACGGCGATCAGTTGGATGGAGTGCGCCGGCGTGGATTCGATGAGGCGGGCGACAGGCTCGGGCCATCCTGCAAACAGGTCCATCACCTCCTTGCGCATCTCCGCTGCTGGCGTCGCCTCGGGCAATGGCCGCGCCTGCGCGGCAGCCCAGTACACCAGATCCGTCCGGATCGGCACGCAACCGAAACGATCGCCGGTCCCCCAGTAGTCATGAATTGCGAGGTCGCTGACCAACGCGCCACTTCCCTGGGCAACGCCGATCCAGTTCACGAACCCTTGGTAGATGGGGGTGTTGTCCCCTGCGACGAATTTGCGTGCGATCGAGTCCATGCGGCCGTCGGCACCAATGAGTATATCTGGACGGATGCTTTTCCCGTTCTCGAACCGCGCCACGGCCTTGTCGCCGGCATCCAGATCAATCGCGACCGCCCGATGCCCGAACTCCACCCGGATACCAGCGCGTGTCACGTGGTCCAGCAGCACCGCCTGCAGATCGCGACGCAGGATCGTATGGGTCGGGTAGCCCATGAGCCGGTCCAGCAGCGTGATGTCCAGGCCTCCCAGCGAATCACCCGCTGCGTCTTTGCGGTATACCGACAATGGCCGACCGCCCACCGCCCCGACATCCTCCAACAACCCGAGTTCCTGCAGCACAAAGCCAGCGTTGGGCCAAAGCGTCACGCCAGCGCCCATGGTGGCCGGCCCATTCCGACGTTCGTAGACGCGCAGGGTGTGCCCTTGCCTATGCAACGCGAGGGCCACGCTCAAGCCCGCGATTCCGCCGCCAAGTATTCCGATTTCCATTCCGATGCATCCCGATTCAATGGGTCCGGACACCCCGTGAAGGGTGTCTATTGGACGGGAGTGCATCCTAGACTCTGCCGTTTTTGGCAACTAGTATGCGAATCAGGGATGATTTCATACCTTGAACGGGATAATGTGCGCAACAACCTCGACCTAAACACAGTCCGTGTCTACGTGGCCGTCGTAGACGAGCAGAGCTTTTCCGGTGCGGGGCGCCTGCTGGCCCTGCCGTCATCCAACGTCAGCCGTCATGTCGCCTCGCTGGAGCGCAGGCTGGGAGTGCGCTTGCTGGAACGCAGCACGCGCCATCTGCGCATGACGGAAGCCGGCAGGCTGGTGTACGAGCGCGCCAAACCTGTCCTCGACGCCTTGCTCTCCACGGAGGAGGAGCTCGGCGCAGTACAAGGCCAATTGAAGGGGCCTCTCAGGATGTGCATGCCCAACGAAGCACCCAGGCTGCTCGCGCCGATCCTCGCCGAATTCTGCAGTCTTCATCCTGGCATTGAGTTGGAATGCGACACGCGCCTGACCGGCCTGGAAGTGTTGCGCGAGGACATGGACCTCTCCATCGTCTTCCACCGCGGGCGTCAGGATGACAGTGCGTTCATCACCCGCGAACTGGCGACGTTGCCCAGCATCGTGGTCGCGTCCCCCGCGCTCCTGGCCCAAACCGGAATGCCGCGCCACGTGCACGAACTCAAGTCCCTGCCGTGCATCACCACCGTGAGCGCCCTGAAGGGGCAGCCCTGGCAGTTTCTCGATCCTGCGGGCGAGATCGTGAAGGTGCCCGTGCGCAGCCGCTATCGCGTCAACAGCGGGGAACTCGCGGTGGCGGGCGCGCGCCAGGGCCTTGGCTTCGCCATCGTTGCTGCTTACCCATGTCAGGACGATCTTGCCGCGGGCCGGCTGCAAGAAGTGCAACTGGATCTAAGCCCTGCACCACTGCAATTGCTCGGTGCCTACAGTCACCGTCATTCGGTCACTGCGCGGGTTCGGGCATTGCTGGAGTTCATTCAGGTGCGGCTGCAAGGATTCGGAGGGAATCCCAAGTGAGTGCTGGCTCGCAACGTCACGGGTTCCTTTACGATTCCGGTCTCCAGGGGCTTCCTATCGAGAGTGCGCTGCAGCGTGCTGATTCCTCACAGGTAGGCGTCAGCTGGGGTGCCAGCACCAAAGCCTCACGGGCGCTGCCTGCCGTGAGGCGGGCGGCGCCTTTTCCTTTGCGCTCGGTCTTACGCCGCTGCTTCCGATTGCGGTCGCCGCATCTTCGGCCCGGCGAGGTTCGCCGGGCCTGCGCGCTTCGCTTGCGGATCCTGGCTTCGTTTGGGTGAGGGGTGCGGAGTTGCCGATCCCTTCACCGTACCACGGCGTTCTCCCCGTCAAGGGCTGCGCGTGCCTGTGGGCACGCTGGCGGCCTGCGGCCGTCTTCGACCCCTGACAGCTTGCGCTGCGCCGTGATGGCGGCGGTGCCGGGCAATTCCGCCCGAGCAACCGGAGCTGATCATGACCATGTCGAACCTGTCCATTCTCGATGTCGATGCGTCGCTGCACGTGCGCGACGGCCGGGGGCGCTACCGTCCTGCGTCCGTTGACCAGATCCTGGCGGCTGCGCGACGCGTGGCCGACCTGAAGGTGCAGCGGGGCGCGGAGTTCACCTCGCCCGGCGCGTCGAAGGAGTTCTTGTGCGCGAAGCTGGCGGGCCTTGAGTGCGAGGTGTTCGCCGTTCTGTTCCTGGATACGCAGCATCGCTTGATCGAGTACGTGGAGATGTTCCGCGGGACCATCGACGGTGCGCCGGTGTATCCGCGCGAGGTGGTAAAGGAGGCACTGCGGCTGAACGCGGCCGCGGTGGTCCTGGCGCACAACCATCCCAGCGGGAGCGCGACGCCGAGCAGCGCTGACAAGGCGCTGACGCGGCAACTTCGGGAGGCGCTGAACCTGATGGACATCCGCATGCTGGATCACATCGTCGTGGCGGGATGCACCGCAGTGTCGATGGCTGAAAAGGGGTTGTGCTGAACCCTGGGGCTTCGTTGGGCGCGGCTTTCGCCGCGCCCGTTCGTATCGCCCAGGGCCTGGGTATCCGCTCGGATGCGGGAGAGGGATATGCACAGGTGTAAGGTAGCCGGGCCGTCGTGAACGGCGTCATTCTCCGGGAGGTTCTGCCGGTGCAGCCACCTCGCTGGGCAGAGGCCATTCAGCAATCAACGGAACATCCACGCTTGTGGACGACCAGCGAATCTGTTCGACCAATTGTACGGCTGCGATGTCTTGCTCTTGCAGCACCTTGCCTTCTCGGGTCTTCAGTCGTACAAAACCCGGTGCATCCCCAGAAGAGCCCGGAAACCTGGGTAAGAGTGTGCGTGTGCCAAACACCTCTACCCGGAAGCGTTGATCGGGACTGACGAAGGTTTTGTACCTACTTGAGCAGCACAGCTTGCGCCCGCTGGGTGTGAGCCATAGCCATGCACAAGACCCAAAGGCGACTACAACCAGTAATGCTATAAGTTGATAGTAGGTTGATTTTTGGATGTGCATATGGTTGGCGTTGAAAATAAAGATGCTTTCGCGCCTCGCTCTAAAATGCGCACGGCAGAATACATGATGTAATTGTCGCGCTCTTCCATTGATGAGCGCCAAGACACGCTACCCACAGAGCAGTGGCACGTTCTAGTGACGTGGTTCCCCGGCCTTGGCATGAGATGGATCCCCCACTGCGTTAGCTGTGCGCGGCGCCTGCGCGCCCAGTGTAGGAAGCTCGCTCGGTGCCACGCTGGGCCCGCGGCTGGCCGCCGTGCGGCCTGCCGAGGTCGGTGCTGTCGTGGCCTGGTCGCCCGGCGTGCAACTGGCTACCCAGGTGCTGCTCGACCGACTCTGCAGGTGCCCATGCCATTGGTTCGCCGTACAAGACGCAACTCGCTGGGGCGGTGGCTGCGGCGTCCGTGGAGTTACTGCGGGAGATGCTTGCTGGGACGAGTCCTCGCCGGAGCACCTAGCTTGCGCGGCGCACACCGCCCAGGTTGGCGCTGTGGTATCGCCGGCGTGGCGCTGCTCAGGCGCTCGCGGGAGGACCTGCCAATGGCGCCCGCGTCCGGCATGGTCAGATTCCCACGGGATCGCGTCCGGCGGTATCGGGAAGTTGCCCAGTGCCGTGTCGGGATTTTCCTGGGGCTGGCGCCGTTGGCTGGTTGGGAGCGTCGGAGCTGGGATGCCTCGGCGTCACGCCCAGGGAGGGTTGGATCGGGTCCGGCGGGGAGGTGTTGCCTGGGGCGGCTGGTTCGGGTTGGGCGATGGCGTATTCGAGCAGGTCGAAGACCTGGGCGCGTCGCTCGCCTGAGGCGATCACAAGGAAGGCGATGAGATAGAACCCGCCCGTCATCGCGACTGCTGGCCAGATCCAGGTGCTCCATGGGCCCTCCCATAGCTTTGGGGTCGCTACGAGGACTGCCAGAAGGCCGGGGAACAGGCCCAGTTTCTTGACGTCGCCCGACAGCAGCATGACCCTGCCATCGACGCGGCTCCAACGGTGGCGGTACTGGACCAAGGCGTACTTCAGCATTTCCTTCGGAAACGCCCTCAATTGCTCGATGTAGGCCGCGTCGAACACCATGTCGGCCTGGAACTGCTTGTAGATCGTGCCCCAGGGGTTGCGTCGTTGCTCCAGGAGCATCTTCCCGGCGTCGTAGAAGAACAGCAGGAAGTAGGCCATGGACGGGACGATGGTCACCAGCGCCCAGTTCGGCGAGATCCTCGCTGGCAGCACCCCTGGATAGCGCCGCTCGATTTGGAGAGCGATGGCGAGCAGCGCCGTGTTGACGACGATCATGATGATGAGCGTGGGCTCAATCCACTTCTTGTGCTGGCTGCCCATCGGAAGATGGCGCGATCTGCCGTCCGGGCGCGTCATGCGCTCGATGAGTGCCGAGAGGTCCTTGAGCGAGCTTTCTGGAAAGGCCATTGTTCTGGATCGGACGGGAGTGCGTTGAAGTCTAGATAGGCTGTCGCCGAGTGGGCTTGGCCCATCCTGCTTCCGGGACGGTGTGCCAAGTTTTGCTGGCGCCGCGATCATCGCTTCCGCTGCAAGAGAGTCGGGCTTAGCGACCCTGCGCAACGTGCATGGCTGGAATGCCCCCGATTTATGAGGCGCATGGGGTTGGGCGTCCCCGGCCCTCTGGGAGATGGCCGGTCGCGCTGTCGTGCTGCGCATCGAGCCCCGCTGCGCGGGTCTCGCCCCTGGCGGGCTTCCATCGTTCCCTCGCTCCGCTCGGCTGACGCCTCCGGCCCGGCTTCCAGCTTCGGGCCTGCGCGCTTCGCTTGCCGTGCGGTTCGGCGCAGTGAGGTGGTCGGCGCCGTGTCCAGCCGTCTTCCCTGACTTCATCACCTTGTCCGCGACTGTAGCCCGCGTCCGTGCGCCGTCAAGGCGCGCAGGGCCGTGTCCTCGGCTGCGCCTGCGGGCCGCACCAACCCTGCGCTTTTCTCCTTGACGGCATCCGTCCGCGCGCTCCTGACCGTCGCGGGCGATGAACTCAGGAAAGACGGTGGCAACAGGGCCAACCGGGTTCCTCGTGCCAACCGCACAGAACAGCCGGAAGGCTGGGCTCCGAATCTAGGAATCCGGTGTGCGGTGTTTCTTCAACAGCCTTTTCGTCAGGAGAAAGACCATGCAACTCGCATCTCGTTTCGCTTCCCGTTCCCCGTCGCTGCGCAGCGACTCCCCGCTGTCCGACGACCAGATCCGCAGGGTGGCGCCGTCCATCTTCGCCGAAGCCCCGCACGAAAGCCGCTCCGAGCGGTACAGCTACATCCCCACCGCCGCCGTGCTGACCGAGCTGCGCAAGGAAGGCTTTGAGCCCTTCGCGGTGACGCAGACCCGCGTACGGGACGAGGGCAAGCGCGAGCACACCAAGCACATGATCCGCCTGCGCCACGCCAGCCAGATCAACGGCGCGGAGGCCAACGAGATCATCCTGCTGAACTCGCACGACGGCACCAGCAGCTACCAGATGCTGGCAGGCATGTTCCGGTTCGTGTGCTGCAACGGGTTGGTGTGCGGGGACACGGTGGCGGACGTGCGCGTGCCGCACAAGGGCGACGTGGCCGGGGCCGTCATCGAAGGCGCCTTCGAGGTGCTGAGCGGCTTTGAGCGGGTGAAGGAATCCCGCGACCTGATGCGCGGTATCACGCTGGACGAGGGCGAGGCCGAGGTGTTCGCCCGCGCCGCACTGGCCCTCAAGTACGACGACCCGAACAAGCCCGCGCCCGTGACCGAATCGCAGGTGCTGATGCCGCGCCGATTCGACGACCGCCGGCCCGACCTATGGACCACGTTCAACCGGGTGCAGGAAAACATCACCAAGGGCGGATTGGCCGGGCGTAGCGCCAACGGGCGCCGACAGCAGACCCGGCCCGTGCAGGGCATCGACTCCGACGTGCGGTTGAACCGCGCGCTCTGGCTGCTGGCCGATGGCCTGCGCCAACTGAAAGCCTGACCTGTTCCCCGTGCCTGGAGGGGACGGTCCCCTCCATTCCCTGTTTTTTTCTGGATTGGAGATAAGCCATGAACGCCATTACCCACAATGAAGTCCGCGCCGTCGATGCCGTCGCCGTGCCGCTGGAAGCCGCCGACCCGACCAAGAACCTGATCCTGGTGCCGCTGTCACGGCTGGTGCTGCGCCCGAAGGGCCGCAACGTGCGCAAGACCCCGCGCATGTCCATCCCCGAACTGGCGGCCAACATCCAGCGGGTGGGCCTGCTGCAAAACCTGATCGTGATCGCATCCGCCGATGGCGAGCATTACGAGGTGGTTGCCGGTGGCCGCAGGTTGGCCGCGTTGAAGCTGCTGGCGAAGAAGCGCCGTCTCAGCAAGGAATGGGAAGTGCCTTGCCTGCTGGTGGCCGACGGCACGGCCCGCACGGCCAGCCTCACGGAGAACGTGCAGCGCGAGGCCATGCACCCAGCCGACCAGTTCGAGGCTTTTGCCGCGCTGGTGGCAGAGGGGCGGCCCATCGAAGACATTGCGGCCGACTTCTCTGTCACCCCGCTGGTGGTCCAGCGCCGGTTGAAGCTGGCGAACGTCTCGCCGCGCCTCATGGCCGACTACCGTGCGGACGCCGTGAGCCTGGAGCAGTTGATGGCCCTTGCCATCACCGATGACCACGCCGCGCAGGAATCCGCCTTCTACGATGCCCCGACCTGGCAACGCCATCCGGCTACGCTGCGCGAACGCCTCACCGAAAGAGAAATCGACGCCTACCGGAATCCGCTGGCCCGCTTCGTGGGGCTGGCAGCCTACGAGGCGGCAGGCGGCGGTGTGCGCCGTGATCTGTTCGCGGAAGCGGACACGGGGGTGTACCTCAGTGACGCCGCGCTGCTGGAACGGTTGGCCCACGAGAAGTTAGCGGGCATCGCCGCCGAGGTGAAGGCGGAGGGCTGGGCCTGGGTGGAAGCCGTGCCGACCGCGACCTATGCAGACCTGCACGCCTTCCAACGCGCACCGCGAGAGCACCGCACCCCGACCAAGCGCGAAGCCCAGCGTATCGAGAAGCTGCAAGACAGGATGTTGGAAATCGACGAGGCCATCGAGGCCGCGATGGATACCGACGATGAAGAAGCGGCGGAATCCTTGCAGGAAGAAAGCGATCACCTGCGCCGCCAACTGCAGGTGCTGGAGGACGGCTTGCTGTGCTACGCCGCGAACGTGCTTGCTGTGGCGGGTGCCGTCGTCACCATCGACCGCCACGGGGAGGCGGTCGTCCATCGCGGGCTGATGCGCGAAGCCGAGGCCAAGGCATTGCGGACGCTGGAGCGGCTGCGGCAAGGCTTTGCCGATGGCGATGCGAGCAACGACGACGACGGCGAGGAAGGCGAGTGCGCGCCCCAACTCGCCCCCGTGTCCGACCGGCTGGCGAAGCGCCTGAGCGCGCACCGCACGGCAGCACTGCAGGTCGAGGTGGCCCGGCATCCGCATGTGGCCCTGGCCGCCCTGGTGCATGGCATGGTGCAGTCCATCTTGCAGGACGGTCACTTCCGCCGCGATCTTCCGGTGGGCGTATCAGCCACCGCGCAAGATCGGCTGGAGCGCGTGGCTTCGGATTTTCCCGAGTCGCCGGCGGCCGAGGCGCTGCGCGAGCTGCAGTGCGGCTGGGCCGCGAAGCTGCCCGAGGACAGCGCCGAACTGTTCGCCGCGTTGCTGGCGATGGAGCAGGACGACCTGGTCAAGTTGCTGGCGGTATGCGTGGGGGCCACCGTGGACGTGGTGACGTTGCGCGCTGCGTCTCGCCAGCCCGGCGCGGTGCTGGCCCAGGCGGTGGGCCTCGACATGGCGAAGTGGTGGCGGCCCACGGCTGAAGGCTACTTCCGACATGTTTCCAAGGCCGCCATCCTGCATGCAGTGACCGAGTTTGCGCCGGAACACGTCACCCGGTTGGCGAAGCTGAAAAAGGCTGACGTTGCCAGCGAAGCCGAGCGGCTGGCCGAGGGCACGGGCTGGATGCCGGCGATCTTCCGTTCCGAAGACCTGCCGCAGAACCAGGAGGAAATGCAGCCAGAGGACCCGGTACAAGACGTTCCCGAAGACAGCGGGGACGGCGAGAACGAGGCCACTACCCAAGCGATGGCCGCCTGATCCGCAATCGGACCAGCGCCCCGGCCCCGGCCGGGGCGTTTCGTTGAAGGAGCAACCCCATGTCTCGCAACATCAACCGCCGCCCGCGCATGGCGGCGATCTAAGCACCCGGAACCGTGTGCGCCCGCCGCTGGCATGACGCCGGCGACGTGCGCCGTTACCGCCCGCCCTCGGGCTGGTCGGCCCGGGCGGACCTGACCGATACGCACCCCATCATCGGCCGCGTTCTGCCGCGCGCCGAGTGGTGGATCATCGAAACGAAGGAATAGCCGCGATCGGCGCCGCGCCCAGCCCGTTCCGGCCTGGGGGCGGGGAAAGCAAAACCGGCTGCGGCGGGGCCGCGCCCGGTTCTCAAGACCACTACTGAAGCATCGGAGCGATGCTGTATAGTAAAAATACAGCCGCGTCCCGCTGAACCTGCTGCCGGGTTAAACGACGTTGGAAAATCCCTATTTCATTGGCCGTGCCTTTCTCTCGGTCGATGCGTAATCGGCAGACATCGACCAGTCACAGAGGAATTTGGCATGACTGTCTCGACTTTTTTCGTTTCCGAAGCTGCTGTTCGTACTCTCAAGCGTCAGGCCCAGCGTGCCTTGAAGGATGTTTCTTCATCGCATATGAGTGAAGCTGTTGCCTCAGCCTTGGGATTCAATACGCACGCGTCGCTTCGTGCAGCCTTTGCTGGCAAGGCCACTGCCGAGGCCCAAAAGCCCAGTAACTCCAAACTTGTGCGGCGTCTTCGGCAATTGGGCTATGCAACGCCCGAGGATCTGCGGGTGTTGCCTGAACTGGAGCATTCCTACGCACGGTTCAAGACTTTCCCCCTGAGAACGCAGCGTAGCGCTCGCTGGTGGGTTTGGCGGAATCTGATGGTTGCAGCGGTCAACGCAGGGCTGGCACGCCATTTGTTCGGCTTGTCGGAAGGAGAGAACTGGTGGCCAGGTGCTGCCGAGGACAGCCATCGCTGCGCTGCCGGCACTTACCGGTTCGTGGTTGATGGAAGCCTTCCAGCGATTGCTAGTGTGGATGCGATCAGCGGCGGAGAGCTGTCCATCCATGTTGTTCTGAATCCACGTAATCCTGACATCCAGCCAGAGTGGTACTGCGATTTAGGCAGTGGGGATGCTGTAGCCAGTGGCTGGCTGGAGCGGCGCCTTGGGGCGTGGCTTCAGGACGGCGGCGAGCAGATCCACTGTAGGCGTGCATTGCAGTCTCGCCTTGCACATGCTCGGATCGAGCCTCGCGGCTTCTCCGACCAAGGCAGCTTCATCTTGTAATTGATCGGGCCGTCCCCGTCGGCGCGGCTTCCGGACTTTTTTGCTGGTCCGGTAGCCGTGTCGTGCGGGCGACGCGGCGCTTTGCCGACGGATTAAGGCATTCGGTGTCGCGTCCATTGCAGCGTTGCAGGCTCGCCAGCAGCGCTTGGCGCAGCTCGCGTTTCTCCCCCGGATGGAGAGAACAGGCACGATTACAGAGATCAGTTAGTCAATGCCATCTCTTGATTCTGAGAGCTGCCGGACCGGCAAGAGATCCATGACATCACAGAAGAGTGCACGGTTCTGCCAGTCGTCCCGGTTGCCGATTACATAAAAGCGTCGCTTGGCCCGCGTGGCAGCCACGTTCAACAAGTTGGGTTCTGACACCACCCAATCCCTTGCGCCGTCGCCAGCGGTGTTGCCGCCAAGCACCATGATGATGACGGGAGCCTCCTTGCCCTGCATGGTGTGAATGGTCCCGGAGACCATGGTGTTGCCAAGCAGGCGCTCAAGATTTTCCAGGACTGCCTTGAAGGGCGTGATGACCGAAATTTCGGCCGCTTTCACTCCGTCATCGAAAAGCAGCGCAAGCAGGGCCTGCAGTGCGTCTCCTTCGGCAGGAACCCAGTTGCCTTCGGACTTGCCATCGACGTGTATCCATCCCGTTGGCAGGCTGGCGCGCGTCTCCTTATCGGCGCGCGGCGCAATGGTCCCGTACACCATGGCACCGTCGTAAGCAATCCGGTTGGCTACCCCGTACATCGGCCTGTCGCAGCGCCTATGCACCAATAACGGCAAGCCGACCCACGTCTTGCTGTCGGTGGGGCCCGCCATTCGGCCCCACCCCGTGGCTTGGTCGGCCAAAGTCTGAGCGGACTGCCGGTTGGGAAGCCAATGCGCATCGACGTTATAGCGGGTACGCATGTGTTCCAGCACCGCATCGGAAACGGTGACGATGGGTTTGAGTTGCAGAGGGTCGCCCACCAAGAGCGCGCGCCTGGCGCGCCATAGCGCGCCGATCGCTGCTTGTGGCGTGGCCTGTCCGGCCTCGTCCACCAACAGCCAGCCAATCTCGTTCACACCCAAGGATCTGAAGGAGCGTGCGAACGAGGCAAAGGTGCTGCTGAGCACCGGCACGACCATGAACAGGGAAGCCCAAGCTGATCGAACCGCATCGCGAGAAAAGCCCTGCAGGTTCTGTCCGGTCAACATCGAATTGATCAGGAACAGATTGGAGCGGATCCGCGCGGCTTCCAGTTCAAAGAACGTGCGATGCAGCTTCAGCGCCTGGATGAAGACACGTGAGCGTGCCTGCCGCCAGCCCTCGATGTTCCATGGCTCTGCCAGCTCGATGGGATCACCGCGGCCAATGACTCCGTGGTCCAGCCATGCTTGCAGGTGGTCAGCGCCGCATGTGCTGGCCAGTTCGCTGGCCTGTCGGGTCAGTGACTGCTTTTCTGCCTGCAACTGGCGCAAAAGCTTTAGCGATCCGGTACGCTGCAGTTCCAGTTGCTCTCTGGAGGTCTCGTATTGTTTCGAGAGCCTTCGAATGCGATCGAACTCGGCCCGTGCATGCTCAAGCTGATCTTTCAGTTGCTCCAGAGCAGCAGCCCAGGCCCGCGACGCTCCCCACAAGCTGCGGAGGTTGGCCCAAAATCCAGGCTTGCTTCCTTCGTGCTTGGTCAGCGCGTCCCGCGCATTCTTGAATGCCACGTTGGCAGTTGCGCCTTCTTCGGCATCTAGCCGTGCTTGGCTCTTCGTCGTGCTCTCCAGAAGCTGTTCGAGCGCCTGCACGGAGCTCTCGGCCTCCGCCGTCTTTTCCCTGATCGCCTGCAGGCTTCGCAGCAATGTGCCGATGCGCTTCGCATCGGCGCACGCGGCGCGCTCCTGAGCTTTGGCGGCGTGGTATTCGGCAACAGCCTGCTGCCACAAGGCGAGACGTTGTTCCGACGTGCGATCCTTGTTGGCCTGTGAGTACGTGGCAAGCAGTGCATTAAGGCCTTGGGGCACGTTCTTTTGCGGCTGCGGGATGGCTTGGTTGCCAATGGCTTCGGTCGCGCTGCTCGCACCTTCGTTCAGGTCGCGGGCGGCAGCCTCACTTTCGATTTCGGCCTCTTCGGGCACAGGTGCGCCACTGTCCGGGCTAGGCGACTCGGGCCGTGGCGGAATTCCATAGAAATACCGGTCCACAAACGTTTTGCGCCGCGCCTTGCTTCCCAACGCACCCGAGATCAAGCCCCATGCAGGTTTACCTGTGATCAGTTTCCCCACTTCAGCGAAGTGTTCCGCATCAGGGAGCCAGCTCTCATCGACCTTGTCGCGCTGGGGTAGTTCGAGCGTGACGTTCTCAACTGCGCCATTGTTGGACGATGCGACCACGATCTCGAAGCCGAACAGCGAAGAGTTGAGCTTGAACGCGGCCTGTTCTTTGCCACCGACATTGCCAGCTTCGCGTGGGTTACTGGCGAACGCGTCAGAAGCACGCCTCAACGTGGCTAGGACGTCGGCCCTGCTGGTAACGATGGCGGCGATCAAATCGCGCAGCAGGGTGGTTTTGCCCGTACCGGGCGGGCCATTGATGCCAAGCAAACCTCGTCCGTTGGCAAGCGTGGAGAGAACGGTGTTCACGGCAAGTTGCTGTGAATGTACGAGTCCCAGGTGCCGCTCGGTCGGCCAGCAGCTGTCGGCATAGGCGGTCGGCAGCAGCCGCTCGATCACCTTCATGGAAGCTGCATCGCTGTCAACATGCAGACGCACGCTTTCATCGTGGTGACGCAGATATTGATTCAACGCTTCGCTGCTCTCGCCTTTGCCGAGGCTGTCGGCAACGTTGGCCAGGTCTTCGAGCAAAAAGCTGTTGAGAGGATCTTCCTCCGATGTGGATTTGTCGGGCTTAACCGGCTGCGATCGAAATCTCAGTTGAGTGCGTTCTGCATCCGTAAAGAAGCCTGAAAGACCCAAGAATTGGAGCACCCATAGTGTGAAGCTCCGCAATGCGCCGCTGGATACCTGACCTTGGAATTGCGTTTGCGCCTGCTCAGCGGCGGTCCGCTGATCCTCCTCGAATCCGTGCGTCCAATCTTTTCGCGCCAAGGCGCGCCCAAGAAACCAAGCTTCGCTGGAAAGCACGAGGCTGTCATCCACGAACTGACCGCCCATGTTGAATTTCGCCGCGAACAGCGCGGACACCCGGTTCTGCGGCTCTCTGTAGCCCTGGTCCGCGCCATAAAGCTCCTTGAGCGCGTTGGCGACGAGCTGACTGTCATACAGATAGGAGTAGAGCGTGTGACTCCATTCCCGGTCGTCGGGAAGCCGTTGTTCGGCGACCAAGCTCTCAGGGGTCCATGGAGGAACAGGGCATTGGAAGGGCGTGTCGTGAAAGAATGGACGATACGCTTTATCCCGCTTTTGGATTTTTGGTGCCGCTTGCGGCTGCAGCAGTTCGACTGCGTGCCAATAGCGAACGATCTTCTCCGGCTCCTTCAAGGCGCCTCCCTTCATGTGTCCTGTGTGCTCTTCGACCTGAGCTGCAGGCGCTTTGTATTCAACGGCCAATGTGTGGCGCTGGTGCCTTGCGTGCATGCGACGCGTCGCTACTGCGCTGGTTTCTATGATGCCACGCCGTGGCTTTCCCGCGTTCACTGTGCTTCGCCTCCACGGGAATTTGGGATGCAGGGCGTAAGTACAGATGGCGTGTCGGCACGAGGTGCCGCCGGGCTTTCGGGCTGCGCCCCGTGCCGCCGCTGGCGTCACGGCCTTCGGCTTCAATCCCTCCCGCCTCCGCGCCTAAGGCGCTGCGCGCTGCGCTTGCCGTCAATGCAGGGTGCTTCGCTGTGTCGACGCGCGATGCGCTACGGAACACAAGGCGGATGCCAAGCCACGGCCTGCTGCAGTAGCAGACCCCATGTGCTCGCCGCCCTCGACGGCGGCGGTTCCATGCCAGGACGCAATGAAGGACGGCTCACGGACGCGGTCCGCTGCCGGCCGGCTTCGCTGGTCTTCTTCCTGTAGCTGCCATGCGCTGCGCCGCTGTACGCGGCGGGGCGCATGATCGTCGCCGGCCTTGCCGTTGGGATGGCCTTGCGGGTGTTGGAGGCTCAGCGTGCCGATGCAGCCGTCGTGCGCAGGCACCGAGTCCGCCATGCCACCTTTCGGAGAGGGCCGGCACCAGTGCGTCCTTGTTTGTCGTGAATCCTGGCGTTGGCACGGCTGCGCCTTGGGCTTCATGCCCGCAACCTTCCAGCGAAAACAATTTCCCCGCCGCTGCGCGGCTTCCTCGCGCGGCAAATTCTTTTCGCTTCCAGGCTCTCCACTGCGTTGCGACCGCTGCGCGGTGCGGTCAGCCCATCCCCCGCCGGGCGGATCACAACAAGGACGCACTGGCGCGACCTTGGGTCACCCCGAAAGGAGAAATCACCATGGCAAACATCGGCACCTTCACCACCCAGAACGACGGCTACACCGGCACGCTGCGCACCCTCACGCTCAACGCGAAGGCCCGGCTGGTACCCAACGACAAGGCCGACAACGAGAAAGCCCCCGACTACCTGCTGCAGGTCTCTGGACACGACATCGGCGCGGCGTGGAAGAAGACCAGCGAAGCCGGCCGGCACTACCTGTCCGTGACCCTGGATGACCCCTCGTTCCCCGCGCCGATCTACGCCCGCCTGATCGAAGGCGAGGACGGCAAGCACGAGCTGTTCTGGTCGCGCAGCAAGCCCCAGGCGTCCTGACGGCCGCCACCGAGCCCCGCCCATCGGCGGGGCCGGACTGCCCCGGTCGCGAGGCCGGGGCAAAGCGTAGAGCCACAGAAGCGGAGAAGCGGAGAAGCGGAGAAGCGGAGAAGCGGAGAAGCGGAGAAGCGCATCCCCACGGAAGCACAAATCCGTAAATCCGCATCGGCGCAACTGCTCGTTCGATTCCATCCGTACAAGCGCATTCGTGCTTACGCACGCATGCACGAAGCCGCTTCCGTGGCAATGCACGAAAGCACGCATGCGTGCCTTTGCGACGCGGCCATGGCGCCCGCATGCGTATTGCCGCGATCACTGGTCTCGTCGCAGACGGCGCACGTCTCAATCGCGTTCCAGACGCGGCGCAGCGCGATTCGGACCGAAACGGACATGCACTGCCGTGCCGCCCTCCAGAGACTTCCCACACCCGACCTGCTTCTGCGGTCGGGGCTGTGATTCGATGGAGAACACCATGATGCGACCCACTCCCGTGCGGCCCTCGGCCGCCCCCGGCGCTGCGCCGCAGGCTGCTGCCGCCGCCGCCGCGCACCCACCGCGCTACCTCACCAACGACGAAGCCGCAGCGCACCTGCGGCTGTCTCCGCGCACGCTCGAAAAACTGCGCGTGATCGGCGGCGGCCCGAAGTTCCGCAAGTTCGGCCGGCGCGTGATGTACGCAGTGACCGACCTCGATGCCTGGGCGGATGCCCGCAGCTTCGAGGCCACGTCCGATCCCGAGTACGCCGAGCACCACTCGGCGGACAGCCGTGCGCGGTGACCGGGGCCACACGGCGGGCTGCCGCGCCGTGCGAGCCGGAATCGCGGGAGCGGGAGCAGCTGGACCTGTTCCGTGCTTTGCCCGGCGACATGGCGCCGCGCGACAGTCAGGACCTGATGGCCTACCCGTTCTTCTCGCTCGCGAAGTCGCGGCGCACGGCGCCGATCGACTTCCAGGCCGGGAACGTGAAGATCCGCGTGGAAGGCACCCACGAGCACGGCATCGCCACGATCTGGGACGCGGACGTGCTGATCTGGGCGGCCTCGCAGATCGTGCAGGCGCGCGACGCCTGCCTGCGGCCGTCGCGCCTGATGCAGGCCACGCCCTACGAGATCCTGCGCTTCATCGGCCGCGGCACGTCGCTGCGCGACTACCAGCGCCTCAAGGCGGCCCTGGACCGGCTGCAGTCCACCACCGTGGCCACGTCCATTCGCGAGACGACCGGGCGCCGGCTGCACCGCTTCTCGTGGATCAACGAATGGAAGGAGCTGGCCGACGCCCGCGGCGCGCCGCAGGGCATCGAGCTGATCCTGCCGGACTGGTTCTTCTCCGGGGTGATGGATTCGGCGCTGGTGCTGACCATCGACCCGGGGTATTTCCGGCTGACTGGCGGCATCGAGCGCTGGCTGTACCGCCTGGTGCGCAAGCACGGCGGGCGGCAGCGCGGGGGCTGGCAGTTCGACTTTCAGCACCTGTATCGCAAGTCGGGCAGCGTGGCGCGCTACTACGACTTCGCGGCAGACCTGCGTGCATTGGTCGCCCGGCAGGCGTTGCCGGGGTATCGGCTGTGCATCCTGCCTGCCGATGGCACGCAGTCGCCCTTGCTGTCGTTCCGGCCCGTGTTGCCGACGGCACGGGGATAACCGCGGTAATTCCTGTGGACGGCCTCGTGCTATCAGGCAACACGGGCATCGTGCTATCGGGCAACGAATCCTCGTGCTATCAGGCAACAAAATCGGCCGGAAAGCCGCGGCTGGTGCGGCTTTCGACTCCCCGTAACGTACCTAACCTTGTTTCTAACATTGGTGGTAGAGGCGCCGCGATTCGGTGGATAAGCGCCAACCGGCACGCGCTGGTCTGCGCGATCGGGAGGGCCGCGCCATGATCTTCGCGTTGCTCAACCAGAAAGGCGGCGTCGGCAAAACCACGCTCGCCACCCACATCGCGGGCGAGCTGGCGATGCGTGGTGGGCACGTCATCCTGCTGGACGCCGACCCGCAGGGATCGGCGCTGGACTGGACACAACGCCGCGCCCAGCAGGGGCTGCCGCGGCTGTTCAGCGCGGTGGGCCTGGCGCGCGAGACGCTGCACCAGGAGGCACCGGAGCTGGCGCGTCGCGCCGACCACGTCGTGATTGACGGGCCGCCGCGCATCGCCGCGCTGGCGCGCTCGGCACTGCTGGCGGCCGACCGCGCCTTGATCCCCGTGCAGCCCAGCCCGTATGACCTCTGGGCCAGCGCCGAGATGGTGGCGCTGATCCGCGAGGCGCAGGTGTTCCGGCCTACGCTACGCGCGGCGTTCGCGGTGAACCGGCGCGTGAGCACCACCGTCATCGGGCGTGACGCACGTAGCGCGCTCGCAGAGCAGCCATTGCCCGCGCTGCGCGCCGAGGTGCGCCAGCGCATCGTCTTCGCCGACAGCGCGGCCGCAGGCCGGCTCGTCCGCGAGACGGCGCCGGACAGTGCCGCTGCGCGCGAAGTCGCCGCGCTGGTGGATGAACTGCTGCGGTGGACGGCATGAGCGAGAAGCCCACACCTCGCGCCAAGCGCGTCGGCATCGGCGCGCGTCCACCCGCGAATCCCCATGCCGAGGCATGGATTCGCCAGGGCGACGCCGATGCGCTCGCCAAGGGTGACCTCTACACCGCGCGCCTGACGCTCGACATCACTCCAGCAATGCGGGCGCGCATCAAGGTGTCCGCGTTCACACGGGGCGTGACCGTGGCCGAGCTGCTGCGCAGCCTGCTGGAGCGCGAGTTCCCCGAGGACTCCACGGAGACGCAACCATGAACGCATCCGATTGCGAAAAAGCATCCGAGGCTGGTACTGCACGCCATGCAGCGCTGCATGGCGCACCATGCACGCGACGGCGGCCCCGCGCCATGCTCGCGGCTCTGTCGGCCGCAGGCCTCGCCGCGCTCGCCTGGGCCTCCTTCGCGCACCCCGATCCGCGGCTCATCTACAACCCGTCCGACAGCGTGCCGATCGGCTGGTACCGCATCGATCCCATGGCCTCCGCTGCATCGCGGTCGCCGGCCCGGGTGTCGGTGGGCAGCACCGTGCTGGTTCGCTTGCCGGCCGGCGTCGCCGCGCTTGCGTCGCAGCGTCGCTACCTGCCGGCGCACATCCCGCTGCTCAAGCACGTCGGCGCCGTGGCGCCCCAGCATGTTTGCATCGTGGGCGGACATGTCTTGGTCGATGGCGTGGCGGTGGCGAGCACCTTGCCGGCCGACCGCATGGGCAGGCCGCTGTTGTCCTGGCCGGAGTGCCGTCCGCTCGAACAGGGTGAAGTTTTCCTGCTGAGTGAGACGAATCCGGCCTCGTTCGACAGCCGGTATTTCGGCCCGGTCAGCGCATCCGCCGTGATTGGCGTTGCGCGACCGGTCTGGCTGGAGACACGCCCGTGAGGGCCGCCGATTCGCTGCACGCTGCCGTGCGTCTCACCGCGCCATCGGGCATGGCGTCGCGCTGGTTGCTGCGGTGTCGTCGCACGTGCAGCGCGGGCGCGTCCGCGCCGCGCTTCGCGCAACATCCGGCGCAGCCACCCACTGTGCAGTGTGCTTGCCACGAACGCGCCCGGCCTGCGGCCCCCAGCGCGTCCGTCGTCGCGTTCGCTGGCCGGCTGGCCGCGCGCAACATTGCGCCGCCGGGCCGCCGGTGCCTGAAGCGGCAGCAGAAGGCGAAGGCGGAAGGCAAGACAAAAGGACGCGGCACCGGGCCGCGTCGAAAGGCAGTCTGCACGTGGGGTTGGCGCGGCACGCGGCGTCTGCGCCGCCGTGCCGCGTGGGGTGCTGGAGCTGCGTCGCTCCAGGCATGTCCGCGTGCTTCTCGCGCTCTGGCGCGCTGCAGCTTGCCCGGGGGGCCGCTATGACCCGGGGCCACGACGATGACTTCCGGGTACGTCCCAGCGCCCCCAAGAACCGCGGCAACGCCCAGGGACAGCGCTTCGTCTCCAAGGTCCTGAAGCAGGTAGGAAGGGCCAGCGGCGGCAAGCCCGCGATACGACGTTCCACGACTGGGAGCAGCGGCGCGCGCACCGGCCAGCGGCCCGGCTCGCGCCTCGGCCGTGGCCATACGGCAGCGCGGTTTGCCGGCTCTAAGCTGACGCCCATGTCGCGGCGGGTGACCATCAAGACCTTGCTGGTCAACCAGCGCCAGGCCAGCCCCCGGTCGCTCGCCAAGCATCTGCGTTACATCGAGCGTGACGGCGTGGGCCGTGATGGCGAGCCCGGGCAGGCCTACGGGCCGCAGACAGACACCGCGGACCTGGACGCCTTCAAGGAGCGCTGCGCCGACGACCGGCACCATTTCCGCTTCATCCTCTCGCCCGAGGATGCGGCGGAACTGGAAGACCTGCGCACCTATACGCGGCACCTCATGCACCGCATGGAAGCCGACCTGGGCACGGGGCTCGATTGGGTCGCGGTCAACCACTGGAACACCGACAATCCCCACACCCACATCGTCGTGCGGGGCCGGGACGACACCGGCAAGGACCTCGTCATCGCCGGGGACTACATCGCGCATGGTTTCCGGCACCGGGCCGCGGAGTTGGCGACGGAATGGCTCGGGCCGCGCACCGAGCTGGAGATCCAGCAGACCCTGGGGCGCGAGGTGGAACAGGAGCGCTGGACCAGCCTGGACCGCACCCTGCAACGTGAGTTGGGGGACGGTGACCAGGTGCAGATCGAACGCTTCAACAGGCCGGAGCTGCAACGACAACGCCTGCTGCTCATCGGCCGGCTGCAGCGATTGCAGCGGCTGGGGTTGGCAGACGAGGTGCAGCCCGGGACATGGACCATCCACGCCGACGCGGAGAAGACCTTGCGGGCCCTGGGCGAACGGGGCGACATCATCCGTACCATGCAGCGGGCCATGTCGGGTGCCACGCGCGAGCTGGCGATATTCGAGGCGGGTGGAGATGGCCGCACCATACTTGGCCGCGTTGCCGCGAAGGGGCTCGCGGACGAGCTACACGACCGCGGCTATCTGGTGGTCGATGGCGCCGATGGCAAGGCGCACTACGTAGCGTTGAGCTGGCGCGATGAACTGGCGAACTATCCGGTGGGGGCAGTCGTGGAAGTACGCGGTACCACGGAGGTGCGCACGGCGGACCGCAACATCGCCGCGCTGGCCACCGATGGCCTGTATCGCGCAGACCATCACCTCGCGATCGAGCAGGGCCGCGCCGCGCTTGGCCGCGATCCGCGGGAGGTCGTCGCAGCGCATGTGCGCCGTCTGGAAGCACTGCGCCGTGCCGGCATCGTGGAGCGCGTGGCGGAAGGCCTATGGAAGGTGCCGGACGACTTGGCCGAGCGTGGCCGCCAGCACGACGCGCAGAAGGTGGGTGGCGTCGCCTTGGAGCTGAAATCGCACCTGCCCATCGAGCGCCAGATCCGCGTCATCGGGGCGACCTGGCTAGACCAGCAACTGATCGGCGGTGGCCGTGGGCTGGGGGATCTCGGCTTCGGCGGCGAAGCCAAGCGAGCGATGCAGCAGCGTGCCGACTTCCTGGCCGAACTGGGATTGGCCGAGCGGCGTGGACAGCGCATCCTTCTGGCGCGCAATCTGCTGGGGACACTGCGCAGCCGCGAGCTTGCCCAGGCCGCGAAAGACATCGCTGCGGAAACGGGCCTGGAGTACCGCCCGTTAGCCGACGGGCAGCGCGTGGCGGGCACCTATCGGCGCTCCATCATGCTCGCCAGTGGGCGCTACGCGATGCTGGACGATGGGATGGGCTTCAGCCTGGTTCCATGGCGGCCCGTCATAGAGTCGCGGCTGGGGATGCAGCTTTCCGCGACGGTAAGAGGCGGGGCTGTGACGTGGGATGTCGGGCGGCAGCGCGGGCCGTCGATCGGGTGAAGAACTGGCGTCTGAACTGCTGCGCCTCCATTGCCCATCGACGTGGTTAGGCATTCGGTTCCTACGCGGGTCCAGGCGGTTCGGACTCCATTGGCCCGGGCAGGAACTTGAACGTGACAGGCACGCCGAGTTGCGTGCTCAGGGAGGATCGCCGTGCTTCGTACCCTGAATGTTCTTCGGTGGGAGCGAGCACGTAGAGAGTGATCGTCGCATGCACTTCGTCCACGCCCGTGCCCTGCAGGCCGGGTACCTGTTCGCGCAAACGGGCATGATTCGCAGCGAGGATGGCGCTGATCTCGTCCATCGTCTTGCCGGAGACCAGGGTGAACTTCACCGGGATGGTCCCGTGCGCAGTGCGCAACTCCTGGGTGGCGGGTAGCGGTCCCTGTTTGAGGCGCAGAACGAGCTCGAATCCATCCCGGCTGTCGTCCCAATACGAGGCATCGAGGCGGTCCGCATAGCGTGCCTTGAAAGCTTCGATCTCGGGCCGTGCAAGCACCTGCCTGAGTTCCAGACGGCGGGCGGCCTCTGCTTCGTCGACACCGTTGTCCCTCGCATAGCTCGCGTACGCCGGCTGCATGAGATCCGAGGACGGATGGACCTGCGCCCGGGAGGCGTCTGCCAGCGCCGCCGCGCACGCAATGGCGAGAAGCCGGGTGAGGACCAGCGGGATATCCTGCTTTGACATGAGCCAGAGACCCTGTGGTGGGACATTTATTCTTGTTTTGGCCAGAAGTAGTGTCAATGGGCATTAATCTGGTTGTGGGCCCGTGACCGTGGCATGGCCTTCTCGTTATTGGAAATGGAGCGAGAAGGGCGATGCAGGCCGTTATCTATCTCATAAAGTGAGATGCACGGAAACAAATATCCCCCTCCGGTGGGGAAGTTGCGCGGCCATCCGGCCTCTACCATCGGCCCCCGTCTTTGGGGCGGGGCAGGGGGCGATCCCCCGACAGCCACCCCTCAGCGCCGGTAGGGATGAGGTCGCTCGTACGGGTTCCGCCATGCGCTAGGCGGCAGTGGCTGGCGTTGCACGCCAAACCCGCGCACTGGCTAGTTATCCAATTCGCGAAAATGCCAGCAACGTGCTTCAGGTCGCGCCGGGTACCTGCGAGCGCACGGCGCAAACGTTTTCGTCCGGAGTCCCGAGCGGCAACGGTCGCACGCGTCGTGGCTGGGCGGAGGCGAATGTGAGGATCGCCAACTGAATGAAAGCCCAGCGCTCGTGGGATAGCGCTGTCAAAACTCGATGCGCCTCACATTCGCTTGGTGGGGGGCTTCAATGGGAGATCGTCAATATCGGGAGGTCAATATGCAATGAGGCAGCCGATGAGGGAATGAGCTGGAGACAGGATCGATGGATTGGAGTTCAACAAGGAAAAACAATATGGAACTACGCCATCTTCGGTGCTTCCAAGTAGTAGCCGAAGAACTTCATTTTTCACGTGCGGCCGAGCGCCTGCACATTGAGCAATCACCGCTTTCCCGCACCATCAAGGAGCTGGAAGCGGATTTGGGAACACAATTGTTCGTGCGGACCACCCGCAGCACGCGACTGACGCGCGCCGGCATGCTCTTCAAGGAGCGCGTGCCCCGGATCTTCGCAGCGCTCCGCCAGGCTTGCGATGGCGCAAAGGCCGCAGCCAACGGGTTCGACGGCCAGTTGCGTATCGCGCTGTCGGATGGCATCACGCCCTCCGGCCTTCCCACGCTCCTGGCCCGATGCCGCGAAGAGGAGCCGGAGACCGACATCAAGCTGTCCGAGGTCACGTTGTCCGAGCAGATCAACGGATTGCGGGACGACCTCTACGACGTTGGGTTCGCTCAGTCCCCCGATGTCGGCGATGGGCTGGTTGCCGAGCCGGTATGGGCAGAAGAACTCGCGGTGGCCGTCCCATCGCGGCATCCTTTGCTGGCGCACAAGCATCTGGCGCTCGAAGAGGTCATGCGCTATCCCCTGGTACTGTGCGATTCCAGGACCTACGAGGGGCACGCCATGCAGGTGGAGCGCATCCTGCAGCGGACTGGCATGGAGCCGCTGGTGGCCGAGCGCGTTTCCTCCATCGACTTGATGATCGCCCTGGTGTCCGCTGGGCTGGCGCTGGGCCTGGCCGGTGCGTCGTACATCGCGCCCAGCCGGGCCGGTGTGGTGATGCGGCCATTGGCGGCACCTGCGCCCATGCTGACCACCTACCTGCTGCGTCCGGACAAGGCACTGTCCGAGCCGTTGGCACGGTTCATCGCTCGCGCGCAAGCGGTCGGCAGTCTGGATGGCCGCGGCGGTAGTTGATCGCAATCTGGCTTGTCGCTCAGGCGCGACGGGGCCAGCCGTGGACTCGCGGACCGGGAGGGGCCGCGAACCACTCGCTTCCCAGCATCGCCTCGTCCTGCTCTATCTCAGTAGGGAGGGTAGCCACACACCGCAACATCAGCCCCGGCGGGGGGGAGGGGGCAAGCAGCAGTGCGGGACGTGCTGAGCAAGCGCTACCCAGCCCTGGCCGCGTCCACCAGATCCTTTGGGTAATAGGGGCTATCGCGCAACGGCTCGTCCTCGATATCGAGCACCATGGCGGCGAGTGCGATGTCGAAGCACCAATAGCCGAAGTACGCGCCTTCCGCACCCTTCAAGCTGTTGGACCAGTAGATCGGTCTCATCTTCGTCTTCCACACCTTAGAGGCGGCAAGCAACTTCGCGGGCCGTTCCGACGGAGGGCAGCGCCACACCTCCAGGAGCGGGGTGTAGACCTTTGGGAACTTGCAGGCTTCCGCCACGGGCCTTTGTGCATCGCCCAAGGCGCGCGCACCTTCGTCGATCAGCGCATCCTGGCCGGGGTGCCCGATTGCACCGATTAGTCGCGTCATCTCCTCCGTGGTGAAGTTCAGCGCTTTTGCGAATGCCATCATGGTCAGCGCGTCGTAAACCGTGTCGAGCGTGATCCGCTCATACATTAGTTTCACGCCTTTTTGTTCTGGCGCTATTTTTGAGACGATACGTGCATGGATTTCATTCGCCGTCACCCAAGTCCAGATGTCCGGGCGAATTTCCTCAAGCGCATCGCCCCTGCTGAACTTGCGCACGCAAAGCTGAAATGCGTACATGCACATGCTGGATGACATGATGGGTCTGCCTTCGATGCGATGAAAGCTCTCAGCAGTCGGCAAGCGCTCAAGTGCTTTTTCTTCTATTTTAATGCTATTTGAAAAATATCCGAAGTCTTTTATTTTGTCTCTCATGTCCATTCCAGGTTTGCTATTGTTCAATTCGGGTTGGTTTATTATTTATTATTGTTTGAGGTGCGGTTGTTAATAGGGAGTTTGAAGCATGCGAAGGCGTAAAATTCCGCCTTCTACTCATTTTTCCTAGCCGCGTCCACCATGTCTTTCGGGTAATACGGGTCGTCGCGCAGCTTCTCGTCGTCGATGCCCAGCACCATGGCAGCAAGGGCCACATCAAAACACCAATAGCCGAAGTAGGCGCCGTCAGCACCGTTCAGGCTGTCGGACCAGTAAATAGGCTTGATCTTCTTCTTCCAGGCCTTGGAAAAGGCGAGCAGCTTTTCGGGGCGCTCCGACGGATCGCAGCGCCATACCTCTAGCAGCTGATCGTAGACCTTGGGGAACTTGCAGGTCTCCGCTACGGGCCTCTGCGCATCACCCAAGGCGCGTGCCGCTTCATCGATCAATGCGTCCTCGCCAGCGTGACCGATGGCATTCACGAGGCGCGTCGTTTCTGCAACGTTGAAGTGGAGCGCCTTGGCGAACGCCATCATGGCCAGCGCGTCGTACACCGTATCCAAGGTCACCCTCTCGTACATGACCTTGTCCTCGTGCTTTGCTGGAAGTGATGCGAGCACGCGCTGCTGCAGTTCCCTGCCTTCGACCCATTGCAAGACGTTCGCCTTGATGGCTTGGATCTCGTCCCCCGCGCTGTAGCGAAGAATGACGATCTGTAACGCATAGAGCACTAGGTCGTGTGCCCTCCCGGGGCGCCCCTCCACCCTCGGAAACTGCTCCGTGTCCTGTAAGCGCTTCAGCATCGCTTTCGTAGCGAAGCTGATGTTGTCAGAGAAGTAAGCGGAGTCCTTGTTACGATCGCGCATTGCTACTGTCCATGGCTAGTCGGTTATTTTTTTGGAGCGAAGAGCTATTGCTTGGTTTCCACGGTAGCACGCAACGCCTGCACTCGACGGGTTAGGGAATAGCTGGCATGCGACCGGAGTCGTCTACAGTTCGATCACCAACCAAATATTCTAGAAATCTGTTGAGGTTCCTGAAGTTTTTGTAATCCGCTCCAAAAAATCTCCACACCTCGGGTTCAGCTTGCCCTGTTCGCCAGACAACATATGTTTCTTCTGGCTCATATGGATTGAACCCAAACAGCGCCACGTCATCCTTACTGACGTTTGCTGGCGGACAGTGGTCCCAATTCTCGATGCGTAATGCAATCCACTCTTGCGCCGTCGCGTCGCCGCCGATGTTTGCTGCATCGGAAACACTCAGCCAATCCTGATCGAGGTTGGCGTTGTTCCATCGACCGCAAAATTTAAAACGCTCCATTAACATGGGAGAAAGCTGGCGGATTTTTCCTGAAAGCGTCATCAGTTCAAGGCTTTCAAGATTGGCAGGTTGAAGTTCCTGATCACCATGGTCAGCGTCTGCTTCGTTTCGCAGACGCAGCCGCTCAAGCAGGCCGCGTGTCGCATTGCTCTCTTGGGTCATTAACAACCTCTAACGTAAATCATTATTTACACATTATTGGCGAGCCTGCGCGACCCTTATCCGGGCAAAAATTCGTCATCTTCGAATCAAAGTACATGTGCCGTATGAATTCCTTCATGGCAGTTTTGGTTTGCGAATGATTTTCTCCTCGGGGAAAAATATTTCTTCAACGCCATGATCAATGATGCGCTTATCGCCTCGAAAACTTGGGAGATCCATCAAATCGACATCAGGCGTCGGAGTCAGCTTGATTCCTTTCAAATCGCGTTTACGCAATTCCAAAAACAATTTTTCTGAAACCACAAGTAGATCCATTCGTTCAGCGACTCTAAATAGATTCGAGTTGCCAGCCAATTTCTCATCCACGACGAGTCTGTACAAGTACTTTAATTTTGGCCGCTTTACTCCCAAGTTGTTGAAAACAACCTTCCCCGCCTCATCCCGTTCCACGCGCAGTTCTGAATGAGAAAAATCTGCGCATGAAATATTTTCATGAAAAACCGCCAAGTGATATTTTTTCTCGATTTTTATTGGTTTCCTATTCTTTCCAATCATGTGTGCATTGATTGGGACTGATGAGAAGTCCACGTTGAAGTCCCGGAGAACTTCTACGAAAAGACTGGAGCAGAAAATAGCATCCTTGTATTGATCGAAAAAATCAAATCCAATTGGTGCGTAGTCAAAAAATACATCGGACTCTCGAAATTTCTCTATTTCCGCCTGGCTCATAGACCTGAAGCCATCTTCGATATGGGCAGCGTCATGCATGGGGAAGGAAACATCGCACCACGCGGGGCAATCACTCCCTCTTTCGGGAGAGCCCTCATAACTGATAAAAAAATGCATATCACCTCAACTTTCCAGCGGCATTTATGTTAGAGCTTGTCCCGTCCGCAAGCTCGTTCTTAAGCTGATTTATGTATATGAACATTTCCTGCTGTGCGGACGTGCCGGACAAGCTTCCGCAAATTTGCGTCAGTTTTGATTTAACGGCAGCGTTATATGTCAAATGATTGGAGTCATGAACGGGGGGCGAACATTACGGCCGCGAGCAGTTTTTGCCTTTTCACTGCATGGCACTGCTTACATTCTTTTTCACACTAGTACCTCAAGATCGTTTCGACGCAGGATCAACGGTTATATCAATAGGACGAATCGGGACGGCCGTTCCCCCACCCCTTGTTTAGGACAGAACCCCGCTGGGTCAATGCTTGGGACATCCCTGGCCAGCGCCAGCACCAAGGCCGGATGCTCGGGCTACAGCGGCCCAGCGCCTTTTCTATTCGCGGGAGCGCTCGGTAGCTGGCCAGTTCGTGCTGGTGTGGGCTCCGCGGCTCTCCTGCAGCAGCCGCAGACCTTCACACGCGAGCTGCGATGCACCAGCCAAGGGTGGCGTAGCGGTAGACCTGCCGGATGGGTTCGCCCTCGCGGCCGGCGCGGATGACAGAGGCGTGGGTCATGCGGTGCAGTGCGTCGTAGCGGCAGTGCAGTTCGGGGTCCACTCCAGCGCATTCAGCTGGGTTTGGAGGTGAAGTAGGCCATGGTGTTGTTGGTGAGATACATGCCATCGACACGATCAAACTTCGCGATGGCATCCGGCCAAGCGATGAAGCGAGCATGAGGCTTCGGACTGACGGTGCCGGCCTTCATGTGTCGGTAATGGGGTAGAGCTTGTGGCCGTACTGCCTGCATAACTTTCAGACGGCCTTGACGAAGGCATCTGTTTCTGGATCTTCCACAGAGTCATAGGAAGCGGCAAGACGGCCATCCATTAATCCATCCGGCGTGTAGTTGGCCCTCTTTGAATGCTGAAACTGAATCAATCCCCTGCCAAAGAAGTCGGGTGTGTACTCCTCTCTAACTGGACTCTTATGGATGTATTTTATTTTATAATCATCTAGATTTGTTATATTTGTATTTAATATTGCGCAAATGGAAGTAAGTGCGCCATGGCACTTATCAATGGACGGTTGAAGGATGATCTCTAGTTTTGGGAGTGGATAGGTATCTATGAATCTCACGCTAGGAATTTCTTGGATCAATATCTTCGAGAACTCTTCTTCATCCTTCTTGGTCATGAAAACTTGAAGGGTCGGCAGGTGCCGCCACCCGAAATTCCTTGGCAAAGTGCTCCCCCGGCGGACGATTGATACCGCCCAGCGCAGCAACATTCCACGTTCGTATCTCGGGGTCAGCCCGTAGATTTTCGGAGGTCTGGGATTTGCCATGACAACACGTATAGGCGCACTTCTTTCATCCGCGCTTGGACGTCAGGTATGCCATCGTGTTGTTGGTCAGATACATGCCATCCACTTGATCAAACTTAGCCACGGCATCTGGCCAAGCAAGAAACTTGGAGTGCGGCTTAGAGCTCACTGTGCCAGTCTCCATATCCGTGATGGGATAGAGCTTTAATGCGTGTTTTTTGCATAGACGCCAGACAGCTTTAACAAAAGCATCAGTCTCAGGGCTTTTTACGCTGTCATACGATGCCATCAGAGCACCATTCCTAAGTCCGCCGGGAGAGTAAGACGCAGTCTTCGAGTGCAGAAATTTTACCATCCCGTCGCCAATGTTCCCCCCGTGGAAAAATCCCTTTCCTCCAATGTCTTTTATATAGTTATTCTTATAATAATCCAAATTAACAATTTCCTCATTGATTATCGCGACCGAGGAGTTTCCTGCGTCGTAACACTCATCGATCGAATTCTTCACCATGGGTGAAGGAGAAGTCCAAGCATAGGTGTCGATGAAATAGACGCTCTTGATTTCCGCCTTCAGGAGTTGAGAGAATACCCGCTCATCTTCGCGCGTCATAAACAATTCGATTGCCAAAAGTTTTTGACTAGACATTTTCACCTTCTCGTTACAGTGCCCGTAGGCATCTGGGATGCATCCAGCGTCCCCGGAGCGGGGAGGCTTCCCTTGGGAACAGTTATGACGACTGCATTCGGATCCTGTTGGGTGATGCGTACTGCATTGTTCCACTCACGCTGGCTCATACCGTTCACGGTACCCTTATCCACTGTCTGGATGTAAACGGTACGCCCTTGGCCATCCTCGAACGTCATGTCGGTATAGGAAGCCCCTTTACGCCCATTACCACTCAACGGTTTCAAATAGGTCTCTGGTTGTTCAATCCCCGTCGTGGCATTGCGCCCACCTCGATCATGGTTATACGTAGGGTTTTCGGCTTGGAACTGATCCCGCACCTGGTCCATATGGCTTTTGGTCGCGGCATTGCCTCTACGGCACCAGCCAAGCGGGTCGGTCCAAGTTATGGGGTTGAACGCATATTGGTGCAGATTCACCCCGCCTGCCAAGCCGATCGGATCAGGCGTAGTGAAGGCGCCAATGTCCGGGTCATAGTATCGGAAGGTGTTGTAATGCAGCCCCGTCTCCCGGTCCAGGTACTGCCCCTGCATGCGCAGGTTCTGCGGCAGGGGCGCCGCGCCCGGCTGCGTCCGGGTGCCGGTCTCCGCCATTGGCGCATCCACGGGGCGACCTGCTGCATCGAACGCTTGCCATTCCTCAGTGACCGCGCTGCCCCACACGCGGTATTGCGCCCGCCACACCAGATGGCCGTCGCGATCGCTCATCTCTTCGGGCAGCCCGTTGGGCTGAAGGTGGAAGTAGTAGATGCGCGCCGAGGCCTGCGACGAGTCGGGAGTCGGAGGCACGGAATTTACCTGCGGCTTCGGCTCCTGTTCCGCGCTCCGCGTCCCACGCTCGCGCGCTTCCAGCTCGGCCATCCAGCGCGCCGTCGCGCCTACCGGCCCAGCCACCGCATGGTAGGCATCGCTCGCGTCCGCATTGGTAACGGGGATGGAGCGGACCTTGCCCTCCGCCGGGTCGCTGCGGGGGGCGTGCCCGGCCAGCGCCAGCACCGCGGCCGGATGCTCGGGCTCCAGCGGCCCAGCGCCGTCGATGCGTGCCAGCGGCCGGTGGCTGACGGGTTCGTACACGTAGGTGCTGGTTTGGGCTCCGCGGCTCTCCTGCAGCAGCCGCAGGCCTTCCCACACGAACCGCGTCTCGCCGAAGTCGTCCTCCTTGGCGATGCGCCGGCCCAGCGGGTCGTAGCGATAGCGGAAGACCTGGCGGATGGGGTCGCCCTCGCGGCCGGCGCGGATGACGGAGGCGTGGGTCATGCGGTGCAGCGCGTCGTAGCGGCAATGCAGTTCGGTGTGCGCGCCGATGCGCTTGCGCACCAGGCGGCCGAAGCCGTCATAGTCGTAGCGCTTGTCCTGCAGCACCTTCACCCGGTTGTGCCGCACCCATCCACGGCTGCCCTCGGCGCCCTGCGGCACGGGCGCGTCCAGCCGGTTGCCGGCCGGGTCGTAGTGGAACACCTCGTGCAGCGCCTGTTGCAGGGCCGGAGACACGCCGCCCACAGCGCCCGCGGCCTGCAGCGTGGCCGACAGGACATGGCCTGCCGGGTCGTAGCGGTAGCGCGTCTCCCCATTGCGGCTGTGGCGCGTGCGCACCAACTCACCCGCGGCGTCGTAGTCCCATTGCTTGCGCAGGCCGTCCGTGGGCACTGCCAATCCCGGCGAGGTCGTCGCGTCCGGCATCTGTTGAGCCCAGTCGCCGCCTACACGCAGGCTCGCCGATTGGGTCCACTGCGCCCGCTGCCGGCCCAGCGGATCGTAGGCCCAGCGGCTCGCCCAGCGCCCCTGCGTGCGCAGCACCTCGCGGTGCAGGTCGTCGCGCTCGATGTCGGCCACCACGACGCCGTCCAGGCTGATCTGGTGGACATGGCCGCTGCCGTAGTGCAGGTGGCGCAGCACGCGCCCGTCCGGCAGTTCGGTGGCGAGGCGGTTGCCCAGCGGGTCGTGCGTGTGGCGTAGAACGGTGTGCGTGCCCGCGTCGGCGTCCCGCGCCGAGTCCAGGACCAGGTCTCCCAGCAGGCTGTAACCGAATTCCGCCGCCTGCACGGGCGACTGGCCTGCATCATCGAGCGTTTGCGCGCGCACCAGCCGGTTCATCCTGTCGTAGGCGAAGCGCTGCACGATGGTGTCTTGCGGAGACGGTGCGCGCGCCACGGCCTGCACGCGCTTTTCGATCAGCCGGCCGATGGCATCGCGTTCGTAGGCGGTCTGGATCGGCGCGGCCGGCGCGTGGCCCGGTATCGCGTGCTCGATCACGTCGTCCTCGCCCGGGTCTTCCCGCAGTGCTACCACGCGCCCCAGCGCATCGTGCGCGAATGCCCGCCGGCTACCGTCCGGCCGCAATTCCTGCACCATCCGGTTGGCCGTGTCGTAGGCAAAGCGGTAGGTGGCGCCGTTCTCGCTGACGAGGCTCGCGAGGCGGTGCGCTGCGTCGTAGCCCAGGTGGACCGTGCTGCCGTCGGGCCGCTGCAGCGCCAGCAGCTTGCCGTGGATGTCGTAGCGGTAGTGCGTGAGCCGGTGGCTCGAATCGCCGGCTGACACGAGCTGGTCCGCGTCGTCGTAGCTGTATCTTGCCGCTGTTCCGTCCGCCCGCGTCACGCTCAGCAGCCGCCCGAGCGCGTCATGCACGTAATGCGTGGTCTGCCCCAGCGCATCGATGTGCTTGCTCAGGAATCCATTGGCGTCGTACTCGAAGCGCGTGGTCTTGCCCGAGCAATCGGTGTGGCGCACCAGCAGGGCGCGTTCGTCCCAGGCCCATTGCTGGCGTCCACCGTTCGCGTCGATGGTGACCACCGGCAAGCCGCGGGGGTCGTGCACCGTGGATTCGCGCCAGCGCGCTTCGCCCTCACTGCCCGGGATATGCGGGGGCGAACCCGGATCCTGCGGCGGCCCGAGCACCTCCGTGCGGTTCCCGCGGTCGTCGTAGGTGTAGTGCCAGCGGGTACCGTCCACGGCGGTGGCCGCGCGCACGCGCTGCAGGCGTTCGTGCCAGTCCAGCCGGGCGGTCTGCCCCAGCGGGTCGGTGGCACCGGTCAGGTTGCCCAGGCGGTCGTAGGTGAAGGTGAACCGGCTGCCGTCCGCACGCGTCCAGGCCAGCAGTTGCCACAGCTCGTTCCACTCCATGCGCTGCACCTGCCCCAGCGGATCCTCGATGCGCGTGACGTTCTGGTCCGCATCGTGGTCGAAGAGCTGCACCCGTCCGATGTGGTCCGTGACGCGCGTGCGCCGATCGCCGGGCCGTTCGCCGGGCAGGTCGTATTCGAAGGTCCAGGCGGTGGCGGGCATGCCCGGGGCAGCGTCCTCCAGCCAGTGCTGCACCACGCGGCCTTCGGGCGCGGGCCGGTCCCACCGGTAGCGGGCCACCAGCCCGCTCGCGAAGGTCTGCGCGACAAGGGTGGAGCCCTCCCAGGTGAAGCGCCGCACGCAGCGCCCCAGGCGGTCGATGACCTGGGCGAGCTGGCCATGGGCGTCGTAGCGGTATTCGACCAGCGTGCCGGCCGGGCCGCCCGCCGTGAGGTCCACGCGCACGAGGCGCAGCCCGCCGGCCTGCGCATAGCGCAGCGCGAGCCGGTGGCCCGCGCTGTCGGTCACATGCCGCACCACACCGTCGGCATCGCGGTGGAAGTCGATGGTATTGCCGTTGAAATCCGCCCATTGCTGCAACCCCAGGCGTTCGCCATCGCTGCTGCCGGCGCGCTGGCCGAAGCAGTAGATCCATCCCAGCGCAGGCATGCCAATGAAGTAGGCGCCGTTCTCCCCGCGGCTCAGTTGCACACCTTCCGGCACGCTGAACATCTGGCCGCCGGGCGGCAGGTCGTCGAAGGGGACGTCGCGGCCGGACTCGTCGATGAAGTGCGCCTTGCCGCCCTCGAAGACCAGCTCCACGCTGAAAGGCAGGCTCCAGCCCGTGCCCAGCGCGCCCGTGCGCCCGTCGCAGGACGCATACGTGCGGCGCCAGACGATGGGCAGCGCTCCGGGCAGGCTGAAGTCGGTGTCGTCATCGCCCAGCAGCACCTTGGCGCCGGTCACCACATGCACAGGCTTGCCTTGCAGGAAGTTGCCGACGGCCGTGCCCGCGCTTTTGCCCCAGCCGCTCACGGCGGAATGCCCGCCGTCGAACGACGGCAGGATCTCTCCCATCACCTTCGCGCCCACGACACCGGTGAGCACGGCCATCCCGAAGCATTTGAGACCGGCCTTGAGCGCGCCGGTGGCGCCGCCGATGATGCCCCCCCAGAAGCGGGCCTGGCTGGCGAGTTCTCGGTCGGAGGCCGGTATCTCCTGGTCCCGAAAACGCGCGATGGGGACCGATTCCCCGCCTATGAAGACATCGTCTGAGCCCTTGCTGATCTTCGCCTCGCAGTCCAGGCAGTCGCCTTCTCGCGCGGCGCGGTAGCTGTCGATGAAGACGTTCTCGCTGCCGTAGATCACCAGGCTGGTGGGCGGGCTGTGCTTGGCGCATTGGCCCACATCCAGCCCGGTCCGGATCGCCGGCTTACCGTTGATGAAGACCGTGCTCGATCCGGTCGCTTCGAGCTTGCCGCAATCGGAGGTCAGAGTTCGCCCGAAGGCTTCGCCGAAGGATTGGATGAAATCGCCAGCCAGGCTCGCGATATGTGCGATGGCGAAAGAGCCCAGCACAATGCCGATGCCGACGGCAATGCCGGCCAGCGTGCCGAGGCCCGGGCATATGATCGTTCCGCCGGCAATCGCGCTCGCGACGAGCTCCGTGACCGCGACGGCCGTGCCGAATTCGAGCGCGGCCGCAATCGCGGCCCCTGCCGCATGCCCCTCGCGTGCATAGGTGTGGGCGATCGGGTCGTGCAGTCGGGCGGCCTTGGGCATGGCTTGGAGCGGTAGAACTAGTGCGGGAAGAAGAGCGGCGGCCTCACGCGCGCAGGCGCAGGCTGTGCAGAATCGAGGCCCAGTGGGCGATGTGCTCCTCCTTCCAGGGACCGGCGTGGGTTCCGGTTACGACCAGAACCCGTCGTGCGGGCATCTCCGCGAGCACGACCTTCTGGTGGATGGGGTGGCCCTGCTTGGTGTAGGTGACGTAGGCACCAGCAGCGTTGTGCGCTCCACCACTGGCCGAGACAGATGCCGATGTTGGCTGCGCACCCGCGTGCGCATTCAGCGGCAGATGGGTCGTGCCGAACTCCAGCTCCTTGAACTGCTTGCCCGACGTGGACAGCGCCTTGACCTGCTCGCGCAGCAGTTGCTCGACACTCCCGCCCTCGTCGAAGTAGTCGCGCGTGATGACCACGCTGAAAGGCAGTGCGGGATCCCCGAAAACCAGCACGTTCACGCTGCGGTCGATGAAGCTGCCCTCGGGCAGGTCGAAGGTGGCTTCCTGGATGTGGTACTGCATGGATCGTTCCGCGGCTGGGGCCGCGGAAGGGTCAGTTGATGTTGACGGGCTTGCCCAGCACGTTGAGCACGTCCTTGAGCTCGATGAGCCCGTTCTTGCCGCGGATCTCCACCTTGCCTTTGTCCTCGCTCAGCAGGTCGATGTCGAGGCCGAAAACCTGGCTCAGTTCTTCTCGCCCCTGCAACTGCCGGAACTGCAGCTGCTCTCCCAGGGGCGTCTGTATGGTGACGCGGCGTGTCATGGTGCATGGCCCGCAGTCGAAATGGACTGCACGGACGAGTCGGAATGGCCGGGATCATAGGCTGGAGGTATGCGATTGAAAAGATATGCGGCGCGCGGATCTGTTTTCAAACGTTACGGCGAATTACGAGATATATGAATCAGTTGGCGCGCGCCCTGCAACTGGCGAGGTGGTGGCAAGCTGATGACCCAAGTATTCCAAGAAAAATTTATCGACTGCATAATAAATTGCATCGCCAGTCCTTCCTCTATGCGGCGATCCTGCTGGTCTGGATTTCAAGCAACAAGAGGTCAAGATGCGATTTCGTCTACGTCAAATGGAAGTGTTCCGCGCAGTCATGCTGGCCGGATCGATAAAAGGGGCGGCAAAGCTGCTTTCCATGTCCCAGCCCGCCGTGAGCCGAGGAATCGCGCACACGGAGCAATGCCTCGGATACCCCCTGTTCGAGCGTGTTGGCGGCCGCCTCTGCGCTACGGAGGAGGCGAAAGCCCTGATCGCAGACGTGGAGTCGTGCTATCTACACGCACTCCAGGTCAACGACCTGGCGGCTAGTCTTCGCAACGGGTCTGCCGGTACTTTGACGCTTTGTTCGAGTCCATGCCTGTCCCGCGGAGTCGTCGCCCGTGCGGTTGCTCGATTCCTGGCCCGCTACCCGAAGGTGCATGTGCAACTGCGGACGTGCACGCTCGGGGAAATGCCACGCGTGCTCCTGAGCAACCAGGCAGACTTGGCTATCGCAGTCGTCCCATTGGAGCATGTGAACCTGGAAGCCGAGGTGGTGACCTCGGGGCGCATGGTTTGCGTGATGCCCGTGGACCATCCGCTGGCATCGAAGGAACGGATCAGCTTGCAGGACCTCGCCAACGTCCTAGTGATCGCTCCGCATCCGAGTATCGCGGGTGGCCAGTTGATCGAGGCCGCGCTCAAACGGATTGGCGCGTCACTGAATTCACGCTTCGATGTCTGGCAGATGGATGTCGCGTGCGCGCTCGCCGCATCGGGGATTGGCGTGGCCTTGGTCGATGAATTCACGGTGCAGGCGCACCATGACGATCGTCTCAGGGCAGTGCCGATCGCCGAGGACATCTTGCTTACCCCGGCGGTGTTGCGCTCGTCGCTTGGCGTCGCAAGGCCCTATGTCGCCCCATTCATCGCTGCCTTCAAGGAGCAGGCGGCTCAAGAGCGGATGGACTTCGCACCGTCCATGGCGAATTGAAATGGCCTCTTATGGGCAACATAAATAATTGTTGAAATGCGCAGGAGGTAGTCGATCAATTAACCAATATGCATACTGCACCGGATATTTAGCAATCGTCACATTCCACCTGTCGGCATAGCATTTCGGCCGTTCAGTGCATTACCGGGAGGGGATGATGCGTATTGGTTTGATCGGGGCTGGAAATATCGGCCGGCATTTCGTCAGGCATTGGGTTGGGGCAGGGCATGCGGTTATCGTGATCGACTGCAACGCTGCAGCCGTATCCGCGGCGCTGGAATATGGTGCGGTCGCAGCGGATGGATTGGATGAGATGCTGGCTGACGTCAGCGTGGTCTGCATGAGCTTGCCAACACCCGACAGCGTGCTGTCGTTCGTTCGGGAGTTGGCGGGACGCTCAGGGCAACGTAGACCGAATGTGCTTGTCGATCTGTCCACGATAGGGCCAGAGGCCACCCGTGAGGCGAAGGCATTGATGGACGAGGCAGGCGTGCGTTTCCTGAGCGCTCCCGTAAGCGGAGGGCTGACAGCTGCTGTGCGCGGTGAGCTGACCATCATGGCTGCTGGCTCGCTGGATGCATACGGAAGCGCATTGCGCGCCTTGGAAGCCATCGGAAAGCACGTCTTCTACCTCGGCACTGACGTGGCCAGCGGGCAAACCCTCCGGGTACTCAACAGCCTGCTCTATGCGACGACGATGCTCGCAAGTTTCGAGGTGATGGCCTGCGGCGCCGCTGCCGGGATTGAACCGTACATGGTCCTGGACGTCATCAATCGATCGAGCGGAAGGTCGTTCGCCACGCAGGAGCGGCGCGCTAGCGGGCTGCTGGACCGGAGCTTTCCGCCGCGCTTCAGCAGCGGCCTTCTCCGCAACGACGTGCATCTGGGGCTCCAGGCCGCCGAGGCGCTTGGCGTGCCGATGGATGTGTGCCGCACGGCGTTGCGCCTGCTCGACGTGGTGATCGCGGATGGACCCGGCGAGGCGGTCAACACCACAGCCATTCAGTCCTTGGACCGGGTGGCCGAGGTCACTTTCAGCAGCGCGCCTTGAGCGCCGATCTGCGAGCCGGACAGAACAATCAACCGAATAGAAACCATGAAGAAACGCATCGTCGCATTCCTCATTGCCGTGGCGCCGTTGGTTGTTGCCGCGTTTCCGGACAGGCCGATCCGGCTTGTGGTCCCGATGTCCGCTGGCAGCATCACGGATGTCGTGGCGCGAACACTGGCCGACGCGATGGCGATACGCCTGAAGCAGCCGATCGTCGTGGACAACCAGGCCGGCGGCGGCAACTTGGTAGGCACGATGGCGGCGGTTCGTGCTGCACCGGATGGCTACACATTGCTCATGGTGGGCGTCACCAATGGAGCCAGTAACTTGGCGGTCATGAAGTCTCTTCCGTACGATCCCCGGAAGGACTTCACCCCGATTTCCTTGATCGGCGAGTCCCCCTTCCTGCTGGTCTCCAGCAAATCGCTGCCTGTCCGGTCTGCGCAGGAACTTGCCGCCTATGGCAAAGCCCATGCTGGCAAGCTTTCCTATGGGTATGGGGCGGGGAGCACCCAGTTGATGGCCGCTCGCTTTGTGTCGGCGATGGGCTTCGACGCCACCGCGGTGGGCTACAAGGGAACGCCGCAGGCCATGGCGGATTTGATAGGCGGCAACACGGACTTTGTCGTTGCCGATCTCGTCAACGGCATGCAGGCGGTGCGTTCCGGGCGCGTGACCGCGCTGGGTGTCACGTCCGCACGGCGCACGCCGCTTGCGCCGGACATCCCGACGCTTGCGGAGCAAGGCATCCGGGACTACGACCTGACCGCGTGGATTGGTGTGGCGGCTCCTGCGAACACCTCACCCCAGATCGTCGCTCTGCTCAACGCCACGCTGCGCGAGGTGCTTGCCGATCCAGACATCAAGCAGCGCTTCGATAACGTGGGCCTGGCCGTGTCGCCTTCTTCGCCTGAGGAGTTCGGCCGACTGATCCGCGAGGACATCGAGAAATGGGGCGAAATCGCCAGAAGTACCGGCATCGCACCCCAATGAGGCCGCGCCCGCGAGCAGCTGAGCGGCCCACACGCCGCTGCATCGCTTCGGATCGCGGTCAGGGCTGACGACCTGCCCGGGCCAGCGGCCCCGGCATTCCACTTTCTTTATTTGCATGCCCGTTTGGGCAGGGGCGAACTCGCGCCCCAATAGGCCGGGTGCCCGCATGCGCGGTGCCCGGGAGGAGAGACACGATCATGCATTCCCATTCCAACGTACATGACGCGCTCGCCGCGGCCTTGGCGCCGCTTGCCAAGCCCGGCAGCTTCAAGGACCCGGTGGTGCGCGGGCATGTGCTGCACGTGGCGCAAGCGCTAGCTGCGGTGCGCTGCGCATTGGACGGCAGCGCGCATGCCGTCGCCATCGCGCGCTTACGAGCCCTTGGCGTCACCACGGCGCAGCTTGCCAGGGTTGCGGATCGGCTGCCCCGCGGTCCGCTGCACGGCCTGGTGACGAACAAGGTCCGCGCCTCGACAACTTGGGCGGGCGGCATGCTGGAATACGGCTGGCATGGATTGGCACCCACATCTCAGGTGGCGTGGGGGCTGGGTTTCGATCCCGCGAGTTTCAGCGAGGCCGCGGAAAACCCCACCTTGCACTGGATCGCGAGCGGAACCGTGCCGCTGTACCTGACGCAGTCGTGGCAGGTGCTGGGTGGGGTGATCGATGCCGCATTGCTGCGTGGGCTGGGCGATCTGGCCCGCAGCGTTTGCGATCAACCGGATGTGCGCTGCGCTGTCTTTGCCGGCAGCTATCGGGATACCGTCCAGCAGTTGGAGTGCATGGCCGAGACCTTGCTTGCTATCGACCTGCGGATGCAGGAGTGCGCCTGGATGCTGGCACAGCTGTCAGAGCGGCTGGATCCGCTGGCTGGCCGTGTGCTGTCCGCACTGGACGCGCGGTACAGCGGCGCGGGAGGCCTGCCGGTGGAGTACATCTACGCGGAGTTCGACCAGGTCCAGCAGCACAACCTGAAGTCGTGGTGCGCCGCGCAGCTTCGGCTGCTTCACGTGCGGCTTCTGAATGACGACGGCGGGCTGACGGCCGAGGGCAGCGCTGCGGTAGTGGACGCAAGGCGCCTGCTGTTGAGCGGTGCGTCGAGTCTGGCGATTCGCCACGAGGCCTGCGCTGCCTGACGGCGCGGTCCATTCACTGAGCAAAAGGCACGCGGCAAAGCGGTGCCTTGGCGCGGAACCATTTGCACGCACTTTCGAACTGACTTCTGTCTCAAACTGAAAATCCGCCATTCTTGGAGCGCGCGAACCCGTGTGCACATCGAGACGGCACGACGTTACGATGTGCGCGCTTCGCTTGCCCCTATGTGGGCTGCGAAGCGTTGCACCAACAGGAAGTCTCTGGCGCTACGGCGCCAGCACCAATTCGTGGAGAAGACTTGATGCACAAGACACCCGTTGCAATCCCCTTGCTTGCGATGCTGCTGGCCGGCTGCAGCCCATCGCAACCAGCCGAGACCGTTGATTCGCTGGTGGCCAATCCTGAGCGCCTGAAGGAACTGCGCCGCCAGTGCCGCGAGGAGCGGGAGAAGGTTTCGGACGCGCTATGCGAGAAGGCGGCACATGCCTTCAACCGCCGCTTCCTCGGAGACCGGCCAGAACAGAAGTCGCCATAGCGCCAGGATATGTGGCGCGCGAAGCACGGTGCTTCGCACTCGAATCCCACTACGCCGCAGCGCTCTCGGGCCTGCGGCTTTTTCATTGCTTTCGCTGCCGCTGGAAGTCTGATTTTTTACGTATGAATCCTCGCCAGAACAGTCTTTGACGGTCCCTGGACCTCACACCGATCCTCGCCATCCGGCACGCGCTCGTGCCGGGTACGCAAGGAGAAGTGGAGGCAGGAATGCAGGGTCAAGGGGTGCTGTTCGGACAGGTCGCGATGGTCCTCGGCATGGTGGTTGCCGGGGTCTGGGGTGCGACGCAATGGACTGCCGCGGCCCTGGGCTATCAGGTACGCCTGGGCTCGCCCTGGTTCGACCTCTACGGCACGCCGGTGTATCACCCGTGGCGCCTCTTCGAGTGGTGGTTCTTCTATGACGCCTACGCCTCGCGCATCTTCGACATCGGAGGCGCGATCGCCGGCGGCAGTGGCTTGCTGGCCGTGGTGGTCGCCATCGCGATGTCGGTCTGGCGCTCCCGCCAGTCGCGCCTGGTCACGACGTATGGATCGGCACGCTGGGCGAACGCGGAGGACATCCGCAAAGCCGGCCTCACCGAGCCGGCCGGCGTGTTCCTCGGCCAGCATGACCGCCAGTACCTGCGCCATGAGGGCCCGGAACACGTCCTGACCTTCGCCCCGACGCGCAGCGGCAAGGGTGTTGGCATGGTGGTGCCTACGCTGCTTTCCTGGCCGGCGTCCGCCGTCATCCACGACATCAAGGGCGAGAACTGGCAGATCACCGCGGGCTGGCGCAGCCGTTTCAGCCACTGTCTGCTGTTCAACCCTACGGACGCCGCTTCTGCGGCCTACAACCCGCTGTTAGAGGTCCGACGCGGCGCGCACGAGGTGCGCGACGTGCAGAACATCGCGGACATCCTGGTCGATCCGGAAGGGGCGCTCGAACGCAGAAATCACTGGGAAAAGACGTCCCACGCGCTGCTGGTCGGCGCGATCCTGCATGTGCTCTACGCCGGGCAGGACAAGACGCTGCGCGGCGTCGCCAACTTCCTCAGCGACCCGGCCAGCCCGTTCGAGCTGACGCTGCACCGGATGATGACCACGCCGCATCTCGGCGATGGCCCGCATCCGGTCGTCGCTTCCGCTGCACGCGAAGTCCTGAACAAGTCGGACAACGAGCGCTCCGGCGTGCTGAGCACGGCCATGTCGTTCCTTGGCCTGTACCGCGATCCCACCGTGGCCGAAGTGACGTCGCGCTGCGACTGGCGCATTGCCGACCTCATCTCCGCTGAGTATCCGGTATCGCTGTATCTGGTCGTGCCGCCGTCGGACATCTCGCGCACGAAGCCGCTCATCCGGTTGATCCTCAACCAGATCGGACGGCGGCTGACGGAATCGCTGGACGGCTCCGATGGAATCGAGCGCCGGCACAAGCTGCTGCTGATGCTCGACGAGTTTCCGGCGCTGGGGCGCCTGGACTTCTTCGAGACGGCGTTGGCCTTCATGGCCGGCTACGGCATCCGCAGCTTCCTCATCGCGCAGTCGCTGAACCAGATCGACAAGGCGTACGGGCAGAACCACTCGATTCTGGACAACTGCCATGTGCGGGTGACGTTCTCCACGAACGACGAGCGCACGGCCAAGCGCATCTCCGAAACCCTGGGCACGGCTACGGAGTTGCGCGCGCAGCGCAACTACGCAGGCCATCGGCTTGCGCCCTGGCTCGGCCACCTGATGGTGTCCCGCCAGGAGACCGCAAGGCCGCTGCTCACGCCTGGCGAGGTGATGCAGCTTCCGCCCGACGAGGCGGTGGTCATGGTCGGCAGCAGCCCGCCCATCAAGGCGAAGAAGCTGCGCTATTACGCGGACGCCAACTTCCGGCGGCGCGTACTGCCGCCGCCGGCGCTGGCCATGGGGCGCTATGCCGACGCGCCGCCAGCCCGCCCGGACGACTGGAGCGAACTGGCGATTCCCCCAACGCCCGCGGCACCCGCTTCCGATTCCACGCACGGCTTGGCGTGCGCGGATGACGGTGGCCCGCGCCGACAGCCAGAGCTCGCCGAAAAGGTCGCCTACGCCCCCGAACTGGACGCGGTCGCGAACGACCTCTCGCTGCTCGACGACGAAGACACGCCGCTGCCGCTCCCCGGCCAGCTCGATCCGGCCATGCAGCGCACGGCCCGGCTTGCCTCACTCGACCCTGACGACGGAATCGACCTATGACCCAACACCGCCTCAACCTTTTCGTTCAACCCGAACACGCCAAGCGCCTCGATGAGCTGGCGGCAAAGAAGGGGGTATCCAAGTCCTCCATCGTCGCGGCGGCGCTGGCATCCTGGCTGTCAACGGATGCGGGCGAACAGCGCGAAGCCGCCATCGCCAAGCGCCTGGACCGCCTGTCGCGGCAGCTGGAGCGACTGGAGCGCGACCAGGCCATCCTGATCGAGACGTTGGCGCTGTACGTGCGCTACTTCCTGACCGTCAGCACGTCGCTCCCCGAGGCCCACCAGGAGGCGGCGCGCGCGCAGGGCAGGGCGCGCTTCGAGCAGTTCGTGGAGCAATTGGCCCGACATCTGCTGCGTGGCCGCAGCCTGGTGCGCGACGTCGTGGGAGAAATGCAGCCCGACACCGCGCGCATGAAGGATGCGGTGGCGGCGGCCGAGGTGAAGGAGCGCGCGTCGTGATGCCCGCGGCTGGTGTTCCGACGGCAACCACGCTCGATCGCCGCGTGCGCATGCTGCGCACCGCCATGGGGCCGGTGATCGGCGCCGCGCTGGCCGATGCTGACGTGGTGGAGGTGATGCTCAATCCCGACCGCTCCCTATGGGTCGACCGGTTGTCCCGCGGCCGCGTGCCGTTGGGGGTCGAACTGTCCGAGGCCGACGGGGAACGCATCATCCGCCTCGTGGCAACGCACGTCGGCGCGGAGGTGCATCGCGATCGGCCGCTGCTGAGCGCCGAGTTGCCGGAGACGGGCGAGCGCTTCGAGGGTGTGTTGCCGCCGGCATCGCCGGCACCGGTCTTCGCGCTGCGCAAGCACGCCGCGCACGTCATCGGCCTGGAGCGCTATGTGGCCGATGGCATTCTGGGCGCGGAGCAGGCGGACTTCCTGCGCCGTGCCGTGCGCGACCGGCAGAACATCCTGATCGCCGGCGGCACCAGCACCGGCAAGACCACGCTGGCCAACGCGCTGCTGGCGGAAGTCGCCGCCACGGGCGACCGGGTACTGGTGCTGGAAGACACCGTGGAACTGCAGTGCCTGGCACGCGACCACGTGGCGTTGCGCACGCGGGCTGGCGTGGTCTCGATGACGGACCTGGTGCGCTCCGCGATGCGTCTGCGGCCTGATCGCGTCGTCGTTGGCGAGGTACGCGGCGGCGAAGCGCTGGACCTCGTCAAGGTGTGGGGCACCGGGCATCCGGGTGGCATAGCCACCATCCATGCCGGCTCCGCGCACGGAGCGCTTCTGCGCCTGGAACAACTCATCCTCGAAGTGGCGTTGAACGCCCCACGCGCCCTGATCGCAGAGGCGGTGAACGTCGTCATCCACATCTCCGGACGCGGCTGCAAGCGCCGCGTCGAAAGCATTGCCCGGGTCGTCGGCTTCGACGGCTCGGGCTACCAACTGGCGGACGCCCTGGAAACCCCGCTTCCGGAGCTTCCGCCGGATTCCTCCCCATCCACTGAACCATCTGGAGAACTGCCATGACGCAGGCGCATCTTCCTGCCTTCCGTAATTCCGTACATCCGCGTTCCCGGTCCACGCGGCCAGATCACCTCACTGTGCCAGCAGTGCGTGGCCTTGCGCTCGCGGTCCTGCTGCTGGGGCTGGCCGGCGCGGCGCAGGCCGCCGGCTCGTCGATGCCGTGGGAAGGGCCGCTGCAGTCGATCCTGGAATCCATCCAGGGCCCGGTCGCGCGCATCGTCGCCGTCATCATCATCATCTCGACGGGCTTGGCCCTCGCGTTCGGCGACACGGCGGGCGGCTTCCGCAAGCTGATCCAGATCGTCTTCGGCCTGTCCATCGCGTTCGCCGCGTCGTCGTTTTTCCTGTCCTTCTTCAGCTTCTCCGGCGGGGCCGTCGTATGACGGCGGCCCATGACGCAGCGCCGGGCACGGAGCAGGACGCCTTGCCGGGCTTCGAGGTACCGCTGCACCGCTCTCTGACCGAGCCGATCCTGCTGGGCGGCGCCCCGCGCGCCGTCGCCATCGCGAACGGCACGCTGGCCGCCGCGGTGGGCATGGGGCTGCAGCTCTGGCTACCCGGGCTGCTGCTGTGGATCGCCGGGCATTCCCTGGCGGTGTGGGGCGCGAGGCTGGACCCGCAGTTCACGGAGGTGTTCGCGCGCCACATCAAGCACCAGCCACTGCTGGACGTGTAGGGGGCCGGCATGCTGAACCTTGCCGAATACCGCAAGCGGCCGGCGATGCTGGCCGACTGGCTGCCCTGGGCCGGGCTTGTCGCTCCCGGCGTGGTACTGAACAAGGATGGATCCTTCCAGCGCACTGCGCGCTTCCGCGGGCCCGACCTGGACAGCGCGACACAGGGCGAATTGATCGCTACGTCGGCGCGTTTGAACAACGCGCTGCGCCGGATGGGATCGGGGTGGGCGCTGTTCATCGAGGCCGAGCGGCTGCGCGCCGCGGGCTACCCTTCCTCCGTGTTCCCTGAGCCGCTGTCGTGGCTCGTGGACGAGGAGCGCCGCGCCGCGTTCGAGGAATCGGGCAGCCACTACGAAAGCAGCTACCACCTGACACTCGTCTATCTGCCTGCGGAGGAGTCGCGCGCACGAGCGGCCAGGCTGCTGTACGAGCATCACGCCAGTGATGGCGTGGACTGGCGCGAGCGGCTGCAGGCCTTCGTGGCGGAGACCGATCGTGTCTTCGATTTGCTCGATGGGGTGATGCCCGAGATCGTGTGGCTGGACGATGCGGCCACGCTGGCCTATCTGCATGCCACCGTCTCCACGCGGCGCCATCCAGTGGCCGTGCCGGAGGTGCCGTTCCATCTGGACGCGCTGCTGGCCGATTCCCCGCTGGTGGGCGGCCTGGCGCCCATGCTGGGCGACCGGCACCTGCGTGTCGTGTCCGTGCGCGGATTCCCGTCGTCCACCTGGCCCGGCGTGCTGGACGACCTCAACCGGCTTGGAATCGCCTACCGCTGGTCCACGCGGTATCTCTGCATGGACAAGGCAGAGGCTGAGAAGGAGCTGCGACGGCTGCGCCGGCAATGGTTCAGCAAACGCAAGAGCGTCGTCGCACTGCTGCGCGAAACGATCTTCCAGGAGCAGACGCCGCTGGTCGATACGGATGCCAGCAACAAGGCTGCGGACGCGGACGCGGCCATGCAGGAACTGGGAAGCGACCACGTGTCCTACGGTTACTTCACCGCCACGGTGACGGTAATGGATGCCGATCCGGACGTGGCCGACGAGAAGCAGCGCATGGTGGAGCGCGCCATCCAGGCGCGGGGTTTTGTCACGATCCCGGAAACGCTCAACGCCGTGGATGCGTGGCTGTCGTCCATACCCGGCAATGCCTACGCCAACGTGCGCCAGCCGATCGTGTCCACGTTGAATCTGGCGCACATGATGCCGGTCTCGGCCGTGTGGGCCGGGCCCGAGAAGAACGACCACCTCGGCGGCCCGCCGCTGATCGTCACGCGCACCGATGGCGCCACGCCGTTCCGGCTGGTGACGCACATCGGTGACGTGGGGCACACGCTGGTCGCTGGCCCGACCGGCATGGGCAAGTCGGTGTTGCTCGCCACGCTGGCGATGCAGTTCCGTCGCTACCGCGGCTCGCGCATCTTCGTGTTCGACATGGGGCGCTCGCTGCGCGCCACGGTGCTCGGCCTGGGCGGCGAGCACTACGAGCTTGGTGCGGAGGCCGCGGATCGCCCTGGCGTCGGCGTCGCCTTCCAGCCGCTGGCACGCATCGATCAGGAGAGCTATCGCGCCTGGGCGGCCGAGTGGGTCGAGGGCCGGCTGCTGCATGAGGGAGCGCCTGTCGGCCCCGACGAGAAGGCCGCGATCTGGTCCGCCCTGGGCAGCCTGGCTGGCGCCCCGGTGGAGCAGCGCACGATGACGGGCCTGTCGGTGCTGCTGCAGTCCAACGCGCTGCGCCAGGCCATCGCGCCCTACGTGCTGGGCGGCACGCACGGCCACCTGCTGGATGCCGACCGCGACCGCTTGGGCACTGCCGAAGTGCAGTGTTTCGAGATGGAGGAGCTGATGCACAGCCGCGCGGCGGTGCAGGCGGTGCTGCGCTACCTGTTCGCACGCTTCGACGAGCGCTTCGATGGGGCGCCGACGCTGCTGATCCTGGACGAGGCCTGGCTGTTCCTCGACGAGCCGGCCTTCGCCGCGCGCATCCGCCAGTGGCTCAAGACGCTCAGGAAAAAGAACGTCAGCGTCGTGTTCGCCACGCAGTCGCTGGCCGACATCCAGGATTCGAGCATCGCCCCCGCGATCATCGAAAGCTGCGCCAGTCGCATCTTCCTACCCAACCCGCAGGCCACCGAGCCGCAGATCCGCGGCATCTACCAAGGCTTCGGCCTCAACGCGCGGCAGATAGAGATCGTCGCCAACGCGACTCCCAAGCGCGACTACTACTACCAGTCGCGCCTGGGCAACCGGCTGTTCGATCTCGACCTGGGGCCGGTCGCGCTGGCCTTCGCCGGCGCATCCACGCCGCAGGACCAGCGCGACATCGACAGCGTCCTCGCCGAGCACGGCACGCCCGGTTTCGCGGGCGCCTGGCTGCGCCATCACCGCCTCGATTGGGCGGCCGACCTGCTGCGCGAGTACCCGGGCGCCGCACCCGGCACTGCTCACGCCACCACCCACTGATAGGAGACATCCATGAAGAGCCACACGCCCAAGATCGCGGCCCTCACGGCCGCCTGCATCCTCGCCCTCGGCGCCGCGCAGCCCGCGCATGCGCTGTTCGGTGTCGGCGACATCGTGCTGGACCCGACCAATCTGGTGCAGAACACGCTCACCGCCGTCCGCACGCTGGAGCAGATCAACAACCAGATCCGCCAGTTGCAGAACGAGGCACAGATGCTCATCAACCAGGCGCGCAATCTCGCGAAGCTGGACTTCAGCGTCGTCAACCGCCTGCGCTCCACGCTCGCCACCACCGAGCGCCTCATCGCCGAGGCCCAGGGCCTGGCCTACGACGTGCAGAACATGGACCGCGAGTTCGCGCGGCTGTACCCGCAGCAATACGCCGCCACGGTCAGCGGCGACCAGATGTACCGCGATGCGCGCGAGCACTGGAAGAACACCCTGGACGGCCTGCACACCGCCATGCGCATGCAGGCGCAGGTCTCGCAGAACCTGCGGGACGACGAAAGCGCACTGGCCGACCTGGTCAACCAGAGCCAATCGGCCACCGGTGCGCTGCAGGCCATGCAGGCGACCAACCAGCTGCTGGCCCTGCAGGCCAAGCAGTCCATCCAGGCGCAGCAACTGCAGATCACGCAGGACCGCGCGGCCTCGCTGGAGCTGGCGCGGCAGTCGGCTGCAGCGGAACGCGGGCGCGAGATCACGCGCCGCTTCCTCGGCAGCGGTACGGCGTACACCCCGCAACCGGTGGACTTCTACAGCCGCTGATGGGAGGCCGCGCAATGTCACGCATATCTGTGCTCTTCGTGCTGTGCCTGTTCGGCGCCGCGCTCTCCGGTTGCGGCGTGCCGCAACTGCCGTCGGTGGACGCGCTGGCCGGCGACGCCGAATTGCTCGACACCTTGCGCACGCGCTGCATGCATGGCTCGCCGCCAGGGCGTCCCAGCGACGAGCTGTGCGAGCGCGTAGAGCGCGCCGACCTGCAGCGGCTGCTGTCCGGCCGCAGCGATGCGGGCGAGTACCGCACGCTGGCCGAGATTCCGCCGCTGCCCGCGACCTTTGAACCACCGACGTGGCCGTGCCATGAATGACGTCACGATCATCGACCGCATCCTCGACACCTTCTCGCGCTACATCGATTCGGGCTTCGGCCTGGTGGAGGGCGAGGTGTCGTATCTCACAGCCACGCTGGTCGCGATCGACATGACGCTCGCCGGCTTGTACTGGGCGCTGGGACATGCCTCCGGACAGGGCGAGGACGTGATGGCCCGGCTGATCCGCAAGGTGCTCTATGTCGGGGCCTTCGCCTACATCCTGGGCAACTTCAATCAGCTGGCGGGGATCGTGTTTCGCTCGTTCGCTGGCCTGGGGCTGCAGGCCAGCGGGACGGACATGAGCATGGAGAACTTCCTGCAGCCGGGCAGGCTGGCGAAGGTCGGCATCGATGCGGCGGCGCCCATCCTGGAGCAGGTCAGCGAGATGGCCGGATTCCCGGACGTCTTCATCAACATCACGCCCGTGGTCGTGATGTTCCTGGCCTGGCTCACCGTCATCCTGTGCTTCTTCGTGCTCGCGGTGCAGTTGTTCGTCACGCTGGTGGAGTTCAAGCTCACGACGCTCGCCGGCTTCGTGCTGGTGCCGTTCGCGCTGTGGAACAAGACCGCGTTCCTCGCCGAAAAAGTCCTCGGCAACGTCGTGTCTTCCGGCATCAAGGTGCTGGTGCTGGCGGTGATCGTGGGCATCGGCACGGGCCTGTTCGCCGAGTTTCAGGTGCATCCCGACGAACCCTCGATCGACCACGCCCTGGTCATCATGCTCGCCTCGCTCACGCTGCTGGCACTGGGCATCTTCGGCCCGGGCATCGCCACCGGGCTGGTGTCCGGCGCGCCGCAGCTGGGAGCGGGTGCCATGGCGGGCGCGGCGGTGGGCGCGGCAGGCACCGCCGTCGCCATCGGCGCTGCAGCGACCGGCGTGGGCAGTGCCGTTGCGGCCGGGGCGCGCATGGCGCCGGCTGCGGCCCGCGCACTCGACCGCGGGGCCAGCGCAGCGGCCGGGGCAGCGGGCCGGGCTCAGTCCATCTTCCGCGCCGGCTCCGCTGCCGCTGGCGGCGGCCCGGAAGGCACCGCCGCCGGTCTCGGGCAGGTCGCGCGTGCCGGCATGCGCGCGGCGGGCAGGAGGGCGGCGGCTGGTGTCCAGTCCTTCGAGCAGCGCATGGCTGCAGCGTTTGATACCGGAGCCGCGGGCAGTGTCGGCGGCGACGCCGGTGCCGACGCTCCCGCACGCGGCACCGATCCGCCACCGCAGCCCGCCTGGGCGAAGCGGATGCACCGCCGCCAGCAACTCGGCCATGCCGCCGGCACCGCAGCGAACGCGCTGCGCGGCGGCGATGGAGGCGGATCTTCCCAAGGGCCGCGTCTCGATCCCGATTCATAAGGAGGTTTTCCCATGCGATTCAAACGACCGCGGGTGCGGTACGGCGACACCCCGCAGCCCACCACCCCCTATCAGGCCGCGGCACAGGCCTGGGACGAGCGCATCGGCTCGGCCCGCGTGCAGGCGAGGAATTGGCGTCTGATGGCCTTCGGATGCCTCGGACTGGCGCTCGCGCTGGCCGGCGACCGCATTTGGCATTCCACGCAGTCGCTCGTCACACCCTACGTCGTCGAAGTGGACAAGGAGCACGTGCGCGCCGTGGGCGAGGCGGTCACTCCGTACCAGCCCACCGACGCGCAGATCGCCTTCCACATCGCGCAGTTCATCACCCGTGTGCGCTCGCTGTCCGTCGATCCGGTCGTGGTGAGACAGAACTGGCTCGATGCCTACAGCTACACCACGGACAAGGGGGCCGGCGTGCTCAACGACTTCGCCCGCTCCAACGACCCGTTCGCGCGTGTCGGCAAGGAGTCGGTGACCGTGCAGATCGCCAGCGTGGTCCGCGCCAGCGATTCCTCGTTCAACGTGCGCTGGACCGAACAGCGCTTCGCCAACGGCGCGCCGGTCGGCACCGAGCGCTGGACCGCCGTCGTCTCCATCGTCCTGCAGCCTCCGCGGACCGAGCAGAAGCTGCGCAAGAACCCACTGGGTATCTACGTCAACGGCCTCTCGTGGAGCCGTGAACTCGATGCCCCCGAAGGAGCCAAGCCATGAAATCGTGTTTCCGTATTTCCGCATCCGTGCTTGCTGCAATGGTCACCCTGGCCGGTTGCGCATCGCAGGGCCGGCCCGCGCCGCGTATCCCGCTCGACGAGCCGGTGCAGGCGCAGCCGCTGCCCGAGCCGCCGAAGCCTGTCGAAGTGGTGGAGGTGCCGAAGGTGCTGCCCATGCCGGCACAGATGAAGCCGCTGCCGGCTGCCGATGAGACCAAGCCACCGCCGGAGCCGGCGGATGAGGCGGTGCGCGTCTCCCGCGCCAACGCCGAGGCGCGCGTCGCGCCCACGCGGGAGGGTTATGTCAACGCGATCCAGGTGTGGCCCTACACCGATGGCGCCCTGTACCAGGTGTACACGGCCGCAGGGCGCGTCACCGACATCGCGTTGCAGCCCGGTGAGGAACTGGTCACCGTGGCCGCGGGCGACACCGTGCGCCGGATCGTGGGGGACACCACCAGCGGCAGCGGCGCCGAGCAGCGGGTGAGCATCCTGGTCAAGCCCATCCGCGCGGGCCTGCACACCAACCTCGTCATCAAGACCAGCCGCCGCACCTATCTGCTGGAGCTGACCTCCACCGAGAAGGCGTGGATGGCGTCCGTCTCCTGGGACTATCCCAAGGACCGCATGCTGGCCTTGAAGCGCCAGGCCCAGGCCGCGCAGGCGGCTGCGCCGGTCGATGCCGGTCTCTCGCTGGAGCAGATCCGGTTCCGCTACGCGATCACCGGCAGCAATCCGTCATGGAAGCCGCTGCGTGCATTCGATGACGGGCAGAAGGTGTACATCCAGTTCCCACCCGGCATCGCGCAGGGCGAGCTGCCGCCGCTGTTCGTCATCGGCGCCCAGGGCGATGCGCAACTGGTGAACTACCGCTTCCGCTCTCCGTACTACGTCGTTGATCGCCTGTTCGGCGCGGCCGAACTGCGCCTGGGAGGCGGCAAGAGCGCGGACGGCAAAGCGGGCGAGGGCGAGGTGGTGCGCATCGAACGCACGGATGGCCAGCGGAGGAACTGACATGGTTCAGGACGACCTGCCCAACAGCGGCGCCGCGCAGCGGCCCGCCAAGGTGGCGCCGGAGACCGTCGCGCTGCGCGCCCAGCCGCGCGCCGTGACCCGGCTCAACCGCCGCACGCTCGCGGTCCTGATCGGCGGCCTCTCCGCCGCCGTGCTCGGCGCGCTCATGTGGTCTCTGCAGCCGCAGCGGCGCGCAGCCACCGAACAGCCCGAGCTCTACAACGTCGATCGCATCGCCAAATCCGATGGGCTGGACGCGCTCCCGAAGGACTACTCGCAACTGCCGCCGGCTGCCTCCAAGGTGCCTGAGTTGGGGCCACCGCTGCCCGGCGATCTGGGGCCGGCCATCCTCAAGTCGCAGCAGCAACCCACGGTGGCGACCTACTCGCCGCCTGGCCAGGACGCCGCGGCGGCCGAGCGGGACGCGCTGCGCAAGGAGGCCGAAGCCGCTGCGGGATCGTCGGTGTTCTTCCGCACCGGCAACAACCGTCCGGGGACGGCCGTGGCCTCCGCAGCGCCGCCTGCCATGGGCGCTGCGGCGCCGCCTGCGTCCGCGCTCGCGGCCTTCGATCCGCTCGCCGCAGGACCGGCTTCGATCGCGCCGCAGGCCAACGATCCCGCTACCGTACAGAACCGGCAGGACCAGAAAGAGGCTTGCCTGAAATCCGGAACGCCGGATACCCACAATTCCGGAAAGCTGCATATGCCCGCATCGCCGTACCAGGTCATGGCCGGAGAGGTGATCCCTGCCGCCCTGGTCACCGGCATCCGCTCGGACCTGCCCGGCGACGTCATCGGCATCGTGACCGAACCTGTGTACGACACCGCCACGGGCCAGCACCTGCTCATCCCGCAGGGTTCGCGCATCTTCGGCCGCTACAACAGCCAGGTCAGCTACGGGCAGAGCCGCCTGCAAGTGGTGTGGAACCGCATCATCCTGCCCGACACGTCGTCGCTCACGCTCGACAACCTCGTGGGCACCGATCCGGCAGGACACGCGGGCCTGGAGGATGGTGTGGACCGGCACTGGGACCGCCTGCTGGCCGGCGCGGCGCTCACCACGCTGCTGGGCGTGGGAGCCGAACTGGCCGCGCCTAAGCACCGCCAGGACGGCAACCGCATCGTCATCGCCGGCCGGGATGGGCTGCAGGACTCCGTGAACCAGGTGGGGCAGGAGCTGACCCGCCGGAACCTCAACGTGCAATCCACCTTGACGGCGCGTCCTGGGCTGCCGGTACGCATCATCGTCAACCGGGACCTGGTGCTGCGGCCGTACCAGCCGATCTTCTTCGCCAATGGCAAACCACAGGGAGCATCGCAATGACCCAAGGCAACGACAGCGTCCAGGCCAACGACAGCGGGAAGAGCGAAGCGCGCGGCAGTGGCAGCAGTGCCGCGCGTGCGTCGCAGAACCGCCGCAAGCTGCGGCTGGGGCCGCTGCCGAGGACCGACAGCACCAAGATCACCTTCACGTGCCCGGCCAGCCTCAAAGCGGACCTCGACCGCTATGCCGCACTGCATGGGCAGACCTACGGGGAGACGGTCGATGCGGCTGCGCTGGTTCCTTACATGCTGGAAGCGTTCATGGCGGGGGACAGGGGGTTCAGGAAGAGCGGTACGGCTCGGAATAGATCGCCATAGTCGGCGGTCCAGGCGAGGTGTCGGCGCATGCGGCTGAAGGCTTCTCCGACACCTTCGACCTTGCGAGCGGTTCCTCGCCAGCTAAGGAGTTTGCTGCGTTGGAGTTGACCGAAAGATGCAATGGAGAAACCTCAGCATATGCGAAGAGGGAGATGGAAGGTGGTCTGCCTGCGCTGGAGGGGGCGATTGCCTGCGTCGTTGTGGTGGTCTAGTATTAGTCGGCAGTGCTGACAGGGATCGTCGTATGCGCAACGTGGATAACCCGTTTACCGCATTGCTTTGCGCAGGGACGAGTCGCCGATGCTCGATTCGCGGCAGCCTGTGCACCATTTCCTTTTCTGAGCTCCCCGTCACAGGGATAGGCGTCTCCAGATTTTCGCGTCGCTTGCTGTGCGGCGATTGACTGTATCGGGATTCGATGGACATTCGTCGGGATGCGCCAATGGCACATCGCGATTCATTAGATCAACGTGCTGCTTCCAAGGAATGGTCATGAACACACCCTGCCGCATTAACGCGAACACCGGCATTCGGCGCTTCGCGCTTCTGATCGCGATGTTGTTCCTTCTCTCGGCGTCTGCATTCGCGGCGACAGAGGGACCGAAGCAGAAATTCGTGGTCCGCGACGCGGAGGGAACTGATCGAGGCACCTACTACACCCAGTCGGAGGCGGAAGCGGCGATCAAGGCGATTCCGGGGCCGCAGTACGCGCAGGATGCTTATCAGTACGTCGACACCATCAAGAGCCAGATAATCCTGGAAGAAGGAAAGACGCTGATCACCTACTGGATGGGCAACGCGAAGGCGAAGGACGAAGATTGGCTCTATTACCCCGCAGTGGGTGGGTCTAAGTTTGCTTCGGAAGAAGAAGCCGTTGCAGCGATAGTGCAGACCTTGAACGAGGAGGCACCTCAATGTGGAGTCCCGTCCGTCGCCCCGCAGGGTGGATGGACAGCGCAAGCCGGCCCGTATCCGGAGTATGACCTGGGGATGGAATCTCAGGCTAGGCCTTACACCGCTCAGGTATTTTTTGACGATTGCAGCGATACGTATGATTTCGACCTAAACATAACCCGGTTAAAGCGGAGCGAATGCCCGAAGCCCTACACCAATTGGCACATCAGCGACCAAGGCTGTACGAACCAGGGGATTATCGCGACCATCGAAGTCATCACCCTGCAGTGCGGTGGTGAGCAAAACAGCAGCCAAGGTGGCGGCGGCAACTCCGGCATGGTCGGCAACCCCTGCGACGTCAAGACTGGCGAAAAATTCCAGGCCGAACGCGACTTCGATCTGGGCTGGATCGCGTTGACGCGCTATTACCACTCCGGCATCGCGTTGAATACCGGCGGGTTCGGACCCGGCTGGACCTTCTCGCACACGCTGCGCCTGGCGATCCAGGGCGACACGCTGGGCCTGGTGGAGGGCAGCGGCTATGCCGTGCCGTTCCGCAAAGTGGGCTCGGACTATCGCGCGGCCAATGCCTCCGGCGAGCGCATCGTGGCCAATGGCGATCAATGGGTGCTGTATCGCGAGGATGCCATCTATACCTTCGACGCTCAGGGCAAGCTTATCTCGCGCGCCGCGCAGGACGGCAGCGGCCTGACGTACGCCTATGACGCGCAAGGACGGCTGCAGCGCATCGCCTCGCTGCAGGGCCGTTCCATCGAACTGGTGTACGTCGACGATACCCGCGATGCGCTCATCGCCAGCATCGTCTCCGGCGGCGTGTCGCTCGCCAGCTACGGCTACGATCAACGGCGCCTGGTCAGCGTGACCTATGCCGACGGCGGCAGCCGGATCTATCACTACGAGGACGCGCGCTTCCCGCGCCATCTGACCGGGGTGACCACGGAAGACGGCCAGCGCTTCAGCACCTTCGCCTACGACGAAGCCGGTCGCGCGATCTCCAGCCAGCATGCCGGCGGCATCGACGGCGTCACCTTGGCGTACTCCGCCGCCGGTACCCGCGTCACCGATGCGCTGGGCGACGTCACCGATTACACGATGACCGACGCCGGCGGGGCATCGCCGAAGGTCGGCGCCGTGGCCAGGGCCGATGGCACGCTGCAGTACAACTACATCGACCAGGCCACCGATTTCCGCCGCCGGCTGAGCAGCGCGACCGATCGGCGTGGAGTCCAGACCCAGCATAGCTATGCCGAAGCGACCGAGAATGGACTCGCGGTCAACATCCATACGGTGCGCGACGCGGTCGGGCAACCCCAGGAGCGCACGACGATCACGCGTACCGCGGCCGACAGCAATCGCCTGCTGTCGACCCAGGCAGGCGGGCGCACCGTTTCCTACGGCTACAACGAACGGCTGCAGCCGGTGCAGATGACCAGCAGTGACGCGGCGTCGGGCAAGCAACGCACCCTGGCCTACAGCTACTGCGAAGCGTCCGACGTGGCAGCGAGCGACAGTACCTGTCCGATCCTGGGCCTGCCCAAGACGGTCGATGGCGCCCGTACCGATGTCAACGACACCACGGCTTTCACCTATTACCCGTCCGACGCCGACACTTGTGCCGCATCCCCGACCAACTGTCCGCATCGCGAGGGTGATCTTTGGAAGACCAGCAATGCCCTTGGGCAGGTCACGGAGTACCTGGCCTACGACGGCGCCGGCCGCGTGCTGTCGGTTAAGAATGCCAACGGTGTGGTCACCGACTTCACCTACCACCCGCGAGGCTGGTTGACCGCCAGCAAGGTTCGCGGTCCCGACGACAGCAATGAGAGCGACGACCGCATCACCCTGATCGACTACTGGCCGACTGGCCTGGTCAAGCAGGTCACGCAGCCGGACGGTGCATTCACCCGCTACACCTACGACGCTGCGCAGCGACTGACCGATGTCGCCGACAACGCAGGCAACACGATCCATTACACGCTCGACAACGCTGGCAACCGCGCCAAGGAAGACACCAAGGACGCGTCGGGCACGCTCAAGCGTACCCTCTCGCGGGTGTACAACCAGCTCGGCCAGCTGGCCACGAAGGCTACCGCCCAGGGCAATCCGACCGACTTCGGTTACGACGCCGACGGCAACACCAAGACCGTGACCGACGCGCTCGGCCACGTCACCCAGAACGACCACGACCCGCTCAACCGCCTGGCGCGCACCCTGCAGGACGTAGGCGGCATCGCGGTAGAGACCAAGTTCGGCTACGACGCGCTGGACAACCTGACCAAGGTCACCGACCCCAAGGGCCTGGACACCACCTATGCCTACAACGGCCTGGGCGACCTGACCAAGCTCACCAGTCCGGATACCGGCGTCACTACGTACACCTACGACAGCGCCGGCAACCGCGCGACCCAGACCGATGCGCGCAACGTCAAGACCACTTACGGCTATGACGCGCTGAACCGGCTGACGCAGGTCACCTATCCGACCAGCAGCCTCAACGTCACCTACACCTACGACGTCAGCCAGGCCACGTGCGCCAGCGGCGAAACCTACGCGGTCGGCCGCCTGGCCCGCATGCAGGACGGCAGCGGCAGCACTGACTACTGCTACGACCGCTTCGGCGACCTGGTACGCAAGGTGCAGACCACCAATGGCAAGGTGTTCGTGCTGCGCTACGCCTACACCAAGGCCGGGCAACTGAGCCGGCTGACCTACCCGGATGGCGCGGTGGTCGACTACGTGCGCAACGCCCAAGGCCAGACCACCGAGGTCGGCGTGGCTCCGGCCGGTGGCACCCGCCAAGTGCTGTTGAATCAGGCCACCTACTATCCGTTCGGCCCGGTGGCCGGCTGGACCTACGGCAACGGCCGCCCGATGCAGCGCGTGCTGGACCAGGACTACCGTCCGCTGGCGGTCAATGACACGCGCAGCGACGGACTGGCAGTGGGCTTCGCCTTCGACCCTGCGGGCAACCTCAGCGCCCTGACCGCAGCCGGCAACACCGCGCCCGTTGTCAGCCTGGACTACGACGCCCTCGGCCGACTGACCGCGTTCAAAGATGGCCCGACCGGTACGGTGATCGACGGCTACAGCTACGATGCCACCGGCAACCGGCTCAGCGCCAAGGTCAACACAACGACGCAGACGTATGCCTATCCGACCACCAGCCACCGGCTGGATGCGGTGGCGGGGACTGCGCGCACCTACGATGCGAGCGGCAACACCACCTCCATTGGTGGCACCGCGCTGCAGTTGGTGTACGGCGCCAGCGGCCGGCTCGGGCAGGTCAAGCGCTCCGGCACCGTCGTAATGAACTACGCCTACAACGGCCGCGGCGAGCAGGTACGCCGGGTGGGCAAGACCAATACCTACACGCTATATGACGAAAGTGGCCATTGGATCGGCGACTACGACAACAATGGCACCCCGCTCCAGCAAGCGATCTGGCTGGACGACCTGCCGGTGGGCGTGCTGGCCAAGAACAGCCTGCGCTATGTGCAACCGGACCATCTGGGCACCCCACGTGCGGTGATCGATCCGGTCCGCGACGTGGCGATCTGGAAATGGGATCTGAAGGGCGAAGCGTTCGGCAACACGCCGCCGAACCAGGATCCGGATGGCGACGGCACGGCGTTCGTGTTCGATATGCGTTTCCCGGGGCAGCGCTATGACTCTGCCACCGGGTTCAACCAGAACTACTTCCGAGACTATGACCCCATCACTGGGCGGTATGGGCAGAGTGATCCTATTGGACTAGGAGGTGGTTCTAGTACGTATGCGTACGCGCTGTCAAATCCATTTTATATGGCGGATCCAAACGGACTGCAGGCATTTTATCCTGTGAATCCCGCAATAAATGGTGCCGCTGCATTGGCTGGAACAGGTAATGCCAATATTCCGCGTGATTCGGATGGTCGTGATAGTTGTGGGCCAAAGGTGGATAGTCCAGAGGTAAAGGCGGCATTTAATCTTGCTCAAATGGCAATTCCGCAAAACATACTGGGGCCAAATGGGCTTTTGTGGAATCTATCTAGGCTTGCTGCGAATGCGGCGCATAATGATGACAATGAATCTGACGATAACCAGTGTGACCATCAGTATTACAATGTTGACACTCCAACTTGTCGTGTAATAAGTAAAAAGAGGGGGAGTACGGCCGGCGCTCGATGCTATGCTTCTGCGGCAGAGCGATATTCGGCTTGTTTGAATGGGCGTCCTATGCCTCCATTGGATACATGGAATAATTGATATGAATTTTGGAATAAGGATTGATGCGTTTATTGATAGAAATGGGAGCGTTGAGCCGTTTTTTCTGGAAATATCGGAGCCAGTTCCTTCGATTGATGATGATTTCTATTGCGTCGTACATATGCCTGGAATTCTAAAAAGAGATGGAAAGATTTTTGGTATTGATGCGGTGCAGGCAAGGCAGTTGGCAGTTGATTTTGTTAATTCCATGTTGGATGGTGCTAAAATTGTTGACAGAGACGGGGGCGTCGTAGCTTTGGGAGAAGGCGACTCTGGTGCTCAATGAATTAATTGCTAGGCCGTTAACATTCGCAATCGTTCTTGGGAAATAGCTCTGTTTCGTCTATCCCAATATCCCCTGAGCGAACCATCTCGGTGGCCGACGGACGTCATACGCCAGAACACACCGCATCCGGGCGAGCGCGCCGGATGCGGCGGTCATTGCGCGGGATGGTGCGTCCACGCCGCTGTTCGGGCATCTCTACAATCCCGATGGCGTCACCTGGGGTTGGAGCTTGTTGCTGTTCGACGCCCGGCAGCAGGACACATGGAGGCGATGCGGCATGCGCTGGCCCAGGTCCGCGACTGGGACTGGGTGCGTCCTCCGATGATCCTGGCAAGGCGGTGCCGGAGGCCGGCGATGCCGCGGCGGTGTTCGATCTGGACGGCGTCGCGCATGGCGCCTATGGCATTGAGGGCGATCCGGCGCTGGTACTGGTCAGGCCCGATGGCCCACGCTTTTGCACATCGATGCCAGCGCCCGCCCTGGCGCCTCAGATACCACACCCGACGGATCTACGCGGCGGTTGACGGCACGCTTCACGAGGCAGTGGATGTCCGCGCATCCAGACGCGCAAGTGATCTACCGCGACATCGGCCAGGAGCCGCCACCGCCCGTCACTGGTCCCTGGATCCATGCGGGGTTTACACCCGAGCCGGTGCGCGAGCCCTGGATGCATGACGCCCTGCGCACCAGCGACGCTCTGGTGGACGAACTGCTCCGGGCCGACCTGATTGTCGCTGGCGTGCCCATGTACAACTTCGGGCCGCCAGCGCAGCTCAAAGCCTACATCGACAAGGCTGTATGGAAGCTCTGCAAGCAGCACGGTCAGAAGCTGTACGCCATCACCGATATGAAGGCCGGCACCGTGAGTCCGAAACCCCATGGCCGGTTCGTCGGCTGGCCGGATGCCATCGCCAAGTTTGACCGCGTCGGCGACCTATATCTCACGAACAACACCATGGCCTATTTCACATCCAAACCTGGATGAAGCAATTCGCGGATCGGCAGTACTCAAATGTGTTTGGAGGGCGCGTTATGAATAAAACCGGAATACAATTTCATGCTACCCATGAAGAGATTGCAGAAATCCTGAAAGCGCTCTGTGGGGCGAAGTCGGTCTATGCTTGCCTAGTTGAAAATAGACCATTCTCCGTAAGGAATTTAAATGTGAGCGCCGATCCAATGTCTTTGAATTTGAGTGATATTATATTTAATGGAATAAATTTTATTTACTTTGGGGAGGGGCCTTTTGTTGAGAGGTGTGATTCTATAGCTGAGTTTAGAAATAAGAATGAACACCACACATCTTTACTCGTAGGAAAGCAAGGCCTGAAAGTGCTTGAAGATTCGTTTTTCAGCTGCCTTGCCATGGATGAGGATGAATATAGGTTTGGAAAGAATGTCTGCGCTTTTATAAAAAAATACACTGTCGCTGGACTTATTCCAGTCGGCGCCAATGGGCAAAGAGGGAAACTTAGCAAGATCTTCCGTTACACCAAAGGGGCAAGAGAGTTCTATTCAAGTGGTGGCGAGTTGAAGGCTATGGTTGGTACGGCGCATTTCGAGGTGCCGTAACTCTCGCCTTTGCAGGTTCTAACTTGGCTCAAAACCCATCAGCGTGAAGAAGATCCATGCATTCAGAAGTAAGAGTTGATGGTTGGCGAAATTTTGGCAAATTCAGTCCCATGGGTCATGCTGCGGGCAGAGACGAGATTCATCGATACCAGGAGGAAAAAGTGAATGCAACTGATTTGATGAGTTTTTTGGGTCATAGTAGTATTTACGAGCCGTTTGATAAGTTCCTTGCGGATAGTGGTGTAAAGAAACGACCCAAAATAGGCAGGTCTCTTGACACCATCATTCCAGTCAAGGGTGAAGGCCTTTCCATGTCTTTTGAAATGGACGCGAAGGGTAGGGGGGTCGTGCAAAAAAGCGAGGGCAATTTTGTCTTCTATCGATTGGAAATCATGTTGCTGGAAAAAGGCCAGGACAATGGGATCTATACCGGGCAGCTGCCTTACAGTCTCCTTGCTACGGATTCGCGAGGCGAGGTCGAGAGCAAGCTAAAAAACTTGAGAAGGCGGCTACCAGACGGCGATGATTACTTTGTGGATGGGCTTGTCTGGACGGTGGCTTTTGATGGAGAAAAGCTGCGCTTTTTTCAAGTAGTTGTGCCAACCGATGGGATGCGCAAGCGCGGCCTTTGTGATTTAGGGTGACCATGAAGCAAGTCGAGGAAGTATTTGAGAGGTACCATCGTTTTGATGACGGTCTAATCAAATCTATCGAAGTGACTTATGGTGGGAGCGGTTCATTGAGTGTGGATTTCATCTTCTATGCGAGAGATCACTCGGCCACGGGCAATGTTTGGCGGAATGTAATCATTCGAGTTGGTAGAGTGAGTGAGGTCATGCTGTCTGCCCAGGGTGGGGTGATAAGTTCTATATCATCAAGTGTCAAGCTTCTTCCCTTCGGTGACCTTTGGTGCGTAGAGGTGGACGGTACTTATGCATATGGCGATGACCCAAAAACCATCGAGGAAATAAGAAAGTACGGAACGTGCTATGCCTTCGGCAGGGATGTAGAGGCCATAGAGATTTCAGAGCCTGGTTGAAGATTTTAAACTCTTCGGAGTTAGAGGCGCGATGAGTGCAAAGTCGAAGCCAGGTTTTTGCTTGGGTAAATGCCGTGGACAAGTTCGATCAGGTTGATGGCATGTATCTGACCAACAACACGATGGCGTACTTGACATCAAAAGCCAGATCAAGGGTGTAATTTAAATGCAAGATTTTCTTGTTTATATGAGTCTCACTGAGTTGTATCAGTCCTCGAAAAGTAGGGAGTGGCGTAAACAGGTAAAAGACCGGCAAGCCGTGATTTTTAAGTTCTTGCAAGACAACGGGCTTAGTAAAGTGCCGTTGTTGGATTCGTGTGGAGATGTCTCTGAAGACTTTGAGTTGAGGAGTTCTCATCTGGTGGAGGAAGGGATAAAGCTATTTGCCAAAGCGGTTCCTGCTTGGCAGCGTGCCGGGGATAGGGATGGGAAGTTGTCGAACATTTATCAGCTGGAAAACGGCTTCAAAAAGCTACGCGCCGATAAGTAGATCTGCTCGCATTGGCTGTTAGCAGCAGCCGCAATGCTTGAATACCGTGAATGTGAATAATGATGCGTCGAAGCTCGCACACAAATTACAAGTGGCTCGAAGCTCAAATCTATGAGTACAAGGGCAGCTACTTCGTGCTGGAGATGTGCCAGCAGGGGCAGGTGCTCTTGCCTGCGCATGGGCCTGAGCAACTCGCGAGTGAGTTCTGTGCGCTGAGTATGAAGCTGGACTGCGGTGTAGGTTCAGATGCATTGGGGAGCGCCACGAAGAAAGCTCTTGAGGACTTCGACACCCAGTCTCATCCTTTTGACCAATACGACATTCCATCCCGCAACAAGGTGGTTTGGGGGTGGTTCGGAGCGCGCGGAATGGGTGTCCTGGAGAAGAACTGCAGGGTCGTTCAGGTGCTGCACTTTCTGGAAAGCGGCGAGATTCGCGTCATTCCGTTTGATAACCACCAGTGTAATCACTGGAACGGGCCGATGGATGGCCACGCCATCACGTTGTCTCAGGGAGCTGGCGCGTCCGAGATTGGGGGTGCCGTCGAGGCCGCTTTTTTATTGGCGACCTATCATCCTGAAAGAAAGGATCCCGTTTCCTGACTTACGCGTAATTGACCTTCACGATTCGGATGCTCTCGTCGTCGGTCGGCGGGGTTTAGAAAAAATTCCGGGATTTAATCTGCGCGAGAAGGATCGAATCCGTATCTTTTATTGTTTTCATGAATCAGAGTCAAGAGTGTTCTGGAAGATGCGACCACGTCATTCCATTCCGGCGTGGAAATATACTCAAGATCCGAGCAATGATCGCCGTATCTTTCAAAGACGAGATCCAATTTTTTCATCACGTCAATAACCCCGCCCTTCTCGTCTTCGACCAAGAACAGCCCTATAGCGCCTGCCGGGTCATCAGACAGACCGGAATCATTAAAAAGGAAATTTACTACCACGCCCAAGTTGTCCCACTCTATTCCCGGTGGGAAGTTGTGATTTACCCACACTTCGCGCTGGTTGCCCTTGTCGGAGAGCGCTTGGATGGACATCAAAAGCTCTCGACGTAGGAAGGGATACTCAAACGCGGCGTCGCTCATGGTTTGTTTCAGCTTGACAGGTTTTCCCGCTCGGAAATGGGATATTGCGTCCCGACTGGCTTGGTTTCTTGGCGGGATGTAGGGATTTGCTTCTGGCCTTTCGGAGATTGTCCATCTCGATACTACAGCCCAGGCTCCTGCGCTAGTCGATCAAACGCTTACTCGGCGTCCAGTGACGACTCCTGTCTGGGGTCAGCAAGCACGAGGGTTTCCCCGGTGACCGCCGTCAGCCAGCCAGTGCCCATGTTGCGCAGCAACCATTGCCACTCGCCGTAGCGGCTCGTCAGCGTGCCGGTGGCATAGCAGGGACCGTAGAGGTACCAGTCGTGTTCCTGGCGGTTGGTGATCACGATGGCGTGCCGCAGGAAGTCGGCGACCTGCTCTGCGCTGACGCTGTAGTCCTTGCAGTTGTCCCCGGCCTCGTTGGGGCCCTGGCCGACCTCAAGGACCTGGATCCGCTCCACTGGTCCGATCACCGTGATCACTTCTTCCGCCAGCAGTGGTGCGGACAGCAGTTGCAGACTCAGGCCCAGAATCCATCCTTTCATTCGTGTGTCGTCCATTGGCGGAGTTCGAGCGGTGACGCGGCTCTACTGCACATCGAACAACTTTCTTGCAACAGTTGTTTGATCTTCTTGCCGCTCAGGCCGCGCTCGGTATCGGTGAGCACGGGGAACGCTACTTCAAGATGCTGTGAAGCGAAAGTGGCAATTCGCGCCGCCAAGGCCGATCTTCCTCATCAAACATCAGATGATGGCCTGCAGGCCCTTGTCGGCGATGACGTTGAGTAGTTTCAGTGCAGGCCCTGTGGGATGGGTGTCGCCTTGCTCCCACTTGCGTACGGTCGATGCTGATGTGTGCAGATGGAGGGCGAATACCGGCTGGCTGAACTTCAACGCTTCGCGCAGGCGCCTGATATCGGAAGCGCTGAACTCCCGCACCGGCGGCGGGCAGATCGCGTCGAACTCGCGCATGGTCACCTTGCTGATCGCTCCTGCTTCGTGGAGCGCAGCCAGGTCGCCACGCAGGGAATCAATGATCTTGCTCACAATGCACCTCCAGTAAAACGCCTGACTGCAATGCCATGGCAAGGGCGTCTTCGGAAAGCTCCAGGAACACCTTGCCAGCGAATTGCAGTGCCTTCTTCTCACCCCGAGTGATGTTCGCCTTGTCGTTCTTAGGGAACCCATGCAGGAAGATATAGCGGCCGCCGATCCTTGCCGAGAGCAGGGTGCGATAGCCACCGCTCTTCCCGCGGCCGGGCCGCGCTACTCGCTTCTTGTACAGATGACCACCCAAGTCCGCGTCGATGAGGCCGCATTCCATCTCCCGTGCCGTCTGGCACAAGGCGGAGTCAGGCAGCTTTTCACCCGCCTGCCAACGCGCGAAGTCCCGTCGCTTGTAGAGCCACGTCATCTTGGCATCCAAACTATACCCGTTGCGGGTATGGTTTTCCAGGGCCGTTCCCCGGGTGACGAAGGGGGAGGGTGTAGATGACCGTCGTTGGCCGGCGGTGATCGGAGTGGGGGCCGACACGTAACTTTGTCGGATCATGCTGGTACCTCATTCGTTTCCGAGGGGGCGCCAACGACCGACTTGCGCCGATTGGCCACCAGCTCTGCGGCCTGCCGCACCGGATCGTCCTCGGTGTGGACGTAGCGCATAAACATCGCCACGGTCTTGTGTGCGGTCAGTGCCATGCCGACCTTGACCGGCTGAACCTGTCCCGCATGAGCGGACGCCAGGAAGCGATACATTCATCGCACCCTGGAGGTTCCATGCAAGGCATTACCCGTCGCCGCTACACCGAAGATTTCAAGACGCAAGCCGTCGCCCTGGCCGAGTCGATTGGGCCGGCCAAAGCCGCCCGGCAATTGGACATGTCGGCCAAGACGCTGGCCAGCCGCTGAGCTCCCCCAGCCGCAAGCCGGTCAGTGAGATGGAGAGCGAACTGGCTCGGCTGCGGGCCGAGAACGCCACGCTCAAGCTGGAGCGCGAGATCCTAAAAGACGTCCTGAGCGCCAACCAGGAAGGTGGCCGGCAGGCCATGCTCGCCATCATCGATCCGCCGGAGGAAAAGTCCGCAGCCGGTCGACGACGCCGATAGCGGATTGGTACATCGGCGCGACCTTGTTCGCTAACCCTGGTGGTGCATGGGCGGCATGAAACGTCAGCACTCAATGGGCCACTATGACGGAAAGTAGCTGTAGCGCACTGACAATCGTCCCCGATGCAGAACGCCCCTGCTTTCTACCGCGACGCTCCTATGTGGCTCCCAGCCCACAACGCGACAACCCCGTAAAGCGATCCGAGTCGGCGCTAAGTCAGCGCCACACATAGACTTTCGCCCGCTCGGCCGCTTTCACAAAAAGCTTGACGCGCGCCATTTTTTGATCCTCGCTACCGCCAGCGGAGTGAGCATCGCATGTTGCTGGAGTACCTCCATGAAGAAATCGCGCGTCCAGTCCGGCTTAACGAAACCGATTATGTCGTTACGCAGGCTCTGGCAGATTTTATTCGCTATGAAAAGCGATTAGCATTCGACGGCATAGCGTTTCGATCGGTGCAGCGCGAAGGTGGAACTAACTACGTTTTATTTGATAGGGGGGTAAGCGATGCAATTATCGCGCCGGACTGGCGTCCGACGTTCTATCTAGTCACATCTCCGGCTCATGTCTCCCAACACGTTATTAAAAGTGTGCGCTACGTGCATGACTAAATGCTCAGGATTAAAATCGATTCCGAACTCGTCAGGAATTTGGCGAAGGTTCAAGCCTTATTTGTAAGCTTTCAAGATCCACCACCTTCAAGCCCGCTGCAATGAGTGAATGGAAGTAATCTAATAGCTCGTCTTGCCTCGGCTGCCCGAATGCAAGGCGATATACAGCGAGGCTGTGTTTAAGCCAAGCGAGCCGAGTGACTTCCCTACTGAATGGCAGCATTGGCACGCGTCGTTCGACACGCACGGAGCCTTCGTAAATCCAGTAGGGAACAAGGTCGGTATCGACTTCCGCCTCCGAGCGAGCGCGCTCGAACATGAGCTTCCACGGATCGTCAGGAGTCTGCCCATGGCCCCGGACGACCGCGGCCTGGCGCTCGGCCAGATTGAGGCGCACGGCATGGCCCTTGAAGCGATGGACGCGACCTTCCCGTTGCTCAAGGTCCACCGGGTTGCCTGGCAAGTTCCAGTGATAGACGCGATAGCAATAGGGATGGAAGTCCAGCCCTTCCTGACCAACCGACGTGGTGGCAAGAACGAATGGCCGGAACGGTGAGTTGAAGGCGTCACGCACGCCTCCGAGGCGCGCGACGGCGCCATCTTCGTCCTTGTAGTCGGCGAGCCGCATCGCGAAGCGTCCGCGCATCTGGAACTTGCCGATGGCGAGGGACTCTCCATCGACACGCACGTCATCGACTTCGATCTGCGACGGGCGGATAGCCAGGGCCTGGGCCATGGCGCGAGCGACACCGATTGCGCGGTCTTCGGCTGGGCGGGCGCCGAGTCCTTCGGCATCGACGAGGTAATGTGCGTACTCGTCCAGGACGGCCTGTAGGTTGTGCTGGGCGCAATAGGCCAGCACGCGGCGCCAGTAGTGATCGTCAGTATCCCGTCGCAGCAAGGCGACTGCGTCATGCTGATTGAACAGCGCCCGGAACGACCAAGCGACTTCAGCGGCGGCGCTGAGCAAGCGTGGGTCATCCCACGCAAGCTCGGGCGCTATCCGCTTGAGAGCGCGAAGCGCGCAGACGGCCGGACTGCCGAGCGCGACGTCAACCAGCAGGTCCGAAAGATCGTCGGACGAAGCAGCGATGTGGCGCGTCCTCACTGCTTCCGCCAGTTCGGCGACATGCTCGTGGAAAGCGTCTTCGCTCGCCAGGGCGCGCATGCCGTGGGACGCTTCCAGCCAGGCGCGGGATCGCGCGCCCAGCAGGTCATCGATCACGGCTGGGGCGGCCCACTCGGCGCTGTGCGCGTCCTGATGCGACACCGTGCCTTCCTTCAAAGCACCCAGGGCGGGCTTGAGGCGGTCGCCCACTGCGGAGCGCATTCCCTCAAGCGACAAGGTGGCCCCCGTTTCGCTGAACACCGCCAGCGGATCGGCCAGTTCGGCGAGCGCCGGCGAGGGATAGATCAGCAGCAGCGCGCGCAGACCCGCGAGCCGGCCGTGATCCAGCCGAAACTGCAAGGGGCGCAGGCGATGCTGCTCGAAATAGCGCCGTCCGGATTCGCCGACACCCATGAGCCGCTCGGCTTCATAGGACAGCAGGGCTGCGATCGCCTCGGGCACCATGGACCAAGACGAAAATATCAATGCTTTGGTCAGCGGTGCCCCGGCTCGCGCCTCGCCGTAATAGGGCAGGGCGGCGGGTATCCAGAGGTTCTGTTCCAGTTGCTGGCCGAAGACGTCGTCCATGATCGCGCGCATACGGCCGTTGGCCGGGTCCAGCGGCGCATAGGCGTCGATGGCGTCGTGATCGAGCATGGCTGATCGAGCGGCTTGAATTGCGGTGCGGAGCATGGCCGTAGGCGCGTTAGCCTGATCTTCCAATAGCCGCTTCAGGCTGTAGTGACGCATGAAATTGAGCAGATAGGGCGACGACTTCCAGTATTCGATGATCTCCGGTGCATTGAGCGCGCGCGCTACCTGAGAAACGGCGGATGCCTGCGCGAGGTCGGCGGGCGCGATCGAGACCGCAATGGGAGGCTCGCTCATCATGGAGTCGCGCTCGATCGTGGATGCGACCCGCTCGGTTCGGGCGATCACACGGCGCAGGCGCCGTTCAATGGTCTGGCGGGTCTCGACCGCTGAGGCATGTGACTGTGGCAGGGCATGCAAGAGGCCGCGGAAGGTGCGCATTTCACGCGCCAGCGTGGCTGCCACCTCCGGCCCCTTTTCCCGGCCGTAGAGGAAACTCAGGGTCTCAAGGAAGTCCCGATAGTGGTCTCCTTCGTCGGCCTCGTCGCCGACGAGCGTGAGCATCCGGTAGGGTGTGGCGGAGAGCAGCAAGGTACGGGCGGCGTGCCCGTCGCTTCCCGAGTAGTCGAACAGTTCGCGCGCGAGGATCGCCGCGTCGCTGTCGCCATGCAGCAGATCCCGAAACCGCTGGAACTCGTCCATGATGATGAGGTCGGGTTTCAGCGCATCCACGCACGCGTGGGATAGCTTGGCGCGCAGCCGGGCGACCAAGCTATTGCGGGGCTGCGTCATTTCTGCGGGATAGGTTTCCCGGCGGCGGGGGAACAGTTCGCACACCCGTTCGAGTTCCTCGAAGAGATCGCGATCCGCCTGCACGTCGCGGCGGAAACGCGCGGTGATGCGCTCGTCGACGCCTTCGAGGGTGAGATTGTCGACGGCGCGACTCCAACCCTCGACGCCTGCGTTGACCTGCAACAAGTTTTGCAGACCGCGCGGGCGCGTAACGAGACCGCGCAGTAGATGGAGCAGCAAAGCGCGCTCAAGCGTTACGCCCGTCGCGGAGCGGAGATCGAAGGTGGTGCCCGGCGTCAGGCTGATGAAGTTCACCTTGTTAGCGTCGAGGCCCGCCTGATCGCGCAGTTGCAGCGGCACGAGCGTCATGCGGGTTGGCAGGGCCAACTCGCGCCTTCCAAGGACGTTCAACCGGTTGAGGTTCTGGGCGGCGATCGCCTGATTCGAGCAGATGTAGAGGATGTCGATCCGCTTAGTGCTGTCCCAGAGGTGTTCGATCATGCGGGCGATGACCCCACGCGCGACCATTGTCTTGCCGAGGCCTACCTCGTCGGCGACTAGGAACTGGCGGACAGGATCGTCCCGGCCATAGAGCCGATCGAATACGTAGTCGACGGTGCGCCGCTGAAAGATCTTGAGGGGAGCGAGCGCCGCATCTGCGCGAAATCGTTCATTCGACATGCGCGGCGTCCTGTGTGGCGAGCGCAATTCGGAATGTGTTCCAGAGTGCGCGGAACTCGGCTGGAATCGGATCGGTATCGTCACCGTCGCCGGTTTCCAGGCGTGCGATCAGCCGTTCGATGGCACGAAGCTGGTCCCCGCCCCGGCAGAAGGCCCGAACCATCTCCTCGAGGACGGGCGCGTCGTCGCTTGACGCGCGCCAGGCGCCCTGACCTGACCCATCCTGCGCCGCGAGGGCGGCGGCGAATGGATCGCCCAATTCGGAGAGGAGCAGCCGGAGATAGCGGAAGAAGGCGTCCTTGCTGTCGATCACCCAGCGCAGGATGGCGGAGTGGCGCTCTGCGGGCAGCCCCTCCATCATTAGCCCGGTGCTGAACAGGATCGAGATATCTTCCATCTCGTCCGTCAGTTGACAGGCGAGGAACCGGGTAAGGTCAACCAAGGGCATCGCGCCAAGGTCGGCGGGCTGTCCCTGCCGGAGCGGCTCCAGCACATCGCGCGCATGGCCTTCGCCTCGCGTGATCGGCCAAACCCGCAGCGCACCGAGCCCGGTAAGGGGCAGCGGTTCGGACGGGATCAGCCAGACCTGCCAGGCCGGCGCGCCATCCGCGCTATGCTCGCCGCGCTCGCACCGTAGCGTGAGGCCGCTGCGGCAAATCTCGCGCCTGGCCCGATCCAAACGAGCCTCGGCGGCTCGTCGCGCGGCATCTGCGGCTCCCGTCTCGTCGCGGATGAACGGCCGCGTCAGCCGGCCAAACCCCTTGTCGCCGAGGATTTCCTCGACGCTGCCAACCCGCGACCGCTTCCCGGTCAGGGTAGTGAAGATCTCGACATTGTTGCCGGTCAGCAGCGCCGGCCGCGTGGCATTCCCCGAGCCTACTGTGATCGCGGTGTCCCAGCCGCGTTCGGCGATGAACGCCTTGGCATGGAGCCCTTGCAGGGCCGCTGCGTCCTCCTCTTCGCCATCTTCCGTGGCCGCCATTTCGTCGAGCACCGCCACGCGGGCAAAGCCCTTGAGCGTGGTGCCTGGCACCTGGGCGAGTTGGTCGGATCGCCCAATGAAGATGGGCTTTTCGGCGCTGGCTAGGCCCGCGAGCATCAACAAGGTTTGATCGTCGCAGAAGGGCGACACTACGCCCAGTCGAACGCAGGGTTCCGGGCGCCATGGCTTTCCGCCGAGGCCGTTGACGGCGAAGGAGACGCTCTGGAACGGTTCGGGCAGGCTCCATTCGGCGCGGCGCATGTCTTCGGCCAGGTCATCGACAAGCGTCTTCGTTCCGTCGGGAACGCCGACGGTCGCGAGGTCGGGGAGCTGGCGAAGGAAGTCGGCGACCGGGCGGTTGACGGCTTTGGGCTGCCTGGTGATCACGCCATCGAGGGTGGCGGCGATGTCCCATGAGCGATCACGCGTCAGGTTTCTGGAGAGAATGAGCAGACGCAGGCGGGCGGGGTCTTCGGGCCGCAACGGCGTGAAGCGGAGCGCCCACATCTTGGGGTGGAAGGCGCCGCCTTGAGGAGCGGCGACTTCGACAATGATGCGTTCAAGCAGCGAGCAAAGGCGGGAATGCGACCGGGCGCTCGCCTGGATATGGCCAGCGTCGGTGAAGACGACGAGGCGGCCGGCGATGCGCTCGGCCCCTTCCAGCAGAGCCAGCGGATGGGAAAGAATGTCGTCGCGGTTCTCGGCGGCGAAGAGCGCCAGACTGACTGGCACGGCGAGCGCCGTCTCGAAGTCGAGCGAGAAGGTCGTGGCGACCCCCGCGTCGAAGACATAGCCCGCCGGCGGCTGAAGATTGGCGCCGTAGAGCGTCCGCTGTTCGGGATCCAGGGTGCGCCTATTCAGCATGGGCGAGATCCCGCAGGTGGGATTTGGCCTGCGCCCAGCGGAAGCTGAGGCGGTCTGCGCCCGATGCGCCGGTCCAGCGGTCACGTACAGCGTGATTGGCGTAGCGGGACTGGTTGGTCTTGAGCCGGCGTTCGCGCTCCTCGACGAGTCGCCGCGCCGCGGGCGCCGAGATTACCTGCTCCGTCCCGGCCAGAACCAGGTCGCGCCACTCATTCACGAACCGCTTGGCGGCCGGTCGGACGGCGTGCGCCGGGTGCTCCACGACATCCCAGAAATCATCGAGCGACCATGCGCGGACGGCGCCGGTATCGAGTTCGTCGCTCCAGGCTTCAAGCCGAGCGCGATAGACCTCGATCCAGTCGTCACGCTGGCGCAGCTCGCTGAGCGCGAGGTTATAGAGCAGCGCCGCGCCGTGCATCACATGGGAGAAGATTTCCCCATGCTGGACGAGGCGGCGCGCCGCGGATGGAAACGCCGACAGATGGGGGTGCGTCCAGATGTAGTCGCAGTCCGCGTCGATGCCTTCGCGCGCCAGCATCGTGAGCAGTGCGGTGGGCTGGCTGGAGATCAGGCGGTCGATGAGGAATTGCGCCTCGTCGGTGGTCAGGCGGAAGACGGCGTGCTCAAGTAGGTTGTCGGGCATCTGGGGCAAGGCTGGATTCCAGACGGCGGGCGTCTGGGCGCTGGCCAGAGCGTCTTCGCCGCTGGATGCGCCGCGCGACCGGCCACGGCCCCGCAAGGCGACGAACAGACTGTCGAGCGAGCCCGGGAAGACCCGTATGCCCCACGCGCCCAGGCCAGCCCAATAGACGGAACTCGGCAACCGCTGAAGCCGTGGCCCTGCATCCCGGCCGATGATGCCGTTGGACTCACCGCCGGCTTTCAGTGCGTCGGCAAGCCGGATTTCGGTGTCGCGCGCCTCGGTGCGGAGCTGCGCTTCAGGGAATTCGCGCTTTTCCAGCGCCCGATAGAGCCAGGGAATGAACAGCATGTATCGCAGGCGCGTCTGTATCGTGCTTGTGCCCGGAAAGAGATGATCGGCGATGGAATCCCGGATTGCCCCCAGTCCCAGCTCGTCGCGGCTCTCGCGCTCCTGAAAGAGCGCCATGATGCGCTGCGCTCGCTGCCGTTCGGCTTCGTCAAAATCGATCCAAGCAAGAGACGACATGGACTCAGCTGGCCTCGTTCTCGGTCGGCTTCGTGCGCAGGACGCGAAGAACTGCACCTGGGCGCATCAGCAGGCTCAGCCCGCGCATGCTCTCGAGGCGGCCTTGGTGACCGTCTCGGCCTGTAGTCAAGCAGCTTAGTGGATGTCTTTTTGACGATACGTGTAACGCCAAACTGTTTACTGGCCGCGCTGTCCCTTCCATGGAATTCCCACTCGATCATCAACAGCACTCGCAAGTCCGCATGGTTAAAGGATTTTGCGATGATTGACATAGGGCATTACCGTCACCTCTACCGTCATCCGGCAAGAGCTTTGCCTAGTGCGGAAGACGGAGGACCGTCAGGGCTCCACGGTTCCGGCACCACATAGTCAATCGTCTTCCAGGATAGCGCAGATGAGCGCACCTCGACCAGCGCCTGGCGGTACCCCACCTAGGCAACACTTGTCAACACACCACAGTCGAGACAGACACCTTGGACGCGCCGTCAGTTCCTAAGTCGTTGCCTAGGATGGATACTTTTCGGGAGTACTGCCGAAGTGACCAAGGATGCGCAGTGGATTAGACACCCCGGCGGCTCCCACTAGTGCACCAGCCCTTGCTAATCACGATCAACGTGGCGACCCTCATGGGCAGCGGTGGCGCAAGAACAGGTACACGCTGGCTACGCTCGGGTCCGGGAGATTGGCAGACTCTCCGTAACATCTACTTAGCGAGTAACTAGGTGTATAAGTACCGCAATGGACTATTGAGTGGGAGTGAAATCAGGTCCTTCGGGGACCATCGTCAGCTATCGAAAAATCGCTGCAACTTGTTGATCTGAAAGGAAGCTTGTCACGGCAACTATCGGTAGCTATCGCCGGCCAGCACAACGGATCGGCGGTAGCGCTGACGGTACGAACCGGAGGTCGGATCAAGACCCTCCCGTTTACTATTGAGGCCAAAACGGTCTTTGACGGTAAAAATCTCCTGAGGAAAGCTTATTTCATGCGGCTTTCCGAGCATCAGCGGGTCTCCAAGTCCCTGACGGTAAAAGCCGTCACGAACAGGAGTGAAAACCTCGATGCTGACCGACACTGCACTGCGCAATCTCAAGCCTAAGTCCAAGATCTATAAGGCTTTTGATCGAGATGGAATGTACGTGACGGTATCGCCTACCGGTACCGTCACCTTCCGCTACGACTACCGTCTTCATGGACGCCGGGAGACGCTCACGATCGGGCGCTACGGACCTGCCGGCCTCTCGTTGGCGATGGCCCGCGAAAAGCTCATCGATGCCAAGAAGACCATCGCCCAGGGCAAGTCGCCCGCGATGGAGAAGCAGCGCGAGAAGCGCCGGCTGACCGACGTGAAGTGCTTCGGCGACGTTGCGGTGAAATGGTTGAAGGAACTGGACGCCCTGGTCGGATGAACGGCTCCGCGCACGACTAGATCTTTTCCGAATCCGCCCGGCCAGGGCGGGTTTTTCTTTGGTGGACGTCGGTTTGACGATGCCGGCGCGGGGCGCCTGCTTACGTTGTTCGATTCAAACTTCCACTTCGCCCAAGTCCCATACGACACAGCGCGGCGCCAGGTTGAAACGGCGAGGGAACTCGCCGCGGCGCTCCATTTCGTAGATCGTCGTTTCGCCCAGCGGGACCATCTGACACAGCTCGTGGCATCGGATGGTGTTACGTAAGGGAAGGGGGCTGCGCTGGGAGAGACTGCGTCAGTGCCTCATGGGCATGTGTGCCCGGACGGGAAGTGTCTCGTCTGTTGTGATGTTCACAGTCATTGCCTTAATGCTGGACGGAGCCAGCCAGTTCGAGCGGAACGGACAGACATCGGCTGCGTCAGCTGTGGCTTGGCATCGGCACGCCCACTGCTTCGCGAATGGCCTCAGGAGCAGTCGACCACGAACCAGCGTGGTATGGAGGCTTGGGATCGTATTGGATCTTCAACTGAGCCTTCATCGCCTCGGTGTCTCCACGCAGGTGGCCGATGAGCGCGAGCGTCATGTCCAGGCCTGCGGATACGCCTGCCGAGGTCCAGTATTTGTCGCTGACGACCCATCGCTCGTCCGTATAGGTGGCGCCCTGGTCGTTCAGCATGTTCTGCAGTGCCCAGTGTGTCGTGGCTCGGCGTCCACGCAGGAGCCCGGCGCGGCCCAGGATGAGCGATCCGGTACAGACGCTGGCGGTGATCCTGGATGTTTGGTCGATGCACTTGATCCAGTCCATGACGTCGGGATCGTTGGAGACGTCGCGTACTCCCATGCCACCGCCCGGAATGAGCAGAACGTCGGCTTTGCCGATGTCCTGGAGAAGGGCGTTCGCTTGGTAGCTCACCATGCCGCTGTCGCTCTTGTAGAGGTCGCGCGTCTTTGCGGCGAGGACCAATTCGATTCCGGGCACCCGATGCAGCAGTTCGTACGGACCTATCCAGTCGAGCATGGTGGTGCCCGGGTACAAGAGCATGATCACTTTCGTCGGCCTCTCGGAACCTCGTGGTTCCGCACTCCCCGGAACCTCAACGGAAGCCGATTTCGCGGGCCCGGAAGCCTCCGCCAGTACGCGGGTTGCGACGAGCAGCGCCCCCAGCGCGAGCAGCCCCGATTGACTGATGTGCCGTCGCATCTGGTCGTGTTTCATGTGGTCTCCGAATTGAGCATGACACTGTTTCCTCCATGGCGATCGAATGCCGATCACGCTGCCGCGCCCGAGCTAGCCCTGCCGGACCCATGCTTTGCGGGCCTGCTCAGAATCCTTCGAGCACGATCTTGCCGCGGCTGCGGTTCGTCTCGATCCATTCGTGCGCGCGGCGCAGGTTGCTGGCGTTCACCGTGCCGAAGTTCCCGGCGAGCGTGGTGCGCAGCACGCCTGCATCGATCAGCGATCCCGCGCGGGTCAGCAGTTCGTGCTGGCGGAGCTGGTCCGGCGTCGAGAACATGGAGCGCGTGAACATGAATTCCCAGTGCAGCGACGCGCTCTTGGTCTTGAGCTTGCGGAAGTCCAGGAGATCCGGATCGTCGATGAGCGCGATATGCCCCTGTGGGTTGATCGATGCGACGATTTCGTCGAAATGGCGGCCCGTCTGGTTCAGGCTGGCGATGTAGTCCACGCCGGAGAATCCGATGCGCTGGAGTTCCCCGGACAGCGGCTTGCTGTGGTCGATCACGTGGTGCGCACCGAGCTCGGTGACCCATTGGGCGGTTTCCGGGCGCGATGCGGTGCCGATCACGGTGAGGCCCGTGAGCCGCCGTGCGAGCTGGACGAGGATCGAGCCCACGCCGCCGGCTGCGCCGATCACGAGCAGCGTGGCGTCCTGGGGCTGGTCGCTTTCCGCGATGGCCAGGCGATCGAACAGCAACTCCCAGGCGGTGATGGTCGTCAGGGGAAGCGCCGCCGCGGCCGCGAAATCGAGGGTCTTCGGCATGCGGCCGGCGATGCGCTCATCGACGAGGTGCAGTTCGCTGTTGGTGCCGGGCCGCTTCAACGATCCGGCGTACCACACCCTGTCGCCGGGCTTGAAGAGCGTGACGCCCTGGCCCACGGCGCGCACCACGCCCGCCGCATCCCAGCCGATCACCTTGGGCTGGCCGGCTTCGGGTGCGACGCCCGCCCGGATCTTCACGTCCACCGGGTTGACCGACACGGCGCGCACTTCGACCAGCAGGTCGTGCTCGCCGGGGACGGGGTCGGGCAGCGTGAGATCGATCAGCGATTCGGCATCGCCGATCGGCAAATTGCGGTAGTAGCCAATGGCTTTCATGGTGGTGCTCCGGACGCAGACAGAATCGAATCGGCGCGAGCCAGCGCAGCGTCGATTGCGCTTCAGCTCCAGCCAAAGATGGCGCCATCATCCGTCCACGCCACATACGTTAAAAGACGCGGTGAGCGATATCAGTTTCAAAATTATGTTGAAAATAGCGGGCGGTGGCAGATCCGCTGAGCTTCCTCACGCAAGGTGGCCGCTGATCCGCTGTACGAGGACATCGCGCAATGCGTTGACGGTGGGCGACAGCATTGCTCTGTGTGCGCAGACCAAATGGAGCGGCGCGCGCTCTCCCTCGAATTCCGTTAGCGCCGCCTCGAGTCGGCCAGCGCGCAGATCGTCCAGCACGTCCAGCCTGGACTTGTAGGCAATCCCGAGTCCGGCAACGGCCCAGCGCCGGACCAGTTCTCCGTCGTCGCTGCTGCGATCGCCATGCACGGACACCACTGCCGGTTCGCCTCCACCGAAGAACGTCCAGCGATCGTGCAACGCGTCGCTCAGGGCAAAGCGCAGGCAATTGTGCTGAGCCAGGTCCGCCGGAATCGCGGGTCGGCCGTGGCGCAGGAAGTAGGCGGGCGAAGCGCACAGCACCCGGCGGTTGTCGGGCGCGAGCGGCAGTGCCACCAGCGAGGAATCCTCGGAGACGCTGTAGCGGATCGCTACGCTGACGGGCGCGCGGATCATGTCGGTGATCTGGTCGCCGATGCGGACCTGCAGCGAGACGCTGGGGTACTGGGCCTGGAACTCGTCCAGCCATCGCAGCAGTACGTTGCGACCCAGGTCGGAGGGCACGGACAGCGATACCGTTCCGCCGATCCATTTCTGGCCCTGGGCCACTGCGTTACGTCCCGCTTCTACCTGCTCCATTACGTTGCGCGCGTACTGCAGATAGCGTTCGCCGTCCGGCGTGAGGCGCAGGCTGCGCGTCGAGCGCGCGAGCAGCCGGGTGCCGAGCTCCGTCTCCAGCCGTTTCAGCCCCACGCTGGCCACCGCCGGGGTGATGTCCAGTTGTCGGGCTGCCGCAGATAGGCTGCCGCTGTCGGCCGCGGATACGAAAATCCGCACGTCTTCTAGTCTGATCATTGAGGTTTTTCCAGCAGAGTGCGCCGAGTTCCGGCTGATCTGAAACCTAGCGGGATGCGGCGATTTTCAAAATTATCACAATACTGCTTGCTCCGCTCGCCGCTGGTTCCGGGCACGCTGCCTCACCACAATCCGGCCGGAGTTCCATTCGTAAATTCCCTGCTGGAGAGCGCTATGCCATCCCCCTTCCCCCGCCATCGGTGGGCCCTTCTCGTCGCCGCGGCCCTCACGGGCGCCGCTCCGTTCGCCCATCCTGACGCAGCGACGGCAGCGACGGCACACCTTGCAACGCCCGTCGCCGTGCGCGAGAGCCGGCAGATGCCGTGGAATGCGGTGGCGCTCGATGGGCGAGGGCGCTTCATCGTCAGTTCGCCGCGCTGGACGGGCAACACCGGCCCCGCAGTGGCCGTCGCGCAGAAGGATGGCTCGCTCACTCCCTATCCGAATGCCCGTTGGAACGGCTGGAAGCCGGGCAGCGAGGCAGCGCATGCATTCGTCAGCGTCAATGCGATCCACAGCGACGCGCGCGGCGACCTCTGGATCGTCGATACCGGGACGCCGGAGTTCGGTGGCAAGCCGATCGCCGACGGCGCCAAGGTCGTCCATATCGATCCCCGCACCGACACCATCGTCCGCGTCTACACCTTTGCGAAAGAGGTAGTTCGCGAACACTCCTACGTCGATGACATCCGCATCAACGGCAGGCATGCCTACCTGACCGATGCCGGCGAAGGCGCGGTGATCGTGCTGGATCTCGACAACGGTAGCGCGCGGCGCCGCTTCGACGGCGCGCCGTTCGCGCGCGCCCGCGCCGACGACAAAATCATCGTGAACGGCAAGGTGCTAGCCGGCAACGACGGCAAGCCATTGCAGGTGAATGCCGATCCGCTGGAGCTGAGCCCAGACGGCCAGACCCTGTACTTCGGCCCGCTGGCGGGGTCGCTGTCGCAGGTTGGGACACGTTACCTGGACGATGACGCGCTGAGCGACGAGGCCCTCGCCCGGCATGTGAGCCCATGGTTCGACAATCCGCCGATCGGCGGCACGGCAATGGGCGCCGACGGCAGCCTGTACTACACGCCGCTGGCCGACAACGCGCTGATGCGGCGTGCTCCGGACGGAACGTTGTCGGTGGTCGCGCGCGACGACCATCTGCGCTGGGTCGATGCGCCTTTCCTCGATGGGCACGGCCATATCTACCTGCCGGTGCCGCAGATCGATGGCGCTCCGGCATTCAACCAGGGGAAGTCGACCATCCGCTTTCCGGTGAAGCTCTTCCGGGTCGATCTGCCGGCAGGCCCGCGCTAGCCGGACGTTGCGCGCTGCGCAGCCGACCGTGCGGCGCGCAGCGCGATCTGTCCATCCGTCCATCCGTTGAAAGTTGCCGCTTGCAGCAGCGATCGTGCCCCGGAGTTCAGCATCCATGGATCACCGCATCCCCGTTCGTCTCCTGACGATCGATCTTTCCTTTCATCGCGCCGCGGCCAGCGTGGTCCGCTCCATCCTTGCCAGTCATGGCGTGGATGTGAAAGAAACCTTCGCCCCCCACGAGCGAGCCTTCGAACAACTGCGCGACGGCGCGGCCGATGTCCTGTGCAGCGCATGGCTGCCCGACAGTCACGGTATGTATTTCGCTCCCATGGCGGACAGCTTCGAGAACGTCGCCGTTCTCTACCGCCCCTACGCGTATTGGGGCGTGCCTGACTACGTGCCGCAGGATGCCGTGTACTCGATCGACGATCTTCGCAGGCCAGAAGTGGCAGCGCGCATGCAAAAGCGCATACAGGGGATCGGCCCCGGGGCGGGTATCAGCCGGTTTTCGCGCACGGCGATAGCGCGGTACGGCCTCGCGAACTCCGGCTATCACTTTGAGAACGGCACGCTGGACGATTGCGTTGCCGCGTACGAAGACGCGGTGCGACGCAGGCAGTGGGCAGTGGTTCCGCTGTGGAAGCCCCAGTTCCTGCACGAGAAACATGCCATCAGGCAACTGGAGGATCCGCTGGGGGTAATGGGGGGCGCCGACGAGGCGACGCTGATCGCACGCCGGGGCCTGATGGCCCGATTGCCCCCTGGCGCAGCGGTGGCGTTGCGCGGTATGCACCTCGGCAACGAAGAGGTCTCGCGGCTCGACTACCTCATTTCGTGCGAGGGAATGGATGCCTTGGATGTCGCCCAAGTACGGTCCAAAGGCGCGGGCTGATATGGTTCTGGTCCGGTCTTTCTGCCAGCAGCACGCTGGCATGCGGCGCCATTTGCGCTTCGGCATGGCTGCCGCTGGCGCGTTTGCCACGGCGGCGAGTGCCGCCGGACAGCCCATGCAGTCTTCTTCACCAGTGGATGATCCGCCGTACAGCCTTCCCGCAGTGGCGGTCACTGAAACGTTGGACGGCTACGCACAACCTGCCAGTCGTACCGCTACCCGCACCGCCACTCCGTCGCTGCGCGGTGGCTCCTACGTCATCGTGGACCACGCGGCTGTCGTCGGTTGGGCATGAGCAACGCTCAGTCGCTGCATCGGATTGAGTCTGCTTTCGTTCGCCGGATCGCGAAAATGTAAATGGTAACTTTTTGTCGGTCTCCGCTATGGCGTTGCGCGCGGCAACTCGTTGTCATTGGCTTGGCAGCTGTATGGGTGCGGTTAAATCTGGAGTAAAGCCACTTCTGGATAGTGAACCGGCATCGCAGGTTGCGTGACAGCGCCCAGTGACACTCAGTCGATCAGCTTGCTCAGCAATTTGTGCCCATCATCAGTCACCTCGACCATCGCCGAAAGCATCACGCTATCCGCGCCGTCCTTGGTAAGCACGGTCCAGAACTCCGGCGGTTGGAACCGTATGCCGGCGGTGCCTGACTTCGCCACCACATAGACGTTTAGCACCTGACCGGATTTCATCGGAGTTTCATCGTTGATGGAGCTTCCATAGCCCAGCACATGGGGCTCCTGAACTCGCGTCTGGCCCATGGAGTATCCCACTAGCTCATGTATGGCCACCGCGTGGTTGGCATCGAGTTCCTGCTGAATGGCAGTGCCCACATTGGATAGCCGCTCCCCAGCCCGGATCTGAGCAATGCCCATTCGTAGCGCGCGACGAGCTGTCATCAATAGCTGCCGCTGTTGCTCAGTTGCATTGGGAGTAGCAAATGTCCATGCCTGGGCTACATGGGCCTGTGGCGACGCAGCTACCAATTCCACTTTGACAAGTGCGGCATCTGGAAATGGCGCGTCAGTAGGGACGGCATTTCCCACTTGATTATTTACGGAAACCGGTACTGCCTCCCGGTACCCTTCGTAACCAATTAACATTGGTCGCCAACCATGCGCTGAAAATTGCTTCAGTAAAAATTCCTGGATCGCTATGCCGTTACTACCTCGGCGGACAAGGGGTTTTACCTTAAGCAGCATCTCACTGGCAATGGGGGCGATTCGAGTCTCGTCAGCTAAAATTGTCGCATTGTCCAGTTGGGAAATCCTGGCCCTAAGCTCCTCATTGCCTGCGGCGTAGCGGTCGTAATGCGATTCTGTGGCGAAAAAACTTGTAGAAAACAATGATAGAAGGATTGCGATCCTTTTCAGAAATAGCCTCCGTATGCGAATTAATTGTGACTGCCAATGTCGAGCATGGTAAGCGATCGGTAGTGTGGATGACTGCTACCGTTTGAACAACAGCTTCCGCAGCAATGAAGTTCGCACCCTGGCAGGCGCTGGTAGGGGCGCTTGTCTGCGCTATCCTAGAGGCTGATTGACTATAGCTTTCCGGAGCCGTCGCGCCCCAATGTTCCTCTGCTTTTTGCACCCGACAAGCTCTTCTCTGGTGACGATAATTGCCTATGTCGATCATCGCAAAATCCCTTGACCACGCGGACTTGCGAGCGCTGTTGATGATGGAACGGGGGGGGATGTTTGCCCGGTCGGTGATATGCGGAACTACGCCAGGTTGCTACCTAAATCCCTGATAAAAACAGACACTCCCGTCGGTATGACTAAGTTGCTTGCCGAGGAGGACATAGCGCCATCGCTGACCGAGGCGGCACGCGCCGTGCTCCGGATTATGAGCGAGATGCCTGACCTGCTTGATCGCCGGGTTGCTGATCTGAACAAGGAGATCGGCCGGCGTACCGGGGAGAGGGGTGTCGCCGATCAGCCCTTCGCGACGGGGGTGAAGAAATTGATCGGGTTGCCGTCAGGATCCCGGAACAGCATCGAGCGGTTGCCCCAGGGCATGTCCTTGGGTTGCTGCAACCAGTCGGTCACGAAGACGTCGATGCGCGCCCGCTCCGCGTCGACGTTGTCGACTTCGAACTCGAGGATCGCCGATCCGTTCGCGCTGGCGGACCACTCCCCGCCATGCGCATAAGTGGCGGCCGCCTGGCTGACGATCGCCAGGATCGCACCGCCCGGATGCAACTCGACATAGTGGTCATCCCCCTTGGGCGGTGCGCCCAGAAGCTTTTCGTAAAAGCTGGCGAGGCTCGGGACATCCTTGGTGACAAGGCGCGTGTAGGCAAATTTCATGAGCGAGACCTCTCTGGCTTGCGGCTTTGTCGGTACACACCGATACTGAACGGTACCGTTCTTGTGGAACGCTACCGTAGCGTATCGTAATGGTCAATGGGAGGCTTAGGGTGGATCGGATTGCGGACAAGCGGGTGGAACGATCCAAAGCGGCGGTCTTGGCCGAAACCTATCGCCAACTGACGCAGAGCGGGATCAGCGGTGTCAGCATCGACGAGGTATCGCGTGTCTCCGGCGTGTCGAAAACGACCATTTATCGGCACTGGCCGTCACGCTCCGCCTTGCTGATCGACGCCTGTTCCAGGCTCGGGAACGCACCTCCGCCGCCCGACACCGGCAGCTTGCACGCCGATCTCCATACGCTGGTGACGACGCTCGCGGAGCAGCTTCGGTCTGCCGCGTGGGCATCGGTTTATCCCTCGATCGTCGATGCGGCGGAGCGCGATCAGGAAATCGCCGCCCTGCAGGCTGGACTGCACACAGCCTTCATGGCGCCATTCCATGCCGTCGTCGAACGAGCAAAGGACAGGGGGGAAGTGAATCCGGAGACATCCGCCACCGACGTGGTCGCGGCGGTGATTGGTCCGCTGTTTTATCGTCGGTGGTTTTCCAGAGAGCCGGTCGACGACCGCTTCATCGAGACCACAATCGCCGCCGTCGTCGAAGCCGCTCTTCTCCGGTGATTTCTGGGATTTGGATGCCGGCACCGCTCAGATATCCGTGTCAGGCCGCCCGACTGCTGCCCGGCAGGACTGTCCCAGTTCGGAGCGTTCCTCCGACCGGAACAAACCTCGGATGGGCTCGCGCTTAGCCGAAGGGCAGTTGCGACAAGATCCGGACCATCGCGAGTTCGCCTTCGACTAATCGTCGGTCCGTTGTCTTTCATCCCAGTCCGGCGGGCGTCGATGGCAGGGGGCAGCCTTGGCCAAGGCGCGGCTAGGCGCTCAATGTCGCATGTCCGTCGTCGCGCCTCGCCGCTAACTGGACCCGGTGTTGACCAGGTCCGACACGGTCGCCTTGTGCTCGAAGGCCGGTCCGAGCATGTCCAGGAAGGCGCGGACCGCTGGATTGCTGCGTCGGCTTTCGGGCCAGAGGGCGGTGACATTCCGCCGTTCGACCGCGAAGTCGACGAGCAGCGGCGACAGGTCTCCGCGCGCGATATAGGGCGCGGCGGCGAACGACGCGCCGATCCCGATTCCGCCGCCGGCGACGAGCGCGGCCAGGACCGCCTCGCTGGTATCCACGACGATCTCAGACCGCGGCAGGATCTCGATTTCCTGGCCGCCGATCATGAAGGGCCAGCGGAAGAGTTGCCCGGTGCTCTGGTAGCGCAGGTTGACCGTGTCGTGGCCGTCGAGGTCGTGCGGATGCGCGGGTGCGCCGCGCGCGGCGAGGTAGGCCGGGGAGGCAAGGCAGCAAAGCCGATACGGCGCCAGCTTGCGCGACAGCAGGCGGCTGTCCGGGAGCTCGCCGATACGCACGGCGACGTCGATCCCTTCCTCGATCAGATCGGTCATCTGGTCCCCGAGCCGAAGATCGATCGTCACCTCGGGAAAGCGCCGCCGGAACGCGGGCAGGGCAGGCGCGATCACGTGCAGGCCGATCGGCAGGGAGGTGGCCACCCGCAGCGCGCCGCGCGGTTCGGAGCGCGCCGTCAGCGCCATCTGCTCGATTTCCTCGGCCTGGCGGATCAGGCTCAGGGCGCGCTCGTGGAGGTCGCGGCCTTCGGGCGTGAACGCCAGCGAACGGGTCGTGCGCGTGAACAGCGAGACCCCCAGGCGTTGCTCGAGTCGCTGGATGCTCTTGCTGACCGCCGAGGGGGACACCGCCAGCGACCGCGCCGCCGCCGCATAGCTGCCCAGCGCGCCGACGCGCGCGAACGCGATCAACCCGGTGAGACGGTCGAGGCTCATTCTTTCCATGGCGGCACTATAGAACTGCTTTCTGGCCCAATTATCAACTCGAATGTTGGTCGCTAGATTGCCTCGCAAAGAGGAGAACGATCATGAGCGAGACGATGAAAGCGGTTCGACTGCACGCCTTTGGCGGCCCCGAGGTGCTGACTTACGAGGATGCGCCCAAGCCCGACGTCCGACCGGGCGAGGTCTTGGTCCGGGTCCGGGCCGTCGGCCTCAATCCGCCGGACTGGTATCTACGCGACGGGTATCGTGCCCTGCCGCCCGAATGGCGACCGGATTCCGACTTCCCGCTGATCCTGGGCACCGACATTTCCGGCGTGGTCGAAGCGACCGCCGCTAACGTCGCTGGGTTCAGGGCCGGCGACGAGGTCTACGGCATGGTCCGGTTCCCGGATGGCGTGATGACCGGCGGCGGCGCCTACGCCGAGTATGTCAGCGCGCCAGCCGCGCACCTGGCCCACAAGCCGGCGGGGCTGGATCACGTCCATGCCGCCGCCGCGCCGATGTCCCTGTTGACCGCGTGGCAGTTCCTGGTCGCGCTTGGCCACGACGCGCCCAATCCGTTCCAGGACGTCCCGCATGTGCCTGTCGAGCTCGAAGGCCAGACAGTGCTGGTCAACGGTGCTGGCGGAGGTGTCGGACATCTGGCGGTGCAAGTGGCCAAGGCGCGGGGCGCGCGGGTGATCGCCGTGGCTTCGGCCAGGAACGCGGCGATGCTCGGCCAGTTCGGCGTACACCAGTTCATCGATTACCGGGAAACCATGGTGGAAGAGGTCATCCGGGATGCCGACCTGGTGCTCGATGCGGTGGGCGGTCCGCGGATGGAACGGTTCCTGGAGGTGATCCGGCCTGGCGGAGCCCTGTTCCTGGTCAATCCACTTGGCTTCGAGGGTCACGAAGCCGCGGCAAAGCGTGGGATCAGGGTGTCCTCGACCCAGGTGCGCTCGAACGGCGCGCAACTGGCACAGGTCGCCGCACTCCTCGACCGACACACCGTCCAGGTCGTGATCGACAGTGTCTTTCCGCTGTCGGAGGCCTCGCGCGCCCACGAGCGCGCCGCCGAAGGCAGCATCCAGGGCAAGATCGTCCTGACCGTCTCCTGATGCCGATGGGGCGTGCCGGCTGCGGCGCCCCTGTTTCCCTTCGAACCTCTGGAGTCGTTCGCCATGCTGATCGTCACCGGTTACGTACAGGTGCCGCCCTCGGATCTGCCGGCCTTCACGCGCGATCTTGCCGATCTCGCCCACACCACACGCGAGCGAGACGGCGCCCTGTCCTATGACGCCGCCGTGATTGACGCGTCCCGCGGGCGGCTGCTGGTGATGGAGCGGTGGCGGGACCAACACGCCCTGAGCGCCCACCTGGCGGCCGCCGATACCGTCGCCTTCGTGGCGCGATGGGATGCGCGCCTTTCGGCGGACATCAGAAAGTACGACGCGACGCACGAACGGGGCTTGGCAGACGCCTGACCCGACCTTCCAGGTGACGCACGCCACCGCCTCGCCTCGCGTTTGCATTCGCGAGAACGGATCGACCGTCGGCGGCGTACCGCGGTGTTGCCGCCGTGCGCCATGTGCTGGCGCAAGCCGACGCCATCTGGATCGTCGTAGTGGCGCCGCGCATCGCCCGATCGCTCATCGACGCTGGTAGACCACGCCCTGGACCAAGACCTGATCCGGCTCCGGCTGCGTGTCGAAACGCTGATGCGCCTCGGCGATGGCGGCTTGGTGCTCGTTCGCCCAGTCGACCAGTTCCATGACCGGCTTCAATAGCGTTCGTCCCAGGTCGGTGAGTTCGTAATCGACGCGTGGAGGGATCGTCGGATACAGCGTGCGCGTGATCAGTCCGTCGCGTTCGAGTCCGCGCAAGGTCAGCGTCAGCATGCGCTGGGAAATGCCGTCGATGCCGCGCTTCAGTACGTTGAAGCGCTGCGGGCCGTTCTGCAGCATGGCGACGATGTAGAGACTCCACTTGTCGCCGATGCGATCCAGGATTTGACGGGTCGCCAGACAGCCGCCCGCGTCGGGTGCGGGCAGTTCGGCAGGGTGCTCGATGTGACCAGGTGACATGCATGTGCCTTCTTGTGGGGCAGCGGCAGGGACAATACCATCCTTTGTATGGATTCGTAATTTAGAACCCATTTATTACTTGGTTCTCATTTTATACCTAGGAGCCGTCATGAGCCGCACGCTACTTGTCACGTCCAGTCCGCGCGGGGCGGACAGCCTCTCCACCCGTTTCGCCACCGAGATCGCCGAGGGCATCCAGGCTCGCTCTGGGGGCTCGCTGACCGTGCGCGACCTCGCGGCGAATCCGCCGCCGCACATCACGCCGGCCTACATCCAGGGCCGGATTCTGCCACCGGAAGATCGCACGCCGGAGCAGGCCGAGGCGGTGGAGGTCGCGCAGGCGTTGGTCGATGAGTTGCAGGCCGCGGACGTGATCGTGCTCGGTTCGGGCATGATCAACTTCGGTCCGCCCTCGCAGCTCAAGGCCTGGTTCGATCACGTCACTTGGCCACGCGTCACTTTCGGCTACGGCGAGGCCGGGCCGCAGGGACTGCTGACCGGCAAGAAGGTCTATCTCGTCGCCGCCACGGGCGGCGTGTTCTCGGAAGGCGCCTGGGCGCCGTTCGATTTTCAGACCAACTACGTGCTGCACCTGCTCGGCTTCATCGGCCTGACCGATGTGGACGTGGTGCGCGTCGAAGGGACGGTGCTCGGCCCGGAGGCGGTGAGCGCCGCCATCGACAAGGCCGCAACGGCCATCACCGCCTTGTTGGCGAAGGCGGCGTGAGCGTGTGACCGGGAAAAAGACCATCGCGTTGTTCGGTGCGACCGGGCCGACGGGGCGGCACCTCATCGAGGAAGCCTTGCAGCGTGGCTACTCGCTGTCGGTCTATACGCGCGACGCCGGGAAGCTCGCATCGTTCGCGGGGAAGGTCGACATCGTGGTCGGCGACCTGCAGGACCGCAACGCCATTGCGCAGTGCGTCCGAGGGGCCGATGCGGTCATCAGCGCCCTTGGGCCCAATGGTCTCAAGGTGCAAGGCGACAAGCCGGTCATGCATGGCCTGGCCAACATCATCGCCGCGATGCAGCAGGCCGGCGTGCGCCGCCTCATCCAGATCTCCACCGCTGCCTATCGCGATCCCAAGGACGGGTTCGCGTTCGGCACCCACGCGTTCGCGCTGCTGTTCAAGCTGATCGCGCGCAACGGCTACGAGGATATCCAGGCGACCGGCGCCTTGGTCGCGGGTTCGGACCTGGACTGGACGCTGGTACGCATTCCGAACCTCAAGGATGGTCCCGCCAACGGCGGCGTGGATGTGGGGTGGTATGGACAAACCAAGCTCGGCACGAAGCTTTCCAGGGGCAATCTCGCGAAGTTTCTGGTCGACCAGGTGACCGACACGCACTTCGTCCGTGCCGCGCCAGGCATCGCCAACCATTGACGCAAGACCATCGACAAGGCAGTGGAACATAGCGATGCAAATCGACCTCTACACCGACATCACCTGTCCTTGGTGCTTCGTCGGCCATCACCGTCTCGACAAGGTGCTGGCAGAGCGTTTCCCCGACCTGGCCGTGGAGATCCGACAGCATCCGGTCCCGCTGCTGCCGGATGCGCCCGCAGGCGGCCTCTACATTCCAGATCTGCTGCGTTCGCGCTACGGCATCACCGATCCGAAGGCCGCTTTCGCTCGCCCCGAGGCGGAAGCGCGCGCGTCGGGCTTCGATCTGGATCTCGGTCGCCAGCTCTGGACCTATCCGACCCGGGCGGCGCATGCGCTGATCCTCGCCGCCGCTGGGCGCGATACCCAGCATCGGCTCGCCGTCGCCATCACCGATGCCTACTTCATCGCAGCGAAGAACATCGCCGATGCGGAGGTGCTGGCCGACATCGCAGTCGACCATGGTTTCGAGCGCGACCAGGCGCGCGCCATCGCGCTCGATCCTGCGCAGCACCGTCGCGTCGAAGCGGAAGCGGCCAGGTCGGCGAATGCCGGTGTCCGTTCGGTTCCTCACTTCGTCTTCGCGGGAAGAATCGCCATCAATGGGGGGCGTAGCGAGGACGAGATTGCTTCGGTACTACGAGCGGCGTCCGCTGCGATCCCTCTTTGATACCGTTCCTTGGCGGAGCGGGCGTGGTGTTCGGATCGTGCAGATGCATGTGCATCGATCGAAACCGGCAGTGGAAGCGGTCCGACCCGGTCGCTTCCACGGCCCGACGATGGCGCGTGCCATCGGTCGCTGCGCGGTAGCGCCGCCGGCCAGAGGAAACGGAGTGCTGTCTCCCTGGCCTCGGTACATTCGACGTCGGGCGACAGCACCGCCAACCGGTGCTTGCCGTTCTCCTCGGAGGATCTTTCTTAGGTCCTCCGGATCAGTTCGCGATTGTCGGTCGTCTCAGCCCCACGGCATTTCGCCGTTGGCGACCTTGGCGCCGATCTCGAGGGCGATGCCCATGCCCAGATTCGGGAAGCGCGCTTCCATCGCCGCCTCGAGCGATGCGGCTCCCTTGGCCGTCGCCAGTTCCTCCTCGAAGGCCAACAGATAGGCCTTGGTGTGGGCGATGGCCGACAGATCGGTCGCCGCGTCGGGCGTCAGATGGCCAGGCACGACGATCGCCGGCGCGCGCGCGGCGATCGCATCGAGATTGGCGATCCAGGCGGCACGCTGCTCCTGCGTCTGCGTATCGGCGGTCCAGACATGCACGCCGGAGAAGATCATGACGCCGCCGAACACGGCGTGCAGCGACGGCACCCAGAGATAGCGGCGATTGGCCAGACCCTGGGCGGCGACGATCTCGACCGTCTCACCATCGACCGACAGAGAGGCGCCGTCGAAGGTCTCGGGCAGGACGATGTCGTCCAGCGTCTGCGGACCGTTCTCCTTGAGCTGCGGCCCCCACACGGCGAGCTTCTTCGCGACGTTGCCCTTGATGGCGGCGAGCGTGTCGGCGGCGGCGATGACCTTGGCCTGAGGAAAGGCCTCGCGCACCGGCTTGAGGCTGAAGTAGTAATCCGGGTCCGACTGGCTGACGTAGATCGTCGTCAGCGTCTTGCCGGTGGCCTCGATCGCCTCGGCCAAGGCCTTGCCGTCGGGATAGGTGAAGCCGCCATCGATCAGCAGGGCTTCGCGCGGGCCGGTCAACAGCACCGGCGCGCGGAAGAAGCCGTTCTGCCCGGCGGGAAAGTGGGTCCAGCGCAATGCGGAGGTCTGGCGATCGGTGCTCATTGGATGTCTCCTTGTGTTCGGGAGTGCGGGCGTCGGGAATGAAGGGCGGGGGAGGTCGGCGGCTCAGGCGACGCGCAGGTGCGCGGCCAGGGCGGCGCGATCGCCGAACAGCGCATCGCTCGGCAGCAGCCTGCTTCCGTGCGCGTCTTCGACGACGAGCGTGGGAACGCCCTGCGCGCCGAAACGGGCCATCTCGCGGCGTGCCGCATCGATGCGCGCGCGGTAGGCGCCCAGCACGTCGGCATCGGGCGACACGACGCGCCGCGCGGCATCGGCAAAGCCGGCAGCGGACAGCACTTCCGCCACGACCGCGCGATCGGAGGTAGTGCGGCCGTCGACATAGCGGGCCTGTTGCAGGCGCTTCAGCGCCTCGCGTTCGCGATCCGGTTCGGTCATGCCGACCGCGACCACGGCAAGCGTCGCCGGGGCCGAATCGAACAGCGTGCCGCTCGCGCCGAGCACCCGGCTGCGGTAAGCCTCGGAAAACGCTTGGCCGGTGAGGCGCGCGATGCGCTGGTCGTTCTGCCAGGCGTAGGCGGCGAAGGATGCCTCCAGCGGCCGCGCGTTCTCGCCGGCGAACAAGCCGGTGGGGGCGAGCTGCACGCTGACGCCAGGAACCTGCGCGAGCTGTTCCAGGGCCGGGGCGGCGCCGTAGCACCACCCGCAGAGCGGATCGAAGAGGTAGGTGATGCGCATGGTGGAACCCGCTTGAGGAGGTGCGGTCACCATAGCGAGCCGGGATTGATGGATAAATAATGTGGAATGCTAAACTCTGTAAACAACTGGCTTACAGTGTGTCGGGAGCAGCGTGGAAGCCGTCAATCTCAACAGGCTCGCCTATTTCGCGGCCGTGGTGGACACCGGCTCCTTCACCCGCGCGGCCGAGCGGCTCGGCATCACCAAGACCGTCGTCAGCCAGCAGGTCGCCAAGCTGGAGGCGGAGTTGCAGACGGCGTTGTTGATGCGCACCACCCGTCGGGTCGAACCGACCGAGGCCGGGCGGCTGCTGCATGCAAGCAGCGTGAGCGTCCTGCGCCAGGTCGAGGACGCCATCGGCGAGGTCACGCGCTCCAACACCGAGCCGAGCGGCGTGCTGCGCGTGGCGGCGCCGCACGACTACGGCACCTCCAGGATCGCGCCGCTGGCCGCCGGGTTCTCCCGGCGCCATCCGGCGTGCCAGGTCGAGTTGATCCTGGCCGACACGCGCATCGACCCCGTCGCCAGCCAGATCGATCTGTCCATCCGGGTGGGCTGGCTCGACGATTCCAGTCTGCATGCGCGGCGCATCGACGGTTTCCGGCAGTGCCTGGTCGCCACGCCGGAACTGGCCAGGACCTTGGCGGTGGCGGACCCCGACGACCTCGCGCAGGTCCCGTTCGTCGCCAACAGCGCGCTCCGCGAGCCGTTGACCTGGCACTTCGTCAAAGACGATTTCGAGCGACGCACGGTGCGCATGCGCCAGGCCCTGTCGACCAATGCGACCCCGGCCGTGCTGGCGGCGACGCTGGCCGGTGGCGGGGTGTCGGTCCTGCCGGATTTCCTGGTGGCAGACGCCCTGGCGGCCGGAACCCTGGTCGCCGTCCTGCCGGAGTGGTCGTTGCCGGCCGGCGGCATTCACGTGGTCTACCCGATGGCGCGCTTTCGCCCCTCCAAGGTCACCGCCTTCGTCGAGATGCTCGTTGCTGGAGCCGGCAAGATCGGGGCATGACGCGGGTGCGGGCGCGACGGCGGTCGCCAGCGCCCCGGCGATCGCATGCGCGATCGGCATGCGAAGGCTGCGACGCCGGCGCCCACGTGCGATTGCGGCGCTGGCCCGCAGCGATCGCCTGTCGGGATCGGCGCCATCGCGGCCGGTGCAGGGACGCCGCCATGATCGGGCCCAGCAACGTCCGCTGGCTTGGGAGGAACCGACGTCCGCACTCCCGCCCGCGTTCGGGAGCGGCGGCACGGGCGTAAGGCTGCGTCACGCAAGTGCCGGCGCGTGATTGCGCTTGGAGGACGCGTCGTTCAAACAAGACTCCCATTGCAAGTCGCCGGCATAGCGCGACGCCATCCGGCCTTCGTCGTCCAGCGCGAAAAGATGCAGCCAGCGATTGTCGAACAGCGCGCGCACCGCCGGATGGCGTTGCAGGATGTCGGCGATCGGGTCGGTCGGCGCCTCGATCAGCACGGAAAGCCGCAGCGGTTCGTGGATCAGCCGTTCGCCGTCGTGCACCGACTGCCACGGCAGCCCGCCGCGCAGCAGGCCGCCATTGCCCTCGACCACGCCGATGCCGCCGGTGACGTTGTGCAGCAACTTGTTGCCCGCGCCGAAGACCGCGGGCGCGACGGTCGACCCGTAGTACTGCAGGCTGATCCAGCTGGCGACCACCACCGGGGCGGTCAGGATCAGTTCCAGCACACCGAAGCCGTCGTCGCGCCGCCAGTCGTAGTCGTGGAGGAAGGCCCGTCCCGCCAGGTCGCGCCCGGAGGTGCGCTCGCGTGGCGCGGCGATGAAGGCCTGGCAGCCGGCCAGCGCCCATTCCGGGCGCAGCTCGGCCCAGTCGCGGGCGCGATGCGCGATGTCCTGGCCGCGCTGCGCGCGCGGCAGGCGCAGCGCCCGCTCGCCCCGCGCCAGCGCGCCGGCGGCCTGCAGCCAACGCGCCGCCTGCTCGACATCGGCGGCATGCTCGGGCGAGGGATGGTCGGCGCTGTAGAGCGTGACCGCGTCGGTCGTGGTGTCGTGCAGCGCGGCCAGGAACAGCGTGTCTGCGGGAATCGCGATGCCGCGCTCGGCGAGACCGGCGCGCACCTCCGGGGTATTGAGCAGCGAAGCGAGCAGCCGTGCGTTCACGTCGCCCGAGTAGCCGCCGCAGGCGCCGCACTGCAGCGCGCTGGCATGAGGGTTGTTGACCACACTGGCGCCGTGACCGGCGAGCACCACGAGCCGCGCGAAGCCGGCGGTGAGCGACATCGCCTTGAGGATGCGCGTGGCCATGGTCAGCCGCGTGTCGAGGTCGAGCGCGTCGGCCAGGCGCGGTGCGGGATCGTTCGGCGTGGTACGACGGGGCAGCGCCAATCCATCGCGCAGCAGCTTGGCGACATAGAGCGGGCCGGTGGCCTCGACGAAGGCGAACGAGGAAATGGCGGCCAGCTTGAAGCGACCCCAGGCTCGCTTCGCCCGGGCCGCGATCCGCGCGGCGAGGTCGGAGTCGGCCACCGGCGACGTCGCCTCTCCCGCGCAGGTGAATACCCCTGGCGTCAGCAACACCGGAAGACGCGCCTCGACCACGTCCGAGGCGAACCGCCGATGGCCGATGCCCAGCCCGAAGAATCCGGCGAATCCGAGGGTCTGGATACCCGCATCGAGGCTTTCCAGTGCGCGGCGGAACACTTCCGAGCGCACGTCGATGCAGAAGGCCATCTGCATCGTCATTCGCGTCGGTGCGGCCGGGGCCGAGGCGGGTGCTGCAAGCAGAGCGTCGAGCCGCCGCTGCGCCGCGCGTTCGGCCGCTTCCTGCAGGATGCTGTCGATCACGTCGTCCGGCGTCGCCGCAATCGGCATTGCGTATGCGGAGATGGCGGTTCGCCACTGCGAGGCGATCGCCGACTCGAACTTGCCCAGCAGCGTCACTTCCCAGCGCATGCGGATGGCGAGCAGGTCGGTGACGCACGCGTCCGTCTCGCCGCTCAGCTCCGCTTGCCAGAGCCGATACCGGGCGAGCTGGCTCCAGCCGCCAAGGGTGGTCAGCAGTCGGTGGAAATAGCCGTCCAGCGCGTCCGCCGGCAGGCCGAGGCGGGCGACGCCGTCGACGAGCGCATCTTCGGCATTCGCTGGCGCGTCCGCCACCTGCTGCGCGAATCCGGCGAGGCCGGCGATTTCCGGCGTCAGATCGTGGGTCGCGATGAGCCGCCACATGCTGTAGGCGCCGCCGGATTGACCGGCGGCCCACAGCGCCTGGCCCTGGTCGAAATAGGCGGCGGCCCAGTGCCCGATGCGCTCGTCGACGATGCTCGGCCAGTCGATCGCCGAGGCGTCGCGCGCCAGATCGGCGACTGTCGGGATCGCCCGCGGGGCGGGACGCACGGCGTCGATGACGTGCTTGAGCGCGGACAAGTTCGGCGGGCGCAGTGCGGCCGGCGCGTCGTGCAAGGCCGCCTGCAGATCCTCCTCGGCGATCTCGCCGGAGTGCAGCCGCGCCGCATACCAGGAGCGCGGCAGGGTCAGGGCGATGCCGGCCGCGCGCCGCAGCCGTGCCGCCGCGGTCGCCAGCGGCTCGCCGGCCTGGCCGAGGAAGGGGTTGACCGCCACGCTCGAGGCCAGCGGCCACAGCGGGGGCAGGGCGCGCGCCGCACGCTGGGCGGCGGCGATGATCGCAGCGTGGGACATGGAGGGTGCATCGGTCGCGGTCATCGGCATGGGGGTGTCCTGGCGGTTAGGGGTCACGACGTCTTGCTGACAGACCAGCCGCCGAGCAGGCGATCGATCGTGGCGTTGGCATATAGCCCATTGGAGAGATGGACGCGCAGCCCCGCGGCGGCCGGGTGCGAGGCCCAGAGCGGGAACAGCGCCTGCGCCACCGCGACCAGCCCGAAGCTCAGCACCGCCAACGCCATCAGCGTCCACTCCAGCCGTCCCGGCGCCGGCGTCGTCGGCAGCACCCCGGCAGTCAGCCATTCGGCGGCGGTCTGCAGCGCGAAGTAGCCGATCGCGGCGGCGCTGGCGTAGAGCGCCGTCCTGCGGGTCAGGGGGCGCGGCGCGGCATCGGCCAGGCCCTGGGCCAGCAGATAGGCGACACCGAAGATCAGGATGGCGCCCAGTGCCAGCGCCTGTGGCGACTTGTGCTCGAAGCCGAAGGCGAACCCGAAGGCGGCGCCGATCCCGACATAGATCGCCAGGGCGATCAGGAAGGCGCGGCCGACCGCCGCCCCATCGGGTACGGCAACCGGCCCGGGCCGGCGAATGGAGGCCACCTGCTCGACGGCCCCGTCGGCGGCCAGGAAGGCATGCGCCTTGTACAGCGAGTGCGCGACGATGTGCAGCAGCGCCAGCGGGAACAACGCAAGGCCGCACTGCAGGACCATGAAACCCATCTGCGCGACCGTGGACCAGGCGAGCGACGTCTTGACCGCGGGCTGGGTCAGCATCACCAGCGCACCGAACAGGGCGGTGAACCCGCCGAGCATGGCCAGCACGGCGAGCACGCCGGGGGCCGCCAGCATCAGGTCGGCGAAGCGGATCAACAGGAAGCCGCCGCCATTGACCACACCGGCATGCAGCAGCGCCGACACCGGCGTGGGCGCCTCCATCATCTCGGTGAGCCAGCCGTGGGTCGGGAACTGCGCCGACTTCAGCACCGCGGCCAGCGCCAGCAGGGCGGCCGCCGCGGCGAGCGGCCAGCCGTGCTCGCCGTTCCGCGCCAGCGCGTTGATCGTGGCGATATCGGTGGTGCCCAGGCTGTTCCAGACAAGCAGCGCCGCGGAGATCAGCGCGATGGCGCCGATGGTGGAGAACAGGCGCTTCTTGCGCGCGGCGCGCTGCGCCGCCACGCGTTCCGGATAGAACAGCAACAGGCGATGCAGCGCGGCGCTGGTCGCGATCCAGGCGACGACCAACTGGACCAGGTTGCCCGCCTGCACCAGCAACAGCACGGCCGCGAGTGCGAAGCACAGCCAGCCGGTGAAATAGCCTTGGCGCGCCTCGCCATCGAGGTAGGTGCGGGCATAGCGCACCACGATCCAGCCGACGAACGCGACCAGCGGCAGCATCGTGGCGCTGACCGCATCGAGCCGTGCCGACAGGCCGATGCCGCCCCAGCCGAGCAGTCCGCTGTCGCCGGCGCCTCGCGCGACCAGCAGCGCCAGCGAAGCGATCGCGATGAGCAGCGCGCCGAATGCGGCACCTTCGGCGAAGACGGGGAGCCGGCGGGGACGTCGGCCGCTGCGGACAAAGCCGAACACGGCGGCGACAGACAGCAGGAGCGGTGCGGAAAGCGGCAGCAGATAGGGCGACAAGGCAATCCCCTCGAATGGGCGCGGTGGTGGGCGGCGCCACGATAGCGATCGGCGGGATCGAACAAAAATTCATTGTTTTCACTAATTCGTTCGTTAATATCGAACGATATGGCCGCCTTGAACTACAACCATCTGCGCTATTTCTGGGCCGTTGCCCACGACGGCAACCTGACCCGCACCGCCGAGCGGCTCAATCTCACGCAGTCGGCCTTGTCGGTGCAGATCCGCAAGCTCGAGGAACGCCTCGGCCACGCGCTGTTCGAGCGGCGCGGGCGGCAACTGCATCTGACCGAGGCGGGGCAGATCGTGCTCGACCACGCCGACGCGATCTTCGCCACCGGCGAGGAACTGCTGGGCACGCTGCGGCAGACAGGCGCCGCGCGCCAGGCGTTGCGCGTCGGGTCGCTGGCCACGTTGTCGCGCAACTTCCAGATGGAATTCCTGCGCCCGCTGCTGGGCCGCACCGACATCGATCTGATCCTGCGCTCGGGCAGCGCGGGCGAACTGCTGCGGGCGCTGGAGGCGCTCAATCTGGACGTGGTCCTGTTGAATCAGGCCCCCGCCGGTGACGCGCTGACCCCCTTGGTGACCCATCGGCTCGCACAGCACCCGGTCAGCCTGGTGGGCACGCCCGATCGGTTGGGCGGTGCCGCCAGCATCGCCGATCGTCTTCGCAGCCATCCCATCATCCTGCCGACCGTGGACAGCAGCGTGCGTACCGGCTTCGACGCCCTGGTCGATCGCCTGGGGGTGCGGCCGCAGATCGTGGCGGAAGTGGAGGACATGGCGATGATGCGACTGCTCGCCCGCGAGGACATCGGCCTCGCCGTGCTCCCGCCGATCGTGGTCAAGGACGAGATCGCCGCCGGCGTGCTGATGGAAGGGGATCAATTGCCGGACATCGTGGAGGCGTTCCACGCCGTCACCATGGCGCGACGCTTCCCGAATCCGTTGGTCCGGCTGCTGCTTCAGCCCTCGGCTGCGCCAGTAGACCCGTAGCGGCCCCGATGGGCGCCGCGGCGCCGTGCCGAGCCATCGCCAGGGGAGTGCAAGCGGCTGGTCGATTCAGCAGGGCAAACCATGGCGCGCGCCGAAGATCGGCAGCGTGCGGTTGGCAGCGGTTGGCACTACTCAAGGAGCACGTCGAGGATCTTTCAATTTGACAGCATGCTGTCAAATTGAAAGAATGTTGCATGGCTTCTGAAAACCTCCCCGTGCTGATCCGAGAACTGGTTCTCGCGGTGTTCGCCAGCAACGGCCGCCTGGTCGACATGGGCAACCAGTTGGTGCGCCCGATCGGGCTGACCACCGCCTGGTGGCAGGTGCTCGGCGCGTTGGGCTATTCGCCGGTGCCGCTTCCGGTCGCGCATATCGCGCGCAACATGGGGCTGACCCGGCAGGCTGTGCAACGCGTCGTGGAATTGCTGGCCGAACACGGGTTCGTCGTGTTCGAGACCAATCCGCACCACGCGCGCGCGAAGCTGGTCGTGCTGACGGCGGCGGGGCGCGCGGCCTTGCGCGCCGCCGAAGCCGCGGTCGCATCGCTCGACCGGCAACTGATCGAGCGACTCGGCGCCGAGCGCGTCAGGACCGCCATCGAGGTGCTCGTGGAAATGCGCGACGCACTCGACGAGTCGCTGGGCGCCTGAACTGCAGACACCCGCGCCGCAATCACTTACCTGGAGACACCATGCCCCTTGCCTCGCAGACCGACGGGTTCGATACGGACGTCCTCATCATCGGCGGCGGACCGGTCGGCCTGACCACCGCTTGCGCGCTGGCGTACCATGGGGTGCGCTTCCGCATCTTCGAGCAACGCACGCATCCCAGGCCGCATTCGCGCGCCAACAATCTGTGGGCGCGCCCGCAGGAGCTTCTCGCGAGCATCGGCATTCGCGATGCCCTGGCCGAACGGGCGTACCGGATCGTCCACATCAACACCCTCCTGAACGGCAAGACGGTGGATCCGATCGCGATCGCGCAGGTCGACAGCCCGTATCCGGAGGTGTTGTACAGCGGCCAGGACGTCATCGAGACCGTGCTGACCCGGCAGATCGAGGCCGGCGGCGCGGCGCTCGAACGCGGCCGCAAGGCGATCGGCTTCGAGCAGGATGCCGAGGGCGTCCGCGTGACGATCGCGACGGTGAACGACGACGGTGAGCAGATCGAAGGGCACCCGGTCGAGCACCTGCGCTGCCGCTACCTGGTCGGTGCGGACGGCGCCGAAGGCTTCGTGCGCAAGCAGATCGGTGCGGACTTCACGACGGAGAAGCTGCCCCATTGCATCAATCGGCAACTGGACGCGAAGCTGCGCTGGCGCCGCTCCACCGCGTTCGACCACCTCTGGTTCTTCTACTACCCCAAGGGCTTCTGCGGCGTGCTGCCGGTATGGGAGGGCTATCACCGGCTCTTCTTCCTGTCCGACGACGAGGGCATTCCCGATCGCGACCCGACGCTGGAGGAATTGCAGGCCATCGCGCGCGAGGTCACCGAGGACGAGACGCTGGAGCTGAGCGATCCGATCTGGATCACCCATAGCCGCTTCCAGCACGGCGTGACGTCGCGCTATGCCGAGGGGCGCGTGTTCCTGGTGGGCGATGCCGGCCATCTCACGCTGCCCGCCGGCGGCCAGGGCATGAACGCCGGACTGCAGGATGCGGTCGGCCTGGCATGGCGGCTGGCGATGGCGCTGGACGGCAAGGCGGCGCCGGTGCTGCTGGAGTCCTATGGCCTGGAGCGCGGCGGCGAGCACAGTCGCCTGGACGCGCAGCAGGAAAAGGGCTTCAGGAACAGCGTCTATCGGGGCGCCATCAAGGATGCCGTCATGGGCATCGCCGCCAGCGTCTTGCCCAACATCGGGGCGCTGATCCAAGGCACCGACGACCTGCAGCAACTCTCCGTCGCCTATCCCGACAGTCCCTTGAACGAGAACCACCTCGATGGACTGCGGGATGTCGTGCACCGGCGCGCGCCGCGTCCGGGCGAGCGCGCGCCGGATGCGGCGGTCATCGCGCAGGATGGTGCGTGCACGACGCTGTTCGCGCATCTCTACAACCCCGATGGCGTCACCTGGGGATGGACCTTGTTGCTGTTCGACGCCCGGCGGCAGGATGCCCTGGACGCGATGCGGCGTGCGCTGGCGCAGGTCCGCGATTGGGAGTGGGTGCGTCCGCGGTCGATCCTGGGCAAGTCGGTGCCGGAGGCAGGCGATGCCACGGCACTGTTCGATCTGGATGGCGTGGCGCATGGTGCCTACGGCATCGAGGGCGTTCCGGCGCTGGTGCTGGTCAGGCCCGATGGCCATATCGCGTTCCGTGGTCCGCTCGACAAGCCGGAATTGCTGCGGGCGTACTGCGGCCGGGTGTTTGGCGCGTAAGCCGTCCGATCGCAGTGCGGATCGAGCCGTTGCGCAAACTAACGCGCGAGGCGTCGCGGCGTGCCGAGAATCGACACCACGGCGTTCCGGGCCTAGCGCCGATCGAACGGTTCTCGATCCAGCAGACAGTCGATGAACGCCCCCAGCAGGGCGGGGCGATGCTGCCTGTTCGGGTAGTAGAGGAACAGCCCAGGGCGCGAAATCGACCAGTCCGCCAGAACCTGGACCAATCTTCCCTGGGCCAACAGCTCGCCGACGCCATCTCGCTCGAAGTGATAGGCGATGCCGAGCCCGTCGAGCGCGGCAGCGATGCCGATATCGGCGTGATTGGTGACGACGGGCCCCTCCACCGCCACGTCTAGCCGCTGGCCGCGTTTCTCGAACTCCCACCGGTAGTGCCTGCCATCCATCCGCAGCCGCCAGTTGATGCAGGCATGGCCGTGCAGGTCGGCGGGCGAGGTGGGTGTTCCCCGCCGTGCGAGGTACTCCGGCGAGGCCACGGCCACCATCTTCAGATCCGGCGTGAGCCGCACGGCCACCATGTCCTTCTCGAGCTGCCCGCCCACCCGGATGCCCGCATCGAAGCGACCCGCGACGATATCGGCAAGCGCATCGTCGACCACGATGTCGAGCGCCACCTCGGGGTGCGCGCGATGGAAGCGTGCGAGCCGCGGCGCAATGATGGTTCTCGCCGCGATCCCCAGCGTGTTGATGCGCAGTGTGCCGCGCATCTGTCCGGTCGCTTCGCTGGCGTCGGCGACGGCCGCCGCCATCTCGCGGAACAACGGGGCGATGCGCCTGTAGAGCAGTTCGCCACTTGCCGATGGCGCGACGCTGCGCGTGGTGCGGTTGAGCAGGCGAGCGCCGATGCGGTCTTCGAGCTGGCGGATGGTCTGGCTGAGCGCCGACGGCGACAGGCCCAGATGCTCCGCGGCCCGCGCGAAGCTCTGGCGCTCCACGATGGCCACGAATGCCTTCAGCTCGGCGAAGTCGGACCCGCGCATTGTGTATCCATTTCTACATGGCGAATGCCGATTCTAGGATATTCCCTGAATTAACGCCGGCGCGCATCCTGAGGTCTTCAACGACCCCAAGGAGCCAGCACCGTGAACGCTTTGACCCTTCCCGAACCGATTGCCGCGTACTTCGCCGCCGAACACAACCCCGACGCCCTGACGCAATGCTTCACGGCGCACGCCGTCATGCAGGACGACGGTCGCACCTACACCGGCGTCGACGCCATCAAGGCCTTCATGGCCGAGGCCTCGGCCAAGTACAACGCGACCAGCGTGCCGTTCGCCATCGAGCGCGAGGACGGCGGCCACCTCGTTCGCGCCAAGGTCACCGGCGACTTCCGTGGCAGCCCGGTCGTGCTGTCCTACCGTTTTCGCCTGGAACGCGGCCTGATCGCAGCGCTGGAGGTCACGGCATGAGCTTCGATCTTCACCTGACCGGCCTGCGCGCCGTGGTCACCGGCGGCACACTGGGCCTGGGCGCGGCAGTCGTGAAAACCCTTGCCGAGGCCGGCGTCCGGGTGGCGACCTCCGCGCGCACCCTGCCGGCGCAGCCGGTGGAGGGGGTGCACTACGTGGCGGCCGATCTGTCCACGGCGGAGGGCACGCACCACCTCGCTGAGACTGTCCTGCAGCAGTGGGGCGGCGTCGATATCCTGGTCAATGTGCTCGGCGGTTCGAAGACGCCCGGCGGCGGGTTCGCTGCGATCCGCGACGCGCACTGGTTCGCCGAGCTGAACCTGAATCTGATGCCGGCCGTTCGCTTGGATCGTGCGCTGTTGCCACGATGCTGGGGCAAGGTTCCGGTGTCATCATCCACGTCAGTTCCATCCAGCGCGTGCTGCCGCTGCACGAGTCCACCACCGCCTACGCGGCGGCCAAGGGCGCCCTCACCACCTACAGCAAGTCGCTGGCGCGCGAGGTGACGCCCAAAGGCGTACGCGTATTGAGCGTCGCGCCAGGCTGGATCGAGACCGAGGCATCCGTGGCGTTTGCGGAGCGGATAGGCGCGGAGGCCGGAACGGACTACGAGGGCGGCAAAAAGATCGTGATGGATTGGCTGGGGGGAATTCCCGTGGGCCGCCCCGCCAAGCCGCACGAGGTTGCCGATTTGATCGCCTTCCTGGCGTCCCCGCGATCCGCCTCGATCGCGGGGACGGAGTATCGGATCGACGGTGGCACCGTTCCTACCCTGTAGCCGACCGGCGCAGCCGGGCGAATGATGGTGAATTCATCGCCCGGCCCTTGTGCACGATGGCCGGGGAGCGATTGAACGTCCTTCGCGGTCCATCGCCAGCCATCGGAATGCTGTGGCGTGGCGAGGCGAAAAATCTCGACTCAATGCCCTAAGGGCGCTTCCGTGTGCATACCTACCGCCCAGTGGGTGTTCTCTTCCGCAGCGACCGATTATGCTTGTGGGCGCCATGAAGCACTTGCACGGTGAACATGCGTCCTCTTGAGCGCGTTCTGAGCGGCAGGATCGTGGTCTGCGAAGTTCCCTCCGATGCCGCTGGGAAGCGGCGTTGGTTGGAACTGCAGTTGCAGGATGTCTCCAGGCCGAGCTACCCCTTGAGGACTCCCCCCAATTCCATGCTCGGATCGTCTCCTCTTTGGCCTTCGGTGGCAAAGCAGAGCGCCAGGTTCAAATTGCGGATTTCCGATTTCGATGCGGAAGACATCGCATCGGGAATGGATCCTTCTTATGATGCTGTTGGTGCGTACATTGAATTTGAATCGTATGCCGATTTGGTGGCGTGGCTGAAGGAACGGGAAGTTTGCTTGCAGGACTTCGTCGACTCGGCTGGAACGGACTATCCATTGTAGGCATTTGCTGGGGGTGGTTTTGAAGATTGCTCGGGGTCGGTCACTCAAGGGAGGCGGCGGATGATCCGGATTGCGCCGGAAGTGGTGGACTTCCAGATAAACACGACCGGTGTTGAAATTGGATACTCCGAACTGGACGGCCTGACGATCCGGCTGACCGTTGTCAAAGAGGACAAGGTGACCGCGGCCACGATCTGCTTTCCGGTTGTTGCGGAATTCGAATGCGTGGGAATGAATTTCTATGAGCGCCATTTCGGCGAGATGGAAATCGTAAACTCTTCGACGGAGATGGTGGACTCCGGGTTCTACAAGAACCTGGACAGGATTTCATACGCCGAAAAAGTCAAGACATACGACCCGAAGCAACGATTCGATCTGGAGGAATATTACATTCCTGGCAACGATTCCTATCTCCGAGTGATGGCGTCGAAATACCACGTCCGAATCGACGAGGCGTGAGCAGGGCTGCGCAAGTCGCTCGACTGTGTGCCGGGGCAAGCCCGGTTGGCCTGAGACCACGGAGTCCATCAACCACGCGTTTTCGCGTCTCCCTTACCGGGATCACCGACCGCACGGCGGATCCAAGGCATTCGCCAGCCTGATCCGGCCGGTGTCGGGCACGTGCATGCCTACACAACGGCATCACTTTGCCGAACGTAGTGTGGCTTGCGTCGTCGCTTCGTGAGGATGGCCGCACGGCCGCATGCGCGCGTGGTCTAGGTTTCCACACAGCGGCGACGATGGGTGCGCTCGGGAGCGTGTCCCAGCGCGCGGCCAGCGCCCATGGCAGCGCCCCCGCTTCATTCACACGCAACCATGAGGCACCACCATGACGCCCCACCGGCAGCCCGATCCCGCGAATGGCGAAGACCCGGCGCGTATTTCGACCGGCAGTGCGGGGTTGGACAACATATTGGGCGGAGGCGTCGATTCCAATCGCCTCTATCTCTACGAGGGCCGGCCTGGGACCGGCAAGACCACCATCGCCTTGCAGTTCCTGCTGGAGGGTGCACGGCGCGGCGAGCGGGTGCTGTACATCACCTTGTCCGAGACCCAGCGCGAGCTGCAGCTGGTGGCCACGCGCCACGGCTGGAGCATGGACCAGGTGGACGTGTTCGAGTTGGTGCCGCCGGAGACGGCGCTGGATCCGGATCGCGAGCTCACGGTGTTCCATCCGGCGGAAATGGAACTGACCGAGACCACCAAGCTGATCTTCGATGAAGTCGAGCGGCTCAACCCCAGCCGCGTGGTGCTCGACAGCCTCTCGGAGTTGCGCCTGCTCGCGCAGAGCCCGTTGCGCTATCGCCGCCAGGTGCTGGCCTTGAAGCACTTCTTCGCCAGCCGCCAGTGCACGGTGATCCTGCTCGACGACCTGTCCTCGCAGGAAAACGACCTGCAGCTGCATTCCATCACCCACGGCGTGGTGTTGCTGGAGCAACTGGCCATCGATTACGGCGCCGAACGCCGGCGCCTGCGCGTGGTCAAGATGCGCGGCATCCAGTTCCGCGGCGGCTATCACGACTTCACCATCGAGAAGGGCGGCCTGGAGATATATCCGCGCTTGATCGCGGCCGAGTACAAGCACAAGCCGGTGACGGACATCGCCCCCAGCGGCAACGACGAGCTCGACCGGCTGCTCGGTGGCGGCCTGGAGCGCGGCACCAACATGCTGATGCTGGGGGCGGCTGGTGTCGGCAAGTCCTCGCTGGCATTGAGCTTCGCCATCGCCGCGGCCGAGCGCGGCGAACGCAGCGTGTTCTTCGCCTTCGACGAGGGGCGTGGCACGGTGGAGGCGCGCGCGCGCGCGCTGGGCATGCCGCTGCAGGAAAGGCTCGACGACGGCCTGATCCGTTTCCAGCAGATCGATCCGGCGGAGATGTCGCCAGGCCAGTTCGCCGCGATCGTGCGTCGCAGCGTGGAAGTGGACCAGGCGAAGGTGGTCGTCATCGATAGCCTCAACGGCTACCTCAACGCAATGCCGGACGAACGCTTTCTGATCCTGCAGATGCACGAATTGCTGAGCTACCTGGGCCAGCAGGGGGTACTGACCATCCTGGTCCTGGCCCAGCACGGGCTGCTCGGGCCAACCGAGGCGCCACTGGATCTGAGCTACCTGAGCGATTCGGTGCTGATGCTGCGCTATTTCGAGGTGGACGGGACGGTGCATCGCGCGCTGTCGGTGGTCAAGAAGCGCACCGGCAGACACGAGACCACCATCCGCGAATTCCGTCTCGGCAGCGACGGCATCCACGTCGGCGCGCCGCTGAAGGCGTTCAACGGCATTTTCTCCGGCACGCCGCGCTACAGCGGAGGCGATCAGACGTTGTTGGACAGCCGTGCATGAGCAGTAGCGAGGCGACCGAGAACCGGGTGCTGGTCTATGCGCCGATCGGGCGCGACGGCGCGGCCTCGGTGGACCTGTTGCGGCGCGGTGGCGTGGTGGCCTGCCACTGCGCGGACCTGGAGATCCTGGTCCGAGAGTTGCGGATCGGCGCCGCCGCGGTGTTCGTCGCGGAGGAAGGCCTGTTCGGTAAGGACTGCGCGGCCCTGTTCGCCTGGGCCAACGCGCAACCGGCGTGGTCGGATCTGCCGTTCGTGGTGCTGACCAGTCATCAGGAACAGCCGACGGTGGTGACCTGGCGCCGCAACCTGGTGGCCGCCTTGCGCAACGTGGCCCTGCTCGAACGGCCGGTGCAGGCGATCACCTTCACCAGCACCGTCAAGGCCGCGCTGCGCGCGCGCGCGCGGCAGTACGAGGTGCGCTCGCTGCTGCAGGCGCAGGCGTCGGCGGCGCAACAGCTGGAGGCGCAGGTGGTGGCGCGGACCCGCGAACTGGAGGAGGCCAACCGCCTGCTGCGCACGCAGATGGACGAGCGCGCGCGGGTCGAGGAAACCTTGCGGCAGGCGCAGAAGATCGAGGCGATCGGCCAGTTGACCGGTGGCGTCGCGCACGATTTCAACAATCTGCTGATGGTGATTTCCGGTGGCCTGGCGATGCTCGACATGCAGGCCGATCCGGCGGTGCGCAAACGCTTGATGGACGGCATGCAGAAGGCGGCGCAGCGCGGCGCGGGCCTGACCAAGCAGTTGCTGGCGTTCTCGCGGCGTCAGCAACTCAAGCCCGAGCCGGTGGACCTGACCCGGCAGATCGGCGGCATGCGCGAGTTGCTGGACCGCAGCCTGCGCGGCGACGTGCATGTGGATTTCGATTTCGCCGACGACCTGTGGCCGATCGAGGTGGATCCGGGCGAGCTGGAGCTGGTGGTGCTGAACCTCACGGTCAACGCGCGCGATGCGATGCCCAACGGCGGCACCATCGTGGTCCGCGCGCAGAACGTGCCGGGCGCCAGTGCGACCGATCCGGATTTCATCCGCCTGTCGATCGTCGATACCGGCACCGGCATGGCGCCGGAGGTGCAGGCGCGGGTGTTCGAGCCGTTCTACACCACCAAGGACATCGGCAAGGGGTCGGGGCTGGGCCTGGCGCAGGTGCACGGCTTCGTGCAGCAGTCCGGCGGCTCCATCCGGATCGAGAGCGACCTCGGACGAGGCACGGCGATCCATCTGCTGCTGCCACGGTCGTTCCGCTCGCCGGTACCGGACGAGCGCCAGCTGATGGAGGTCCAACTCGCACGCCGTAACCTGGGCGAGGCCGGCTACGTGCTGCTGGTGGAGGACGACGACGAGGTCGCGGCACTGGTCGATGAGATGCTGCGCCAGCTGGGCTACCAGGTCACGCGCGTGGCCAGCGCGGCGGCGGCGCTGGGGGCGCTGGCCAACGGGCGCGCGGTGGACATCGTGTTCTCCGACATCATGATGCCCGGCGGCATGAACGGCCTGGAGCTTGTCCAGGAAATACGCAAGCGGCGCCAGGCGCTGCCGGTCCTGCTCACCAGCGGCTATGCGGAGGCGGCCAAGTCCGCGGCCGAGGCCGAGGGCGTGCAGATCCTCGCCAAGCCCTATCGGCTGGACGAATTGGCCGCGGCGCTGCAGCAGGCGCGGCCCGGTGCCAGCACGCCGGAACCGCTGTGTCCGTGAGCGGTGTGGCCGCCCGCGACGTGCGCGCGTCACCGTCCAGGCGATCGGCGCTGCGGTAGGCCGCGCGGCTCAGTGCAGCAGCATGTCGCCGAGCAGTTTCACGTTCAGCGCCACGATCACCGCGGCGATCGCCCACGACAGCCAGGCCAGCCAGCGCGGCGCGACCAGCGCGCCCATCTTGCGTTTGTCGGCGACGAAGCGCACCAGCGGGATCACCGCGAACGGCAGTTGCATCGACAGCAGCACCTGGCTCAGCACCAGCAGCTTGGCGGTGCCCTGTTCCCCGTACAGCCAGGTCACCACCACCACCGGCACGATCGCCAGGCCGCGGGTCAGCAGGCGCCGCGCCCACGCGGGAATGCGCAGGTGCAGGAAGCCTTCCATCACGATCTGCCCGGCCAGCGTCGCGGTCACGGTGGAGTTGATGCCCGAGGCCAGCAGCGCCACCGCGAACAGGGTCGAGGCGATGCCCACGCCGAGCATCGGCGCCAGCAGTTCGTAGGCCTGTTCGATTTCCTCCACGTCGGTGCGGCCGTGCGCATGGAACACCGCCGCGGCCAGCACCAGGATCGCGGCGTTGACGAACAGCGCCAGGCTCAGCGCGATCGTGCTGTCGGTCAGCGCCCAGCGCAGCGCCGAGCGGCGGCCGCCGTCGCTGCGTTCGTAGGCACGGGTCTGCACGATCGACGAATGCAGGTACAGGTTGTGCGGCATCACCGTCGCGCCGACGATGCCGATCGCCAGGTACAGCGCGGCGGGGTTGGTCACCACCTCCGCGCGCGGAATGAAGCCGGCCATGACCTCGCGCAGCGGCGGCGCCGCCAGTGCGATCTGCACCAGGAAGCAGAGGAAGATCACCAGCAGCAGCGCGGCCACGAACGCCTCCAGCGTGCGGAACCCGCGCCGCATCAGGTACAGCACCAGCAGCGCGTCGATCGCGGTGATGATCGCGCCCAGCGTCAAGGGGATGCCGAACAGCAGCTTGAGCGCGATCGCGGTGCCGATCACCTCGGCCAGGTCGCAGGCCACGATCGCCACCTCGCAGGCCAGCCACAGCAGGAAATTGACCGGCCTGGAATAGTGCGCGCGGCATGCCTGCGCCAGGTCCAGGCCGGTGGCGATGCCCAGGCGCGCCGCCAGGCCCTGCAGCACGATCGCCATCAGGTTGGACAGCAGGATCACCGACAGCAGCAGGTAGCCGAAGTGCGAACCGCCGGCGATGTCGGTTGCCCAGTTGCCCGGGTCCATGTAGCCGACCGAGACCATGTAGCCCGGCCCGAGGAAGGCCAGGAGGCGGCGCCAGCCCAGCGCGTTGCGCGGCACGGCGACGCTGGCGTGCATGGCGCCCAGGCTGGGGCGCGCCTCGTCATGGCGGGTGTGCGCTGCGGCAGAACTTGGCAGGGGCAGGGGAGCGGCCATGGCGGCGACGGCGTGGGCGGGGTGCGAACGAGTATATAGCACTTGCTATATGGATTAGCATTTGCAATTCAAATCGCTGCGATAGCGGCGATTTCGGCCAGAATAGGCGGGTGGCCGGCGGGCGCCGGCACTGACAAGGGCGTTGCGATGCAGAAAAGCGGGAAGTCGACGGCGCCAGGAGCGGTGCTGCTCGACGCCGAAGTGCAGGTCGAGAGCTTCCGTCAGGTGCGCGAGGCGCATCGCCTGGAGCTGATCGAGGACTATGTGGAGCTGATTTCCGACCTGCTGGCCGATGGCGGCGAGGCGCGGCAGGTGGACATCGCCGCGCGCCTGGGCGTGGCCCAGCCGACCGTGGCCAAGATGCTCAAGCGCCTGGTCAAGGGCGGTTGGGTGGTGCAGCGGCCGTACCGCGGGGTGTTCCTGACCGCCGAGGGCGAAGCGCTGGCCGCGGCCAGCCGGCAGCGCCATCAGACCGTGGAGCAGTTCCTGCTGGCGCTGGGCATCGATGCGGACACCGCGCGCCGCGATGCCGAGGGGATCGAACACCATGTCAGCGAAGCGACGCTGGCGGTGTTCGCCGCGTTCGTGCGCAAGCACGGCGCGCCGCGATGAGCGTCGGCGACGACGCGCGCTTGGCGCGCGACGAACACTGGATGCGGTATGCGCTGGCCCTGGCCGACCGCGCCGAACGCGAGTTCGACGAGATCCCGGTCGGCGCGGTGCTGGTGTCGGCCGACGACGAAGTGCTGGGCGAAGGCTGGAACCTCAACATCGCCGAGCACGATCCCAGCGCGCATGCCGAGATCGTCGCGCTGCGCCAGGCCGGGCGCCGGCTGGGCAATCATCGCCTGGTCGGCAGCACCCTGTACGTGACCCTGGAGCCGTGCGCGATGTGCGCGATGGCGGTGGTGCATGCGCGGGTGGCGCAACTGGTCTATGCCGCCTCCGATCCCAAGACCGGCGCCTGCGGCAGCGTGTTCGATCTGATCGCCGATCCGCGCCACAACCACCGCGTGCAGGTCCGGGGCGGCGTGCTGGCGGCGCCGGCCGGGCTGCGCCTGACCAACTATTTCCGCGCCAAGCGCGGCCGGCCGTTGCTCGGCGGCTGAGCGCCGCGCAGGCGTCGGCATGTGAAGCCGCGTGCGCCGCGCGCGCTATCATGCGCGACCCGATACGACCCCCGCGCCGGCCTCGCCGGCGCGAACGACTGGATGGTGCTATGGCGGAACCGCGTGTGGACAACGATCGTCTGATCTGGATCGACCTGGAAATGACCGGGTTGGATACCGACGCCGATTCGATCATCGAGATCGCCACGGTGGTCACCGACGCGCAGCTCAATGTGCTGGCCGAGGGGCCGGAATTCGCCATCGCCCATCCGCTGCAGACGCTGCAGGCGATGGACGAGTGGAACCGCAACCAGCACCGCCACTCCGGGCTGTGGCAGCGCGTGCTCGACAGCCAGGTCACCCTGGCGCAGGCCGAGGCGCAGACCGTGGCGTTCCTGGCGCAGTGGTGCAAGCCCGGCGCCTCGCCGATGTGCGGCAACTCGATCTGCCAGGACCGGCGTTTCCTGCACCGGCAGATGCCGCGGCTGGAGCGCTTCTTCCACTACCGCAACCTCGATGTGTCCACGCTGAAGGAACTGGCGCGGCGCTGGGCGCCGGCGGTGTCGGCCGGGCTGACCAAGACCTCCTCGCACACCGCGCTCAGCGACGTGCACGATTCGATCGACGAGTTGCGTTACTACCGCCCATTCATGGGCACGCTGGGCGGGCAGGGCGAAGGCTGATCCGCGCTCCTGGCGCCTTCGGGGCGCATGCGGCAGGCCGCCGGACGAGGAGTGTCGCGCGGGGCTGCTGGCAATACCGCGGGTGACGCCGCCGCTCAGCGCGCCAGCGGCGGTCCCGGCTTGGTCTCGCCGTCGTCGGTGACGCCCTTGAGCAGCAGCTCGGCGATCGGACGGCCATCGGCATCGTGGTGGTACACGTGCAGGTCGCGCTGCGGATACGGAATGCTCAGCCCGTTCTCCAGCAACTGGTTGCGGATCTGCTCCAGCGTGCTGCTCTTGGCCGCGCCGAAGTCGCCGTTCCTGGCGTAGGCGAACAGCATCAGGTCCACCGTGCTCTCGCCCAGGTTGGTGACCTGCACGAACGGGGCGGGGGTCTTCAGGATGTTCGGGTTGTCCTGGGCGATCTTCAGCAACAGCTCTTGCGCCTTCTTCAGGTCGTCGCCATAGCCGACGCCGACGGTGATTTCCAGGCGCCGGTTGGGCAGGGTGCTGTAGTTGACGATCGGCGCGGTGGTGATGGTGCTGTTGGGCAGGGTCACCATGCGTTCGTCGAAGGTGCGGATGCGGGTCTGGAAGATGCGGATCTCATCGACCACGCCTTCCTGGCCGGCGACCACCACATGGTCGCCGTCGCGCATCGGTCGCAGCACGATCAGCATCACCCCGGAGGCGATGTTGGACAGCGAGTCCTTCAGCGCCAGGCCCACCGCCAGGCCGGCGGCGCCGAGCACCGCGAACAGCGAGGTCGGCGGCACGCCGATCTTCTGCAGCGCGGTCACGAACACCAGCACCAGCATCAGCGCGTAGGCGACGTTGCGCAGGAAGTTGCTGAGCGTGGTTTCCACCCGCGCCCGGGTCAGCGCACGCTGCAGCCACAGGCTCAGGCGCTTGGCGACCCACATCCCCACCACCAGGATGACGATCGCCACGCCCCAGTTGAGCGCGTACTGCGCCCAGTCCAGTTGCCGCCAGTCGAACGGGCGCGCGGCCGGCGCCGCCGGTGCAGCGGTCGTGGCCGCCGTCAGTGCCGTCAGCCACGACTGCATCGGCATCAGCCCTGGCTCTTGAGCTTGGCCAGGCGCAGCCAGGTGTCGACCACGGTGTCGGGGTTCAGCGACACCGACTCGATGCCTTCCTGCATCAGCCACTCGGCCAGGTCCGGGTGATCGGACGGGCCCTGGCCGCAGATGCCGACGTACTTGCCCTTGGCGCGCGCGGCCTTGATCGCCATCGACAGCATCTTCTTCACCGCCGGATTGCGCTCGTCGAACAGGTGCGCCACGATCGAGGAGTCGCGGTCCAGGCCCAGGGTGAGCTGGGTCAGGTCGTTGGAGCCGATCGAGAAGCCGTCGAAGATCTCCAGGAATTCCTCGGCCAGCAGCGCGTTCGACGGCACCTCGCACATCATGATGATCTTCAGGCCGTTCTCGCCCTGGCGCAGGCCGTTGCTGGCCAGGACCTCGACGACCTTGCGGCCTTCCTCGAGGGTGCGCACGAACGGGATCATCACCCACATGTTGTCCAGACCCATCTCGTTGCGGACCTTGAGCACGGCCTTGCATTCCAGCGCGAACGCGGCGGCGAAGCTCGGATCGACGTAGCGGCTGGCGCCGCGGAAACCGATCATCGGGTTCTCTTCGTGCGGCTCGTAGTTGCCGCCGCCGATCAGGTTCGCGTACTCGTTGGACTTGAAGTCCGACAGGCGCACGATCACCGGGTGCGGCGCCACCGACGCGGTCAGCGTGGCGATGCCTTCGGCCAGGCGGTTGACGTAGAAGCTCACCGGATCGGCATAGCCGGCGATCTTCTCGTCGATCTTCTTCTTGGTCGCCGCATCCTGCTTGGCGTACTCCAGCAGCGCGTTGGGATGGATGCCGATATGCGCGGCGATGATCATCTCCAGGCGCGCCAGGCCGATGCCGGCGTTGGGCAATTGACCGAAGTCGAACGCGCGCTCCGGGTTGGCCACGTTCATCATGATCTTCAGCGGCGCCGGCGGCATGTTGCCCAGGTCGGTGGTGGTGCGCTCGAACGGCAGCCGGTCGGCGTAGATGAAGCCGGTGTCGCCTTCGGCGCAGCTGACCGTCACTTCCTTGCCGTCCTCGATCAGTTCCATCGCGTTGCCGGTGCCGACCACCGCCGGCACGCCCAGTTCGCGGGCGATGATCGCCGCGTGGCAGGTGCGGCCGCCGCGGTTGGTGACGATCGCCGAGGCGCGCTTCATCACCGGCTCCCAATCGGGATCGGTCATGTCCGCGACCAGCACGTCGCCGGGCTGCACCCGGTTCATGTCCTCCAGGCTGCGCACCACGCGGGCCACGCCGGCGCCGATCTTCTGGCCGATGGCACGGCCTTCGGCGATCACGGTGCCGCGCTTTTCCAGCGCGAAGCGTTCGATCTGGGTGGCGTGGCCGCGCGACTTCACCGTCTCCGGCCGCGCCTGCACGATGAACAGCTTGCCGCTGACGCCGTCCTTCGCCCATTCGATGTCCATCGGCCGCTGGTAGTGCTGCTCGATCACCAGCGCCTGCTTGGACAGCTCCTGCACGTCTTCGTCGCTGATCGAGAAGGTGTTGCGCAGCTCGGCCGGCGTGTCCTCGATGCGCACGCGCTCGCCGGGCACGTCCGAATACACCATGCGGATCGCCTTGCTGCCCAGCGAGCGGCGCAGGATCGCCGGCTTGCCGGCCTTGAGGGTGGGCTTGTAGACGTAGAACTCGTCCGGATTGACCGCGCCCTGCACGACCATCTCGCCGAGGCCGAAGCTCGAGGTAACGAACACCACGTCGCGGAAACCGGACTCGGTGTCCAGGGTGAACAGCACGCCGGAGGCGCCGACGCCCGAGCGCACCATCAGTTGCACGCCGGCCGACAGGAACACGTCCTCGTGCTTGAAGCCGTGATGCACGCGGTAGGCGATGGCACGATCGTTGTAGAGGCTGGCGAAGACTTCCTTGACCTTGTGCACCACGTCGTCGGCGCCGGTCACGTTGAGGAAGGTCTCCTGCTGGCCGGCGAAGCTGGCGTCGGGCAGGTCTTCGGCGGTCGCCGAGGAGCGCACCGCCACGGCCACGTCGCCGCCCCCGTTCTCGTCGCACAGCTGCGCGTAGGCCGTGCGGATCGCCTGGTCCAGCTCCGGCTGCAGCGGCGCGTCGGTGACCCAGCCGCGGATTTCCTTGCCGGCGGCGGTCAGTGCGCCCACGTCTTCCACGTCCAGCGTGGCCAGCCTGTCGAAGATGCGCTGGTACAGATCGTTGTGGGCGACGAAGGCCTTGAACGCTTCGGCGGTGGTGGCGAAGCCGCCCGGCACGGAGACGCCGAGGCCGGCCAGGTTGCCGATCATCTCGCCGAGCGAGGAATTCTTGCCACCGACGCGGGCCAGATCGGCCAGGCGCAGCTCATGCAACCACAGGATGTTCTCGTTCAAGCGCGATGCTCCGTTAGGCCATCGCCCGAGGCGGGCTGGATGGCCGCGTCCGTGAGGGAAGAAGCCGATATGATGCAGTGCGCACCCGAGCCGGCACAAGCGAAACGGGCGCATCCGTTGGGTTTCATCCAGGAGAATGCAGGCAATGTCGACGATCAGACCGGTGTTCTACGTGTCCGATGGAACCGGTATCACCGCTGAAACCATTGGACATAGCCTGCTCACCCAGTTCAGCGGTTTCAGCTTCGTCACCGACCGCATGTCGTTCATCGACGATCCGGAAAAAGCGCGCGAGGCGGCGCAGCGCATCCATGCCGCGGGCGAGCGCTACCAGGTTCGGCCGATCGTGGTCAACTCCTGCGTGGATCCGCAATTGAGCATGCTGCTGTCGGAAAGCGGCGCGTTGATGCTGGACGTGTTCGCGCCCTTCATCGAGCCGCTGGAGCGCGAATTGAACGCGCCGCGGCATTCGCGGGTGGGGCAGGCGCACGGCATGGTCGACTTCGAGACCTACCATCGCCGCATCAACGCGATGAACTTCGCGCTGACCCACGACGACGGCATCGCCATCAACTACGACGAGGCCGACCTGATCCTGGTCGCCGTCTCGCGCGCCGGCAAGACGCCGACCTGCATCTACCTGGCGCTGCACTACGGCGTGCGCGCGGCCAACTACCCGCTGACCGAGGAGGATCTGGAGCACGACCGGCTGCCGCCGCGGCTGCGCCAGTACCGCAACAAGCTGTTCGGGCTGACCATCGATCCGGACCGCTTGCAGCAGATCCGCCAGGAGCGGCGGCCGAACTCGCGCTATTCCAACCTGGAGACCTGCCGGCGCGAGGTGGCCGCGGCCGAGACCATGTTCAGGATGGAGCGGATTCCGACCCTCAGTACCACGCATACCTCGATCGAGGAGATTTCCAGCAAGGTGCTGGCGACGCTGGGCCTGCAGCGCGAGATGTTCTGAGCGGGGCGGCTTCGCAGCTCATGAAAGGGCAGGGCGCCCGACGCTGCGTGTCGAGACTTCCAAGGTAGGCCGCGACGGGCGATCCGTCAATGCTGCCGCGCGGCCGCCGCAGCGTGTAGCATCGGGGCCATGCAGCACGCCCTGACCCGCAGCGAACGCATCCCCCGGCTCAGCCGATTTGGCTGGCTGATGGGCTTGTACGCCGAGAATTTCCTGCACCTCAATCGCCTGTTCGTGCCCTCGGACCTGGCGGTCGGCAGCTACGTGTCCTCGGTCGGCGACGGCCTGGACCTGCGCCTGGACGTGATCGAGCACCATCGCTACACGGTGGAACTGCGCATCACCTACGACCTGTGCGACCCGCTCACCGGCGAGCCGGACCCGTCGGCCTACGTGCGGCTGTACCGCGACGCGCGCCAGGCCGAGACCACGCATTGCTACGTCGGTCGCCGCTGGCAGGACGTGATGGGGCTGTATCCGCCGCCGGCGGAACTGATCAGCCACCGCATGCGCATGAACACCTTTCTCAGCAAGTGGCTGGAATATCTGGCCGAACGCGGCCATGGCGTGGCCACGCTGAAGCCGGCCGCGCCGCTGCCGCGTCAGCCCAGCGTCGCGGAGACACCCGCGCTGTAGCGCCGTCCACCGCGGCCGATGCGGCATACTGCGCGCCCGCCGACTCGCCCGCCCGCCGCATGCCCTACACCCCGATCGTCGCCACGCTGGGCTACGTGCTCTCGCCCGACCGCACCAAGGTCCTGCTGATCCATCGCAACGCGCGGCCCGGCGACCATCACCTGGGCAAGTACAACGGCCTGGGCGGCAAGGTCGAGCCCGACGAGGACGTGCTGGACGGCATGCGTCGCGAGATCCGCGAAGAGGCCGGCATCGAGTGCGAGGCGCTGCAATTGCGCGGCACCATCAGTTGGCCCGGCTTCGGCAAGCACGGCGAGGACTGGCTGGGCTTCCTGTTCCTCATCACCGCCTACAGCGGCGAGCCGTTCACCGAGAACGCCGAGGGCACGCTGGCCTGGGTCCCCGTGGCGGAGATGGAATCGCTGCCGCTGTGGGAGGGCGACCGCCATTTCCTGCCGCTGGTGTTCGACGCCGATCCGCGCCCGTTCCACGGGGTGATGCCGTACCGCGACGGACGCATGCTGTCCTGGTGCTATTCGCGGCTCTGACCCGCGCTGAGCCATAAAGCCCCTCTCCCGCCGGGAGAGGGGTTGGGGTGAGGGTCCGGCGCGAAAGCGACTCGCGGAGTTGGGTGCGCGATGCTTCGCCCGTACCCTCATCCGCCCCTACGGGGCACCTTCTCCCGACGGGAGAAGGAAGCGCCGCTAACCCCTCTCCCGCCGGGAGAGGGGTTGGGGTGAGGGTCCAGCGCGAAAGCGACTCGCGGAGTTTGGGAGCGCGAGGCTTCGCCCGTACCCTCATCCGCCCCTACGGGGCACCTTCTCCCGACGGGAGAAGGAACAGCCTTACCCCTCATGGCGGTAGAGGATGAGAGCCCGGCGCGGCGCGCGGTCGAACGCCTGCGCGACGCCGCGACCGGCTTGTCCACAGCGGCTGTGGATCGATCCTGCACAAGCCTGTGGGCAAGCGTGGCAAGTCGCTGAAATGGCTGCCCGATTTTCCCGGGTGGCGAAAATTTCAGCACGCCCGGCTGCGCTTCTCCACAGCCGGTGTGGATGGAATCGCACAAACGTTGTGGATAAGACCCGCGTGACGTTGCGCCGCAACGCTCGCCGCTGCGCTGGCGAAAAATTCGCCAGTGTCCAATCCGGCAGCGGGAGCTACGGCGCGCGCCGCGCCGCTACTGCGCGGTCCAGCCGCCATCGATGGCGATGGTCTGCGCGGTGATGTTGCGCGCTGCCGGCGAAGCCAGGAACGCGACGCAGCCGGCCAGCTCGTCGTAGGCGATGAACACGCCCTTGGGCATCGGCTTGAGCATCACCTGGGCGACCACGTCGGCTTCGGAAATGCCGCGGGTGCGGGCCTGGTCGGCGATCTGCTTGTCCACCAGCGGCGTCTTGACGTAGCTCGGGCACAGCGTGTTGATGGTGATGTCGGTGTCGGCGGTCTCCAGCGCGATCGCCTTGGAGAAGCCGACCAGGCCGTGCTTGGCGGCGACGTAGGCGCTCTTGTACGGGCTGGCGACCAGCGAGTGGATGCTGCCGATGTTGACGATGCGGCCGTAACCGCGTGCGCGCATGCCTGGCAGCACCGCCTGGGTCAGCCGCGCCACGCCGGTCAGCATCACCTCCACCAGCAGGCTCCACTTGGCCATCGGGAACTCCTGCAGCGGCGCCACGTGCTGCAGCCCGGCGTTGTTGACCAGCACGTCCACCGGCCGCGACAGCGCCGCCAGCGCGGCGTCGATGCTGGCGGCGCTGCTCACGTCCAGCGTCACCGCCTCGGCCGAGCCGCCGGCCTCGCGCAGCTGCGTCGCGACCGTGTTCGCCGCGTCCAGGTCCAGGTCGCTGACGACGATGTGGCGGCCGCCGGCGGCCAGTTCGCGGGCGATGCCGGCGCCGATGCCGCTGGCGGCGCCGGTGATCAGGACGGTCTGCATGGGAAGCACCTTGACGGGGAGGGAGCTGCCCAGCGTAGCAGCGTGGCGCGACCCTGCCATGGCGGTCGTTCTCCTGGCCCGCCACCTGCTCGTGTAGGAGCGGCTTCAGCCGCGACAGGCTGTCTGATGGTGTCTGTCGCGGCTGAAGCCGCTCCTACAGGGGGCGGCAAGCCGACCGCGGCGGTCATGCGCCGTCCTCGCTCGCCAGTGCGTCGGCGCCACGCTACCCTGTGCCGTCGCACCCTTTCCAGCCGGATCCGCCACGCCATGCCGATGAAACGCCACTTCTCCATGCTGCGCGAGTTCCAGTTGGCCGACTGGTTCACCCTGGCCAATGCCTTCTGCGGCACCGGCGCGGTGTTCGCGGCGATGCGCTTCCTGCAGGAGGGCCGGCGCAGCGACCTGTTGATCGGGATGGCGTTGATCCCGCTGGCGTTCGTGTTCGATGCGCTGGACGGGCGCGTGGCGCGCTGGCGCAAATCCTCCTCCACGCTTGGCCGCGAGCTGGATTCGCTGGCCGACGTGATCTCCTTCGGCGTCGCCCCGGCGGCGCTGGCCTACGCCTGCGGCATGCAGGGCGGCTGGGACTGGCTGGTGCTGAGTTTCTTCGTGTGCTGTGGCGTCAGCCGCCTGGCGCGCTACAACGTCACCGCCGAGCAACTGGCCGGCGATGGCGACAAGGTGCCGTACTTCGAGGGCACGCCGATCCCGAGCAGCCTGCTGCTGGTGATCGTGCTGGCGGTCGCCGCCTATCTGGGCCACATCGGCGAGTCGCTGTGGTTCGGGCAATGGCGCCTGGGGCCGTGGCTGCTGCACCCGCTGGTGCTGCTGTTCGCGCTGTCCGGTTCGCTGATGATCAGCAAGACCCTGCGCATTCCCAAGCCCTGAACGGGCGCAGTTGCTATCATTCGCAGCCGAGTCGGGAGGGTGGCGATGATGGCTAGCGGCGGCAACGATGCCGGCGAGTTCGAGGCGTTGGCGCGCCGGTACTGGGACGCGTGGCGCGACGCGCTGCGCCAGGGCGGAGCGACGCCCGCGTCGCCGCCAGGCGGCGCTCCTGGTGGCTGGCGCGAGGCGATCGACGCCTGGGCGCAGTGGCTGCCGCGCGGCGCCGCGGGGCCGGCCGAGGACGCGGTGGCGCAGTTGCAGCGGCAGGCCGGCGACTGGTTCGGCGCGATGCAGCAGGTCGCCGCGCAGTTCGCCGGGCGCGATGCCAGCAGCGCGGACGTGGCCGAGGCCTGGAAACAGCAGGTGCAGGGCCAGCGCGAGCAGATGCTGCAGTGGCTGCTGGGCGCCGCGCGCGGCGCCAACCAGGCCGGGGTGGATCCCTGGTTGCAGCAGGCCGCGCAATGGCTGCAGGGCTGGCAGCGCGACAGCGGCCCATGGCTGCAGATGCCCGGCTTCGGCCCGGGGCGCAACCACCACGCGCGCTGGCGCGCCCTGGCCAAGGCGCAGCAGGAGTACCAGGCGCAGCTGCAGGCCTACCTGGGCCAGTTGCAGGGCGCGATCGATCGCGCCTTCGGCGTGTTCGAGTCCAAGCTGCGCGAGCATGAGGACCCCGGCCGCCAGTTGACCAACGCACGCGCGATGTTCGACTTGTGGATCGACGCCGCCGAGGAAGCCTATGCGGCGGCGGCGTTGTCGGAGGAGTTCCGCGAGGCCTACGCCGGCTTCGCCAATGCGCAGATGCGCCTGCGCTCGTTGCTGCAACGCGAGACCGAGCAGGCCTGCGAGCAACTGGGTCTGCCCACCCGCACCGAACTGGATGCGGCGCATCGACGCATCGCCGATCTGGAGCGGCGCCTGCGCCGGCTGGAGCGGGGGGGCGTGCCTGGTGCAGGGGCGGCTTCGGACGCTCCTTCGCGTCCGCAGGCCGCCGGCGCCGCGGCGCAGTCGCGCTCCGCGCCGGCGATGCCGGATGCGCCCGCGGCACGGCGCTCCGCCAAGCGCACGCCCTCCGGCGCCAACGCCAAGCGCTCCGCCACCGCCACGCCGGCGGCCAGGTCCACGTCCAACTCCTCCTCCAGGAAACCCAACGCCACGTCGCCGGCGGCCGCGCCGTCCAGGCCGGCCGCCAAGCCTGTTGCCAAGCCGGCGCGCGGCAAGCCGGGCGTGGTCTCGCGTCGGAGCCGCGCATGAAAGGGCCATTGAGCTTCAGCAGCGACGACCTGCTGCAGGAAACGCTGGAACTGCAGCGCAAGCTGTTGGAAGGGCTGCGCGTGCTGCCCGGATTGGACGAGGTGCAGTACGGGGTCACCGAGCGGCAGGAAGTGTGGCGCGACGGCAAGGTGGTGCTGTACCGCTTCGTCGGCAAGCAGCCGCCCACCGCCAAGGTGCCGCTGCTGATCGTCTATGCGCTGGTCAACCGGCCGTACATGGTGGACCTGCAGGCCGACCGCTCGCTGGTGCAGGGTCTGCTGGCGCTGGGCGAGGACGTGTACGTGCTGGACTGGGGCTATCCGGACCGCTCCGAGCGCTACCTGACCCTGGAAGACTATCTGCTGCGCTACATCGATGGCGCGGTCGACCACTTGCGCGACGCCGGCGGCGGTGCTCCGGTCAACATGCTCGGCATCTGCCAGGGCGGCACCTTCTCGCTGTGCTACGCGGCCTTGCAGCCGGCCAAGGTCCGCAACCTGGTGACGATGGTGACGCCGGTGGATTTCCATACCCCGGACAACATGCTGTCCAACTGGGCGCGGCAGGTGGACGTGGATCTGTTCGTGGACACGCTGGGCAACGTGCCGGCGGATCTGATGAACGTCAGCTACCTGATGCTCAAGCCATTTCGCCTGAATCTGCAGAAGTACGTCGGGCTGCTCGACATCCTCGACGATCCGCGCGCGCTGGAGGACTTCCTGCGCATGGAGAAATGGATCTTCGATTCGCCCGACCTGGCCGGCGAGACCTTCCGCGAGTTCGTCAAGCAGTTCTACCAGGACAACGCGCTGATGCACGGCCGCGCGCGCATCGGCGAACATGCCGTGGACCTGGCGCGGGTGACGATGCCGGTGCTCAATGTCTACGCCGAGCAGGACCACCTGGTGCCGCCGGACGCCTCGCGCGCGCTGCGCGGCCTGGTCGGCAGCGACGACTATGCCGAACTCGGCTTCCGCGGCGGCCACATCGGCATCTACGTCTCGGGCCGCGCGCAGCGCGAGGTGCCGGCGGCGCTGCACCGCTGGTTGCGCGAGCGCGATGGCGGCGCGTAGCCGGCATGGACCGCGACGTTAAGCGATCCACGCGCCGCGTCGGCCTGCGCTTGCTGGCACTGGGCATGGTGGGCGTCTGTGCGATGAGCTCGACACTGGCTGCGCCGACGGCGTCCGCCGAGCGCGAGATCCAGGCGCTGCTGGCGACGCTGCAGGCGTCGCCGTGCCGGTTCCAGCGCAACGGCACCTGGTATCCGGCGGCGCAGGCCGAGGAACACCTGCGTCGCAAGTACGCGTACCTGCGCAAGCGCGCGCTGGCCGCCAGCGCCGAACAGTTCATCGAACGCGGCGCCAGCCGCAGCAGCGTCAGTGGGCAGGTCTACCGGGTCGCGTGCCCGGGACAGTCCGAGCAGGACGCGGCAGCCTGGTTCACGCAGCAGTTGACGGCGCTGCGCCGTCACGCCGTGTCGGCGGCGCCGCGACCAGACTGAGCGCGCCTTCGTCGCAGGAGCCACCGTCATGTCCCAGCCCCAGCCCGCGCGCACGCTGTCGCGCTCGCTCGACGACCGCATGATCGCCGGCGTGATGGGCGGCATCGCGCACCGTTTCGGCTGGAGTCCGACCTTGCTGCGCGTGGTGTACGTGGTCGGCTCGATCGCCTCGGCCGCGTTCCCCGGCATCCTGGTGTATCTGATCCTGTGGTTGCTGATTCCCAACGAGGCCGATTGAGGCCGGTGCTGTCCGCGCTGCGCCTGGCCGGCTTCGTGCTGGGCGCGTTGTGGGCCTCGCCCAATACGTTGCTCGGCCTCAGCGCCGGGCTCGTCGCGCTACCGTTCGGGGCGCGAGCCCGCATCAGCCGCCGCGAGCTGGCGCTGGTGTTCGACCGCGTTCCCTGGGGGCCGCGCGGCGCCATGACCCTGGGCAACGCGATTCTGGTCAGCGCCGACGACCTCGACGTGGCCTGCGCGACCTACGAGCATGCCGCTGGCCGCTGCCGGCATCCGCCGGTGCGCCTGGGCGACCACGAACGCGCCCACGTGCTGCAGTACCTGGTGTTGGGGCCGCTGTTCCTGCCGGTCTACCTGGCCTGCGGCGGGGTCAGCGTGCGCAACCCGTTCGAGCGCGCCGCCGACCGCTACGCCTTGCATGGCCGCGGGTGGTGGCCGGGATTGCGCTGAGCGTCAATCCAGCCGGGCGAAGCCGAACAACTGCGCGAGCGGATGCTTGCGTCGTTCGATCTGCGCGCGCAGCAGGCCCGCGCCGAGCATGCTGTAGGTGATGCCGTTGCCGCCATAGGCCATTGCAAACAGCATGCGTGGCCCGTGCTGGGGATGGGCGCCGAAGAACGGCAGGCCATCGGCGGTTTCGGCGAAGGTGCCGGCCCAGGCGAAGGTCGGCTGCAGGTCCAGATCCGGTAACGCCTTGGCGATCTTGCGGCACAGTTTGCGGGCCTTGCTGTCTACCCGCGCATCGCGACGCACCGGAATATCCACGCTGTCGTCCTCGCCGCCGGCGACGATGCGCCCGTCGCCGGTGCTGCGCAGGTACAGATACGGACGCGCGCTTTCCCACACCATGGTGCGCTTGAACACGCCGAGCCGGGCATCGTCCAGCGGATCGCTGACGAAGGCGTAGCTGCTGCGGTTTTTCGCCACGCGCTGGTCCAGCCACTCCTGGTTGGCATAGCCGGCCGCCATCACCACATGGCCGGCGCGCACCTGCACGTCTTGCTCGGTGTGCAGTGTGGCGCCGCGGCCGTTGACCGCGATGCGCGCGACCCGGGTCCGGTCGTAGACGCCGGCGCCTCGCCGCTGCGCGCGGGCGAGCAGGCGGTAGGTCAGCCGATACGGGTCCACGCGCGCGGCCTGCAGGCTCAGGATCGCGCCGTGCGCGTGGATGCCGTACCCGTCGCGCAAGGCCTGCGCATCCAGCCATTCCACGTCCAGCCCGTGCCGCGCGCGCAGTTCCAGTTCGTGCTGCAGCACGCGCACATGGCGCCGGCGGCTGGCGTAGTAGAGGCTGTCGTTCCAGCCGAAATCGACGTCGCGCAGCGGCTTGGCCAGCGCGCGCAGCTGTTCGAGCGCCTGCGCGCAGGAACCGTAGGCGAGGGCGGCGGCTTCCTCGCCGTAGCGCTTGGCCAGGTCGCGCATGTGGGTGTCGATCTCGTACTGCAGCAACGCGGTGCTGGCGGCGGTGCTGCCCCAGCCGATGTCGCGCTGTTCCAGCACGGCGACGTCGTAGCCGTGCGCGACCAGCTCGTCGGCGATCAAGGCCGCGGTGATGCCGCCGCCCACGATCGCCACGTCGCAGCGCAGGTCGCCGCGCAACTGCGGAAAGCTGTGCATGAGGCCGTTGCGTATTGACCAGAAGGGGTAGCCGCTCTTGAGATCCATGCAGGTGCGCAGCGTATTAGGGTGCGCGACTAACGCCTATGCGCGGTTAAGCCGACGTGAGGCCGAGGTAAGTCATTTGCGGGCAAACAGCCGCGATTAACCTGCGTGGAGGTTGCCCTCACGACGCGCTGTGTAGGCTGCGCGCCAGTTCCACGAATTCCCAACAGAGGAAGCGTCATGTCGGTCGTTCTGTATATCGGTGGCAGCAAGGATGGCGAGAAGGGCGTGGTGCCCTACGGTTTCAGCAAGTCGATGAAGCAGACCGAGGCCGGTCCGGAGATCTACGTCGAGCGCATGCTCGCGGTGAGCGACCGGCAGATACGGATCATGGCGCTGGAATCGTTGCAGGACGAGATCGTGGTGGAGCGGTTACACCAGTACTATGCGCGTTGACGCCGGCATGCGGACCCCGGTGTGGCCGCCCGGGTAGCCGGGCCAACAACGGTTCGCATGGAATGACGAATACCCATGCCCGGACCCGATAACCGCGTTACCGTTCACGAAAGCACCACCGCCAACCTGGCGGAGCATCGCAGCGACATCTTCTTCGCCGCGGTGGAGACCACGCGGATGCCGATGATCGTCACCGATCCGCGTCAGCCGGACAATCCGATCGTCTTCGTCAATCGCGCCTTCCTGGAGATGACCGGATATGGCGCCGAGGAACTGCTGGGCAACAACTGCCGTTTCCTGCAGGGGCCGGAGACCGACCGCGCCACCGTGGACAGCGTGCGCGAGGCGATCGCCGAGCGCAGCGACGTGGCCGTGGAGATCCTCAACTATCGCAAGGACGGGTCCAGCTTCTGGAATGCGCTGTTCATTTCCCCGGTCTACAACGAGCACGGGGAGTTGGTCTATTACTTCGGCTCGCAGCTGGACGTCAGCCGCCGCCGCGATACCGAGGATGCGCTGCGCCAGGCGCAGAAGATGGAGGCGCTGGGCCAGTTGACCGGCGGCATCGCGCACGATTTCAACAATCTGCTGCAGGTGATGTCCGGTTATCTGGAGTTGATCGAGCACGGCCTGGAACGCGAGCCGCTGGACCCGACACGCTTGCGCAAGAGCGTGGTGCGCGCCCGCGACGCCGCCAGCCAGGCCGCGCGGCTGACCCAGCAGTTGCTGGCGTTCGCGCGCAAGCAGAAGCTGGAAGGGCGCGTGCTCAACCTCAATACCCTGGTCGCCGGCATGAGCGACGTGGCCGAGCGCACGCTGGGCGACGGCATCGCGTTTTCGCTGGACCTGGCGGCCGACCTGCGCAACTGCCGGATCGATCCGACCCAGGCCGAAGTGGCGCTGCTGAACATCCTGATCAACGCGCGCGATGCGATGGCCGCGCAGCCTGCGCCGCGCCTGGTGATCCAGACCCGCAACATGTCCATCCGCGCCGACGAACCCACCACCTACGACAACCTGCTGCCCGGGCACTACGTCTGCGTGTCGATCACCGACAACGGCAGCGGCATGCCGCCGGACGTGCTGGCGCACGTGCTGGATCCGTTCTTCACCACCAAGGAAGAGGGCAAGGGCACCGGCCTGGGCCTGTCGATGGTGTACGGTTTCGCCAAGCAGTCCGGTGGCGCGGTGCGCCTGTATTCGGAGGAAGGCCACGGCACCACGGTGCGCCTGTATTTCCCGATCGACGACAACGTGGAGAATCCGGCGCCGCGCGACGCGCGCACGCGCCGCTCGTTCGACCGGCAGGGCGACGAGACCATCCTGATCGTGGAGGACCGGCCGGACATCGCCGAACTGGCGCGGCTGTTCCTGGACGACCAGGGCTATGTCACCCACGTGGTGCACAACGCGCGCGAGGCGCTGGAATTGCTGGACACCGGCATCCACGTGGACCTGCTGTACTCGGATTTGATCATGCCCGGCGGGCTCAACGGGGTGATGCTCGCGCGCGAGGCGCGGCGACGCCGGCCCAAGCTCAAGGTATTGCTGACCACCGGCTATGCGGAGTCCTCGATCGAGCGCACCGACGCCGGTGGCACCGAGTTCGACGTGCTGTCCAAGCCCTATAACCGGCAGGAACTGACCCGCAAGGTGCGCATGGTGCTGGACGGGCCGACCGGGGTGAGCTGACGGCCTGCGCGGCCTCGCGCGGGCGCGCCGGGGCCGACAGGTCGGCGCGCGCCTGTCAACGGGTTCCCCGGCGGGACGGGCGCTGCGAAAATGCGGGTTTTCCGCAAGGCGGCTTCGGCCGGACGCAATGCACGACACTCAGCTCGCCCAGCAGATCGCCACCACCATCGCCGCCGAGATCGGCGCGCAGCCGGCACAGGCGCGCGCCGCCATCGCCCTGCTCGACGAGGGCGCCAGCGTCCCGTTCATCGCGCGCTACCGCAAGGAAGTCACCGGCGGGCTCGACGACACTCAGTTGCGCAATCTGGAAGTGCGCCTGACCTATCTGCGCGAACTGGAGGAGCGCCGCGCCGCGGTGCTGGCCAGCATCGCCGAGCAGGGCAAGCTCAGCGACGAACTGCGCGCGGAGATCGTCGCCGCCGACACCAAGTCGCGGCTGGAAGATCTGTATCTGCCGTACAAGCCCAAGCGCCGCACGCGCGCACAGATCGCCCGCGAGGCCGGGCTGGAGCCGCTGGCCGATGGCCTGCTGGCCGATCCCACCCAGGTGCCGGAGACCGTCGCCGCCGGCTTCGTCGATGCCGACAAGGGCGTGGCCGACGTCAAGGCCGCGCTGGATGGCGCGCGCGCGATCCTGATGGAGCGCTGGGGCGAGGACGCCGCGCTGGTCGGCGAACTGCGCGGCTGGCTGGGCGAGGTTGGCGTGATCCGCGCGCGCGTGGTCGAAGGCAAGGAGCAGGAAGGCGCCAAGTACCGCGACTATTTCGATCACGCCGAAGCGCTGGCCAAGATCCCGTCGCACCGGCTGCTGGCGCTGTTCCGCGCGCGCCGCGAGGAGATCGTGTACCTGGAACTGGATCCCGGTAGCGAGGCCGAGGCCGGCCACCAGTATGCCGAAGGGCGCGTCGCCCTGCGTGCGGGCATCGCCAATCAGGGCCGTCCCGGCGATCGTTGGCTGCTGGATGCGTGCCGCCTGACCTGGCGCGCCAAGCTGCACATGCACCTGCTGCTGGACCTGTTCAACCAAGCCCGCGAAAAGGCCGAAGCCGAGGCGATCGCGGTGTTCGGCGACAACCTGCAGGACCTGATGCTGGCCGCGCCGGCCGGGCCGCGCGTGACCCTGGGCCTGGACCCGGGCATCCGCACCGGCTGCAAGATCGCCGTGGTCGACGCCACCGGCAAGCTGCTGGCCACCGACACCATCTACCCGCACGAGCCGCGCCGGCAGTGGGACCAGTCGCTGCATACGCTGCGGCAGCTGTGCACCCAGCATGGCGTGGAGCTGATCGCGATCGGCAATGGCACCGCCAGCCGCGAGACCGACAAGCTGGCCGCGGACCTGATCAAGCAGAACCCGCAGCTGAAGCTGGAGAAGATCGTGGTCAGCGAGGCCGGCGCCTCGGTGTATTCGGCCTCCGAGTTCGCCGCCAAGGAATTCCCGCAGCTCGACGTGTCGCTGCGCGGCGCGGTGTCGATCGCGCGGCGCCTGCAGGATCCGCTGGCGGAGCTGGTCAAGATCGAGCCGAAGGCGATCGGCGTGGGCCAGTACCAGCACGACGTCGACCAGTACCGCCTGGCGCGGGCGCTGGATGCACGGGTGGAAGACTGCGTGAACGCGGTCGGCGTGTACGTCAACACCGCCTCGGCAGCGCTGCTGTCGCGCGTGTCCGGGCTGTCGTCGAGCGTGGCCGAGAACATCGTGCGCCACCGCGACGACAACGGCCCGTTCAAGCGCCGCAAGGATCTGCTCAAGGTGCCGCGGCTGGGCGACAAGACCTTCGAACAGTGCGCCGGCTTCCTGCGCATCGCCGATGGCGAGGAGCCGCTGGACGCCTCGGCGGTGCATCCGGAAGCCTACCCGGTGGTGGAGCGCATCGTCGGCGCCACCGGCAAGCCGATCAAGGCGCTGATCGGCGATGGCGGCTTCCTGCGCGGCCTCAAGCCCGACCAGTTCACCGACGAGACGTTCGGCGTGCCGACCGTGCGCGACATCCTCAAGGAACTGGAGAAGCCGGGCCGCGACCCGCGTCCGGAGTTCAAGGCGGCGCGTTTCGCCGACGGCGTGGAGGACATCAAGGACCTCAAGCCGGGCATGGTGCTGGAGGGCGTGGTCAGCAACGTCGCCGCGTTCGGCGCGTTCGTCGACATCGGCGTGCACCAGGACGGGCTGGTGCACATCTCCGCGCTGTCGGACAGCTACGTCAAGGATCCGCGCGACGTGGTCAAGGCCGGCGATATCGTCAAGGTCAAGGTGCTGGAAGTGGACGTGGCGCGCAAGCGCATCGCGCTGACCCGGCGCCTGGACGACACGCCGGCGCCGGCGTCGGCGCGCACGGGCGAGCGCGATGGCGGACGTCCGGCGGCGGGCGCGCCGCGCCGCGAGCGCGATGCGCGCGGCGGCAACAATGGCGGCGGCAACGGCAAGCCGCGCGCCGCGGCGGCACCGCCGCAGAACAGCGCGCTGGCCGACGCGTTCGCCCGCGCCAAGCGCGGCTGAGCGAAACGGGCGCGCGTGCCAGACGGCACGCGGGGCCGCGGCCATGCGCATCGCGACGCGCGTGGCCGCAGGCGTCAGGCCGGTTCGGCCTGCGCGTTCGGATCCTGTTCGGTGGCGGTCCGCGGCTGCACCAGCGAGGCGGCCAGCGCGACCAGCTTGACCGGGTCCACCGGCTTGCCCAGGTGCGCGTCGAACCCGGCGTCCAACGCCAGCGAGCGGTCCTCGCCGCGCACATAGGCGGTCAGGGCGATTGCCGGAATGCGGCTGGTCGCGCCGGCGCCGCGGCTGCGCACGCTGCGGATCAGGCTATGCCCGTCGCGGCGCGGCATGCCCACGTCGCTGACCAGCAGGTCGTACGGCCGCTCGCGCAGCAGCGCCTCGGCATCGTCGGCGGACACCGCGGTCTCGACCACCGCGCCGGCTTCCTGCAGGAAGCGCTGGGTGACACCGCGCGAATCCATGTCGTCGTCGACCACCAGCACGCGGATCCGCTGCAGGCTGGCCGTGCCGCGCTGCAAGGTGGCGGCCAGCGCCGCGCCGTCGCTGCGCCGCACCGGATCCAGCGCGTGCACGTCGTTGCGCGGCAGCAGCAGCGTGAAGGTGGCGCCCAGGCCGACGCCGTCGCTGCTGACCGACAGCTCGCCGTGGTGCATGTCCACCAGTTGCTTGGCGATCGCCAGACCCAGGCCGAGGCCGCCGGCGCTGCGCGTGCTGCTGGCGTCGGCCTGGCGGAACCGGTCGAACACGTGCGGCAGGAACAGCGGATCGATGCCGATGCCGCTGTCGCTGACGCTGATCCGCAGATGCGTCGCGCTCGCGTCCAGCGTCACCGTGACCTTGCCGGCATCGGGCGTGAACTTGACCGCGTTGCCGATCAGGTTGGTCAGCACCTGCCGCAGGCGCGCCGCATCGCCCAGATAGGGCAGGGCGGGAGCGTCGCTGCACGGTGTCAGCGCGATGTCGATGCCCTTGCCCTCGGCGCCGGGCCGGGCCGCGTCGATCGCTTCGCCGGCCAGCGCGCACAGATCCAGCTCGGCGATCTCCAGGCGCACCTTGCCGGACAGGATGGCGCTCATGTCCAGCAGGTCGTCGATGATCTGCGCCTGCGCGTGCGCGCTGCGCTCGATCACTTCCAGGCCGCGGCTCAGGTCCTTCTCGCGCACCGCTTCGCCCTGCATCAGTCGGGCCCAGCCCAGGATCGCATTGAGCGGAGTGCGCAGCTCGTGGCTGAGGGTGGCCAGGAACTCGTCCTTCATGCGGCTGGCGCGTTCGGCCTCGCCGCGCGCGCTCTGCTCGGCGGCCAGCAACTGCTGCAGGCGCAGGTCGGTCGCGCGGCGTTCGATGATGATGCCGGCCAGGCGCGAGGCCGAGCGTGCCAGCTCCTGCTCGTGTGCGGTCGGGTAGTGCACGAAGGGGTGATACAGGGCGACCACGCCCAGCACCTGGCCATCGCTGGCCAGGATCGGGGTGGAGCAGCAGGCGACAATGTCCGCTTCGGTGGCCATCAGCAGGTAGTCCTGCCAGTTCGCTTCCAGGCGCACGTCGCTGCATAGCACCTGCCGGCGCAGGAACGCAGCGCGTCCGCAACTGCCGCTGCGCTCGTCGATCGGCAGCCGCTGCACCGCCTTGCGGAACGCGGCGGGCATGCTCGGCGCGGCGCCCTCCAGCAGGCATTGGCGGTGTTCGTCGACCAGCATGATCGTGCAGCGCAGGCCCACGTCGCTCTGCGCCTCGGTGCCGCGCGCGATCGCCTCCAGCACCGCGTTCAGCGGCTTGCCGGTGGTGATCATTTCCAGCGCGGCGCGTTCGGCGGCGGTCGCGTTCTCGATCCGCTTGCGCTCGGCGATGTCCAGCAACGAGCCGATGAAGCCGAGGAACTGGCCGGAGGCGCTGAAGCGCGGCGTGGCGGTGTCCACGCACCAGCGGTACTCGCCGTCGTGGCGCCGCAGCCGGTATTCGATCGAGAACGCACGCCGGTCGGCGGCGGCGCGGGCCATGGTGCGGCCGACCGCGGCGACGTCGTCGATGTGGATCTTTTCCATCCAGCCGGCGCCCAACGCCTCCTGCTCGGTCTGCCCGGTGAACTGGTGCCACTGGCGGCTGACGTACTCGCAGTCGCCGTCGGCATTGGCCATCCAGATCAGCACCGGGGCGTTGTCGCACAGGGTGCGGAAGCGCAGTTCGCTTTCCTGCAGGCGTTGCTCGACCACGCGACGATCGTGGATGTCGGTATTGGTCCCGATCCAGCGCACGATGTCACCGTCGTCGTTGCGGATCGGCAGCGCCCGGCCCAGATGCCAGCGGTACGTGCCGTCGTGGCGGCGCAACGGATACTCGATCTCGTAGGGTTCGCCGCTGCGCAAGGCGGCTGGCCAGGCCTGCATCACCCGCGCCAGGCCCTCCTCGGTATGCACCTTGCGCCAACTCTCGAACCCGGCCTCGCCGTCCGCCAGGCCGGTGTATTCGTACCAGCGCCGGTTGAAGTAGTCGACGTGGCCATCGGGCGTGGCGGTGAACACGATCTGCGGCATCGCGTCGGCCAGTTCGCGCAGGCGCGCCGCGCTGCGCGCCAGGTCCGATTGCGCGCTGGCGCGCTCCATCGATTCCCAGCAGCGCGCGGCGACCAGTCGCACCAGTTCGATTTCCGCCGCGGTCCATACCCGCGGCTGCAACTGGTGCACGCCGATCACCGAGACCAGCCTGCCGCCCTTGTGCAGGGGGGCGCTGAGCGTGGCGCGCAGGCCGCTGTTGCGGTAGGCGGGATCGGCGAAACGCGGCGGCGGCGCGTGGAGCTGGATGTCCTGCACCACCCAGGGCCGGTTCTCGTGCAGGCAGTCGAGAAGATCGCTGCCGAAATCGCGGAAATGGAAGCGCCCGGTCAGGTGCTCGGTGCCATCGACGTAGTCGGCGCGGATGTCGAAGGCGGCTTCGTCCGGGTCCACGATCGCATAGGCGCAGCGGTTCGCGCGCAGGTGCCGGCCGAGCAGGGTGGCGCCGGTCTCGCAGATCGCGTCCGCGTTGTCCAGGTTCTGCAGTGCGTCCTCGAGCATCAGCAGGAAGCTGTCGTGGGCCTGCGCGCGGGCCTGCTCGGTCCGGTCGATCACGTGCACCAGCACGCCGTTGACGTTGTCCTCCGCATCGCGCATCGGCTGATACACGCATTCCAGCGTGGTTTCCGAGAGCGAGGCGTCCGGCGTGCGGCGCAGGTTGAAGGTCATCGCCTCGCCCATGAAGGGCTGGCCGCTGGCGCGCACGCTGTCGAGCAGGCCGATCACGCCATCCTGCAGGATCTCCGGAATCGCCTCGGCCAGCGGCTTGCCGACCACCTCGCGCGGCCCGATCAGGTCCTGGTAGCGCTGATTGACGCTTTCGACCACATAATCCGGGCCGCGCAGGATCGCCAGCGCCGCCGGCGATTGCTCGAACGCGTCCGCCATCTGCGCGCGCTGCGCGTCCAGCACCTTCAGCAGCCGGTCGCGTTCGCGCTCCAGCCGGATCTGCGCGGTGTCCTCGGTGCACACGCACAGCACGCCGCCGATGCCGCCGTGGTCGTCGAACAGCGGGCTGTAGGAGAAGGTGAAGTACGCTTCCTCGTCATAGCCGTTGCGGCTCATCACGAACGGCACGTGCTCGTTCCAGGTCGGCTCGCCGGTCGCCAGCACCTGTTCGGCCTGCAGCCCGACGCTCGGCCATACTTCCGGCCACACCTCGCTGGACGCGCGCCCGAAGGCGTAGGGGTGGCGCTTGCCGAGGATCGGAACGTAGGCGTCGTTGTAGAGGTTGATCATCCGCTTGCCCCAGCGGATCACCATCGGGAAGCGGGAGTTGAGGCAGATCGACAGCGCGGTGCGCAGGCTCTGCGGCCATGCCTCTAGTGGTCCAAGTTCGTGAACGGACCAGTCGATGGCGCGCAGCAGCGCTCCCGTGGCACTGTTGGCGGGAAGCCAGACAGGGGGCGGCGAGCGATCATGGACGTTGATGGCGGTGTTCCTCGAATCGGTTCCTGCCGTCTGGCAGGCTTCCGATCCCGGATTCTCACGGCCGTGCGGTCATTTTGGCGTGAGCGTCGAGCAGGGCCTTGATCAGGTGTTCGGACAGATACGGCTTGGTCAGCACGACGCCGGCCGCGAACCCGGCCGGAAGCGACTCGGCCGCGACGCCGGTGGCCAGTACGTACGGGATCCCCTGATCGGTGAGGGCGCGGGCCACGACCTCGCTGGTTTCGCCAGCGGCCAGACGGAAGTCGAGCACCGCGCGGTCCGGCCGCTCCTGTTCGATCAACGTCAGTGCCTGGCGGACCGAGTCCGCCGGTCCCAGCACCTCGGCGCCGGCCTGAGCGAGCTGCAGTTCCAACAGCGTGGCATTCATTTCGTCGTTCTCGACCACCAGGATGCGCAGGCCCTGCAATGCCGACATCGCTTGCTCGTTAAGGTTTGGGAACGGAAAGTATAGCGGCAGGGGAACGAGCGACGCGTAGACCTGGATCCCGGCAAAGATGAAGGATTTACTTGTGCCGGATTGCGGCCATGGCGAGGCGTCGGTGCGGTGCAGCCAGGTTTTGCCGCGCGCAATTTGCCTGCCGCGGGTCGCAGCGAAGCGGCGAGGGCGCCAAGTGCGGTGGCGCCTCCCGCCCAGGCATGCGCAGGTCTGCAGGATGTCGCCAAGCACGCGTCCCTGTCGGCGTATCTGTGTCTCCCCGTACGCACGGCGACGGCCAAATGAGCGCAGTCCGGGCCTGGGTGCCAGTCACCGACGCCAGGCTTATAGAGCGTGTCGGATATCGCGGCGCCCGCGATGGTGCGCGCAAAAAACAAACGGCAGCCGAAGCTGCCGTAGGTCCTGGTGCCGAAGGTGGGACTCGAACCCACACGCTTTTAAGGGCGGCGGATTTTGAGTCCGCTGCGTCTACCGATTCCGCCACTTCGGCGCGGCCGCGAAGTATAGCCGACCGTTTCGCGCTGCGACAGGGGTAGTTCCCGGCGGCAGCGTCGGATGCGCCGCCCGCGGCGCGGAGGCGATGCGCATCGGGCAGCGTACGCGGTCCATGCGGGGGATGCGCATGGTCTCGCGCGCGGATCGAGCGCGCCAATCCGATGCGCGCGGTGGTGAGCACGCATCCGATCCCAGCAACCGTGCACGGGCTTGCGCGCGTCGCCGCGTTCCCCGATGCATCCACGGCGGATCGCGGCATGGCAATGCAGGCGTCGCTGGAGTGGGTCGGTGGTCGGCGCAAAACCCGTTGTGCATCGCGTGAAAAAACTTCAAAAAACGCTTGCGCGCAGCGGAGGCCATCGTTAATATTCCGCTCCTCGCAGCACACGTGGGGCCATAGCTCAGCTGGGAGAGCGCTTGCATGGCATGCAAGAGGTCGCCGGTTCGATCCCGGCTGGCTCCACCAACTTTTCGGGCATTAGGCCTGTCCGCAAAGCAACATCGTTATCAGCGTCCCCATCGTCTAGAGGCCTAGGACATCACCCTTTCACGGTGGCGACCGGGGTTCGAATCCCCGTGGGGACGCCATTTTTTCGCGAGACCATCGAAGTCCGGCGCCGCCGGACTTTTTTTGTGCGGGATGTGCACATTTCGCAGAAATCGGGTAAGATTCCGCTTCTGCCAGTTTCATGTGGGGCCATAGCTCAGCTGGGAGAGCGCTTGCATGGCATGCAAGAGGTCGCCGGTTCGATCCCGGCTGGCTCCACCAACTTTTCGGGCATTAGGCCTGTCCGCAAAGCAACATCGTTATCAGCGTCCCCATCGTCTAGAGGCCTAGGACATCACCCTTTCACGGTGGCGACCGGGGTTCGAATCCCCGTGGGGACGCCATTTTTACGAAAACACCCGGCACTGCCGGGTGTTTTTTTGTCTGCGATTTGGGCGTCGCCGCTGCGTGCGCCGTCGTGTCCGCCCGGATGTGGGGCATTGCGGTGATCGGCGTTCGAGGTAGCCGCGCCCGGCCCCTCGTTCCTGCGCGCGGCGTGCCGACAGTGCGGCGCCGGGCGGTAGCCGTGCGCGGCGCTCATGCCGCCGCCGGCACGCGCGCCGCGCCGCTGCCCCGGCGCAGCGAGAACAGCAGGTCGTACAGCACGGGGATGACGCCCAGCGTGACCAGGGTGCCCAGCGCCAGCCCGCCGATCATGGTGATCGCCATGCCGGTCCACAGCGGCCCGGCGAACAGCATCAACGGCACCAGGCCGACGATGCAGGTCAGCTTGGTCATCACGATCGGGCGCAGGCGCTTGACCGCCGCGGCGATCACCGCCTCGTGCCGGCCCAGGCCGTCGGCCAGTTCGGCATCGATGCGCTCCAGCAGCAGCACCGCGTTGTTGACGATGATGCCGGCCAGCGCGAGCAGGCCGAAGGTGGCCATGAACCCGAACGGATAGCCAGTGACCAGCAGCGCGAGCGCCGCGCCGATCACCACGAACGGAATGCTGGCGACCACGATGAACAGCTTGCGGAACGAGTTGAACTGCCAGACGAACAGCAGCAGGATCGCGACCAGCGCATGCGGCATGTATTGCAGCAAGGCCTGGTTGGCCTCGGCCGAATCCTCCAGCTCGCCGCCCAGCTCGATGCGGTAGCCCGGTGGCAGGCGCAGCGCGGCGACCTTGTCGGCCAGGGCCGCGACCACCTGGTCGGTGGTCATGCGCGGATTGCGGCCGGTGACGGTAATGGCGCGGCTCAGGTTGCGACGCTGGATCGCCGACGGCTCGGAGGACAGGACCACGTCGGCGATCGCCGACAACGGCACCGCCGGACCGCCGGCCTGCGGATACAGCACGGTGCTGCCTGGGTCGCTGCTGGCGGCGCGTTCGTCGGCGCCACCGCGCAGCACGATCGGCACGTTGACGCCATCGTCGTGGATCGTGGACGCGGCGATACCGCTGTAGCGCAGTTGCAGCGCCTGGGCGATGTCGTCGCTGCTCAGTCCGGCGCGGCGCGCCTTTGTCTGGTCGATGCGGACCTCGTAGCGCGGAATGCGGATCTCCCAGTCGTCGCTGACATCGACGGTGCCCGGCAACTGCCGCAGCGCCTGTGCGATGCCGGCGGCGAGACGGCGCAGCTCCGCCTCGTCGGGGCCGACCACCCGGTAGATGGCCACGCCCGCGTCGGTCGAGCCCAGCGAGAACCGCTTGGGCTCGGCGCGGACCGCCGGATAGCCCTGGCGGATGTGCTGGCGAACGCGGGCGATGACCGCGTCGATGTCGGTGCCGGGGCGCACGCCGACGGTGAAGTAGGCGATGTTGGCGGCGGGCTGCGGCGGGTTCAGGCCGAGCACGATGCGCGGGCCGCCCTCGGCCACGTAGCCGATGCTGTCCACGATCTCGGGATTGCGCCTGCGATGGGCGAGCCAGGTGCTGATCGAGCGCACCGTGCGCAGGGTTTCGCGCGCGTCGCTGCCCGGCTGCAGCGTCACCGGCATCTGGAATTGCAGGCGGTCGGACTTGGGCAGGAAGCTGTAGGGGATCGAGCCCAGCACGGCGGCGGCCGCGCCCAACAGCAGCAGCATGCTGCCCAGGAACAGCGCCTTGTGCCCGAGCAGGCTGGCGATGATGCGGCGGTAGCCGCGGTACAGCCTGGAATCGTAATGGTCGGCCGCCTGCCCAGGCGCGGGGCGGTGCGCCCGCGCGAAATGCATGCACAGCAGCGGGGTCACGGTGACGCTGAGCAGCCACGAGCCGAGCAGGGTCACCGCCAGCACGATCGCCAGCGAGCGCATGTATTCGTTGGTGCTGGTCTGGCCGAAGAAGAACGGCGAGAACGCGAGCACGATGACCAGCGAGGAGGTCAGCAGCGGCAGCGCCAGCGTGCGCCCGGCCGCTTCGCAGGCCTGCCGGCGCTCCTCGCCCGCGGCCAGGCGGCGCTCGATGTCCTCGGCGATGACGATGCCGTTGTCCACCAGCAGCCCCAGCGCCAGGATGATCGCGGCGATGGAGACGGTCTGCAGTTCCACGTCCAGCGCGCGCATCACGATCAGCGTGCCGAGGATGGTCAAGGGCACGATCGCGCCGACGATCAGGCCGGTGCGCCAGCCCAGGAACAGCATCACCACCGCCATCACGATCAGCACGGTCTCGCCCATGACGTGGTGCATCTTGCCCATTTCGCGCTCGACCACGTCGGCCTGGAAGGTGACCACGTGCTGGGAAAAACCGATCGGCAGCATGCGCGCCGTTTCGTCGAGCTTGTGCCGCAACGCCTGCCCGACCTGCGCGATGTTGAAGCCGGGCGCCATCGACACCGCCACCACCACCGCCGCCTGGCCCTGGTAGATGGCCGCGCTGTCCGGCGGATCGGCCGGCATCAGCGCGATGCGCGCCAGCTGCGACAGCGGGATCTGGGGCATGCCGTCGGCGCCGGACGCGGCGATCGGGAGGTCGCGCAGTGCGTCCAGGGTACGGATCTCGCCGCTGGGGGTGACGGTCATCGCCAGGCCGGAGGCGGCGATCTGGCCGCCGCTGGCGACCACGTTTTGCGCGCGCAACTGCTGCGCCACCGCGGCCGGGGTCAGGCCGGCCTCGCTCAACCGGGTCCGATCGAAGGCGACGTAGAGCCGATCCTCGCGCAGCCCGTGGAAGGTGACGCGCTCCACCCCGGGCACGGTGTACAGCTGCTCGCGCATCTGCCGCAGCGGCTGGCGCATTTCGCTGGTGCTGAAGCCCGGTGCGGTGACCGCGATCGAGGCGATCGCGACGCGGCCGAAATCGTCGTCGACGAACGGCCCCTGCGTGCCGGGCGGCAATTCGGCACCGGCCTCCGCGGCCTTGTTGCGCACGCGTTGCCACAGCGTCGGCAGGTCGTCGACGTCGTCGCGCGCGGTCAATTGCACGATGGCGCTGCCGGGGCGCACCGTGGTGACGATCTTCTTGATGCCGGTGAGCTCGCGCAGGTGCTCCTCGAGCGGACGCGCGATGGTGTTCTCGACGCGTTCGCTGGGCATGCCGGGAAACGCGACCTGCACCACCGCGTCGCGCACGGTGACGCTGGGCTCCTCCTGCGAGGGAAAGCCGAGGAAGGTGGCGACGCCGGCGACCAGCACCAGCGCGGCGGCGAACAGGGTGAAGCGGCTCGAGGTCAGGGCGGCGCGGGTCAGGTTCATGGCGTGGCGGCGTCGGTCAGGTGCGTGGCGGGGAGGTAGGGGACGACACGCTGTCCGTCGCTGAGGAAGGCTGCGCCGGCAGCAACGACGCGTTCGCCGGCGCGCAGGCCCTGGCGGACCTGCACGCGCTCGCCCATGGCATCGCCGGCGACGATCTGGCGGCGGCGCACGGTGGCGTTGCGGTCCTGGTAGACGAACACCATCGGCTTGCCATTGCCCATGCTCGGCACCATGGCGCTCAGCGGGACGCTCAAGGGGCGGGTCGCATCGCGGGGCAGGGCCAGCAGCAGGTTCTCGCCGCTGCGCAGGCCGGCGTCGGCGTCGCTGTCGAACAGCGCCTGCACCGTGGCGCCGCCGTCCAGGCGCGCGGACACACTGCGCAGCCGCATCGGCAGCGCCTGTCCGGGCGCCGTGGCCCGGTATGCCGTTGCCGCCTGGCCGGGCTGCAGCGTCGCCGCCAGTGCCGCCGGTAGCGTGGCCACGAGCTGGAGGTGGTCCTGGCCTTCCAACTGCAGGACCGGCTGGCCGGCGGCGACCATGGCGTCGGCTTGTTGCAGGCGCGCGACCACACTGCCGTCGAATGGTGCGCGCAACTCGGCCTGGCGCAGGCCGCGGCGCGCCAAGGCCAGGTCCGCCTGCGCGCTGCGCAGGCGCGCCTGCGCAGCGGCGAACGTGGTCTTGGCCGCAGTCAGGGTCGCCGCCGACGCGGCGCCGTCCTCGAACAGCGCCTGTTGTTGGTCGAGCTGGGTCTGCTGTTGGTGCAGGTCGGCGGTGGCGCCGCGGACGGCGGCGTCGGCCTGCTCCACGCGCAAGCGGTTCGGCTCCGGATCCAGTCGCGCCAGCAGTTGCCCCTGACGCACGCGATCGCCGACATCCACCGCGATGGCGGCGATGCGGCCGCCGCCTTCGAAGCCGAGTTCGGCGCGCTGCGCCTGGCGCACCTGGGCGACGAAGCGATCGCCGTCGGCAGCGTCGGCGTGGCCGACGGTTTCGAGTTTGACCGCGCGCGGCGCGTCCGGCGTCGGCGCCGCCTCCTGGCCGCAGGCGGTCAACGCCAGGGTTGCCGGCGACGCGCAGAGGAAAACAAACAGGGCAAGGCTCGGTTTCATGGACATTCCAGGCCGTCAAAAGGTGTAGGTCACGGCGCCGCTGGCGCTGGCGAAGGCGCGGCGCTGCACGATCGGGCTGCCGTCGGCCTGGTCGACGTAGCGCGTGCCGGCCACCGTCAGCGAGGTGCTCCAGTGTTTCGACAGCGCGTGGTCCCAGTTGGCGCCGACCGAGTAGGCGTACAGGCCGGAGCCGGCGTCGTAGGCGGCGAAGCGGCTGTGCGCGCTTTGCGCCTCGGTGACGCCGAAATAGGCCTGGTTGTAGCGGCGGTCGCCCCAGTGCGCGTCCAGGTCCATGGTCAGCGTGTCCCGGTCGTTCTGCAGCAGGGTGAACTTGGCCCCGGCGCGATAGGCGTTGCGGCGCGCGCCGTCCTTCAGCGCGATTTCCGCTTCGGCGTCCAGCATCAGGTAGGGTGTGAGCTGCTGCGCGATCATGCTGCGGCTGGTGATGGAGCCGGGGACGTCACCCATGCCGGCCAGCGACCTGCCGCCCGGACGCCAGCGGCTGTCGCGGTCGAGCCGGCCCAGGTCGTAGCCGAACGACTGGCTGACGTAGAAACCGCCATCGCTTTGGAACTGCACGCCGAGTCCGCGCACGCTGTCGAGGAACACGATGCCGCTTTGCGTGGCGAAGACCGGGGCGAACAGCGCGCGATCGTCGGCCGAACCGAAATAGCGCGGCGCTGCGACGGCGGCCACGCCGACGCTGAGCTCCGTCTGGTGGCCGAACAGGCGGAAGCCGGACGCGTTCGCGTCGGCGGCATGGGCCGCCAGCGGCGACGCGGCGCAGGCCAGGAGCGGGAGCAGTGCGATGGTTTTCATGGAGAGCCTATCGGAGTGGGGGTGGGTCAGGAGGCGCGCGGCAAGCGCACGCCGTAGAACGCGTGGAACAGGGCGATGCGGTTGAGCAGCAGGTCCTGGCGGGCCTGCAGGTGGTCCAGCGCGGCCTGTTCGGCGGCGATGCGCTCGCCCAGCAAGGCCGGGCGATCCTGCAGGCCTTGCGCCACGCGCCGGGCCATGCGCGCGATGCGCTGCGCTTCGCGCTCGCGATTGACGCGTTCGCGCTGTTCGCGTTGCTGCAGGACCGGCGCGGCATCGAGCGCATCGGCGACTTCGCGGAATGCGGCCGCGATGGCCTTCTCGTAGTCGGCGACGCCGGCCTGCGCGCGTAGCTGCGCGATGTCCAGGTTGGCGCGATTGCGGCCGTAGTCGAAGATCGGCATGGTCAGTTGCGGGATGAAGCTCCAACTGCGGCTACCGGCATCGAACAGGCCGCTGAGCGCGTCGCTGGCCGTGCCCAGCGAGGTGCTCAGGCGGATCGACGGGAAGAACGCGGCGCGCGCGGCGCCGATGTCGGCATTGCGTGCGCGCAGTTCGGCTTCGGCCTGCTCGATGTCCGGGCGCTGCAGCAACACCGCCGAGTCGAGGTCGCGTAGCGCCGTGGTGTCGTCCTGGGCCGGCAGCAGCGCCTCCAGATCGCCGGCGCCGGCCGGTGCGTCGTAGCCGGCGAGGGTCTGCAGCGCACGGCGCGCCGCGGCGTGTTCGCTTCCCGCCTGCAGGGCCCGGACCTGGGCCTGGTCGGCCTGATGGCGCTGCCGGTCCAGCGCATCGCGGGAGATCAGCCCGACCGCCTGCTGGCGCTCGGCGAACGCGAGCAGCGCGGCGCTGTCCTCGGCGATGGACTGCCAGCGCGCCTGCGCCTGCGCCGCAGCGCGTTCCACGGTATAGCTGCGCAGCACCTCGGCGATCAGCGCGCCGCGCGCGGCTTGCTGGCCGGCGCTGGACGCCAGATAGCGCTGCTGCGCGGCGGCCGACAGCGACGCCAGCTTGCCGAACAGGTCCAGTTCGAATCCGTCGATGCCGACCCCGGCCGTGACCAGCTTCTGGCCGTAGCGCTCCTGCTGCTGCGGCGCGTCGTAGCTCTGCCGCGTCTGCTGCGCCTGGATGCCTACCTGCGGCAGTTGCTGCGCACGCTCGATCCGGTACTGCGCGCGCGCCTGCTGCACCTGCAGGACGGCGCTGCGGAAGTCCGGATTGCGCGCCAGTGCCTGGAGCAGCAGCGGAGCGAGATCGTGATCGGGCGAGAACGCGCGCAGGAACTGTTGCTCCTGCTCCGACAGGACCGGCGCCGGAGTTGCCGCGTGCGTTGCCGGCGGCGCGGACGTCGCGCCCAGCGTCCGCGGGAGGGTCGCCTGCGGACGCTGGTAGACCGGCGCCAGCGAGCAGCCGCCGAGCAGCGTGGCCAGCGCGCCGAGGAGCAGGAGGCGAGGGCGGTGTGGCGGCGCGCCTGCGGACGATAGAATCATGGTGGTCACTCGGGGAGCGAATCTCGAGTGATAGAGTCGGCCGGCAAGTTCAAGCTGGCTTCCAGGATTCTTCAAGATTTCTTCAAGGCGCGCGACGGGGCGGTACAGGCATGGGTTCCAAGAAGATTCTGGTCGTCGAGGACGACGCCGACAGCGCCAGCATCCTGGAGGCCTACCTGCGCCGCGACGGCTTCGAGGTCGCCATCGCCGGCGACGGCGAGCGCGCGATCCAACTGCATGCGCAGTGGAAGCCGGACCTGGTGCTGCTGGACGTGATGCTGCCCAGGTTGAGCGGCACCGACGTGCTGTCGGCGATCCGCCGCAGCGGCGACACGCCGGTGATCATGGTGACCGCGATGGGCGACGAGCCGGAAAAGCTCGGCGCGCTGCGGTATGGCGCCGACGATTACGTGGTCAAGCCGTACAGTCCGAAGGAAGTCGTGGCACGGGTCTACGCGGTGCTGCGGCGTGCCGGCCCGGCCAGGGCGCCCGAGGAGACCTTGCGCTACGAGCGGCTGACGGTGGACACCAGCGCGGTGCTGGCCACGGTGCAGGACGAGAACGGCAACCCGGTGCCGTTGGACCTCACCCCGACCGAGTTCAACATCCTGGCGACCCTGCTGAGAACGCCGTTCAAGGCCTACACACGCAGCGAACTGCTGGAGATCTGCCTGCCGGAGAGCGACGCGCTGGAACGCGTGGTCGATGCCCACGTGCACAACCTGCGCAAGAAGCTGGAAGCCGAGCGCATCACCGACGTACTGGTGACGGTACGCGCGATCGGCTATCGCTTCCGATGAAGTGGCCGTTCGCGCGGCGTACCGCGCACGCGCCGCTGTGGAAATGGGTCGGGCTGCGCATGAGCGCGCTGGCGGTGGCCACGGTGCTGGCGATCGTGTTCGGCATGTGGCTGCGCTTCGCGATCTGGGACCTGGTGACCCTGCACAAGCTGCCGCCGGCGGCGCGCGCGGAAATGATGGAGTTGCGCGAGGACCCGCACCTCAACGAGCGCCGCTTGTGGGAATTGTTCGAGCGCTACTACGACGTCGCCGACTTCCTGCCGGGCCTGGCCAGCCGCGACTGGTTGCTGCTGGCGGTGCTGGTGCTGGCGTCTATCCCGGTCATCGTGGTCTGCGGCCTGCTCGCGTCGAAACCCTTGTCGCGCCAGTTCTCGAACGTGGCCGAAGCTGCGCGGCGCATCCGCGACGGCGATTTCTCGGCGCGGGCCACGCTGATTCCCAGCGCGCCGGACGAACTGGCCAGCTTCGCGATGGACTTCAACGGGATGACCGCGCAGTTGCAGCAGTACGAGCGCGAGGTGCGCGATTCCAGCGCGATGCTGGCGCATGAACTGCGCACCCCGCTGAACGCGGCGATGGGCCGGGTGCAGGGCATGCTGGACAGGGTGTTCCCGTGCAGCGACGCGCAGTTGCAGATGGTCCATCGCCAGTTGGAGCAGATCAACCGCCTGGTCGGCGACCTGCATCTGTTGTCGATGGCCCGCGCCAACCAGTTGATGCTGGAGCCGCAGGCCTTTCCGATCGACGTGTTGATCCGCGAACGCCTGGCGTGGCTGGCGCAGCCATTGCAGGCGGCGCGGATGGAGGTGGAGTTGCGCGCGCCGGCCGCGCTGACGATCCACGCCGACCGCGACCGCATCGGCCAGGTGCTGTCGGTGTTGATCGACAACGCGCTGCGCTACGCCGCGGCTGGCGGGCGCCTGCTGATCGAGGTGGCCAGCGGCACGGATGAGGTCTCGATCCGGGTCTGCGACCGCGGTCCGGGCGTGGCGCCGGACCTGCTGCCGCGCATGCGCGACCGCTTCTGGCGCGCCGAGGACTCGCGGGCGCGACATTCCGGCGGCAGCGGCCTGGGCCTGGCGATCGCCGCTGCGATCTGCCATGCGCACGGTGGCGCGCTGGAGTTCAGCAACCGCGAGGGCGGCGGCCTGTGCGCGCTGGTGCGGTTGCCGCGGGTGGCCTAGGGAGGTTCCGGAGCACGGCATGGCCGCGTTGCCTGCCGATCGAACGGTGCGCGTGTTTGCCATCGTGATGCCGCTCGATTACCTCCGGCCGGCGCGGTGGAGGAGTTCGGCGGCGGCATCGCCATCGATCAGGCGGAGGTCGCGGGCAGGGAGGCCTGTCTTGCCGCCATCGCCGTCGACGTGGCGGTAGACTTGCGCCTGGCCGACAGGATCGGCTCAACCAGGATTTCCGTGAGGCAGACGCATTGACTGGCAAACGCCAAACCGGCCCGACCGGTACCACCAAGTCCGAGTGGCAGGCGATCGAGCGTGCCGCGACGCAGGAACTGCAGCGCCGCACCGCCGAGGCGCACGCGACGCTCCTTGTCCTGCTGCAGCGGCACGCGAAGGATTTCAGTCCGAAACAGATCGCGGTGCTTCGACGGCGATTGCGCAAGGGTCGCTGAAGCGTTGAGCGCGGACGCCAGGAAGAGACGCTGCACCACCACCGCAGTGACTGGCATGCTTCAGCGGCGCTCGCACTGACAGGTTCGGGATGAGGCGTCTGGCGAGCACGCGGCGAGCAGGAGCCGCATGACCGGCGCCGCGAAGCAGTGCGTCGGTGTCGAGGGACAAAGCCCCGCGGCGATCATCACGGCAGCGTCTCAGCCACGGATGCATGCGGATCGCTGCCTGGAATAGCCTTGCGCCGTGCAGAGGGTGTCCTTCGGATGCACGGCAGGCGCATAGAACAAGGCCCCGCAAGCGGGGCCTTGTTCGGATGCAAGCCGATCTTCTAAGACGTGGCCTTGCGCATTCCCGCGGTCAGCCCTGCGGGAGGTCGCACTTCATTTTTCCATCCACGTAGTAAGGCTTGGGCACGTCCGGGTTCTGGCTGGTTTTCTCGAACACCACCTCGAACGAGTCGGGTTGCGGCTTGCCCTTGCGCGAGGTGCAGGCCTCCTGCAACTTTTGCTTGACCGCGGCGATGCCGGCCTCGCGGTTGGCGCCATCGGCGCTGTTGGTCAGGTTGGCGACCTCGGCAAAGGCCGGTGAGGCGATGCCGAACAGGCATCCGGCGAACAAGAGTCCTTGCAGCTTCTTCATGGCGTCTCCTTTTCAATGTTCGTGGGCGTCGGTCAGCGTACTCCCCGCCTTACACGGCATCCGTGGCTGCGGCGGGCGCGATCCAGCGCGCCGCTAGGATAGGGGGAGGTGGTTAAGACTTCGTGCGGAAGGTGACGTTGGCGATCGAACTAGCGTCCTGCGCCGTGCGAGTGCCGGTGCTGCATGGCGGCCTGGCGGATCAACAACGGCATGGGGAATCGATCCAGAATTATTTCTGCGATTTTCTGCTTTCAATTGCTTGGCGATGGCCGAAAGTGGCGCCGCCCGAGGACTGCCGCAGCCGTCCTCGGGCGCCGCATCGACGTGCGATCCCGCCGTCAGGCCGACGCCGCGACCCTTGCGGCGAACGCGTGGTAGGAATGCAGGGGACGGCCCAGCAGCGCGGTCAGGCGTTCGACGTCGCCGGCATCGGGCAGCATGCCGTCGCTGATGAAACGTTCGCTCATCAGGCGCATGTCGAAGGCCATCCAGCTCGGCATGAACTGGCGCAGGTTCTGTTCGAAGCCCGCGGTGTCCTCGCCGGGATATGCAACGGGTCGGCCGAGCGCGTCGCTCCAGATCGCGGCCACGTCCGCGCCGGTCAGCGTGTCGGGGCCGACCACGTTGATCCGCTCCAGCGGCAGCGGCACGGGCGAGCGCTCGCGGCGGAGCAGCTCGATGGCGGCGACCTCGGCGATGTCGCGGGTGTCGACCATCGCCAGGCCCTTGCTGCCGATCGGCATCGGATAGAGGCCGTGGCCGCGCACCACGTCCTGGATGGACAGGTCGTTGTCGATGAAATAGGCCGGGCGCAGGATCGTGGCATGCAGCCCCATCCGCTCGATCATGCGCTCCACCGCGAACTTGCCGGCGAAGTGCGGCACGTCGACGTACACGTCGCTGTGGATGACCGACAGGTAGACGATGCGTTCGACGCCGGCCGCACGCGCTAGGTTGAGGGCAATCAGCGCCTGGGTGTATTCGTCGGCTACCACCGCATTGAGCAGGAACAGCGTGGAGACGCCGGCCAAGCCGCTGCGCAGCGCGTCGACATCGAGCAGGTCGCCGCGGACGACGTCGACGCCGGCCGGCAGGGCGGCCTTGGCGGGGTCGCGGACCAGCGCGCGCACGTCCGCGCCGCGCTGCACGAGGTGTTCGACGACCTGGCGGCCGACGGTGCCGGTGGCACCGGTAACGAGAATGGTCATGTGTGTGTCCTCTGGTTGGAATGTGGTGTGGAGGGTCGGCGCGCGCGGGATGCTCAGGCCGAGAAATCGACGACGGTCTTGCCGGTCTGCGGCTGCGTGCGGTTGCGTTCGATCGCCGCGGGCAGGTCGTCGAAGCGCACGACCGCGCCGATCCTGGACTGCAGCCGCGCCTGCGCCACGTCCTCGGCGATCGCCTGCAGGCGCGCGGCGTCGGGCGTGTTCATGAACCACAGGCCGCGACGCCCGGCCGGCGTGCTCGACAGGATGGCCGGCGAGACGGTGCTGACGATGGCGCCGTTCTCGGCGAGCACCGACCACGAGCGGCTCAGGACCTCGCCGCCGACGTAATCGAGCACCAGGTCGATGTCGCTCAGCGCATGCTCGAACGGCTCCTGGTCGTAGGCGATGACCTGGTCCGCGCCGAGGTTGCGGACATCGTCGGCCTGGCGCTGCAGGGCGGTGGCGTACACCGTGGCGCCGGCCTGGTGCGCGAACTGCACCGCGAATCCGCCGACGGCGCCGGCGGCGCCCTGGATCAGGATGCGCTGCCCGACACGCAGTGGACCGGCGGCGTTGAGGCTTTGCCAGGCCGTCACCGCCGCGACCGGCAGCGCCGCCGCCTCCACGAATCCCAACGCATCGGGGACCAGGCTGAGGTTGGCGGCATCCACCGCGACCAGTTCCGCGTAGGCGCCGAGGCCGCCGCGCGGGCCCATCACCCGGTCGCCACGGCGCAGGCGGGTGACGCCTGCGCCGACCGCCTCGACCACGCCGGCGAGTTCGATACCCAGCACGGTCGGCAACTGCAGCGGGAAGGCATCGCGGACGAAGCCTTCGCGGACCTTCCAATCCAGTGCGTTGACGCCGGCGGCATGGACCCGCACCAGCACCTGGCCGGCGGCGGGCGTCGGCGCCGCGATCGATGCGATCCGGGCCGCATCGGTGCCGCCGTATTCGGTGAGAAGCAGGGCGCGTACGTTGTTCATGAGGGAACTCCTTCGGGGTTGGGTTGCGGACGACCCCACGATAGGAGGTTCCACATTCGAAACACAGACGGTAATATTTGGACATCCCGTATCAAATTTGAGACACATGGATCTCAATGCCCTGGAGGATTTCCAACTGGTCGCCGCGCACGGCGGCTTCGGCAAGGCCAGCCGTGCCAGCGGGCGCTCCAAGGCCACCCTGTCGCGGCGTGTCGCCGATCTCGAACAAGCCCTGGGCACCCGGCTGATCGAGCGCGGCACGCACCGCCTGGAACTGACCGAGGCGGGCCGGCTGCTGCTGAGCAGGACCGAAGGTCCGCTGCGCGAGGTCGCCGAGGCCGCTGCCGCGGCCCGCGACGGCGAGGCCACGCCCAAGGGACGGTTGCGGATCGCGGCGCCGGTGCTGTTTTCCCAATTGGCGCTGGGCCGCATCGCCGCCGGGTTCGTGGCGCGCTATCCCGAGGTGCGGATCGACGCCGCGGCCGAGGACCGCTTCGTCGATCTCGTCGACGAACAGTTCGATGTCGCCATCCGCGTCAATCCGCGCAAGGACAGCGCGCTGGTCGGCCGATGCTTCGCCAGGGACAGGATGGTGCTGGCCGCGGCCCCTTCCGTGCAGCGACCCGACGGCACCGGCGCCCCGCCGTTGCGGATTCCGGCGGTGGTCATGCCGACCTATCGCGACGGCGAACTGTGGTCCGTGCGCGATGGCCGATTCAGCATCGAGCCGCAACCGGTGCTGCGCCTGTCCTCGCTGTTGGCGATCCGCGACGCGATCGCCGCCGGTGCCGGCGTGGCGATGCTGCCGCAGTCCATCATCGGCGGCTTGCTGGCAAGCGGCGAACTGGTGGCGTGGGGCAGCGTCGGCGACGACGTCGCGCTGTGGGTGCTGCACACCTCGCGGCGTCTGCAGAGCCCCAAGGTGCGCGCGTTCGTGGAGTTCATGTGCGAGCAGTATCCGAACGGCAGGTTCGTCATCCCGCCGTACTGAGGCGCGCGCGGCGTTTTGCCGTGGCATTGCATCTCCGGCAAGTCGCTCGATCCGTGCCAGCCGCGACGATGCCCCGGGATCGCCATCGTCCGTCGCCCGGCAATGCCTTCGCTCGCAGAGTGGAACGTAGACCAGGCCGACGACCTTGTCGTGCACGCAGACTCTGGCGATCGATCGACGGCCGAACGTCACGTGGTCTCCATGACGTGGCCTTTTGCCCGTGCTAGGTTGTTTTTATCTGTGGAGAGGTAAGGCCGTGAAAAGGATTGCTTACGCCGTGGTGGCCGCTTGTCTCCAGTTTGCCCTTACCGCTCCTGCACATGGTCAGGTCCATGTGCCGGATCTCCAATCGGCCCCGGAAGCGAACGGTTGGAATGGCGCCACGTCCGCGTTCTCGGTTCTCCATCGAGATGGCAAAGCCAGCCTCCAATGCGACCGGCCCGGCCAACATGTCATCTGGCTGAAAGACATGGAGCTGGAGGGCGGGACGATCGAGTTCGATGCGAAGGGAAGCAGCCAGCCCCAGAGCAGCTTCATCGGCGTGGCTTTCAGGGTCCAGGAGAGCCGCCTGTTCGACGCGGTTTACTTCCGCCCCTTCAATTTTCGCCCGGACGCGCCTGATCGCCGCGCGCGTGCGATTCAGTACATTTCCGAACCCGCCTGGCCCTGGGAAAAGCTGAGGGCCGAGAGGACGGGCGAGTTCGAGGCGGCGGCTGTGCCCGTGCCCGACGGCGATGCCTGGTTCCACGCGAAAGTGGTGCTCGAAAACCGTCAGGTCCGGGTGTGGGTCGATAATGCTCCCGCACCCTCCTTGCAGGTCGGTGAGCTCAGCGATCGCAAAGGCGGAGCGGTGGGTGTGATCTGCATCGGACACGGCGCCATCGCAAATCTCAGGATCACACCCGCGCCAAGCGCCGGCGCGCCGACAGCACGTGCGGCGACACCGGAGTAAGCGCAGTCTGATGGTCCCGCGAGACATCGGGGAACGTGGCGAGCCGCGGATTTTGTAAACTCAATCCACCTTTGGCCGGTGGACGCGGTTCGGATGGATCTAGAGACGTTGGACAGGCAGCTGGATCCACTGCCGTATCAGCGGGGTGTGGTCGCCTACCTGAAGCAGTACGAGCCCGATGTCTGGGCGTGGGCCAGTTCGCAAAAGGCGCGCGACGAGCACCTCGCACAGGTGCGGGCCGAGCTGTTGCGCGGCACCTATCGGCTGGAGGTCGACGCCCATCCGGAGGTGCACGCGCTGCTGGCGCTGGCCATGGAACGGCTCGGCATCCGCGCCCCGGCCATGCTGTACCAGGCGGGCGGGCAGGCCATGAATGCGGTGCTGGTACACGTGCCTGGAGAGGTGCACATCGTGCTGGAGGGGCCGCTGCTGGAGCGCCTGGCCGAGGACGAGCGCCTGGCCCTGTTTGGCCATGAGCTGGCCCATTATCTGTTGTGGTCGCAGGACCAAGGCGAATTCCTCGTGGCCGACCGGATCCTGCAGGATGCAGTGTCGTCCACCAGCGCCACCGAGAGCCATCGCGAGACGGCACGGTGCTACGGATTGCACACCGAACTGTTCGCCGACCGGGGGGCAGCGCTGGCGGCACGGGCGCTGGCGCCTGCCGTCGGCGTGCTGGTCAAGGTGCAGACCGGTATCGCCAATCCCGACCCGGCCGCCTACCTGCGCCAGGCCCTGGAAGTGGAAGCCGCCTCCGATGCCGGCAGTCAAGGCACCACGCACCCGGAGACCTTCATCCGCGCGCGGGCGCTGGAACTGTGGTGGCAAGGCGCCGAGGAGCTGGAGGCCTGGACCGACCGCAGGCTGCGCGGCCCGCTGAGCCTGTCCACGCTGGACCTTCCGCGGCAGGCGCAGCTGCAAGCGATGACCCGTGGCTTCCTGACCTGGTTCCTGGCCGGCCAGCGCTGGGACAGCGCGCCGATGTGCAACCAGGTGCGCCAGCTTTTCGCCGACTGGTCCGAGGGCGAGGTCGCCACGCCGCCGGAATCCTTTACCGTACTGCACGTGGCGGACGATGTGCGCGCTTATCTCAATGCCCTGATGCTCGACCTGGCACTGGTCGACCCGGAGGTGCGCGATGTGGCACTGGAACGCGCACTGGTCACGGCCCGGGTATTGGACAGCGAGGAGGCGCTGCTGGTCCAGCTCAAGCGCGATGCCGGCATGGGCAAGCGCGAAATAGACCGGCTGCGCAAGCGGGTCAAGCGGGAGCTGCCGGCATGAGTGCGCACGACGAGGCCCAGCCCGCGACCCTGGCCACGGTGCTCGAGGCGCAGGGGGGCGCGCCCCTGTCCACGGACGATGTGGTGCTGATGGTGGTGCCGCTGTTCCAGCAGGTGGCCGCGCTGCACGAGCAGGACCGCGTAGCCCGGCTGGATCCGCACCGCATCGTGCTGGCTGGGGAGGGCGGGCTGGTGCTGGCGCAGCCGCAGGGCCAGCCACGGCTGATGGACATCGGCGCGGTGCATCGCGTACAGCCGCCGCCGGCCTCGGCGCTGAACATCGTCGGCGAGTTGCGGCGCCTGCATGACCAGGCCGGGATGGAGGCACTGGCCACCCTGGAGGTCCAGGAGGACCTGGTCGCTCCGATCGAGCGCCCGGTGTATCTGCCTGCCTTCGGAAGCTGGGAGCTGCAACTCGGGCACCACGACGAGATCACCGACGTTTTCCAACTGGGCATGGTGCTGGCGGCACTGGCCTGCGGGTTGGATTTCAACGATCCAGGCGACGTGCGCCGCTTCGCCGAACACCGGCGCAACCTGTTCCTCATCAACGCGCGGCTTCACCCGGTGGTGGCCGCGGTGATCGTGGAAATGACCGCGCTCAACCGCCACGACCGCGCCACGGACGTGGCCGGCCTGGCCACGCGGCTGAGCACCTGGCGCGAACAGCCCGGCGTGCTGGACGTGGAACGGGCGCTGGCCGGTGTCAGCGGCGTGGTCTCGCGTCGCACGGCGGTGCTTGCGCATCTGCGCGACCGGCTCTTCGATCTCTCGCGGCGCAACCGGCTGCTGTATTTCAAGCCCACCGCCAGTAGCGTCAACCTGACCGTTTCCAGTGTGCCGCTGATGCTGCAGGTCGAGAGCATCCGGCCTGAGCACCTGTGCACCTGGGGCGGCCCGTTCGCCTCCGAGTTGCTGGCCGGAAAGGCGGTCGACCTGCAGCGCTGGCTGCGCTTCGAAGACCAGCCTTACCTTCCTGTCGCGCTGGACAAGCTGATCCAGGACACGCGCCGGGACCGCGCCGAGTATGGCTTCGGCACGCTGCGCCTGGTGGTCGCTTTCCTGCGCTGGCACAACCTCAAGGAAGCGCCCGAGGAGCGTATCGTCACGCCCTTGCTGTGGCTGCCGGTGGAGCTGACCCGGCGCAAGGGCGTGCGCGATCAGTACGTCCTGCAGGTCGAGGACGACGATGCCGAATTCAATCCCGTGCTGCGCCACCAGCTGCGTCAGCTCTACGACATCCAGTTGCCCGAGAAGGTCGACCTGCAGTCCACCTCGCTGGCACAGATCCATGCCGATCTGCTCGCGCAGATCCGGCGGACCGAGCCCTCGGTGGAGCTGCGCCTGGTCGAGAAGCCGCAGGTCCGCCTGGTGCGGCAGAAGGCGCTGCAGCGGCTGAACCAGTTCCAGCGCCGGCGCGGCCAGTCGCGGCGGCCCGCAAGCAGCGGACTGCCGGACTACAGCTATGCGATAGACGATTACCGGCCGCTGGGTCAGGCCCTGTTCGCGCGATGGGTCGCGCCCAGTCCGCTGCCGCAGCGCTTCGAAGCCGGTGCCGCGCCTGTGGCCGGCCCGCGCCATGCGCGCATGGTGGACGCCGAGGCGGCGCAGGAGCGGGTCGGGTATGCGCTCGAGGAATCCGACGGTCACCGGTACGCCTGGGACTTGGACCTGACCCAGGTGAGCCTGGCCAACTTCAACTACAAGAAGATGTCGCTGGTGCGCGACTATGCGCAACTGATCGAATCGTCCGAGGCCAACCCCGCCTTCGACCAGGTGTTCTCGATCCAGCCGCGCGAGACGCAGACCGATGCGCCGGCGGCGCTGCCCTTGGCGAGCCAGTGGAACGTGGTGGAGTCCGATGCGACCCAGAACGCGGCGGTCGCCCTGGCGCGCACCCAGCGCAGCTTCATCATCCAGGGGCCTCCCGGGACCGGCAAGTCCCAGACCATCACCAACCTGATCGCCGATTACGCCGGCCAGGGCAAGCGGGTTCTGTTCGTCTGCGAGAAGCGCGCGGCGCTGGACGTGGTCTTCCACCGTCTCAAGCAGAGCGGACTGGATTCGCTGTGTTGCCTGATCCACGATTCGCAGGCCGACAAGAAGGCCTTCATCGCCGAGCTGCGCGATGGCTACGGGCGCTGGGTCGCGCAGCCACACGGCAGCGAGGCGCTGCTCGCCCAGCGCGAGCGGCTGGTGGCGACGATCGATGCCAGCCACCAGCGGATCGAGGCGTTCGAACGCGCCATGTCGTCGGTATCGGACCAGACCGGCACCAGTGCGCGCGCCCTGATCAGGCGCCTGGCCGCACTGCCGGCGGCCCAGGAACTGGACGCCAGCAAGCGCGTCCGGCTGCCGGACCTGGCAGCCTGGGATACCCAGCGCGAGCTGGCTGTGCGCGTCCACCGGCAGCTACAGGCCCGTGTCGGCGTGGAGTGCCTGGCCGAGCATCCGCTTGGCCGGGTGCGTTCGGTCGTGGTCGACGACCCACGCGCCTATGCGCGGCTTACCCAGTTGCTGGACGATGCCGAAGCGCTGCTTGGACAATTGGATCCGCTGCTGGAACATCCGGGCCATCTGCTCGACGGCCATTCGCGCCTGGACCAGGCGCGCGAGATCGCGACCGAGGCGCAGTGGCTGCTGTCGCAGGGACTGGCCGCGCACCTGACGCTGCTGGACGAGGCCGCGCCGGCGTCGGTTGAACTGCGCACGCTGCGCGAGGTACTGGCACAGAAGACGGCCGCGCTGGAGGCGGCGCGCGGGGGCACCACGCACTGGCGAGACAAGCTGGATCCGGCCGATACCCAGGCCGCGCTGGCCATGCTCGGCCAGATCGAAGGCTCGGTGCTGCGCTGGCTGAAACCGGCGTGGTGGCGTTTGCGCGGCGAGCTGAAGCGTCGCTATGACTTCGGCCGCCATGCCGTCCATCCCGGCTACGCGTCCGTGCTGCGCGCCCTGGCCGCCGAGCAGGCGGCGGCCGCCGCCGTCGAGGCCGAGCAATCGGCAGGTCTGCAGCGCTATGGCGTGCCGCGCCTGCAGGACCTGATCCAGGCTGTGGAGCAGCTCAGGCAACGCTTCGCCACCTCGGCGACCACGCGCCAGTTGGTCGATCACCTCCGCGCCGCGGTCGATCCGCTCGCTTCCGCGCGGACGCATGCCAATGCGCGCGAGCCGCTGGACAAGCTGGCCGTTCGCATCGAGGAGTCGCTGGACCTCGACCAGGGGATTGGCCTGGATGCGCTCGCCGAGTACCTGCGTGACCTGCGTGAGTCGCTGGACGATCTTCCCGATCTGCTGCCGCTGCTGCGTGGCGTCCACGCGGCGGACCCCGGCAGTGCCTACGTACTGCTCAACCTGGCCGGCCCACCCGAGCGCATGGAGGCCGCGGTCGCCCATGAAGCCTGGCGCAGGCTGGAAACGGCCGCGCCGGAGCTGGCGCGCTTCGACGGAGCGGCGCTGGCTGGCCATGCGCGCAAGCTGGCCAGTGGCCAGGCGCAGCTGCTGGCGCTGAATTCTCGGGTCGTCCAGGCCAACCAGCACCGCCTGTTCGCCGAGCACGTGCGGCTGTCGTCGCTCTCGGCGACCCAGCTCGACGCGGCGGGCAAGGCGTTCAAGAAGACCTACGCCACCGGTCGGCGCGAGCTCGAGCACGAATTCGCCAAGAGCATGCGCTACCGCTCGATCCGCGATCTGTCCGACGACGAAACCGGCGTGGTCATCAACGACCTCAAACCGATCTGGCTGATGAGCCCGCTCTCGGTGTCCGACACGCTGCCGCTCTCGCCGGACCTGTTCGATGTCGTGATCTTCGATGAGGCCAGCCAGATTCCGACCGAGGAGGCCGTGCCGGCGCTGAGTCGTGCCCGACAGATCGTGGTGGTCGGCGATGAGATGCAGTTGCCGCCGACCAGCTTTTTCTCGGCCGGTGGCGAAGCCGACGACGAACTGGTGGTGGAGGACGAGGGCGAGCGCATCGCGATCAGCATGGATGCCGAGAGCCTGCTCAATCAGGCCGCGCGCAATCTGCCGGCCACGCTGTTGGCCTGGCACTACCGTAGCCGCCATGAGGCGCTGATCAGCTTCTCCAATGCCGCCTTCTACGATGGACGGCTCGTGACCATTCCCGACCGCCGCATCGAACCGGCGGACGACACGCCCCCGCTACCGCGCTCGGACCAGCAAGACGCCGGCATTGTCGGTGCCGATGCCGTGCTGGCACGCGCGGTCAGTTTCCACCAGCTTGCCGACGGCGTTTACCTCGGGCGGCGCAACAGCGCCGAGGCGCGCTACATCGCCCAGACGGTGCGCGAGATGCTGCGCCGCGAGACAGGCTTGAGCCTTGGCATCGTGGCCTTCTCCGAGGCCCAGCAGGACGAGATCGAGAGCGCGCTGCAGACACTCGCCGCCGAAGATGCGGACTTTGCGCTTCGGCTCGATCGCGAATACGTGCGCGAGGACGACGACCAGTTCAACGGTCTGTTCGTCAAGAACCTGGAGAACGTGCAGGGCGATGAGCGCGACGTCATCCTGCTGAGCATCTGCTATGCCCCGGGGCCGGACGGCCGCATGCTGATGAACTTCGGTCCGATCAATCAGCGCGGAGGCGAAAAGCGCCTGAATGTCATTTTCAGCCGAGCCCGCCACCGCATGGCCGTGGTCTCCACGATTCAGGCCGAGGCGATCACCAACGTCCACAACGACGGTGCCGCCGCACTGCAGGCATTCCTGCGCTTCGCTCAGGCCAGTGCGGTTGGCGACCACCGCCGAGCCCAGCACGTCCTCGGGACACTCAATGCAGGCGCCCGCGACGCCTTCGCGCGGCCTGCATCGTTCGACCCGGTGCGTACCGCCCTGGCCGATGCGCTGCGCGCACGCGGACATCTGGTCGATGAGGACGTCGGGCGCTCGCAGTTCCGCTGCGATCTCGCGATCGTGGACCGGCATAGCGGCGACTACTCGCTGGCCGTCCTGCTGGATGCGCCCGATCAGCCCGTGGCCGACACCCGCGAGCGCTACGTGTTCCGTCCTGGCGTGCTCCGCCGGTTCGGCTGGCGGGTGCTGGACGTGCCCGGTCGCGACTGGCTGCGCGCCCCTGGGGCGGTGATCGAGCGGATTGAGCTGGCCCTGTCCGGTGCAGAGGAAGCCGATGAGGAAGCCTTCGAACTCGAAACTTCCCCGTTGGAGGTGTCGAGCGTCGTAAGCGCGCCTGCCGACGTCCCGGTGCCTGCGCCAGTGCCGGCGCGCGACGATGCTTCGCGGGTCGAAGACGAGGTCCGCAGCCTGAGCTTCGAGCAAGGAGCGTCGAGGAAATTCTGGCGCGTGTCGCGCGCCGGGGCAGACCTCACTATTTCCTATGGCCGGATCGGAACAACCGGGCAGTCGATCATCAAGACGTTCGAGACCGGCGAGCGCGCCTCGCGAGAGCTGAGGAAGCTGACGGAAGAAAAGCTTCAGAAGGGCTATGTCGAAAAAGAGATCTGATCCGAGGATACGGCGGTTATTTTCGGGTAGCTGGGCAACGGCAGGTCGGTCGGAAAGATGGGGGCGCGTCGCGGGACGGAAGCGCACCGGCCGACAACCCACTCGAGTCCTGAGGGCGAGCGTCTCAAGAGAGACGCCAGAGGCTACTCGGTGCGCGGCGCCTTGTAGTCCTGGCCCGCCTGTAGCGTGGTGACGTAGGGGCCGTTCCAGTCGCGGTCGAAGATGCGTGTCAGCGTCTCGGCCGGGCCTTCGCCCTTGACGAACACGGAGGCGTCCACCGCGGTATTGAAGTAGCTCCACTCCCAGTTGCCGGTGCCGATGACGCTGCTGCGGCCGTCGGCCACCGCGTACTTGGCGTGCTCGACGCGCGCATACGGGATGAAGCCTTCCGGCGCTGGCGGCAGGCTGCTGAACTTCACGGTGATGTTCGGGAGCGCGGCCAGGCTCTTCAGATAGGCCTGCATCGGTTCGCGCAGTGCCCAGTCGGCGACGATGATGCGCACCTGCACGCCGCGTGCGGCGGCATCGCGCACCGCGCTGTCGACCGGCGCCCACCAGCCCTTGGGTCCGAAGCTGCGGATCGCCGAGAGCGTCATCACCTGGATGCGCAGTGCATGCTGGCTGGAGCGGATCATGTCGACCAGGGCCGGCTCTTCTGCGGTGACCCAGGCCGGCTGCAGCGCCGGCGGGCTGAACGCGGGGAAAGCGATCAACGGCGTGTCGCTGCCGGCATCCAGCAGTACCGGATCGGTGGCGGTGGCCGGGACGAAGTCCGGCGGCTGCACGCCGCGCGCCTGCGCCTTGGCCAGGTCGCCTTCGTCGGCCAGGCGCCAGCTGTAATCGAAGCTGGCGGCGAAGGTTCTGGCGAAGCGCGCATCGTCGATGCGCGCGCCGATCTCGTGGATCTGCTCCAGCGCCCGCCAGTCCCAGTTCTGGCTGCCGACGAACACGCTGGCATCGTCGACGACCATGTACTTGGCGTGCAGCACGCCGCCGGTCAGCGTATCGACCGGCAGCACGCGCACCGTGATGCCCGGCACCTTGCCCAGCCAGGCGACGCTGTCCGGATTCTTGGCCAGGAAGGTGTGGTCGACCAGCAACTGCACCGTCACGTCCGCACGGGCGCGTGCGGCCAGCGCGTCGAGTACCGGGGTCAGGCCGGTACCGGGTTTTTCGGAGATGTAGAACGCGGCGATGTCGATGCGGTGCTTGGCGCCGTTGATCATCGCCAGCCAGGTCTGCTGGGTGCGCGGCACGCCAGGCTCGCCGTAGACGCTGGCGTCGGGCACGCTTTCGACGATCTGGAACTGCGAAGGCCGCGGCCGTGCCTCGCTACCGGTAACCGCCGACAGCAGCAGGCAGGCCAGGGCGACGGAGAGGGAGCGGCGCGCGCGATACGCGCGGGCAGGGGACGAAGCGGGCACGGGGACATCCTTGCTGTGGCTGGGAACGGGAAGCCCGGCGACTACGCGTGTGCATGTTGCCGGTGTCGCTGGTACGGATTCGGCGCACCAACAGACGCGGCATGTCGGCGTCTGCTGGGTGTTGTAACGCTTGCGTTTCAGCCAGGGGGCGCAAGCCCGCCCGCGGCTGGATGTATCAGCGTACAGCGTGCCCTCGACGCGCGCAGCATGCCGTAGCCGATGCTCACACCTTGCAGAACGACCGCGCTCATCGAATGTGGGGGATCGCAGGTCCACACCGGCTGTGCCCGCCGCCGCGCATCAGCGCGGCCTGGCGTGGGCCATCGAAGTGATGAATCAGGCGGCGCCTGACCATGGCCCGTCGGCGGGCAACGTCACGCCGACCATTCCGGTACCCAGCGCGCCGCGCAGTGGGGTTCGTCGCTGGCGGTGAAAGCGTTGGAACGCAAGCGCTTCGTCCTGGATGACTATGTGGTGTCGCTGAGCCGAAGCGGTTGGCTGCGCCGCGTGATTGGCCAGCACACGCCCGCGGATCGTCAAGGCCTACAAACAGGCCCCCAGCGAGGCCGGGCAGGGAGCGGGTGGGGCGATCCCACCCGTGGTCGCCAACCGGCTGACCTCGCTCGTCGCCGGCATGCTGGATAGGCTGTCCAAATCCTGCCGCTGCGGGCTGTGGTCTCTTTTGTTGCGAGCGGTCAGTGCCGGCAGCGGGCTGCCTACAGTTAGTAGCGACCATGCCGCGCGAATGACATTTGCCCTGGGGACTTCGCTACGACCGTGCGGCAGTTCGCGGAGCGGCGCAATCACTGCAACCAGCAACGACCAGGCGTCCTGCAACGGTATCCAACCTCGGCTATCATCCCGCCCAATCTGAGGTGAGTACGGATATGGATGTGCGACTCACGCGCGAGCAGGTGCTCGCGCTTGCGCCCGATGCGGCGTCGAGCAAGGCGGCCGGTGGTCTGGCCACGGACGGAAAGTGGGGCCTGCTCGGCGCCGACGCAGAAGCCCTGTGGGGCGAATGCCAAGGCAGCGGCGCCAAGCCGTACCAGACGCAGGTGGAGCTGACCACGCTGGCCAGCCGATGCTCGTGTCCCAGTCGCAAGTTCCCCTGCAAGCATGGCCTGGCCCTGATGCTGCTGCATGCCGCCGGCAACCCGCGCTGCGTCCCGAGCGAGCGCCCGGCCTGGGTGGACGAGTGGATGCAGGGCCGCCGCGCCCGTGCGATCCGCAAGGAGGAAGCCGCCGTCAGCGTCTCCTCGGCGGATCCGCAGGCGCAAGCCGCCGCTGCCGCCAAGCGCGAACAGGCGCGCTGGTCGCGCATGGAAGCCGGCGCGGCGGAACTGCAGCGCTGGGTGGCCGACCAGTTCCGCCAGGGGCTGGCCAACCTGGGCGGGGGCTTCGAGCAGGACGCGCAGCGGATGATGGCGCGCATGGTCGATGCCCAGGCCCCGGGACTCGCCAGCCGGCTGGAGCGCGCGTTGGGCGACGGCGGTCGCGACCTCGCCCAACTGGCCGAACTCGGCGAATGCCTGGGGCTGTTGCAGTTGCTCACCCAGGCGGTGCCGCGCATGGAGACCTTCGGCGCAGCGCGTCAGGCGGACCTGCGCGCAGCGCTGGGCTGGCCGATGGAGCGCGACGCGGTGCAGCGGGAGGGCGAGGCCGTGCGCGATCGCTGGCACGTGCAGGGTCAACACCTGATGGAACAGCCGGGCAACCTGGTGGAGCGCCGCGTGTGGCTGCATGGCCTGGAAAGTGGACGGCCCGCGCTGCTGCAGGACTACAGCCATGGCGGGCGCGGTTGGGAGCAGCACTGGCGCAATGGCCATGTGCATGCGGGCACGCTGCGTTTGCATCCGGGCACGGTCCCGCTGCGCGCGGTGCCGGGCGAGATGGCGGCCGGCACGGACGCCGGTACCGCGGTGCCCCGCGACGATACGCTGGATGCCGCCGCGCAGGCATACGCCACCAATCCATGGCTGCCGCAGGTGCCCATGCGCCTGGGAGAGGCGCACGTGGCGCACGATGGCCGCAACGCCTGGGCGCAGCATGCCGAAGTCACGCTGCCGCTGCGGCTGCCCACGTTGCAGGGCTGGGCGCTGATGGCGTTCGCCGGCGGCCATCCGCTGTGCCTGATGGGCGAATGGGATGGCCAGGCACTGCTGCCGCTTGCCGCCTGGAACGCGGTGGGCGAGCGCTGGGACAGGAGCGGGGCATGAGCGACGCATGGTTGAAGCCGGCGCTGCTGGGCATCGATCGCCCGCAGACCATCCCCGCCGAAGGCGCGCTGGGCGAGGTGCTCGCCGCGGTGGCCATGCAGGAAGACGCCGCGCTGGGGTACAGCCAACAGGTGGGCGTGCTGGCCGCGTGCCGGCGTGCGGCCCTGCGCATGGCCGCGCCGGTGCCCCTGCCACCGCCAGCGGACGTCGATCCTCTGGCGCTGCCCAGCGGCCACGCCTGGGCACCGCTGTTGCAAGCGCTGTTCGCCAGCGTGCAGCCGTCGCCATGGGTGAGGCGCGTCCGTTACGAAGCCTGCGTGCAGCTCGCTGCACGGCACCGGCATCTGCCGGTGGCGGTGCTGCCGCAGGCGCTGGACGCCGGCGCCCGCCTGGGCGCGTTGCGCTCGTGCCTACGCCCGGTGCTGGGCGTGCGTGGCCGCTGGCTGGCGGCGCGCAATGCGGACTGGGCCTACGCGGCGCAGACAGCGATCGAGGCGGATGCACCGGCGGACCTGGAGCAACTCTGGAACGAAGGCGCCTTCGATGCGCGCCTGCGGGCCTTTCAGCAACTGCGCGCGCACGACGCCGAGGATGCCCGTGCGCGATTGCAGGCCACGTTGAAGGACCTCTCCGCGCGCGAGCGGGTGGACTTCGTCGCCGCACTGCAGCCGCAACTGAGCGAGGCCGACGCGCCGCTGTTGCTGCCCCTGTTGAAGGACCGCAGCCGCGAAGTGCGCATGCTGGTGGGCCCGATGCTGGCTCGGCTGCCGTCCACGCCGCACGCGCAGTACGTGCAGGCCCAGATGCTCGCCCTGCTGCAGCACCAGCCGGGCGGGCTGCTGCGCCGGATGAGCTGGAAACTGGAAGCGCCGGCGGCGGCGGATGCAGGTTGGGCCGACGCTGCCATCGACGGCAAACGTCCCAACACCGATCTGTTGGGCGAGCGTGCCTGGTGGCTCTATCAGTTGGCGCGTCAGCTGCCGCTGGCATGGTGGTGCCATACCCTGGAAAAAACGCCAGCGCAGGTGCTGGCCTGGGCGCGCAGCACGGACTGGTACGACGCGCTGTTGCGCGCCTGGCTGGAGCGTGTGGACGCCAGCGAGCCGGAATGGGTGGAAGCCCTGGTCGCTGTGGAGCAGCGCCACATGCGCCTGGGCGAGCTGCTGGCCATGCTTCCGCCGGCGCAGCGCGAACGGCATTGGCCGGCCAGTGCCGCAGAACTTCAACAGAAACGCCTGTTCGGTGACGTGCTGGACAGCACGGGCCCGGGCCAAACCCTCAGTGCCGCTTATTCGCGGCAACTTGCTGCCGGGCTGGGCGCGCTGTTCGGCGAGGAATCGTTGCGTTACGACTACACCCTGCGCGACACGCTGCTGGAACTGTTGGCCGTGCTTCACCCCGCCGCGCTGCCGCACGTGCAGGTGGCCGACGCAGCGGCCGACGCCACCGAGGCCATGCGCGACTGCGTCCAGCAGGCACGCCAGCTTCTGGTCCTGCGCCAGACCCTGCACTCCGCTTTCTGATCCTCACGACCTTTCAATGGAGCCACCATGAATACTGCCGTCCTGCGCCAGCACGCCGAACACCAATACGCGGAAGAGCTGGAAGAACTGCGCCGCCAGGACACCCGCCAGCGGCCGGCCAACTGGCTCCTTTCGCCGTGGGCAGTGGTGACCTATCTGGTGGGCGGCACCCTGGAAAACGGCTTCGTGGTCAGCCCCAAGTACATCGGCGACCGACGCCTGATGGAAGTGGCCGTGGCCACCATCGCCACCGACCGTGCGCTGTTGCTGTTCGGGGTGCCGGGCACGGCCAAGTCGTGGGTGTCCGAGCACATGACCGCGGCCATCAGCGGCAACTCCACCCTGCTGGTGCAAGGCACGGCCGGTACCAGCGAAGAGCAGATCCGTTATGGCTGGAACTACGCGCAACTGTTGGCCTACGGCCCCAGCGAGAACGCGCTGGTGCCCAGTCCGCTGATGAACGCCATGCGCCTGGGCAAGATCGCGCGCATCGAGGAACTCACCCGCATTCCGGCGGACGTGCAGGACGCGCTCATCACCGTGCTGTCCGAAAAGACCCTGCCGGTGCCGGAACTGGGCAGCGAAGTGCAGGCCGTGCGCGGCTTCAGCGTGATTGCCACGGCCAACAACCGCGACAAGGGCGTGAACGAACTGTCCAGCGCGCTCAAGCGCCGCTTCAATACGGTGATCCTGCCGGTCCCCTCCAGCGAGGAGGACGAAGTGGCCATCGTCGTCAAGCGCGTGGCCGAAATGGGCGTGGCGCTGGAGCTGCCGGCCGAACCACCGGCGCTGCAGGAAGTCGCGCGCGTGGTCCGCATTTTCCGCGAGCTGCGCAACGGCGTGACCGAGGACGGCAAGGCCAAACTGAAGAGTCCCACCGCCACGCTCTCGACCGCCGAGGTCATCTCGGTGATCAACAACGGCATGGCCCTGGCCGGCCACTTCGGCGATGGCGTGCTGCGCCCGGGCGACATGGCCGCCGGCATGATCGGCGCCATCGTCAAGGATCCGGTGCAGGACGCGCTGGTGTGGAAGGAGTACCTGGAAACCGTGGTGAAGGAACGCGACGACTGGAAAGACCTGTACCGCGCGTTTCGCGATCACGTCTGAGCGGCCCGCGCCAATGAGCGAAGGCATCTCCCTGTTCGGCATCCGCCACCACGGCCCGGGCTGCGCGCGCAGCCTGCTGGCCGCGCTGGAGGCGCTGCGGCCGGACTGCGTCTTGATCGAAGGCCCGGCAGGGACCGAGGCGCTGCTGCCACACGTGGTGGAGGCGGGCATGCACCCGCCGGTGGCGTTGCTGTCCTACAGCGTGGACGACCCGCAGCTGGCGGTATTCCATCCATACGCGCTGTATTCGCCGGAATGGCAGGCCATGCACTGGGCGCTGCGCAAGGGCGTGCCGGTGCGCTTCATGGACGTGCCGCCGGCACTGACCCTGGAATGGCAGGCACAGACCCGCGCGGAGCGCCTGGCGCCGGAGGCGACGGACGCACTGGATGCAGCGGACGAAACCGCGATGCAGCCCCAAGGGGATGGCACATCCGCCGCAGAGGAATACACGGACGCCAAGGAAGACGCCGAAGCCCGCCTGGCCGACCCACTGGACTGGCTGGCGCGCGCCGCCGGCCACGCCGACGGCGAGGCCTGGTGGAATCACATGGTGGAAGAGCGGGGCGACGGGCAGGGGCTGTTCGATGCCATTGCCGAGGCCATGGCCGCGGTGCGCGAGCACACGCCCGAACATTCCGGCTTGCGCGGCGAGCACGAGGCCGTCCGCGAGGCGCACATGCGCACCGCGCTGCGCGGCGCCAGCAAGGAGTTCGCACGCGTCGCCGTCGTCTGCGGCGCCTGGCACGTGCCGGCACTGCAGCCGGCCGCGCTGCGCGCCAACAGCGCGACGGCCGACAATCGCCTGCTCAAGGGCATGCCCAAGCGCAAGACCCAGAGCACCTGGGTGCCGTGGACCTACCGTCACCTGAGCGCCGAAAGCGGATACGGTGCCGGGGTGGACGCCCCCGGCTGGTACGACCACCTGTGGCGCAACGCCGGCGCGCGCAACCAGCGCACCGTGGGCTGGTACGCCCGCGTGGGCCGTTTGCTGCGCGAGCACGGGCTGGATTGCTCGCCGGCCCATCTCATCGAAGCCACGCGCCTGGCCGACACCCTGGCCGCGCTGCGTGGTCATCCGGCGCCGGGACTGGACGACATTGCCGAAGCCAGCCGCGCCGTCCTCTGCAATGGCGACGACGCCCCCATGCGGCTCATCCGCGAACGCCTCATGGTGGGCGAGGCGCTGGGCCAGGTGCCCGACAGCGTGCCGGTGGTACCGCTGCAGCGCGACCTGGAGGCCCAGCAGAAGCGCCTGCGCCTGAAGCCCGAGGCCCTGGAAAAGACACTGGATCTGGACCTGCGCAAGGAGAACGACCTCGCGCGAAGCCACTTGCTGCATCGCCTGCGGCTGATCGGCATCGATTGGGGCAGGCTGGCGCGCACAGGGCATTCCGCGCGCGGTACCTTCCACGAGATCTGGCAGCTGGCGTGGCAGCCGCAGTTCCTGGTGGAGTTGGTGGAGGCCAGCCGCCACGGACAGACCCTGCTGGACGCCGCGACCAACAAGGCCATCGCGCAGGCGCACAAGGCCGAGGCGTTGCCGGAGCTTTCCGATCTGGTGGACCAGGTGCTGCTGGCCGACCTGCCGCAGGCGGTGCGCGCCATTGCCGCCGAACTGGAGGCGCGCGCAGCGACGGATGCCGATCCGCTGGCGCTGCTTGGCGCGCTGCCACCGCTGGCCAACATTCACCGCTACGGCAATGTGCGTCAGACCGAAGGCGTGCAGGTGGCGCACCTGTTCGACAGCATGCTGGAGCGCGCGGTCATCGGCCTGCCGCTGGCGCTTTCCAGCCTGGACGAAGCGCGCGCCGAACACGCACGTAACGTGGTACTGGGCGCCGACCGCGCCATCGGCCTGCGCCACAACGCAGGCGGCAGTGCCGGCTGGCAGCACGCACTGCAGCGGGTGGCGCTGTCGCCCGCGTGCAGCGCGCTGTTGCGCGGCGTCGCGCTGCGCTTGCTGTTCGACACGCAGGCGGTGGCGTCCGAAACGGTACACCTGCAACTGCAGCAGGAGCTTTCGCCGGGTGCCGAGCCCTTGCAATCGGCGCAGTGGCTGGACGGCTTCCTCAACCGCAACGCCACAGTTCTGCTGCACGACGATGCGGTATGGCGGATGATCGACGAATGGGTGTTGGCCCTGGACGACGCGCAACTGCTACGCGTGCTGCCGCTGGTGCGGCGCACCTTCGCGGCCTTCGAGGCGGCCGATCGCCGCGACCTGGGAACGCGTGTCAAGCGGCCCCCCATGCAGAAAGCTGCGGCTGTCCTGGCCCCGGACTGGAACCAGGCACGCGCCGACCGTGCGTTGCCGATGCTGCGTGAACTGCTCGGGCTGCCCGCATGACCGATACCACCGAAACACCGAATGCCTCGACCTCGCGCGAAGAACGCTGGCGCTTGATTCTGGGCCAGGAGGCCGATCGCAGCTGCGGCGCGTTGCCCAAGCACTTGCAGGGCATCGACCAGGCCCTGGCCGCGCTGTACGAGCCCGATGGCCCCGGCGGCCTGGGCCGCCGCGGCGGGCGCGGCGCGTCTTCCCCGAATGTGGCCCGCTGGCTGGGCGACATCCGCCGCTATTTCCCCTCATCGGTGGTCCAGGTGATGCAGCGCGACGCCCTGCAGCGGCTGGACCTCACCCAGATGCTGCTGGAAAAGGAGATGCTGGAGCAGGTGCAGCCCGACGTACACATGGTGGCCAACCTGATCGGCCTGAGCCGGGTGATTCCGGAGGAGACCAAGGACACCGCACGCATGGTCGTGCGCAAGGTAGTGGACGAACTGCTGCGCCAGCTCGATGAACCCATGCGCTCCGCGGTGACCGGGGCCCTGGACCGAGCCCGCCGCAACCGCCGCCCGCGCCTGGCCGAGATCGACTGGCACCGCACCATCCGCAGCAACCTGCGGCACTGGCAGCCGGAACTGCGCACCGTGGTGCCGCAGGAGGTTGTTGGCTATGGTCGCAAGGCAAGGAGGCCGCAACGCGAGGTGCTGTTGTGCATCGACCAGAGCGGTTCCATGGCGGCATCGGTGGTGTATTCGAGCATCTTCGGCGCGGTGATGGCCTCGTTGCCGGCGATCGCCACCCGCCTGGTGGTGTTCGACACCGAAGTGGTGGACATGACCGAGCAACTGGACGATCCCGTCGATCTGCTGTTCGGCGTGCAATTGGGCGGCGGCACCGACATCCACCGTGCGGTGAGCTACTGCCAGGGCATCATCCGCGAACCGCACAACGCCATCCTGGTGCTCATCTCCGACCTGTACGAGGGCGGGGTGGAAGCCAACCTGCTGGCCCGCGCGCGCGAACTGCTGGAGGCCGGCGTGCAGTTCATCGTCCTGCTGGCGCTCAGCGACGAAGGCGCACCGTCCTACGATCGAAGCCTGGCCACCAAGCTCGCGGCCCTGGGCGTCCCATCGTTTGCTTGCACGCCGGATGCCTTTCCGGGGCTGATGGCCGCCGCGATTCGTCGTGACGACATCAACCAATGGGCGGGTGGGCAGGGGTTGTTGACGACGCGTTGAAGGCTGTACCGGCTCCCTTGATAGGAGTCGCGGGTGGAGTAGGGAAGTAGGGAGCCGATGCACGATTAGGTAAATTTATCGGGGGTAGGGTGCCATGAATACAGTGAGAGACCCGCCTACGGTTGCTGGACTTCGATGCGATGGCGGAGGTGCTCGTGGTTCGGAGTCTGACCCATGCGCGTGTAGAACGAATCTAGGAACGCTGTGGCCGTGTTGATGGCCCAAGCCGCGCACTCGGGTGCCAATAAGCGGGGGCCATAGTGGTGCGTAGCCGGCAGGAAACTGAATGCTGTTTGCCGCCCGGGGGTATAGGGCGCTTCCGTAGAGGTTGTTGACTCCCACCATGTCTTCGGTGCCAGAATCCAACCAATCGCGTTTGTAGTGAACCAAACGGTTCCGAAGGTCCAGAAGGGTCTTGGCTCCCTGCCACGTGGCGTCTTCCTGGTCGAACTCTGATCCCCCCGCATCTATGCTTCCGTCTCGAATCAAAAAACCTGAGCGTGGCCAACTGCACGCGCGCCGCAGTCCTAGCAAACAGTATCAGCACTCCTCGTGGGCAGAAGCCCGCAGATATGTAGCATTGGGGCCTAGCCTAAACTTCCTGCATACCAGGTGGATTGGGACTCTACAACTTAACCCCTACAGTCAGCCGAGTGAATCACAACGATTATTTGGCATTTCGCGTAGTGAGCGCATCAAGCGAAAAAGTTCGGCCTGGTACAAGGCGTCTTCCAGGGCGTCATGATTCGGGGCTCGCTGCGGCTGCAAGCGCTTGCTCATCAGACTGGAACGCGTATCGCCCCATGAGCATCCTGTGGCGCCCATGTAGTAAGCCTTGATATCCAGGGCCGAAAAGCCAAACGGGTTGTCGCGTGTAAAGCGATGGAAGTAGTAGTTCACGAACGACCAGTCGAATGGCGCATTGAACCCCACGAAAACCAGTTTATCTCCCTCAGCCTGCAGGGACTGCAGCCACTGGGCAAAATGATTCATCGCAATGGCGGGCGCAGTGCCGGTTTTGGCCAGTTCACTCAACGACAAGCCGGTGGCGGCCAAGGCCTCGGGATCAGCGTTCTGATTCAGTGGCTGCAGCGTGCACGCGAAGGTCAGCTCATCGCGATCTACATCGCAGGCCCCCAGCGTGAGCAGGCTGAATTCGCCGGGGATCGGTCCGGAGGTCTCCACATCGACGGAGATGAAACGTTCGGGTGTGTTCGGCATGTAAAGCAAATCCTCAATAATCGGCCGCTCTCAATAGCATTGCCTTGGGCGATTTGCACTAGGTCAGAGCCCCACACGAAGCGCTTAGGGACCCTCCTGGTCCGTCGCACGCGCTAGAAGGATTCCGGGCCGCCTATTCATGAAAATGAATGAGCTAACGACCACTTTTCTCAATTTCTGAGACTTGAATAGCATTAGCTAGGGACATACGTAGCACTTTAATCACGGAGTGATGACATGACGCTAACAGAACAGCAAGCGAGTGACTCGCCGACCAAGACGGCCAGGCACGGCCGTTTTAGTACGACCGAAGAGATCAAGCGCATCGTTTGGACTCAAGCTGCCGGGCATTGCGAGCTGTGTGGTACCGATCTGATGCACGACTATAGGGTGGGCCAACCCATGAAGTGGGGCGAGGTCGCCCACATCATGCCAGCTAGTCCCAAAGGGCCTCGAGGACAAGCCCAGCACAACGCCGAACAGGCGCAGGCCCTGACCAATGATCCAGCCAACTTGATGCTGCTCTGTCCCAGCTGCCACGACAAGATCGATCGCGACGCAGAGGACTACCCCGAGCAGGATTTGAGCAACCTGCATCAGGCCCATTGTGAGCGGATTCGGTTGGCCGCCTCCACTCCAGAAGGTGGCCGGGCCATCGCCCTGATCGTGCAAAGCCGGCATTTCAGCACCCAGAACGAGATTGGGGAGCGCGCCTTCCTCACGGCCATGTCCGCTGAAGGACTGGCCGCCTTCGGCCATCCTGTGAAGCTAATTCTGGATGCGCCTGGGCCCGCGGGTCGCGATGCGGCCTACTGGAAGTTGCTGGAAAACAAGATGCGCTACGAGCTCGAACACAAGCTCAGCCAGCGCGGCGGCTCACATGGCGATGCGCCGGCATTGGCCGTGGTGGGCGTGGCCGATATGCCGGCGTTGGTCCTGTTGGGGCAATGTATTGGTGATCGCTCCAATCGCGCGTTGTTCTCCTTCAACCGTGAGCACGGCCTGAGCTGGCCCGACCCCGGCGCCGCGCCGCCAGAGTATCTGTACACCGCGCCACCCGACGGCGATGGGCCGTTGGCCTTGGTGCTGTCCATTTCCGCCCAAGTCCCTGATCGGGATGTGCTGGCTGCCTTGCCCGGCGCGCGCATTGCCACGCTGGCTATTTCCGAGCCCAGCTACGCGATGGTCAAGAACCGCGGCGTCATCCATGCCTTCCGCGATGCCTTGCAGATCCAGCTCAGCCGCCTGGAGGCCATGACGGCAGGGCCCATCCATGTCTTTCCGGCCGCGCCTGCGGCCTTGATGATCGAATTTGGGGCCCTGCTGACCACCGAACACCAACATCCCTATCTGATCTTTGATCGTGACAAGAACGATCAGGATCGTTTCAAACCCGCCTTGCCGTTGGGCCCTACGTCGAACACAGGTGAACCATGAACATGCACGTCAATACTGGCCACACCAAGTACAGCAGCTGGGAGTTTTTCCTACTGAGTGCGGCTGAGAGGATTTCGCTGAGCGAGGCGCAATACCAAATCATCAACAATCGCTACCAGCAATTGCAAAAGGTTCTGGATGCGGCTGACGATCCATTGTTGGCCGGGGCCCACATCTTTGTGCAAGGATCCATGCGCTTGCGCACGACGATCAAGCCGGTGGCGGACGCGCCCAAGGACTTGGGCACCATCGATGCCGATGCCATCGTCTGGTTGCCCCATGCGCAGGGCGCCAGCGCGATGCAGGTGCTGGATGCCATCTACAAGCGCTTTGATGACGGCAGCCGCGTCCAGGCCAAGATCGAACTGCTGCGGCGCGGCGTTCGCATCGTGTATGCCGATGATAATCCCGGCTTCCATATCGATGTCACGCCAGCCCGCGCCATTGCCGGCAATGGGCAGGAGAACGGTGCGGGCAAGCTCGAGGTACCGGACCGCGAAATGCGCAGCTGGAAGGCGAGCAGTCCGCTTCCATACGCGACCTGGCTGCAAACTGCATCTCAGGAGCAGATCGCCTTGGACAGCACGCATCGCTTGGCTAAGCGCGATGGCCGGCTGGTCGAAGCTTCGCAGGAGCCGCTGCCCGACTATGCGCTGTATTCGGAACAGGATCCGCTGCGTGCGGCGGTCAAGATGCTCAAGCGGCACCGTGATGAATGGGCCATTCGCACCCGGACGGAGGGGCATCGGCCGATCTCGGCGGTCATCACCACGTTGGCTAGCCAGGCCTATCTGGATGTCGCTAAGGCCTCCAAGGCCCGGGCATTGCGCCCGTTGGAGGCGATGATGGCCATCGTTCAGCGGATGCCGGCCCATATCCAGGGACATCCCGGCCACTACCAAGTCTGCAATCCAAAGGATCCGGGCGAGAACTTTGCCGAGAAGTGGAATCGTCCCGACGGGCAGCTTTACCGCCAGGCGTTCGATCGTTGGCATGCCCATGCGATGTCCTCCTTCGGGCTGGGTCTGCAGACCTTCAGCTCGACGGCGGACTTTACCGACTCGGTGAAGGAGAGCTTTGGCATCGGCGGTGCCTTTGTGGACGAGATCAACAATGCGATCCCGCCCAACTGGACCTTGCCTGGTCGTGCCGATACGGTGACCCGTAACGCCATGATGGCCGGCTCTTTCTTCGGCGAGGGGGTGCGAGGTCAGGGCTCGCAACAGGACGTGAAACCGGTCGGGCGCCTTGGCTAAGCCTGCGCAAAGTGATGTGCAGCGCGGCATCGCCGCGCTGCATGCGTTCTTGGGCCCGGATGTGGTCCAGACCTGGCTGACAGCGATCACGCCACGCTACAACGAAGCAGCGGCTTTCACCCTCCCGCTGCCGGCGGACTATACCGGCCTCTCACGCCGGCTACGCATCGGGTTTCCCTCGCAGTTCCCCTCAGGTCAACTGGCTCTGCAGGTGACGCCATCGCCCTGGCTTCAGTGGCCTCATGCCATGGAGAATGGCATGTGCCTGCACGGCTTTGGCGAGCGCCCGATTACGGGAACACCCGAGAGCATTGTCTGCGACAGTTTGAAACGACTCGGGCAAATTCTGGAATTTGCCGTTGAAGGATCTGATCCCCATCGTCGGGCAGCCGAGTTCCAGGCGGAGATCACCTCTTACTGGTCCCACCAGCTAAAAAGGTCCTCGCAGAGCTTGCTGCTGTTGAAGCGCCCCACGCAGGCCGGGCCCTTGTATGCCTTGAGTGATCCTCGACGCGAGGTGATATCGGGATGGGAAACGCTATGGCTATCGGATGACCAGGGCGCCCTGAGGAAGCATCACGAACGCGTCGTCGGAGTGGCTCGATCGATCCGCGAGCCGCTGGCTCCGGCGTTTTTCATCAAACTGCAGGACTATCCTCCACTGAGTGTTCCCACGGCTGAAGCATTCTTGGAATGGCTGATGCCGTATCTGGATGATGAGGATATTCCGGCCTTGTTGGATTGGCTGCAGCGCAGCGATGATCTTCCCGTTCGCTGGGCCGTGCTGGAACTGCCCGGTGAGCAAGCCGGGCCGCTGTTTTGCTTCAACCTGCGCTCCAAGGCGCTGCAACCCCGCCGAGGCCCGCGCTATGGGCTGCGCGCCGGGCGTCGACAGGGCGCGCAGAAGACAGCGTTGTTTCCCGCGGTTCTGCAGGTAGCCACGCTCGACTTGCTCGAGCGCGCTGCGATCCATTCAAGAGAACGCGCCGGAATGGCCGCAGATCTGGAACATCGCCGGGTCGCGTTGGTCGGTCTAGGTTCCTTGGGAAGTCCCGTGGCGATGTTGCTGGCCAAAGCCGGGGTAGGGCATCTGACATTGATTGACCCGGACAAGCTGGTTGGTCAGAACTTAGGCCGACATGCGTTAGGCATGGATGAGTTGGGAAAGTCCAAGGTAGGCGCGCTGCGGATGCGGCTCCAGCGGGATCTCCCCACCGTCCAGATCGAGGCCTACAACACCTTCGTGGAGGTCATCCTGACCGCCAAGACCGAGGTCCTGGACAAGGCAGACCTGGTTATCGTGACCAGTGCCGAATGGAGTTCAGAGGTAGCGCTGTGGCGCGCCAAGGCCAATGGCGCAGCGTGGCCGTTGATACAGGCATGGAGCGAACCCAATGCCTTTGTTGGTCATGCCCTGGTGGCGATTGAACCGGGCAGCGATGGGCGGCGATTGTTCAATGAGCGCGGTGATTTTTGCCAGGCGTTCACCCAGTGGCCTGATGGTGGCGTGGTGCCGCTGCCGGCCTGCGGGGAGAGCTTCATTCCGGGAGGTGCGACGGGTCTAGCCAGCGTGGTATCGATGGTCGTCAACAGCGCGATACGCGTGTTGCGCGACCAAATGCCCGCACAGGCATGGGTCAGCAGTATCTCTACTCCTGACGAAGTAGCAACATTGAAGGGGCACTACCAAGGCCCACGCCTGGAGCCCGGTCAGGTCCATATGGTGTTGGAGCGTGAGTGGCCGGCCGGCGAGGAGCGCCATTGAACAAGATTGCCTGGCGATGGCGGTGGCCCGGTCACAGCGCAGAGCTGCTTGTCACCGAGACTGTGGCGCAGGTATTGAGCGCACATCGTCAGCGGATCTGGGAGACCGAGCGCGGCGGCCAGCTCTTTGTCGATCCGGATGATCGGCGAGGGCTCGTGCTCGTCAGCGCCACCTCGCCCCATCCGGCAGATCGGGCAGGGTGGGCGTGGCTGGAACTGGATGCCAAACGATGCCGACAAGAGATCGGCCAAGCCAACGCCCGGGGCTGGCGTCTGGTGGGCTATTGGCATACCCATCCACAGGTGATGCCCAAGATATCGCCCAAGGATGTGGCGAGCTTTTCAGCTTTTGCTACGCAGCATGCCGTTGCATTGTCATCACCATTGGCGGTCATTGTGGGCAAGTCCGCGCACACGCGTGGGATTCGTGCGTGGTCGATTCGAGATGGCCAACCGAAAGAAGGACAATGGGCCCCGGCATGAACCGCGTCTTTTCGCCCTGCGGTAACAAGACACGGCCAGTCTCGCGCGGGCGAAGGCGTCACAGGTACGGGAAACAATCATGAGATATGAAACTGCACTACAGGTTGTACGCCGCGTAAAAATGCCTTGGTTGGCAATCGATTGGACCATCCCGTGCCGCGCTGGCTTCAGGGTATCGTGGATACGGTTTTGGGTTTAGCTCTAAGCGTGCCAGAGTTCCTGAAGGTCGATATCCCCACTGTCTGGACGTCGGTTGGAGCTGAGCATGTCTACCTGAACCACCATCGGCAGGTCGAAGGCGGTTCCCGTCACCACGCAGCAGCCTTGGGTCAGGTTCGGAATCAGCGCACGGGAAATCGGGTCCAAGGTCGAGATAGTGTTGTCGATCAGGAACAGGTCGCGGTCATTTACTAGACGATGGATCAGGAAGTTGTGGATCTGAGACACGATGGTCGGAGAGATGTCTGCCGGCCGCTGGCTGGCAATGGTCAGGAAGGCGCCGAACTTGCGTCCTTCCTTAATGATTTCTTCAAACAGCTCCAGACGGTAGTCCTTCCACGCCTCCGCCTCGCGGGTAGACATCTCTGACAGGATGTTGTGAGCCTCATCGATTATGAGGTGTAACGTGCGGTCCGGCGGCGAGGCCACGGCAGCGCGATGATGGTGATACGCGTGTTTGGCGATGAGGATGGGAAGAATCTTCTTTGCGTCGGTGCTGCACCTCTTAAGCGATACGACCGTCAGCGTGGAGGGGGGCAGGGCGTCTTGGATCGCCACCTGAACAGTTTTGCGCAGCATGGCGATCGCTCCCTCCATGCGCTTCATCAGCGGCAGAATGTGATCTAGCTGAACTTGACCCGTGCCGATATCGTTCATCAACCCTAGTTGGCAGCGAACGTCCAACTCGTCAAACGCGTCCATGTCGGGGAGTTCTGCGGCATCAACGATTGGGGCGAGCGCGTTAGCGTAGCCAATTCCGTCTGCGTTGAACCAGGTGCCGCTGCGCGGATTATTGAAGGTTGCCACGGCGCCGTACCATTGAATTTCGTCGAGCGCTTGAATGAGATCGTCTAGGCCCAACTGGCTGACCAAGAACCTAGCTCGATCAAGGAGCTCTGGACGCGGGCGGCTCGATGTGAATATTTTCTTGACCACGCTCCGAAAATAGCGGGGCAACGAATCTTGCAAGTGGCCAAAGCGCCTGCGGCCTTCCACCACACGGCTTAGGAAGGGGCGCTGGGTGTGCTGGGTAGCCTGGAAGAGCAGCGCAAGGGTCTCGACATCCCAGAATTCGTCAAACGTGATCGTGATGCGGTCGCCGAGAACGCGCCCGGTCGAAACGTCGAGCACCCGCTTGTAGGGGGCGTCGACCAGCTGAGCTTGAGTGTATTCGCCGTTGAAGTCGATGAGAAGGAAGCGGCTGCGCTGAGCTAAGCCGGGTGGGTTACGCTCGAACAACGCCGTGTACAACTTGGCTAAGGTATTGGATTTTCCGCTGCCCGTGTTCCCAAAGATGCCGATGTGGCTATTGAAGACGCGAGTGTATGGCAGCGCGACCGGAAGGCCCTCCTTCTGCAGCATTCCGATACGCAAGCCAGGGGTATGTGCCGATCGATCAAAGATCTGCGCAATCCGCTGGTCAGACAAGAGGTGCGCTTCATCCAAGATCATGGGCAAGAACTTGATCCCATGCACGAAGCGGTCATTCTCAAAATATCCGATGGGCCGCGCGTCGACGCGACGCACATATTCGGTACGAACACCGTCCGTCTCACTCCGACGTTCGTCAAGGAATTCGCCCTCGACCATGCAGATAATGTCGCGAAAGCCGCGGGAGATTGCTAAATACTCACGGATCGAAATTCCCTTCAGCCGTTCGCCACGAACGAATAAGACCTCCTTGCTAGATTCTTCATCGATGCGGAGCGTGACCTTGGTGCCCGCCACCGCAATGACCGCACCGACCCGCATCATGGGGCCGCCCCAACCACCGGCCCCGCAGCGGACGATGGGCTAACGGAGGTGAGCATGGCGTTGAACGTGTCGAAGGTGAGGAGGCCGTCCGCGGCCGTCACACAGGCAACATTCGCGTAGTCCGCAAACTGGACGGACAAGCGCGCATACTCGGTCTCGTTGAAGCACGTGACAAATACCATCAACTGTGGGTTGGACAGCGAGCGCTTAACGAGGTTGAGGATATGCTCATCCGCGAAAGAAAATCCGAAGGTGATGAGTACGGAATTCTCTCGCTCCAGCTCAAAGCTAAGCATGCGGAGCATCTGATAGTAGTGCTCTTCAAACACCGTTTCGTGGAACTTCCACTTAGTTGGGTTCACGATCGGAAGCCGGCGGTAGGCTGTCCAAAACGTTTCCATCTGGGCTTGAGTTAGGGGGGGCGTCAGGCAGTGCGGTGTCTGGGCCGCCGGCCTCTAATTGCTCCCAATACTCCTTAACAGCCTCGCGCATCCCCTCATCGACCAACGGGGCGTCCGCCAAGTGATCATGGTTGTAGGACACATGCACTTGATCGGCATGCCGGGACCAATAAACCGAGCCATGTAAGTTTATGATATTGATCTGAGGGACGGTCTGACGATGCCGCTCGAAGATGCCGGTGCGCGTGAGATAGGTGTTGTAGTTCCGCGCCTCGACCACACGTTGGAAGAAGCCGCGGCTCCCGTCATTGACTACGAAATCCTGCCCACCCTCGAGCGTGATGCGATTGGCCGCTTCCGGAAGGCATCCGTCGTAGTTAGTGGTGAACACATTGCAGCGCCGGTCGACCCCGCGCCGGCGCTGGAGCAGCGTGAGCACTGCCCGGATGAAGCGCTCGTAATTGGCTTGGACCGCAGATCGCGCGGGGTCGTTACGAATGGCTTCGAACGACATCTGCTGAGCTGGGCGAATGCACTGGTCGTAGTAGTGCATGAATAGCGCGGTGTGCCGCTTCCTATCTTCCTGCTGTTCGTAAGACGTCGCCAAAGTCTCGATGGTATGTGCCCTGCCTTCGTCCCATGTGACCTTCAACGCAAGGGTGGGCAGCAGGCCGAATGAGGCGCCGGGCCCGATCAGGAAGTTGAGGGGTTTGTCGTAAATCGCGTTGACATCGAAGTTCATGGCCAGTCCTTGGAAGAGTGAGATCTATGTCTTACAGGCGCATATGTCGCGATCTGTACGAGACCCTTTGCTTCAACCACGAGCGCCGGGTTAAGACCGCGCATATGCTTGTCTCGGTGTACGGGGATCGAGCAAGCACTTGAGCACTTAGCCGATGCGCGCCGCCTTAGGGGTCGCGATCTGGGTCGACTCGTGGCCAAGACGGAATGCCACGACGTAAAGGACAGTGGCGTTCATAGGCGCGCCCGAGCCCATCCGGACGGCGACCTTGCGCTGACCGTGACACAACGATACGCCCAGCACCTGCAGCGCGTCGATGTGCTGCTGCAGCTCGTCGTAGATGTCGAGCTTGTTGGTTTCCGAGTACAGGTCGTGGCAGTCGCGGTACTCACGGTAAGAGTCGATCAGCGCAGCGAACTCGGCCGCCGCCTCGCGCGGCAGCTCGAAGGTCGGCTCGGACAGATCCATCTCGCACGACGTGATCAAGCTGGCCAGCTGACGGCCCGTGGTCAGCGGTGCCACCGCCAGGGTGATGTGGTCGCGCTCGAACTGTGCTTGCGCCGCCTGCAGCTCCTCGGCCGTGGGCAGCGAGAAGGGCTTATTGAGCGCATCAATGTCGTTGAGGTCGAAGACGCGAGCCAGGGCACGACGGGTGTCGAAACTGGCCGAGTCGCCCTGTTCGACCCGCTGGACGGTGCGCACGCTCAGGCCCGAGATCTCGGCCAGTTGCTCTTGCGACCAATGGCGTAGCTCGCGGGAATTGGCGGATGCAGGCGCCGACTTCGGCTGTGGTCAGCAGGCGGGGCGGGGTAGCGGTGGTCATGGGGTGTAACTCCGGTGCGGTAGGAATCCCAGACTAGGAAGGCGCCGGACCTGGCAACACGACAGCAGCCCGACAGGCGCCCGACACGGGTCAATTATCCAGTAGCCGGGACGCCGGGTTCTTCGGCGCATTGCCAGCTTGGAAATACCCCACCACGCTCGACACAGACCGGTGCTCGGTCAGCTGCATGATCGCCGGCAGAGCCGCGCCCTGGCGGCTGGCCTCGGTCACGAACCCCGATCGCAGACTGTGACCTCCGAAATCCCCCTCCAGTCCGGCCAGTCGCGCCCGCCGCTGTACGATCTCGCCTACCGCGGCCGGAGACAGGGCGGGGCCGACGCGCTGCTTCCAGAGCCGTCGGAAGATCGCCCCTTCGGTGATCCCGGCTGCGTCCAGCCAGTCCTGCAGCGCGAGGGCGGCCCTATCGAGCACCGGCTTGTCCGGGGTCGAGCTCGCGGTGACGCCGGCCTGCTGTGCTCCAGACGGTAGATGTAGCCCGCCTCGCCGATCCGGCGCAGGTCGCGCAGGTCGGCGGCGGCGATCTCACTGCGCCGGCGCCCACCGCTGGCAAACCCGAAGCAGAGTAGGGCGCGATCCCGTATTCCTTCCAGGCTGTCGTCGCAGGTGGCCAGCAGGGCTTCCAGCTCGGGCAGGGTGATCGCGGTCTTCTTGCGCGGCCGCTCGCCGCGTTTGACTGCGGCTCGGGCGGCGCGGCTGAGCACGGTGCGGATCGCTGGCTGTTCGCAGGGATTGGTCGCCTTTTTGAGCCTGTGCGCGGTGGACAGCACGGCGACCCGATGCCGCACGGTGGCCAAGGTCCAGGGTCCAAGCTTGGCCTTCAGGCCGGCCGCCACCAAGGCCTGGTCCACGATCGGCGGCAGCTCCCACGCCAGCTCACCGTCAGTCGAGCGGCGCTGCACGTGATCGACCACAAACTGCAGCACAGTGGCTTCGGGCACCGGCAATGCGAGCTCGATGCCGTAGCGCGCCGCATGCCAGCCGGCCCAGTAGCGCAGGGCACTGGTGTAGCTGCGGGTGGTGTTCTCGGCCGCTGCTTCGGCCAGCAGTTCGCGCACCGCGTCCGCCGCCTGTTGCGCCAGCTGTTCGGGCAGTACCAGATGGTGGACAGTCTGGGCGAGGGCGGCACTAGTGGAATTATCATTCATAGTATGTAATGTATGCTACGAATAAGTAGGCGTAGCCACGATAATCATCACTTATCGCGAGTACGTCAACTGCGGGGCAGGGCGCCAATCCGGGAGGCACTTCAATGGCCAGAGGCATCACAGAATCAGACGTCCACGCCGCCGCCGACGCGCTTGTCGCGCTTGGCGAACGTCCGACCGTCGAACGCATCCGTGCTCATCTTGGTACAGGCTCCCCGAATACCGTCGTTCGGTGGCTGGATACATGGTGGCGCGGATTGGGGACGCGCCTGGCGCAAAACGACCAGATCCGCGTAGTCACAGCCAATGTGCCCGAGGCAGTGGCAGCCCTGGCAGGGCAGTGGTGGGCGTTAGCTCTTGACCATGCGCGGAACCATGCCGATGAAGCCATCGCCAGTGAGCGTGCCGCCCTACTGAGCGCCCGAGATGAATTAGAACGCGATCGCCACAGCATCCAGGCCGAACTCGGCCGGCTTAGGGGCGAGGCAGAGGTGGCTCATCACGCCGAACAGCTCGCGACAGCCCGCGCCGGCGAACTCGAGCGTCTCGTTGCGCAACTCCGGCAGCAGCTAGATGAGTTCTGCCAGCAGCGCGACGCGGCAACACTGCGTGTATCAGAAGTAGAAAGAGCCTGCGAAGCACTGCAGATTCAGCTTCAGCATGTGCAGGAAGCGGCGCGTGCTGAGCGCGACGCTTTGACCCAGCATGTGCGTGCTACGGAAGACCGTGCACATGCGGAAGTGGATCGGGCGCGCCAGGAGGCCAAGGAGGCTCAACAGCAACTGATGAGCCTCCGAAAAGAAGTTGCAATGACCGAACGGCTGCATGGCGAGGAGCTTGAGCGCGCGAAAGCCACGGTCTCTCAGACTCGCCAGGAATTTACCGTCCAGCAAGCGCGTGCCGACGCGTTGGAGGCACAGCTGGCCAAATTGAACGATCTCCCTGCGGCACTCGAAGCGGCTTGGTACCAACGTGTTGGACACGGTCAGCCCAAGCCTCCTAAACCAGCACGCTCTAGGCGCAGTCGCGGCAAAGTGGCTGCAACCTGACACAGATCAAGCTGCTCTGCATAGCGACACTGGCACGAAGAGCGTCCATGCGTTACTTTGGATCGTGTCCTTGGAGAGGGAAAAAAGCCTTTGAAATCAAGCAGGAGCACGATCCAAGCGAAAAGGACACGAACTAAAGAAACTGACAAGCATGGTGCTGCCGCTGGTGCAAAGGCTGCCGGTTGGGGCGCCCCTTTATTTCGCATAATGTATATTATGTAAAGAGGGGCGCGTTATCGCAGGATACTCACATTGCTCGATCCACAACCCTGAAGCTTCTCCCGGGAGTTGCGGCCGAAGGCACCCTGTAGCAACCAATCTGGAAGAAGCTTCGCCGCATTTGGGCTGCCCGCGATCATGGTGAACGCGGTTGGCTTCAGCCGCAGTTCGATCACGCCCAGGCGGTCCAGGCGGTCCAAGTGTAGATAGCTGTTCTGCAGTTCGGTCGCCTCGAACAAGTCGCTGAGTTGGACCGAGATGTCTTTGTAGGCTGGGTCGATGCTGCCGTCGATATCGATGAGGACACTCTTGCCGATCAAGTTCAGGCTGGCCACGGCCGCCCAGTCGTAGCCCGCGTCCAGCATCATGCTGAGCCCTCTTGCGAGCCTATAAGCCTCCACAATCGGATGCATGTAGGCATCGGCGTTGATGGACCGATAGCTGATCTCGTTTCCGGCCTGCCCTGACACGCTGCCGTACTGGTGGGAGCCCAGGTCGAGTCTGAGCGCGTCCATCAGCGCAGCGCCGCGATCGAGGTCCGACTTGTTTTCGCCCCACAGCCGGTGAAGCAGTTCGCGTCCCAGAAAGCGCTCATACTCACCAAGTGCGTGATATAGCCAGATCATTGCCACGCCGGTGTCGCTCAGGTGCGCGCGCAATCTACTCAGACCTTTGATCGGATCCTCCAGGTGATGCATCACGCCGCTGGAGATGATCACGTCGAACTCCATGCCCAGGTCGAGTTCCAGCAGATCGCACTGGCGATACTCGATGTTGGAGACGTCGTTGCTGGCTGCCATCTTCCTGGCTGCGTCCAGTGACGCAGAGGTCATGTCCACGCCAATGACCTGCGCCTTGGGAAACATCTTGGCGACGCCATTGGCGCGCTGGCCCGTTCCGCATCCCGCATCAAGAATCCGCTTGCCCGCGAAGTCTTCGTCGGGGAAAAGAACGCTCAGCATGTTCCCGTTGTCCCGAATCAGCCCGTTGCCGACGATGGGGCTTGGATAAGGGAATTTTTCGTACATCTGCTTCACGTCGTTCGTCGTGCGCTGGCTGCGCGCATCTGCGGATGGACGGAAATTCGATCCGTCACCATCAGCGATCGTCGGTGCTGTCGCATCAAGCGTGGGCGAGAAGTCGGGTTCATCCTTCATGCTTGGTCCTGTTGGCAATCTGCTCAGTGATTAAAGCGGCGAAAAATTACATGCCCTGCCCACCAGCCGTTGCCGTCCACAACGATGAGGTCGGATGGCGTCGACGTCCGGCATGTCTGTTTTTTGGCGTCGTGCGGCCTGAACGAGCGCGCAAGCAATTCGTGGCGAGTATCATCGGACGATGACGTCTGGCTCCCTGCCAGCTTCCATATCCGTGCGAAATCCATTGCACATCCACTGCAGGAGGTACGCCGTTGAGCGCCAGCCGCTGGTTCATCCGTCCCGATCCTCGACCATACGCCGACATGCGGTTGGTCTGTCTGCCGTATGCCGGTGGATCGGCGGCCACGTACATTCCCTGGGCTTCCAGTCTGCCCGACAACGTGGAACTGGTCTGCGCGCAGCCGCCAGGACGTGCTTCCCGCATGGGCGAACCCGCGCATACGTCGATGGAGGCGATGGTGGCCGATCTGAGCGCTGTGTTCGTTGGCCTCTTCGATAAGCCCTACCTGCTGTTCGGCCACAGCCTGGGCAGCCGCGTGGCCTATGCGTTCGCACGTCGCTGCGCGTCGTTCGGGTTGCCGGGCCCTGCCCGACTGATTGCGTCGGGTAGCCGCGCGCCGCACGTCCCGTCGACCCGCGCCAGTATCCATGACCTGCCCAAGGACGATTTCCTCGCCAAGCTGCGTGAACTGGATGGGACGCCGGAGGAAGTGCTGGGCAACGCGGAGCTGTTGGACCTGCTGATTCCCCTGCTGCGCGCTGACTTCAGGATCGCCGATGTCTACCGGGCCGGGCCGCAGCCGTTGGACTGCCCTATCACCGTCCTGGCCGGCATGGACGACCATGAAGTGGCGCAGGCCGATGTCGATGCCTGGCGCGAGCTCACCACCGGCGCGTGCGAGATCCATTGGTTGCCCGGCGGCCACTTCTTCGTCAACGAGCAACGTGCGGAGGTGATCGCGAGGATCAACCACGCCATCGGGCAGGCCAGCCGCGAGCTGGCCTAGTAGGCTCCAGCACGTCGGCCGACGGTGCCCTGCCCTCACGCTCGCCCGACGGGGTGAACTTCGCGCGCGCGGCTGGATCATTTCACGAAAAATGTCGTCCTGGCGACGCCGGCGTTGTTGGTCATGCCGGTCCAGGCGCGGATCTGGACCTCATAAATGCCGGGGCCTTGGGTCGTGAGCTGGGTTTCGTATCGGCTGGTTGCGGCATTGAAGCGCAGCGTTTGGGGCTTCTGCTTTTTCCCGTCGATCCAGAGATAGGCTTGGACGTCCGTTCCGTCCGCCTTCCAGGGGCCGTCGGTCGACAGGCCGCAGCCGCACATCAGCGTGACCGATGCCTCTAGTGGAATAGTCGAATTCGCCTTGACCCACTGATACGCGGTAGGTGTCGCCAGGTCGACGATCAGGCCCGGCAGTTCGAGCAGCCAGCCGTCGCCGGCCGTCACGTGGCGGCCCGGCAGTATCCATTGGCTGCTGGTGACCGTGGTCGCCGCTTGTGGCTGGCTCATCGGTCCGGTGACCGTAGCGGTGACGCGGCGCGCATCTGTCAGGTCGAGCGTTGCCTTGAATACGCCGGAATCCGGCGTGGACAGAGGCGCGCGGCCCTGCAGGATGCGCTGCGTATCACCGGTCGAGCCCTGGGTCATGCCTTTCGCCAGCACTTCGCCCGTCTCCGCATCGGTGAGCGTCACCAGGGCCGACGCCGTGTATCCGCCGATGAACTTCGCGCCGCGCGCAAGCACGCGCACTTCGACGTCGGTAGGCTCCGCCTGTGCAGGTACGCCGACCGCGAGTGTCAGGATCAGCGCGCAGGCGCCGATGGCGCGCCGCGAGAAAAGTGAAGCAAGTGGGTTCATCGCGATGTTTCTCCTAAGGTTCACATCTGTCTAGGCCACGCGCGGCGGCGCGATTGACCGGCTACCTGCCCTGCCCGTCAACATGCCGCTTCGAACACGATGCGCTCCTGCGCGCCGCGGGCGGAGTTGATGACACCGTCGTAGCTTTCGCTGTTCGGCATCATGCGAATCCACGAGCCACCGAAGCGATCGCCGAACTGGAACACGCCCCAGACGAAGTCGAAGACCTGGCGCGAGCCCGGTGCGTGGCCATAGAAGCGCACGGATTCGCAATACTCCTGGGCGATCCACAGCTCTTGTCGCTCCAGTGTGGCCAGTTTTCTCGTCCAGTCCTCCATGTTCATGAAACGCCCGACATAGACGTCGATGCCCTGCATGCCGTCGCACTGTTTGACGACATAGTCGTCCTTGCGCGCCAACAGTTCGTCCATCAGGTCCGCCCGGTAAAGCGGCCCGCCAAGCATGAAGGTGCGGGGCACATAGCGCGTGACCAGCTCGGCGTCGGCGGTGGGCAGCGCGCCCGCCTGCACGGCGTAGTGCAGCAGCGCCATCGCGCGCTTGTCGGACAGCACCATGTTGGTCGGGAAGTCCGGGCAGGCCAGCTTGCCGGCCAGCACGCTGCGCAGCAACTGGACCGGCGCGGGCGCCTCGCCGCTCAGGTCGCCGAAGGTCACCAGGTGGATTCTGTCGCCGTCATGGAAGGTGCCCTGCGGTGTCACTTCAAGCGCGTCGAATGAGGCGAAGAACCGTACCTGGGCGTCGACTCCGGACGCGGCGACGGCCTCGTCGATGCACTGTTGCAGGAACTCGCCGTACAAGGCCGGATCGAAGCCTTCCTTGACCTTGAACAGGATGACGCGCGTGCCGTGGTCCTCGATCCGCGCCGCCGACTCGATCAGGAAACGGAAGAACGTGACCGGCGTGTTGCGGCAGCTGACGCTGTGCTTGTCGAAGAAACCGCGGTAGCCGGGATAGTTCCTGAAGGTCTCGTCCATCCATTGGATCTGCCAGCCTCCGATGGAGGTGCCGACGTTCACCTCTACCAGCTTGAGGCCTTGCTCCGTCAGCACGGCATCGGTGCGGAAGCAGATGTCCGACAGGTTGAGCTTGCTGAGAAACAGCGAGCAGCGCACGGCATCCATTCCCATGGCCGCGGCCATGCGCTCGGGATCATCGTTGAAGATGCCGCGGATGGCGGCATGGGTGATGCGCAGGATGTTTCCGTTCATTTCCTGCATGTCGGCCACGAACGCGGGCGAAACGAAGAATGGCCATGAGTTGATCGGGTACTGATACGTCCGCATGAACTCCGTCGTCGCCAGGTCGCGGAACGGGATGGGATCGGAAATCCCGTGGGCGTCGACGTAACGCTCGAATTCCCTGTTCAGCAGCGATGCGTCGGATCCGTTCTTTTCAATGAGGTCGATCATCGTTCGTTGCCCGTGGTGGCGAAAGGCAGTCGCGGCGCGGCTTGGAGCGCTTCTTGGAGCTCTCCGGAGGAGCGCCCGGTCTGAATCGAAGCAGTTGATGGGTCGGGGCCGGCGATGGCCTCGCGCAGGCGTCCCTGCTCCATGTGGACGATCCGGTCCGCCTCTCCGAAGAAGCGGTCGTCATGGCTGATGACGATGACGGCTTTCCCTCTCGCCTTGAGTTCGTGGATGATCCGCCGATAGAAGATCTCCTTGAATGCCGGATCCTGATCGGCCGCCCATTCGTCGAAGAGATACAGTGTCTTGTCCTCGATGAGCGCCGCCAGCAGCGCCAGGCGCTTGCGCTGCCCGTCCGACAACGCGCGGGTCGAGAACTTGCGTCCCACGATGGATAGCTTGCGCTCCAGTTTGAGCAGGGTCATGTACTCGCGGATCTTTTCGTCCTCGTCCAGCCGCGCGTCGCAAAGCAGTCGGTCGAAGAGATGGTAATCGGAGTAGATCGAACAGATCTGGTTGCGGTAGGCAACGATGTTGGCATCGGTCAGCGGATCGTCGTCGAACAGCATGTCTCCGCCGCTGGCGCGGTAATGGAGCGTGATGAGCTTGCTCAGGGTCGATTTGCCCGAGCCATTGCCGCCGACGATGAAGGTCACTTCCCCGCGATGGATGGTCAGGTCGATGGGGCCGACGTGGAAGCCCGCATCGTCGCCATTGCCCGCGTGGGTGTACTCCAATCCGCGCAGGGTCAGCGTCGACCAATCGTCACGCGCTCCGCCAGCGGCAACCGGGTACGTCTCCGACGGGATGGCGCCCAACAGCGCGTTGACCTTCTTCAAGGAAATGCGCGCCATGAACACGGCGGGAACGGTGTTGATCACCAGCGCGATAGGCGTGGTGATGTACAGCATCGCCATGATCACGCTGGTGAGGGTGGCGGCGGTGATCGCGTGATAGTTGACGAAGACATAGGCGATGACGCCGATGACCAGGAAACTGATCATGTCGCCGTAATTGGCGGCGAGCCGCACGACGGTGTTGCCGGCCTTGTCGGCGCGCATGACGGCGTACTCGTTGTCCATCAGCACGTCGAGGAAGTAGCGCTGGCGCTTGGCCGGATCGAGCTTGAGTTCCTTCGCGCCGTTGATCAGGCCCTGGATGGCGTCCTGCAGGGGATCGATGCGTTCGCGTGAGCGCTGGAAGTGGCGGTTGGCGAGGAACATCGGGATCTGGTAGGTGATCGCGCCGAAGGCGATGGCCTGCAGGACCAGGACGAAGACGGGAAAATCCAGGTAGCTCATGAAGCCCAGCATGCCGACGATGGTCACCGCGCTGATGAGCAGATCCGGCAGCGCTCGCGCGCCGAACACGATGCGGCCGACGTCTGTGGTGATGGCGGCGATGAGCCTGGCCGACCCCATGCGTTCGAGCTCGGCGATCGGGGCCTGGCTGATGCGCTCGTACAGCGTGCGACGCAGTTCGGTCGTCACCTCCATGGCCACCCGCAGCAAGGTGATCTGCGACACGGAGCGGAACACCAGTACGCAGGCACACAGCGCGAAGAAGACCAGAGCCAGCTTGTGCTGGTGGACCTCCACGCCCAGGAAGATGGCGGTGTCGGCGCTGCCCGCTGCTGTGTCCGCGCCGCTGATGCCGACCTGCACCATCGGGATCAGCAGCGAATAGCAGACGCCGGACAGCGCGCCGAGCAAAATGGAGAGGAAGATCCGGTTCGGGGCGCGGCGGACGAAGAGGTCGAACAGCTTCACGGTCTTGCCTCGCTGGCGCCGCCTGCTGCATGCAGGGTCTGGCGCATCGCGCCGGCCGCGGTGTCCGGCTGCCTCAATGCGTACAGTTGCGCATGCGCGAAGGGCTCAAGCATGTCGTCGAAATGCGGGCTCATCGGATTGCCGGACTGTCCGGTCGAGTTCATGTAGGCGTGCTCCCCGCCACCCTGCCCCATCACCATGACCTGGCGGAACACCGCACCGAAGTTTTGTTCGTAGCCTTTCATCGGCCGATAGAGGCTGCCGGCGACGTTCACGGAGTTCTCCGAGCCAGGGCTCGGCAGACGTCGTGAGAACACGCGGTCCAGCAGGTTCACGTCGCCGAACGGGACATGGTTGAACCGCGCGCGGTGCAGCGTCCCCCATGCCCAGTCCGACCGGTCGCCGCCGTACTTGCGCAGCTCCCGCAACGCATCGTCGAGCGCGGTCCGCAGGGGGCCCGTGCAGCCTGTGGCGGCCTTGCTGTCGCTGCCGCACCAGGCGGGGTCACCGCTTTGCAACAGCTGGCGGATCTGCACGGGAGTGACTCCGCCGACGTAGCCGCGCAGTGCCTGTATCTGGTCGGCTGCGCCCTGCTCGTCGTCGATCCGGTCCAGGAGCAGACGTTTGCGCAGGTGCCTGAGCCAGAAGTTGAACACCGTGGCCGAAGGCTGGTCCGTGTCCATGCGGCCGTCCCACCGCGCGAGATCCCGGACGGCGGCGCTGGATGCCAGTTCCGGGGAAACATGGGCCACCAGATAGTCGCGCAGCGCAAGCGCTTCAAGGTCCACGGTGTCCGCCTGCATCAGGCGCGTCTGCTCCGTGTCGATCTTGCCATTGCGGCGCAAGGCGTCGGCGATCATGGCGGTGATGCGTTCGGCGCGAGCAGGTGGCGCCCAGTCGCGCGAAATGAAGTGCGGGTAGCGATCATCCACCACCTTGTTGTTCGCGCTGACGATGACCCCGCTGGCCGGATTCAGGGCGCGCGGCATCTCGCCGAACGGGACATAGCCGCGCCAACCCGACGCCGAGCCTGCCGCCGGTGTCGGCATGCTGCCATCCCCCGTTCCTCGCAGTGGAATGCGTCCCGCCGCGACATAGCCGATGTTGCCGGCGTCATCGGCGTAGACCACGTTGATGGCCGGGGTCACGACCTGGCCGAGCGCGGCATTGAAGTCCGCCCAGTTGCGCGCGTAGGCGAGTCGGAAGATGCCCTGGTAGGACGTGTCGCCATCGTCCAGGCCCGACCAGCGCAGGCTGATCGGCTGGTCGAACAGTCCTGTCGCGTCGCTGACCACGGGCCCGAAGCGTGTGCTGCGGACCTGCACGCGCACCGGCGCGCGCGGGGCGCGCAGCGAGGCGGGGAAGTCGGCCCGCACCGCGATCTCTTCCTGGCGCACCGTCATCGCGTGCCACTGCCCATCCACGCGGTAGACGTTGGGACGCTCCGGGTGGGTCTCCAGCGCATAGAGATCCTGGGTATCGGCCATCATGTTGGTGCCGCCCCATGCGACGTGGCGATTGCGGCCGAAGACGATGATCGGCAGGCCCACGACCGACATCCCGGAGACGGCGAACCCCGGGGCCGAGAGGTCGGCCACGTACCACGCCGAGGGCATCTGCAAGCTCATGTGCGGGTCGTTGGCCAGCAACGGCGCGCCATCGCGGGTCAGCCGTCCGGCGAGCACCCAGGCATTGCTGCCGACATACGGCCCACCCAGGCCCAGGGTCCGCTCCAGACGTCGACTCAGGTCGGACAGGGCTTGCATCGGTTGATCGAGCGCCAGTGTGGTCGGCGCATCCGCGGGATAGCTTCGCTCCAGCAGCGCCCATTGCCGTTCGGGGAGGAACTTGCGCGCCAGATAGCGGTCCGCCTCGGCGCGCATGCCGTTGGACTGGTTGAGGCTGAACACCTTGAACCATGCCAGCGAGTCAATGGGCGTCCACCGCTCGGGGGTCACGCCGAGCAGCAGGAATTCGGGCGGCAGCGTCGTGCCCTCGTCAAGCCGAGCATTGATGCCATCGGCGTATGCCTGCAGTGAGCGCTTGGCGTCCGGCGCCAGCGCCGGCCAGGCGCGCTCGGCGGCGCCATGGATGTCGAGCGTGCGCATCCAGATGTCGCTGGACAAGGCCTGCTGCCCAAGGACCTCGGCAAGGCGCCCCTGCGCGACCCGCCGCGCCAATTCCAGCTGCCAAAGACGGTCCTGGGCGTGCAGGTAGCCCATCGCGAAATAGGCGTCCATGTCGCTGGAGGCGCGGATATGGGGGACGCCGTGTGCATCGCGGGTGATGTGCACGTCCGCCGCCAGGCCCTTGGCCACGCTGCGGTCTCCCGCTTGCGGCAGACTCTGGCGCAGTTGCGCGTAGCCGAACCAGCAGGCGATCGCGATGGGCAGGCAGACCCACACGGCCAGGCGCCACAGCAGCGGATGCCGCGACAGCGTGCTCATGTGCGCTCCTGCGCGCGCCACGTGGCCGCGCCGGCTGCGCTGCAAGGTACCGGGATCGGACGCGCTGCAGTGGTCACAGGGTCGCCACCGCGTTCTTCAGCCGGTTCAGATGGGGCAGATTCTCGAGCACGACCCGCGGGTCGATGCCGAAATCCACCAGGCACGCGATCTCGTCCACGCCGATGGAGCGCAGTCTGGCGGCGAACTCCAACGCGCTGTCGGGCGTGCCCAGCAGCGCACTGGTTCCGTGATAGCGGTGGAAGGCGTGTTCCAGCAAGGTTTCCATGTCGCCGCTGCCGATGCTTTTCGGGTCGATGCCGACCTGCGCGGCGAGGTTGCTCAACAGATCGATCGACTGGGCTAGATAGCGCTTGAACGGTTCCTTGGCGACCTGAAGAACCGATGCCTGGTCGGAGGAAATGAAGGTGTGGATCATCACCGTCACCTGCCCTGGCGTCGTATAGCCGGCCTCCGCCCTCGCCTGGCGGTAGACCTTGATCTTCTGGCCCAGCGCCTCCGGTGTCTGCCCGGTCAAGTGGGACAGGACGTTGGCGCCGATCCTGCCTGCCGACTCGAAGGTCTGCGGGCTGGTGGCGGCCGTGATCCAGACCGGTAACTCCGGCTGGATCGGCCGCGGCAGGCAACTGATCGCGATGTCCTCGCCAGCGCCGTTGCGGCGCGTGATGGAGCCTCCGCGCCAAAGGGTGCGGATCTCCTCGATGCCGTCGTACATGAACTGGTGGCGGGTCGGATAGACATCCGGCGCCAGCACGAAATCGTTGGGCTGCCAGCCGGACGCGAACGCCACGCCGGCGCGGCCATCGGACAGGTTGTCCACCACGGCCCATTCTTCCGCCACGCGCAGCGGATCGTTCAGCGGCAGCACCACGCTGCCGGCACGCAGGGCGACGTGGCAGGTCGTAGTCGCCAGCGCGGAAGCCATCAGCGCCGGATTGGGATACAGGCCGCCGAAGCGGGCGAAGTGCCGCTCCGGTGTCCACACCGCCTCGAATCCGTGTTCGTCCGCGAACCGCGCGCCATCGAGCAACAGCCGATACTTGTCGCGGTCGCTGCTGCCCTCGTCGCTGGAAAAGTAGAACAGGCTCATCGACGTCGGGCGTTCGCGTCCGGCCCCCGCGTCGCGCTGCGCGGACGCGCCGAGCAACGCCTGCTCGACGCGGTCCCGCTGCTGCTTGAGTTCCAGCAGCAAGGCCTTGTCCTTGGGCGGACTCTTGACCTCGATATTCAAGGTCCCGTCCTGGATCCTCAGGAGGATGCCCTGTTCGGCGCAACGGCTGATGATGTCTTCGACGTCCATGGCACTGTGTCCTTGAGCTGTGGTCGATGGGTCAGGCGGCGCGTTCCGCCGCTCCGTTGGTCCGCGCCGGCGCGCTGGCCGTCAGGAAGGTCGAGAGCCCGGCGATGGTCTGGTGCACGTACAGGTCGCGCAGTTGCAGGCCCGGCAGTCCCCGCTCCCGCGCCTTGGCGGACATGCGGATGGCGATCAGGGAGTTGCCGCCAAGGTCGAAGAAGTTGTCGCTGCTGGACACCGGCACGGCGAACAGTTCCTGCCAGATATCCAACAACTGGCGGGTCACGTCGTCGTCGGCGATGCCGACAGGTCGGTCGATGGCGGCCGCGCGGGGCGGCGCAGCCCGGTCCCCACCCGGGCGCGGACCACGGCCCGACGACGCCAGCACCCGGGCCGCCATGGCGACGGGATCGGCCTTGCCGTTGATGGTCAGGGGCATGGAGGAGACCTGCGCGATGGTGGCTGGCAGCATGTGCTCCGGCAACCGCGACAGCGCCAGGTCCCAGACCTGATCCAGCGTTGCGCCGTCGAGCACCACGTAGGCATCGATGCGCGCGGTGGCCGCATCGGCGGGGTCGCGCTGGGCGAAGACCACCGCCGCGCTGGACACGCCCGGACAGTCCTGCAGCACCGAGCGGATCTCGTCGAGTTCGATGCGGAAACCACGCAGCTTGACCTGGCTGTCCAGGCGCCCGAGATGGAGCAGCTCGCCGTCGGGCAGCAGCCTGCCGCGGTCGCCGCTGCGGTACAGCAGGCCTTCGCCGAACGGATTGGCGACGAAACGCTGCGCGTTGAGTTCCGCGCGATCGTGGTAGCCCAAGGCCACGCCGGCACCGGCGACATGGATCTCACCGTCGACGCCGGGAGGCAGCAGCGCCAGGTCGGCGGAGAGCACATGGGCCTGCCAGCCCGGAATCGGCTTGCCGACGGAGCGCGATCCTTCCAGGGCATCCAGCCGCGACACCGTCCTGGCCGTGACGTGTACCGTGGTCTCGGTGATGCCGAACATGTTGACCAGCCGGCACTGCCGCTCGGGATGCCGGTCGAACCATGGCAACAGGCGCCGCGTATCCAGCGCTTCGCCACCGAAGATCACCAGCCGCAGCTGCGGACCGATCGGACGATCCGCTTCATGGGCCATCAGTTGGGCGAAGGCCGACGGGGTCTGGCTGAGCAGGGTGATGCCGCGGTCGTTGATCTGCTCGATGAGCGCCGCAGGATCGCGCGACGCCTCGTGCCCGACCACATGCACGCATGCGCCGGTCAGCAGGGCGCCCCACACTTCCCACACCGAGAAGTCGAACGAGAAGGAGTGGAAGAAGCTCCACACGTCGTGCGGCCCCAGTTGGAAATCGTCGCGGACGGCGGCGACGAGCGCGTGCACGCTGCGATGCGCGACGCGTACCCCCTTCGGGCGGCCGGTGGAGCCGGAGGTGTAGATCATGTATGCCGCATCGTCCGGCGTCAGCCCGTCCGGCTCCTGCAGGCCAGCGCCAGCGTCGGCATCCAGCAACGCGGGCAGCGGCGCGATGGCGCAGCCAGCTGCGTATGCCGACGCCCCGTTCTGCACGACGAGCAACTTCAGGGCCGCATCGGCACAGGTATGGGCGATGCGGTCCGTCGGATACTTCGGATCGATGGGCACATAAGTGCCGCCCAGCTTCATGATCGCTACGGCGGCGGCGATCATGTGGCGTGACCGGTCCACGCACAGGCCGACGTGATCGCCTGGCCGCACGCCCAGGCGCGCCAACTGCGCGGCCATCGTCGTCGCGCACTTCTCCAACTCTCGGTAAGTCATCATCCCGGCGTCGTCGCTGATGGCCGGGGCCTGGGGTTGACGGGCGGCGACGGCGGCGATGGCCGCTTCGATCCGCAGCGCCGGTTCCATCTGCGGCCGCTCGGCGCCAGCGCCGAGCTCGAGTACCTTGCGCCGCTGCGAGTCGTCGAGCAGCGGCAGGCTCTCCAGCGCGGCGGCGGGGTCGACCATCAGTTGCCGTGCGACCGTGCCGATGCAGGTCAGGAGCCACTGCGCATCGTCGTTGCCCAGGGCGCTACGTTCGTGGCTCAGGCGGATTTCGCTGCCAGCCGTCGTGGTGGCGATGTCCAGCAGCACCGGATAGGGCGGCTGCAGGAACGCGAGGTAGTCCAGTTGCGTTACGCCCAGCGCAGACAGCGCCGGCACGTCATGCACCACCACGCCGAGCCAGTCGCCGGGCTCCTGCGCGAGCACCGCCTGCGTGCCGGCGTTGAACGGCGCCGCGACGGTACGGGTCAACAACACGCCGCAGTGCCGCGGGTCGGCACCGATCACCCGCTGCGCCCAGCCCGATGCGGTGTCCCCCGGCTGCGTCCGCGGAACGTCGGCCAGCACGGGAATGCTCGCCATGGTCTGTCGCGCGAAGGCAAGCACGACGCGTGTGATTGCCTTTGCGATCACCTCCAGTGGCGCGTTCAGCACGATCGGTCCGTGGCGCATCGTGCCGGTCTCGGTCGTCGTGGCCGACCAACGCGCCAGCGGGGCCGCGCCGAGCGCGCCGTCGGCCACCGGCGGCAACGCAGCGGTGGTGACGACGGCCGCGGTATCGCCGGCGTGCGCCGGGACGTCGCCGGCGGCTCCGCTCGCGAGATGGTCCACGATACGGGTCAGCGTGGTGAGCCCGGCCGCGTCGCGTCGGGCCGCCACGATCAGGTCGCAGGGACCGTTGGCGTAGGTCAGTTGCACGATCCTTACCGTGTTCGACGGACCGGCGCCAACTGCGCGCGCGAGTTCCCGCTTGGCCAGTGCGTCCGCGTGAGCGCTGTGGTCGGCGAACGGCAGGGTTTCGCTGAAGAAGTGGAGAACGGGCACGGCGTCGCGCCCGCTCCGCTCAGGCACGCAGCCGAGTGCGACGGCACGCTGCCGGGCCTGCTCCGGGCAAACGCCCACCGCCAATCGCACGCGCAGGGCGTGCGCGTGTCCGCTCGATACGTGCTCGCGGGCCGTGGCCTGCGCAGCGTCGCGGTGGGGCGTGGAAGGCATGAGTGGGCGGCTCCGATTTGGTTGCTCTGTCCGACGCTCAGCGCGCCGTGAATCCGCCGTCGACGGTGACGATGCTGCCGGTCACCCGGCGTGCCGCATCCGATGCGAGCCAGACCGCGGCTTCGGCCACATCCGCCGGCTCGACCAGCTCGTTCATCGGTTGCGCCTGGGTGAAGACCTGCTCGTGGCTGGCCACGTCGACCTCGAGCGAGCGTGCGATCTCCGACAACATGCGACCCTCGACATGACCGGAGTCACGCACCGAACCCGGGCAGATCGCGTTGACCCGTACCTTGAGCGGACCGTAGTCCAGCGCCGCGGCCCGGGTCAGCCCGACGATGCCGTGCTTGGCCGCCACGTACGCCGAAAAATTGCGATAGCCGACGCTGCCGGCGGTGGACGCGATGTTGATGATGCTTCCGGTGCGTTGCGACGTCATGAACTGTCCGACGGCCTTGGTCATGCGCCACGCGCCGCTGAGGTCGATGTCGATCATCAGGTTCCACTCTTCCTCCTCGATGTCGTGCACGATCTTTCCCGAGGGCGCGGCGATGCCGGCATTGTTCAGCAGGATGTCGATCCGGCCGAACCGCTCCAGCGCCATGTCCTTGGCCTGATGCAGCGCAGCCATGTCGCGCACGTCGGCGCCGACCACCAGCACCGCCGCGCCGGCGCGGCGGCACAGCGCGGCGGTGGTCTGCAGTTGGTCGGCGTTGCCCAGGGGATACGGCACGCCGTCGATGTGCGTGTCGACATCCAGCAAGACCAGGTCGGCACCTTCGCGGGCGAACGCGCGGGCGCATTCGCGCCCGAGGCCACGCGCGGCCCCGGTGACGACGGCGACCTTGCCGGCCAGCCTCATCGCGCCGCATCCACGGCGGTGGCGGTCGACAGCGAACGCGCGAAACGGTCGATGAGTTGCAATAGAGGCATGGGATCAGCGATGAAGTACATATGGCCGCCCGGCAACTCGCGGTGCGTACATTGCGCGCCGCTGGCGCGGGACCAGCCGGCGACTTGCGACGCCGACACCAAGGCGTCCTGGGCGCCGCGCACGGTCATCAGCGGCACGCTGAGCCCTGCCCCGCTGCGCGGCCGATACTCCTCATGCATGCGCACATCCGCGCGCAGCGCCGGCAGCAGCAGTTCACGCATCATCGGATCGTCCAGCGCTTCGTGGCGATAGTCCGAGAAGCGCGACACAGCGGCGATGAACGCGTCGTCGTCGCGCTGGTCGGAGGCGCGCTCGGTGCGGGGACTCCACGGATCCGGCGATCCGCTGACCACCACGCCCAGCAATGGAAACCGCGCCGAGTCCTCGAGCCGGCGCGCGAGTTCGAAGGCCAGCACCGCGCCCAGGCTGTGCCCGAACAGCAGGGCCGGCTGGTCGTCGTCGTCGGCCAGCAGGTGCGCCGCCAACTCGTCGGCGGCGGAATGCAGGTCCTCATGCGCCGGTTCGAGAAAGCGCTTCTCGCGCCCGGGCAACTGCATCGGGACCGGTTCCAGTCCTTCGGCAACGCCCTTCCAGGCATTGAAGAAGGACGCGCCGGCACCCGCGAACGGGACGCAGATCAGGCGGATAGCATGCATGGATTCATCCTTGTTGCAGTCTGATGGTCGCGACGGCGGGCGCCTATTCCGAGCGCAGCGCGAACACGGGCCAACGGGTGATGATGGCCCGCAGCGTGAGGTAGCAGGCGGCGGCCACCGAGGCGACGATGACGATGTAGCCGGTCGCTCCGGCGCCCCAGGACAACGGCAGCTCGTAGCCCGCGTAGCGCGCCAGCAGCCGATCGGCGGCGATCAGGATGACCAGGCTGGCGATGGTGCCGTAGACGCAGAGGATCAGGTTCTCCGTATAGACCATCTGCGCGATGCGCGCCGGTGCCGCGCCGATGGACATCCGTACGCCGAGTTCGTAACGGCGCAGCAGGATGCCGTAATTGAGCACGCCGTAGATTCCGACGCTGGCCAGCAATACGGTCAGCACGCCGAGGCCGATCGCCACCCAGACGATGAACAGGTCCTTGAGCACCAATTGGTGATAGATGTCATCGACCCGCTCGTACTCGTACAGGTTGTACTGGCTGTTGACCGCGCCAAGCACGTCGAGGAATTCCTGCCGGCTCAGGGTGGCGCCCTGCTCGAGTTGCACGATGAAGCGCAGGCCGCTGTAGCGGGTCGCGTAGAGCCGCGGCGTGGCCGGCGTGCGCGGAATGCTGACGTCGCGCACGACGCCGATGATTTCATTGGGCTTGAACTCGCCCTCGCCGTCCGCCTGCCAATAGACGTGACGGCCGACGACATCGCCGTCGGGTGCGATACGCCTGGCCATCTCCTGGTTGACCAGCACCTTCGGCGCCGAGCTGTTCACGTCGTCGCGGCTGAAGTTGCTGCCGCTCACCAGCTTTTCCCCCATCACCGAAAGGTAGGCGTCGTCCACCAGGTTGGTCGCCACCGATACCGTCTCGGTGCCGGCGGCATCCAGCTTGACCGAGCTTGTCCAGCGGTTGCTCATCATCGGCACGAACAGCGCGCTGCTCACCTGCTTCACCTTGGGCAACTGCTTCAGGCGCGCGGTGAGATCTTCGATGTTACGGATGCGCTCGTCCCGACTGGGCTGCAGCGCGCCGGTACTCAAGTTGGCGAATACCAGGTTGTCGATGTTGAAGCCGGGATCGCGCGTGATGGTCTCGTACGAGAGACGGACGACGCTGGAGATGGCGACGAGCAGGAACGCGGCGAGCGCGATCTGGCTCACCACCAGCGTGTCGCGGACGGTTGCCGACACCTGCAATCCCGACCCCTTGCCGCTGGATTTGAGTTGGGACGCCAGGCGCCGGTAGTCGAGAAGATGCGTTACCAACCCGGAGAACGCCAGGGCCAGGAGCAGCACCAGGCCGATGGCCACCCCCACCGTTGCGGGGGAGATGGATAGCTCGGCGATGCGCGGCAACTGCCCCGCGATCCTGTCCTTCATCGCCGAGGTCACCACGGTGGCCAGCAACAGCGCCAGCACGGTGGAGGTGCCGACCAGCAACAGGTGTTCGGCGAAGACCTGACGGAAGATGTGCGATTTCTTCGCGCCCAGGGTCGCGCGGATGGAGAGCTCGCGCAATTGCTCGGCTGCCCGCGAGAGCAGCAGGTTGAAGACGTTGATGCAGGCGATGATGGCCAGCGCGAGCCCACTGGCGAGGAACAGCAGCGCCGACACCCTTCCGTCCTCCACCAGATAGGGCTTCAGTCCTTCCAGCGAGACGTGATAGGAAGCATTGTTGAGAAAGGCCGAACCGCGCGTCTCGGCTTTGAAGCGGTCGCTGACGAGACTGTTGATCGACTGTTCGGCGACCGCCTGGCGCTGACCCGGTGCGAGCAGGCCAAGCAGCTTGATCTGGTCGGTGAAGGCCGACCAGTTGCGGCGGATCTCCGGCGGCCATGTGTTGAATTCCCATGGCAACCAGACGTTGGTCTTCAGACCGGCCTGGAACAGCTCCGGCTCCACGAAGCGCGCGGCGGTGACGCCGATGATCCGGTAGGACACGTCGTTGACGACGACCTTGTCGTCGAGCACGTTGTCGCGTCCCCCGAAATAGGTCTGCCAGGTCTCGTAGCTGATGACGGCCACGGGTTCGTGCGAACCGACACCATTGCGCGCGGAGAAGCCGCTGCCCTTGGCGAAGCCGGCGCCCAGAATGGGAAAGTAGTCAGGCGTTGCGTTGGTGATGCGCAGCTTGGGCCGGGCGGCGATGTTGGTGACGATTTCCTCGCCGTAGTTCAGGATCGCCAACCGCTCGAGGCCGGTCTGCGCCTTGCTTTTCTCGAGCAGTTCGGCGATCGGATAGGCGACGTTGTCGGCGAATTTCACCTCGCTGCTCTCGTAGACGTTGCCGACGCCCACGACCAGCCGCTCCTGGGCCGGGTACGGCAGCGCCTTGAGCAGAAGCACCTGGTTGAGGTTGACCACGCACAGCAGGATGCCAAGGGTCACCGTCAGGGTCAGCACGATGCTGAGGACGAACAATGGCCGTTTGCGCAGACTGCTCCAGGCCTCCGCGAGTTCCTGGCGCAGCATCAGGCGGCCTCGTCCTTGGGCTGCCCGGCGGCCCGCGAGTGGCTCGACTGGATCTTGCCATCCAGCAGGCTGATCCGGGTGCGGGCGAAGTCCGCATAGCGCGGATCGTGGGTGACCATGCAAATGGTGGTGCCGGCCTGGTTCAACTCGTCCAGCAACGCCATGATGGCGTCGCCATTGGCGGAGTCCAGATTGCCGGTCGGCTCATCCACCAGCAGGACGGCGGGGTTGGCCACCAGGGCGCGGGCGATGGCGATGCGCTGCTGCTGGCCGCCGGACAGCTGGTTCGGCCTGTGCCCGGCGCGGTGGTTCATGCCGACCTTCTCCAGGCAGTCGGTGACCCGCGCCTGCACCTGCTCGGCACTGCGCCGGGTACGCGAATAGCGCAGCGGAAGCGCGACGTTCTGGGCCACCGTCAGCCCGTCGATGAGATTGAACTGCTGAAAGACGAAGCCGATCTTCTCGCAGCGCACCTCCGCACCTTCGGACAGGCCCATCCTGCTGACGTCGATGCCGTCGAGAAAGTAGCTGCCGGAGGTCGGGGCATCCAGCAGTCCGAGAATCGAGAGCAGCGTGGACTTCCCACAGCCGGAAGGACCGGAGATGGCGAGGTAGTCGCCCTCCAGCACCTGCAGGGTCACCTCGGACAGCGCATAGGTGTCGACTTCGTCGGTCGAGAACACCTTGCTGAGATTCTCGACGCGGATCTTGGCCTTGCTCATGACGTACCCCGGAAGTAATGACTGGTCCATGTAGCGACTGCACGACGCGTGCGGCGGGGCCGGCCCGCAGGCCGGCTCGGCACGCGTCAATCGGCGATTGCGAGCACGTCCTCCGACGCATACTTGGAGACATCCGACAGGACGATGCCGGAACCCTTGGGCACCCCGTTCCTGATCTGGATCAACTTGCCGGACTCCTGCCCGAACTCCACCTTGGTCCGGCGCGCGACGTCGCCTCCCCCATCCACCACGAACACGCTGGAGCTGGCATTGGCGACGACATTCGCCGGACGTTCCACGTACAAGGCATTGGGGAACGACCCGACGCCGACGCTGGCATCCACGTTGAGGCCCGGGCGCGCGTTCGCCGGCAGCGGCTGATCGGGCCTGAGCTCGATCAGGACGCTGCCATCGGCGACGCCTGGATTGATCTGCGTCACTTTGGCCGGCACCCGCGTGCCGCCGACGGAAATGGTGGCGGGCTGGCCGATCTGGACGGCGTCGCTCCTGGATTGCGGGATCTTGACCAGCGCGTCGAGGTCCCGGTCGCCGCCGATCAGCGCCAGCTCCTTGCCGGTGTCGATGCTCTGGCCGAGCTCCACGTAGAGCAATTGCAAGGTCCCCTCCTTGCCCGCGCGGACGGTCAGCCTGTTCTTCTGTTCCATGACCTTGTCATAGGCGAGCTGACGCTCCTGCACGAGGCGGTTGCGTATCTCGATCTGCGCGCCGTTGATCTTCTGCAGCGTCGCATAGCGCTGCTTCTCGATCTGCAGGCTGTGGCGCAGCTGCTTGGCGTTGAGCGAGATCTCGGCATACGCGATCGAACTGATGATGCGGGCCTTGGCGAGGTCGGCCATCGCCTTCTCGCGCATCTGCGCCAGCTCCAGTTCGGACTGCACCTTGAACAAGGCCGCCTCCGCCTCCTGCAGTTCTCGCTGCTGGGTCAGCCCGATCTCCTGCACGGCGATCTTCTCCGCTTCGAGCTGGTGCCGGGCGAGATCAAGATCCTGGTCGATCTGCGGATTGGACATGCGCAGGATGACGCTGTCCGGCGTCACCTTCGCCCCGGGTTTGAGCACCAGCTCTTCCACGGTCGCCTTGCTGTCGCTGGTGATGAGACGCGCGCTGCCGGACTTCAATTCGCCGTAGCCATCGACGGACACATCGAATTTGCCGCTCTTGACGACACCGATCACCAGCGCATCGCGCTTGATGGCGGCGGAAGACGATTGGGAGCGCAGCGCAAAGCCGATGATGACGACGACAACCGCCGCGGACAGCAGCAACATCTTCCTGGAAGCGAACCACTTCCCCCGACTACGCACCTTCTCCGATCTTGCGATATCCATTTCTTCGTCCGTGGCTGAACGTCATTCACGCGTGCACTGCGTGCGGGGATCGCAGCTGAACGGCGGCGGCGTCTGCCCTCGGCATCCATTGCGCCTGCGTGACTGGTGATCCAGTGCAATCGCAGAGAGTTGTGATCGTTGGCGAGCCTATGGCAGAGCCCACACAGTGTAAAGCCGCATCGCGGTGCCATCGCGGTGCATGACGTAGACAGAAAGGAATAGTAATCACATCGTACGAGGAGGCATGCAACATGCGCGATGTGGCGTGCTTCATGCGTCAGTTCAGCCCGTTGCCGCGACGAGCGCTTCGCGCTCTTGGGCGGTTGCTGGCTCGACGCCGGGCAGATCTCCGCGCTGCACTGGGTCGGCCTGTGCGAGATAGATCCGCCGCTCGCCCTTGAACGGCTTTCTGGCGTGCGCGGTAATCAGATTGTCAACGACCAACAGGTCGCCGCGCTGCCAAGCCACCGGCACGGCCTCGGCCAGATAGGCCTGTTGCAGCATGTGCACGACCTCGGGCTCGATGGGGCCGCCATCGCCATAATAGGTGTTGTGCGGTAGCCCATCGTCGCCGAACATTTCGCGCAGCGACGCGCGCAGGTCCGCGTCGAGCGTCTCGATGTTGAAGAACGTGGCGTGGTTGAACCAGGCGGCATCGCCGCTGACGGGATGCCGCAGTATCGGGTCGCGGATCTGCCAGGTCTTGAGCGATTCGTCGCCAAGCCATTCGAGCTGGATATCCTGGCTGCGGCAATACGCCTCCACCTCGTCACGGGACTGGGTGTTGAACGCTTCCTGCCAGGGAACGCCGATACCGGCCGTGTAGTTTCTGACGTACATCCAGCGGCGCGCTTCGAAGCGCTGCCGGACCGCCTCGTCGATGCGATTCAGCACCTTGCGGCAATCGACGATCGGCGTGGCGCCGCCCTCGCTTCCCGGATGCACGCAATAGAAGAACAGCTTGGTGGGGATCTCCTTTTTGTAGGAGTTCTCGTTGTGCGGAAAGATGTCCATCTCGGACCGGTAGTTGGTCGAGGTGTACACGTTGCCGTAGACATGGTTGCGTGGGGAGCTTTCCTCGTCGTTGCGGTAGGGCGCCGACGACAGCGACCGTACAAGCGCGTCGAGTTCCTCGCCGGAGATCGGCGCGAAGCCCCGGTAGAGCACGGCGCCGGCGCTGGCCAGCGTGCGCCCTAGCGCGTCCTTGTGGCCGGCCAGTGCGTCGGCCAGCGAGTCGCCCGGCCGTGCCGCGGTGAACGTCAATGGAAACTGATCGTGCTTCATGCTGGTCTCCGACTGCATGCGGATGCGCTGTGGTCAGGCGTGGACATGCTCGGCGCGCTGTGCGGCCGCGCGGGGTCGCGCCTCGAAGGCGTAGATGTGGCCGAACACGGGATGGATCTCGGTCCCGGCGCTGCGGCGGATCGCATGACCGATCCGGGACAGCTCGTCCGTGCCGTCGAGCCGCGGCGTCGGCCAGGCGATCGAGATGTCGTTGAGTCCGTGTTTCACCAGATCCGCCGGGACCACGATCTCGTGGGTCTGCCACTGGCCGGATAGCGCGAAGCGATGGCAGGCGACGCCGTTGAGCAGCAGCTCGGCGTGCCCGTCGCTGCTGCCATCGGCCGACTTCAGCGTGATCCGCACGCGGTGCTCGCCGGTCTCGCCGGAAATGAAGCAGAAGTCGCTGACCGGTGCGTAGCCCTTGAAGAAGTCGTTGTGCTGGTTGACCCCGCCCTCGATGAACTGCTGGTTGGAGAACGACGTGCTGTGATAGTAGGGGTCCAGCAGATCCACCGCACCGAGCGCGCCGACGCAATGCGCCGCGACCCGCAGCGCGGAAACACGCGGTGCCAGGTCCCTGCCCCGATCGGCATGGCACTGGATGAAGGCGTCGATCAGCAACCTGTCCAGACACTTGAACTCCATGGAGAACAGGTAGCGCTTGATCTGCGGCGATACGTTCTCGATCAGTTCCGTGGCGCGTGCGTTCATCCAGGTCGGCAGTCGTTCGTTCTGGATCTCGACGATGATGTCCATCAGCTCCAAGATGTCCGGGGACTTTTCCGCGGCGCGACGGCAGTAGTGGAGCACCACCTCGTACGCCTGACCCCAGTGCGCGTTGTGGATGGCGGCCAGCAGATGCGCGTCCGCCTCGTCCCCATCGGTGGGCCAAGGCGCGTGCGCCAGCAGTTCGGCGACGCTCACCTGCCCGCCTTGCGCGCGCGCGATCAACTGCCGCGCGACCGCCGTCATCGCCAGGCGGATGCCCTTGCTGGTCATATGGCAGTAGTCGAGAAACAGTTCCCGGCCGGCGACGGTGGTGCCGGTCGCGGCGCCGAGGACGTCTTGCAGGTCGATCACGTCATGGCCGTGCGCCCGTGCCTGCTCGAGAATGATGCGGCGGATCAGCGTGGTGATTCGCGGCGAATAGCTGCGATTGAAGTCGATGATCGATGCATCGCGCGCCATTTCCAGGAATTGGCGTTGTGCATCCATCATGCCCAGGCCGCGGCAGCATTCGGCGAGCAAGTGCGCGGTCCTCGCGCAATCGCCGCCGTCCAGCGCCAGCATGGCTTCCGCGTGCTGGCGCGCCGCGTCGAAGTCACCTTCCGCCAGGCGCTCTTCCGCCTGGGCCAGGCGCGTCAGCCAGGTCTGGTTGGCGCCCTCGCCGCCCAGCCAGTGCGCGTGGATCTCGGGATCGCGCCAATCGTCCAGGTTGAACTCGGGAAGTACCCAGCACACGGGCACCTGTCGCCGCGCGTACAGCGCCGCGATGTCATCGATCAACGCGGTGATCTCGGCGGTCAGCTCGCGCTCTATCTGCCTGCGCAATCCGGCGATGCCGCCGTCGCGCAGGCTGGCGGCCAGCGCGTAGGCATGCGCAGTGCCGACATAGGAACGGCTGCCTGCCCAGTTGTTGCCGGCGAAGATGACCGCCTGCTGCGGTTGCAACTGCTCGGCCTGCTGCGCGGTACGGCGCAGCGTCGCCATCGAGGCGTTGGTGCGCGCAAGATCGATCACTTCGGGCGCGCGCGCTCCTGAATGACCGGCCAGTACCTGTTCCAGCACCTGGGCGGGCGTGTAGCCGGGATCGTAGAACATGCCGCGGGCGACGGACTCGCCCATGAACACGACGCGTTCGCGCTCGCTGCGCACGGGGATGCTCTGCCGCTGCGCCCAGTACGCCCAATCGGCGCTGGCGCCGGTGTCGCGATGAAAGGCTTGCGCGGCGTCGTCCAGCTTCCATATGCCGATCTTTCCGGGCGCTTCCTCCACCGCTGTTGCCGCCTCCTTCGGCGCCGGAGAGGTGCGACCCACGAGATTGGCGAACGTCAGCAAGCGGGCGAAATCTGCGCCCTCCTTGCGATACACCTGCGCGGCGATTTCGTCGGACAGCTGCTTCATCGGGTCATGAATGGACATCGTGGCGCACTCTCAGAGGAAGGTGTAGACGGCATGGCCGATGGCACGGGAATCGCGGCGCGGTGGAACGACTGGCGTGTTGCCCACGCCCACGCGCCACATCTCCGGAATGTCGCTCTGGCGGATCACGAAATCCTCCAGGATCAGGAAATCGATGCGAGCCCGCACGAAGCAGATGATGGCGTCCAGCGGCGAGCACACCACCGGTTCACCGCGCACGTTGAAGGAGGTGTTGAGCAGGATCGGACAGTCGGTGAGCGCTTCGAATGCGCTCAGCAGCGCGTGGAAGCGAGGATTGACCTCCCGCTCCACGGTCTGCACGCGCGCGGAGTTGTCCACGTGGGTGATGGCGGGCAGGTCGAGCAGCGACTCCACGTCGCAGGTCTGCAGCATGAACGGCGACGGCGAGGTCAGCGCGAAGTGTTCCCGGGCGGATTCGGCCTTGACCGCCGGCGCGAAGGGACGGAAGGCCTCGCGCATCTTCACCAGCGCATTGATTTTCTCGCGCATCTCTCCGTCGCGCGGGTCGGCCAGGATCGAGCGCGCGCCGAGCGCGCGCGGTCCGAACTCCATGCGCCCCTGGTACCAGCCCACGACCTTGCCGTCGGCCAGTTGGCCGGCGGTGAACGCGATCAGGTCGGCCTCCCTGCCGCGGTAGTCCTCGAACAGCACACCGGTACTGTTGAGCAGCCGGTGCACATCGTCCGGCTGATGGCGCGGTCCCAGATAGGCATGCGGCATATCGCGCTGGCGCGGACGTTCGCCGAACAGGCGCACCCACGCCACCGCGGCGGCGCCGAGCGAGGAGCCAGCATCGCCCGCGGCCGGCTGCACGAACAGGTTCTCGAACGGGCCATCGCGCAGGATCTTGCCGTTGGCCACGCAGTTGAGCGCCACGCCGCCGGCCATGCACAGATTCCGGCTGGGCACGCGCGAATGCAGATAGCGCACCTTGTCCAGCAGGATCTCTTCCAGCACCACCTGCAGGCTGTGAGCGATATCCATGTACTCCTGCGCGATGTCCGATTCAGGCACGCGCGGTGGAACGCCGAGCAGGTCGATCAGCGCGTCCGAGTACATCCGGCTGGTCCGGAGGAAGTCGAAGTAGCGCATGTCCAGGTGGTACTGGCCGTTCTCGCCGTTGCGCACCAGCTGCCGCAGGCGGTCGGCGTAGATGCTCCGGCCATAGGGCGCCAGACCCATGACCTTGTACTCGCCGCTGTTGACCTTGAAACCAAGGAAGGCGGTGATGGCGCTGTAGAACAACCCCAGGGAGTCGGGGAATCCCACTTCCTCGAAGATCTCCAGCGTGGCGCCCTTGCCCTCGGAGTAGCTGGTGGTGGCCCACTCGCCGACGCCGTCGACGGTCAGCACGGCCGCGTCGTCGAAGCCCGAGAAGTAATAGGCGCTGGCCGCGTGGGACAGGTGGTGCTCGACGATCTCGATCCGCCCCTGGTAGCCAAGCGTCTCGCGCACGGTCCGCTCCGGGCCGTCGGCGCACAGATGGTCGACGACTCCGGCCTTGCGCACCGGGTCGGCGTTGTCGATGCTGCCCATCCAGATCTGGCGGGACAGCTTCTTCTCGGGCTCTTCGTAGTAGGCGATGCAATCCACCTCGTCCAGCCCTACCCCCGCTTCGGCGAGGCAGTAGCGCAGACTCTTGCGCGGAAACGACTTGTCGTTCTTCACCCGGCTGAAGCGTTCCTCCTGTACCGCGGCCACCAGCATGCCGTCCTTGAGGATGCAGCAGGCCGAGTCGTGATAGCCGAAGGACATGCCCACGACCACTCTGGATGTTGCGTTGTCCATGAACCCACTCATCACGTTGTCCTTGTCTCAGTTGATTGCGGAATCGGCCGCTTCGGCCACGCGTGCCGTCGGGTTCCCGACGATCCGCACGAGTTGCCCACGAATGAGGTCGGCGAGGTGCTGCATGTCCTCGCCGGAGAAATGACGCGCATCGAACTCGATGTTCATCGCCAGTTGCCCGCCATAGACGCCACCCTGGAACCCCATTGCCGCGCTCAGCGGCAGTCGTGCGCTGGCCGAGGGTCCGATGTCTTCCTGGAGGAACTGCAGAACGCCGGCGTCGGCCACCATGCTGTTGAACTGCCCCAGGTAGTTGAAAAGCACCTGGAATGGCGCGTGCAGTTCGGGATCGCACAGCGCCGGCGCGCGCTGGAGGAAGCGCAACACGCCATAGCCGAGTCCATCGTGAGGAACGGCCGCGAGCTGGGCCCGGACCGTGGCCAGGTCCTGCTGCACGTCGCCGGGTTCGAACGCCATCAGGAAGGGATAGGACTGGGTGAACCAACCCACCGTCTGCGACAGATCGAGTCCTGTCTCGTCGCTGTGGCGACCGTGGCTCTCCAACAGGATCCGGAACCCGCCGCGGCCGCGCCAGGCAGCGAGCCCGCGGTACAGCGCCGTGAGCAGGATGGCGTTGACGTCCGCTGCGCCGCGCGCGCCGCCATGGGCGAGCAGCGCCGCGGTGGAGGCGACATCCAACTGCAGCGGTTGATGGCGGCGATGGCCGATGTCGGCGGCAGGTGCGTCCTGCTGGAGCACCGGCGCCAGCGGCGCGGTGGCGAGCTGCATCGACCAGTAGCCGAGTTCGTCGGCGAACCGCCCGCGACGCGCGCAGGCGACCAGATGGCGTCCCCACGCCTGATAGGTCGACGCGGACGGCGCCAGGCGCACCGGTTCGCCACGCAGGCACTGCTGCACGGCTTCGCCGAGATCGGCGACCAGCAGATGCCAGGACACCACATCGAGAACGGCGTGATGGCCCAGCAGCAGCAGCCGATCGACGTCGGGGGCGCGGATGAGGACCAGTCGCAGCAGGCCACCATCGGCCAGCCGGAATGCGTGCTGATGGCGGACGCAGATCGCCTTGACCGCTGCGGCGACGTCCGCCGCATCGGTCGGCACGTGGTCGACCGCCGTGGCCTGCGCGAACACCGGCGCCGTAGGCTCCAGGTACACGGCCGAGGGTACCGGCGCGTCCAGGCGGAACGCCAGGCGCAGCGCATCGTGCCTGGCGAGCAGCGCATCGTAGATGTCGCGTACGGAAGACGCGGGCAGGCCCGGCGGCAAGCCGAACAGCGAGCCGCCGTTGAAGTGGTCGAACACCGTCAAGCCTGCCGCCAGCTGCTCCACGAGCACCTCGTGATGGATCGGCAGTAGCGGCTGTTCGCCCGTCAGCGATGTGCGCTGTTGCGCGGCGTCAGCGCAATCGCACACCGCCGCCAGGGCGCGCGGGGTCGGTTGCTGTGCGAGCTGCCGTACGCTGAAGCGGATGCCGGCCTTGCCCGCCTTGGCCACGAGGCGGATCGCTAGGATGGAATCGCCACCGAGCGCGTAGAAGTTCTCGTCCGGCCCGACATGCGCGTCGCGCCCCAATACAGCGGCGAACAAGGCGCAAAGCGTCTGCTGCGCCTGGGAGGTGGCGGCGTCCCGGGTGATCGCCGCTCCGCCGCATACCGTCGCCAGCCGGCGCGGCGTGGGGTGCGCCGTGAGTTGCCGGACGGTGAAGACCAGCCCCTCTCGCGCCGCCTTCGCGACCATGCGGATGGCCAGGATGGAGTCGCCTCCGAGCGCATAGAAGTCCTCGTCCGGCCCAACCTGCTCACCACCCAGGACGGACGCGAACAGCGTACAAAGCGACTGCTCGACCGGCGTGGCGGCCGCGCCGCCGGCCGCCGCCTGCACCGGACGTGCCTCCGCCTGCAGGGCGGCGCGGTCGATCTTGCCGTTGGAGGTCATGGGCCATTGCGCGACCACGGCGAACAGTTGCGGCTGCATGAATGCGGGAAGCTGCTGTTGCAACCAGGCGCTCAACGCGGGAACCAGGTTGCCGGGGTCGACCGACGGCAACGCGCGAGCGCAGGCGACCAGGCGCTGGCGGCCGTCCGCGGCGCGAGCGGCGAACACCAGGGCCGCGTCGACCAGCGCATGCCGTTGCAATGCGTTGGCGACCTCGTCGAGTTCGATACGGTAGCCGTTGACCTTGACCTGATCGTCGAGACGGCCGAGATATTCGAACGCGCCATCCAGGCGCTGCCGCACCTCGTCGCCGGTGCGATACAGACGACCACCGCGGCCGCTGAGGGTGTCGGTCACGAAGCGTGCGGCCGTGAGCGACGGATTGCCGGCATAGCCGCGTCCGACGCCGTGGCCGCCGATGTACAGTTCCCCGGCCACGCCGACAGGACACGGGACCATGTCCGCGTCCAGCACCAGTCCGTGGACGTTGTGCAGGCACCAGCCGATATGGGGCGTGTCGCCGGCGATGCGGGCCATGCTGGCATTGACGGTGGTCTCGGTCGGCCCATAGGCGTTGAAGTGGTCGCGATCGCGCAGCCCGTGGCTCGCGAGCCGTGTCCACAGCGCGGGTGGGACGGTTTCGCCACCGACGACAAGCTGCGGCAATACATCGCCCAGCCCCTGCTCCAGCCAGGCGGACGCCAGCGTCGGCGTGCAGTCGGCGACCGTCACGCCATGCTCCCGGATGCGGGCACGCACACTGGCGGCATCCACTTTTTCCTCGTCGGTGAGCACCACCAGGTGCCCGCCCTGCAGCAGATGGCACAGCCCCTGGACGGAGGCATCGAACGAGAACGACGCCACTTCGGCCCAGCAGCCCTGGCCGTCGAAACCGTGGGCGCGCATGCCGACCATCAAGTTGCGCAGGTTGCCGTACTCGACCATGGCGCCCTTGGGCGTGCCGGTGGAGCCGGAGGTGTAGATGACGTAGGCCAGATCCGACGCGGCGTGACGCGGCGCGCCCACGGCGCCGTCCGCATACGCGGCGAGCGTCTCGGGCGCATCGATGCAGTGCTGCGCGACGCCCTGCAGGTCGCGCAGTTCGCTGGCGCGGTCGCACAGCAGCTGACGCACGCCGCTATCCTGGACGATGAAACGCTTGCGTTCCGCGGGGTATGCGGGATCGATCGGAACGTAGGCGGCCCCGGCTTTGAAGATGCCCAGCACGGCAACGACCAGGGCAATGCCACGCTGCGCCAGCACGCCAACGGGCTGGTCCGGGCCGATGCCTTGTGCCTGCAGCAGGCGGGCGATGCGGTTGGCCTGCGCGTCGAGCGCCGCGAAACTCAGGGTGGCCCCGCCGCAGCTGAGCGCCGCCCGCTCGGGCGTTGCGGCCACCGCCCGATCGAAGCCCTGTAGCAGCGGCCGCGCCGGTTCGTCGGTGGCGGCGAGCGGTGCGGGCAGCGTGATGGGCGGTGCGATGTCCGCCACCGCCCGCCCCTGCACGAGCAGGCCGAGCACGCTGGAGAGATAGGACAGCATCTGCCCGACATGCGCCTGCGCGTACAGGTCGCTGCGGTAGCTGCAGTTGAACATCATCGTCTCGTACACGCCGACGATGAGCGAGATGTCGAAGCTGTTGGTGCCGTGACCTTCGGTGGTTTCGACGGTCAATGCGTCGCCATGGACGTCCGCCTCGGGCGCATGCTCGTTGATCGGGTAGTTCTTGAAGTCGATCAGCGTCTGGAACAGCGCGCTATCGCCGACGGCGCCGGCGCAGCGCTTGATCTCGCTGTAGGCGAGGAAGGACTGCGCATTGAGCTGCTGAAAGCTGCGCTGCAGCGCGTCCAATTGCGCTCCCACCGCGCGACGGTCCAGGCGCACGCGCACCGGTATCGTGTTGATGAACTGGCCGACCATGCGGTCCACGTTGTCGACGGCCTCCGGGCGCCCGGACACCACCGCGCCGAAGACGACGTCGGCGGTGCCGCAGTACGCCTTCAACACCAGGGCCCAGGCGAACTGCACCACCGTGTTGAGGGTCACGCCATGCTGGCGAGCGAACGCGCGGATGCGCCGCGTGGTATCCGCATCCACCACTTCTTGCAGCAGCGCATGCCGCGGCGTGTCGCTGGCCTCTGCGCGTGGCAGCTTCAGCATGGTCGGCGACGCCTGGTCCAGATGGGCCTGCCAGGACGCGACCGCCGCCGCCGCGTCCTGGCGCAGCAACCAGGCCACGTAGCTGCCGTAGTCGGGCGCGGATCGCGGCGCCAGCGTGCCACCCTGCCCCAGGCACTTCATGTTGTCGAGCAACTCGTTGAGGATCAGGGCGGTCGACCAGCCATCCATGATGCTGTGGTGGCAGGTGAACAGCAGCCGGTGGCGATCGGCCGCCATGCGGATGACCGTCATCCTGTGCAGCATCGGCTCGCTGCCGTCGAACCCGCTGCGCATGTCGCGCTCACAGAGCGTGTCGAAACGGAGTTGCTGGATGTGCTCGTCCAGACCGCACAGATCGACGACGGCGACCTCGGCCTGCGCATTGCGGCGCACCAGTTGGTGCTGATCCTCGCCTTCGCCGACGAAGCGGGTCCGCAGCACCGCGTGCGCATCCACCACGCCCTGCCAGGCGCGACGGAAGATATCCGGATCGAGCGGGCCGCGCAGCAGCGGATACAGCTGTACCACGTAGGCCGCGCGGTCCAGCCAGTTGGCGGCCAGCATGCTGCGCTGCGCCGGGGTCGACGGATACAAGGCGTCGATCTCATCGGCCTGCTGCAGCCGTTCCAGGGTGGCGGCATCGAGAGAGGCGAGCGGAAAGTCGGCCGGTGTGCGCACCTGCCGGCGCTGCGCGCCGCAGTGGGCGAGCAACATGCGCGTGGCGGCGGCGATGTCGTCCAGCATGGCGGCCGCGGTGGCGGCGCCGAACTCGTGCTCGCTGTAATCCAGGGTCAGGCGCATCCGCCCACCGAGCACGAAGGCCGCGATCGACAGCCTGTGCATTCTGGGCGCGGTCGGCGCGCTCTCGGGCCCGGCGGCTTCGTTGGCCAGGCCGAACGCGGACGTCGCCTCGCCACCGGCGTCGAGCTGCCCCAGGTAATTGAAGACCAGCTGCTCGGCGCCATGCGCCTGCTGGAGTGCGGCGTCCCCGACGAGATACTTCAGCACGCCGAATCCGATGCCGCCGCGCGGCACGGCGCGCAGATTGTCCTTGATGCTGCGCAGCGTCGCACCAGGATCGGTGGGATCGCCGCTCAGCACGTGGGGATGGATGCTGGTGAACCAGCCCAGCGTCTCCGAGAGGTCCAGTCCCGTTTCCAGGTCCTCGCGGCCGTGGCCCTCCAGCGCGACGCTGAAGGAGGTCGTGCCGGCGCGCGGCGCCAGCCCCAGGTACACGGAGGCGAGCAGCAACTCGAGAGTGCGGGTGGCGTACGGCGCGTTGGCGTGGGTCAGCAGCGCGGAGGTCTCCTCGTCGGAAAGTTCGACCAGCACTTGCCGCGTGCTCTGCATCGTGGGCGGGCGGTCCGGCAGGTGTTCGCGATAGTCGAAACCGACGCCGGCGGCCTGGCCGCGCCAGTAGTCGCGCTCGCCGGCAAACGCTCCTTCGGCCGCCAGGCGGCCCAGCAGCTGGCTCCAGTACTGGTAGGAGGTCCCGCCTGCGCCCAGTGCGATCCCGCTGCCGTCCAGGCACTTCTGCCAGGCGCGCTCGAAATCCTCCAGCAGCACGCGCCAGGAGACGCCGTCGACCACCATGTGGTGGGCGACGATCAGGACCCGCGACGCTTGCGTGCCGCTGAACAGCACCGCCTTGAATACCGGTCCGCGATCCAGGCGCAGGCTCGCCTGGTGGTGCTCGCCACGCGAGGCGATGAATCGGCGACGCGCTTCGACGCCGTCCGGCAGTGGCTCCACCACCACGCTGTCGGCGACCTGGCTCGGATCGAATGCCGCCACGCGCGCGTGCCAGCCCGCGTCCTCGCGCGCGAAGCGGGTGCGCAGGCCGTCGTGCCTGCGCAGCAGCGCCTCGACGATGGCGGCAAGACGCGACGCGTCCAGCGCGGCCGGCGCTTCCAGCAGCAGGCTCTGGTTGTAGTGGTCCGCGGTCTCGGGCTGGGCGAGCACGAACCATTGCTGGATCGGCGTCAGCGCGAAGGGCGCGGCGCTGGTCTGCGCTCCCACCGCGGGCGCGGCGGTCGTCGATGCCACGCGCGCCAGCGCCGCCACCGTCTGATGCTCGAAGATCTGCTGCGTCGATACGCGCAGCCCGGCCTTCCTGGCGCGCGATACCAGTTGGATCGCGAGAATGGAATCGCCGCCCAGGGCGAAGAAATTGTCGTCCAGGCCGACACGCTCGCGATTCAGCAACGCGCCCAGCAGCGCGCAAAGCGACCGCTCGACCGGCGTCTCCGGCGCGCGATAGGACGCGACCGGTTGCAGGTGGACGGGCAATGCCGCCAGCGCCTGCCTGTCCACCTTGCCGTTGCTGGTGGTCGGCAGGCGCGGCAGGAGCCGAAACGCGGCGGGGATGCTGACCGCGGACAACCGCGCCTGGCACCAGTCGCGCAGCGGGCCTTGCAGCGCCGCTTCCTGCTCGTCGCTGGCGTCGGCGACCAGGCAGGCGACCAGCACGGGCGGTGTCGTCTGACTGGACAGGACGACCGAGGCCTCGCGGATGCCGGGATAGGCGCACAGGCAAGCTTCGATCTCGGCCGGTTCGATGCGGTGGCCGCGCAACTTGATCTGTTCGTCGTTGCGGCCCTTGAACTCGAGTTCGCCGGCGTTGTTGCGCCGGACCAGGTCGCCGGTGCGATAGAAGCGCTGCGGCATGCCCGCGAGGTCGCGCACGACGAAGTGGCGTGTCTGCAGCGCGTCCCGATTCACGTAACCGCGCGCGACGCCGGCGCCGGCAATGAACAGTTCGCCCGTCGTGCCGTGCGGTACGAGGCGCTGGTCGTCCAGCACCAGCAGGCGGGTGTTCTGGATCGGGCGCCCGATCGGCACCGCGGCCGTGGCCACCTGCAGATCGGCCAGGGAGCGCACCGTGTAAACGCAGCAGCCCACGACGGTTTCGGTCGGGCCGTACTCGTTGACGAAGACGGAGCCGGCAGCGAGACGCTCCAGCAACGGCGCCAGCGTCTTGCGCAGCAACTGCTCGCCGCCGATGACCAACTGCATCGGAACCAGGCCCTGGCGCTGCTCGCCCTGCTCTTCCCAATAGCGCGCCAGCAGATCCAGGTGCGCCGGCGTCAACTTGAACAGGCGGCGGACCCGGTCACCCAGCATCAGGTCGCCGAGCGTCCGCGCCAGGTCCTCGTGGCGGGCAGCCACGATGCGCAGCGCGCATCCGCTGATCAAGGGCGTGAACAGCGTGGTGATGGTCGCATCGAAGGTGAGCGGCGAGCTGACCACGGCCTCCTCGACGCCTTCGTTCGCATACGTCCGCAGGCAATGACCGAGATAGTTGCTGAGCCCGGCGCGGGTGATCGCCACGCCCTTGGGCTGTCCGGTGGAGCCGGAGGTATAGAGGATGTAGGCCAGTTCGTCCGGCGCCGCGGCGACGGCGGGCAAGGCGGCGGCGGACGAAGCGGCGGCTGTGCGGTCGGGCTCGTCGACGTAGCAGGCCGCCACGCCGGTGGCCCGGGTGAAGTCCGGCAGGGTGGAGAGCGTCAGCAACAGCCGCAGGCCGCTGTCGCCGATGATGTGATCGATGCTGCTTTGCGCGGCGGCGGGGTCGATGGGCACGTAGCAGGCACCGATCCGCAGGCAGGCAAGGACGGCCACCGCCATCGAACTGCTCGGCGGCAAGGCGATACCGACGTTGTCCTGGGACGCGACGCCGTGCGCGATCAGCCGCGTCGCCAGCCGGTCGATTTCCGCATCGAGCCAGGCATAGCTCAGGGACGATCCGCCGTCGATGAGTGCGATCGCGGCCGGCGTTCGGCGGGCGAACTGCGCGACCCGCAGATCCGGCAGCAAGGCATGATCGACGGCGACGCTTTCGCCCACCATGCCGCCCTCCAGCTCGGCCCGTTCGGCGGGCGTCAACCAGTCCAGCGCGGACAGCGGGCGCTCCAACTCCCCTGGCAACGACGCCAGCAGGGCCTCCAGGTGCCCGCACAAGCGCTCGACGGTGCCGGCGCTGAACAGCGCGGTGTCGTAGACCCAATCCAAATGCAGGCCTTGCTGATCGACAGCCGCGTGTAAGGTCAGGTCGTACTTGGCCTGGATCACGCCTGTGGACAGCGGCTCGACCGCGAGGACCCCGCCGCTGTCCGCCGTCCTGGACGTATTGTCCAGCGACAACATGATCTGGAACAGAGGGCTGTACGCGCTGCTGCGCGGAAGCTCCAGCCGCTCGATCAACAGGTCGAATGGCACGTCCTGCCGCGCCTGTGCCCCCAGGTTGACCTCGCGGACGTGCCGGAAGTAGTCGGCGACCGTCTGCGACTCGCGACAGGAAACGCGTAGCGCCAGGGTATTGATGAAGTATCCGATCAGTTCGTCGAGCTGCGCGCTGCCCCGGTTGGCGACGGGGGTTCCGATCACCACGTCCGGTTCCGCGCCCTGGCGCGCCAGGACCAGCGCCAGCGCGCCGTGCAGCAGCATGAACAGGGTGACGTCCAGGCGCGCGGCCAGCGCTTCCAGGCGCGTCAACTCCGCGACCGGAATGCGTCCGTTGACCCGCGCGCCCACGTGCCGCCTCTGCCGTGGACGCGGGTAATCCAGCGGTAGCGCGTGTTCCAGGGGCGCACCGGCAAGCGCCTGCGTCCAGTAGCCGAGCTGTTCCTCCACGCGCTCCTGGTTCTGTCGTTGGCGCTGCCAGATGGCGTAGTCGGCATACTGAATCGACAGCGGCAGCAGTCCATGCGGCACGCCCTGCGTGCGTTCGCGATAGAACGCCACGAACTCCCGCAGCAGGATGTCCATGGACCAGCCGTCGAACACGATATGGTGCAGGTTGAAGTACAGCACGCCCTCGTCCGCGGCCAGCGCCATCCAGGCCGCACGCAGCAACGGCGGTTGCGCGAGGTCGAACGGAGTGCCGGCGTCGGCGGCGATGATGCGGGCGACGGCGGCCTCGCGATCGGCGGCGGCCAATCCACTGAGGTCGTGGCGGGCGATGGTGGCCCGCAACGCGTCGTGCGAGCGCTGGTGGACCTGCTCCTCGTCCTGGTGGAAGCTGCTGCGCAGCACGGCGTGCCGCGCCATCACCGCGTCCAGTGCGGCCTGGGCGGCGTCGATGGAGAACGCGCCGCGCACGCGGTAGGCGGCGGGAATGCTGTAATCGGCGGTTCCCGGATGCAATGTCTCGTTGACCCACAGGCGCTGCTGCTGCAGTGACAGCGGCAGTCGCCCTTCCCGCTGCAGGCCGGGCAGGATGACATCGCGCCCGTCTTCGCGCCGCACGCCGTCCAGTTCCGTCAGCAACGCGATCAGCTCGGCCTTGGACGCCAGGATGCGTTGCCGCAGGTCATCGCTGACCGCGCCGCGATTGGCGCGCAACTTCAGCTTTCCGTTGCTCAGGAACAGGACCACGCCCGCTTCGCCGGCTTCGTTCAACAGGTCCATTGTCATCTCAGATCTCCTCTTCGACGATGTCTTCGTCGAGTGATTCTTCCGCCTTGGCCACCGCCAGGAAGCGCTCGATGATGCGAGCCTGCGCGGCGATGCTGCGATGCGCGAACAGGGTTCCGACCGGCACGGCCACCTCGCATTCGGCGCGGATCCTGCTCTGCAGCCTGGCCAGGAGCAGCGAGTTGCCGCCGACGGCGAAGAAGTCCTGGTCGCAACCGAACACCGCATGCGGCAGCAGGCCCTGCCACACGCGATGCAGCATGTGCTCGATCTCGCTGCGCGGCGGCGACTGCCGGTCCGCGTCCGGCGCCGGAACCGGCAGCGGCAACGCCGCGCGGTCGAGTTTGCCGTTGCCGGTCAACGGCAGCGCAGGCAGGAACACGATCGCGGCGGGCAGCATGTACGCCGGCAGGCGGCCGGACAGCGCCTCCTTCAGCGCGGTGGCGTCGAACGCGGCGCCGGGACGCAGAACCGCATACAGCACCAGATCCAGGCCGCCACCGGAGACGAGCTCGCGCGCCACCACGGCGGCCTCGGCGATCTCGGCGCAGTGGCGCGCGGCAGCCTCGATCTCGCCAGGCTCGATGCGCACGCCGCGGATCTTGAGTTGATCGTCGTTGCGGCCAAGGAATTCCAGCACGCCGTCGTCCAACCATCGCGCCACGTCGCCGGAGCGGTACATGCGCGCCTCGGGCTTCGCGCTGAACGGATCGAGCACGAAGCGCTCGGCGGTCAGCGCCGGCTGATTGAGATAGCCGCGGGCGACGCCCGCACCGCCGATGTGGAGCTCGCCGGCAACACCGACCGGTACGGGTTCTCCCAGCGCATCGAGGACATAGATCGAGGCGTTGGCGATGGGCCGGCCGATGGGCACGGTGTCGGCGTGGCCTAGCCAGTCCGTGGCGGAAAAGGCCGTGCAGCCGACCACGGTCTCGGTCGGGCCGTACTCGTTGATGATGCGCGAGGCCGGGGAGACCGCGCGCCAGCGCGCCACGGTGGCGCTGGGAAGCGCTTCGCCGCCCACCACGAACAGATGCGGCGGGCAGCTGTCTTCCTGCAGACCGTGGCCAAGGACCGCCAGGTGCGCCGGGGTGATCTTGACCAGGCAGGGAGACGGGGCCGCCAACAAATGCCGCTCCAGCTCCACCACCTCCTGGCCCTGCGGCAACAGCGTGAGTGCGCCGCCAACCAGCAGCGGCACGAAGAGGCTGGTCACGGTCGCGTCGAAGACCAGCGGCGTGGAGACCACCGCGTCGATGCGCGCGTTTCCAGCGTAGTGGTCGACGGCCCAGTGCAGATAGTTCGCCAGACCGCCGTGTTCCACCACGACCCCCTTCGGCGTCCCCGTGGAGCCGGAGGTATAGATGACGTACGCGGCGGTGCCCAGCGTCAGGCCTGGCACCGCTGGCTCGTCCTCGGGCAGCCCGGCGATGTCGGCGGCGGTGCCATCCAGCGGCAGCACCGGGCATGGCGCGTCGTGCAGGGCCAGCGACGACCGCGTCAGCATCAGCACCGGCTGGCAGTCGTTCAACTGCGCGTGGAGACGCGCGGCCGGAGCGCCCGGGTCGAGCGGAACGTAGGCGCCTCCGGACTTCAGCACGGCCAGTACCGCCACGACCATCTCCGGTCCGCGCTCGATGCACAGCGCGACCCTGGACTCGGGCGTGACGCCGGCGGCCACCAGGCGATGGGCCAGCTGATTGGCCAGCCGCTCTAGCGTCGCGTAACTCAAGCGCGTGTCGCCGGCGATCACCGCGGGTGCGTCCGGCGTGGCGCGGGCCTGCGCCGCGATGGCGTGGTGGACCGGGCGCAACTGTGCGCGTTCGACCCATGCCGGGTTGAACTCCTCAACCACGCGGCGTCGTTGCGTCGCCGGCAGGACGTCCAACTGCCGCAGCGGCGTCGCGCCGGCGGCGTCGGTGTCCTGGGCGAGCCGTGCCAGGGCACCGAAGATCTGGTGAAGATGCGCGTCCAGGCGCTCGATGCTGGCGCGGTCGAAGATGCTGTGGTCGTAGGTCCAGCTGACCGATGCACCATCCGGCGTCCACCGGCTGTGGATCTCGATGTCGAACTTCACCCCGGTGCCTTCGAAGGCATAGGTCCGTACCTGCGCGCCGGGTACTTCGAGCAGCGCCCGTTCGTCGCCGCGCTTGAGCCCGTAGTCCGCATCCGCGCTCAGCATGATCTGGAACAACGGCGTGTGCTTCGGGGTGCGCTGCACCTGCAGGCGATCCACCAGCAGTTCGAACGGGATGTCCTGGTTGGACTGCGCGTCGAGGTGCACCTGCCTGACCTCGGCCAGTAAGTCCCCGAGGGTCGCATGCGCGGTCGTCAGGCGCAGCACCAGGGTATTGATGAAGAAGCCGATCAACTGCTCGGTCTGCGCCTGGTGGCGATTGGCCACCGGCGTGCCGATCAGCACCTTGCCGGCATGGCTGTGACGGTCCAGCACCAGGGCCAGCGCCGCGTGGGTCAGCATGAACGGGGTCAGCTGGAAATGCTTCGCCAGCCGCTCCAGCGCGGCGGCCTCCGCCGCCTGGACGCGGCTGATGACGCTGCTGCCGACATGCGCCTTGGTCTCAGGCCGGGGTCGGTCCAGGCGCAAGCCATGGACGGGCGGCGCGTCGGCCAGTTGGGTGAGCCAGTATTGCAACTGGCGCTCGAACGCATCGCTGCCCATCCATTGCCGCTGCCAGTGCGCATAGTCCGCGTACTGGATCGAGAGCGAGGCCGGCGCTGCGCCGCCCTGAGCGAGATGGCGGTAGGCGACGACGAACTCGTTGACCAGCAGATCCTGCGACCAGCCATCGCAGGCGATGTGGTGCACGTTGAACAGCAGCACGCCCTGCGCATGCCCTGCCCCGTCGCGGCCGGTGTCGAAGTAGGTCGCGCGCACCATCAGGTCCTGCGCCAGGTTGAACGGACGCGTCAGTTCCTCCTGGATGAGCCGCGACAGGCGCGGCTCGCGTTCGCCGGGCGGCAGCGCCGCCAGATCGTGGCGCAGCACATGGAACCGTTCTTGCTCGAGCACGCGTTGCACGACGCCGTCGTCGTCGGTGGCGTAGACGCTGCGTAGCACTTCATGGCGCTGGATCACCAACCCCATCGCGCGTTCGGCGAGATCGAGATCAAGCGTCCCGGTCAGCTGGAACAGCGCCGGCATGTTGTACTCGGGGCTGCCGCCGTTGAGCTGGTCGATGAACCATACCCGCTCCTGGGCGAACGACAGCGCCATCCGCGCGCCCGCCGGCCGTACCGGAATCAGCGGGCGCTTTCCGAGGCCGCGCGCCTCGAGCACGAGCGCATAGTCGGCCAGGACCGTGTGCTCGAAGATGTCGCGGATCTGCATTTCCACCGAGCACAGTTCGGACAGCCTGGAGGTGGCGCGCATCGCCTTGATGGAGTTGCCGCCTCGGTCGAAGAAGTCGTCGGTGAGGCCCAGGCCGGGACATTCGAGCATCTCGCTCCACACGGCTGCGACCCGCCGCTGCGCCTCCGTCTCGAGCGGAAAGTGCACCGTCGGCAATTTCCTGTGGTCCAGCCGGCCCGCCCCGCGCAGACAATCCGCGCCGACCAGCGACCAAGCATGCGGCACCCAGTCCTGGCCGAGCGTCGCTGCGACCTGCCGCTCCACCGCCAGTTGGCGTTGGCGCAGCGCCTGGGCGTCGGGCGCCGCATCGGCCAACAGGTGCAGCACGTGGCGTGGCGCCGTGCTGCCGCCCTGCCTGATCCAGGCCAGCGGGCAGCCGGGGAAGGCGTCCTGGGCGATCGCCAGCGCCTGCCTGAGCGCATCCTCCGGCCCGTCGCCGATGCGCGTGGTGCGCGGGACCAGTCCCGGGAACTCCAGTGCGGCCACGTCCTCCACATCGCCAGCCGCCAGTTGCCGCAAGGCGGCAAGACAGGCGTCGGCCAGCATCTGCACGGTGCCCGCCAGGAACAGGCGATCGGCATACTTCCAGCTCAGCGTCAGGCCGTCGGCATCCTGCAGCGCCACGATCTCCAGGTCGTACTTGATCAGCGGCGGCTGCGCGAGCGCGGACAGCGCGACCTCGCCCAGGCGTGGCGCCGCGTCCACGGCGTTCTGCAGATTGAACACGGTCTGGAACAGCGGCGAGTGCCCCATCGATTGCTCGATGTCCAGCGACTCCAGCAGATACCCTAGCGGCAAGGCCTGCATGGACAGCGCTTGGAGCGTGCGCTCGCGGGACTGCGCCAGATACGTTGCCAAGGGCCCCTGCGCCGGGCAGCGGGTGCGCAGCGGCAGCACATTCACGAACAGCCCGACGATGCCGTGCGTCGCTTCGCGGTCGCGGCCGGAAATGGGGGTGCCGATGACGACGTCGTCGCGATCGGCCCAACGCCCGATCATCAGCGCCAGGATCGCCTGCATCAGCATGAACAGGGTCATGTTGTGCTGCTTGGCCAGGGTGGACAGCCGGGCCAGGTCGCCGGCGTCGAGCCGGGTTTCCACCGTCGCGCCGGAGGCGACGAACACCGGCGGGCGCGCCAGGTCGGTCGGCAGCAGCGGCGCGCTCGGCACGCCATCCAGGGTCGCCTTCCAATACGCCAGTTCCTGTGCGAATCGGCCCTGCGCCAGCGCACGGCGCTGGCTGTAGGCGTAGTCGCCGTAACCGAGCGACAGCGGCGGCAGGCGTGGCGCGATCCCTGCGCGCAGGGCCTCGTAGACGGCGCAGATCTCCGCGACCAGCAGTTCCTGCGACCAGCCATCGGAGGCGATGTGATGGATCGTGATCGACAGGACGTGGCGCCCCGACGAACAAATGAAACACGCCACCCGCAGAGGAAGGTCGTGGCCAAGATCGAACCGCCTGGACCGTTCGGTCGCCAGGCGCGCGGACAGTTCCTTCTGCTGCCCGGCATCGTTGAGCCAGCTCAGATCGATCACGTGCAACTGGAACCGCGTCGCATCCACCACGCGCTGCACGATGCCGCCGTCCTCGCCGGGCGCATACAGCGTACGCAGGATCGCGTGGCGCTCGACGATGACCTCCAGGGTACGGCGCAGCGCGTCGTGGTCCAGCGGCCCACGCATGTCGAAGGTGTTGGTGATGTTGTACTGGCCCTGCTCGCTGATGGTGTGGCCCAGCCACACCTGCTGCTGTTGCAGCGAAAGCGGCAGGTCCTCGGCGTCGGGAGCGGCGTCGAGCGGCCAGGTGCCGGCGTCGGCGTCGGTCGCGTCCGCCATTGCGCCGAGATACGCGATGATGTCGCCCTTGTGCGCGGCGATCTCCGCGCGCAACTCGTCCGACAGCGCGCCATCGGCGGCCGTGTAGGCGAGCTTGCCTTGTTTGAGATACAGCGCGACCTGCGCCTGCAGCGCACGCTCGATGATGCCTTCCACCTTCTTCATGACTGCCCCCACAGAACGACCCCGGCGATGCCTGGGCCAGGTCCTTGCAGCAACGGCGCAAGGGATGCTTGACGATCGATCACCTCAGAACTCTCCTTCCTCGACGGTCTGCGTCGCGCGCAGCGCATCGCGCATCGAGGACGAGCGGTCGGTGACCGACAGGCCATCGATGCGCGTGGCGATGTGCGCGACGGTCGGGTTGGCGAAGAATTCGGAGAGCGAGAAAACGCGGTCCGCGACGTTGAAGCGGGCGCGGATCTTGGCCACCAGGCGGGTCGCGATCAGGGAATCGCCGCCCAGTTCGAAGAAATTGGCGTGCGGATCGATCGGGTGGATGCCGAGCACATCCTGCCAGAGCGCGGCCACGGCCCGCTCGGTGGACGGCGGCAGGGCCGCCTGCGACGCGTCCGCCGGGTCCCGCGCGTCGCCGCCGGCGGACACGTCCGCCAGCGACCCCACCCAGCGGGCGAAGCGCGCATCCAGGTCGGCCGTGGAATTGATCAGGCAGGGCTGGTCGCAATGGCCCATGGCCACGGCGAAGGCGCGCAGGCCTTCTTCCGGCCGCATGGCGTGGGCCGTGCCCGGCGTCGTGTCCGCGCCGAAGTTCCAGCCGTCCCAGGCCACGCTGAACCACTGTTCGTGCCCTTGGTTGCGCAGTTGCTGAACGAATGCATCGGCGAAGGCGTTGGCGGCCGCATAGGCGGTGAAGCCAAGTCCGCCCAGCTCGATCGCCAGCGACGACATGACCAGGCAGAAGTCGACATCGCGGCCGCGCAGGACCGACTCCAGGTTCATCAGGCCGGCGACCTTGGGCAGGAAATGGATCGCGCAGGCCGTCTCGTCGGTCTGCGCCAACGGCAGCAGCGCATCGGCGACCACCCCGGCGGCGTGGATGACGCCCGCGACCGGGCCGAACGCCTGCTCGGCCGCGTCCAGCGCGGCGGCAAGGGCCTGGCGGTCGCCCACGTCCGCATGCAGGAAGCGGATGCCGCCGCCGGCATCCGTTAGCGCCGCGGACGCCGGCTCCCGGCGACCGAGCAGACTGACCCGCGCATCGAACTGCTGCGTCAGCCAGGTAGCCAGGACCATTCCGATCCTGCCCGTCCCGCCGGTGATCAGGTAATGCCCGCCGCGTCGCAGGCGCATCGGGGACGGTGCCGGTGCGACCTCGGCGAGTGGGCGGTATTGCTTCAGCCAACGTGTATTGCCGCGCAACGCCAGCTCGGGAACGCCCGTCGCGCAGGTCATCTCCCGCCACAGGCGGATGGCCATGCGCTCGCGCTGGCTGTCATCGGCGAGCGCCGACGCGTCGATGTCGATGAGGCGGCAGGACATCTGCGGCAATTCCTGCGTGGCGACCCGGCACAGGCCGCGCAGCGTCGCCAGCGCCGGGCGCATCAGTTCCGTGCCGGTCACGCGCAGCGCACGGTCGGTGACCACGGCCAGCTGCACGGCCAGGCGCGGATGACGGTCGTTGATCGCCTGCAGCAGGCGCAGGAGCGGATAGAGCACGCGGCGCTGGTCCTGCGCGAACCGCGCGTGCTCGTCCATCGCGGTCACCGCGTGCAGCGGCCACAGGCAGACGATGGCGACGGAGGGGCGTCCGTCGAGATCCTGCAGCAGTGCCTCCCGCCGCGCGTCGTCCGGGAAGGTCGTGCTGCCGTCCCCGCCTTGGTCCGCGAGCAGGATGCCGCCGTGCGCGGCGATGCGCCTGGACAATGCATCGCCGAGGCCGAGGTCGTCTGCAAGCACGACCCAGGCATCGGCGAGCGTTGCATCGTCCGCGCCCGCGTCGCCGAGGTTGGGGACCAATCGCCACTGCGGCACGTAGAACCAGTCGCGCGCCTCCGTCGAACGCGTGCCGCTGGCGGCCGCGGCGGTCGCCAGCGGCGCGCGCGGCGCAAGCCAATGGCGCGCACGGTCGAACCGATAGGTCGGCAGTGCGATGCGCCGCGGCTGCTCCGTGCCTCGCAGGCTGGACCAGTCGATGGCCAGGCCGGCGGACCACAGCCTGCCCAGCGCCTGCTTCCAGTGCCGGGCGTCGGACGTGGCGTCCTGCGCACCGCGCATGCAGGACAGCACGACGGCACCGGCGGCATCGCGATGGCGGCGCACCAGGTTGCCGAGCGCGTTGCCGGGCCCCGCTTCGATGAAGACCGCGCGGGAGTTGGTGGCGGCCAGATGGGCGCACAGCGTCTGCACGCCTTGCTCGAACTTCACCGGTGCCAGCATGTGCGCCACCCAATACTCCGGATCGCACGCCTGCTCGGCCGTGATGAACGTGCCGGTAAGATTGGAGACGAAAGCGTGCCGGGGCGGCTGCAGCGGAATCGTCGCCAGCACCGCGCGCAACCCTTGCGCGGCGGCATCCATCATCGGCGAATGGAAGGCATGCGAGGTCTGCAGGCGACGGTGCGCGATGCCGGCGCCGTCCAGTGCGGCCTCGGCCTGGCCGATCGCGGCGTGGGGGCCGGACAGCACATGGCTGTCCGCGCCGTTGAGCGCGGCCAGCGCGAGCGTGCCGGACGCGACCAGGTGCCGGGTGTGCTCCGCTGCGGCAGCGACCGCCAGCATCGCCCCGGGCGGGCTCTGCTCCATGCACCTGGCGCGTGCGCAGATCAGGCGGACGGCGTCCTCCAGCGAGAACACGCCGGCGATGCAGGCGGCCACGTACTCGCCGAGGCTGTGCCCGAGCATCGCGTCGGGAACGACACCGCTGCCCATCAGTTCGGCGGCGGCCGCATGGCACACCGTGAACAGAAGCGGCTGCGCGACGCTGGTCGCGCGCAGGCGCTCCTCGTCCCCTGCCAGCAGGGCGCGCAGGTCGAAGCCGGCGTGCTGCTTGACCAGGGTGCGGCACGCCTCGAAGGCTTGCGTGTAGCGGGGCGCGACATCGAGCAGTTGCAGGCCCATGCCGGCGTACTGCGCGCCCTGCCCCGGGAACAGGAAGACCGCCGCGGACGTGCCATCGGCGCGCTCGCGGACGCCGGCCTGGGCGAGCCGCGCCAGGCCGGCCGCCGCGTCGTCCATCTCCTCCGCCACCACGAAGGTCCGCCATGCGTGTGCCTGGCGTCCCTCCTGCAGGGTGAAGGCGATATCGGCCAACGACTGCTCGGGAGCCGCCACGAGCCGTGTGCGCAGGGCGGCGATGGCCGCGTCCAATGCGGTCGGAGTCAGCGCCGAGAGCGGAAGTATCTGGGGGCGTGTGGTCGGCTGCGGCCGTGCCGGCAGCGGTGGCGCCTGCTCGATGATCACGTGGACATTGCTGCCGCCGATGCCGAATGCGCTGATGCCGGCGCGGCGCGGCGCGCCGTCCTGCGGCGTCCAGGCCTGCACCTGCTGCGGGAACCGGAACGGCGTTCGCGCCATGTCCATCAGTGGATTGGGCGCGGCATAGTGCAGGCAGGGCGGGAATTCGCCGTGCCTCACCACCTGCACCGCCTTGATCAACCCGGCTACCCCCGCGGCGGCATCCAGATGGCCGATGTTGGGCTTCAAGGTGCCCAGCACGCAGCTGTCGGCGGCTGCGCCGTCGAATACCTTGCGCAGCGCCCGATACTCGACCGGATCGCCGAGCGGCGTACCGGTTCCGTGCGTCTCCACGTATTGGATATCGCGCGCTTGCAGGCCCGCGTCCTGCAGGGCGGCCTGGATCACCGCCACCTGGCCGCTCACGCTCGGCGCGGTGTAGCCGGCCTTGTGCGCCCCGTCGTTGTTCGATGCGCTGCCGACGATCACGGCCAGCACCGGGTCGCGGTCGCGCTGCGCATCCTCGAGGCGCTTGAGCAGCACCAGGCCCGCGCCGTTGCCGCCGCGCGTGCCCTGCGCCTGCGCGTCGAATGCTCTACAGTGACCGTCCGGCGATTCGATGCCGCCCTCCTGGTGGAGATAGCCGCTGGGTCCGAATTCGGAAATGCCCGCGCCGCCGGCCAGCGCCATGGCGCACTCGCCGCGGCGCAGGCTCGCGACCGCCTGGTGCACGGCGACCAGCGAGGTGGAACAGGCGGTGGCGATATTGATCGCAGGGCCGGTCAGGTCGAGCTTGTAGGCGATGCGCGTGGCGAGATAGTGATTGCTGTTGGCATGCATCACCGCCAGGCCCAGGTCGCGCACCAGGCGCATGTTGGACAGCAGATTGTTGGCCAGGTAGGTGCTCTCGCCGCATCCGACGAAGACGCCGCAGTGCCTGGCCTGCGCGCCGTTCCCGTAGCCTGCGGACTCCAGCGCCTCCACCGCCAGTTCCATCAGCACGCGGTGTTGCGGATCGAGGATCTCCGCCTCGCGCGGCGTCATCCGGAAGTACCCGGCGTCGAAGGACTGCACGTCCTCCAGCAGCGCGGCGGACGCCACGAACGCTGGATCCGCCGCGACCGCCGCGGCGATGCCATTGGCCTGCAGTTCGGCCTGGCTGAAGGTTGCCAGGGCTTCGTGGCCTGCGCGCAGGTTCGACCACAGTGCGTCGGGATCGCCCGCGTCGGGAAATCTGCCCGCCATCGCGACGATCGCGATCGGTGCCTGCGGGTTGCGGCCGGCGTGCGGAGCGTCCGGCGAGCCCTGCGCCATCACCGCCGCGCGCGCGGCCTGTGGATCCAGGTGCATGGCCAGCGCCGCGATCGAGGGATGTTCGAAGAACGCGGTGATGTCCAGCGCGTGCCCGAGCCGCGACTGGATCTCCGCGCGCAACCTGACGAACAGCAGCGAGTTCGCGCCCGCATCGAGGAAGTTGTCATGGACGCCGATGGCGTCGTGACCGACCACGTCTTTCCACACGGCGACCAGTGCCGCTTCCAGTTGCGAGCGCGGCATGGCCGCCTCGGCCGAGCCGGGGCCGGAGCGCTGCACGCGCGGCAGCGCCGCCTTGTCCACCTTGCCGTTGACCGTCAACGGCAGCTGCGCGACGCGCTCGAACAGGGTCGGCACCATGTACTCCGGCAGGCTCGCGGCCAGTTGCTGGCGCAGCCCGTGCCGCACGTCCTGCGCGTCGTCGGGATCGGTCTGCACGAACGCCACCAGCTGCCGCTGCGCGGCGTCGCCCTGCACGACCACGGCCGCCTCGCGCACCCCCGGAAGGCGGCGCAGGGCCGATTCGATTTCGCCGATCTCGATGCGGTAGCCCCTGATCTTCACCTGGTCGTCCAGGCGGCGAATGAACTCGAAGTTGCCGTCGTGACGCAGTCGCACCAGGTCGCCGCTGCGATAGGCGCGCGCGCCCTGTTCCACGTCGGCGAGCTGGATGAAGCGCTCGGCGCTGACCGCGGGCAGGTTGAGATAGCCCTCGGCCAGTCCGGCGCCGGTGATGTGCAGCTCGCCCGCGGTGCCTGGAGGCGCCAGGCGTCCGTCGTTGACCGCATACATGCCGACGTTTCCGATCGGGCGCCCGATCGCGACCGGTCCGGTCGTCGGCAGATCGCCGCTGTGCGCGTCGATGGTGAACACCGAACAGCCCACGACGGTTTCGGTCGGGCCATATTCGTTGACATAGGTGGCGCGTGGCAGCCAGCGCGAGCGCCATTGGTGCAGGACGGCGTAATCCAGCTGTTCGCCGCCGATGACCAGAACGTGCCGGGCCATGGATGCCGCCCGCCCCGCGCACGCATGGCCGAGCGCGGACAGATGCGCCGGCGTGATCTTGAACAGCCACGCATGCGCATCGTCGAACAGATGTTCCTCCAGCCCACGGAACACGGCATCGAGGTCGCTTCCCAGCAATTTCACCCGCTGGCCGGCCAGCAACGGGGTCAAAAGCGAAGTGATGGTGGCATCGAAGCCGATGGACGAGCTGACGACGGCGCCGCGCATGTCCTCGCGCAGATAGGTCCGCGCGTGCGCCAGATAGTTGTTCAGCGCGGCGTGGCTGATGACCGCACCCTTCGGGCGGCCGGTCGAGCCCGATGTATAAAGCACGTAGGCGGCGCGGTCCGCCTGCTGTTGCGTGCTGGCCGCTGTGTCGGGATGCGCCGGATGCGCCGGATGCAGCGCCACCTGGTCGACCGCCACCACCTGCTGGGTCTGGGGCCAGTCCGCCTCCAGGTCGCGCCCGCCGCAGAGGACGAACTGCGTGGCGGCATCGGCCAGGATGTAGGTCACTCTGTCGCGCGGATAGGCTGGATCCACGGGGACATACGCCGCCCCGGCCTGATGGACGGCGAGGATCGCCACCACCAGATCGACACCCGGTTGCAGATAGAGTGCGACGCGTCCACCGGGCTCCAGCCCCCTGTGCACCAGATACCGGCAGAGCCCCGCGGCGCGGAACGCGACATCGGCGTAGCTGTACTCGCGTCCGTCGCATTCGACGGCGATGGCCTCGGGCGCTTGCGCGGCGATGGCGGAGAAGCGGACATGCAGCGGTGCGCTGTCCACCTCGACCGCCGGTCCGCGCCCCGCGGCGCCGATGTGCGCCAGGTCGATGGCGGACAGGAACGGCAATGTCCCGAGGCGGGCGGCGGGATCGCCGGTCAACGCCTCAAGGACGGTCTCGAAGCCGCGTTGCAGGCGCAGGATGGTGGTCTCGTCGAACAAGGCGAGCGCATGGATCCAGCGCAGATGCAGGCTGTCCGCGGCTTCGACCGCGGTGATCTCCAGGTCGTACTTGGCGCCCAGGGTGCCGCTGGGCAGTAGCTCGCAATGCAAACCGTCCAGTTCGACGCCAGCGGCGCTGGCCGCCTGGAAGTCCAGCATGATCTGGAACACCGGAGCGTGGCTGGTGGAGCGCACCGGCACCAGTTCCTCCACGATGCGTTCGAAGGGCACCTCCTGGTGCTCGAATGCCTCCAGCAGCACGCGTCGCGTGGTGTCCAGGAGGCTGGCGACCGTGGACGATGGATCGATCCGGTTGCGCAAGATCAGCGGATTGACGAAGAAGCCGACCATGTCCTCCATTCCCGGGCGCGTGCGGCCCGAGGACGAGGTGCCGATGACGATGTCCGATTCGTTGCTCCAGCGCGCCAGCATCAGGGTCAGCGCGGCCTGCAGCACGCAGTAGAGCGTCGTGCCATGGTGCGATGCCGCCCGCCGCGCGGCGGCGACGATGACCGGAGAGATCGTCTGCAGGCACTCGCGCCCTTCATGCGACTGGATGCGCGGGCGCGGATGATCCAGGGGAAGCGCATGCACCACCGGGCTGTCGCGCAGTTGTCCACGCCAGTAGTCCAGATGCGCCGCTTCGTTGTTCCGGTGCTCCGGCGAGGCCAGCCAGCGGGCATGCGCGGCAGCGCTCATACGCAACGGCGGCAGGATCGTGGCCTGGTCATCGCCCGCGTTGTAGAGGGCCTGCAATTCCTTGATGAGCAGCGCGCAGGACCAGCCATCGGCGGCGATGTGGTGCATGCACAGGACCAGCACGTGGTGCTGCGCCGTCACCCGAATGAGATCCGCGCGAATCAGCAGGTCGTGCGACAGATCGAACGGCCTGGCGGCCAGCGCGGAGGCCAGCCGGATGGCTTCGGCGGCACTGTCATCGCCGGCTTCCAGCGCATGCTGCGCCAGCCGCAGCTCGTCCGTGCAGGCGACGGCGAAAATCTCGCCGTCGCGTTCGACCACGTTGGTGCGCAATGCCTCGTGCCGGCGCGCGATGCGCGACAGCGCCTGCGCCAGGCGCGGAACGTGCAGTTCACCGGTGAGCCGCACGATGAGCGGCACGTTGTACATCGCGCCCGCCTGGGACAGGGTCTGTGCGAGCCACAGCCTGCGCATGTTCGGGGTCAGCGCAGGCGCGCCGCTTGCGGCATCGTGTTCCGCGGAAAGCGCGGCGATCAACGCATCGCGGTGCAGCCGGATCAGCGCGGCGATCTCGGGCGTGATGACGCCGGCGGCGGCACGGGTCTTGAGCTTGCCGTCGTCCAGATACGTCTCGACTCCCATCGAGGAAAGCTGGCGCAGCAGATCCTTCGCTGATTGCATGTCGCTACCACTCCAGTTCTTCATGAACCACGTTGCCCGTGGTGCGGTCGGCCTGCGTGCCGGCGGCCCGCTCGTGCCTGTCGTCGATGTGACGCGCGAGATGCACGAGGCTCTGCTGCTCGAACACATCCTTCAATTGCAATGCGTCCGGCCAGCGCTGATTGACCGCCAGGATCATGCGCGTGGCCAGCAACGAGTGGCCGCCCAGGCGGAAGAAGTTGTCGTCGGCGCCGACCGGCGCGTCGCGCTCCAGCAGTTCCTGCCACAGCTGGGCCAGGGCCAGTTCGGTGGCGGTGGCGGGCGCGCGGTATGGGGTCGCGTCGGCCACGTCCAGCATTGGCAACGCCGCGCGGTCGACCTTGCCGTTGCCGGTGAGCGGCAGCTGCGCCAGCACACCCAGCGCCGACGGCCGCATGTACTCGGCCAGCGTCTGCGCCAGCGCTTGCTGCAGCGCTGCGCACAGCGCCGCCTGCGCCTCGGCGGGCACGGCACTGGCCACGAACGCCACGATCCGCCGGCGCTCGCCTTCGCCCTGCAGCAGCGCCACCGCATCGCTCACCCGCGGGTCCTCGCGCAACCGCGACTCGATCTCGCCCAGTTCGATCCGGTAGCCGCGCAGCTTGACCTGCGCATCGCGCCGGCCCAGGTACTCCAGTTCGCCGTCGCGGCCGCAGCGCACCAGATCGCCGCTGTGGTACAGCCGTTCGCTGCGCCCGTCGTGCAACCGGTGCACGCGGAAGCGTGCGGCGGTCTGCGCTTCCAGGCGCTGGTAGCCCTCGGTGACGCCGTCGCCGCCGATGCACAGTTCCCCCACCGCGCCCACCGGCACCGGTTGATCCAGTGCGTTGCGCACATACAGGCGGGTATTCTGGATCGGCCGGCCGATCGCCACCGCATGCCCGCCGCGCTGCAGGTCCTGCGGTCCGCGCACCGTGTACACAGAGCAACCGACGACCGTCTCGGTCGGGCCATACTCGTTCACGTAGACGGCCAGCGGCAGACGTTCGCGCTGCCAGCGGGCCACGGTCGCCTTGGTCAGTTGCTCGCCGCCGATCACCAGGCAATGGCGGCGTTGCATGGCGCTGTCGCCGCCGCCATGGGCGGCGAACACGCCATCCAGGTGCGCCGGCGTCAGCTTGAACAGCCAGTCGCGGCCGTCCTCGAACAGGTAATGGCCCAGGCCGTCGAACAGGGCCGCGGCCTCGGTGGGCAACAGCACCAGGCAGCGCCCTGCCAGCAGCGGGACGAACAACGTGGTCACCGTGGCATCGAAGCTCAGCGGCGTGCCCATCACCGCGCCGTGGTGGTGGGGCTGCAGGTAGCCGCGCGCGTGATCGAGGTAGTTCACCACGCCGCGGTGCGGCACCCGCACGCCCTTGGGCTGGCCGGTGGAGCCGGAGGTGTAGATCAGGTAGGCCAGCTGGCGCGGGTCTTCCTCGGCGTCCGGGGCGACGTCGGGCCAGGACGACAAGGCTTGCATGTCGTCCAGGCACAGCGTCCACGGCGCCAGGGCACGGCCGCGCTCGGCCAGCGCGGCGACGGTCAGCACCTGTTCGACCCCGCTGTCGCTGCACATGTAGGCCAGACGCGCATCGGGATGATCCGGTTCCAGCGGCAGATAGGCGCCGGCGGCCTTGAGGATCGCCAGCACGCCCACCACCTGCTCCAGCGAACGCCCGACATGCAGGCCGACCACCCGGCCCGGCCCGACCCCCTGCGCCCGCAGCGCCTGCGCGGCGCGGTCGGACCATGCATCCAGCGCGGCATAGCTCAGTTGACGCGTGCCGTCGGTGACGGCCAGCGCCTGCGGGGTCCGCTGCGCCTGCTGCCGGAACAGTGCATGCACGCAGCGCTCGCGCGGATAGTCGCGCGCGGTGGCGTTCCAGGCGTCCCAGCGGGCGTGTTCCTGGGCGTCCATCATCGGCAACGCGAACACCGGCGTGGCCGGTGCGTCCAGCACCGCCTCCAGCAGCGCGGCATAGTGCCGCGCCACCTGTTCGATGCTCTGCGCATCGAACAGGTCCGTGGCGTACTGCCAGCTCAGCTGCAGTGCGCCTTCGTGTTCCCAGGCGGTCAGTTCCAGGTCGTACTTGCTGGTCTGCGCGGCATGGGCGATGCCCTCGATGCGCAGGCCCGGCAGTTGCAGCCGCCGTTGCGGCGTGTTCTGCAGGGTGAACAGGATCTGGAACAGCGGGCTGTGGCCCAGGCTGCGCTCCACCTGCAGCCGCTCGACCACCTTGTCGAAGGGCACGGCCTGCTCGCCGTAGGCATCGATCACCGTGGCGCGGGTGGCACGCAGCAGCGTATCGAAGGCCATCGTCGGCGCCAGTTGCGTGCGCAGCGCGAGGTTGTTGACGAAACAGCCGATCAGCGGCTCGACCTCGCGGTGCAGGCGTCCGGCCACCGGAGTGCCGATCACCACGTCGTGCTGATCGCTGTAGCGTGCCACCAGCAGGGCCAGTACCGCTTCCAGCAGCATGAACGGGGTGACGTCGTGCGCATGGCAGAACCCACGCACGCGCACCATCAGGGCCGCCGGCAACGCGCTGCGCAGGTTGGCGCCCTGCCCCGACATGCGCGTGGGGCGTGGGCGATCGCCCGGCAGCGTACTCAGGTCCGGGGCGCCGGCAAGTTGCGCGCTCCACCACGCCAGGCCGTCGGCCAGCGCCGGGGCCTGCGCCTGCTGCCACAGCGCGTAGTCGGCGTACTGGATCGGCAGCGCCGGCAACTGCGGCGGTTGGCCTTGGCCGATCGCGGTGTACAGCTGGACGAACTCGTCGACCAGCACATCCAGCGACCAGCCATCGGCGGCGATGTGATGCACGGTCAGCACCAGCACGTGCGCCTCGTCGGCCAAGGCCACCAGCGTCGCACGCAGCATCGGATCCGCAGACAGGTCGATATCGATGTCGACGGCGGCGCGCACGTGTTCGTCCAGGCGCGCCTGCTGCTCGTCCGGGACGCAGGCACGCAGGTCCCGGTAGCCGCTCAACGCGAACGGCGCGCACGGCTGTATCCGCTGCAGCACGCTTCCATCCGCATGCTCGTGGTACGTGGTGCGAAGCACCTCATGACGGCGGACGATCGCGTCCAGGGCCGCGACCAGTGCGTCCATGTCGAGCCTGCCGAGGATCTTCACGGGCAAGGCGATGTTGTACTGGCGGCTCCCGCCCGAGAGCCGGTCGATGAACCAAAGGCGTTGTTGCGCGTAAGAGAGCGGCGCCGCGGTCGGCGTTGCCCTGCGCTGGATCGGCGCCACCTCGGGCAGGTCGCGTGCGCGCTGCTCGTCGGCCCGTGCCGCCAGTTCCGCGAGCGTCTGCGACTTGAATGCGTCGGCGATGCCGAGCGTGATCGCATAGCGCTGATTGACCGCCAGGATCATGCGCGTGGCCAGCAACGAGTGGCCGCCCAGGCGGAAGAAGTTGTCGTCGGCGCCGACCGGCGCGTCGCGCTCCAGCAGTTCCTGCCACAGCTGGGCCAGGGCCAGTTCGGTGGCGGTGGCGGGCGCGCGGTATGGGGTCGCGTCGGCCACGTCCAGCATTGGCAACGCCGCGCGGTCGACCTTGCCGTTGCCGGTGAGCGGCAGCTGCGCCAGCACACCCAGCGCCGACGGCCGCATGTACTCGGCCAGCGTCTGCGCCAGCGCTTGCTGCAGCGCTGCGCACAGCGCCGCCTGCGCCTCGGCGGGCACGGCACTGGCCACGAACGCCACGATCCGCCGGCGCTCGCCTTCGCCCTGCAGCAGCGCCACCGCATCGCTCACCCGCGGGTCCTCGCGCAACCGCGACTCGATCTCGCCCAGTTCGATCCGGTAGCCGCGCAGCTTGACCTGCGCATCGCGCCGGCCCAGGTACTCCAGTTCGCCGTCGCGGCCGCAGCGCACCAGATCGCCGCTGTGGTACAGCCGTTCGCTGCGCCCGTCGTGCAACCGGTGCACGCGGAAGCGTGCGGCGGTCTGCGCTTCCAGGCGCTGGTAGCCCTCGGTGACGCCGTCGCCGCCGATGCACAGTTCCCCCACCGCGCCCACCGGCACCGGTTGATCCAGTGCGTTGCGCACATACAGGCGGGTATTCTGGATCGGCCGGCCGATCGCCACCGCATGCCCGCCGCGCTGCAGGTCCTGCGGTCCGCGCACCGTGTACACAGAGCAACCGACGACCGTCTCGGTCGGGCCATACTCGTTCACGTAGACGGCCAGCGGCAGACGTTCGCGCTGCCAGCGGGCCACGGTCGCCTTGGTCAGTTGCTCGCCGCCGATCACCAGGCAATGGCGGCGTTGCATGGCGCTGTCGCCGCCGCCATGGGCGGCGAACACGCCATCCAGGTGCGCCGGCGTCAGCTTGAACAGCCAGTCGCGGCCGTCCTCGAACAGGTAATGGCCCAGGCCGTCGAACAGGGCCGCGGCCTCGGTGGGCAACAGCACCAGGCAGCGCCCTGCCAGCAGCGGGACGAACAACGTGGTCACCGTGGCATCGAAGCTCAGCGGCGTGCCCATCACCGCGCCGTGGTGGTGGGGCTGCAGGTAGCCGCGCGCGTGATCGAGGTAGTTCACCACGCCGCGGTGCGGCACCCGCACGCCCTTGGGCTGGCCGGTGGAGCCGGAGGTGTAGATCAGGTAGGCCAGCTGGCGCGGGTCTTCCTCGGCGTCCGGGGCGACGTCGGGCCAGGACGACAAGGCTTGCATGTCGTCCAGGCACAGCGTCCACGGCGCCAGGGCACGGCCGCGCTCGGCCAGCGCGGCGACGGTCAGCACCTGTTCGACCCCGCTGTCGCTGCACATGTAGGCCAGACGCGCATCGGGATGATCCGGTTCCAGCGGCAGATAGGCGCCGGCGGCCTTGAGGATCGCCAGCACGCCCACCACCTGCTCCAGCGAACGCCCGACATGCAGGCCGACCACCCGGCCCGGCCCGACCCCCTGCGCCCGCAGCGCCTGCGCGGCGCGGTCGGACCATGCATCCAGCGCGGCATAGCTCAGTTGACGCGTGCCGTCGGTGACGGCCAGCGCCTGCGGGGTCCGCTGCGCCTGCTGCCGGAACAGTGCATGCACGCAGCGCTCGCGCGGATAGTCGCGCGCGGTGGCGTTCCAGGCGTCCCAGCGGGCGTGTTCCTGGGCGTCCATCATCGGCAACGCGAACACCGGCGTGGCCGGTGCGTCCAGCACCGCCTCCAGCAGCGCGGCATAGTGCCGCGCCACCTGTTCGATGCTCTGCGCATCGAACAGGTCCGTGGCGTACTGCCAGCTCAGCTGCAGTGCGCCTTCGTGTTCCCAGGCGGTCAGTTCCAGGTCGTACTTGCTGGTCTGCGCGGCATGGGCGATGCCCTCGATGCGCAGGCCCGGCAGTTGCAGCCGCCGTTGCGGCGTGTTCTGCAGGGTGAACAGGATCTGGAACAGCGGGCTGTGGCCCAGGCTGCGCTCCACCTGCAGCCGCTCGACCACCTTGTCGAAGGGCACGGCCTGCTCGCCGTAGGCATCGATCACCGTGGCGCGGGTGGCACGCAGCAGCGTATCGAAGGCCATCGTCGGCGCCAGTTGCGTGCGCAGCGCGAGGTTGTTGACGAAACAGCCGATCAGCGGCTCGACCTCGCGGTGCAGGCGTCCGGCCACCGGAGTGCCGATCACCACGTCGTGCTGATCGCTGTAGCGTGCCACCAGCAGGGCCAGTACCGCTTCCAGCAGCATGAACGGGGTGACGTCGTGCGCATGGCAGAACCCACGCACGCGCACCATCAGGGCCGCCGGCAACGCGCTGCGCAGGTTGGCGCCCTGCCCCGACATGCGCGTGGGGCGTGGGCGATCGCCCGGCAGCGTACTCAGGTCCGGGGCGCCGGCAAGTTGCGCGCTCCACCACGCCAGGCCGTCGGCCAGCGCCGGGGCCTGCGCCTGCTGCCACAGCGCGTAGTCGGCGTACTGGATCGGCAGCGCCGGCAGCTGCGGCGGTTGGCCCTGGCCGATCGCGGTGTACAGCTGGACGAACTCGTCGACCAGCACATCCAGCGACCAGCCATCGGCGGCGATGTGGTGCACGGTCAGCACCAGCACGTGCGCCTCGTCGGCCAAGGCCACCAGCGTCGCACGCAGCATCGGATCGGAGGAGAGGTCGAAGGGCCGCGCCTCCGCTTCGGCGATCAGCCGGACCAGGCGCGATTCGTGGTCCCCGGCAGGTTCGCTCGACCAGTCCAGCACGTCGAGCCGGGCACCGCCGTGCGGATGGATCTGTTGCCAGGCGCCATCGGTGTCGACATGGTAGGTCGTGCGCAGGATCTCGTGCCGCTGCTGTATCCGCGCAAGGGCGCCCTCCAGCGCCTCCACGCGCAGGCGACCATGCAGCCGCAGCGCCGTGCCGATTCCGTAGCGCCCGTCGCCATCGGCACCCGTGGACACGAACCACAGGCGCTGTTGCGCCGCGGACAGGGGCAGTCGCTCGGGGCGCATGCCGGCGCGCGGGCCAGACGCGGATGTCCGCGGTCTGGACGCGATCAGCGCGGCCTGCGCGCGGATGGTCGGGTATTGGAAGATCTCGCGCAGCGACAGCTCGACGCCGAACGCATCGCGGATCGCGGACACCAGGCGCGTGGCGAGCAATGAGTGCCCGCCCGCCTCGAAGTAGTCCACGGTCGTGCTGATGCGCTCATGGCCAAGAAGCGCGCTCCAGACCGCCTGCAGGCGCGCCTCGGTGTCGGTTTCGGCATCGGTATGGGCGCGACGATGGAAGGCGCCGGCTTTCGGCGCCGGCAGCGCATTGCGGTCGATCTTGCCGTTGGGAGTGATCGGCAGGCGCGCCAGGACCACGAAGGCCGAGGGCATCATGTAGCCGGTCAGCTCCCGCGCCAGCGCCGCCTTGCAGGCCAGCAGCCAGGCATCCTCGTCCTGCGGTGGCGTGTGCGGCACCACGTAGGCCGCCAGGAACGGCTCGGCATTGGCCGGCGCATGCAGCGTCACCGCCGCCTCGCGCACATCCTCCAGGGCCACCAGTTGGGCCTCGATCTCGCCCAACTCCACGCGATGGCCGCGGATCTTCACCTGCGCATCGCAGCGGCCCACGTACAGCAACTCGCCGCTGTCCAGCCAGCGCACCAGGTCGCCGGTGCGGTAGACCCGCTCGCCCTCGGCCAGCGTCACGAAGCGCTCGGCGGTCAGTTCCTCGCGGCCCAGGTAGCCACGGCTCACCCCGTCGCCACCGATCAGCAGCTCGCCCTGCACCCCGATGGCCACCGGCCGCAGCGCGGCGTCGACCACGTACAGGCGGGTGTTCGCCACCGGCCGGCCGATGGTGACGGCCCGGCCGCCGCCCAACGGCGCCGACGAGGACCAGATCGTGGTTTCGGTGGGGCCGTACAGGTTCACCAGCCGCGCCCGGGTGTGTTGCTCCAGCCGCTCCACCAGCGGTGCCGGACAGGCCTCGCCCCCCACCATCAGCAGCCGCAGCCCGGCCAGTGCCTGGCAGAACTCCGGCAGCTCCATGTACATGCGCAGCAGCGAGGGCGTGCACTGCAGATGGGTCACCTGGTGCTGCGCCATCAGCGCCGCGAACGCATGCCCCGGTTCGGCATGCCGCTGATGGTCGCCCACCACCACGGTGAAGCCCTGCGCCAGCGGGCACAGCAGCTCCAGGAGGGAGATGTCGAACGAGCACGCGGTGACCGCCAGCCACACGCCCTGCTCCAGGTCCAGGCACTGGCGCATGGCCGCATGGAAGTTGGCCAACTGGCGGTGCTCGACCATCACCCCCTTCGGACGGCCGGTCGATCCGGAGGTATAGATCACGTAGGCCAGGTCGCTGCCCTGCGGCTGTACCGCGGCGCAGGCGGCATCGGCGTTGGCATCCAACGCCATGTCCGGCGCATCCTCCACCAACAGTACGTCCACGTTCGCCGACAACGCGGCCACCTGCCCGGCCAGGCCGGCCTCGGTCAGCACCAGTTGCAGGCCGCTGTCCTCCAGCACATACGCCAGGCGCGCGGCCGGGTAGCCCGGATCCAGCGGCACATAGGCCGCGCCTGCGCGGTGGATGCCCAGCAGCGCCACCGGCAGGTCCACGCTGCGCGGCAGGTACACCCCGACCAGACTGCCCGCGCCGATGCCACGGCCGCGCAACCGCTGCGCCAGGCCATCGGCGCGCGCCAGCAGCGTCCGGTAGTCCAGCCGCGTGCGGCCATCGGCCAGCGCCGTCGCATCCGGCGTGCGCCGCGCCTGCGCGGCGATCAGCGCCGGCAACGGCGTCTCCGCCACCGCCAGCGCGGTGGCGTTCCAGTGCGCCAGTTGCGCCCGGTCCGCGGCGGTGAGCGTCGACAAAGCCGACAGCGGCTGCCGATCGTCGGCCACCACCGCCAACGCCAGTTCGCGCAGGCCGGCGGCCAGGCGCGCCACCGTGGCCGCGTTGAACAAGGCGCTGGCATAGCTCCACTGCAGCGTCAGCGCCGCCTCGCGCTCCTGCACCGTCAGTTCCAGGTCGAAGCGGACGTTGTGGGTGCGCGTCAGCAACGGTTCCACCTGCAGCCCGTCCAGTTGCAGGCGCTGCTGCTCGTAGTTCTGGAACGCCAGGAAGACCTGGATCAACGGCGCATGGCTCAGGTTGCGCTCGACCTGCAGCGTCTCCACCAGCAGCTCGAACGGTACGTCCTGATGGGCGAACACCTCCGCCGCCTGCGCCTTGTGCGTCTCCAGCAGGTCGGCGAAGGTGGCCTCCCACGCCAGCGCGTGGCGGAACACCAGCGTATTGGCGAAGAAGCCGATCAGCGCCCCGGTGCCGGGCTGGTTGCGGCCGGCCGCCGGCACGCCCAGCACGATGTCGTGCTGTCCGGAGTGCTTGCCCAGCAGCACCGCGAGCAGGGCCTTGACCACCACGAACATCGTGCAGCCGTGCCGCTGCGCCAGGCCCTGCAGGCCCGCATGCAGCGCGCCCTCGAGCACCTGCGGATGCACCGCGCCGCGATGATCCGGCTGCGGCGGCCGCGGCCGGTCCAATGGCAGCCCATGCACGGTGGGCGCGCCGGCCAGCGCCTGGCGCCAGTAATCCAGCTGCGGCCCCAGCACCGCCTCGCCCAACGCGCTCTGCTGCCATGCGGCGAAGTCGCCGTACTGGAACGGCAGCGGCGGCAAGGCGGCGCTGCGTCCGTGGCGCAGCGCGTCGTACAACGCCATGAACTCGCGCGTCAGGATCGTCATCGACGTTCCGTCGGTCGCAAGGTGGTGGATGGTCAACAACACGGCATGGGAGGTCGGACCCAGCAGCAGCAGGCGCGCGGCCAGCGGGCCGGCGCGGGCGAGGTCGAAGTCGCGGCGCGCTTCCTCATCCATCAGCGCCTGCAGCGCCTGTTCCTGCGCCTGTCCCGGCAGCGCCGACAGATCGCGCCGTTCCAGTGCCACGGGCGAGGACGGCTGGACGCATTGCCGCGCCCCCTCGGCATCCTCGATGAAGGTGGTGCGCAGGATCGCGTGGCGCTCCACCAGGGCGTCCAGCGCTCCGGCCAACGCCGCCAGGTCCAGTTGGCCTTCCAGCCGCAGTGCCGCGCGCAGGTTGTACTGCGCGCCGCCGCCTTCCAGTTGGCTCAGGAAGTGCAGGCGGCGCTGCATGTGCGACAAGGGATATTGCGTCTGGTTCAGCGCTGCGATCGGCGCGGCCAAGGTGCCGGCTTGCGCTGCGCTTCTCAGCAGGTAGTCGGCCTGCTCTGCGACGGTCTGGTGCAGGAAGACATCGGCCAGACGCAGCTGCGACTGCAACTGGGCGTTGATGTCCATGACCAGGCGGGTCGCCAGGAGCGAATGCCCGCCCATGGCGAAGAAGTTCTGATTGACGCCGAGGTCGTCGCGTTGCAAAACGCGCTCCCAGATCCTCAGCAGTTCGCACTCCAGCGGCGAACGTGGCGCGAGCGCCGGCTCGTCCAGACGCAGGTGCGGCGCCGGCAGCGCATTGCGGTCGATCTTGCCGTTGGGAGTGATCGGCAGGCGCTCCAGGACCACGAAGGCCGAGGGCATCATGTAGCCGGTCAGCTCCCGCGCCAGCGCCGCCTTGCAGGCCAGCAGCCAGGCATCCTCGTCCTGCGGTGGCGTGTGCGGCACCACGTAGGCCGCCAGGAACGGCTCGGCATTGGCCGGCGCATGCAGCGTCACCGCCGCCTCGCGCACATCCTCCAGGGCCACCAGTTGGGCCTCGATCTCGCCCAACTCCACGCGATGGCCGCGGATCTTCACCTGCGCATCGCAGCGGCCCACGTACAGCAACTCGCCGCTGTCCAGCCAGCGCACCAGGTCGCCGGTGCGGTAGACCCGCTCGCCCTCGGCCAGCGTCACGAAGCGCTCGGCGGTCAGTTCCTCGCGGCCCAGGTAGCCACGGCTCACCCCGTCGCCACCGATCAGCAGCTCGCCCTGCACCCCGATGGCCACCGGCCGCAGCGCGGCGTCGACCACGTACAGGCGGGTGTTCGCCACCGGCCGGCCGATGGTGACGGCCCGGCCGCCGCCCAACGGCGCCGACGAGGACCAGATCGTGGTTTCGGTGGGGCCGTACAGGTTCACCAGCCGCGCCCGGGTGTGTTGCTCCAGCCGCTCCACCAGCGGTGCCGGACAGGCCTCGCCCCCCACCATCAGCAGCCGCAGCCCGGCCAGTGCCTGGCAGAACTCCGGCAGCTCCATGTACATGCGCAGCAGCGAGGGCGTGCACTGCAGATGGGTCACCTGGTGCTGCGCCATCAGCGCCGCGAACGCATGCCCCGGTTCGGCATGCCGCTGATGGTCGCCCACCACCACGGTGAAGCCCTGCGCCAGCGGGCACAGCAGCTCCAGGAGGGAGATGTCGAACGAGCACGCGGTGACCGCCAGCCACACGCCCTGCTCCAGGTCCAGGCACTGGCGCATGGCCGCATGGAAGTTGGCCAGCTGGCGGTGCTCGACCATCACCCCTTTCGGACGGCCGGTCGACCCGGAGGTATAGATCACGTAGGCCAGGTCGCTGCCCTGCGGCTGTACCGCGGCGCAGGCGGCATCGGCGTTGGCATCCAACGCCATGTCCGGCGCATCCTCCACCAACAGTACGTCCACGTTCGCCGACAACGCGGCCACCTGCCCGGCCAGCCCGGCCTCGGTCAGCACCAGTTGCAGGCCGCTGTCCTCCAGCACATACGCCAGGCGCGCGGCCGGGTAGCCCGGATCCAGCGGCACATAGGCCGCGCCTGCGCGGTGGATGCCCAGCAGCGCCACCGGCAGGTCCACGCTGCGCGGCAGGTACACCCCGACCAGACTGCCCGCGCCGATGCCACGGCCGCGCAACCGCTGCGCCAGGCCATCGGCGCGCGCCAGCAGCGTCCGGTAGTCCAGCCGCGTGCGGCCATCGGCCACCGCCGTCGCATCCGGCGTGCGCCGCGCCTGCGCGGCGATCAGCGCCGGCAACGGCGTCTCCGCCACCGCCAGCGCGGTGGCGTTCCAGTGCGCCAGTTGCGCCCGGTCCGCGGCGGTGAGCGTCGACAAAGCCGACAGCGGCTGCCGATCGTCGGCCACCACCGCCAACGCCAGTTCGCGCAGGCCGGCGGCCAGGCGCGCCACCGTGGCCGCGTCGAACAAGGCGCTGGCATAGCTCCACTGCAGCGTCAGCGCCGCCTCGCGCTCCTGCACCGTCAGTTCCAGGTCGAAGCGGACGTTGTGGGTGCGCGTCAGCAACGGTTCCACCTGCAGCCCGTCCAGTTGCAGGCGCTGCTGCTCGTAGTTCTGGAACGCCAGGAAGACCTGGATCAACGGCGCATGGCTCAGGTTGCGCTCGACCTGCAGCGTCTCCACCAGCAGCTCGAACGGCACGTCCTGATGGGCGAACACCTCCGCCGCCTGCGCCTTGTGCGTCTCCAGCAGGTCGGCGAAGGTGGCCTCCCACGCCAGCGCGTGGCGGAACACCAGCGTATTGGCGAAGAAGCCGATCAGCGCCCCGGTGCCGGGCTGGTTGCGGCCGGCCGCCGGCACGCCCAGCACGATGTCGTGCTGTCCGGAGTGCTTGCCCAGCAGCACCGCGAGCAGGGCCTTGACCACCACGAACATCGTGCAGCCGTGCCGCTGCGCCAGGCCCTGCAGGCCCGCATGCAGCGCGCCCTCGAGCACCTGCGGATGCACCGCGCCGCGATGATCCGGCTGCGGCGGCCGCGGCCGGTCCAATGGCAACCCATGCACGGTGGGCGCGCCGGCCAGCGCCTGGCGCCAGTAGTCCAGCTGCGGCCCCAGCACCGCCTCGCCCAACGCGCTCTGCTGCCATGCGGCGAAGTCGCCGTACTGGAACGGCAGCGGCGGCAAGGCGGCGCTGCGTCCGTGGCGCAGCGCGTCGTACAACGCCATGAACTCGCGCGTCAGGATCGTCATCGACGTTCCGTCGGTCGCCAGGTGGTGGATGGTCAACAACACGGCGTGGGAGGTCGGACCCAGCAGCAGCAGGCGCGCGGCCAGCGGGCCGGCGCGAGCGAGGTCGAAGTCGCGGCGCGCTTCCTCGTCCATCAGCGCCTGCAGCGCCTGTTCCTGCGCCTGTACCGGCAGCGCCGACAGATCGCGTCGTTCCAGTGCCACGGGCGAGGACGGCTGGACGCATTGCCGCGCCCCCTCGGCATCCTCGATGAAGGTGGTACGCAGGATCGCGTGGCGCTCCACCAGGGCGTCTAGCGCTCCGGCCAGCGCCGCCAGGTCCAGTTGGCCTTCCAGCCGCAGTGCCGCGCGCAGGTTGTACTGCGCGCCACCGCCTTCCAGTTGGCTCAGGAAGTGCAGGCGGCGCTGCATGTGCGACAAGGGATACTGCCTCTGGTTCAGCGCTGCGATCGGCGCGGCCTGGCCGTGCGGTGCGGACAACCAGGTCACCAACTCGTCCCGATGCGCGCGCACCAGTTCGCGCAGCGGCTCGGTGAACTGCCCCGCCCGCGCCTTGAAGGCCAGCTTCCCGCCATCCAGATACAGGATGACGCCGGCGTCGCGCGCGGACCTGACGATCTGTTCCGGCCGCATCAGATCAGCCCCGATTCGACCGCGTCGGCGTCGCCCAACACGGCCGTGTCGGCCTCATCGGCCTGCTGCAGCAGGCGCTCGACGATGGCCGCGACCGAGCGCACGGTTGCCGCGCCGAAGAAGTCGTTGAACTGGAATGCGTCGCCGGACAAATGGTACTTCTCGCGAATGGCGGTGATGGCGCGGACCGCCACGATCGAATTGCCTCCGAGCGCGAAGAAGTTGTCGGTGACCCCGAACCCCTCCTTGCCGAGCAGGCCGCTCCACACGGCGGCGATGTCGGTCTCGATGGGTGTCGCCGGCGCGACTGGGTCGTGCCGCGTGGCAGCGATGTTCGGGTCGGGCAGACTGCGCCGATCCACCTTGCCGTTGCTGGTCAACGGGATCGCCGGCAATGCGACGAAGGCCTCGGGCACCATGTAGCCCGGCAGAACCCGGCGCAAGGCGGCGTCGAGCCGCTCGGCTAGCGCATCGGCCTGCCACTGCGGGGTGGCGAGCGCATCCTTCGCGGCCGGCACGACGTAGGCGACCAGGCGCCGCGCGTCGCGATCGCCGGTGGCGACGGCCACCGCTTCGGCGATGCCATCGAGCCCGATCAGGTGGCTTTCGATCTCGCCCAGTTCGATCCGGTAGCCATTGATCTTGACCTGGCTGTCCAGGCGCCCCAGAAACTCCAGGTTGCCGTCGTCCATCCAGCGCGCCAGATCCCCGGTCCGGTACAGCCGGCGTCCGGCGGCATCGGTGGTGAAGCTGGCGGCGGTGAGTTCCGGATTGCCGTGGTAGCCCATCGCCACGCCGATGCCGCCGATGTACAGGTCCCCGCGTACCCAGGCCGGACATGGCTGCCCTGCCGGGTTGAGCACGTGCATGCTCTGGTTCTCCAGCGCGGCCCCGTACGGCACGCTGCGCCAGTCGGGATCGATGGCATCGATGCGGTAGCCGACCGACCAGATCGACGCTTCGGTGGCGCCTCCCAGGCTCTGGATGACCGCATCGGGCAACGCCGCGCGAATCTGCGGCGGCAAATCCAGCGGAATCCAGTCGCCACTCATCATCACGACGCGCAAGGACAGATCGGCAGCTGTGCGTTCGACCTCGTCGAAGAGCAGCTTCGCCAGCGCCGGCACGCTGTTCCAGATGGTGACCGAATGCCGCGCCAGCAACGCGGTCCATGCCTGCGGATCGCGGGTGTGGCGCGCCGCCGGGATCACCAGCGCGGCGCCCGCGGCCAGGGTGCCGAAGATGTCGTACACCGACAGGTCGAAGTTGAGTTCGGAGATGCCGAAAACGCGGTCTTGCGGCCCCACGTCGAAGCGGGCGTTGATGTCCAGGATCGTGTTGACCGCGCCGGCATGATCGATCATCACGCCCTTCGGCACGCCGGTCGAGCCGGAGGTGAAGATGGTGTACGCCAGATCGGCCGGCGTCTGCAGTGCCGGACGGAACGATCCGGCGCATGCCGCGAGTGCCGCCGGCGGATGCAGCAGGACCGTTTCCACATGCAGCGCCGGGTCCAGCGCCATGGCATGGTCGTGCTGCACAAGCACCGCCCGCGCCCGCGTCTGCGCAATGAGGTGGGCGACGCGGTCGGCGGGCAGATCCGCGTCGATCGGGAGATAGGCTGCGCCGGCCTTGAGGATCGCGATGACGGCGACCACCTGCTCCCAGCCCTTGCGCATCAGCACGGCGACATGATCGCCGACGCCGACGCCATGTGCCGACAGCGTGTCGGCGAGCAGGCTGCTCTCGCGGTCGAGGCGGTCGTAGCTGAGCACGACCTCCTCGGCGATGACGGCCGGCGCATCCGCGCACGCCTGCACCTTGTCGAGAAACAGGTCATGCAACAGGCGCGGTGGCCTGGGCACATCGGTCGCATTGCTCGCATCGATCATGGCCTGCTGGCTTGCCGGCAGCAATGCGAGCACGGACGCGCCGCGTGCCTGCGCATCCGACGCGATGGATGCGACCCGGTCGACGTAGGCGGTGAACATCGCATCGACCACGCCGGGAAAGAACAGCGCGTCCACGGTGTTCCAGGTCACCGCGATGCTGTTGGCGGCGTCGTAGACCTGGCAGTCCAGATAGACCTGGGAGGTCTGGGTGGCGCCGACCGTGGAGGCTTCGCTGTCGAGCGGCTCGGAGGGGCCGTCCTGGCGCCCGGTCTCGCCGTGCGACCCGACCAGGCCGGTGAACACCACCGGCATCAACGCCGCGCCGACGCCGCCATTGCGCGTGACGAGCTGGCGCAACACGTCCACGCCGCTGTAGGCGCGATGGTCGAGATCGTCCAGGAGCCGGGTCTGGACTGCCCGCGCCCGATCGATGAAGGTCGATCCCGGCGGCACCTCCATCTGCAGCAGGTTCGAGGAGGTGAAGTCGCCGATCAGGCGGTTGACGTCCTCATGCAGCGGCAAACGATTGAACAGCGTGACATTGACCGTGAAGTCGTTGCGGCCGCCCCAGTAGGCCAGGACGTCGGCGAATGCCGTCATCAGCAGACACAGCGGGGTGACTTGCAGGCTGGTGGCGCAGTCGCGCAGTTGCTCCCACACCTGGCGGTCGAACCGGTGGTTGCGACGCACGAAGACCGGCGTCTCAAGCCGGGACGGGTCCAGCGCCAGCGGCAGTTCGGGCGCTGGCGGCAAGGTTTCCAACCGGTCCAGCCAGTATCGCTGCGCGCGCGCGAACACCTCGTCCTTGCGCTGCTGCGCCTCGGCCAGGACATAGTCGCGGAAGGTGATCGCCAACGGCGGCAGCGCCAGCGTCGGATCGGCATACAGGCGCATGAGTTCGTCGACGAGAATCGCGCGACTGCGCGCATCGAGGATGATCGCGTCGGTGCACACGTGCAGCCGGCCCACGGCGCCGGGCAGCAGCGTCACCCGAAAATCGAAGATCGGCCAGACGTGCACCGAGCGCACCTGGCTGCTCATGTCCGCGCGTAGCCGCTGTAGGTGCAGATCGAGTTCGCTGCGCGGACGGGCGCTGTAGTCGCTGACCGGGATCGTGTAGACAGGCACGGAAGGCAGCACGCGCTGCTCGCCCGATTCGGTGATCACCGCGCGCAGCATGTCGTGACGGTCGATCACCGCCTGCAAGGCGGCGACCATCCTTTCGTGATCGTAGGCCGGGATATCGTGTTCCACATAGCCCTGCGTGGCGACATTGCCGAGCGCGAACGCGCCACTGCGTCCGAGCCAATACGCCTGCTGGATGGGGGTGAGAGGAAACGGATCGTGGCGGCCGTCGCGGTCGGCCACCAGAGGCGCGGACGCGACGGCCGGCGCGGGCGCCGCGCGTCTGGCGTCGATGCAGCGCGCACAGCCGGCGATGGTCGGCGCATCGAAGAAATCGCGCAGGCTCAGCTGGATCGAAAGGCGTCGCGTCACCGCCGAGATGATCTGCAACGACTTGAACGAGTTTCCGCCCAGCGCGAAGAAGTTGGCGTCCACTCCGATCCCGGCCACGCCGAGGACTTCGCTCCATATCGCGGCCAGCTCCCGCTCCAGTTCCGTGCGCGGCGCGATGTCGCCGCCCGTTGTGGCGGCAGCGGCGACCGAGATGCCTGCCAGGGTGCGGCGATCGATCTTGCCGCCGGCGGTGCGCGGCAGGTCCGGCAGTTCCAGCAGAACCGTCGGCACCATGTACGTGGGCAGCGCGTTCGCCACCTGCCGGCCGATCGTGTGCTGCAACGTCTCCCAGGCGGGCGCACCGCTGGCGCGCACCACGCATGCGGCGATCACGTCGTGGCCCTGTCCGTCCTGCGCCAGCACCGCGGCGGCGGCGCGTACCCCTGCGACGCTGCCGATGGCCGCCTCGATTTCCTCGGGAGCGATGCGCTGCCCGTGCAGTTTGAACTGGTTGTCGCGCCGCCCGAGGTAGCGCAGCGTTCCATCCGGGCGCAGGAATGCGAGATCCCCGGTGCGATAGGCGCGCCGGCCGTCCTCGGCGGTGGTGAAACAGCCTGCCGTCAGCTGGGGCAGATTGAGGTAGGCGAGCGCGAGCGCATCGCTCTCCACGACAAGTTCGCCAGGCTCGAACAGGTCCGCTGGGCGGCCATCCTCCCGAAGCGGATACAGGCGCATTCCCGGCATGACCCCGCCGATGTCGCGGCAGTCCGCAGCGGCGCGCGACGCCGGCGCTTCCTGCATCGAGACCAAGGTCGCCTCGCTGCTTCCGTACAGGTTCGCCACGGTGCAGTGGGCCGGCAGCAGGCGCTGGGCGAGTTGCAGTGTGGCCGCATCGGGGGCTTCGCCGCCGAACACCACCGCACGCAGGCGGTCCGGGAGTCGCTCGCCTCGCGCCGCGAACAGGAACTTGAAGACGCTCGGCGTGGAGTGATAGAGCGTCGCTCCCTGCTCGACGGCGGTGGTCACCGCCTCGGGGCCGTGCAGCTTCAGGTCCACAAGATGCAGGCAGGCGCCCTGGCTGAGCGCGGCGAACATGTCCAGCACGGCGGCGTCGTGGCTGAACGAGGCCAGTTGCAGGATCCGGTCGGATGCGTCGATCCGCAACCGCTGGACATAGCACGAGACGTACAGCGCGACGTGCGCGTGGGACTGCACCACGCCCTTGGGGGTGCCGGTGGAGCCCGAGGTGTACAGCACGTAAGCCTCTTGCGCGCCGGTCGCGTGCGCGACGCCGGGCCCTGGCGGGATCGATGCGATGTCGATGAGCGCGGGAGGGGCGAGCCCTGTCGCGACCGCGGCGGTGTGCGGATTGTGCAGCACGCAGCCGATGCCGGCGTCGGCAAGGATGTACGACAGACGTGCGGTTGGATAGGCAACGTCCAACGGGACATAGGTTCGCCCGGCCTTGATGCAGCCCCAGATCGCGACGACCATGTCGGCGCTGTGTCCAAGGCACAGCCCGATGCGTCCCTGCGGCGCGGCCGAGAGCGCGCCCGCCAGCGCATCGCTGCGGCGATCCAGTTCCGCGTAGGTCAGGGCCGTGTCGTCGGTCGCGACGGCAACGGCGTCGGGACGCGCCGCCACCTGGCGCAGCAACCTGTGCAATACCGGCGTGGCGTCGACGGCCTCGCCGCGGCGGTCCAGTGCCACCGCCGTCGCCGGGACGCGGGCGAACGGCGCATAGGCGTCGATTGCCCGCGTCGGATCGGCGATCACGTCCTGGATCAGGCTTGCGAAACCGTCGGCGAAGCTGGAGATGGTCGATGGATCGAACAGCGCCGCACGTGCCACCCACGCCACAGCCAGCCCGGCCGCGTCTTCGGTGACGTACAGATTCAGTTCGTGCTTGGCCGCGTCGACCTGGGTCGTCTGGTCCGCGCGGATGATGCAACCGGGCAACTCGGTGGCGACCTTGGCATTGTTCTGAAGCACGAACCACACCTGGAAGATGGGGTGGTACGCATTGCTGCGCGACGGATTGAGTTCCTCCACCACCAGCTCGAACGGCAGGTACTGGAATTCGTGCGCGGACAGGATGCGCTCGCGCATACGCTGCAGGTGCGCGTCGAAGGATTCGCCTGGAGCGAACGGATTACGCAGCACCACGGTATTGATGAATAGCCCGATCAGTGGCTCCAGCGCTACGTCGGTGCGCCCCGACATCGGCGTGCCCATGACGATGTCCGGCTGGCCGCTGGCGCGGTGCAGCAGCAGCGCGAAGACACTCTGCAGGAACATGAATAGCGTGATCCCGCGCGCCTTGCAGAACGCCTGCACCCTGGCGAGGGTCTGCATGTCGATCCGCTGCTCCACGCGCAGGGCGGCAACGTCCTGGGTGGCCGAGCGCGCCCGGTCCATCGGCAGCGCGTGGACGTCGGGGATCCCGGCCAGCGCCGCTGTCCAGTACTCGATCGCCAGCGCCCGCGCGGGACCCTCAAGCAGCTGTCGCTGCCAGACGGCGTAGTCCACGTACTGCAGCGGCAGCGCGGCGCGCGCGCCCTCCCCGGCCTCCTGCGCATGGAAGCGCTTGAGTTCTTCGACGAACACGCCCAGCGACCATCCGTCCGAGGCGATATGGTGGAAGCAAAAGATCAAGACGTGCATCCGTTCCGCGAGACGCACCACCTGCATGCGCAGCATCGGATCGCGCTCGAGATCGAACGGCGCAAGCGCATCCTCGCGTACCAAACGGGCCAGCGCTTCCTCGCGCGCCTGCGCGTCCAGCATCGATAGATCGACGCTGCGAAGCGGCACATCGAACGCAGCCTGGACGAACTGGAAGAAGTTTCCGTCCAGCTCCACGATGTTGGTGCGCAGAACCTGGTGGCGCTCGATGATCCGGCTCACCGCCTGCCGCAAGGCGTTCACGTCCAGCGCGCCCTCGGCGCGAAACACGCCCTGGATGTTGTATTGCCTGCTGCCTTCGCCGAGACGGTCGGTCAGCAGCAACTGCTGTTGCGCATACGACAGCGGCGCGTCGTCCGCGGCGACGCGTGGTGCGATCGGCGGCAGCGTGGCCGCGACGGGCTGCAGCGCGGCGAGATAGGCGACGATCGCGTCCTTGTTGGCCACGATGTCGTCGCGCAGCGCCGTGGGCACGCCCTTGCCCGCGGCCGCCCGGTACGCCAGACCGCCTTCCTTCAGGAACAGCACGACATCCAGTTCCAGCGCCCTTTCGATGATCGCGTTGGGTGACATCAGAACGTTCCCTCTTCCAGGTCGGCGCTCATCGCGAGCAGTGATCGTTCCTTGGCCAGCAGCCTGCCGTAGCTGCGCCGGGCATCGATGACCCGCGCCGCGGCCGCGACGGTCGGGTTCTGGAAGAATTCCTTCACGCTCATCGATGCGTCCTCGAGATCGAAATCGCGCGCGACCCGGCTGGCCAGGCGCGTCACCAGCAGCGAATGGCCTCCCAGCTCGAAGAAGTCGTCGTCCACGCCGACCGCATCGGTGGCCAGCAGTTCCTTCCATATCGCCAGCAGCGCCGCCTCCGTTTCGGTCTCCGGCTCACGCGTATGGCGCACGAACCGCCATCCCGGGTTCGAGCGGGTGTGCGCCAGCAGCGTGGCTCGGTCGATCTTTCCGTTTGGCGTCAGCGGCATCGCCTCCACGCGGATCAGCCGCCCAGGCACGATGAAGGCCGGCAGTTGCTCGACCAGGCTGGCCCGGATCTGCCGGAACAGCGCGTCGGCCGCCTCCGTATCCGGCGCCGGCGCCGCGAACGCGATACAGGTCGCCAGCGACATCTCCCCTGCCGCATCCGCGTGCGCCAGGGTGAGCGCATGCCGCACCCTCGGATGGCGGCAGACCAGGGCATCGATTTCGGCCGTCTCCACGCGATAGCCACGGATCTTGACCTGGTGATCGGCGCGGCCGATGTAATGGAACACGCCCTGCCCATCGATGCGGACGAGATCGCCGGTGCGATAGGTGCGACCCGCGCCTGGCAGGACGTCGTCGGGGAAGCAGCTGAGGTTGAGGTCATCGCGATCGATGTAGCCATCGCTGACGCCGATGCCGCCGATGTACAGCTCGCCCACGACGCCGCGCGGCTGCAACTGCCGCTGGTCATTGAGCACGAACGCGAAGCAGTTGGGGATCGGGCGCCCGATCGGAACGGTGACCGTGTGCGATGCCGCCGCGTCGCGGCTGTAGAGGCCGGCGATGGCGATGTCCGTGCATTCGCTGGGTCCATACATGTTCAGCAACTGCGCACGGCACAAGGGGCTGCGCAACCACGGACGCAGGTCGCTCATCCGGATCGCTTCGCCTCCCAGCGCGAGCAGGCGCAGCGAGGTGAGGCGCGGCCAGTGCGCCGGCGACTCCAGCAACTGCGCCGCCGCGCTCGGCGCGCAATTGATGACGCTCACGCCCGTCGCGTCGATCAGCGCGGCGATCGCGGCGGGGTCGAACACGTCGTCGGGCACGACCAGCGCCGCGCCCGCCAGCAACGGCGTGAAGACGTTCTTCTGGGTCATGTCGAAGCCGATCGACCCGATCAGCAGGCAGCGGTCCGCCGGCGTGAACGCGTAGTCGGAGAGATACCACAGCACGAGGTTGAGGAAGCTGTCCTGACGGACCCTTACCCCCTTGGGCTGGCCGGTCGAGCCGGAGGTATAGACCACGTAGGCGTGCCGTCTCTCGTCCAGCGGGGGCATCGCCTGCAACGTGGCGTCGGTCGCGTCCTGACCACCGGCGCACGCCTCTTTCAGCGCATCGTCGATCTTGCACACGCACGCCGCGCCGGTCGCGCCGGACAGGCGCGACGCGGTCGCGTCGTCGCACAGGACCAGTGCAACCTGGGCATCCTCCAGGATGAAGCCCACGCGCGGCGCCGGGTAGCCGAGGTCGATCGGCAGGTAGGCGGCGCCGGACTTCATGACCGCCAGCAGCGCGATCACCAGTTCCACGCCGCGGGCCATGTAGATCGCCACCGGTCCGCCGGCGGCATGACCGTTGCGGACCAGCCACGACGCCAGGCTCCGCGCACGCGCGTCAAGTTCGGTGTAGGTCACCTGCCGCTCGCCGTGGATCACCGCCACGGCATCGGGCTGCTGCTGCGCCATGCGTTCGAACCGTTCGCAGATCGACCCGCCGGGGATCAGCGCGTCCGGCAGAGTCCGCGCCGGTGCCAGCAGGGCCTCGCGCTCGGCGTCGCGCACGATGGCGTGCTCGTGGATACCGAGCGCGGGGTGGGCGAGCAACGATTCGAGCAGGCAGGTGAAGGTATCCGAGAACCGCTCGATGGTCTGCGGCTGGAACAGGTGGGTATCGAACAGCCACTGGCAGGCCAGCCCGTCCTCGCCACCGCTGATGGCCAGTTCCAGGTCGAACTTGACCGGACGCGGCCCGTCCTCGTCGAGAACCTTCACCGCCAGGCCGGGAACGCGCAGCGAGGCCAGTTTGGCCTGGGGGCTCTCGTCGTAGGAGAACAGCAGTTGCACGAGCGGCGAGTGCGCAGCGGTGCGGATGGTGCCGGTCGCCTCCACCACCATCTCGAAAGGCACGTGCTGGTACGCGAAGCCATCCAGGAAGGCGGCCCGGCTTTCCCGCAGCAGCGTCCCGAACGGGATGTTGCGGGTACAGTCGGTTCGCAACACCAGCGTGTTGGCGAAGAAACCGATCAACTGCCCGAGTTCGGCGCGGTGGCGGTTGGCGATCGGCGTGCCGATCACGATGTCGCGGTGCTCGCTCCAGCGCGATACCAGCACCGCGAACGCGGACTGCAACACGACGAACAGCGTGGTGTCGTGCGCCCTTCCCAACTCGGCGAGCCGTGCCGCCAGCGAAGCCGGGATCCGGCTCGTCCAGGCGCGACCGCGCAGCGATGCCGTGGCGCCACGCGGTGCGTCCAGCGGCAGGCTGTGGCAGGCGGGCACCCCCTGCAGGCGCGCGCGCCAGAACTGCAATCCGGCCTCCAGCCCTCCGTCCAGCGCCTGCGCCCGTTGCATTGCCGCGTGCTGGCCATACTGCAGCGGCAGCGTCGGCAGCGGGTCCTCGCGCCCCTCGAGCATCGCGCCGTAGAGCGCGCCGAATTCCGCGATCAGGCGATCGACCGACCAGCCATCGGCGGCGATATGGTGCAAGGTGAGGAACAGGACGGCCTCGTCGTCGGCGACGCTGAGCAGGCACGCCCTCAGCATCAGCGCATCGGCAAGGTCGAACGGCGTGTCCTGCTCTTGCTGGCGCAAGCGCCGCGTCCATTCGGCACCGGTTTCGCGCGGCGCACGGCGATGCTCCAGCCGTAGCTGGAGGTCATCACGGACCAACTGCACCGGTGCGCCGTCCGCGCCCGTCCTGAACGTCGTGCGCAGGCTTTCATGACGCGCCACGATGCGCTGCAGCGCTGCTTCGATCAGCGGTGGCTCGACACGCCCCCGCAGTTCCAGCACGACCGGCATGTTGTAGTGCTGGCTGCCCTGCTCCAGCTGATCGATGAACCACAGGCGCTGCTGTTCGAACGACAGCGGATAGCTGCCGCCTTGCCCGCCCGCAAGTACCGGCGCCACCGCCACCTCGGGTTCCTGGTGCAAGGCGCGCGGCTGGCGGTCGATGAATGCCGCGAGCGCGGCGATCGTCGGATGTTCGAAGAACTGGCGATAATCCATGGCGATGCCGAAGCGGCTGCGCAGCGCCGCCAGCGCATCGGACACCAGCAGCGAGTAGCCGCCGAGCTCGAAGAAGCCGCGGTCGGGATCGTCGGCCTGCGGCCCTAGCAGTTCCACCCACAGATCGCGGACGATGGACTCCGTGGCGGTCAACGACCGCCGTGCCGTGGCGGCGGCCATCACGTCGTCGCGCGCGGCCAGTGCCTTGCGATCCACCTTCCCGCTCTGGTTCAGCGGCAGCGCGTCGAGCAGCACGAAGCTGGACGGCACCATGAAGCCAGGCAGAGCGCCGAGCAGATGCTGGCGCAGGGCCTCGATGCGCGCATCGCCAGCGAATTCGCCGTCCGCCGCCAGATAGGCGACCAATACACGGTCGCCGCCCGGCACGTCTCGCGTGCCCACCGCGGCCTCGCGAATGCCCGGGAACGCGGCAAGACGCGCCTCGACTTCCCCGCATTCGACGCGGTGGCCACGGATCTTCACTTGCTCGTCGAGGCGGCCCTCGAATGCTAGTTCGCCGTCGGCAAGTCGGCGCACCCGATCGCCGGTCCTGTACACCCGATGGTGCCGTCCGTCGTCGCACTCCAGGTCGACGAAGGCCGCGCGCGTCTGCTCGGGTTTGTTCAGATAGCCCTTGGCCAGCGCGACGCCGGCGATGCACAGTTCGCCGACGGCGCCTTCCGGCAGCGGCCGCAGATCGCGGTCGACGACGTACAACGTCAGTCCTTCCATCGCACGCCCGATGGTGACCTCCCCGGAGCGTGCGCTGATGCCGCCGATCGTGGCGCAGACCGTGGCCTCGCTGGGACCGTAGGCGTTGATGAAGCGGCAGTGGGTGGCCCAGCGCCGCGCTTCGTCTAGGGTGACCGCTTCGCCCGCGGAGATGACATGGGTCAGGGTCGGCCATGCCTGCGGCGACAGGCGCCGCAGCACCGTGGGCGGCAGCGTCGCATGGGTGACCCGGTAGCGTTGCGCCCAGGCGGTGAGCGCCTGCGCATCCGGCACCACATCCTCGGGCACGAGCACCAGTTCCGCTCCTGCGGACAGGGTGGTACTCCACTCGGAAACCGCGGCGTCGAAGCTCGGCGAGGCGAACTGCAGGACACGCGCATGCGCGTCGATGCCGAAGGCATCGGCCTGAGCCAGGGCCAGGTTGATGAGGCCGCGATGGCCGATGAGCACGCCCTTGGGCTGCCCGGTCGAGCCGGAGGTGTGGATCACGTAGGCGTCGCTGTCCGGCGACAACCCCACCTCGGTCGCCGCGATCGCGGTGGCCGGCAGCACGGACAGCGCGGCATCCAACGTTTCCTCGTCCAGCATGAGCACTCCGTGCGGCTGCAGCAGCGCTGCCACCGCGGGGGGCAGCGCGGACGTCGCAAGGACGCAGGCTGGGGCGGCATCGTCCAGCAGGTAGGCGATGCGCGCCGGCGGATAGCCGGGATCCACCGGAACATAGGCCGCGCCCGCCTTGAGGACCGCGAGCGTGCCGACGATCTGCAGCGCGCCGCGCGGCAGGCACAACGCCACCCGCTCGCCTGGCCGCACGCCGCGCTGCAGCAGCAGCCGCGCCAGGCGGTTGCTGCGCTGTTCCAGCTCGAGATAGGAGACCGCCTGCTCGCCCCAACGCAACGCGACGGCGGTCGGGCGCGATCGTGCCTGCGCCGAAATCAGTTCATGCACGCCGGCGACCGTGGCTGGCCGCGCCGGCTGCCCCATCGCCGACGGCGTGCTCGCGAGGCGGACCTGCGCCATCGCGCGATCGGGCATGCAGACCACCTGTTCGAGCGCCGAGGCGAACGCGTTGGCGAGCGAATGCAGGTCATCCGTCTCCATCACCCCGGGCGCTGCGAGCCATCGGCACGACCACCCGTCCACGGCGCGGGTCACCAGACACTCCAACTCGTATTTCGCGACCGGCGTCGGATCCGGTAGCCGTTGCAGCCGTAGCCCGCCGGCATCGATCACGCCGGGCAACGCGTCCTGGAAAGCGAAGAGCACCTGGAACAGCGGATGGCGGCCTGCTTCGCGCGGTGGCTGCAGCGCCTCCACGATGGCCTCGAACGGAACGTCCTGATGGTCGAGCGCCCGCGCCGCGTCGCGTTGGAATCGCGCCAGGTAGTCGGCGAAGCTCTCGCCGCGCGTGAAGCGATGGGGATACGCCAGCATGTTGACGAACATGCCGACGCTGCCCTCGAACTCCGCGGCTGTGCGGCCGCTTACCGGGCTTCCGATCACGATGGCGTCGCTGTAGCTCCATTTGCATAGCGTCAGCGCGAGCGCGCTTTGCAGCACACTGAATTCCGTCGCCGCTGCACGCTTGGCATACGCCTGGAGGCGATCCACCAACGGGCGCGCCAGCACGGTATCGACCGCTTCGGGAGCGGAACCGCCGGCTTCGCGCGAGCGCGGCGCCGGCAATGCGTGCGTCGGCGGCAGCCCAGCGAGCCGGTCTCGCCAGTACTCCAGTTGCGCCGCCCAGGCATTGCCGGCCAGCATCGCGTGCTGCCACGCCGCGAAATCGGCGAACTGGCGCACCGGCGCCGGCATCGGCGCGTCGCGCCCATGCGTTGCGGCGGCATGGTCCGCCAGAAACTCCCGCAGCGCGATCTCCACCGATGCGCCATCGGCGGCGATGTGGTGAACGCCGAGCAGGAGCACGGCCTCTCGATGGCCCAGGGTGATCAAGCGGGCGCGGAACGGATAGTCGCGCCCCAGATCGAAAGGCCTTCGCGCGAACGCCTCGTGCTCGGCCGTCGCGGCCTGTACGCGAAGCGCCTCTTCTCCGGTGCTCGCATCCACCTGTTCCAGGCACCAGCCCTGTACGGGAAGGAGGACCTGCACCAGGCCTTCGTCGCCATCACGAAAGACGGTCCGCAACGCGTGATGTCGCTCGACCAGACGCGCCAGCGCTGTCTGCAGGACATCGACATGCACCTCGCCGTCGAGCCAGTAGCCGGCGGTCATGTTGTAGCGGGCGCTCCGAGGATCCTGCTGGCTGAGCAACCACAACTGTCGCTGCACCAGGCTCGCGGGGCCCGGCGCTTGGCCGTTGGCGGCTGTCGAAGACAGCCCCGGCTGCCATGCCGCCAGCTTGTCCACGCGTGCGGCCAGGTCGGACAACCGTGGGTGATTGAACAGATCCGCCGTTTCGATATGGCGGCCGGTCGCCGCGCGCAGGCGAGCGACCATCCGCACTGCGAGGACCGAATCGCCGCCCAGTGCGAAAAAGTCGCTTTGCCCGCCCAGAGCGTCGAGGCGCAGACCGAGAAGTTCCGACCAGTGCGAAGCAATCAGGCGCTCGGTGACGCTGTCCAGGGCAAGCGGTTGCTCCGCGTTTTGCGGCTCGGCCGCCGGCAATCGTGCGATATCCAGTTTGCCGTTGGTATTGACCGGCAGCGCCGGCAGCGCCGTCAAGGCCGCCGGCACCATGTAGGCCGGCAGTTGCAGCTTGGCATGGGCACGCGCCGCCTCGAGCATGGTCGACGGATCCTCGCCCGCCTCCGCACAGAGATACGCCGACAGGTGCGCGGGGCGGTCCGCCGCGGCCGCGCGGTGTACCACGGCGGCATCGCGCACCCCGGGGCAGGTAAGCAGGACGGAGCGGATCTCGCCCAGTTCGATGCGGTAGCCGCGCAACTTGATCTGGTCGTCGTTGCGCCCCAGGTAACGGAAGCATCCCTCCCCCATCTGCCTCACCAGATCGCCGGTGCGGTACAGGCGCGTCTCGGGCACGCCTTGCGGCACGACGAACTGGCGTGCGGTGAGTTCATCGCGATTGAGGTAGCCGGCGGCGAGCCCGGCGCCGGCGATCACCAGTTCCCCGGTCAATCCGGCCGGAATCAGGCGTTGCCAACGATTGAGGACGTAGTGCCGGTAGCCCGGCAGCTGATCGCCGATGGCGACGCGAAGGTCGGCCGGTTCGGCGTCATCCACGCGTTTGACCAGCGAGTACACCGTCGCCTCGGTCGGACCGTAGCCGTTCCACAGAACGACACCGCAAGCCAGCAGATCCTGCGCGAGTTCCTGCGACAGGGGCTCGCCCGCGCTGATGACGCGTTGTCCTGGGCGAGGACGCCAGCCAGCGCTGCGTAGCTGCTTCAGGCGCGAGGGCGTGCTCTGCAACAACGACAACTCCGCCATGTTGGCCAAGTCGGCGAGCGCGAACGGATCGGCCAGCTGCGACGCCGAGGGAATCACGCAGGTCCCGGCCGAGCCCAGGCAGCCGAGCCATTCGACGATCGAGATATCGAAGCCGACGCTCGACATGAACAGCCACCGCCCTCCCTCGACCGCGCCGAGCCTGGTCAGGAGGCCGGCCAGCAGGTTCCGCGCCGACCGCCGATGAATGAGCACACCCTTCGGAAGGCCGGTGGAACCGGACGTATAGAGAACATAAAGCGCAGCGTCCGCATCGACGGCCTCGCTGACGGGGCGCGCCGCATGCCCGTCGCGGTTCCACAATTCGACCAGCGTGACCAGGCGCAGGCCCGCGGCGGGCGACAGCGGAGGCGCCATGTCGCTGACCAGTAGCGTCGCAGCGCAGTCCTCCAGGATGTGACGCGTTCGCGCCGCCGGACTCTGTGTGTCGATGGGCACATACACGGCGCCTAGCCGGATCAGCGCCATCAGCACGATCACCAGTTCCGCCGAGTGCTCCAGCAACACGGCAACGCGGTCGCCGGCACGGACGCCGTGGTCTTGCCACAGTGCGGCAGCGATGGCATCGATCCTTTCGTCCAGCTTGGCGTAGGTCATCCGCGCGGATCCGCACTCCAGCGCGGTGCGTTGGGGGTATCGGCGAACAACCTCGGCGATCCGCCCCTCTAGGTCGAATCCCACCGTCGCCTCCATCGCGCCGTGCTGCGCTTGGCGGACAAGCGCGGCGCGCTCCTGCCGGGTGACGCAGTCCAGATCGAGCAGGGGTTGGTCCGGCGCCTCGTGCAGTTGGTCGATGAGGTAGGTCAGGCGCGCCTGGAACGCCTCGATGTGCGCGGCGGAGAAGCGCCCGAGATTGAAGTCGAGGAGAATGCTGCTGTCCGCCGATCCGCCATCCCAGAAAGTGGCCAGCAACGGATGCGGCTCATGGTCGTGCGAACAGTAGACGAGCTGCGCTGGAACGGTGGCGAACGCCAGCCCGGCCCCGGCGGGCACATAGCTGTAAGCGAAGTCGAACGGCTGCCCCTGCGGGCGTCGATTGCCTGGCTGATGGAGGATCCCGGCCAACGGATAGCGGCGATGGCGGAGCAGTTCCCGCTGACCACGCCCGATGCGTTCGAGCAGCGAGGCCATGCCGGCATGTACGTCCAGCTCCACCACCAGGGGCAACATCTGGGTGAACAGGCCGATCTTCGCGCGCTCGCGCGCACCCTGCCGCCCGTGTTGCGGAATGCCGATCACCAGCGCGTCCGCGCTGTAGCACTGGCTGAAATAGACCGACAACACGCCGAGCAGCACGGCGTGCGCTTCCACCCCTAGCCGCGTCGCCAACTCTCCCAGCTTCCGATACAGCTGCGGCGTCACCGGCATCCGCTGTCGCACGCTGCGCCGCGCATCATCGGCGACGGACATCATGTCGCTGGCGAACAGGCTGTCGGGAAAGCGGGCGGCCTGGTCCGACCAGTAGCGCCGATCGCGCTCGTACTGCGCGCTTCCAAGGTAGTCGGCATCGCGCGCGGCGAGTTCCGCGTAGCTCGGTTCGTCCGCGGGCGCGAATGCGTCGGCGCCATCTTCATCGTGATAGCGGGCAAGCCTGTGGGCCCAGTTCACGAACCCCATGCCATCCACTGCGATGTGGTGCGCCATGCCTACATACCAGTAGACGCTGTCGGACAACTTCAGCAGCGCGGCGCGATGCAGCTCGGCGTCCTCGAGAGGAATGCACTGCGCGAAGAGCGCATCGATCCAAGCCTGCGCCGCGGCGTGCGGATCCCGCTGCGCGGAGAGATCGACCAGGGGGAGTTCACCGCCGACCGCATCGCCATCGATCAACGACTGTCGTGCACCATCTTGCGTGTCCGCGACATGGACCCTGATCCGGAACGCTTCGTGGGTCCGCACCAACCGGGCATGCGCCCGTTGCAGTCGCGCCACATCGGGGTGTTGGAGCCGGATGTAGCCGCCGATGTTGTAGAGAGGATTTCCCTGTTCCTTGCACTGATGAAGATAGATTCCGGATTGCGCGGATGACAGCGGAAACCACGTGTGCACTGAAAGCTCCCTGCTCGGCAAGAGGGCGCCAATCCAGCAGCGCCAACGGTACATTCAGATTTTCATACGGTAGCGATGCGCCCACATGGGGCTGAGCCATGATGCCGTGCGATGCGGTGTCGAAAAACGTGGGTGATCACGTCGGCGCGGGGAAATAAAACACACCGCAATGACAGGCGCAAGTGAATTCACTGCGCAATTTTTCTTCACATTGTTTATGAATGGCGCGTGGCGTCGGCAACAGTGTTCGTGGTGTTCATCCCAGTCGCGAGGCGGATAATTTTGTCTACCAAAACGACCGAAAAAACAGCATTTCAGCCTGTACCATGCGTGCCGCACCGACGTGCAAGTGCCGATGTTCTTATCGTGTCGGAGCCGAGCTTCTCCGTCTTCGATTGCACTGTGTATTGAATAAATATTCATTTACGGAAGCGCCTGCGTTGGACGCATCGCCTGATGGCAACTTGATGCGTGCACACGTCGATTGCGTTGGATTCCGTATGGCTGTGCGTCAGTGGGTAGGCGGATTTTGACGTCCGCGATGCCCTCTCTGTCGACGCCAACGCCATTATCATGACGAACGCAGTAATTATGGTGCGATGCCGCAGATTTAGGGTGCGCCATATTCGCAGCGAGAACGCGTGTGCTCTGTTCGCCTTGGGCGGGCCAAGTCCAATTCGGACGAGGAGTGCGAATTGGCTCGCATGCTGCTTTCCGCGCCGCAAAGCGCTCGCGTTGCGGGTCCGCGGGATGCTTGTCCTTACGCAGGAAGTCAACGCTGCTTTCCACCATGCGCAGGGGCGCCGCCGCTCCCTAGCCGCAGTGCGTGACGTATCGCGGGCCACGTCGTACCATCCCTTATGTCCGGCCGGTCCGTACCGGATCGGTAAGGAAAAGGACACATACGCGACGCAATGGCTACCGTATCAAGGAATGGATCGTGATAAACATCACGCGTTTACTTTTGGCGTTACTCGCAATCCTTGTGTCCTGCACGGCGGCTGCGGACGATGGAATGGCATCCAGGCTCGACCAGCAACTGCAGAGGAACCGGGAACGCTACGGGATCGCCGGACAGGCGCTGCTGATCGCGCACGACGGCCGCGTCCTGTACCGCGGCGCGGATGGCCAAGCGGACCTCGCCAGCCATCGCGCGGTGACTGCCAGCGATGTGTTCCCTGCCTATTCGCTCAGCAAGTTGCTGGTGAGCACGCTGGTCATGCAACTTGTCGAAAAAGGACAGGTGGATCTGGATGCCCCCGCAAGTCGCTACCTCGCCACGCTACCTCCACGTTGGCGCGGCATCACCGTTGGCCAGTTTCTCGATCATATGTCTGGCGTGCCCGAGTACTTCACCACGGAGCAGGGTCAGGTGGTCACGCCGCCGGGTGGCTTTCCGCCCGACGTCGATGCGCTTTTCGCGTCGCTGGCGGATGTTCCGCTGCAGTTTCCGGCGGGTACCCGCACGCTTTACACACAGACCAACTATGTCGTGCTGGCGGCGCTGCTGTCGGCGCACTACCACATGCCCTATGCACGCATCGCCGAGCAGCGCATCTTCCGCAAGCTCGGCATGCGCCATAGCACGTTGGGCACGCCGGGTTCCGGCGCGCGCGATGTCGTCACCAGCTACATCGGGCGCGACGGTGGTCTGCAGCCAATGCCGGACGTCGCGTGGCCGGCCTATGCCTATGGCCACGCCGCGCTGTATCTGACATTGGATGATCTGAAGCGCTTCCTGCAGGCCGTGACGGCCGGCGAACTGGTGAACAAGCGCACCCTGCAACGCGCGTGGCGGCCTGTCCGCCAGGCGGACGGAACGCCCGGCTGGTTCGCCGGCGGATGGGAGACCGGTGATGTCGACGGCTACCGGATGGTCGGACACGATGGTGGCGCGCGCGACCGCGTACGCATCCTGTTTCGTGGCGAGCCAGGGAAGGACACCTGGATCGTGGTCTACCTGACGAACGGCAGTGTGCGAAACGTATGGTCTCGTGTACTCGTCGATAGCGCCATGGCCGCCGCTGCGCCCGAGCGCTTTCCGACTGCCGCGCTCTCGGAGTCGCTGATCAACCAAGCGACGTTGGAGCACCCTCCTGCACCGGATGTCTGGGCAGCCGATCTGCGGGCGCGCAGCACGTTGAGCGATGATGCGCTGCAGAAGACTGTCAAGCGCACCGCCGAGAGCGTCCGAGAGAATCTTGGCATCGACACCGCCATCGGGATCTTCGCGCTCAACACCGCGCTGTTTCCCGAGGCTGCGGCGACATGGTCGGATCTGGCCACCGCACATGCCAGCCGCGGGGACCAGGCCGCCGCCAGCGTGTTCTCAGCGAAGGCGCGTGAAATCGAACGCATGCATCTCCAATCGGCAGGCACCGAGGGCAAGGCAACAACTAGACCGTAGTACGCCTCGCTTGTGCTGCCTGCGCCGCCAGGTTCGCACAGGCACGTTCTGCGCAGCGATTGGATGCGTTCCCCGCCAAGCGCGTAGCGGTCGCGCGGCGAACCGTTCGGAGAGGTCACTCCATAGCACATCCGGGCGTTTCCCTCGGAGGCGATGCCGCGGATCGTGTCGTCATGCGTCGTAGTTCGCCGAGGGACCATCGCCAGATGCGGTCGCTGGCCGCAGCGGCATGCATGGCGCCTTTCTGACCACGCAAAACGTCTACAAGGCACTCCGTTCGGCGACATCGCGGTATCGGAAGATAGTCACTGCGCCAATGGTTCAAGTCCGCCTGGCGCGCGCCATGGCGCCATCACCGCCTCACTGCGTGCGCGTTGGCTGGGCGAATGCCCGGATCGCCGTCTTTCGACATCCCATCTGCGACACCTCCGCCAAGGACACGAGATATGCCCAACGACTACGAGAACCCGCTCAACCCGGAAAATCGGCAGACGCCATGGGAAGTGGCGAGCAAACCCGGCAACGCGAAGCAGTTCTACGATCAGGTCGGCAGTGGCGCCAAGGCGCTCACAGCCATGCCATCCGACCTGCTGCTGGCCAACGGCAGGACCTTCTTCCGTTCCGACGACCGGCCCACGGAAGAGATCTTTCGCGATGGCTTCGCCCCGCGCGATGGCCAAGGCATCGTCTACCGCCTGATGAAGCAGGACATCCACCCCCATACCGCTGTCTGCGTGACGGACTCGCCGCAGGTCGCGGCACTGTTTCCGATCAAGGTGGATCGCGAGCGTGCCGATTTCGACCCCTCACAGAAGGAGGCGCCGGAGGAGACGCGCGTCTATGTCGTCGCGCCGAAGCTGCTGGTCGACACCTACGACATTCAGGCGCGCTTCGCTGCGCGCGCGGTGCGCGACCAGGGCGTCGAGCAGCAGACGATGGCCGAGGGCAATCTGTACGGCATGGAGCGTGCCGCGCCGCGCATCGCGCCGGAGGATGTCATCGGTGCCTATACCATCAAGCGCACCTGGACGGGCCGCGACTACCTGGACGGCGGCACTTACGAGGTGACCGGTTACACGCCGAACGAGCGTGCCCGCGCCCACGCCTACAACCCTAAGGACTTGCTCAGTACCAGCGGCAAATTGGCGGTGCAGACGGACAAGTCCCCCGCCATCGCTGCGCTGGTGGACCGGTACAAACGGGATGGCAACGTGCCCGCCGAGCCCGAATCCGCCGCCGCATCCGCGCCAAAGCCGGATCGCGCGTCAGCGCTCGGACCCGTGCTCGATGCGCAGAAGACCGCGCAGGAAGCGGTGCGCACCACGCGTGCGGAGCAGACCAAGGCCTGGAACGAATGGAAGGCCGGGGTCTCCAACCCCGAGCAGGGCATTACCGCGGACACCCCTGTCACCGTACGCAGGATAGACGACCGCAACGCCTTCCTGGCCGAGATCGAGAAGTTCGAGTTGCGCATGGGCCAGACCGACGAAATCGGCAACATGGCGCGCAAGAAGCACTTCGATCAGGGAGACAATGCGCCCGGCACCGAGCAGTACGTGGCCTTCAAGAACGACGTGCCGGTCGGTTGGATGACGGTGGACACCAGCGCCGGCGCGAGAATCGATAAGATCTGTACGGACGCCAAGCCGGCGCATGACGCGCATGTGGGTACCCATCTGCTCGTGGAGGCCGTCGGCACGTCCTTGCGCCACGGCGGAGGCGGCGTTGTGTCGATAAATGGACCCGAAACGCTGAAGTACGCGAGCGTCGACGGCGGCCTGTACGCACGGATGGGCTTCCACGACGCCGGAGCGCGCAGCGAACTGTTTCCATCCGACCACGTCCGCCGCGATGCCGACGGCACGGCCGCCTACCCGCGCTGGGAACACACCGCGGTGCCGCTCGGCACCTACAGCGAGCGCGGCAACGAACGGATCGGCCTGCGTCTGGCGTATCTGCCCGAGGCCGGGCAGCGGCTGGAGCCAACGACGACGCCGCAACTGGTTGCTCCGGAGCGTCCGAAGTTGTTCACCGAGGCGGTCACCGGCATCCGGGCACTGGGCGCGGTCAAGGGGCTGGAGAGCGACCGCGACTATGCGTGCGCGGCGGGTTCCCTGGCCGCCTCTGCCCACGAAGGCGGGATGACGCAGATCGACAGCGTGGTCCGCGGCACCAAGGGCAACCTCATCGCGGTACAGGGAGATCCCCAGTCGCCAACGTGCCAACGCGCCTCGGTCCTCATCGCGCCGGACATGACACCGCCGTTGGAGTCCAGTCTCGCGCGGTTGGAGCGCCCACTCGTCCCAACCGGAGCGCCGACCGAAGCCGTTGCGCATGGCATGGGCGTCGGAGGACGCTGATACCGTCGCCAGGGCGCGCGCGCGCCCCTGGTGGTGCGAATCTCTAGGCGGCGCGCGGGCTGTCCCCTGCTCTGCCGCTATCGATCCAACCGGTTCCTCTACGATCCGGCGTTCAAGCTTGGGCGGGCGTCGAGCAGGATCGCGATGACAGGCGGAAGCGCAGATCCGGCCGCATGCTCGTTTGCGATGCATGCGCCTCCAGCCAGCAAGCTGGCCGCGATGAGCAGTTCATCCCGAGCGGCAAGGGCTCAGCGGGCCGGGTTCGCCCCGGCGCCTTGAGGCTGGCCGAGACCGTGCTTCACCTCATGCGTGACCGCTGGCAATCGCTCCGTTCACCGCCGCCAACAACGCCAGGTGACCCACGTAGTACAGGTAGAACGCCCAACGCGTGCGCGGGACGGGAACGTTCCGCTTCGCCAGCACCGCCACGATGGGCAATGCCAACAACGCCCAGGCGTTGTCGTTCAACCAGCACAATGGCCCGAACGCCAGGACGAGAAGCGCGATCCTGACGGCGTGGCGTGTGGAGGACGGCAGCGGTTGCTCCTGCGCCGCCGGCAACTTGAACAGCCACCATGCCGCCACGACCAGGATCAATCCGGTCCAGTAGTATTCCACCAGCCCCGGTGCGATCACCGCGCACATGCCGAGCAGCACCCATTCGCGCCGCTGGATGCTCCAGATCACGGCGGCGGCGAGACCGAAGCTAAACAGGACGTTGAACGGCAGCCAATGGCCGAACGCCAGCCCCCACGCCGGTTGCGCGATGACGCCCCACAGCAGCAGCCGGCGCACGGACTTGAGCAGGTCGGCGCCGGGCTGGGCCAGGTTGTAGGCCAGGACCAGGGCGAACAGCGGAAAGGCGATGCGGCCGAGTTCGGACACGACCGGGATGTAGCCGTCCCCCAGGACCCTCGCCACGTGATCGCCGGTCATCAGGACCACGGCGATCCATTTCAACAGTTCGCGGGCACCGCTGGTGATGGTGTAGTTCAGAACGCCGCTCCTGGGCCGGCCGTACGTCCCCTGCCCCAGCCCTTGCGCCGGTGCCTGGTGAGGTGCGATGACGGAGGCTCGGCAGGCGGGCGCCGCGTATCGCGCTTAGCCGGCGAACATTAGTCCGTTCCCCCAATGCTGGCAACACCGGAGGCCCGTGGCGCTGCGCCATTTGCTTTTGCCGCGTGGTCCCTCTCGTGGTGTCAGTCGGCGCCCGCCGTAGCACGTGGCGGCACGGCTGGCGCCCGCGCGATGTGCAGGCAGCGATCGGCCACGCTGGACAAGCCGGTCCGGTGCGACACGACGATCAGCGCGGTCTGCGGCAGCCGCTGGCGCAGCGCCGACAGCACCTGCTGTTCCGAGGCGGCGTCGAGCGCGCTGGTGGCTTCGTCGAGCAGGGCGATCCGGGGTTGCCTGAGGATCACCTGCGCCAGCAGCAGGCGCTGCAGTTCGCCCCCTGACAATTTGGTGGCGGCGCTGTTCACGGTGGTGTCCAGGCCGTACGCGCCCGCTTTCAGGCGTAGGGCCAGGCCGACGTCGTGCAACGCCTGCCACATCGCCGCGTCGCTGGCGCCGGGCGCGGCCCAGGCCAGGCACTCGCGCACGGTACGCTGCCACGGGCGCACGCTCTGGCCGACATAGGCGCCGTGCCGGATCGCGGCGCGGTAGTCGACGAAGTCCAGCGGTCGCTCTCCGCTGTGCGCCGCGAACACCTGCGGTTCGACCATGCCGGCAAGGGCGTCCATCAGGCTGCTCTTGCCGGCGCCGGACGGCCCGCTCAGCAGGATCATGCTGCCAGGCGCCAGCAGCAGTTCGTCCAGTGCGACCTCGGCCAGCGGCGGTGCCAGGCCAATCTTGCGGATCCGCAACGGAGCGGACGCGGTAGCGCCCGCGGGTGCGGCCGACGCCCCCGCCCTCGCCACTCCCAGCTCGACGTGGCGGCGCCACAGATCCAATGCCGGTGCCGCCGACCGCAGTTGCTGAAAGCTCTGCCGGGTCGAGACCAGATACGGGAGCAGCCGCCCCAGCAGCAGGCCGACGGTGATCAGGGCGCCGCGGTCGATGCCGTGCCACAGCCCGGCCAGCAGCATGATCGCGGCGATGGCGGCCACGGCGCTGAGTTCCAGCATCAGCCGGCCCGAGGCGACCAGCGCCTGCTGCCGCCGGTAGCCGTGCGCCAGTTGGCCGGAGATGGCGTCGTAGGCGTTTTTCTCCAGATCCTCGCGTTCGAACGAACGAACGTGGCGCAGGCGCCGCGGGAAGTCCTCGCTGAGCCAGAAGAGCTGGGTCATGTCGGCGACGTACTGGCGGCTCACCCTGGCCTGCTCGTGGCCGGAGAGGCGGAACGCCAATACGGCCAGCGCCAGCAGCGGCGGCAACGCCAGCATCAGCGTCGGCGACACCAGGAAGGCGATGCCCAGGCTCACGCCGGCGGTGATCGCCGCGACCAGCAGTTGCAGCAAGGCGCTGAAGCCCTGGACGATGATCTCGATGTTGTAGGTGAGCACGTTGGCGATTTCCGCCGAACTGGCATCGGCGAGCGCCGGCAGCGGCGCGTCGAGCAGGCCGGCATGCACCTGCCGGCGCAGGCGCACCGCGCGCTCGGCGACCAGGCGCGCCGCCAGGTGCGCGGTTGCCCAGCGCAGCAGGGCGAAGGCGATGCTGGCCACGACGAAGAGCGCGGTCTGGGCGACGACGCCATCGGGCAATGCGAGCGCGTAGCCACCCAGGCGCGGTGCGTGCCCTGGCTGCACCAGGGGGACCAGGGCGACGGTGGCGATGGCGCCGGTCAACGCGGCGATCAGCGACAGCCCGACGTAGAGACACACGCGCCAGCGTTCCGCGCGGTCCAGGGTGGCGAGGAAGGCGCGCAGCAAGTGGTGCGTAGGGTCGGGCGTGGTTGTGCGCGTGCTCATTGGTGCCGGCCCGAGGCAGCCCACTGCGCACCGCCCGTGGAGGCGCGGCTCGGCGTTCGCTTCGCGCCGCCGCGTTGGGGTTCGCGCGCGAGGGCCTGCATCAGTCGCATCAGCAACGCGCTCGCGGGCTCATCGCAGCAGTCGCAGGACGGCGTCGACCGACGCGTCCGGGTGCGTGCCGCGCTGCAGTTCGTACACGCCAAGTCGCTGCAGTTGCCGGGCGAACAACGACCACCCCGGTTGCGCGGCGGCGTAGGGTTGATCTTCGGTCAGACGCTCCAGCACCGTTGCGGCGTCGATCGGCTGCAACACCTGGCGCGGGTCCGCCGCGATGGTGGCCGAGACGAAGACCGCCGCGACCACGTGCAGCGGCGCGGGCGCCAGGCGCGCGCGGCCGTGGCGGATGTCGACCTCGTACTTGGCCACGCCGCTGCGGCGATGGATCGTCGGCGCGGCCGCGATCCAGGCACGGGTGGCGTCGTCGACCAGCCGCGACACCTCCGGCCGCAGGTGCAGGAAGTTGCCGATGCCGGTGGCCAGCATGCGCTGCGGATCGACGAACAGCGCGTCTTCGGCGAGGAAGTCCAGGCCGCGCAGCAGGCTGTGCAGGGCCAGGGTGGACTTGCCCGAGCCGGTGGCGCCCAACAACAGCACGCCGCGCCCTTCCCTGCCGACACAGGCGCCATGCAGCGGCACCAGGCCCATGCCGCGCGCGGCCAGCACGAACACCGCGAACTCGATCAGTTCGTAGCGCAGGTGGTACGGATGGGCGAGCATGTCCTCGGAGATCACCAGCAACGCCCTGCCCTGTTCGGGCATCAGCATCATGTAGTTGTCGGCATCGATGACCCCGCACAGCGCGCCGGCGCCGGAATGGGTGCGGACCGGCGGTGGCGCCAATGCCAGCGCATAGGGCGCGTCGCGGCGCGCCACCAGGCTCAACGCGATGTGGAATTCGATCGCGCCGGGCAACTGATGCGCCGGGACATCGCCGAACGCCGCTTCGACCAGGTCCAGCAGGGCCTGGCTGTTGCTGCGGAAATGGAAGCGGCCGCCCAGCACCTGCTTGCTGAGGACATGCTCGCGCCGCAGCCGGTCGTGGAAGGGATCGTCGGCGGCATCGGCGTCCGCCACGTCGGCGTTGGCCGCGGGCTTGCAGCGGTGCGCGCGCGCGGTCGAGACAGGCATCGGCAGGGATCCATTGGGTCGATACCGCGTGAGTGCGCGCCGCGGGCGCAAAGGTTGCGAGGTGACCGCGCGCCCTGATCGCGCTGGATGGCGAGCGGCCGCTGCGCGCAAGGCAACGCCGCCATCGCGCGGAGATTGAGAAACGGGGCTTTCGTGGAAGGGGATGCGATCGCGTCGCAGGCGGTCCGCGCCCACTGGGTCCGGGGTTTCAACGGCGCGCATGCGCAGCGCGACAACCAAAGCCGGCGCCAGCGGCACTTACGGCACGGCCACCTGTGCGCGGCCCCTGCTGCATGCGCTGCGGCCTCCGCCGATGGCGCCGAACGAGACCCTTCCGCCGATGTCAAAGATCCAGGTCAGCCATTCCTACTTCCTGCGCTACGACCCCAAGCAATGGGAACGCGGCAAGCCGTACCCGCCGCTGGCGACGCTGCAGGTAGCCACGCTGTTGCGCCGGCATGGGCACGAGGTGGTGCTGTTCGATGCGATGCTCGCCGACGGCGTGGAGGACTACCCGGCCGCGGTGCGCGCGGCGCGGCCGGACCTGGTGGTGTTCTACGAGGACAACTTCAATTTCCTGACCAAGATGTGCCTGAGCCGGATGCGCGAGGCCGCCTGCCAGATGATCGCCGAGGCGCGCGCCTGCGGCAGCCGCGTGATCGTCGCCGGCTCCGACGCGTCCGACCATCCCGAGGCGTTCCTGGCCGCGGGCGCTCACGCGGTCCTGGTCGGCGAAGGCATCGCGCCGTTGCTGGAGCTGGTCGCGCGATTGCAGCAGGCGCCGGACATCGCCGTGGCGGACTGGCTCGCCGGCGTGGCCGACGTCGCCTCGGCCGCGGCGCCGGAACTGAAGCGCGCGCACATCGGCGCGCGCCCGCCGGATCCGCGGCTGTCCGGCCTGGCCGCGTGGGATCTGGTGGACATGCAGCGCTACCGCGACCTGTGGCTGCAGCGGCATGGCCATTTCAGCCTGAACATGGCCGCCTCGCGCGGTTGCCCGTTCCGCTGCAACTGGTGCGCCAAGCCGATCTGGGGCAACCACTACAAGCGCCGCAGCGCGCCGGAAGTGGCCGAGGAGATGATCCACCTCAAGCGCGCCTTCGCCCCGGACCACATCTGGATGGCCGACGACATCTTCGGCTTCCACATCGACTGGGTGGAAGAATTCGCCGACGTGCTGGCCGCGGCCGACGGCTCGGTGCCCTTCACCATCCAGACCCGCGCCGACCTGGGCAGCGAGCGCATGGCCGCCGCCCTGGCGCGGGCCGGCTGCGCGGAGGCGTGGATCGGCGCGGAGAGCGGCAGCCAGCGCATCCTCGACAAGATGACCAAGGGCACCGCGGTGGAGGACGTGATCGCCGCGCGCCAGCGCCTGGGCGCGCAGGGCATTCGCGTCGGCTTCTTCCTGCAGTTGGGCTATCTGGACGAACAATTGGAGGACATCCTCGCCACCCGCGCGCTGGTGGCGCGTGCGCGCCCGGACGACATCGGCGTCAGCGTGTCCTATCCGCTGCCGGGGACCAAGTTCTACCAGCAGGTGAAGAATCAGCTCGGCCGCAAGACCCACTGGCAGGACAGCGACGACCTGGCGATGATGTTCCATGGCGCCTACGACTCGGAGTTCTACCGGCGCGTGCGCGACCTGCTGCACCGCCAGGTGGACCTGCAGCGCAGCGAGGCCACCGCCGCGCCGCACGCGCATGCGCAGGCGCGCGCCGCGCTGGAGGCGCAGTGGGACGCGCTGATCGCCAGCGAAGGCCGGCATCGCACCGCGGTCGCGCCGGTGCCGGCCGCCACGCGCCGCATCCCACTGGCGCAGCACCCATGAGCGCGCAGGCGCCCGGCCAGGCGCAACGGCCCTGCTCCGCCGATGTCCCCGCCGCCACCCCTGCCGCGCAGCCGCCGCTGAAGCGGATCGGCGCCGGCTTGCGCCTGGCCACGGAAACCCTGGCGCAGGAACTGGCGCGTCCAGGCAACGCGATGCCGCAGTGGAGCCGGTTGCAATGGCAACTGGCCGCGGCGGCGACGGCCGCGCACGGCATCGCGCCGTTGCTGAGCCGCTTGTCGGTGTGGCCGGACCGCGACTGGAGCGCGTTCCTGGCCGAGCAACGCGCGCATGTGGGCGATCGCTACCGGCGCATCGCCGGCTTGCTCGAGCGCATCGATGCGCTGGCGCAGGATGCCGGCGTGGCGATCGTGCCGCTGAAGGGCGCGGCCCTGCACGCGAACGGCCTGTACCTGGCCGGCGACCGGCCGATGGCCGACATCGATCTGCTGGTGCGCGCCGAAGACGCCGCGCGGGTCGGCGCGTTGCTGCAGCAACTGGGCTACGTCGCCGAGTTCGCGCAGTGGAAGCACCAGACCTTCCGCCCACTGCACGCGCAAGCGGTGGCCGGCCTCGGCGAGCATCGCGATACGCCGATCAACATCGAACTGCATGCGCGCATCCAGGAGCGGCTGCCGCTGGCCACGGTCGATATCAGCGAGCGGGTCTTCCCGCGCGACAGCCGGCCTGGGTTGAACGCGTATCCGTCCAACGGCGCGCTGATGAGCCATCTGCTGTTGCACGCGGCCGGCGGCCTTTGCAGCCGCAGCCTGCGGTTGATGCATCTGCACGATATCGCGCTGCTGGCCACGCGCATGAGCGGCAAGGACTGGCAGGTGCTGTGCGACGACGCCGACGGCGCCCCATGGTGGGCGCTGCCGCCGCTGCGGCTGGTGCTGCGCTACTACCGCAACGCGATTCCGACGGCGGTGCTGGCGCGGCTGCGCGCGCATTGCCCGCCGCTGCTGCGACTGGCCTCGCGGCGATTCGATCTGACCCGGGTCTCCTGTTCGCAGCTGTGGCTGCCGGCATTGCCAGGGATCGAATGGGCGCGCTCGTTCGGCGAGGTGGCGCGCTACCTGCGGCAGCGGCTGCGGCCCTCGGCGGAGAGCCGGCAGGAGCGCGCCGACATGATCCGCACACAACTGTGGTTGCAGGGCCAGGCGTGGGTCACGCTGCCGCAACGGCGGCGTCTGCTGCTGCGCCTGCTGCGGCCGGTGCCACGGATGGATGCGCTGTATGCGGTGCGCAGCGCCTTGCAGGGGTATGCGGTGGAACCACGTAACCTCCTGTAGGAGCGGCTTCAGCCGCGACGCTTTCTCGGCAAGACCCGGTCGCGGCTGAAGCCGCTCCTACAGGGAATGCGTGCGTTCGAACGCCGCCGGGCACAGCCGCCGATATAGCGCGTTGAAGCTGCGTGCGGTGTGGTCTGCATCCTCGCGCACGGCAATGCACTGCGCCGACCAGGCCAGGCGCAGGCGCAGGCCGTCGTCGGCCAGCACCTGGCGCAAGGCCTCGGCCAGGCCGGCCCAGTCGCCGGTCGGCACCGCCAGCGCCGCCGACGGCGCCCACTCCTGCAGGTGTCCGACCGCGGTGCCGACGGTCGGTACGCCGGCCACTGCCGCTTCCAGCAGCACCATCGGCCCGGCTTCGTGCAGTGACGACAGCACCAGCAGGTCGGCGGCTTCCACCAGCGGACGCAGGTCGCGCTGGGTCTTGAAGCCCAGGAAGCGGATCCGCTGCGACAACCCCAGGTGCGCGGCCAGGCGTTGCATCTCGCCATCGAGGGTATCCACGCCGACGATATCGAGATCGAACGCCACCCCGGCCCGCGCCAGCGCCGCCAAGGCGCGCAGCAAGGTCGGCTGGTCCTTGACCCGGTTGAGGCTGGCGACGTGCAGCAGCCGTGCCGGGCCGCCGGTGCGCGGGCGCGGTGCGCGCTGCGGCCAGGCGCGCAGGTCCACGCCCAGCGGAACGCGGTCGGCGGCGATGCCCAGCGCCTGCAGCGAGGCGACGATCGGGGCGCTGGCCGCGGTGACCGCATCGGCCAGTCGCAGCACCAGCGCCTCGCGCAGCCGCCCCTGCCACTTGCGCCGTCCGCCATAGCCGATCGCGTGCAATGCGACCAGTTCGCCGCCGGCGATGTGCACCGCGCTCGGCCGCCGCAACAGGCGTGCCGCGGCCACCGCGATCAGGCTGCAATGGCCGGAAAAGATCGACTGCACCAGGTCGAACGGCGCCCGCCGGTGCTCGGCGCGAATCGCGGCGACGGCGCGTCGCCGGGTACGGCCGTCGCCGATGTTGTGGATGTGCGCGCCGAGCAGCGCCCAACGCGCCGGTACCGGTTCCTGGTGCAGGACGAAGACGTGCACCTCGTGCATGCGCGCCAGGCGTTCGATCAGGGTCAGCAACACCGGGATCACCCGGTACTCGCCGCTGCGATCGACCCCGCCGGGCACCACCAGCGCCAGCTTCATGCGCCGCTCCGCGCAGGCTGCTCCAGCAACTGCGCATAGGCGCGCGCCCAACGCCGGCCAACCGCCGCGAACGACAGTTGCGCGTCGAAATGGGCGCGAACCCGGGCCGGCGCCGGCAGTTCGCTGGCGGCGTGCACCAGTGCCTCGGCGAGCAGGCCGGCGTCGCCGCACGGCCACAGTTCGCCGATGCGGCCGCAGTCGGTGAGCGCGCGGAACGCCGGGATGTCGGTGAGTACCGGCGGCGTGCCGCAGGCCAACGCCTCCAGCGCCGCATAGCCGCAGCTCTCGGACAGGCTGCCGGACACGAACAGGTCCGCCGCGCGCATCAGCGTCTGGATCTGCGCATGCGCGACCTTGCCCAGCAGGTGCACACGGCCGCGCAGGCGTGGATCGCGCTGTATCCGGTCCTCTACCGTCTCCCGCATCGGGGCGCTGCCGAACGCGCAGAACAACTGCAGTCCGGGCAGCCGTGCGGCGGCGCGGGCCACGCCGTCGAGCACGGTCAAGGGATCCTTGCCGGCGCTGAGGTGCCCGACCCACAGCACGCAGGGTGCGCCGTGCAGGCCGCTGTCGCGCCGCGCCTGCGCCTGGTCGCCCGGCATGAAGCGGCAACTGGATTCGGGAATCGCGAACAGGCGCGTGGACGGCGCGAACAGGCCGGCCTGCACGAAGCCGCGCGCCAGCTCCAGCGAGGTGAAGGCGATCCCCGCGGCGGCCGCGTACCACTGCCGCCACTGCCCGCGGCGCCACCAGCGCGGCGGACGATTGGCGTGGTCCTGCAGCAGGATCGGCAGCCGCGGCAACCGCCGCGCCATCGCGCAGGCCTCGCGCGCGAACTCCAGGCCGTGCACGTGCACCACGTCGGCGCCCAGCGCCCGCACCATGCCGGCAACATTTCCCACGCGGCGGTCTTCGTCGTCGCCTGCATCGGCGAAGTGGTACTCCACGCCGTTGCGCAGCAACTGCTCCGTGCCGTGCGCGGCCTGGATCACCGACACGCGGGTGCCGGCGCTGGCCACCGCCTCGGAGATGTCGCCCAGGGATGGCCAGTGCGCGAACACCTGCGCCGGCGCCAGTCCAGGCGGCGTGCGGACGAAATTGATCTGTGCGACGTGCATGCTGTCGTGGTCGTGCGGCGGGCCTAGATGCCCGACACCTGCGGGCGGCGCAGCTTCACCAGCCAGTTGGCCAGGTTCAGTTCCCACGGCCGGTCGTAGCGCCGGTAGCGGTAGCGCCACGCCGCCATCGCGCTCAGCCCGCGCTTGGCCCAGCGCGGCGAACGCAGGTCCTGCGCGGTGGGATAGCGGCAGCCGAGCACGGTGACGAAGTCGCGGATGCGCTGGCGCAGGGCGTCGTCCAGCCAGGGCGCGTCGGCGTGGCAGGCGTAGTCCACCCACTGCGGCTGGGTCCATTCCTCGGGCGTGCGCGGGAACACCACCGGTGCGCCGTGCAGGTCCAGCAGCGGCATCGCCGCGCGCTTGCCGCGGTCCTTCTCGTGGCGGCTGGTCTCCGGCAGCGGCGTGTACACGTAGACAATGATTTCCGACTGGGGATTGATGCGCTTGAGTTCGCGGATGAACTCGAAGGTCTGCTCGGTCTCGCGCACGCTGTCCTGCGGCGGCGCGACCATGAACGACAGTTCCGGGATCACCCCGTTGCGCCGGCACAGCTCGGCCACCTGCAGGGTCTGGTCCGGGCGCGTGCCCTTGCGGATTTCCTTCAGCATCGCCCCGCTCGGCGATTCGGCGCCGATGTAGGCCATGCGCAGGCGGCTCTTGCGCACCAGCGCCCAGGTGCTCTCGGACAGGTTGAGCAGCGCGTCGGCGCGCGCATAGCACCACCAGGGCATCTCCAGCTTGGCCATCACCTCCAGCAGCGGGATCATGTCCGCCTCGCGGTCGAAGAAGTTGTGGTCGAAGAACTGGATCGAGTCGGCGCCCAGTTCCTCCTTCAGGTAGCGCAGTTCGCGCTCCAGCCGCGCCGCGGTGGGCAGCGCGGTGGCGCCGCCGAACATCGCCGCCACGCCGCAGAAGGTGCAGCGGAAGCGGCAGCCCAGCGCGGCCTGGTGCGAGGCGGTGCGGCGGCCGAGGAAGCTGCGGCCCAGGTACTGGCGCGGGTCGCCGAGCTTGGCGTACGGCAGCGCCGGCGCCGTCTCGCCGCGGCTGAAGCCGCGGTTGCGGTTGTGCACCACCTCCCCGTCGCGCTTCCACGACAGGCCGTCGATCCGCGCCAGTTCCGGACCCTCGCCGCGCAGCGCCGCGACCAGTTCCGGCAAGGTGTCCTCGCCCTGCGCGCGGATCGCGTAGTCCACGTAGGGCGCGCTCAGCGCGGTGTCGGTGTACAGCGTGGGGAAGTAGCCGCCCCAGACGATCGGCATCGCCGGAAAGCGCTCGCGGATCGCCGTGGACAGCGCGATCGACGGCGCGATCTGCGGCCCGCCCATGACGCTGATGCCGACCGCGTCGTAGCGCTGTTCCTGCAAGGCCCGCAGCGCGGTGTCGATGAAATCGCGATCGACGTTGCCGTCGATGATGCGGCTGTCGCCCTGGCGGTCCAGGGCCGCGGCCAGGTTCAGCAGCGCCAGCGGGAAGCGCGCGTTGCCGCGCGAGGTGATGGTCGGGTTGACCAGCAGCGTGTTCGGGGTGGAAGGCATGGTGGCGGACCGCAGGGCGAGGCTCACGGCAGGCGCCGCAGCCGGAACACCAGCGCCACCGGCACCTGCAACGCGGCAGGGTCGAAGTGCGCGCCGGCGGGAATGTCGACGGGATCGAGCATCGGTTCGTGCACCGCTTCGATCGCCAGCCCCAGCGCGGCGCAGGCCGCATGCCAGTGGCTGTAGAGGTGCTGGGTGTGGCGCACCGCGTAGTGGCGGCCGTCGGCCTTGAAATCGCGGCGCCAGCCCAGTGCATGGCCGATCGGGTGCACGTCGCTGCACAGCAGGCTGCCGCCCGGGCGGGTGGCGCGGCGCAGTTCGGCCAGCGCCGGCAGCAACTGCGGCAGGTGGCCCAGCACCAGTGCGCAGATGCTCAGGTCGGCGTCGGCATCGGCCACCGGCAGGGCCTCCACGCTGCCCTGGCGCAAGCTGTAGCGCGCGTGGCCGCCGGCGGTCTCCAGTTCCTGCGCGGCACGCGCGAGCATCTGCGGCGACAGGTCCACGCCGGTGGCATGGCCCGCGCCGCGCGCCAGCGCCTGCAGCAGGTAGCGGCCGCTGCCGCAGCCGGCATCGAGCACGCGCTGACCGTGCAGCGCCGGCGGCAGCAAGGCCAGCATGGCGCGCTGCTCGGCCTGCATCACCGGATTGTGCGCATGCGCGGGATAGCTCGCCGCCCACAGCGCGTAGGCGTCGAACGGGTCTAGGGTCGGTACGGCGCTCATGCGTTGCACGCCTGCATGGCCTCGGACGTCGCGGCGCGCGGTGCGTGGCGGCGCGGTTCCAGGCCGGGTTCGAGCGCGAGCAGCGCCGGGTCGGCCAGGTCGGCGGCCAGCAGCTTCGGCACGCCGTCCAGCGTGACCGGCACCGCCGCCACCCCGGTGGCGGCGAACCAGTCGACGAAATCCGGATCGGCGATGCGCGGGCGGCCATCTCGCACGACGGCGCGCAGTTCGCTGCGGCGCAGCCCGACCAGGCTCTGCGCCGGATCGCCGCCGCGGTCGCCGACGACCACCAGGTCCGCGGCGGCGCCGGGCGTCAGATGGCCACGCCCGCGCAGGCGCAGGATGCGCGCCGCCGCGGTGCTCGCCAGCGCCAGCGCCTGTCCGGCCTCCAGGCCGTGCTCGGTGGCCACGCGCAGTTCCTCGAGCAAGTCGCGCGCGCCGCTCAGCCGCGAGTCGCTGCCCAGCGCCAGGCGCCCGGCCGCGTGCAGTCGGCGTGGATCCAGGGTGCGGCCGAGCAGCGCCAGGTTGCTCGACGGGCACCACACCACCGCGGCGCCGCAGGCGAGGATGCGCGCGATGTCCCCCTCGCCCAGGCCGACGCCGTGGATCAGCACGCTGTTGGCAGCCAGGCAGCCAAGCCGCGCCAGGTCGTCCAGTTCGCCGGCGGCGACCGCATCGGTGCCTTCGGCCAGGTGGATCATCCACGGCTGCTCGGACGGCGTCGCGGCGAAGCTCTGCGTCACCGGTGGGCCGTAGGCGGGACCGTGCAGGGCGTAGCTCCAGCCGAACTCGCGCAACAGCGCGACCGGGAAGTCCGCCGCATCCAGTTCGGCGTGCCAGGGGTCGTGCTGGGCCACGCAGGTGACGCCGGCAAGCAGATTCTTCAGCGCGCCATGGCGCAGCCGCAGCGCCTTGGGCACTTGCAGGGCGGCCACCACCGCCGGGTCGCGAAAGTGCGCGGCGAAGGCGTCGATCCAGGCATAGCTGTTGGCGAACGGCGCGGTCTGCGGCAGCGGCGGCACCGCGTTGACCTGCAGGTGCTCGTGCGCATTGATCAGCCCGGGAAGCACCAGGTGCCCGTGCAAGGCGATCGGGATTGCGGCGGCGGACGGCGTCGCACCGATGCGCGCGCCGTGCACCGCCAACGGCGCGCGCACGGCCCCGGTCGGGGTGACGATGCGCGCGCCGCGCAGGCACAGATCGACGGCGGCGAATTCGGCGCGCATGGTCAGCGCTTGCGCATCACGATCAGGAAGTGGTCGCCCATGTCGCGCAGCAGCGGCCAGCCGCCGATGCGGTCGTCGAGGCGGCCCAGGCGCTCGCCCCAGCGCGGGTGGCGCCGGTAGTGGTCGACCAGGTACGGCGGCGGCAGGCACAGGCTGAGCGCGCGGTAGGAGTCGAGGTCGAAATGCGCGGCGAAGGCGCGGTAGAACTCGCGCGGCAGGTAGTACCAGGTCCAGATCGTGTGTCCGTTCATGCCCACCGCGGTGGCCCCGCGCGCGGCGCGCACCGCTGCGCGGCGGAAGCGGCCGCGCAGCGCGTAGTGGCCCAGTTCCCACGGGCACAGCCGCCCGATCACCGAGAACACCAGGCGCCCGTCGCGGCGCAGCAGGCGCGCGCATTCGGCGGCGACCGCCGGCAGGTCCGGGGCGCAGTTGAGCGGGCCGAAGTTGGAGTACATGCCGTCGAACTCGCCGTCCAGCCGATCCAGTTGCTGGATGCCGACGTGCGCGGCGCTGAGCCGGCCGTGCAGCGCCGGATCCTGCGCGCGTTGCCGGGTGCGCGCCACCATCTGCGGCGACCAGTCGGTGGCCAGCACGCGATAGCCGCGGCGGGCGAACTCGTGGGCGTCCAGGCCGGTGCCGCAGCCCAGGTCGATCAACCGCGCGCCGATCGGCAGTTGCGTGGCCACCGTGTTCCACAGCGTGCCGCGCATGCGCTGGATCAGTTCGTTGTTGCCGCGCGGGCCGTCGTAGTCGGCCGCGACGCTGTCGAAGGCGCGCTGGGTCTCCAGCAACTGCGCCGGGTCGATCGTCGCCGCGCGCGCCGCGGCGCCAGGTTTGCCATTCGCACTCACATCCACTCTCCACTCGCCAGCCGGCGTCGCCGGGAACCGCCGTGTCGGCCGCAAGCGCGGATCGCACGGTACCCCCGTGAGTGCGGACCGCGCCGCATTTGGTTGAATCGGCGACCGCGCCGGCGATGTGCCGCTGCGCTCAACCTTCGGCGCCAACCGGCACGGCCTGGACGGCGCCGCCGCGACCGCGCCGCCGCAGTGCGTCGCGCACGATCGCGGCGAACACGCCCAGGCCGCCCCCCAGCATCAGCGCCACCGCCAGCACCAGCAGCGGATTGGGGAACGCCGCACGCTCCGGCACGTAGGCCGGCCACGGCGCGGAGGTGTCGTAGGTAAAGCGTTCGCCGAGCCGCGCGAGCAGATCGTCGCACTCGGATTTGAGCCCACGGATCGCGGTGTTCTTCTCCGACAGCAGCAGGTTGCCGAGCAATTGCTGCTCGACGCCGCCCTTGCCCTGTTCCTGCAGCAGGCGCGCGCGGTCGGCCTGCGCGGCGGCCAGCTCGCTCTCGATGTCCTGCAGGCGCTCGCGCGCCTGCCGCAGCGGTGCGGCCTGGATACGGCGATGCAGCGTCTGCAGTTCCAGCGTCGTCGCCGTGGCCAGGGCGCGCGCCTGCTGCGCGGAGTCCGCGCGCAGGCTCAGCTGGATCAGGTTGGCGTAGGGATCGGGGTCCAACTTCAGACTGCTGCGGTACAGCGCGGCCGCGCGCCCGTCCAATGGCAGGCGCAGGCGCCGCAGCACCTGATCCTGGAACAGGCGGGTCTTGATCCGGTCGATCACGCGCTGGAACGGCTCCAGCTTGGGATCGCGTCCGGCCGGGGTCGGGCCGAATTCGCCGACCTGCACCCAGGCGGTGGCCTGCCACTGCCGCGTGGCGACGTGCAGGAACGCGAAACCCAGCGCCAGTGCGGCGAGCAGCGGCAGCAGGCACCAGCGCCATTCGCGGCGCAGGATCCGCCACAGGTCGATCAGGTAGATTTCGTCTTCTTTCATGGCAGCGTGGGTCCGGGGAGAAGGGGGAGCGCCCGCCCTGCCCCGCCCTGCGCCAGCGCGGCGCGGCGGTTCGGCAGCAGCGCGCTGCAGGCGTGCAGGACCAGGCACAGCGCGATGAAGCCGGCGTTGGTCCAGGTGAAGGCCTGCGGCGCGAACGGCGCCATCAGGCAGGCATAGGCGAGGCGCAGGAACACCAGCAGGTTGAACAGGCCGACCGTGGCGCCGAGCAGGCGCACGCTCCACAGCAAGGCCGCATACAACGCCAGCATCGACGCCAGCGCGGCGCCGGCGCCGCCGGCCAGCAGGAACGGGAAGAATTCGGTGCCGACATTGATGTTCGGCGCATCCAGCGGAATGCCGGTGCCGGCGGTGGCGATGGAGCCGCTCAGCGGCACCACCTGGTTGATCAGGAAGCTGGCGTTGACGTACGCCTTGGCCAGCATCGCGCCGAAGTTGTACGGCCCGGCGCCGATGTACAGCAGCAGCCACTTGATGCCCTCCGGCGCGGCGCGGTACAGGGCGCTGAAGGGCAACGTCACCGACTCCAGCGAGCCCGAGCGCAGACTGCCCAGCACCGAGAACACCGTGGCGCCGGCCACCAGCAAGGCGACGATGGGTTTCCACGGCAGCGGCCGTGCCGGGTCGCGGCGCAGCAGCAGGAGCAAGGCGAAGCTGAACAGGCCGGCGAAGATGCGGTTGCGGTCGATCACCAGGATCGGGAACACGAAGCCGGCGACGATCATGCCGTTGCGCAGCGTGCGGTTGCGCACGCACAGCAGCGCGATCGGCGGCAGGATCCAGCACATGTTCGACAGGTGCCGCACGTGCGACTGCGCCGGGCTCAGCGTGGCGTATGCGGACGGATCGGTGAACAGCGGGATCGGGAACAACGCCAGGTCCAGCACGCAGAACACGCCGACCAGCGCGGCCAGGCACAGGGCCACGAAGGATTCGCGCGTACCGGCATAGCGCCGCGCGCGGAACGCCGCCAGCGGCGGCAGGCGGATGCCGTGCAGCGCGTCCGACACCAGCATCGCGGCCGCGGCCGCCGCCAGCAGCGCAATGCCGGCCAGATAGCCCGGCGGCAGGTCGAAGCTGAGCAGGGTCAGCGCGCAACTGAACAGCAACGGCAGGCCGAAGTACGCCGACGGCACGCGCAGCAGCCGGTTCATGCGCGTTCCGCCACCGGCGCCTGCGTCGCGGGTTGCAGCCGCGCCAGCAGCGACAACCCGGCATGCGCCAGCAGGTGACCGCCCAGCGCCAGCGGCTGCCGCCGCAGGAACGCGATCTTGGCCGCGATGTAGTGCGCCTGCGCATGCAGCAGGGTGCGGCACGGCGCATCGAACAACGCGGCGCGGCGCAGCGCCACCCGGCGCGATTCGGCCAGGTTGGCCAGGCGGCTGGGCAGATGTCGGGTACGGCTGGCGTTGGCGCCGTGCAGGCGGTAGGCGCAGACGCCGACGTCGATGAAGCCCAGCGCGTCGCGCGCGACCAGGCGCAGGAAGAAGTCCCAGTCCTCGATGTGCAGTTCCTCGTCCCACGCCACCCGCGCCTGCAGCGCGCTGCGCCGGACCAGGGCCACCGCCCCGCTCACCGCCCAGTGGCGGATCACCGCGCGGCGGATGCCGGCATCGCTCAGGTACAGGCGTTTGTCCACGCCGTGCAGGTCGCGCATGCTGCTTTGGTGCAACAGGCGCCCGTCGGCGTCGACCACCACCGCATCGCCGATCACCGCCTGCTTGTTTGGCGACGCGCGCAGGTACGCGACCTGCGCCGCCAGGCCGCCGGGCAGCAGATAGTCGTCGCTGGCGCCCAGGCGCAGGAACTCGCCGCTGGCCATCGCCACCAGGTGGTTCAGGGTGGCGGCGATGCCGCGGTTCTCGCGCTGCCAGAACCGCACCGGCAGACGCTCTCCATGCTGCGCGATCCACTCGGCGATGCGCGCCGGGGTGGCGTCGCTGGAGCCGTCGTCGACGATCACGATCTCCTTGTTCGGGTACGGATCCTCCAGCACGCTGTCCAGGCAGCGCTGCACGAAGCGTTCGTGGTTGAACGCCGGGATCAGCACCGACACCCGCGGCAAATCGCCATGCACTGCGTGCGCGTCCATCAACGCAACCCTCCCAGATAGCGCCGCACCACCACGATGTTGAACGCCAGGTACAGCGCGTAGTTGACGGCGAACGCGTACGCGGCGCCGATCAGGCCCATGCGCGCGGTGAACAGGTAGACCAGCCCCAGATAGCTGGCGGCGAACACGCATTCGGAGACCACGAACAGCCGCGTCATCGCCTTGGCCAGCATCAGGTAGGACAGCACGAAGGCGGCGATCTTGATCACGTCGCCGACCAGTTGCGGCGCGTACAGCGGCGCGGCGGCGGCGAAGTCGGCGGCGAACAGCAGCCGGGTGACCCAATCGCGGCACAGGTAGATCGCAGCGGCCGCCGCGACCACCGCCGGCAGGACGTAGCGGTAGGCGGTGCGCAGTTCCCGCAGCAGGCCAGCGCGGGCGCGCAGCGCCGCCAGCTTGGGCAGGTAGTAGACGTTGATCGCGGTGGTGAAGAACAGCAGGTAGGCCTCGGAGACCTTGCTCACCGCCTGCCAGTAGCCCACCTGTTGCCAGCCGAACCTGCCGGCCAGGTGGTCGCGCACGCCGATGTTGACCAGCAGCGGCAGCAGCGCCGAGGTCAGCGTCATCACCGAGAACGCGGCCAGGCGCCGGGTCATTTCCGGGTCGAAGCGGATGCGCAGCATCTCGCGGCGGAAGTAGGCGCTGCGCCGCAGCGCCGGCACCGCGGCGCACAGCCACAGCACCTGCCCGGCGACCAGGCCCAGCAGCGCGCCATACAATTGCAGCCAGCGCGACAGCCACAGCACCACCAGCACGCTGAGCACCGCGCCGGCGACCTGGATGAAGGCCAGCCGGCGCACGTCCATGAAGCCGTTGACCACGGCCAGCACGTAGTTGACCAGGGCGATGCCGAGCTGGGCCACGGCCAGCACGCAGATCAGGCTCTGGTAGCGCGGATCGCCGAGCAGGCGCTGCGCGATCTGCTCGCTGAGCAGTAGCGCGACCACGCCCATCGCGCAGGCGGCGCAGCAGGCATAGCCCAGCGCCGTGCCCAGCAGCCGCGCCAGCGCCGGCGCGTCGTCGCGGTACTCGGCCACGTACTTGACGATGCCCGCGCCGATGCCGCCACCGGCCAGCACCGCCAGCAGCGACATCAGGCTGGTGAACTGGCCGAGCCGGGCCACGCCGGCCGGCCCGGCATAGACCGCGACCAGCTTCAGTACCAGCAGCGCGGCCAGCAGCTTGGCCGCGGTGGCCACGCCGCTGTACAGGCCGCTGCGCACGACGTTCATGCCGGCGTCGCCTCGAAGGCCAGGCAGGCGGCGATCACCCGCTCCACCGCCTCCGCGTCCAGGGTCGGCCCGATCGGCAGGCTCAGCACTTCGTCCTGCAACCGCTCGCACAGCGGCAGGCGGTGTCCGCTCAGGGCGGCATACGCCGGTTGCCGGTGCGGCGGCAGCGGATAGTGCACCAGGCACTGGATGCCGCTGGCCAGCAGGTGACGTTGCAGCGCATCGCGCCGCGCGCAGCGCACCACGAACAGGTGCCAGGCATGCCGCGCCTCGTCGCGTACCTGCGGCACCTGGATCCGCGGGTGGACGATGCCGGCGCGGTAGCGCTGCGCGATGGCGCGGCGCCGCGCAATGTCGGCATCCAGGTATTTCAGCTTGACCCGCAGCAGCGCCGCCTGCATCTCGTCCAGGCGCGAATTCACGCCTTGCACCAGGTGCCGGTACTTGATGTCCGAGCCGTAGTTGCGCAGCATCCGGATCCGCGCCGCCAGTTGCGCATCGTCGGTGACCACCGCGCCGCCGTCGCCCAGCGCGCCCAAGTTCTTGCCGGGAAAGAAGCTGAAGCCGGCGGCATCGCCGAAGCTGCCGGCGTGGTGTCCGTGCAGGCGCGCGCCATGCGCCTGCGCCGCGTCCTCGATCAGCAGCAAGCCGTGGCGCCGCGCCAGCGCCTGCAGTGCCTGCATGTCGGCCAGTTGCCCGTACAGATGCACGGCCATGATCGCCCGCGTGCGCGGCCCGATCGCGCGCTCCACGCAGTCCGGGTCCAGATTGAAGCTGTGCGGGTCCGGCTCCACCGGCACCGGCCGCAGGCGGTTCTCGCTGATCGCCAGGAAGCTGGCGATGAAGGTGTTGCCCGGCACGATCACTTCGTCGTCGTCGCGCAGCCGGCCCAGGTCGCGGTAGCCGCGCAGGATCAGGGTCAGCGCGTCCATGCCGTTGCCCACGCCGATCGCATGGCGGTTGCCGCAATACGCGGCGAACTCGCCCTCGAACGCCTCCAGCTCCTCGCCCAGCACGTACCAGCCGGAGTCGATCACTCGCGCCGCCGCCGCCTTCAGTTCGTCGGCGTAGCGGGCGTTGAGCGCGCGCAGGTCCAGGAACGGCACGCTCATCGGAGATCCCAGGCGTAGAAATCGTGGACCACGGCGCGCGCGCCGAAGCGCTCCTTCTGCTCGACCAGGCCGGCGTTGAGTCCCTGGCCCTGCCGTTCGGTGGAGATGCCGAGGCTGAAATAGTCGCGCTGCGCGTAGACGTGCTCGATCAGTTCGGCCAGCAGCAGGCTCAAGGCATCCACGCGGCGGCCCTGCTCGGCGCAGGCCAGGTACTGGGTGTGCACCACGCGGCCGAAGTCGTACAGCAGCGTAGCCGCCAGCAGGGTCTGGCCGTCGCGCACTTCGTACAGCACCAGGTGCTCGGGAAAGCGCCCGCACAGCAGGCGCAGTTCCTGCAGGCTATGCGTCGGGCTGGCGCCATGACGCTGCAGCACCTCGCTCAGCAGCGCATGGAACTGCGTCGGATCGTCGTTGCGCTGCACGCGCAGGCCGGCCTTGCGCGCCTTGCCGACCGAGCGCCGCCGTTCGGCGGCGAAGCGCAGCGGCTCGCGCAAGGCGATCGCCGAGGACAGGTCGCGCCGTTGCAGGCGTGCGCCGAGCCTGTGCAGGGCGTAGAGATCCTCTTCCGCGGGCGAGGCGTGGAACAGGTGCGGCACCGCCTTGTACAGCAGTTCGTGCGCGCCGCGGGCGCGGTAGTGCGCCGCGATCCGCTCGAACGCCTCCAGCGTCGCCGTCGCGCGCAGGCCGTGCGCCGACAACAGCCCGGCATAGCTCAGCCCGGCATGGCTGACCACGCGCGTGCCGTCCAGGTTGGCCGGGAACACCGCCACCAGCGCACCGTCGCGCTCGACCAGCAACGAGGCATCGACGAAGCGTTCGGCGTGGTAGTCCATGTAGCCGCGCCGGTGCAGCAGGTTGCCGTTGCGGGACTCGGCGACCAGGGCGTCCCAGGCCGGCGCGTCGGCGGGCGTGTAGGCTCTAACCGATAACATCGCCGCCCTCGCCTGCGCCGTGCGCGATGGGCGCCACCGCCACGCCGAAACCGTCGTGCCCCATGGCGTTGCCGTTGTAGAACAGCAAGGCGCTGTCGCCGTGCCGGATCAGCGCCGGGTAGCACAACGTGTGCGCGTCCCAGCCGTCGTCCGACAGGGTCAGGCCCAGGGCCGCGTCGCAGCGCTCCCATCGACGGCCGTCGTCGCTGCGCGCGACCCCGGGGAAATAGGCGCCGTCGCGATTGCCGCGGGTGAAGTACATCAGGTAGCCGCGGCCGTGGCGGTACACGCGTGGCCGGCCGATGCGGTATTCGCTGCCCTGCGGCTGCAGGCAGACCGTGTCCTGGCGCGGGATCGCCTGCAGGTCGTCGGTCTCGGCATAGCGGATGTGGTAGCGCGGGAACGGCGCGCCGTCGATCCATTCCCAGTCGTCGCCGACCGCGTACCACAGCCGCCAGCGGCCATCCTCGTAGCGCGCCGAATGCACCGCGGCGATGGTGCTGCGGCCGGGCGCGCGTTCCAGCAGCGGCGTGTCCTGGCGGCGCTGGAAGGTCTCGCCGCCATCGGTGGAGACCGCCAGGCCGGTAAAGGCCAGGAACTTGGCCTTGGCCACGCGCTGGAAGCCGACGTAGAACATGTACAGCCCATCCGGCGCGGCCACCACGTCGCCGAGGATCATGCCGTTGTCGTCGAAGCAGCCGTCGCGGCCGATGTCCAGCACCGGCTGCGCGCCGACCCGCACCACCTGGGTGGGATCGTCGCCGCGCACGTCGACGTAGCCGATGCGGCTGACCCCGGCCGCGTCGCGAAAGCCGGCGTAGACGCGGATCAGTGCGTCGTCCAGGCGGTACGGGGTCGGGGTCAGCGCCGAGTGCCGCATCCAGCCGCCGACGCCGTCGCGTGCGGTCGCGAACACCAGGCCGCGTTTCTTCCAATCGAACATGGACGTCTCAGAGGGTCACGTCGAAGCTGGACTTGCCGGCCACCGCGCGCGCCGGCGCGCCGACATACACCCGGCCCGGCTCGGTGTCGCGGGTGACCAGCGCGCCGGCGCCGATCACGTTGTCCGCGGCGACCTTGACCCCGTCGCTGAAGGTGGCATTGACCCCGACGAAGCTGCCCTGGCCGATCTCGCAGTAGCCGGAAATCACCGCATGCGAGGCGACGAACACATGGTCCTGGATCACCGTGCGGTGGCCCACGTGGTTGCCGCTCCACAGGATGCAGTTGTCGCCGATGCGGGTGAACGGCTGCACCACGTTGCCTTCGAACACGAAGCAGTTCTCGCCCAGCTGCGCGTTGCGCCAGACGAAGGCGCGCGAACTGACGTAGCTGGCCAGCCGGTAGCCGCGCCGCTTGGTCTCGGCATAGAAACGCATGCGCAGCCGGTTGAGGCCGGTGGCGGGAATCGCCACGAACGCCTCCACCTGCGCCGGCGGATACAGCCGCTCCAGGTCCTCGTAGGCCACTACCGGCCGCTCGGCCAGGGTCGGCGCGGCGAGGTAGTCGCGCTCGGCGCTGAACGCCAGCACCTCGTAGTCGCTGTCGTGGCTGAAGTATTCGCAGGCGATCTGCGCCAGCTCGCCCGCGCCGACGATCACCAAAGGCCGTGCCATGCGCCTACGCCTCCTGCCGGTGCACGCCGGCCGCTTCGCGCAGGAACTCGTCGTAGTCGAGGATGTAGTCGGCCGGGTCGTAGGCCTGGTCGGCCAGCACCATCAGCACGCAGTCGTCGCTGAAATCGTACAGGTCGCGCCACACCATGCTGCCCAGCAGCAGGCCCTGGCTGGGATCGTCCAGCACCACCTGCGTCGGCCCGTTGCCGTCGTCGAGCAGGAACGACACCGAGCCGTGCAGGGCCACCGCCAACTGGTTGAGCCGGCGGTGCGCGTGCTGGCCGCGATGCACGCCGTGCTTGGTCGCGAACAGGTAGTAGACGCGGCGGATGTCGAAAGGCACGTCGCGTTGCTGTTCAAGGGCGACCAGCAAGCCGCGCTCGTCGCCATGCGTACGCAACTGGATTCGTTCGATTGCCATGAGTGTGCCCGACACGGACTCCGACGCGGAGTTACCAGGCTGAGTGCCGGCGTACCGCGGAAAGGTTGCGCCCCACCACAGGCCGCGCCGCCGCGCGGCACGCGACGCCACCCACGCAACCTTTTGCCGCGCACCCGGCACCCATCTGCGACCGCTGCCGTGTCGCCGCACCTCGATAGCGGCGACACGCATTCCACCGAGACGACCTGGACAAGGACCCGCCACCATGACTTCCTCCACGCAGGCCGACGACGCCACCGCCCGTGCCGCGGCATCCGCGCCCGAACCGCGCAGGTCCGCCGGCGCCGCGTTGCCGCGGCCGCTGGTGCTGCTGCATTGGCTCACCGTGCTGTGCCTGGTGCTGGCGGCGGGCCTGATCCTGCTGCGCGAGGAAGTGGACGGCCGCGCCGTGCGCCAGTGGTTGCTGGAGGGGCACCGCCATTTCGGCCTGTTCGTGCTCGGCCTGTTCTTCCTGCGCGCGGCGTTGCGGCTGCGCCTGGGCAAGCGCGACGACGCCGAGGCCGGCTCGCGGCTGCTGCGCGCGCTCGCCGGACTCACCCACCTGGCGATGTACGCCTTGCTGTTGACCCTGCCGGTGCTGGGCTGGGCGCTGAGCCAGTCGATGGGCAAGCCGGTGCATCTGTTCGCCGCCACCTTGCCGGAGCTGGTCGCCCCCGATCCGGACCTGGCCGACACCCTCGGCGCCTGGCACGTGTATGCCGCCTGGGTGCTGCTGGGGTTGATCGTGCTGCACATCGGTGCGGCGCTGTGGCACCACTTCGTGCGCCGCGACGATCTGCTGCGGCGAATGCTGCGCTTCCGCCGCGGCTGAGCCGCGCTTCCACGCCCTTCCCTCGTCCGCCGCCGCGCCGACCCGTTCAAGGACCCCTCGCATGCAGACCGCCCAGTCTCCCTCTTCCTTCTTCCGTCCCGGCCCGCTGCGTGGCGCCGAACAGGTCCTGCTGTGGACAACGCTTGGCTCCCTGTTGCTGCTGGTCAGCCCGCGCGCCGCGGCGGTGCCGGCGTTCGCGCGGCAGACCGGTTCCTCCTGCGCGGACTGCCACATCGGCGCCTACGGCCCGGCGCTCACGCCCTACGGCATGCGCTTCAAGCTCAACGGCTACACCGACAGCGACGGCAACGGCACCAAGATCCCGGCCTCGGCGCAGCTCACCGGCACCCGCAGCGTGCCGGTGCGCGGCAAGACCAACAACCAGCTCAGCGCGGCCGACCTGTACCTGGCCGGCCGGGTCACCGACAACATCGGCGGCTACATCAAGGTGTCCACCACCAACAACGGCAAGGACAAGTTCACCACCAAGCTGGACAACGTGGACCTGCGCTTCGTCGCCAAGACCTTCAAGCTCGGCGGCAAGGACGCGCTGGTCGGGGTCAGCGTCAACAACAACCCGGGCAGCCAGGATCCGATCGGCGTGCTGCCCAACGCCTCCGGCCTGGGTCCGGCGTCGGCCTATGCCAGCAGCACCACCCTGCTCAACCAGTCCTCGCTGTCCAACCGGGTGATCGGCACCAGCGTCTACGGCGTGTACGACCGCAACTGGTACGGCGAGATCGGCACCTACAACGCGCTGCCGGTCTCCACCCAGGACGACCTCGGCTACGCGGTCGGCGGCGACCCGGGCAAGCTCAGCGATACCGGCTACCTGCGCCTGAGCTACATGAAGGACATGAAGAAGCAATTCTTCTCAGCCGGCGTGGTGGCCCTGACCACGCGCCGCCAGCTGCCGCGCAGCACCGGCCCGCGCGACGACTTCACCGACCTGGGCTACGACCTGAACTACCAGTTCCTGGGCACCCGCGAGCACATCGTCAAGCTCGGCTATCTGAACATCTACGAGCGCCGCCGCTACGGCAGCGCGGCGATCGACCCGGACGACCCGAGCGTGGCCGGCCTGCGCCGCGGCAGCATCCGCGACCAGTCGATCAACCTCAGCTACACCTACAGGCAGACCTATGGCCTGCTGCTGGCGCACTTCATCAACACCGGCTCGGACGATGCGTTCCGCTACCGCCCGTACGGCGCGCCGGATACCACCAGCAACCTGATCAGCGCCTCGTGGGCGCCGTTCGGCAAGGACGACAGCTACTCGTCGATCTCCAACCTGCGCCTGTCCGCCACCTGGTTCCGTTTCAGCAAGTTCAACGGCACCACCGGCAACGTGTTCGGCGCCCTGCCGGTGACGCGCCCGCACGACCTCAACCAGTTCTCGCTGGCGCTGAGCCTCGCGTTCTGACCCCGCCCTTCCCCCACGCACGGATCGTCATGAAACCAGCCAATCTCCCCTTGTGGTGCACCCTGATGGCCAGCCTGCTGCCGCTCGGCGCCGCGCTCGCCCCGGCCGCGCAGGCCGCCGGCGGCCTGTCCGGCGCCGGCGTGTTCGCCACCGAATGCGCCGAATGCCATAGCGCGTCGCCCGGCAAGAACAAGAAGGGGCCGACCCTGTTCGGCGTGGTCGGCCGCAGCGCCGGCAGCGTGCCGGACTACCGCTACTCGGAGGCGATGAAGAAGACCCAGTGGACCTGGACCGACGACAAGCTGCGCACCTACCTGTCGCAGCCCGCGTCCAAGGGCATTCCCGGCGCCAACATGAAGTACGACGGGCTGGACGACAGCAAGCAGCTCGAGGAGCTGATCGCCTATCTCAAGACCCTGCATTGAGCCTGGCGCTCGGCCGCCGCGGCGTCGAAGCTGAACCCGGCGTCCGTCGCCGCGCGGGCGGCCTGTCGCCGCCGCGCCGCGGTGCCGATAATGGCGGCCCACCGCGGGGCGGGCGGCATCCGACCGCCGCCCCGTCCCCGCGCCCACCCTGCGATCCGATCCGCGAGTATCGAGCGACCGTGCACCAGCGCCCTTCCGCCGATTTCCTGCGCGCTTCCGCCGCCGCGGCGGTCGCCCCCCGGCACCGCCGCGCATGGGCGTTTCCGGCGGCATGACCGGGACCGTGGGCGACGTGGCGGCAGTGGCCGCGCGCAGGGCGCCGCGCCTGGGCGCGGTGGCGTTGGCGGTCGCGCTGTGCCTGCCCGGCGCGACCCTGGCCGCCAGCGTCGGCGGCGCGGTCGGCGTCAGTTCGCAATTGGTCGATCGTGGCATCGCGGTGACCGCCGACACCCCCAGCCTGCAACTGTCCGGCTACTGGCTGCCGGCGGCGGGCTGGGCGGTGGGCGCCTCCGCCAGCACCGCGCTGGACGCGCCGGGCCACCAGATGCTGACCACGGTCGAACTGTCGCGCAGCTGGACCCTGTCCGACAGCTGGCAGATGCAGGCCGGGCTGCTGCGCTACAGCTACCCCGGCAACCGCATCAACCGCCTGCTCAACCGCGACGAGGTCAGCCTCGGCTGGTCCTACCGCGACCGGCTGAGCGCGTCGGTGGCCGCGTTCACGCTGTCCGACAGCTATCCCGGGCGCTGGTACGGCGCCGCCGACCTCACCGTGCACCAGCCGTTGCTGGCGCAGGTCTCGCTGTCGGCCGGGATCGGCATCAGCCGGGCGCCCTCGGCCCTGTACGGGCTGGGCTACGAGAACCACTACAGCTACGGCCACGCCGGCCTGATCTGGAACAAGGGCGCCTGGAGCGCGGAGATCGACCGCGTGTTCAGCGATGGGCATAGCATCTACGCCAGGGGCGGCCGCGGCCTGTGGCCGTGGGTGGTGACCGTCTCCCGCGCGTTCTGATCCGGATGCAACCTTTCCGTGCCGACCCGGCACATACCGGTGCCCGTTGCCAAGCCAGCCTTCCATGAACGACACCGATCCCCTCGGCGATGCCACCGACCGCATGCTGCTCCGGCGCATGGCCGGCGGCGACCGCGACGCGCTCGCCACCCTGTACCGCAATTACCACGGCCGCCTGTGCCGGTTCCTGTCGCGGCTGACCCGGCGCCCGGACATCATCGAGGAGGCGATCAACGACTGCTTCTGGATCGCCTGGCAGAAGGCCGGCGATTTCCGCGGGGACTCGCAGGTCTCGACCTGGATCATGGGCATCGCCTACCGCTGCGGGCTCAAGGCCATCCGCCACCACAGCGACGAGGCGATCGAGGACGGCGTCACCGCCGAGGAGCACTTCTCCTCCAGCGCCGACCCGGACGAGGACCGCGAGCTGCGCGACTGGCTCGGCAAGGGCCTGGAGCGGCTGTCGGCCGACCAGCGCCTGGTGGTCGAACTGGTCTACGGCCTGGGCCACAAGCTGGAGGAAGTGGCGGCGATCATGCAGTGCCCGGTGGGCACGATCAAGGCGCGACTGTTCCACGCCCGGGTCAAGCTGCGCAACGTGCTGCCGGGCTTGGCCGGCGGCGCTTCCCCCCTGATGGAGAGCATGTCATGAAGACAGGCTTCAACGAGCCGGGCAACGAATGCGCGCACGCCTGGGATCTGATGCCGTGGGTGCTGCAGGCCAGCGCCACGGATGAGCAACACGAGTGGCTGATCGCGCATCTGGCCAAGTGCCCGCACTGCAGCGCCGAGTTCGCGCAGCAGAGCCGGCTGCGCATGGCGATGTCGCTGCCCAGCGACGTGCCGGTGGATGCCGAGGCCGGACTGCAGCGCCTGCTCGGCCGCCTCGACGCGCCGGTCGAGCCGCAGCGGCCGGCGGCGCGTCCCCGCGCCAGCTGGACCACGCGGGCGCTGGTCGCCGCCGCGCTGGTGCAGGCGGTGGGCCTGGGCGTGCTCGGCGCCAGGCTGCCGCATGACGACCGCAGCGGCAGCTACCGCACCCTCAGCGACACTCCGGCGGCGACGCCGGCGGCCGGCGCGATCCGCGTGGTGCCCGACGCGCACATGACCCTGGCCGAGTGGGATGCCCTGCTGCGCAAGCTGCACCTGCGCGTGGTCGGCGGCCCCAACGGCGCCGGCGCCTACACCGTGGTCCCGGAACCCGGCGCGGCGACGCAGTCGCAGCGCAGCGTGCAGTCGCTGCGCGCCGCGCCGGGCATTCGGTTGGCGGAGCCGATTTCCGCGCCATGAGCCCGACCCGCGTCTGCCTGCTGCTCGCCTGCCTCGCCCTCGGCGGCTGCGCCCATGGCGCGCGCGGCGCTGCCGACGCCACGCCGGCGGCGCCGGCGCCGACCGTCGATGCCTCGCCGGCCTTGGACAGCCAGCGCCAGATCGTGCTTGCGGTGGCCAACCCGATGGCCGCGCCGGGCCGCCACGCCGGCTCCAACCTGATCGGCTACGCCTCCTCCCGGTACTACGGCGCCGGCACCCAGGCCGTCGCCACGCTCGACGCGCTGACCGAGCGCTACGGCCTGCGCCAGGTGACCGGCTGGCCGATCAAGCCGCTGGGCCTGTACTGCGTGGTGCTGGAGCCGCAACCGGGCGTGGAGCGCGACGCGCTGCTGGCGGCGCTGGCCAAGGACGAGCGCGTGGCCCTGTCGCAGCCGCTGCAGGACTTCGCCACCTACGCCGATCCGGCGCCGGCCCCCGCGGCACCACCGTCGCCGCCCGCCAAGCCCGCGCAACCGCTGCGCTACAACGATCCCTACGTGGACATGCAGCGCGGCTTCGTCGCGACCAACGCCGCCACCGCGCAGACGCTGAGCCAGGGCCAGGGCGTGGGCGTGGCGATCGTCGACACCGGCGTGGACACCGCGCATCCGGATCTGCGCGGGCGCCTGCGCGAGGTGCGCGACCTGGTCGCCGCCGATCCCGGCGCCTTCAACCGCGATCACCACGGCACCGAAGTGGCCGGCATCATCGCCGCCGGCAGCAACAACCATCTGGGCATCGTCGGCATGGCGCCCAAGGCCACGCTCGACGTGTACAAGGCCTGCTGGTATCCGCCACGCGCCGGTGCCGGCGCCGGCTGCAATTCCTTCACCCTGGCCAAGGCGCTGGTGGCGATCGGCGACACCCGCACCCGTATCGTCAACCTGAGCCTGGGCGGCCCGGCCGATCCGCTGCTGCGCAAGCTGCTCGAACAGTTGCTGCGGCAGGGCCGCATCGTGGTCGCGGCGATGCCGCCGGACGGACGCCTGGACGGCTTTCCCGACGGCACTCCGGGGGTGATCGTGGTCAGGAGCAGCAGCCCCACCGCGGCGCCGCCAGGCGTGCTCAGCGCCCCCGGCGAGGACATCCTCACCACCCAGCCCAACGGCAGCTACGACTTCACCTCCGGCTCGTCGATGGCCACCGCCCACGTCAGCGGCGTGGTCGCGCTGGTGCTGGCGCTGGCGCCGCAACTGGACGCGCGCAGCGTGCACGACCTGCTGCAGCGGACCAGCCGCGCGCGCGACGGCCTGCTGCAGGTCGATGCCGCCGCCGCGGTGCAGGCGCTGCCGCGCACCGCCACGCTCGCGCGCTGAGCGACGCCATGGCCAACTGGATCCCGCACTGGATGCATCGGCTGAGTTCGCCGCCGACGTTCTACCGCGTCGCCGGCGCGCTCCGCCCGTGGGCGCTGGGCGCGGCCCTGCTGCTGGGCGCGGTGGCGTTCTACGGCGGCCTGGTGCTGGCGCCGCCGGACTACCAGCAACACGACGCCTACCGGATCCTCTTCATCCACGTGCCCAGCGCCTGGATGAGCCTGTTCGTCTATGCGGCGATGGGCGTGGCCGGGCTGATCGCCCTGGTATGGCGGGTGAAACTGGCGGAAGTGGCGTGCATGGCGTCCGCGCCGATCGGCGCGGCGTTCACCGTCATCACCCTGTGCACCGGTTCGCTGTGGGGCAAGCCGATGTGGGGCACCTGGTGGACCTGGGACGCGCGGCTGACGTCGGAACTGGTGCTGCTGTTCCTGTACCTGGGCGTGATCGGCCTGTACCGCGCAATCGAGGATCCGCGCCAGGGCGCGCGCGCCGCCGCGCTGCTGGCCCTGGTCGGGCTGATCAACCTGCCGATCGTGCATTTCTCGGTGGTCTGGTGGAACACCTTGCACCAGGGCTCCACGGTGCGCGTGCTGGGGCCGTCGAAGATGCCGCTGTCGATGCTGTGGCCGCTGCTGACCGCGGTGCTGGCCAGCAAGTGCTATTACGTCGCCAGCCTGCTCGGGCGCATGCGCACCGACGTGCTGGCGCTGGAGCGCGGCAAGGCCTGGGTGCGCGCGATCGCGCTGGCCGCGCCGGCGCCGGCATCGCCAACGCGCGCGCCACGGGCAACGGAGCGTGCGGCATGAGCGGCTTCTGGGCGATGGGCGGCTACGCGGCCTACGTATGGAGCGCCTACGCACTGTTCCTGCTGGTGCTGCTGGCGGACACGCTGCTGCCGCGCTGGCGGCAGCGCCGCCTTCTCGCCCAGACCCGCGCGCAGGTGCTGCGCGAACAGGCGCGGCGCCAGCGCGGCGCATCCTCTCCCCTGTCCGATCCCGACCATGCATCCCACCCGTAAGCGCCGCCTGCTGCTGGCGCTGCTGCTGCTCGGCGCCGCGGCGCTGGCCACCGGCCTGTTCGTACTCGCCCTGCAGCACAACATCAGCTACCTGTTCACGCCCAGCCAGGTACGTGCCGGCCAGGCCGACGGCTATCGCGTGTTCCGCCTCGGCGGCATGGTCAAGGCCGGCTCGATCCGGCGCAGCGCCGATGCGCTGCGCGTGGAGTTCACCGTGATCGACCAGGCCGGCGCCACCGAGGTGGCCTACAGCGGGATCCTGCCGGACCTGTTCCGCGACAACCAGGCGGTGATCGCCACCGGCTCGCTGCACGGCGCCGAGTTCGTCGCCACCGAAGTGCTGGCCAAGCACGACGAAACCTACATGCCGCAGGAACTGAAGGACGCGATGGCGCAGGCGCATGCCGCGCGCACCGCCACAAACGGCGCCGCGGCCGCCGCCGCGCCGGCGCGGCCATGAGCCCGATCGCGCGCGCCGCGCAAGCCTCGGCGCTGGTACGGCGATGATTCCCGAACTGGCCCAGCTCGCGCTGATCCTCGCCCTGCTGCTGGCACTGGCGCAGGGCGTGCTGCCGCTGCTTGGCGCCTGGCGCGGCGACCGCGCGCTGATGGCGGTGGCGCGCCCGGCCGCCTACGCGCAGGCGCTGTTCGCCTGGCTCGCCTTCGCCCTGCTCGCCCTGGCGCTGCTGCGCCTGGATTTCTCGGTGCGCTACGTGGCGGCCAACGCCAACCTGGCGCAGCCCTGGTACTACCGCCTGGCCGCGGTGTGGGGCGCGCACGAAGGCTCGCTGCTGCTATGGATCGCCATCCTCAACCTGTGGACGGTGCTGCTGGCGCGCCGCAGCCGGCACCTGCCGGAGGCGTTCGCCGCGCGCGTGCTCGGTGTGCTCGGCCTGATCGCCGTCGGCTTCCTGGCGTTCGTGCTGTTCACCTCCAATCCGTTCGCGCGGCTGTCGCCGATGCCGCTGGACGGCAACGAACTCAACCCGGTGCTGCAGGACCCGGACATGGTGTTCCACCCGCCGGTGCTCTACACCGGCTACGTCGGCTTCTCTGTGGCCTTCGCCTTCGCCGTCGCCGCCCTGCTCGGCGGCGAACAGCAACAGGCCTGGGTGCGCTGGGCGCGGCCCTGGACCAACATCGCCTGGGGCTTCCTCAGCGCCGGCATCGTCGCCGGCAGCTGGTGGGCCTACGCCGAGCTGGGCTGGGGCGGCTGGTGGTTCTGGGACCCGGTGGAGAACGCCAGCTTCATGCCCTGGCTGGTGGGCGCGGCGCTGATCCACACCCAGGCGGTCACCGAAAAGCGCGGCGCGCTGGGCGCCTGGACCTTGCTGCTGTCGATCCTGGCCTTCTCGCTGTCGCTGCTCGGCACCTTCCTGGTGCGCTCGGGCGTGCTGACCTCGGTGCACGCCTTCGCCGCCGACCCGCGCCGCGGCCTGTACATCCTCGGCTTCCTGATCGTGGCGGTCGGCGGCGCGCTGCTGTTGTACGCGCTGCGCGCGCCGCGGCTGCCCGCCGGCAAGCCCTTCGCCACGCTGTCGCGGGAGACCGCGATCCTGGTCTGCAACCTGATGCTGACCGTGGCCGCGGCGATGGTGCTGCTCGGCACGCTGTTCCCGCTGCTGGGCGATGCGCTGAAGCTGGGCAAGGTCTCGGTCGGGCCGCCCTACTTCGGCTTGCTGTTTCCGCTGCTGATGCTGCCGGTGGTACTGCTGCTGCCGTTCGGCCCCTACCTGCGCTGGGGCCGCACCGAAGCCGGCGCGCTGCGCGCGGTGGCGGTGCGCGCCGGCCTGGCCGCGCTGGCCTGCGCGCTGCTCGCCACGGCACTGACCGACGGCGCCGCGCGCGCGGTGGCCGGCGTCGCCGCCGCGGCCTGGATCGGCGTCGGCACCGCGCTGTACGCATACAAACGCCTGCGCGAAGCGCCACGCGGGCGCCGCTTCCCCGCGGAGATGGCCGGCATGCTGTTGGCGCATGCCGGCGTGGCGGTGTTCGTGGCCGGCGTGCTGCTGTCGCAGAGCCTGTCGATCGAGCGCGACGTGCGCCTGGCGCCCGGACAGAGCGCGCGCATCGGCGGGTATGCGTTCCGCTTCGATGGCGTGCGCCTGGTCGATGGTCCCAACTGGAAGGCCGAACAGGGCACGCTGACGGTGAGCCGCGACGGCGTCGTGGTGGCGGTGCTGCATCCGCAAAAGCGCCTGTATTCCAGCGAGCGCATCCAGACCGAGGCGGCGATCGATGCCGGTGCGCTGCGCGACCTGTACGTGGCGCTGGGCGAACCGCTGGACGACCAGCACATCGAAGACGCCTGGACCCTGCGCCTGTACTACAAGCCGTTCATCCGCTGGATCTGGTGCGGCGGCCTGCTGATGATGCTGGGCGGCTTCGTCAGCGCCGGCGCGAAGCGCTTGCGCGCGCCGCAGCCGGCCGCGCACGACGCCGGGCTGGCCGTTGCGGCGGCGGGTGCGCCATGAACCGGCTGCTGCCATTGCTCGGCTTCCTGCTGCTGGCCGCGCTGTTCGGCTTCGGCATCTACTGGAGCCGCGCGCACGATCCGCGCGACGTGCCGTCGCCGTTGATCGGCAAGCCGGCGCCGGCGTTCGCGCTGCCGCGCCTGGACGATCCGGCGCAACGCGCCGGCAGCGCCGACCTGCGTGGCCGCCCGTACCTGCTCAACGTGTTCGGCAGCTGGTGCCTGGCCTGCGGCGAGGAACATCCGGTGCTGATGGCGCATGCCCGCACCCTCGGCGTGGCGCTGGTCGGCTATGCCTACAAGGACGATCCGCGCGACACCCGCGCCTGGCTGGCGCGGCATGGCAATCCCTACACGCTGGTGGTGGTCGACGCGGATGGACAGCGCGCGATCGACTTCGGCGTCTATGGCGCCCCGGAGACCTTCCTGATCGATGCCCAGGGCGTGATCCGCTACAAGCACGTCGGCGTGCTGACGCCGGCGGTGATCGCCGACGAACTGCGCCCGGCCATCGCCGCGCTGGACGCGGCGCCATGATCGCGCGCGCGCCACACTCGCCGCGGCGTCATCCGCGGCCCATGCCGTGGCAACGGCTGCTGCTGTTGCTGCTGTTCGTGCAAGCACTGCCGGCGACGGCGCAGGCGGTGGACCCGCTGCCGTTCCGGGACCGGCAGCAGGAACTGCGCTTCCAGCACCTGACCGCGCAATTGCGCTGCCTGGTCTGCCAGAACGAGAACCTGGCCGACTCCAACGCCCCGCTGGCACGCGACCTGCGCCACCAGGTGTTCGCGCAGGTGCAGGCCGGCCGCAGCGACGCGCAGATCAAGCAGTACATGGTCGATCGCTATTCCCAGTTCGTGCTCTACGACCCGCCGCTGGCGCCCGGCACCTGGCTGCTGTGGTTCGGCCCACTGCTGTTCCTGCTGGTCGGTGCGGCGATGGTGGCGGCCACGTTGCGGCAGCGGCGCCGCGCCGGCGCGGCGGCGACCGCGGACGTGGAGGCGGAAGACGCATGGTGACCGCCGGCTTCTGCATCGCCGCCGTGGCCATGGTCGGCGTCGCCCTGGGTGCGTTGCTGTGGCCGCTGCTGCGCCGGCAGCGGAACGCGGGCGGACCACGCCGCGCCGTGGCGGCACTGCTGGCGGTGGCGCTGCCGCTGGCCAGCGCGGGCCTGTATCGGCTGGTCGGCGATCCCGCCGCGCTCGCCGGCGTCCCCGTGCAGGCCGCGCCGGCGCCCGACCCGGACGCGACGGCGCTCGCCCTGCAGCGATGGCTGGATCAAGCCGATGCCGCGTTGCAGGCAAAGCGCAGCGCCGAAGCGCGCGATGCCTACGCACAGGCGCTGCGGATCGCACCGGACGATAGCGACGCGACGCTCGGCTGGGTCGAGGCGGACATGGCCCAGCAGCCCGGGCTCGCCGTCGGCGCGACCGCGCGCGGCATGCTCGAACGCCTCCTCGCGCAGCAGCCGGACAACCAGCGTGCGCTGTGGATGCTGGGCATCGGCGAGTTCCAGCAACACCGCTACGCCGAAGCCTCGGCGCACTGGCGGCACCTGCAATCCCTGCTGCCCGCTGCGTCCCCGCTGCGCGAAGCGGTGGCGCAGAAGATCTCCGCGGCCGAGACGATGGCCGCGGCGCCCGCCACGCCGACGCTGCCGGTGAAGCATTGAATCGCGCTTGTCGCCAGCGGCCGCATCAGCGCGGCGCGCGGCGATTGCGCTTGCCCATTGCGGACCCTGCCGCGACCGGCGTATGCAGGCGAAGCCGATCGCATCCTGCCGCACGGGGCAACGCCGAACACCGTTCAGAGCACGGCCTGGATCTTGCGCTGCAATGTCTCGCCGTTGAAGGGCTTCTCGATGTAGCCATCCGCCCCCGCTTCCTTGAGGGCGATGATGTCATCGCGCCTGTCGTCGGCGACCACCATGATGAATCGGGTGCGGTACAGCGCGCGGTCCGCGCGGATTTCGCGCAGCAGCTGCAATCCGGTCATCGGCTGCATGTTCCAGTCGCACAGCACCAGGCCGATCCTGTCCGCCCGCAACGCGGCCAGCGCCGACGCGCCGTCGGCGGCCTCGGCCACGTCGTCGTAGCCGAGCCGGTTCAGCAGGTTCTGGATGACCCGCCGCATGGTGCGGTAATCATCGACGATCAGAATCTTCATCCATCGCGTCTCCGTTGCCGTTGTGCCGCAGCCAGCGAAACGCGCATCCGACTCGGATGCACGCCGTAGGGTGCCACAAGCGACGGCAGCGGCGTAGACGCATCTGCGATCGTGCGGCCGCCGTGCACGGCGGCCGATCCCGCTTTCCTTCCCCCGCGACCATCTGCGCCGGGTAGCCCTGCCGGCCAACGGCTAGTAGCAGGTGCCTTTCACCGTGTTGCTCCACAGCGTGCCGGTCACGTCGCTGCCGGACTTGCGCCCGTCGTTGGCCGAAATCGCCACCGGCCCGGGATAGACGCAGATCGGGCCGGTATAGAAATCGAAGCCGCCGGCCGCGTTGGAGCTGCCCTGGCCGAAGACGTTCTTCAGCTTGTCGTCGACATAGCGGAAATACACCGCATGATTGGGCAGGAAGCAGCTGCCGTGCACGGTGAAGCCCTTGTTCGCCGGCGCGACCGAGATGCTCGGCGTGCATGCCGGTGCGGTGGCGGAGCACGACAGCTTGCCGTCGTTGTTCTCCGCCGACAGGCACTGCCCTTGCAGGAACAGCGCATTGGTCCGGTAGCCACCGCTCTTCTTGCGGCACATCGCATAGAGCACGCCCTGGGCGCGGAACACGTCGTCGCAAGTCTTGTTGGCCGATGCCGGCAAGCTCGACGCATAGGGTCCGCGATTGCATTTCAGCCGACCATGATCGTTGCTGAGATCGCCATAGCACAGGTCGGTGCGCTGGATGATGGTGTAGCGCCAGCTCTGGCTGGTGGCGCCGAAGAAGGTGAAGCCGCCGGTCTTGCAGTCGGCGCCCAACTGGGTACCGCTCATGTTCGCGTTCTTGCACGACTTCTGCCACGAACCGCCGGGCACCGGCGCCGCCTGGCTGTGGAAGGAAAGCAACAGCGCAAGGCACAGTGCGATGAGCGCGATGCAGGCACGCCGATGGAATGCACGACGGAACGTGACGGCGAAACATGTGTTCATGTGGAACGTCCTTGTGTTCGAGATGAGAGATTAGACGCGGGCACTGCTGCACGCGTTGGAGTCGCGGCAAGGCCGATCCCTGCTCGCAGCATCGGAAACGGCACCACCGCCGAGAACCGGCCATTCGATCTTCCGCATCCGCCGGCAGCGCGCGCACGCGGCATTGCGCGTCGCCGGGTTGCGAGCGCAGCGGCATGCCTGCATGCGCCGGCGCGGCGCAAGCGTTGCGCCGCAAAGATAGGAATGCGTATCATTAACTCGCTCGGCAGGCTCACTGCCGCCACGCTCCGCCTAGCCTGACGCCAAGCCGGTGCTTTCCAGACAGGCTTCCATGCATCCAGTCCCGCCAGCGCCTTTGCGCGATCCCCACCACGCAGATACGCCTGCCGCGCCGCGCCGTCCGCTGCCGCCGTGGCTGGGCGTGCTGTCGCGCAGCCTGGCGGCGATCCTCGGCGGCTACGCGCTGGCCGCGGCCACGTCCGCGCTGCTGCCGCTGCTGTGGCCGACGCTGCGTGCGCAGGCGGTGCTCAGCGGCATGATGCTGGGCATCCTGGTCTGTGCCTGCACCGCGCTGTGGGCGTTCGCCACGCGCAGCGCCGCGCGCGCCTGGCTCGGCATCCTGGGGCTGTTGACCCCGATGGCCCTGGCCATCGCCTGGCTGCAGCACCACGCGCCATGAAACAGGGATTCCGTCAATCGATGGCCTGGCTGCACACCTGGAGCGGCCTGCTGGTGTCGTGGGTGCTGCTGCTGATCTTCATGGCCGGCACCGCCAGCTACTTCCGCAACGAGATCAGCCGCTGGATGCGGCCGGAACTGCCACGCGCGCAACTCGCCACCGACGTGGTGGCCGCGCGCGCGGTGGCGCTGTTGCAACGCGAAGCCCCGCGGTCGCCGCAATGGTTCGTGTCGCTGGCCAACCCGCGCGCGCCGTTCACCGATCTGTTCTGGCGCAACCCGCCGCCGGCCGACGGCGCCCGCCAGAGCCGCAAGCAGATGTTCGGCAGCGCGCTGCTGGACCCGCTCAGCGGCGAGGCCAGCCAGACCCGCGACACCCGCGGCGGCGATTTCTTCTACCGCCTGCACTTCGACCTGCACTACATGCCGGCACTGTGGGCGCGCTATATCGTCGGTTTCTGCGCCATGTTCATGCTGGTGGCGATCATCAGCGGGGTGATCACCCACAAGAAGATCTTCAAGGACTTCTTCACCTTCCGTCCGGCCAAGGGCCAGCGCTCGTGGCTGGATTTCCATAACGCCAGCGCGGTGCTGGCCCTGCCCTACCACGCGATGATCACCTATACCGGGCTGCTCACGCTGATGCTGATGTACCTGCCCTGGAGTATCCGGACCGCCTACCCGGACGCCGAGCAGGCGTTCTATGCCGAGGCCTTCCAGGAGCCGCAGAACCTGCGCGAGGCCAGCGGCACGCCCGGACACATGCTGCCGATCGCGCAACTGCTGGACGTGGCGCGCCGCGAATGGGGCGCGCAGGCGCCCATCGCCGGCTTCACCGTGTACAACGCCGGCGACGCCGCCGCGGCCATCCAGATCCGCCAGGGCGACGGCCAACGCCTGGGCTACACCACGCCCTCGCTGCTGCTGGACGCGGCCAGCGGCCAGATCCTTGGCCGCAGCGGCGCGCTCGGCGCCGCCGCGCAAACCCGCAGCACCCTGTACGGCCTGCACCTGGCGCACTTCGCCGGGCCCTGGCTGCGTTGGCTGTTCTTCGGTTGCGGCCTGCTCGGCTGCCTGATGGTGGCCAGCGGCGCAATCCTGTGGGCGGTCAAGGAGCGGCCCAAGCACGCCAAGGCCGGCCGGATCGGCTTCGGCCTGCGCCTGGTCGACGCGCTCAACATCGGCACCGTGGCCGGGCTACCAATCGCCTTCGCCGCCTATTTCTGGGGCAACCGGCTGCTGCCGTTGCACCTGGAGGCGCGCCCGGAGCGCGAAGCGGCCGTGTTCTTCCTCGCCTGGGCGGCGGCCCTGGTTGCCGCCCAGGTGTGGCCGAAGCGAGCGATGTGGTCCTGGCAACTGTATGCCGGCGCGGCGCTGTTCGGCTTGCTGCCGCTGCTCAATGCCGTCACCACCGATGCGCATCTGGGCGTGAGCCTGCTGGCCGGCGACTGGGCGCTGGCCGGGTTCGACCTGGTCTGCCTCGCGTTGGGCCTGGCCCTGGCACTGGCCGCGCGGCGCATGCAACGCTGGCAGCCGCCGTTGTCGGCGGCCGAACGCCGCGCCCGCGAGCGCGGCGGGTCGACCAAGCCGGTCCTGGCCACGGAGGGCGCATGACCCTGCTCGGCCTGTGCCTGGCCTTCTCCGGCTTCGTCGCCCTGTGCCTGGGCATGGAAAAGCACCAGCTCGACCTGTACGGCGCACGCCGCGCCACCGCGCCGCGCCTGCGGCAACTGCAGGCGGCCGGCTGGCTGCTGCTGGGCGCGGCGCTCGCCTGCTGCGTGGCCGCGCGCGGCTGGGGCATCGGCCCGGTGCTGTGGGTGGGTTCGCTCAGCGCCAGCGCGGCCCTGCTGACCCTGGGCCTGTTGCCGTACCGGCCGCGGCTGATCGTGCCCCTGGCGCTGCTGGCGCCGCCGCTGGGCGTGGGCGCCGCCCTGCTGGGCTAAGCGCCCGCCCGGCCGCTCAGCGGGCGGCGGTCACCGCCGGCGGCCGCAGTTCCGCGGCGGTGCGCGCGCCGGCGAACACCAATGCCAGCCCCGCCACCAGGGTGATCGCCAGGTACAGCGGCACCATGCCGCCGCGCCCGTTGCGCAGGAACACCAGGCTTTCCATCATCAGCGAGGAGAACGTGGTCAGGCCGCCGAGCAGGCCGACGATCAGCAGCGCCCGCCAGTACGGCGCGCTGGCGCCCTTGCCTTCGATCCACACCAGCAGGAAGCCGCCGAAGAACGCGCCGACCAGGTTCACCGTCAGCGTGCCCCACGGGAAGCCGGCGCCGTAGCGCTGCAGCAGCGCGCTGCCGATGGCGAAGCGCAGTCCGGAACCGACCGCGCCGCCGGCCATGGCCAGCAGCAACTGCTGCCACCACATCGCGAAATTCATGGCTGCCTCCACGCGCTGGCGGGGTGACGTTGGCGGGCGAAACAGGCGGACATCGGCATCGTGGTCTCCAAAATGGGCGATGCCGGGGCACAGGCCTGCCGCCCCGGCGGGGGTGGGCAGGCATCATCAGCGCGCAGGTGCTGCGGGCGGTTCGAGGAGGAATGCCATCTCCTGAAACGCGATTATGCGCGGGGCGGCTTGGCCTTGTCAGCCCGCGCCTGCTCGCGCGCGGCGCGCAGGCGGTCGAGCTTGTCCTTGAGCTTGATCTCCAGGCCACGCTCCACCGGCCGGTAGTACACCCGCTCGCCCATCGCATCGGGAAAGCCGGTCTGGTCCAGCGCGATGCCGCCTTCGGCGTCGTGGTCGTACTGGTAGTCGGCGCCGTAGCCCAGGCTCTTCATCAGCTTGGTCGGCGCGTTGCGCAGGTGCAGCGGTACCTCCTGGGTGCCGCTCTCGCGCACCTCGGCCTTGGCCTGGTTGAACGCGGCATAGCCGGCATTGGACTTGGCGGTGCTGGCCAGGTACAGCACCAGTTGCGCGAACGCCAGTTCGCCTTCCGGGCTGCCCAGGCGCTCGTAGATGTCCCAGGCTTCCAGCGCCATGGACTGCGCGCGCGGGTCGGCCAGGCCGATGTCCTCGATCGCCATGCGGGTCAGCCGCCGCGCCAGGTAGGCCGGGTCGCAACCGCCGTCGAGCATGCGCGTGAGCCAGTACAGCGCCGCGTCCGGGTTGGAACTGCGCACCGACTTGTGCAGCGCCGAGATCTGGTCGTAGAACTGCTCGCCGCCCTTGTCGAAGCGGCGGGTGCGGTCGGCCAGCACCTGCTGCAGCGTCTGCGCGGTGATCTCGCCACCCTCGTCCTGGGCCAGTTCGGCGGCGATCTCCAGCAAGGTCAGCGCACGCCGCACGTCGCCATCGGCGGCACTGGCGATCTCCAGCAGTGCCGCGTCGGAGACCCGCAGCGCCTCCTCGCCCAGGCCGCGCTCGCTGTCGTGCAACGCCCGCTGCAGCGCCTCGACGATGTCCTGCGGCGACACCGACTCCAGCACATGCACGCGGCAGCGCGACAGCAGCGCCGAGTTCAGCTCGAACGAGGGATTCTCGGTGGTGGCGCCGACGAACAGGATGGTGCCGCGCTCGATATGCGGCAGGAACGCGTCCTGCTGCGCCTTGTTGAAGCGGTGCACCTCGTCGACGAACAGCACGGTGCGGCGCCCGTCGGCGAAACGCTGCGCGGCCTCGGCCAGCACCAGCCGCACCTCCGGCAGGCCGGACAGCACCGCCGAGATCGCCTTGAACTCGGCCTCGGCGTACTGCGCCAGCAGCAGCGCCAGCGTGGTCTTGCCGCAGCCCGGCGGCCCCCACAGGATCATCGAATGCACCCGCCCGGAGGCGACCGCGCGGCGCAGCGCGCTGGTCGGGGCCAGCAGGCGCTTCTGCCCGACCATCTCGTCGAGCGTGCGCGGGCGCATGCGCTCGGCCAGCGGGCGCATGGCCTCGCGATCCACGCTCAGCAGATCGGGAGTATCGGAAGCGAGGGGTCTGCGTTTGGCCATGCGCACATTCTACCGTCGCCGCCCGTGCACGCCGTGCCGCCGGGCGCGGCGGCCAAGGCGCCGATGCCGCCGCCGCCGCGCTTCGCGGTGCCGCCGCCGACGCTAGAATCGCGGCATCCCCTCCCCGCCCGGCCGACGCCGCCATGAGCCACCACGACACGCTGGACGCGTTCACCCATCACCACGATTTCCTCGGCGCACGCCATGAGCGCAATGCGCGTCGCACCTGGTCGGTGGTCGCGCTGACCGCGGCGATGATGCTCGTGGAGATCGTCGCCGGCTGGTGGACCGGTTCGATGGCGCTGCTGGCCGACGGCCTGCACATGGCCACCCACGCCGGCGCGCTGTCGCTGGCCGGCTTCGCGTACTGGTTCGCGCGGCGGCATCGGCACGATCCGCGTTTCAGTTTCGGCACCGGCAAGGTCGGCGACCTGGCGGGCTTTTCCAGTGCGTTGATCCTGGCCCTGATCGCGCTGGGCATCGGCGTGGAGTCGGCGCTGCGGCTGGCGCAGCCGGTGCGGATCGCCTACGACGAGGCCTTGTGGATCGCGGCGCTGGGCCTGCTGGTGAACCTGCTCAGCGCCTGGATGCTCGGCGCCGACCACCACCATGACCACCACCACGGTCATGGGCACGGACATGGTCACGGCCATGGCCATGGCCATGGCCATCACCACGATCGCCCGCATGGCCATGCGCATGCCGCCCCTACCGCGCATCGACATGGCCAACACGCGCACGGACACGGCGATGCGCATGACCACGATCACGGCGATCACGACGATCATGGGCACGGCCACACGCATGCGCACGCACACGTCGCCCCCGTGCAGGCGGGCGGCCACGACGGCCATGCCCACGCCGACCACAATCTGCGGTCGGCCTACATGCACGTGCTGGCCGACGCGCTGACCTCGGTGCTGGCGATCGTCGCGCTGCTGCTGGCCAAGTACCTGGGCTGGGCGTGGACCGATGCGCTGATGGGCATTGTCGGCGCCATCGTCATAGCGCGCTGGTCGCTGGCGCTGCTGCGCGACACCGGCGCGGTCTTGCTCGACGCCTCGGCACCGGCCGCCTTGCAGGCGCAGATCCGGGAACGCCTGGAACAGGACGACGAGCGCATCGCCGACCTGCACGTATGGCGGGTCGGCCCCGGCCAGCATGCGGCAATCGTGTCGTTGGTGACGCACCGGCCGCGCCCGGCGGCGTTCTACCACGCGCGGCTGCACGGCGTGGCCACGCTGGGGCATGTCAGCATCGAAGTGCAGGCCTGCCCGGACTGATACGCCGGCCGGCGCCGACGGCCAGGCGCCGGCGCGAGACCGCTCCGCCGCGGCCGAAGCCCGCGGCGGTTAGTGCCGGGTCAGTTGTCGCCGACCACGTCCACGCCCTTGTCCGGCACGTAGCGGAAGGTGCCGGCGGCGAAGCTCGGGTTGCGCTGCCAGCCGCTGAAGCGGATCTCGGTGCGCTGGCCGACCGCATCGACCACTTCCATCCGCGCCAGGCCGTTGCCGTCGAAGCCGAGCTTGGCGATCTGGAAGCTGGCCTCGGTGTCCACCTTCGGCGTCAGCGACAGCCATTGCAGGCCGTCGCGGGCCACCGCCTCCTCGCTGACGTCGTACTGGCGGTCCAGCTTGCCCGGATCGATCAAGGCGGTCAGCGGGCTGCTCTGCTCCTCGGCGCCCTGGGTGCGCACGGTGACCTGCTTGAGGTCCGGATCGTAGACCCAGACCTTGGCGCCGTCGGCGACGATCAGTTGCTCGTAGGGCTTGCGGTACTCCCAGCGGAACAGGCGCGGCGCCGACAGCGCGACGCGGCCGCTGGCGCTTTCCTTCAGCGTGCCCTTGCCGTCGTAGACCTTCTGCGCGAACTGGCCGTCCAGCCCCTTGAGCCCGCGGGTGAAGCTGGTGAGGTCCTCGCGGGCGCCGGCGAAGGCGCTGCCGGCCAGCAACGCGGTGGCGAGGACGGTATAGCGAAGTGTGCGAAGCATGCCGATGAGGTTCCGGATGGGATGGAGGAAGTGTGCCGGGGTCTTGCTGAATAGGCGATCAGACCCGCGCCGCTCAGTGACCGGTCTGCATGCGGCCGAGGTCGCCGTACAGGATCTGCCCGCGGAAGCCGCGCCGCACCTGCTGGTACAGCTCGCGGAACGCCGCGTAATCCTGCGGCTGGCACAGCGCCGCCGGGCCGTGGATCGCGCGCCGGTGCAGCGTGTGCGTGGCGGTCACCGTCTGCCCGTCGCGGACCCAGGTGGCGGTGTACTCGCCGGCCGCGTTGCGGAAGCGGGTGTCGGTCGGGATCGCGATGATCGGCACGCTGTCCGGGAAGGTCAGCCGGTAGGTCTCGCTGCGCGCGTTGTCGTTGCAGTAGAACGGGGTCAGGTTGCGCTCGGCCGAGGCGGTGCTGTAGACGCCGCGCACCGAATCGGCGCCGGGCATCAGCGGCAGGCTCATGCCGCCGACCACGCCGAAGTCGACGTAGTCGTCGGCGCGGAAGCGGTAGGCGTAGCCGAACGGCCGGCTCAGGTCCTGCGGCGCGCCCTGCAGCACCAGTTCGCCGCTGCCGTCGAAGCCGGACGTGGCGAGGATCGATTCCTCGATGCGGGTGCGGTTCTGCGCGTTGAGCTGCACGAACATCGTGCGCAGGCCGATCTCGCCGATCTGGCCGCTGTCCAGCCGGGTGGTGCCGCTCAGGCTGCCGTTGGCGGCGAAGCGGTAATCCGCCTCGGCCCGGTACAGGTTGACCCGCGCGTCGTTGGGCGTCGTGCGCGCCACCGTGCCGTCCGCGGTGTGCAGCACCGGCACGCCGAGATCGCCGGCCGGCAACTGGCCGAAGCGCGCATAGGGATTGGTCGAGTCCACGTACAGCTTGAACTCGGGCAGATAGGTGATGGCGTGGTTGAAGCGGCCAAGCACCGGCACGTCGGGCAGGGTCGGCCCGCCCTCGGCGCCGATCAGCACCGGCGTGCTGGCGATGCCCTTGGCCGCCAGCAGCGCTTCCAGCACCACGGTGTGGTCCTTGCAGTCGCCGTAATGGTTGTCGAGGATGCTGTCGGCGCTGTTCGGCTCCAGCCCGCCGTTGCCCAGGTAGACCGCGACGTAGCGGATGTTGCGCGCCACCCACTCGTACAGCGCCGCGGCCTGCGCGCGGCGGTCGCCGATGCCGGCGGTGATCTGCTCGGCGCGGGCGCGGACCTTGGGCGTGACCTGCGCGGCCACGCCGCTGCTGCGCTGGTAGGCCTGGCCCATCTGCGACCAGCGGCGGAAGCTGCTGGCCATGATGGTCGGGCTGAACTCCCAGGTCGCCGCCGCCCAGTTCTGGCTCTTCATCGGCTCGCGGCGGCTGTAGCGCCATTCCCAGCGCGCCTGGCCGCCGTCGATCGTCGGCGTGTCGCTGCCCTGCACGCCGCGCGTGTACAGGTGCATCGGCATGCGCCGCGGCGCGACCAGGGTGACCGTGGCGTCGTCGTACTGGGAGAACACGCTGAAGGTTTCCCACAGGCTGAAATAGCCGGGGAAATACGGCACGTTCTGGGTGCGCCGCACCCGGTACACCAGCCGCGTGCCCGGCATCAGGTTCGGGAACACCACCACCTTGACCTTGCGGTCGGCGTACATCGCCGCCGAGGCGCTGGAATAGCTTTCCTGGGTGTAGATCTTGTCGGCCGGCACGTCGTGGCGCAGCCCGTCCGGGGTGATCGCGTAGGCGGCCAGCACCTCCAGCGTCTCCAGCTTTTCGCTGTAGCTCAGCCGCACCTGGCTGAACTTGTCCACGCCGGCCTTGGTCTTGAGCAGCAGTTCGTACTCGTCGGTCTCCACGCTGCTGGCGTCGTCGCGCACTTCGTAGTCGGCGCGATAGCGCACGTAGCTGTAGTTGTTGGCGACCTCGGGCGTGGCGGTCGCCGCGCCCTGCGCCGCGGCGGCGGGCGCCGGCTGCGCCATGGCGGGGCCGCAGATCGCCGCCAGCAGCACGCCCCACCCCCACGCGGCGGTGCGGGGCGACGGCGACGCACGCCGGTGGTCGCCGGTCTCGCGCCCGCGGCCGCGCCGGGCGGCCGGCGCGGAGGCGAAGCGCACTGCGGGCGGCGACGGACGCGTCACTTCGGCGGCGGCGGCGCCAGCACGCTGCGGTCGCCGTTGTGTTCGGGCGGGCTGACCACGCCGGCGGCTTCCATCGCCTCGATCAGCCGCGCGGCGCGGTTGTAGCCGATCTTCAGCCGCCGCTGCACGCCGGAGATCGAGGCGCGGCGGGTCTCGGTGACGATGCGCAGGGCCTCGTCGTACAGCGGGTCGGATTCGTCGCCGCCGCCGCCGGCTTCGGGCAGGCCGGTGGCGCCGATCACGGTGCCGTCGCCCATGGTCTGCACCTCGTCCAGCACACCTTCGATGTAGTCGGCCGGGCCGCTGGCCTTGAGGTGCTCGACCACCCGGTGCACTTCCTCGTCGCTGACGAAGGCGCCGTGCACACGGTCGGGCATCGCCGTGCCCGGCGGCAGGTACAGCATGTCGCCGTGGCCGAGCAGGGTCTCGGCGCCGGACTGGTCGAGGATGGTGCGCGAGTCGATCTTGGAGCTGACCTGGAACGCGATGCGGGTCGGGATGTTGGCCTTGATCAGGCCGGTGATCACGTCCACCGACGGGCGCTGCGTGGCCAGGATCAGGTGGATGCCGGCGGCGCGGGCCTTCTGCGCCAGGCGCGCGATCAGCTCCTCGACCTTCTTGCCGACGATCATCATCATGTCGGCGAATTCGTCGATGAAGATGACGATGAACGGCAGCGTGTCCAGCGGCCGCGGCGCCTCGGCCAGGTCCGGGTTGGGCTTGAACAGCGGATCCATCAGCGGCTGCCCGGCGTCCTGCGCGTCCTTGACCTTCTTGTTGAAGCCGGCCAGGTTGCGCACGCCCACCGCGCTCATCAGCTTGTAGCGGCGCTCCATCTCCGCCACGCACCAGCGCAGGCCGTTGGCGGCCTCCTTCATGTCGGTGACCACCGGCGCCAGCAGATGCGGGATGCCCTGGTAGACACTCAGTTCGAGCATCTTCGGGTCGATCATCAGCATCCGCAGGTCCTTGGCCGAGGCCTTGTACAGCAGGCTCAGCACCATCGCGTTGACCGCCACCGACTTGCCCGAGCCGGTGGTGCCGGCGACCAGCAGATGCGGCATGCGCGCCAGGTCGGCCACGGTCGGGCGCCCGGCGATGTCCTTGCCCAGGGCCAGGGTCAGGTGGCTGGCGGACTTGTCGTACTCCTTGGAGCGCAGCAGCTCGCTAAGGTAGATCATCTCGCGGCTGACGTTGGGGATTTCCAGGCCGATCACCGACTTGCCCGGGATCACGTCGACCACGCGCACCGACTTCACCGACAGGCCGCGGGCGATGTCCTTGTCCAGCGAGCTGATCTGGCTGACCTTGATGCCCGGCGCCGGCTCGATCTCGAAGCGGGTGATCACCGGGCCCGGATAGGCGCCGACCACCTGCGCCTCGATGCGGAAGTCCTTGAGCTTGAACTCGATCTGCCGCGACAGGGTTTCCAGGGTCTCCTCGGAGTAGCCCTTGGCCTGCGGCTTGGGATCGTCCAGCAGCGCCAGCGGCGGCACCCCGGACGGATCGCCGCCGGTGCCGTGGAACAGCGGGATCTGCTGCTCGCGCTTGGCGCGCTCGCTCTTCTCTACCACCGGCGCCGGCGGCGGTTCGATCTTGACCGGCTCGCGCTTGGCGCGCACCTCGGCATCGACCTTGCGCACTTCCTGGCGTTCCTCGCGCAGCGCGCGGGTCTGCTGCCATTCGTTGGCCTGCTGGCTGCCGCGCCGGGCCAGCGCCGGCAGGGTCATCACCGCCTTGCCGATGCGCTCCATCACCGCGAACCAGGACAACCCGGTGGCCAGGGTGATCGACACCAGCAGCAGCACCAGCACGAACAGGTTGGCGCCGAGCGCGCCGAAGCCGGCGCCGACCGAGTTGCCGACCAGCTTGCCGAGGATGCCGCCGGCCGCGGCGACGTCGCCGGCGAACAGGCGCAGATGCAGCAGCCCGGTGGCGGCGATCAGGAAACCGACGATGCCGACCAGGCGCAACGCCGGGCCCAGGTCGGCCTCGCCGTCGCCGTCCTGATCCATGCCGAACAGCGCGATCCAGGAGATCGCACCGATCACCAGCGGCAGCAGGAACGCCACGTAGCCGAACAGTTGCAACAGCACGTCGGCGATCCAGGCGCCGAACTTGCCGCCCATGTTGTGCACCGGCGCGACCACGCTGCCGGTATGCGACCAGCCCGGGTCGGTCGCCGAATAGGTGGCCAGACTGGCCAGCAGGTACAGCAGCAGCGGCGCGATCGCGATCAGCGCCAGGTCGCGCCACAGCTTCTGCCGGCGCGGATTGGCCGCGGCGGCCTGCTTGCGTGCGGCCGCGTTGGCGCCCTGGGATTTGCCGCGTTCCGGAACCTGCTTCGCCACGCTCTGACCAGACCTTAGGAATACACCGTTAGTGATTGATAATAAACGAATCGGCCCGGCATTTCAGTAGGCGACGCCTGAACCGCTCCGGCGTCTTGCTCCAGGCACGTCGCGCCATGCGCGCGAACCTGTCGCAGCGGCATCGGGGACCCGCAGGCGTGGGCCGCGGGCCGCAGCGTTCTCGCCGCGCGGCTTGATTCATCCCAGGCCGGCCGCCACTCTATGCGACTTCGCCGGAGACCGCGCAATGCCGCGATCGGCCGCCATTTTCCCCTCTTCGCGAGTATACATGAGCCCCTCTGCCGCCAATTCCGCCAAGCATTCCCGCCTGCTGATCCTGGGCTCCGGCCCGGCCGGCTGGACGGCCGCGGTGTACGCCGCGCGCGCCAACCTCAAGCCGGTGGTGATCACCGGCCTGCAGCAGGGCGGGCAGCTGATGACCACCACCGAGGTCGACAACTGGCCCGGCGACGCCCACGGCCTGATGGGGCCGGACCTGATGGCGCGGATGCAGGCGCATGCCGAGCGCTTCGACACCGAAGTGATCTTCGACCACATCCACACCGCCGACCTCTCGCAGCGCCCGTTCAAGCTCAGCGGCGACAGCGCCGAATACACCTGCGACGCGCTGATCATCGCCACCGGCGCCACCGCCAAGTACCTGGGCATTCCCTCGGAAGAGGCGTTCAAGGGCCGCGGCGTGTCCGCCTGCGCCACCTGCGACGGCTTCTTCTACAAGGACCAGGACGTGGTCGTGGTCGGCGGCGGCAACACCGCCGTGGAAGAGGCGCTGTACCTGTCCAACATCGCCCGCAAGGTCTATCTGGTGCACCGCCGCGACACCCTGCGCGCGGAAAAGATCATGCAGGACAAGCTGTTCGCCAAGGTCGCCGCCGGCAAGATCGAGACTGTCTGGCACCACGCGGTGGACGAGGTGCTGGGCAACGAGGCCGGCGTGACCGGCGTGCGGGTCAAGTCCACCCTCGACGGCAGCACCCGCGACTTGGAGGCGCACGGCTTCTTCGTCGCCATCGGCCACCACCCCAACACCCAGTTGTTCGACGGCCAGCTGGCGATGAACAACGGCTACTTGGAGATCCGCTCCGGCCTCGGCGGCGCCGCCACCGAAACCTCGGTGCCGGGCGTGTTCGCCGCCGGCGACGTCGCCGACCAGCACTATCGCCAGGCGATCACCTCCGCCGGCTTCGGCTGCATGGCCGCGCTGGACGCCGAGCGGTATCTGGACAAGGGTGCCTGAGTCGATGACGAACCGCGCCGGCCGCTGCGTAGCTCTGGCGGCCGCCAGCCTGCTGCTTGCGGCCGGGCCGGCGCGCGCCGAACCCGCAGCCGCGCCGCCGTTGCGGTATGGCACGGTGGAAACGGCCCATATGACGTTGTGCATGCCGCCAGAGCAGGCCGACGTTCTGAGCGCACAGTTTGCTTCATCGCTGCTGTCTGGCGGCACCGTGGTGGATGCGCGCAGCATGGAGCTGGGGCGCATGATCAACAAGCAGTTGCGACAGGAAAGCGAAGGCACGCTGGTGAGCGCTGCGGCCGGGGATGCGCAGTCGCGCGCATACCTGGTGGGCATGCTCAGTGACTGCCTGCTGGCTGGTATCGACGTGATCCCTTCACGTCGCGAGCAAGCCCTGGCTTGGCTGCGGGAGGACGCCGCACGTGGCGACCCCGACGCGTCCGACACACTGGCGGTGCTCACCGCATTGGGCGCCGTCCCCGGCGGCGAGGCACAGGTGCGGAGCTTGCTGGCCGCGCGAGCCGGAGCCCCGTCGCCGTTCCCTGACGCAACGCCGACACTGGCAACCGCCTCTCCGCAGGCGCGAGCAGCGGCCCTGCAGCACATGACCCTGGCCTCGGCGCTGCTACGGCGGACGATGCGCACGTTCTCCACCGAATTGAGAACGAGCACATCCGACGAGGACGACACCCTGCACGTCGCCTACCGCCCCTGCCCCGGCCTGCTGGAACAGCGCGATCCGCCCCGTGCCGCCGTCTCGGAGCCTGCGCCCGGCATCGTGCGCTTGCGCGCACGCCTGGCCGTATTGCCGAGAGCAGGCCTGGACTGCGCCGAGCCGGCGGTCGCCGCGATCGTCCTGCCGCTGTCCTACTCGGCTCCCTCGCTCGTCACGCAGCCTTATTGATGACGACGATCCGTTGGCTGGACAGGCTCGACACGGTGCCCGCGATGGCCTGGGACGCGCTTCACGACGGCGGCAACCCGTTCGTCGCCCATGCCTTCCTCGCAGGCCTGGAACGCCATGGCTGCCTGCGCCCGGACTGGGGCTGGACGCCGCTGCATCTCACGCTATGGGACGGCGACGCCCTAGTCGCCGCCGCCCCCGGCTACCTGAAGACCAATTCCCACGGCGAATTCGTGTTCGACCATGCCTGGGCACACGCCTACGCGCGCTACGGCCAGGACTACTTCCCCAAGTGGCTGTGCGCGGTGCCCTACTCGCCGGTGACCGGACCGCGGCTGCTGGCGCGCGATGACGCGGGCCGGCAACGGCTGTTGGCCGCGATGCGGGCGCTGACCGAGGCTAGCGGCCTGTCCTCGGCGCACGTCAATTTCCACCGTGCCGAGGAGGATGCCGCGTTCGGCGCCGACTGGCTGGAACGCAACGACGTGCAGTACCAGTGGCACAACGACGCCGGCTGGGCCTGTTTCGACGATTACCTGGGCGCGATGGACCACAAGCACCGCAAGAACATCCGCCAGGAGCGGGCCAAGGTGCAGCGCGCCGGCATCGGCTTCCGGGTGGTGCACGGCGACGAGGCCAGCGCGCAGGACCTGCAGGCGATGTACGGCTTCTATCTGCGCACCTTCGACGACTACGGCAATTCGCCGGCACTGACCCTGGACTTCTTCTCGCATCTTGCACGAGAAATGGCCCGCAACTTTCTGATATTCCTTGCTATCAAGGATGGCGAGCCGGTCGCGGGCGCGCTCTGCCTGCGCGGCACCGACACCTTGTACGGCCGCTACTGGGGCGGCGAGCCCCTGCCCGGCCTGCACTTCGAGACCTGCTACTACCAGGGCATCGACTACTGTCTGCGCGAGGGCCTGACCCGCTTCGAGCCGGGGGCGCAGGGCCAGCACAAGATCGCCCGCGGCTTCCTGCCGCGGCTGGTGCGCAGCCGCCACTGGATCGCCGATCCCGGCTTCCGCGTGCCGCTGGCCGAGTGGTGCGCGCAGGAACGCGCCGAGGTCGAACAGCACGCCACCGCGCTGCTGCGACATTCGCCGTTCCGGCAGGATTGATCGCCTTTACGGCCGGTATCGCGCCGTGCCCTAGCCGAGTGCCGGCACGCTGCGGCGCCGGCCAGCGCTGTCCGGCCAGGCGCGCCTGGACGCGCCAATCTCAGTCGAGTACGAAGAACAGCCCATCCTGCAGGCACCAGCCCTCGCGCCGCACCAGGGCCTGCATATGCCTGCCGATCCGGTAGCGCGGCGTCTTGTAGGGCACTCCGTTCACCAGGCGATGGCACTTCACCGGCGCGGTGACGCTGTTCAACACCTTCCAGACCTGCGCGACCTGGCTGCTGATCGCGGTGCAAAGCGCCTCATCCTGATCCGTGGTGTTCCAGCGGATGGCCAGCGATGAAGCGCTCACTGACAGGAAGCGCGCGGGATAGGCGGAGGTGTCGACCGGACCGAAATCCCGTTCCGGGACGATCTCTTCCGGATACTTGGTGACGTAGTTGAACAGCAGCAGCCCCAGGGTGCGTTCTTGGCCGAAGGGAAGCAGGCTGCCGGCCTGCGCGACGAAGCCGTGTTGCTCGCCCAACGGGCAGGCCAGGGCTGAGTTCAGGTCCGCATACGGATGCATGGCGGCGCGGTCCTTCCCGACATGGCTGCACTGCCATTGGATGTCGGGAGAGGCCACAGCCAGCGCCTGGCTGAACGCCTGCACGTCCTCGGCTGCAAGCCACAGTTGCGAACCCTTGGTTTTCTGCCCTCCTTCCCAGCTCATTCCCAGCGCACTCCGATATTGGTAGACGATGCCGCACGCGCAGTCGCGCGTGGCGGACGATTGCCGCCCGCCACTCCGGACGCGGCTGGCAGGCGGCGACCGGTGGTGCGGCCGTGGATCAGGTGCATTGCCATTGATGCGCACTGATGGCGCAGGCATCGCACCAGAACGCGTACAGCATGCCCCCGCTGCCCCAGTACTGCGTATTGCCGCCCACGGTCGGCAGGATCGTGTCCAGTTGCAGCACGAAGCGCATCGGCGTCTTGCAGTCGCGACACTGCGGATAGCCCGCCCCCTGCACCCAACTCGGCGCGCCGCCCACCCGCGACAGGTTCTGCCGATTGTTGGCTTCGCCCCAGTCCTGCTGCTGCCAACGCAGGCTGTGCATGGCCGCCAGGCCGACCTCGGCCTCCATCAGGGGATCGTCCAGCGTGTCGAGCGCCGCCACGTCCTGGGCGGACGAGGCGCTTGCGGACGCGGGCAGGCCGTCCGCGCCGTGCCGGACGTAGTACACGTCCGGGCCATCGCCGCCATCGGTGCAGGCCTGGCAGAGACAGAGCGTGACCGTGCCGCTCGCGCCCTCCTGCAGGAAGCGGCGATCCAGTTCCAGCAGGCGTTGCAGCGGCGCATCGCAGTAGCCGCAGGCGATCCCGAGCGCGCCACCGATCCGCGCGCTGCCTTGCAGCGTCCCGCCCTGCCAGGTCGGGTGCAGGCGCCAGATCTCGCGCCGCCATTCCGGCTCGGCGTCCAGCTGTGCGCGCCATTGCGCCTGGCCGAAGCGCAGGTGCAACGGCTGCAGGCCATGCAGCAATCGCGGCGGCTCGGTGTCGCTGAGGCCCGCCCAGGGGATCCAGTTGTGCGCATTCAGACCATCCCGGTCCAGCAGATAGCGGCGGGCGATGGCCACGGTGTCGGCCTGCGCGGCCAGCAGCAGCGCCTGGCCGCGCGACACCTCGCCGGCATCGTCGGCGGCGCGCAGGATCTCGGCCCAGCGCGCCGCGACGGCGGCCGGTAACGCGCGCCAGACCGAAGGTGCCAACTGCGCCTCGCCGTCCGCGAACGCCTCCAGCAGCGCCTCCCAATCGTCTTGCAGCGTCTGCGGCGCCTGATAGCTGGCGAACTCCACCACGCGCACCACCAGCGGCGCCGACTCGCCCTCGCGATAGCGGCGCCAGGCCTCGGCGCAGACCGGCGCCAGCGCCGCATCCGGCAGCAGATCCAGGGCCACGTCCAGGTACGCAGTGGTCGGCGAGCCACGCTGCAAGGCGAGCAACAGCAGCGCGCCCAGTTGATCGGGATGGTCGGCGGCCAGCGCCAGGATCGCCGCCAGGCTCCGATCCTGGCTATGCCGCGCGTCGTGCAGATCGAGAATGGCGGAAACGGACGTGCTCACGGGACTCCTTGTCGGCGACGGCGCGCTAGTGTGCGCGAGCGGCGCGGCGGACTCCAAGCGCCGCGCGGCGCCGCCTACAATGCGCGCATGACCCGCCCGTTGCCGTGGCGCCTGGCCGCCGCGCCCGACGCGCCCTTCCCGCCCGCAGAAACCGCGCTGCGCGACCCGGACGGGCTGCTCGCCGTCGGCGGCGACCTGCATCCGCAGCGCCTGCTCAATGCCTACGCCGGCGGCATCTTTCCGTGGTTCAGCGAGGGCGAGCCGATCCTGTGGTGGTCGCCGGACCCGCGCATGGTGTTCCGCACCGATGGCGTACGCCTGTCCAGCCGTTTCCGCCGGCAGTTGCGCCACAGCGCCTGGGAGGTCAGCGCAGATACCGCGTTCGTCGAGGTGATGCAGGCCTGCGCCGCCGCGCCGCGTCCGGGCCAGGACGGGACCTGGATCATCCCGGCGATGGTGGACGCCTACAGCCGCCTGCACGCGATGGGGCATGCCCATTCCATCGAAGTGTGGGACGGGGCGGACCTGGTCGGCGGCATCTATGGCGTCGCCCTCGGCACGATGTTCTTCGGCGAGAGCATGTTCAGCGGCGCCAGCGGCGGCTCCAAGGTCGCGCTGGCGGCACTGGCCGCCCTTCTGCGCGGCTGGGGCTGGACGCTGATCGATGCCCAGGTGGAAAACCCGCATCTGTTGCGGATGGGCGCCAGCCACCTGCCCCGTGAGGACTTCATGGCGCACGTGCGCCAGGCGGTGCGCCAGCCCGGCCGTCCCGGCCCATGGACGGCTGCGGCGGGACGCCTGGCAGCGGCCAGTCTGGCCGGGTCCTAACGCAAACTTTGCATGCGGCCGCGCGGGCGAGTAAAATCCCCGCTCTTAGGCCTCCGTGGCCGCACGCGAATCGCACAGGAATACATGTCGAAAGACGACTCCATCGAATTCGAAGGCACCGTCAGCGAGACGTTGCCCAACACCACCTTCCGGGTCAAGCTGGAAAACGGGCACGAGATCATCGCCCACATCTCCGGCCGCATGCGCAAGAACTACATCCGCATCCTGACCGGCGACCGGGTGAAGGTCGAAATGACCCCGTACGACCTGACCAAGGGCCGTATCACCTACCGCATGAAGTGATCGCCCCACGGCGGTCATAGGAAAGGCGGCCATCGGCCGCCTTTTCGTCTTCATCCTCGGTGCCATCGCCAGGCGACTGCAGGGAACTGCAGCCGCCTTTCGTCGTGCCTGACGCCCTGGCGCGTCGCCCGGCTCACTCCACCGTCGCCGGCAGCAGCCGCTCCGGCTCGGCCTGGGTCTCCACCACCAGCTCGCCGTCGCGCACGTCGATGGTGACGCGGCCGCCGCCGACCAGCTTGCCGAACAGCAGTTCGTCGGCCAGCGGACGCTTGACCTTGTCCTGGATCACCCGCGCCATCGGCCGCGCGCCCATCAGCGGGTCGAAACCGTGCTGGGCCAGCCAGTCGCGCGCGGTCGGGGTCGCCGACAGCGACACGTGCTTCTCCTGCAGCAGCATCTCCAGTTCGATGATGAACTTGTCGACCACGCGCAGGATGTGCTCGAACGCCAGCGGCTGGAACTGCACCACCGCGTCCAGGCGGTTGCGGAACTCCGGGGTGAAGCTGCGACGGATGGTCTCCATCGCGTCGGTGGAATGATCCTGCTTGGTGAAGCCGATCGAGCGCCGCGAGGCCTGGGTGGCACCGGCATTGGTGGTCATCACCAGGATCACGTTCTTGAAGTTGGCCTCGCGCCCGTTGGTGTCGGTGAGCACGCCGCGGTCCATGACCTGCAACAGGATGTTGAAGATGTCCGGGTGCGCCTTCTCCACCTCGTCCAGCAGCAGCACGCAGTGCGGGGTCTTGACGATCTTCTCGGTCAGCAGGCCGCCCTGGTCGAAGCCGACGTAGCCCGGGGGGGCGCCGATCAGGCGGCTGATCGAATGCGGCTCCATGTACTCGGACATGTCGAAGCGCACCAGTTCGATGCCCAGTTGCAGCGCCAGTTGCTTGGTCACCTCGGTCTTGCCGACGCCGGTGGGGCCGGAGAACAAGAAGTTGCCGATCGGCTTTTCCGGATTGGCCAGGCCCGAGCGCGCCAGCTTGATCGACGACGCCAGGGTCTCGATCGCCGGATCCTGGCCGAAGATCACCATCTTCAGGTTGCGCTCCAGATGCTGCAGCACGTCCTTGTCGGTGGCGCTGACCTGCTTGGCCGGGATCCGCGCCATCTTGGCGACGATGGTCTCGATCTCCTCGATGTCGATCAGCTCCTTGCGCTGGCCTTCCGGCAGCAGCCGCTGGCGCGCGCCGGCCTCGTCGATCACATCGATCGCCTTGTCCGGCAGCAACCGGTCGCCGATGTGCTTGACCGACAGGTCCACCGCCGCCTGCAACGCGTCGTCGGCGTAGGTCACGCCGTGGTGCGCCTCGTACTTGGGCTTGAGGCCCTGCAGGATCTCGAAGGTCTCGCCCACGGTCGGCTCGACGATATCGATCTTCTGGAAACGCCGCGCCAGCGCCCGGTCCTTCTCGAAGATGCCGCGGTATTCCTGGAAGGTGGTCGAGCCGATGCAGCGCAGCTCGCCCGAGGACAGCGCCGGCTTGATCAGGTTGGACGCGTCCATGGTGCCGCCCGACGCCGAGCCGGCACCGATGATGGTGTGGATCTCGTCGATGAACAGCACCGCGTTGGGTACCTTCTTCAGCGCGGTCAGCACTCCCTTGAGACGCTTCTCGAAATCGCCGCGGTACTTGGTGCCGGCGACCAGCGCGCCCAGGTCCAGCGAGAAGATCACCGCGTCGGCCAGCACCTCGGGCACGCTGCCCTCGACGATGCGCTTGGCCAGGCCTTCGGCGATCGCGGTCTTGCCGACGCCGGCCTCGCCCACGTACAGCGGATTGTTCTTGCGACGGCGGCACAGCACCTGGATGGTGCGCTCGATCTCGTCGGCGCGCCCGACCAGCGGGTCGATGCGGCCGTTGCGTGCCTGTTCGTTCAGATTGGTGGCGTACTCGGCCAGGGCGTCGCCCTTGGGTTCGCCGTCGCCGCCCTCGCCCTTCGGCTCGCCTTCCGGCGGGGCCGGGTGCTCGCCCTCCTCGCCCAGCTTGGCGATGCCGTGCGAGAGATAGTTGACGATGTCGAGCCGGGTGATGTCCTGCTGGTTCAGGAAATACACCGCATGCGAGTCCTTTTCGCCGAAGATCGCGACCAGCACGTTGGCGCCGGTGACTTCCTTCTTGCCCGAGGACTGCACGTGGTAGACGGCCCGCTGCAGCACCCGCTGGAAGCCCAGGGTCGGCTGCGTGTCGCGGCCGTCGTCCTCGGCCAGGCGCGACACCGAGGCTTCGATCGCCTGCTCCAGTTCGCTGCGCAAGCGCTCGGCATCGGCACCGCAGGCCTTGAGCACCGCCTGCGCCGAAGGATTGTCGAGCAATGCCAACAACAGGTGTTCGACCGTCATGAATTCATGGCGGGCTTCCCGGGCGCGCTTGTAGCACTGGCCGATGGTTTGCTCGAGATCTTTGCTGAACATGGTTCACTCCGACGTCTGATGCCAACAATATGCGGCTTGAGTTGCGAATTTCCACAACCCTATCGGATCAGTGTGTTCAGACCGCGTTAGTCCGGGCAGACCGGATACCGACGCTTCCCACTATCAGGCTTTTTCCATCGTGCACAACAGGGGATGCTGGTTCATTCGCGAAAACTCGTTCACCTGAGCTACCTTGGATTCAGCCACCTCGCGGGTATACACCCCGCACACGCCGCGGCCGCGGGTATGCACGTGCAGCATCACCTGCGTGGCGCGCTCCAGGTCCAGGGAGAAGAACTGCTGCAACACGGTCACCACGAAATCCATCGGGGTGTAGTCGTCGTTCAGCAGCAGCACCTGGTATAGCGGCGGGCGGGCGACCTCCGGCTTGCCGGTCTCCACCATGACGCCGTGATCGTGTTCTGAGGAATTCTTGCGAGGCATGCGTTCAATTATATACGGCCGCTGTCGGACCGGATTGGACGATCGCCGGTCCTGCCCGCACAATTCCCCTTCTTTGATGGCGCAACGCATGCATTCGACGACTTTCCGCACCGCCGCCCTGCTCGCCGCGCTCCTGGCCGGCGTCGCCGCGCCGGCGCTGGCGGCGCCGGACCAGGCACTGGGCAAGCGCCTGCGGGCGATGGGCTACGACGTCCAGGCCGATGCCGACGGCGACTACCAGGTGCTGTTCGGGCTGCGCGAGCAGGGCCGCGAACGCCAGCAGCTGATCTACGTGCGCTCGCCGGTGGAGACCTTCGGCAGCCACCGGATCCGCGAGATCTGGTCGCCGGCCTACCAGGCCAAGGGCGACACGCTGCCGGCCGCCGTCGCCAACCGGCTGCTGGAGGATGCGCAGTCCGCCATCCTCGGCGGCTGGGTGCGCCAGGGCGGGACCGCGGTGTTCGTGGTCAAGCTGGCCGCCGATGCCGACGACACCGCCCTGCGCGAGGCGCTGGAAGCGGCCGCGCGCGGCGCCGACGCGATGGACGCCGAGCTCAACGCCGGCAAGGACGCGTTCTGATGGCGCTGGCGCCTGGCCCCTGGCAGCCGGACGTGACCGTGGCCACGGTGGTGGTGCGCGACGGGCGCCTGCTGCAGGTCGAGGAAGCGATCGGCGGCGCGCTGGTGCTGAACCAGCCGGCCGGCCACCTGGAACCGGACGAGAGCCTGATCGAGGCCGCGGTGCGCGAGACGCTGGAGGAGACCGGCTGGCAGGTGCGGCCGACCGCGTTCATCGGCGCCTATCAGTGGAAGGCCGACAACGGCCGCCACTACCTGCGCTTCGCCTTCGCCGCCGAGCCGGTCGCGCACGACCCGCAGCGTCCGCTGGACGAGGGCATCGTGCGCGCGCTGTGGATGACCCCGGCCGAACTGGAAGCCGCCGCGCCGCGCTGGCGCAGCCCGCTGGTGTGGCAGGTGGTCGCCGATTTCCTGGCCGGCAGGCGCTACCCGCTGGATCTGCTGCGGCAGTTGGCATGAACGGCGAGCGGATCATGGTCGGCGTCTCCGGCGGCGTCGATTCGTCGGTGGCGGCCTGGCAACTGGTGCAACAGGGCGCGGACGCGTCCGGCCTGTTCATGCAGAACTGGGCCGACGATGGCAGCGGCGATTGCCGCGCCGAGGACGACCGCCGCGACGCGGTGGCGGTCTGCGGCCGGCTCGGCATGCCGTTCCACTTCCGCGACTTCTCGCGGGAATACTGGCAAGGCGTGTTCGCCCACTTCCTGGCCGAGTACGCCGCCGGGCGCACGCCCAACCCGGACGTGCTGTGCAACCGCGAGGTCAAGTTCAAGCATTTCCTGGACGCGGCGCGCGAACTGGGCGCCGACCGCATCGCCACCGGCCACTACGCCCGAGTGGCCTTCGCCGAGGGGCGCTGGCGGCTGCTGCGCGGCGTGGACCGCAACAAGGACCAGAGCTACTTCCTACACCAGCTCGGCCAGGCGCAACTGGCCGCGACCCTGTTCCCGGTCGGCGAGCTGCCCAAGGAGCAGGTGCGGCGCATCGCCCGCGACGCCGGCCTGCCGACCCACGCGAAGAAGGATTCCACCGGCATCTGCTTCATCGGCGAGCGCGACTTCCGAGAGTTCCTCGGCCGCTACCTGCCGGCGCGGCGCGGCGAGATCCGCGACCCGCACGAGCAGGCGGTGGCCGAACATCCAGGCGTGTTCTATTTCACCCTGGGCCAGCGCGAGGGCCTGAACATCGGCGGCGTGCGCGGCCGCGCCGCCGCGCCGTGGTACGTGATCGGCAAGGACGTGGCGCGCAACGTGCTGTACGTCGACCAGGACCGCGACAGCCCCTACCTGATGTCCACCCGGCTGCACTCGGAAACCGCGCACTGGATCGCCGGATCGGCGCCGGCGCGGCGCTTCGACTGCACCGCGCAGACCCGCTACCGCCAGGCCGACGAGGCCTGCACGGTCGAGGTCGGCGACGACGGCACGCTGGCGGTGCGCTTCGCCCGCCCGCAGCGCGCGGTCACCCCCGGCCAGTCGCTGGTGCTGTACCAGGGCGAGGAATGCCTGGGCGGCGCCGTGATCGCCACCACCGATGCCCCGCTGGAACGCCGCCTGGCGACGCAGCAAAACTCCGCAGCACACGAGGAAACGATTCGATGACCGATCCCATGGACGCGCGCGTGCTGGCGCTGGCTGGCGTGGCCCAGGCCCTGCAGCAGGTCCGCCGCATCGCCGAGACCGGGCAGTCGGAAGCGTCGCAAGTGCGCACCCTGCTCGACAGCGTGTTCCGCACCGACGCCGCCACCCCGGAGGCGGTCTACGGCCGCGCCGGCGACCTCGCCCCCGGGCTGCGCCTGCTGCACAACTATTTCCGCAACCAGGGCCAGGACGAGGCGCTGCCGCGACTGGCGCTGGCGGTGCTGCAGCTGGAGCGGCGTTTCATCCGCGACGCCGACACCGGCGCCAAGGTCACCGCCGGCATCGCCCGGGTCGCGCCGCTGCTGGAGCGGCACGGCGACAGCGCGCACCCGGAGGTGATCGGCGCGCTGGGCCAGCTGTATGCCGACACCATCAGCCACCTGCGCCCGCGGGTCATGGTGCAGGGCAACCCGCACTACCTGGGCCAGGCCGGGGTGGTGGCGGAGATCCGCGCGCTGCTGCTGGCGGCGATGCGCTCGGCGGTGCTGTGGCGGCAGATGGGCGGCAGCCTGTGGGATTTCCTGCTGGCCAAGCGGCGCATGATCGAGGCGGCCGACCGCGCCCTGCGCTGAGCGCGGGCGCCGGCGGGCGCGCTTCTCGACGCAGGGCACGTTTCGCCATGCCGATGCGATCGATGCCACGCGGCGGCTAAAGACCGGGGGGGGACGGCCGATACAGCAATCGTGAATCTGCCGAGAACGTCCATGTACTCACGCCTCCTGATCCGTCTGGCCGCCCCGCTCGCCCTGACGTTGCTGTTCCCCATCGCCGCCGGCTTCGATTGGCCGGCCCCGGTCCGTTGGGCCATCCTCACCACGATGACGTTGAGCTGGCTGGGCTTCGCCGCCTGGACGGCCTACAGCCAGAGCCGGCGCTCGCCGGAGCAGTCCAAGATCATGCGCGAGCAGGATCAGCTGCTGTCGGAGCTGCGCAATTTCGTCGGCAACGAGATCGACGGCTCGCGCAGCGAGATCGAACGCGCCCGCGAACTGATCCGTCAGGCGGTCAGCGGCCTGGGCGGCAGCTTCGAGGCGATGAACCGCAAGTCGCGGCAGCAGAGCGTCGCGCTGGCCCGGATCGTGGACCGCGCCGGCGAAGACGGCGGCGCCGGCGTGGACGTGGCCCGCTTCGCCCAGCATGCCAGCCAGCGCATGGAGCAACTGGTGGAGGCGCTGGAGCAGGTCAGCGGCCAGAGCAGCGCCACGGTGCACTACATCGACGACATGTCGCAGCACCTGGACGGCATCTTCGCCCTGCTGGAGGACGTCAAGTCGATCGCCGACCAGACCAACCTGCTGGCGCTGAACGCGGCGATCGAGGCGGCGCGCGCCGGCGAGGCCGGTCGCGGCTTCGCGGTGGTGGCCGACGAAGTACGCAACCTGTCCGAGCGCTCGACCACCTTCAACGAGCAGATCCGCAAGCTGGCGCACAGCTCCAAGGACGCCATCGCCAAGGTCCGCGAGACGGTCTCGCACATGGCCTCGCGCGACATGGACCGCTCCCGCGAGGCGCGCGCCGAGGCCGCGGCGATGCTGGACAACGTGGCGGCGATCAACCACTCGCTGGGCGACGGCATGCGCGAGATCTCCGAATGCGGCCGCGCCATCGACAGCAGCGTCGCCGAAGCGGTGCGCGCCCTGCAGTTCGAGGACATCGCGACCCAGGCCCTGGGCGGCGTGCACACCCACCTGGACCGCCTGACCGCGATCAACCGCGAGGCCGTGGCGCTGCAGGAACTGCTGCATCGCAATGGCGGGGTGTTCGACAGCGAACTGGTCGAGGCCCTGCAGCGTGTCGGCAGCCGCCTGCGCGAGATGCGCGTGGAGTGGGAACGCCCGCCGCACAAGCCGGTCGCGCAGCAGAGCATGGGCGCGGGCACGGTCGAACTGTTCTGATCGGCACCGTGTTCTCCCCCGCCCCATGACACGACACGTCCCCGGTCCCGTCCGGGGCTTGTCGTTGCTGCCCCTCCCCGTTCGGCCGAGTCGATGCCTCTCCAGTCCCTGTCCCGAGTCGAGGCCATGTCCTGCGACGACCTGACCTCCGCGTGCCCCGCCCTGCCCGCTGCCACGCCGATCGCGGTGCGGCGCCAGCCGGGCAGCGCGTTGCGGCGGCTGGAACTGTTGGCCCAGGCGGAACTGCGACAGATGCTGGGCGCGCGCGCGCAGGCCGGGGCCACCGGCATCGCCGATCCGGTCTGGGCCGGCCTGGCCTGGGACATGGGCCTGAACGGCAGCGCCATCGCCGCGGCCGGCACGGCGGCGCCGTTGCCCGCCTACGCGGCGCTGTCCGATCACGACTGAGCCGCGCCGTCCGCCGCTGCGCCGTTCGATGCGGCAATGGATTTTGATTGCGATCGCGGCGCGCGGATCGCTTAGATGACGCCTCGCCGCGGAGCCGAGACCCTCATGACCGCCTATTGCCTGCGGGCTCGACACGTAACCTGATGCTGCATTTGTAGGAGTCAACTGTCATGCAGCAGCGATGACGGGAGGCGCGTAAGAAGCCTGATCGCGCGCGATGGCATTGAGCCAGCGTAGGTACTTGTGCATGCAGGCGACGATGGCGACCTTGGCCGGTTTGCCGGCCGCTTGCAGGCGCGCATAGGTTTGGGCCAAGGGGGATTTGGCGCGGATGCTGGCCCAGGTGGCCATGTACAGCGCGCGGCGCACGTCGCTGCGCCCGCCTTTGATGCGGCGCTGGCCTTGCCAGCGGCCGCTGTCGTGATTGAACGGCGCCAGCCCGACCAGGGCGGCCAGCTTGCGCGGCGGCAGCGTTCCCAGTTCCGGCAGGCGTGCGGCCAGGGTGGCGCGCAGGATCGGCCCCAGCCCCGGCACCTTGGGCAGGGTCGAACACGCGTCGGCCTGCTGCTGAAGGTCTCGCTTCAGCGCATCGCTCTGCCGCTTCAGTAGGTCGATCGCTTCCTGGCAGTGGCGCCGCACCTCCGGGCTGGTGATGTGCTCCAGACGCCGCCGCAGGGCGTCGTGCTGGCCGACCAGAGCATTGCGCAGATCCAGCAGTTCGCGCAGGTGCTGCAGGTGCTCGGGCAACACGTCCGTCGGGGGGGCCACAATGGCTTGGGCTGTCACGGCCAACAGACGCGCGTCCAGGGCGTCGGTCTTGGCCTTGATGCCCAGCGCCTTGGCCAACGCACGTGGGCGCTGCGCACACATCCGCACCGCCGGCAGGTTGGCCTGCCGCAGCGTCCGCAGCACCTCATGTTCGTAGCCGCCGCTGGCTTCCAGCACGATCCGTTCGCACTCCAGCCTCGCCAGACGCTGGACCAGCTCAACGCGCCCTTGCGGCGTGTTGGGCTGGGTCCAGGCCAGTCCGTCCGGCAGCACATGAATGACCAGTTCGGCCTTGGCAACATCGATCCCGACAAAGCGCCGCATAGACGTTCTCCGCAGTAGACTTAGGGTCGAGAGCGCTCCTGCCAATGCCCAGGCTTGTGATGTTCGAGCTCCCGGCTCAGGCAACTGTTCGGGCTTGTCAGGCAGGAGAACCGGGGTGCGGCGGCACTGACTCCTACTCGTGCTCGCTTGGCACTGCGGCTTAACGGCCTGCCGCACCCCGCTCTCACCTTCAACGATAGACCCTCTTTTGACACAAGCGGCTTCAGCCGCGACAGGCACTTTCCGAAGCTGCCTGTCGCGGCTGAAGCCGCTCCTACAGAAGCCGTAGGCGCCCGCGCGGCTGCGTTAGCTCGGATTCTCCAGCGAGAACAGATCCGCCTGCTTGTCGTAGGCGAAATACTCCGCATAGCGCGCCCAACTGGTCACCGCCTGCACGGTCTCGGCCGCGTAGGCCTCGGACATGTGGTCTTCCAGTTCGTCGCGGAAGCGCCGTGCCGGCGCGTGATGGCTCGGGCGTTCGTCGAGCACGCGGCGGATGTGCGCGGCCAGCGGCACGTAGGTGGCCAGGTGCTGGGCGAACAGTTGCTTGCGCGCATCGGTGCCGAGCTCGGCGAAACGCTGGCCGGCCGGGGTCAGTTGCAGGTCGCCCTGCTCGAATACCGCGAAGCGCAGCAGTTGCAGGGTCTCGGCGATCGGGAACAACTCGTCCACCTCCAACTGCAACCCGGCCGCCAGCGGCGGCAGGTCGGCGCGGCCATGGTAGGGCTCGGCCGCCACCGCCTCGATCAGGCCGGCCAGCAGATTGCTCGACACGCGCGGCAGCACCATCGCGATGCCGCTGCCCGGGAACACGCCCTCGCGCGCCTGCGGCCGCTGCGGGCTGGCGGTCATGCGCGCGTAGATGTCGTCGACCAGGGCGCGGAACGCCGGCGCCAGGCGGTTGCGCGGCTGCGGCAGGGTCACCTGGATCTCGCCGATCACCCGGCCTGGATTTGCGCCGAAGATCACGATGCGGTCGCACATCAGCACCGCTTCCTCGATGTTGTGGGTGACCATCAGGATCGACTCGATCGGCATGCGCCCTTCCGACCACAGGTCGAGCAGGTCGGTACGCAGGGTCTCGGCGGTCAGCACGTCCAGCGCCGAGAACGGCTCGTCCATCAGCAGCAGCTTGGGCCGCACCACCAGGGCGCGGGCTAGGCCGACGCGCTGGCGCATGCCGCCGGACAGTTCCTTCGGATAGGCGCCCTCGTAGCCGTCCAGGCCGATCAGGTCGATCGCCGCCAGTGCGCGCCGGCGGCGTTCGTCGGCGGCCACGCCGCGCGCCTCCAGCCCCACTTCCACGTTCTGCAGCACGGTCAGCCACGGGAACAGGGCGAAGCTCTGGAACACCATGGCGATGTCGTCGATCGCCTGAGCCGGCGTGGCGTCGCGGAACGCGATGCTGCCGGCGCTGGGCTGCAGCAACCCGGCGATGGCGCGCAGCAAGGTGGACTTGCCGGAGCCGGAGCGGCCGAGCAGACCGACGATCTGGCCCGAGTGCAGGGTCAGGTCGACGTCGTCCAGCACCACCAGCGGCGTCGCCCCGCCCTTGTCGTAGCTCTTGCGCACGCCCTGCACGCGGACCAGCGGGGCGCGCTCGGGCGCGCTTGCGGAAAAGGTCATGGTCGTCTCTCCAGGATCAGTCGAAGCGCAGGCGGCGTTCGGCGAAGGCGTACAGCCGCCGCCACACCGCACGGTTGAAGAAGGTCACGAACAGCGCCATCACCGCCACGCCGAGCAGCACCCGCGCGCCGTCGCCGGCGGCGGTGGCGCGGGCGATGTAGGACCCCAGTCCGTAGGCCTGCACCTGGGTATCGCCCCAACTGGCCAGTTCGGCCACGATGCTGGCGTTCCACGAGCCGCCGGAGGCGGTCAGCGCGCCGGTGATGTAGTACGGAAAGATCCCCGGCAGGATCACCCGCCGCCACCAGGTCCACGAGCGCAACTGGTAGACCGTGGCCGCCTCGCGAAGGTCGGTGGGAAACGCGCTGGCGCCGGCGATCACGTTGAACAGGATGTACCACTGCGTGCCGAGGATCATCAGCGGCGACAGCCAGATGTTCGGGTTGGCGCCGGTGGCGACGATCGCCAGCACCGCGAACGGGAACAGCACGTTGGCCGGGAACGCGGCCAGGAACTGCGCCAGCGGCTGCACCCGTTGCGCGATGCGCGGACGCAAGCCGATCCACACGCCGATCGGCACCCACACCAGGCTGGCCAGCGCGATCAGCACCACCACCCGCGCCAGCGTGACCAGGCCGCCGCCGAACGCCTCGGTCAGGTCGTGCAGCCCCAGGTGCCGGCGCCCGTAGTCGAACGCGAACCAGGCCGCGGCCAGCGCCGCGATCGCCAGCGCCGCGCTCCACGCGCGGTCGCCCCAGCGGCCGCCGCCGATGCCCTGCCCCGACGTGGCCGATGCCGGGCGCGCCTGCCGCGGTGCCCAGCGCAGCAGCAGGCTGCGCTGCCACAGCCAGGCCAGCGGCGCGACCAGGCGCTTGGCCAGGCGGGTGCGCCGCAGCAGGTCGTACAGCCACGACTGCGGCTTGTCCTGCGAGGCGGTGAGTTCGGCGCGGAACTTGTCCGACCAGGCGACGATGGGCCGGAACAGCAACTGGTCGTACAGCACGATCAGCACGCCCATCGCCAGCACCGCCCAGCCGACCGCGGCGAAGTCGCGCTGCGCGATCGCCAACGCCAGAAAGGCACCGATGCCGGGCAATTCGAGGGTGTGGTCGCCGACGGTGATCGCCTCGGAGGCGACCACGAAGAACCAGCCGCCGGACATCGACATCATCATGTTCCAGATCAGCGCCGGCGTCGCATACGGCGCTTCCAGCCGCCAGAAGCGCTGCCATGCCGAGAAGCCGAAGCCGCGGCTGACCTCGTCCAGGTCGCGCGGCACGTTGCGCAGCGACTGGTAGAACGAGTACGCCATGTTCCAGGCCTGGCTGGTGAAGATGGCGAAGATCGAAGCCAGCTCGGCGCCGATCTGGCGGCCGGGAAACAGGCCCAGGAAGAAGGTCACGGTGAAGGTCAGGAAGCCCAGCACCGGCACCGACTGCAGGATGTCCAGCGCCGGCACGATCACCCGTTCGGCGCGGCGGCTCTTGGCCGCCAGCGTCGCCACCACGAAGGTGAACAGCAACGAGGCGGCCATCGCCGCGAACATGCGCATGGTGGTGCGCAGGCCGTATTCGGGCAGTTGCCACCGGTCCAGCGACACCGCGGCGGCGCCCTGCGGCGGCAGCGGCGCGCGCATGTCGGCGGCGCCGTGCAGCAGCAGCACGCCCAGCGCCAGCAGCAGCGCGAAGACCGCCAGGTCGTGCAGGTTGGGCAGCACGCCGGGACGTGCGGCGACGGCGCCAGGCGCATTGCGGTCGCGGGGAGAGAACACCATGGGCAGCTTCCGGCTGGGAGGCGGCGATGCGCCGCGTGTGGATGGGCGATGAGGGGCGTGGACGGGCGCGCGGTCTGGCGACGGCGCGCACGGGTCAGGCGTCAGCCGGTGCTACGCCAGGCGTGCGTCGCGCGATCCGGCGCCGTCACCGCCGACCACGCGGCGCGACGTGGGATGCGCTTGCGGTTCCCCCATCGGCGGTCGGCCATGCGGCTTGCCATCGGCAGAACGCGGCAGCTTCGCCGTTGCAGACGCAGCGGCCCGACCGATGTGCGGCAACAGGCCACGGCGCGCACCGATGCAGGGGCGCGACGGGCGCAAGGCGACAGCGATGACAGATGCATGGGCGGCTCCGGACTGCGGAAAACGCCAGGGCGACGCTCGGAGGTCCTCGCGGATCGGGCATGCGTACTGCGGAAACATCGCGCCAGCGCCGCGGCGGCGGTGGCGAACGGTCCCGTCCTGAGCGGACGGGACCGGCTGGGACGAACCCAGACCTTGGCGGTCCTGTCAGCTCAGCAGCTGCAGCGTCGGTCTAGGATGACTGTCCAAGGTAGTGGCCTCTGGCCGTTGCGATCGGCGCGCAGTATAGCCAGCAAATGCGGCACCGCAATGACGCGCGGCGAACCGGCGCGGCCGGCGTTCACTGCGCAGCAAGCACCAGCCGCGGCTGGGTCGCCGGCAGCGTGTTGTGGCGGGCGCGCAACCAGGCCGCCAGTTCGCGCGGCGGCAGCGGCCGCGCGTGCAGGTAGCCCTGGATCTCGTCGCAGCCCTGCTCGCGCAGCAGCGCTTCCTCCTGCACGGTCTCCACGCCCTCGGCCACCACCTGCATGCCCAGCGCGTGGCCCAGTTGCACGATCGCCTGGGTGACCTTGGCGGTGCCGCTATCGTGCAGCATGTCCTGCACGAAGCTGCGGTCGATCTTCAGTCGCTGCACCGGGAAACGGTTGAGGTAATGCAGGTTGGAGAAGCCGGTGCCGAAATCGTCCACTGCCAGCAGCACGCCTTCCTGCTCGAACAGCTCGAAACAGCGGCGCAGCGATTCGGTGTCGCGGATCAGCGCGGACTCGGTCAGTTCCAGTTCCAGCCGTTTCGGCGACCAGCCGTTGCGCAGGCACAGCTCGATCACCCGCTCGGCGAAGCCGCGGTCGCGCAACTGCATCGCCGAGACGTTCACCGAGATGCGGTCGAAGCTCAGCCCCGCCGCGTCCCAGGCCGCGGCCTGGCGGCAGGCCTCGTTGATCACCCAGTCGCCCAGGCGCACGATCTCGCCGCATTCCTCGGCGATGGGAATGAATTCGGCCGGGTTGCAATGGCCGTGACCGGGCCGGTGCCAGCGCAGCAGCGCCTCCACCCCCGGCGCGCGTTCGCCGGCGGCGTGCACCAGCGGCTGGTACACCAGCGAGAATTCCTCGCGGTCCAGCGCGCCGTGCAGCGCGTGTTCGATCTCCAGGCGCCGCTGCGCGCGCAGCAGCACGTCCTGGCTGTAGTAGTGGCAGGTGTTGCGGCCCGATTCCTTGGCCGCGTACATCGCCGCGTCGGCGGCGCGCAGCAGGCTGTCGAATTCCTGGCGTCCCTCCTCCATCAGGGCGATGCCGATGCTGGCGCCGATCTTGATCACGTTCTCGCCGTTGTGCAGCGGCTCGGCCAGCGCCGCGATCAGCTTGCGCGCGACATGCCCGGCGTCGCCCGGCTCGGCCAGGTCGCGCAGCACCACCAGGAATTCGTCGCCGCTGAAGCGCCCGAACAGGTCGCTGGTGCGCAGCTGCTGGTGCATGCGCGTGGCCGCCAGCTTCAGCAGCGCATCGCCGGTGGCGTGGCCGAAGGAATCGTTGATGCTCTTGAACCCGTCCAGGTCCACGAACAGCATCGCCAGCGTGCTGCCGCGCTCCACCGCCTCGTGCATCGCCTTCTCGGCCTGCTCGCGCAGCAACTGCCGGTTGGGCAACCCGGTGAGCAGGTCGTAATGGGCCAGCAGTTCGATGCGCTCGGAGGCCTCGCGTTCGCGGGTGATGTCGCGGAACAGCACCACGAAGCGCGGCGGCAGGCCCTCGCGGTCGTCCAGTTCGATCAGCACCTGCACCCACACGCGATGCCCGGACGGCCGGTGGAAGCAAAGATCCAGCTGTTCCGGCAGGCCGCCGTGCAGGATCCGCGCCAGCGCCGCCTCGAACGCGTCGCGCGAGTCCTGGGTGTACAGGGCCAGCGCCTGGTCCAGGTCGATGTTCTCCTTGCGCAGGCCGTGGATGCGGTAGCACTCCTCGGTCCACTGCATGCGCCGGGTACCGACCTCGATCTCGCAGCCGCCGATCTTGCCCAGCGCCGAGACGCGGTTGAGCAGTTCGGTGCGCCAGCGGATCAGCGCGTCGGTCTGGCGCTGCTCGGTGACGTTCTGCACCTGGCCGAGCACGCGCTGGATGCGCCCGTCGGCGTCGGCCTGCGGTTGCGCCCAGACCCGCAGATGCAAGGGCGCCTCGGCGCCGCGCACCAGTTCGACCTCGAAATTGGCCTGCTTGCCGTCGCGCTGCATGCGCCGCCAGATCGCCAGCACCTGCGTGGCCGACTCGCGGCTGAGCAGGCGCAGCCAGCCGCGGCTGCTCGGCACCTGGTCCTCGGCCAGCCCGGTCACGCTGAAGAACTCGCGCGACCACCAGACCCGGTTCTGCGGCGGATCCCATGACCAACTGCCCATCCGGGTCATGCGCTGCGCCTCGCGCAGCAGGGTCTGCTGGTCGCGCAGGCGCTGCTCGAGCAGCTTCTGTTCGTGGATGTCGGTATGCGTGCCGACCATGCGCAGCGGGCTGCCGTCGGCGGTGCGCGCGACGATGCGGCCGCGGTCCAGGATCCAGCGCCACTGGCCGTCCTGCTGGCGCAGCCTGAATTCGCACACGTAGGTCGCGGTGCGGCCCTCGAAATGGGCGCGGATCGCCTCGCGCAGGCGCGGCTGGTCCTCGCTGTGCACCATCGGCAGCAAGGTGTTGAGGCCGTACTCCGGCACCTCGCCGGCGTAGCCCAGCATCTGTTTCCAGCGCTCGGAATGGAAGATCGTGTCGCTGGGGATGTCCCAGTCCCACAGGCCGTGCCCGGCGCTGTCCAGGGCGATTTCCCAGCGCGTGGCGCCGTGGCAGTCGACCGGCTCGGGCACGCTCAGGGTGTAGGCCAGCAACGCGCCGGCCTCGTCGCGGACCGCGCGCAGCCAGCCGTCCAGGCGCCGCCCGGCGGTGCCGGGCAAGGCGCAGGCGAGCATGCCCTCGCCGTCCAGCACGCGTTCGCGCACGTCGCGCATCAGCTCGGCATAGGCCTCGACGGTTCGCGGCAGCTCCAGCGCCTGCGCGGCCCGGTTCGCGGCCAGCGGCCGCCCTTCGGCGTCCAACAGGACCACAGCCGAGGTGAGCGGATGCTGCAGCAAGCTTGCGATGACGCCTTGATCCACGCCGAGGTGCTCCGTTTCTACCGCGCTGAGGGCCGGCGGACGAAGGTGATAACGGCACCCGTCGGCATTAATTGAGCGCGCCGCGGACCGGACCGGGCCGCGCGCCGGCCGCCGGGCGCGCGCATGCTGGGCCGCGACGAGCGCTTGCCGCTAAGATGGCGGCCGATCACTACCGCCGCACCGGGGCTGTCGGGGCATGCAACCACAACGCGATCACACCCCGGCCCGCCCGTCCTCGGACCTGCGCCTGGCGCAACGGCTGGACCGCGGCATCTGGCGGGCGGCGCTGCTGTACCTGCTGCTGGGCCTGGTCTGGTCGCTGGGCAGCGACCTGCTGCTGATCAGCCTGGTGGACGACCCGCGCACGCTGGCGATCCTGAACCTGGTCAACGACGCGGTGTTCCTGCTGCTGACCGCCGTGGCCCTGTACTTCCTGTTGCGCCCGCTGGTGCGCGGGGCGACGCAGGTGCACGCGCAGCTGGCGCTGTCCGAGGACGGCTACCGGCAGATGTTCCAGGCCAATCCCAGCCCGATGCTGGTCTACGATCCGGACACGCTGCTGGTGGTGGACGTCAATCCGGCCGCGGTCGCCTTCTTCGGCTGGCCGCACGACAGCTTCGTCGGGCTGGACCTGGCCCGGCTGTGGCCGCCGAGCGCGGCCGAGCGCATGGGCGAGGTGATCCAGGCGATCCGCGAGACGCCGTCCAAGGTCTGCGTGGTCGCCGAACCGCTGCGCCTGCGCGACGGCAGCCTGCGCATGGCCGAGGCGCGCAGCAGCAGCCTGGACTACCGGGGCCGCAGCGCGCGGCTGGTGGTGATCAGCGACCGCAGCGCCGAGCACGACGCGCAGCAGCGCCGCGACCAGGCGCTGCTGCGGCTGGAGGAAGCGCAGTCGATCGCCCGCCTCGGCTCCTGGCAACTGGACCCGGCCAGCGGCCTGGGCCGCTACTCCGACCAAGTCTACCGGATGCTGGGCCGGCGCGTGCCGGAGCAGCCGCGCCAGCACCGCCTGGAAGAACTGCTGGTGCCCGCCGACCTGGCCTCGCAGGCGCGCATCCAGCGCCTGATCGAGGACCTGTGCGGCCCGGCGCCGGTGCACCTGGACATGCTGCTGCCGGTCCTGGCCGCCGACGGCCAGGCGCGGATGGTGCACCTGCGCGCCGAGACCGGCCGCGACGACAGCGGCGCCCCCTGCGTGCGCGGCACCCTGCAGGACGTGACCGAACACGAGCGCTCGCGGCGCCTGCTGCACGAACGCGAGGAGCAGTTCCGCGAACTGGTGCGGGTGCTGCCCGACGGGGTGGCGATCCTGCACCAGGAACACGTGCTGTACGCCAACGCCGCCTGCGCCGGCCAGTTCGGCTATGCGGGCGAGAACCTGCTCGGCGAACCCTTGCAGGCGCTGGTCCATGCCGGCGACCTGCAACAGGTGCGCGAGCAGATGCGCGACCCCGGCGACAAGGGCGAGCGCGCCACGGCCACGCGCATGCGCCGCCGCGACGGCTCGCTGTTCCATGCCGGGCTGTCGTTCGGCCACGTGCGCTACAGCGGGCGGGACTGCAAGATGCTGGTGGTGCGCGACCTCAGCGAGCCCGAGCGCATGCGCGACGCGCTGGCGCTGAGCAACCGCGAACTGCAGGCGATGGCGCGGCGGCTGTTCTCGCTGCAGGAGGACGAGCGCCGTGCGATCTCGCGCGACCTGCACGACGACATCGGCCAGGCGATCACCGCGATGAAGCTGTCCGCACACGCGGCGCTGGACGAAGCCGACCCCGAGCGCCGCCGCGAGGACCTCGAGGAGATCGTGCAACTGGCCGACAGCAGCATCACCAAGCTGCGCAACCTCTCCACCCTGCTGCGCCCGCCGCAACTGGACGCGCTGGGCCTGGAAGCGGCGCTGCGCTGGCAGGCGGGCATGTTGTTCCGCGCCTCGCCGGTGCGCCTGCAGATGGACATCGCCGCGCTGCCCGAGCGGCCCAGCGGCGAGGTCGAGCAGGCCTGCTTCCGCATCGCCCAGGAAAGCCTGACCAACGTGCTGCGCCACGCCTGCGCCGGCGAGGTGCGCATGACCCTGAGCGACGAGCAGCACCGGCAGCTGCGCCTGGAGGTGGTCGACGACGGCGACGGCTTCGATCCGGCCGGGCCGCGCGGGCTCGGCCTGATCGTGATGCGCGAGCGCGCGCAGAGCGCAGGCGGTACCCTGCAGATCGATACCGCGCCCGGCGCCGGCACGCGGGTGACGCTGTGCCTGCCCTACACCACGGCGACGACGCCGACGCACTCACCTGGACCTTGACTCGATGTGGAATCCCGCTGCCCCCGCGCACACCGACGACGAACTGCCGTCGCGCTTGGGCGCCGGCCACCCGGCGCTGACCGGCATGATCGCCGAGGCGCTGGCCGGCGGGCCGGGGGTGATGCTGCTGCACATCGACATCGACCATTTCGCCTCGATCAACGAGAACATGAGCGCGGAAGTGGGCGATCACGCGCTGGCACTGCTCGCCCAGCGCCTGCAGGCGCATCTGCGCGGGCGCGGGCTGCTGTGGCGGCACGGCAGCGACGAACTGGTCATGGCGGTGCCGCGCAACGCCGACGTGCCGCCGCCGGAGGCGTTCGCCGAGGAGATCCGGCAGCAGATCGAACTGCCGCTGTCGGTGCTGCCGTACACCTTGTTCATGACCGGCAAGATCGGCGTGAGCCTGTGTCCGGAGCATTCCACGCGCCTGTCGACCCTGCTCGACTTCGCCGAGGATGCGGTCTACCAGGCCGCGCGCGAAGGCGGCAACCTGGTGCGCTTGTACGCCGCCGACGGCCCGCCCAGCGCGCACAGCGAGAGCATCATCTCGCGGCAGATCGTCGACGCGATCCCCAACGGCGAACTGCGCCTGCGCTACCAGCCGATGGTCAGCGCCCGCGACGGCCGCGTGGTCGGCATGGAATCGCTGCTGCGCTGGCAGTCGCCGACCCTGGGCATCCTGGTGCCGGAACGGTTCATGCGCACCGCCGAGCGGCTGGGCGTGATCGTGCAGATCGGCACCTGGGTGATGGAGGGCGCGCTGCGCCAGGCGCGGCTATGGCGCGACCAGGGCTTCGACGACTTCACCATCGCGGTCAACGTCTCCACCCTGCAGTTGCTGCGCCCGACCTTCTTCAACGAAGTGATGTCGGCGCTGCAGGCCGCTGGCGTGCCGCCGCAGATGATGGTGCTGGAGATCAACGAAAGCGCGCTGACCAACAACGTCAACTTCGTCCACGAGACCCTGGCCAACCTGTGCCGCGAAGGCATCAGCCTGAGCCTGGACAACTTCGGCACTGGCGATTCCAGCCTCAGCGCGCTGGTGCGCTACCCGGTGGACAAGCTGAAGATCGACCGCAGCTTCATCAAGAGCGCACCGGCCGGCAACCGCGAGGCGGCGATCGCCCGCGCCATCATCGCGATGGGCCACCAACTGGGCATGGTGGTGATCGCCAACGGCGTCGAATCGCAGGCGCAGTTGGGCTTCCTGCGCCGCAACGACTGCGACATCTTCCAGGGCTACCTGTTCGGCGAACCGATGTCCGCCGAAGCCGCGGGCATGGCCCTGCGTCGGCGTTACCTGCGCCCGGAATCGTTCACCGAGACCCGCCCGGACCGCACCCTGCTGCTGCTGGACGACGAGGAAAACGTGCTGCGCTCACTGGTGCGGCTGTTCCGCCGCGACGGCTACCGCATCCTCGCCGCGGGCAACGTCCGCGATGCCTTCGACCTGCTCGCCACCAACGACGTGCAGGTGATCCTGTCCGACCAGCGCATGTCCGACATGAGCGGCACCGAGTTCCTGGGCCGGGTGAAGATGCTCTACCCCGACACCATCCGCCTGGTCCTGTCCGGCTACACCGACCTGGCCACCGTCACCGACGCGATCAACCGCGGCGCGATCTACCGCTTCCTGACCAAGCCCTGGAACGACGACGAACTGCGCGAACACATCCGCCAGGCGTTCCGCACGCACGACGAACAGCGGCGGGATGCTGGGCCCTGACGGGCCGGGAATCGGGAACGGGGAATCGGGAATGGAAAAAGCCGCATCGCGGCTTTTCGTTCTTCAGATCAGTTCATTGAACGGGGGTGGGATGCGCAGGAAAAGAACGGCGAACGTACACCCGCTTTTCCCATTCCCGATTCCCGATTCCCCATTCCCAGCTACTTCGGCTGCCGCACCGGAATCACGATCCGGAACGTCGAGCCCTCGCCCACCACGCTGGTGACGTCGATACGGCCGTGGTGCTTGTTGATGATGCCGTAGGAGATCGACAGGCCCAGGCCGGTGCCGCTGCCGACCGGCTTGGTGGTGAAGAACGGGTCGAAGATGCGCTGCAGCAGGTCCGCCGGAATGCCGGCGCCCGAATCCTTGAACTCGATCCACACCTCTTCGCCGTCCTGGCCGGTGCTGACCACGATGGTGCCGCGCTCGCCGATCGCCTGGCCGGCGTTGAGCAACAGGTTCATGTACACCTGGTTGAGCTCGGACGGCAGGCACTCCACCAGCGGCAGGTTGCCGTAGTGGCGGTCCAGGGTGACCTTGTACTTGAGCTCGTTCCAGATGATGTTGATCGTGGACTCGAGCCCGGAATGCAGGTCCACCAGCTTCCAGGATTCCTCGCGGCCGGAGTAGGAGAAGTCCTTGAGGTCGCGCACGATGCGCGTCACCCGCTCGATGCCCTCGCGCGACTCGGCCATCAGTTGCGGCAGGTCGCGGCTGATGAAGTCGATGTCGAAGCGGTTGCGGATGTCGTCGATTTCCGGGATCAGCGCCTTCGGATCCGGCGCGCGCAGGGCGCGCTCGTAGGCTTCGATCAGGGTGAACAGGCTGCGCAGGTATTCCTGCAGGCTGCCCAGGTTGGAGTGAACGTAGCCGATCGGGTTGTTGATCTCGTGCGCCACGCCGGCGGCGAGCTGGCCGATGGAGGCCATCTTCTCCGACTGCAGCAGCTTTTCCTGCGCGCCGTTGAGGCGCAGGTAGGCCTGACGCAGTTCGGCATGGCGTTGCTGCAGTTCCTGTTCGTAGTCCTGCTGGCCTTCGATGCCCTGCAGCAGCGCCAGGTAGTGGCCATCGGCGTCGTCGCCATGGAAGTACAGGTGCGCCAGCACCACGTGCTCCTCGGTCGGCAGGCTGCCGCTCCAGCGGCCGTTGCTCCGCGCCTGCGAGCGCGCATCGTCGGGCAGCCATTGCGCCAGGCGTTCGCCCAGGGCGTGGTCGTCGACGCTCTCGGCATTGCACAGGTGGCGGCGCGCGGCGCGGTTGGCCAGCAGCAGGCGACCATCGCGGCGGAACAGCACCAGGCCTTGGTCGACCAGCTCGCTCAGGGCGAGCAGGCGCGCGCGCGACGGCAGCGGCACCGCATCGGTGTACTGGGGATCGGCAAGATTCACGACAGGCAACGGGTAACTAGCGGACGCTCAATATACGCCGATGCCCTCGCCAGGTGCGACGCCGGCCGCCGCCGACAGGGCGGACTCAGGCGATCGCCAGGTGCCGGCTGGTGCGCAGCGTGCTGGACTGGCCGTTGGCGTCGTAGGACGAGGAACTCTCGCTGCGGCCCAGGTGGCGCAGCGCCCAGTTCACCTCGCGCCGCCGCCGCGACAGCAGCGCGCCGTTGGCGCGGTTGGCGTCGGCCAGTTCGCGCAGCAGCGATTCGGCCTCGGCGCCGGCCGGCACATCGGCCTCCAGCGCGCGCAGCGCCGCCAGCTTGTCGCTGGTCGCCTGCATCAGGCGCTCGACATTGTGATCCAACAACGCCTGCCGTTCGCCGGCGAGCGCGTCGCTGAGCTGCTGCAAGGGGTTGGTCACGGCGGCGTTCATGCGCTGAGCTGCTTGTCCAGGTCGAGCATACGGTTGGCGATGGCGTCGGGGTTGATCTTGTAGCTGCCGTTCTGCAGCGCGCTGCGCACCGCATCGACGCGGTTGCTGTCCACCGCCGGCGCGGCCGACAGTTCGCGCTGCAGGGTCTGCAGGCCGGAGGCCTCGCCGGTCAGGCGCAGGCTGTCGGCGGCGGCCGAGGCATCCACTGCTCGCGCCTTCCCGTCCTCGGACGCACCGGTCGCCGCCTTGGTATTGACGGACGTGGTGCGAAGCGCGGCCTGGCTGGGCAAGCTCCCTTCGATTTTCTGGCTCATGGCGGAAATCCTGTTACGGGTTCGGTGTAGGTAACGGCCCTACACCCCCGAACTTTAGGCCGGATCTCACCGCGTCACTAAAACGTCGCCATTCTGTGACACAGTTCCCTGAATGACGCGACGTGAAGACAGGTTTTCGACGGTCACCCGCTCGTTCTCGCCGCCATCGCTGAGCGCGCGGCCCGCCATCCGCACTTCCAGGGCGCCGTTGCGCGCCACCAGCGCCACATTGTCGCCGCGCCGCACCAGCCGCTGCGCGACCAGGTCGCTGGACGACAACAGGCTGCCGGCCTGCAGGGTGCGCCGGACCACGCGGCCGATCGCCACCGCCGGATCGGTCATCGCGGCGCCGACGATGCGTGCCGCGTCGCGCTGCTCGGAGACGATATCGGTGGCGCCGACGGTCTCTCCAGCGGCCAGGCCGCGGCTGAGCACCAGCACGTTCTGCAGGCGCCGCACCTTGACCGGCACGAACAGGCGCCAGCCGGCCTCGCGCGGGCAACTCACCTCGACCGTGGTGGTGCCGGTCGGCTGCGCCTGCAACGGCACCGGGCACAGCGGCACCCGCACCGAGGGGTCCAGCGTCGCCTCGGCGGTCGCGTCCGGGCCGAGCGTGGACAAGGCCGCGGCGCGGATCGAGTCCACCGTCTGGAATTCCGCGGCCCAGGCGGGCAGTGCCGCGAGCAGGACCACTAGCAGGATCAGGCGCATCGCCATGTCTCGGAGAGAAGGTTCGCCATGCCAATGCAAAGCCCGTGCCGCACCCACGGATAGCGCGCTGGGAGCGGCATCTCCGACGGCAGTGCGATGCGGCGACTACGCCAAGGCCATTGCGGGTCGACACCGGGCCTCGGATCGCGCCAGATCCCAGACGCGGCACCACTAATAAGGCCGCGCCTGGCGATAGTGCCCCCTGACTGGCTTGCAAGAGCGCCGTCCTGCCTTGCTCGACGCAGTAGCCGTCGTCTGCGTGCGCGCGCCTTCGCACGCCCCACGCCCCGGCCTGGTCACGCGCGCCGCCGACTTGGCCCTCAAGTTCCGCCGCGCAGGCGCCGATATGAACGCCATGAGTCATGACCTCCTCAACCGAATCGACCAGCGCACCCGCTTGGCGGGCCACAACCGGCTTGCCCTGCTGCTGTTCCGGCTGGGTGGTCGTCAGCTTTTTGGCGTGAACGTCTTCAAGGTGCAGGAAGTGTTGCGCCGGCCGGAGCTGTTCCAGGTGCCGGGGCTGCCACTGCAATTCTCCGGCGTCGCCGACGTGCGCGGCCGCTCGGTACCGGTGCTCGACCTGGGCCTGGCGATCGGCCACCCGGAACGCGAGACGCAGGCCGACAAGGCGCCCGGCTACCTGGTGGTCACCGAGTTCAACCGCTCGGTGCAGGGCTTCCTGGTCAGCGGCGTGGAGCGCATCGTCAACATCGCGGTGGAGGACATCCATCCGCCGCCGGAACTGGGCGCCGAATCCAGCTACCTGACCGCGGTGACCCGTTTCCAGGGCGAGCTGATCCAGGTCATCGACGTGGAGAGCGTGCTGGCCGATATCGCCCAGACCCGGGTCGAGGCCAATCTCGATCCGTCGCTGGCGCTCACCGGCGCGCAGCTGCAGGTGCTGGTGGTGGACGATTCGCGGGTGGCGCGGCAACAGATCCGCAGCGTGCTGGACCAGCTCGGGGTCGGCGCCACCCTGCTCTCCGACGGCCGCCAGGCCCTGGACCACCTGTTGCAGATCCACGCCAGCGGCGAGAATCCGGCCGACCGCTACGCCATGGTTATTTCCGACATCGAGATGCCGGCGATGGACGGCTATACGCTGACGACGGAAATCCGGCGCCACCCGGGCCTGGCCGGCCTGTACGTGCTGCTGCACACCTCGCTGTCGGGCGTGTTCAACAACGCCATGGTCGAGCGCGTCGGCGCCAACGCCTTCGTCGCCAAGTACAGCCCGCACGAGCTGGCCGACTACGTGCTGGCGCGCCTGCGGGTGGTCGCCGAGGCCCAGGTCGCCTAGCTCCGCGGCTCCGGCGCGACGCCGGAGCCTGCGCACGTGGCGACGCGGATCGCCCGATCCTCCCTGTCGTGCAGGGGAACCGCCCCCCAATCCACTGCGCGATCGCCGGCCACCCCACTTTTGGCACAGGCCTTGCCTGTTCTCCTGCAACGAACCGCGGGAGCGCGCCATGTCCAATCTGATTTCATCCTACCTGGGGGTCCACGGCGACGCCCTGCCGCTGCGCGAGCAACGGATGAAGCTGATCGCCAGCAACCTCAGCAACGTCGACACCCCGGGCTACAAGGCCCAGGACCTGGATTTCGACGCGGCCATGCGCGCCGCCCAGGGCCAGCGCGACGGCAGCCAGATGCAGGTGACCGACAGCCGCCACATCGCCGTCGGCGGCACCGCCAACGGCCTCAACCCGTTCCAGATCACCCGCGAGGCCGCCCAGCCCAGCCTCGACGGCAATACCGTCGACGCCGATGCCGAGCGCGCCGCTTACGGCCGCGCCGCGCTGGAATACCGCGCGTCGCTGAGCTTCGTCGAATCCAAGGTGCGCGGCATGCTCACCGCGATCACGGGTCAATAAGCATGAGCAATCTACCGATCTTCGATGTCGCCGGCTCCGCGCTGCAGGCGCAGTCGGTGCGCCTGAGCACCATCGCCAGCAACCTGGCCAACGCCGACTCGGTGGCCGGCTCGGCCGAGGCCGCCTACAAGCCGATCGAACCGATCTTCCAGGCGGTGCGCAATCCGCACGACAGCAGCCTGACCGGGGTCAACGTCAAGGAAATCTCGCAGAGCAAGGATCCGCCGCTCAAGCGCTACGAGCCCGGCCATCCGCTCGCCGATGCCGACGGCTACATCTACTCGCCGGACGTGGACCCGGTGTCGCAGATGGTCAACCTGATCTCCGCCTCGCGCAATTACCAGGCAGGCGTGGAAGTCCTCAACACCGCCAAGGAACTGGCGTTGGCCACCTTGACCATGGGCCGCTAAGCGCCCCTCCCTCCCGCCGCCTCCCGGCCTAGGACGTCCCAATGAGTACCGTCAACAGCGACATCTATTCCAGCCTCGGGCTGACCGCCTCCAGCGCCAGCAAGCCCAAGACGTCGGCATTGAACCAGGCCGACTTCCTGAAGCTGATGACCGAGCAGTTGCAGCACCAGGATCCGCTCAAGCCGATGGACAACAGCCAGATGGTGTCGCAGATGGCGCAGCTGTCCACCGTGCAGGGCATCGGCGACCTCAACAAGACGGTCACCGCGCTGTCCGATTCGATGGGCACCGACCAGATCCTGCGCGGCGCGCAGCTGGTCGGGCACAAGGTGCTGGTGCCGTCGGCGACGATGCCGCTGGGCGCCACGGGCGGGGTCGACGGCGTGATCGCCGCGCCCGGCGCCGGCATCGTCAACCTCACCGTCAGCGACGCCAACGGCAACGCGATCAAGCAGATCAGCGTCAGCGCCAGCAAGGCCGGCGAGGTCAACTTCAACTGGGACGGCACCGACGTCAACGGGATCCGCCAGGCCGCCGGCAAGTACACCGTCACCGCCACGCATACCGACAGCCAGGGCGCCAACACCACGCTGTCCACCTACGTCCAGGCCCCGGTCGAGAGCGCCACCATCGGCTCGGACGGGATCTATCTCGATCTGACCGGGCTGGGCACCGCCCCGCTCGCCAACGTGCTCCGCGTCAGCTGAGCCGGCCAATCCACAGGAGTCCATCATGGGTTTCAATACTTCGCTGTCCGGCATCAAGGCGGCCAACTCCGACCTCAACGTCACCGCCAACAACATCGCCAACGTCAACACCACCGGCTTCAAGGAATCGCGCGCCGAGTTCGCCGACCTGTTCTCCACCACCGGCTACGGCCTGGCGCGCAACGCCATCGGCGCCGGCGTGCGGGTGAGCAACGTGGCCCAGCAGTTCTCGCAGGGCAACGTCGACCCGACCGGGCGCAACCTGGACCTGGCGATCTCCGGCGAAGGCTTCTTCACCCTGACCAACAACGGCGCCAAGGTCTACTCGCGCGCCGGCAACTTCCAGACCGACGCCAACGGCTATGTGGTCAATCCGCAGGGCGCCAAGCTGCAGGTGTTCCCGCCGGCGGCCAACGGCAACGGCTTCGCGGTCGGCACGCTGACCGACCTGCAGTTGCTGACCACCGACAGCTCGCCCAAGCAGAGCGGCATGGTGAACCTGATGTTCACCCTGCCCGGCAACGCCAGCCAGCCGACCGTGGCCACCTTCTCCCCGAGCGACGCCAACAGCTACAACCACTCCACCGGCGGCATCACCGTCTACGATTCGCTGGGCGTCAGCCATACCCAGACCTCGTACTTCGTCAAGACCGCCAACCCGAACGAGTGGCAGGTGCACAACTATGTCGACGGCGTGGCGGTGGGCACGCCGAGCACGCTGCAGTTCGATGGCAACGGCAAGCTCACCTCGCCGACCGACGGCCGCATCGCGCTGAGCACGTTCACTCCGAGCACCGGCGCCGGCACGCTCAACCTGACCCTGGACGTGAGCGGTTCGACCCAGTACGGCGAAGCCTTCGCCCTGCGCGATGCGCGCCAGGACGGCTACGCCAGCGGCAAGCTCAACTCGATCAGCATCGACGCCAACGGCGTGGTCTACGCGCGCTACTCCAACAACGCCGACAAGGCGCTGGGCCAGGTGGCGATGACCAACTTCGTCAACCCGCAGGGCCTGAGTTCGCTCGGCGACAACGTGTGGGCGGAAAGCTCGGGCTCGGGCAATGCGCGCACCGGCGCCCCAGGCACCTCGGACTTCGGCGGCATCCAGTCCGGCGCGCTGGAATCCTCCACCGTGGATCTCACAGAACAGCTGGTCAACATGATCGTCGCGCAGCGCAACTTCCAGGCCAACTCGCAGATGATCTCGACCCAGGATCAGGTCACGCAGACGATCATCAATATCCGTTGATGAGCGCCGGGAATCGGGAATGGGGAGTCGGGAATCGTAAGCGCGGTTCCCGTCGCCGCCGTCCCGCTTTCCTCCATTCCCGATTCCCCATTCCCGGTTCCCGCCCATGGACAAAGCACTCTACGTCGCCATGACCGGCGCCCGCGCCTCGCTGCAGGCGCAGAGCACGGTCTCGCACAACCTGGCCAACGTCGAAACCGCCGGTTTCAAGGCGGCGCTGGCCAATACCGAGGCGTTCCGCATCAAGGGCGCCGGTTATCCGTCGCGCATCGATGCGCTGCACATCGACCAGGGCTTCAACCGCGACGTCGGCGCGCAGCAGGTGACCGGCAATGCGCTGGACATCTCGCTCAGCGCCGACAACTGGCTGGCGGTGCAGGCCAGCGACGGCAAGGAGGCGTACACGCGCGGCGGCGAACTGGCGTTGACCGCGAACGGGCAACTGGTCACCTCCAGCGGCCGCGCGGTGCTCGACGACCAGGGCAATCCGATGGCGATCCCGCCGCACCAGGCGCTGGAGATCGGCGAGGACGGCACGGTGTCGATCGTGCCGCTGGGCGAAGGCCCGCAGGCGATGACCGCGGTCGGCAAGATGAAGGTGGTGCAGGCGCCCTACGAGCGCCTCGAGCGCCGCCCCGACGGGCTGATGCGCAACATCAGCGACGATCCGACCCAGGCCTTCGCCCTGGCCACCGGCACCGCGGTCCACACCGGCGCGCTGGAAGGCAGCAACGTCGATGCGGCCGGCGCGCTGGTGCAGATGATCCAGTTGCAGCGCCAGTTCGAGATGCAGGTGAAGGTGATCAAGCACGGCGACGAGAATGCGCAGTCGGCCAACACCATGCTGCGCCTGAACGGCTAAGCGCGACGCGCCGGAAACCGGCGCCGCGGCGGCGCCCGCCGAAACGCCGGCGCGATTCTGGCACGGCACATGCATCAGTCCCCCTGCCCCTCGCGGTTGTCGGGGCCACCATCAGAGGAATCGCGTCATGAATCAGGCTTTGTGGGTCGCCAAGACCGGACTGGATGCGCAGCAGACGCGCATGTCGGTCGTGTCCAACAACCTGGCCAACACCAACACCACCGGCTTCAAGCGCGACCGCGCCAGCTTCGAGGACCTGCTGTACCAGCAGGTGCGCCAGCCGGGCGGCGCCACCTCGGCGCAGACCCAGCTGCCGTCGGGCCTGCAACTGGGCACCGGCGTGCGCGTGGTCGCCACCTCCAAGGATTTCGAGCAGGGCAACCCGCAGCAGACCGGGCGCGCGCTGGACGTGATGGTCAACGGCCGCGGCTTCTTCGAAGTGCAGATGCCCGACGGCACCTCGGCCTATACCCGCGACGGCAGCTTCCAGATCAACGCGCAGGGCGAACTGGTCACCAACAGCGGCTACCCGGTGCAGCCCGGCATCCAGATCCCGGAAGGCGCGCAGTCGCTGACCATCGGTACCGACGGCACGGTCAGCGTGCAGGTCGCCGGCACCGCCGCGGCGCTGCAGATCGGCTCGCTGACGCTGAGCGACTTCATCAATCCGGCCGGCCTGCAGGCCAAGGGCCAGAACCTGTACGCGGAAACCGCCGCGTCCGGTCCCGCGCAGGCCGGCACCCCCGGCCTCAACGGCCTGGGCACCACGGTGCAGGCCTCGCTGGAAGGCAGCAACGTCAACGTGGTCGAGGAGCTGGTCAGCATGATCGAGACCCAGCGCGCCTACGAGATGAACGCCAAGGCCATCTCCACCACCGATTCGATGCTCGGCTATCTGAACAACAACGTCTGATCCCGACTCTCCTGGAACCTGCCATGTCGCGTCCGTTCTCTCTCTCTCTCCTCGCCGCGTTGGTCCTGCCGACCCTGCTCGGCGGCTGCGCCGGCCTGGGCGTGGCCGCGGGCGACATGCGCCCGTACGCGCCGATGGCGCCGGTGGTGCCGGTGCAGGCGCCGCCGGCGCAGGCCAGCGCCGGCGCGATCTACGCCGCCGGCCCGGGCCTGTCGCTGTACTCGGACCGCCGCGCCCGCGATGTCGGCGACCTGCTGACCATCACCCTGGTCGAAAGCACCAACGCCAGCTCCACCGCCAACACCAGCATCAGCAAGAAGGACGCGGTGACGATGGCCACGCCGACCCTGCTCGGCGCGCCGCTGACCGTCAACGGCGTCAACGTGTTGAATAACTCCACCAGTGGCGATCGCAGCTTTGCCGGCAAGGGCAACACCGCGCAGAGCAACACCATGCAGGGCAGCATCACCGTGACCGTGATGCAGCGCCTGCCCAATGGCAACCTGGTGATCCAGGGCCAGAAGAAGCTGCGTCTGAACCAGGGCGACGAACTGGTGCAGGTGCAGGGCATCGTCCGCGCCGCCGACATCTCCCCGGACAACACCATCCCGTCCAGCAAGGTCGCCGACGCCCGCATCGCCTATGGCGGCCGCGGCGCCGTCGCCCAGTCCAACGCGATGGGCTGGCTGAGCCGCTTCTTCAACTCGCGCATCTCGCCGTACTGAGGCCCGCCATGAATCTCGTCTCCCTGTCCTGCCGCCTGCTCGCCGCGTTCGCGCTGTGCGCGGGCCTGGCCGCCCCGGCCGCGGCCGAACGCATCAAGGATCTGGCCCAGGTCGGCGGCGTGCGCGGCAACGCGCTGGTCGGCTACGGCCTGGTGGTCGGCCTGGACGGCAGCGGCGACCGCACCAGCCAGGCGCCCTTCACCGTGCAGAGCCTGAAGAACATGCTCGGCGAGCTGGGCGTCAACGTACCGTCGAACGTCAATCCGCAGCTGAAGAACGTCGCCGCGGTGGCGATCCACGCCGAACTGCCGCCGTTCGCCAAACCCGGCCAGCCGATCGACATCACCGTGTCCTCGATCGGCAACGCGGTGTCGCTGCGCGGCGGCTCGTTGCTGATGGCGCCGCTGAAGGGCGCCGACGGCCAGGTCTACGCGATCGCGCAGGGCAGCCTGATCGTCGGCGGCTTCGGTGCGCAGGGCAAGGATGGCTCGCGGATCTCGGTCAACGTGCCCAGCGTCGGCCGCATCCCCAACGGCGCCACCGTGGAGCGGGCGCTGCCGGACGTGTTCGGCAGCAGCAACGAGATCACCCTGAACCTGCACCAGAACGATTTCACCACGGTGTCGCGGATGGTCGCGGCGCTGGAGAACGCGTTCGGCCCCGGCAGCGCGCACGCGGTCGACGGCGCCACCGTGGCGGTGCGTTCGCCGACCGACCCGGGCGCGCGCGTCGGCCTGCTGGCGCGGATCGAGAACATCGAGCTGTCGCCGGGCGCGGCGCCGGCCAAGGTAGTGGTCAACGCGCGCACCGGCACGGTGGTGATCGGCTCGCAGGTGCGGGTCAGCCCGGCGGCGATCTCGCACGGCTCGCTGACCGTCACCATCAGCGAAGGCAGCCAGGTCAGCCAGCCCAATGCGTTGAGCGGCGGCCAGACCGTGGTCGCGCCGAAGTCGACCATCACCGCCACCAACGAAGGCAGCCGCATGTTCAAGTTCGAGGGCGGCACCTCGCTGGATCAGATCGTACGCGCGGTCAACGAAGTCGGCGCCGCGCCGGGCGACCTGATCGCGATCCTGGAAGCGCTCAAGCAGGCTGGCGCGCTGAGCGCGGAGCTGGAGGTGATCTGACATGCGTATCTCGGCCTCTCCCATCGAACTGAACCCGACCACCAAGAACGATCCCGCGCGGATCGACAAGGTGTCGCGCCAGTTGGAAGGACAGTTCGCGAATCTGCTGGTCAAGAGCATGCGCGACGCAAGCTTCGGCGATTCCCTGTTCCCGGGCGAGAACCAGACCTTCCGCGACATGTACGACCAGCAGATGGCCAAGGCGCTGACCGAGGGCAAGGGGCTGGGCGTGGCGGCGATGATCGCCAAGCAGTTGGGCGGCGGCAAGACCGCCGACGCGCCGCCGGTCAATACCGCGATCGGCGCGGCGCAGGCGGCCAAGGCGTATTCGCTGGTGTCCGGCCAGGGCCGCGGCGACGCCGGCAGCACGGGGATCGGCACAGTGGCCGACACCGGCGCGGCGGCTGGCGTCGGCGCAGGCGCCTGGGGCGGCATGGACGCGGGGGATGCGTCGCAGCACCAGGTGTCGCGCGTGCTCGACCTGATCGCCGGCCGCGAGACCAGCGCCATGCACGAAGCGATCGGCAGCAATCCGGCCGACGGCAGCGCCACGCTGGCATGGACCACCGTCGCCGACGACCGCTGGGCGGACCTGGCGGCGACCGGCAACGGCGGCGGCGACGTCGACGCCAGCACCGCGGCCGCCGCCAACGCCGCCGCGGCCAGCCTCGGCGAGCGCACTCCGGAAGGCTTCGTCGCCAAGATCTGGAACCATGCGCAGAAGGCCGCGCAGGAACTGGGCGTGGACGCGCGCGCCCTGGTCGCGCAGGCCGCGCTGGAAACCGGCTGGGGACGCCGTGGCATTTCCCGCGGCGATGGCGCCAGCTCCAACAACCTGTTCGGGATCAAGGCCACCGGCTGGAGCGGCGATCGCGTCACCACCGGCACCCACGAGTACGTGGACGGGGTCAAGCAATCGCAGACCGCCGATTTCCGCGCCTACGCCTCGCCGGCCGAGAGCTTCGCCGACTACGTGCGCCTGTTGAAGACCAATCCGCGCTACCAGCAGGCGCTGAAGGCCGGCACCGACATCCGCGGCTTCGCGCAGGGCCTGCAACGCGCCGGCTACGCCACCGATCCGTCGTACGCGGCCAAGATCGCCGCGATCGCCGGCGGCCCGACCATCGGCCGCGCCGTCGCCGCGATCGGCAACGCCGCCGCCGGCGGCCTGGAGCGCGCGTTCGCCAGCACCTCCGACCCGTCCACCAGCGTCCTGCGTTGAGGTAGCCGCTCATGTCCGTCCTGTCCACCGGCACCAGCGCCCTGATCGCCTTCCAGCGGGCGCTGTCGACCGTGAGCCACAACGTCGCCAACATCAACACCGATGGCTACAGCCGGCAGCGGGTCTCCTTCGCGACCACCGTGCCGACCCGGTACGGCGCGGACTACATCGGCAACGGCACCCAGATCACCGACGTCTCCCGCGTCGCCGACCAGTTGGCCACCTCGCGGCTGCTGGACAGCGGCGGCGAACTGTCACGGCTGAAGCAACTGTCGGCCCTGTCCGACCGCGTCGATGGCCTGTTTTCCGACACCGCCACCAACATCTCCGGCCAGTGGTCGAAGTTCTTCGACGCCAGCACCGGCCTGTCGGCCAACGCCTCGGCCACCGCCACCCGGCAGAACCTGCTCGACAACGGCGGCGCCCTGGTGACCCGCTTCAAGCAGCTCAACGGGCAGATGGACGCGCTCGGCAACGAGGTCAACAACGGCCTGCTTTCCGGCACCACGGAAGCCAACCGCCTGGCCGCCGAAGTGGCCAGGATCAACGGCCAGATCGGCAGCAACGCGGCCACGGCCGCGCCGGACCTGCTCGACCGCCGCGACCAGCTGATCACCCAACTGGTGGGCTACACCGGCGGCAACGCGGTGCAGCAGGACGGCGGCGCGATCAACGTCTATACCGCGGGCGGCCAGGCGCTGGTGGTCGGCACCACCGCCTCCACCCTGACCACCGTCACCGATCCCTACCAGCCCGGGCGGCTGACGGTCGCGCTGCAGGCGCAGGGCGCGACCATCAGCCTGAGCAACAGCGCGCTGGGCGGCCAGATCGGCGGCCTGCTGGAATTCCGCGCCGACGTGCTGGATCCGACCAAGGCCGAACTGGGCCGCCTGGCCACCGGCCTGGCGGTCAGCTACAACCAGCAGCACAGGGCCGGCATGGACCTGTACGGCAATCTCGGCGGCGACTTCTTCTCGCTGCCGGCGCCCAGCGTCAACGCCAATGCCGCCAACACCGGCAGTGCCAGCTTCAGCGCCAGCGTCGGCGACCTGAGCAAGCTCGACGGACAGAACCTGTTGCTGAAGTTCGACGGCAGCACCTGGACCGCCAGCCGCGCCGACACCGGCGCCAGCGTGGCGATGACCGGCACCGGCAGCAACACCGATCCGTTCGTGGTCAACGGGGTGACCCTGCGGGTCTCCGGCAGCGCCGCCGCCGGCGACAAGTTCCTGCTGCAACCCACCGCCAACGCGGTCATCGGCCTGGGGGTGGCGATCACCGACCCATCGCGCATCGCCGCGGCCACGCCGGTCACCGGCAGTGCCGACCTGAGCAACCTGGGCACCGGCAAGGTCAGCAACGTGCGCGCCACCGACGCCAGCAACGCCAATCTGCTGACGCCCTCCAGCATCGCCTTCATCGACGCCAACCAGTACACCATCGACGGTGCCGGTCCGTTCCCCTACACCGCCGGACAGACCATCAGCGCCAACGGCTGGAGCATGACCCTGGACGGCGCGCCGGTCGCCGGCGACACCTTCGCGGTCAAACCCACCGGCGCCGCCTCCAGCAACAACGGCAATGCCCTGACCCTGTCCAACCTCGACGATGCCAAGGCCTTCAATGGCGGCACCATCACCCTCAACGGCGCGGTGTCCGGGCTCACCACCACGATTGGTTCCGCGGCGCGGCAGGCGAAATACGCCGCCGACGCGCAGGACGTGATCCACACCAGCGCGCAGGATGCGCGCGACTCGGTGTCCGGCGTCAACCTGGACGAGGAAGCCTCGGACATGCTGCGCCTGCAGCAGGCCTACCAGGCCGCGTCGCAACTGATCTCCGCCGCCGACACCATGTTCCAGTCCATCCTGGGGGCGATCCGATGAGCAACCGCATTTCCACCGGCATGATGTTCAGCCAGTCGGTCAACAACATGCTGGGCAAGCAGGCCAAGATCTCACATCTGGAGCAGCAGTTGGCCACCGGCAAGCGCCTGGTCACCGCCGCAGACGACCCGGTCGCCTCCGGCACCGCGGTCAACCTGGACCGCGCCGTGGCCGAGCTGGAGCGTTTCGGCCAGAACGCCAACAACGTGCAGAACCGCCTCGGCCTGCAGGAGAACGCCCTGTCCCAGGCCGGCGAACTGATGGCGCGCGTCAACGACCTGACGGTGCAGGCGAACAGCTCGGCGCTGACCACCGACAACCGCAAGGCGATCGCCGCCGAACTCAAGACGCTGCACGCCAGCCTGCTCAGCCTGTCCAACAGCACCGACGGCAGCGGCCGCTACCTGTTCGCCGGCGCCGCCGACGACAAGGCGCCGTTCGCGGTGGTCAACGGCAGCGTGGTCTACAGCGGCGACCAGACCCAGCGCAGCGTCGAAGTGGCGGCCGACACCCAGGTCGCCGACGCCCTGCCCGGCAGCGAGATCTTCATGCGCATCCGCACCGGCGACGGTACCGTCGACGCGCACGCGGCCAGCACCAACACCGGTACCGGGCTGTTGCTGGACTACAGCCGCGACGCCGGCGCCGGCGGCTGGAACGGCGGCAGCTACAGCGTCGCCTTCACCGCCGCCGACGCCTACGAAGTGCGCGACAGCAACGGCACCGTCGTCACCACCGGCACCTACGCCGCCGGCGAAACGCTCAGCTTCGGCGGCCTGAAGATGCGCCTGGACGGCGCGCCGGCGGTCGGCGACAGCTTCCAGATCGGCGCCGCCACCACCAAGGACGTGTTCTCCACCATCACCAACCTGGTCAACGCGCTGAACTCGGACCCGGTCACCGCCACCGACAAGGCCGCGCTGCAGAACACCCTGCAGTCGTCGATGCGCGACATCAGCCAGGCCTCGGCGAAGATGATCGATGCGCGCGCGGCCGGCGGCGCGCAGCTGGCCGCGCTCGACAGCGCCGCCGAACTGCGCGAATCCAACGAAGTGACGCTGAAGACGACCTTGTCCTCGCTGCGCGACCTCGACTACGCCGATGCGATCGGCCAGTACCAACTGGAACAATCCGCGCTGAAGGCGGCACAGACCATCTTTACCCAGATGCAGTCGATGTCGTTGTTCAACATGATCCGCTGATCGCCGATCCGGCTTATATAGATGGAAAGGCCCGGAGCGTGGCGATGCTCCGGGCCTTGCCGTTTTATACCGGGATCGTCATGCATGCGCCGGCAAGCCAGCATCCGCGCGACGCCGCTAAAGTTTGCCGAAACACTGCCGAAACAAGCTGTTCGCCGCGAGTGCCCCAGGCTCCGGTTCGCAAAATCGCGATATTTTCCGCAGCGAATCGCTAAAGGTTGTTGGGCTCCCGCCGTTATTTATCTCAGCAGCGGCAACGGCCAATTGATGGCCCCCCTGCGGAGGCTCCAGGCACCCACAGGTTGCCGGATAAATCGCTTAGAGGAGATATCAAAATGGCACAGGTCATCAACACCAACGTAATGTCGCTGAACGCTCAGCGTAACCTCAACAGCACCAGCTCGAGCATGGCCACGACGATTCAGCGTCTGTCCTCGGGCCTGCGCATCAACAGCGCCAAGGACGACGCCGCCGGTCTGGCGATCTCCGAGCGCTTCACCACCCAGATCCGCGGCCTGGACGTCGCCTCGCGCAACGCCAACGACGGCATCTCGCTGGCGCAGACCGCGGAAGGCTCCATGGTCGAAATCGGCAACAACCTGCAGCGTATCCGCGAGCTGTCGGTGCAGTCGGCCAACGCCACCAACTCCGCCACCGACCGCCAGGCGCTTAACTCGGAAGTCAAGCAGCTGACCTCGGAAATCGATCGCGTCGCCAACCAGACCAGCTTCAACGGCACCAAGCTGCTGGACGGCTCGTTCTCCGGCGCGCTGTTCCAGGTCGGCGCCGACGCCGGCCAGACCATCGGCATCAACAGCATCGTCGACGCCAACGTCGATTCGCTGGGCAAGGCCGGCTTCGCCGCCACCCAGACCGGCTCGGCCGCCCTGGCATCGGGCACCGCGACCGCCAGCGGCAGCTTCTCCGGCATGTCGGTCAACGGCGTCAGCATCGCCTCGGTCGCGGTCGCGGTCGGCGACGTCGATTCCGACGTGTCCAAGAAGATCGCCGCCGCGATCAACGACAAGCTGGACCAGACCGGCGTGTACGCCTCGGTCGACAGCACCACCGGCGCGCTGAAGCTCGAATCGCTGAAGGCCGGCAAGGACTTCTCGTTCACCGCGGGCTCGGCCACCGGCGCCACCGGCATCACCTTCAGCAACGCCGGCATCGCCACCTCGGCCACCGCCGTCGCAGGCACCACCAGCACGCTGAAGGATCTGGACATCTCCACCTTCTCCGGCGCGCAGAAGGCGCTGGAAATCGTCGACAAGGCGCTGACCTCGGTCAACTCCTCGCGCGCCGACATGGGTGCGGTGCAGAACCGCTTCACCTCCACCATCGCCAACCTGAGCTCCACCTCGGAGAACCTGTCGGCCTCGCGTAGCCGCATCCGCGACACCGACTACGCCAAGGAAACCGCCGAACTGACCCGCACGCAGATCCTGCAGCAGGCCGGTACCGCGATGCTGGCGCAGGCCAAGTCGGTCCCGCAGAACGTGCTGAGCCTGCTGCAGTAACAGCCCGCTGGACACCGGCAAGACCCAAAGCCCCTCCGCAAGGAGGGGCTTTTTTGCGCCTGGCCGCCCGCAGGCACAGGATTTGCATCACCTCCACGGCATGACCGGCGCACGCGCGGCCTCAAGAACCGCCGTGCGCCGCCGATACCCCTATCTACCGCTGGCCTTCGTGCCCGCCACTGTAAGGAAGCCTGCCCATGGCTACTTCATCGCTGTCCGCCGTCGGTTCCGGCATGGACGTCGCCGCCGTCGTCAAAAGCCTGGTGGCCGCCCAGCGCGCGCCGCAGGAAAACCGGATCAACGCCGACGGCACCGCGTCCAGCGCCAAACTTTCGGCGCTGAGCACGATCAAGGGCGCCCTGTCCAACCTGCAGACGGCGATGAACGCGATCGCCAAGAGCGCGGACAAGAGCGCGGTCAAGGCCACTGTCGCCGACGGCGCCGGCTATACCGCCAGCGTCACCGAGAGCGCCACCGCCGGCAACTACAGCGTGGAGGTAGTGAAGCTGGCCGAACGGCAGAAGCTGACCTCGGCCGCCTACGCCGATGACGCGGTGGTGGGCGACGGCACCTTGAGCATCGGCTATGGCGACAAGACGCTGAACGTCACCGTCGCCGAAAACAGCAAGCTCAGCGACGTCGCCGCGGCGATCAACAAGGCCGCCGGCGGCAGCGGCGTGACCGCCAGCGTGGTCAGCGCCGACGACGGCGACCATCTGGTGCTCAACGCGGTCGATTCCGGCGTCAAGGGCGCGCTGACCATCAGCAGCACCGGCGGCAACGGCGGACTCGCCGCGCTGACCTACAGCAGCGGCAGCAGCGGCGGCCTGACCCAGACCGTGGCCGCGGCCGATGCGGTGGTCCGCGTGGACGGCTTCGAACGCACCTCCAGCAGCAACGCGATCGCCGACCTCGTGCCCGGCGTCACCTTGAACCTGACCAAGGCCGAGGCAGGCACCAAGTACAGCCTGAGCATCGCCAACGACAGCAGCAGCCTGAAGGCGAACCTCACCGCGTTCGTGACCGCCTACAACACCACCAACACCTTGCTGAAGTCCTCCAGCGCCTACGACGCCACCAACAACAAGGCCTCGGCGCTGACCGGCGACGCGATGGTGCGCGGACTGCAGCAATCGCTGCGCGGCCAGGTCAGCGGCAACATCGTCGACCTCATGGCGCTGGGCGTGACCATCGACAAGGCCGGGGTGATGAGCTTCGACGGCGCCAAGTTCGACAGCGCCGTCGCCAGCGATCCGGCCTCGGCGAAGGCACTGTTCGGCACCAGCGGCAGCTTCACCGCGGGCGTGACCACGCTCCTGAACAGCAACCTCGATGTCACCAACGGCAGCATCACGCAGCGTACCGCGTCGCTCAACAAGCACATCAGCGACCTGACCAACCAGCTCAGCGACCTGGACAAGCGGATGGACACGCTGACCACCAACTACACCGCCAGGTTCACCGCGATGGACACGATGGTCGCGCAGATGCAATCGATCAGCGACGCCCTCACCAAGCAGTTCTCGACGTAGCGGCGACGGCATCGGAATGAAAGACGCCGCCGGCGCTCAAGTCCGAGCGGGCAGCGGCCGATATCTTTAGCATCGACAGTCATTCCGGACTGGCAGCACGTACCGCCGCCACGGCGCCTTCGCCGCCCGCCGCGGCGGCACGGCACCAGGCCACCCGAGGGAGTTTCCATGTACGGTTCCAGCCGCCAATACGCCGAGCAATACCGCAAGATGAGCGTGTCCACCAGCATCACCGATGCCGATCCGCACAAGCTGGTGGCGCTGCTGTTCGCCGGCGCGTGCCAGCGCATCCGCCAGGCCCAGGCCTGCCTGGCGCAGGGCGACCAGGCGCGCAAGGGCAAGGCGATCGGCGAGGCCTGCGCCATCGTCGGCCACCTCAACGGCTCGCTGGATCACGAGGCCGGCGGCGAGATCGCCAGCAACCTCTCGGCGCTGTACGACTACGTGATGCATCGGCTCACCGAAGCCAATCTGCACAACGACGACAGCGCCCTGGTCGAATCGCTGGAACTGCTCAGCGAGATCGATGCGGCGTGGAACGCCATTCCCGTCCAGCAACGCGACCTCGCCGCGGTCGCCGCCCTATGATCGCCGTCAGCATCGAGGCGCTGCACGCCGAACTGCAGCAACTGCAGCAGGTGCTGCAGGGCGACGACCATGCGCTGGCCGAGCGCATGGTCGCCGAGCACGAGCAGCACCTGCGCGAGTACCTGCAGCTGGCCGGCAACGACGTATCGCGCGAGAGCGTCGCCTCGCTGCTGAAACTGCAGCACGCGGTGATCGCGCAGATGCTGCAGGCGCGCGACGAAGCCGGCGACTGGCTGCGCGCCAACCGCCTGTCCAACAATGCCGCGCGCGCCTACTCGCAGGCCGGATCGCTGAGATGAACAGCGCGTCCGACGGCGGCGTCCACCACCCCGCCGAAGCCGACCTGTTCCACGACACCCTCAGCTGCGAACTGGCGCTGCCGGCCGATTTCAAGCTCGGCAACGGCGCTGGCCGCTTCGGCGCGGCCGAGGCGCTGCTGCGCGGCCTGGCCCAGGTCGAGGACCTGCGCAGCGACGAAGGCAGCGAGGACCGCAGCGATCTGCCGCTGCAGTTGCAGCGCATGGACGCCAAGCTCGACCTGATGCTGGTGCTGCTCGGCCGGCTGGCCCGCCAGAACGAGGACGGGCTGCCGTTGCGGCCGCTGCGCTGGTCGCGGAACGGCGTGAGACTGGAACTGGGGTCGCGCTCCAACGCCCCGTCCGGGGCCGCCGGCCTGTTGCGCCTGCAGCCCTCCGACTGGCTGCCGGACTACCTGGAACTGCCGGTGCGGGTGCTGGCCGAAGCCGCCGCCGCGGGCAGCTTCCATCTCTGGCTACGATTCGAGACACAGCCGCCTGGCCTGCAGGAGGCGCTGGAGCGCCACCTGTTCCGGCTGCACCGGCGGCAGATCGCCGACAGCCGGCGCGCCCGCTGAGCCACGGACCGTCCCTTCCCCGCCCACGCCTGGTTGGCGGCGGCGGCGCGCTCGGCTAAGGTGCGAGACACGTAAGAGGGACCTTCCACCGTGCGAGTCATCATCGTCGACGATCACACCCTGGTTCGCGCCGGCCTGAGCCGGCTGTTGCAGACGTTCGCCGACGTCGATGTGATCGCCGAGGCCAGCAATGCGCAGCAGGCGGTGGACCTGGCCACCCTGCACCGCCCCGACCTGGTGCTGATGGACCTGTCCCTGCCCGGTCGCAGCGGCCTGGACGCGTTGACCGACGTGCTGCAGACCTCGCCCAAGACCCGCGTGGTGATGATGTCGATGCACGACGACCCGGTGCACGTGCGCGACGCGCTGGACCGCGGCGCCACCGGCTTCGTGGTCAAGGACGCGGCCCCACTGGAACTGGAACTGGCGCTGCGCGCGGCCAGCGCCAACCAGGTGTTCCTGAGCCCGCAGATCTCCTCCAAGATGATCGCGCCGATGCTCGGCCGCGAGCGCCCGGTGGGGATCGCCGCCCTGTCGCCGCGGCAGCGCGAGATCCTGCGCCAGATCGGCCGTGGCCAGAGCAACAAGGAAATCGCCTCGGACCTGGGCATCAGCGTCAAGACCGTGGAGACCCATCGCGCGCGGATGATGGAGTCGCTGGGCTGCCGGCGCGCCAACGACCTGGTGCTGCTGGCCGCGCGGCACCAGAACGAACTGACCTGAGGGCAGGAACGGCTTCCCGACGCGCGGGACTGGCACGCAGCTTGCCTTAACCAGTCAGCTGCCGACGTAACCCCGTCGAGGCCCGCCAGCATTGGCCTGCCGCGCCAGCCTACCGGCACACCCCTACACGAATGTCGGGATTTTCCTGACACCATGTCGGGAATTTGACTACCTCACTCAGGAACCTCCCGATTCTGTTACCGTCAGGTGGCAAGCACTATGCATTCCACGGGCGCCAGAGGCTTGGCGCCAAACCGAGGAAGTTCGCATGAAGCCGACCGTCTCCGCTCAGCTAGGCCAGCAACTCCACCTGACCCCGCAACTGCTGCAGTCGATCCGGCTGCTGCAGCTCGACGGCATGCAACTGGAACTGGAAATCCGGCGCGCGCTGGAGACCAACCCGCTGCTGGAACTGGAAGAGCCGGAAGGCGTGCTCGAGCCGGTGGTCGATCATGACGCGGCGCTGGACACCGCCGCGTTCGACGAACTGCCCGAGTCCTCGATGTGGGACCTGCCCGGTGCCGGCTGGAGCGAGGGCGAAGACGACCGCATGCAGCGCATCGCCGCCGGCGAATCCACCGACCCGCAGCTGCGCGTGCTGCAGCGCCTGGCGCTGGAACTGGACGAACGCGAACTGGAAGTGGCCGCGTTCTGGCTGGAACACAGCGACGACGCCGGCTATCTCGACGATGCCCTGGACACGCTGACCCTGCTCGCCTGCGCGCGCTTCGACCTGCCCGCCGCGCGCGTGGAGGCGGTGCGCCAGCGCCTGCTGCACGGCGATCCCACCGGCCTGGCCGCCTGCGACCTGCGCGAGTGCCTGAGCGTGCAGCTGGCCGCCCTGTCCGGCCGCGTCGCCGGCCGCCATCTGGCCGCGCGCATCCTCGCCGGCGACCTGAACCTGCTCGCCAGCCACGACTACCCGCTGCTGGCGCGCCAGCTCGACGCCGAGGCCGACGATGTGCGCGAGGCGGTACGGCTGATCCTGTCGCTGCAGCCGCGTCCCGGCGACAGCCTGCTGCCGGAGAACCTGGGCCACGTGATCCCGGACGTGGTCGCCTGGCATGGCGATGGCGTGTGGCGGGTCGCGTTGAACCCGGCCACCACCCATCGCGTCACCGTCAACCCGATGCACGAGCGCGCCCTGGCCGAGGCCGGCGAGGCGGCGGCGCCGCTGCGCGAGATGCTGCAGGAGGCGCGCTGGCTGACCCGCGGCCTGTCGATGCGCTACGAGACCCTGCTGCGCACCACCCGCGCCATCGTCGAGCGCCAGGCCGCGTTCCTGGTCAAGGGCGAGGAAGCGATGGCGCCGTTGACCCTGAAGGAAGTGGCCGACGCGATCGGCATGCACGAGTCCACCGTCTCGCGCATCACCACCGGCAAGTATCTGCAGACGCCGCGCGGCACCTTCGAACTCAAGCATTTCTTCGCGGTGCGCCTGGAAGGCGCCACCGTGTCCGGCCAGGCGGTGCGCGCGATGGTGCGGCGCCTGATCGAATCCGAACCGGCCGGACGGCCGCTCGCCGACGAGGCGATCGCCGGGCTGCTGTCGCGACAGGGCGTGAACGTGGCCCGGCGCACCGTGGCCAAGTACCGCGAACAACTGGATATCGCCCCCGCCCGCGAACGCCGTCGCGCCAAACCCCTGCTGGCCCGCGCGGGCTAAGGAACTGCACATGAACAAATTGTCCGTGCTTCTGGTCGACGACCACGAAGGCTTCATCAACGCCGCGATGCGCCACTTCCGCAAGCTCGACTGGATGGAAGTGATCGGCAGCGCCGCCAACGGCCTGGAGGCGATCGAGCGCTCCGAGTCGCTGCGTCCGCAGGTGGTGCTGATGGACCTGGCCATGCCCGAGATGGGCGGCTTGCAGGCCACGCGCCTGATCAAGACCCAGGACCAGGCCCCGTACATCGTGATCGCCAGCCATTTCGACGATGCCGAGCACCGCGAGCACGCCATGCGCGCCGGCGCCGACAACTTCGTCAGCAAGCTGTCCTATATCCAGGAAGTGATGCCGATCCTGGAGGGCTTACGCACAGAGGGAGTGCCGGCATGAGCGAATCCCGGATCCTGGTGATCGACGACGACGCGGTTCGCGCCGAGCGCACGGTCAGCCTGCTTGAGTTCATGGACCTCAATCCGCGTTGGGTCACCGACGTGGCCGACGTCAATCCGGGCCGTCACCGGCAGACCGAATGGATGGCGATCCTGGTCGGCGGGCTCGACGATCAAGAACAGGCCGACGCCTTCTTCGGCTGGGTCGCGCGCAGCCCGCTGCCGCCACCGGTGCTGCTGCTCAACGGCGACGCGCAGGCGTTCGCGCAGCGCCACGGCCTGCACGAAGCCAACGTGTGGCAACTGGAGGCGCCGCTGCGCCACGCGCAACTGGAAACCCTGCTGCGCCGCGCCAGCCTCAAGCGGCTGGACGCTGAGCACCAGGCCGGCGCCGCGCAGGACAACGGCCCGACCGGTACCAGCGCGGCGGTCACCCGCCTGCGCCGGCTGATCGACCAGGTCGCCGCGTTCGACACCACCGTGCTGGTGCTGGGCGAGTCCGGCACCGGCAAGGAAGTGGTGGCGCGCGCGATCCACCAGCAGTCGCCGCGTCGCGACGGGCCGTTCGTGGCGATCAACTGCGGCGCGATCCCGCCGGACCTGCTGGAGAGCGAACTGTTCGGCCACGAGAAGGGCTCGTTCACCGGTGCGCTGAGCGCGCGCAAGGGCCGCTTCGAGATGGCCGAGGGCGGCACCCTGCTGCTGGACGAGATCGGCGACATGAGCCTGCCGATGCAGGTCAAGCTGCTGCGCGTGCTGCAGGAACGCAGCTTCGAGCGGGTCGGCGGCAACGTGACCATCCGCTGCAACGTGCGGGTGATCGCCGCCACCCATCGCAACCTGGAAGAGCGCATCGCCGGCAACCAGTTCCGCGAGGACCTGTTCTACCGGCTCAACGTGTTCCCGATCGAGATGCCGGCGCTGCGCGAGCGCAGCGACGACCTGCCGGCGCTGGTCAACACCATCGCCGCGCAACTGGCCCGCACCGGGCGCGGCGAAGTGCGCTTTTCCGAGGAGGCGCTGCAGGCGCTGCGCGGCTACGAGTGGCCGGGCAATGTGCGCGAGCTGACCAATCTGGTCGAGCGCCTGGCGGTGCTGCATCCCAGCGGCTTGGTGCGGGTGCAGGACCTGCCGGCGCGCTACCGCGGCGACTTCGCCTCCTCCATCGACGTGTCCGCGCCGCCGGCGCCGGCCGCGACGCCGGATCCGCGCCGCGTGCCCAACGTGGTCGATCTGCATGCTGGGCCCAAGGCGCTCACCGACGCCCCGGAATCGGCCGCGCAGGCCGCGGCGACGTTGCCGGAAAGCGGGCTGGACCTGCGCGGGCACATGGCCAACATCGAACTGGCGTTGATCAACGAGGCGCTGGAACGCACCCAGGGCGTGGTCGCGCACGCGGCGCAACTACTGGGCCTGCGCCGCACCACCTTGGTGGAGAAGCTGCGCAAGTACGGCATCGACCGCGACCAGACCGAACTGGCGAGCTGAGCCAGGCGCGGCCGTCGCCCGCATCCGCGCTATCGCGCGTGCTGCGCCACGGAACGACTGCGGGTCGAAGCTGAAGTACCCTTTCCCTTCGCATGCGCTGGCGCGCTGGACGCGCGCGGGGATCACGCCCGTGTTGCGCAATCGGGATCGTGGATCGCATGGCATATCATCGACGCGGACACCTGCGAAAGCAGTGGACAGGTTCGTTGGCATATGGCTTGCTTCCAGACTCCGTACCCCGTCGCAACGCTCCGCGCCGCGGACTTTCACAGGCACCCACGCAGGCCACCATGCCCATCCCCGTCACCAGTCCGCTGCTGCCGCCCCTGGACGAGTTCGTGCCGTACCTGGAGAAGATCTGGAGCAGCCGCATCCTGACCAATGGCGGGGACATGCACCGGGCGCTGGAAAAGGCACTGGCCGAATACCTGGGCGTGAGCCATCTGGCGTTGTTCGCCAACGGCACCCTCGCCCTGCTCACCGCGCTGCAGGCGCTGCGCATCACCGGCGAGGTGATCACCACCCCGTACTCTTTCGTCGCCACGGCGCATTCGCTGCTGTGGAAGGGAATCAAGCCGGTCTTCGTCGACATCGACCCGGCCACGCTGAACCTGGATCCGCACAAGATCGAGGCGGCGATCACCCCGCAGACCACCGCGATCATGCCGGTGCACTGCTACGGCACGCCGTGCGACACCGCCGCGATCGAGCGCATCGCCGACACCTACAATCTCAAGGTCATCTACGACGCCGCGCATGCCTTTGGGGTCAAGGACGAAGGCGGCTCGATCCTGCGTCATGGCGATCTGAGCATCCTCAGCTTCCACGCCACCAAGGTGTTCAACACCTTCGAGGGCGGCGCGATCGTCTGCCCGGACGAGAAAACCTACCAGCGCATCAGCCGGCTGAAGAACTTCGGTTTCGTCGACGAGACCACCGTGGTGGCCACCGGCATCAACGGCAAGATGAGCGAGATCAACGCCGCGTTCGGGCTGTTGCAGCTGCAGCATATCGACCGTGCGCTGGCGCAGCGGCGGGAGATCGACGCCGACTACCGGCGCCGCCTGGCGCAGGTGCCTGGCGTGCGCTGCCTGGCGCCGCGCTCGCCGGCGCTGTCCAACTACGCCTCGTTCCCGATCCTGATCGAGGACGAATTCCCGCTGACCCGCGACGCCCTGCATCAGCGGATGCGCGAGCACGAGGTGCTGGTGCGGCGCTATTTCTATCCGCTGATCAGCGATTTCCCGATGTACCGCGGCCTGCCCTCGGCGGCGCCGGCCGGGCTGCCGGTCGCGCGGCAGATGTCCGACCGGGTGCTGTGCCTGCCGATCTATCCCGGCCTGGGCGCGGCGGACGTGGCGGCCATCGTCGACCTGATCGCAGGCGCCGGTGATGCCCCGGCAACGCTCCCTCACGATGCCGGCCGCAGCGCGGTTTCCCTCACCCCTTCCTCCGCACAACCCGTGGAACACGAATGAGCCAAGACGCCTTTATCGAGAACTTCCTGTCGGCGACCGACTTCCAGACGCCGGTCGAGGTGACCGCCGATACCGTGCTGCGCGAGTTGCCCGAATGGGATTCGCTGGCCGCGCTGGGCGTGATCGTGATGTTCGACATGGAGTACGGCAAGACCATCACCGGCGAACACCTGGCCAAGGTGGTCACCATCGGCGACCTGTACAAACTGACCGAGGCATAAGATGCCGACCTCCACCCTGCACAACGTGCGTTTCGCCGGCATGGCGACCTGCGTGCCCAAGCGCGTGGTCTCCAACCTGACCGACTGCCGGCCGCAGATCCGCTCCGAGCGCGAGCGGCTAGTGCGCAACATCGGCATCGAGACCCGACGCATGGCGCAGGAGTGGCAGTGTTTTTCGGACCTGGCGTTCGATGCCGCGCAGGTGCTGCTGGAACGGCTGCAGTGGGCGCGCGAGGAGATCGACGCGCTGATCGTGGTCACCCAGTCGCCGGACTATCCGATCCCGGCCACCGCGATCATCCTGCAGGACCGGCTGGGCCTGTCGCATGCCACCGTGGCCTTCGACGTGAATCTCGGCTGCTCGGCCTACCCGTTCGGCATCAATCTGCTCGGCTCAATGATCGCCGCCGGCGGGGTAAAGAAGGGCCTGCTGCTGGTAGGCGACCGCAGCGCCAACCTGGACGACCCGATCTTCTCCGATGCCGGCACCGCCACTGCGCTGGAGTTCAGCGCCGACGCGGCGCCGATGCATTTCGACCTCAACAGCGACGGCAGCGGCTACAAGGCGATCATCGTCCCGGTGGGCGGTCAGCGCGAGCCGATCGCCATCCAGCACCTGATGCCGTTCCGCGCCGACGAGAACGACCACTGGCACCGCGGCATTGACCTGCAACTGGACGGGGTGGCGGTGTTGAGCTTCTCCACCCAGCGCGTGCCGCCGGCGGTGCAGAAGCTGCTCGACTATACCGGCGTGTCCAAGGACGAGATCGACTATTTCGTGTTCCACCAGGCCAACCGGATGATCAACGAGACCATCCGCAAGAAGCTCGGCCTGCCGGTGGAGAAAGTGCCCTCGACTCTGCGCGACTTCGGCAACACCAGCGGCGCCTCGCTGCCGGTGACCATGACCGCACGCATCAACAAGGAACTGGAATCGGGCCGCAAGCGGGTGCTGCTGTGCGGCTTCGGCATCGGCCTGTCGTGGGGGACGTGCCTGATTGATATCGAGGGCGCGGTGTTTCCGGAGTTGATCGAGTCGTGAATACCGATATGGCTCCGAGAGACCCGTTCGCGCTTGAGGGCAAACGCATCCTGATCACCGGTGCCTCGTCCGGCATCGGGCGGCAGATCGCGCTGAGCTGCGCGGAGATGGGCGCGCAGCTGGTCATCAGCGGTCGCAACGCGGCCCGCCTGGCCGAGACCTTCGCCGCATTGCAAGGCGCAGGGCACGAGCAGGTCATCGCCAACCTGGACAAGCAGGAGGACATCGACCACATGGTCGCCTCGGTCGGCGTCCTGGATGGCGTCGCACACGCGGCCGGGATCGCCCGGCTCGCCCCATTCCGAATGATCAACCGCGCGCATCTGGACGAAACCTTCGCCAGCAATGTGTATGCGCCACTGCTGCTGACGCGCGGCCTGCTGGCGAAGAAACGCATCAACGCCAACGGCTCGATCCTCTTCATCTCGGCGATCGGCTCGCACGTCGGTCCTGTCGCCACCGCCGCCTACTCTGCCAGCAAGGCGGCGCTGCTCGGCGCAATGCGCACCCTGGCGCTGGAAGTGACCAAGCAGGGTATCCGCGCCAACTGCATCGCGCCCGGCTATGTGCGCACGCCAATGCTCGATGGGCTCAACCAGAGTGGCGGCAACATCGACGAGCACGCGAAGCTAACGCCGCTTGGGCTGGGCGAAGCGGAAGACGTGGCTTATGCGGCGGTGTTCTACCTGTCCGACGCCAGTCGCTGGGTGACCCGCAACTACTTCGTCGTGGACGGCGGTCTGACCGTGCCGATGGACATCTACGCATGAGCAACCCCACCCGCAACGCGTTTTCCCTGGAGGGCAAGACCATCCTGGTTACCGGCGCGTCATCCGGCCTGGGCCATGAAATCGCACTGACCTGCGCACGGCGCGGCGCGCGACTGGTGGTCAGCGGTCGCGACGCCGCGCGTCTGCAGGCCACCCATGCGCAGCTGGCCGGCGACGGGCATGTGCAGGTGCAGGCCGACCTGACTGTTGCGGAGGACCGGGAGCGCGTGGTGCAAGCCAGCCAGCGCATCGACGGCGTGGTGCACTGCTTCGGCGGACAGATGCTGTCGCCGATCCGCCAGTTGAAGGAAGAACTGATGACGCGCATCTACGAGGTTCATTTCCTGGCCCCGGTCATGCTGACCCAACGTCTGCTGCAGGCCAATGCCATCGCCGCGCAGGGCTCCATCGTGTTCATGCTGTCCACTTCGGCGCATATCGGCACACGGGGCGTGGGGCCATATTCAGCAATGAAGTCCGGCCTGCTGGGCATCATCCGCTGCTTGGCGCTGGAACAGGCGAGGCACCGCATGCGAGTCAACGGGATCTCGCCGTCGGTCGTACCCACCCCGCGCCTTTGGGGCGAGGACAACGAACATAACGAACCACTGAAGCAGCAACGTGCGCGCCATCCACTTGGTCTGGGCACACCGCAAGATGTCGCCAACGCCGCGGTCTATCTGCTGTCAGACGCCAGCCGTTGGGTCACCGGCACCAGCCTGGTCATGGACGGCGGAGCGGTGCTCTGATGGACCGCGCACTCATTATCGGCGCCGGCGGCTGGGGCCGGGAAGTCCTGGAGCAAATGCATGACGACGTCGGGCATGGCAAGGACTGGCTGATCGGCGGGTTCCTGGACAGCCGCGCCAACATCCTCGACCGCTACGACGTCGACATGCCGATCATCGGCGATCCGATGAGCTACCTGCCACAGCCTGACGATGTATTCGTCTGTGCGATGGGCAACCCCTACGATCGCCACCGCTACGCGCTGCCGATCCTCGAGAAAGGTGGGCGCTTCATTCCCATCCTGACCGACGTCCGCCTGGGGCGGCGGGTGCACTTCGGCCAGGGCTGCTTCTTTGGCCTGTTGGTCCAGTCCGGGCCGGACGTGCGCATCGGCGACTTCGTCACCATCCACGCCCAGAGCATGCTCGGGCACGACGTCAGCATCGGCGACTACGTGCACGTTGGCGCAATGGCGTTCATGGGCGGCGGCGTCCAGATTGGCAACTTCGTCACCGTACATCCGCGCGCCACGCTGATGCCCGGCGTCAAGGTCGGTGACGGCGCGGTCATCGGGGCCGGCGCGGTGGTCATGAAAAACGTACCAGCCGGCGCCAGCGTGTTCGGCAACCCTGCCCGCATCGTGTTCCAGAAAGACATTTGACAGGCAGCTACTTCATGCGCTCGCGAATGCACCCCAAGTACTACCTGTCACCGGAGATTTTTGCCCGTGAGCAGGAAAAGATCTTTCGCAAGGTCTGGCTTTTCGCCGGCCTGAAGACCCTGCTGACGGAAAACAACGGCTTCATCACCCGCAAGATCGCCGGCATCCCGGTCGTCATCCAGAATTTCAACGGCCAGTTGCGCGCGTTCGAAAACGTGTGTCTGCACCGCAGCGCGCCGCTGCAGACCGCGCCGATCGGACGACGTCCGCTGGTATGCCCCTACCACGCCTGGAGCTACGACCAGGACGGCGCGATCAAGAACATCCCCGAATGTCGTGCCCTGTATCGCATAAGCCAGGCCGAACAGCAGAAGCTCCGGCTGCGCGAGTTCGCCCTGCACGCCATCGGCAACGTGCTGTTCGTCAACCTGGACAGCGACCCGATGCCGATCGAGGAACAGTTCCCCGCGCACTTCATCTCCATGCTGGAAAGCAGCTCCAACCTGTACGACGGCGAGGTGATGGTGACCACCTGGCACTGCAAGTTCAACTGGAAGCTGGCGTACGAGAACCTGCGCGACGCCAATCACCCGCGTTTTGTCCATCCCAAGAGCCTCGCCCGGGAATTCGATTTCACCGCCTACGTCGACACCGAACTGGCGGCCGAAAGCCTCCGTCCGCTGACCGACACCAGCCCAACCGGTCTACGCGCGGAGATGCGCCGCTTCAGTTCGGCCGGCGCCGACGCGCCGATCACCGAACCCAAGCGTCTGCCGTTCCATGAGATGGTCGAGCGCTGGGGAGAACAGGACGCCTATTTCAACTGGCTGACGTTTCCCAACATGCACATCGCCTGCCCCAACGGTGGCTACTCCTTCACCCTGGAACACCACATCCCCGTGGCCCCGGACAGGACCGACCTGGAAATCTACTGGTTCACCACGCGCAAGAAGAAGCCTTATGCCTTTTCCAGTTGGAACCTGCTCTCGCACATGCATGGCAGCCGGCTGGTGACTGGCGAGGACGTGGAGATCATGGAACATGTGCAATCCGCACTGCACATGGACGCACCGATGCCGACCCAGGGGGTCTACGAGTTCACCAACCGCCTGGTGGAGCGCTGGTACGCGACTCTGATGGAGACAGATCATGGCCTCTAGATGCGTCATCGGAACCGGCATCTGCCTGGAACAGGTCTTCAATGCCTGGAGGCAGGCCGAGCCGCAGGCCGACGTGCGCAGGATCGAAGTTTCGCTACGCGCCGACTACAGCTTCGATCTGGACGCACTGGATGGTCTGGACCCGGATGCGGACAGAGTGTTCATCGCCTACGACGAAAGCTTCGGCAATTTCAACCGGATGGAGCTGATGCAGTTGGCGATGGCGCGCGGCTTTAGCCTGGAGTCTTTCGTCAGCACGTCGGCCGTGGTCGCTGCCGACGCAGTGATCGGCCGCAACTGCTTCATCGGCGACGGCGTGGTGGTCGGCGCGGGCAGCCGTATCGACTACAACACCGTGGTGCACGACGGAGTCAAGATCGGCGCTGGCGTGCATCTGCGCCCGTCATGTTGGTGCGACATCGGCGTAAGCATCGGCCACGGCACGGAGATCGGCACGCACGCCATCCTGCGCATGGGAGCGGTGGTCGGCCCTGGCGTCCGAATCGGCCGCCACTGCGAACTGGGCTGGCCACGCCTGTATGACCGGGATGTGCCCAGCCGTACGGTGTACGACACCCGCTATGACGAGCCAATCCATGTCTATGGTCATGAATCCAAGGAAGCCGCACGATGAAAGACTACGCACTGAAGAGCGGAGAGAGATATCCCACCCTCGACCAGAACCTGATCGGCAAGGATCACTTGTGGCGATATCGCTACGCAGCCTCGCGTTTGCCCAACGATCATCCCCGGCTTTTCGGCGCGGACGTGTTCTGCGGTTCCGGATACGGAGCGGCACTGGTGGCACGCGAAACCCACGCATCGATCCTTGCAATCGACGGATCGGAGGAGAGCATTGCCCTGGCGAGCCGCAAAATCCCGGCTCCAAATATCATCTGGGCCGCCAAGTTGTTTCCCTTCGACCTGCCCGAAGCCTGCTTCGACTTCGTCATGAGCATGGAGTCACTAGAGCATGTCAAGAACCATGAAGCTCTTTTCTGGGTGCTGAGCAAGTCTCTGAAACGCGGCGGACAACTGTTCATTTCCTGTCCCAACGAGAGCGTCATGCCCTACGGCGGCTACAAATGGCATTACCGCCATTTTTTGCCGGAAGAAGTTCGTGCGCTTGCGCGCGAAAACGGGCTTGAGGAAGTCGCCGCATTCGCCACCCTGTGTTGCGGACTGAAGGACGGAAGGACCGTGATCGCCTATCCCCACCAGATGCGCAGCGACCAAGGCCTGAGTATCGAGGCCGGCGACACCCTGTTCTTTGAATTCAGGAAGCCATGATGCGAATTTATGCAGCCGGCTGGGCCTTGCAGAACCCGGCACTCAACTTCTTCAAGCAGTTCCTAGTCCTGAATGCGATTCAACTCTCGGGCATCGTGTATCCGCGCAAAATCCCCGATGATCTGGACGGCATTCCCGTGCTGGACTTCGAAGCTGCCAGGAGCGAACTGCGCGTGGGAGATATCGTGCTGGAGTGCCTTCGTCACGACGTGGATAACACGCGCCTGGGCATTGTGCTCAGTGAATTTTTCGCAACGCTCGGTATCCAGACCGTGGGGGTAACCGCCTTCATTTCCAGCCTGATCGAGCAGGATCAGGACGATCTGCTGCGCTTCCCGGTTGCCGGCGTCACGTCGACCCATTTGCGCGCCCTGCGCGATGAACCGATCCCGCGGCTCATTGAAGACGGCTTCGCGGATCTGCGTTCTCATCAGGTTGCCACCAGGCTCGATGCAATCGCCAGAAGCTACGATTGGGACCAGATGCTGGCCTTCGATCAGGATCAGACGCCGGAAGGCGAGCTGCATGCCGTCGTGGCGGAGTTGCATGCTTGCGGCGCGCTCCAACGCGTCCATGTACTGGACACGCCGCTGCCCTTTCTGGAGGCGCTGCTGGCCCTGAAGATCCAGGCTCCCGAAAGCGAGGTCGTCGTGGAACTGGCACCTGCTGCGGCACAGGCACTAGGACAGCAACTGGAATTCTATCGGCGTAGCCTGGGCTGTCTTCAGGTCGCCGAGGCCTCGGCTGGAGTCGCCTATTGGTCCGGTTCGGCGGACGGAATCGCCAGCGTGCTGCGCCCAGGGCAGAGGAGTGCGCCTGCGGTCTTCTTCATGCGGCGTTCGATCCTGGACATGGGTACGATACGGCGCGCGAGCGGTGCCCAGCCGTATCGCGTCATGCTGCGCCAGCCGGACACCAGTCCCGGCAATTTGATCGCGGCGCTGCTGAACTGAAGGCCGAGAAATGCGGCACTGAAAAAACCTTGGCAAAGGCGCACTGAAAGCACTCAAGCGGCTGAACGTCATCAAGCAAGCAGCTTCGCCCGCGCGAGCTGTCCTGCTAGGCGTCGGACAGCTAGCGCGCCTCCACTCACATGCTAGTCGACCATGCATCAGCCGCACGGCAGGCAAGTCCATCACCGCGGCACGCCACCGCTAGGCACGATCCATGCTTACGAACCCGAGCGGGTCATGGGTCGCATCGGGTTCTTTCGACCTCGGTCTAGCACTGCTGCAGTTCTTTCCTTCTTCGAGACGGCCAATCCTCCATGAGTGGCAACGCCCTGGTCAGCATCGTCATGCCGGCCTACAAGTTACGGTACTTCGAGCGGACGCTGGACAGCGTGCTGGGCCAGACCTATCCGGCGCTGGAACTGGTGATCTGCGACGACAACCCCGATGGCACGATCGCCGCGGTGGTGGAGCGCAAGCGCGCCGACGCGCGCTTCCCGATCCGCTACCAGCGCAACCCCAGCCGCCTGGGCGAACTCGGCAGCACCATCAAGGGCATCGGCCTGGCGCAGGGCGAGTACGTCAAGTTCCTGCACGACGACGACGTGCTGGACCCGGACTGCATCGCCGCGTTGGTACACGCCATGGAGACCGGCCCCGATGTGGTGCTGGCCTCCTCGCGCCGGCAACGCATCGACGGCGACGACGCGCCGCTGCCGGACATCCACGCCACCAGCTTCCCGTTCGCCGGCGATGTGGTGCTCGATGGGCCCGAACTGCTGTCCTTCCTCGCCGACCACACCATCAATTTCATCGGCGAGCCCAGTTGCGTGCTGTGCCGGCGCCAGGATCTGCTGGAGATCGGCGACCAGTTGATGATGCTGGACGGCCGCCTGATCCACTGGGTCGGCGACCTGGCGCTGTACGCCAAGCTGCTGCACCGTGGCAACCTGGCCCTGCTGGCGCGGCCGCTGACCCGCTTCCGGGTGTCGCAGGACCAATTCAGCCAGGCCGGGCGCGACCAGCCGGGCATCGGCGACCAGGGCCACGCGGATTTCCGCCACGGTGTGCGCGCGATGGGGTGGTACCGCGGCGACGGCGACGTGCGCCTGGTCCACGTGGCGCCGCTGGACGGCTCGGCCGCGGCCGCACCGGTGGATCTGCTGCAGGCGATCCAGGCGGCGTATGCGCGCGGGCGGGCGCAACTGGCGCTGCGCGACTGGCAGGCGCGGCGACACCTGGCGCCGGCCCAGCGCGCCCTGCTGGACGCGCGTCTGGCGGAGCTGGGCGGCGGCGCCAAGCTCGCGGTCCTGCTGGACGCGCGCGCCGGCGATGCCGCCGGACTGGCGGCGAGCCTGCACAGCCTGCTGCAGGACGGCGCCGCCGGCGCCACGCTGACGGTGGCGATACTCGGCGATGCGGGCACCATGCCATGGCCAGATCCGCGAGTGCGATACCTGCCGCAGGCGGCCGCCCAGGAGGCCGCCGGCCTCAACGCCGCGTTGGGCGAACTCGGCGATGCCGACTGGTTCCTGTGCGCTGCCGCCGGCTCCCGCTTCTGCGCCGGCGGCCTGCTGCGGCTGGTGCTGGAACTGGCCCAGCATCGGCAATGCAGCGCGCTGTATGCCGACGAATGGCTGGCGGCGGATGCCGAGACGCTGGCGCCGGTGCTGCGTCCGGATCCGGACCTGGACCTGCTGCTGGGCAATCCGCTGGCCACCGCCCGCCACTGGGTGTTCCGCCGCGCGCTGGTGGAGGAACTCGGCGGCTTCGATCCCGCCCACGATGGCGCCAACGAACTGGACCTGATCCTGCGCCTGTTCCTGCGCGATGCCGGCGCCAGCCTCGTCCATCTGCCCGAACCGCTGCTGATCGCCGCCCCGCTCCAGGCCGACACCGGCGCGGAGGCGCGGCAGCGCGCCATCGCCGACCATCTTCGGGCGCGCGGCTACGCCGACGCCAAGGTCGAGGCGCTGCCCGGCGGCCTGCACCGCGTCGACTACGGGCATGCCGACCAGGCGCCGGTCTCGATCGTGATGCTCGGCCAGGACAACCTGCCCGAACTGCAACGCGCCGTGGTCGGCCTGCTCGAGCACACCGCCTACCCGGCCTACGAATTGCTGCTGGTCGACAACGGCAGCGCCTCGCCGGCGGTCGCCGAGTGGATGCAGGCGGTGGCCGAATTGGGCGCCGGACGCGTCCGCGTGTTCGCGCTGGACGCGCGCGTCGCCCCGGCGCAGGCGCGCAACCTGGCCGCGACCCAGGCGCGCGGCGACTACCTGCTGTTCCTGGATGCCGACAGCGCCGTGGTCCAGGACCGTTGGCTGCACGCTCTGATGAACCACGCGCAGCGCCCGGAGGTCGGCATCGTCGGCGCCAAGGGCGTGTCCGCCGATGGCACGATCACCCACGCCGGGCTGCTGCCGGGGCTGCTACCCGGGTCCGGGCATGCCTTCGCCGGCGAACCGATGGCGCAGGCCGGCTACCTGGGCCGGCTGCAGGTGGCGCATCGCTACAGCGCGGTCTCCGAGCGCTGCATGCTTGTACGGCGCGCGCTGTTCGAGCGTCTGTCCGGGTTCGATGCGGACGGCTTCGAAGCCGGCGGTGCCGACGTGGATCTGTGCCTGCGTGCCGCGGCGTTGGGCGAATGGACGCTGTGGACGCCGGAGGCGCTGCTGCTGCAGGCGCCCGCACCGGCGCGCCCGGAACGCGCGGACGACGCGTTGCTGCAACACTGGCTGCCGGCCATGGCGCACGACCCGGCCTACTCGCTCAGCCTGGGCCTGGAGCAACCGGGCGGGTTCAAGCTCGGCGAATCGGAGTTCTCCTGGCAGCCGCTGTCGTGGCGGCCGCTGCCGCGGATCCTGGCGCATCCCGGCGATGCCTTCGGCAGCGGCCACTACCGGGTGATCCAGCCGTTCCAGGCGCTGGCCGAGGCCGGCCGGATCGATGGCGTGTACTACGCGCGCCTGCTCGACCCGGTGGAAATGGAGCGCATCGCCCCCGACGCGGTGGTGGTGCAGCGCCGGGTCGGCGATGCCGAACTGGCGAAGATGGAGCGCATGCGCCGCTTTTCCCGCGCGTTCAAGGTCTACGAACTGGACGACTACCTGCCCAATCTGCCACTGAAGAGCGTGCATCGCGAGCAGATGCCCAAGGACGTGCTGCGCTCGCTGCGCCGCGCCGCGGCGCTGGTCGACCGGGTGGTGGTATCGACCCCGGCCCTGGCCGAGGCCCTCGCCGGCCTGCATGCGGACCTCCGTGTGGTCCACAACCGGCTCGATCCGCGCATGTGGGGCGACCTGGCGGCCCCGTCCGCGCCCGCCGCCGGCGCCAAGCCACGGGTCGGCTGGGCCGGCGGCGCCAGCCACACCGGCGACCTGGAACTGATCGCCGACGTGGTGCAGGCGCTGGCCGGCGAGGTGCACTGGGTGTTCATGGGCATGTGCCCGGAGCGGCTGCGCCCGCACGTGGCCGAGGTCCACCCCGGCGTGGACTTCGACCGCTATCCGCGGGCGCTGGCCGCATTGCGCCTGGACCTGGCGCTGGCGCCGCTGGAGGACAACCTGTTCAACCGCTGCAAGAGCAACCTGCGCCTGCTCGAATACGGCGCCTGCGGCTACCCGGTGGTGGCCAGCGACCTGGCGCCCTACCAGGACGGCCCGCCGGCGACGCTGGTGAAGAACCGCTTCCGCGACTGGACCAATGCGATCCGCATGCACCTGGCCGATGCCCAGGCGCGGGCGGCGGCCGGCGCGGCGCTGCACGCGGCGGTGCGCCGCGACTGGATGCTGCAGGGCGCCAACCTGCATGCCTGGCGCGCGGCCTGGCTGCCGGACTGAGCGCCGCCGACAACGGGACCGGCACCCGGATTGCATCCCGATCCGCACAGCGGTCCGCTCCGGCGCGGCGCGTCAATCGGCCGGCACCCGCGCACGCGGGACGCTGGCCGGGCCGCGTCGGGAAGCCGACGCCGAGGGCGATGGCCGTCGCGGCGCGATGCGCCGCGCATTGACGGAGGCGGAAGCGGCGCCGTGAGCGCCTGTCGCGGCTGAAGCCGCTCCTACAGCGACGGCCTCTGTAGGAGCGGCTTCAGCCGCGACAGAACGCCCATCGCCCCGCCGCCGGCGTGCTGTTCGACTCCGCCCAGGGCCCCTCTCCGCAGGGCTCTCCGTTTCGGCACGCCGCTTGCATCCATCTCCGGTAGCCGCCCCGGCATGGACATCCCCGTATGAGCGACTCCATCAGTTCGATCCTCTCGCAGATCCGCAGCTACCAGAGCCAGGTCGGCCAGGCCGCGCCGGCGCGGGTGGACGATGCCGCGCGCAGCAATGCGATCGAGGGCCTGACCGGGACCCAGGGCACGCAGGGGCCGAGCTTCAGCGAGACCCTGCGCAGCGCGATCAGCGGGGTCAACGAGACCCAGCAGAAGGCCGGCGACCTGGCCAAGGCGTTCGAAATGGGCGACCCCAACGCCGGCCTGGCCAAGGTGATGATGGCCGCACAACAGTCCCAGGTGGCGTTCCGCGCCACCGTGGAAGTCCGCAACCGACTCGTCCAGGCCTACCAGGACGTGATGAACATGCCGCTGTAAGGTAGACGACGATGGCTCTTGCGCTCAGCAAAGACTCTTTCAACGGCGAAAAGGCAGGCGCCTGGTTCGATCGCCTGCAAAGCCTGCAAATCACCCGTCGCATCGGCCTGATGGCGATGATCGCGGTGGCCGTGGCCGCCGGCCTGTTCGTGTTCTTCTGGTCGCAGAAGCCGGCCTATACCCCGCTCTACACCGGCCTGGACGAAAAGGGCACGGCCGAGGCCACCGACCTGCTGCGCACCGCGCAGATCCCGTTCAAGCTCGACCCGGCCACCGGCGCGATCACCGTGCCGCAGGACAAGCTCTACGACGCGCGCCTGAAGCTGGCCGGCTCCGGCCTGACCGACAACGGCAACATGGGCTTCGAGGTCATGGAGAAGGACCCGGGCTTCGGCGTCAGCCAGTTCGTGGAGAACGCGCGCTACCAGCACGCGCTGGAAACCGAACTGGCGCGCACCATCGCCAGCCTGCGCCCGGTGCGCGAGGCCCGCGTGCACCTGGCCATTCCCAAGCCCAGCGCGTTCACCCGCCAGCGCGACGTGGCCAGCGCCTCGGTGGTGCTGGAACTGCGCGGGGGCACCACCCTGGAACGCAACCAGGTCGATGCGATCGTCAACATGGTCGCCTCCAGCATCCCCGACCTGGCGCCGGACCGGGTCACCGTGGTCGACCAGAGCGGACGCATGCTGACCATCGCCGACCCGAACAGCGATGCGGCCCTGAACGCCGCCCAGTTCGAACAGGTGCGCCGCCAGGAAGCCTCCTACAACCAGCGCATCCGCGAGCTGCTCGAGCCGATGACCGGCCCGGGCCGGGTCAATCCGGAAGTCAGCGTGGACATGGACTTCTCGGTCACCGAGGAAGCCCGCGAGCTGTACAACGGCGAGCCGCCGAAGCTGCGCAGCGAGCAGGTCAGCGACAGCAGCACCGCCGCCGCCGGCCCGCAGGGCGTGCCGGGCGCGACCAGCAATTCCCCGCCGGGCGCCGCCGCGCCGGGCCAGCCGGGTGCCGCCGGCACCCCGGGCGCCACGCCGGGCGCGACCCAGCAGGCCGCCGCCGCGACCCCGACCGAAACCTCCAAGAGCGCGACCCGCAACTACGAGCTGGACCGCACCCTGCAGCACACCCGGCAGCCGCCGGGCCGGATCAAGCGCGTGTCGGTGGCGGTGCTGGTCGATCACGTGCCGCGGCCGGGCGCCAAGGGCAAGATGGTCGAGCAGGCGCTCAGCGCCGCCGAACTGACCCGCATCGAGGGCCTGGTCAAGCAGGCGGTCGGCTTCAACGCCGAGCGCGGCGACACCGTCTCGGTGATGAACGCCCCGTTCGTGCGGCAGGCGCCGGAAGCGGCGGACAAGCCCGGTTGGTGGGAAGATCCGCGGGTGATGAACGGGCTGCGCCTGCTGCTCGGCGCGGCGGTGGTGCTGGCCCTGCTGTTCGGCGTGCTGCGCCCGGCGCTGCGCCAGATCGCCGGGCCGGCCCCGGCCAAGAACAAGGAGCGCGCCGAGCCGCACAGCGCCGATGTCTCGATGCTGGACGACGAGGATCCGCTGCTGCCGTCGCTGGCCGAGGACACCGCGCGCATCGCCGGCGGCGGCAGCGGCGGGCAGGCGGCGATCGCCCTGCCCGACGCCTACGAGGAGCGCCTGCGCCTGGCGCGCGAGGCGGTCAAGCAGGATTCCAAGCGCGTTGCGCAAGTCGTGAAGGGATGGGTCGCCAGTGAAGCCTGATACCAGCGCCATCAACGGAGTGCAGCGTGCCGCCGTGCTGCTGCTGTCGCTCGGCGAGGCCGACGCGGCCGAAGTGCTCAAGCACATGGACCCCAAGGAGGTGCAGAAGATCGGCATCGCCATGGCGACCATGAGCGGCATCTCGCGCGACCAGGTCGAGAAGGTCATGGACGAGTTCAACAACGAACTCGGCAGCAAGACCTCGCTGGGCGTGGGCGCCGACGACTACATCCGCAACGTGCTGGTGCAGGCGCTGGGCGCGGACAAGGCCGGCGGCCTGATCGACCGCATCCTGCTCGGCCGCAACACCACCGGCCTGGACACGCTGAAGTGGATGGACCCGCGCGCGGTCGCCGACCTGGTACGCAACGAGCACCCGCAGATCATCGCCATCGTCATGGCGCACCTGGACAGCGACCAGGCCGCCGAGGCGCTGAAGCTGCTGCCTGAGCGCACCCGCGCCGACGTGCTGATGCGCATCGCCACGCTCGACGGCATCCCGCCGAACGCGCTGAACGAACTCAACGAGATCATGGAGCGGCAGTTCTCCGGCAACCAGGGCCTGAAGTCGTCCAACGTGGGCGGGGTCAAGGTCGCGGCCAACATCCTCAATTTCATGGACAGCGGCGCGGACCAGGGCGTGCTGGCGGCGATCAGCAAGATCGACGCCGAGCTCAGCACCCGCATCCAGGACCTGATGTTCGTGTTCGACAACCTGGTGGAACTGGAGGACCGTGCGCTGCAGACCCTGCTGCGCGAAGTCAGCGGCGACCGCCTCGGCCTGGCCCTGCGCGGCGCCGACATCAAGGTGCGCGAGAAGATCACCAAGAACATGTCGCAGCGCGCCGCCGAAATCCTGCTCGAGGACATGGAAGCGCGCGGCCCGGTGCGCCTGGCCGACGTGGAAGCGGCGCAGAAGGAGATCCTGACCATCGTGCGGCGCCTGGCCGATGAAGGCGTGATCAGCCTCGGCGGCGCCGGCGCGGAGGCGATGGTATGAACGGCAACGTGGTGCGCTGGCTGGCGCCGGAACTCAACGTGGCGCCGCTGCCGGAGCCGGAGCCGCAGGACGACGAGGCGTTTCCCGAAGAGCCGGTGCTGCGCCCGCCGAGCCTGGAGGAGATCCAGGCGATCGAGGCTGCCGCGCAGCTCGAGGGCTTCGAACGCGGCCATGCCGAGGGCCTGGCCCAGGGCCAGGCCGAGATCCGCCGCCTGACCGCGCAGATCGAAGGCATACTGGACAATTTCTCGCGGCCGCTGGCGCGGCTGGAGAACGAAGTGGTCGGCGCGCTCGGCGAGCTGGCCGTGCGCATCGCCGGCAGCCTGGTCGGGCGCGCCTACGAGGCCGATCCGGCGCTGCTGTCGGACCTGGTCGGCGAGGCCCTGGACGCGGTCGGCGGCGCGCGCCGCGAGGTCGAGGTGCGCCTGCACCCGGACGACATCGCCGCGCTGACCCCGCTGCTGGCGCTGATGGCCGACGGCACCCGGCTGGTGCCGGACCTGACCCTGAGCCGCGGCGACCTGCGCGTGCACGCCGAAGCGGTGCGCATCGACGGCACCCTGGACGCGCGCCTGCGTGCGGCGCTGGAGACGGTGATGCGCAAGTCCGGAGCGGGCCTGTGAGCGCGCTGTCCGGCACCCATCCGGCCGACTGGCTGGACGCGCGCAACCTGCGCCTGGCCTCGCGCCTGGGCAAGCTCGAACTCGACCCCGCCGCCGGCCGCGGCCTGATCCGCGAAGGCATCCTGCGCCGCGCGGTCGGGCTGACCCTGGAAGCGGTCGGCTGCGAAGCGCCGATGGGCGCCACCTGCAAGGTCGAGGTCGACGGCGGCTGGGTCGATGCCGAAGTGGTCGGCTTCTCCGGCGAACGCACCTCGCTGATGCCCAGCGCCGAAACCCACGGCCTGCTGCCCAACGCGCGGGTGGTGCCGGTGCGCCGCCGCGGCGGCGTGGAAGTCGGCGAAGGCCTGCTCGGCCGGGTCATCGATTCGGACGGCGTGCCGCTGGACGGCAAGGGCCCGATCCGCGCCGAGGGTTCGGTCGGCATGGCCGGCGTGTCGATCAACCCGCTGGCGCGCGAACCGATCACCACCCCGCTGGACGTGGGCGTGCGCGCGATCAACGCGTTGCTGCCGATCGGCCGCGGCCAGCGCGTGGGGCTGTTCGCCGGTTCCGGCGTCGGCAAGTCCACCCTGCTGGGCATGATGACCCGCTACACCGCCGCCGACGTGATCGTGGTCGGGCTGATCGGCGAACGCGGCCGCGAAGTGCGCGATTTCGTCGAGACCACCCTGGGCGAGGAAGGCCTGCGCCGCGCCGTGGTGGTCGCCGCCCCGGCCGACCGCCCGCCGCTGGCGCGCCTGCACGGCGCCTACCGCGCCACCGCCATCGCCGAGTGGTTCCGCGACCAGGGCCTGAACGTGCTGCTGCTGATGGACTCGCTGACCCGCTTCGCCCAGGCGCAGCGCGAGATCGGCCTGTCGGTCGGCGAGCCGCCGACCACCCGCGGCTACCCGCCGTCGGTGTTCGCCAAGCTGCCGGCGCTGGTGGAGCGCGCCGGCAACGGCGCCAAGGGCCGCGGCTCGATCACCGCCTTCTACACCGTGCTGACCGAAGGCGACGATCCGCAGGACCCGATCGCCGATGCCGCGCGCGCCATCCTCGACGGCCATATCCTGCTGTCGCGGCGCGTCGCCGACAGCGGCCTGTACCCGGCCATCGACGTCGAATCCTCGGTCAGCCGCGTGGTCCAGGACATCGCCGACGAGCCGTGGCGGCTGCGCATCCGCGCGCTGAAGCGGCTGGTGGCGGCGTACTCGGCCAACCGCGACCTGATCACCATCGGCGCCTACCAGCGCGGCAACGATCCGGCCGTGGACGAGGCGCTGGAGCGCTGGCCGGAGATCATGGAATTCCTCGGACAGGACGTCGCCAAGGCCGCCGATCTGCCCCACAGCCAGGCCGCGTTGCGGCGCCTGGTCGAACGTGAGAACTAAGCCATGATGCAATCACAGCGTCTCGATCCCCTGCTCCGCCGCGCCCAGCAACACGAGGACGAGGTCGCCCGCGACCTGGCCGAGCGCCAGCGGGCGCTGGCCACCCACGAGTCGCGGCTGGAGGAACTGCGCCGCTACGCCGAGGAGTACGCCAACAGCCAGATGGCCGCCACCAGCCTGGCGCAACTGGCCAACCGCCGCGCCTTCCTGGACCGCCTGGAGAGCGCGGTGCAGCAGCAATGCCAGACCGTGGACCGCAACCGCGAGAAGGTGGAGATGGAACGCAGCCGGCTGCTGCTGGCCAGCCGCGACAAGCAGGTGCTGGAACAGCTCGCGGCCAGCTACCGCGCACAGGAACGCAAGGTCGACGATCGCCGCAGCCAGCGCGAGATGGACGACCTCGGCGCGCGCCGGGTACGCCTGGCGGTGGCCGCCGCCGACAGCGACAGCGACAACGGAGACAACCGATGAACAACGCACTTTCCGCCCTCGGCGGCAGCGGCCGCACCAGCCTGCCGGGCGGCGCGCCCGATCCGCAGGGCGCGGACCGCGGCGGCGGCCAGGACTTCGCCCGCCTGCTCGGCAACGACAGCAAGAACGCCGCGCCCAAGCCGGCGCCGCGCCCGGCGGCCAAGCCGCAGCAGCCGTCCGGCAAGGACGCCGATGCCAAGCGTCCCGAGGCGGAGGACGGCACGCGCGACCCGGCGCGCAGCGCCGAGGCCGGCAGCCAGGCGGCGCGCGACACCGCCAAGAGCGGCACCCCCAAGGGCAGCGAGGAAACCAAGGCGCCGGCCAAGAGCGCCAAGGCCGACGACAGCGCGGACCAGGACCACGAGGAAGACGCCGGCTGGCCGCCGGCCGGCCTGGCCGGCATCGGCCTGAGCCTGCTGCCGGCGCTCGGCGCGGCGCTGCCCGCGGCCAGCGCCGGTCCGCTGGGCGCGGCCGCCGGGCTGGCGATCGGCGCCGCCGGCGCCGCGGCCAAGGGCATCGCCGGCCTGCTGGGCGGCGATGCGCTGGCCAGCGCCTCCACCGATCCCGCGGCAACGGCGACGACGGCGGCCACGCCGAGCGCGACCGGCGCCAGTGCGGCCGTCGCCGCCGGCGGTTTCGGCGGCCTGCTGGCGCAAGTGGCCGGCGCCACCGCGCAGGCGGCGGGCGCAGGCGACGCCGCGGCGCCGGTGGCCGCGCTGGCGGCGCTGGCCACCGCCGCGGACAAGAGCAGCGATGGCGGCAGCGCCGACGCCGGCAGCGGCACCGATCCGATCAATCTGCTGGCCCCGGCCGGCATCCACGCCCCGGCCCGCGCGATGGACACCGCCGCGCCCTTCACCGGTTCGCCGACCCCGACCCCGAACCTGCATGGCGACGCGTTCGACGAGGAAATGGGCGCGCGGGTGAGCTGGCTGGCCGACCAGAAGATCGGCCATGCCCACATCAAGCTGAATCCGGCCGAGCTGGGCCCGGTCGAGGTGCGCCTGCACATGAGCGGCGACCAGGTCAACGCCAGCTTCAGCAGCAACCAGGCCGACGTGCGCCAGGCGCTGGAGAACAGCCTGCCGCGCCTGCGCGACATGCTCGGCCAGCACGGCTTCCAGTTGGGCCAGGCCGACGTCGGCCAGCAGCACCAGCAGACCTCGCACAACGCGCCGCAGGGGACGAGCGCCGGCGCCGGCGGCGATACGCGCGGCGAGGACGCCCTGACCAGCGTCGGGATTCCGTCGGTGGTGCTGCGCCAGCGCGGCCTGCTCGACGCCTACGCCTGATCCGGCCGCGCCGCGGCGGGTGCGCCGGGGACGCGAGCGCCCCCGGCCGGCCGGCGCCACTCCCCGATCGCTCCGCCGGCAACGCCCGGCGGCGCTTGAGTTTGCGCCCCGCGCCAGCCGCGCGCATCGCGGCCGAGGCGCACCGCCGCGCGCCCGTCAAATATCCGGCAAGCCGGATCCCCGATTTCGGCACGCCGATTGCATCCCTAGGGGCAGTCACCCTCTAAGGAGCCATCCGTGGCAGCTGCCGCCGACAAATCGAAGAAATCCGCCGACGCCAAGGACGCCCCGGAAGGCGGCAAGTCGAAGAAGAAGCTGCTGGTCATCGTCGCCGTCGCGGTGCTGCTGCTCGGCGGCGGCGGCGCGGGCGCCTGGTTCTTCCTGAAGAAGCCCGATGCCGCGCACGGCAAGGCCGAGGCCAAGACCACCGAGCCACCCAAGCCGGCGCAGTACTTCGCGATGGATCCGGCGTTCGTGGTCAATCTCAACGGCAGGGGCGAGGACGATCCGCGCTACCTGCAGCTGGAAGTGCAGCTGATGACCCGCGACCCGGAAGAACTGAAGCTGATCACCGAGAACGCCCCGGCGATCCGCGCGCATCTGCTGATGCTGTTCTCGCAGGTGCAGGCGCAGGACATCGCCGACATCACCGGACGCAAGAAGCTGCAGGCCGCCGCGCTGGCCGACGCGCAGAAGCTGATGACCGCCGAGACCGGCAAGAAGTGCGTGGAAGACCTGCTGTTCACCAGCTTCGTGACCCAGTAAGGCGCCGCCGCGATGACCGACCTGCTTTCCCAAGACGAAATCGATGCGCTGCTGCACGGCGTCGACGTCGGCGCGGTGGACACCGAGCCGCCGCCGCCGGCGCCGGGCGAGGCCCGCCAGTACGATTTCTCCAGCCAGGACCGGATCATCCGTGGGCGCATGCCGACCCTGGAGATGGTCAACGAGCGCTTCGCGCGGCTGTGGCGGATCGGCCTGTTCAACCTGATCCGGCGCTCGGCCGACCTGTCGGTGCGCGGCATCGACCTGATCAAGTTCAACGACTACATGCACTCGCTGTACGTGCCGAGCAACCTGAACCTGATCAAGTTCAAGCCGCTGCGCGGCACCGGCTTGATCGTGTTCGAGCCGACCCTGGTGTTCACCGTGGTCGACAATTTCTTCGGCGGCGACGGCCGTTATCCCACCCGCATCGAGGGCCGTGAGTTCACCCCGACCGAGATGCGGGTGATCCAGCTGATGCTCAAGCAGACCTTCGCCGACCTGCACGAGGCCTGGGCGCCGGTGATGGAGGTGGAGTTCGAGTACCTCAATTCCGAGGTCAACCCGCACTTCGCCAACATCGTCACCCCGCGCGAGTACGTGGTGGTCAGCCGCTTCCACGTGGAGCTGGAAGGCGGCGGCGGCGAGATCCACGTGACCCTGCCGTACTCGATGCTGGAACCGATCCGCGAACTGCTCGACGCCGGCATCCAGAGCGACCGCGTGGACCGCGACGAAAGCTGGAACGTGATGCTGCGCGAACAGCTCAACACCGCCGAGGTCACCATCTCCAGTGTGCTGGCGCAGAAGCAGATGACCCTGCGCGAGCTGACCCGGCTGAAGATCGGCGACGTGCTGCCGATCGACCTGCCCAAGCAGGTGCCGCTGTGCGTGGAGAACATCCCGGTGTTCACCGGCGAGTTCGGCGTCTCGCGCGGCCAGAACGCCGTGAAGATCATTTCCAACCAACCCCCGGGCGCGCCGCGTCGCCGCCCCGCCCTGCAGGAAGACCCGTCATGAGCCAGAACGAAAACCCCGAGGCCGTCCCGGCCCAGTTCGACAGCCTGCAGGCCGACCCCGGCGCCGCCGGCAACGACCTGAATCTGGACATGATCCTGGACGTGCCGGTGACGCTGTCGCTGGAAGTCGGCCGCAACCGCATCCCGATCCGCAACCTGCTGCAGCTCAATCAGGGCTCGGTGGTGGAACTGGAGCGCGGCGCCGGCGAGCCGCTGGACGTGTACGTCAACGGCACCCTGATCGCGCACGGCGAAGTGGTGACGATCAACGACCGCTTCGGCGTGCGCCTGACCGACGTGGTCAGCCCCACCGAGCGCATCCGGAGACTGCGGTGAGCGCACTGCTCGCCGCCGCGACCCAGGCGGCCAAGGCCGCTTCCGGCGTGGGCAGCAGCGCCGCGCCGTCGCCGCCAAGCCTGTTCGGCGCGGTGCTGGCGCTGCTGCTGGTGCTGGGCCTGATCCTGGGCATGGCCTGGGTGCTCAAGCGCCTGCCCGGCAGCGGCTTCCGCCCGGCCGACGGCCTGCGCGTGGTGGCCAGCCTGGCGGTCGGCGCCAAGGAGCGCGTGGTGGTGGTTGAGGTCAACGGCGAGCAGCTGTTGCTCGGCGTGTCGGCCGGCGGGGTACGCACCTTGCATCACCTGCCCGAGCCGCTGCCGAAGGCGCCGGCCCCGTCGCTGCCGAACCTCAAGCAGCTCAAGCACCTTCCCGATTTCGCCCAGCTGCTGGCGCAGAAGCTGCGCAAGGACAAATGACCATGTTGCTTCGTTGGAACCGTTACGCGCGCGGCCTGCGCCTGTTGCTGATCCTGCTGGCGCTGAGCCTGCTGCCGGCGCTGAGCTGGGCCCAGGCCCGGACCGCACCGCCGGCGGCCCCGGCGGCCCCGGCGGCGCAGGACGCGCCGGCCGCGCAGAACGCCGCGCCGACCCTGCCCTCGCTGCCGCAGGTCAATGTCGGCAAGGTCGGCGCGCAGCCAGTGAGCCTGCCGCTGCAGACCTTGCTGCTGATGACCGCGATCACCCTGCTGCCGTCGATGCTGCTGGTGCTGACCGCGTTCACCCGCATCACCATCGTGCTCGGCCTGCTGCGCCAGGCGCTGGGCACCGGGCAGACTCCGTCCAACCAGGTGCTGATGGGCCTGGCCCTGTTCCTGACCGCGCTGGTGATGATGCCGGTGTGGGAAAAGGCCTGGGGCCAGGGCATGAGCCCCTACCTCAACGGCCAGATCGACTTCCAGACCGCCTGGACCCTGACCACCCAGCCGCTGCGCGCGTTCATGCTGGCGCAGGTGCGCGAGGCCGACCTGATGACCTTCGCCGGCATGGCCGGCAACGGCACCTACAGCAGCCCCGACGCGATCCCGTTCCCGGTGCTGGTGGCCTCGTTCGTGACCTCGGAGCTGAAGACCGCCTTCGAGATCGGCTTCCTGATCTTCATCCCGTTCGTGATCATCGACCTGGTCGTGGCCAGCGTGCTGATGTCGATGGGCATGATGATGATGTCGCCGATGCTGATCTCCGCGCCGTTCAAGATCCTGCTGTTCGTGCTGGTCGATGGCTGGGTGCTGACCGTCGGCACGCTGGCCGCCAGCTTCAACGGAGTCTGAGCCGATGAGTCCCGAATTGGCCCTGACCGAACTGCGCGGCGGCCTGATCACCGTGCTGTGGGTGGCCGGCCCGCTGCTGCTGGCGATGCTGGTGGTGGGCGTGGTGATCGGCGTGTTCCAGGCCGCCACCCAGCTCAACGAGCCGACCATCGGCTTCGTCGCCAAGGTGATCACCCTGACCGCGATGCTGTTCGCCACCGGCAGCATGCTGCTGGCGCACCTGGTCGAGTTCACCACCATGCTGTTCCAGCGCATCCCGCATCTGATCGGTTAGCCGGGCCAGCACGCCGATGGATTCCGCCACGCAAATGGTGATCGATGGCCAGCAGGCCTTCGCAATGGTCGGCGCGATCCTGTGGACCATGCTGCGCATCGGCGCGATGCTGATGGCGATGCCGGTGGTCGGCACCCGCGCGGTGCCGGCGCGGATCCGGGTGATGCTGGCGGCGACCCTGGCGATGGCGCTGGCGCCGTTGCTGCCGCCGGTGCCGGACTGGGACGGGTTCGATGCCGCCGTGGTGCTGAGCGTGGCGCGCGAGCTGGCGGTCGGCGCCAGCATGGGCTTCATGCTGCGGCTGATCTTCGAGGCCGGCGCGATGGCCGGCGAACTGGTGTCGCAGAGCACCGGCCTGGGCTTCGCGCAGATGGCCGATCCGCTGCGCGGGGTCACCTCCGGGGTGATCGGGCAGTGGTTCTACCTCGCCTTCGGCCTGCTGTTCTTCACCGCCAACGGCCACCTGGCGGTGGTGGCGCTGCTGGTGGACAGCTACAAGGCGCTGCCGATCGGACACGCCCTGCCGGACGCGCAGGCGATGGCCTCCGTGGCGCCGGACTTCTTCATGACCATGATGCGCGGCGCGGTGACCCTGGCGCTACCGGTGATGGTGGCGATGCTGGCGGTGAACCTGGCGTTCGGCGCGCTGGCCAAGGCCGCGCCGGCACTGAACCCGATCCAGTTGGGCCTGCCGGTGGCGGTGGTGCTCGGCCTGGCGCTGCTGGCGGTACTGGTCGGGGAAATGGGACCGCCGGTGCAGCGCCTGTTCGACGCGGCCTTCGACGCCGCCCGGCAGGTGACCGCCTGATCCGCCGCCAGGGGCGCGATTCAAGCCGCGCGCGGCGACGCCGATAGTGTCTTTACAAGGGGTTGCAGGCGCTGCAACGCCCACCGCCGCGCAGGGCCTTCCGGGGACGCTACAGTCATCGCCGTGCCGATCAGCCACCCGCCGCCGTCGCCCTCCCCGTCGCGCGGCATCGCGCGGCGGCTCGCCGCGCTGCTCGCGCTGTGCGTGTGCGCGGCCGGTGCGCTGGCGCAGGAGTACAGCTTCCGCGACTACGCGCAGTCCGACGGCCTGCAGGGCCTGAGCATCAACTGCCTGTACGCCGATCGCCACGACGTGGTGTGGGCCTGCACCGAACTGGGCCTGCACCGCTACGAGCGCGAGCGCTTCGAGCAGGTCGGCGCCGACACCGGCCTCAATAGCCCGCTGATCCACGCCATCGCCGAGGATCACCGGCAGCGCATGTGGGTCGGCGCCTCCAATGCGCTGTACGTCGGCGATGGCCGCCGCTTCACCGCGGTGACCGGCGCCGACGGCCGGCGCATTCCGATCGGCCAGGGCAGCGCGCTGGCCCTGCGCGGCGAGGAGTTGATCGCGCTCAGCGACAAGCGGCTGTTGCGCATCGGCGCCGACGCTGGCGGCCGCTGGCAGGTGGCGCCGTTGCGCAGCGCCGACGGCGCGGCGCTGGCCGAGATCTCCAGCGTCACCGCGATCGGCGGCACGCTGTGGCTGGGCTGCGGCCGGCAACTGTGCCGGCTCGACGCGCAGGGCCGGCTGCGCCGCTTCGGCGCCGCCGACGGCGTGCCCGAGGACCGCTGGGTGTCGCTGCTGCGCGGCCGCGACGGCACGCTGTGGGCGCGCGGCGTGCACCATGTGCTGGCCTGGCCGGCGGGCGCGGGCGGGTTCGCCGAACGCCCGCCGCCGCCGGGCAGCGCGTTGTCCACCCTGGCGGTGGGCATCAACCTGGTCGAGGACACCGCCGGCCGCGTGCTGACCCGCAGCGATGGCGGCCTGTTGCGCTGGGAAGGCGATCGCTGGCGCGCCTTCGAGGGCAGCCAGGGCCTGGGCGCGCTGGCGCCCAACATCTGTTCGGTGCTCAGCGACCGCCACGGCCGGCTGTGGATGGGCACCCGCGGCCGCGGCGTGCAGCGCTGGATCGGCTATGGCGTGATCCAGCACTGGGAGGAGCCGCAGGGACTGGCGACCGGGCCGACCTGGTCGATCCTGCGCAGCCGCGGCGATGGCCGCCTGTACGTCGGCAGCGAAATGGGCGCCAACGTGCTCGACCCCGCCAGCGGCCGCATGCGCCCGCTGACCGATGACGCCGGGCAGGCGCTACGCCAGGCCGTGCAACTGGCCGACGACGCCGACGGCACCCTGTGGCTGGGCCAGTCCTCCGGCCGCGTGCTGCGCCTGGACCGCGCCAGCGGCCGCATGCAGGAGATGACCAGGGTGCCCATGTCGCTGCAGCGGATGTTCTTCGACGCCGCCGGCACGCTGTGGCTGCTGACCGGCCGCGGCGTGTTCCTGCTGGCGCCGGGCGAACGCGTCGCGCAGCCGGCGCGCGACCTGCCGGCCGACCACTTCAACGGCGCCGGCTACGACCCCCGCGGGCGCCTGTGGCTGCTCGGCGACCGTGGCCTGTACCTGCGCCAGGCGCAGGGCTGGCAACCGATCCGCCTGCGCGGCGCGCTGCCGGATGCGGATCTGGACAAGTTCACGATCGACGCCGACAACGACGCCTGGCTGTCGTTCGGCGACGTCGGCGTGTGGCGTGGCCGCTTCGATCCGGGCAGCGCCAGCCTGGACCTGCGCAAGGTCGACGATCCGCTGCTGAACCGGATCGTGCCCTACGTGCTGCGCCAGGACCGGCAGCGACGGGTGTGGGTCGGCAGTAGCCAGGGTTTGGACCTGTGGGCGAACGGGCGCTGGATCCGCGTCACCCAGGCCGAAGGCCTGCTGTGGGACGACACCTCCGAGTCGGCGTTCTTCGAGGACGCCGACGGCTCGGTGTGGATCGGCAACAGCAAGGGCGTGAGCCAGGTGCTGGACCCGGCGCGGCTGTTCGCGCCGCGGCCGTTGCGGCTGCAGCTGCTGCGCGCCACCCGCGCCGGCCGTGCGGTCACTAACGGCGCGCAGTTGCCGTGGTCGCAGCAGCCGATCGAGATCGCCTTCGCCGTGCCCGGCGCGGTCGGCGGCAACGACACCCTCACCTTCCGCTACCGCCTGGAAGGCCTGCAGGAGCAATGGGCCGGCACCGAGCAGGAGCACCTGACCTACACCCTGCTCTCGCCGGGCCGCTACGCGCTGGAGGTGCAGGCGCTGGACGAACGCCAGCGCGCACGCAGCAAGGTGGCGCGGCTGGAATTCCAGGTGCTGCCGCCGTGGTGGCGCAGCCCGCTGGCATGGATGGTCTACGCCTTGGCCGCGGCACTGCTGGTGACCGCGGTGTGGCGCTGGCGGGTCAAGCACCTGCTGTCGCGCGAACGCACCCTGGCGCGGCTGGTCGCCGAGCGCACCCGCGAACTGGAACACGACAAGCGCGAACTGGAGGTCGCCCGCGCCGCGCTGGCGCTGAAGGCGGTGCGCGACGATCTCACCGGCCTGCTCAACCGCGTCGGCATCCTCGACGCGCTGGCCACGCAGATGCAGCGCAGCCGCGACGACGGCAGCCCGCTGGCGGTGGCGATGATCGACCTGGACCACTTCAAGCACATCAACGACCTGCACGGCCATCTGGTCGGCGATGCGGTGCTGGCCCGGGTCGGCCGGCGCATGAACGCCAATCTGCGCGGCGCCGACCTGATCGGCCGCTACGGCGGCGAGGAACTGCTGGCGGTGCTGCCGGGCCTGGCGCCGTCGGCGCACGCCCGGCTGTACGCGCTGCACCAGGTGATCGGCGCCACGCCGTTCCTCACCGACGCCGGTGTGCTGGAGGTCACCGCCTCGATCGGCGTGGCCTGGTACCGTCCGGGCGAGAGCGTGCAACAGTTGCTCAGCCGCGCCGACGACGCGCTGTACCGGGCCAAGCATGGCGGCCGCAACCGGGTCGAACTGCATCTGGATCCGGTCCCCGGGGACGCGGTGCGACAGTAGCCGGCGACGGCTCAAGCGCACGCCTGGCGCGGCCGATACAGCACACCATCGGCTGCGTCGCCGGTGCTGGCGCGTGCGCCGACACGGGCCGCCGCCTCCCTTCCCGACCGCCGCTTCCGCCTGGACACCCGCCGCACGCCATGTCCGCCTCTCCGCCAATTCCCGCCCATGACCGTCGCGGCATCCGCGCCGGCTGAGGCAAGGCGCCCGCGGCGCGGTCGCGCACGCGCCGCCGCGCTGCTGTGGCTGGGCCTGGCGCTGGGCGGCGCGGTGCAGGCGCAATCGATTCCGCTGCGCCGCTACGCGCACGACCAGGGTCTGCTCGGCCTGGCCGACACCTGCCTGCTGCAGACCGGCAACGGCAGCCTCTGGGTCTGCACCGAAAGCGGCCTGTACCGCTTCAACGGGCATCGTTTCGAGCAGGTTCCGTTGCAGGACCAGCGCGGCCACATCGTCAGCGCCGTGGCCGAGGACGCCGAGCGGCGCCTGTGGGTGACGACCTTCGATGCGGTCTACGTCGGCGACGGCAACCGCATGCGGCAACTCGGCACCGATGAAACCGGGCCGCTGCGCAAGAACACCTTGCGCCTGGCCACGCCGCGCTGGGGCACGGTGCTGCTCAACGGCCAGCAGGCGCTGCGCGCGGTCCCCACCGCCGGGGGGCGCTGGCGGCTGCAGCCGCTGTTCGACGCGGCGACCCTGGCGCGCCTGCCGCAGTTGCGCCGGATCGTCGCGGTCCAGGCCGAGGCGGACACGCTCTGGCTCGGCTGCGGCGAGGAACTGTGCCGGGTCGCCGCCGACGGCGCGGTCGCGGTGTACGGCCAGGCCCAGGGCCTGCCGCGCGACCGCTGGCGCCGCCTCGTGCGCGACCGCGAGGGCGCGCTGTGGCTGCGCGGCGAGCACCACCTGATGCGTCTGCCCGCCGCCGCCGCGCGCTTCGTCGCGCAGGCCCCGCCGGACAGCGTCGCCCAGGAAAAGCTGGTCGCGCGCGCGCAATTGGCGCTCGATCCGCAGGGGCGCGTGCTGATCCCCACCGCACAGGGCCTGGCGCGCTGGGAACACGACCGCTGGCGGCAGTTCGGCCGCGGCAACGGCCTGCCGGACGGCGGCATCGTCGCGCTGCTGTTCGACCGCGCCGGCGATCTGTGGATGAGCGTGGACGGCGAAGGCGTGGTGCGCTGGGACGGCTACGGCTGGATCGAGAACTGGGACGCCAGCCAGGGCATGAGCACCGCGCCGACCTGGAGCATCCAGCGCCAGGACCCGACCACGCTGCTGATCGGCAACGAAGGCGGGATCAACCGCCAGCGCGGCGCCGACCAGCCGTTCCGGCCCTGGCTGGCCGACGCCGGCGCGCAGATCGTCGGCTTGCAGGTCGCCGCGGACGGATCGGTGTGGAGCGTCGGGTCGCTGGGCGAACTGCACCACCACGACCGCGACGGCCGGCTGCTGCGCCGCTATCCGCGCCTGGGCAGCACGGTCAAGCGCCTGTTCGTGGACGACGCGGGACGGCTCTGGCTGCTCGCCGTGGACGGCGTGTACCTGCTGCAGCAGCCGCAATCCGATGCCGTGCCGCGGCGGGTGGAGGCATTGCCGGGCGGCGAGTATTCCGACATCCAGCAGCGCCGCGACGGCAGCCTGTGGGTCGCCGGCGCGGCCGGCGTGTTCCGCCTGCGCGGCAGCGCCTGGACACCGATCCGGTTGCTGGTCGACGGCACCTCCACGCAGTCGTGGGTGAGCAAGCTGCTGATCCAGGACGACGACCAGGTCTGGGCCGCGCTGTACCACCCGGGCGTGTGGCGGGGCCGGCTCGACGGCGACACCCTGCGCTTGCAGCGCACCGACCAGCCGCAGCTGCAGGAGCTGCAGATCTACCTGTTGCGGCGCACCGGCAACGGCTGGGTCTGGATCGGCCACAACCAGGGCCTGGACATCTACGACGGGCGCCGCTGGTCGCGCCTGACCCAGTCGCAGGGCCTGCTGTGGGACGACACCTCCGAATCGGCCTTCTTCGAGGACCGCGACGGCTCGGTGTGGATCGGCAACAGCAAGGGCGTCAGCCACGTGCTGGCGCCGCAGCGCCTGTTCCAGGGCCGCGCACCGTCGCTGACGCTGGACGAGTTCACCCGCGGCGGCCATCCGATCGCCGCCGGCGCGCGCCTGCCCTGGAACAACGAGCCGCTGCACATCGAAGTGGGCGCGCCGGACCTGTACGACGACCGCAACCGGGTCTCGTTCCGCTACCGCTTCGAAGGGGTCCACACCCGCTGGATCCACACGCCCAACTTCGAGATCGACCACCCGCCGCTGCCGCCCGGCAACTACGTGTTCGAGATCCAGTTGCTCGACGCCTACCGGCGCAGCGCCTCGGCACCGACCCGGGTGGCGTTCACGGTGGCGCCGGTGTGGTGGCGCAGCGTGCCGATGCTGACGCTGTATGCCCTGCTGTGCAGCGTGGCGGCGATGGCGGCCCTGCATTGGCGCGAACGCCGCCTGCACCGGCGCCAGCGCGAGCTGGCCGACCTGGTCGCGCTGCGCACCCAGGAACTGGAATACGACAAGCGCGAACTGGAGATCGCCCGCGCCGCGCTGGCGGTGAAGGCCACCCACGATGCGCTGACCGGCCTGCTCAATCGCGCCGGCATCCTCGAGGCGCTGGCCGCGCAGATGCAGCGCGCCCAGGTCGAGCGGCAGCCGCTGGCGGTGGCGATGATCGACCTGGACCACTTCAAGCGCATCAACGACGTGCACGGCCACCTGACCGGCGACGCGGTGCTGGTCAAGGTCGCCCTGCACCTGACCGCCAGCCTGCGCGGTTCGGACCAGATCGGCCGCTACGGCGGCGAGGAACTGCTGGGCGTGCTGCCCGGCCTGCCGATCCCCTCGCACGAGCGGCTGCAGCACCTGCGCGCGGCGATCGCCGGCCAGCCGCTGCAGATCGGCGACCTGGCGCTGGCGGTCACCGCCTCGATCGGCGTGGCCTGGTACCGGCCGGGCGAGAGCCTGCAGCAATTGCTGGCGCGTGCCGACGAGGCCCTGTACCGGGCCAAGCACCTGGGCCGCAACCGGGTCGAACTGCAGCGCTGACGCGCGGCGCCCTCCCTTGTATTCGCGGCCGGCCCGCTGGGGGCACTGTGGGAAGGACTGCAGTCCCGACGGCCTCCGAAGCCGGTGCGCTGGACGGCTTCGTTCGTCGCGGCTGAAGCCGCTCCTACAGGGACTCGCGGCCAGCCTGCCGGCTGCCGGGGTCCGCCGCCGGGCCGGGCCGCGGCATCGCTGCCGCCGTGCCGTGGGCCGCCGCCGCGCAGGCAGTGTCGACGGAACGGAACGGTCCTTGCAGGAGGCTGGGTCGACTCCCCTGCCCGGCCCTGCCCACTGCCATGTCCGAAAGCGAAGACGGCGGCGAACGCACAGAACAACCTACCGAAAAACGCCTGCGCGAGGCGCGCGAGCAGGGCAACATCCCCCAGTCGCGCGAACTGGCGACGGCGGCGGTGTTCAGCGCCGGCATCTTCGCGCTGATGGGCATGTCCGGCTCGTTGACCGCTGGCGCGGTCAGCTGGATGAAGGGCGCGCTGCGCCCGGACCCGCGCCTGCACGACAACCCGGACGCGCTGTTCGGCTATTTCGGCGAGCTGCTGCTGGGGCTGCTATGGGTGACGCTGCCGCTGGTCGGCATCTGCCTGGCCGCCGGCTTCGTCGCCCCGCTGCTGATGGGCAGCCTGCGCTTCTCCGGCAGCGCGCTGGTGCCCAAGCTCGACCGGCTCAACCCGATGGCCGGGCTGACCCGGCTGTACGGCCCGGAAAGCCTGGCCGAACTGTTCAAGTCGATGCTGCGCATGGGCTTCGTCGGCGGTGCCGCCGCCCTGTGCATCTCCAACAACGTGGACGGCCTGCGCAGCCTGATGCGGCAGCCGCTGGAGACCGCCATCGGCGACGGCCTGGGCTTCACCCTGCGCCTGCTGCTGTACACCGCCGGCGCGCTGGCGCTGCTGGCGGCGATCGACGCGCCGTACCAGAAGTGGAACCACACCCGCAAACTGAAGATGACCCGCGACGAAGTGCGCCGGGAAATGAAGGAAAGCGAGGGCAGCCCGGAGGTCAAGGGCCGCATCCGGCAGATGCAGATGCAGCTGTCGCAGCGGCGGATGATGGAGGCGGTGCCCAGCGCCGACGTGGTGCTGGTCAACCCGACCCACTACGCGGTGGCGCTGAAATACGAGGGCGGGCGCATGCGCGCGCCGACCGTGGTCGCAAAGGGCGTGGACGAGGTGGCCTTCCGGATCCGCGAGATCGGCGAACAGCACCGCGTCGCAGTGGTGTCTGCGCCACCTTTGGCACGCGCCTTGTATCGGGAAGGCGAACTCGGCAAGGAAATTCCCGTGAGACTGTATTCGGCGGTGGCGCAGATCCTCTCCTACGTGTACCAGCTGCGCGCCTGGCGCAGCGGGCCGATGCCGCCGTTGCCGCCGCTGGAGGTCGATGAATTCGCCCCGGGGAGCCAGCCATGAGCCAACCCGCCGCGCAGATGAACACGCGCAAGATGATGGACATGATCAAGCACGGGCTCGGCGCCCCGCTGATCGTGATGGCGATGCTGGCGATGGTGGTGGTGCCGCTGGCCGCGCCGGTGCTGGACGCCCTGTTCACCTTCAACATCGCCATCTCGCTGATGGTGCTGCTGGCGGTGGTGTACGTGAAGCGGCCGCTGGAGTTCAGCATCTTCCCGATCGTGCTGCTGATGACCACGATGCTGCGCCTGGCGCTGAACGTGGCCTCCACCCGCGTGATCCTGATCAACGGCCAGGACGGCCACGGCGCCGCCGGCAAGGTGATCGAGGCCTTCGGCCAGTTCGTGATCGGCGGCAACTACGCGGTCGGCATCGTGGTGTTCGCGATCCTGACCATCATCAACTTCGTGGTCATCACCAAGGGCGCCGGGCGCGTGTCGGAAGTGACCGCGCGCTTCATCCTCGACGCCATGCCCGGCAAGCAGATGGCGATCGACGCCGACCTCAACGCCGGCCTGCTGACCCGCGAGGAAGCCAAGCTGCGCCGCGAGGAAGTGCGCGAGGAAGCGGACTTCTACGGCTCGATGGATGGCGCCAGCAAGTTCATCCGCGGCGATGCCATCGCCGGCATCCTGATCCTGTTCATCAACTTGATCGGCGGCATGGCGGTCGGCGTCCTGCAGCACGGCATGCCGGTGGCGCAGGCCGCGTCCACCTATACGCTGCTGTCGATCGGCGACGGCCTGGTCGCGCAGTTGCCGGCGCTGCTGGTGTCCTCGGCGGTGGCGATGCTGGTCACCCGCGCCTCGCGCTCGCAGGACATGGGCGCCTCGATGATGGGCCAGGTGTTCGGCCAGCACAAAGCGCTGGCGGTGGCCGCGGCGATCCTGGGCCTGGTCGGCCTGGTCCCGGGCATGCCCAACGTCGCTTTCTTGACGCTGGCGCTGATCCTGGGCCTGCTGGCCTGGAAGATGTGGAAGCGCAGCCTGCTGCCGGAAGAGGCCAAGCCCGACCCGGCGCAACAGGCCGCCACGGCCGGCGCCCAGGCCAATGCCGAGCTGGGCTGGGACGAACTGCGCCCGATCGACCCGCTGGGCCTGGAGGTCGGCTACCGGCTGATCCCGCTGGTGGACAAGGCCCAGGGCGGCGAACTGATGGCGCGGATCAAGGGCGTGCGCCGCAAGCTCACCCAGGACATCGGCTTCCTGATCCCGCCGGTGCACATCCGCGACAACCTGGAACTGCCGGCCAACGCCTACCGCCTGTTGGTGCACGGCGTGCCGGTGGCCACCGCCGACATCCATCCGGACCGCGAACTGGCGCTGGACCCGGGTGGCGCGCTGGGCAAGATCGACGGCATTCCCGGCAAGGACCCCGCCTTCGGCCTGGACGCGATCTGGATCCAGCCGCACCAGCGCGCCCAGGCCGAGACCATGGGCTACACCGTGGTCGACCCGGCCACGGTGATCGCCACCCACTTGTCGCACCTGATCCGCGAACACGCCCCGGAACTGCTCGGCCACGAGGAAGTGCAGCAACTGCTGGCCACCCTGGGCAAGAGCGCGCCCAAGCTGGTCGAGGACCTCACCCCGAAGGCGCTGCCGCTGTCGGTGGTGGTGCGCGTGCTGCAGAACCTGCTGATCGAGAAGATCCCGGTGCGGCAGCTGCGCAAGATCGTCGAGGCCCTGGTCGAGCACGCCCCGCAGAGTCAGGAACCCGGCGCGCTCACCGCCGCGGTGCGCAACGCGCTGGGCCGGTTCATCGTCCAGGAAATCGCGGGTATGTCCGCCGAACTGCCGGTGTTCACCCTGGCCCCGCAATTGGAACGTGTCTTGCAGGACTCTACGCAAGGCAACGGTGCCGCACTGGAACCCGGCCTGGCCGAGCGACTGCACCAGAGCCTGGCCGAGTGCGTTGGCAAGCAGGAGGCGCGCAACGAGCCGGCGGTGGTGCTGGTGCCGGCGCAGGTCCGCGCGGCCCTGGCCAGGCTGGTCCGCCACAGCGTCCCCTCGCTGTCGGTCCTGTCCTACAGCGAGGTGCCGGAAGACAAGCGGCTGAAGCTGGTCGGGACGATTAGCTGAGGTGCGGGGAATCGGGAATCGGGAATGGGGAAGCGCAACAGCGTTCCCACAGCGGAGAGAGCAATGAGTAAGAACACCACAACCCAAGCACGGCATCGCGGCCCACCAGACGGCAGCGCAGGCGCCCCATCCATTCCCCATTCCCGATTCCCCATTCCCGGCCTCCACCCATGAAGATCAAACGCTTCGTAGCTCCCGACATGCGCACCGCGTTCCGCATGGTGCGCGACGAGCACGGTCCGGATGCGGTGATCCTGTCCAACCGTCGGACCGACGAGGGCATCGAGATCGTCGCCGCCAGCAACTACGACGAGGCGCTGGTGCAGCAGGCGCTGGACGCGGTGCGTCCGGACGAGACCGCGCGGCTGCCGGTGTCGGCCGCCAACCCGGCGCCGCGCCCGGCCAAGGCTTCGGCCAATCCGGCGATGGCGATGATGGCCGCGATCAGCCAGCGCCGCGCCCCGGCCGCCGGCCAGGCGAACCCGGCGCCCGCGGCGCAGGCCGCGCCGGCGCGGCCGCTGACCCAGCCGGCCGCGATCGCCGCCTCGGCGATGCCCGCCGGCACCGCGCCCGCGCCGAGCCGCCCCGCCGCCCCGAGCCGTCCGGCCGCTGCGCCGCCCGCCCCGGTGGCCGACACCGCCCCGTTCGCCGAATTCCGCATTCCCGAAGACGTGTTCCGCAACGCGCCGATCAGCGTGCCGATGCCCAGCCCGTTCGCCGCCCCGGCCGTGCCCGCCAGCGCCGCCGCCGCGGTGCCGGCCTGGCTCGAGGACATCGCCGCGGTGGCGCTGACTCCGACCGCCGCTCCCGCCGCCCCGGCGCCGGCCGCCGCGGCCGCGCCGCAGGCCGCCGCGAGCGCCGGGATCCCGACGGCGCCGGCGCTGGCGCCGGTGCCGAGCTTCCCGGCCGCGCAGAACGACGAACAATTGACTCAGCTGCGCGACGAACTGGCGCTGATGCGGCAGATGATCGAGCGCGAGATGAACCGCCTCACCGATGAACGTCTGCGCGGCTCGCCGGTGCGTGCCCAGGCGCTGGAGCTGATGGACGACTACGGCTTCGACAGCGGCATCACCCGCGACGTGGTCATGCAGATCCCCGCCGACCTGGAGCTGCACCGCGGCCGCGGGCTGATGCTGGGCCTGCTGTCCAAGCGCCTGCCGATCGCCGCGCTGGACCCGCTCGAGGAAGGCGGGGTGATCGCCCTGATCGGCCCCACCGGCGCCGGCAAGACCACCACCATCGCCAAGCTGGCCTCGCGCTTCCTGGAGCGCCACGCCGCCCGCGACGTGGCCCTGGTCACCACCGACACGGTCCGCGTCGGCGGCCGCGAACAGCTGCACAGCTACGGCCGCCAGCTCGGCATCGCCGTGCACGAGGCCGACAGCGACGCCGCCCTGCAGCAGCTGCTGGAGCGCCTGCGCGACTACAAGCTGGTGCTGATCGACACCGCCGGCATGGGCCAGCGCGACCGCGCCCTGGTCGCGCAGTTGCACTGGCTGCGCGCCTCGCGAGTGGTCCGGTCCTTGCTAGTACTCCCTGCCAATGCCCATTTCTCCGACCTGGACGAGGTGGTGCGCCGGTTCGCCGGCGCCGATCCGCAGGGGGTGATCTTGACCAAGCTGGATGAAACCGGGCGGTTTGGCAGTGCCCTGTCGGTGGTCGCGGACCACCGGCTTCCCATCACCTGGGTGACCGATGGTCAGCGCGTGCCGGACGACCTGCACCGCGCCAACGCCGCCAGCCTGGTATTGCGCCTTGAAGATTTGCGGCGCGCTGCCGATAAGCCCTGTACTCCGGAGCAGACCCATGCCGTCGCGTGATTACGTCAACCTGACCAATGCCTTCCCCCTGTCGGCAACGCGCAGCGAGCCGCTGGGCCCGGTGCGCACCATCGCCGTGACCGGCGGCAAGGGCGGCGTCGGCAAGACCAACATCTCGGTCAACCTGTCCATGGCGCTGGCCGACATGGGCAAGCGCACCCTGCTGCTGGACGCCGACCTCGGCCTGGCCAACGTCGACGTGCTACTCGGGCTGACCCCCAAGTTCACCCTCGCCGACCTGGTCGCCGGGCGCTGCACCCTGGAAGAGGTGCTGATCGACATGCCCAACGGCCTGATGGTGGTGCCCGCCGCCTCCGGCCGCCGGCACATGGCCGAACTGCCGCCGGCGCAGCACGTCGGCCTGGTCAACGTGTTCTCCGAGCTGCAGCGCGAGCTCGACGTGATGATCATCGACACCGCAGCCGGCATCACCGACAGCGTGCTGACCTTCTGCCAGGCCGCGCAGGACGCGGTGGTGGTGGTCTGCGACGAACCGGCCTCGATCACGGACGCCTACGCCCTGATCAAGGTGCTCTCGCGCGAACGCGGCGTGGACCGGGTGCAGATCGTGGCCAACATGGTCCGCGACCTCAACGAAGGCCGCCTGCTGTACGACAAGCTGAGCCGGGTGTGCGAGAAGTTCCTCGGCGACGTGTCGCTGAACTACCTGGGCTGCGTGCCGCAGGACGACTGGCTGCGCCTGTCGGTGCAGCGCCAGCAGCCGGTGGTCAAGGCCTACCCGTCCAGCCCGTCGGCGCAGGCGATCGCCGAGATCGCCCGCCGCACCGCGCGCTGGCAGGCCCCGACCGCGCCGCGCGGCAACGTCGAGTTCTTCGTCGAACGGATCATCCAGCGGGGGGTCGCCGCATGAACGCCGCCGCCCAGTACCGCGCCGTGCAGCGCAACAGCGCCAACGACTACATCACCCAGCATTCGGACCTGGTGCGGCGCATCGCCCACCACCTGGCGGCGCGGCTGCCGGCCAGCGTCGAGATCGACGACCTGATCCAGGCCGGCATGATCGGCCTGATCGAGGCCTCGCGCAGCTACGATGCCGACCAGGGCGCCTCGTTCGAGACCTACGCCTCGATCCGCATCCGCGGCTCGATGATCGACGAGATCCGCCGCGGCGACTGGGTGCCGCGCTCGGTGCACCGCCGCGCCCGCGACGCCGCCTCGGCGATCCGCAAGATCGAGCAGAGCACCGGCCGCGCCGCCGCCGCCAACGAAGTGGCCGCGGCGATGGACATGCCGCTTCCCGAATACCTGCGCTTGATGGAAGATGCCGCACGCGGCCAGGTGCTGAGCCTGGAGTCGCGGGTCGAGGACCATGGCGAACTGGACACCATCGCCAAGGGCGGCCCCAATCCGCAGCAGATGCTGGAACGCAGCGAATTCGGCCGCGAGCTGGGCAAGGCGATCGCGCAGTTGCCCGAACGCGAGCAGCTGGTGCTGTCGCTGTACTACGAGCAGGAACTGAACCTGAAGGAAATCGGCGCGGTGCTCGGTGTCAGCGAGTCGCGCGTGTGCCAGATCCACGGCCAGGCCACGGTCCGGTTGCGCGGGCGCCTCAAGGCGTTCGAAGCGGCCGACGCCGGCCTGGAAGACGAAGAATAAGACCCAAGGAGTAAGCGGTGAACAAGAACATGCGGATTTTGATCGTGGACGATTTCTCGACGATGCGACGCATCGTCAAGAATCTGCTCGGCGATCTGGGCTTCACCAACACCGCCGAGGCCGAAGACGGCAACAGCGCCCTCGCCGCGCTGCGCTCGGCACCGTTCGAGTTCGTGGTCACCGACTGGAACATGCCCGGCATGACCGGCATCGACCTGCTGCGCAACATCCGCGCCGACGACAAGCTCAAGCACCTGCCGGTGCTGATGGTGACCGCCGAGGCCAAGCGCGAGCAGATCATCGAGGCCGCGCAGTGCGGCGTGAACGGCTACATCATCAAGCCGTTCACCGCGCAGACGCTGCAGGAGAAGCTGGGCAAGATCTTCGAACGTCTGGGAGCGACCGCCTAAATGGAAGCCACCGCCGAACGTACCGCCCTGATCGAACGCCTGCAAGGCGCCCTGGACGCGCTGGAGAACGGCGACGAGGCCGGCTGGCGCAGGGAGATCGACACCCTCGCCGCCTGGCGCACGCGACCGATGATGCAGGGCCTGAGCCGGCTCGCCCGCGACCTGGGCCAGGCGCTCGGCGAACTGCCGGTGGTGCCCAGCGAGGCCGGCGAACTGGACGACGCCTGCTCGCGCCTGGACCACGTGGTGGAGATGACCGAACAGGCCAGCCACCGCACCCTGGACCTGGCCGAGGAATGCCGCGCGCTGGCCAACCAGCTCAGCGCCGGCGGCCTCAGCGGCGACCAGAGCGAGATCCTCGACAAGATCCGCCACAACCTCACCGAGATGGCCCTGGCGCAGAGCTTCCAGGACCTGACCGGGCAGATCATCCGCCGCGTCGCCACCATCGTGCGCCGCGTGCACGAAGGCTTCGGCGCGCTGGGACTGCCGCCGAAGGACGACAACAAGAAGGCCGACGGCGGCCTGGCCGGCCCCGCGCTGGCCGGACTGGACCGTCACGGCGTGTCGCAGAACGACGCCGACGACCTTTTGTCAGGACTGGGACTGTAATTTTATGAGCGCCGTACCCGACGACATCGCTGCCGACTTCATCATCGAGGCCCAGGAGATCCTGGACCGGCTCGGCGAGCAATTGGTGTCGCTGGAGCAGGCGCCCGAGGACAGCGGCCAGCTCAACGCGGTGTTCCGCGGCTTCCACACGCTCAAGGGCGGCGCCGGCTTCCTGGCGATCACCCCGATGGTGGAGCTGTGCCACGCCGCCGAGGACACCCTCGGCCAGGCCCGCGCCGGCCAGGCCACCCTGCAGGCACGGCACTTCGACGCCGCGCAGCAGTCGCTGGACTACCTGCAGTCGATGCTCGACGCGTTCGGCAGCGGCAACGAACCGCCGCGCGCGCCGGCGTCGCTGATCGCGCAGTTCGCCACCAGCGGCGAAGAGACGGCGGTGGTGGCGGCCAAGCCCGCCGCCGCGCCGGCCAAGGCCGCGGGCGCCGGCGACGACCTGATCGACGACGACGAATTCGAGGCGCTGCTGGACCAGTTGCATGGCGACGCGCCGCCCGCGGCCACGCCGCAGGCGCTGCAGCCGCCGCCGCGCGCGCCCAGCGCCGCGCCCAAGGCGGCCGCCGCGCCGGCCAAGGCCGCCGAACCCGAACACACCGTGCGCGTGGACACCAAGCGCCTGGACGCGATCGTGAACCTGATCGGCGAACTGGTGCTGTCGCGCAACCGGCTCAAGACCCTGCGCGTGCGCCTGCGCGACGAGGAACTGGACCGCGCGGTCAGCAGCCTGGACATCGCCACCGCGCGCCTGCAGTCGGCGGTGATGCGCACGCGCATGCAGCCGGTCGGCAAGGTGTTCTCGCGCTTTCCCAAGGTGGCGCGCGACGTCGCCCGCTCGCTCAACAAGGAAGTGGACCTGGAACTGGTCGGCGCCGAGACCGAACTGGACCGCAACCTGGTCGAGGCCCTGGCCGACCCGCTGGTGCACCTGGTGCGCAACGCGATCGACCACGGCATCGAGACCCCGGCGCTGCGCGAGGCCACCGGCAAGCCGCGCGGCGGCCACGTGCGCCTGTCGGCGCAGCAGGAAGGCGACTACGTCAGCATCGAGGTGCAGGACGACGGCGCCGGCATCGATCCGGAGCGGCTGCGCGCCAAGGCCCGCGAGAAGGGCCTGATCGATCCCGAGGCCGCCGCGCGCCTGACCACCGAGGAATGCCTGCACCTGGTGTTCCTGCCCGGCTTCTCGACCAAGTCCGAAGTCACCGACATCTCCGGCCGCGGCGTCGGCATGGACGTGGTGCAGTCGCGGATCCGCGAACTCAGCGGGCAGATCCAGATCCAGTCGGAACTGGGCCGCGGCAGCCGCTTCCTGATCCGCGTGCCGCTGACCCTGGCGATCCTGCCGACCCTGCTGGTGCAGGCCGGCGACACCGTCTACGCGCTGCCGCTGGCGCGCGTGGTCGAGGTGCTGCACGCCCCGCGCCGCTCGCTGGGCTGGTTCGACGGCCGTGCCGTGCTCGACCGGCAGTCGCACACCCTGCCGCTGGTGGACCTGCGCCAGTGGCTCAACATCGACGCCCCGCAACTGCCGCTGCTCACCGTGGTGGTGCTGCAGGCCGGCGAATCGCGCATGGGCCTGGTCGTGGACCAGGTCCGTGGCCGCGAGGAAGTGGTGATCAAACCCCTGCCGCGCGCCCTGCGCGGCCTGCCCGGCTACGCCGGCGCGACCCTGATCGGCGACGGCCGCCTGGCGTTGATCCTGGATGTGGATGGCTTGAAGGCCTGAAAGGCCGGGATTGGGGAATGGGGATTGGGGAATCGTAGGAGCCGCATCCCTGGCGCCTTGTTTCCCCTGTAGGAGCGGCTTCAGCCGCGACGCGGTGAGGCTGGAAATCGGGAATCGGGAATCGCAACAGCGGCTCCCGCTCTCCTCGTACCGCTTCAGACCTTCGCGCGCGCGCTTTTGCGATTCCCTATTCCCCAATCCCGCTTCCCGGCTTCACGGCTGCTGAGCTGTTCCTCCGACCAGCCGAGCCGCTATCGGCGCTCGCGCTTCTGCGATTCCCCATTCCCCAATCCCCATTCCCGGCCCCAAGGCCATCAAGTCCCAAGCCCCCTGGCCGATACCTCCTGCATGGACAAACTCAGTCTCATCGGTCTGCTGTTGGCGATCGCCTCGCTGGTCGGCGGCAGCATCCTCAAGGGCGCCGGCATTTCGGCGCTGTGGTCGCCGGCCGCGTTCGTGATCGTGATCGTCGGCACCGTCGCCGCGATCCTGGTGCACACGCCGCCGGCGGTGTTCCGGCGCGCCTTCCAGATCGCCAAGTGGATCCTGCATCCGCCGGCCAGCAACCGGCAGGAACTGCTGCAGCAGATCGTGGAGTGGAGCAACATCGCCCGCCGCCAGGGCCTGCTCGGCCTGGAAGGCCAGGTCCAGCACCAGCACGACCCGTTCGTGCGCAAGGGCCTGCAGATGCTGGTGGACGGCGTGGAGCCGGAATCGATCCGGCACATGCTCGAGATCGACCTGGAAGGCCAGGAACACTGCGACCTGGCCGCGGCCAAGGTGTTCGAGGGCATGGGCATCTATGCGCCGACGCTGGGCATCATCGGCGCGGTGCTGGGCCTGATCGCGGTGATGAAGAACCTGGCCGACCCGAGCAAGCTCGGCCACGGCATCGCCGCCGCGTTCACCGCCACCATCTACGGCATCGCCTCGGCCAACCTGCTGTTCCTGCCGATGGCCAGCAAGCTCAAGAGCGTGATCAAGCACAGCAGCGGCGAGCGCGAAATGATCATCGAGGGGCTCATCGCCATCGCCCAGGGCGAGAACCCGCGCAACATCGAATCGAAATTGGCCGGCTTCTTGCATTGACCGGACACTATGGCACGCAAGCGTCCCCACGAAGATCACGTCAACCATGAGGCATGGGCGATCCCCTACGCCGATCTGATGACGTTGCTGCTCGCCTTCTTCGTGGTGATGTATGCCTTGTCCACGGTCAACGAGGCCAAGTACCGGGTCATGGCCGACGCGATGAGCACCGCCTTCGGCGGCGCGCCGCGGACCGTGAGTCCGGTGCAGGTCGGCGACCACCTGATGCAGGGCCAGGGTGGCGAACGGCCGACTCCGATCAAGTCCAGCCCGGCGCTGTCGCTGCCCGACGCGAACCGGCTGCCGTCGGCCTCGCCGTTGCGCGCCAGCGGCGCGCTGCGCGACGAGGACCAGTTGCGGCGCGCGCAGCGCCAGCTCGACGGCATCGCCGACCGGCTCGGCGCGGCGTTGGCGCCGCTGATCCAGAAGAAGCTGATCAGCGTGCGCCACGCCGGCCTGTGGATCGAGGTGGAGATCAACAGCGACATCCTGTTCGGCTCCGGCTCGGCGACGCTGGACCAGAGCGCGCGCGCCACCCTGACCCAACTGGCCCAGGTGCTGGTGCCGGTGCCCAACGGGGTGCGCGTGGAGGGCTATACCGACAACACGCCGATCGCCACCTTGCAGTTCCCCTCCAACTGGGAACTGTCGGCGGCGCGCGCGGCCAGCGTGGTGCACCTGTTCGCCGACCAGGGCCTGCAGCCCTCGCGGCTGTCGATGATCGGCTATGGCGAATTCCGCCCGCGCGCCGACAACGACAGCCAGGCCGGCCGCAACGCCAACCGCCGCGTGGTGCTGGTGATCCTGGCCGACGCCGGCGACACCGATCCGAACGACGTCGAGACCGGGCGCAATGCGGCGCCGGTGGTCGCGACCGGCGCGCCGGCGGCCCAAGACCGATCCAGCGACGCCGGCACCGCGCCGGCGCCTCCGACCCACCCCGCCGGCGCGTCCCGCGCCGTACCTGCTGTGAATTGAAGGAGTGAACTGATGCGCATCTGGGCGATTGCCAACCAGAAAGGCGGCGTGGGCAAGACCACGACCACGCTGGCGCTGGGCCGTGGCCTGGCCATGCTCGGCCATCGGGTGCTGATGCTGGATCTCGATCCGCACGCCTCGCTGACCCGCGCCTTCGACGTTCCGCAGGAACCGCCGCCGAGCGGCGTGCTCGACCTGTTCTCGACCCCGCCGGGCGACCTGGCCACGCTGGCCCGCGCCACCGCCATCGAGCGCCTCGGCTACGTCTGCGGGCAGACCGCGCTGGCCACGCTGGAGCGGCGCAGCGCCAACCAGCCCGGGCTCGGCCTGGCGCTGCAGCAGGCGATGACGCGGCATGCCGGCCAGCACGACTACATCCTGCTCGACTGCCCGCCGACCCTGGGCCTGCTGATGATCAACGCGCTGGCCGCGGCCGACCGCGTGATCATCCCGACCCAGGCCGAGCCGCTGGCGCTGCATGGCCTGGCCAGCATGGTCCGCACCGTGGACATGGTCGAGCGCTCGCGCCGCCGTCCGCTGCCCGCCTCGATCCTGCCGACCCTGTTCGACAAGCGCACCCGCGCCGGCAACGACACCCTGCGGCAGATGCAGGACGCCTACGGCGAGCGGGTCTGGGAAGACGCGATCCCGGTCGACACCAAGATCTGCAACGTCAAGGCATTGACGGTCGCCGGCATTCCCGGCGACTACCCCGGCCGCGGCCTGGCCGCGTACCGCCGTGCGCTGGAATGGCTGATCGCCAGCGACGCCGCGCCGATGCAGCAGGAGCAGGCGGCATGAGCACGCCCGGGGTCATCGACGACTATCTGGAAGGCCTGTTGCACGACGTGATCGCCGAGGAGCGCAACGCCGAGCGGCAGGCGTCGTCGGCGGCCGTGGCCGAGGCGCCGCCGGTCGCCGCGGCGGACGCTGCCGCTGCGGCCGGTCCGACCCCGGAGCAGATCGCCGCCAAGGTTCTGGCCGAGGCCGACGCCGATCCGGCCCTGGCCGGCATCATGTCGCAGCAGGCACTGGCACCGACGCCGGCTGGCCCGACGCCGGAAGAGATCGCCGCCGCCGTGCTGGCCGAAGCCGACTCCGATCCGGCCCTGGCCGGGATCATGTCGCAACAGGCACTGGCACCCAAGCCAGTTGGCCCGACCCCGGAAGAGATCGCCGCCGCCGTGTTGGCCGAAGCCGACTCCGATCCGGCCCTGGCCGGGATCATGTCGCAACAGGCACCGGCCCCCGCGCCGGCTGGCCCGACGCCGGAAGAGATCGCCGCCGCCGTGCTGGCCGAAGCCGATTCCGATCCGGCCCTGGCCGGGATCATGTCGCAGCAGGCACTGGCACCCGCGCCCGCTGGTCCGACGCCGGAAGAAATCGCCGCCGCCGTGCTGGCCGAAGCCGATTCCGATCCGGCCCTGGCCGGCATCATGTCGCAACAGGCGCTGGCGCCCGCGCCGGCTGGTCCGACGCCGGAAGAAATCGCCGCCGCCGTGCTCGCCGAAGCCGATTCCGATCCGGCCCTGGCCGGCATCATGTCGCAGCAGGCGCCGTCCGACGCCGAGCGCCAGGCCGATCTGGACGCGGTCGCGGCGATGGAAATGCAACGCGCCGCCGCGCCGCCGCGCGATCTGGCCGCCGAGGACGATGCCGCCGCGGCGCGCGCGGTCAAGCGCCCGCCGATGGCGGTGCCGCCGGAACGCCGCGTCGAGGCCGAGCGCGCGCAGGCCGCCGGCGGCGCGCGGCTGCCGCCCAATCTGCAGTCGTTCATGGCGCCGAGCGCGGCTCCCGAAGCCTCCGCGCACCAGCGCCGCGCGCCGGACCGCAGCACCCGCTGGCTGCGCCTGCGCTGCGGCGAACAGGCCTATGCGCTGGAACTGCTGAAGGTTCAGGAAGTGGTGCTGCCGGTGCCGTTGCTGGCGCTGCGCGGCACCCCGCCGGCGATGCTGGGGATCATGAACCTGCGTGGCCAGGTGGTGCCGGTGATCGACCTGGGCATCCACCTGGGCGCCGCGCCGATCGAGATGGACATGCTGACCCGGGTGGTGGTGCTGGAAGAGAACGGCGAGACCCTGGGCCTGCGCGTGTCCGCGGTCGAGGACGTGGCCAGCCTCACCGACCAGCAGATCGAGCCGCCCGACAACGCCCGCATCTGCCGCATCTCCAACCACCTGTTCCGCGGCGTGGCGCGCCTGGCGCAGCAGCCGATGATCCTGCTCGACGCCGAGCAACTGCTGCACTGATCCGCCGTCGCCGCACCGCCCGGCCCGCGTCGCGGGCCGGCGCGCCGGCGACCGAGACACCCGGCAGCGCCGCCGTCCCGCGGCGCCCGCCAGCGGTGGCGGCCCGCCGCCCGCGTTGCGCAGCACGGCCGCCAGCCGCGGCGACTGCCAACCACACCGCACTTTCCCGATGCGCCGCTAAAGCTTCCCGCGCATTGGCCGTTATCTGCGATAGAACCATTCGTGCGGAGCAACGATGAGCACAGTCACCCTAGGCGAGGATCTCGGCATCGAGACCAGCGCCGACCTGAAACAACGCCTGACCCCGTTCCTGGCGTCGGACGGCGAACTGCGACTGGACGCCGGCGAGGTCCGCCGCATCCACACCGCGTCCGTGCAGGTGCTGTGCGCATTCGTCGACGCCCGCCGCCAGGACGGCAAACGCACCGTCTTCGATGCCTGCAACGACACGTTCCGCGACGCGGCACGCCTACTGGGGGTCAGCGAATCGCTGGGCCTTCCCGCAACCCCTGACAACCTGAAATCTGTGGAGAACGCCGCATGAGCGCACGTATCTTGGTGGTGGACGATTCGGCGTCGATGCGCCAGATGGTCGCCTTCGCCCTCACCTCGGCCGGCTTTGCCGTCGAAGAAGCCGAAGACGGCGCGGTCGCGCTGGGCCGCGCCAAGGGCCAGCGCTTCAACGCGGTGGTGACCGACGTCAACATGCCGAACATGGACGGCATCACCCTGATCCGCGAACTGCGGCAGCTGCCTGACTACAAGTTCACGCCGATGCTGATGCTGACCACCGAGTCGGCGGCGGAGAAGAAGTCCGAAGGCAAGGCCGCCGGCGCCACCGGCTGGCTGGTCAAGCCGTTCAATCCCGAACAGCTGATCGCCACCGTCCAGAAAGTCCTGGGCTGATTCCCTTCCCTTCCTTTTTCCGGATTCCCCGCCCATGAGCATGGACCTGCAACGTTTCCACGCCACCTTCTTCGAGGAGAGCCGCGAAGGGCTGGACGCGATGGAAGCCGGACTGCTGTCGCTGGAAGAAGGCAACCGCGATCCCGAAGTGATCAACTCGGTGTTCCGCGCCGCGCACTCGATCAAGGGCGGCGCCGCCACCTTCGGCTTCGAGGCGATGGCCGGCCTCACCCACGTGCTGGAGACGCTGCTCGACGAGTGGCGCGCCGGCAAGCGCGAAGTGGAAGGGCATGCGATCGATGCGATCCTGGGCTCGGTGGACGTGCTGCGCGCGCTGCTGCGCGAAGCCGAGCACGGCACCCCGGCCGACCCGGTCGCGGTCCAGGCCGTGCACGAGCGCCTGCAGCTGGCCTTGAACGGCACCGCCGCCGCGCCCGTCGCGACCCCGGCCGCCAACCAGTCGGCCGAACCGGAAGCCTGGCAGATCGGCTTCACCCCGGCGCCGTCGCTGTTCATGAGCGGCAACGACCCGCTGCGCATCATCCGCGAACTCGAACACCTCGGCCCGCTGCAGGTCGCCTGCCGCACCGGCCGCCTGCCCGGCTTCAACGACATGGACCCGCTGGAGGCCTACCTGGCCTGGGACCTGGGCCTGGTCGGCAAGATCCCGCGCAGCGCGATCGAAGACACCTTCGCCTGGGTCATCGACGACTGCGAGCTGGACATCCGTGCGGTGCCGCCGCCGAGCCTGGCCAGCGCGCCGGCGCCGGTGCTGGCGCAGCCCCCGGCCAGCGCCACCGCCGCCCCGGCCGCCGCCGTCGCCGCCAACGCGCCGGCCGGCAACGCCGCCGCCGCGCACGAAGCGGAAAGCTCGATCCGGGTCAGCGTCGACAAGGTCGATGCGCTGATCAACCTGGTCGGCGAACTGGTCATCACCCAGGCCATGCTCAAGCAGGTCTCCACCGGCCTGGACCAGGCCGTAGCCGAGCGCCTGTTCGCCGGCCTGGACCTGCTCGAACGCAACACCCGCGACCTGCAGGAAGCGGTGATCGGCGTGCGCATGCTGCCGGTGGACGCGGTGTTCCGCCGCTTCCCGCGCCTGGTCCGCGACCTGTCCACCCGCCTCGGCAAGCAGGTGCGCCTACGCACGATTGGCGAGGGCACCGAACTGGACAAGGGCCTGATCGAGAAGATCGCCGATCCGCTGGTGCACCTGGTGCGCAACTCCATCGACCACGGCCTGGAAATGCCCGAGGCGCGCCGCGCCGCCGGCAAGGACGAGACCGGCACCATCACCCTGGCGGCCTCGCACCAGGGCGGGCACATCGTCATCGAAGTCAGCGACGACGGCGCCGGCCTCAACCGCAACCGCATCCTGGCCAAGGCCGCCGAACGCGGCATCGCCGTGCCGGACAACCCGAGCGACGCGCAGGTCTGGGACCTGATCTTCGCCCCGGGCTTCTCCACCGCCGACGCGGTCACCGACCTGTCCGGCCGTGGCGTGGGCATGGACGTGGTCCGTCGCAACATCCAGGGCCTGGGCGGCGAAGTGCAGCTGGAAAGCAACGCCGGCCGCGGCACGCGCGTGCTGATCCGGCTGCCGCTGACCCTGGCGATCCTGGACGGCATGACCGTGTCCGTCGCCGGCGAGACCCTGATCCTGCCGCTGGCCTACGTGCTCGAAGCGCTGCAGCCGCAGCCCGACGACATCCGCACCATGGCCGGCGAAGGCCGCGTGTTGCGGGTCCGCGGCGAGTACCTGCCGATCCTGTCGCTGGCCGATTCCTACGGCTACGGCCGCACCGAACAGGCCGAGCCGCTGGTGGTGGTGGTCGAGGCCGACGGCCAGAAGATCGCGCTGGAAGTGGACGAACTGGTCGGCCAGCAGCAGGTGGTGGTCAAGAACATCGAGAACAACTACCGGCGCATCGGTGGCATCTCCGGCGCCACCATCCTCGGCGACGGCCGCGTCGCGCTGATCGTGGACATCGGCGGATTGGTGCGCGCGCTGAAGGTGCCGCAGGCGGCCTGATCGCTGTCGCCTCGCGGCCACGCGCCGCGCGGCCAGCAACCGTAAACGCCCCGGCAGCGATGCCGGGGCGTTTTGCGTTGGCGGCGCAGGCGCGCGCCGGATCGCGCCGCTCGGCGCCATGCGCTGCTTGCAAGGCGCAGCGCCATGCGACGGCGGACGTGCGCCGCCATGACATGAGTATCGCGCACGCAGGCGACTGGGCGTGCCTGCCGCGCGCACCACATCCGATCGGCGCGTCGCCATGCCACGGCGCGCGCGGCTCGCACCGTGGCACGCACACACCAAGAAATGTCGGCGCATCGCCGTTTCCAGCAGCATGGCCTGTCGGAGAAACGTCGTGATCGCGCAACGCGCAAAGCCGCCAGACAGCTACCTAACGGCAACGCAAACGCCTCCATGCAAGTTTGCTTTCGCCGCGTCGATAAGGTGGACGTGGCATCGCAACGACGCGACCCACGCGCAGCACTCCCGCCGAAGCGCCAGCCAGGCGCGCGGCCCATCCAGTGGATGAGAAAGGTCTGACATGAACACAATCCTTGAACGTTACAACGTCGGCCGCCGCCTCGGTGTCGCCTTCGGCGTGCTGATCCTGTTGTCCGGGCTGCTGGTGGCGATCGGACTGGCGACCATGGCCAACGCGCATCGGCAACTCGATGCCATCGTCAACGACAACATGGAAAAGATCCGGCTGTCCAACGACATGCTCGACGCCAACACCAATGTGGCGATCGGGCTGCGCGACATCACCATCGTGCAGGGCGATGCCGCCAACCAGCGCGTGCTGGACTTCATCAAGGCCAACCGCGAGCGCTTCACGCACGCCCACGATGCGTTGGAGGCGATGCCGAACGGCGCCGTCGAACGCCAGGCGCTGGACCTGGTCAATACCAAGCGCCAGGTCTCGGTGGCGCTCAACAACCAGGTCCTGGCCTTGGGCGAAAAGGACCAGAACGCGCAGGCGCAAAGCCTGCTGCTGGGCGCCGCGCAGGTGGCGATGGACGAGCAGCAGGCGGCGATTCGCGCCAATGCCGATCTGCAGCGGCGCTTGAGCAAGCAGGCCTATGCGACCGCGTTGTCCTCGATGGCCGCGAGCCGCTTCAAGCTGATCGGCGGCGGCCTGTGCGTGCTGTTGATCAGCGCGGGGCTGGCCTGGCTGATCACCCGCAGCCTGACCCGGCCGCTGCACCGCGCCACCCGCGCCGCCGAGGCGATCGCCGACGGCCGCCTGGACAACGACGTGCGCAGCGACGCCCGCGACGAACCCGGCCGCCTGCTCAACGCGATGGAGAAGATGCAGACGCAGTTGCAACGCTTCTCCAACGAAACCTCGCGGATGATCGAGCTGCACGCCGACGAGGACATCACGCACCGCATGCCGCAGGACTTCCCCGGCGTGTATGGCGACCTGAGCAAGGGCATCAATACGATGATGTTCGAGCATCTGGACGCGATCGTGGATGCGGTGGAGATCCTCAACGAGTACGCCAACGGCGACCTGCGCCGCGACGCCCGGCGCCTGCCCGGCAGCCGCGCGGTGCTGCACGAATCGATGGACGCGGCCAAGGCCAGCCTGCTGGCGATCAATACCGAGATCAAGCGTCTGGCCGCCGCGGCGGCGGCCGGCGACTTCAGCGCCCGCGGCGATGTCGCGCGCTTCCAGCACGATTTCCGGCTGATGGTGCAGGACCTCAACGCGATGATGGAAGTCAGCGACCGCAATCTGGGCAAGCTCTCCGCGCTGCTGCAGTCCATCGCCGCCGGCGACCTGACCGCACGCATGCACGGCGACTTCCAGGGCGTGTTCGCCACCATGCGCGACGACGCCAATGCCACCGCCGACCAACTGACCGGCATTGTCGGCCGCATCCAGACCGCGGCGGTCAGCATCAATGCCGCCGCCGGCGAGATCGCCGCCGGCAACGACGACCTGTCGCGCCGCACCGAACAACAGGCCGCCAGTCTTGAGGAAACAGCCGCCTCGATGGAGGAGCTGACCTCCACCGTGAAGCAGAACGCCGAACACGCGCGCCAGGCCAACCAGCTCGCGGTCGGCGCGGCCTCCGTCGCCTCGCAGGGCGGCGAGGTGGTCGGCCAGGTCGTCGCCACCATGAGCGGGATCGAAGCCGCCTCGAAGAGGATCGCCGACATCATCAGCGTCATCGACGGCATCGCCTTCCAGACCAACATCCTGGCCTTGAACGCGGCCGTGGAAGCGGCGCGTGCCGGCGAACAGGGGCGCGGCTTCGCGGTGGTCGCCAGCGAGGTGCGCACCCTCGCCCAACGCTCGGCCGGCGCCGCCAAGGAGATAAAGCAGTTGATCGACGACTCGGTCGGCCGCGTCGCCCAGGGCACGGTGCTGGTGGACCAGGCGGGCCGGACCATGCAGGACATCGTGGCCTCGGTGCGGCGCGTCACCGACATCATGGGCGAGATCTCCGCCGCGTCGCAGGAGCAGTACGCCGGCATCGAGCAGGTCAACCAGACCGTCACCCAGATGGACGAAACCACCCAGCAGAACGCCGCGCTGGTCGAGGAAGCCACCGCCGCGGCACGCGCGATGGAAGATCAAGCCGGCCAGCTCACCGCTGCGGTGGCGGTGTTCAAGCTGGAGGCCGAGCAGGCCAGCATCGCCCGCCCGGCGGCGACGCGCGCCTTGTCGGCACCGCCGGCGCAACGGCGCTGGGCCTAGCGACACCTGCCGGCCGGACGCGCGCGCGACCCGGCCGCAGGCCGGCTGTCACGCGCGCCATCACCACTCGCCCATCGACCGCGCAAGCCGGGGTCGATGGGCTTTCTGCTTCATGTCAATCGGTCGGCCCGGAAGACCAGGCGATCGGCTCGCGCCCCGCCATTGCCCCTGTCGCCGTACAAGGCGAAATCACGCATCCAGGCTAAAGAACTCGGCACACTTGTCGATACAGACTTAGCAGCACGGTTTTTGTCTACAAGTGGTGCACAGCGGCACGCCTCGGGAAGGATGCCGACGCTTCATGGGGATCGATCGGCGTGCGCCGCCGGTCGTTGAAGTGAAAGACAAGTCAGGAAAAAGACAGGTCGCCGGCCATGGCCGTCTCTCGCATTGCGCGGCACGCGTGCGGGTGGGACGCATGCTGTCCGCCGCGGCCTGTCCGGTCGTGCCTCCTCGAATTCAGCGCTCCGGCGCCGCGTGCCGCACGCGGATACCCCCGCTTCTTCCACTGGAGATTGAAATGACCGCTTTTCTGCAACGCTACAACGTCGGCGTCCGTCTGTCGGCGGCATTCGGCCTGCTGATTCTTCTGTCGGTGGCGCTGGTGACCATCGGCCTGTCCGGCATGGCCGAGGCGCGCAAGCAGTTGGACATGATCGTGCTCGACCGTATCGTCAAGATCAATCTCAGCAACCAGATGCTCGACGCGAACTCGTCGATCCTGATCGGGCTCACCACCTACGTGACCGCGACCGACGCGGCGACCCGGCAAAAGGCGCTGGACACGATCGCGCAGCAGCGTGCGCGCTACACCAAGACGTCCGCCGGCTTCGACGCCATGCCGAGCACCGCGACCGGCCGGGCGATGCGCGCGGAAATGGATCGAAAGCGCAGTGCCGCCAAGACGATCAACGACCAGATCGTGGCCCTGGCGGGGAAAGGCGAGACCGCCACCGCACTGGACCAACTCAATCGGGCCGCCATCCCCACGACGCTGGCCTGGCAGAACGACATCCGCGCCTTCGTCAGCCGCCAGGAATCGCGCAGCAACGATGCCTACCAGACGGCACTCAGGTCGATGGACCGCAGCAGGATGCTGTTGATTGGCGGCACCGTGCTGGCGCTGGCGATCAGCGCCCTGCTGGCATTCGCGATCACCCGCAGCCTGACCGTGCCACTGAACCTGGCCACACGCACCGCCGAGGCCATCGCCAGCGGCGACATGGACAACAGCGTGCGCACCGAGGCGCGCGACGAAACCGGGCGCCTGTTGACCGCCATGGCGCGCATGCAGCAGCAGTTGCGCGCGGTACTGGCGGCACAGGCGGAAATGGCGCAGCGCCACGACGCCGGCCAGGTCAGCTACCGCATGGACGCAGCGGCGTTCCCCGGCGACTACGGGCGCATGGTCCACGACAGCAATGCCCTGGCCGCATCGCATATCGCCGTCACCGAGCGTCTGGCGCAGATCATGGGGCGCTACGCGATCGGCGACCTGTCCGAGGACATGGACCGCCTGCCCGGCGAGAAGGCGGTGCTGAGCGCGACCATGGACACGGTCAAGCAGAACCTGGCCGCGATGAACCAGGAGATCGGCCACCTGGCCTCGGCGGCGGCGGCCGGCAACTTCGCCGTGCGCGGCGACGCGCAGCGCTTCCAGTACGACTTCCGCGTCATGGTCGACAGCCTCAACCAGCTGATGGCCACCGCCGACGGCAACCTGGACGCCCTGTCCACGCTGCTCAAGGCGATCGCCGCCGGCGACCTGACCGCGCGCATGCACGGCCAGTTCCAGGGCGTGTTCGGCACCATGCGCGACGACGCCAACGCCACCGCCGACCAGCTCGCCGATATCGTCGGCCGCATCCAGCACGCCGCGGTCTCGATCAACGCCGCCGCCGGCGAGATCGCCACCGGCAACGACGACCTGTCGCGCCGCACCGAGCAACAGGCTGCCAGCCTGGAGGAGACCGCCGCCTCGATGGAGGAGCTGACCTCCACCGTGAAGCAGAATGCCGAACACGCGCGCCAGGCCAACCAGCTCGCGGTCGGCGCGGCCTCCGTCGCCTCGCAGGGCGGCGACGTGGTCGCGCAGGTGGTGACCACCATGAGCGGCATCGAGGCCTCCTCGAAGAAGATCGCCGACATCATCAGCGTCATCGACGGCATCGCCTTCCAGACCAACATCCTGGCGCTCAACGCCGCGGTGGAAGCGGCGCGCGCCGGCGAACAGGGCCGCGGCTTCGCCGTGGTCGCCTCGGAAGTGCGCACCCTCGCGCAGCGTTCGGCGGGTGCGGCCAAGGAGATCAAGGGCCTGATCGACGATTCGGTCGAGCGCGTCGCCGCAGGCTCGACCCTGGTCGGTCAGGCCGGACAGACCATGCAGGAGATCGTGTCCTCGGTGCAGCGCGTGACCGACATCATGGGCGAGATCTCCGCTGCCTCGCAGGAGCAGTACGCCGGCATCGAGCAGGTCAACCAGACCGTCACCCAGATGGACGAGGCGACCCAGCAGAACGCGGCGCTGGTCGAGGAAGCCACCGCCGCCGCGCGCGCGATGGAGGAACAGGCCGGCCAGCTCACCACCGCGGTGGCGGTGTTCAAGCTGGCGGACCATGCCAGCACCCGCCCGGCGCTGTCGCGTGCCTTGCCGGCACCGCCGGCGCAGCGCCTCCGCGCCTAGCGCCAACCGCCGGCCGAGTGCGACCCGGCGGGCTGTAACGCGTTGTCCCCACACCCATCGGCTGCGGCGTACCGCAGTCGGTGGGTTTTTTCGTTCAGGCAGGTCGCAGTTCGGATCGCACGCATGGGCTCCGCATCACCGGTCTTGGCGAATGCACATCCCAATACTTCTACTGAAAGGCACAACCTAAAGCAACAAGCTCAATCGATTGAATAAAACTATCTATCGATATCAAAAAAACGATTGAATCCATCAAAGGGATTGGCCGCTACATGAGGTCATGGATGCAACGCACCGCATCCCACGCCGTTGCAGCCCGTTCTTCCCTTTCTGTGGATCATCGATGAAGACCAAGAACCTGTCCCTGTCGGCCCAGCTCGCCCTCGGCTTCGGCGCCGTCGTGCTGGTGTTGCTGATCGTCGGGGCGATCAGCCTGCGCAGCCAGTCCAAGTTCAACGACGCCGTCGCCATCAACCAGCACACCTTCCAGGTGTTGGCCACCGGCGAACTCATGCAGGCCAACGCGCTGAACGTGGAAACCGGGACCCGCGGCTACCTGCTGTCCGGCAACAAGGAGCACCTGCAGCCGTTCGTGTTCGGCCAGGCCGGCTTCGCCAAGAGCTTCGCCGACGCCCAGCGCCTGACCGCGGACAATCCGCGGCAGCAGGCGCGGCTGCAACAGCTGCAGGCCGCGTATCAGGACCTGGTGCGGATCGAGCAGCAGATCATCGACCTGCGCGCGCGTCCCGACAGCCAGGATCAGGTCATCGCCGTCTTCAACGAAGGCCGCGACCGCAAGGCGATGGGCACGATCCGCACCCTGCTGGGCGCCTTCGCCGAGGAAGAGCGCGGCCTGTTGGTCCATCGCGGCCAGCAGTTGCAGGCGGTGCGCGCGCAAGGCCGCTGGTCGGTGCTGCTGGGCGGCGTGCTGGCGATCCTGGTCGCGGTGGGCATCGGCGTACTGATCCGGCGGCAGTTGCTCAAGCGCCTGGGCCAGGTGACCGGCGTCGCCGACGCCATCGCCTCGGGCAAGCTCGACACCGTCATCGACACCCAATCGCGCGACGAGACCCGGCAGCTGCTGGTGAGCATGGGCAGCATGCAGACCCGGTTGCGCGAGGTGCTGGCGGCGCAGGCGGAAATGGCGCAGCGCCACGACGCCGGCCAGATCAGCTTCCGCATGGACGAAGCGGCGTTCCCCGGGGACTACGGGCGCATGGTCCGCGACAGCAATGCCCTGGTCGCGGCGCATATCGCGGTGAAGATGCGGCTGGTGCAGATCATGGGCCGCTACGCGGTCGGCGACCTGTCCGAGGACATGGACCGCCTGCCCGGCGAGAAGGCCGTGCTCACCGAGACCATGCAGACGGTCAAGCAGAACCTGAGCGCCATGAACCACCAGATCGGCGCCCTGGCCGAGGCCGCCGCAGCCGGCGACTTCAGCGTGCGCGGTGACGCGCAGCGCTTCCAGTACGACTTCCGCGCCATGGTCGACAGCCTCAACCAGCTGATGGCCACCGCCGACGGCAACCTCGACGCGCTGTCGCGGATGCTCCGCTGCATCGCCGCCGGCGACCTGAGCGCGCGCATGCACGGCGAGTTCCAGGGCGTGTTCGCCACTATGCGCGACGACGCCAACGCCACCGCCGCGCAACTGGCCGGCATCGTCGGCGGCATCCAGGCCGCCGCGCGCAGCATCGATGGCGCGGCCAGCGAGATCGCCGCCGGCAACGACGACCTGTCGCGCCGCACCGAGCAGCAGGCCGCCAGCCTGGAAGAGACCGCCGCGTCCATGGAGGAACTGACCTCCACGGTCAAGCAGAACGCCGAGCATGCGCGCCAGGCCAACCAACTGGCGGTCGGCGCGGCCGCGGTCGCCTCGCAGGGCGGCGACGTGGTCGGCCAGGTCGTCGCAACCATGAGCGGGATCGAAACCGCCTCGAAGAAGATCGCCGACATCATCTCGGTGATCGACGGCATCGCCTTCCAGACCAACATCCTGGCCTTGAATGCGGCCGTGGAAGCGGCACGTGCCGGCGAACAGGGCCGCGGCTTCGCCGTGGTCGCCAGCGAGGTGCGCACCCTCGCCCAACGCTCGGCCGGCGCGGCCAAGGAGATCAAGCACCTGATCGACGACTCGGTTGGCCGCGTGGCGCAGGGCACGGTGCTGGTGGACCAGGCCGGCCGCACCATGCAGGAGATCGTGGCCTCGGTGCAGCGCGTGACCGACATCATGGGCGAGATCTCCGCCGCCTCGCAGGAGCAGTACGCCGGCATCGAGCAGGTCAATCAGGCCATCACCCAGATGGACGAGACCACCCAGCAGAACGCCGCGCTGGTCGAGGAGGCCACCGCCGCGGCACGCGCGATGGAAGACCAGGCCGGCCAGCTCACCGCTGCGGTCGCGGTGTTCAAGCTCGACGATGCCGTCGTCGGCACGGTCGCGACGGCGTCCAGGCCCGGCGCGGCCGCGGCCCGGTCGGCCACGCAGGCCCGGCCGGCCGCGATCGGCCGCGGCCCGGCCCCGCGCCGCGCGGTGCACGCCGTCGCCGCCGCTGCCGACACCGCGCAATGGCAGGAGTTCTGAGCACGGCCGCGCGGCGCGGCTGCGCACGTGCCGGCCGCCGAACACCGGCGGCACGGCGCCGCGCAAGCCACGCTGCGGGTCGGGGCGTAGGTACGCCGCCCGCCCAGCCAGGCTGAAGGAAGGCAGACCGACCGGCCGCGGCTTTCCGCGGCCGGTTCAATTTTTGCGACGCAGTGCCGCTAACGACTCAGAACCCGACATGCCCCGCCTGCCGTCGCACGCGCTCCAGCGCCCGACGCCGCAGCCGCGTACGGGTTCGCCCGTCCTCCCGCCAGCCGATGAATGCCATGCCTCCGACACCCACCTCCCGCTCCACCAGCGTCGCCACCCGCCTGATGCTCGGCGTGGCATCGATCGCCGTGCTGTGCTTCGGTGTCACCGCCGCGATCATCTACGTGCGCAGCAGCGATGCCCTGCTCACCTCGGCCAAGGCCGGCATGACCGATGCCGCCTATCTCGAAGCCAAACGCATCTCCAGCGACATCGGCACCGCCTTCGTCTCCAACCAGGCCTTCGCCAACACGCTGCTGGCGCAGCGCAACCAGGACGGCAAGGTCCGCGACACGTTCAGCGACATCCTGCACCGCGAACTGCGCCAGCATCCGGACTGGACCGGCCTGGGCACGCTGTGGGAACCGCAGGCGCTGGACGGCAACGACAGCGCCTACGCCAACACCCAGGGCCACGACGCCAGCGGCCGCTACATGGTGTACTGGGCCTGGCAGGGCGACACCCAGGTGCGCGAGCCGCTGCGCGACTACGAGGTGCCCGGCGCGGGCGACTGGTACCTGAAGGCACGGCAGCAGCACCGCCCGACCGTGGTCGAGCCCTACGTATACGAAATCGGCGGCAACAAGGTGCTGATGACCACGCTGACCACGCCGATCATGGAGGACGGCAAGTTCCTGGGCGTGGTCACCACCGACTTCGGCCTGGCCAAGCTGCAGGAGCGCGTGGCCAAGCTGCGCCCGCTGGGCGAGGGCCGCGTGCGCCTGTTGTCGCCCGGCGGCGCGATCATCGCCGACCGCGATCCGGCGATGGTCGGCAAGAAGCTGCAGGACCCGGCCACGCGCGCCTTGCTGGCCAGTATCGACAAGGGCGAGAACGTGATCCGCGAGGTCGCCGACGCGCAGACCGGCGGCACCGACGTGGAAGTCTACGTGCCGCTGCAGATCGGCCAGGCGCAGGAACGGTTCGCGCTGGGCGTGTCGGTGCCGCGCGCGGTGCTGATGGCGCAGGCGCGCTCGCTGCTTTGGACCATCGTCGCGGTCGGCCTGTGCGCGGCGCTGCTGCTCAGCGGCGGCCTGTTCGTGCTGCTGCGGCGGCTGGTGGTCCAGCCGCTGGCGCGGGCGGTGGAGGTCTCCGGCGCCGTCGCCGACGGGCGTCTGGACAGCCGCGTCCAGTACCCGCGCAACGACGAACTGGGCAGCCTGTTCGGCTCGTTGCAACGCATGCAGGAGCAACTGCGCGCGGTACTCGACGCGCAGAAGGACATGGCGCAGCGCCACGACGCCGGCCAGATCAGCCATCGCATGGACGCCGACGCCTTCCCCGGCGATTACGGGCGCATGGTCCGCGACAGCAACGCGCTGGCCGCTTCGCACATCGCGCTGACCCAGCGCCTGGCGCAGATCATGGGCCGCTACGCGATCGGCGACCTGTCCGAGGACATGGAGCAACTGCCCGGCGAGAAGGCGGTGCTGACCGAGACCATGCGCACCGTCAAGCAGAACCTGACCGCGATGAACCAGGAGATCAACCACCTGGCCTCCGCCGCGGCGGCGGGCAACTTCGCCGTGCGCGGCGATGCGCAGCGCTTCCAGTACGACTTCCGCGCCATGGTCGACAGCCTCAACCAGCTGATGGCCACCGCCGACGGCAACCTCCAGGCGCTGTCCGCCCTGCTGCAGGCGATCGCCGCGGGCGACCTGACCGCGCGCATGCAGGGCGAGTTCCAGGGCGTGTTCGCCACCATGCGCGACGACGCCAATGCCACCGCCGAACAGTTGGCCGGCATCGTCGGCCGCATCCAGACCGCGGCATTGAGCATCAACAGCGCCGCCAGCGAGATCGCCGCCGGCAACGACGACCTGTCGCGCCGCACCGAGCAACAGGCCGCCAGCCTGGAAGAGACTGCCGCGTCGATGGAGGAGCTGACCTCCACCGTCAAGCAGAACGCCGAGCACGCGCGCCAGGCCAACCAGCTCGCGGCCGGCGCGGCGACGGTCGCCGTGCAGGGCGGCGAAGTGACCAGCCAGGTCGTCGTCACCATGAGCGGCATCGAGACCTCGTCGAAGAAGATCGCCGACATCATTTCAGTGATCGACGGCATCGCCTTCCAGACCAACATCCTGGCGCTCAATGCCGCGGTGGAAGCGGCGCGCGCCGGCGAACAGGGCCGCGGCTTCGCCGTGGTCGCCAGCGAGGTGCGCACCCTGGCGCAACGCTCGGCGAATGCCGCCAAGGAGATCAAGGGGCTGATCGACGAATCGGTCACCCGCGTCGCCGAAGGCTCGGCGCTGGTGAACCAGGCCGGCCAGACCATGCAGGAGATCGTGACCTCGGTGCAACGCGTCACCGACATCATGAGCGAGATCTCCGCCGCCTCGCAGGAACAGTACGCCGGCATCGAACAGGTCAACCAGACCGTCACCCAGATGGACGAGGCCACCCAGCAGAACGCGGCCCTGGTCGAGGAAGCCACCGCCGCGGCGCGCGCGATGGAGGACCAGGCCGGCCAGCTGACCCAGGCGGTCGCGCTATTCAAGCTCGACGCGACGGCCGCCGCCCCGGCGGCGGCCACGGCCCGGCCGGTCGTGGCGGCGGTGCCGGCGACCACGAAGCCCAGGAGCACGCCGGGCAAGCGCAGCCAGGCGCCGGTGCGTGCGGTGACCAGCGTATCCAGCCACGGCAACGAGGGGCAGTGGCAGGAGTTCTGAGCCCTGCCCGCCGCTCCCCGCGCGGCGCCGGCCGGCATCCGCCGCGCCGGCGCGCGCACGCATGTTGCACTGCGCGACCGCGCTCAGGCGCGGTCGGCGCATGACCGCCGCGATGGCCTCCCACGCCATTGGACGGACAAATTTAAAGAAAGTGTCACCGGGGCCGTTAGCGTGAGGACATTCCGCTAGCTGCATCCGTCACCGCGACGGCCGGTCCACACCCATCCCCGGCCAGTTCACGGACATACCGCAGCCAAGTACCTGCGTTTCAGGATCGACCGTTCAGGGGACCGCAATGAAGCCGATCGTTCTCGCCAGCTGCCTGACCTTGTTGGGCATCGCCAGCCTCGCGCACGCCGAAGAGGAGCCGATCGCCACCGATCGCCCGGACTTCGTCGAATCCAGCCTCACCGTCGGCGACCGCCGGCTGCAGGTGGAGACCAGCGTCGCCTGGGAGCGCGACGACGGCGCCAACGGCTATGCCACCCCTACCCTGTTCCGCTACGGCCTCGGCTCGACCTGGGAGCTGCGCCTGGAAACCGACGGCTGGCAGCACAACGACGTGCCCGGCGGCGATGGCGACATTTCCGGTTTCTCCGACGTCTCGCTCGGGGTCAAGCATCACCTGGCCGGGTCCGACGACGGCGCCTCGCTGGCCTGGTTGCTGCACGTGGACCTGCCCAGCGGCGCGCAGCGCCTGCGCGGCAACGGCGCGCGGCCGTCGTTCCGCCTGGTCGCCGAATGGGAACTCAGCGACAGCCTCTCCGCCGGAGTGATGCCGGGCGTGATCTGGGACGAGAACGAGGACGGCCACCGCTACGCGGCCGGCATCTTCGGCGTGGTGCTCGGCAAGTCGTGGACCGAACGCAGCCGTTCGTTCGTCGAACTGGCGCTGCCGCAGATCGCCAAGAGCGACGACGGCGGCACCGTCGCCCTGCTCGACGTCGGCTCGGCCTGGCTGCTGAGCAACGACGTGCAACTGGATGTGGCCTACAGCTACGGCCTCAACGACCGTTCACCGGATCACGCGCTCGGCGCGGGCCTGTCCTTCCGTTTCTGACCAGGGCGCACCCATGAAGATCATGCACATGCTGGCGATCCTGGTGCTGGTGGCGGTGCTCGCGCTGCTCGCGCTGGGCGGCGTCGGCTACAGCGCACAGCACGGGTTGCTGGGCGCGGTCGCCGCGCAGGTCACCTCCTCCGACGCGCTGCGCAACCACATGCAGGCGGACATGATGCACGACGCCCTGCGCGGCGACGTGACCACAGCGCTGCTGGCCGCCTCGCGCCAGGACGACGCCGGGATCAAGGCGGCGCACGCTTCGCTCGACGAACATGCCGAGGAATTCCGCCAGGCGCTGGCAGACAACCGCAAGCTGCCGCTGGACCCGGCGTTGCGCGCCGAGCTGGAGGCGGTCGCGCCCGCGCTGCAGGCCTACATCGCCGCCGCGAACCAGGTCATCCACGTGGTGGAGACGCATGCCGACAGCAGCGCGGCCTATGCCGACTTCACCGAAAAATTCTCGCAGTTGGAAACGCGCATGGGCGCGATCAGCGAGCGCATCCTGGCGCTGAATCAGGCCAGCCGCAGCGCCGCCGAACAGCACAGCCGCCGCGCCACCTGGCAGCAGGCCAGCGCCGTGGCGCTGGCGGTGCTGGGCCTGGCCCTGGCCGCCGGCTGGATCCTGCGCTCGGTGTCGCGCCTGCTCGGCGGCGAGCCGCGGGTGGCGATGGATGCGGCCCGGCACATCGCCGAGGGCCGGCTGGACCAGCCGATCCCGGTGGCGGCCAAGCACGGCAACAGCCTGATGGCGGCGCTGGCGCGGATGCAGCGCGAACTGCGCGAGCGGATCGAGCGCGAGCGGCGCGTGGCCGCCGAGAACCTGCGCATCCGCACCGCGCTGGACAACGCCTCGACCGGCATGTACATCGCCGATCCCGACCTGACCATCGTCTACGCCAACGGCGCGCTGCAGACCCTGCTGCGCAGCTATGGCGAGGACATCCGCGCCTGCGCGCCGGCCTTCGACCGCTCGCTCGATGTGGTCGGCCAGTCGGTCTCGCTGCTGGAAGTGGGCAATGCGCAGGACGCGGAGATCTACCAGCGACTGGATCGCCAGGGCGCGGCGCAGCGCGAAGTGCGCTATCGCAGCGCCTGCATCGCCCAGGAGATCTCCGCGATCCGCAACGAGGCCGGCGAGCATCTGGGCTTCGTGTGCGAGTGGCGCGACCGCACCGCCGAGGCCAAGGTCGAAGTGGAAGTGGCCGAGGTCGTGCGCAGCGCCGCCGCCGGCGACCTGTCCAAGCGCATCGACGGCGACGGCAAGCAGGGCTTCTTCCTGCTACTGGCGCAGCAGCTCAACAGCCTGCTCGACGCCAACGCGGTCAGCATCGACGAGGTCTCGCGCCTGCTCAGCGCGCTGGCCGACGGCGACCTCGGCGCGCGCATGCATGGCGAGTTCCATGGCGTGTTCGCCACCATGCGCGACGACGCCAACGCCACCGCGGAACGCCTGGCCGGCATCGTCGCGCGCATCCAGCAGGCCACCGGCAACATCCACACCGCCGCCAGCGAGATCGCCGCCGGCAACGACGACCTCTCGCGTCGCACCGAGCAGCAGGCCGCCAGCCTGGAAGAGACCGCCGCCTCGATGGAGGAGCTGACCTCCACGGTCAAGCAGAATGCCGAGCATGCGCGCCAGGCCAACCAGCTCGCGGCGGGAGCGGCCGCGGTCGCCTCGCAGGGCGGCGAGGTGGTCGCGCAGGTGGTGAGCACCATGAGCGGCATCGAGACTTCCTCGAAGAAGATCGCCGACATCATCTCGGTGATCGACGGCATCGCCTTCCAGACCAACATCCTGGCGCTCAATGCCGCGGTGGAAGCGGCGCGCGCCGGCGAGCAGGGTCGCGGCTTCGCCGTGGTCGCCTCGGAGGTGCGCACCCTCGCCCAGCGCTCGGCCAATGCCGCCAAGGAGATCAAGGGCTTGATCGACGACTCGGTCGGCCGCGTCGCCGACGGTTCGCTGCTCGTCAACCGCGCCGGCCAGACCATGCAGGAGATCGTGGCCTCGGTGCAGCGCGTGACCGACATCATGGGCGAGATCTCCGCCGCGTCGCAGGAACAGTCGGCCGGCATCGAGCAGGTCAACCGCACCGTGACCCAGATGGACGAGGCCACCCAGCAGAACGCCGCCCTGGTCGAGGAGGCCACCGCGGCGGCACGCGCGATGGAAGAGCAGTCGGTGCAGTTGAGCGACGCGGTCGCGGTGTTCCGGCTGGTGCAGGACGCGCCACGCGCGGCCGGCGCTTCCGCCCTCGCCGCGATCATGGCCCGCACTGCCTCGGCGCCAGGTTCGGCCGGGCACGCACGCGCGGAGCAGGATGCGCAAGCCCTCGCCGATACGATCGACGCGCAGTGGCAGCCTTCCTGAGCCTGTAGGGAAATCAACCGTTCAGGGTCGGGAATCGACCTACGCCGAAGAGGCTATCGATCAGCGTGCAACCGCGCCGCTATTCAATCAAGGCGACGGTAGCGTCATGCACGGATAGCACAGCGACACCGCGACAGGCCGGTTCCATGCCTGTGGGCGCGTCATTCATTGCCGCCCCGCCTAGCCGCTCCAGTCCGCCACGCCGCGTCCCACGCGAACGCGGCGAGGTGGAGCTTCTGCGCCAATGCTCGGTGATCGATGAGGCACGTCATGACGCCCCCTTCCGCAACGCTACGACGTCGGACGCCGCCCCGCGGCGCGGTCGGCATTTTGTTGTACGCGATGGGAGCGCAAGCCATGCGGCTGCACGGCGGCGTCACCGTGCCCGACCTCGATGGCACTCCGACACCGCCCGCCCCGCCTCGCGCCATTGCCGTGCCGCCGATCGCGACGGCGGCGAGCGCCAGGCCGCGGATCGACACTGACAAGCGCGCCACGCGCAGCGCGCCCAGATGTCGCGGGCGAGCGCAGCGGCGCGGGCTGCAGGGAACTCCGACGCAATCGGTCGGCATACCGCTCGGTCGAGACATCACAGGACATGCGAGACAACGCCCGGCACGCGTTGCGAAGACGACGGCTGCCGCGCTGGCGAACAACCGCCTTTGCTGGCACGCCGCGCCATCGCCAAGCCGTTGCCCGGCGAATGCAAGGCATTGAATGAGAACAGTTATCGCTTCATGACCCGCGATACGGAATACAAGCCACAGTTGTGGAAAATTTTGGCTTCAACCCTCAAGACCGCGTGAAAGCCGCCGCTAAACGTCTCAGTTTTGGAATTTGTCTAAAAAATACTACTCAAGTTTTTGTTCCTTGCTCGCGCTGCTGGCGCGGCCAAGACCAAGAACTTCGCTGTGCCATTACGCCTGCATCGTCACGAACCCTTGCAGACGGCTGTTTCCGCCTTGGCCAATGAAGCGGCCGACTCCGCTCCACCGTTCGATCGTCGTCCACCTGACCGGTACAGCCCTATGAAATCCAAGAATCTGACCATTTCCACCCAACTCGCGATCGGTTTCGGCGCCGTGGTGCTGGTGATGCTCGTCGTCGGCGCCATCAGCCTCAACAGCCAGTCCAGCTTGAACAGCGCGATGGAGATCAACGAACACACGTTCAAGGTGTTGGCGAGCGGCGAGGAGATGCAGGAGAACGCCCTGAACATCGAGACCGGCACGCGCGGCTACCTGCTGTCCGGCGACAAGCAGCATCTGCAGCCCTTCGAGAAGGGCCAGGCCGCGTTCGAAAAGGGCTTTGCCGACGCCAAGCAACTGACGGTGGACAATCCCAAGCAACAGACGCGCCTGGCGGAAGTGGACAAGGCGTACCAGCAACTGCTGGCCGTGGAAAAGGACACCATCGGCATCCGCGAGGGCGACAACGGCGCCGAGCAGGCGCTGGCCGTGTTTCGCGAGGGACGCGACCGCGTCGCGATGGGCAAGATCCGCCAGCTGCTCAGCGACTTCAGCAACGAGGAGAGCGGCCTGTTGGCCAAGCGCGCCGCCGAGCTGGAGGCCGTGCGCGCGCGGGGCAAGTGGTCGGTGCTGCTGGGCAGCCTGATCGCGGTCGTCGTGGCGATGGGCATGGGCCTGGTGATCCGGCGCCAGTTGGTCAAGCGCATGGGCCAGGCCATCACCGTCGCCGACGCGATCGCCGCGGGCAAGCTCGACAACGCCATCGACACCCAGTCGCGCGACGAGACCGGCCGCCTGCTGATCAGCATGAACAAGATGCAGACCCAGTTGCAGTCGGTGCTGGCCGCGCAGGCGGAAATGGCCAAGCGCCACGATGCCGGGCAGATCAGCTACCGCATGGACGCCAAGGCGTTCCCCGGCGACTACGGGCGCATGGTGCACGACAGCAACGAACTGGCCGGTTCGCACATCGCGGTCAAGCTGCGCCTGGCGCAGATCATGGGCCGCTACGCGATCGGCGACCTGTCCGAGGACATGGATCGACTGCCCGGCGAGAAGGCCGTGCTGAGCGAGACCATGGACACGGTCAAGCAGAACCTGACCGCGATGAACCAGGAGATCGGCCAACTGGCTTCCGCGGCAGCGGCCGGCAACTTTGCCGTGCGCGGCGATGCGCAGCGCTTCCAGTACGACTTCCGCGCCATGGTCGACAGCCTCAACCAGCTGATGGCCACCGCCGACGGCAACCTGGAATCGCTGTCCACGCTGCTGAAGGCCATCGCGTCCGGCGACCTGACCGCGCGCATGCAGGGCGAGTTCCAGGGCGTGTTCGCCACCATGCGCGACGACGCCAACGCCACCGCCGCGCAGTTGGCCGACATCGTCGGCCGCATCCAGGCCGCGGCGGTCAGCATCAATGCCGCGTCCAGCGAGATCGCCACCGGCAACGACGACCTGTCGCGCCGCACCGAGCAGCAGGCCGCCAGCCTGGAGGAGACCGCCGCGTCCATGGAGGAACTGACCTCCACCGTGAAGCAGAACGCCGAACACGCGCGCCAGGCCAACCAGCTTGCCGTTGGGGCCGCGTCGGTCGCCTCGCAGGGCGGCGAAGTGGCCGAACAGGTCGCCGTCACCATGAGCGGCATCGAGACCTCGTCGAAGAAGATCGCCGACATCATCAGCGTCATCGACGGCATCGCCTTCCAGACCAACATCCTGGCACTCAATGCCGCGGTGGAAGCGGCACGCGCCGGCGAACAGGGCCGCGGCTTCGCCGTGGTCGCCAGCGAGGTGCGCACCCTCGCCCAGCGCTCGGCCAATGCCGCCAAGGAGATCAAGGGCCTGATCGACGACTCGGTCACCCGCGTCGCCGAAGGCTCGGCCCTGGTGGACCAGGCCGGCCGCACCATGAAGGAGATCGTGGCCTCGGTGCAGCGCGTGACCGACATCATGGGCGAAATCTCCGCCGCCTCGCAGGAACAGTACGCCGGCATCGAGCAGGTCAACCAGACCGTGACGCAGATGGACGAGGCGACCCAGCAGAACGCCGCGCTGGTCGAGGAAGCCACCGCCGCGGCGCGCGCGATGGAAGACCAGGCACGTCAGCTCACCGACACCGTCGCCGTGTTCAAGATCGACGATGGCGCCGCGACGGCGAGCCGGCGCCAGCCGACCAGCGTCCCGGCTCCGATCGCCGCGGTGGTCAAGGCGCAGGCAGCGGCGCCGCGCACGGTGCGCGGCACCGCTCCCAAGCGCGTGGCCGGTGCCGCCGCTGCCGCGATCACCGCCGACACCAGCTGGCACGAGTTCTAAGGCCGGTCAGCAATCGGCCGACGATCGCCATGCCGGTTCTCCGGCATGGCGATCGCGTTTGTGGCCGCCGCGGCGCTTGTCGGATCCAACCGCCGGATGCCGCCGCATCCACACCCGCTCCGAACCAGCGACCGCTTCCCGCTCCATCGCCACTCGGCCAATCCTCGCGAAGTGCCGGCTACATCCCCGCTCCACACGCAGATCGCGGCCAAGGACAGCCCGCCCCGCTCGACCGGCAGACGCCGCCCGGCCCTCGCCGCGCGCGGCCTGGCGGTCGTCCCGCCGACGTATCAGAGATTCTTCATGCCCCTGTCCCCCCAGGCCGCCGCCTCTCCCCGCCCTCACGGCCTGCATCGCATGGTCCGTGCCTGGCACGACCTGGCGATCGCCAAAAAACTGAGCGTCATCGGCCTGCTCGCCTTGGCCGGGCTGGTGACCCCGGTCCTGCTCTACAGCGACAAGCTCGACGAGAGCGTCGGCGTCAGCCGCAGCGAACTGCGCAGCTATGCGCCACTGCGCGACATGCTGTCGCTACTGGGTGCGCTGCAGGCCGAACGCGTCGAAACCGGCGCCCATGCGCAGGCGGCGGCGGGTCGCGCGGATCGATCGCTGGCCGAGCTGGAACGCAGCGTGCCCACCCTGCCCGGCTTCGACCAGAGCGCAAAGGCGCTGGCGCGCCTGCGCGAGACGCTGGCCACCGGGCGTGGCGACAGCGAGGTGGTCGCCGAGCGCGCCGCCGCCGCGCTGGATGCGATGCGCGACGACAGCCAACTGGTCTACACGCCCTATGTGGAAAGCTACCACCTGGTGGTGGCCAGCCTGATCTACGGCCCGGACACCAGCGAGGCGTTGACGCGCCTGGATGCCGCCGCCGACCCGTCGCAGGCCGGCGCGCAGGCGCCGGTCCTGCACGAGCAACTCGCGCAGATCGCCCGCCACCATGCACGGCTGCGGCAGGAACTGGAAAAAGCGCTGGGCCTGCTCGAGCGTCCGGATCCGGCGCTGGCCGCGGCCGTCGCGACCGAGGCGGGCCGGGCCGACCACGCCCTGGCGCAACTCTCCGGCGCGTTGGACAGCGGTGCGCCCGACGCGGACCAGCGCTGGAATCGCGCACTGGACGAATGGGGCCAGGCGCTGCAGACGCTGAGCGCCGCCTCGCTGCGCGCCCTGCAGGGACAGTCCGCCCGCCACCTGGCGGAAGCGCGCAGCGCGATGTGGTGGACGATCGCCGGGCTCAGCCTGCTGACGTTGCTGCTGGTGGTGCTGTGTGTGCGCACCCTGGCGGCGCTGACCCGCAACGTGCGTCGTGCCGCCAGCGTCGCCGCCCAGATCGCGCAAGGCCGTCTGGACACCGCGATCGCGGCGACCAGCCGCGACGAAAGCGGCCAATTGCTGGAGAACATGCAGCGGATGCAAGAGCAAGTGCAGCGCGTGCTGGCGGCGCAGGTCGAGATGGCGCAGCGCCACGACGCGGGCCAGATCAGCCACCGCATGGACGCCGACGCCTTCCCCGGCGATTACGGGCGCATGGTCCGGGACAGCAACGCGCTGGCCGCTTCGCACATCGCGCTGACCCAGCGCCTGGCGCAGATCATGGGCCGCTACGCGATCGGCGACCTGTCCGAGGACATGGAGCAATTGCCCGGCGAGAAGGCGGTGCTGACCGAGACCATGCGCACGGTCAAGCAGAACCTGACCGCGATGAACCAGGAGATCAACCACCTGTCCTCGGCGGCGGCGGCCGGCAACTTCGCCGTGCGCGGCGATGCGCAGCGCTTCCAGTACGACTTCCGCGTCATGGTCGACAGCCTCAACCAGCTGATGGCCACCGCCGACGGCAACCTGGACGCCCTGTCCACGCTGCTCAAGGCCATCGCCGCCGGCGACCTGACCGCGCGCATGCACGGCCAGTTCCAGGGCGTGTTCGCCACCATGCGCGACGACGCCAACGCCACCGCCGACCAGCTCGCCGATATCGTCGGCCGCATCCAGACCGCGGCGGTCAGCATCAATGCCGCGGCCAGCGAGATCGCCACCGGCAACGACGACCTGTCGCGCCGCACCGAGCAGCAGGCCGCCAGCCTGGAAGAAACCGCCGCGTCCATGGAGGAACTGACCTCCACCGTGAAGCAGAATGCCGAACACGCACGGCAGGCCAACCAGCTCGCCGTGGGCGCCGCTTCGGTCGCCTCGCAAGGCGGCGAAGTGGCCGAACAGGTCGCCGTCACCATGAGCGGGATCGAGGCGTCGTCGAAGAAGATCGCCGACATCATCAGCGTCATCGACGGCATCGCCTTCCAGACCAACATCCTGGCACTCAATGCCGCGGTGGAAGCGGCGCGCGCCGGCGAACAGGGCCGCGGCTTCGCCGTGGTCGCCTCGGAAGTGCGCACCCTCGCCCAGCGTTCGGCGGGCGCGGCCAAGGAGATCAAGGGCCTGATCGACGATTCGGTCGAGCGCGTCGCCGCAGGCTCGACCCTGGTCGGTCAGGCCGGCCAGACCATGCAGGAGATCGTGGCCTCGGTGCAGCGCGTGACCGACATCATGGGCGAGATCTCCGCTGCCTCGCAGGAACAGTCCGCCGGCATCGAACAGGTCAACCAGACCGTCACCCAGATGGACGAGGCCACCCAGCAGAACGCCGCGCTGGTCGAGGAAGCCACCGCCGCCGCGCGCGCGATGGAGGAACAGGCCGGCCAGTTGGCCGATGCGGTCGGGGCTTTCAAGCTGTCCACCACCGCGTCCACGGCCAAGGCCCATCCTGGCGTATCGCCGAGTCCATCCAGCAAAGCTCCAGCACTAGATACAAGGCACGCCACGCGAGCGGCCAGCCCCCTGGGCCTCCAAGCACACGGGGCCTGATCCCCCAGCCCGCATCCCGTGGGCCGCCGGGCCGGCACGCCCGGCACACCCCCTGCCCCGTCCTGCGAGGCAGGGCCCGCGCATCGCGAGGCGTCACAAAACGGAAAGCGCCTGGTCAATTTTTCGTGAAAACCGCCGATAGGGGTTCACGCGCCGCTCACATGCCTGCGCCGCCCCGTTTCCATAGGCGTCCCCATGAACAAATTCAGCCACTTGTCGGTCGGTACCAAGCTGTCCGCCCTGCTCACCCTCGCGGTCAGCGCCGCGCTGGTGCTGCTGGCGACCCTGATCTACCGGCAATCCGCGGCCAGCCATGAGCATCAGGTCATGCAGGAGATGGCATCGGCCACCACGCTGATGAACCAGTCGGTAAGGATGTACGACCGGGTGCTGAGCGAGGAAACCGATCGGCTGGGGCAGATGTTCGCCGGCATGCTGCCCACCGGCGAACCGCAGCTGGACCCGGCCAACACCGTGCAGATCGGCGAGGTGCAGACGCCGACGTTGCGTCTCGGCGCGCATGTGCTGAATCTGGATTTCGCCTCGGTGGACAAGTTCGCCGCGGCCAGCGGCGGCGTGGCGACCGTGTTCGCGCGCAAGGGCAACGACCTGGTCCGCATCGCGACCTCGCTGCACGACCAATCCGGCGCGCGCGTGGTCGGCACCGTGCTGGACCATGCGCACCCGGCCTATGCGCTGCTGCTGCAGGACAAGGCCTATACCGGGCCGGCGCATCTGTTCGGCAACGACTACATGACCCACTACCAGCCGCTGCGCAACGCGCAGGGCGAACTGGTCGGCGCGCTGTTCGTCGGCCGCAACTACACCCAGGGCCTGGTCGCGCTGCAGGAGCGCCTGCGCAGCACCCGGATCGGCGACAGCGGCCACTTCATCGCGGTCGACATGCACCCGGCGCGGCGCGGGCGCCTGCTCGCGCACCCAGAGTCCAAGGCCGCGATGGTCGATGCGCTGGTGCTGGACGCGGACAAGCCCGTGCTGCAGGCGCTGCTGGACGGCAAGCAGACCAGCGCCACGCTGCGCCTGCGGCGCGGTGCCGGCGCCGACGCGCCGACCGAACCGTTCCTGGTCACCGCGCAGGCCTACGCGCCGTGGCAGTGGGTCCTGCTCGGCGTGCAGCCGCGCAGCGCCATCGAAGCGCCGCTGCACGCGTTGATGCGCAGCGTGCTGGGATTCTCCGCGCTGATGCTGGTCGGCTGCGCGGTGCTGGTGTTCGTGCTGGCACGGCGGATGGTGTCGCGCCCGCTGGCGGCGGTCGAGCAGGTGGTCGGCGACATCGCCGCCGGGCGGCTGGACAGCCACATCGAGGTCGGCGCCGGCCAGGACGACGTGAACCGGCTGCTGCACGGCATGCGCCGCATGCGCGACGATCTGCGCGAACGGCTGCGCACCGAGCGCGTGGTAGCCGCGGAGAACCTGCGCGTGCGCACCGCGCTGGACGACGTCAGCACCAACGTGATGATCGCCGACGCCGACCGCCGCATCGTCTACGTCAACCGCCCGCTGCTGCAGATGCTCGGCGACGTGCAGGACGACCTGCGCCGCGACCTGCCGCAGTTCGACGTGCAGACCCTAATCGGCAACACCATCGACGTGTTCCACCGCCATCCCGAGCACCAGGCGCGCCTGCTGGCCGAACTGAAGACCACCTACCGCGCGCAGATCCGCGTCGGCGGCCACACCATGCGCCTGATCGTGAACCCGGTGATCGACGGCGACGGCAACCGCCTGGGCTTCGTCGTCGAATGGGCCGACCGCACCGACGAGGTGGCGGTGGAAGAGGAAATCGCCGGGATCGTGCGCAGCGCCGCCGCCGGCGAGCTCGGCGGCCGCGTGCGCCTGGACAACAAGCAGGGCTTCCTGTTGCTGCTGGCCGAGCAGATCAATGCCTTGCTGGAGGCCAGCGGCTCCGGCCTGGCGCATATCCAGCACATGCTGCAGGCGCTGTCCGAGGGCGATCTGTCCACCCGCATCGATGCGGACCTGCAAGGCGTCTACGGGCGCATGAAGGACCACGCCAACACCACCGCCGAACAACTGGCGGCGATCGTGCGCCAGATCCAGGGCGCCTCCGACGCGATCAACACCGCCGCCGGCGAGATCGCCGCCGGCAACGACGACCTGTCGCGGCGCACCGAGCAACAGGCCGCCAGCCTGGAAGAGACCGCCGCGTCCATGGAGGAACTGACCTCCACCGTGAAGCAGAATGCCGAACACGCGCGCCAGGCCAACCAGCTCGCCGTGGGCGCCGCGTCGGTCGCCTCGCAGGGTGGCGAGGTCGCCGAACAGGTCGCCGTCACCATGAGCGGCATCGAGGCGTCGTCGAAGAAGATCGCCGACATCATCAGCGTCATCGACGGCATCGCCTTCCAGACCAACATCCTGGCGCTCAATGCCGCGGTGGAAGCGGCGCGCGCCGGCGAGCAGGGCCGTGGCTTCGCCGTGGTCGCCAGCGAGGTACGTACCCTCGCCCAGCGCTCGGCCAATGCCGCCAAGGAGATCAAGGGCCTGATCGACGATTCGGTCAGCCGTGTCGCCGAAGGTTCGGCGCTGGTGGACCAGGCCGGCCGCACCATGCAGGACATCGTCGCCTCGGTGCAGCGCGTCACCGACATCATGGGCGAAATTTCCGCCGCTTCGCAGGAACAGTCGGCCGGCATCGAACAGGTCAACCAGACCGTGACGCAGATGGACGAGGCCACCCAGCAGAACGCCGCGCTGGTCGAGGAAGCCACCGCCAGCGCCCGCACGATGGAAAGCCAGGCCGGCGAACTGGCCCGCGCGGTCGCCTCGTTCACCCTGGAGCCGCGCGGGCACGGCGCCGCGGGCCACAATGTCGCCACGTTGCATCCAGGCTACAAAAAAGCCGGCCACGGCCGATAGGATCGTGGGACGGGGCGAACTGCGCCGCCCCGTCCCATTCCACCTCACCTTGTTGCCCACTATGGCCGAAGGCAATACCAGCGATTCCCCCGAGCCGTCCGTGCACGATGCGACGGAGCAGGACGACCGCTTCCTGCTGACCAATGCACGGCAGATCCGGCAATTGCTGCAATCGCTGATCAACCAGCGCTCCCAGGTCAGCGCGCACCCGAACGGCCGCGACCACGCCTTCTCGACCGCGCTGCTGGAACTGGACGAGGACTCCCTGCTGCTGGACCTGAGCGTCAACGACGCCAACAACCGCATGGCCGAACAGGCCGAGTACGTGCTGTGCTTCGCGCAGCTGGACAAGGTCCGCCTGCGCTTCCGGATCGCCGGCCTGGAACTGGAGCAGCGCGACGGCGTGGCCGGCTTCCGCGCGCCACTGCCCGACACCTTGTATTACCTGCAGCGCCGCGAACACTTCCGACTCGAGACGCCCATCACGGAATCCCCGATGTGCGTCCTGCGGCTGACCGAGACCAGCCCGCCCACCGAGCTGGTGCTGCGCGTCATCGACATCAGCGGCGGCGGCGTGGCGGTGGCGCTGACGCCCGGCCAGCCCCTGCCGCAGAGCCAGCAGAGCTACCCACGCTGCGTCCTGCAGCTACCCGACGCCGACGCGATCCCGCTGACCCTGCAGGTCTGCAACATGCACCCGCACAAGCTGGCCAACGGCCAGGAGACGCTGCGCGTGGGGCTGCGCTTCGCCGACCTGCCGCGCGGCGCCGACGCGACCATCCAGCGCTACATCTTCCGCATCGAACGCCTGCGCAGCGCCCGCAAGAGCGGCGCGCTGTCATGAACCGGTCCTTGCCGGGTCGCTAAAGTTCCGCCGGCGCGCGCCGATCTTGTGCATGAGCCGCGCTTCCCCCTTCCCGCCTTCCTCCGCAATACCGGTGCGCACCAGGAGCCCACGATGAACGACAAGAACACCTCTGCCTCCGGCGCCACCGGCGGCGAATTCCTCAGCTTCACCCTCGGCGAAGAACACTACGGCGTGGATATCCTCAAGGTGCAGGAAATCCGCGGCTACGACTCGGTCACCCGGGTCCCGGACGCGCCGGAATACATCAAGGGCGTGATCAACCTGCGCGGCACCATCGTGCCGGTGATCGACCTGCGCCTGAAGCTGCGCTTGAAGGAAGCGCGCTACGACGCCTTCACCGTGATGATCGTGCTCAACGTCGAGGACCGCGTGGTCGGCATCGTGGTCGACAGCGTCTCCGACGTGATCCCGCTCAACGCCGAGCAGATCCGCCCGACCCCCGAGTTCGGCGCCGCGGTCGATACCCGCTTCATCTCCGGCATCGGCACCCAGGACGACAAGATGCTGATCCTGCTGGACATCGAGACGCTGCTGGACAGCGCCGACCTGAGCCAGCACGCGCACGTGGACGAAGCGGCCTGAGCCCCGGCCGCCGCCCCGTTGCAGAAAACCCGCCGCGCACCGGCGGGTTTTTTTTGTGGAAATGCGAACTGCTTATCACTTGCGCCGATCAAGTTCGGCGGGATCGCGCCGATAGCTGATTAGTGGCCCGCCCCAGCATCGGGCCGATCCATTTCCCCACCCTAAAGGAGTCGTCCCCCATGAAGCCGAAGTTCCCCCTGCTGCTGATCCTGCTGCTTGCCGCCAGCCCGAGCGTGTTCGCCCAGTCGCAGCAGATGATTCCGCCGGAGATGGCGTCCCGCTTCGTCGGCAAGGACGGCATGGTCTGCGGCAAGGTCGAGAAGGCCAAGTACGCGCAGAACTCCGAAGGCGAACCGACCTTCCTGTACATGGGCGGCATGTTCCCGCGCCACACCTTCTCCGCGCGCATCGCCGGCGCCGACCGCGGCAAGTTCGGCTTCGCGCCGGAAACCCTGGAAGGCAAGGACGTGTGCGTGATCGGCAAGATCGAACGCGACAGCTCGCGCGCCGAGATCCAGGTCAGCGCGCCGTCCAGCCTGAAGCTGGCCACGATCAAGTAAGCCGGGAGCGTCGCTGCGCCGGAGCCTTCGCGCTTCGGCACGGCGGCGCTTTCGCTTTTTGGGACTTCGCCGCCGTCGCCGAACCAAGGGGAATGCGTTCATGCAGTGGATAAAGAATCTGAAAGTGATGCCGAAGCTGATGCTGGCCTTCGGTCTGGTGCTCGCGATCATGCTGGTGCAGGGGCTCGCGGCCTACAACGGCCTGCGTTCGCTGAACGACGTGGCCGATGGCGTCTCCAAGAACGTGGTGCCCAGCGTGCGCACCGGTGGCGAGATCCGCGGCATCCTCGGCGAGTACCGCAATGCGGCCTACCAGAGTCTGATTCGCAGCAGCGATGCGCTGAAGAAGGAGTCGGGGGAACGCCAGATCGCGCTGGGCAAGCAGTTGGACCAGACGCTGGCCGCCTATCCGGCGCTGATCGGCAGCGAGAAGGAGCGCGAGATCTACAAGCGCATGCTCGCCGACTGGACGAAGGCGAAAACGTCGTACCAGTCCGTGAACGAAATGCTGCAGCTGGAGCTGCACGACGACGCGGTCGATACCTTCACCAGCGAGACCCGCACCCTGCACAACAAGGTGGTCGCCGATGTGGTGGATCTGATCGCCGAAAACGATCGCCGCGCCAAGGACGCCGCGCAGACCGCCGGCGGCACCTACGGCAAGGCATCGGCCACCCTGCTGGTCTGCCTGCTGATCGGTGTGGCCGGCGCGGTCGGCCTGGCCTGGCTGTTCGGGCGCATGCTGGCCAGCAACGTGCGCAGCGCGGTCAAGATCGCCAACGATGTCGCCGGCGGCAAGCTCGACGGGCACATCGACGCCAGCGGCCAGGACGAGATCGGCGAACTGATGCAGGCGCTCAAGCGCATGCAGCAGGACCTACGCGAGCGCACCGAGCGCGATGCGGCGGTGGCCGCCGAGAACCTGCGCATCCGCACCGCCCTGGACAACTCCACCACCGGCATGTTCATCGCCGACCTGGACTACAACATCGTCTACGCCAACCCGTCGATGCAGGGCATCGTCGACAAGTACGCCGACCAGATCCACAGCGTCGCCCCCGCCTTCGATTCGAGCATGCCGCTGGTCGGCTCCTCGCTGACCGTGCTCGAGCACGGCAACCTGCTCGACACCCGCACGCTGGCGACGATCGAGTCCAAGGGCGTCACCGAACGCGAGATGGCCTATGGCCATGCCCGCATCGCCCAGATCATCTCCAGCATCCGCGACGCGCATGGCAGCCATGTCGGCTTCGTCTGCGAATCGCGCGACCGCACCCTGGAATCCCAGGTCGAGGAGGAAGTGGCCAGGATCGTGCAGGCCGCCGCCGCCGGCGACCTGTCCGGACGCGTGGCCACCGACGGCAAGCACGGCTTCTTCCTGCAGTTGGCGCAGCAGCTCAACGGCCTGCTGCAGGCCAACGGCGACAGCATCGGCGAAGTCTCCAAGCTGCTGACCGCGCTGTCGCAAGGCGACCTGACCGCGCGCATGCATGGCGATTTCCACGGCGTGTTCGCCACGATGCGCGACGACGCCAACGCCACCGCCGAACAGCTGGCCGGCATCGTCGGCCGCATCCAGCAGGCCGCAGTCTCGATCAACGCCGCCGCCGGCGAGATCGCCTCCGGCAACGACGACCTGTCGCGCCGCACCGAGCAGCAGGCGGCGAACCTGGAAGAGACCGCCGCCTCGATGGAGGAACTGACCTCCACCGTGCGCCAGAACGCCGAGCACGCGCGCCAGGCCAACCAGCTCGCCGTGGGCGCGGCCTCGGTCGCCTCGCAGGGCGGCGAGGTGGTCGGCAAGGTCGTGACCACCATGAGCGGCATCGAGACCTCCTCGAAGAAGATCGCCGACATCATCAGCGTCATCGACGGCATCGCCTTCCAGACCAACATCCTGGCGCTCAATGCTGCGGTGGAAGCGGCGCGTGCCGGCGAGCAGGGCCGCGGCTTCGCCGTGGTCGCCTCGGAAGTGCGCACCCTGGCCCAGCGCTCGGCCAACGCCGCCAAGGAGATCAAGGGCCTGATCGACGCGTCGGTCAGCCAGGTCGCCAACGGCTCGGCGCTGGTGCGCCAGGCCGGCCAGACCATGCAGGAGATCGTATCCTCGGTGCAGCGCGTCACCGACATCATGAGCGAGATCGCCGCCGCCTCGCAGGAGCAGTCGGCCGGCATCGAGCAGGTCAACCAGACCGTGACGCAGATGGACGAGACCACCCAGCAGAACGCCGCCCTGGTCGAGGAAGCCACGGCCGCCGCACGCTCGATGGAGGAACAGGCCGGGCAGTTGACCGAAGCGGTCGCGATCTTCCGCGTGGAGCAGTCGCCGGCCAGCGCGCCCGCCAGTGCGCCGGCACCGCGCCATGCGCAGGTGCACTCGATACGCGAGGTGGCGAAGAAGCCGGCCGCGGTGCCGAGCAAGCCGGCGCTGGCGACCAGCAGCAAGAAGTCCGTACCGGCCCTGGCCGATTCGGACTGGCAGGAGTTCTGAGGCGCCAGCCTCGCGCCCCTGCGGCATCCAGGATCCCCGGCCTTCGCGCCGGGGATTTTTTTTGGGGAGGACCGCGCGCATGCCGGGCGCACATCTCAACTTTGTGACGGCGGCGCCGCTAAGACTTTCGAGACAACTCGAAGGCCTTACTCCATGTCGTACACCTCGCTCGTTGCCCGCCTGTCGGATCTGCCGCTGCGCCGCAAGTTCGTCTGGCAAACCGTGCTGCTGGGCGGCGGCATCGTGCTGCTGGCGATCCTGGCCGCGCGCATGCAATACGTGGACATCCGCAATACCCGCGAACAGGCGCTGAAGAGCCAGATCGAGCTGGCGCTGGGCGTGGTGCAGGCCTATGCGGCCAAGGCGGAGGCCGGGCAGATGCCGTTGGCCGATGCGCAGCGCACCGCCCTGGCCACGCTCGAATCGATGCGTGCCCGCGACGGCGTGGACTATTTCTACGTGCATGACATGCACCCGACGATGCTGATGCACCCCACCCGGCACGACCTGGTCGGCAAGGACCTCAGCGGCGTGCTCAGCGCCGACGGCAAGCCGATCTTCCGCCAGTTCGTGACCGCCGCCAACGCCGGCGGCGGCTACGTGGACTATCTGTGGCCCAAGCCGGGCAACGACAAGCCGGTCGAGAAGGTGTCCTACAACGCGCCGTTCAAGCCCTGGAACTGGGTCATCGGCACCGGCGTGTACATGGACGACGTGCAGGCGCAGGCGCTGCGGTTCACCGGGGTGATGACCGTGGCCGGCGGCCTGCTGGTGCTGATCACCTTCGGCATCAACTGGCTGATCGGCAGCTCGGTGCTGGTGCCGGTGGGCCGTGCGCTGCACGCGATCCGCGCGGTCTCCAGGGGCGACCTCAGCGTCCGCATCGACAACCCGGGGCGCGACGAGACCGGGCAGATGCTGCGCGCCACCGGCGAAATGATCCACGTGCTGGAACGCTTCTCCAGCGAGACCTCGAAGATGGCGCTGCTGCACGCGGACAAGGACATCTCCCACCGCATGCCGAACGACTTCCCCGGCGTCTATGGCGAACTGGCGACCGGCATCAACACGATGATGTTCGAGCACCTGGACGCGATCGTGGAGGCGGTGGAGATCCTCAACGAGTACGCCAACGGCGACCTGCGCCGCGACGCCCGGCGCCTGCCCGGCAGCCGCGCGGTGCTGCACGAATCGATGGACGCGGCCAAGGCCAGCCTGCTGGCGATCAATACCGAGATCAAGCGCCTGGCCGCCGCGGCCGCGGCCGGCGACTTCAGCGCCCGCGGCGATGCGGCGCACTTCCAGCACGATTTCCGGCTGATGGTGCAGGACCTCAACGCGATGATGGAGGTCAGCGACCGCAACCTGGGCAAGCTGTCCGCGCTGCTGCAGTCCATCGCCGCCGGCGACCTGACCGCGCGCATGCACGGCGAGTTCCAGGGCGTGTTCGCCACCATGCGCGACGACGCCAATGCCACCGCCGACCAGCTCGCCGATATCGTCGGCCGCATCCAGCACGCCGCGCTCTCGATCAACACCGCGAGTACCGAGATCGCCGCCGGCAACGACGACCTGTCGCGCCGCACCGAACAACAGGCCGCCAGCCTGGAGGAGACCGCCGCCTCGATGGAGGAGCTGACCTCCACAGTGAAGCAGAACGCCGAACACGCGCGCCAGGCCAACCAGCTCGCGGTCGGCGCGGCCGCGGTCGCCTCGCAGGGCGGCGACGTGGTCGGCCAGGTGGTGACCACCATGAGCGGGATCGAGACCTCCTCGAAGAAGATCGCCGACATCATCAGCGTCATCGACGGCATCGCCTTCCAGACCAACATCCTGGCGCTCAATGCCGCGGTGGAAGCGGCGCGCGCCGGCGAACAGGGCCGCGGCTTCGCCGTGGTCGCCTCGGAAGTACGTACCCTCGCCCAGCGTTCGGCGGGCGCGGCCAAGGAGATCAAGGGCCTGATCGACGACTCGGTCACCCGTGTCGCCGAAGGCTCGGCGCTGGTCGACAAGGCCGGCCAGACCATGCAGGAGATCGTGGCCTCGGTGCAGCGCGTGACCGACATCATGGGCGAGATCTCCGCCGCCTCGCAGGAACAGTCGGCCGGCATCGAGCAGGTCAACCAGACCGTGACGCAGATGGACGAGGCCACCCAGCAGAACGCCGCGCTGGTCGAGGAAGCCAGCGCATCGGCGCGGGCCCTGGAGGAAGAGGCGCGCCGATTGGGCGAGGCCGCGGCCGTGTTCCGGCTCGGCGGCGCCGCCACCGCCACGGCACCTGTTGTTGCCGCCGCTGCGCCTGCGCGCGCGCCGGCGCGTCCCGCGGTCAAGCCGGCCCGGCCTGCCAGGAGCGCGCCGCGCGCGCCCACGGCGGTCGCCGAGACCAACTGGGCGGAATTCTGAACCGTGATGGTCCCCGCGGCGGGGACCGCTGCGGCATCCCAGTTGCATGGATGCCGCGGACCGAACCGCTCAAGCCCTGGGCGACCCCGTCGATACACGAGGTGACGCATGAACGCACTGCCTGCCCGATCCATGCCGTCGCCATCGCCGCTTCGGGGGACATGAGATGCCACGCTATACCGACCTGAGGTCGTCGCTGCTCGCCTCGCTGCTGTGCCTGATGGGCTGCGCGCTGGTGATCGGCGCGGCCCGACTGAGTACCGCGCTTGACGCCTCGCGGGAGCATCTGCTGCAGCTGCAGACCCGGCAGGCGCCATCGGCGCTGGCCCTGCGCGAACTGCGCGCGCAGTTGGCGGAGCTGCGGCTGTACCAACTCTCGCTGGTCGCCGCGACCGGCAACGCCGCGGACGTGGCCGACTGCGACCGGCGCATCGCGCGCACGTTGCAGGGCGTGCATCGGCAACTGGCCCTGTACGTCGCCAGCCGGCCCGACGGCGAAGAGGACCGTCGCTTCGCCCGGGTTCGGACCGAGCTGGACGCCTTCCTGGACCTGCACCGGCAGCTCAGCGCCGCGGTGCATGCCGGCGACCGCGACCGCGCCGGGCAGCTGTCCACGCAACGGGCGCTGCCGCTGCGGCGGACGCTGTTCGCCCACCTGATGGAGCTGGACCGGATCAACGCCCGCCAGGCGTCGGCCAGCCACGCAACGCCCCGCGCCTACGCCGCGCGCTAGCGCATCCCCTGCCCCTCCCCAGCACCGCTTCGGCACCTTCTTCGGCAAACGCCCGCACGGAATCGTCATGAACTTCTTCAAGCAGCTGAAAATCCGCGACAAGCTGATGCTCGCCTTCGCCCTGATCACGTTATTGACCGTGGTGCTGGGCGCGTTCACCTATTCGCGGACCACCCTGGCGATGAGCGAACTGCGGCGCATCGAAGTGGATTGGGTGCCGGCCACCCAGGCGCTGGCCGAGGTCCGTGCGCAGTTGGGCGAATTCCGCACCTACGAGCTGGCGCAGATCGCGCGCGCCAACGACCCGGAGGCGGTGGCGGATTACTTCAAGCGCATGCAGAAGGTGCGCGCCGAAGTGCAGAAGAACCAGATCGTCATCGAGCGGGTGATGCGCGAGAAGCAGCAGGCGCAGATGTACGCCGGAGTCAAGGACACGCTGCAGGCCTACCTGCACAGCAACAGCCTGATGGGCGATGCGCTGCGCGGCGGCGACGTCGCCGCCGCGCAGGCGATCTCCGACAAGCAGTCGCGGCCGCAGCGGCGCGAACTGTTCGACCGCATCGTGGCGCTGACCGACTACAACGTCGCGCAACTGAACCGGGAAATGGACGCCATCAATGCGCAACTGGCGCGGACCAAGCTGCTGATCATGACCCTGCTGGGGCTGGTCATCACCGCCGCCGCCAGCATCGGCTGGCTGATCGCGCGCGGCATCGCGCGGCAACTCGACGCGGCGCGGCAGCTGTCGCAGGCCATCGCCCGCGGCGAACTGGATAGCCGCGTACAGGCGCGCTCCAACGACGAGATCGGCCAACTGATGGGCGACATGCTGGACATGCGCGGCCGCATCCGCGCGGTGATCGACGCGCAGAACCAGATGGCGCAGCGCCATGAGCAGGGCACGATCAGCTACCGCATGGACGAGGCCGCCTTCCCCGGCGATTACGGGCACATGGTCAAGGCCACCAACGACCTGGTCGGCGCGCATATCGCGGTGAAGATGCGCCTGGTGCAGATCATCGAGCGCTATGCGATCGGCGACCTCAGCGAGGACATGGACCGCCTGCCCGGCGAGAAGGCGGTGGTGACCGAGGCGATGGACACCGCCAAGGCCAACCTGATGGCGATGAACGCGCAGGTCAAGCAACTGGCCGAGGCCGCGGCGGCCGGCGACTTCAGCGCCCGCGGCGATGCCGCGCGCTTCCAGTACGACTTCCGCGCGATGGTGGAGAACCTCAACGCGATGATGGAGGTCAGCGACCGCACCCTGGGCGAACTGTCGCAGTTGCTGCAGGCCATCGCCTCCGGCGACCTGAGCGTGCGCATGCACGGCGACTTCCACGGCGTGTTCGCCACCATGCGCGACGACGCCAACGCCACCGCCGAGCAATTGGCCGCCATCGTCGGCCGCATCCAGAACGCGGCCGCCAGCATCAATGTCGCATCCTCGGAAATCGCCGCCGGCAACGACGACCTGTCGCGCCGCACCGAGCAGCAGGCCGCCAGCCTGGAGGAGACCGCCGCCTCGATGGAGGAGCTGACCTCCACCGTCAAGCAGAACGCCGAACACGCGCGCCAGGCCAATCAACTCGCGGTGGGCGCCGCCTCGGTCGCCTCGCAGGGTGGCGAGGTGGTCGCGCAGGTGGTGAGCACCATGAGCGGCATCGAGGCGTCGTCGAAGAAGATCGCCGACATCATCAGCGTCATCGACGGCATCGCCTTCCAGACCAACATCCTGGCCTTGAATGCGGCCGTGGAAGCGGCCCGCGCCGGCGAACAGGGTCGCGGCTTCGCCGTGGTCGCCTCGGAAGTGCGCACCCTCGCCCAGCGTTCGGCGGGCGCGGCCAAGGAGATCAAGGGCCTGATCGACGATTCGGTCACCCGTGTCGCCGAAGGCTCGGCGCTGGTGGACCAGGCCGGCCGCACCATGCAGGAGATCGTGGCCTCGGTGCAGCGCGTCACCGACATCATGGGCGAGATCTCCGCCGCCTCGCAGGAGCAGTCGGCCGGCATCGAGCAGGTCCACCAGACCGTGACGCAAATGGACGAGACCACCCAGCAGAACGCCGCGCTGGTCGAGGAAGCCACCGCCGCCGCGCGCACGATGCAGACCCAGGCCAACCAGCTCAGCGCCACGGTCGCCGAGTTCAAGCTGGACACGCGGGCCGCCGCGCCGGCACCCCTGGCCCTGGCGGCGGCGCCGGCCCAGGTCAGGGCGCGCCCCGGCGCCGCCGCCTCGCGTCCGGCGCCGCGCGTGCGCAGCGCCGCCGGCGCCACCGCCGCGGACCAGTGGCAGGAATTCTGATCGGCCAGCGGCACCGGCCATGCCTCCCTCCGGCGTCAATTTCGTGCGGCGCCGGCCGATAACCCGTTAGACCGATCACCGCTGCGAGCCATGGCCACTCCGACGTCTTCCCTGCCCCCTGCCGGTTCCGACAATCGCGATTTCGAATTCAGCGACCGCGACTTCAAGCGCGTCTGCGACCTGATCTACCAGAAGGCGGGCATCGCCCTCGCCCCGGCCAAGCGCGACATGGTCTACGGCCGGCTGTCGCGGCGCCTGCGCACGCTGGGCCTGCGCTCGTTCCGCGACTACCTGGACGCGCTGGAACGCGACGGCGGCGAGGAGTGGGAGGCGTTCACCAATGCGCTGACCACCAACCTGACCTCGTTCTTCCGCGAGCCGCACCACTTCGAGCGCCTGCGCGAGGAATTGCAGAAGCATGCCGCCGCGGCGCCGATCAAGATCTGGTCGTGCGCCTCCTCCACCGGCGAGGAACCGTACTCGCTGGCGATCACCGCCTGCGAGGCGTTCGGCACGCTGACCCCGCCGGTGCGGATCCTGGCCACCGACGTGGATACCCAGGTGCTGGCCACCGCCTCGCGCGGCGTCTACGCGATCGATCGCATCGCCAGCCTGGACCCGGCGCTCAAGCGCAAGTACTTCCAGCGCGGCAGCGGCGCCAACGAAGGCCAGTGCCGCGTGGTGCCGGCCTTGCGCGACCTGCTCGAGTTCCGCCAGTTGAACCTGCTGGAGCCGCGCTACGACGTGAGCGGTCCCTACCTGGCGCTGTTCTGCCGCAACGTGATGATCTATTTCGACAAACCCACCCAGCGCGGGATCCTGTCACGGCTGATCCCGCACCTGGACGACGAGGGCATGCTCTACACCGGCCATTCGGAGAACTACCTGCATGCGGCCGACCTGATCCAGCCCTGCGGCCGGACCCTGTACCGGCGCGCCGGCAAGGCACGCGCATGAGCGCCGCCAGCATGGTCGCCGACCAGGTAATGCGTTACCACGACACCCGCTTCCAGACGATCGCGGCCAAGCTGCTGCCGACCCAGTACCTTGTGGTGACCGACGATACCGCGCTGACCACCATCCTCGGCTCGTGCGTCGCCGCCTGCATCCGCGACCCGCTGCTCAAGATCGGCGGCATGAACCACTTCATGCTGCCCGACGGTCAGGCCGGCGACGGCGCGCCGGCGCGCTACGGCAGCTACGCGATGGAAGTGCTGATCAACGACCTGCTCAAGCGCGGCGCCGCGCGCAACCGCCTGGAAGCCAAGGTGTTCGGCGGCGGCAACGTGCTCAAGGGCTTCACCAACAACCCGGTCGGCACGCGCAACGCCGAGTTCGTGCTGAACTACCTCAAGGCCGAGCACATCCCGGTGGTGGCCGAGGACCTGCGCGGCATCCATCCGCGCAAGATCTGGTTCTTCCCCGCCACCGGCCGCGTGGTCGTGCAGCGCCTGCCGCATGCGCACGAGGAAGCCGAAGTCGCCGCCGCCGAATCGGCGGTGCGTGCCCGTCTCGCCAAAGCGCCGGTCACCGGCGCCGTGGAGCTGTTCGAATGACTGCCGAAACTCCCTGCCGCGTGCTGATCGTCGACGACTCCGCGGTCGTACGCCAGATGCTCACCGAAATCCTGTCGCGCGCGCCCGGCGTGGAGGTGGTCGGCTCGGCCGCCGATCCGCTGCTTGCGCGCGAGAAGATCAAGCGCCTGAATCCGGACGTGATCACCCTGGACGTGGAAATGCCGCGCATGGACGGCCTGGCGTTCCTGGAAAACCTGATGCGGCTGCGGCCCACCCCGGTGGTGATGATCTCCTCACTGACCGAGCGCGGCGCCGACACCACGCTGCAGGCGCTGGCGCTGGGCGCGGTGGACTTCATCTCCAAGCCCAAGCTCGACGTGGCGCGCGGCCTGGAGGAATACGCCGAGGAAATCGTCGGCAAGGTCAAGGCCGCGGCCAAGGCCAAGGTCCGCGCGCTCGACCGCCCGGCCGCGCCGCGCCCCGGCGCCGGCGTGGCCACGCCCAGCGCCGCGTCCACGCTGAAGTTCCGCACCACCGACCGGCTGATCGCGATCGGCGCCTCCGCCGGCGGCACCGAGGCGCTGCGCGTGGTGCTGGAAGGCATGCCGGCCGACGCGCCGGCGGTGGTGATGACCCAGCACCTGCCGGCCGGCTTCAGCACCGCCTTCGCCGACCGCCTCAACCGGCACTCGGCGATGGCGGTACGCGAGGCGACCGAAGGCGAAGCGATCCTGCCCGGCCACGCCTACCTGCCGCCCGGCGGCAAGCACCTGCAGGTGATCCGCGACGGCGCGCGCTGGCGCTGCAAGATCGACGACGGCCCGCCGGTCAACCGGCACAAGCCGGCGGTGGACGTGCTGTTCCAGTCGGTGGCGCGCAACGCCGGCGCCAACGCGATCGGCGCGATCCTCACCGGGATGGGCGACGACGGCGCGCGCGGCCTGCTGGAGATGCTGCAGGCCGGCGCCAGCACCCTGGTCCAGGACGAGGCCACCAGCGTGGTCTGGGGCATGCCCGGGACCGCGTTCCGGCTCGGCGCCGCGCAGGAAGTGCTGCCGCTGGACCGCATCGCCGAACGCCTGATCGCGTTGTCCAGCCAGGCGCGCTAGGCTGTAGCGGCCTCCGCGGCAGGCGCGCCCGCGGAGGCGGACGGGTGGCAACAACCAGGGGAACCCATGTCGATCAGCGAGTCAGCGATGGCGCCAGCGCGCGCACGTCCGAGTCCGTTCCGTCGCGCCGTCGCGCGCGGCCTGGCCAGGCGCTGACGCGATGCCGCCGCAACGCGGCCGCACGCCGATCGCCGCCGACGCGGCGGCCACGCCCGCGCCGGGCCTGGCGGCGCCCGAGCGGGCCCTGCTGAACTGCCTGCACCACGCCCCGGACGGCGTGGTGGTGATCGACGCGGACGCCCGCATCCTCGCCTTCAACCGCACCGCCGAGACGCTGTGGGGGCTGAACCAGGAGCAGGTGTTGGGGCGCTCGCTCGGCGACCTGGTGGCCGAGGACGCACGCCCCGGCCTGCTGGCCAGGTGCTTGCGGGCCGGCGGCACCGCGCCCGGCGACGCCTACGAACTTCAACTGCCCGGCAACGACGGCGTGCAGCGCTGGGTGGCCATCAGCGCGGCGACGGTGCCGCAGGAGCGCGCCCCGCTGCACGTGGTCTTCGTCCGCGACATCGGCGAGGAACGCGAGCGCGACGCCAGGATGCGGCTGCTGTCGCTGGCGCTGGACCGCAGCGACAACGCGATCGCGGTCTGCGATCCGCAACTGGCCATCCTGTACGTCAACGCCGGCTTCGTGCGCATGTTCGGCTATGCCGCCGACGAGGTGCGCGGATCGTTGCCGAGCCGCGTGCTGACCGGTACCGGCACCGACCAGTCGGTGATCCGCCGGATCCGCGACCGCGTGGTCGGCGGCCAGGGCGACCAGGGCGACCTGCTGGTCTACCGCAAGGACGGCGCGCCGCTGTGGACCACCGTCGTCGCCAATCCGATCGCCGACGAGGACGGCGGCATCCAGCATTACGTGCTGTCGTTTACCGACATCACCCAGAGCAAGATGCACGAGATCCTGCACAAGAACGTGCTCGACGCGCTGGTCCGCGAACAGCCGCTGGTCGACGTCGCCACGCTGATCTGCAGCGAAGTCGAACGCATCGCCCCGCAGGTGGCGGCCTCGATCCTCGGCGTCGATGGCGACGGGCTGCTGCATCCGCTGGCCTCGCCCAGCCTGCCGACCTCCTTCAACGCGCAGACCGAGCGCCTGCGCATCGGTCCCAACGCCGGCGCCTGCGCCGCGGCGATCTGGCGCGGCAAGCAGGTGCTGGTCCGCGACACCGCCGCCGACCCGGTCTTCGCCGACCACCGCGACCTGGTCGCGCAGCTCGGCTTGCGCAGTTGCGTGGCCAGCCCGATCAAGTCCAGCGGCGGGCGCGTGCTCGGCAGTTTCGCGCTGTACTACCGCGAGCCCGGCGAACCGCCGGCCTGGCACCTGCGCCTGATCGAGTTGTGCCTGCACCTGTGCGCGCTGGCGCTGGAACGCGAGCAGACCCGGGCGCGGGTGCACCAGTTGGCCTTCTACGACTCGTTGACCGGGCTGCCCAACCGGGTCATGTTCAGCGCCCGCGGCGAACAGGCGCTGGTCGGCGCCGAATACCAGGAGTTCCCGGTCGCGATCCTGTTCCTGGACCTGGACCGCTTCAAGCGCGTCAACGAGACCCAGGGCCACGCGGCCGGCGACGGCCTGCTGCGCGACATCGCCCGGCGCCTGGGCGACGTCCTCGGCGCGGCCGACCTGATCGGCCGCCAAGCCGGCGACGAGTTCGTGCTGATGCTGCCGCACTGCGGCGCCGAGCAGGCGGCCGGCGTGGCCGAACGCCTGCTGCTGGCGGTGGCCGAGCCGCTGGTGGTCGGGCACGTGACCCTGCACCCGAGCGCCAGCATCGGCGTGGCGATGTTCCCCGACGACGGCCGCGACATCGAGACCCTGCTGCGCCATGCCGACCTGGCCATGTACCGGGCCAAGCACGAAGGCGGCGGCAGCTTCCGCTTCTTCAGCGCCGACATGAACCGCATGGCGCAGGAACGCGTGGCCATGGAAACCGCGCTGCGCGACGCGTTGCGCCGCGACCAACTGCGCTTGCACTACCAGCCGCAGTTGCACAGCCAGCCGCCCTACGCGCTGTACGGCGTGGAGGCGCTGCTGCGCTGGCAGCACCCGCATCTGGGCGATATCTCGCCGGCGCGCTTCGTGCCGATGGCCGAGGAATGCGGGCTGATCGACGACCTCGGCCACTGGGTCCTGCGCCAGGCCTGCCGCCAGATCGCCGACTGGCGGTCGCGCGGCGTGCCGGTGCCGCGCGTGGCGGTCAACCTGTCGCCCAGCAACTTCGCCGACGCGCAGTTGCCCGCGCGCGTGGCGCAGTTGCTGAGCAGCCATGCGCTGGAGCCCGGCGCGCTGGCGCTGGAGATGACCGAGAGCGTGATGCTGTCCGACGCGCCGGCGGTGCTGGCCAACCTGGGCCGACTGCAGGCCAGCGGGGTGCGCCTGTCGCTGGACGACTTCGGCACTGGCTACTCCAGCCTCAGCCACCTGCACCAGTTGCCGGTCGACGAACTCAAGCTGGACATGAGCTTCGTGCGCGACCTGGAGCACAGCGAGACCGCCCGCGCGCTGACCACCTCGGCGCTGCGCATCGGCCAGAGCCTGCACCTGCATACCGTCGCCGAAGGCGTCGAGACCGAGGCGCAACGGGCGCTGCTGGCCGCGCTCGGCTGCGACGTGCTGCAGGGCTTCCTGTTCGCGCCGGCGCTGCCGGCGGCCGGGCTGGAACGCTGGCTGGACGCGCACCTGGCCGGCGTGGGCGCGGCGCCTGCCTCGACCAGCGCCGACGGCCCGACCCAGCCGTAATTGCGGCACAATCATTGCTTGATGCGTGTCACCCTTCCCTGCATTCGCGCGATGCCGATCCGCTTCCTGCTGTCGTTGCTGCTGCTGACCGCCAGTGCCGCACTCGCCGCGCAGACGCTACACCCTGCCTATCCGGAGGTGGTGCGCCGCTTCTCCACCCATGACGGACTGCCGCAGAACTCGGTCAACGCGATGGTGCAGGACCGCGACGGCTTCCTGTGGCTGGGCACCTTCGGCGGACTGGCGCGCTTCGACGGCAGCGAGTTCAACGTCTACCGCAGCCTGGCCGACAGCGGCCCCTCCAGCGACCGGATCCTGCAACTGTTCGAGGACGCGCGCGGGCAGCTGTGGATCGGCAGCGAGGACGCCGGGGTCAGCGTCTACCGCGACGGCCGCTTCCTGCGCCTGGACGTCTGCGACGGACGCTGCCTGGTGCGCCGTTTCGTGGCCGCCGCCGACCACAGCATCTGGGTGCTGAGCAGCGCCGGCACCTACCGGATCGACCCGCGCACGCTGCGCACCCTCGAACACCATCCGCAGGCGCTGGACGTGGCCGCCGCGCTCGGCGGCGACGAACAGCTCTATGTCGGCGGGCGGGGCCTGTGGCGGATGCGTCAGGGACAGCGCGAGCCGGTGCCCCTGCCGAGCGGGGAAGACCGGATCAACACCCTGTCCAGCGAAGGCAGCGTGCTGTGGGTCGGCGCCGGCGATGGTCTGTACCGCTACGACACGGTGCGCCGGCAATGGCTGCCGGATCCGGCGCCGGTGCGCGGCGCGCTGGCGCTGGCGCGCGATGCGCAGCAGCGCCTGTGGGTGCTGGATGTCGATGGCCGGGTATTCCGCGACGACGACGATGGCAGCGGCCTGCGCCCACTGGCGGTCCCGGCCCTGCCCGCGTCGCGCAGCCTGCTCACCGACCGCGACGGCAACCTGTGGCTGGGCAGCAATGCGCGCGGCCTGCTGCGCATCGCGCGCTCGCGCATCGGCCTGCTCAACGACGCGCGCCTGGGCATGGACCTGCCCGGCCTGCCGGTGGTCGGCGACGGCAGCGGCGGCCTGTGGCTGGGCACCGTCTGCGGCGGCCTGCGGCATTGGGACGCGCCCAGCGGGCGCCTGCGGCACTGGTCGCTGCAGCCGGCGCTGGGCAACGACTGCGTCTGGTCCCTGCACCGCGACGACGCCGGCGGGCTGTGGATCGGCACGGTCGATGGCCGCGTCGGCTACCTGTCGCCCGCCGCGCAGGACGACCGCGCCCCGCGCGACAGCGACGACGCGCGCCGCCGCGCGCCGCGCCTGATCGCGCAATGGCCCGATCAGTTGCCGATCCGCGCCCTGTACCGCACCGCCGGCAACACGCTGCTGGTCGCCAGCGGCCAGACCGTCTCTTCCATCGCGGTCGGCCCCAACGGCGAGACCGCTGCCCCGCAGCCGATCCCCGGCCTGCCCGGCGGCGTGGCCCTGATCCAGCCGGCGCAGCAGGGCGGCCTGTGGCTGGCCGGCAGCGAAGGCGTGGTGCGCTGGCAGGAGCAGCGGGTGGTGGAGCGCTGGAATACCGGCAACGGCCTGTCCAGCCGCTTCGTGCGCTCGCTGTACGAGCGGCCCGACGGCACGCTGTGGGTCGGCACCTACGGCGGCGGCCTCAACCGCATCGCCGGCGGCCGCGTGCAGCGCTTCGATCGCGGCAGCGGCCTGTTCGACGACGTGGTCTCGTGCATGCTCGCCGACGCGCAGGGCGGGCTGTGGCTCAGCGGCAATCGCGGCATTTCGCTGCTGCCGGCCGAGCAACTGGCCAGGGCCGCCGCCGGCGAGGAACTGAGCGCGATCGGCTTTTCCGAAAGCGATGGCCTGGAACCGGCCGAGACCAACGGCGGCGGCCAGCCCGCGTGCCTGCGCGACAGCGCCGGCACGCTGTGGTTTCCCCTGATCTCCGGCTTCGCCCGGATCGACCCGCTGGCGCTGGGCCGCCGCCGCGTGCAGGCGCCGCCGGTGCGCTTCCAGTCGCTGCTGGCCGGCGGGCGCAAGCTGCCGCTGGCGGCGGAGGTGCGGCTGCCGCCGCACAGCCACGACGTCGAGGTGAAGTTCACCGCGATCAACCTCAGCGCGCCGGAGAAGACCCGTTTCCGCTACCGCCTGACCCAGCCCGGGCAGGACCCGGCCTGGATCGACATCGGCGCCCAGCGCAGCCTGCACTTCCCGCTGCTGCCGTGGGAAGACATCACCCTGGAGGTCATCGCGCGCAGCGATACCGGCACCTGGTCGGCCACGCCGGCGCGCCTGCGCCTGCGCCAGCCGCTGCCGTGGTACCTGTCGCCGCTCGGGCTGGGCACGGCGGCGGCCCTGGCGCTGGCGCTGCTGCTGGTCGGCTGGCGCCTCCACGACTACCGCCTGCGCCACCACCGCGACCTGCTGGCACGGCTGGTGCGCACCCGCACCCTGGAGCTGGAACAGGCCAACCGCCGCCTCGCCGACCAGGCCCAACGCGACCCGGTCACCGGCATCGCCAATCACCGCCACTTCGTCGAAAGCCAGCAACGGATGTGGGCGCAGATGCAGGCGCAGCAGCGGCCGTTGTCGCTGCTGATGATCGACATCGACGAGTTCAAGCGCTTCAACGACCACTATGGCCACCGCGCCGGCGACGACTGCCTGCGCACGGTGGCGATGGCGATGGACGCGCAACTGCGCGAGGACGGCGTGCTGGCGCGCTACGGCGGCGAGGAATTCGTGGCGCTGTTGCCCGGTTGCGACAGCCAGGCGGCGCGCGCCGTCGGCGAACGCCTGCGGCAGACGGTGCTGGACTGCGCGGTGTCGCATGCGCCGGGCGCCCAGCATCGGCTGGTGACCGTCAGCATCGGCTGCGCCAGCAAATGGCCCAGCGCCGACCTGTCGCTCACCCGCCTCACCGACCTCGCCGACCAGGCCCTGTACCGGGCCAAGAAGAACGGCCGCAACCGGGTGGAAACCGCCTGAGCGACACGGCGCTTTCCACCAGCGCGGGCCGCTGGGATCCGCTGCGGATCGGCAACGCCCCCTGCACCGCGGCGTGTCCGCGTCGTCGGGGCGATCAGACCGCGCTGCGTGGCCGGTCGCCGATGCCGCGCCCGCGGTGGATGCCGAGCCGCGGCGGACTCAATGCGACTCGACCATCGCCACGACCCGATCGAAGTTGCGCATCGCCAGGTCGTCCCGGGCGATCCAGAAGGTGGCATGGCCGCAATCGCCGAACTCGAGGTCGATGGCGGGATCGCAGGCGAGTTGCAGCAGGCAGACCTCCTCCGCGTCCGGGCGCATGCCCTGCAGCGACGGAACATGCCCCAGCATCTGGTGGAGCCTGGTCTCGGCACAGCGCCTGCGTCCATCCGGGTGTTTGCGATGGCTCTCCCGATACGGCAGGTGCTCGCCCTCCAGGTCGCGATACCACACCCAGGGCAGCAACTGCGCCAGCTCGGGCACCGTCGCGGCATAGGCGATCGCCGCCAACAGCCCGCGGGTGAACACCGTGCCCATTTCGTAACTGGCGAGCGTGGTCTCCGTGGGCGCGGCGCCGACCTGGTCGACGAGCCAGTGTCTGAACGTTTCCCGCGTCGCCTCATCGGGCACCTTGTCCCAACCAAGGCGACGGGCATAGTCCACCCACTCCAGCACATCCGGATGCGCCACGAACGTGCGATCCGGCCTGTGCCGGGCATTGCCGACGAACCGCGCCAGACGATCCACCAGGATGCCCGCCTGCGGAAAATCGCGCTGCAGGCGCAGCCACTCGCCAGGGAAACCGCAGGAGTGGGACAGTGGCTGCTCCCAACGCCGGATCCGGTCGGCGCTGGGCATCAGCCCGGTCGCCGCCACCGCGGCGCCCAGGCGCAATTCCTCCCAACGCATCTGGTACACCTCCCAATCCACCCCGGAGATGGCTTCCGGCATGTCCTGCGGCCAGGTGTCCATCCGCCGCGCGACCAATGGCCAGCGCACGTGCAGGCGCGGACCGTCTTCCCCGGGCAGGAGCCAGCCTGGCGGCAGATGCGGGTTGTCGGCCGAGACCACGTCCAGGATCGGGCGCAGCGCCTCCGGCGGCTGGCGCTCGGGCTGGTCCGCCGGCACCTCCTGCACATACAGCACGCGGGCACGTTGCTGGGGCGCGTCCGTATCCCAGATCTGTTCTTCGTCGTTGACGACAAAGAAGAACAGCATCCCCTGCTCGGGCAGCAGCGACCCGACGCGCGGCAACTCCGCGCAGTCGATCTGGGCTAGGAAGTGCATGGGCGCCGGCTCGCCGTAGCTTTCGCCCATCGGCCACTCGAACGCCTGCGGCAGCTGCGGCAGGCCGCCCAGCCGGCTGCGCACGTCAGGAAACGCGGTGGGGGGATAGATCCGCTGCAGCACGATGCCGGTCTGGCGGTGTTTGTCGAACAGGGCCTCGAGCTTGGCCTCCGCGCGGTGGTCGCGCACGCTCGCGTCGTAAACGGACTGCATGTGAACGTCCTTTTCCTCGCTTCCGCAGTGCGGGGCATCGCCCCTCTTCCGCACCCCGCATGGCCAGCAGGCGCACCGCACCCGCCTGGCACGGAAGACGAGCTTGCCACAGCACTTGCCGGGCCGCCATCTTCGTGCGACCCGCAACGGTGCGATCGAGCCGGCACCGCGGCTTTGCACGCAGGCGCGACCCTGCAGCCGATGGCGCGCGCCGTGCCAGAGGCAGGCGATCGCCAATCGCAGCGTTGGCGGCACAGCAGCACGGCAACCGCGAGCCCGGCATGGCTGCTGCGATGGCGCAGGGCATGTTCGGCGACCTCATGACGCAAGCGCACAGCGTCGTCTTCGGCGCCTGGATCGACGGCATCCCGCGGGCGCACGACGCCGGCGCAATCAGCTAGCACGCACCGCGCGTTTCGCACCGCGATGCGGAGGCACGCCACACACGAAAAAGCCCGGCAAATGCCGGGCTTCTTCGTCGCAACGCGTGCGCCTGGATCAGGCGGCGACGGTGGCGGCCACGTCCTGGTAGTCCTGGATCTGATCGAAGTTCATGTAGCGATAGATCTGCTCGCCACTGGTCTTGATCACGCCCACGTCGGCCATGTACTCGTCCTTGGTCGGGATCCGCCCCAGGCGCGAGCAGATCGCCGCCAGCTCCGCCGAGCCCAGGTACACGTTGGTGTTGCGGCCCAGGCGGTTGGGGAAGTTGCGGGTGGAGGTGGAGAACACCGTGGCGCCCTCGCGCGCCTGCGCCTGGTTGCCCATGCACAGCGAGCAACCCGGCATTTCCATGCGCGCACCGGCGGCGCCGAAGGTGCCGTAGTGGCCTTCCTTGGTCAGCTCCGAGGCGTCCATCTTGGTCGGCGGCGCGACCCACAGGCGGGTCGGGATGTCGCGCTTGCCTTCCAGCAGCTTGGCCGCGGCGCGGAAGTGGCCGATGTTGGTCATGCACGAGCCGATGAACACTTCGTCGATCGCCGCACCGGCCACGTCGGACAGGGTCTTCACGTCGTCCGGGTCGTTCGGGCAGGCCACGATCGGCTCGTGGATGTCGGCCAGGTCGATCTCGATCACCGCCGCGTACTCGGCGTCGGCATCGGGCTCGAGCAGCTGCGGGTCGGCCAGCCACTCCTCCATCTTCTTGATCCGCCGCGCCAGCGAGCGCGCGTCGGCGTAGCCTTCGGCGATCATCCACTTCAGCAGGGTGATGTTGCTGGTCAGGTACTCGACGATCGGCTCCTTGTTCAGGCGCACCGTGCAACCGGCGGCCGAACGCTCGGCGGAGGCGTCGGACAGTTCGAACGCCTGCTCCACCTTCAGCTCCGGCAGGCCTTCGATCTCCAGGATGCGACCGGAGAAGATGTTCTTCTTGCCCTGCTTGGCCACGGTCAGCAGGCCCTGCTTGATCGCGTACAGCGGGATCGCGTTGACCAGATCGCGCAGGGTCACGCCCGGCTGCATCTGCCCCTTGAAGCGCACCAGCACGCTCTCGGGCATGTCCAGCGGCATGACGCCGGTGGCGGCGGCGAAGGCGACCAGGCCGGAACCGGCCGGGAACGAGATACCGATCGGGAAGCGGGTGTGCGAGTCGCCGCCGGTGCCGACGGTGTCGGGCAGCAGCATGCGGTTGAGCCAGCTGTGGATCACGCCGTCGCCCGGACGCAGCGACACGCCGCCACGGGTGGAAATGAATTCCGGCAGGGTGTGGTGGGTCTTGACGTCGACCGGCTTGGGGTACGCGGCGGTGTGGCAGAACGACTGCATCACCAGGTCGGCGGAGAAGCCCAGGCAGGCCAGGTCCTTCAGCTCGTCGCGGGTCATCGGGCCGGTGGTGTCCTGCGAGCCCACCGAGGTCATCTTCGGTTCGCAGTAGGTGCCCGGGCGCATGCCCTGGCCTTCGGGCAGGCCGCAGGCACGGCCGACCATCTTCTGCGCCAGCGAGAAGCCCTTGCCGGTGTCCGGCGGGTCCATCGGCAGGCGGAACAGGGTCGAGGCCGGCAGGCCCAGGAACTCGCGCGCCTTGGCGGTGAGGCCACGGCCGACGATCAGCGGGATGCGGCCGCCGGCGCGCACTTCGTCGAACAGCACGTCCGACTTCATCGCGAACTCGGCGATCACCTGCCCGTTCTTCAGCGCCTTACCCTCGTACGGGCGCAGCTCGACCACGTCGCCGTGCTCCATCTGCGACACGTCCAGCTCGATCGGCAAGGCGCCCGCGTCTTCCATGGTGTTGTAGAAGATCGGCGCGATCTTCGACCCCAGGCACACGCCGCCGAAGCGCTTGTTGGGGATGTACGGGATGTCCTCGCCGGTCCACCACAGCACCGAGTTGGTCGCCGACTTGCGCGAGGAACCGGTGCCGACCACGTCGCCGACATAGGCGACCAGATGGCCCTTGGCCTTGAGATCGGCGATGGCCTGGATCGGGCCGCGCTTGCCGTCTTCTTCCGGCTCGAACGGGGCGCCGTCGCGCTTGTTCTTGAGCATCGCCAGCGCGTGCAGCGGGATGTCGGGGCGGGTGGTGGCGTCCGGCGCCGGCGAAAGATCGTCGGTGTTGGTCTCGCCCGGCACCTTGAACACGGTGATGGTCAGGCTCTGCGGCACTTCCGGCTTGCTGGTGAACCACTCGGCCTCGGCCCAGCTCTGCAGCACCGCCTTGGCATGCGCGTTGCCGGCCTCGGCCTTCTCCTGCACGTCGTGGAAGGCGTCGAAGATCAGCAGCGTGTGCTTCAGGCCCTCGGCGGCGACTGCACCGAGTTCGGCGTTGTCCAGCAGTTCGATCAGCGGATGGATGTTGTAGCCGCCGAGCATGGTGCCCAGCAGTTCGGTGGCGCGGGTGGGCGAGATCAGCGGGGTCTTCTCGCTGCCGAAGGCGACCGCGGCCAGGTACGAGGCCTTGACCTTGGCGGCGTCGTCGACGCCGGCCGGCACGCGATGGCTCAGCAGTTCGACCAGGAACGTCTCCTCGCCGGCCGGCGGGTTCTTCAGCAGTTCGATGACCTGCGCGGTCTGCTGCGCGCTCAGCGGCAGCGGCGGGATTCCGAGCGCGGCGCGCTCTGCAACGTGGTGGCGGTAGGCTTCCAACATGCGGGTTCTCCGGAAAAATACGGTGGGGATGTGCGGTAGCGGCGGCGCGGCGTCAGCCGGCAGGCTTGGGGACGATGATCTTCAGGCCCTTGAAGTAATCGCGGAAAAAACGGTCGTCGCGGGTGATCAGGCCATCGCATTGCAGCAGCGCATGCGCACCGATCAGGAAATCGGCCACCACCCGCTCGCGCTTGCCGCCGCGGGCGCGGAAGCGGCGCTGCATCTCGCCGGCGCGCAGGGCCGACTTGGCCTCCAGCGCGCTGAAGCGGATGCTCATGTCCTCCAGCACCGACAAGGCCTCGGCGCCGTCGCGCAGCGCGCTGCACACCTCGGCCAGGACGATGTCGCAGACCACCACCGGGCCGGTGCTCAGGCACTGCCGCAGGCAGGCTTCGGCGGCGTCGGCCTGGGGGCCGTCGGCCAGGAGGTCCACCAGCACGGACGAGTCGATGGCGATCATGCGCCGGCGTCGGGCTCGGGCTCGAACGGATCGCCCGGGGCGCGGCCGCGGATGGCGCGCATCGCCTCATCGGTGCTGGCGAAGCCGTCGAGCTTGAAGCGGCCGCGGGCGCGTGAGATGGCATCGTCCACGCTCTTGCGCAGGATGATCCGGCCGCCGTCCAGTTCCACCTTCAGGATGGTGCCCTTGCTCAGGCCCAGCGCATCGCGCACGGCCTTGGGCAGGGTGATCTGACCGCGCTCGGCGACAGTGGCTTCCATGGGGCGGGCTCCACAAGGTATGCACGAATTTTACATACTTGAAGCGTCATACTCAAGCCCGCATACAGCACGGGTCACACCTGCCATACACACTGAATCGGTCAGAATGACCGCAGTCCCTACAGCCGCGATGCCATAGGAGTTCCGTGATGAGCGATTCCTTTTCCACCCGCACCTCGCTCGAGGTCAACGGCCAACGCTACGCCTACTACAGCCTGCCCAAGCTCGCCGAGCGCTTCGACATCGCCCGCCTGCCCTACTCGCTGAAGATCCTGCTGGAAAACCTGTTGCGCCACGAAGACGGTGGCGTGACCGTGGGCAAGGACCACATCGAGGCGGTGGCCACGTGGGATCCCAAGGCCGAGCCGGACACCGAGATCGCCTTCATGCCGGCGCGCGTGGTGCTGCAGGACTTCACCGGCGTGCCCTGCGTGGTCGACCTGGCGGCGATGCGCGACGCGGTGGTCAAGCTCGGCGGCCGCCCGGAGCAGATCAATCCGCTGATTCCCTCCGAGCTGGTGATCGACCACTCCGTGCAGGTGGACGTGTTCGGCAAGCCCGATGCGCTGGACCTCAACGGCAAGATCGAGTTCCAGCGCAACAAGGAGCGCTACGGCTTCCTGCGCTGGGGCCAGAAGGCGTTCGACAACTTCAAGGTGGTGCCGCCGAACACCGGCATCGTGCACCAGGTGAACCTGGAGCATCTGGCGCGGGTGGTGATGACCGCCGAGCGCGACGGCGAGCAGATCGCCTATCCGGACACCGTGTTCGGCACCGACAGCCACACCACCATGATCAACGGCATCGGCGTGCTCGGCTGGGGTGTGGGCGGCATCGAGGCGGAAGCGGCGATGCTCGGCCAGCCCTCGTCGATGCTGATCCCGCAGGTGGTGGGCTTCAAGCTGACCGGCCAGTTGCCCGAGGGCGCCACCGCCACCGACCTGGTGCTGACGGTGACGCAGATGCTGCGCAAGCACGGCGTGGTCGGCAAGTTCGTCGAGTTCTTCGGCGACGGCCTGCAGCACCTGCCGCTGGCCGACCGCGCCACCATCGGCAACATGGCCCCGGAGTACGGCGCCACCTGCGGCATCTTCCCGATCGACGCCGAATCGCTGACCTACCTGCGCCTGTCCGGACGCAGCGAGGCGCAGATCGCGCTGGTCGAGGCCTACGCCAAGGCGCAGGGCCTGTGGCACGACGCCGACAGCCCGCACGCCAGCTACAGCGCCACGCTCGAACTGGACATGGGTCAGATCAAGCCCTCGCTGGCCGGCCCCAAGCGGCCGCAGGACCGGGTACTGCTGGAAGACATGCAGCGCAATTTCCGCGACAGCCTGGTGCCGTTCGCCGACGCCCGCGCCAAGCGCCACAGCGATGCCAAGCAGGAAGACCGGCTGAAGAACGAAGGCGGCGGCGGCACCGCGGTCGGCGCCAAGGCCTCGCACGCCGAGAGCGCCGAAGACAGCGGCGCCGGCTGGCGCCTGCGCGACGGTTCGGTGGTGATCGCCGCGATCACCTCCTGCACCAACACCTCCAATCCGGCGGTGATGCTCGGCGCCGGCCTGCTCGCGCGCAACGCCGTGGCCAAGGGCCTGAAGGCGCAGCCGTGGGTCAAGACCTCGCTCGGGCCGGGCTCGCTGGTGGTCACCGACTACCTGAAGAAGGCCGGGGTCATGGGCGACCTGGAGAAGCTCGGCTTCTATGTGGTCGGCTACGGCTGCACCACCTGCATCGGCAACTCCGGCCCGCTGCCGGAGGACGTCTCGGCCGCCATCGCCAAGGACGACCTGGTGGTGGCCTCGGTGCTGTCGGGCAACCGCAACTTCGAGGGCCGCGTGCACCCGGAAGTGAAGATGAACTACCTGGCCTCGCCGCCCCTGGTGGTCGCCTACGCCATCGCCGGCACCACCGACATCGACCTGACCCGCGACCCGCTAGGCACCGGCAGCGACGGCCAGCCGGTGTACCTGCGCGACATCTGGCCGAGCAACAAGGACATCGGCGACACCATCGCCGCCACGGTCGGCCCGGAGATGTTCAAGCAGAACTACGCCGACGTGTTCAAGGGCGACAGCCGCTGGGCCGCGATCGCCTCGCCCGACGGCGAGCTGTACGCCTGGGACGCCGGCTCCACCTACATCAAGAACCCGCCGTACTTCGACGGCATGACCATGCAGGCCGGCTCCATCGACGACGTGCACGGCGCGCGCGTGCTCGGCCTGTTCGGCGATTCGATCACCACCGACCACATCTCCCCGGCCGGCAACATCAAGAAGGACTCGCCGGCGGGCCGCTTCCTGCAGGAACGCGGCGTGCAGCCGGCCGACTTCAACAGCTACGGCAGCCGCCGCGGCAACGACGACGTCATGGTCCGCGGCACCTTCGCCAACATCCGCATCAAGAACCTGATGTTCGGCGGCGAGGAAGGCGGCAACACCCTGTACCACGCGCCCGGCGGCGGCCAGCCGGAGAAGCTGGCGATCTACGACGCGGCGATGAAGTACAAGGCCGACGGCGTGCCGCTGGTGGTGATCGCGGGCAAGGAGTACGGCACCGGCTCCTCGCGCGACTGGGCGGCCAAGGGCACCAACCTGCTCGGGGTCAAGGCGGTGATCGCCGAGAGCTTCGAGCGCATCCACCGCTCCAACCTGGTCGGCATGGGCGTGCTGCCGCTGCAGTTCATGGACAACGAGAACGCGCAGTCGCTGGGCCTGGACGGCTCGGAAGTGTTCGCCATCACCGGCCTGCAGGACGGCGCCAGCAAGCGCGCCACGGTGGAAGCGAAGAAGGCCGACGGCAGCGTCAAGCAGTTCCAGGTCAAGGTGTTGCTGCTGACGCCCAAGGAAGTGGAGTACTTCAAGCACGGTGGCCTGTTGCAGTACGTGCTGCGGCAACTGGCCGCGCGCAAGGCGGCCTGAGCCCGCGCTGGCGCACGGCGTCCCGCGCGGACGCCGTGCGCCACACCGCCCCGCGCCTTCCTGCTCACGGACAGCGCGGGCGACTTCCACGCATCTCTTGCCGGCCATGTCGGCGACACCGCAGCCGTCGCGTCCGCGCTATCGACTGCGATCCGGCGTCCCCGATGGGCCGCCGCTGTCCATCATTCCAAGCATCGCATGCGGCGCACGCCGCTACTCCACCGGCGTCCATTGCGCGTGCCGCAGCCGCCAGCGGCCGTCCTGCGCGCGCCACGCGGTGACCACCGAGTAGCGCTGCATCCGTTCCGGCACCAGACGGGTCTGACTGCCGCTGAGTACCGCGTCGAAACGCACGTCGGCATCGTTGCCCTGCAGAGCGATCGACGGCGGCCCGACGATGATCCCGATCCGTGCATTGGCCAGGAATTGCGCGCGCAACAGGTTGTGCAACGCAGCACGATCCATCCCCGCATCGCCCACGAAGTCCTCGGCCACGCCCTCCATCGCGTCGCGCAGGCGGCGTTCCTCCACCGCCTCCTGCAACGCGGCCATGTCCTTGCGCAGCCGCAGTTCCGCGGTGTCGCGCTGGCAGCCCGGCAACGCCAGAAGCAGCATGCATGCCCAGCTCCATCCCCACGCCCGTCGCATCGGCCTTCTCCTCGGCTTCGCCTTTTCCATGCGGAACGGTATCCTGCCACTCGCCACGCCGCAGCGGTGCATCGGCGTGCGGCAGCATTCCACCAGAGGGGGAGTACATGAGTCAGGAACGTCCGTGGTTGCAGAGTTATCCGGCCAACATTCCCGCCGAGATCGACGTCAACGAGTACCGATCCGTCGCCGCCGTCTTCGAAGCCTCCGTCGCCAAGTTCGGCGACCGCCCGGCCTACTGCAACTTCGGCAAGAGCCTGACCTACCGTGAGGCCGGCGAACTGGCCCGCCACTTCGCCGCCTACCTGCTGGGCGAACTGCAGCTCAAGAAGGGCGACCGCGTCGCCCTGATGATGCCCAACTGCCTGCAGTACCCGATCGCCACGTTCGGCGTGCTGCTGGCCGGCATGACCGTGGTCAACGTCAATCCGCTGTACACCCCGCGCGAACTGCGCCACCAGTTGATCGATTCCGGCGCCAGCGCCATCGTGGTCATCGACAACTTCGGCAAGACCGTGCAGGAAGTGCTGGCCGACACCCCGGTCAAGCAGGTCATCACCACCGGCCTGGGCGACATGCTCGGCTTCCCCAAGGGCGCGCTGGTCAACTTCGTGCTCAAGTACGTCAAGAAGCTGGTGCCGGACTACGACATCCCCAACGCGGTGCGCTTCCGCGACGCGCTCACCCTGGGCCGCCTGCGCACGCTGCCGCAACTGGACATCGAGCCGGACGACATCGCCTTCCTGCAGTACACCGGCGGCACCACCGGCGTGGCCAAGGGCGCGATGCTGACCCACCGCAACCTGGTGGCGAACATGCTGCAGGCCGGCGCCTGGATCTCGGCGACCGGCAAGCTGGAGGAAGGACGCGAAGTCATCATCACCGCGCTGCCGCTGTACCACATCTTCGCGCTGACCGCGAACGGCCTGGTGTTCATGAAGCTCGGCGGGCTCAACCACCTGATCAGCAATCCGCGCGACATGCCCGGCTTCGTCAAGGAACTGCAGAAGACCCGCTTCACCGCCTTCACCGGCGTCAACACCCTGTTCAACGGCCTGCTCAACACGCCCGGCTTCGACAAGGTGGATTTCTCCTCGCTGAAGTTCACCCTGGGCGGTGGCATGGCGGTGCAGCGCGCCGTGGCCGAACGCTGGAAGCAGGTGACCGGGGTGACCCTGGTCGAGGCCTATGGCCTGACCGAGACCTCGCCGGCGGCCTGCATCAACCCGCTGACGCTGACCGAGTACAACGGCGCCATCGGCCTGCCGATCCCCTCCACCGACGCCTGCGTCAAGGACGACCAGGGCCAGACCCTGACCCCCGGCGATGTCGGCGAACTGTGCATCAAGGGCCCGCAGGTGATGAAGGGCTACTGGCGCCGTCCGGAGGAAACCGCCACCGCGGTCGACGCCGACGGCTGGCTGCATACCGGCGACATGGCGCGGATGGATCCGCAGGGCTTCTTCTACATCGTCGATCGCAAGAAGGACATGATCCTGGTCTCGGGCTTCAACGTGTACCCGAACGAGGTCGAGGACGTGATCGCGATGATGCCCGGCGTGCTGGAAGTGGCCGCGGTCGGCGTTCCCGACGAGAAGTCCGGCGAAGTGGTCAAGGTGGTCATCGTCAAGAAGGACCCCAACCTCACCGCCGAGGACGTCAAGGCCCACGCCCGCGCCAACCTGACCGGCTACAAGCACCCGCGCATCGTGGAGTTCCGCAAGGAACTGCCCAAGACCAACGTCGGCAAGATCCTGCGTCGCGAACTGCGCGACAACGTCCCGGCAGCCTAGCCGCCGGCAAGCGCCCGGGCGCCGGCCAGGCGCCGGGCGCGGCCCGTTCCCGCCCGCGGATCGGGCCCGGCGACGTCGCCGTCGCCGGCGTTCGCCACAGGCGCCAGGCAGGCGCCAGGCCGCCCTTCCGCGGCCCGCAAACCCTCTGTTTACCTGGGTGTAGCATCGGCTCGCGCGCCGCGCCGTGCGGCGCGCGCATGCCCCCGCACCCTACCAGACCGAGGAAATCCCATGAACGTCGATAAGCGCTTTTTCGACCCCAGCTTCCCCACCATCCGCGTCGAGTCCAGCGTCGATGGCAACGTGCATTGGATGTTCATGCACCACGACGCCGCCGGCGGCGCCCGCCCCTGCTTTCGCGACGACCTGCTCGACGACATGTGGGCCTTCACCGACGCCATCACCCTCGGCGGCAGCGAGCCGCTCGGGCGCAGGCCGTTGCGGCACTTCGTGCTGGCCTCCGATGCGAACGTGTTCAACCTCGGCGGAGATCTGGAACTGTTCACCCAACTGATCCGCCTGCGCGACCGCGAACGCCTGCTCGCCTATGCCAAGCGTTGCGTGGAGGGGGTGCACACCCTGCACACCGGCCTGGGCGGCGACGTGCGCACCATCGCGCTGCTGCAGGGCGACGCCCTCGGCGGCGGCCTGGAGATGGCGCTGGCCTGCCACACCATCGTGGCCGAGGAAGGGATCGGCATGGGCTTGCCGGAAGTGCTGTTCGGCCTGTTCCCGGGCATGGGCGCGTACTCGTTCCTGTGCAAGCGCATGCCCGCGCAACTGGCGGAGAAGATCGTGCTGGAAGGCACCGTCTACAGCAGCGAGCAGATGCACGCGCTCGGGGTGGTCGATGTGCTGGTGCCCAAGGGCCAGGGCAAGACCGCGGTCGAGGAGCTGATCCGCACCCAGCGGCGCAGCAAGCTGTCGCATCTGGCGATGAACGCCGCACGCCGGATCTCGCAGCAGGTGCCGCTGTCGGAACTGATGGCGATCACCGAACTGTGGGTGGACACGGCGCTCGCGCTGGACGACAAGTCGCTGCGCATGATGGATCGCCTGGTGCGCGCCCAGACCCGGCGCGCGCAAGGCGTCGCCGCGCTCGCGTAAGGGTGTCGTCACCGGAGGGGGCCGGCCCGGCCGAACGCCGGGCTTTCCTCAGCGCAGCTCGTTGCCGTCCTGCTTGCCGCCCTGCAGCGCGCGCGCGTCCAGCACGGCCCGGCCCTCGGTCAGGCTCGCGTTGAGGGCCGCCAGGCAGTGCCGCCATTCGCTGCGCATCTGCCAATCGGGCATGCGCATCAGGTCGCCGCCGAGGCTGGCCATCTTCACCAGGCCGAGGTTGCTCGCCACGCCCTTCACCGCGTGCGCATGCTCGCGCAGCCGCTCCCAGTTCTCGGACTCGCCCGCCACCTGCATGCCGCCCAGGCAGCCGTCGGCGTCGTTGAGGCACTGGGAAATGAACTCGCGCTCGAAGCCCTCGCCCATGCCCAGCCCGGCCAGTTCGTCCAGCACGGCCGAATCCAGCACGCCTTCGGCGGCCGGCCGTGGCCGCGCCTGCGGCTCGGACGGACGCAGCCTGCCGTCGGTGGCGATGTCGGTCAGCGTGTCCAGCAGTTTCGACGCCACCACCGGCTTGGCCAGGAAGGTATGCGCGCCGGCCTGTTCGCAGCGCTGGATCGACTCGGGCGTGACGTCCGCGCTGAGCACCACCACCGGGGTCCGCTCGCGGCCCGCCTGCATGATCCGCAACTGCTTCAACATGTCCAGCCCGCTCATCCCGGGCATGTGCAGGTCGACGATGACCGCGTCGAACTCGGCGTCGGCCAGGGCATCGAGCACCGCTTCGGCCCCGTCCAGGCAGATCGCGCGATGCCCGGCCTTCTGCAGCAGCCGCTGCAGCACCATGCGGTTGGCGGCATGGTCGTCGGCCACCAGGATGCGCATGCTGCGGACCCGGGCGCGATGACGCAGGAACGGGTCGGTGAAGGCGATGATGTTGCCGCTCGACGGCAGCCGGTCCTCGGCCGGGCCGTCCGTGGCCTGGCTGGAGGACGGCGCCGCGGTCGCGGCCTCGAACGGCAGTTCGAACCAGAAGCGGCTGCCGCGGGGCGGGCTTTCCTGGTAGCCGATGCTGCCGCCCATCGCCTCGACCAGGCCCTTGGCGATCGTGGTGCCCAGCCCGGTGCCCTCGTACCGGCGCGACAGGCCCACATCGGCCTGTTCGAACGCCTCGAACAGGCGCGGACGCATCGCCGGCGGCACGCCGATGCCGGTATCGACGATGTCGAAACTCAGCCGGGACGGCTCGCCCGCCTCGTTGCGCTGCAGCCGCACGCGGATATCCACGCGCCCGATGTTGGTGAACTTGATCGCGTTGCCCGCCAAGTTCAGCAGGATCTGGCGCAAGTGCCCGGCATCGCCGCGCACGTGGTCGGGCACGTCGGCGGCGACCTCCAGGTGATAGCCCAGCGCCTTGGCGCGCGCCTGCGGCTGCAGGATCAGGCCGATCTGCGCCAGCGTTTCGCGCAACGAGAAATCGTGCTTCTCGGTGCGGATCTTGCCGGCCTCGATCGCGGAGATGTCCAGCACCTCCTCCACCAGCGACAGCAGGCTGCGCGCCGAAGCCTGGATGGTGCCGACGCATTCGCGTTGCTCGGCATCCAGCTTGGTGGTGGCCAGCACCTCGGTCATGCCCGACAGGCCGTTCAACGGCGTGCGGAACTCATGGCTCATGTTGGCCAGGAAGCGGCTCTTGGCTTCGCTGGCGCGGCGCGCCTCGGCGGTCGCCTGGGTCAATTGCCGCAACAGGCCCGACAGGTACATCGGGATCGCGATCAGCCCGGCCCACAGGCCGACGCTGAGCGTGATGTTTTGCCGCCAGTAGCCGTTGAGCAGGATCACGCAGCCGAAGCTGACGCAGGCGCTGACCACCGCGCCGATCAGATAGCGGTTTCCGTAGCGCAGGCCGTTGCCGACCGTGACCCACATGATGATGACGTACAGCCAGGCCAGCGGCTCTCCCTGCAGGATCATCGCCACCGTCATCAGGCCGTAGTCGGTGACCATGCCGACGATGCGGCGCGCGTCGGACTTGCCGGGCCACGCCAGGATCGCCGCGAACAGCCCCAGGCCGATCGCCACGCCGAGGCCGCTCATCAACACCGAGGTCAGGTACACGTCGGGCGCGAGATGGCCCAGGCGTTCGGCGACGGTCAGGCTGACGATCACGCCGAGGAAGATCGCCACCCGGATCAGCGTCTGCCCATGCTCGGTATCGGCGCGCTGCTGCAGACGGTTGCGGATCCAGTCCAGGCGCCGCTTCACGTCGCCACCCCCGGGCGCGCCGAGGCGTTGGAGAACTTCTCGCAGATCATGTGCAACTGCTCGCGGCCGCGGAACAGCGCATCCACGCAGCGCGGGTCGAACAGACGCCCGCGCTGGGCGTACAGATAGGCGAGCGTCGCATCCATGGTCCATGCTTCCTTGTAGGGACGCGGCGAGATCAGCGCGTCGAAGACATCGGCGACCGCGACGATCCGCGCTTCCAGCGGGATCGCCTCGCCGACCAGTCCATCGGGGTAACCGCTGCCATCGTAGCGCTCATGGTGGCGCAGCGCGATCAGCGCGCCCACCTGGATGAAGCGGTTCTGGCTGCCGCTGAGCAGTTCGTAGCCGATGCGCGGGTGCATGCGCATCACCGCCATCTCCTCCTCGCTGAGCTTGCCGGGCTTGAGCAGCACCGCGTCGGGAATGGCGATCTTGCCCATGTCGTGCAGGCTGGCCGCCATCTCGATGACCCGCACCTCGTCCTCGGACAGGCCCAGTTGCTCGGCGATCAGCCCGGCCACGTGCGCCATCCGCTCCAGGTAGGCGCTGGTGCCGACGTCGCGGTACTCGATGGCCCGCGCCAGCCGCGACAGGGTCTCGCGCTCGCGTTCCTCGACCTCGCGCATGCTCGCCAGCAGGCGCTGCTCCAGCGACATCGCGCGTTGCTTGATGTTCTCGCTCTGCAGGCGCAGCTGCAGCAGGTTGTGGCAGCGCGCGCGCAGTTCGCGCGGGCGGATCGGCTTGACCAGGAAATCGATCACGCCCGCTTCCAGCGCGGCCTGGCGGATCGGTTCGTCGCCGACCACGGTGATCAGGATGATCGGGATGTCGCGGTGCTTGGGCAGCCGGCGCAGCCGCCGCGCGAATTCCAGCCCGTCCATGCCCGGCATGCGGTAGTCGAGCAGCAACAGATCGACCTTGCCGGCTTCGCACCAGGCCAGCGCGGCCTGCGAATCGCCGAAGTCGCGCACGGTCAGTTCCGGCGCCACGTCCTCGATCACGTGGCGCAGCATCGTGCGCGCAGACGTCTGATCGTCGACGATGACGATATTCAAGCGATTGTCCGCCCCTTCCGCCCAGTCCGGGCGGTCCCCGCTGGAGGATATCCCGGACAGGCTCATGCTGGCATCTTGCATCTGCGACCCTCCCGCCACCCGCATCCGGGCTGCTGAGACAACAACGGAAACGCTCCGGTGCCGGCTACGCCGACCCGCTCGCCCCACTTGCCAACCGCCTGCCTGTCGCCATCCGTCGCAAGAGCCGCGCCAGGGCCGCGCGCCCGGCTAGATTAAGCCTCCGGACGCATGTACGGAAACAGCAGCACATCACGGATCGAACTGCTCCCGGTCAGCAACATTACCAGCCGGTCGATGCCGATGCCCAGCCCGCCGGTCGGCGGCAGCCCCACTTCCAGCGCCCGGATGTAGTCGGCGTCGAAGTGCATGGCCTCGTCGTCCCCTCCGTCCTTGGCCGCCACCTGGGCCTGGAACCGCGCCGCCTGGTCTTCCGGGTCGTTGAGCTCGGAGAAGCCGTTGGCGATCTCCTTGCCGTTGATGAACAGCTCGAAGCGGTCGGTATAGCCCGGCTCGGTGTCGCTGGAACGGGCCAGCGGCGACACCTCGACCGGGTGGTCGGTGATGAAGGTCGGCTGGATCAGGGTGTGCTCGACCGTGGCCTCGAAGATCTCCAGCAGCAGCTTGCCCCAGCCGTAGGACGGCTTGGTGCGGATCTTCAGCCGCTCGCAATGGCGCAGCAGGGCCTCGCGGTCGGTGCAGTCGGCGGCGCTGATCTCCGGGTTGTGGTGGCGCACCGCCTCGTCCATGCGCCAGCGGCGGAACGCCGGCGCCAGGTCGATGTCGGCGCCGTCCCAGTGCACCTGGGTGGTGCCCAGCACCTCGCGGGCGACGTCGCGGATGACGTTCTCGGTCAGGTCCATCACCTCGTGGTACGTGGCGTAGGCCTCGTACAACTCCATCATGGTGAATTCCGGATTGTGCCGGGTGCTGACGCCTTCGTTGCGGAAATTACGGTTGATTTCGTAGACCCGTTCCAGGCCGCCGACCACCAGCCGCTTCAGGTACAGCTCCGGGGCCACGCGCAGGTACAGATCCAGGTCCAGCGCGTTGTGGTGGGTGGTGAACGGCTTGGCCGTGGCGCCGCCGGGGATGTAGTGCATCATCGGCGTCTCCACTTCCAGGAAGCGGCGCGCGTCGAGCCAGGCGCGCATGGCGCGGATGATCTTGGAACGCTTGACGAACACCTCGCGCGCCTCCGGCGACACGATCAGGTCGACGTAGCGCTGGCGGTAGCGCTGCTCCACGTCCGACAGGCCGTGCCACTTGTCCGGCAGCGGCCGCAGCGCCTTGGTCAGCAGGCGCAGGCCGGTGGCCTTGATCGACAGCTCGCCGGTCTTGGTGCGGGTCAGCCCGCCCTCCACGCCGATGATGTCGCCGATGTCCCAGCCCTTGAACGCGTCGTAGGCCTCGCCCAGGGCGTTGGCCTGCAGGAACAGCTGGATGCGCCCGGACTCGTCCTGCAGTTGCGCGAAGCTGGCCTTGCCCATCACCCGCTTGGCCAGCAACCGCCCGGCCAGCGCCAGGCTGCGGCCTTCGGCCTCCAGCGCCTCGCCGGTCCAGCGTTCGGCGTCGGCGAACTCGGCCTGCAGGTCGCCGGCGAAATCGCGGCGGCGGAAATCGTTCGGATAGGCCACGCCCTGCGCACGCAGCGCTCCGAGCTTGGCGCGGCGTTCGGCGATGAGGCTGTTCTCGTCGGCGGGAAGGGACGGCGCGGGAGTCTGCTCGGTCATGGGGATGGCTACGCGGAAAGAAGGGAGAAGGATGCGGCGACAAGCGCGGGCCGCGCCGCGTGGCCGGCCTCCGCCGCGCTGGGCGGAGGCCGGCGGTTCAGGCGTCGCTGCGTTTGGCGCCGACTTCCAGGCCGGACTTGAGGCTGGCCTCGACGAACTCGTCCAGGTCGCCGTCCAGCACCTTCTGCGTGTCGGAACGCTCCACGCCGGTACGCAGGTCCTTGATCCGGCTCTGGTCGAGCACGTAGTTGCGGATCTGGCTGCCCCAGCCGATGTCGGACTTGGTCGCCTCGACCGCGTCGCGCTCGGCGTTGCGCTTCTGGATCTCCAGCTCGTACAGCTTGGCGGCCAGCATCTTCATCGCGTTGTCGCGGTTCTGGTGCTGGCTGCGCCCGGTTTGGCAGGCGACCACGATGCCGGTCGGCACGTGGGTGATGCGCACCGCCGACTCGGTCTTGTTGACGTGCTGGCCGCCGGCGCCGGAGGAGCGGTACACGTCGGTCTTGAGGTCGGCCGGGTTGATGTCGATGTCGATGTTGTCGTCCACTTCCGGCGACACGAACACCGAAGTGAAACTGGTGTGGCGGCGGTTGTCCGAGTCGAACGGCGACTTGCGCACCAGCCGGTGCACGCCGGTCTCGGTCTTCAGCCAGCCGTAGGCGAAGTCGCCCTCCACGCGCAGCGTGGCCGACTTGATGCCCGCCACTTCGCCGCCGGAGACTTCCATCAGCTCGGTCTTCCAGCCGCGCGACTCGCACCAGCGCAGGTACATGCGCAGCAGGATCTCGGCCCAGTCCTGGGCCTCGGTGCCGCCGGCGCCGGCCTGGATGTCGACGAAGGCGTTGCTGGCGTCCATCTGCCCGGAGAACATGCGCTGGAATTCCAGCTTCTCCACGTGCGCCTGGAAGCGATCGACATCGGCGCTCACCGCCAGCGCGGTGTCCTCGTCGTTCTCGCTCTCGGCCAGCTCCAGGAACTCCAGCGCCTCGTTCAGCCCGTCGAGCACGCTGGCGATGCCGCCGACGGTCTTCTCCAGGTTGGCGCGTTCGCGGCCCAGGCCCTGGGCGCGCTCGGGGTCGTTCCAGACATCGGGGCTTTCCAGCTCCCGGGTGACTTCCTCTAGACGCTCCTTCTTGGCGTCGTAGTCAAAGAAACCCCCGAAGCGACAGCACCCGATCGGACAGATCGGCGATGCGGTGGCGGATGGGATTGAGTTCGATCATGGCGGCATTCCGGCAAACAAGACCGCGATTCTAGCAATTCCGGCCGCCGCGCCACAGCGCGCGGCGCCACCACGCAGGCGGCGCGCCGCGCCGGCTCACTCGGCCGCGGCGGCGTCGCCCTCGCCGGCTACCGCGCGCAAGGCGGCGCGGTAGCGGCGGCTGCACGGCACATGGCTGCCGTCGCGCAGGTGCACGCGCGCCTCGCCGGCCTCCAGCGGCTCGATCGAGACCACGCACGCCAGGTTGACCATGTAGCTGCGGTGGATGCGCACGAACCGCGCAGGATCGAGCCTGGCTTCGATCGCCGCCATCGTGCTGCGCAACGGATAGTCGTGGCCGCGCACGCGCAGGTTGACGTAGTTGCCGCAGGCCTGCAGCCATTCGATATCGGCGGCGGCGACCAGGAACTCGCGGCCGAGCTTTCGCACCAGGAAGCGCTCCGGACGCTCCAGCGACTCCACCGGCGGGCCTTCGTCGGGCGCGCCGAGCAAGGCCGCCTCGCCCTGCCAGCGGCGCAGCAGGAAGCGGTACATCTCCACGCACAGCAGCATCGAGGCCAGGCTGCGCACGTCCTTCAGGTACTCGTAGGCCAGCCCCTGCGGCCACGGGCCGAAGTCGTAGTGCTCGCCCTGCAGCCGGTACACCACGCTGCGGATCGCGACCATGCCCAGCACGTGCAGCACCGACAGCGCGACGCTGCCCAGCAGATAGGCCGGCAGCCGGCGTCGCCAGTTGTCCCAGTGCAGCGGATAGCGCCGGGTCAACCATACCAGCAGCGGCACGATCAGCAGGAACACCAGGCCGCTGGACCATTCCCACAAGGCCGGCTCCCAGGCGGCGAAGTGCAGCCCGGTGCGGCGGATGTCCATCAGCACGGTGATGCTGTTGGCGGTGCCGTTGATCAGGGTCAGCGCGACCCAGAAACCGATCTCGAAGCTGCGTCGCCATGGCTGGAAACGGGCGTACATGCTGGTCGGCGATTCGGACATGCGGCGCAGTGTAGCGGCAGCGCCGCCCGTCGAGGCGGGCCGATTCGCGCGAGCTCCTACCGCGTGCATGCCCAGGCTCGCACTGCCCGTTGCAAAACAGCACCATGACCAAGCCCCTCTCCCATCGGGAGAGGGGTTGGGGTGAGGGTTCGGCGCGAAGCGACCCGCGGAGTCTGGCAACACGGAGGCGTCGCCTCGCTCACTCCTGCGGACAGCCTGCTACGGCAACCCAAGCCGCAGCCGTGCACACGACGCAGCGCGCGACCAGGCCACGACCGTCAACGCACCTCGAACTCGCCGACCAGGATCGTCTCCTTCTTGTCCTTCAGCCGCAGCGTCACCTGCTGGTCGCGCTGCGCGGCGCCGCCCCAGCCGGTGCTCAGTTGCAGATGCAAGGTGGTGGCGCCGGTGACCAACGGCTGGCGGTCGCCGAAGAAGTTCGCTTCCACCTTGTACTTGCCCGGCTTGGCCCGGCGCAGCGAGAACTCCTCCGGCCCGTAGCCGCCGGTGAAATCCTGCGACAGTTGCCCGCCCTGGTAGGTCGAACGGTGCGCGTAATAGCAGCGCTCGCCATTGGGATCGGTCACCCACAGATCCATGTCGCTGTTGTCGCTGTCCCAGTTCAACACCACGCGCAGGTCCAGCGGCAGGTTGCGCAGCAGGCGCGGATCGACGAACGCGGTCCGCAACGGGTGCGGCGACCGGGCCACGATCGCGTTCAACTCGTTCAAGGCGATCAGCGCCACGCCGTCGAAGCGCGGATCCCAATCGCGCGCGACCACTTCGTACAATTGCTCGATCGCGGCCTGCGCATCGCCGCGCGCGGCATAGGCCAGGCCCAGGTCGCGGAAGCTCTGCGGCTCCTCCTCGCCCAACCGCAGCACCTGTTCGAACACCGGCACCGCCAGGTCCGCCCTGCCCGCCTGCAGCAGGCGGTAGCCGAGCACGCGCAACACGTGGCGGTTCTCCAACTGCAGCTCGGCCAGGTTCGACAGCACGCGCAGCGCCAGTTCGGGCTGGCCGCGCTCGAACAGCACGTCGGCCACGTCCAGGTAGAACGCCACGCTGTCGGCATGCGCGGCGCGCTCGCTCAGGTACAGCGGGTAGACCGCATCCGGCGCGGCGGCGCGCAGGCGCCGGGCATAGGGCGAATCCGGTTGCCAGGGCTGCAATGCCAGGGAAATCGTGGTGGGGTCGGACCCGCCGGCAGACGCATCGGCGTTGGCCGCGACCGCGCCAGTGACGCTGACCCTCTCCAGTTCAGTGGACTCCGCCGACATCGGCGCAGCGGGTGCCGGCGGTGGCGCCATGGCCATCGCCGGCGCGGGCGGCGCAACGCCGTCCCGCTCCCGACGGGCGTCGCCCTCCCCGCGTTGCGGCTTGGGCTGCGGCGGCGCGTTTTTCGGAAACGTGCGCTGCCACCAGGCGATGCGCTGCGCGAAATCCTCGGCGACGCGGTCGATGCGCTGCGTGCGCTGCGCGTCCCGCTCCTGTCGGTGCCGCGCCTGCGCGCGTGCCACCGCCTCGCGCAGCGCCGGCGGCGGGGCGATGTCGTAGCGCACGTAGTCGTCCACGTTCTCCAGCACCAGCAGCGAGGTATCGGCGCTGACCAGGCCGAAGCGGCTGGCCAATTGCTGGCGGCGCGCGGCGTCGCCGAGCGGATCGGCGGCCAGGCGGCGCAGCATGGCCCGCGCCCAGGCACCGGGCACCAGCTCGCCCGGCACCGCGCTGGCGTCGCGCAACGGCAGACGCAGGCGACGCGTGCTGGCGGCGGTGGCGATCTCCAGTTGCAGCGTCGCATCGTCCGCGAGCAGGCGCCCGGCGATGCGCAGGTAACCGTCGTCGGCATAGCGCGAATCGGCGACCAGATCGGCGACGCCCTCGCCCTGCAACGTCACCAGTTCGCCGCCACGCTGCAGCAGCCGTTCGCTGGCCTGCTGCACGCCCTGCACGCCCTGCACCTCGATCAAACGGCCGCCACGCGCTTCCGCCGACGCCGCCAGGCGTGCCGTATCGGCATGGGCACCGGCCGAGGCGACCGCATACAGGCGCTGGTCCGGCGCCAGCGTCGGCAGGGCTTGCGCGCCGTAGTTGCCCAGGCCATCGCTGAACAGCAAATACTCCTGCACCTCCGCCGCCGGCCGCCAATCGCCCAAGGCGCTGGCGCCGTCCGGCTGCAGCCCCTGCAGCGTCGCCTTCAACGCGCTCCAGTCGCCAGCGCGCACCTGGAAACGGCGCGGCGCCTCGGCATGGTCGCGCAGCACGATCAGATCGACCTGCGCGTCGCCCAGCGCGGCGAAATAGCGCTGCAACAAGGCCAGTTCCGCGGGAATGTCGCGCTGCCGCGCCGAACCCGACGCATCCCACAGCAGGCCGATGCGCTGCGGCAACGGGCGCGCGCTGTGCAGGTCGGCAATGGGCAGCAGCGCCTGGAAATAGCGCTGGCCGTCGTGGCTGCCGACCGCGACGCGCGGATCGCTGCTCGCGTGCAACGACAGCGCCAGTTCCTTGGGCAGTTGCGCTGGCGTGCCCGACCACACCGCCGCATGCCCCGCGGGCGACGGCAGCAGGCGCAGGCCGGCAGGCAATGCCGCGGCGTCCACCGGTGCCGCCTGCGTGCTCAGCTCCAGGCGCAGCGTCTGCGCGCTTGCCGCGTACCCCAGCGGCAGCCGCCACTGCCAACCGGCGGCGGTGCGCGGCAACGACTCTCGATAGACCAGGCGCACGCGGCGGCTGCCGTGCGCGGGAATCGGATAGAGCCGCAATTGGAACTGATTGCCGGCGGTCTGCTCGACCAGGCCCGGGTCCACGCCACGCCGCTCGATCGCCTCGAACACCTGCCGCCCGCGCGCCTTCGGCACCGGCACCGCGTCGCGCATCTGCCCGTCGATGTCCAAGGCGAATCCGCTGATCTGCTGGCCATCGCGCAGCGGGAACGAAAGCTGCCCCTCCAGCACGCGCGCATTGGGGTTGAAGAACACCAGCTCCACCGTGGTTTCGGCCAGGCCGGCCGCGGCATGCGCGCTCACCGTCGCCGCGCGCAGTTCGACCGGGCGCTCGCCGGGATCCGTCTTCAGCAGCGGGGCGAGGAGGTGCCGCTGCGGCGCGGCGGTTTGGGCCAGGGCCGGCACGGCGGCGGCCGACAACAGCGAGAGCAACAGCAGGCACAGGCCTTTGCGCGCGAGGGACGGCATGGATCACTCCTTGATGGGCGGTACTGTTTGAACGTCCGGTGTGGCGCTGTGGGGTTGGTCGATTGCGAGCGGGGCATTGGTACCGAACTCTCTCCCGATGAGAGAGGGGCCCGGCTGCTTCCTTCTCCCGTCGGGAGAAGGTGCCCGAAGGGCGGATGAGGGTACGGGCGCAGCCTCGTGCACCTCAAACGCCGCGAGTCGCTTTCGCGCCGCACCCTCACCCCAACCCCTCTCCCGGGGGAGAGGGGCTAGCGGCCGTTCCCTTCTCCCCTCGGGACCATGGCCCCCTTTTCGGGGGAAGGTGCCCGAAGGGGCGGATGAGGGTACGGGCGCAGCCTCGTGCTACCCAACCTCCGCGAGTCGCTTTCGCGCCGCACCCTCACCCCAACCCCTCTCCCGACGGGAGAGGGGCTTATGGCAGGCTGCGGCAGTGCTCCACCACCAGTTGCACCGCCTCGCCGCCACGGTAGTCGTCGGCGACCAGGCGATAGGCGATGTGCACGCGGCGGCCGGGGTCGTCGCCGCGCCAGCCGTTGAAGTGGATCGCGTTCAGCGGCTCGTGGCGGCCGGCGCAGCGCAGGCTCAGCTTGAGGTGGCGCTCCTTCAGCACCCGCCACTGCACGACCTCGAATTCGCCGTCGAACAGCGGCTCGGGGAAGCCCTGCCCCCAGGGCCCGGCCAGACGCAGGGCCTCGGCATGGCGATGGTCCAGCTCGTGCGGGTCCAGTGCGCCGTCGCTGAGCAGTTCGGCCTGCAGCAGGCTCGCGTCCAGGCTGGCCAGCGCATGCTCGCGGAACAGTCGCTCGAATTCGGCCAGCGCATCCTGGCGCAGGCTCAGGCCGGCGGCCATCGCATGGCCGCCGAACTTGTCCATCAGCCCGGGGTGGCGCGCGTCCACCGCGGCCATCGCATCGCGGATGTGGAAGCCGGGAATCGAGCGCGCCGAGCCGCGCAGCAGCGCGCTGCCCGGCTCGGCCGGGGCGAAGGCGATCACCGGGCGGTGCAACCGGTCCTTCAGCTTGGAGGCGACCAGGCCGATCACGCCCGGGTGCCAGTCCGCGTCGAACAGGCACATCGCCACCGGCGGCTGCTCGGGCGCGACCAGCAACGCCCGCGCCACGCTGGCCTCGGCCTCGTCGGTCATCTGCTGCTGCACCGCGCGGCGCTCGGCGTTGATCTCCTCCAGCGTCGCGGCGATCTCCCGCGCCTGCTGCGGGTCCTCGCACAGCAACAGCTCGATGCCCAGGGCCATGTCCTCGAGCCGGCCGGCCGCGTTGAGCCGCGGCGCCAGCGCGAAGCCGATGTCGCTGGCGCTGAGCCGGGACGGATCGCGGCCGCTGGCGGCGATCAACGCGCGCAGGCCGACACAGCCGTCGCCGCGCTGCAGCCGGCGCAGTCCGGCCGCGACCAGCGCGCGGTTGTTGGCGTCCAGCGGCACCAGGTCGGCGACGGTGCCGACCGCGACCAGGTCCAGCAACACGGTCAGATCCGGCGCCTGCGCGGGGAACGCGCCTTGCGCGCGCAGGTGCTGGCGCAAGGCCAGCAACACGTAGAAGATCACGCCGACGCCGGCCAGCGCCTTGCTCGGGAACGCATCGCCGACCTGATTCGGATCGACGATGGCGTCGGCCGGCGGCAGCGCGCTGCCCGGCAGGTGATGGTCGGTGACCAGCACCTGCCAGCCCAGCGCCTTGGCCGCGGCGACGCCGGCATGGCAGGCGATGCCGTGGTCGACCGTGACCAGCAGGTCCGGTCGCAACGGCGCCAGTTCCGCGACCAGCGCAGGCGACAAGCCGTAGCCATGGACCATGCGGTTCGGCACCGCGTGCAACACCTGCGCGGCACCGAGCAGGCGCAGCCCGCGCACCGCCACCGCGCAGGCGGTGGCGCCATCGCAGTCGAAGTCGCCGACCACCAGGATGCGCTTGCCGGCGGCGATCGCCTCGGCCAGCAGCGCGACCGCCGCCTCGATGCCGCGCAACGCGTCCGGCGGCAGCAAGTGCGCTAGCTTCGGTTGCGCCAGGGTGGCGTCGTGGGCGCCGCGCGCGGTGTAGATGCGGCGCAGCAGCGGCGGGACCGTCTCCGCCCACGGCCCGCCATCGGCGGCCGGACGGCGGGTGATGCGCAACGCCGGGCTCATGCGTCCAGGCGCGACAACGGCCGCCGCCAGAACCGCCAGCGCTGGCCGCGATCGATGCGCAAGCGCACGCCGTCCTCGAAATCCAGCAGCAACTGCTGCAGTTCGCCGCGCTGCAGCGCCTCCAGCAGCGGCAGCATCACCTCGCCGACGAACTGCTCGGGCGCGCGCAACTGGCGCAGGTCGACCAGTGCGTCCACGCGCGGCGCCTGTTCGGCGTCGATCCCGGCGGCCAGCACCAGCGCGCGCAGCAGCGGCTCGCGGCTGCGCACCTGCGCATGCGCGGTGCTCACCGTGGCCGGCAGCGTGCCGCCGCCCCATAACCACAGCGAATTGATCGCCGGTTGCCCGCGCGCCACGCGTTCGCGGTTCCAGGGGTGCTGGTGCAGCACGACCTGGGTTTCGGTCAGCAGCGCCCGCCAGCGGCGCGCGTCCTCGCCCTGCGGCAGATGGTCGAACAGGTCGGCGCCGAGCACCTGCGCCGGCGCGGCGAACTCGGGCAGCACGCTGTCCGGCGCCAGGCGCAGATACCAGCGCGCCGGGTCGCTCGCCTCCAGCACCAGGCCGGTCTCGGCGAACACCTCCTGCAGCGCCGGCAGCAGCGCAGCCAGGTCGATGGCGTCGATGGCGAGCATGTCGCCGTGCGCCATCAGCCGCGCGCCCTGCATGTCCGGCACCACGTAGGCCGGATCGGCGCGCAGCCAGACGGCGTCGCCGGCGTCGCCGACGTCCAGTTGCCGGGTCAGCGCGGCGACCGGCCAGGTGCCCGGCGGCAGCGCGAAATGGCGGCGCAGCTGCGCTTCGCTACCGGGCTCGGCGCGTTCGCGCTCGGCGCGACCGAGCGCCCGCGCCACCTCGCCGCTCAGCGCCGGACCGGCCAGGCGGGCCCGCGCCGGCAACAGCAAGGTCGCAACGGCCACGGCGTCAGCCGATGTATTCGACGCTGACGATCTCGTACTCGCGGCGGCCGGCCGGGGCGTCGATGCTGACGCTGTCGCCTTCCAGCTTGCCGATCAACGCACGCGCCAGCGGCGAGGAGATCGCGATCAGGCCCAGCTTGATGTCCGCTTCCAGGTCGCCCACCAACTGGTACCGCTTCTCTTCGTCGGTCTCCACGTCGGCCAGGGTCACGGTGGCGCCGAACACCACCTTGCTGCCGACCGCCAGCTTGCTGATGTCGATGACCTCGGCATGCGACAGCTCGCTCTCCAACTGCTTGATGCGGCCTTCGATGAAGCCCTGTTGCTCGCGGGCGGCGTGGTACTCGGCATTCTCCTTGAGGTCGCCGTGCGCGCGCGCCTCGGCGATCGCGGCGATGACTTCCGGACGCTTGACCGACTTCAGGTGATCCAGTTCCTCGCGCAGCCGCTGCGCGCCTTGCATGGTGATCGGGGCTCTCACGCTTCCAGCTCCTTGTGCAGTTCCTGCAGCGCCCAGACCGGGCCGGTGCCGCGGAATTCCAATGAATGCACCAGCGCGCGGGCGCCGGCGACGGTGGTCGAATAGGTGACGCGCTGCTGCAGGGCTTCGCGCCGGATCGAGAACGAGTCGGAGATCGCCGCCCGGCCCTCGGTGGTGTTGACGATATACACGATTTCGCCGTTCTTGATCAGATCGACGATGTGCGGGCGGCCCTCGGCCACCTTGTTGATCTGGTCGCACTGCAGGCCGTGCTGTTGCAACCACGCGCAGGTGCCGCTGGTCGCCACCAGGGTGTAGCCGCGCTCGACCAGCGCCTGCGCCACCGGCAGCACGCGCTGCTTGTCCGGATCGCGCACCGACAGGAACGCCTTGCCCAGCGGCGGCGCCTTGATCCCGCCGGCTTCCTGCGCGCGCGCGAAGGCGGCGCCGAAGCTGCGGCCCACGCCCATCACCTCGCCGGTGGAGCGCATCTCCGGGCCGAGGATCGGATCGACGCCCTGGAACTTGGCGAACGGGAAGATCGCTTCCTTCACCGAGTAGTAGTCGGGCACGATCTCCTTCAGCGCGCCCTGCTCGGCCAGGGTCTTGCCGGCCATGCAGCGCGCGGCGATCTTGGCCAGCGCCATGCCGGTGGCCTTGGACACGAACGGCACGGTGCGCGAGGCGCGCGGGTTCACTTCCAGCAGGAACACGATGTCGTCGCCGGCCTCGTCCACCTGCACCGCGAACTGGGTGTTCATCAGCCCGACCACGTTCAGGCCCTTGGCCAGCATCACCACCTGGCGGCGCAGCTCGGCCTGGGTCTTGGCCGACAGCGAGTACGGCGGCAGCGAGCACGAGGAATCGCCCGAATGCACGCCGGCTTCCTCGATGTGCTCCATGACGCCGCCGATCAGCACCTGGCCGTCCTTGTCGGCGATGATGTCCACGTCCACTTCCACCGCGTTGTCGAGGAAGCGGTCCAGCAGCACCGGCGAATCGTTGGAGACCTTGACCGCGTCGCGCACGTAGCGCGCCAGGTCCGATTCGCCGTAGACGATCTCCATCGCGCGGCCGCCGAGCACGTAGCTCGGGCGCACCACCAGCGGATAGCCGATCTCGCGCGCCAGCACCAGCGCTTCCTCGGCGTTGCGCGCGATGCGGTTCGGCGGCTGCTTCAGGCCCAGCGTGTCGACCAGTTGCTGGAAGCGCTCGCGGTCCTCGGCCAGGTCGATCGAGTCCGGCGAAGTGCCGATCACCGGCACGCCGTTGGCTTCCAGCGCACGCGCCAGCTTCAGCGGGGTCTGCCCGCCGTACTGCACGATCACGCCCTTGGGCTGCTCCAGCTCGACGATCTCCAGCACGTCTTCCAGGGTCAGCGGCTCGAAGTACAGGCGGTCGGAGGTGTCGTAGTCGGTGGACACGGTCTCCGGGTTGCAGTTGACCATGATGGTCTCGTAGCCATCCTCGCGCAGGGCGAGCGCGGCGTGCACGCAGCAGTAGTCGAACTCGATGCCCTGGCCGATGCGGTTGGGGCCGCCGCCGAGGATCATGATCTTGTCGCGGTTGCTGGGCCTGGCCTCGCACTCGTCCTCGTAGGTCGAATACAGGTAGGCGGTGTCGGTGGCGAACTCGGCCGCGCACGAGTCCACCCGCTTGTACACCGGGCGCACCTTGTGCGCGCGGCGCAGCGCACGCACCGCCGCCTCGTTGGTGCCGGTCAACTGCGCCAGGCGCGCATCGGAGAACCCGGCACGCTTGAGCGTGCGCAGGCGCGCGGCGTCGAGCGCGCCCAGGCCGTCGGCGGCCAATTGCTTCTCCTGCGCGATCAGGTCCTCGATCTGGTCCAGGAACCACGGATCGATGAACGACAGCGCATGCACCTGCTCCACGCTCAGGCCGGCGCGGAACGCATCGGCCACGTAGAACAGCCGCTCCGGACCGGGCGCCTTCAGCTCGCGCTTGAGCGCGGCCAGGTCGTCCTCGCTGCCCAGGTCCAGGCCGGTCGGGTCGAGCCCGATCTTGCCGGTCTCCAGGCCGCGCAGCGCCTTCTGCAGCGATTCGGAGAAGGTGCGGCCCATCGCCATCACCTCGCCCACCGACTTCATCTGCGTGGTCAGGCGCGCATCGGCCTGCGGGAACTTCTCGAAGGCGAAGCGCGGGATCTTGGTGACCACGTAGTCGATCGACGGCTCGAACGAGGCCGGGGTCAGGCCGCCGGTGATTTCGTTCTTCAGTTCGTCCAGGGTGTAGCCGACCGCCAGCTTGGCCGCGACCTTGGCGATCGGGAAGCCGGTGGCCTTGGAGGCCAGCGCCGAGGAGCGCGACACGCGCGGGTTCATCTCGATCACCACCACGCGGCCGGTCTGCGCGTTGATGCCGAACTGCACGTTGGAGCCGCCGGTGTCCACGCCGATCTTGCGCAGCACCGCGATCGAGGCATCGCGCAGGCGCTGGTATTCCTTGTCGGTCAGGGTCTGCGCCGGGGCCACGGTGATCGAGTCGCCGGTGTGCACGCCCATCGGGTCCAGGTTCTCGATCGAGCAGACGATGATGCAGTTGTCCGCGGTGTCGCGGACCACTTCCATCTCGAACTCCTTCCAGCCCAGCACCGACTCCTCGACCAGCACTTCGCTGGTCGGCGACAGTTCCAGGCCGCGGGTCACGATCTCGATCAGTTCCTCGCGGTTGTAGGCGATGCCGCCGCCGCTGCCGCCGAGGGTGAAGCTGGGACGGATGATGGTCGGATAGCCGACCCGGGTCTGGATCTCCAGCGCTTCCTCGAGGGTGTGCGCCACCGCCGCCTTCGGGCATTCCAGGCCGATCTCGCCCATCGCCACGCGGAACAGCTCGCGGTCCTCGGCCATCATGATCGCTTCGCGCTTGGCGCCGATCAGTTCCACGCCGTACTTCTCCAGCACGCCGTGGTCGGCCAGGTCCAGCGCGCAGTTCAGCGCGGTCTGCCCGCCCATGGTCGGCAGCAGCGCATCGGGCTTTTCCTTGGCGATGATCTTCTCGACCGTCTGCCAGTTGATCGGCTCGATGTACACGGCATCGGCCATGTTCGGGTCGGTCATGATCGTGGCCGGGTTGCTGTTGACCAGCACCACGCGGTAGCCCTCGTCGCGCAGCGCCTTGCACGCCTGCGCGCCGGAGTAGTCGAACTCGCAGGCCTGGCCGATGACGATCGGGCCGGCGCCGATGATGAGGATGGTTTTGAGGTCGGTGCGCTTGGGCATGGGGATTCTCAGTAAAGGCGGTCCTGCCACGCCGCGGGGGCGCGCCAGGTGATCTGGTCGGGCGATCGGGCATCGATCGCGCCATGGTCGACCGCGGCGCGAACCTCGCGCTGCATCGCGGCCCAGCTGGGAGCGGCGGCGCCGATGCGCGCGCCGATCCGGTTGTTGTGGGCGTCCATCGCCCGGCTCGCATTGCCGTGTCCGTCGCGCTCCATCACCGCCGTCACCCAGTCCACGCAACGCGGCGACAAGGTGTAGGCGACGATGGCGCTGGCCAGGCTGTGCCGGTACGCGTCGGCCGGGCCATTGCGCCCGCCCGGCAGGCCGGCGCCCAGCCACTGCGCGTACACCGCCACCAGCACGAAGGCCGGATACGCGGCCAGCACCAGCAACGCCGTGGCGACCCACCGCCAGCGGCGGGTCCGCAACGGCATGGCCGGCGCCGCGTGCATCAGGCGGCGGCCGCCATCAGCGCGACGAAGCGGTCGAACAGCGGCGCCACGTCGCGCGGGCCCGGCGAGGCTTCCGGGTGGCCCTGGAAGCTGAAGGCCGGCGCGTCGGTCAGTTCGATGCCCTGGTTGGTGCCGTCGAACAGCGAGCGGTGGGTGACGCGGACGTTGCCCGGCAGCGTGGCCTCATCGACCGCGAAGCCGTGGTTCTGCGAGGTGATCATCACCCGGCCGCTGTCCAGGTCCTGCACCGGGTGATTGGCGCCGTGATGGCCATGGCCCATCTTCAGCGTCTGCGCGCCGGCGGCCAGCGCCAGCAACTGGTGGCCCAGGCAGATGCCGAAGGTCGGGATCTTCCGAGACACGAATTCCTTGATCGCGGCGATCGCGTAGTCGCACGGCGCCGGATCGCCCGGACCGTTGGACAGGAACACGCCGTCCGGCCGCATCGCCAGCACGTCCGCGGCCGGCGTCTGCGCCGGCACCACGGTGACCTCGCAGCCGCGCTCGGCGAGCATGCGCAGGATGTTGAGCTTCACCCCGTAGTCGTAGGCGACGACCTTGTAGCGGGGCGTGGCCTGGGCGAAGGCATTGCTGTTGAGGTCGAGCTGGCCGTCGCGCCAGGGATAGGCCTTGTCGGTGGAGACCACCTTGGCCAGGTCCATGCCCTTGAGTCCGGGGAACTTGCGCGCCGCTTCCAGCGCGGTGTCCACGTCGATCTCGCCGGCCATCAGTGCGCCGTTCTGGGCGCCCTTCTCGCGCAGGATGCGGGTCAGCTTGCGGGTGTCGATGCCGGCGATGGCGACCACGCCGCGCTGCATCAGCCAGTCCGGCAGCGCCACCTGATTGCGCCAGTTGCTGGGGCGGCGCGGCACGTCGCGCACGATCAGGCCGGCCGACCAGACCTGGGCGGCCTCGTCGTCCTGGTCGGTGCAGCCGGTGTTGCCGATATGGGGATACGTCAGGGTGACCAATTGGCGGGCGTAGGACGGATCGGTCACGATCTCCTGGTAGCCGGTCATCGCGGTGTTGAACACCACTTCGCCGACGGACAGGCCAGTGGCGCCTACGGATTCGCCCTCGAACACGGTGCCGTCTTCAAGGACAAGGATTGCGGGTTGAGTCACGGGGTTCGCCTTGGGGAGAGAGGAACCCTGCCCCACCAACTTGCAGGCTGCAAGAAACCGCGAACTCGGCGCTTCTCCGGGTCCGTGGCGATGGGTAACAGGCGAGCGAGAATTGTACCGGCGCGGACCTGTCCGCGCCAGACGTTTGTGTGAAAGCGCCGTTCAGCCGAGCAGGTCGCGCAGCCGGTAGGCCCCGGGCGCACGCCCCGGCAGACGCGCGGCGGCATGCAACGCGCCGCGGGCGAAGATGTCGCGGTTGCTGGCGCGGTGCACCAGTTCCACCCGCTCGCCGAGTCCGGCGAACTGCACCAGGTGCTCGCCGACGATGTCGCCGGCGCGCAGGCTGGCATAGCGCGGCTGCGCCCCGCCCTGCGCGGCGGCCTCGCCCAGGGTCAGCGCGGTGCCGGAGGGCGCGTCCTGCTTGTGCACGTGGTGCGACTCGACGATGTCGCAGTCCCAGCCCGGCAGCGCCGCGGCGGCGCGTTCCACCAGGTCGTTCAGCACCGCCACGCCGAGGCTGAAGTTCGACGCCCAAATCAGCGGGATGCGTGCGGCCGCCTCGGCCAGCGCCTGCCGCTGCGCGGCGTCCAGGCCGGTGGTGCCGGACACCAGCGCCGCGCCGCGCGCCACGCACAGCGCCAGCACCGGGTCGAAGCCTTGCGGCAGGCTGAAATCGATCGCGACGTCGAACGCCGGCACACCAGCGAGTTCGCTCGCGGCGAAGTACGGCACGCCGTCGACGACGCGCTGCGCCGGCGCCCGCCGGACCACGGCGCAGGCGACCTGCAACGTGGACTCCTGCGCGGCCAGCCGCAACAACGCCTGGCCCATGCGGCCGGACGCACCATGAATCAACACACGCACGGGGGAAGTCGTCATCGCGCAAGGCTAGCGGTTTGTGGCGGCGGGGGACAGGGGGATGGGCGTCAGGCATTGGCCGACGAAGCCGTTCAAGCGGCGCTGCATCCGAAGTGGAACGTGCTGTCATTCAATCGTTGCTGCGGATGGCCAAGCCGCCTGCGGCCGTCACCCCCAACCACGGGCGATCCGCATGCTGCGAACGCTGTGGGAGGGACATCAGTCCCGACTGTCTCCGTAGCCGGAAGGTCTACCGCTTCGTTTGTCGCGGCTGAAGCCGCTCCTACAGGGGCGGCGGCGGACCTGCAGGCATTGCAGGAGAGGCTTGAGTCACGACCTTGATCCACGATGCGAGCCCATCGCGCAGTCGGTGCGGCGGCGAGTCGCGAGCGCCTACTCGGCCGCAGGCTGCCCGAGCAGGCGCTTGTCCCAGTTCTCGACCGCGCGCTGGGCCAGGCGTCGCTCGAACAGCACGCGCCAGTTCGGCACCAGCGGCAACGCCAGCACCTGCTCCAACTGTGCGGGGTCCACCTCGCGCCGGTACAACAGCGCGATCAACCTCGCCAATGACCAGGCCGGATAGGGTCGCTCAAGTAATGTCAGGCGATCGCCGGCGGCGACGTCGCCGGGCTGCAGCACCCGGTAGTACCAACCGGTGCGGCCGCTTTCCTGCACGCGCCGCGCCAGCGCGGCCACGCCGAAGCGATCGGACAGCTTCCAGCACGGCTGACGCGACTGCGACACCTCGACCAGTGCCGTGCCCAGCCGCAGCCGGTCGCCCAGGCACAGGCCGGCCTCGGTGGCGCCATGCGTGCTGAGGTTCTCGCCGAACGCGCCGGGCGCGTCGAGCAAGGCGTGCGCACCCAGTTCCTGGCGCCAGGCGGCGTAGTGGTCGCGCGGATAGTGGTGCAGCGCCTTGTCCGGGCCGCCATGCACGCGGCGGTCGCCCTGCTCGTCCAGTTCCAGGCCTTCATGGCCGATGCGCAGCGACCCGGGTACCGGTTGCTTGGCGATGGCGCTGCGGCTGCCGGGCCGGGTGAAGTCCTGTGCGCGGCCGACCAGCACCGCCTCCACGTGCAGGTCCAGCGTGGGCAACGCTGTCACGCGCCTTCGCCCGGTCGCATCAGGCCGTCGCGCCGTGCAACGCGGCGACCTCGGCCTGCAGCAACTCGCCGAGGATGCGCACGCCGGCCTCGATGCGCGCTTCCGGCACGGTCACGAACGACAGCCGCAAGGTATTGCGCTGCGGTTCGACCGCGAAGAACGGCGCACCCGGCACGAAGGCCACGTTGCGCTCGATCGCCTTGGCCAGCAACGCGCCGCCGTCCATGCCCGCCGGCAGTTCGACCCAGATGAACATGCCGCCGGCCGGGCGGTTCCAGCGCACCTGCGACGGGAAATACTTGCCGAGCGCGTCGAGCATCTGCTGGCAGCGGCTCGCGTACAGGCTGCGGATGCCGGGGATGTGCGCGTCCAGGAAGCCGTCCTGCACCGCCTCGTAGACGATGCGCTGACTGAACGACGGCGTATGCAGGTCGGCCGCCTGCTTGGCCTGCACCAGCTTGGCGTGCACCGCCTCCGGGGCCACCACGAAGCCCAGGCGCAGGCCCGGCGCCAGCACCTTGGAGAACGAGCCCATGTAGATCCCGCCCTCCGGGTGCATCGACAGCAGGCTCGGCAGCGTGTCGCCGCTGTAGCACAGCTCGCCGTAGGGATCGTCCTCGACGATCGGCACGCCGGCCGCGGCCGCGCGCGCGACCAGCGCCTGGCGCCGGTGCAGCGGCAGGCGCCGCCCGGTCGGGTTCTGGAAGTTCGGCAGCACGTACATGAAGCGCGCGCCCGCCAGATGTTCCGCGTCCAGCGCATCCACCACCACGCCGTCGTCGTCCGACTGCATCGCCGCGAACGCCGGCTGGAACAGCGAGAACGCCTGCAGCGCGCCGAGATAGCTCGGCGTTTCCACCAGCACCTTGCTGCCTTCGTCGATGAACACCTTGCCGAGCAAATCCAGGCCCTGCTGCGAGCCGGTGGTGATCAGCACCTGGCTGGGCCGGATGCTGGCGCCGTCGCGGCTCAGCCGCGCGGCCACCCATTCGCGCAGCGGCAGATAGCCTTCGGTCGGGCCGTACTGCAGCGCCGCCTGCGGCGCCTCGCGCAGCACCTTGTCGCAGGCGTACTGCATGCGCGCGATCGGGAACGTGTCCGGCGACGGCAGCCCGCCCGCGAAGGAGATCACTTCCGGGCGTTCGGTGACCTTGAGGATTTCGCGGATCGCCGAACTGGTCAGCGCCTGCGCACGGCGGGAGAACTGGAAGGAGGTCGTCATGGCGATAGCATAACGGCAGTCCCGCCGCGCTCCGCTGTGCAGCGCAGCGCGAAGGGCGCTCGGCGATCCAGCGGGCCCACCCAGGCCGTGCCGACGCTGGCGCTCGGCGCTGAGCCGCCGCCGCAAGCGCCGGCGCTGTTGCGAATGGCGCTGCGTGGCTACTCGCGCGCGCCGGAATCGGGCTGCGCCGCGGCCTCCAACCATCGCGCCAGCGCGGCAGGTGCATACAGACGCACATCCGAGACGGTGGGAAGTGTCGCCGTTGCGAACAGCGCCTCGTCCAATTGCAGGATCGGGCCGTAGGCGATCGCGGTCTGCGTGCCGATGCAGGACAGGCGGCGCAGCACGGTCAGCCGATAGCCCTGCCCCAGGTAATGGCGCGTGCCGCCATCGGCAGGCAATGGCGCTTCGGTATCGATGCGCGCATGCAGCGGTGTGCGGCCAGCCGCGGCGGCGCGAAAATCGGCATCGGCCTGGCGCAATGCGTCGCGCTGCGGCGGCGCGAGCGCCTGCAGATCCAGACCGAAGAAGGCGCCGGCTGGCGGCGACATGGGCAACGGCAGATCGCTCATGGCAGCCGGTCTCGCCTCATCCGTTGCGCCAGCCGCCAGCTCAATGCCGACGCGGCGGTGCCGGGCCGCAGCTGTCGCAGCCGCCGCAAGCGCCGGCACCGGCCGTAGCCGCAGGCGCGATCTTGCGGCCAACGGCCTGCAGCCAGGCCGCCCGGCCCGGCTTGAGCAGGCGCAGCGCGATGCCGCCGCGCAGCTTGCGCGCAGTGCCAGGAAATTGCTTCTTCAGCACTACCCACGCACTGACCAACACCGCCAGCGCGATCACCAGGTATTGCAGCCACAGCGACATGGACGCGGACATGGCTCAGCCGGCCCCCAGCGCCACCGCGACCTGGTAGGTGACCAGCGACGCCAGGTACGCCAGCGCGAACAGGTAGAACGCGGCGAAGCTCATCTGCTTCCACGAATTGGTCTCGCGCTTGATCGTAGCCAGCGTGGAAAGGCACATCGGCGCGTAGATGTACCAGACCAGCAGCGACAGCGCGGTGGCCAGCGACCAGCCATCGCTGATCAGCGGCGACAGCCCCTGCGCTGCGGCATCGTCGTCGGCCGCCGACAGCGCATAGACCGTCGCCAGCGACGACACCGCCAACTCGCGCGCGGCCAGGCCGGGGATCAGCGCGATGCAGATCTGCCAGTTGAAGCCCAGCGGCGCGAATACCGTGGTCATGGCGTGGCCGATGCGGCCGGCGAAGCTGTAATCGATCGCCGGCAAGGTGGCGTCGGCCGGCGCCGCCGGGAACGACAGCAGGAACCACAGCAGGATGGTCAGCGCCAGGATGATGCCGCCGACGCGCTTGAGGAAGATCGCCGCGCGCTCCCACAGGCCCAGCGCCAGGTCGCGCATGTGCGGCACGCGGTAGGACGGCAGCTCCAGCAGCAGCGGATGTTCGCCCTTGTCGCGGCGCCACTTCTTCATCGTCCACGACACCACCAGCGCACTGGCGATGGCGGCGAAGTACAGCCCGAACAGCACCATCCCCTGCTGGTTGAACACGCCCCACACCTGCCGTTGCGGAATGAACGCGCCGATCAGCAGGGCGTACACCGGCAGGCGCGCCGAACAGGTCATCAGCGGCGCGACCAGGATGGTCGCCAGGCGGTCGCGCGGGTCCTGGATGCTGCGCGTGGACATGATCCCGGGCACCGCGCAGGCGAAGCTGGACAGCAGCGGGATGAACGAGCGTCCGGACAGCCCGGCCGCGGCCATCATGCGGTCGAGAAGGAACGCCGCGCGCGGCAGATAGCCGGATTCCTCCAGCGCCAGGATGAAGGCGAACAGGATCAGGATCTGCGGCAGGAACACCACCACCCTGCCGAGGCCGGTGATGATGCCGTCCACCAGCAGGCTGTTCAGCGGCCCCTGCGGCAGGGTGCTGCCGACCCAGGCGCCTAACGCCGTGGTGCCGCCGTCGATCAGCTCCATCAGCGGCGTCGCCCAGGCGTACACCGCCTGGAAGATCAGGAACATCACCACCGCCAGGGTCAACAGGCCGGCGACCGGATGCAGCAGCCAGCGGTCCAGCGCGTCGTCGATGCGCGAGGTGCGGGTCGGCATCGACACCGCCGCCGCGAGAATGGCGCGGACCTGCTGGTGGTAGTCGCCCTGCCCCTCGCTCGGCGCCACCGCCGGCGGCAATGTCGGCGCCAAGGTGTCGAGCCGCTCGACCAGGGCGCGGGCGCCGTTGCGGCGCACCGCCACGGTCTCGATCACCGGCACGCCCAGCGCCTGCTCCAGCGCCTGGCGGTCGATCTGGATGCCGCGGCGCTGCGCCGCGTCGACCATGTTCAACGCCACCAGCATCGGCTTGCCCAACTCACGCAGCTCCAGCGCGAAGCGCAGGTGCAGGCGCAGGTTGGTGGCATCGACCACGCACACCAGCACGTCCGGCGCCGGCTCGCCCGGGTAGAAGCCGCGGCACAGGTCGCGGGTGATCGCCTCGTCCAGGCTGGCCGGCTGCAGGCTGTAGGCGCCGGGCAGGTCCAGCACCGCGAACTCGCGCCCGGACGGCGCGCGGAAGCGGCCTTCCTTGCGCTCCACGGTGACGCCGGCGTAGTTGGCGACCTTCTGCTTGCTGCCGGTCAACTGGTTGAACAAGGCGGTCTTGCCGCAGTTCGGGTTGCCGACCAGGGCCAGGCGCAGCGGCGCGGCCGCCGCGCTCACGGCTGCACCTCGGCGGCGGCGCTGACCTGGACCCGTGCGGCCTCGCTGCGGCGCAGGGCGAAGCGCGTGTAGCCGACCTGCACCAGCAGCGGCTCGCCGCCGATCGGGCCGCTGGCCAGGACCTGCACCTGCTCGCCGGCGACGAAGCCCAGCTCGCGCAGGCGCCGCGCGATGGCGTCGTTGGGCTGGCGGTCGTGCACGGTTTCGACGAGGGCGGTGCTGCGCAGCGGCATGTCGGACAACGTCACGGAAACGTTCCGTCGATAAGAATGGTTATCAATTGTAGCACCGCCGCATTGCGTCATGGCGGCGCCGGCGCGGCCCGCTATCATGTCCGTATGGCTGCCGTTTCCCCTTCGCACGAGAACCGCCGATGAGCGATGCCCTGCTGCTGGAACGCTCGGGCAAGGTCCTGACCTTGCGACTGAACCGACCGGAGGTGCGCAACGCCTTCGATGCCGACCTGATCGCGCACCTGACCGTGGCGTTGCAGGAGATCGGTGCCGACCCGAAGGTCAAGGTGCTGGTCCTGGCCGGGGCGGGCGCGGCATTCTCCGCCGGCGCCGACCTGCAATGGATGCGCGCGATGGCCGCCGCCAGCGAACAGGAGAACCTGGACGACGCGCTGGCCCTGGCGCGGCTGATGCGCACCCTGGACGAACTGCCCAAGCCGACCGTGGCGCGCGTACACGGCGCGGCGTTCGGCGGCGCGGTCGGCCTGATCGCCTGCTGCGACATCGCCATCGGCTCCACCGACGCGCGTTTCGCGCTCAGCGAGAGCCGGCTGGGGCTGCTGCCGGCGGTGATCTCGCCGTACGTGATCGCCGCGATCGGCGCGCGCCAGGCGCGGCGCTGGTTCGCCAGCGCCGAGGCGTTCGATGCGGCCACCGCGACCCAGATCGGCCTACTGCACCAGGCGGTGGCGCCGGGCGCGCTGGACGCGGCGGTGCAACGCCAATTGGAACTGCTGGGCCAGGCCGGACCGCTCGCCGCCGCCGGTGCCAAGGCGCTGGTGCGCCGCGTCGCTGCGGTCGGCGACGACGCCAGCCTGGACCGCGACAACGCCGCGCTGATCGCGCGGCTGCGGGTGTCGGCGGAAGGCCAAGAAGGACTGAACGCCTTCCTGGAAAAGCGCGAGCCGAACTGGCGGGGGTTCTGGTGAGCCCGCTCGACCACATCGGCCTGCGCTGCGTCGACCTGGAACGCAGCCTCGCCTTCTATCGCGCCGCGCTGGCCGCGCTCGGGCTGGACGTGGTGATGGAGGTGAGCGCCGAACAGACCGGCGATCGCCGCCACGTCGGCTTCGGCCGCGACGGCAAGCCCAGCGTCTGGCTCACCGACGGCGCCGCCAACGCCGATGGCGGCCTGCACCTGGCCTTCGCCGTCGACGAGCGCGCGCAGGTGGACGCGTTCCATCGCGCCGGGCTGGCCGCCGGCGGCCGCGACAACGGCGCCCCCGGCCTGCGCCCGCATTACCACCCCAACTACTACGGCGCCTTCCTGCTGGACCCGGACGGGCACAACATCGAAGCCGTCTGCCATCGCCCGGCCAGCGCCTGAGGCGTTGGCCCTAGCCGCCGGCTGCGCTGCGTCCCGATCGCGCGTGCGCGAGCCGCATGCCGCCGTCCGCCGTTGCCCCTGAAGGAGTGTCCGTGAACGTCGATCCGTTGCTTCCGCCCTGCCACGTTCGCCGAGCGCCGCACCACGGGTCCGCCCGATGAACGATTTCGTGCGCCTGGTGGAAGTGGGACCGCGCGACGGCCTGCAGAACGAGAAGACCTGGGTCGCCACCGCCGACAAGATCGCACTGATCGCGCAGCTTTCCCGCACCGGCCTGCGCAGCATCGAGGCGACGAGTTTCGTCAGCCCGAAATGGGTACCGCAACTGGCCGATGCCGCCGAGGTCTATGCCGGCATCGTGCCGGCCCCGGGCGCGGACTATCCGGTGCTGGTGCCGAACCTGCAGGGCTACGAGCGCGCCGCCGCGGTCGGCGTGCGCGAAGTGGCCGTGTTCACCGCCGCCTCGGAGACCTTCAACCGCACCAACACCAATGCCGGTATCGACGAATCGCTGGCGCGCTTCGCCCCGGTGCTGGCGCGCGCCGCCGCCGACGGGGTCAGGGTGCGCGGCTACGTCTCCACCGTGCTCGGCTGCCCCTACCAGGGCGAGGTGCCGCTGGCCGACGTGGTGCGGGTCGCGCGGCAGCTGCACGCGATGGGCTGCTACGAGATCTCGCTGGGCGACACCATCGGCGTCGGCACGCCCACCAAGGCGCGGGCGATGCTGCGCGCGGTGGCCACCGAGGTGCCGATGGCGGCGCTGGCGGTGCATTTCCACGACACCTACGGGCAGGCGCTGGCCAACATCGCCGCGTGCCTGGAGGAAGGCGTGCGCGTGGTCGATGCGGCGGTATCCGGCGCCGGCGGCTGCCCTTACGCCAAGGGCGCCAGCGGCAATGTCGCCAGCGAGGACGTGGTCTACCTGCTGCACGGCAGCGGCGTGACCACCGGCATCGACCTGGATGCGCTGGCCGCCACCGGGCGCTGGCTGGCGCAGAAGCTCGGCCGCGCGACCGGCAGCAAGGTCGGCCAGGCGCTGGCGACGGCCTGACCGGATCGCCCCGCGCGCGCCGCCTGTGGCGCCGGCGGGGACTGCGCGGAGTCGGCTAAAATGCGCGCTTTCCTGGGAGGGAGCATCCATGCAGCTTGCCGATATCCGCGCGGTGGTCACCGGCGGCGTTTCCGGGCTCGGCCTGGCGGTCGCGCAGCGCCTCGTCGCCGAAGGCGGCAAGGTCGCGTTGTTCGACCTCAACGACGACAAGGGCGCGGCCGCGGTCGCCGCGCTGGGCGATGCGCAGGCGCGCTATTTCCGCACCGACGTCAGCGACGAGGCACAGGTGGCGGCGCAACTGAATGCCGCGCGCGACTTCCTCGGCGGGCTCAACGCCGCGATCAACTGCGCCGGCATCCTCGGCGCCGGCCGCGTGCTCGGCAAGGAGGCGCCGATGGCGCTGGCCACCTTCCAGGGCACGGTGATGGTCAACCTGGTCGGCAGCTTCAACGTCGCCAAGGCCGCCGCCGACCTGATGCAGCACAACGCCCCGGGCGAGGACGGCGAGCGCGGCGCGATCGTCAACACCGCCAGCGTCGCCGCCTACGAAGGCCAGATCGGCCAGGCCGCGTATGCCGCCTCCAAGGGCGGCGTGGTGGCGATGACCCTGCCGATGGCGCGCGAACTGGCGCGCTTCGGCATCCGCGTCAACACCATCGCCCCGGGTATCTTCTGGACGCCGATGGTGGACGGCATGTCCGAGGCGGTGCAACAGTCGCTGGCCGCCTCGATCCCGTTCCCGGCGCGGCTCGGCCGCCCCGAGGAATTCGCCGACACGGTGCTGTTCCTGCTGCGCAACCGCTATCTCAACGGCGAGGTGATCCGCCTCGACGGCGCGGTGCGGTTGGCACCTAAATAGCCGGGAATGGGGAATCGGGAATGGGGAATCGCAACAGCGTCCCTTTCACTGATCCTCGCCCGACTGCTTGACGCTTCTCCCATTCCCTATTCCCCAATCCCGATTCCCAGCCCCAATGAAAGCCAACGAAATCAAGAAAGGCAACGTCGTCGAGTACAACAACGGCGTCTATCAGATCCGCGACATCGAGCGCAGCTCGCCGCAGGGCCGCGGCGGCAACGTGCGCTTCCGCTTCGTGATGTACAGCGTGCCGGGCGGCAACAAGCTCGACGCCAGCTTCGACGGCGACGACGACCTGCGCGAAGTCGAGCTGATGCGCCGCCAGGCCACCTTCTCGTACAAGGACGGCGAGGCCTTCGTGTTCCTCGACGACGAGGACTACACCCCGTACACCCTCGATGCCGACGTGATCGGCGACGACGCCGGCTACATCACCGACGGCCTGAGCGGCATCTATGTGCAGGTCATCGACGACCAGCCGGTGGCGATCCAGTTGCCGCAGAGCGTGACCCTGGAAGTGGTCGAGACCCCGCCGGAACTCAAGGGCGGCACCGCGACCAAGCGGCCCAAGCCGGCCAAGCTCAACACCGGGATCGAGATCATGGTGCCGGAGTACATCGGCAACGGCGAGCGCGTGCTGGTCAACACCACCACCGGCGAGTTCGCCGGCCGCGCGGACTGAGCGCGTGCGCCGCGCCATCGCGCTGGCGCTGCTGCTGACGCTGCCGGCCGCGGGGACCGCGGCGGCGGCCAAGCCTGCGCCCGCGCCGGCGACCAAAGCCGCCTGCACGATTCCCGATGACGTGGACCCGGAGCACCACGCCGGCTTCTGCGCCATGCCGCAGGACGTGCGCGCCTTCGTCGCGCGTCAGGATGTGTGCAATCACTTCGCCGGCGAGGAGCCTTACGACGCCCCGCGCCGTCGCGAGCTGGAAAAGGCGGTGGCCAAGTACTGCGACGGCAACGAGGCGACCTGGGCCGCGCTGCGCGCGCGCTACCGCGGCGATCCGGCGCGCGATGCATGGCTGAGCCGCTATGGCGAGGACGCCGGGCTGGATCTGCCGTAGCGGCGACTGGATGTTGCTGCGCTGGTGGGTTGTCGCGGCTGAAGCCGCTCCTACAAGAGCATGCGCGGCCTGCGCCGGATGCACTGTAGGAGCGGCTTCAGCCGCGACCGGCAGCCTCCCCCGTCATGGGCTCCGCCGGTCGCTGCGATGCCGACCGCCACCATCGCTCTGCGCAACCGGCAATCGCCCGCCGCGCCGCACAGCGTCGCCAGCGTCTTGAAAAAGCGCATGCCGGCGCAGCGAACATCGCGCGGATCGTTCGTTACACGTCACCGCGTCTCAACAGGCGACAACACCGACGGCGACACCAACTCCAGGCCACCGCCCTCGCGATTGAGATCGCGCAGCCGCGTGCCCAGCGCCGCCAGGTTCGCGTCGATCTGCTGCAGCTCCGTGCGCAGCGGCGCCGGCAGCAGCGCCTGCAAGCGTGCCTGCACCGCGCCGCCGTCGCTGCGCAAGGCGTCGATCCGCGCCTGGGCCTGCTGCAACCGTGCGCGTTCCTCCCCTTGCGGCAAACCATAGCCGGGCATCCCCTGCAGCAACGTCGCCGGCTGGCTCAACAGGCCCTGCTCCGCCAGCAGCGCCCGTACCGCTTCGGCGGCCTCGCGGGTCCCGCCGCCCGGGTCGGCAGGCCCGCCGTCGGCGCTGGTGCTGCCTCGCTCCGCGGCCGGCGCGTGCTTGTCGGCCAGGTAGCGGCGCTTCAAGGCGTCGCGACCGCGCTGCTCCTCGCGCCGGCGCGCGGCGTTCTCCAGCAGCAACAGGGCGGCGCTGGCGCGCAGGTCGCCGCGCTGCAGCCACGGACTGCGCCGCGCCGCCGGCAGGTCCAGCCACGCCTGCACGCTGCGCGCCGGCAGCGCCAGCTGCGCGCGCGCGACCGCGAACATCGCCGCGTAGTGCGCGCTGGCCGGGGCGAAGTAGTAGCCCTGGCGGATGGCGGCGTCGGCATCGTCCAGCACCGCAGTGTCGGCGATGCCGGCGCGGGACAGGCGCCGCAGCAGGCCGGTCGGGCTGATCCCGGATAGGCGCGCCGTGGACAGGCGCGGCACGCCGTCGTGCAGCAGCTTGTAGGTCTCCACCGCGCAGTTGTTGCTGAGGAAGTAGTAGCGCCCGTCGTAGCTCCAGTGCAGTTGCGCGGCGCGTTCCAGCAACGCGGCGATCTCCTCCGGCGCCAGCCGCAGCGGGATCGACTGCAGGCCGCGCAACTGCACCTGGGTGTAGTCGTCGATCACCTGCCGCAGCGGCAGCACGAACAGCCGCGATGGATACGCGCCGAGCAGGCCGCGCAGGCTCGACAGCTGCACATCGTCCACGAATGCACGGAACGAGAGTACCTTGTGGTAGGCCAGGTCCAGCCGGCACTGCGGACCGGGCGCGTGCTCCGGCGCGCAGATCACCAGCCGCAGCATGCTGTGGCCCCAATGGCTCATCGGCTGCGCGTTGCCCTCGGCCAGCAGGTAGTCCACCGCGTAGACCCGCGCCGGATCCAGTTGCAGCAGCGCCGCTTCGTCGGCCAGCGGGTCCTGCACGTAGACCAGGCCGGGGGCGCAGGCGACGGCCGGCGGCGTCCAGTGCAGGCGCTGCGCGAAGTAGCGCGCCAGCGCCGGGCGCCGGCAGGCGTAGTCCGGATCGAGCAGGAAGTGTTCCAGGTTGACCGCGACGAACTCCGCCGGCGACTGCAGTTCGTAGCGGTCCGGGCTGCGCTCGCTGAAGGCATTGCGGCCCGCCCGCAGGCCCAGCCGCATCGGGCTGACCTGCCAGCCGGCCAGGTCCAGCAGGCGCGGATCGGACGACAGCCGCCCGGCCGCGGACCGGTCATAGAAATGCGCCAGTTCGTGCAGCAAGGCCGCGATCGCCGCGCGGGCGGCGCCGCCGTCGCCAGCGCCATCGGCACCAGCGCTACCCACGCCATCCGCATGAAGGTCGGCGTCGCCATCGCGCTGGCGCATCCAGGCATGCAACAACGCCTTGTTCAACAGCAGCCGGCGCGCCTGCGCCCTGCCGTGCACCTGCGCCGGCAGGTCGTCGCGCCAGTGCAGCGTCAGCGGCGTCTGGATCGCCGCGCTCCACGCAGGCGGCAGCTTGGGCAGCGCTACGTCGAGCAGCGCCTGGCTGGCGGCGCGTTCGGGTTCACTCAGGTCACTCGGATCGACCTGCAGACGCAAGGCCTGCGCGGGCAACGCGCAGGCCAGCCACAGCAGCGCCAGCGCGGCGAGCCGGCGCGGCCGCCGGCGCGAGGTCACAGCGCCAGGATGGCCTGCGCCAACTGCAGGTCGCTGGCCTGCTGCGCCTGCGGATTGCGCTCGCGCAGGATGCGCAGCGCCGCTTCCAGCTGCGCGCCGCGGATGCGGCCGGCACTGGCGACGAAGCCGGCCGCGTCGTCGCGCGCCTGCAGCACCAGTTTGTCGTTGCCGGAACTGCTGTCCGAGGACGCCGAGCTGCCGGCCGAGCCGGCCGAGGCCGAACCGGCGGAGGTGCCGGCGACGCTGGAGGCCTGCGCGAACGCGGGGACGGTCAGGATCAACAACAGGGCGCAGCGCACGGTCACTCGGTTCATCGCATCGGTTCCAACGGACTCAGGGAAAGGCGGCGGCGGCCGCGCCGGCATAGCCTAGCCGGCCACCGCCGCGAGCGCGAGCGCCCGCCGCGCGGGCGCGGCCAGCGCGCTGTGGCTCAGGGGTCGAACAGCTTGCCCGGATTGAGCAGCCCGGACGGATCGAACACGCGCTTGACCGCGCGCATCAGCGCGATTTCCTCGGCGCCGCGGGTGCTGTCCAGGTAGGGCTTCTTGACCAGGCCGATGCCGTGTTCGGCGGAGATGCTGCCGCCATGCTCGGCCAGCGCCTGCGCCAGCAGCTTGGTGACCTGCTCGCAGGCGGCGATGAAGTCGGCCGGCGCGGTGGACGCGGGCTTGAGCACGTTGATGTGCAGGTTGCCGTCGCCGATGTGGCCGAACCAGACCACGTCGAACTGCGGATAGGCCTGGCCGAGCAGCGCCTGGGTCTGGGCCAGGAATGCCGGCATGGCCGAAATCCGCACCGAAACGTCGTTCTTGTACGGGGTGTAGCGCGCCACCGCCTCGGTGATGCCCTCGCGCAGGCGCCACAGCTGCGCGGCCTGCGCCTCGCTCTGGCTGATCACCCCGTCCAGCACCCAACCCTGCTCCATGCACGCCTCGAACGCGGCCAGCGCCGCGGTTTCCTGCGCGTCGTCGCCGCTGGCGTACTCGGTGACCACGTAATACGGATAGACCGTGTCGAACGGCGCCTGCGCGCCGTGCGCCAGCACGTGTTCCAGCGCGCGGTCGGTGAAGAATTCGAAGGCTTCCAGCTGCAGGCGGCCGCGGAACGCGGCGAACACCTGCATCAGCACCTCGAACGAGGGCAGCGCCAGCAGCATCACGTTGCTCGGCGGCGGCGGGTCGGTGAGCCGCAGGGTGGCCTCGACCACGATGCCCAGGGTGCCCTCGGAGCCGATCAGCAGTTGCCGGAAATCGTAGCCGCTGGAGTTCTTGATCAGCCCGCGGTTCAGGTCGAGCAGTTCGCCGCTGCCGGTGACCACCTTCAGTCCTGCGATCCACTCTCGGGTGTTGCCGTAGCGGATCACGCGGATGCCGCCGGCATTGGTGGCGATGTTGCCGCCGATCGAGCACGAGCCGCGCGCGGCGAAATCCACCGGATACTGCAGGCCGTGTTCGCGCGCGGCGTTGTGCACCGCCTCCAGCGGCATGCCGGCCTGCACGGTGAGGGTGCGGTCGACTGCATCGAACGCCAGCGCCTTGTTCATCCGCTCCAGGCTCAGCACCAGTTCGCCATGCGCGGCCACCGCGCCGCCGGACAGGCCGGTGCGGCCGCCGGAGGGCACCACCGCCACCGCGTGGTCGTTGGCCCAGCGCAGCACCGCCTGCACCTCCTCCACCGTCGCCGGCAGCGCGATCGCCAGCGGCGCCGGCGTCCAGCGCCGGGTCCAGTCGCGGCCGTAGTGCTCCAGGTCGGCGGGATCGGTCTTCAGGCGCAGGCCGGGCACGGCGAGCAGCAGGGCGTCCAGGCGCGGGTCGGTCATGGGCTGAGTGGCATCGGTGGCGAAGGCAAGCATTCAAGCGTGCCAGCGTTGGGTAGCGGCGTCTAGGTGGCGCGGAACTCGGAAGGAGCATGGGCCTGGCATGCCCGCTCCGCATGATGCTCGGCTCTTGCGATTCCCGATTCCCGATTCCCAATAGATGCATCTGAAACCTTCGCCGGCGTTGCGTTTGCGTCATCCCGGCGTCCTATTGCGGCGCACCAAAGCGCGGACGCATCTGGCATAGTGACCGCCCCTTCCGCCTCGCGCCGTCGCCGCTAATGTCGCCCAAGAAGACCTCGTTCCCGAAGCAGGATATCCGCGTGCTGCTGCTCGAAGGCCTCAGCCAGACCGCCGTCGACGTGTTCCGCGCGGCCGGCTACTCGCAGATCGAACTGCACGCCAAATCGCTGCCGGAGGACGAACTGAAGGCGCGCATCGCCGAGGCGCACATCATCGGCATCCGCTCGCGCACCCAGCTCAGCGCCGAGGTGCTGGCGCAGGCCAAGCGCCTGATCGCGATCGGCTGTTTCTGCATCGGCACCAACCAGGTCGACCTGGATGCCGCCGAACTGGCCGGCATCCCGGTCTTCAACGCGCCCTACTCCAACACCCGCAGCGTCGCCGAACTGGTGATCGCCGAGGCGATCCTGCTGCTGCGCGGGATCCCGCAGAAGAACGCCGAATGCCACCGCGGCGGCTGGTCCAAGTCGGCCGCCGGCAGCCACGAGACCCGCGGCAAGGTGCTGGGCATCGTTGGCTACGGCCACATCGGCACCCAGGTCGGGGTGCTGGCCGAGGCACTGGGCATGCAGGTGATCTTCCACGACATCGAGACCAAGCTGTCGCTGGGCAACGCGCGCGCGGCCATCGACCTCGACGACCTGCTCGCGCGTTCGGACGTGGTGACGCTGCACGTGCCGGAAACGGCGGCGACCAAGGACATGATCGGTGCGGCGCAGATCGCGCAGATGAAGCCGGGCGCGCACCTGATCAACGCTTCGCGCGGCACGGTGATCGACATCGCCGCACTGGACGCGGCGCTGCGCAGCGGCCACATCGGCGGCGCGGCGGTGGACGTGTTCCCGATCGAGCCCAAGGGCAACGGCGATGCGTTCGAGTCGCCGCTGGCCGCGCACGACAACGTGATCCTGACCCCGCACGTGGGCGGCAGCACGCTGGAGGCGCAGGACAACATCGGCGTGGAGGTGGCGGCCAAGCTGGTGCGCTACAGCGACAACGGCAGCACCCTGTCGGCGGTGAACTTCCCCGAGGTGACCCTGCCCGAGCACGCCGAGAGCCTGCGCCTGCTGCACATCCACCGCAACGTGCCGGGCGTGCTGTCGCAGATCAACGAACTGTTCTCGCGCCACAACGTCAACATCGACGGCCAGTTCCTGCGCACTGACCCCAAGGTCGGCTACGTAGTGATCGACGTCGCCGCCAGCGAGGCACTGGCCGCGGTGCTGAAGGACGAACTGGGCCAGATCGCCGGCACGCTGCGGACGCGGATTCTCTACTGACAGGGAATGGGGAATGGGGATTGGGGATTCGTAAGAGCGCAATACGCTTTCGCGCGCTCGTTTGGGCGTTCCGCGCATTCGCGTCCGCGCCACCGCGGTCGATCCAAGCCAGAGCGCAGTCGGAGCAAAGACGCGCCAGCGCCACCGCTCTTACGAATCCCAATCCCGATTCCCCATTCCCGGCCCGTCAGGGCTGCAACTCCCCGCGAAGCCCCTCGCTCAACAGATAGTCGTCGGCCTTCAGGTACCAGCGCTCCGGACCGGCGACGACCGCTTCCATGTACAGGCCGTCGCGGTCCTCGCGCGGCGGGCGCTGCAGGCTGACGATCGCCACGCCATGCGGCGGCCCGCTCAAGGCCAGCAGCGCGCGCTGCACGGTGCGCGCCAGTTCGGCGGAATCCATCTGGTCGTCGACCGGGCGGAAGGCCAGGCGATAGGTGAACGGAGCGGTGGCGCGGGACATGGGCAGGGACTGGCGGCGGGGCACGCCAGGGTACCCAATGCCGCCCTGCCCGCCCAGCGCTGGCAGGGCGCGCGCGGCGGCGGGCAACGCAGGCGTCAGCCGGCGTTGCGCTCCAGCCACTTGCCGGCCATGCGCCGCAACGAGGGATCCAGGTCCGGCTCGGCCAGCAATTCGGCGATCGGGCGCCAGGCCAGCGCCAGCGACTCTTCGCTGACCACGAACGCCTCGTCGTCGCCGGCACGCACCACGTAGCGCGCGTCGTAGTGCCAATGCCCCGGCACCTCGCCGCGCGCCGGGATCCAGTGCCGGTCCAGGTCGAATGGGGCGCCGTCCTCCAGCGTCAGGCCAGGCAGGCCGGACTCCTCTTCGGCCTCCTTCAGCGCCACCTGCGCCAGGTCGCGATCGCCGTCGGCATGGCCGCCCAACTGCAGCCAGCGCTGCAGCTTGCGGTGATGGGTCAACAGGGTGCGGGCGCCGTCGGCGCTGACCAGCCACGCCGATCCGGTGAAGTGGCCGTCCAGCCGCGCACGCACGAACGGATCCTGCGCGTCGTCCAGCAAGGCCAGGAACTGCGCGGCAACCTCGGCCTCCTGCGGCCAACGGGCGGCATAGGCCTGCAACTGGCGGCGCAGGGAATGGTCCGGCATGGGCGGCTCTCGCGATCGGGGGCGGCCATTATCGCCGCCGACGGTGCAGCGCGGCTTGTGGCCGTCGTCCGGCTTTGGCATGGTACGACGCTTGCGTGGCCCGCCCGGGCCTAGCGCACCATCGTGACCGGGGCGAGACGGCCCCGCTCGCCACCGGGGAATGCACCGCATGCTGAAGTCTCTGTTGAGGGTCAAGCCGATCGAGCCCGCCGGGCACGTCGATGCCGGCGAACCGTTCGAAGGCAGCCTGGAAGGCGAAGCCACGCTGAAACGGACCCTCACCGCCAGGCACCTGATCCTGCTCGGCATCGGTGCGGTGATCGGCGCCGGCATCTTCGTGCTCACCGGCCAGGCCGCGGCCCACCACGCCGGCCCGGCGGTGATGCTGTCGTTCGTGTTCGCCGGCCTGGCCTGCGCCTTCGCCGGCCTGTGCTACGCCGAGTTCGCGGCGATGCTGCCGGTCTCCGGCAGCGCCTACTCGTATTCCTATGCGACGCTGGGCGAAGGCGTGGCCTGGTTCATCGGCTGGTGCCTGGTGCTGGAGTACCTGTTCGCCGGCTCCAGCGTCGCGGTGGGCTGGTCGGCCTACCTCATCAGCTTCGTCACCAGCACCCTGGGCCTGCCGTTCCCGGCGGAACTGGCCAGCGCACCGCTGACCTGGACCGGCCACACGTTCGTGGCCTCCGGCAATATCGTCAACCTGCCGGCGGTGCTGATCGTGGCCGCAGTGAGCGCGCTGTGCTACGTCGGCGTCACCCAGTCGGCCTTCGTCAACGCCATCGTGGTGGCGATCAAGGTCGCGGTGATCTGCCTGTTCGTCGGCGTCGGCATCTCCCATATCGACCCGGCCAACTGGCACCCGTTCATCCCGGAGAATACCGGCCCGGGCGAGTTCGGCTGGAGCGGCATCTTCCGCGCCGCCTCGATCGTGTTTTTCTCCTACATCGGCTTCGATGCGGTCTCCACCTCCGCGGGCGAGACCAAGGACCCGCAGAAGAACATGCCGATCGGCATCCTGGTGTCGCTGGCGATCTGCACCATCATCTACATCATCGTCTGCGCGGTGCTGACCGGCCTGCTGCCCTACACCCAGCTCGGCACCGCCAAGCCGGTGGCCACCGCGCTGGAGCACTATCCGGACCTGGCCTGGCTGAAGACCTTCGTCGAGATCGGCGCCATCGCCGGCCTGTCCTCGGTGGTGCTGGTGATGCTGATGGCGCAGCCGCGCATCTTCTACACCATGGCCCGCGACGGCCTGCTGCCGAAGCTGTTCGGCAAGGTGCATCGCCGCTTCCACACGCCGTATGTCGGCACCATCGTGGTCGGCGTGCTCGCCGCGCTGCTGGCCGGGCTGATCCCGCTGGACGTGCTCGGCGAACTGGTGTCGATGGGCACCCTGCTCGCCTTCGCCACGGTCTGCATCGGCGTGATGGTACTGCGCTTCACCCGGCCGGAACTGCCGCGGCCGTTCCGGGTGCCGTGGTTCTGGGCGGTGTGCCCGCTGGGCGCGGTGTTCTGCGTCGGCCTGTTCTTCCAGGCGTTTCAGGAACACTGGAAGGTGTTCGTCGGCTGGACCGCGATCGGCCTGTGCATCTATTTCTTCTACGGCATCCGCAACAGCCGCTTGGCCACGCGGGCCTGATCCGTCCCCCCGAAGACCGGCCGCTGCGCCGGTCTTCGCGTTCATCCCCTCTTTCTCGCGCGCCGCGCCAGGCTGGAACCGCTCCATGCTCAAACAACTCTGGGCCACCAAACACCCCCACGCCAGCCACGAGGACGCCGGCGGCCTGGGCCTGCAGCGCGCGCTCGGTCCCTGGGGCCTGACCGCGCTGGGCATCGGCGCGGTGATCGGCGGCGGCATCTTCGTCATCACCGGGCAGGCCGCGGCCGACCACGCCGGCCCGGCGATCATGCTGTCGTTCGTGCTGGCCGCGCTGTGCTGCGCGTTCTGCGCGCTGGCCTACGCCGAGTTCGCGGCGATGGTGCCGGTCTCCGGCAGCGCCTACACCTACACTTACGCCACCTTCGGCGAGCTGGCGGCTTGGTTCATCGGCTGGATGCTGGTACTCGAATACGGCGTATCGGCCTCGGCGGTGGCGGTGAGCTGGACCGGCTACTTCCTCAGCCTGCTCGACCATTTCGGCATCCACCTGCCCGCCGCGCTGGTCAACGCACCGCTGGACGGCAAGCTGCAGCGCACCGGCGCCATCGCCAACCTGCCCGCGGCCGGCATCGTGCTGCTGCTGACCTGGCTGTGCTACGTCGGCATCCGCAAGTCCTCGGCGATGAACATGGCGATGGTGGTGCTCAAGACCGGGCTGATCCTGCTGGTGATCGCGGTCGGCTGGAAGTACGTGGACCCGGCCAACTGGCATCCGTTCATCCCGGCCAACGAGGGACCAGGGAAGTACGGCATGGAGGGCGTGCTGCGCGGCGCGGCGATGGTGTTCTTCGCCTACATCGGCTTCGAGGCGGTGTCGGTGGCGGCGCAGGAATCGCACCGGCCGCAGCGCGACCTGCCGATCGGCATGATCCTGTCGCTGCTGATCTGCACCGTGCTGTACATCGCCATGGCCGCGGTGATGACCGGGCTGGTGCCGTTCACCCAGTTGGGCACCAACGAGCCGGTGGTGACCGCGGTCGCCGCGCATCCGCAGCTGAACTGGCTGCGCGTGGTGGTGGAGGTCGGCGCCCTGATCGGCCTGTCCTCGGTGGTGCTGGTGATGATCATCGGCCAGCCGCGGATCTTCATGATCATCGCCCGCGACGGCTTGCTGCCGCCGGTGTTCACCAAGATCCACCCCAAGTACCGCACCCCGCACGTCAACACGGTGATCACCGGCATCGGCATCGCCCTGCTGGCGGCGCTGTTCCCGCTGGACGTGCTCGGCGAACTGACCTCGATGGGGACCCTGATCGCCTTCGCCGCGGTCTGCGCCGGCGTGCTGATCCTGCGCTGCACCCAGCCGGACCTGCCGCGGCCGTTCCGCATTCCGTTCGCCTGGCCGATCTGCATCGCCGGCGTGGCCAGTTGCGTGACGCTGCTGTCGGCGATGACCGCGCACAATTGGAAGCTGATGGGCGGCTGGACCGTGATCGGCCTGGTCATCTACTTCGGCTACGGGCACCGCCACAGCCGCCTGCGGCACAGCCAGGGCTGAGCCATAAAGCCCCTCTCCCGCCGGGAGAGGGGTTGGGGTGAGGGTACGGGCGCGAAGCGCGCGCGGTGTTTCGGCTGCACGAGGCTGCGCTCGCACCCTCATCCGCCCCTTCGGGGCACCTTCTCCCGGGGGGAGAAGGGATAAAGCGCCAGCCCCTCTCCCGCCGGGAGAGGGGTTGGGGTGAGGGTACGGCGTGAGGAGGTGCCATTGGCGCAGCCTGTCATCCCAATCGCGCCAGCAAGCCCTAAACTACGCGCATGAACGCACTGCCCTACGATTCCGAGCGCCTGCGCACGCTGGCGCACCTGCTGATCGACAATATCCGCGAACTCGCTCAGGCCGGCTGGACGCCCGCCACCAGCAGCAACTTCTCGCACCGCCTGGACGATCGCCATGCCGCGATCACCGTCTCCGGCCGCGACAAGGGCCGGCTGGTCGAGGACGACATCATGGTGGTGGACTTCGACGGCCAGGCCGTCGGCCGACCGCTGCGCCCATCCGCCGAGACCCTGCTGCACACCCAGCTGTACCGGCGCTTCCCGGAGATCGGCTGCGTGCTGCACACGCATTCGCCGGTGCAGACCGTCGCCTCGCGCCTGTACGCGCCGCAGGGCCATATCCGCCTGGAAGGCTACGAACTGCTCAAGGCACTGCACGGCAACCACACCCACGAGACCGCGGTGGACCTGCCGGTGTTCGCCAACACCCAGGACATGACCGTGCTGGCCGCGCAGGTCGACGCGCTGCTCGACCGTGCGCCGCTGTGGGGCTACCTGATCGACGGCCATGGGCTGTACGCCTGGGGTCGCGACATGGCCGAGGCGCGCCGCCACCTGGAAGCCATCGAGTTCCTGCTGCATTGCGAACTGGAACTGCGCAAGTTGCGCGCCCTGGGCTGAACCGGCCGCGCGCGGCGCCCTGCCCGCGCGACAGCGTTCCAGCGCCGCAACGGCGGCGCCGCCGCCAACTGCTACCCTCTTCCTCCCCCCACGACGCCTCGCCGCCGCCATGAGCCGACTCCGCATCTTCGCCGACACCACTCCCGACGCGCCGCTGTTCGACAGCCGCGATGGCGACGCGATCGCCGCCGAGCTGCGCAAGATCGGCGTCACCTTCGAGCGCTGGCAGGCCAACCAGCCGATCGAACCCGGCGCCTCGCCGGAAGCGGTCATGGCCGCCTACCGCGCCGACATCGACCGCCTGGTCGCCGCCCACGGCTTCAAGACCGTGGACGTGGTCAGCATCGCCCCCGACAACCCGCAGCGCGAGGAGATGCGCAGGAAGTTCCTCGACGAGCATTTCCACAAGGAAGACGAGGTGCGCTTCTTCGTCGCCGGCTCCGGCCTGTTCACCCTGCACGTGGACGGCAAGGTCTACGAAATCGAATGCTTGCAGAACGATCTGATCGCGGTGCCGGACGGCACCCACCACTGGTTCGACATGGGGCCGGAGCCGCGCTTCGTGGCGATCCGCTTCTTCACCGAGCCGGATGGCTGGGTCGGTCATTTCACCGGCACCGACATCGCCCAGCGCTTCCCGCGCTACGAAGCGGCGCTGCGCGGCGAGGCGGGCGAGCCATGACCGCCGTGCAGGCGATCCTCACCGACATCGAGGGCACCACCAGCAGCATCTCCTTCGTCAAGGACGTGCTGTTCCCGTACGCGCGCCGCGCCCTGCCCGATTTCGTGCGCGCGCACGGCCAGGAGCCGCAGGTGCGGCGCTGGCTGGACGCGGTGGCGACCGAATGCGGCGGCATCTGCAGCGACGCGGTGATCGTGGAGACGCTGCAGGGCTGGATCGACCAGGACCGCAAGCACACCGCGCTGAAGGCGCTGCAGGGCATGATCTGGGAAACCGGCTACCGCGAAGGCGCCTACCGCGCGCACTTCTACCCGGAGGTGGCGGACGTGCTGCGCGGCTGGCACGCGGCCGGGTTGACGCTGTACGTGTACTCGTCCGGCTCGGTACCGGCGCAGAAGCAGTTCTTCGGCTACAGCGAGGCCGGCGACCTGATCGACCTGGTTTCGGGCTGGTTCGACACCGAGATCGGCGGCAAGCGCGAGGTCGCCAGCTACCGCGCCATCGTCGCCGCACTCGGCGTGCCCGCCGAGCGGATCGTGTTCCTGTCCGACGTGGTCGAGGAGTTGGACGCCGCGCGCGACGCCGGGCTGCAGACCCGCCTGCTCGACCGCCGCGAGGATTACCCGCAGCCGCGCACCGGCGCGGCCACGCACGGCCACGAGCGCGTGGAGAATTTCCAGCAGATCGCGCTCTGAGCCGAGCGCTGCGCGAGCGGCGCATCCAGAGGCACCAACGAGACGGTGGCGACGGTTGCGGGCAAGGCGTACGTTCGCTCGGCAAGCCAGCGCTGGCGCCCGAGCCGTTCATTGCACGAGGCCTCGGCGAGCGGCGCGGTGCCGAAGGCCAGGCTGCCGCTGGTGGTCGCGACAGCGATGAAGGCGCATCCCAAATGACCATGGAAGGCCATCTGTAGGAGCGGCTTTAGCCGCGACAGATAGCTTCGGAAAGTGCCTGTCGCGGCTAAAGCCGCTCCTACAAAAACAACAACGATGCCTCGCGCGGCGCGAGGGGAAGCGACCCGAAGTGGCGTCCGGATACGCTGGCCCCTTCGCTGATCGCGCGACTGAAATCAGACGCCCACCATCTCGCCGCCGGACCCGCGGCATCAGGCACAGGTGCTGCCGCGCCGCAGCCTGCCACGCACAAAGCCCGATGCCAGAGCCCGCTGCCTGACACGGATCCTGCCACGCGGTGCCCGTGCGCAGCACGAAGACGATCCCGTGCGCACAGGCAGCTCGCACTCCGATGGCTAAAGCGCCTCCTCCGCCCCTCCCCTCTTTCTCGCCTCGTCATACGCACATTGCGCGCTTTCCAGCGCGGGGCCGTTGGCGAGCGACCAGGTGTAAAGGGCAGCGAAGGGCTCGCGTAGCGAGCAGCCGAGCTCGGTGATGGTGTATTCGACGCCGATCGGCTGCGTCGGCAGCACCTTGCGGCTGATCAGGCCATTACGCTCCAGCCGCTTCAAGGCCTCGGACAACGCCTTGTGGGTGATGCCGTCGAGCCGGCGCTTGAGGTCGTTGAACCGCGCCGGCCGGGTGCAGAGGACGCTCAGGATCAGCACCGTCCACTTGTTGGCGATGTGTTCGAGGATGGGCCGCGTCGCGGTGACATCCAGCGGCAGTTCGAGCACGTCGTTGGCCATGGGTATACGCCCCTATATCTAAGCACCACTCGGTGCGTTCTTGTTATTAGATATACGACTGATACCTTATCCGTCAACACCAACGCAGTGAGGACCTATGAGCAGCCTTTCAGGGAAAATCGCCGTCGTGATCGGCGGCCATGGCGGCATCGGCGGCGCCATCGCGGACCGGTTCGCGGCCGAAGGCGCCACCGTTTACGCCACCAGCCGTCGCGCAGAAGAAGCGGACCTCGCGCATGGAGTCGGCAGGCTGCGTGCGCGCCGCGTCGATGCGTCCGATCCGACCGCGCTCGCGACCTTCTTCGAGGCGGTGCGCGGCGAGGTCGCGCGGGTGGACGTGCTCGCCCTCAACGCCGGCATCTCCGAGTTCGCGACCCTCGACGCGGTCAGCGAGGATCATTTCGACCGGACCTTCGACCTCAACGTGCGCGCGCTGCTGTTCGCCGCCAAGGCGGCGACGGCGCTCATGCCCGATGGCGGCTCGATCGTTCTGGTGGGCTCGATCGCCGATGCGATCGGCACCAAAGGCTATGGCGTCTACGGAGCCACCAAGGCCGCCATACGCTCTTTCGCGCGGACCTGGGCCAACGAGCTGGCGCCGCGCAACATCCGCGTCAACGTCGTGGCGCCGGGACCCACCGACACCGCCATGATGGCGGCGACGTCCGACACGGTGCGCGAGACGCTGACCCAGCTGATCCCGCTCGGCCGGATGGGGCGCGCCGACGAAGTGGCCTCGGCCGCGCTGTTCCTCGCCAGCGACCAGAGCAGCTTCATCACCGGCGCCTCGCTGCCGGTCGACGGCGGCATGGCGCAGGTCTGATCCAGGCCGCCTGCGGAACGCGCCCTCGCCCCGAAGAAGGCGATAGACGCGTCCCCGGGTTCGCGCTGGCGACAGTGGCGGGTCGGCGCGCCACTGGTTTTCCAGGGTGAGTGCGTTCCCTTGCGTGTCGGCCAGTTCGACATCCTCGGTTCACTCCTCCGATCGCGCTTGGGCGATTGCCGCCCATGCGCTTTGCCGCGATCATCTGCGCCATGTCTACCCCGCACCGCTCGTGCTTGCGTCCGTACCGGCTCCTGCTGGGTGTCGGGTTGCTGCTGTGCGTCGTCGGCCCGCATGCGGCGGTGCCGCCGATGGGAGCGTTCGCGGCGACCGCGCCGGCGGCGACGGCCGCGCCCGATCCCGTGCAGGCGCGCTTGCTGCAGGCGCAACTGGACGCGCTGCGGCCGCAACGGCCCGGCGTGACCGATCTGTACGTGGTCGGCTTCGCCGGCGACGCCAGCGAGGACGTGTTCCGCAACGAGACGCTGTACCTGCGCGACCTGTTCGCGCAGCGCTTCGACGCCGAAGGCCGCATCGTCACCTTGATCAACCATGCGGACAATCTCGGCGCCCATGCCTACGCGCCGGAGGCGTCCTACGAGCACCTGGACGCGACCCTGCAGCGCATCGGCAAGCTGATGGACCGGCGCGAGGACGCGCTGCTGCTGTTTCTGACCAGCCACGGCACCGAGCAGCACGAGCTGTACCTGCAGTTCGGACCCGGCGAGGACGCCGAGTACGACACCATCGCGCCGCAGGAGTTGCGCCGCCTGCTCGACCGAGCCGGCATCCGCAACCGCATCATCGTGATCTCGGCCTGCTACTCCGGCGGCTTCGTGCCGGCATTGAAGACCGCCGACACCGTGGTCATCACCGCCGCGCGCCGCGACCGGCCCTCGTTCGGCTGCGGCAACACCGCCAGCGCCACCTATTTCGGCCGCGCCTGGCTGATCGACGCGCTGGCGCGCACCACCGATGTCGTCGAGAGCTATCGCCTGGCCAGTGCCGAGATCAGCGCACGCGAACGTGCCGAAGGCGAAGCGCCGTCGTACCCGCAGTTGTACGTCGGCGCGCGCATCGCGCCGTTGCTGCAGCGTTGGCGCGCGCAGCTGAAGCCGGTCGCCGCGCCGGCATATCCCTATCCGGAGCCGGACACGGCCGCCGAACCCACGCCGGAAGCGGACGTGGCGCTGGCGCCGCAAGCGAGCGGCGGCGGGGCTAGGGACACGCCCGCTGCGCAACACGCGGCGGCGCCGTCACGAGCGACGGCACGTGGCCGTGTCGAAACGACGGGATCGCCGCATGCGAAGTCGTTGGTCCCAGCGTCCTCGGCGACATCACCTCGCTGACATCGCCGTGGCTGTTCGCGCGCGATCGCGGTGCCAAGCGGACGGCGCCGGCGTCCCGCGCGCCGTGCCCTTTCCATCCACGAGTGCGGCGCGAGCGGCGATGGAAGGCTTGTGCGCCCGCATCCGATCGCTTCAGCGATGCGCCTTGTCGTTGAGTTGCCACGCGCTGCCCTGGCGCACGGCAGCCGATTCGCGTCGCGGTCGCTTTGCGGCGCAGACGGACAGGCGCAAACGATGGCGCCAAGCATTGCGGCGACGCGTGACATTTCACGGCCGCTCCCGCTAACGCAGCGAGTTGCGTGCCCTGCGCCGTGCCCTTGGCCGGCCGTGCACCGCGTTGCTCGAGAACGTGGCGGACATCGGCGTGCGGCCCCGGATTCACGATCACCAGCACCGTGCCGTGCACCGCACTAGATGCGAGTGATTCGCGTTTGATCGCGGGACGTCATGGCTCGCTAGACTGCATGCGCCGCAAGCCCGCCAGCCTCAACGCCAGCCAGCTGCTCCCGATCCTTTCGCCCGCTCGCCTTCGCTCGCCAGCCAGGATCACCCACGCACTTCGACGGCCTCCTCAGTGGAGGTTTTTTTATTTCCGGGCCGCGCAGAGCTGCCGTACTTTCGTTTTTGCACCGTGCCGCGCACAGAGCGATAGCCGGCCCAAACCGCACCCGGTCTCCGTCATCGTCTTCGCGACGGAGCACCAAGCGCCAGGACCGGCGATCGCTGCCGGTCAGGGCGCGGCGTCCTGCAGGCGATAACCGGTGGTCGCGCGTTGCTCGCCGCGCCAGCGGTCGACGAAGCGCACGTCGATGCGATGCGCACCAACGCCCAGATCGGTCGGCAAGGTGCCGCGCCACAGGTGCTGCGACGGGATCGCTTCCGGCGAGCGGTCATAGCCGCGCAGCGTTTCGGCGGCGTCGTCGCGCGCATTCTCGGCGAGCAGGTCCGGATCCGGCTGCTGCACCCGGCGCATCGGCTTCCAGGCGCCGTCGTCGATGCGGTACTCCACGCGGCTGTCGTCCTGGCCCATGAACACGTTCGCGTACACCGCCCAGGCCGGATAGGCGCCGCGGCGCAGCACCTTGGGCGCGTGCACGGTCATCGCCACGTCCTCGTCGGCGCGCGCGGCGTGATAGGCCAGCGCATAGTCGCCGCCGCGCTTGACAGTCAGCCGCGCATACCCATTCGGGGTGCCATCGGCCATCGTCGCCGCGGGAATGCCATCGGCGTCCTTGACCCCGGACCAGAACGCGCCGCACGCCGCGCCCACGTTGTATTCGTGCAAGGGCTGCGCGCCACGCCAGCCGTCGTCGGCATCGTGATAGTAGTGGCGCTGGGTGTGGCTGTGGCCGCTGAGCACCAGCACATGCGGGAATTCCTGCAGCAGCGCGAACAGGCGCGCGCGGTCGGCATGGCGGAAGCTCTCCTTGCCCGGCGCCGCATCGAACAGCGGGATGTGCATGCCCAGCACCAGCAGCCGGTCCTTCGGCAGGGTCGCCAGGTAGGTCCGCAGGAACGCGAACTGGTCCTCGCGCAGGCCGCCGACGTAGTCCGGCTGCTGCTTGGGCTGGTAGACCACGTCGTCGAGGAACACGAAGCTGGCGCCGCCCTCTTCCACCGCGTAGGTGTCCGGGCCGTAGACCGCGCGCCAGCTCGACAGCGAGTCCGCGTCGTCGGCCGCATCGATGTTCAGGTCGTGGTTGCCGGGCACATGGAACCAGGGCACGCCGAGCTTGGCGGTCTCGGCGTTCAAGGCCGGATACAGCGAGAGGTCGTCGCTGACCACATCGCCCAGGGTGGTGCCCAGGCGCGCCTGGGTCTTGCCCAGCAACGGCGCGACGATGTTGCGCGCGTAATAGCCGACGTCGGTCGCCGAGGCGGTCTGGGTGTCGGTGAACACCAGCACGTCGGTGCTGTCCGCCTTGGGCTGCGCGCGCAGCGCGAAATCCCATTGGTCGGTGGCGCCGGCCGTCGGCGCGATGCCCGCGTATTTCAGCTTGGGCGACCCGGCCGGCGCGTAATGCCGCCAGTACTCCGGCAAGCCGTTGCCGGCGCTGGCGAAGGCATAGCCATCGGGCTTGATCACGAACACCGTGCGCCCCGGCTCCACCTCCAGGCGATAGCGCCCCTGCGCATCGGTGCGCACGATCCGCACACCGTCGGAGACCTGCACGCCGGCCACGCCGCGCTCGCCGCTGCCGCGGCCGGCATGGCCGTCGCGCTCCTGGTAGACGCTGCCGGTGATCGTCGCCGTCTGCGCCAGCGCGGGCACTGCGGCGATCGACAGGCAGGTGAGCACTACGGCACGCAACGACATGCGGGAATTCCGGCGATCAAAGAAGCCGCGATTGTAGCGATCCGCCGCGGCAGGGCGATGACCGCCGCCGCATTGGCTATGCGTGGCGCGCTTCCAGCACCGCGACCGCGTCGGCCAGGCCCAGGCCGCGCGCGCGCAGCAGCACGGTCAGGTGGTACAGCAGGTCGGCGGCTTCGCCGAGCAGTGCCGCATCGTCCTGCGCCACCCCGGCCAGGGCGGTTTCCACGCCCTCCTCGCCCACCTTCTGCGCGATGCGGCGGACGCCGTTCTCGAACAGTTGCGTGGTGTAGCTGCCCAACGGCCGCTCGCGCTCGCGCTGTTCGACCAGGCGGTCGAGCGCGCCCAGGAACTGGCCCGGCGCCTGCGAGAAGCAACTGTCGCGGCCGAGGTGGCAAGTCGGCCCGCGCGGATGCGCGGTGACCAGCAAGGTGTCGCGGTCGCAGTCGGTCTCGATCGCCACCAGCTCCAGCGTATTGCCCGAGCTTTCGCCCTTGGTCCACAGGCGCTGCTTGCTGCGGCTGTAGAAGGTGACCTTGCCGCTGGCGCGGGTCGCGGCCAGCGCTTCGGCATTCATATAGCCGAGCATCAGCACGCGCAGCGTGGCCGCGTCCTGCACCACCACCGGCAGCAGGCCATCACCCTTGGCCCAATCCAGCGCCGCATCCGCGACCTCGGCGCCGTGCGTGTGTTCATGCGCCATCGCGCACCTCGATCTGTCGTTGGCGCAGGAAGCGCTTGAGTTCGGGAATCGGAATCGCGCCGCTGTGGAACACGCTGGCGGCCAGCGCGCCGTCCACGTCGGCCTGTTCGAACACATCGGCGAAGTGCTGCGGTTCGCCCGCGCCGCCGGAGGCGATCAGCGGCACCTTGCACAAGGCGCGCACCGCGTACAGCTGGGCGATGTCGTAGCCGCGGCGCACGCCGTCGTTGTCCATGCAGTTGAGCACGATCTCGCCGGCGCCCAGTTGCTGCGCCTCCACCACCCAGTCCACGGTGCGCACGCGCAGCGCCTGGGTCTTGTCCGGGTCGCCGGTGAAGCGGCGCACGCGCCACTGGCCGTCGTCCTCGCGGATCGAGTCGATGCCGACCACCACGCACTGCACCCCGAACGCCTCGGCCAGCTCGGCGATCAGCGCCGGCCGCTCCAGCGCCGGCGAGTTGATCGAGATCTTGTCGGCGCCGGCATGCAGCACCGCGCGCGCGGTGGCCACGTCGCGGATGCCGCCGGCCACGCAGAACGGGATGTCGATCAGCCGCGCCACGCGCTCGACCCAGGCGTAGTCCACCGAGCGGCCTTGCGGGCTGGCGCCGATGTCGTAGAACACCAGTTCGTCGGCGCCCTGGTCGCGGTAGCGCAGCGCCAGGTCGACGATGTCGCCCATGTCGACGTGATCGCGGAACTTGACGCCCTTGACCACACGGCCGTCGCGCACGTCCAGGCACGGGATGATGCGCCGGCTCAGCATGCCAGCGCCTCGTCCAGGCGCAGCCGGCCTTCCAGCAGCGCCTTGCCGAGCACCGCGCCGGCGCAACCGGCCTCGCGCGCGGCGCGCACGTCGGCCGCGTCGCGGATGCCGCCGGAGGCCTGTACCTCCACGCCCGGCGCGATCTCGCGCAGGTAGGCGTACAGCGCCAGGTTCGGCCCGGACAGCATGCCGTCGCGTGCGATGTCGGTGCACAGCAGGTGCTTCAGTCCGGCCGCGGCGTACTCGACCGCCAGCGCCTCCAGGGTCAGCGACGAGGTCTCGGTCCAGCCCAGCACCGGCAGGCGCCAGACGCCTTGCGCGTCCTGGCGCGTGTCCAGCGCCACGGTGATGCGTTCGGGGCCGAAGTCGGCCAGCCACTCCAGCACCGACTCGCGGTCGCGCACCGCCAGCGAGCCGATCACCACGCGCGTGGCGCCGGCATCCAGGATGCGCTGCACGTCGGCGCGAGAGCGCACGCCGCCGCCGGTCTGCACCTGCAGTCCGGTCTGCGCGCGGATCCGGCCCAGCAGCGGCGCCAGGGTGTAGCCGCCGGCGCGCGCCGCGTCCAGGTCCACCAGGTGCATCCAGGCCGCGCCGGCCTCGGCGAAGGCCTGCGCGCGCGGCAGCGGATCGTCGCCATAGTGGGTTTCGCGGGCGTAGTCGCCCTGCGCCAGCCGCACCACGCGGCCGTCGCGGATGTCCAGCGCGGGATAGACGAGGAAGCTCATGGGAAATCGGTCTCGAGGAAGTTGCGCAGGATGCGCGCGCCGGTGCTCGCCGAGCGCTCGGGATGGAACTGCGCGCCGCAGCGGCGGCCGCGCTGCACCACCGCGGTGAACAACCCGCCGTGATCGCAGGCCGCTACGGTGTCGGCGGTGACCGGCGCGGCATAGCCGTGCACGAAGTAGGCGCTGGCCCGCTCCGGCACGCCGTCCAGCAGCGGCGAGGGACGCATCGGCAGCAGCCGGTTCCAGCCCATGTGCGGGATGCGGATGCCCAACGCCGGCGGCATGTGCCGGACCACGCCGGTGAGCAGGCCCAGGCAATCGACCTCGCCTTCCTCGGAACGTTCGAACAGCAGCTGCATGCCCAGGCAGATGCCGATCAACGGCACCTGCAACGCGCGCAACGGCTCGATCAGGCCTTGCTCGCGCAGCCGCGCCATCGCGTGCGGCGCGGCGCCGACGCCGGGCAGGATCACCCGGTCCGCGCCCTGCAAGCCTGCCGCGTCGCGTACCAGCCGCGCTTCCACGCCCAACCGTTCGAGTGCGTAACGCACCGACCCCAGGTTGGCGCCGCCGGCATCGATCAGGGCCACATCGGTCATCGCAGGCTCCTCGCCGCCGCCGCGCGCATCACAGCACGCCCTTGGTGGACGGCAAGGCCGCGCCCTCGCGGCGCAGCGCCTGGCGCAAGGCCCGCGCCAGGGCCTTGAAGCAGGCCTCGACCTTGTGGTGGTCGTTGTCGCCGTGCACGCGCAGGTGCAGGTTCAATCCGGACGCGTCGCACAGCGAGCGGAAGAAGTGCGGCACCAGTTCTGTCGGCAGGTCGCCGACGCGCTCGCGCTTGAACTCACCCTCGAACACGAAATACGGGCGCCCGCTGAAATCCAGCGCGGCACTGGCCAGGGTCTCGTCCATCGGCAAGGTGAAGCCGGCACGGCCAGCGGCCTCGCCAGCCGGCCACGGGCCGTCGGCCGGGTCGAAGCCGTAGCGGCCGATGCCGCGCTTGTCGCCCAGTGCCTGGCGCAGCGCCTGGCCCAGCGCCAGGCCGGTGTCCTCGACGGTGTGGTGCTCGTCGATGTGCAGGTCGCCGTCGGCGCGCACGTCCAGCGCGAAACCGCCGTGCTTGCCGATCTGCTCGAGCATGTGGTCGAAGAACGGCAGGCCGGTGGCGCAGTGCGGATCGCGCACCAGGTCCAGGTCGACCTCGACCGCGATCCGGGTTTCCTTGGTGTCGCGCTGCACGGTGGCGCGGCGCGGCGCATCGGCCAGTGCGTGGGCGATGCCGGCCCAGTCCCAGTCGCCGCCGAACTGTTCGGTCTTGAGCTGGAAGCCGCGGATGCGCAGGTTCTCGGCGAACTGGATGTCGGTGAGGCGATCGCCGACCATCGCCGAGCGCGCCCAGTCGATGCTGCGATCCTGCAGATAGGGCAGCATCAGGCCGGTGCCGGGTTTGCGCGTGGGCGCATTGTCGGCCGGCCAACTGCGGTCGATCAGCACCTCGCGGAACACGATGCCCTGGCTTTCGAAGATCTGCAGCATCAGGTCGTTGGGGCCGTCGAACGCGGCTTGCGGATAGGCTGCGCTGCCCAGGCCGTCCTGGTTGGTGACGATGACGAACTGGTAGCCGGCATCGCGCAGCTTGAGCATGGCCGGGATCACGCCGCGCACGAAGCGCAGCTTCTCGTAGGCGTCGATCTGGAAATCGGCCGGCTCTTCGATCAGGGTGCCGTCGCGGTCCACGAACAGGATCGGGGTCATGCCGCCGCCCTCCCCGCCTGCAGCGCGCCGAGCACGCGCTGGTTCTGCTCCGCGGTGCCGATCGTGATGCGCAGCGCGTCGCCCAGGCTCGGCGCGGCGCGCTGGTCGCGTACCACCACGCCGGCCGCGAGCAAGGCGCGGAACGCGCCTTCGGCATCGTCGAAGCGCAGCAGCAGGAAGTTGCCCTGCGAGGGATACACGCGGCGCACGCCCGGCAGCACCGCCAGCGCCGCGGCCATGCGCTCGCGCTCGCGGCGGATCTCGGCCACGCGCGCGGCGGTCTGGCGCAACGGCTCGGCCTGCAGCGCGGCCAGCGCCAACTGCGTGCATGGCGCCGGGATCGGGTACGGCGCCTGGCAGCGGCGCAAGACCGCGATCAGCGCCGGATCGGCGATCACGCAACCGATTCGCGCCGCGGCCAGCGCATGCGCCTTGGACAGGGTGCGCAACAACGCCAGGTTCGGGTGGCGCGCCAGCAGCGTGGTCGCCGAGGGCACGTCGGAAAATTCGCCATAGGCTTCGTCGACCACCAGCAGCGCGCGCCCATGCAGGCGCTCGGCGGCGCGTTCGATGTCCGCCAGCGGGATCGCCGCGCCGCTGGGATTGCCGGGCGAACACAGGAACACCAGCTTGGCCATCTGGCTCAGCGCCGCTTCCACCACCGCATCCACATCGGTGACCAGGCCGGCAGCATCTTCGCGCAGCGGCACCGCGACGATGCGCGCATTCTGCAGCCGCGCGCAGACCGCATACATGCCGAACACCGGCGGGGTGATCACGATCGCGTCGCGGCCCGGCTCGCACAGCGCGCGCAGCAGCAGGTCGATGGCCTCGTCGCTGCCGCGGCCGAGCAGCAGTTGCTCCGGCGCACAGGCGTACAGCGATGCCAGCGCCGCGCGCAACGCCGGCGGTTGCGGATCCGGATAGCGGCGGTTGCCGGCATCGCGGTCGGCGGGATTGGCCCAGGCCGATTCGTTGGCGTTGAGCCAGACCTCGCCGTGCAGCGCGCTGCTGCGCGCCGAGGAATAGCCGGCGAAATCGCGCAGGTCGGGACGCACCAGCGCCAGCATCGAGCCCGGCATCGGGGTGTCGTTCGCCCCGCTCATGCCGCCTTCTCCATGCGCAGCGCCACCGCGTTGGCGTGCGCGTCCAGGCCCTCGGCGCGGGCCATGGTCACCGCGCAGGCGCCGATGCCGGCGATGCCGGCGCGGCTGGCCGCCTGCACGCTGACGAAATTCTGGAAGCTGGCGACGCTGACCCCGCTGTAAGCGCGCGCCGCACCGCTGGTCGGCAACACGTGATTGGTGCCGCTGCAATAGTCGCCCAGCGCCTCGGGGGTGTAGTCGCCGAGGAACACCGAACCGGCGGCCTCCACACGTTCCAGCCAGGCGCGCGGGTCGCGCAGGGCCAGGATCAGATGCTCGGGCGCATAACGGTTGCTGATCGCGAAGGCATCCTCGAGCGCGCCGACCTGGATCAGCCGCGATGCAGCCAGGGCCTGGCGCGCGATCGCCGCGCGCGGCAACGTCGCCAACTGGCGTTCGATCTCGTCCTCGACCGCGTCGATCAGCTCGGCGCTGTCGGACAGCAGCAGCACCTGCGAGTCCGGGCCGTGCTCGGCCTGCGACAGCAGGTCGGCGGCGACGAAGGCGGCATCGGCGCCGACATCGGCGATCACCAGCACCTCGGACGGGCCGGCGGGCATGTCGATCGCCGCCGCGCCGGCTTGCGCCACCTGCTGCTTGGCTTCGGTCACATAGGCGTTGCCCGGCCCGAACAGCTTGTCGCACGACGGCACCGACTCGGTGCCGAAGCCCATCGCCGCGATCGCCTGCGCGCCGCCGAGCTTGAACACGCGGTCCACGCCGCTCAGCTTCGCCGCGACCAGCACCGCCGGATCGGCCGAGCCGTCGGCGCGCGGCGGCGTGCACAGCACCACCTCGCGGCACCCGGCCAGCGCCGCCGGCACGCACAGCATCAGCGCGGTGGACGGCAGCGGCGCGCTGCCGGCCGGCACGTACAGGCCGACCCGGCCGATCGGCCGCACCACCCGCTCGCAGACCACGCCCGGCGCTGTTTCCACCGCATAGGGTTGGGCCATGCCGGCACGGTGGAACGTCTCGATCCGCGCCGCGGCCTGCGCCATCGCCTCGCGCAACACGGCCGGCACCGCCGCTTCGGCCGCGGCGAACTCGTCGGCACCCACTTCGAAACTCTGCAGCACCACACCGTCGAACCGCGCGGTGATCTCGCGCAATGCCGCGTCGCCGCGACCGCGCACGTCGTCCAGCAACTGCGTCACCGCGGCGCGGGTCTGCGCGGCCACGGTCTGCGCCGGCCGGGTCAAGGCCTGCGTGCGCGCCTGCGCATCGAGCGAATTCCAGTCCAGTCGGTTCATGCCAGCGAGCGCTCCACCGTCAACACCATCAAGCCCTGCGCGCCGGCGCGTTCCAGTTCCTCCATGCGCTGCCAGGTGATCGCGCCATGACACATCGTCTGCAGGTGCAGCGGGCCATCGCCGTCGCCCGGCAGTTGCACCAGCGGGTCGGCATCGGGCAGCAAGCGGGTCAGTTCGGCGACGTGGTCGCGCGCGGCGCGGAACATCAGCAGCTTGCTATCGCGCAGCTTGAGCACGCCGTCGAGCCGCCGCAGCAGCATCGCCGCCAGTCCGGCGCGGGCGTCGCCCGGCTCGCGCACCGGCCCGGCCAGTACCGCCTCGCTCTCCAGCAGCGTTTCCACCGGCTTGAGCTGGTTGGCGGCCAGGGTCGCGCCGCTGGACACCAGGTCGCAGATCAGGTCGGCGGTGCCCAGGCGCGGCGCGATCTCCACCGAGCCGGACAGTTCCACCACCTGCGCGTCGATGCCGCGCGCCTCCAGCCAGTCGGCCAGCACCGCCGGATAGCTGGTGGCGATGCGCATGCCCTGCAACTGTTCCGGGCCGGTCCACTCCCAACCGTCGGGCACCGCCAGCATCAGCCGGCACTGGCCGAAGTTGAGGCCGCGCAGCGCCCGGTAGGCCTCGGGCATGCCGTTGCGGCGGCGCTCGCCGGCCTGCTCCTCGAGTTCGTTGCGGCCGACGATGCCGAAGTCGCACACGCCATCGGCGATCAGGCCGGGAATGTCGTCGTCGCGCACCAACAGCAGGTCCACCGGCAACGACTCGCCGTAGCAGAACAGCTTGTCGCGGCTTTCGCGCCAGCTCAGCCCGCAGGCCGCCAGCAGCGCGCGCGCCGGTTCGGCCAGGCGGCCGCTCTTCTGGATCGCGATACGCAGCCGGTCACGCGCCGGCGCTGCCAGGGAAGCACTCATCAGGACATCTCAGTGGGAGTCGGAAGGACGCGCCGCTTGCCGACGCAACGCCGTGGCATAGCCGCCGGCGCCGTATTCCAGGGTCCGCGCGACGCGGCCGATGGTGGTGACGCTGACCTGGGTCAGCTCGTGGATCTCGCGGTACGGCACGCCCTTGAGCAGCAGCGGCACCACCCGCCAGCGATCGGACATCGCCTCCAGCTCGGCGGGCGTGCACAGATCCTGCAGGAACGCGGCGACTTCCTGCGGCTTGCTCAGGTGCGCCAGGGCACGCGACAAGGCCTTGAACCATGCGTCTTCGCGATCGGCGGCGGGGGCAGGACGTTGTTTCATTGCGCTAATGTAATAGCGCGCTAGTACATTGGTCAACAGGGACCTGCACGCAGCCACGTTCCACGAGGCCGGCAATGGACGACTGGCGAGATCGTGCCCGCGTCCGCGCGGCGAACCAGGCGATAGCGAAGCAGACGATTGGAAAATCGCGCCTGGACTGCTAGCGTCGCCCGGGTTCAACCACGCGGAGCAAGGGATGCGCCGGACTGCCCATCACGAACTCCTGGCCCTAGGCGTGCTGGCGGCCGCATCGGCGTGGCTGCCGTGGCCGAGCAGCGCCGCGCCGGCACCGCGCACCGCCGAGACCGGAACCGGGACCGAGACCGAGACGGCGTCCCCGCCCCAGATCCGCTCCAAAGCGCAGCTCGACGCCTACCTGCACGCGCATGCGGGCCAGCCCACGCCGCTGGACGCCCTTCCCCCCGGCGCCCGGGAGCGCTTCCTGGATGGCCTGGTGTTCGGCAGCCGGGGGCTGGCGGGGTTCGACACCCAGGACCTGGCCCAACTCACCCACGAGCAGGGACGCCAGTTGCTGGCGCTGTTCGGCGCCGAACGCTACGCCGACACGTTGCAGCCATGGGCGGAGCAGGCGCGCGCCGCGCGCGCCGACGCGCAGATCGGCGACCTGGAACGCCGCTACAACCGCTACAACCGGACACTGACGCAGGAGCGGGCGACGGGCGATGCCTGGGACCACTTGCGCGGCGACCTGCCCGAGGCGTTCGACCGCACCGCCATCGGACGCCTGCCCGACGACGCATTGGCGCTGCTGTATCGCGCGATCGAACGCGCCTATGCGCAGGCACCCACGTCCGAAGGCCTGGAACTGCAGCTGCAGGCACTGAACGCATTGCGCCATCGCGGCCGCGCCGATGCCCGGCAGTTGGACAGCGCGGCCGATGCGCTGCTGCTCGCGCATCGCTACGAGGATGCGCGCCGGTTGCTGGCGACGGGCGGCAGCAGCGACTGGCCACGATGGCTACGGTTCGAGGACCGCCTGGATGGTCCCGCTCCTGGCCCGACGCTGTGGGTCGCGGACGCCAGCGGCACCACCTTGCGGCGGCAACGCATCGATCTGCGCCCGGCGCAGATTCTGGTCACCGCCGGTTGCCATTTCTCCGAGGACGCGGCCCGCGCGATCGCGGCCGACCCGGTGCTCGGGCCCGCGTTCCAGCGCCATGCACGCTGGCTGGCGCTGCCGCCGGGCGCGGAAGACATGGCGGCGCTGCGTGCCTGGAACCAGGCGCACCCGCAAACGCCGCTGCACCCGATCTACGACCGCGACGAATGGCGCATCCTGCCGGCGTGGGACATGCCGACCTTCTACCTGGTCCGCGACGGCAAGGTGCTCGCGCAATTGAAGGGCTGGCCGGCCGACGACCGCGACCAGCGGCAGCAGTTGGCCGCGCTGCTGCGGGGCGCCGGACTGCTGCCCTGACGCAGTGGCGACGACCAGCGGTCGCCGGCAACCGCGGCCACGTCACACCCCACGCCGCGATCTAAGGATTCCGCGGGAATTCCCGATTTCGATAGCACGACCAAAGGACCCGAACACTCCAGCTGTCGTCCCGATGCAGCAGGAAGCTCTTGGCGACCAGATCGATATCGTCGGCCACCCGCGCAGCGATCTCGGCATCGTTCGACGCACGAAAAGCGCTCTTGAACGCCATCTCGCGCAGCCCATCCAGGAAACCCAAGCCCTCCCGGGACATCCTGCCCCTTTCCGCTTCGACAGCAGTGAAGTCCTCCGTCCACGCGCTATCGAACGACGCTCCATCTCTCGCGTCCAGCGCCTCATCGCGATCCAGGCCGCGCAGAAACGCAAAGAACTCGGGTTTCGCGAGCAACGCGTGCATCTCGAGCAACCGCGGATCCTTCATTGCCTCACTCCATTGGAAACCCGGCAGCGCTCCAGGCGGCGTCGCTGGCGCACGCCGCGCATCGAAGCCGCCCGGCCCGCTCCGCTCAGGCCATGACCTTGGCCTGCTCCAGTTCCACCAGCAGGGTGCTGGCCAGTTCGTCGCGGGCGACCTCGAACTGCTGCTCTCGCACCAGGTCCTTGACCGCGACCACGCCGCGCGCCAGTTCGTCGTCGCCGGCCAGCACCACGAAGCGGATGCCGGCGCGCGCCGCGTACTGGAACTGCTTGCCGACCTTCTTCGGCTCCATCTGCACTTCGGTGTTGATCCCGCCGGCACGCAGGCGCCGCGCGATGTCCAGCGCGTCGTCCAGCTTGGCCTCGTCCATCAGCGCGACCATCGCCTGCACGCTGCTGGAGGCGATACCCTCGATCAGCCCCGCCTCGCGCAGTTGCCAGAACAGACGGGTCAGGCCGATGGAAATGCCCACGCCCGGCAGCTTGGACTTGCTGTAGTGGCTGGCCAGATCCTCGTAGCGGCCGCCCGAGCAGATCGAACCGATCTGCGGGTAGTCGATGAGCATGGTCTCGTACACGGTTCCGGTGTAGTAGTCCAGGCCGCGCGCGATGGAGAAGTTCAGGCAGTACGAGGTCTCCGGCACGCCCAGCGCCTTGACCAGGGCCAGCACCTCGCGCAGCTCGGCCACGCCCTCGCGCAGGGTCGCGCTGGACGCCGCATCGGTCTCCAGCGCCTGCAGCCGCGCCAGCGCATCGTCATGACCGCTGGAGCGCACCGCGACGAAGTCGAGGATGCGCTGCACCTGCTCGGCGGGAATGCCGAAGCCCTCGCCGACCAGCGTCTCGCGCACGTAGTCGGCGCCGCGCTTGTCCAGCTTGTCGACCTCGCGCAGCACCGCCAGCTGGCGCTCGCCCTCGGCCACGCCCAGGCTCTCGAAGAAGCCGCGCATCAGCTTGCGATTGTTCAATTGCACCGCGAAATCGCCGATGCCCAGTTCGGCGAACACCGCGTGGATCACCGCTAGCACCTCGGCGTCGTAGCGGATGCTCAGCGCGTCCTTGCCGATGACGTCGATGTCGCACTGGTAGAACTCGCGGAAGCGCCCGCGCTGGGCGCGTTCGCCGCGGTACACGCGCTGCATCTGGTAGCGGCGGAACGGAAAGCTCAGCTCGTGCTCGTGCTCGGCCACGTAGCGCGCCAGCGGCACGGTCAGGTCGAAGCGCAACGCCAGTTCCGGCAGCCCGCCCTCGCCACCGGCATCGGCCGCCGCGGCGTTGGCCAGCGCGCCGGTGGACTGCACGAAGTACACCTGTCGCTCGGTCTCCCCGCCGGACTTGGTCAGCAGCACGTCGGACAATTCGAACACCGGCGTTTCCACCGGCAGGAACCCGAACCGCTCGTAGTTGCGGCGGATGACGTCCAGCATGCGCTGGAACGCGATCTGCTCGCGCGGCAGCAACTCCATGATGCCGGGCGGCGTACGGGGCTTGATCACGTGCAAAACTCCTGCGTCTTGGGGGCGAACGGACGCCAATTCTAGCCGTACTGGGTGCCGTGGTCGTATCGGCGTATGATCCCGGGTGACCTGCCAGACCGCCGAGCGCATGCACCGGACCGCCTCCCGCTTCGCCCTGCCCTATGCCGAACCCGCCGCGGCCCGCGATCCGCACGCGCGCGACTGCATGCACTGCGCGGTGCGCCACCTGGCGATCTGCTCGGCGCTGGCCTGCGACGAGGTCCAGGCGCTGGAGCGGGTGACCACCTCGCTGTCCTACGCCGCCGGCGCCACCCTAGTGCGCACCGGCGAGGCGCGGCAGGCGGTCTACACGGTCACCTCCGGGGCGCTGCGCCTGGTCCGCACGCTGGCCGATGGCCGCCGCCAGGTGGTGGGCTTCGTGCTGCCGGGCGACTACGTGGGCCTGAGCGAAGCGGCGAAGTACCGCAACGACATCGAAGCGATCGCCGATACCCGGGTGTGCCGGGTGGCGGTGGCGGACATGCGGCAACTGCGCAGCCAGTATCCGCAGCTGGAGCGCAAGCTGCTGCAGCGCGCCTGCCTGGAACTGGACGCGGCGCAGGATGCGGCGCTGGCCCTGGCGCGCCTGCAGCCGATGGAGAAGCTCGCCGATTTCCTGCTGAAGCTGGCGGCGCGCACCGCCAGCCGCGGCGATCCCGGCAATACCGTGACGCTGATGATGGGCCGCGGCGATATCGCCGACCATCTCGGCCTGACCATGGAAACGGTCAGCCGCACCTTCACCAAGCTGCGCCAGCAGGGCCTGATCGCCCTGCCGCAGTTGCATGTGGTCGAGATCCGCGACTTCGCCGCGCTGCACCGACTGGCGACCGACGAAGGCTGACCCGACGCCGGCGATTTTTTCGCCAGCCCCTGTCTACGCCTGGCACCACCGCGCCTGCGCCGACTTATCCACAAGTTTCCGGGGCAACGCTCCACATGCGCTGTGGACAACCCGGCCAGCCGCGACCGATTCCGAACCGGGATGCTGGTTGCGGTCCGAGAGCAAGGCTGCAGCGGACCGCCACGGGAGACCGGCGCAGACGCTGCCCACTGCCGCATCCATGAATGCTTCAGGCACCGACCATTCCCTGACACACACCCAGGCATAGACTTGCGCCGCGATACACCTGCGGCGCCGCCGCGGTGCCGGAGGGGGGAACCACTGGGAGGGCAATCATGCTCGTCGCCATCGATGTGCTGCACGACTCACGCGCCTGCGTGGTGCTGGATCGCGAAAAGGAACTGGATTTCTGGAAGACGCATTTCGCCCAGGCCCCGTTCCATCAGCCCGGGCATACGTTCACCGATTACGAGCCGGCGCTGAAGCTGGCCTACGACGCCTACCTGAAGTACCACGGCCAGCGCTTCGAGGACGTGGTACCGCAGCTGCGCGACGTCTTCCTGCGCGACCATCCGCGTTCGCGCCTGGACTGGCTGCAGGCGCGCAGCGTGGTGCAGGCCGCCTGGTCGCGGCTGCAGCCGGACGAGTAAAGGCCTCGTCCTCGCCCGAGCCGGGCGCCGCGTCCATGCGGCACGTTCGCCAAGCGGCGCGGCGCTGACCGTTGGAGGCAGGGCGGAAGGCCGCGGCCTCAACCGGCCAGCAGGCGCGCGCGCACTGCGGCGTAGTCCGGCGCGATCGGCTCGGCCCGCGCCGGGCGCTGCAGCAACGCCGCCAACGCCGGCGGCACCGCGACCGGCTCGCCGATCAACGGCTCCACCACCGCCTCGAACTTGGCCGGATGCGCGGTCGCGGCCACCGCCCAATCGCCGGCATCGGCCTCGACGCCTTCGGCGCGGATCTGCTGCAGCACGTGCAGCGCGGTGGCGGTGTGCGGGCAATGCACCTCGCCGTAGCGGCGGAAGCGCTCGCCGATCAACTGGCGGATCTGCGCATCGTCCACCGAGTAGGACTGGAACTGCGTCCGCAGCGCGGCATCGTCGCCGCGGTACAGCCAGCGCAGCCGCTCGAAATTGCTCGGCGCGCCGACGTCCATCGCGTTGGCGACGGTGGCCACGCTGGGCTGCGGCGCATAGTCGGCGCCGGCGAAGTAGTCCGGCAGCACGTGGTTGGCGTTGGTCGCCAGCACGATCCGGCCCAGCGGCACGCCCTGCCCGCGCGCCAGGATCGCCGCCAGCGCATTGCCGAGGTTGCCGGTCGGCACCACCAGGTTCAGCGCCTGCGCGTGCGCGGCGTAGTGCTCCAGGGCGGCATGGGCGTAGTAGCTCATCTGCGGCAGCAGCCGGCCCAGGCTGATGCTGTTGGCCGAACTCAGCGGCGCCTGCGCCTGCAGGTCGGCATCGTTCAAGGCCTGCTTGACCAGCGCCTGGCAGTCGTCGAAGGACCCGGCCACGCGCAGCGCCTGGATGTTGTCGCCGAAGCAGCCCAGTTGATGCGCCTGGCGCGGCGACACGCGCCCGTCCGGATACAGCACCACCACGCGCAGGCCGGGTTGGCGATGGAAGGCGGCGGCCACGGCGGCGCCGGTATCGCCGGAGGTGGCGACGAGGATGGTCAGCGGCGTCGCGGCGTCGCGGCGCACGCGCGTCAGGCAGGCGGCGAGGAAGCGTGCGCCGAAGTCCTTGAACGCGGCGGTGGGGCCGTGGAACAACTCCAGTGCGTGGTCGGCGGGCGTGGCCAGCGGCTGCAGGGGGGCATCGAAGTCGAAGGCGTCGGCGCAGATCGCGGGCAGGTCCGCGGCGAGTGCGTCGTCGGCGAAGAACGGCGCCAGCAGGGTGGCGGCGGTCTCGGCGAGGCTGGCGCCGGGCTGCAGTTCGCGCGCCGGGGGCATGCGTTCGGGCACGTACAGGCCGCCATCGGGCGCCAGGCCGGCGGCGATGGCCTGGCTGAGGGAGACGGGGGGAGCGGCGTTACGGGTGGAAACGAAGTTCATGGTGGTTCCATCGGCAAGGGGAGTTCGATCGCACTGTCATCCCGGGCTGTTGCACCGGCTTTCGGCTTTCGGCTTTCGGCTTTCGGCTTTCGGCTTCTGGCTTCTGGCTTCTGGCTTCTGGCCTTGGCCTTGGCCTTGGGCTTGGCTTTGGGCTTGGCTTTGGGCTTGGCTTTGGGCGTGGCTTTGGCTGTTGCTGGGCTTTGGCTCCGGCTTGTTTTTGCTTTTCCATCTCCCGTGAGGCGCGGCAAGCAGGATGGGTACAACCCCCGCAGGGGGCGACGCGCAGGGGGCGACGCGCAGGGGGCGACGCGCAGGATGCGCGTCGTTTTCGGCAGGCACATGGATGTGCCTTCCGAAAATTCCCATCCTGCTTGCGGACCCGGAGCGCGCAGCGCGGAGGGCGCGCCGCCCGGGTGTGCTTTCTTTTGGTTACTTTTCTTTGCACAAGCAAAGAAAAGTGACCCGCGTCAGCGGAAGCTCTTGCTCTTGCTCTTGTTGCTGTGCCTTGGCGCTTTTTGTAGGAGCGGCTTCAGCCGCGACAGATTTCTGCGTCACTTTGGTCGCGGCTGAAGCCGCTCCTACAGGTTTCCTCATCCGACACCAAAAACTCAAGCAACAACAAAGCTTTCGCCTTGCGGCGAGTTACTTTTCTTTGCTTGTGCAAAGAAAAGTAACCAAAAGAAAGCACACCCTGCCTCGCGCCCTCCGCGCTGCGCGCTCCGGGTCCGCGTCCATCACGGGGATCCGCGGAAGGGGCATCCTGCCCCTGCCGCGGACGGCGCACATCCATGTGCGCCGCCCTTCGGGTGTTTCCCCGCGATGGCCGCCGCTCGGAAGGGAACCCGGCAAAGCAAGCAGCAAAAGCAACAGCAAAACAACGGCAACAACGACAGCGACAGCAGGATCAAAAACAACAGCAACAGCTACAGCAATGGTGGCGAGCTCAGGGGCAAGCCAGGCTCCGCTAAAGCAATTTCGCTCCCGCGCAGTTCACCGGCGACACCCAGTGCTGACTGCCCAAGCCCACCGCGGCGAACGCCGCCTGGACCGCCGGCGCCGCGGCCTCGGCCTCGGCACGGGTGGCGAACCAGGCGAACATGCTGGGGCCGGCGCCGGAAATGCCAGCCCCCATCGCACCCGCCGCCAGCGCCGCCGCCTTGGCCGCATCGAAGCCCACGATCAACGGCGCGCGCCGCGGTTCGATCAGCACATCGCGCAAGCCGGCGCGCACCAGGCCCTCGTCGCCGGCATGACAGCCCGCCAGGACCAGCGCCAGATTGGAGCTCTGCGCAACGAACTCGCCAAGCCGGTACTCCCCGGCCAGCACCGCCCGCGCATGACGGGTCTCCAACGTCGCGTCCGGATGCACCAGCAGGCTGTGCCAGTTGGCCGGCACCGCCACCGGCACCAGGCGCTCCAGCGTCGACAGCACCAACCCGCCCAGCAGCATCGGGCCGAGGTTGTCGCCATGGCGGCTGCCGCTGGCCACCGCCTCGCCGTCCAGCGCGTAGCGATACAGTTGCTCGCGCGACAGCGGCGCCTCCAGTAGCGCATTGGCCGCCACCAGCGCGGCCACGCACGACGCGGCCGAGCCGCCCATGCCGGAGCTGAGCGGGATGCCCTTGTCGATCTCCAGCTCGAAGCCGAACGGCAGTGCCATCGCCTCGCGCAGCGCGATCAGCGCCGCGCCGGCGGTGTTGCGCGCGGCCTCCAGCGGCAAGGCCACGGTGGTGCCGCGGATGGCGGCGATGCGCACCTCGGGCGCGTCGATGCGGCGCACCGTCACCGTGTCGCCGACACCCTGCACGGCGTAGCCCAGCAGGTCGAAGCCGACCGCCACGTTGGCCACCGAAGCAGGCGCGAAGGCCCGCGCCTGCCGCGGCGGCGCGGCCGCAGCCATGGCATCGGCCGGCATGGTCTGCATCCGGTTCACAGCCGCGCGCCCTCGCCCGCCGCCACCCGCAGCAGGTCGGCGAATACCCCGGCGGCGGTGACCTCCGGGCCGGCGCCCGGGCCCTGCACCACCAGCGGATTGTCGCAATAGCGGCGGGTGGTGAACTGCACCACGTTGTCGGTCAGGCGCAGGTTGGCGAAGGCATGTTCGGCCGGCAGTTCCACCAGGCCGACGCTGGGCGCGCGGTCCGGCGCCAGCCGCGCCACGTAGCGCAGCACGCAGCCGCGCTCCCTGGCCGCCTGCAGGCGCTGCGCGAACACCGCGTCCACCTCGTGCAGGCGCGCCATGAAGTCCTCGACGCTGGCCTGGCGCAGCGCCTCCGGCACCAGGCTCTCCACCGCCACGTCCTCCAGGCTGAGCTCGCGTCCGGCCTCGCGCGCCAGGATCACCAGCTTGCGCGCCACGTCGATGCCGGACAGGTCGTCGCGCGGATCCGGCTCGGTATAGCCCATGCCGCGCGCGTCGGTGACCAGGTGCGAGAACGGCACGCTGCCGTCGTACTTGTTGAACAGCCAGGCCAGGGTGCCGGAGAAGATGCCCTCGATCGCGGTGACCGCGTCGCCGGTATCGACCAGGTCGCGCAGTGTGGTGATCACCGGCAAGCCGGCGCCGACCGTGGCCTCGTAGCGGAAGCGCGCGCCGCTGGCCTCGGCGGCGGCGCGGATCGCGTGGAAGCGCGCCAGCGGCCCGGCACCGGCCTGCTTGTTCGGGGTGACCACATGGATGCCGGCAGCGAGCCAGTCGGCATAGCGGTCGGCGACATCGGCGCTGCCGCTGCAATCGATGATCACCGCATGCGGCAGGTGCGCCGACAGCAGGTGCGCGGTGAAGGCGTCCAGGTCGGTCGGCTGGCGGCCGCCGGCGAAGGCCTGGCGCCAGTCGCCGGCGATCGCGCGGGTCTCCAGGTGCATGGTGCTGCGCGAGGCGATCGCGCGCAGGCGCAGGTCGAGGTTGGCCTTGGCCAGCAGTTGCGGCTGCGCCGCGCGCAACTGGTCCAGCAGCGCCGCACCGACGTTGCCCGGGCCGATCACCCCGACCGAGAAGGTCTGCGGCGACAGCCAGAACCCTGCATGCGCGGCGCGCAGCGCCTTGGTCGCGTGCGCGCTGTCGATCGCCACCGAGATGTTGCGCTCCGAGGAGCCCTGCGCGATCGCCAGGATGTTGACCTGGGCACGGCCCAGCGATTCGAACAGGCGCGCGGCCACGCCCGGCTGCCCGGTCATGCCGTCGCCGACCGCCGCCAGCACGCTGATGCCGGTGGTCAGCTGTACCCGCTGCACCTGGCCGACCACCAGTTCGTGCGCGAATGCCGACAGCAGCGCATCGCGCGCGCGCTCCGCCTCGTTCTGCCGCACCACGCAGCAGATGGAGTGCTCCGAGGAGCCCTGCGAGATCATCACCACCGACACCCGCGCGTTGCGCAAGGCCGCGAACACGCGCTCGGCGGTGCCGGGCACGCCGATCAGGCCGGTGCCCTCGAGGTTGAGCACCGCCAGGTCCGGGCTCAGGGTCAGGCCCTTGATCGGGCCGCTGGTGGCGCTGCTGGCGGTGATGCGGGTGCCCGGATGTTCGGGCTGGAAGGTGTTGCGGATGATGATCGGCAGACCGCGCTCGATCGCCGGCGACATGGTCTGCGGATGCACCACCTTGGCGCCGAAGTAGGCCAGCTCGCAGGCCTCGTCGTAGCTCAGCGTCTCCAGTTGCACCGCCTCGGGCACCACCCGCGGGTCGGCCGACAGCACGCCGTCCACGTCGGTCCAGATATGCAGTTCGTCGGCCTCGAACAGGGCCGCGAAGATCGCGCCGGAGTAATCGCTGCCGTTGCGGCCGAGGGTGGTGATGCGCCCGGCGCGGTCGCGCGCGACGAAACCGGTCACCACCACGCGCTGCTGCGGATGCTGCGCGCGCCATTGCGCCAGGCGCTGCGCGCTGGCCGCCCAGTCCACGTCCACGCCCAGGTCGCCGCGGTCCACCACCAGCACCTCGCGCGCGTCCAGCACCGCGCAGTCCTCGCCCAGCGCACGCAGGTGGTCGCCCAGCAACTGCGCCGAATACACCTCGCCCAGGCCCTGCACCCGGTCCAGTACCTCGCGCGGCAGCTCGCCGATCACCGCCAGCGCGCCGAGGATCTCGGCCAGGCGTTCGAAGCGCGCGTCCAGCCATTCCACCGTGGCGCCGGCATGCTCGCCGAGCAGCGACACCGCTGCGGCGCGGTGCCGGGCGCGGGTTTCGTGCCAGCGTTCGCGCCAGTCGCCGTTTCCGGCAGCGGCCAGCTCGGCCAGCCCGATCAGCGCGTCGGTGACGCCCTTCATCGCCGACACCACGGTGACCTGCAGCGTCTCCTCACGCGCCAGCAGCAATTGCGCGACATGGCGATAGCGTTCGGCGTCGGCGACGGACGTGCCGCCGAACTTGTGGACGACGGTGCGCGCGGCGAGCACGGGTGCGGCGGCGGGAGCGGAAGCGACGGCGGGGGACGGCATGGGAGACCTCGGAGTGGAGGCCCCGCTCGCATCAGGTCCGGGGATTCCCCCGCATCCTGATCCGGGTGCGGGGCCGTGGTGTTCGAGAGTTACGCGAAGACGACGGACCGCACCGGGCGAATGGTGAGGGTGGTAATACCGGTGGTAATGCCCGCAGTGGTCCCGGCCGCGTGCCGGAGCGAACGCGGAAGCGAGAGGGAGGCAAGGGCGAAGACCAGAGGCATGGGCGCAAGAGGACAACATGCGCCCGGGCGCTGTCAAGCGCCGCGTGTGCAACCGCAGCATCGACCTGTTGACCGGGCAAAACGGTTGCAAAAGTGACTATCGTGAAACCCTGAAAAACTCCGGGCTACGTCGCGTCACGACGCGCGATTGGCTCAGGGTCGAGGCTACGCGGCACCTGTGGAACGAGCAGCAAAAAAGCGCGCGGCGCTGCGAGCGCCGCGCGCTTGCGCAACCCGTTACTGCTGTTTCTGATCGGACGGCGGCGGCTGCGTCGGCTGCTGCGGGTCCGGATTGGCCGGATCCTGCGGATCGGTCGGTGGCGGCGACGTCGGCGACATGCCCTGCGACGCGTCCTGGCCCTGCGCCGTGCCCTGCCCGGTGTCGGCGCCAGCGGCGGCGCCTGCGGCATCGCCGCTGGTGGTGCCGGCCGGCGCGGTGGTGCCGCCGGACGGACTGCCGTCGGCCGCGGCCGGCGGATTGGCCGAATTCGGGTCGGTGGCCGGCTGGTCGCCATCACGTTTGCACGCTGCCAGCGCGGCCAGCATCGAACCGACCAGGACCACCTTCATTGCTGCTTTCATGAGTCACTCCTGCTTCGCATGGGGTGGGAGTCGCCACGTGCGCGCCACCAAGCCGGCGGTCGCATCAAAGGCGACGAGAACCGCCGATGCGCGGCGGCGATCGCCCCGCCACAGAGCGGACGGGACGCCTGTAGCAGACGTGGCGGCTGCGCCATCGTCATCCTCACCTGCGGCCGCGCGGAAAACGCAGTGCGAACCGGCACGCCGCCGCAGTAGCGGACAGATGCAGCCTACGCAGGACGATGCTCAGATCGCGTGGACGCAAGGTACAGAGGACGTTATTGCCCACGAGCGCATGAAGTGCGATTCAGCGCTACCGCTCGGTGGCTGCATGCGGGGGCGCAAGCGATCGTGGCCGCAAGCGCCACGGACGGCGGAAGCCGCCTCATGCATGGAATGGTGACCCCGGCGCGATTCGAACGCACGACCTGTCCCTTAGGAGGGGACCGCTCTATCCAGCTGAGCTACGGGGCCACAAGGCTTTCCGGGGATGTGGCGCAGGCAATGTGCCTTCTTTGCGCTCGCGCCATTCCCCCAGATATCCCGAGATTGTACCGGATCGGCCGTTACGGTCACCTGGGTAGCTGCGGCTTGCGGTGAGGCTCTGCCCCCTCCACAGCACAAGCCGCGGCCTAGGCGCCGCCAGAGGGGGGCAGCCCCGGGCCGCGTGCGCCGGGCGGCCCGCCGGCCCCTACGTGCCCTGAGCAGTTCAATCGCCTGACGGTCGCAGTCTGCGGCATTGGCGCGCGCCCAGGCGGCTTTGCAACTGTACAGAGGCTACGAATAAATTGATCGCAAAAAGGAGCACGCCGTAGACGATTCTTTAACAAGATGTTCGCGACTGACGTTACATAGCTGTCCTGATTAGACTGCCAATCCTATACACGAGAAAGGAAATCACATGGAAATCCGACGGTCCGTGAGCGGCGCACTGGCGAGTTTTCTACTCGCCTCGTACGCCGGCTTGGCTGCTTGCGCGTCCAGTCCACCCGTCCAAGCCGCGGAGGCCGATTTCAACGGCAAATGGTCAGTGCAATGGTGTGACAAGACCGATCCTAACGCGGACTGTGGCGGTTTCAACGTCGATCTTACCCAAGTCGGTGACAAGATTGACGGTGAATCCTTCGGGGCGAGAGCACGGCTTGCCCAGATCGACGAAGGCGGGACTATTCACGGCATCGCCATCGGCAATACGGCTGTCCTAACCATAGAAAGCCTGCGTAGCGGCGGAATCTATCTCATCGAGGCAACCATCGATGGCCGCTGCATGCTTTGGAAGATGCGAGATACCGTTCGTGAAAGCAAGCGGGACATCGACATCATTGCAACAGACGATGTACTGACAAAGGCAAGCAACTCCTCGCCGAGCAATGAAACCAAGCCGCAAGTTGACTGCCGCGGTATTCCGATAATAACACAGGATTGACGGATGGATTACAACAACGCACCCATATTACCGAGATAACCGACATGGATTACAGGGAACTTGACCAAGCGGAATATGATCGCAAACTTCGCATGGTAATAGTTGGGTCCGAAGGCCTGCATGCGAACGCGCAGGATATTGGCGACAACCGCGCGACAATAGGCTGGGGCTATACCTTCAATCGAGACAACAATGTTGCGATCTGGCGAGAGAGCGGAATCGAGCTCACCCGGCAGCAGTGGCAAACGCTGGCAGCAATTGATGCAGCCCCAGCCCTGGAAAGGACCAGAGTTGGCCTGACGTTCTCGCGGCAACTGGATGCAGCCGAGTCCGATCAATTGCTCAGGGCTTCCATGGCGGAGTACGAAGGACCGGCGAACCGCCTGCAAATGCCACTATCTGATGAACGCATCGCCCTCGTTTCGCTTGCCTACAATCGCGGCATAGGGATGCTGAATGGCATACCTGAAAGCAATGTTCCAGAGCACGCGATCATGGACGCGGTTCGCGATGGCGATCGCGCAGAGGCGTGGTTCCAGATGCGATATAACTGCTGGGGAAGCAACAACGACGCAGAAGCCGGACTTCGAAAGCGCCGCTTTGCCGAAGCGCAAGTGTTCGGTCATTATGACAACCCTAACAACGTTACACCCGAAGAAGCCCGCAACGTCTACCGCATGTATCAACTGCATCGCGACGAGATCGACCGCGTGGAGCGTGGTTTCGGGATCACAGTTGATGGTGAAGCCGCCCAGCGAAATCGTATCGCACAGGCAAATCGCGATTATCCCGCGCTTGTCAATGAATATGGAATCGTACCGAGCATAGCTGACTCGCTCGGACCGGCTCGCGATGCGCTTTTACGAGAGCTTCGGCGGGAACATCCGGATCTAGCCGATAGGCTGACCGATGCCAACTTCAACGCCGGGCATATTTACCTCGATCCCGGCAGAGACCTACGAGATCGCGGTGAAGTCGACCACCAATACCCCATAGATACCAACAATAGTCGCGTCAACAACCGTAACGTCGCATTGAGACGCGAGCAGCACAACACCGCTACAGGAGATGCTGACCAGAACCACGCCGCAACTATCGATTCGCAGAGGATGTCGCGCGGGCAGAATCCACAGGAGATTGGTGGCGAAGACTTGCTGATGGGACAAGGCGGCAACGACCTCCTGCGGTCGCATGGTGGCGATGACATCCTTATTGGCGGACAGGGCCGAGACCGGATGGAAGGCGGCGACGGCCGCGACACTTACGTGATCGGCGCCGGCGACACCGTGATGGACAGCGATGGCGTAGGCGAAGTGCGCTGGGGCGGAAAGCAACTGACGGGCGGCAGCCGCTCGGAATCTGATCCCGCCAATACCTATCGCAGCGATGATGGGCGCTTCATCTACGCTCTGGAAAACAACAACCTCTCGATTACCGACACGTTAGCCACTGATCAGGCACGAAGGGAACGAGCCGTGATCGAGAATTTCCACAATGGCCAGCTTGGGATCGACCTGAGTGAACAGGCGCGCAGCGCGGCTACTCCACAAGCGGACCCGCAGCGACTTCAGCCCAGCCACCCCGATAGCCCCGACAATGCGTTACTTGAGAGAATCCGCGATGGCGTGCGTGGACTGGATCGCCAAGCCGGCAAACCCTGGGACGAGAACAGCGACCGGCTTAGCGCGAGTCTGTTGCTGCTGGCCGGCGAGAAGGTGTTCACGGCCAAGGACGAGCTGAAGATCGCGACCAACACGCCCACTGCCACCTTCAACGGCGGCGAATTGGTGCACATCTGGCGCACAGGCCACCCTTCGCCCGACCCCGCCGCGCACAGAGCGCATATGTCCATGCAGGAAGCGCTCGCGATGCCGGCGGAACAGCGCTTCGCGCAATTCGATGTCGTGCAGCAACAGGTCAGGGCCGAAGAACTGCAACGTAGCCAACAGCAGGAGGCCGTTCGGACGCAGTCAGCCCCAATGCGATCGATGTGAGAGCATTCATACAATTGCCTAGAGTGCCCTGCGCGCCACTTATGAAAGTCGCATGGGCAATGCAGGTCATTGGCAGCCGGGGCGCAACAGGGAAGCACGGCAACGATCAGGCCGGCGCCCCGCACGCAATGAGCGCAAAGCGACGCGAGCGGCAGCAGTCTGAATTCAAATCGCGATGATCGCCGTCGCCTGCACTTCGACGACCGCGTCGGGCTGTTTGTCGCGCAGATCGGCTAGATGGGCCACTGAGCGGACCTCATCGCGCAGGTGGTCACTCTTGACAGCCAGGATCGCCTTGATCTTCTGGTACGCCGTGCGGGTCTGCGCGGCGTCAGTCGCCCGGATGGTGGATATGCCCGTTGGCGGGCCCTCAGCGGCCATCCGGCGACATAGACGATCCCACCGGATGCCTAGACGATACAGTCATCGGCGAACAGATGACGGCTCCATTTCCCGTCCACATTGCGCTTGAACAACTTCGACATGGCGTCGCCTTTGAAAATTGACGCATTGCGTCACTCTTTCGCCGCCAATGCCATCCGGAGCCGGTCACGCCTCGAGATACGGCGCACCATCAGCCGTCGTCATTGCACGTGCGGCGTGGGCACCTAGGTCGCTGTGATCCGTTGACATCGCCGGTTGGCGCGACCTGCCCTGGCCTCGCCGTGCCCGCTACACGAGCGCCGCCCGGCGGTTCCGGCATGTCGCAGCGCCGGGCCAGCGGCGCGCAGTCTGCTAAAATTGCCGGCTAATCGCGTCCCGCGTCCCCCGCCTGCGGTCGCCTTCCCTGTCGCAACGAACCCAGGAGATTCCATGTCCGCTGACCTGCTCAAGGCGCTCGGCCTCGCCGCCACCAATTCCGGCACCTATCTCGGTAACGGCGAGTGGTCCAGCGCCACCGGCGCCGGCGTGCTGCAGCCGCTCAACCCGTCGAGCAACGCCATCATCGCCGAGGTCCAGGCCACCACCGAGCAGGACTACGAAACGGTGATCGCGCGCGCCCAGGCCGCGTTCAAGGTGTGGCGCACCACCCCGGCGCCACGCCGCGGCGAGGCGGTGCGGCTGTGCGGCGAGGCGCTGCGCAAGCACAAGGACGCGCTGGGCTCGCTGGTCGCGCTGGAAATGGGCAAGAGCAAGCCGGAAGGCGACGGCGAAGTGCAGGAGATGATCGACATCGCCGATTTCGCGGTCGGCCAGAGCCGCATGCTGTACGGCTACACCCTGCATTCGGAGCGCCCCGGCCACCGCATGTACGAGCAGTACCAGCCGCTGGGCCTGGTCGGCATCATCAGCGCGTTCAACTTCCCGGTCGCGGTGTGGAGCTGGAACGCGTTCCTGGCGGCGATCTGCGGCGATATCTGTATCTGGAAGCCGTCCAACAAGACGCCGCTGACCGCGATCGCCTCGATGAAGATCTGCAACGACGCGCTGCGCGACGCCGGCTTCCCCGACATCTTCTTCCTGATCAACGACGCCGGCGTGGCCCTGTCCGAGCGCCTGGTCGAGGACACCCGCATCCCGCTGATCAGCTTCACCGGCTCCACCCAGGTCGGCCGCAGCGTCGCCGAGAAATGCGCGCGCCGCCTGGGCCGCTGCCTGCTGGAACTGGGCGGCAACAACGCCATCATCCTCGACGAGAGCGCCGACCTGAAGCTGGCGGTGCCCGGCATCGTGTTCGGCGCGGTCGGCACCGCCGGCCAGCGCTGCACCACCACGCGCCGGCTGATCGTGCACGAATCCATCTACGACACCGTGCTGGCGACGCTGGTCAAGGCCTACAAGCAGGTCGAAGGCAAGATCGGCGATCCCACCGACCCGGCCAACCTGATGGGCCCGTTGAACAGCCGCGGCGCGGTCGAGCAGTTCCTGGACTCGATCGCCAAGGCCAAGGCCGCCGGCGGCACCGTCGAGACCGGCGGCACCGCGCTGGACCGTCCGGGCAACTTCGTGCTGCCGGCCATCGTCACCGGGCTGAAGAACAGCGACGACGTGGTCCAGCACGAGACCTTCGCGCCGATCCTGTACGTGATGAAGTACAGCACCCTGGACGAGGCCATCGACATGCAGAACGGCGTGCCGCAGGGCCTGTCCTCGTCGATCTTCACCCAGAACCTGAAGGCGGCCGAGAAGTTCCTGTCCGCGGCCGGCAGCGACTGCGGCATCGCCAACGTCAACATAGGCACCTCCGGCGCCGAGATCGGCGGCGCCTTCGGCGGCGAGAAGGACACCGGCGGCGGCCGCGAGTCCGGCTCGGACGCGTGGAAGGTGTACATGCGCCGGCAGACCAACACGATCAACTACTCCGACTCGCTGCCGCTGGCGCAGGGCATCAAGTTCGATCTGTAAGATGCGCCTGGCCGCGCTCTCCGATATCCACGGCAACCTGCCCGCGCTGGAGGCGGTGCTTGCGGATATCGGACGGCGCGGCGTGGACCGGATCGTCAACCTGGGCGATCTCGTGTCCGGCCCGCTGTGGCCGCGGGAAACCGCCGCGCGGCTGATGCCGCTGGCGCTGCCCACCGTACGCGGCAACCACGAGCGCCAGTTGAGCGAACTGGCGCCGGCGGCCATGGGCGCCAGCGATGCCTACGCCCATGCGCAACTGACGCCGACGCAGCGGCGCTGGCTGGCCGCGCTGCCGCCGACCCTGTCGCTGCCGCATGCGCTGCTGTGCCATGGCACTCCGCACGACGATCTGTGCTGGCTGCTCGACGAACTGGCGCCGCCGCGGCTGCGCGCCGCCGACCCGCAGCGCGTGCGCGAGCGGCTCGGCGACGCGCCGCAGGCGGCGCTGGTGCTGTGCGGACACAGCCACCTGCCGCGCACACTGCGCCTGGACGACGGGCGCCTGCTGTGCAACCCCGGCAGCGTTGGCCTGCCCGCCTACGCCGAACCCCATCCGCAACCGCACCGGGTCGAAACCGGCACGCCGCAGGCGCGCTATGCCGTGCTGGAGTACCGCGACGGCCAGTGGCAGGCGCAACTGCACGCGATCGACTACGACCATGCCAGCGCCGCCGCGCAGGCCGAGCGCAACGGCCAGCCGCACTGGGCGCATGCGTTGCGGCACGGGCGCATGCCCGCATGAGCGGCGCACGCCAGGCGCGCTTCTGGGATAATTCGCCCATCCCCCGCACGCGCGCATCCGCCTGGCGCATGCCGCCTTTCTCGCACAAGGAGTCCAGATGAGCACCGTCCGCGAAACCAACTCGCTCGCCGTCGTCAGTCTGGTCGCAGGCGTCCTCGGCTGGACTGTGATGCCGGTGCTGGGCAGCCTGTGCGCGATCATCACCGGGCATCTGGCGCGCGCCCAGATCCGCCGCCAGCCGCAGCGCTTCCGAGGCGACGAGCTGGCACTGGGCGGGTTGGTCCTTGGCTGGGCGATGGTGGTGTTTGCGGTACTCGCGGCACTGGCGTTGCTGGGGTTTATCATCTTCTTCGGCAATCTGATCTACACGAGCGCCCACCCGTGACAACCATGGACGCCTCCGCTCCGCGCGAACGCTTCAGCGACCGCGTCGCCGACTATGTCCGCTACCGCCCCGACTATCCGCCGGCGCTGCTGGCGTGGGTGCACGACGAACTCGGCGTGGCGCGCAGCGCGCAGGTCGCCGACATCGGCGCCGGCACCGGCATTTCCACCCGCATGTTCCTGCAGGCCGGGCATCCGGTGCTGGCGGTGGAACCGAACGCGGCGATGCGCGAGGCCGCCACGGCGCTGCTGGGCGGGCAGCCCGGCTTCGCCGCGATCGACGGCAGCGCCGAGGCCACCACGCTGGCCGATGCCAGCGTCGACCTGATCAGCGCCGCGCAGGCCTTCCACTGGTTCGACATGGACGCGGTGCGCCGCGAATGGGCGCGCGTCCTGCGCCCTGGCGGGCTGGCGCTGGTGTACTGGAACTCGCGGCTGCTGGACGGCACGCCGTTCCTGCACGATTACGAACAACTGCTGCTCGACTACGGCACCGACTACAGCGCGGTCGCCGAGCGCTACCACGACGACGCGACGATGCAAGGCTGGTTCGGTGCCGGGCTGCGCGGCACGGCGCAATTCCCCAACGTGCAGCAACTGGACTACGACGGCCTGCGCGGACGCCTGCTGTCCTCCTCCTACGCGCCGCTGGCCGGGCACCCGCGCCATGCGCCGATGCTGGAGGCGCTGCGCGCGCTGTTCGAGCGCCACCAGGTCGATGGCCGGGTCGACGTCCACTACCGCACTCGTGCCTTCGCCGGCACCTTGAACTGAGCCGCGACCGCATGTATTCCCTCGCCCGCCCGTTCCTGTTCGCCTTCGACGCCGAGCGCGCCCATGCCCTGGGGCTGCGCGCCATCGAGATGGCCTACCGCACCGGCACCAATCCGCTGCTGGCCAAAGCGATCGCGCCGATGCCCACGCGCGCGTTCGGCCTGGAGTTTCCCAACCCGGTCGGCTTGGCCGCGGGCCTGGACAAGAACGGCGAGCACATCGACGCGCTGCTGGCGCTGGGTTTCGGCTTCGTCGAGATCGGCACCATCACCCCGCGGCCGCAGCAGGGCAATCCGAAGCCGCGCATGTTCCGCTTGCCGCGCGAGCAGGCGGTGATCAACCGCATGGGCTTCAACAATCTCGGCGTGGACGCGCTGGTGCGCAACGTCGAACGCGCGCGCCGCCGCCACGGCCTGCTCGGCATCAACATCGGCAAGAACAAGGACACGCCGAACGAGGATGCCGCGTCGGATTACCTGCATTGCCTGGAAAAGGTCTACGCGCTGGCCGACTACGTGACCGTCAACATCTCTTCGCCGAACACCGCCGGCCTGCGCGAGCTGCAGGAAGAACAGGCGCTGCGGCAGCTGGTGTCGCAGTTGCGCGAGGCGCAGGAAGCGCTGGCCGCGCGCCATGGCAAGCGCGTGCCGATGCTGGTCAAGGTGGCGCCGGACCTGAGCGACAGCGACATCGACGCCGCCGCGCGGGTGCTGTCGGACCTGCAGGTGGACGGCGTCATCGCCACCAACACCACCATCGCCCGCCCCGGCCTGGAACGGGCGCCGCTGGCCGCCGAGAGCGGCGGTCTGTCCGGCGCGCCGCTGCTGGGCCAGTCCACCCTGGTGCTGCGCCGGCTGCGCGCGCGCCTGCCCGAGCACATTCCGCTGATCGGCGTCGGCGGCATTCTGTCCGGCGCCGATGCGGTGGCGAAGATGGCCGCCGGCGCGGCCCTGGTGCAGTGCTACAGCGGGCTGGTGTTCCGCGGCCCGGCGCTGATCGGCGAGTGCGTCGAGGCGATGCGCCGGCGCCGCGAGGCGCCCAGCCGCGGCGCGGTCGCCGCGCTATGAGCAACGCCTGGTCGCTGACCGCGAACGCGCCGCTGCAGGCGCTCAACACCTTCCATGTCGCCGCGCAGGCGCCGTGGCTGCTGCAGATCTTCGCGCCCGAGGCGCTGCCCGAGGCGCTGCTGGCGCCGCAACTGGCCGGCGCCGCGCTGCTGCCGCTGGGCGGCGGCAGCAACATGCTGTTCGCCGGCGACGCGCCCGGCGTGGTGCTGGCCTTCGCCAACCGCAGCATCGACACGCTGGAACACCGCGCCGACTACGCCATCGTCCGCGCCGGCGCCGGCGTGGGCTGGCACGAGCTGGTGATGTGGTCGCTGGCGCAGGGCCTGTCCGGCCTGGAGAACCTGGCGCTGATCCCGGGCACGGTCGGCGCCGCGCCGATCCAGAACATCGGCGCCTATGGCGCGCAGGTCGGCGAATTCGTGCACACGGTCGAGGCCTACGACCGCGCCGATGCGCGCTTCGTGCGGCTGGATCCGGATGCCTGCGAATTCGGCTACCGCGACAGTCTGTTCAAGCACCAGCCCGACCGCTACCTGATCGCCGCGGTCGAGTTCAACCTGCCGCGGCTGCATGCGCTGCGCCTGGATTACGCCGGCATCGGCGAGGAACTGGAGGCGCTCGGCATCGCCACTCCCGGCGCGCCGGACGTGGCGCAGGCGGTGATCAACATCCGCCGCCGCAAGCTGCCCGACCCCGAGGTCCTCGGCAACGCCGGCAGCTTCTTCAAGAACCCGCTGCTGCCGGCCGAGCAGGCACAGGCGCTGCAGCATGCCTACCCGGCGCTGCCGGTGTTTCCCGGCGACGGCGCGGAGCAACGCAAGCTCTCGGCGGCCTGGCTGATCGAGGCCTGCGGCTGGAAGGGCCATCGCGACGGCGACGCCGGCGTGTCCGCCGCCCACGCGCTGGTGCTGATCAATCACGGCCAGGCCAGCGGCGCCGAGCTGCTGGCGCTGGCGCGACGCATCTCCGCCTCGGTGCTGGAGCGGTTCGGCGTGATCCTGGAACCGGAGCCGCGCATCGTCGGCGCGCAGTGGTGAACCAGGCCACGCCGCTGCGCGCGGCGATGCTGATGCTGGCCAGCACGCTGGCGTTCGGGATGATGGTGATCGCGATCAGGCTGGCCTCGGAACACCTGTCCACGGTGGAGATCGCGTTCTTCCGCAACCTGTTCGGGCTGCTGTTCCTGCTGCCGATGCTGCTGCGCCCGGGCCGGCCGCTGCCGCGCACCGCGCAACTGCCGCGCTACCTGCTGCGCACCGCGATCGGCCTGGTGTCGATGCTGGCCGGGTTCTGGGCGATCGGCCATCTGCCATTGTCGCAGGCCATCGCGCTGTCCTATTCCACGCCGCTGTTCGTGACCCTGGCCGCGGCATTCTGGCTGGGCGAGACCGTGCGCTTGCGGCGCTGGATGGCAGTGTCGTGCGGCTTCGTCGGCGTGTTGCTGATCGTCCGCCCCGGCGCGGCCACGTTCAGCACCGACACCCTGGTCGCGCTGCTGGCGGCGGTGATGAGCGCGCTGGTGGCGATCCAGATCAAGCAACTGGCGCGGGTGGACGCGGCCAATACCGTGGTGTTCTACACCTACGTGTTCTGGGTGCCGATGTCGCTGCTGCCGGCGCTGTTCGCCTGGAGCTGGCCGCACGGCATCGACTGGCTGTGGCTGCTCGCCACCGGCCTGTTCGGCACGCTCGGGCAGGTGTTGTGGACGCGCGCGCTGCGCATCGGCGAGGTCTCGGCGCTGACCCCGATCAGCTTCATGCAGCTGCCGCTGGTGGCCGGGTTCGGCTGGTGGCTGTTCGGCGAGACGCCGGACCGCTGGACCGCGCTCGGCGCGCTCATCATCCTCGCCGCCAACGCCTACATCGCCCACCGCGAGGCTGTGCTGGCGCGCCGCGCCGCCAGCGCCGCGGCGACCGCGGCGGCCAAACCGGGCGAATGAGCGCGCCTGCCGTGCCATGCCGGCGCGGCATGCGCGGCCCACGCACACGGGCACCGGGGCGCACTCGTCGATGCTTGTATCCTGCGGGCGCGCGAACATGGAGAACGGCATGAAGACCATCGGCCTGATCGGCGGCATGAGTTGGGAATCCACCGTGCCCTACTACCGGCACATCAACGAAACGGTACGCGCGCAACAGGGCGGGCTGCATTCGGCGCGGCTGTTGCTGTACAGCGTGGACTTCCACGAGATCGAGCAGTTGCAGCAGGCCGGCGACTGGGACGCGGCCGGGGCGGCGATGGCCGCGGCCGCGCGCGCGTTGCAGGCCGGCGGCGCCGACTTCCTGGTGCTGTGCACGAACACCATGCACCGCGTCGCCGACGCGATCACCGCCGCGGTGCCGCTGCCGCTGCTGCACATCGCCGATGCCACCGCCGATGCCCTGCAGGCCGCCGCCGTGACCCGGGTCGGGTTGCTCGGCACCCGCTTCACCATGGAGCAGGACTTCTATCGCGCGCGGCTGCGGCAGCGCGGTTTCCAGGTGCTGGTGCCGGATCCGACGGGGCGCGAGGACGTGCACCGCATCATCTACGACGAGCTGTGCCAGGGCGTGATCCGCGATGCCTCGCGGGCGCGTTACCGCGAGGTCATCGCGGCGCTGCAGGCGCAGGGTGCCGAGGCGGTGATCCTGGGTTGCACCGAGATCTCGCTGCTGGTCGGGGCCGACGACGCCGCGGTGCCGCTGTTCGACACCACCGCGCTGCATGCGCAGGCCGCGGCGCTGCACAGCCTGGCATAGGGGCGTGGCACGCCATCGCGACCGCGCGCGTGGCGATACGCGGCGCGGCTTGTCACACTCCAGCGCCCCTCCCTGCCCGCGCGTCACGGCACCAATCGTCATAATGGGCGCACGATCGATTCGGAACCCCCGATGCGGACCCTACGCCTGCTCGCCTTCGCACTCGTCCTGCTGCTGTGCCCGGCCTTGTCCGCCCTCGCCGTCGAGATTCCCACGTACACGCCGAACGTGGTCGATCCGGCCGGGGAGTTGAGCGACGCGCAGCGGCAGCAGGTCAACGCGGCGCTGCAACGGATCCGCGAGGAGCAGAACATCTGGGGCGCGGTCTATCTCGTGCCCTCGCTCGACGGCGAGGACATCGAACCGGTGGCCGACGCGGCGTTCAAGAAGTGGCAGTTGGGCAGCAAGGGCGCCGACAACGGCCTGCTGCTGGTGCTGGCGATGCAGGACCGGCGCTCGCGCTTCGAGGTCGGCTACGGACTGGAGGGCGTGCTGCCCGACGCGGTCGCCCGGCGCGCGCTGGAAGATCATCTGGCGCCGAAAATGCGCCGGGGCGACACCGCCGGCGCCATCGTCGATGCGTTCGGCTTCATGGCGCGCGTGGCCGCCAAGGATCCGGAAAGTCTCGCGGAGCTATCGCGCGCGTCGTCCGCCGCCGAACAGGACGAACGGGCCGACTGGAAACGCGGCAGCGCCGCCTGGGCCGGCATGCTCGCGTTGATCTGGCTGCTGCCACCGCTGCTGGCGCGCCGGCAGCAGCGCCTGCGTGCGCGCCTGCTGCGGCGCCATCCGGAACTGGCCAACGCGCCGGAGGAGATCGCCGGCGCCAAGCGCACGCGCCTGGGCTTGGGGGCGTTCATCAAAGTGTTCCTGAGCATCAACCCGGGCGTGTTCGTGCTGGTGCTGTCGAGCCTGTTCTCGCTGGCGTTCTGGCTATGCGCGGCCGCCGAAGTGCTGGCGCTGTGGGCGATGCTCGCGTTGTCGGGCCGCCGCTACCGTTCGCCGGAACGGTTCCGCGCCTTCCTGCGGGAGCAGGACATCATGCGCAAGGCGCTGATCCGCAAAGGGCACGTGGTCGAGACCGGAAACGGAACATACGCCTATACCCAGGCGTACTACGCCAGCGAAGCGTCGTCGTCGAGCTCGTCGTCTTCGTCCAGCGATTCGTCGTCTTCCGGCGGCGGCAGCTCCGGCGGCGGCGGCGCCAGTTCCAGCTGGTAGCCGCTCAGGCCGAGGCGCGCCGGCGCCGCCAGCGCGGGCGCCGTTCGCCGCGGAACATCAGCAGGTACAGGCCGACCACCCACACCAGCGCCGCGCACCAGCCGCCGAGGATGTCGGAGGGGTAATGCACGCCCAGGTAGATCCGCGACACGCCGACCAGCAGGGCGAAGGCGCTGGCCAGCACCAGCACCGGCCAGCGCCAGCGCGTGCGCCACGCCAAGGCAATCACCACCGCCGCCAGCGTCATCGAGCCCATCGCATGGCCGCTGGGAAAACTGAAGGTGTGGTGCTCGGGCGCGATCGATTCCCACAGGCTGGGCCGGTCGCGCTGGAAGAACTGCTTGGCGCCCATGTTCAGCAGCGCCGAGCCGACGAAGGAAAAAGCCGCGAACATGGCTTCGCGCCAGCGCCGCAGTGTCAGCAACGCCAGCACGATCGCGACATCCAGCGGGATCACCCCGTACTGGTAGCCGGCTTCGGTGACCACGGTGAAGAACCGGTCCCAGCCGGGCGAGGTCAACCCGCGCATGCTCCACAGCAGCGGCTCGTCGAAATAGAAGTTCTCCAGCGCGTGGACCTCGTCGGCCAAGGCCACGAACACGCCCAGCGGCAGCAGCACGCCGGCGAACAGCAACCCGATGCGCCAGGCGTTGCGGCGCAGCCAATGGCGCACGCCGGCGGCGCGCTCGGGCGGGGCCTCACCCGGCGCGACGGACATACGTGGTTTCGACGTAGTCGTCGATCAGCGCCACGAACTCCTGGGCGATGTTCTCGCCGCGCAGGGTCACTTTCTTCTCGCCGTCGATGAACACCGGCGCGGCCGGCGCCTCGCCGGTGCCCGGCAGCGAGATGCCGATGTTGGCGTGGCGCGATTCGCCCGGGCCGTTGACCACGCAGCCCATCACCGCCAGGGTCATGCTCTCGGCGCCGGGATGGGTCACCTTCCACTCCGGCATCCGTTCGCGGACATGGTTCTGCACCACCTTGGCCAGTTCCTGGAAGAACTCGGAGGTGGTGCGGCCGCAGCCCGGGCAGGCCGTGACCAGCGGGGTGAAGGCGCGCTGGCCGGTGGTCTGCAGCAGTTCCTGGGCGACGATCACCTCCTGCGTGCGCGACTGCCCCGGCTCCGGGGTCAGCGAGATGCGGATGGTGTCGCCGATGCCCTCCTGCATCAGCACGGCCAACGCCGCGCTGGAGGCGACGATGCCCTTGCTGCCGATACCGGCCTCGGTCAGGCCCAGGTGCAGCGCGAAATCCGAGCGCTGCGCCAGGTCGCGGTACACCGCGATCAGTTCCTGCACGCCGCTGACCTTGCAGCTGAGCACGATGCGGTCGCGGCCCAGGCCCAGTTCCACCGCGCGCTCGGCCGAATCCAGCGCCGAGCGGATCAGCGCCTCGCGCAGCACCCGGCCGGCGTCCCACGGCACCTCGCGCCGCGAGTTCTCGTCCATCAGCTGCGCCGCCAGGGACTGGTCCAGCGAGCCCCAGTTGGCGCCGATGCGGACCGGCTTGTCGTACTTCAGCGCGAACTCGATCAGCTGCGCGAACTGGGTGTCCTTCTTCTTGCCGAAGCCGACGTTGCCGGGGTTGATCCGGTACTTGGCCAGCGCCTCGGCACAGGCCGGCTCGGCGGCCAGCAACTGGTGGCCGTTGTAGTGGAAGTCGCCGATCAGCGGCACTTCGATGCCCATCATCCGCAGCTTGTCGACGATGCGCGGGATCGCCGCGGCCGACTCGGCGTTGTTGACGGTCAGCCGCACCATCTCCGAACCGGCGCGCCACAGCTCGGCCACCTGCTTGACCGAGGAGGCGACGTCGGCGGTGTCGGTGTTGGTCATCGACTGCACCACCACCGGACTGCCGCCGCCCACGACGACGCCCCCGATGCGGACCGGCTGGGTGGGACGGCGCGCCCAGGGCGCCGCGTCGGTGGGGGGAGTGGGTCGGCTGACGGCATCGTGCATGCGCGCATTTTAGCGTGAGTGGCGGCCCCACCCCACTCCCCGCCGCGCGCGGTTCAGCCATGCCGCCGGCACTGCGACGGTTTGTCGCAGACAGCCGCCGGCGCCAACGCATACGATGCGCGCCATGACTTCCACCGACGCCTCGTTCCTGCGCACCCTGTGCAGCCTGCGCTGGCTGGCCACCGCCGGCCAGGCGGCGACGATCCTGGTGGCGACCTGGGCGATGCGGCTGCCGCTGCCGCAGGCGCCGCTGTGGTCCGGGGTGGCCGCGCTGGCCCTGTTCAACCTCTACGCGCAGTTGCGCCTGCGCCACGCCGACACCGCCGCGCCCGCCACCGCCTTCGGCCACATCCTGGTCGACGTGACCGTGCTGACCTGGATGGTCGGCTGGAGCGGCGGCATCGGCAACGCCTTCGGCTCGCTGTTCCTGGTGCTGATCGCGCTGGCGGTGCTGGCCCTGCCGCTGCGCTGGGCGCTGGCGGTGGCGCTGGCCTGCGTGGCCGGTTACACGGTCAGCGCGGTGTTCGGCCTGCCGCTGCCCCCCGGTCCCTACCAGGCACTGGACCTGCAGCGTTGGGGCATGGCCGCCAACTTCCTGCTCTCCACGGTCGTGGTGGTGGTGTTCTCGACCCGCCTGGCCATGGCCATGCGCGAGCGCGAGCGCGAACTGGCGCTGCTGCGCGAGCGCTTCACCCGCAACGAGGGCATCGTCGCCCTGGCGACCCACGCCGCGTCGGTGGCGCACGAACTGAACACGCCGCTGGCGACGATGACCCTGCTCACCGACGACATCGCCGAACAGAGCACCCAACCGGAACTGCGCGAGGACCTGGACACCCTGCGCGAACTGCTGGTGCAGTGCCGCGAGCGGGTGCTGGCGCTGGCCGCGCCGGCGCAGCGCGCCGGCGGCGGCACGGTGTCGCTGGCGCACGTGCTGCACCAGTGGCAACTGGTGCGGCCGACCGTGCAATTGCGCCGCAACGACGACGCGCCGCTGCAACTGCGTCTGGAAAGCGCGATCGGCCACCTGTTGCAGGTCCTGCTGAACAACGCCGCCGATGCCGGCGAGCGCGCCGGCCACCCGCAAGTGGACCTGAACGTGCGGGTCACCGGCAGCGAACTGATCGGCGAGGTGCGCGACTACGGCGGCGGCTTCGACGCCAACCAGGTCGCGTTGCCGGCCACCCTGTTCCGCAGCGGCAAGCCCGACAGCATGGGCGTGGGCCTGGCGCTGTCGCATGCGACCATCGAACGCCTGGGCGGCGAACTCTGGACCCAGCCCGCGCCCGGCCACGGCGCCCGGGTCGGCTTCCGCCTGCCGCTGCTCGCCCTGGAGACCTCCGCATGAACACCGACACCCCGCTGGGCCTGCTGGTCGACGATGATCCGCTGTACCTGCGCACCCTGCAGCGCACCCTCGCCCGCCGCGGACTGGAGACGCAGACCGCCGACAGCGGCGCGGCGGCGCTGGCGCTGGCCACGGCCACGCCGCCGGACTACGCGCTGATCGACCTCAAGCTCGGCGACGAATCCGGACTGGCGCTGATCCAGCCGCTGCGCGCGATCCGCGCCGACATGCGCATCCTGCTGGTCACCGGCTACGCCAGCATCGCCACCGCGGTGGAGGCGATCAAGCTCGGTGCCGACGACTACCTGCCCAAGCCGGCCACGGTGCCGATGATCCTGCGCGCGCTGAACCTGGAGGCGGAGGAGGCCGAGGACGACGACGGCGCCGACGTGCCGGACGCGATGACCCCGCTCAGCCGCCTGCAGTGGGAACACATCCAGCAGGCCATGCACGAGACCGGCGGCAATGTCTCGGCCGCTGCACGCCTGCTCGGCATGCACCGGCGCTCGCTGCAGCGCAAGTTGGCCAAGCGCCCCAGCCCGCAGCGCGAACCGCCTCGCTAGCGGTCCGACGGAAGCCAGCGCCATCGCGCTTCATCACGCGATCTTCACGTCGCAAATCGCGTCGCGTTCGTCTACGTCGCAGGGCGCGGATCGATTCAAGTCGATGGGCCGCGCGCCGCTAACAAGGCATGACGTCCCGCCCTCTTCCGACGCCACCCGACGAATCCAAGCGGCTGGCCACCCTGCGTCAGCTGTGCCTGCTCGACACGCCAGCCGACCGCGCCTTTGACCTGATCACCCAGTTGGCCTCGCGCAGCCTGCGCACGCCGATCGCGCTGGTGTCGCTGATCGACGAACAGCGGCAGTGGTTCAAGTCGCGGGTCGGCCTGGCCGCGCCGCAGACGCCGCGCAGCCAGGCGTTCTGCGCGCATGCGATCCACAACCCGGAACTGCTGGTGGTGGCCGACGCGCGGCAGGATCCGCGCTTCCGCGACAACCCGCTGGTGACCGGGCCGCCCTTCATCCGCTTCTACGCCGGCGCGCCGCTGATCCTGGCCGACGGCACCGGCCTGGGCACTTTGTGCGTGATCGACAGCGAACCGCGCCACGTGTTCGACGCGGCGTCGCGCGCCACCCTGGAGGAGCTGCGCGATCTGCTGCTGTTGCGGATCGAGACCCTGCGCAACACCGGCTTCGTCGACGCCTTGACCGGCCTGCCCAACCGCAGCCGTTTCAACGAAGACCTGACCATGTGGCTGTCGCTGCAGAGCAAGGACCAGCACGACACCGGCGTGGCCATCGACGTGTGCGGCGCCGACTACTTCCGCGACATGGTCAAGGCGCTGGGCTGGGAATACGCCGAGGGCTATCTGCTGGCCGCGCGCGACCGCCTGCTGGCGGCGCTGGACGGGCGCCCCGCGTACCGCATCGACACCACCAGCTTCGCCTTCGTCGTGGACGGCCACGATCCGGCGCAACTGGCGCAGCGCTGCACGCAGGTGTGCGGCGCCTTCGCCGAGGCGATAGAGCACCAGGGCATTCCGCACGCGGCGACGCCGTCGATCGGCGCGGTGCGCCTGGACGGCGCGCTCAGCGCCAATCACACGCTGCGTTCGCTGACCACCGCGGTGGACATGGCGCGCCAGCGCGGCCTGCCGTGGAGCCTGTACGAACGCGGCCACGACGCCAGCCAACGCAACGCCTTCCGCATCCTGGCCGCGCTGCCCGAAGCGCTGGACGCGCGCGATCAGCTGAGCCTGCACTATCAGCCGCGGGTCAGCCTGCACAGCGGCGCCTGCGTCGGCGTGGAAGCGCTGTTGCGCTGGCAGCACCCGCTGCTCGGCGCGGTCGCGCCCAACGAGTTCATTCCGCTGGCGGAAAAGACCGCGCTGATGAGCCGCGTCACCGCCTGGGTGCTGCAGGCCGGCATCGCCCAGGCCGCGGCCTGGCAGCGGCAGGGACACCGGTTCAGCGTCTCGCTGAACGTCTCTGCGGTGGACCTGGAGCAGGATGACTTCATCGCCACACTGCGCGGGTTGCTGGCGCAGCATGCGCTGGAGCCGGGCCGCATCGAGATCGAGTTCACCGAGAGCGCGATGATCCGGCATCCGCAACGCGTGGCCGAGCAGTTGCAGGACATCAGCGCGCTGGGGGTGAAGATCGCCATCGACGATTTCGGCACCGGCTACAGCAACCTCAGCTACCTCAAGCGCATTCCGGCCAACGCGCTGAAGATCGACCAGTCGTTCATCCGCTCGCTGCCGGGCAGCCGCACCGACTGCATGATCGTGCCGTCGATGATCCGGCTCGGCCACGATTTCGGCCAGCAGGTGGTGGCCGAAGGCATCGAGACCGAGGAGACCTACGCAATGCTGCGCGACTGGGGCTGCGACGAAGGCCAGGGGTATTGGATCGCGCGGCCGATGCCGGCCGCGGCGCTGGAAACCTGGTTGGCCGCGCCAGGGCGCGGCGCCTGACCGGCGCGCGCCGACGCGTCCGCAAGTGATGCGGCGATCGCCTCACGGCGAGCGCCGCGGGCGCCTCACCAGAACACCGTGTACAGCGCGACCAGGATCGCGATCACGCCGGCCGCGCCGAGCTTGAAGCCGAGCGAGGTGCCGTAGGCCACATCGTCGGTGCGGATCAGGTCGCGCGCCTGCCGGGCCGGGGTCAGCAGCGACACCACCACCGCCAGCACCAGCGCCACCAGGAACACCACGCCGATGCGGTCCATGAACGGCAGTTCTGGCCAGGCCAACTTGAGCGCGAACGACAGCACCACCGAGCCGATCGCCGCGGTCAGCGCACCGGCCTCGTTGGCGCGCTTCCAGAACAGGCCGAGCATGAAAATCACCACCACGCCCGGGGTGAAGAAGCCGGTGAATTCCTGGATGAACTGGAAGCCCTGGTCGAAATTGCCCAGCAACGGCCGCGCGGTCAGGATGCCGACCAGCACCGACAGCACCGCGGCGATGCGGCCGACCCGCACCAGTTGCTTCTGCTCGGTTTGCGGGCGGAACTTGGCGTAGAAGTCCAGGGTGAAGATCGTCGCCACCGAATTGATCTTCGACGCCAGCGAGGCCACGATCGCGGCCACCAGCGCGGCGAACACCAGCCCGAGAATGCCGGTCGGCAACAGTTGCATCATGGTCGGATACGCCTGGTCGGACTTGGCCAGGTCCGGCGCCAGCACCACCGCGGCGATGCCCGGCACCACGATCACCACCGGCATCAGCAGCTTCAGGAACGCGGCGAACACGATGCCCTTCTGCGCCTCGCCCAAATCCTTGGCGGCGAGCGCGCGCTGGATGATGTACTGGTTGAAGCCCCAGTAGCTGATGTTCATCACCCACAGCCCGCCGAGCAGCACGCTCAGGCCCGGCAGGTCCTTGTAGAACGGGTTGTCCTTCGAGAGGATCATGTGGAAGTGCTCGGGGTGCGCATTCCACAGGTGCTTGAAGCCGGCCAGCACGCCGGCCCCGTCGCCGATGCGCGACAGCGTCAGCCCGGCCACCAGCAATCCGCCCAGCACCAGCAGGGTGACCTGCACGATGTCGGTCAGCGCCACCGCCTTGAGCCCGCCGTACAGCTGGTAGACCAGCGCGAACACGCCGATCAGCGCCAGCGCCAGGGTCTGGTCCATGCCGGTGACCTGGCTCACCGCGATCGAGCCCAGCCACAGGATCGAGGTCAGGTTGACGAACACGTACAGCAGCAGCCAGAACACGGCCATCAACGTGCGGATCCACTTGCCGTAGCGCTGCTCCAGGAACTGCGGCATGGTGTAGATGCCGTTGCGCAGGAAGATCGGCAGGAAGAACTTGCCGACGATCAGCAGGGTCAGCGCCGCCATCCACTCGTAGGAGGCGATCGCCAGGCCGATCGCATAGCCGGAGCCGGCCATGCCGATGATCTGCTCAGCGGAGATGTTGGCCGCGATCAGCGAGGCGCCGATCGCCCACCACGGCAGCGTCTTGCCGGCCAGGAAGTAGTCCTCGGCGCTCTTGCTGTGCCCTGCCTTCTCCCGCGACACCCATTGCGCGAGCACGAAGATGCCCGCCAGGTAGACCAATACGATCGCCACATCCAACGTCGCCAGACCCACTGCACTTCTCCCACGGGCCGCGGCCCGTTCGCCTGTGTCGCGATGAACCCGTCCCGCCGGACGGGCTTGCTTGTGTTTGCTTCGCACCGACCTGCATCGGGCGAGAGGACCAACTGTCTGCCGAGGCATGCAGCCATCGGGAAGCATCGGCGCCGACCGGCTTGCCGGCTGCTCGCGGGTGCACGCGCCGAGACGCCTGCCCATGAGCGGAACCGGCCGGATGCCGCGCCCGATGTTCCGGTCAGGCGTTCCGACAACACGTAGCGCTGCGCTTCGATGCCTGGCTGGGTGGTGCCCGGCGCACGGCTCGCCGCCGCATCCGCTCGCGCCGCACTGCGTGAGCGCGCCGCGCTAGATGCCCTAGCCACAGCACGCCTTCGCGCGTGTCGCCGTGCGCACGGCGCCGTCACCGCGACGGCGCCACTGCATCCTGGCGCGCGGCTCAGCGCACCGCGCAGTCGACCACGCTCTGCGCATCGTTGCTCGGTCCCAGCGCGATCCGCGACACCGACAGGTCCAGCGCGCCGTCGCTCTCGATCACCGGCAGCCGCTCCAGCTTGGACACGTCCGCGCCGGCGACGCTGAAGCACTTCAGCGGCACTCCCAGCGTGCGCCATTCGCCCTTGGGCAGCGCCGCGAGCGCCTTGCCCAGGTCGACCTGCGCCGCGCAGCCGGTGCCGCAGCCCACGCCGATGCGCGCCGCGCCGCTCGGCGCCGCGTCCACCTTCATGGTCAGGATCAACTGCACGTCGCCGTTGCTCTCGCGCGAGACGTCCAGCGGCTTGGGCAGCACCAGCGCCATGCCGGCCTTGCCCTTGCCCGACCACGCGAAGCGGCGCGCGTCTTCCTGCGCCTTGTGGTCGATCGCGGTGACCTTCAGCGAGCCGTCGGCCAGCGCCGCCGGCATCGTCGCCGCCGGCAGGTTGGCCTGGCTGGCGCCCTGCAGGATCAGGTTGATGCCCGGCGCCGGCTTGCCGCGCTCGAAGTACACCCCGCCCACCGCCTGCGCGCCGGAGACCCCGGACACTTCCGACAGCCGGCTCACGTCGCCCTTATCGGCGTAGGTCAGGCCGTAGCCGAACGCGAACTGCGGGTTGTAGTTCTTCTGCCCGACGTTGTTGGCGTACTGGGTCGCGCTGCGCGGCCAGGAGAAGCTGAGCTTGCCGTGGAAATCGTACTGGATGCCGCCGTCGGGCTTGCGCAACAGCACGTCGGCCACGCCGCCGCCCTCGGAACCGGGCAACCAGGCGGCGACGAAGGCGTCGGCGGCATTGATCTCGCGGTTGACCCACAGCGGCCGTCCGCTCAGGAACACCGCCACCACCGGAATGCCGTCGGCCTTGAGCCGCTTGATCAGTTGCAGATCGCTGTCGTCGCCGGGCTTGTACAGCAGCGTGGCGATATCGCCCTGGAACTCGGCGTACGGGTTCTCGCCGAACACCACCACCGCCACGTCGGGCTTGTCCCGGTACTTACCGTCGATCGCCAGTTCGGCCTTGCCGCCGGCGGCCTGCACCTGCTGCTGCAGGCCTTCCCAGATCGTGTTGCCGTTCGGATAGTCGGCGCGCTTGGTGCCGGTGCCCTGCCAGTTCAGGGTCCAGCCGCCGGCTTGCTTGCCCATGTCGTTGGCGCCGTCGCCGGCCACCAGCACCTTGCTCTGCGGCTTCAGCGGCAGCAGCTGCTTCTGGTTCTTCAGCAGCACCAGCGACTCGCGCACCGCCTGCCGCGCCACCGCGCGGTGCTCCGGCGCGCCGAGCAGTTCGAACTTGCCGCCGAGCGGACGCTGCGACGGCTTGCCCGCCTCGAACAGGCCCAGCCGCAGCTTCACCCGCAGGATCCGCCGCACCGCATCGTCCAGCCGCGCCATCGGGATCTGGCCCGACTTGACCGCCTTCAGCGCGTTCTCGTACACGCCCTTCCAGCTGTCGGGCGCCATCAGCATGTCCACGCCGGCGACGAACGACGCCGGGCAGTCGTCCTTGGTGCAGCCGGGCACCTGCGCATGCCCGTTCCAGTCGCCGACCACGAAGCCGCCGAAATGCATCTGCCCCTTCAGCACGTCGGTCAGCATCGGCGCGTTGCCGTGCATCTTCACGCCATTGAAGCTGTTGAAGGAGGCCATCACCGTCTGCGCGCCGGCCGCGATCGCCGGCGGATAGCCCGCGCCATGGATGTCGCGCAACTGCTGCTCGCTGACCCGCGTGTCGCCCTGGTCCTTGCCGTCGGTGGTGCCGCCGTCGCCGAGGAAATGCTTGACCGAGGCGATCACGTGCGAGCCGTCGAGGAAACCGGGCTGCCCGGGGATGCCCTGCAGGCCTTCGACCACCTTGCCAGCGAAGCTGGCGACCACCTCGGGCGACTCGGAGTAGCCCTCGTAGGTGCGGCCCCAGCGATCGTCCTGCGGCACCGCCACGGTCGGCGCGAACGTCCACTCCATGCCGGTGGTGCGGGTCTCGGCGGCGGTGACCGCGCCGATCTTGCGCATCAAGTCCGGATTGCGCGTGGCGCCCAGGCCGATGTTGTGCGGGAACAGCGTGGCGCCGACGATGTTGCTCTGCCCGTGCACCGCGTCGATGCCGAAGATGATCGGAATCGCCGGGCCCGCCTTGCCCTTCTCCATCGAGGCCTCGTAGTAGGCGTCGGCCAGCGCCAGCCACTGCGCCGGGCTGGCGTCGTACTTGCCGCCTGGATCGGAATTGCCGCCGGCCAGCACCGAGCCGATGTGGTACTTGCGCACGTCGTCCGGGGTCATGCTGGCGATGTCGCCCTGCACGGTCTGCCCGACCTTCTGCTCTACCGTCATCTGCGCCATCAGCTTGGTGATGCGCGCTTCGAGCGCGGGATCCTCGGCCAGCGGCCAGGCCGGCGACGGCCACAGCTGCGGATGGATGGCCGGCGGCGCGGCGGCGGCGGCGGCCGGAGCGGATTGGCCGGGACCGGCCGCAGCCAACGCCAACAGGCCCAGCGCGGCCGCGGTGGCCAGCGCGTTACGGATCGGCGCGGACACGCCAGCAGACTGCTTTTGCAAGAGCTTCCCTCCCAGGAACGAATGCACGACACACGAAGGCCGCACTCCCTCCCGAGACGCGCGACCGGCGCCTACGCTTCATTACTCGCCCCGATGCTGTCAACAACGCACCGAGGTATGCCAAGGCCATAGTGGCATATCGGATTGCGCTATAGGGATGGAATACCCAAAAGCGCATCCCGCCACGTGGCTGTTAGCGTTACCAGCCGCATTTCGCGCCGGCTCGGCGAATTGCATTTGCTGCATCGCACCACCGACAGTTCCGGGAACTGCGCAAGTCGGACGTGGTGCTGGCGCGTTCCTGTTACGACGTCCTTGCGTCCACTCGGTTTACGCCAACGAGCGTGCTCGATCGATCCAGAGACCACCTGGCGTGAGACCGGCGCTGGGCGCGGTAACGGCGCGCTTTGGGAACGCGTCGAAGGTCTCGCGCGAACGACACAGTGCCAGCGAATCGGTCGCAGTCTCCGGCCAGCGAGCGAGGGCGGTGGCGCGCTCCTCGCTGCGCCACAGGCAACTGGCACGTCTGTCCCGTTGCCGCATTGCGCGACGGCTACCCCACAAAAAGAAACGGGGCCCTCAGGCCCCGTCGCATCCGGATCGACACCGAACCTCAGCCGCGCAACCGCGCCAACACCGCGCGCGTCACCGGGTCGGCGACCTCGGTGGTTTCGCCCTGCAGCGCCGGCAGCAACTGGCTGGCCAGTTGCTTGCCCAGTTCCACGCCGAACTGGTCGAAGGCGTTGATGCCCCAGACCACCGACTGCACGTAGACGCTGTGCTCGTACATCGCGATCAGCGCGCCCAGCGCCTGCGGGGTCAGCGCGTCGAGCAGGATCAGCGTGCTCGGGCGGCCACCCGGATAGTCGCGGGCCGGATCGTCGCTACCCTGCCCGTTCGCCAGCGCCTCGGTCTGCGCCAGCAGGTTGGCCAGCAGCGCCTGGTGGTTGACGGTGTACGGGTCGTCGTTGCGGATGCAGCCGATGAAGTCGGCCGGCACGATGCTGGTGCCCTGGTGCAGCGCCTGGAAGAAGCTGTGCTGCACGTCGGTGCCGGCGCCGCCCCACCACACCGGCACGGTGTCGGCTTCGACCGGGCTGCCGTCCAGTCGCACGCGCTTGCCCAGGCTCTCCATCACCAACTGCTGCAGGTAGGCCGGCAGCAGCGCCAGGCGCTGGTCGTAGGTCATCACCGCCTGGGTGGCATAGCCGAGCAGGTTGCGGTTCCACAGCGTGGTCAGGCCATGCAGGACGGCCACGTTGCGCTCCAGCGGCGCGTTCAATGCGTGGTCGTCGAACTGCGCGGCGCCGTCCAGCAACTGCTCGAAGGCGTCGACGCCGATCGCCAGCGCGATCGGGAAGCCCACCGCCGACCACAGCGAGTAGCGCCCGCCGACCCAGTCCCACATCGGCAGCACGCGGCCGGCGGCGATGTCGAAGGCCTTGGCGGCGCGCTCGGGATTGGCGCTGACCGCGTACAGGCGCTCGCTGCCGCCCAGCCAGTCGCGCAGGATCTGGCCGTTGAGCAGGGTTTCCTGGGTGCCGAAGGTCTTGGAGATCAGCACGCCGGCGGTGCGCGCCGGATCCAGCGTGGCCAGGGTGCGCTGCATCGCCGCGCCGTCCACGTTGGAGACGAAGTGCACGCGGAAACGCGCGCCGGCCACCGGACGCAGCGCGTCGGCGACCAGGCGCGGGCCGAGATCGGAGCCGCCGATGCCGACGCTGACGATGTCGGTGACCTCGGTCTGCGCCAAGGCGTCGATCAGCGCGCGCATGCGCTGCTGCACCTCGCGCGCGCTGGCGTTGGCCTGGCTGGCCACCGGCGCGTCGGTGAGGTCGCCGCGCAGCGCGGTGTGCAACGCGGCGCGGCCTTCGGTGACGTTGACCGTCTCGCCGCGGAACAGGCGCTGGAAGGCACCGGCCACGTCGTGTTCGGCGGCCAGCGCGAGCAGCGCGTCGAGCGCGGCGCGGTCGTATTTCTGCCGGGCGAAGTTGAAGTACAGCGGTCCGACCTGCAGCGCCAGGTCGTCGACCCGGCCCGGCTCGGCGGCCAGCAGTTCGGGAAGGCGCGCCCCGCGCAAGCGCTGGGCGTGGGAATGCAGTGCGTCGAAACCGGTGGACTGTGTCATGCGGCCTGCTTCGGGATGCTGTGGTTGGTGTGGGTGATCTTGTTGTTGCCGTCCACGTAGACCAGGGTCGGCTGGAAGCGCGCGGCTTCCTCCTCGCTCATGCCGGCGAAGGCGGCGATGATGATCAGGTCGCCGACCTGCACGTGGCGCGCGGCGCCGCCGTTGAGCGAGATGATGCCGCTGCCCTCGTCGGCGCGGATCGCGTAGGTGCTGAAGCGCGCACCGTTGGTGACGTCCCAGATGTGCACCTGCTCGAACTCGCGGATGCCGGTGGCGTCCAGCAGCAGCCCGTCGATGGCGATGGAACCTTCGTAGTTGAGTTCCGAGTGGGTGACGGTGGCGCGGTGGATCTTGGTCTTCAACAGGCTCAGTTGCATGCTCGCGGTACTGCGGTGGGGATAGAGGCGCAGTTTAGCAGCCGGGGGTTAAGCGGCGGTGGCAGCAAGGGTCTGGCGGCGGGCGCGACGCGGCCCGCATCGCGTCCCGGCGGGCCGGCCGCAGGACATGCTCCGACTGCATCCGGCCGCGGATGCGGGCATGGGCGACGTGTGCAAGCCAAACCCGATCAAGCGAGCGGCGAATCCCGCACTTGCGGACAACATCGGGAAGCGACGGGCATGCTGGCTTCGGACCCCGTCGGGGCTGAAGTCCCTCCCACAGTACACCCAGCCAACTCCCAGCAAGCCCCTGTAGGAGTCAACTGTCATGCAGCAGCGATGACGGGAGGCGCGTAAGAAGCCTGATCGCGCGCGATGGCATTGAGCCAGCGTAGGTACTTGTGCATGCAGGCGACGATGGCGACCTTGGCCGGTTTGCCGGCCGCTTGCAGGCGCGCATAGGTTTGGGCCAAGGGGGATTTGGCGCGGATGCTGGCCCAGGTGGCCATGTACAGCGCGCGGCGCACGTCGCTGCGCCCGCCTTTGATGCGGCGCTGGCCTTGCCAGCGGCCGCTGTCGTGATTGAACGGCGCCAGCCCGACCAGGGCGGCCAGCTTGCGCGGCGGCAGCGTTCCCAGTTCCGGCAGGCGTGCGGCCAGGGTGGCGCGCAGGATCGGCCCCAGCCCCGGCACCTTGGGCAGGGTCGAACACGCGTCGGCCTGCTGCTGAAGGTCTCGCTTCAGCGCATCGCTCTGCCGCTTCAGTAGGTCGATCGCTTCCTGGCAGTGGCGCCGCACCTCCGGGCTGGTGATGTGCTCCAGACGCCGCCGCAGGGCGTCGTGCTGGCCGACCAGAGCATTGCGCAGATCCAGCAGTTCGCGCAGGTGCTGCAGGTGCTCGGGCAACACGTCCGTCGGGGGGGCCACAATGGCTTGGGCTGTCACGGCCAACAGACGCGCGTCCAGGGCGTCGGTCTTGGCCTTGATGCCCAGCGCCTTGGCCAACGCACGTGGGCGCTGCGCACACATCCGCACCGCCGGCAGGTTGGCCTGCCGCAGCGTCCGCAGCACCTCATGTTCGTAGCCGCCGCTGGCTTCCAGCACGATCCGTTCGCACTCCAGCCTCGCCAGACGCTGGACCAGCTCAACGCGCCCTTGCGGCGTGTTGGGCTGGGTCCAGGCCAGTCCGTCCGGCAGCACATGAATGACCAGTTCGGCCTTGGCAACATCGATCCCGACAAAGCGCCGCATAGACGTTCTCCGCAGTAGACTTAGGGTCGAGAGCGCTCCTGCCAATGCCCAGGCTTGTGATGTTCGAGCTCCCGGCTCAGGCAACTGTTCGGGCTTGTCAGGCAGGAGAACCGGGGTGCGGCGGCACTGACTCCTACTCGTGCTCGCTTGGCACTGCGGCTTAACGGCCTGCCGCACCCCGCTCTCACCTTCAACGATAGACCCTCTTTTGACACAAGCGGCTTCAGCCGCGACGAACGCAGCGGCAGGCTTTGACGGGTTCGGACACGATCAGGGCCGACACCCCGCTCGCAACACCTCTGCGCGTTGGCCACACATTCCGCTTGTAACGACCACGCACCCGCTACCCGCTACCCGCTACCCGCTCAGAACTCCAGGTTGTCGATCAACCTGGTGCGGCCCAGTCGCGCGGCGATCAGCGCCACGCGCGGGCCCGCGTCGTCCTGCGGCTCGCTCAGGTCCGGCATGCGCAGCACGGTGTAGTCCACATCGAAACCGGCCGCCTGCAACTGCGCGGTCGCCGCCGCCTCCACCTCGGCGCGCGGGCGCCCGGCGCTGTGCCCTTCGCGCATCGCCAGCAGCGTCTGCCGGATCTGCGCCGCGCGCGGCCGCTCCTCGGCCGACAGGTACTGATTGCGCGAGCTCATCGCCAGGCCGTCGGCCTCGCGCACGATGCTGCCGCCGAGGATCTCGATCGGGAACGCCAGGTCGGCCACCATCTGCCGGATCACCGCCAACTGCTGGTAATCCTTCTTGCCGAACGCGGCCAGGTCCGGCTGCACCTGGTTGAACAGGCGCGCGACCACGGTGCAGACGCCGTCGAAATGGCCCGGCCGGCAGGCGCCCTCCAGCACTTCGCTGACGCCCGGGGTGTGCATGCGCAGCGCCAGCTCCACGCCCAGCGGATACATGCTCTCCACCGTCGGCAGCCACAGCACGTCGCAGCCGGCGCCTTCCAGGCCGCTGGTGTCGGCCTCGGGCGTGCGCGGGTAGCGGGTGAAATCCTCGTTCGGGCCGAACTGGGTCGGATTGACGAACACGCTGGAGACCACCCGGTCGGCGTACTGCCGCGCCAGCATCACCAGCGAGAAATGCCCGGCGTGCAGGTTGCCCATGGTCGGCACGAAGGCCACGCGCAGGCCCTGCCGCTTCCAGCCGGAAACGACGGCGCGCAGCCGCGCCAGGTCGGTGATGGTCTCGATCATTTGGCGTAGGCGTGTTCGGCGTCGGGGAAGGTGCCGGCGCGCACGGCATCGGCATAGGCGCGCGTGGCGCCGGCGATGGAGCCGCCTTCGGCCAGGAAGTCCTTGACGAAGCGCGGGCGGCGATGGCCGCTGTCCAGGCCCAGGAAGTCGTGCAGCACCAGCACCTGGCCATCGCAGTCGGGGCCGGCGCCGATGCCGATGGTGGGGATCTCGATCTCGGCGGTGATCCGCGCCGCCAGCGGCGACGGCACGCACTCCAGCACCAGCAGCGCGGCGCCGGCCGCGGCCACCGCCTTGGCGTCGGCCAGCAGCTTGGCCGCGGCGGCCTCCTCGCGGCCCTGGATCTTGTAGCCGCCGAAGGTCAGCACCGACTGCGGGGTCAGGCCCAGGTGCGAGCACACCGGGATGTCGCGTTCGCTGAGGAAGCGGATCACCTCCAGCTTGTGCCCGGCACCCTCCAGCTTGACCATCTCCGCGCCGGCCTGCAGCAGGCGGGTCGACGCATCCAGGGCCCGCTCGGGGGTGGCATCGGACTGGAACGGCAGGTCGGCCACCAGCAGCGCCCGCTGCAGCACCCGCGCCACCGCGGCGGTGTGATAGACGATGTCGTCCACGGTCACCGGCAGGGTCGAGTCGTGGCCCTGCACCACCATGCCCAGCGAATCGCCGATCAGGATCAGGTCCACGCCGTTGGCGTCGAAGGTGCGCGCGAAGCCGGCGTCGTAGGCGGTCAGCATCACCAGCTTCTGCTGGCGGCGCTTGGCCTCGGCCAGGGCGGGGACGGTCCAGGGCTTGCTGTCGGCGTGGCTGCTCATTAGCTCATGCGGTACGGTGATAAGCCTTGCATTATCTACCGATTGGCGCGATTCCGTCGGTTTCGATGCGGTCGCGTATGTCACGCACCGTTCCATGGCCGGGAATCGTCGCCTCCGCGGCGATCTCGGCCAGCGGCAGCAGGGCGAATGCGCGCTCGTGCAGGTGGGGATGCGGCACCTGCAGCCCGGGCAGGTCGATCACCGCGTCGGCGTACAGCAGCAGGTCCAGGTCCAGAGTGCGCGGACCCCAGCGTTCCCCGGGCGTGCGTTGGCGGCCATGGCGGGCTTCCAGCGCCAGCAGCGCCTGCAGCAGGTCCAGCGGCGCCAGCGTGGTCGCCACCAGCGCGGCGGCGTTGATGAAGTCCGGCTGCGCCTGGTTGCCCCAGGCCGGGCTGCGGTACAACTGCGAGGCGCGCAGCAGGCGCGTGTGCGGCAGCGTGTCCAGCGCGGCGATGGCCGCGCGCAGGGTCGCCGCCGCCTCGCCGAGGTTGCCGCCCAGGCCGATGCAGGCCTGCACCGGCGCGGGCACGTCCATCGCGCTCACTCGGCCGGGGCGGCGGCATCCGGACGCCGGCGCCGGCGCCGGCGGCGCTTGGGGGTTTCCTCGCTGTCGGCCGGGGCCATCGCCACCTCGTCGCCGACGTAGTCGATCTCCGGATCGAAGCCGCGCGGCGGCGGCGCGTAGCCGGGCTGCTGCTGCAGCTCGCGCCAGTAGGCGATGTCGGCCGCGTGCTCGTCCGAAGCGGATTGGCGCACGATCAGGAAATCGAACGCGGCGCGGAAGCGCGGATGCGACAGCGTGCGCACCACCCGCTTCTTCTGGCGCGAGGTGAAGCGCGACTGCAGCAGCCAGATCTCCTGCATCGGCAGCGAGAAGCGCCGCGGCAACGCCACCGTGCTCAACTGGTGCAGGGTCACCCGGTCGGCGGCGCGGCGCTGCGCCTCCTCCTGCTGCATGCCCTGCTTCTGCAGCGCCATCAGCGCGCGGCAGTAGGCCGGCCACAGCAGCAGCGCGAACAGGAACGCCGGCGACACCGGCTCGTCGTTGGCCACGCGCGTATCGGTGTTGCGCAGGCCCTCGATCAGCATCCGCCGCAACGCGCCGCTGCGGTTGGCCTTGAGCGCCGCGGCGCTTTCCGGAAACAGCGCCGCGAACAGGCCGTAGCGCTCCAGGCCTTCGAAGCTGGCCACGCCGTTGCCGGACAGGAACAACTTGAGCACTTCCTCGAACAGCCGCGCCGGCGCGGCCTCGGCCAGCAACCCGGCCAGGCGCGGGATCGGTTCGGCGGTCGCCGCTTCGATCTCGAAGTCCAGCTTGGCGGCCAGACGCACCGCGCGCAGCATGCGCACCGGGTCTTCGCGGTAGCGCTGCTCGGGGTCGCCGATCAGGCGCATCAGCCGCGCCTGCACGTCGGCGAAGCCGCCGGTGTAGTCGCGCACCGAGAAGTCCTCGATGGCGTAGTACAGCGCGTTGCAGGTGAAGTCGCGGCGCACCGCGTCGTCCTCGATGCTGCCGTAGACGTTGTCGCGGACCAGGCGGCCGTTGTCCAGCTCGCGGTCGCCGCTGCCGTCGTCGACGTTGGCGCGGAAGGTCGCGACCTCGATGATCTCGCGGCCGTAGACCACGTGCGCCAGGCGGAAGCGGCGACCGATCAGGCGGCAGTTGCGGAACAGCTGCTTGACCTGCTCGGGGGTGGCGTCGGTGGCGACGTCGAAGTCCTTGGGGCGCAGGTCGACCAGCAGGTCGCGCACCGCGCCGCCGACCAGGTAGGCACCGAAGCCGGCTTCGCGCAGCCGGTACAGCACGCGCAGCGCATTGGGGCTGATGTCCTTGCGCGAGACGTTGTGCTGGTCGCGCGGGATCGTTTGCAGGGTGAACGGCAATGGAACTGGCGGATTGATGATGGCGCTTCCGTATCGAGTTGCGGGATTGCCGACAGGCGGCGAAGCCCCATATACTAGCGCTCTGCAATCGACGCGACCAATACGCTCCCTTCGTCTAGTGGTTAGGACGTGGCCCTCTCAAGGCTAAAACAGGGGTTCGAGTCCCCTAGGGAGCGCCACCATCGGGTCGCCTGCAGCGAGTAAAGCAAGAAAGCCCCGCGCATGCGGGGCTTTTGCGTTGTGGGGCCGCCATCGCGCGCTGCCGCTGGATGGGAACGCCGCAGGCCGGAGGCCGAGCCGGAGCACGGCCCGACATGCCCCCCCCCGGGAGTCGCGGCGCCCCCGGAGCCCGCTCCACCGCGAACCCCGGGCAGGCGCCCCGCCCCGCCGACCCTGTCTCCAGGCCCGGCGGGTGCGCAGGACGCGCTCAGCCTTGCATCTGTTCCAGTTCGCGGCCCTTGGTCTCGTAGACGTACTTGAGCACGAAGAACACCGAGATGAAGGCAGCCACGGTGTAGATGCCGTAGGCGCCGGCCAGGCCGATGCTGGTGAGCAGGATCGGGAACGAGACGGTGATGAGGAAGTTGGAGGTCCACTGCGCCGCGCCCGCCACCGCCAGGCCGGAGCCGCGGATCTGGTTGGGGAACATCTCGCCCAGCATCACCCACATCACCGGGCCCCAGGACATGTTGAAGAAGATCACGTAGACATTGGCCGCGATCAGCGCCAGCCGGCCCATGCCCGGCGACATCGCCAGCTTGCCGGCGGCGTCCAGCGAGGCGCTGGCGAAGGCCAGCGTGACCAGCGCCAGCGACACCGCCATGCCGGCCGAGCCGACCCACAGCAGCGGCTTGCGCCCGATCTTGTCGATCAACATCACCGTGACCAGGCAGGCGCCGATGCTCAGCCCGCCGGACAGCACGTTGATCAGCAGCGAGTCGCTTTCCGAGAAGCCCACCGCCTGCCACAGCACCGCGCCGTAGTAGAACACCACGTTGATGCCGACCAGTTGCTGGAAAGTGGCCAGGCCGATGCCGATCCACACGATCGGGCGCACCTTGCCGGTGACCTTGCTGACCAGGTCCGACAGCTTGGGCTTGTGCTGGTCGGCGGCCAGCGAGGCGGAGATCTCGGTCAGCTTGGCCTGCGCCTCGCGCGGGCCGTACAGCCTGGTCAGCACCGCCAGCGCGTCCTCGCGACGGCCCTTGACCACCAGGTAGCGCGGACTCTCCGGGATCGCCAGCAACAGCAGCAGGAACAGCAGCGACGGGAACGCCTGCATCCAGAACATCCAGCGCCACGCGGCCTGGCCCAGCCACAGCGGCTCGGTCGAGGCGCTGGCCAGCTTGACCAGCACGTAGTTGCTCAGGAACGCGGTGAACAGCCCGCTGATGATGGCGATCTGCTGCACCGTGGCCAGGCGCCCGCGATAGCGCGCCGGCGCGACCTCGGCGATGTAGGCCGGCGACATCACGCTGGCCGCGCCGACCGCGAACCCGCCCATCACCCGGGCGAAGATGAAGATGCCGGAATTGTGCGCGGCGCCGGCGCCCAGCGCCGACAGCAGGAACAGCACCGCGGAGATGATCAGCACCGCGCGCCGGCCCAGGCGGTCGGCCAGCCAGCCGGCGAAGAAGGCGCCGACCGCGCAGCCCAGCAGCATCGAGGCGACCTCGAAGCCGGTGCCGGCGGCGCTGGAGTGGAAGGTCTGCTTGAGGCCGTCGACGGTGCCGTTGATCACGCCGCTGTCGAAGCCGAACAGGAAGCCGCCGATGGTGGCGACGCAACTGATGAGGATGATGAGGCGCGTGTTCTCGCCTGCGCCATCGGCGCGGTCTAGGGAGACGCTGGACATGGAGTCACCTGGTGTCGTGCGGAAAGGAAGGCGGCCATCGGAGGAGGACAGCACGGCCGGCGGCAACGCGGCCGCCGGCCGTCGCGCGCCTCAGCGGATCAGGTATTGGTTGATCAGGTTCTCGTAGGCTTCCTGGCGGCCGCTGCGTTGCTGGGGTTCGCCGTTGCCCGCCGCGTACTTGGCCAGGTCGGCCAGGGTGCTGGTGCCGTTGGCGAAGGCCGCGCCGGCGCCGCTGTCGAAGCTGGCGTAGCGCTCGGCGCGCCACTGCTCCAGCGGCGAGGCCGTCAGCAGCGCGTGCGCCACTTCCAGGCCGCGCGCGAATGCGTCCATGCCGCCGATGTGCGCCAGGAACAGATCCTGCGGATCGGACGACTCGCGCCGCACCTTGGCGTCGAAGTTCAGCCCGCCCGGCGCCAGCCCGCCCTGCCGCAGCACCACCAGCATCGCCCCCACCGTGTCGTACAGGTCGGTCGGGAACTGGTCGGTGTCCCAGCCGTTCTGCGGGTTGCCGCGGTTGGCGTCGATGCTGCCCAGCAGCCCGGCATCGCTGGCCACCTGCAGGTCGTGCTCGAAGCTGTGCCCGGACAGCGTGGCGTGGTTGGCCTCGATGTTGAGCTTGAAGTCCTGGTCCAGGCCATGCTGGCGCAGGAAGCCGATAACGGTGGCGCTGTCGAAGTCGTACTGATGCTTCATCGGCTCCATCGGCTTGGGCTCGATCAGGAAGTTGCCCTTGAAGCCGATGCTGCGGCCGTAGTCGCGGGCGATGGTCAGAAAGCGCGCCATGTGGTCCTGCTCGCGCTTCATCTGCGTGTTGTGCAGGCTGGCGTAGCCTTCGCGGCCGCCCCAGAACACGTAGTTCTCACCGCCCAGCGCCACCGTCGCGTCCAGCGCGGCCTTGACCTGCACCGCGGCGCGCGCGACCACGTCGAAGTCCGGGTTGGTCGAGGCGCCGTTCATGTAGCGCGGATGCGAGAACAGGTTGGCCGTGCCCCACAGCAGCTTGATGCCGGTGTCGGCCTGGCGCTGCTTGGCGATGCCGACCATGTGCTGCAGGTTCTTCTCGTACTGGCCGACGTCGTCGGCGTCCGGCGCCAGGTCGATATCGTGGAAGCAGTAGTACGGCACGCCGAGCTTGGTGAAGAACTCGAACGCCGCGTCGGCCTTGGCCTCGGCGCGGCCCAGCGCGTCGCTGCCGGCATCCCACGGATAGGCGCGCGTGCCCGGGCCGAACGGATCGGCGCCGTTGCCGCAGAAGCTGTGCCAGTACGCCACCGCGAAGCGCAGGTGCTCGGCCATGGTCTTGTCGCCGATGCGCTTGTTCGCGTCGTAGACCTTGAACGCCAGCGGGTTGTCCGAGGCCTTGCCTTCGAACGGAATGCGGCCGATGCCCGGGAAGTATTCCTTGGCGCCGATGTAGACGGAGTTGCTCATGAAGAATCCTGCTCTGCGTTTGCGGGGGAAAGTGGGGGATCAGCCGGCGTAGAGCGGGCCGATGGCATGCAAGTGGTTCAGGAAGGTCTGGTAGTGCGCCTGGTACTGCGCCCCACGTTGCCGATCCGGCTGCGCGGACAGCGCGGCGTCGTCCTGCTGGTGCTGCAGCACCACCTCGGCCAGGCTGGCGCGGTCGCCCCGCGCGTGGCCGTCGGCCCACAGCGCCTGCAGCGCGGCGCCGAACGCGGCGCCCTCGGCCTGCGCCGGCACATGCACCGGCAAGCCGAACAGGTCGGCGATCAGTTGCCGCCAGCCCGCGCTCTTGCTGCCGCCGCCGGTGACGTAGATGGAATCGAACACCAGCCCGGCATCGACGAAGGCGTCGAAGCCATTGCGCAGGCTGTAGGTCGCGCCTTCCATCGCCGCGCGGTAGAAGTGCGCCGGGGTGGTGTTGTGCAGGTCCATGCCGGTCATGCAGCCGCGCGCGGCCGGCAGGTTCGGGGTGCGTTCGCCGTTGAAGAACGGCAGCAGCACCAGTCCGCCGGCGCCGGGCGCAGTGGCGTCCAGCAGCGCCTCGCCCTCGCCGGTCTTGATCCCGAACAGGCGCGAGATGGTCTCGGTGGCCACGGTGCAGTTCATCGTGCAGATCAGCGGCAGCCAGCCGCCGCTGGAGGAGCAGAACGCGGCCCAGCGCGCGGCGTCGTCCACCACCGGCCGGTCGGCGTACGCGAACAGCGTGCCGGAGGTGCCCAGGCTCATCGTCAGCCGCCCCGGCACCACGTTGCCGGTGCCGATCGCGGCCATCATGTTGTCGCCGCCGCCGGTGGCCACGCGCACGTCGCGCGGCAGGCCCAGGGTCTGCGCCGCGGCCGCTGACAGGACGAAGGTGGTCTCGGTCGGCACCAGCGGCGGCAGCGCCGCGGCCAGGTCGCGCTGCGGATCGATCGCCTGCAGCAGCGGCGCCGACCACTGCCGGGTGCGCACGTCCAGCCAGCCGCTGCCGGAGGCGTCGCCGACTTCGGTATAACGCTCGCCGGTGAGCCAGAAATTGACGTAGTCGTGCGGCAGCAGCACCGAGGTCATGCTGGCGTACGCCGCACCGCGATGCTTGCGCGTCCACGGCAGCTTGGAGGCGGTGTAGCCGGCCAGGATCGGGTTGCCGGCCAGTTCCACGCAGCGCTGCTCGCCGCCAACCGCCTGCATGATCTCCTCGCATTCGCGCTGGGTGCTGGTGTCGCACCACAGCTTGACCGGCGCGGTCACCTGCCCGTGCGCATCCACCGGCACGAAGCCGTGCTGCTGCCCGGACACCGAGATCGCGCGCACCTGCGCGCGCTGCTCCGCAGTCAGTGCGGCGAAGCAGGCGACGATGCCGTCGATCCACCACTGCGCCTGCTGCTCGCGGGTGCCGTCGTCGCGGCTGATCAGTTCCAGCGCATGGCCGTGCGTGGCGACCACGCGGCGGCTGTCCGCATCGTAGGCCAGCAGCTTGACGCTCTGCGTGCCCACGTCCAGGCCGATGTACAGACTCATTGCCGCACCAGCCGATCGTCGCGCAAACCCAGGTCCATCGTCGCTCCAGGAGAAAGGTCGGCAGTCACGGACTGCCCGCCGTAAACCAAAGTGTAGTGCCCGCCCCGCTCGCTGCTCAGCCGCGCATGCCGCAGGCGACCGTCGCGCCAGGACAGGTCCACGCCGGCCGCGCCGCGCACGCGCAGGCCGCGCACCTGCCCGTGCGGCCAGGCCTGCGGCAGCGCCGGCAACAGCCAGATGCTGTCGCCCCAACTCTGCAGCAGCATTTCGGTGATGCCCGCGGTGCCGCCGAAGTTGCCGTCGATCTGGAACGGCGGATGCGCGTCGAACAGGTTGGGATAGGTGCGCTCGGGCGACAGCAGCATCGCCAGAATGCGATGCGCATGCTCGCCATCGCGCAACCGCGCCCACAGGTTCAGGCGCCATCCTAGCCCCCAACCGGTAGCGCTATCACCCCGGCGCTGCAACGAGCGCCGCGCGGCTTCGGCGAGCGCCGGCGTGTCACGCAGGTTGATCTGGCTGGAGGGGTGCAAGGCGTAAAGATGCGAGACGTGACGATGATGCGGTTCCGGCGCCTGCAGGTCCCAGTCCTGCTGCCATTCCTGCAGTTGCCCGGCAGCGCCGATCCGGTCCGGCGGCAGTTGCGCGCGCAGTGCGGCCAGGCGTTCGCCCAAGGCCGCATCCACGCCCAGCAGCCGGCCCATTTTGATGCACTGCGCAAAAATATCGCGCAACAACTGTGCATCCATCGCCGGGCCGGCGCACACCGCGGCGCCGAAGGGATGCCGGTTCTCCGGCGACAGCGACGGGTTGGTCACCATCGCCCCGCTGTGCGGGTCGCGCTGCAAGGTGGCGACGAAGAACTCGGCCGCGCCCTTGAACAACGGATAGATGCGCTGCAGGTAGGCGCGATCGCGGCCGTAGTCCCAGCGGTCCCACAGCTGCTGCAGCAGCCACACGCCGCCCATCGGCCACAGGCTCCACTTCGCGCCGTCGATCGGCCCGGCCTGGCGCCACAGGTCGGTGTTGTTGTGCACCACCCAGCCCGGCGCGGCGTACATGGCCCGCGCGGTGCGGGCACCGGTTTCGGCCAGATCGAACAGCATGGCTTCCAGCGGTTCCACGCACTCGTGCAAGGCGTTGGCCTCGCTGGGCCAGTAGTTCATCTGGGTGTTGACGTTGACCGTGTACTTGCTCTCCCACGGCGGCTGCATCAGGTCGTTCCAGATGCCCTGCAGGTTGGCCGGCTGGCTGCCCGGCCGCGAGCTGCAGATCAGCAGATAGCGCCCGTACTGGTGATAGAGCGCGGCCAGGGCCGGATCGTGGCCGCGGGAGAAGCCCTGCACGCGTTCGTCGGTGGGCAGTTGCGCGGCGGCGCTGCTGCCCAGGTCGATCGCGACCCGGCGGAACAGGCGCCGGTGCTCTGCCAGATGCCGCTCCAGCAGTTGCGGATAGGACAGCGCCGCTGCCTTGCGCAGCTGCGCGGCGCTGATCGCCAGCGGATCGCCGCTCACGTCGTCGTAGCGCCGGTAGCTGGTGGCCGCGGTCAGCAGCAGCACCACCTCGTCGGCGGCTTCGATGCGCAGGCGTCCGCGCTCGAAGCGGGTCTGGCCGCCGCGCACCCGCGGCAGCACGCGCAGGGCGAAGCGCAGTCCGCCCTCGATGCCGGCGAAGCCGGCGTTGCGGCCGGCGAACAGCAGCGCGCCCTGCTCCTCGCTCAGCTCGCCCGCCTGCGGGCTGTCGATGCCGATGCGCAGCGCGATGCGGCCCGGCATGTCGCAGGACAGGCGCACCACGATGCACTGCTCGGTCGGCGAGACGAACACCTCGCGCAGATGGGTCGCGCCGCCGGAGGCGAAGCGGGTCGTGGCCAGCGCGGTGTCCAGGTCCAGCTCGCGCCGGTAGCCATCGATGCCGTCGGCGCGGTCGTAGTCGAGCAGCAGGTCGGCCAGCGGCTGGTACGGCATCTGCTTGGGCGGACGCGACAGCAGCTTGGCGTCGGCCAGCGCCTCGGCCTCGGCGTAGCGGCCGGCGAAGATCAGTGCGCGCACCTGCGGCAGCGCCGCCAACGCGTCCGGCGAGGTCGCATCGTAGGGCTGGCCGGCATACAGGGTGTCTTCGTTCAACTGCAGGCGTTCGTGGGCGATGCCGCCCCACACCATCGCGCCGAGCCGGCCATTGCCGACCGGCAAGGCCTCCACCCATTGCGTGGCCGGCCGCCGGTACCACAGGGTCAACGCGGCCGGATCGGCGACGGGCGCGGCGTCGCTGGCAGGCGCCGCGGCGGCGGTGCGCGCCGCGACCGGGGGCGCGAGCCCGGCCACCATGCCGGCGCCGATCGCCTTGCACAGCGCGCGGCGGGTCAGTTCGATGCTCATTCGCCCGATTCCGCCCTACGCGACTGGCGTGCACCCAGGGCCGTGCGGCGAACGGCTCCTGCCGCCGCGCAACAGCGCATGTGCGCAGCGAGGCGCGAGGGCACCGAATCGCCCACGCGATCGCGACGCGGCGTCGCGCGCGCTGCGTCGCCCTCACCGCCCACGGCGCCACGCCGTCCAGCCATCACCTGGCCTTGGCGCCCTTGCCGCGCTTGGCGCCCTTCGCCGCCTTGCGCGCCACGCTCAGGGCCTTGCCGCTGTACTGCACGGTGGTGTCGGCCTTGGGCTCCAGCGCACCGGTCTCCGCGCGCACGCCGTCGACGAAACGCACATTGATGGTGCGCTTGGCCTGCATGCCCGGCCAGCTGCCTTCGCGCGCGCCGATGCTCAGCACGCCCTTGGCCTCGTCCCAGCGCAGCGGGATGCGGCTGAACTCGCCCTTCTCGTAGCCGTAGCCCTTGCCGTCGTCCTCGTACAGCGAGAACTGGCCGTCGGCGCCGGTGTAGACGACCACGGTCAGCGGCGCGTTCGGCACTTCGTCCACGTACTGCTGCACGGTGGTGGTGGGCACGATGGCGCCGGCGCGCACGAACAGCGGCATGCGCTCCAGCGGCGCGGCGGCCTCGATGCTCTGCCCGCCTTCGTAGCGCTTGCCGCTGTTGAAGTCGATCCACGAGGTGCCGGCCGGCAGGTAGACCTGGCGCGAGGTGGCGCCGAAGCGGGTCACCGGCGCGACCAGGAACGCCGGCCCGAACAGGTACTCGTCGTTGAGGTCGGCGACCTTGGGATCGTGCGGGAAGTCCATCGGCAGGCCGCGCATCATGCTGCCGTCGCGATGGTAGGTGTCGCCGGCCAGGGTGTAGACGTACGGCAGCAGGGCATAGCGCAGGCGGCTGTAGTAGGCCATGCTGGCGTAGTACGGCGTGCCTTCCGGGGCGATGTTCCAGATCTCGCGGAACGGGAACTGGCCGTGCGAGCGGAACAGCGGCACGAACGCGCCGAACTGGAACCAGCGCGTGTTGAGCTCGCGCCATTCGGCCTGGTGCGCCGGATCCTGGTCCTCGTAGCGCTTCTCCACCGCGAAACCGCCGATGTCGAAGGTCCAGTTCGGCAGGCCGGACATGGAGACGTTGACGCCGGCGGAGATCTGGTCGCGCATGTCGTCCCAGCGCGAGACGATGTCCCCGCTCCACACCGCCACCGCATTGCGCTGCGTACCCGCATAGCCCTTGCGCGAGAGGATGAACACGCGCTTGCCGTCGGCGGCACGGTCGCCCGCGTAGACCCCATGGGTGTGCGGCAACGGATAGGAATTGAAGAACTCGGTGGACGGACCCAGCGCGGTCGGCGTGGTGCGCGCCTTGCGCTCGCCGATGTCAAGGTTGGAGTGCACGTCCGGCTCGTCGGCGTCCATCCACCAGGCGTCGATGCCGCGGCGGTTGAGCTTCTCGTCGATCTGCCGCCAGTAGATCGCCTGCGCCTGCGCCGAGTACGGATCGTAGAAGGAATTCTTGTAGCCCTTGCCGATCCAGTCCAGCTCGCCGACTGCGACGTTGCGCTTGTACATGTGCCCGGCGGCGTCGAGTTCCTTGTAGTTGGCGGTGGTCGGGTAGAACTTGGGCCACACCGAAATCATGATCTGCGCGTGCAGGTCGTGCACCGACTTGATCATGCCGTCGGGATCGGGGAAATGCGCCGGGTCGAACTCGTGCGAGCCCCACGCGTTCTCCGGCCAGTACGACCAGTCGAGCACGATATTGTCGATCGGCAGCTTGCGCTTGCGGTACTCGGCCAGCACGCCGACCAGCTCGTCCTGGCTCTTGTAGCGCTCGCGGCTCTGCCAGAAGCCATAGGCCCACTTCGGCAGCAGCACCGCCTTGCCGGTCAGTTCGCGGTAGCCGGCGATGACCTGGTCGGCGTCGGCGCCGGCCACGACGTAGTAATCGATCATCTGCCCGGCCTCGGACCACAGCGACAGTTCCTTGGCTTCGGCCGCCGGCAGCGGGTCGCGGTGCAGCAGCGCGATGTAGCTCGGGTCGATCAGGTCCCACTCGACCTTGATCTTGTGCCGCTGGCCCGGCTGCAGCGCGAGGGTGAATTCGTTGTGCCAGGGGTTCCAGTTCTGGCGCCAGCGGTCGACCACCAGCTTGCCGTCCACCCACAGCTTGGCGTACTCGCTGGCGTACAGCGAGAAGCTGTGCTCGCCGCCGCTCCTGGCCTCGATCTCGCCTTCCCAGCTCACCTGCATGCGGCTCTTGTCGCTGGGCTTGGCCTTGGCCGGGAACTTGGCCAGATCCTTGATGTACTGGTAGTTGAGTTCCTTCTCGCGGCGCTCGACCACCTGCTTGCCGTTGACCGAATAGCGCGCGGTCAGCGCGCCCGGCTTGCCCTTGGCGTCGTACAGCTTCAGCGAGGCCGGCAGCGGCTGCAGGCCGCGCGGGTCGCCCATGCGGGTGATGGAGTTGTTGTCCCAGAGGATGCCGTAGTTGCGGCTGGACACCAGGTACGGCACCGCCATGTCGATATTGCTCTGCAGCAGCTCGACGTTGCGCCCCTTCTGGTTCATCCAGCCCTGCTGGTGCTGGCCGAAGCCGTAGAAGGCCTCGTCGTCGGGCGAGGCGAAGCGCTGGCGGGTGCTCAGGTAGGACTTGCCCTCCACCTTGAGCGGCGAGAAGCTGCGCCCGCCCGCCACTTCCGACAGCAAGGGCTTGCCCGCCGCATCGGCGAAGCTGACATGGCCATCGACGGTGGACACCTGCGCGGTGAGCTTGGCGGTCTTGACCCGCACCGTGTCGCCCTGCGTCTCGAACTGGTAGGCGGTGTCGCCCTGCACCGGCACCCGCATCAGGCTGGGCGTGCGCTTGAAATCGCCGTCCGGGTCTGCGCTGACGCGGATGATGCCGCTGTCCACCACCTGCAGCCGCACCGCCGCCGCGCCCTTGGCGCTGGGCTGCACGGTGACGCCATCGGCGTCCTTCTTCACTTCCTGCGCGTGGGCGCCGACGGCGAGCAGCGCCAGCGACAAGGCCAGCAGACGCGGCAGCGGTTTCATCGCCAGGCGCACGGGACGGTTCGAGGTGTGCATGTTCTCTCCCTTTTGTAGCCGGTGGGGCGCCGCGCGCGGGCGGCGCCGGAATCTCAGTAGGTGGCCAGCGTGATCTTCAGCAATTGCGGCATGTCGGCGAAGTTGACGCCGTAGTCGGTCTGGTCGCCGTTCCAGTTGCGCTGGAACCGCCACTGCGCGCCATCGTAGAAGCCTTCCTCGACGCGGTCGTAGACCATGTTGGCGGTCGCCGCGCTGGCCGGATGCAAGGTGACGCGCGCGTGGTAACCGGTGACCAGGAACTCGTCCGGCCCCAGTTCGGCGATCAGTGCCGCGCCGATCGGCTCGGGGTTGCCGGGCGGCTCGCCCTTGAACCAGAACTGCGGCACGCCGTAGGTGATGGTCGCGCTCCAGCGTTCGTTGAGGCGCAGTTCCTGCACCGGCTGGCCGGGCTCTTCGGCGGTGCCGTGCAGCTTGCCTTCGGAGGCGGCCTTGGCGAACGGGCGCATGCCCATCGCCACCGCCTTGAAGCCCAGCGCGAACGGCGCCAGGGTCGCCTCGTCCACCTTCTTGGCGCCCAGCGGCCAGTTGGAATAGCCGCTGTAGTCGATGCCGAAGGTGGACCAGCCGATGCCGTCGTGGCCCAGCGTGGGATACAGGTAGCGCGCGTATTCCGGGCGGTTGCCGGTCTCGGCGACGAACAGCGCGTTGTCCGCGCGCGCGTAGCGCTCCAGCACCGTGGTGTACATGCGGTACTCGGGCATGTAGATGTCCGGCGCCAGCAGGTCGATGTGCGGCGCGGCCGCCTTCCACACGTCCAGGACGTTGTCGGTGGGGCCGCCGCTGGCGTACTGGCCGGGCTGGCCGGGATTGAACGGGCCGCGCAGCGCCGCGTTGACGTACATCGGCAGCGGATACTCGGCCTTGCCGGCCTGGGCGACCTGGTCGATGAAGCGGCCGATGTGCCAGGCGTGGAAGAACTCGTCGGCATCGGCGCCGAACACCTGCGCCCAGGTGCCCGGTTGCTTGCCGAGCTTCTGCAGCAGCGCCGCCGGCACCGGGCCGTCGAATGCCCGCTGCGCCAGCGGCGAGAAGTCGCGCACGCTGCCGTAGGTGCCCGGCTCGTTTTCCGGCTGCACCATGATCACGGTGCGCTGCGGATCGGCCTGCTTGAGGTGCTTCATGAAGGCGACGAAGGCCTTGCGATCGGCCTCCAGCGTCGCCGGCGCCAACGGCGACAGCGAACCGAGCGTCTTGCCGTCGCGGGTCAGCACCCGCGGGAAGCGCGCGTTGTCGGTCTTGAGCCAATGCGGCGTGTAGGCCGGGCCGTTGTTCTTCCAGGTGCCGAACCACAGCAGCACCAGCCGCACCTTGCGTTCGCGCGCCTGCGCCAGCAGCGTGTCGACGAAGGAGAAATCGAACGTGCCCTCCTCCGGCTCGACCTGCTCCCAGGCGATCGGCACCTGCACCGTGTTCGGGCCGAGGAACTGCATCGCCGGCCATACCTTGTCCAGCGCCGCCGGGTAGTTGCTGGAATTGTTGACCTGCGCGCCGAGGATCAGGAACGGCGCGCCGTCCACCAACAGCGCGTGCTTGCCGTCCTTGCTGACGAACTGCGGGATCGGCTGCTGCGCGGATGGCGAAGCGGCGGTGCCCGCCGGCGTCGACGCGGGCGTTGCGGCTGGCGCGCCGCCGGCGGCCGGTGGTGCGGGCGGATCGGGCTGGCAGGCGGCCAGGGCCAGCAGCAGCGTGGAAGCCAGCAGCGGGCGCCGCCGTGCCGTCGCGGCGCGTGCGCGCATTGCGGGAAGCATCATGGGGTTCGCACTCCGTCTCACCAGGTGTCGGTCCGGAACGGGGAAACAGGCAACTGCTCGCGGTTGACCAGATTGGCCTGCGCCGGGTTCTCGCTCCAGGCGTAGCGCACCGCCTGCGGCTGCGCCACCTCGGCGCTCTCCACCAGCACGCTGTCGCCCTCGATGCGCGCCTGCGCCGGATGGAAGCGGCGATCGGCGCCGGCGACGCTGAAGCCACGCAACGGGCCGCCGCCGCGCACCGCCAACGCGCTGCCCATCGGATCGAAGCGCAGCCGCGCGGCATGCGCGGCGAACTCGGCGCCCTGGAACGTCGGCGCGCTGTACACCAGCGTTTCGCCGTAGGCAACGTGCCGCGCGGCCAGCGCCAGGCGGTGGCCGACGTCCTGCTTGTTGGTCGGATGGATGTCGGTGGGATTGCCGATGTCGATGGTCACCGCTTGCGCGGTCGCCGGCAGCGCCAGAGTCTTGGACTGCGATTCGCGCAGTTGCGCCCATGGGCTCAGATCGCCCTTGTCCGAACCGGCCTGGAAGTTGGCCAACTGCACCCACAGGAACGGCAGTTGCGGCTGGCCGCGCTCCTGCCGCCAACTGCGGATCAGTGCCGCGAACTGGTCGCGGTAGCGCAGCGCGCCGTACTCGTAGGCATTGCTCTCGCCCTGGTACCAGATCACGCCCTTGACCGCGAACGGCTGCAACGGATGGATCATGCGGTTGTACAGCAGCGTCGGCTGCTGGTTGCGGCCGTCGTCGAGCGTCACGCTGACCTTGGCGGGGCGGAACTTCCATTCCTGCAACGGCAGCTTGCTGCCGTCGGCCAGTTGCACGAAGCGCTCGCTGGCGTCGCCATGCAGGCCGCCGCCGCCGCTGAGATCGGTGACCTGCACCGCGATCTGGTTGCGCCCCGGCTTCAGCACGGCCGCGGGAACGGCATACACGCGCGGCAGGTTCCAGCGGTTCTCGGTGCGCCCGACCGCCTGGCCGTTGACGTAGGTGACGTCCGAATCGTCGACCTGGCCCACGCCCAGGGTGATGCCGGCCTTGGCCTGCGCGGCGCTGAGGGTGAAGCTGGTGCGGTACCAGGCGATGCCGTCCATGCCGTCGTAGCCGCTGGATTCCCAGTTGCGGTCGACCGGAATGCGGTCCCAGTCGCTATCGTCCAGGTCCGGCGCGCGCCATTGCTCGGCGCCATCCTGCACCGCCGGCCAGCGCGCGATGCGCTGCTTCACCGCGGCCAGGGTCTGCGCGTCCTTGGCCTGCATCTCAGCGATGCCGCGTTCGGTCTGCGCGGTGTCCATGCCCTGCGAGGCGGCGTCCATCCACGCCTGGATCGCGCTGCCGCCCCAACTGCTGTCGATGATGCCGATCGGCACGCCGGTGGTCCGCCGCAACTCGCGCGCGAAGAAATAGCCGACCGCGGAGAACGCGCCGGCGTTGTCGGGCGTGGCGGCTTTCCATTCGCCACCGGCCAGGCGCTGCTCGGGCTGCAGCGCCCACGACTTGGGCACCTTGAAGTGGCGCAGTTGCGGATCGTTCGCCGCGGCCACCTCGCGCGCGCCGTCGCGCGCCTGCGCCAGCGGCCACTCCATGTTGGACTGGCCGCTGGCCAGCCACACGTCGCCGACCAGCACGTCGCCGATGCGCCGCCGCGTGCCGTCGCCCTCCACCTCCAGCACATACGGGCCGCCGGCCGCATGCGCCGGCAACTGCGCCTGCCAGCGGCCGTCGGCGGCCGCGGTCGCGCTCGCCGCGGCGCCGTCCAGGCGCACCTGGATGCGGGCGCCAGGCGTGGCCCAGCCCCACACGCGCATCGGCATGTCGCGTTGCAGGACCGCGCCGTCGGCGAACAGCAACGGCACTTGCAGCGCCGCCCACGCCGAGGCAGGCAGGGTCGTCAGCGACAGCACGGCCAGCCAACGTAGACACCGGGACGACAGTGGATTCATCGGAGCGATCCTGGGTTGAGCGCCGCCAGCGGCGATGCCGCAAGGCGACGGGAAGCGCGGCGCGACGATCGCGCTCGCACGCGGAAGCAAAGCACGGATGCGGCGAGGCCGCGGGAACTAGCGCGGATCGCCATAGAAGATGCCTCGGCCGCCGGTGGCGAAGTAGACGCGGCCGACCACGCGCGGATCGCCGGTGACAGCGTAGGGGCGGCCGAAGCGGTGCGCCGCGTCGTCGATGCGCTGCCAGTGCCGGCCCTCGTCCGCTGAACGGAACAGCCCGCCGACGCCGTCGACGGTGCCGGCCAGGAACAGCATCGGCGGCGCGCCGTCGCGCGGGGCGCGGCCCAGGCCCAGCGAGCGCGCTTCCTGCACCTTGGCCAGCGTCGCGAGCCTGCCGTCCTGCCAGCGCATCACGCCGTGGCTGGGACTGGCCAGGTAGACCACGCCGGCGCGCAGCGGGTCCGGGCGCAGCTGCGGGCGGGTGCGCTCGGCCGGCGCCGGCACGCCGACCTCGACGCCGCTGTCGCGGAACCGGCGGCCGCCGTCGTCGCTGAGATAGAAGCGGCCGCTGGCCGCGTCCACCGCATACCAGCGCTGCGGATCGACCCGGTCGGCTTCGATCGACCAACTGCCGGTCGCGGCCTCGACCCGCTGCCAGCGCCGGCCCCAATCGTCGCTGGCCCAGGCGCCGCCGCCATCGCGCGGCGACCAGATCACGCGGCGGCCATCGGCGCCGATGGCGATGTGGCCCGCGCCCTCGCCCGCCGGCGGTTCGCTGGCGAAGGCCTGCCAACTGGCGCCGCCGTCGCGCGACCACGCGGCGCGCACCTCGTTGCCGCGACGCTCGCGCAGGGTGCCGCTGCGTACCGCCAGTTGCGGCGCCTGGCCGGCGGCGTCGATGCTCTCGCCGTTGGTCAGCCGCGGCCCAGCGAACTGCAGTTGCGCGCGCTCCAGACTGTCGTGGCGGAAGCCGTCGATGTCGCCGAGCGCACTGAGCAGCGGCGCGCCCTGGGGTGGGCTGAGCAGGTCCAGCGGCACGGTTTCCTCCAGGCCGGCGTCGGCGAACCACCATTGCACCGTGCCCTCGGCCGCGTCGGCCGCGCGCAGGTTGCGCGAAGCCCACACGCCGTAGCCGGTGACGAACCAGGCGCGATCGCTGTCGAAGGGATCGATGGCCAGCGCCGCCATCCAGTGCGGCCGCGCCTGCGCGGTCCACGGCGCGGTGTCGTGCGCGAAGCGCGAGCGCGGGAACAGCGGCGCCCAACTGCGCCCGCCATCGGTGCTGCGATAGATATCGTCGCCCGGCACGTAGCGGCGGAAGGTGCTGGCGATCAGCGTCTGTGGCTGGCGCGGATCCACCGCCACCGCGCCCCAGCCGAAGCCCGGCCAGGTGCCCGGCTGCGGCACTGGCGTGATGTCGGTCCAGCGCCGCGCGGCGGGTGCGTAAGCCCACACCGCGCCGTCGGCCATCAGATCCGGGCCCGGTTGGTCGCCATAGCTGAGGTAATAGACGCCGGAGCTGGACCGCACCATGTGGCTGGGGCGCAGGCCGGTCGGTTGCCCAGGCACCGGCTGCCAGCTGCGCCCAGCGTCTTCGGAGACGAACACGCTGCGCTCCTGCGTGGACACGCCGACGTAGATGCGTTGCGAAGCGCCGCCGTTGCCGCCGGCACTGTCGGGGTCGAACAGCACGAAGGCGATGCCGACCTGCTGGCGCCGCCCGGCATGGTTGACCGCGCTGGCGGCGGCGCTGGTCGCCACCGCCGGGAACGAGGCCACCGCCTGCCAATGCTGGCCGCGGTCGTCGCTGCGCCACAGTCCGGCGTCGCGCGACCCGAGCAGCAGCACGCGGCCATCGCTGGGATCCACCGCCAGCCGCTCGCCATTGCCGCGACCGAGCTCGTTGCCGCCCAGTTTGAACGGCAGGTCGGTGCGCGCGAAACTGCGGCCCTGGTCGTGCGAGCGCAGCAACGCGGCATTGCCGGCGCGTTCGTGCAGATAGGTGCCCGCGGCCAGGTACAGGGCCTGCGGATCGTGCGGATCGATCGCGAACGCGTCGATGCCCATCAGGTTCTGGTCGTCGGCGCCGAGCCAGTCGGTCAGCGCGACCCAGCGCGCGTCCGCGGCGTCCCAGCGGTACGCACCACCGACATCGGTGCGTGCATACAGCAGCCCCTGCTGCGCCGGATGGAAAAGCAGGCCGGAAACGAAGCCGCCGCCGCCGATGGCGACGCTGCGGAACTGGTAGGGCGTGGCCGGTGCCGCGCAGGCTGCGCCCACGCAGCACAGCAGCACCAGCAGCACGGCAGGCCAGGCCAGGCGCGCAGGCACGCCGCGCCGGAACCGGTCGGTCTGTCGCTCAGGTCTCAGCACGCGAGGTTGCCGCATCGTGCGATGTGCTCCGATTGCAGCCGACGGCCAGGCCATCGGCAGGAATCCCCGCCCCGGCGCAGCACGCGCGTCGGGGCCAGGGACCGCGCCCACGCCATGCTCAGAAGCTGGCGCGCAGGGTCAGGCCGTAGCGACGGTCGTTGATGACGAAGTCGCGGTAGCGCGATTCCACGCCGAGGTAACTCTCGTTGCGCGTATCCAGCAGGTTGACCCCGTCCACCGATACCGACCACACGTCGTCGATATTGAACCGCACCGACGCGTCCAACTGGCCGAAGCCCTTGTTGTAGACCGGCAGGTTGCCGGTGCCGTTGCCGGCCGTGGTCACCAGCCAGTCGCTGCGCCAGTTGTAGGCCACGCGCGCCTGGAAGCGCGACATCTCGTAGCTGAGGATCAGGTTGTAGCTGTTCTTGGACAAGCCCTGCAACGGCACCGTCAGCGCCTGGCCGTTGGTGTCGGTGGCGGTCGGGCTCGGCGCCTCGCTGTCCACGTAGGTGTAGTTGGCCTGTAGGCCGAAGCCGCTCAGCCAGCCCGGCAGGAAGTCGAAGAACTGGGTATAGCCCAGCTCCGCGCCCTTGATCTTGCCGTCCTTGCCGTTGACCGGGCGGGTGATCTCCCAGGTCTGGCCGCCATAGACCTCCTCGAACACGGCATCGGCGATGAAGCCGTCGACCTTCTTGTAGAAGATCGTGCCGTACATCATCGAGCCCTTGCCGAAGTACCACTCCAGCGCGGTGTCGAACTGATCGGCCTTCATCGGCCGCAGGTCCGGATTGCCGGCCGCGCCGGTGCGGCGGGTGGTGCCGTCGGTGCCGGTGGCGGTGCCCAGGCTCAGGTTCGGATTGAGCTTGTTGAGATCCGGACGCGAGATGCCGCGCGAGGCGGCGAAGCGCCACTGCAGCGTGTCGGTGAGCATCCAGCGCAGGTTCAAGCTCGGCAGCACGTCGGTGTAGGTCTGCTGCACGTCCACCGGCAGCAGGCCGCCGCCCTCGGCATCGGTGCCGGTGCGCACGCCCTGCGAATCGACCTTGGTGCGCACGATGCGCAGGCCGATGTTGCCGTCGAACGGGACCGTGCCACCGTCCGTGCCGAAGCGCAGCACGCCGTAGGCGGCATAGGTCTTCTCGCCCTGGTCGTTGATGTTGTTCGGCGCGAAGGTCAGCGGCGAGGCGCCGAACACCTTCAACGCTTCGGCGTAGTTGTCGACCAAGGTGTCCGACGGGGTCAGCCTGGGGCCGAAGGTCTGCGAATCGCCGCGGAAGAAATCGGTGATCGGATTCTGCATCACCTGCGCGTCCGGGTACTGCGCGAACGGCGCGCCCAGGTACATGTAGCGCCACACGTTGCCCTTGTTCTGTGCATCGCGGTCGGTATAGCGCACGCCGGCCTTGAAGCTGCGCGCGAAGCTGTCGTCGAAGGCCAGGTCCATGTCGCTGCGCCAGGCGAACTCGGTGGCCTTGTTGTCGTCCTTGTTGTCCAGGTGGAACTTCCAGCCGCTGTAGTTGGCCTGGTCGGCCAGATAGCCCGGATTGCCGGCGGCATCGCTCACCGACAGGCGCGGCAGGTCGCCGCGGAAGTCGATGGTGTACAGCGGCGTGGTGTCCATGCCGGTGCCGAGGATGTAGCGCGTGCCCTTGGTGGTGGCATCGATGTACTGGACATCGGTGCTCAGGGTCAGGTTCGGCGACACCGTCCACTTGGCGCCCAGCGAGTAGTCGGTGGTCACCGAATGGCGCTCGGTCAGGCTGGTGTTGGAATCGGCCGGAGTGTTCTGGAACGTGCCGCTGACGAACTCGTTGCGGTCGTTGACCACGATGTCGTCGTAGCCCTGCATCGGGTCCTGCCCGCTGTAGGCGAAGAACGAGTAATCGTGCCAGCGGAAATCGTAGTCCGAGCGCAGCACCTGCGCGGTGACCTCGACGTCGTCGCTGGGCCGCCACTGCAGCGCGAACGCACCGGTCTTGCGCTTGCGCTCGCCGACCGTGGTGTTGGTGCCGGCGCCGTGCGGCACCGAGATGGCCTGGCCTTCGTAGCCCGGCAGATCGGTCTGCGTGTACCACGGCTCGATGGAGATGGTGTCCTGGCGGAACGGGCTGGTCTGCTGCGAATAGTTCAGCAGCAGGCCGATCTCGCCGATGCCGGTCTGCCAGCGGTCGCTGTACATGCCCGAGAACGCCGGCTTGCTGTCGTCGGCCAGGTCGTAGTGGTTGTACTGCACGCTGCCGGCGATCTTGCGCCCGTCGTAGTCGAACGGCAGGCGCGTGCGCAGGTCCACGGTGCCGCCGAGGCCGCCCTCGATCATGTCCGCGGACGGGTTCTTGTACACGTTGACACCGGCCAGCAATTCCGCCGACACGTCCTCGAAACTCAGGCCGCGGCCGTCGTTGGCGGTGAAGATGTCGCGGCCGTTGAGCTCGGTGCGGACCTGGGTCAGGCCACGGATGGCGATGCTGCTGCCCTCGCCGTAGTTGCGCGCGATCTGCACCCCGGAGATGCGCTGCAGCGCTTCGGCGACGTTGTTGTCCGGCAGCTTGCCGATGTCCTCGGCCACGATCGAATCGACGATCTGCTCGGCGTTCTGCTTGACCATCTGCGCCTTGGTCACGCTGCTGCGGGTGCCGCTGACCTGCACCGTGTCCAGTTGCGTGGTGGTATCGCTTGGCGCGGACGATTCGGCTTGCTGGGCATGCGCGGCGGACGTCGCGAGCAGCGCGGCGACGGCCAGGGCGATGGTGGAGCGGCGCGGGCCGCGCGCGGAAACGGCGCGGGTAGAACGGAGCACCACGGTCCGCGCGCGCGGACGATGGGAATGAGGCGCTGACATGGTGTTTCCCTCCCAGGACACATGTACATACGGGTTCGGCGATCGCGCCAAGGGCGCATCGCCATGTCGGTTGTGCGGGCGCACCTGCTGACGGGTGCTGGCCGCAAGTCCGGCGCGGCGGAGTGCCGCTGCGCGCATGCGATCGAAGACATCGCGACTCGACCGTGAGAATAGGTGGCCGTAGACATGCCATCCAATGAAATATTCACGGTTAGCTATACTTTTTCCACATACGAACGCCGACGCGACGCCGCAGCGTCATGGGCCAGCGGCATCGCCGGCCCGCATCGTCGCCGCGCTGCGGGTGCGCGCACAAAAAAGCCCGCCTGCGCAACGCAGGCGGGCCAGGGAAACGGGAAGTGGTCGCGGCCGCTTACCAGTTGCCGCGCAGCACCAGCGAGTAGCGGCGGTCGTTGACGAACCAGCTGCGCGTGTACAGATGGTTGTCGACCTCGCCGCCGGTGTAGGAGGTCGGCCCCATCAGCACCTTTGTTACGGTGTTGGTCAGGTTGTTGGCCTGGATGCCGAGCTGCAGGTGCGGCGTGAAGCGATAGAACACCGAGGCGTCGAGCTGGCCGTAATCGTCCGACCAGGTCGGCAGCTTGGTCGAGACGTCGCTGGCGGTCAGCAGATAGCGCGAGCGCCAGTTGTAGGCCAGGCGCACCGACAGCGGCCCCTTCTCGTAGATGCCGGCCAGGTTGTAGCTGCGCCGCGACAGGCCCTCCAGCGGCAGGCTCACGCCGGTGACGGTGGTCTGCGTGTACGGATCGGTCGCCGAATTCACGCCACCGCTGCTGTCCACGAAGGTGAAGTTGGCATTGACGCCGAACCCGCTCATCCATCCCGGCAGCGAGTCGAAGAACTGCGTGTAGCCGTATTCGAAGCCGCGGATGCGGCCCTTGGACATGTTGTACGGCCGCGTCACCAGCCAGTCCTGGCCACCGTAGTTCTCGGTGACGGTCTGGTTGGAGAAGTAGTCCTTGACGCTCTTGTAGAACAGCGTCAGGTACATCATGTCGCTGGTATCGAAGTACCACTCCAGCGCGGTGTCGTACTGGTTGGCCTTCATCGGCTTGAGGTTGGGATTGCCGGCGGTGCCGGTCCACTTGGAGACGCTGCCGTCGTCCTCGGTGGTCGCCGCCAGCAGCAGGTACGGCTGCAACTGCGTGTAGTCCGGCCGCGCCATCGCCTTGGACGCGGCGATGCGCCACTGCAGGGCATCGGAGAACTTGAAGCGCAGGTTGAAGCTGGGCAGCACGTTGGTGTAGCTGCCCTGCGCGCTATTGGGGAAATACTGACCCGTGTACTGGTCGCGCAGCGCCTGCGATCCCGCGCTGCCCGACAGATCCGGGAACTGGCCGTAGCCGTTGGCCTCGGTCTTGGTCTGCACCACGCGGATGCCGATGTTGCCGTCCACCGGCACGCCCAGCGCCTCGTCGTTGCCGAAGTACAGCACCGCGTAGGCGGCCTGGGTGCGTTCGAACTGGCGATTGGTGTCCTGCAACTGGTACTGGTCCGGCGCCCAGCCCGAGCCGCGCAGCGCGACGATCTGCTCGATCATCCGCGAGGTGCCGGCATAGTCCTTGACCGCCGCGTTGCTGGGGAAGTACAGCCGGTTGGGCACGTCGATCTTGCCGCGGAACAGGTTGGAGAACGAGGACAGCTGCGCGGCCGAGGTCATGTAGGTGGCCAGGTCGGCCAGGCCGGTGCCGTTCGCGGTGCCGGGAATGGTCGCCCAGTTGTCGCTGATCACGCCCCAGTTGTAGCCGGAGTTCTTGTTGGTCTGGGTGCGATCGGTGGCGCGGATGCCGGCGCGGAAGGTGCGCAGCCACGGATTGTCGTCGTAGGTGTATTCCAGGTCGAAGCGCGTGGCCAGCTCGCGGCCGCGGTTCTTCGCCAGGTGATCCATCGCCGCGCTCCAGAAATAGTTGGAGGGGTTGGTGGTGTAGCTCGGGTCGGCGATCGACACCGACGGGTACTTGTTGCTCAGGTCGAAGGTCAGGCCAGGCAGGTAGATCGAACTGAACAGGGTGAAGTCCAGTGCGTCGCTTTCCGAGCGCACCAGTTGCATGTCGCCGCGCACGGTGAGGTTGCTGGTGAGCTTGTGGCTGAAGCCGCCGGACAGGTCCGAGGTGGTGGTGCTCTGCTGCGCGTAGCGGTTGTCGGTATAGAAGCGCACGCCATCGTTGCCGGTGACGTTGCCGCGCCAGGAACTGGAGGCCGGCGAGCCGCTGACGAAGCGGCCGTCGGCGTCGTAGGTGAAGGTGGTGCCGGGCGCCGGGCCGATCGCGTTGGTGTCGTCGTTGAAGAACGCCGCGCGCTCCTGCCAGTTCATGTCGTAGGTGGAGCGCAGGTACTGCACGTAGAGCTCGGTGTCGTCGCTGGGCCGCCACTGGAACGCGCCGGCCACGCCCTTGCGCTTGCGTTCGAAGTCCAGCTGCCGCCAGTTGACGCCGCCGGGCACGTAGACCTTGTCGAAGGTGGTGCCGGCCAGCAGCGCCGGGTCGGTGCGGCGCACGAACGGCTCGACCTGGATGCCGTCGCTGCGCGTGGCCAGTTCCGAATAGGCCACGTCCAGCATCAGGCCCATTTCGCCGACGCCGGTCTCCCAGCGATCGCTGAACAGGAACGAGCCGGACGGCTTGTAGGTCTTGCTGAAATCGCCGTAGTTCTCGTCGGCGGTGAAGCCGATCACCCGCCCCGGCTGGTCGAACGGCATGCGCGTGCGCAGGTTGACCGTGCCGCCGAGGCCGCCTTCGATGATCTCGGCCGACGGATTCTTGTACACGTCCACGCCGGCCATCAGTTCGGCCGGCACGTCCTCGAAGCTGAGCCCGCGGCCGCTGGCGGCGCTGAAGCTGTCGCGGCCGTTGAGTTCGCCGCGCACCTGGGTCATGCCGCGGATCATCACGCCGCTGCCTTCGGCGGAGAAATGGTCGGGGTCGTTGCGCGCCATGAAGTGGTCGATGGTGACGCCGCTGACCCGCTGCAGGGTCTCGGTGACGCTGCGGTCGGGCAGCGCGCCGATGTCCTCGGCGCTGACCGAATCGACGATCTGCTCGGCATCGTGCTTGATCGACTGCGACTTGATCAGGCTGGCGCGCACGCCCTTGACCTCGATCGCGTCGAGCTGGGTCACCGGATCGGCGCTCTTGGCCTTGGCGGCGTCGCTGGCGTCCTGCGCCATCGCCGATGCGCTCAACAGCAAGCCGATGCTCAAGGCCATGGCCGAACGACGCAACACGCGGGTACCACGAACCGTTGCGGTCGGCGACGACGCCGGACCACGGTAATGACGCGATGACATGATGCTTCCCTCCCAGGAGACATGACGCACGGTGGCGGTCGCGCGGGGCGCCGCCCTGCTGGTTGTAACGGCGATGAACCGGGGTCCGTGGCCGTATCGCTGACGTGGCGGCGCGCACTGTGGAAAGCGGCACGTCTTCGGTCAGGATGGACGGAGCCTAGAAGTCAACTTCACGTTCAGCAAATGAAAAATTCACGCCGAGCTATATTTTTTCCGACTAGCTCATTCAGCTGACCGCATAGCCCTGGCAACGAGTGGTCCTGGTGCCCATCGCGACCGCATGGACACGGCGACGACCAGCAACGCATGTGGGGCCGCGCCGCGTAGCGCAGCGCCATGCAGCGCCGCGCTATGCCAGCGCGGCGCTCAACCCGGCGCGCGCTCCGGATACAGGCGCCGGGCCGCGTTGCGCAACGCCAGCAGGACGCGTTCGGCGCCCGGCGGCAGCAGGTAATCGCGACGGCGGATGATGCCGAACGATTCCATCCGCACGCCCAGCGCGATCGGCAGCACGGTCAGCAGCTTGGCCTGCACGTACGGCGCCACCGCTTCGGCCGGCAATGCCGCGAGCAGGTCGCTCCCGCGCAGCAGGCTGGTCATCACCGGCAACGACGAGGTCTCGATGACGTTCTGCGGCGTGGGGATGCCGTGTTCCATGAACATGGCATCCAGCCGCGCGCGCAGCACGCTCTCCACCGGCGGCAACACCCAGCCGTAGCGCCCCAGGTCGGCATGGCGCAGGTCGGCGCGCGCCGACAGCGGATGCCCGGCGCGCGCCACCGCCGAATGCGGCTCGTCGGCCAGCGGCTCGAATTCCAGTTCGTCGCTGCCGTACGGCCCGAGGATGCGGCCGATGACGATGTCCAACTGGCCGTCCAGCAGCTTGGCCACCAACGGCCGGCTGTAGTCCATCTCCACCCGCACCAGCACGCCGGGGAACTCGCGCTTGACCTCGGCGATCGCCTGCGGGACCAGGTTGGTGCCCGGATTGACCACGGTGCCGATCGAGACCTGGCCCATGCGTCCCTCGCGCAGCGCCGCGATCTCTTCCTGCGCGCGGCCGATCTCCGACATCGCCGCGCGCGCGCGGCGGATCAGCACCTGCCCGTACCAGGTCGGCTCCACCCCGCGCGCATGGCGCTCGAACAGCCGGACCCCGAGCAGGTCCTCCATCTCCGCCAGCAGCTTGGACGCCGCCGGCTGGGTCATGCTCGCCGCCTCGGCCGCGCGCAGCACCGAGCGATGTTCGTGCAATTGCAGCAGCAACAGCAGGTGGCGGGTCTTCAGGCGGGCGGCGTTGAACCAGGGATTGGCGGAAGCGGTCATGGGGGCGAGGTCCTGAAAGGTCTGGATGCGTATTCACCGAGGGAATAGCATATGGCTAAAATTTCATTTGCCGTGCATATCTTCACACGCGCAGGCTATCGGCCAATCGCGGCTGCGGCCGCGGTCCGTCCCACTGCCACACCCCGCCTCGTACCGGCGCCGGCGCACGCCGACATCGATGGGCCGGACGCTCCGCCAGCGCGACCACCGCCGGCGCGCGCCGCGTTCGTCGCCAAACGGGACGGCCGCCCGGCACCGCGTCCCACCGCGCGCGGGCGACATCGTGGTGGACGCCTTCCGTTGCCCGCTGCCAGGTAAGCCGATGTCCGCCCTGTCCCCGTTCCAGCTTCCCCTGATCGCGATCCTGCGCGGCATCGCCCCCGACGAGGTGCTGGCGCACGTCGGCGCGCTGGCCGAGGCCGGCTACGACGCGATCGAGATCCCGCTCAACTCGCCGCGCTGGGAAACCAGCATCGGCGCCGCCGCGCAGGCCTTCGGCCAGCGCTGCTGGATCGGCGGCGGCACGGTGCTGACGATCGCCGAGGTCGACACCCTCGCCGACCTCGGCGCGCGCTTCATCGTCACCCCCAACACGCGGCCGCCGGTGATCCGCCACGCGGTCGCGCGCGGCCTGCAGGTGGTGGCCGGCTTCGCCACCGCCACCGAAGCGTTCGACGCGCTCGACGCCGGCGCGCAGATGCTCAAGCTGTTCCCCGCCGCCACCTACGGCCCCGGCCACCTGCGCGCGCTGCGCGCGGTGCTGCCGGCGACGGTGCCGCTGTTCGTGGTCGGCGGCGTCAGCACCGACACTCTGGGCAGCTATCTGGCGGCTGGCGCGCTCGGCGCCGGCATCGGCGGCGAGCTGTACCGGCCCGGCCAGGCGCTCGCACAGACCCGGGCGCAGGCCGCCGCCTTCCGCCAAGCCTATCTGGACCACGCATGAAGATCGTCCGCCTCACCACCTACCACGCCGCGCCGCGCTGGCTGTTCCTGAAGATCGAGACCGACGAGGGCATCACCGGCTGGGGCGAACCGGTCATCGAAGGCCGCGCGCGCAGCGTCGACGCCGCGGTGCACGAACTCGGCGGCTACCTGATCGGCAAGGACCCGGCGCGGATCAACGACCTGTGGCAGCTGCTGTACCGCAGCGGCTTCTACCGCGGCGGGCCGATCCTGATGAGCGCCATCGCCGGCATCGACCAGGCGCTGTGGGACATCAAGGGCAAGACCCTGGGCGTGCCGGTGTACGAACTGCTCGGCGGCCTGGTGCGCGACCGCATGAAGACCTACCGCTGGGTCGGCGGCGACCGCCCGGCGGCGACCATCGCGCAGATCCAGGGCTACCGCGAGCTGGGCTTCGACACCTTCAAGTTCAACGGCACCGAGGAGATGAAGCTGATCGACGGGCCGCGCGCGGTGGACGCGGCGCTGGCCAAGGTCGCGCAGATCCGCGAGGCGTTCGGCACCAGCATCGACTTCGGCATCGACTTCCACGGCCGCGTCGCCGCGCCGATGGCACGCGTGCTGCTGCGCGAACTGGAGCCGTTCAAGCCGCTGTTCGTCGAGGAACCGGTGCTGCCGGAACTGGCCGAGTACTACCCGCGCCTGGCCGCGTCCACGCCGATCCCGCTGGCCGCCGGCGAACGCATGTTCTCGCGCTTCGATTTCAAGCCGGTGCTGCAGGCCGGCGGCCTGTCGCTGCTGCAGCCGGACCTGTCGCACGCCGGCGGCATCACCGAATGCCTGAAGATCGCCAGCATGGCCGACGCCTACGACGTGGGCCTGGCGCCGCACTGCCCGCTCGGCCCGGTCGCGCTGGCCGCCTGCCTGCAGGTGGATTTCGTCTCGCACAACGCGGTGCTGCAGGAACAGAGCATCGGCATCCACTACAACGAAGGCGCCGACCTGCTCGACTACGTGATCAACAAGGACGACTTCGCCTGCGACGACAGCGGTAGCATTGCCGCCCTGCCCAAGCCCGGCCTGGGCGTGGAAATCGACGAGGAGCGCCTGCGCCATGCCCACCAGAACCCACCCGACTGGCACAACCCCGTCTGGCGCCACGCCGACGGCAGCATCGCCGAATGGTGAGCCGATGAGCGCGACGCCAGCGCCGGCGCACACCGCCACGCTCGCCTTGGACAGCCGCTGCACCCACGGCGAAGGCGTGGTCTGGTGCGAACGTCGGCAGGTGCTGTTCTGGGTCGACATCGACGGGCGCCAGCTGTGGCGGCACGATCCGGCCAGCGGCGCCACCCGCCACTGGGCCCTGCCCGACCGCCCCGGCTGCCTGGGCCTGTACGACGACGGCCGCCTGCTGCTGGCGCTGGCCAAGGGCGTGTACGCCGCCGATCCCGACGCCAGCCCCGACCAGGCCGGCGAACTGCCGCTGCACAAGCTGGCCGACCTGGAACCCGAGCGCGACGACACCCGCAGCAACGACGGCCGCGCCGACCGCCACGGCAACTTCGTGTTCGGCACCATGAGCGAGCGCGCCGACCAGGCGCCGGTCGGCAGCTTCTACCAGTGGTCCACGCGCCACGGCCTGCGCCGCCTGCCGCTGCCGGGCGTGGCCATTCCCAACGCGATCTGCTTCAGCGCCGACGGCCGCACCCTGTACTACTGCGACTCGGTGCGTCCGCAGATCCTGTGCTGCGACTACGACCCGATCGCTGCGCAGACCAGCAACAGCCGCGTGTTCGCCGAGCTCGACCATCCCGGCGCCGAACCCGACGGCGCCATCGTCGATGCCGAAGGCCACCTGTGGAACGCGCAATGGCGCGCCTGGCGCGTGGTCCGCTACCGGCCCGACGGCAGTATCGAGCGCCGCGTCGCGCTGCCGGTCAAGCATCCCACCTGCCCCGCGCTGGGCGGCGCCGACGGCCGCACGCTGTACCTGAGCACCTCGCGCATCGACCATGCCGACGACGAGCTGGCGCGCACCCCGCAGGCCGGCGGCCTGTTCGTCGCGGCGGTCGGCATCGCCGGCCTGCCGGAAGGACGCATCGCCAGCGCATGATCGCCATCGATTGGGGCACCAGCAGCCTGCGCGGCTACCGCCTGGCGGCCGACGGCCGCGTGCTCGCGCAACGCCGCAGCGACCAGGGCATCGGTGCCAGCCAGGGCCGTTTCGCCGCCACCCTGGCGGCGTTGATCGACGGCTGGCCGGGCGACGTCGTGCTGTGCGGCATGATCGGCAGCCGCAACGGCTGGATCGAACTGCCGTACGTGCCCTGCCCGGCCGACGCCGCGGCGCTGGCCGCGGCGATGCAGCCGCTGCAGGACCCCGCCCTGCCCGGGCGCACGCTGTGGTTCGTGCCCGGCGTGGCCAGCAGCGCCGAGGCGGTCCCGGACGTGATGCGCGGCGAGGAGACCCAACTGATCGGGCTGCTCGACGTCCTCGCGCAGGAGGCGCAGGGCGTCGGCCGCCACAGCGTGTGCCTGCCCGGCACCCACAGCAAATGGGTCGATCTGCAACACGGCCGCATCGCCGCCCTGGCGACGATGATGACCGGCGAGTTGTACGCGCTGCTGCGCCAGCACAGCCTGCTGGCGCGGCTGATGGAGGCCGACGACGCGCACTTCGACAGCGCCGGCTTCGACGCCGGCCTGCAGCGCAGCGGCGAACCCGGCGGGCTGCTGCACCACCTGTTCGGCGTGCGCAGCCTGGGCCTGTTCGAGCGCCTGAGCGCGGCCGCGGCGCCGTCCTACCTGTCCGGCCTGCTGATCGGCCACGAACTGCGCGCGCGCCTGCCACTGGCGCCGCAGGTGCACCTGATCGGTGGCAGCGGCCTGCTGGACCGCTACGCGCATGCGCTGCACGCGCTGGGCAGCCGGGCCCAGGCCCACCCGGAAGACCTCGCCGCGCGCGGCCTGTACCGCCTGGCGCGGCAGCGCGGCGGCATCGCCGACTGAGCGGGTGGGTGGCGGCCGACGCCCGGCGCCGCCATAGCCGCGCGCCGGTCCGTCGCTCCACCGAACCACGCCGTCTCCACGCAGCGGCGCCGACTGCTTTAGAATTGCCCGGTTAATCGCCGGATCGAACCATGCCTTTCGTCGTCACCGAAAACTGCATCAAGTGCAAATACACCGACTGCGTGGAAGTGTGCCCCGTGGATTGCTTCCACGCCGGCCCGAACTTCCTGGTGATCGATCCGGACGAATGCATCGACTGCACCCTGTGCGAGCCGGAATGCCCGGCCAACGCCATCTATCCCGAGGACGACGTGCCGGCCGGCCAGGAAGGCTTCGTCGCGCTCAACGCGGAACTGGCCAAGGCCTGGCCGGTGCTGACCACGCGTCAGGAGCCGCTGCCCGACGCCGCCGACTGGGACGGCAAGCCGAACAAGCTGCCGCTGCTGCAGAAGTAACGGGCGCGCGCCTTCGGCCCTCGGCGGCCAGCGGCTGTTGTAGGAGCGGCTTCAGCCGCGACAGGCTCCATCGGTAAAGCGGTCGCGGCTGAAGCCGCTCCTACAAAAAACTCCAGGAATGGTCGCATCGAGCGCAACGCGGCAAACCTCTGACAATCCCGCTGTTACCGAAAAGCAAAACGGGCGCCGCGAGGCGCCCGTTTCGTGTCTGTCGCCCTGGCGGCCGGCACCCACGCCGGCCACCCGCGCCGGCTCAATGGCCGAGCTTGGCCTTCAGCGCCGCGATCAGCTTGACCGGCGCTTCGCCGTTGGCCGGCATGCCCCGCGGGTCGACCGCCGACACGTAGACACCGGCATCCACCGCGACCACGCGGATCAGGAAGTTGCTGCCTTCGTAGGCCACGTCGTAGGAGCCCAGCACCTGCGCGCGGCTGGCGATGGTGACGCCCTCGATGCCGCCCAGCGCATCGCCGACCTGGCCGAACACCTGGTCACGCGCGCCCGGCACCACGAAGCCGCTACTGGACGCCGCCGGAGCCGCCTGGCCAGCCGCGGCGCCCGGGCGCTGCGCGGTCGAGGCCAGCGCCGGCACCTTCATCGCCGCCGAGGTATCCGGCGCGGTCAGGTCCGGCGGCACTTCCAGCGGACGCATTTCGGGCGCCGTCGCATAGTCGCCACGCGGCTTGCCCTTGTGGAACCAGCTGCAGCCGCTGGTGGCCGCGACCATGGTGGTCGCCAGCACGGCGGCCGACAGCACGCGGACGTAGGGAACGGAAGCACGCATCGATTCAATCTCCTGAGGTCAGGCCGCGAGCGTTTCGCGGCTGGATAGTTCTTCCAACGCCGCGGCGTCGGCGGCGAGACGGTCGGCCGTGGCCTGGTGCGCCGCGGACAGCGGCAGCAGCGGCAGCCGCAGGCCCTGGCCGATGCCGGCGCGCTGCAGCAGCGCCTTGACCGGAATCGGGTTGGACTCGACGCCGCAGAAGGCGTGGAACGGCTGCAGCCGTGCGTCCCAGGCCTGCGCCGGCTCGGCGCGCTGCGCGCGCGCCAGGTCGCACAGGCGCCGGTAGGCGGCGGGCAAGGCATTGGAGGCGACCGAGATCAGCCCGTCGTAGCCGGCCAGCATGGCCTGCGCGGCGCTGCCGTCGTCGCCGCTGAGCACGGCGAACCGCTCGCTGCGCAAGGCCGCCAGCGCGGCGATGCGCTGCGGGTCGCTGCTGGCGTCCTTGATGCCGACGATGTTGGGATGCTGCGCCAACTGCGCCACCGTCTCCGGCACCAGGTCGCAGCCGGTGCGCCCGGGCACGTTGTACAGCACCACCGGCAGGCCGCCCTGCTCGGCCACCTGCAGATAGTGCGCAAGCAGCCCGGCCTGGGTCGGACGCACGTACGGCGGGGTCACCACCAGCGCGTACTGCGCACCGTTGGCGGCGGCGCGGCGGGTCAGCGCCACGGTCTTGGCGGTGCCGGACAGGCCGGTCCCGGCCAGCACCGGCACGCGCCCGCCGATCGCCTGCACCGCCTCGCGCAGGATGCGGTCGTACTCCTCGTCCAGCAGCGTGGCCGCCTCACCGGTCGATCCGGCCACCACCACGCCCTGCACGCCGCCATCCAGCTGCCGTTTGAGCAGCCGTTGCCAGGCGTCGAGGTCGAGGTCGCCGTCGCCCTGGAAGGGCGTGGCCAGAGCGGTGATGATGCCGAAGAGGGACAAGATGCCGGGTGCTCGCTGGAAGTGAGGGCCGCGTGCGGCCTGCACGGATGGGATTCGTCCCGCATGTTACTTGCGGCCCGAAAGCGCGGGCAAGTATGCTGCGCACTGCACCGGGCGACCGCCCGGACGCCGTTCAGCCTTACGCAATGCCGGAAGCCCCTTTGACAGACACCACGCCCCGGCCCGCGCCGACCGAAAACCACCTCCTGATCAACGCCTACACGACGCATCCGGAGTCGCCGCTGCTGCCGGTGACGCGCCGCATCGCCGACAGCGGCTGCAATCTGGTCGATGCGCGCCTGGCCACGGTCGGCCGCGACGTGTCGGTGACCGCGCTGGCCACCGGCTCGTGGGATTCGGTGGCCAAGCTGGAAGCCATGCTGACCCGCCTGGACCGCGAGGAAGGCATGAAGCTGGTGTGGTACCGCACCGGCGCCAAGCAGGCGCAGTCCAACCTGCTGCCCTATATCGTCGAGGTCATCGCCGCCGACAAGCCGGGCATCCTGTTCCAGTTGGCGGATTTCTTCGATCGCCAGGGCATCACCATCGAGAACCTGCAGAGCACGCGCTACCGCGCCATGCAGACCGGCGCGGAGATGTTCTCGGCGCAGGTGACGATCGGGGTGCCGGCGAACATGCACATCGCCGCGTTGCGCGACGACTTCCTCGAGTTCTGCGACCACCTCAACCTGGACGCGATCATGGACCCGATGAAGTTCTGAGCCATGCTGGACATCGACGCACGCCAACGCCGATGATGGCGATGCACGCGGAGGACACCCGATGAAGGACGGCGACACCCTGGACCGCACCACGCTGGCCTTGCCGCTGGCGCTGTCCGGCGGCGCCAGCGCCACGCTCGGCGATTACGCCGGCCGCTGGCTGGTGCTGTATTTCTACCCCAAGGACAGCACCCCCGGCTGCACCACCGAGGGCATCGACTTCAACGCCTTGTTGCCGCAGTTCAAGCAGGCCAACGCCGCCGTGCTCGGGGTCTCGCGCGACTCGGTGAAGTCGCACGACACGTTCTGCGCCAAGCAGGGCTTCCGCTTCCCGCTGGTCAGCGACGCCGACGAGGCCCTGTGCCGCGCCTTCGACGTGATCAAGGAAAAGAACATGTACGGCCGCCAGGTGCTCGGCATCGAGCGCAGCACCTTCCTGATCTCGCCCTCGGGCCGGCTGCTGCGCAGCTGGCGCAAGGTCAAGGTTCCCGGCCACGCCCAGGCCGTGTTCGACGCACTGCAGGCCGCCGCCCAGCAGTGATCATTCGCGTTTCCCGCACGCCGCATCCCCCTGCCCCGTGCAGGCGGTGATGGTCTTTCCCTGCTCCATTTCCAGGAATCCACGATGACCCGAGGCAAGCGCATCTACGTGCTGGATACCAACGTGCTGATGCACGACCCGACCGCGCTGTTCAAGTTCGAGGAGCACGACGTGTTCCTGCCGATGCAGGTGATCGAGGAGCTGGACAACGCCAAGAAGGGCATGTCCGAAGTCAGCCGCAACGCGCGCCAGGTCAGCCGCTTCCTCAATGAACTGATCGAGGGCGCCGGCGCCGAGCAGATCGAGTCGGGCATCCCGCTCAGCCATCCGCAGGGGATCCAGCTCAAGAGCAGCGGCAGCATCGGCCGGCTGTACTTCCAGACCCGTCCGGTCGAGCCCGGACGCAGTTTCGGTACCGTGGCGCCGGACAACAAGATCCTGGCGTCGGTGCTGGCGCTGCGCGAGGAGGGCCCGGAAACGCCGGTGATCCTGGTGTCCAAGGACATCAACCTGCGGATCAAGGCGGCGATCAGCGGCCTGGTCGCCGAGGACTACGAGAACGACCGCGCGCTGGACGATTTCAGCCTGCTCTACACCGGCGCGATCGAGCTGCCGGAGGATTTCTGGCAGAAGCACAACCAGGACCTGCGCAGTTGGAGCGACAAGGGCCGCACCTGCTACGAGATCGCGCTGGCCAACGACGAGGACTGGTATCCGAACCAGTACCTGTACCTGCCCGGCGAGGACGAAGTGGAACTGCGCGTGGTCAAGGTCAACGCCGAGCGCAAGGCGACGCTGGCGCTGGTCGACGATTTCCGCAGCGGCCAGCACGCGGTGTGGGGCATCGCCGCGCGCAACCGCGAGCAGAACTTCGCGCTCAACGCGCTGATGGACCCGGAGATCGACTTCGTCACCCTGCTCGGCACCGCCGGCACCGGCAAGACCCTGCTGGCGCTGGCCGCGGGCCTGGCGCAGACCATGGACCAGCAGCGCTACCGCGAGATCATCATGACCCGCGCCACGGTCAGCGTCGGCGAGGACATCGGCTTCCTGCCCGGCACCGAGGAAGAGAAGATGACGCCGTGGATGGGCGCGCTGACCGACAACCTGGAAGTGCTGACCCACAACCAGGACGGCGGCGCCTGGGGCCGCGCGGCGACCAACGACCTGCTCGCCAGCCGGATCAAGATCCGCTCGATGAACTTCATGCGCGGGCGCACCTTCCTGTCGCGCTACCTGATCCTGGACGAAGCGCAGAACCTGACGCCCAAGCAGATGAAGACCCTGATCACCCGCGCCGGTCCCGGTACCAAGATCGTGTGCCTGGGCAACGTCGAACAGATCGACACGCCCTACCTCACCGAAACCACCTCCGGCCTGACCTACGCGGTGGACCGCTTCAAGGCCTGGCCGCACAGCGCGCACATCACCCTGCGCCGCGGCGAGCGCTCGCGCCTGGCCGACTACGCCTCGGAGGTGCTGTGAACGCCGCCGGCGCGCGCCTGGCCGGCGTGGCCCTGGCGTTGGCCCTGCTCGGCGCGTGCACCACCACGCGCGGGCCGGTCAGCGTGCCGACCGCGATCAAGGCCGGACAGTCGTGGATCGTCACCCGCAACAGCACCGCCGCGCAGGTGCTCGACACCTGTTCGCGCGACAGCCCGGCGCGCCACGACGGCGCGGTGAGCGGCTACTGGGTGCCGACCGTGGAGCAGATCGCGCAACTGGAGACCCGGCTGGCACAACTGCAACCGACCATCCCCGATCCGGCCAGCTACGACCGCCAGTACGTCGGCATCCTCTACAACGGCAAGCAGGCGATCTACGTCAACGCGTTCAAGCCGCACGACGACAGCGACCTGGATCCCAGCGTCGATGCGGTGCGCGTGTGCGGCGGCGGCAGCGGCTTCTGGGGCGCGGTGTTCGATCCGGCCAGCGGCGCCTTCTCCGAGATCGCCAGCAACGGCGCCAAGTAGGCCACCGCGCATGCGCCGCCCGCCTTCGTTCCGTCCGTCGCGCACCGCGCGCGGGCACGGCGCCGGCGCATGAACTTCGAATTGCCGCGCTGGGCCTGGGCGTTCGCCGGCGCGCTGGCCTGCGTCGCCGGCATGGTCAACGTGGTCGGCTATCTCGGCTTCGAGCACCAGGCCGTGACCCACCTGACCGGCACCACCACCCTGCTCGGCGCGGCGCTGGCGGCGGGCGACCTGCGCACGATCGGCAACCTGGTCGGCGTGGTACTGGCCTTCCTCGGCGGCGCGGTGCTCAGCGGCATCGTGATCCAGGACAGCCGCCTGCGCCTGGGCCGTCGCTACGGCGTGGCGCTTGCCCTGGAAGCATTGCTGCTGCTGGCGGCGATGCAGGCGTTCAAGCAACAGCAGATCCTCGGCGCCCTGCTCGCCGCCACCGCCTGCGGCCTGCAGAACGCGATGACCACCACCTACAGCGGCGCGGTGGTGCGCACCACCCACCTGACCGGCATGTTCACCGACCTGGGCATCGGCCTGGGCCAGGCGCTGCGCGGCCTGCCGCTGCCGCGCCGGCGCATCCGCCTGACCCTGCTGATCATCGGCGGTTTCCTCTCCGGCGGCGTGCTCGGCGCGCTGGCCTATCGCCAGGTCGGCTTCGATGCGCTGCTGGCGCCGGCGCTGCTGACCGGGGTGGTCGGCAGCGTCTACGGACTGCAGGCGCACTACCGGCGCCGCGAGCGCTGAACGCGCGGTCGCCAAGCCGCGACCGGCGCTGCACAATCGGCGCATGAGCGCACCCACCGTCGTCTCCGCACTGAGCATCGCCGGCACCGATTCGGGCGGCGGCGCCGGCATCCAGGCCGATCTGAAGACCTTCGCCGCGCACCGCGTGCATGGCCTAGCGGCCGTGGCCGCGCTGACCGCGCAGCACACCCGCGGGGTCGAGGCCGTGCACGTACCGCCGCTGCCGTTCCTGCGCGCGCAACTCGACGCCTGCTTCGCCGATTTCGACATCGCCGCGGTCAAGCTCGGCATGCTCGCCAATGCCGCGGTGATCCACCTGGTCGCCGATGCGCTGGAAGAATACCGGCCGCCGTTCGTGGTGCTGGACCCGGTGATGGTCGCCACCAGCGGCGCCAAGCTGCTCGAGGACGACGCGCTGGATGCGCTGCGCCAGCGCCTGCTGCCGCTGGCGACGCTGGTCACGCCGAACGCGCCCGAGGCGCAACTGCTGCTGGGACGCAGCATCGAGAACGCCGACGACGCCGAACACGCCACCGCCGCGCTGCTCGCGGCCGGCGCGCAGGCGGTGCTGCTCAAGGGCGGCCACCTCGCCGAAGGCGCACGGGTGATCGACCGCTACGACGATGGCGTCAGCCGCAGCGAGTTCCGCCACGCGCGGCTGCCGCTGCAGGCGCACGGCACCGGTTGCACCCTGGCCGCGGCGATCGCCGCACAGCTGTGCCAGGGCCTGGCGTTGCCGGCGGCCTGCGAGGCGGCGATCGACTATGTCGCCCGCGCACTGCAGGGCGGCTACCGCCCCGGCCGCAGCGACATCGTGGTTCTCGATCACATCGGCGCCGCACGCAGCGCATGAGCGCGCCCCCACCGCCGCACGAGGTGCTGCCAGCCAGCGCCGGCGACGGCCATCGCTGGAACGTGCTCGTGCGCATGCCTGCCGCGCCGCGGCGGGCACTGCTGTGGCTGCCCGCGCTCGGCGTCGCCGCGCGGCACTACCTGCCGTTCGCCGAGGCGCTGGCGGCACGCGACGTGGCGGTGTTCGTGCACGAGTGGCGCGGCAACGGCAGCAGCACGCTGCGGCCCTCGCGCGCCAGCGACTGGGGCTATCGGCAGTTGCTGTGCGAAGACCTGCCGGCCAGCCACGTGGCGCTCGCGCGGCACACCGCGCTGCCGCTGACCCTGGGCGGCCACAGCCTCGGCGGGCAGTTGGCCTGCTGCTACGCCGCGCTGCATCCGCAAGCCGCCGCACAGCTGTGGCTGGTCGCCAGCGGCACCCCGTACTGGCGCTGCTTCGCCCCGCCGCGCCGCTACCTGCTGCCGCTGGCATACCGCTTCCTGGCCTGGCTCGCGCAGCGTCAGGGCGTACTGCATGGACGCCGGCTCGGCTTCGGCAGCACCGAAGCGCGCTCGCTGATCGCCGACTGGGCGCGCGTGGGCCTGAGCAATCGCTATGCGGCGGCCGGCCTGGCCGTGGACCTGGAAGCGCTGCTGGCGCAACTGCAGGTGCCGGCGCGCGGCGTGCTGCTGCGGGACGACTGGATGGCGCCGGAAGCGTCGCTGCGCGCCTTGCTGCGCAAGCTCGCCTCACCGTCGCAGCTGCATGTGCTGGATGCGGCGCAGTTGGGCACCGCGGCCGATCACTTCGCCTGGATGAAGCAGCCGGCGGCGGTCGTGCAGGCACTGCTCGGCGCCGAACACTGAATTTTCTCCGCGGAGGGCATTGACGGGCCAGAGCGACTCGGACATAATTCCGCTCCTGACGACGCGCCCGTAGCTCAGTTGGATAGAGTACCTGGCTACGAACCAGGCGGTCGGGAGTTCGAATCTCTCCGGGCGCACCAGTCAGATGAAAAACGACAAGCCATCGCTTGTCGTTTTTTTTTGCCTTGCCGCTGCGCCGCGATCGCATCGAGACAGGACGCGGCAGCGCACGCGCGCCGCTGGCGTCATGCGGACGACACGCAGGTGTAGACGAATCGCCGCAAGTCGTGAATAATCCCGCGCCTGACGACGCGCCCGTAGCTCAGTTGGATAGAGTACCTGGCTACGAACCAGGCGGTCGGGAGTTCGAATCTCTCCGGGCGCACCAGTCAGATGAAAAACGACAAGCCAGCGCTTGTCGTTTTTTTTGCCTGCGCGATGGCGGCACGGCGCACCCGCCCGCCGCACGCAATCGCAGCCAGCCACTCAAAACGACAGAGCCTCACGCCCACCGACACATCGCATCGCGCGCACGATCGTGCGCTGCACCCACCGCCTCACGCGGCGATCTGGCGCTCCGCTGGCGGCGAGACCCCCGCCTCGCCCTCGCCCACCTCCACCACCTCGTAGCCGGCCGCGCGCCACGCCTCCAGGCCGCCGCGCAGCGGCAGTACGTCGGCGTAGTCGTGCTGGCGCAGCCGCGTGGCCAGCACCGCGGCCGAGACCTCGTTCGGGCAGGCGCAGTAGATGACGATCTTGCGCCCGCGCGGCAGCACCGCGAGGATCGCGTCCAGGCGTCGATCGTCCACTTCCAGCGCACCGGGAATCGCATACGGCTCGAGCGCGCGATAGCCCGGCGCGCGGATGTCCAACACCACCGGCACGGCCTCGCCCTGCATCAGCGCGTACAGTTCGTCCACGTCGATGCGCAACGTCTCCATCGACTTCAGCAGCGCATGCCGGCGCCAGGCGCGATAGCCCACGTACAGCGCCAGCAGGCCGGCCAGCAGCAGCACCGCGCGCGTGCCGAGCAGGCTCAACCAATCCAGCACGTCCTGCACCTGGTCGGCGAACAGCAGGCCGAGCAGCAAGCCGCCACCGGCCCACAGCGCCGCACCGAGCGCGTCGTAGCGCAGGAACGCGCCCGGACGCACGCGCATCGCCCCGGCCATCGGCACCGACACCATCGACAGGCCGGGCACGAACTTGGCCACCGTCAGCACACGTACGCCCCAGCGCGCGTAGAAGCGCTCGGTCTGCTTCATGCAGGTGTCGCGCGACAGCGACAGGCGGCACAGCGACTGCAAGGTGCGGTTGCCGTAGCGGCGCCCGGCGCCGAACCAGACCAGATCGCCGAGCAGGCTGGCCAGCATCGACACCGACAACGCCGCCAGCAACGCGCCCCACATCGCGGCGCCATCGAGCAGCGCATAGGTCGCGCCGACCAGGATCAGCGTCGGCAACGCCGGCACCGGCAACCCCAGCGACAGGGCCAGCACGTTGACGAAGACCAGGCCCAGGCCGTAACGCGCGATCAGATCCTGCATGGCCGTGCCTGCGCCTGGGGGAGAAAAGGGATGCGCCATTATCCTCCCGCCATCGCCGCCGGGCGCGCGCGGCGACGCACCACCGGCGGAACAGACCCGCCCACGCTCAGTCCAATCGCGCCTGCAGCCGCGCCAGCCACGCCTCGAACACCCCGGGCTTGCGCATGCGCGTGCGCCACCAGGCCAGCGCCGCGCCCTCCTCGCCGCTGCGCCAGGCCAACTGGAACACCTCGTCCGGCTTCGGTTCCTCGACCTGCTTGCGCACCAGCGCACCACGCGCCAGCGCCGCCCGCGCATAGGGCTCGGGCAGGAAACCGAAGCCGAGCCCGGCCAGTTGCAGCCGGTACTTGCTGGGCATGTCCGGCACGGTCAGCGCGTCCTGCCCGAACAACAACCCCACCGTGCGCGGCAACAACCGCCGCGCCGAATCGGCGACCGCGACCGCGCGGTGTTCGGCCAACTGGCTGCGGCCGAGCGGCTCGGCGGCCTGCGCCAGCGGATGCGTGGGCGCGACCACGAACACGAACGGCAGCGTGCCGAACGGCTCGGCGACATAACCGCCGCCGCTGGGGCCCTCCCCGGCCGCACCGATCAGCAAATCGACGCGCCGGTCCAGCAACGCCTCCCAGGTGCCGGACAGCGATTCCTGCACGATCCGCAATCGGGTCTGGTCGGCCACCGCGTAGAAGGCCGCCATGTCCTCGGCCAGGCAGTCCGGCGCGAACACCGAGTCCAGGCCCAGCGCGAATTCGGTCTCCCAACCGGAGGCGACGCGGCGCACGCGCAGCTCCAGATCGCTGGCCGCGCGCAGCAGATGCCGGCCCTCGCGCAGCAACTCCGCCCCGGCCGCGGTCAGCGCCACCTTCGGCCCGAGCCGCGTGAACAGCTGCACGCCCAGGTCCTCCTCCAGCTTGGCCACGGTGTAGGAAATGGTAGAGGGCACTTTGTACAGCGCCTTACCCGCGGCCGAGAACGAGCCCCGGCGGTCGATGGCGTCGAGGATCTGCAAGGCGTCGAGGCTGATCTTGAGCATTCGAATTTTTCGATGATAGATCCCGAATCTATCCGTTTTTCAAACCCGCGGCCAGTCTGGATACTTGTCCTCACTGCAAGGCGTCCGCGAAATACAGCAGATATCTCCGCCGCCCTGCTTTCGATCCAGTTGCACATCTCGCCACTACAGGAGCTTCTCATGCTGCAGATCCGCCCCAGCACCACCCGCGGCCGCGCCGAGCACGGCTGGCTGTCCTCGCGCCACACCTTCTCCTTCGGTCACTACCACGACCCGCGCTACATGGGCTTCGGGCCGCTGCGGGTGATCAACGAGGATCGCGTGACGCCGGGCCAGGGCTTCGGCACCCACGCGCACCGCGACATGGAGATCCTGTCCTATGTGGTCGACGGCGCGCTGGAGCACAAGGACAGCATGGGCAACGGTTCGGTGCTGCGCTACGGCGACGTGCAGCGCATGAGCGCCGGCTCCGGAGTGACCCATAGCGAGTTCAACCACTCCGCCAGCGAGCCGGTGCACTTCCTGCAGATCTGGTTGCTGCCCGAACGCGCCGGGATCGAACCCGGCTACGAGGAAAAGCACTTTGCGCCTGAGAGCAAGCGCGGCCAGTTGCGCCTGATCGCCGCCCCGCAGGGCGAGGACGGCGCGGTGAAGATCCACCAGGATGCGCGCATCTATGCGGCGATCCTGGATGGCGAGGAGCGCATCGACTACCCCCTGGCCGCCGGGCGCGGCGCCTACGTGCAGGTCATCCGCGGCACGCTGACGGTCAATGGCCAGACGCTGCAGGCCGGCGACGCGGCGCAGGCGGTGGACGAGGCGCAGTTGCGCTTCGCCGATGCGCAGGACACGGAATTCCTGCTGTTCGACCTGCCGCGCTAAGTTCCGCATCACGCAAGGACATGCGCACTGCAGAGCCCGCCAGGATGGCGGGCTCGTTCGTTTGGGCGAGGCTTGTTCGCAGGTCCGCCGCATCGCGCGGCGAGCGCTCTTCCACGCGATCTCATTCGACGCCATGTCGCATGCAGCGAGGGACCGCGTTGCGTGTGACATCTGCGGGCCTGTACCAGCCGAGGCCAGATTGCGGGAAACGGCCCGTTTCGCGGCATGGATCGCATTGGCCGATCGCCCGAAGGGAATCAGCCCGCCGCTAGTCGGCGCCGGGCCGCCGAAGCGGAGATGATCCCGACACACGCGCCATCGTCGCGCCTGCACAAGACGCGTTGGCTGCCGCGCCTTGCGGACGACCGGCTACAGACCGCTGCACCCCACTTCGGCCTGATGGACTCCGCCGCCTCCGATGGCGCCATGGGCGCAGCCACACCTCAGTACGCCACCGCGCCCACCACCTCAGGCAGATAGAACACGCGCATATCGCCCCACTCTCTGGACGTCGTCCATGGGCACCTGCACTCCATTAGAATTCGGCGACCCAGCCACCTGGACGAGGGATGCAGCATGCGGCCTCGTGAGCCAGGAAGATGGGAGGATTGCGCCGCTACTTGCCTGGCACCCCGACAATCGAGCACATGCTCGGGAATGGCGAACCGTCGAAGCAGTAGCGCACGGATCGATCGCGGAGCGGGCAACCGCTCCGTGCCAAATGGACGATGTGACACAGGGAGGCCACGGCCACATGGCGATCAAACACCAGGACGTTCTGAGGCTGCTGGCGGCCGACGGGCTTGTCGAAGCCATCGATCACGACGTGCGGTACTGCGCACTCATGGCCCGACTTCCGCCGGAAGCCGCCAGCCTCCAACCCGCGCAGATCGGCGCGGACGTGATCGACGCAGTGCTATTGCGCTGGAACTGTGCGCTGCAAGCCGATCCGTCGGACGTGCCACCGCTTTACGTGCACAAGGCCGCCCTCGCCCTCGCGGTCTGCCTGCATCGGCAGGGCTTCGGCGACACGCAGCCCACCGCCGCAGCGGTAGCCGCGGTCGAGGCCTTGAATGCAGCGGTGGCACTGAGCGATGCCTTCTATCGCCGCAGCCCCGAGATCATCGCCCTGTTGCATAGCCCCGCAGTGATGCCGGCGCGACGCCCCTCGACGCCCAAACAGCAAGCCGCTTGGCGCGCGGGCGATGTGGTGGCGATGCAAGTCGCGGGTCGCTACCACGCGTTCTATGTGCTGCAAGTCAGTCACGGTGCGCCGATCGTGGAATTCTACGACATCGAACAGGACTCGCCGTTCACCTGGGAACAACTGCGCGATGTGGCGGCCCGTGGCCAGCGCCTGAGCGATGGACGCCACTTCGTGCGTCGCTACGAAATGTTTGCCATGAGCCAGCAACCCGATCCGGCCCACCAGTTCCGCCTACTGGCCAGTGGCATTGCGCCAGGACCGGACAACCGACATCTGATCCCGACCGAAAGCCTGTGTACCGCCACCGATATCTTCTGCATGGCGCGCGAACTTCAGGCGCAGCGACAAGTCTGATTCGAGCGGACAGACAAGGGGGGACCGCGCCGCCGATCCTGCCGCTGCGCGTGCTCGTGGAGGCGACGCCTGGCCATCGGGTGAGCGTGATGAAACCGCTCACCCTGGGTCCTCGCGCGTCAATAGAGCCAGCGCGGGGACGCGGCCGTTTCCGGCCATTGGCGCACAGCACGCTCGCAGCGACACGCGAGGGACCCGCCCTCGACCGGCAGGACCCGGCGTCGCGACGCAACGCGCAGCAAGGTTCCAACTGCGCTCGCGCTTAGGCCGCGGCATCGTCCCCATAGTCGGGACAACGAAATTGAAGCGCCTACAGCGCACGGCTTCAGCCAGTTCCGCACAAGCCCCTCGCAAACTGCCCTGAGCGCAGCAGCACGGGCCTGCCGGACCGATACGAAACGCACAGCGCAACCCGTCCCGCACCTAAATGACACGGGCGCGCCTGTTCGATTTTCACTTGCGCCATACCGGCCCACGCGCAGCTTGGCGTTGCCCACTTGAGGGCTCACATACCGCGGAGTCGAGCATGGACAAGAATCGCACCGAAGGCGCCAAGAACCAGATCAAGGGCACCATCAAGGAAGTCGCCGGCAAGGTCACCGGCAACAAGATGAAGGAAGTCGAAGGCAAGATCCAAAAGGGCGCAGGCAAGGTGCAGAGCGAAGTGGGCAAGGCCCGGGATCGCGCGCGCGACTGAGCCCAGGCTTCACGGATTTCCCCGCTCTTCGAGATCGAGGAACTTCGAGTAGGACCAAGGCGAAGCATGCCCCAAGGCTGCGCATCGTCACAGACGCGCAGCCGCGCATGGCTCGGTCGTTCGATTGCATCTCACGCAGCGCCACGTTCGATGGCTGCGCGAACCAAGGCGACAGCAAACGCAACCTGCGCTGGAAGACAAATGCCTTGCTCATGCGGCGGGATGCCCTTCAACCCGCATGAGAACGCCGAGGCAAGTAGCCGGGACCAAAAAGAAAAACGCCCGCAAATTCTTGATTTGCGGGCGTTTCCTTGACACTGGCGGAGTGAGAGGGATTCGAACCCTCGATAGAGCTTTTGACCCTATACTCCCTTAGCAGGGGAGCCCCTTCAGCCGCTCGGGCATCACTCCGGATTCGTTCGCTGCGGATATTTCCGCGACCGGGCGCGAAGGATAACGGTTTGTGGTGTCTCAGGTAAACCCTTTCGATGCATCAATCGGCAGATTGGTCGCCATGGCCGCCGCCGCCGTGCGAGGTCGGCTCGTCGCCACGCTGGATGCGCTGGTAGATCTCTTCGCGGTGCACGGCGACGTCCTTCGGCGCGGTGATGCCGATGCGCACTTGATTGCCTTTGACCCCAAGCACCGTCACGGTGACCGAATCGCCGATCATCAAGGTTTCGCCTACCCGGCGAGTCAGGATCAACATTTTATAAATTCTCCAGGGAACCGGTGATTCAACCGGTATGGCGTCCCGCCAGCGGGCGCCTCAGAACGAAGGGGAAAAGAAGATCGATGTTAAGGGAAGCCGCGCCCCGCCAGCAAGGCAGGGCGGCTTCATGTTCAGGGGAGATGTTGCTTGACCCAGGCGGGTACGCCCTCGAGCGCAAGGGCAAGGGCGGGCCCGTCCTCGCCACCACCCTGGGCGAGGTCCGGGCGGCCGCCGCCCTTGCCCGAGATCTGACTGGCGATATGGGCCAACAGTTCCCCGGCCTTGACCCGCCCCATTGGGCTACCGTTCACGCCGGCCACCAGGGCCGCCTTGCCCTCGCTGGCCCCGGCCAGCACGATCACGCTGTCGCCCAACTGCTGCTTCAGACGGTCCATCGCCTCGCGCAACGCCTTGGCGTCGAAGCCTTCCAGACGCACGGCCAGGACCTTGACCCCATTCACATCCACCGCCGAGGCACCGAGATCGGCGGTGGCGCCGGACGCCAGCTTGGCCTTGAGCGCCTCCAGTTCGCGTTCCAGGCGCTTGTGCTTGTCGCCCAGCTGGCGAATCTTGTCGACCACGTCGCCAGCGCTGCCGCCAACCAGCTCGGCGGCCTCGCGCAACTTGGCCTCTTCCGCCGCGACGTGGTCCAGCGCGCCCTGCCCGGTCACCGCCTCGATGCGGCGCACGCCGGCGGACACGCCGCCTTCGCTGGTGATCTTGAACAGGCCGATATCGCCGGTCCGCGACACATGCGTGCCACCGCACAATTCGGTGGAATAGTCGCCCATCCGCAGCACGCGCACGCGTTCGCCGTACTTCTCGCCGAACAGCGCCATCGCGCCGAAATCCAGCGCTTCCTGCATGCCCATGTGGTGCACTTCGACCGCGTGGTTGGCGCGGACCTGCGCGTTGACCTTGCGCTCGATCACCGCCAGCTCCTCGGCGCTGACCGGCTGGAAATGGGAGAAATCGAAACGCAGGCGGTCGGGGGCGACCAGCGAGCCCTTCTGCTGCACGTGGGTGCCGAGCACTTCGCGCAGCGCGGCGTGCAGCAGATGGGTCGCGGAGTGGTTGAGAATGGTGGCGCCGCGGCGCGCGCTGTCGACCTGCGCCGACAGCGTGCTGCCGATCTGCAGGCGACCGCTGTGCAACTTGCCGACATGGCCGTGGAACTGGCCGGCGAACTTCTGCGTCTCCTCGACCTCGAACTGCACGCCGTCCGCGCCCAGTTGGCCCAAGTCACCGACCTGGCCGCCGGATTCGGCGTAGAACGGGGTGCGATCGAGCAGCACGATCGCCGCGTCGCCAGCCTCGACCGATTCGACCGGGCGTCCATCCTTCAACAGCGCGACCACCTTCAAGTCGTCGGCCTGCAGCGCGTCGTAGCCCAGGAACACCGTGGGCGCGAGCTGCGCCACCAGGTCCGCCGGCAGCGTGGTGCCGCCACCGAACTTGCCGGCCGCGCGCGCGGTCTCGCGCTGGCGCTCCATCGCGCTCTCGAAACCGGCCATGTCCACGTCCATGCCGCGCTCGCGGGCGATGTCGGCGGTGAGATCGACCGGGAAGCCATAGGTGTCGTACAGGCGGAAGGCGTCGGCACCGGGAATCGTGCCGCTGGCGCGCGCCGCGATCTCGTCGAAGATCTTCATGCCGGCGTCGAGGGTCTCGGCGAAACGCTCCTCCTCGGCCTGCAGCGCCCGTTGCACGGTCGACAGCGCCGCCGGCAATTCCGGGTACGCCTCGCCCATCAGGTCGGACAGGGTGGCCGCCATCTTGTGGAAGAACGGCTGGCGCACGCCAAGCATCCAGCCATGGCGCAGGGCGCGGCGGATGATCCGGCGCAACACGTAACCGCGCCCCTCGTTGGACGGCAGCACGCCGTCGACGATCAGGAACGAGCAGGCGCGGATGTGATCGGCGATCACGCGCAGCGACTTGTTCTCCAGGTCGGCCATGCCGGTCAGTTCGGAGGCGTGGCGGATCAGGGTCTGGAACAGGTCGATCTCGTAGTTGCTATGCACGTGCTGCAGGATCGCGGCCAGGCGCTCCAGGCCCATGCCGGTGTCCACGCAGGGCGCCGGCAACGGCACCAGGGTGCCATCGGGCTGGCGGTCGAACTGCATGAACACCAGGTTCCAGATTTCGATGAACCGGTCACCGTCCTCGTCCGGCGAGCCGGGAGGGCCACCGGCGATATGCGCGCCATGGTCGTAGAAGATCTCGGTGCACGGACCGCAGGGACCGGTGTCGGCCATCTGCCAGAAGTTGTCCGAGGCATACGGCGCGCCCTTGTTGTCGCCAATGCGCACGATCCGCTCCGGCGGCACGCCGATCATGTCGCGCCACAGCTCATAGGCCTGCTCGTCGGTATGGTAGACGGTGACCAGCAGGCGTTCGGCCGGCAGCTTCCAGACCTGGGTCAACAGTTCCCAGGCCCAGGCGATGGCGTCTTTCTTGAAATAGTCGCCGAACGACCAGTTGCCCAGCATTTCGAAGAAAGTGTGATGGCGTGCGGTATAGCCGACCGAATCCAGGTCGTTGTGCTTGCCGCCGGCACGCAGGCAGCGCTGCACGTCGGCCGCGCGCACGTAGCTGCGCTTCTCCGCGCCCAGGAACACGTCCTTGAACTGCACCATGCCGGAATTGGTGAACAGCAGCGTCGGATCGTTGCCCGGCACCAGGGGTGCGGACGGCACGACGGTGTGGCCCTTGCCCTTGAAGAACTCGAGGAAGTCGCTGCGGATCTGGGAGGTGGAGAATTTGGCGGGTGCGTTCATGGGCTGGCTGTAGACGAGCGGACGGATTTCCGGGCGTACCCCCTCTAGATGAGGGCGTGCGGAAACCGGACAAGACAATCCGCCAAGGTTAGCAGGCCCGGCCCGCTCAGTCCTCAGGCTCGTAACGCGTGGCTGCGCGGATGCTGTCGCCATCGAAACCGCGTCGTGCCAGCAGATCGGCGGCCTTGCGCCGTTGCGGCAGATCCACCGGCCCTGCGGCGCCGAAGCGGCGTTGCACCAGATCGCGGGCGTTTTCGGTCCAGTCGCCCTCGAATGCGGCCATCGCGGTGGCAATGGCGTCGCTGTCCAGGCCGTGCGTGCCCAGTTCGGCACGGATATGCAACGGGCCGTAGCCGGTATTGGCGCGGCTGCGCACCAGTAGCTCGGCGAAGCGGGCGTCATCCTGCCAGCCGTCTTCGGTCAGCCGGTCCACCGCCGCGGCGGCGGCATCCGGCTCGACGCCACGCACCCGCAATTTGCGGGTCAACTCCTTGCGCGAATGCTCGCGCCGCACCAGCAGGCCCAGGGCCTTCTGCAGTGGCGTCTGTTCCGGCTGCCGGCGGCGCCGGCGCGGTTCTTGTGTCTGTTCGTCGTCGCCCATGCAGGCTCACCACCACGATCCATGTGCCGTCCCTGGCACCTGCCCTCCTGGCTTGCTCAAGACTGCCGAGGGAGACGAGAGGCACTGACTCCACCGCTCCCCCGGCAGAAGACCATCACGCCTCGGCGTCGTCGTCGCCGTCCTCGGCATCGCTCGGCGCGATTTCCGTCGGCTGGAACTTCTCGCGCAGTTCGCCTTCCAGCTTGGCCGCCACCTGCGGGTTGTCGCGCAGGTAACCGCGGGCGTTGTCCTTGCCCTGGCCGATGCGCTCGCTGCCGTAGCTGTACCAGGCGCCCGCCTTCTCGACCAGCTTGGCTTCCACGCCCATGTCGATCAGTTCGCCTTCGCGGCTGATGCCCTCGCCGTACAGGATCTCGGTGATGACCTGCTTGAACGGCGGCGCCAGCTTGTTCTTGACCACCTTGATCTTTGTCTGGTTGCCGATGATCTCGTCGCCCTTCTTGATCGCGCCGATGCGGCGGATGTCCAGACGGACCGAGGCGTAGAACTTCAGCGCGTTGCCGCCGGTCGTGGTTTCAGGGCTCTGGCCCGGCATCATCACGCCGATCTTCATGCGCAACTGGTTGATGAAGACCACCAAGGTATTGGAGCGCTTGATGTTGCCGGTGAGCTTGCGCAGCGCCTGGCTCATCAGGCGCGCCTGCAGACCCGGCAACTGATCGCCCATCTCGCCTTCGATTTCGGCCTTCGGGGTCAGCGCGGCGACCGAATCGACCACCACGATGTCCACCGAACCCGAACGCACCAGCATGTCGGCGATTTCCAGGGCCTGCTCGCCGGTATCCGGCTGCGACAGCAGCAGTTCGTCGACATTGACGCCCAGCTTGGCGGCGTAGATCGGGTCCAGCGCATGCTCGGCGTCGATGAACGCGGCGGTGCCGCCCTTCTTCTGGCACTGGGCGATGGCCTGCAGCGTCAGCGTGGTCTTGCCCGAGGATTCGGGGCCGTAGATCTCCACCACGCGACCCTTCGGCAGGCCGCCGATGCCCAGCGCGATGTCCAGCATCAGCGAGCCGGTCGGAATCACTTCCACGGCTTCGATGACCCGATCGCCCATCCGCATCACCGAGCCCTTGCCGAACTGCTTCTCGATCTGGCTCAGGGCGGCAGCGAGCGCGCGCTTCTTGTTCTCGTCCATTTTGGTGTCCTTCGAAGGTGAGGGTGATTTGCGAGGTAGGTTCAATTTAGCGGCCAGGTATCGCACAGGCTGAGACGGTGTGCGGCGAAGAAAAAATAATCCGTCCGAGCCTTGGTACGACAGCGGCGAATGGCGAGGCGGCAGGTCGGAAAAATCCGGCCTGCGGTGTAGCGCATCCCTTGCTCAGGCAGGGACGTTCAACGGTTGGGACGCAGCAGGCCGCAATACAGGCCTTCGATCGCGAAATCCTGGTCCGGCAGGACCTCGATCGGTGCGTAGTCGGGGTTGCGCGGCAGCAGGCGGATGCGGTCCTTGCCGATCTTCAGCAGCTTGACCGTGATCTCCTCGTCGATCCGCGCCACCACGATCTGCCCCGAGCGGGCATCGCGGGTGCGGTGCACGCCGATCAGGTCGCCATCGAAGATGCCTTCGTCGCGCATCGAGTCGCCCTGCACCTTCAACAGATAGTCGGGCGCCGGCGAGAAGAACACCCGGTCCAGCACCACGAAATCGTCCGACCCGATGTCCGCGCCGATCGGCAGGCCGGCGGCGACCCGCCCGAGCACCGGCAGGCGCAGGACGTCGGCGCTGTCGACCTGCGCCGCCGGTGTCGGCGCCGCGGCGCCGCTTACCAACCGGATGCCGCGCGCCTGACCCGGGACGCGCCGGATCGCGCCGGCCTGCTCCAGGGCTTCCAGGTGGTACTGGGCGGCACGAACGCCCTTGAAGCCGAAGGCACGGGCGATCTCGGTCTGCGACGGCGGCGCGCCGTCGTGCTCGATGCGCTGGGCGATCAGGTCGAGGATGGCTTGCTGGGTTTCGGTCAGTTCCATGGTTAGTAGTAATACTACTAAAACCCGAGATGCGCAACCTCCGCCCGACGCGCACGGTGTGCGGCTACGGCCGCGACAACGGCGACACAAGCCATGGACGCAGCCGGCCAAGGCAGTGTGGCTGCACGGCCTGTATCGCCACGGCTGCCCTGGGCCAGAACGCGTCGCGACGACCGCCCTCCTTCGCCTGTCATCGCGGCCACGCCCGCACCGCAGCGGGCATCCTCGGCCCTACGACCGCTCCCCGCTCAGCGCCCGCTGCGCCAGATCGAGATCAGGATCCAGACGCCCGACAATGCCGCGCCGATGAAGCCGCCCACGCCGATCGCCAGCAGCCAGCGGCTGGAGACGCCACCGACGCTGTTCATCACGATCGAGGAACCGATGATCAGCGCCGCGGTGACGATGCCCATGGTCAGCCGGTTGGCGGCGCGGTTGACCTGATCGCCGAACCCTTTCAGCGACGTGGTCTCGACGTTGAGCTGCAGCCGCCCGCGCCGCGCCGCCTGCAGCAGCCGACGGGTATCGCGCGGCAGGTCGCCGAGCAACTCCAGCGCGCCGAGCACGGTGCGTCGGCCCCGCTTGGCCATCGCCCGCGGGGCGAAGCGCTGCAGCATGACCCGCTCCAGGTACGGCGCCGCGGCGCTGGCCATGTCGAAGTCCGGATCGAGCTGGCGCCCCACCCCTTCCAGGGTCAGGAAGGTCTTGATCATCAGCGCCAGGTCGGCCGGCAGCGCCAGCGCGTGCTGGCGCAGGATCGCGGTGACGTCGCCGAGCATCGCGCCGACCCGCAGTTCCTTCAGCGGCACGCCGCGGTATTGGTCGACGAACCCGGCGATCTCCAGTTGCAGCCGCGCCTCGTCGATCTCGACGTCGCCGTCGGTCCACTCCAGCAGCACGTCGGCGACCGCCTCGGCCTCCTGCGTGACCAGCCCGTGCAGCAGTTGCACGACCTGGTAGCGACGCTGCTCGGAGATGCGCCCGACCATGCCGAAGTCGATCACCGCGATGCGCTCGCCGGGCAGGTAGAAGATGTTGCCCGGGTGCGGATCGGCGTGGAAACAGCCGTCCTCGAGCACCATCTTCAGCACGATGTCGGCACCCACGCGCGCCAGTTGGCGCCGGTCCAGGCCGGCGGCATCCACGCCCGCCAGATCGCGTCCGCCGATGCCGGCGACGAAGTCCTGCACGTTGAGCGTTTCGCAGGTCCACTGCCAGTGCACGCGCGGGATGACGATCTCGTCGCGCCCCTGGAAATTGGCGGCGATGCGCTCGGCGTTGCGGCATTCGCCGGCGAAGTCCAGTTCGCGCCGCAGCGACACGGTGAACTGATGCACCACCTCCGCCGGGTGGTAGCGCTTGAGGTCGGCCGCGCGCGCCTCGACGATCTCCGCCAGCCGCGCCAGCAGCCGCAGGTCGGCCTCGATCACGTCGCGGATGCCCGGCCGGCGCACCTTCATCACCACGGCGGTGCCGTCGTGCAGCCAGGCGCGATGGGTCTGCGCCAGCGAGGCCGCGGCCAGCGCGGTTTCCTCGACGCGGGCGAAGATCGCCGACGGCGCCTCGCCCAGCGCCTCGATCAACTGCGGCAGGATCTGCTCGTAGGGCAGCGCGGGCGCGGCGTTCTGCAGTTCGCCGAGTTCGTCGATCCACTCCGGCGGCAGCAGGTCCACGCGCGTGGCCAGCACCTGGCCGAGCTTGACGAAGGTCGGGCCGAGGTCCTGCAATGCGCGCCGCACCCGCTGCGGCGCCGACATGCGCAGCATCTCCTCGGCGTTGTGCCAATGCAGCAGGCGTCCGGCGCGCTCCAGCACGTCGGCCATGCCGATGCGGCGGACCACGTCGCCGAAGCCGTAGCGGATCAGCACCGAGGCGATTTCCTGCAATCGCCCCAGGTCGCGCACCGTGCTCAGCGCTTCCCACATCGCGGTCGCCATTACGGCCGCCCGCCGATGCGATCGGGAGCAGCCACGCGCCCCCCGCTCACAGCAGCGCGCCGAGTCCGTGCAGCGCCGCGGCCACGGTCTGCCGACGCACCGCGTCGCGGTCGCCATCGAAGTGGAACAACTGCGCGCTGGCATAGCCGCCGCGCCGCTTCCAACCCACCCACACGGTGCCGACCGGCTTGTCGGGGGAACCGCCGCCGGGGCCGGCGATGCCGGTCACCGCCACCGCGATGCTGGCGCCGGAATTGACCAGCGCGCCGGACACCATCTCGATCACCGTCTCGCGGCTGACCGCGCCATGATGCTCCAGCGTCTGCGGACGCACCCCCAGCAACGCCTGCTTGGCCTCGTAGCTGTAGGCGACCATCCCGCAGTCGAACCAATCCGAGGAGCCGGAAATGTCGGTCATCGCCTTGGCGATCCAGCCGCCGCTGCAACTCTCGGCGGTGACCAGGCGCTCGCGCGCGGTGCGCAGCCGGTCGCTGAGCGCGGTGGCGAGCTGCAGGAGTTGCGGATCGGTGGGGACGTTCATGGCGCTGCTCGGGAAACCAGTGCGCTTTGTAGCCCAATTCGCCGCGGCTGTCGCGCTTGCGTGGTGGTACGCCGGAATGCGCGGTTTCGGCGATCGCCATGCGGGCCGGCGGGGTTGCATCTCGTGCGCAGGCGCACGGCATCGCGCAATGACAGCCTCGCCAAGCCGCATCCGAACACCCGACGTCGTCGGTGCGCGCCTCCTCGCTGCATGAGGCCCCGCCGGCCTCGGCCATTCGTCGCCAAGCGCGTGGGATGGTGCGTGGTTGTCGCGGTTGAAGGCGGTCGGGAGGTGTGGCGATCCGGTCGCCGCGCCATCGCTCTTCGGGAGTGAGGTCACTCCCACACGATGGCTGGCCATTCGTGATGTCAGGATGGGAGCAACTGAGGGACCGCTCCGAGAACTTCAACTTCAACGGGCTGCACCAAGGATCCGTCATGCGGTTCCATGTCTGGTCATCGGCGACAAGAACTGTTGTTTTGGTCGCTTACCCGCTACTTGCGAACGGCTTGAAGTACGCATCGAGAGCGGCTGTAGGTGCCCTTGGGTGCGCGTTTTTGCTCGTGCCGATCCGGTTGGGTTGCTTCGTGTTGCTGTCGCGGCTGAAGCCGCTCCTACAGGGGCGGCGATGGGGGCGGCGCTTAGCGCCGCTGCCACTCCTCTTCCTCGCGCGGTGGCAGCAGCGCGCGGATCTGTGCGCCGTCGGCGCTGGCGGCCAGGCGCTCGGCCTCGGTGATCGGGATGTCCACCTGCAGCAGCCAGCCGTCTTCGTCGGCCTGCTCGCTGCGGATCACCTGCAGCTGGTGCAGCTGCGAGCGCAGGCGCCCGGCGCTGGACGGCAGGCGCAGGCTGCCCTGCACGTGCTGCAGTCCCAGCCGCTGACCGAGCACGCCCTGCAGCAGATCCAGGCCACGTTCGTCGCGCGCCGAGATCCACACCCGCTCGCGGCGCGCTTCGTCCGGCACGCCGTCCTGTGCGTCGTGGCGCACCTCGGCGCCGTCGATGCGGTCGATCTTGTTGAACACCAGCAACTGCGGCAATTCGCCGGCACCGACCGCGTGCAGCACCTCGTCGACCTGGGCGATGCGCTCCTCGCGCAGCGGATCGGCGGCGTCGACCACGTGCAGCAGCAGATCGGCCTCGCGCGCCTCGGACAGGGTCGAGCGGAACGCCGCCACCAGCTCGTGCGGCAGGTTGCGCACGAAGCCGACGGTATCGGCCAGCATCGCGTTGCCGCCGGGCAGCGCGATGCGCCGCACGGTCGGGTCCAGGGTCGCGAACAACTGGTCGGCGGCGTAGGCCTCGGCGCCGGTCAGCGCGTTGAACAGGGTCGACTTGCCGGCGTTGGTGTAGCCGACCACGGCGATCCGCGGCAGTTCGCTGCGCACCCGCGCGCGGCGCATCTGGGTGTGCTGCACCTCGACTTTTTCCAGCCGCTTCTGCAACTGCTCCACGCGCTTCTGCAACAGGCGGCGGTCGGTTTCCAGCTGGGTTTCGCCGGGACCGCGCAGGCCGATCGAGCCGCCGCGCTGGCGTTCCAGGTGGGTCCAGCCGCGCACCAAACGCGTGGCCATATGCCGCAGCTGGGCCAGTTCGACCTGCAGCTTGCCTTCGTGGCTGCGCGCGCGCTGGGCGAAGATGTCCAGGATCAGCCCGGTGCGGTCGATCACGCGCCGCTCCAGGTACTTTTCCAGGTTGCGCTCCTGGCCAGGACTGAGCGCATGGTTGACAAGGATCAGGTCCGCGCCGCTGGCATCGGCGGCGGCCTTGACCTCCTCCAGCTTGCCGCTGCCGATGAACGTCGCCGGACTCGGCTTGTCGATGCGCGCGGTCACGGTGGCGGCGATGCTGGCGCCGGCCGAGCGCGCCAGGTCGGCGAACTCCTCCAGCACATCGTCTTCCAACGGACCGCCCGCGTAGGGCTGGATCAGCAGTGCGTGTTCGCCGCGGCGGGACCGATCAAACACCCGCGGCTCCGGTCTTCGCCACCGAACTACTCGACTTCGTCATCACCCGCACTGCCACCCTCGTTCTGCTGCACATAACCACCGCCCGGCCCGACGCGCACGTTGCGTGCCGGCACCACGGTGGAAATGGCGTGTTTGTAGACCATCTGGCTCACGGTATTGCGCAACAGCACCACGAACTGGTCGAAGGACTCGATGGTACCTTGCAGCTTGATGCCGTTGACCAGGTACACCGACACCGGCACCCGTTCGCGACGCAGCGCGTTCAGGAAAGGATCCTGCAAGGATTGCCCCTTGGACATGCTTCACTCCCGATTATTGTTTTTATGTGCCCGGGTCGGCACTGCAGCTCCCCTGCCGTGGCCCGGACCGTCGATGTTACACAACCGCGGGCCCAAGCACAGCGCGGGGCGTAGCCAAATCAGCCAAGAAAGTCCGCCACAGCGCCCTCCAGCCCGGCGCCGTCGCGCTGCGGATCGAACCAGCGCGCGCCCAGTTCGCCGCGCAGCCAGGTCAGCTGGCGCTTGGCCAACTGGCGGGTGGCGGCGATGGCGCGGTCGCGGAACGTCGCCGCATCGCTGGCGCTATCCAGGTGCTCCCAGGCCTGCCGATAGCCGACTGCGCGCACGGCCGGCAGCTCCAGCGGCCGCGCCACCTGGCGCAGCGCCGGCAGCGCGCGCAGCGCCCGCACCTCGTCCAGGAAGCCCTGTTCCAGCATCGCGTCGAAGCGCAGCGCGATGCGCCCGTGCAGGACGGCGCGCTCGGCCGGCGCCAGCACCAGCTTGAGCACCCGCAGCGGCAGCCGCGGCGGCGCGGGCTGCGCCTGCCAGGCGCTGATCGGGAGGCCGCTGAGCTGGAACACCTCCAGCGCGCGCTGGATGCGCTGCGCGTCGCCCGGCCGGATCCGCCGCGCGGCCTGCGGATCGACCCGCTGCAACTGCGCGTGCAGCGCCGCCCAGCCCTCGGCCTCGGCCTGCAGCGCCAGGCGTGCGCGCAGGTGCGGATCGGCGGGCGGCATCGGCGCCAGGCCTTCCAGCAAGGCCTGGAAATACAACCCGGTCCCGCCGGCCAGGATCGGCAGGCGGCCGCGGGCGACGATCGCCTCCAGCACGGCGCGCGCGTCGGTGGCGAACTCGGCGGCCGAATAGGTCTGCCAGGGATCGCGCAGGTCCAGCAGGTGGTGCGGCACCCGCGCGCGCTCGGTCGCATCGGGCTTGGCCGCACCGATGTCCAGGCCGCGGTAGACCAGCGCCGAATCGACGCTGACGATCTCGCCACCGTAGCGCTCGGCCAACGCGATCGCCGCGGCGGTCTTGCCCGACGCGGTCGGCCCCATCAGCGCGATCGCGCGCGGGCGCCGGTCGGCCGCCATCAGTCCTCGTCCGGCCAGCGGATCGTGTTCGCCGTTGCGCCACTGCGCGGCAGCGGGACCGCCATCAACGCCTGCCAGACCTTCAGCGCATCCACGGTGGCGGCGACGTCGTGCACACGGAGCAACGCCGCGCCGCGTTGCGCGGCCAGCAAGTGCGCGGCCACCGACCCGGCCACGCGCTGTTCCGGCACCTCGCGCCCGGTCAGTTCGCCGATGCTGCGCTTGCGCGAGAGGCCGGCCAGCACGGGCACGCCCAGTTCGACGAACCGCTCCAATTGCGCCAGCAGTTGCAGGTTCTCGGCGGTGCTCTTGCCGAAGCCGAAGCCCGGATCGACCAGCAGGCGACGCTTGTCGATGCCGGCCATTTCGGCGGCGAAGATGCGTTCGGCCAGGAACCGGTGCACCTCGCCGACCACGTCGTCGTAGCCCGGCGCGCTGCCCGCGGCGTAGGCGTCCGCGGGCATGTGCATCAGCACCACCGGCACCTGCAACTGGGCCGCCGCGTCCAGCGCGCCAGGCTGGCGAAGGGCCTGCACGTCGTTGATCATGCCGGCGCCGGCGGCCACCGCCGCGCGCATCACCTCCGGCTTGAAGGTATCCACGCTCAGCGGCAGCGTGGTCTGCGCCGCCAGCCGTTCGATCACCGGGACGACCCGGCGCACCTCTTCCTCGACCGGCACCGGCGCGGCGCCGGGGCGGGTCGATTCGCCACCGATGTCGAGCAGGTCGGCGCCCTCCTCGGCCAGGCGCAGGCCGTGCGCGACGGCCGCTTCCAGGCTCGCGTGCGCGCCGCCGTCGGAGAAGGAATCGGGCGTGACGTTGACGATGCCCATGACCCGCGGGCGATCCAGCAGCAGGCGGCGTCCGCCGCAGTCCAGGCTCGGCGAGGTCTCGAACATCACAGGCGCTCCTGATCGTGGGTGCGCCGCGATGGCGCACGGTGGGCGCAGCGCGACGCGGGCGGGAGTTGCGCGCTGGCGGAATTCACCACTGGCGACGGCGAACTGCGGAAGGACGATGGCATGACGGAACGGCCAAAGTGGGAGGGGATCATTGTCGCGCAGACCGGGGGCACCCGACCACGCGGCGGCGCGCGGAGGCGAACGCGATGCCTGTGCAGTGTGTCGCCATCGCCGGCATCAAAAGGATGCCGCCGTGCCGGAGAACTGCGCTTCGGCGCCGGGGCGATCCGCAGCCCGCAGCGACAAGTCTCGCAATGGTGCGTCACACGAGCTCTGGGCGCACATGCCGGCATCCCCCTGGTTCGTCTACCAGGAAGTGGCACAGCGCAACGGGCATGTCAGTTGGCTGCCACCCGATGCCGTTGATTCGTCGGTTGTGCCGCCGTCGCAGTGCGCACATGGCACGCCGCTGGCCGCCGCATGCGGGCGCAGCCGGGCTGCTCGCTCCCAGACGACGCCACACCCTCGTCGCTCGCCTGTGGGATGCACAGGCGCAACGCCACCAGTGCGCGCCAACAAAAAACACAAGACCGCCGCCACCCAATCGCGCGGGCAACAAAAAAGCCAGGGATCGCTCCCTGGCTTTTTCGACGAACCGATCAACGCGTCAGAGCTGCTCGGCCGGCCCGGCGATCGGCGGCAGCGGCCGCGAACTGCCCTTGTCGTTGCCGCCATCCTTGCCGTCCTTGCCGGACTTGTTCCAGCCCATCGGCGGCGGCGGATCGCGGCCTTCCATGATCGCGTCGATCTGCGGCACGTCGATGGTCTCGTACTCCAGCAGCAGCTTGGCCATCACGTGCAGCTTGTCGATGTTCTCGGTGAGGATGGTCTTGGCGCGGTTGTAGGCGCCGTCCAGGATCTCGCGCACCACGTCGTCGATCTTGCGCGCGGTCTCGTCGGAGACGCTCTTGTGCTGGGTGACCGAACGTCCCAGGAACACCTCGTCCTCCTCCTCGCCGTAGGCGATCGGCCCCAGCTCGTCGGACAGACCCCACTTGGTGACCATGTTGCGCGCCATCTTGGTCGCGCGCTCGATGTCGTTGGACGCACCGGTGGTGACCTTGTCGGCGCCGAAGATCAGCTCCTCGGCCACGCGTCCGCCGTACAGCGTCGCCAGGCGGCTGTGCAGGCTTTCGCGGGTGGAACTGTAGCGATCGCCCTCGGGCAGGAACTGGGTCACGCCCAGCGCGCGGCCGCGCGGGATGATGGTGACCTTGTAGACCGGGTCGTGGTCCGGCACCAGGCGACCGATGATGGCGTGACCGGCCTCGTGATAGGCGGTGTTGGTCTTCTCTTCCTCGCTCATCGCCATCGAGCGGCGCTCGGCGCCCATCAGGATCTTGTCGCGGGCGCGGTCGAAGTGATCCATGCGCACTTCCTTGACCGTCTCGCGCGCGGCGAACAGCGCCGCCTCGTTGCACAGGTTGGCCAGGTCGGCGCCGGAGAAACCGGGCGTGCCGCGCGCGATCAGCATCGGCTCGACGTCGTCGGCCAGCGGCAGCTTGCGCATGTGCACCTTGAGGATCTGCTCGCGGCCGCGCACGTCCGGCAGGCCGACCACCACCTGGCGGTCGAAGCGGCCCGGGCGCAGCAGCGCCGGGTCGAGCACGTCCGGACGGTTGGTCGCGGCGATGACGATCACGCCTTCGCCGCCCTCGAAGCCGTCCATCTCCACCAGCAACTGGTTCAGGGTCTGCTCGCGCTCGTCGTGACCGCCGCCCAGGCCGGCGCCGCGATGGCGGCCGACCGCATCGATTTCGTCGATGAAGATGATGCACGGGGCGTGCTTCTTGGCCTGCTCGAACATGTCGCGCACGCGGCTGGCGCCGACGCCGACGAACATTTCCACGAAGTCCGAACCGGAAATGCTGAAGAACGGCACCTTGGCCTCGCCGGCGATGGCCTTGGCCAGCAGCGTCTTGCCGGTACCGGGCGGGCCGACCATCAGCACGCCGCGCGGGATCTTGCCGCCGAGCTTGGTGAACTTGGTCGGATCGCGCAGGAAGTCGACCAATTCGCCGACCTCTTCCTTGGCCTCGTCGCAGCCGGCGACGTCGGCGAAGGTGACCTTGATCTGGTCCTCGCCCTGCAGCTTGGCGCGCGATTTGCCGAAGGACATCGCGCCCTTGGCGCCACCGCCGCCGCCCTGCATCTGGCGCATGATGAACAGCCAGAAGCCGATGATCAGGATGACCGGCAGGAAGTTCAGCACCAGCGACCAGAAGCCCGGGCCGTTGGCCGGCTTCTGCCGGGTCATTTCCACGTTCTTGCTATACAGCACGTCGACCAGCTTGTCGTCGCGCGGGCCGTACACGGTGCTCTCGCTGCCGTCGCCGCGCTTGAAGCGGATCGCGGTCACCGCCAGCCCGGTGTCGTCGGTGAAGTCGACCGACTTCACCCGCCCGGCGTCCACTTCCTTAAGGAACTGGGTATAGGTCACCGAGTCGTTGCCGGGGCCGCCGGCCAGGCGCGGCGAGAAGCTCTGGAACACCACCATCAGCACGACGGCGACGACTACCCACAGCAACAGATTCTTGGTCAAGTCGTTCATCCTCATTGGCTCCGGTGTCCCTTCAACTCTTTCTCGATGCGTGATGCGACGGGTTCAGCTTACTTGATCTGGGCGCGCTTGCCCTGCCCGAGGGCATAGACCTCCGGCGACCGCTTGCGCGACGCCGCCGGTTTGCGGATGGACACCTTGTCGTAACGGCGGCGCATCTCACGGATGTAATCGTCGGACCCGACGCCCTGGAACAGCTTGATCAGGAACGCCCCGCCCGGCTTGAGGTGGGTATCGGCGAAGTCCATGGCCAACTCCGCCAGATGCATCATCCGCGGCTGATCGACCGCGTCCATGCCGCTTTTATTGGGGGCCATATCCGACAGCACAAGGTCTACCGGGCTGCCGCCCAGCATGGCCTCGAACTGCGATAGCACCTGCTCTTCCCTGAAGTCGCCGTGAAGGAACTCCACGCCGGCCAGCGGCGGCATCTCCAGGATGTCCAGCGCCAGCACCCGGCCGCGCTCGCCCAGCGACTTGCGCACCTGCTGCGACCAGCCACCCGGCGCGGCCCCCAGGTCCACCACCACCATGTCCGGGCGCAGCAGCTTGTCGCGCTGCAGCAGTTCTTCCAGCTTGTAGGCCGCGCGCGAACGCATGCCCTCGGCCTGCGCCTTCTTCACGAAGGGATCGGCGAAATGTTCGCGGAGCCAGCGTTGGCTGCTTTTGCTGCGGGTTGCCATGGGAGCGCGGTCGAGACGGACGGCCATGATACCCTGATCGCCCTTGGCAACCCCGTTCCCGCCTGCATGTCGATCAGCCTGACCCCGTCCCAGAACCGCTTCCTGCGCGGCCTGGCGCACGACCTCAAACCCCTGCTGCAGATCGGCGGCAAGGGCGTCACGCCGGCCTTCCTGGCCGAACTGAACGAGGTGCTGGAGCGCCACGAACTGGTCAAGGTGAAGGTCGGCGGCGAGGACCGCGAGGCCCGCGACGCGAGCATCGCCAGCCTGGTGCAGCAGTCCGGCAGCGTGCTGGTGCAGCGGATCGGCCACACCGCGATCCTGTACCGCCCGGCCAAGGAAGACCGCCAGATCGTGCTGCCGCGCGGTTGAGCGCGGCACGGTGACGCCATGCAGCTGACCCAGGACCTGCCCGACTACGCCTACACCCTGCGCATGGCCGACGGCCGCCAGGCGAAGGTGAACGACCGCTTGCTGACCCGCAGCTTCATCCTCGCCCCGGACACCCTGGTCGAGCAGTGGGAGGCCCCGGCCGCGGCGGACCTGCAACCGCAGCAGTTGCAGCCGCTGCTGGACCTGAATCCGGCCTTGGTGATCCTGGGCACCGGCGAACGCCAGGTGTTCCCGCCCGCCGCGGCGCTGGCGCTGTTCCTGACCCGCGGCATCGGCATCGAAGTGATGAACAACGCCGCCGCCGCCCGCACCTACAACGTGCTCGCCGCCGAAGGCCGGCGCGTGGCGGTGGGGTTTCTGCTGGAAGGCTGAGCTGGGGTTCGCCCGGCACGGTGCAATCGACGCGTTAGACCACTTGGAGGAAGCACCGTAATGTCCGAAGCAAAGACCACCTCGAGTGCCTGGCTATTCCTTTCAGCCATTGCATTCATGTTCTTGGGCCTGACCTATAACCCGCTATTCTTCGTCTGCTCTATCTTCTTGTTCTCGGCAACGGCGGCCAGACACAACAAGAGTATCGGCATCGCTGGCGCAGCGTTCGGGCTTGTGTTTCTGTTTCTCATCCTTGGCTATGGTGTGGGCAAGGACATGGCCCTTCGTGATAACAGCCAGTCATCGGTTAGCCATTCAGGCCATGCTGCGGCCTGACACTTCATTCAAGGCGACGCCGCTTCGCGGCTCGGCTTAGTTCCGGTGTTGGGCCACGGAAGGAGATTTCAATGAGATGGATGGTTCAGATCGCAGCCGGTGCCTTGGCGCTTTGCATTGTCGGCTCGGCCAGCGCTAAAGACTGCGAGGCGGGCGCGTCGAACATGGCGGAAGTCCGCGCCTGTCTCGCGGAGCAGCAGACCACCGATCTTGATGCCGCGCTGTCGCGCGTTGCCGTGCTTGTCAGCAAAGACAAGTCCGCTACCGCCGCGCTCAGGCAATCCCAGGCGAGTTGGCTCAAGTTTGTCGAGGACTCGTGCAGCTTCTCGGTTGCCATCGCGCCATCCGACGCATACCCCGAGGATGTGCGGACGAACTGCAGGGCTGACTTCACCGCCGCGCGCATAAAGATCCTTCAGGCCTGGTCCAAGCAACTCGGCCCCGGCCGTTAAGTCGGCCGTGGCCTAAACATTCGTCCAGACCTGCGCCGCTTCGCGGCGCGGCTTGACTCAGGTGTTCGGCGGTCACGCCCCGCTTTTTTGTAGGAGCGGCTTCAGCCGCGACCGGGCCTTATCTGTGAGATTCGGTCGCGGCTAACGCGGGGTTACTTCGGCGGCAGATACAGCAGCGGATCGACCGGCTTGCCGTTGTAGCGGATCTCGAAGTGCAGCATGTCGCGCGCGGCGCCGCTGCGCCCCATCTCGGCGATCTGTTCGCCGGCCTTGACGTTCTGTCCTTCGTTGACCAGGCGCTTGCGGTTATGGCCGTAGGCCGACAGCCACTGCTCGTTGTGCTTGATGATGATCAGTTCGCCATAGCCCACCAGGCCGGCGCCCGAATACACCACCACGCCATCGGCGGCGGCACGCACCGCCTGGCCGCTGCTGCCGGCGATGTCCACGCCCTGCTTGGTGGTCTCGCCGACGACGAAGCGGCTGACCACCGCGCCATCGGCCGGCCAGCGCCAACTGAAGCCGCTGCTGACCGGCGCCGGCGCCGCGGCAACCGGCGGGCGCGTGGCCGTCGTGGCGCTCGGAGGGGACACGACGGTACCACCACTCGGCCGCGTGGCGACCGTGCCGCCACCCGGCGGATAGAGCTTGAGCGACTGCCCGGGATAGATCGTGTACGGCGGCGGCAGCCGGTTCCAGGCAGCCAGGTCCTGCGGCGCGATGTTGTTGGCACGGGCGATCGCGTACAGCGTATCGCCGCGGCGCACGGTGGCGCTGACCCCGGGCTTGGGCACCGACACGCGCGGCGTCGCCACCGCGGACTTGCCGGGCGCTCCGGGCGTGCGCACCACCGTGGCGCTGCTGCATGCCCCCAGGCCGGCCATCACCAGCAACCACACGCTGCCACGCAGGCCGTTACGCACCAACCGATCGACGCTCATCCGACCTTCGCTCTCCATATGACCCACACCACCAGCAGCGCCAGGATCGCCGTGGCGACCCAACCGAGCGGTTCGATCCAACGGCGCAACGCGGCTTCCGCGCGCGGGCCGCCGAGGCGGATCGCACCGGCCACCAGATACACGCGCTTGCCGCGCCCCACCACCATGCTCGCCAGGAACGGTAGCAGCGGGATTCCCACGATGCCTGAGGCCCAGGTAAATATCTTCAGCGGAATCGGCGTGAATCCGGCCAGCACCAGCAGCCAGAACGCGCGCCACGGCGACTCGGCGACGACCTCGCGCAGATGGTTCACCTGCGCATCGATCTTCTGCGTCCAGCCCAGCCACTCGATCAAGGGCTGCACCGCGGCGAAGGCGAAGTGGCCGAGCATGTAGCCGACCAGCGCACCGGCCAGCGACCCCATCAAGCTCAACGTGGCGAACCACAAGGCGCGCCGCGGCTGCGCCAGCGACATCGGCGCCAGCATCACCTCCGGCGGCACCGGGAACACGATCGCCTCGGCGAAGCTGAGCCCGGTCAGCAGCGCCGGCGCGCGCCGGTGGCGCGACCAGGCGATGGCGCGTTCGTACAGCGGCCCGAAAATCTTCATTCCATCCAGCTCCGGTGGTTCGACCCAGGGTGATTCAATCCAGCATGCCCGACAGCAACGGCACGAAGGTGACTGGCGCCAGGATGTCTTGTTCGATCTGCCCCTCGGCATCGCGACGCAGCCGCACCAGCGACTGCGAGGACGGGCCGCCCACCGGCGCCACCAGGCAACCGCCGGGCGCCAACTGCGCGACCAGCGCATCGACCAGCGCCGGCGCCGCGGCGGTGACCACGATCGCGTCGTACGGGCCGTGCTCGGCCCAGCCGATGCGGCCATCGTCGTGTTTGCTGCGCACGTTCATGCCGAGCTGGCGCAAGCGCTTGCGTGCCTGCCGCAGCAGGTCGCCGATGCGCTCCACGGTGTAGACCTCCAGCCCCAGCGCGGCCAGGATCGCGGCCTGGTAGCCGGAGCCAGTCCCCACTTCCAGCACCCTCTTCGGCGCCGCCGCGAGCACGGTCTCGGTCATCCGCGCCACCACCCACGGCTGCGAGATGGTCTGGCCGTGACCGATCGGCAGCGCGGTGTCCTCGTAGGCGCGCGAGGCCAGCGCTTCGTCGATGAACAGATGCCGCGGCACGGTGCGCACCGCGTTGAGCACGCTCTCGTCGCCGATGCCGGATTCGCGCAGGCGCGCGACCAGACGATCGCGCACCCGCTGCGAGGTCATGCCGATCCCGATCGCCTCCGGTTGCAGCCGCAGCCGCGGCGTCATGCCGGGTTGCCCAGTGCGGCGGTGAGGCCGCCGACCCAACTGGCGACCGTCTCCAGCGCCTGATAGCGGGTCAGGTCGACCTGGATCGGAGTGATCGAGATGAAGCCGGTGCGCACCGCGTGGAAGTCGGTGCCGGGGCCGGCGTCCTGCTCGCGGCCGGCCGGGCCGATCCAGTACACGGTGCCGCCGCGCGGGTCCGGCTGCGGCAGGCACGGTTCGGAACGGTGGCGGTTGCCGAGCCGGGTGACCTCGAAGCCCTTGATCTCGCTCCAGGGCAGGTCCGGCACGTTGACGTTGAGGATGGTGTCGGCGGGCAGCGGATCGGCCTTGAGCTGCGCCACGATCTCCACCGCCGCGCGCGCGGCGGTCTGGAAGTGCCTGGGCTCGTGGTTGTGACTGACCAGCGACATCGCCACCGCCGGCAGGCCGAGGAAGCGGCCTTCCATCGCCGCCGACACGGTGCCCGAATAGATCACGTCGTCGCCCAGATTGGCCGAGTTGTTGATCCCCGACACCACCATGTCCGGCTCGCCCTCGAGCATGCCGGTGAGCGCCAGGTGCACGCAGTCGGTCGGCGTGCCGGCGACGCTGCAGGTATGCGGATCGATGCGCTTGATCCGGATCGGCAGATCCAGGGTCAGCGAATTGCTCGCGCCGGAACGGTCGCGATCGGGCGCGACCACGGTGACCTCGTGGCCGGCGCCGCGCAACTGCTCGGCCAGCATGCGAATGCCGGGGGCATCGACGCCATCGTCGTTGGAAACCAGTACGCGCATGGTGCTCCTCGGAAAACCCCGGGCATGATACCGGATGCGTCCGGCCAGGTCGCCGACAGCGCGCTTGCGTGATCGCGTCGGCAGGTTAGGCTGTGCGCATGTCGCAGCCCGAAGACGAAGATCCCGCCGCCCTGTTCCGCGCGGCGATCGGCGCGGTCACGCCGCTCAATGCGACGCCACCGGCCAATGCCAAGCCACGGCCGAAGCCGCGCGCGCGCATGGCCGAGCGCGACGAGGCCGAGGCGCAGAGCGAGTTCCAACGCCTGCTGCGCGACGGCGCGCCGCTGGAAGCCGGCGACGTGGCCAGCTACCGCCGCGAGAGCGTGCCGGCGCGCGTGTTCCAGCGCCTGCGCCGCGGCCAGTTCTCGGCGCAGGACGAACTGGATCTGCACGGCGCCAACGCGGCGCAGGCCGAGGCGCTGCTGCGCCAGTTCATCGCCGAGGCGCATGCGCACGAGTACGGCTGCGTGCGCATCGTGCACGGCAAGGGCCTGCAGTCCGGCGGCGTGCCGATGTTGAAGAATCTGGTCGATCGCCTGCTGCGCCAGCGCAACGACGTGCTGGCGTTCCATTCGGCGCCGACCGCACAGGGCGGCACCGGGGCGATGCTGGTGCTGCTGGCGCGGCGCTGACCCGGCGCCGCGCGGCTCATTCCTGCGCCGCGGGCTCGGCCTGCATGCCCTGCCCCGCATCGGCGACCTCGCCCAACTCGTGCAGCAATGCGGTGGCGTAGCTGCCGGGCGGCAACGTGAAGCACAGTTCCAGCGCGGTGGCGTCCGCGTCCAGCCAGCGCCATTGCAGCGCGCCGGCGCGCAAGCGAGTGGCGCGCCGTTCCTGCTTCAGCCCTTCGCGCTCCAGACCCTCGCGCAGGCGCAGCGCGACCGCGTCATCCAGCGCGGCCAGTTCCAGCGCGCGTGCCGCCTCGGCGCTGCGCAGTTCGCCGGCGCCCCACAACGGCGCGGACGGATGGATGTCGAAGCGCTGCAGGCGTTCGGCAAGCGCCTGCGACCATGGCTCCGGGCCGAACACGCTGCGGCTGCCGTCGAGCATCCACACCTCGCCCTCCAGCGCGCTGTCCCAGTTGCCGGCGGCCACGCGCGCGGCCAGCACCCGGTTGAACAGTTCGGAACGCGCGGCCGACAGCAGCAGCGAGCGCTGCTCGCGGCGCACCCGGCGCCCGCCGAACATCGCCAGCGCAGCGCCGACATTGCCGCCATCGCGGCCGAAGCGCTGCTCGCCGAACCAGTTGGGGATGCCGCGCGCGGCGATCTGCGCCAACTGCGCCTCGATCGCCGTGCGCTCGCCGCGCACCTCGCGCAACACCAGCACGAAGCCGTTGCCGGCCAGAGCGCCGCGCGGCAGCTTGCGGTTGTGCCAGTGCGCTTCCAGTACCTGCAATTCTTCGCTGTGCAACGCTTCCAGCGCCGGCGCCACGCGCTTGGGCAAATGCACCGAGAATCGCTGGGTGGTGACCGCATGCCGGTCCTTCATGCCCGCATAGCCGATCGCCATCTCCGCCACGCCGGCCCAGTGCGCCAGGCGGCGCGCGGCGAAGGCGGTGTTCATGCCGCGCTTGCGCACCGTCAGCAACAGGTGCTCGCCCTCGCCGGTGGGCGCGAACGCGGGCAGTTCGTCGACCTGAAAGTCCTCGGCCACGCTGCGCATGCGCGCCTGCAGCGGCGCGGCACCGAACGCGCGCGGCAGATCGCTCACAGCGCCACCAACAACGCCGCGGCCTGCGCCGCGATGCCCTCGCCGCGCCCGGTGAAGCCGAGCTTCTCGCTGGTGGTGGCCTTGACGCTGACGCAGTCCAGCTCGATCTGCAGCAGCGCCGCCAGGCGTTCGCGCATCGCCTGCGCATGCGGGCCGACCTTGGGCCGCTCGCAGATCACGGTGACGTCGACGTTGCCCGGGCGCCAGCCCCGCGCGCGCAGCAGGCCCACGCAGTGATCGAGGAACTGCGCGCTGTCGGCGCCTTTCCAGCGCGGATCGGACGGCGGGAAATGCTGGCCGATGTCGCCCAGCGCCAGCGCGCCGAGCAGCGCGTCGCACAGCGCGTGGATCACCACGTCGCCATCGCTGTGGGCGAGTACGCCGCGGTCGTGCGCCACGCGCACCCCACCGAGCATGAGGTGGTCGCCGTCGCCGAAGGCGTGCACGTCGTAGCCCTGGCCGATGCGGAACGGAAGCGGAGAAGCGGAAGTGTGTGACATGGCGTTCCTGTTGAAATGAGCGGCGCGGGTCGGGGGGCGGTCAGGCGCCGGCGTGCAGCGCGCGCGCGTACACCGGCAGGGCCTCGGACGTGGGCATGGCGTCGTCGGGATCGGCGGCGCCCCAGTGCGGAGCGAGCCAGTCGGCATGCACGGCGCGTTCGACGATCTCCCGCAGCGGCACGTGCCTCACCGGGCCGGCGAACGGCAGGCGGCCATGCGCCGACGACACCAGGCTGAAACGCAATTGCCGCGCCTGCCCGTCGTGCCAGCAATAGAAGGTCATCGCCGGCAAGGCCTGCGCGCGCAGCTTGGCCTGGCGGCTGTCCGCGACCGCCCCGACGAACCACACCACGCTCTCCGCATCGAGCCCGGCCTGCTGATCCTCGCGCGGCGAGAACGCCCACAGATTGGACCGGGCTTCATGCAGCATGTCCTCGCCATCGATCACGATCGCATCGTCCGCCGCCTGTTGCAGCCAGGCGTGCGCCAGCGAACCCTCGAACCGCATCAGCCACCCTGCCGCTGGAACAGTTCGAACTCGAAGCGGGCCAGATCGGCCGGCGTGGTGACCTTGAAGTTGTCTTCGGCGCCCTCGACCAGCAGCGGCCGCAGGCCGAGCAGTTCCATCGCCATCGCGTCGTCGGTGACTTCGACGCCGGCGGCGGCGGCCTGTTCCAGCGCGCGGGTCAACTGCAGGCGCCGGAACAGTTGCGGGGTCAGCGCGCGCCACAGCCGCTCGCGCGGCTCGGTGGCGTCGATGCCGCCGTCGTCGCCGGCGCGCTTGAGCGTGTCGCGCACCGGCGCGGCCAGGATCGCGCCGACCGGATCGCCGCGGCCGGTTTCCAGCAACCGATCCAGATCGGCCAACGCCAGGTTCGGGCGCGCCGCATCGTGCACCAGCACGAAGTCGTCGGCCTTGACCGCATCCGGCAAGGCCTCCAGCGCGGCCAACACCGAGCCGGCGCGGCTGGCGCCGCCGATGCAGGTCAGCACCGGCTTGCCCGCCAGCTCGGTCCAGCCGGGCCAGTCCGCGTCGTCGGCGCCGAGCGCGATCATCGCGCCCGCCACCGTCGGATGCGCCAGCAAGGCGTGCAAGGCATGTTCGATCAGCGGCCGCCCGCCGGCGTGCAGATACTGCTTGGGCACGGCCGCGCCGAAGCGGGTACCGCGCCCGGCGGCCGGGACCACCGCCCACACCGCGCCCATCAGGGCTGCTCGCCGGGCGCGGCCGGCGCCTGCTGCGGCGCTGCGCCATCGGCCGGAGCCGCCGCCGGCGGTGCCACCGGCGCATCCTCGACGACGCGGTAGAACTTCTCGCCCGGTTTGATCATGCCCAGCTCGCTGCGTGCGCGTTCCTCGATCGCCGCCTCGCCGTCCTTGAGGTCCTTGACCTCGGCGGCGAGCGCGGCATTGCGTTGCTGCAGACCTTCGTTGTCGCGCTTCTGGTGCTGGACCTGGCTCTCGAGCACCAGCACCTCGCCGGAATTGCCCGGACCGAACCAGAAGCGGTACTGCAGCCACGCCAGCAATCCCGCCAGCACCAGCAGCAGCCAGCGCCAGTTGCGCACGGCTTATCGCTTGAGCGAGACGAAGGCGTCGCGCCCGGCGTAGCGCGCCCCGCTGCCCAGCGCTTCCTCGATGCGCAGCAGCTGGTTGTACTTGGCCACGCGATCGCTGCGGCACAGCGACCCGGTCTTGATCTGGGTGGCGGTGGTGGCCACGGCGATGTCGGCGATGGTGGTGTCCTCGGTCTCGCCGGAGCGGTGCGAGACGATCGCCGCGTAGCCGGCCTTGTCGGCCATGGCGATCGCTTCCAGGGTCTCGGTCAGGGTGCCGATCTGGTTGACCTTGATCAGGATCGCGTTGGCGGTGCCGGACTCGATGCCCTGCTTGAAGATCTTCGGGTTGGTCACGAACAGGTCGTCGCCGACCAGTTGCACCTTGCCGCCGATGCGCTCGGTGAGCAGCTTCCAGCCGGCCCAGTCGTCCTCGGCCAGGCCGTCCTCGATGCTGACGATCGGGTACTGCGCGGCCCAGTCGGCGAGGAAGTCGACGAACTGCTCGCTGGTCAGGCGCTTGCCCTCGCCCACCAGGTGGTACTTGCCGTTGTCGTAGAACTCGCTGGAGGCCACGTCCAGGCCCAGCAGCACGTCCTCGCCGGCGGTGTAGCCGGCCTTGCCGATCGCTTCCAGAATGGTGTCCAGCGCTTCGACGTTGCTGCGGAAGTCCGGCGCGAAGCCGCCTTCGTCGCCGACCGCGGTGGACAGGCCGTGCCCCTTCAGCACCGACTTCAGCGCGTGGAAGATCTCGGTGCCGGCGCGCAGCGCCTCGGAGAACGAGGCGGCGCCGACCGGCAGCACCATGAATTCCTGGAAATCGACGTTGTTGTCGGCATGCGCGCCGCCGTTGATGATGTTCATCATCGGCACCGGCAGCGCCAGGTTGGCGGTGTTGCCCGCGGCCAGCGACTGCCACAGCGGCTGCTTGCGCGAGGCGGCGAGCGCATGCGCGTTGGCGAGCGAAACCCCGAGCAGCGCGTTGGCCCCGAGGCGGCCCTTGTTCTCGGTGCCGTCCAGGTCGATCAGGCGGCGGTCCAGGCCCTGCTGGTCGGCGGCGTCGAAGCCCTGCAGCGCGCCGGCGATGGTGGTGTTGACGTTCTCCACCGCCTTGCGCACGCCCTTGCCCAGGTAGCGGGTCTTGTCGCCGTCGCGCAGTTCGACCGCTTCCTTGGTGCCGGTGGACGCGCCGGACGGCACCGCGGCGCGACCGAACGAACCGTCCTCCAGGATGACATCGGCTTCCAGCGTGGGATTGCCGCGGCTGTCGAGGATTTCACGGGCGTGGATGCTGCGGATCGTACTCATGGGCGGGCCGGTTACCTGTAGGAAGAGGGGGCGGAAACGAATGCCGGCTGATTATCCCCGGCCGCCCGTTGCTTGCCAAATGCGGCCTCAGCCGAGGCCCGACGGAATCCCGCCCAGGAACAGCAGGATCAGGATCAGCATGGCCAGCAGCAGGCCGCCGGCGATGCCGGCCAGGACGCGGCCGCGGCGCAGCGCCCAGCCCAGGGCCGCGGCGATCAGCGTGCCCAGCGCGGCGCCCGCCAGCACCAGCAGGCCGCCGACGATCCAGGGCTGCATGGCCAGGATGCCGTGGTTGCCGTCGCCCGGCGCGCCGATCGCGCGCGTGAAGGCGAACAGCACCACGCCCAACGCCGCCCAGGCCAGCAGCGACAGCAGCAGCGCGCACAGCCCCCAGGCCTGGGCGCGGATTTGGCCGCCCGCGCTCATCGCCATCGTCCCGCAACGCAGGCAGGCGCCCGCCAGGGCGATGCTCGCCAGGCGTGGCCCGAACGTCGCGGCGGCGGCCGGTACCTCACGCGAAGCGCGAGAACCCGTGCTTCTTGGTCACCGCGTCCAGCTCCATCAGCGTTTCCAGCAGCGCCTCCATCTGGTCCAGCGGCCAGGCATTGGGGCCGTCGGACAGGGCCTTGGACGGATCCGGATGGGTCTCGGCGAACACGCCGGCGACGCCGACCGCGACCGCCGCGCGCGCCAGCACCGGCACGAACTCGCGCTGGCCGCCGGAACTGCCGCCCTGCCCGCCCGGCAACTGCACCGAATGGGTGGCGTCGAACACCACCGGGCAGCCAGTCTCGCGCATCACGCTCAGCGAGCGCATGTCGCTGACCAGGTTGTTGTAGCCGAAGCTGGCGCCGCGTTCGCAGACCATGATCTGCTCGTTGCCGGTGGACTTGGCCTTGTCCACCACCGGCTTCATGTCCCACGGCGACAGGAACTGGCCCTTCTTGATGTTGACCGGCTTGCCGGCGGCGCACACGTTCTTGATGAAGTCGGTCTGCCGCACCAGGAACGCCGGGGTCTGCAGCACGTCGACCACCGCGGCCACCTCGTGCATCGGCGTGTACTCGTGGACGTCGGTCAGCACCGGCACGCCGATCTGCCGCTTCACCGCTTCCAGCACCTTGAGCCCTTCTTCCAGGCCGGGGCCGCGGAAGCTGGTGCCGGAGGTACGGTTGGCCTTGTCGAAGCTGGACTTGAAGATGAAGTTGATCCCGAGCCTGCCGGTGATCTCCTTGAGCCTGCCGGCCACATCCAACTGCAGTTGCATCGACTCGATCACGCACGGACCGGCGATCAGGAACAACGGCTGGTCCAGGCCGGCTTCGAATCCACAGAGCTTCATGTCGTCATCCTATGTTTGAGCAAATGCACGAGGCCGCCAAGCAGCAGAAGCGGCGTGCCAGCCAGAAAAAGCGCGGACGCGGCGCGACGGGCGGCGACCACGGTCACGGCGACGTAATAGCCGTCGCCGATCTCGGGCTTCGCGAACACCCCGCCCATCGGCACATACCGCACCAGCATCCCGAGCCAGAACGCCGCCGCGGCCAGCGCCACCAGCAACAGCCCCAGCACGACCACGCGCTCGCGGAGCGTGCCGAACCGCGTGGTCGGCGCGGGCATTACGCCCGCGCTTCCTTCAAAAGCTTGCCGCCGGCCTTCTTCTCGCGCGCGGCGCGGACGAAGCCGATGAACAGCGGATGGCCATCGCGCGGCGTGGACAGGAACTCCGGGTGCGCCTGGCAGGCCAGGAACCACGGGTGCGTGTCGCGCGGCAACTCGACCATTTCCACCAGGGTGTCGTCCATCGACTTGGCGGAGATCACCAGGCCGGCGTCCTCGAGCTGGGTACGGTAACGGTTGTTGAACTCGTAACGGTGACGATGACGCTCGGCCACCACGTCCTTGGCGTACACCTCGCGCGCCAGGGTGCCGGGCTTGAGCCGCTGCTCCTGCAGGCCCAGGCGCATGGTGCCGCCCAGGTCGGACTTCTCGTCGCGCTTCTCCACGTCGCCGCTGGCGGTGCGCCACTCGGTGATCAGGCCGATCACCGGATACGGCGACTGGCGATCGTTCTCGGTGCTATTGGCGCCATCCAGGCCGGCCACATGCCGCGCGTAGTCCACCACCGCCGCCTGCATGCCGTAGCAGATGCCGAAGTACGGCACCCGATGCTCGCGCGCATAGCGCGAGGTCAGCACCTTGCCTTCGAAGCCACGGTCGCCGAAGCCGCCGGGCACCAGGATGCCGTCCACGTCGGCCAGCGCCGACAGGTCGCTGGCTTCGAGATCCTGCGCCTCCAGCCACTTCAGGTTGACCTTGGTGCGCTGGCGCAGGCCGCCGTGCTTGAGCGCCTCGCCGACCGACTTGTACGCGTCCTGGTGGTCGACGTACTTGCCGACCACGGCGATGGTGACCTCGTCGAGCGGATGCTTGATCGCATCGACCACCGCCTCCCACTCCGACAGGTTGGCCGGGCCGACCTTGTCGCGCAGCTTGAACTGCTCGATGACGATCTCGTCCAGGCCCTGCCGGTGCAGTTCCAGCGGCATGCCGTAGAGCACGTCGATGTCGGCGGCGCTGATCACCGCGCGCTCGGACACGTTGGTGAACAGCGCGATCTTGCGCCGCTCCGAATCCGGGATGGCCTTCTCCGAGCGGCACAGCAGCACGTCGGGCTGGATGCCGATCGAGCGCAGTTCCTTGACCGAATGCTGGGTCGGCTTGGTCTTCAGTTCGCCGGCGGCGGCGATATACGGCACCAGGGTCAGATGCATGAACATCGCCCGTTCGGCGCCGCGCTCGGTGCGCACCTGGCGGATCGCCTCCAGGAACGGCAGCGATTCGATATCGCCGACGGTGCCGCCGATCTCCACCAGCGCCACGTCGAAGCCGGCGGTGGCTTCGTCCACGCAACGGCGGATTTCGTCGGTGATGTGCGGGATCACCTGCACGGTGGCGCCGAGGTAGTCGCCGCGGCGCTCCTTGCGGATCACGTTCTCGTAGATGCGCCCAGTGGTGACCGAATTCTTGCGCGACAGGCGCGTGCGCACGAAGCGCTCGTAGTGGCCCAGGTCCAGGTCGGTCTCGGCGCCGTCGTCGGTGACGTACACCTCGCCGTGCTGGAACGGGCTCATCGTGCCCGGGTCGACGTTGATGTACGGGTCCAGCTTCATCATCGTGACCGACAGGCCACGTGCTTCGAGGATGGACGCAAGCGAAGCGGCCGCGATGCCCTTGCCAAGCGAGGACACTACGCCGCCGGTAACGAAGATCAGGGGGGTCATGGCTCGAAGGCCTCCCGGAAAGCCATAGTTTAACGGGTGAAGCGGATTTGCCCAAGCGCTTTCGCCGGCATCCGCCCCACAAAAAAGCGACGCCCCGGAGCGACCGGGGCGTCGTGTGCGGGAAACAGGGCGCGGGCTCAGGGCTTGCGCGCTTCCTCTTCCTCTTCCTTCTTCGGCGCGGCCGCATCCTTGCCGGCCTTGTGCTGGGCGGCGGCCTCGGCACGGCGCTTGGCCTTGGCATCGGCCTCCGCCTTCTCCTTCGCGACCTGCGCCTCATAGGCGGCCGCGCCAGAGGTGGCCGGATCGGCGCTCTGCGCCTGGGCCATCGCGACGGGGATGGCCACCGCGGCGGCGACCAGCGCCGCCAGGGTCAACAGCTTGCGAACGTTCATGGCGTACTCCTGTGTGGGGCGCAACGACAATGGGGACGCCGTCGCGGTTTTTCCAGGCCAAAGCCTAGCGCGCCGCCACGGCACCGGCCCTGAACACCGGCGACGTGCAAAAAACCGCCGCAGACCGCACACTTCCGGATCTGCTTCGCGCCACCTGTTGAGACGCATGAATACCCGCTACAACGCCGCCGACATCGAAGTTCTCTCTGGCCTGGACCCGGTCAAGCGCCGGCCCGGCATGTACACCGACACCGCCCGCCCCAACCACCTGGCGCAGGAAGTCATCGACAACGCCGTGGACGAGGCGCTGGCCGGCCACGCGCGGCACATCGAGGTGACCCTGTACAAGGACGGCAGCTGCGAGGTGGCCGACGACGGCCGCGGCATGCCGGTGGACATCCATCCGGAGGAGAAGATCTCCGGCGTGGAACTGATCCTCACCCGCCTGCACGCCGGCGGCAAGTTCAGCGACCGCAACTACACCTTCAGCGGCGGCCTGCACGGCGTGGGCGTCAGTGTGGTCAACGCGCTGTCCAAGCAGGTGGAACTGTTCATCAAGCGCGACGGCAGCGAGTACCGGATGGCCTTCGCCGACGGCTTCCCCGCCTCCAAGCTGGAGACCGTCGGCAGCGTCGGCAAGAAGAACACCGGCACGCGCCTGCGCTTCTGGCCCGACCCCAAGTATTTCGACACGCCCAAGTTCGCGGTGCGCGCTCTGCGCCACCTGCTGCGCGCCAAGGCGGTGCTGTGCCCCGGCCTGACCGTGAAGCTACACGACGAGGCCACCGGCGAGCAGGACACCTGGTTCTTCGAGGATGGACTGCGCGACTACCTCAAGGGCGAACTGGCCGAGCGCGAACTGCTGCCGGCCGACCTGTTCGTCGGCAACCTGAAGAAGGACCGCGAGATCGTGGACTGGGCGGTGGCCTGGGTCGCCGACGGCGAGCTGGTACAGGAGAGCTACGTCAACCTGATCCCCACCGCGCAGCACGGCACCCACGTCAACGGCCTGCGCAGCGGCTTCACCGACGCGCTGCGCGAGTTCTGCGACTTCCGCAACCTGTTGCCGCGCGGCGTGAAGCTGGCGCCGGAAGACGTGTGGGACCGGGTCGCCTTCGTGCTGTCGCTGAAGATGACCGACCCGCAGTTCAGCGGCCAGACCAAGGAACGCCTGTCCTCGCGCCAGGCCGCCGGCTTCATCGAAGGCGCCGCGCACGACGCCTTCAGCCTGTGGCTGAACCAGAACGTGGAGACCGGCACGCGCATCGCGCAGATCGCGATCGACCGCGCCAGCGCGCGCCTCAAGACCGAAAAGCAGATCACCCGCAAGAAGGTCACCTCCGGACCGGCGCTGCCCGGCAAGCTTGCCGACTGCATCAGCCAGGACCTGTCGCGCACCGAACTGTTCCTGGTCGAGGGCGACTCGGCCGGCGGCAGCGCCAAGCAGGCCCGCGACAAGGACTTCCAGGCGATCCTGCCGTTGCGCGGCAAGATCCTCAACACCTGGGAAGTGGCCTCCGGCAGCGTGCTGGCCTCGGAGGAAGTGCACAACCTGGCGATCGCGATCGGCTGCGACCCGGGCAAGGACGACATCGACGGCCTGCGCTACGGCAAGGTGGTGATCCTGGCCGACGCCGACTCCGACGGCCTGCACATCGCCACCCTGCTGACCGCGCTGTTCCTGCGCCACTTCCCGGCGCTGGTCCGCGCCGGCCACGTGTTCGTGGCGATGCCGCCGCTGTTCCGCGTGGACGTGGGCAAGCAGGTGTTCTACGCGCTGGACGAGGAAGAGAAGCGCTCGCTGCTGGAGAAGATCGCGCGCGAGAAGCTCAAGGGCCAGGTCAGCGTGACCCGCTTCAAGGGCCTGGGCGAAATGAACCCGCAGCAGTTGCGCGAGTCCACCATCCACCCGGACACGCGGCGGCTGGTGCAGTTGACCATCGACGAAGGCGACGAGACCCGCTCGCTGATGGACATGCTGCTGGCCAAGAAGCGCGCGGGCGACCGCAAGCAATGGCTGGAGACCAAGGGCGACCTCGCTTCGCTGGAAGTCTGAGGCGCTGCCATCGAGGCGGCCGGCATCGGATCGATCCGGCCGGCCTACTGGGCGCTTCCGCCGTGTCGTGAAAGCGGTCCGGCCGCCCAGGCAGATAGCGGAGCCCAGCTGCCGCTCGCGCAATCGGGGCTGAAGCCCCTCCCCCACCGCCCTGCGCGAGCGCGCGACATCCGCGAACGCAAATTCGGCGCGAGCGATCACGCCAGTCACGCGCCCTCCCTGTAGGCGCGGCTTCAGCCGCGACGAACGAAGCGGAGGCGCCGCAACCGCCATTGCGGCCACCGCGCCGACGTGCCGCCGCGTCCGAGCGAGCAGCGCATCGCAGCGCGCATGCCATCCCAAGCGAGTCGCACACGCACCACGCACCACGAGCAAGGCGCGCGCAAACCGCTTCCTCGCCGCAAGTCACGACACGCATCGCATCGCGCGATCACGCCTCCCACGCGCGCATTACGGCATCGCGCACCCAAAGCGGCCACAGCAACCGCCGCGCCCCCTCGCTTCCCGCTCGCATCAAAAGCGCCGCACACGCTGTCCGGTTTTTTGCGCGGCCGGCGTTGTTGATCAGGTAGCCCGCATTGCGCCGGCTGCCCAGGAATCAACCACCAAAAGGAAGCCTTCATGAGCGACAGCTCCGACACCCCGGCGTTCGACGATCTCGACCAGCTCGACGCCCTGCTCACCGACACCCGCGCCAACGACACCCGCACCGTCTCCGACATCGATGCCGCGCGCGATGTCATCGCCACCTTTCGCGACGGCGAAGGCTCCGGTTCCTGGATTGGACTGGACCGCACCGAGGTGGCCGACCGCCTGCGCGACCTGATCGACAACCCGCGCCTGATCCGCCAGGGCGCCCTGAACCTGTGCGGGCCGGCGGCGCTGCTGCTGATGTGGGACAGCCGCGATCCGCTGGGATTTGCCACCTTCGCCACGACCCTGTATGAGAACGGCAGCGCCGATCTGGGCGATCTCGCCATCACGCCCAAGGACACGCTGCTGGCGCAGGACTACAGCACGCTGAGCACCGGCACCTTCGGCGCCGACTGGATGCTGCTCAGCGCGATCCGCAATACCGACCAGCCGTTCTGGCAGAGCAGTTGGGTCGGCGATCCGGAGCAGACCCTGGCCGGGCTCACGCGCCCGGAGGAACTGGCCAGCTGGCTGCGCGCCACCGGCATCTACGATCAGGTCAGCGACGAGGGCAACTGGGCCTCGCCGGCCGGCATCCCGCACGCCACCGGCATCGAGTTCCGCGAGGGCCGCGACGTGGCGCTGCTGATCCACAGCAACCTGTTGCATGCCGCGCGCAGCAGCGGCCACCCGCTCGACAGCCAGTTCCTGCTGGACCTGTTCCCCAACCACTACATCGTCGGACTCAACAACATCAATGTGGCGGTGATGGATGGACCGCTCGACGACGAAGGCACGCCCAGGTTCCGCAAGGACGACGTGCTGCTGTCGATCTGGTCGTGGGGCGAGAACAGCTTCGACCTGGCGGTGCCGCAACGCGACTTCATCGACAACTACTACGGCGCGGTCATCGCCGATCTTCCGTGATTTTCCCGGGCGGCGGGAACGTCGCCCGGCCCTCATCGCAAGGAGCACTTTCATGGCACTCGTCACTCCCGACGTCATGCTCAACTCGGTCATGGGCAAGGTCTACAACGTCCTCACCAACGGCGACGACACCGTTCCCAAATCCGAAGACAATTTCTTCAGCTGGGCCACGCCCGGCATTCCGATCCAGGCCGAAGACGTCCGCTTCATGAAGCAGGGCCTCACCGGCGTGGTGCGCAAGGCCGCGCTGGACGAGCAGCGCACCACCCAGCCCGACGGCACGGTCACCAGCCCGGAATTCACCCCCGCGGAACTGGAGGCGCTGAAGGGCCAGGACGCAGTGCAACTGCAGAAACAGGCCGAGGACTTCGCCCGCCTGGTCGACTTCGTGCCGGACCTGGCCGCCAACGTCAACAACCAGTTCGCCGCGCTGAGCGTGATGAACAACGAAGGCACGCTGTCCGAGCGCTACGAGTACATCCTGCGCATGAGCCAGGTGATGCACAACGAGTTGCCGGACGACACCAAGAAGAAGATCGAGAAATTCCGCGGCCTGCTGCAGACCACCGTCACCAAGAAGAACCTGATCGACGACAGCGAGACCCAGGTCACCGAGCCGAGCCCGCTGGTCAAGGCCTACAACGAGAAGATGGTCGATTACATGACCGCGGCGCTGGACTACAACAACCAGCGCATCGACGCGCTGGCCGCCGCCAACCAGCGCGCGGTGCAGAACTGGGCGATCAACGCCAACATCCTGCGCAACAAGGTCAAGGCGGCGATGTCGGACTGGGTGTCCAACGGCTACAAGAACGACTACGAGCAGATCGCCGCGTTCATCGACCAGGTCATGCAGCGCGACATGGCGCTGCTCAAGCAGCAGTACCGCGACGACCTGGAGAAGGCACGCCTGACCGGCCTGAATTCCGGCAGCGACTTTTTCTACAGCTCGGTGGTCCCTGGCAACTTCATGGACAAGGCCGGCTGGACCGAGTTCGGCTTCAGCTCTTCCGACTACAACAGCTCCAGCAACTCCAGTTACGCCATGCGTCGCTCCAGCACCAGCGCCGGCGGCGGCTTCCTGGGCATCTTCGCCGGCGGCGGCAAGGTCAGCAACGCCAGCGGCGAAAGCCAGTCGCACGTGCAGTTCGATTCGGAGCACTTCAGCATGAACTTCAGCATCGCGCAGATGCCGATCGTGCGGCCATGGTTCAAGACCGCGTTCCTGATGAGCAAGAGCTGGCGCATGGACCAGAACAATCCCGAGGCCAAGGGCCAGTACGCCTCCGACGGCGGCACCCCGGCCAAGGGCTTGTTGCCGGCCTACCCGACCTCGCTGATCCTGGTGCGCGACCTGACCCTGTGCTTCGCCAAATCCTCCGGCTTCAGCGACATGGCCGAGTCCTGGCAGCGCTCCTCGGCCAGCGGCGGCGGCGTGTTCTCGTTCGGCCCATTCCACCTGGGTGGCTCGCACGGGCGTAGTTCGGCCAGCGGCGAGCGCTCCAGCCAGGCGCACTACGACCGCCAGACGCAGACGATGACGGTGGAAGGCACGCAGATCATCGGCTTCAAGTGCCACGTGTTCCCCAAGTCGCCCGATCCGCTGCCCAGCATCACCGACTGGATCTGAGCGGCGCCACCGCGGCGGGCGGCCCGGAGGCCGTCCGCCGCCTTGCGCATCACGTTGTCCTTTTTCCCAAGGAACCGCCTGCAATGGATGCAGCCGCCCAACTGGCCCTGATGGCCAAGGCCGAACACGTGTTCGGCAGCGACGACACCGATCTCAGTTTCCCGGTCACGCCCCTGGCCTTCGCGCCCGCGGCGCTGGACCTGCTCGGCGATGGCACGATGCAGCACCTGATCGAATTCTCGCTGCTGGCCAACCGCATTCCCGACGGCCCCGCCTGGAGCGGCGACAGCCCGACCCTGCTGTGGGACGTCTACGCGCAGGTGCTGCGCGAAGCCCAGTTCGCCCAATCCACCCGCAGCGCGCAGGAGGAAGCCGACTACCAGGCCGCCTGCGCGGTGCTGTACCGGCAGGACGAGGAAGGCCGGCGCGTGCCGACCGACGCGGCGCTGGCCTATCGCAGCTACCGCGACCGCTACCTGCTGCTGCAGCAGGACTACCTGGCGCAGCAGGCCACCGCCACTGCCGGCGATGCCGCGCAACTGCAGGCCTGGCGCGACGTGCAGCAACCGGCCCTGCAACGCGGGCTGGCCGACGCGCTGGCCGACTGGGCGGCGCTGGGCGAGCGCGCGGCGATCGAGCAGGCACAGGCCCAGGTCGGCACGCTCGGCGCGAAGTCGCCCTGGCAGACGCTGAGCGAGTGGAAGGGACGCTGCAATCCCGACATGGACACGCTGACCCGCGCCAGCGACCAGTTGCGCGTGTATCCGACCAGCTACTCCCCCGGCAACGCGCTGGACGACGGCGCCTGGCGGCAGTTCGAACTCAGCGCCGCGGAGATCGACGCGGCGCTGGCCGAAGCGCCCGCCGACCTGCGAGCGCGCCTGGGCGCGGGCGGCGACGCCGGCATCGCGTCGCTGCGCTTCGAGTTCAGTTCCGCGGCGCTGGTCCGCCCCTGGTTCAGCGCGGACGCCTTCAGTGCGCGCTTCTGGCGCTTCGCCGACGCCACGCAACTGCTCAGCGACGGCCAGTCGCCGGCACAGGGCCCGTGCACGGCCTATCCGGTGGCGGTGGTGTTCGCGCGCAACATCCAGGTGCAGCGCAAGCCTAGCGCGCCGGCGCCGGCCGCGACCGGCACCGGGCTGGGCTTCGATCCGATGCTGCTGCGGCAAGTGCGGCTGAGCCCGACTCGGATCATCCGGCCACGGCTGCTGCCGCGCGCGCCAGCGGATCCGATCGGCATCGGCCGACCGCCGCCGATCAGGATCGGGCCACGCGCGGCGCCTGGTTCAAGCACGCCGGACACGACCACCGCGCCGGACGCCGCGGAGACCATCGCCATGCGGCGCATGCCGTTGCGCGGCATCGCCGCGCCGGCGCTGCGTCCGCGCATCGCGATCGGCCGCCCCGCACCGATCGCCTCGCAGCCGGTGGCCGCGCAGGCGACCCTGCGGCGCCTGCGCCTGGACCTGTATGCGCGCGACCTGAGCGTGGCCGAGGCGGCGCCAGCCGTTCCCCGGGTGACCCAACCACCAGCCGCACCCACGCACGACGCAGCACCAAACGACGACAGCATCTACATCCTCGCCTTCATTTGCCGTCCCCTGCCGCGCTGCCCGGACCCGGATCCGGCATTGGCCTGGTAGCCGCCGCCGCGGGCGCCGCACCGCTTCGCGACCGCGGCGCAGGTTGCGGCTCGCGCGCGCCGCATTTGCGTATGCCTCTGCGTAGGCGTAGGCACGGGCACGGAGCACAGAGCACAGAGCACGGCGCCGAGCATGCGGATCCTGCCGCACCCACGCGTCGCAGACGGCGCCTGCGCCAATCGCATGCATCGCCCGACCCCGCTCCGGTCGATCCCGCGCCCGCCAGGTAGCCGGCACCATGCCTTTGTACACATCCGCCTGCGGCGCCAGCCGGCCTAGCATGCCGGCTTCCCCCGTCCCGAGCGCCCGCCGTGCCGAACCTGCCCAAGTCCCTGCTGGCCGCGTTGTTGCTGGCCGTCCTGCCGCTGCCTGCGGCGCTGGCCGCCGGTGCCGATGGCGACGACAAGCCGGACAAGGCCGACAGCGCCGAACCGGCCAAGCCGGCGGCGCTGCCGGCCGATGCCAAGGTGCGCCAGGTCACCCGTGTGGAGGGCAGATCGCTCAGCTACACCGCCACGGTGGGCACGCTGCCGGTGAAGGACGCGCAGGGCAAGGTCGTCGCCGACGTGGTGTTCACCGCCTACACCGTGGACGGCAAGGATCGGCCGGTCACCTTCGCCCTGAACGGCGGTCCCGGCGCCGCATCGGTCTACCTCAACCTGGGCGCGATCGGGCCGAAGGTGGTCGCCTTCGGCAGCGAAGGCGACAGCGCCTCGGCGCCGGCGACGCTGCACGACAATCCCGGCACCTGGCTGGACTTCACCGACCTGGTGTTCATCGACCCGGTCGGCACCGGCTTCAGCCGCTCGCGCGTGCCCGACGAGCAGGCCAAGAAGCAGTTCTACAACCCGCAGGCCGACATCGAGTACCTGTCGCGCACCATCTACGACTGGCTGTTGAAGAACCAGCGGCTGCAATCGCGCAAGTACCTGGTCGGCGAGAGCTACGGCGGCTTCCGCGGCCCGCGCATCACCCATTACCTGCAGACCCAGTTGGGCGTGGCGATGAACGGCGTGGTGCTAGTCTCGCCGTACCTCAACCCGACCCTGGACGACAACGGCGACGTCTCGCCGCTGGCGTGGATGCTGACCCTGCCCTCGATCGCCGCCGCGCATCTGGAGCGCGAACAGCGCCTGACCCCGGAGGCGATGCGCCAGGTGATCGACTACACCCGCGGCGACTACGTCACCGCGCTGCTGCGCGGACGCTCGGACCCGGCCGGCAGCGAACGCATGATCCAGCAGGTGGCGGCGATGACCGGGCTGGACCCGGTCTACGTGCGCCGCGCCGGCGGCCGCCTGGAGACCCAGGCCTACCTGCGCGAGGTGTTCCGCGACAAGGGCCAGCTCGGCAGCCGCTACGACTCCAACGTCACCGCGTTCGACCCGTTCCCGAACGCGCCGGAGCAACGCGCCAACGACCCGCTGCTGGACAGCATCATCGCCCCGACCACCACCGCGATGGTGGATTTCGTGACCCGCGTGGTCGGCTGGAAGGTGGACGCGCGCTACCAGGCGCTGAACTACGGCGTGAACAAGCTGTGGGACTGGAACGACGAACTGCGCAAGGGCTCGGTGACCGAACTGCGCCAGGCGGTGGCGATCGATCCCAAGCTGCGGGTGCTGATCGTGCACGGCTGGAACGACCTGTCGTGCCCGTTCATGGGCTCGGTGCTGACCGTGGACCAGATGCCGGTGATGGGCAACGACCCGACCCGCGTGCAGGTCAAGAACTACCCGGGCGGCCACATGTTCTACAACCGCGCCGACAGCCAGCGTGCGCTGCGGGCGGATGTGTTGGCGATGTATCGGGCCAACTAGCTGGGAATGGGGAGTGGGGAATGGGGAATCGCAAGAGCGGCTTCCCTGGCTGGGCCGGCGTACGCGGAGTCCCAACCTGATCTCTGGTCGACGGACGCCGTGGCTGGTGTTCAATGCCCGGGCAGCGTCACGGTAGTGTGTCCGAAGCACTTCCAGGATCGGGCCACTCACTACGAGCGCCGCGAAAAGCGGCGCTCGTCGCAATGCGGCAAAGCAAGTCGAGCGTGCCCGCGGGCGACAGCCTCACCGAAGACCGGGAACCGGTGCTTCTACGATTCCCGATTCCCGATTCCCCACTCCCGGCAACTCACACCCATCCAAACAACGCCACGCCGCGGAAGATCAGATAGGCCACGCCGGCGGCGGCCGGGATGGTCAGGATCCAGGCCCAGACGATGCGCTCGATCACGCCGAAGCGCAGCGAGCGCGGGTTCTTGGCGAAGCCCACGCCCATGATCGCGGTGGAGATGCTGTGGGTGGTGGAGACCGGCATGCCGTAGTGCGCGGCCAGGGTCAGGATGGTGGCCGAGCTGGTCTCCGCGGCGAAGCCATGGATCGGGTGCAGCTTGACCATCTTGTGGCCCAGGGTCTTGATGATCTTCCAGCCGCCCGACGCGGTGCCCGCCGCCATCACCACGGCGCAGGTGAGCACGATCCAGGTGGCGATGCCCTGCCCCTGGCTGGCGTTCGGATGCAGGAACGCCAGCCACGACGGCAGGTCGTCCAGCGCGCCGGTGCTCTGCGCGCCGATCAGGGTCATGGCGATGATGCCCATGGTCTTCTGCGCGTCGTTGTGGCCGTGCGCATAGCCCATGTACGCGGCCGAGGCGATCTGCGCCTTGCCGAAGAACGCATTGACCCAGCGCGGCCGCGCCAGCCGCCCGAGCGGGCCGCCGAGCTTGGCCAGGCCGGCGATCATCGCCCACAGCAGCAGCATCACCGCGATGCCGAGCAGGAAGCCGGCGATCGGCGAGGTGACCATCGGCACGAACACCTTCCACAGCAGGCCCTTGTTCTTGGCCCAGTCGCCCACGTTCTGCGACCAGATCAGCGCGTCCCAGTCGTTGTGCGCGGCGGCCAGTCCGGCGCCGCACAGGCCGCCGATCAGCGCATGCGAGGACGAGGACGGCAGGCCCTTCCACCAGGTGATCAGGTTCCAGACGATGCCGCCGAGCAACGCGCACAGGATCACCTGCGGGGTGACCGCGACCACATCGGTGTCGAGCAGGCCCGAGGCGATGGTCATCGCCACCGCGGTCCCGGTCAGCGCGCCGACCAGGTTCATGGCGGCGGCCAGCATCACCGCCCAGCCGGGGCTGAGCACCTTGGTCGCGACCACCGTGGCGATCGAGTTGGCGGTGTCGTGGAAGCCGTTGATGAACTCGAACACCAGCGCGGCCAGGATCACCACCAGCACCAGCGTCAGCATCGGGCGTCCCTCGCGCAAGCGGCCGCTGGCGCGGCGGACAGGGCGGCGCGGCCGCGCCTGCAGCGGATCCGGAGCGGGCCCATTACGAGTTCTTCAGCACGATCTGGTAGACCACCACGCCGGCCTCGCGGCAGCGGTCGATGGCCTTCTCCAGGATTTCGAAGAACTCCTTGAGCAGGAACATCTGCAGGTTGTCCAGGCGCCCGGAGTAGATGTCGCGGTACAGCTCCAGCATCAGCCGGTCGGCCTCGTTCTCCAGCGAGCGCAGCTTGTCGTTGAGCGCGCTCATCCGGTCCAGATGCATGTTGCGCAGGTCGTGGACCATCTCCACCACCACCGCCGCGGCCTGCTCCAGCATCGCCGCGCGCGGGGCGAAGTCGATGTGCTCCAGGTGCTGCACCGCCAGCGAATAGCGGTCGGCGAACTTCTCCACCTGCTTGGGGATCTTGTACAGCGCCGAGCCCAGCGCCTCGATGTCCTCGCGCTCGATCGGGGTCATGAAGCTGTCCACCAGCGCCTGGCCGATCTTGTCGGAGGCGGCGCGCTCGCGCAGCCGCGCCAGCTTGAAGGCGTCCAGCGCCGGCTGCCGGTCCGCCTCGCGCATCATCGCGTGCAGCGCCTTGGTGCTGTCGTAGGCGGCCTGCGCCGCCTCGTCGAGCAGGGTGTAGAACTGCTTGCCGGAACCGAAGATGGTCTGCAACGAGAACATGAAACGCACTTCCCGCCGTCGCGGGAGGGACGGCACCGGGGCGGAATTATGACCGTTTGCTGACAAAGAGGGGTAATCCGGCGACCGGCGGCGGGGCGCGTCGGCGCCGGGTGACGCCGCCGCGCCCCGGGTTTGCTACCATGCCATCGCGCCGTCGCTACGGCGCACCCTATGGACGACCACCCCAGCCCCCCTCCCCCGCGCCGCCCAGGCGCCCATGTCCCCGCTTCCCTCGCCGCCAGGGAGCGTGCGCATGCTTGAACTGTTGATCGTGGCGGCCCTGGTGCTGCTGAACGGCTTTTTCGCGATGTCCGAGATGTCGCTGATGACCTCGCGCAAGAGCCGCCTGAAGCAGATGGCGCAATCCAGCACGCGCGCGGCCAAGGCGCTGGCGCTGGCCGAGAACCCGGAACACTTCCTGTCCACCGTGCAGATCGGCATCACCGCGATCGGCATCCTGACCGGTGTGTTCGGCGGCGAGGCCATCGGCTTTGCGATCGCGGCGAAGCTGCAGGCGCTGTTCCCGGCGCTGGCGGCCAATTTCACCCTGTTCGGCGACCCGCAGCCGTGGTCGGCCCTGATCGGCAAGACCCTGGCGATCGTGCTGATCACCTTCCTGACGCTGATCTTCGGCGAACTGGTGCCCAAACGCCTGGCTCTGACCCGCTCGGAGGTCATCGCCAGTTTCGTCGCCATCCCCATGGGCTGGCTGGCCCGGATCGCCGCGCCGTTCGTGTGGGTCCTGTCGCGCTCGACCCGGTTGGTGCTGCGCCTGTTCGGCCTGGGCAAGGAGGAATCGGCCTCGGTGACCGAAGAGGAGATCCGCATGCTGGTGGCCGAGAGCCACGAGGCCGGCGTGATCGACGCGCACGAGCGCGACATGATGAACCGGGTCATGCGTCTGGGCGACCGCACCGCCGAGAGCCTGATGACGCCGCGCAACCGCATCGCCTGGCTCGACGCCAACGCCGAGCCGGACCGCAACCTGCAGGTGATGCGCGAGCACGAATTCTCGCGCTACCCGGTGTACCGCGGCAGCGACCAGGACATCGCCGGCGTGCTGGAAGTGAAGTCGCTGGTCACGCGCCTGGGCGGCGACGCCACCCAATTGTTCCAGAGCCTGCGCGACACCCTGTTCGTGTCCGAGTCCACCCACGCGATGAAGCTGCTGGAGATCTTCCGCGAGGAACAGCAGTCGATGGCGCTGGTGGTGGACGAGTACGGCGAGATCCAGGGCCTGGTGACGATCAGCGACCTGATGGGCGCGGTGGTCGGGCGCCTGCAGTCGGCCGACAACGCCGACGAGGACGCGCTGGTGGTGACCCGCGCCGACGGCTCGCTGCTGATCGACGGCTCGCTGGCGATCGAGGACCTGCGCGAACTGCTCGGCGGCGCCGAGCTGCCCAGCGCCGAGGAAGGCGACTACAACACCCTGGCCGGCCTGTGCATCTACTACTTCGGACGCATCCCGCATGCCGGCGAGTTCTTCGACTGGGCCGGCTGGCGCATCGAGATCGTCGACCTGGACGGCGCGCGCGTGGACAAGCTGCTGTTGAGCAAGCTGCAGGACGAGAACAGCGATGACATCACCGGGTGATCCGCCCGGTGCGGAGGCGGATGAGGGCTACCGCGCCGAAGGGATCCGGACCCTGCTCGACACCTTCAGCCTCGGCGATCCGGACGAGCAGCTGCGGCTGCGCACCATCCTGAGCAACCTGCAGCAGAGCGCGTTCGGCATGTTGCTGTTCGTGGCGATCCTACCGGCGTTCCTGCCGGTGCCGGGTCTGGCCGGCGGCATCAGCGGGCCGTTGGTGACGCTGATCGGCGTACAGATGCTGATCGGCCTGCGCAAACCCTGGCTGCCGCGCTTCATCGGCGAGCGTGGTCCGCGCCGGCGCACCATGCAGCGCTTCGTCGGGCGCATCGCGCCCTGGCTGCGGCGGCTGGACAAGCTGCTCAAGCCGCGCCTGCCGGCCCTGGTCGAGACCTTGCCGGCGCGGGCCTTCAGCGGGCTGCTGGTGGCGGTGCTGGGAATCCTGCTGTCGCTGCCGATCCCGTTCACCAACTACGCCTTCGGCGCGATGCTGCTGCTGTTCTCGCTGGCCCTGCTGGAACGCGACGGTGGCCTGATGCTGGGGTCGTGGCTGGGCGGCATCGCCGTGGCGCTGGGACTGGGGCTGGCCTCGGACCAGGTGGTGGATCTGACCCGCGAGTGGATGCAAAAACTGTAACTGCAGGCGCACGCCGACATCCACCTGCGACGCCACCGCATCGCACCGCGGCGATGGACTCGCGATTCGCTGTTGAAGGTGCATCGCCGCGCGGAGCGCGCCACGTCCACGATCGCATTACCACGCATATCGGATTCGCGCGCGCGCATCGGTGCGATTCGCGGTGCGATAGGCGCGTTTGCGCCCAGCGCCTGGAGCGGCGCGGCAGCGCCGGCCAGGAGCGCGCATCGGCCGCAACCGCGGCCGCGGCGCGGGCCTGGCCGTTACCCGAGACCGCATCCACCCTGTCGCGCGCGAACGAGCGCGCGCGACCGAGGCGATCACTCTGGAATCGGCGCCTCGGCGAAGACCTGGCGTCGCGCCGGCTGCGTCGCCACGAGCGCGGGCGGCGTGTGCCGCAGGCCCTGCAATTGCAACGCCAGTTGATGCAAGACGGCTTCCAGGCCGCAGCCGCGCGCGGCCGGCGGCAGATAGTTGGTGTCCATGGTCGTGCCCCCTGTTGCGACGTACCGGATGCGCGGAGGCCGATGTCGGACCCGCCGCGCTGCGACATGCGTGACCCGCAAAGGGCACGCGCCACCGATCTGATGCCATGGCCGTGCAAGGCCGGGTGAAAAATGCGAACGCCCGCGCAACTTGTCTACATCGCGTCTACGCAACACACCCACGTGCCGCTGCGGCACCGGCCAACGAGCGCGCGCGGCCGGTATGGCGGCAGCGCGCGATCGAGCTCACGTTAGTCGGCGCTCACGCGGCCGCGGCGTCGCGCCAGGCCGTGGCCGCGATTTCGAACGACCGCAGCCGCGCCGCGTGGTCGTAGATGTTGGCGGTGAGCAGCAGTTCGTCGGGCTGGTGGCGGGCGACGAAGGCGGCCATGCCGCGCGCGACCTCGTCCGCATCGCCGAGCACGGTACAGGCCAGCGCGCGCTCCACGCCGGCCTTTTCGTGCGGCTGCCAGAACGCCTCGATGTCGTCGATCGGCGGCGGGATCAGGCCAGGGCGGCCGCGTCGCAGATTGACGAAGCTCTGTTGCTGCGTGGTGAACAGGCGCCTTGCCGCGGCAGTGGACTCGGCGCCGATCACGTTCAGCGCCAGCACCGCGTACGGATCGCGCAACCGCGCCGAGGGCCGGAACTCGCGGCGGTAGATCGCCAGCGCCTCGTCCATCGCATCCGGGGCGAAATGCGAGGCGAACGCGAACGGCAGGCCCAGCGTCGCCGCCAGGCGCGCGCTGAACAGGCTGGAACCGAGCAGCCACACCGGCACCTCGATGCCGGCACCGGGCACCGCGCGCACCAGTTGGCCGGGTTCGGCCGGGGCGAAGTAGCGCAGCAACTCGGCGACGTCGTGCGGGAACTGGTCGGCGCTGTCGAAGTAGCGGCGAAGGGCGCGTGCGGTGGCCTGATCCGTGCCGGGCGCGCGGCCCAGGCCCAGGTCGATACGCCCGGGATACAGCGATGCCAGGGTGCCGAACTGCTCGGCCACCTGCAGCGGCGCGTGGTTGGGCAGCATGATGCCGCCGGCGCCGACCCGGATGCGCTTGGTGCCGCCGGCCACGTGCCCGATCAGCACCGCGGTGGCGGCGCTGGCGATGCCGGGCATGTTGTGGTGCTCGGCCAGCCAGTAGCGGTGGTAGCCCCAACCTTCCGCGTGCTGCGCCAAGTCCAGCATGTTGGCGAAGGCCTGGGTGGTGTCGCTGCCTTCGCAGACCGGGGCGAGGTCGAGGATGGAGATGGGCATCATGGAGAGCGAATTCCTGCGGAACGATGGGTTCGAGCTGGGGGCGCGCGGCGCCGATTGCAGCGGCCGGTGCCGGAACGCTGATTTGCGGTGGCGAACATGCCTGCGGTTCGGTTCGCGTGCCGCCGTACCCTCATCCGCCCCTGCGGGGCACCTTCTCCCGATGGGAGAAGGGTGATCGCCTCTCTCCCACCGGGAGAGGGGTTGGGGTGGGGGTACGACCGCCGCAGTGCTATCGCCCCAACCTGGATGCGGACCGCAGCGACACCCACTGCACGGCCGCCCGGCTACCCTGCACGTCCACCCTGCCCGGTCCCGTGCCATGTCTCTGCTGCCGCCAGTCTCCGCCCCGCCCGCCCAACCGTTGCGCGATCGCGTGGTGCTGGTCACCGGCGGCGCGCAGGGCATCGGCCGGGGCGTGGTGCAGGCGGTGCTCGGCGCCGGCGGCCGGGTCGCCTTCGGCGACCTCGATGCCGCGGCCGGGCGCGCCTGCCTGGCCGAACTGGACGTCGGCGACCGCGCCCTGTTCCGGCGCCTGGACGTGGCCGCCGAAGCGGGCGTGCGCCGCTTCGTCGACGCCGCGCTGGCGCGTTTCGGCCGTATCGACGGGCTGGTCAACAACGCCGGCATCGCCGATCCGCACAGCGGCCCGTTGGAGCGGCTGTCGCTGCGCGAATGGAACCGGCGCCTGGGCACCAGCCTGGGCGGCGCCTTCCTGTGCAGCAAGCATGCGCTGCCGGCCCTGCGCGCCAGCGCGGGCGGCGGCGCGATCGTCAACATCGCCTCCACCCGCGCGCATCAGTCCGAACCGGACAGCGAGGCCTACGCGGCCTCCAAGGGCGGCCTGCTCGCCTTCACCCACGCGCTGGCGATCAGCGCCGGGCCGGCGGTGCGGGTCAACTGCATCAGTCCGGGCTGGATCGCCACCGACGCCTGGCGCAAGCCCGGCGCGCGGCGCAAGCCGGCGCTGTCGCGGCAGGATCACGCGCAGCATCCGGCGGGCCGGGTCGGTACGCCGCAGGACATCGGCGCGCTTGCGGTATACCTGCTGTCGGCCGAGGCCGGCTTCGTCACCGGCCAGGAGGTCGTGGTGGATGGCGGGATGACGCGCAAGATGCAGTACGCCTGAGGGCGTTGGGATTGGGGAGTCGGGAATGGGGATGGGTTGAAGCGGCTGTTGCCTCGCCTGAAAGGCCGAGTGCACCAGCGCCCCGGTGGCTCGGAGCGCTGGGCGGATGCTTGGCGAGCCAGTTTTTCGAGACGCGTGATTGGGGATCGGGGATTCGTTGGAGCGGATCCCTTGTGGGTCTGCTGGGACGCGACGGCATGCAGCGAATCGGCAGACCCACTCGCAGACCGCAGATTTCGGTCAGCCGCGGGGCAGCCGCCTTTGCCAATCCCCAATCCCGACTCCCCAATCCCGCGGCGATCAGCCGCCCACCAGCGGCCGCAACTGCGGATCCAGCGCCACGCGTTCGTCGAACACGAAGCAGCGGCCGTCGTAGCCTTCGCCGCCCACGTCCTCGAAGTAGCCGAGGATGCCGCCGTCCAGTTGCAGCACGTTGTCCATGCCGTCGGCGCGCATCCACAGCGCCGCCTTCTCGCAGCGGATGCCGCCGGTGCAGAAGCTGACCACGGTGGCATCGGCCAGCGCCGCGCGGTGCGGCGCCAGCGCCTCCGGCAGGTCGGTGAACTTGACGATCGGCAAGGTGAGCGCGCCGGCGAAGCTGCCGTGGACCACTTCCTGGGCGTTGCGCGTATCCAGCATGACCACGCGCCGACCGGCGTCGTCGTGGCCCTGGCGCAGCCAGCGCCGCAGGGTCGCCGGCGCCACCGCCGGCGCGCGTTCGCCGCCCAGCGGCGAGGCGGCGTCGCGGCGGAAGCTGATGATCTCCGGCTTGACCTTGGTCTTCAGCCGCGCGAACGGCTGCGCCGCGCTGGCGCTGGTCTTGACCCGCAGGTCGGCGAAGCGCGGGTCGGCGCGCAACTGCGCGTAGAACGCGTCGATCGCCTCCGGCGCGCCGGCCAGGAACAGGTTGATGCCCTCGCCCGCGACCAGGATGGTGCCGCGCAGCGCGCCGGCCTGCGCCCACGCCTGCAACTGCGCGGCGAGCGCGTCCGAATCGGCGATGGCGACGAAATGGTAGGCGGCGGTATTGGCGATCATCGGCGCATTTTAGCGCGCGGTGCGGGCGACGCCGGTGCGACGACCGCGCAAGGCAAACGCGTGCGGAGGGACGTACACGGACGCATGCCGCCTGGACGTCGCTGGACGCTCGCGCCCGCGGCGCGCCCCGCGCTCGCGGACCGTCGCGCAGCGCGAGCGCAGGCTGCGCTTAGCCGCGCAACAGGAAGAACGGCAGCAGCACCAGCGAGGCGACCAGCAGCATGCCCAGCAAGGTCGCCAGCACGAACAACGGGCGCCGCCGCAGCAACGTGGCGAAGGTTTCGGCGCTGCCGTCGCGCAGCGCCGCGGCGCGTTCGGCGCGGGCGCGCTCGCCGCGCCGGGCCTGGTACTCGGCCAGCAACGCCTTGGCCCGCGCCTGTTCGGCCTCCTGGCGCAGCCAGACGCCGCCGGCGGAAATGCCGAAGGTGCCGGGGCGGGTTTCGTAGTAATCGATGCGCGCGTCGTCGAGCAGTGCGCGCACGTCGGCGAGTTCGTCGTCGGGGACGTTGCGCAGGTTGAGCAGCAGTTTGGCCATGCGCCGATGATAGCGGCTGCGGCGATGCGCTACCCTTGCACGCTCCGCCCGCCAAGGATGACCCCATGCGCCGTCTCCTGCTGCTGTTGAGCCTGTCCCTGCCGCTGTGGCTGCTGGGTGGCTGCAAGCCGCCCGGTCCGCCGTCCGGCGGCAGCATCGCCACCTTCCAGATGATCGACGAGCGCGTCGGCAGCGGCGCCGAGGCGCGGCCCGGCGACCAGGTGACCGTGCACTACACCGGCTGGCTCTACGACGAGAAGGCCAAGGACCAGCGGGGCGAGAAGTTCGATGCGTCGGCCGACCACGGCCAGCCGTTCAGCTTCCCGCTCGGCGGCGGCCAGGTGATCCGCGGCTGGGACGAAGGCGTGGCCGGCATGCGCGTGGGTGGCAAGCGCAAGCTGATGATTCCGGCCGAGTACGGCTATGGCGCCAGCGGCGCCGGCGGGGTGATCCCGCCCAACGCCTCGCTGGTGTTCGAAGTCGAACTGCTCGACGTCAAGCCGCGTTGAGCCTGCCGCGCCGATGCCCGACCGCAAGCTCGCCGCCGCCGCGCGCGGCCGCATCGCCATCGTCGGCGGCGGTCCGGCCGGGCTGATCGCCGCCGAGACCGCGCGCGCCGCCGGCGCCGAGGTCGACGTGTACGAGGGCAAGGGCTCGGTCGGGCGCAAGTTCCTGATCGCCGGCAAGGGCGGGCTCAACCTGACCCACTCCGATCCGTTCGCGCTGTTCGTCTCGCGCTACCGCGAGCGCGCCGCGCAGGTCGGCGCATGGCTGGCCGACTTCGACGCCGACGCGCTGCGCGCCTGGGCGCAGGCGCAGGGCGTGGAGACCTACGTCGGCAGTTCCGGCCGCGTGTTCCCGCTGGACCGCAAGGCCGCGCCGCTGCTGCGCGGCTGGGTGCGGCGGTTGAAGGACGCCGGCGTGCGCTTCCACGTGCAGCACCGATGGCAGGGCTGGACCGGCGATGGCGCGCTGCGCTTCGCCAGCGCCGAGGGCGAGCGCGTGGTTCACGCCGACGCCTGCGTGCTGGCGCTGGGCGGCGGCAGTTGGCCGCACCTGGGATCCGACGGCGCCTGGCAGGACCTCTTACGTGCGCGCGGCGTCGAGGTGGCGCCGCTGCGGCCGGCCAACTGCGGCTTCGACATCGACTGGAGCGCGCACGTGCGCGAGCGTCATGCCGGCGCGCCGTTGAAGCCCGTGGTCGCGCACTGGCACGACCCGCAGGGCAACGCGCAGACCTTGCAGGGCGAATGCGTGGTCAGCGAACACGGGATCGAGGGCAGCCTGATCTATGCGCTGGCGGCGGACCTGCGCGAGGCCATCGCCGCGCACGGCACGACCACGCTGTGGCTGGACCTGGCGCCTGGCCGGGATCTGGCGCGATTGCAGGCCGAACTGGCCAAGCCCCGCGGCGGACGCAGCTTCGGCGAGCACCTGCGCCGCCAGGCCGGCATCGACGGAGTCAAGGCGGCGCTGCTGTTCGAAGTGCTGGGCAAGGACGCCGGACAGGATCCGGCGCGCGCGGCGGCCGTGCTGAAGCGCCTACCCTTGACCTTGCAGCGCCCGCGCCCGCTGGCCGAGGCGATCAGCAGCGCCGGCGGCGTGCGCCTGGAGGCGCTGGACCAGGCGCTGATGCTGCACGCCCTGCCCGGCACCCTCTGCGCCGGCGAGATGCTGGATTGGGAAGCGCCCACCGGCGGTTACCTGCTCAGCGCCTGCTTCGCCAGCGGCGTGCGCGCCGGACGCGGCGCGGTGGCCTGGCTGCAGCGAACCGCGGCCTGAGCGACGGCGGCGCGTCGTCGCGCCGGAACGGCCAGTGACCTTTGGGCCTGTCGGCCCTGCCGCAACGGCGCGTATCCCTGCATGGCAGCCACAGCGGCGCGATCTTTCGTCGCGCGCCACACCTCCCCGCCTGGAGTGACGCATGCGTCCATCGATTCTCCTGTTCGCGCTCGGCGTCGCCGGCAGCACGCCCGCCGGTGCGGGATTGCCCGCCAGCAGCACACAGATGCAGCAGGTCGAAGGCGGACTGCTACCGGCGGTGATCAGCGGCGATCAGGCGGCCGCGCGGCAGTCGCTGCGCGCGCAGATGGACGCACTGCACGTGCCGGGGGTGGCGATCGCGGTGATCCACGGCGGTCGCGTCGTGTGGGCCAAGGGGTATGGAGTCACCGCCGCCCAGGGTGCCGCCGTCGACGCCAGGACCCTATTCCAGGCCGGCTCGGTGAGCAAGCCGGTGGCGGCGATGGCGGCGCTGGCGCTGGTCCAGGACCGGCGCCTGGACCTCGACACGCCGGTCAACGCGCGGCTGACCTCCTGGAAGTTGCCCGACGCCGTCTACACCCGCGATCGGCCAGTGACGCTGCGGCAACTGCTGTCGCACACCGCCGGCACCAGCGTGCACGGTTTCGCCGGCTACGCCGGCGGCACGGCGGTGCCGACCCTGACCCAGGTCCTCGACGGCCAGGCGCCGGCCAACTCGGCGCCGGTGCGGGTGGAGGCGCCGGTCGGCGAACGCTACCGCTATTCGGGCGGCGGCTACACGGTCATGCAGCAACTGCTGATCGACGTCAGTGGGCAGGACTTCCCGAGCCTGCTGCACGATCGCGTCCTTGCGCCGCTGCGCATGCGCGCCAGCAGCTACCGCCAACCGCTTCCGGCACGCGATCTGGCGCGGGCCGCGCAACCGCACGATGCCAATGGCACGCCCATCCCTGGCGGACCGCACACCTACCCGGAACTGGCCGCCGCCGGTCTGTGGACCAACGCCGACGATCTGGCGCGCTACGCGATCGAACTGTGCGATGCGCACGCCGGCCGCGGCCGCGTGCTGTCCGCGGCCAGCGCACGGGCGATGACGACGCCGGTGCGCGATGGCTATGGGCTGGGACTGAGCATCGGCGGTGTCGGCGCCCGCAAGTACGTCTATCACGACGGGTCCAACGCCGGCTACAAGGCCACGCTGGTCGTCTACCCGGACGGCTGCGATGGCGCCGTGGTGCTGAGCAACGGCGACCAGGGCTACCAGTTGGGCCTGGAGATCGTCCGCGCGGTCGCCGCGGCCTATGCCTGGCCGGACTTCCAGCCGATCCGGCGGACCGCGGTGGCCGTCGACCTCGCCGCGCAGCGGCGTTTCGTCGGCAGCTTCGCCATTGCCGAGTTGGGCACGTTCCGGATCCGCGAAGCGCAGGGGCGCCTGCTGGTGGACCTGCGCAAGGACCAGGCGTACCCGTTGATTCCCGCGTCTGATCACGCCTTCTTCCTGAACGCCCAGGACATCGTGATTCGCTTCGATGCCTCCAGCCCCGACCGGGGCACACTCGACGCCGACGGCAAGCACTTCGCGTTCCTCCGCGTAGCGGACGACGCCGCGCCTTAGCTAGAGCGCCGCGATCTGCACCCGTGCCTGCGGATCGCGCTTGGCCGCGTACATGGCCTCGTCGGCGCGCTGGGTAAGCAGGACCGGATCGAAGCCCGGCCCGGTCTGCACGGCGATGCCGATGCTCGGCTGCAACGGCAGGTGCTGGCCGCCGACCATGCAGCCTTCCGCGCACGCGTCCATGATCCGCGCCGCGGCCGCCAGCACGTCGCGGCGGGCGTCGCCGAGTCCTTCCAGCAGCGCCACGAACTCGTCGCCGCCGAGCCGGGCGATGCTGTCGTGGCCGCTCAGGCAACGCTGTAGCAGGCGCGCGAAGTGCACCAGCAGCGCGTCGCCGACATGGTGTCCGAAGCGATCGTTGACGCCCTTGAAGTCATTCAGATCCAGGAACATCACCGCCACCTCGCCCCGGCGGCGGCGCTCGTTCGTGCGCCGCCGCAGCGTCTGGTTCCAGGCCGTCCGGTTCGGCAGCCCGGTCAGTTCGTCGCGCAGCGCACGCTCTTCCAGCAGCCGCGCCAGCCTGGTCTGCCCGGTGATGTCGGTGATCATCAGGTGCAGGCCAACCCGCTGCGGCGCCAGCGCGACATCCGGAATCAGGCTGAAGTGCATGATCCGCAAGGTGTAGTCGGCATCGCACAGTTCCGCGTCGAACTGCGCCGGCACGTCCTGCAGCGCCGCCGGCAGATGCGGTTGCAGCAGCGCCAACTGCTGCCGGTCCAGCACCTCATGCAGGTGGCGGCCGACGATGCGTTCCGGCGCCAGCGCGAACCATTGCGCATACGGCCGGTTGACGAATTGATAACGCAGTTCGCGGTCGAGGTAGGCGATCAGCGCCGGCACGTTGTCGGCGATCGTGCGCAACTGCGCCTCGCTGTCGCGCAAGCGGTGCTCGGCCAGATGCTGCTCGGTGATGTCCTGGACATGGGTGACCAGGTGCAGCGGGCGCTGCCGTTCGTCGCGCACCAGCGAGACCGCCAGACGCGCGCGCACGATCCCGCCGTCGCGATGGCGGTAGCGCTTTTCGGTGCGGTAATCGCTGCACTGCCCGCTGCGCAACGCCGCCATCCGTTGCATGTCCTCGGCGAGATCGTCGGGATGGGTCAGGTCCTGGAACCGCAGTTCCAGCAGTTGTGCCCGGCTGTAGCCGAGCATCGCGCACAAGGCGTCGTTGACGTCCAGCCAGCGCCCGTCCAGCGACACGAGCGCCATGCCGTGCGCGGCGGCGGCGAATGCGCCGGAGAAGCGCTGCCCGGCCTGCAGCGCCGCGCGCGACGCCGCCCGTTCGGCGCTGACATCGCGCATCACGCAGACTGCCCCCAGGCTGCGCCCATCGTCGCCATCCAGCCGTTGCGCATTGCACAGCACGCTGCGCGGCGCCTGTCCCTTGGCGGCGATCACGATCTCCGCATCGCGCACCGATTCGCCACGCCAGGCGCGAAACAGCGGCACTTCCTCGCTGGACAGCGGGCGCTGGCCGCTGGCATCGAACAGGTCGAAATACTGCGGCCACAGCGCGGGCGGCAGGGCGCGCGGGTCGGCGCCGTGCCACCCCCGCGCCACCCGGTTGAACTCGCCCAGGGTGCCGTCGGCCAGGCACGACACCACGCCGTCGGGCATGGTGTCCAGCAGCAGGCTCAGGGTCCTGGCCTGGTCTCGCGCGATACGCGCGTCGCGGCGCGCCTCCAGTTGCGCGGTGACCTGCCCGGCCAGCCGCTGCAGGCCTTCGCGCTGGCGCGCATCCAGTTGCCGCGGGCGCATGTCGATCACGCACAACGTGCCGTAGATGTGGCCCTGGTCGCCAAGCAGCGGCATGCCGGCATAGAAACGCAGGTGCGGCGCCCCGCACACCAGCGGGTTGCCGGCGAAGCGCGGGTCCAGCGTGGTATCCGGCACCTCCAGCAACCGCGGCGACAGCAGCGCATGCGTGCAGAAAGCCACCTCGCGCGGATAGCCGCTGGTGCCGGCGGGCAGGCCGCAACTGGCCTTGAGCCATTGCCGGCGTTCGTCGATCAGCGAGATCAGCGCGATCGGCGCCTCGCACAACTGGCTGGTCAGCCAGATCAGGTCCTCGAAGGCCGGCTCCCGCGGGGTATCCAGCATCCCCAGTTCGGCCAGCGCGCGCAGGCGCTGCGCTTCGTCGGCGGACAGCGGCGCGGGAACGACGTCGGGGACCGAGGACTGGCTCATGCGCACACCACCCAGGAGGAACCGGCACGATAACGAGCGGCCGCGGCGATGGCGAGCGTGGCCCGCGGATTCCGCGGCGCAAAAAGCCGCAGCGTCGGCGTGGACCCGCACCCGGCAAGCGCGGTCGTGCCGCCTCGCGCCGCTCGCGCAGTCGCGGGCTTCTGCCTCAGCGCGCCGCCGAGGCGACCTGCTTTGCCATGTACACGCAGTCCAGGAAGAACCCGCCGGGATGCGGATAACGCCCCGAGCGCAGCACCGCATAGCCCTGCGCGCGGTAAAACGCCACCGCGTTGAGCGCCGCGGCCACCTGGATGCGCGGGCGTGCCGCCAGACGCCGCTCCAGCGCCTGCAGCAGATGCCGGCCCAGGCCGCCACCGCGCAGCGCCGGATCGACGAACAGACCGTCGATCTCGGCGCCGGCCGAATCGACGACACCGAAACCGAGCATGCGGCCATCGTCGTCCTCGGCGACGATGGCTCCGCCCGCCGCGACCAGCGCCTTGTAGGACGCCGGCGGCGGTTGCGCGGACCAGCGGGCGATCACCTCCGGCGGATAGTGGCTGCTGCAGACCTCGCGCACGCAGCGTGTGCGCAGCGCCCACAGCAGCGGGATGTCGTCGGTCACGCCCGGCCGCAGCCGTGCCGGCGGCGCCTGCACGGCGCTCATTGCGACTTGCTGTCGCGCAGGCTTCGGATCCGCGGCGGCGGCTGGAACGAATCGCTGCGCGCATCGCCCCAGTAGTCGTGGAACACGGCGTGGTCGGGCACGGTGCGCAGCAGTTCGCCGGGCTCCAGGTAGCGGTACAGCGAGGCCAGCGAGCGGATCTCGACCGGCGAGATGCGGCGCAGGATGTGCTCCGGACCCAACTGCGACGGATCCTCCAAGCCGGCGGCGCTGAGCAGTTCGCGCAACGCCTTGAGCGTATTGGCGTGGTAGTGCTGCACCCGCACCGCCTTGTCGGTGGGGTCCAGGTGCTTCCAGCGCCGCTGGTCCTGGGTGGCGATGCCGGTCGGGCAGCGGTCGCTGTGGCAGCTCAACGACTGGATGCAGCCCAGCGCGAACATGAAGCCGCGCCCGGCGTTGCACCAGTCCGCGCCCAGCGCCAGGGTGCGCGCGATGTCGAACGCGCTGGTGATCTTGCCGGCCGCGCCGAGCTTGATCCGCTCGCGGATGTCCAGGCCGACCAGGGTGTTGTGCACCAGCAGCAGCGCCTCGTGCATCGGCACGCCGACATGGTCGATGAACTCGGCCGGCGCCGCGCCGGTGCCGCCCTCGGCGCCGTCGACCACGATGAAGTCCGGGTACAGCCCGCTTTCCTGCATCGCCTTGGCGATCGCGAACCACTCCCACGGATGCCCGATCGCCAGCTTGAATCCAGTCGGCTTGCCGCCGGACAGTTCGCGCAACCGCGCCACGAACTGCAGCAGTTGCAACGGCGTGGAGAACGCCGTGTGCCGTGACGGCGACACGCAGTCCTGGCCCATCGCCACGCCGCGGGTGGCGGCGATCTCGGCGCTGACCTTGGCCGCCGGCAGCACGCCGCCATGGCCCGGCTTGGCGCCCTGCGACAGCTTGATCTCGATCATCTTGACCTGCGCCAGGGTGGCGTTGGCGACGAAGCGCTCCTCGCTGAAACGCCCCTCGGCATCGCGGCAGCCGAAGTAGCCCGAGCCGATCTCCCACACCAGGTCGCCGCCGCATTCGCGGTGATAGGGCGAGATCGAGCCCTCGCCGGTGTCGTGATAGAAGCCGCCGCGGCGCGCGCCTTCGTTGAGCGCGCGGACCGCGTTGGCCGACAGCGCGCCGAAGCTCATCGCCGAGATGTTGAAGACGCTGGCCGAGTACGGCTGCGCGCAATCGGCGCCGATAGTCACGCGGAAATCGTGGTGGGCGATCTCGCTGGTGGCCAGCGAATGGTTGATCCACTCGTAGTCGATGGCGTAGGCGCTGCGCAGCGTGCCGAACGGCACCACGTCCATCACGTTCTTGGCGCGCTGATAGACCAGCGCGCGCTGCTGGCGCGAGAACGGCGCCTCCTCGATGTCGCTCTGCAGGAAGTACTGGCGCATCTCCGGGCCGACCGATTCCAGCCCGTAGCGGAAATGCGCCAGGATCGGGTAGTTGCGGCGCAGGGTGCTGCGGGTCTGCAGCAGGTCCACGGTGCCGAGCATCGCCAGGATCGCGAAGGCCGCCACGCCCCAGCCCCACAACGGCCACAGCGTGCACAAGGCGATGGACAGGGCCAGCAACACCCAGCTGGCGACATAGGCTAGGTAACGGTGCATCGCGTTCCTCGCGGGATTCGGAAGCCAGCGAGTGTAGGCGGTGCCGGCCGCGGGTGGCGCCGACGCGGCCCCTCCCCCGCTTGGGTGGCGTACAGCTTGGCGCGGGACCGCACGCTACAGCCGGTCGTCCACCGCCTCGCGCGGCCAGACCGACTTGACGTCGTAGACCACCAGCTTCGGCGTGCCCAGCGCGCGGATCTGCGCCGCGTCGAAATGCCGGTACTCCGCGTGCGCCACCGCCAGCACCACGGCGTCGTAGCGGCCGGGCCGCGGCGCCGGCGCCAGCGTCACGCCGCCGTGTTCGCGCGCCAGTTGCGGATCGGCCCACGGGTCGCAGGCATCGACCTGCGCGCCGCCGGCCGCCAGCGCCTGCACCAGCTCCAGCGCGCGGCTGTTGCGCAGGTCCGGGCAGTTCTCCTTGAAGGTGACGCCGAGCACCAGGATCGTGGCCGCGGCCATGTCCACGCCCTTGTCCGCCAGCAGCGCCCGCACCCGCGCCGCGACATGCGCGCCGACCCGGTTGTTGACCTGGCGCGCGGTGTGGATCAGGTCAGGGTGGTAGCCCATGCTTTCCGACTTGTGCAGCAGGTAGTAGGGATCCACGCCGATGCAGTGGCCACCGACCAGGCCCGGGCGGAACGGCAGGAAATTCCACTTGGTGCCGGCCGCCTCCAGCACGTCCTGGGTGTCGATGCCGAGCCGGTCGAAGATCAGCGCCAGCTCGTTGACCAGGGCGATGTTGACGTCGCGCTGGATGTTCTCCACCACCTTCGCCGCCTCGGCCACGCGGATCGACGGCGCGCGCCAGGTGCCGGCGGTGATGATGCTCGCGTACAGCGCATCGACCGCGTCGGCCGCGGCGGGACTGGAGCCGGAGGTGATCTTGCGGATGTCGGCCAGGCGGCGCTGGCGGTCGCCCGGATTGACCCGCTCCGGGCTGTAGCCGCAGTGGAAGTCTTCGTCGAAACGCAGACCCGAGCCCTGCTCCAGCAGCGGCACGCAGACTTCCTCGGTGGTGCCCGGATACACCGTGGATTCGTAGATCACCAGGTCGCCGCGCTTGAGCACGCCGGCGAGCAGTTCGCTGGCCTGGCGCAGCGGCTGCAGGTCGGGCTGCTCGTAGGCGTCGATCGGCGTCGGCACGGTGACGACGTAGACGTTGCGATCGCGCAGCGCGGCCGCGTCGTCGCTGTAGCGCAGGTGCACGCCGCTGCGCAGTTCCTCCGGCTCCAGTTCCAGGGTCTGGTCGTGACCGTCGCGCAGCTGCGCCACGCGCTGCGCGTCGATGTCGTAGCCGAGCGTGTCGTAGCGCGCGCCGAACGCGACCGCCAGCGGCAGGCCGACGTAGCCCAGGCCGATGACGGCGATGCGCGGTTGCGCGGGATCGAACGCGATAGCGACGGACATGCCGTTCCTTTCTTGCGCCGCGGCGGTACGCGCCGGCAGTGCGGTGGTTGCGGGAGAAGGTGTCCGCAATGCGGACGCAGCGCCATGGTAAGCGGCGCGGCAGCGGGCTCCAAGCGGTCCGCTGCAGGCGTCTTCACACGCAGCGCGACACGACGATGCGGACGGCGCCGTCGCGACACGGCTCTTCCTCACGCGTCATCACGCGGACGCAGACAACGACATGACCTCACCTTGACGTCGGCGGGTCTAGGGTGGCTGGACGAATTCAAGCAACCCCGCCCATTGCAACAACCCTTGCCCCCATTACAGGAGAACTCGTCGTGAGCCACGCTCCATCCCTGCTCGTGGATGTCGAAGCCGAACTGGCGCATTGGAAGCTGCTGCACAGCGAAGGCAAGCTGGGGCCGCAGTCCTTCAGCGAGCATGCGCGCCTGATCAAGATGGCCTGCGATGTGTTCCTGCAACTTCCGCGCGAATCCAACGACGTGCGCATGCAGCGCCTGCGGCAGCGTTACGACACCGAACATCCGTGGCCGCGCATCGCCTGGAGCGACGCGGACGCGTTCGTGCGGGCCTGCTGGGCCAGGCTGGACGGCACCGGCCAGCCCGACCATCCGACGCCGGCGGGAACTCCCGCGTGAGCCCCGGGAGACAGCCATGACGCGCCACCAGGACAACGCCCACGGCGACCAGCAGCGCAGCCATACGCCCGACACGTTGCGCAACGACGATGCCAAGTGGAAGCAACGCGACCAGCCGGACAGCGATCCGCAGCGCAACCAGGCCGATCCCGAGCACGACTATCCGCGCCCCGACGGCAGCGCGTGATCCCGCCCAACGGCGTCGCTGCCGCACCGTGAAGACGCACCTGCGCCTTCCCTCCTGACGGCCCCGTCACCGCGCTCTAGCGGACGCACACCACCGCATCGATGACGCCGGCCGCGCCCAACGCGGGGAAGCGGCACGTGGCATCCGCCCGACCTCGCGCATCCATTGTGTCGCGCCGTCCTGGGCGCGCCCGCATTCAGCGCTGGCTGGAGCCACGCACGATGCAGCGTCCGCTCAGCACCACCTTGCGCATCGGCAACCCCGGCGCATTCAGCCGCTCCAGCAGCAGCGACATCGCGGTGCGCCCCATTTCCTCCACCGGCTGCTCGATCACCGTGATGCCGGGCTCGACCAGTTCGGTCCAGCTCTCGTTGTCGAACCCGGCCAGCGCCAGATCCTGCGGAATGCGCAGGCCGGCGCCGCGCGCGGCCTTCAGCGCGCCCATCAGCAGCAGGCTGTTGCTGGCCACCAGCGCCTCCGGGCGCTCGGGCTGCGCCAGCCACGCCTGCGCCTCGGCGGTGGCCGCCTCCGCACTCGGCGCCACCTCGCGATAGCTCGGCGCCAGGCCGTGCGCCTGCATCGCCGCCAGGTAGCCGTCGCGGCGCTCGGCGGCGGTGCTGCTGGTCTTGCCGAACAACCCGCCGATGCGGCGGAAGCCGCGCTCGACCAGGTGCTCGATCAGCGCGCCCATCGCCGCGGCATTGTCCAGCACCACGCTGTCGTGCACGCCGGCCTTGCCGGCGCGGTCGAGCAGCACCACCGGATAGTCGAACTGCAACGTGGGCAACTGGCGCTGGGTGGTGCGGGTGGGCGCGAAGATCAGGCCGCTGACCCGCTCCTCCTGCATCAGTTGCAGGTACAGCGCCTCGCGCTGCGGATCCTCGTCGGTGTTGCACAGGATCACGCGCATGCCGGCGCGATAGGCCACGTCCTCGACCGCGCGGATCGCCGCGGTGAAGAACGGGTTGCGGATGTCGGCCACGATCAGCCCCACGACCCCCGAGTGCTGCGACCGCAGCCGCCGCGCCATCAAGTTCGGCCGATAGCCCGTCTCGCGCACCGCCGCTTCCACCCGCGCCCGCACCTCCTCGCTGACCGGACCGTGGCCGAGGGCGCGCGACACCGTGGACGTGGACACGCCGGCCACCCGGGCCACGTCGTGGATGCTGACGCTCACTGGCAACGTTCCCGCAAAATTTCCACCGAAGCCACCTCCATTTGCCCTTGAATCGATAGTAACACCGACAATTCCTCGAAAATTTGTGCACTGCACATTGACGCAGGAGTGGGAACGTTCCCACACTCCAGCCACTTGCCGCCCGTCCCCAACGAAGGAAGATCCCGCGTGACCCAGACGCCTCCCCCCGTATTGGCCGCCAGCGAACTGGTCCGCGTCAACGCGCAGGCCCGCGACAAGGCCGATGCCATCGCCCAGGCCGCGCAGTTGCTGGTCGCCGCCGGCTGTGTCCCGCCGGCCTACGAGGCCAGCATGCTGCGCCGGGAAGCCCTGGCCAACACCTTCCTCGGCCACGGCGTGGCGATCCCGCACTGCACCGGCGAGGACCGCCACCTGGTCCGCCGCGACGGCATCGCGGTGCTGCAATTGCGCGACGGCGTGGAATGGAATCCCGGCCAGACCACGCATCTGGTGGTCGCCATCGCCGCGCAGTCCGATACCCACATCGCCCTGCTGCGCCGCCTGACCCGGCTGATCCAGGATCAGCCGCGGCTGGACGCGCTGTTCGCCAGCGACGACCCGCAGGCCCTGGTCGATGCGCTGAGCCAGGATCCGGCGCCGGCCGCCGCCAGCGGCGCGCCGCAGGCCGACCTCGGCGAGCGCTTCGACTGGATCGTCGCCTATCCGACCGGGCTGCACGCGCGCCCGGCCACGCGCTGGGTGGAGACCGCGCGCGGCTTCGCGGCGCGCATCCAGGTACGCGCCGGCGACCAGGTCGGCGACGCCAAGAACCTGGTGTCGCTGCTGCAACTGGGCCTGCATGCCGGCGACACGGTGACGATCTCGGCCGAGGGCCAGGACGCCGCCGCGGCGCTGGCGCGGCTGCGCGGCGTCATCGACGGACTGACCGCGCAGGAGCAGGCCGACGCCCAGGCCGCGGCCGCGCGCCGGGCCGCGCCGGTCGCCGGCTGGACTCCGCCGCAGGCGCAACCGGCCATCGTCGGCATCGGCGCCAGCCCCGGCCTGGCGATCGGCCTGGTGCACAAGCTGGCCGGCGACGACGCCCCGGTGCCCGACGCGCCGGTGCCGCTGAGCGACGGCGGCGCCCTGCTGCACGACGCACTGCAGCGCACCCGCCAGCAGTTGCAGGCGATCGAGGACGACACCCGGCGCCGGCTCGGCGCCGGCGACGCGGCGATCTTCCGCGCGCAGGCCGAACTGCTCAACGACACCGACCTGATCACCCTCGCCTGCCAGTTGATGGTGGAAGGCCACGGCGTGGCCTGGTCCTGGCAGCAGGCGGTCGAGCGCATGGCCAACAAGCTTTCGGCGCTGGGCAACGCGGTGCTGGCCGGACGCGCCAGCGATTTGCGCGACGTCGGCCGCCGGGTGCTGGCGCAGATCGACCCGAGCCTGGCCAGCGGCAGCCTGGAGCAGTTGCCCGAGCGCCCCTGCATCCTCATCGCCAGCGACCTGTCGCCGTCGGACACCGCGCACCTGGACACCCGCCGCGTGCTCGGCCTGGCCACCGCGCTGGGCGGGCCGACCTCGCACACCGCGATCCTGTCGCGCACGCTGGGCCTGCCGGCGCTGGTCGCCGGCGGCGCCGACCTGCTGGACCTGGAGGACGGCGCCGAGGTGATCATCGACGGCGGCAACGGCCGCCTGTACCTGGCGCCGTCGCAGGACGACCTGGCCTCGGCGCGCGCCTACATCGAGGAACAGCGCCAACTGCGCGAACGCGAGGCCGAGCAGCGCAACCAGCCGGCGCAGACCCAGGACGGCCATCGCGTGGAGATCGGTGCCAACGTCAACCTGCCCGAGCAGGTGCCGATGGCGCTGACGCAGGGCGCCGAAAGCGTGGGCCTGATGCGCACCGAATTCCTGTTCCTGGAACGCGGCAGCACCCCCAGCGAGGACGAGCAGTACGCCACCTACCTCGCGATGGCCAAGGCGCTGGACGGGCGTTCGTTGATCGTGCGCGCCCTGGACATCGGCGGCGACAAGCAGGTGGCGCACCTGAACCTGCCGCGCGAGGACAACCCGTTCCTCGGCGTGCGCGGCGCGCGCCTGCTGCTGCGCCGCGCCGATCTGCTGCAGCCGCAACTGCGCGCCCTGTACCGCGCGGCGCGCGACGGCGCCAAGCTGGCGATCATGTTCCCGATGATCACCTCGGCAGCGGAGATCGTCGCGCTGCGCGCCGCCTGCGAACGCCTGCGCGCGGAACTGCAGGCGCCGGACGTGCCGCTGGGCATCATGATCGAAGTGCCGGCCGCGGCGATCCAGGCCGACGCGCTGGCGCGGCACGCGGATTTCTTCTCGATCGGCACCAACGACCTGACCCAATACACCCTGGCGATCGACCGGCAGAACCCGGACCTGGCCGCCGAGGCCGACAGCCTGCATCCGGCGGTGCTGCGCCTGATCCGCACCACGGTCGAGGGCGCGGCGCGCCATGGGCGCTGGGTCGGCGTGTGCGGCGGCCTGGCCGGCGACGCGTTCGGCGCGGCGCTGCTGGCCGGCCTCGGCGTGCATGAACTGTCGATGACCCCGAACGACATTCCGGCGGTGAAGGCGCGCCTGCGCGGCAGCCGCCTGGATGCGCTGCAGGCGCTGGCGCAACGCGCGCTGGACTGCGAGAGCGCGGCCGACGTGCGTGCGCTGGACGGAGCCGGCGCATGAGCCTCGACGCCGTCACCGTGACCCTGAACCCCGCGCTCGACCTGACCGTGGCGATCGACCGGCTGCAGCCCGGCCAGGTGCATCGCGCGCGCAGCGCGCACGCCATCGCCGGCGGCAAGGGCATCAACGTCGCCGCCTGCCTGGCCGATGCCGGCATCGCCACCGCCGCGCTGGGCGTGCTCGGCGCCGGCAACGCGCAGCCGTTCGAGACCCTGTTCGCCGCGCGCGGCATCGACGACCGCTGCCTGCGCGTGCCCGGCGACACCCGCACCAATCTCAAGCTGATCGCCGCCGACAGCGGCGCCACCACCGACATCAACCTGCCCGGCCTGCCGCTGGGGGCGCCGGAGCTGCACGCGGTCGGTGCGCGCCTGGCCGCGCTGCTGCGCCCCGGCCTGCCGGTGGTGCTGAGCGGCAGCCTGCCGGGCGGCCTGGCCGACGACAGTTGGCGCACGTTGCAGACGCAGGCCGCCGCCGCCGGCGCGCGGGTGCTGCTGGATACCAGCGGCGCGCCGTTGCGCGAAGCGCTGGCCGCGCCGCGCGCGCAACTGCCGTATGCGATCAAGCCCAATCGCCACGAACTGGAGGACTGGGCCGGCGCACCGCTGCGCGACACGGCGGACCTGCTGTCGGCCACACGCGCACTGCTGGCGCGCGGCATCGCGCTGGCGGTGGTGTCGCTGGGCAGCGACGGCGCGCTGTTCGTGCGCGACGACCAGGCGCTGCTGGCGCGACCGCCGCAGCTGACCGGTGGCAGCAGCGTCGGCGCCGGCGATGCGATGGTCGCCGGCCTGGTCGCGGCCCTGCTCGCCGAGGCCGACCTGGCGACCTGCGCGCGCCAGGCCACCGCCTTCGCCGTGGCCACGCTGGGCAGCGGCGCGGCGCGGCGGCTGCCGCGCGAGGCACTGCACGACATCGCCGCGGCGGTGCAACTGGAGACCCTGCAATGAACCGCGTCGGCCCCCTCTTCGCCCGGCATCCCGCGCCGACGTCGCGCGCGGCATCCCCCTGCCTCCATCGGGAGCAAGCATGAATCCTATCTTCGTGGTGATCGCCGCCGGCGAACGCAGCACCGAAGCCGTCCTCGCCGCCGAGGCCTTGCGCCATGCGGCCAGCATGCGCGGTGCGACACTGCACGCCGAGGTGCGCTCGGCGCAGGGCGTGATCACGCCGCTGGCGCCGGCCGCGGTCGGCGCCGACGCGTCGCTGCTGCTGGTCGGCGACGGCGATGCCGACCTGTCCCGCTTCGCCGCCACGCCGGTACGCGCCAGCCTGGATGCCGTGCTCGGCGATGCCGCCGGCGTCCTCGCGCCGCTACTGGACGCGGCCAGCGCGGCGTCCGGCAGCGCCGGCGCCGCGCAGGCGGATGGCGCCAAGCGCATCGTCGCCGTGACCTCCTGCCCCACCGGCATCGCCCACACCTTCATGGCCGCCGAAGGCCTGCAGCAGGCGGCCAAGGCCCTGGGCCACCGGATCCGGGTCGAAACGCAAGGCTCGGTCGGCGCGCAGGACACGCTCAGCGCCGCCGAAATCGCCGACGCCGACCTGGTGCTGATCGCCGCCGACCGCGAAGTGGACCTGTCGCGCTTCGGCGGCAAGCGCCTGTTCAAGAGCGGCACCAAGCCGGCGATCAACGACGGCCCGGCCCTGATCCGCAAGGCGCTGGCCGAGGCCGGCGTACACGCGGCCAGCGTCAATGGCGCCGCGCCGGCGAGCAGCGAGCGCGGCAAGTCGGCCGGCCCGTACAAGCACCTGATGACCGGCGTGTCGTTCATGCTGCCGTTCGTCACCGCCGGCGGCCTGCTGATCGCCCTGGCGTTCGCGATCGGCGGCGTCCACACCATCGACGAGGTGTACCAGGGCACCTTGGGCTGGACCTTGTTCCAGATCGGCGCCAAGGCCGGTTTCGTCCTCATCGTCCCGGCGCTTGCCGGCTACATCGCCTACTCCATCGCCGACCGTCCCGGCATCGCCCCCGGCATGATCGGCGGCTTGGTCGCAGCCAACCTGGGCGCCGGCTTCATCGGCGGCATCCTCGCCGGCTTCATCGCCGGCTATGGCGTAGCTGCGCTCAATCGCTGGATCCGCTTGCCGCGGACCCTGGAAGGGCTGAAGCCGATGCTGATCCTGCCGGTGCTGGGGACGCTGCTGGTGGGCCTGTCGATGATGTACGTGATCGGCAAGCCGGTCGCGGAACTTCTGGCCTGGTTCACCGCTTGGCTACGCGACATGCAAGGTAGCAGCGCGGCCCTGCTGGGGCTGCTGCTGGGGGCGATGATGGCCTTCGATATGGGAGGGCCGGTCAACAAGGCGGCCTACACCTTCTCGACGGGCTTGCTGGCGAGCCAGGTGTATACGCCAATGGCCGCCGTCATGGTCGCGGGCATGACGCCACCGTTGGGCATCGCCCTGGCCACCTGGTTGTTTCGCAATCGTTTCACCCACGAGGAACGCGATACCAGCGCTGCCACCGGCGTGCTCGGCCTGGCCTTCGTCACCGAAGGTGCCATTCCTTACGCAGCGCGCGACCCGCTGCGCACCATTCCCGCGTTGATGCTCGGTTCGGCGCTGGCAGGCGCGATCTCGATGGCCGTGGGCGTTGAACTGAAGATACCGCACGGCGGTGTGTTCGTACTGCCCATCCCCAACCAGGTGACCCACGTCGGCATGTACCTACTGGCGTTGCTCGCCGGCACCGTGCTGACCGCACTGGCGCTGCGCGTGCTGAAGAAGCCGGTCGCCGAATAAGTCCTGCGCCGGCGCGCCGCCGGGGGCGATGTCCCCTCCCCCGTCGCCCGCGGCGACGCGCCGGCCCCACCACACCCCAGGAGTTCCTGCCATGTCCCTCCCCCTCACCCGGCGCCTGTCCCTCACCGCCCTGGCACTGGCCCTCGCCCCGCTGGCCCACGCCCAGGACGCCAGCGACGCATTCAAGCTCAAGCTCGCCTACACCGGCGAAGCCGCGGTCTCGCTGGACGGCGGCAAGGAACAGGGCAGCGCCTATGCCGGCCAACTGATGCTCGGCACCGACGTCGACCTGCAACGGCTGATGGGCTGGAACGGCGCCACGCTGAAGGTCTATGCGATCAACCGCCACGGCACCAACCTGGCCAACAGCGACATCGGCAACAGCACCTCGGTGCAGGAAATCTACGGCGGCCAGGGCACGCGCCTGGCGAACTTCACCCTGCAGCAGAAACTGTTCGACGACCGCCTGGAACTGGAGGCCGGCCGCAGCGTGGCCAACATCCATTTCCTCGGCTCCGAACTGTGCGGCTACTTCCAGGGCAACTCGGCCTGCGGCAACCCGACCTATGTGTTCCGCACCAGCAACTTCACCTGGTGGCCGGTGTCCAGCTGGGCGGCGCATGCCAAGGCCTGGGTGACCCCGAACGTCTACGTGCACGTCGGCGCCTACGAGGTCAATCCGACCCAGGCGCAGGACGGCGAGCACGGACTGAACTGGAGCACGCGCGACCGTACCGGCGTGATCGTGCCCTACGCGATCGGCTACACCACCCAGGCCAGCGGCGCGCGCCTGCCGGCGATGTACGAGCTGGGCGGCTGGCAGGACAATTCCGACTACCGCGACCCGCTCAACGACCGCAACGGCAATACGGCGCGGCTGAGCGGGCTGGACTACGCCCCACGCAATGGCCGCTCGGGCGCGTTCTTCCGCTTCGAACAGCAGGTCACCCGCCCCGACCCCGACAGCAAGCGCGGCCTGGTGCTGTTCGGCTCGGTGCTCAAGGGCACCTCCGGCCAGTTGATCGAAGACCATTTCCTGGAACTGGGCCTGGTCCAGCGCGGCACCTTCGCCAGCCGCGCGCAGGACAACATCGCCTTCGTCGTCACCCAGCAGCGCTACAGCGACGATGCGCTGGAGGATTTGCGTCTGGCGCGCGCCGCGGCCGGCGGCAGCGGCACCCCGCACCGCTCGCAAACCATGATGGAACTGAGCTACGGCATCCAGGTCACCCCGCAACTGCGCATCGCGCCGAACCTGCACTACATCGTGCACCCGGACCAGTTCAACGAACCGGCACGCACGCGCGACCTGCCGAATGCGTTGGTGGCGGGGATGCGGGTGGATTGGGCGTTGTAGGTTGCGTTGGGAATTGGGAATTGGGAATCGGGAATCGGGAATCGGGAATCGGGAATAGCTTAGGCACTCATTAAGCCCTGAGGACTCGGGATGGGTGCTTCGACGTGCGCTTGCGCTGCCAGGCCGTTGCCTGGGCACGGCGACGGCGGATCCCTGTAGGAGCGGCTTCAGCCGCGACAGGCGCTACGGAGAACGCCTGTCGCGGCTGAAGCCGCTCCTACAGAGGGCACCCGGCAATGCCACGGCCATCCCTGCAAGCGGTGCCGTGGCAACATCCGCAGCCGATTTTCCCGAACCATGCCATCTTCCGCGCCGCGACGCTTCCCCTCGTCCTCTGGATGCGCGCCGCGCATGACGGCCTCTCCGAGAGCATGGCGTCCCTCGCCAACGCGCCAACCGCGGGCGCGCCGCACGCGCCAGCAGCGATCCCGACCCCCAAACGCACGACGCCCCGGCATGCCGGGGCGTCGTGCGTTCGGTCCGTATCACTCCGCTCGCATGCACGCGCGCCGATCCATCGGCGCATGCGGGAACGAAACACCTCACCGGCCGAATCGAGATCCCTTCGATTCCGTGCAAGCGCGCATCCCTGGCGCGGGAGCGAAGACGTTGCCGGCAAGCACAGGATGCCGGTCGTCGCGCGCCGCCACGATCGGCCGATGCCGCGCCGTGCCGTCAGAATTTCCCGACATGCGCACGCCCGACGATTGACTGACGCGCCCGATCCAGCGCGAGCTGCCGCGCGCACAGGCCCTGCGGCTGCCAGGCCTGGGTCAGCGTCGTCGCCGGCCGGGCGGCGGCGTGGAGAATGAGCGCGAAGCCTTGCCGCGGCACCGTGCCGATCGCCATCAGCAGCATCGGCGGCCCGGCCTCGATGGTCAGGCGGTTGCCGGGGCCGCGCCCGATGCGCGCACCCTCGGGCGTTTCCAGGCAGGTATCGCCGTTCACCGCGAAGAAGGCCTCCGGGCCGGAGTGGATGTGCAACGGCGCGGTCGTCCCCGGTGCGAAGACCGAGCGCAGGTACTCGGCCGCATAGCCGCCGGACGCCGGGGCCACGGCGAGCGGCCCCACCGTGGACACGTGCTCGCCGCCGCTGGGTCGCCAGTCCGCCTCGGCAATCGTGAACAGCCAGACCGATCCGAACGACTCCACCACCACGCTGGACGCGGTCGCGGCGGCCTGCGCCGCCGGCTTGGAGGCGTAGCGGTCCAGGTGCCAGAAGACCGCGCTGGCAGGCAACGACGGCAGGGGCTTGTGCGCCAGCAGACAGGCCGGCCCCGCCTGTTCGGTCGCGCCGCAGGGGCGCGTGGTCGCCTGCGCGAACGCCGCGCAGGGCAAGCACCCGGCCGCCATCACCGACAGCCACAAAAGCACTCCACGCATCGCCAATCCCCCGATCGCAAGCGGATCAGCAGCTTGCGCGCTTGCCGGCCCGCTTTCAACGCCCGTGCCGGCACGACACGCACGCCCTGCGCCGGCGGCCCGCCGCTGCCGCACCCGCGGGCCGTGGCAACCGCGCCGCGCCCGCCCTTCCCAACCGTCAGGTGCCCCCACCGCCGATCGGCGCGCCGCGGTCACCGTCGCTACATAAACGGATCCCATCGTAGACGCCTCGCCACCGCCGATTACGACGGTTTTCCAACATCCGCGTTGCAAGCATTTCGCGCCATGCGCATCCTGGTTGCCGAAGACGATACGTCCATTGCCGTCGCCTTGCGCGACTCGCTCGCCGAGTGCGGGCACGTGGTCGACCACGTCAACGACGGCGCGTCCGCCGAGCGCGCGCTCGGTGCCGAGTGCTACGACCTGCTGGTGCTGGACCTGGGCCTGCCGCGCCGCGACGGCCTGCAGGTGCTGCAGCGCGTGCGCGAGCGCCGCGACCAGGTCGCGGTGCTCGTGGTGACCGCGCGCGATGGCGTGGAGGACCGCATCCGCGCCCTCGACCAGGGCGCCGACGACTACCTGATCAAGCCGTTCGAGCTGTCCGAGTTCCTGGCCCGCACCCGCGCCCTGCTGCGCCGGCGCAGCAGCGGCGGCATCCCCGAACTGGCCCTGGGCCAGTTGCGGATCAACCTGGCCGCGCGCCGGGTGTGGCTGCAGGACCAGCCGCTGGAGCTGACCGCGCGCGAGTTCGCGCTGCTGGAAACGCTGCTGCTGCGCAGCGGCCGCGTGGTCAGCCGCGGCCAGCTCACCGATGCGCTGTGCGACTGGCAGCACGAGATCACCGACAACGGCCTGGACATCTCCATGCACCGCCTGCGCCGCAAGCTGCACGGCTCCGGCGTGGGCATCCGCACCATCCGCGGGCTGGGCTACCTGTTGGAAGAATCGCGCGACGCGTCCGCCGCCACGCACGACCCGCTGGCGTCGTGAGCGGCGCCGTGGCGGACACGGCGGCGGGCGCGGCGCCCGCCCATCCCAGCCTGCGCCGGCGCCTGCTGGCGTTCCTGCTGATCCCCACCGTGCTGCTGATGCTGGTGGTCTCGGCATTGTTCTATCTGCTGATGCTCAAGTACTCCAACCACGTCCACGACATGGACCTGAAGGAGGACACGTTGGGCCTGGCCAAGGCGGTCAACGATGCCGACGACGGCCTGCCGCTGCCGCTGCAGGCGCGACGCCTGCTCGAGTTCAGCACCGAGGGTCGGGTGTTCTTCGAGGTGCGCAGCCAGCGGCACGGGGTGATCAGCCACAGCGCGCAACCGATTCCCGCGCATGCGGCGCCGGCCACGCCCGGCCGGGTGGCGCTGCGCGACGAGCGCATGACCGATGGAACCCCGGTGCGCGTGGCCAGCCTGATCGTGCCGTCGGTGCGCGAGCCCAGCGACCGCCTGACGGTCTCGGTGGCCGAGACCCTGGACGACCGCCACCGCCGCGCGCGCGAGATCCTGATGCTGATGCTGCCCACCGAACTGCTGCTGACCTGCTCGCTGCTGGCGCTGGTCTGGCATGGCGTGCGCGTGGGCCTGCGCCTGCTGCAGCCGGCGGTGCGCCGGCTCGACGACAGCCAGCGCGACCTCAGCCCGGTGTCCGGCCCCGACATCCCGATCGAGGTGCTGCCGCTGACCCAGGCCATCGACGGCCTGTTCGACCGGCTCAAGCAACTGATGGCGCTGCAGGAGCGTTTCGTCGCCGACGCCGCGCATCAGCTGCGCACGCCGCTGGCCGGGCTGAGCATGCACGTGCAACGCGCCCAGGCCAGCACCCGCCCCCAGGACACCGCGCAGGCGCTGCAGCACATCCGCCTGCTGACCGACCGCGCGATCCGCAGCTCCACCCAGTTGCTGTCGCTCACCCGCGCCCAGGCGCCGCGCGAGAGCATCCGCCCGCTGCTGCCGCTGGACCTGGCCGCATGGCTGCCGCAGGCGCTGGCCGAGCGCATTCCCGACGCGCTGCATGCCGGCGTCGACCTGGGCTACGACGACGACACCATCGACGGCCCGGCCTGGGTCGCCGCCGACGCCTGGTCGCTGCGCGAACTGCTCGACAACCTGCTCGACAACGCCTTCCGGCATGCCGCCGGGCGCATCGTGACGGTGAGCCTGCGGCGCACGCCGCGACACCTGCGCCTGGCGATCGACGACGCCGGCCCGGGCGTGGACGAGGCCTTGCTGCCGCGATTGGGCGAGCGCTTCTTCCGCGCGCCGGATGCGCCCGAAGGCGGCACCGGCCTGGGCCTGGCGATCGTCGCCAGCATCGCCGCGCGCCATCACGCCAGCCTGCGCTACCAACGCTCGGCGCTGGGCGGGCTGCGGGTGGAAGTGGACATCCCGGCCAGCGCGGCGGCCCCGGCATGAGCGGGCAGCGCGCACTGCGCCTAGCCGCTGTCGCCCTGCTCGGCGCCACCGTGCTGTGCGGCTGCGTCAGCACCCCGCTGCCCGACCTGGCGCAGCCGTTGCCGCCGCAGTGGAGCGCGCTGCCGGCGGCGGCGCCGCGTCCGCCCGGCAGCACCTGGTGGCAGGACTTCCACGACCCGCAACTGGATGCGCTGATCGCGCAGGCGCTGCAGCAGGACCTGGACGTGGCGCAGGCGCTGGCGCGGTTGCGCGCGGCACGGCGCCTGGATCGCGTCGCCGACGCCAAGCTGAAGCCGCAACTGCACGCCCGCACCGAAGACCCGATCGATCCCGACGCCAGCGCCTCGTTCCTGGTCGCCGGCTTCGACGCGGAGTGGGAGCTGCCCTTGTTCGGCCGCGGCGAAGCGACCCGGCGCCTGGCCGACGGCGACCTGCGCACGGCGCAGGCCAACCTGGCGCAGGTGCGCACCGCCACCATCGCCGACGTGGCCCGCAACTGGGTCGAACTGCGCCACGCGCAGCAGGCCGAACGGCTGTTGCAAGACATCGCCCAGGCGCGCCAGCGGCAGGCCGACCTGAGCGCGTCGCTGGTCGGCCTGCGCCTGGCCGCGCCGGCCACCGCGGCGCAGGCGCAGGCCGCGCAGTGGCAGGCGCAGGCCGCGCTGGGCGAGCCGCGCAGCGCCGCGGCCGCCGCCGCGCAACGGCTGGCGGTGCTGCTGGCGCGCAGCGCGCCGGACCCGGCCTGGAGCGCCGCCGCGGCGCCGGCGGGGGCCGCGGCTCCGGAACTGCGCATCGGCGCGGTCGACGCGGTGCCCGCCAACCTGCTGCGGCGGCGCCCGGACATCGCCGCCCGCGAAGCCGAGGTGCTCAGCGCCGCCGGCGAACTGGGCATCGCCCGCGCCGACCGCTACCCCAGCATCGGCCTGGGCGGCGCCATTCGCTGGTCCACCAACCTGCTCTCGCACCGCCGCACCGCCACCCCGCACGCGATCGCCTCGCTGGGACCGCTGGTGGACATTCCGCTGTTCGACTGGGGCCTGCGCCAGGCCCAGGCGCAGGCCCGCGGCGAGTTGCTGCAGGCGGCGGCGCTGGCCTACCGCCAATGCGTGCTGCAGGCCGCCGCCGAAGTGCAGGACGCGCTGACCGCGCTGGAACAGCAGCGCCAGCGCGAACAGGCGCAACGGCAGGCCGTGCAGGCGCTGCAGCAGGCCACCGACGCGGCGCAGGCGCGGCGCCGGCTGGGCCTGGGCAACGACCTGGAGGTGGCCGCGCAGCAGGCCGCGCGCGACCAGGCCGCGCTGGACCTGCTGGACGCGCAGCGCCAGCGCGACCTGGACTACATCGCACTGCAGACCGCGCTGGGCAGCGCGGCGACCCAGGCCGACGGCCGCGATGCCGACGCCGCGGGCGCAGGGACCTGATGGTCGCGCTGGCCCGCCAGACCCTGCGCCACGAATGGCGCCGCTTCCTGCCGGTGGTGGTCTCGGTCGGCTTCGCCAGCCTGTTGCTGCTGCTGCAGACCGCGCTGGTGCTGGGCATCTTCGGCAGCGCCAGCGTCTACGTCTCCGGGTCGGCGGCCGACCTGTGGCTGGGCTATCCGGGCACGCAGAGCGTGGACCAGGGCCGTCCGATCGACCCGGATGCGACGACCGCCCTGTACCTGGATCCGCGCGTGCAGCAGGTCGAACCGTTCCTGTGGTTCGACGGCGACTGGCGCGGCCCCGACGACACCGGCGCGGTGTCGATCTATGTGTCCGGCATCGACACCCGCGCCGACGGGCTGATGTTCGCGCGGCTGCTGGACCCGGCGTTGCGCGCCGCGCTGCGCGAGCCGGACACGGTGGTGGTGGACCGCGCCGAACTGGACAAGCTCGGCGTCGGCATCGGCCGCAGCGCGCGCATCAACGGCCACCGGGTGCGGGTGATCGGCGTCGGCCGCGGCCTGCGCGCGCTGGGCGGGGTCAACGTGCTGGCCTCGCTGGAGACCGCGCGCGTGCTGAACACCGACGCCACGCATCCGGACTGGCCGACCTACATGGTCGCGCGGCTGCGCCCCGGCAGCGACGCCGCGGCGGTGGCGCGCAGCCTCGCCGGCCAGGGCGCGCCGGCGCGCATCGAGGCCTGGAGCGCGGCCGACTTCGCCCGCCGCAGCATCCTGTTCTGGATGTTCGACACCGGCGCCGGCTCCGGCGTGCTGTTCCTGGGCGGCATCGTGCTGCTGGTCGGCGTGGCGATCACCAGCCAGACCCTGCTGGCCACGGTGCTCGGCGCCGCCCGCGAGTACGCCACGCTCAACGCCCTGGGCGTGAGCATGCGCGCGCTGCGCTGGGTGGTGCTGGAACAGGCGGCCTGGGTCGGCGCGCTCGGCCTGCTCGGCGCCAGCGCGCTCGGCGCCACGCTGGTCGCGCTGGCGCGCGCACACGACGTGCCGGTGGCCTTCGACGGCAGCGGCTGGGCCGCGTGCGTGGTCGCGGTGATGCTGCTGACCCTGCTGTCGGCGCTGGCCGCGCTGCGCGGGCTGCGTCGCGCCGATCCGGCGCTGCTGCTGCGATGAACCAGGCCACGATCCCCGCCCCGCCGCCGCACGCGGCCACCCTGCTCGGCGGCGGCCTGTGCAAGAGCTTCGTCTCCGGCAAGCTGCGCACCGAGGTGTTGCGCGAGGTGGCGCTGCAGGTGTGGCCGGGCGAACTGACCCTGATTTCCGGGCCGTCGGGCTGCGGCAAGAGCACCCTGCTGTCGATCCTCAGCGGCCTGCAACGTGCCGACCGCGGGCGGGTGACGGCGCTGGGCGAGGACCTCGGCACGCTCGACGCGACCGCGCTGGAACGCTTCCGCCTGCGCCACACCGGTTTCATCTTCCAGGGCTTCAACCTGTTCCCCGCGCTGAACGCGCTGGACCAGGTGCGACTGCCGCTGCAGTACATGGGCCTGGCTGCGGCCGAGGTGCGCGCGCGCGCCGAGGCGGCGCTGGCCGAGGTCGGCATCGCCCATCGCCAGCGGCTGCGCCCGGCCGAACTGTCCGGCGGCGAGAAGCAGCGCGTGGCGATCGCGCGCGCTCTGGCCAAGCATCCGGCGCTGCTGTTCGCCGACGAGCCGACCAGCGCGCTGGACGCCGGCAACGGCCAGATCGTGATCGACCTGCTGCACCGCATCGCGCGCAGCCACAACACCCTGGTGCTGTGCGTCAGCCACGACCCGCGCCTGATCCGCCACGCCGACCGCGTGCTGTCGATGGAGGACGGCCGCATCCTCGACGACCGCCGCCTGGCGCCGCCGCCCTCGCCCCTTCCTCCCGATTCGTCCCGGATGTCCGCCCCATGAAAGCGTTCCTCGCCGCTCCGTTGCTGGGCCTGCTGCTGGTCGCCTGCGCGCCGCAACCGCAGCAGGCCGTGCCCGCGCCCGGCGCGACGCCCGCCTACCTGGCGGTGGCGCGCGGCCGCATCGACGTGGAAGGCGGGGTGCTGCGGTTGAGCCTGCCGATGGCGGCGACGCTGCAGCGGGTCGCGGTGCACGAAGGCGACACGGTGCGCCGCGGCGCTTTGCTGATCGAAGCCGACGACCGCGCCGCGGCGCTGGACCTGCAGGTCGCGCAGACCCGCGCGCAGGCCGCCACGGCGCACGTGGCGCAGCTGCAGCAACGCCTGGCGCATGCGCAGCAACGCCAGCGGCGGCTGGCCGAAGCGGCGCGGATCGGCGCCGGCGACGGCCAGAGCGCCGACGACGCCGGCGACGCCAGCCAGACCCTGGCCGACGCGCTGCAGACCGCGCGCAGCGACGCCGCGCTGGCCGCCGAACAGGTGCGCCAGGCGCAACTGCAGCGCGACCAGTACCGCCTGTACGCGCCGGCCGACGGCCGCGTGCTGCAGCTCTCGGCCGCGGCCGGCACCCGCAGCGACGGCGGCGCCACGCCGCTGCTGACCCTGCTGCCGGACGCGCCGCGCCTGGTCCGCGCCGAGCTCAACGAAAGCTATGCCGGCGCGATCGCGCCCGGCATGCGGGCCGAGGTGATCAGCGACGACGGCCGGCAGACCGCGCTGGGCAGCGCGGTGGTGCGCTGGCTGGCGCCGGCGTTCGGCCCGACCCAACTGCACGACGACGCCGGCGGCGCCGGCAACGATCGCAGCGTGGCCTGCGTGCTGGCGTTCCAGAAGCCGTCGGCGCTGCGCCTGGGCCAGCGCGTGCTGGTGCGCTTCGGGAATCCCGCCGCGGCGGCGCACTGACGAAAGGCTGCAGAAACGCGCCGCCGTCAGGCTGCGCGCGTGCCCTCCCCCCGCAGCGCCGCGCCGACATGATCCAATCCGCCGAATTCCACTTCGAGGGCGGCCGCCACGGCGTGCTGCTGATCCACGGCCTGACCGGCACCCCCAGCGAGATGCGCCTGCTCGGCAAGTCGCTGCACCGCGAGGGTTTCAGCGTGCACGGCGTGCAACTGGCCGGGCATTGCGGCGACGAGGACGACCTGATCGCCACCGGCTGGCGCGACTGGGCGGCCAGCGTCGAACAGGCCGCGGCGCGGATGCGCCCGCAGGTGGACCGGTTGTTCGTGGCCGGGCTGTCGATGGGCGCGTTGCTGGCGCTGCAGTTGGCCGAGGAACACCCGGACTGGGTGGACGGCGTCGGCGTGCTCGGCGCCACCTTCCGCTACGACGGCTGGAACATCCCGCGCCGCGCGCGCCTGGCGTTCCTGCTGCCGTGGTTCAAGCGCCTGGGCATCGGCCGCCGCCGCATGTTCCTGGAGGAGCCGCCGTACGGCCTGCGCGACGAGCGCATCCGCGCCCAGGTCAGCGGGGCCATGCTCGGCGGCGACAGCAGCGCCGCCGGCCTGCCCGGCAATCCCTGGCATGCGCTGGCCGAGATGCACCTGCTGTCGCGGCGGGTGCGCCGCAACCTGGCCAAGGTCACCGCGCCGTGCCTGGTCGCGCACGCCGCCGAGGACGACATCGCGCATCTGCGCAACGCGAAGCTGGTGCTGGCCGGCGTGTCCGGGCCGACCGAACTGCTGTTGCTGCACGACAGCTACCACATGATCACCCTGGACCGCGAACGCCGCGTGCTCGGCGCGCGGCTGGCGCAGTTCTTCGCCGCGCAGGCCGCGGCGCCGCGCCAGGCCGCATGATGGCGATGCAGGCGCCGGTGGTCGGCATGTGGCTGGCGACGGTGGCGATGGACACGGTCGGCCAGTTGGCCTTCAAGCACGTCGCCAGCGATCCGCTGGCCAGCGGCGCGGCGCGCTGGCGGCGCATGGCGCGGCAACCGTGGCTGTGGCTGGGCATGGGCTGCTACGCGTTCGAGTTCCTGGCCTGGACCGCGTTCCTGTCGCTGGTGCCGCTGGGCCGCGGCGTGTTGCTGGGCTCGATCAACATCGTGGCGATCATGCTCGCCGGACGCTGGCTGTTCGGCGAGCGGCTGGGGCGCCTGCAGGTGGCCGGGATCTGCCTGGTCAGCGCCGGCGTGGCCGTGGTCGGGCTCGGCACATGAGCGGCACCTCGCTGCGGCGCTACGCCATCGGCTTCGGCCTGCTGCTGGGCTTCGACACGCTGGCCCAGTTCGGCTTCAAGCTGGGCGGCGCGCAGGCGTTCCCGCCGCAGGCCGACTGGGCCTGGGTGTTGCGCCTGCTCGCCAGCCCGTGGCTGTACGCCGCGCTGCTAGGCTACGTCGGCGCCTTCTTCACCTGGATGAAGCTGCTCGAGCACGCGCCGATCGGGCCGGCCTTCGCCGCCTCGCACCTGGAGGTGGTCAGCGTGCTGCTGCTGTCGGCGTGGTGGTTCGGCGAACCGATCGGCGCGCTGCAGGCGCTCGGCGCGGCGCTGATCGTGGCCGGCATCGTCTGCCTGGCGCTGGGCGAACGCGCCGCCGCGACCGATGCGCACTGAGATCCCGCCCACCGCCGGCCTGCCGTTGCGCTGGCGCGACCTGTGGCCGGCGCGCGCGCCGCAGCGCCTGGCCGCGCAACTCGGCCTGCCCGGCGCGCTGCTGACCTGCTCGGGCACCGCCGCGCTGGTCATCGCGCTGCGCACCCTGGCCGCGAGCTGCCGGCGCCGCCAGGTGGTGGTGGCCGCGTACACGTGTCCACTGGTGGCGCTGGCGGTGGCCCATTGCGGCCTGCACCTGGTGCTGTGCGATCTGCTGCCCGATTCGCTCGACCCGGACCCGGCGCAACTGGCGCAGCGCTGCGGCAACGACACCCTGGCGATCATCGCCACCCATCTCGGCGGCCGCCTCAGCGATCTGGCGCCGCTGCGCCAGGCCGCCGCGGCCTGCGGCGCGATGCTGATCGAGGACGCCGCGCAGGCGTTGGGCGGCGTGCATGCCGACGGCACCCCGGCCGGCCTGGGCGGCGACATCGGCTTCTGCAGCCTCGCCGTCGGCAAGGGCCCGACCCTGTACGAAGGCGGCCTGCTGCTGTCGCGGCATGCGCCGCTGCGGCACAGCCTGGCCGACACCGCCGCGCGCCTGGCCCTGCCGGACTGGCGCTGGGAACTGCGCCGCAGCGTGCAGTTGCTGGGCTATGCCGCGCTGTACCGGCCGCGCGCGCTGCGCTGGGCCTACGGCGCGCCGCTGCGCCGCGCGTTGCGCCGCGGCGATCGCCTCGGCGCCGCCGGCGACCACTTCGACCGGGAGATTCCGCAACACGCGGTCGGCGCCTGGCGCGAAGCCGTCGGCGTGCGCGCCAGCGCGCGCTGGCCGGCGTTCCTGGCGCAGCTGCGCGACCAGGGCCGGCGCCGCAGCGCGCGCCTGTCCACCCTTCCCGGCCTGACGGTGATCGCCGACACCCCGGGCGCGCAGGGAAGCTGGCCGATCCTGATGGTGTTGCTGCCCGACGCCGCCACCCGCGAACGCGCCCTGGCCGCGCTGTGGCCGCGCGGGCTGGGCGTGGCGGTGCCGTTCGTGCATGCACTGCCCGACTATGCCTATCTGCGCGGCATCGTCGATCCGGCGCCGATGCCCAACGCGCGCGACTTCGCCGAGCGCTGCCTGAGCATCAGCAACAGCCCGTGGCTGGACGAGGACGGATTCGAGGCGATCGTCGCGGTGCTGCGGCAGGTGTGTGCGGAGCGGATCGGCGAGGCCGACCATCACCAAGCACGCATCGCTGCCGCAGCCCACATTCCCTTGTAGGAGCGGCTTCAGCCGCGACAGGATCCATCGGTAACGCCCGTCGCGGCTGAAGCCGCTCCTACACGGGCCACGCTAGCCCGCCGTCCCCGCCTCGGCCAGCGCCTGCAGCAGGCGCAGGTTCAGCGCGTGCTGCTGCGCCTGCCACGTAGGCAACGCCTGCGGCGAGGGCGGCGGCTGCGCATCCAGCGCGGCCAGCCGCCGCTTCCACCACTGCGGATACCGGACCAGCGACACCTCGCCGGTGATGTCGCTGCCGATCAATTGCCCATGCAGGAGCGCGATCGCGGCGAGCAGGTGCGGCACCCGCAGTTCGCCCTGGTCCCAGTTGGTGCGCGCGTCCTGCGGATCCAGCACGTCCTTGTCCAGCGACAGATAGGTCGGCATCGGCGTGGCATGCAACTGTTGCAGGAACGCGTCGATCAGCTCCCTGCCCGACGCGAAGCCGCGCACCGCGGCGCCCAGGCCGATGCGCCGCGCCCAGCCGACGTCCACGCCGCTGCACCAGTAGCGCAGCTTGCCGCGGTACAGCGGGCGCAGATGGTTTTCCCAGGCGTGCGCGGCGCCGACGTCGCCGGAGGTGATGCCGACCACCTCCACCCGCGCCACCTGCGGCAACGCGGCCACCCGCCACACCCACGAACCGCAATGCACGGCGAACGGGAACCGCATGTTGTCCGGGTGATTGTCGAACACCACCACCCGCAGCGGCGCCTGCGCGCGTCGCGCCGCGCGCGCGATCAGCGGCAGGCTCAGATGATGGAAGTCGCCGCTGCCCAGCAGCACGGTGCCGTGCCGCGCCGGCAGCGCGGCATCCAGCGTCGCGCCGAAGCGCCGCAACCGGCGCAGCGAACAGGCGAAGCGCAGCCCGTCATGCCAGTCCTGCAGCGGCAGGCGCAGCGCGCCCGGCACCGCGCCCAGCGATCCGTCCAGGTCCAGCGCGACCGGCGCGCTCATGGCGCGGACTCCGCCGCGTCGGTATCCGGGTCGGCGCTGCCGACGTCGTCGCTCTCGAACAGCGGGCGCAGCCGGCGCAACGCGAGCCGCAGCAGCGGATTGCGCAGGTACACCGCGTGCCAGGTGTAGGTGAAGCTGGCGCCGAGTTGCGCCTTCACTTCCGGATCGGTCCAGCCGGCGACATAGGCGCGCAGGCCGTGGCGGCAGGCGTACTCCAGATTGTGCATCCAGCTCAGCGCGTACAGGTTGTGCTCGCGCGCGTCGGGATAGTGCAGGCCGATGTACTTGTCCACCAGCCGCCCCTCGTGCACGTAGCACAGGTTCCAGCCGATCAGCCGGCCCTGGTGGCGATAGGTGAAGACCAGCCCGCCGGACGCGGCGTCGGTCAGCAGCGCATCGAAGAACGCGGCGGTCAGCAGGTCGAAATGCACCTCGCTCTGCGCGTAGACCTCCAGGTACAGCGCATAGCACTGCGCGCGCAGCGCCGGGTCGGCGAAGGCGGCGCCGGTCGGCAGCACGTCGATCTCCAGGTCGGCGCGCGAGCGCAGCTTGCGGCGGATGTTGCGACGGCGCCCGCGCGACAGCCGCGCCAGGTACTCGTCGGTGGAGGCGAAATCGATCGGCACCCAGGCCAGCGCCTGTCCGCGCAGCAGCACGTAGCCGCTGCGCGCGCAGGCCTCCAGGAACACCTGCGCCCAGGCGTTGTCGGTGGCATCCAGCAGCGGCGAGGCCTGCGGGATGTCCTTGACGATCAGCAGCGAGCGCGTCCGTCCGAGCTGCGCGCGCCACTGCGCCGGCAACCGCGCCGGATCGGCGGCGCGCGGCAGCCAGGCGTACTCGCTGACCGTGCTGCCGACGAAGCTGGTGCGCGGCCGCAGCAGGCGCCGCCACAGCCGCGGCAACGGCCAGCGCCCGACGCGCGCGCGCAGCGCCGGATCGGCAGTGGTCAGCAGGTCGAAGTCGGCTTCGAACGCCGGCACGCCATGCTCCAGCGTGCGCGCCACGAAGGCCTGCGGGGGATGCTCGAGGAACCGCTGCTGCAGGGCGCGCGGTTCGAGCTGGCTCACGAAAGGCATCTGCAAGATTGGCCGGCTAGCGTGGAGGATGGACGCCGCAGCCGTGGGCCGCGGCACGCTTCCACCGCCGGCACGCGCCGCACGGTGGCCTTTCATTTCGCGGAGGACCGCCATGACCCCGTCTATCGAAACCCAGATCCACAGCATCGTCGCCAAGCACGCCGAGATCGACCTGGCCGGCCTCAACGCCGAGACCAGACTCCAGGACCTGGGCGTGGATTCGCTCGAGGCGATCGAGATCCTGTTCGACATCGAGGAACACTTCGACATCACCTTCCCGCAGCGCGATCCGAACCTGGACGACGGCTCGCTGGGCAAGCTCGCCGAAGCGGTACGGCAGGCGCTGGCCGCCAAGGCCGCCGCCGCGCCGCTGGCCGCGGCGCACTGAGCGGCGATGGGCCGCCCGGCGCCGGAGCATCGCGTCGTCGTCACCGGGATGGGCGCGGTCAGCGCGCTCGGCCTGGGTGCCGATGCCCTGTGGCGCGGCATGCGCGAGGGCCGCAGCGGCATCGCCGCGCTGGCCTCGCCCGATCCGCAGTCCACGCTGAAGATGCGCGTCGCCGCCAGCGTGCCCGGCTTCGCGCCGCAGGCGGCGCAGTTGGGCGGCATCGCGCCCGGCCAGCTGGATCGCATGACCCAGATGGCCCTGGTCGCGGCGCACGAAGCCGTGGCCCAGGCCGGCCTGGCGCCGCACGCCGCGGGCGCGCGCGGCGCGGTGGTGCTCGGCACCGGCGTCGGCGCCGAACTCAGCCGCGACGAGCAGTCGCGGCGGCTGTACCGCGAGCAGGCCGAGCGCCTGCACCCGCTGACCATCGTGCGCAGCATGAACAACGCCGCGGTCAGCCAGATCAGCCTCGTCTTCGGCCTGCGCGGCCCGGCCTTCACCGTGTCCAGCGCCTGCGCCTCGGCCAACCATGCGCTGGCGCAGGCGGCGCTGCTGATCCGCCACGGCCTGGCCGACGTCGCCATCGCCGGCGGCAGCGAAGCCTGCCTGAGCCTGCCGCTGATCCGCGCCTGGGAAGCCATGCGCGTGGTCAGCGACGACACCTGCCGGCCGTTCTGCGCGCAGCGCAGCGGCCTGGTGCTGGGCGAAGGCGCCGGCGTGTTCGTGCTGGAAAGCGCGGCGCATGCCGCGGCGCGCGGCGCCGCGCCGCTGGCGGAACTGGCCGGCTTCGGCCTCAATGCGGATGCCCACGACATCGTCGCGCCCAGCGCCGAGGGCGCCGCCGCGGCGATGCGCCTGGCCCTGCACGACGCCGGCCTGGAGCCGCGACAGATCGACTACATCAACGCCCACGGCACCGGCACGCTGGCCAACGACCGCACCGAAACGCAGGCGATCCATCAGGTGTTCGGCGTCCATGCCGAGGCGCTGGCGGTGAGTTCGACCAAGGCCGTGCACGGCCACGCGCTCGGCGCCGCCGGCGCGCTGGAACTGGTCGCGGCGATCGGCGCGCTGCGCGAGCAGATCGTGCCGCCCACCGCCAACTTCCTCGATGCCGATCCGGACTGCGACCTGGATTACGTGCCGCACCAGGCACGCGCCCGCCCGGTGCGGGCGGTGCTGAGCAATTCGTTCGCCTTCGGCGGACTCAACGCGGTGCTGGCGCTGCGCGCGGCGGGCTGATCCGCCCGCCGCGGCAAGAAACGGGAGGCAACGCGGCGCCAACGCGCTGTCTCCCGCCATTTCACGCCACCCGCTTGGCGCGGGTCAGCAACTGGTCCAGCAGCGACAGCCCCAGGTCGATCTCGTCGTGGCTGATGTGCAGCGACGGCGCCAGCGTGATCACGTTCTTGTAGTAGCCGCCCACGTCCAGCACCAGGCCGATGCGCTTGCCGTTGTGGCGCAGCTCGCCTTCCAGCCCCATGTCGACCATCGTGTCGAGCAGCTTGCGGTTCGGGGTGAAGCCGTCCGCCTGGCAGATCTCCGCGCGCAGCGCCAGGCCTAGGCCGTCGACGTCGCCGATTTCCGGGTGGCGCGTCTGCAGATCGCGCAAGCCATCGAGGAAATGCGCGCCCTTGGCCATCACCATCGACTCGTAGTCGGTCTCGGCCAGCATGCGCATGGTTTCCAGACCGACCGCCGTGCCCAGCGGATTGGAAGCGAAGGTGGAATGGGTCGAACCCGGCGGGAACACGGTCGGGTTGATCAGTTCCTCGCGCGCCCAGATGCCGGCCAGCGGATTGAGGCCGTTGGTCAGCGCCTTGCCGAACACCAGCACGTCCGGGGTCACCCCGAAATGCTCGATCGCCCACAGCTTGCCGGTGCGGAAGAAGCCCATCTGGATTTCGTCGACCACCAGCAGGATGCCGTACTTGTCCAGCACCCGCTTCAGGCCGGTGAAGAAGTTCGGCGGCGGGATCACGTAGCCGCCGGTGCCCTGGATCGGCTCGACATAGAACGCCGCGTACTCGCACTGCCCGGCCTTGGGATCCCACACGCCGTTGTACTCGGTCTCGAACAGGCGCTCGAACTTGGCCACGCATTGCTCGCCGTACTCCTCCTTTGACATGCCCTTGGGGCCGCGGAAGTGGTACGGGAATTCGATGAACTGGGCGCGGTCGAAATGGCCGAAGCGGCGCCGGTAGCGGTACGACGAAGTGATCGCCGAAGCGCCCAGGGTACGTCCGTGATAGCCGCCCTCGAACGCGAACACCAGGCTCTTGCCGGCGCTGGCGTTGCGCACCAGCTTCAGCGAGTCTTCCACCGACTGCGCGCCGCCGACGTTGAAGTGCACGCGGCCCTTGCGGCCCCACTTGCGTTCGGCGTCCTGGGCGATGGTCTTGGCCAGCTCGATCTTGGTCGGATGCAGGTACTGGCTGGCGACCTGCGGCAGGCTGTCGATCTGCCGCTTCAACGCGCCGTTCAAGCGCGGATTGGCGTAGCCGAAATTGACCGCCGAGTACCACATCTGCAGATCCAGGTACGGCACGTCCTCGGTGTCGTAGAGGTAGCTGCCATCGCAGTGGGCGAAGATCCGCGGCGGTTCGCTGTAGTGCACGGTATCGCCGAAGGAGCAGTATTCGGCTTCGTCGGCCAGCAACTGCGCGTCGCCGAGCGCGGCGTGGTAGGCCGGACCGCCGCGCAGCAGCGCATCCGGATCCGGCGCCGCCAGCGCCAGGCTGTCGTCGAGCGTGGCGAGATCGCCGTGGAGCGGCGCGAGCGCCGTGGGGAACTGAACAGTCCGGTTCATGAGGTCAGGCTCGTTGGGGAACGGGAAGAGGCAGGCGCGCGGCAACCGCTGCCGGCGCGGCGAGGTCGTGCAGCAATGCGATGGCGTCGTCGAAGCCGCCGATCGCGCGGTGGGCGATGCCGTTGGCGCGGCAATGGCGCAACAGGCCGTCCTTGGCGAAGACCAGGTCGGCCTCGCCGGCCACGCAGAAATCGGAGTGGCCGTCGCCGATCAGCAAGGTGGCGTGCGCCGCCGGCGGCCGCGCCATCACCGCGCACTTGCAGGTGCCGCTGGGGCAGTCCGGGCGCGCGTGCGGCGACGCCATGCGCCATGCGCCAGCGTCGGTGCGCAGCAGGCGATTGGCGACGATCGGCAACTGGTGCAGGCCGTGCCGCGCCAGGATCCGCGCGATCGGATAGTCCAGGCCGTCGCTGACGATGCTCAGCGGCATGCCGAGATCGCGCGCCAGGTCCACGAAGCGCACGAACGCCGGATCGATGCGGACCTCGTCGAGCACGCGATGCAGCGCGTCCACGTCGCCGTCGAGCAGCGCCACCTGGCCGCTCATGCAGGCGCGCGCGCCGATGCGGCCGGCGACCCAATCGTCTTCCAGCGCACGCCAGCCCGGGCGGCCGAGGCGTTCAAGCAAGGTGTCGGTGACATCCTGCAACGACACGGTGCCGTCGAAATCGCAAAGAATCTTCCACTGGACGCGCAAGGCAGCTCTCCGGCTCATTCGGGCAGAGCCTAGGCGGGCTGTCTTTCGTGCTCCTTTCCTGTTGTCGGCCGCGCGCCGGGACGCGCGCGTGCTCTGTCGCCGGCGCGTCGGGCACCTGCAGGCGGGCGCGCGGCGCCGCACCACGGTTCACAATCGGCGGCCGATCAGGCACGCTAGCGGCACCAGGCCCGGATGGCGAAACTGGTAGACGCATCGGACTTAAAATCCGCCGGGGGCGACCCCATGCCGGTTCGATTCCGGCTCCGGGCACCACCTTCTCGCAGTTCCCTTTGCGCAAGCGGCACGCATGCTGGCCAGCGTGGCTTCATCGCTGCGCCAAGACAGCGCTGCCATTGGAATTTTGATGGCGCGCCACGCCTGAAAGCTCTGGACACGTGAGCTTCCTGCGCGCGTCATCGTCCGGCGCGCCGGCGCGTAACCGGGGCCGGAAAGAGCCCCGGCGACGCCGCCACGACGGCGCCGGGGATGCCATTCGGCAACGGTGAACCTGAAGTCCTGCGGCGCTCAGATCGCGCGCGAATACCGCGCCGGTTGGGCCGGCTGGCGCAGATACCGGTCGAAGCACATCGCGATCAGGCGCAGCAGCGGGCGCCCGCGCGCGGTGGCCTGGATCGTGCCGTCGCGATACTCGGCCAGGCCGTCGGCGCACAGCGGCGCCAGCGCCTGCAGTTCGTCGCGGAAGTAGCTGGCGAAGTCGATGCCGTGCCGCTGCGCCAGCGCGGCGACGTCGGCGCGGCCCTGGCACATCAACTGCTGGATCAGGTCAGCGCGCAGCGCATCGTCGGCGCTGAGCTGCAGGCCGCGCAGCACCGGGCTGTCGCCCGCGTCCACCGCCGCTTCCCACGCCGGCAGTTCGCGCTGGTTCTGGCTGTAGCTGTCGCCGATGCGGCTGATCGCGCTGACGCCCAGACCGAGCAGGTCGGTCTCGGCGTGGGTGGTATAGCCCATGAAATTGCGGTGCAGGCCACCCTGGCGCTGCGCCCGCGCCAGGTCCTCGTGCGGCAGCGCGAAATGGTCCATGCCGATGTACTGGTAGCCGGCCGCCGACAACTTGCGCACCGCCAGCCCCAGCAGCGCGAGCTTCTGCTCGGCGTCTGGCAGGTCGGCATCGGCGATGCGCCGCTGCGCCTTGAACAGCTGCGGCATGTGCGCATAGCCGTACACCGCCAGGCGATCGGGGCGCGCCGCGATCACCGTGTCCAGGGTGCGCTCGAAGCCGGCCAGGGTCTGCCTGGGCAGGCCATAGATCAGGTCGACGTTGACCGAGCGCATGCCCTGCACGCGGCAGGCGCGCAGGATGTCGAGCGTCTCCTGCACCCCTTGGGTGCGATTGATCGCCTGCTGCACCAGCGGATCGAAGTCCTGGATGCCCAGGCTGGCGCGATTGAAGCCCAGCGCGGCCAGCGCGGCGATGTCCTGCGGCGTGACCGTGCGCGGATCCAGTTCGATGGAGATGTCGCGGTCCGGCGCCTCGCTGAAACGAAACAGCGCGCGCAGGCCCTGCAGCAGTTCGCCCAGCAGTTCCGGCGCCAGGAAGTTCGGCGTGCCGCCGCCCAGGTGCAGTTGCACCACTTCGCGTTCGGTGTCCAGGCACGCGGCCATCATCGCCGCCTCGCGCAGCACGCGCTGCACGTAGGCGCGGCCCTTGCCGGCGTCGCGGGTGATGACCCGGTTGCAGCCGCAGTAGAAGCAGGGATTGCGGCAGAACGGCACGTGCACGTACAGCGACAGCGGCCGCGCCGGATCGCTGGCCTGCACCGCCGCGAACAGCTGCGCGGGCCCGAAACCGGCCTGAAAATGCGGCGCGGTCGGATACGAGGTGTAGCGGGGCCCGGGACGGTCGTAGCGGCGCAGCAGCTCGGCGTCGAAGGTCCAGGTCGCGGCGGGATCGGGGGCGATGAGGATGTCCATGGCCACAGCATGCGCGGCCCGGCGCTGGGCCGCCTTGACTTGGATCAATCCGCGCGCAGCGGCATGGCCGGCTCGAACGGCTGCCAGCTCATCTGGTGGCGGCGCCAGAAGGTGTCGGCGATGCGCGCGGCGATATCGTCGGCCAGCACCCGCATCGGCGCGTTGTCCAGCTCGGCGGTGGTGGCGCGGAACAGTTCCAGCCAGCGCTGGAACAGGGCCGCGCTGAGTTCGCGCATGGCCACGTGCTTGGGCATCGGCGCGCCGCGGAAGCGCCGGGTGCCGCGCAGCATCGCCGACCAGAAGTCGCCCAGCTGCAGCAGGTGCGCGTCCCAGTCCTCGATGTGCGCGGCGAACACCGCGGCCAGCTCGGCATCGGCGCGCACGCGGCGGTAGAACGCCTGCACCAGCGCGGTCACGTCGTCCTCGCTGCACAGCTCGGGTCCGGGCAACGGCAAGGCATCGATGGGGTCGTGCATGGCGGGATTCCTGCGCAATGCATCCAGTATCCGTGTCGGTCGCGGCGCGGCCTTGATCAAGATCAATGTGGCCACGCGCCGCGCTGCCTAGTCTGCATCGGCGGCATGCGCCTGCGCCGCCGTCGACGGGGGATCGGCGGCGCGGCCGCGGGCGGGCGCGCCGGCCCGCGCGCGGCACCACCCCGGCGCATGCCGCCCTTCTTCCCTTCCGCAACGGAGTTCGCCCGCCATGACCCCCAGCGACGATCCCCTGCTCGACCCGCTACTCGATCCGGCCGCGCCGCGCCCGCTGGTGCAGCGGCTGGGCGTGATCCTGTGGCCCAGTTTCCTCGTCGCCGGCGCGATGAGCGTGCTGTTCTTCGCCGTGGTCGATCCGCTGGCGCTGCGCGACATCAGCTTCCCGGGTCGCCAGCTCAGCCGCGGGCTCGGCTACACGGTGGGCTTCTTCATGTTCTGGCTGGCGACGCTGGCGTCCAGCGGCCTGACCGGCTTCCTGTCGCGACCGGCCCCGCGCGCGGTCGGCGACGACGACGCCGACGAGCCGCTGCCGTGAGCCGCGCGCCCGGGCTGCGCGTCATTCCCTCGCGCCTGGTCGGCGCATCGGCCAGCGGCGACGCGGGTGCCGCGCTGCCGCGCAGCGGCTACACCCGCCTGCGCCGCAACGTGCTGTGGGCGCTGTTCGCCGCGTTCTACCTGCTGCCCTGGCTGCAATGGGACGGTCGCCAGGCGCTGCTGCTGGACCTGCCGGCGCGGCGCCTGCAGGTGTTCGGCTGGACCCTGTGGCCGCACGACGTCGGCTGGCTGCTGCTGGCGCTGCTCGCCGCGGCCGCGGCGCTGGCGGTGACGACCACGCTGGCGGGACGGGTCTGGTGCGGCTTCGCCTGCCCGCAGACGGTCTGGAGCCACGCCTTCGGCTGGCTGGAACGGCGCTTCGCGGCCTGGCCGGCGGCCGCGCGCCACGTGGCGTGGGCGACGCTGGCGCTGTGGACCGGGATCAGCTTCGTCGGCTATTTCGCGCCGATCGGCGACCTGGTGACGCGGCTGCGGCCCTTCGCCTGGAGCGGCTGGGAGACGTTCTGGGTGCTGTTCTACGCCCTGGCCACCTGGGGCAACGCCGGCTTCCTGCGCAGCCAGACCTGCCGCTACCTGTGCCCCTACGCGCGGCTGCAGCCACTGCTGTGCGACCGCCAGACGCCGCTGATCGGCTACGACGCGATGCGCGGCGAGCCGCGCGGCGCGCGCGCCTGCGGCCAGGGCAGCGTGGACCAGCGCGGCCGGCGCCTGCTCAACGCCGTCACCGCCCGCGACTACGCCTTGCGCGCCAGCATCGCCCAACTCGCCCGCCAGGGCGGCAGCCGCGGCGATGCCCTCGCCGCCTACGCCGGCACCCTGCCCAAGTTCAGCGCCGACCAGCTCGGCGACTGCGTGAACTGCGACGCCTGCCTGCACGCCTGCCCGGCCGGCATCGACCCGCGCAACGGTGCGCACTACGCGTGCACGGCCTGCGGCGCCTGCGTCGATGCCTGCGATCGCAGCATGGACCGCTACGGCTTCGCCCACGGCCTGCTGCGCCGCGTCGGCGCCAACGCCATCGATCGGCAACCGCGGCGCAGGTGGTGGCGGCGGCCGCGGCTGTTGAGCGGCGCCACCGCGCTGCTGGCGGCGCTGCTGGCCTGGTGGGCGCTGGCCTGAGCCGGCACGAACCCGTCACGTCATCGGGCGCGCGCGCCGCCATCTGGCAGCGGACATTTTTTTGCAAGAAAGGGCTAGCGCGCCTCCCGGGAGGCATGTAGAATGCGCGGCTCCCAAGCGGGAATAGCTCAGTTGGTAGAGCGCAACCTTGCCAAGGTTGAGGTCGCGAGTTCGAGTCTCGTTTCCCGCTCCAAATTGCTTCACCCACGTCCTCGACGCGAGTGGAAACCAGAAAAAAGGAGCTTCGGCTCCTTTTTTCGTTTCTGCGTTACTGCATCGCCGCTCTGCACCGCACCCGGCAGTGCCCGCGAACGATTTCCGGCATGACAGGGACGCGAGCTCCCTGCCCCATCCTTCCAGGCAGTGATGATGCGGCTCGACGGAGCGCACGCATCATGTCCTGGCGCACGGAGCACGGTGTTGCTGCCGGCGCCGGAATCAACGCCCGCAGCGAAAGCGCGCAAACGCTCAATCGTGGTGGCGCTGCCACCGCGGCACGCAGGCAAAAGCCACCAAGCGCTTTCGGGAGTCACTACAGAAACGGGCGCCGTCCGCCTTGCTGGCTGGCAAACGGTCGCTCGCCGCATCCGTCACCAACACCGCACCCTGCACGATCGGGAAAAGCCACGCATCGGCGACAGCTCCTTACTTCAGCGGATTCTCCGGCTCCTTGCCCTGCAGCGCCTTGTCCTGCCGGCAGGTCTTCAACGGCTGCGCATGGGCGGAGACGATGGCCGTCACTTCCTGCGTCTCGGCGCGCGCGCTCACTTTGAGGCAGGCGCAACCATAGCCGGCACTGCCCGCGCCGGTGGCTACCCAACGCGTCTTGGGAAACATCGGCCATTCCCCCTCGGCCTGGTGCCCGCCCTGCTGGCCGATCGTCCACTCGCCGTCCTTGTCCACCAGCGTGGCGTTGCCGGGCGAAGGGTTATCGAACCAGCCGCAGCGCGTGGCGGTGTCCGGCGGCGTTGCCGCCCGCGCCGCGCCGCACAGGCCGGTCGCCACGGCCAGGACCGCGACGACGACACTCGCGCGACGCGCGACGGCAGACAAGGAATTGACCATGGCATCGGGATCCGGTGAGTAGGTGCGCATCATCGCAAAATGCGTGGGCGATGCGCGCCAGGTACCTAGTGCGCGCCGGTCCAGCGGCTGCTCCCTTCTCCCCTCGGGACCATGCCCCCCTTTTCGGGGGAAGGTGCCCCGCAGGGTTGGATGAGGGGACGGGCGCAGCCTCGCGCACCCAAGCTACGCGAGTCGCTTTCGCGCCGGACCCTCACCCCAACCCCTCTCCCGATGGGAGAGGGGCTAGCGCTGGGCATCCACATGCGGCGCGCCGTCCAGCGCCGTGCAGCGCCATCCGGCACGACGATGTGCCGATGGCCGCTTTCATCCACCGCGACGGATTACTTGCCCTTCCCCTGCTCCTCGTAATCGGTCAGGTAGTGCTCCGGATTGCTCTGCGCCGACAGGTCGGCGCTGTAGCTCACCCAGGTCGGCTTCGGCGCGCCCGGCACGTACAGTTCGCCTGCGGCCTCGCTGACGATCAGCAGCACATAGGGGCGACCGTTGAGTTGCACGGTGTAGCGGGTGTCCTTGTCGGTGGTGCGGGTGCTGGCGAGCATGATCTTGCCGTCGATGGCGTTGTCCACGTCGATCACCTGGATCAGCGCCTGCTCGCGCTCGCGCGGGCCGTAGCGCAGCGTCGACACCTTGACGCCATCGGCCGAGGCATAGGCCTTGACCTGCTTGGCCACCTCCGCGCGCGCCGGTTCGGCATGCGCGACGACGGCGGCACCGGCCAGCGGCAACGCGCTCAGCAGGAGGACGAGGGAATGGCGGCGCAAACGGGACAGCAGGTGCATTGGTCGGGTCCTTGATGGGAAACTAGATGGAATCGCCGGACCGATCGCATCGGCCCGTACTGGAATAGACGAAGCAGACCTCCGCTTCCCCCATGGCAGCGGATCGAGGAGAAAGCGCGTGACAGGACGCACCCTGCTTTGCCGCCGCGGCGGCCCCCTTGCGCAACCGGCACCGACACGGCGACGTGGCGACGCGCACGCCCCGCGTCCGGCATGCGGCGCATGGCATCGTTGCGAGGAGCAGCGCCATGGCCAATGAACTGGACCGCTGGTTCGCCCAGCACATCCTCGTCCACGAATCGGGGCTGGTCGCGTACCTGATGCGCTGCTGGCCGCATCCGCAGGAGATCCACGACCTGCGCCAGGAGGTCTACACGCGCGTCTACGAGGCGGCGCGGCGCGCGCTGCCGGACGCGCCGCAGGCCTTCCTGTTCACCACCGCGCGCAATCTGATGGCCGACAAGGTGCGGCGCAGCCGGATCGTGTCGATCGAGGCGGTGGGGAATCCGGACGACTTGAACGTCTTGATAGACGAACGCTCGCCGGAGCGCTGGCTCGGCGGCCGCCAGGTGCTGGCGCGGCTGGCCCACGCGCTGGACCGGCTGCCGGACCGTTGCCGCGAGGTGATCTGGTTGCGCCGGGTGGAGGAACTTTCGCAGAAAGAGGTGGCGGTGCGGCTGGGGATCAGCGAGAAGACGGTCGAGAAGCACATGGCCAAGGGCGTGCGTCTGCTCGCCGATTATTTCCATGGCGCGGTGGTGAACGCCGCGCCGATGTCCGTGGTGATGCAGGAACCGCAAGATGGAAAGCTGGGCGATTGAAGCGCTGGCCGCGCAGTGGCTGACACGGCGCGAGAGCGGGTCCTGGAGCGAGGCCGATCAGGCCGAGCTCGATGCGTGGCTGGACGCGTCCACCGCGCACCGGGTGGCGTTCCTGCGCCTGGACGTGGCCTGGAGCGAGGCGGCACGCCTGCGCGCGCTGGGCGCCGGCATCCCCGCAGGACAACCGGCGCCGCGCGGCCTGAGCACCGGACTGACGGTGACGCCGGGGCCGTCGATGCCATCGCCGCAGCACCCACCGGCCACGCCGCAACACGCGCCGCCGCCGCGGCGTTCCAGCGCATTGCGCCGCGGCTGGCTGGCGGCCGCGCTCGGCGCCGCGGCCAGCGTCGCGGTCGCCGCCGGCCTGTACACGGTGCTGATGCCCTCGGCCCCCGCGGCCCAGGCCTTCCGCACCGACATCGGCGAGTTGCGCACGGTCGCCCTTGCCGACGGCTCGCAGGCCACGCTGAGCAGCGACAGCCTGATCGAGACGCGCGTCGGCGCGCGCACGCGCGAGGTGGTGTTGCAGCGTGGCGAGGCGTTCTTCGCGGTCCACAAGGACCCGGCGCGGCCGTTCGTGGTGCACGGCGGCGCGCGCCGCGTGGTCGCCGTCGGGACCCGCTTCGCGGTGCGCCAGGACCACGACACGCTGCGCGTGGTGGTCACCGAGGGCATGGTGCGGATGGAGGATCCCGATGCCGCGCAGCGCCCGGCCACGACGCTGCTGCCCGCCGGCAGCATCGCCACGACCGGCCCGCAGGGCGCGCGCGTCCACCGCGGCAGCATCGCCGAGGCGGAGCGGCAACTGGACTGGCGCGAGGGCTATCTGAGTTTCGACGATGTGGCGCTGCCGCAGGCGGTGGCCGAGATCAACCGCTACAACCGGCGGCCGCTGGTGCTGGCCGATGCGGCCCTGCATCCGCTGCGGATCAGCGGCAGCATCCGCTGGAACGATCCGGAGGGCTTCGCGCGCCTGCTGGAACGGGAGTATCCGGTGCGCATGGAGACGCATGCCGAAGCCGTGATCCTGCATCGGCGCTGAGCCGCCGCGGCCACGCCGCACGCCGTGTCCGTCCCTGCCCGTTCCGTCGCGTCACCAGGAGACCCGTATGCCGCAGCGGTCGATCCACCGGAAGCTGACCTGGGGCGCGCTGCTCGCCACCGCGGCGGCCGCGGCGATCGCGCAACCGGCCGGCCTCGACATCCCCGCCGGGCCGTTGGCGCCGGCGCTGAACGCGTTGGCGCGGCAGGCCGGGTTGCAGTTGCTGTATCGGCCCGAACTGGTCCGCGACCTGTCCACGGCGGGCGTGCGCGACGCCAGCGATCCGCTGCGCGCGCTGGACGCGCTGTTGCAGGGCACCGGCCTGGAAGCCCAGCGCGAGGGCAAGGACATCGTGCTGCGGCGGTTAGCGGCGGCGCCCGCGCCCGTCGTGCCGGCGACGCCGCCGCTTGTACCGCCCGCCGCCGCGGCGCCAGCGCAACTGGCGACGCTGCAAGTGACCGGCTCGCGGATCCCGCGCGCGCAGTCGGAAGGCGCGGCGCCGGTGACGGTGATAGACGCCGCGCAGATCCGCACCAGCGGTTTCACCCGGCTGCCGGACGTGCTGCGCGCGCTGACCCAGAACGTCGGCGAGACCCAGAGCCAGCAATCGGCCAGCGGCGCCGACTACACGCCGGGCGCTGAGCAGGTGAACCTGCGCGGGCTCGGCCCCAACCACACCCTGGTGCTGATCAACGGCCGCCGCGTGGCCGACTTCCCGCTGCCGTTCAACGGCCGCAGCAACTTCGTCGATATCGCCAGCGTGCCGCTGGGCATGGTCGAGCGCATCGAGGTGCTGACCGGCAGCGCGTCGGCGGTGTACGGGTCCGACGCGATCGCCGGGGTGATCAACATCCTGCTCAAGCGCGATGCCGACGGCACCAGCGTGGACGCCCGCTACGGGCAGAGCAGCCGCGGCGATGCGCGTTCGCTGCGGGCCAGCCTCACCCACGGCTTTTCCGGCGACGCGCTGTCCGGCCTGGTCGCCGTCGAGGCGAACCTGCAGCAACCGCTGTGGGGCTATCAGCGCGACCGCCAGGACTCCAGCGACGACGCCCCCAGCGCACGCGCGGCCGCGCCGCGCCGCGTGTTCCTGCGCACCGACGGCGACGACGTCTATCTCGACCCGGGCGCGGCCACCTGCGCGCCGTTGGCGGCCCTCAACGGGCACGACACCGGCTACAGCGCGCGGGAGGGTGCCGGCGCGGCCGGCCAGCCCGGCTACTACTGCGGCAGCCGCCGCGCCATCGCCTATGGCACCCTGCTGCACCGCCGGCGCAGCCTGGATGCGTATGCCACGCTGCACCGCGCGCTGGGCGATCGCGCCGAATGGTTCGCCGACGTGCAGGTGGGGCTGCAGGACGTCGCGCTGATGGACAGCGTGCAGAACTGGTCGTACATGCGCGCGGACGGCAACGAGGAAGGCTATTTCTACAACCAGCGCACCGCGCAGGTGGAGTCCTGGCGCAGGCAGTTCGCGCCGGAGGAGATGGGCGGCCTGGAGGCCAACATGATCCGCAACCGGCAGCAGCGCCTCGGCGTGAGCACCGGCATCGACGGCACGCTCGGCACCGGCGACTGGGCGTACGAGGCCGCACTGAGCCATTCCCAGGCGACGCTGCGCACCACCTGGCCGCAGATCGTCGCCGCGCGCGCCAACGCGTGGTTCCTGGGCGAGCAACACGGGGTGGACCCGAACTCCGGCTATCCGCGCTTCGATGCCGATCCGGCGCGCCTGTACACCGCGCTGACCCCGGCCGAGTACGCCGCCATCGCGGCGCGCACCACCTACCGCCCGCGTTCGCGCAGCGACGCGGCCACGCTGACCCTGCGCAACCCCGCACTGTTCGGTCTGCGCGGAGGCGACGCCGGCATCGCGCTCACCGCCGAGGCCGGCGAGCAGGCCTATGCGCTGCATCCGGACCCCTTGGCGACCCAGTCCTACTACTACAGCTGGCGCGACGCCGACGGCGCCGGCCAGCGCCGACGCTGGGCACTGGCGGCGGAACTGCGCCTGCCGCTGCTGGAACAGCTCACCGTCGACGGCGCGGCGCGCTACGACCGCTACGCCTATTCCGGCCGGCAGGTCGGCCGCCTCACCTGGAGCACGGGCCTGGAGTGGCGCCCGAGCGAGCACCTGTTGCTGCGCGCCTCGCAAGGCCTGGCGTTCCGCGCCCCGGACCTGCACTACCTGTACGCGGGCGAAGGCATCGACGAAGACCAGGTCACGGATTATTTCCGCTGCCAGACCGAAGACGCCGCGGCCAGCGCAGCAACGTGCCGCTTCGACAACGAACCGCTGCTGCGCCGCCGCCGTGGCAATCTGGCGCTGAAGCCGGAGACCAGCCGCTCCTGGACCGCCGGCGCGGTCTGGTCGCCGCTGGCGGGCCTGGATCTCACCGTGGACTATTTCTCCATCGACCTGCGCAATCAGGTGCAGGATCTCAGCGCCGATCGCGCCCTGCGCGACGAGGCCGACTGCCGTCTCGGCCGCCGTCCGCTGGACGCGGCCGCCTGCCAGCAGAGCATCGCGCGGGTAGTGCGCACCCCCGAGGGTCGGCTCTATGCGGTGGCGCTGGCGCCGATGAATCTGGCCCGCACCAGCACCAGTGGCGTGGACGCGCAACTGCACGCGCAATCGGACACCCGCATCGGCAGCTTCGAGGCCGCGCTCGGTTACACCTGGGTGCGCCAGTACCGCGTCCAGCTCTACGCCGGCGAACCGATGCGCGACGCGTTCGCGCCCAACAGCGGCGACGACATGCCGCGCACCAAGGCCAACGCCCGCCTGACCTGGTCGCACCAGGCCTGGTCGGCGACCCTGCACGCGCAACGGCTGGGGCGTCTCCCCAGTTGGGCCTCCACCGCCGGCACCTACGACGCGGCCAGCGGCCTGCGGCCGTGGATCGGCGCCAGCTATCGCTTCAATGCCAACCTGGCGTACCGGATCGACGCGCGCAGCGAAGTGGCGCTGGCCGCCACCAACCTGTTCGATGCGATGCCGCCGCGCGATCCCAGCGCCACCGTGTATCCGTACTACGACGTGTCCTGGTTCGACACTGTCGGCCGGCAGGTGTTCGTGCAGTACACCCGGCGCTTGGGCACGGCGTCGCGCTAGACGCTGCGCGGGGCCTGGCGCAGGCGGCATGTGGTGGTGGATAGCCACTGCAGGCCACCCGATCGACACCCACGCACGCCGTCCTGGCCCCCCGGGCACACGGCGCGCAGGGCGCATACATCGCGGGGCAGCGGCGCCCCCCGCGCCTGCTCAGGCCAGACGCATCCGCTGCCCGTTCGGCTCCTCGCGCATCGCCTGCGCCTGCTCCACCACCTTGGCCACGCGCTCGGGATCCGACGGAAACAGCAGCTCGACGCGGTCGCACGGGAACCCCAGCACCGTCACGCCGCGCGCCGTGAGCCGCAGGCACAGCCGGTCCGCGTGCAGCACCGCCTCCTCCAGCAGGCCGGTGCCGCCCTGCGCCTGATCCTTGCGCTCCAGGTACAGGCCCTCGATCGCCGCCTCCTCGTCGTCATGGAAGCCGCAGACCAGATGCAACCGATCCTCGGGATCGTGCGCCGAACGGAAGCCGGTGCTGATCCAGATCTCCCAATCGGTGGTCCCGGCATCCAGGAAGTCGCACTGGTACTGCAGCGGCGTGGCCGCGGCGGAGGAAGAAACGGGATCCAAGACAGTCGCTCGCCATCGAAAACGCCATGATAGCGGCCCGCCCGCCTGCTCCGGCGGATGCGGGCCGCGCCCGCAATGGCGCATGCCGGCGTCCGCCGCCCGGTAGGGAAAGCCGCGGCTGGCTCGTCTATCTACCGACGTTCCCGCTGGAGCCGCCGCCGCGCCGCCTCGGCTCCCGCACCACTTTTTTCCCGGAGCATCCGCTGCATGCAAACCCTGATCCAGCGCGGCATGGCCGCCCTACGCCAGGACGACTTCGCAGGCCTGTACCGGCTGTGGTCCGGCTCGACCGTCTTCGGCCACCTGCAGGAGCACGACCTCCATCGCCTGATGCAGCGCTGCGACGAACGCATCCAGGCCGCGCCCACCGATGCCTGGCCCTGGCTGCTGCAATGCATGCTCTACCTGGACCGCAGCGAGCACTTCGACCGCGACCGCGCGCGGGCGCTGCGCCGTGTCGCCGAGTGGGCCAATCACGCGATCGGCCTGGACCCGGACAACGCCGCCGCGCACCGCCTGCTCGGCAGCGCGCACTACTGGCTGGACGAACCGGACGCGGCGATCCCCGCCTACCGCGCATCGCACGCGCTGCAGCCGCAGGTGGACCTGCAGGTTCGCCTGTTCGAGATGGAAGCGCTGCCGGCCGGCCAGTCGCCGCAGCAGCTGCAACTGGATTTCCGCGACAGCGACGCCTGCGGCTACTACGGCGCCGGCGTCTCCATCGGCAAATGGAAGCACGCGCGGATGGATCCGGCCGACGCCGGCTACATCGATGCGATGCAGTTCGCACTCTACGAGCACTGCACCACGCTGTTCCGGCAGGCCCTGGAACGGGGCGATGCCGCCACCTGCAACACCGACACGCACACCTTCGCGATGTGCTGCAACAACCTGGGCACCCTGTACATGGACCGGGGCCTGCACGCGCAGGCCCAGGCCATCCTCGAAGAGGGACTGCGCCACAGCCAGTTCCAGTTCCTGCACCAGAACCTGCGCCAGGCCTACCGCAACCAGGGCATGCGGGCCGAAGCGGCGGAACTGTCGCTGACCCTGATGATGGACTACGACCTGGACACCGCGCTGTTCCTGGATTGCGCGCAGACGGCGTGCAGCCACCTCAACCGCGTCGGCCGCTACGCCGATGTGCTGGAGATCGCCGATGCGGCGCAGGAGGAGTTCGAGGCGCTCGGCGCGACCGCCCAGGCCGATCCGGAGCTGCTGCGGATGTACGCGCTGGTGCAGGCGCACCACCGCCTCACCGCGGCGCGGGCACTGGGCCGGCTGCAGCCGGAGCAGGTCGACATCGCCCTGGCGCAGGCGGCGGCGCAGGCCAACCCGCACGACCTGGACACGCTGTTCGTGCAGGCCAGCGCACTCGGCGAGGCGCAGGCGTACGCCGCCGCGGTCGAGGCCTACGCCGCCCTGATCGCGCAGGCCGCGCAGCAGCGGGATCTGCAGGCGCTCCAGCGCGCACGGCACGGCCGCGGCTATCTGCTGCTGTACTATCTGCCGGACGCCAAGGCGGCGTTGCAGGATTTCCTCGCCGTGCAACGCGACGGCACCGACGACTTCTACACGCACTACTACCAGGCCAACTGCCATTACGTGCTCAAGGACTACCGCAGCGCGCTGTCGGCCTGCGACGCGGCACGCGCGCTGCTCGACGAGGCCTTGCTGCAGGCGGACTCCGGCTCGGCCGCGCAGCTGTACATGATGGAAGCCAATTGCCACATGAACCTCGGCGCCTATCCCGCGTCGGTCGCCGCCTTCGAGCGCTCGCTGGCGCTGCACGACCGAGAGGACGTCCGCGAGACCTACGAACTGGCCCGGCAACTGGCGGCCAAGCCGAAGAAGGGCCTGTTCGGACGACTGTTCTCGTGAGCGCGCGCGCATGAGCCGCATTCGGCCCGCTGCCTGCGCCGCTGTGCGTTCCGCGGTGGCGCCGTTCGCCCCCTGTGGCGCCGCGCGACCGCGCGCGTCCTGATTCGACGGCAAGATGCTGCGCCGTCTGCTCCTCGGCCTGAGTCTGCTGCTCGGTGGCTGTACAGCGTCGGCGCCGGCACCGGCGCCGCTGGAGCAGCAGGTCTACGTCTGGCAGCGGCAGTGGAGCGGCGCGCACGCCGCCGTGCTGGCGCAGACCCGCACGGATTTCTCGGCGCTGCGCGTGCTGGCGCTGCAGGCGCACCCGCGCGCCGGCTGGGGCCGCGCCGCCCCGGATCTGCGGCAGCTCGCCGCCGATGGCCGCCCGGTGATCGCGGTGGTGCGGCTGGATGGGCAATTGCCGGCGCTGGACACGGCGCGGATCGACACCGAGGTCCTGCACCTGGTCCGCGACTGGCGCGGTGCCGGCGTCGCACTGCGCGGCGTGGAGATCGACCACGACTGCGGCACCGCACGCCTGCCCGCCTATGCGCGGTTGCTGCGGCAGTTGCGCCGTGCGCTGCCGGCGGAACTGGCGCTGAGCATCACTGCCCTGCCGGCCTGGCTGGACAGCCCGGTGCTGCCCACGCTGTTGCGCACGGTCGATAGCTCCGTGCTGCAGGTGCACGCGGTGAGTGCGCCCGCCACCGGCCTGTTCGACCCGGCACAGGCGCGGCGCTGGGTCGACCGCTATGCCGGGCGCAGCGACAGGCCATTCTGGCTGGCCCTGCCGGCCTACGGCGTGGCCGTGGTCGAGAGTGCGGATGCCACGCCGCTGATCGAAAGCGAAGCGCCGCTGCCGGTCGCCGGCGCGCGCCGCGAACTGCGCGTGTCGCCGCAGCAAGTGGCCGCCTTCCTGGGCGAGCTGCGCACGCGCCGCCCGCCGCACCTGGCCGGCGTGGTCTGGTTCCGCCTGCCGCTGCCGGGCGATCGCCGCGCCTGGCCGCTGGCGACCCTGCAAGCGGTGGTGCACGGCCGGCCACTGCAGGCGGCGTTGCAGGTGCAGGCCAGCGGCAACGGCGCGCTGTACGACCTGACCCTGGTCAACCGCGGCAACGCCGCGGCCCCGCCGCCACGCCGCATCGTCCTGCGCGGCGGCGACTGCGAGGCCGGCGACGCGCTCGGCGACTACCGCTTGCAACTTTCGGCGCCGGCGCCGAGCTTCGTCCGCGCGCCGCACTCCCCGCCCCTGGCCGCCGGAGAACGCCGTGCGCTAGGCTGGATCCGTTGCCGCACCCTGCCTACAGGTTCCTTCGATGTCCTGCCCTGAGTTCCGGCGCGCGAGCGTGTTCGCCGCCGTGTTGGTCCTGCTGCCGCTGGGCGGCGCCCGCGCCTGCGGCCCGGATTTTCCGTACCGCCTGCTCGACGACCGCGCCGGCGCGCTGGCGACCTTGCCGGAAGGCAGCTTCGCCCAGGAGGCGCAGCGCCTCGGCGCGCCGATCGCCGGCCTCGGCCGTGCCAGCGACGCGACGCTGCGGCGCTACTGGGACGCCGGCACGCAGTTCCCGCAACAGCGCGTCGATGTCGAACGCACGCAACTGGGCGCCGCGCGCGCCGCCCGCATCGAGCAGTTGCGGGCGCTGCACGACGCGCAGCGCGCCGAGCGCGACGGCGCCGACCTGCCGCCGGAACTGCGCCTGTACACCGCCGGCGCGGTGGCGTTCGCGCAGGGCGAGTATCCGCTGGCGGCGGACTACTTCCGCCAGGTGCTGGCCCTGCCCGCGGCGCAGCGCCGCGCGCGCAGCACCTGGGCCGCCTATTCGCTGGGACGCAGCCTGGCGCTGGCCGCCGACGGCGCGCTCGCCGGCGACGCCGCGGCGCAGCGGCAGGCGTACCGGCAGCAGGCGCGCGAGGCATGGCAGCAGACGCGCGCTTTGCGCATCGCCGGATTCGACGATCCGCTGGAACTGGGCATCGCCAGCCTCGGCGAGGAAGCGCGCCTGCTGCTGGGCACGGGCGACTGGACCGGCGCGATCGACCTGTATGCCATCCAGGCGGCGCAGGGCTCGGACACCGGCATGAGTTCGCTGAAACAGTTGGCCGCCCAGCTCGCCAGCCTTGGCGATGCGCAACTGGCGCCGCTTTTGCGGCAGCAGGCGGTGCGCCGGCTGCTGATCGCCAAGCTGCTCAGCAACACCACCGCCTTCGACACCGATGACGCCGCCGGCAACACCCTCACTTCGGCGCGCTTCCTGCGCCTGCTGCACGACGCCGGTATCGACCCGGTCGAGGACGCCGACCGCCTGGCGGCGCTGGCCTATCGCCAGGGCGACTACGCCGGCGCCGGGCGCCTGCTCGCGCACGCCGGCGACAGCGGCCTGGCCTGGTGGCTGCGCGCCAAGATGGCGGTGCGCGACGGCGATGCCGCGCGCGCCGGGCAGGCTTATGCGCAGGCGGCGCGGCGCTTCCCTCGGGACGAGGAATGGGGCATGCGCCACGACGACGACGACGAACACGAGGCCTTCAAGCCGCAGTGCCGCATCGAAGGCGAAGCGGCGATCCTGGCCTTGCAGCGCGGCAGCTACCTGGAAGCGTTCGCGCAGCTGTACCGCAGTGGCGAGGTGTACTGGGAAGACGCCGCCGCCGTCGCCGAGCGCGTGCTCACGGTGCAGGAACTGCAGGACTACGTGGATCGCAACGTCCCGGCCGCGCCGCCGACCGCCGCCGGCGTGACGCTGGAGTACTGGGAGCGGCCGCCGGCATTGAAGCTGCGCGAACTGCTGGCGCGCCGGCTGATGCGCGCCGGCCGCTACGACGATGCATTGCCTTACTTCGCCCAGGCCGAACTGCGCGAAGCGGCGCGACGCTACGGCGACGCACGGCGCGACGCCGCCTCGGCCTGGACCGGCATCGGCCGTGCCGAGGCCAACTATCGCGCCGCGCTGATCGCACGCCGCAACGGCATGGAAGTGCTGGGCTACGAACTGGGGCCGGACAATCGCGTCTACGCCGGCAACTACGGCGAAAGGACGCCGCATGCGCAACTGCGCCCCGGCGGCCTGATCTCCGCCGCCGAAGCGCAACGCTGGGATGCCACCGCCGCACAGCCCTATCAGCGCTATCACTACCGCTGGATCGCCGCCGCCCTGGCCGACCGCGCCGCCGACGACCTGCCCACGCGCAGTCAGGCCTACGCCGCGGTCCTGTGCCTGTCCACCGATTGGATGATCAATCTCGACCCGGCGCAGGCGCGCCGTTCCTACCAGCGCTACATCGCGCACGGCGCGCTCAATCCGCTGACAGGCCAAGCCTATCCGTTCGGCGTGGGCGCCTGCGAGACGCCGAATTTCGAAGGCGCGCGGCGGCGCCTGTGGAGCGACCGCTGGCAGGCACTACGCAACGCCGTGCACACGCACCGTCTCGCCCTGGGCGCGGCGTGCCTGGCGCTGCTGGCTGCGACGATCTGGTACGTGCGTCGGCGCAAGCGACGCAACGGCGACGCCGCCGCGCCGCAGGCCTGAGGCGCACGCCGCGTCCTGAACGCACTCCGGTGCGCGGCAGAAGACGCTGCGCCGCATCGGCGGCCCCATCGCCGCCTTGAGCGTGGCGCGTGGCGCGCCGCGGTAGGGATCGCCCACGGTCGCTCGTCTTTTCAACAGACCTTCTTCCGCGAGCCGGACCCGTGTTCAGCGCACGCGGCGCCGGCCGCCTCGTCGTTCTGGACCGACCGTTCTCCCGATGCAGCATCCCACTACGCGCGACAAGGACGTCACCGCCCGCGGCCAGCGCCGCGCGCACGCGCGTCCGCCTCACGCGTGCGCAGGCGCCGCCTGCGCGCCGCGCTCAATTCCAGCAGCCCCAGGCGATGCAGGCCAGCACCATCGACCCCAGGCAGCACAGGCGCACGCTGCGACGGCGACTGCACAACGCATGCAGCGCCTGCAGCAGCAACAGCGCGCCCAGAATGCACAGGCCGACCAGGCGCCCGTTGCCGCTGTCCTGAAAGCCAGCCGAGGAAACGTCCGGATCGGTGCCGTCCACCCAGGCGTACGGGCTACCGGAAACGGCATACAGCAGCAGCATGCCGATCGCGTAGGCGCTCCAGGCCAGCGCTTGCGCGGCGATCGCCACGGCGCGACGCGACAGTCTCATTGCCCGCCCTCACTCGCACTCGAACGCGACACCGGCCACGCCGGCGGCGGCGGCCTTGGCATCGCGCAGCGTCGTGGACCGGCAGCGCGCGACGTCATCGGGAACCCGCTGCGACAGCACGACATGGCCTTGCGGGCCGTAGGTGCACGCCAGATAGATCCCGCGCGGATCGGGGGTTTCGAATTCCCAGACGGACACGCCCGAGTCGACGGGACGCTGGCTGTCCGCATTGCGCTCCATCAGCACCGCTTCTTCCCGCGGAGGACCGGAGTACACGCCAGCCGAGTAGAGCTTCAACACGTCGGCGGCCAGTTCCAGTTGCGCGCCGGCCGGCAGCGCCGGACTGCGCAAGGCAGCGGACTCCACGGACAGCCCTCCCGGACACCGCAATGCCTTCGCGGCCGCGACGGGCGCCGCCGGCTCCGCGGCGGCGGCGGGCAGGCACATGCCGGCGATCCACAGCGACAGCGCCCAACGCACCATCGCACCACATGCCACTGCCGTCATTGCCTGCTCCTTCGTCGCGTCCTTGTGCCTGCCGACAAGGACGCGCGTCCGCGTCGGCTGTTCCCGTGCGCGCATGCCGCAGAACAGGCATCGCGCGGCGTCGGTTGGCGCATACGGTGCACGCGCGACAGCGAAAGGTCAACGCGGCGCAACGCAATGCCGGCCGTGCGCGCGACACGCTGACGGCGCCTTCGGCTTCCCGATCCATTCCACCCGCAGAGCAGACCACGACGATGCAAAACACCACCCACGATTACAGCCAGTACAGCCCGAAGTGGCAGTTCCGCTTCAACTTCTACGACACCCATGGCGAGCCCAAGTCGCCGACCTTCAAGGAGGCGATGAAAGCGCTGCCGTTCCAGGAGAAACTGCGCCTCAACATGAACTGGTTCGCCTTCTTCTTCGGCTTCATCTACATGTTCGTGCTCGGCCTGTGGCGCAAGGCGCTGGTGCTGCTCGGCATCGGGCTGGGTTTGGGCATCGTGACCTTCTTCCTTCCGGAAGCGGCCGGCCGCGCCTTCGGCCTCGCCTACTCGCTGCTGGTCGGCATGACCGCCAACTACGCTTATTATCTGGACAAGGTGAAGGGCAGCACCAGTTGGAACCCGTTCGAAGGCATCCGCTGGTAACCGGCCCTCGCGCCAGCGCCTTGCATGCGCATCGATCCGCCGCCAACGGCGGCGGATCCCCATCCTCCCCTCGCCACCCAGGCCCGCGCCCAGGCAGCCCTTCCTCCGCCCGCGCGCACTCGTTCGTCGCGCAGGCATCGCCACGAAGGAGTCGCCTGATGTCGTCCACCGTTCCACCACCGCCGTTCCCGCGTCGCGCCGGCCGCCTCGCACCGCTCGCCGCCGCCCTGGCCGTCCTCGCCAGCACCGGCCCGCGCCCCGCGCACGCGCAAGCCGATCCCACCACCCTGCCCACGCTGCTGGTCAGCGAACGCAGCGCGCCCGTCGCGCGCGGCAACACCGCCACCAAGACCGACACCAGCCTGCTGGAAACGCCGCAATCGCTGTCGGTGATCGACGACGCGCGCATGCAAACCCAGGGCGCACTGAATCTCAAGGACGCGCTGAGCTACACGCCCGGCGTGATCCCCACCCGCTACGGCACCGACTCGCGCTACGACTGGATCTCGCTGCGCGGCTTCGACGCCTACGCGCCCGGCTTCTATCTGGATGGGATGGCGCTGCGCAACAACGGCAACTGGGGCATCTGGCCGATCGAGCGCTACGGCGCCGAGCGCATCGAGGTGCTGCGCGGACCGGCCTCGGTGCTGTACGGGCAGAGCGGCCCGGGTGGGCTGGTCAACGCGATCAGCAAGCGCCCCACCGCCGCGCCGCTGCGCGAGGTGCAACTGCAGTTCGGCGATCACCAGCGTCGGCAACTGGCCGGCGACCTGTCCGGGCCGCTGAACGCGGACGGCACCGTGCTGTACCGGCTCACCGCGCTGGCGCGCGACGCCGAACTGCCGGCCGGCGGCATGCGCGACGACCGCCGCTTCCTGGCCCCGGCACTGACCTGGGCGCCCAGCGACGCCACCCGCCTCACCCTGCTCTCGCAGTTCGGCCGCACGCGCGCCGGCGTGTACCTGCGTATGCGCCCGGCGGTGGGGTCGCTGGTGCCGACCGCGATCGGCACCTACCTGCCCAGCCGCCTGTTCGAGAGCGATCCGCACTACAACCGCTTCGACCTGGACACGGCGATGGTCGCCGCGCTGTTCGAACACCGCGTCAACGACAACCTCAGCATTCGCCAGAACGCGCGCTACGGCCGGCTCAAGGTCGACTACCGCAGCGTGCAGGGCCGCGGCTTCGTGATCGCCGATCCCGCCGACCCGCTGGATCCGGCCAATTTCGCGAAACTGCGGCGCACCGCCTCGGACAGCAGGGAAACGGTGCAGGCGCTGAACCTGGACAACCAGGTCGAGCTGCGCCTGCACGCCGGCAGCGTGCAGCATACGTTGCTAGCCGGACTGGACTACCAACGCACGCGCATCGACCAGGTCAGCCACAGCGGCGGCACCACCACGCCGCTGGACATTCGCCACCCGGTCTACGGCGATCCGGTGCAGATGCCCGCGCCCTGGTACGACGGCATCGCCACGCTGAGCCAGACCGGGCTGTACGTGCAGGACCAGATCCGCTGGCGCGAGCGTTGGCTGCTCACCGTCGGCGCGCGCTACGACCGTGCCGAAAGCCGCGTGGACAACCGCCTGGACGGCAGCCGCGGCAGCATCGTCGAACGCAAGGCGAGCAAGCGCGCCGGCCTGACCTACGTGGCCGAGAACGGCTGGGCGCCGTATCTGAGCTACAGCGAATCGTTCGTGCCGACCGCGATGCGCGACCCGCGCAGCGGCCGCGCGTTCCGCGCGGAAACCGGCCGCCAGTACGAAGCCGGCCTGCGCTTCCAGCCCGACGGCGGCACGCAGACGTACAGCGCCGCCGTGTTCGATCTGCGCCGGCGCAATTACCTGACCTACGATCCGGACTTCATCCCGCGCCAGACCGGCGAAACCCTGGTACGCGGCCTGGAACTGGAGACGTCGCTGCAGCCACTGCCGCACTTGCACGTCGTCGGCTCCTACACCTACACCCCGACGGTCGAAGTCACCGCCAGCAGCAATCCGCGCGAACTGGGCAAGCCGCTGTCGGCGGTGTCACGCCACGCCGCCGCGTTGTGGGCGGACTACCGCTTCGACAACGGCATCCGCGTCGGCCTCGGCGCCCGTTACACCGGCGCCAACCGCGGCGACCTGGATGCCGCACGCGCCGAGGTGCCGGCGTTCACCGTGTTCGATGCGCTGCTCGGCTACGACCTCGATCGCTGGAACCTGGCCTTGAACGTGCACAACCTCGGCGACAGGACCTACCTCAGCAACTGCGACGCCTACGACAACTGCTACTACGGCGAGCAGCGGCGCGTGACGGCCACGGCCACCTATCGCTGGTGAAGCGGCGCGGGCGCGATGGCGATGCGTGCCGTGCGTCCACGGCATGCGCCGCGAGGCCAACGCCGCGCTGCGCATACCACCCTGCGGCGCCGGACGTCTTGTTTGGCGCCACGGGCTCCATGGATGCCCACGCCGACGCAATGGCGGTGCCGGCACGCACGTACCACGATTGCGGAACACCGCGGCGAATTCCGGAACGGAAAAGGGCCGCGAAAAGCGGCCCAAGTCGTTGTTTCTAGATGGAGGCCTGGGTCGGAATTGAACCGGCGTACGCGGATTTGCAGTCCGCTGCATAACCACTCTGCCACCAGGCCGGTGGACTGACGTCTTGCCGCGGCGCCTGAGGGCGCCCGACAAAAACAAAGCCCCGCTGCCGGGGCCTGGCGACGGACGTGGACGATGCCTGACGGCTCCTATCCAACACATTGATTCAAAAGGTCTTTTTGAACCAGCCCGACGCATGACGGACTGCATTGTGTACCAAGCCCCGCGGCTTGGCAAGCCTGCTCCGCGCATGTGCATGCGCGCGTGCGCGGCGCGATGCGGGCGCGGCACCTGCGCTGAACCAGCGGCGCGACTGGAATGCCGACCACAGCGCGGCAGCGGCGGCGGTAGACAAGCGCCGCAGCGCGCGAGTCCGCACGCTCGTGCGCTCTAGCATGCCTCCACACACACGAAACGAGACATCGCCATGAACCGATGGACACGCTGGAGCGCGGTCGCCCTGTGCCTGGCCGCGAGCGCGAGCGCCACCGCCGCCGCGCAGACCTGCGCGCTGCGCGCGCAGACCGTGGACCTGCCGCTGGCCTCCAAGGCCACGCCGAAATTCGCTTACCAGGTGCGCGTGCAGCTCGGCAGCGATGCCGACGGCGACAGCGGCGGCAGCCAGGTGCTGGAGGTGGATACCGGCTCCACCGGCGTGGTGGTGCCGCTGAGCGACGCGCTACGCAGCGCCTGGGACGCCTCGACCACGCCCGGCCACATCTTCTACTCCAGCGACAGCAAGTATCACCCGGGCAAGTACGTGGACGTGCCGATGCGGCTCGGCGTCTCCCCCGATGGCACGACCGCGGCGGCGCGCGTCGACCACATCACCGTGCTCGCCGCGCAGTGCACCTGCGATGTCGCCGGCGTCGCGCGGCAGCCCAAGCCGCTGGCGCAGGTGCCGGCCACGTGCGCTGGCTACAACGGCAGCCCCGCGCTGAGCAGCAGTACGCAGGTGCTGCGCAACTGCGCCACGATCTCCTCCAGCTTCGGCATGATGGGCGTGGGCTACGATCGCGGCGTCGACCCCGCGCGCAATCCCTTCCTCAACATCGCACCGATGCGCGCGAAGGCCATGAGCCCCGGCTACATCTTCGGCGCCAAGCGCATCACTCTGGGCGTCAGCGCGGATGCGCTGAAGCACTTCGCCCTGGTCCCGTTGCAGCGCGGTCCGTCCAGCGCCGGCGTGCCGGGCGACTGGCAGGCGCCCACCGCCTGCGCCAGCTTCCCGGACAGCGGCAGCGACTACCGTGTCTGCGGCAAGCTGCTGCCGGACACCGGCGTGTCCTACATGATGCTCAACCCGGTGGTGCCGCCGCAGGTCCCCGCCGCCTTGCAGCAGACCGTGGCGGACGCCACCGACCCGCCGCGGACCTCGCGCGTCGTGCCCGACAAGACCCAGCTTCGGCTCGACGTCGTGGACGCCGGCGGACGCGCGGTGTTCGGTTACGGCTTCGCGGTCGGCGACGGCCAGCCGGCAACGCCGGACAGCGTGCAGTGGCGCGGACCGCTGCAGGCGCCGCCGGCGCACATCAACAGCGGCCGGCACCTGCTCGCCGCGGGCGACTATGCCTACGACGCGGACTGCGGCCGCGCGGGGTTCCACGCCACCGCGAAACAACACTGAGCGGTGCGCCCGTCCCGCGTGGACGGGCCGCGCCATCGTGCTGCTGACGATCCCACGCCCCCATCCACGCGATGCGGCGCGGATGGGCGGCCCCGCGTACCTTCCGCTACAACGCCGAATACGATGCCCGGCGCAACGATCCGCGCAACGATCGCGCCTTCAACGGGGAGCCGCGAACGGATCGCGCGCCCACCCACTGGCTTCCCATCACTCCAAGGCGAGCGTTTCGCCATCCCGTGGCTGGCCTTGCGCCGCAATCGTCAGCAATAATCGATCCAAGGACGACGGACACGGAACAAAAGGATGCATCTACAGCTCGGCACCTCCGGCGACGCAGGCCATGCGCAGCCATCGCAACCACTGCGCGAACACCTGAGTTCAGTCAGGACGTTGCGCCACGGCCATGCGCGCCCGAATCCGCCGCAGCGCAAAACGCGCAGCCACGACGACGGCATCGCCTCCGCGCGCGATGTCGCGCCGGGCCACCGCCGTCGACAGTGCCGTCCATGAGCGCGCTGTCCGGGTTCGAGGCCCTGTCGCGTGAGACCGGCATCGCGCTGCCGCCATTGCTGCACGCGCTGCTCGCCAGCGGCAACACCACCTATTTCCCGCAGTGGTTCGATGCGTGGAAGGACCCCGAGCAGCCACGCGTGGTGCCCTTCCTCAGTTGGTGGGACTACGAGTGGATCGATGCCGAAGAAAGCGCACACGGGATCGCCAGGTGGCTGCACCCCGAAGCACAGGAAGGCCGCCGCTTCCTGCCGTTCGCCCAATCCGGCGCCGGCGATCTCTACTGTCTGGTGCCCGACGACGCCGGCAACGTCGGGGTCGCCCTGGCATGGCACGACAACGACCGCTGCAAGATCGGGCACCGCACGTTCGACGATTTCGTGTATGCGCGGTATCTGGAGACGCTGGGCGATGCCAGTCACCTGACCGACGACTACGGCGACCTGACCGCCGCGGCGATCGCCGCCGACATCCGCAGCGTGAGCGGCTTGATGGACCCGCAGCGCGGCGAACGGCTGCGCCAGTTGTGCCAACGCCCGCTGGTACTGCACGATCTGCGTCGCGGCCCCAGAGCCTGCGTCGAGCAGGTTCCCGCCTTCATCTCGCAGCAGGAACTGGAAGGGTATCTCGCGGAACTCGCCGAAGCGCTGCCGCCTTTCACCATCACGATGCGCTATGAGATGGCGGCACGCGACCATGGCAGCGCCGCATCGCCTCCACCGCCACCGCCGCCACCGCCACCGCCCGATTGGCTCGAACTGGCGAAACAGCCAGGCACCAAGATGCAGGCGATCCGCGCCTACCAGCAGGAATGCGCCTGCACGCTGGCGGAGGCGAAACAGGCGATCGACGACTTCCTCGCCTCGGCGCGGGAGAACCGACTACCCTGATGCTTCAGCACGTAGCGCGCGCGCCCGGCGACGCTCCCTGCCAAGGCCTTGGCACCCCGCCACACTTTCCGGCGCAAGCTGCTCGATGGCCGGTGTCATCTGTTGCGTGCTCAACTCAAGCGCAACAAACCCGAAGCGTCCGATGGCTGACTGAGGCAGGACGCTCTCTGGCCGATCAGCAAGGCCCTATCGGGCAAGATGCGGGCGCATCTGCAGTCCCAAGGCATGGATGGCATCCCGATGAGTCGCAGATCGTGACGAGCCATCGGCCATCGATTGCCACAGGCTAGCAAATGGCCTCACAGGTCATCGTTTGACCTGGCAGAAGTCTCCGACCTCGATGAAAGGCAGACTGGAGCACTTCGCCTGCGCCGCAATGCACTCGCCGCGGCGACGGCAAGACACTCATTCGCACTCGAAATGAATGTCGATCGGATGATGGTTGCGGTCCTCGCGCGTTCTTGCCATGCAGGACCGGATGTCGTCGCTGGCGCGCTTGTAGACTTGCACCGCGCCAGCGGCACCGTATTCGCACACCAGATAGATTCCGTAAGGATCCTTGCGGTCGAATTTCCAGAAGGCCACCGAGACCCCGGATGATGCCTGCTCCTCGCCACTGTCGGAGATCAGCGAGGCCAAATCGCGCGGGTGCCCCGAAAAGACCGCCATGGAGAAGAATGGCAGCGACGTGGCGCCCTTGAGAATGACCTGGGTCCCTTCGGGTACATCCTGGGCATGCAGTACGGTCTCTGAAACGGTGAGCGATGTCGGGCAGTCCAGGGTGTCCTTGGCCAACGCCACGTCGCAGAGGAACAGCCCAGCCAGCGACAATGCCGCCATCACCGTGGCGGAAAAATGCTTGAATGACACGCGAATGCTCCTGGATGTCACTGGGTTTATTGTTTGGAGTGCAACGGTGGCAACAGGTGCACGAGCGCAATAGGCTGCGCGACGCCATCCGGGTGGCACTGGCGAAGGCGCTCGGTCTCCGCAAGCGCCTCGGCCTGCTCCCAGGTCACCCGGATCAATGCATACCGATGACGCGACACCGACTGGGTCGGCCCGGTATCGATCGCGCTGTACCCCGAAAGGCAGTCCGAGGCGGCCCTGGCCAGCCGTGCCGCGCTCAGGGTGCGGTAGAAGCCCGCGACGACGGCCTGCACCTGCGGCGGCGCGGGCTCTTCGGAAAACACCCGATCACGGGCATCCCACGTCAGTTGGCGAGCGGACACGGTATCCGCCGCATCGTCATAGGGAGAAAAAAACAGCGAGACGTAGACAGGCGCGTGGCGTTTGGGGAGCGCGACCCAGGACACATAGGGCCCCTGCGGTTCTGCCTTGGACCACGCCACCTTCAACTCTCCAGACACCGCCGCCAACAGGACATGGTGACGCTTCGGATGCTCGAATCCCGCGGTCTGCGTCACGAGCAGCGCGTGGGCACCTGTCTGCTCGCCCCGCCCCAGCGGCACCACATCGGCAGACACGGCGACCTGATCCTCCTCCTCGCCTGTCATCCATACACGCGGCAGAGCAGCCCCAAAAAAAGCGATGGGGTCAGCGGTGTACGCTCGGGCATCGGCTCCCCAAGCCGGCGCGCTCGGCGCGTTCCACATCAACCTGACTGCAGGCTTGTCACTGCCGCCCTTTGCGCTTCTTCCCGCTGTTTCTCCTTCCGATGGTCTTGCGAGCAGGCGCACTTCAAAAGGGCATGCGGCACCGTCACATGGAATCAGGGAGAGCTCGTAGGTCAGCAGGCGCCGACCGTCGGGCGCAACATCTGCGGGAAGAGATTCGAGCACTTGCCGGACCGGCGCGTCGGCCATGACGTGGTCAGCCGGCGCCGAAATCCGTTCCGCGTCGGCGACATGCCCCACACCGACCACATCATCGGCGGCGAAAGCGGGACTGGCGGCGTGCAGGCCGCACATCATCGCGGCCGCGGCAAAGGCGACCGCTTGTGCGATGCGAAGCACTTGCGCTAGCAGCACGTGGAGCACTCCTGGTTCATCCGCGGCTCGGCGCGATGCCTGAGCCAGCAGGGATGCAAGTTGTCCTTCGGCCAGCCCCATGGTGCCTCTTCCCTATGTCTTCCGATGCCAAGCCGTTCCACTGGGCGATCCCCTGCCGAGGAATCGGCCCCATCGGCATGACGACTCCATCCAGATTTCGGGAGAGTGAAGGTTACCCAGACCGGATCGAGGCTGAAGTTCGCCAGGCCCCGCACCTCGATCTCGCGCGCGACGTCGACACGACGGCCATCGCCCGGGAACCCGATCGTATCGCCGAGCTCATGGTGCCTGGCTGAGGGATGAAATGACATTCCATGAAGATGGATTTTCAAGGCATGAACTTGCTTTTCCGATGGAGGAGCGGCTGTAAAACCCAATGATTGCGACATCGGACTCTTCTGATTTCCATTTGGAAGACGAACGAGAGGCCGGCTTCCCCACCCGCAACAGTCGACATGGGGCCGTCATCTAGTGCCCCTTCCAATCAAGCGCCGGATCGTGAAAACCACCGCACCTTTCTCGACACAGATGTCGTCCCGACCGACGAGGACATCGAGACCAGTACGTATCTCGTCAGCCGCCCTTGGGTGGAGCACATGCTTGCGTAGTGCCGGCGCATAGTCATCCGGGTGAGCGTTGCTGCATTCAACCCACACGCCCTTGAAGAGAGCAGTCAGGGCCGGGACCGCCTGCCCGCCGCCTCACGCCGAGCTCGCCACCAGCACCGACGCCAGCCCGCTCCGGTCAAGGGTGTAGTCCCTGCCGACTGTCCTGGTCCGCCGCACGGCAGTAGCTGTCGACGCCATCGACATTTCGCCCGGGCCGCTGGGCACCAACCTGGCCGAGACATCAACAACAAGATCAGAGCCATCAAACGCACGACCCACGGCTACCGCGATGACACCTACGTCTTCCTGAAGATCAGGGCCGCTTCCCAGGACTTGGGTGGAACCAAGAAAAAAAGGCCCTTCATCTGCCGATGAAAGGCCTTTCGTTTCAAAACTGATTCAGGGCCGGAGTGTATTTCTCCCAGTCCTCCCTCAGCTCCCGGGCCACAGCCTGGCGAAGTCGAACGAGGTCAGCAGCAAGCGCTTGCCTGGGTCAGCGGGCGAAACCGGTCAAGGTGTGTAGCCCCACGCCGCGATGATGGATTGCAACATCGCTTGATTCGTCGGGTTCGTGGTCACGCCCGGACATGTCATCAGATAGGTCCGGCGTGCCGCGGCCGTGGCCGGCGGGTTGAAAGCCGGGCTCCATACCTGGATGGCGTGGAAGACCGCGATCGGCGCTGTACATTGGGGACTCGGAGCACCTGCGCCAGTCACGCTGGCCATGCAAAGAAAGACCGAGCAAGGATCGGGCGCCTGGGCGCGAGCAGGAGTGCTCAAGCCAAGGCCTAAAGCCGCAGCCAGCGCGAGAGTAGCGGAAACGGTGCGTAGCTTCATGATGAATACCTCCATGGTAGTGGTTGAAACGACGTGCTTGTCTTTGGGCGACTTGTGATCAGCGTGGCTCCGCGGGACAACGCCGGCGCCGCTTGCCATCTATGACGTCAGCTGGATTAGGCAATGCGTGATTCTCGGCATGGCGGGCAGCTTTAGTCGGTTCGTGGAAGCGGACGGCGCGGCCCAAGGGATGCGGTGCAGTTGTATCAAGTCTTCCGCTCGAAGGTGGGTATAGCGCTCCAGCATCTGCATAGCAGCCATGAGTGCTCCACAATACGGCCCGCGCCGCATTACTTTACCGAAACTATAGCTGACCACAACTTCAGAAAACCTTCCGGGGGCGAAACCGGGCAGGCCAGCGATTCAAATATTTGATTTTATTAAATATTTTCGATTCTCCCGCCTTGCCGCAGCAACTGCCGTGGCGGACACCGGTCACCGTGAACGAAGGCAGGCGCTCGGTCGCCGGTGCATTTGCAATGCCCAGCGTGACGCCCGGACACGCACCCCATGCCATCTGATGATGTCAGCGACATGCGAGGCAAGCATTGATCTTCGAGGTTGCGGCGCAACTCCCGCTGCGGGACATGGCCGGCTCGCACAGCATGCATTCGCGAGCGACCACCGCGCTGTCCGGAGGCGAGTGCTTCCACCCCACCACCCCCATCCCGGGGTTGCGTGCTTTCCCCTGACGGCTCTGGCCCGGCTCTCGGATCAGGGGCTACGCCACGCGTTCCTTGCGCGATCTGCCAGGGTGCCGGTCAGCCCGGTCAGCGGTAGCGTCGAGTGTCGGACTTGCACAACGAACGCCTTGCGGCAGACAGGGAATCGCCGCAGCGGGGGTCAGACTCTCCCACCCTACTGCCACATCGCTCACCGGCAAAGCGGCAGGCGGTGACCGCACAGTCCGGACTTAGGCACGATGCCGCCGGTCATCCCGATCCAACCCCAGCAACGCCCGCAACCGGCACAGCCACATTCCTTGGCCTGAGTTTGGCCTCAAGAACGTCAATTACCCATGGGTTTGCGTGGCGTTTGCTGAAACGCAAAAAGGAGCCGAAGCTCCTTTTTGTGTACGGCCTACAGACGTCACTGCAGGTCTGTAGATCACTATTTGGAGCGGGAAACGAGACTCGAACTCGCGACCTCAACCTTGGCAAGGTTGCGCTCTACCAACTGAGCTATTCCCGCTTGAGGCCGCGAATTCTACCGGGTACGCGCAGGCTGTCAACCGTTGCCTTCGATTTTCTTCGCGTTCTTTTCCGCCACCGCCGCGCGCTCGTCGGCGCGCAGGCTGGGCCAGGCCGCATGCAGGTACTGGATGCCCGACAACAGGGTCAGGATCGACGCGATCGCCAGGGTCCAGTCGCCCACGTGGAAGATGAACGCACCCATCCACACGCTCTCCGGCGGCGCGCCGTCGGGCATCACCGAGTACAGCAGGCACAGCAGCGCCACCATCTGCGCGGTGGTCTTGATCTTGCCGATCATCGCCACCCGCACCTTGGCGCGCTGGCCGATCTCGGCCATCCATTCGCGCAGCGCCGACACCGCGATCTCGCGGCCGACGATCACCGCCGCCCAGAACGCCATCCACGGCGTCGGGTGGCCCTGCACGATCAGGAACAGCGCCACCGCCACCATCAGCTTGTCCGCCACCGGATCCAGGAACGCGCCGAACGCGGAGTACTGGTGATAGCGCCGCGCCACCCAGCCGTCCAGCCAGTCGGTGAAGGCGGCCAAGCCGAAGATCGCCGCCGAGGCGAAGTTGGTCCAGGTGTACGGCAGATAGAACACCAGCACCAGCACGGGGATCATCAGGATCCGCAGCAGCGTGAGCCAGGTGGGGATGGTCAACTTCATTGCGCTGCTCTACTCGCCTGCCGAATCGGGTACCGGCAGTCCGTGCAGGTTAGCGTAGATTCGCGCGGCCAGTGCGTCGTTGATGCCCTCCACGCGCGCGATCTCCGCTTCGCCGGCGGCTTTCAGCCCGGCCAACCCGCCGAAATGCTTCAACAGGCTGGCGCGGCGGCGCGGGCCGATGCCGGGAATGTCCTCCAGCTTGCTGGTCATGCGCGCCTTCTGGCGCCGTCCGCGGTGGCCGGTGATGGCGAAACGGTGCGCCTCGTCACGCACCTGCTGAATGAACTGCAGCGCCGGCGAAGCCGCGCCGGGACGCAGTTCGCGCCCGTCCGGCATCACCAGCGTCTCGTGGCCGGCGCGGCGTTCGGCGCCCTTGGCCACGCCGATCACCAGGATGCCCTCCACGCCCAGGTCGGCGAGCGCGGCGTTGGCCTGCGCCAACTGCCCGGCGCCGCCGTCGATCAGCAGCACGTCGGGCAGCACCACGTCGGCCTTGTCGCCTTCGGCGGCGCGGCGGAAGCGGCGTTCGATCGCCTGCCGCATCGCCGCGTAGTCGTCGCCCGGCTCGATGCCGCTGATGTTGTAGCGCCGGTACTGGCTGCGCACCGGGCCGCTGGCGTCGAACACCACGCAAGAAGCCACAGTGGCCTCGCCCATGGTGTGGCTGATGTCGAAACATTCGGCGCGCTTGACCGGCTCGGCCAGCCCCAGCATCTCGCGCAGCGCTTCGCTGCGCGCATGCTGCGCGTTGCGGCTGGTCAACTCGTTGGCCAGCGTGGCCTGCGCGTTGCGGCTGGCCAGTTCCAGGTAACCGGCGCGCTCGCCGCGCACGTTCCATTTCAACTGCACCTTGCGCTCGGCGGCCGAGGCCAGCGCCGCCTCGATCAGCTCGGCGTCGGGGATCTCGCGGTCCAGCAGCACCTCGCGCGGCGGCGGCTGCTCGGCGTAGTACTGCGACACGAAGGCGCCCAGCACTTCGGCGGCGCTGTCCTCGCCGTTGGTCTTGGGGAAGAACGCGCGGGTACCGAGATTGCGGCCGTCGCGGAACGCCAGCAGCAGCACGCAGGCGTTGGCGCCCTGCATCGCGCAGGCCAGCACGTCCAGGTCGGCGGCGCGGCCGTCCACGTACTGTCGGCTCTGCATGCTGCGCAGCGAGCCAAGCAGGTCGCGCAGGCGCGCGGCGCGTTCGAACTCCAGTTGTTCGCTGGCCGCCTGCATCGCCTGCACCAGCTCCTCGCCGAGCTGGTCGCTGCGCCCGTCCAGGAACATCGTCGCGCGGCGCACCGATTCGGCGTAGTCGTCGGCCGCCACCAGCGCCACGCACGGCGCGCTGCAGCGGCCGATCTGGTACTGCAGGCACGGCCGCGAGCGGTTGCGGAACACGCTGTCCTCGCAACTGCGCAGCTTGAACAGCTTGTGCATCAGGTTCAGCGTCTCGCGTACCGCGGTCACGCCCGGATACGGACCGAAGTAGCGACCGGGTACCGCGCGCGGGCCGCGGTGCAGCGCGATGCGCGGCCACTCCTCGCGGGTCAGCAGCACGAACGGATAGCTCTTGTCGTCGCGCAGCGACACGTTGTAGCGCGGCGCCAGCGACTTGATCAGCTGGTTTTCCAGCAGCAGCGCCTCGCCCTCGCTGCGGGTCACGGTCACGTCCATGCGCGCGACCTGGGCCAGCATCGCCATGGTCCGCGCGTTCTTCGGCGAGGCGCTGAAATAGCTGGACACGCGCTTGCGCAGCGCGCCGGCCTTGCCGACGTACAGCAAGGTATCGTCGGCCGCGTACATGCGGTAGACGCCGGGTGCGGTGCTGAGGTTGGCGGCGAAGGCCTTGCCGTCGAACGCGGGGTGCGGGGTCGCGGTCATTCGTTGATCGGCACGTCGCTCAGTTCGCCGCTGGCGATGTCGTAGCGCAACACCGCGTGGGCGTCGGTCTCGGCGATCCATACCGCGCCGGCGCTCACCGCCAGCCCGGCCGGGCCGTGCAGGCGCCGCGGCAGGACCGTGGTCGACAGGTCGCCGCCACCCAGGCGCAGGCTGCGCAGGCTGCCGTTGCCGCTGTCGGCGATCCACAGCAGCGGCGCGTCCGGACTCAGCGCGATCGCCTGCGGGAACTGCAGCCGCGCGCGACTGCGCGGGCCGTCCTCGTTGCCGAAATCCCACGGGCCCTGCCCGCCGAGCAGGGTCTGCACCAGGTCGCCGCGCAGTTGCAGCGAGCGCACCGCCGAGCCCAGCGCATCGCACACGTACAGCGCCTGCTGCACCGCGGCCAGGCTGCACGGCTGCGCGAACGCGGCCAGGTGGCCGCTGCCGTCGCGTAGCTCCAGCACGCCCGCACCGGCACGCCAGCGCAGGCTGCGCGTACCCAGTTCGTAGCTCCAGATGCGGTTGTCGCCAGCCATCGCGATATGCACCTGGTTGTCGGCCACCACCACGTCCTGCGGGTGGTTCAACGGCGCCTGTTGCGGCAGTTGCACCGGCCCCTCGACCGGCTCGCCGGCGCGGCCGTTGCCGCACAGGGTATCGACGTGGCCGTTGAGCAGGTTGATCCGGCGCAGCGCGTGGTTGCCGGTGTCGGCGACGTACAGCACGCCGCGCTCCAGTGCCAGGCCGCGCGGGCGGTGGAAGGCGGCTTCGCCGACGCCGCCATCGATGAAATCGGCGGTGCCCAGCCCGAACTGACGCAGCACGCGGCCGCCGGTGGTGCATTCGAGGATCCGGTGATGGCCGCTGTCGGCGACGTACAGGCGATCCTCGGCCACGGCCAGGCCGACCGGGAAGCGCAGGGTCAGGCGCGGCTCGGGCTGGGTCTCGCGCGGCTGGCGCAGTTCCTCGTCCGGCGGCAACGTTTGCCCGGCGCACAGCGCGGCGAGCGCCCGGTCCAGATCGGCGCCGCCGGTGCCGACCAGCCGCTCGCGTTCCTGGCCGCCGGCGTCGATCAGCAGCAGCGTCGGCCAGGCCTGCACACCGAAACGCTGCCAGGCGGCCCAGTCGGCGTCGAGCAGGATCGGGGCCGACACGCCCTGGCTGCGCAGCAGCTTCAGCGCCCGCTGCGGTTCGCGCTCGCAGTCGAAGCGCGGCACCTGCACCACGATCAATTGCAGGCGTCCGGGATTGCGTGCCTGCCACTGGCCGAGTTCGGCCAGGCGCTGCGCGCACCACGCCGAGGCGGCGTTGACGAAGGCTAGCACCAGCGCCCGGCCCTGCTGCTCGCGCAGCGTGGACGGCGCCGCGTTGAGCCAGAGACCGGACTGCGGCAGTTCCAGGGCGGCGATCGAGTTCATCGCTCGATTATGCCGGAGCCGCCGTCTAGGGAGAGTCGCGTCACGCTGCGCGCCGCGGCCTCGTCCACGAGGGCCCAGACCTCCTCGAATTGCGCGCTGCCGCCGGTGTAGGGATCGGGGATCTCGCGACGGCCCTCCATCCCGGCCCAGGGCAGCCACAGCGCGATCCGTTCGCGCGCGGCATCCGGCGCGCGCTGGCGCACATCGCGCAGGTTGGCCGCGTCGGCGCACAGGATCCAGTCGAACCCGGCGAAGTCGGCATCGCGCAGTTGCCGCGCGCGCAGCCCGGCGATGTCTACGCCATGGCCGCGGGCGCAGGCGATGGCGCGCCGGTCCGGCGGCTCGCCGCGATGCCAGCCGCCGGTGCCGGCCGAATCCACCTGCACCTGGCCAGCCAGCGGCGAGCGCTCCAGATGATGGCGCAGCGCGCCCTCGGCCATCGGCGAGCGGCAGATGTTGCCCAGGCAGACGAGCAGCAGCTTCATGCCAGGCTGCGCAGGTGCGCCTCGGCGCGGGCCAGGTCCTCGGGGGTGTCGACCCCGGGCGGGAACGGCGCCGGCGACAGCGCCACGGCGATGCGGAAGCCGGCTTCCAGCACCCGCAGTTGCTCCAGCGCCTCCACCTGTTCCAGACCGCCCGGCGGCATCGCCGCGAAGCGGCGCAGGAAGCCGGCGCGGTAGGCGTAGATGCCGATATGGCGCAGCCACGGCCCCGGCGGCAGGTGCGTGCGCGAGGCGGCGAAGGCGTCGCGATGCCACGGGATCGGCGCGCGGCTGAAGTACAGCGCATCCCCATTGGCGGCACGCACCAGCTTGACCACGTTCGGATCGAACAGGCTCTCGGCCGACTCCACCGGCGTGCCCAGCGTGGCCATGTCCGCGCCGCTGGCGGCCAGCGCCTGCGCCACCGCGACGATGCCCGCCGCCGGCGCGAACGGCTCGTCGCCCTGCAGGTTGACCACCAGGGTGGCGTCGTCCCAGCCGGCGATGTCGGCGCATTCGGCCAGGCGGTCGGTGCCCGAGGCGTGCGCCGTCGAAGTCAGCGCGACATGCACGCCGTCCAGGTCGGCCACCGCCGCGGCGATGCGCGGATCGTCCGCGGCCACCCAGACCTGCTGCGCGCCGGCGGCGAGCGCGCGGCGCGCCACGTGCCGCACCAACGGTTCGCCGCCGAGCGCGCGCAAGGGCTTGCCGGGCAGGCGCGAAGCGGCATAACGCGCCGGCACGGCGACCACGAAGGGGGGCGGCGCGCTCATGCGGCGCCCGCGCCCGGGGTCATGGCTGAACGCTGGAACTCAGGAAACCGAAACATGCGTTGATCTTTCCTCATCACTTATTGAGAATAGTTCGTATTCGCTAACGCAACGGCAGCCAGCCATCCGCCGATGGCGCGCGCTGCCCACCACGTGGCGCGCCGCCGTTCCCTCCCATTCTATAGATCCCGCCCGATGAACCTTCCCGTCCGTTCCGCCCGGCTCGCCGCACCGCCGGTTTGTGTCCCCGTCCATCGCCGCGCGCTGTGCCTGGCGCTCGCCGCCCTGCTGGCGCCGTTGGCCGCCAGCGCGGCCGACGCGGATGCGAGCACCGCCGACGCGGCCACGACCGGCGACGCCGCGCCGACGCTGCTGGACAAGCTGCAAGTGGTCGCGCAGCGCAGCGACGGCTATACCCCGCCGGCCAGCGCCACCGGCACCGGCCTGGTGTTGAGCCCCCTGCAGACGCCGCAGTCGGTGAGCACGATCGGCCGCGAGCAGATGGACGATTTCGGCCTGGGCAACGCCAACGCGGTGCTGGCCCTGGCGACCGGCGTCAACGTGGAGAAGATCGAGACCGACCGCACCTACTACAACGCGCGCGGCTTCGACATCACCAATTTCCAGGTCGACGGGCTGGGCCTGCCGTTCACCAACGGTGGCGCCGAGGGCGACCTGGACACGGCGATGTACGAGCGCGTGGAGGTGCTGCGCGGCGCCAACGGCCTGCTGTCCTCGACAGGCAACCCGTCGGCGACGGTCAACTTCGTGCGCAAGCGCCCGACCCAGGAACTGCAGGGCAGCGTCGGCGTCACCGCCGGCAGCTGGGACACGCGGCGCGTGGACGCCGACCTGGCCGGCAAGCTCAATCGCAGCGGCAGCGTGCGCGGGCGCATCGTCGCAGCCGGCCAGGACGGCGACAGCTACCTGGACCGCTATTCGCTGAAGAAGCGCAGCGTCTACGGCATCGTCGAAGCCGATCTGAGCGACAGCACCTTGCTCAGCGTCGGCGCCAGCTACCAGAAGAACGAACCCCACGGCGGCATGTGGGGCGCCCTGCCCCTGTACTACAGCGACGGCAGCGCCACCGACTACGCGCGCTCGACCAGCACCTCGGCCGACTGGTCGTACTGGAACAGCACCGACAAGCGCGCCTTCGTGGAACTGCAGCAGGCGCTGGGCGGCGGCTGGCAGCTCAAGGCCGCACTGAACTACCGCAAGCTGGAGTCGGACGGCAACCTGTTCTACGCCTACGGCACGCCGGACCGCGCCACCGGGCTGGGGCTGTACTCCTATCCCTCGCGTTACTTCAGCCACGAGACCCAGAAGTACGCCGACCTCTACGCCAGCGGCCCGTTCGTCCTGGGCGGACGCGAGCACGAACTTGTGGCCGGCGTGAAGTGGGCCGGCATCGACGTCTCGCAGGTCTCCACCTACCCCGATTCCCGCGACACCAGCGCCTGGTTCGCGCTGCCCAGCCTGGAGAACTGGACCGGCGACATCGCCTTGCCGGCGTTCACCACCGCGCCGACCGGCGCGGAGTTCGACATGATCCGCCGCAGCGCCTACGCCACCGCGCGCTGGAACCTGAGCGACGCGCTGAAGCTGATCACCGGCGTCAACCACACCCGGATCGAGAGCCGCGGCCAGAACTACGGCGTGCAGCACGCCTACGACGACAGCGAGACCACCCCGTTCGTCGGTGCGGTCTACACCTTCGATCCGAACTACGCGCTGTACGCCAGCTATGCGGAGATCTTCAATCCGCAGACCGAACTGGACCGCAACCTGCGGGTGCTGGACCCGATCACCGGCAGCAACGCCGAACTGGGCATCAAGGGCCAGTGGCTGCAGCAGCGGGTCAACGCCTCGTTCGCGCTGTTCCGCGCCAAGCAGGACAACACCGCCGAAGCCGACACCTACGTCGGCACGCTGCAGACCTACAAGCCGGTGGACGCGACCTCCACCGGCTACGAGTTCGACCTCGCCGGCCGGCTCGGCGACCACTGGCAGCTCAACGCCGGCTACACCCAGCTGAGCCTCAAGGACGATGCCGGCCGCAACGTGCGCACCTATGTGCCGCGCCGCACCTTCAAGCTCGCCACCACTTACACCGTCCCGCAGTGGGAAGCGCTGAAACTGGGCGCGACGCTGACCTGGCAAGGCGATATCTACCGCGATCAGCAAGCGCTGGATACCAGCGGCAACGAGATCTTCACCCGCCAGAACAGCTATGCGCTGCTCGGGCTGATGGCGCACTACGACTTCACCCCGCAGCTCAGCGCCACGCTCAACGTCTACAACGTCACCGACCGCAAGTACATCAACAGCCTGTACTGGGCGCAGGGCTACTACGGCGCACCCCGTAACACCGCCCTGTCGCTGACCTACAGGTTCTAGCGCAAGCGCCCTGGGGGACCGCGCCGCGGCAAGGCATCGCCGCGGCGCGTGGCGCGTGGCGCGGTCGCGCACGAGCACGATTGCGACACGTGCGCCGGCCGATGGCCGCCGCCTGTTCGCGCAGCGGCCGGACCCCGCCAACGGCGCAGGCGACATCGGCGCGGCCGTGCGCCGCGCGGCTCCATCGCAGGACGCGATATGCCACCGTCCCGCCTGCGCGCCGCCGGGTGCGCGGCTAGGTGTGATCTCTCAGCAGGTTGTTCATCCGGGCCGATCTGGACGATGGGGTTACTAGACCAACCCAGCAGCAGGAGCCCCGAATGAACGTGCATCTGCCAGGCGGGCGAAGTCAGTGCTCGTCATTCTCTCGGACCACGCGTTTACCTTTCGACGGCTGCAGCGGTCGTCAGCACGATAGGCAGGGCAATGAACTCCGTTGGATAGATCGGCGCCAAGCCAATATCGACGTAGAGCCGGCCCTGCGCCTGTGCCTCCGCCGGATTGTTGGAGGCGTTGCAGATCACATTGAACGCTTCGCTCGGGTTTGATCCGACCAATGCGCCCTCCCGCCATAGCGAGGTCAGGAATGCGTTGATCTCGCGGCTGACTGCTGCCCACAGCATCGAGTCACTTTTCTCGAACACCGTCCATTGATGGCTGATTTTCAGGCTTTGCTCGATATGGATGAACAGACGGCGGACAAGAACATACGTCCAGTCGCTTTCCAACGAGAGCGTGCGCGCGCCATACACGACGTAGGCGTCGAGGAATTTTCGCAGCGCATTGATGCCATTTGGATTGAGTTCGTTTTGCTCGGCATCGCCCACTCTCGTCTCCAGATCGACAACCGTCCGCATCGCGCCATTATGGATGCCTGCCGGAGATGTCCACACGCCGTTCTCGGCATCGCTGCGGACATAGCAGGCCAATACAGGACCTGAGGGCGGCATCGGCACCTTGCCGTTGTCGAAGGGACTGCGAATCCAGACCCACGGGTAGTACAGGGCGCCGTAGCTGGAGTTCAGCGGCTCGGCATGTGGGGTGCCGACCTTGAATGCCAGCACATTCTGTATGTCCAGCCCGTAGGGCGGGTCGACCACATGGAACGTGATGGCCTGCTGCTCGCATTGCAGCAACGTCTGTCGCGCCCTCTGGCGCTGCTGTGCGATATCGCTATTGCCGGCGCTGTCGGCCATGCCGACCGTATCCGGGGTGGCCAGTAGGCCGATGCCCTGTATCTCCTTCAGCGTCTCCAGACCCGCCTGGAACGCCAACGTTCCATCATGGCCGCCGGCCAACGGGCTTGGCGGTGCGCCGACGCTGGTTGCGCGCCCGCTGGCCGGCACCCCGACACGGACGAACATCGACTGACTGTTGATGCGCTGTTGTGATTCCGGACCAAGATCCGCCAACTCAGTGAAGCTTTCCAGGATGTAATAAAGACAGTCGCCGAGCGTGACCTGCGCCAGTTGGTTGTGGTTCGCGTAGGCGCCAAGCAACTGTCTAGACAATCGCGCGGTCGCATTCGCGCCGGTCTCGTGGACGCGCGATGCGGGCAGAAGCACCTGCAAGTTCAATCGCAGCGGCTGCGCCGCGTCACCGGCAACGGAGTGACCGCCGCCGCTGTCGGTCAAATAGACGCATAGGCTGTTACCCCAGTCGCCGTTGCTGGCCGCCATCAACGTCGCACCAGCCAGTTCAAGCGTGGCGGGCGTACCGCCGCTGTCCTGCAGACGCACGACATGACATCGCTCGCCGCCTTCCTGGAAGAACGCATGCACGGCCCACGCGTTGAATGCTTGCCAGGCCAGGTGACCGAATTCACGGACGTAGGCAGCCCAACTCTCGATCAGGGTCGGGGTGTTGAACGCCCCACGTTCGGCCACCCCAACGAAGGCCGGGACGGAGGTCTCGGCGTGCAGGATGGTGCGCGAGGTCGGAATTTCAACGATCGAGACGCCGGGGTACGGAAAGTTCTTCACGATCGGGCTCCTTGGCTGAAGGAAGGCGCTGGTGCGCCACATGTAGTTTCGACCATGCGCGCGATGCCATTGCCGGGGAGCCATTCGGCGCTATCGTTGAGCCTGGCGCTGCGGGGTGCGTCCGAGAGGCTAGATCGTTTCGGTAGGGAATGCGAATCCTGCATCCGTTCCCTCTTCGCGATGCGGTGGGCACGATCGCTGCGAGTGCCCCACCCCGCGCACCAACGGCAACGCCGAGCGACTGGTGCAGCCCCCTGCGCGAATGGGCCTACGCGGGGTCCGACATCACCTCCCAACAGCGCGCCGACGCCTTCCCCGCCCGGGTCCATCACGACAACTGGCAGCGTGCTCACGCCAGCCTCGGATACTACCGCCCATCTCACGTGTCCCAATGAACAACGTACTGGGTTTACACGGCTAGTCGCCAGCCTCGCCCGCGCGACCGCGCAGCTTGTCCAGCCGGTCCAGCAGGCCGATCCAGAACGCCGCCGGCAGTTCGGCCACCAGCGGCACGCTGAAGCACCAGTCGTTGACGAAGGCGGCGCACTTGACTGCATCCTTCTCGGTCATCAGGACCGGCAGCTCGCTGCCGAACGAGAGGTCCGCGGCGCGATAGCGGTGATGGTCCGGAAACGCATGCGGCACCACGCCGATGCCCTGCGCGCGCAGCATGTCGAAGAAGCGCTGCGGATGGGCGATGCCGGCGACGGCGTGCACGCGCTGCCCGGCGAAGCTGCGCAGCGGCCGCGTGCGGCCGCCCCGCAGCGGCTGCGCGCTGTCGATGCGCAGGCGCATCGCCCACTCGCCGAAGCCGGCCTGGACCTCGCCGGCGTCGCTGGCCTGGCCCAGGTTGATGACCCGGAAATCGCATTCGCGGCCGCGCTCGACCGGCTCGCGCAGCGGCCCGGCCGGCAGCAGGCGGCCGTTGCCGTAGCGGCGATGGCCGTCGACCACCTCGATCTCGACGTCGCGCTGCAGGCGGTAATGCTGCAGGCCGTCGTCGCAGACCACGATGTCGCAACCGGCCTGCAGCAGCGCGCGCGCGGCGGCGACGCGGTCGCGGTCGACCCGCACCGGCACGCCGGTCTTGTGCGCGATCAGCACCGGCTCGTCGCCGCCCAGTTCCGGCGTGGTGCCCGGCTCGATCCAGCGCGCGACCTTGTCCTGGCTGCGGCCGTAGCCGCGCGAGGCGACGCCGGGGGTCCAGCCGGCCTCCTGCAGCTTGCGCACCAAGGCGATGGTCAGGGGGGTCTTGCCGGTGCCGCCGGCGGTGAGGTTGCCGACCACCACCACCGGCACCGCGACGCTGTGGCGCTTGCGCCAACCGCGTCGGTACAGCGCGCGGCGCAGGCCGATCGCCGCCGCGTACAGCGGGGTCAGCAGCCGCGCATGCAGCGGCGGCGTGCCATGGCCGTACCAGTAGCCAGGCGTGTGCGGGCCGCGACTCATCCGCCCTGCCTTTCGCGGAACTGCATGCTGTGCAGATGCGCGTACAGGCCGCCCTGCGCGAGCAGCGCCTGGTGGGTGCCGCGCTCGACGATGCGGCCGTTGTCCATCACCAGCACCTGGTCGGCGTGTTCGATGGTGGACAGGCGGTGCGCGATGACCAGGGTGGTGCGCTCGGGCATCAGCCGCTGCAGCGCGTCCTGCACCAGGCGCTCGGATTCGTTGTCCAGCGCCGCGGTGGCCTCGTCGAGGATCAGGATCGGCGCATCCTTGAGCATCGCCCGGGCGATCGCCAGGCGCTGGCGCTGGCCGCCCGAGAGACGTCCGCCCTTGGCCCCGACCTGCGCCTGCAGGCCGTCCGGCAGGTGCTCGACGAACTCCATCGCGTTGGCGTCGGCGATCGCCTGGCGCAGTCGCGCCGCGTCGGCCTCGCGCATCTCGCCGTAGGCCACGTTCTCGGCGATGGTGCCGTCGAACAGCATCACCTGCTGGCCGACCAGGGCGATCTGCCGGCGCAGGTCGTCCAGGCGATAGTCCTGCAACGGCTGGCCATCGAGCAGGATCTGCCCGGATTGCGGGTCGTAGAAGCGCGGGATCAGCTTGACCAGGCTCGACTTGCCGCTGCCGGAGCGGCCGACGATGGCGGTGACGGTGCCGGGTTCGGCGACGAAGCTGACCTCGGCCAGCGCCGGCCGCGCCTGCCCCGGGTAGGCGGCGGTGACCTCACGGAACTCGATCCGGCCCTGCGCGCGCTCGATGCGGCGGGTGCCGCTGTCCTGTTCCTCGGGCGCATCCAGCACCACGAACAGCCGCTGCGCCGAGGCCACGCCCCGCTGCAGCATGTTCTGCACATTGGTGAGGTTCTTCAGCGCCGGGATGATCGCCATCATCGCGGTCATCAGCGAGACGAACTCGCCGGCGGTCAGGCGTCCGGCCAGGGCCTCGTGGCCGGCCATCAGCAGCAGCACGGCCAGGCCGATCGCACCCAGCAGCTGCACCGCCGCCGAGGAGATGCCGCGGGTGGATTCGACCTTCATCGCCAGACGCAGATTGGTGTCGGCCAACTGCCGGTAGCGCTCCATCTCGCTGGCGCGCGCGCCGTACACCTTGACCTCCTGGTTGCCGGACAACGCCTGCTCGGCGGTCTGCATCAAATCCGCGTTGCTCTCCTGGATACGGTGGCTGACCCGCCGGTAGCGCTTGGCGACGCGATCCATGACCCACGACAGCGGCGGCGCCACCAACAGGATGGTCACGGTCACGCTCCAGCTATACCAGAGCATCACCGCCAGCGCGCCGACGATCTGCAGCGTCTGCTGCACCATCACCTTCATCGCATCGACCGCGGCCTGCGCCACCTGGTCGCTGTCCGACCCCAGCCGCACCAGCATCGAGGCCACCGGCTCGGCATCGAAACGGCTGCCCGGCAGGCGCAAGTACTTGTCCAGCACGTTGACCCGGAAATCGCGGGCGATGCTGCGCGCCGCGCGGCCCATCGACATGTCGGTGATGTAGCCGGCGATACCGCGCAGCACGAACAGGCCCACGATCTGCAGCGGCAGCCACATCGCCACCTCGCGGTTGCGGGCGATGAAGGTCTCGTCGGTGATCGGCTTCATCAGCGCCAGGAAGCCGGAACCGGCCAGCGCCTCCAGCAGCGCGCCGACCGCGGCGATCAGCAGCAGGCCGCGATAGCCGCCGGCATAGGACAACAAACGGCGATAGGTCCGCCAGGGCGAATCCTGGACGGGCACGTCGGTGGGTACGTTCACTTGGAGCTTCCGTCCCTGTTGACTTCGGGAGCAGTGGCGATGGCGATGCGGCGGAACCCGAGCTGGCCCAGCGCGTCCTGCGCGGTGACCACCGCCTGGTAGGGCGTGCGCGCGTCGGCGCGCAGCAGCACCGGCTGCTCGCGGTCGTCGCCGGCGACCTGCGCGATGCTGCGCTTGACCGATTCCACGTCGGTACGCAGCACTTCCTGATCGTTGACGAAATAGCGCCCGTCGGCGTTCACCAGCACGCTCAGCGCGCGCGGCGGCGACGGGGTGTGCTGGTCGCTGGCGTTGGGCAACTGCAGTTGCAAGGTGGAGCGCGCATCGAACGTGGTGGTCACGACGAAGAAGATGATCAGCACCAGGATGACGTCGATCAAGGGCACCAGGTCGATATGGGGCTCGTCCTGGCCGCGGTCGTCGCGGATCCGCATCGGCTCAGCCCTTGGCCGGCGCGGTGGCGCCCGCCGCCGCGGCCGCGCGCGACGGCACCTGCGTCCCGGGACGGCCGTGGCCGTCGAGGACATCGCTCAGGGCGGTGGCTTCCTGCTCCATCTCGATGACGTAGCCGGCGATGCGGCCCTTGAAGTAGCGATGGAAGACCAAGGCCGGCACCGCGATGATCATGCCGGTGGCGGTGCACACCAGCGCCTTGCCGATGCCGCCAGCGAGCTGGTTCACGTCGCCGACGCCGTGGTCGAGGATGCCCAGGAACATCTGGATCATGCCGACCACGGTGCCGAGCAGGCCGAGCAGCGGGCCGGCCGAGGCCACCGTGCCCAACGCGTTCAGGAACCGCTCCATGCGGTGCACCACGTGGCGACCGGTATCCTCGATGCGCTCGCGGACGATCTCGCGCGGCCGGTTGCGCACGTCCAGCCCGGCGGCGAGCAACGCACCCAGCGGCGAGTTGTGCCGCAGCGATTCGATGTGGGTCTGGTCCAGCTTGCCGCGCGTGGCCCAGTTGCGCACTTCCTGGCCCAGCCCCGGCGGCAACACCTCGCTACGGCGCAGGCTCCAGAACCGCTCCAGGATGATCGCCAGCGCGACCACGCCCAACAGCAGCAACGGCACCATCGGCCAGCCACCGGCCTTGACCAGTTCCCACACGTCGCAACCCTCCGGCACGCTCGGCCGTTCGTTCACTGGCCGATAGGATAGCAGCCGCCCGCGCCCGCTCCGCGGCGTCCCACAGGCGCGCGCGCCAGGGCCGCCGTTCGCGCAGCTGCAGGCCGGCCTGCCCCAGCCAGACCCGCAGCGCGCCGCCATGCGGGGTGGTCGCGACCTCGGCCCCCGCCGCCTGCCAGCGCGCCACCACCGCCGGCCGCGGATGGCCGAAGCGGTTGCCCTCGCCCGCCGAGATCAAGACCAGCCGCGCACCGGTGGCGGCGACGAAGGCGGCCTGCGAGGAATGCGCGCTGCCGTGGTGCGGCGCCAGCACCACCTCGGCGCGCAGGTCCTGCGGCGCCTGGCGCAGCAGCCGGTCCTCGATGACGTCGCCGACGTCGCCGGTGAGCAGCATCGCGCCATGTGCGCTCTCCACCCGCAGCACGCAACTGGACTCGTTGTCGAGGTAGGGGAATCCGCGCGCCGGATGCAGGAAGCGGAACCGCACCCCGTCCCATTCCCAGCCCGCGCCCGCCTCGCATGGCCGGTCCACCCGCAACGGCGCGCCGGCCGGCGCCTGCGCCAGGCCGATCGGCAGCGCCGCGCGGACCGCCTCGAAGCCGCCGGCGTGGTCGTTGTCGCCGTGGCTGATCACCGCCCGGTCCAGGCGTGCCACGCCGAGCGCGTGCAGCGCCGGCACCACCGCGCGCTCGCCGGCGTCGTAGCCGTCCTTGATCGCCGGCCCGGCATCGAACAGCACCTGGTGCCGCGCAGTGCGCACCAGGACCGACAGGCCCTGGCCGACGTCGATCATCACCAGCTCCACCTCGCCCGCCGCCGGGCGCTCCAACGGCGGCCAGAACAACGGCAGCCACAGCAGCGCCGCCAGCGGCTTGCCCGGCACCGCGCGCGGCAGCAGCAGCCAGAACGCGCCCAGCATGGCCAGCGGCAACGCCCAGTCGCGCGCCTCCGGCAGCCACCACAGCGCGAAACGGCTCTCGCCCAAGGTCGCGAACAGCGGCCAGGACAGGTCGAAGCAGGCAGCCGCCGCGCGCCACGCCCAGGTCCCGGCCCCCGCGTGCAGCGCCTCCAGCGCCGTGCCCAGCAGCGCCAGCGGCACCACCACCAGGCTCCACCAGGGAATGGCCAGCAGATTGGCGAGCGGCCCGGCCGCCGACGCCTGCCCGAACAGCATCGTGCTCAGCGGCAGCAAGCCCAGCGTCGCCACGCCCTGCGCCGTCAGGAACTCGCGCAGTTTTCCGCGCCAGCCGCTGCCGGCGACCGGCATGCACCAGGCCAGCCAGGCCACGCCGAGGAAACTCAGCCAGAAGCCCGGCGCGAGCACCGCCAACGGATCGAAGGCCAGCATGGCGATCGCTGCAAGCGCCAAGGCATCCACCACCCGGACAGGACGCCGCCATAGCCGCGCGACCACCACCACCGCGATCATCAGCAGGGTGCGCACGGTCGGCAGGGCCATTCCCGACAGCACCGTGTAGCCACCGGCGCCGAGCACCGCCAGTACTGCCGCCGCCTGGCGGCGCGGCCATCGCCGCCCGAGACGCGGCCAGCATCGCCACAGACCACCGCCGAGCAGCGCGAAGGCACCGGCGACCAAGCCGACGTGGAAGCCGGAGATCGCGATCAGGTGGGTCAGCCCGGCGGCACGCAGGATGCGCCAGTCGCGGTCGTCCAGCATGCGCGTGTCGCCGAGCGCCAGCGCCTGCACGTAGCGCGCCGACACGCTCGGTACCGCCGCCGCGATCCGCGCCGATAGCCGTTCGCGCCAGGCGTCGACGCCCTGTCCCGCCGCCAGTTCAATGGCGTCGGCCGGCGCGGTCACGTAGCCGCTGGCGCTGATCCGCTGCGCCAGTGCATACGCTTCGGCATCGAACCCGCCCGGATTGCTGAGCCCGCGCGGCGCGCGCAGGCGCAGGCTCAGGCGCCAGCGCGCGCCGGCATGCAGCGCCGTGCGCGGACCAGGCGCCTGCGCGCCGAAATCGTCGTACCAGGCCAGTTGCAGCAGGCGCCCGCGCAGCGGTGCCGGCTGCGCGGCATCGGCATCCACCCGGAACAGGAAGCGGGTGCGCCGCACCTCGGCCTGCGGCAGTTCCACCACCTGCCCGCTCACGGTCGCCACGCGCTTCTCCCACTCGGCGGGCAATTGGCGCGCGAGTACCATGCCGGCGACCAGGCCGAGCCACCCGCAGCCCACGGCGAACGCGCCCAGCCAGCGCCAGCGCGGCAGGCCGAGATACACCGCGAAGCCACCGAGCAGCAGCGCCAACGACAATGGCCAGGGCGCCAGCCGCGGCAGCCACAGTGCCGCCAGCACGCCGGCGGCGAGGCTGGCGGCCACGGCGATGCCGAACGGGGCGACCGCGCTGACGCCCGTCGGCGCGGACGTCGATGCGGACGCTGACGCCACGGCCGCATGACCATCGGCGGATCCGGAACACTGCTGCATGCGATCGCCGCTCCTTGGCATGGGGGGCACCGGTGCGACGCGACCTATCCGCGCTCAGTTGCAGGCAGCGCGCCTGGCGCGACGACGTCACTGACACCGTATCGCCAGCCTCGCGTACCGACGGTCCGCGCGCTATCGGTCAAGCCCCGCGCCGCGGGTAGGAATTCGCCGCTGTCGCCGAACTGATGCAAGGCGAGCGACATTCGGCCTCGGCAACCGCTTCATGACTACTCCACCCCACCCGGGCGGCTTCGCTGCACGTTCATCGGCCCGCGACTACGGTGCGGTGTTTGGTCGCAAAGGAAATCCGCGCATGCGCAAGGGCACCGCACTGGTGGTCGGGGTCACCGGCATCTCCGGCTACAACCTGGCGAACGTGCTCGTCGCCGATGGCTGGACCGTGTACGGCCTGGCACGCCGGCCGCTTGCGCAGGAGGGCGTGATTCCGGTCGCGGCCGACCTGCTCGACCGCCAGGCGACCGTGGCCGCATTGCGCAGGCTGCCGATCACCCACGTGTTCTTCTGCACCTGGACGCGGCGCGACACCGAGAAGGAAAACGTCGCCGCCAACGGCGCGATGCTGCGCCACCTGCGCGAGGGTCTGGACGGCGCGGCGCTGCAGCACATGGCGCTGGTCACCGGCACCAAACACTATCTGGGCTCGTTCGAGCACTACGGCACCGGCAAGGCGGAGACGCCATTCCGCGAAAGCGAGCCGCGCCAGCCGGGCGAGAATTTCTACTACACGCTGGAAGACCTGCTGTTCGACGCCGCCGCGCGCCACGGCTTCGGCTGGAGCGTGCATCGCTCGCACACCATGATCGGCCAGGCCAACGGCAGCAATGCGATGAACATGGGCGTGACCCTGGCGGTGTATGCGACGCTGTGCAAGCACATTGGGCAGCCGTTCGTGTTCCCAGGCTCGCGCGCGCAGTGGGACAGCCTCACCGACCTCACCGACGCCGGCCTGCTCGGCCGCCAGCTGGCCTGGGCCGCGACCAGTCCGGCCGCGCGCAACCAGGCCTTCAACACCGTCAACGGCGACGTGTTCCGCTGGCGCTGGATGTGGGCCGAGATCGCCGCGTTCTTCGGCCTGGAGGCGGCGCCGTATCCGGATGCGCCGATGCCGCTGCAACCGCGCCTGCAGCACACCGCGCCGGCGCTGTGGCGCGAGATCGCCGAGCGCCATGGGCTGGTGCAGGCGGACGTGGACCAGTTGGCGTCTTGGTGGCATACCGACGCCGACCTCGGCCGCGAGATCGAGTGCGTGAACGACATGACCAAGAGTCGCGACCTCGGTTTCCTCGGCTACTACGACAGCCGCGCCTCGTTCCTGGAACTGTTCGCGCGGCTGCGCGCGCAGCGGGTGATTCCCTGACGGTCGCAGAGTCGCAGCATCGGCTGTTTAGCTGCTGCCGCTGCGAGAGCGGCGGCGCGGGATTGCCGAATTGATGGGATTTTAGGGTCTTCGTCCGGTGGGTCTGGGAGCGACTTCGGTCGCGACGAGCGAAGCATTGGAGGTGCCGCGACCGAACCGCGTCGGGACTGAAGTCTCTCCCACAGTCCGCCGCTCTCGCTGTGGGAGCGACTCCGCGTGGCTTCGGCCCATCGGCCACCGGTTGTTCCATGACCGGACAAACTCCGGCTCCGTTCGTCGCGGCTGAAGCCGCTTGTGTCTTATTAGGCTCTATCGTTATAGGTGAGAGCGGAGTGCGGCAGGCCGTTTAGCCGCAGTGCCAAACGAGCACGAGTAGGAGTCAGTGCCGCCGCACTCCGTTTCTCCTGCCTGACAAGCCCGAACAGTTGCCCGAGCCACGAACTCGAACTCCACAAGCGTGGGCATTGGCAGGAGCGCTCTCGTCCTTGAGTCTACTGCGGAGAACGTCTATGCGGCGCTTTGTCGGGATCGATGTTGCCAAGGCCGAACTGGTCATTCATGTTCTGCCGGACCACGTGGCCTGGACCCAGCCCAACACGCTGCAAGGACGGCGTGAGTTGGTCCAGCGTCTGTCCACGATGGCTTGTGAGCGGATCGTGTTGGAAGCCAGTGGCGGCTATGAGACGGCGGTGCTGCGGGCTCTGCGCCAGGCCGACCTGCCGGCGGTGCGCATGTCTGCCAAGCGCCCGCGTGCGTTGGCCAACGCCCTAGGCCTGCATGCCAAGACCGACGCCCTGGACGCGCGGCTGCTGGCCATCGCGGCTGAGCACATCCCGACCACGCCTACGACCGTGCTGCCAGAGCACCTGCAGCAGCTACGCGAACTGCTCGACCTGCGCACCACCGTGGTCGGCCAGCGCGATGCCCATCGGCGCCGCCTGGATCACATCACCAGTCCCGACGTGCGCCACCAGTGCGAGTTGGTCATCGCCCTGCTGAATCAACAGATCCGGGCCCTGGATCGGCAGGTCGAGCAACAGACCAGAACATGTTCGACCCTGCCCAAGGTCCCAGGGGTCGGAGCGATCCTGCGCGCCACCCTGGCCGCACGGCTGCCGGAACTGGGAACGCTGCCGCCGCGCAAGCTCGCCGCCCTGGTCGGGCTGGCCCCGTTCAATCGCGACAGCGGCGGCTGGAACGGTCAACGCCGCATCACAGGCGGGCGCGCTGACGTGCGACGGGTCCTGTACATGGCCACATGGGCCTCCATCCGCGCAGGGTCGCCCCTGGCCAACACCTACGCGCGCCTGAAGGCTGCAGGCAAACCGTCCAAGGTCGCCATCGTCGCTTGCATGCACAAGTTCCTGCGCTGGCTCAATGCCATCGCACGCGATCAGACCTCCTACGCGCCCCCGGTCATCGCTGCTGCATGACAGTTAACTCCTACAGGGGGCGGCTGGGTGCACTGTAGGAGCGGCTTCAGCCGCGACCGATCGCCGGGGCCATCATGGTTCCGGGATGCATTGGTCGCGGCTGGGGGCCGCGGCCATCCGGGCACGCGTCCCACGCCGGCACGCACGCCGCTACACGTCGGCCGGCGCCAGTTCGCGCAGCCGGCCCTGGTGCAGTTCCAGCACGCGGTCCAGCTTGCGCGCCAGGCCGCGGTCGTGGGTGACCAGGGCCAGGCTGGTGCCGTGCGCGCGATTGAGCTCGAGCATCAGCGCGAACACGTTGGCCGCGGTCTTGTCGTCGAGGTTGCCGGTGGGCTCGTCGCCGAGCACGCAGGCCGGACGATTGACCAGCGCGCGCGCCACCGCCGCACGCTGGCGTTCGCCGCCGGACAGCTCGCCCGGCTTGTGTTCCAGGCGATGGCCCAGCCCAACCGACTCCAGCAAGGCGCGCGCGCGCGCCTCGGCGTCCTTGACCACCGCGCCGCCCAGCAGCACCGGCATCATCACGTTCTCCAGCGCGGTGAACTCCGGCAGCAGGTGATGGAACTGGTAGACGAAGCCGAGCGAGCGATTGCGCAACCGCCCGCGCGCCGCATCCGACAACGCCGACATGCGCTGCCCGGCCACGTAGACCTCGCCCGCGGTCGGCACGTCGAGCCCGCCGAGCAGGTGCAGCAGCGTGCTCTTGCCGGCGCCGGAGGCGCCGACGATGGCCACGGTTTCGCCCGGCGCCACGCTCAGGTCCAGCCCGTCGAACACGGGCGTGCGCATCTTGCCTTCGGCGTAGGTCTTGCCCAGGCCTTCGGCCCGAATCGCCGCGTCCGCGTGCTGTTGCTTCTGCATTCCCGATTCCCGATTCCCGATTCCCACTTCCCGGCCCTCATTCATAACGCAGCGCCTCCGCCGGTTGCGTGCGCGCCGCGCGCCAGGCCGGATACAGCGTGGCCAGGAAACTCATCAGCAACGCGACGATGGTGATGACGACCACGTCGTGCGGCTGCATGTCGGTGGGCAGGCCGGTGATGTAGTACACGTCTTCCGGCAGCAGCTTGATGTTGAACAGCGCCTCGATGCCGGCCAGGATCCGCTCCAGGTTCAAGGTGAGCACGATGCCGCCGATCACGCCGGCGACGGTGCCGATCACGCCGATCAGCGTGCCCTGCACCATGAACACCTGCATCACCCCGCCCGGGCTCAAGCCCAACGTGCGCAGGATGGCGATGTCGGCCTGCTTGTCGGTGACCAGCATCACCTGCGAAGACACCAGGTTGAAGGCGCCCATCGCGATGATCAGCGACAGCAGGATGCCCATCACCGTCTTCTCCATCTTCAGCGACTGGTAGAGGTTGGCGTTCTCGCGGGTCCAGTCGCTGACCATGTACGGGCCATGCAGGTTCAGCGCCAGGTCGCGCGCCACGTCCCAGGCCAGGTCCATGTTGTGCAGCTTCAGGCGCACGCCGGTGACGCCGTCGCCCATGCGCAGTACGCGTTGCATGTCCGGCATGCTGGTCACCGCCAGGCCGCGGTCGATCTCGTTGTAGCCGGCCTCGAAGATGCCGCTGACGGTGAAACGCTTGTAGCGCGGCACCATGCCCATCGGGCTGGCCTGCGGCTCGCCGAGCATCACCACGACCTTGTCGCCCACGCCCACGCCCAGCCACAGCGCCAGTTCCTGGCCGAGCAGGATGTTGTAGGAACCCGGGGTGAGGCTGTCGATCGAGCCCTGCTTCATCTTCTGCGCCAGCACCGAGACCTTGGCTTCCTCGTTGGGCAGGATGCCGCGCACGATCGCCGGCTGGTTGCGCTGGCCGGTGAGCAGCGCTTCCTCCTCGACGTAGGGCGCGGCGCCGGCGACGCGCGGATCGCGGGTGGCCACGTCCACCGCGTGCTGCCAGTTCTCCATCGGCGCGCCCTGCGCGCTGACCGTGGCGTGCGCCGCCATCTGCAGCAGGCGGTCGCGGATTTCCTTCTGGAAGCCGCTCATCACCGCCAGGGTGGTGATCAGCACGGTCACGCCCAGGGCGATGCCGAGGATCGAGGCCATCGAGATGAAGGAGATGAAGTTGTTGCGGCGCTTGGCGCGCAGGTAGCGCAGGCCGATCGCCACGGGTAAGGGTTTGAACATGCGCAGCCACCGTCCTGAGGAGCGCTATGGTGCCATTTGCGGCGGCGCAGACGAAGCGGCGCGGGCCTGAGCGGCCAGACGCAGTTCACGTCGTGCCGGCGGCGGCAACGTGTCCGGCCACCATGCCAGGCGCGCCGTGCGGCCCTGCGCATCGCGCCAGCGCACGAACGCCAGCGGCCCGCGCCAGTGCACCTGCAGATCCTGCAGCGGCTGCCCGTCCAGGCTCGCCGCCACGGCGCCCTGCGGTGGCAGCAGCAGCACGCGCGGCGCGCGGCGCGCTTCGCGCCGCAGCAGCAGCGCCGCGTACAGCGCGGCCAGCGCCGCGACCGGCCAGGCCCAGGGGCGCGGCATGTCCGAGCCCAGCACCGACAGCGGCGCCAGCAGGCTCAGCAGCGCCAGCGCCGCCAGCAGCCAGCGCGAGGGACGCCACTCAAGTCGGCATGGCGCGGATGGAGGCGATGAGATCGGCGGCGGGTGCATCGGGACAGGCCTCGTAGCCCATGAACCAGCGCCACAACTTATCGTCCTCGCAGTCGAGCAGGTATAGGAAAACCCCGCGCTCGGCCTCGGAGGCCTGCGCCCAGCGCCGGTCCAGGTAGCGGCCGAACAACTGGTCCAGTTCGCGCATGCCGCGCCGGCAGCGCCAGCGCAGCTTCTTCAGTTCGGTGGCTTCGTCCAGCATCGCATCGCACCCTGCTTCGTGGACGGACGCCGCGCCGGCGGCCGTCGAAAACGCGCGCGGCACCGAACCCGAAAGCCGGTGCCGCGCAGTCGGACGGGCACGCCGTCCGTCGTGGAACGCTCGCCGATCAGGCGCGGCGCGCCATCATCAGCTTCTTGATCTCGGCGATCGCCAGCGCCGGGTTCAGCCCCTTCGGGCAGGTCCGCGCGCAGTTCATGATGGTGTGGCAGCGGTACAGCTTGAACGGATCCTCCAGGTCGTCCAGGCGCGCACCGGTGTCCTCGTCGCGCGAGTCGATGATCCAGCGGTAGGCCTGCAGCAGGATCGCCGGGCCCAGGTAGCGCTCGCCGTTCCACCAGTAGCTCGGGCAGCTGGTCGAGCAGCAGGCGCACAGGATGCACTCGTACAGGCCGTCGAGCTTCTTGCGGTCCTCCGGCGACTGCAGCCGCTCGCGGTCCGGCGGCGGCGGGGTCTGGGTGCGGATCCACGGCTTGATCGAGGCGTACTGCGCGTAGAAGTGGGTCAGATCCGGCACCAGATCCTTGATCACGCTCATGTGCGGCAGCGGATAGATCGGCACTTCCTTCTTGCCGCAGTCGCTGATCGCCTTGGTGCAGGCCAGCGTGTTGGTGCCGTCGATGTTCATCGCGCACGACCCGCAGATGCCTTCGCGGCACGAGCGGCGGAAGGTCAGAGTCGGATCGATTTCGTTCTTGATCTTGATCAGCGCGTCCAGGACCATCGGGCCGCAGCTGTCGAGATCGATCTCGTAGGTGTCGGTGCGCGGATTGCTGTCGTCGTCCGGATTCCACCGGTAGACCTTGAAGGTCCGCACGTTCTTCGCGCCCTTGGCGGGAAAGTGCTTGCCCTTGCCGATCTTGGAATTCTTGGGGAGGGTGAACTCTGCCATGGCTTTAAAATCCGGGAATGGGGATTGGGGAATGGGGAATGGGAAGCAGGAGCGAAGAGCGTATGCGCTGGTTTCGATTCCCGATTCCCTACTCCCGTTTCCCGGCTGTGGTCAGTAGACGCGCGGCTTCGGCGGCACCACGTCCACGTCCTTGCTGAGCGTGTACATGTGCACCGGGCGGTAGTCGAAGCTGCACTGGCCCTTGTCGTCGACGGTGACCAGCGTGTGCTTCTGCCAGTTGACGTCGTCGCGGTCGGGGAAATCCTCGTGGGCGTGCGCGCCGCGGCTTTCCTTGCGCTGCTCGGCCGAGTTGATCGTCGCCACCGCGTTGAGCAGCAGGTTGTTCAGCTCGTAGGTCTCGATCAGGTCCGAATTCCACACCAGCGAACGGTCGGAGACCTTCACGTCCTGGAAGCTGGCGAAGATCTCCGCCATCTTGTCCACGCCTTCCTTCAGCGTCTTGCTGGTGCGGAACACCGCCGCGTCCGACTGCATGGTGCGCTGCATCTTGTCGCGGATCACCGAGGTCGGCGTGCCGCCATTGGAGTTGCGCAGCTTGTCCAGCAGACCCAGCGCCTTGTCGCAGGCGTCGCCTGGCAGGGTCTTGTGCGGGGCGCCGGTCTTGATCGTCTGGGCACAGCGGTTGGCCACCGCGCGGCCGAACACCACCAGATCCAGCAGCGAGTTGGACCCCAGGCGGTTGGCGCCGTGCACCGACACGCAGGCGGCCTCGCCGATCGCGTACAGGCCGGGCACCACCGCATCGGGGTTGTCGCCGTCCTTGCGCACCACTTCGCCGTGGTAGTTGGTGGGGATGCCGCCCATGTTGTAGTGCACGGTCGGGATCACCGGGATCGGCTGCTTGGCCACATCGACGCCGGCGAAGATGTGCGCGCTCTCGGCGATGCCGGGCAGCTTCTCGTTGATCACTTCCGGGCCGAGGTGGGTCAGGTCGAGCAGGATGTGGTCCTTGTGCTCGCCGACGCCGCGGCCTTCGCGGATCTCGATGGTCATCGAGCGCGACACCACGTCGCGCGAGGCCAGATCCTTGTAATGCGGTGCGTAGCGCTCCATGAAGCGCTCGCCGTTGCTGTTGCGCAGGATGCCGCCTTCGCCGCGCACGCCCTCGGTGATCAGGCAGCCGGCGCCGTAGATGCCGGTGGGGTGGAACTGCACGAACTCCATGTCCTGCATCGGCAGGCCGGCGCGCATCACCAGGCCGCCGCCGTCGCCGGTGCAGGTATGCGCGGAGGTGGCGCTGAAGTAGGCGCGGCCGTAGCCGCCGGTGGCCAGCACCACGCCGTGGGCGCGGAACAGGTGCAGCGAGCCTTCGGCCATGTCCAGCGCGAGCACGCCGCGGCACACGCCTTCCTCGTCGAAGATCAGGTCGAGCGCGAAGTACTCGATCATGAAGCGTGCGTTGTGCGCCAGCGACTGCTGGTACAGCGTGTGCAGCATGGCGTGGCCGGTACGGTCGGCGGCGGCGCAGGTGCGCTGCGCGGACGGGCCTTCGCCGTACTTGGTGGTCATGCCGCCGAACGGACGCTGGTAGATCTTGCCGTCCTCGGTGCGGCTGAACGGCACGCCGTAGTGCTCCAGCTCGATGATCGCGGGAATGGCCTCGCGGCACATGTACTCGATCGCGTCCTGGTCGCCCAGCCAGTCCGAGCCCTTGATGGTGTCGTAGAAGTGGTAGCGCCAGTCGTCCTCGCCCATGTTGCCGAGCGCGGCGGAGATGCCGCCCTGCGCGGCCACGGTGTGCGAACGGGTCGGGAAGACCTTGGTCAGGCAGACCGTCTGCAGGCCCTTCTGGGCCAGGCCGAAGGTCGCGCGCAGGCCGGCGCCGCCGGCGCCGACCACGACCATGTCGTACTTGTGTTCGGTGATCTTGTAAGCGGACATCTAATTTGAATTCCTGTTCCGGGCGCCGATCAGGCGCTGCCCAGCGCGATGCGGGCGACCGCGAATACACCGACGATCGCACCGAGCACGGCGACGAACTTCACCGTGGTCTGCAGCGCCAGGGCCAGCAACGAGTTGTGCACGTAGTCTTCGAGGATCACCTGCAGGCCGATCTGCGCATGCCAGAACATCGCGATCAGGAAGCCGACCAGCAGCACCGCGTTCCACGGCTTGGCCACGGCCTCGGTGGCGGTGACGTAGTCGGCGCCGAGCAGGCTCAGCACGAACACCAGGAACCAGATGGTCAGGCCGACCAAGGCGGTGGCGGTGAGCCGCTGCAGCACGAAGTGCTCGGTGCCGGACTTGGCGGCGCCGAGGCCGCGCACATTCTTCAATGGGGTGCGGTAGCGGTTCATGCGGCGGCTCCGGTCAGGACGTAGGCCCAGATCAGCGCGACGATGATCAGGCTGCCGATCACCGACAGCCAGCTGCTGCGCACGAAGGCGGGAATGCTGAAGCCGTGGCCGAAGTCCTGCACGATGTGGCGCAGGCCATTGCACAGGTGGTAGGCGAAGGCCCAGCTCCAGGCGAACAGGAACAGTTGGCCGTACCAGGCGCCGGCCATGTCGCGGAAGCAGTTCCAGGAGGCCGGGCCGAGCATCAGCACCAGCAGCGCGGCCGCAATGATCAGGGCACCGACCGACAGGATGATGCCGGTGGCTCGATGCAGGATCGAGGTGGCCATCTGGATCTGCCAGCGATAGACCTGCAGATGAGGGGACAGGGGACGTTCGCGCGTAGCCATTCGCTGGGCTCGTTGTCTCGGCTGGGCGGCGTGCTTAAGGCCGCGTTGGCTCAAAGCTGCTCAGAAATCGATGCAGCGTCCGTTTTTCTCCCAGTCGCCGTAGCGCGTCGGCTCGAGGCCGCCGCGTCCGCCGATCTCCCGCGGCGCAGGCTCGGTCTGCGGAGGGGTGTCCTCGGCGGGCCGCTGCGTTTCGGGATCGGACTCGGGTGTGGGGGTTGGTTGGCCTATCATGCGGGTCTCACAACTCGTCAATTTTAGTCCTCCCCTCTCGTGCCTGACAACCTGAATCTGGAATCCGGCGGTTTTTCCGCCCTGCCACACCTGCAATACGTCGCCCTGCGCGGCCCGGATGCAGTGGCCTTCGCCCATGCCCAGTTCGCCAACGACGTGCAGGCGCTGGCGCTGGGCCAGTGGCAGTGGAACGCCTGGCTGACCGCCAAGGGCCGGGTGATCGCGGTGTTCGCGCTGCTGCGCCAGGCCGACGATGCGCTACTGATGCTGCTGCCCGATGGCGATGCCGCCGACCTGGCGGCGGCGCTGGGCCGCTTCGTGTTCCGGCGCAAGCTGCGCGTCACCGTCGAGGACACGCTGCAGGCGTCCGGGCGGTTGAGCCTACCGGACCAGGCCCGGGGCGCGGCGTCGGCGCACGATGAGGCCGGCGTGATCGAACTGGACATGAGTGGCGACGGGCTGCCGCGCACGCTGCGCCTGGCGGCGGCGTCGGACCCGCCCGCCGCCGACCCGGCGCTGGCGGCGGCCTGGCGCGAGGCCGACCTGCGCCTGGGCCTGGCCCGGCTGGAGCCGGCGCAGCGCGAGCAATGGACGCCGCAGCAACTGGGCCTGGACCGGCTGCATGCCTTCAGCGTCAAGAAGGGCTGCTATCCCGGCCAGGAAATCGTCGCCCGCACCCATTTCCTGGGCAAGGCCAAGCGCGCGGTGCAACTGCTGGACCTGGACGGCACCGCCGCGGCCGGCGCGCCGGTCCTGCGCGAGGACCAGCCGTTCGGCAGCGTGGTCAGCGTCGCCGGGCGCCTGGCGCTGGCGGTGCTGCCACTGGAAGACACGCCGCCGAGCGGCCTGAGCATCGACGGCCACGCCGCGCACTGGCAGCCACTGGCCGACGGCCTGGCGCGCTGAGCGCGCCTGCGCCTCGCCTCACCGCGATTGCGATTCCCGAATCCCGATTACCGGCTCTCCAGCCGCTCGCCGCTCTCCGCATCGAAGAAATGCAGTGCGTCGCCGCGCACCGCCACCCGCAGCCGCTCGCCCAGGCCAGGCAGCGCGCGCGGCGCCACCCGCATCACCAACGGCTGCCCGGCATGGCTGAGATTGACGAAGATCTCGTTGCCGACCGGCTCGATCACCTCGATGGTGGCCTCGAACCCGCCCTGCCCGTCCTCGCTGGGCTGCAGGTGCTCCGGACGCACGCCGACCGCGATCTGCCGGCCCAGCCACTGCGGCACGACGTGGGCGCCATGCAACGGTACGCGCGCGCCGCCGGCCAATTGCAGTTGCAGGCCGCCGTCCTCGACCAGTTGTCCCTGCAGCACGTTCATCGCCGGGCTGCCGAGGAAGCCGGCCACGAACAGATTGGCCGGACGGTCGTACAACGCCATCGGCGTGTCGATCTGCTGGATCCGCCCGTCCTTGAGCACCACGATGCGTTGGCCCAGGGTCATCGCCTCGACCTGGTCGTGGGTGACGTAGATCATGGTGGTACCGAGCTTGCGGTGCAGTTGCGCGATCTCGGTGCGCACCGAATGGCGCAGCTTGGCATCCAGGTTGGACAGCGGCTCGTCGAGCAGGAACACCGCCGGCTCGCGCACCAGCGCGCGGCCCAGCGCCACGCGCTGGCGCTGGCCGCCGGACATCGCCCGCGGCAGCTTGTCCAGCATCGGGGTCAGGCCCAGCGTCTCGGCGGCGGCGGCGACGCGGCTGGCGATGACCTCCTTGCTCTCGCCGCGCAGCTTCAGCCCGAACGCCAGGTTCTCGGCCACGGTCATGTGCGGGTACAGCGCGTAGCTCTGGAACACCATCGCGATGTCGCGGTCCTTCGGCGCCACGTCGTTGACCACGCGCTCGCCGATGCGCAGCTCGCCGCCGCTGATCTCCTCCAGGCCGGCGATCATCCGCAGCAGCGTGGACTTGCCGCAGCCCGAGGGCCCGACCAGCACCATCAGCTCGCCATCGGCCACTTCGAAGCTGGCCCCGTGCACGGCGACCTGGCCGTTGTCGTAGACCTTGCGGATGTTGTCCAGTTGTACTTTCGCCATGGTGCGGTATCCGATTTCCGGCAGGAGAGACGGGCTGCCGCCGGTCCCTCCCGATGGCAGTGCATACGAATGCGGTTCGCATCGTGCCAGCGACACAGGCAACAATGGGAGCGCAATGCGGTATTCTGCCATGTAACCGTTTTCACGGGGCAACATCGACGCCTGGGAGGGCGCTGCGATCCGCCGGCCACCGCCGCCCACGGCGCGCGTGGAGCACCGGACTGATGCTTGAGGCATCGGACAGGTATGCTCAGAGGTCTGGCCGTCGTATTCATCTCCGGCTCGTACGGTCCCGCTAGGCGGTCACACCGCTTCGCCCCGCATGCGCCGCAGGACGGATACCGACAGGCCCGGCCCCGCAGCTCCACAACGCCACGTCACTACTAGCCCCCAGGTGATCGACGAAATGTCACCCGAAACCGAAAACCGGTCGATGCACGATACGTTCCTGCTGTTTGGCGCCACCGGCGATCTGGCCCAGCGCTACCTGTTCCCGTCCCTGCTGCGCATGCTCGACGACGGCTTCCTGCCGGAGAACTTCCGCATCCGCGCGCTGGCGCTGTCGCCGCACGACACCGCCAAGTTCCACGAGATCCTCAAGCCGCGCCTGCAGGCGGCGATGCCGCAGGTCAGCGAGGCGGTGATCCAGTCGCTGCTGGACCGCACCGACTACCGTTCGGTGGACCTGCGCAACGCCGAGTCGGTGGCCGAGGCGGTGCGCGAGCTGACCTCGCGCCGCTGCGTGAGCTACCTGGCGATCCCGCCGGGGCTGTACATCAGCACTTGCCAGGGCCTGGCCTTGGGCGGAGCGCTGGCCGCGCCGCACCGGCTGATGCTGGAGAAGCCGATCGGCCACGATTCGGAGAGCGCGCGCGAGATCGTGCAGGCCATCGGCGCGCTGATCGACGAGGACCGCGTGTTCCGCCTGGACCATTACCTGGGCAAGGCCGCGGTGCAGAACCTGATCGCGCTGCGCTTCGGCAACACCCTGCTGGAAGCGGTGTGGAACCGCAACTACATCGAGTCGGTGGAGATCCTGGTCGCCGAGAGCGAGGGCGTGGACGGGCGCGACGCCTACTACGCCCGCTCCGGCGCGCTGCGCGACATGGTCCAGAGCCACATCCTGCAGCTGCTGTGCCTGGTGGCGATGGAACCGCCGGCCTCGCTGGAGGCCGACCGCATCCGCGACGAGAAGGTCAAGGTGCTGCGCGCGCTGCGGCCGCTGAGCGCCGAGCACGCCGCGCGCGACAGCGTGCGCGGGCGCTACACCGCCGGCAGCATCAACGGCCAGCCGGCGCAGGCCTACCAGCCGCCGGAAGGCAGCGACGTGGAGACCTTCGTCGGCGTCACCGCCTACATCGACAACTGGCGCTGGGCCGGGGTGCCGTTCCGGCTGTGCACCGGCAAGCGCCTGGCCGAACGCACCACGCGCATCGTGGTCACGCTCAAGCCGGTCACCCACTGGCTGTTCGAGCGCCCCGACGCGCGGCACGTGGCGCCGAACCGGCTGACCTTCCAACTGCAGCCGCAGGAGAACATCGAACTGGGCCTGATGAGCAGCCTGGCCGGCCCGGAATGGGGCGCGCTGGAGCTGCAGCCGCTGGAACTGGAGCTGTCGGTCCCGACCGGCCTGCACCGCCGCATCGCCTACGAACGGCTGATGCTCGATGCGCTCAACGGCAACCACGCGCTGTTCGTGCGCGACGACGAGGTGCGCGCGGCCTGGGCCTGGATCGACAGCGTCAGCGATGCCTGGGCGCAGGCGCAACTGCCGCTGCAGCCCTACCCTGCCGGCAGTTGGGGGCCGAAGGACGCCGAACGCTACGTGTCCGCCGACGACGCCAGCGCCGTGCACCGGGACGCGCCATGAGCGCGCCGCTGCGCCCGGTGCTGGTCGCCGACATCGGCGGCACCAACGCACGCTTCGCGCTCGCCGACCTCGGCGCGTCCACGCCGCTGCTCGACGACAGCACGCAGACCTTCGCGGTGGTGGACTTCCCGTCGCTGGGCGACGCGGCCCGCTACTACCTGCAGCAGACCGGGGTGGAAGCGCGCAGCGGCGTGTTCGCCGTGGCCGGGCGCGTGGACGGCGACGAGGCGCGGATCACCAACCATCCGTGGGTGATCTCGCGCTCGCGCACCCGCGCCATGCTCGGCTTCGACGACCTGCACCTGATCAACGACTTCGCCGCGCAGGCGATGGCGATCAGCCTGCTGCAGCCGCAGGACGTGGTCCAGGTCGGCGGCGCCGCGTGGCAGCCGGCGCCGGTCGCGCTGCCGCGCAACTACGCGGTGATCGGCCCGGGCACCGGCCTGGGCGTGGGCGGCCTGCTGATCCGCGGCGGCCGCTGCTATCCACTGGAGACCGAGGGCGGCCATGTCAGCTTCCCGCCGGGCACGCCGGAGGAAATCCGCATTCTTGAACTGCTGTCGCAGCAGTTCGGTCGCGTCTCCAACGAACGCCTGATCTGCGGCCCCGGCCTGGTCAACATCCACCGCGCGCTGAGCGAGATCGCCGGCGACGATCCCGGCCCGCTGCAGCCGGAGGACATCACCGCCCGCGCCGCGCAGGGCGACTACCGCGCGATGCGCACCATCGACGTGTTCTGCGCGGTGTTCGGCGCCATCGCCGGCGATCTGGTGCTGGTCCAGGGCGCCTGGGACGGCGTGTTCCTGACCGGCGGGCTGGTGCCGAAGATGCTCGATGCGATCCAGCATTCCGGCTTCCGCCAGCGCTTCGAGCACAAGGGCCGGTTTTCGTCGATCATGGCGCGGGTGCCGTCGCTGGCGGTGGTCCACCCGCGCCCCGGCCTGCTCGGCGCCGCCGCCTACGCGGTGGATGCCGAGCGCGAATCTCCAGGAGTCGTCGCATGAGCCCCACGTTGTCCGATCGCATCACCCTGGTCCGTTACGACGATCCCGACGAATGGATCGACGCAGCCGCGGCCGAGATCGGCGCGGCGTTGCGCACGGAGATCCAGCAGCGCGGCGCAGCGCGCCTGCTGCTGTCCGGCGGTACCACCCCGGCGCCGGTGTACCAGGCGCTGGCCGAACTGCCGCTGGATTGGTCGAAGCTGGAGGTGGGCCTGGTCGACGAGCGCTGGCTGTCGCCGCAGGACAGCGATAGCAACGCCTATCTGGTCCGGCAGAGCTTCCTGGAGCGCGCCGAGGGCGCGCGTTTCGAGCCGCTGGTGCGGGTCGGCAAGCCGCTGCAGGACTGCGTGCATGCGGCCAACGTGCACGCGCAACACGCGCCGGCCGCATGCATGGCGGTGCTGGGCATGGGCGGCGACGGCCACACCGCGTCGCTGTTCCCCGGCGCCACCGACCTGGGCAAGGCGCTGGCCAATCCGCTGCCCTACGCCGCGCTCGACGCCACCGGCTGCCCCGGCGCCAACACCTGGCCGCTGCGCATCACCCTGACGCCGGCCGGCCTGGCGCCGATCGGCCAGCGCATGCTGCTGCTGCGCGGCAAGCAGAAGCTCGAGGTGCTCGAACGCGCGCTGGCCGGCAATGATGCCCACGAGTACCCGATCCGCGTCGCATTCGACACGCCCGGTGCGCGCTTGCGCGTGCATTGGTGCGAGTGAGGCCGGGAGTGGGGAGTCGGGATTGGGGATTCGCAACGGCCGCGCGCTGACGCATTCCCGCTCTTCCGATTCCCCATTCTCCATTCCCGATTCCCCCTTCATAGCCCCTTCCGCCAATGAGCCTGCATCCGACCCTCCACGCGATCACCGAACGCATCCGCGAGCGCAGCGCGCCGTCGCGGCGCGCCTACCTGGCCGGCATCGACGCCGCATTGCGCGACGGCCCGTTCCGCGCCCGCCTGAGCTGCGGCAACCTGGCGCACGGCTTCGCCGCCTGCGGCCCGACCGACAAGAGCCGGCTGGAAGGCGGGATCACCCCCAACCTGGGCATCGTCACCGCCTATAACGACATGCTCTCGGCGCACCAGCCGTTCGAACACTATCCGGAGATGATCCGCAGCACCGCGCGCGCGCTCGGCGCCACCGCGCAGGTCGCCGGCGGCGTGCCGGCGATGTGCGACGGCGTGACCCAGGGCCGCCCGGGCATGGAACTGTCGCTGTTCTCGCGCGACGTGATCGCCCAGGCCACCGCGATCGGCCTCAGCCACGACATGTTCGACAGCACGATCTACCTGGGCGTGTGCGACAAGATCGTGCCCGGCCTGCTGATCGGCGCGCTGGCCTTCGGCCACCTGCCGGCGGTGTTCGTGCCGGCCGGGCCGATGACCCCGGGCATCCCCAACAAGCAGAAGGCCGAGGTGCGCGAGCGCTATGCCGCCGGCCAGGCCACGCGCGAGGAACTGCTGGCCGCCGAGTCGGCCTCCTACCACGCGCCCGGCACCTGCACCTTCTACGGCACCGCCAACTCCAACCAGGTGCTGCTGGAAGCGATGGGCGTGCAACTGCCCGGCGCCTCCTTCGTCAATCCGGGCACGCCGCTGCGCGATGCGCTGACCCAGGAAGCCACCGAGCGCGCGCTGCGCATCACCGCGCTGGGCAGCGACTTCCGTCCGCTCGGCCGGCTGATCGACGAACGCGCGATCGTCAACGCCGCGGTCGCGCTGATGGCCACCGGCGGTTCCACCAACCACACCATCCACTGGGTGGCGGTGGCGCGCGCGGCCGGCATCGTGCTGACCTGGGACGACCTGGACGCGCTGTCGCAGCTGGTGCCGCTGCTGACCCGCGTATATCCCAACGGCGAAGCCGACGTGAACCATTTCGCCGCGGCCGGCGGCATCGGCTTCGTGTTCCGCGAACTGATGGACGCCGGGCTGATGCACGACGACCTGCCCACCATCGTGCCCGGCGGCATGCGCGCCTACGGCGACGAGCCGTGCGTGCAGAACGGCGCGCTGGCCTACGTGCCGAGCCCGGCCAAGAGCGCCGACGAGACCGTGGTGCGCCCGGCCTCCAACCCGTTCGAGGCGCAGGGCGGGCTGCGCCTGCTGCGCGGCAACCTCGGCAAGTCGCTGATCAAGCTGTCGGCGGTGAAGCCGCAGTTCCGCACCATCGAGGCGCCGGCGGTGGTCATCGACGCGCCGCAGGCCCTCAACAAGTTGCATGCCGCCGGCGTGCTGCCGCAGGACTTCGTGGTGGTGCTGCGCTACCAGGGGCCGCGCGCCAACGGCATGCCGGAACTGCATTCGCTGGCGCCGCTGCTGGGCCTGCTGCAGAACCAGGGCCGGCGCGTGGCGCTGGTCACCGACGGGCGCCTGTCCGGCGCCTCGGGCAAGTTCCCGGCGGCGATCCACGTGACCCCGGAAGCGGCGCGCGGCGGCCCGATCGCGCGCGTGCGCGAAGGCGACATCGTGCGCCTGGATGGCGAGGCCGGCACCCTGGAAGTGCTGGTGGAGGCCGCCGAATGGGCGGCGCGCGCGCTGGCGCCGAACACCTCCCCGGCCGCGCACGACATCGGCCGCAACCTGTTCGCGATCAATCGCCGCGTGGTCGGCCCCGCCGACCAGGGCGCGATGTCGATCTCCTGCGGCCCGCCGGCCGCCGACGGCGACGTGTGGGACTACGACGCCGAGTACGACCTGGGCCGCAGCGCCGAGGCCGCGGCCGCGCCGCACGAGGAAAAGGACGCATAACCCGACCGCGGCGCGACGGCGCGGAGTGCGCCCTCGCCTCGCCCCGCGCTGGCCGATTGCGGCCAGCGCCCTGCCATCATCGCGAACCCGAGACCGTCATGACGATTGCCGAACACCAGACCACCGCCGAAACCCTGCTGCGCGCCGCCGGCATCCTGCCGGTGGTGACCGTCCACAGCCTGGACGAGGCGCGCCGCGTCTCCGCCGCCCTGCTCGACGGCGGTCTGCCCGCGATCGAGCTGACCTTGCGCACGCCGGTGGCGATGGAGGCGCTGGCGATGCTCAAGCGCGAACTGCCGGACATCAAGATCGGCGCCGGCACCGTGCTCACCGAGACCCAGCTGCAGCAGTCCATCGACGCCGGCGCCGACTTCATCGTCACCCCCGGCACGCCGCCGGCGCTGGCCGACGCGCTGGCGCGGGCGCCGCTGCCGGTGGTGCCGGGCGCCGCCACCCCGACCGAATTGCTGGCGCTGATGGCGCGCGGCTTCCGCGTGTGCAAGCTGTTCCCGGCCACCGCGGTCGGCGGCCTGGCGATGCTCAAGGGCCTGGCCGGTCCGCTGGCCGACCTCAAGCTGTGCCCCACCGGCGGCATCGGCGAGAGCACCGCCGCCGAGTACCTGGCGCAGCCGAACGTGGTCTGCATCGGCGGCTCGTGGATGGTGCCCAAGGACTGGCTGGCCAACGGCGAGTGGGACAAGGTGCGCGAGAGCGCGGCGAAGGCGGCGGCGATTGTGGCGGCGGCGCGGAGCGCCTAGCTGGGAATGGGGAATGGGGAATCGTTAAAGCCAGAACCCCGGCTCTCATAACCCAAAACTCCAGAAACAAAAAAGCGCCGGCATGCCGGCGCTTTTTCTTTTGCTGTTGCGATTCCCGATTCCCCATTCCCGATTCCCAGCCTCAACGCACCTCGATCTGCACATCCGCGGGCAAACTGCGAATCCGCAACTCGCCGCCTTCCCACTGCGCCGCTTCGCCGTTGATCTGGGTGCGGCCCGGTTCGCCCGGGTACGGCCAGGGCAATACCAAGCCGCCCGTGGGCACGCGCAGGCCGTCGGGGATGTGCAGCAGCAGGCGGTTCTTCTGCCGCCGCAGCTGATAGCTGAGCGGTCCCTGCGGGGTGCGCAACTGCTCGATCGCCACGCCCTTGCCGTCCAGCCACGTCGCCGGCACGCCGGCCGCCAGGACCAGGCTGTCGTCCACGTCTCGCGCGTAGGCGAACATGTCCAGCACCGAGCGCACGAAGTCCGAGGCCACCCAGGCGTGCGGCAGGTCGCCGACGAAGAACGGCTTGCGCGGCGTGCGCGAGACCACTTCGGCCCACTGGTTCCACGGCTGCGGCGCGCGGTCCTTGAAGAAGAACGCGGTCGCGTCCCAGGCGCGCTCGCGCCAGCCCAGCCGCACGAACGCGGCGACGTTGCGCCACTCGTAGGGGGTGTAGTCCTTCCACTCGCGCTTGCCGTCGCGGCGGCTGGCGAACTCGCCCCAGTAACGCTCGAAGGTGTTGTTCAGCAGCTGCGTCGGCAGCCGTCCCTGCTCGCCGCCGGGGGCCAGCGCGATGGTGGTGGAGGTGGGGTCGAAATCGCCCAGTTCCGCCGAGCCCGGCAGGAAGTCGATGTGGTGCTGCGCGGTGGCGCTCTGCAGCGAGGCGTACAGGTCCTGGCGGAACTCGTCGCGGGCGGCGGCGAAACGCGCCGCATCGTCGACCCGGCCCAGCTCGGCGGCGATCGCCACCGCGTCCTTGTAGCCGCGCAGCGCCCAGAAGTTGTCCCAGTACGAATGCATCGGCTTGGCCGAATAGCCTTCGTGGCTGATCGACACCGGCATCATCCCGTAAAACGCCGGATTGCGCGCCCGGTTCTCCTCGGTGCGCTCGCTGGCGCGCAACTGCTCCATGTACTCGTAGGCGGCCAGCACGTGCGGCCACATCTGTTCCAGGAACGCGCGATCGCCGCTGTAGCGGTAGTAGTCGGCGACGCCGAAGATCAGCTCGCCATGGCTGTCGTTCTCCGGCACCGGGTCGCTGCCGCGGTCGTCCACGCAGCACGGCACCATGCCGTTGGCGAACTGGTACGGCGCATACCACTCCAGGTACTCGCGCGCCACGTCGGCGCGGCCCAGGCGCAGCAGGCCTTCGGAGATCATCGCGCCGTCGCGGATCCAGCTGCGCGAGTACGAGCGCGTGCCCGGCTGCAGGCGCGGCCCGATCCGCGAGATCAGCATGTGCGCCAGCGCAGTGCGCAGGGTGTCGGCCACGGCCTTGCCCTCGGCCGGCACGTGCAGTTGCACGCGGTCCAGCTTGTCGCGCCACTGCGCGGCGACCTGCTGCTGGGCGGCTGCCGCGTCGAAGCCGGGCGGCAGCGCCTGCGTGCCGGTCTGCGGGATCAGCAGCGCCACCTCGCGCACTTCGCCCGGGGCCAGCCGCCCGCGGTACAGCAGCGCGCCGGAGGCCAGGCCATCGGGATCCTGCGCCTGCTGCGGCAGGCCGCTGCTGTCGGGGCCCAGCCGCTCGATGTCGATGCCGGCGTCGAATGCGGTGGCGTAGCTCGCGTCCGGCTTCTGCACCGCGAACACGCGCGGCTGGCCGTTGACCTGCACCTGGCCGCCGGCGAAGGCCAGCGAGCGGATCGGACTGACGCCGCCGACGGTGTTGAGGAACTGGCTGGGCGGATTCACCTGGAACGGCCGCACCGCCAGCGCCAGGGTGTAGTCGTGCGGCTGCTTGCTCGGATTGCTGAGCCGGTAGCGCGCCACCAGTTGCGCCTGCTCCGGGGTGCCCTGGACGAAGGCGGTGACGCGCAGGCCGGCGTTGTCGTGGCGCCAGTCCACGCTGGGGATCGGCAGGTAATCGTCCTGCAGGCTCTGCGTGGTGGTCACGTCGGCCCAGCTCAGGCGCTTGCCGTCCAGCAGCAGGAACGGCTCGATGCTGAAACCGCCCTTGCCCACCTCGATCGCGCCGTCCTCGCCGACCAGGCCCTGCTCGCGGCCGCCGTCCAGGCCGACGATGGTCCAGTACGGCTGCTCGCCGCTGAACCCGCGCGGGAACCAGCCGTGGGTCGACTCGGCGGCCACCGACTTGATGAAGTCGTTCGGGGTCGCGGCGAAGGCCAGCGGCTGCAGTGCGATGTCGGCGATCCCATAGCGGAAACTGGGGCCGTCCTCCAGGTCGATGCGCACGTAGCGCGCCTCGGTCTCGGGCATCGGCAGCCAGTCGGTGCCGCCGTTGCCGGCGGTGACCCGGCGCAGTTCGCGCCAGCTACGGCCGTCGGCCGAGCCCTGCAGCGTGTAGCGCGAGGCATGCACGCCCGGCGCCCACTGCACCTTGGCGCCGCCGAATTCGCGCACCTTGCCCAGGTCCAGCATGATGGTCTGGCGCTTGGCGTTGCCGCTGTACCACACCGTCTCCGGCTTGCCGTCGGCGATGCGCTGCTCCAGCGCCGGCGCGGTGTCGGCGCTGACCTTGGCGGTCAGCGGCGAGGTGTCCTGCGGCGGCAGCGGGGTCAGGGTCAACTGGTCGAAGCACACCGAGCCCTTGCCGCCGACCTGGTTGTAGATGGTGAACTCGACCTGCGCGCTGCGCTTGAGTTCCTTGTCCGGACTCGGCCCCCAGGCCTTGTCGATCTGCCGCTTCTTGTAGCTGACCGTGCTCCATTGCTTGGGGAAGTCGTAGCGCGGGCGGTTGACCCACCACACGTTGTCGCCGCTGGCGTCGGCCAGCTTGAACTGCAGGTCGTTGCTCGGCGAATCGCCGCGCAGTTGGAACGAGAGCTGGTAGTTGTCCGGATACTCGATCGGGATCGCGCGGCGGATCCCGGCGTAGCCGGAGACGCCGTTGAAGTCGTAGTCCAGGCAGATCGCCTTGGCGCGCCCGCCGCTGGCGGCCTGCACCAGCCGGGTCGAGGCGGTGACCTGGTTGGAGACGACGATCTGCCAGTTGTCCAGGTTGTTGAAGCCGTCCAGCGCCACCGGCGCGGTCGGCGGCGCGGCGCTGGCGTGTGCCGCCGCCAGGCCCAGCAAGGCCATCGCCCACCACCTGCTCGTCGTCGCCGCTGCTTCCGTCATAGACCGTGTGCTCCGTTGTGTCGTTGGCGTTGGTTGCAGGAGCGGCGCGTCCGACACTGTGCCGGGAAAGCGTCGCGGCTGAAGCCGCTCCTACAGGGGCATTCCTGTTGGCCTGCTGCTGGGCGCAAGTGGTGCGCGATACTGCGTGTTGCTGCGGCCGTCCGTGGCACCACATCCCCTCACATGAACGTCCGGCCCGGCCATCCATGGATGGGCGTTCGGCGCAACGCGCGCCAGTGGCGCTCCATGATCGGCAAAACCGCCGCCATCCATGGCGCAACACTCCTACACCAGAACGTCCGGCCCGGCCATCCATGGCCGGGCGTTCGGCGCAACGCGCGCCAGTGGCGCGCAAGCGTTGCGCCTCACCCCTTGACGCTGCCCAGCAACAGCCCCTGGATGTAGTAGCGCTGCAAGGCCAGGAACAGCGCCAGCACCGGGATCACCGTGACCACCGCGCCGGCCATCATCATCTCCACGTCCATGATGTGCTCGCGCGACAGCGCCGCCAGCGCCACCGGCAAGGTGTAGTGCTCCTGGTCGGTCAGCACGATCAACGGCCACATGAAGTCGTTCCAGGCAGCCATGAAGGTGAAGATGGTCAGCGTCACCAGCACCGGCTTAAGCATCGGCAGCACGATCTGGAAGAAGATGCGCAGCTCACCGGCGCCGTCGATGCGGGCGGCCTCCAGCAGTTCGTCCGGGATCGAGCGCGCGTACTGCCGCACCAGGAAGATGCCGAACACCGTGGCCAGCGCCGGCACCACCACCCCGCCGAAGTTGTTGACCAGGTGCAGCTGCTTCATCAGCAGGAACAGCGGCAGCATCGCCACCTGCGCCGGGATCACCAGCGCCGCCAGCAGGATCTGGAAGATCCGCTCCTTGCCGACGAAGCGCAGCTTGGCGAAGGCGTAGCCGGCCATGGTGTTGACCAGCAGCGAGCCGAAGGTGATCGCGCACGACACCAGCAGGCTGTTGGCGAAGTTGCGCGCCATGCCGGTGCGCGAGAACAGCTCGCCGTAGTTGGCCAGGGTCGGGCCGGTGGGCAGCAGCGGCGGCGGGAAGCGGCTGGCCTGCCCGGCCGGCATGAACGACACCGACACCATCCACAGCAGCGGCGCCAGGCTGATCAGCGCCAACACCAGCAGCCCGCCGTTGACCAGCACCGCGTTCCAGCGCGAGGCGCCGATTTCGCGGCTCATACCAGGTCCTTCTTGCGGCCGAAGCGCAACATCACGGAGGTCACTCCCAGGATGATCAGGAACAACAGGAACGCCACCGCCGACGCGCGGCCGAGGTTCCACCACTTGAAGCCTTCCTCGAACATGAAGTACAGCACGCTGACCGTGCTCTGCAGCGGATCGCCGCGGGTCATCACGTAGGGTTCGGCGAACAGCTGGAAGTAGCCGGACACGGTGATCACGCCGACCACCAACAGCACCGGCCCCAGCATCGGCAGGGTGATGTGCAGGAACTGCCGCCATTTCGACGCGCCGTCGATGCGCGCGGCCTCGTACAGGTCCTGCGGGATGCCCTGCAGGCCGGCGAGGAAGATCACCATGTTGTAGCCGAAGTTCTTCCACACCGCGAACAGCATGATGGTCGGCATCGCCCAGTGCGGGTCGCCGAGCCAGTCGATCGGGCCGATGCCCAGGTGCGCCAGACCATAGTTGACCAGGCCGTAGCTGGTGTGGAACAGGTAGCGCCAGATCACCGCCACCGCCACCAGCGTGGTCACCACCGGCGCGAACAGCGCGGTGCGGAACAGCGCCTTGAACCGCGCCATCGGCGCGTTGAGCAGCAGCGCCGAGCCCAGCGAGGCGCCGATCGACAGCGGCACGCCGACGATCACGAAGTACGTAGTGTTCCACAACGACTTCCAGAACATCTGGGTCTGCAGCAACTCGATGTAGTTGCCGAAGCCGACGAAGCGCAGATGGTTGCTGTCGGCCAGCGCGTACAGATCGAAGTCGGTGACGCTCAGCGCCAGCGCCGACAGCACCGGCAGGCCGAAGAACACGCCGATCACGATCAGCGCCGGACCGGCGAACAGCCAGCCGGCCAGGGACCCGCGCTTCATGGCGCCGCTCCCGCGGCCGGTGCCGCCTGCGGATGCTGCTGCTGGTAGATCCAGCGCCGCTTCTCCAGGATCTCGTCCACACGCTTGTCCAGGTCCTGCACCGCCTTCTCCTGGGATTCGCCGCCGCGCACCACGCGCTCGGTGACCAGCCGCATTTCCTGCACGATGCGCTCCCATTCCAACACCTTCGGCGCCGGCTTGACCCGCTCCAACTGGTCGCGAAACGCATGCGCCAGCGGGTCGTTGGCCAGCGACGGATAGTTCCAGGTGCTGCGCCGCGGCGGCATGTCGCCGATCAGCGCATGGAAGCGCGCCTGGGTCTGCGGCCGCGACAGGAACTCGATCAGCTTCCACGCCGCCTCTTTCTGCTGCGACTTGCGGAAGATCACCAGGCTGGTGCCGCCAGCGATGCCGGCGCCCGGACCGTCCGGGCCGGGTAGCGGCATCGTGCCCCACTGCCCTTTCAGCGCCGCCGGCTCCAGCTTGCGGAATTCGCGGATGTTCCAGGGCCCGGAGATGTAGAACGCATAGAACCCGTTGAAGAACTCGTCCCAGACATTGGAGATCTGGGTCTCGGACATCTTCGGCGCCCAGCCCTGTTCGAACATGTTGGCGTAGAACCCCAACGCCTTGCGGAAACCGGGGCTGCGGAAATTGCCGTAGTTGTCGTGGTCGCGCAGCAGCGGATCGTCGAGCTGCAGGCCCAACGAGAGCTGTTGTTCGAATTCGTTGATCGGCATCAGGATCGCGTAGCGCTTGGGCCCGACGTGCCGCTTCACCGCGGCCATCGCCTGTTCCCACTCGGCCCAGGTCTGCGGCAGCTTGGTCACGCCGGCCTCGCGCAGCATGTCCTTGCGGTAGAACAGCAGGCGCGTGTCCACGTACCACGGCACCCCGTACAACTGGCCGTCGATGACGCTGGTGTCCCAGATGCCCGGGAAGTAGTCCTTGGGATCAACCACCTTGGAGCGGTCGACGTAGGGCTGCAGCGGCTGCAGCGTATCCAGCGCGGCGAACTCGGGGATCCAGGTGTTGCCGAGCTGGCACACGTCCGGCAACCCGTCGGCGGCGAAAGCCGTCAGCAGCTTTTCGTGCGCGGCGGTCCACGGGATGTTCTGGATGTCCACGTGGATGCCGGGATTCTCCTTCTCGAACTCCGGGATCAGCTCGGCCACGACCTCGGCCTCGCGCCCCATCGCCCAGAACCGCACCACCTCGCCCTGCGGCTCGCGCGCGCAGCCGCCTACGGCCAGCAGCAGCAGGCCCAGCGCCATCCAACGGCGGATCGACGATGCGCTCATTCGGGGTTCTGCGGCTGGCGCTGCGCGGGATTGGGCTGCGCCTCGGCGGACGCGGCGCGCGATTCGGCGATGCCCAGCGCGCGCGCCGTCGCCGCCTGCTCGTCCTTCTTCGGCAGGGGCTGCGCCTCGCCTTCCGGGGTCAGCCAGCCGCCGCTGAAGCCGGCGCGCTCCAGCCCGGTGCGCAGGTACTTGTTCTTCTTCATCACGTTCCAGACGAACTCGTTGCGGTAGTTGGCGATCATGGTGACGATCGCGCCCTGGTCGATGCCGATGTAGTCGCCGGCCACCCAGCCGCGGTTGGGGACCATGCGGCCGGTCTTGAGCGGAATATCGTAGTTGAAGCTGGGATTGAACGAATCCAGGAAGCCGTAGCTGGAGTAGATGTAGTCGCCGAAGCGCTTGTGCATCTCCTGCGTGGCCGGGATCACCACTTCCGGGGCGAACACGATCGAGGACACCGCCGCGGTCGGCGCGATGGTGCCGTCGTCGAAGGCCTCGAACAGGCCGGCGCCGCGGGTGCGGTAGTGGAAGAACTGACGCTGCTCGCCGCGGTATTCCTGGGTGGTGTTCTGCGGACCGTCGCTGGCGGTCAGGCCCCACACGTTCTCGCCATACTCCTTCCACTTCATCGGGTTGTCGATGGCGTACTCGCGCTGAGCGAGCGTGGCGCGGCGGCTGTTGAGGAAGTAGTCGATGCCGTGCTCGCGCATGTACTGGTCCTGGATGTCGCGGAAGTCGATCCAGACGTGGTTGTACTGATGCGCGAACAGCGGTCCGAACGCCAGGTATTCCTGGCCGTAGTACACGCCCCAGTCCTTGTTGTAGGTGCGGGTCCATTCCAGCCACGCATCCGGCTCGACCGCATGGGTCGGCGAACCCAGCGCCAGCAGGTAGACCATCATGCCCTCGTTGTAGCCCATCCAGTCGTGCTGGATGAAGCCGCGCTCGGGGTACCAGCCCATCGTGATCAGCGGCGTGCGCTGCTGCATCCACTTCCAGTCCACGCGGCGGTACAGCGTGTCGGCGATCTGGCGGATCTCCTTCTCGTCGGCGGTGTCGCCTTCGTAGTAGGACTGCGCGAACAGCACGCCCATCATCAGCAGCGCGGTGTCCACGGTCGACAGTTCCACCCACTGGTCGTAGCGCAGACCCTTCTGCATGTCCAGGAAGTGGTAGTAGAACCCCTTGTAGCCGGCGCGGCCGGTGCGCTGCGGGCCGACCGGCACATCGCGCAGGAAGCGCAGCGTGGTCAGGGTGCGCTGCACCGCCTGCTCGCGGCTGATCCAGCCGTTCTCATAGCCGATCGGATACACGGTGAGCGCGAAGCCGATCGAGGCAATGCTGGCGAACGGGCGCGACGGGTAGCGGTCCACCGCCATGCCGTTCTGTTCGTTGGTGGTATCCCAGAAGAACTGGAAGGTGCGCCGTTCGATGTCGTCGAACAGCGGCGGCAATTCGGGTTTGAGCAGCTTCGGCGGCAGTTCGGCTTCCACCAGGATCACCTTCACCGGCTTCTTCTCGGCGACGACCGGTTCATCGGTCTTCTTGCACGACGTCAACAACACGCCGACCGCGACCGTCAGCATCAGCGAAAAACGTACGAAAGCGCGCTGCCTCATCGTGCCACCCCCCGTGTAATCGTTTACATCCACGCGTGAAACTATATCCCACTCTGCAAGCGCCGCGGCTCCGATCACGCGGAGCCGCGGCGGCCGGGCTTACCAGTTCAAGCCGAACGACAGCTTGAACGTCCGCATCGGCGACGCCAGCACGCCATTGGGCGTGCCGTAGGCCGTGTTCGGGTCATCGAAGGTACCGGTCGCGGTGTTGTAGTCCGCATAGTTGGTCCAGTTGAACAGGTTGATGATGTCGGCGCGCACGTTGAACTTGATGCCGGCGCCGGTATCCCATTCCTTGTTCGCCGCCAGGCTGAATTCCTTGTAGCCCAACGTGGAATCCGGCTTGTACTGGATGATATAGCACTGGTCGTTGCCCGCCAGGCAGTTGGTGCCGTAGCGCGGGGTCTGGCTGGCCAGCGAGAGCTTGCCGGACAGGGTGATGGCATACGGCAGGTCGTAGATGCCGGTCACCACCAGGCGGTTCTTCGGAATGCCGCCCGCCTCGCGCCAGCCGTAACCGGCCATCGACTCCTGATCCAGCGCGTAGTGCTCGCCGTACTGGCGGTTCTCCTTGGCGTCGGAGAAGGTGTAGGCCACGGTCAGGCCCCAGCCCGACTCCTTGTCGTAGGGCTTGTCCAGCTTCAGCGCCAACTGGTTGTTGCGCGTCTTCAGGCCGTTGGTGCCCAGCACGATCGCGTTGTAGCCGTCGGGCGAGTCGGTCGGCACGCCGGAGGTGGTGCCCGGCAGGAAGAACGACCCGTCGGCGCGGCGGTTGCCGCGCAGGAACACGAAGCCATCCTCGCTGACGATCCGGCTCAGGGTCACGTCGGTGTACCAGTCGTTGCCCCAGAAATGCAGCATGTTGCGCATGCCCAGGCTGAACTGGTCGGAGTACGGCACCTTGATGTTGTTGTCGATCAGGTAGATCTCGCGACCGCCGCCGCCGGTGCTGCCTGCGCGCAGCGCGTCCAGGCCGGCCTGGGTGGCGTAGCTGTCGTTCCACTGCACACAGGGGCTACCCAGGCAGTCGGCGGGATTGCCTGTCTGATTGAAGTAGTAGCTATACGACTTGAAGCTGTTGTTGAGCTGCTCCAGCGCCAGGTAATCGAAGATGTTGCGGTCGTAGGCACGGCCTGCACCACCGTAGATTACGTGCGCCTGATCGCCAGCCAGGTCGTAGGAGAAGCCCAGGCGCGGCTGCCAGGCATCCTTGAACGCCTTGCGGTTGTTGCCGGTGCTGATGTAGTTGGCGATGTCGTAGTTGGCGTTGTTGAGGTTGCTCCAGTTCAACAGCGCGCCGGCGACCTCGGGCGGGGTCACGAAGTCCAGGAACGAGGGAGTCTTCTCGTAGTCGTAGCGCACGCCCAGGTTCAGGGTCAGGTGCTCGTTGACCTCCCAGTCGTCCTGCAGGTAGATGCCGTACTGCTTGTTCTTGGACACCACCGAACCGCCGCCGCCGGTGTCGCCCCAGCGCACCCGGTACGGCGTGTCGACGTCGGTCAGGATGTTGTAGTAGTACTGCGGATTGGCCGGATTGATCTGGGTCGAATCCAATTCGATGTCCTTGTACTTGAAGCCCATCTTGACCGTGTGGCTGCCGTGCCAGTCCATGCTGTTCAAGGTCAGGTCGTCCTGCAGCGTCCAGCCTTCCTGGCCCTTGTTCTGGAAGCTGCTGCCGGCGCCGGCGGTGAGGATGGTGGTCTCGTTGCCGGCCTGCGGCACGTACGACAGCACGTAGCCGCTGCCGTTGGTGAGCGGGTCCTGGGTCCAGTACGCGCTCTCGTAGCTCAGGTTCAGATCATTGAGGAACGCCGCGCCGGTGTACTGCCAGCGCAGGTTGGCGCGCTTTTCCTTCTGCCCGTTGGTGCTGCCGTGCTGGTAGGTGGTGGTCTGGCCGATGTCCGACAGTTCGTCTTCCTTGCGGTACTTACCGCTCAGCTCGAACAGGTTGTTGTCGCCGATGGTCCAGTCGATCTTGGCGAAGTACAGGTCTTCCTTGAACGGGGTGCTGTAGGTGGCGACCAGCGGCTGCAGCTGCGCCGGCAACTGGTCGACGCGGTCGGCGTAGATGCCGCCCGGGATCACCGTGTTCGGCGTGTTGTATTCCTTGGCCTCGTAGGCAACGAAGAAGTGCGCGCGGTCCTTGAGGATCGGGCCGCTGAAGGTGGCGCCGTACTGGGTCTCGGAGAAGTCGTCGCGCTCGCCGGCCTTGCGCTCCAGCGGGCTTTCGGCGCGCCAGTCGTCGTTGGTGGTATCCCAGAAGAAGCTGCCGTGGAAATCGTTGGTGCCGGACTTGGTCGAGGCGACGATCGCCGCGCTGCTGACCTGGTCGAACTCGGCCTTGTAGTTGGAGGTGATGACCTTGTACTCGCCGATCGCCGACTGCGGGAACGGATTGCCGCGGCTGGAATCCTGGCCGCTGACGCCGCCGGTCAGCACATAGTTCTTCTGGCTGATGCCGTCGATGTAGACGTTGGTGCCGTTGGCCGAGGTCGCGCCCGAACGCACCGTGGTGTTGCCCTTGGCGTCGCGCTGGAACTGCACGCTGGGCACGCTGTCGGCCAGCTCCAGGAAGTTGCGCGTGGCCTGCGGCAGCTTCTCGATCTGCACGTTGGAGATGTAGGTGGCGTTCTCGGAGGTGCGGGTCTCCACCAGCACCGGCGGCGCGGTGACCTGGACCGCGTCGAGCGTGGTGGCGCCCTCGCCGTTGGCGCCGGCGGCCGGCGCGCCGCCGCCGAGATTCAGCGTGGCGGTCTGGCCGACCTGCACGGTGACGGTCTGGCTGGTGGTCTGGCCGTTGGCGGTCAGGTCGATGCGGTAGGAACCCGGCGGCAGGCCGCCGACCGCGTAGCTGCCGTTGCTGACCGGCACGGTGCGGGTCAGGCCGGTGGCCAGGTTGGTGGCGGTGACCTGCGCCTGCGCGGCGGCATCGGCCGCGACCTGGCCGCGGATGGTGGCGGCGGTGCTCTGCGCGAACGCCGGCGCGGCGCCCAGCAGCAGGCAGCTGGCCAGCGCGGCGCTGAGCAGCTTGCGGGCCGGCTTGGCCGTCGTGTGGGTAAGGTGATTCATGAAACCCTCCAGGTTGGTTCTTGGTGTTGTAGTGATTGCGTACACAAGGGAGAAAAGTGCAACAAGTGATTGCGACGAATGGACAGCGACAAACAGGCGCGGCGCGCTGGCCGCGGGGTTTCCTCCTGATTACTCCTTGCTCACGTTGCGGCTCGAATCGCGCACGACCAGCAGCGGCGTCAGCGTCTGCCGCAGCCCCGCGTCGTTGCCGGGTTGATCGATCAGCTGCAGCAGGCGCCGCATCGCCTGCTCGCCGAGGCCGGCGATACTCACCTGCATGGTGGTGAGGGATGGGTGAACGAAACGCGCCAGCGGAATGTCGTCGAAGCCGGCCAGGGCGACGTCGTCGGGCACGCGCACGCCGGCCTGGGCGAAGGCGTACAGGCAGCCGAGCGCGGTCATGTCGTTGGCGGCGAACACCGCGTCCGGCAGCACGCCGGCCTGCAGCATCGCCTGCCCCGCGCGATGGCCCGAGGCCTCGTCGAACTCGCCCGGAAACTCCAGGCCTTCGGCCACGCCCGGATGCGCGGCGATGACGTCGCGGAATCCGCGCAGGCGCTCGCGCGCATCGAAGTTGAGATCCGGGCCGCCGACGAAGGCGATGCGGCGGTGGCCCATCGCCAGCAGATGCTCGGTCATCGCCACCGCGCCGGCATGGTCGTCGATGCTCAGCACCGGATAGCCGCCGTCGGGCAGATGGGTGTTGATCAGCACCGTCGGCAAGGCCTGCGGCAGGTTGTCGGTCAAGAAGCCCGGGCGCTCGGCGTAGGGCGACAGCACTAGCAGGCCGTCCACGCGCCCGCGCATCGCGCGCAGCGCGCGGCCCTGCTCTTCCGGGTCGCCGTGGTAGCTGGACACCAGCAGGTGCTGGCGGCGCGCGCGCGCGGCGCCGTCGATGCCGCGGATCAGTTCGGAGAAGAACTCGCCGTACAGGTCCGGCAGCACCACGCCGATGGTCTGGGTGTGGCGGCTGCTGAGGCTGCGCGCGGCCGCGTGCGGGCTGTAGCGCAAGCGCTCGGCCACCTCCAGCACCAGGGTGCGGACCGGCTCGGCGACGTTCTCGTGGCCGTTGAGCGCACGCGACACCGTGGCCACGGATACCCGGGCCTCGCGTGCGACATCCTTGATGGTGACCGCGCTCTTCGCCATCGTGCCGCCCTCCGCGGCAGAGACATTGAGAAACTGGCGCGGACTGTAATCGTTTTCAGCGCGAGGCAGAAGCCTTTTGTTATTTTTCCAATAAAAAACTTATGATTCAACGACTTGGATTATCACGAAATCGCCCGATTCATGATGCGTCGCAACATAATTCAAGGGCAAATTCCGCTCTGCACCCCAATTTCAATTGCCCGGACAGCGCAACCCGCGATCCGTCGTTCCGCCACATCCGCAGCCGCAAACCCGGCACGCGTCGCCCGGGGGCCAACGCGACCCGGCCACCGTCAGGCGCCGCCGGGCGGCGCCTCGGCGCGGATCGACAACGCATGGATATCGGTCTGCATCATCTCGCCGAGCGCGGCATAGACCGCCCGGTGCCGGGCCAGCGGCGCCATCCCGGCGAACGCGACGCTGACGATGCGGACATTGAAATGGCCGCGCCCGTCGCGCGCGCCGGCATGGCCGGCATGGCGGTGGCTGTCGTCCTCCACCTCCAGCGCCTGCGGCGCGAAGGCGGCCTGCAGCGCGGCGCGGATGCGCCCCACCCGGCCCGTCGCGGTGCCGTCCTGGACAGGCGCGCTCATGGCAAGGTCTTCCGGAACGGCCGTACCTCGACCCGCGCATACACGCCGGCGGCCACGTACGGGTCGGCCTCGGCCCAGTCACGCGCCTGCGTCAGCGACGCGAATTCGGCCACCACCAGGCTGCCGCTGAAGCCGGCCGGGCCCGGGTCCTCGGCGTCGATGGCCGGGCACGGACCGGCCAGCAGCAGGCGTCCGGCCTCCTGCAGCGCCACCAGCCGCGCCAGGTGCGCCGGCCGCGCCGCCGCGCGCCGCGGCAGCGCATCGGCGCCGTCGTATCCCTCGATCACATACCACATACCGCCACCCTGCCCTTCGTTGCGCACATGAACCCCGCGCAATTCTAGCGCCACGGCGCTGGACACCGACCCGGCAGGCGCATTACCCTTGGTTCCATTGCACGCGGCCGGATGCAGCGGCCCGTCGGTGATTGGCGCCCCAGCCCCTTCCGACGACCGATTCGCTGCCCGATACCCGCCCGCGCAGACGTCCTCCTCAAGCTGTCCCGTCGCCGCGACGCGTGCGGCGTACGCCTTGTGTCCTGTTGAAGTGGATCGCGTTGCGGCAACGACGCGACGTGAACCGCGGTAGGCAAGCGCCGAGCCGGACCGCCCCTGCCGGCCTTTCGCTACCGCAACACCTGATGTCCGACCGATGACCTCCGAACTCGCGCTCGCCGCGAACCCGCCAACCCAGCCGACCGCCCCACAGCAGCAGGAAATGCCGCTGGCGGTGGTGCATGGGCAGCCGGTGCTGCAGATCCCGCAGGACCTGTACATCCCGCCGGACGCGCTGGAAGTGATCCTGGATGCGTTCGAAGGCCCGCTGGACCTGCTGCTGTACCTGATCCGCCGGCAGAACCTGGACATCCTGGACATCCCCGTCGCCGAGATCACCCGGCAGTACGTGGACTACATCAACGTGATGCAGGAGCTGCGCTTCGAACTGGCGGCCGAGTACCTGGTGATGGCCGCGATCCTGGCCGAGATCAAGTCGCGCATGCTGCTGCCGCGGCCGCCGGCGGAAGACGGCGAGGAATCCGATCCGCGCGCCGAACTGGTCCGCCGCTTGCAGGAGTACGAACGCTTCAAGCAGGCCGCCGAGGACATCGACGCGCTGCCGCGGCAGGATCGCGACACCACCCCGGCGCACGCCCACGTGCCGGACCGCGCCGCGGTCAAGCTGCCGCCGCCGGTGGAGCTGAAGGAAATGCTGCTGGCGCTGTACGACGTGCTCAAGCGCGCCGAACTGTTCAGCGGCCACGCGATCAAGCGCGAGGCGCTGAGCGTGCGGCAGCGGATGGGCGATGTGCTGAGCCGGCTGGACGACGGCCGCTTCTACCGCTTCGAATCGCTGTTCAACGCCGAGGAAGGCAAGCTCGGCGTATTGGTCACCTTCCTGGCCCTGCTGGAGCTGGCCAAGGAGCAACTGCTGGACATCGTCCAGGAGCCGATGGAGCACGTCGTGCGCGACGGCGAACGCCTGCCGATGGCGCCGATCTACGTCAAGTCGCTGGCACTGGGCAACACCAACGCGCCGCTGCAGTTCAACAGCGAATTCGACGACAGCGACGCCGCCAACGACCCCACCTGAGTCCACCAAGACCCTCCCACGCATGGATCAAGCGCTGATCAACCGCATCGTCGAGGCCGCCCTGCTCGCCGCCAACCAACCGCTGCCGCTGGCCCAGCTGCACGGCCTGTTCCCCGAGGACGAGCCGGCCCCGCCGGGCAGCATCGAGCGCGCGCTGGAACAGTTGCGCGAGGCCTGCGCCGGCCGCGGCGTGGAACTGGTGGAAGTGGCCTCGGGCTTCCGCTACCAGGTCAGCAGCGAGGTCCACCCGTGGGTGGCGCGGCTGTGGACCGAGCGCAAGACCCGCTACACCCGCGCCACGCTGGAGACGCTGGCGCTGATCGCCTACCGCCAGCCGATCACCCGCGGCGAGATCGAGCAGGTGCGCGGCGTGGCGGTCAGCAGCAACATCATCCAGGCGCTGGAAGAACGCGAGTGGATCCGCGTGGTCGGCCACCGCGACGTGCCCGGCAAGCCGGCGCTGTTCGGCACCACCAAGGGCTTCCTGGACTACTTCGGGCTCAAGCGCCTGGACGAACTGCCGCCCTTGTCGGAACTGAAGGACATCGGCGAGCTGGAACCGCAACTGCAGTTGGACCGCGACACGCTGCCGGTCGGCGACATCGCCCAGGCCGGCGCGGACGGCGCGGATGCGGGTACCGCACCGACAGACGCCGACGCCGCCGAGGGCACCGGCCCCCTCGGCACCGCGACCGACGCCGAGGACGAACTCGCCGCAGCGAGCGACGCGGACACGGACGAAGCCGACCAGGCCGACGCCGACGCCGACGCCGCGCCAGAGACCACAGGCGACGCCACCGCGGCGCCCGGCGCCACCACCGACGCCACACGCGATGCGGACCCCGCCTCCCCGGCGGTTGTCGCATCTCCCGACACCGCCCCGACGGGCGAACCCGAAGCCGCGCCGGGAGAGCGCGCGGCGGATGCGAACGAAGCCGAAGACAACGCCGTCGCGACGACGACCGTGGCTGTTGACGATGCCGATTCCGAACCACAGGCCGACGCGATCCGCGCCGGCCGGAGCCAAGTGAATGAGTGACACCTCCCGCAAGCTGTCGTTGAACAAGCTCTCGCTCAAGCGCGATGCCGCCGAGCAGCCGAAACTGGAAGAACGCCTGCACAAGGTCCTGGCGCAGGCCGGGCTGGGCTCGCGCCGCGCGCTGGAGCAGCGCATCGCCGACGGCCTGGTCAAGGTCAACGGCGAGGTCGCGCAGACCGGCATGTCGGTCAAGAGCGGCGACAAGATCGAACTGGACGGCCGCAGCTTCGTCGCCAGCGCGCTGACCGAGCCGGCGCGCGTGCTGATCTACAACAAGCCCGAAGGCGAAGTGACCACGCGCGAGGATCCCGAAGGCCGCCCGACCATCTTCGAGGCGCTGCCGGCGCTGAAGGGCTCGCGCTGGATCGCGATCGGGCGCCTGGACATCAACACCACCGGCCTGCTGCTGCTCACCACCGACGGCGAACTGGCCAACGCGATGATGCACCCCTCCTACGAGATCGAGCGCGAGTACGTGGTGCGCGTGCGCGCCCCGGAAGGCGAGGAGAAGGTGCCGGACAGCATGATCGAGCGCCTGTCGCGCGGCGTGCTGCTGGAAGACGGCGGCGCCAAGTTCGACGAGATCGAGCGCATCGGCGGCACCGATTCGCACGATTGGTTCCGGGTGGTGGTCAAGGAAGGCCGCAACCGCGAAGTGCGCCGGCTGTGGGAATCGCAGGGCTGCCAGGTCAGCCGCCTCAAGCGCACCCGCTACGGCAAGATCGCGCTGCCGCGCGAACTGCTGCGCGGGCACTCGATCGAACTGGCGCAGGACAAGGTCGAGGCGCTGCGCGCCGAGCTGAAGCTGGAGGAAGGCACGCCGTCGGCGCTGACCCTGCAGCCGGTGATCGGCCAGCGCAAGGCGGCCAAGGCCACGGTGCAGGTCGGCCGCGGCGGCAACGCCTACGTCAACGGCCACAACACCGCCGACGAAGGCCGCGAGCTGCGCCGCTTCGACAATTTCCGCGAGGACCGCGGCCGCGGCCGCGGCGGCAAGAAGCCGCACGGCGGCCTGACCGTCAGCGGCGAAATGGCCGCCAAGCAGGCGCAGAAGCCGTTCAAGCAACGCACGCCGAAGGGTCCCAAGCCGCTGCCGGACGGCAACCCGGCCGCGTTCCGCACCTGGTACGTGCCCGATGGCGTCAGCACCGGCCCGACCGGCCACCGCAATGCCGGCCCGGCGGCGCGCGGCGGCGCCGGCCAGGGACAAGGCCGTCCCTACGGCAAGCCGCGTCCCGCCGGCGCCGGCGCGGGAGCTGGCCAGGGTGCCGGCCGTAGCCAGGGCCAGGGGCAAGGTCAGCGCAAGGCGCATCCGTACGGGCACCCGGGCAATGCGCCGAGCTTCCCGTCCGATCACGCCACGCCCGGGTTCAGCCCCTACGGCGCCGCGCCGCGCTCGGCGCGTCCGGCCGGCCCGCGCGCCGACGGGCAGAAGCGCGGCCCCGGCGGCCGTCCGGGCGGCAATCGTCCCGGCGGCGGGCGTCCGGGTGGCGGCGGCCGCCCCGGCGGCGGCGGCAATCGCGGCCCGCGCGGCGGCGGCTGAGTCCCCCGGCCGGTGCTCAGCACCGGCCATGCAGACACGAAGGGCGCCTGCGCAGATGGCGCCCTTTTTGCTGGGCGCCTCGACAGACATTGCAGGCAAGCGCTAGCGAGCCGATGCCGCCAGCGGCAACCGGAGCAGCGCTGCGGTCACCACGCGTCCCGCACCAGCGCCGACGGGGATGCGTCATCGTCAAATCCCGAACGGCTTGCGCCGGCGCGGGTCATCTCCGCGCTCTGGCACAAACCGTTGTTCCTGCCTTGCGCTTGCACGGCGCTCCTGCAAGCGTGACGCCGCCTGTTGGGACGATGACATGCCCTCCTAAGGCGAGCCTGCCCGGCATCCCTGGCTGTAAGCCACGGCGTAGGATTTCTCCATGCACCGCACCAATCCGTCGACCACGTCGGCATTGGGCGGCCAGTGCATCTTGAGCATTTGCCCATTCTGCATCGGCAACTCGACGAAGCCGTCGTGCAACGGCGGCAGGTCCGGCGCTGGCGGGACCGCGTCCAGGGCCTTCTTCGCCGCCGCCAGACCCTTTCCATCGTGGGCGAGGAAGGCAATCGTCGCGTCGACATAGGGATTCCATCCAGCAGGATCCTGTGCCGCGGGCTTCTTGGACGCCTGCATCAGTGCCATCGCGGCCGGATAGTCGCCGGCGAAGGCGCGCAACTGGCCCTCGTGCCAATACAGAAGGCCCGGGTCGTCGGGATGCGCCTGCCTGTAGTCGCGAATCAGATCGGCAGCGGCCGTTTCGCAGCCGGGACGCGCCGCGACGGCACGCCAACCACCGCCGCCATCGCTCACCTCCTGATCGAACTGGTGCTGATCCAGGGCCAGCAACCTGGTCCTGTCGACGTCGCAACCCTGCATGTGCTGCTCCGCTGCAGGCGCCTCGCGCACCGACAGCAGCAGGAGGACAACCGTCGCCAGCACAATCCTGCCCATCGCTCGTCCCTCCTGCCTGCCGCATGCGCCGGATATCCGTCGCGATCTTGCCACGGCAGAAGCCTGCCTGCGCACCAACGTTCCACCGGTCCCGGTCCTGCAGCCACGCATGGCGCTACGCTGTGCCGCGACGGCCCTGCACGGGGGCATGCCCCTGTCGCCGCTGCACGACCGCGGCGAAGCCGATATCCTAGACCGCCTCGGCTGCCCACTTCCGCGGCAGCCTCCACCGATCGGGATATCTCCATGTCACGGAAGATGCTGCTGCCGTTGTTGATCGCCACCGTGCTGAGCCTGGGCGCCTGCAAGAAGGTGCAGGAAAAGGTGCAGGAAGAAGTCGCCGCCGCGCAGAACCCCTACCCAAAGAGCTCGCCGCTGCACGAGCCCTTCGACCGCATGTTGCGCAAGCTGGTCAACGACCCGCGCTACATGGCGCTGCTCAAGCAGGGCGACAAGGCGAAGGCGCAGCAGGCCGGCTTCGAACTGGCGCAGAAGGGCATCGCCCGGCTCGATCACGCCACGCTGGAAAAGCGCCTGGAAATCCTCGCCGCGGTCAGCGAGAAGGTGGACGTGCCGCAGTGCGCGGTCCTGGCGCGCGGCGGCAATCCGAACGACGCGCAGGCGATGAGCGCGGCGATGCTGCAGGGCCTGGAAAGGCTGCCGCCGGCGCAGATCGACGCCTGGTTCGACATGTCGCTCAAGGCCACCAACGCGCAACTGAGCAACACGCCGCCGCAGCCGGTGGCGCCGGCCGACGTGCAGGCGGCGATGGGCAGCCTGGTCAAGGCATTGCCCGCCGACGAACAGCAGCGGTTGATGAAGGTGCTGCCGCAGATCGCCCAGGCCAACGACGACGATGCCTGCTGGGCCGCACGCACGCTGTACAAACAAGCCTTGGCGGCCAAGGAACCGGAGCGCGGCCAGTTGGCCTGGGTGTTCGCGCAGCAGTAAACGCACCAGGGCGGACGCAGCTGGCCTCTTGGCGGGGCCGGCTCGATTGCGGCACGGCGTGGAGCGCGACGTTGGCGAGTCGCGGAGACGTTCAACGCGAGCGCGGCACGCTCGGCGATTCGTAAAAAGCGAACCCAGGCGCACCACTACGCCTGGGTTCGCAATTCGCCGCTTGCTCCCTCGCGCGCAACGCGTCGCGAGGAAAGCCGTGGCGCCTTACTTGCGGCGTTCGATCACGAAGTTGCCGACGTTGACGCCCAGGTCCACGCCCTCGCCGGTGCCGGCCAGGGCCAGCGAGATATCGCCCTTGGTGACGACCTGCGCGGTGCTGGACTTCACCACGCCGGCGTGGGCCTCGGCGGCGGCATAGGTGCCGAACAGATCGTTGAGGCTGTAGGCGCCGCTGAAGGTGCCTCGGCCGCCGACGATCTTCGACTTGCCGACGGTCAGGCCACCGCCCTTGCTGCTGATCTTGACCGGAATCACCGCACCGTCGTTGCAGGTGATGGTGCCGGTGCCGCTGGCGGTCTTGTAGAACACCGACCAGCCCGACAGGTTGAACGACAGCTTGCAATCGATGTTGCCCGCGGCCTGGGCCTGCGGCGCGAGCGCGGCGGCGCCCAGCAGCGCCAACAGAGAGAGCGACTTAATCATGTGGGCATTTCCATGGATGGGAACGGCGCGAGCGTAGCAGCGCCGATGTGGCGGCCGTGACAACGCAACAGGGCGCCGGAGCGCCCGTTCAGCAGACATTTCCACTTGCGCCGCGGCTGCCCTGCGGCTCCCAGCGCAGCCTACTCGTGCAGGGTGAAGGCGTCGGCGTCGAGCATCGCCGGGAAGCGCGCGCGGTGCGCGGCCAGGGCCGCCGCCGAGATCGTGGTGGTGGCCACCTGCTCGCGCTCGCGGATCTCCAGTTGCGGCTGGCCGAGGAAGTCGATCACCGCGCTGTCGCCGGCGTAGTGCAGGCCGTTGCCGTCCTCGCCGACCCGGTTGACCGCGGCCACGTAGCACAGGTTCTCGATCGCCCGCGCGCGCAGCAGGGTGCGCCACGGATGCGCGCGCGCCGACGGCCAGTTGGCGACGAACAGCTGCAGGTCGAAATCCAGCTGGCCCGGGCGCTCGACGTCGTAGCGGTTGCGGCAGAACACCGGGAAACGCAGGTCGTAGCAGACCTGCGGATTGATCCGCCAGCCCTTCCACTCCACGCACAGCCGCGCGCGCCCGGCGGCGTAGCGCTGGTGCTCGTTGGCGTAGCGGAACAGGTGGCGCTTGTCGTAATGCTGCAGTCCACCGTCGGGCGTGGCCCACAGCAGGCGGTTGAAGACCTTGGTCCCGCCGTCGTCGTCGGCCACCCGCAACTGCACGCTGCCGGTCACCGCCGCGCCCAGCCGCGCCGCCTGCTCGCGGATCCAGGCCACGGTCGGCCCGTCCATGTCCTCGGCCCGGTCCAAGGCGTCGTTGGAGAACCCGCTGGTGAAGGTTTCCGGCAGGATCACCAGGTCGGTGGCGCCGGCCAGCGGCGCCAGCAGCTCGGCGTAGTGCGCGCGATTGCCGGCCGGATCGTGCCAGCGGGTGTCGCCTTGGATCAGGGAGATGCGCAGGTCGTTCATGGCGGGGAATGGGGAATGGGGAATGGGGAATGGGGAATGGGGAATGGGGAAAGGCTAAGCGCAACCGCCGCTTTTCACCATTCCCCATTCCCGTTTCCCCATTCCCGGCGGCCGCGCGCGCCTACAGCGCGCGCAGCCGCTCGATCGCCGCATCCAGCGTCGCCTCGTTCTTGGCGAAACACAGCCGTGCCAGGCGCTGGCCGGGCGGCGGGGTTTCGTAGAACGGGGACAGTGGGATCGCGGCCACGCCCTTTTCGATGGTCAGCCATTTCACGAACTCGGTGTCGGGCAGGTCGCTGACCGCCGAGTAATCGACCAACTGGAAATAGCCGCCCGGCACCGGCAGCGGGGTGAGCCGCGTACCGAGCAACTGTTCGCGGAAGCGGTCGCGCTTGGCCTGGTAGAACGCGCCCAGTTGCTCGTCGTGCTCGGGCTGCTCGCGGATCATCGCGGCGAAGGCGTGCTGGGCCGGGCCGAAGCTGGTGAAGGTGTTGTACTGATGCACCTTGCGGAACTCGGCGCTCAGCGCCGGCGGGGCGATCGCGTAGCCGATCTTCCAGCCGGTGCAGTGATAGGTCTTGCCGAAGCTGGACACGACGAAGGCGCGCTCGCGCAACTCCGGCCAGCGCAGTACCGACTCGTGGCGGCGGCCGTCGAACACGATGTGCTCGTAGACCTCGTCGGAGACCAGGAAGATGTCGCTGCCGCGCAGCAAGTCGGCCACCGCCCGCAGGTCGTCGGCGCCGAACATCGCCCCGGACGGGTTGTGCGGGCTGTTGAGCATCAGCAGCCGGGTACGCGGGGTGATCGCCGCGCGCACCCGCTCCCAGTCCACCGCGAAGGTCCGCGGATCCAGCGGCACGTGCACCGCGCGCGCGCCGGCCAGGTCGATCGCCGGCTCGTAGCTGTCGTAGGCCGGGTCCAGCACGATCACCTCCTCGCCCGGGCGCACCACCGCATGGATGGCGTTGAACAGCGCCTCGGTAGCGCCGCTGGTGACGGTGACCTCGGTGTCCGCGTCCACCTGCGCGCCGTAGCAGCGCAGCGCCTTCTCGGCGATCGCCTGGCGCAGCGCCGGCACCCCGGTCATCGGCGGATACTGGTTGTGGCCCTCGCGCATCGCCTGCGCCAGCGCATCGATCAGCCGCGGCGGCGCGGCGAAGTCGGGGAAGCCCTGCCCCAGGTTGACCGCGCCGTGTTCGGCGGCCAGTTGCGACATCACGGTGAAGATGGTGGTGCCCACCTTGGGCAGCTTGGTCTGCGGGTGCATGCGGCGGCGACGGCAACGGGAAAACGCCGAGTGTACGCAAAGCCGCTGGCCGGCGATGCCGCGGCGGCCTGCAAAACAGCGTTCCCCCTGGCGCCCGCGGCGGCGGCGCAGGCCGGCCGCCGCCGCGCCAGACCGTCGCATGCCGATACAATGCGCGGCTCCCGCCGCCACCGCCCACCGCCGCCGCGCCCATCCCGCCGCGGCTCTTTCGCCGATGACCGATCCGCTGCATTCCCCGCCGCCGCTGCTGGCCGCGCGCGGGCTTACCTTCGCCCGCGACGACGCCGCGGTGTTCGGTCCGCTGGACTTCCACCTGGACGCGGGCGAGGCGCTGCTGGTGCAGGGCGACAACGGCGCCGGCAAGACCACCCTGCTGCGGGTGCTGGTCGGGCTGCTGCGCGCCGAGGCCGGGCGCATCGAGATCGACGGGCACGCGGTGCGCCGCGGCGACCGCGCGCGCTACATGGCCTACCTGGGCCACCTGGGCGCGCTGAAGGCCGACCTGAGCACGCTGGAGAACCTGCACTATCTGTGCGGGCTGCAAGGGCGCCGCGCCAAGCAGATGCCGGGCAGCGCGCTGGCCATCGTCGGCCTGGCCGGCTACGAGGACACCCTGGTGCGGCACCTGTCGGCCGGGCAGAAGAAACGTCTGGCGCTGGCCCGGGTGTGGCTGTCGCCGGCGCCGCTGTGGCTGCTCGACGAGCCCTACGCCAACCTCGACCTGGACGGCATCACCCTGGTCAACCGGATGATCGCCGCGCACCTGCGCAGCGGCGGCGCGGCGCTGGTCACCACCCACGGCGCCTACGCGGCGCCGCCGGTGCGCACCCGCATGTTGAACCTGAGCGGAGTCGCCGCATGAGCCTGGCCGCCCCCGTTCCGTCCCTGTGGCAGGCCACCCGTGCGTTGCTGGTGCGCGATCTGCGCCTGCTGTGGCGGCGCCGCGGCGACGCCTTGCAGCCGGCGCTGTTCGCGCTGCTGATCGTGGCCCTGTTCGCGCTGGCGCTGGGCAACCAGCCACGCCTGCTCGGCGAGGTCGCCAGCGCCGCGCTGTGGCTGGCGGCGCTGCTGGCCGGACTGCTGGCATTGGACAGCCTGTTCCGCGGCGACGCCGAGGATGGCTCGCTGGAACAGTGGCTGCTGGCGCCGGTGCCGCTGGCCTGGCTGGTGCTGGTGCGGGTGCTGCTGCACTGGCTGACCACCGCGCTGCCGCTGATCCTGGCCACGCCGCTGCTCGGCGAATTGCTGCACCTGCCGCATGACCGCATGCCGGTGCTGCTGGCATCGTTGGCGCTGGGCACGCCGCTGCTGAGCCTGATCGGGGCGGTGGTGGCGGCGCTGACGGTGAGCATGAAGCGCGCCGGGATCCTGGTCGCGCTGCTGGCGCTGCCGCTGTACGTGCCGGTGCTGGTGTTCGGCGCCGGCAGCGTGGCGGCCGCGGCGCAGGGCCTGGATCCGGGCGGTGGCCTGCTGCTGCTAGCGGCCGGGCTGGTGCTGGGCCTGGTGCTGGCGCCGCTGGCGGCGGCGGCGGCGATCCGCATCTCGTTGAGCTGAGCGCATTTGGCGCAGCGTCAACGCGGCGCGGGCCGTACCATCGCACCATCCTGCGCTATCGTCGCACCGTTGTCGCCGCACCCGTCGCACGCCCTCGCCCGCTAGAATCGACCGCATGTCCTCCGTCGTCCGCTGGTTCCACCAACTCGGCTCGCCTCCCGCCTTCGACCGCTTCGCCGCGCGCTGGACGCCGTGGTGCTATCTGGCCGCGTTGCTGCTGGGCGGACTGGGCATCTGGCAGGCGCTGTTCGTGGTGCCGGCCGACCGCCTGCAGAGCGACGCCTTCCGCATCCTCTACATCCACGTGCCGAGCGCCTGGATGAGCCTGTTCGTGTTCGGGCTGATGGCGCTGTACGCGGCGATCGCGCTGGTGTGGCGGATCAAGCTGTGCGAGGTGCTGGCGATGGCCTGCGCGCCGATCGGCGCCGCCTTCACCGCGATCACCCTGGCCACCGGCAGCATCTGGGGCAAGCCGATGTGGGGCGCGTGGTGGGACTGGGACCCGCGCCTGACCACCGAACTGATCCTGCTGTTCCTGTACATCGGGGTGATGGGCCTGTACCTGGCGATCGAGGACCGCCGCAACGCGGCGCGCGCGGCCGGGCTGCTGGCCATCGTCGGCGTGGTGCTGCTGCCGGTGATCCGTTACTCGGTGGTGTGGTGGAACTCGCTGCACCAGGGCCAGACCATCCAGTTGTTCGGCAAGTCGAGCATGGACCCGAGCATGATGCCGCCGTTGTGGCTGATGGTGGCCGCGACCAAGTTCTGGTTCGCCGGCTCGCTGCTGGCGCGCGCGCGCGCCGACAACCTGCGCCGCGAAGCCGGCAAGGACTGGGTGACGAAACTGGCGGAGGCGCGCGCATGAACTACCTGCCCTACGTGGTCGGCGCCTATGCCGTGTTCGCCGGCGTGCTGCTGGCCGACTTCGTACTGGCGCGGCTGAAGGTGCGCAGCGCCCTGCGCGCGGCGCGACTGCGCGCACAGCGCCGGCAGCAACCCAAGGCCGACCCGGCCACGCTGGACCTGAGCCGATGAACCCGCAACGCAAGCGCCGGCTGCTGTTGGTGATGGTGCTGGTGGCGGCCGCGGGCCTGACCACCACCCTGATGGCAATGGCCCTGCAGCGCAACACCGCCTACCTGTACACCCCGGCCGAGGTGCTGGCCGGCAAGACCGGCGACCACGCGCGCTTCCGCCTCGGCGGCATGGTCGAGAAGGGCTCGTTCCAGCGTCCGCCCGGCTCGCTGCAGGCGCGCTTCCGGGTCACCGATGGCGATGCGCAACTGACCGTCAGCTACGACCGGATCCTGCCCGACCTGTTCCGCGAGGGCCAGGCGGTGGTGGCCACCGGCAGCATGCGCGATGGCGTGTTCGTGGCCGAGGACGTGCTGGCCAAGCACGACGAGACCTACATGCCCAAGGAACTGGAAGACAAGATGGGCAGCGCGCATCGCAAGCATGCGGTGGAGACCATGCAGTGAGGGCGTTGGCGGGCCGGGGCTCGGGACCCGCGCGCCGGGCCCCGGACAAGCGGCGGCGAGACGCCTGCGGCCCGGCGGCGTTCCCGGGCATCGGCGCTGGAGTCGTCCGTCCTCGCGTTGCTCGGCGCCTGCCGCAGTGCGCGATCGGGCCACAGCCGTCGCAGCATCGGTCTTGCGCGTACCGCGTCCCCCGTCCCGAGTCCCGGCTGCATGCTTCCTGAGCTTGGCCAGGTCCTGCTGATCCTCGCCCTGCTCGCCGCGTTGCTGCAGGCGGTGGTGCCGCTGGCCGGGGCGCAGCGCGGCGACGCGCGCTGGATGGCGGTGGCGCGGCCGGCCGCGTTCGCGCAGCTGGCGCTGGTCGCCGGCGCCTTCGCGCTGCTGACCCACGCCTTCCTGGTACAGGACTTCTCGGTGGCCTACGTCGCCGAGAACTCCAACTCGCTGCTGCCGCTGGTGTACCGCTATTCGGCGGTGTGGGGCGCGCACGAGGGGTCGTTGTTGCTGTGGACGCTGATCCTGGCCTTGTGGACCGGCGCGGTCGCGCTGTGCTCGCGGCGCCTGCCGGCGCCGGTGATGGCGCGGGTGCTCGGCACGCTGGCGCTGGTCAGCCTGGGGTTCCTCGCCTTCCTGCTGTTCACCTCCAACCCGTTCGCGCGGCTGCTGCCGGCGCCGCTGGAAGGACGCGACCTCAATCCGCTGCTGCAGGACCCGGGGCTGGTGATCCATCCGCCGCTGCTGTACGCCGGCTACGTCGGCTTCGCGGTGCCGTTCGCGTTCGCCATCGCCGCGCTGCTCGACGGCCAAGTCGATGCGCGCTGGCTGCGCTGGACGCGGCCGTGGACCAACGTGGCCTGGGGCTTCCTGACCATCGGCATCGCGCTGGGCAGTTGGTGGGCGTACTACGAACTGGGCTGGGGCGGCTGGTGGTTCTGGGACCCGGTCGAGAACGCCAGCTTCATGCCGTGGCTGGCCGGCGCGGCGCTGCTGCATTCGCAGGCGGTGACCGAAAAGCGCGGCAGCTTCGGCGCCTGGACCCTGCTGCTGGCGATCGCCGCGTTCTCGCTGTCGCTGCTGGGCACGTTCCTGGTGCGTTCCGGCGTACTGACCAGCGTGCACTCCTTCGCCGCCGATCCCGGCCGCGGCCTGTTCATCCTGGTGTTCCTGAGCCTGGTCTGCGGCGGCGCACTGCTGCTGTACGCGCTGCGCGGCGGCCGCCTCGCCGCGACCGCCGGCGACGCGCGCCAGCGCTTCGCCGCGTCCTCGCGCGAGACCCTGCTGCTGGCCAACAACCTGCTGCTCACCTGCGCCTGCGCGATGGTGCTGCTGGGCACGCTGTATCCGCTGCTGGCCGACGCGCTCGGGCTGGGCAAGCTGTCGGTCGGCCCGCCCTACTTCGGCACCCTGTTCGTCATCCTGATGGCGCCGCTGGTGGCGCTGCTGCCGTTCGGACCGCTGACCCGCTGGCAGCGCGAGCAGCCGTCGCGGCCGCTGGCGCTGCTGGCGCCGTGGGCGGGGCTGGCGCTGCTGGCCGGCGTGCTCGGTTTCTTCCTGGCGCCGCAGGGGCCGTGGAAGACCGCCGCCGGCGTCGCCGGCGCGGCCTGGGTGCTGCTCGGCACCGCGCGCTTCGTGTGGAGCCGGTTGCAGCTCAAGGGCAGCCGCTTCACCGCCGAGATGCTGGGCATGACCCTGGCCCACGCCGGCATCGCGGTGTTCCTGACCGGCGCCCTGCTGGTCGAAGCGCTGGACCAGCAACGCGAAGTGGCGCTGGCCCCGGGGCAGAGCCTGCAGATGGGCCGCTATCGCTTCGCGTTCGACAGCATCGATCAGATCCGCGGCCCCAACTACGTCTCCGACCGCGCGCACGTGCAGGTGCTGCGCGACGATCGCCCGCTGGCGCTGCTGCATCCGGAAAAACGCGCCTACGCCAGCGGCGGCCAGAGCCTGAGCGAAGCCGGCATCCATCCCGGGCTGTTCGGCGACGTCTACATCGCGCTGGGCGAACCGCTGGGCGGCAACGCCTGGGCGATGCGCCTGCATGTCAAACCGTTCGTGCGCTGGATCTGGCTGGGCGCCGCGCTGATGGCGCTGGGCGGCTTCGTCACCGCCGCCGACCGGCGCTTCCGTCGTTCCCCGGAGAAATCCTGATGTCCGCCCCCGCTCCCCGTCGCCTGCCGCTTGCCGCCATCGTGCTGGGCGCCCTGTTCTTCCTCGGCCTGCTGGCGCTGATGTTCTACGCGGTGCAGCGTTCCGGGGTGGCCGATCGCGATGCGCTGCCGTCGGCGCTGATCGGCAAGCCGGCGCCGGCGTTCGACCTGCCGGTGCTGCACGACGGCTCGATCCGCGTGCGCAGCGCCGAACTGCGCGGCGCACCGTACGTGCTGAACGTGTGGGGCAGCTGGTGCGCCACCTGCCGCGAGGAACATCCGGTGCTGACCCGCTTCGCCCTGACCAAGCGCGTGCGGGTGATCGGCTACGACTGGAAGGACACCCGCGCCGACGCCTTGCGCTGGCTGGAGCAGTTGGGCAATCCGTTCTTCGTGGTGCTGTTCGACCCGGACGGGCGCACCGCGATCGACTGGGGCGTGGCCGCCGCGCCGGAAACCTTCCTGGTCGATGCGCACGGCGTGGTGCGCTGGAAGCATTCGGGCGCGCTGACCGACCAGATCATCCAGGACGAACTGCTGCCGGCGCTGCTCAAGGCCGAACGCGACGCGCCGTCGTCCAAGCAGGGCCGGGCGGCGCCGTGAGCTGGCGCGGGCTGGCGCTGCTGGTGCTGCTCGCATGCGCCGCGCACGCGGGCGCGCAGCAGGCTTCCGATCCGACGCCGCTGGCGTATCGCTCGGCGGCCGAGGAAGCGCGCTTCCACGCGTTGACCGCCGAGCTGCGCTGCGTGCAATGCCAGAACCAGTCGCTGGCCGATTCGCATGCGCAGATCGCGCTGGACCTGCGCCGCGAAGTGCTGCACCTGATGCAGCAGGGACAGTCGGACGCGCAGATCAAGCGCTTCCTGGTCGATCGCTACGGCGAATTCGTGCTGTACCGCCCGCAGGTGGAATCGCGCACCTGGCTACTGTGGTTCGGCCCGCTGGCGCTGCTCGGCGCCGGTGCGCTGCTGCTGGCCTGGGTGGTGCGCCGCCGCGCGCCGGCCGCCGATGTGCCGCCGCAGGACGAACAGGAATGGTGACGCGATGCTGAGCTGGGGCATGCATGCCGCCGCCGCGGTGCTGGCCGCGCTGGTCTTCGCCGCGGTGCTGTGGCCGTTGCGGCGCGGCCGTGGCGGTACCGCGCTGCTGGCCGTCGCGGTGCTGGCGCTGGGCGTGGCGGCGGCGGCGCTGTACGCGCTGGTCGGCACGCCGCGCGCGCTGCAGGCGCAGAACCGCGAGGCGCCGCGCAACCTGGAAGACGGCGTGGCGCAACTGCAGGCGGCGTTGGCCAAGGATCCCAACCGCGCCGACGGCTGGGCGCTGCTGGCGCGCTCGCAGATGTCGTTGGGTCGTCCCACCGAGGCGGCCGCCGCGTTCGCGCGCGCGGTGCAGTTGGCACCGGACGAACCGCAATGGCTGGTGCAGGCGGCCGAAGCGCGCGCGCTGGCCGATCCGCAGCGCCGCTTCGACGACCAGGCCATCGCCTGGTTGCGGCACGCCTTGCAGGTGGCGCCGGCGAGCGAGCGCGCGGCCTGGTTCCTGGGCATCGCGCAACGCCAACGCGGCCAGAACGCCGACGCCGCCGCGACCTGGGAAGCCTTGCTGCCGCGCGTGGATGCCGCCACCGCGGCCGCACTGCGCCCGCAGATCGACGCCGCCCGCGCCGATGCCGGCTTGCCGGCGCTGCCGCCGGCTGCGCCGGTCGCGGCTGCCGCTGCCGCGCCCACGGGTGGCACCGGCTCGCCGTCGGCGGCGCAGCCCGCCGATGCCACTGCGGCGACGGTGACCGTCGCGGTGTCGCTGGATCCCGCGTTCGCCGCGCGCGTGCGCCTGCGCGGCGACGCCAGCGTATTCGTGATCGCGCGCGTGCCGGGTGGGCCGCCGATGCCGGTCGCGGTGCAGAAACACCCGCTGCAATCGCTGCCGCTGCGGGTGACCCTGAGCGATGCCGACAGCCCGATGCCGACGCAGAAGTTGTCGCAACTCAAGCAGGTGCAACTCCTGGCGCGGCTGTCCAGCAGCGGCAACGCGATGCGCCAGGAAGGCGACCTGGAATCGGCCCCGGTGACGGTGACACTGCCGGCGACCGCACCAGTGAACCTGGTGATCGGCAAGCCCTAACGCCGCACGCCCGTGTAGGAGCGGCTTCAGCCGCGACAGATGACTTCCGCAATCACGGTGCTCCCGACGCCGATGTCGCGGCTGAAGCCGCTCCTACAAAAGCAGGACCACGGCGTGCGCACGCCGCGTGCGCCGCCGCGCGGCTAGAATCGGCGGATGACCGAATTCATTCCTCCCGGCAGCCGCTTCCTCGCCCTGCCCTCGCCGTTCCCGATGAAACGCGGCGGCCACCTGCATGGCGCACGGGTCGCCTACGAGACCTGGGGCACGCTGGCGGCCGAACGCGACAACGCGATCCTGATCGTCACCGGGCTGTCGCCCGACGCGCATGCCGCGGCCAACGCCGACGACCCCACGCCTGGTTGGTGGAACGCCATGCTCGGCCCCGGCAAGCCGATCGACACGCAGCGCTGGTTCGTGGTCTGCGTGAACTCGCTGGGCAGTTGCAAGGGTTCCACCGGCCCCGCCTCGCCGCATCCGGACGACGGCCAGCCGTATCGCCTGCGCTTCCCGGAACTCTCGGTCGAGGACGGCGCCGACGCCGCCGCGCAGGTGGTGCGGGCGCTGGGCATCGCGCAACTGGCCTGCGTGATCGGCAACTCGATGGGCGGCATGACCGCGCTGGCGTTGCTGCACCGGCATCCTGGCCTGGCGCGCAGCCACATCAACATTTCCGGCAGCGCGCAGGCCCTGCCGTTCTCGATCGCGATCCGTTCGCTGCAGCGCGAAGCGATCCGCCTGGACCCGAACTGGAACGGCGGCGACTACGACGAGGCGACCTACCCCGAGTCCGGCATGCGCATGGCGCGCAAGCTGGGCGTCATCACCTACCGCTCGGCGCTGGAATGGGATGGCCGCTTCGGCCGCGTGCGGCTGGATTCGGACCAGGCCGACGACGATCCGTTCGGCCTGGAATTCCAGGTCGAAAGCTACCTCGAAGGCCACGCGCGGCGCTTCGTGCGCCGCTTCGATCCGAACTGCTACCTGTACCTGAGCCGCTCGATGGACTGGTTCGACCTGGCCGAATACGCCGGCGGCGACGTGCTCGCCGGCATCGCCACGATCCGCGTCGACCGCGCGCTGGCGATCGGCGCCAATACCGACATCCTGTTCCCGGTGCAGCAGCAGGAACAGATCGCCGACGGCCTGCGCGCCGGCGGCGCGCAGGCGCACTTCATCGGCCTGGACTCGCCGCAGGGGCACGACGCGTTCCTGGTGGATTTCCCGCGGTTCGGACCGGCGGTGCGGGAGTTTCTGGACGCGTTGTAGTGGCCAGAGCGCCTTGCCGACCATCGTTGGAAGTGGAGGATTCCACCCTCCACTGGCCGCGACGGAAGGGAGCCTCCAGCGAACGATGGAAGGCCCCCTGTAGGAGCGGCTTCAGCCGCGACAGATAGCATCCGCGATCATGGTGCCGCTGGCACCGATGTCGCGGCTGAAGCCGCTCCTACAAAGACGACGACGAGCCTCTCTCGCAGTAGCGGAGCGGGTACTTCGCGACGCCCTGAAGCCGCTGCCATCACAAGGGCTTTCGGGCGCTGCTGATCGCGCACGACTTCGCCTCCTAACGCGGCACGAATGGCCAGCGGACATCGCCAGCCATCGCGCGGTCGCAGCCTGCCGCCAGCCTGTTGTGGGAGGGACCTAGGTCACGACCGCAGGCCACCTCGGACAGCCGCCGCGGCCCTCGGTCGTGGCGACACTACGGCTCGACCCGAAGCCGCCCCTCCTGCAACCGATAGCGCACATGCACCACGCCGTCGGGCAGCGTGTCGTGGCTGATCAGCAACAGGCTGCGCTGGCCCATTGCCTGCGCCAGATCGCGCAGCAGGGCCTGCGCGGTATCCACGTCCAGGCCTTCGGTGGGTTCGTCCAGCACCAGCAGCGGGGCCTGGCGCAGCAGCGCGCGGGCCAGCGCCAGGCGCCGCGCCTGGCCGGCGGACATGGTCGCGCCGTTCTCGCCCAACCACGCGTCCAGCCCGCCGACTTCGTGCAGCCAGCCATCCAAGCGCACGTCGGCGAGCGCGCGCTGCAGCGTGGCGTCGTCGGCCTCGGGCGCACCCAGGCGCAGGTTGTCGCGCACGCTGCCGGCGAACACCGGCGCGCCCTGCGGCAGCCAGGCGATACGCCGGTGCCACTGCGCCTGGGCCAGTTCGCGCAGGTCCACGCCGGCGAAACGGATGCTGCCCTGCTGCGGATCCCACAGCCGCAGCAGCAACGCCGACAGGGTGGTCTTGCCGCTACCGCTGTCGCCGCCGATGGCCACCCGCTCGCCCGGCGCGATACGCAGGTCGACGCCGTCGAGCACGCGCCGCGCTTCGCCCGGCCAGGCGAAGACCACGCCGTCGAAACGCACTTCGCCGGCGTCAGGCACCGGCTGCGGCCGGGCAACGTCGGCCACGGGCGCGTCCTGCCCGGCGATCGCCTGCAAGCGCTGCGCGGCGACTCGGCCGGACTGCAGCGCCTGCCAAGCCAGTCCGGCGCCGGCCCACACTTCGAGCAGGGCCACGGTCAGGAAGATCAGCCCGGCCGCCTGCGCGGCGCCGATCAGGTCGGCGCGCGCCGCGCCCAGCGCCAGCCACAGCATCGCCAGCAGGCCGAGCGCGGCGCACAGTGCGTGCAGCGCGTTGCCGCCGATCAGGCGTTGCCGCTGCTGCCGATCCTGCGCGCGCAGGTCCTGCGCGCTGGCGTCCACGCGTGCGATCCAGGCGGCCTGCGCGTCGAGCGCGGCCAGATCGGCGGCGCCTTCCAGGCCTTCATACGCCAGCGTACGCAGCGTCTCGCGCTGCTGCGCGCGGCGCTGCTCGCGACGCCGGCCGTCGCGCGCGACCACCCAGGGCACGCCGGCGCCGACAGCCAACGCCAACCCGGCCAGCACGAGTGCCGCCGGCCAATAGATCGCCGCCGCCGAAGCGACGCCGGCGACGCCGATGCCGAGCAGCGCTGCCAGCGGTCCCAGCGCGCGCACCACCAGTCCGTCGACCTCGCCGATGTCGGACATCAGCCGCGCCAGCAATTCGCCGGTGCGGCTGGCGCCGAGCCTGGCCGGCGCCAGCGGCAGCGCGCGGCGGAAGAACCACACGCGCAGGTCGCGGGCGATGCGCAAGGTGGCGTCGTGGCCGACCAGCTTCTCGCCGTAGCGCGAGGCAATGCGCGCGAAGGTCAGCGCGCGGATGCCGGCCGACGGCGAGAAGAAGTTGAAGCCGCTGCCCATGCCGACCGCGCCGGCCAGCGCCGCGGCGGTCAGGAAGCCGCCGGACAGGCCGAGCAGGCCGACGCCGGCCAGCATCGTGCACAGCAGCAGCAACGCGGTCAGCAGCAGGCGGCCATGATGGCGACGGAACACCCCGCGCAGGTCGTCGCGCACCGGCCCGCTCATGGCGCCACTCCCGCCGCGTCGCCGGCCAGCGCGCGCGCCGGCAGGCGCAGCACGCTGTCGGCCCAGCGCATCGCCGCCTCGCTATGGGTGGCGACGATCACGCTGCGGCCCTGACTGAAGGCGGCCAGCGTGCGCAGCAGTTCGGCTTCCGTGTCCGGATCGAGGAAGGCGGTCGGTTCGTCGAGCAGCAACAGTTCCGGCTCGCGCAGCAGCAACCGCGCCAGGCCGATGCGCCGCGCTTCGCCGCCGGACAGACCGAAACCGCGTTCGCCGACCACGGTCTCCAGGCCCAACGGCAGGCGCGCGGCGAAGCGCATCACCTGCGCGGCCTCGGCCGCGGCCTGCAGCCGCGCGGCGCTGGCCTGCGGATCGGCCAGGCGCAGGTTGTCGGCGATGCTGCCGTGGAACAGGTAGGGCCGCTGCCCGGCATAGCCCACGCGCAGCCCGGGGCGGAGCTGCAGGCTGCCGGCACGTGGCGCCAGCCAGCCGGTCAGCGCTTCCAGCAAGGTGCTCTTGCCGCTGCCGCTGGGACCGACCAGGGCCAGGCGCTGGCCGGGCCGCAATTCGAATGACAGATCGCGCACTGCATCGCATCGCGCGCCTTGCGGCCGCAACACCAGGCCGGTGGCACGCACCAGCGCTTGTGCTGGCGCTGGCTCGACCGCGGGCGCGAAAGCCGACGCCGCGGCGGGCATCGCCGCGTCCGTAGGCTCCGTCGCTGGCGCGTCCGCCTGCGGCGAAGGCGAAACCTCGCCGGCATGGGGCAACGGCGCAGGCAATGCCGCTCCCGTCGCCTCGGGCAGCGCGTCGAGCAGGCGCTCGACCTCGGCCGCCGCCGCCAGCGCATTGGCGCGGTCGTGGTAATGCGCGGCCAGGCGCCGCAGCGGCGCATAGAACTCCGGCGCCAGCAGCAGGCAGAACACCCCCACGCCCAGCGTCGGCACCGCCGCGTGCAGCGAAATCATGCCCAGGTAGCTCAGGCCCAGGTACATCGCCACGATGGCGACGCTGACCGAGGCGAAGAACTCGAGCACGGTCGAGGACAGGAAGGCGATCCGCAACACCTTCAAGGTGCGTTCGCGCACGCCCTCGGCGGCATCGGCGATGCCCTGCAGTTCGTCCTCGCCGCGGCCGTACAGGCGCAGCAGGCCCAGTCCCTTGAGCCGGTCGGCGAAATGCCCGCCCATCCGCGCCAGCGCGCGCAGCTGGCGGCGTCCGGCGGCCTCGGCGCCCCACCCCACCAGCATCATGAAGATCGGCACCAGCGGCGCGGTGCACAGCAGCAGCAGGCCCACCACCCAGTCGCTCCACCCCACCGCGAGCAGGATCAGCAGCGGCACCACGCTCACTTCCAGCCGCGCCGGCTGGTAGCCGGCGTAGTAGCCGTCCAGCGCGTCGCCGTGCGCCAGCAGCAGTTCGCCCAGCTCGCCGTTGCGCTGCCCGCGCAGCCACAGCGGACCGCGTTGCAGCAGGTGCCGGTACACACGGCGGCGCAGTTCGAACTTGGCGGCATCGGCGACGTCGCCGGCGGCGCGCTGCACGCAGGCGCCGAGCAGCGCGCGCAGCGCCAGCATCAGCGCCAGCAGGCCAACGGCGGGCAGCGTCTGCGCCAACGCGCGGCGCTCCACCAGCAGCGCCTGCAGCAACCAGGCGATAGCCCCGGCCTGCACGATCAGCAGCGCGCCGGACAGGCTGATCGCCAGCGCCGCCAGCCGCTGTCGCCCGCGCGCCGCGGCGGCCAGCGCGGCCAGCCAGCGCAGGCGCGAGCGTCGCGGGTGCGGCGATTCGGCGGGCGACTCAGGCGATGCGGTGGACGGCGCGGCGGGATCGGTCAAAACGGGCTCGGCACGGCGAACGGGCCGCCATTGTAAGTCGGCATCCCGGTCGGAACCGCCGCGTGCCGCCACGATGCCGGCGCGGGCCGCGGCGAACATTGATTTGGATCAAGGCCGGCGCGGCGGGGAAAGCGGAACATCGCCCTCAACCTACCGCCACCCGGCCCCACAGATGCGCATTTTCCACGAGGTAGCACAGCCATGATCGACACCACTGTCGTAGAGCTGTCGCGGCTGCAGTTCGCCATGACCGCGATGTACCACTTCCTGTTCGTTCCCCTCACGCTCGGCCTGTCCTTCATGATCGCGATCATGGAGAGCGTGTACGTCATGACCCGCAAGGAGGTCTGGCGGCGCATGGCGTTGTTCTGGGGCGTGCTGTTCGGCATCAACTTCGCCATGGGCGTCGCCACCGGCATCGTGATGGAATTCCAGTTCGGCATGAACTGGTCCTACTACAGCCATTACGTCGGCGACATCTTCGGCGCGCCGCTGGCGATCGAAGGGCTGATGGCGTTCTTCCTGGAAGCGACCTTCATCGGCCTGTTCTTCTTCGGCTGGAACAAGCTCTCCCCGGTCAAGCACCTGATGGTGACCTGGCTGATGGCGCTGGGCACCAACCTGTCGGCGGTGTGGATCCTGATCGCCAACGGCTGGATGCAGAACCCCACCGGCGCGGTGTTCAACCCGGACACCATGCGCATGGAAGTCGTGGACTTCATGGCGGTGGTGTTCAACCCGGTGGCGCAGGCCAAGTTCGTGCACACGGTCAGCGCCGGCTACGTGACCGGCGCGGTGTTCGTGATGTCGATCAGCGCGCTGTTCCTGCTACGCGGCAAGCACCGCGACCTGGCCCGCCGCTCGTTCGCGGTGGCCGCCGCGTTCGGCCTGGCCTCCTCGCTGTCGGTGGTGGTGCTGGGCGACGAGAGCGGTTACGCCGCCAACGAACACCAGAAGATGAAGCTGGCCGCGATCGAGGCGATGTGGGAGACCGAGCAGGCCCCGGCCGACTTCACCGCCTTCGGCATCCCCAACCAGACCACCGGCAAGAACGACTACGCGATCAAGGTGCCGTACCTGATGGGCCTGATCGCCACGCGCTCGCTGAACACGCCGATCCCCGGCATCCTGGAACTGGTCAAGCGCGCCGAACACCGCATCCGCGGCGGCCAGATCGCCTACGGCGCGCTGGAGCGGCTCAAGGCCAACCGCAACGACGTGGAGGCGCGCGAGGTCTTCGACCGCCACTGGCAGGATCTGGGCCACGGCCTGCTGCTCAAGCGTTATCGCGACGACATCCTCAACGCCACCCCGGAAGAGATCTCCAAGGCTGCGCTGGACACCGTGCCGCGCGTGCTGCCGCTGTTCTGGACGTTCCGGGTCATGGCTGGGCTGGGCTTCTACCTGATCGCCTTCTTCGCCGCCGCGATGTGGTTCTCGTGCAAGCACAACTTCGAGCACAAGCGCTGGTTCCTGAAGCTGGCGGTGTGGACCCTGCCGGCGCCGTGGATCGCGATCGAATGCGGTTGGTTCGTCGCCGAGTACGGCCGCCAGCCGTGGGCGGTGGAAGGCGTGCTGCCGACGTTCTACGCCGCCTCCGGCCTGGCCCTGCACGACATCCTGATCACCCTGGCCGGCTTCGTGGCGATCTACACCGTGCTGCTGGTCATCGAGATCAAGCTGATGCTCAAGGCGATCCGCAAGGGTCCCGACGACCTGCCGGCGCTGCTGCAGCCGACCCCGCGCCCCGCCGCGCCCCTTGCCGCCAACGCGGCCGCCGGCCAACTCTGATCCCGGCAGGAGAATGACGATGGACTTCATTGCATTGGACTACACCACGCTGCGCGTGATCTGGTGGCTGCTGCTGGGCATCCTGCTGATCGGCTTCGCGGTCATGGACGGATTCGACCTGGGCGTCGGCGCGCTGCTGCCGTTCGTGGCCAAGAACGACGCCGAGCGCCGGCTGGTGGTCAACACCATCGGCCCGGTCTGGGAAGGCAACCAGGTCTGGCTGGTGCTCGGTGGCGGCGCCATCTTCGCCGCCTGGCCGCCGCTGTACGCGGTCAGCTTCTCCGGCTTCTACCTGGCCATGTTCGTGATCCTGTTCGCGCTGATCCTGCGCCCGGTCGGGTTCAAGTTCCGCGGCAAGCTGCCCAGCCAGCGCTGGCGCAACGGCTGGGACTGGGCGCTGTTCATCGGCGGCTTCATCCCGGCGCTGATCATGGGCGTGGCGGTGGGCAACGTGCTGCTGGGCGTGCCGTTCCACTTCGACGACACCCTGCGGGTGTTCTACACCGGCAGCTTCTTCGGCCTGCTGATGCCGTTCGCCCTGCTCGCCGGCCTGCTCAGCGTGAGCATGCTGGTGGCGCACGGCGCGGCGATGCTGGTGCTGAAGACCGACGGCCCGGTGGCCGAGCGCGCCGCCCGCTACGGCAGCGTGGCGGCGCTGGTGGCCTGCGCGCTGTTCGCCGGCGCCGGCGTATGGGTGGCGATGGGCCTGCCCGGCTATGCGGTGACCTCGCAGGTGATCACCGACGGCGCCACCAACCCGCTGCTGAAGACCGCGGTGCTGGGCGAGGCCGGCGGCTGGATGCACAACTACCAGACCATGCCGCTGACCGCGCTGGCGCCGGCGGTCGGCCTGCTCGGCCTGCTGGCGAGCGCGCTGCTGCTGCGCCAGCGTCGCGGCGGCCTGGCCTTCATCGCCTCCGGCAGCGCCATCGCCGGCATCATCCTCACCGTGGGCTTTGCGATCTTCCCGTTCCTGCTGCCGTCGTCCAGCCAGCCCGGCTCCAGCCTGACCGTCTGGGACGCCTCCAGCAGCCGCCTGACCCTGTGGATCATGCTGCTGGCCACCGCGGTGTTCCTGCCGATCATCATCGGCTACACCACCTGGGTGTACCGGGTGCTGAAGGGCAAGGTCACCGCCGCGTCGATGGACGACAACCCCAACGCGTACTGACGCGCCCCTCCCTGACCGCTTTAGGAGATTGACCATGTGGTACTTCGCCTGGATTCTCGGTGTCGGCCTGGCCTCCACCGCCGCCATCCTCAACGGCATGTGGTTCGAGGCCCGCGAGGGCGCCGCCCCCGACGCCAAGGACTGAACTTTTTTCGCAAAGGATCTTGCAGGATACGGATGACCCCCGTATCATGTGCGGCTCCTTCGGGGTGTAGCTCAGTCTGGTAGAGCGCTACGTTCGGGACGTAGAGGTCGCAGGTTCGAATCCTGTCTCCCCGACCAGTTTCAAGGTCACAAGAAACCTGGAAAACGCGAGTTTTCCGGGTTTTTTTGTGTCCGCGGTATTGCCTCCACGCAGCGCGCGACCGGCTCGGCCCGCGCGCACCACCGCTCTGGCGGCGCAACGCAGCGCTCAGATCTTGGCGCTGCACAGGCGAGATGCCGCCGCCGCAAGGCGCCTAGGGGACGCACGCGGCGCGGCGGTGCCCGGCTTCGGCAAGCACCCCCACGGCATCGCAAGAAGAGCCAGCATGCACCTGCGCAACGGAACCACATCCGATCCCCGCAGGAGCGAGCACACGCCACTCCCCGCGCCTCGACACCGGCAACCTCGGCACGCGCACCCTGACCGGCATGCAGCACCGGCCGGATCGCCATGCCGTCGCGGTCGAGCGGTTCCCTGATGCTCCTACGGGAACAATTCCTACGACATGTCGGCGCGAACAGCGTCCATGCCTTGGCTAGACTTGTGCGCAAGAGCGACTGGCATGGGAGCCGGCATGGTCACTGGAAGAACAGCAGGCAAGAACGTCACGCGCGCCGCCACAGGTCCGCTCCGATACGCGCTGGGCGTGGCATTCGCGGTCGCGCTGGGGTCCGCGAGCGCGGCCGACACCAAACCCGCGCCCGATGCCGCGCAACGCAGGCTGCAGGACACCGCGTGGGTCCTGTACCAGGTCAACGATGCACATGGCAACGCCATCGCGCCGTTCGCGCAGGGCGCGGATGGCAACAGATCCATCCTGCCGGTGCTGTTCCGCGCCGACTACCTGGAATTCGCGACGGCCTGCGGCAGGCGCGTGGCGCCGTACCGCGAGGAAAACGGACACGTCGTCATCGCGCAGGCCTATGCATCGCAGGACGCCTGCAAGGCGGACGCGGCACTCGCGCCGTCGATCGCGCGTTTCCGCGGTGAATTCTCCATCTCGTTCGTCCGGATCGCCGGCACCGACAAACCGGCCCTGCGGCTCAAGGCGCCATCGGGCGAGGAGTTCCTGCTCTACGACAACGGACAACTGCGTTTCACCGATCCGGCCGACGTTCTTCCGCAGCCGCGCGTCCTTTACCTTCAAGTCGGGCCAGACACCATGGGCTGCGGGTACAACGGGCCAGATATTCCGGGACGCCCGGAAAACGTCTGCGTCGTGGCGCGGACGGTAACGCAAGGCGCCGACGGCGCATGGCACGCCGACTCGACGCCGTATCCCGTCATGCCCTTGATCCGAGGATTCGAGCCGCCCCCTGGAAGTCGAAGCATCGTGCGCATCCTGCGTTACGAACTGGCCGATCCCGACATCCATGCCTCACGCTATCGCGACGTGCTCGACATGGTCATCGAACAGGAGCTTCCCGAGAAGCCGCCGACGGAGTATCGCAACCCTCCTTATCACTGGATCCCGTGATCGGTCTGCCGGCACACGCATCCGCGCGCGCGCCGGCGAGGAGTGAGTCCGCAGGCGTGCAGCACGCCATGAAGCGCGCTTGCGAGACGCCATCAGACAATGCCGAAGACCTCCACGTTCGATACAACCTCAAAAAGCACCAGCGCTTAACACGGCGATGATCGCGATGTCGCCAGTCCTCGCCGCGTCCTCCCCGACCACCCTGCCGCGACATACACACCGACACGGCACTACTGCCGACCTCGGCCTGTGACCTCGACAATCGCCATCGCAGGGACCAGCCATGCACGCCACTCCCCTCAACTGGCGGAGCACAAATGCACTGGAGCGCGGATGACATCGAACCGTGTCGACATGATGCGACGCACAACGCCGTAATAGCGGACCAATGCGACAACATCATGTCGCATCGCGCGCCAAGATCAGCAAATGAATCATGCGCATCGAAGCCTCCTCGATGCACGATTCGCCCATGGCAACAAGCCGAATCCATCGCTGCCGCGCCTAGCACCACACTGCACTCACGATCGCTTCCGTCATGAAACTGCGTCGCGCGCCATGTGACAACGGCATACGCATCTGCGCTCTTCTGCATTCTTCACACCGCGGCATCACGTTTGCGCGCGACATGCGGAAGCGTACACAAGAAGTGTCTACGCCACCGTCCATGTGCACACATCATTTGCTTCACACTAGTTTCGCGACAGGGGAAAAGAACTTCCAAGAATGGAAGTGAGCAGCAAAGAACAGGAGCCGTCATGACGGACGTAGTGTTCGGACAGCATTCCCCGGGCGTGTGCTGATGGATTGTTTCGCGCGACACGCCTCGCATCCTGATCGTTCGCAAGCATGCTGTGCAGCGCGAACACCGCGATCACCTCGCCGACGTTGGCGCCGTGCTTCGACGCCCCCTTTGGCACCGGCGGCCCCTGCGAACCGCGCCGCGCTGCGTGCGGGCAAGCCTCCGATCCTTGGCATCGAGCTTCGCGACACTCGCCGTTGCGGCAGCGCGCCCGCCACCACCCGCAGCCGGACATGCGACCTCAATGCCGGACGGGAACATGCCATGCCGCTTGATGCCAGAACACACGCGGCTCGGTACTTCGCACGCGCAAAACTCCGGCCATGCAGTCTCCGTTCGCGATGCCCCGCGCACGGCATGCACGCCGATGCATCGCGGCGGCAAATCGCCACGAACACGCCAACACTGCAGCATGCGGACGCATGCGATCGCGCGCACGGATGGCCGATGCCGCCAGCGCACGCTGCGGAACTGCCATGACCTCGTCCTCCAACCGCGACCTCTGGCGCCTGCTGCGCGGTGCCCGCCCGTCGCCCGCTGCGCTGGCCATGGCCACGGTGATGGCGATGGCATCGGTCGCGGGAACCTTGTTCTTCCCCATCCAGACCAAGGCGATGATCGATGGCTTCGGCCGCAATGGACTCGATCCGTGGCCGATGCTCGGCCTGGTCGGGATTCTGGCCGCCGCCGCATTGCTCAATGCCGGTTCGGCGTATCTGTTGGCGCGGGTCGGCTACCAGGTGGTCGCGCAGCTGCGCCTGCAACTGGTCGACAAGTTGTTGCGCCTGCCGATCGCTTCGTTCGACAGCGAGGGCAGCGGCGAGCGCGTCAGCCGCGTGGTGCGCGACTGCGAGTCGATCTCCGAGTTGATCGCGCGCCAGACCGTGAATCTGGTCACCGGGATCCTGCTGCTGTTGGGTTCGGTCGTGGTGCTGCTGCTGCTGGACGTGCGCCTGACCCTGACCTTGCTCGGCTCGATCGGCGCGGCCTTCGCGATCATGATTCCGATCGCCTTTCTGCTCGATGGCCTGTCGCGCCGCATCCAGGACCGCACCGCGCGTTTCAGCGGCATCCTGACCCACATCTTCCAGGAAATCCGCCTGGTCAAGGCCTTTACCGCCGAGCGCCGCGAGCGCGACCGCAGCCGCACGGAGATCGACGGGCTCAAGCGCCTCGGCCTGCGCGTGGCGCGGATCAACGTATTGTTGGAGCCGCTGATGGGCCTGGCGATGACCCTGGCGATCCTGGTCATCCTGGTCTATGGCGCCGCGCGCGTGTCCGCCGGCGAGATCACCGTCGGAACCCTGACCGCGTTCATCCTCTACATTTTCAATGTCGCCACGCCGTTGATGCAGCTGACCCATTTCACTGCCGAACTGCAGAAGGCCAAGGGCGCCTCGGTGCGCATCGCGGCGATGCTGCGCGAAGACGAGGAAGAGGCCCGCCCTGGCCGCGCCGAACGCAGGCCGGGCAAACCCCTGGAATTCCAGGACGTGTGCTTCGCCTATCCCGGACGCGCCACGCCGGTGCTGCGCGGCATCGATCTGCGCCTGGAGCCCGGACAGACCGTGGCCCTGGTCGGCGCCAGCGGCAGCGGGAAGTCCAGTTTGCTGGCGCTGATCGAGCGTTTCTACGAACCCAGCAGCGGGCGCATCCTTTACGACGGCCACCCGATCGGCGAGTTCCCGCTGCGGCAGTGGCGCGGCAGCATCGGCTATGTCGCGCAGAACGCGCCGGTGATGCCGGGCAGCGTGCGCGACAACATCGTCTACGGACTGGAAGGCGAGTTCGGCGACGAACAAGTACGCTCGGCGGCGCATCGCGCCGGCGCGCTGGACTTCATCGAGGCCATGCCGCAGGGGCTGGACACGGTCCTTATCGAACAGGGCAACAACCTCTCCGGCGGCCAGCGCCAACGCATCGCCATCGCCCGCATGTTCCTGCGCGATCCGGACATCCTGATTCTCGACGAAGCGACCTCCGCGCTCGACAGCGAGACCGAGCATCAGGTCAAGCTCGCTCTGGACGAGCTGATGCAGGGCCGCACCAATATCGTCGTCGCGCACCGGTTGTCCACGGTGATGCACGCCGATCGCATCTGCTTCCTCGACGGCGGCTGCCTCTCCGGCATCGGCAGCCACTTGCAACTGTTGGCGACCCACCCTCCCTACGCGCGCCTGGTCGAGCGCCAGTTTCAGCGCCCAACGCACGCCGAGTCCGTCGCCGAACCCACGCTCGCCGCGAATTGAACCCGCGCGCGCGCCTTGCGCCGCGCCTCTCCGCATCCGATCCATGGTGACCCCATGAGCTGCGCATTGAAGCAACCGTTGTGGCACCCGTTGTCGGCTCCGCAGTTGGAAATGTGGTTCGCGCAGGCGTTCGAGCCGACCAATCCGTACTACGACGTCCGTGGCTACCTGGAGATCCATGCGGCAATCGATGTCCATGCCTGGCGCGAGGCGGTGGTCGCTTGCGTTGCCGAGACCGACGCACTGTGGTTGCATCTGGAAACCGGCGAAGCGGGGCCACGCCAGCGCGTGATGGAGCAGCCTCCATGCGTCGCCTTCGATGTTGTGGACGTGTCGACCGATCCCGATCCGCGCGCGCGCTCTCTCCGGCTGATACACGACAGAGCCGCACGCGTGCTGGAGCTGCCCTGCTCTCCGGGCGGCGCGCCCGCGTTCGAACATGCGCTGTTCAAGCTCGGGCCCGCGCACTACCGCTGGTACCAGCGTTATCACCATGTCGCGATCGATGGCTATTCCTATTCGTTGCTGACCGCTCGACTGATCGAGCTGTACGACGCGAACAGGCGCGGCGCCCCGATGCCGACGCCCCGCTTTGGAAGCGTACTGGCGTTGATCGCCGAGGACGCCGACTATCGCGGGTCCGAGCGCTACGCCAAGGATGCGTCCTACTGGCTAGAGCGCATGCGGGGCGCCCCCGAACGCGTGGCCCTAGATGGCCGCGCACCGCGGACGACGCCGGGTTTCCATCGCAGCACCACCCCGCTGCCTACCTCGCTCGTGGAAGCGCTACTGCGCACCGAGGCGAGCAGCGGAATCAAGTGGCCGCAATTGATGACCGCCGCTGTCGCGGCGTATCTGCAACGCATCGCCGGGCGCGAACGCATGCTGTTCGACTTCCCCGTTGCCTCGCGCTCGCGCACCAGCCGCGACATTCCCGGCACCGTCGCCAACGTGCTGCCGTTGTTGCTGGACTTTCCCGCCGATGCCACGCTGCAGACGGTCGCGACCGAGGCCTCGCGCGAGATCGGCCGCAGCCTGCGACATCAGGCCTACCGCGGCAAGGATCTGCTGCAGGCCATGGCCGACGGCGGCCAGCAGCGCTGTTTCGGTCCGCGCATCAACATCATTCCGTTCGATTACGCCTTCGATATCGAAGGTGGCAGTGCGACGGTGCATTCGCTTTCCAACGGCCAGGTCGGCGACGTGGCGGTGAGCCTGCAGGGAAAGATCGACCGGCCGGGGTGTGAGCTGCACCTCGACGGCAATTGCGAGGCCTACGCGCAGGCCGAGGTCGAAGCACACATGCGTCGTCTTCTGCGCTTCGCCGAGACCACCCTGACCTCGCCGGAACGCGCGTTGCGCGACATTCCGCTGCTCGATCCGCACGAGCGGCGGACCGTGCTGGAGACTTGGAACGCCACCACGCACGAGGTGGCGGTGGAGTCGGTGGCGGCCGCGTTCGCGCGCCAGGCCGCAGCGACGCCGGACGCGATCGCGGTGGTCGGCGAACACGTCGCATGGTGCTATGCCGAACTGGAGCGACGCGCGGATGCGCTCGCGCACGCACTGCGGCGGCACGGCGCCGCCGCCGAGCGCGGCGTCGGGATTCTGATGCAGCGCTCGCCCGAGCTGATCGTCGCGGTGCTCGCCGTGCTCAAGACCGGCGCCTACTACGTGCCGCTGCACGCCGCGCATCCGGACGCCCGCCTCAGCGCCCTGCTGGCCCAGACCGGCGCGCAGTTGCTCGTCGCCGACGCGTCCGCGCACGGACGCAGCATCGCCGCCGCCCACACGGTGCGCGTGGACGCCTTCGGGTTCGACGTGGCCGAGCCCGACGACCGGCCCGCTGCCGCCATCCACCCGGAGCAGTTGGCCTACGTCATGTTCACCTCCGGCTCCACCGGCATCCCCAAGGGCGTGGCCGTGCGCCAGCGCGACATCGTCGCCCTCGCCCGCGACCGCCGCTTCGACCACGGCCATGCCACCGTCCTGCTGCATTCCAGCCACGCCTTCGACGCCTCCACCTACGAACTGTGGGTGCCGTTGCTGCGCGGGGGCCGCGTCGCCGTGCTCGATGCCGACGCCGGCGATGCCCGCGACTACCAGCGCGCCATCAAACGCCACGGCGTCAGCGCCCTGTGGCTCACCGCCGGCCTGTTCCACGAGTTCGCCGACGCCGCGCCGGACCTGTTCGCGCCGCTGCAGCAGGTGCTGGCCGGCGGCGACGTGCTGCACCCCGCCGCGATCCGCCGCCTGCAGGCCCGTCATCCGCGCCTGCGCATCGTCAACGGCTACGGCCCGACCGAAACCACCACCTTCGCGCTCGCCGGCGCCGTCGAGCCCCTGGGCGAGGACGCCCCCAGCGTCGCGCTCGGCACCCCGCTCGACAACATGCAGGTCTATGTGCTCGACGCGGCCCTGCAGCCGGTGCCGGTCGGCGCGACCGGCGAGCTCTACATCGCCGGCGCCGGCCTGGCCCGCGGCTACCTCGGCCAAGCCGCGCTCAGCGCCGAGCGCTTCGTGGCCAATCCGTTCGCCGCCGGCGCTCGCATGTACCGCTCCGGCGACCTCGCCCGCTGGCGCGCCGATGGCCGCATCGACTTCCTCGGCCGCAGCGACCAGCAGGTCAAGCTGCGCGGCTTGCGCGTGGAGCTCGGCGAGATCGACGCGGCGCTGGCCGACCTGGGCGACGCGCCGGCCGCCACGCTGCTGCGCGAGGACCGGCCGGGCCAGAAGCAGCTCGTCGCCTATCTGGTCGCCGACGCGGTCGATGCCGATGCCCTGCGCGAGCGGCTCGCGCAACGTCTTCCGGCGTACATGCTGCCGGCCGCCTTCGTCGCCGTCCCCGCCCTGCCGCTGACCGCCAACGGCAAGCTCGACCGCCGCGCCCTGCCGGCGCCGTGCTTCGCGCCGGTCGCCGCGCGCGCCCCGCGCAACGCCGACGAAGCCGTGCTCTGCGAACTCTTCGCGCAAACGCTGGGGCTGGAGAACGTCGGCATCGATGACGATTTCTTCGGCATCGGTGGCCAGTCGCTGCTGGCCACCCGGTTGGTCGGCCACGCCCGGGCCGCGCTCGGCACCGAACTGAGTCTGCGCGACGTGTTCGAGGCGCGCACCCCCGAAGCGCTGGCACGCCGCTTGGCGCCCAGCCGGCACGCGCGCGCGGCGCCGACCGCGCAGCCGCGCCCGGCGCGCCTGCCGCTGTCCTACGCACAGCAGCGCCTGTGGTTCCTGCACCGGCTGGAAGGCCCAAGCCCCACCTACAACATCCCGCTCGCGCTGCGTCTGCAGGGCGCGCTCGATCTGCCTGCCCTGACCCGGACGCTGGCCGATGTCGTCGAGCGCCACGCCCCCCTGCGCACGGTGTTCGCCGATGGCGCCGACGGGACGCCCGAACAGCGCGTGCTGCCTGCGTTCGTGCCGGCATTGCATCACGCGCAATGCGCCGAGGACGAGGTCGCCGAGGCCTTGGCCGCGGCCGCGCGACACGCTTTCGACCTGGGGCGCGACGCGCCGCTGCGCGCGTCCCTGTTCGCCACCGGCGAGCGCCGCCATGTCCTGTTGTTGCTGTTGCACCACATCGCCGCCGACGGTGCTTCGCTGGCACCGCTCTGCGACGACCTCGGCCATGCCTATGCCGCGCGCGTGCGCGGCGCGGCGCCGGACTGGGCCCCGCTACCGCTGCACTATGCCGACTACGCGCTGTGGCAGCGGGCCACGCTCGGCGACCCGGCCGACCCGGATTCACCGTTGGCGCGCCAGCTCGCGCACTGGACCAGGGCGCTCGCCGAACTGCCCGAATACACCGAGCTGCCACGCGACCGTCCCGCCCCGGCCACCCCCAGCCAGCACGGCCGCAATCTGCGTTTCGCGCTCGACGCCGAGCTGCACGCCGCACTGCGACGGCGCGCCGGCGACTGCGGCGCGAGCGTGTTCATGCTGCTGCAGGCGGCACTCGCGGCGACGCTGAGCCGGCTCGGCGCCGGCAGCGACGTCGCCATCGGCACACCGGTGGTCGGACGCGACGATCCGGCGCTGGAACGCCTGGTCGGCATGTTCGTCAACACCCTGGTGCTGCGCACCGACACCTCCGGCAACCCGCGCCTGCAGGACCTGATCGAGCGCGCCCGCGCCAGCGCGCTGGCGGCCTATGCGCATCAGGACCTGCCGTTCGACCACCTGGTCGAGGCGCTGAACCCACAGCGCAGCCTGTCGCGCCATCCGCTGTTCCAGGTGATGCTGTCGCTGCAGTCCGGCACCGTGCCCGCGCCGCGCCTGCCGGGCCTGGAGTGCGCGGTGCTGGCATTCGACGCCGACGTCGCCAAGTTCGATCTGAGCTTCGACTTCACCGAACGCGGCGACGGCGGCGGCATCGACGTGCAGCTCGAGTACGCCACCGAACTCTTCGAGGATGGCACTGCCCGCGCGATCGCCGAGGCATTGCAACGCATGCTGCGGGCCATGGTGGAGGATCCCCGCGTACGTCTCGGCGACGTCGTCCTGGCCGACGCCAAGGAACTGCAACGCCGCCTGCTGGCCTCGCAGGGTCCGGATCTGGCCTGGGACGAGACCCTGACCCTGGCCGATGCATTCCAGGCCCAGGCCGCCGCGATGCCAGAGGCGGTGGCCCTGGTGTTCGGCGAGGAGGAACATCGCTACGTCGAGCTCGAGCGGCGCGCCAACCGCCTGGCGCAGGCACTGATCCAGTCCGGTGCCGGTCCCGGCGATCTCGTCGCCATCGCCCTGCCGCGCAGCGCCGACACCGTCGTCGCCATGCTCGCCGTGGCCAAGGCCGGCGCGGCCTGGATGCCGGTGCAGCTCGACGGCGACGTCGCGCGCCAGCGCGACCTGCTGGACGCCGCCGCGCCACGGGCGATCGTCGCCGACCGCGCCGGCGCGACCGTGCTCGGTGCCGACCCGGGCCGCTGCCTGCTGCTCGACGATCCCGCCTTGCAGACGCGCCTGGGCACCCTGCCCACGCATCCGCCGCGTGCCGGCGAACGCCGGCGCGCGCTGACGCCGGGCCATCCGGCGTACCTGATCCACACGTCCGGTTCGACCGGCAAGCCCAAGGGCGTGCTGGTCGCACAGGCCGCGCTCACGCACCTGTTCCAGCATCAGCGGGCCACGCTGTTCCGCGCCGCCGCCGCCGACGCCAGCGAACCGCGCCTGCGCGTCGCCCTGACCGCGCCGTTCGCCTTCGACACCGCGATCGAGGGCTTGCTGTGGCTGTGCGCGGGCCACGAACTGGACCTGATCGACGACGACGTCCGCCGCGACGGCGAACTGTTGATCGCGCACCTGCGCCAGCGCCGCATCCACGCCGTCGACCTGACCCCTGGCCACTTCGAGCAATTGCATGCGCGCGGCCTGCTCGACGCCGACCATTGGCATCCACGCAGCGTGATCCTCGGCGGCGAAGCGATCGCGCCGCACGTGTGGGCGCTGCTGGCATCGAACCCGCACGTCCGCGGCTACAACGTCTACGGGCCGACCGAGTACACGGTCGATGCCGCGTGCGCGGCCATCGCCGGCGATCGGGTCCAGGTCGGCCGGCCGCTGTCCGACACCCGCGCCGTGGTGCTGGACAACTGGCTGCGCCCGGCCGCCGACGGCGCCGCGGGCGAGTTGTACCTGTCCGGGCCAGGCCTGGCGCAAGGTTATCTGGGCCGCGCCGCGGCGACCGCCGAGCGCTTCGTCGCCGATCCGTTCGCACCCGGCCAGCGCATGTACCGCAGCGGCGACCGCGCGCGCCGCTGCGCCGACGGCGCGATCGAGGTGCTGGGCCGCGCCGACGAGCAGATCAAGATCCGCGGCTTCCGCATCGAGCCCGGCGAGGTGCGCTCGGCGCTGGCCGCGCTCGGCTTCGCGTCCAGCGCGGTGCTGGCGTTCGCCGACCATGCCGGGCGCAAGCGCCTGGTCGCCTACCTCGTCGCCGAGGCGTTCGACGCGGACATGGTGCGTGCGCAGTTGGCGACGCGGCTGCCGGACTACATGGTGCCCGTGGCGCTGCTGCGGGTGGACGCATTGCCGCTGACCGCCAACGGCAAGCTCGACCGCAAGGCGTTGCCGGTGCCTGACCTAGAACGCGGCGCGGGGCACGGCATGGCGGCGCGCAACGACACCGAGCGGGCGCTCGCCGCCGCCTTTGCGCAGGTCCTCGGCCTGCACGAGGTCGGCATCGACGATGGCTTCTTCGCCCTGGGCGGGGACAGCATCAGCTCGATCCAACTGCTCGGCCGCGCCCGCGAGGCCGGCCTGGCGTTGAACGCGCGCGACGTGTTCCAGCACCAGAGCGTGCGCGCGCTGGCGGCCATCGCCGTGCCGCTGGCGCCGCAGAACGCGACGCGGCGGCCGCAGGTTGCGCGCGACGGGCAGTTCCCGGCTCTGCCGGCGATGGCCGAGTTGTTCGCGCAGACCCGCCATTACCACCAGTTCCAGCAATCGCTGCTGCTGCGCGTGCCGATGCTGCAGGCCGACGTGCTGGAGGCCGCATTGCGCGCGCTGCGCGACACCCACGATGCGCTGCGTCTGCGACTGGACGACGATCGCGGCCCGCGGATCGAAGCGGCGGACGCCGCGCAGCCGGTCGCATTGCGGCGCATCGACGCCCTCGCCCTCGATGCCACAGGGCTCGAGCGCTGCATCGCCGAGCAGGCCCAGGCCGCGCAAGAGCGGCTGGACCCGCATGCCGGCCGCGTGCTGGAAGCGGTCTGGTTCGACCGTGGCGCCGATTCGCGCCTGCTGCTGTGCGCGCACCATCTCGCGGTGGACGGGGTTTCCTGGCGGATCCTGGTGCCGGATCTGCGCAGCGCCTACGCGCAGGCCGCGCGCGGCGGCGATATCGCGCTCGCGCCGGTGCCGACGTCGCTGCGGCAATGGGCACTGGCCTTGCCGCGCGCCGCGCAGGAGCGTCGCGCGCAACTGGACGGCTGGATCGCCGCATGCGCCGGCGAAGATCCCTTGCCATTGCCGCGCACGCCCGATCCGAGCCGCGACACCCTGGCCACGCAGCGCCGCCTGAGCCTGCGGCTGGACGCCACCACCACCCGCACGCTGCTGACCCACGCGCCCGAATTGGTGCGTGGCCGCGTCAACGACGTGCTGCTGACCGCCTTCGCCCAGGCCCTGAGCGGCTGGCACGGGGGCGATGAGGCCTGGATCGACCTGGAAGGCCACGGCCGTGAAAGCGGCCTGCTCGAAGGCTGCGACCTGTCGCGCACGGTCGGCTGGTTCACCAGCGTGGCGCCGCTGCGCCTGCGACTGCCGGCCGGCGGCGATGCGCTGCGCGCGCTGAAGTCGATCAAGGAGCAATTGCGGGCGGTGCCCGACAACGGCGTCGGCTACGGCCTGCTGCACTATCTCGACGACATCGGCCGCGCCGCGCTGGGCGCATGCGCGGCGCCGGCGGTCGGGTTCAACTACCTTGGCCGCTTCGATCTGGACGGTGGCGGCGACTGGAGCGTCGTCGACAGCGCGGCGCTGGGCAGCGGCGGCGAACCGCAACAGGCGCTGGCGCACGCACTGGAACTCAACGCGCTGACCGTGGCCGGCCGCGATGGCCCCGAACTGTGCGCGCACTGGAGCTGGGCCGACGGACTGCTGGAGGAAGCGCAGGTGCGCGCGGTCGCCGACGCCTGGTTCCAGCGCCTGCGCGCGATCGTCGCACTCGCCGGCGCGGACGCGACGCCGCGGCTCACGCCTTCGGACCTGGAGCTGGTGGCGCTCGAGCAGGACCAGATCGAGCACCTGGAGCGCGAACGCCCGCTGGCGGAGATCCTGCCGCTGTCGCCGCTGCAGGATGGCCTGCTGTTTCATGCCCTGTTCGACCGCACCGCGCCCGATGCCTACCTCACCCAGATGGTGTTCGCGCTCGATGGCGCGCTCGATCCGGACCGGCTCGAACGCGCCGCCAACGCGTTGCTGGTGCGCCATCCGCACCTGGGCGCGGCGTTCGCGCACGCCGGGCTGGCGCAGCCGGTGCAACTGATCGCCCGGCACATGCGCGCGCCTTGGCACATCATCGACCTCAGCGCGCTGAGCGACGCCCACCGCGAAAGCGAACTGCAGGCGCGACTCGCCGACGACGCGCAGCGCGGCTTCGATCCGGCCCGGCCGCCGCTGCTGCGTTTCAGCCTGCTGAGGCTGGAACCGGCACGCCACCTGCTCGCCTTCACCAGCCACCACCTGCTGCTCGACGGCTGGTCCTCACCGATCCTGATGCGCGAACTGTTCGCGCTGTACCGCGACGATGGCGATGCCGCACTGGCGCCGGCCACGCCGTTTCGCGATTACCTGCGCTGGCTGCGCTCGCGCGACACCGAAGCCGCCGCCACCGCGTGGCGCGAGGCGCTGGCGGACCTGGACGAACCGACCCGCATCGCCCCGACCGCTACCGCCACGCCGGGGGCGGCGGTGCAGGTGCACGCGCACCGTCTCGACGCCGCGCTGAGCGCGCGCATCGACGCGCAGGCACGGCAGCTGGGCGTGACCAAGGCGACCCTGATCCAGGCGGCCTGGGCGCTGGTGCTCGCCCAGTTCGCGCACTGCGACGACGTGGTGTTCGGCGCCACCGTGGCGGTCCGTCCGGCGGAACTGGCCGGCGCCGAGGACATGGTCGGCCTGTTCATCAACACCTTGCCGCTGCGGCTGCGGCTGCGCCCGCGGGAGCGCGTGGCGCAGTTGCTGCGTCGCCTGCAGAACGCGCAATCGCGATTGCTCGAACACCAGCATCTGGGCCTGAGCGAGGTACACCGACTCAGCGGCCATGGCGAGCTCTTCGATACCCTGGTGGTGTTCGAGAACTTCCCCATCGGCGGCGATCCGTCCGGCGCGGGCGATGCCGGACCGGGATTGCGCGTCCACTTCCACAGCCATCGCGGCGGCGACGCCTCGCACTACCCGCTCGGCCTGACCGCGGTGCCGGGCGAGCGCCTGCACTTGAAGATCGGCTACCGCCCCGACCTGTTCGGCCGCGGCGCCGTGCAGGCGCTGGCCGCGCGCCTGGAGCGCGCGCTCGACGGGCTGGCCGACGATCCGCAGCGACGCGTGGCCGCGATCGACCTGCTCGGCGAGGCCGCGCGCGCGCAGGCGCGCGCCTGGAACGACACCGCGCACGCGTTCCCCGACGCCACCTTGCCGGCGCTGTTCGCCGAACAGGCCGCGCGCACGCCCGACGCGATCGCCGTCGCCTTCGATGGCCAGTCGCTGCGCTATGGCGAACTCGATGCGCGTGCCAATCGTCTGGCCCGCGTCCTGGTCGCCGAGGGCGTCGGCCCGGAGTGCGTGGTCGGCGCGGCCTTGCCGCGTTCGCTGGACCTGATCGTCGCGCTGTACGCGATCCACAAGGCCGGCGCCGCCTATCTGCCGCTGGATACCGACTATCCAGCCGAGCGCCTGGCGTACATGCTCGCCGATGCGCGCCCGCAGCGCGTGCTGACTCGCCTGGACGTGCGCGCGCGGCTGCCGGCCGAGGCGCCCATGCTGTGCCTGGACCAGGCCGATTTCGCCGCGCGCGTGGCCGCCGCCGACGCGCGGCCACTGGTCACGGCCGAGCTGCGCGCGCCGCTGCGGCCACAGCATCCCGCCTACGTGATCTACACGTCCGGCTCGACCGGCCGGCCCAAGGGCGTCGTCAACAGCCATCGCGGCATCGTCAACCGCCTGACCTGGATGCAGCACGCCTATGCGCTGCACGCCGACGACGCGGTGCTGCAGAAGACGCCATCGAGCTTCGACGTCTCGGTGTGGGAATTCTTCTGGCCGTTGCTGCACGGCGCGCGCCTGGTCGTGGCCAGGCCCGACGGCCACCGCGATCCGGCCTACCTGGCCGAGCTGATCGAGCGCGAACGCATCACCACCGTGCACTTCGTCCCGTCGATGCTCGACGCCTTCCTCGCGTCCTTCGCTGCGCGGCCCGGCGCCGACCCCGCCGCGGCCTGCGCCAGCCTGCGCCGGATCCTGTGCAGCGGCGAAGCCCTGCCCGGCGAACTGCGCGACCGCGTGCGCACGTGCATCGGCCGGCCGCTGCACAACCTCTACGGCCCCACCGAAGCGGCGGTGGACGTCACCGCCTGGGCCTGCCGCGACGACGAGCATGACGCCTGCGTGCCGATCGGCGCGCCGATCTGGAATACCCGCCTGTACGTGCTGGACCCTGCACTGCGCGCGCTGCCGGCGGGCGTGCCGGGCGAGCTGTATCTGGCCGGTGCCAACCTCGCCCGCGGCTACCTCGGCCGCCCGGGACTGAGCGCGGAGCGCTTCGTCGCCGATCCCTTCGCCGCCGACGGCAGCCGCATGTACCGCAGCGGCGACCTGGCGCGATGGCGCGAGGACGGCGTGGTCGAGTACCTCGGCCGTGTCGATCAGCAGGTCAAGATCCGCGGCCTGCGCATCGAACTGGGCGAGATCGAATCGGCGCTGGCCAGTGCCGGTTACGCGCACAACGCCGTGATCGCGCGCGAAGATCGGCCTGGGGACAAGCGCCTGGTCGCGTACGTCGCCGCGCCTGCGTTCGATGCGGACGCGGCTCGCGCGCACCTGGCGCGCGCCCTGCCGGACTACATGGTCCCGGCCGCGTTCGTGCGTCTGGATGCGCTGCCGCTCTCGCCCAACGGCAAGCTCGAGCGCAAAGCGCTGCCAGCGCCGGAGTTCCAGGCCGCCGCGTCGACGCGCGGCCCGCGCGATGCCAGCGAGGCGCGGCTGTGCGCGCTGTTCGCGCAGGTGCTCGGTATCGAACGGGTGGGCATCGACGACAACTTCTTCGCCCTCGGCGGCCACTCGCTGCTGGCGACGCGGCTGATCGGCCGGGTGCGCGCCGAACTGGACGTGGAACTGCCGATCCGCGCGCTGTTCGAAGCGCCTACGGTCGCCGCCTTCGCCCAACGGCTGCGCGAGGGCGGGCGCGCGCGCGCGCCGTTGCGGCCGCGCCCGCGGCCCACCGTGCTGCCGCTGTCCTATGCGCAGCAACGGCTGTGGTTCCTGCATCAGCTCGAAGGCCCGAGCGCGGTCCACAATGTCGCGCTGACGCTGCGCCTGCGCGGCGCGCTCGACCCGCTGGCGCTGCAGCGCGCGCTGGACGACGTGGCCACGCGCCACGAAATCCTGCGTACCGTGTTCGATGGCGGCGATACCCCGAGCCAGCGCGTGCTCGACCGAGGCCCGGCGACGCTGCATCGCGCCGCGTGCTCGCCCCAGGATCTCGACCACGCCCTGCAGCAAGCCGCGGCCCACGCCTTCGACCTGGAACACGAGGCGCCGCTGCGCGCGACGCTGTTCGCGCTCGACCGGGACGAACACCTCCTGCTGATCCTGCTGCACCACATCGCCGCCGACGGCGGTTCGCTGGCGCCGCTGCTGGAGGATCTCGCCTGCGCCTACGGCGCGCGCATCGAAGGCCGCGCGCCGGCCTGGACGCCGTTGCCGGTGCAGTACGCCGACTACACGCTGTGGCAGCGCGAACTGCTCGCGCGCGACGCCGCCGACGGCCCGCATGCGCGGCAACTGGCGTGGTGGCGCGAACGGCTGCACGGCCTGCCCGAGCAACTGAGCCTGCCGAGCGATCGGCCGCGCCCGGCGCGCGCCAGCTATCGCGGCGGCAGCCTGCCGCTGGCGATCGAGCCCGGCCTGCACCGGCGCCTGAGCGAACTGGCCGCGCAGCGCCACGCCACCCTGTTCATGGTGTTGCAGGCCGCCCTGGCCGCGCTGCTGACCCGCCTGGGCGCAGGCACCGACATCACCATCGGCAGCCCGATCGCCGGCCGCACCGATGCGGCGCTGGAGCCGTTGGTCGGCCTGTTCCTCAATACCCTGGTGCTGCGCACCGACACCGCCGGCAATCCGTCCTTCGACCAATTGCTTGCCCGCGTGCGCGAGGCCGACCTGGCCGCCTACGAGCACCAGGACCTGCCGTTCGAGCAACTGGTCGAGGCGCTCAATCCGGCGCGCTCGATGGCCCACCACCCGCTGTTCCAAGTGATGCTGGTGCTGCAGAACCACGCACCGGCGCAACCGCGGCTGCCTGGCCTGGCATGCAGCGAACACCCGCTGCCCTCGCGCAGCGCCAAGTTCGACCTGAGCTTCGATTTCGCCGAGCGCCCCGCCGCCGGCGGGATCGACGGCACGCTCGAGTACGCCCTGGACCTGTTCGACGCCGACAGCGCGCGGGCGCTCGGCGAGCGCTTGTTGCGCGTGCTCGACGCGGCGGCCGCGGCACCGTCGCGGAGCATCGCCGCGATCGACCTGCTCGGCGTGGACGAGCGCCGGCGCCTGTTCGCGCATGCCGAGTCCACGGCGCGTGCCCAGCCCGGACAGACGCTGCCCGCGCTGCTGCAGGCGCAGGTGCGGCGCAGCCCCGACCGCGTGGCCGCGCGCTGCGGCGACGCGGCGTGGAGCTATGCGGCGCTCGATGCGCGCGGCAACCGGCTCGCCCACGCGCTGATCGCGCGCGGCATCGGTGCCGAAGACATCGTCGCGGTCGCGCTGCCGCGATCGCTGGACATGCTCGCGGCCCTGCTCGGCACGCTCAAGGCCGGCGCCGCCTACCTGCCGCTGGATCCGGACTATCCGGCCGAACGCCTGAACGACATGCTCGCCGACGCGCGTCCGGCCTGCGTGCTCGGCGACCGTGCGACGCTGGCGCGGCTGCAGACCGGCGCCTGCCCGTCGCTGGCCCTCGACGATGCGGCGGTCCAGGCCGAGCTCGAAGGCCGCCCCGCGCACGTTCCCGACGACGCCGAGCGCCCGCGCGCGCTGCATCCGCGCCATCCGGCCTACGTGATCTATACCTCCGGTTCGACCGGCCGGCCCAAGGGCGTGCAGATCGAACACCTCGCCCTGGAGAACTTCCTGTGCGCGATGCAACGCGCACCGGGCCTGCGCGGCGGGGAGCGGCTGCTCGCGCTGACCCCGATCTCGTTCGACATCGCCGCGCTCGAGCTGTTCCTGCCGCTGCTGTGCGGCGCCGAGGTGGACATCGCCCCGCGCGCGCTGGCCGGCGACGGCGAACGCCTGCGGGCCCACATCGAAGCCACCGCGCCGACCACGATCCAGGCCACGCCCGCGACCTGGCAGATGCTACGCGGTGCCGGCTGGATGCCGTCGCCCGCGTTGCGCGCCCTGTGCGGCGGCGAGGCGCTCCCGGCGGAACTGGCGCAGTTCCTCGCCGCTGGCGCCGGCGCGCTGTGGAATCTGTACGGTCCGACCGAGACCACCATCTGGTCGCTGGCCGGTCCCGTCCACGGCGGCCAGCCGGTGCGCATCGGCGTGCCGATCGACAATACCCGCGTCTACCTGCTCGACGCCGCGCTGCAGCCGGTCCCCATTGGCGTGAGCGGCGAGCTGTATCTGGCCGGCGACGGCCTCGCCCGCGGCTACTTGCACCGTCCAGGCCTGAGCGCGGAACGCTTCGTCGCCGATCCGCATGCCGGCGCCGGGCGCGCCGGCGCGCGCATGTACCGCACCGGCGACCTCGCGCGCTGGTGCGCCGACGGCAGCCTGGAGTTCCTCGGCCGCGTCGATCACCAGGTCAAGATCCGCGGCTTCCGCATCGAACTGGGCGAAATCGAATCGGTACTGGCCGAACTCGGTCATGCCCGCAACGTGGTGGTCGCGCGCGACGACGCGGACGGGTTGAAGCGCCTGGTCGCCTACGTCGTGGCCGACTCGCTGGATGCCGTCGCGCTGCGGCGCGCGCTCGCCGTGCGCCTGCCCGAGCACATGCTTCCCTCCGCGTTCGTCGCGCTCGCGGCGCTGCCGCTGACACCGAACGGCAAGATCGACCGCCTCGCGCTGCCCGCACCCGGGCGCCAGCGCGAGGCCTACCGCGCGCCGCGCACACCGCAGCAACGGCACCTGTGCGATCTGTTCGCGCAGGTGCTGGGACTGGATGGCGCCGATGGCCAGGCCATCGGCCTGGACGACCACTTCTTCGCCCTCGGCGGCCATTCGCTGCTCGCCACCCGCCTAGTCAGCCGTATCCGCGCCGAACTGGCCGTGGATCTGCCGCTGCGCACGCTGTTCGAAGCGCCAACCGTCGAGGCCCTGGCGCAGGCCCTGGCCGGCGCCGACGGCGCGCGTCCGCCGCTGCGCCCGCAGGCGCGACCGCCGCGACTGCCGCTGTCCTACGCGCAGCGGCGGCTGTGGTTCATCCAGCAGTTCGAGCGCCAGTCCGGCCACGGCGGCGCCGGCGCCGGCGCCGGCGCAGCCTACAACATCCCGATGCCGCTGCGCCTGCGCGGACGCCTGCAGCGTGGCGCGTTCGACGCCGCCGTCGCCGACGTGCTGGCGCGCCACGAAAGCCTGCGCACCGTGTTCCCGGAGATCGACGGCACGCCTTGCCAGCACGTCGTCGCCGCCGAGGACGCGCGCAACGTGCTCCAGTTCGCCAGCGTCGACGCGCGGGCGCTGGACGAGGAACTGCGCGCGCGCGCCCTGCACGTGTTCGACCTCGCCGCCGAACTGCCGCTGCGCGTCGCCGTGCTGAGCGTGTCGGACGACGACCACGTGCTGCTGCTGGTGCTGCATCACATCGCAGGCGACGGCTCCTCGCTGGCGCCGCTGGCGCGCGACCTGGGTCGCGCCTACGCCGCGCGCCTGCAGGGCGCGGCACCGGACTGGGCGCCGCTGCCGGTGCAGTACCCCGACTACACCCTGTGGCAGCAGCGCCTGCTCGGCAGCGAACGCGATCCCGCCAGCCTGATCGCGCGGCAGTTCGACTACTGGCGCGGACAGCTCGCCGGCCTGCCCGAGCGCATCGAACTGCCGACCGACCGCCCGCGTCCGGCGGTGGCCAGCCTGCGCGGACGGCAGTGGGCCCTGCGCATCGACGCGCCGCTGCACGCGCGTCTGTTGCGCCTGGCGCTGCAGCACAATGCCAGCCTGTTCATGGTGTTGCAGGCCGGCCTGGCGGCGCTGCTGCACCGGCTCGGCGCCGGCGAGGACATCGCCATCGGCAGCGCCATCGCCGGTCGCAACGACCAGGCGCTGGACGACCTGGTGGGCTTCTTCGTCAACACTTTGGTGCTGCGCGCCGACCTGTCCGGCCGCCCCGACTTCACCACCCTGCTCGGCCGCGTGCGCGCCACCGCGCTGGCCGCCTACACCCATCAGGACGCGCCGTTCGAGCGGCTGGTGGAACTGCTCAATCCAGCGCGCTCGGTCGCGCACCACCCGCTGTTCCAGGTCGGGCTGGTGCTGCAGAACGTCGAGGAGGCCATGCTGGAACTTCCGGGCCTGGAGGTCTCTGACTACCCGGCCGACTTCCGCACCGCCAAGTTCGACCTTTTCTTCAACCTCGGCGAGCGCCATGCGGCCGATGGCGCGCCGGCCGGCCTGGACGGCAGCATCGAATACGCCAGCGATCTGTTCGACGAGGCCAGCGTGGCGCGGCTGTGGCAGCGCCTGGTGAGGCTGCTCGAGGCGGCCTGCGCCGATCCGGCGCGCCGCATCGCCGACATCGCGCTGCTCGATGCGGACGAACGCGCCGAACTGCACAAGCGCGCCAGCGACGGCGCGCCGGCGCCGGCGCTGGCGACCATCGTCGAACTGTTCGAACGCCAAGTCGCGCGCCACCCCGACGCGCCGGCGCTGCTGTACGGCCGCAGCCGCCTGAGCTATGCCGAACTCGACCGCCGCGCCAACCGCCTGGCGCATGCGCTGATCGCGCGCGGCGTCGGCGCCGAGGACCGCGTCGCCATCGCCTTGCCGCGCTCGCCGGAGATGGTGATCGCCGCGCTCGGCGCGCTCAAGGCCGGCGCCGCCTACCTGCCGCTGGATCCGGACTATCCGCCGGAACGGCTGGCCTACATGCTCGCCGACGCCAAGCCCGCGCAGTTGATCAGCCTGCGCGAAATCGAGGCAGGCCTGCCCGCGCACGGGGTCACGCCCTGGCTGTTCGACACGGCCGAGACCGCGCAGGCGCTGGCCGCGCAACCGGCACAGCCGCCGCGCGGACGCATCGCCTCGCCGCAGCAGGCCGCCTACGTCATCTATACCTCCGGCTCCACCGGCTGGCCCAAGGGCGTGGTGGTCAGCCATGCCGGCGTGCCGAGCCTGCTTGCCGCGCAGATCGACGCGTTCGCGGTCGGCCCCGGCGCGCGGGTCCTGCAATTCGCCTCGCTGAGCTTCGACGCCGCGTTCTGGGAGTTGTGCATGGCGCTGCTGTCCGGCGCGGCACTGGTGATCGGCGACGCCGAACAGGTGCGACCGGGCGAGGCCCTGACCGCGCTGATCGAGGCGCACGGCGTGACCCACGTGACCCTGCCGCCGGCCGCGCTGCCGGTGCTCGACCCGGTGGCGCTGCCTCGCCTGCGCGACCTGATCGTCGCCGGCGAGGCCTGCGCGCCGCCGCTGGTGCAGGCATGGTCGCGCGGGCGCCGCCTGACCAATGCCTACGGCCCGACCGAAACCACGGTCTGCGCGACCATGAGCGCGCCGCTGGCCGGCGCGATCGACGCGCCGATCGGCGCGCCGATCCGGGGCGCGCGCGTCTACGTGCTAGATGCCGGCCTGCAGCCGGTGCCGAGCGGCGTCCCCGGCGAGTTGTACATCGCCGGCGCCGGCCTGGCGCGCGGCTATCTCGGCCGCGCCGCGCTCACCGCCGAGCGTTTCCTCGCCGATCCGTTCGCCACCGGCCAGCGCATGTACCGCAGCGGCGACCTGGTCCGCTGGAACACGCATAGCCAGCTCGAATTCCTGGGCCGCATCGACCACCAGGTCAAGTTGCGCGGTTTCCGCATCGAACTCGGCGAGATCGAGTCGGCGCTGCAACGCCATCCGGCGGTGGCGCAATCGGTCGTGATGGCGCGCGAGGACGTGCCAGGCCACAAGCAGCTGGTCGGCTATGTCGTGCTCAAGCGCGAGCCGGAGGCGCGCGACCAGGACCGCGAGGCACGCCAGATCGGCGAATGGGAAACCATCTACCAGGATCTCTACGGCGATGAGTCGCTGGACGGCGCCTATGCCTTCGGCGAGAACTTCCATGGCTGGAACAGCAGCTACGACGGCAGCCCGATCGCGCTGGAGCAGATGCGCGAATGGCGCGCGCACACGGTGCATCGCATCCTCGCACTCAAGCCCGCACGGGTGCTGGAGATCGGTGTCGGCAGCGGCCTGATCCTGTCGCAGGTCGCGCCGCACGTGCGCACCTACCATGGCACCGACCTGTCGGCGGCCACGGTCGAGCGGCTGCGCGCCGAAGTCGCGCACCAACCCGCGCTGGCCGGCAAGGTGATGCTGCATGTGCGCCCGGCCCACGCCATGGACGGGCTGGACGCAGGGCTGGACGACGCCGACTCGGCGCAGGGCACTGGCTTCGACGTCGTCGTGATCAACTCGGTGCTGCAGTACTTCCCCAGCGGCGAGTACCTGGCCGGGGTGATCCGCCAGGCCATGAAGCTGCTCGCGCCCGGTGGCGCACTGTATCTGGGCGACGTGCGCAACCTGCACCTGCAGCGCAGCTTCGCCACCGCGATCGCGCTGCACCAGGCCGACCCCGACGCCGACCCGGCCGCCGTGCAGCGCCGCGCCGAACAACTGCGCCTGGCCGAGAAGGAATTGCTGGTCGCACCGGAATTCTTCGCCGAGTTGGGCATGCGCGAGCCGGCGATCTGCGCGGTCGACATCCAGACCAAGCGCAGCGACTACGCCAACGAACTCAGCCGCCATCGCTACGAGGTGGTGTTGCGCAAGGGCCCGCTACCGCTGCGCTCGGCGGCGACCTGGCCGGCGCTGGCGTGGACGCCCGCGCTTGCCGACGACGGTGCGTTCGCGCAACTGCTGCGCGAACGCGGCGACGGCCTGCGCGTGACCGGCGTGCCCAACGATCACCTGTGCGCCGAGTTCCACGCGCTGCGTGCGCTGGCCGACGGCGAGGACGTGGCGGCCGCGCGCGCGCACCTGCTCGACGCCGCCACGCGGCCAGCGGCGGCGCGCAGCGAGCGCCTGCTCGCCAGCGCGGCCGAACTCGGGCTGCGCGCCGCCGGCACCTGGAACGGCGACGGCGACGCGGCGACGCTCGATCTGCTGTTCTGGCGCGAGGACGGTCGCGTCGTCGCCGATCTCTACCGCGCCGCGCCGGTGTCGGCGCTGTCGGCCTGCACCAACCAGCCCTCGGCCATCGACCAGTTCGCCGACCTGCGCCGACAGCTCGTCGCGCAGTTGCCGGACTACATGCAGCCACTGTTGATGCTGTTGCCGCAGTTGCCACTGACCCCGAACGGCAAGATCGACCGCAAGGCGCTGCCCGCGCCCGAGCTTGCTGCCGGCCAGCACCGTGCCGCCGGCAATCCGCGCGAGCAGACCCTGGCCGCGTTGTATGCGCAGGTACTGGGCCTGCCGCGCGTCGGCGTCGGCGACAGCTTTTTCGACCTGGGCGGCGACAGCATCCTGTCGATTCAGCTGGTCGGCCTGGCGCGCAAGGCCGGGCTGCTGGTCACCCCGCGCGAGGTGTTCCAGCACCAGAGCGTGGCCGCGCTGGCGCGGATCGCGCGCGATGCCGAAGGCGGCACGCCAGCGCCTGTCGATGAGCCGGTCGGCACGCTCGCGCCGCTGCCGATCCTGCAATGGTTCCTCGACCGCGAGGCGCCGCTGGACGGCTTCAACCAGAGCGTGCTGCTGCGCGTGCCGGGCGGTTTGCGCGAGGCGACGCTGCGAACCGCGCTGGCCGCGCTGGTCGACCACCACGACGCCCTGCGCCTGCGCCTGCGCCGTGACGACGGCGCCTGGTCGCTGGAGGTCGCCGCCGCCGACCAGGCGCGCTTCGGCCTGCGCCGGGTCGCCAGCGCCGGGCTCGACCACGCCGCGCTGCAGGCCGCGCTCGACGCCGCCGCCGCGCAGGCCGCGCGCGACCTGGACACCGGCACCGGCGCATTGCTGCAAGCGGTATGGTTCGACGCCGGCGACGCGGCCAGCGGCCGCCTGCTGCTGTGCATCCATCATCTCGCCGTGGATGGCGTGTCCTGGCGCATTCTGGTTCCCGACCTGCGCGACGCCGTCGAGGCCATCGCCGCCGGTCGCGCGCCGGCCCTCGCCGCGCGCAGCCACTCGCTGCGTGCCTGGAGCGCGCAGCTGCGCGAGCAGGCGACCGCGGCCGCGCGTCTGGCCGAACTGCCGCACTGGCGCGCACTGGCCGACGGCAACGACCCGCCGTTGTCGCCAGTGGCGCTGGATCCGGCCCGCGATACCGGCGCTGCCTGCGGCCACCTCAGCCTGCGCCTGCCGGCGTCCGTGGCGACGCCGCTGCTGAGCACCCTGCCGGCGCGCTTCCATGCCGGCATCAACGACGTGTTGCTCAGTGCGTTCGCCCTGGCCCTGCGCGACTGGCGCCGGCGCCGCACCGGCCAGTCCTGCGAGGGCGTGCTGTTCGATCTGGAGAGCCACGGCCGGGAAACCGCGCACAGCGAACTGGACCTGTCGCGCACGGTGGGCTGGTTCACCAGCCTGTATCCGGTGCGACTGGATCTGGACGGCATCGACCAGGCGCAGGCGCTCGGCGGTGGGCGTGAACTCGCGCGCGCGCTCAAGCGGGTCAAGGAACAACTGCGCGCCGTTCCCGACCACGGCCTGGGCTACGGCGTGCTGCGCTGCTTCAATCCGCAGGCCGCCTCCGCCCTGGCGGCGCTGCCGCAGCCACAGGTCGGCTTCAACTACCTCGGTCGTTTCGCCGCGACCGGATCCGGCGACGTTGGCGAGGACTGGATCGCCGCCGCCGAAACCCCCGCGCCGGCCGGGGCCGAGGCGCTGCCGATCGCGCACGCGATCGAGCTCAACGCCCTGGTCCAGGACCGCGACGACGGCCCCGAGTTCGTCGCCACCTGGTCGTGGCCGCATGCGCTGTTCGCGCAGGAGCAGATCGAAGACCTCGCCCACACCTTCGCCCGCGCCCTGCGCGCGCTGGCCGCGCTCGCCGGCGACGCGCAGTGCGGCGGCCTGAGTCCGTCGGATGTGGCGCCGACCGCACTCGACCAGGAGGCGATCGAGCGGCTGGAACGCGACTGCCGCGACACCGGCGGCGTCGCCGATCTGCTTCCGCTCACCCCACTGCAGCATGGCCTGTTGTTCCACACCCTGTACGCGCACGACGGCCCGGATTGCTATCTGGTGCAGGTGCGCTTCGACCTCGACGGACCGCTCGATCCGGCCGCCCTGCAAGCGGCCGCGCATGCGTTGATGCAGCGCCATCCGCACCTCGCGGCGCGGTTCGTGCACCACGGCCTGGAGCGCCCGGTGCAGGTGATTCCACGCGATGTTCCGCTCGACTGGCGCCATCTCGACCTGTCCGCGCATCCGGCCGACACGCGCGCGGCGGAGGCCATGCGCATCGCCGAACGCGACCGCGCCGAGCGCTTCGACCTGGGCCAGGCGCCGTTGCTGCGCTTCACGCTGCTCGCGCTCGGCGCCGACGCCGACGGCCGCGCCCGCCACCGCCTGCTGATCACCAACCACCACATCCTGCTCGACGGCTGGTCGCTGCCGCTGCTGGTGCAGGAACTGTTCGCGCTCTACTCCGGTTCCGCGCTGCCGCGCCCTGGCGCCTATCGCGACTACCTGCGCTGGCTGCACGCGCGCGATCCACTGCAGGCCGAACGCGCCTGGCGCGACGCGTTGGACGGCCTCGACGCGCCGACCCTGCTGCTGCCCTCGCAGCCGCACGCCTCCGGCCGCCAGAGCGAGCACGCGCTGGAGTTGCCAGAAGACGCATCGCGCGCCCTCGCGCAACTGGCGCGGCGCCTCGGCCTGACCCTCAACATCCTGGTGCAGGGCGCCTGGGGCCTGTTGCTCGGCCGCATGCTCGGCCGCGACGACGTGGTCTTCGGCACCGCAGTGTCGGCGCGCCCGCCCGAGTTGGCCGAGGCCGACCGCATGATCGGCCTGTTCATCAACACCGTCCCGGCCCGCCTGCGCCTGGATCCCAAGCGAAGCTTCGCCGACCTGCTGCAGGAACTGCAGCGCCAGCAGACCGCGCTGATGGATCACCAGCACCTCGACCTGGCCCAGGTGCAACGCTACGCCGGTTTCGAGCGCCTGTTCGATACCTTGTACGTGTTCGAGAACTATCCGGTCGACCACGCCGGCCTGGCCAGCGCGCTGGGCGAGCTCCGTCTTGGCGGCTTCGCCAGCAGCGACGCCACCCACTATCCGCTGAGCCTTCTGGTCACGCCCGGGCAGCGCCTGTCGCTGCGTTTCAACTTCGACCCGGCGCGGCTGCAGGAACCTAGCGTGGCCTGCCTGGCCGCACGTCTGGCGCGGCTGCTCGGCGCGGTCGCCGCGCATCCGCAGCGCAACCTGGAGGATTTCGACCTGCTGGACGAGCAGGAGCGCCGACACGTCCTGTACGCCTGCAACGACAGCGCGCGCGCCGTGCCGGCGCTGACCGTGCCGGCCTGGTTCCAGCAGCGCGCCGCCGCCACGCCGGAGGCGATCGCCGTGGCCGATGGCCAGGGCGCGTTGAGCTACGGCGCGCTCAACCGCCGCGCCAACCGCGTCGCGCACGCGCTGATCGCGCGCCGCATCGGCCCGGAAGACCGCGTCGCCCTGGCGATTCCGCGTTCCGTGGACACCATCGTCGCCATGCTGGGCATCCTCAAGGCGGGCGCGGCCTATCTGCCACTGGACGCCGATCATCCGCACGACCGATTGCGCGCCACCCTCGACGATGCGCGTGCGCGCTGCGTACTGACCACCGGCGCCACCGCCGCGCGCCTGCCGCAGGGTGCGCCCGTGTTGCTGATCGACGACACGACCGCGTTCGGCAACGAGATCGCCCAGGCCGCCGGCCACGATCCCAGCGACGCCGAGCGCATGCAGGCGCTGTCGCCGCAGCACCCGGCGTATGTGATCTACACCTCCGGTTCGACCGGCACGCCCAAGGGCGTGTGCGTCACCCACGCCGGCATTCCCAGCCTGGTCCACAGCCAGGTCGAGCGCTTCGGCCTGGACGCCGACAGCCGCGTGCTGCAGTTCGCCTCGATGAGCTTCGATGCGGCCACGATGGAAATCCTGATGTGCTTGGCGGCCGGCGCGACCCTGGTGCTACCGCCGCCGGGCCTGCTGCTCGGCGCCGCGTTGGCGCGCGTGCTGGGCGAACAGCGCATCAGCCACAGCCTGATCCCGCCGAGCGCGCTCGGCAGCCTGGATCCGGCGCAATCGCCGTGGCCGACCACGCTGATCGTCGGCGGCGAAGCCTGCCCCGCACACGTCGCCGCGGCGTGGTCGCGCGACGGCCGCCGCCTGGTCAACGCCTACGGCCCGACCGAGATCACCATCTGCGCGACGATGAGCCAGGCGCTGGACGCGGCCGGCCTCGCCGGCGCCGCGCCGCCGCTCGGCGGCCCGGTCGCCAACACCCGCCTGTACCTGCTCGACGCGCGGTTGCGGCCGGTGCCGGTTGGCGTCGCCGGCGAACTGTACATCGCCGGTCCGGGCCTGGCCCGCGGCTACCTGGACCGGCCCGGCCTGAGCGCCGAACGCTTCGTCGCCGATCCCTTCCACGTCGGCCAGCGCATGTACCGCTCCGGCGACCTGGCGCGGCGACGCACGGACGGCCAGCTCGACTATCTCGGCCGCGTCGATCAGCAGGTCAAGCTGCGCGGTTTCCGCATCGAGCTGGGCGAAGTGCAATCGGCGCTGGCGGACTGCGGCTATCCGGGCAACGTGGCGTTGGTGCGCGAGGACCGCCCGGGCCATCCGCAGTTGGTCGCCTACCTGGTCAGCGCCGAACCCGTCGATGGCGACGCGCTGCGCAAGCGCCTGGCCCGGCGCCTGCCCGACTACATGGTGCCGGCCGCATTCGTCGCGCTCGCTGCGCTGCCGCTTACCGCCAACGGCAGCAAGCTCGACCGCAAGGCGCTGCCGGCGCCGCAGTTCGCCGTGCCGGCGCAGTCGCGCGGCCCGGCCGATGCCACCGAGCAACTGTTGTGCGCGCTGTTCGCCGACGTGCTGGGATTGGAACGGATCGGCGTGGAGGACGATTTCTTCGCTTGCGGCGGCCATTCGCTGCTGGCCACCCGCTTGATCGGACGCATCCGCGCGACCTTCGGCGTCGAGTTGCCGATCCGCGCGCTGTTCGACGCGCCCAACGTGGAGGCGCTGGCGCGGCAACTGCCCTCGGGCGCCGCCGCGCGCGAAGCGCTGACCTCGCAGCCGCGTCCGGCCCTGCTGCCGCTGTCGTTCGCGCAGCAGCGGCTGTGGTTTCTGCACCGCTTCGAAGGCCCCAGCGCGACCTACAACGTCCCGCTGGCGCTGCACCTGGACGGCGAGCTCGACGCCGACGCGCTGGAAGCGGCCTTGAACGACGTGGTCGCGCGCCACGAAAGCCTGCGCACCCTGTTCCCGGCCGGCGACGCGCCGCAGCAGCGAGTGCTGCCGCCAGACCAGGCGGCGCTGCGGCTGCACCGCGCCCGCGGCGACGACGACGGACTGCACGCGGCACTGTCGGCGGCGGCCGCGCACTGCTTCGACCTGACCCGCGAGCTTCCGCTGCGCGCGCGCCTGATCGAACTCGGCCCGCAGCGCCACGCGCTGCTGCTGTTGCTGCACCACATCGCCGGCGACGGCGCCTCGCTGCAGCCGCTCGCGCGCGACCTCAGCCACGCCTACGCGGCGCGCCTGCGCGGCCGCGCGCCGATGTTCGCGCCGCTGCCGGTGCAGTACGCCGACTATGCCCTGTGGCAACGCCGCACGCTCGGCGACGAGGACGATCCCGGCAGCCGCCTCGCGCAGCAGATGCGGTACTGGAAGCACCAGTTGGCCGCGTTGCCCGAACGCATCGCGCTGCCGTGCGACCGCCCGCGGCCGCCGCACTCGAGCTATCGCGGCGGCCGGGTGCCGCTGTCGATCGACGCCGCGCTGCACGCCCGCCTGACCGCATTGGCCCGGCGCCAGGGCGCGACCGTGTTCATGGTGCTGCAGGCGGCGCTGGCGGCGACGCTGGGCAGGCTCGGCGCCGGCGAGGACATCGCGCTCGGCACGCCGATCGCCGGCCGCAGCGACGAGGTCCTGCACGCGCTGGTCGGTGTGTTCCTCAACACGCTGGTGCTGCGCACGGACCTATCCGGCGATCCCCGCTTCGCCGAGCTGCTCGAGCGCGTGCGCGAGACCGATCTGGCCGCCTACGAGCACCAGGACGTGCCGTTCGAGCGGTTGGTCGATGCGCTGCAGCCGGCCCGCTCGATGGCCCACCACCCGCTGTTCCAGGTGATGCTGTCGCTGCAGAACCACGCCGCCGGCGAACTCGCCCTGCCCGGACTGCGGACACGCCCGGCCGGGTTCGCGCTGGACGTCGCCCAATTCGACCTGAGCTTCGATTTCAGCGAAGCCCACGACGCGCGCGGCGCGCCGGCCGGGCTGCATGCCAGCATCGAGTACGCCAGCGACCTGTTCGATGCCGACACCGCCCGGCACATCGGCCTGTGCCTGCAGCGCATGCTCGCAGCGGTCTCGGCCGATCCGCGCCGCCGCATCGGCGAGGTCGAGCTGCTCGATGACGCCGAGCGCCGGCAGTTGCTGCGCGATGCGCAAGGACCGCAGGTGGCGCCGTCCGGGCGGCTGTTGCCGCAGTGGTTCGAACGCCAGGCCGCCGCCACGCCGGATGCCGTGGCGATCGTGTGCGGCGCGCAGTCGCTGAGCTTCGCCCAGCTCAACCGTCGCGCCAACCGCATCGCCCATGCGCTGATCGCGCGCGGGCTCGGTGCCGACGATCGGGTCGCCCTGGCCCTGCCGCGGTCGGCCGACACGGTCTGCTGCATGCTCGGCGTGCTCAAGGCCGGCGCGGCCTGCCTGCCGCTGGATACCGAGCATCCCGGTGAGCGCCTGCGCGAGCTGGTCGCCGACGCCGCGCCTGCGCTGCTGCTCGGCCACGCCGCGGTCCGCGCCGCGCTCGCCCACGCCGGCCCGGCGTTGCTGCTCGACCAGGACGCGGGCCGCGCGGAACTGCAGGGCATGCCCGAGCGCGATCCGCACGAACGCGGCGTGGGCCGGCATGCCGGCGACCGCGCGCCGCTGCATCCGCAGCAGACCGCCTACGTGATCCACACCTCCGGTTCGACCGGCAAGCCCAAGGGCGTGGTGGTGCCGCACGCGGCGCTGGCCAACCTGTTCGAGCAGCAACGCGACGGCCTGATCGCCGACGCCGCGCGCCACGCCGGCGGCCGCGTGCGCTTCGGCCTCACCGCCACCTTCGCCTTCGACACGTCGTTGGAAGGCCTGCTGTTCCTGTGCGCCGGCCACGAACTGCACGTGTTCGACGACGTGCTGCGCCGCGAGGGCGACGCGTTGCTGGCGCATCTTCGCGCCGCGCGCATCGACGCGCTCGACCTGACCCCGACGCACTTCGAGCAATTGCAGCGCCTGGGCCTGCTCGTCGGCCACGACGACCGCCCCTGCCCGGGTACGCTGATCCTCGGCGGCGAGCCGATCGGCGCATCGCAGTGGCGCACCCTGCGTGGGCACGCCACGGTGCGCGGCCACAACTACTACGGCCCGACCGAGTACACGGTCGACGCCGCCGGCCTGGCCCTCGACGACGGCGACGAGCGCCCGAGCGTCGGCCGGCCGCTGCGCAATACCCGCTTGCACGTCCTCGACGCGCGCCTGCGCCCGGTACCGGCCGGCACCGTCGGCGAGCTGTACATCGCCGGCGCCGGCCTGGCGCGCGGCTATCTCGGCCGCCCAGGCCTGAGCGCGGAGCGCTTCGTCGCCGATCCGTTCGCGGCCGGCGCGCGCATGTACCGCTCCGGCGATCTGGCGCGTTGGCGCCGCGACGGCCAACTCGAACTGCTCGGCCGCGCCGATCTCCAGGTCAAGGTCCGCGGCTTCCGCATCGAGCCGGGCGAGATCGAGTCCGCGCTGGCCCAGCTCGGCTTCGCCGCCAACGCGGTGATCGCGCGCGAAGACCGGCCCGGGCACAAGCAACTGGTCGCCTACCTCGCCGCGCCGGCGCTGGACGCGGCCGATCTGGCCACGATCAAGCGCGAACTGGCCGAACGCCTGCCCGATTACATGGTGCCGGCGGCGTTCGTCGCCCTGCCCGAACTGCCCCTGACCCGCAACGGCAAGCTCGACCGCGACGCGCTGCCGGCCCCGCAGGCGGCCGCGCCGTCGGCCGGCCTGGACGAGAGCGCCAGCGAACGCGAGCGCACCCTGGCCGCCCTGTTCCGCGACGTGCTGAACCTGGAAGCGGTGGGCCTGGACGAAGGCTTCTTCAGCCTCGGCGGCGACAGCATCAGCTCGATCCAGTTGGTCGGGCGCGCCCGCCAGGCGGGACTGCAACTGAGCGCGCGCGACGTGTTCCAGCAGCAGAGCGTCCGCGCCCTGGCGGCGGTGGCGAGCGAGGCGAGCGCCGCCTGCGCGCCGGCGGTGGCGCCGGTCGGCGCGCTGCCGGCCACGCCGATCATGCGCGATCTGTTCGAACAGGACGCGCCGTGCGCCCAGTACCAGCAATCGATGCTGCTCAAGGTGCCGGCGCTGCAGGCGCGCGCGCTGCTGGTGGCGCTGCAGGCGCTGCTCGACCACCACCACGCGCTGCGCCTGCGCGTGCTCGACCGCGAACGCCTGGAGATCGCGCCGGTCGGCGCGGTACGCGCCGACGACTGCCTGCTGGCGATCGACGGCGCCACGCCCACCGCCGCGGAGGTCGCCGCGCAGGCCGACGCCGCGCAGCGGCGCCTGGACCCGGCTGCCGGGCGCCTGCTGCAGGCGGTCTGGTTCCACGCCGGCGAGCGGTCGCGCCTGCTGCTGATGATCCACCATCTCGCCGTCGACGGCGTCTCCTGGCGCGTGCTGCTGCCCGACCTGCAGGCGGCCTACGCGCAGGCGCTGGCCGACGCCGACCGCATCGAACTGGAGCCGAGCCCGACCTCGCTGCGCGAATGGGCGCTGCACCTGCCCGAGGCCGCACGGCGGCGCCGCGACGAGTTGCCGCTGTGGCGCACGATGCTGGCCGGCGACGGCGGCGCGTGGCTGCCGCGCGCGCTCGATCCGCGCCATGACACCATGGCGACGGCGCGCACCCATCCGGCCTGCCTGGACGCGGACACCACCCGCGTCCTGTTGACCCAGGCGCCGGAACGCATCAACGGCCGGATCAACGACGTGTTGCTGGCCGCGTTCCTGCTGGCCGCCCTGCACTGGCGGCGGGCGCGCGGCGAACACGATGCGCACGCGGTCGCCTTCGACCTGGAAGGCCACGGCCGCGAGACGGCGGCGGTGGACGGTCTGATCGACGGCGCCGACCTGTCGCGCACGGTCGGCTGGTTCACCAGCCTGTTCCCGCTGCGCCTGGACGGTGCGGATATCGACCTCGACGACGCGATGGCCGGCGGCAACGCGCTGGAACGCGCGCTCAAGTCGGTCAAGGAACAACTACGGCAGGTGCCCGACCAGGGCATCGGCTACGGTTTGCTGCGCCACCTCGACCCCGAGGCGCGCGCCGAACTGGCCGCACTGGCGCCGCCGTCGCTGGGTTTCAACTACCTCGGCCGCTTCGCCGTCGCCGCCACGGAGCACGGCGCCGACGACGCGGACTGGCAGCCGGTCGGCGCGGACGGCGGCTTCGGCGGCGGCGGCGACCCTGGGCAGCCGCTGGCGCACGCATTGGAACTCAACGCGCTGGTCCGCGACGACGCCGACGGCCCGCGCCTGCAGGCGAACTGGAGCTGGGCCGGGGCGCTGCTCGACGAGGCGGCGGTGGCCGCCTTCGCCGAGGCCTGGTTCGACGCCCTGCGCCGCATCGCCGACTTCGCCCGCGACGCCGACGGCGCCGCGCTGACCCCATCCGACGTGCCTCTCGTCGCGCTCGACCAGTCCGACATCGAGCTCCTGGAATCGCTCTATGCGCCACTCGCAGATTGAAGACATCCTGCCGCTGACGCCGTTGCAGCACGGCTTCCTGTTCCACGCCTTGTACGACGACGCCGTGCAGGACAGCTATGTGGTGCAGATGACCTTCGTCCTCGACGGCGCGCTCGATCCGGCCGCGCTGCGCGCCGCCGCCGACGCGCTGCTGCGCCGCCACGCCAGCCTGCGCGCGGCGTTCGTGCACCACAAGATCAAGGAACCCGTGCAGGTGATCCAGCGCGAGGTGCGCGCCCCGTGGCGCGATCTGGACCTGTCGACGCTGGCGCCGGACGCGCGCGAGGCCGCGCTGGCGCAGGCCATCGCCGATGACGCGCAGGAACGCTTCGACCTGACCCGCGCGCCGCTGCTGCGCTTCGTGCTGGTGCGCGCAGCGGCCGCGCGGCACTATCTGATCTTCACCAGCCACCACATCCTGCTCGACGGCTGGTCCACGCCGATCGCGCTGCAGGAGCTGTTCGCGCTGTATGCCAATGGCGCGGACATCGACGCACTGCCGCGAGTGGCGCCGTACCGCGACTACATGCGCTGGCTCGGCGGGCGCGATCGCGCCGCCGCGCGCGAGGCCTGGGCTGCGGCCTTCGCCGGCTTCCAGGAGCCGACGCGGATCGCCGCCGCCAGCACCGCGCCGGCGGTGCCGGAGACGCTGCGCATCGACCTGCCCGAGGACCTGGTAAGCCGCCTGACCTGGCAGGCGCGCGCCCTCGGCGTCACCCTCAACACCCTGGTCCAGGCCGCCTGGGGCGTGTTGCTGGGCCGGTTGACCCACCGTCGCGATGTCGCCTTCGGGACCACCGTCTCGGGCCGGCCGCCAGAGCTGGCCGGTGTCGAGCAGATGGTCGGATTGTTCATCAATACCGTACCGCTGCGCCTGCAGTGGCGCCCGGACGAGACCGTCGCCGTGCTGTTGCAGCGCCTGCAGCGCGACCAATCCGCCCTGCTCGACCACCAGCACCTGGGCCTGACCGAAATCCAGCGCATCGCCGGCCATGGCGAACTGTTCGACACCCTGGTGGTGTTCGAGAACTTTCCGCTCGGCGACGACGGCGACGGCGCGCAGGACCTCGCCGTCGCCGTGCACAGCCACCAGGGCGGCGACACCTCGCACTACCCGCTCGGCCTGGCGCTGATCCCGGGCACGCCGTACCAGCTCAAGCTCAGCTACCGCCCCGACCTGCTGGCAAGCGAACAGGTCTTGCGCCTGGGGCGCCGCTACCAGCGCCTGATCGAGGCCTTCGCCGCCGACCCGCAGCAACCGCTCGGCCGGATCGACCTGCTCGACGCCGACGAAGCCCAGCGCGTCGTGCGCGACTGGAACGCGACTGCCCACGCGGTACCCGAGACGACCCTGGCGACGCTGCTGTCCGCTCAGGCCGCGCGCACCCCCGACGCGATCGCGCTGCGTTTCGAAGGCCATTCGCTGCGCTACGCCGAACTGGAAGCGCGCAGCAACCGCCTGGCGCGTGCGCTGATCGCCGCGGGCATCGGCCCTGAATCCATCGTCGGCGTGGCGCTGCCGCGCGCGCTGGAGTTGCCGGTCGCGCTGTGCGCGGCCCTCAAGAGCGGCGCCGCCTACCTGCCGCTGGACACCGACTATCCGCCAGAGCGCCTGGCCGAGATGCTCGCCGACGCCGCGCCGGCGTGCGTGCTCACCCGCCATGACGTGGCCGACCGCCTGCCGGCCGGCACGCCGCAATGGCGGCTCGACGAGATCGCGCTGGGCAAGCGCTTGGTCGCACTGCCGGCCCATGCGATCGACGATGGCGAGCGCCGCGCGCCGCTGCGGTCGCAGCACCCGGCCTATGTGATCTACACCTCCGGCTCGACCGGCAAGCCCAAGGGCGCGGCGATCCCGCACCGCGGCGTCGTCAACCGGCTCGCCTGGATGCAGCACGCGTATGGGCTGCGCGGCGACGACGCCGTGCTGCAGAAGACCCCGATCAGCTTCGACGTCTCTGTCTGGGAACTGTTCTGGCCGCTGACCCAGGGTGCGCGCCTGGTGCTGGCGCGGCCGGAAGGCCAGCGCGAACCGCGCTATCTCGCCCGCCTGATCGAGCGCGAGCGCGTCACCACGGTGCACTTCGTCGCCTCGATGCTGGACATGTTCGTGTTGGAGGCCGACGCATGGCAATGCGCGAGCCTGCGCCGTGTCGTCTGCGGCGGCGAAGCGCTGTCGGCCGACCTGCACCGACGCGCGACCCAGCGTCTGGGCCGGCCGTTGCACCATTCCTACGGCCCCACCGAGACCTCCATCGGCGTGGCCGCATGGCCCTGCCGCGAGCACGAGGACGGCCCCATCCCGATCGGCGGCCCGATCGCCAACACGCGCTTCTACGTGCTCGACGCCGCGTTGCGACCGGTGCCGCCAGGCACCCTGGGCGAGCTCTACATCGCCGGCGCCTGTCTGGCCCGCGGCTATCTCGGCCGCGCCGCGCTCAGTGCCGAACGCTTCGTCGCCGACCCGTTCGCCCACGGCGAACGCATGTACCGCTCCGGCGACCTGGCGCAATGGCGCGAGGACGGCGTCATCGTCCATCGCGGCCGCGCCGACCACCAGGTCAAGGTGCGCGGGCTGCGCATCGAGCTGGGCGAAATCGAGAGCGAACTGGCCCGCGCTGGTTACCCTCGCAACGCGGTGATCGTGCGCGAGGACCGCCCGGACCAGCGCCGGATCGTCGGCTACGTCGCCGCCGCGGCCGGTTTCGATGCCGATGCGCTCCGCGCTCGGCTGGCGCAGCGTCTGCCCGAGTACATGGTGCCCGCCGCCCTGGTCGCGCTGCCGGCGCTGCCGCAGCTGCCCAACGGCAAGCTCGACCGCAAGGCGCTGCCGGCAGTGGAGCATGCGCCGACCAGCCAGCGCGCGCCGCGCGACGCGCGCGAGCGCGCCCTGTGCGGGCTGTACGCCGAAGTGCTGGGGGTCGAGCGAGTCGGCATCGACGACAGCTTCTTCGCGCTGGGCGGGCACTCGCTGCTGGCGATCCGCCTGATCAGCCGCATCCGCGCCGAACTGGACATCGAACTGCCGATCCGCGCCTTGTTCGAAGCGCCTGGCGTGGCCGCGCTGGCGGCGGTGCTGAATCCGCACTCCGCGCGTCGCCCCTTGCTGGAAAAGCAACAGCGCCCGCCCCGCCTGCCGCTGTCGTTCGCGCAGCGCCGGCTATGGTTTCTGCACCGGTTCGAAGGCCCGAGCGCCACCTACAACCTGCCGCTGGCGCTGGAGTTGCACGGTCCATTGGACCTTCCGGCGCTACGCGCGGCCCTGGCCGATCTGGTCGAGCGCCACGAAAGCCTGCGCACGGTGTTTCCCGATGCCGAGGTTCCGCACCAACAGGTGCTGGCGCCGCTGGCGCCGCCGCTGCACGAGCGCGTGATCGCGCAGTCGATGCTGGCCGGCGCGTTGGCCGAGGACGCGGCGCATGCGTTCGACCTCGCCAGCGAGATTCCGCTGCGCGCTACCCTCTACAGGTTCGATTGCCAGGCCACGCGCGACTCCGGCGAACAGCGCCATGCGCTGCTGTTGCTGTTGCACCACATCGCCTGCGACGGCGCCTCGATGGCGCCGCTGGCCGCCGACCTCGCCGACGCCTACGCGGCGCGCCTGGCAGGCGGTTCGCCGCGACGCGCGCCGTTGCCGGTTCAGTACGCCGACTACACCCTGTGGCAGCAGCGCACGCTCGGCGATGATGGCGATCCCAGCAGTCTGATCGGCGCGCAGATCGGCTATTGGCGCGAGCGCCTGGCCGGGCTGCCCGACTGCCTGGTGCTACCGATCGACCGGCCGCGCCCGCCCCGCGCCAGCTATCGCGGCGCGCAGCACCCGTTCGCGGTGGACGCCGAGACGCATGCGCGGCTCGCGGCGCTGGCGCGGGCGCATGGCGCCTCCCTGTTCATGGTGCTGCAGGCGGCGCTGGCCGCGACCCTGACCCGGCTCGGCGCCGGCACCGACATCGCCCTCGGCACGCCGGTGGCCGGGCGCAACGATGAAGCGCTGCACGACCTGGTCGGGCTGTTCCTCAACACCCTTGTGCTGCGCAACGACACCTCCGGCAATCCGCGCTTCACCCAATTGCTGGCGCGGGCGCGCGACACCGCCCTGGCCGCCTACGAGCATCAGGATCTGCCGTTCGAACAGCTGGTCGACCTGCTCAGGCCCGAGCGCTCGCTCGCCCACCATCCGCTGTTCCAGGTGCTGATCGTGTTGCAGAACACCGCGCGCGCCGAACTGGACCTGCCTGGCTTGCGCGTGCGCGCGGCCCAGTTCGACCACAGCGTGGCCAAGTTCGACCTGAGCTTCGCCTTCAACGAGCGCTTCGACGCCGCTGGCGCGCCGTGCGGCCTGGATGGCGCGGTCGAATACGCCCTGGATCTGTTCGAGCCGGCGAGCGCGGCGGCGATCGCCGCGCGGCTGCAGCGGATGCTGGTGGCGGTGGCGCGCGATGGCGAGGCACCGATCGGGTCGGTCGAGATGCTCGATCCGCACGAGCGGCGGACCGTGCTGGAGACCTGGAACGCCACCGCGCACGAGGTAGCGGCGGAGTCGGTGGCGGCCGCGTTCGCGCGCCAGGCCGCAGCGACGCCGGACGCGATCGCGGTGGTCGGCGAACAGGTCGCATGGTGCTATGCCGAACTGGATCGGCGCGCGGATGCGCTCGCGCACGCACTGCGGCGGCACGGCGCCACCGCCGAGCGCGGCGTCGGGATCCTGATGCAGCGCTCGCCCGAGCTGATCGTCGCGGTGCTCGCCGTGCTCAAGACCGGCGCCTACTACGTGCCGCTGCACGCCGCGCATCCGGACGCCCGCCTGAGCGCCCTGCTGGCCCAGACCGGCGCGCAGCTGCTCGTCGCCGACGCGTCCGCGCACGGACGCAGCATCGCCGCCGCCCACACGGTGCGCGTGGATGCCTTCGGGTTCGACGTGGCCGAGGCCGACGACCGGCCCGCTGCCGCCATCCACCCGGAGCAGCTGGCCTACGTCATGTTCACCTCCGGCTCCACCGGCATCCCCAAGGGCGTGGCCGTGCGCCAGCGCGACATCGTCGCCCTCGCCCGCGATCGCCGCTTCGACCACGGCCATGCCACCGTCCTGCTGCATTCCAGCCACGCCTTCGACGCCTCCACCTACGAACTGTGGGTGCCGTTGCTGCGCGGGGGCCGCGTCGCCGTGCTCGATGCCGACGCCGGCGATGCCCGCGACTACCAGCGCGCCATCGAACGACACGGCGTCAGCGCCCTGTGGCTGACCGCCGGCCTGTTCCACGAGTTCGCCGACGCCGCGCCGGACCTGTTCGCGCCGCTGCAGCAGGTGCTGGCCGGCGGCGACGTGCTGCACCCCGCCGCGATCCGCCGCCTGCAGGCCCGTCATCCGCGCCTGCGCATCGTCAACGGCTACGGCCCGACCGAAACCACCACCTTCGCGCTCGCCGGCGCCGTCGAGCCCCTGGGCGAGGACGTCTCCAGCGTCGCGCTCGGCACCCCGCTCGACAACATGCAGGTCTACGTGCTCGACGCGGCCCTGCAGCCGATGCCGGTCGGCGCGACCGGCGAGCTCTACATCGCCGGCGCCGGCCTGGCCCGCGGCTACCTCGGCCAAGCCGCGCTCAGCGCCGAGCGCTTCGTGGCCAATCCGTTCGCCCCCGGCGCTCGCATGTACCGCTCCGGCGACCTCGCCCGCTGGCGCGCCGATGGCCGCATCGACTTCCTCGGCCGCAGCGACCAGCAGGTCAAGCTGCGCGGCTTGCGCGTGGAGCTCGGCGAGATCGACGCGGCACTGGCCGACCTGGGCCACGCGCCGGCCGCCACGCTGCTGCGCGAGGACCGGCCGGGCCAGAAGCAGCTCGTCGCCTATCTGGTCGCCGAATCGGTCGATGCCGACGCCCTGCGCGAGCGACTCGCGCAACGTCTTCCGGCGTACATGCTCCCGGCCGCCTTCGTCGCCGTCCCCGCCCTGCCGCTGACCGCCAACGGCAAGCTCGACCGCCGCGCCCTGCCGGCGCCGTGCTTCGCGCCGGTCGCCGCGCGCGCCCCGCGCAACGCCGACGAAGCCGTGCTCTGCGAACTCTTCGCGCAAACGCTGGGGCTGGAGAACGTCGGCATCGATGACGGCTTCTTCGCCCTCGGCGGCGACAGCATCGGCTCCATCCAACTGGTCGGCCGCGCCCGCCAACGCGGACTGCAGTTCTCCGCGCGCGACGTATTCGAACACAAGAACGTCCGCGCGCTGGCGCGCATCGCCCGGCGCGAGCACGCAGCCGACGCCGCGCCCGCGCAGCCTCCGTGCGGCCCGCTGCCGGCCACGCCGATCCAGCGCTGGCTGTTCGAACAACCCGGTCCGCACGCGCATTTCGCTCAGAGCATGCTGCTGCAGGTGCCGGTGCTCGAGGCTGCCGCGCTACGCGCGGCGCTGCAGGATCTGCTCGATCACCACCACGCGCTGCGTCTGCGCTGCGATGCCGCCTGCGCGCTGGACATCGCGCCGGTCGGCGCGGTGCGCGCCACCGACACGCTCGAACGGATCGACCTGCACGGCATCGGCGGCGACGCCCGCGCCGCGCGCATCGCCGACGCCACCGCCGCGGCGCAGGCGCGCCTGGACCCGTCCACGGGCCAGGTGCTGCAAGCGGTTTGGTTCGACGCCGGCGACGACGCATCGCGCCTGTTCCTCGCCATCCACCACCTCGCCGTCGATGGCGTGTCCTGGCGCATCCTGGTGCCGGACCTGCAGGCCGCTTACCAGGCCCGCGCGGACGGTCAAACGCCGCTGCTGCAACCGGCGCCGACCTCGCTGCGGCAATGGGCGCTGGCGTTGCCGCAGATGGCGGCCGCGCGCCGCGCCGAGTTGCCGTTCTGGCAGACGATGAGCACCGCCGACACCGCGCCACTTGGCCTGCGTGCGCTCGATTCCGCGCGCGACACCGCAAAGCGGCAGCGCCACCTCGCCCTGCGCCTGGACAGCGCCACGACCCGCATCCTGCTGACCCGCGCCAGCGAACGCATCGGCGGGCGCGTCAACGACGTGCTGCTGACCGCGTTCGCGCTGGCCGTCGCCGATTGGCGCCACGCTCGCGGCCGCGATGCCGACACGGTGCACTTCGACCTGGAAGGCCACGGGCGCGACGCCGCGGTGGCCGGCGCCGACCTGTCGCGCACGGTTGGCTGGTTCACCAGCCTGTTCCCGCTGGCGCTGTCGCTGCGCGGCATCGACCGCACCGCCGCACTGGCCGGCGGCGACGCGCTCGACCGCGCGCTCAAGTCGGTCAAGGAACAATTGCGCGCGCTGCCCGACCACGGCATCGGCTATGGCCTGCTGCGCTATCTGGACCCCGAAGGCGGCGCCGTGCTCGGCGCCTGCGCGGGCGCGCAGATGGCCTTCAACTACCTCGGCCGTTTCGCCGTCGCCGCTCCGTCCGGCGCGGATCAGGCGTGGACCCTGGCCGCCGACGCCGGCCTGGTCGGCGCCAGCCAGGAAGCCAGACCGCTGGCCCACGCGCTGGCGCTGAACGCCGCCACCGAGGACCGCGCCGACGGCCCGGTGCTGTGCGCCGACTGGAGCTGGGCCGAGGAACTGTTCGCGCCCGCGGATATCGAGACGCTGGGGCAAGGCTGGTTCGCGGCGCTGCGCCGCATCGCCGCCAACGCCGACGCCCCGCCACGACTGACCCCCAGCGACGTGCCGCTCAGCGGCCTGGACCAGGCCGAGATCGAAGCGGTCGAAGCCACGCAGCCGCCGCTCCAGGACCTGCTGCCGCTGTCGCCGCTCCAGCACGGCTTCCTGTTCCACGCGCAGTACGGTGCGGCGGCGCCCGACGCCGCCCGCGATCGTGGCGAGGCCGACAGCTACGTCGTGCAGATGGCCTTCACCCTCGACGGTGCGCTGCAGCCGGCCGCGCTGCGCCACGCCGCACGGGCCTTGCTGCGACGCCATCCGAACCTGCGCGCGGCGTTCCTGCACCAGGGGCTGCGCGTACCGGTGCAGGCGATCGTGCGCGAGGCCGAACTGCCGTGGCGCGACGTCGACCTGCCTGCCGCATCCGCGCCACGCGCGGCGGCGCTGGACCTGCTGCTGCGCGAGGATCGCGCGCGCGGCTTCGACCTGCAACACGGCCCGCTGCTGCGCGTGACGCTGGTACGCGAGCATGCCCTCCGCCACGTGCTGGCGCTGACCTATCACCACATCCTGTTCGACGGCTGGTCGCTGCCGGTACTGCTGGAGGAGTGGTTCGCGCTCTACCGCAACGGCGGCGACGACACTGCGCTGGCACCGCCAGCCCCCTACCGCGACTACCTCGCCTGGCTCGCCGGCCGCGACCAGGCGGCCGCGGAACGGGCCTGGCGCGAGGCGCTGGCCGGGCTCGACGAGCCGACCCTCGTCGCCAGCCGACGCGGCCGCGGCGACGCGGCCACGCGGGTCCTGGCGCAAGCGCTGCCGCAGCCGCTGTCGCAGCGCCTCGGCGAACGCGCGCGCGCGCTCGGCCTGACCCTCAACACCCTGATCCAGGGCGCCTGGGCCGTGCTGTTGGGCCGCATCGTCGGCCGCGATGACATCGTCTTCGGCACCACGGTTTCCGGCCGGCCACCGGAACTGCCCGGTGTGGAGCGGATGCTCGGCCTGCTGATCAACACCGTGCCGGTACGCGTGCGGCTGTCGCCGCGGCTGCGCCTGGATGAACTGCTGGCGGGGATGCAGGCGCAGCAATCGGCCCTGCTGGAACACCAGCATCTGGGCCTCAGCGCGATCCAGCGCCTGGCCGGCATCGGCGACCTGTTCGATACACTGACCGTGTTCGAGAACTATCCGGTCGACGCGCGCGCGCTGGCCGGCGCGGATGCCGCCGACGCGCTGCGGATCGGCCGCCACAGCCAGTACGGTGGCGACGCCTCGCACTATCCGCTGGGCCTGGCGGCGATGCCCGGCGAGCGTTTGCGCCTGAGCCTGAGCTACCGCGACGATGCGTTCGACGCCGACCGCGCCGGCCGCCTGCTCCACGCCTATCAGCGCGTGCTCGCCGCCATCGCCGAGGATCCGGCGCAGCGGCTCGGCCGCATCGACCTGCTCGACGCGACCGGCATGATCGAGGTCGCCGCATTCAATCGCGACGCCGAGGACCGCGCCGCGTCGGCCACGCTGCACGGCATGTTCGAACGCCAGGCCGCGCTGACGCCGCACGCCGTTGCGCTGATCGCGGGAGAACAACGTATCCCTTACGCGGCGCTGGATGCGCGCGCCACTGCGTTGTCCGCGCGCCTGCGCGCGCGCGGACTCGGTCCTGGCCACCTGCTGGCCGCGGCGCTGCCGCGCGGCATCGATGCCATCGTCGTATTGCTCGCCACGCTCAAGAGCGGAGCGGCATGGTTGCCCATCGACCCGGACCACCCGGCGGAGCGTGTCGCGCACGCGCTCGCCGATGCGGCGCCGTCCTTGCTGGTCGCGGAGGCGGGCTTCGCCGAGCGCCATCGCGGCGCCGGCATCGCGCTATTTTCGCTCGACGCCGACAACGAACACGAGCAACCGGCGTCTCCCGCACGCGCGGTCGGCCCGTACGACCTGGCCTACGTCCTCTATACCTCCGGCTCGACCGGTCGCCCCAAGGGCGTGGCGGTCGAACACCGCCAGGCGGTGAACGCGATCCGCGCGCGCGCCACACGCTACCCGCGCCATGCCAGCGCGGTGCTGCTGCCGTCGCTGGCCTTCGACGCCGCCCTGGCGCCGGTGTTCGCCAGCCTCGCCAGCGGCGCCACGCTGGTGCTGCCCGCGCCCGGCGAAGAAAGGGACGCCGCCGCGCTCGCCGCGCTGGTACGGTGCCACCGCGTAGAGCAATGGATCAGCGGCCCGGCGTTGTACGCGGCCGTGCTCGAGCATGCCGGCGGCGGACCCGGTGCGGCGCTGGCATCCCTGCGCAGCGTGATCCTGGGCGGCGAGAACATCGCCGCCGCAGTGCCGGCCGCGCATGCCGCGCAGGCGCCGAACGCGATCCTGCACAACGAATATGGCCCAACCGAAGCGACGATCTGGTGCGCATCGGGGCGCTTCCGCCACGATGCGCCGACCTGCATCGGCACGCCGATCGAAGGCGCGCGCTGCTACGTGCTCGACCGCGCGCTGCGGCCGCTGCCGCCGGGCATCGTCGGCGAGCTGTACGTCGCCGGCGCCGGTGTCGCCCGTGGTTACCTCGGCCGCGCCGCGCCCAGCGCCGAGCGTTTCGTCGCCGACCCGTTCGCCCAAGGCGAGCGCATGTACCGCACCGGCGACCTGGTGCGCTGGGGCGCGGACGGCGCGTTGGAGTTCCATGGCCGCACCGACCACCAGATCAAGCTGCGCGGCTATCGCATCGAGCCGGCCGAGATCGAGGCCGCCCTGGCCAGCGCCGGCTATCCGCGCAACGCGGTGATCGTGCGCGAGGACGCGCCAGGCCGGCGCCGCCTGGTCGGCTACGTCGCCGTGGCCGACGGCGGTTTCGACGCCGACGCCCTGCGCGCGCAACTGGCGCAACGCCTGCCCGACTACATGGTGCCGGCGGCACTGCTGGCGCTGTCCGAGCTGCCGCTGACGCCGAACGGCAAGCTCGACCGCGACGCGCTGCCCGCGCCGGAACCGCACGCCGACGGCGCCGGACGCGCGCCGCGCACGCCGCAGGAAGCGGCGTTGTGCGCGTTGTTCGCGCAGGTGCTTGGATTGGAGGCGGTCGGCGCGGACCAGGGCTTCTTCGCCCTGGGCGGTGACAGCATCGGCTCGATCCAACTGGTCGCGCGCGCCCGCGTCCAGGGGTTGCACTTCAGCGTTCGCGACGTGTTCGAACAACAGACCGCGCAGGCGCTGGCGCGCGTGCTCGGCACGGGCAAGGCCGTTGCCGATCGGCTCGGCGCGCTGCCGCCGGTCGCGCCATCCGGACCGCTGCCGGCCACGCCGATCATGCACTGGCTGTTCGAACGCCCGGGCGATCATGACGATTTCGCCCAGACCCTGCTGCTGAACGTGCCTGCGCTGCAGGCCGAACCGCTGCGCGCCGCCGTGCAGGATCTGATCGACCACCACGACGCGCTGCGCCTGCGCCTGCTCGACGGCAATGCCCTGGAGATCGGTGCGCGCGGCAGCGTGCCCGCGGCCGATCTGATCACCCGGGTGGACCTGGCCGGTGGCGATATCGCGGCCACTATCCAATGCATCGCCGAGGCTTCGGCCGCCACGCAGCGCCGCTTGGCGCCGCGCGCCGGACGCATGCTGCAGATGGCGTGGTTCGACGACGGCGCCAGGTCGCGCCTGTTCCTCGCCATTCACCATCTCGCCGTCGACGGCGTATCGTGGCGCATCCTCGTGCCCGACCTGCGCGCCGCGTACGAAGCGCGCGCCGCCGGCCGCGCGCCCGTGCTGGAACCGGTGCCGACCTCGCTGCGGCAGTGGGCGCTGGCCCTGCCGCAGGCCGCCGCCGCGTACCGCGACGAACTGCCGTTCTGGCAGGCGATGGACGAGGCCAGCCCGGCACCACTCGGGACGCGCGCGCTCGACCCGCGGCGCGACACGCTGGCCAGCCAACGCCACCTGCCGCTGCGCCTGGACGGCGACACCACCCGCATCCTGTTGACCCGCGCCACCGAGCGCATGGGCGGGCGCGTCAACGACGTCCTGTTGAGTGCGTTCGCGCTTGCGATGCTGCAGTGGAACGCGGAGCGCGGCCATGCCGAGGACAGCGTGCACTTCGAACTGGAAGGCCACGGCCGCGACACCCGGGTGGCCGGCGCCGATCTCAGCCGCACGGTCGGCTGGTTCACCAGCCAGTTCCCGCTGCGCCTGGCGCTGCACGGCGTCGACCGCGCCGCGGCATTGCGCGGCGACGCCGAACTCGACCGCGCGCTCAAGGCGATCAAGCAGCAGCTGCGCGAAGTGCCCAACCATGGCGTGGGCTACGGCCTGCTGCGCTATCTCGACGACCTCGGCCGTGCCACGCTGGCGACGCGGGCACCGGCGCCGATCGGCTTCAACTACCTCGGCCGTTTCGCGGTCGGCGACGGCGACGCGCCGGCGGGGTGGATGCCCGCCGCCGACGTCGACCTCGGGGGCGACGGCGACGCCTGCCGCCCGCTCGCCCACGCCCTGTCGCTTGCCGCCACCACCGAAGACCGCAGCGCCGGCCCGGTGCTGTGCGCGACGTGGAGCTGGGCCGGCGAGCTGTTCGCCAGAGCCGATATCGAGCGTCTGGCGGCGCTCTGGTGCCAGGCCCTGCGCGCGATCGCCGCGCGCGCGGCCGAGTGCGCGTCCCTGCTGACCCCAGCCGACCTGGCGCTGGTGACGCTGGATCAAGCGCAGATCGACGCGCTGCAGGCCGAAGCCCCGCCGCTGCTCGACGTATGGCCATTGTCGCCGCTGCAGCACGGCTTCCTGTTCCACAGCCTGTTCGAACAAGGCGGCGACGGCGAAGCGCAGACCGCCGAGCGCTACCTGGTCCAGTTGGGCTTCACCCTGCACGGCCCGCTCGATCCGCAGCGCCTGCGTGGCGCGGCGCAGGCGCTGTTGCAGCGCCATCCCAACCTGCGCGCCGGGTTCGCCCACCATGGCCTGCCCGCGCCCGTGCAGACGATCCCACGTCAGGCCGAACTGCCCTGGCATGAGCTCGCGCTGGACGGCGACGCCGCCGCGCGCAAGGCCGCGCTGGAACGTTTCATGGACCAGGACCGCGACCGCCGCTTCGACCTGACCCGCGGTCCAGCGCTGCGCTTCGCCCTGCTCCGCGACGGCGATGCGTGCCGCCACCATCTCGTGTTCACCAGCCACCATCTCCTGCTCGATGGCTGGTCCTCGCCGATGCTGCTGCGCGAGCTGTTCACGCTGTATCGCGAGGGCGACGGCGCGCTCGAGGCGCCAGCGCCCTACCGCGACTACCTGGCCTGGCTGCATGCGCGCGACCAGGACGCTTCGCGCCGGGCCTGGCGCGAGGCGCTGCATGGCCTGAGCGAACCGACCCGGCTGACCGCGGCCTCGAACGCGGTGACCGTGCCGCGGATGCTGAGCGCGCACGTCTCGGCGACGCTCGCCGCCGCGCTGATCGCGCACGCGCGCGAACGCCAGCTGACCCTCAACACCCTGGTCCAGGCGGCGTGGGCGATGGTGCTCGGGCATCTGACCCGGCGCGACGACGTGTGCTTCGGGGTCACGGTTTCCGGGCGTCCGCCGGATGTCGCCGGGGTCGAGCGCATGATCGGATTGTTCATCAACACGGTGCCGCTGCGCCTGCGGCTCCGCGGGCAAGAGCGACTGGACGAATTGCTCGACCGCCTGCAGGCGCAGCAGACCGCGCTGATCGGCCATGAGTATCTGAGCCTGGCACAGATCCAACGCGAGGCCGGCGGGGGCGAACTGTTCGACACCCTGCTGGTGTTCGAGAACTTTCCGGTCGAACCCGCCGCGGCGGGCGACGGCGGCGGCGATGCGGCGGCGTTGGCCGTGTCGCTGCTCGGCAATCATGGCGCCGCCGCGACCCATTACCCGCTTGGCCTGTCGATCTTGCCACCGGCGCCGGGCGAACCGCTGCGCCTGGAGGTGAGCTATCGCCCGGACCTGCTCGATCCCGGCCAGGTACGGCGCATCCTTGCCCGCTTCGAGCGCGCGCTGACGGCCATCGTCCACACGCCCCGGCTGCGGGTGGCCGCGCTCGACCTGCAAGCGGACGAAGAGCGTGCGCTGGCCGAGGCCCGCAATGCCACGGCGCGCGCCTACCCGTCGGACACCGCGATCAGCCGCTTCCGTGCCCAGGCCGCGCACACGCCCGACGCGGTGGCCGTGCACTTCGGCGCACGTCGCATCCGCTACGCCGAACTCGACCGCCGCGCCGAGCGCGTAGCGCGCCGCCTGCAGGCACTCGGCGCAGGGCCGGACCGCATCGTCGGCCTGTGTCTGGAGCGGTCGCCCGAGGCGATCGTCGGTCTGCTCGGCATCCTGATGAGCGGCGCGGCCTATCTGGCGCTGGACCCGGATTACCCGGCGCAACGCCTGGCCTACATGCTCGACGACGCGCGTCCCATGGCGGTACTGACCCAGGTGGCGCTGCGCGACCGGCTGCCCGCCTGCGCCGCGCAGATCCTCGCGATCGACGCGATCGACGCCGAGCCCGACGCCGCGCCGCCGCTGCGCGCCGTTCCGCGCCCCGACCACCTGGCCTATGTGCTCTACACCTCCGGCTCCACCGGCAAGCCCAAGGCCGTGATGGGCACCCACCGCAGCCTCGCCGCGCGCCTGCACTGGGACGTCGCGCCCGACCGCGCACCGATCGCCGAGGTCTACGCGCAGAAGACCACCGTCAACTTCATCGACGTGTTGTGGGAGCTGCTCATGCCGTTGGTGCGCGGCGAGCAACTGCTGGTACTCACCCGCGAGCAGGCGACCGACCCGGAGGCGATGATCGACGCGCTCGCCCGCGGCGGCGCCACCCGCATCGTGCTGGTGCCTTCGCTGCTGCGCGCGCTGCTCGACAGCGGCCAGGCGCTCGCCGCGCGGTTGCCGAATCTGTACTACTGGGCGTGCAGCGGCGAGGCGCTGAACCCGGAACTGGCCAGGCGCTTCAAGGCGCAACTGCCGCGGGCGCGCCTGCTCAACGTCTATGGCACCTCCGAGTTCTGGGACGCCACCAGCCACGACGTGCGCGTGGACGAACGCGACGCGCACGGGGTGCCGATCGGGACGCTGCTCGACAACGTGCGCGCCTACGTGCTCGACCCGTTCCTACGCCCCGTGCCGCCCGGCACGCCGGGCGAGTTGTACGTCGCCGGCGACGGGCTCGCGCGGGGCTACCTGGGCCGCGCCGCGCTCAGCGCCGAGCGCTTCGTCGCCAATCCGTTCGAGCGCGGCGCGCGCATGTACCGCTCCGGCGATCTGGTGCGCTGGCGCGAGGAGGGCGGACTGGACTACCTGGGCCGCGCCGACCGCCAACTCAAGATCCGCGGCCAGCGCGTGGAGACAGGCGAAATCGAGGCATTGCTCTCGGCCGACCCCGGGATCGCCCGGTGCGCGGTCGGCCTGCACCATGCGCCGTCCGCCCGGGAAAGGCTGGTCGCCTATCTGGTGCCGGCCGGCAGTGGCGCGGCGGGGTTGGACACCGCCGCGCTACGCGAGCGCCTGGCCGCGCAATTGCCGGCGCACATGCTGCCGTCCGCGTTCGTCGTCCTCGATGCGCTACCGCTGCTGCCCAACGGCAAGATCGACCATGCCGCGCTGCCCGCACCCGACGTTGCGCCGCTGCGGCCCGCCTCGTCGCCGCAGCAACAGGCGCTGTGCGCGCTATTCGCCGAAGTGCTGGAACGCGACGAGGTCGGCGTCGACGCGGACTTCTTCGAACTCGGTGGCCACTCGCTGCTGGCGCCGCGGCTGGTCGCACGCATCCGCGACGTGCTCGGCGCGCGCGTGTCGGTGCGCGACGTGTTCGAGGCGCCGACCGTCGCCCTGCTGGCCAAACGCCTGGATGCGCCGCTGCGCGCGTTGTCCTCGTTCGAGGCGGTGTTGCCGATCCGCGCCCGGGGCGAGCTGGCGCCGCTGTTCTGCCTGCCCCCGGCCGGTGGCCTGGGCTGGTGGTACCAGGGCCTGTCGCGCCATCTCGATCCGCGCCGACCGATCTACGCCTTGCAAGGCCGTGGGCTGCGCGCGCACGAACCCCTGCCGCACAGTCTGGAAGAAGTGGCCGAAGCGTGCCTGGCGCAGATCCGCGCGTTGCAGCCGAACGGGCCGTACCACCTGCTCGGGTGGTCGTATGGAGGGACGCTCGCCTTCGAGGTCGCGCAACGCATGCAAGCGCAAGGCGACACCGTCGCCCTGCTCGCCCTGCTCGACAGCTACCTGCTCACCGCCCTGCCCGGCTTCGACGCGGACGCCAACCGCAAGCCGCACGCGCGCATCCTCGCCGATTTCCTCGACGTCTCCGGCTGCGCTCCGGACGACTGCGATGCCGAATCGCTCGACTACGAACGCGCCGCGCAGCTACTGTCCGACAGCGTGTACTCCGGATTCGACGCCGACCAACTGCAGCGTCTGGTCGCGGCCACCGCCAACGACGTCGACCTGCTCGGCCGCTATCGGCCGGGCGCGCGGCCGCGCATGGACGCGGTGTACTTCAACGCCACCGCCGGCAAGCAAGAAGCCTCGCCCGGCCCGGCCGAGTTCGCCGCCGCGCTCGACGGTCGCCTGCATGTCCATGACCTCGACTGCCGCCACGACGAGATGGCGCATCCGCAGCACCTGGCGCGGATCGGCCGCGTACTCGCGCAGCGCTACCGGTTGTGACCACGGCCGTTCCCGCTCGCCCCCGCCCCAATCGAGACAGCCGCATGACCCGCCTCGCCATCGACCGCCGCAAGACCCTGCCCGAGCAAGGGCTGCCCTGGAACGCGCTGCAGGACGCCATGTCCGACATGCGCAGCGGCGACGCCGACTGGCGACACGGACGCACCCCGCTGCACGTCTATTACGCCGGCGAGGACGTGCTGGACGTCGCGCGCCGTGCCTATGCGATGTTCATCAACGAGAACGCGCTCGCGCCCGCGGCCTTTCCCAGCCTGCAACGCATGCAGGACGACATCATCGACATCGCGCTGTCGCTGCTCGGCGGCGGCGCGCGCGGCGGCGGCAGCATGACGTCCGGCGGCACCGAGAGCATCATCCTGGCCGTACGCAGCGCGCTGCGCGCCTTCCGCCACCGGCATCCGCGCATCGCGCGGCCGCGTCTGTTGCTGCCGACCAGCGCCCATCCCGCCTACGACAAGGCCGCCGACCTGATGCAACTGGATGTGCTGCGGGTGCCGATCGGCCAGGACTACCGCGCCGACGTCGAGGTGCTGGCGCAGAACCTGACAGCGGACACCCTGATGATCGTCGCCTCGGCGCCGTCGCTGCCCTTCGGCGTCATCGATCCGGTCGAATCCATCGCCCGGCTGGCGCGCGAGCACGGCGTCTGGCTGCATGTGGACGCCTGCATCGGCGGTTTCCTGGCCCCGCACGTGGCGAAGTTCAAGCCGGGACTGCCGCGCTTCGATCTCTCCGTCCCCGGCGTGCGCTCGCTGTCGGCCGACCTGCACAAATTCGGCTACAGCGCCAAGGGAGCGTCGGTCATCCTCTACGCCGACGCCGAGGACATGGCCTACCAGCACTTCGAATACTTCGACTGGCCCAAGGGCATGTATCGCACCCAGACCCTCACCGGCACCCGCCCCGGGGGCACCGTCGCCGCGGCTTGGGCGGTGCTGCACTACCTGGGCGAGAACGGCTATCGCGCCCTGGCGCAACGGGTGATGCGCCTGCGCGATCGCTACATCGCCGGGATCCGCGCCATTCCCGACCTGCACCTGTTCGGCGAGCCGGACCTGAGCGTGATCGCCTACGGTTCGCAGGAATTGGACATCCATGGCATCGGCGATGCCATGCAGACGCGCGGCTGGTACGTCAGCCGCCTCTCGCACCCTCCCGCGCTGCATATGACCGTCACGCCGGGCCATGACCTTGGCGTGGACGCCTATCTTGCGGACCTGGCGCAGTGCGTGCACACGCGCGAACGCGGCAAGCCGGCCAATCTGGCCAGAACGATCGTCACCTACTGAACCGTCCCATCCATCACCACAGGAGCACTCCATGAGCAACCCCTTCGACGATGCCGACGGCGTCTTTCTGGTCCTGGTCAACGACGAGAACCAGCATTCGCTGTGGCCGGAATTCGCCGCGATTCCGGAAGGTTGGCGCCAGCTGCACGGCCCCGACACGCGCCAGGCCTGCCTGGAGTACATCGAGACCCATTGGACCGATATGCGGCCGGCCAGCCTCATCCGCGCCATGCAGGAAGACGCGAACTGAGACGAGCCGCGAAGAGGGCTTCCGCGGTCGCCGCCGCGGACGCCGCTGCTCCCGGGTACGACGCGCCCCGCGTCGTCGTCGCGCTCAGCGCACCGGCAGACTGATGTAGCTCGCCTGCTGCGGCGTATGCCAGATGCGCTGCGTCGCCTTCTGGTAGTCGCCGGGCTTGGCGAAGTAGATGTTGGGCACGTAGGTCTGCGGATTGCGGTCGTACAGCGGGAACAGGCTCGACTGCACCTGCACCATCACCCGGTGGCCGCGCTGGAAGGTGTGGTTGGCGGTGGGCAGGCCGAAACGGTAGGCGAGCGGCTGGTTCGGCGCGATCGGCTTGGGCGTTTCGAAGCTCTCGCGGTAGCGGCCGCGGAAGATCGCCAGCGACACCGGCAGTTCGTAGCCGCCCAGCTTGGGATCGGACGCCATCTGCTCCGGATACACGTCGATCAGCTTCACCACCCAGTCGCTGTCGCTGCCGCTGGTAGAGGCCTGCAGGTGCACTTCCGGAGCGCCGGCGATGCTGAGCGGGGCGTCCAGCGGTTCGCTGACGTAGGTCAGCACGTCGGTGCGGCCGTCGACGAAGCGCTGGTCGTGCACCAGCCAGGTGGTCCACATGTCGCGGTCGCCGAACTCGACCGGGCGCGGCACGAACGGCACCGGCTTGGCCGGGTCGGACACGTACTCCTCGTATTCGCCCTGCCCAGCCTGCGGCGCGTCGAACGACAGCTTGCCGCCGGCCGCCAGGTACAGCGGCTTGCTGCGCGACGCGCAGCCCTGGGCGCAGCTGCGCGGCCACGCCTGCAGGCGGTCCCAGTGGTTCTCGCCGGTGTTGTAGATGAACACCGGCGGGGTGTCGGCCTTGGGCGCGCCATCGACCAGATACTGGTCGAAGAACGGCTTGAGCACATCGCGGCGGAACTGCAGCGCGGTGTCGCCGTCGAACTTCAGCGCGCCCAGCGCCGACCCGTCGTAATTGACCTGGCTGTGCCGCCACGGGCCCATCACCAGATAGTTGCGGTCGTTGCCGGTGTCGCGCGGCTCCATCGCGGCGTAGCTGTGGATCGCGCCCCACATGTCCTCCTGGTCCCACAGCCCCTGCAGCCACATCGTCGGCACCTTCAGCGGCGTGCGCGCCATCACCTTGTCCAGCGCCTGCTCCTGCCAGAACGCGTCGTAGGCCGGGTGCTCGGTGAGCTTGCGCCACCACGGCAGTTGCTCCAGGCCCGCGGCCTTGGCGTAGTCGCCGGCCGAGCCGGCGCGCAGGAAATTGCTGTAGTCGTCGTAGCCCTGGCGCGGGATGCCCGCGCCCTTGCCGCGCTTGCTGAGCTGGCCGGTGAAGTAGTCGAAGTTGACCTGGCGGAAGGCGCCGTAGTTGAGCCAGTCGTCGCCCATCCAGCCGTCGATCATCGGGCTTTCCGGCGCGGCCACCTTCAGCGCCGGGTGCGGGTCGGTCAGCGCCATCACCACGGTGAAGCCTTCATAGGACGAGCCGATCATGCCGACCTTGCCGTTGGACTCGGGCACGTGCTTGACCAGCCAGTCGATGGTGTCCCAGGCGTCGGTGGCGTGGTCGACCTTGCTGCCGTTGAGCGGGCCGCGCAGCGGCCGGGTCATCACGTAGTCGCCCTCGGAACCGTACTTGCCGCGGATGTCCTGGAACACGCGGATGTAGCCGCCATCGACGAACACTTCGTCGCCCTGCGGCAGCAGGTCGCGCATGTGCGGCGAGGCCAGGCGGCTGGCGCGGCCGCTGGCGTCGTAGGGCGTGCGGGTCAGCAGGATCGGCGCGCCGTGCGCGCCCTTGGGCAGCACGATCACCGTGTGCAGCTTGACGCCGTCGCGCATCGGGATCATCACCTCGCGCTTGATGTAGTCGTTGGCCGCGGTCGGCGCCACGAACGGCTTGCCGGTGATGTCCGGCGTCATCGGCGCGGTCTGGGCCTGCGCGGCGGTGTCCAGGGCGGCGGCGATCAGGGTGGCGAGCAAGCGGGCGGCGATGGGTCGCATGGGACCTCCGAACAGTGAGGAGGCGACTGTAGGCGCAATTGCCGCCGGCGCGGAAGTGTCGCCGCGACGACGGCCGCCGCGCGCGGCATCGCGAATCCGCACGGCGGTGGCGGCCCCGCGCGTCCGTCACGGAGCGATGGGCGATAATGGATGTTTTCCGAGACGGCCTGCCTGGCATCCTCGTGTGCCGGCCGCAGGTCTTCGCTGCCGCCATGGTCGATGTCCCCACGCTGCTCGGCTACACCACCGTGCTGCTGCTGTGCCTGTCGCTGCTGGTGCTGGTCGCGCGCCCGAGCGCGGGCAATCGCCTGTGGCTGGCGATGCCGTTCCTGGCCGGCGCCTGCGGCTGCGGCTTGCTGATCCAGCCGCAGGCGTTCCCCGGCCGGCTCGGCCTGCAACTCGGCGCGTTCTGCATCACCCTCGCCTACGCGTTCGGCTGGCAGGCGATACGCGCGTTCTACGAGCGTCCGCCGAAATGGGGCTGGCTGCTGTTGCCGGGCCTGCTGTGGCTGGGCCTGGCCATCGCCGTGTTCGGCCGCTACGGCTGGACCACGGCCAACGCCAGCCTGCGGGTCGGGCTGGTCTGCCTGTACAGCGCGCTGCCGGCGTGGGAACTGTGGCGCCGGCGCAAGGGCGGCGTGCCGTCCACCGGCCTGCTGTCGCTGGTGTTCTGGGTAGCCGCGGCGCTGGCCGCGCTGGCCACGGTCTTCGCCCACTGGTTGCCGCAGCCGCTGGGCGCGGCGCCCACCCAGACCTGGGCGGTGGTGTTCTACAACGTCAGGATCCTGCTGCACGTGCTGCTGGCCAGCGCGCTGCTGGTGGCGATGCACAAGGAGCGCGAGGCGCTGCGCTACTACGACGACTCGGTGCGCGACCCGATGACCGGCCTGTACAACCGCCGCTTCTTCCAGCAGCGCACCGAGGAATGGCGCGACCGCGGCGCGCGGCGGCGCTCCGTGCTGTTCTTCGACATCGACCATTTCAAGCGCATCAACGACCGCCATGGCCACCGGCTCGGCGACGCGGTGATCGTGCTGGCCGCGCAGGTCGCGCGACGCAGCCTGCGCAAGGGCGACTGGATCTTCCGCTTCGGCGGCGAAGAGTTCGTCTGCGTGCTGCCCGATAGCGACCTGGCGCAGGCAAGCGCCCTGGCCGAGCGCTTGCGCCTGGCGTTCATGGCCCAGGCCAGGGAGGTGGAGGGACGCCGCCTCGACGCGACCATCAGCGTCGGCGTGGCGACCTCGATGGGCGGCGCGCTGCCAGTCGAGGCGCTGGTGGCGCAGGCCGACCGCATGCTCTACCGGGCCAAGGCCGCAGGACGCAACCGCACGGTGTCGAGCGGCGACGACCATCCGTTGCGCGCCGACTCCTAGCGCGCGCCGTCAGCGGCACCACGCGAAGCGCAGCACCGCGACGTCGCGGCATACGCGCGGTGCCGCGCCTGGCCCCTCGCCGCCTGGCCCCTCGCCGTGCGCAGCGCTTCGTGGTGGACCTGGAATGGCGCGACGGCAAGGCGACGCGGATCGCGCCGCGCAGCGTCGGCGGGCGCGCCTATCGAACACACGCGCTCAACGGAACGCGGCTAACGCTGGGGCTGGCACGCTGCGGCGCCACGCACGTGCCGCGACGATCGCCGGGCAGTCGGGACGCGCAACGGACGCATCAGCCCAAGCGGATGCCCGGCCCCAACACCGCGACGAACCACAGGCTGGCCAATGCGCCGGCGACCCGCCAGCCGATGCCCAACCGCAGCCCATCGCGCTCGACTGGCGCGGGAGGCAGCAAGGATGGCAGCGCCAGCATGCCCGCCATGGCCAGGAATCCCGTCGCCACACCCGAACTCAACACCAGCGCCCAGCCGACCGGGTTGAACAGCGCGCCCAACGTGAGCAGCAGCCCGAAGCCGAGATAGGAGACGCGACAGGCACGCGCGGCTTGCGTGGCGGACAAGACGCCATCGGCGCACAGCGTCGCCAGCGCGGCCGACGCGACCCGCATGGCCGCCCAGTAGCCGACGACGCCGGCGATCCCCAGCGGAATCCGCCAGGCCGCCGCATTGCCGATGGCAGCGAACACCGTCGCCCAATCGCCGCTCCCCAGCAGCGCCGAATAGACCAGATAGGCCGCTGCATTGAACAGATTGAACGTGCCGACGACCCAGGCGGCATAGCGCCATGCTGCTGGCAGACCGGAGCGACGCGCCAGGGCGAGCGTGAGCGCGGCACAGAGATTGAACGCCGGGCCGGCCAGGGCGATCCACGGCGAGGTGCCGACGCTGCTCAGGCCGATGGTCGAAAGCAGCCGCATGCTCACGCCTGGCGTGAACATCGCGACCACGGTGTGCGCGAGTTCGTGCCCGGTATCGCCGACCACAGCGGCCAGCGCGGCGACGGCCAGCAGCGAGAGGAAGCTCAAACCGCCATGCCCGGTCCGCATGTCAGTGCCGCACCTGGCCTTCGCCGCGCACCACGAAGCGCTCCACGGTCAGCGCTTCCAGGCCCATCGGGCCGTAGGCGTGCAGGCGCGTGGTGGAGATGCCGATCTCCGCGCCCAGGCCGAGTTCGCCGCCGTCGGAGAAGCGCGAGGAGGCGTTGACCATCACCACCGCCGCGCGCAGCGCCTGCACGAAGGCCTCGGCGTTGGCTGGATCCGCGGTGGCGATGACTTCGGTATGGTCCGAGCCGTAGCGGCGGATGTGCGCGATCGCCGCGTCCAGGTCCGGCACCACCGCGATCGCCAGGATCAGGTCCAGGTACTCGGCGGCGTAGTCGTCGTCACTGGCGCTGTCGATGTCCGGCAGCAGCGCGCGGGTGGCGGCGTCGCCGCGCAGCGCCACCCCGCGCGCCTGCAACGCCTGCGCCGCCAGCGGCAGGAAACGCGCGGCCACGTCGGCGTGCACCAGTAGCGTCTCCAGGGAATTGCAGGCGGCCGGCCGCGTGGTCTTGCCGTCGACCAGCAGCTTCACCGCCAGTTCCAGGTCGGCCGAGGCGTCGACGAACAGATGGCACACGCCCTTGTAGTGCTTGATCACCGGCACCCGCGCATGTTCGGCGACGAAGCGGATCAGGCCCTCGCCGCCGCGCGGGATCGCCAGGTCGACAAGGTCGTTGAGCTGCAGCAGTTCCAGCATGGTCTCGCGGCGCAGATCCTCGACCAGGGTCAGCGCGGCCTCGCCGATGCCTGCCTCGCGCAGTGCCCGACGCAGCGCCGTGGCGATGGCGGTGTTGGAGTGGATTGCCTCGGAACCCCCGCGCAGGATCACGCCGTTGCCGGCCTTGATGCACAGCGCGGCGGCATCGGCGGTGACGTTCGGGCGCGCCTCGTAGATCATCGCCACCACGCCCAGCGGCACACGGATCTTCTGCACGCGGATGCCGTTGGGACGCACGTCGTCGCGGGTGACCTGCCCAACCGGATCGGGCAAGGCCGCCACCTCGCGCAGCGCCGCGGCGATGCCGTCCAGGCGCTTGGCGTCCAGCGCCAGCCGATCGAGCATCGCGCTGCCGACGTCCTTGGCCCGCGCCGCGTCCAGATCGCGCGCATTGGCGGCGAGGATCGCCTCCGCATCCGCTTGCAGCGCCGCTGCCATCGCCTCCAGCAAGGCTTGTTTGGCAGACGACGACAACTGCGCCAGTGCTTGCGCGGCGTCGCGGCACTGCAGGGCCTGGGTGCGGATGGAGGTCATTGGGGGTTCCGGGGGCTGGATGGGGATTCGGGATTCGGGATTCGGGAAAGGCTACGCGCGGTGCTGGAAGGTTCGAAGGGACGGACGCAATACGGCCTGCATAGAAGCCACGCTTATGCCGATTCCCCACTCCCGATTCCCGATTCCCGCACCACCACCAGATCATCGCGATGGATGACGTTCTCGCCATAGTTGTAGCCCAGGATCGCCTCGATGTCGCGCGAGTGGCGGCCGGCGATGCGGCGGATGTCCACCGCCGCGTACTGGCTGACCCCGCGCGCCAGGCAGCGCTCGCCGGCCGCGTCGCGCAGGCGCACCTCCACCATGTCGCCGCGGCGGAACTCGCCCACGGCACCGGCGACGCCGCCCGGTAGCAACGAAGCGCCCTTGTCGAGCAGCGCGGCCGCGGCACCGGCATCGACCAGGATCGCGCCCGGCTCCACCGGCACGTGGCGCAGCCAGTACTTGCGCGCGGCGATGCGGGTGCGCGCGGCGTGGATGCGGGTGCCGCGCAGGCGGTCCTGGGCCAGGCCGCGCACCACCTCGGCGCTGCGGCCATTGAACAGATAGGTCTCGATGCCGGCGGCGCCGGCCTTGGCCGCGGCCTCCAGCTTGGTGCGCATGCCGCCGGTGCCCACGCCGCTGCCGCTGCCGCCGGCCATCGCCAGCACCGCCGCGCTCAGCTCCTGCACCTCGTGCAGCGGCTGCGCCTGCGGGTCGCGGCGCGGGTCGGCGGTGTACAGGCCGTCGATGTCGGTGGCGATGAACAACGCATCGGCATCGACCAGCGCGGCGACGATCGCAGCCAGGTTGTCGTTGTCGCCGAGCTTGAGTTCGTCCACCGAGACCGTGTCGTTCTCGTTGACCACCGGCAGCGCCCCCAGCCGCAGCAGCTCGCCCAGGGTGGCGCGTGCGTTGAGATAGCGGCGGCGGTTGCGCAGGTCGTCGTGGGTCAGCAGCACCTGCGCCACCGGCCGCTCGAAGAAGCGCTGCCACAGCGCGATCAGCTGCGCCTGGCCGAGCGCGGCCAGCGCCTGCCGCGCGGCCAGCGCCGCGCCCGCCTCGGCGGCCTTGGGCACGATGGCGCGACCGGCGGCGACCGCGCCGGAGGACACGATCACCAGTTCGCGCCCGGCCGCCAGGTTGGCCGACACGAACTGCGCCAGGCCCAGCGCGAAGCGTGGCGTGAGTCCACCGCCGTCGGCGGCCAGCAGGCTGCTGCCGACCTTGAGCACCGCGCGCCGCCAGGGCGGCAGCACCTGCTCGACGAAGGGCGTGGCGGCGGTGGCGGTCGGTGCGGTCATCGGGCGCTCGCTCGGCTCAGTGCGCGTTCCAGGCGTACACGGTCAGCTCGGACGCGGCCTGGAGCGCCAGCGGATCCTCGGCGACGATGGCCTGCGCCTGCGCCAGGCTGTCCACGTTCTTGAGCACATAGGCCCCACCGCTGCCGTCGCCGAAGCCACCGCTGCGCTCCAGCAGCCCGCGTTCGCGCAGCGCGGCAAGGAAGTCGCGATGCGGCTGGATCACCGACTCCGGAAACGCCGGCTTGCGCATCGCCATCACCAGGTACAACGTCATTGCCTTCTCCTGCATGCGAGGCGCGGCATGGCATGCGCCTCCGGTAAAAGTTCGACGACCGCGCGCTGCCTCAGCGCACCGGCGGTGGTGCCTCCGCGCGGGCGCCAAGGCCGGGAAACAGCCGCAGCAGCCGTCGCAGGTTGTCCTGCGGGGCGACATCGCCGGCCTCGTCCATCCAGCGCTCGTCCGCCTCCGGATGCGGCCCGGCCAGCACCACCGTGCCGCGGCCATGGCGATAGCGCGCGATCGCCACGTCGCCGTTGCCGTACTGGGCGATCGGCACGAAGCCGTCCGCCGCGCTGCCGGTGAGGAACGGGCCGTCCTGATAGTAGACGCGCTGCCAGGTTCCGTCCCAGCGGATGGCGATGGTGTGGTCGCCTTCGTCGTCGATGCCCGAGCGCGGACGCCCGACTTCCGACTGCAGCGCCACATCGACCAGGCCGATGCCGTCGCGGTCGGCCAGGTACGCCCCCATGCACAGGCCCAGGAAACCCTTGCCGCCGCTGACGAAGTCGCGCAAGGCCGCGGCGCCATCGTCGCCGAGGGCGGCGTACGCGGCCGGGATGTCCTGGCCGCCGCCGGGCTGGATGTACAGATCGACATCGCGCAGCGTGGCGGGGGTCACGTGCAGCGGTTCGCGCTCGCCGACATAGACGATCGTCAGCGGCAGGCCGGTCGCGCGCAACGCATCCACCACCATCTCCGAGCAGCCGCGGCAGCCGGCCGCACCGCGGTAGACCGCCACCTTCGGCGCGGCCCCGACCGCCGCGCTGGCCGGGGCCGCGGGCAGCGCCAGCAGCCCCGCGACGAGCAGCGCCAAGGCGATGGTCCGCAGGCCGCCCGCACTGCCTGACCACGCGGGCGATGCGATCGCCGCGCGCCAGCCTGTGGGACGGCCACGCAGGCTCATCCCAGCGTGTCCCAGCGCGCGCGCAGCGCCTGCAACTGCAGATCGGCGGCTGCACCGGGCGACACCCGCGCCGCCAGGCTGCCTTCCGGCGTGCGCCCCTGCCCCGCGCTGTCGGCGGATGCGGCGGCGGCCTGGTAGGCCTCGCGGAACGGCACGCCGGCCACCGCGGCTTCCACCGCCACGTCGGTGGCGTACATGCCCGAGTCGATCGCCGCGCGCAGCTTGTCCTCGCGCCACTCCAGGTTGGCCAGCAGCGCCGGCAGCAGCTCCAGCGCGGCCAGGCCGCGGCCGAAGCCGTGGAAGATCGCGCCCTTGCTGCTCTGCAGGTCACGGTGATAGCCCGACGGCAGCGACAGCAACTGTTCGATCTCGGTGCGCGCGGCGGCCACGCTGGCGTGGGTGGCGCGCATCAGCTCGATCACGTCGGGGTTGCGCTTGTTGGGCATGATCGAGCTGCCGGTGGTGTACTGCGCCGGCAGCGCGACGAACCCGAATTCGCCGCTAGTGAACAGCGACAGATCCCAGGCAAGGCGGCGCAGATCCAGGGTGGCGCTGCCCAGCGCTTCCAGCGCGGCCATCTCGAACTTGCCGCGCGAGAGCTGCGCGTAGATCGGGCTGACCTGCAGCCGCGCGAAGCCCAGCGCGGCGGTGGTGTGGGCGCGGTCCAGCGGCAGGTTGACGCCGTAGCCGGCGGCGGTGCCGAGCGGATTGCAGTCGACCAGGCGCAGGGTGTCGCGCGCGCGGATCGCGTCGTCGATGAAGGCCTCGGCCCAGCCCGCCCACCACATGCCGGCCGAGGACACCACGGCGCGCTGGATGTGGGTGTAGCCGGGCACCGGCAGGTCGCGCTCGGCCTGCGCGCGATCCAGCGCCACCTTGGCGATTTCCGCGCCGAGCTGCGCCAGCCGCGCCAGCCTGTCCTTCAGCCACAGCCGGGTGGCGACCAGGATCTGGTCGTTGCGGCTGCGCCCGGTGTGGATCTTGCGTCCGGCATCGCCCAGGCGCTCGGTCAGCCGCGCCTCGATCGCCGAGTGGCCGTCCTCGAAGCGCGCATCCAGCACGAACGCGCCGCTGCGGAAATCCTCGGCCAGCACCGCCAGTTCGCGCTGCAGCCCGGCCAGTTCGTCGGCCGAGAGAATGCCGATGCGCTGCAGGCCTTCGGCGTGCGCGCCGCTGGCGGCGATGTCGTGCAGGAAGAACTCGCGGTCCAGCAGCACGTCGTCGCCGGCCAGGAAGGCCTGGATCTGCGTGTCGACGGCGACGCCGGGTTTTTGCCAAAGCAGATTGGTCATTGGGAAGCCGGGAATGGGGATTGGGGAATTGGGATTCGGAAAGCGGCGCACTGCGTCCGTTGGGGATACGGCGCTGATTGTGGGTGTCCTACTCCGGCGTGTGTATCGGCGGGATCGACGTCAACTCGTCCACGCCCAGCGCCAGGTTGAGGTTCTGCATCGCCTGCGTCGCCGCGCCCTTGAGCAGGTTGTCCAGCGTCGCCACCAGCACCAGGCGCTTGTTGCCCGGGGCCAGGGTGAAGCCGCCGAGCTGCACGCCGTGGCGGCCGGCGATACGGCTGACCCACGGCGCCTCGTCGATCACCTCGATCAGCGGCTCGCCGGCATACCGGGCGCGATACAGCTGCTGCACCGCCTCCAGCTTCAGCGGCTGCTGCAGCCACAGGTTCACGGTCATGGTGATGCCGCGGAAATGCGGTGCCACGTGCGGCATGAACTCCACCGGCACGCCGAGCTGCGCGGACACCTCGCGCTCGTGCATGTGGTCGGTCAGCGCGTACGGCATCAGGTTGTCGTGCAACAGCGCCGGATTGTTTTTGTCCGACGGCGTGGTGCCCGCGCCGGAATAGCCCGACACGCCGAAACACTGCGGCGGGCCGGCGAGCTGCTCGCGCAGCGGCGCGATCGCCAGCTGCATCGCGGTGGCGTAGCAGCCCGGGTTGCTGATGCGGCGCTGGCCGGCATAGCGCGCGCGGGTCAGTTCCGGCAGGCCGTAATACCAGGCCGGGTCGAAGCGGTAGTCCGCGGACAGATCGACCACGATCGAATCCGGCGCACCAGCGCCGACCGCCGCGTCCAGCGCCGCCACGTAGGGCGCGGCCTTGCCGTTGGGCAGCGCCAGCACCACCACGTCGGCGCGCTTGGCCGCCACCGCCTCGGGATCGAGGTTCTCGTAGCGCAGCTCGCCCTGGTAGGCGTCGTGGTGCGCATCGACGCGCTGCCCGTCCAGCTCGCGCGAGGACAGGAAGGCCAGGCGCAATTGCGGATGCGCGGCGATCAGGCGGATCAGTTCCGCGCCGGTGTGGCCGCGGGCGCCGACGATGCCGATGGAATAGATGGGAGTGCTCATGCGTGCGAATCCAGGCGGAACTGCAGGTGGCGTTTCACCCCGGCCCATTCCGTATCGATGATGGAAAAGACGACGGTGTCGCGCGGGGTGCCGTCGGCGTGGCGCTTGTGGTTGCGCAGCACGCCGTCCTGCTTGGCCCCCAACCGCGCGATCGCGCTGCGCGAGGCGTGGTTGAACCAACTGGTCTCGAACACCACACTGAGACAACCGAGCGTGTCGAAGGCATGCCCAAGCAGCAGCAGCTTGGCCTCGGTGTTCAGGCCCGTGCGCTGCACCCGCGGCGCATACCAGGTGTAGCCGATCGACAGCGTCGGCACCTGCGGATCCAGGCCGTAGAAACGCGTGCTGCCGACGATCTCGCCCTGCGCATCGCGCACCACGAACGGCAGCACCCGGCCCAGCGCCTGCACCTCCAGCGCGGCGGCGACATAGGCGTCCACCCGCTCCGGCGCCGGCACGTTGGTGTACCACAGCCTGTCCAGGCCGCTGCCGTGCAGCGCGGCGCGCAGGCCCTCGGCGTGCGCCGCCTGCAATGGCTCCAGGCCGACGTGGCGGCCGCGCAGCGTCGGCACGCGGCGCCAGGATTCGGGAAGTGCGGGATCGATGCTGGACATTGGGAGAGTCTAGGCGAGAAGGCCGCTCAGCCCTGCAGGGTCGGCGTGCGCGTGGCGCAATGCGCCACGCAGTGCTGGATCTGCTCGAAGCTGTCCAGTCCGTACCAGAACACCTTCCACTTCTCCTGTTTGAAGCAGCCGTCGGACTCGGCGTAGTAGAAGATGTTGACCTGGTTGTTGTGGCGCGAGCGCCAGAACAGCTGCGGCGTCTCCTCGCGCATCACGTTCCACACCGCACGGCCCAGGCCCTCGCCCTGCGCGTCGTCGAGCACCGCGAACTTGTCCAGGTAGGTATAGCCGCCCTCGTCGGTGAGGATCACCGCGGTGCGGTAGTTCTCGCTGACGTAGGCGCGCAGCAGCTTGGTGGTGTCGAAATAGTCCGGCACCAGGGTGCGGCCGAAGCTGGATTCGATCAAGGTCTTCAGCCGCGGCAGGTCCAGCTCGCTCCACGCCGTGGCGCGCAGCACCTTCTCGCCGCGCCGCACCAGGGTGCCCGAGCCCTTATGGGTGAACAGTTCCTTGGCCAGGTCGGCCGGACGCGTGATCGACACCGACGACTCCAGCGGCAGCCGGTCCAGCAGATCCTTGATCTGCTCGATCTTCACCTTCATGCCGCCATGGATCCAGGGCTGCGCGATCAGGTGGTCGTACTCGGTGGACAGGTTGATCGAATCGATCACCCGGCCCTGTTCGTCGAGCAGGCCGCCGGTGCCGGTGAGGAAGATGATCTTGTACGGCTGCAGTTCCTGCACCAGTTCGTTGGCGGCGAAATCAGCGTTGATGTTGAGGATCTGCCCGCTGGGGGTTTCGCCCAGGCTGGTGATGACCGGGATCGAGCCGGCCTGCAGGCTGGCCTCGATCGGCGCCAGGTTCACCGCGGTGACCTCGCCGACCAGCCCGTAGGTGTCGCGGTCCAGGTACTGCGCCTCGAACACGCCGCCGGTGATCGAGGTGGCGCGCGCGCCATTCTGCTGCAGCGCCTCGACCAGCTTGAGGTTGGAGGCCTGGAACACCCGGCGCACGATCGCCAGCGCTTCCGGCGAGGTCACCCGCAGGCCATTGACGGTCTGCTTGTCGATGCCGGCGGCGGACAGCTCCGCGTCCAGCTGCGGGCCGGCGCCGTGCAGCACGATCGGGGTCAGGCCCACTTCCTGCAGGAACGACAGCGACGAGGTCAGCGCCTCCAGGTCGTCGCGCAGCACCGCGCCGCCGACCTTGACCACGGCGAAGCGCTTGGCATCCAGTTGCGAGAAGCGCTTGAGGTACTGGCTGATCTCCTTCGCGCTGGCCATGCTCGAAAGCAGGCGCACAATGGTCTGGCGGGTTTGGCGGTTGGCGTGCATGGCGGGGGGCGGTGTCCGAAGGAATCCAGGGTGGGCGATCGCGGGATCGGCCCGGATGGCAGGTGGAGGCGCGCGGCTCAGCGCGCGCCGTTGATGATGCGGTGCACCGCGTCGGCGTAGCGCTGCAGTTGCTCCAGCGTCACGAACTCGTCGGCGGTGTGCGCCTGGGCGATGTCGCCCGGGCCGTAGACCAGCGCGGTGTAGCCGCCGGCGGAGAACAGCGAGGCCTCGGTCCAGAAGTCCACCGCGTTGCCGATCGGCAGCTCCAGCGCATCGGCGACGTCGCGCGCGGCCAGGCGCTTGTCCTCGGCGCGGGCGCCATTCCAGTCAGAAGCCGCGCCCGACGGCAGGCTCGGCCCGCGGAATGTCTCCTCGAAATGCGCCGCGGCCGGCTCGGCGAAGCCGGCGAAGGTCGCCAGCAAGGCGTCCACGTCCATCGACGGCAGCGGCCGGAAGCCGAAGCGCAGCTCCGCCGCCGGCGCGATCATGTTGGCCTTGATCCCGCCCTCGACCCGGCCGATGTTGAAGCGCAGCCCGGTCAGCCCGCCGAAGCGCGCATGCGCCAGCGACTCCACATGGTCCAGCGCACGGCCGCCCCAGCGCATCGCCTGATGCAGCGCGCTGGCCGCGGCGTCCTGCTTGCCCGAGGCATGCCCGGCGCGGCCGGCGAAGCGCATCAACACCGAGCTGATGCCGCGGTGCGCCAGCACCGCCTCGCTCATGGTCGGCTCGGCCACCAGCACCGCCTCGTAGGCGATGCCGCGGGCCAGGAACGCGGCGATGCAGCGCGGGTCGTTGGCCTCCTCGTCGCTGGAGAACAGGAACGCTGCATCGCCGTCGCCGGCATTGGCTGCCGCGACCAGCGCCGCAGCCGCGCCCTTGATGTCGCACACGCCCAGGCCGACCACGCGATCGTCCAGGCGCCGCATGACGTGCGGGTCGGCGCTCCAGTGCGGCGAATCCGGCACCGTGTCCAAGTGCACATTGAACAGGTACTTCGGCGTGCCGCGCACCGCATACAGGCTGACCGCGCCGGCGCCGTGGTCGATCACCTCCACCGCGAAGCCGGGCAGCTGCGCGCGGAGGTAGTCGAAGATGCCATCAGTGCCGATCGCGCGCGGCGGATTGCGGGTGTCGAAGGACACCAGCGCCTGCAGGTGATCGAGCGTGGAGGTGAGCAGATCGGTCATGGTCGGTCAGGCCGCCGTGGGGCGGGTGCGATAGAGGTCGGGGTGGGCGATTTCCATCAACGACTGCGGCCGCGCCGGCGCGGCGAAGCCGTATTGGGCGTATAGCGCATGCGCATCGGAGGTGGCGAGCATGAAGCGGCGCAGGCCCTGCAGCTGCGGATGCGCCATGATCGCGGCGACCAGTTGCTTGCCGTAGCCGCGGCCGCGGTAGGCGTCGAGCACGAACACGTCGGCCAGATAGGCAAACGTCGCCCCGTCGGTGATCGCTCGGGCGAACGCCACCTGCCCTGCACCCTCGACATAGCCGCCGAAGCACAGCGAACCGGCGATCGCCCGCTGCACCGTATCCAGCGGGATGCCCAGGCACCAATAGGCCTGCTCGCTGAGGAAGCGATGGATCAGCGGCAGATCCAGTTCCTGCTTGTCGGTGCTGATGCGTAGTGCGTGCATGGTTCCATCGCAGTGGCCCCCTTCTCCCACCGGGAGAAGGTGCCCCCGAAGGGGGCGGATGAGGGTACGGGCGAAGCCTGGTAAAGCGAATCGCGCCAGCGAGGTAAAGGGACAGGCGCAACGCGCAGCCAACGATTGCGAGGCTTCGCCCGTACCCTCACCCCAACCCCTCTCCCGAGGGGAGAGGGGCTTTTCAAAGCGTCAGCGATTGACCTGGGCGTACAGCGTCGAGCTCATCCCGAACAGCTTGATGAAGCCCTCGGCCTCGGCCACGCCCCAGTCCGCCGACTGCGCGTAGGTGGCGCCCTTGGCGTTGAGCAGGTGCGGCGACTTCACCGCCACCGCGTCGACGCGGCCGCCGCGGGTCTCCAGCGTCACTTCGCCGTTGACCATCGCCTGCGACGACTTCAGGAAGGCCTCCAGGTCGGTCTTCAGCGGGTCGTGGTAGAAGCCCTCGTAGACCAGCTCCACCCACTTGCGCGCCACGTCCGGCTTGAAGCGGTTCTGCTGCTTGGTCAGCACCGCGTCCTCCAGCGCGCGGTGCGCGGCCAGCAGCGCCACCAGGCCCGGCGCCTCGAACACGATGCGGCCCTTCAGGCCGATCACGGTGTCGCCGGTGTACACGCCGCGGCCCACGCCGTAGGGCGCGAACAGCTTGTTGAGCTTGGCCAGGATCTGTTCGCCCGGCAGCGCCTTGCCGTCGAGTTCGACCGCCTCGCCGTGCACGAACTTCAGCTTCACCGTCAGCGGCTCGGTCGGCCACGCGCTGCGCGGCGCGCACCAGCCGCGGGCGCCCTCGCCCGGCGCTTCCCAGCGGTCGATCTCGCCGCCGGACATGGTCAGGCCCAGCAGGTTCTCGTTGATGGTGTAGGCCTGCTGCTTGGCGCGCACGCCGAAGCCGCGCTCCTCCAGGTACTTCTGCTCGTAGGCGCGGGTCTGGGTGTGTTCCTTCTGGATCTCGCGGATCGGCGCGACGATCTCGTAGTCGCCCAGCGCCTTGACCGCCAGGTCGAAGCGCACCTGGTCGTTGCCCATGCCGGTGCAGCCGTGGGCGATGACCTTGGTGCCCAGTTCCTCGGCGCGCTTGAGCGCTGCATCGACGATCAGGTAGCGGTCCGACACCAGCAGCGGATACTGGCCCTGATAGCCCTCGCCGGCCCACACGAACGGCTTGACGAAGCCGGCCCAGATCGCCGGGCCGCCATCGACCGTGACGTGGCTGGCCGCACCCAGTTCCGCGGCGCGCTTCTCGATGAAGTCGCGCTCCTCGGCGTCCACGCCGCCGGTGTCGGCGAACACGGTGTGCACCGCATAGCCCTTGGCCTGCAGGTAGGGAATGCAGAAGCTGGTGTCCAGGCCGCCGGAGAAGGCGAGGACGATGTCCTTGAAGCCGGGAGTGGGGATTGGGGAATCGGGAATGGAAGAAGCGGTGCTCATGGTTGTTTCCTTATCACGCGTAAAAGTGGGGGCCAACGCTGTTGCTGTAGCGATTCTCTATTCCCGATTCCCGATTCCCGCTTGCGACGCAAGCGCCGCCATGATGGCCTTCTGCACATGCAGTCGGTTCTCGGCCTCGTCGATGGCGATGCAATTGGGCGAATCCATCACCGCGTCGGTGGCCTTGACGTTGCGGCGCAGCGGCAGGCAGTGCGAGAACACGCCGTTGTTGGTCAGCGCCATCTTGCGTTCGTCGACGATGAAGTGCTGGTACTGGTCGCGGATCGGCTTCTCCGGGCCCCAGTTGCCGAAGAACGGCAGCGCGCCCCAACTCTTGGCGTAGACCACGTCGGCGCCGGCGTAGGCGCTGTCGATGTCGTGGCTGACGGTCAGCGAACCACCGCTCTCTTCCACGTTCTGCGCGGCCCAGCCCATATAGCGCTCGTCGAGCACGTAGTCCGGGGTCGGGCACAGCAGGGTCACGTCCATGCCCAGGCGGGTGGCGATGGTCAGCGCGGAATTGGCCACCGCGGTATTCAGCGGCTTGGGATGGTAGGTCCAGGTCAGCACGTACTTCTTGCCGCGCAGGTCCTGGGTGCCGAAGTGCTCCTGCAGCGCCAGCGCATGCGCCAACTCCTGGCAGGGATGGGTGATGGTCTCCATGTTGATCACCGGCACCGGCGAATACCTGGCGAAGCTCTTCAACACCAGGTCCTCGCGGTCCTTGGCCCAGTCGACGAACTTCGGGAACGCGCGCACGCCGATCAGGTCCACGTAGCGGCCCAGTACCCGCGCCACCTCGGCGATGTGCTCCTCGGTGTCGCCGTCCATCACCGTGCCCAGGTCGAACTCGATCGGCCAGGCGTCCTTGCCCGGCTGCAGCACCACCGCATGCCCGCCCAACTGGAACGCGCCCAGCTCGAAGCTGGTGCGGGTCCGCATCGACGGGTTGAAGAACACCAGCGCGATCGACTTGCCCTTCAGCTCGCTGCCTAGTTTGTTGCGCTTGAACAGCGCGGCCTGGGTCAGCAGCGCGTCCAGCTCGGCCCGGCTCCAGTCCTGGGTGTTCAAGAAGTGCTTCAGAGACATCGATCGATCCTTTGCAGCGGTGGGGACGCGGGACGCGCGGGAGGTTCCAGGAGCAGGTTCTTTACGGGTGAAACTTTTCCGGCCGATGAAACGAAAAAACCCAGCCTCGGGCTGGGTTTTCAGAACGAACGGCACGACGCTCCGGTTACCCAGCGAGAATGTGGGATTCCGGTCGACGCGCGCGCGATGTCATGCCCGAGGCCATGCGGGCGGCGCTGAGATCGTGCTGGGGCAGGTTCGCTTTCATCGGCGCGCATCCTCGCACACGCACGCCACAGGCGCAAGCGCGCTCAGCGCGGCGGCACCACGACCGCATCGGGCATGTACGGCGCCACCGACACGCGGATGCGCAGCCGGTTGCCCGGATCCTCCGGCAACCGCGAGCGGTACTTGGTGCCCTTGTACACATAGTCCACGTCGTAGGCGATCGGGCGACGGAACTCGCGGCCGACTTCGACCAGGCGGCAGTTGCGTCCGCTCGATGGCGCCGCCGGTGCCGCCGCGGCGGCGGGCGCGGTCTCGTGGCGGCGGCTGAAGATGTCCTTCACCGAGTCCATCAGCCGATTCAGGCGGCTGTCGTCCTGCGCCGGCTTGGCCGGCGCGGGCGCCGGGGCCGGGGCCGGCTCGGGGTCGCACTGCTGCTCGGTGCGGGTCGCACGCAGGGTCTGGTAGACCGGCTCCACGTTGAGCACCTGCGCGTAGTCGAGCTTGACGTTCTCGATCACCACCACGCGGTTGCGCGCCTCGCTGTCCTGGGCCCAGGCCGGCGCCGTGCCGCATGCGAACAGGCCGACCAGCGGCAACAACAGGTACGGACGCATCGGCACCAGGCTTCGAGGGACAGAACGAGCAGTGTAGGCATGGCGCCTTGCGTCGGGCTGAACGCCGGCCTACGCGGGCGGCCCGCCCCGCGCGACGCCCCGCCCTTTCGCGACATGGGTCGCCCGCGCGGCGCGAGCAAGCGAGAGGAAGCGAGCCCACGCCGGCAGGTGGGCCACGCCTGCCGCACAGGTGCGCTTCCCGCGCCCGGGCGCCCACCGCTGCAGGTCTTCCACCGCCGCCCGCGGCTTTCGCGCGCCCGCGCTGGCCGGCAGCGATGCCGCCGCGTGGCCAAACCCCGTCGACGCGTCGGCGCGGCGAGTCGTGAACGCATGAGACGCCCCGGGCCGCTGCCGGTAGAATCGAGCGGCTTCCCCACGCCCGATGCCGATGACCCTGCGCCTGCACAACAACCTGACCCGCCGGGTCGACGCCTTCGAACCGCTGGACCCGGTCGCCGGTCCCACCCTCTACGTCTGCGGCCCCACCGTCTACAACTACGCGCACATAGGCAACGCGCGCGGCCCGGTAGTGTTCGACGTGCTGGCCGCGCTGCTGCGGCGGCGCTACGGCGCGCTGCGCTACGCCCGCAACATCACCGACGTGGACGACAAGATCAACGCCGCCGCGCAGGCCCAGGGGGTGCCGATCGCCGCCATCACCGACCGCTTCGCCGCCATCTACCGGCAGGACATGGCCGCGCTGGGCGTGCAGCCGCCGGACCTGGAGCCGGAGGCCACCGCGCACATCCCGCAGATCGTGGCGATGATCGAGCGCCTGATCGGCAGCGGCCATGCCTACGCCGCCGAGGGCCATGTGCTGTTCGCGGTGGGCAGCTTCCCCGGCTACGGCAAGCTGTCGCGGCGCGATCCGGAGGAGATGCTGGCCGGCGCCCGCGTCGAGGTCGCCCCGTACAAGCGCGACCCCGGCGATTTCGTGCTGTGGAAGCCGTCCAGCGACGACCTGCCGGGCTGGCAATCGCCATGGGGCCGCGGTCGCCCCGGCTGGCATATCGAATGCTCGGCGATGGCCGCCGCGCACCTGGGCGAGACCATCGACATCCACGCCGGCGGCGTGGACCTGCAGTTCCCGCACCACGAGAACGAGATCGCGCAGAGCGAATGCGCCCATGGCGGGGCCACCTTCGCCCGTTTCTGGTTGCACAACGGCATGCTCAACTTCAGCGGCGCGAAGATGAGCAAGTCGCTGGGCAACATCGAGACCGTGCACGACCTGATCGCCAAGCATCCGCCGGAAGCGCTGCGCTATGCGCTGTTGAGCGCGCACTATCGGCAACCGCTGGACTGGTCCGAGGCGCTGATCGAACAGTGCAAGAACACCCTGGACCGGCTGTACGGCACCCTGCGCGCGCTGGACGCGATCGAGGCCACCGCGGCGATCCCGCAAGCGATCGAAACCGCGCTGGACGACGATCTCAACACCCCGCAGGCGCTGGCCGAAGTGGCGCGGATCGCGACCGTGGCGCGGCAACTGCTCGCGCCGGCCGGCGGTCCCGACGCAGCGCGCGACGCGCAGTTGCAAGCGCAATTGCAGCAGGCCAAGTCCGACCTGCTCGGTGCCGGTCTGGCGCTGGGCCTGCTGCAGCAGACGCCCGAGGCCTGGTTCAACCGCGGCGTCGGCGACGGCGACGATGCGCGCATCCAGGCGCTGATCGACGCGCGCAGCGCCGCCAAGAAGAACCGCGACTTCGCCCAGGCCGATGCGATCCGCCAGGAGCTGGCCGACGAAGGCATTGTCCTGGAGGACACGCCGCAGGGCGTACGCTGGAAGCGCGGGTGAGCTTTTCCCTTCTCCCATCGGGAGAAGGTGCCCCGAAGGGGCGGATGAGGGTACGGCAGCGCCGATAAGACGGCGGGCGTAGCGACTGCCGTCGATTTCTCACGAGGCTGCGCCCGTACCCTCACCCCAACCCCTCTCCCGGTGGGAGAGGGGCTTTGCATCGCTTGATCCTGGATTGCTGATGACCGAGACCGATTTCCCGCTCGAACCCACGCCCGCCGCCGCCCAGGCCGCCATCGCCGAGGAATTCGGCTTCTTCGGCGACTGGTCCGAGCGCTACCAGTACCTGATCGACCTGGGCCGCAAGCTGCCCGCCTTCCCCGAGGAATGGAAGACCGAGGAGCATCGCCTGCACGGCTGCCAGTCGATGGTGTGGATCGTGCCCGAGGGCGATGCGCAGCGCCTGGTGTTCCATGCGATCAGCGATTCGGCGATCGTCTCCGGGCTGATCTACCTGGCGTTGCGGGTCTACTCCGGACGCAGCGCGGCCGAGATCCTGGCCACCGCGCCGGACTTCGTCGCCGCGATCGGCCTGGGCAAGCATCTGTCGCCGACCCGCAGCAACGGCCTGGCCGCGCTCCTGGCCTTCATCCAGGACAGCGCGCGCGCGCAGGCATGAGCGCGCCGCTGCCGGCCCCACCGCAGACCCTGCGCACCCTGCTGGCGCATCCCGGCTTCGCGCTGGTGCTGGGCTACCGCATCTGCGCGATGCTGTCCTACCAGATCGTCGCGGTCACGGTCGGCTGGCACATCTACGAAATCACCCGCAACCCGCTGTCGCTGGGGCTGATCGGGCTGGCCGAGATCCTGCCGTTCTTCTGCATCGCGCCGTTCGCCGGCTACCTGGTCGACCACCTGCCGCGGCGGCGGCTGGGCATGTTCGCCAGCCTGGGCCTGGTCGCGACCGCGGGCGTGCTGCTGGCGCTGACCCGCGGCTGGCTGCCGGTGCATGGCGTGTGGCCGATCTACGCGGCGATCGCGCTGACCGGCGCGGCACGCGCGTTCCTGTCGCCGGTGTACAACGCACTGTTCGCGCGCGCGCTGCCACGAGAGGCCTATGCGCGCGGCGCCAGCCTCGGCAGCGTGGTGTTCCAGACCGGCATGGTGATCGGCCCGGCGCTGGGCGGGGTGCTGGTCGGCTGGGGCGGCAAGGGCCTGTCCTACGGCGTGGCGATGGCGGTGGCCTGCGTGGCGATGCTGTCGCTGTTGCTGCTGCGCGTCGCCGAACCGGTCAACGACGGCCCGCGCGCGTCGATCTTCCGCAGCATCGCCGAGGGCGCGCAGTTCGTGTTCTCCAACCAGATCATGCTCGGCGCGATGGCGCTGGACATGTTCTCGGTGCTGCTTGGCGGCGCGGTGTCGATGCTGCCCGCCTTCATCCACGACATCCTGCACTACGGCCCCGAAGGCCTGGGCATCCTGCGCGGCGCGCCGGCGCTGGGCTCTGTGCTGGTCGGGCTGTGGCTGGCGCGGCGCCCGCTGCAGCGCAATGCCGGCCGCATCCTGCTGCTGGCGGTGACCGGCTTCGGCCTGTGCACCATCGCCTTCGGCCTGTCCCGGCACTTCTGGCTGTCGGCGGCGATCCTGCTGGTCTACGGCATGTGCGACGGCGTGTCGGTGATCGTGCGCTCGACCATCCTGCAACTGGCCACGCCGGACGCGATGCGCGGGCGGGTGTCGTCGATCAACGGCATCTTCATCGGCTCGTCGAACGAACTGGGCGCCTTCTACGACGGGGTGATGGCGCGGCTGATCACGCTCGTGCCCGCAGTGGTGCTGGGCGGATGCGTGACCTTGGTCGTGGTCGGCGTCACCGCCTGGAAAGCGCCGAAGCTGCGCAAGCTGGACCTGCGCGACCTGCAATAAGGCCGGCGCCGCTCAGGGCGCGGCCGCGCCTCCCGTCCGCGCCATCGCGTGCGCCCACGCCTGCGCGCAATCGGGCCCGCCTGCCGGCGCCACCAGCCCGCCCTGCCCGGCCAGGAACCGGCAGCTCGCCGCGAACACCGCCGGCACCGCCTTGGAGCGGATCGGCGAGGCCAGCACGTGGTTGCCGGCATCCGGGAAATCCACCGCCTGGCGCAACGCCGGCGGCGTGCCCAACTGCGCGAACATCGCCTGCATCGCCGCCACCGACACCGTCGCGTCCTGATGCTGCGCGTCCCGATAGTAGTACCCGAGGAACACCGGCACGTGGATCCGCGCATAGGTCGCCGGCCGCATCCCGCCGCGGGTCAGCGCGGCCAGCGCGCGGTAGCCGTCGACATGGGTGGCGTCGGCCCAGTAGCCGCTGTCGACCGGGTAGCGCATGACCGGATCGCCGCCATTGCGCGACCACAGCAGCAATTGCGCGCCCCACGGCCACAGCAGCGGCTGCAGTTGCTCGCCATGCTCGCGCACCAGCGGCGACCACAGCACCAGCGCCTGCACCTGTTGCGGGTGCGCGGCCACGGTCTGCAGCGCCAGCGCGCCGCCCATCGAATTGCCGATCACCACCACGCGCCGGCCCAGCACCCGCGCCACCGCCAGCGCCTCGGCCGCGCCGCCGAGCAGACGCGGCGCGTCGATGCCGCGCAGGGCGTCGGCGGCGACCAGGCCATGTCCGGGCAAGCGCGGCAGGTACAGGTTGCAGCCGAAGTGGCGCGCCAGCCTCTCGTGGGTGGGCGCGCCTTCGCCCTGGCTGGCGGTGAAGCCGTGCAGGTAGACCATGGCGCAGTCGCGGCGCCCCGGATGCGCCGGATCGGCCCAGACGATGCGCGCCTGGTTGTCGGGACGCACGCCGGGCGTGGCCTGTTCGCGCGCGTCGAGCCAGGCCTGCAGCGCCAACGGCTCCTGCGGCAGCGCCGGCAGGGCGATCGGCGGCAACGTCGGACTGACCCGCGGGCCCAACGCCACGACCGCCACCAGCACCAGCACGATCGACGCCATCCAGCGCAGCGTGCGCCCGCGGCCGCCACGCCTGCGACGGGTGCCTGCGCGCGTGGCGCGCCCCCAGCCGTCGCTCATGCGCACGCGACCACGGCCACGCAGGAGCGACCGCGCGCGTCCATCGGCATGCCCGAGCCGTGCTGGATCGCACACCTATTCGGCGCGGCGACGCGGCGCGTCATGGCGCGCACCACAGCGGGGACGCCGCGCGGGATACGGAAAAAGCGACGGTAGAGCATGGGGAGCGGCGCCCGCGTGGCCATCCGCCACGCGGCCAGTCTGCGCTGGCGCGATGACAGCCGGATTTAAGGGCCCCCTTGATCGCCCCGGGACTTCGCGCCAAGGCGGGCAAGTCGCCGGTGCGCTCAGCCACGCAATGCCTGATCGCGGTGTCTGGAAGTCGCCGCGGACGCCGTCCGACCGGTGCCGGCCTGCACTGTCCGCACGCCCAATCCTCGTTGCCGCGGTTCGCCGCCCCGTGCTGCTCGCGCCCGCGACACCGCACGCCGGTGCCACGGTCACCGTCGGGTTGCGGGCACGCATCAACGCCGCCACCCCATATGACCCGCCGCACTCCAAGCGCGATCGCACGCCGGCTCGCTCCAGCCCCCTGTAGCAGAGACACCGACCGACACAAAAAAGCCCCGCACATGGCGGGGCTTGTTTCGATCGCTGCGGCAAACGCCGGCGACGGATCAGTCGCCCTGCTGCTTCTGCAGGTGCTCCCAACGCTCCTGCGCATCGATGGTGCGCTCGGCGGTCAGGCGCGCCTCCAGGCGCTCCAGGCCGATCTCTTCGCCGGTGTCCACGCAGTAGCCGTAATCGCCGGCATCCAGACGCTTGAGCGTGCTGTCGATCTTGCCGATCAGCTTGCGGTAGCGGTCGCGGGTGCGCAGTTCCAGCGAGTTCTCGGTCTCGCGGGTGGCGCGCTCGGCCTCGTCGCCGATGTCGCGGACTTCGTCGCGCAGGTTCTCGATGGTCTGCTTGGATTCCTCCACCAGATCGGCGCGCCAGGTGAGCAGGCGCTGGCGGAAGTACTCCTGCTGCAGCGTGCTCATGTACTCCTCGTCGCTGGCCGGCTTGTAGCCCTTGGGCAGGATCGGGCGGCCGGTGGCCTCGTCGGTCTTGTACTCGACCACCCGGTACTTGGCCGGCTTGGCGGGCGTGTTGGACTTGGCGGTCACCGCGACGGCGACCTTGCCGGTCGGCTTGGCGATCGGCGCCTTGGGGGTGGATTCGGACTTGGTGGGGGTTTTCGCGGAGGATTTCGAAACGGACACGGGATTCTTTTGTGGCGGGGCCGAGGGCGCGACGGGCTTGGCGGCGACCGGTGCGGACACCGGGGCTGCGGCAGGCGTGACGGCCTTGGCCGGGACAGACTTGGCCGGCGCCGGCTTGGCGGCCGGCTTCGGAACGGGTTTGGACACGGCCGGGGCGGCCTTCTGCTTGGCCGTGGACGCGGCCTGCTTGACCGCCGCCGTGGCCGGCGTTGCCGCCTGCTTGGGCACGGCGGCCGGCTTGACGGCGGCCTTCGCCGGCTTGGCGGCCGGTTTGGCCTGGGCCTTCTTGGCGGGCGCGGCCGCCGGCTTGGGCGCCGGCTTCTTCGCCGCCACCTTGGCCGGGGCCTTCTTGGCGGGCGCAGGCTTGGCTGCCGGCTTGGCCACCGGTTTCTTCAGCGACTTGGCAGCAGCGGACACCGTCGCCTTCTTGGCAACGGGCGGGACGGGCTTCTTGGCGGCCTTGACGGCCTTCTTTGCAGGTTTTTTAGCAGCCACGAATCGCTCTTCCTTGGTTTCCCCGGGGCCCGGGAAAGCGGGCCTTTATAGCCTACCCGCCCCCCAGCGGCAACCACGCGGCGTACACACCAGTGAACGGCGGCCGGTCGCGCAACTGGCATATGATGGTCGGGTGATCGCCCGCGTTCTCATCGCCTTGCTGCGCCTGTACCAGCGCTTCATCAGCCCCCTGCTGGGGCCGCGCTGCCGTTTCGTGCCGAGTTGCTCGGCCTATGCGGTCACCGCGCTCGCCCGCTACGGCGCCTTGCGTGGCGGCTGGATGGCCGCCCGCCGCGTCGGCCGCTGCCACCCCTTCCATCCCGGCGGGTTCGACCCGGTGCCCGATCCATCGGCGCCGCCGGCCTGCCGCTGCCCAGGAAAACACTGAATGTCCGCCTCCACCCTCATCGTCAACGCCCGCCTGGTCAACGAAGGCCGCGAAACCCAGGGCGACCTGCGCATCGCCGACGGCCGCATCGCCGCGATCGCCCCGCAGTTGGCCGCGCGCGACGGCGAGACCGTGGTCGACGCCGCCGGGCGCTGGCTGCTGCCCGGCATGATCGACGACCAGGTGCACTTCCGCGAACCCGGCCTGACCCACAAGGGCGACATCGCCAGCGAATCGGCGGCGGCGGTGGCCGGCGGCCTGACCAGCTTCATGGACATGCCCAACACCAACCCACCGACGCTCGACGCGGCCGCGCTGCAGGCCAAGTACGACGCCGCGGCCGGCCGCGCCTGGGGCAACTACGGGTTCTACCTGGGCGCGAGCAACGACAACCTGGCCGCGATCCAGACCCTGGATCCGAAGACCGCGCCCGGCATCAAGGTGTTCATGGGCGCCTCCACCGGCAACATGCTGGTCGACAACCCGCAGACCCTGGACGCGATCTTCCGCGACGCGCCGACCCCGATCATCACCCATTGCGAAGACACGCCGACCATCGACGCGACCCTGGCCGCGTTCAAGGAAAGGTACGGCGACGCGCTGACCCCGGACATGCACCCGGACATCCGCTCGCGCGAGGCCTGCCTGAAGTCCTCGCAGTTGGCGGTGTCGCTGGCGAAGAAGCACGGCACCCGCCTGCACGTGCTGCACATCTCCACCGCCGACGAGCTGGCGCTGTTTACGCCCGGCCCGATCCAGGGCAAGCGCATCACCGCCGAGACCTGCATCCATTTCCTGCGCTTCGACCGCGCGGACTACGCCACGCTCGGCAACCTGATCAAATGCAACCCGGCGATCAAGGACGCCAGCGACCGCGAGGCGCTGATCCGCGCGCTGGCCGAGGACGTGATCGACGTGCTCGCCACCGACCACGCGCCGCACACCTGGGAAGAGAAGAGCAAGCCCTACGCGCAGGCGCCGTCGGGCCTGCCGCTGGTGCAGTACGCGCTGGTCGCGGCGCTGGAGCTGGTGCACGAGGGCCGGCTCAGCGTGGCCCAGGTGGTGCACAAGTTCGCGCACGCCCCGGCGCTGCTGTTCGACGTGCAGCAGCGCGGCTTCCTGCGCGAGGGCTACCACGCCGACCTGGTGCTGATCGACGACACGCCGTTCACCGTGCGCCGCGAGGACATCCTGTCCAAGTGCGGCTGGTCGCCGTTCGAGGGCCGCACGTTCCGCTCGAAGATCGCCGCGACCTGGATCAACGGCGCGCTGGCCTGGGACGGCACGCGCCTGGTCGGCGGCCCGAACGGGCAGCGCCTGGCGTTCGACCGCTGATGCGGCGCGCACGGCTGCCGGGCGCCGCGCTGGCGCTCGGGCTGTTGGCGTCGGCCATGGGCGCGCCGCCGCTGCAGGCGCAGACCGGGACCACCGCCAGCGCCGACGCGCGCAGCGTGTTCCCGGCCAGCGCCTCGCAGGGCGCACTGGTGATCGGCAAGGTGGCGCCGGGCAGCCGCGTGCAGTACGGCGGGCGCACCTTGCGGGTCAGCGGCTACGGCAGCGTGGTGTTCGGCATCGGCCGCGACGAACGCGGCCCGCTGCGGATCGTGGTGCAGCACGCGGACGGTCGCAGCGAGGACATCGCCATCGCGGTGACCCCGCGCGACTGGCCGATCGAACGGGTCAACGGCGTGCCGCCGAAGACGGTCAACCCGCCGCCGGCGATCGCCGAGCGGATCAAGCGCGAGCAGGCCCAGGTCACCGCCGCGCGCGACCGCGACGACGACCGCACCGATTTCGCCGCGCCCTTCCTCTGGCCGGTGCAGGGCCGGATCAGCGGCCGCTTCGGCAATGCCCGCATGTACAACGGGCAAGCCGGCTCCGGCCATTCGGGCATGGACATCGCCGTGCCCACCGGCACCCCGGTCAAGGCGCCGGCGGCGGGCGTGGTCGCCTTCGCCGCGCCGGACCTGTACCTCACCGGCGGCACGGTGCTGCTCGACCACGGCTACGGGGTCAGCTCGAACTTCCTGCATCTGTCGCGGGTGGACGTGAAGGTCGGCGACCGCATCGCCCAGGGCCAGGTGATCGGCGCGGTCGGCGCCACCGGCCGCGCGACCGGGCCGCATCTGCATTGGGGGATGAACTGGTTCGACGTGCGCGTCGATCCGTTGCTGGTGCTGGAGCGAACCAAGTAACAGCCTGGCGGTTCGCCCGCAGTGGCGCGCGGCGGCGCGTTCTTCATCAACGATCACCGATGCACTCTCTGGCGCGGTTCGACGTGCGCGTCGATCCACTGCTGGTACTTGAGCGCACGAAGTAAGCGTCTGGCGGTTCGCCTGGGGTAGCGCGCGACTGCTTTTTATGGGAGCGACTTCAGTCGCGACGCGCCTTTCCGGTAAAGCCCGTCGCGACTGAAGTCGCTCCCGCGAGGGTCGAAGGCGCGCTCGTCGTTTCTGCAGAAACGGCTTCGGTCGTTGCCGGCGCAGCGGCGAGCCTTCTGGTTTCGGACATGGGTCGCGGCTGAAGCCGCTCCTACAGCATCCGCTACGCCGTGCGTCTTCTGTCTTATGTAGGAGTCAACTGTCATGCAGCAGCGATGACCGGGGGCGCGTAGGAGGTCTGATCGCGTGCGATGGCATTGAGCCAGCGCAGGAACTTGTGCATGCAAGCGACGATGGCGACCTTGGACGGCTTGACTGCTGCCTTCAGGCGTGCATAGGTGTTGGCTAAGGGGGAGCCGGCGCGGATGGAGGCCCAGGTGGCCATGTACAGGACCCGTCGCACGTCGGCGCGTCCGCCGGTGATGCGGCGTTGGCCTTTCCAGCCACCGCTGTCGCGATTGAACGGGGCCAGCCCGACCAGGGCGGCGAGCTTGCGCGGCGGCAGCGTTCCCAGTTCCGGCAGCCGTGCGGCCAGGGTGGCGCGCAGGATCGCTCCGACCCCAGGGACCTTTGGCAGGGTCGAACATGTTCTGGCCTGTTGCTCGACCTGCCGGTCCAGCGCCCGGATCTGTTGATTCATCAGGGCGATGACCCGCTCGCACTGGTGGCGCACGTCGGGACTGGTGATGTGATCCAGGCGGCGCCGGTGGGCATCGCGCTGGCCGACCACGGTGGTGCGCAGGTCGAGCAGTTCGCGTAGCTGCTGCAGGTGCTCTGGCAGCACGGTCGTGGGCGTGGTCGGGATGTGCTCAGCCGCGATGGCCAGCAGCCGCGCGTCCAGGGCGTCGGTCTTGGCATGCAGGCCCAGTGCGTTGGCCAACGCACGCGGGCGCTGGGCAGACATGCGCACCGCCGGCAGGTCGGCCTGGCGCAGAGCCCGCAGCACCGCCGTCTCATAGCCGCCGCTGGCTTCCAACACGATCCGCTCACAAGCCATCGTGGACAGACGCTGGACCAACTCACGCCGTCCTTGCAGCGTGTTGGGCTGGGTCCAGGCCAGTCCGTCCGGCTGCACATGGATGACCAGTTCGGCCTTGGCCACATCGATTCCGACAAAGCGCCGCATAGACGTTCTCCGCAGTAGACTCAGGGACGAGAGCGCTCCTGCCGATGCCCACGCTTGTGAGGTTCGAGTTCGCGGCTCGGGCAACTGTTCGGGCTTATCAGGCAGGAGAAACGGAGTGCGGCGGCACTGACTCCTACTCGTGCTCGTTTGGCACTGCGGCTAAACGGCCTGCCGCACTCCGCTCTCACCTACAACGATAAAGCCTAGTAAGACACAAGCGGCTTCAGCCGCGACAGACAGCGTCCTTCCCGACGTGCCATGTTGGTCTCCCTCCGCGCGTCCGCGTCACCACGTTGTCGCCCATCCCGCACCGGCCTGACGGGCCTGAAATCCGCCGCCGAGCACAGCGCCGACCTACCATGTCTGCCTCCCTCGGCGCGTCCGCGCCACCACGGCGTCACCCATCCCGCACCGACCTGACGGCCCTGAAATCCGCCGCCGAGGACAGCGCCGCAACGATCCATCGTCAACAGATGCGGCTGCGGACCGAACCGCCGTTGCCATGCTGCTTTGCGGTATAACCGCTGAAGCGGCCAGCACGACCAGCCGCCCGCGCCGACCACGGCGCGCAACGCGCAATCGCTGTCCCCGCGGTGGTTCGCCGCGGCGTTCGCTCTCCCTCCCCCCGTCCAGGAGATGTGCGCAATGACGATCGACAAGCTCAAACCCACCCTCGGCACCCTGCACCTGTGGGGCATCGCCGTGGGCCTGGTGATCTCCGGCGAATACTTCGGCTGGAGCTACGGCTGGGGCGCCGCCGGCACGCTCGGCTTGCTGGTCACCACGCTCCTGGTGGCGGTGATGTACACCTGTTTCATCTTCAGCTTCACCGAACTGACCACCGCCATCCCCAACGCCGGCGGTCCGTTCGCCTACAGCCTGCGCGCGTTCGGCACCGCCGGCGGGATGATCGCCGGCATCGCCACGCTGATCGAGTTCGTGTTCGCGCCGCCGGCGATCGCGATGGCGATCGGCGCCTACCTCAACGTGCAGTTCCCGACCCTGGACCCGCGCCTGGCCGCGGTCGGCGCCTATGCGGTCTTCATGACCTTGAACATCCTCGGCGTCGGCATCGCCGCCACCTTCGAACTGATCGTGACGGTGCTGGCGGTGATCGAGCTGCTGGTGTTCATGGGCGTGGTCGCGCCGGGCTTCAGCGTGGCCAACTTCGTGCGCGGCGGCTGGGCCGGGTCGGACACGTTCAGCGTGGCGGCGATCGGCGGCATCTTCGCCGCGATCCCGTTCGCGATCTGGTTCTTCCTGGCGATCGAGGGCGCGGCGATGGCCGCCGAGGAAGCCAAGGATCCCCGCCGCACCATCCCGCGCGCCTACATCGCCGGCATCCTGACCCTGGTGACGCTGGCGTTCGGGGTGATGATCATGGCCGGCGGCGTCGGCGACTGGCGCGCCCTGTCCAACATCAACGATCCATTGCCGCAGGCGATGAAGGCGGTGGTCGGGCACAACTCGACCTGGCTGCACATGCTGGTGTGGATCGGCCTGTTCGGCCTGGTGGCCAGCTTCCACGGCATCATCCTGGGCTATTCGCGGCAGTTCTTCGCGCTGGCGCGCGCCGGTTTCCTGCCGCACGGCCTGGCCAAGCTGTCGCGCTTCCGCACCCCGCACCGCGCGATCCTGGCCGGCGGCGTGGTCGGCGTGGCGGCGATCTACAGCGACGGCCTGGTGCAGGTACAGGGCATGTCGCTGACCGCGGCGATGATCACCCTATCGGTGTTCGGCGCGATCGTCATGTACATCATGAGCATGCTCAGCCTGTTCAAGCTGCGCCGCGCCGAGCCGCAGCTGGCGCGCAGCTACCGCGCGCCAGGCTATCCACTGGTGCCGGCGCTGGCGCTGCTGCTGGCGCTGGTGTGCCTGGCGGCGATGGTGTGGTTCAACGCGCTGCTGGCGTTGCTGTTCCTGGGCCTGATGCTGCTCGGCGCGGGTTGCTGCGCGCTGAGCCTGCGCGGCAACGGCGGCGCGGTCGCCGCCGCGGCCCGCGGCGAGGCATGAGCGACGACACGGCGCTCGCCGCGCGCGGGCGCCCGCAGGAGACTCCGACATGAGCGGTTTCGCACACAGCGTCGGCGGCCAGACCTGGCGCTTCGACGACCTCAAGGACCTGCTGGCCAAGGCCACCCCGGCCCGCTCGGGCGACCGCCTGGCCGGGCTGGCCGCGGCCAGCGAACCGCAGCGGGTGGCGGCGCAGATGGCGCTGGCCGAGCTGCCGCTGCGGCACTTCCTGCACGAGGCGGTGATTCCCTACGAGGACGACGAGGTGACCCGGCTGATCGTGGACAGCCACGACGCGGCCGCGTTCGCGCCGGTGGCGCATCTCACCGTCGGTGACTTCCGCGACTGGTTGCTGAGCGAGGCGGCCGACGCGGCCGCGCTGGCGGCACTCGCGCCGGGCCTGACCCCGGAGATGGCCGCCGCGGTGTCCAAGCTGATGCGCATCCAGGACCTGGTGCTGGTGGCGCAGAAGATCCGCGTGGTCACCGCGTTCCGCAACACGCTGGGGCTGCGCGGGCGGCTGTCCACGCGTTTGCAACCCAACCACCCCACCGACGACCTGGCCGGCATCGCCGCCAGCGTGCTCGACGGGCTGCTGTACGCCAACGGCGATGCGGTGATCGGGATCAATCCGGCCAACGACAACACCCAGACCATCTGCGAACTGCTGAAGATGCTCGACGCGGTGATCGCCGGCTACCAGATCCCGACCCAGGCCTGCGTGCTGACCCACGTCACCACCTCGATCGAGGCGATCGAACGCGGCGTGCCGCTGGACCTGGTGTTCCAGTCCATCGCCGGCACGCAGCAGGCCAACGCCAGTTTCGGCATCGATCTGGCGCTGCTGCAGGAGGGCTACGAGGCCGGGCTAAGCCTCAAGCGCGGCAGCGTCGGCGACAACGTGATGTATTTCGAGACTGGCCAGGGCAGCGCGCTGTCGGCCGACGCGCACCACGGCGTGGACCAGCAGACCTGCGAGGTGCGCGCCTACGCGGTGGCGCGCCGCTTCAAGCCGCTGCTGGTCAACACCGTGGTCGGCTTCATCGGCCCCGAATACCTGTACGACGGCAAGCAGATCATCCGCGCAGGCCTGGAGGATCATTTCTGCGGCAAGCTGCTCGGCGTGCCGATGGGCTGCGACATCTGCTACACCAACCATGCCGAAGCCGACCAGGACGACATGGACGTACTGCTGACCCTGCTCGGCACCGCCGGGATCAACTTCATCATGGGCATCCCCGGCTCCGACGACGTGATGCTCAACTACCAGACCACCTCGTTCCACGATGCGCTGTACGCGCGCCAGGCGCTGGGGCTGCGTCCGGCGCCGGAGTTCGAGGCGTGGCTGGAACGGCTGGACATTCTGCGCCTGGACGACGGCCGCTTCCGCCTCGGCCACGAGCCGCCGGCGGCGTTCCGGCGTGCGCTGGCACAACTGAGCTGAGCGGGCCGCGCATGCACGACGACAGCGAACGTCCTTCCCGCGCCGACCCCTGGGCCGCACTGCGCCGGCTGACCCCGGCGCGCATCGCCCTGGGCCGCACCGGCACCAGCCTGCCGACCGCGGCGCAACTGGACTTCCAGTTCGCGCATGCGCAGGCGCGCGACGCGGTGCACCTGCGCTTCGATCCGGCGCCGCTGATTGCCGCGCTGGACGCGCGCGGCCGCGATCACGTCGCGCTGCGCAGCGCCGCGGCCGACCGCCATGTCTACCTGCAACGGCCCGACCTGGGCCGCCGGCTGAGCGAGGACGCGGCCGGCGAGCTGCGCGGCCGCATCGCCATGCAACGCCGCAGCTACGACCTGGCCGTGGTGGTGGCCGACGGCCTGTCGGCGCTGGCGGTGCATCGCCACGCCGCGCCGATGCTGGAACGCATCGACGCGCTGGCCGCGGCCGAAGGCTGGACCCTGGCGCCGGTGGCGCTGGTCGAACAGGGGCGTGTGGCGATCGGCGACGAGATCGGCGAACTGCTGGGCGCGCGCATGAGCGTGGTGTTGATCGGCGAGCGCCCCGGCCTCAGTTCGCCGGACAGCCTCGGCCTGTACTTCACCTACGCCCCGCGCGTAGGCCTCAACGACGCCTGCCGCAACTGCATCTCCAATGTGCGCGAGGCCGGCCTGAGCTATGCGCAGGCCGCGCACAAGCTGGCCTGGCTGATGCGCGAGGCGTGCCGGCGGCAACTCTCCGGCGTGCAGTTGAAGGACCAGGCCGACACCCCGGCGCTGTCGGCCGAAGACGCGCCGCCGCGCAAGCCGCTGGGCAATTTCCTGATCACGGAGTAAGCCGCGTCTGCAGCGACCGTGCCCTGCCCGTCCGCGCGACCGGCATCGACGACGCAAGCACGTCGGCGTCCGCCACCAGCGGCCCGGGCAAGCCTCGGCACTGCACGCGGCGCCGCTTCGGTAACGCGCACTGAGCAGCGCTGGCGGCATCGAGGCTATCGGCCCCAAGGTGGCCTCATCCCATCACGCGTCGCGCAGCGCCGTGGCGCAACGCAGCAGCGTGCGCGAGTTGCGCATGATGCCGCCGACCTGCCTGGGATGCGGTTCCGATCAAGCTCCGCAACCGATCACACAAGCCTCGCCGACGAGGACAGCGGATGTGCCACGCCCAGAGGCAAACCGTGATCGCCCCGACACAACCTGCATTTGGCTTCGGTATCGAACGGCAGCGCACTGCCGCGCGCCTAGCATTCGCGCCGGCCACGCCATGGCCACCGATCGCGCCTCTGCGGCCAGTGAATGACACCGGTATCAATCCGGTGTCGACGACGGCGCCGCTGGGGCGTAGCAGGTCCCATCCCCAACGAGAGCACACCGCCATGACCGTATCGCGCTGGTTCCAGATCCCCGCCACCCTCGCCCTCGCCGGCGGCGCCATCGCCACCGCCTGGGCGCTGACCGGTACCGCCTCCAGGCCGCAATTGACCAGTTCGGAAGCGGCCAACCAGACCGTCGCCAAGCACCTGGCCCAGGCCGGCACCATCGGCGCGCTGACCACCGACAACTGGAACCCGAGCGCCGGCGTCGCCCTGCTCACCGCCGATTACGCGGTGGCCGCCGACGGCTCCACGCGCTACCGCAGCGTGCAGGCCGCGGTCGATGCCGCGGTCGCGGCCGGCGGCACGATGCGGCGCTACATCAGCGTCAAGCCCGGCACTTACAAGGAAATCGTCTGCGTGCCCGCAGCGGCACCGCCGATCACCCTGTTCGGCCTGGGCAGCGCGCCGGCCGCCACCACCATCAGCTTCGGCAACGCCAACCCGACGCCCAAACCCAGCGGCAGCGCCACCCACCCCTGCGCCAGCAACGCGTCCAGCACCACCGTGGGCACCTCCGACAGCGGCACCGTCACCGTGCGCGCGGCGCAGTTCCAGGCGCGCAACCTGGCGATCGTCAACAGCTACGTCGAGGACACCTACGCCGGCAGCAACCAGTCGGCGGTGGCGCTGGCGCTGCGCGGCGACAAGGCGGTGCTGGAGAACGTGGCGCTCACCGGCAACCAGGACACCTTGCTGGTCAGCGCGGGCAGCGCCAACACGGTGATCCGCGCGTTCTTCAAGGGCGGCAGCATCGAGGGCGACACCGACTTCATCTTCGGCTCGGGCGTGGCCGTGTTCTCCGGCAGCACCATCCGCTACACCGCCGCGCGCCGCGGCGCCGGCAACGGCGGGGTGATCTTCGCGCCCAGCACCCGGCCCGGCAGCGGCTATGGCTTCCTGGCCTTCGCCAGCACCTTCGACGCGGTCGGCGGCCCGTCGGCGAATACGGTGTTCCTGGGCCGCGCCTGGGACGAGAGCGTCGGCAGCCTGTCCAACTACGTCAACGGCAGTTCGCCCAACGGCAAGGTGGTGATCCGCGAGTCCACCCTGGGCGCGCACCTCCGCAAGAGCGCGCCATGGAACGCGTCCACGATCGGCCGCCCGTATTGCAGCAGCGGCTGCACGCAATCGGCCAACCGCTTCTACGAGTACGCCAACAGCGGCGCCGGCAGCGCCGACTGAGCCGCGCGCCGGGATCGGCCGTGCTCGGCGCTCAGCCCACGCCGGCCCACCAGGCGCGCCACACAGTCGCCATCGCATTCGGCGGTGCGCGCACCGCGCGCGCCTGTTGCGCGATGCGCGCACGCGCCAAGGCCGACAGGATGCGCCGCGGCCGTGGCCCAGCCACGCGCCGCGGCCAGCGCTGCAACAAGGCCTGCGCCCAGCGTTGCGTGGCCTGCGCCTGGTCGCCGCCGCGCAACGACAGCGGCACCGCGGCGATGCCGGCATCGGCCAGCCGCTGCGCCAGCACCTGCGTGGCCAGCGCCATCGCCGCATCGCGCTGACCCTCGAACACCGCGCATTCGACCTGCGCGGCGGCCAGCGCGAACGCCTCCAGGCGCTCGTAGGCATGTGCGGGATCGGCCGCGGCCGCACGCGAGGCGAGCAGCCCCGGCAAGGCGTCGGCGAGCTGCGCCCAGGGCGCGGCCACCGGTTCCAGCACCCGTCCCAACGGATGCCGCGAACGTTGTCCGGCCCAACTGCGCAATTCCTCGCCCCACCACGCCAGCTTGGCGTCGGCCGGCAGCGGATCGCCGGCGATGTTGAGGATGTCGTCGAACTCCTGCAGCAGCGCGAACCACGCCACCGCGCGCGTGCGCTGCGCCGCCGGCACGAAGGGTTCGGCCACCGTCCATTCCGGCCAGCGGCTGCGCCATTTGTCGAGGAAGGCATCCAGGGCGGAGGTACTGCTCATGCGATCGTGCGACTCCGGACGTTCATGGGTGCCGCGGCGCGACGGGCCAGGCGCCGGCGTCGAGCAGGTCGGCCGGCGCGGCGACCATGGCATCGGCGCGCCAGGCCAGCGGGTCGTCGCCGTCCGGGCGATAGCCCCACAGCGCCGCCACCGAGGCCATGCCGGCGGCGCGCGCGGCGAGGATGTCGCGTTCGTCGTCGCCGACGTAGGCGATCCGCGCCGGCGGCACGCCGATGCGCTGCGCGGCGACCTGCAGCGGCATGGGGTGCGGCTTGCGCTCGGTCAGCGTATCGCCGCCGATCAGCACCGCGCAGCGCCGCTCCCAGCCCAGCTGCGGCAGGATCGCCTGCGCCAGATACTCGGGTTTGTTGGTGACGATGCCCCACACGCAGCCGGCATCGTCCAGACGCTGCAGCAAGGCCGCGACGCCATCGAACGGCTGCGAATGGCGGCCGATCAGGACCGCGTAGTGGCGCAGGAACTCGGGGATCAGCGCATCGCGCGCGACCGCAGACAGCTCGGGAAACCCAACGGCCAGCATCGCCCGCGCCCCCTTGGACACCACAGGGCGCAGCTGTTCCAGGGTCAGCGCATCGCGCCCGCGTTCGGCCAGCAGCGCATTGGCCGCGGCCAGCAGGTCCGGCGCGCTGTCCAGCAAGGTGCCGTCCAGATCGAACAGCACCGCGCGCGGAAACCGTCCGCGCGCCGGCTGCTCCGATTCCCTATTCGCCATTCCCGATTCCCGGCTTCACCGCACACGCCAGATAGTTGACCTCGGTACGCGTGCTCAGCCGCGCGCGATTGCGCCACGGCTCGTACAGCATGCCGCTGACGTCGTGCAGCTGCAGCTCGGCCTGGCGCAGCCACGCCGCCAGTTCGGCCGGCTTGATGAAGTCCTGGTAGCGGTGGGTGCCGGTGGGCAGCAGCCGCGCCACGTATTCGGCGCCCACGATGGCCAGCGCGAACGCGGCCGGGGTGCGGTTGAGCGTGGACAGGAACAGCTGGCCGCCGGGCTTGAGCAGGGTCGCGCAGGCGCGAATGATTGCCGCCGGATCGGGCACGTGCTCGAGCATCTCCATGCAGGTGATCGCGTCGAAACTGGCGGGCGCTTCGGCCGCCAGGTCCTCCACCGACTGCACGCGGTAATCGACCTGCACGCCCGATTCGAGCTGGTGCAGCCGCGCCACCTTGACCAGCTCCGGAGCCAGGTCGATCGCGGTGACCTGCGCGCCCTCCTTGGCCAGCGCCTCGCTGAGCAGGCCGCCGCCGCAGCCCACGTCGAGCACGCTGGCGCCGCGCAGCGGCACGCGCTCGGCGACGTAGCGCAGGCGCACCGGATTCAGCGCGTGCAACGGCTTCTGCGGGCCGTCGGCGTCCCACCAGCGGGTGGCCAGGGCGCCGAACTTGTCCAGTTCGGCCTGATCGAAGTTGGCGGAGGGAGCGGAAGCGGTCATGGCGGCATCTCGGTTGGGCCGCGCGCGGGACGCGGCGCGGCGGTGGAACGGATCAGGCGTGCACGCTGCGGATGCGCTCGCGCCATTCGCGCGCGTTGGCGACCAGCGCCTCGGTGTCCATGTCCACCAGCACGCGCTGCTCGAGCTTGCGCTGGCCGGCGATCCACACGTCGCTGACCTGCTGCCGGCCGGCGGCGTACACCAGTTGCGAGAGCACGTTGTGCAGCGGCTGGGTCTCCAGCGCCGACAGGTCCACGCAGATCAGGTCGGCCTGCTTGCCGACCTCGATCGAGCCGATCTTCTCGCCGAAGCCCAGCGCGCGCGCGCCGCCGAGGGTGGCCGCGCGCAGCGTGCTGGCCGCGTCCAGCGCGGTGGCGTCGTTGGCCACCGCCTTGGCCAGGATCGCCGCGGTGCGGTTCTCGCTGAACATGTCCAGGTCGTTGTTGCTGGCGCAGCCGTCGGTGCCGATCGCCAGGTTCACGCCCGCGCGCTGCAGCGCGCAGGCCGGGCAGAAGCCGGAGGCGAGCTTGAGGTTGGATTCGGGGCAATGCACCACGCTGACCCCGCGCTCGGCGCACAGGTGGATCTCCGCGTCGGTGAGCTGGGTCATGTGCACCGCGATCAGGCGGTCGTTGACCAGGCCCAGCCGGTCCAGCCGCGCCAGCGGGCGCTGCCCGTAATGCTTGAGCGAGTCGGCGATCTCCTGCGCGGTCTCGTGGGTGTGCAGGTGCACCGGCACGTCCAACTGGTCGGACAGCATCCGCACCCGCTCGAAGTTGGCGTCGTTGACCGTGTACGGCGCGTGCGGCGCGAAGGCGATGCCGATCAGCGGATCGTCGCGCCACTGGTCGTGCACCTCGCAGGCGCGTTCGAAGTACTCGTCGGCGGTCTTGGCCCAGGCGGTCGGGAAATCGATGATCACCGTGCCCACCCGCGCGCGGAAGCCATGCTGCTTGTACACCGCGGCCTGCACGTCGGCGAAGAAGTAGTTCTCGTTGGCGCAGGTGGTGCCGCCGCGCAGCATCTCGGCGATCGCCAGCGCGGTGCCGTCGGCGACGAACTCCGGGCCGATCACCGCGGTCTCCACCGGCCAGATGTGCTGCTGCAGCCACACCATCAGCGGCAGGTCGTCGGCGATGCCGCGCAGCAGGGTCATCGGGTTGTGGGTATGCGCGTTGACCAGGCCGGGCAGCAGCGCGGCGTCCGGACGCGAGACGGTGCGCGCGGCGGCGAAGCGCGTGCGCGCCTGCGCGGTCGGCAGCACCGCGACGATCTCGCTGCCGCGCACCGCCACCGCGTGGTCTTCCAGCACCACCGCATGCGGCTCGATCGGGACCACGTAGCCGGCTTCGATCAGCAGGTCGCAGGATTCGGGGAGGGAGGTCATCGCAGATGCTCGGGAAAGGGAAGGATCACGGTGCCGCCTGCGCCAGGCGGATGCGCCGCTGGTACACGCGCATCACCACCCACTGCAGCAGGAACACCGCCAGGAAGCCGAAGCGGCCCAGCCAGGGCGCCACCATGCCCACGGGAATGCACAGCGCGAACACCAGCGGCGAGACCGCCACGCGCATCTTCATCGCCTGCGCCTGCAGCGGGCCCAGCCGTTGCGCCAGGCCTTCCTTGCGCACCGCGTAGGCATGCAGCCAATACGCGGCCAGGCCGATCGCGGCCAGGTGCGCGCAATACACCGAGAACGCCTGGTGGCTGCCGAAGTACTCCGAATACAGCGCGGTGGAGAACGGCAGCAGCCCGATCAGCATCAGTTGCAGCACGTTGAGCCAGATCAGGCGGTCGTCGAACTGGCGGATGTTCCGGCACAACTGCAGGTGCGACTTCCAGAACAGCGCGGTGACCAGGAAGCTGACCGCGAAGCCGATGAACAACGGCAGCATCCGGTGCAGCGCGGCCAGAACGCTGCCGGCCGCCTCGATCTGCGCATGGTCCGGGACCTTGATCTCCACCGCCAGCAGGGTGATGGCGATGGCGAACACCGCATCGCTGAAGAACACGACGCGGTCGTGCGGGTACTTGGCGTCGGCGCTGTCGGCGTGGCTCATCGTCGCGGGGGCTCCTGGAAGCGGATCGAGCGGCATCGCCATGCGGCGACGTGGCGTTGCACATGCATGGCGGGCGCGCGACGCCGGCCCGCGCCGGCAGGCGGGCGGCGTCGCAACGCCGCGCCGCGCCGCCGTGGACTTACTTGACGCGCGAGAAGTACTCGCCCGAGCGGGTATCGACCTTGATCACTTCGTCCTGGCCGACGAACAGCGGCACGCGCACCACCGCGCCGGTTTCCAGCGTGGCCGGCTTGCCGCCGCCGCCGGAGGTGTCGCCGCGCACGCCCGGGTCGGTCTCGACGATCTTCAGTTCGACGAAGTTCGGCGGGGTGACCTGAATCGGGATGCCGTTCCACAGCGTCACCACGCAATCCTCCTCGCCCTTGATCCACTTGGCGGCGTCGCCGACGCCGGCCTTGTCGGCCTGCACCTGCTCGAAGGTTTCCTGCTGCATGAAGTGCCAGTACTCGCCGTCGGCGTACAGGAACTGCATGTTGGTATCGACCACGTCGGCCGCTTCCACGCTGTCGGTCGCCTTCATGGTCATTTCGACCACGCGCCCGGACTTGATGAAGCGGTACTTGATGCGGGTGAAAGCCTGGCCCTTGCCGGGCTTGACGTATTCGGTCTCGGTGATGATCGCGGGTTCGCTGTTGACCAGGATCTTCATCCCGGTCTTGACGTCGTTCATGCCGTAGCTGGCCATCTGAAACTCCTCGGGTAAGGCAAACCCGCCGCGTTCGGCGGCCGGCCGGATAGAATGGAAAGCCCCGCCGCACCCGGCGGGACCTCGTTGTATGACCGCCTATGATAACCGCAGCCCCCCGCCCGATGCAGCCGTCCCCGTCCCCTGCCGTCCTGGCCCCGCCGCGCTGGCAGCAGTTGTGGCGCGACGCGCTGCGCGACCCGCGCGAGCTGCTGGCGACACTGCGTCTGGATGCACAGGCGCTCGGCGTCTCCGAACAGGCTGCGACGCACTTCGCGCTGCGCGTGCCGCGCGGCTTCGTCGCGCGCATGCGCCATGGCGACCCGCACGATCCGCTGCTGCGCCAGGTGCTGCCGCTGGACGCCGAACTGCGCCGGGTGCCGGGCTTCGCGCTGGACGCGGTCGGCGACGCGGCGGCCAAGAAGGCCGACGGGGTGATCCAGAAATACCGCGGCCGCGCGCTGCTGGTCGCCACCGGCAGTTGCGCGGTGCACTGCCGTTACTGCTTCCGCCGGCATTTCCCGTACGCCGAGGAAACCGCCGCGCGCGACGGCTGGCGCACGGCGTTGGCGGCGATCGCCGCGGACCCCGACATCGACGAAGTGATCCTGTCCGGCGGCGACCCGCTCTCGCTGGCCACGCCCAAGCTGGCCGAACTCACCGACGCGCTGGCCACGCTGCCGCACCTCAAGCGCCTGCGCATCCACAGCCGCCTGCCGGTGGTGCTGCCCGAGCGCGTGGATGCGCCGCTGCTGGCCTGGCTGCGCGCCCTGCCCTGGCCGCTGGCGTTCGTGATCCATGCCAACCATGCCAACGAATTCGACGCCGATGTGGATGCCGCGCTGGCGCAGTTGCGCGCGGCCGGCGCGCAGGTGCTGAACCAGGCGGTGCTGCTGCGCGGGGTCAACGACAGCGTGGAGGCGCTGGCCGCGTTGAGCGAGCGCAGCTTCGCCGCCGGCGCCTTGCCGTACTACCTGCACCAGTTGGATCGGGTCGAGGGCGTGGCCCACTTCGAGGTGGACGATGCCACCGCGCGCGCGCTGCACCAGGCGCTGGCCGCGCGGCTGTCCGGATATCTGGTGCCCAAGCTGGTGCGCGAACTCCCCGGCGACACCGGCAAGCGCCCGCTGTAGGGGCGGCCTCGCAGCGGTGCGTGCGCGGCGCGATCGCCGCCGACGCGGCGCCGGCACTCGCGCTGAAGACGCCTGCCAGCACCAACCGCGGGCGACTCAAGAACATAGGATCGGCATTCCATTGCCGGAGCGCTCGACACGACGCGCATGCGGCGCTTCGAAGACCTGTGCGCCACAAAAGGGCTTTTCGCGAGACGACACGCCTGCGATGGCGCACTGCATGAGGTAGGCTCCCGACGGTGATGCTAGCGCTAACAAGGGAGACGTCGATGGACAGCGCGATGATGACGTGGCGGCAACGATCCTGGTCCGTCGGCCTCGCCGCGCTGCTCGCGGCACTGGCCACCGGCGCGCTGGCCGCGGAGCGCGCTCCGGCCCCTGGCGCCAACCCGATCGTCCGCGACAGGTTCACCGCCGATCCCGCGCCGCTGGTGGTGGGCGACACGCTCTACCTGTACGTCGGCCACGACGAGGCGCAGCGCGACGAGATGTTCACCATGCGCGAATGGCTGGTCTACTCGACCCAGGACATGAAGACCTGGACCGCGCATCCGCCGATCATGAACGTCAAGGATTTCAAGTGGGCCAAGCAGGATGCCTGGGCGTCCCAGGCGATAGAAAAGAACGGCAAGTTCTATTTCTACGCCGCGGTGGAACACGACGCCAGCCAGCCGGGCAAGGCGATCGCGGTCGCGGTCGCGGACACACCGACCGGCCCGTTCGTGGACGCGCGTGGGTCGGCGCTGATCACCAACGCGATGACGCCCAAGGGCACGCACAGTTGGGAGGACATCGACCCCACCGTGCTCACCGACGACGATGGCAGCACCTGGATCGCCTGGGGCAACCGCCAGTGCTACCTGGCCAAGCTCAAGCCCAACATGATCGAACTGGACGGGCCGATCCGCGAGATCACCCCGCCGCACTTCGAGGAGGGCCCGTGGCTGCACAAGCGCGGCGACCTGTACTACCTCACCTACGCCTCGCTGGACCGGCAGACCCAGCGCGACGAGCACGTGTCCTACGCGACCGCGCCGGCCATCACCGGACCATGGACGTACCGCGGCGAACTGACCGGCTCGGGCAAGTACAGCTTCACCATTCATCCGGGCATCGCGCAGTTCAAGGGCCACTGGTACCTGTTCCTGCACAACGCGGCGCTGGCGATCGGCGACTTGAACGGCGCCATCGGCCGACGCGCGGTCACGGTCGAATACCTGCACTACAACGCCGACGGCACCATGCGGCCGGTGGTGCAGACCGAGGCCGGGGTGTCGGCGCCCGATACCGTCCGTTGAGGCTGCCCCGCTTTCCTGTAGGAGCGGCTTCAGCCGCGACAGGCACCTTCGGCAAGTGCCTGTCGCGGCTGAAGCCGCTCCTACAGGAAAGCGTGCGCGGCGCGACGGCTAACTGCGCGGCGCGTCGTCGTTTGCCAGCAGTTGGCGCAGCTCGCTGGCGCTGAGCGGATGGCTGAGCCAGAAGCCCTGCCCCAGTTCGCAGCCGCGTTCGCGCAGCAGCTCGAACTGCACTTCCTGCTCGATGCCCTCGGCGACCACGGTGATGCCCAGCGAATGCGCCATCGCGATGATCGCGGTGGTCAGCGCCAGGTCGTCCGGGTCGCGCTGCAGGTCGGCGACGAAGCTCTTGTCGATCTTGACCCCGTCCACCGGCACCTGACGCAGATGGCTCAGCCCGGAGAAGCCGGTGCCGAAATCGTCCAGCCACACCTTGACCCCGGTGCGGTGCAGCCGCGCCAGCATGCTCGCCGCCTGCAGTTCGTCGCCGATCACCGCGGTCTCGGTCAGTTCCAGGTGCAGTTGCGCCGCCGGCAGGCCGGATTCGCGCAGGCAGTCGGCGACGATCTCCGGCAGGTCGCCGCTGCGCAACTGCCGCGGCGACACGTTGACCGACACGAACAGGTCGCGGCTGCCGTCGAAGCGCTGCCACAGCGTGGCTTCGTGGCAGGCCGCGCGCAGCACCTTGGGACCGATGCTTTCGATCAACCCGCTCTGTTCGGCGACGTCGATGAACACCGTCGGCGAGATCGTGCCCAACGCCGGATGCTGCCAGCGCAGCAGCACTTCCACGCCGACCATGCGGCGGTCGCTGGTGCGGAAGATCGGCTGGTACGCCAGCTTGAGTTCGTCGCGGTCCCAGGCGCCGCGCAGCTCGTGCTCCATGTGCACGCGCCGCTCCACCGCGTAGTCCATCGCGCGGCTGTAGAAGCGATGGCAGTTCTTGCCGGCCAGCTTGGCCTGGTACATCGCGATGTCGCCGTTCTTCAGCAGCGCGGAGGCATGCTCGGCGTCGCCGGGATAGACCGTGATGCCGATCGAGGTGCCCATGAACACCTCGCGTTCCTGGATCCGCAACGGCTCGCGCAGTTCCTGCACCAGGCGCTCGGCCAGGCCGGTGGCGACCTGCACCACGCGCTCGGGCGTGTCCTCGACCAGGATAACGAACTCGTCGCCGCCGAACCGCGCCAGCAGCGCATCGTGCCCGCCGAGCTGGTCCACCGCCAGTTGGATGCGCCGCGCGAATTGCAGCAGCGCCTCGTCGCCGGCCTCGTGGCCGAGAGTGTCGTTGATCCGCTTGAAATCGTCGATGTCGGCGAACAGCAGCGCCAGCCGCCGCTGCGAGGCGCGCGCCGACAGCATGCGATGGTCCAGCGCCTCGCGGAACGCGAGCCGGTTGGTCAGCCCGGTGAGCGCGTCGGTGTAGGCCATGTGGCGCACGTCGCGGTCGTGGCGCGCGATCGCCTCGCTCATCCGCCCGAACGCGCGCAGCAGTTCGCTGACCTCGTCGTGGCGGCCGCTGTCGCGGCGCTCCACCGCGTAGTCGCCGGCCTCGATCTGGCGCGCGGTCGCGGCCAGCCAGCGGATCGGCGCCACCAGCGTGCGCTGCACGTAGACCGCCACCAGCACCGCGGTCAGCCCGAGCGCGGCGAGCAGCAACAGCAGCCAGCCCAGATGGCGCTTGCCCAGCGCATCCAGGCGCTGATCCAGGTTCTGCCCGGCCTTGCGCTCGTAGACCAGCGCGCGCGCCCAGGACATGCCCACGCGCACCCCGCCCACGCGCTGGTCGCCGATCATGATCGGCATCGACACGTCCAGGATCTCGTTGGATTCCTGCGCCAGCAGGCCATTGGCCTTGATCGCCGCCTCGGCCACCGGCCCGCGCATGCGCTGACCATAGCCGGGCAAGGTATCGCTGCCGTCGTGGATCAGGCGCCCCTCGGCGTCGTAGACCAGCACGTAGGCCACCGCCACGTAGCCCAGCGCCGAGCGCACCTGGGTCCCGATCGCGTCCAGGTCCGAGTAGTACACCGGGTTGGCCAGCGACTCGGACAGCTGCTTGGCCAGCGTCTCGCCACGGCTGCGCATGCTGCTGTCGAACAGGCCGTGGATCACGTTGCCGCTGAGCGTGCGGACCTCGTTCTGCATCGCCGCCTGGCGCTCCAGCATCAGCGCCAGGATCGCCAGGATCAGCACCGCGGCCACGCCCATCGCCAGCAGGAACCTGGCCTGCAACCCGAAATGCAGCTTTTTCATTCGACTTCCAGCTTGACCCGCGCCACCCCGGCGCGCAGCTGGTCGAGCCGCTTCTGCGCGGCCTGGTCCACCGGATAGAAGCCGGAGGTGCCGAAGAACTCGCGCAGCGCCGCACTGCCGCGCGGGTCGTCGGCCGCCTCCAGCAGGACCTCGCGCAGGCGCGCGGCCACCGGCGCGGGCAGGTCGCTGCGCACCATTTCCACCGCGCGCGGGTACGGCTCGGTGCGGTAGATCACCCGGAAGTCGCGGCGGAACGCCGGCGGCACGCGGCGGTCGTCGTCCCAGTCCAGGTTGCTCAGCGCGCCCGCGTCCACCAGGTGCTTGTGCACATAGGAGGCGATGTTGCGTTCCGAACGCGCGAACACGTAGCCGACCGTGTTGAGCGAGGCCTGGTCCTTCGGCGACAGCAGGATCTCCGGATGCAGGTGGTGCTCGAGCAGGGTCATCATCGGCACCAGGTAGGCGCTGGTGGACAGCGTGCTTTGCAACGCCAGAGTGCGCCCCTGCAGGTCGCCGAGGCTGTGCACCGGCCCGTCGCGGCGCACGAAGAACACGGTGTGGTACTCGCGTACGCCGCCGCGCTCGGTCAGCAGCAACGGCTGCACGCCGCCGCGCTGCTGCAGCGCCATCGCGGTGGAGGCGGTCTCGGTGACCCAATCGACGCGGCCGCGGCGCAGGTAGCTGCTCATCTGCTGGCTGTCGCGGGCCATCAGGATCTGCCCGGAGGTGATGCCGACGCTGCGCATGCGCGGCACCACGTAGTCCAGCAACGGCTTCAATTGCTCGTAATGGGCCTTGGGATTGTCGCTGATGCGCCCCAGCACCAGCACCGACGGCCGCGCGTGCACGGCCGCCGGCCAGCACATCGCCAGCGCCAGCCACACCACGACGACACGCCAACGCGAACTTTGCAAACCACATTCCCCTGGTTGAGGCATAAGCCTAGCCGAAAGCGTCAGCGGACGACAGCAGACGGCAGCCGGAACTCCCGGCCGGTGGGCCGGCAACGTCGAAATGCGCGGGGACGGAGATGCATCGCCTGGCGCGGCGCAACGGACGATCCCTGCCGCGATCCGCCAAGGCCGCGCGGGTTTCCTGCTCCGCGCTGCGCCCTAGCGCGCCTGCCCGGCCAGCCGCGCCATGCGCTGCGCATCGGACAGGATCCCGCGCAGCAGGCGCACCTCCTGCTCGGTCAGCTCGGTGCGCAGGAACAGCCGGCGCAGCTTGCGCATCGCCGAGTCCGGCGCGCGGCCCTTGTGGAAGTCGATCTCGTCCAGCGTCTCGGCCAGTTGCCCGAACATCCCCTCCACCTGCGCGTGGCTGGCCGGCGTTTCGCGGAAACCGGGTTCCGCGGCCGGCGCAGGCGCGCCCCCGCGCAGCTGCGCCAGGCGCAATTCGTAGGCCAGCACCTGCACCGCCGCGGCCAGATTGAGCGAGCTGAACGCCGGATCGGAGGGAATGTGCACCGCCGCATGGCACAGCTGCAGTTCCTCGTTGGTCAGGCCGGTGCGCTCGCGCCCGAACACCAGTGCCACTTCGGCCTGCCCGGCCGCCGCCGCGGCCAGCCGCTGCGCGCCGTCGGCCGGCAGCAATTCCTCCAGCGACACGCGCCGGCTGCGCGCGGTGCAGCCGAGCACCAGCCTGCAATCGGCGACCGCCTCGGCCAGAGTGGCCAGCACCGGCGCCTGCTGCAACACGTCCTCGGCGCCGGCCGAGCGCCGGTAGGCGTCTTCGTCGAGCGCCCGCTCCGGCGCCACCAGCACCAGTCGCGTCTGCCCCATGGTCTTCATCGCCCGCGCCGCCGCGCCGATGTTGCCGGGATGCTGGGTACCGACCAGGACGAAGCGGATGCGGGCGGAATCGGTCATGGCGATGGCGGATGCGGAGCGAACGGGGGCGTAGATGGTAAACTGTGCGGCCGGCCATCGCGCCGGACCGCTCTTTTCCTCCGCCAGATCCTTCTCCGCCTTCTCGGGAGCCGTTGCCATGCAAAAACCCGCCGTCACCGTCATGGTCAAGGCCGCCCGCCTCGCCGGCAACGTGCTGTTGCGCCACATCAACCGCCTGGAAGCGCTGAACGTGGTGCAGAAGGACCGCATGGACTACGCCAGCGAAGTCGATGCCGACGCGGAGAAGGTGATCGTCAAGGAACTGCGCCGCGCCTACCCCGACTACGGCGTGATGGGCGAGGAAAGCGGCGTGCAGGGCGGCGGCCGCTACATGTGGGTGATCGACCCGCTCGACGGCACCAGCAACTACCTGCGCGGCTTCCCGCACTACTGCGTGTCCATCGCCCTGGTCGAGAACGGCGAGCCGATCGACGCGGTGATCTTCGACCCGCTGCGCAATGAACTGTTCACCGCCAGCCGCGGCAACGGCGCGGTGCTCAACGACCGCCGCATCCGCGTCAGCGAGCGCAAGGAGCTCAACGGCGCCATGGTCCATACCGGCTTCGCCCCGCGCGAGCGCAAGCGCGCCAGCGCCCAGCTCAAGTGCGTGGACGCGCTGCTGGTCCAGGCCGAGGACATCCGCCGCACCGGCTCGGCCGCGCTGGACCTGGCCTACGTGGCCTGCGGCCGCGCCGACGCCTACTTCGAGGCGGGCGTGAAGGCCTGGGACATCGCCGCCGGCGTGCTGCTGGTGCGCGAGGCCGGCGGCCGCGTCACCGACCTCAAGGGCGGCACCCTCGGCCGCATCGACGACCGCGGCGCACCGCAGTTCCAGGTGGTCGCCGGCAACCTGAAGGTCAGCGACGCGCTGCAGAAGCTGATCGTCAATACCGGGTATGCGGGGGAGTTCGACGCGAAGTTTTGAGTGGCTGGGAGTCGGGAATGGGGAATCGGGAATGGCAAAGGCGGCTTCCTGCGAACATTGAGGACCCGTGATCCTCCGACAACAAAAAAGCCGCGCAGATGCGCGGCTTTTTTGTTAGCAGACGAGCGTATTTCAGGTCCGGGAAATCGCGCCTTTACGATTCCCCATTCCCCATTCCCCACTCCCAGCCCCATCAGGGCCTGCGCGCCAACGCCTCCACATCCTTGGCCTTCGGCAGCAGGTCCTGCTTGGTGACCTGGAACGGGCCGATCGACAGCAGCGGCACCGCCACGATCACCGAGGAGATCACCACGATGATCGCGCCGATCATGTGGGTCAGGGCCAGGCCTTCCATCGAGGTGCCGCCGTACAGGTACAGGGCCAGCGCCGACAGGAAGAACATCACCGCGGTGATGACGGTGCGCGACAGGGTCTGGTTGATCGAACGGTTCAGCACCTCGATCGGCTCCACGCGCAGGCTGCGGAAGTTCTCGCGCACGCGGTCGAACACCACGATGATGTCGTTGATCGCAAAGCCCATCACCGACAGCAGGCCGGCCAGCACGGTCAGGTCGAATTCGCGGCCGGTGACCGAGACGTAGGCCACCGTCACCAGCAGATCGAACAACGCGGTCAGGCTGGCCACCACCGCGAATTTCCACTCGAAGCGGAAGGCGATGTAGATCAGGAAGCCGACCAGCATGAACACCGTCGCATAGACGCCGTTCAGTGCCAGGTCCTTGCCGACCTGCGGGCCGACGAACTCGCCCGGCTTCACCGTGGCCGGATTCTCGGCGGTGGTCACCGCCTTGCGTACCTGTTCGGCCAGGTTCTTGGTCACGTCCTCGTTGTTGTGCTCGCCCTGCGGCTGCAGGCGAATCACCACCTCGTTGCCGCTGCCGACGTTCTGCACCTGCGCGTTCTCGAAGCCGGCCTTGCCCAGTTGCTCGCGCACGTGGTCGATGTCCACCGGCTTCTGGAAGCTGGTCTGCACCAGCGCGCCGCCGGTGAATTCCAGCGCGTAGTTGAAGCCCTTGGCGAAGATCACCCCGAACGAAGCCACCGCCAGCACCAGCATCAGCACCAGGGTCGGACGCCGCCAGCGCATGAAGTCGATGTTGGTGTCGTTCGGAATCAGGTGAAGCGGAAAAATTTTCATGGAATGCGGCTCTTCATGATTTGGCTCCCGCGCCGGCGAGGCGCGGGAGGGGCGCGCGTCAAACCGCGACGGACTTGAGCTTCTTGCGGCGGCTGTAGATCAGCGTGGCCAGCGCGCGCGACACGGTGATGGCGGTAAACATCGAGGCGAAGATACCGATCATCATGGTCAGCGCGAAACCGCGCAGCGGACCGGTGCCGAACGCATACAGCGCGACGGCGACGATCAGGCCGGTGAGGTTGGCGTCCAGGATGGTGCCGCCCGCCTTCTCGTAGCCCGCGGCGATCGCCGATTTCGGCGGCACGCCCAGCCGCAACTCCTCGCGGATACGCTCGTTGATCAGCACGTTGGCGTCCACCGACAGGCCCACGGACAAGGCCAGGCCGGCGAAGCCCGGCAAGGTCATGGTGGCGCCGAACAGCGACATCACCGAGACCACGATCAGCAGGTTCATCAGCAGCGCCACCGAGGTGATCACGCCGAACATGCGGTAGTACACGCCGAAGAACAGCAGGGTGAACAGGAACGCATAGACCACCGCGGTAACGCCGCGCTCGACGTTCTCCGCACCCAGGCTCGGGCCGATCACGTACTCCTCGACGAAATCCATCGGCGCCGCCAGCGAACCGGACTTCAGCAGCTTGGCCAGGTTCTCCGCCTCGGTCTTCTCCAGGCCGGTGGTCTGGAAGTTCTTGCCGAACACGCCGGCGATGCGGGTCGGCGCCAGCGCCTCTTCCTTGACCCGCACGCTGCGCACTTCCTTGCCGTCGACCATGGTCACGGTGGGGATGCGCTCGATGTAGACCACCGACATCAGCTTGCCGACGTTGGCGCTGGTGTAGTCGAACATGCGCTGGCCGCCGACGCTGTTGAGCGTCACCGCCACCGCGGGCATGCCGTTCTGGTCGGTGCTGACGCTGGCGGACACCATCTGGTCGCCGGTAACCAGGGCGCGCTTGTTGAGCAGCACAGGCCCGCCGCTGTCGCGCAGGCGGTAGACCTTGGCTTCCGGCGGGATGTTGCCGGAACGCACCGCGTCTTCCGCGTTGCCGTCGACCACCGCGCGGAACTCCAGCGAGGCGGTGGCGCCGATCATGCGCTTGGCTTCGGCGGTGTCCTGCACGCCCGGCAGTTCGACCACGATGCGGTCCTCGCCCTGGCGCTGGATGGTCGGCTCGGACACGCCGAGCTGGTTGACGCGATTACGCAGCGTGGTCAGATTTTGCTCGATCGCGCCGCTGGCGATCTGCTTGAGTTCGGCCTCGGGCACCTTGACCGTGATGGCCTGCCCGGACACGTTGTAGCTCAGCAGCGGCTGCGCCTTGGCCAGCGTGGCGCGCGCGGCGCCGGCATCGGCGCTCTCGCCCAGGCCGACCTGGATGCTGTTGTCGGGACGGCGCTCGACCGAGCGGTAGGCGATGCGGTTGTCGCGCAGCGTGGTGCGGATGTCCTCGGCGAAGGCGTCCAGGCGCTTCTCCAGCGCGGCCTTCTGGTCCACCTGCAGGGCGAAGTGCACGCCGCCGACCAGGTCCAGGCCCAGCACCATCGGCCGGCCGCCGATCTTGGACAGCCACTCCGGCACGGTCGAGGCCAGGTTCAGCGCCACCGTGTAGTTCTCGCCCACCTGCTGGCGCAGGATGTCGTTGGCGCGGGTCTGCGCCTCCAGGCTCGGCAGGCGCACCATCAAGCTGTCGCCCTCGACGGCCACCGACTTGGGGGTGATCCCCGCCGTCTTGAGGTCGGCCTCGACCCGCTCGCGCAGGGCCGCGTCGAGTTGGGCGCCGCGGCTGGCGGTGATCTGAACCGACGGGTCCTTCTGGTAGACGTTGGGCAGCGCGTACAACGCACTGAACGCCAGCACGATCAGGATGAGGAAGTACTTCCAGCGCGGAAACTCGAGCATTGCGGGACCCCGCGCGACGCCACGCCGGCGCCGCGCCTAGCAGTAGGAGAAATGGATCAGGCGGACTTCAGCGTGCCCTTGGGCAGCACGTTGCCGATGGCGCCCTTCTGCACGCGGATGCGTACGTTGTCGGCGACTTCCACGGTGATGAAGTGGTCGCCGATGTCGGTGACCACGCCGGCCACGCCGCCGGAGGTGATGACCTCGTCGCCGCGGCCGAGCTTGTCCAGCATGGACTTGTGTTCCTTCTGCCGCTTCATCTGCGGGCGGATCATCACGAAGTACATCACCGCGATCAGGATGACCGGCAGCAGGAACATCTGCATGCCGCCACCGGCGGCGGGAGCGGCGCCGGCGGTCTGCGCCTGGGCCACGGGAATCAGGAGGTCGAACGGGTTCATCGGTATGTCCTATGGTTGGGCAGCCCGTCGCCGTCGGCACGGACCGCTGGTATGTCGTCTGGAGACGGCAAGCAGCCGCCGATTATGCCACGATCTCCTCTCACCCCCCCGGAACGGCCGCGGCGCCCTCCCCTTCTCCCCGCGGGAGAAGGTGCCCCGCAGGGGCGGATGAGGGTACGGGCGAAGCCTAGTGCAGTCGAAATGACGCGAGGCTGCGCCCGTACCCTCACCCCAACCCCTCTCCCGGGGGGAGAGGGGCTTTATCCGTGCTCCGATGGGAGCGGTGTTGCTTCCACCCCGCGCGCCGCATAGAAGGACCGCCGGAACTGGGCAAAGGTTCCCGCCGCGATCGCCGCGCGCATGTCGGCCATCAGCGCCTGGTAGTACCAGAGGTTGTGCAGGGTGCCCAGCATCGGCGCCAGCATCTCGTTGCAGCGGTCCAGGTGGCGCAGGTAGGCGCGGGTGTAGCCGCCGCTGCAGGCGTGGCAGCCGCAGCCCGGCTCGATCGGGTCCAGATCGCGCTCGTATCTGGCGTTGCGGATGCGTACCGTGCCGAACGAGGTGAAATAGTGGCCATTGCGCGCATTGCGGGTCGGCATCACGCAGTCGAACATGTCCACGCCGCGGGCCACGCCCTCGACCAGGTCCTCCGGCCGCCCCACCCCCATCAGGTAGCGCGGGCGCTCGGCCGGCAGGCGCGGATGCAGGTGCTCGAGCATGGCGTTGCGCTCGTGCTCCGGCTCGCCCACCGCCAGGCCGCCGATCGCGTAGCCGTCGAAGCCGATCGCCTGCAGCCCCTCGATCGAACGGCTGCGCAGGTCCGCATGCACGCCGCCCTGGACGATGCCGAACAGCGCCGCATCGTTGCCCAGTGCGTCGTGCGCGTCGCGCGAGCGCCGCGCCCAGCGCAGGCTCAGCTCCATCGAGCGCCGCGCCACATCCTCGGTGGCCGGGTACGGCGTGCATTCGTCGAAGATCATCACCACGTCCGAATCGAGCACGCGCTGGATCTTCATGCTCTCCTCCGGACCCAGGAACACCTTGGCGCCGTCGGTCGGCGAGGCGAAGGTGACGCCCTGCTCGCTGATCTTGCGCCGGTGCGCCAGCGAGAACACCTGGAAGCCGCCGGAATCGGTGAGGATCGGCCCGTCCCAGCGGGCGAAGCCGTGCAGGCCGCCGTGGTCGCCGATCACGTCCAGGCCTGGGCGCAGGTACAGGTGGAAGGTGTTGCCGAGGATGATCTGTGCCCCCAGCGCCTTGATCTGCTCGGGCAGCACGCCCTTGACCGAACCGTAGGTGCCGACCGGCATGAACGCGGGGGTCTCGACCGTTCCGCGCGGGAAGGTCAGGCGGCCGCGGCGCGCGGCGCCGTCGGTGGTATCGAGCTGGAACTGCAATCGGGACATGGTCGGGCGGAAGTCGGCTAGCCGGCTATTGTCGCATTGCCGAGGCGCCCAGGCTCGGACGGGCGCTTGGCGCGCCGCAGGCCTGTGCCGCAGGCCCCGCGCTCCCCACCCCAAACATCCACGACCGCGCCAGGCATGCCCGGACCCGCGGCACCGCCCCGCCCGTGCGCCGCCGCCGGCCGCCACCGCGGGCACTGCGCGGGGGCCGACCCGCGCCGGCGTCGGCACCCGTCTGCCGCCTCAGTAGCCGTAGACCTCGATCTCCGAATACGCCAGCCAGGAATACGGGTTGTTGGCGTCGATCTTCAGGTAGCGTGCGCCGCCGCTCAGGGGGATGTAGACCGGCGCCACGTCGGACTGGTCGGGCTCGGTGTGGTAGACCGGCGCACCATAGCTGATCTGTCCACCGCCGCTGCCGCCGCCGAACACCGCGCCCGGCGTGCCAGCCGACACCTCGAAGGCGATCGGCTGCGCGGTCGGGGCCAGGTCGCTGGCCGAGGTGCGCACGGTGATTCGCACTCCGGTCACCGTCCGCAGCTGGCCCAGGTCCAGGGTCACGCTGCCCCAGTAGGCATGCGCGTTCCAGTAGGCGCTGTCGCTGAAGAAGCGCGCGTCGTACAGCGATGCCAGGTTGTCGGCGTTGGTCGGCGAGGTCGCACCGACGATCGGCAGGCGCCGGGGCAGGTTGTGCGAGGACGGCGCGGTGTACTGCACCTTGCGCAGCGGCAACCCGGCCTCGTTGTAGCCAGTGTCGCTCAGGCTGGCCTTGATGTAGGCCTCGCGCTCGATCGGCCGGGTCTGGTTGTCGCCGTAGCGCGAGGCGATGGCCGCGACGATCGGCGCCGCATACGAGGTGCCGGAAGAAACCTGCAGCCCGCCCAGATAGCGCAGTACGCTGATCTGATGCGCTGGCGCCCAGGCTTCCACGCACGGTCCGCTGGTCGAGCCGTTCACGAAACCGGTCGCCGGAATCCCCTCCGCGTCCACTTCGGTGATGTAGTCGCCCTTGAAGCGCGAGCCGTCGCGCTCCAGCCCGCCCACCACCATGATGCCGTCGGCATCGCGCGCCTGCCCTGCGTAGCCGAACGCGACCGCGCATGCGTTCTCGATCGTCCACGCATCGCCGGTACTGAAGTTGCCGGACGACTCGGTGATGAAGAAGCGGTTGCTGGCCGCGCGCATCACTCGGCCCCAGGCGTGGTTGGAGGCGAAGAGTTTGGTGCCTGCATGGTTGACCGAGATATTGAGCACGGCGAATTCGCCCTGCTCCTCCGCATGCCGTGCCGCGGCATTGAATTGATAGACGACGTCGGCCTCGGTCGGCTGGATCGCGAACGCCTTGATCGGCTGCCCGGGATTGACGCCCCTGACCAGTTGCCCGTTGCGCCTGGCCGCGGCCACGCCCGCCACCATGGTGCTGTGCCGCGGCGCGTTCGGCTGATCCGGAAGCTCCTGGCGATAGACGATGTTCAGATCGGGATTCGCTGGCGTGGCCAACACTTCGTCCAACATATAGAAGGGGTTGCTGGTGGTGAACGTATCGTTCGTATTGGTATACGCCAGCGCCCACGGCACCACCTCGCCGTTGTCCACGATGTCGCCCGACGTCTGCGAAAACACCCCAGGCGTCGCATCCACGCCGCGCACCGACACCACCCAGTCGGCCTTGGTCAGCTGCGCCGCGACGCGCTCGGGCATCCACGCATAGACCACATTGGCCACGGTCGACAGCACGCGTTCGATCTTCACGCCGGGCAACTGCGCGACCTGCTGGGCGAAGTGCACCATGCCCTTGCTGTTCTGGTGCGGACGGATCGCCGGATCGATGGTCCCGAAATCCGCAGGACTGCTCTTGGCGTACAGTTGCTCCGTCTCCTGCAGCACGAAGGGATTGAGGCTGACCGCATACAGCCGCCGGCCCTGCGCATCGAGACGCGGCAGCGCCGCTTCCTGCAGCAAGCGCTTGGCCGTGAACTTGCCGCCGCCGCTTCCCGGCGTCTGCGCGGATGCCGAGGCCGCGGACAGGGTCAACAGCATCGCGGCGAGCAACAGCTCGGTCGATTTCTTCTTCATGGACTCATCCTTTGATTGGCGGACGCCCCGCTCGTCGGGACGTCGGAACCGCGGTTTTTCACCGGGGTTCCTTTGATCAAGACGAGACGCGCGCGCGCATCCCGCAACGCCGCGCGGCAACGTCTACGCAGGAAGACGTTGCCTGTATCGCATCACACTCCAGCACGCGCGACGTCGCATGCGAATGGACGGAATGCAGGACGCGGAACGTGAAACGGGGACAGTGGCATGTGGAGCGCGTCACGCACGCGTGTCAGCACCGCGCCGCCGACGCAACGCGACCGGGCGGCCGCGTCGCTAAGCACGGTCGCCGCGGGTGGTCGCAGACGGCGGGATCGGCGGCGCCACGCACCGCCAAGGTGGCGCCTTGCGCGCTACGCGGCGCCCCACAGCAGCATCGCGTCGCCGTAGCTGAAGAAGCGGTAGCGCTGCGCGATCGCATGCCGGTACGCATCGAAGATGCGCTCGCGCCCGGCGAAGGCCGAGACCATCATCAGCAGGGTGCTTTCCGGCAGATGGAAGTTGGTGACCATCGCATCGACGCTGCGGATGCGGTAGCCGGGCAGGATGAAGATCTGCGTCTCGCCGGCGAAGGGGTGCAGTTCGCCGTCCTTGGACGCGCTTTCCAATGCGCGCACGACCGTGGTGCCGATCGCGATCACGCGGCCGCCGGCCGCGCGCGTGCGCCGCACCTGCTCGACCAGGCTGGCGCCGACGTTGAGCCATTCGCGGTGCATCACGTGCTGATCCAGCGCCTCCACCCGCACCGGCTGGAAGGTGCCGGCGCCCACGTGCAGGGTGACGTGGCCGACGCCGACGCCGCGCGCCTGCAGCGCCTCCAGCAACGGCGCATCGAAGTGCAGGCCGGCGGTCGGCGCGGCGACCGCACCCGCCTCGCGCGCGAACACGGTCTGGTAGCGTTCGCGGTCGTCCAGCCCCGGCTCGCGGCGGATGTACGGCGGCAGCGGCAGCCGCCCGGCGTGTTGCAGCCACGCCTCCAGCGTGTCGGACACGTGGAACTGCAGCACGTAGAACGCGCCGTCGCGCTCCAGCACCTCGGCCTCGCCGCCGGCGTCGAGGGCGATGCGCGCGCCGGCCTTGGGCGACTTGCTCACCCCCAGTTGCGCGCGGGCGCGCTGGCCGCCGAGCAGGCGCTCGATCAGGATCTCCACGCGGCCGCCGGTGCTTTTCTGCCCGAACAGGCGCGCCGGAATCACCCGGGTGTCGTTGAACACCAGCAGGTCGCCGGGCTGCAGCAACTGCGGCAGGTCGCGGATCTGGCGGTCCTCGAACGGCGCCGGCGCCGGCGGCACCAGCAACAGGCGACTGGCCGAGCGTTCGGCCAGCGGCGCCTGCGCGATCAGTTCTTCGGGCAGGTCGTAGCGGAAATCGGACTTCTTCAAGGCCGGCGGATCGTTGGACGGTGGGCGGGCATTGTAGCTGGCCGGGAATGGGGAATCGGGAACGGGGAATCGCAAGGGCGGTATCCGCTCGCGGCCATGCGCCGTTCCGATTCCCCATTCCCCACTCTCGATTCCCCGCCCCTCACCGCTCGAACTTGGTGGACAGGATGATCGACGACGTGGTGCGTTCCACCCCGTCCACGGCGCCGATGCGGTCGGTCAGCACGTCCATGTCGTTGACGCCCGGGACCACGCCCAGCGCGATCAGGTCGTAGGAGCCGCTGACCGAATGCAGCACGCGCACCTCGTCGATCTCGCGCAGCGCCTTGACCACCGAGGTCATCTTCTTCGGCAGCACGGTGATCAGGATGTGCGCGCGGATGTGGCCCTGCTCGAAGTCGTCGCGGGTGCGCACGGTGTAGCCGCAGATCACCCCCTCGCGCTCCAGCCGCTCGATCCGGCTCTGCACGGTGGTGCGCGACAGGCCCAGCCGGCGGGCGATCTGCGCGGTGGAGGCGCGGGCGTCCTCGCGCAGCAGCGAGAGCAGGCGTTCGTCGGAAGCGGTGATCTTCATATGCGCGGCGGATTTCGTCGAATCGACGAAATTATCCGATTTCCTGCACAAATCAACTCTGCCAATCGACGATCCGGTCCCGATAATAGAAGGTCTATCGAAAAACGCCCCGCCACCAGGAGATCCCGCATGACCGTACTCGGCCCCCTCGCCCCGCTGCGCGCCCATGCCGGCGAACGCCTGACCACCGGCCTGGACGACGCCAGCATCGCGCGCCTGGCCGCCTCGCACCCGCAACTGGACGCGGCGATCGAGGCCGCCGCGGCCGAGCATGCGCGCCTGCGGCAGGAATTCGCCGACCTGCTCGACCTGGACGAGCGCGAGCAGATCCGCACGCTGCAGGCCGGTTTCGTCAATTTCTACGCCGACGACGCGGTGACACCGTACGTGGCGCTGGCCGCGCGCGGACCATGGGTGGTCACCCTGAAGGGCGCGGTGCTGTACGACGCCGGCGGCTACGGCATGCTCGGCTTCGGCCACACCCCGGACGCGGTGCTGGAGGCGATGGCGCGCCCGCAGGTAATGGCCAACGTGATGACCCCGAGCGTGTCGCAGCTGCGCTTCGAGCGCGCCCTACGCGCGGAGATCGGGCACCGCCGCGGCGGCTGTCCGTACGCGAAGTTCATGTGCCTCAACTCCGGCTCGGAGGCGGCCGGCCTGGCCGCGCGCATCGCCGATATCAACGCCAAGCTGCAGACCGACCCGGGCGCGCGCCATGCCGGCGCGAAGATCAAGCGCCTGGTGGTCAAGGGCAGCTTCCACGGCCGCACCGACCGTCCGGGCCTGTATTCCGATTCCAGCCGCAAGGCCTATCTGCAGCATCTGGCCAGCTACCGCGGCGAGGATTCGCTGATCGCGATCGCACCGTACGACGTGGACGCGCTGCGCCGCGCGTTCGCCGAGGCCGAGCAAAATGGCTGGTTCATCGAAGCGGTGTTCCTGGAACCGGTGATGGGCGAAGGCGATCCCGGTCGCGCCCTGCCGCCGGCGTTCTATGCCGCCGCGCGCGAACTCACCCGCGCCCACGGCAGCGTGCTGCTGGTCGACTCGATCCAGGCCGGCCTGCGCGCGCACGGCGTGCTGTCGGTGGTGGACTATCCCGGCTTCGAGCAACTCGAGGCGCCGGACATGGAGACCTATTCGAAGGCGCTCAACGCCGCGCAGTACCCGTTGTCGGTGCTGGCGGTGACCGAGCATGCGGCGCAGCTGTACCGCAAGGGCACCTACGGCAACACCATGACCAGCAACCCGCGCGCGCTGGACGTGGCCACCGCCACCCTGGCGCAGCTGACCCCGCAGGTGCGCGCCAACATCCGCGAGCGCGGCGTGGAGGCGGTGCAGAAGCTGGAGAAGCTCAAGGCCGAACTCGGCGGCCTGATCACCCAGGTGCAGGGCACCGGGCTACTGTTCTCCTGCGCGCTGGCGCCGCAGTTCAAGTGCTACGGCGCCGGCTCCACCGAGGAATGGCTGCGCCAGCATGGGGTCAACGTGATCCACGGCGGCGAGAACTCGCTGCGCTTCACCCCGCATTTCGGCATGGATGGCGAGGAACTGGACCTGCTGGTCGGCTTGATCGGGCGTGCCCTGCGCGAAGGTCCGCGGCTGGCCCAGGCCGCGGCCGCGTAAGGCGCCGCGACCATGCTGCAGGACGTGGCCGAGGCGATCGCCCGGCCGCTGTTCGAACTCGTGCTGCAGTTGTTCGGCTACTGGAGCGGCCGCCTGGCGCTGCCGGTGCTGACGTTGGGCCGGATCCGCGCCGAGGCCCGGCGCGACCAGCCGCCGCGGCGCCCCGGCAAGCGCCGTCACGGCCAACCGCTGTTCTACCGCAACGCCAGCGGCAGCCTGGTCGCCAGCGACGATGCGGTGATGTTGGTCGGCCTGGCGTGCTGGGCGCTGCTGGCGCTGGCCGTTTTCATCCTCTATCGGATGGCGCGCTGAGGCCCGGGTCGGCGCCGCCGCACGGCAGGCGCTTGAACAGCGCCACGCCCAGCCGCGCTCCCACGCGCTCCCAGATGCCCGACCTGACGCCCTGGCGCGCCCGGGATCACGCATGACTCGGCCGCCGCCCCGTCGGGGTGCGTGTGCCCTACCGCGACTCGAAGGCGCGTGAGGCAATCAGCAGCAGCAACCGGCGGATCATTGTCAGGCATCAATTCCGCTCATGACTGCGATTGAATAACCTCGCTGGTCAGGCGCCGCCACGCTGCACATCATCGCCTTTTCGACGGAGGTGGATGATGCTGGCAAGACGATTCCTGCAGGGCAAGGGGCTAGCGGCGGCAGCGCTGGCGGCGGCGATGGTGGGCGCGAAAGTGGCGCCTGGCAGGACGAAAACGCTGGCAGCGGCCCCCCAGATCGAACGGCAGGCGCACGGGCCGCTGTAGCCGGGCTTGCTCGATGGCGCCTGTGCAGCGCTGGCGGGCAGCGCCACGACGAGCGCCTCCCGGCGTACGGCATGATCGGCGGGCCGGGCGCTGCTGGCTCCGGCCGGCTCGGCGTTCCATCGGATGGCGCACCGAGCGGCGCGCGCCGCGCGCCACGGAGCTGGCCGGCCGGCCGCTACCAGGTCTGCGCTCACATGGCACTGCGTCCCCTTCGCTTCGGCGTTCCCGGGCGACACATGAAATTCCTTGCCGTCATGCTGGCCGCGTTCGGCGCGGCATCGGCCCTGGACGCGCATGCCGCAGCCTGGCAACCCGAGCCCGGACACGTGCAGATCCCCATCTGGCCGGCAACGCCGCCCGACGCGCAGCCGGTGGCAGGGCCGGAATTCGTCACGACACGCAACATCGTGGCCGGAGGGACGTGGACCGCTGCCGAACGCGTGTCCGTGCCGACGATGACGGTCTATTCGCCGAAGGGGCGCAATACCGGCGCCGCCGTGGTGGTGTTTCCGGGAGGCGGTTACTGGGTCCTGGCCATGGATCTGGAAGGCACCGAAGTGTGCGACTGGCTCACCTCGCGCGGCATCACCTGCGTGCTGCTGAAGTACCGCGTTCCGGGCGACCGCCAGCAGCCGCAGTCGGGCCCTTACCCGAAGTCAGCGATGGCGTTGCAGGATGCGCAGCGCACCGTCGGCCTGGTACGCGCACGCGCGGCGCAATGGCAGATCGATCCGCACAAGATCGGCGTGCTGGGCTTCTCGGCCGGCGGGCACCTGGTGGCGGCGATCAGCACCCATTTCGAGCGCCGGCTCTACCCCCCCGTCGACGCGGCGGACGCGCAGAGTTGCCGCCCGGATTTTGCCGTGGCGCTGTATCCGGGCCATCTGTGGATCGACGACGAGAAGTTCGAACTCAACCCGGACGTGCCGGTCAGCGAACGGACGCCACCGACCTTCCTGCTGCATGCCGAAGACGATCCCGTGGATGGCATCAACCAATCCCTGGTCTACTACATCGCCTTGAAGAACGCGGGCGTTCCGGTGGAGATGCATCTGTACCCGAACGGCGGCCATGCCTTCGGCCTGCGCCCGGGCAAATCGCCGATCACCCGCTGGCCGGCGCTGGTGGACACCTGGCTGCACACGATCGGGATGACGCCCCAGTAAGGCCGCCTTCCGCTGTACCAGGGTCGGCGCGTCCGCAACCGGGCAACATCCTCGCCGTCGTGCGCAACTGGCGACGCGCGCGCCGGCTGCGGCACACTGTGCGCCTCCCCCTCGCGAGCGTGCCCATGAAGATCGTCGAAGTCCGCCATCCGCTGGTGCAGCACAAGATCGGCCTGTTGCGCGATGCCGCGCTGAGCACCAAGGGCTTCCGCGAACTGGTCACCGAGCTGGGCACGCTGCTCGGCTACGAGGCCACCGCCGATCTGGAGACCGAGACCCACACCATGCTGGGCTGGGCCGGCCCGACCCAGGTGCAGCGCATCGCCGGCGCCAAGATCACCCTGGTGCCGATCCTGCGCGCCGGGCTGGGCATGCTGCCCGGCGTGCTGGCGCTGATTCCCGCGGCGCGGGTCAGCGTGGTCGGCCTGCAGCGCGACGAGGAGACGCTGCAGCCGGTGCCCTACTTCGAGCGTCTCACCGGGCGCCTGGAGGAGCGCGACGCGCTGATCCTGGACCCGATGCTGGCCACCGGCGGCACCCTCATCGCCACCGTGGACATGCTCAAGCGCGCCGGCGCGCGGCGGATCAAGGGCATCTTCCTGGTCGCCGCGCCGGAGGGGCTCAAGGCGCTGGAGGCGGCGCACCAGGACGTGGAGGTGTACACCGCCGCGATCGACGACCATCTCAACGACAAGGGCTACATCCTGCCTGGCCTCGGCGACGCCGGCGATCGCATCTTCGGCACCCGGATGGGCTGAGGTTCGCGTGCCCGCCCAGGTGGGGCGAGCGGTCTTCGCTGAGTAGTTCGGGTGTTGGGCGGATCGGCTTGCGGTGGGTGTCTGTCGCGGCTGAAGCCGCTCCTACAGGGGGATTGTGAGGGTGGCTGGCGCCCCCAGGATTAGCGCTGCAAGACCTGCAGCGCCGCGCTCACGTACACCAGCGGCGCGTTCCAGTTGATCGCCACTTCGTTGGTGGCGTAGCTGCATTCGGCATCCAGGTAGGACAGCGCCGGCAGCGACGAGGCGTAGGCGTGCTTGCACTCCTTGGCGTCCTGCTGACCGGGCTGCGGGCCGCCGACCAGCAGGCCAGGCACCGGCGTGGCCACGCCATCGGCGATGGAGATGCGATGGTGGATGTGCTGCGGCGAACGCGCGCCGATGCCGGTGACGAAGGACAGGCCCAGCGGATTGCGCCCCAGCACGTAGTCCAGCTGCGATTGCGCGGCCTGCAGATATTCGGGCTTGCGCTGCAGCTGATACGCCTGCACCAGCAGCATCGCCTGGTTCAGCGCGGTGCTGTTGCTGCCCCAGTGGAAGTCGGACGGCGCCATCGCCACCTTCCATGCCGATTCCTGCCAGACCTGCAGCAGATGCGTGGCCACCGTGTCGATCTCGCGCGCGATGCGCGCCTGGTCCGCATGCGCCGTGAGCTGCGCGCGGTGCTGCGCCAGCGACATCCACGCCAGTCCGCCGACCGATCCCCAGCTCGGCACGCTGGCCGGCACGTTGCGCGCCATCGCCGCGTCGTAGAACGCATCCTCGCCGGTCGCCAGGTACAGCTCGGTCGCCGCCCAGGCGAACTCGTCGTCGAGCTTGGCGTCGTCGTAGCCGCCGGTATGCACGTCCGCCGGCTGCCGGTAGACCGCGTCCGGATGCGCCTGCGCCCAGGCCCAGGCGCGACGCGACGCCTGCAGCATGCGCGCGGACAGGCCACCGCCGAAGTGCGCGTCGAACGGCGCGTAGATGCGGCTGGCCTGGGCCATCACCGCGGCGAAGTCGAGCGTGGCCGCGGTGCTCTTCTGGACCACGTAGCGCGGCTTGCGCGCCTGGTCCGGCATCTGCATGCCGTCGAACTCCAGGTTGGTCAGCTTGTGGTAGACGCCGCCATCGCCCGGATCCTGCATCGCCAGCATCCACTGCAGGTTCCAGTCGACCTCGCGCAGGATGTCCGGCACGCCGTCGCCGCTCTCGGGAATGCCTTCCTTGTGCGCGGCGAAATAGGCCGGAAACTGCTCGTAGGCGGCCAGCAACGTGTACACGGTGATGCCGGAATTGACCACGTACTTGTTGTAGTCGCCGGCGTCGTACCAGCCCTTCGGCGCGGAGATCACGCTGCCGGCGGGACGCCCGGGCGAGGCCGCCGAGGCATGGATCAACACCTGCGTGTCCGGGTGCCCCTCCGCACGCGCGTGGCGACCGGCGTACTCGCCGGGCAGCGCGGTGCTGGCGCGGTTGAAGTAGTAGGCCTTCAGCGCCGCGCGCGTCACCGCCACATAGGCGTCGTCGCCGATGGCGAAGCCGTCCGATGGCGGCAGGCCTTCCACGCGCAGGCGATAGCGGCCCGGCGTGCGCAAGGCGGAGAAGTCGGCGATGCGCACCGTCTGCTGCGCCGGCGCCCAGGTGGCCGCGGCGCCCAGTGTGCCGCGCAACACCACCTCGCCCGAGTCCTCGCGCTCGACCGCGAACGCATCGCCGTGGCCATCGGGCACCACCGCGAGCTTGCTGGCGGCCGGCAGGTAGCCGACCTGGTTGAGCCGGATCGGCGGCATGGCGGCTTCCTCCTCCGAGCGCGAGGCGCAGCCGCCGACGACGAGACAGGCCAGGAGCAGGCAACGCAGGGCGGAGGTCATCGAGTTCATCCGCCGATACTCGCCGGCCACGATGACCGCTGCAAGCGCCGGCCAGCGGGCTTTCAGCCGCCAGCCGGAATGCGGCACGCGTCGGCGATGCCGATGGCGCGCGCGCTGCTCCGGCCGATGCGCAAGGACGCGGACGACCACCATCGAAGGGGCGAGCACGCGCTCGGCCTGGCGTCGACACTTCATCGATCCGCGCCGCGCGGCTGGGCCCGAGCGCACGCCGGCGAGCGCGGCGCCTCGCAGCACCGCCTATGGAAGGCCGACGCGACCTAGCCGGGAAGCGCTGGCGCGCCCTGCTCCGCCAGCGACCTGGCCTGCAGCGCCGGCAGCGCATGGGTGGTGACGAACCGGCCCTTGGCGTCGCGCGTCAGCTGCGCCAGGGCGCAGTCCGGGTCGTGGGTGAAGAACAGATGGACGTTACGGGCCAATGCGTCCTCCAGGAACGCGCGCTTCTCGTCGATCAGCAACTCGGCGTTGCGGTCGTAGCCCATGGTGATCGGCACGTGCACCCAGGGCCGCCCGGGGATGAGGTCGGCGCAGAACGCGACGCCGCCATGCGGCTGGCCATCGGCCTGCCGCGCGCCGACGATCTCGGCGAGCATCAGCCCCGGCGTATGGCCGTCGCTGAAATGGAAGCGCACCGCCTCGCCCAGCGTCTGCGAATACGCGCCATCGACCAGTTCCAGGCGCCCGCTGGCCTCGAGCAGGCCCGGCAACTCGGGGATGAAGCTGGCGCGGTCGCGCGGATGCGGCTGCCGCGCGCGCTGCCAATGCGCCGCGCCGACCAGGAAGCGTGCGTTCGGGAACAGCAGCGCCGGCGCCGCGCCATCGCGCCACGGCGCCAGCAGGCCGCCGGCATGGTCGAAGTGCAGATGGCTCAGCACCACCACGTCGATGTCGGTGTGCGCCACGCCGGCTTCGGCCAGCGAGTCCAGCAGCACGTGGCGCTCCTCCTGCACGCCATAGCGCTCGCGCAGCGCCGGCGGGAAGAACGCGCCGATGCCGGTCTCGAACAGCACCGTCTTGCCGGCCAGCGGCCGCGCCAGCAGCGCGCGGCAGGCCAGCGCGATGCGGTTGCCGTCGTCCGGCGCGGCCCACTGCTGCCACAGCGCCTTGGGCGCGTTGCCGAACATCGCGCCGCCGTCGAGCTTCTGCGAGTTGCCTTGGATGGACCAGAGTTTCATGGCAGGGATCGGGGATTCGGGAATGGGGATTCGAACACGCGCATCACCGCGCCGGCGCGGTCAGCAGCACTTCGGCGCTGCCGACCTCGTTGCGCGGATCGCTGCCGCCGCTGAGCACGTTGCGGCGCTTGTCCCATTCCACCGTCTGCAGGTTGCCCCACACGTGGCTGGAACCCCGCCCGCCCTCGGCGCTGTCGCCCGGCAGTTCGAGCGTATGCCCCATCGCCTGCAGGCCCTTGGCGGTGGCCGCGTCGAAGGCGCCGGTCTCGGCCTCGATCACGTCCGGCAGCCACTGGTGGTGGTAGCGCGGCAGCGCGGCGACCTGCTGCGCGCCCAGGCCGTCGTCGTAGCCGAGGATGCCCAGCAACACCATGGTGATGATGCGGCTGCCGCCCGGCGTGCCGAGCACGATGGTCTTGTCGGCGTTCTCCATGAAGGTCGGCGTCATCGAGCTGAGCGGGCGCTTGCCCGGCTTGGGCGCGTTGGCTTCGTAGCCCATCACCCCGAACGCGTTGGGCGTGCCGGGCTTGAGCGCGAAGTCGTCCATCTCGTCGTTGAGCAGCACGCCGGTGCCCTTGGGGATCAGCCCGGAGCCGAACAGCAGGTTCACCGTCTGCGTGGCGCCGACGCGGTTGCCCTCGCCGTCGATGATCGAGAAGTGCGTGGTCTCGTCGTCTTCCAGCGGGGTCGGCTGGCCCGACAGCAGGTCGCTGGGCGTGGCCTTCTCCGGATTGATGGTCGAGCGCAGGCCCACCGCGTAGTCCTTGCTCAGCAGGATCCGCTGCGGCACGTGGGTGAAATCCGGATCGCCGAGGAAGAAGGTGCGGTCGCGGTAGGCGCGGCGCATCGCCTCCACCACCAGGTGGGTGCGGTGCACCGGGTCCATCGTCTTCAGATCGTAGCCTTCCAGGATCTGCAGAATGCTGGCCAGGGCGATGCCGCCGGAGGACGGCGGCGGCGCGGTGGTGAGGGTCCAGCCCTTGTAGTCGAACCGGATCGGGGTGCGCTGCTTGACCGTGTAGCTGGCCAATTCCTCGGCGGTCCAGTGCCCGCCGGCCTGCTTCACGCCCGCCAGCAGCTTCTTGGCGGTGGCGCCACGGTAGAAGCCGTCGAAGCCCTTGTCGGCCAGCAGTTGCAGCGTGTTCGCCAGTTCCGGCTGCTTGAACAGGTCGCCTTCGGCGATCGGCTTGCCGTTGCGCAGATACACCTCGCGGGTACCGGGATAGCGCTCCATCACCTTGCGTCGCGACTGATACCCCTCGGCCATGCGCCGGTAGACCGGGAAACCCTCGCGGGCGATGCGGATCGCCGGCGCCAAGGATTGGCGCAGCGGCAGCCGGCCGTGCTTGGTCGCCAGTTCCACCAGCGCGGCCGGCAGGCCGGGAATGCCGGCCGACCAGGGGCCGTTGACCGAACGGTCGCGGTCCAGCGCGCCCTTGGCGTCCAGGTACTTGTCCGCGGTGGCCGATTCCGGCGCCACCTCGCGCGCATCCAGCATCACGTCCTTGCCGGTGCTGGCATCGTGCAGCAGGAAGAAGCCGCCGCCGCCCAGGCCGGAACTGATCGGTTCGACCACCGACAGCGTCGAGGACACCGCCACCGCGGCGTCGAACGCATTGCCGCCCTCGCGCAGGACCTGCAGGCCGGCCTCGGTGGCCAGGCGGTGGCCGCTGGCGACGGCGGCGCCGGGCGGATGCGCGGCGACGGGCGCGGCGGCAGGCGGCGCCTCGGCCCATGCGGGCGGCGCCAGGACCAGGGCGAGCAGAAGCACGCGGCGGATGAGGATGCTCATGCGGCGGGGGACTCCTGTGAGTACAACTCGGGATGGTCGCGCTGCAATCGCAGCAACTTGGCCAGCAACTGGGCGTGGCTTTCCGGGATCGCCGGATCCGGGTCGATGCATTCGACCGGGCACACCACCACGCATTGCGGCTCGTCGAAATGGCCGACGCATTCGGTGCAACGGGCCGGGTCGATCACATAGATCGTCTCGCCCATCGCGATGGCCTGATTCGGGCAGGCCGGCTCGCAGACGTCGCAGTTGACGCAGAGCTCGTTGATCTTGAGGGACATGTGGCGCTATTCGGCACTGACCGGTGCAGTTTACCGGATCGGGGCGAGGCAGCCCCGCGAAGGGGGCGCCGTGGCGCGGAACGCTGTATCGCCGCCGCGTCGGAGCGGAGGGGCGGACGGCCTGCGGCGCGCGACGCCGTGGTCGGCCACGCCTGGCACAGCGGTGGTGGTCACCGCGCGCGGTCTTGGGGATCGACAGGGCCTCGGCAGGAACGTGCGCGCTTGGCCAGCGACAGAACGCGCCCTCGCGGTGGTCGCAGGGCCCAGGACAGCATCCGCGGCGACCGCCCGTTGCGGGCGGCGCGGGGATCGCGGTGCCGGCGCGCATCGGCGCGCCGGCACTCGCGTGACTTACTTCGCTTCGACGAAGATGTACTCGGCGCCGGTCGGCTGCACCACGGTCTGCACGCGGGCGTTGTCGGCGGCGGCGCCGATGTAGACCACGCGCACGCCCTTCATCGTGTTCGGCTCCACCTTGGCGAAGGCGGTGGTGATCAGGTCGGCCATCTTGGCCGAGGCCGAGGACCCGAACGCCAGCATGTTGCCCGGCTGGATGCCGCGGCCGATGGCGGTGGTGGCGCTTTCGACCTGGCGGTCGTACTTGGCCTGGAACTCCGGGTCCGATTCCGGCGGCAGGTAGTACAGGAACGGGCTGTTGCTGATGTTGCCCATGTTCTGCAGCGCCACTTCCTGCAGGTACTTCTTCCAGCCGGCATCGTCGTCCTTGGAGGGCACGGTCAGCGCCGGCTTCGCATCGGCGACCGGCGCGGCCTCTTCCTTCTTGCAGGCGGTGAAGCCCAGGGCCAGCGAGGCGATCAGCAACGCGCGTACGGTGTTCTTCATGGATGGCTCCCTTGTTGTCTGTGAATGGCGGACGGGCTCAGCGCTGCGCCGCGGCCTGGCGGGCCTGGACCAGCGCCTGCACCACCGACGGCGGCACGAAGCCGGACACGTCCCCGCCCAGCCGCGCGATCTCGCGCACCAGCGACGACGAAATGAAACTGTGTTGTTCGGCCGGGGTGAGGAACAGCGTCTCCACTTCCGGGATCAGATGCCGGTTCATGCTCGCCATCTGGAACTCGTATTCGAAATCGGACACCGCGCGCAGGCCGCGCAGCAGCACCCCGCCGCCAACCGAGCGCACGAAATGCGCCAGCAGCGTGTCGAAGCCGATCACCTCCACATTGCGGTGCCCGGCCAGCGCCTCGCGGGCCAGGTCCACGCGCAGTTCCAGCGGCAGCGTCGGACCCTTGGACGGACTCTGCGCCACGCCCACCACCACCTGCTCGAACAGCGGCGCGGCGCGATTGACCAGGTCGATATGGCCGTTGGTGATCGGATCGAAGGTCCCGGGGTAGACGGCGATGCGGCTATGGGCCACGGTCATGCATTGGATACCGCGTGAAGGTCGCCGGGAAGTGTAGCAGCGGCGCGCCGGTACAGGGCAGCACGGACCTCGCGGCTGCCGCCCTCGCGGTACAGCGCCCACTCCGGCGGCGGCGCCGGCACGTGCCCGGCCGGGGATTCCAGGTACAGCCAGGCGCCGGCGGAGAGCCGCGCCGGCAGCCGCTGCAGCACCGCGTCCCACAGCCCGGCGGCGAAGGGGGGGTCGACGAAGGCGATATCGGCCGGGGCGGCGGCGCCCGCCGCATCCAGCCAGCGCAGCGCGTCGTCCTGCACCACCTGTACCTGCGCCTGCGCCTGCAGCCTGGCGACGCTGGCGCGCAGGCCGGCGGCCAGCGCCGGGTCGCGCTCGACCAGGCAGGCCGAGGCCGCGCCGCGCGACACCGCTTCCAGGCCCAGCGCGCCGCTGCCGGCGAACAGGTCCAGCACGCGCGCGCCGGGCAGCGCCGGCTGCAACCAGTTGAACAAGGTCTCGCGGACCCGGTCCGAACTCGGGCGCAGGCCCGGCAGGTCCGGCACCGGCAAGCGCGTGTTGCGCCAGCGCCCGCCGATGATGCGGACCTGGCCCGCGCCGGGCCGGCTCATCGGCGGCCTCGCACGGGCCGGGACACGGAAGCGGGGAGACGCAGGGACGGCATCGGCGGCGGGCAGGGCGGAACGGGGTCCGGATCATAGACCAGCACGCCGGCCGCCGTATGCGCCAGCCAGCGCTTGAAGCCGGCCGCGGCCGCCACCATGTCGGCCGGCAGAGCCGTGCCCTCCTCCGCGCGGCCGCCCATCCTTCATGGAGCACCTACCGATGAGCGTGGAAACCCAAAAAGAAACCCTGGGCTTTCAGACCGAGGTCAAGCAGCTGCTGCAGCTGATGATCCATTCCCTGTATTCCAACAAGGAGATCTTCCTGCGCGAGCTGATCTCCAATGCCTCCGACGCGGCCGACAAGCTGCGCTTCGAGGCGCTGGTCAAGCCGGAACTGCTGGACGGCGACGCGCAGTTGCGCATCCGCATCGGCTTCGACAAGGACGCCGGCACCGTCACCATCGACGACAACGGCATCGGCATGAGCCGCGAGGAGATCGTGGCGCACCTGGGCACCATCGCCAAGTCCGGCACCTCCGAGTTCCTCAAGCACCTGTCCGGCGACCAGAAGAAGGACTCGCACCTGATCGGCCAGTTCGGCGTGGGCTTCTACAGCGCCTTCATCGTCGCCGACCAGGTCGACGTGTACAGCCGCCGCGCCGGGCTGCCGGCCAGCGAAGGCGTGCACTGGTCCTCGCGCGGCGAAGGCGAGTTCGAGGTCGCCACCGTCGAGAAGGCCGAGCGCGGCACCCGCATCGTGCTGCACCTGAAGGACGACGAGAAGGGCTTCGCCGACGGCTGGAAGCTGCGCGGCATCGTGCGCAAGTATTCCGACCACATCGCGCTGCCGATCGAACTGCCCAAGGAACACCACGGCGAGGACAAGGACAAGCCGGAAACCCCGGAGTGGGAAACCGTCAACCGTGCCAGCGCGCTGTGGACGCGTCCGCGCACCGAGATCAAGGACGAGGAATACCAGGAGCTGTACAAGCACATCGCCCACGACCACGAAAATCCGGTGGCCTGGAGCCACAACAAGGTCGAGGGCAAGTTGGAGTACACCTCGCTGCTGTACGTGCCCGGCCGCGCGCCGTTCGACCTGTACCAGCGCGACGCCTCGCGCGGGCTAAAGCTGTACGTGCAGCGCGTCTTCATCATGGACCAGGCCGAGCAGTTCCTGCCGCTGTACCTGCGCTTCATCAAGGGCATCGTCGATTCCAGCGACCTGCCGCTGAACGTCTCGCGCGAGATCCTGCAGTCCGGCCCGGTGATCGACTCGATGAAGTCGGCGCTGACCAAGCGCGCCCTGGACATGCTGGAGAAGCTGGCCAAGGACGACCCGGAACGCTACAAGAACGTGTGGAAGAACTTCGGCCAGGTGCTGAAGGAAGGCCCGGCCGAGGACTTTAGCAACCGCGAGAAGATCGCCGGCCTGCTGCGCTTCGCTTCCACCCACAGCGGCGACGCCGAGCAGAACGTGTCGCTGGCCGAGTACGTGGCGCGGATGCAGGAAGGCCAGGACAAGCTGTACTACCTGACCGGCGAGAGCTACGCGCAGATCAAGGACAGCCCGCACCTGGAGGTGTTCCGCAAGAAGGGCATCGAAGTGCTGCTGCTCACCGACCGCATCGACGAGTGGCTGATGAGCTACCTCACCGAGTTCGACGGCAAGTCCTTCGTCGACGTGGCGCGCGGCGACCTGGACCTGGGCAAGCTCGACAGCGAGGAAGAGAAGCAGGCCAAGGAGGAAGCCGCCAAGGCCAAGCAGGGCCTGGTCGAGCGCATCCAGAACGTGCTCAAGGACGAGGTCTCCGAGGTGCGCGTTTCGCACCGCCTGACCGACTCGCCGGCGATCCTGGCCATCGGCCAGGGCGACCTGGGCCTGCAGATGCGGCAGATCCTGGAAGCCAGCGGCCAGAAGCTACCGGAGAGCAAGCCGGTGTTCGAGTTCAACCCGGCGCACCCGCTGATCGAGAAGCTGGACGCGGAAGCCGATGGCGAGCGCTTCGGCGACCTGGCCAAGGTGCTGTTCGATCAGGCCGCGTTGGCGGCTGGTGACAGCTTGAAGGATCCGGCGGCGTATGTGCGTCGGCTTAACAAGCTGTTGTTGGAATTGTCGGCGTAAGCCGACAACAGGCGACTGCGTCGAAGAACGAAGCCGGCAACTGCCGGCTTTGTTTTTGATTTGAGCGTTCCTACTAGGGCGTGTTATGAACTTTAAAATAGAGATGCAGCACTTTCGAGCATGAGGATGGTGAATACGACGAAATGGAGCCCTGCAAGGTTTCCGGCAGGCATTCGGAGTCACAGACCAGGCATCGGAAGCGATTGACCCAACCGAAACTGCGCTCCACGCCCCAGCGGCGAGGCAGCAGCACAAAGCCTTCTTGGCCTCCGGCAGCTCTACAACGTGCAGTTCAACGCCTTCCTCCTGCGCGGCTTCGGCCGGACCTTCGCCCGTGTAGCCTTGATCGACGAAGCCAAGTCTCACCGTCTCGCCCGCGACGTACTGAACTTCCTGCGCCAGTGATCGCACCTGGGCACGCTCCTGCTCGTTGGCCGGCGTGACCTGCACTGCTAGCAGATAGCCGAGCGTGTTCACCGCCATGTGCACCTTGCTGCCCTTCTTGCGCTTGTAGCCATCGTAGCCAGCACGTGGTCCGCTTTCGCATTTGGACTGCAGCGTCCGGCCATCCAGGATCACGACGCTGGGCTGCCCTTGCTTGCCTTGCGTCACTCACAAGATCGAACGCAAGTCGTTGACTATGGCCTCAAGCAGCCCGCTTGCAGCCACCGCTGGGTTTGCTGGTAGACCGCCTCCCACAGTGGAAACTCATGGGGAATCAGACGCCAGGGCGCTCCGGCGCGCGCCATCCAGCGAAATGCGTTGAACATCAAGCGCAGGTGATGCTTGCGCTGCCGTGCCTGCGGATCCATCAGCGTCAAGTAGGGCGCGGCGAACGCCCATTCTTCATCGGATACGTCGGTCGGATATGGGCGTGGTGGCTTCATCCGTTTACGATAGCCGCACGAGCTTCAAGCTCATAACACGCTCCAACCTCACCTTTAGATTTGGCACGATATTTACTTAAATTTAGGCCAGAAAAATACTAAGAAATCTATATTCTTAAAAAAAGATAGCCAATGGTGTTATTGACCTATGACCTACCCTCCAAAAAGCTCAAAGCCATGGAAGGCAGATTGCGTCTTCCGCAATATTTAATGTCACTGACCGGATCCGAACTGCAGCGAACTAAGGCACCTTCAATCAATCTGAAATTTGCCAACTCGATCACAGCAAATTTCGCATCTCCCTGATTACTTTAACAGCCAGTACGTGTAAAGTTAATTTAAATTTTCCAGTTTGCATGTGAATTTGCGCTTCACACCCGCCCGACTACACCGCTGCTTTACTCGCGCAAAATGATCCACGCTCACACCGCAGCGGAAAATTTAAAATTTGAAAAATTTTTAATCAACACGCCCACCCCGACAGGAGTCAGCGCTAATACTTGCTTTATAATTACCATTATTAACATATCTTCTGCTAATAGACGAGGAATTATCGAACTCCGTTTCAAGGTTATCAGATACGTACACTGTAAAAACTCCCGGCTCGGCAAAGGTAGCAGTCAAATTCTGCGCACCCTCTGAATCCCAATATATTCCAACCGATTTTGAAGGCACAATTAAAACCTTACCGTCCAAAACCGACACACCTTGACAATTAACCCCATCATTCCGCAAAAAAATAAATCTCCCGCCCGGCGTCATTACCCCCACCTCAACCGGACTTAATTTTCCAATTTCAATGGAAATTACTTCTTTTTTCTTATTTTCAGCGGCACCACATGAAGGTAGCAAAAAAAATAACGCAATCGCCAATATAAGCACCTTGCAATGCATGTTAGTACTCCACGTGAGTATGGGGAGGAATACCTTCTCTCAAGACATTTTTAGCGCCAGCTTCAACTGCAGATTCTCGCAAATTCGATTTATCTTTTTGACTCAAATCTCTATCGCGAAAGTCTGCGCCGGCACCGCTTAAATGCCTTGAAATATAGACTCCCTCACTTACCTGCTCTTGAATTTTCTCTGCCATCGCTGCAACTGGATCAGCCCCATTAGCTACAGCATTGGTATATGCAGCAAGAATGGCATTTGCTGCGTTCTTATTCCCATACTCCTTAACCCCAGCACCATTAGCGATCTTATAAGCCATACGTTTCGCCTGGTCTTTTGGCGTGCGCTCCCCATCTGTAACGACAAGCTTCTTGCCGGTTTTCTCGTTAAAGTTGTCCGCGGTATCAGAGACTTTTGAATAAGTTTCAGTACTCAATGAAACCTCAGGCTTTTTTGTGAAATTCACCGGCCTATGTGAACCCACTGCCCCGTCAGCAGGCCCCGCTGACCAAGCAAGTCCGCGACCACAAATGTTTGATCCCGTCGGCTTTTCGCACCTGCCATCTGGATCCTTAAATCTATAAGGATTGTTCGCAGTATAGGCATATCTATTAAATCCCTCGCCGTTACCTGGATTAACATTAATCGGATCGGTACTGAGCATTCTCCCAATCACCGGATCATAGTACCGCTGCTGCATGTACGTCAGCCCGGTGGCCGCATCCTGCACATGTCCCGTGAACCCAGGCCCGTCGGTCAGCGGGCGATTGAGCAGCTTGCCGTACGGTTCGTACTCGCTGGTCTCGATCAGATTGCCGCTGGCATCTGTGACGGCGATCGGGGTGCCGAGAGCGTCGGTGTGGAAATACTCCACCGTTTCGGCCGCCGCATGCAGCGGCAACGCCACAGGCAGCAGCCACAGCAGCTTAGCCAAGCGCTTTGCGATTCCCTTCATCATAGGTCCGTTCATTTGCCCTTCCCTCCCTCAAGCGACGGAGTGAAGACGGGGGACCAGGCCGAACATCCGTTCTCGTTGCAGGCACGGACCTGTACGGTGTTGACGCTGCCGGACTTGCTCAAGGTGACGAAGGTCTTGGGTCCGGAATAGCTGACCGCGCCGCTTATCTCGTAGCGCGTGGCTCGCGCACTGGCGTTCCAACCTAGTTCGAACGTGGCGGGCGACGTGTTGATGTAGCGGTAGCCATAACTGAACGATGGCGTAGCCGGCGGCGACGTATCTACCACGGTGGTTTGCGCATTGGAATACGGCCCGCAGCCAGCCAAGTTGCAGCCCTTGCTGCGGTAGGCATAGCTGCCATTGCCCTTGCCGGAGAACGCCTGGCTGGTGGCATTGGCATTCTGGGTGGCCGTCCAGCCACCGCCGTTGGCGCTTTCTTCCAGGATGTAGCTGCTGGCCGCCGCCACACCGCTCCAGCTCACCGTGTAACCGTTGACGCCGGCGCTGGCCGGGGCACTCAGGCTGGGCGCGCCGGTGGGGGCGAAGATCACCTGGGTGGAGGCATTACCGGAGTAGCTACCGCAACCGGCCGCGTTGCACGCCTTGACCCGATAGAGGTAGGTGCCGGCGCCGCGGCCGCTGACGCCTGCGCTGGTTCCGCTCACCGATGCGATTCCGCTCCAACCGCTGCCGCCGTTGCTGCTTTCTTCCAGGTTGTAGCTGACCGCAGTAGCGACCGTGCTCCAACTGAGCGTGTAGCTGCCGCTGGTATTGGTCGCCGGAGCGCTGAGCGACGGTGCCGAACCCGGTGCGTACACCGCCTGCACCGTGCCGGTGCCCGAGTACGGTCCGCAGCCGGCCGGATTGCAACCGCGCACGCGGTAGGCATAGCTGCCGGCGCCCTTGCCGCTGTAGGCATTGCTTTGCGCACTGCCACTGTAGGACACAACCCAATTGCCGCCGTTGGCGCTCTCTTCCAGCGAGTAGCTGGACGCGCCCGTGACCGTGCCCCAGCTGATGATGTAGTTGCCGACCACCCCGGTCCCCGGCACGCTGATGCTCGGCGCATCGCCGGGCGCAAACTGCACGACTGCCGTTGCAGTGGCGCTCCACGCACCACAGTAGCCCCCCACGCAGGCGCGGGCGCGGTAGCCATAGGTGCCGGCCGCCTTGCCGCTGATGGCCTGGCTGGTCCCAGTGCCGGAGTACAGGGCAGACCAACTGCCGCTGCCGGCTTGCTCCTGCAGTTCGTAGCGCGTGGCAGATGCCACCGCCGACCATTGCACGCTGTAGCTGCCGGAGCTGCTGTAGCCGGGCACCGTCACACTGGGCGAGGCCAGCGTCGGCTGGTTGCTGACCTTGGCCAGCAGGCTGCCGCCCAGGTACACATACTCGGAGATCTTGCCGACGCGCTCGTCGCGCTGGTAGCGCAGCACGCCGTCCTGCCCATAAAGCGAGACGATATTGCCCTGGCTCGGACTGCTGGCCAGCACGCGACGGCCCTGCGCGTCGTAGCGGTAGGTCTCCAGACCGGTGACCTCGCGCAGGCGGTTGCCCTTGTCGAACAGGTAACGGACGCCGTTCTTGTTGGCCAGGTTGCCCTGCGCGTCGTAGCTCAACCCGATCACCGCCGCGTTGTCCGAGCTGTTGTTCACGCTCAGCAACTGCCGGTTGGCGTTGTAGAAGTAGTTGTAGTCGCGGCTGCCGCCGACCTTCACCGCGGTCAGGTCGTCGAGCACGTTGTAGCTGTAGCGCGCCAGGTTGTCGCCACCGAACATCGCCGACTGCGTGGTGATCAAGCGGTCCAGCCCGTCATAGCTCATGCTGCGCGTTTGCCTGCCGCGCGCGTAGTCGGTGATCGCACCGACGTTGCCGTTGGCATCGTAGGTGTAGCCCAGGTCCAGGGGGTTGCTGGCGCCACTGTCGCTGCTGCGCGCCGGCAGCTGGCGCGCGTTCTGCGCCATCGTGTGCACGATCCCGTTGCCGTAGGTGAACTGCTTGATCGCGCCGTTCGGGTAGTAGCTCACGCCCAGCGCATAGCCGTTGGCCTGGGTCGCCTGCCCAAGCGCATTGGGAGCGTAGTTCAGGGACATTCCCGAGGGATAGGTGACACCGGCCGGATGCCCATTGGCGGTATAGGCATAGCTCAGGCCTAGCGCGCCCGACCCGGGCTGGGTCATGCTCTCGCTCAACGGCAGGCGACGCTTGTTGTAGGTGTACGCGTTGACGACCGGATCGCCGACATTGCTGTTGTTGGTGGTGACCTGCGCCGGCAATCCATCGGCGGTGTAGACGAAGGACTGGTTGCCGACGCCATCCGGGAACAGCAGCGTGGCCAGACGGTTGCGCGCGTCGTAGCCGCGGCTGACCTTGGCGTTTGCGGCAACGTCGGCACCGTTGCACGACGCGCTCGAGGTGTAGCTCTGCCCGCTCGCCGACCAGACCAGGTTGCCGGCGGCGTCGTAGTCCATCACCGTGGCGCCGGTTTCCGGCTCGATGGTCTTGCACAGTTGCTGGTAGCTGTCGTACACGTAGCTGCGGGTGACCGACAGCGAGCCATCCGCGTTGCGGCGGCGGATCGAGGTCGGCTTGCCGAACACGTCCAGCGAGATGTCTGTGTTGGCGCCCTCCGGATGCTGGATCCACACCGGCTTGGCGTAGTCGGGTCGATCGAACACCTGGAAGCCGCTCACGGTCTGCTGGCCGCGCGGGTTGGTCACCCGCGTCTGGTTGCCGGCGAGATATTCGGTGCGCGTGGTCAGCAGGCCTAGCTCGCTGTCCTGCGACACCGAGGTCGCGCGGCCCAGTGCGTCGTATTCGTTCCAGGTGCCGGTGCTGAGCGTATCGCTCGCCCCCGGATAGGAGCTGAACGTCGTGCGGCCATCGTAGTCGTAGGCCAGCTTCTGGAAGCGCTGGGTGCCGGCTTCGTTGCCGGCATCGAATTCGCGCGTGAGGACTGGGCGCCACAGCGCGTCGAAGTAGGTCAGCTTGCGACCGTTGCCGGTGGCCACAGTCTGCCGCCAATGGCCGGCACCCAGGCCGTACTCGCTGCCGTTGACCTGTTCGAACGCCTGCGTGGTGGTGTTCCAGGCCACGTTGTCGTTCGCCGGATAGGCGATGCTCGCCAGCCGACCCATCGCGTCGTAGCCGTAGGTGGTGGTGAAGCCGTTCTCGTCGGTGGTAGAGGTGATCCAGCCGCTGTCGTTGACCGTGGCCGATTCGGTGGCGCCATCGGCATAGCGGATCGACTGCGGCACGCCGCGCTTCCAGTTGGAGACGGTGGTCGTGTTGTTGTTGCCGTCCTTCACCGTGGCCAGCGTACCGTCGCCGTTGTAGCCCAAGGTCAGGCGCAGCTTGCCGAAGGACCAGCGCTGCGACGGTAGCGCATTGGCGTCGTAGCTCGTCTGCGACTCCACCAGCCCGGTATTGGCATTGGTGCTCTTGGCGGTCTGCCCGATGATCCACTTGCCGAGGTCGTCGTAGTACTCGGTGGCATCGGTGCGCGAGTGCCAGGGGCTGGCGCGGGTAACGCTGAGCACGCGTGCGAAGGCGTCGAAGCCGTTGGCGGTCCAGGTGTAGGTCGTGCTGTCCTGCTGCACGGTCTTGCTGCGCAGCGGACGCAGCACGTTGGTCAGCGGGTTGGGAATGCCAAGCAAGGACTGGCCCATCTCCGCCGGGAAGGGTTGCGCGTCCACATCGCCATCGGCGAAGTAGGTGTTGCTGGTCTTGGACACCACATTGCCATTAACGTCCAGCACCGAGGTGCTGAGCAGACGGCCATCATTGAGGCCGTACATGAAGCCGAATTCGTAGGCAGACGCGGTACCATCCGGGTTGATGACCTTCACGATCTTGCTCGGGATGCAAGTCGGGCATGGATCTGTCGCTTGGCCAGAGAGATAGAACTTCCTGTAGGGTGCATCACTGGAGTAACGCCAAACACTTTCCGCAAGGCCAGGACCACTGATTTTCTTCGACGACAACGCGTAACTATCAAGATAGCCAGGAACATAGGGGACGGGCACCTGCTGACCCGGAAGGTCGCATCGATGGATAGGCGTATGATTGCGATACTGACGCTCGTAGCCGAACTCGAATAACCCAATCGAGCCTGCAGGATGAGTAACCTGAAGAGTGAAATCGCCGACAAAAGGGTCCGGCTCGGAGATGCAGCTGGTCGTGTGGTCGTTGCCACTAAACTGCCGTTTTGGCATCAAATTGCCACTGACAACGGTGTAGATCCATTGCGATCCATCGGGCTGCGTGACGCTCTTTAAGCGGTAGGCGCCCGATGATGTTGGGTAGGCAGTACTGAATTCGTAACCATAGCTCCAGGTTTGGCCATTGGCCTGGACGCTACTGATCAGATCGCCATTGTAGGCCAGCGTAATGGATCGACCATCGCTTGATTGAATAGAGGCTAGCTTGCCATCCGTGTAGCTATAGACCACCCAATTACCAAATCTATCCTCCACCCGGCTAGCCATTAATGAAACGCGAGCTCGAGGAAACACTACCGATTGGGAGCCACTTCTTGGCAGAGCATAAGGCTTGATTGTGAACGAGGTTGCATAGTCGAAGTAATACTTCACCCCAGCCGGAGAAATAGCGAGAAATCCCTCGCCTACATAATTCGTGGTGCTTGCTAGGCAACCCAGCCGCCAGCCACCCTTTGTGATCCATGGCCGAGCAACACTATCCGTTGGACGCGGGGTCTTGGACTGGTTGTCTACCAACAGCTCCTGGTCTCCCTCGCCAGGAACATGCAAGTAGTAGCCATTCCATACTTCGTCGGCTGTACCTGGGTAGGTGATCCCGCCTACCGTAGCTGCTGCATCAGGCCGACCTGGCAATGAACAACGCGCTGTTGGTGAACTGCTTGTGGTAATCCACCCCTTGTCCGCCAAGAAATCTCCATACACGTGCGGCGTGTCAATTGCCCAATCCGCGAATCCCTTGGCGACATACTCGGATCGACGATTTGTGACCTTGAACTCACGACCGACCGCCACTGATAGCGCATTGTTACCTGGCAAGTCGACATCCGTGGCGCGGAAGCTAACACTACGATCGTACAAGCTGATGTTTTCACCGAAGATGTCGCCACTCAGCGGCCCGACGACCTGCGCCGCCTTGATCTTCTTTTCGTAGTCCTCGTAGGGCGAAATCTCGTCCCCCGCATGCGCGCGCGCGCCTAGGCACAGCAGCACCATGCCGATCACCAGCCTCGCCTTGAACATCCTTCCACCCTTCCCTTTCAGCCCGTTGCGGGCCAAATTCCCTGATGGATCGCGAGGCTTTTATAAGGATCGCGATGACGAATCGCAAAAAACGCAACGCCGCGCCATCGCGCCAAAGGCACGTGGCAACAACTCTAACGAAATCCCCTTCCGACCAGATCCTGATCGTGGCGAATTATCAGACTGACTCAGGGATATCTGTCAAGAAAAATTTTCAACCGACGAGAAACCGCCGTTTCTCATGGAAATCTCACGCCACAAGCTCACAGTTGTCGCGAGTTGAATTTCCACGGTATAGGTGAGCGCGAGCGCATCTGATTGCAAAATTCATCGGATCGATGCATCACCTTTGTGATCGGGCGCGCTCTGATCGCGCGCCGACATGTTCGACGTGCTGCCCTATCGCCAGCATGGCGGCAGGCCGCTGCCATGGCAGCGGCCACACCCAATCCGCCTTTCAGAACTTCACCGTCGCCCGAGCCCAGTAGTAGCGTCCGAGCAAATCGTAGGTCGCCACGTCGGTATTGGCATTGCCGACGTTGTTGGCGTAGTACAGCGGCGGCTGCTTGTCGGTGAGGTTGTCCACGCCGAACTCCACGCGGGTGCGCCACTGCGCGAACTGATAGCCGACCTGCGCGCTGTGGTAGACGTAGGCGCCGATGCCGCGCACCACGCCGGCCTCGCCGACGTCGGCCGACAGGTTCTGCCGTGCGTCGGCGCTGCCGATCTCGGTGGCGCCGATGTAGCGCATGCGGTAGTTGGCGCTCCAGTTGCCGAGGTTCCAGCCCAGGGTGCCGAGCGCGCGCCAGCGCGGGAAGTTGCCGTAGGCCTGGGTGTACTTGCCGGCGTTGTGGATGGTCACCGTGTTCGGGTCGGTGCTGTCCGGGTTGACGTCGTAGCGGATGGTGTACGTACCGTTGAGGCCGGCGGTGAAGCTGCCCCAGGCGGTGTCCGGCAGGCGGTAGTTGAGGCTGAAGTCGGCGCCGCGCGCCCACAGCTTGCCGAGGTTGACCGTGGGCTCGGCCACGTAGTTGATGGTGCCGTTGTCGTTGCGGTGGATCAGCGCGCAGAAGGCGCTGCCGGAGTTGGCGTAGCACTGGTTGAACACGGTCTGCGCGGACACGGTGGTGATGGTGTCGTTGAGGTCGATGCGCCACAGGTCGGCGCTGATCGACAGGCCGTCCAGCCAGCCTGGATCGTAGACCACGCCGAAGTCGTAGGACTTGCCGGTCTCCGGCTTGAGCTGGTAGCCGGCGACCACCGCGCCGGAAGCCTTGGCGCCGACCTGGTTGTCGGCCTGCTGGTAGCTGCCGTCGGTGGGCACGTTGGCGCAGGCGCCCTCGTGGCCGCCGGTGTAGCCGTTGCACGGGTCGTTGACCGTGGCCGAGTCGCCGACCACGCCCGAATACAGCTCGTTGATGTTGGGCGCGCGGAACACCTGCGACACGGTGCCGCGCAGCAGCAGGTTCTCGATCGGACGCCATTCCAGCGCGACCTTGCTGTTGGTCTTGCTGCCGACCGAGTCGTAGTCGGAGAAGCGGCTGCCGATGGTCAGGTTCAACGAATGCACCAGGGGCAGATCGGCCAGCAGCGGGAACAGCGCTTCGGCATAGGCTTCCTTGACGCTGAAGCTGCCGCCGAGCACGGTGGCGCAGTACTCGATCACGCCACACATGCCGTTCTCGTCGCCGGTCCACAGCGGGTCGGCGGCGGTGGAGGTGCTCTCCTTGCGGTAGGACACGCCGGCGGCCAGGCTCACCGTGCCGGCCGGCAGGTCGAACAGGTTGCCGTTGGCGTTGGCCTCGAACTGCTTGACGCGGTACACGCTGGTGACGATCGGGTTGACCACCAGCGCCTGCAGCGCGGCCAGGTTGCTGGGGCTGTTGAGGTTGAAGATGTCGATGGGCGTGCAGCCGGCGATCGCCGCGCCGGCGCTGCCGCACTTCACCGTGCCGTCGCTGTCCAGGAACGAAGGACCGACCGCGGCGTTGAAGCCGGCGTAGTCGAGGAAGCCGTTGTTGGTCGACTTCTGCTTGACCTTGCCGTAGTTGATGCTGGCGTCCCACTGCCAGGAACTGTCGCCGAAGCTGCCGCGCAGGCCGGGATTGATCTGGAAATTGTAGGTGTTGTATTCGTAGCGGCGATTGCCGAGTACGGTGGCGCGGCTGTTGAAGTCGTTGTACGACTGGCCGGTGCTGCGATCGGTGCCGAAGTTGAGCCCGAACGGGTTGTAGTAGCTGGCCGAGGACACCAGGTAGTTGTCGCCGTTGGCGAAGATCGGGATCGGCGCGATGATCGACGCCGAGCTGGTCTTGCTGAAGTAGGTGTTGACGTAGCCTTCCAGGTGGTCGTTGAAGCGGAAGTTGCCGATCATGAAGGCATTGGTGCGTTCCTGCGGGGTCTGCAGCAGGTTGTACGGCTGGTAGTTGTAGGAGTCGGTGGACGCGACGTAGCAGTGGTACTGACTGACGTTGGTCGGACTGCTGCTGCCGCCGTTGAAGGTCACGCGCCCGCAGCCGTTGCTGGCCGCCAGCGCCTTGGCCTGGTCCGAACCGTCGTTGAAGCTGATGCTGCCGGTCGGCGTGGCCGAGGAGCCCTGCTTCACCACCTCGCCACCGATCAGCGACAGCGCGTCCTTGGAATAGCCGCGCTCGCCGGCCGAGACCGGATCGATGTCGTGGTAGGACAGGCCGGCGATCACGCTGCCGCGGTCCCAGGTCTTGCCGGCGGTCAGCGAGAAATTACGGCGGTTGCCGTCGCTGCGCGAACTGGTGCCGAAATCGCTGCTGGCCTCGATGCCGTCGAAGCTCTTGCGCAGGATGAAGTTGACCACGCCGCCGATCGCATCCGAGCCGTACACCGCCGAGGCGCCATCGCTGAGCACCTCCACGCGTTCGATCATCGTCGCGGGGATCGCATTGACGTCGTTGCTGGCCAGGCGCGTGCCGTTGACCAGGATCAGCGTGCGCTTGTCGCCGAGCCCGCGCAGCGAGATGGTCGACGCACCGGTGCCGCCGCCGTTGTTGGTGTTGGGATTGGTCGCGTTGCCGGCGATCGACGGCAGTTCCTGCACTAGGTCGCCGAGGGTCGCCTTGCCGGTGGCCTCGATCTGCGCGCGGTCGATGGTCACCACCGGATTGGCGGTCTCGGTATCGACGCGGCGCAGGCGCGAGCCGGTGACCACGATGCTGTCCAGGGTCTGGGTCTTGCCGTCGCCCGCGCCCGCCTCCTGCGCCAGCGCCGGGCAGGCGGCGCTCAGCGACAACGCGGCGATAACCGCCAGCGCCAATGGCTGCGGCATCGGGCCGCGATGGTGGAAAGGATGGCTGGCTTGCGAGAACGGCATGGAGATCTCCTGGCGATGGCGACAAAACGGCATGGGCAAAGTGATGGGCCGAACGGTTCCACGCCGGCTTGCGCCAGCGAACGGAACGAACGGAAAAGCGACGCGTCGACGGCGCCGCCGTACTGCGCATCTGCGCCACGGTCCTGGGTGAGGACCGGACGCACGCTCGGGGATGCTTGCGGTCCTCCGCACGCTAGGCGTGCGTAGATCCCCGGTGCTGCGGTGAATGGCGAACGGTAGTGGCGGCTCCTGTTCCGCGCACGGGCACGTCGTGCGAAAAGCAAACGTCATCACGCCTTAACGCTGTGGCCACAATGTGCCCTGCCACGCGGCCGTCGTCTTGTCGCAATTAGCGCATCTGCATGCGGAAGAACGCATGGTTTCGTTGCCGCGCGCGCGATCCCTATGGTGGCGTCAACGGCTTTCCGGCTGCTGTACGTCAGCTAGAAGGGTCGTTGTGTCGACATGTGGCAAATGTGTATCCGTGCATGAAACACAATCGCGACACCACAGACATGCAATGCGCGACAGCACGTGCCGCGGCCTGCAGAGGCACCACCCATTCCAAGACTCGGGATCGAACTCCGGCGGCTGAGTCACACCGGCGTCCACTCACCGGACACCGTCCAGGCGCCCCCAGAGGTCAAGCCGCGGAAACCACCACGCGCTACAGCAATCGATCGAGCACGGGATGCGGACGCTGTCCGCATAGATGCGCGGACACCATCGCGAAGAGCTCCTCGATGGACCGACAGAACGGCGAGACATCCTCGTACTCCGGCGCGCTGCCGATCATCACCGGCGCAGAACCAGGTTCGGACAGGTCCAGCGCGAGGAAGGAGTAGCCATCCTTCAAGGAGATGAGAATCGGCAGGTGCCGGCGCCAGAAGCGCCTGATCTCTTCCCGCGCTTCCTCATCCAGTGCGGCCGCCAGGCTTTGCGCTTCGAATTCGTCCCAGGCGAAGGACGCATCCGTCGCTCCCGCATAGTCCTCGAGCATCAGGAACCAAGCGGTGGCGTCTGCATTGCCGAAGGCGCGGTACGCATGCAGGAAGCCCGCGTAGTCGCTAGGCAATCGCTCGAACGCGACCGGCGGCAGCCATGGGATGCCCGGGGCTGACCCAGGCGGCTCTCGCGCGATGACGCTCCAACCGTGCGCGCGTGTCGCATCGAGATGGGACTGCATTGCCAAGATCGTCATGCCTTCCACGCGTGTCATCGAAGCGACGAGTGCGGCGGACCATGCAACCCACCCGCTCCCCCAGGGGCGGCCACCGTATCACCCGATGCGCCCCGGACGGAAGCGCGACCCGGCCCTGTTGCCGACGCCGCGCTGCCGAAGGCTGGACAGTGCATGCAAGGACGGAAGCTCCTGGCCCGCCCACGACAGATCGACGCGCACTGCGACGCCCGCAAGCGGTGTAGCGCCGCTTCGATCGGTCGCCGCTAAGCCGGAATCAGCCAGCCGCCAAACAACGGCCCGGCGGTGTCGCCGTGCTGCGGCTCGATGCGGAAGGTGAGCTGCGCCGCGTCGCGGGTCAGCGCCGGCGGCAACGGATAGTCGCGATCGACGAAGTCGATCACCTGTCCGCGCTCCACCTGCACTTCCACCGCCAGCTTGCCATTGACCAGGATGTTGAAGCGGCCCTTGTCGCTGCCCCAGAAGCGCAGGCGCAAGGCCAGCGGCTGCGCGCTGCCGCGCATCTGGAATTCGACGAAGCCCTTGCCGCGCACATCGCGACAGAGCTGGCGACGGTAGGCGCCGCCGAAGGAGGTATCGCTGCGCAGCTTGTGCGCCTGTTCGGAGGCCTCGTCGCCGAACTGGATCATGTCCACCGCGCTGGCGCGCAGCGCGTCGTGCTCGGCCTGCTGGCGCGCGCGCCGCGCCGCTTCCTGCGCCCATTGCGCCGGCGCCATGCGCTTGAAGTACAGCGCGCTGCGACGCTCGTACTGGGCATAGAACGGCACGAAGGTCAGTCCTGGCGGCTGCGTGCTGCCGGACAGGAAGTGACCGGGTTGCGGCAGTTCGGCGAAGCCGGCCAACGGATCGGCTGCGGCGACCAGCGCCGGGTCGGGTGCGTCGTAGGGCGCCGCGACCGGCCCCAGGTCGGCCGCCAGCGCCAGCGGCCCGCGCATCACCACCACCGTCTCGGCATCGCCGGCGGCGTGCTCCAGGCGCAGCGGCATGGCCAGGTCCAGTTCGATCACATCGCCGCTGCGCCAATCGCGCTCCAGCGCCAGGTAGCCGTCGGCGACCGTGCCGCGCTGCGCCTTGCCATTGAGGCGCAGGGTGTAGCCGCCCTGGCACCATGCCGGCAACCGCAACACCAGGCGCCGCGGCGTGCGCGCGCCGGCGCGGCGCAGTTGCAGCCGCACCTTGCCGTTGTCCGGCACGCCGCTATCCAGTTCCAGTGCCAGGTCGCGCTCGGGCCAGTCGAGGGTCGAGGGAATGTACAGGTTGACGTAGAGCGACGCGGCGTCCTGCCAGTAGATGGAATCGCCGAATTGCGCATGCGCCTCCATGCCGCTGCCGACGCAACACCAGAACGAATCGAACTTGTCGGAGTAGCCGCGCTCGCCGCCGCTGATCATCGGCGTCATGTAGGTGAACATGCCGGTGCCCGGATGCTGCGCGGCCATGATGTGGTTGTGCAGGGTGCGCTCGTAGTAGTCGAAGTAACGCGCCTGCGGGGTCCACTGGTACAGGTGCCGGGTCAGTTTGAGCATGTTGTAGCTATTGCAATGCTCGCAGGTCTGCTCTGTCAGGAACGCGGCGATGGTGTCCGGTTCCTGGAAGTACTCGCGGTCGGCGTTGCCGCCGATCACGTAGCTGTAGTGCGCGGTCACCGTTTCCCAGAAGAAGCGCGCCGCCGCGGCCGCGTCGGCATCGCCGGCGACCTCGAACTGGCGTGCCTCGCCGATGAACTTGGGCACCTGGGTGTTGGCGTGGATGTGCGGCAGCGCGTCGCGCCCGGCCGCCGCCGGGTCGATCACCTTCTCGTGGCGCAGGCGCTTGCCGACGGCGATCCAGCGCGCGTCGCCGGTGCGCGCGCCCAGTTCGATGTAGGACTCGTTGAGGCCGCCGAACTCGGTGTCCAGCAGGGTCTGCATCTGCGCGTGGTCGAGCGCGTCGAACACGCCCGCGAAGTAGCCGGCCACCGGCACCAGCACCGCCAGCGCCTGCGTGCTGCCGGCCAGGGCGTGCGCGTCCAGCAAGCCGGCGAACAGCTTGTGCTGCGTGTACAGCGGCGACCAGCTGCCGTTGAGGTTGAACTTGCTGCCCTTGATGATGCCGCGGCGCACGTCCTCCATCACCGCCTTGCCGCCTTCGATCTCGCCCTTGTCGTTCTTGCGGGTGAAGCCGCCGACGTAGCCGTCCGGGTCGCGTGCCTGCGCGCGCGCCAGTTCGGCGACGATGTAGTCGATGCGCGTGCGCAACTCCGCATCGCGGGTTTGCGCATGCATCTTGGCCAGCGCGCTGAGATAGTGGCCCAGGGTGTGGCCAGCGATGGTGTCGCCTTCCCAGCCGCCGTAGACAGCGCCCTTGGGCGGCAATCCGGCGTACTGCAGGAAATTGTGCAGCAGCCGGTCCGGCTCCAGTTCCAGCAGGTAGCGGCGGTTGGTCTGCAGCGAATCCAGGAACAGCGAGGGCTTGAGCGTGACCTGCTGCAACGGCACCGCCTGCACGCGACCGGCGCTGGAAGCCGCCGCGTCCAACGGGAAGCGCAGCAGCCCGGCGGCCACCGCCAGCGCGCTCCATTGCAGGAAACGACGCCGCGACGGGTCCAACGCGGCCGCGTCGGCCTCGGCGGGGTGTGCGCGGTTCGCGCCGTGGGCATGATCGAAACCGGGGCTCATCGCGCAGCACCCGGATGGATCGCAACGAGGCACGACGAGGATAGGCGACGGTACATGGCTTGCTCCTTTGCTGGGCGGCGGCCGGCAGCTCCGACCGCGGCCACGACAAGGCGGCCTGTCACCACTGTGTCATCGTCGCGCCAGCGCGTCTTGTCGCCACGGCCGCGCACAGATGCGGATTTGTGCCGAATCCCGAAGGTCGGCACGCGGCCGTCACAGCGCCAGGCGGATCCCGCCGTAGTACATCCGCCCGATCACGTCGTACACGCCGGCGTGGTAGCCGAGTTCGAAATTGGCGCCACCGGCCTCCGCGCCCGGCACCCGCGGCGGCGCGCGGTCGAAGGCATTGGTGATGCCGCCGAAGAACTCCAGCCCCGACTTGAGCCGGTAGTAGCCGGACACGTCGCTGTAGAACACGTTGCCGGTCCACACCTTTTGATAGTCGGTATCGGTGATCTCGGTGCTGCTGCGCATCTTGGAGATGTGCCGCAGCGACCAGGTCGCGCCCGCGTGCGCGTTGGACCAGGTGGTGCGCAGCACGCCCTTCCACTGCGGCGAGCCGAACACGCCGGCGAAGCGGGACACGTTGTCCGGCTGGTCCGGATCCAGCGTGTAGTCCTGGCGGATCAACCGCGTGTAGTTCAGATCGAACGACAGCGCGCCGGCGTTATCGCCCCAGTGCTCGGCCAGGTCGTAGCGGTACTGGGCGGCGAAGTCGACGCCGCGGGTCAGGTAGCGCGACAGGTTCAGCTTCTGCGTGATCACGTCGAGCAGGTTGCCGCCGGCATCGCGGCCGACGAAGGAACAGAACTGGTTGTCCAGGGTCGGCGCGTCGACGCACTTGTTGACGATGGTCTGCGCCGGGAACGAATCGATCGCGCCGCGCAGGTCGATGTTGTAGTAGTCCACCGACAGCGAGAAATCCTCCAGGAAGCGCGGCCGCAGCACGATACCGACGGTGCGGGTCTTGGCGGTCTCGTTGGCCAGGTCCAGGTTGCCCTTGGTGATGATGTCGCGGTACAGCCAGTAGGTGGACTTGTCGGAGGGGTTGAGCTGCGCGCAGTTGGCCGCGGCGTACTGGCTTTGGTCGCTGCGGTAGCGCAGGTTGTAGGTGTTGCACGGATCGGTGATCCACATGCCGCCGATGCTGCTGGCGGTGTACAGCTCGCCGATGTTGGGCGCGCGCACCGCCTTGCCGTAGGTGCCGCGCAGGGTAATGTCGCGGATCGGCGACCAGTCGATGCCGAACTTGTTGGTGACGGTACGGCCGGCGGTGTTGTAGTCGGACACGCGCACCGCCGCATCCACGCCCAGGCGCTCGGCGAACGGCTTGCCGGCCAGCAGCGGCAGGTGCAGTTCGCTGTACAGCTCCTTGACGTCGTACTGGCCGCGCAACGGCAACTGGGTGGTGCCGAGCGAGGCGTCGTAGGCGGGGTTGGCCGGATCGTACTGGGCGATGGCACCGATGTCGTTGCGTTCCTTGCGGTATTCGCCGCCGAACACAATCTGCGCCTCGCCGCCGGGCAGGTCGAAGATGCCGCCGGAGGCATAGGCCGACAGCACCTGCTGGGTCATCGTGGTGGTGGCCCAGTCCGAGGTGTAGCGGATATAGGCGATCTCCTCCGGCGTCAGCCGCTTGAACGGGTTCAATGGCACGCAGCCGTTGCCCGGATCGTCGAGCGTGCTGCGGCAGATCGCGCTGCCGTCGGCGGCGGTGGTGGAATCCACCGCCAGGTAGTAGCGGTCGTAGGCCACCGTGTCGATGTCGCGGGTACGCTGGCGAGTGCGGCCATAGGAGTAATACGCGGAGTAGTTCCAGGCACGCCCGCCCAGGCTGAAGTCGCCTTCCAGGCCGACCACGCCCTGCAGCAGCCGGCGCCGGTATTCGCTGCCGCCCTGCCCCAGTTCGTCGTCGAAGTGGCGGGCGAAGTAGACCCCGTCGGTGATGGTGCCGCCGTTGGCCGCGCGCATCTCGTCGGTGATGAACGGGCTGTCGGCCGGGACCGCCTCGCTGCCGAACGCGCTCAACGCGCGCCAGGCCGAGCGCGAGCTGGTCTGCGAGTAACCGACGTTGGCGAACAGGCGCAGGCTGTCGCTGACATCGAAATTGAAGGTGGCGCGGCTGGAGAAGCGGTCCGACGGGACCGACAGGTACCACGAATCGTAGCGGCCGCCGTATTCGCCGCCGTCGGTGAGCAGGCTGCCCAGCGCATCGACCGGGTTGGCCAGGCTCAGTGGCGAGGCGTTGACGTATCCGCCTGGCCCCAGGACCGGCGCGCGCAGGCGGCCATCGGCGGTCATCGCGTAGTGGCGCCCGCCCAGGATCAGCTGTGCGTCCTCGGCGTTGTTGATGTTGCGGTTGTTGTCGGAGATCCAGTAGCGCTGGTTGCGGTTGTTGCGCGTGTACATCGGATAGCCCATCGCGGTCCATGGCCGGTCCTGCCCGGACACCGAATCGGGTTCGCGTTCGTAGAAGCCGTACACGGTGAAATTGCCGCGGTTGTCGGCGAAGTTGCGGCCGAACAGCGCGTCGAAGCTGGTGCTGCGCATGTCGCCGCGGCTGGACGCGCCGTAGCGGGCGCTGGCATCCAGACCCTGGAAATCCTTCTTGAGGATGAAGTTGGCCACGCCGGTGACCGCATCGGCGCCGTACAGCGCCGAGGCGCCGCCGGTGATGACTTCCACGCGTTCGACCAGGCTGGAGGGGATATTGCTGACGTCCACCGCCGAGGTGCCGGGAATCGCCGGCACCTGGCGGCGCCCGTCGACCAGCACCAGGGTGCGCTGCGTGCCCATGCCGCGCAGGTCCAGCGCATTGATGCCGGGATTGCCGGCCAGGTTGCCGGTCTGGTTGGTCTGGGTCAGCGCCAGGCTCGGCAACTGGTTCACCACGTCGGCGATCTCGGTATAGCCGGCGGCGCGGATCTGTTCGGCGCCGACCACGGTCAGCGGCGTCGGCCCGTCCAGCGCGTCGTTGCGGCGGATGCGCGAGCCGGTGACGACCACGCTGTCCAGGGTCTTGGCATCGGCCGCGGCGCTGTCGCTGCCCTCGGCGGTGGTACCGGCCTTGTCGCGCACCGCCGTCGTCTCCTGCGCCGCGGCGGGGAGCGCCACGGCCAATGCCAGGGCGATCGCGCCGCATAGCCGCGTGCGCCCCTGCACGCGTCGATCGCAAGAGGAAACCGGAAGAAGGGAACGCAGGCGGACGTGGCGCATGAAGTGTCTCTCGGTTGGACGGCCCGCATGGATCCGGGCCGCACGACGCCACTTCGCCGCTGGGCAACGCGGCGAAGACCGGCATCGATCGATGAAAGCCGTGCATCCCCGCACGGCGCAAAGTGCGGTACGCGTCACTGCGCATCGCACTTGCAGGGTTTCATGCCTGCGTGCGCAACGTCTTGTGCAAAAACATCACATTTGATGTGGAAATCTGTCGATCCGTTGCAGCGCATGGCAACGCCGGCAAGCACGGCGCCTGCGTCAGCGCGCGGCCGCCTCCGTTGCGGCCGGCTGGCGGTTCCAGTCCGGCGTCGGCGCCTGCTGCAACCAGCGCACGAAGAAATCCAGCAGCCGCCGCTGGCCATACGCGCCGCCGGCGCCGTGATCGCCGCCCGGCACCACCAGCAGATCGAAGTCCTTGCCGGCCTTGATCAGGCGATCGGCGACCTGGAAGGTACTGGCCGGATCGACGTTGTGGTCCATGTCGCCGGTCACCAGCAGCAGATGCCCTTGCAGGCGCCAGGCGTTGTCGACGTTGGACGAGGCCGCGTACCACGGTCCCACCGGCCAGCCCATCCACTGTTCGTTCCACCAGATCTTGTCCATGCGGTTGTCGTGGCAGCCGGAATTGGACACCGCCGCGACGTAGAACTCCGGATGGAACAGCAGCGCGCCGAGCGCGCTCTGGCCACCGGCGGAGGTGCCGTAGATGCCCACGCCCTGCTCCGCCGCATACCACGCATACCGCGCGGCGGCGGCGCGGTGCCAGGCGATGCGATCGGGGAAGCCGGCGTCCTTGAGGTTGCGCCAGGCCACGTCGTGGAAGGCGCGCGAACGGTTGTTGGTGCCCATGCCGTCGATCTGCGCCACCGCGAAGCCGAGCGCGGTCAACGCCGGCACGCGCGCACTGAAGCGCTTGGGCACGAAGGAGCCGTGCGGGCCGGCATAGATGTCCTCGACCACGCGGTAGCGGCGTTGCGGATCCAGCCCCTGCGGACGATGGATCACCCCCCAGATCTCGGTCCTGCCGTCGCGGCCCGGCGCATGCAGCGGCAACGGCGGCTGCCAGCCGGCGGCCAGCAATCGCGACAGGTCGGTGCGCTCGATCTCGCGCACCAAGGCGCCGTCGTCGCTGCGGCGCAGTTCCAGCACCGGCCCCAGGTCCACGCGCGAATACAGGTCGAGCAGCCAACGGCCGTCGGGCGAATAGACCACCTGGTGATCGGCCGGCGCCGGCGTCAGCGCGGTCAGGCCGCGGCCGTCCAGGCCGATGCGGTAGGCGTGCTGGTAGTACGGATCCTCGCCCGGGCGCATGCCAGCGGCCATGAAATAGACCTGCTGCGCGGCTTCGTCGACGCGATCGACCTTGCGCACCACCCAGTCGCCGCGGGTGAGCTGGCGCGGCGCGGTGGCGCGGCGCGTGTCGTACAGGTACAGATGCTCCCAGCCATCGCGCTCGGAGGCCCACAGGATGCGCGCGCCGTCGGCGAAATCGTGGCGATAGCGCTTGCCGCCGTTTTCGTTGCTGCCGCTCAGGTCCGAGTATTCGACGAAGGTCGGCGAGGTCTCCTCGATCAGGGTGCGCGCCTGCGCGCTGCGCCCGTCGGCCTCGATCACCCGGTAGCGCTGGTGGCCGCGTTCGTTGTATTCGAAGGTGAAGCCGCTGCCGTCGCGGCGCCACTGCGGCCAGCTCAGCGTGAAGGCGTTGGGGAACAGCGTCGACGGCACCGGTTGCGCGCGCCGCGAGGCGAGGTCGAACAGCACCGGCTGCAGCACCGGCAACGCATCGCCGGGCTTGGCGTAGGCCTGCTCGTGCAGCTTGGGCTGCAGTTGGTCGGGCGGCGCCGATTCGATGTAGTACACCGTGCGCACCGGGGCCGGCGTGACCCGGTAGGCGACCAGCCGGGTCGAATCCGGCGACCAGGCGATGCTGTCCGCCGCGTAGTACGCGGCGGCACTACCGTCGCGGCTGAGCGCCGTTAGCGCCCCGCCGGCGGCCGCGGCGACCACCACATTGCCGGCTTCGACCCAGGCACGCCATTTGCCGTCCGGCGAGGCCTGCGCATACGCGGGCCCCTGCTTCAGCGGGATGCGCATGTCGTAGGCATCCGGCTCGGGCGCGCCCAGGTCGGTCCGCGTGCAGCGGTAGTCCGGCAAGGCGCACCGCCAGCGCACGCGCTCGCGTTCGAAGTCGAGCTGATGCTCGCTCAGCGTGATCTCGGTCAGCTGCAAGGCCGTCGCATCGACCGGCGGCGCGCCGCTGGCGGAGATCGCCGCGGCCAGGCGCGCATGATCGAAGGCGAGCGCGTTGTCGCCACTCTCCACGCCCACGCGCCGGTACTCGATCGCCGGTGCCGCACCGGCGCGTGCCACCGAGCGCCGGTACAGGAAATGTCCGGCATCCAGCCATACCGGCTGCGACGGTTCGCGATCGACCAGCGCCTCGTAGCGGCGGCTCAGCGCCTGTGCGTTCCCGTAGTCGTCCGCCGACGGCGCGGCCGCCGCGCACGGCGCCAGCGCGAGCAGCAGCAACGCGATCGCGGCATGCCCGCGGCCGCGCAACCAACGGGGGCTGCACCCACTGCGCTGTCCACACTGCACTTGCATCACCCCACTCTCCCGTTCATCGATCGTCGCAGCGCTGCGCCGCCGTCGCGTCGGCCTGCGCCAGGCGTTGCGCGCGCGTGGCCCACATTTCCCATTCCTGCACCGCGACGGCGGCGTAGCGCCCATCGCCGCCGGACGCGTCGAACACCGCACGCACGCAGCGCGTGGTCACCGGCGCGAACCGCAGCGTCTGCACCCGGTCGGCCACCGGCGCGCCGGTCGCCTGCGCCAGCGGCCGCCACTGCCCATCGCTGCGGTACTCCAGGCGCCAGCGCGCCGGCGGCGCCACGCCTTCGTTGGCGCCAGGCGCATGATCGGCCCAGAACACGATGCGGCCGCGCTGCAGCGTCACCGGCTGCGCCCAGCTGTACTGGATCCAGTGCTGCGGCGGATTGTGCGCGGTCCAGCTGCCCCACATCTGCGGCGGCAGCGGGTTGCGCTTGACCACGCCGTCGTTGAGCGCGGCGATCCAGTACTGATGCGGGATGTCCGGGCCGTTGGAGGCGCTGGCGTGGGCGTAGCGGGCGACGTTGCGCTGCGGCGGCAGCGGCGGCTGCGGCGCGCGCGTGGCGACCACCCGGCGGATCCGCGCCGGCCGCTGCGTGTCGTCCCATTCCATCTTGTCGATCGCCACGCTGCGGCGGAAATGGCCGCCGCCCTTGGCATCGGCGGTGTGGTAGACCAGATACCACTGGCCCTTGAACTGCACGATGCCCGAATGCGAGGTGGTGGAGGACACCGGCGGCAGGATCACCCCGCGGTAGGTCCACGGCCCCAGCGGCGATGGCGCCGTGCCGTAGGCGATGCAGGCGTGGTAGAGCGTCGGCGTGCAGTCCGAGGTCGGCCCGGCGCGATTGCCGGCGTAGGCCATGTAGTAGGTGCCGTCGCGCTTGAACAGCCACGGCGCTTCGAAATAGCCGTCCAGCGTGGTCACCGCCACCGCCGTGCCCTTGGGCGTGACCATGTCGGGTTCGAGCTCGATCCCGAACAGCTTGCCGAAGGTGCCCCAGTACAGGTACACGCGGCCGTCGTCGTCGACCAGCACGGTCGGGTCGATGTTCTGGATCGTATTCCTGACCGGCAACGACTGCGACAGGATCGGCCCTTGCGGATGCGCATCGCGCCATGGCCCCAGCGGGCTGTCGGCGACCGCCACGCCGATCGCGAACGGATCGGCGTTGGGCGACGCCTTCTCCTGCACCGGCGCGTACAGGTAGTAGCGCCGGTCCGGCCCCTGCACGATCTGCGCGGCATAGGCGCGGCCCGCGGCGGCCCAGGCGAACACCTGCTCCGGGCGCAGCAGCGACGGATAGTGGGTCCAGTTGCCGCTGCCGACATCGTCGGTCACCAGCATCTGCCAGCGCTGGATCACGAAGTCGTTGACGTCGGGCGGCGCCTCGTCGCGGCCGGCGATGATGTACAGCTTGCCGTCGGCGACCAGCGGCGCCGGATCGGCGGAATAATCGCGGCCATCGGCCAGGATCGGATTGCCGGCGCTGTGCACGCTGCGTGCGGGCAACGGCGCCGCCTGCGCGCCGGCAACGGCGAACGCCAACAGCAAGCAGGCGAGGATGCGCCGGGCAAGGCAAGCGGCGCGGCGCGGACTCATGGCGCCACCGCCGCGTCGACCACGATCTGCAGCCGCACTGGCAACTGCCCGCTGCCGCCACGCCCTTGCGCGCTGCCGACGAGACTGGACGTGCCCGGCGTGGCATACGCCGCCGGCGACAACGGCGGCCACTGCACTGGTACGCGTTCGCGCGAACCGTCGTTGTACTGCACGCCGACGAATGGCGGCAGCGCCGGCACCTGGCCGACGCGCACGTGCAGCGGCGGCAGTGCCTGCACCGTGTTGATCTGGCCTGGCGCCGTGGCGCGCACCCAGATGCTGGCGCTCACCGGCACGCCGCCATCGGCCAGGCCCTGCACTTGCACGCGGCCCTCGCCTGCCAGCGCGGCGGGATCGAGTTGCGGCCAGCGCACGCCCAGCCAGGCCCAACTACCGTCAGCGAAATAGCCGGCGATGCGCTGCGGCAGCGCCGGCATCTCGCCCGGCGCCACGCGCACGTCGATCGGCTCGACCGCCGTGGCGCGCTCGGCGAACACCTGCCATTCGTCGAGGCCGACCGCGGCATGGCCGTCGCCCTGCACCGCGGTGTCCAGCACCGCGCGCAATGCGGTGGTGACCACCGGCGCGAACGCCACGCGGCTCGCTTCGCCGCGCGCAGCGACCGGATAGCCGCCGCGCACCGCGATGTCGCGCCACTGCGCGCCATCGCGGTATTGCAGCTTCCACGCGCGCGGCGGCGCCACGCCGCCATCGGGTTGGTCGTCCCAGAAGTAGAGTGCAGCTCCGTTCAAGCGCTGCGGTTGCCGCCATTGGTACTGCACCCACACCGACGCCGGTTGCACGCGGCCCCAACTGCCCCAGCGCCGGTCCGCGGACGGCACCTGATCCGGCGCGGGCAGCAGCCCGTCGTTGAGCGCCTGCAGCCGATGGTGGCCGGCGGTGACCTGCGCGCTGGCCTCGGCCTCGCCCTGCACTTCCAGGCCCTGCCCTGCCGGCATCGGCGCGGCGACCACGGCCACGTCGGCATGGCCTTGCAACGCGCCATCGTCGGCCTGCAAGCGCAGCGTGTAGGCGCCAGGTGCGGTGAAGCGCACGCTGCTGTTGGCCGCCTGCGGTTCCTCGAAGATCGCCGCGCCACCCGGCGGTGCCTGCAGCACGCGCCACTGCAGCGCCAACGTGCCGTTCGGCAGCGCGTCGTCGCCGACGCGGCCAACGACACGCAGCGCGCCGCCACCGACGCCATCCTGCTGCCAGGCCTCGACGTGCGGCGCCTGGTTAGGCTTGGCCGCCGGTTCCCGCGCGCCGCTGGCATAGGCCTGGATCTCCTTGATCCCGGTGCGCAGCGCGCCGGCATGGGTCACCAGCACGCGCAGCCGCTGCACGCGCAGCGCGGGGAAGCGCACCCGGTTGCGGTTGCCCTGTGCGATCGGCGCATCGCGTACCTGGCCGGGCACGGCCGCCCACGCGTGGCCGTCGAAATACTGCAACTGGTACAGCCACGGCGGCGCATAGCCGGCGCGCGTGCCCGAAGGGAAGCCGTGCTGCTCGCCCGGCGGCGAGGAGCTGCGGTAGAAGTACAGGCGCACGTCGTCCAGCCGCTGCGGCCGGCCCAGGTCCAGCTCGATCCAGTCGCTGCGCGAGGGCGAGCCGGCGGTGCCCCAGAACGGTTCGTTGGCGGTGCTGCCGTCCACCGCCGCGGCGGCCGGGAAACCGTCGGCGGCGTAGCTGGCGCTGACCGTCGCGCCCTGCGCCAGGTTGCGCGCGCCGGCCGGCAACGCCGTGTCCACGCCGGCGTCGGCCAGCACCGCCGCCACCCGCGCCTCGGCGGCGAAGCGCACTTGCGCCGGTGCCTGCAGCGCCCGCGCGTGCGCGGCGAGGATCCGCACCTGCGCGGCATCCGCGTTGACCGCATCCGGTAGCGCCTGCACCTGGCCGCTGGCCGGGTCGTAGAGCACGTGCGCGAGGCGATCGACGGTGAACGCCAGCGTCCCATCCAAGTACACCGAATAGCCCTTGGGCACCGCGCCGCCGTAGTGCCGGCCGTCGCGATCCCAGACGATGGACAGGTCGCAGTCGCGATAGCGCAGGCCGTCGGCGGCGAAGTGGTCCCAGCCGATGGCGATCGGATACAGCTCGATCCTGGCATCGTTGCGCGGGCGCAAACCCATCGCGTCCTCGATCACGGTGAAGTTGGTGGCGCCGAGCTGGGTGTGGTGGATCCACGAGCGGTAGCCGATGCGGCCGCCGTCGGCGGCGCTGCCCTGCGCCCAGAATTCGTTCTGGTCGGGATAGCGGTTGTCGCCGTCGATGTAGTGCGCCCAGGCGTTCCAGTACAGCAGCTTGCGGTAGCTGGACGCGTCCAGGTAAGGGCTGGGATAGTCGCGCAGCGCACTGCCGAGCAGGCGGAAGGCCACGGTGGAGTTGATCACCGAGAAGTTGTTGCTGCCGCCGTCGCCGCGCGCCTGCTGGTCGGCCTGGTTGGCGGTGTAGAACGGGAAGATCGGGTACTGGCGGGCATCGGCGAACAGGCGCAGCGCGCGCACGTACTTCGGGTCGTAGTCGGCGTCGCCCTGCTTGGGCATCAGGCCGACGCTGAACGGGTAGTAGTTGTTGGTCTCCTTCCAGTCCACCGGCAAGCGCGCGCCGTCGGCCTGGCGCTGCTTGAGCAGGTCGCCGTGCAGGCCCATGCCGTCGGCGAGGTCGCTGCGATCCTGCCAGAGCACATCGAGCACGGCGCGGCGGATCTTCGCCGCCAGCGCCTGCATCCGGGTCGCGGTGGCCTGGTCGCCGGCGAGCTGCGCGGCCTGCGCCGCGGCCTGCGCATTGGCGTAGACGTAGGCGCTCTCGCTGCGGTCCATGCGGATCTGGCCGTGCCGCTTGGCCCAGTCGAAGGACACCGCGTCGGCATCGTTGCCGGTCATCGCGGCCCAGTCGTACTCGATCAGGCCGTTGCCGTTGCGGTCGTAGGCGCGTAGCAGCGCGTCCACGTCGGCGCTGGCGTAGCGCGCCAGCGTGCCGGCCACCGCCGATGGCCCGCCATGCACCTGGTAGGCGCGCCAGGCGGCGGCGCTGAGGTATTGGGCATAGGAATTGGACCAGTTCTCCGGCGCGCCGGGATTGTCCACGTACTTGCCGCCGCCGGCGGTCTCGCCGGCGCCCAGCCAGGACCCGTAGGCATAGACCGGATCGCGCAGGTACTTAAGGTCGTCGATGAACATGCCGGTGGTCAGCACGATCGCGTTGTCGTAGCCGAGCACGCCCTCGATCGCCACCGGGAACTGGTAGTCGTTGCCGGGCACCGCGGCATCGAGGAAATTGAAGCGCAGCAGCCACCAGCGATAGAACAGCGTCTTGTCGATGTTGTCGTCGGGCGTGTCCAGGTACGGCAAGTTGTCGGCCCACCAGCGGTTGTAGGCGACCACGTGCTCGGTGTACGCCTGCCGCGGCGTCTGCGCGGCGATGCGCCGGTACTCCTGCAGCGACGCCGGCAGCTCGCGCGTGACCAGCCCGAGCTGCACCTTCAGCGTGGCCGCCTCGCCGTGCGCCGGCAGCGTCACGCGGCGCGCGATGCCGCCGCCATCCACCGCGAAGCCGTCGCCGGACAGGCGCGGGAACACCGTGGTGATCGCGTTGTGGGTGGTGAACGCGCCGGTCAGTTCGGCGCCGTCGGCATGCGTGGCCATCGGCGAGGTGGCGCGCAGGGTCAGCGTGCGCGCCACGCCGTCGCTGCTGGACAGCGTGGCCTCAGCCACGGCCACGTTCTGCGCGCTGATGAACTTGACCAGGCGCAGCCGCACCCCGGCGGCGGCATCGGTGTAGACGCTGCTGAAATAGCTCGGCGTCTGCCGCCGCTGCGCGCTGTCCTCGACCAGTTGCAGCGGCTTGCCGTCGATCTCCGCCTGCAGCCGGAACAGCGCATCGTGGCCGGTCTTGTGCGCGTAGGCGACGTCGCCGACGAAACCGGGCTGCTCGGGCCGGTGGGTGTACATGTACGCGGCGCGGCCACGGGTGAACAGCCAGTTGTTGCTGTCGTCGAAGCCGCCGCCGGTGCCGCTGCGCGCGAGCATGCGGTCGATCCAGAAATCGGTACCGGGCGCAGTGCCGGCACCGGCCGCCAGGTCGGCGGCGAACACGCGTTGCAGATGCCTGCCCGGCGCGAAGGCCACGCCGCTGTCGGGGATCGGCGTCGGCGTGCCCTTGAAGCGCGGTTCGCCGAGCGCGGCGTTGCTGGCCTGCAGCCCTTCGCTGTCGGCCGAGACGAGGTCACCGGCCGCCGCCGTGCCGCACGCCGCATTCAGCCACGCCGCGAGCAAGACGGCGGCGACGCGCGGCCGCCGCCGTGCCGCGGCGCCTGCGCGCAGCCTCAAAACTCGGTCCTGAGCCGGGCCCAGAAGTAGCGCCCCAAGGTGTCGTAGGTGAACGCGTCGGTGTTGGCCGCGCTCGCATAGCCGTAGTACTGCGGCGGCTTGCGGTTGCCGACATTGTTGGCGCCGGCCGACAGCGTGGTGTGCAGGCTCTCGAATTTCCGGCTCAACGAGACATCGTGGTAGGTCACCGTGCCGACCCGGAAATAGACGCAGCTGCCGTCGGCGGCGGTGTTGACGCAGAAGTCCTCGTAGGCGCTGCCGACCGTGGTCGGGCCGATCAGGCGCGTGTTCCAGCTGGCATGCCACGGGCCGTTGTCCCAGCCCAGGTTGAAGCTGGCGCGCCAGCGCGGCATGTTGCCGTAGCTGGAGGTCTCGCCGACGTAGTTGTGGCTGTCGCCGCTGAACGTGTAGCTGGACAGGAAGGTGGCATCCACGCCGGCCTGGAAGCTGCCCCAGGCGGTATCGCGCAGCGCGTACTTGATGCCGATGTCGTAGCCGCGGATGTCGACCTTGCCGCTGTTGATCGCGAACGGCACGGTCACGCTGACCAGTTGCCCGCTGCCGTTGCGCTGGATCAACGGACAGTACGCGCTCTGGCCGTCGTAGCAATTCTGCAACACCTGATCCAGGCCGACGCCGTTGATCATGTCGTCGAGCGTCACCCGCCAACTGTCCAGGTTCAGCGACAGGCCCTCGGCCCAGCCCGGATCGTAGACCGCGCCGATGTTGTAGGAGCGGCCCTTCTCGGGCTTGATCGCGAAGCCGGCGTTGGCCGAACCGGTGGTCAGCACGGTGAACGAGGCGGTGTTGGTGAAGCTGCCGTCGGTGGGCACGTTGGCGCAGGCCGCGGCGTTGCCGCCGCCGGTGTAGCCCTTGCACGGATCGGTGTAGTCGCCGCTGGCATCGACCACCGTGTTGTACGGCGAGCCGTACAGGTCGCCGAGCGCCGGCGCGCGGAACACTTCCGAGCCGGTGGCGCGGATCAGCAGGTTGTCGATCGGCCGCCATTCCAGCGCGACCTTGCTGTTGGTGGTGTTGCCCCAGTAGTCGTACTTGGAATAGCGCGTGCCCAGGTTGAGGTTCAGCGCCTGCGCGCCCGGCACGTCCTTGAGCAGCGGGATCAGCACCTCGGCGTAGGCTTCCTTGATCGTCTCGTCGTGGCCCTGGTTCATGATGCAGCCGTCGTTGTAGTCGCAGTTGCCCTCGGCATCGGCGGCGGCGACCGGATTGCTGGTGCCCTGCGAGAAGCCGTTCTTGCGGAACGACAGGCCGAACGCGGCCTGCACCATGCCCGCCGGCATCGCGAACAGGTCGCCGTTGATGCTGGCCTCGGCGAACTTCATGGTGCTCTCGTCGATCAGGTCCACCGCGCTCTGCGTGGCCTTGATCCCGGCGATGGTGGCCGGATCGTCCGGATTGAACACGTTGATCGGGGTGCAACCGGCGATCACGTTGCCGGGCGTGCCGCACTTGACCACGCCGTCGCTGTCCAGGAACGAGGCGCCGACCGCGTTGTTCAGCGCCGAGGTGATCGAGAAGCCGTTGCGCACCAGGGTGTCCTTGTAGCGCGCATAGCCGGCCGCCGCGTCCCATTGCCAGTTGGTGTCGGCGAACTTGCCGCGCAGCCCGGCCACGATGTTGGTCTGGTACATGGTCGAGGAATAGACGCGGGTGTTGGCCGGCACCGAGCGCAGCAGGTAGCGCGACAGGCTGCTGCCGAAGGGGTTGTAGTAGTTCTGCGACGCGTTCGGCAGCTCCAGGCCGTAGGCGGTGAGCTGCGAGGTGGTCTCGCTGCGGGTCCAGAACATGTCCAGGTAGCCCTGCACGTTCGGGGTGAAGTCGAAGCTGGCGTGCGCGGAGAAGTTGGTGCGCTCGACCGGGGTGATCAGGTACTGGCCGAAGTAGGAGTTGTAGCCTTCCACCGCCGCGTTGTAGGGGTGGAAATCGCCGGCATCGACCGGGCCGGGCGCCAGGCCGCTGTTCGGGGTCAGCACGCTGCCGTCGCCGAGGAACGCGCGGGTGCCGTTGCCGCGGCGCTCCACCACCTGGCCGTTGAGATAGTTCACCGCGGTCCTGGCGTAGCTGCGGTCTTCGTCGTACAGCGCGTTCATCGAGCTGCGGCTCAGGCCCAGGATCAGCCCGCCGCGGTCCCAGGTCTTGCCCCATTCCACGCCCAGCGAACGGCGGTTGCCGTCGCCGTGGGTGCTCTGACCGTAGTCCACGGTCGCGGCGGCGCCGTCGTACTTGTCCTTGAGGATGATGTTGACCACGCCGGCGATGGCATCGGAGCCGTACACCGAGGACGCGCCGTCGGTCAGCACTTCGATGCGCTCGACCATCGCCGCCGGGATCGCGTTGATGTCCACGCCGGGCGCGGCGGACACGCTGCTGGCTGGGCCGGCCATGCGGTGGCCGTTGACCAGGACCAGGGTGCGTTCGGCGCCGAGATTGCGCAGCGAGACCAGCGCGCGGCCGTGGCTGAAACCGGAGTTGAGCGCGATGTTGGGCATGTTGCCGGCCATCGCCGGCAGTTGCTGCAGCAACTGCCCGAGCGTGTTCTGGCCGCTGTCCTCGATCCGCTGGCGGTCGATGGTGATCACCGGACTGGCGGTTTCCGCATCGACGCGGCGCAGATGGCTGCCGGTCACGGTGACCCGTTCCAGCGTGGTCGCCGCATCGGAGGCGGTGGCGTCCTGCGCCAGCGCGCACGGCGCCGCCGCGACCAGGCTCAAGGCGGTACAGATCGCCGTCGCCAGCGGCCGCGGCCGCTGCGCGCGGCGCCAGGACGACGGGAACAACGGCGCAACGCGTTCGGGCAAAGACGACATCGGAATCTCCTGGGCGACGAGGCATGACGAGCGGCCGGGCCGGCACCCCACCCGGGCGGCCGTCCCTGTCGCCAGCGTTCGGTGGCGAGTACGGAAGGACGTGTCCGCGAACGCGGCGACAGGTGCGAGGCGCCCACCGCCGCGTGCGCCGCCGGGCATCCGAAGACACGCGGCGTGCGACACGGTTTCGTGCAGGAATCTCCCCCGGAGAATTCATTGCACGGCCACAATGTGCGCGTAGCGTTAAGGCCCCGTCTTGACGTATTTAACGTGAAAACGTGCGGAATAGCGCATTGCGCGGCGCGCGGCGGGACGTTTCCGACTTTTTCGCCACTCAGCCGTAGGCGGCCGAAATCGTCATTTGCCCGGCGGCGCCGGCCGGCACCTGCACGCGCTCGTTGCGCGGCCCCGACAGGGCCACCGCGCGGCCGTCGATGGCGACCTCGCGCAGGCGCGTGCCGGCTGGCACGCGCAGGGTCAGCCAGGTACGCGGCGGCGCCTGCGCCGGCAGGGTCAGGCGGCCGGCGATGCGCTTGGCCGCCGGATCGGCACGCAGCGACAGCGACACCGCGCCCCAGCGGGTCGGCGCCGCGACGATCGCGATCGTCTCGCCGCTGCCCAGCCATTCGCGCGGCAGCGCGCGGGCCAGGAACAGCGCCTCGCCGGCGCTGTCCTCGAACACCAGCATCCAGCGCAGCAGCAGCGGGATGGTCATCTGCGCGGGGATGCAGAACAGCGGCATACCGCCGGTGATGCCGCTGACCTCGCCGGCGGTCCAGCTGCCGCGGGTGTGCACGTGGTAGCGGTGCGCGTACAGGAACAGCAGGTATTCCTCGATCCGGTCCAGGCGCAGCAGCTGCTGCGCATAGCCATAGGAAATGAACCCGAGCAGGTCGCGTCCCTCCGGCGTGGGCGGCGCGATGTTGCCGACCACGCCGAGGCTGGTGCCGCCATGGCCGCGCACGCAGTCGATGACCAGGTGCGCGAGATCGTCGGGCAGCACGTCGGCCTGCAGCAGTTCGGCGTAGGCGCGGTGCGGCCAGCCCTGCTCGCTCGGGCTCTCCTGCTGCAGCGACTGGCGGAAGGTCAGCTTCACGCCGGGCAGCGGGCCGATGTAGGGCGGTTGCAGATCGCGGCGGACATTGGCGCGCAAGGTCTTGTGCAACTGCGCGGTCAGCTGCTGCGCGCGCCGCCGCCACTGCGCCGCGGTGGCCTGCGCGCCCGCCCCGGCGATGGTGGTCCACACCGCGGCGAGGTCCTCCCAGCCGCGGATCGCCAGCGCGCTGTTGGCGTAGTACGGCTTCCACCACAGGGTCGGATCCGGGAACAGGCAGGCATCGGATTCGTTCCAGCCGTGGATCAGGCCGTGCCCCGGGGATGTCGCCGGCAGCTTCAGGCTGGCGTCGTGCAGTTCCAGCAGGATCTGCGCGGTGGCGGCGATCTTGCCGCGATGCTTGCGCAGCAGCGCCGCATCGCCGGTGTAGCGCAGGTAGCGCGCCAGCAGCGACAGGGTCAGGCCGAACTGGCCGGTCTCGGCGCCGCGCATGTTGACCATGCCGTCGTCCTGCACGAAGTCGCTGAAGTACCCATCCAGCACCGCGCCGGCCTGGGCGAAGCGGCCCCATTCCAGGTTGGCGTACAGCGAACTGGTGAAGGTGTCCTGGAAGCCGTCGTACTCGTTGCCGTAGTAGTCGCGGTCGACCGCGCCGTACTTCGGATAGGTGCCGCCGGGGCGCACCACCAGTTCGCGGGCGAAGGCGAAGCGCGCCATGTCGCTCCAGCTGGCATCGGGCAGCTGCGCCTGCACGGTATCGGCGAGCAGCCCTTGCCAGTAGCCGGCGAAGGCGAGCAGGCCGCGGTAGAAGTCCTCGGCGCTACGCGGGCCGCGCCGCGGCGGGTAGTCGGGATAGCTGTAGCCGTACACCACCTTGGTCACCTGACCGTGCTCGACCAGCGCGCTGCGGTGCCAGGTCTGCACGATGAAGCGATCGGTGGCGAGCACGTCGGCGAACAGCAGCACGTCGTAGTAGCGGCCCTCGCCGGCCGGCACCCGCTTGCGTACCGCCGGCATCCAGCCGCCGAGCAGGCCCTCGTGGCGACGCGCCACCAGCTCGGCCTTGCCCAGTTCGGGGAAGGCATGCAGCGCGCGATAGCAGCGGGTGCGTCCGTCCGGATACACCGGCATGGTGTCGGCGCAATCGCGCGTGCCGACGAAGGTGGTCCACGGCAGGCGCCCGTTGTAGTCCTTGGGATCCAGTTGCGAGGCCGGCGGCGGCGCCGCATCGCGCACCTCGTCCATGCGCGGATCGCCATCGCGCAGCAGGCGCTCGGCGAGCAGGTCGGCCTCGGCCATCGCCACCTCGGCCAGTTGCATGCCGAAGTACGGCGCCTGCGCGGCCGGAAAGACCGGCTCGGTGCGTTTGCCCAGGACCAGCGCGCCGCCCGGCCCTAGCAGGGTCAGGTCGCCATCGGGCTGGCGCAGGTCTTCGTACACCGCCCAGGACGCCCCGGCCTCGACGAAACGGCACTGCAGGGTATGCCCGGCGAGCGCATCGGTGGCCAGCGGTCGCAATTGCGGTGCCGCGACGGACGCGTGTGCGGCGGTGCCCGCCGTTGGCGCGGCGGCGGCAGGGCCAGCCAGCGCCTGCACGCCGGCCACCGCGCCGACCGCCATTCCCTGCCGCAGGAAGTCTCTCCGATCCATGCACTGTCCCCGATACGCTGCGATCGTTGCATCGTGCGCTGCAGGCGTCGCAGCGTCTTGTGCGCTGTGCCGAGGATCGATGCGGAAAACCGCACAGCGGCGCAGGCGCGGCGGCGCCGTGGCGCGGGGCGCGACGGCGCGTGACGCGGCTTAGGCGAGTACGTCGAGCAGGCTGCCGATGCTGTCGTCGGCCGCGCGCAGCACCCGCGCATTGGCCTGGAACGCGGTGCGGTCGGACACCGCGCCGACCATGTCGTCGACCAGATCGCTGCCCTGCCCGCCCGCGGCCTGCACCTGGCCGACCACCCCGCCACCGGCCGCCGCCTGCGGCACCGGCACCGCACGCTGGAAACCGTCGGTGGCGAGGTTGGCGACGTTGTTGGCGCGCACCTGCAGGCCGGACGCCGCGGCGCGCATGCCGGACAGCGCGATCGAGGAAGCGGGGGCGATGGCGGTCATGATGGGCCGGGGCGCAGGGAGACTTGCCGGGATATCGGCCGATCTCGCGGGGACTTTAGTGGTGGAGATTCGGGAATCGGGAATGGGGATTCGCAAGAGCAGACGCGTCGGCGCCGATAGCCAAAGCCCCTCTCCCCTCGGGACCTGATTAGCGCTGTGTCTCAGCTGGTGATGCTGCCTAGGTTTAGAAATGCAGGATCTTCAGTGAGATACGGCGATGACGTTCAATCGGATCCAGTTCCAGAAGGGGCTTTCGATTCCGGCTTTTCTGAGCCGCTACGGCTCCGAGACGCAATGTGTCGAGGCGTTGATTCAGGCCAGATGGCCTGCTGGCTTCGTGTGCCCGCAATGCGGTCACACCCATGCCAGTCGTTTTGAGCGAGGCCACCAGCAGCTGTGGCAATGCACGCGCTGCAGGGTACAGACCAGCTTGACCGCCGGCACGCCCATGGCAGACACCAAACTGCCCTTGCGAGCGTGGTGGCTGGCCATCTATCTGGTGAGCCAAGCCAAGAATGGAGTTGCTGCGTTGGAACTGGCTCGGCAGTTGGGCGTCTGCTATCGCACTGCATGGCGGATCAAGCACAAACTGATGTCGGCGATGGCCGATCGTGAGCAGTCACGGCGGCTCGAGGGAGAGGTCCAGATCGATGATGCCTATCTGGGCGGCGAACGCGCCGGTGGCCCAGGAGAACCGCAGTGGCGGAACAAGGTGCCGTTTATCGCAGCGGTTTCCCTGCATCAAGGGCGCCCGCGCCATCTGCGCCTGGACGTGGTCTCCAGCTTCCGGAGAAGCGTCGTGAACACGTGGGCCCAGCAGGCACTGGCACCGGGCACCCATGTCGTCAGTGATGGGCTGACAGCGTTCACAGGTGTGGGCTGGGCAGGCCTGACACACGATGCCATCGTGACCGGAGGCGGCCGCAAAGGCGCCCAGCAGCCTCGTCTGCGGTGGGTCAATACGATCCTGGGCAATCTCAAGACCGCGCTTAGCGGTACCCACCATGCGGTGGACTTCCCGAAATACGGCGCGCGCTACCTGCGCGCGCATGCCTATCGGTTCAACCGCCGCTTCAACCTGGCGGCCATGGTGCCGCGCCTGGCCCGTGCCTTGGCCAGCACGGGACGGCTCACAGAGCGGCAACTGCGTATGCCAGCTGAGACACAGCGCTAATCAGGCCCTCGGGACCTGATTAGCGCTGTGTCTCAGCTGGTGATGCTGCCTAGGTTTAGAAATGCAGGATCTTCAGTGAGATACGGCGATGACGTTCAATCGGATCCAGTTCCAGAAGGGGCTTTCGATTCCGGCTTTTCTGAGCCGCTACGGCTCCGAGACGCAATGTGTCGAGGCGTTGATTCAGGCCAGATGGCCTGCTGGCTTCGTGTGCCCGCAATGCGGTCACACCCATGCCAGTCGTTTTGAGCGAGGCCACCAGCAGCTGTGGCAATGCACGCGCTGCAGGGTACAGACCAGCTTGACCGCCGGCACGCCCATGGCAGACACCAAACTGCCCTTGCGAGCGTGGTGGCTGGCCATCTATCTGGTGAGCCAAGCCAAGAATGGAGTTGCTGCGTTGGAACTGGCTCGGCAGTTGGGCGTCTGCTATCGCACTGCATGGCGGATCAAGCACAAACTGATGTCGGCGATGGCCGATCGTGAGCAGTCACGGCGGCTCGAGGGAGAGGTCCAGATCGATGATGCCTATCTGGGCGGCGAACGCGCCGGTGGCCCAGGAGAACCGCAGTGGCGGAACAAGGTGCCGTTTATCGCAGCGGTTTCCCTGCATCAAGGGCGCCCGCGCCATCTGCGCCTGGACGTGGTCTCCAGCTTCCGGAGAAGCGTCGTGAACACGTGGGCCCAGCAGGCACTGGCACCGGGCACCCATGTCGTCAGTGATGGGCTGACAGCGTTCACAGGTGTGGGCTGGGCAGGCCTGACACACGATGCCATCGTGACCGGAGGCGGCCGCAAAGGCGCCCAGCAGCCTCGTCTGCGGTGGGTCAATACGATCCTGGGCAATCTCAAGACCGCGCTTAGCGGTACCCACCATGCGGTGGACTTCCCGAAATACGGCGCGCGCTACCTGCGCGCGCATGCCTATCGGTTCAACCGCCGCTTCAACCTGGCGGCCATGGTGCCGCGCCTGGCCCGTGCCTTGGCCAGCGCGGGACGGCTCACAGAGCGGCAACTGCGTATGCCAGCTGAGACACAGCGCTAATCAGGCCCTCGGGAGAGGGGTTGGGGTGAGGGTCCGCCGCGAAAGCGACGCGCGGAGGTTGGGTGCACGAGGCTGCGCTCGCACCCTCATCCGCCCCTGCGGGGCACCTTCTCCCGAGGGGAGAAGGAAGGGCCGCGCTTTTGCGAATCCCCACTCCCCAATCCCGACCGCTACAGCCGATTCCAGGCCGGCGTCGGCGCCCCAAGCAGATGCCGCACGAAGAAGGCGTACTGGCGCCGCTGCACGTAGTCGATCGGGCCGGTGGAGCGGCCGACCGTATGCTCGCCGCCGGGCACGTTGAGCAGATCGAACTCCTTGCCGGCGCGGATCAGCGCATCCACCACCTGCGCGGTCGAGGCCGGATCGACGTTGCTGTCCTGTTCGCCGACGATCAGCAACAACTCGCCGCGCAGCTTGGAGGCATTGTCGACACCGGAGGCGGCGGCATAGCTGGCATCCACCGGCCAGCCCATCCACTGCTCGTTCCAGCTGATCTTGTCCATGCGGTTGTCGTAGCAGCCGGCATAGGCGACGCCCACCTTGTAGAAATCCGGATGCCGCTCCAGCGCGCCCAGCGTACTCTGCCCGCCGGCCGAGGCGCCGTAGATGCCGACCCGGGAAATGTCGTAGGACGGATCCTGCGCCGCCAGCGCGCGGTGCCAGGCGATGCGGTCGGGGAAGCCGGAATCGCCGAGGTTCTTCCAGGCCACGTCGTGGAAGGCCTTGGAGCGGTTGGCGGTGCCCATGCCGTCGATCATCACCACGATGAAGCCCAGGTCGGCCTGCGCCTGCATGCCGATCTGCTTGTCGCCGCCGGAGTGGTAGCCGAACGGCCAGAAGGTCTTGGGCACGAAGCTGTCGTGCGGACCGGCGTAGATGTTCTCGATCACCGGATACTTCTTGCGCGGGTCGTAGTCGCGCGGCCGCACCACCATGCCCCAGATGTCGGTGCGGCCGTCGCGGCCCTTGGCCACGAAGGTCTGCGGTGCGCGCCAGCCGGCCGCCTGCAGCTTGCCGATGTCGCCGCGCTCGACCACCTGCAGCAAGGTGCCGTCGATGGTGTGCAGCTCCATCACCGGCGGCAGGTCCGGGCGCGAGTAGACGTCCACGTAGTGGCGGCCGTCGTCGGCGATGGCCACGTCGTGGTCGGCGTCGGCGCTGCTGAGCCGGGTCAGGTGGCGGCCATCGAAATCGACCGCGAACAGCTGGCGGAAGTACGGATCCTTGCCCGCGTCCATGCCGCTGGCGCTGAACCAGATGCGGCGCTGCGCATCGTCCACGCGCAGCACCTCGCGCACGATCCACTGGCCCTTGGTGATCTGCGTTTTCAGCTTGCCGCTGGCGCCGTCGAACAGGTACAGGTGGCGCCAGCCATCGCGCTCGGAGATCCACAGGATCTCCTTGCCCAGCCCGTCCACGTCGTGGCGGAAGCTGCGGTCGGCGTAGACGAAGGTCTTGGCGTCCTCGCCGACGGCCACATGCGCGCGACCGCTGGCCGCGTCCACCGCGATCGCGCGCATGCGCTGGAAGCCGCGCTGCACGTAGTCGAACGCGAAGCTGGCGCTGTCGCGGCGCCACTGGATCGGCGACAGCTGGTAGGGATTGGCGAACAGCCCAGCGTCGACGGCGATGCGCCGCGGCGCGCCACCGGCGGCCAGCGCGCTCAGGTCGAACAGCACCGGCCGCTCGATATCCACCGCGTCGCCGGGCTTTGGATACAACTGCGTGCGCACCCGCGGCTGGCCGCCGCCAGGCGGCGCCGCCTCCACCCGCGTGACCCGCCGCGCGAAACCCGGCCGCACACGGTACAGCGCCAGACGCCGCGAATCCGGCGACCACGCCAGCGTCTCCGGATCGTAGTAGTCGTCGGCGCGCCCGTCCTCGCTCAGGCGCAGCACGCGGCCATCGGCGACGCTGCGCAGCACGATCTGGTCGCCGTCGGCGAACGCCTCCCAGCGCCCGTCCGGCGAACGCCGCGGCGTGTTGTCGGCGGCCACCGCCGGATCGCGGACCACGCCGAAGCCGCGCGGGCGCGGCTGCGGGCCGGCGTCGGCGCGCGCGCAGACATAGTCGGAGAGCGTGCAGCGCCACGGCGCATAGTCGATCTGGAACACGATCGCGGCATTGTCGCGGCCGGCGTCGGCGGCATAGCGGAAGCGCTCGAACGGTAAACGCAGCGCCGAATACTCGGTCCCGGCGGCGCTCAGCCCGCGCGCCAGGCGCTCCGCGTCGAATGCAGGCTGCTTGAGCTGGCCGGCCACGTCCTCGCGCACGAAGGCGAAACCGCCGGGCACGGTCTTGCGGTAGTAGAACGTGCCGTCGTCGCGCCATTGCGCCGGCCAGGTCACGTTCTCGGTCAAGGTCATCCACGCCTCGCGCAGGCCGAGCGAGCGTTGGTAGTCGGCGGCGCTGGGCGCGGCCTGGGCATGGGCAGCGAAGGACGCGGCGGCCAGCACGAGCGATGCGGCGAATCTGTTCATGGCGTTACGATCTTCCCGAATTCTGCTCTTGTAGGAGCGGCTTCAGCCGCGACAGGATGCCTGTCGCGGCTGAAGCCGCTCCTACACAAAACGCGCGGCGTTATTCCCCGTCGTCCTCTTCCAGCGCCAGCTCATCGCTGCGCAGCCCGGTGCGCGCGCCCCAGTGGTAGCAGCCGAAGGCGATCGCCGCCACGCTCAGCGTGTCCCAGGGATGGGCGATCGCACCGATGCCGCCGAAGGTGCCCAGGTAGGACACCAGCAGCACCAGCGCGAAGAAACCGATCAGCCACAGCGCGCCGCGCACCTGCCGCCACAGCTGCGCGCGCCCGGCCGCGCGCGGCAGCTTGTACAGCACGTACAGCGCGAACATGGCGATCTGCAGGCCGAGCAGCCACGACAGCGTGTTCCAGGTGGACCAGTACACGATCAGCGCGGCGACGATGAACGACAGCGGCCCGAGCACGCCCATGCCGCGCAGCAGGAACGGCCGCGGCAGGTCCGGTGCGCTGCGCCGCAGCGCGGCCACGGTGACCGGCGCCACCGCGTAGCTCAGCACCAGCGCCGCCGACACCACCTGGATCAGCGTCTCCCACGACGGGAACGGCAGGGTCCAGAACACCGACATCGCCAGGCTCAGCCACAGCGCCGGGCGCGGGATGCCGGACTTGGCGTCGACCCGGGTCAGCACCGGCAGGAAGCCGCCGCTGCGCGCCCAGCCGTAGACCACGCGCGGCGTGGCGTTCATGTAGATGTTGCCGGTGCCGCTGGGCGAGATCATCGCATCGCAGATCACCAGCGCCGCCAGCCAGCCCATGCCCAGCGCCAGGGCGATGTCGTGGTACGGCAGCGAGAACGCCTTGTCGATGCCGCCCCAGCCCTGCGCGAGGTGCGCGGCCGGCACGCTGCCCAGGAACGCCAATTGCAGCAGCACGTAGATCACCGTGGACAGCGCCACCGACAGGATCAGCGCGATCGGGATGTTGCGCTGCGGGTCGCGCACCTCGCTGGCCACCGAGACGATCGGGGTCAGCCCGAGGTAGGCGAAGATGATGCCGCCGGCCGAGATCGCCGCCTCCACGCCGGCCGCGCCGAACGGCGCGAAGCCCTGCACGTGCAGGTTCTGCGGATTGAAGTGCGCCATCAGCAGCACGATGATCAGCACCGGCACCAGGAACTTGAACACGCTGACGATGTTGTTGGCGGTGGCGAAGGTCTTGACGCTGTAGTAGTTGAGCAGGAAGAACAGCAGCAGCAGCGCGAACTGCAGCAGCCAGCCGGCCACGCTGGGGTGGCTGCTGCCGGTCTGGTTCAACACCGGGAACCACGCCGCGGCGTACTGCCGCGCGGCCTCCACCTCGATCGCGATCAGGCTGGAGAACGCGATCAGGGTGATGAAACCCATCAGCCAGCCGAGCAGCGCGCCGTGCGAATACTCCGGGTAGCGCACCACCCCGCCGGCGCGCGGCAGCGCCGCGCCGAGTTCGCAGTACACCAGGCCCAGCAGCAGCACCGCTACGCCGCCGGCGATCCACGACACGATGCCGGCCGGGCCGGCGATGGCCGACACATGGCTGGCCGAGAACAGCCAGCCGGAGCCGAAGATCGAGCCGAGTCCGATGAAGGTCAGATCGGTCAGGCTCAGGCGCTTGTGGAACTTGCCTTGTGTGGTCATGGTGTCCCCGCTGAAAAGGTGTAACCGACGATGTCCAACTGCTGCTGCCCCCTTCTCCCCTCGGGAGAAGGTGCCCCGAAGGGGCGGATGAGGGTACGGGCGAAGCCTCGTGCACCCAACTCCGCGAGACGCTTTCGCGCCGTACCCTCACCCCAACCCCTCTCCCGGGGGGAGAGGGGCTAACGCTTTTCCTTCTCCCATCGGGAGAAGGTGCCCCGAAGGGGCGGATGAGGGTACGGGCGAAGCCTCGTGCACCTAACTCCGCGAGACGCTTTCGCGCCGTACCCTCACCCCAACCCCTCTCCCGAGGGGAGAGGGGCTAACGCTTTTCCTTCTCCCATCGGGAGAAGGTGCCCCGAAGGGGCGGATGAGGGTGCGAGCGAAGCCTCGTGCACCCAACTTCGCGAGACGCTTTCGCGCCGCACCCTCACCCCAACCCCTCTCCCGAGGGGAGAGGGGCTTTCAGGCTCACTGTTTTGGCGCCTCCTCCGCCCAAGGCGACTTCCCACCCTCGGCGATGAAGCGGTCGATGCGCCGCTCCAGTACCGGCAGCGGCACCGAACCGGTTTCCAGGATCGCGTCGTGGAAGGCGCGGATGTCGAACTTCTCGCCAAGCGCGGCTTCGGCCTTGCGGCGCAGCTCGATGATCTTCAGTTCGCCCAGGTAATAGGACAGCGCCTGCCCCGGCCAGGCGATGTAGCGGTCGACCTCGGTGGTGACCTCGTGCTCGCTCAGCGCGGTGTTGTCGCGCAGGTAGGCGATCGCCTGTTCGCGGGTCCAGCCCTTGTGGTGGATGCCGGTGTCGATCACCAGCCGGCACGCGCGCCACATCTGGTAGGTCAGGTAGCCGAAGCGGTCGTACGGGGTGTCGTACATGCCCATCTCCTGCCCCAGGTACTCCGAGTACAGCGCCCAACCCTCGCCATAGGCGGAGATGTAGCCGTAGCGGCGGAAGTCCGGCAGGCCCTGCTGCTCTGCCGCCAGCGGCATCTGCAAGGCATGGCCGGGCGAGGATTCGTGCAGGGTCAGCGCGGTCAGGTTGTACAGCGGGCGCGACGGCAGATCGTAGGTGTTGACCAGGTAGATGCCCGGGCCGCCGCGGCCGCCGGTGTAGAACGGCGCCAGGTCCGGCGGCACCGGCTCGATCGCGAAGCGCTGCCGCGGCAGCCGGCCGATGTAGTCGCCGACCTTGGCGTCCACGCGCTTGGCGATCCACGCCGCCTGCTTGAGCAGTTCTTCCGGCGTCTTCGGATAGAACTGCGGATCGGTGCGCAGGAAGTGCAGGAACGCCGGGAAGGTCGCCTGCCCCTTCGGCGCGACGAAGCCGCTGGCGGCGATGGTCTGGTCCATCTGCTTGCGCAGCTTGGCCACTTCCTGCAGCCCGATCTGGTGGATCTGCTCGGGCGACAGCTCCAGCGTGGTGTATTCGCGGATCTGCGCGCGGTAGTACGCCTTGCCGTCGGGCAGCGCCTCGCCGGACAGCGTGGTGCGCGCCTTGGGCTGGTACTCCTCGCGCATGAACCGCAGCAGTTCGGTGTAGGCAGGCACCACGCTGTGCGCGATCGCATCCAGCGCCTGCTTGCGCAACTGCGCCTGCACGTCGGCCGGGATGCTGGCCGGCATCTGCTTGAACGGCGTGTAGAACAGGTTCGCCTCGCCGCCGGCGTTGGCGACGTCGGCGATGGACTGGTCGCGGCCGGCCAGGGTCACCCGCGGCTGGCTGAAACCGCGCGCCAGGCCGGCGCGCATGTTGACGATCTGCTCGTCGAAATAGCGCGGGATGTCGGCCAGGATCTTCAGGTAGCGCTGGTAGTCGTCGCGGGTGCGCAAGGTGGCGCGGGCGCTGAAGCCCAGGTTGCTCCAGAACGCGGTGTCGCTGTTGAACGGCATTTCCCAGGCGCGGAAGCGCTGCTGGTCCAGGAACACCGCGATCTGCTGGCGATAGACCTGGTAGTTCACCTGGTCCTGCGCCGACAGTTGCGCCGGGTCGATCGCGTCCAGTTCGCGCAGCACCTGCTGCCAGTACGCGGTGCGCTGGTTCTGCGTGGCCACGTCCACCTTGGGCAGGTGGTCGGCCGGCGCGCCCTGGCTGTCCTCGTCGTCGGCGCCGGCCGATTGCTCCTGGCGCCATTTCCACTCGCGCAGATAGAGCGCCTTGAAGCGCGCCGCGGCGTCGCCGGGCGTCGCGGCGGCATGCGCCGGTTCGGTGGCGATGGCGGCACCCTGCCCTGCGAACGCGCCCAGCATCGCCAGCAACAGCGGCGCGCGGAATCGGGAAGTCAGGCTCATTGCGATGTCTCCGGAGTGGCGGGGGCGCCGGCCTCGACCTGCGCGATCCAGGCGTCGATGCGGGCGTCGAGCAGGTCCAGCGGCATCGCGCCGCCGCCGAGGATCTGGTCATGGAAGGCGCGGATGTCGAAGCGCGCGCCGAGGGCGCGCTTGGCCTTCTCGCGCAGCGCCAGGATGTCCAGCTCGCCGAGCTTGTAGCCCAGCGCCTGGCCCGGCCAGGCCACGTAGCGGTCGGTCTCGGCCTGGATGCTCGGCTCGTCGTCGGAGGGATGCGCGTGGAAGAAGTCGATCATCTGCTGCCGGGTCCAGCGCTTGTAGTGCACGCCGGTGTCCAGCACCAGGCGGTTGGCGCGCAGCAGTTCGCCGGCCAGGCGGCCATAGTCGCTGTAGGGATCCTTGTAGAACCCCACGTCCTTGCCCAGCTTCTCGGCGTACAGCGCCCAGCCTTCGACATAGGCGTTGTAGGCCGACTGCTGGCGGAACGGCGGCAGCGGCAGGCCCTGCGCGAGCGAGATCTGCAGGTGATGGCCGGGCACGCCCTCGTGGTAGGCGGTGGCCTCGATGTTGACCAGGGTGCGCTGCGCGTGATCGCTGGTGTTGACCATCACCAGCGCCGGCTTGCTGCCCTGCGCGTCGCTCTGCCAGTACTCCGCGCCCGGCGCGGTGCTACGGAAGTCGGCCATCGCGCGCACTTCCAAGGGCGTCTTCGGCAAGCGACCGAACAGCTTGGGCAATTGCGGCTGCATCTGCGCGATGTCGTCGCGGTAGCGCTGCAGGATCTGTTCGCGCGAGCTGGCGAAGAATCTGCGGTCATGCGCCACCGCCTTGCGCAGCGCGGCCAGGTCGGCATAGCCGAGCTGCCTGGCGATGGCGCTCATCTCGCCTTCGATGCGCGCCACTTCGGCCAGGCCGATCTGGTGGATCTGCTCCGGCGACTTGTCGGTGGTGGTCTGGGTGTGGATGGCGTAGCGGTAGCGGCGCTCGCCATCGGGTAGCGCCCACAGCCCTTCCTGCGCACGGCCCTGCGGCGCGTACTCGTCGGCGACGAAGTCGGCCAGCTTGCGATAGGCCGGCCGCACCTGCTGGTCGATCGCCGCCAGCATCGCCGCGCGCAGGCGCGGACGCTCGGCCGCCGGCACCGCCTCGGGGAAGCTCTTGAGCGGCAGCGCGAACGGGCTGTCGGCGCCGGCCGGCGCGGCGATCTCGCGCACCTGCGCCGGAATGCGTTCGAGCAGGTATTTCGGCTGGATCAGCCCCTGCTTGGCGCCGGCGCGCGACAGCGCCACCACCTGGTCGAGCAAGGCCGGGATCGCCTGCAGGCGCTTGATGTAGTCCTCGTAGTCCTTGACGCTGGCGAACGGGAACGCCTGCGCATAGCCCGGCAACGTCAGTTGGATCCCGCCGACCGGCTCCAGCGGCATCGCGTCGTTGTTCAGTGCGATCGCCTCCAGCCGGTCGCGCAGTTCGCGCCGCATCATCTGCAGGCTCAACTGGTCCTGCGCCGACAGCGCCTTGGCGTCGATCGCCTCGAAGCGCTTCAGGAAATCCTGCGTGGCCGCCTGCTCGGCCTGCAGCGCCGCCGGCGAATAGTCGCTCCAGCGGTCGTTGTAGCGGGTATCGCCGATGATGCTGGCGAACTCCGGGTGGAGCGCGAGCTGGTACTGCCACTGCGCATCGAGCAAGGCGGCGAAGGCCTGCGCCGGCGCCTGTGCAGGCGGTGCCGCCGCGGCGGTCGGTGGCGGCGGCGATGCCGGCTGGCAGGCGACCAGCAGGACCGCGACCAGCGCGGCGGGAACGAACAGGCGGGCGCGGCTCATCGACAGGCTCCGGAAGACAGGCGCACCGTGCGCACGACGGCACGGTGCAGAGGCGAGACGGCCGCCACGCGCATCAGGCGAACGGCCGGTCGATCGCCGGCGACGGTGGGGTGAACCACTGCGCGCCGTGTTCGGTGACGTAGAAGTGGTCCTCCAGGCGCACCCCGAACTCGCCCGGCACCACGATCATCGGCTCGTTGCTGCAGCACATGCCCGGCGCCAGTGGCAACGCGTTTCCGCGCACCAGGTACGGCGCCTCGTGGATGCTCATGCCGCAGCCGTGACCGGTGCGGTGCGGCAGCCCCGGCAAGCGGTAGTCCGGGCCCAGGCCCGCGGCCTGCAGCACCTCGCGCGCGGCCTGGTCCACCGCCGCGCAGCTCACGCCTGGACGCACCGCGGCGAACGCCGCCGCCTGCGCGTCGTGTTCCAGTTGCCAGATGCGCCGCTGCTGCTCAGTGGGCTCGCCGAAGATGTAGGTACGGGTGATGTCGGAGTGGTAGCCCTGCACGGTGCAGCCGGTATCGATCAGCACCAGGTCGCCGGGGCGCAGCGCCTGCACCCCGGGGATGCCGTGCGGATAGGCGGTGGCGTGGCCGAACTGCACGATGCAGAAGGTCGAGCCATTGTCGGCGCCGAGCGCGCGGTGCGCCTGATCGATGAAGCGGACCAGTTCGGCGCTGGTGATGCCCTCGTGGATCAGACCCGCGGCCAGCCGCTGCACATGCAGGGTCATGTCGCAGGCCTGCTGCATCAGCGCCAGTTCCGCCGCCGACTTGCGCATCCGGCAGCCGTCCACGATCGGCGCCGCATCACGGATCGCGATCTTTTCCAGCACCTTGCTCAAGCCGCTGTGCACGGCGAAGGCCGCGCCCGGGTCCAGCGCCAGCGCCTGCGCACCGAGGTCGCTCAGCGCCTCGGCGACCAGCGCGTGCGGGTCCTCATGTTCTTCCCACAGCCGCTTGCGCACCGCGATGTGCAGCACCGCGTCCAGCGAGCCCTCCTCGAACGCCGGGCAGATCAGCAGCGGGTCGCCCTCGGCGGTGAGCAGCATCGCCACCAGCCGCTCGCTGGCGCCCCACGGCACGCCGGTGAAGTAGCGCAGCGAGGCGCCGGCGCAGATCAACAGCGCATCGGCGCCGTGCGCGCGCAGCAGGTCGCGCGCGCGCGCCAGCCGCTGCTGGTACTCCTGCGGCTGGATCGGCGGCGCCGGATGCGGCCACGGCGCCAGTTGCGCCTGCGCCATGGCCAGACTCAGCCCGCCGATCTGCGCGGCCGCGCTCATGCCGTGCGCTCCACGTCGGCCACGCTCCACTGGCCGTCGATCAGCCGCTGCACGCCGCCGGGATTGCGGTCGCGCAGCAGCTCCGGCAGCAAGGCGTCGGGCAGGCCGTCGTAGCTGTGCAGCGCGGCGAAGCGACGGATCGCCGCCGGCATGCCGACCGCGGTGAAGCCCGGATGGCCGGTGCTCGGGTACGGCCCGCCATGGTTCATGGCCGGACTCACCGCCACGCCGGTCGGCATCTTGTTGCAGATCAGCCGACCGACCCGCGGCCGCAGCGCCGCGGCCACCGCGGCGAAGGTCAGATCGTCGCTGCCGTCGGCGGCGCGGTACACGGTGCCGGTGAGGTTGCCTTCCAGGCTGTGCGCCAGCGCGGTCATCTGCGCCAGGCCGGCGGCGCGCACCACCAGGCTGACCGGACCGAACGCCTCGGTCTGCAACGCCTCCGGCTGCTGCAGGAAGGCCTGCGCCGACACCGCCAGCAGGGTCGGCGCATGCCGGTAGCCCGGCTCCGGCGCCGCGTCGCCGCCGGCCAGCACGCTGGCGCCGGCGTTGCGCAGCGTGGCCACGCCGCGCTGCAGGTGCTCGAGCACGCCGCGCGAGAACAGCAGGCTGGGCGCGGCCGCGGCGAAGTGCGCGGCCGCGGCGGCGACGAAGGCATCGCCGTCCTCGCCCTCGGGCACCACCAGGATGCCGGGATTGGTGCAGAACTGGCCGCTGCCCATCGTGCACGAGGCGAAGAACTCCTGCGCCAGCGCCTCGCCGCGCTCGGCCAGCACGCCCGGCAGCAGGAACACCGGATTGACGCTGGACAGTTCGACGTAGGCCAGCACCCCGGCGCGGTCGGCCGCGGCCTTCAGCGCCAGCCCGCCGGCGCGGCTGCCGGTGAAACCGATCGCGCCCAGCCGCGTATCGCCGGCCAGTTCCAGGCCCAGCGTGCTGTCGAAGTGATACAGCAACTGCACCGCCGCCGCCGGCAGGCCGTTGTCCAGCAAGGCCTGGTGCGCGAGTTGCGCCAGGCGCTGGCTGGTGGCCGGATGCGAGGGATGCGCCTTGGCGATGACCGGGTTGCGCGCGGCGATCGCCGAGGCGAAATCGCTGCCGGCCACGGCATTGAAGGCGAACGGGAAATTGTTCGGCCCGAACACCAGCACCGGCTTGTGCAGCGGCCCCAACTGCGCGCGCAGCCCGGCCGCGGTGTCGATCACCGGCTGCGTCCAGCTATGGCTGCGCACCGCCTGCGCGGCCTGGCGCAACTGCCCGCTGGCGCGCGGCAGTTCCACCTTGGCCAGGCGCGGCTCGGTCGGCAGGCCGGTCTCGGCATGCGCCAGCGCGACCAGGCGCTCCAGGTCGGCCTCGATCGCCGCGGCGTAGGCGTCCAGAAAACCGGCGATACGCTCGGGCGAAGCGGCGGCCAGCGCGTCGGCGACCAGCACCGCCGCGCTCAGCGCCGCCTCCAGGTCGGCGGCGCCGCTGATCGGGAACTCCGGCCCGAACGCGCCGCCGTCGCGCGGATCCTCGGCGCGGAAACCGCCGCGCGCTTCCAGCGACGGCTGCCAGTGGCCGGCGAGCAACAGCGGCTGCATGCTCACCTCAGACTCCGGGATGGGTGGCGATGGCGTGGTCGATCACCTTCAGCGCCGCTTCGCGCTCGGCGCCTTCGATGACCAGGCGCGGCGCGCGCACGCGCTCGCTGCCCAGGCCGACCTTCTCCTGCACCAGCTTGATCAGCTGCACGAACTTGGGCACGGTGTCCAGGCGCAGCAGCGGCAGGAACCAGTCGTACAGCGCCTTGGCCGCCGGGTAACCGCCGTCGCGGGCCAGTTCGAACAGCTTCACCGACTCCTTCGGATACGCGTTGACCAGGCCGGCGATCCAGCCCTTGGCGCCCATGCTGATGCCTTCCACGATCGCATCGTCCATGCCCACCAGCAGCACCAGGCGATCGTTCAGCAGTTCGCCCAGCGCGGCGAAGCGGCGCACGTCGCCGGAGGATTCCTTGACTGCTTCCAGGTTGGGGAACTCGGCTGCCAACTCGGCGATCTGCGCCGGGCTGAAATCGGTCTTGTAGGCCACCGGGTTGTTGTACAGGATCGCCGGCAGATCGGTGGCGGCGATCACCGCGCGCATGTGCGCGCCCATCTCGCGCCAGTCGGTGGAATACACGTACGGCGGCAGCACCATGATGCCGCCGCAGCCGACCTGCTTGGCCGCCTGCGCCAGGCGCACGGCCTCGTCGGTGGACAGCGCGGCGATGCCCGGCACCACCGGGATGCGGCCGCCCAGCGCCTGCACCAGGGTCTTCAGGATCGCGACCTTGTCGTCGAAGCTGAGCGTGGCCGCCTCGCCGAGCGAGCCCAGCGGCACGATCGCGGTGCAGCCGGCGTCGGCCATGAGTTGCGCATGCTTGGCCAGGAACGCGTGGTCGATGCTGCCGTCGGCATTGAACGGGGTGGTGATGGCCGGCAGCACGCCGTACCAGAAGGAAGCCTTGCTCATGGAATGACACCTTGGTCTTGGGTTGTGACGGGAAGTGCGGCAGGAAGCGGCGCGTTCGGCGAACGGGCCAGCGCCTCCAGGCGCACCGGAAACAGCGGCGGCCGGCGGCCGTCGTCGGAAAAATCGTCGGGGCGCGGCGCCAGGCCCAGCTCGGTCAGCGCGCTGCCGCAGATGCGGCCCTGGCAGGCGCCCATGCCGCAGCGCGTGGCCAGCTTGGCGTCGCGCAGGTCGCGGTAACCGCGCAATGCGTCCAGCGACACGTCCTCGCAACGGCACACCAGCGTGTCCGGCGCGGCCAGCGTGCGGATCCGCGGGTCCAGCGCGAACTGACGCTGCAGCAGCGCGGCGAAGGCGCGCGCACGCCGCCGGCGCGGCTGCAGCGCCTGCGCCGCGGCGCCCTTGCCGGCCGCCAGATGCCCGGCGATCGCGCCTTCGATGCGGGCGCAATCGAGGCCACCGATGCCCAAGGCCTCGCCCGCGGCGTAGATGCCGGCGACGCTGGTGCGCAGTTGCGCGTCCACCGCCACGCACGGATGCGCGCCGCTGTGCGCCAGGCGGCAGCCGAGCAATTGCGCCAGTTCCACGTTCGGCACCAGGCCGTAGCCGATCGCCAACTGGTCGCAGTCGATGTCGCGGCGTCCGCGCGGGCCGTCGATGCGCACCGACTGCAGGTGGCCGTCGCCCTGCGCCGACAGCACCACGCTGCCGCTGTGGTAGGCCACGCCGACCAGTTCCGCGCGCAGGCGCAGCGCCTGCAGCGCCTTGTCCGGCCAGCGCAGCGGCAGGCGCGCGGCGAAACCGGCCAGGGCGCGCAGCGACGCCTGTTCGACGATGCCCAGCACCTGCGCGCCATGGCGGCGCAACGTCGCCGCGCTCGCCAGCAACAGCGGCCCGCTACCGGCGACCAGCACGCGCTTGCCGGCCAGCGGCCAGCCCTGCTTGGCCAGCGCCTGCGCGCCACCGGCGCCGGTCACGCCGGGCAGCGTCCAGCCCGGGAACGGCAGCAGCAGTTCGCGCGCGCCGGTGGCCAGCACCAGCGCGTCGTAGCCGAGCCAGCGCGCGCCCTGCGGGCCGTCGGCCAGCAGTTGTTGGTCCTGCGCCATCAACAGTTGGGTCTGCGACAGGAACTCGATCCTGCTCGCCGCCAGTTGCGCCAGCGTGCGCGCCGCCAGCCGCGGCGGCGCATGCGTCACGTCGTGGCGCCAGACCTGGCCGCCGGCGCGCGTCTGCAGGTCGACCAGCGCCACGCGCCGGCCATGCCCGGCCGCGGCCAGCGCCGCGGCCAGCCCGGCCGGACCGGCACCGGCGACGATCACGTCGTACTGCAGCGCGCACGGCTCAGCCATCGGTCCATACCTGCATGCCCTCGCGCGCCGGGGTGACGCAGGCGCGCAACTGGCCGACGCCGTCGATGCGCACCCGGCATTCGCTGCACACGCCCATGCCGCACAGCGGCGCGCGCGGCTGGCCGCTGCGCGAACGGCGGAAATGCACCGCGACCTGCGCCACCGCCGCGGCCACGCTGCTGCCGGGCAGCACCTCCAGCGGATGGCCGTTGACCTGCAGGCGCAGCATCGGCGCGCTCACGTCAGCGCCCGCGCCGGCGCGAACGGTGCCGGGTCCAGGGCGGGGGTGCGCTGCAACAGCAGGTCCAGCAGCAAGCGTGCGCTGCCCAGCGCGGTGGTCACGCCCAGGCCCTCGTGGCCGGCCGCGACGAACACGCCGTCGCGCTGCGGCACCGCGCCCAGGTAGGGGCGGCCATCGGGCGTGGCCGGGCGCAGCCCGGTCCACACCCGGATCGCCTGCAATTGGCGCAGCGCCGGCAGGAACGCGAAGGCGCGCTCGAGCATGCGCTGCAGCATCGGCATCGATACGCCGCGGTCGCTGGCGTCGAACTCGCGCGAGGAGCCGATCAGGATCTGCCCGGTCGGGCGCGGCTGCACGTTGAACGCGACGCTGCTGCCGTCGCTGCCGTGCGCGCTATCGGCATAGCCCAGTTCCAGCAACTGGTGGCCGACGAAGCCGGGGTAACGATCGGTGATCACCAACTGGCCCTTGCGCGCGCGCATCGGCAGTTCCGGCACCAGCTCGGGCAGCGCGCAGCCGGTGGCGACCAGGACCGGGCCGCTGAGGCGGCTGCCGTCGTCCAGGCGCACCGCGCCGCCGGCCAGGGCCAGCGCGCGGCGCCCGGCGAACAGCTGCGCGCCGGCGGCCAGCGCGCGCTCGACCAGGTGCCGCGCCATCCGCGGCGGATACACCACCGCCTCGGCGGCCACGCGCATGCCGCCGGCCAATCCCGACGCCAGCGCCGGCTCCAGCCGGTACAGCGCCTCGGCATCGATCGCCTCGGCGCGCACCCCGGCCGCGGCCAGGCGCTGGATCTTGGCCGGGATCGCCGCCAGTTCGCGCGCTTCCCGCGCCACCCACAGCGTGCCGCAACGGCTGTATTCGGCCGCCGGCAACTGCGCGAAGTCTTCCCACAGGCGCAGCGAATAGGCCGACAGCGCCAGTTCCGCCGGGTCGTCGTCCATCGCCACCAGATGCCCCATCGCCGCGGCGGTGGAGCCGCCGCCGATCGTGCCCGACTCGACGATCGCCACGCGCAGGCCGGCGGCGGCGGCCGCATCGGCGCAGGCCGCGCCGACGATGCCGGCACCAACGACGATCAGGTCGAATCCGCTCATGCGGCGCCGATGCCCCAGGCGAACGGATCCTGCGCATCGATCAGCAACTGCGCGCGCGCGGTGATGTGGGCCTGCCCGGTGATCCGCGGCAATACGCCGCGGTCGCCGGGCACGTAGCTGCCCTCGAACACGCTGCCGAGGATGCCTTCCTGGCGCCACACCTGGCCCGCGGCCAGCTTGCCGTCGGCGGCCAGGCACGCCAGCTTGGCGCTGGTGCCGGTGCCGCAGGGCGAACGGTCGTAGGCCAGGCCGGGACACAGCACGAAATTGCGCGCATCGGCGGCGCCGTCCGGCGCCGGTCCGTTGATCTCGATGTGGTCGATCTCGCCGCCGTCGGCGCCGCGGATGCCGGCCGCCTCCAGCGCCAGCCGCAGCGCCTCGGTGTAGGCGGTCAGCGCGCGCTGGTGGCGCAGCTCCAGCGCGCAAGGGGTCTGCTCGGTGATGAAGAACCAGTTGCCGCCCCAGGCCACGTCGCCGCGCACGCGGCCGTAGCCGGGCACCTGCACCTCGATGCCGGCGGCGTGGCGATAGCTCTCCACGTTGTCCACCGACACCCGCCCGTCGCCATGCAGTTCCACGCCGACCGTGCCCACCGGGGTCTCGATGCGGTGCGTGCCTGGCGCCAGCCGGCCCATGTCGGCCAGCGTGCGCACCAGGCCGATGGTGCCGTGGCCGCACATGCCGAGATAGCCGACGTTGTTGAAGAAGATCACCGCCGCGCACGCGTCGGCGGCCACCGGCGGCAGCAGCAGCGCGCCGACCATGGTGTCCGAGCCGCGCGGTTCGCAGGCGATGGCGCTGCGCCAGCGATCGAAGCGATCGCGGAACAGGTCGCGCCGCTGCGCCAGCGGACCGGCGCCCAGGTCGGGGAAGCCGGCGACGACGACACGGGTCGGTTCGCCGCCGGTATGCGAGTCGATCACATCGAGTGTATGCATAGGTCCATGCTCACATTCCGGGCGGACACGGGCTAGCAGCGTTTGCCTGACATAAATGCGGAAGTTCGCACAACCTGAGCGTCCCCGGAGCCCCGACTTAGGCTAGGATCGGTCAACGGGGACAGACCTGCAGCGGCAGGCCTGCCGCTGCAGCCCACAACCGCCCGGTGAGTGCAGATGGATACTTTGATTTCCGCGATGGAAATGCAGACGCTGTTCGATGCGCTGCCCGACGTGGTGTTCTTCGTCAAGGACCGCGACGGCCGCTACACCCACGTCAACCTGACCCTGGTGCGGCGGCTGGGCAGGAAGTACCGCGCCGACCTGATCGGCAAATCGGCCGCGGACGTGTTCCCGCTGCCGCTGGGCGGCAGCTACCTGATGCAGGACCGGCGCGTGCTGTGCGGCGAGGTGATCGAGAACCAGTTGGAGGTGCACCTGTTCCCGAACCGCACCCCGGGCTGGTGCCTGACCTTCAAGCGCCCGCTGTGCGAGGGCGACGAGGTGATCGGCGTGGTCGGCATCTCCCGCGACCTGGGCCAGCCCGACAGCCGCCATTCGGCCTACGAACGGATCAGCCGCGCGATGGAGCACATGCAGAGCCACTATGGCGACAACCTGCGCGTGCAGACCCTGGCCGACCTGGCGGAACTGTCGGTGGCGCAGTTGGAGCGGCATTTCCGCCGCGTGTTCCAGCTGACCCCGCAGCAGTTGCTGACCAAGATGCGGATCGAGGCGGCGATGCGCCTGCTGCACGGCGAGGACAGCATCGCCAGCATCGGCCAGGCCTGCGGCTTCGCCGACCAGAGCGCGTTCGCGCGCCAGTTCAAGGCCACGGTCGGCATGACGCCGCGCGATTACCGCTCGATGAAAGGCAAGCTGTGAGGGGCTGGGATTGGGGAATCGGGAATGGGGATTGGGGGCTGACTGCGGGCGTTGGGGTCGTCGCACGTCGCCCGCCCCTGTAGGAGCGGCTTCAGCCGCGACAGACACCATCCGCAGAGCCGGGAATCGGGAATAGGATTGGGGCTGAATGCGGGCAGTGGGGTAGCCGCGCGCCGCGCGCCCTTGTAGGAGCGGCTTCAGCCGCGACAGACACCATCCGTCGCCGCTCGTCCTCGTGCCGCATCATGCCTCCTGTCGCGGCTGAAGCCGCTCCTACAGGGGCTTGCGCGGGCATTCGCCACTGCTTCGTGGCGCCGCTGCACGGGGCGCTCAGGCCGCAGGTGGTAGCATTCCGCGTTTCCGGTCCACGCGTCATCCATGGTCAGCCTATTCCGTCGCAACAAGCCCCAGGACAACGCCGGCGAGAGCCGCACGCAGCGCTACAGCATCGAGGAACTGGCCGCCGCCTTCCCCAAGCCGGCCGGCGCCGAACCCGCTGCGCCCGCGCCGTCGGCGCCGCCTGCTACCGAGGCAACCGCGCCCGCCGCGACGCCTGAGCCGGTAACCGCGCCAGTCGCCGAGCGCCTGGTGCAGGCGCCGGCCCCGGTCGCCGTTCCGCAATCGCAACCGGCGCCGCTGCCGCCCACGGCCCCCACCCCGCCGCCGCAGTCCTATGTGCCGCCGCCGGCCGCCGCCACCGCGTCCGTGCCGGCGAGCGACGCCGACCTGGTGCGCAGCGACGCGCTGCCCGCCGCGCCGGCCGGCAAGCCCGGCTGGCGCGAACGCCTGCGCAACAGCAGTTTCGCGCGCAGCGTCGGCAGCCTGTTCTCGCGCAATCCCAAGCTCGACGACGACCTGCTCGACGAGATCGAGACCGCCCTGATCACCGCCGACGTCGGCATTCCCGCCACCACCGCGCTGATCGAGAGCCTGCGCAAGCGCATGAAGGCGCGCGAGTTCGCCGACGCCAGGGCGCTGCAGCAGGCGCTGCGCGCCGACCTGCTGGAGATCCTGCAGCCGGTGGCCAGGCCGCTGCGGATCGACCGCAACGCCAAGCCCTTCGTGGTGCTGACCGTCGGCGTCAACGGCGTCGGCAAGACCACCACCATCGGCAAGCTGGCCAAGCGCTTCAAGGACGAGGGCCACAGCCTGATGCTGGCCGCCGGCGACACCTTCCGCGCCGCCGCGGTGGCGCAGTTGCAGGCCTGGGGCGACCGCAACGGCGTCACCGTGATCGCGCAGGGCCAGAACGCCGATGCCGCCTCGGTCGCGTTCGACGCGCTGCAGGCCGGCAAGGCACGCGGCACTGAAGTCCTGATCGCCGACACCGCCGGCCGCCTGCACACCCAGACCGGCCTGATGAACGAGTTGGGCAAGATCCGCCGCGTGCTCGGCAAGCTCGATCCCGGGGCGCCGCACGAGGTGCTGATGGTGATCGACGGCACCACCGGCCAGAACGCGCTGTCGCAGCTGCGCCAGTTCCACGCCGCGGTCGGCGTCACCGGCCTGGTGGTGACCAAGCTCGACGGCACCGCCAAGGGCGGCGTGGTGTTCGCCCTGGCACGCGAGTTCGGCATCCCGATCCGTTTCGCCGGCATCGGCGAGCGCCCGGAAGACCTGCGCGTGTTCGACGCCGACGCCTTCGTCGACGCCCTGCTGCCGGAAGCGCTGGGCGGCTGATAAAAGCCCCTCTCCCCTCGGGAGAGGGGTTGGGGTGAGGGTCCGACGCGAAGCGACTCGCGGAATCAAGTTGCACGAGGCTTCGCCCGTCCCCTCATCCGCCCCTTCGGGGCACCTTCTCCCGAAGAGAGAAGGGATTGGCTCGTCCTACCCATCCGGCCCTCGGGCCACCTTCTCCCACAGCGAGAAGGACACTGAAGCCAGCATGCGCCAGCCTCCCGACACCTTCCCCACCCGCCTGCTCGCCTGGTTCGACCGCCATGGGCGCCACGACCTGCCCTGGCAGCATCCGCGCAGTCCGTATCGCGTATGGCTGTCGGAGATCATGCTGCAGCAGACCCAGGTCGCGGTGGTGATCCCGTACTTCCTGCGCTTCCTGCAACACTTCCCGACCCTGCCCGACCTGGCCGCCGCCGACAACGACGCGGTGATGGCGCAATGGGCCGGACTGGGCTACTACGCCCGCGCCCGCAACCTGCATGCCGCGGCCAAACGCTGCGTGGAACTGCACGGCGGCGAACTGCCGCGCGATTTCGAGGCGCTGCACGCACTGCCCGGCATCGGCCGCAGCACCGCCGGCGCGATCCTCAGCCAGGCCTGGAACGACCGCTTCCCGATCCTGGACGGCAACGTCAAGCGCGTGCTGACCCGCTATCACGGCATCGCCGGCTACCCGGGCCTGCCGGCCGTGGAAAAGCCGCTGTGGACGCTGGCGCAGGCGCATGTGGCCGCCGTGCCCGACGCGCGCATGGCCGACTACACCCAGGCGCAGATGGATTTCGGCGCGACCCTGTGCACCCGCGCCAATCCCGCCTGCGTGCTGTGCCCGCTGCAGGACGACTGCGTGGCGCGCCGCGACGGCCTGGTCGAGGCGCTGCCCACGCCCAAGCCGGGCAAGACCCTGCCCGAGCGCGAAGCGTTGGCGCTGCTGCTGGAGAACGCCGCCGGCGAGCTGCTGCTGCAGCGGCGCCCGCCGACCGGCATCTGGGCCGCGCTGTGGACGCTGCCGCAGGCCGACACCGAAACCGAGTTGCGCGCCTGGTTCGAACGCGAAACCGTCGGCCGCGACTTCGACGCCGCCGAACCGATGGCGCCCATCGTGCATACCTTCAGCCACTACCGGCTGCACCTGCAGCCGCTGCGCCTGCGCAAGGTCGCCTTGCGCGACGCGGTGCGCGACAATGACGCCCTGCGCTGGGTGGCGCGCGCCGACCTGTCCGCGCTCGGCCTGCCCGCACCGATCCGCAAACTGCTCGACGGCCTCTAGCACGCGATGCTGCCCCACGCGCCAAGGCCGCCGCGCGCACCACAGGAACCGCCATGTCCCGCACCGTCTTCTGCCAGTACCAGCAACGCGACGCCGAAGGCCTCGACTACGTGCCGTATCCCGGCGACCTCGGCCAACGCGTCTTCGCGCACATCGGCAAGGCCGGCTGGCAGGCCTGGCTGGCGCACCAGACCATGCTGATCAACGAGAACCGGCTGTCGCCGCGCGATCCCAAGCACCGCGCGTTCCTGGAGGCGGAACTGGAGAAGTTCCTGTTCCAGGGCGGCGCCGCCAAGCCCGACGGCTACGTGGAGCCCGAGCAGGGGTAGAGCCGGGATTGGGGAATCGGGAATGGGGAGTGGGGCTGAATGCGGGCGTTGGGATGGCCACGCACAGCATGCTGTTGTAGGAGCGGCTTCAGCCGCGACAGGCTCTAGCTAGCCACACTCCCGATCGGACGCACGCTTGCGCAGACACACACCGTCAGGCGGGTCGGCAAGCGCTGGCGGAACGGGACTTCCACACTCCCCGCGCACACCCGGCCCCGGCACAATGCGCCGATGGCCTCCTCCCCTCCTTCCCACGGCGGCGCCCGCGCCGCGCCCAACACCGGCCCGAGCCTGCGCGAACGCTTCGACGCGATGCGCAACCTGCCGCCGTTCCTGCGCCAGATCTGGCAGACCAGCCGCTGGCTGACCGCCAGCAGCATCGGCCTGCGCGTGCTGCGCGCGCTGATCCCGGTGGCCTCGCTGTACATCGGCAAGCTGATCATCGACGAGGCGATCCACCTGGTCGGGCAGTCGCCCGGCTTCGACTCGCTGGGCCAGGCGCTGGCCAGCGGCCGCTTGAACCGGCTGCTGGAACTGCTGGGCCTGGAGCTGGCGCTGGCGGTCGGATCGGACCTGCTCGGGCGGCTGGTCAGCTATGCCGACACGCTGCTGTCGGAGCTGTTCAACAACGCCACCAGCGTGCAGTTGATGGAACACGCCGCGCAGCTGGATCTGGAGGATTTCGAGGACCCCGAGCAGCAGGACAAGCTCGACCGCGCGCGGCGCCAGACCATGGGCCGGATGAACCTGATGAGCCAGCTGTTCGGCCAGGTGCAGGACGCGATCACCGTGGTCAGCTTCGCGATCGGGCTGGTGGTGTACGCGCCGTGGCTGATGCTGATGCTGGCGGTGGCGTTGATCCCGGCCTTCGTCGGCGAAGCGCACTTCAACGCGCTCGGCTACTCGCTCAATTTCCAGTGGACCGCCGAGCGACGCCAGCTCGACTACCTGCGCCAGGTCGGCGCCAGCGTCGAGACCGCCAAGGAAGTGAAGATCTTCAATCTGCACAGCTTCCTGATCGAGCGCTACCGGGCGCTGGCCGACCGCTTCTTCCAGGCCAACCGCGCACTGGCGCGCAAGCGCATGCTGTGGGGCACGCTGCTGGCCGCGCTGGGCACGCTGGGCTATTACGCCGCCTATGGCTACATCGCCTGGCGCACCGTGCGCGGCGACTTCAGCATCGGCGACCTGACCTTCCTGGCCGGCAGCTTCCTGCGCCTGCGCCAGTTGCTGGAGGGACTGTTGATCGGCTTCTCGCAGGTGGCCGGACAGGCGCTGTACCTGGACGACCTGTACTCGTTCTTCCGCATCGTGCCGGAGATCCGCACCCGCCCCGGCGCGGCGCCGGTGCCGCGGCCGATCGTGCGCGGCTTCGTGTTCGAGGACGTCGGCTTCCGCTACCCGGACGCCGAGCAGTGGGCGGTGCGCCATCTGGACTTCGAACTGCGCGCCGGCGAGGTGCTGGCCCTGGTCGGCGAGAACGGTGCCGGCAAGACCACCCTGGTCAAGCTGCTGGCGCGGCTGTACGACCCGGACGAGGGCCGCATCCTGCTCGACGGCCGCGACCTGCGCGACTACGACCTGGACGACCTGCGCGCCAACCTCGGCGTGATCTTCCAGGACTTCGTGCGCTACCACCTCAGCGCCGGCGAGAACATCGGCGTCGGCCAGGTCGATTCGATGGGCGATGCGGCGCGCATCCGTGCCGCCGCGCAGCGGGCGATGGCGGCCGAGCTGATCGAAGGGCTGCCGAAGGGCTACGCGCAAGTGATCGGGCGCCGCTTCAAGACCGGCGTGGACCTGTCCGGCGGGCAATGGCAGAAGATCGCCATCGCCCGCGCCTACATGCGCGACGCGCAGGTGATGATCCTGGACGAACCGACCGCGGCGCTGGATGCGCGCAGCGAGTTCGAGGTGTTCCAGCGCTTTAAGGAACTGTCCGACAACCGCACCGCCGTGCTGATCTCGCACCGCTTCTCCAGCGTGCGCATGGCCGACCGCATCCTGGTGCTGGCCGATGGCCGGATCGAGGCCAGCGGCACCCACGACCAACTGATGGCGCAGGGCGGCCGCTACGCGGAGCTGTTCGAACTGCAAGCCGCTGGGTATCGTTGACCCCCTGCCCGCCGCCGCCGCCCACCGCCATGTCGCCACGCCTCCGGTCCTGCCTGCTCGCCGCCGCCCTCGCCCTTCCCGTGGCCGCGACCGCGGCCGACACCGCTCCCGGGCCGTCGGACTACGCCGCGGCCAAGGCCCTGGCCGACCGCGACGAAGCCGCGTTGCCCGCCGCGCTGGCCGAGCGCCTGCAGGCGCTGCAGCGCGCCGCGCTGGACGAGGGCGTGGCCAGCTGCGCCACGCCGCGCCCGGACACCTCGCCGTTCGCCATCGTGGTCCAGCTCGGCGCCGACGGCAGCGTGGCCGCCAGCTGGCGCAACGGCACCACCCCGCTGGCCCTGTGCCTGGAGCGGTTCCTGCGCCAGCGCCCGCTGCTGGCGCCGCCGCAGGCGCCGCTGTACCTGTCCTACGAGCTGTCGTTCACCAAGTGACGCGTTCCGGGATGCACTGGCCCAAATGAGATTCCCTCTCATTTGAATCGGCATGGGGTAGAATGGCACCCGTTCCTTCCCCATCGCGATCACGGCATGTCTTCCGCTTTTGGCCCCGAAACGGTGCTCGAAGTCCGTCACTGGACGGACGACTATTTCAGCTTCACCACCACCCGCAACGACGGCTTCCGCTTCGACAACGGCCAGTTCGTGATGATCGGCCTGGAGACGGAGACGCGGCCGCTGCTGCGCGCCTATTCCATCGCCAGCGCCAACTGGGAAGAGCGGCTGGAGTTCTTCAGCATCAAGGTGCCGGACGGCCCGCTGACCTCGCGCCTGCAGCACATCAAGCCCGGCGATTCGGTACTGGTCGGCAAGAAGCCCACCGGCACGCTGCTGATCAGCGACCTGCATCCGGGCCGCCATCTGTACCTGCTGGGCACCGGCACCGGGCTGGCGCCGTGGCTGTCGGTGATCAAGGACCCGGAAACCTACGAGCGCTTCGACAAGGTGATCCTCACCCACGGCGTGCGCTTCGAGAAGGACCTGGCCTACCGCGACTATTTCGAGAACGAACTGCCGCAGCACGAGTTCCTCGGCGAGACCATCCGCGAGAAGCTGCTGTACTACCCGGCGGTGACCCGCGAGGACTTCCGCAACCGCGGCCGTCTCACCGAACTGATCGAAAGCGGCGAGATGCAGCGCACCCTCGGCCTGCCGCCACTGAACCCGGAACACGACCGCGCGATGATCTGCGGCAGCCCGCAGATGCTGGCCGACCTGCGCCAGACCCTGGACGCGCGCGGCTTCGTCGCCTCGCCGCGGATCGGTTCGCCGGGCCACTATGTGTTCGAGCGCGCGTTCGTCGAGAAGTGACGTAACACCAGGCGTGCGGCGTCGACCGCGGCGCGCGCCCCTGTAGGAGCGGCTTCAGCCGCGACACGCCCTACCCGTAGCGTCTGTCGCGGCTGAAGCCGCTCCTACAGAAAAGCGGTCATCGATCCGGCTCAGCCCAGCGCGCGCTCGATGTCCGCGGCCAGCGCTTCCGGCTTGTCGGTCGGCGCGAAGCGCGCCAGCACCTGGCCGTCGCGGCCGATGAGGAACTTGCTGAAGTTCCACTTGATCGCGGCGATGCCGAGCAGCCCGGATTTCTGCTGCTTGAGCCAGCGCCACAGCGGATGCGCGCCGTCGCCGTTGACCTGCACCTTGGCGAACATCGGGAAATCGACGTCGTAGCTGAGCGAACAGAACTGGCGGATCTCCGCGGCATCGCCCGGTTCCTGGTGGCCGAACTGGTCGCAGGGAAACCCCAGCACCACCAGCCCGCGCTCGCGATACCGCTGCCACAGCGCCTGCAGCCCGGCGTACTGCGGGGTGAAGCCGCACTTGGAGGCGACGTTGACGATCAGCAGCACCTTGCCGGCGTAGTCGGCCAGCGGCTGCGGGTGGCCATCGAGGTCGGTGGCGGTGAAGGCGTAGGCGGTGGTCGGCGTGTCCATGGTTTCTCCTGGCGCGGCGCGCCACAGCGGCGTTGGTTCGATGCGATGCTACGCGGTGGCTGTGGGCGTCGCCAGCAGGCCGGACTCCACGCGCACGCCCGAGTCGCCCATGCCCGCGCGGGGCGACACGCCACGCCGCCAGCGCGACACCCGCGCAATCGCCTGCGCCAGCAGCCGTCCATGAGAGCGGACTGCATCAAGGTTCGCACCAAATACCGCAAAGCCCAGAGGAGCAAGCACCTATGCTGCAGCGCTCCCATGGCTTTCGTCACGGGCCACCCCTGCCTGCCTGAGGTAGCCTGGCCGATCACCATGATTGCGGATACCGCTTGATGACCACCCGCCTCGCCCTCGCGCTCGCCGCCACGCTCGGACTCGCCATGCCCGCCTACGCCAACGCCGCCACGCCCGCTGCCTCGCAGGCGGCCACGCAGGCCAACCCGTTTTTCGCCGAAAGCCCGCTGCCGCTGCACTACCCGCAGTTCGACAAGATCAAGGACAGCGACTTCGCCCCGGCCTTCGACGCCGGCATGGCGCAGCAACTGAAGGAAGTGGACGCGATCGCGAACCAGAAGGCCAAGCCGACCTTCGACAACACCATCGTGGCGATGGAGAAGAGCGGCCAGGTGCTGGACCGCGCCACCACCGTGTTCTTCAACCTGGTCGGCGCCGACACCAACGACACGCGCAAGCAGCTGCAGGCCGAGTACTCGGGCAAGTTCGCCGCGCATCGCGACGCGATCTCGCTCAACGCCAAGCTGTTCGCGCGCATCCAGGCGCTGTACGCCACCCGCGACCAACTCGGCCTGGATGCGCAGAGCCTGCGCCTGGTCGAGAAGTACTACAGCGATTTCGTGCGCGACGGCGCCAAGCTCGGCGACGCCGACAAGGCCAAGCTCAAGGCGATGAACGCCGAGCTGGCCAAGCTCGGCACCCAGTTCAGCCAGAACGTGCTGGCCGAGGTGAACGCGTCGGCCGTGGTGGTGGACGACGTCAAGCAGCTCGACGGCCTGTCCGACGAACAGATCGCCGCGGCCGCCGAAGCGGCCAAGACGCGCAAGCTCGACGGCAAGTACGTGATCGCGCTGCTCAATACCACCGGCCAGCCGCCACTGACCCAGCTCAAGGACCGCGCGCTGCGGCAGCGGATCTACGAAGCCTCGGTGTCGCGCGGCAGCCACGGCGGCCAGTACGACAACACCGCGCTGGTGTCGCGGATCATGAGCCTGCGCGCCGAGCGCGCCAAGCTGCTGGGCTACCCGAACCACGCTGCGTACTCGCTGGAAGACCAGACCGCCAAGACCCCGGAAGCGGTCAATGCGATGCTCGGCAAGCTTGCCCCGGCCGCGGTCGCCAACGCCAAGCGCGAGGCCGCCGACCTGCAGGCGATGATCGACAAGGAGCAGAAGGCCGCCGGCAAGCCGAGCTTCAGGCTCGAAGCCTGGGACTGGGCCTACTACACCGAGAAGGTGCGCCAGGCCAAGTACGACTTCGACGAGTCCCAGCTCAAGCCGTATTTCGAGTTGAAGAACGTGCTGGAGAACGGCGTGTTCTACGCCGCCAACCAGGAGTACGGGCTGACCTTCAAGCAGCGCACCGACCTGCCCACCTACCGCGACGACCTGCTGGTGTACGACGTGTTCGACGCCGACGGCAGCCAGTTGGCGATCTTCATCGCCGACATGTACGCGCGCGAATCTAAGCGCGGCGGCGCCTGGATGAATTCCTACGTGTCGCAGTCGGCGCTGACCGGCTACAAGCCGGTGGTCGCCAACCACCTCAACATTCCCAAGCCGCCGGCCGGACAGCCGACCCTGCTGACCTGGGACGAGGTCACCACCGCGTTCCACGAGTTCGGCCATGCGCTGCATGGCATGTTCTCCAACGTGAAGTACCCCTATTTCTCGGGCACCAGCGTGCCGCGCGACTTCGTCGAGTTCCCCTCGCAGGTCAACGAGATGTGGGCCGACAACCCGGCCATCCTCAAGCACTACGCCAAGCACTACCAGACCGGCGCGGCGATGCCGCAGGCGCTGCTGGACAAGGTCGTGGCCGCGGCCAAGTTCAACCAGGGCTTCGCCACCACCGAGTACCTGGGCGCGGCGATGCTGGACCAGCGCTGGCACCAGTTGGGCGCCGGGCAGGTGCCGGCGGCGGCCGGGGTGATGGACTTCGAGGCCAAGGCGCTGGCCGCCGACGGCATCGCCTACCCGCCGGTGCCGCCGCGCTACCGCACGCCGTACTTCAGCCACATCATGGGCGGCTACGCGGCCGGCTATTACGCCTACATCTGGTCCGAAGTGCTGGACGCCAACACCCAGCAGTGGTTCAAGCAGCATGGCGGATTGAGCCGCGCCAACGGCGACCGCTTCCGCCAGACCCTGCTCTCGCGCGGCGGCAGCGTCGATGCGATGCAGCTGTTCCAGGACTTCGCCGGGCATGCGCCGAAGATCGAGCCGTTGCTGGAGAAGCGCGGCCTCACCCCGAGTGGCGGCGACGGCGCCACGCCGCAGGCGCCGGCCGGCAAGGACTGATCCACCGCAAGCGCACACGCAGACGCCGTCCGCACCGCGGGCGGCGTCTTCGTTCGCGCGACCGCGTGGACGACGCCACGCACCCGGGTGCGCGGCGCGCGACAGTGCTGGCCGACGCCGTCAGCCGGGGCCGTCGATGCCGGCGAGCATCTTCTTGAGCAGCGTTTCCAGCTGCACCTGCTCGGCCTCGTCCAGGGCGGCGGTCTCTTCTTCCAGGAACCCGCACACCGCCGGCAGCATGCCTTCGATCAACGCGATCCCGGCCGGTTGCAGGGTCAGCGTGATCTTGCGCCGGTCGTCTGGACTGGCCGACCGCAGCAGCAGGCCCTTGCTGCACAGGCTGTCGGTCAGACGGGTGATGTTGGCCGGCTTCTCGCCCGCCGCCTCGGCCACTTCGGTCGGCGTGATGGACTGCCCGGGCGTGCCATACAGCATCATCAGGATCTCGTACTCCGGCGGGCTGAGGCCGTGCGCCTTGAGCAATCCGCAGGCATTGGCGTGGATGCGCTTGTACAGATGCTTGACGAGCCGCACCAGCACCGCCGGCTCGCGCGGGAAGGCGGGGTAGCGCTCACAGGTGAAGGCCACACGCCGCTCGGTCTGATCAAAACTTCCCATGGGGGGAATGCATCGCAGGTCGGGGGTCGGGCCGCCAATGCTACCGGTTGCCGTGCGGCAGCGAGCATCGGGGTCGCGCCCAGCGCGGCGCGCGGTTTCCGTTCGTACACCTTCGTCCGACCGCCACGCCTGCCATCGCCACGCGTGGCGGCAGCGAGGCGGTCAGCGACTTGCCAAGTGGAAACGCCCAAAGTGCCTGACGTGCGCGGCGTAGCACTGCGCATCCGGCCGCGGCTGCCGCGCTTCGGCAGCGTGCCAGCGGCATCTCCGACGCCTGCGCATTGCGTCAACTGTCCGGACAGCCGAATCCAGACGCAGCACTCTCCGCCGACACCAACACGGCACCCGACAGCGCGGATCGCGCACCTGCGTTGCCGCATGCGCGCTCATCGCCAAATCCACCTGAGTGCCGCCGAATCAGGCACCCGCAGGATGCTGCCGCAAGCAAAGCCGCCTGCGGCAACTCCGCTACGCGGCGAACAGCGCCGCGTATTCCGGCGCCACCAGCCCGCGCAAGACGCTGGCCGGCACGTCCACCGACTGCGTGCCGTCGGAATACGGCCCCACCTGGTACGGTGGGAACACGAAACGCAACGCCACGATCTTGCCGGCGGCGTCGACCAGGGGCTGGAACTGGCGGAAGTTCTCCGCGCGCGGCTCGGTGCCCTCGGCGATCATCTTGTCGGCGCTGCGCACCTGCGCGTCGCGGTCCTCCGGCGGCACCTGCTCGGCATCCAGGCGCGTCTGCACGGTCTGCCGCAACTGCGTGGCGACGTAGTCGGCCACCTGCGTCCACGCCTTGGGATCGGGGATCAGCGTCTCGGCGGTGAGCATGCGCTGCTGCTGCGGCAACCACACGAAGCGCGCCACCAGCGGTTCGCCATGGGCGCCGCCGGTGTAGCGGCTGCCGTCGGCGGCCACCGCCACCAGATCCGGCCGTTCCAGCAGCATCTCGAACTGCAGCGACAACTCGTAGGGCGCGCGCGGACGATCGTTGCCGAGGCCGCCCACCGCTTCCATCAACTCGCTGCGCGCGGCCTGCGCGTAGCGGCCGGCCGCCTCGGCCAGGCCCGGATAGCGGTTGATCGCCGGCGGGAAGGTGATGCCGACCACGTAGCTGGGGCTGTGTTCGATCACGTCCTTCAGCTCCACCGGTGCGGCCGCGACCGGCTCCGCCGGCGCGTTCGGCGCAGCGGCCGGCGGCGCCTGCGCCGGTTCGGCGGCGGGCGTGGCCGCCTCGCGCTTGCACCCGGCCACTGCCAACGCCGTCGCCAACGCCAGCGCGGTCCATCGCCAGCGCCCGTTCGATCCCGCCTGTGCCCTGTCCCTCACGTCCACTGCCCCTGTGTCCTGCTGTTGTGTGATGACGAATTATCGCGCCGACGCCGCGCCGGCGCACTCAGCCGAGCAGATCGGCGTACTCGGGATGGCGCTGCAGGAACAGCGCCGCATACGCGCAGGCCGGGACCACTGTCATTCCCTGCGCCCGCGCATACTGCAATGCCGCCGTTACCAACCCCGCCGCCAGCCCGCGGCCGCCGATCGCGGTCGGCACGCCGGTATGGGTGATGACCAGGCGCCCGTCCTGCACCAGGTAGTCCAGTTCGGCCTCGTGCCCCTCCTGCTGCAGGGTGAAACGCTGCCGCTGCGGGTCGTGCGCGATCGGCGGAGGGGAGGCAGCGTGCATGACCAGACTCGTGCGGCGTGAGGCTGCAGTGTGGCCGCGCGCGCGCGGCGGGAATGTGAAGCCACGCGCCGCGCCGCGTCACCCACGGCCGACGCAGCGCGTCACTTCCCGTCCGCCGCCGACCTGGCGAACGGCGGCCGCGCCGCGTGCGGCTCCGCACGCAGGCGCCCCATCGCTAAAGTTGCGCCGCCTGCGGCCGCTACCAGCGTGCGGCGGAGCGGAAACCTGGCATACGGCTTGCGAAGTCCGTCACGCTGCGAACGAACAGGGGCAATGACGCATGAGCGAACACGAAGGAATCCATGGCGACCACGATGCGTCGTTGCTGGAAGGCCTGTACCAACTGGTGGTCAGCGGCCACACCCAGGGCTGGGAATTCGAGCAGCTCAACAGCGAGGTCTACGACCGTCTGAAGCAGACCTACGCGCAGCTGGCCATCGGCAGCGCGCAGGTGCAGTTGCGCGGCCAAGAGGTCTCCTGACCTCCGCGCGCCGCGCATCGGCCGCACCGCGCGGCCAAGGAAGACTGCCGACGGGCGCCAGGAGCGCCCGTCGCCGCGAAGCGGGCGCCCGTCAGTCGCGGCCGAAGCGCGGCTGCGCCAACTGGCTCAGGAAGTGCTGCAGCACCGACGGCTCCATGATCAGCAGGAACATCACGCCGAACGCGGCCCCGGCCAGGTGCGCGCTGTGGTTGACGTTGTCGCCGCCACGGCGGTCCATCCAGATGCTGTAGCCGACGTAGAACACGGCGTACAGGATCGCGGGGATCGGGATCGGGATGAAGAAGAAATAGATCCCGGTCCACGGCGCCATCAGGATGTAGGCGAACAGCACCGCCGACACCGCGCCGGACGCGCCCAGGCTCATGTAGTTCGGGTTCTTCTGGTTCTTCAGGTAGCTGGGCAGGATCGAGACCACCAGCGCCGCCAGGTAGAACAGCGGATACACCAGCAGGCTGCCGGTCACCCGCTCCATCAGCCGCTCGATCGGGCCGCCGAAGAAGTACAGCGTGATCATGTTGAACAGCAGGTGCGGGAAATCGGCGTGGATGAAGCCGTAGGTCACCAGGCGATCGTATTGCCGGTGCCGGTCGATCGCCGGCGGCCACAGGATCAGCCGGTCGAGCAGGCCGCGGTTGTTGAACGCGGCCCACGACACCAGCACGGTGAGCACGATCAGGACCAGATTGACGGGGGTGACGGACGGCATGCGGGGCCTCAGGCGGTGCGGTAGTGGTCGACCATGCGGTAGCGGCGCGCGTACAGGCCGAACAGCAGCGCGGCGACCAGGGCGAAGGCGGCGAAGAAGAACATCAGGAACGCGGCTTCGCTGAGTCCGGTGCTGCCGATGTGCGCGGTGACGGTGTCGTTGCGCACCGCCGCGTTGGACAGCAGCACCCACAGGTTGCCGACCGTGGTGGTCAGGTTCCAGAAGCTCATCACCACGCCCTTCATCGACTGCGGCGCCTGGCTATAGGCGAACTCCAGCCCGGTCGCCGAGACCAGCACCTCGCCGAAGGTGAGCAGCGCATACGGCAGGATCTGCCAGGCGATGGACAGCGCGTCGCCGCCGTCCATGGCCACCTGCAGCGTGCCGACCACGATCCAGGCCAGACCGCTGAAGGCGATGCCGGCGGTCATCCGCCGCAGCGCGGTCGGCTCGTAGCCGCGGCGGCGCAGCAGCGGGTACAGCACCAGGTTGTTGAACGGGATCAGCAGCATCACCAGGGCCGGATTCAGCGCCTGCATCTGCGAGGCGCTGAACCATTCCGGCATGCGCATTTGCTGGCCCTGCAGCACCCAGGTCGAGGCCTTCTGGTCGAACAGCGAGAAGAACGGCGTCACCAGCGCGAACACCACCAGCACCCGCAGCACCGCGCGCACGCCGTCCACCGCCGCGTCCGGATGCAGCGCGCGGGCGCGCTCCAGTTGCCACCAGGTGCCGCCGCCGATGCCGGCCAGCAGCGACACCAGCGCCAGGCACAGGCAGATCACGATGCCCAGCGTCGGCACCAGCGCGGCACTGGCCACCGCCAGCGCCACCGCGACCACCGCCAGCGCCAGGCCCGGACGCCCCTGCCCCGGCGCGCGCGCCAGCAGCGCGCTGCGCACCACCTGGGCGAAGCCGTGCGGGTCCTTGGGCGGCAACGGCACCCGCACGTAGCGGTGGCGCCCGGCCCAGAACACCAGCGTGGCCACGAACATCAGGATGCCGGGAATGCCGAACGCCCAGCCCGGGCCGAGGTTCTTCAGCGCCAGCGGGATCAGCAGCGAGGCGAACAGCGAGCCGAAGTTGATGATCCAGTAGAACGCGTCGAACACCACCTTGGCCAACTGCTTGTTGGACTGGTCGAACTGGTCGCCCATGAACGAGGCCACCAACGGCTTGATCCCGCCCGCGCCCAGCGCGATCAGGCCCAGGCCGAGGAAGAAGCCGTTGCGGTGGCCCTCGAACAGCGCCAGGCAGGCATGGCCGACGCAGTAGACCAGGCTGAACCACAGGATGGTGCTGTACTTGCCGAAGAAGCGGTCGGCCAGCCAGCCGCCGAGCAGCGGGAAGAAATACACGCCGATCATGAAGCTGTGCATGATGTGCTTGGCCTCGGCCTCGCGGCCGGGCGCGGTCACTTCCTGCAGCAGCAGCGAGGTGATCAGGAACTGCACCAGGATGTTGCGCATCCCGTAGAAGCTGAAGCGCTCGCAGGCCTCGTTGCCGATGATGTAGGGAATCTGGCGCGGCATCCGCGCGCCGGCGCGTGCTTGCGCGCTCATGCGCGATTTCCCGTCGATGGTTCGCTCGTCACAGGCCCAGGTCCCGGCAAAATTTTCAGAAGGTTACCCGATCGTTGCAGGCGAATCGAACCGCCTCATGGCGCCTGCGCGGCGTGCGGGTGCTTTCGCAAATGGCGCGCTGCACGCATCATGGGGGTCTGTCCCGAGACGATGCGGCAATGATCCGACCCTGGCTGGCCCCTTTCCTGCTGTCGATGCTGCTGTGCAGCATGCCAGTGCTGGCCAGCGCCACGGACCTCGCCACCGACGCCGAGCGCAGCGGGTTCGCGCGCACCGGGCGCTATGCCGAGACCATCGCGCTGTGCGAGGCCTTCGCCCAGCGCTACCCGCAGGCGGTGCGCTGTTTCAACTTCGGCACCACGCCCGAGGGGCGGCCGATGAAGGCGCTGGCCGTGTCCACCTCCGGCGCGCTCGATGCCGCCGCGGCGCAGGCGCGCAAACTGCCGGTGGTGTTGATCCAGGGCGGCATCCACGCCGGCGAGATCGACGGCAAGGACGCCGGCTTCCTGGCGCTGCGCGAACTGCTCGACGGCAAGGCCGCGCGCGGCGCGCTGGACAAGCAGGTGTGGGTGTTCGTGCCGGTGTTCAACGTCGACGGCCACGAGCGCTTCGGCGCCTGGAACCGCCCCAACCAGCGCGGCCCGGAGCAGATGGGCTGGCGCACCACCGCGCAGAACCTCAATCTCAACCGCGACTACGTCAAGGCCGACGCGCCGGAGATGCAGGCGATGCTGCGCCTGGTCGGACAATGGGATCCGTTGCTGTACGTGGACCTGCACGTCACCGACGGCGCGCAGTTCGAGCACGACGTGTCGGTGCAGGTGGAACCGCTGCACGCCGGCGACGCCGCGCTGCGCGGCGACGGCCTGCGCCTGCGCGACGGCGTGCTCGCCGACCTCAAGCGCCAGGGTTCGCTGCCGCTGCCCTACTACCCCTCGTTCGTGGTCAACGACGACCCGGCCTCCGGCTTCGCCGACGACGTGGCCACGCCGCGTTTCTCGCACGGCTACTTCCAGTTGCGCAACCGCTTCGGCGTGCTGGTCGAAACCCATTCGTGGAAGCCGTATCCGCAGCGCGTGCGCATCACCCGCAACACCATCGTCTCGGTGCTGCAGCAGGTGGCGCGCAATGGCGCCCGCTGGCGCGCCGATGCGCTGGCCGCCGACGCGCGCGCGCAGCGCCTGGGCGGGCAGACGCTGGCGCTGGACTACCGCACCACCGAGGCCTCGCATCTGGTGGACTTCCGCGGCTACGCCTACACCCGCACGCTCTCGCCGGTGTCGGGCGCGCTGATGACCCGCTACGACGAGCGCACCCCACAGATCTGGCGCGTGCCGCTGCGCGACCAGATCGTGCCCAGCGTCGAAGTGGTCGCGCCGCGCGGCGGCTATCTGGTGCCGGCGGCGCGGGCCGCGCTGGTCGCGGCCAAGCTGCAGCAGCACGGCATCGCCTTCCGCACCCTGGACCACGACGCCACCTTGCCGGTGCAGACCTTCCGCGCCGACGCCGCCAGCTTCGCCGCGCGCTCGTCCGAAGGCCACCAGCGGCTCAGCGTCGAGGGCACCTGGGCGCCGGAGACACGCACGCTCGGCGCCGGCGCGCTGTTCGTGCCGATCGCCCAGCCCAAGGCGCGGCTGCTGATGGCGCTGCTGGAACCGCAGGCGCCGGACTCGCTGCTGCAGTGGGGCGAGTTCAACAGCGCGTTCGAGCGCACCGAGTACATGGAAGACTATGTCGCCGAGGACGTGGCCCGGCAGATGCTGGCCAGCGACCCGGCGCTGAAGGCCGAGTTCGAGCGCAAGCTCGAGCAGGACGCCGACTTCGCCAAGGATCCGCATGCGCGGCTGGAGTTCTTCTACCGCCGCCATTCCTCCTGGGATGCGCAGTACCGGCTGTACCCGGTGATGCGCAGCGACGAAGCGCCCTCCTAGCGCCGACCGGTTCACCCCTCCCCCCCAACTCCCCCGATGCGATCTCCCTTAGCTGCCGAAGAGGCCTCACGCCCCCCATGAAAACGTTTTCAGGACTTCTTTGCCTGGCGCTCGCGCTGGCCTGGCCGGCGTTCGCCGCGCCCGCGCCCGCGACCGACAAGGACGCACCCACGCTCAGCGTGGTCACGCTGAACCTGTACCACGACAAGCTCGACTGGCCGCAGCGGCGCACCCAGATCGTGCAGACCCTGCGCGACCTGCATCCGGACGCGATCGCGCTGGAGGAAGTGCTGCAGCACGACACGTTGCCCAACCAGGCGCAATGGCTGGCCGAGCAACTGGGCTACACCTGGTATTTCACCAGCGTCGATCCGCCCGGCGCCGCGCAGCGCTACGGCAACGCACTGCTGACCCGGCGCCCGGTCCTGGCGCGCGAGCAGATCCGCCTGAACCCGCTCGACGACAGCCGCACGGCCGGACGCCTGCGCCTGGACGTGGACGGCCACGTGGTCAATCTCTACGTCACCCACCTGCACTGGACCGAGGCCGGCGGCGCGCTGCGCGAGCGTCAGCTGCAGGACCTGCTGGCCTGGGTCGACAAGACCGCGGACGGCGCGCCGTCGCTGCTGGCCGGCGACTTCAACGCCAGCGCCGACGCGCCGGAACTGGCGGCGCTGCGCAGCGGCTTCGGCGACAGCTACGGCAGCCTGCACGGCGCCAGGGACAGCCGCGCCGACAGCACCTTGAACCCGAAGTTCAATCCGCCCAAGCGCATCGACCATGTGTTCTTCCAGCGCGACAGGTTCGCGCCGGTGAGCAGCCGCATCCTGTTCCGCAAGCCGGATGCGAACGGCGTGTGGGCCTCCGACCACTTCGGCCTGCTCAGCACCCTGCGCCTGGTGCCGGGCGCGGCGGCCGACCCGCAGCGTCCCTGGACCGATCGCAGCCTGTCCCCGGATCGCCGCGCCGCGCTGCTGGTGCAGGCGATGACCCAGGACGAGAAGTTCCAGATGCTGCACAGCTACTTCGGCCTGGGCAAGGATGGCGGCCCGCTGCCGCCGGGCGCGCTCGGCTCGGCCGGCTTCGTGCCGGCGATCGAACGGCTCGGCATCGCGTCGCAGCAGCTGGCCGACGCCGGCGTCGGCGTGACCAATCCGGGCAACGTGCGTCCCGGCGATTTCGCGACCGCGATGCCGTCCGGGCCGGCCACCGCCGCCACCTGGAACCGCGAACTGGCCTTTGCCGGCGGCGCGACCATGGGCCGCGAATCCTGGCAGCAGGGCTTCAATGTGCTGCTGGCCGGCAGCGTCAACCTGCAGCGCGATCCGCGCAACGGCCGCAACTTCGAGTACGCCGGCGAAGACCCGCTGCTGGCCGGCGTCATGGTCGGCGAGTCGATCCGCGGCGTGCAGAGCCAGCGCGTGGTGTCGACGATGAAGCACTTCGCGATGAACGACCTGGAGACCGGGCGCAACACCCACAGCGCCGACATCGGCGAACAGGCAATGCACGAATCGGACCTGCTGGCCTTCGAGCTGGCGCTGCAGATCGGCGAACCCGGTTCGGTGATGTGCTCCTACAACCGCATCAACGGCGTGTACGGTTGCGAGCACGACTACCTGCTCAACCGGGTGCTCAAGCAGGAGTGGAAGTTCCCCGGCTACGTGATGTCCGACTGGGGCGGCGTGCATAGCGGCTCCAAGGCCGCGCTGGCCGGGCTGGACCAGCAGTCGGCCGGCGAAGTGTTCGACAAGGCGGTGTACTTCGATGCGCCGCTGCGCCTGGCGGTGGCCGGCGGCACGGTGCCGCAGGCGCGCCTGGACGACATGGTGCGGCGCATCCTGCGCGCCTTCATCGCCACCGGCAGCTTCGACCACCCGCCGCAGCGGCAGCCGATCGACGCCGAGGCCGGCGGCCGCGCCGCGCAGCGGGTGGTCGAGGAAGGCACGGTGCTGTTGCGCAACGAGCGGCAGACACTGCCGCTGCCGCGCACGCTGCGCCGCATCGCGGTGATCGGCGGCCATGCCGACAAGGGCGTGATCGGCGGCGGCGGCTCGTCGATGGTCGGCATCACCGTCAACGGCGGCAACGCGGTGCCGGGCATCGCCCCGACCACCTGGCCGGGCCCGGTGATGTTCCATCCGTCCTCGCCGCTGCAGGCGCTGCGCCAGGCCTTGCCGGACGCGCGGATCGACTACGCCAGCGGCGACGACGTGGCCGCGGCGGCCAAGCTCGCGCGCGGCGCCGAGGCGGTGATCGTGTTCGCCACGCAGTGGTCGGCCGAATCGGTGGACCTGCCGGACATCAAGCTGCCCGGCAAGCAGGACGCGCTGATCGCGGCGATGGCCAAGGCCAATCCGCGCACGGTGGTGGTGCTGGAGACCAACGGCCCGGTGGCGATGCCGTGGCTGCAGCAGGTGCCGGCGGTGCTGGAAGCCTGGTACCCGGGCATCCGTGGCGGCGAAGCGCTGGCGCGGCTGCTGCTGGGCGACGTCAACCCGTCCGGGCGCCTGCCGGTGACCTGGCTGCGCGACGTGGCGCAGTTGCCGCGGCCGTCGATCCCGGGGCTGGGCTTCAAGCCGGCGCAACCGCCCGGCGCCAGCGTCGACTACGACATCGAAGGCGCCAACGTCGGCTACCGCTGGTTCGCCGCGCGCGGCCTGGAGCCGGTGTACGCGTTCGGCCACGGCCTGTCCTACACCCGCTTCGACTACGCCAACCTGAGCGTGCAGGTGGATGGCGCCAACGTCGTCGCCAGCTTCGATGTGCGCAACAGCGGCGAACGCGAGGGCGCCGACGTGCCGCAGCTGTACCTGCGCCTGCCGCAGGGCCGGCACACGCCGATCCGCCTGGTCGGCTGGGACAAGCTCACGCTCAAGCCCGGCGAAACCCGTCGCGTCAGCATCGTCGCCGAGCCCAGGACCCTGGCCGACTACGATCCGGCGCAGCGCCAGTGGCGCATCGCCGCCGGCGACTACGAACTGGTGCTGGGCCGCTCGGCGACGCAGGCCGAGGCCACCGCGCCGCTGCGCTTGCAGGAGACCGTGCTGCCGCGTCCGTGACGCCGCTTGCGTGCACGCGCCATGCGGCGCGTGCACGCGGCACGCATCAGCGTGCCACTGGTCGGCGTGGATCGGTTTTTCGACATGCTTCGCGGTCGAAGCCACCACGCACCGTGGAGCCGCGCCGTCGCAAGGGCGTCGGCGCGATGCGGGCGGGCGCCCGGTCAGGCGTCCGCACAGCAGTCATTGCCGCAGCCGTTGCGGCCCGTGAGCCGCGTCGAACGCGGGAAGCGTCACTCGACAAACATGGCCACGGCCTCGCGCCCCGCGCCCTACACACGACACTGAGCCGGCTGCCCCTAGCATCATGCGCATGACGGGCACCCCACGACGATGGCAGCGCCTGGGCTGGCTGCTGCTGGCCCTGGCCGCCGCTGCGCGTGCGCAAGCGCCGTCCGATCCCTCGCCCGCGCCGCCCGGCGCCGCGCTCGACGTGGTCAGCCTCAATCTGGACCAGGACCGCGACGACTGGCCGGCGCGCCGCGTGCGCCTGGTCGAGGTGCTGCAGCGCCTGCGACCGGAGGCCATCGCATTGCAGGAAGTGCTGCAGACCCCCGACCTGCCGAACCAGGCGCAATGGCTGGCGGCGCAACTCGGGTACCACTGCCATTTCATCAGCCCGGATCCGCCGAGCCGGCCGCAGCGGCGCGGCAACGCCCTGCTGACCCGGTTGCCGGTGCTGGAGGAGGCGGAAACCCTGCTGCATCCGTTCGAGGACTACAGCGTGGCCGGGCTGGTGCGCGTGGACCTGCACGGGCAGGCGGTGAACCTGTACTTCGCCCGCCTGCACGCCACCCGCGAGGGCGGCGCCAGCCGGCGCGAGCAGGCCGACGACCTGATGGCGTGGATCGACGCCACCGCCGAGGGCGTGCCGTCGCTGCTGGCCGGCGGCTTCTTCGCCGCCGCCGACGCCCCGGACCTGGCGCCGCTGGCCGCGCGCTTCGCCGACAGCGACGCGCGCCTGCGCCGCGCGCGCGCCGATGCGCCGCGCAACGGCCTGGATCCGCGCATGTTCGCGCTCGCCGCGCAGGCCGACCATGTGTTCTTCGAACCCGAGCGCTTCCGTCCGCTGCGCAGCGCGCCGCTGCTGCCGCGGACGGCGGGCGCGGCACGCGCGGCCGCGCCGCGCGGTCTGCTGGTGACGATGCAGCCGCTGGATCCGCCGCCGGCGGACGCGCTGCCGCCGCTACCGGTGCCATGACGCCGCGCGGGCGCCGACCGCGTGGCGCCCGCTAAAGATCGATGATGCCGCGCTTGAGCGCGATCGCCACCGCATGCGTGCGGTCGCGCGCGCCGAGCTTGCACAGGATGTTCTTCATGTGCGCCTTGACCGTTTCCTCGGCGATCGCCAACAGCGCGGCGACGGCCTTGTTGGAATTGCCCGCCGCCACGCTGCGCAACACCTGGATCTCGCGCGCGGACAGGCTGTCGCCGAGCAGGTGTTCGGCGATGTCCGCCGCCACTTCGGCCTGCACCTGGCGGCGCCCGTGGTACACCGCGCGCACCGTCTCGACCAGTTCGCGGCGCAGCGCGCTCTTGAGCAGGTAGCCGCTGGCGCCGGCTTCCAGCGCGCGCACCGCCTGCACGTCGCCGCGCGAGGCGGTGACCACCACGATCCGCGCCTGTGGGAATTCCTTGCGCAGCGCGACGATGACGTCGATCCCGCTCATGCCGGGCAACTGCAGGTCCAGCAGCACCAGGTCCGGACGCAGCGCGCGGTAGGCCTGCAGCGCCTGCAGGCCGTCGGCGGCCTCGCCGACCGACAACAGGTCCGGCTGCGCCGACAGCACCGCGGCGATGCCGTCGCGCAGCAGCGGATGGTCGTCGACGACGAGGATGCGGATCGGCACGGACGCTACGTCGCTCACTGCATGGTGTTCCGGACAGCCCATTGGCGCAGGCGGCACCATAGCCGGTTTCGCGCCGGTGCGCGGTAGGCGCGGTGCGCGGGCAGGCGCAGATTGAGTTCGGTGCCCATGCCCGGCCGCGACCACAGGTCCAGCCGCGCCTGGATGCGCCGCGCGCGCTCCTGCATGCCGGTCAGCCCCCAATGCCCGGCGCGGCCGCCGGCGGCCAGCACCTGCGGCGCGATGCCGCGGCCATCGTCGCGGAAGCGCAGCCGCAGCGCGTCGCGGCCGTAGGCGATCTCCACCTCGATGCGGTTCGCCTGCGCATGACGGAACGCGTTGAGCAGCGCCTCGCGGCCGAGCTGGTACAGCTCGTCGTCGACCAGCGGCTGCAGCGCCACCGGCGTGCCTTCGACCAGTACCCGCCGCTGTACCTGCGTCCGCGCGCCGAGTTCCTCAAGCATCGCGGCGAAGGCGGCCGGCAACAGGTCGGTGCGGCCGGCGCTGGCGCGCAGGCCCTCGACCCGGTCGCGGCCCTGCTCCATCGCCTGTTCGGCGCGATCGAGCGCGCTCTCCAGGTCGCGCCGCAGCGGCGCGTCTTCCGGCAGCGCGCCCAACGCCGCGTGGGTCCGCAGGATCAGGCCCTGGTAGCCCTGCAGCAGGGTGTCGTGCAACTCGCGGGCGATGCGCTCGCGTTCCTGGAAGCGCTCCTCCAGCCGCAGCCGCAGGCGCCGGCCCAACTGGCGCATGCGCAACAGGTACAGCGCCCACAGCGCCAGCAGCAGCGCCAGCATGCACAGCCCCCAGAACGCCGGGGTCTGCACGAAGCGCGGCGCGATGGAGAAGCGCAGGGTGGCCCCGCGCGTGTTCCATACCCCGTCGTTGTTGGCCGCGATCACCCGGAAGCGGTACTGGCCCGGGCGCAGGTTGGTGTAGAAGGCCTCGCGGCGCGCGCCGGCGTCGCGCCAGGTCTCGTCCACGCCGTCCAGGCGGAAGCGGAAGCGCATACGCTCGGGCGCGGTGAGGCTGGTCGCGGTGTAGGCGATCTGCAGCCGGGTGGTGCCCTTGGGCAGCGCCAGCGCCGCGCGCAACGGCATCGGCTGCTCGTTGGCCGACAGCGCGCGCACGAACACCTGCGGCGGCCAGGGATTGCGCCGCAGGTGGCGGCTGTCGATCCAGGCCAGGCCCTGGCTGGTGGCCAGCCACACCAGCCCGTCGCCATCGCGCGCGGCGGTGCTGCCGAGGCTGGCCTGCACGGCCACGCCGGGCAGGCCGTCGGCGGCGTCGTAGTAGGTCGGATGCAAGGCCACGGCAGCGTCGCCGAGCGCCGCGTCGAGTTCGCCGCGCGGCAGCCGCGCCACGCCGGCGGCGCCGTTGAACCACAGCGCGCCGTCGTCGGTCTCGGCGATGCCGGTGATGCCGCGCAGGCCCGGCGCGCGCGCCGGCGGCAGCGTCACGAAGCGGTTGCCGCGCCATTGCGCGATGCCCAGCTCGCCGGCGACCAGCAGCGCGCCGCGATCGGCATGCAAGGTGTTGATGCGGCCGACCTGCAGCCCGTCGCTGGCGGCGAACGCGCGCACCTGGGTGCCGTGCAGTTGCCGCACCAGTCCGGACGGATAGCCGAACCAGTAGCGCCCCTGCGCATCCTCGGCGATCGCGGTGCAGGTGTCCTGCGGCAGCCGCGCCTGGCGCACCCACTCGCCGGCGTGGTAGCGGAACACGCCCTCGCCGGCGAACGCCGCCCAGGCGTCGCCAGCGCGATCGGACAGGAACGCGCGTACCTGCCGCGCCCGCAGCCCGGCCGGCAACGCGGCCTCGACGCGGCGCCCACGCTGCAGGCGCACGATGCCGGCGCCGCCGAGGCGCCAGCCGCTGTCGCGCAGCCGCGCGTACTCCTGCGCCAGCGGCGCGCCGCGCAGCAGCCGCGCGGCGGCGGCGGCATCGGCGCGGAATGCGCCCTGCGTGTCGGTCACCAGCACGCTGCCGTCCGGCTGCGCCTGCACCTCGACCGCACCGGACGCGGCGCCGGGCTGGCCGGGCAAGGCCATCACGGTGCGGTGGCGATAGCGGTTGAGGCCGAGCGTGGAGCCGACCCAGATGTTGCCCTCCTTGTCCTCCAGCACCGGCGCGGCGGCATCGGAGGCCAGGCCGCCGTCGCGACGGAACGGCTCCAGCCGCGGCGCGCTCGGATCGTCCAGCAGTACCCGCACCACGCCGCGCGCCTGGACGTCGGACAGCCACAGGCTGCCGTCGCGGGCGAACAGCATGCGCCGTGCGGTGAGCGCGCGCAGCGCCGGCGCGGCCCGGCGCGCGGCGGGCGGCAGCGGCGTGCCGTCGGCGCCGGTGATGGCGCGGGTGCCCTCGCGCCGGTCCGACAGCCAGATGCGGCCGTCCGGGCCTTCCGCCAACACCGCGTACAACGTGGTGGCGACGCCGGTCGGCTCGAAGCGGCGCGCGCCCGGCGGCAGACGCAGCACGCTCTCGCCGCTGCACACCCACAGCACGCCGCGGCGATCGCGCAACACCCAGTCGGCGCGCGCGGTGGGATAGCCCCAGTCGGCGCCCACGCGCTGCCAGCGGCGGCCGTCGAAGCGCGCCAGGCCGCCCCAGGTCGCCGCCCACAGCGCACCGCGCCGGTCCGCTTCCAGGCGCACCACCGGGCCGTCCGGGAAGCCGTCGGCCGCGCCGTACTGCTGCAGCTGGCCGTCGTGCAGCAGGCTGGCGCCGCCATCGAAATAGCCCAGCCACATGCGCCCATCCGGCAACACGGTCAGGGCGGTCACGTTCTGCGACAGCAGGCGCGCGCCCTGCGGCGGCTCGCGGCGCTCGAAGCGTTCGCCATCGAAGCGGTACAGGCCGAAGCCGGTGCCCATCCACAGATACCCGTCGGCCGACTGCGCCAGCGCCCACACGTCCGCCGGCGCGCCCTGCTCCACCCGCCAGGCGGTGTTGTGCAGCGGCGTCGGCGGCGGCGCGGCCGCGACCGGCGGCGCCGCGAAGGCCAGGCCGAGCACCCACAGAATGCATGCCCAACGCCGTCCTCGCAGACTTCGCACTGCGCTTCCTCTGCCTCGCAAGATGGGGGAAAACCGGATTCTCGGCAGCGCCGCGGACCGCGCCAACACCCCGATCGGGGGATGACGCGCTGCCCCGTATACGGCTAGGCCGGTCCGCCGCGGCGGCCGTAGCCTGGCGCCATGCAACGACTCTACTCCATGTTTCCCGGAGGCAACGCGGGACTCGGGCTGCTGGCGCTGCGCCTGTTCCTGGCGCTGAGCCTGTGGCCGGCCACTGCCAGCGACGCATGGGCGCTGCCGCCGTCATGGCGCTGCGCAGCCGTGGCGCTGGCGCTGTGCGCCGCCGCCGGCGCGCTCACTGCGCTGGCCGCGGGGCTGGCCTGCGCGGTGCCGGCGCTGTCGTGGTGGCATGGCCACGCCGCCGCGCACAGCGCGCTGCTCGCGGCGCTGCCGGCGCTGGCGCTGGCACTGCTCGGGCCGGGCGCCTATGCGCTGGACGCGCGCTGGTTCGGCCGCCGCCTGCTGGTGCTGCCGCGCGACCCGCCGCCCCCGCGGCCTCCCCCGAACGGGTGAGCCGGCGCTCTGCCGGAATGGGGTGGCCGCGGCGGCCGACCGCGGCCAGCATGGATCGCGTCGCGACGACCGGGTCCCCGCGCGTGCCGCAGGCGCGCGCCGAGCGCCTGTGCGCGCGTCCGGCACTTCCCAGGAGACACGCCATGCCCCGCTCCCCCGCTCCCGCCTCGCGTTCCGGCGCCGCCGACCGGCCCGCCGCCGCCAGCACCGCCACGCCCGCCCACAAGGGCCTGCGCCCGTCCGCGCTGGCGCGCGCGCAGCACTACATCGACCATCATCTGGCCGAGCGCATCGGCCTGGCCGACATCGCCAACGCCGCCTGCGTCAGCCGTTACCATTTCGCGCGCATGTTCCGCCTGAGCACCGGCCACAGCCCGATGCAATACCTGTTGCAGCGGCGCATCGAACGCGCCCGGCAACTATTGCGCAGCGGGCGCCATTCGGTCGGCACCGTGGCCCACGAACTGGGCTTCTTCGACCAGAGCCATTTCGTCAACAGTTTCCGCCGCGTCACCGGCGCCACGCCGGGCTGGTATGCCCGGCACAATCGAGACGACGCCGCATCCAAGGACGCGCGCAGCGTTCCCGAGCATGGCGCGCGCGCCGCCACGGCCTGCGTTCCGGCGGCCTAGGCCGGACGCCGCGCAACGAAAAGGCCGGGCGCGAACCCGGCCTTGCGTTCGCCCTCTGCGCGCGCGCGATCAGCCGATCGCGGCGTGGTAGCGGCGCTCCACTTCGTTCCAGTCGACCACGTTGAAGAACGCGCCGATGTAGTCCGGACGGCGGTTCTGGTACTTCAGGTAGTACGCGTGTTCCCACACGTCCAGGCCCAGGATCGGGGTGTTGCCCTCGAACAGCGGGCTGTCCTGGTTGGCGGTGCTCTCGACCACCAGCTTCTTGTCCGGGGTCACGCTGAGCCAGGCCCAGCCGCTGCCGAAGCGGGTCAGCGCGGCCTTGGTGAAGGCTTCCTTGAACTTGTCGAAGCCGCCGAGTTCGCTGTCGATCGCCTTGGCGACGTCGCCGCTCGGGTTGCCGCCGGCATTGGGCGCCATCACCGTCCAGAACAGCGAGTGGTTGGCGTGGCCGCCGCCGTTGTTGCGCACCGGACCCTGCAGGTTCTCCGGCAGCGACTTCAGCTTGGACACCAGTTCCTCGACCGGCAGATCGGCGTACTCGGTGCCTTCCAGCGCGGCGTTGACGTTGTTGATGTAGGTCTGGTGATGCTTGGTGTGATGGATTTCCATCGTCTGCGCATCGATGTGCGGTTCCAGCGCGTCGTAGGCGTAAGGCAGTTTGGGGAGGGTGTAGGCCATGCGGTTCTCCTGGACATTCGCCCGGCGGAAGGACGGGCGTTGCGTGATGAATGGTAGGGACGACCGGCGACCTTACCAAGACCGCGGCGGGGGAAACATCGTCCCAAGCCGCGGCGGCGGCACCCGGCCGGCATCGCGAATCGGCGCCTACCATGCCTGAAACGCCGGTTAGTCGCGCGTGAACCGAATGCAATGCGCTCGGCAACGCGCGTGTTTAGACCTGGAACAGGCGCGCTCGCCCATACTGTGCCGCGCTGGCGCAGTTCGGCGCCGTGTCCACGTTCCTGCAGGAGTCTCCATGCGCAAGCCCGTGCTGTTGATCGCCGCGATCGTGCTGCTGGTCGGCGGTCTGTGGGGCATCCGCGGCCTGCAGCATCCGCCACCGCCGCAGTTCGCCCCGTCGCTCGGCGCCCAGACACAGACGCCGTACGCCCCACCCGGCGCGCCGGCGCAGGCGCCCGCCGCCGACGCGCCATCGCTGCCGGCGTTCCTGCCGCCGGAGGCGCGCGCCACCGTCGCCCTGATCCAGCGCGGCGGGCCGTTCCCGCACCGCCAGGACGGCAGCGTGTTCGGTAATCGCGAGCGGCGCCTGCCCGCGCAACCGCGCGGCTATTACCGCGAGTACACCGTGGACACGCCAGGCCTGTCGCATCGCGGTGCGCGGCGCATCGTCACCGGCGGCAACCCGCCGCAGGTCTGGTACTACAGCGACGACCACTACGACAGCTTCCGCGCCTTCCAGGTCGCGCCCGCGGGGCCGACGCGATGAGTGGCCTGCCGTTCGCGCTCGACCTTTCCGATCCCAGCGCCTGCGGCGTGTATCGCGTCGCCAATCGCGACCTGGACAGCGTGGCCGCGCTCGGCCGCGGCGCCGGCCTGCGCGTGTGCCGGATCGACCTGCATGGCTGCACCGGCAAGGCGATGCTGCTGATGCGGCTGGCCGCGCAACTGGATTTCCCGGCGAGCTTCGGCCGCAACTGGGATGCGCTGAACGATGGCCTGCGCGACCTGTCGTGGCTGCCGACCACGCGCGGCTATGCATTGCTGCTGGAGGACGCCGGCGCGTTGCAGGCGCGGGCGCCCGAGGACGTCGACGTACTGCTGCAGATCCTCGACGAGGTGGCCGCCGCGTGGGCGCAGGACGGTCTCAGCTTCGTCGCGTTTCTGGGCGGCAGCCAGGATCCGGACGCAGTTGCCGATCCCGATTGACCACACCATCGACCGCGCGCTTTGGAACGGCTTCAGCCGCGACGCGCTCCGAAACCAGAAACTCCGCCGCTGCGTTCGTCGCGGTTGAAACCGCTCCTACAGAAAACCTCGGCGCGCCGGCTGGGTGCACGGTGGCAAGGGCTGCGCTCCTCGCGACGGAAGGCGCTCCCACAGCAGCACTGCGATCGCTGCCGAGTGCACTGTAGGAGCGGCTTCAGCCGCGACAGACGCCATCGGTCGCCCGTCACCCGCGGCACGTCATGCATCGTGTCGCGGCTGAAGCCGCTCCTACAGAAGAGCGCGTGATCTGCGGCGTTCTCCGGGGCCGCTCACCCGTCCAGTTCGCTCCACCGCGCATACGCCGCATCCAGCTCCGCCTGCGCCTGGGTCAGCGCCTGGGTATGCGCGTTCACCCCGGCCGCATCGCGCTGGTAGAACGCCGGCTCGGTCATCGCCTCGGTCAGCGCCGCGACCTGCTGTTCCAGCGCCTCGATCCGCGCCGGCAGTTGTTCCAGCTCGCGCGCGTCCTTGTAGCTGAGCTTGCGCTTGGCCGGCACCGCCGCCGGTGCCGCGGCGGCCACCGGCGCGGTCGCGGCGGCGGTGGCGGAGGCCTTGGCCACCGCCATCGCGCTGACCGACGGCGCGCCGCGCTGGCGCACCCAGTCGCTGTACCCGCCGACGTATTCGCCGATGCGACCGTCGCCTTCCATCACCATGGTCGAGGTCACCACGTTGTCGATGAAGTCGCGGTCGTGGCTGACCAGCAGCAAGGTGCCGGTGTAGTCGCCCAGCAGCTCTTCCAGCAGCTCCAGGGTCTCCACGTCCAGGTCGTTGGTCGGTTCGTCCATCACCAGCAGATTGGACGGCTGCGCGAACAGCCGCGCCAGCAGCAGGCGGTTGCGCTCGCCGCCGGACAGGCGGGTGATCGGCGCGCGCGCGCGCTCCGGGGTGAACAGGAAATCCTGCAGATAGCCGTGCACGTGCTTGCGCTTGCCGTTGACCTCGATGAAGTCGCGGCCCTCGGCCACGTTCTCGATCGCGCTCCAGTCCTCCCGCAGGGTGGCGCGGTACTGGTCGAAATAGGCCACCTGCAGGTTGGTGCCGGCACGCACCTCGCCGCTGCCGGGGGTCAGTTCGCCCAGCAGCAGCTTCAGCAAGGTGGTCTTGCCGCTGCCGTTGGGGCCGATCAGGCCGATGCGGTCGCCACGCAGGATGGTGGTGGAGAAATCGCGCACCATGGTCCGCGCGCCGAAGGCGAAGTTCAGGTCCTTGGCCTCGATCACCTTCTTGCCGGACGACTCGCCCTGCGCGGCCTCCATGCGCACGTTGCCGCCGAGTTCGCGGCGCTGGGTGCGCTCGCGGCGCATCGCTTCCAGGCGCCGCACGCGGCCCTCGTCGCGGGTGCGCCGCGCCTTGATGCCCTGGCGGATCCACACCTCTTCCTGCGCCAGCAGCTTGTCGAAGCGCGCGTTCTCCTGCGCCTGCGCATTGAGCCGCTCCTCGCGGCGGCGCTCGTAGTTGGCCCAGTCGCCCGGCCAACTGGTGACCTGGCCGCGGTCGATCTCGACGATGCGCGTGGCCAGCGCGCGCAGGAAGCGCCGGTCGTGGGTGACGAACACCACGCTGCCGTTCCAGCCCTTCAGGAACACTTCCAGCCAGTCGATCGCCTCGATGTCCAGATGGTTGGTCGGCTCGTCCAGCAGCAGCAGGTCCGGCGCCGACACCAACGCGCGCGCCAGCAGCACGCGCCGCTTCATGCCGCCGGACAGCCGCGCGAACTCGGCGTCGCCGTCCAGGTCCAGCCGGGTCAGGGTCTCGCTGACCCGTTGGTCCAGCGCCCAGCCATTGGCGCCGTCGATCTTGGACTGCACCGCGCCCAGCGCATCGCCGTCGAACTCGACGGCATGGCTGAGCCGGTGGAACTCGGCCAGCCAGTGGCCGAGCTCGCCCAGGCCGTCGGCGACCACATCGAACACGCTGCCGGCGGCGCCATGCGGCACCTCCTGCTCCAGCCGCGCGATGCGCACGCCCTGCTGCACGCGGATCTCGCCGTCGTCGGGCTTCAACTCCCCGGCGATCAATTTCATCAGGGTGGATTTGCCGGCGCCGTTGCGGCCGATCAGGGCGATGCGCTCGCCCGGCTCGATCGACAGGTCGGTCTTTTCCAGCAACAAGGGGCCGCCGACGCTGTAGTCGAGGTTCTGCAGAGTAATGAGAGGCATTGGGCTATTGTACGTGGATGCGCTCTTCGCCGAACCCGAACGCCGCGCCGGCCACGCGCGACGGCCACCGCCGCCGTACCCTGCGCATCGCGGTGGAGCGGATCGAGGCGCGGTTCGGCGCCGGCAACCTCGACGATGCCTGCGATGCGCTGATCGCACTGCTGCGGACATGCTGCGGCGACCAGGGCTACCGGGTGGCGACCGAACTCGACACCCACCATCCCAACCCCTGGTTCCATCGCCTCCTGCTGCACCTGGACGACGGGCCGGCGGATCTGCCACCCCGCGCCGGCGCAGTGGCCGGGATCGCCGACAGCAGCTACCGCGCCTTCGTGCGCGAGGTGGCGGCGCTTGGCCTGGCAGCGGACGCCGATTAGGCCGATCGGCAACCGCTAGACTGCGCCCACCCCGCGCCTGGACCCGCCCCGTCGCCCGTCGTGCCCTCGTATCGTCGCCACCATGCCGCAGCCGCCAGCCGGAGCCCGTTCCGGCGATGACCGCGCTCGCGATCCTGCCGGGCCTGGACGGCACCACCGAACTGCTGGCCGCATTCGTCGCCGAAGCCCGGCGTCACTTCGCGCAGGTCGCGGTGGTGGGGTATCCAGGCGATCGGCCGGCGTCGTACGCGGAGCTGGAACAGTTGGCGCGGCAGGCATTGCCGCGGCGCCGCTTCGTCCTGCTCGGCGAATCGTTCTCCGGCCCCATCGCCGTGTCGATCGCGGCGCGCCCGCCCGCGCACCTGGTCGGGTTGGTGCTGTCCACCACCTTCGCGCGCAATCCGGTCCCGCTGCTGGCCCCGTTAGCGGCGCTGACGCGGTTCGCCCCGGCGCGCCAGCTCCCGCGCAGCGCACTGCGCTGGTCGCTGTTGGGACGCTGGGCCACGCCCGCCATCGAAGCGCAGCTCGCGCAAGCGCTCGGCCAAGTCGCGCCGGCGGTGCTGCGCGCGCGAGCCGCCAGCGCACTGCGCGTCGATGTCAGTGCCGAGCTGAGCGCCATCGCGGTGCCCACGCTGTATCTGCGCGCCAGCCATGACCGCTTGATGCACCCGTCGGCGGGCGACCTGATCCTGAGCCGCGTCGCCGGCGCGCGCCGCGTGGATCTCGCCGGTCCGCACCTGCTGCTGCAGACCGCCCCCGCCGCCAGCGCGCGCGCCATCGCCGACTGGTTCGCCGCGGTGACCTGAGCCGGCGATCGTCCGTCGACGCCGCTGCAGGGCCGTTTTCGCCCGTTTCGGAGAACGGCCGCAACGCGCTCCGCCGGGCATCCCGTCGCGGCTGAAGCCGCTCCTACACAAGCACCGCGCGACGGCCGGCACTCGCGAATCTCCCCATCCCGAATCCCCACTCCCGAATCCCAGCCGTTCAACGGCTAAAATGTCGCATGAACGATTTCACCACCCTTGCCCTCTCCCCGGCGCTCGCGCCCGGCATCGACGCACTCGGCTACACCACGATGACCCCGGTCCAGGCGCAGAGCCTGCCGCCGATCCTGGCCGGCCGCGACGTGATCGTGCAGGCCCCCACCGGCAGCGGCAAGACCGCCGCGTTCGGCCTGGGCCTGCTGCAAAAGCTGGATCCGGCGCTGACGCGCGCGCAGGCGCTGGTGCTGTGCCCGACCCGCGAACTGGCCGACCAGGTCGGCAAGCAGTTGCGCAAGCTGGCCACCGGCATCCCCAACATGAAGCTGGTGGTGCTGACCGGCGGCATGCCGCTGGGCCCGCAACTGGCCTCGCTGGAAGCGCACGATCCGCAGGTGGTGGTGGGCACGCCCGGCCGCATCCAGGAGCTGGCGCGCAAGCGCGCCCTGCACCTGGGCGGGGTGCGCACGCTGGTCCTGGACGAGGCCGACCGCATGCTCGACATGGGCTTCGAGGAACCGATCCGCGAGATCGCCAGCCGCTGCGACAAGCACCGCCAGAGCCTGCTGTTCTCGGCCACCTTCCCCGAGGCGATCCGCACCCTGGCGCGCGAACTGTTGCGCGAACCGGCCGAGATCACCGTCGCCGGCGCCGACAGCGCGCCGGAGATCGACCAGCAGTTCTTCGAGGTCGATCCCGCCTACCGGCAGAAGGCGGTGGCCGGCCTGCTGCTGCGCTTCACCCCCGAATCCAGCGTGGTGTTCTGCAACACGCGCAAGGAGGTCGACGAGGTCGCCGGCTCGCTGCAGCAGTTCGGCTTCTCGGCGCTGGCGCTGCATGGCGACATGGAGCAGCGCGACCGCGACGAGGTGCTGGTGCGCTTCGTCAACCGCAGTTGCAACGTGCTGGTCGCCAGCGACGTGGCCGCGCGCGGGCTGGACGTGGAGGACCTGGCGGCGGTGCTCAACTACGAGCTGCCGACCGACACCGAGACCTACCGGCACCGCATCGGCCGCACCGCGCGCGCCGGCAAGCATGGCCTGGCCCTGAGCCTGGTGGCGCCGCGCGAGATCGCGCGCGCGCAGGCGCTGGAGGAAGAACAGGGCCAGCCGCTGCGCTGGTCGCGCGCGCCGCTGGCCACCGCGCGCCCGGCGCAGTTGCCGCAGGCGGCGATGACCACGCTGCGCATCGACGGCGGCAAGACCGACAAGCTGCGCGCCGGCGACATCCTCGGCGCGTTGACCGGCGAGGCCGGCCTGTCCGGCGCGGCGATCGGCAAGATCGCGATCTACCCCACCCGCTCCTATGTCGCCATCGCCCGCGCCCACGTCGCCAAGGCGCTGGCGCATCTGCAGGCCGGCAAGATCAAGGGCCGCCGCTTCCGGGTGGCCAAGCTGTGAGCGCGCCCACGCCGTTGCAGACCGTGCTCGCCTCGCTGCAGCAGGACGAGGACGGCGCCGCCTGGATCGCGGCGGTGCCGGTGCCGTGGATGCAGGACGCCTGCGGCTTCGTGTTCGAGGACTACGCGGCCGATCCGGCGCCGGCCGACTACGCCGCCGCGGTCGCCGCGTTCCTGCGCATCGACCAGGCCGTGCTCGATGCGGCGGCTCCGCATGTATTCGCTTATTACCAACGCATGCAGGCCCTGCATCAGCAGTACGGCACACCCTGCCCACGCATCGACGATCCGGCGCAGGTGTGGCGGCACGTGCAGTTCGGCGGCGAGGCCTACCTCAGCCGCTACCGCGACGGCCGCCTGCGCATCAGCCTGGAATGCAACTGCGACTGGGAACAGGAGCACGGGCTGCAACTGGTGTTCACCGATGCGGGCCGGATCTGCAAGGTCGGTCCGTTCGACGGCCACCTGAGCCACGCCGACGCGCATGCCGACCCCAGCCTGGACACGGTGATCTACCCGACCTGAGGCGGCGCCCGCGGTGGTCGCGAACGGCGTTAGCCGCACCGATGCGCGATGGCCGCGACGCATGCGCGTCGCCCAGCGCTTCGCCCCGCCGGGCCGCGCCACCTGCTGGCCGCAGCCGTGCGCCTTGCTCAGTACGTCAGCGTCGCCAGCAGCGGCAAGGTCTCGCTCCAGCGATCGCGACCGCGCAGCGCCTGTAGTTCCACCAGCACCGCGGCGCCGACCACTTCCAGTTCCAATTGCTGCGCCAACGCCAGCGCCGCGCGCAAGGTGCCACCGGTGGCGAGCACGTCGTCGACCAGCAGCACGCGCGCCCCGGCCGGCAACGCATCGGCGTGCATCTCGATGCGGTCGCTGCCGTATTCCAGCGCGTACTCCTGGGTCACCGTCCTGCCCGGCAGCTTGCCCGGCTTGCGCACCGGCACGAAGCCGGTGCGCAGTTCGTGCGCCAGCGCCGCGCCGAGGATGAAGCCGCGCGACTCGATGCCCAGCACCGCCTGCAACGGCGTGGTGCGCCACGGACGCGCCATCTCGTCCAGCGCCGAGGCGAACTCCGGGCCATCGGCGAGCAGCGGGGTGATGTCCTTGAACACGATGCCCGGCTTCGGGAAGTCGACGATGTCGCGGATATGGGCGGACCAGTGGGCCGGTGCGTCGCTGGGCGCGTCGCAACAGGAGGAATCGTTCATCGCGCAGTCGTATGGCGTGGGGAAACGCCAAGTCTAGTCGCAAGGCGGCACCGCGTCGCGGTGCCGCCGCGTCGGTCTACGGCTTACGCCGACGCGGCGCTCGCGTCCTGCCGTGCCGGACCGTGGAACAGGCCGCGCACCAGCACGAAGAACAGCGGCACCAGCAGCACCGCCAGCAAGGTACCCGAGACCATGCCGCCGATCACGCTGACGCCGATCTCGCGGCGGCTGGACGCGCCGGCGCCGGTGGACAACGCCAGCGGCAGCACGCCGGCGACGAACGCCAGCGAGGTCATCACGATCGGCCGCAGGCGCAGCCGCGCGCCTTCCAACGCCGCGTCCAGCAGCGCCCGTCCGGCGCGATGCTGGGCCTCGGCGAACTCCACGATCAGGATCGCGTTCTTGGCCGACAGGCCGATCGTGGTCAGCAGGCCGACCTGGAAATAGATGTCGTTGACGAAACCCGCCAGTGTCGTCGCGGTCACCGTGCCGAGCACACCCAGCGGGATCACCAGCAACACCGCCACCGGGATCGACCAGCTCTCGTACAGTGCGGCCAGGCACAGGAAAATGAACAGGATCGAGGCGGTGTACAGCCACAGCGTCTGGTTGCTGGACAACTGCTCCTGGTAGGACAGCCCGCTCCACTGCAGATCGAAGCCCTGCTGCTTGGCGACCAGCGCCTGCATCCGCTGCATCGCCTCGCCGGAACTGCTGCCGGCCGCCGCGCCGCCCTGGATCTGCGCCGCCGGCAGGCCGTTGAAGCGCTGCTGCAACTGCGGGCCGCGGGTCCACTGGGTGCTGGCGAAACTGGCGAACGGCGCCATCTGCCCGTCCTTGCCGCGCACGTACCACTGGCCGATGTCCTCCGGCAGCGACCGGTACGGCGCGTCGCCCTGCACGTAGACGCGCTTGACCCGGCCGCGGTCGATGAAGTCGTTGACGTAGCTGCCGCCCCACGCGGTGGACAGGGTCGCGTTGATGTCGCTCTGCGCCAGGCCCAGCGCACTGGCCTGGGCCTGGTCGATGTCCACCTGCAGTTGCGCCTTGTCGCCCAGGCCGTTGAGCCGCACCGCGGTCAGCTGCGGGTCGTCGCCGGCTTCCTGCAGCACCTGCTGCTGCGCCTGCAGCAGCGCCGCGCGGCCGGCTCCGTCGCTGTCGCGGATCCACAGTTCGAAGCCGCTGGACTGGCCCAGGCCGCGCACCGCCGGCGGCGACAGCACGCTGATCTTGGCGTCGGCAGTGCCGCGGAAATGCGCGTTGGCGCGGTCGATGATCGCCTGCGCGGTGTTGTCGCGGCCGCGCTCGCCCCACGGCGTCAGCGCCACGAACGCCTGCCCGGCATTCTGCCCGGTACCGGCGTTGTTGCGCCCCACCACCATGAAGATGGCGGTGAGGTTGGCCTTCTCGTGGGTCATGAAGTAGTCGCTGATGCGCTGGCCCAGGGCCTGGGTCCTGGCCAGCGGCGTGCCTTCCGGAGTGGTGAACTGGATCTGCACCTGGCCCTGGTCCTCCACCGGCAGGAACCCGGTCGGCATGCGCGCATAGAGCGCCACCATCGCCAGCACGATCAGCGCGTACAGCGCCATCCAGCGCCGCGGCCGTCGCAGCAGCGTGCCGAGCCGGCGCTGGTAGGCGTGCTGGCCGCGCTCCACGCCGCGGTTGAACCAGCGGAAGAAGCGCCCGAGCTGGCGTTCCTGCTCCACCGGCTTGAGCAGGGTAGCGCACAGCGCCGGGGTCAGGGTCAGCGCGACCAGCGCCGACAGCGCCATCGCCGCGGCGATGGTGATCGAGAACTGGCGGTAGATGATGCCGGTGGAACCGCCGAAGAACGCCATCGGCAGGAACACCGCGCCCAGCACCACGGTGATGCCGACCAGCGCGCCGGTGATCTCGCCCATCGATTGCGCGGTCGCCTCGCGCGGCGGCAGGTGCTGCTCGTGCATGATGCGTTCGACGTTCTCCACCACCACGATGGCGTCGTCCACCAGCAGGCCGATCGCCAGCACCATCGCGAACAGGGTCAGCGTGTTGATGGTGAAGCCGGCCGCGGCGAGGATGCCGAAGGTGCCCAGCAGCACCACCGGCACGGTGATCGCCGGGATCAGCGTGGCGCGCCAGTTCTGCAGGAACAGGAACATCACCACCACCACCAGCACGATCGCCTCGGCCAGGGTGTGCACCACGTTCTCGATCGAGATCCGCACGAACGGCGTGCTGTCGCGCGGATACGCCACCTCCAGCCCCGGCGGGAAGGTCGGCTTGAGCCGCGCGATGGTGGCGTGGATCGCATCGGAGGTGGCGATCGCGTTGGCGCCGGCGGACAGCGTCACCGAGAACCCGGACGCCGGATGGCCGTTAAGCGTGGCGTTGTTCTGGTAGTTCTCCGCGCCGATCTCCACCCGCGCCACGTCGCCCAGGCGCACGCTGGAGCCGTCGGCGCGCGTGGCCAGGATGATCTGGCGGAACTGCTCGGGGGTCTGCAGCCGCGACTGCGCGGTGACCGTGGCGTTGAGCTCCTGGTCGGCGCCGGTGGGCAGCGCGCCGAGTTCGCCGGCGGTGACCTGGGTGTTCTGCGCCAGGATCGCGTTGCGCACGTCGCCGGGCATCAGGTCGTAGGCGTTGAGCTTGTGCGGATCCAGCCACACCCGCAGCGCGTACTGCGCGCCGAACACGGTGATCTCGCCGACGCCGTTGATGCGGCTGATCGGATCCTGCAGGGTGCTGATCAAGTAGTCGGAGATGTCGACGTTGTCCATGCGGTCGGTGCTGTCGTACAGCGCCACCGCCATCAGGCTGTCGCCCTGCGACTTGGACACGGTCACGCCCTGCTGCTGCACTTCCTGCGGCAGGCGGTTGAGCGCCTGGTTGACCGCGTTCTGCACCTGCACCTGGGCGATGTCGGGATTGGCCGCCTGGTCGAAGGTGATGCTGATGCGCGCCTGCCCGGAGGAGGAACTGGTCGAGGAGAAATACAGCAGGTGGTCGATGCCCTTGATCTGCTGCTCGATCACCTGGGTGACGCTGTCCTCCACCGTCTGCGCCGAGGCGCCGTTGTAGGTGGCGGTGACGTTGACCCCGGGCGGGGCGATGTCCGGGTACTGCTCCACCGGCAGGGTGACCACGGCGATGGCGCCGGCGGCCATGATGCAGATCGCCAGCACCCAGGCGAAGATCGGGCGGGCGATGAAGAAGCGCGCGAGCATGCCGGCTCAGCCCTGCTTGGCGGGGGTGGCGGCCGCGGCGGCCGGCTTGACCGTCACCTTGGCGCCGTCGCTCAGACCCTGCCGGCCCTCCACCACCACCCGCTCGCCGGGCTGCAGTCCCTCGCCGACCAGCCAGCGGTCGCCGACCGCGCGCAGCGTGGTGAACCGACGCTGGCGCACGACGTTGTCCGCGCCCACCACCCAGGCCTCGGCGTCGCCGCGCGGGCTGCGGTCCACCGCGGCCTGCGGCACCAGCAGCGCCTGCTGGCGGATGCCTTGGCCGACGATCGCGCGCACGTACATGCCCGGCAGCAATTGCGCATCGGGGTTGGGGAAGCGCGCGCGCAGGGTCACGCTGCCGGTGGTTTCCTCCACGTCGATGTCGGCGAACTCCAGCGTGCCGGGCAACGGATAGTCGCTGCCGTCGGACAGCTTCAGCCGCACTTCGGCGGTCGCCGGCTGCACCCCGCCATCGGCGATCGCGCGGCGCAGCGCCAGGAACTGGCTGCCGGACTGGGTGATGTCCACGTTCATCGGGTCCAGTTGCTGGATCTTGGCGATCGCATCGGCCTGGCTGGCGGTGACCAGCGCGCCCGGGGTGACCCGCGCGCGGCCGATGCGGCCGCTGATCGGCGCCTCCACGGTGGCGAAGCGCAGCTGGGTGCGCGCGGTCTCCAGCGCGGCGCGCTGCGCGTCGCGGCTGGCCAGGGCCTGCTTGTAGCTCGCCTGCGCGTCGTCCACGTCCTGCTGCGCGGCCAGCCGAGTCTTGCCCAGTTCGCGATAACGCTCGGCGCGCAGTTGCGCGGTCGCCAGCGCCGCCTCGGCGGTGGCCAGGTTGGCCTGCGCCTCGTTGGCCGCGGCCTGGTACAGGGTCGGTTCGATCTGGAACAGCGGTTGCCCGGCACGCACCATCGCGCCCTCCTCGAACAACCGCTTGCGCAGGATGCCGCTGACCTGCGGCCGCACTTCCGATTCCTCCGAGGCCACGGTGCGCCCGGCCAGCTCCGCGCTCAGCGGCACGCTCTGCGGCTGCAGGGTGACCACACCGACCGTCCTGGCCTGCGCCGCCGGCGCGGCGCGCTCGCCCTTGCAACCAACCAGCGCGACGAAAACGAGGCACAGCAACAGCGGCAGCGCGCGACGCGGACGCTGGGCGAAAGGCGCGGGCATGCGCTTGATCCTGGGAAGCGGGGAGAGGATCATTTAATTTACTTAAAGACAAATAAATAAACATGAAGGATCGCACAACCGCCCGCGCCCCGCGTGCGCGCGCCACCCGGCCCGCGCCCGAGACGCGCGCGGCGGTGGTGGCGGCCGGGCGCCCGCGCGGCCGCCCGGCGCTGGCGCGGCCGCGACTGCTGCAGGCCGCCCGCGCATTGCTGCTGGAGCACGGCCTGGATGTCTCGCTGGAGCAGATCGCGCTGCATGCCGGGCTGACCCGGCAGAGCCTGTACAACCACTTCTCCAGCAAGGCCGACCTGCTGATGCAGGTGTTCGAGGCCTTGAGCGAGGAACTGCAGGCGCAACTGGAGAACATCGGCGACAGCGCCTCACAGAACCTGCCGCGCACCCTGCGGCAGATCGCGCTGACCGTGCAGGCGCATCTGTACGCGCCGTCCTCGCTGCGCCTGCACCGGCTGCTGGTCCAGGCCAGCGCGCAGATGCCCGAGCTGCTGCAGTCGCTGCATCAGCGCCGCGCCGGCCGCCTGCGGCAACGCCTGAGCGATCTGCTGCACAGGCTCGACGCGCGCGGCGACGTGCGCGTGGCCGCGCCGCAGGTGGCCGCCACCGCCTTCATCGGCGCGGCGATCGGCTACGCCTACCCCGGCGCGATGCTCAACGGCCGGGCGCCGGACCACGCCAGCCAGCAGGCGCTGGCGGAGGAAGTGGTGGCGAGCTTCCTGGTCGCCTGGGGCTATCGCGCCGACGCGGCGCGCTGAGCGCGACGCGCCTGCACCAGCGGCCGCCGCTCGTGCGACGAGCGCCGGTCTCACGCGTGGCGCATGCGACCCGCCATTGGCGGCACGTCATGCTGACAGGTCGCGGAGACCACGCTGTCGCCGCGGCGGCTCATGCAGGCGAGGCGTCGGCCGCGATGCTCAGTGCGCGCAAGCGCACCGCACGGCCGCCCAGCCCAGCCCCGACCCGACGCCGGCATCCTCCCGCAGCCACCAGGCGCCGCCACGCTCTGCCGCCGCCACCCGCATCGACGCGCCAGCCCTCCGCGCCCCGCCCGGTCACGGGCTCAGGAACTGCACGACAACATCGAACACCCGGCGCGATCGCGCGCCCAGTCCGGACGCCGCGCCGCGAACGCCTCGCGTCCCGGCTGCTCCGCGTAGGGCCGGCGCATCACCTCCAGCAGGTCGTGGATGCCGCCGGGGTCGCCCTGCTCGGCGCGATCGATCGCCTGTTGCGCCAGATAGTTGCGCAGCACGTAGCAGGGGTTCGCGGCGCGCATCCGCGCCACGCGTGCGGCCGCGGGCAGCGGATCCTCGCGCAACCGCTGCGCATAGCGCGCCAGCCAGGCTTCGAACGCCGGCGCCTGTGCGGTCCGCCTGGCCGGGTCGTAGAACGCATCGGCCAGGTCCGCCAGCGCCGGCGGCTGCGGCGCGCTCAGCCCGCGGAACCACAGGGTCATGTCCACCTCGGCCTGCTGCAACAGCTGCAGCAGGTCCTGCATCAGGATCAGGTCGGCGTCGTCGCATGCGCTCAGGCCGAGTTTGGCCGCCGCGGTGTCGCGCTCGGCCTGCGCGTAGGTGTCGCGGAAGCGCTGCAGGCCGGCCTGCAGCGGCGCGACGTCGGCGAACAGCGGCGCCAGCGCCTGCGCCAACCGGGTGAGGTTCCAGTACGCCACCTGCGGCTGGGTGCCGAAACGGTAGCGTCGCCCCTGCGCGTCGGTGGTGTTCGGCGTCCAGTTCGGATCGTAGTCGTCGATCCAGCCGTAGGGGCCGTAGTCGATGGTCAGGCCCAGGATCGACATGTTGTCGGTGTTCATCACCCCGTGCACGAAGCCGACCCGCATCCAGTGCGCGACCATGACCGCGGTGCGCGCGCAGACCTCGCCGAACCAGTCGGCGTAGCGCAGGTCCGCCGGCCCCTCCAGCTCGGGAAAATCGCGCTCGATCACGAAGTCGGCCAGTTGCCGCAGCAAGGCCGTGTCGCCGCGCGCGGCAGGCAGCTCGAAACTGCCGAAGCGCACGAACGACGGCGCCACCCGGCACACCACCGCGCCCGGCTCGGCGCGCGGATGGCCGTCGTAGAACATGTCGCGCAGCACCGGCTCGCCGGTGGCGACCAGGCTCAGCGCGCGCGTGGTCGGTACGCCGAGATGGTGCATCGCTTCGCTGCACAGGAATTCGCGGATCGACGAGCGCAGCACCGCGCGGCCGTCGGCGCCGCGCGAATACGGCGTGCGCCCGGCGCCCTTGAGCTGCAGTTCCCAGCGCCGGCCATCGGCCCCCAGCGCCTCGCCCAGCGCGATCGCGCGGCCGTCGCCGAGTTGCCCGGCCCAGTGCCCGAACTGGTGGCCGCCATAGTTCGTGGCATACGGGCGCATGCCCGGGTAAAGCGCATTGCCAGCGAAGACCTCGGCGAACCCCGGCGCCAGCACGTCCTGTTCCGACAAGCCGAGCAAGGCCGCCATCTCGTGCGAATGGGCCAGCAACTGCGGCGAGGCCACCGGGGTCGGCGCGACCTCCGACCACAGCGCGCCGAGCACCTCGCGCAGGCGCGGTCCGCGCTCGGGATCGCCAGGCAGCTCGGCGGTAAAACGGTTGTCGAAGCGCAATGCAGGCATGCGTGCCAGCTTACAGCGATGCTGCTACCGGGAGATGAGGTGGGGTGAGGGCATGGCGCGAAGCGTCTCGCTGCGTTTGGTGCACGAGGCTGCGCCCGTACCCTCATCCGCCCCTGCGGGGCACCTTCTCCCGACGGGAGAAGGAACAGCCGAGCCCCTCTCCCACCGGGAGAGGGGTTGGGGTGAGGGTCCGGCGCGAAAGCGACTCGCGGAGTGGAACGCACAAGGCTTCGCCCACCGCTCATCCGCCCTGCCAGGCACCTTCCTAAAAAAAGCGCCAATGCTCCCGGCGAAAGAAGGAACGTCGCACCGCAGCCAACACCGCGCATCCGCAGCGGCATCTTGCGCCTACCTGCCGACAATGCCGCCGACGCCATGCACTCGCTGCCGACACCTGCATGCGGCATGCTCCCGCTCCTTCCTCGCAGATCGCCGCCCATGCCCGACCGTTCGCCGCCACTGCCGCGCTGGCCCCGCCACCTGCTGCTCGCCCTGTCCTCGCTGCTGGTCTCGGCGTGCAGCAGCGTGTTCTTCGGCGGCCTCAACGCCGGTTCCGCGCGCCAGGGCCTGGGCGAGCAGCGCGGCATCGTGTTCGACGCGGCGCACGGCCTGAAGCTGGACGTGTACCGACCGATCGCGGCGCAGGATGCGCCGGTGGTGGTGTTCTTCCATGGCGGCACCTGGAAGAACGGCAACCGCCAGCAGTACCGCTGGGCCGGCGAGGCGCTTGCGCGGCACGGCGTGGTGGCGATCGTGCCGGACTACCGCAAGTACCCACAGGTGACCCTGGACGGCTTCATGCGCGACGCCGCCGCGGCGGTGGCCTGGAGTCGCGCCCACGCGGCCGAGCACGGCGGCGACCCGCGCCGGCTGGTGCTGATGGGCCATTCCGCCGGCGCGCACATGGCCGCGCTGCTGGCCAGCGACGGCCGCTGGCTGCAGGCCCAGGGCATGGCGCCGCGGCAGGTGTGCGGCCTGGTCGGGTTGGCCGGCGCCTACGATTTCCTGCCGCTGACCGATCCCGACCTGATCGGCATGTTCGGCCGCGATCCGGCGCAGCAGCGGCGCTCGCAGCCGATCGCCTTCGTCGACGGCGACGAACCGCCGATGCTGCTGTTGCACGGCAGCGCCGACAAGGTGGTGCTCCCGCAGGAAAGCCTGGCGCTGCAGGCCGCGCTGCAACGCGCCGGGGTGCCGGCCGAGGTCAAGCTCTACCCGGGCGTCGGCCACCTGCGCCTGGCCCTGGCGCTGCGCAAGGACGATCCGGCGTTGCCGGTCATGGCCGACAGCATCGCCTTCGTCCGGCAGTGCCAGCCGCGCGGCCCGTCGCCGTGAGCCAGGCGGGGCGCCGCGCACCGCAGGCGTTCGCGGCGCGGCTGCGGCATCCAGCCGCGCGAACAGGCTTCAGCCGGCCTCGCCGCCACCGAGCAAGCTGAACGGCCCGCCCTGCTGCAGCGCGCGCTGGTAGGCCGGACGCTGCTCGATGCGCTGCACGAAGCCGGCCAGGTTCGGATAGGCCTGCACCCCGGCGCGCGCGGCCGCGGCCTGCACCGGGAAGCTCATCTGCACGTCGGCGGCGGTGAAGCGGTCGCCAGCGAACCAGCCGCTGGCGGCCAGCTCGCGCTCCATCCACTCCAGGTGCAGCTTCAGTTGCGGGCCGACGAAGCCCTGCATCGCCTTGTCGACGATGGCGCGGGCGATCGGCCGCGCGAAGAACGGCATCTTCGCCGCGCGGATCCGGCCGAACACCAGGCTCATCAGCAATGGCGGCATCGCCGAGCCCTCGGCGTAGTGCATCCAGTAGCGGTAGCGCAGGCGTTCGGGCGCCTCCAGTGGCTGCGGCGACGGCGACAGCGCGCGTTCGGTGTCGTAGCGCTCGACCAGGTAGTCGAGGATCGCGCCGGATTCGGCCAGCACGTGGCCATCGTCGACCAGCACCGGCGACTTGCCCAGCGGATGGATCGCGCGCAGTTCCGGCGGCGCCAGCATGGTCTGCCGATCGCGCTGGTACTTGACCACCTGGTACGGCAGCGCCAGTTCCTCCAGCAGCCACAGCACGCGCTGCGACCGGGACTGGTTGAGGTGATGGACGGTGATCATGGCGAGGGTTCCGAAGACGCGGGGCCGATCATGGTAGCCGGCCACGGCTGCGCGCATGGACACGGCAGGCGCCACGACTCCGACGCGCCGCCTTGCCCGCGCCGCGCTGCGCGGGAGGGCGCCCCGTTTGCCCCAAGCGCCAGCGCAACGGCGGCACGCACCAAATAAAAACGCCGGGAGCTTGCGCTCCCGGCGTTCTGGCAACCTTACGGTGGCGGGCGTCTGATTAGACGGCCTGCACCTGGTCGGCCTGCATACCCTTCTGACCCTGGACGGCGACGAAGGTCACCTTCTGGCCTTCCTGCAGGGACTTGAAGCCCGTGCCCTGGATCGCGCGGAAATGCACGAACAGGTCGGGACCGCTTTCCGGGGTGATGAAGCCGAAGCCCTTGGCATCGTTGAACCACTTCACAGTACCGGTCTGGCGCGCTTCGCTCATTTACTAACTCCTGAAACATTGATTGAAAAATATCGCAGCCACCGGGTATCGGGGCCGAGACTGAGTTGCAGGCGTTGGTAAAGCGGAACGATGGAGCGGATCGCGAGATCAACTGCACCAGGCCACGATTCACGGTGACCCTAGCAAACACAGTGGGATGCACCATACGCGGGTCGTCCCCAAAAAGCGACAAGTTTGTGTAGACAAAGCGAGATCGCCCACAAGGAAGCTGAATCCAGCCCTAAAGTTCCTGGCGGCGCGGCCGCTGCCGCTTGGTTGCAGCGCACATTGCGCAGATCCGCCGGGCCCGAACCCGGCACTGTGGCGGCACTGCGCAGGACCGCCCCCCCCCCCCCCCCCCCGAACGCGCCCTGCCCCGCCTCGCGCCTGCCAAGCGGCCCTACGCCGTCATGCATCTTCCCGTCATCCATCCCGGGCGATCAGATCACCCAGGATGATGAGCGCCTGGGACCAGCAGGTATGGAACCTGGTATTGCCGCTCAGCCCTTGCGGATCAAAGACCGACATCTTGCCGTCGTCGGCCACGAAGGCCTGCAGGTCGATGACCGCCTGCTGCTTGGCCTCGAACACCCGTCCCATCGAGGCGACGTCGTCTGAAAGCGTTTCGCGCCAGCGCGCGCTCTTGCCATGCACCAGGTCGTGCAGGACCAGGCCATTGAGGGAAACCGCCCGGTATGCGCTCTCGACCTTGCTGCGGTAATCGGGCGCCGTGCACTTCGCCGCAGTCTGCGAATCGACCAACGCGTTCTGGTAGCCCGCCCAGTAGACCTCCGTGCCCGACAGCTTGCCCTCGGTGAAGCCGCCGCAGCCGAACTTGCTGTCCTGCACGCTGCACGGCAGCGGCTCGATGAACGCCGAACCGACCTCGACCGAAGCCACGTTCCATTGATTCAACGTGGCGAGGGTGGCGTGTTCTTCGCGCACCGCCGCGGCCTTGCGCCCATTGATGTTGCCGATCAGGACGACCTGCGGGTACTCCTTCAGGAAGCAGACGTTCTTGCCGTTCTTGCTCTGCACCTTGCTGCAGCCAGTTTTCAGCACGTTCTGGCCCTGCGCCGTCTGCTTGGTGACGTAGACCTGCGCCTCCTCGACCTGGCTGGCCAGCGCCGGTCCCGCCAGCAACGCGCTGGCGACGCCCAGCGCAACGAGACGGATCGGTATCGCGATCGGCGTTTTCATGAGCGCTCCAGCGTGACGGGTGGTCAGGCGCCTTACGCTACGCGTCGGCGGCCGCGCTGGCGGCGCAGCCGATCGGATGTATACGGGCGTACACGCAACGACCGACGGCGCTCCACCTGGGCGCGCCCCGAGCCCCACGCCGAGCGCGGCTCAGCCGGTCCCGGAGGGCCAGTGCAGGCGCTGTTCGCTGGCAAAGCGACGCCGGACACCACTGAGCGGATCGTCGAACGCCAGCGCACATGCCAACAGGCGCAGCGGCTCGGCCTGCTCGTCGCGGTCCTGCAGCGCCGGATACAGCGGATCGCCGAGGATCGGCGCGCCCAGCGCGGCCATGTGCACGCGCAACTGGTGCTTGCGCCCGCTCACCGGGGTCAGGGCGTAGCGCCACAGCGGCCCGGCGGGCGCCTCCAGCACCGCGATCCGGGTCAGGCTGTTGGCCTGGCCGTCGGCCTCGGCCATACGGAAGAACGGCTCGCCGCGCACCAGCCGGCTCGCGCGCAGCAGCGGAAACGCCACACCCGGAAGGGCCGGCGCCAAGGCCTCATAGGTCTTGGCGATGCGTCGCTCGCGGAACAGCGCCTGGTACGCACCGCGGCTGTCCGGGTCGGCCGAGAACAGCACCAGCCCGGCGGTGGCGCGGTCCAGGCGGTGCAGCGGCACCAGCGCCGGATTGCCCAGCCGCGCCACCAGGCGTGCCAGCAGGGTCTCGCGCAGATAGCGCCCGGATGGCGTGACCGGCAGCCCGTGCGGCTTGTCGGCCACCACCAGGTGCGCATCGGCGTACAGGATGCGCTCCACGCCGGCGATCGGCGCCTCGTCGGCGACCTCGCGGAAGTAGCGCACCTCCAGCCCGACCCGGTACGGCAGCGCCGCCGGCAATGGCCGGCCCTGCGCATCCTGCACCCGGCCACGCGCGCAGCGGTCCTGCCACTGCGCCCGCGATACCCGTGGAAAGCGCGCGCACAGCCCATCCAGCAGGGTCGACCACGGTCCCGGCGGCAGTTGCCAGCGGCTCGGGGCGGGATCGGCGCTGGACGGCGGACGGGGATCGGACATCGCCACGCATTATCATGGCCGCCCTTTGATCCCGGTAGCCGCATGGCCCTCACCGCCACCCTTCGCAAGGCCGACCTGCAGATTTCCGACATGGACCGCGGCTACTACGCGGCGCATGCGCTGACCCTGGCCCAGCACCCGTCCGAGACCGACCAGCGGCTGATGGCGCGACTGCTGACCTTCGCCCTGTTCGCCGAGGAACGCCTGCTGTTCGGCAAGGGCCTGAGCAGCGACGACGAGCCGGACCTGTGGCGGATGGACTACACCGGCGCGATCGAGCTGTGGATCGAGGTCGGCCAGCCCGACGAATCGCGCCTCCGCAAGGCCTGTGGCCGCTCGCGCGAGGTGGCGGTGGTCAACTACGGCGGACGCGCCGCCGACATCTGGTGGGAGAAGAACGCCTCGGCCCTGCTCAAGCTCAAGCCGCTGCAGGTGCTCGACCTGCCCGCCGAGGCGGTCGCGGCGGCGGCCGAGCTGATCCAGCGCAGCATGCGCTTCGACGTGGTGATCCAGGACGGCGAGGTGCAGTTGCTCGGCGACGAGGGCAGCGTGACGTTCACCCCGACGGTGCGCAAAGCCGCGGCATGAGCGCGCGCGCCGAGCCGATCCAGGTCGACGTCGCCGTCGTCGGCGGCGGCGCCGCCGGGCTGATGTGCGCCTTGACCGCCGGCCGCCGCGGGCGCCGCGTGCGGGTGATCGAGCACGCCAACAAGGTCGGCAAGAAGATCCTGATGTCCGGCGGCGGCCGCTGCAACTTCACCAACACCGGCACCGCCCCGGGCAACTTCCTGTCGGCCAACCCGCATTTCTGCAAGTCGGCGCTGGCGCGCTACCGCCCGGCCGACTTCGTGGAGATGGTCGAACGCCACGCCATCGCCTACCACGAGAAGGAACTGGGCCAGCTGTTCTGCGACATCTCCTCCAAGCAGATCGTGCGCATGCTGGTGGACGAGTGCGACGCGGCCGGGGTCACGATCCGCACCCAGTGCCCGGTCCTGCGCGTGGAGCGCGGCAGCGCCGGGTTCCGCATCGACAGCGGCGATGGTCCGGTGCACGCCGCCGCGCTGGTCGTGGCCAGCGGCGGGCTGTCCATTCCCAGCCTGGGCGCGACCGGCTTCGGCTACGACCTGGCGCGCCAGTTCGGCCACGGCGTGCTGCCGACCCGTGCCGGGCTGGTGCCGCTGACCCTCAGCGGCAAGCACCAGGAGCGCCTGCAGGACCTGTCCGGACTGGCGCTGCCGGTTGAGGCGCGCTGCAACGGCGTCAGCTTCCGCAACGCCATGCTGATCACCCATCGCGGCGTCAGCGGCCCGGCGATCCTGCAGATCTCCTCGTACTGGCAACCGGGCGACGACCTGCGCCTTGACCTGCTGCCCGGGCAGGACGCGGCCGCCTGGCTGCGCGAGCACAAGCGCCTGCGCGGCGCCGCCGAACTGCGCACGGTGCTGGGCGAGGCGCTGCCGCGCCGCTTCGCGCAACGCCTGTGCGAGGTGTGGCTGCCGGACAAGCCGATGCGGCAACTCGACGAACCGCAGCTGCGCGCGGCCGCCGACCTGCTCGGGGCGTGGCCGCTGGTGGCCAGCGGCACCGAGGGCTACCGCACCGCCGAAGTCACCCTGGGCGGCGTGGACACCGCGCAGGTGTCCTCCGCCACCATGGAATCGCGCCTGGTGCCGGGCCTGTACTTCGTCGGCGAGGTGCTGGACGTGACCGGCTGGCTGGGCGGCTACAACTTCCAGTGGGCCTGGGCCTCGGGCCACGCCGCGGGTCTGGTGGCTTAGAGGCTGGGAATGGGGAATGGGGAATGGGGAATCGTAACGGCGCGCTGCGTTGCTTGTGCTCTTTCTCGGACTGACCGCGAACGTTTCAGAGCAAGAAGGCCCGCTCTTGCCATTCCCCATTCCCCATTCCCCATTCCCCATTCCCCATTCCCCATTCCCGGCCAACATGGACGGCAAGGCAGGCATCGTGTATTAAACGCCGTCCCCGGGAGGCTTCATGCAGCAGACAGGCAAAGACACCACCCTGCGGCTGATGATCGTCGACGACAGCGGTGAAGACGCCGAGACGATCGTCAGCAGCCTGCGCAACAGCGGCATCGCGGTGCGCCCGTCGCGGCCGCAGCACGCCGAAGAACTGGGCGCCATGCTCGCCGCGCAGCCGATCGACCTGGTGTTGAGCGCGCGCGCGCAAGCGATCCCGCTGCCGCAGGTGCTGCAACGGGTCGGCGCCAGCGGCAAGGACATCCCGGTGATCCTGCTCGCCGACCGCATCGACGAGAACGAATGGGTCGAGGCGGTGGCCGGCGGCGCGCGCGCGATCGCGCTGCGCCAGCGCCCGGAACACCTGCTGGCGGTGGTGCGCAGCACCTGGGCCGATCTGCAGGCGCGGCGCGGGCTGCGCCGGATCGAGGCGCAGATGCGCGAGACCGAGCGCCGCTGCGATGCGCTGATCGCCTCCTCGCGCGATCCGATCGCCTACATCCACGAAGGCATGCACATCCGCGCCAACGAGGCCTACCTGGAGATGTTCGGCTTCGACTCGTTCGACGACGTCGAAGGCGTGTCGCTGCTGGACATGGTCGCGCCGCAGCACGTGGAAGAATTCAAGCAACTGCTGAAGTCGCTGGGCAAGGGCGAGCCGCCGCCGGCCCAGTACCAGGTCGACGCGCGCACGCTGGAGGGCGAGAGCTTTCCGGCGACGATGGAGTTCGCCACCGCCAGCTACGAGGGCGAGGCCTGCGTGCAGGTGGTGTTCCGCCGCCGCGAGGAGTTCGATCCGGAACTGGCGCGCGAGGTCGAGGACCTGCGCCAGCGCGACCAGGTCACCGGCCTGCTCAACCGCCCGACCTTCATGCTGGCGCTGGAGAACGCGGTGGCCCAGGTCGGCCGCGGCGACGGCCACTACGGTTTCCTGCTGGTCGAACCCGACCACTACGCACGGCTCTTGGCCGACATCGGCCTGGATTCGGCCGATGCGCTGATCGCGGCACTGGCCCGCCACCTGGCGGCCGCGATCGACGGCGACGTGCAGGCGGCGCGTTTCGGCGAACACAACTTCGCGTTGCTGCTGCAGGGCGACTACGCGCGCACCGCGGCGCTGGCCGAGCGCCTCCTCCATGCCTATGCCGCGCACGTGTTCAGCGTCGGCGAACGCTCGGCCACGGTCACCGTCAGCATCGGCGGTGTGCAGATCGGCGAGAAGATCGCCAGCGTCGGCCAGGTCCTGGCGCGCGCCACCGAGAACGTGCAGGCGACCATCGAACTGGGCGGCAACGCCTGCAAGATCTTCGACCCCGGCGCCGCCGATCGCATCGAGGAAGAGCGCATCCAGCGCTGGGTGCAGCACCTGCGCGAAGCGCTGGCCGGCGACGGCTTCCTGCTGCACTACCAGCCGGTGCTGAACCTGCAGGGCGAGCCGCACGAACTGTACGAGGCCTACCTGCGCCTGGAGCGCAACGACGAGACCATCGGCCCGACCACCTTCCTCGGCATCGCCGCCGACCACGGGCTGATGGCCGAGATCGACCGCTGGGTGGTGGCGCGCGCGATCGCCGTGATCGGCGAACGCCAGCGCGCCGGCCACGCCACCAGCCTGTTGGTCAAGATCAGCCCGGATGCCTTCGGCGACGCGCAGATGGTGGCGCTGATCCGGCGCGAACTGGCCGCGCACGGCGTGCCCGGCGAGCGCCTGTGGCTGCAGACGCCCGAGGCCAAGGTCTTCACCCACCTGCGCAACGCGCAGCAGTTCCTGGCCGAGGCCAGCGCGCTGGGCTGCAAGGTCGGGCTGGAGCAGTTCGGCTCGGGCCTGGATTCGTTCCAGTTGCTGGCGCACTTCCAGCCCGCGTTCCTGAAGCTGGACCGCGGCTTCACCCAGGACCTGACGCAGGCCCGCGAGCATCAGGACAAGATCCGCGAGATCACCGAGCGCGCGCAGGCGGCCGGGATCCGCACCATCGCCGAGTTCGTCGCCGACGCCACCTCGATGAGCCTGCTGTTCAGCGCCGGCGTCGATTACGTGCAGGGCGAATTCGTGGGCCTGGCGGGGTCTGGGATGACCTTCGATTTTGTTTGAAGGCCGGGATTCGGGAGTGGGGAATTGGGATTCGCAGCGGCGCGATCCGTCCGACGCAGGCAGGGCCGCGCAACAAAAAACGCCAGGCAGGTGACCCTGCCCGGCGTTGTGTCGAGGGGCGGAAGGCCCCTCGGGCCGCGGTGCGGCACTCGTGGCCGAGCGCCCGACTGCGGCGTTAGCGCACCGTCGCGTTGACGTGCGAGGCGCGCAGCGTGGCGATGCGCTCGGCAAGCGGCGGGTGGCTCATGAACAACTTGCGCAGGCCCTGGCCGAGTCCGCCGGCGATGCCGAACGCCTGCACCTGCGACGGCAGCGTGCTCTGCCCATGGTTGAGCTCCAGCCGCTGCAGCGCCGCGATCATCTTGGCGCGGCCGGCCAGGCTGGCGCCGCCGGCGTCGGCACGGAACTCGCGGTAGCGCGAGAACCACATCGCGATCATCGTCGCGAACAGGCCGAACACCATCTCCAGCACCATCACGATGGCGTAGTACGCCAGGCCGCGGCGGCCGTCGCGGTTGCCGGACAGATAGCTGTCCACCACGCCGCCGACCACCCGCGCCAGCACGATCACGAAGGTGTTCAGCACACCCTGCAACAGCGCCATCGTCACCATGTCGCCATTGGCGATGTGGCTGATCTCGTGGCCCAGCACCGCCTCGGCCTCGTCCTCGGTCATGTTCTGCAGCAGGCCGGTGGACACCGCGACCAGCGCGTTGTTGCGGTTGGCGCCGGTGGCGAAGGCGTTGATTTCCGGCCCGTCGTACACCGCGACCTCGGGCATGCCGATGCCGGCGGCCTGCGCCTGGCGCCGCACCGTCTCCAGCAGCCAGCGTTCGGTGTGGTTGCGCGGCTCGGTGATCACCTGCGCGCCGGTGGCGCGCTTGGCCATGAACTTGGACAGCAGCAGCGACACCAGCGAACCGCCGAAGCCGAAGATCGCGGCCATCACCAGCAGGCCGCCCATCTGGTTGGGATTGACGCCGAACACGGACATGACGATGCCGGCCAGGACCAGCACCGCCAGATTGGTGATGAGGAACAAGGCAATTCGGTTGAACATGTCGACGTGGACTCCGCACCGGATCAATGAAGGGGATTGCTTCGAATCTGCGGCGCGTGCCGCTTGAATTCAAGCGCTTACCTGACCGACGATTCAGCTTGCCCATGCCCACGCCTTCCTACCGCGGCCGTTTCGCGCCCTCGCCCACCGGCCCGCTGCATCTGGGCTCGCTGCTGGCCGCGTTCGGCAGTTGGCTGCTCGCGCGCCATGCCGGCGGCCAATGGCTGCTGCGCATCGAAGACGTGGACCGGCCGCGCAGCGTGCCCGGCGCGGCCGACCGCCAACTCGCCAGCCTGCGCGCCTGCGGCCTGGAAGCGGACGGCGCGATCGTGCGCCAGAGCGCGCGCGACGCGCTCTACCAGGCCGCCGCGCAACGCCTGCTGCAGGCCAACCAGGCGTTCGCCTGCAGTTGCAGCCGCAGCGAACTGGCCGCGCAGGGCGGCGTGCACCATCGCTGCGTGGCCGCGCAGGCGCGGCCGCAACCGGCGCTGCGCCTGCGGGTGGCGCCGGGCAGCGTGGTGCGCTTCGCCGACGGCGTGCGCGGCGAGGTAGCGCAGGACGTGTACGCCGACGTCGGCGACTTCGTCTTGCTGCGCGCCGATGGCTGCTGGGCCTACCAGTTGGCGGTGGTCGTCGACGACGCCGCGCAAGGCATCACCGACGTGGTGCGCGGCGCCGACCTGCTGGACTCCACCCCGCGGCAGATCCTGCTGCAGCGCGCGCTGGGCCTGCCGACGCCGCGCTACCTGCACCTGCCGCTGCTGCTCGGCGCCGACGGCCGCAAGCTGTCCAAGTCGCACGCCGCGCAGCCGCTGGACGATGCCGATCCGCTGCCGGCGCTGCGCCTGGCCTGGGCGCTGCTGGGCCAGCCACCGGCGGCGCTGCGCGGGGCCGGCTCGGTGGCCGCGCTGCTGGCGGCGGCGCGGCGCGCCTTCGACCCGGCACGGCTGCCGGCGCAGGATCGGACCGTGCCCGATGCGACCGGTATCCCCAGCGACACCCAGGCTGACTAGAATCGGGGTCTCGGCCGCGACGCGGCCCGCCCTCTTTTCCATCCGGAGCGAATCCATGACATCACGCGTTGCGCTGGTCACCGGCGGTACCGGCGGCATCGGCACTGCGATCTGCGAGCGGCTGGCCGCGCAGGGCCACCGCGTGGCCAGCAACTACCGCGACGAGGCGAAAGCCCGCGCCTGGCAGCAGCGCATGCGCGAACGCGGCCACGAGGTCGCCATCGTCCCTGGCGACGTCGCCTCGCCCGAGCACGCGCAGACCCTGATCCGCGAGGTCGAACGCCAGCTCGGCCCGGTCGAGATCCTGGTCAACAACGCCGGCATCACCCGCGACACCACCTTCCACAAGATGACCGCCGAGCAATGGCACGAGGTCATCAACACCAACCTCAACTCGGTGTTCAACGTCACCCGCCCGGTGATCGAGGGCATGCGCCGGCAACGCTGGGGCCGGGTCATCCAGATCAGCTCGATCAACGGCCTCAAGGGCCAGTACGGCCAGGCCAACTACGCCGCGGCCAAGGCCGGCATGCACGGCTTCACCATTTCCCTGGCGCGCGAGAACGCCAGCTACGGCATCACCGTCAACACGGTGTCGCCCGGCTACGTCGCCACCGACATGGTGATGGCGGTGCCCGAGGAAGTGCGCGCCAAGATCGCCGCCGAGATCCCCACCGGCCGGCTCGGCAAGCCGGAGGAGATCGCCTATGCGGTGGCGTTCCTGGTCGCCGAGGAAGCGGCCTGGATCACCGGCTCGAACCTGGACATCAACGGCGGGCACCACATGGGCTGGTAGCGGCCGCGCCTGAACCGCTCAGTCCTGGCGGCCCGCGTCGAGGTAACGCTACCGAAATTGCTGCAGCCACTGTCCGCGCATGCTGCGCAGCATTTTTTTGCGGGCCGGGGCCGTGCGGATGGGACGTTTGGCGGTTGCAAGCCCTGCTGCGCTGCGCCATGCTGCGCGCCTACCGTCACGAGCGACCGCTTCATGGCTGAGATCCGCATCATCAAGAAGTACCCCAACCGCCGCCTCTACGACACCGAGATTTCCAGCTATATCACCATCGAAGACGTCCGCCAGTTGATCATCGACGGCGAGGAATTCGAGGTGCGCGACGCCAAGACCGGCGAAGACCTCAGCCGCGCGGTGCTGCTGCAGATCATCGCCGACCAGGAACAGGACGGCGAGCCGATGCTGTCCACCCAGTTGCTCAGCCAGATCATCCGGTTCTATGGCGATTCGCTGCAGGGCTTCATGGGCAACTACCTGGAGCGCAGCATGCAGGTGTTCCTGGACCAGCAGCAGCAGTTCCGCCAGCAGATGGGCAACCTGCTGGGGCAGACGCCGTGGACCATGATGAACCAGCTCACCGAGCGCAACATGGAGCTGTGGCAGGAATTCCAGCGCAACCTCGGCGCCGGTTTCGGCCGTCCCGCCGCCGGCAGCGGCAAGCCGAGCGAGCCGCCGGCCGCCGGCGCCGCGCCGAAGTCGCGCGCGCGCTGAGCCGCGCGCCACGCCGCAGACTGCGGGCGGGACGCTCGGCCCCGCCCGCGCCATGGCCGGATGCCATGCCGCGCAGGCCTGCTTGACAGCCGTTCGTGGCCGACGCCACACTCGCCCCGCTTCATCGGGATGCATCGGCGACACGCCGAAAGGGCCAGGCCCACCCGCTGACACCTCAGCCGGAACGCCCCCGATGACCACCCTCGACACCTATCGCAAGCGTGCCAAGCAATTGCTGCGCTGGCACCGCGACGGCAACTATTCCGTCGGCGGCAAGCTGCGCCTGCTGCCGCGCTATCGCAACCTCACCGACCGGCAGGCCCTGGACCTGCCGATGCCGCTGGCCGTGGCCCAGGAAATCGTCGCCGTCGAGGCCGGCTATGCGGACTGGCCCGCACTCAAGGCCGCGGCGGCCGACGCGCCGAAGACGCCAAGACCGGCGACCGGCGCCGTCGCGGCACGGCCCGCCGTCCCCATCCTGTTCGTGCGCGACGTCGCTGCCTCCGCCGCGTTCTACCGCGACCAGCTGGGCTTCGCCATCGATTTCCTGCACGGCAACCCGGCGTTCTACGGCGCGGTGAGCCGCGACCTCGCCTGCCTGCATCTGCGTCTGGTGCAGCGGCCGAATTTCGCCGCCCTCGCGGCCAGCGAGTGCGGCTTGATCCTCGCCACGATCGAGGTCGGCAACCTCAAGGCGCTGTGCGCCGAGTTCCAGGCGCGCGCCGTGGACATGCCGCAAGGCCCGACCCGGCAAGCCTGGGGCGGGATCACCCTGCACGTGCGCGACCCGGACGGCAATGTGTTCTCGTTCGTCGAGTACGCCTAGGGCGTGTCGCCACTCCCCGAGCAACCGCGGCCCTTCGGGGAGTGAGGACACGCCCTAGCCTGGCCGCATGGGTTCAACGCGCGCGCGGCGCCGGCGAGGCACGACAGCCGGAACACAGCCGCTCGACCTTGTAGCCGCGCGCGCGCAAGGCCTCGACCACGCCGTCGGGGCCAAGCAGATGCAGGGCGCCGACCACCACCAGGGTGTCGCCCTGCCCGTCGCGCAAGCGCTGTTCCAGCCGCGGCACCCAGGCCTGGTTGCGCTCGACATTGATGCGCTGGTACAGGCGCGGGTAGTCGCGCTTCATCTCCATGCCCATGTCCTGCCACAGCAGATGCTCGTCGCCGCGGCGCCAGGCCAGGTACAGGCGCTGGGTCTGCGCCGCGCCGCGCTCGGCATCGTCCAGCGCCTCGATCAGCATCTGCTTCTGCTCGACCGGCTCCATGCCGTCGAGCATCGCGATCTGCGCCTGCGCCGTTTCCAGCCCTTCGACCGTCTTGCCGGCCTGCACCGCCATGTCCATGAAATGCCGGTCCAGGCCCGCATCCGCCTGCAGCCCCTGCGCCTTCATCTCGGCGATGCTGATGCTCAGGCCGACGAACCAGGGCTCGAATCCGCCCATCTGCTCCAGCGGGAGGCCGTGGCCGGCGGCGTAGCGGCGCAGGCGCTGCCAGGTGGCCGCATCCAGATCGTCCTGCAGGCGCTTGCCGTCCTGGCGTTGCGCCGCCTGCAGCATCTGCGCGCCCAGCTGCGGCGCGTCCATGTCCTGCGGCGACAGCTCGAACAGCAGCCGCGACGCCGCCGCATAGGCGGCATCCACCTCGTGCGCCAGCGGATAGTCCTCGGGCTTGAGCAGATGGAACGAGCCCAGCAGATACAGCGTGCCGCGCGGCCCGCTGACCTTCCACAGCAGCGGCGTCGGCGGCGCGGGCGTCGCGTTCGGCGCGGCCGCGGGCAGCGGCGCGCGCGCCGGCACCGGCGCGGCGGCGAACAGGGTCAGGCACAGCAGCAGGGTGCGCAGCAGGCGCGGCATCGATGGCATCGGCGTCTCGGAGTCAGTGTGCGGCGTAGGTCTTCTCGCCCGCCTCCACCGCCAGGTCCAGCCGGTTCTCCGGCGGCGGCAGCGGGCAGGTCGCGAACGGGGTGAACGCGCAGGGCGGGTTGTAGGCGCGGTTGAAGTCCAGCACCACGCTGCCGTCGGCGTTCGGCGCCGGCACGTCCAGGAAGCGCCCGGCCGGATAGCTGCCGCGGCCGCTGGTGCGGTCGGCGAAGACCACGAACAGCGGGCGTCCCGGCTCGCCGATCGCCTCCAGGCGCCAGCGCTTGCCGTCGCGTTCGAATTCCAGTGCGCCGGCGTGCGGCGATGGGGTGGTGACGCCGATGATGTCGACGATCGGCAAGGTCGTGCCCGGCGCGTTGGGCACGAAGCGCGCGCGGATGCGCCAGGACGCGGCCGCCGGCCAGTACTGCAGCCCGGCGAAGCCGAGCCGGGCCGGCGCGTCGGCGTGCTTGACCCGCAGCGCATAGCGGCCGCCGCGTTCGATCAGGCTCAGCTTGCCCTTGCCGTCGTCGAACTCGACCACGCTGGGCGTGTTCTCGCGGTCGCTGTACAGGCGCGTGCGCCGCAGCAGCGGCGCGCCGTCCATGCGCAGCCCCGCGCCCGGCTCGGGGGTCAGGAACACCTGGTCGCCCACGCGCGACACCAGCGCCATCCGCGCCGGCCCCACCGCCAGGCGGATGCCGCTGCCGGGACCGCTGCCGATGTAGTGCTCCTTCAGTTCCAGCCAGTGCAGGCCGACCAGGCTGGTCCAGCCATCGGGCGCCTGCAGTTCCTGCCGGCGCTGCTCGCGCCAGGCCTGCTGATCGGCCAGGAACGCCTTGTCGACCGGCGCCGGCGCGGCCGCGGGCGGCGGCTCCTTGCCGCAGGCGGCCACCCCGAGCAGTGCCACCAGCAACGCCATCGTTCTCGCCCACCTGCCCATCAGCGCCCCCGTAAGAACCAACGGTCGATCTCGCCCAGCGTGAAGCGCGCCCAGGTCGGACGCCCGTGATTGCATTGCCCGGAGCGCTCGGTGGCCTCCATGTCGCGCAGCAGCGCGTTCATTTCCGGCACGGTGAGGCGCCGGTTGGCGCGCACCGCGCCATGGCAGGCCATCGTCGACAGCAGTTCATCGCGCGCGCCGGCGACGCGGCGGCTGTGGCCGTGCTCGCGCAGATCGGTGAGCACGTCGCGCAGCAAGGCTTCCGGCTCGGCCTGCGCCAGCAGCGCCGGAATGCTGCGCACGTGTAGCGACTGCGGGCCGCCGCGGGTGACCTCGAAGCCGAGCGCGGCCAGCGTCTCCGCCTCGCGCTCGGCGGTGTCGGCGTCGCGCTCGCCCACCGCCAGGGTGATCGGCACCAGCAGCGGCTGCGCGTGCAGGCCGATGCCGTCGTGCGCGTTCTTCAAGCGCTCGTAGCCGATGCGCTCGTGCGCGGCGTGCATGTCGACCACGATCAGGCCGTCGGCGTTCTCGGCCAGGATGTAGATGCCGTGCAACTGCGCGATCGCGTAGCCGAGCGGCGGCACGCCGCTGTCGGCCGCGGTCGGCGGCAGGCCGCCGGCGGGGTCCTGGGTCTGCCGCGGCAGGCCGACGGCGTTGCCCGCGTCCGCGGGTGCCGCGTACAGCGCGGCATACGCGGCCGGCGCTTCCTCCACGCGCAAGCCGAGCGGCGATTGCGCCGGACGCCACTGCGCGCCGTACCCGTAGCCCTGCCCGCCACCACCACCCGCGCCGCTGCCGCCGTGCGGCGCGCCTGCGGCCGCCCAGGCCGGCGTACCCGCACCCGGCGTCGGCTGCGCCGCCTCGGCGCCGAGCGCGCCCGGCAGGCTGCCGGCGCGGGTCTGCGCCAGCGCGTCCTGCAGCGTGCGATAGACGAAATCGTGGATCAGCCGCGCATCGCGGAAGCGCACCTCGTGCTTGGCCGGATGCACGTTGACGTCGACCCGTGCCGGCTCCAGTTCCAGGAACAGCACATAGGCCGGCTGGCGGCCATGGAACAGCACGTCGCCATAGGCCATCTTCACTGCATGCGCGACGCTGCGGTCGCGCACCGAGCGGCCGTTGACGTACAGATACTGCTGGTCGGCGCTGGCGCGCGAGTAATGCGGCTGCGCGATCCAGCCGTGCAGGCGCAGGCCGGCGCCGCTGTGGTCCACGCGCAGCGCCTGCCGCGCGAAGTCCTCGCCCAGGGTCTCGCCCAAGCGCGCATCGGAATACAGATCACCGGGCTTGTAGCGCCGCGACGGCTTGCCGTTGTGCGACACGCGCAGCTCCACGTCCGGACGCGCCAGCGCCAGCGAGCGCAGCCATTCCTCGATGTGGCCCAGTTCGGTGCGCTCGGCGCGCAGGAACTTGCGCCGCGCCGGCACGTTGTAGAACAGTTCGCGCACTTCGACCGTGGTGCCCGGCGCCTGCGCCCGCGGCTGCACCTGCCCGACCTTGCCGCCGTCCACCTGCAGCGCGGCGCCGTGTTCGTCGCCGGCGCGGCGCGAGGCCAGGGTGAAGCGGCTGACCGAGGCGATCGACGGCAGCGCTTCGCCACGAAAGCCGAGCGTCCCCACCGATTCCAGGTCGTCCAGCGAGGCGATCTTGCTGGTCGCATGCCGCGACACCGCCAGCGGCAGTTCCTCGGGCGCGATGCCGCCGCCGTCGTCGCGGATCCGGATCAGGCGCACGCCGCCCTCCTCCAGGTCGATGTCGACGCGGCGCGCGCCGGCATCCAGCGCGTTCTCCACCAGTTCCTTGACCACCGAGGCCGGGCGTTCGACCACCTCGCCGGCGGCGATCTGGTTGATCAGGATCTCGGGCAGTTGGCGGATGCTCATGCCGCCTCCCGCCAGGCGGTCGAGGCGCGCGGCGTCGCGCGGGGCATGGAAGCGGGAAAACGGCAGGGACTACGCGACATCGGCACGGCTCACGGCGCGGACGCCGTCTTGAGGATCAGCCGGCGATGATAGCCGAGCGCCTCAGCGGCTGCCGCCGGCCACGGTGCCGGCCGCCTCGGCTTCGGCCTGCGCGCGCGCGGCGAACAGCGTGCCCGGCGGCGGCTGCCGGGTGAAGAAGGTATTGACCCCGTCCAGCACCGCGCCGGCCAGGCGCCGCTGGTAGCCGGGATCGGTCAGCCGGCGCTCTTCGTCCGGGTTGGAGATGAAGGCGGTCTCGACCAGCATCGCCGGCATGTCCGAGGTGCGCAGCACGGCGAAGTTGGCGCGCTCGATGTCCGGCTTGTGGTTGTTGCCGATCCGCTTGAGCCCGCCCAGCACGTGCCCGGCCGCGTCCTCGGAGGCCTTCATGTGGCCGCTCTGCGCCAGGTCCAGCAACACGCTGGCCAGGGTGCTGTCGGTCTTCTGCAGGCGCACGCCGCCGACCAGGTCGGCCGCGTTTTCCTTGTCCGCCAGCCAGCGCGCGCGCTGCGAGGAAGCGCCCTTGGTCGACAGTACGTACACCGAGGAGCCGGTCGCGCTGCGGTTCTCGGCAGCGTCGGCGTGGATGGAGATGAAGATGTCGGCCTTGGCCGCGCGCGCCTTCTGCGCACGCATCGGCAACGGGATGAACACGTCGGTGTCGCGGGTCATGTACGCCTTCATGCCCGGCGTGGCGTTGATCTGCCGCGCCAGTTCGCGGCCGATCGCCAGGGTCACGTCCTTCTCGCGCTTGCCGGTGGGGCCGGTGGCGCCCGGGTCCTGGCCGCCGTGGCCCGGATCGATGGCCACGATCAGCGGCCGCATGCCGGGCTTCATCGTCACCCGCGACGGCGCGCTCGGCATCACCGGCCGCGGCTCGACCGCCGCGGCCAGATCGTCGGCGTCCGCCGCCGGATCGGGCTTGGCCGGGACCGGCGCGGCGCCGCCCGGCGCGGCCGGGGCGCTGCCGCCCGGCGCGGCGCCCGGGACCATGGTGCCGGTGGCGGCGACGGCGGCCTGCACCGCCGTCGCGTTGGGCGTCGTGGCCGGAGCCGGCGCGGCATGAACAGGCGCCGGGGCCGGCGCGGCATGAACAGGCGCCGGGGCCGGCGCGGGCGCCGCGCTCTGCACCACCGTCGACGTCAGCGCCGCGGTCGCACGGGCCGCTTCCAGGCGCGGGTCGGGCGCGGGTTTGGGCGCGACCGCTGCCGCTGTGGGAGGCGTCGCCGGTGCGGCGGAAGGAACCGTCGAAGCCGACGTCGTGGCGGCGGCGGCGACCGGCTTGCCCGGGGCGGCATCGCCCGGCCACTCGATGACCAGCACCGAACTGCCGCCCACGGTCTGCATCTGCGGCTTGAACGCCACCACCGGGCTGCTCAGGTCGAACACGATGCGCAAGGTGCCAGGCACCGGATGGCCGGTACGGACCGCAGTGACCACGCCATTGCCCGCGGGCAGCTTGAGCCCCTGGACCGCGGAGGACTCGGGCAGATCGACGACCAGCCGGTTGGGATTGGCCAGGCTCAGCGTGGTGAAGCCGCCGCTGCCCTGCAGCCGGATCTCGGCGCGGGTACCGGTGGCGCCATTGCCCAGCGACACCGCCTGGACCTGGCCGGCAAACGCCGAATGCGCCGCCAGGCACCAGCCTGCGGCGATGGCGGAACAGGCGAAAAATCGGATCCCCAGGCGCATGCTGGCGATTCAAGCATCACCGCCAGATAAACACAAGCGGTTTTCCCTTAATAATCCATAACCTGCCTACACTTTCTAGTGTCAGCCGGAAGAAAAGCCCCGCAAGTCGTCCCGGTCGGCCAGCCGCGCCAGCCAGGCCTCGCCCACCGCGCTGCCCGCGCCCAACTGCGCCGTCCGCCCGTCCCCCTGCAGCGCGAGCGTCACGGCCAGATCGGCCGGGGGCAGCACGTCGCCGCCGCGTTCGGGCCATTCCACCAGCCACAGCGTCGCCGCCGCCTCGTCGAGCCCGAGGAAGTCCAGCTCGCCGGCGGCGCCGATGCGGTACAGGTCCAGGTGCCAGGCCTCGCCATCGGGCAAGGGATAGCGCTCGACCAGGGTGTAGGTCGGGCTGCGGATCGCGCCCTGCACGCCCAGCGCGCGCAGCAGCGCCCGCGCCAGGGTCGATTTGCCGGCGCCCAAGTCGCCGTGCAGATGCACCGTGGCCAAGGCCGGGCGGGTCGCGGCCAGCGCCTGGCCCAGGCGCTCGGTAGCCTCGCTGTCGCGCAGATGCAACTGGATCATCGCCGCGTCTCCGGATTGGCCAGGTGGCGCAGCGCCGGCAGCAGATCCGACGGCAGCAGGCCGCGCTGGCCCGTGTCGGCGGCGCGGTCGCCGGCCGCCGCGTGCAGCAGCGCGCCGAGGCTGGCCGCCTCGAACGGGTCGTGGCCCTGCGCGCGCAGCGCCGCGATCACGCCGGTCAGCAGATCGCCCATGCCGCCCACCGCCATGCCGGGATTGCCGGCGGCGATGACCCGCGGCGTCCGCCCCGGCGCGGCGACGATGCTGCCGGCGCCCTTCAGCACCACCGTCGCCTGGTAGCGTTCGGCCAGCGCCGCGGCGGCGGCGAAGCGGTCGCCCTGGACCTCGGCGGTGGTGAGCCCGAGCAGGCGCGCGGCCTCGCCGGGATGCGGCGTCAGCACCGCCTCCGGCAGCGCGCGCGGCGCCTGCGCCAGCAAATTCAGTGCGTCGGCGTCGAGCACCAGCGGCAGGTCCGCCGCCAGCGCCAATCGCCACAGGCCCTGCGCCCAGTCGTCCTGGCCCAGTCCCGGGCCCAGCGCGACCGCGCGCGCGCGCCGCAGCAACGGCGCCAGCGCGGCGCCATCCTCGATCGCGTGCGCCATCGCTTCCGGACAGCGCGCCAGCAGCGGCGCCACGTGCGGCGCGCGCGTCGCCACGCTGACCAGGCCGGCACCGCTGCGCAGCGCCGCCTCGCTCGCGAGCATGACCGCACCGCCGCTGCCGAGATTGCCGCCGATGCACAGCACATGGCCGGAATCGCCTTTGTGGCTGTCGCGCCGGCGCGGCGCCAGGCGCGTGCCCAGCGCCGCCGCGGTCCAGGCCTGCGCCTGCGGCGCGCAGCCGTCGAACGCGGCGGGCGGCACGTCCAGCGTCGCCAGCGTGGTGGCGCCGACATGGTTCAGCGCCGCGCCGGTGTGCAATCCGGCATGGGCGACGATGAACTGCACGGTCAGCGTCGCCGGCAGCGCCGCGCCAGGCACGCTGCCGTGTTCGGCATCCACGCCGCTGGGCACGTCCAGCGCCAGCACCGGCGCGCCGAGCCCGGCCAGCGCGCCGAGCAAGGCGGCCAGTTCGGCATCCGGCGCGCGGTTGAGACCAAGACCGAGCAGCGCATCGACCACCACGTCGGCCGGCTCCAGCGCCGCGTCGAAGACCTCGATGCGGCCGCCGACCCCGATGTAGTCGGTGCAGGCGCGCTGCGCCAACGCCGATTGCGGGCCGCGCCCAGGCAGATGCAGCACGCGCACGCGGCGTCCGGCCGCATGCGCGAGCCGCGCCAGCACGTAGCCGTCGCCGCCGTTGTTGCCGGTGCCGCAGGCCACCAGGATGCGCTGCGCCTGCGGCCAGTGCTGCAGCAGCGTCTGCCAGGCGGCCTGGCCGGCGCGCTGCATCAGCGTGTAAGCGTCGCCGCCGAGCAGGGCCGTGGCCTGCGCATCGAGGCGCCGCGCGGCGGCGGTGGCGTAGAGATCGAACGAGTCGGACATGCGCGGGATTCTATACTTGCGCCATGTCCAGCCGCGTCGCCCCCGCCGATCCGCATGCCGCCGCCGCGCGTATCCGCGCCTTGGCGCGCGAGTTCGGCTTCCAGCGCTGCGGCATCGCCGGCATCGACTTGCAGCAGGACGAAGCGCATCTGCGCGACTGGCTGGCGCAAGGCCTGTACGGCACGATGCAGTGGATGGCGCAGCACGGCGACAAGCGCGCGCGTCCGGCCGAACTGATTCCGGGCACGCTGCGGGTGATCTCGGTCGGCCTGGACTACGGCCGCAACGACGACGACTCGGCCTGGGACACGCTGCGCGACGGCGAGCGCGCCTACGTCGCCCGCTATGCGCTGGGCCGCGACTACCACAAGCTGATGCGCAACCGCCTGCAGAAGCTGGCCGAACGCATCCAGGGCGAGATCGGCCCGTTCGGCCACCGCGTGTTCGTCGATTCGGCGCCGGTGCTGGAGCGCGCACTGGCGCGCGACGCCGGCCTGGGCTGGATCGGCAAGCACACTTGCCTGATCGACCGCAACGGCGGCTCCTGGTTCTTCCTCGGCGAGATCTACGTCGACCTGCCCTTGCCGATCGATCCGCCGGCCAGCGCCCACTGCGGCACCTGCACGCGCTGCATCGACGTCTGCCCGACCCAGGCGATCGTCGCGCCCTATCGGCTCGACGCGCGCCGCTGCATCGCCTACCTCACCATCGAGCACGACGGCGCGATTCCGGAAGAGCTGCGCCCGGCGATCGGCAACCGCATCTTCGGTTGCGACGACTGCCAACTGGTGTGCCCCTGGAACAAGTTCGCCAAGCGCAGCGACGAACCGGACTTCCGCGCCCGCAACGAACTGGACAAGGCCACGCTGGCGCAGTTATTCGCCTGGGAGGAGGACGAGTTCCTGCGCCGCACCGAAGGCAGCGCGATCCGCCGCAGCGGCCACGAGCGCTGGCTGCGCAACCTGGCGGTGGCGCTGGGCAATGCGCCGACCACGCCACAGGTGCTGGCCGCGCTCGGCGCACGCGCGCAGCACCCCTCGCCGCTGGTGCGCGAGCACGTGCAATGGGCGCTGGCGCGGCATGCGCAGGCGCCGGCCCCGGCGGTAGCGACTCCGACATCGCCGGCGCCGAAAGCGGACGTGCGAGGATAGACGGCCGTTCCCGCCGCACCGCCCGCATGCCCGATCGCGACGACCAGATCTTCAGCCCCAGCCAGCTCAACACCCTGGCCCGCGACCTGCTGGAAAGCGCGTTCCCGCTGGCCTGGGTGGAGGGCGAACTGGGCAACGTCACCCGGCCTTCGTCCGGGCACCTGTACTTCACCCTCAAGGACGCGCGGGCGCAGGTGCGCTGCGCGATGTTCAAGCCCAAGAGCCAATGGCTGAAGTTCGTGCCGCGCGAAGGCCTGCGCGTGCTGGCGCGCGGCCGGCTGACCCTGTACGAGGCGCGCGGCGACTACCAGTTGGTGCTGGACCACCTGGAGGAAGCCGGCGAAGGCGCGCTGCGCCGCGCGTTCGAGGAACTCAAGGCCCGGCTCGCCGCCGAAGGCCTGTTCGCCAGCGAGCGCAAGCGCGCCCTGCCCGCCTTCGTGCGCCGCCTGGCGGTGATCACCTCGCCCAGCGGCGCGGCCGTGCGCGACGTGCTGAGCGTGCTCGGCCGGCGCCTGCCGCTGCTGCAGGCGGACATCCTGCCGAGCCTGGTACAGGGCGACAGCGCCGCCGCGCAGATCGTCTCGCTGCTGCAGCGCGCCGACGCCAGCGGCCGCTACGACGCGATCCTGCTGACCCGCGGCGGCGGCTCGCTGGAAGACCTGTGGGCGTTCAACGACGAACGCCTGGCCCGCGCCATCGCCGCCTCGACCACGCCGGTGGTGTCGGCGGTCGGCCACGAGACCGACGTGACCCTGGCCGACTTCGCCGCCGACCTGCGCGCGCCGACCCCGTCGGTCGCCGCCGAACTGCTCGCCCCCGACCAGCGCGACCTCGCCGCGCGCCTGCGCGGCCAGCACGCGCGACTGCTGCAGTGGCAACAGCACCGCCTGCGCCAAGCCATGCAGCGCGCCGACCGCGCCCTGCTGCGGCTGCAGGCGCAGAGCCCGCAGGCGCGGCTGCAGTTGCTGCAGCGGCGCCAGCGCGACGCCGCGCGCCGCCTGCTGGCGCTGTGGCGGCAGCAGCACGAACGCCGCGCCGCGCGCCTGCGCCATGCCGGCGCGGTGCTGCGCAGCGCGCAGCCGCAGCGCCGCCTGGCCGCGCTGCGCGAGCGCCTGCTGGCGCTCGGCCGGCGCCCGCAGGCGGCGATGGCGCGGCAACTGCAGGCCGACACGCAGCGCCTGCGCGCGCTGGCCCGCGCACTGGAAACGGTCAGCCCGCTGGCCACGGTGACGCGCGGCTACACGATCCTGACCCGGGTCGAGGACGGCGCGCTGGTGCGCTCGGCCGCGCAACTGGCCCCCGGCGACCGCCTGCGCGCCAGGCTCGCCGACGGCGAGGTGACGCTGCGTACAGAATGACTGCGGTACATCTGTGGTCCCGCGCTCACCGTTGCCACGCCATGCCACAGCACATTTCCGACGAACAGCGCATCAAGGCCGTGCTGCAAGGCATGCGCCGCGCCGAGCGCGACAAGGCCGGGCGCATGGCGCAAGAGCGCGACACGCTGGCGCTGATCGACGGCGCCACCTACGGCGTCGCCGAGGACGCGCAGCGCGTGATCGACTGGCTGGCGCGCGATGCGGACACCCTGGCGCAGTTGCGCGCCGAGCACCTGGCCGACGTCGGCGAAATGATCTGCATCGTCTGGAACGGCTGCCGCGGCGACCGCGCCGCGCTGTCGCACTGGCTCAATGACAGCCACGCGCAATTGGACGGGCTGACGCCGCGGCAGTTGCTGCGCGACGGTGCCAGCGCGCGGCTGCTCGACGCGGCCCGCGCCACCTTCGCCGCATAGCGGCGTCCTGCACGCCAATCGACCGACGGACGCGTCGATTCAATCCAGCGGCGCGACCACCAGCAACGGATCCAGGTCGTACCCCATCGCTTCCGCCCTGGCCTTGATCTGCCCGAACAGCGCGCGCGGCATGCTCGGCGAACGCGACAGCACCCACAGGTACTTGCGGTCCGGCGCGCCGACCAGCGCCCACTGGTACTCCGGATCCAGCGCGATCACCCAGTAGTCGGCCCAGACCATCGGCACCCAGGCCAGCCAGTCGGGCGCGAACCGCACCTGCAGCCGTCCCGGATGGCCGCTGACCCGGCGCGCCACGCCCTCCGCCGCGAGCAGCGCACCCGTGTGGGTACGGCAGGCGTTGCGCACTCCGACCAGGCTGTCCTCGCGCAGCGTGTAGGCAGCGGTGATGTCGCCTACGCACTTCTTCTGGAACGACACCGGCAGGTGCGCGATCTCGTGCCACTCGCCGGCGTAACGGCCCAGATCGAGTTCGGCGACGGACGTGACCGGCGCTGCAGGAGCCGGCAGCGCCAGGCACAGCAGGCACGCCAGCAACAGCGCGGAGAGTGAAAGGCGCATGCGAACCATCCAGCTAGGGAGCTCACCCGCCTTATGCAGGAGCGTGGCAACGATGTAAAGCCGTACGCCATTGCGTGCGAGACCACACTCGCCATCGATCTCGCTGGCACGAACGCGGTCCACGCGCTCGCAGAACGCGTCACCGCGGCTGGCGGTACGGCATTCCGCGTCGGCGGCCAGACATGTGAATTGCACGGCGCCCGCAGGCCCAGTTGGAGATCACGCTTTTTTCAGGCCGACGCGCTCGGCGCGTCCACGGCCACAGCAGCCGGCGACGCCGCCAGCATCAGCGAGACAGATCGGCGACGGCGAGATCGTCGCCCTGGCCCGCGCATTCCACCGGCTCGCGCAGCACGACCTGCTCGGCGACGCCGTCGTTTTGCTGCAGGTAGACATTGACCAGCACGCAGTCCGTACCGACCTGCTCGATGTAGGGCGCGCCGTGCTCGCCGCCGGCCGGGCGGGACGGGTTCGGGGCGGCGCCGTTCACTGCATCGGCCGCACCCGCGCCACCGGCCCACGCCAGGGACATGGCGCAAAGGCACATGCGCAACAGTTGGCTGTTCATTGGCGTCCCCTTGTGACCGTGTGTCCAATGATTACGACAGCCACGGGCAGGAGTTGAGCCGCAGACCCCAAAAAATCGCCGTATCTCAACACTTGTCTACGAAATGTGAACATTCGGATGCGTATGCCCAGCGCGCCGCGGCGCCCTGCAAACGAGCCCATCAGGGTCGACCTTGCACCCGGCAGACCGCAAGCCTCGGTGCGGAAATCCGCACATCCCATGCAGGCGTCGCCAGCGCGGATGTGACGGTCGCCGTCGTGCTAGAAGGCGCTCCCGAAGGCACCCGAGGCTGCCGCCGCCACGGTGTCCGAATCGCGTCGCAGCGCTTGCGGCAAAAAGAAAGGGCCTGCATTGCTGCAGACCCTGGATGAAGTGGTGGCCGAGGACGGAATCGAACCGCCGACACGGGGATTTTCAATCCCCTGCTCTACCAACTGAGCTACTCGGCCACTGCGCAACGCGGCAGGACCGGTGCGAGGACGCGCATCATAGCGATGCTGTCGGGAATGGGCAAGTGCGATGTTTCGGCCCCGTGCCGCTGCCGCCGCCGTGGACGGCAGATGGCCGCACCGGCGCGATTGGCACGACCATCGCCGGCACGCATCGGCCGCCGACCTGCCAGACGCCCGCGGGCGAGCGGCGCGTCACCCTGTTCCCTTGCCAGGCGTCAGCGAACAGGAGCGGGCATGCCGCCAACCGCGCCGTCGTACACGCCCTGACCATACACCGGCAAGCGACGCCGGCGGCGAGCGCATGGCCGCAGCCTCACTGGACCAGGCGATGCGCCCGCCCCACGCGCGGGATCCGCAGGCGCCGTAGTATTCTTCGCCGTTCTCCACGTCCTGGAACTCCGGTCATGCGTCAGCGGCTCCGTCTCGGCTTGCTCGTGTTGTGCACCGCGCTGCTGAGCGCATGCGGCGACGGCATGGTGCGGCGCGTGTCCGACCCGGCCGCCAGCCTGCAGCAACTCACGGTCAACATGGACGGCAGTTGGAAGGTGGAACTGCGGCTGCAGAACTACAGCAGCATCCCGATGCGCTACGACAGCGTGCGCCTGGAACTGGGCGTGGGCGGCGAGGCCGCCGGCGTCGTGCAGGCCGCGCCCGGCATCTCGATCGGTCCGGAGACGGCGGATGTGGTCAGCGTGGCGCTGCGCCCGAGCTCGGCCGCGCGCATCGCCGTGGCCGATGCCCTGGCCGGCCGCCGCAGCCTGGAGTACACACTCAAGGGCGGCATCGCCGCGACGCCGGAAGAGAAGAAGCAGCGCAGCTTCGACATCGACACGCGCAACATGCTGTCGCCGGCGCCCGGCCTGGACGGCGTCCTGCGCTGACCGCGCGGTGGCGCTGAAGCGCCACCCCACTCCGCTTGCGAAACAGGCCACACCCCGGACGTCGGGGCGGGGCGTGCACTTGCAGGCCCGTCTGCGCTTCACCGCAGATAGCCACCGCCTCGATGCCCCTCTGCACGCTGAGCGCGCCGCGCGTTCGGCGCACTGCGGTACGCGCGCTCCCACCGACCGCCCTCCCCGCCCAGCCCATCGCGTTCAGCCGGCATTACCGCAAAATTAATACATAAATGTATTATTTACATATGTATCAAATCCCGAGCCGAACATGAGCCGTTTTTCCGCCACCGAGCAGCGCCTGGACGCGACCGCCCGCAAGCATCCGCGCTTTCCGCGCGAAGCCGCGCTGGTGCTACGGCTGGTCAAGCTGTTGCACAAGCTCAGCCTGGACCAGAGCAACGAGGTGTTGCGGCCGTATGGCTTGAGCTACGCCGAATACAACGTGCTGATGATGATCGACGCCAGTCCGGACGGGACCTTGAACCCGTCCCAGCTCAGCGACGCGGCCGGCGAGAAGTCGGCCAACATCACCCGTCTGACCAGCCAGTTGGTCGACAAGGGCCTGATCCAGCGCATGCCCAGCGCCGAGGACCGGCGCATGCTATTGCTGCACCTGACCGACGCGGGCGAACGCCTGATCGAGGCGCTGATCCCGGCCCTGTGCGCCCAGCTCGACACCTACGTGCAGCATCTGGATCCGGCGGCGCTGGCGCAGTTGCAGGCGCTGCTGAAGACCCTGCTGCGCGGGGTCGAGGACGCCGCATGAGCGCGCCGCAGTCCAACGCCGCCGCAGCCGAGGCGGCGCCCGGCCTGCGCACCCTGCTGGCCGACGCCTTGCGCGGCGAGGGCGAGGCCTGGCTGTTCGTGCTGCGCACGCTGCTGTCGATCTATCTCGCCGGCTGGATCGCGCTGCGCCTGGATCTGGCCTCGCCGATGACGGCGATGATCACGGTGATGGTGGTGATGCACCGGCAGACCGGCATGGTGTTCGCCAAGGCCTTCTACCGCGTGCTGGGCACGCTGATCGGCAGCGTCGCCGCGTTGACGATGGTCGCGCTGTTCCCGCAGGAGCCGGTGCTGTTCGTGCTGGCGCTGGCGATCTGGATCGGCCTGTGCACCGGTGGCGCGCTGCTGTACCGCAACTTCAAGGCCTACGCGTTCGTGCTGTCCGGCTACACCGTGGCGCTGATCGCGCTGCCGGCGGTGAACCAGCCGCAGAACGTGTTCACGCTGGTCACCGCGCGCGTCACCGAGGTGCTGCTCGGCCTGCTGGTGACCGGCGTGATCAGCGACGTGGTGTTCCCCAGTCGGCTGCGCCAGACCCTACGCGACACCGTGCGCCGCGCCTACGACGGCTTCCTGGATTTCGTCCGCGACGCCACCGGCGGCCAGTTGCCGCGCACGGCGATGGAGCAGGCGCACCTGCGCTTCGTGCGCGATGCGGTGGAGATCGAGGACCTGCGCAGTTCGGTGGTGTTCGAGGACCCGGAAGCGCGCGTGCGCAGCGGCCGCCTGCGCCTGCTCAACCAGCGCTTCATGGCCGTGTCCACCAGCTTCCAGTCGCTGCACCACTACATCAACCGCCTGCTGCGCCAGGCCGAGGGCGATGCCGCCGACGCGTTGATCGGCTTGTACCGCCCGCTGAAGGCGGCGCTGAGCGAACGCGGCGGGCGCGACCGCACCGCCGAGACCGCGCGCAAGCTGGCCGAGTGCCGCGACGCATTGGCGGCGCGCGCCGCCGCCGCGCGCGACGCGCTACCGCGCGCGCAGCACGAGGATTTCGACACGGGCGTGTCGCTGCTGCGGCGTTTCTTCGGCGAACTGCACGACTACGTCGCCGCGCAGGCCGCGCTGGTCGCCCCGCAGCAATGGCGCACGCCGCAGGCCGATACCGCGGTGTTCCTGCGCGGCAACGACTATGCGACCGCGGCGCTGACCGCGCTGCGCGCCGCGCTGCTGGTGGTGGCGATGTGCTGGCTGTGGATCCATGCCGGCTGGATCAGCGGCGCCACCGCGGTGTTCCAGGCGGTGGCGCTGAGCGCGATCCTGTCCTCCAGCGCCAATGCGCCGGCGGCGGCGCGCTCGCTGTTCAAGGGCTTCGTGTTCGGCATCGCGTTGGGCCTGGTCTGCCAGTTGCTGGTGCTGCCGCAGATGGACGGCTACGGCCTGTTCGTCGCCGGCACCGCGCCGTTCCTGCTGCTGACCGTGTACCTGGCGTCCAAGCCGGCCCTGTTCGGCTTCGCCACCGGCGCCAACCTCGCCTTCATCTCGATCCTGGCGGTGCAGCCCACCCCGAGCGTCAACGCCGCCGCCACCTTCAACAGCGTGGTGCCGCTGTTGCTGGGCACGCTCGCGGTCAGCGTGACGTTCGTGTTCGTCCCGCCGGTGATCGGCACGCGCTGGCATCGCCGGCGCCTGCTGGAGCAATTGCGGCGCCAGGCCACGCTCGCCGCGCAGGCACCGCTGCCGGGACTGCACGCGCGCCTGGAAAGCGTCAATCGCGACCTGTTCCAGCAGATCGTCGCGCATACCCCGCCGGGCAGCGACGAACTGCGCGCGTTGCTCGGGTGGGCGCTGTCGGTGCACGACACCGGGCGCACGCTGATCGAGCTGCGCCGCGACGCGCGCGACGGCGACCTGCCGCCCGCGCTGGTGGCCGCGGTGGACGCGGCCGTGCAGGCGCTGGCCGCGCTGTACCAGGCACCCGCGCCGGACCGGCATCGCCTGGCCCTGCAGCGCATCGACGCGGCACTGGCGGCGAGCCGGATCGAGGACCAGGTGCCGCTGCGCTGGAAACGCACCCGCGAACACCTGCATCTGCTGCGCGGCGCGCTGCTCGACGCCGATTCCGTGCTGGCCGCGCTGGCGGCCGAACCCGTCCCCACCCCGCCAGGAGCCGCCGATGTCGCTGCCCGCTGAAGTCTCCATCGCCGGCGTGTACGTGCCCGGCCTGCTGGTCCTGGCCGTGCTGCTGCTGATCGCCGCCTGGGCGGTCGATACGCTCGCCGGCCGCAGCGGCCTCTACCACCATGCCTGGCATCCGCCGTTGTTCCGTCTGGCCCTGTACGTCGGCGCATTCGCCGGCGCCGGCCTGCTCCTCCTGCCGTGAGTTTCGCCATGAAGACCGCCCCCCTGATCCGTTTCGCCCTCACCGCCACGGTGGTGCTGATCGCCGCCCTGCTCGCCCATGCCCTGTGGCGGCACTACATGTTCTCGCCATGGACCCGCGACGGCCGGGTGCGCGCCGAGGTGGTCCGCATCGCCCCGGACGTGTCCGGTCTGGTCGATGCGGTGGCGGTGCGCGACAACCAGCATGTCAAGCGCGGCGACGTGTTGTTCAGCGTCGATCGGCGGCGCTTCGAACTGGCGCTGGAGCGCGCCCGCGCCGATCTGGCCGCCGCTCAGGCACAGGCGCGCGCGGCCGGCGCCAGCATTTCCGCCGCGGCCGCCAGCCAGGCTGCGAGCGAGGCCGAATTCCAGATGCGCCGCGCGCAGGCCGAACGCCGCGCCCGCGCCGCGTCGGTGCTCTCGGCCGAAACGCGCTCCGATGCCGAGGCCACCGCGCGCTCGGCGCAGGCCGACGTGCACCGCACCGCCGCCCTGCGCGGCCAGGCCAGCGCCGCGCAGGCGCAGGCGCTGGCCGCGGTGCAGCAGGCGCAGGCCGCGGTGGACCTGGCCGAACTGGACCTGCAACGCACCCAGGTCCGCGCCACCGCCGACGGCTACGTGACCAATCTGGAGGTGCGCGTCGGCGACTACGCCCAGGCCGGCGGCGCGCGGCTGGCGCTGGTGCGCGACGATGCGATGTGGATCTACGGCTACTTCGAGGAAACCAAGCTGCCGCAGGTGCACGTCGGCGATCGTGCCGATATCCGCCTGATGAGCGGCGGGGTGACGCTGCACGGCCGGGTCGAAGGCATCGCCCGCGGCATCGCCGACAGCGACAATCCCACCGGCGCCTCGCTGCTCGCCGACGTCAACCCCACCTTCAACTGGATCCGCCTGGCGCAGCGGGTACCGGTGCGGGTGCGCATCGACCCGGCCAGCGTGCCGTCGGGCACGATCCTGGCGGCCGGCATGACGGCGACGGTCACGTTGCATGGGAAGTCGTGATTCGGGAGTGGGGAGTGGGGATTCGCAAAAGCCGAGTCCGATCCCCAGCTCGGCGCCGCGCCGCCTTTGCGAATCCCAACTCCCGAATCCCCAATCCCCGCCCCACATCCATACGCCGTAGTATCCTGCGCGTCTCGGCCGCGCCGCGGCCCCTGTCACGAGCGACCGCATGAGCACTTACCAAGCCCCGCTGACCGATCTCCGCTTCGCGCTGCATGACGTGCTGCAGGTCGAGGCGCTGTTCGCCCGCCTCGGCCATGCCGACGCCAACGCCGAACTGATCGACGCGGTGCTGGAGGAAGCGGCGCGCTTCACCGGCACCGTGCTTGCGCCGCTGAACCGCGTCGGCGACGAGCACGGCTGCACCCTCGACAAGGCCACCGGCGCGGTCACCACCGCGCCCGGCTTCCGCGAGGCCTACCGGCAGTTCGCCGAGGGCGGCTGGACCGGGCTGACCGCCGCCGCCGAGTTCGGCGGCCAGGGCCTGCCGCACACCCTGGGCGTGCCGCTCAACGAAATGGTCAACGCCGCCAACCTGGCCTGGGGCAACTTCCCGCTGCTGTCGCACGGCGCGGTCGAGGCGCTCAAGCAGCACGGCGAGGCCTGGCAGCAGGAGGTGTTCCTCAAGCCGCTGGTGGACGGCCGCTGGACCGGCACCATGTGCCTGACCGAGCCGCACTGCGGCACCGACCTGGGCCTGCTCAAGACCCGCGCCGAACCCAACGCCGACGGCAGTTGGTCGGTCAGCGGCACCAAGATCTTCATCACCGCCGGCGAGCACGACTTCACCGACAACATCGTGCACCTGGTGCTGGCGCGGCTGCCGGACGCCCCGGCCGGCGCCAAGGGCATCTCGCTGCTGGTGGTGCCGAAGTTCAAGGTCGCCCGCGACGGCAGCGTCGGCGAGCGCAACGCGCTGCGCTGCGGCTCGCTGGAACACAAGATGGGCATCCACGGCTCGGCCACCTGCGTGATGAACTTCGACGGCGCGCAGGGCTATCTGGTCGGGCAGCCGCACAAGGGCCTGCAGGCCATGTTCACCATGATGAACACGGCGCGCCTGGGCGTCGGCCTGCAGGGCATCGGCCTGTCCGAGCGCGCGTATCAGAACGCACTGCGCTACGCCCGCGAGCGCCTGCAGTCGCGCTCGCTCAGCGGCGCCAAGCTGCCGGAGAAGCCGGCCGATCCGATCCTGGTGCACCCGGACGTGCGCCGCATGCTGCTGACGGTGAAGGCGCTGACCGAAGGCAGCCGCCTGCTGGCGCTGCACGCCGCGACCCTGATCGACATCGCGCACAGCACGCAGGACCCGGCCGAGCGCGAACAGGCCGACGTGCTGGTCAGCTTCCTCACCCCGATCTCCAAGGCCTGCCAGACCGAATGGGCGGTGGAGAACACCTATCACGCGCTGCAGTGCTTCGGCGGCCACGGCTACATCCATGAACACGGCATGGAGCAGTTGGCCCGCGACGCGCGCATCACCACGCTGTACGAAGGCACCACCGGCATCCAGGCGCTGGACCTGATCGGACGCAAGACCGCGTCCAGCCAGGGCGCCGGATTGAAGCTGTTCCTGGCGCAGATCGAGGCCTTCCTGACCGAGCATGCCGACAACCCGGCGGTGGCCGAATTCGTCGCCCCGTTGCGCGAGAAGGCCGGCGAATGGGCGGCGCTGACCAAGCGCATCCTGCAGCGCGCGGCCGGCAACCCGGACGAACTGGGCGCGGCCAGCTACGACTACGTGTTCTATTCCGGCTACGTGGTGCTGGCCTACTGGTGGGCGCGCAGCGTCGCCGCGGCCGAGGCCTCCACGCAGAGCGAGGCGTTCAAGCAGGCCAAGCGCGAGACCGCGCGTTTCTACTACGCCAGGCTGCTGCCGCGCACGCTGACCCATGCCGCGGCGATCGAGGCCGGTGCCGAGCCGCTGATGGCGATGGACGACGCGCGCTTCTGAGGCCCGCGCGGGCGCGACCGGCAGTCTCCATGCCGGTCGCGCCACTCCGTCCTGCTTCGATACACAAATCGTCAACAATCGGGTATAAGCTGTTTTCCCGATGGAGACAGACACAACACCGCTTGGTCTGATCGATGCCGGAGCCTTCGCCGCTTCGGACGGCGCGGCGTCGCCGCCGCCCTCCTGCACGCATCTGCCGTCGGTCCGCCTGCTGTCGCTGGACGCGCACGGCCGGGTCCTGGACTGGATCAACTGGCAATCGGCGGCCTGCCTGTATGCGCGCGACGCGGTGGCCTGGACCCTGGGCGAGCCCTGCATGCAGATCCACGGCGGCGTGTCGCGCGCCAGTGGCGAGCGCAGCGTGCTGCACCTGCACCCGATCATCGCCGCGCGCGGACAGGCGCGCTCGCGCGCGCTCGATCCCACCCCGACCCTGACCAACACCGCGCTGTTCGCGCGCGACGCGCAGCTGTGCCTGTACTGCGGCCAGCAGTTCAGCCGGCCTCAGTTGACCCGCGACCACGTGCTGCCGGTGTCCAAGGGCGGTCGCGACATCTGGGAGAACGTGGTCACCGCGTGCTTCCACTGCAACTCGCGCAAGGGCAACCGCACCCCGCAGCAGGCGTCGATGCCGCTGCTGGCGGTGCCGTACCGGCCGAGCTGGATCGAGCACCTGATCCTGTCCAACCGCAACATCCTGGCCGACCAGATGTCGTTCCTGAAGGCGCAATTGCCCAAACGCTCGAAATTGTCGCTGTAATCACGCCGCCCTCACGGGCTGCGACGGATTGCCGCACCCCCGTCGAAACAGACCGCGCAAGCGCCTGCCATTGCACGGGTTGCTTGCCCGTGCCCGGAATGGAGAGGAAAATGACAGGTCCGCTGAACCTCCATGCCGATGATCGACCCCACCCGCTATCCGCGCCTCTCGCGCATCCAGCTCCCCGCCGAACTGCGTCGCTTCGATGAATCGGAGCTGCCGGCCATCGCCGAGGAACTGCGCGCCTATCTGATCGAGTGCGTCGGCAAGAGCGGTGGCCATTTCGGCGCCGGGCTGGGCGTGATCGAACTCACCGTCGCCCTGCACTACCTCTACGACACGCCGCTGGACCAGGTGGTGTGGGACGTTGGCCACCAGACCTACCCGCACAAGATCCTCACCGGGCGCCGCGACCAGATCCACACGGTCAAGCAGGCCGACGGCGTGGCGCCGTTCCCCAAGCGCGAGGAGAGCGAATACGACACCTTCGGCGTCGGCCACTCCTCGACCTCGATCTCCGCGGCGCTGGGCATGGCCATCGCGCTGCAGCGCGCCGGCGACGAGCGCAAGGTGGTGGCGGTGATCGGCGACGGCGCGATGACCGCGGGCATGGCCTACGAGGCCTTGAACCACGCCGGCGGCATGGAGCCGGAACCGAGCCTGCTAGTGATCCTCAACGACAACCGCATGTCGATCTCCGAGGCGGTCGGCGGGGTCACCAAGATGCTCGGGCGGATGACCGGCAGCAAGACCCTCAACGCCATCCGCGAAGGCGGCAAGAAGATCCTCGGCGACAAGAAGAGCAACCCCACCGCGCGCTTCGTGCGACGCTGGGAAGAGCACTGGAAGGGCATGTTCGTGCCGTCCACGCTGTTCGAGGAAATGGGCTTCCACTACACCGGCCCGATCGACGGCCACGACCTGCCGGCGCTGCTCGGCGCGCTGAAGACGCTCAAGACCCTCAAGGGTCCGCAGTTGCTGCATGTCATCACCACCAAGGGCAAGGGCTACGAACTGGCCGAAGGCGACCAGATCGGCTACCACGCGGTGGGGCCGTTCGACCCGAGCAAGGGCCTGGTGGCCAAGCCGGGCGCCAAGGCGCCGACCTACACCGACGTGTTCGGCGACTGGATCTGCGACATGGCCGCGGCCGAACCGACGCTGCTGGCGATCACCCCGGCGATGCGCGAGGGTTCGGGCCTGGTGCGCTTCAGCAAGGAATACCCGCAACGCTATTTCGACGTGGCCATCGCCGAGCAGCACGCGGTGACGCTGGCGGCGGGCATGGCCACGCAGGGCGCCAAGCCGGTGGTGGCGATCTATTCCACGTTCCTGCAGCGCGGCTACGACCAGTTGGTGCACGACGTGGCGGTGCAGCAGCTCGACGTGCTGTTCGCGATCGACCGCGGCGGCGTGGTCGGTCCGGACGGCGCCACCCACGCCGGCAACCTGGACCTGAGTTTCCTGCGCTGCGTGCCGCACATGGTGGTGATGGCGCCGGCCGACGAGGCCGAGTGCCGGCAGATGCTCAGCACCGGCCTGCGCCATGCCGGTCCGGCGGCGGTGCGCTATCCGCGCGGCACCGGTCCCGGCGTGGCGCCGGGCACGGCGCTGGACACGCTGCCGATCGGCAAGGCGCAGCTGCGCGCGAACGGCACCACGCTGGCGCTGCTCGCCTTCGGCGCGACCGTGGCCGCGGCCGAACAGGTCGGCCGCGAGCTGGGCCTGAGCGTGGTCAACATGCGCTTCGTCAAACCGCTGGATCGCGCCCTGTTGCTGGAGTTGGCGCGCAGCCACGAAGGCTTCGTGACCATCGAGGACAACGTCGTCGCCGGCGGCGCCGGCTCCGGCGTGGCCGAGCTGCTCAACGCCGAGGGCGTGCTGCGCCCGGTGCTGCACCTGGGGCTGCCCGACGCGTTCCAGCACCACGCCAGCCGCGAGCAACTGCTGGCCGAAGCCGGCATCGACGCCGCCGGCATCCGCGCCGCGGTACTGGCGCGCTGGCCGCAGCTGGCCGCCAGCACCAGCGCACCCCGCACCGCGGCGGGCTGACCGCCGCGGTCACGAGCACGGCACGGCGGTCCGCGCGTGCCGTGCTTGCTTGCGCGATGGCACGCGCGCTTCCGCCGCGTCCCAGGCGGCATCGCACCATCCCGACCGTCCTCGCGCGCTAGGGCGCGATCACCTCGTAACCGCGGGCCCGAAGTCGGTCCAGGAGCCCGCCAGGCTCTTGAAGGGTCTGCATCGGCAGGGCCGCGAAACTGGAGCGGTGCTGCGCCAGCGCCCGCTCGGCCGTCTGCAGCCACGCCGCCTGCGCGCGCTGGCGCACATCGCCCAGACCCAGCTTGCGGGCGAGCGCCGTTTCGCCGACCGCATCCAGGCAGACCCGGTACTGGTCGTTGGCGGGCAAGGTGGCCAGTGTGTCCAGATCGCCGATGGACCAGGCGTTGGCGCGTTGGCGCATCGTGTCCAGGTCGCGGTCGATGACCTGCAAGGTGCGCGCGAAACAGGTGCCGTCGTTCAACGACGTCGCCCGGAATTCCTGCAGCGCGCGCTTGGCATCGGGCACCTTGATCTCCACCACCACCGGCACGATCGGCACCTTGGCGCGCTTGGCCGCACGCGCGATCACCGGCTGCACGACGCTGCCCAGGCTCAGGCCGGATTTGCGCATCGCCGCCTCGTACAGTTCCTGCGCGGCGAACACCGGCCGCCAGCGTTCCACACCGGCGTCGCGGCCCAGGTAGCGCGCCTTCAGCGGTCGCCAACGCGCATACAGGTCCGCCGGCAGCACCTGTTGCAGGGTGCGGTCGTCCGGATTGCGCCGCGCCTTGAGCAAGGACGGCAACAGCAACAGGCTGCGGAACATGCCCAGGCCCGAGTCCAGGGTGACGGTCGGCGCCTCGATCACCTGTTGCGACTGGCCGATCACCCGCTCCACCTCGCCCGACTCCCACCGCATGCGCGTGGGCAGCGGCGATACCGTGCCCAGGATCCACAGCACGTGGTCGCCACGGCGCACCTGCCACAGTCCGGGACCTGGCTGCTGGCCGGTCACCAGCACCGCTTGCAGATCGACCACCGGCGCGGCGGGCGCCGCGGGAGGCGCGGCCGGATGCGCGGCGGCCAGGCCCGCGAACGCCAGCAGCAGTGCCGCACACGCGCCTCTCACCGCACTCGTCCAGCGCATCGCGACACTCTCCAGGCATTCGGACCGACGCCGCAGAGCCGGCGCGGCGCGACGATATCAGCCCGTCAGCCTGGGCAGGTAGTCCGCCAGCGGGTCGGTGGCGGGCAGCAACTCGAAGCGCTCCCACAGGAAGCCCGGCGACACCACGCAGCGCACCAGCGTGTAGTCGTCCAGCGGCCGCGCCGCCTGCCAGCTGCCGGCCGGGATCACCGCCGAGGGCAGGCCGCCGCGTCCGCCCGCGTCGAGCCGATAGCGCTGCAGGCCGTGCTGCGGATCGAAACTGAGCAGTTCCAGCGCCCCGCCCTCCTCCCACAGCCAGGTCTCGTCGGCATCGATCCGGTGCCACGCGCTGACCTGGCCGCACTCCAGCAGGAAGCGGATCGCGGTACAGGCCGGACGCGTGGTGCCTTGGTGCTGGACCTCCAGGGCGGAGGTGTGCACCCGCGCATAGCGGCCCCCTTCCGGGTGCGGCAGCAACGAGAAATCGCGGATCAGGGCGGCGACGCGAGTGGACGATTTCGTAGACATGACTCAGTGTAGAGGCTGGCGGCGGGCTTGGGCTAGACCAACTTCGGGCCTGCGCCATACCGTCTGTCGGAGACTCCCGGACGACCTACGGGCGCGCCCAAGGCGATCGACTCAGCGCGTAAATCGCGACCGATCGCGGCCATGTTCGGGCGGGCGCGGCGCCACTTGGAGCGGCCGCGCAGGCCGCGCCCACCTACGCCAGGCGCCGGCCGTTGCGCAGGCATACCCCGAAGAACACCAGCAGGTCCCAGCTGTAGCGCTTGAGCAGCCGCCGCGGCTCCCGCAGCAGACGGTACAACCACTCCAGCCGCAGCCGCCGCACCCAGCCCGGCGCGCGCCGCGCCGTACCGGACAGGAAATCCAGCAGCGCCCCCACCCCGAACAGCAGCGGCACGCGCAGGCGCGGGGCGTTGTCCAGGATCCAGGTTTCCTGCAGCGGATTGCCGAACGCGACCAGCAGCACATCGGCGCCACTGGCATTGATGCGCTCGACCAGCCCCGCGCCGGCCGCGGCGAACTCGGCATAGCCGTCGCAGGTGCCGACCACGCTCTGCCCCAGGGTCTGCCGCAGCGTCCGCGCGGCGGCCTCGGCCACGCCCGGGCGCCCACCCAGCAGGAAGAAGCGCAACGGCCGCCGGCTGTGCCGGCACAGGTACGGAATCAGGTCGGTGCCGTTGAGGTTGCCGGCGAAGCGGCGGCGATGCACCAGCAGCGCGCCCAGGTCCATGCCGATGCCGTCGTTGACGATGCACACCCCCGGCGCGCGCAGGCGCTGGCGCAAGGCCTGGCATTGCACCACGAAGTTGGTGTTGGCGAAGAACACCTGGCGCTGCTCGCCGCGCGCCTGCGCCTGGAACAAGGCATGTGCGAACGCCGCCTCGGTGGTGCGCAGGATCGGATAGCCGCCCAGCGCCATCACCTCCGGGCGCTCTGGCGGCAGATCACCAGAGGTCATGGGGGAAGCTGTCCAGCAGCCCGCGCTGCACGCCGTGCAGATCGAACGGCGCATTGCCGCCCAGCGCCAGGCATTCATCGACGGTGTGTCCGGCATGCCACTGCATGCGCCCGGTGCCGTGGTAGTAGTCGTCGTACTTGAAGCGGTCCTCGCCGTTGCCCCAATCCAGGTAGACCGACGGCACGCCGTAGGCCTCGGCCAGGATCAGGCCATGCAAGGAACTGGACACCACCAGTTCCGCGCCCAGCAATTGCCGCACGAAGCCGGCCGGCTGCCGGTTCGGCAACACCAGCCTGTCCTTGTAGCCGGCGTACTTCTCCGATGGCTCGTTGAAGTGCGGCACGATCAGGAACGGCTGACGCGTCGCCGGCGGCGCCAGCGCCTCGCGCGGAAAGAACAGCGGCATCAGCAGGCCGGGGTCGCCGTAGATCTCCGGCGCGTCGATCCCGCGTTCGCGCAGGAACGCGCGGGTCTTGGGGCCGCGCACGGCGCGCACGTCGAGACTGCGGAAGCGGTGCCGGTCGGCCGGGATCTTGCCGTTGACGCCGCTGCCCCAGACCGTGTCGCCGTCGCTGGCGAAATGCAGCACCGAGCCGATTGCGATCAGCCGCTTGCGCTTGTCGCGCTTGTCCAGCAGGGTGCGGTCGCGCTGCCCCAGCACGTTGGAGACGATGATCTTCGACAAGTGATCGCCGACGTTGATCTCCCCGTTCTTGGGCTTCCACCAGAACAGCGCGCGGCGCTCTTCGTAATCGATCCAGCGTTGCAGGGCGGACCATTTTGGCAGTGCGGACATGCGCAGGACTCCTTTTGCCGCGCGGACGGCGGTGGATGGGCGGAAGTGCGGGGTCAGGCGGCGTCGCCGGCGAACAGCCGGGTTTCCGGATAGGCCGACGGATCCAGCACGCGATCGGTAGTCTCCGACCAGCTCAGGCATTGCCGGTGGCGCACATGCGGCGCCTCCAGCGCCTTGCCGATGGCCGCCACGATCGAAGCCTCGTCGCCCGGCGTATAGCCGAAGCGCGACGGGTAGCTGCCGACCACCGCATTCGGGCACACCGCCGGCAAGCCGAAGAAATCGTATTGCAGCAGCTTCATCGAACTGTCGGCCAGGTACGCCGGCACCTGCTCGGAGGCGTAGGGCGCGATGCCGAAGCGCGCGTGCTTGATGTAGCCGATGGTCTCGGCGTGCTTCATCTCGCCGTACACCACCACGTTGTCGCCATAGCCCGGCGCGCGGCCCATGCCCGAGCCGATCACGTGGAAGGCGACCTGCGGGAAGGCGCGGCTGGCGGTGACGAAGAAGGTTGGATCGAACAGCATCGAGCCGACCGCCACCGCATGGATGCCCTCCGCGTACGGCGAAGGATCGCCGAGCTCGCCCAGGTTGTGGTCCACCCCGTGGCCGACGTGGAACACGTTGTGGCGGCTGGAAATCTCCCGGGCCATCGCCGGCGACACCAGTGCGATCACGTCCAGGCTCGGCGCCACCCGCTCGAACTCGCGCTCGATGAAATCGGCGACGTTGATCGTGCTCAGCCCGTCGGAGGCGCGATAGACCTTGCGTGCGGTCGGGTTGATCCGCGCCGCCAGTTCGATGAAGGCGACCGCGATTCCGCTTTCGAACACGATCACGTCCGCCTCCCGCATCCAGCGCAGCAGCGTGGCCGGCGGCTTGGCCGCGTAGAGCCTGAACATCAGGTCTTCGAACGGGCGCAGCCAGGGCCGCCGCGTGTTGAACGGATGCAGCGGCGCGCGCCACAGGTAGCAGTCCACGCCGTTGTGCTTGACCACCGTATTGGCGGTGGCGTCCAGGGGCAGGCGCAGGTCGCCCTTGAGCCGCGACAGCAGGCTGTAGCGCAGCGAGAAGAAGCGCGTGGTGCCGCGCTTGGCCAGCTCGTCGGCGATGAAATGGATGTTGGCGCGGCGCGGCGTGCGGTAGTCGTGCGCCGACAGCACCAGGTAGCACGGCGGGCGGCCGGCCATGGCCGCGGCCGGTGCCGCGGCGAGCGTCGCCGATGCGGAAGAATCGCTCATGCCATCGCTCCTTTGCGAAATAGGGTCTCGGGAAACCTCACGGCGCCGCGCGTCATCGTTTGGCCCTGGCGTCGCGCAGCAAGGTACGCATGTGCAGGATCGCCAGCACGTCGCGACGGAACGCCGGCCACAGCGCGAACACCAGCACGCAGCCCAGCGCCATCGCCGCGGCGCCCACCGCCAACTGCTGCCACAGCGACACGCCGCCCCACTGCCGCGCGGCGACATACGCCGCCGCGCCGGCCGCGCCGTAGCCGACGATCGCGCGCAGCCCGTTGTTGAACAACTCCATGGCCGGCACCCGCGGCGCCACCTTGGCGATCCAAATCACCGACAGCGGCCACATCGCCAGCAAGCCCAGCGTATAGCCCACGGTCACGCCCATCACGCCCCACACCGAGCCGGCGAAGATGCAGGCGATCAGCAGCACCCGCCCGACCACCGAGTACACCAGTTGCTGGCGCATCAGCCCCAACGCCAGGAACACCCAATAGGTCGCGTAGGACGCGGTCTGGAAGATGCCGCCCAGGGTCAGCACCTGGAACAGCGGCACCGCCGGGCGCCATTGTTCGCCCAGCACCAGCACGATCAGCGGCAGCGCCAGCGCGCAGGCGAACGAGAACAGGGCCACGATCAGATGCACCATCACCGTCTGCCCGCGCAGCAGGAAGTTGCCGAAGCGCTCCGGCTGATCCTGCAATTGCGACAACACCGGCAGGGCCACCGAGGTGGCCGGCGCATTGATCTGGTTCAGCGGCATCATCAGCAGTTGGAACGCGCGGTTGTACAGGCCCAGCGCCTCGGCGCCGATGCGATGGCCGATGATCACCTGGCCGACGTTGCGGCTGGCGTAGCCCAGCAACTGCGCGGCCATCAGGTTCCAGCCGAAGCTCAGGAACGCGCGCATCGGCGCGTCGCGCCGGTAGCCGCGCGGCAGCCAGCGCGCGCAGGCGCCGGCGATGACCAGGTTGACCAGCGCCTGCACCACCTGCTGCCAGACCAGCGCCCAGTAGCCGTGGCCGGCCAGGGCCACGCCGACGCCGGCGAGCAGGCCCAGCACCTGCGCGCCGACGTCGCTCAACGACACCTGGCCGAACCGCAGCCCGCGGCTGAGATGCGCGCGGTACTGGGTGGTCATGCCGTTGAGCAGGAAGGTCACCGCCAGCGCCTGCGAGATGCCCAACAGCGCCGGCTCGCGATAGAAATGCGCGATCCACGACGAGGACAGGAACACCACGATCGCCAGCACCAGGCCGATGCCGCTGTTGATCCAGAACAGATTGTCGCGCTGCTCGCGGCTGACGTGCTTGGCCTGGATCGCGGCCGAGGACAGGCCGAAGTCGCGCAGGATCTCGGCCATGCCGACGATCGCGGTGACCATCGCCATCAGGCCGTAGTCGTAGGGCGTCAGCAGCCGCGCCAGCAGCACGATGCCGCCGAACTGCACCACCATCTTGGCCAGCTGCCCGGCCATGGTCACCGCCGCGCCGCCGGCCGCGCGCGCGCCCAGGCTGGGCTGCGGCGGCGGCGCGGACGAAGGCGTCTGCGCCGCGCTCATGGCCGCGCCTCGCCGCGTCGGCCGAGCGCATCCAGATAGCTGCGGTAGTGCTGCACGCCGATCGCGCTCCAGTCGCGCCGCGACAGGTCCGGCACCGCGTCGGCGGGCAGGCCCCGCGCCCGCTCCAGCGCGTCCGCCAATTGCGCCGCATCCAGCTCGCCGCGATACAGCAGCACCCATTGCGGCCCGACTTCCGCGGCGATCGCCGCATTGGCCTCGTTCCACGGCGCCAGCACCGGTCGCGCCAGCGACAAGGCCAGCAACAGCGTGCCGGAGTTGTGCATCTGCCGGTACGGCAACACCACCAGCTCGGCCTCGCCGACCTCGCGCGCCAGCACCTCGTCCTCCACGTACTGCAGGCGCGCGCTGATCCGCGGATCGGCGGCGCAGGCCTGCTCGACCACGGCGCGGATCTGCGCATCGCTCGGATTGCCGGCGATGCGCAGGCTCAGCTCCGGATCGGGCAAGGCCTGCACCGTCGCGACCAGCGTCTCCACGCCCTTGTACGGGCGCAGCAAGCCGAAGTGCAGCAGGCGCCCGCGCACCCGCGGCGGCTGCGGCATCGCCGCGTACCAGTCGCGGTAGTGGCCGTGCAGGATGGTGTCGGTGGCCGGCGCGCGTTCGGGCGTGGTGGCGTTGATGCGGATCCAGCGCGCGGTCAGGCGGTCGGTCCAGCGCAGCAGCAGGCGTTCGCGCCAGCCCTTGTCCTCGTGCGGGGCGACGTTGTGCAAGGTGCGCAGCAACGGCACGCCGCTCAGCCGCAGCCGCAACAGCAGCAGCGCCATGCACACCTGCTTGGCCAGCGTGCCCAGCGCGGTGCGGTGGCGCATCATGTATTCGGGCCAATGCACGTGCAGCACGTCGTAGCGCGACAGCAGCGCTGCGCGCATCGAGAAGAAGCGCAACTGCACCTGCTGCGGCAGCGCGGCATACAACTGGGTCAGATACGGGTTGGTGGTCGCGGCCGGCCGTTCGGTCGACAGCAGCACGGTGACCGGCGGGCCCGGCACGCGCGCATCGCCGCTGCAACGCGGTTCGCCGCTCATCGCGCCGCTCCCGTCGCCAATGCGGCGCGATACTCGTCCAGATAGGCGCCGACGACGTGATCCCAGTCGTAGCGTTGCGCATAGGCCATGGCCGCCTGCCTCTGCGCGGCGAAGCGCGCGTCGGTCGCGCCCGCATAGGCCTGCACCGCGGCCGCGGCGCGCGGCGCGTCGGCCGGATCCACCAGCACGCCCTGCGCCGATTCGCGCACCAGCCGCGCGAACGGCGGGATGTCGCTCAACACCGGCAGCAGGCCGGCGCTCATCGCCTCGACCGCGGCCAGGCCAAAGCCCTCATGGCGCGACAGGCAGACGAAGTACTGGGCGCTGCCGAGCAACTGCGCCAAGGCCTCCTGCGACGGCGCCACGTGCAGTTGCACACGCTCCTGCAGCCCGCGTTCGGCGATCGCCCGCAGCAGATCGGCCTGGCTGAAATCGTATTCGCGCCCGGCCACGATCAGCCGCCACGCCGGATCCTGCGCCGCCAGCGCGCGCAACAGGTCCAAGGTTTCCAGCAGGCCCTTGTTCACCGACCAGCGTCCGAAGTAGATCAGCGTGCGGCCCGGCGTGGCGCTGCCCTGCCCGGCGAACTTGCCCACGTCCACGCCGTTCTCGATCACCCGCAGCCGCTGCGGCGCGACCACCGCGGAAAACACCTGGCCGTCGTTCTCGCTGGTCGCCACGACCCGCGCATAGGCGAGCGCCGAGGCCCGGGTCAGCGTCTTGAACCACAGCATCTTCAAGCGCGAGGCATAGGTGGTGTGGAAGAAGCCCCCGTGCGTGGACACGAGCATCGGCGTGCGGTGCAGCAGCCGGGTCGCGGCCAGGAAGTCGTAGAAGAAATCGATGCCGTGCACGTGCACCAGATCGGCCCCGCGCAGCGCGCCGAGCACCTTCGGCGCCAGCGGATAGCGCGAGGAGCCGCGGTACGGCAGGCGCACGATCGGCACGCCCTGATACGTCTCGTGCTGCGCCAGCCGCTCCTGCGGCCGGGTGAAGACCCGGTCCAGGGTCACCACCTCGACCTGGTCGCGGCCCTGCTGCAGATGCCGCCGCGCGATATTGAGCACGACCTCCTCCATCCCGCCCACGGAGGGATGGAACTGGCGCACGACATGGACCACCTTCATCGCGCGCTCCCGCGCCACGGCGCACGGCGTTGCGATCGCGCCATCAGTTCGCCTCCTGTCTGGCCGGTTCACGGCGCAGCCCGATCATCCACGGCGCCACGCGCACGATCACCGCGCGGATCGGCACGCTGGCCAGCACCGCGAGCACGCCCACCGACACCGCCCAACCCGGTCCCCAGGCATCGCCGCGGACCAGGCCGGTGCGGCTGGCGACGCCCGCCATCACCGAGAACAGCAATGTATGCGTGCACAGGATCAGCAAGGTGTTGCGACCGATCCACTGCACCCATGCCCACTCCTGCACGAGACGCGCCGCGCACAGCGCCATCGCGCTGCCGAGCAGGCTCGCGGCCAGGAACGCCAGCGGCGAATCGCCGAACTTCATCATGTTCACGTCCACCCGGCCGTTGTTCCAGGCGATCGCGCCCCAGGCCAGGCCCAGCAGCAGCGCCGCCAGCGCGTTGCCCATGCGGCCGCGCGGCAGGCGCGCGCTGCGCGTGGCCGCGGCCGCGCCGACCGCGAAGAAGCACAGCGCCACCGGCAACACGTCCAGCGCGAACGGGAGCCGGTAGTCCTGGCCCGGGAACCACGTCGCCCACCCCCAGGCCAGCGGCAACGACAGCAGCGCCAGCACGTCCAGCGACAGCAGACGACGCAGGTACAGATACGCCAGCGTGGTCACGAACAGCGCCGGCAGGAACCACAGCGCCGGCATCACGTAGAGCTTGGGACCGATGCCGCTGAGCAGGCCCAGCAACGGCTCCCACCACGGCCGGTCGCCCCACAGCTGCGCCTTGCTGCCGATGTGCCGGGTCAGCATCCAGTACGCGTAGGCGACCACGAAGAACGCCAGGTACGGCAGCAACAGCGTGCGCGCCAGCTTGGTCCAGGTCGCCATGCCCAGCGGCCGCTTGCCGAATGCCTCCCCGACCCAGCCGGACAGCAGGAAGAACATCGGCACATGGAAGCTGTAGGCCAGGATCACGTAGGCATGCGGAATGCCCTTGGCGTGGCCGAACACCACCAGCAGGATCGCCAGCGCCTTGGCCGCGTCGATGCGCGCATCGCGCGCGCCGCGGGTGCCGTGCGCGCCGGTCCGGGTCGGCGCTTCGGTCAGCGCCGTCTGCAAGGTCGTCGCGCTCATGTCGCCACCGCCGGTAGCCGCGGCGCACCGGCCGCGGGCGCCGCCGCATCCAGTTCCTGGCGCCGCGGCTGCATCTGCCACAGGCAGCCGCAGACGAACCACCACAATGCCGCCGTCTTGATCGAGAAATAGCCGTTGGATACCAGCAGGCTGAGCGCGAAGGCGAAGATCAGCAGGTTCTTGAACAACTGACCCTCGATCGTGCGCATCAGCATGACGAACGAATACGCGAGCAGGAACGCCAGCACCATCAGCACCGATTGCGAGGAGATGAAATAGGCGATGCCGCTGTCGAAATACTTGTAGGGCACATCGAAATCCAGGCCCAGCCACGCGTCGGCGGTCATGTTGCGGATCGAGTAGACGCTGAAGAACACCCGCCCCAGCATGGTGTCCTCGTAGCTCTGGATGCCCGACGCCCACACCATCAGCCATGCGCCCAGCATCACCCCGAAGAAGATCAGGAAGCCCAGGCGCTGGTCCATGCGCAGCAGCAGCGGGCTCAGCAGCACCATCATCACGCATGTGCCGGCGGCCAGGCGCCCGTCCGAGGCCACGATCAAAAAGCCGATCATCGCCACCGACGCGGCGATGCCCAACGGCCGCATCCAGCGCCAGAAGGTCAGCAGGATCGCGGTGAAGAAGATGATGAAGTTGCCCATCGTCACCGGCTCGATGAACACCGAGGACGCGCGCGGCAGGTTGGAGGACGGCAGGAAGTTGCGCGCGCCCGGCCGCGTCGCGCTGACGAACAGGTTGCTGTCCTGGTTCCAGAAGCTGGCCGCGCTGGCCCCGCGCGCGTTGACGAAGTAGCTCTTGGGATTGACCACGTCGCCGTACAGCTTGGGCAGCGCCAGTTCGAACAGCGCCACCAGCGATACGACCAACGCCATGCGCAGGAACAGCTTGGGCAGCGAGCCGGTGTAGGCCGCGCCCAGCACCAGGAACGCGAACGGGATCAACGCGTCGCGGAAGAACTTGGGATCGATCGACCAGACCAGGAACAGCCGCACCAGCATCAGCAGCGCCAATGCCGCGATGCCGGTGAACACGATCGCGGTGCGCTTGCGGTCCAGCGACCACAGGCCGATCACGAAGCAGGCCGCGTACACCCCCAGTTCTGCGACATAGGTCATCGCCGGGCTGACCCGGAACAGCTTGGCGTTGACCACGGCGAGCAGGAAGTTGTAGCCGATGGCGAACAGCAGCAACAGTTCGATCAACAGATTGCGGCGCTGCTCGCGCAGCGTCATCACCGGCGCGGTCAGCACGCGAGGCCTCCCGGCGCGGCACGCCAGTTAGCCACGCGCGGCCAACGCGCCTGGCGCGACAGGCCGGCGACACGCCGCGCAAGGCGGCCCACGCGCTTACCGGCGAGACGGCCAAGTACGCCCCGCCAGCCGCCGCACCCGCTGCCGGCGGCGACGACGGGGCGGCGCCGGCAGCGGGTGCGGTCGGCGGGAAAACGGCACATCGGGCGCATCAGTAGGCGGTCTTCTGCCCGAGCACCTTCACCGCGGTCAGCACGATGATGCGCGTATCCAGCCACAGCGACCAGCGCCGGATGTAGTCCAGGTCGTACTGGATGCGCTTCTTCATCGTCCGCAGTTCCGGCGTCTCGCCGCGAAACCCGTTGACCTGGGCCCAGCCGGTGATGCCCGGCTTGACGTAGTGCCGCTGCATGTAATGGTTGATCAGCTTTTCGTAGTGGGTGTTGTGCTGCGCCGCATGCGGGCGCGGCCCCACCACCGACATGCTGCCGCCGAGCACGTTGAACAGCTGCGGCAACTCGTCCAGGCTGGTGCGGCGCAGGAACGCGCCGAACGGCGTGACCCGGCTGTCGCCACGCTTGGCCTGCACCACCACGTCGGTGGGCTCCTGCTGCACGCGCATGGAGCGGAACTTGTACATGTAGAACTCGCGCCCGCCCAGCCCGTGGCGGCGCTGGCGGAAGAACACCGGGCCGGGCGAGCTCAGCTTCACGCCCACCGCGATCGCCAGCATCACCGGCCACAGCAGCGCCAGCGCGGCCAACGCGACCAACTTGTCCTGCAGCGCCTTGGCGACCACGAAGTAGGTGTTGCGGTCGACCCCGCCCTGGCGCAGGTTGATCACCGGCACGTTGCCGATCTGGTCGCCGGACTGGTTGAGCATGCCGAAATCGAACAGGTCCGGGATCAGCCGCACCTGGATCGGATAGCGGTCCATCTGCTGCAGCAGTTGCTTGATGTGGTCGCGCTCGCCCAGCGGCAGCGAGATCCACACCTGCTCCACCTCGTTGTTGTTGAGGTAGTCGATCAGCGACTCCGGCGTGCCGGCCCCCAGGCACTGCAGCTTCTTCGGATGGTCGGCCACCGACAGGTCGTAGTCGCTGCTGAAATAGCCGACCACCTGCATGCCGACCCACGGATTGCGGCTCAGGTAGTTGTGGATCTTGACCACCGGATGACGCAGACCGACCACGACCACGCGCTGCACGTCCACGCCTTCCGAGCGCAGGTGGTTGAGCACGCCGCGGACCGCGGTGCGCGACAGCAGCAGCGTGGCCAGGCTGCCGGCGAACCACAGCCCGATCCACAGCCGCGACACCTGCTGGCCGAACTGCACCACGAAGGCGTGCATCGCGAACAGCGCGAACACGCCGCCGCAGGCCAGGCTCAGCACCACCATCTCGCGCAGCAGGCCGCGTCCGCGCCAGCTGCGGTACAGCGGGAACAACGCGAAGCAGATCACCGCGTACAGCAAGGTGGTGCCGATCGCGACACGATAGGACGCCTCGGGCATCCAATTGCCGAACAACAGGCGGTGGCTGACCAGCGCACCGGCGACGATCACCGTCAGATCCGAAACGCGGAGCAGGATATCCGCCGCGGCTGCGTACTTGGACAGCAGGCGGGGGGACGAGGTTGTATAGGTGGCGCTACTCAGGTCTGCCAAAAGCATGGTCGGGATTCCCATCCAAACCCGGTCGGTGGCATGCGGGGGAACATGCGACGTCTCCGGGCCTCGATCTCATCTGCCTGTGGACCGCTGCGGTGCCTCCCTCACCGACCCCAGGTCCACGGCAGCCCGTGTTCACTTCAACAGAAGAACGACTGCATACGACCGATCGGGAAAATAATGGATCACCTGCCTGGTTAGCTGAATCACGTATCACCTCGCTGAAGAAATTGCGTAGAACTCATGACCTGTGTCAGCCTCGACACGATGGCCGCGATCGCGGTCACGCCGTGGCCGCCGCCTGCGCCTCGCGCAGGAAGTAGCGGATCAACGCGACGGAGATCGCCAGGAACAGGCCGAACACGAACGCCAGCGCGAGGTTCAGCAAGGTCTTGGGCGAACTCGGCCGCCCCGGCACGTCGGCGCGGTCCACGATCGACACGTTGTTGGTGCCGACGTTGCCGGCCACGCCGATCTCCTTGTAGCGCTGCAGCAGCGCATCGTAGAGCTGGCGATTGGTGTCGGCCTCGCGCCTGAGCATGGTGTAGCGGATGCTGCGCGTCTGCAGGTCCAGTTCCTCGTTCTTCAGGCTGGAAATGCGCTCGGAAAGCAGGGTCTCCTGCTGCCGCGCCGCTTCGTAGTCGTTCTTCAGCGCGCTGCGGATGTTGGCGACTTCGTTGCCGATCTGGCGCTTGATCTCGGCGATCTGGTTCTGCAGCCGCTGCATTTCCGGATAGCCGGGCTGGAACGTGGCCAGCTTCTGCTGATAGTCGGCGGTGAGCTTGACCTGCTCCGAGCGCAGGCTCTGGATCAGCGGACTGCTGACCACCTGCGGCAGGCCCATGCCGTCGCCGATGCCGGCCTGGCGCCAGGCCGCTTCGGCCTTGATCCGCGCATCCTGGGCCGCGGCCAGGCGCATGTTGAGCTCGCTCAGGTTCTGCGACGGCAGCGAGGGCTTGTCCTCGCCCAGCGACACGATCTGTTCCTGGCTGGAATAGTCGACCGCGTTCTTCTCCGATTCCTCGACCTTGTTGCGCAACTGCTCCAGCCGCTCGGACAGATACTTGGCGGCGAAGGAAGACGCCTGCAGGCGCCGCTCCTGGGTCGAGGCGATGAACATCTTCGCGTAGGTGTTGGCCACGCGCGCGGCCAGCACGCGGTCGGGCGAATCGAAGTTGATCCGGACCAGGCGCGAATCGCGCACCGGCTCGATCTGCAGCGCGTCCAGCACCGGGCCGACCAGCGCGTTCTCGGCGGCGGCCGCGCGTGCCTGCGGCGACGGCGCCGGGCCATCGCCATTGTCCTGCAGCTTCTCCAGCGCCTCGTCGACGAACGGCTTGAACGCCGGCGCCTTGGTCAGCTGCGCCTCGCGGATCACCACGCGCGCGAGCGAACGACTGCCCAGCAATTCGTACTGGGTCTGGTAGAAGTCGCGGTCCTGCGGCGACTCCACCGGCATCAGGTTCGCCACATTGGTGACGTTCAAGGACTCGCGCTCGATCTGCAGCACGCTGGTGGCGCGGTACTTGGGCGTCATCAATAACGTTACCAACAGCGCCAGCAAGACGATCGCCGCGGTGATGCCGACGATCAGCCAGCGCTGCCGATACAGGGCATTCCAGTAGTCCAGCAGGCTGATGTCGGCCGGGCTCAAAGGCGCGGAGGAGGAACGGGTATGCATGCGCGAAGGACTCATCGGTAGGCCCGCCAGACCATGACGAACGGGGTCAGCTGCACCACCGTGCGCAGCAACACCAGCGCGTCGGAGCGGTACACCACGACGATGTCGCCGCCGTAGATTTCGGGATCGGGCGCGGCGCCCTTCTGGATGTCGCGAAGATCGAAGCGGGCCAGCATCTTCTGTCCACCGACATTGCGGAACACCACGACATTGCCGCGGCTGGCCACGTCGCTGACGCCCTTGCCCAGCGACAGCGCCTGCTGCAGGGTCAGCGCCGGACCGACGATCGGATAGATGCCCGGCTCGCTCACCGCGCCGGTCACGGTGACCCGGTTGCCGGTGAACTCGTCCACCAGCACCGACACCTGCGGATTCTGCAGATAGCCGTTGCGGTAGCGCTCGGTGATGTCCTTCTGCAGCGCGTTGACGCTGAGCCCGGCCGCCTTGATGTCGCCGATCAGCGGCAAGGAGATGCGGCCCGCATTGTCCACGCGCACCTGGCGCTCGAGATCGTCCACCTGGAACACCTTGACCGTCAGCAGGTCGCCAGGGCCGAGCAGGTACTCGGGCTGGCCCATCGAGCCGGCCAGCGGATCGCCAGGCGGCAATTCCTTGGCCATCCTGGCGCCGCCGCTGCTGCAGCCGGCCAGGAAGACCAGACAGGAAAGGGCCAGACACAATGCCCAGTTGAACGTACCGGAGAGTTTACCCATGCGCGATGCGATGCCCTCTGTCGAGTGGTTTTGGGAACGCCGCACTCCTCCGGCCGGCCAGTGCTCCATCACCGGTCGGGCAAGACGATTGCAGTGTCGAATTCCAGCCTCGGGCGACGGCCCGGGCCAACAGCGAAGCCTCGTGTTGCACCGCACTATGGCACAGCTGCGAGACCTCACCAAGGCATCAACCGACATTTTTTTGACGCCATACCAGCAGGATTCAACTACATGTCCGGGCATTCAGCATTCGGGCGAGACAGCGCAACAAAAAGACGCGACGTTAACGTGACGCATGTCAACGCCTTGACGGCCCTCCTCCGCAGTTCTCCGCCAAATTCCCGTTTCCAGCGGCCTTTCCTGACTTCCCGGTGGACACAGGTGGTGCGCGCGCTCCGCTGAGGGCTCAGCCTTTGTCTACACCCTCGTCCGCCCCGGCCGCCTGCGCGCCGGGGGGACGGACGCCCGATCGCAGCGCCGAGCCGGGTCGAACCTCGACGCCAGCATCCCTAGCGTCGTTTGCCAGGCACCCGCTCCGTTCTTTGCGGCGCGGCTTGTGCGCGAGCACCGCGCCGCCGGGCGCCGCCGCAAGGGTGCACGCGCACCTTGCCTTGGACCGGGGCAGGCATGGATCGGGGCATGCGCTCGTCCAGAGAAGAGCCCCGCTGCGCGAAGGCCACGTTGCGCGGGAGCGCTGGCGCGGCACCGTCCTTCGTCGCCGGCATCCGGTCGGACATCCGACGAATGGCGAGGGCGCAAAACGAAGAAGGCCCATGTCGCTGACATGGGCCTTCGAAGATGGTCGGGGTAGCCGGATTCGAACCGACGACCACTAGTCCCCCAGACTAGTGCGCTACCAGGCTGCGCTATACCCCGGTGTGTTGCGTCTCCGCCGTCGTGGCGGACCCGCCTCGCGGCGAGCTGGCGATTATAGCGGGTTTGCCGCGGCCATTCCTAGCGGCTGCCGCGCCGCCGCCGCTCAACGCCGCAGCAGCTGCAGCACTTCTTCCAGTTCCTGGCGCACCTGCTTGATGATCTGGTTGCTCAGCGCCGACTCCTGCCGCGCGCCCTCGCCTTCCAGGCGCAGCCGCGCGCCACCAATCGTATAGCCCTGTTCGTACAGCAGGCTGCGGATCTGGCGCACCATCAGCACGTCGTGGCGCTGGTAGTAGCGTCGGTTGCCGCGGCGCTTGACCGGCTCCAGGCTGGGAAACTCGGTCTCCCAATAGCGCAGCACGTGCGGCTTGACGTCGCACAGCTCGCTGACCTCACCGATGGTGAAGTAGCGCTTGGCCGGAATCGGCGGTAGTTCGCGGTTACTGCCCGGGTCCAGCATAGGCCTCCACTCGCTCCTTGAGCTTCTGTCCCGGGCGGAAGGTCACCACCGTCCGCGCCGAGATCGGAATTTCTTCGCCAGTCTTGGGATTGCGACCGGGCCGTTGGTTCTTGCGGCGCAGATCGAAATTGCCGAAGCCCGACAGCTTCACCTGCCGCCCCTGCTCCAGCGCATCGCGCAGCACATCGAAGAAAGCATCGACGAACTCCTTGGCCTCGCGCTTGTTCAGCCCGACTTCGTCGAACAACCGTTCGGCCATTTCCGCTTTGGTCAACGCCATTGCCCTGCTATCCCCGTACGTCTCAACCGCGAATCCGCGCATCGTGTTCGCGCGCCAGCGCCGCCACTGCATCGGCGACCACGGCATCCACATCGCGATCCGTCAGAGTGCGCGAGTTGTCCTGCAAAATCAAGCCCATAGCGAGACTCTTGAAACCCGCCTCGACCCCCGGCCCGACGTAGCGATCGAACAGCACCACATCGCGCAGCAACGGCCCGACCGCGCCGCGCACGCTGCTCGCCAGCGCCGACCAGGCCACCGCCTCCGGCACCAGGAAGGCCAGGTCGCGGCGCACCGACGGGAACCGCGATAGTTCGGCGGCGCGCGGCAGCGCGCGCGCGGCCAGCGGCGCCAGATCCAGCTCGAACCCCAGCACGTCCACGTCGATCTGCATCGCCTGCAGCAGGCGCGGATGCACCTGGCCGATCCAGCCGAGCAGCGTCCCGTCGCGGTAGACGTCGGCCGAGCGGGTCGGATGCGCGTAGGCGCGCGCCGACGGACGGTACTCCAGACGCGCCCCGGCGGCGCTGGCCAGCGCGTCCAGGTCGCCCTTCAGGTCATGGAAATCGGCCTTGCGCGCGGGCAGGCCCCATTGCAGCGCATCGGCGTCGCCGCACACCGCCGCGGCCACGCGTTGCGTTTCCACCGGCGCCGCGCCAGCCGCCGCGGCCGCCGCGAACGCCTTGCCCAGCTCGAACAGGCGCACCCGGCCGGCCTGTCGCGCGACGTTGCGGCCCAGCGCCGCGACCAGCCCGGGCAGCAGCGACGGCCGCATCACCGCCAGTTCGGCACTGAGCGGATTGGCCAGGGCGACACGCCCCTCGACCAGGCCCCACTGATCCAGCAGCGCCGCATCGACGAAGGCGTAGTTGATGGTCTCCAGCATCTCGCGCGCGACCAGTTGCCGGCGCACGCTGCGCTCGTCCAGCCGGGTCTCGCTGTCCATGGCGATGCGCGAGGCGCCGCCCGGCAGCGTGGTCGGCAGCCGGTCGTAGCCGTGGATGCGCGCCAGTTCCTCGATCAGATCCTCTTCCAGCGCGATGTCGAAGCGCCGGCTCGGCGCGGTGACCTGCCAGCCGTCGGCCCCGGCGATCACGACCATGCCCAACGCGCGCAGGATGCGCTCGACCTCGGCATCGGCGATCTCGATGCCGAGCACGCGCCCGATGCGCGCGCGGCGCAGCGCGATCGGCGCCGGCGCCGGCAGGTATTCGGGCAACTCGGCCTCGACCACCGGACCGGCGCGGCCGCCGGCCAGTTCCAGCACCAGCCGCGTCGCCAGCTCCAGCGCCTGCCGCGGCAACGCCGGGTCCACGCCGCGCTCGAAACGGTGGCCGGCATCGGTGTGCAGGCCGAGCTTGCGGCCGCGGCCCATGATCGCCGCCGGCGCGAAATGCGCCGCTTCCAGGAACACGTGCCGGGTCGCGTCGGTGACGCGGGTGGCGTGGCCGCCCATCAATCCGGCCAGCGCGACCACGCGGTCGGCGTCGGTGATGGCCAGGAAGCCCTCGTCCAGCGCCGCATCGCGGCCATCGAGCAGTCGCAGCGTCTCGCCGACGCGCGCGCGGCGCACGCCGATCGGTCCTTGCAGCGTGTCCAGGTCGAAGGCATGCATCGGCTGGCCCAGTTCCAGCATCACGTACTGGGTGATGTCCACCAGCAGCGACACCGGGCGCACGCCGCTGCGGCGCAGCCGCTCGGCCATCCACAGCGGCGTCTTCGCCGCCGGATCCAGATCCTCGACCACGCGGCCGCAATAGCGCGGCGCATCGGCGCCGGCGTCCAGGCGCACCTCGAGACGGCGCTCGCTGGTCACCGCGGCCATCTCCGCGGCGAGCGGCAGCACATCGCTGGCGCAGGCCGCGGCCACGTCGTAGGCGATACCGCGCACACCGAAGCAGTCGGCGCGGTTGGGGGTCAGCTTGATCTCGATGCTGGCGTCGGGCAGGCCCAGGTACTCGGCCAGCGCCTGGCCGACCGGCGCCTCGTCGGGCAGCTCGAACAGGCCCGACGCATCGCTGTCCAGGCCCAGTTCCTTGGCCGAGCACAGCATGCCGTTGGAGTCCACGCCGCGCAGCTTGGCCGCCTTGATCGCGATGCCGCCGACCTGGGCGCCGACCAGCGCCAGCGGCGCGACCAGTCCGGCGCGCGCGTTCGGCGCGCCGCAGACGATCTGCAGCAAGCCGCCCTGCCCGGCATCGACCTGGCACACCTGCAAACGGTCGGCCTCCGGATGCCGTACCGCCTCGACGATGCGCGCCACCACCACCTGCTGCAGCGACTCGCCGAGCGGCGTGACCTCCTCGACCTCCAGACCGATGGCGGTCAGGGTCGCGGTCAGTTCGTCGCGCGAGGCCTGAGTGGGGACGTGGCTGCGCAGCCAATTTTCACTGAATTTCATGGAGAGGCCGGGAATCGGGAATGGGGAATGGGGAATCGAAAGAGCGGCTTACCGGGGCGGAAACGGATGCGAGGAACGAGCCTTGGTGTTGCTTTTGCCCATTCCCGATTCTCGTTTCCCGACTCCCAGCCTCAGGCGAACTGCCTGAGGAACCGCACATCGTTCTCGAAGAACGCGCGCAGGTCGTTGACGCCGTAGCGCAGCATCGCGAAGCGCTCCACGCCCATGCCGAAGGCGAAGCCGGTGTAGCGTTCCGGGTCGATGCCGACGCTGCGCAGCACGTTCGGGTGGACCATGCCGCAGCCGAGCACTTCCAGCCAGCGGGTGCTGCCGTCGGGCTGCTGCCAGGCGATGTCCACTTCCGCGCCAGGTTCCACGAACGGGAAATAGCTGGGACGGAACCGCATCTCGAAGTCGCGCTCGAAGAGCGCGCGCACGAACTCGGACAAGGTGCCCTTGAGGTCGGCGAAGGTGGAATGCTCGTCGACCAGCAGGCCTTCGACCTGGTGGAACATCGGCGAGTGGGTCTGGTCGCTGTCGCTGCGGTAGACCTTGCCGGCGGCGATCATCCGCAGCGGCGGCGCATGCTCGCCCATGTAGCGCACCTGCACGCCGGAGGTGTGGGTGCGCAGCAGGCGGCCGTCGCCGAAATAGAAGGTGTCGTGCATCGCCCGCGCCGGATGGTGCGGTGGGAAGTTCAGCGCCTCGAAGTTGTGCCAGTCGTCCTCGATCTCCGGGCCGTCGGACAGTTCGTAGCCCAGCCGCGCGAAGATCTCGGTGATGCGCTCCAGGGTGCGCGTGACCGGATGCAGCCCGCCACGCTCGCCACGCCGGCCCGGCAGGGTCACGTCGATGCGCTCGGCGGCCAGGCGCGCGTCCAGCGCTGCGCTTTCCAGCAGCGTACGGCGTTCGGCCAGCGCCGCGGACACGGTGTCGCGCGCGCGGTTGATCGCCTCGCCGGCGAGCTTGCGCTGCTCCGGCGCCAGCGCGCCGAGTTGCTTGAGCTGGGCGGTGATGCTGCCGCTCTTGCCGAGCAGCGCGACCCGCAGCTGCTCCAGCGCCTCCGGACTCTGCGCCGCGGCGATGTCCGCCAACGCCTGTTCGCTCAGGGAATCGATCTCACTCATTGCACTCGCGCCTTACCTGCTCCGGCCGAACCGTGGCCACCGTGTCCGCCGATGCGGAACCTCGCCTACCTGCGGCATCCCGTCGCCGGGACCCTAAAACGCAAAAGGGGAAGGACTTGCGCCCTTCCCCTGCATGACTGCGATTGCTCCCGCCGAACACCCGCACATGGATGTGCGGGTTTCTGCTGGGACTCGCACTTATGCCGCCAGCGCGCCCTTCGCCTTCTCCGCCAGGGCGGCAAAGCCCTGCGCGTCGTGCACGGCGATGTCCGCCAGCACCTTGCGGTCGAGGGTGATGCCGGCCTTGAGCAGGCCGTTCATGAAACGGCTGTAGCTCATGCCGTTGATGCGGGCCGCCGCATTGATGCGGGTGATCCACAGCGAACGGAAATTGCGCTTCTTCTGCTTGCGGCCGATGTAGGCGTACTGCTGCGCCTTGATCACCGCCTGCTTGGCGACGCGGAAGACCTTGCGACGGGCGTTGTAGTAGCCCTTGGCGAGGTTCAGAACTTTCTTATGACGACGGCGCGCCTGGACGCCACGCTTGACTCGAGCCATGGTTCAGTCCTCAGAGGTAGGGAAGCATACGGTCAAGACGGCCTGCGTCCTCGGCACGGACGTGGTTCGTCTGCCGCAGGTTGCGCTTCCGCTTGGTCGCTTTCTTGGTGAGGATGTGGCTACGGTTGGCGTGGCCAGCCTTGTACTTGCCGGAGGCGGTCTTGCGGAAACGCTTGGCCGCCGCCCGGTTGGTCTTGATCTTGGGCATTGCAATGTCCTTGATGGTGTTTGTCACTGGTCAGGGCGGTGGCTGCGCCACACTTTCCGTCCGTGCCCGTACCGGCTTGTAAGCCCTTGATCCTCAACGGATCGGGGCGGGTCCTGTTGCCGCGCGAACGGCAAACCCGATGAACTGGGCCGAGCATTATGCCAGGGCTTGGAATACCTTGCAAATCATGCAGTTTGGGCGTGGCGCTTGCGCGCCGGGATTCGGGATTCGGGATTCGGCAAGGCTGCGTGACTCGCGGCCACGACGCAACCGCGCAGCAGCGCTGCGCCGGGAGGTCAGAAAGGGCTGGCCACAGGCACTGGAGAACCGCGCACCCACCAGTGGCGGGGCGCGATCCTGGGCTGCGGTTCGCGGATCAGCGCTTCTTCGGCGCGATCATCATCACCATCTGCCGGCCTTCCAGGCGCGGACGCGATTCGATGACGATGTCCTCGCCCAGGTCGGCCTCGATCCGCGCGGCCATTTCGCGACCGAGCTCCTGATGGCTCATCTCGCGGCCACGGAAGCGGATGTTGACCTTGACCTTGTCGCCCTCTTCGAGGAAGCGGCGCATGTTGCGCAGCTTGATCTGGTAATCGCCCTCGTCCGTGACCGGACGGAACTTGATTTCCTTGATCTCGACCTGCTTGGTCTTCTTCTTGGCTTCGTTGGCCTTCTTCTGCTGCTCGAACTTGAACTTGCCGAAGTCCATGATCTTGCAGACCGGCGGATCGGCCTGCGGCTGGATCTCGACCAGATCCAGGCCGTCTTCCTCGGCCATCGCCAGCGCTTCGTCGCGGCTCAACACGCCGATCATCTCGCCGTCTGCGCCGATCACGCGCACGCGCGGCACGCGGATCTCTTGGTTCTTGCGGTTCTGTTTGTTGTCAGGGGTACTGATGTTGCAATCTCCCAGGGGAATCGGACTGGCACGGACGGAGGTTCCGCCCGCGCCAGGGTAATGTCACGCCAACTGCTCGGCGCGCAGCCGTTCGGCGAAGGCGGCGACGGACATGGTGCCCAGATCCTCCCCCGATCGCGTACGGACCGCAATGGCGCCGTTTTCCTTCTCACGGTCGCCCGCGACCAACAGGTACGGCACCCGCTGCAGCGTGTGTTCGCGAATCTTATAGCCGATTTTTTCGTTCCGCAAATCGGCCTCGATGCGGAAGCCTTGATTTGCAAGGAGTTTCCGCACGCTGTCTACGTAGTCGGCCTGGGCATCGGTGATGTTCATCACGATTGCCTGCACCGGCGACAGCCAGGCCGGGAACGCACCGGCATGGTGTTCGATCAGGATGCCGATGAACCGCTCCATCGAGCCGACGATGGCCCGATGCAGCATGACCGGGTGCTGCTTCTGGCTGTGCTCGTCCACGTACTCGGCGCCGAGCCGGCCCGGCATCATGAAATCGACCTGCATGGTGCCCAGCTGCCAGGTACGACCGATCGCGTCCTTCAGGTGGTACTCGATCTTCGGGCCGTAGAAGGCGCCCTCGCCCGGCAGTTCCTGCCACTCCACGCCGCAGGCACCCAGCGCCGCGCGCAGCGCGGCCTCGGCCTTGTCCCAGGTGGCATCGTCGCCGAGGCGCTTTTCCGGGCGCAAGGCGATCTTGATCTGGATGTCGTCGAAACCGAAGTCGGCGTACACCTTCAGCGCCTGCTGGTGGAACGCGGTGACCTCGGCCTCGATCTGCTGCTCGGTGCAGAAGATGTGGCCGTCGTCCTGGGTGAAGCCGCGCACGCGCAGGATGCCGTGCAGCGCGCCGGACGGCTCGTTGCGGTGGCAGGCGCCGAACTCGCCGTAGCGGATCGGCAGGTCGCGGTAGCTGTGCAGGCCCTGGTTGAACACCTGCACGTGGCCCGGGCAGTTCATCGGCTTGACCGCGTAGGTGCGCTTTTCCGACTCGGTGAAGAACATGTTGTCCTGGTAGTTGTCCCAGTGGCCGGATTTCTGCCACAGCGACACGTCCAGGATCTGCGGGCAGCGCACCTCGCCGTAGCCGCTGTCACGGTAGACCTTGCGCATGTACTGCTCGACCACCTGCCAGATCGACCAGCCCTTGGGATGCCAGAACACCAGGCCCGGACCTTCTTCCTGCAGGTGGAACAGGCCCTGCTGCTTGCCGATCTTGCGGTGGTCGCGCTTGTCGGCTTCCTCCATGCGCAGGATGTAGGCGTCGAGCTGCTTCTTGTCCGCCCAGGCAGTGCCGTAGATGCGCTGCAACTGCTCGTTCTTGGCGTCGCCGCGCCAGTAGGCGCCGGAGATGCGGGTCAGCTTGAAGGCCTTGAGGAAGCGCGTGTTCGGCACGTGCGGGCCGCGGCACATGTCCACGTATTCCTGGTGGTAGTACAGGCCCATCGCGGTGACGTCGTCGGGCATGTCCTCGATCAGGCGCAGCTTGTAGTCCTCGCCGCGCTGCTTGAACAGTTCGACCACCTCGGCGCGCGGGGTGACCTTCTTGATCACGTCGTAGTCCTGCGCGATCAGTTCCTGCATGCGCTTCTCGATCGCCGCCATGTCCTCGGGGGTGAACGGGCGCTCGCTGTAGATGTCGTAGTAGAAGCCCTCGGCGATGACCGGACCGATCACCATCTTGACCTCGGGGTACAGCTGCTTGACCGCGTGACCGACCAGGTGCGCGCAGGAGTGGCGGATGATCTCCACGCCCTCGGCGTCCTTGGCGGTGATCAGGCGCAGGCTGGCGTCGTGATCGATGACGTCGCAGGCGTCGACCAGGCGGCCGTCGACCTGGCCGGCGATGGTCGCCTTGGCCAGGCCGGGACCGATGGACTGGGCCACGTCCATGGGGCTGACGGGGTGTTCGAATTCGCGGCGGCTGCCGTCGGGGAGCGTGATCGTGATCATGGGAGTCGGCAAGAAGAAGAAGCGAGGCGGGTCGGGCATTTCCCGCTGCGCGCCGGAGATCGGCGGCGCCAGGCGCGGGATACAAAGAAGGCGCCACAAGGGCGCCTGCTCGGACAGCCTTGGACGGGGTTCATGCTTGGGCGGTGGTAGTGCTCATGTCGCACGCTCGGCCGGCGTTGCCGCGGGCCACCCAGAGTTCCGCATCGAAGAGTCATCAATGGTAACCCAAGTCGCCGCATGTTTGGGTTCGTCGGCCACCGGCGCGCGCAGCTCCAGGGCCGGTCGCGCATGCACGCTGCACCGCAGCAAGTGCTATCCCGTACGCCATGGCATGCTGCCCCCTGTCCCCCGCACTGCGAGCGCCCCGTCATCAAAGGCAAGGCCACATCGCTCGATATCGCCTATCTGGCGGGCGTATCGCAGCCCACCGTCTCGCGCGCGCTGCGCGGCAGCCCGGCGGTCAACGAGCAGACCCGGCGCAAGATCCTGGCGATCGCCAACGAACTGAACTACAAGGTCGACAAGCACGCCTCCAGCCTGCGCCTGCGCAATGCCGGCACCCTGGCGCTGCTGTTCTTCGAGGACCCGACCACCGACGACTCGCTGATCAACCCGTTCTTCCACTCGATGCTGGGTTCGATCACCCGCGCCTGCGCGCGCCACGGCTACGACCTGCTGGTCTCGTTCCAGCAGTTGTCGGACGACTGGCGTGCCGACTACGGCGACAGCCAGAAGGCCGACGGCCTGATCCTGCTCGGCTACGGCGACTACCTGCAGGCGCAGCAGCGGCTGCAGCACCTGGTCGAGCAAGGCACGCACTTCGTGCGCTGGGGCGCGGTGCTGGCCGAGCAGCCGGGCGTGTCGATCGGCAGCGACAACTTCCAGGGCGGGCACGACATCACCGCGCACCTGCTGGCGCAGGGCTGCAGGCGCGTCGCCTTCCTCGGCGACGCCTCCAATCACTACCCGGAGTTCCTCGAACGCTATCGCGGCCACGCCGAGGCCCTGCGCACGGCCGGGTCGGCATTGGATCCAGGCCTGCAGGTCGATGCGATCACCACCGAACAGTCCGGCTACGAGGCGGCGCTGGCGTTGCTGGAGAGCGGCGAACGCTTCGACGCGATCTTCGCCGCCAGCGACCTGATCGCGATCGGCGCGCTGAAGGCGCTGCGCGAGCACGGCCTGCGCGTGCCCGAGGACGTGGCCCTGGCCGGCTTCGACGATATCCCCGTCGCCGCCTGTGTGGCGCCGGCGCTGTCCACCGTGCAGCAGGACACCAAGCTGGCCGGTGCGGTGCTGGTGGAAACCCTGCTGGCGCAGATCGCCGGACAGCCGGTCAGCAGCCGCACCCTGCCGGTGACGCTGGCCCTGCGCGGCTCCTCGCTGCGCGGCTGACGGCCGCGCGGCGCGCACGCCGGCTCGCCTCACGGGCCAGGCGGCACCGGCTCCTTGATCGGCGACTCGCTGCACCACCGCCGTCGGCTCTGCGAACAGCCAACGCTCTGCCGCCCGCGTGCCGGCACGCGGGACGCCGCGCGCCCACCTGACAACGACAACCCACCATCGCCCGCACTGGATCGTGCGGCGACCACGCCCGCCCGCACTTCCATGCGAAAGCAGAATCATTATCATCTACGCCGACTGCGACGCGATGTGCCGCCAGCGCTCACGCCCACCGGAATCGTCGATGCCCCCTGCCCGCTCCGTTGTCCGCTCCTCCTGCGCCGGCCCGCGTATCGCCACGGCATGCCCAGGCTCGACGCCAGCGGCGGCCTGGTGCGGCGCCCGATGAGGCACCGTCCCTGGCCATGATCGTGGTCGCCACGGCGTGTGCGCTGCTATCGGCATTGGCCCTGTACGCGGGCTCGCCGCATTGCCGGGTGGCGCCATTGCGGCGCCTGCGCGCCGTCGGCACCTGGCTCGGCCTGGCCTTGGCGACCGCCTCGTTGGCGGCCTGGATCGCACAGTTGGGCATCGGCGCCGGACTGTGCGCGATGCTCGCCGCCTGGATGCTGGGCCTGATGCTGGTGCCGACCGTCGGGGCGCTGCGCGGCGACGCCGATGCTGCTGCGCGGGGCCGCCCACGATGATGTGGAGCCGCGGCCTGGCCGGGCTGATTCCCGGCTTCTTCCTCGCCGCCGCGCTGACCGGACTGGCCTGCTGGCTGCCGCCGGGGCCGTGGCAGCGGGCGCTGGTGCCAGCGCTGATCGCGTTCGTGCCGTTGTGGGTGGGCGTTGCGGTCGGCGCCTTCGCGTTCGCCAGCGGCCGCCGCGCATGGGCGTGGCTGAGCGGCGCGGCGCTCGCCGGCTTCGCCCTGTTGTGGGCGCTCAAGACCCTGGGCTGGGCGCAATGAGGACACCCGCATGAAACTGCACGCCGCCACGCTGCGCACCTTCACCGCGCTGCACACCTGGATGGGTCTGATCGCCGGCTTCGCGCTGTTCGTGGCCTTCTACGCCGGCGCGATCACCGTGTTCCACCACGATCTGCCGCACTGGCAGTCGCAGCAGCCGGAGCCGGTGCAGACCGTGGACGACGCCCAGCGCCTGCTCGATGCGACCCTGGCACGGCACCCGCAGGCCAGGCCGATGCTCGGCATGCTGTTCCCGAGCAGCGAGTTCCCCAAGGCACTGATCTACTGGCCCGACAGCAAGGGCGAGTGGCAGATGGCCACGCTGGACGACCTGGATGGCGGGCCGACCGTGCCGCAGGCCGAACTGGCCACGCTGGTCAACGAGTTGCACTACACGCTGGGCCTGCCGGTGGCGGGCGTCTACCTGATGGGCATCGTCAGCCTGCTGTACGCGGTGGCGATCGTGTCCGGGCTGATCATCCACCTGCCCAAGCTGCTCAAGGACCTGTTCGCGCTGCGGCCGGGCCGCAATCTCAAGCAGTTCTGGCTGGATGCGCACAACGTGGTTGGAGTGCTGAGCCTGCCGCTGCACCTGATGTTCGCGGTGACCGGGGCGGTGCTTTGCCTGTCGCTGGTGCTGATGGCGGCGCTGAATCCGCTGGTGTTCGACGGCAAGCTGCCGGAAGCGGTGCCGGTGGCGATGGACACCGCGCCGGTGCGCAGCGCCAGCGGCACCCCGGCGCCGCTGGGCACGCTGGCCGATTGGCGCGCGCGCGCCATCGCCGAAGCGCGGCGGCAGGGACTGGCCGAGTTCGAGCCGGTGTACATGAAGCTGCAGCATGCCGGCGACCGCAACGCCACGGTGGAGATCAGCGGCGAATCGCCCGGCACCCTGGGGCCGACCGGCACGGTGGCGCTGGAGGCGGCCAGCGGCAAGGTCATCGCCACCCAATTGCCCGGACGCCGCGATGCCAACCATGCCACGCTGACCTCGGCCTACGCCCTGCATTTCGGCGAGTACGGCAACGCGCTGGTGGCGTGGTTGTACTTCCTGCTCGGGATCGGCGGCGCGTTCCTGTTCTACTCGGGCAACCTGCTGTGGATCGAATCGCGGCGCAAGCGCCGCCAGGCGCAGCAGGGCCGCGCGCAGATCAACATGGCGCGGGCCACGGTCGGCGTGTGCATCGGCCTGTGCGTGGCGGTCTCGGCCGCGTTCGTCGCGGTGCAGGTGCTGGAACGGATCGCGCCGGAGGCGGTGAACGCCGGCATGCGCTTGGCCTGCTTCGGCAGTTGGGCGCTGTGTGCGCTGTGGGCCGCGATGCGCACGCCCGCCCAGGCCGCGCGCGAACTGCTGTGGCTGGCGGCGGCGGTGACCGCGGCGATCCCGCTGGCGCATGGCCTGGCCAGCGGCTGGTGGATGTGGACCAGCGCCGCCGCCGGGCAATGGGCGTTGTTCTGGGTCGACGGCGTGTCGCTGGCGATGGCGGCGGGCTTCGCGGCGCTGGCGCGCGCCACCGCGCGCCGCGCACGCCACGGCGAACCGAACAGCGTGTGGGCCGAGCCGCAGCCGGCGGCGGCGTGAGCGCAGCTCGCGTTCTGTAGAAGCGACTCTGCGCGGCCTCGGCCCTCCGTCGGGACGAACCGGGCCGTCCACTACTCCAGCTTCGGAAACCGTCGGGACTGAAGTCCCTCCTACAGCGCACCGCGCCGATGCTCGGAGATCCCTGTAGGAGCGGCTTCAGCCGCGACAGGCGCTACGGAGAACGCCTGTCGCGGCTGAAGCCGCTCCTACAAAAAGCGATCAACGCAGGCGCTAGTGCGGCGGTTCCACGCCATCCTTGGCGGTCATCAACCACCCCAGCCTGGCGCGCAGGTCCGGGCGCACGATCGGCGCGTCGGACAGGAACACGCGCACGCCATGCGCCGGCACCTCGGCCCGCAACACGTCCGCGACCTCGATCGCGCTGCCGTCGAAGCCGTCGTGCCAGATACCGGGCTGCAGGTAGCGGCGCACTTCCAGTGTCTTCGCCGTGTCGCCCTTGTTGAGCAGCACCAGCGCGGTCTGGGTCGTGCCGGCGTGCTGGTACACGCGGTAGAACACCGCCTCGTCGCCGGACAGGCGCAGGTTGAGCTGCAGCCCGCGCTGCAGCGCCGGCGTGCGCTGGCGCAACTGCGCGATGCGCTGCAACGGCGCGAAGATCGGACTCTGCGGCGCGGCATCCACCCGCTCCTGGCCGAAGTAGTTGCGGTTGCCGGCATGCTCGGCGCGACCCCGCATGAAGCCGGTCTCCGAGCCGTAGTAGAGCACCGGAATGCCGCGCGCGGTGAACAGCCAGTTGTGCGCATCGATGAAACCGGCGTCGCTGGCGTCCAGCCGTGCCATGTCGTGGTTGTCGTAGAAGGTCATCAGTTCGTACGGATTGGCGTACGGACCGCGCTCCAGGAACAGCGGCGCCTGCAGCGTCTCGAACCCGCGCTGTTCGTGTCCGAACACCGCCGCCAGCCCCTGTTTCAGCGGGAAATCCAGCACGCTGACCCCGGCGTTGCGCGCCCAGGTATGCCCGGCGATCTTGCGCGCGTCGTAGTCGAAGGCCTCGCCGAACATGAACATGCCCGGGCGCTGCGCGCGGATGCGGCGTACGAACTCGTGCCAGAAGCTGTCGGGCATCCAGCCGATGGTGTCGATGCGGAATGCGTCGGCGCCCTGCCCCAGCCACTGCGAGTACGCGCCGACCAGGTACTCCATCACCGCCGGATTGCGCTCGTTGAAATCGGACAGTTCGGCCAGATTGCCGCCGGTGTTGTAGAACGCGTGCAGCGGGTTGTGCGCCGGGTCCAGCTTGGACGGCGGCAGGTTCTGGTGGTCGGCGATCAGCGTGCCGTCGCGGTCGAACACCTGCCCGAACATCGGCTGCCGCTTGGGCATGGTCCAGGCCGGCGAGCCGTGGTTGCCGACGATGTCCAGCACCACCTTGAGCTGTTGCGCATGCATCGCCTGGGTGAAGCCGGCGAAATCCAGGCCCGGACTGGGCAGGTGTTCGTCCAGCTTGTAGAAATTGACGCCCCAGTAGCCGTGGTAGCCGGTCTTGCCGCGATCGCTGAGGTTGCTGCCCCAACTGATCGGCTTGCCGCCGGTGAACGCTTCGTCCGGATTGTCGACGATCGGCGTGATCCACACGGCGCCGAAGCCCAGGCCGCGGATGTAGCCGGCATTGTCGACCACGCCCTTGAAGTCGCCGCCGAGGTAGCCGATGTTGTCGCTCTCGCCCGGCGGCGCCGGCAGCGGGATATCGAAGGTGCGATGCGCGCCGCCCTGGTCGCGTTGGTCGTTGCCGGGGTCGCCGTTGACGAAGCGGTCGGTGACGACGAAATACACCGCCTCGCTGGCGAACGGCTCCAGCGTGCCGTAGTACTCGGCGGTGGTCTGCGCGCGCGCCGCCGGCGCCGCCGCGCCCAGCAACGCCAGCGCGAGCAGCGAGATCCGATACGTCATTGCCTTGCTCCCGGTTCGGCCGGAACCCGCAGCACGCACAGCGCCGCCAGCAACAGGCTGGCGCCGCCGACGCCCAGCGCGTACAGCGGCTTGCCGTCCAGCCAGTGCCTGAGCACGAAGCCCAGCACGCTGACCGCGACCAGCTGCGGGATCACGATGAAGAAATTGAAGATGCCCATGTACACGCCCATCTTCGCCGCCGGCACGCTGTCCGACAGCAGGGCGTACGGCAGCGACAGGATCGACGCCCAGGCGAAGCCCACCCCCAGCATCGACAGCAGCAGCCAGCGCGGGTCGCCGATCCACAGGAACGACAGCAAGCCGGCCGCGCCCAGGCACAGGTTGATCATGTGGCTGACGCGCAGGCCCAGCGCCCGCACCAGCAGCGGAATGCAGATCGCCGCCAGCGCCGCGAACCCGTTGTAGGCACCGAACAGCACGCCGACCCAGTTGGCGCCGTCGTTGTAGGCCGCCGAGCCGGTGTCGGTGGCGCCGTAGTGCGTCTGCGTCACCGCCGCGGTGGTGTAGATCCACATCGCGAACAGCGCGAACCAGGAGAAGAACTGCACCCAGGCCAGGCGCCGCATCGCCAGCGGCATCGCCTGCACGTCGCGCATGATCGTGGCCAGCATGTGCCCGGGCCGCAGCCGCGGCGCCACCCATTGCAACAGCCCATAGGCCGCAAACAGGCCGGCCAGCACGTACAGCATGCGGTCGCCGCCGCTCCAGGCGATCGCCGCCGCGCCGGCCGCGCCGAGCGCCAGCCAGATCGCCGCGGCGGCATCCGCGCGCGGCAGCGCCGCTGCGTCGGCGTCATGCGACGGCGGCGCGTCGTCGAAGCCGTGCAAGGTTTCCGGCGGATACTCGCGCGTGCGCAGCACGGTCCAGCCGATCGACAGGAACAGCACCGCGCCACCCAGGTAGAAGGCGTAGCGCACCGTGTCCGGCACATGCTTCGGCGCGGCGGTGTTGCTCACGCCCCATTGCGCCAGCAACCACGGCAGCAGGCTCGCCACCACCGCGCCCACGCCGATGAAGAAGCTCTGCATCGCGTAGCCGGTCGCGCGCTGGCGCTGCGGCAACTGGTCGCCGACGAAGGCACGGAAGGGCTCCATCGAAATGTTGATCGAGGCGTCCAGGATCCACAGCGTGCCGGCGGCCACCCACAACGCGGGCGAGTTCGGCATCACCAGCAGCGCCAGCGTGGTGAACAAGGCACCGACCATGAAATACGGGCGGCGCCGGCCGAAGCGGTTCCAGGTGCGGTCGGACAGGTAGCCGACGATCGGTTGCACGATCAGCCCGGTCAGCGGCGCGGCGATCCACAGCCCCGGCACCTGCTCCATGTCCGCGCCCAGGGTCTGGAAGATGCGGCTGGCGTTGGCGTTCTGCAGCGCGAAACCGAACTGGATGCCGAGGAAGCCGAAGCACATGTTCCAGATCTGCCAGAACGACAGCGCCGGCTTGGCGCGCGGCACCGCGCTCATCGGCGCACCTGCGCGGTCGCGGCCGGCGCGATCAGCAGCGCGGCGACGGCGGCATCGTTGACCACGCCATCGGCGCCGCCCTGGCCGCCGGTGTAGCGCGCGAAGTGCTGCAGTGCGCTCATGTTGGCCGCCGGCGCCAACCGGATGCGGCAGGCCTGCCCGGCCTTCAGCGCGAACACGGCGGCGGTGGACTCCTGTTCGCCGACGCTGTGCGGCATCACCACCGGCATCCGTTGCGGTGCGGCATCGCCGCATTGCAGCTGCAGTTGCTTCACCGCGGCGGTGACGCCGGTGTTGATCGGACCATGTGCGTTGGCGTAGCGCAGGCTCAACCGGTAGTCGCCGTCGTGCGGAGCGGTCCAACGCCAGTCGTCGTCTCCGGCGAGGCGGACCACATCACCGATGCAGACGCTGGGGCTGTGCAGCGATTCCCAATGGGCATCGCGACGGGTCAGGCTCAGGCATTGCACCTGCTCGCGCAGCGGCAGTCGCGTGCCATCCGCCGCGCCCGGACGACGCTGGCCATCGACATACAGCACCGTGCCGGCGGGAGCGGCCACGCGCCAGCCCTGTGCGTCGCGTTCGACGCGTGGAGCGACCGGTGCCGACGGCGCGAACGCCTCGGCGGAGGTGAGCAGCGGCACCGGCGTACTTCCGGTCGCGCGGCCGACCAATTGCACCGTGGTCACACCAGCCGCGTTGCGCGTATCGCCGGCCACCAGGAGATCGCCCTGCAACCGCGCAGGCCGCCGCAGCACGATGCGCCGGTCGTGCAGTTGCAGCGCGATCTCCTGGCGGTCGCCGAACAGCATCGGCACCAGGCTGGCCGGCAACTTGGGCGCCACGCGGCCATCCTCCTCCACGCCGAACACGCCTTCGATCACCATCGCCAGGTAGCCCGCCACCGACCACAGCTGCCGTGGCGAATTGACCACCGGGCCGCTGAGCGGACCATCGTCCACGTGCGCGGCCTGGCTCAGGAACTCGTAGTTCTCCATGTTCGATCCCGCAAGCGCCGCGCCGCGCATCAACGACTGCACCTCGAAGGCGATCCGCGCGCTGTCGTCGGTGTGCCGCGCCGCGCGCAGCGCATAGGCGCTGACGAACGGCCAGATCGCGCGGTTGTGGTAGATCGGCACGTCCCGCTGCTGCGGCCACACCACCGGGCTGCCGGCCTCGACTGCCGGATAGCGCGCCAATGCCTGGCGCGCGCGCGCGCGCGGCAGCACGTCGGCCAGCACCGCCAGCGACAGCCCGAGCAGATCATAGCTTTCGTAGGCCACCGGATGCGCGGCGCTGCCGATGTAGCTGACATAGGTGCCGCGGTCCTCGCGCCAGAAGCGCTGCGCGATCGCCTGCTTGAGCGCATCGGCCCAGCCGGCATAGCGCGCCGCGCGGGTGGCGTCGCCCTGCTCGCGCGCCAGCCGTTCGCCCAGGCGCAGCGCCTGGTAATGCAGCACGTTGGTGGACAGTGCGAACGACTCGGCGATGAAGCGCACGTCGTCGCGGGTCCAGGCCGGATAGGTCTGTTCGCGCCAGTCCAGGAACGAGGTCTCGCCGCGGTACAAGCCGATGCGCGGGTCGAACGCGAACGCGCGGTCCTGCGCCAGGGTCGCATCGAGCGCGGCGCGGGTGTCGGCGGCGAACGCCGCGTCGTCGAGCAGGTGCCGCGCGGCCAGGAACCAGACCACGCGGTCGCTGCTCACCGGCCAGCTGCCGCCGGAGCCGGTGTCCTGCGCCACGAACAGGCCCGGCAGCGCGTCGGGACCGCGCATCGCCGACAGCTTGAAGTGAAGCGAGCGCCGCGTGCGCTGCGGATCGAGCCGTGCCAGCGCCAGATCGGCCGCATAGCTGACGTCGCGGGTCCACACGTAGGGCCAGCGCTCGCCGGTCTGGTAGCAGTCGCATGGCAGCGGCTTGCCGTGGTCGAAGGCGGGATCGCGGATCGCGTCGACCTGGTCGTCGCGCAGCTCCTGCTGCGCCAGCGCGAACAGCGCATCGAACAGCGGGCTGGCGGTCTCGCTGCGCAGCGGTTGCGGCGCCAGCGTGCGCTTGCCCTGCGTCGAGCTCAGCACGAAGCCGCCATCGGCGGCGGCCGCGGCGTGCGCGGTCTGGCCGCGCCATTGCAAAGACGCCTGCCACGCAGGCGCCGACACCGCGGCACCCAAGGTGGCGGCCAAGCAGATCATCTTCAGCATCGAAGCGGCGGACCGGCTCGCGCCCGTCGGCCTCCCTCCCTCTTTGCCTGCATTGTGGGTTCGCGGTGCCGGCAGGCCGGCGCCACGGTCGCGGCCTCTTCTTCGAGAGGCGCTGCGGACATGGTAGACGCGCCGCATCGCACCGCGTGCATCTGCATACGTATTCATTGCGTGGGCTGCGGCCGCGCCGCGGCGCCTCGCTATAGTCGCCGCACCTGCAACGGCCGCCTTGGGAGGGGAGATGCCGCAGCTTCATGCCATGCCACTCGTGCGCTGGACGCATCGCCTGCCGCTGCTGCTCGCCGCCGCGCTGTTGTGCACCGCACCGCTGCTGCGCGCCGAACCGAAGACCGTGGCCAGTGTGGAATCGCCCGGCAAGGTGCTGCAGGTCGCGCTGCAGCTGGATGGCGGCAAGCCGAGCTACCGCGTGCAGCGCCTGGGCGACACCGTGATCGGCGAATCCCGGCTCGGCTTCCAGTTGCGCGACGGACGCCTGGACCGCGACCTGGACGTGCTGGCGCAGGCGACCCGCAGCGTGGACGAGACCTGGGAACAACCCTGGGGCGAGCGCCGCTTCGTGCGCAACCACTACAACGAACTGCGCGTGGATCTGGGCGAGCGCAGCGGCCAGCGCCGCCGCTTCGCCGTGGTGTTCCGGGTCTACGACGACGGCCTGGGCTTTCGCTACAGCTTCCCCCAGCAGCCAGGCCTGCGCGAGGCGATCATCGACGAGGAACTGACCGAGTTCGATATCGCGCCGGAGGCGACCGCCTGGTGGATCCCGGCCGGCGAGCCGATCCACTACGAATACCTGTACCGGCAGACGCCGTTGAACCAGGTCGCGCTGGCGCACACGCCGATCACCTTGCGCAGCCGCGACGGCCTGCACATCGCCCTGCACGAAGCCGCCCTGGTCGACTACGCCGGGATGTGGCTGCGCCGCGGCGACGGCCAGCGCCTGCATGCGCAGCTGTCGTCCTCGGCGCAAGGCTGGAAGGTCAAGCGCCGCCTGCCGTTCGAGACGCCGTGGCGCACCGTGCAGGTCGCCGACCATGCCGGCGGCTTGGTGGACTCGGACCTGATCCTCAACCTCAACGAACCCAACGCGCTCGGCGACGTGAGTTGGGTGCACCCGGCCAAGTACGTGGGCGTGTGGTGGTCGATGCACCTGAACCAGCAGACCTGGGCGACCGGCCCCAAGCACGGCGCGACCACCGCCAACACCCGCCGCTACATCGACTTCGCCGCCGCGCACGGCTTCCGCGGCGTGCTGGTGGAAGGCTGGAATCCCGGCTGGAACGGCGAGTGGTTCGGCCATGGCGACAGCTTCGACTTCACCCGGCCGACCCCGGATTTCGACATCGCGCAACTCTCCGCCTACGCGGCCGGGAAAGGCGTGCACCTGATCGGCCACCACGAAACCGGCTGCGCGGTGCAGCATTACGAGGACCAGCTCGACGCCGCCCTGGATCTGTACGCGCGGCTGGGCGTGGACACGTTCAAGACCGGCTACGTCTGCGACGACGGCCAGGTGGACCGGCGCAATCCGGCCGGCGGGCCGCTGTGGCGCGAATGGCACGATGGCCAGTTCATGGCCCAGCATCACCTCAAGGTGGTGCGCGAAGCGGCGGCGCGGCACCTGTCGGTCAACGCGCACGAGCCGATCAAGGACACCGGCCTGCGTCGCACCTATCCCAACTGGCTCTCGCGCGAAGGCGCGCGCGGCATGGAGTACAACGCCTGGGGCCAGCCGCCGAACCCGCCCGAGCACGAGGTCAACCTGGTGTTCACCCGCATGCTGGCCGGCCCGATGGACTACACGCCCGGCATCCTCAGCCTCGAGGGCCGCGACGGCCAGCCGATCCCCAGCACGCTGGCGCGGCAGCTGGCGCTGTACGTGACGATCTACAGCCCGATCCAGATGGCCGCGGACCTGCCCGAGCACTACCTGCAGCACCGCGACGCGTTCCGCTTCATCGAGGACGTGGCGGTGGACTGGGACGACAGCCGCGTACTCGACGGCGAGGTCGGCGACTACGTCACCATCGTGCGCAAGGACCGTCACAGCCGCGACTGGTACCTGGGCAGCATCACCGACGAACACGGCCGCGTGCTGCCGGTGGCCCTGTCGTTCCTGGAGCCGGGCGTGCGCTACCGCGCCGAGATCTACCGCGACGGGGATGCGGCGGACTACCGTAGCAACCCGTTCGCCTTCGTGCGCGAGCAGCGCGAGGTCACCAGCGCCGACCGGCTGCAGCTGAAGCTGGCGCCGGGCGGCGGCCAGGCGATCCGGTTCGTGCCGCTGGACGCCGCGGCGGACGCCCACGGCAGCACGCCGATGCGCCCCTGATGTTCAAAGCGCCAGTCGCCCGCCGGCGCTTACCGCCGCCGGCGCGTGCTCGCGTATCGGGCGACGCGCTGGCCGATGCCTGAAGTGGCCCAACTCGTTCATCGCTGCAAGGGCACATCGCCGTGCCGCGTCCGCGCCGCCCTGCCGGCGAAGCCGCCATACGTCTCTGGCCGCCTCCTCCAAGTCCGTCCTGCCCACATCCGCGCGCATGCGGCGGACACGGCGGGACGCCCGAGTGTTGACCATCGCCATGGGATGGCCCCGTCGCCGCCACGCCGACGATGCGCTGCATCCCAAGCGCCGACGAGTTCCCAGTGCACGCTGCGCACATCGCCGCCTGCGCCAGTACGCCCTTGGAATCGATTCCAATGCGATGAAAACCAGTGAATACGTATGCAGCCCGCGTTCGCGGCGGACCGCCGTGTCTACCATACGTCGCAGTCGCGTCACCTGGAAACGCTGCGCGATCTCTATATCCGGCCGACGCGCCGGACCGAAAATTTGCACGACAACATTGCCTGGGAGGGGAAAATGTTGAACCACAAGCGCAATGCGCTGACCCTGGCGCTGGCCATCGCCATGACGCCGATGCTGGCCGCCGCACAATCCGACACGCAGACCGGCGGCACCGCCGAGCCGGCGCAGAATCCAGTCACCGAACTGGACAAGGTCCAGGTGACCGGCATCCGTCGCGGCATCGAGAACGCGATCGCGATCAAGCAGGATTCCACGTCCATCGTCGAGGCGATCTCGGCCGAGGACATCGGCAAGCTGCCGGACGTGAGCATCGCCGAATCGCTGGGGCGCCTGCCCGGCCTGGCCGCGCAGCGCGTGGCCGGTCGTGCCCAGGTGATCAGCGTGCGCGGCCTGTCGCCCGACTTCGCCACCACCCTGCTCAACGGCCGCGAGGTGGTCAGCACCGGCGACAACCGCAGCGTCGAGTTCGACCAGTATCCGTCGGAACTGGTCAATGGCGTGACCGTGTACAAGACGCCCGACGCCGGCCTGGTCGGCCAGGGCCTGTCGGGCACCATCGACATGCAGACCGTGCGTCCTCTGAGCTTCCCTGATCGGGTGATCGCGGTGAGCGGCCGCCTGCAGAAGAGCTCGCTGGGCAAGGCCGCCGACGTCGATGCCTACGGCAACCGTTTCAGCGCCAGCTACATCGACCAGTTCCTCGACAAGACCCTGGGCATCTCGATCGGCTACGCCCACAGCGACATGCCGATCCAGGAAAACCAGGTCGGCCTGTACGAGCCGTGGACCACGCAGAACACGGACAGCGGCAGCCGTCCCGGCGTGGCCGCCGGCACCTATTTCTCCGACGGCATCAAGGCGCTGCGCCGTACCGGCAACAACAAGCGTGACGGCGTGATGGCGACCGTGCAGTTCCGCCCGTCCAGCACTTGGACCAGCACCTTCGACGCGTTCCACACCGAAGCCGAGCAGATCGACACTGCCAATCAGTTCGAGGTCAATCTCAGCAACTACAACGGCGGCTACACGCCCGGCCTGTTGATCACCAACCCGCAGGTCGACGCCAGCGGCAGCTTCACCGGCGGCACCGCCAGCGGCGTGTATCCGCTGGTGCGCGGCATGTACAACAAGCGCAAGGACAAGATCGACGCGTTCGGCTGGAACAACGAATTCAACCTCGGCAGCGTGCGCCTGGTCGCCGACCTGAACTACTCCAAGGCCACCCGCAAGGAGTTGAACCTGGAGAACAACCTGCAACTGGTGCCGATGCCGCAGCTGGATACCGTCGGCCTGGCGATCAAGCCCAACGACTTCTCGCAGATCACGCCCGGCCGCGACTATTCCGATCCGAACAACCTGTTCCTGACCAACACCATCTACGGCTCCGGCTACGGCAAGGTGCCGGAAGTCGAGGACCGCCTGAAGGGCGGCCGCCTGGCGGCGACGCTGCCGGCGCCGCAGGCGCTGACCTGGTTCTCGGACATCGACGTGGGCGTGAACTACGCCGACCGCCGCAAGCAGAAGGCCCAGGCCGAAGGCAACATCCTGCTCGGCGCGCAGGGCGACACCAGCATCGCCAGCGACCTGCAGTACGACCCGGTCAATCTGGGCTTCGCCGGCATCGGCACCATCCCGGCCTGGAATGTGCCGGCGGCGGTCTCGCGCTACATGACCTTCGATCCGGTCACCAACCTGGACTATCTGATCCCGAAATCGTGGACCGTGCAGGAGAAGATCACCACGGCCTGGGTCCGCGCCAACATCAACACTGACATCGGCGAGGTCGGCGTGCGCGGCAACATCGGCGTGCAGTTGCAGCGCGCCGATCAGAGCTCGCAGTCCAGCTACTTCGACCAATCCCGTCCCGCCGGCCAGAACGTGCTGCCGATCGATGCCGGCAAGACCTACAACGACTGGCTGCCGAGCCTCAACCTGGCCTTCCTGTTTCCTCACCAGCAGACCCTGCGCTTCGCCGCGGCCAAGCAAGTAGCGCGTCCGCGCGTGGACCAGATGCGCGCCGGCCTGGATTTCGGCGTCGACACCTCCACCGGCAAACCCGGCGGCAGCGGCGGCAACCCCCTGCTCGACCCGTGGCGTGCCAACGCGCTGGACCTGTCGTACGAGAAGTACTTCGGCGAGAAGGCGTACGTGGCCGCCGCGGTGTTCTACAAGGACCTGAAGAGCTACATCTATACGCAGTCGCGCGACGATTACGATTTCTCCGCCCTGCTCGCCAGCTATGTGCGCCCGCCCAGCATGACCGTGCCGGTGCAGACCACCGGCACCTTCTCCTCGCCGCAGAACGGCAAGGGCGGTACCCTGCGCGGCCTGGAGTTGACCGCGTCGCTGCCGCTGGACATGGTCACCGACAGCCTGCGCGGCTTCGGCATCCAGGCCAGCGCCACGTTCAACGACAGCGACATCAAGATCGTCGATCCGGACAGCGTCTCCAGCGTCGGCTCGGCGCCGATCGACCTGCCGGGCCTGTCCAAGCGCGTGTACAACTTCACCGCTTACTACGAGCGCAACGGCTTCGAGGCGCGCGTCAGCCAGCGTCGGCGCTCGGACTTCATCGGCGAGATCGGCAACTTCAACGGCAACCGCACCTTGCGTTACGTGGTCGGTGAGAACGTGACCGACGCGCAGCTCAGCTACACCTTCGCCGACGGCAGTACCCTGGCCGGACTGAGCCTGCTATTGCAGGCCAGCAACCTGACCAACTCGCCCTACCGCACCTACGCCGGCACCAAGGACCGCCCGCTGGAATACGTCGAATGGGGCCGCACCTACATGCTCGGGGTGAACTACAAATTCTAGTTCCCGCTCCGCATGCCGAAACGAGCCCGCCGACGCCCTGTCGGCGGGTTTTTTTATGGTTCGGATCGCCCGCGAGCAGCGTTGGGAACGCATTGGTGCGGCAACGGATGGACCGTACGCGCCAGACACGATCTGCGCAGTTTTTATGGAAGTCCGCACGCGACATTGGAATCGCATCCCTGCGGTAGCGGGTCTGGGCGCCGCAAGCGTCCGGCAGATCCGCACCAGCCATGACTCGGAAGCTTGCACGCGGTGCTGTGACAGCATCCGCGGCAAAGCAGGACTGGACCCCGCAGGCATCCGGCATGATCTGCGCCAAGTTCGCGGCGTTGATTACCCAGGCAGTGATCGCGGAATCGCTTTCACCAGCGCCTGGCAGTACTCGCCGCCGCGGGTTGCCGAACCCAAGCGGTCACTGCCAGGTCGCCGATCGATGACCCACGCGAACAAAAGCGTGAACTGGCTGCCTGCATGATGTGAATGTCGAAAGCGATGACGACCTGGCATGGCCGGCGCCTCCGGCGCGCTCGCGCAGATGTGCTGCGCAAGGATTAGCACCTGGAGCATGCGCCAGCAGGAGAAGCCCAAAAAACCTCGGCATCGCAGAGACTTCCATGCCGAACCTCCCGCCGGCGCGCAAACCAAGTCGCCTTTGGGCAGGACCATGCCGCCGCGCGCCCACGCGCACCCATCGGATAACTGCTCCGCATCGCACACGGCCACGCGCATCGGAGTGGCGGAGTGCTTACGGCCCCAATTTGGCACCGGGCCGGACACCAAAGGATCGACGAGCTACAGCGCCTTCGCTGCTGGCAGCCGGCAGCCGGCAGCCGGCAGCGAGTCAAACTGCGGCGATGACTCGACTACAGTGCGCCTCTGACAACTACTTTCGCCACAATCGAGTCAGATGCAGTTTGCCCTGTAGGAGCGGCTTTAGCCGCGACGAGGCGTTCCCTGTAAAGCCCGTCGCGGCTAAAGCCGCTCCTACAGAACACTTTCCGAGGCGACTAGGTGCCCTACACGCGCTCCAGGCACACCATCGCATAGCCGGGCAAACGCACGCCGCCGTCGACACTGCCCAACTCCACACCCGGAACCGCCACCGCGCGCCAGTCGCCGTCGGGCAACGCGGCCTCGGCGAGGTGCGCGGAAAGATTGAACGCCAACAGCAAGGTCTGCTGCGCCTGCCGGCGCACGAACATGAGCACCGGCTCCGCGGTCTCGACGAACGCGATGTCGCCTTCGCGCAGGGCCACGTGCCGCTTGCGCCACGCCTGGAACTGCTGGAACGCGCTCAACACCGACTGCGGATCGGCCAACTGCGCGGCCACCGACAGCGCGCGATGCGCTGGCGACACCGGCAACCATGGCTCGCCCTGGGTGAAGCCGGCATGCGCGCTGGCGTCCCACGGCATCGGCGTGCGGCAGCCGTCGCGGCCCTTGAAGCTTGGCCAGAAGGCGATGCCGTACGGATCCTGCAAGGCCTCGAACGGCACCTCGGCCTCGCCCAGGCCCAGTTCCTCGCCCTGGTAGATGCACACCGACCCGCGCAGCGAGCACAGCATCGCGGTCAGCAGGCGCGCGAACGCCGGCGTTTCCGCGCCCCTGCCCCAGCGCGTCACCGCACGCTGCACGTCGTGATTGGAGATCGCCCAGCACGGCCAGCCCTCGGTCATCGCCACCTCCAGGCGCGATACCGTCTCGCGGATGTAGGCCGCGCTGAAATCGTCGGTCAACAGCTCGAAGCTGTAGCCCATGTGCAGATGCCCCGCGCGTGTGTATTCGGCGGTGGTGGCGAGCGAATCCTCAGACGAGATCTCGCCCAGGCTCACCGTCCCAGGATAGCGATCGAGCAGGCCGCGCAGCTTCTGCAGGAACGGCAGATTCTCCGCCTGCGTGTTGTTGTAGTAGTGATACTGGAACGCGTACGGATTGTCAGGACTGAACCCCCGCCCGACACGCTTCTCCACCGGCTTGGGCGGATTGTCGCGCAGCAGCGGATCGTGGAAGCAGAAGTTGATCGCATCCAGCCGAAAGCCGTCCACCCCGCGCGCCAGCCAGAACTCGACGTTGTCCAGCGTCGCCTGCTGCACCTCGGGATGGTGGAAATTCAGATCCGGCTGCGACGCCAGGAAGTTGTGCAGATAGTACTGGCCGCGGCGCGGCTCCCACTGCCAGGCGACACCGCCGAAGATCGACATCCAGTTGTTCGGCGGCGTCCCATCCTCGCGCGCATCCGCCCACACATACCAATCGGCCTTGGGATTGTCGCGGCTTTCCCGGCTCTCCTTGAACCAGGCATGCTCCACCGAAGTGTGGCTGAGGACCTGATCGATCATCACCTTCAGGCCCAGCGCATGCGCCTTGGCCAGCAGCCGATCGAAGTCGTCCATCGTGCCGAACAGCGGATCGACTTCGCGGTAATCGGCGATGTCGTAGCCGAAATCGGCCATCGGCGATTTGAAGAACGGCGAGATCCAGATCGCATCCACGCCCAGCGCGGCGATGTAGTCCAGCTTCTGCACGATGCCCGGCAAATCGCCGACGCCATCGCCGTTCGCATCGAGAAAGCTGCGCGGGTAAACCTGATAGATGACGGCACCGCGCCACCATGGAGCCTGGGTCATGCAACGCCCCCCTCGGGCAGAAATCGCGTGCGCAAGGGGCGCACGCAAAGCTGCGTTAGGTTAACGTCGGTACGCGCATTGACCAGATGCTTGCATACGTATTCAGCAGTTTGCAGCCCCGACAGCAAGGCTGCCTTCCGCTTGGGCCATCGCGGCGCTGCCGCACCCACATGCATCGAAGAAGGCGCCCATCGAAGAGCCGCCTTCTTCCAACGCTGCGGTCACGCCGTCGTCGCGGTCCCGCGGCTGTCCGAAGACGACGACTTGCCGGACGCGGATTTACCGGAACCCTTGCGCTTGGCGTAGAACTCGCTCAACCACTGCTCCGGCCGCAGATCGTTCGGCGCGACGCCGTGCATCTTGGCCTTCTGCTGCAGCACCTCATGCATGATCTCGATATTGTCGGTGGACGCGGAGATCACGGCCAGCGCGTCGTCCATGCCGCGCAAGTTGAGCTGGCATACCGATGAGCCGTGACCTTGCTTGACCAGGAAGCAACGCGAGCGCTCGTCGAGATTGACCACCACCTGATACTCGGCTTCGGTCAGCTTGAGCCCCTCGATGTAATCCTCCTTGCTGGCGTTCGGATTCGGCAGCAAGATCATGGTCGCGGTCTGCTCGACCAGCGCCGCGGAGATGTCGCTGGCAAGCGCGTCCTCCGGGCTCTGCGTGGCGAAGATGCCCAGGCCGTTCTGCTTACGGATGGTCTTCTGCTTGTTCTTGGCGAACTCCTTGAGGCCGCCCTTGCCGTCCAGGATTTTCCAGAACTCGTCCATCACATAGATCAGCGGACGGCCATCGATCAAGGCCTCAAGCCGGTGCAGCAGATAGTTGATGACCGGCGCGCGCACTTCCGGATTGTCGATGATGTCGGTGTAATCGAAGCCGATGATGCTGGCCTTTTCCAGGTCGATGGTATCGACCGGGTTGTCGAACACCCAGCCATGCGAATTGCCCGCGGTCCACTTGCGCATGCGCGCATACAGACCGTCGTCGCCCATGTTCGGCAGGCTCTTGCGGAAATTGGTCATGCTGCGCAGATGCGGCGGCGTATCCAGCATGCCTTCCACGCCGCGGAAAATGTCTTCCTCGTCGCGCGAGGTGTATTCGATCTTGCCGGCCAGGAGCTTGATGAGCTCGGCCAGAAACTGCACGTTGGCCTCGTTGCGCTCGCACTGGAAAGGATTGAAGCCGGTGGGCATGCCATTTTCGAGCGCGAGATAATTGCCACCGCAGGCACGGACGAAGATCTCCGCACCGCGATCCTTGTCGAAAAAGAAGATGGTCGGAACGGGATCGAATTTCTGCACCTGGCTGAGCAGAAAATTGATCAGCGCCGTCTTACCGGTACCGGATTTACCGATGACCATGGTGTTGGCGATCGCCTTCTCGCCCAACGAATTCTCCGCCGGATGGGTGGCGTGGAAATTGAAGTAATACGGCTGGCCATTGGTGGTCTGCAGCGTGGTGACGCACTCGCCCCACGGGTTGTTGTCGCGCTTGCCCTGGGCGAAGTTGTGCAAGGGGGACAGGCCGAGAAAATTCAACGAACTGACATTGGCCAGGCGGGTGCGGTACTTCCAGTTGCCCGGGAGCTGCGCATAGAACGACGACGCGACGGCCAGATCCTCCTTGGTGGAGACGAAACCGGCGTTGGACAACTCCGCCCGTGTCGACGCGATCTGCTGCGATAGCTTTTCCTGGGTATCAGCGTAAACGGCGATGGTGAAGTGATACTCGCCCAGCACGAAGTTGCCCGAGGACAACTGATCCATCGCCAGGTCCAGTTCGTGGATCTGGCTGACGGCCTTGTCGCCCGACGAGATCATCATGCCCTTGGTCCGGTCCAGGACCTTCAGCGCGTCGTGACGCCCCATGGGAGTGAAGGAATGGGTCACCACGTACTCGAAATCGAGATACTTCAGGCCATTCAAGATGCCCGGATAGGTGCCATCGGTGTACTCCTTGATATTGAGGATCGCACCGAAATGATTGACGCCCTCGGGAGTCTTGATCACGTAATCGCCGGTCTTGCTGGCGAACATGTGCTTGCTGACCGGAAGATAGGCCGGAACCGGCGCCTGCAGCACCGGCACGGGCTCGTCGATGCGATTGATGAGGTAACCGAAGAACTCGAGCGCCTCGGAGAAGACGACGCCATTGCTGGCTTCGTACATGCTCAGCCGATAAGGCGAATAGTCCTTCAACACCGCTTCGACGTTGCCGGCCAGTTCCAGGATCTTGGCGATGGCCTGATCCTGCTCGGTCTGCAACTGGGAGACGTTGGACGACTTGTCCATCAGTCGCTTCCCCGAGACGACAGGGCGATAGATCATGGTCAGATACAACTCGTTCTGCATGATCTTCTGCGACGAAAGCGTTCCGTAATACCTGTCGGAAAGCTCCTGATTGAACGCCTGGCGGAACTTGCCGCTCGACTTGATCCGGCGGCGGCGGCGCACGTCATGGACCCAGAAGGCCACATTGGTGTAATCCGGAGCGCGCAGGGTCTGCAGCATCCGATTGAACGTGTTGTGGCGGTGCTCGATCTCCCACTCTTCGCGCCCGACGAACGGCAAGCCTCCCAGATGCCAGGTCAACATGAAGTCTCCCCCCGTCGTCTTGAGCACCGAAGGCGCCACATGCGTGGAGAGGGAAATGAACTCACTGATCGAGGTGTCTGGGATGAACATAGTGGGATGACGTTGAATCCATTTCCTGTTGCCAAGGCCCGGCTCGGACGAGTCGGGAACAGTCGAACAATACAAGCCTACGCGCTGGCTGAGCCAGTGCGCCGTGAAAACCAAACAACCCCATGCACGACACGCGTCGTGCATGGGGTCGAGGACATCCGCCAATCCCGGTCAGCGCTTGGCGCCGGGCACTTCCTTGCGGTACTCGTTGGGAGAAAACACCCACATACCCGAGTAGCGCTGCAGGTTGCGCACGCGCATCCTGACCATCCAGCGCAACCCCAGCATCCTGAAGATCATCTCGTCCCGCTTGGTCATCTGCTGCATGATGAAAACGATCACCGGGATCAGCAGCAGGAACCAAAAATTGAAATAGATACTCAACAGGAAGCCGCCGCCCGCCCCGACGAAAAATGGGATGTAGGGCACCCCAAAGAACATTGGTGGCCGCGTGCAGCCGCGGAAGAGCACGTTCTTATGCATATTGCATGGCGTGCTGAACGAAATTGATGCCCGCGGTGCAAGCGGTCTGGCCGGTATCGCCGATCAGCATCTTGGCGAGCTGGCCGGCGGCGCCAATCAACACGCCACCAAGCAAGACCGGGGTGACTTCGGAAACGCGCTTGTGCGCGAACGCGATCTGGTAGCCAGCGAAGACGACGGCGATGGTGACAACGACAACCGATGCCATGTTGAGAATGTTGTTGGTCTTACCCAGGAAGCCGCACACCTTGTCATTGGTTCCGGCATAGCCCCCGTCCCCGCCGGGGTTGGTGGCCATCGCCGCACCACAGGCCAGCACGGCCGCGGTGAAGAGAAGGGCTTGCAATGCGGCCTTGCCGACCACCTTGGCATTCCCGGCGACTTCATTTTTCTTGTGCATCATGGCGTATCTCCTGATTTGGAACAGAGGGATGATCAGATACCATTTACATGGCAGGACTGCTGCAACCGGCTAGAACACGAAAGCTCCGTCGCCAGGGGGAGGCGGCGGAAGGTTGGAGCCGGTAACTACCGCTCCGGCGACGGGTTGTGGCCCTGCCGCAGAAGCGCGCGAAGCTGGATCGGCTCCGCCACCAGCAGGCACGGCCACTCCTTTGCCCCCGCCTGTCGGTCGTATGAGATAGAGATCTGACCTGCCTGCCTGCGACGCGACGGCAGGACTACCGCCACCCGGTTGCGTTGCCGCAACTGCGTCGCCTTGATAAGACATGGAAGGCGCAGGCTGCGCGACTGGTCTGTTCGCGATGCGACTGTTCGACTCGATTCGCCGGGATACGACCGAATCGAGTTCGCGTACCAGCGCTGCTTTTGCCGTGTCCGCAACAGCCCTGCGCACACCGGGCGCAGCCAGGGGAATCGCACCGGCGGGAACCTCTACCTGCTGCGCCCGTCCCTGGTTGATGGACGCATAGATCTTCTGCACGTAACCGTGCTTGAAGCCGGTCTCGAAATTTCCGGAGTAGTAGCAACTAAAGGACTTTCCCCAATTGCCACCGGAACGGCTATAGCATTCCGCGAGAATCCTGGAGGCCGCCTGCAGGTTCGGGCAGGTGTTGAATGCCTTTTCGTACGAGTCGAGCCCGTACTTCACCAGGTTGTAGCGATTCACCTGGCCCAGACCGAGCGAGAAATTGTAGCCCTTCTGCTCCAGCATCCGCGCCGTGGCGACGGCTTCGGAAATGTTCTGCGGTTGCCGCACCAGGCGGCCGCCGACCACGCCGATTGCAAAAGGATTGTGCGAAGACTCAACGCGCACGACGTGCTGCATCACTTCAGCCGGAACCGCCATTTCAGGACAGCTCAGTAGTTCCATGCCTGGCAACATGCCGCAGTTCCTCCTAAGTGCATCGACCCTGCCGAGCTACCGCTTGGCGAGTCGCATATGGCGCAAAACAATCGTGTTCGAAGTGAAAAACAAAGTCAATCAACGACGGCGCAGGCGATCACCTTGGTGAACATATTCAGTGACCACCATGGAGCGTCCGCTCCGGATCGAAATCGATGCCGGTGATGTAGCGACGGCCGGCATGCGACTTGATGTGCACCACGATATCGATGGTCATCATCAACAAGCGTTTGATGACCGCGAATTCCAGGCCGGAGCCTTCCGCGGAAGCCTTCACCATCAGCGCCAACTGGTCCCAGGTCTGACCGATGCTGCCAGCGTGGCAACTGGTGATGGACCCGGGATGGCCCGAAGCGCAGTTTCGGATGAAATAGAAGGATTCATCGCCGCGCAACTCCGCCAGAATGATCCGGTCCGGCTTCATGCGCAGGCATGCCTCCATGCAGCTCTTGGCGGTCACGTTGCTCGTACTTTGTCCACCTTTCGAATAGAGCAAATGCACGGAATTGGGCTGGCTGATGAAAAGCTCGCGTGCATCCTCGATCGTGACCAGCCGTTCCTCGTTGGGAATATGATTCACCAACGACTTCATGAAGGTGGTCTTGCCGCTGCCCGTGGCGCCGGCGACCACGACGTTCTTCTTGAACAGCACGGCCTTCTTGAAGAACTCCGCGTAGTTGCGCTCGCGCCGCAACTCCAGCAACTCGCGATCCTGTTCGCTGACTCCCGCGACCTCCTCCAGGATTTCCTGGAAAAAGCCGTCCTCCTTGTACTGCTCCAGCGTCTTGGTGTGCTTGGACGGCAAGCGGATGGTGATCGACACCTTGCCTGCATCGCAGGCTGGCGGAATCACGAACTGCGCGCGCTGCCCGGTCGGGAAGGTCAGCGACACCACCGGATCGGTATCGGTGATGCGCTGCCCGGTATTGCTCTCATTGACCACGGCGGTGCAGAACTGGCGCGCCCGATCGAACGTCAACGACGGGATATCCATCTTCTGCCAGCCGCGCAGCGTCTCCAGGTACAACTCGCCCGGACGGTTGATGCAGATTTCCGTCACTTCCGGCGAATTCAGATAATCCAGGATGCCCAGCACGGAGTACTGGTAATCCAGGAAATCGCTGGAGATCTGCGCGGTGGGAGAGTCGTCGAGGGTCACGGTGCGGTCTCTACGTCATCAACGAGGCAACACAGCACTGAAATCGACGTCCTTGGCCACATAGACGTTGACCACGGTGCCTTGATTGATGGTCACGGTGGCCGGACGGCGACGCTCCAGAGCCTGGTCCGCGAGCCGCTGGACGGCCTGCGCGGTATTGCTCTCGAACGGCTGCTCGGTCACCAGGCCGGAATTGAGTCCGACGGTGGTGGTCTCCGGCCCATTCTTGGCCGCCGCCCACTTGAACGCGTCACTGAGCATGCTGATCATCAGCGCGGACGAGATCCGACTCGCCCAATGCGCGTTGTACTGGCCAGGATGGCCGGCGCTACCCAGGTTGTCGATGCCGGGACCCATCAGATTCACATCGATACCCGTCGGCGTGGTGATGCGATCCCAGATCACCTGCATCCGCGGCCCGGTCGGCTCCACGGCATTGTACTGACCAAGCACCTTCGAGCCCTTCGGCAGCAGCAGGCGCCTGCCGTTGATGGAGTAGACCGGCTCCGTGATGATGCAGGAGGTGAAACCCGGGAAATCGGTGATGATCCGCGTCTCCAGCACGCAGCGGATGTAGGTGCCGCGCACCAGCAGGCCGTCCGGGTTGGCGATCGGCTTCGCCGAGGTTTGCTGTTCTTCCTGCCCGGGACCAGCAGCTTGCTGCTGTCCCGGCAGCAGACCGGCAATACCGCCACCCTGCTGGCCGTCGGCCGAGGCAGGATCGTCCGTCGCGCCCCCCATCCGGCGCTCCAGCAGCGAAGGGCCACGCGGCTGCTGCTGCGCAGGCGGCGCCATAGCGATGTCGTTACCGGACGAGGGGGGCTGCATCGGCGGCAGGGTCGGCGGCTGCTCCAGTTGCACTGGTTCGGCCGTCTGGCTCGTCGGAGGGGCGACCGCGGTCTGCGGCAACGCCGGCGCGACGACTGCCTCCTGCTTCGGCTTCGGCGGCGGATCCTTGGAATCGTTGCCGCTGACCAGCCAGAAAATCGCCAGAATCAGCAACAGCGCAATACCCGCCAGGAACACCAGCGCCTTGCGGTTGAGCTTCTGCAGGTCATTGGAGCGCAGCACCGGTTCGCCGGCATCGAGATCCGGTTCGGCGGATTGGCGCTGGCGAGCGAAATAGGGATTTTCCTTGCCGGCGTCGCCCGCTTGCGGCGAACGCGGCTGACCCTGCTCGTAGCCGTTATTTTCGTCAGACGGAGGTATGTTCGAGTTCACTTTTGCTTATTCCTACGCAAGCCGACAACATTCTTGCCGTGGCGGACAACCAGGAAAGGATAGGTCCCATGCACGATCAGGGTATTGCCCTCGACCGTGGTGTTGACCAGAAAATCCTCGTCGTTTTCCTTCTCGCGACCGAACACGGCCGGGAAATTGCCCGTCGGAAAGCGGGTCAGGTCCATTTTAATGTAAGTGAATTTGCCATCATCGTAGACACTGCTCGGCACGATCCATGGCTGCTTCGAACGGGTCGAATAGTCATAGTCGAAATAGTAATGACGATCCTTGGACAGCCGGGTGTCGAGCTGGGACTCGTCCTTCACCTCCTCGCTGGCCGCCGCGAAGCTGGTGTCCTTGGGATAGGTAAAGGCCACCTTGTACTGCACGCCGGCCTGCTTGGCCTGCTCCAGCCGTTGCCAATCCGTGGCGACCACCTTCAATTCCAGAATATAGGAATGCGTCGCCGTGCGGATCATCATGTTGGTGTCGACGTCGACGTTCTTCGGCTTCAGATAGAAGACGTTCTCGCGCCGACTCAACTCCCAGCCACTGCTGAAGCCGGTGCTGTAGTCGAGGATCTTTTCGTTCGGGCTGAGTTCGACCTGCGTGGTGATGCCGAGGCCGGTCCGTACCTGATAGATCTTGTCAGGCTCGTACTCGTACTGCTGGACCACCTGCGCCGAGGCATGCGGCGCGAACAAGGCCAGTGCCAGCATCGCGGCACACGCCGAACCGGTTTTCGTCATGAAACTCATCGAACGTTCGCTCCATTGCCATTGTTCTGAGGTGCAGCGTTGGGCATCGGGGGCGCGGTCACGGGCTGCGCCCCCGGATAGACAGGCGCACTACCCGGTGCAGCCGCCGGCGCCTGCTGCATGGGCATTGCGCCGTTCGCTCCGGGCGCCACCGGCTGGCCCGGCACCTGCTGCACAGGCACCTGTCCAGGTAACGCTTGCTGCGCAGGCGCGGCGGCCGGTACCTGCTGCTGGGGCGTGCTAGGCGGCGGCGCGGGCATCGCCGCGTAGTCGTTGTCGACGCGGTAATCGGTGACCTGGAAGCCCAGGGGATTCTCCACGCGGAGATCCTCCTTCATCACGAGGTCGGCGTTGTAACGGAAGCCCAGGATCGCGAACTTGTTGTCCAACAGCGTGGTTTGCCCGGTCTTCTTGTCGTAGATACTGCGCTGGAAGCGGACATTGGCCCCGGTATAGGGCTTGCCGTTTCCGCCCAGCAGACTGATGCTGAGGATGTTGACGCGGATGGAGCGGGCCTTGCCATATACGAAGAAGGGCGCGGACGGGTTGTTCGGCGCGTGCAGTGCCCTGTATTCGTTGCCTACCGCCGTGTCCGACGGCGCCATGGAAAACACCGTGTTCCAGTCGTTGAGCCCCATCATTTCGTAATCGTAGGACTCGCGAGCGGTGATGAAGCGCGCCACATTGCTGCGCGCCAAGGCCTCGCTCGCAGTGATGCTGCGCACGGCACCGGGGTCTTTCAGCACGGAGACCGTCGACGTTCCGGTATAGGCATCGGCCATCACCAGATACGGCACCTTCTCCTTCAACGGCAGCATGTAGTAGTAACCGCCGCCCAGCAGCAAGCACAGGATGATGGCGCCGAACGCGACCCACCATGCCCGGCGTTCGCTGCGCCGGGCGAGATCAGCAATGCTGATTTCGTAGTTGACAGCCTTTGCGACCGCTTTGTTGACGCTTTCGCTCTCAACTGGTTTTTTACCGAACATCAGACGTCACCAAGTTACGTAATGTGGCTGCGGAGGCACGCGAGCGGCCGCCGGCAGTGAACTCACTTCGCGCCGCCCTCGGCGGCCGGCGCCGCGGCCCCGCTCAGCGACGACGACGGCTGCACCAGGATGCGGTTGCCCGCGGCGGACACGGTGACCCCTTCATTCGCGTAGACCAGACTGAGTTCGGCCACGGCCTGCTGGATGCTCGTGGTGTTGATCTTGGCCACCGGCGCATACAGCGTGTAGTCGGACTGGATGCTGTAGGCCAGCTCCATGTTCGAGTCCTTGGCCCAGCGTTCCAGCATCGTCTTCAGGGTACCGTCCATCGGAATGGCCTGGTACACGTACGAGGAGTACAGCGGGATCTCCATCGTCGATTCGGAGAAGCGATTGACCGGCTTCCACCTTCCGCGGAAATCAGGCGCCGGCGAACTCGCACAGGCGCTCAACAGCGCAACGGTGCTCAGAGTGGCGATCAGCCGAAACATATGCGTTCTTTTCACGCGAGCCTCTAAATTGCGGAAACAGGTATAGAAGGGCTCCCGGCACAGGGCCGGCAGCCTGAGAATTTCGGGTTTGACCGCGGGGACGGCGCAATGCGACCCATCGCGGGCGGACGCGCTTGCTCCCTTGGCGCGCCCATCTGCGGCGCAATCATGCGTCCTGCGAGACGGCAGGCGCCCAGGGCGAGGCTTTCAGTGCTGACACATACAGAATCTTTCACAAAACTTTCCATGTCGCCCTTGCGTGCGTCGTGGACGCTACGCCCCCTGTTCCTAGTGCCAAGTGCCCCATACCAGCATCGCGAGAATGTGCCGCGTCGCCATGCCGGCGTCAAGCGTTTGGAAAAAAAACGTTCAATTCGGCCGAATTGCCAATAATTTTGCAATGACCATCACACTAACCTAGATGGAAAGCGTTGGCACATCGACCTTCGGCAGCAACCTCGATGTGAAGTGGCGGTCCTTGTAGTACTTGATCTTGTCGCACTTCACCGGATGCGGGATGCCCTCGTACAGGAACACCTCGTGATCGTTCCCCATTGCCTTCAGTTCCTGCGGCAGCATCAGCGCCCTCCTCTCCTCCGACACGCTGCGGGTCACGTCCTTGCCGCGCGTGATGTTCTTCTTGCGGAAGGTGGTGTAGCCGAGCATCTCCGAGTAGTCGTTGGCGTCCTGCTGCTCGCGCGGAGCGTAGAGGATCTGCAGTGCATGATTCGTGATGATCGTGCGCGAGATGTCCTTGCCGTAGGTCGCGTCCAGCTGCGCCATGCTCTGGATGATCGGCAGAAGGCGGACATTGTAGCCAGCCATGTATGACACCGCCGAGGCGATGATGTCGACCTTGCCGATCGCGGTGAACTCATCCATCAGCAGCAGGCATTGATATTTCAGCGCTGGATTGCTCTTGGGCAGTTCCTTGGTGTTGAGGTTGATGATCTGGCTGAAGAACAGGTTGATGATCAGGCGACTCTCGGCCAGCTTGTTGGGCTGGATGCCGATGTAGATGGTCATCTTCTTCTTGCGCAGGTCGGTCAGCAGGAAGTCGTTGTCGCTGGTGGCGGCGTCGAGCACCGGGTTGATCCAGGCATTGAGCGGCTCCTTCAACGTTCCCAGGATCGAGGCGAAGGTCTCGTCGGCCTGCGACAGCATGTTGGAGAACGCCGACTTGGCATTGCTGCTGAGGAAACGCCGCTCCGACAGCGATTTCAGGTACTTCTTCAGATCGCTGCCGTCGCCCGAGGACAAGCGGTAGATGGCGCCCAGCGTCGGGGTGCCCAGGCCGCCGGGGAAGCCGATATTGCGTTCGTCGTCCCAGTTCTCGAACAGGTACAGCGCGAACGCCATGAACGCGTTGCGCGCCTGGCTGACCCAGAATTTCTGGTCGTCCGAGCCGTCCGGGTACAGCATCGCGGCGATGCTCATCAGGTCCGAGACGCGGAATGCCGGATCGTCGGACACGTAGCTGAGCGGATTCCAGCGATGCGTGCGCCGGTCTTCCGCGAAGGGATTGAACAGGAAGACCTCCTGCCCCTGGCTGGCGCGCCAGCCGCTGGTAAGGTCGAAGTTCTCCTGCTTGATGTCCAGGACCACGACCGATTCCTGGTACTCGAGCAGGTTCGGGATCACCACGCCGACACCCTTGCCCGAGCGGGTCGGGGCGGCCAGGATGACGAACTGCTGCCCGCTCAGGCGCACCAGCTTGCCGCGGAACTTGCCCACCACGATGCCGTTGCCGCTCTGCTTGAACAGGCCGTGCTTGGCGAGGTCGGAGGCGCCGGCGAAGCGGGCGTCGCCGTGCAAGGTCTGCTTGCGCGGCTTGAACATCAGGAACAGGGTCAGCAGCGCCAGCAGCCCGGGCAGGCCGAAGCCGAGATAGCCCGCCCACTTGATCTTGCCCACGAACGGCGCGACCTGCGGCATGCCGATCGCATGCACGTACTCGTAATAGGTCCTCAGCCCGAACAGCCGGGTATCCAGATTGAGCAACAACAGCACCAAGTAGCCGGAGAGCAAATAGCCGGCAACGCCGGTGAGCACGACGACTCCCGCCGCCGCCATCAGCTTACGATTCGACAAGCCCCTATCCTCCCTGATGCACCTTGGCGCCTATTCTAGCGTCGGCGCTGGCCGCCCGGCTTGCTCTGCGACGCCTTTTTTTCGACGCCGACGCCGCCGTCCTGTTCGACCAGATTGTCCAACCAGATCCGCGCCTCGTCCCAGGACATGTCGCGCGGGTCCAGGCGCGCGCCGCCGTCGGTGGTGATGGTGTAGCCCACGACGTTGGCCGGGTTGTAGTCCGGTTCGTGCGTCAACGCCACGAGGTGGTAGCGTCCCTTGACTTGAATCGTATGATGGTACTCCACCATGCGCATGGCCTCCTCGCCTGATCGTGGCCTGGATGCTAAAGCAAGCGGGCCGCCAGGGCCACCGACCGCCGGCCGGGACGCGCACCGAACCGCGGGCAACAAAAAAGCCGGCGGGCGCCGGCTTCGTCGTGTTCCACGCATGCATCGCTGGCATGTCGTGGTGGGCGGTACAGGGTTCGAACCTGTGACCCCTACCATGTCAAGGTAGTGCTCTACCGCTGAGCTAACCGCCCATCGCTGCTGCGGCCATACCGCTGCAGGGGCGCGAATCTTAGCCCACCTTGCGGCCAAGAACAATAGGCGCCGCGGCAGCGGACAGCCGCCCACGACCCGCCTAGCCGACCAGGCTGGCCTCGCGCAGTTTCTTGATCTGGTCGCGTACCCGCGCCGCATCCTCGAATTCCAGATCGCGCGCGTGCTGGTACATCTTCTGCTCCAGCGCCTTGAGCCGGGACGCGATCTCGGCCGGCTCCAGCATGCGGTAGTCGGCCGGCTCCTCCGCCACCCGGCGCCCCTTGCCCTTGCCCGCCTTGGTGTCGGTGGCGGCGTCGCCGCGCGCGCCCTCCAGGATGTCCACGATCGGCCGCGCCACCGACTTGGGCGTGATGCCGTGCTCGAGGTTGTACTCCACCTGTTTTTCGCGACGCCGTCCGGTCTCGTCGATCGCCGCCTGCATCGAACGGGTCATCCTGTCCGCATACAGGATCGCCTTGCCGCGCAGATTGCGCGCGGCACGGCCGATGGTCTGGATCAGCGAGCCGGTGGAGCGCAGGAAGCCCTCCTTGTCCGCATCCAGGATCGCCACCAGCGACACCTCGGGCATGTCCAGGCCCTCGCGCAGCAGGTTGATGCCGACCAACACGTCGAACTTGCCCAGGCGCAGGTCGCGGATGATCTCCACGCGCTCGACCGTGTCGATGTCCGAGTGCAGGTAGCGCACCTTGATCCCGTGCTCGCCCAGGTACTCGGTGAGGTTCTCGGCCATGCGCTTGGTCAGCGTGGTGACCAGCACACGATCGCCCGCCGCCACGCGCAGATTGATTTCCGACAGCAGGTCTTCGACCTGGGTCGCGACCGGACGGATCTCCACTTCCGGATCGATCAGCCCGGTCGGGCGCACCACCAGCTCGGTGATCTCTCCGGCCGATTCGCGCAACTCGTAGGGACCGGGCGTGGCCGACACGTAGATGCTGCGCGGCGAGCGCGCCTCCCACTCCTCGAAGCGCAACGGCCGGTTATCCAATGCCGATGGCAGGCGGAAGCCGAATTCCACCAGCGTCTCCTTGCGCGAACGGTCGCCCTTGTACATCGCGCCGATCTGCGGAACGGTGACGTGCGATTCGTCGACCACCAGCAGCGCATCGGCCGGCAGGTAATCGAACAGGGTCGGCGGCGGCTCGCCGGCGGCCTTGCCGGTGAGGTGCCGCGAGTAGTTCTCGATGCCGTTGCAGTAGCCGACCTCGGCCATCATCTCCAGGTCGAACTGGGTACGCTGCGCCAGCCGCTGCGCCTCGACCAGCTTGTTCTGCGCGTACAGCTGCTCCAGGCGCTCCTTCAGCTCGAGCTTGATCGTGTCCACGGCGCTGAGCGTGCGCTCGCGCGTCGTGGCGTAATGGGTCTTCGGGTAGACCGTGTAGCGCTGCAGCTTGCGCAGGGTCTCGCCGGTCAGCGGATCGAACAGGGTCAACTGTTCGACGTCGCCGTCGAACAGCTCGATGCGCAGCGCTTCGCTGTCCGATTCGGCCGGGAACACGTCGATGACCTCGCCGCGCACGCGGAACGCGCCGCGATGCAGTTCGTACTCGTTGCGCGTGTACTGCAGCTCGGTCAGGTGCTTGATCAACTGGCGCTGGTCGATGTGCTCGCCGATCGACAGGATCAGGCGCAGCGACAGATAGTCTTCCGGCGCGCCCAGGCCGTAGATCGCCGAGACCGTCGCCACCACCAGCGCATCGCGGCGCGACAGCAGGGTCTTGGTCGCCGCCAGGCGCATCTGCTCGATGTGCTCGTTGATCGAGCTGTCCTTCTCGATGAAGGTGTCCGACGAGGGCACATAGGCTTCCGGCTGGTAGTAGTCGTAGTAGCTGACGAAGTACTCGACCGCGTTGTTCGGGAAGAACGCCTTGAACTCGCCATACAGCTGCGCCGCCAGGGTCTTGTTCGGCGCCATCACCAGCGTCGGCTTCTGGATCGCCTGGACCACGTTGGCGATGGTGTAGGTCTTGCCCGAGCCGGTCACGCCCAGCAGGGTCTGCTTGGCCAGGCCGGCCTCGAACCCGGCCACCAGCTTCTCGATCGCCTGTGGCTGGTCGCCGGCCGGCGAGTATGGCGAGACGAGTTGGAAACGATCGGACATTGGCAGCCTCGGGTGGATGTGAGTGCAACGCTCCCGGCCGACCCCCTGCCGGGAAGATTCCTTACATGGGAACGGTGAACCCTCCCATTCAAGCCCCTGCGCCGCAGAGCCAGACTGCCAGCCATCCCGTCGCAGGATGGTCGCCATGCAGCAATCCGCAAACCGAGGCTACACAGTGCTGGAGCTCGTCGTCGTGATGGCACTGATCTGCATCCTGGCCGCGGTCGGCCTGCCGACCTTGCAGACGCTGCTGGAACGGCAACGCCTGGCCACCACGGTCCACCGGCTCAGCACGCAGTTGGCGCTTGCGCGCAACAGCGCGATTTCATCGCGCGTACCGGTGAGCGCCTGTCCATCGCTGGGCGATGGCGGCTGCCGCGCCGACAGCGACTGGAGCCAGGGCTGGATCGTCTATCGCGACCCGGACCAGCAGGGGCAACCTCCGGATCCGGGCAGCATCCTGGCCCAGGAACGCATGCCCGCCACCGGCTCCATGACCCTGCTTTCCAGCCGCGGCAGGCGCGCCGTTCGATTTCTCGCAGATGGGCGCAGCGCCGGCAGCAACCTCACCATCCGCATCTGCGGCCGCGACCGCCGCCTGTTTGCGGAGGTCGTGGTGAACAACGTGGGCCGCGTGCGCTCCGCGCGAGCCGCGACGGGGCAACGCTGCAGCGCACCGGGATAAAACGCCAAAAGCCGCGATCGCTCGCGGCTTTTGCAGGATTTGGCGCCCGAAGTTGGACTCGAACCAACGACCCCCTGATTAACAGTCAAGTGCTCTAACCGGCTGAGCTATTCGGGCGGGGGTCGCATTGTAGTAGGAACTTCAGGAGTAGTGCAAGCACCCGATGCACCCACGCCGTGCCACCGCGGCCAGGACGTTCGGCCTCAAAAACAATCCGGATTGGCGGTGGTGCCGTCGGCACCGGAGAACTTGGTCCCGGACTGGTTGATGCTCAGCGTCCCGCACTTGTCGTTCGCCTGAGGCGAACCCGCTACCGGCGTTGCCTTCAGCGTGTAGGTGCCTGCCGCCAGATCCTCGACCGACAAGGTGTACTGCGCCGTTCCCTCGCGGGGCGACTGGAAGAAGGTCGGTTCCCAGCCGGTGTAGTGGTTCTCCGTCGTGCGGTAGCGCTCGGCTTGCTGGGTGAGCTCCATCAGGTCGGCCTTCGCCTGCGCGCGGCGGGACTTGCGCACGTACTCGGTATAGGACGGATAGGCGATCGCCGCCAGGATCGCGATGATCGCCACCACGATCATCAGCTCGATCAAGGTGAATCCGCCCATCTTGCGCGACGCTGGCACAACGCGATGCCCGGAACGCGCCCGCTGCGCCACGGTCCCGCCGGACAACCTCAGCTTCATTTGATTTGCCGCCATGACTGCCTTCCGCAGGAACGCTGGGAGATCAGCGAGTTTTCGGGTTTGTTGGGGTTCAACGTGACTTCCTTGCATTGCTGCGGTCCGCCCCCGCCGGTGCATTTCGGATCGGCAGGATCGCAGTACACCGGCTCGGACGCGACCGGCTGCGTCACCGCCACGCCACGGCTGGGGGCACCGGACCCGGTGGCGGTGGCACCGACCGAGCCGCCGCTCACCACCGTCCCGTCCGGCAAGGTCACCTGGCCATACGCCGGCGCGCCAGTCAGCAGGTTCAGGCGATAGAGCCAGTTCTGCCCGCCCGGATCGCAATCCGACGCGACTTCCGGCTGGTAGGCCGAGAACGACACCGATCCGCTCTGGATGAGCGGCCGGCCGAAGAAGCGCTCGCCGGTCGTCTGGGCCACGCCAGCGGTATTGGTGGTCAGCAGGTCCAGGTACCAGCCACGGCTCTGCAGGTAGTTGACCGCATTGCGCGAGACCGAGCGAGTTCCGGTGGTCGAGGCCGTGATGGTCTGGGCGACCAGCGCCGCATCCCGGTCGCCGGTCACCGGCGTTCCGCTGTCCCACACGCCATAGAGACTCTGCACCTGCTGGCCCATCGCACTGCTGTTGTCGCCCACGGTGAAATAGCGTCCGGTGCCGAAATAGAGCATGTAGCCATTGCCGGGGCCGGTCGCCACTTCGAACTCGCCGGTGATCGGCTGGCGTGCGCCATGCAGGTCGTGCGCGACGAACATCGGCACGCCGTTGTAGGCGACGTTCCAGTCCGAGGCATGGTCGCCGCTCAGATCGAACTTCCACACGTTGCCCTGCAGGTCGCCACCATAGACGGTGTCGACCAGGCCATTGCCGTCGGTATCCAGCGTCACCAGATTGCCCAGGCCGTTGACGTTGACATCGTCATCGTCGTTCGGCCGCAACTTGGCCAATACGCTGCCAGTCTCGATATCCACGACGAACAACACGGGATCGCTGTTGACGCTGTTGTAGCCATTGCCGATCAGCGCCACCCACTTGCCGTTCTGCAACGGCACCACGACCGGCTTGCCCATCGCATAGCCAAGTTCGGTGTCGCTCTGTCCGTTGATCTCCCAGAGCACCTCGTCGGCCGAGAACGACGCCGGATCGGTGACGTCCAGCGCGAAGGCCGCGCGGCCGCCGGCACCGGCGGTTCCGACCACCACCGTCTTCCAGTGGCCGCCCAGATAGACGTCGGCCGTCGTCAGCTGCCCGTCGACATAGAACCGGTGGGTATAACCGGAGCCGCCATCGAGGCCGGCGTCGGCGAGAAAACCGGTCTTCCCCAACACGCCATTGGGCACATAGGCGAAGGTCTCGTCGCCGGCATCGTTGAACGCATGCAGCATGCCGTCGTTGAATCCGGCGTAGATGTACTCGTGCGCCGCCTGCCCCTTGCTGGTCAGGTAAGCCGCATAGCTTCCGCGCGCGGCGGAGGCCAGGCCGGTGGCCGTCGCCCAGCCGTAGTTCGCCCGCTTGGTCGCGATCACCGGCGCGGAGTTGACGATGTCGCCGAGGATCTTCGAGCGGCGGCGGAACGGCGCGGTGTTCTTGGCCGTGCCTTCCATCGTCTGGTCGCCGCGCAGGTAGTCCACCAGTTGACCTGGCGTGACGTTGCCGCCGAACTTGTTGATGATGTCGCCGGTCGTGTAGCCGAGACGATTGAAGATCTCGGCCGCGTCCGCCGCCGCGCTGCCGCTCGGCGTTGCGACCAGATTGGCGGCGGTGAACTCGCGCACCACGTTGGAGCGGTTGGTGGAATTCACGCTCGACAGCGCGGTGAAGATCTTGCGCTGCGCGACGCCAGCGGCATCCGTCGGCATCTTGGCGGCCGCGCTCCATTGCACGGTCCCCAGCAGACCATTCGACAGCACCGGGAACTTCTGCAGGTCGCCGACCCAGTCCGCTCCGTTGTTGTAGTTTCCGTAGCTGGGCGCCACCACATAGGAACTGGACGACACCCGTGCACCGGACACGGAGACGGTTCCGCTACTTCCGTTCTGGTTCTCGATCGCATCGAACGTCTTGGTGAGCTGCGCCTTCAGGTACAGCGGGTTGGTCACCAGGAAGTAGTTGTCGGGCGTGCCATCGTTGTTGGCGTCGGGGTTGAGATCGGTGCCGTACTTCGCGGCGTACCAGAGCGGGCTCTCGAGCAGGCTGGCGCCCACGTTGTTGCCCACATTGAAGGTACGCGTGGCATTGAGCGGCAGGCCGACGCAGTCGTTCGGGGGCGCCTGGGTATTGCAATAGCCGGGCGCGCGACCGGGCGGCGTATTCAGGCGATAAGCGACATTGTCGCCGCCTTGATCCTTCACTTCCAGGTACACGCCATCGGCAGTGGTACCGGAAATCACATAGCCCATGTACTGACTGATGCCGCCAGCGGCGTACTCGGACGACAGGGACACGACCAACTGATTGGTCTGATTGACGGCCAGCGTGTAGAGCACGAAGGCATCCATGTCGTGGTCGGCGCCCTGCTCCACATCCTCGTAGTTGATACGGAACTCCGCATACGGCCGGCCGCCGTTGGTATTGGCGTCGTGATCGCGGCCGCGCGGATCGGTGTTGGCCACCTTCTGGACGTAGAAGTCCACGATCTGATTGGTCGGCTGGAAATTGCTGGTCGCACTGATGTTGCTGCCGGCCACGGATTTGGCGAACGGCACCAGGGTGATGCTGCCATCGCCGACCGGGAACTTGAACTTGGGCAACGGCGACGCCAACGCCACCGAGTAGGTGCGCATGTGCTTGTCGCCGCCGACGAACTTGGTGGCGCCATAGCGGGCCACGCCGGCGGAATAGAAGGTGCCCTGCTTGCTGGGCTCTTCCGGCGACAGGCCGCGGACCGTCGAAAGATTGCTGACCGTCTTCGGCGTCGGCGCGTTGTCGGTCACGCCGTTCGACTCGCCGATGAAGACGCTTCGCGAGCCGCCCCCTTCCAACTCCCATATCTTGTCGACCTGCGCCGACACGTTCAGATCCTGCAGCGAATCTGGATCGCCGCTCGAACTCATCGTCCCCCAATGGGTGCCGGGCACGCTGTAATCGTAGGAGGGATTGATGTCGCTCAACACCGTCATCGTCGGCTGCGAGCACTTCGGATAGCCGCCACCGCCATCCTGCGAGGCCACGTAGGGCGGCTTCCATGCGGGCTTGGACAACCCGAGCGTCGACTCGTCGACGCCCGACGTATAGTTGAACTCGCTGCGTGGCGTTTTCGCGCCACCGAAGTAGCGCAAGGTCTCGTACATCATCTCGGCGACCGGATTGCCCCACATCCAGCACTCGCCCTCGTTCACCGGGCGGGTGGTGATCCAGCCGCATCCGTAGGTGTAGTCGCTGTAGCGGAAGTCGAGCATGCGGAAGGTGCTGATGGTATGCACCACCCCCTTCACGTCGCGGCCATTGCCGCAATTCCCGTTCAGACAATACTGGCCGGTGCTTGGATTGATCTCGTCGGAGAAACTGCCCATGTTCTTGCGCAGCACGCCGCCGGAGATGTTCTTGGCATAGGAACCAGTGAGCAGGCCGAAGTACATGCGATCGGTTTCGCCGTAATCGTGCAGGATGCCGGTGGGCTTGATCGCGCCGCTGGGATAGATCTTGCAGTTGTCCTCGCGCAGTTCGGCGGTCGCCGAGCATGCCTCGACGCGCAAGGCGTAATTGGTCATCGCCGTCGCATTGGCATTGGCGGGCGGAATCCAGTACAGCTGCCAGTTGTCGTCGCCGCCGCCTTCCTCGTGACGGAATACGACCGAGTGCAGGCCCGCGTTGAGATAGACGGTTCCGGAATGGGTATTCAGGCTATCAGCGCCGCTGTTCTGTCCATGACCGCCATACCAGGACGCGACCACGGTGCCGTCGATCGCCACGTCCACGGCGTCATCGCCATTGACCGCGAACTTGTAGTTGCCGGCCTGGGTGATGTTGATCTGTCCGGAAATCCGCGTGTGGTAATTGTCCTGCGTGCAGCCATTGGAGCCGGAAAACGGATTGTTGTTGCCTCCGCTGGTATTGATGGCGGCGACCGTGCCGGTACCGCAACGATTGGAGTTCTTATCGGCGGCGAACAAGTTGTCCATCGCCGTCTTGTCGCCCGGATTGCCGATCGAGTCCTTCCAGGTGATGATCTCAAGGGGATTGGCGTAGGCGACGCTCGGCACGACCTCCCATCCGGCCTGCGAACTGTTGACGCAATTGACCCGGGTACTGGAGGCGGTGAAGCAGTCGTCGCCGGCGACCGGGCGCTCGATCGACACCCAGTTCCAGATCCGGAACGGCGTATTGTTGAGCACCCGCATCTGCGGAATGCCGTTGTCGGACAGCGTCGTCACCGCGAACAGGACGTAACGCCCGCTGGCAGGCGCGGCATACGGCGTGTACTTGCTGATGTCGTACCCGTCGCGGGCGATGCTCTGATATTCCTTGCCCCAACTGTGCGCGTCCTCAGGGATGTAGGCCGCACGCAGAATCGTCTCGCTCGTGCTGTCCACCTCGCGGTAGCCGCCGAACAGGACCTTGCGCAGGGCGTCCATGCGCGAGGTGGTGACGTAGTTCAGGAAATCGCCACTCCACAGGTTCGTGCATTGCTTCTTGTTGGTACCGGTTGCCTGGCTGACCGGTCGGAACAACTGCCCGCCGGTCCCTTCCACCGACTGGTAGCAGACGTTAGAGTTGTAGTAGCCGTAGTAATTGATGGTGTCCGGCTTGTAGCCGACGTCCAGCACCCCATCCTCGTTCAGATCGGACGCGTCGTTGTAGGCTTCGTAGTACAACTTGTGGTCGCGCCCCATCACCAGCATGTTCAGCGGCGGCAGCGAACTGCGCAGGAACAGCGGCTGCTGCGAGATATTCAACTCCCCGGGCGCGGTGATCGCGCGCCCCACGATGAATGCCGCGACGCCCAGCAGCCCTAACAGTATCCAGTGTTTGATTTTCATCGCAGACCCATTAAGGCTTGATGTAGATGCTGTCGACGGCAGCGAAGGCGGAGGAGTCCTCGGCCTCCTTCTGATCCCGACTGTACGCAGTGATTCGGTACCAGTTGCACAGGGTTTCCGATTCGTCGGCGGCAGCAGCGGCACTGCACTGCCCGGTACAGCGACTGATGTTGCGCACCCTCACATCGTTCACCTGCGCGTCGTCGGCGCTCTTGGCCCAGGCCTCGGCGGAAAACGGCGTGGCGCAATCCTCGTAGTCGTAGGCCGTGTTCGCCGCGATGCTCACTTCCGCGTCGCGGACACCACCTTCGGCGCGCTGGAACGCCTGGTTGGCGGCCAGGTAATTGGACGACATGCGCTCCTGCATGGTCGCCACCTGCATGCCGACGATGCCGATCAGGGTCAGCAGGATCAGGATGATCAATGCCACATACAGCACTGCACCGCGCTGGGAACGCGAGGACGCAGGCGAGAACCGACGCTGGATGGTCATGGGTCAGTCCCCGAAAAGTCGATTGCGCATGGCGACGGTCGTTTCGTAGACCGCCCGGTAACGTCGGTCGTCCGGTGGCGTCATCGTCACCTGCAGCAACGACAGATGCGATGCGGCGAGCGGGCGGGACTTTTCCATGTTGCCATCGCGCACCAGCAGGGCCATCTGCACCGCCCCCACGCGCCGCCAACGCGCGGCATGGGTCGCATCGCCGATCGTGGCGGCGCTGTTGACCTTGGTGATCTTGCCGGAAGGCGGCAAAGAGACATCGCTCTGCGCGTCCTCGCCGTACAGCAATTGCAGCGATTCGACGCCCTCGACCATTTCCTCGGTGGTCGCCTGGATCGCGTCGCTGCCGGGCACGGATGTCCAGCGCGTGCGATACAGGGCCGGAACCTGGGTCGTCGGGTTCAGGGCGACGTAGTAGGCCCGCGTTTCCGCGCGGAACAAGGTGGTCCCGCCCGCCTTGTAGGACAAGGCGCCGTCGTTTCCGGACACATAGCTAAAGCTGGACTTGTTCAGGCCGCTGACCGCCACCGACATCGACGTCGTGCTCGGGGCGGATGCGGCCTGGAACACGGTGGCGCTGCTGCAGTCGGCGATCGCGTACAAGCCCGGGCCTGCGGTCGCCACCGCGCCATCGGACGCGGCGTACTGCAAGGTGGACGTCGCGCCCAGGGTCAGCGCCGTCAACGGCGCCTGCTCGGCGGAGAAATAGCGCACCACCACGATATCGCTGCCGGCGACGGGATGCAGCCCGGCAAGATCGTCCGGCAACGCGGGTGTCCAGCTATCCGCGCTCCCCGCGGCGGGTGTGGCGGACAAGGTCAGGCTATCGCCAGGCGCCGTTCCATTGGCTTCGAAGCCCTGCACGCCCAGGTCGAACCGCAGCGGAAACGGGAGCGCCGCGACGTTGTTGGTATTGCGGTCGGGCCCGCTCAGAAACAGCGAACGGATATTGCCGCCGGACACCGTGCCGGCCGCGTCCTGCGCCAGCAGGGACTGGTCGTTGACGCAGCCCGCGTGCCCGACCATGCGCAGGTCGCGGGACAAAAAGTCCATCGCGAAGCGGCCGTTTTCCTGGTTGCGCGCGACGCCCTGGGAGAGTTGGTAGGACGCCCGCGAGGCGGAGAACACCTGAATCACGCCGACCAGCAGGATCAAGCCGATCAGCAAGGCGATCATCAGTTCGATCAGCGACATGCCGCGCATGCGGCGGGCACCGAGGCGGACCGGGCTCATATCCGGCTCTCCAGCGTGAAGCTGGCATTCTTCTTGGCCGCTTCGGTTTCCCAGGGCGCGTCGCCCCAGCGCACCGTCACGGTGACCTTGCCATCGCTCTCCAACTGCACCTGCGCCGCGCCTTCGGGCAGCGAATTCTTCACCTGGCACTTCCAGCGCGCGATGTTGTTGGCGATGCTCGCGTCGGCCTTGGTTTCGCAATCGCCCTCGGCAACGCCGGCGAAACTCGCGTAGTCGATCGCACTGTAGGCGTACAGGCCGGAATCGGTCCGCTGGGTGCGCATCAGGTCGACGACCTCGTAGGCCAGGTTGCTGGCGATGGTGCGCTGCTGCGCGCTCTTGGTGAAACGCACGTTCATGGTCTGCAGCAAGCCGAACGCGAGCAGGCCGAATCCCAGGATCAGCACCGCGATCATGACCTCGATCAGGGTGAAACCGCGCTGCCGCGCGCGAGCGAATCGAGGGCGCTGCCTCATATGCAGGCTCCCACTTCGGTCTGCACCTGACCGGTCGGGGTGATGGTCAGCGTGCGGCGCAGCGACTGGTCGCCGCAACTGTCCGGCTGGATGCTGATCGCCTGGCTGCCGTCGCTGCTGCGCAGGCCGCGCGCATCGAACGTGATCGGCGCGCCCGGGCCGGAGACCACGATATGGCGATTGCCGCTGGAGAAACGCAGGACCACTTCCCCGGCATCGAGCACGCCATCGGCGTTGGCGTCGGCCCAGGCCAGCCAGCCGGCACTCCAGTCCTCGCCACAGGTGGCGCCGTCGGCACTCGCGCAGACGCCGCCGCCGCGCGTGCTGCGGACCGCTTCGGTGCGGGCCAGCGCGATCAGGGAAACGGCATCGTTGGTCGCTGTCGACACCCGGGTGGAGCGCAGCGTGTTCTGCATGCTCGGAAACGCGATCGCCATCACCACCGCCATGACGGCAATGGTGACGACGAGTTCCACGAGCGTGAACCCGGCGTGACGAAACGACATCCAGACTCTCCCCAGAGTGATGACGCAATCCTGATCCCGGCCCCATCATACCGCAAGCGCCACGGGACGAACGGCCTCCCCAAGGCCGTCTCCGGTCTCCATGCCCTCCCCCGCCAGCGGCCGGCCTAGCCGGCCCACCTAGCCCGGAAGGTCGGCCTCCCCGCTCAGGCCATGACCCGGTAGCAGGGCCGGTACTCCCCGGAGATCTTCATCCGGCGCTGCTCGACGAAGGCGCGCAGCAGTTCGTCCAGGGCCTGCATCATGTCCGCGTCGCCATGGATCTCGAACGGGCCGTGCTGCTCGATGCGGCGCATGCCGTCCTCCTTGACGTTGCCGGCGACGATGCCGGAAAAGGCGCGGCGCAGGTCCGCCGCCAGCGCATGCGGCGGGCGTCCGTGGTGCAGGTCGAGCGCGGCCATCGCCTCGTGGGTCGGCGCGAACGGCAACTGGTACTCCAGCGGAATGTGCAGCGACCAGTTGAAGTAGAACGCGTCCTTCTGCGCCTTGCGGTACATGCGCACCTGCTGGATGCCGGCGGCCATCTTGCGGGCCACCGCGATCGGGTCGCCGACCACGATCTCGTAACGCGAGGTGGCCGCCTCGCCCAGAGTCAGGCGCAGGAAGCGGTCGATCTGCTCGAAGTACGGCGCGGCGATGGTCGGGCCGGTCAGGATCAGCGGGAACGGCAGCTCGCGGTTCTCCTCGCGCAGCAGGATGCCGAGCAGATACAGGATCTCCTCGGCGGTGCCGACGCCGCCGGGGAACACGATGATGCCGTGGCCGATACGGACGAAGGCCTCCAGGCGCTTCTCGATGTCCGGCATGATCACCAGGTGGTTGACGATCGGATTCGGCGATTCGGCGGCGATGATGCCCGGCTCGGTGATGCCGATGTAGCGGTTGTCGTGCTTGCGCTGCTTGGCGTGGGCGATGGTGGCGCCCTTCATCGGCCCCTTCATCGCGCCCGGGCCGCAGCCGGTGCAGATGTCCAGCCCGCGCAGGCCCAGCTCGTAGCCGACCTGCTTGGTGTACAGGTATTCGTCGCGCGAGATCGAGTGGCCGCCCCAGCACACCACCAGGTTGGGATCGGCCGGCTGCAGGATGCGGCCGTTGCGCAGCTGCCCGAACACGGCGCTGGTGATGCCTTCGCTGGAGCCCAGGTCGGCGGCCGATTCCGGCCCCAGCTCGATCGCCATGTAGGCCAGGTCGCGGACCACGGCGAACAGCAGTTCGGCCACGCCGTTGATGATCTCCCCGTCCACGAACGCCATCGCCGGCGCGTTGAGCAGGTCGATGCGCACGCCGCGGTCGCGCTGGACCACCTGGATGTCGAAGTCCGGGTACAGGTCGCGCGCGGCGCGCGGGTCGTCGGAGGCGCTGCCGCTGGTCAGCACCGCCAGCGCGCAGCGTCGCAGCAGTTCGTGCAGGCCGCCGCTGGAGGCATCGCGCAGGCGCACCACTTCCGCGCGCGAGAGGATGTCCAGGCCGCCGCGCGGGTAGATCCGCGCGTCCACTACCGGCAGCGCCCGCGCCGCCGTATTGCTCGTCGTCATATCGGAATTCTTGTCGTTGTCGTCAGCCGGCTGACTTTAGCGTCAGCCCCCGCAAAAGAAAACGGCCGGGTTGCCCCGGCCGTCTTCCGTCGCGCTGCGCGCCGGCTTAGAACGTGTAGCGCAGGGTCAGCAGCAGCGACCAGCGCTGCGACGGATTCTGCGTTTCGTTGATGGCCAGGTCGGTCGGCGCGTAGGTGCCGTTGCGGTTGTACAGGCTGGTGCTGGAGATGTCGTAGATGTACTTGCCGTCGGCGGTGACGCCGGCCACGTTGGCCAGGTTGCGCACCAGCGGGAAGTCGGCGCGGCGCTCCACGCCCCAATCCTTGTCGATCATGTTCAGCACATTGAACATGTCGAGGCGGATCTCGCCCTTGTGGCCCTTGGCGAAGCCGGGAATCTCCTGACTGAAGGACATGTCCAACTGGTTGACCCACGGCGCGCGCGAGGAATTGCGCTCGGCGACCTGGCCCTTGTAGCGCGACAGCTCCGGATGCTTGCCGACGTACTCCCAGAACGAGGAGGACAGTTGCTGCGAGGTCGCGTTGGCCCAGACCACGTCGTTCGGACCGGACGGAACGTAGGCCAGCGAACGCCCGGAGATGCCCAGGCCCTGCGCGTCGTTGCCGAACACCCAGCTGTACGGCGCGCCGTTGTGGCCGTCGTAGAACGCCGACACGCGGGTCGCGTAGTCGCCGAAGAACTTATGCTCCCAGCTCAGCTGCGCGATGATGCGGTTGGGGATGGAGTAGTTGGAGATGCCTTCGGCGTCGTCCGACGGGTTGTACCAGGCGCGGTTCTGGTAGCTGCTGTAGGCGACGCTGGAGGTACCCGGGTTCACTTCGGTGGCGCGGCTGTAGGTGTAGGCCAGCATCGCGCTCCAGGTGCCGTTGAAGGGCTTCTTCAGCGACACGGTGAAGTTGTCCGACTTGCCCTTGTCCGTGTTGGTCAGCAGGATGACGTTGCTGAACGAGGCGTTCTTGTTCCAGTTCGCGGTATTGCTGCTGCCCGGCGCCTGGCTCGGGAAGCGCGCATAGGTGTAGCGGCCGTCCGGCAGCGTGCCGGTCGGGGTACCCATGTTCAGATCCTGGTACAGGATGCCCTTGTCCACATCCAGGTGCTGGTACTCGGCGGTGAACACCAGGTCCTGCCACGGCAGCTGGTGGTCCAGGCCCAGGGTGTACTTGTAGACCGCCGGCAGCTTGAAGTTGGGGTCGACCACGTTGACGGTCATGCTGGAGTTGCCCAGGCCCGGCGGGGTCACCGTGCCGCCCGGGACGTTCTGGCCCAGCGGATCGGCACTGAACGCCGGATCGGTCGCCGTCTTGCGACGGTTGACGTCGTAGGTGGTGACCGCCACGCCATTGTTGGAGTACGGGTTGCCCACCCACACCGCCGGGGTGTTGGAGATGAACAGGCCCGCGCCACCGCGCAGCTGGGTCGGACGCTCGGTGCCCAGGTCATAGTTGAACGAGACACGCGGCTGCAGGACGTTGTTGCCGTCGATGGTGCCGGTGTTGGCGAAACCGAAGCCGCCCACCGCCGCGTTGGCGTTGGCCGGCGTCGCGCGCAGGCCGCACGCGCCGAAGTTGCCGGTGACGCCCGGGTCCGCGGCGAAACAGGGGTTGTAGGTCGGCAGCGGATCGACCTTCGGCATGTCGTAGCGCAGGCCGTACTGGATCGACAGACGATCCGTCGCCTGCCAGGTGTCCTGCAGGAACAAGCCGTACTGCTTCATCTTGAAGATGGCGGCGACATTGTCCAGCGAGTAGCCCGCCGCCGGCTGCGACAGGCGATAGCGGCGGTAGGTGCCGCTGGCGAAGTCGGCGATCGAGTTGAATTCGTAGGTGCCGTTGTAGCGCTGCAGGAACAGGTTGTAGACCTCGTCCTGCTGATAGTCCACGCCGGCCTTGACCACGTGGTCGCCAAGGAACCAGCTACCGGCGAAGTACGCGTTCCAGCTCTTGACGCTGAGCACGTTGGCCTGGCTGGAATAGTCGGTGCCGAGCAGCACGCTGGTGCCGGTATCGGCGCCGCTGGTGCGCACGGTGATCTCGGGCTGGTAGCCGCCGATCAGCGGCACGCGGTCCTGGGTGAACTTGCTGTAGCCCACCGACGCTTCGGTCGAGAACGTCTCGCTCCAGTCGTCGTAGAAGCTCAGCGCGTAGCTGGTGTTGACCTTGTTCAGCACGTACCAGTTGCTGGACAGCTTCAGCTGGGTCGCGCTGCTGGCGGTGATGATCGGCTCGTCTTCTTCGGTGCGGCTGAAGCGCAGGCTGGCGCGGTGGTAGTCGCTGATGTTCCAGTCGAGCTTGGCCAGGTAGCGCTTGCTCTCGATGTCGGTGCTGGCCGAACCGTCGTCGCCCGGCGTAAGGCCGAGGTTCTGCGCGGTCGTGGTGATCTGCTGCAGCTGCGCGGTGGTCAGCCCGGTGACCTTGTTGGTGGCGCTGGAGTCGGAGGTCCCCCAGATCGCGCCCGGGCTGGCCTTCTCGCTCTCCTCGTAGGAGGCGAAGAAGAACAGCTTGTCCTTGAGGATCGGCCCGCCCAGGGTCGCGCCCTTGGTGGTGTCCTTGGAGTAGCCGGTCCACTTGGCGTCGGTCTTGCCCTTGCCGATCATGTCGTCGGCGTTCTGGTAGACGTAGTAGGCCGAGCCGTGGAAGTCGTTGGTGCCGCTCTTGGTGACGGCATTGACCCAGGCGCCCACGCCGCGGCGGGTGGCGACGTCGAAGTTGGCGGTGGAGATGTTGTAGCTCTCGATCGCGTCCTGCGAGATCGGCGTGCCCTTGGTCGGCAGGCCGTTGTCGTTCAGGCCGAACGGGTCGCCGGCGCTGATGGTGTCGACGGTGATGCTGTTGTAGCGGTTGTTCTGGCCCATCGCCGAGAACGCGCCGCGATCGCGGTCGGTGACCACGACGCGGGGATCGGAACGCACCACGTTCTGGATCGAGCGGTCCGGCATCGGCGTGCGGTCCAGGTCGCCGCGCGACAGATTGGTCGCCACGCCCTTGTTGTCGGGGGTGAACGCCTCGGCGCCGCGGGTGGCGGTGACCTGCATCGACTCCAGGGTGGCGACGTCGCCGGTCAGCTGCGCATTGACGCTGGCGACCTGGTCCAGGCCCAGATAGATGCCTTCCTGGGTCTGGGTGCCCTCGCCCGGCTTGGTGATGGTGACGTTGTACGGACCGCCGACGCGCAGGCCGCGCGCGTTGTAGCGGCCGCTCGCATCGGTGCTGGCGCGGCTGACCGTGCCGGATTCGACGTGGGTGATGGTCACTTCGGCGCCCGCGACGGGCTGGCCATTGTGGGTGACCAGGCCGCCGATGCCGGAGGAGGTGCTCTGGGCGAAGACGGGGGCGGCGGCGAGCGCAGCAACGAGGCCAAGGGTGAGCTTGGACATCCGGAGACGGCGGGGTTGGGTCATTGCAATAGCCTCGATGGAGTTGACGAAATGCGCATAGCTCGCCGTCCCTGGTAGGCGCACGGCAGCGGAATGTGGGTTCGTGCCCCCTTGCTGGATCCCCCGCAAGGGTTAACGTGAGTTTAACACCATAGGGCCGATTTGTTGCCAAACCGTGACAGTCGGGCGCAAACCGACATGACGCGACACGCATCCCAGTCTGGACGAGGGTTGAAGATGCGAATCGTAGGAAATCGGGGCATAGCCGCCCCAGGCCCCCGGGCCGTCAAACCTTGTCCCCCTCCCGGCAGGATCCGGTTGGGGCGAGTCCTCAGCCGGCGATCGGCGACTTCAGATAGGCCGTCAGCCCGTCCAGGAACATCTGCACCGAGATCGCCACCAACAGCATGCCCATCAGCCGCTCGACCGCGGTCAGCACGCGCATGCCGAGCAGCTTGTACAGCAGCGTGCCGGAGAACAGCAGCGCCGAGGTGCCGACCCAGGCCAGGATCAACGCCAGGCTCCACTCGCCCAGGCGGGTGGGCTCGTTGCTGCCCATCAGCATCACCGCGGCCATGCCCGAGGGCCCGGCCACCAGCGGGATCGCCAGCGGCACGATGAACGGCTCGCCGTCCGGGATCTCGCCCATCAGGCCCTCCGGACGCGGGAAGATCATGCGGATGCCGATCAGGAACAGCACGATGCCGCCGGCGATGGCCACCGACTCCTGGCGCAGGTGCATCACTTCCAGCGCGTACTTGCCGCCCCACAGGAATGCCATCAGCACGCCGAGGGCGATCAGCAGCTCGCGCGCCAGCACGATGCGCTGGCGCCGCGCCGGCAGCGGCTTGAGCACGCTGAGGAACACCGGGATGTTGCCCAGTGGGTCGAGGATCAGGAACAGCAGCAACGCCGCCGACAGGATGGTCATGCCAGGGGCTCCCAGATCGCGCCGCGATGCGCGGCGCCGGCGGGCGACAGCAGTTCCACGCAGGCGGGCGCGTAGCGCGCCGGATCGACCGCGTCGAAGTCTTCCTGGTGGGTGTAGGCGCGGGCGCGCAGCGCGGTGCGCATCGGCCCGGGCTGCAGCCCGGCCACGCGCACCGGCGAGGCCGCCAGTTCGCCGTGCAGGGTCGCCAGCAGGCCGCGACGGCCGTGCTGGGCCGCGCCGTAGCCGCCCCAGTAGGCCTGGCCGACGCGCGCCGGGTCGTCGAGCGCGAACACGATCGCCGCGTCGGGCGCCTGCTTGAGCAGCGGCAGGCAGGCCTGGGTCAGCCAGGCGGGCGCGGTCAGGTTGACGTGGATGGCGCGCGCGAACTGCGCCGGATCGGCGTGCTCGAACGGGGTCAGGCCGACGAAATCGGCGGCGCAGTGCAACAGCCCGTCCAGCCGCCCGAGTTCGGCCTGCAGCCGCTCGGCCAGCGTCGCGTAGTCCTCCGGGGTGGCCCCGAGCAGGTCCAGCGGATACAGCAGCGGCTGCGCGCCGATCGCGGCGATCGCGTCGTAGACCCGGTGCAGGCGCGCCGGCTTGTGCCCGAGCAACACCACGGTGGCGCCAGCCTCGGCGCAGGCCAGCGCGGCGGCGCTGCCCAGCCCGCCGGCGGCGCCGCACACCAGCACCACGCGCTGCGCCAGCACGCCCGCGGGCGCCATCGCCGGCTCGGTCACGGCTGGTAGGCCTCGGCCACGATGCGTTGCAGTTCGCCGGACTCGAACAGTTCCAGGGTGATGTCGCAGCCGCCGATCAGTTCGCCATGGATGAACAGCTGCGGGAAGGTCGGCCAGTTCGAGTGGCGCGGCAGATTGGCGCGAATCTCCGGCTCCTCGAGCACGTTGACGGTGTGCAGGCGTTCGGCGCCGGCGGCCAGCAGCGCCTGCAACGCGCGACTGGAGAAGCCGCACATCGGATACTGCGGCGTGCCCTTCATGAACAACACGATGGGATGGCGTTCGACGTCGGCCTGGATGCGCTCCATCACCTGCATGGGGACTTTCTCCTGCTGGAGCGAAAGAACGCGACCTCGGCGGTCGGCTAGACTTTCGCGTAGCCGCATAGTGTAAGCCCTGCGCATGCCGGACCGACATGCGCCCGCCACCGCTTCCGAGGATCCATGGCCATCGAACTCGCTCCCCTGCCCTACGACCGCGCCGCGCTGGCGCCGCACCTGTCCGCCGAGACCGTGGACCTGCATCACGGCCAGCACCAACGCGCACTGGTGGAACGGCTCAACGCGCAACTGGCCGGCGGCGAGTTCGCCGACCTGCCGTTGCCGGACCTGGTGCGCCGCACCCAGGGCCGTCTGTTCCAGCACGCGTCCGAGGTCTGGAACCACGCGTTCTACTGGCAGGGACTGCGCCCGCGCGGCGGCGGCGAACCCGGCGGCGCGCTCGGCGAGCGCATCGCCAAGAGCTTCGGCGACTTCGCCCGCTTCAAGGCCGATTTCGAACGCATGGCGCTGGCCGTGTTCGGCTCCGGCTGGGTCTGGCTGGTGCAGCGTCCGGACACCACACTGGCCCTGATCGCCACCGCCAACGCCGGCTCGCCGCTGACCGGCGAGGACACCCCGCTGCTGGCCTGCGACCTGTGGGAGCACGCCTACTGCATCGACTACCGCAACGACCGCGCGCGCTATCTGGAGGCGTTCTGGAAGCTGGTGAACTGGGAGTTCGTGGCGGCGAATCTGCGGTGAGGCCGGGATTAGGGAATCGGGAATCGGGAATCGGGAATCGAGTAAAGGCTTGCGGCGTTGAGGCGGCCCGCGGTCGCCGCCAGCCTCGTCCGCCAAGGCTCGCGTCCAGGCCGCGCGGCCTGAACGCGCCATCCAATGTCGCTCAGCCCTGCGTCTGCAGGGCCGCGATCACCGGCGCGACCTGCTGGCTGCGCTGTAACTGTTCGCCGACCGCCTGCAATGCCTGCGCCAAGGCGGCGGGCGTGTCCTCGCGCAGCGTCGCATGGCCCACCTTGCGGCCGTCGCGCGCGTCCTTGCCGTAGTCGTGCCAATGCCCGCCCGGTTGCGCCAGCACCGGCGCCGCATCGGGCATCTGCCCCAGCCAGTTGAGCATGCAGGCATGCCCGCGCATGCGCGTGGCGCCCAGCGGCAGACCCAGCACCGCACGCAGGTGGTTCTCGAACTGCGAGGTCTCCGCGCCTTCGATGGTCCAGTGGCCGGAGTTGTGCACGCGCGGCGCCATCTCGTTGGCCAGCAGTTCGCCATCGCGGCAGAACAGCTCCAGCGCGAACACGCCCACGTACTGCAGGCGCTCGGCCAGCGCGCGCGCATGCGCGACCGCCGCCTGCTCCAGCGCGGCATCGGCCCGCGCCGGGGCCAGGCTGGCCGACAGCACGCCCTGCACGTGCCAGTTCTCGGTCAGCGGCCAGCTGCGGAACTCGCCGTCGCGGCCGCGCACCGCCACCACGCTGACCTCGCGCTGGAACGGGACGAAGGCTTCCACGATCAGGCCCACGCTGGACGCCTGCGCGCCCAACGCGGCCCAGGCCGCCTCGGCGTCGGCCGCGGATGCGATCCGGAACTGGCCCTTGCCGTCGTAGCCCAGACGCCGGGTCTTGAGGATGCACGGCGTGCCGATCCGCGCCAGCGCCGCGTCCAGTTCCTCGCGGCTGGCGACCGCGGCGAACTCGGGCACCGGGATGCCGAGTTCACGGAACAGGGTCTTCTCGGCCAGGCGATCCTGCGCCACCGCCAATGCGCCCGGAGTGGGGAACACCGGCACCTGCCCGGCCAGCCATTCGGCGCTGGCCGCCGGCACGTTCTCGAAATCGAAGGTGGCCACGTCCACCGTGGCCGCGAACGCGGCCAGCGCCGCCTCGTCGGCGTAGTCGCCGACCCGCAGCGGCGCGACCTGCCCGGCGCAGGCGTCGGCCGCCGGATCCAGCAGCGCAAAGCGCAGGCCCAGCGGCACGCCGGCCAGCGCCAGCATGCGCGCCAACTGTCCAGCCCCCAGAATGCCGACGGTGGTCATTGGCGCGGATCGTCCTTGGCCATCACTTCGTCGGTCTGACGCTGGCGGAAATCGTCCAGCGCCGCAGCGATCTGCGCATGCTCGGGGGCCAGCATTGCCGCGGCGAACAGCGCGGCGTTGGCCGCACCGGCATTGCCGATCGCGAACGTGGCCACCGGGATGCCCGCCGGCATCTGCACGATCGACAGCAACGAGTCCATGCCGTTGAGCGCCTTGGACTGCACCGGCACGCCCAGCACCGGCACCGCGGTCTTGGCCGCGAGCATGCCCGGCAGGTGCGCGGCGCCGCCGGCACCGGCCACGATCGCGCGCAGGCCGCGCGCGGCCGCTTGCTCGGCGTAGGAGAAGAGAACGTCCGGCGTGCGGTGCGCGGACACCACCTTCACTTCATAGGGCACGCCCAGCGCATCGAGTTTCTGCGCCGCATGCTGCATGGTCTCCCAGTCGGAGCGGGAACCCATCACGATGCCGACCAGCGGCGCGGTTTGCTTGGAGGTCATGGCCGTCCCCTGCCTTAAAGACGTATTCTAGCCGTCTTCCACGCAAGACGAAGACCGGATGGACCGCAAACTGCTCGACCTGCTGTGCTCGCCCGATACCCGCCAACCGCTGGCGCTGCTGGAGGCGCGCGGCCTGGAAGCGTTGAACCGCGCCATCGCCGCCGGCGGCGTGCAGCGCGCCGATGGCAGCGCGCAGGCGCAACCGCTGCGCGAAGCCCTGGTCACCCGCGACCGCAAGCAGGTGTTCCGCGTCGACGACGGCATCCCGGTGCTGCTGGCCGAGGAAGCCATCGGCACCGCCCAGCTCGCCGACTTCCCGGACAAATGAGCCACGACCTGGCGCCGCCGGCGCAGGCGCAGATCGACGCCGACGTGGCGCGCGCGCTGGCCGAGGACCTGGGCAGCGGCGACGTCACCGCCGCGTTGCTGCCGGACGGCGCCGACAGCGCCTACCTGCTGTGCAAGCAGGACGCGGTGATCGCCGGCCGCCCCTGGTTCGACGCCTGCCACCGCGCGCTCGACCCGCAGGTCCGGATCGACTGGCATGTCGCCGAAGGCCAGCGCGTCGCCGCCGGCACGGTGCTGGCCCTGCTGCACGGGCGCAGCCGCGCGCTGGTCAGCGCCGAACGCGCGTCGCTGAATTTCCTGCAGACCCTGTCGGCCACCGCCACAGCGACCGCCGCCTACGTGGCCGCGGTCGCCGGCACCGGCGCGCGCATCCTCGACACCCGCAAGACCCTGCCCGGCCTGCGCCTGGCGCAGAAGTACGCGGTGCGCTGCGGCGGCGGCGACAACCACCGCTTCGGCCTGTACGACACGGTGATGCTCAAGGAAAACCACATCCGCGCCGCGGGCTCGCTGCCCGCGGCGGTGGCCGCCGCGCGCGCGCAGTGGCCGGCGCTGCCGCTGGTGGTCGAAGTGGAAACGCTGGAGCAATTGCGCGAGGCACTGCAGGCCGGCTGCGACCGCATCCTGATCGACGATTTCACCGCAGAGCAGCGCCGCGAGGCGGTGGCGATCGCCGCGGCCGCGCCGTTCCATCGCGCGATCCCGCTGGAAGTGTCCGGCGGCGTCGACCTGGACGGCGTGCGCGCGATCGCCGCCGACGGCGTGGACTGCATCTCCATCGGCGCACTGACCAAGCATGTGCAGGCGGTGGACCTGTCGCTGAAGCTGGGTCCACCGCCGCACTGACTTCACGGCCGCGGCGACGCCCCTCTGCGACGCTGCACGCCTCCCCCAATCCGAGTTGCCGATGGCCCGTCCCTGGTTCGCGTTGTTGTGCGCCGCCGCCCTGTTCCCCGCCGGTCGCGCGGCCGCCGCGGAGGTGTGCGACCTGCCGCCGCGTTTCGGCCTGACCCCGACCGCCGTGGCCATCGTGCGCACCGCCTGCAACGAACACCGGCTGTGGTGGCGGCCGTTCATCGACACCCAGGGCCGGCTCGCCGGCCTGCGCGTGACCGAAGCCGAGCGCGGCGACCTCGCCGACCACGGCATCGAGGCCTGGCAGCGCGTGGCCGCGTACTGGCGCGACAGCGGCACGCTGGGCGCGATGGGCGGCAGCGACGGCGCCGACAGTTGCCAGCAACTGGACGGCTCGCGCTACCGGCAGGCGGACTGCCGCGCCTTCCTCGTCGACAACCCCTGGTCGGCGGCGTTCGTGTCCTACGTGATGGTGCGCGCCGGCGTGAGCGGCTTTCGCACCTCGATCCGGCACATCGACTACATCCGCGCCGCCTACCAGGGCGGGCCCGACGGCCTGCCGTACCGCTACGCCGATCCGCAGCAGGACAAACCGGCGCCGGGCGACCTGCTGTGCTTCCTGCGCGGGCGCAAGCAGCCGCTGGGCGCGGCCGGGCTGCGCGAGGCGCTGGCGCGCGGCGGCGCGCTGCCCTGGGAATCGCATTGCGACATCGTGGTCGCGGCCAACGTCGGCGGCGACCGCACGCTGTACCTGATCGGCGGCAACGTGCTCAATGCGGTGACCATGCGCAAGCTGCCGCTGGACCGTGCCGGGCGCCTGCAATTGAAGGCGCCGCTGGCGCAGGACCAGGTCGGCGACGATGGGGCCGGACTGGAGTGCACGCCGGGCCGCGAGGAACTGTGCGACTTCAACCGCCAGGACTGGGCGGCGCTGCTGCAGTTGCAGCCGCAGGCGCAGCTATCGACGCCGCCGCCGACGCTGCCGGGCGCGGTCCCGACGTCGAATCCGGCGCCGGAGCAAACACCGATCCCAGTGCCCCAGGGCCCCGCGCCGACGACGGCACCGGCACCCGCCGCACCCGCCACCGTGCCGGCAACCACCCCGGCGACCACCCCACCCGCGACCGACCCACGCGACGCGGAATCTTCGCAACCGACGCGCTGAGCGGGGCGCATCGCACCCAGCGCGGCGGCGCCGCGCGTTCGATGACGGAAGCTGGCGGCAGTTTCATCTGCCCTCTTGATGCTTGCAGGAAGCTCGAAAGCACTAGACCGCAGGCACCAATGGCAACGTTGCAACGCCGTCGGCCAGTAGCCAATGCCGGCGGCAATGCCGAGCGTGGGCTGCACCGACCATCGCGACGCAAGCCAGGCGCAGAAAGAAAAGGCCCGATTCACGCATCCGCTTCGAGGCTCATATCGATCAATCCGGGCTTCGCTCGCCCTGCGGCCGCCGCGCACACTCCCTGCTGTCGATGCGCTGTGCCCGACTCCTGGCCGCAACAGCACTCCGATTCCCGATTCCCGATTCCCGATTCCCGATTCCCCAATCCCCAATCCCCAATCCCCAATCCCCAGATTGCAGCCGCCCCCGCCGCCTCGCTACAGTGGCGCCATGCCAAGTCTGATCCTTTGGATGATCGTCGGTGCCGCGGTGTTCGCGTTCTGGAATGCTTCGCGCGCCGCCGCCGAACGCGCCGAAACGCTGGGCCGCAATGCCTGCAAGGCCGCCGATGTGCAATGGCTGGATCAGAGCGTGCACGGCACCGGCCTGCGGCTGCGGCGCCTGCCCAGCGGCTGGCTGGGATTCGAGCGCAGCTTCCGCTTCGATTACTCCTACGATGGCGTCGATCGCCACAGCGGTCGCATGGTGCTGCTCGGCGACCGGCTGATTTCCTTCACCGGACCGTCGGTGGCGACGGTGACAGCGTTGCACGAAGGGCGCGAATCGCCCGATTGAGGCGCCTGTGGGCTACGCGGTAGGTTCGAGCGCGGCTTCGCTTCGGCTACTACTGCGGCGGCGTCGATCGCGACAGCGGTCGCGTGGCGCTGCTCGGCGGCCGGCTGATTTCCACACGGTAGGCCGACCCCGCGATGACGGGATGCCCGTCGCGGCTGAAGCCGCTCCTACAACAGCGCGCAGGCATAGGCGTAGCGCGATCTGCACGCTGCAACGCGAGATGCGTTGGCTCTCGGGGCCGAAGCCGGAAAGCGAAAGCTGCTACGTGATGCCCGCCGCATGGTGACGCTTCGGCCTGGCAGAGTCGTTGCCTTCCGCCCTTTCCCGATCCGCGACGGCATCAGGCGCGGCATTGTCGCTCTCACGCGGCCGAGGACCCAAAGCCCCCCCGACCCCAATGCAGTGATTCCTCAATGCCGCGTTGTGCGGCACCACACTGTCTCTGCCGAGACAGTGATCGCGGCAGCCGTATGGACCCTCAGCGCCGGGTCAAACCCCTGGCCATCGACAAGACAAATCCGCGCTCACACCGGACGCGCTTGAAACCTTGCGCGGCGCCTACTTCACCACGCGCAGATGCGGGCGCTTTCCGCCGGCATTGTCGTCGGATCCACCAGGGCGCGGCGGCGGCGGCGTGTCGTCGCCCGGCGGCTCGCTGGCGCCGTGGATGTCGTCCGGCAACGCCATGCCCTGCCCGGTCTCGCGGGCGTACACCGCCAGCACCGCGGCCATCGGCACCTGCACCGGATAGCTGACGCCGCCGAAGCGGGCGGTGAAACTGACCCCGTCGTTATCGATCTGCAGGCGCACCACCGCGCGCTCGGCGATGTTGAGCACCACCCGGCCGTCCTTGACCGCGCTCGGCGGCACCTGCACGTTCGGCAGGCCCGCATCCACCAGGATGTGCGGCGTCATGCCGTTGTCGTTGATCCACTCCACCAGCGCCCGCAACAGGTACGGGCGATGGCTGGTCATGCGGGAAGTCTCGTCGGTCATGCGCCAATTCTACGCGCCGCGACGCGATGGCGCCGGCGCAGCTCGGAAAACAACGGGTGCGCCACGCGCGAGCGCGCCATCAGGCCGGCAGGTCGCGCAGCTTCTTTTCCTGGTCCGTCAGGCTGCGGATGAAACCGGGATTGCGGAAGATGCGGTTGCCATAGTCCTCGATCGCCTTGCCGTCCTTGGGCAGCGGGATGTCCAGCGCCTGCAGGCGCCAGATGATCGGCGCCATCGCGCAGTCGGCCAGGCTCATTTCCGGGTTGAGGAAGAACTTGCTGGCCTTGAACAGCGGCACCGACGCGGTCAGCAGTTCCTTCAACCGCTTGCGCCCGGCCTCGGCCTGGGCCTTGTTGCCGAGCTGGATCGCCTGCACCTGCGGTACCCAGTCGTGCTCGATGCGCAGCATCGCCAGACGCAGGCGCGCGCGCGAAAGCGGATCGACCGGCATCAGCGGCGGATGCGGATAGCGTTCGTCGAGGTATTCGCTGACCACGGACGCGGCGTACAGCACCAGTTCGCGTTCGACCAGGGTCGGCACCGAGTGGTAGGGATTGAGGTCGATCAGGTCTTCCGGCGGATTCTGCGGATCCACCGCCACGAAATCGTAGGTCACGCCCTTGGCCGCCAGCACCAGGCGGACGCGGTGGCACAGGACATCATCCGTGGAGGAAAACAACGTCAAGGTATTTCGCATGCGCAAACTCGCCGCCATTCAAGGCTCTCCGACGACCGGAATCCGCCGGCCGCATCGACGCCGCCAGCACCTTGCGGACGGTCATCACGGCCCCTGAGTGTGCAACCCTCGCTCACAAAAGCCAATAGGATGAACAGGGGATCGGGTCAGCTACGATGCAGCCAGCGCGCGGGTCGCGACGCCGGCCCCCGCTCAGTGCACGTCGCGCCAGTATTCCTTCTTCAGCAGGTAGGCCAGGAAGGTCAGCAGCGCCAGGAACAGCACCACCCACACGCCCAGACTCTGCCGCTTCAAAGCCGCCGGTTCGCTGGCGTATTCCAGGAAATTGCTGATGTCGCGGACCGTCTGGTCGAACTGCGCCGGGGTCTGCTTGCCGGGCGAGGCCAGCTGCAGCCGTTCCACCGGCTTGTCCACGCCGGGCTGCTCGGCCTTGCCGTAGACCGGCTGTTGCAGACCCTGCAATTCCCACAGCGGATTGGGCATCGACGCATTGGCGAACAGCGTGTTGTTCCAGCCCAGCGGACGCGACTGGTCCAGGTAGAACGACTTGAGGTAGGTGTAGACCCAGTCGGTGCCGCGCACGCGCGCGATCAGGCTCAGGTCCGGCGGCGCCTTGCCGAACCACTTGGCCGCCGCATCGTGCGGCATCGCCGCCTCGATGTGTTCGCCGACCTTGGCACCGGTGAAGTTGAAGTTCTGCATCACCTCGTCCTCGCTCAGTTCCAGGTCCTCGGCCATGCGCGAATAGCGCAGGTATTTCAGCGAATGGCAGCCGGAGCAGTAGTTCATGAACAACTTGGCGCCGCGCTGCAGCGAGGCGTGGTCGCCCAGGTCGTTGCCGGCCTGCTGGGTGGCGCCGCCCTCGGCGGCCAGCGCCGAAGCGGACAGCAGCAGCGCCGACGCGAAACAGGCGAGCGTGGAAATCAGGCGTCTGCTCATGGCTGTCCCCCCGCCGTGGCACCGAACAAGGAACCGAGCATCTGCGCGCCCCAGAACATCATCTGCCCCCACGGCAACAGGTTACTCATGCAGGACACCACGGCGACGGAAGCGGCACAAACCGAGACCACGATGAGAGGCTTAGTCATGGGTGGTCACCCGCTCCGGCACCGGTTTGGTCCGGTCCAACGTGGTCCAGATCGGCATGGTCAGGAAGAAGCCGAAGTACAGCACGGTCAGCACCCGCCCGATGATGGTCTCGCTGGCATCGGTGCCGGGACCGGAGCCGATCACGCCGAGCCAGACGAAGCACACCGCCAGCACACCCAGCATCAGCTTGGAGATCCAGCCGCGGTAGCGGATCGACTTGACCTTGGCGCGGTCCAGCCACGGCACCAGGAACAGGATCGCGATCGCCGAGAACATCACCAGCACGCCGCCGAGCTTGTTCGGCACCACCCGCAACATCGCGTAGTACGGCGTGTAGTACCAGACCGGCTTGATGTGCTCCGGCGTCACCAGACGGTTGGCCTCGGTGAAGTTGTCGTGCTCCAGGAACAGCCCGCCGAACGCCGGCACGAAGAAGATGATGAAGGCGCCGATCAGCAACAGGAAGCCGACCCCGACCATGTCCTTGACCGTGTAGTAGGGATGGAACGGAATGCCGTCGGCCGGCTTGTTCGGATCCCAGCGATTGCCCTTGGGCCCCTTCTTGATTTCCACGCCGTCGGGGTTGTTGGAGCCGACCTCGTGCAGCGCCCCCAGGTGCAGCACCACCAGCAACAGCAGCACCAGCGGCAGCGCGATCACGTGCAGGGCGAAGAAGCGGTTGAGGGTGGCGTCGGACGGCAGGTAGTCGCCCATGATCCACTCGGTCAGGCCGTTGCCGATCACCGGGATCGCGCCGAACAGCGAGATGATCACCTTGGCGCCCCAGAACGACATCTGCCCCCAGGGCAGCACGTAGCCCATGAAGGCTTCGGCCATCAGCACCAGGTAGATCAGCATGCCCAGGATCCACACCAGTTCGCGCGGCTTCTTGTAGCTGCCGTACATCAGCCCGCGGAACATGTGCAGGTACACCACGATGAAGAACAGCGAGGCGCCGGTGGAGTGCATGTAGCGGATCAGCCAGCCCCACTCCACGTCGCGCATGATGTATTCGACGGAATCGAATGCGGTCTTGGCGCCCGGCTTGTAGTGCATCGTCAGGAAGATGCCGGTGACGATCTGGTTGACCAGCACCACCAGCGCCAGCGAACCGAAGTAGTACCAGAGGTTGAAGTTCTTCGGCGCGTAGTACTCGCCGACGTGCTTGCGGTAGAAGGGCATCAGCCCCGGTGCGCGTTCGTTGACCCAGCCGGACACGTTGTCCGCGGTGCGGGTGAAGATATTCTCAGCCATGGCTTAGGCGGCCCCCTTCGCGGACGAACTCGGATCGACGCCGATCACCAGGGTGTTGTCGTCCTGGTAGTGATGCGGGGGCACCAGCAGGTTGATCGGCGCCGGCACGCCCTGGAACACGCGCCCGGCCATATCGAACCGCGACTTGTGGCAGGGACAGAAATAGCCGCCCTTCCACTCCGGGTCGTAGGGTTCGGGGCGGATCTCGGCGACCATCTCCGGCGAGCAACCCAGGTGCGTGCACAGCCCGACCAGCACCGAGATGTCGGGCTTGATCGAACGGCCTTCGCCCTTGATGTAGGGCGGCTGCTGGTCGGTGACCTCGGACTTGGGGTCCTTGAGCCGGCTATCCAGCGTCGGCAGCGCGTCCAGGATCGCCTTGGAGCGCTTGACGATCCAGATCGGCTGGCCGCGCCATTCCAGGATCAGGCGCTGGCCTTCCTGCAATGCGCTGATGTCCGCGGTGACCGGCGCGCCGGCCAGCTTGGCCTGGGCGCTGGGGTTCCACGACTTGATGAAAGGAACCGCGACGAAACCTGCTCCGACCGCACCCACCACCGCCGTGGTGGCGGTGAGAAAGCGGCGGCGTCCTACGTTTACAGAATCGTTGACCCCATCGTTGGCCATCCGGCACTCCGATCTGTGATTGGGTAGCGTGAGGCTGCCAGCGGCTCGGTGGGGGTCGAGCCGCATAAAATCGCCTGCAGTGTAGCGGAACCGTCAAGGCGCAGACAATGCATCGCCGCGGCGGCAATCGAATGGCTCAATGCGCGGTCGCCAGCACGCCGCGGTAGCGATCGGCCAGGATGCCGACGCGCTGCACGTAGCGCTGCGTCTCGCTGTAGGGCGGCACCCCGCCATGCTTGTCCACCGCGCCCTCGCCGGCGTTGTAGCCGGCGGCGGCCAGGGTCAGGTTGCCGTTGAAGCGCTTCAGCAGCCAAGCCAGATACTGCACGCCGCCGCGGATGTTCTGCGCGGCGTCGAAGGAATCGCTGACCCCGAAGCGGCGCGCGGTCGGCGGCATCAGCTGCATCAGCCCCTGCGCGCCGGCGCGGCTGAGCGCCATCGGGTTGTACGCCGACTCGGCATGGATGATCGCCCGCACCACCGCCTCGTCGACCCCGTACTCGCGCGCGGCGGCGGCGATCTCGCTCTGGTAGGCGGTGGTGTTCAACCGCACGGCGCCGAAGTTGAGTCCCGGATTGGCGCAGGCGTAACAGGTCTCGATGAAGCTGTAGTGGATGGTGCGCACCGCGCCGAGGCTGGCGACCTGGGTCGGCCGCGCGCTGGTGTAGTGGCGCACGCCGTCCTTCATATAGGAATAGACCTGGCCGCTGACCACTCGCCGCGGCGCGGCGCCACTGGCGGCGGGGACGGGCGCCAAGCGCGTCGGGGCGGCGGCAGCGGCGACCGGCGCCACCATGGGGGGACTGATGATGGTGGCCGGCGCGCCGGACTGGGGCGTGGCCAGGACCACCGCATCGCTTGGCACGCGCTCGGCGGCCACCTGCCGCGCGGCGCGCGCCGGCGCGGCGGCGGGACGCGGGGTCCGGCGATCGGGCACGTACTGACTGACCACGCTGCAACTGGCGCCGGCCACGCGCTTGCTGACGTAGCTGGGGACGCCGTCGCCGCCGATGCACTTGTACAGGGTGCCGGCACTGGCCGGCGTAGCCGACAGCGCAACGATTGCCAGCCCCAGAAGCCCCACCATCCCCTTCATGGCGGCGAGTGTCCCAACTTCGCCCGCGCTTGCCAAGTGCGGGCGGTCGCCATCGGGACCGGCTTCCGCTTTGTCGGGGCCCAGCCGGCCCACCGGCGGTCCCAGTGACGCGGGTGGGCCGCCGCCATGGACCTGACCGCAGCGCCGCCGCCAGGCATCTCCGCTCCGTTGGTCGCTTCAATCTATTCGTCACTCCCCCTGCTCGCCACGCAAGCACCACGCAGCGCGAGCCGCCAGCCCGGATCGCCGCGGATGGCGTCGGCAGCGGCATCGCATCGCATCAGGCGGCGCCATCCCCAAGGCACGCCGCCGCCTCGCGCAGCGCCGCCAGCAGCGCCGGCGCCAGCGCCTGACCCTCGATCAGCTCGAACGGCACCCCCAGCGCCAGCAACTCCGACGCCAGCAAGGCGGGCGATTCGGCGCCCATCGCCAGGCGGCAGTCGCCGTCCTCGCCCGCCTCCAGCACCCCGCACCATGGCGGAATGCGCGCGGCCAGGTCGGCCAGGTCGCCGCGCAGGCGCAGCCGCACCTGCAGCGGGAACGGCGCAAAGCGGACCGCCTCGCGCACCATCGCGGCTGGATCGCGCGGTGGCGGTCGCGCCGCGGTCAGGTCGCCGAGCCGCAGCGGCGCGTCGATGCGATCGACCCGGAAGGTGCGCCAGTCGGCGCGGTCGCGATCCCAGCCCAGCAGGTACCAGCGGCGCCCGAAGTTGACCAGCCGCAGCGGCTCGATCCAGCGCTCGCTGGCCTGGCCCTGGTGGTCGCGATAGGCGAATCCGAGCAGGCGCCGGTCGCGGCAGGCCGCGGCGATGCCGACCAGCAACCGGGTCTCCGGCACCACGGCGTCGTGCCCCAGCGACACGGTCACCGCGTGCAGCGCGCCGGCCTGCTGCCGCGCCCGCGCCGGCAGCAGCGGGTCGAGCTTGGCCAGCACCCGCAGCGCGGTGTCCTCCAGGCCGCCCATGCTCGCCGCCGCCGCGCGCAACGCCACCACCACCGCGACCGCCTCCTCTTCCTCGAACAACAGCGGCAACGCCTGCGCGCCCGCCGCCAACCGGTAGCCGCCGCCCACGCCGGAGGAAGCGCGCACCGGATAGCCCAGGCCGCGCAGGCGCTCGACGTCGCGGCGCAGGCTGCGCCGGTCCACGCCCAGGCGCTCGGCCAGTTCCGCGCCCGACCAGGTGCGGCGGGTCTGCAACAGGGCGATCAGGCGCAGCATGCGGGACGCGGGAGAGGCCATCGCGCCACCGTATTGCGGACAGGATCCGTCCGCAATACCGCCTAGCATCTTGGTCTCGCCACCCAGGAAGAGCCCGCCATGTCCAGCGCCGACCGCCACGTCACCCTGTACCACAACCCCCACTCGCGCTCGAAGGGCGTGCTGATCCTGCTCGAGGAGCTGGGTGCCGACTACGCGCTACGGCGCCTGGACCTGCAGCAGGGCGAGCAATTGAAGCCGGCGTACCTAGCGATCAACCCCATGGGCAAGGTCCCGGCGATCGTCCACCAGGGCGTGCCGATCACCGAACAGGGGGCGATCTACCAATATCTGGCCGAGCTGTATCCCGAAGCCGGGTTGGCGCCGGCGCCGGGCGATCCGCGTCGCGGCCCCTACCTGCGCTGGCTGGCGTTCTACGGCTCGGCGTTCGAGCCGGCGATCCTGGACCGCGCGCTCAAGCGCGAGGCGCCGCCGCGGATGCTCTCGCCCTATGCCGACTGCGCCACGGTGCTGGGTGTGATCGACGCCCAACTGGCGCGCGGCGACTACCTGCTGGGCGCGCACTGCAGCGCCGCCGACGTGCTGTGGGGCAGCGCACTGGGCTGGATGATCGGGTTCGGGCTGGTGGACCCGCCGGCGCCGACCCGCGCCTACGTCGAACGCATGGCGGCGCGGCCGGCGGTGCAGCGCGCGCAGGCGATCGACGCGGCGGCCGGCGCTTGAGCCACGGGCGCCGGCGACGGCCGCCGCGGCGGCATCTTCCCAGCGGACAGCCGGCGCCTTACCATCTCGCGGCAGCGCAGCAGGACTCGCGCCGACCGCCACGCCACCGCCGCCGCCAACCCAAGGAAGGAATTCCATGCAAAAGATCCTGATCGCGATCCTGTTCGTGGCGCTGCTGGCCGTGGGCGGCGGCTGGGGCTACAGCGCATGGAAGGCGAAACAGCCGCCTGCCCCCACCGCCGCGCCTGCCCCCGCCGCGCCGCCGGTTTCGGCTGCCGACGCCGCGGCGACCGCCGCGGCGAACAACAAGAAGACCGAAGAGGCCGCCGCCGCCGACGCGGCCATCGATGCCGCCGACGGCAGTGCGGTGGACACGCAGACGGCGGGCGACGCCCAGGACGGCACGGACAAGGCCGAAGGCGTCAAGTTCACCTACGAGTACGTGCCGCCGCGCGATCCCGGGCTGCAGGCCGCCTACGACTTCGCGGTCAAGATCGACATCCTGCATCGCCTGCCCGAGGTCAATGCGATGGACGGGCTGCTGATGCTGCCCGGCCCGCTGCACCTGATCACCGCCGAGTGCAAGCAGACCAACGCCTTCTACTCGCCGACCAAGAACGAGCTGGTGCTGTGCTACGAAATGATCGAGATGCTGATCAAGGTCGGGGCCAGCATCGGCGAGCAGAACCAGGACGACGGTTTCAGCGCGCGCTTCCTGATGGCCAACACGCGCTTCATCATGCTGCACGAGTTCGGCCATGCGCTGATCGACATGCTGAAGCTGCCCAGCACCGGCCGCGAAGAGGATTCGGCCGACCAGTTGGCGTCCTCGCTGATGCTGATGTTCATGTCGCCGGACGAATCGCCGGGCGCCATCGCCGAGAACCTGCGCCTGGCGGGCCTGTTCTTCGTGATGAACACCAAGGAGCAGTACGGCGCGGCCGACTTCGCCGACGAGCACTCGCTCGGCCAGCAGCGCTTCTACAACCTGATGTGCATGCTGTACGGGCGCGACCCGGCCAAGTACCTGCGCCTGGTGACCAGCGGCATGCTGCCGGAGGACCGCGCCCAGCGCTGCCCGACCGAGAGCAGCCGCATCACCACCGCCTGGGCCAAGCTGCTGCTGCCGCACATCGCGCCGAAGTACCAGATGAGCGGCGACGAGGCGCAGAAGCGCTACGACGAGGCCAAGCGCAAGCAGGAAGAGAACGCCGAGTCGCCCTACGTGCGCTGAGGCGCACGCCGACCGCATCGGGCGCCGGCCTGCCGGCGCCAGCGCCGTCGGGCCTGGCCGGCCCTGGCCCCGCCGGGTTCGGCCGCCCATGCCGCGGTGGCGCCGGTTGCCGATACAATAGCCGGCTAACCGCAGCCGTCGCCGGCTGCCCGCCCGCAACCCGTCTGGAATAAGCGCCATGCCCGGGACGCCCGCCCCTGTTTCGCCGACCGCGGCTGTCGCCGCGGATGCCTCCGCCCTGCTTCCGTTGCCGACCGCGCGGCCGGCCGCGCCATCCGTGGTCCGCGGCAAGCTGTACATCAAGACCCACGGTTGCCAGATGAACGAGTACGACTCGGCCAAGATGGCCGACGTGCTCGCCGCGGCCGAGGGCCTGGAGCTAACCGACAATCCGGAAGAAGCGGACGTGGTCCTGGTCAACACCTGCTCGATCCGCGAGAAGGCGCAGGAGAAGGTGTTCAGCCAGCTCGGCCGCTGGAAGGCGCTGAAGGCCGGCGGCAAGCCGGTGATCATCGGCGTCGGCGGCTGCGTGGCGTCGCAGGAAGGCGAGGCGATCGTCAAGCGCGCGCCCTACGTGGACCTGGTGTTCGGCCCGCAGACCCTGCACCGGCTGCCGGACCTGATCCGCGCGCGGCGCGAGTCGGGCAAGTCGCAGGTGGACATCAGCTTCCCCGAGGTCGAGAAGTTCGACCGCCTGCCCGAGCCGCGCGCCGAAGGCCCGTCGGCCTTCGTGTCGATCATGGAAGGCTGCTCCAAGTACTGCTCGTTCTGCGTGGTGCCCTACACCCGCGGCGAGGAGATCAGCCGCCCGTTCGAGGACGTGCTGGTGGAAGTGGCGCAACTGGCCGCGCAGGGCGTGCGCGAGATCAACCTGCTCGGGCAGAACGTCAACGCCTATCGCGGCCCCTACGGCGACGCCGAGGCCGGCGAGGAACTGCAGCACGCCGACCTGGGCCTGCTGATCCGCAGCATCGCGCAGATCGAGGGCATCGGCCGCATCCGCTTCACCACCTCGCACCCGCTGGAGTTCAGCGACTCGCTGGTGGATGCCTACCGCGACGTGCCGCAACTGGCCAACTACCTGCACCTGCCGGTGCAGGCCGGCAGCGACCGCGTCCTCAGCGCGATGAAGCGCGGCTACACCGCGCTGGAATTCAAGCAGAAGATCCGCAAGCTGCGCGCGGTGCGCCCGGACATCTCGATCAGTTCGGACTTCATCGTCGGCTTTCCCGGCGAGACCGACGCCGACTTCGAGAAGACCATGAAACTGATCGAGGACGTGGGCTTCGACCAGAGCTTCTCCTTCATCTACTCGCGGCGCCCGGGCACGCCCGCCGCCGACCTGGAAGACGATACCCCCGAGACAGTGAAGCACGCGCGGTTGGCGCGGTTGCAGGCGCATATCAACGCGCATGCGCAGCGGATCTCGCAGGGCATGCTCGGCAGCGTGCAGACCGTGTTGGTGGAAGGGCCGTCGAAGAAGAACCCGGCCGAACTGACCGGCAAGACCGAGAACATGCGCTCGGTGAATTTCCCGGGGCACCCGCGCCTGATCGGCCAGTTCGTGGACGTCACGATCACCGAGGCGCTGAGCAATTCGCTGCGCGGGCGCCTGCACCTGGCCGAGGACGACGCCGTGGCCTGAGCCGTCGCGGCCTGGCCGAGCCCCGCTGGGCGGCCTCCTTGTGAGAGGGACTTCAGTCCCGACTGCACGGTCGCCTGGGAAGCATTGCCCTGCCGTCGTCCTGAAGGCCCGCCTTGCAGAGGCAATCGGCACACCTCGCCGCCCTGTGTAGGAGCGGCTTCAGCCGCGACAGGCGCTATCGGGAATGCCTGTCGCGGCTGAAGCCGCTCCTACAGAAGCGCCTAGTGCTGTGTTGAGGCTGACGTCGGCTCCAACGGTGGCACGCTCAATCAGGCAGGTGCGATTTTTTTCACCACCACAGGACCGCGCCTTGCGCGGCAAGGCGTTCGCAAGGTTGTCCACAGGCTTTGGCACAAGCGATCCACATGCATTGTGGACAACGTTGCCATCGCCAGCGCGCGCCGCTGCGGCAGCACGTGGCGGTGCGCCGAGCGCGGATCCGCAATGCGCGCTTCGCGCTGGCCGTCGCGCGCGTGCAACCGCCGTCGCCGCGCGCCCTTCACTGGCCCGGCCGCGCCCTGCGCGCTACCCTTGCGCCCTCTCTTTCCCGACGTCGCCGCTGGCGGCGCGCCTGCCATGACCAGCCCCGCGCAACACGACTTCACCCTGGAACCCGCCGACACCGAACGCCTGGCCAACCTCGCCGGCCCGTTCGACGCGCACCTGCGGCAGATCGAACTGCGCCTGGGCGTGGAGATCTCCAACCGTGGCAACGTGTATCGGGTGACCGGGCCGGAGCAGGCCGCGGCGGCGGCCGAGCGGCTGCTGCAAGCGCTGTACGCCGAGGCCGAGCACGTCATCTTCGACGACCAGGAAATCCATCTGCGGCTGAACCAGTCGAACGTCGATCAGGTCGCGCAGCGCGCCTATCAGCCGCAGGAGGTGGCGATCAAGGTCAAGCGCGGCACCGTGCGCGGCCGCGGCGCCAACCAGGCCAAGTACCTGCACCAGATCGCCACCCACGACATCAACTTCGGCATCGGCCCGGCCGGCACCGGCAAGACCTTCCTGGCGGTGGCCAGCGCGGTCGAAGCCTTGAACGAATCGCGCGTGCAGCGCCTGATCCTGGTGCGCCCGGCGGTGGAAGCCGGTGAGAAGCTCGGCTTCCTGCCCGGCGATCTCAGCCAGAAGGTCGATCCCTACCTACGCCCGCTGTACGACGCGCTGTACGAGATGCTGGGCGTGGAGAAGGTGGTCAAGCTGCTGGAGAAGAACGTCATCGAGATCGCGCCGCTGGCGTACATGCGCGGGCGCACGCTCAACGACGCCTACGTGATCCTGGACGAGGCGCAGAACACCACCATCGAGCAGATGAAGATGTTCCTGACCCGCCTCGGCTTCGGCAGCACCGCCGTGGTCACCGGCGACCTGACCCAGATCGATCTGCCCAAGCACGTCAAGTCCGGGCTACGCGATGCGATCGAGGTGCTGCACGAAGTGGACGGCGTCAGCTTCACCTTCTTCGAGGCGCGCGACGTGGTGCGGCATCCGTTGGTGGCGCGGATCGTCAGCGCCTACGAGAAGCGCGACGTCAGCGACAAGCTGACCGGGCCGGCGGCATGACGATGCGCAGGCCGCAGTGGATGCCCATCGCGTGCGCCGCGCTGCTTGCCGCGGCGACCAGTGGCGCGTGCCTGGCGCAGGACGACGCCCAGATCCCGGTGACGCGGCAACGCGTCGCGCTCGCCCAGACCATCGCGCCGCCGTGCGTGTCGGTGGCGGTCGAGCAAGCGACCATCCTGCTGTCCAGGCCCGAACTCGAACGCGCCGCGCAGGCCCAGCGCGGCTCCGCCGACGACGCCACGCAGGAGGGCGAGCCGCAGCGGCTGGCCTGGATCGCCGGGCGGCGCGCGCAGGCCTTGCTGGACGTCGCCGGCGACCAGCAGGACCGCTTCGGCTGCGCCCTGGTCGCGTTCAAGGCGGTGCCCAACGACAGCCTGTACCTGCTGGGCCAGTTGCTCGAGCGCGGCCAGGCCGCCGTGTGGATACCCGAGCGCAACGGTTTCGCCGCCGCGGTCGAGGTCGCGCATTTCAATCCCCAGTGCCAGCATGGCCCGATGGGCGGCGCGACCTATCGCGTCGCCAACGATGGGCCGCCATTGCTGATGCTGACCGAGTGCGTCACCTGATCCAGCCGTCGTGATGGTGCCGGATGGCGGCGCGGCAGTCGCGCGGCGCGAATGGCCATCGCACGTTGCCCTGCCGCACCCCGAAGTGCGCCGCAACCGCCGTACACTGTGGCGACGCAATGCACAGGGGAAGTGCCATGATCCGCAAGTCCGCGTTGGTTTGTGTCTGTCTGCTGGCCTCGATCGCCGGCGCCGCGTCCGCCGAACCGAAACAGCCGCCCGCGCCGGCGCGCGCCTACATCGAGACCAGCTACCTGATCGCGCCGAAGACGGCAGGCGCGTTCCAGCTCACCCGCAGCAAATACAATCCGGCCGCGAAGTCAGCCGGCGCCGGCTTCCACTACGCGATGGCGACGCATCCGGAACTGGTGATCGACGTGTTCGTCTATCCGGCCGGGCGGCACGACGCGACCACCGCGCTCGCCGATGGCCTGGCGGCGTTTCGCCACGACTTGGCCTCGGCGGTGACGGAAGGCACCTATTCACGGCTGGACGACTGACGCATGCGCCGTTCGTGCTGGGCGGCGAGGCCGCGCCCACGCCCGCCCCCGCCAACGGCGTCGATGCGGCAGTCCAGGCCGCCATCGCCGAAAGCGAGCGAACGCCCGGCGAGAAGTTGCAGTTGGATCTGCGCTTGCAGAGCGGCACGCGGCTGTTCTCCAACGGCTACCTGTTCTACAAGCAGCTCTACTACTTCAAGGTCCGCGTGTCCGCGGCGAAAGACGACAGCGCACAGGACCGCTTCGACACGCTCGCCGACCAGGCCGCGCGCACACTGGTGCCGGCCATCCAGGTCGCCAACGTCGGCGGCTGCGCGGATGCCACGATCCATCTCGACGTGAACGACACGCCCGAGCACAACGCCGCGGAGTTGGTGCGCCAGGCGCGTCGGCAGATGGGCTTCAACTGCCATGCTTCAGCCAAGGACGCCGGTGTCGACCAAGCCGCCGACACCGCGGACGTGGTCGAGATCGCCTACAGCGCCGACGACTGGGCATCGCGGTGACGCGCCGCACGCGCGATACTGTCGGCCCCTGTCCGCTGCGAATCACCGTCCCGCCATGACCAAAGGCCCGCTCCGCCTCGATGTCGGCGTCAGCTACGCCCTGCCCCGCGCCGGACTGCCGGCGGCGGTCAGTTTCCGCAAATGGGTGGCCGCGGCGCTGAAGGGCCGCATCCGCGAAGCCGACCTGGCCATTCGCCTGGTCGACGCCAAGGAAGGCCGCGCACTGAACCACCATTACCGCGGCAAGGACTACGCCACCAATGTGCTCAGCTTCCCGGCCGAGCTGCCGGAAGGCCTGCCCAAGGGCGTCAAGCTGCCGCTGCTCGGCGACCTGGTGATCTGCGCGCCGGTGGTGGCGCGCGAGGCCGCCGAACAGGGCAAGCCCATCAACGCCCACTACGCGCACCTGACCGTGCACGGCGTGCTGCACCTGCTCGGCTGGGACCACGAGGACGACAAGGAGGCCGACGCGATGGAGCAGCTGGAACGAGAGATCCTGGCCGACCTGGGCGTGGACGATCCCTACGCGGGAGAGCGCTGAGCCGCCTTCTCCCGGCCGGCACGCGGCGGCGTGCGCCGCGCAGCATGCTGGTCAACCGCCGCCGCGGGCGTTACCGTGGCCGCGCGGCCGTCGCGCCGCCTGTCCCGCTTCCGGCCGAGGTCCATCGCGTTGATCCGTGCATCGCTCCTTCTGCTCGCGCTGGCGTCCGCGCTGCCGGCCAGCGCCGCTCCCGCCCCGATCGATCTGCCGGCGCTGCTGGAGTGCCGCCAACGCGTGGCCGACTTCGCCGCGCTGGGCCCCTTGCTGGCCGACCCGTTGAAGGCGGTGGCGCAGGGCTGGCGCCCACTGCCGCAGTCCAACCTGTTCATGAGCGAGTACGAACTGGCACGCCCGATCCAGGTGTTCGGGCACAGCACCAACCGCATCGCCGTGGCCGGCGCCAGCGTGATGGCGATCCTGGACCTGCCCGACCCGCGCCCGCTGGCCAGGCAACTGCAGCTGGAGACGGCGGTGGATACGCCGGAAAAAGCGATGTTCGGCCGCGAAGTGGTCAGCGCGGACGTCGCCGACCCGAAAACCGGCGAGCCGATGATCGAATCGATCATCCTCAGCCTGTCCACGGTGAAGTCGCATCCGGGCAAGACCCTGGCCGGCTGCAGCTACAGCCTGGACCTGCCCGAGGAGCCGGGCGCCGCACCGGCGCCGGACCCGTTGCACACGCCCGCCAACGGCGGCTGAGCCGGCGCCGGCGCGCGCGCCGGCGGCGTCGCGGCCCTGTCCCATTGGCCTGCTAGACTTGCGCACACCGCCCGGCTGTCCGGGTGCCGTCCCCATAGAACATGTCAGAAGACGACGCTAGTAGCTCCACACCGGAACCCCACGAAAAACGCCGCGGCTGGCTCGAGCGCCTCAGCTCGGTGTTCTCCAGCGATCCGCACACCCGCGACGACCTGGTCGAGGTGCTGCGCGACGCCCAGCACGACGGTCTGATCGCCGCCGATACCCTGCGCATGATGGAAGGCGCGCTGTCGGTCTCCGAACTCACCGTCGGCGACGTGATGATCTCGCGCTCGCAGATGGTGTCGCTGTCGGTGGAGTCGCGCTTCCTCGACCTGATGAAGCAGGTGGTCGAATCCGGCCATTCGCGCTTCCCGGTACACGGCGAGAACAAGGACGACATCCTCGGCATCCTGCTGGCCAAGGACCTGCTGCGCGGCGTGGTCGCCGACCATGGCCCGGGCACGGTACGCGAACTGCTGCGCCCGGCGGTGCTGATTCCCGAGTCCAAGAAGCTCAACGTGCTGCTCAAGGAGTTCCGGCTCTCGCGCAACCACATGGCGATCGTGGTCGACGAGTACGGCGGCGTCGCCGGCCTGGTCACCATCGAGGACGTGCTGGAGCAGATCGTCGGCGAGATCGACGACGAGCACGACGACGCCGAGGACGAGGCCTCGCTGATCGCGGCGCAGGCCGACGGCCAGTACGTGGTCGACGCGCTGACCCCGATCGAGGACTTCAACGAGCGCTTCGGCGCCGATTTCCCCGACGACGACTACGACACGGTCGGCGGGCTGGTCACCGAGGCCATCGGCCACCTGCCGGAAACCGGCGAGGAACTGACCCTGGGCCGCTTCGCGTTCCGCGTGGCGCGCGCCGACGCGCGGCGGGTGCAGGCGTTCCACGTCACCATCCTGCCGCCCGACCCGCAGGAAGACGCTTGACCGCGCGGCCGGCGCCTCCCTCCGCGGCACGCGGCTGGCCGCGCTGGCTGCTCGGCGCGGTGCTGGCCTGCTGGGCGGCACTGGCGTTCGCGCAGGCGGGCACGGCCGATCCGGCCGCGCCGCCGGCGTTGTCGCCGCCGGGCGCCGCGCCGGGCGGCGCCCTATCCGCCGGCGACGCCGCGGCGCCGGCGCCACGCATCGGCGTGGCCACCATGCAGCCCGGCGAGGTGTTCTTCGAACGCTTCGGCCACGACGCCATCGTGGTGATGGATCCAAGCAGTGGCCAGGCAACCTCGTACAACTTCGGTTTCTTCGATCCCAGCGAACCGGATTTCGTCAGCCGCTTCGCCGCCGGCGACATGATGTACTACCTGGTCGCCCTGCCCCTGCAGGAGGACCTGGCGCAGTACCGCGACGCCGGCCGCGGCGTGGACATCCAGTGGCTGGACATGGAACCGGCGCAGGCGCGCGCGCTGCAGGCGGCGCTGGCCTGGCGCGCGCGCCCGGAAAACGCGCGCTACCGCTACGACTACTACACCGCCAACTGCGCCACGATGGTCCGCGACGCGCTGGACCGCGCGCTGGGCGGCAGCCTGCACGCGCAACTGTCCGGGCGCTCGCGCGGCAACACCTACCGCAGCGAATCGGTGCGCCTGGCCTCGCCGGCGCCGTGGATGTGGCTGGGCTTCGACCTGGGCCTGGGGCCGTTCGCGGACAAGCCGCTGTCGCGCTGGGAAGAGGCGTTCGTGCCGATGCGCCTGGCCGAGAGCCTGGGCGAGGTGCGCAACAGCGCCGGCCGGCCACTGGTGCAGGCGCGCCAGCAACTGCTGCCGCAGCGCCTGGCGCCGGAACCGAAGGAACAGGCGCGGCACTGGTGGCCGTGGCTGCTGGTCGGCGTCGCGGTCGCCGCCGGCGTGCTCGCGCTGGCGCGGCGGCCGCGCTGGCTGGCCGCGCTGGCGCTGCCGTTCTGGCTGCTGTGCGCGCTCGGCGGCGGCGTGCTGCTGTACCTGTGGGGCTTCAGCGAGCACCGCGCCGCCTGGGCCAACCGCAACCTGCTGCTGCTCGACCCGCTGTGCCTGCTGCTGGTCGGTGGCGCCATCGCGCGATTGCGCGGCCGCCGGCCCGGGCGCTGGTTCGGCGTCGTGCTGTGGACGGTGACCGCGCTGGCCGGCGCGGCGCTGCTGATCCATTGGCTGTCGATGCTGCAGCCGCAGTTCAACCTGCAATGGATCGCCCTGCTGCTGCCGGTGCACGCCGCGCTGGCGTGGGCGTTCACGCGCCGCCGCTTGCAGCCCTGACCCCGCCCGCGCACGATTTCCGCCATGGCCTCCGTTCCCGCCAATCCCGCCTGCGTCATCAACTGCGTGCACTACGACGGCCACGGCCGTCGCCACGACATCGCGCTGGAGCAGATCAGCGACGTGCTGGCCGGCGACGACGGCTTCGTCTGGGTCGGCATGTACGAACCGGCCGACGCGGTGCTGGAGCAGTTGCAGGAGGAGTTCGGGCTGCACGACCTGGCGATCGAGGACACGCGCAAGGCGCACCAGCGGCCCAAGGTCGAGGCCTACGGCAATTCGCTGTTCCTGGCAGTGCACACCGCGCAGGTGATCGACGAGCGCATCGTCTACGGCGAGACCCACGCCTTCCTCGGCGCGCGCTTCCTGCTGACCGTGCGCCACGGCGCCTCGCTGCCGTACGCGCCGGTGCGCGAACGGCTGGAGCGCGAGGCGGCGCTGATGCAGCTCGGCCCGTCCTACGCGCTGTACGCGGTGCTGGACTACATCGTCGACAACTACCAGCCGATCCTGGACGAGTTCCGGCAGAGCCTGGAGCGTCTGGAGACGGACATCTTCGCCGAGGCCTACCGGCGCGACACCGCGATCCGCCTGTACGAACTCAAGCGCGAACTCAACCAGATGCGCCTGGGCGTGGCGCCGCTGCAGGACGTGCTGGCGCATCTCAAGCGCAACCCCGGCCCGCTGATCCCCGACGAGGTGCGGCTGTACGTGCGCGACGTGCTTGACCACGCGGTGCGCACCAACGAGGCGATCGACACCTTGCGCGAGATGCTCGGCACCGCGCTGAGCGTGAACCTGTCGCTGGTGACCCTGGCCCAGGGCGAGACGGTCAAGCGCCTCGGCGCCTGGGCCGCGCTGCTGGCGGCCCCGACCCTGATCACCAGTTGGTACGGCATGAACTTCAAGCAGATGCCGGAACTGGAATGGCCCTGGGCCTACCCGCTGATGGTCGGCGGCGTGGCCGCGGTGTGCCTGGGCTTGTATGTGGCGTTCAAGCGGGCGAAGTGGCTTTGAGCCGCCGCTTTGCGGCGGCGGGAATGGGGAAACGGGAATCGGGAATGGCAAAAGCACAGCCCGCGACGGACAAACCGTAGCGCCGGGTCAACGCCACAGCGCATGAAGCCGGCCGCAGAGCCGGCTTTTCCTATTCCCCATTCCCGACTCCCCACTCCCCACTCCCCACTCCCAGCCTCACTCACCGAGCCGCCGCGATGCGGCGGCGAGAATGGGGAAACGGGAATCGGGAATGGCAAAAGCGCAGCCCGCGACGGACAAACCGTAGCGCCGTGTCAACGCCACAACGCATGAAGCCGGCCGCAGAGCCGGCTTTTCCTATTCCCCATTCCCGACTCCCCATTCCCAGCTTCACCCCACATACACCGACTTGATGTTCATGAACTCATGGATGCCGTGCTCGGCCAGTTCGCGGCCGAAGCCGGAGCGCTTGATGCCGCCGAACGGCAGGCGCACGTCGCTCTTGACGATGGCGTTGACGAAGGCGGCGCCGCACTGCAGTTGCCGCGCCACGCGCTCGCCGCGGTCGCGGTCGGCGCTCCACACACTGCCGCCGAGCCCGAAGGTGGTGTCGTTGGCCACGCGCACCGCTTCCGCCTCGTCGGCCACGCGCAGGATCGCGGCCACCGGGCCGAACAGTTCCTCGTCGTAGGCCGGCATGCCCGGCGCCACGTTGTCCAGGATCGTCGCCGGGTAGCCGGCATGGGTCGTGGTGTCCGGCGCGCCGCCGAGCAGCGCGGTGGCGCCCTTGGCGATGCTGGCCTGCACCTGCTTGTGCAGTTCGTCGCGCAGGTCCTGCCGCGCCAGCGGCGCCAGGGTGGTGGCGTCGTCCTGCGGATCGCCGAGCCGGCGCTCGGCCGCGGCGGCGGCGAAGCGGCGCACGAACTCCTCGGCGATCGCCTCCACCACCACGAAACGCTTGGCCGCGATACAGGTCTGCCCGGCGTTGTCGAAGCGCGACTTCACCGCCGCGGCCACGGTGCTGTCCAGGTCGGCATCGTCCAGCACCACAAACGCGTCGCTGCCGCCCAGCTCCATCACGCACTTCTTCAGCTGGCCGCCGGCGTTGGCGGCGATCGACCGGCCGGCGCGCTCGCTGCCGGTCAGCGTCACCGCGGCGATGCGCGGATCGCGCAGCACGTCGGCGGCTTGGTCGTTGTCGATGTGCAGCACGTCGAACACGCCGGCCGGCACGCCGGCGGCGGCCAGCGCGGCATGGATCGCGTCGGCGCAGCGCGGCACGTTGCTGGCGTGCTTGAGCAGCGCCACGTTGCCGGCCATCAGCGCCGGGGCCAGGAAGCGGAACACCTGCCAGATCGGGAAGTTCCACGGCATCACCGCCAGCACGCAGCCCAGCGGCTCGTAGCGCACATAGCTGCGCTGCGCGTCGGTGGCGACCGGCACTTCGCGCAGGTAGTCGGCCGCGTGCTCGGCGTAGTAGTCGCAGGCGTCGGCGCACTTGTCGATCTCGGCCAGGGCCTCCTTGCGCAGTTTGCCCATCTCCATGGTCATCAGCCGTTGGATCTCCTCGCGCCGCGCGCGTAGCTGCGCGCCGACCTCGCGCAGCAGCGCGCCGCGCTGTTCCAGCGGCGTCGCCGCCCAGCCGGGAAACGCCTGCGCGGACGCGGCCAGGCGCCGTTCGACGGCGGCCGCGTCCATCAGTTCCTGGCGGTGCTCGACCTGGCCGGTGGCGGGATTGACGGTGTCGTAAGGCATCGCGACGGACTCCTGAAAAAATGTCCGGCCAGCCTAGCGCCGCGAAGGTTGCGGCGGCGTGGCGACGGCGTTGGCGCGATGGACCACAGCGTTCCGTGGCGGCGCCTTTGTAGGAGCGGCTTCAGCCGCGACAGGCACGCGCCGAAGGTATCTGTCGCGGCTGAAGCCGCTCCTACAGAAAGCCGGAAGCGCCTATCCGCCTTGCTGCTGCGCCAGTTGGATATCGCGCTGGCGGCGCTTCTCGTTGCGCGCCATGAGCCACCAGCCGACGAAGGCGGCGATCGACACCGCCAGCACCATCAGCGTGGCCAGCGCGTTGATCTTCGGCTTCAGCCCCATCCGCACCGAGGAGAACACGGTCATCGGCAGCGTGGTCGAGTTCGGCCCGGCGACGAAATTGGCGATCACCACGTCGTCCAGCGACAAGGTGAACGCCAGCAGCCAGCCGGACACCAGCGCCGGTGCGATGATCGGCAGGGTGATCAGGAAGAACACCTTGAGCCGGTTCGCGCCCAGGTCCATCGCCGCCTCTTCCAGCGAGCGGTCCAGTTCCTGCAGACGCGAGGACACCACCACGGTGACGAAGGACAGGGTGAAGGTGACGTGCGCGGCCCAGATCGCCATCACCCCCTTGGGCGGGATGCCGATCAGCCCGCCCATCGACACCAGCATCATCATGATCGACAGGCCGATGATCACCTCCGGCATCACCAGCGGCGCGGTCACCAGCGCGCCGAACAGGCTCTTGCTGGGGAAGCGGCGAAACCGCGTCATCACCATCGCCGCCAGCGTGCCGATCACCATCGACGCGGTCGCGGTCCAGAACGCGACCTTCAGGCTGATCCAGGCCGCCTGCAGGATCTGCCGGTCGCGCAGCAGTTCGCCGTACCACTTGGTCGAGAACCCGGCCCACACCGTCGCCAGCTTCGAGGCATTGAACGAATACACCATCAACAGCAGGATCGGCAGGTAAAGGAAGGCGAAGCCGCCGCCCAGCACCACCCAGCGCAGCACCCGCCCGCCGCGCAGCGCGCCGGCCGCGCTCATGCCTGGCCGCCTTCGAGCTGGCGCTGCTGGTAGCGGTTGAAGATCAGGATCGGCAGCATCAGCAACGCCAGCATCACGATCGCCACCGCCGAGGCCGCGGGCCAGTCGCGGTTGTTGAAGAACTCGCCCCACAGCACCCGGCCGATCATCAGCGTGTCCGGGCCGCCGAGCATTTCCGGGATCACGAACTCGCCCACCGCCGGGATCATCACCAGCATGCAGCCGGCGACGATGCCGGGACGCGACATCGGCAGGGTGATGGTCGCGAACGCCTTCCACGGCCGCGCGCCCAGATCGTAGGCGGCCTCCAGCAGGCGGTGGTCCTGCTTGACCAGGGTCGCGTACAGCGGCAGCACCATGAACGGCAGGTAGCAGTAGACGATGCCGATGTAGGCGGCGACCGGGGTGTAGAGGATGTGCAGCGGCGCATCGATCAGGCCCAGCGCCAGCAGCGCGCGGTTGAGCACGCCGTTGCTGTCGAGGATGCCGATCCAGGCGTAGACGCGGATCAGGAACGAGGTCCACGACGGCAGCACCACCAGCATCATCGCGATGTTGCGCGCCGCCGGCGACATGCGCGCGATCACGTACGCCATCGGGTAGCCGATCAGCAGGGTCAGCGCGGTGGAGATGCCGGCGATCTTGATCGAGCCCCAGTAGGCGGCGATGTACTGGCTGTCGCGCAGCAGCGCCAGGTAGTTCTGCAAGGTGAACTTCAGCGTCAGCACGCCGTCCCTGTAGTCCACCAGCGCGCTGTAAGGCGGGCTGCTGATCGCCTGTTCGGCGAAGGAGATGCGCAGCACGATCAGGAACGGAATCGCGAAGAACAGCAGCAGCCACAGGTACGGCGCGGCGATCACCAGCCAGCGCGTCGCTGGCAGCGCGCGCAGGCGCAGCCGCTGCCAAAGTCGCGGCGTCGGCGTCGGCGACGATACGGGCGCCACCGGGACGACGGGCGCACTCATGCGGTCAGCACCACGCCGTCGTTGTCGTCCCACGACACCCACACGCTGTCGCCCCAGGTCATGCCCTCGCTGTCCCAACGCTTCTGGTTGGCGAAGTTGGATTGCACGCGGATGCCGCTGGGCAGGCGTACGTGGAAGATCGAGTGGCTGCCGAAGTAGGCGATGTCCTCGATGCTGCCGCGCGCCTTGTTGTAGGCCTGCTCCGGCTCGCCCTTAGTGATCCAGACCTTCTCCGGGCGCACCGCGAACGCCACCTCCTGCCCTTCCACCCCGGTGATGCCATGGCTGATGTAGATCGGCACCGGAAACTGCGGCGAAATCACCGTCACGTGATCGGGATGGTCTTCGCCGATCCGGCCCTCGATCATGTTCACCGAGCCGATGAACTCGGCGACGAAGCGACTGTTCGGCGACTCGTAGATGTCGCCCGGGGTGCCGACCTGGCGGATACGGCCGTGCTCCATCAGCGCGATGCGGGTGGCCATGGTCATCGCCTCCTCCTGGTCGTGGGTGACCATCACGCAGGTCACGCCGGAGGTCTCGATGATGTTGACCAGCTCCAGTTGCATCTGCGAGCGCAGCTTCTTGTCCAGCGCGCCCATCGGCTCGTCCAGCAGCAGCAGTTTGGGCCCCTTGGCCAGCGAGCGCGCCAGCGCCACGCGCTGCTGCTGGCCGCCGGAGAGCTGGTGCGGCTTGCGCTTGCCGAGCTTGCCCAGTTGCACCAGCTCCAGCATCTCGGCCACGCGCTTGGCGATGGCCGCGCGCGACAGCCCGTCCTGCTTCAGGCCGAAGGCGATGTTCTGCTCCACTGTCATGTGCGGGAACAGCGCATAGGACTGGAACATCATGTTGAGCGGACGCTCGTAGGGCGGCAGGCCGTCCAGCGGCTGGCCGTCGAGCACGATGCGGCCGCGGCTGGGCTGTTCGAACCCGCCCAGGCAGCGCAGCAAGGTCGACTTGCCGCTGCCCGAACCGCCGAGCAGCGCGAAGATCTCGCCCTTGCCGATATCCAGGTCGACGTCGTCGAGCGCGACGAAGCCGTCGAACTCCTTGCGCACGCCGGCGATGGACAGGTAGCCGCCGCCCTTGGCCGGGGCGGCCGCGGCCGCCGCGAGCGCGGCCGGCGGGAGGTCGGAGTTCGCTTCGCTCGAAGCCATCTATTGCTCCCCGTGGAGGACACCGCCGCGCAGAGTCGCCGAGGCTGCCGGCGATCGCGTGGCCGGCCCCAGTGTAGCCGCGGCCGCCGCATCGGCGATACCGCGGCGCGGGCCGTCGCTATCGCGGCGCGGGCGGCGGCGGTGGCGCCCAGCCCAGGCCCAGGCTCTTCTGCAGCGCCACGTAGCGCAGCAGCACCTGGGTGCGCGCCTGCACCGCGCTGTCCTGCGCCGAAGCCTGCTGGCGTTGCACGTCCAGCGCGTCGATCAACGACGAGGCGCCGGCCGCGTAGCGCTGCTGCAACAAGGCGGCGGAGCGGTCGGCCGAGGCCTCGGCCTTGGCCGCGGCCAGCGCCTGCTGGCGGGCCGCGCCGAACCGCGCCAGCGCGCTGTTGGCGTCCTGCAAGGCGGCCAGCACGGTGCCCTCGTAGGCGGCCAGGCGCGCGTCGTTGCCGGCGCGGGCCTGCTCCACCTTGGCGCGGGTCGCGCCGAAATCGAAGATCGACCAGCGCAGGAACGGCGCCACCACGCTGTTGATCGCGTCACTGCCGAGATCGCCCGGCGAGGTGGCGGCCATGCCGATGGTGCCGAACAGGGTGACCTGCGGGAAATACGCGCTCAGCGCCTGGCCGATCTGCGCCGAGGACGACGCCAGCTGACGCTCGGCACGGCGCACGTCCGGACGCCGCCGGATTAGCGACCCCGCATCGTCCACCGGCACCACCGCCGGCAATGCCGGCAGCGGCCGGTCCTGCGCCAGCGTGGCGTCGAGCGCGCCGGGCTCGCGGCCGATCATCAACGCCAGTTGGTCCAGCGCTTCCTTGGCCTGCGCCTGCAGGTCCGGCAGCACCGCTTCCTGCTGTTGCAGCTGCGCCTGCGCGCGCTCCACCTGCAAGTCGGCATCGGCGCCGCGTTCGCGCCGCTGGCGGGTCAGCTGCAGGGTCTGCCGCGCCGCCTCCAGGTTGCGCTGGGCGATGGCGATGCGCTCGCGCGTGGCGCGATAGCCCAGGTAGGCCTGGCCCACTTCCGCGGCCAGTTGCACCTGGGCGTCGGCCAGTTCGGCCTCGTCGGCCTGCGCGTCGGCCAGCGCGCCCTCGCTGGCGCGGCGGCGACGGCCGAAGAAATCCAGCTCCCAACTCGCGTCGATGCCGACGCTGTACAGCTGCGCGTGCGGATCTATCGTCAGCGGCTGGCCGGTGCCGGCGGCGATGGTCGCCACGCCGTCGGTCAGCGCATCCGGCGCCCGCGCGTTGACGTAGGCGGCGGTGGCGCCGACGCTGGGCAACTGCTCGGCATGGCGCTGCTGCACCAGCGCGCGCGAAGCGCGCAGCTTGGCCTGCGCGGCGCGCAGGTTCGGGCTGTTCTGCAGGGCCTGCTCGACCAGCGCATTCAACTGCGGATCCTGCAGCGTCTCCCACCAGCGCTGCGGCGGCGGCGCCGGCACCACGCCGGCGGCCGCGGCGACTGCGTCGGCGCGATGCAGTTGCGGCTGCGCCTGCGCCGCTTCGGCCACCGGCGGCGGCTTCACGTAGTCCGGGCCGAGCATGCACGCCGACAACAGCAGCGGCAATGTGGCGGGGACGAGAACACGGGGAACGCGCTGGATCATGGAAGCCTCAATGCATCGCGAGCGAAGCGCCGCCCTTGGGCAGCGGTTTGAGCAGGAACGCCAGCGGGATCGTGCACACCACGATCACCCCGAAGATCCAGAACAAGTCGTTGTAGGTCATCACCAGCGCCTGCTGCTGCACCATGCGCGCCAGTTGCGCCACGGACTGCATCGCCGCGCCGGCGCCGGTCGCGGTCTGCAACTGCGTGGCCATGCCGTGCAGATAATCCTGCGCCAGCGGCGAATTGGCGCTGGTGCCGCTGCCGATCATCTGCGTGTGGAACACCATGCGCCGCTCCTGGAAGGTGGAGATCAGCGCCAGTCCGATCGAACCGCCCATGTTGCGCGCGGCGTTGAACAGGCCCGAGGCGTCGCCGGCCAGCTCGGGCGGCACCGAGGAGATCGCCGCCTGGTTCAGCGACATCATCGCCAGAGCCAGGCCGCAGCCCTGCAACAGCTGCCCGACGACGAAGTGCATGCCGACCGAGTCGGCGGTCAGGTGCACGTTGACGAAGCACGCGGCGGCGAAGCAGGTCAGGCCGCCGAGCACCAGCACACGCACGTCCACGGTGGTCAGCAGCTTGGGCATCATCGGCATCAGCAACACCGTGGGCACGCCGGACAGCAGCACCACGTAGCCGGATTGCTCGGTGTTGTAGCCGGAGATTGTGGCCAGGAACTGCGGAATCATGTACATGACGCCGAACAGGATCATGCCCACCGCCATCACCATCACGAACACCGCGCCGAAACTGCGTTGCAGCAGGATCGACAGGCGGATCACCGGCTGCCGGCTGAGGAACTGCGAGGCCAGCAGGGCGATGAAGCCGACCAGCGAGACCACGCTCAGCAGCACGATCTCGCTGGACTCGAACCAGCGCTCGCGCTGGCCCTCCTCCAGCACCACGGTCAGCGCGCCCAGCCCGGCGGTGAGGCCGAAGATGCCGAGCCAGTCCGCGTCCAGCAACCCGCGCAGATACATGCGCTCGTGCGGCAATCCCAGCAGCAGCAGCGCCACCAGCCCGGCGCAGACCGGCACGTTGAGGAAGAACGCGTAGTGCCAGCTGACGTTCTCGGTCAGCCAGCCGCCCAGCAATGGGCCGATCACCGGCCCCAGGATCACGGTCATGCCGAACAGCGCCGTGCCCAGGGTCTGCTGCGCCGGCGGCAGGCGCGTGGCGACGATGGTCAGCGCCGTCGGGATCAATGCGCCGCCGGCGAAGCCCTGGCCGACGCGGCCGAGGATCATCATGGTCAGGCTGTTCGACAATCCGCACACCACCGAGAAAAAGGTGAACAGCAGCGCGCAGATCAACAGGAAGTTGCGCAGCCCGAGCGTGCGCACGAACCACCCGGTCAGCGGGATCATCACGATCTCGGCGACCAGGTAGGCGGTGGAGATCCAGGTGCCCTCGGTACCGCTGGCACCGACCTCGCCCTGGATGGTCGGCAGCGCGGCGTTGACGATGGAGATGTCCAGCGTCGCCATGAACGAGCCGATGGTGCCGGCGGCGACCGCCAGCCACGCGCCGGTATCGGCCTTCTGCGCTGCGCCCGCCGCCGGGGCAGCGGCGGCCTCGCTCACGGCGCGGCCTCGCGATGCGGCGCGGCGGCCTGGCCCTGCCCGCTTTCCTGCTGCACACGATCCTTGGCGTCCTTGGCCGCGCGCGTGTCCACCGTCACCGTCACCGACATGCCCGGCACCAGCACCTTGCGCGCCTCGGCGCCGGCCTTCAGACGGATCCGCACCGGCACCCGCTGCACCACCTTGGTGAAGTTGCCGGTGGCGTTCTCCGGCGGCAGCAGCGCGAACTGCGACCCGGTGCCCGGCGCGATGCTCTCCACCACGCCCTCCAGTTCGACCCCGGGCAGCGCATCGACCTCGATCCGCGCCGGCTGCCCGGGCCGCATCAGCCCGACCTGGGTTTCCTTGAAGTTGGCGCTCAGGTACAGCGCGTCCACCGGCACCACGCTCATCAGCCGCGTGCCGGCGGCGACGAACTGGCCGACCTGCACGGTCTTGTCGCCGATGCGCCCGTCGATGCGCGCGGTGAGCCGGGTGTCCTCCACCGCCACCTGCGCCTGGTCGGCGTCGGCTTGCGCCTGGGTGAGCCCGGCACGGGCCTGGTCGAGCTGCGCGCTGGCGCCCTGCAACTGGCTTTCGGCGGCCGCCACCTGCGCCTTGGCCGCATCGAACTGGGCCTGGGCGCGATCGCGGTCGTGGACGATGCTCTCGTAATGCTCGTGCGTATCGGCGCCCGACGCGGCCAGCGGCCCGAACCGCTTGGCCTCGCCTTGGGCGAAGCGCAGGCTGGCCGCGGCCGCGCTGACCTGGGTACGCGCCTGCAGCAGGGTCGCGCGCTGCGCCTGCAGCGCGGCCTCGGCGGCGGCGATGTCGGCCTGGCGCACCGCGATCGCGGCCTGCGCCTGCTGCAAGGTGGCGCGGTAGGTGCGCTCGTCGATCTGCAGCAGCGGCTGCCCGGCCTTGACCGTCTGGTTGTCGCCGACGAACACCGCGGTCACGTAGCCATTGACCCGCGGCGCCACCGCCACCGAATCGGCCTGCAGATAGGCGTTGTTGGTCTCCTGCAGGTAGCGGCCGGTGGTCAGGTAGTAGATCAGCCACACCACCAGGCCGACCACGACCGCCAGGCCGATCAGCAGCAGGGTCCATTTCACCTTGGGATTCTTCAGCGGCGACGGCTTGTCGGGCTGCTTGCCGTCGTCCTGGGCGGGTCCGTCGCGGCCATCGTCCGGAGCCGCCTGCCGTTGCGTCTGCGTGGGATCTTGGTCGTGGGTGCTCAAGTCGCGGATTCCTGGAGATGGACGGGGCGGTCGATGCCATGCCTTGGCGGGGCGACGGGCGCAGCGTGGCGCTGGCCCGTTACCAGACGGCGGCGTACGGATGAATCTACAAGTATCTGTACCGGCGAGTCCAGATTGTGTGAGGGTGGGCGTCGGTGGAGTTCAGGTGCTGTGCGGCTGTGCTTGTCGCGGACGCTATTGCGCCTGGCCTCGCCTGCTGCGGCAAGGCCGGACCAGTGCAGCCATGCACTCTTCCTCTCCTGGCGGAACCAGGGACGCCTTTTCGGGAAACGTGCCCGCAGGGCCGGATGACGGTGAGGGCTTAGAGTCGCTAACAAAACGTAGTTGAACGCAGATTCGCATGTGGCAAAATTAGCGACATGGCCCGTCGCAAAGAGATCCCCGCCGCGCTGTGGAAGCGCATCGAACCGCTGATCCCGCCAGTCAAGCCCTCGCCCAAAGGAGGGCGGCCTCGCGTCAGCGATCAGCAAGCCCTCAACGGCATCGTCTATGTCCTGCGGACCGGCATTCCATGGGAAGAACTGCCCCTGGAATTGGGCTACGGCAGCGGCATGACCTGTTGGCGCCGGTTGCGCGACTGGCAGGCCGCCGGCGTCTGGCATCGCCTGCATCAGGTTCTGCTGGCCGAATTGCGGCGAGCCGACAAGCTGGACCTGACCGAGCCAGCCTGGACGCGGCCAGTGTGGCCTCCCCCCGGGGGGCGCGTACACCGGACCGAACCCGACCGATCGCGGCAAACTCGGCAGCAAGCGGCATCTGATCGTCGATCGCAATGGCGTTCCCTTGGCGTTCTGCGTGACCGGAGCCAACCGGCACGACTCGGTGGTCTTCGAGGAACTGGTCGATGCCTTGCCGCCGATCGCCGGCAAGCCAGGGCGCCCACGACGTTGGCCAGGCAAACTGCACGCTGACAAGGCCTACGACATCGATCGTTGCCGCCATCACCTCAAGAAGCGGGGCATCACGCCACGCATCGCTCGCAAGGGGATCGAGCGCAACGACCGGCTGGGGCGCCATCGCTGGGTCGTGGAACGCACTCACGCGTGGTTCGCAGGCATGGGCAAGCTACGCATCCGATTCGAACGTCGCATCGATATCCATCTGGCGTGGCTCTCGATTGCCTGTTCGATCATCTGCCTACGGATCCTTCCTTAGTTTTGTTAGCGACTCTTAGCCTCATGCATCCCAGACTCTGCGAGTCGCTTCGCGCCGGACCCTCACCCCAACCCCTCTCCCGATGGGAGAGGGGCTAGCAGCTTTTCCTTCTCCCCGCGGGAGAAGGTGCCCCGAAGGGGCGGATGAGGGTACGGGCGTAGCCTCGTGCGCCCAACTCCGTCAGTCGCTTTCGCGTCGTACCCTCACCCCACCCCTCTCCCGACGGGAGAGGGGCTGTACTGCCTTGCCATCGGGATCTGCTGCGGTCGCGCTCAATGGCCGGTCTTCAGTTCCGTCCACAGCCGCGTGTACTGGCGGTCCACGTCCGGCGGCATCACCGCCAGCGCGAACAACTTGGCCTGCACCTCCGCCGGCGGGTAGATAGTCCGGTCGCCGCTGATCGCCGCATCGATCAAAGGCAGCGACTTGGGCACCGCATTGGGGTAGCTGACGAAGTTGGTGTTGGCCGCGGCCACTTCCGGAGTCAGCAGGTAGTTGATGAACTGGTAGGCGTTCTCCGGATGCTTGGCGTCCTTGGGGATGGCCAGCATGTCGAAGAACTGCAGCGCTCCTTCCTTCGGGATCGAATAGCCGATGCGCACGCCGTTCTTGGCTTCCTCGGCGCGGTCGCGCGCCTGCGCGATGTCGCCGGACCAGCCCACCACCAGGCAGGTGCTGCCCTTGGCCAGCGCGTCGATGTATTGCGAGGAATGGAAGTTCTGGATGTAGGGGCGGATTTCCTTGAGCTTGGCCGCGGCCTTCTCGATCACCTTGGGGTCGGTGCTGTTCGGATCCTCGCCCAGGTAGTGCAGCACCGTCGGCACGATCTCCGAGGCGGTATCGAGGAAGGTCACCCCGCAATCCTTGAGCTTGGCCAGATTCTTCGGCTCGAACACCAGCTCCCAACTGTCGACCACGTCGGTGTTGCCGAACGCGGCCTGGACCTTGTCCACGTTGTAGCCGATGCCGGTGGTGCCCCACAGGTACGGCACCGCATAGGTGTTGCCCGGATCCTGCTGGGCGATGCGCTGCATCATCGCCGGGTCGAGGTTGGCCAGGTTCGGGATCTTGCGCTTGTCCAGCGGCAGGAACACGCCGGCCTGTATTTGCCGGCCGAGGAAGCTCAGCGACGGCACCACCACGTCGTAGCCGCTGCCGCCGGCCAGCAGCTTGGCTTCCAGCACCTCGTTGCTGTCGAACACGTCGTAGGTGACGTGGATGCCGCTGTGCCGCTCGAAGCCGGGCACGGTGCCTTCGGCGATGTAGTCCGACCAGTTGTAGACGTTCAATTGCTTGGCCTCGTCGGCGCCCGCCGCCGCGCCGCCCTCCGGCTCCGATCCGCCGCAGCCGGCCAGGCCCAGCACCGCCCACATCCCCGCTATCGCTCGCCACTTCATCGTCGTCTCCGATGCCGCCCGTCGCGGGCGGCGGTTGGCGGGACGCCGCATGGGCCGCGTCCCGGTGGTCCTCCCCCATTGGCGACCGCGCGCCGCGCGGCCGTACTGCGTGCAGGCGCGGCAGCGTCGCGCCGCGCCATGGACCACGGACGCGACCGGCTCAGCGGCCGGTCTTGATCTCCGTCCACAGGCGGGTATACAGCTTGTCCACCTCGGGCGGGTTGATCGAATAGGTGAACATCTTCGCCGCCACCTCCGGCGGCGGATAGATGGTCGGGTCGTTGCGGATCGCCGCATCCACCAGCGGCGTCGCCTTCGGCACCGGATTGGCGTAATGGATGAAGTTGCTGTTGGCCGCGGCCACCTCCGGGGTCAACAGGTAGTTGATGAACTTGTAGGCGTTCTCCGGATGCTTGGCGTCCTTGGGGATGGCCAGCATGTCGAACCACTGCGGCGCGCCTTCCTTGGGAATCGAATAGGCCACGTGCACGCCGTTCTTGGCTTCCTCGGCGCGATCGCGCGCCTGGATGATGTCGCCGGACCAGCCCACCGCCAGGCAGGTGCTGCCGTTAGCCAGCGAGGTCACGTACTGCGAGGAGTGGAAGTTCTGCACGTAGGGGCGGATGCCCTTGATCAGCGCCGCGGCCTTCTCGATCTTGGCGGGATCGGTGCTGTGCGGATCCTCGCCCAGGTAATGCAGCGCGATCGGGATCAGGTCCGAGGGCGTGTCCAGCAGGGTCACGCCGCAATCCTTGAGCTTGGCCAGGTTCTCCGGCTTGAACACCAGGTCCCAGCTGTTGGCGATGTCGGTGCTGCCGAACGCGGCCTTGACCTTGTCCACGTTGTAGCCGATGCCGGTGGTGCCGACCATGTACGGCACGCCGTACTTGTTGTCCGGATCCTGCTGCGCGATGCGCTGCATGATCTGCGGATCGAGGTTGGCCAGGTTCGGAATCTTGCTCTTGTCCAGCGGCAGGAACACCCCGGCCTGGATCTGCCGGCCGAAGAAGTTCAGCGTCGGCACCACCACGTCGTAGCCGCTGCCGCCGGCCAGCAGCTTGGTCTCCACCATCTCGTCGCTGTCGAACACGTCGTAGGTGACGGCGATACCGGTCTGCTTCTCGAAATCGGGAATCGTGTTCTCGGCGATGTAGTCCGAGTAGTTGTAGACGTTGAGCACCTGCTCCCCGCCCGCCGCGGGCTTGCCGCCCTGGCCGCCGCTTTCGCCGCCGCCGGATCCGCCACAGGCGGCGAGCAACGCCGCGGAGAGGGAAAGAGTGAGCAGTCGCAGCTTCATTGCAGGTCTCCGCAGGTCCATGGGGAAGATCGGAAGATACCGGCCGCGCGCGGCGCCGCCGGTGATGGGGTCACCCCTTCCAGACTAACCAGCGCCGGCCTATTTGCCCAGCGCCTGGGCGGTGTCCTCCAGCGCCAGCCAGGCCTTGTCGAACAGTTCGTCGACCTGGGCGCGGCTGAGGATCAGCGGCGGCGACAGTAGCATCGCATCGTTGGTCGCGCGCAGGATCAGGCCGCGGCGCAGGGCGTGGTCGCGGCACAGCGCGCCGACCTTGCCGCGCTCGGGGAAGTAGTGCCGGCGCGGCTTGTCCGGGACCAGTTCCAGCGCACCGATCATGCCGACGATGCGCGCCTCGCCGACCAGCCGGTGCTCGCCCAGCTCGGCCCAGCGCTGCGCCAGATACGGCGCGATCTCGCTGCGCGCGCGCGCGACGATGCCCTCGTCCTGCAGCAGGCGCAGGTTCTCCAGCGCCACCGCCGCGCACACCGGATGCCCCGAATAGGTGCAACCATGCGCCAGCTCCCCGCCCTGCTCCTTCAGGACCGTGGCCACGCGGTCGCCGAACATCGCCGCGCCGAGCGGGATGTAGCCGGAGGTGATGCCCTTGGCGATGGTCATCACGTCGGGCTGGAAACCGAAGTGCTGCGCGCCGAACCAGTCGCCGGTGCGGCCGAAGCCGCAGATCACCTCGTCGGCGACCAGCAGCACGTCGTAGCGGCGGCAGATGCGCTCGATCTCCGGCCAGTAGCTGCGCGGCGGAATGTACACGCCGATCGCGCCCATGATCGGTTCGCCGATGAAGGCGGCCACCCGCTCCGGGCCCAATTCCAGGATCTTGTCCTCCAGCCTTCGCGCGGCCAGCAGCCCGTATTCCTCCGGGTCCAGGTCGCCGGCGTCGCCGAACGGGTATGGCGGATCGATGTGGTGGATGTCGGGGATCGGCAGGCCGCCCTGGCGATGCATGCCCTTCATCCCGCCGAGGCTGGCGCCGGCCATGGTGGTGCCGTGGTAGCCGTCGTGGCGGCCGATGAAGATGGTCTTCCGTGGCTGGTCCTGCACCGCCCAGAAGTGCCGCACCAGGCGCAGGATGGTGTCGTTGGCCTCGGACCCGGAGTTGGTGAAGAAGGCATGGTTCAAGTCGCCGGGGGTGAGCTCGGCGAGCTTGGCGGCCAGGCGGATGGTGGGCTCGGTGGTGCACTGGAAGAAGCTGTTGTAGTACGCCAACTGCTCCATCTGCCGCGCGGCGGCCTGGCCGAGTTCCTTGCGCCCGTAGCCGAGGTTGACGCACCACAGGCCGGCGAAGGCGTCGAGCAGTTTGTTGCCGTCGGCGTCCCAGACGTAGGCGCCGTCGCCGCGGGTGAGGATGCGGGTGCCTTTCTGCGCCAGGGCGGCGTTGTCGTTGAACGGGTGCAGGTGATGCGCCGCATCCAGGTCCTGCAGGGCCCGCGTGTCTATCCGATCCATGTCCACTCCATGCTTGTTGCTGTGCTGTCGCTGTTGCTGAATCTGTCGCTGTTGCTGTCGTCTCGGCTGTCGCCGCTTCGCTTGCGCTTCGGATCTAGCTGTCGCCTTTACTGCCTTTGGCTTTGGCTTTGGCTTTGGCTGTTGCTCTGGCTGTTGCTGTTGCTCTCGCTGTTGCCCTCGCTGGTGATGTTGCTGTTGCTGTTGCTGTTGCTGTTGCTGCGGCTGTTGCTCTTGCTTTTGACTTACCGGGTTCCCTTCCGAGCGGCGGCCATGGCGGGGAAAAACCCCGCAGGGGCGGCGCACATGGATGTGCGCCGTTCGCGGCAGGGGCAGGATGCCCCTTCCGCGAATCCCCGTCATGGACGCGGACCTGGAGCGCGCAGCGCGGAAGGCGCTCGGCAGGGCGTGCTTTCTTTTGGTTACTTTTCTTTGCACGAGCAAAGAAAAGTGACCCGCCGCCAGGCGGAAGCCTTTGCTCTAGCGCTCTTGTAGGAGTGGCTTCAGCCACGACAGGCTGTACCAGACGTCTGTCGCGGCTGAAGCCGCTCCTACAGTTCCCTCTTGATCCGGCACGCAAAACCTAAAGCAACAGCAAAGCTTTCGCCTTACGGCGAGTTACTTTTCTTTGCTTGTGCAAAGAAAAGTAACCAAAAGAAAGCACACCCCGCAGCGCGCCCTCCGCGCTACGCGCTCCGGGTCCGCAGGCCCGGCGGGCATTTTTCGACGGCACATCCATGTGCCGGCGAAAAACGACGCGCATCCTGCGCGTCGCCCTTCGGGTATTCGCCCGCCGGACCTGCCGCGCTGAGGGGGCCCGGTAGATCAAAAGCAAAGCAGCAACAGCAACAGCAACAGCATGAGATTGCATGCCTTCTCGATCCGCCATCGCAAGCAAGGGCGGACCTCACACGTTCAACAACAAGAACTCCCGTTCCCACGAACTGATCACCCGGAAGAACGTCTCGTACTCCTTGCGCTTGACCGAAATGTACGCACGCACGAAACGTGGCCCCAGCAACTGCTGCAACGGCGCGCAGCGTTCCAGCTCGTCCAGCGCCTCGCCCAGCGAACGCGGCAACTGGAAACCCATCTCCTTGCCGTTGCCGCTGATCGGCGCGGTCGGCTCCAGCTTCTCGCGGATGCCCAGCAGCCCGCAGGCCAGCGTCGCCGCCATCGCCAGATACGGATTGGCGTCGGAACCGGCGAAACGGCTCTCCACCCGCATGTTCTCGATCGTGTCGATCGGCACCCGCAACCCGCAGGTGCGGTTGTCGAAGCCCCACAGCACATTGCTCGGCGACACCTCGCCGAACATCAGCCGGCGGTAGGAATTGACGTTCGGCGCCAGCAACGCCATCGCCATCGGCACGTACTTCTGCAGGCCAGCCAGGTAATGCGCGAAGGTGCGGCTGTACTCGCCCGCGCGGCGGCCGCTGAACACGTTCTTGCCGTGCTTGTCGACCAGGCTCTGGTGGATGTGCATCGCACTGCCCGGCTCGTTCTCCATCGGCTTGGCCAGGAACGTGGCGTACACGCCATGGCGCATCGCCGCCTCGCGCATGGTGCGCTTGAACAGGAACACCTGGTCGGCGCGCGACAGCGCGTCGGAATGGGTGAAGTTGACCTCCAGCTGCGCCGCGCCCGATTCGTGGATCAAGGTGTCCACGTCCAGTTCCATCGCGTCGCAATAGTCGTACATCAGGTCCAGGATCGGATCGAACTCGTTGACCGCGTCGATCGAGTACGACTGCCGCGCCGTCTCCGGCCGGCCCGAACGCCCGGCCGGCGGTAGCAGCGGGAAATCCGGATCGGTGTTCTTCTGCACCAGGAAGAATTCCACCTCCGGCGCCACCACCGGCTTGAAGCCGATCGCGGCATACGCCTCCAGCACGCCGCGCAGCACATTGCGCGGCGCCAGTTCGTGCGGCTGGCCATCCTTGGTGTAGCAGTCGTGGATCACCTGCGCGGTAGGATCGGTAGCCCACGGCACCATCCGCACCGTGTCCGGGTCCGGGCGCAGCTGCATGTCCGAGTCCGACGGCGAGGTCAGGTCGTAGTAGTCGTCGGGATACTCGCCGGTGACGGTGGTGGCGAAGATGCCCTCGGGCAGGCGCGTGCCGTAGTCGTGCGAGAACTTGGCGGCGGGGATGATCTTGCCGCGCGCATTGCCGGTGATGTCCGGCACCAGGCACTCGACCTCGGTAATGTGGCGATCTTTCAGCCAGCGGCGCAGCGAGCTTTCCTGCTGTTCGGGGGTGTTCTTGCGGGAGCGCGGGCGGCTGGCCATGGGGATCGTTTCAGTGCGTGCGGCGAGCCGCGTAGTGGCGACAGGCATCGCCGAAGGATTGGAAGATGCCCAGGTAGAACGGATCGTCGAGCACGCGCCATTCCGGGTGCCACTGTACGCCGAGCAGGAAGCCGGGGCCGATGCCGCGGAACGCCTCGATCAGGCCATCCGGCGCGCGCGCCTCCACGATCAGGTCGCCGCCGAGGCGGGCCACGCCCTGCCCGTGCAGCGAATTGACCCGCGCATGGCCGCGGCCGGCGATCTCCTCCAGCCAGCCGCCCTCGCTCAACGTCACCTCGTGCGCCGGCGCGTACTGCAGCTCCAGCGGCGCCTGGGGGTCCTCGCGGTGATCGGACAGTCCCTGCACCGCATGCACCTTCTGGTGCAAGGTCCCGCCGAGGGCGACGTTGACTTCCTGGAAGCCGCGGCAGATCGCCAGGATCGGCAGGCCGAGCGAGATCGCCTGCGGAATCAGATCCAGCGTGTTGGCGTCGCGCGCCGGATCGTGCGGATTGCCCAGCCAACTCGGCTCGTCGCTGTAATGGTGCGGTTCGATGTTGCTGATCGCGCCGGTCAGCAGCAGGCCGTCCAGCCGCGCCAGCCAGTCGCGCGGCGCGATCGGCGGCTGCAACGAGGGGAGCAACAGCGGGGTCACGCCGGCGCCATCGACCGCCGCGCGCAGGTACTTTTCCCCGGTGACCAGGAACGGATGTTGGCCGATGAGCTTGCGATCGGTCGGCACGCCGACCAGGGGCGATACGGCCATGCGAAGAACTCGTGTGGCGTGCCGGCAACTTACCCCGGGCGTTTTATTTTTACAACACACCGCCGCCGTGCGCGGCGGGGACGGACACGCACTGCCGCGGCGCGCAGGCGACAGGCGGCGGCAGGACCGCCGATCGCAGGGGTGGAGCCCGGCGAGGCGAGATCCGTCCACCCTACACAGCGGCCAGCGCCTGTTGAGTATTCTTGACACGCATACGGCTCTGCTAAGCTCGGCCCACTCCCGCAGGCCGCCGCCATGACCCGCACGCACGACGCCCCGCACCTGCCCCCGGACGACGCCCGCACCCTGCAGCGCCTGCCCGACTGCGAGCAGATCGACCTGCTGCTGCCGGACGGCAACGGCCTGCTGCGCGGCAAGCGCATCACCCGCGACGCGCTGGACAAGGTGTATCGCGACGGGGTGTGCCTGCCGATGTCGCTGATCGGCACCGACATCACCGGCAATACGGTCGAGGAGACCGGCCTGGGCTACGACATCGGCGACGAGGACCGCCTGTGCTTCCCGATCCCCGGCACCCTGCGGCCGGTGCCGTGGGCGCCGGTGCCGTCGGCGCAGTTGCTGCTGGCGATGCGCGACGAGGCCGGCGACCCGCTCGATTTCGCCCCGCGCGAGGTGCTGGCGCGGGTGCTGGCGCGGCTGCGCGCGCGCGGGCTGACACCGGTGATCGCGGTGGAACTGGAGTTCTACCTGTTCGATCCGCGCGCCGATGCGCAAGGCCGGCCGCAGCCGCCGCTGCAGGCGCGCACCGGCCTGCGCAACGACAGCACCCAGGTCTATTACATGCAGGAACTGGACGACCAGCGCGGCTTCACCGACGCGGTCGCGCAGGCCTGCCGCGCGCAGGGCATTCCGGCCGACACCGCGGTCGCCGAGTACGCCCCGGGCCAGTTCGAGATCAACCTCAAGCACCGCGCCGACGCGTTGGCCGCCTGCGACGACGCGGTGCTGCTGAAGCGCGCGATCAAGGCGATCGCGCAGCAGCAGGAGCTGCTCGCCAGCTTCATGGCCAAGCCGTTCGCGGCGCAGTCCGGCAGCGGCATGCACCTGCATGTGAGCCTGCTCGACACGGACGGCGCCAATGTCTTCACTGGCACCGCGCAGGCGCCGGCCGACGCCCTGCGCCACGCCATCGGCGGCCTGCAGCGCAGCGCCGACGACTGCCTGCTGCTGTTCGCCCCGCACGCCAACAGCTACCGCCGCTTCGTCGCCAACGCCTTCGTGCCGCTCAACGACAGTTGGGGCTTCAACAACCGCACCGTGGCGATGCGCGTGCCGCACAGCGATCCGGCCAATACCCGCATCGAACATCGCATCGCCGGCGCCGACGCCAACCCCTACCTGGTCGCCGCGGCGGTGCTGGCCGGCATCGAGCACGGCCTGCGGCACCGTCACGATCCGGGTCCGCCGGTGCAGGGCAATGCCTATGCGCAGACCGCGATCCGCCAGCCCGACTGGCGCGGCGCGATCGCCGACTTCCTCGCCAGCGACTTCGTCGCCGAGCAGTTCGGCGCCCGCTTCCGCCACGTCTACGGCCAGCAGAAGCAGCGCGAGATGCTGGACTTCCAGGCACAGGTGAGCGACCTGGATTACCGCTGGTATCTGCGGACGGTGTGAAGTGCCGGGAATCGGGAATGGGGAATGGAAAAAGCAACGGTACAGCTTCGGAGCCCGAGTCCATGACGGCCCTTCTCGCTACCTCGCCGCCATGACAGCCGCGTCCGCGACTCCCCATTCCCGATTCCCCACTCCCGGCAGCTCCTGGTACTCCGACAGCGCCAGCCCGCTTCCGGCGCAGTCGCCGCTGCAGGGGCAGGTCAACGCCGACGTGTGCATCCTCGGCGCCGGCTATACCGGGCTGAGCGCGGCGCTGGCGCTGGCCGAGGCAGGCTACCGGGTCGCGATCGTGGAGGCGCAGCGGGTCGGCTGGGGCGCGTCCGGGCGCAACGGCGGCCAGGCCATCGTCGGCTACGGCTGCGAGCAGCACACGCTGGAAACGCTGCTCGGCGAGGCGGACGCGCGCCTGTTGTTCGACTTCTCGCGCGACGGCATGCGCCTGCTGCGCGAGCGCATCGACCGCCACGCCATCGCCTGCGACTGGCGCGACGGCCATGCGCACGTGGCGATCAAGCCGCGCCAGGCGCGCGCGCTGCAGGACGGCATCGTCGAGATGGCGCAGCGCTACGACTATCCGCTGCAGTGGTGGGACCGCGCGCAGTTGCAGGACCACTTGCGCAGCGACCGCTATCTGGGCGCGATGTACGACCCGGCCAGCGGTCACCTGCACCCGCTGGAGTACGCGCACGGACTGGCGCGCGCGGCGCTGGCGGCCGGCGTGCGCATCTACGAGCAATCGCCGGTGACCGCGCTGGTGCGCGGCGCGCGGCCGATCCTGCGCAGCGCGCAGGGCGAGGTCCAGGCCGACTTCGCGATCCTCGCCGGCAATGCCTGGCTACGCGGCATCGCCCCGGAGCTGGAGTCGCGGATCATGCCGGTCGGCACCTATATCGGCGCCAGCGCGCCGCTGGGCGAAGCGCTGACGCGCGAGCTGATCGGCAACGACATGGCGGTGGCCGACGTGAACTGGGCGCTGGACTATTTCCGGCTCAGCCGCGACCACCGCCTGCTGTTCGGCGGCCGCGCCAGCTACTCGTCGCTGCCGCCGCCGGGCCTGCGCGGGGTCATGACCCGGCGCATGCGCCGGGTGTTCCCGCAACTGCGCGCGGTCGAACTGGACTACGTGTGGGGCGGCTACGTCGACATCACCCGCAACCGCGCCCCGCACTGGGGCCGGCTCACTCCGAACGTGTATTTCGCGCAAGGGTTCTCCGGCCACGGCGTGGCGGCCACCGGGCTGGCCGGCGCGGTCATCGCCGCGGCCATCGCCGGGCAGGCGCAGCGCCTGGACGTCTTCGCGCGCATCCCGCATGCGCCGTTCCCGGGCGGACGCCTGCTGCGCACGCCGCTGCTGGTGGCGGCGATGTCCTGGTACAAGCTGCGCGACGCGCTGTGGTGAGCGCCGCTGTCAGCGCCGCGCGGCGCCGATCGCCAACAGCGCGAGCAAGGTCACTGCCGCGGTGGCGCTGAGGTAGTAGCCCACCCACTGCAAGCCGTAGTGCTGGGCCAGCCAGCTGGCCACGTACGGCGCCGGCGCCGCGCCGATGATGCCGGCCAGATTGAACGACAGCGACGCGCCGGTGTAGCGCACCGGCACCGGGTACAGCTCGGCCAGCAGAGTGCCGCACGGCCCGTAGGTCAGGCCCATGAAGAAGAACCCCAGCGACAGGAACGCCAGCACCTGCCACGGCTGCCCGGCCTGGAACAGCGGCGCGAAGCCGAGCCCGAACAGGACGATGGCGACGCTGGCCAGGATCATCGCCAGGCGCGTGCCGCGACGGTCGCCGAAGCGCGCCGACAGCGGGATGCCGGCGGCGAAGAACAGGATGCCGACCATCTGCAGCAGCAGGAACTGCTCGCGGCTGTAGCCCAGCGCCGAGGTGCCGTAGCCGAGCGCGAACACGGTCATCAGGTAGAACAGCACGAAGGTGGCGAACACCCCCAGCGTCCCCAGCAACATGGCCCCCGGATGCCGCGACAGCACCGTCCACATCGGCAGCCGCACGCGCTCGTCGCGATCCAGCGCGCGCTGGAAATCCGGGGTCTCGTGGATGCGCAGGCGCACCCATAGCCCGGTCACCACCAGCAGCGAACTGGCCACGAACGGAATGCGCCAGCCCCATTGCATGAACTGCTTGTCGCTCAGCACCTCGCCCAGCAGCAGGAAGATGCCCGAGCACAGCAGGAACCCCAGCGGCGCGCCCAACTGCGGGAACATGCCGTACCAGGCGCGCTTGCCCGGCGGCGCGTTCTCGGTCGCCAGCAGCACCGCCCCGCCCCACTCTCCGCCCAGCCCCAGGCCCTGGCCGAAGCGGCACAGCACCAGCAGCGCCGGCGCCCACGTGCCGATGCTGTCGTGGCTGGGCAGCAGCCCGATCAGCACCGTCGACAGGCCCATGGTCAGCAGCGCCGCGACCAGGGTGGCCTTGCGCCCGATGCGGTCGCCGAAATGGCCGAACAGCGCCGAGCCCAATGGCCGCGCGACGAAGGCCACGGCGAAGGTCGCCAGCGACTGCAGCCGCGCCGCGTCGGGGTCGCCGGCGTGGAAGAACAGGGTCGGGAACACCAGCACCGCGGCGGTGGCGTAGATGTAGAAGTCGAAGAACTCGATGGTGGTGCCGACCAGGCTGGCCACCAGCACGCGGCGTGGCGAGTTGCGGGGCGAAGCGGGAAGCGCGGCAGCGGTCATGGACTCGACATCGACGGGGGCACCGCCGGATTCTGGCAGATCGGTGGAACGGTGGGCGAGACACGGACCGGTGCTTGGCTGCGGACAGTGTGGTGCGCAGGGTCACGCCATCATCGTGATGGTGGTGGTTGTGGTGGTCGTACCGACGCGCGGCGCCGAATCGCCGCCGAGAGCGACGCGATGGAGCGATCTCGTCTCGCCGATCCGCTTGCAGGTCTTCGCGCTGCAACGCCGGCATCACGCGCACTACGAGGCGTCGCAGCGCGACAAAGCCATCACTGAGGCGCAACTGCGCGCACCTCGCTCACGGCCTGCGCGCCACCGGACCGCTGGGCCGTCGCATGCCCATCCAAGCGCGCCCACGCACTTCCTGCGACGTCCGTCGAGAGCAACGCGAGACGCTATCGGCCCGCCACACGCGCGCACCGCACTGGCCCGCACTCACCGCGACAATTGCGCACGCCCCGCCTCGGTCAGCACCGCCACCTCGCGTTCGCCACGCGTCTCCACCCGGATCCAGCCCGGCCCCGGGCGTCCGTCCAGGGTCGCCTCGCCCAGCCAGGCCAGGGTGCGCAGCAGCACGCTCATGCGCACGCCGGTGCGCTTGCACAGCCGCGCCAGCGCCACGCCCTGCGGTTCCACCGCCAGCGCCTCGAACAGTGCCCGCGTCAGCGCCGGATCAGCGGACAAGCGCCACGCCGATGTCGCGCGGGGACGCGTCGGCGGCCTCGGCCAGGTGCGGGGTCACCACCACCGGGATCGACTTGGAGGTCGGCGTGCGCGCCTCGTCGGCGAAACTGGACAACGGCACCAGGCCGTTGGTCTCCGGGTAGTACGCGGCCAGGCAGCCGCGCGGGATGTTGTACTCCACCAGCAGGAAACGCTTGGCCTGGCGCCGCACGCCGTCCTCGCCGATGCTTTCCAGATCGACCCAGGCACCGGCCTGCAAGCCCAGGTCGGCGATGTCGGCGGCGTTGATGAACAGCACCCGGCGTTCGCCGAACACGCCGCGGTAGCGGTCGTCCAGCCCGTAGATCGTGGTGTTGTACTGATCGTGCGAGCGCGTGGTGGCCAGGGTGAACACCGGCTGCCCGGGACGTTGCCGGCGCGCGCGGTGGATCGGGTTGTCGGTGGGCACCGCGTGCGGCTTGAACACCGCGCGCCCTTCCGGCGTGTCCCAGACCCGGTCGCGCGCGCCGTTGGACAGGCGGAAGCCGCCCGGCACCCGCACCCGCGCATTGAAGTCGGCGAAGTCGTCGAACATCTGCGCGATCAGGTCGCGGATGCGATCGTAGTCGGCCACCAGCCAGCGCCAGCGGATCGCGCTGCGGCTGCCGAGCGTGGCCTCGGCCAGGCGCGCGACGATCGCCGGTTCCGACAGCAACTCCGGCGAGGCCGGCGGATTGATCCCCGCCGACAGGTGCACCATGCTCATCGAATCCTCGACGCTGACGCCTTGCGGCCCGGCCTCCTGGATATCGATCTCGGTGCGCCCCAGGCACGGCAGGATCAGCGCGTCGCGGCCGTGCACCAGATGGCTGCGGTTGAGCTTGGTGGTGACGTGCACGGTGAGGTCGCAGCGGCGCAACGCGCGATGCGTGGCCTCGGTGTCCGGCGTGGCGGTGGCGAAGTTGCCGCCCATGGCGAAGAACGTCTTGGCGCGGCCATCGGCCATCGCCTCGATCGCGCCGACCGTGTCGTAGCCCGGCGCGCGCGGCGGCGCGAACCCGAACACCGCCTGCAGCCGGTCCAGGAACGCGGCCGGCGGCTTCTCGTAGATCATCATCGTGCGGTCGCCCTGCACGTTGCTGTGGCCGCGCACCGGGCAGGCGCCGGCGCCGGGGCGGCCGAGGTGGCCGCGCAGCAGCAGCAGGTTGGCGATCATCTGGATCGTCGCCACCGAATGCTTGTGCTGGGTGATGCCCATGCCCCAGCAGGCGATCAGCCGCTCCGACTTCAGGTAGATCTCGCCGGCGTGGCGCAGTTCGGCCTCGCTCAGCCCGGATTCCTCGACGATGGTGGCCCACGGCTCGGCGATCACTTCGGCGGCGAAGGCGTCGAAGTTGGCGGTGTGCTGGGTGATGAACTCCAGGTCCAGCAGCCGCGGCCGCGCCGCCCGCGCCGCCTCGGCGTCGCGTTCCAGCACGTGCTTGATGATGCCCTTGACCGCGGCCAGGTCGCCGCCGATCTTCAGCTGGAAGTAGTCCGAGGAAATCCGCGTGGAGCCGTTGTGCAGCATCTGCAGCTTGTCCTGCGGATCGGCGAACTTCTCCAGGCCGCGCTCGCGCAGTGGATTGAACGACACGATCGCCGCGCCGCGCTTGGCCGCCTGGCGCAATTCGCCGAGCATGCGCGGATGGTTGGTGCCCGGGTTCTGGCCGAAGATGAAGATCGCGTCGGCCAGCTCGAAGTCGTGCAGCGACACCGTGCCCTTGCCCACCCCGATCTGCGCCTTGAGCGCGGTGCCGGATGGCTCGTGGCACATGTTCGAGCAATCCGGAAAGTTGTTGGTGCCGAACTCGCGCACGAACAACTGGTACAGGAACGCGGCCTCGTTGCTGGTGCGCCCGGAGGTGTAGAAGATCGCCTCGTCCGGCGAGGCAAGGCCGTTGAGGTGCGTGGCGATCAGCGCGAACGCGTCGTCCCAGCCCACCGGCACGTAGTGGTCGCTGGCGCTGTCGTAGCGCATAGGATGGGTCAGCCGACCCTGCCCTTCCAGCCAGTAGTCGCTGTACTTGGCCAACTGCGCGACGCTGTACTGCGCGAACAGGTCCGGTCCGGCGCGGCGCGCGGTGGACTCGGCGGCCACCGCCTTGGCGCCGTTCTCGCAGAACTCGAAGGTCGAGGTGTGGTCGCGGTCCGGCCAGGCGCAGCCGGGGCAGTCGAAGCCGTCGGGCTGGTTGGCGTGCAGCAGGGTCTTGGCGCCCTGCACCGCCACGTCCTGCTCCATCAGGTGCCTGGCGACCGCGCGCAATGCGCCCCAGCCGCCGGCCGGCTGCGTGTAGGGCTGGATGGTTTTCTTGCTCATGCGGGCTCTCCGGCGTGCTCGGCCTGGGTCAGGCGCTGCGGATGGCTGTAGACGACGTAATCGTGGTCGCGGGCGAAGCCGATCAGGGTCAGGCCGGCGCTGTCGGCCAGTGCCACCGCCAGCGCGGTCGGGGCGGAAATGGCGGCCAGCAGCGGGATGCCGGCCTGCGCGGCCTTCATCGCCATCTCGTAGCTGGCGCGGCTGGTGATCACGGCGAACCCCGCGGCCGGATCCAGTCCGGCGCCGACCATCGCGCCGATCAGCTTGTCCAGCGCGTTGTGGCGGCCGACGTCCTCGCGCACCAGGCGCAGGCCGCCGTCGGCATCGGCCCAGCCGGCGGCGTGGGTGGCGCCGGTGAGCGCGTTCAGCGCCTGCTGCTGGCGCAACGCGCGCAAGGCGCGGGCCAGTGCCGCCGGCGCGATCGCGGCGCCGTCCGGCAGCGGCGGCGGCGCGCGCAGCACCGCCTCGATCGATTCGCTGCCGCACACCCCGCAGCCGCTGCGGCCCTGCAGGTTGCGGCGTCGCGCCTGCAACGCCGCCGCCTGCGCTGGCGGGATTCGCAGGTGCAGCGACACCCCTTCCAGGTACGTATCGACCGCCGCGATCTGCAGTTGCGCCGGCGCCGCGACGATGCCTTCGCTGAGCGAGAAGCCCAGCGCGAAATCGTGCAGGTCCTCCGGCGTGGCCATCATCACCACGAACGGTTCGCCGTTGTAGGCGAACGCCACCGGCACCTCGGCCGCCAGCAGATCCTGGGTCGTGGCGGTGCGCCCGTCGCGATGGCGGCGCACGCTCCGCGCGACGGCGCCGGGCCGGGAAGAGGCGCGCGAATCCATGGTGACTTGCCTCCGACTCAATGGAACAACACGAACGCCTTCTGCAGGGTGACCCAGATGCCCCACAGCATCGGCACCCCGACCGCCAGCCAGGCCAGCGCCACCAGCAGCGGATTGCCGCCGTGGCCGACCTGCGCCAGTTGCGCCGGATCCAGCGCCGCCTGGCCGCTGCCGCCGACCTTCTCGTGCGCCAGTTGCTTCTCCGCGGCCAGCTCCTGCGCGGTCATGAAGTGCCTGGCCGCCACCGGCCGCACCAGCAGGTTGCAGATCAGGCCCAGCACCAGCATCCCGGCCAGGATGTACATGGTGGTGTTGTACACCTGTGAGGGCGGCACGCCCATCCCGAGCTGGTACTCGCGCATGTAGCCGACCACCACCGGGCCGAGGATGCCGGCGGTGGCCCAGGCGGTCAGCAGGCGGCCGTGGATGGCGCCGACCATCTGCGTGCCGAACAGGTCGGCCAGGTAGGCCGGGATGGTGGCGAAACCGCCGCCGTACATCGACAGGATCACGCAGAAGATGCCGACGAACAGCGCGGTGCCGCCGATCTTGCCGGCCCATGGCGCCGCCGCGTACAGCACGATGCCGAGCACGAAGAACAGCGTGTAGGTGTGCTTGCGGCCGAGCTTGTCGGACATGCTGGCCCAGAAGAAGCGGCCGCCGATGTTGAACAGGCTGAGCAGGCCGGTGAAACCGGCGGCGATGGCGGCGATGGCCGCCAGTTGCGTCGCATCCAGGCTGGCGAAGCCGGCGTTCACGCCGATCAGGCGGCCGCCGAACACTTCCTGCAGCATCGGCGAGGCCATGCCGATCACGCCGATGCCGGCCGACACGTTCAGGCACAGCACGCCCCACAGCAGCCAGAACTGCGGGATGCCCCAGACCTTGCGCACATGCACGTGCTGCGTGGTGATCATGGCGTTGGCGCTGGCCGCCGGCGCGGTCCAGCCGGCCGGCGTCCAGCCGCTCGGCGGCACCCGGTAGCCGAACGCGCCTGCCATCATGAACACGAAATACAGCGCGGCCATCACCAGGAAGGTCTCCTTCACTCCCACCGAGGCCGGGCTGGCGAAATGCCGCATCAGCGCGTCGGCCAGCGGGCTGCCGATCATCGCGCCGCCGCCGAAGCCCATGATCGCCATGCCGGTGGCCATGCCGCGGCGGTCCGGGAACCACTTGATCAGCGTCGACACCGGCGAGATGTAGCCCAACCCCAGGCCGATGCCGCCGATCACGCCCGAGCCCAGCCACAGCAGCCAGATCTGGTGCAGGTGGATGCCCAGCGCCGAGATCACCAGCCCGCCGCACCAGCACAGCGCCGCGACCACGCCGGCCTTGCGCGGGCCGGCACGCTCCAGCCAGCCGCCCCACAGCGCCGCCGAGCAGCCCAGCAGCACGAAGAACAGCGTGTACATCCACTGCAACTCGCTGATCTTCCAGTCGCAGCTGGCCGAGACGATGCGCGCCAGGAAGCCCATGTCGGGCGGACACGCCACCGCCTCGGCGACCCCCAGCGCCTTGGACAGCGGCAGCCAGAACACGCTGAAGCCATACGCCATGCCGATGCACAGATGGATCGCCAGCGCCGCCGGTGGCACCAGCCAGCGGTTGAAGCCGGGTCCGGCGACGATGCGTTCCTTGGCCAGCAGGCCGACGTGGGCGGTGTGCGCGGAACTGGTCGCGCTGGTCGGATGGCTCATTCGGTCCCCCTTGCGTGCCGCGACGGATGCCGCGACGGCCTTGTGTGATGGGATGGGCGCATGCAGGCGTGGCCGGCGGGGACGCCGCGGCAGCACCACGCCGCGTCGCGAGGGTAGTACGGACGCGCGATGGCGCCGAGCGTCGGATGGTCTAATAATCGGCTTTGAAAAGCCGATTGCGAGCGCACCGCGTGTACAAGGTGACCATCCAGCCGCAGTGGGAATTGCGCACCGAGGACGGCCAGCGCCTGCCGCCGCGGCTGGTGGAGCTGCTGCTGGCGATCCGCGACACCGGTTCGCTGGCCGCGGCGTGCCGCCAGCTGGGGCTGTCCTACCGCTACGCCTGGGGCACCCTGCGCGAGGCGCGGCGACTGTTCGGGCAGCCCCTGCTGCGCGCCACCCGCGGCCGCGGCGCGCGCCTGGCGCCGATCGGCGAGCGCCTGGTGTGGGCCGAACAGCGCGTCGCCGCGCGCCTGGCGCCGACCCTGGAAAGCCTGGCCAGCGAACTGGAGACCGAACTGGAGCGCGCGTTCCGCCAGGAAGCGGCGCCGCTGCGCCTGCATGCATCGCACGGCTTCGGGGTGGAGACCCTGCGCCGCTGCATGGTGCTGGCCGGCGCGCCGCTGGACCTGAAGTACCGCAGCCCGGACGATGCGCTGGCGGCGCTGCGCAACGACGCCTGCGACCTGGCCAGCCTGCATCTGCCGATCGGCGAGCTGGAGAACGAACTGCTCGACCACTATCGCGACCGGCTCGACCCGCACGGCGATTGCGTGCTGCACCTGGCCACGCGCACCCAGGGCCTGGTGGTGGCGCCGGGCAATCCGAGGCGCATCCAGGCCCTGCCCGACCTGCTGCGCGCCGACGTCCGCTTCATCCAGCGCCAGCCCGGTTCGGGCACGCGCCTGCTGCTGGAGCGCCTGCTGGCGCGCCAGGGCCTGGCGGCGAACGCCCTGCATGGCCCGGACATGGAGGAACTGACCCACGCCGCGGTCGCCGCCTACGTCGCCAGTGGCCTGGCCGACGCCGGCTTCGGCCTGGAACCGCCGGCGCGGCGCTACGGCCTGGACTTCATCCCGATCGTCGACGAGCGCTACTTCCTGTTGTGCCGCCGCGATGCGCTGGACAGCGGGCGGCTGGCGCCGATCGTGGATCTGCTGCGCAGCGAGACGTTCCAGTACGAGCTCGGCCTGCTGCCCGGCTACGACGCGCGCGACTGCGGCCGCGTGCAAAGCGTGGCCGAGGCGTTCGCCGGATGTTGAACACCGCGACGCCGGCCATGCGGACGCTCGCCTCGCCCTTCCCTCCTCGGCGGCACCGCCATGCGATGCGACAGGACGCAACGCCATGAACACGACGATTCCCGGCCCCGACGGCCGTCCGCGCTGCGCCTGGTGCGCGGCGGCGCCGGCGTTCTTCCACTACCACGACAGCGAATGGGGCTTTCCGGTCGGCGACGACCGGCGCCTGTTCGAGAAGCTGAGCCTGGAAGCGTTCCAGTGCGGCTTGAGCTGGCGCACCATCCTGGCCAAGCGCGAGAACTTCCGCGCCGCCTTCCTCGATTTCGACTTCCACCGGCTGGCCGAGTTCGGCGAGCGCGACGTGGCGCGGCTGCTGCGCGACGCCGGCATCGTGCGCCATCGCGGCAAGATCGAGGCGGTCATCCACAACGCGCGCCAGGCGCGCGCGCTGGTCGAGCGCGAGGGCTCGCTGGCGGCGTTCCTGTGGCGCCACGAACCCGATCCGGCGAGCCCGGTCGCGTCGCAGCCGGTCTCCACCTCACCCGAATCGGTAGCGCTGTCGAAAGCCTTGAAGAAGCTGGGCTGGAAATTCGTCGGACCGACCACGGTGTATGCGTTCATGCAGGCCATGGGACTGGTGAACGATCACGCCGAGGCATGCGCGATCCGCGCCGAGGTGGCGCTGGCCAGGCAACGCTTCCGACGCCCGACCGCACGTTGATCACGGCGCCGCGGCATGGACATCGCCGTACCGCGTGAAACGCCGCCGAGCATCGAGTCGACCACGCACAGCCAGCGAGAGACACGACAAGCTGGGCGGCGGAAATCGGCGCCGGCGCCGCTGTGAGCCATTCCTGCCAGCGAAGGCCAGCGGCCATCGGCCCGCCGCGTCGGTTAGGCTTGCCGCCCCTTCGCACGCGAATCTGCCTCATGCCCATGCCGCTCCGCTTCGGCCTGACCGCCGGCCTACTGCTGCTCGCCAGCCACGGCGCCCACGCCGCCGACCTGCCCGCCGACCTGCTGCGCCAACTGCCGGCCGGCTACCTGCCGCTGGAGACCCTGCGCGCCGACCTGGACGGCGATGGCCGCGCCGACTACCTGGTGGCGCTGCAGCAACGCGGCGAAGCCGAGCGCACCCCGGCGCCGGCGCGACCGCTGCTGATCTTCGTGCAACAGGCCGACGGCCATTACCGGCTGGCCGCGCGCAACGACCGCGTGGTGCTCAAGCGCGACGAGGGCGGCCAGTGCGACCCCTTCACCGACAGCGACGACCCGTTCGCGGCCAAGGGCCGCTATTTCACCGTGCAGAACGGCGTCTCCTGCGGCGGGCACTGGACCGACTTCACCACCTTCCGCTACGAACCCGAGCGCAAGACCTGGCTGTTCCACAAGCGCATCCGCCAGAGCTGGCAGCTGAATTCGGATGCGTCGCCGAACGCCGATGCGCTGCGCAAGACCGCCGACAAGGTGGACGCGGCCGATCCCAAGCATCCGCTGACCTTCGCCGAGTACGTGCCGGACTGAACCCACGCACGCCTGCGCCGCGGCGACGCCGGCGCAAACACCGCGCGGCGGCTGGGACGGCGCGATCGTCTCCGACAACGGCCTGGCCGCCGCCTCGTTGCGCCCGGCATAACCCGCGCCTTGACGCTTCAGCTGCGCACGCGGCAGCGCCGTGGCGGTCTGCTCCGCGGCGGCGGCTGCCATGTCCGACTCCGGCCAGCGCGACGGCGCGGCGACAGGCACGCTGCGCAGCCCATCCGCTGTGGAGCGCCCAATGTCCAGTTTCCTTTGCGTCGGCCTGCCGGCCGCACCGTTCGCCCCGCTGTTCGACCTCGATGCGACGCAGTTGCAGGCGCGCGCCGCGCGCCGCGTCCACGCCGATGCCGCGCCCGGCTTTCCATGCCGGGTCAGCCTGGAAGACGCGCAACCCGGCGAGGAACTGTTGCTGCTGCACTACCTGCACCAAGCGGCGCAGACGCCGTACCGCGCCGCCGGACCGATCTACGTGCGCCGCCACGCGCGCACCGCCGTGCCGATGCCGAACCAGGTGCCGCCGGCCATCGCGCGCCGCCTGATCTCGCTGCGCGGCTACGACGCCGAGGACATGATGATCGCCGCCGATGTGCATGCCGGGGACACGGTCGCGGCGGCGATCGTGCAGGCCTTCGCCGATCCGCGCGTGCGCTACCTGCATCTGCACCATGCGCGCCAGGGCTGTTTCGCGTGCAGGGTCGAGCGGGTGTGAGCGCCAGGCCGGGAACGCGGGAGGCGATCTGGTGCCAATCGCCAACGAACGATCGGGACGGGAAGCATCGACCACCAGCGACCGCCTGACGCCAGGTGCAGCGGAACGCGCCCTGCGCGATCGCCCAGTGATTCCCTGCGCCGGCCGGGCCGCAAGGGACGCGACGGCCAACGGATTCCCGGCCTGAACGGCCTGAATGCCCGCCCACAAAAAAGGCCAGGAAACCTGGCCTTGTTTGTGTCCGATCAGTATTTGACCAGCGGGAACTTCAGATCCGGGTGGCGCGCCTTCCATTCGTTGTAGGCGGCGGTGCCTTCCCAGGCGGCGAAGGCCTTCGGGGTGCGGCCACGGCCGGACCAGGTCTCGCCGGTATGCGGCAGCTGGTACTTCGGCTTGACCTCGCTGCGGCCGCCGGCGGACTTGGCGCTGGCCGCCTTCGGCGCGGCGCTGGTCACGTACGCGGCGATCTCGTTGCGCTGCTTGGCGCTGAAGAACTCGGCGAACTGCTCCAGCAACGACAGGATGTTGGCATGGGCGGCGCTGGTCTCGCCTTCGCGCGCCTGCTTCTCCTGCTCTTCCAGCTTGCGCATTTCTTCCTGCAGCTTGGCCTTGGCTTCGGCGATTTGTTGCAAGTTGCGAACTTCCGTCATGTTTCGAGGACCCGTATATAAAAATTTGGAACGGACGGAATATTTCATCCGGAACGAGGAAATCGCCTGATGGGCGATTTCGGCCCGCGAGTATATCGAGTCCGCCCAGCAACTGCCGGAATGGCGGCCCGGCCGTGGCCATCACGCCACGCGCCGCTGGCGCCACGGTTGCAGATCCGGCGCGCGCCGTGCGTGCGCCGCCGGCAGCGGCATCGCGCTCGATCGCACCGCCCCTCTTGGCACGCGCACCCCTAGCCAGTTAGACTATGCGTCTGATGTGGGGCGGTAGCTCAGCTGGGAGAGCGTCGCGTTCGCAATGCGAAGGTCGAGGGTTCGATCCCCTTCCGCTCCACCATCTTTCCGTCCTAGACGGTGCAAACGAGGCCAGAAAGCCCTGCGACACAAGGCTTTCCGGCCTTTTTTGTTTCCGAGGCAGTCTAGCCGAGACCGCGCAAATCCGGCGGTAGCTGACGGTAATTTTGGCGGTAGCAAGGGCATCCCCTACCCTGTTACCGTCAAGGAGCCGCCCAATGCCTCTCACCGATACCGCCATCCGTAAAGCGAAACCCGCCGCCACGCCTCAGAAGCTGCGCGACGGCAACGGCCTGTATCTGCTGCTACGACCCGACGGCGCACGCTGGTGGCGCTACGACTATCGCCGCCCGGTCACTGGCAAGCGCAACACCCTGTCGTTCGGCACCTATCCGGAAGTGAGCCTCACGGACGCGCGAGAGAGACTGGCGGAAGCGCGCCGCCTACTTGCGGCCAAGATCGACCCCGGCGAACAGCGGAAGGCCGTCAAGGCCGCTGGCGAGGCCGCCGCCGCGAACAGCTTCGAGGTCGTCGCCCGAGAGTGGTTCGCCAAGCAGCAGAAGGATTGGAGTACCCAGTACTCGGACAAGATCATCCGCCGCTTGCAGAGCGACATCTTTCCCTGGATCGGCAGCAGCCCCATCGCAGCCATCACCGCCCCGGAACTGCTGAAGCACCTGGAGCGGATCGAACAGCGAGGCGCCATCGAGACTGCTCATCGAGCCTTGCAGACCTGCGGCGCAGTCTTTCGGTACGCAGTGCGTACTGGCCGGGCCGAAGCCGATCCGACAGGTGCATTGAAAGGAGCGCTGACTCCCTGGCGATCCATGCCGTTCGCTGCTGCCACCACATCGGAGGAAGCGACGACCGTGCTGCGGAAGATTGACATAAGCACCAGCCGGCCAGTGGTCAGGAGTGCCCTGCGACTGGCACCGTTGCTGTTCGCCAGACCCGGCGAGCTTGTCCGCATGAGGTGGGCGGAGTTGGACCTTGACGCCGGACAGTGGCGTTACTTCGTGACCAAGACCAAGCGCACCCATATCGCCGCCCTTTCGACTCAGGCAGTGGAAATTCTGCGCGACCTACACCCCCTTACCGGACGCGGCGAGTTCGTTTTCCCTGGTGGGCGCGACCCTCGCAAGCACATGTCTGGCAATGCCATTTTAGTGGCAGCGCGACGCTGCGGCATCGAGAAAGACGAAAGCACCATCCACGGCTTCCGACACATGGCAAGCACGCTACTGAACGAAATGGGCCGCTGGAACCCCGATGCAATCGAATCCGCCCTAACCCATAAGATGCCTGGAGTGCGCGGCATCTACAATCAAGCACAGTATTTGGACGAACGCCGCAAGATGATGCAGGCTTGGGCGGACAACCTCGACACATTGAAAGCTGACCCTGCGAACAAGGTTGTTCTCTTCAAGCACAGAGTGACGCGTGGGTAAGCTATAAGCCGTGGGCGGGGCATCTTTTCCGAGCGCCCCGCCCTTCGCCTACGCCACCAGAATCATCAAACGATTGGCTTGCTACGCATTGCTCGGTGCAGTAAGACGAACGACTCGCGAGCACGCACAAGCCCCATCCTCATTTCGGTAATGGAGTCCACGGACTTACCCATGTAGAAGGCCACATCGTCAGGCGATCCGATCATGCCTTCCAGCACCTCAAGCTGAGCCCCCGCAATGAGTGGGTTCGCCAACTTGCCGTAACTCAGGGAATCTGCAAGGCTCTTGAGGCAGATTGCAATAAAGTAGGTTTTCTCTGCGGCATCGGCTCCCGCTTCCGCTGCGACGAAATCCGCTTTGGCTTTCACTGCTGAAGCAAGTGCCTCCACGGCATTGATACTTTGGCGGAACCGCCAGAAGCTCCACAGGTACCGCGCAAGCCAAAGACCCGCTGCGCATACCGCGACCGTTCCTATGAACTCAAGCATTGCGCCTCCTGCGGCAACGGCATCTGTATCGTTTCGGTGGCTACTGCTGACTGGGCGAACCAGTGCATTGGAACTCAACGGTCACTCGCCTTGATCCGCAGTTTCCGAATCCTCGGCGCGACAGGCATTCGGTACTCTGCGAACCAAACGGCTCTGCGCCCTTGTACCCCCAATTCCTGCACTTCTGAGTGGCAAGTTGGACGGCCTCTTGTTCGCTCAAGTCGGGACGCTGGAACTCATTGCGCTCGTACGAAAGCGCAATCACACCATCTGCGCGGCTCGCTTTGGTTACCAGCCAGTCGGCATGAGTGGCACATGCGCCGACAAGCAGTACGACAGCCGCCGCACCGCAAAACTTCAATTTCATGGTGAACCCCCTTGGCATTCGGACCCTAGTTGTACAGGGCAGTCGCAGAGCTGTCCGAGCGCTCCACCAAGGAATGATAGAAGAGCCAGGCACCTATGTCACTCATAGAGGGTGTCCTCATAGGGCGTGGTCCGATAGAGGTTGCCACCGCATCGTTCTCACATGCCAGAGAAAGCGATGCCAACCGATCCCCGTGTCCTGTTTGGGCTGCGACTTGCCGAGGTCCGTAAGGCCAAGGGACTCTCCCAGGAACGTCTTGCCTTGGAGAGCGGGTTGGCGCGTAGCTACCTGGGCGGCGTCGAGCGTGGACAGCGCAACATCGCGCTACTGAACATCTACCGCCTTGCCGAGGCGCTGGGCGTGCATCCGAGCTGCTTGCTAGAGCCAACATCCCCCACCAAAGCTCGGTAACTTCAGGTATCGGCCAATCAGGCCATATCCATAAGTCATTGATTTTTAAGGAAAACTAATTTTGGTACACCTACGGCGAAGGGACGCATCTTTCGTTGGCGCGTACCTTGGCACCCAGTATTAGCTGCCTCCTATCAGTAGCAGCAAGCTCAGGAAGCTGTGCGCGTCTCCTTTGAACACCTATTAGGAGACAACCATGAAATACGACGCGGTAATGGAACAGTTCAAACAAGCCCAAACTCGCCTGATCAAGATTGGCGAGATACGAACCCACGACGCTCTGCAACCACGTGTTGCCCGCTTGGTACCGTTCAAGGACAAAGGGCGAGCCGAGGAAAGCAGCGAGCAACATATTGCTACGCTTCGCTTGGTACTGGAAGCGGCGGAGGATAAGCAGCTTGATCCGATTTGGCTCGCCGACATTGGTAGCGCCGAGCCGGTAGAAACTGGCTTGTATGTGGTCGATGGTCACCACCGCCTGAGGGCATACCAACAAGCAGGCAGAAAGCAAGTTCCGGCTGGTGTTTTAGCCCTAGATTGGCGGACGGCCCCGGTTGTTTCCAAGCTGGTGAACTGCACTGGCAGATCGCTCGCTCTTCACAACGAGCAGCGCCGGGACGCGGCTTGGCAATACCTTGCAGATCTAACGCATCGAGGAGCTATCGAGCTTCCCAGTGTTGGGGAGTCTTTACGCTCTGTCGCCGCTCGATTTGGCATCAGCAAGAGTACGGTAAGCAGCATGCTCACCAATATGCCGCACGTCATCGCTACAGAGTTCCACACGCTGGCGATAGACCCCGGCACGGGTTGGCCGAGGTGGCGACATGTACGCGAAGCAAAGAACCCTTGGCAAACAAGCCTGCCTAGCTCGGACCAGCAGCAGCTAGACCGGGATGCAGAAAGGGTTGCGCGCCACATAGTCAAGCTCGTGGATGGCTCATCCCCAGCCGTGCGCGCCAGAGCGCTTGAGATGCTGGCGAACGACGAGGTGAGTGCCACAGATCAACTCGCATCGGTGGAGCTTCTTGCTCCCTTCAGCCCAACACGCCGCCCTGTCCCAATTAGGACACCCGCTGTCTCAGCGCAACCGGCACATCTGGACAACTGACAGCCCCAGCCTGATTTGACCGCACTGCCGGCGGGAGATGAAACAAGATTTTCGCTGCGAAATTACGCGGCAGTCACTTAAACCATCCAAGGCCCAGCCGCCCCCATGCCGCCCCCTCCGGGGAAAGCTGCCCGACGGCAGGCACCACACCAACCCAAAGGCTCGCTGCAATCTCATGCAGCGGGCCTTTCTCATTTCAAGGAAGCCATGACGACTCAACCACAGACGACACTGCCGTATCACTTCATGCGCTTGCCCGAGGTTATCGCGACCGTCGGCGTCAGCAAGTCCACGCTCTATGCCTGGGCCGCTGCGGGCAAGTTCCCGAAGCCCGTACAATTCCCCGGAGGCAACATTGCCGCTTGGGTCTCCACCGAAGTGGCCGCATGGATGAGTGCAGCGGTAGACGCACGCAATGGTACGCAGGGCCTAGCCGCATGAGTTTGGCGGTAACTATGGCGGTAACAGCGCTCACCGCGCCGGAAATACCTATTGCATTACAGTCACTTGCAGGTATTATTCGGGAGCCTTCCGCCCACCACTTTTCAGACGAAAGCCCCGGAGGCGACTCCGGGGCTTTTTTGTGTGTTCGAGCAACCGCACTCCGCAAGCGCGGGCGGCACACGCCGCCTGCGCGACCGGCTCAGCCCGCCTTGTCGCCGGACTTCGGGCCGCGCTCGTGCGCCTCGCGCAGCTTCTGATCCTCCAGCCCGGGACGCTGCTTGGCCACCGCGTCCTGATCGCGGCTCTGCTGGCCCTGCTGGATGCCCTGCTGTTCGTCGTGCTGATCGTCTTTGTCTGCCATCGTCCGGCCTCGCTTGCATGGGCGGATGCCCGCTTCCGGACACCCTAGCGAGGACGCCGTGATGCGCGTATCACGAATGGCGCATGCGCGCGTGCCACCTTCGCTGGCGCCGGCCCGGCATCGCCGCGGTGGCGGCTCACGCGGCGGCCGGCAGCACCGGCGCGTCGTCCATCCGCAACAGCCGCGTGCGCTCCAGCAGGACCACCAGGCGCCCCTCCAGCTTGCCCACGCCCTGCATCAGGTCGCCGCGAATGCCGCTGCCGAAGGTCGGCGCCGCCTCGATCTGCTGCGGCGCGATGTCCATCACTTCGCTGACCGCGTCGACCAGCAAGCCGAACGCCTGGTCGGCGCCGTCGCGCTCCAGCGTCGCGATCACCACGCAACTGCGCCGGGTGACGTCGCTGGCCGCGCGCCCGAGCCGCAGCTGCAGATCCACGATCGGCACCACCGCGCCACGCAGGTTGATCACCCCGCGCACGCACGCCGGCATCGACGGGACCGGCGTCGGCGCGCGGTACTCGATGATTTCATTGATGCCCACGATGCTCAGGCCGAACAGTTCCTGCCCCAGGTGAAAGGTCAGGAACTGCAACGGAGCGTGTGCGTCGTGCGCCTGCGCCGAAGCGTCATTGGTCGTGTCGTGCATCGTCTCGGCCTCTAGAAATTGACGAACTGCGCTTCGTCGGGGGATTCGACCATCGCGTAGGCCGGCGCCAGCGTGCGCGGCCGCACCGCCTTGGCGCGCGCGCGCGCCGGGCGCACCGTGCCGGTCCGCGGCCGCTCCGCGCGCGTCGGCAGCGCCCCGTGGTCGCGGCCCAGGCGGAAGAACGCCATCGCCTGCTGCAGCGACTCGGCCTGCGAACTCATCTGCTCGGCGGTCGCCGCCAGTTGCTCGGAAGCGGTGGCGTTCTGCTGCGTGGTCTGGCTCAACTGCGACACCGCCAGGTTGATCTGGGTCACCCCGGAGGACTGCTCCTGCGAGGCGGAGGCGATCTCCTGCACCAGGTCGGAGGTCTTCTTGATGCTGGGCACGATGGTTTCCAGCAGGCCGCCGGCGCGATCGGCCAGCGCCACGCTGTTGGCCGCGACCTCGCCGATCTCCTGCGCGGCGACCTGGCTGCGCTCGGCCAGCTTGCGCACCTCCGCGGCGACCACCGCGAAGCCCTTGCCGTGCTCGCCGGCGCGCGCCGCCTCGATCGCCGCATTCAAGGCCAGCAGGTTGGTCTGGTAGGCGATGTCGTCGATGATGCCGATCTTCTGCGCGATCTGCTTCATCGCGTGGGTCGAGGCCAGCACCGCTTCGCCGCCCTGCACGGCCTCCTTGGCCGCCTGCGCCGACATGCCCTCGGTGATGCGCGCGTTGTCGGTGTTCTGCGCGATCGAGGCGGTCATCTGCTCCAGCGACGCGCTGGTCTCCTCCACCCCGGCCGCCTGCTCGGTGGCCGCCTGGCTCAGGGCCTGCGCGGTGGCGCTGACTTCCTCCGACGAGCCGGCCAGCGACTGCGCGCTGTTGTTGACGTCGCCGACCACCTCGGCCAACCGATCGACCATCGCCTGCAAGGCGACCATCGCGCTGCTGGTGTCGTTGCCGCGGGTCGGCACCTGCACGGTCAGGTCGCCCTGCGCGATGGACTTGGCCACGGCCATCACCACGCTGGGCTCGCCGCCCAGTTCGGTCATCAGCGAGCGCGTGATCAGGAACCCGATCGCCAGCGCACACAGCGCCGCGACCAGGCTGCCGGCGATCAGGGTGATGCTGGTGCGCCGCTCCAGTTGCTCGGCCTCTGCCGCGCGCGCGGCCAGCAGCGCGCTCTCGGCCTGGCGCACTTCGGCCATCTTGTCGCGCATCGCATCCATGTAGGTCTTGCCGTTGGACGAACGCACCGCGGCCGCCAGTTCCTCCATCGTGGCCTTGCCGCCATTGACGTTGTGGCGCAGCGCGATCTGCGAATGCACCGCCTGGCTCAGCCATTGCTCCTGGGTCTGCTTCAACTCGGTCAACCGCGACTGCTGCTTGGCATTGTCCGCGGTCAGCTCGCGCGCCGTCTTCAGGTGCTGCTCGAACTCGGTCAGGCCGGAGCGGTAGGGCTGCAGAAACGCGTCCTCGCCGGTGAGCGAGAAGCCGCGGGTGCCGGTCTCGATGTTGATCAGGCTGCTGAGCGCGCCGTCCACTTCGGCGATCACCTTGTAGGTGTGCGTGTTCCAGTAGTTGGCCTGCGACAACGCGGTGACGTTGTAGTAGGCCGTGGCGGCCAGCGCCAGCAGGATCAGCAGGATGACCGAGAACCCGCCGTAGAGTTTGGTCGATATCTTGGTGTTCTTTATCACGGCATTCGCTCCAGAATGGGATGCTCGCTATCGAAAACAGAAGGCGCGAGGACGCACCATCGCGTCCCCGCGCGGCGCCTCAGGCACGGCCCAGCAACGCATCGGCGCGGTCCGGCTTGGCGCTGCCCGGCCGACGCGTCGCGACCGCGCGCTCGCGCCCTGTCGAGCGCCCGCGCGGGTAGCGCGGGGTCGCTTCCGCATCGCCGTCGTCGAAGTGCGCGACGCCGCCGCGCGCCAGTCCCGGCAGATGGAAGAACGCCATGCTGTTCTGCAACTGCAGCGCCTGCGAACTCATCTCCTCGGCGGTCGCCGCCAGTTCCTCGGAGGCGGTGGCGTTCTGCTGCGTGGTCTGGCTCAGCTGCATCACCGCCGAGTTGATCTGCGCCACGCCCGAGGCCTGTTCCTGCGAGGCGGCGGCGATCTCCTGCACCAGGTCGGAGGTCTTCTTGATGCTGGGCACGATGGTCTCCAGCAGATGCCCGGCCTTCTCCGCCAGTTCGACGCTGGAGCCGGCGACCTCGCCGATCTCCTGCGCGGCGACCTGGCTGCGCTCGGCCAGCTTGCGTACTTCTGCGGCGACGACCGCGAAGCCCTTGCCATGCTCGCCGGCGCGCGCGGCCTCGATCGCCGCGTTCAGCGCCAGCAGATTGGTCTGGTAGGCGATGTCGTCGATGATGCCGATCTTCTGCGCGATCTGCTTCATCGCCGCGACCGTGGCCACCACCGCTTCGCCGCCTTCCAAGGTTTCCCGCGCCGCCTGCGCGGCCATGCCATCGGTGATGCGCGCGTTGTCGGTGTTCTGCCCGATCGAGGCGGTCATCTGCTCCAGCGAGGCGCTGGTCTCCTCCACCCCGGCGGCCTGCTCGGTCGAGGCCTGGCTCAGCGACTGCGCGGTCGCATTGACCTCCTCCGAGGCGCCGGCCAGGGTCTGCGCACTGGCGTTGACCTCGCCGACCACCTGCTGCAGCCGGTCGACCATGCGCTGCATCGCCAGCAGCAACTGGCCCGCCTCGTCCTTCGACGCGCTCTCGATCACCACGCTCAGGTCGCCCTCGGCCAGCGCATTGGCCACCTCCACCGCCTTGCCGATCGGCTTGGTCACGCTGCGGCTGATGAAGAAGCCCAGGCCGACGCCGAGCAGCACGCCGACGACGATGATGGTGGTCAGCATCCTGGCGCCGCTGACGTGGATCGCGCGGGTTTCGGCGCTCGCCTCGGCCGCGCGGGTTTCCTTGATCGCGGCCAGTTCGCTCATCAGCCCGTCGAGTTCGTCCGACGCGCCGCGCACCTTGGCCGACAGCGCGCTCAGTTCCGGATTGGCATGCTGGAGCGGCTCGCGCGCGACCTTCTCGACGAACTCGCCGCGATGCAACAGGTACTGCTTCCATACCTCGTCGAAGCGCGCCAGTTTGGCCTTGGACTCCGGGCTGGTGAACGAGCCGCGCGACTTGGCGACGGAATCGACCACGGCGGCGGTGTACTTGTCGAGGCTGGCCAGGTGCTTGGCGCGCTCCTCCTGCGTGGTGGCGAGCTGCAGATTGGCGCGCGCACGGCCGGCGTAGATCAGGTTGATGTTGGCTTCCTTGATGCTGGACAGGCCGAGCAGCTCGCGTTCGTACAACTGCGTGGCGTAGTCGTTGATGCGCCCCGAGTTGCGGATGCCGATGGCGCCGATGCAGGCGCCGATGGCCGCCACGATCAGAAACGCGCAGGTAAGCCTGGTACCGATCTTCATATTGCCCAACATGATGTTTCCCCGATTGTGTGTTCGCGACCGCGACGACTGGGAGCGGCCTCGACGGTTGCCCTGTTCGCGATTCGGTGGAATCGGGAACGACCGTCAACGTGCGTGCGGTGCGATTGCCTTGCTGGTCCTCGCCCGTTGCCTGAACGCTATCGGCGCTCGCAGAAGCCGTCTTTAATCGGCGCGGGCGCTGCGGAATTCGGCATACACCCGGGAATTTTCACGCTAGCGATGAATACGCATCGCGCCTTTTGCGGCGCATCATTGCGGGACACGGCACGCTGTAACGCGCGTGCAATGTGCGTGCAGGAGTTGTTCTGTAAGCGAAATCGCGCGGTAAACAGCCCCAAAATTTCTGGGATGAGAACCTAATTTATTTGTAGACAACACGTGAAAATTTGCAGTGCCGAGCGCCGCGCCCCCGCACGTCTGAACGAACTAAATTGATGAACAGGGACCTCAGCGACGCAGCGCTTCAGCGCAGTCCGGCGAGCATCGCGGCGATGGCCTCGCGTGGGCCGGACGGCGCCGCCTCGGCGAGGCGTTGTCGCGCAACGATCGCGTCGGCGGCAGACATGTCCTGCAACGGCTCGAAACGCTCCGCCGCCCACGTCGCCATCGGCAGGCCATCGCGGTACAGCACCCGCGCGCCTGGCACGCGCGGTACCCGCGTCCCCGGCAGGACGCTGCCGAGCAGGTTGGCTGGATCGGCGGCGGCGACGCACAGCCAGGCGCCGTCGTGCGGCTGGCGACGGATCTGGCGCAGCAGGCCGATCGCGTCCGGCAGCGCGAACTGCTCACCGGACAGCCCGCTGATGAAGCGCCCGCCACGGATTTCGCCGCGCGCCTCCAGCCGGCGATAGACGCGCAGCAACTCGCGCCATGGCGGCAGCCACGCCGCCTCGCGCTCGAGCAGGCGCCAGCACACCACGCCGTAACGGCGCAGCAGAGTGCGCGCGACGTGTTCGACGGCGGCGCCGTGCGCGGCCGCATCGCCGCCATCGCCGGCCGCGCGCAGCAGCGCCCAGCGGCCCGCGTCCTGGATGCCGGACAGCGGCACGCGCCGGCGCCGCCGCGACAGCGCCGATGGCCGCTTGGAGGCCGGCACCAGCAAGGCGCGCAGCCCGGCGTAGCTGTCGCAGTGGATGCGGCCGACCGCCACCAGTTCCGCCAGCGCCTCCTCCAGCTCGGTGGACAGCAGCCGCGTGGCGTCGGCGATCTCGTCGAAGAACGAGGCGCCGTGCGCGTCCAGGTACGTGGCGACCTTCTGCGCGCGCGATCCCAGCGCCGCCGGCGCGGCCGCGGCCGGCAGCAGCCGCGACCACTGCGCGACGCTGCGCCGCGGCAGCAACAGGATCGGCGTGCTGCGCAACGATCCCGCGCCGGCCGCTGCGCCCGCCGCGGTCGCCGCCGACGGGCGCAGCCGCGTCCACAGCGTGCGTCCGGCGCTGCACAGTTCGTCCAGCCAGGCCGGGGCGTAATCGCGCACCCGCGCCGGCAGCAGCTCGCTTTCCCACAGCGCCGCCGGCGCCTCGAAGCCTTCCAGTTGCGCCAGCACGCTGGCCAGCGCCTCGGCGCCGGCGACGCGGCCCTCGCCGTCCAGGTGCTGCCAGCGGAACAGGAAGCGCGCGTAATCGCGCGGCGCCACCGGTTCGATCTCGCGCCGCAGGCGGCCGAGCGTGTAGCGATGGATGCGCGCCAGCAGATGGCGTTCGCACCATTCGTCGGTGTCGGTCTCGGCGCTGAAGCGGCCGGGTAGCACGTAGCCGTCGCCTTGCAGCGCCAGCAAGGCCGCCTGCACCTCGCGCAGCGGCAGCCGCAGCGGCGTCGCCAGGGCAGCCGCGGTGGTCGGGCCAAGCGCGCCCAGGCGCGCGCGCAGCAGCTCGCGCACGGCCTCCTCGCGCTGCCAGGCATCGATCGCATAGCCGTCGGGCACGGCGATGCGCGGCTGCGCGACGGCCCGCGGGTACAGCGGCGCGACCAGCGCCAGCGCCTCGGCCGCCACCCACAGCGCGGCACCGGCACCGTCGATGTCCTGCAGCAGGGTGGCGCGCGCGTCGGCCGCCAGTTCCGCCAGCCAGGCCGGCCATCCGGCCTGCGCCGCGGCTTCGGCGGCCTCCAGCGCGCCGAGCGCGAGCAGCGCCTCGTGCATCTCGTCGCGGCTGCGCGGTTGCGGCCAGGCCTCCTCGCGCACCGCGGCGATCGCCTGCGGATCCAGCCGGCCCAGGTCGTCGGCGCTCTCCGGATCCTGGTAGCGGCGGCTGTGCACGGCCTGGGTACGGCGCTCCTCCAGCGGCGCGTCGTCGAGGAAGGCGTACGGCCGCGCGTCCAGCGCCTCGGCCGCCAGCGGCGACGGCGCGGCCAGGTCGCGCGCCAGCACGCGCACGCCGCCGTCCTCGATGCCGCGCAGCAGCCGCAGCCAGCCCTCGCTGTCCATCGCCTCGTGCAGGCAATCGTGCAGCGTCTGCGCGACCAGCGGATGCTCCGGGATCTCGCGCTCGCCGACCAGGTTCTCGGCGCAGGCCACCTGGTCGGGGAACACCGTCGCCAACAGATCCTCGGACTTCATCCGCTGCAGCTGCGGGGCGACCTTGCGGCCGCCGGTGAAGCGCGGCAGCGCCAGCGCGTTGGTGGCGTTCCAGCGCCAGCGCACGCCGAACAGCGGCGCTTCCAGCAAGGCCTGCACCAGCACGTCCAGCGCCGAGGACGTGTGCAGATAGCGCAGCACCTCCTCCAGCGCGAAGCTGTGCCGCGTGGACAGCGACAGCACGATCGCGTCCTCGGTCGCGGCCGCCTGCAGTTCGAAATTGAAGGTGCGGCAGAAGCGCTTGCGCAGGGCCAGGCCCCAGGCGCGGTTGATGCGGCTGCCGTACACGCTGTGGATCACCAGTTGGGTGCCGCCGCTGTCGTCGAAGAAGCGCTCCAGCACGATGCGGTCCTGCGTCGGCAGCGCGCCGAGCGCGGCATGGGCGCGGCCGAGGTAATCGACCAGTTGCTGCGCCGCGGCCGCGTCCAGCGCCAGCTCCCCGCCCAGCCACGCCAGTGCCTGCGCCGCCCCACCCTGCTCCAGGCAGCGCTCCACCTGCGCGCGCAGCCGCGACACGCCGGCCGACAGTTCGTCGCTGCGCCCTGGCGCCTCGCCCAGCCAGAACGGGATGTTGGGCGGCGCGCCGCGCGCGTCCTCCACCCGCACCCGCCCCGCTTCCACGCGCAGGATGCGGTAGCTGGCGTTGCCGAGCTGGAACACATCGCCGCTGAGGCTTTCGACCGCGAAGTCCTCGTGGACCGTGCCGATGGTCTCGGCCTGCGGCTCCAGCAGCACGCTGTAGTCGCCGGTCTCCGGGATGGTGCCGCCGGAGGTCAGCGCCGCCATGCGCGCGCCGCGGCGTTCGCGCACGCGGCGATGCACCGCGTCGCGATGCAGGTAGCCGGCGCGCGGGCCGAGCCGGGTGCTGAAGCCGTCGCTGAGCATCCGCAGCACCGCGTCGAAGCGGTCGCGCGGCAGGTTCGCGTACGGCCAGGCACCGCGCACCAGCGCGAACAGCGCGTCCTCCTCCCATTCCTGGCACGCCACCTCGGCGACCAGTTGCTGCGCCAGCACGTCCAGCGGCGCGTCGAGCATGTGCAGCGCATCCAGCTCGCCGCGGCGCACGCAGTCCAGCAGCGCGGCGCACTCGACCAGATCGTCGCGCGACTGCGGGAACAGCCGCGCCTTCGGCGTCGCGCCGACCGCGTGGCCGGAGCGTCCGGCGCGCTGCAGGAAGCTGGCGATCGAACGCGGCGAGCCGAGCTGGCACACCAGGTCCACCTCGCCGATGTCCAATCCCAGCTCCAGCGAGGCGGTGGCGACCAGCACCTGCAGCTCGCCCGCCTTGAGCCGCTGCTCGGCGAGCAGCCGCGCCTCGCGCGCCAGGCTGCCGTGATGCGCCGCCACCGCCGCGTTGCCGAGCAGTTCGCCCAGATGCCGCGCGGCGCGCTCGGCCATGCGCCGCGTGTTGACGAACACCAGCGTGGTGCGATGCGCGCGCACCAGCTCGGCCAGGCGCGTGTACACCTGCTGCCACTGGTCGTTGGACATGCTCGCGCTGAGCGGCGTCGGCGGCAGCTCCAGCGCCAGATCGCGGGCGCGCGCATAGCCGATGTCGACGATCGCGCAATCGGGCGTGCCGTCGCGCACCGCGGCGCTGCCGACCAGGAAGCGCGCGACCGCGTCGATCGGCTTCTGCGTCGCCGACAGGCCGATGCGCAGCGGCGGCGTCGCGCACAGCTGCTGCAGACGCTGCAGCGATAGCGCCAGGTGGCTGCCGCGCTTGTTCGCGGCCAGCGCATGGATCTCGTCGACGATCACCGTGCGCACGTGGCGCAGCGCCTCCCGCCCCGATGCCGAACCGAGCAGCACGTACAGCGATTCGGGCGTGGTCACCAGCACGTGCGGCGGCCGCCGCCGCGCCTGCGCGCGCTCGCGCTGCGGAGTGTCGCCGGTGCGCACCGCGGTGCGGATCTCCATGTCGGGCAGGCCGAGCGCGGCCAGTTCGGCGCGGATGCCGGCCAAGGGCGCCTCGAGATTGAGCTGGATGTCGTTGGACAAGGCCTTCAGCGGCGACACGTACAGCACCTGGGTGCGATCGGCGAGCGCGCCGTCGCGCAGGCCTTCACGCAGCAGCGCATCGAGCGCGGCGAGAAATGCCGTGAGCGTCTTGCCGGAGCCGGTCGGCGCCGCCACCAGCGTATGCCGCCCGTCCAGGATCGCCGGCCAGGCGGCGGCCTGCGCCGGGGTCGGCGCGGCGAAACGCCGCTCGAACCAGCGAGCGACGGCGGGATGGAAGCGGTCTTGCAGCAGCGACATGCGGTCTCCTGCGGCGCGCGGCGCGCGGCCGACGGAAGCGGAACGTCGCGATTGTCTCACGCGTGTCTCACGCGACAATCGCGACGACGGCGATACGGTGCGAGATGGCGACGTCGCCGCCGCGGATCAAGCGCGCACATGCGGCGCCGCTGTTTTCACGATGATTTGACGGTTAATCGTTCATCGGGAAATGCACTGTCTACCACAGTGCCCGCATTGCGCGGTTATGTTGGCGCTCGTCACGTTTGCCTCGTCTGCACGGCAGCGAACGCGACCTGACACTCGCTCGGGGGAGGCATGCATGCGGCATTGCAGCATGATCGGACGGCAGCGTCGCCTGTATCGCAATCGCCGGCATGTCGGCCTCGGTTCGGCACGTGCGCTGGCCACGCTGGATCGCGCCTGCCGCCCGCAGCGATGCGCACGTGCTGGTCCGTAGGCGTTCGCGCGATGCGTGCGGCGCTGCTGCAACCGGCGCTAACCGGATCCCGGCTTTCCTCATTCCATTCCGTTACCCGCAAGGAGCATCGTCAATGGCACAAAGCAGCCCGAACGCTTCCACCGCCCACTGGGTCCAGCGCGTCAACGACAGCAGCGATGCGCTGGATCTCACGCCCAGCGTGTTCGAACGCGACGATCCGGTGTCCATCGCCCGTTCGCTCAAGCATTCCGCCGACCAGAGCGCACGCCGCCGTACCGGCCCCTATCGTTCGGCGATGTCGATGCTGACCTTCTACATCAACCGTGCCGGCAAGCAGTTGCCGGCGCAGCGCCGCGAAGTGCTGGAGCAGGCCAAGGACGAATTGCGCAGCCTGTACGGCAAGCCGCGCAGGAACGGCGCCGCCGAATGAGCGCTGCCGTGCCCGCCGCGCCGCCGCTCGGCGGCGCGCGCAGCGCACCCGCGGCCGGCTGACCGCCTGCGGGCGCTCCGCGATTGCCCTGCGTCGCCCCACGGGCGCATGATCCAGACATGACCAAGCAACCCGACGTTTCGGACCAGGTCGAGCAAGCCGCCGATCCCGCCGACAGGCGCGCTCCCCTCGCCTCGCCGATGAGCGAGGACGCGGTGCTGCTGTCGCGCATCATCCTCGCCCAGGGCGAGATCGCCGCGGCCGGCAGCGATCCGTTGCAGGTGGTCAACGTGGTGACCCGCCGTGCGCAGGAGTTGACCCGCTCCACCGGCGCGGTGGTGGAAATGCGCGACGGCAACGACATGCTGTACTGGTCCGCCAGCGGCACCGCCGAGCAGCACCTCGGCCTGCGCCTGCCCAGCGACGGCAGCCTGTCCGGCTTGTGCATGCGCAGCGGCCAGGTGCTGCAATGCGACGACTCGGAAGAAGACCCACGGGTCAATCGCGACGCCTGCCGCAAGGTCGGCCTGCGCTCGATGCTGGTGGTGCCGCTGCGCTACGGCGACCGCGGCATCGGCGTGCTCAAGGTGATGTCGCCGTACCGCAACGGCTACACGCCGCAGGACGTGCGCACGCTGGAGATGCTGGCGACCCTGGTCGGCGCGACCCTGGCGCTGGCGATGGACCGCGCCGCGCTGCAGACCGACGTGGCGCGCCGCCAGAACGCGGAAAAGCACGCGTTCCGCGAGAAGGCGGCGATCGCCACGCGCATCCGCGAGGTGGTCGCCAACGAACGCCTGCAGATCGTGACCCAGCCGGTGCTGGCGCTGGCCTCGCAACGCATCGTCGGGGTCGAGGCGCTGTCGCGGTTTCCGTCCAACCCCGCGTTGCCGCCGCTGCGCTGGTTCGACGATGCGGGCAAGGTCGGGCTAGCGGTGGAACTGGAACTGGCCGCCGCGCGCAAGGCGCTGGACCTGCTGCCGCAGCTGCCGGCGCCGCTGTACCTGGCGATCAACGTCTCCGCGCAGACCCTGCTGCACCCGCAACTGGACGCGCTGCTGCAGGGCCACCCGCTGTCGCGGGTGGTGCTGGAGATCACCGAGCAGCTGCAGCCGCCGGACTACCCGCGCCTGTCCGAGCGCATCGCCGCGCTGCAGCGGCAAGGCCTGCGCATCGCGCTGGACGATGCCGGCACCGGCTTCGCCAGCCTGCGCCACCTGCTGCACCTGGCGCCGGACATCATCAAGCTGGACCTGACCCTGACCCGCGGCATCGATGCCGAACCGCGGCGCCAGCGGCTGGCGCTGGCGATCCTGTCCTTCGCCGCCGAAACCAACGCCAGCGTGATCGTGGAAGGCATCGAGACCGAAAGCGAACTGGCGACGTTGCAGGCATTGGGGGTGCGCTACGGACAGGGCTACCAGCTCGCGCACCCGGGGCCGCTGGCGGCGCACCTGGCGCGCTATCCGGCGATCGAGGACGGCATCGGCTAAGTCCCCGCGCGCTCGAGCGAGCGCGCCGCATTCCGTGTAGGAGCGGCTTCAGCCGCGACACAACCCCACTGGTGCCGCCCTGCCGCGGCTGAAGCCGCTCCTACACGCGAGCGTCGATCCGCTTCCGCGGCGCCCATGAAAAAAGCGGGCCGAAGCCCGCTTTTTCCTGGAATCGCGCTGGAGACGTGCGGCTTATTCGGCCGACACGCCCTCGCCTTCTTCCACGGCCTTCATCGACAGGCGGATGCGGCCCTGCTTGTCCACTTCCAGCACCTTGACCTTGACCACGTCGCCTTCCTTCAGCTTGTCGCCGACCTTCTCCACGCGCTCGCTGGAGATCTGCGAGACGTGCACCAGGCCGTCCTTGCCCGGCAGGATGGTCACGAACGCGCCGAAGTCCATGATCTTGGCGACCTTGCCTTCGTAGATGCGGCCCGGCTCGACGTCCGAGGTGATCTGCTCGATGCGCGACTTGGCGGCCTGCGCGGCGATCGCGTTGACCGAGGCGATGACGATGGTGCCGTCGTCCTGGATGTCGATCTGGGTGCCGGTTTCCTTGGTGATCGCCTGGATGGTGGAACCACCCTTGCCGATCACTTCGCGGATCTTGTCCGGGTGGATCTTGATCGTCAGCAGGCGCGGCGCGTAGTCGCTCAGCTCCGCACGCGGGGTGGTCAGCGCGCTGGCCATCTCGCCGAGGATGTGCAGTCGGCCGGCCTTGGCCTGCGCCAGGGCCTGCTTCATGATCTCCTCGGTGATGCCTTCGATCTTGATGTCCATCTGCAGCGCGGACACGCCCTCGGCGGTACCGGCGACCTTGAAGTCCATGTCGCCCAGGTGATCTTCATCGCCCAGGATGTCCGACAGCACCACGAAGTCGTTGCCTTCCTTCACCAGGCCCATGGCGATACCGGCCACCGGCGCCTTCACCGGCACGCCCGCGTCCATCAGCGCCAGCGACGAACCGCAGACCGAAGCCATCGACGAGGAACCGTTGGATTCGGTGATTTCCGAGACCACGCGGATGGTGTACGGGAACTCTTCCATGGTCGGCATCACCGCCAGCACGCCGCGCTTGGCGAGGCGGCCGTGGCCGATCTCGCGACGCTTGGGCGCGCCGAAGCGGCCGCACTCGCCCACCGAATACGGAGGGAAGTTGTAGTGGAACAGGAAGTTTTCCTTGTACTCGCCTGAGACCGCGTCGATCACCTGGCCGTCGCGGGCGGTGCCCAGCGTGGTGACCACGATCGCCTGGGTCTCGCCGCGGGTGAACAGCGCCGAGCCGTGGGTGCGCGGCAGCACGCCGGCCTTCACGCTGATCGGGCGCACGGTGTCCAGCGCACGGCCATCGATGCGCACCTTGGTGCTCAGCACCGAACCGCGCATGGTCTGGTACTCCAGCTCGCCGAACTCCTTGGACAGGTCGGCGGCGACCCAGCCTTCGGCGGCGGCGCGCGGCGCCAGCTGCGCCAGCACGTCCTTCTTGATCGCCGAGATCGCATCGCGGCGCTGCAGCTTGTCGCGCACCTGGAAGGCCGACGCCAGCTGATCGCCAACCGCTTCCTTCAGCGCGGCGATCATGGCCTCGTTCTTGGCCGGGGCGACCCAGTCGGACGGCTTGGTGCCGGCTTCGACGGTCAGCTCGTTGATGATGTTGATGACCTTCTGCATCTCGCGATGACCGAAGGTGACCGCGCCCAGCATCACTTCCTCGGACAGCAGCGCGGCTTCGGACTCGACCATCAGCACCGCGTTGGCGGTACCGGCGACGACCAGCTCCAGCTGCGAGTCCTTCAGCTCCGACACGGTCGGGTTGAGGATGTATTCGCCGTTCTTGTAACCGACCTTGGCGGCGCCGATCGGACCGTTGAACGGGGTGCCGGCCAGCGACAGCGCGGCCGAGGCGCCGATCAGCGCGGCGATGTCGCCGTCGATGTCCGGGTTCATCGACATCACCGTGGCGATGATCTGCACTTCGTTCTTGTAATCCTCCGGGAACAGCGGACGGATCGGACGGTCGATCAGACGCGAAATCAGCGTCTCCTTCTCGGTCGCACGTCCCTCGCGCTTGAAGAAGCCGCCGGGGATGCGGCCGCCGGCGTAGAACTTCTCCTGATAGTCGACCGTCAGCGGGAAGAAGTCCTGACCTTCGCGCGCGCTCTTGGCGGCGACGGCGGTGACCAGCAGTACGGTGTCGTCCATCTTGACGATGACGGCGCCGCCGGCCTGGCGGGCGATCTCGCCGGTTTCGAGGGTGACGGTGTGCTTGCCGTACTGGAAGGTTTTGGTGATTTTTGCCACGGGGTTTCCTTGGATGATGCTGTCTTCGAATGGACCGCTGACGGCCCATGCCGCTGGCGGGTGGCCGGGAGGATCCGGCCGGTGACGCGGAGCGATCCCCGGGTCACGGTACTACCCAAAACAAAACCGCGGCGCATCGCTGCGCCGCGGTGGGGTTCGTTGCCTCAGCGACGCAGGCCGAGCTTCTCGATCAGCGCCTTGTAGCGCTCGCCATCCTTCTTCTTCAGATAGTCGAGCAGGCTGCGGCGGCGGTTGACCATCTGCAGCAGGCCGCGGCGGCTGTGGTGGTCCTTCTTGTGGGTCTTGAAGTGGCCGGTCAGCTGTTCGATGCGGGCGGTCAGCAGCGCGACCTGCACTTCCGGCGAACCGGTGTCGGCGGCGCCGCGCTTGTTTTCTTCGATGACTTTCTGGGTGTCGATGGACATGTGGTGTTTTCTCTGAGATGCGGGGCCGGCAGGAACGTGCGAAGGACGCACCGCCTGGCTCGCCGATTGCGAAGGATTGCGCCGGAGCGCAGCGTGCCGGAAAGGCCGCGGAATTGTACCGGCCCCGGCCCGGGGGAACAAGGCGTTAAGACGGCGTCATGACTGACCGGCGGTCGGCGAGACCCGCCACGGCCGGCCTCCGGTCACAGATTGAACATGCGCTGCGGCGCCAGCAGCCCGCCGGCATCGACCTGGCCCAGCCCCAGCGGGGTGCCATCGACGTCGAACACCGCGGCCAGGCCCGGCGGCCAGGCCGGATCGCGCAGCCGTTGGCCCATGCGAAAACGCTGCGCGGCAGCAGATTCCAGCCGCAACGGCGGGAAATCGGCAAGACCGGCGGCCAGCGGCAGCACCAGCGCCTCCAGCGCCGCAGGATCCTGCGCGGCCAGGTGCTGCAGGTGCTCCAGGGTGACCATCTGCGGCGTCCGGAACGGTTCCACCCACAGCCGCCGCAGCGCGGCGATGTGTGCGCCGCAGCCCAGCGCCTCGCCCAGATCGCGGGCCAGACTGCGGATGTAGGTGCCGGAGCCGCACGCCACGTGCAGACGCAGGCGCTCGCCCTGGTGCGCGAGCACGTCGATCGCATGCACCTCGACCTCGCGCTCCGGCGCCTCGATCGCCTCGCCGCGGCGCGCCTTGGCGTACAGCGGCTCGCCGCCCTGCTTCAATGCCGAATAGATCGGCGCGCGCTGGCGGATGCGGCCGCGCAACGGCGCCAGCGCCGCCTGCAAGGTCGCCGCATCGATCGCCGGCACCGGCCGGGTCTGCAGGACCGCGCCGTCGGCGTCGTCGCTATCGGTGGTGGTGCCGAGCACGATCTCGGCCTCGTAGGCCTTGGCCGAGCCCAGCAGCAACCCCGCCAGCTTGGTCGCCTCGCCGAAGCACAGCGGCAGCAGCCCGGTGGCGAGCGGGTCCAGGCTGCCGGTATGGCCGCCCTTCTCCGCCCGGAACAGGCGCCGTGCCGCCTGCAGCGCGGCGTTGGAACTCATCCCGGCCGGCTTGTCGAGCAGCACGATGCCGTCGAGGCGGCGGAAGGCGATACGCGGCAGTCGGGGACCGATCAGGGACATGGCGGAGCGGCTGGGATTCGGGATTCGGGATTCGGGATTGGCGAATCCGCGGCGGGGCCGGCGACCCGCGCAGGTCAGGAAGAAAAGCAGAAATCAGATCGCAGGCTGCAAATGCGGGTGCCAGGACGCGGAAGCACAGGCAGGCGATCGGCGGTACGCGCCGATGCGCGCACCGCTACAGGAGGGCTCAGCCCTTGGGCGGAACCAGGCTGCCATTGCCGTCGGCATCGTCGCCGGCGTCTTCACGTTGTTGCAGTTCCGGCATGTCGCGCAGCAGATTGTCGATGCGCTCGCCGCGATCGACCGAATCGTCGTAGTGGAAATGCAGCTCGGGCACGTGGCGCAGCTTCATCGCCCGCGCCAGTTCGCTGCGCAGCTGCGGCGCCAGTTCCTTCAGGCCCTTGACCGCCTCGACCGAACGCTCCGGCATCAGCGCGGTGACGAACACCTTGGCATGGGCCAGGTCGCGGGTGACTTCGACGTCGGACACGCTGACCGACGGCAGGCCATGATCGCGCACGGCCGCATGCACGATCGTGCCGAGGTCGCGCCGGATCTGCGCGGACACGCGATCGGTACGGTGAAAGGACTTGGTGGGCATGACTGAGAATTCTCTATATTCGGAATGAAGGAACCGGGGAGGGTCTGGGACGAACGAAGCGCACGCAGCGCCCCGCTCTTCCCATTCCCCACTCCCGATTCCCGAATCCCGGCTCTTTAAAGCGTGCGCTGCACTTCGATACGCTCGAAGCACTCGATCTGGTCGCCCGGCTTGACGTCGTTGTACGCCTTCACGCCGATGCCGCACTCGGTGCCGTTGCGCACCTCGTCGACGTTCTCCTTGAAGCGACGCAGCGATTCCAGCTCGCCTTCGAACACCACGGTGTTGTCGCGCAGCACGCGGATCGGCTTGTTGCGCTTGACCACGCCCTCCACCACCATGCAGCCGGCGACGGCGCCGAACTTGGAGCTGCGGAACACGTCGCGCACCTCGGCGGTACCGATGATCTCCTCGCGGATCTCTACGCCCAGCAGACCGGACGCCACCTGCTTCACCTGGTCGATCACGTCGTAGATGATCGAGAAGTAGCGCAGGTCGATGCCGTTGGTCTCGATGATGCGCCGCGCCGAGGCGTCGGCACGCACGTTGAAGCCGATCACCGTGGCCTTGGAGGCCAGCGCCGAATTCGCATCGGACTCGGTGATGCCGCCCACGCCGGAGTGGATCACGTTGATGCGGATCTGCTCGTTGGACAGCGCGGTCAGCGACTGCTTCAGCGCTTCCACCGAACCCTGCACGTCGGCCTTGATCACCAGGTTCAGCGACAGCTGGCCCTCGCCCTTGCCGAGCTGCGACATGATGTCTTCCATGCGGCTGCCCGCCGAGGACACCAGGCGCGACTCGCGGCGCTTGGTCTCGCGCTGCTGCGCCACGTCCTTAGCCAGACGCTCGTCATCGACGACCACGAAGTCGTCGCCGGCATCCGGCACGCCGGACAGGCCCAGCACCTGCACCGGGATGGACGGGCCGGCGGCATCGGGCTGCTTGCCGGTTTCGTCGAACAACGCACGCACGCGGCCGTACTGGATGCCGCACACCAGGTAGTCGCCCTTCTTCAGCGCGCCCTGCTGCACCAGCACCGTCGCCACCGGGCCGCGGCCCTTGTCCAGCGAGGACTCGATCACCACGCCGCTGGCGCGGCCGTCGGCCACCGCCCGCAGTTCCAGCACTTCGGCCTGCAGCGAGATCGCGTCGAGCAGCACGTCGATGCCCTGGCCGGTCTTGGCCGAGAGTTCGACGAACTGGGTGTCGCCACCGAATTCTTCGGCGACCACGTCCTGCGCCAGCAACTCGTTCTTGACCCGCAGCGGATCGGCGCCGGACTTGTCGATCTTGTTGACCGCCACGATCAGCGGCACGCCGGCCGCCTTCGCATGCTTGACCGCCTCGACCGTCTGCGGCATCACGCCGTCGTCGGCCGCGACCACCAGCACCACGATGTCGGTGAGCTTGGCGCCGCGCGCGCGCATCGAGGTGAACGCGGCATGGCCCGGGGTGTCCAGGAAGCTGATGACGCCGCGATCGGTCTCGACGTGGTACGCGCCGATGTGCTGGGTGATGCCGCCGGCTTCGCCCGAGGCGACCTTGGTGCGACGGATGTAGTCCAGCAACGAGGTCTTGCCGTGGTCGACGTGGCCCATGATGGTGACCACCGGCGGCCGCGGCAGCTTCTCGCCCTGCGCGTCCTCGGTGTGCGCCAGCAGCGCGTCCTCGGCGTCGGCGCTGCCCGCGCGCACCGGCTTGTGGCCGAGCTCTTCGGTGATCAGCGCCGCGGTGTCGTGGTCGATGGACTGGGTGATGGTGGCCATCACGCCCATCTTGAACAGCGCCTTGACCACGTCGCCGCCCTTCAGCGCGAGCTTCTGCGCCAGATCGGCCACGGTGATGGTGTCGCCGATCGCCACTTCGCGCACCACCGGCGCGGTGGGACGCTCGAAGCCATGCGCGCCGCCGCCGCTGCGCGACGGTTCGGCCTGGCGACGGCCGCCGCTGTGGCTGCCGCCGCGCGGCTTGCCGCGCACGTTGGAACGGCGCGCGCGGTCGGCCGCGGACAGGTGCAGCTGGCCGGCGAAGCGGCTGGTGCTGTCGTCGTCCTCGACCCCGGCGACCATCACGTGCGAGCCGCGGGTCTTGTGCTTGTTGTTGGCGTTGTTGCGGTCGTCGCTGCGCGGCGCGGCCGGCTTGGCCGGATGCGCGGCACCGGCCGGACGCGGCGCCACCGCCGGACGTGCCGGGCGCGGCGCCGCGGCGGCATTGCGGTCGGCGGCAGGCGCGGACGGTGCCGCGGCCGGCGGTGCCGACTCGGCGTCCAGCGCGGCCTGCGCCGCGCGCTGCTCGGCCTCGACGCGCTCGCGCGCGTCCTGCTCGGCCTTGCGCTTGCGCTCGATTTCCTCGGCGCGCGCACGGTCCTGCTCGGCCAGCTTCTGCTGTTCGGCCAGATTGCGCTGCTTGGATTCCTCCAGCTTGCGCAGGATCTCGGCGCGCTCGTCGTCCACCCGCCCGCCCGACGACGTGCCCGCGCGCTCGGCGGCCAGATCCTCGGCCGACTTCACGTAGGTGCGCTTCTGCCGGACCTCGACGTTGACCGTGGTCTTGCTGCGCCCGGCGCTGACCGTCACTTCCTGCAGCTTGCGCCGGTTCAGGGTGATCTTCTTCGGCGCGGCCTGGGCTTCTTCCTCGGCCGGCTTGTCGGTCTTGCCATGGGTGCGGCGCAGGAAGCCGAGCAGCTTCATCTTTTCGGTACTGGTCACGACCTGGTCGGGACCGCTGAACTTCATCCCGGCCTCGGCCAGTTGAACCAGCAGTTTCTCGACCGGCGTGTTCACCAGTTCGGCCAGCTTGCGGATGGTGGTTTGCTGCGACATTCGGATCCTATGATCTGGTTGGCGCCCCCTCGCCGCGTGCGAAGGTAGCGCGGATTCTAAGCCCTGATCGGGTCAGGGCGGCATTCATCGCTGACTCATTCGCCGCGTTCCAATCGGGCGATCTCCTCGGCACGGGCGGCCAGGATGAGCGCCGCGGCGCGTTCCTGGTCCAGGTCCTCGATGCCGAATTCGAGGATTTCGTCGGCGGCCAGGTCCGACAAGTCCTCGCTGGTGCGCACGCCATGGGCGGCCAGCGCATAGGCGGTGGCTTCGTCCATGCCGTCCAGGGCCAGCAGGTCCGCCGCCGGCACGCCGTCGCCGTCGCTCTCCTCGGCGGCCAGCGCCTCGTTGAGCAGCGCGTCGCGGGCGCGGGCGCGCAGTTCCTCGACGATGTCCTCGTCGAAGCCCTCCACCGCCAGCAACTCGCCGACCGGCACGTAGGCGATTTCCTCGACCGAGTTGAAGCCCTCGGCGACCAGGATCGCGGCGATTTCCTCGTCCACTTCCAGCTTGTCCATGAACAGCTGGCGGGCGACGGCCTGCTCGGCCTCGGACTTGGCCGCGACCTGCTCGGCGGTCATCACGTTGAGCTGCCAGCCGGTCAGGCGGCTGGCCAGGCGCACGTTCTGGCCGCCCTTGCCGATCGCCTGGGCCAGGCGGTCTTCGGCCACCGCCAGGTCCATCGAGTGCTTCTCTTCATCGACGATGATCGACTGCACCTCGGCCGGCGCCATCGCGTTGATGACGAAGTTGGCCGGGTTGTCGTTCCACAGCACGATGTCCACGCGCTCGCCGTTGAGCTCGTTGGACACCGCCTGCACGCGCGAACCGCGCATGCCGATGCAGGCGCCGATCGGATCGGTGCGGGTGTCGTGCGCCAGCACCGCGATCTTGGCGCGGTCGCCCGGATCGCGCGCGCAGGCCTTGATCTCGACCAGGCCCTGGCCCACTTCCGGCACTTCCAGCTTGAACAGCTCGATCATGAATTCCGGCGCGGCGCGGCTGATGAACAGCTGCGGGCCGCGCGGCTCCGAACGCACTTCGGCCAGGTAGCCGCGCACGCGGTCGCCGGCGCGCAGCACGTCGCGCGGAATGCCCTTGTCCTTCGGAATGAAGGCCTCGGCGTTGCCGCCCAGGTCCACGTAGATGTTGCCGCGCTCGGCACGCTTGACCACGCCGGTAACCAGTTCGCCGACGCGATCCTTCCACGCATCGACGACCTGCTGGCGCTCGGCCTCGCGCACGCGCTGCACGATCACCTGCTTGGCGGCCTGCGCGGCGATGCGGCCGAAATCCGGGTTCTCGATCTGTTCTTCGATGTAGTCGCCGACATCCACGCCGTCGGCCTCGTCGACCGCGTCCATCAGGCGGATCTGCCGGTCCGGCGATTCCATCACCACGTCGTCGGCCACCACTTCCCAACGGCGGAAGGTCTCGTAGTTGCCGTCCTTATGGTCGATGGTGACGCGCGTCAGCACGTCCTGGTCGGGATAGCGCTTCTTCGCCGCCGAGGCCAGCGCGGCCTCGATCGCGTCGAAGATCACTTCGCGCGGCACGCCTTTCTCGTTGGCTACCGCGTCGACTACCAGCAACAGTTCCTTGCTCATTCTTTCGCTCCGCGCGCAGCCTTGTTGGCCGCCGGTTCGTTGGATGGTTTCTTATTGGGGTTTGCGGTCTTGCCGGCCGGCTTGGGCTTGGGGCTCTTGCCGGGCTTGGTCGGGGCCAGGCCCAACGCCGCCCAGTCGGGCAGGATCCGCGCCTTGTCGATATTGTCGAAGTCCACCGCCAGTTCGGCGCCGTCGATCTCGAACACGATGCGCCCGGCGTCCACGTCGACCTGGGCGATGCGCCCCTGCAGGCGCCGACGGCCCTGCTGCGGCAGCTTCAGCACCACCTTGGCCGACTCGCCCTGGTGGCGCGCGAACTGCTCGGCGCTGAACAATGGTCGGTCCACGCCGGGCGAGGACACTTCCAGCGTGTAGTTGCCGCTGATCGGATCTTCCACGTCCAACTGCGCGGACACCTCGCGGCTGACCCGCTCGCAATCGTCGATGTTGACGATGCGCTCGGGCTGCTCGGCCAGCGGCACGTCGATGTACAGGCGCAGCGTGGCGCCGCCCGGGGCCGGCAGGTATTCCGCCCCCAGCAGTTCCAGGCCCAACGCGTCCACGGTCGGGCCCAGCAGAGTCGCGATTTCGTTTGCCTTGTCGCTCACAGCCTGCCTTGCATCTGGATGAATGAAGAATCGATTACGCCGGTTTTCCCGGACCCCGGAAACGACAAAGGGCCCGTTGGGCCCCTTATCCGGTACGACTCCGGTCACGCTGGATTCCGGTTGCAAAGACGGGAACATGCGTCTTCGCGAAGCCCAGATTTCCCTACCGCGGGCAACCGATGCACTGGTTGCCGCCGTAGACAAATATGGTAGCGGGGGCAGGATTTGAACCTGCGACCTTCGGGTTATGAGCCCGACGAGCTGCCAGACTGCTCCACCCCGCAGCAGAAGCGGAATTATGAAGAATCAGCGCGATGATTGCAAGCCCTGATTTTTCATCCGACCCGGCGGCGATGCCGCCGGTCTTCGAGCGACATGATACGCGCAAGCGACCGCGAACGGAATAGCGCGCGTCGCGCGCAATGCAAAAACGACAACGCCGCCCTTGCGGCGGCGTTGTCGAAAACAGCTTGAAAACAGCGCTTTCGTGCGCGATCAGGCCAACTGCGCGAAGGCGCGCTGGCACCACGCCATCAGCGGGCTCCAGGCCAGGCCCAGCGCCAGCAGGCCGATCGAATTGACGCCGAGCACCACGCCGAGCAGGCGGTCGTCGTTGCCCGGCAGCGGTTCGCCGACCGGCTCGTCGAAGTACATCACCTTGATCACGCGCAGGTAGTAGAACGCGCCGATCACCGCGCACAGCACCGACAGGATCGCCAGGCCGGTCCACCACACAGTGTGATCGGGCACCGCGACCACCGCGCCCAGCACCGCCAGCTTGGCCCAGAAGCCCAGGAACGGCGGCACGCCGGCCAGCGAGGCCATGATGCACAGCACCAGCAGCGCCATCCACGGGTTGCGCGCGTTCAGGCCCTTGAAGTCGTCGATGCGCTCGGCCTCGAAACCCCGGCGCGACATCGCGATGATCGCGCCGAACGAGGCGGTGGACATCACCGCATAGCAGATCGCGTAGAACAGCGCCGCCGCATAGCCGCGCTCGCCGCCGCCGGCCACGCCAAGCAGCAGGAAGCCGATGTGCGAAACCGTGGAGTACGCCAGCATGCGCTTGAGGTTGCTCTGCGCCAACGCCATCAGGTTGCCGACCAGCAGCGACAGCGCCGCCAGGCCGCCGATCACCCAGTGCCATTGTTCGGCCAGCGGTCCCACGCCCACTTCCAGCAGGCGATAGGCCATGCCGAACGCGGCCAGCTTGGACGCCGAGCTGATGAACAGCGCGATCGGCGCCGGCGCGCCCTGGTAGACGTCCGGCAACCACATGTGGAACGGCGCGGCGCCGAGCTTGAAGGCCACGCCGGCGATCATAAAGACCGCGCCGGTCAGCAGCAGGGTGTGCTCCTGGCTGGAACCGATCGCCTCGTGGATGGCGGCCAGGCTCAACGTGCCGGTGGCGCCGTAGATCAGCGACATGCCGTACAGCAGCAGGCCCGAGGCCAGCGACCCGAGCACGATGTACTTCATCGCCGCCTCGGTGGCCATGCCGTTGTCGCGGTTGGAGGCGACCAGCGCGTAGGAACACAGCGCCAGCAGTTCCAGGCCCAGGTAGACCATCAGCAGGCTGCCGGCCGAGACCAGGATCATCATGCCGACGGTGGCGAACAGCACCAGCACCGGGATCTCACCCTGGTACAGCTTGCGCTCGCGCAGGTAGCTCCAGCCGTAGATCAGGGTCAGCGCGCTGAGGCCGACGATCACCGTCTTCATCACGTCGGCGGCGGCGTCGCGCACGAACATGCCATGGAACACCTCGCCCTGCCCGCCCACGCCGGCCAGCAGCATCGCGAACACCGCGACCAGGATCGCGACCGAGACGATGTGGGTCCAGACCTTGTTGCGCTCGCTGATGAACAGATCGAGCATCAGCAGGGCGAAGGCGCCGGCGGTCAGCACCAGCTCGGGGAGCAGGGGCGGCAGGTCGACGGCGGTCAGGGGCAGCAGCGCAGGGGTGGTCATCATCAACTCTCTGGAATCATTTCGCTCGACGGCCCGATTACAGCTTGCTGGTGGCGATCTGCGCCGCCAGCTTTGCGATCGAGGGCTCCATCAGGTCGGTCAGCGGCTTCGGATACAGGCCCAGGGCCAGCACGCCCAGCGCGAACACGCCCAGCACCAGCGCCTCGCGGCCGTTGATGTCCTTCAGTTCGGCCACGTGCGCGTTGGCCACTTCGCCGAAGAACACGCGCTTGTACAGCCACAGCGTGTAGGCGGCGCCGATCACCAGCGTGGTGGCGGCGGCGAAGGCCTGCAGCGGGTGCGACTGGAAGCTGGACAGGATGACCATGAACTCGCCGACGAAGCCGCTGGTGCCCGGCAGGCCGGCATTGGCCATGAAGAACAGCATCGCGAACGCGGCGAACCACGGCATCACGTTGGCCACGCCGCCGTAGTCGGCGATGCGGCGGGTGTGCATGCGGTCGTACAGCACGCCGACGCAGGAGAACATCGCGCCGGACACGAAGCCGTGCGAGATCATCTGCACCATCGCGCCCTGCAGCGCCAACTGCGCGGCGTCGCCGCTGCCGGACGCCACCAGGGCGAAGGCGACGAAGGCGCCGAGGGTGACGAAGCCCATGTGCGCGATCGACGAATACGCGATCAGCTTCTTCATGTCCTCCTGCACCAGCGCGACCAGGCCGACGTAGATCACCGCGATCAGCGATAGCGCGATCACCAGCCAGGCCCAGTGGTTGCTGGCATCGGGCAGCATCGGCAGGTTGAAGCGCAGGAAGCCGTAGCCGCCGATCTTCAGCGCGATCGCGGCCAGGATCACCGAACCGGCGGTCGGCGCTTCCACGTGCGCGTCCGGCAGCCAGGTGTGCACCGGGAACATCGGCACCTTGACCGCGAAGGCGATCAGGAAGGCGAAGAACAGCCAGGTCTGCTCCTTGGAGGTCAGCGACAGCTGGTACAGGTCGGCGAGCTGGAAGCTGCCGCCCTTCAGGTACAGGTAGATCAACCCGACCAGCATCAGCACCGAGCCGAGGAAGGTGTACAGGAAGAACTTGACCGCGGCGTAGATGCGGCGCGGGCCGCCCCAGATGCCGATGATCAGGAACATCGGGATCAGCATCGCCTCGAAGAACACGTAGAACAGCATCGCGTCGGTGGCGGCGAAAATGCCGACGGTGACGCCTTCCAGGATCAGGAACGCGGCCACGTACTGGTTGACCCGCTTGTCGATCGAGGCCCAGGCGCCGATCAGCGCCAGCACCGTGACCAGCGTGGTCAGCACGATCAACGCCACCGCGATGCCGTCGGCGCCGAGGTTGTAGCCGATGTCGTAGGCCGGGATCCACGCGTGGGTCTCGACGAACTGCAGCGCGTCGCTGGCGTAGTCGAAGCCGGTGAGCAGCGGGATGCTCAGCGCGAAGGTCAGCAGCGCGACCAGCAGCGACGCCCAGCGCGCGGTGGTGGCGTCGCGCAAGGCGAGGATCAGCGCGCCGCCGACGATCGGCAGCCAGATCAGGATGGAGAGTAGAGGCCAGTTCGACACGTGTTCTTATTCCGTACAGGTCAACGCCAGAAATGCATCAGCACGCCCAGCAGGGCAATGAGACCGATGATCATCGCGAAGGCGTAGTGATAGAGGAAACCGGATTGCGTGCGACGCAGCAGGTTGGCTGCCAGGTCGATCACGCGCGCGGTGCCGTTGACCATGACGCCGTCCACGACATGCGTATCCACCGCGCGCGACGCCTTGCCGAGGCGGACGCCGCCGCCGGCGAAGCCGTCGATCCAGAGCTTGTCGAAACCGTACTTGTTCTCCAGCACCCACACCGGTCCGGCGAAGGTCTTGCGCGCCTTCGCCGCCAGTTCGGGCTTCCACAGGTACAGGATCCAGGCCAGGGCGAAACCGGCCAGGGTCAGGAAGAACGGCGGCTGGGTCAGGCCGTGCAGCGCGAACGCGACAGGACCGTGGAACTCCTCGGCCAGCGCGCCGACGGTGTCGCGCGCCGGGTCGTAGAAGTCGACGATGCCGCTGAAGAAGCTCAGCGCCTGGCCCTTCACCGCCACCGCGGCGTTGTGCCCCATCCAGTCGGTGCCGAACAGCATCGGGCCGATGGTGAAGAAGCCGATCGCGATCGACGGGATCGCCAGCAGGATCAGCGGCACCGTCACCACCCACGGCGACTCGTGGGGCTCATGTGCGCCATGGTGGCCGTGGCCATGATCGTCGTGCGCGTGATCGTCATGCGCATGCCCGTCGTGCGCGCTGTCGTGGTGCGCGTCGTGGTGCGCATGCGCATCGCGGAAGCGCTCCTGCCCGTGGAAGGTCAGGAACAGCAGGCGGAAGCTGTAGAAGCTGGTGACCAGCACGCCGCCGAGCACCGCCCAGTAACCGTAGGTCGCGATCCAGCTGTGCGAGGTGTGCGCATGGTGCGCAGCGGCCTCGATGATCGTGTCCTTGGAGTAGAAGCCGGCGAAGAACGGGGTGCCGACCAGCGCCAGGGTGCCGATCACGCTGGTCCAGTAGGTGACCGGCATGTACTTGCGCAGGCCACCCATCTTGCGCATGTCCTGCTCGTGGTGCATGCCGATGATCACCGAGCCGGCGGCCAGGAACAGCAGCGCCTTGAAGAAGGCGTGGGTCATCAGGTGGAACACCGCCGCCGAGTAGGCCGACACGCCCAGCGCCACGGTCATGTAACCCAGCTGCGACAGCGTCGAGTAGGCGACCACGCGCTTGATGTCGTTCTGCACGATGCCGATCAGGCCGGTGAAGAACGCGGTGGTGGCGCCGATGAACAGCACGAAGTTCAGCGCGGTCTCGGACAGCTCGAACAGCGGCGACATGCGCGCCACCATGAAGATGCCGGCGGTGACCATGGTCGCGGCATGGATCAGCGCCGAGATCGGAGTCGGACCTTCCATCGAGTCGGGCAGCCACACATGCAGCGGCACCTGCGCCGACTTGCCCATGGCGCCGATGAACAGGCAAATGCAGACCATCGTCGGGACCGACCACACCACCGGGTCGATGACGTGGATCGCGTGCTCGGTGAAGGGAATGGTGATCGAGCCGGTCCACACGGTGATGGTGCCGCCGACCATGGCGGTGGCGTTGGCGAACACCATCGAGTAGTCGAGGCTGCCGAACACGTACAGCACCAGGGCGATACCGAGCAGGAAGCCGAAGTCGCCGACGCGGTTGACCAGGAACGCCTTCATGTTGGCGAACACCGCGGTCGGGCGCTTGAACCAGAAGCCGATCAGCAGGTACGACACCAGGCCCACCGCTTCCCAGCCGAAGAACAGCTGCAGGAAGTTGTTGCTCATCACCAGGCTCAGCATCGAGAAGGTGAACAGCGAGATGTAGCTGAAGAAGCGCTGGTAGCCCGGGTCGTCGGCCATGTAGCCGATGGTGTAGATGTGCACCAGCAGCGACACGAAGGTCACCACCACCATCATCATCGCGGTCAGGCGGTCGACCATGAAGCCGACGTGGGCCGAGTAGTTGCCGACGTCGAAGAAGGTGTAGACGTTCTGGTTGAACGGCGCCGCGCCCTGCCCGACCAGCTGGTACAGGGTCCAGCACGACAGCGCGCAGCTGACCGCGACGCCGAGGATGGTGACCAGCTGCGCACCCTTGCGGCCGACCTGCCGGCCGAACAGGCCGGCGACGATGCTGCCGACCAGCGGCGCAAGCACCACCGCGATCAGCAGACTCTGGGAGAGCGTAATTTCCATCTGCAGGTCAGCCCTTCAGCGAATCGACTTCGGCCACGTTGATCGTGTGGCGGGTACGGAACAGCGTCACCAGGATCGCGAGGCCGATGGCGGCCTCGGCCGCGGCCACGGTCAGGATGAAGAACACGAACAGCTGCCCGGCGGCATCGCCGAGCTCGCGCGAGAAGGCGACGAAGTTGATGTTGACCGACAGCAGCATCAGCTCGATCGACATCAGCAGCACGATGACGTTTTTGCGGTTCAGGAAGATGCCGGCCATGCTGATGCAGAACAGCACCGCGCCGAGCGCCAGCAGGTGACCTAAGGTGATCATGGCTGGCCCTCCTGCGGTGCCGCGGCCGGGGTGTGGAGCGTGGGCGCCTCGGCGTCCATCTTGACCATGCGCAGGCGGTCGCCGGCCTTGACCCGCGACTGGTCGCCCGGGTTCTGGGTCTTGATGCCGGTGCGCTTGCGCAGGGTCAGCATCACCGCCGCCACCACCGCCACGGTCAGGATGATCGCGGCGAACTCGAACGGCAGCAGGAACTTGGTGAACAGGGTCTTGGCCAGCCAGGTGATGTTGGAGGTGTCTGCGGCCTGCGCGGCGGCGTTGTCGACCGGGAACGGCGCGGCGGTGCGCGCCTTGACCCCGATCAGGGTGACCATCTGCACCAGCATCGCCACCGCCACCACCAGGCCGACCGGCAGGTAGCGCACCCAGCCTTCGCGCATGCGGCTGGTGTCGATGTCCAGCATCATCACCACGAACAGGAACAGCACCATCACCGCGCCGACGTAGACCAGCACCAGGGTCACGCCGAGGAACTCGGCGCCCACCAGCAGCCACACGCAGGCGATGGAGAAGAAGGTCAGGATCAGGCACAGCACCGCATACACGGGGTTGCGCACGCTGATCACCGCGCCGGCGGCGACCGCGGCGGTGGTGGCGAAGATCCAGAAAGCGATATTTACCCAATCCATTGCAGGACCTCAGCGGAAGGCGGCGTCGGCGGCGCGGCGCTCGGCGATCTCGGCTTCGAGCCGGTCGCCGATCGCCAGCAGCTGCGGCTTGGTGACGATGTTCTCGCCGCGGTTCTCGAAGTGGTACTCGAGCACGTGGGTCTCCACGATCGAATCGACCGGGCAGCTCTCCTCGCAGAAACCGCAGTAGATGCACTTGAACAGGTCGATGTCGTAGCGCGTGGTGCGGCGGGTGCCGTCCTCGCGCTTGGTCGAATCGATGGTGATCGCCAGCGCCGGGCACACCGCCTCGCACAGCTTGCAGGCGATGCAGCGTTCCTCGCCGTTGGGGTAGCGGCGCAGCGCGTGCAGGCCGCGGAAGCGCGGCGACTGCGGGAACTTCTCCATCGGGTACAGCACGGTGTACTTGGGACGGAACGTGTACTTCAAGGTCAGCCACAGGCCGCCGAGCAGCTCGAGCAGCAGCAGGCTCTTGAAGTAATGGGTGATTTTATTCATCGCTTACACGCCCTTCTGGATCACGCCGTAGAACACCATCAATGCCGTCACCGCGATCCACACGATCGTCAGCGGGATGAACACCTTCCAGCCCAGGCGCATGATCTGGTCGTAGCGGTAGCGCGGGAAGCTGGCACGGAACCAGATGTACGCGCTGGCGAAGAACAGCACCTTCATCAGCAGCCACGGCCAGCCGCCGGTCCAGATCCAATTGACCCACGGCGAGACGTCCGCGGTGACCCAGCCCTGAATCGGGCTCAGCCAGCCGCCCAGGAAGAAGATCGAGACCAGGAAGCTGACCAGGATCATGTTGGCGTATTCGGCCAGGAAGAACAGCGCGAACGCACCGCCCGAATACTCGACCATGTGGCCGGCGACGATCTCCGACTCGCCTTCGACCACGTCGAACGGCGCGCGGTTGGTCTCGGCCACGCCGGACACCCAGTACACGATGAACAGCGGGAACAGCGGGATCAGGAACCAGTCGAGGAAGCCGGAGCTGCCGGCCTGCGCCTGCACGATCGCGCTCAGGTTCAGGCTGCCGGCGGCGATCATCACGCCGACCAGGGCGAAGCCCATCGCGATCTCGTAGCTGACCACCTGCGCCGCCGAGCGCATCGCGCCGAGGAAGGCGTACTTGGAGTTGGACGCCCAGCCGGCCAGGATGATGCCGTACACGCCCAGCGAGGTCATCGCCAGCAGGTACAGCAGGCCGGCGTTGGCGTTGGACAACACCAGCTTGGCGTCGAACGGCACCACCGCCCAGGCGGCGAAGGCCGGCGCCAGGGTGATCAGCGGCGCGATCACGAACATCGCCTTGTGCGAGCTGCTGGGCTGGATGATTTCCTTGAACAGCAGCTTGAACACGTCGGCGAAGGCCTGGAAGATGCCCATGCCCACGTACATCGGCCCGTGGCGCACGTGCATCCAGCCGATCAGCTTGCGCTCCCAGACCACGTAGAACGCCACCGAGATGATCACCGGCATGGCGATCAGCAGGATCTTCAGCACGATCCACAGGACCACGCCGAAGGCGCCCAGGCCGAGGAACCACTGGTGCAGCGGGTCGACCACGTTCAACAGCATCTCGTTCATGCAGCCACCACCGTCACCCGACCGGCGCCCAGCGGCGCGGTCGCGCCGTGGCCCGTTTCGATCCAGGCCGCGCCCGGCGCGACCCGCTTGTCCGTCGCCAGCGGCAACGTGGCGCTACCCGCCGCGGTGCCGACCTTGACCATCTGCCCGTCGCGCAGGCCCAGCCGCTCGGCCTCGTCCGGATGCACCGCCACGCCCGGCGCGCGGTTCAGCGGATGCTGCTGCAGCGCCTGCGCGCGGCGTACCACCGCATCGGTGCGGTAGATCGCCGGGCTGGCGGCCAGTTCCAGGCCCTCGTCCTGGCGTGCCGGCTGCGCCGAACTCGCCGCGGCCACCTCGCGCGGCTGCAGGCCGTCGCGCAGTCCGGCCAGGTCGATGAACTCGAAGCCGGGCAGGCCCAGCTCGCCGCCGAGCGCGCGCAGCACGCGCCAGCCCTCGCGGGCCTCGCCCGGCAGCTTGCCGCCGGCGCGGGTGCGCTGGTCGCTGCCGTTGAGGTTGGTCAGGGTCGCCTCGATTTCCGGCAGCGCGCCGATCGGCAGGATCACGTCGGCCACGTCGCGGGTGGAGGCGCAGGCGAAGTGGCTGAACGCCACCACCTTGGCCCCGGCGAGCGCGCTGCGCGCAGCCGCGGCGTCGGCGAAGTCCAGACCCGGCTCCAGGCCGTACAGCACGTACGCGCTGCGCGGTTCGGCCAGCATCGCCGCGGCGTTGCGGCCGCGCGGCAGCACGCCGTAGCGGGCCAGGCCGAGGGCGTTGGCGCCCTGCGGGATCCGGCACAGCGCCGCGCCGGTGGCAGCGGCGAAGTCGCGCGCGGCCGCGCGCAGTGCGGCGGCCTGCGGATGGTTCTCGACCAGCGCGCCGACGATCAGCACCGCACGGCCGGCGCCCTGCACCGCGTCGCGCAGCGCAGCGTCGGCCAGGGCCTCGGCGAACTTCGACGGCGCCACGATCTGACGGCCGGCCTGGTCGAAGGCCACGTCGAAATCGACCGGGTTGATCGAATACACCTTGGTCTGGCGCTGCATCCGCGCCTTGCGGATGCGCGCATGCAGCAGCGGCAGCTCGTGGCGCAGGTTGCTGCCCAGGATCACCACCACGTCGGCCTGCTCGATCTCCGCCAGCGGCAGCGCGAACGGCTCGGCCAGCGCGGCGTCGGAGAAATCGCGGTTGTACACGCGGTGGTCGAGGTTGCCGCTGTCCAGGCCGTCGGCCAGGCGCGCCAGCAGCGCGCCCTCCTCGTTGGAGGTGGACGGATGCGCGAGCACGCCCAGCGCGTCGCCACGGTTGGCCTTGAGGATCTCGCTCGCGGCGGACAGCCCTTCGGCCCACGACACCTCGCGCCACTGCCCGTCGACCTTGCGCATCGGCCGCAGGGCGCGGTCCTCGGCGTACAGGCCCTGGTGCGAGTAGCGGTCGCGATCGGACAGCCAGCACTCGTTGACCGCTTCGTTGTCGCGCGGCACGGTGCGCAGCACTTCGCCGCGGCGCACGTGCAGGAACAGGTTGGAGCCCATCGCATCGTGGTAGCCCAGCGACTCGCGCGCCACCAGTTCCCAGGGCCGCGCACGGAACTGGAACACCTTGTTGGTCAGCGCTCCCACCGGGCACACGTCGACCACGTTGCCGGACAGCTCGGTGGTCAGCGGCTTGCCGTCGTAGGTGCCGATCTGCAGGTTCTCGCCGCGGTACATGCCGCCCAGCTCGTAGGTGCCGGCGATGTCCGCGGTGAAGCGAACGCAGCGGGTGCACTGGATGCAGCGGGTCATCTCGGTGGCGACCAGCGGCCCGATGTCCTCGTCCGGCACCACGCGCTTGCGCTCGTTGAAGCGGCTGACCGAGCGGCCATAGCCCAGCGAGACGTCCTGCAGCTCGCACTCGCCGCCCTGATCGCAGATCGGGCAGTCCAGCGGATGGTTGATCAGCAGGAACTCCATGACGCTGCGCTGGTACTTCAGCGCCTTGTCGCTGCGGGTCTGCACCTTCATGCCGTCCATGACCGGCGTGGCGCAGGCCGGCGACGGCTTGGGCGACTTCTCGACGTCGACCAGGCACATGCGGCAGTTGGCGGCGATCGGCAGCTTCTCGTGGTAGCAGAAGCGCGGGATCGGGATGCCGGCCTTGTCGGCCGCCTGGATGATCATCGAGCCCTTCGGCACGACCAGCGACTGGCCGTCGATCTCGACGGTCACATGGCCTTCCGGCACGACCGCGGGGGTCGCGCCGGGATTGTTGGGTTGCGCGCTCATGCCGCCGCTGCCTCCAGCTTCTTGCCGTCAACCATCGAATGACCGTTGACGATGTAGTACTCGAATTCGTCCCAGAACTGGCGCAGGAAGCCCTGGATCGGCCAGGCCGCCGCTTCGCCGAAGGCGCAGATGGTGTGGCCTTCGATCTGCCCGGCGACGGTGCGCAGTTGGTGCAGGTCTTCCATCGTGGCCTTGCCGGCGACGATGCGCTCGAGCACGCGGTGCATCCAGCCGGTGCCTTCGCGGCACGGGGTGCACTGGCCGCAGGACTCCTTGTGGAAGAACTGCGAGATGCGGCAGGCGAACTTCACGCAGCACACGCTGTCGTCCAGCACCACGATCGCCCCCGAGCCCAGGCCGGTGCCCAGCGCGCGCAGGGTGTCGTAGTCCATCTGCAGGCCCTTGAGCTGCTCGGCCTTCAGCACCGGCATCGACACGCCGCCCGGGATCGCGCCCTTGAGGGTGCGGCCCGGCTTCAGCCCGCCGGCCATCTCCAGCAGTTCGTCGAAGGTGGTGCCCAGCGGCACCTCGAAGTTGCCGCCCTTCTGCACGCAGCCGGAGACCGAGAAGATCTTCGGGCCGCCGTTCTTGGTCTTGCTCAGCCCCAGGAACCATTCCGGGCCGTTGCGGATGATCGCCGGCACCGACGCGTAGGTCTCGGTGTTGTTGATCGTCGACGGCTTGCCGTACAGACCGAAGTTGGCCGGGAACGGCGGCTTGTAGCGCGGCTGGCCCTTCTTGCCTTCCAGCGACTCCATCAGCGCGGTCTCTTCGCCGCAGATGTAGGCGCCGGCGCCCAGCGCGCCGTAGATGTCGATGTCGATGCCGCTGCCGAGGATGTCCTTGCCCAGCCAGCCATTGGCATAGGCGTCGGCCAGGGCTTGCTCGAAGTGCTCGAACGGCTCGTGGTGGAACTCGCCACGCAGGTAGTTGTAGCCCACGGTGGAGCCGGTGGCGTAGCAGGCGATGGCCATGCCCTCCACCACCGAATGCGGGTTGTAGCGCAGGATGTCGCGGTCCTTGCAGGTGCCCGGCTCGGACTCGTCCGAATTGCACAGGATGTACTTCTGCGGCGCGCCCTTGGGCATGAACGACCACTTCAGGCCGGTCGGGAAGCCGGCGCCGCCACGGCCGCGCAGGTTCGACTGCTTGACCATCTCGATCACCTGCTCCGGCGGGATCTTCTCTTCGAGGATCTTGCGCAGCGCGGCGTAGCCACCGGTCTTCAGATAGCTTTCGTAGGACCACGGGGTGTCGTAGTGCAGCGTGGTGTACACCACCTGGTGCGGCTGCGGCGCGGGGCCGACCGGACCGGTGGGAGCGTGGGGATGCTGTGCCATTGCCGTTACTCCAACCCGTCCAGCAATTCGTCGACCTTGTCCTTGGTCAGATGCTCATGGTAGTGGCCGTTGATGACCATCATCGGCGCGCCTGCGCAACCGGCCAGGCATTCTTCCTCGCGCTTGAGGTAGACGCGGCCGTCGGCGGTGGACTGGCCCAGCTTGCAGCCGAGCTTCTTCTCGGCGTGCGCGACCAGGTCCTCGGCGCCGTTGAGCCAGCAGCTGATGTTGGTGCAGAACGCGACGTTGTTGCGGCCGACCTTCTCGGTCTCGAACATCGAGTAGAAGCTGGCGACCTCGTAGGCCCACACCGGCGGCAGTTCCAGGTACTTGGCCACGCCGGCGATCAACTCGTCGGTCAGCCAGCCCTGGTTCTGTTCCTGCGCCGCGTGCAGGCCCTGCAGCACCGCCGAGCGCTTGCGGTCCGGCGGGAACTTGGCCAGCCAGTGATCGATGTGCGCGCGCGTCTTGTCGCTCAGCACCACCATCGGATCGACGTCGCGCGCCGCTTCGAAATTACCTGTCGCCTTCATCGGTCGACCTCACCAAACACCAGATCATAGGTACCAATCATCGCCACCACGTCGGCCAGCATGTGGCCGCGCACGATCGCGTCCATCGACGACAGATGGGCGAAGCCCGGCGCGCGCAGGTGCACGCGGAACGGCTTGTTGGCGCCGTCGGACATCAGGTAGCAGCCGAATTCGCCCTTCGGCGCCTCGACCGCGCAGTAGGTCTCGCCGGCCGGCACGCAGTAGCCTTCGCTGAACAGCTTGAAGTGGTGGATCAGCGCTTCCATGTCGTCCTTCATCTCGGCGCGCTTGGGCGGCGCCACCTTGAAGTTCTCGACCATGACCGGGCCCGGGTTGGCCTTCAGCCACTGCACGCACTGCTTGATGATGCGATTGGACTCGCGCATCTCGGCCACGCGCACCAGGTAGCGGTCGTAGCAGTCGCCGTTGGTGCCGACCGGGATGTCGAAATCCACCGCGTCGTACTTGGCATAGGGCTGCTTCTTGCGCAGGTCCCATTCGATGCCCGAGCCGCGCAGCATCACCCCGGTCATGCTCCAGGCGTAGGCCTGCTCCGGCGTGACCACGCCGATGCCGACGGTGCGCTGTTTCCAGATGCGGTTGTCGGTGAGCAGCGTCTCGTACTCGTCGACGCGCGCCGGGAAGGTGTTGGTGAACTCCTCCAGGAAGTCCAGCATCGAGCCTTCGCGCGCGGCGTTGAGCCGCTTCAGCGCACCGCCCTTGTGCCAGCGCGATTCCTTGTACTTGGGCATGCGGTCCGGCAGGTCGCGGTAGACGCCGCCCGGGCGGTAGTAGGTCGCGTGCATGCGCGCGCCCGACACCGCCTCGTACACGTCCATCAGCTCTTCGCGCTCGCGGAACGCGTACAGCATCACCGCCATCGCGCCCAGATCCAGGCCGTTGGAGCCGACCCACATCAGGTGGTTCAGGATGCGGGTGATCTCGTCGAACATGGTGCGGATGTACTGCGCGCGCTCCGGCGCCTCGATCCCCATCAGGGTCTCGATCGCGCGCACGTAGGCGTGCTCGTTGCACATCATCGACACGTAGTCCAGGCGATCCATGTAGCCGATCGACTGGTTGAACGGCTTGGACTCGGCCAGCTTCTCGGTGCCACGGTGCAGCAGGCCGATGTGCGGATCGGCGCGGACCACGGTCTCGCCGTCCATCTCCAGGATCAGGCGCAGCACGCCGTGCGCGGCCGGATGCTGCGGGCCGAAGTTCATCGTGTAGTTGCGGATCTCCTGCTTGGCTTCGGCAGGATTGCTGGCGAACGCATCGTGCGCCTGGTGGTACTCGCTCACTTGGCGGGCTCCTTCTGTGCTTCGCCCGCCGCGGTCTGGTAGCGCGCATCGTCGCGGATCACCCGCGGCACGCCCACGCGCGGCTCCACCGAGGTCACCGGCTCGTAGATCACGCGCTGCTTCTCTTCGTCGTAGCGCACTTCGACGTTGCCGATCAGCGGGAAGTCCTTGCGGAACGGATGGCCGACGAAGCCGTAGTCGGTGAGGATGCGGCGCAGGTCCGGGTGGCCGGCGAAGACCACGCCGAACAGGTCGAACGCTTCGCGCTCGAACCAGTTCGCGCCCGGCCAGATGTCGGTGACCGAGGCCACCACCGGCAGGTCTTCGTTCGGCGCGTAGCAGCGCACGCGCAGGCGCTGGTTGTGACGGTAAGAGATCAGTTGCGCCAGCACGGCGTAGCGCTGCTGCGGCACCGGCAACGGCTGCGCGCCGCCGGCGCTCTCGGCGCTGGGGAATTCGCCCCAGGCGAAGCGGCCCACGGCCTTGCCTTCCACGCCGCGGCTGAAGCCCTGCGAGGACACGTCCGAGGTATCCCACTCGTCGCTGCCGTAGCCCAGGTAGTCCACACCGCACAGGTCGGACAATTGCTCGAAACCGAACTCGTCGCGCAGCGCCAGACAGGTGGCGTGCCAGGCGTCGGCCGGCACTTCCAGGGTGACTTCGCCACGCGGGAGGACCACGAACACCTGGCTGCCCGGGAACCGGGCGCCAAGGCGTTCGCTAAAGGAAGATGCTTGCTCTGCCATGGGGGCTTGGCGTGCTCTTAGGAAGTAAGAGGGATCAGCGCGCGATGGTCTGGGTTCGCCAGATCTTCTTCTGCAGCTGCAAGATGCCGTAGACCAGCGCTTCGGCGGTCGGCGGGCAGCCCGGGACATAGACGTCCACCGGCACGATGCGGTCGCAACCGCGCACCACCGAGTACGAATAGTGGTAATAGCCGCCGCCGTTGGCGCAGCTGCCCATCGAGATCACCCACTTCGGGTCCGGCATCTGGTCGTAGACCTTGCGCAGCGCCGGGGCCATCTTGTTGACCAGGGTGCCGGCGACGATCATCACGTCGGACTGGCGCGGCGACGGGCGGAACACCACGCCGTAGCGGTCCAAGTCCAGGCGCGCGGCGCCGGCGTGCATCATCTCGACCGCGCAGCAGGCCAGGCCGAAGGTCATCGGCCACATCGAGCCGGTGCGCGCCCAGTTCAGCAACGCGTCGACGCTGGTGGTGACGTAGCCCTTCTCCAACAGCGGGTTCTCGCCTTCGGGACGCAGGATGTCGTCCACCCGCCCTTCCGGGATCGGGTTGGTCATCAGGCGATCCAGGGTCTGAATCACTCCCATTCCAGCGCTCCCTTCTTCCACACGTAAACAAAACCGAGGAACAGCATGCCGACGAACAGGCCCATGGTGACCAGGGAGCGAGCGCCCAGGTCCATGAACACCTGCGTCCACGGCACGATGAAGATGATTTCCAGATCGAAGACGATGAACTGGATGGCGATGAGGTAATAGCGCACGTCGAACTTCATGCGCGCGTCCTCGAAGGCCTCGAAGCCGCACTCGTAGGGCGAGAGCTTCTTCAGGTCCGGACGCCGGGGACCGAGGAACCGTCCCACCAGCATCAGCGCGACGCCGATACCGGTGGCCACGATCAGAAACAGCAGGGACGGCAAATATTCGGCCAGCACTCGCAATTCTCTCTTGCCTGTGCCCGCGCGCGTGCCGCGCAGGCATGGGATAGACGATTGTCCGAACAGGAGCGTGACGCCCCTGCGCAGAAACCGCAGCCAAACAATGGTGCCCAAGAGGGGACTCGAACCCCTACGACCTAAGTCGCTACCACCTCAAGGTAGTGCGTCTACCAATTCCGCCACCTGGGCTTGCGTATCGCGCGCGGCAATCCCGCCGCGCAACATATTGTAACCGTCTTCAGTCTTTCTGCGATGGGGCAGGCGACTTTTGTTGTGCATTTTCCGGCGCCTGCTGCGCCGGCGGCGCGGCGGCGGGCACGGCCGGGGCGGCCGGGGCGGTCGACGCCGGGGCCTGCGGGATCTGCAGCTCGCCGGCCGGCGCGGCCGGCGCCGGGGTCGCGGCCTGCGACATCACGCCCAGATTGGCCTCGGCCGCCGGACGCGCGCTGTGGCCGGCATACCAGGCCATGAACAGGCTGATCGCGAAGAACACCACGGCCAGCCACTTGGTCGACTTGGACAGGAAGTTGGACGCGCCGCGCGATCCGAACACGGTGCCGGACGCACCCGCGCCGAAGCCCGAGCCCGCCGCCGCGCCGGAACCGCGCTGCATCAGGATCAGCGCGATCATCGCGATCGCCACCAGCACGTAGACCACATTGAGGATGACCATCAGCATTTCGAAATCCGTCCGGACAGTACGACTTGAGTAGCGAGCGGCCGCCACCCGGCGGCCGTTCGGTTAACGGGCCGCCGCGCGCGCGATGGCCAGGAATTCCGCGGCGACCAACGAGGCCCCGCCGATCAGCCCGCCATCGACGTCCGGCTGCGCGAACAGCTCGGCGGCGTTGTCGGGCTTGACGCTGCCGCCATACAGAAGCGGCAGCGAATCCGCGATTCTAGCATCGTGGGCGGCGACTTCGCCACGGATGAACGCGTGCACCGCCTGCGCCTGGGCCGGGCTGGCGGTCCGCCCGGTGCCGATCGCCCAGACCGGCTCGTAGGCCACCACCGCCTTGGCGAACCCCTGCACGCCCACCAGCGCCAGCACCGGCGCCAGCTGCGCGGCGATGACCGCGTCGGTCTGGCCGGCCTCGCGCTGCTCCAGGGTCTCGCCCACGCACAGGATCGGGATCAGCCCGGCGTGCAGCGCCGCGGCGAACTTGCGCGCGACCAGTTCGCTGCTCTCCTGGTGGTACTGGCGCCGCTCCGAATGCCCGACCAGGCCGTACTCGGCGCCCACGTCCACCAGCATCGCCGCCGACACCTCGCCGGTGTAGGCGCCCTTCTCGTTGCTGCTCACGTCCTGCGCGCCGAAGTGCAGCGCATGGTCCTCGAAGTCCTCGATCAGGTCGCCCAGGTAGGGCAGCGGCGGCAGGATGACGACGTCCACGCCCTCGGCCGGCAGGCCGGCGGCCACCTCCTGCACCAGGGCGGTGGCGAAATGGCGGTTGCCATGCAGTTTCCAGTTTCCGGCTACGATCTTGCGTCGCATCGGCGCGTTCTCCGGCGAAAAGTGCCGAAAGGATAGCCGATGCGCGGCGCCGCCCGGCAGCGCCGCCGGCCCCGGCCCGGCCTGCATGCCCCCTCCCCTGCCCCGATCGCCCACTCCTGCGAGACCGCCATGCCCCAGCCTTCCGCCTATGCCCTGATCACCGGCGCCTCCAGCGGCATCGGCCGCGAGATCGCCCGCGAATACGCTCGCCGCGGCGTGCCGCTGATCCTCACGGCGCGTCGCGAGGCGCTGCTGCAGGCGCTGGCCGCCGAACTGCGGGCGCAGGTGCCGGTGGAGGTGGTGGTGGCCGACCTGGCCGACCCGGCGGCGCCGGCCGCGCTGGTGGCCGAACTGGAACGGCGCGGGCTGGCGGTGCGGATCCTGGTCAACAACGCCGGCTATGGAGTGCCCGGCCGCTACACGACCCAGGACTGGGCGGTGCATGCGGCGTTCCTGCAGGTAATGGTCGGCGCCGTATGCGAACTGACCTGGCGCCTGCTGCCGGCGCTGCGCGCCAGCGGCCAGGGGCGCATCCTCAACGTGGCCTCGTTCGCCGCGCTGGTGCCCGGCGCCGACGGCCACACCCTGTACGCGGCGGCCAAGAGCTTCATGCTGCGCTTCAGCGAGTCGCTGGCGCTGGAGAACGCGGACAGCGGCGTCAACGTCTGCGCGCTGTGCCCGGGCTTCACCTGGTCCGAGTTCCACGACGTCACCGGCACCCGCGAACAAATGGACGCGATGCCGCGCTGGATCTGGCTACAGACCGCGGCGGTGGCCCGCGCCGGCATCGACGGCGCCGAACGCGGCAAGGTGCGCGTGGTCCCGGGCACGGTCTACCGCGCCCTGCTGGGCCTGACGGCGCTGCTGCCCAATGCGTTGTTGCTGCGGCTGATGGGGCGCGGCTCGCATCGGATCAGGTCGGCGGAATGACTAGAACTTCATACTGGGGCCAGCAGAAGGGACCAGCGCGCTTACCAGCTCCGGCAACGACAAAGTGAAATGGTGGCAGGATCCTCGTGCTCTGGCGACCACCAAAACGACGTCGCTCCCATCGCCGCCTCCGTTCGTATGAGCGAGCAGCGCCTGCGCATAGTCGAGAAAATCCGCGTTCTCCAACCCGACGTTAGGCGGCTCCGCCAGGAGCCGCTGAATGAAGTCCTCGGACCAGGCATCCGGCATCCTGGGCAACGGCGAGCGCGAGCAAACCACAGAACGGTACCCCCAGAACCCAATGTCGCAGGCTTCGTTCTGCGCATAGAAATGGCATCGCTCATGCGCCTTCGCATTGGCGTTGTCCGCAGCCAACCATGCGCAAACCCCCGGAACTACGGCCTTTTCGCGCTCGGCGTCGATTCCTGCAGCGGCATCCTTGAATTCGATCAGTGTCCAATGCATTGCATGGTTGGTGATCAGGTCGGCGAGTAGCCGCCGATCGCTACCATTGGTGGGAATGGTATCGGCGCGCCGCGCCATTTCGGCTGCGCGAGCGTCGAGCGCACGGGTAAAGATGGTGATGAGTCCAGTCTCTTGCTGCGCCACCGCCCACCCCCTACTTCAGCTTGATCTCGCGCAACCGCTCTTCCAGATAGCCCTGCGCGGTGATCGGCTCGGGGTAGCGGCTGGGGTTGTCGGCGCTGACGCAGGAGGGCAGCACGTCGATCACGAAGTCCGGGTTCGGGTGCAGGAAGAACGGCACCGAGTAGCGCGGCTGCCGCGCCTGCTCGCCCGGCGGGTTGACCACGCGGTGGGTGGTCGAGGGATACACATGGTTGGTCAGGCGCTGCAGCATGTCGCCGATGTTGACCACGATGGTGTCGGCGTCGGAGGTGAACGGCACCCACTCGCCCTGCTTGGACTTGACTTCCAGGCCGGCAGCGCTGGCGCCGACCAGCAGGGTGATCAAGTTGATGTCCTCGTGCGCGCCGGCGCGCACGTTGGGGATGTCGTCGGCGGTGATCGGCGGGTAGTAGATCGGGCGCAGGATCGAATTGCCCGAATCGGTCTTGTCGGCGAAGTAGTGTTCGGGCAGGCCGATGTGCAGCGCCAGCGCCGACAGCACGCGCGCGCCGAGCTGGTCCAGCGCCTGGTACAGGCCGTAGCCGTGCTCGCGAAAACCCGGCACCTCGCTCGGCCACAGGTTCGGCGGCATCACTTCGCGGTACTTGGAGTCGTCGGGAATCTCGCGGCCGATGTGCCAGAACTCCTTCAGGTCGAAGTGCTTGGAATCCTTGGCGGTCTCCACGCCGAAGGCGGTGTAGCCGCGTGCACCGCCGCTGCCCGGCACGTGGTACTGGCGCTTGGTGTCCTCGGGCAACGCGAAGAACGCCTTGAACACAGCGTAGGCGGCGTCGATCCGCGCCTGCGCGATGCCGTGGTTGCGGATGCCGGCGAAGCCCCACTCGCGATAGGCCGCGCCGAGTTCGGCGACGAAGGCGTCGCGGTCCGTGTCGAAGCGGGTGATGTCGAGGGTGGGAATGCGCGCAGTCATGGCAGGAACCGTCATCGGGTGAAAGGGGAAGAAGCGCCGCGATCAGCGCAACAAGCGATAGAGCAGGTAGAAGGTGGCCATCTTGGCGATGACCACCGCGATGGCGATGGCGAGCGACTCACGCCGCGTCACGGACCGCCCCGGCGAGTTTCTCCAGGGTGTCGCGCATCAGCGCCGCGTCGTCGGCCTCGACCGTGACCCGCAGCACCGGCTCGGTGCCGGACGGGCGCAGGAAGGCGCGCCCGCGCCCCTGCACCGCCGCCTGCGCCGCGGCCAGCGCGGCCTGCACGCTGGCCGCCTCGGCCGGACGCGCGCCCGGCTGCAGGCGCACGTTGACCGTCTGCTGCGGCACCTTGCGCAAGTCCTGCAATCCCTCGCGCAGGCTCTGCCGCGAGCGCTTGAGCACCTCCAGCACCTGCAGCGCGCTGACGATGGCATCGCCGGTGGTGGCGCGATCCAGGCACAGCATGTGCCCGGAAGTCTCGCCGCCGAGCACGCCGCCGTGCTCGACCAGCGCCTGGTGCACGTAGCGGTCGCCGACCTTGACCCGCAGGAACGGCAGCTGCAGCGCGGCCAGCGCCTGCTCCAGGCCGTAGTTGGTCATCAGCGTGCCGACCACCGGCCCGCGCAGGCGCCCGCTGGCCTGCCAGCCGCGCGCCAGCACGTACAACAGGTCGTCGCCGTCGACCGGATTGCCCCGGTCGTCGGCCATCAGCACGCGGTCGCCGTCGCCGTCGAAGGCGATGCCCAGGTGCGCGCCATGGCTGCGCACGTTGCTGGCGAGGTTGTCGATGTGCATCGAGCCGACGCCAGCGTTGATGTTGAGCCCGTCCGGCGCGGCGCCGATCGCGACCACCTCCGCGCCCAGTTCGCGGAACAGCAGCGGCGCGATGTGGTAGGTCGCGCCGTGCGCGCAATCCAGCACCAGCTTCAGCCCGCGCAGGTCGAAGCCGCGCGGCACGCTGGCCTTGCAGAACTCGATGTAGCGACCGATCGCGTCGCGCGCGCGCATCGCCTTGCCAAGGCGTTCGGATTCGACGGTGGCGAACGGCGCGTCGAGCGCCGCTTCGATCGCGCTCTCGGTAGCGTCGTCGAGCTTCTCGCCCTCGGCGGAGAAGAACTTGATGCCGTTGTCGTAGTGCGGATTGTGCGAGGCGCTGATGACGATGCCGGCGTCGGCGCCGAGGGTGCGCGTGAGGAACGCCACCGCCGGGGTCGGCATCGGCCCGAGCAACTGCACGTTGGCGCCGGCGGCGACCAGCCCGGCCTCCAGCGCCGACTCGAACATGTAGCCGGAAATGCGCGTGTCCTTGCCGATCACCACGGTCGGCCGCGCCGCGCCATCGGCGCCCGCGCCGAGCACGCGGCCCAGCGCATTGCCCAGGCGCATCACGAAATCGGCGGAGATCGCGCCCTGCCCGACCCGGCCGCGGATGCCGTCGGTGCCGAAGTATTTGCGTTGGTTCATACGGCTGTGAATGGGGAATGGAGAATCGGGAATGGGAAAAAGCCGGAAAATTCCACGGGTCGCGGAAACGCGCTTGCCACGCGATGCATCGCGCTCGCGACAACACGGTTCCCGATTCCCGATTCCCGATTTCCGGCTTTCACGCCACCTCCGTCTTCGCCGGCGCCGGCTGCCGCATCATCATCGCCAGCAGTTCGGACAGACGATCGCGCAGGTCGCGGCGGTCGCAGATCTGGTCGATGGCGCCGTGCTCGAGCAGGAATTCCGAGCGCTGGAAGCCTTCGGGCAGGGTCTCGCGCACGGTCTGCTCGATCACGCGCGGGCCGGCGAAGCCGATCAGCGCGTGCGGCTCGGCGATGTTGATGTCGCCGAGCATGGCGAAGCTGGCCGAGACGCCGCCGGTGGTGGGATGGGTGAGCACCGACACGTACGGCAGCCCCGCCTCGCGCAGGCGGCCGAGCGCGGCCGAGGTCTTGGCCATCTGCATCAGCGAAAACAGGCCTTCCTGCATGCGCGCGCCGCCACTGGCGGAGAAGCACACGAACGGCGCGCCGATCTTCAGTGCGGTTTCCGCGGCCAGAGCGAAGCGCTCGCCGACCACCGAGCCCATCGAGCCGCCCATGAAGGCGAAATCGAACGAGGCCGCGACCAGCGGCTGGCCCTTGAGCAGGCCCTGCATCGCCACCAGCGCGTCGTATTCGCCGGTGCTCTTCTGCGAGGCCTTGATGCGCTCGCCGTACTTCTTCTGGTCCTTGAACTTCAGCGCGTCGGTCGGGCCCAGGCGCGCGCCGATCTCGGTCGGCGCGGTGTCGGCATCGAACAGCGCGGCCAGCCGTGCGCGGGCGCGGATCGCCATGTGGTGGCCGCACTTCGGGCACACCTCCAAGTTCTCCTCCAGCTCCGGCCGGTACAGCACGGCGCTGCAGTTGGGGCACTTCTCCCACAGGCCTTCGGGGACGCTGCGCTTCTTGCTGGGCGTGCTATCGGTGCGGATGCCGGAGGGCATCAATTTGCTGAGCCAACTCATGCGGAATGACGATCCAGTCGCGCGGCCCACCGGGCCGCCAAGGGGCGACAGTCTAGCGCGCCGCTAGATATCGCGCCGCAATACGCCGGCGCATCGCCTCGGCGGCAGATTGCTGCGCTGCAACACGCATTTCGAAGGCGGCTCGCCGCATCGGCGTGCCATGCCACCGTTGCGGTGACGGAAGATGCGCCGCTGGCCGGAGCCTGGGACGCGCGAACGCGATGGCCGCGCCAGTTCGCCATCAGGGACAGACGCCACGCGTGGTCAGCGCATCGACCGGCATCCGAGAGACGCCGGCGAACATGCGGCTCAGGCGTGGTCCAGCGCCTGCCGCAGCGGCGTCAGGAACGCCAGGGCGGCGTCGCGCGCGGCCTGCGGACTGCCCGCTTCGGCCAGCGCCGCGACCAGCGCGCTGCCGACCACCACGCCATCGGCATCCACCGCCATGGCCTTGGCGCTGGCGGCGTCCTTGATCCCGAACCCGGCCACCACCGGCACCGTGGAGCGGGCACGCAACTGGCGCAGGCGATCGCCGGCGGCGCGCGTGTCCAGGTGGTCGGCGCCGGTCACGCCGGCGAAGCTGACGTAGTAGAGATAGCCGCGCGCGGCGTCGCACAGCAGGCCGAGGCGCGCGTCGCTGGTGGTGGGCGACGCCAGCACGATCAGGTCCAGCCCGGCCGCGGCGAAGATCGCCAGGGTCTCGGCCGACTCTTCCGGCGGCAGGTCGACCAGCAGCACGCCGTCCACGCCGGCGGCCACCGCCTCCTCGGCGAAACGCGCGGCGCCGTGGATCTCGACCGGGTTGAGGTAGCCCATCAGCACCACCGGCGTGTCCGCATCATCGCGACGGAAGGCGCTGACCGCCTCCAGCACGTAGGCCAGGCCGGCGCCGCGCGCCAGCGCGCGCTCGGAGCTGCGCTGGATGGTCGGGCCGTCGGCCATCGGGTCGGAGAACGGCACGCCGAGCTCGATCACGTCGGCGCCGGCCTCGACCAGCGCATGCATCGCCGGCACGGTCGCCTCCAGCGATGGATCGCCGGCGGTAAGGAAGGGAATCAGGGCCTTGCGCGAGTGCGTGCGCAGGCGGGCGAAGGTGGCGTCGATGCGGCGCATGAGGGATCCAGGCTAGGAAGAGAGGGTCAATCGGTCGGCGGCGCGGCGCAGGCGGACACCATGTGCGCAGGCAGTTCCGCCAGCGCCGGCGCGGGCGCCTCCACCACGAAACTGTCCACGCAGCAGCCGCAGCCGGTGTTGTCGGAGCAGGCGCGCAACGCGTCGCGCCAGCGCGCGAGCCAGTCGAGCAGCAGTTCCTGCTCGCCCGGCACATCGCATTCGGCGGTCAGCGTCGCGCGCACCCAGCGCATCGCTCAGACCTGCACGCCTTCACGCGCGGCGATGGTGTGCACATCCTTGTCGCCGCGGCCGGACAGATTGCACAGCACCAGCGCATCCTTGGGCAGTTCGCGCGCCAACTTGATCGACTGCGCCACGGCATGGCTGGATTCCAGCGCCGCCAGGATGCCCTCGGTGTGCGCCAGCAGGTGGAACGCGGCCAGCGCCTCGTCGTCGGTGACGCCCTGGTAGGTGGCGCGACCGCTGTCGGCCAGGAACGCGTGTTCGGGGCCAACGCCCGGATAGTCCAGCCCGGCGGAGACCGAGTGGGTCTCGACGATCTGGCCGTCGTCGTCGCAGATGACGTAGGTGCGGTTGCCGTGCAGCACGCCCGGGCGGCCGGCGGCGATGGACGCGGCATGGCGGCCCGTGGCGATGCCGTCGCCGGCGGCTTCGGCGCCGTAGATCTTCACGTCCGGGTCGTTGAGGAAGGCATGGAACAGGCCGATCGCGTTGCTGCCGCCGCCGACGCAGGCGCTGATCGCGTCCGGCAGGCGGCCGTAGTCCTTGAGCATCTGCGCACGCGCCTCGCGGCCGACGATGGCGTTGAAGTCGCGCACCATGCGCGGATACGGATCGGGGCCGGCGACGGTGCCGATGATGTAGAAGGTGTCGCGCACGTTGGTCACCCAATCGCGCATCGCCTCGTTGAGTGCGTCCTTGAGCGTGGCCGAGCCCGAATGCACCGGCACCACCGTGGCGCCGAGCAGCTTCATCCGGTAGACGTTGATCTTCTGCCGCTCGATATCGGTGGCGCCCATGTACACCACGCACTCCAGGCCCAGCCGCGCGGCCACGGTGGCGCTGGCCACGCCGTGCTGGCCGGCGCCGGTCTCGGCGATGATGCGGGTCTTGCCCATGCGGCTGGCCAGCAGCGCCTGGCCGATGGTGTTGTTGATCTTGTGCGCGCCGGTGTGGTTCAGGTCCTCGCGCTTGAGCAGGATCTGCGCGCCGCCGACTTCGCGGCTGAGCCGCTCGGCGTGGTAGATCGGGCTGGGGCGGCCGACGTAATGGGTGAGGTCCTTGTCGTATTCGGCGATGAAGGCCGGATCCTGGCGCGCGGCGTCGTAGGCGGCGGCCAGTTCCTGCAGCGGGCCGATCAGGGTCTCGGCGACGAAACGGCCGCCGTAGCGGCCGAAATGGCCGGCGGCGTCGGGATAGGCGTGGAAGTCGCTGATGGGGACGGAGGACATGGGGATCGCAGGCAGCAGGACAGGGCTGCACTTTAACGCACACGTCGCCAGGCAAAAACCGATAAAGTCTGACCAGACCCGTCAGGAAATCTCACATGTCCAGCCTGCGCCGCCTGCCCTCGCTGAACGCCTTGCGCGCCTTCGAGGCCGCGGCGCGGCTGCGCAGCGTGGGCGGCGCGGCCGCCGAGCTGCACGTCACCCACGGCGCGGTCAGCCGCCAGATCCGGCTGCTGGAAACGGAACTGGGCCAGCCCCTACTGCAACGCGACGGCCGCGGCATCCGCCCGACTGCGGCCGGCGAGCGGCTGCGCGAGGCCGCCGGCGGCGCCTTCGCCCAGTTGCAGGACGCGGTGGCGGAGTTGCGCCGGCCGCAGCGGCCCAGCGCACTGGTGCTGGGCTGCCCGGGCAGCATCCTGGCGCGCTGGATGATCCCGCGGCTGCAGGCCCTGCAGCGCGACCTGCCCGCGCTGACCCTGCACCTGTCGGCGCACGAAGGCGCGTTCGCCGCGGACCTGGACGGCCTGGACGCCGCACTGCTGCTGGGCGAGGCGCCGTGGCCGGCCAGTTGGCGGGTGCACGTGCTGGCGCCGGAGCGGATCGGCCCGGTGCTGAGTCCGGCGCTGCCGCAAGCGGCGGCGCTGGCCGCGGGCACGCCGGCGGCGTTGCTGCGGCAGCCGTTGCTGCACACCGCCTCGCGCCCGCAGGCGTGGCCGGCCTGGGCGCAGCGGCAGGGGGTGGACCCGGCCACGCTGCGCTACGGCACCGGCTTCGAGCACCTGTACTACCTGCTGGAAGCGGCGCTGGCCGGGATCGGCGTGGCGATCGCGCCGCAGCCGCTGGTCGCCGACGACCTGGCCAGCGGCCGCCTGCTGGCGCCGTGGGGCTTCGTCGACACCGGCGGGCAATGGGCGCTGTGCACGCGGCGGGAGCAGCAGGACCCGCGGGTGGAGGCATTGGCGGGCTGGTTGGCCGGCGAGCTGCTGCGGCAGGATCGCGGTTAGGCGGGTTGCCTGCCGCGTTCGCCGCCGATCCGCGCGCAATGGCGCCGCCTGAGACACGAGGCCGCGGCGCCTGGGATGCGAGTGGCTTGGGGTGTCTGTCGCGGCTGAAGCCGCTCCTACAGGTCGGCTGGGGCGCGTTTGCGGCGCGTGCGCCTCAGCCCGGCTGCGCCGGCGCGGCCAGGCGCCGCTGCAGATCGTCGCGCAGCCGGCTCAGTTCGACCTCGGCCGCGCGCCGTTGCTGCATGCCGTCGCGGTGGATCTCGCGCACCTCCTCCACCGTGGCGATCAGCTGCTCGTGCACATGGCGCAGCGTGTCCATGTCGATCACCGCGCGCTGGTTGGCGCGCGCCGTGTCCACCGAGGCCTGCCGCAGCAGGTCGGCGTTGCGGCGCATGATGTCGTTGGTGGCATCGTCGATGGCGTTGGACAGCGCCACCGCGTTCTGCTGCTCGTGCAGCGACAGCTGGATCGCGAACTGGCGCTTCCACGACGGGATGGTGATGTCGCGGACGGTGTTGAACTTCTCGATCAGCTGCAGCGCGTTGGCCTGGATCAGCCGGATCATCGGCAGCGACTGGTCGGCCGCGTGCTGCATCACCTGCAGGTCGCCGACGCGCTTGTCGAGCAGGCGCAGGGCGGTGTCGATCTCGGCGCGCTGCCCGCGCGCCTGCGGATCGTCCTGGCCCGCCAGCGCCAGGTGCTGTTGCTGCAGCTCGGCCAGGCGCAGCTTGCCGGCGGCGACGTGCAGGCCCAGTTCGCGGCGCTCGGCCTGCACCATCTGGTGCATGCGGTCGAATTCGCCCACGCGCTGGCCGAGGTTGGCCTGCTGCGCGCCGACGTCGCGCAGCAGTTGTTCGATCTGCCGGTTGGTGTCGCTGAACTTCTGCACCAGTTCGTCCTTGGAGGCGCGCAGGCGATCGATCAGGCCGCCGATCAGCGGCACCCGCGAGCGCTCGCCGAGCTGGTCGAGCTTGAGCGCGCGCGCGATCCGCACCACTTCGCCGAGCTTGTCGCCGCTGGCCTCCAGGTCGCGGTTGCGGACCTGGTCCAGCAACTGGCTGGAGAACGCGGCGGTCTGCGCGGCGACCTCGGTGCCGAACAGGTGCAGGCTGCCGGGCGTGAGCTCGCGCAGGCCCTGCGCCAGCGCGGCGATCTGCGCGCGGTCGTCCGCCACCAGGCCGAGCGCCTTGAGGTCGGCCTCGTCGGGTTGCAGCGGCAGGCTCTGCGGCGTCAGCGGGTGTTCCTGGGTCATCGTGGTTCTCCTTCGATAGCGATTCGCGGCGGCGGCGCAGGCTCAGCGCAGTCTAGCCCGCATGGCCTGCAGTTCGGCCAGGATGTGCCGCTGCGCCTGCGCGGCGCGGGCCGCGTGGTCCCCGCCCCGCGCCGCCTGCGGCGCGGTGGCGGCCTGGCGCCAGGCCGGCAGCAGCACCTCGCGGATGTGCCGGTAGCGTTGCAGCAGGTCGTCGCCCTGCTGCTGCAGCAACCGCCACTGCGCGGCTTCCAGGCGCCAGGCGGCGGCGAGGCGGCGCAAGTGGTCGAGCCGCTGGCTCCAGGCCGGCGCCAGCGCCGGGTCGGTCGCCGGCGCCGCGGCGATCCAGCGCTCGAGCGCGGCCACGCCGGCCTCGGCGACGCCGGCCATTTGGGCATGCGCCTGGCCCGCACGCTGCAGCGCCTCGGCATGCCCATCGGCGCGCAGCAGGACCACGCCGAGTTGCGCCTGCAGGGTCTCGGCCTCGGCCTGGCGCTCCAGGTCGCGCCCGAGCAGGCGCCCGAGCAGGCCGCTGTCGCGGCGGATGCGCTGCGGATCGCGCGCCTGCAGCGCGTGCTGGATGCGCTCCAGTTCCTGCACCAGCGCCGCGCCGGCATCCGGCGCGGTGGCACACGCGGCCAGGGCCAGCGCGACCGCCTCCAGCAGCGGCGCCGCGTAGCCGGATGCGGCCTGCGCGTCGCGCGCCGTCGGCGGCGAGGCCGGCGGCGCGGGCAGCGCCGGGGCAGCGTCCGCGCTCACGCCGGGCCGGGTTCGGGATCGTCGCCGCGCGCGGATCCCGCATCGCCATAGAAATGCCGCGCCAACGCTTCGTCGAGCTGGCGCTCGGCCAGCGTGCGCGGGCGCCGCACGCGCGGCTCCGCCGCCGGCGCGGACGGCTCGCGCAGCGACGCGCGCAGCGCCTCGGCCAGCGCCGCCAGTGCCTGCCCGGCCTGCGCCTGGCCCTCGTGCGAGCGGGCGATCGCGTCGAGCAAGGGCTGCAGCGTGGGCATGACCGGCGCCTGCGTCGGCGCAGGCGCCGGCGCTGCCGGCGTGGCCACAGCCGCGGCGGGCGGCGTTTCGCGCTCGCGTTCGGCCAGCACCTGGCGCAGCAGCGCGAGCAGTTGCTCCCAGCGCGCCGGCTCCGGACTCGGCTCGGCACGCAGCCCCTGCAGCCCCCCGGCGATGTCCGCCAACTGCGCCACCATGCGCCCGCCGACATCGGCCTCGTCGGCGCCCATCGCCTTGTTGCGCAGGAAATCGCGCTTGATCTGGTCCCAGCGCGCCTGGTCCTCGGCGCCCATCGCGCCGCGCAGTTCGGCCAGCTTGAGCAGGTTCTCCTCGGCGCCACTGGTCAGCAGTTGCGCCTCGCCCAGGTAGTGGTCGGAAATCAGTTGCTGCAACTCCGCCTCGTTCATCACCGGCGAGACCTTCTCCGCCAGTTTGTTCATGTTGCGGTAGCTGCCCTGCAGGCGGAACGGCGGCTCGGTGCGGTAACGGTCGTCCTGCGCGGCGCTGGCGATGTACTGCTGGTTGACCTTGTACACCACGTCGCGCACGCGCAGCAGGCGCTGCAGCGTGGCCACGATCTCGTTGATCTCCGCGCCGCTGTAGGCATGGCTGAGCGCGTTGCTGGAGATCTCCTTGCCGCGCGCGCGATCCACCAGCAGGTACAGATCGGCCAGTTCGCGCGTGGCCAGCGGCGCCAGCACCGGATTGGAGGTGAGCGCGTTCTCGATGTAGCTGAGCAGGAACGCCTCCTCCATGCCGCCGAGCACATCGCCGAGGTTGTAGATGTCGGCGCGGTTGGCGAGCATGTCCGGGATCTTGAACACCTCGCCGGACTCGGTGTACGGATTGCCGGCCATGACCACGCAGAACTTCTTGCCGCGCATGTCGTAGGTGCGCGTGCGCTGCTTCCACACGCCTTCGATGCGGCGCGTGCCGTCGCACAGCGAGATGAACTTCTGCAAGAACTCCGGGTGCGTGTGCTGGATGTCGTCGACGTACAGCATGGTGTTGTTGCCCATCTCCAGCGCGAGATTGAGCTTGAGCAGCTCCTGCCGCGCGGTGGCGTCCGGCGCCTGCGCCGGATCCAGCGAGCGCACCGCGTGCCCCAGCGCGGGGCCGTTGATCTTCATGAAGACCAGGCCCAGCCGGCTGGCGACGTACTCCATCAGCGTGGTCTTGCCGTAGCCCGGCGGCGAGATCAGCATCAGCAGACCCATCAGGTCGCTGCGCTTGTTCTCGCCGACGGTGCCCATCTGCTTGGCGAGGTTGTCGCCGATCACGCCCAGGTAGACGTCGTTGATCAGCTTGTTGCGCACGAACGAGGACAGCGGCCGCGGCTTGAACTCGGACAGGCGCAACTGCTCGCGCTCGCGGCCGATGACCTGCTGGCGCAAGGCCTGGTAGTGGCGGAAGCCCGGCACGAACACCTGTTCGTGGTGACGCAGGCGCGCCAGGAAATCGTCGATGGCCAGACCCAGGCGGCCGCCGTCGATGCGCGGATGTTCGCCGAGCAGGCCTTCCACCGTGGCCATCAGCGCCACCTCGCTGGCGCGGCTGCGCAGCCGCGGCGCCAGCAGCGCGATCGCCACCGCCTCGGGCGCATAGCCGGCGTGGACCGCGAAGCGCGGATCGTGGCACAGGCCCTGCACCCACTGGCTGGCCTGCGTCCAGGCGGCGCCGAGCTTGCCGCGCACGCGCTCCAGGGCTTGGTCGAACTGCTCGCGCAGCCCGGCCTCGGCCAGCCGCGCATGCAGCGCATCGAGCAGTTCCCGCGCATGGCGGCTGAACGGGAACGTCGGTTCGCCCTGCGCCAGTTCGGCCGCCAGGTAGGCGGCGGCCGCCTGCGCCTGGGCGGGGTCGAACGGCAAACCGGTGTCCTCGGCGAAGCGCTGCATGGCCTGCGCCATTTCCGCCCGCAGCGCGTCGCGGCCGTCGCGCGCGCCGAACAGGCGCGCGATCGCATCGACCCCGGCCTGGCGCGCGACCCACGAGGCCACCTCTTCCTCGCGCTGGCGTTCGGCCCAGAACGCCATCGCCAACGCGCGCGCGGCCGGCGCGTGCATCAGCGTACCCGCGGCCTGCTGCAAGGGCAGCAACGCCTGCAGGATGCGCGTCGCGTCGTGATCGTGGATGCCGCGCTCGTAACCCTCGCGGTAACGCGGCGCGGCGAAGTCGCGCACGCTGCGCGCCAGCGCGTCGGGCGCGGCGGCCAGTTGCGCCAGCGCATCCAGGCTCAGCCCCTCCTCGCCCGCCAGCGCCGTTTCCAGCATGCGCCCGGCCAGGTACTCGCCGCGGTACAGGCTGGGCGATTCCGAATCCAGCGCCACCTGCCAGTAGGCGCGGGTGGCGTCCAACGCGGCGTCCTGCAGCGGTTCCAGGTAGTCGGTGCCGGTGAGATGCAGCGCCAGTCCGTCCTCGCGCGGCAGCAGGGTCAGGTCCAGCGCCTGGGTGTTGACGCTGAAGCGGTGCCGCGGCCCCAGCCGCACCACGTTGCCGCCGGACTCGAACAGTTCGCTGCGGTCGCGCAGCGCGCGCACCGCCTGGTCGCGCACGCCCTTCAGCCGCGCCTCGACATCGTCGGCCTTGACGCTGTCGCGGTAGCCGCGCAGCCGCTCGGCCAGCTCGCGCAGCTTGAGGATCAGTGGGTCGCCGGCGAAGAAGGCGTTGAGTTCGTCGGCATTGGCGAAGCGCTCGGTGCGCCGCGGCAGGCCGTCGAGGATGCGCGTGGCCGCGTCCAGCAGCGAGCGCGCCTTGCGCTGGCGGTCGTCGAGCAAGGCCTGCTTGTGCGTCTCGAACGCCTCGACCAGTTCCTCGCGCTTGCTGAGGATGTCGCCCAGGAACTGCTCGTGCTCGCCGAACTGGCTCTCCAACTCCTCCAACTGCACCATCAGTCGCGACAGCTGCTCGTCGGCGCGCTCGGGATCGGTGGACAGCGCCAGCGCGCTGGTGATCGCCTGGCCGAACAGCGCGAACTGCGCGCCGAACTGGGCCACGGTCTCGGCCGAGCCCAGGCTCTTGCGGCGCTGCTCGGCGCGCGCGCGCGCCTGGTTGAGCCGCGCATAGACTTCGGACAAGGCCTCGACCACGCGGGTGCGCTCGGTGGCGTCGTCGACCTTGAGCCCGGCCATCAGTTCCGACAGCAGGTCCAGGTCGGCCGACATCGCCTGCATCGCCTGCACCTGCTCGGACAGCGCGCGCGCGGTCGCCGCGGCCTGCGCCGCCGCATCCAGTTCGGCCAGGCGCGCGTGCAGCGGCGCCAGCGCGCTCTCGCTGCCGAGGAAGCGCCCGGTGGCGGCGCCGACCGTATCGTGGGCCTGCTGCAGCGTCGCGCCCATCGCGTCGATCGCCTCGGTGTCGATGTAGCGGTACTCGCGGATGGTCAGCAGATGCCCGCGCTGCGCGGCGATGGCGTTGAGCGGTTCGACGAACTCCTGGATGGTGTTCCAGTTCTCCGGCTGCAGCCGCGCCAGCAGCGCCTTGTGCGCGGCCGTCGCCTCGGCCATCGCCTGGTCGGACTGCTGGCGGATCGACAGGACCTTCTCGTATTCGTCCAGCACCGCCTCGCCGGTGGCGCTGATGCCGCGCAGCACGCCGGCCAGGTCGCCGCAGTGCGCGTCCTCCAGCCAATGGTGCGCGTCGAACAGGCGCCGCGCGTCCTCGACCAGCACTTGGTAGCGCTGCACCGAGACCTCGTCGCGGTCGATCGCGCGCGCCAGCCCGAACAGGCTGGAGATGCCGCGCACCAGTTCGGCATTGCCGATGCGGCCGAGGAAGGTGTTGCTCGGCGGGCGCCTGGCGGCGAACTCGTCGCTGCTGAACGGGGTCTGCCAGACCTGCATCGGATGGATCCGGGTCGGCTCGGTGCCCTCGGCATGGAACAGCACCATGCGCCCGTCCTGCAGCAGCGCATAGCCATGGCCGAACACCGGGTTCTGCAGCGCGCGGCGGATGGTGTTGTAGACGAACAGCGCGGACTTGCCGCCCTCGCGCTCGTAGAAGATGTACAGCACGTCCTCGCCGTTGGGCGAGCGGATCGCGCGCTTGAACTGCATCCCGTCCATCGCCGCGTCGAACGCCTTGTGGTCGCCGTTCTGCAGGTAATAGCCGCCGGGAAAGATGATGCCGTGGTCCTCGGGCAGCTGCACGCAGGCCTGCACGATGGCGTCGTTGCGCACGATGCGGCCGCTGAGCGTGTTGTAGATCAACCCGCGCCACTGCGTCTCGCGATACGGCAGCACCTTGAGCAGGACCAGGCTGCCGACCCGCGCGAAATCGAATTGCGCGTCGTCCAGCGACTGGGTCTTGTCCTCCACCGGTTCGCTGTAGATGCCCTGCCCGGTCTCGGTGTTGTTCTCGACCTTGATGGTGAGATCGCCGCCGATGGTCTCCACGAACAGGGTGTCGAGGATGTTCAGATGCGAATGGCGGCCGTTCACCGCCATCTCGCGGGTGGCGCGGGTCCATTCGAAGTCGAACGGCGGCGGCAGCGCGATGTCGCGTTCGCCGCGCGCGTCGATGTAGGTCAGCGCGCCGGCGCTGTCCTGCGCCCAGCGGAACACGCGCACGTCGCTGCTGCGCTCGCCGATCTGGAACGCCGCCAGCAGCTTGCCGCCGATGACGATCAGTTGCAGCAGCCGGGCGTGCTTGTAGTAGGCGTAGAGTTCGCCGAAATCGTGCACGAAGCCGGCCTGGCCGAGGAAGCTGCCGGCCAGGTCGATCGGGCTGACGTCGTAGCCGTCGGCGCCCTCGACCAGCCGGTACAGGCCGAACACGTCCTGCACGCGGGTCTGGTTCTTGAGCCCGAGGAACACGTTGTAGCCGAACAGCAGCAGGTCCGGCCCGACCTGCACGATGTCGCGGCCGACGCAATTGTGCTCGGTGCGGATGCGGAAGCGGCCGTCCACCTCGAGCCGGCTGTCGCCGAACTCCTGCAGGCGCTGGCGGTTGAGCGCCTCGACCGCGTCCTGCAGCCGCGCGCCCTGCTCGACCAGGCGCTTGCGCAGCACGTCGTAGGCGCCGCCCTGGGCGACCGCCTGGTCGACCTGGCTGGGCGCGCCGCCCTCGGCCTGCGGATCGGTCTCGGATTGGGGAGGTGTTGCCATCGTCGCGGCTCCTGCCGGCTTGCAGGCGGTCGGCGCCTTGCGGCGCGCGCCCGCCACGGGTTGCGACGGCGCGCCGCCGTTGCCGGCCGCGCGCCGCCTGCGCACTCAGTCCAGTGCCGCGCTCAAGCCTGGGCGACGGGCAGTTGACCGGCGGTGTCCGGCGCCGGCCGCGACGGCGCCGCCGCGCCGCGCTGCACGCCGAGGTAGCGCTGCATCAGGTCCTGCACGATCGGGCTCTTGTCGGCCAGGCCTTCGATCGACTTGCCGAGCGAGACCGCCTTGACCAGATTCTCGAACATGCCGCCGTCGCCGCCGACCAGATCGATGTCGGCATTGCGCAGGGCGCTGGCGATGACCTCGGCGTTCTCCTTGGAGACTTCCTTGCCGGCCTCGATCGACGCCAGGGCCTGCTTGAGGCTGTTGTCGAGCAGCATCCGGAACTCCTCATGGCCGCGCGCGCTGTCGCTGAGCGCGCCGATCGCCTCGAACTTGCGGGTCAGGCCGTCGGCCTCGGCGAACAGGCGCTTCTCCACCACCACCGCCTCGGCCATGCCGATCGACTCGGCGGCGCTGGCCTTGGCCTTGCCCATCTGCTCTTCGCCCTGCGCCTTGGCCTGCAGCGTCTCGGCCAGCACGCGCGCCTCGTTGCTGCCCTGCTTGAGGCTGGCATCGGCCTTGGCCTCGATCACCCGCGCCTCGGCGATGCCGACCTTCTCGATCGCCAGCGCCGAGGCTTCCTTGACCTGCGCGTCGGCCAGGCCGGGCGCGGCCTTCTCGGCGCGCGTGCCGTCGGCGAGCAGCTTCTTGGCCTCGGCCTGCTTGCCGGCGGCCTCGTGCTCGGCCTGCGCCAGGGTGGTGAGTTCGACCGCGCGGTGCTTGGCCGCGGTCTCGCGCGCCTGCGCCTCCTTGACCTGGCGCACCAGCAGCTCCTGCGCCTTGGCCTCGGCTTCCAGGATCGTCACCTGCTTGTGCCGGTCGGCCTCGGCCACTTCGCGCACTTCCTTGATCCGCTCTTCTTCCTGCGCCACGGTCTTGTCGATGGCGATGCGCTCGCGGGTGATGTTGGCCACGTCCATCTTGCCGTTCTCGACCACCTTGTCGCGCTCCACGCCCTGCAGCTGCACCTCGCGATCGGTGGTGACCTGCTCCAGCTGGCGCGCACGCGCGACCCGCTCGACCTCGATCGCCACCGCGCGCTGGCGGTTCTGCTCGGCGACCTCGACCTCGCGCAGGCGGTTCTGCTCGCGGATGTCGATCAGCTGCTGCGCCTCGATGCGCGCGTTCTCCGCCAACTGGCGCTGCTCTTCCTGCACCTTCAACGTCTCGGCCTGCTCGCGCGCGCGGATCGTATCGACCTCGCGCTTCTGCCGCGCCTCGGCCTCGGCCTGCTGCCGCTCCAGCGCCAGCATCGCCTCGCGCGCCTCCACGTTCTTCTTGGTGATCGCCAGCTTCGCGTTCTGCTCCAGCTCATTGGTCACCACATTCTGGGTGCCGGTGAGCTCGGTGATCTTGCGGATGCCCTCGGCGTCGAGGATGTTGTGCGGGTCCAGCAGCGCCTTCGGGGTCTGCTCCAGGTAATCGATCGCCACGTCCTCGAGCACGTAGCCGTTGAGGTCGTTGCCGATCACCGCGATGATCTCGTCGCGGAATTCCTGGCGCTTCTCGAACAGCTCGGTGAACTCGAACTTCTTGCCGACCGTCTTCAGCGCCTCGGAGAACTTGGCGTTGAACAGTTCGTCGACCGCGTCCTTGTCCGAGGCGCGGTCGGCCCCGATCGCCTTGGCCACGCGCAGCACGTCGGCCTGGGTCTCGTTGACGCGCAAGTAGAACGCCACCGCGATATCGGCGCGCATGTTGTCGCGGCAGATCAGTCCCTCCTTGCCGCGGCGATCGACCTGCAGGGTGATCAGGCTGATCCGCATCAGCTCGGCGCGGTACAGCACCGGCACGATCAAGGCACCGGTGAAATGCACCTTGGGCGTGGAGCTCATGTCGTTGACGATCAGCGCCACGCCCTGGTCCACCTTGCGATAGAAGGCGCGGAACAGGCCAGCCAGCCCCAGCAGCAGCACCAGCAGGATACCGACGCCGATCAGGAACGGCGCCATCGTCGCAAAACTCATCGGTGGATCTCCTTATCGCCCGCAATCAGGCTGTGTGGAAACGGTGCGCCCAGTTGGTCCTGCTCGCGGGCGATCAAGTAATGGTTGTGCGCGTGCACGTAATCGACCAGCACCACGCGCTCGCCGCGCGGGTAGACCTGGCCGGCGGGCGCGCGCACCTGCAGCACCAGGCCGGCGCCGCCATCGTCGAAGGTGGCGTAGCCGCTGTTGGCGTCGGCGCGCGGCGAGGCGACGATGCCGATCTTGCCGAGCAGCGATGCCTGCGCCACCGGGCGCAAGCGCAACAGCAGCCGGCGCAGCGGCCGCAGCATCCAGGAGGTCAACGGCACCGCCGGCAGCAGCGCCAGCAGCGCCACGCCGGCGCCGATGCCCCAGCGCAGACCGGTCGGCAACGGCTGCAGCAGGAACAGGTGGACGAAATAGGTGCCGATCCAGCCCCAGAACGACAGCAGCGCCACCACCAGCATCACCGGCGCCCCGCCCAGGCCCAGCCGCGCGAAGATGCCGGACACACCGTGCAGGCCGTGATCGGCGCCATGCGCGCCATCGGCATGCAGGTGCCCGTCGCCGGCCAGGTCGCCGATGCCGGTGGCGGCCAGCGCCCAGTAGATCGCCGAAAACGCCAACAGCACGCTGTACGGCAGCGTGGGAAATCCCAGTGCGACGTTCAAGAACTCGGCCATTCCCCCTCATCCGTGCTGTGCCGTATCGACGCGTCCCGTCATGGACAGCGCCGCATTGCTTCCACCTGCCAGGCGCGCATTCGGCGCGCGGCGCACCAACGCCAGGGCAGGCCCCTGCAGGAATCATACGTGAAAGGCGTGGCGATATGCCGGCAGGCACGGCGACATGGCCGGCCTTCGCCAGGCCATGCGCGATGCACGCACTGCGATCAGGCTGGAGCGCGCGTCCAAGCGCAGCCGCCGCGATGCGCAGCAAGCGCATGCGTTTGGCCACAGCGGCAAGCCGCGGCAATCGACGTCGCTCCGGGATCGGCGCTGCTCGTGTCCTGCAGCCGCTTCACGCGCCCGCCCGGGCGACGCGGTCGCGCACTCAGCAGTTGGTGGACAGCTCGTGGCAGTCCGCGCGGCGCACTTCCTCGACGAACTTGCGCATCTTGTGGCCGTCCTTGATGCCCGGCTCGCTCTCGATGCCGCTGGACACGTCCACGCCCCACGGCAAGGTGGCGATGATCGCGTCGAACACGTTGTCGGCGGTGATCCCGCCGGCCAGCAGGAACGGGCGGTGCAGCCCGGTGGGCAGGCGCGTCCAGTCGAAGGTCTTGCCCGAACCGCCGCTCTCGCCCGGGGCATGGCTGTCGAACAGGAAACCGGCCGCGTTCGGGTACTGCAACTGCAGGGTCCGGGCGTTGATCTCGCCGCCCCCCATGGGGACCGCCTTCAGGTACGGCAGGTTGAAACTCCGGCAGAAGCCATCGTCCTCGTCGCCGTGGAACTGCAGCAGCGTCGGCCGTACCGTCCGCAGGACTTCGCGCACTTCGTCCTTGGGGTTGTCGCGAAACAGCGCCACCACGTCGACCATCGGCGCGGCGGCCTGGCGCATCGCGCGCGCCTCGGCCGGCGCGACCCGGCGCGGACTGCCGTGAGCGAAGACGAACCCGACCGAATCCACGCCAAGTTCGCCGGCCAGGCGGATGTCGCCAGCACGGGTCATGCCACAGAACTTGATGCGGGTGCGATACAGGGTGCGATTCATAGGGTGACCTCGGCCGGTAGCTTCCAGGTGTCGGGGTAGAGCGGACCGACGAACACCAGTCCCTGCGGCGGCGCGGTCGGGCCGGCGACGCTGCGGTCGCGCCCGGCAAGCAGTTCGCCGATCCAGGACACCGGCTTTTCGCCCGTCCCTACCATGATCAAGGACCCTACGATATTGCGCACCATGTGATGAAGGAATGCATTGGCCTGGACCTGGACCTCGATCACCTCGCCGCTGCGGGTCACCGCGATCGACTGCAGTTCGCGCCGCGCGTGCAGCGCCTGGCACTGGATGCTGCGGAACGCGCTGAAATCCTGCTCGCCCAGCAGCGCCTGCGCCGCGGCGTGCATCGCCTCGGCCTGCAGCGGCCGCCGCTCCCAGCTCAGGGTCTGACGGTACAGCGCCGGACGCACCTGCCGGTTGAGCAGGCGGTAGCGGTAACGCCGCGCGCGCGCGGAGAAGCGCGCATGGAAATCGTCGGCGGCCGGCACGCACCAGCGCACGCACACCGAGGGCGGCAACCGCGCGGTGGTGCCGAGCATCCAGCCGCGCGGCGCGCGCGGCGCATCGCAGTCGAAATGCACCACCTGGCATTCGCCGTGCACGCCGGCATCGGTGCGGCCGGCGCAGACCACGCTCACCGGCGCATCGGCCACCGACGACAGCGCCGCCTGCAGCGTCGCCTGCACGCTCGGCCCGCCGGATTCGCCGAGCTGCTGCCAGCCCTGGAATTCGCTGCCGTCGTACTCCACGCCGAGCGCGTAGCGCATGCGCCTACCCCGCCCTTGCGCGCAATGCGGACAGGCCCGGCCAGCGCGCGGCGTGGTCGCACGGGCGAACCCGCTGCGGTGCGCGGCGCGCGGCCACGGCGGCGCGCGGCGGCGCCGATCGCACGGATCGGCGCGTGATGCGGGCAGCGCCCACGCGGGAGATCCCGGCCTGGAGACGTCGCGCCGGCCGCACTGCTGCGCCGGCGGGCACCGGCGCGGTCGTGTCGAGGAGGGGCTCGCGCATCGTCGCCATCCCGGTCGCGGCGGGACGGCGGCGGCGCGAGCGCCGCGCACCGTCCGCGTGGATCACCCCAGACGCCCCAGCAATTGCAGCGCCTCGGCGCGTGCCGTCGGATCGCCGCCGGCGGCCACCTCGTTGAGCAGGGTGCGCGCGGTTTCGTTGTCGCCCAGGTCCATATAGGCCACCGCCAGTTCCAGCCGCTCGCGGCCGATCGGCGGATACGCCGGTGCCGGCTCGGCGACCGGCTCCGGGGCAGCGGGCAGCTCGTCCTGATGCCAGGTCGGCTCCTGGCGGACCGCCGCCGGCGGGACCGCTGGCGCCTGCCGCCATGGCGCGTCGGCGTCGTGCGAAACCTGCGGCGCGGGCGCCAGGTCGAGGTCGGGCTGCGGCGCGGGCGACGGCGGCGGCACGTCCTCGGCAGGCGCGCGCGGCGGCGCATGCGTGGCCAGTTCGCGCTCGAACGCGTGATCCTGATCGACCTGGGCGTGATCCAGCCACTCCCGCTCCGCCTCCTGCTCTGCCTCCTCGCGCGCGTGCCGGTCCAGCGGCGGCAGGTCCGGCGCGTCGACGTCGCGATGCGCGGTCGTCGGCACCGCCGCGGCCAGTTCCGCGGTGTCGTAGCCATGCCGCGGCAGCGGCGGCAACGGCGACGGCTTGCGCCGGCGTGACAGCAGCAAGGCAACCACGCCAAGCACCAGCAGCGCCAACCCGCCCCACAGCCACAGCGGCCAGCCGTTGGCGGCCGCCGGCGCGGGCTGCGCCTGGGCCGGCACCTGCCCCGCCTGCGCCAGACGCTTCTGCGCGGCCGCCAGATCGCTGTCCTTGAGCGCGATCAGCTGCTGCTGCTGGGCCTTGAGCTTCTCCAGTTGCTCGACCCGCGAGCGCAGTTCCTGGACCTCGGCATCGCGTGCCGCGAGGTCTTCGCGCGCCTGCTGCAATTGTTGAGTCGCCACCATGTCTCCCTCGTCGCCGGCACCGGTGCCGGACTTGCTTCCCGCGTTGTCGCGCTGCGCCGGCACCGCCGGCGCGATTTCCAGACGTGCCCCGGGGGCGCCGGCGGCGCTCGCCGTCGCCGCCGGCTTGGCGGCGGCCGGCGCCGGCGCGTCGGCCTGCTGCGCCTGCGCCGGTTGCGGCACCGGCGCGCGGGCCTGGCGCCACTGCGCGGCCTGCTCGCGGACGATGGCGGTGGCCGCCGCGGCATCGATGCTAGCCAGTTCCTCCTCGCGCGGCGTGCGCAGCACCGCGCCCTGCTTGAGCAGGTTGAGGTTGCCGCGGATGAACGCATCCGGATTGGCGCGCAGCAGCGCGACCATGGTCTGGTCCAGCGAGCGGTCGCTGCCGCGCGCCAGTTGCCGGGCGATCTGCGACAGGGTCTGGCCGCGCTGCACCGGCGCCAGCGCATCGCCGGGCGCCGCGACCGGTGCCGGCGCGGTGCGCACCGGCGCGGGCCTGGGCGCGGCCGCCGCTGGCGGCACGGCGGTGGCGGCGGGCGGCGCCGCGGCCGGCGGTGCCGGCTGGGCGCGGTCGATGCGGTCGGAGGGCATCGCCGCCGCCGGCGCGTCGATCGCCGGCGCCTCGATCGCCGCGGCGGTGCTGGGCGCGTCGACCAGGGCGGAGTACTCGCGGATCAAGCGGCCCTGGCCCCAATCGACCTCGATCAGGAAGCTCAGCGACGGCACATCGACCGGCATGCGGCTGCTGACGCGGATCACCGCGCGGCCCTGGTTGGTCTGCGCGAAGCGGAATTGCAGGTCGCCGACCAGGCCTTCCGGGCGCTGCAGGCCGACCCGGGCGAAGGTCGCCGGCGAGGCCAGGGCCACGCGCGCGTTCTCCAGTTCGCCCGGTTCGTTGGAAATCACCGGAATTTCGGCCAGGAACGGCTCGCCCGGCTTGGACAGCACGCGGATGTCGCCGAGCCCCAGCGCCAGAGCGGCCTGGCTGCAGGCCAGCAACAGCACTGCGCAGCCCGCACGCCAGGCGTGGCGCCAGCGGCGCGCGAGCGGTGCGTCGCCGTCGCGGCGGAGAGAGAACGAACGTGGTTGTAGGCGCATCCCGCCCCTGCCCCTTGGAGTCATGGCGTGCAATATATATGAAGCGGGGATTCGGGATTGGGGATTGGGGATTCGCTGCAGATGCGGCGGCGGCATGGAGCACCGACATGGAATCGGCAAGGCGGTCGGGAGCGAGGCCCCAGTTGTTGCGACGCGCCGTTGCCCTGTAGGAGCGGCTTTAGCCGCGACGAAGCGTTACCGGTAAAGCCCATCGCGGCTAAAGCCGCTCCTACACGCGCGCCTCCTATCGTGACTGGAGACCAATGGCGCCCCGCTACACGGGGCCAGTGCGACACGCATGCCGTAGACGACAACGGCCAGGGCATGCGCCACTGGCCGTTGCGTGGGCAGCTGGGGATTCCGCGCTCCGCAGCGCCGAAGCGGCGCTGCGGAGCGCCTGCGAATCCCCAATCCCCCTCCCGAATATCGGCTCCTCAGCCCTCCTGCGCCACCAACTCGGCCAACTGCACCGCATTGAGCGCGGCGCCCTTGCGGATGTTGTCGGCCACCACCCACAGATTGAGGCCGCGCGGGTGCGAGAAGTCCTCGCGGATGCGGCCGACGAACACCGGATCCTTGCCCGAGGCATGGGTCACCGGGGTCGGGTAGCCGCCGGCCTTGTGCTCGTCGACCACTTCCACGCCGGGCGCCTGCCCCAGCAGGGCGCGCGCCTGCTCGACGGTGATCTTGCGCTTGGTCTCGATATTGACCGCCTCGGAATGGCCGTAGAACACCGGCACGCGCACCGCGGTGGGGTTCACCAGGATGCTGCTGTCCTCGAGGATCTTCTGCGTCTCCCACACCAGCTTCATCTCTTCCTTGGTGTAGCCGTTGGGCTGGAAGTCGTCGATGTGCGGGATCAGGTTGAAGGCGATCTGCGCCTGGAACTTCTGCGGCTCGATGTCCTGGAACGCCAGCAGCTGCGCGGTCTGCTTGCCCAGTTCCTCCATGCCCGAGCGACCGGCGCCGGACACCGACTGATAGGTGGCCACGTTGATGCGCTCGATGCCGTATTCCTTGTGGATCGGCGCCAGCACCGGCATCAGCTGCATGGTCGAGCAATTGGGGTTGGCGACGATGCCGCGCGGACGGTTCTTCAGCGCATGCGGATTGACTTCCGACACCACCAGCGGCACGTCGTCGTCGTAGCGGAAGGTCGAGGAGTTGTCGATCACTACCGCGCCGGCCGCGGCGAACTTCGGCGCGTACTCCTTGGAGATGCCGCCGCCGGCGGAGAACAGCGCGATGTCCACGCCGCTCGGGTCGAAGGTGGCCAGGTCGAGCACGGTGACCTTCTGGCCGTTGAACTCGACCTGGCCGCCGGCCGAGCGCTCGGAGGCCAGCGGGTACAGCGTGGCGATGGGGAAGCCGCGCTCGGCGAGGATGCTCAGCATGGTTTCGCCGACGGCACCGGTGGCGCCGACGACGGCGACGTTGAAACGACGGGTTGCATTGCTCATGGAAGGATTCGATCCGCAGGAAGAAAAAAGGGGAGGAACAGCCGCACTGCCGCTTGGATTCGGGGAACCTGCCGTGCGCGCCGCGCACAGGGCCGCAGGCTCCCTATCGTTTTTTGTCCGCGATCGCCCGCCCGCCGCCGCCCGCCGCGGCGATCGCGTCCAGGTTCAGCGCGTTGGGCGGGCGCCCGGCGTCGGCGCCGATGCCCAGCGCGGCGAGCAGGTTGTCCACCGCCAGCGACACCATCGCGCGGCGCGTGGCCACGCTGGCGCTGCCGATGTGCGGGGTCAGCACCACGTTGCGCAGCGCCAGCAGCTCCGGACGGATCGCCGGCTCGCCTTCGAATACGTCCAGGCCGGCCGCGGCCAGGCGCCCGTTGGCCAGCGCGTCGGCCAGGGCGATCTCGTCGACCAGGCCGCCGCGGGCGATGTTCACCAGCGTCGCGGTCGGCTGCATCTTCGCCAGCGCGGCGGCATCGATGAGGTGGTGCGACTGCGCGCTGTACGGCAGTACCAGCAGCAGGTGGTCGGCGCGCGCCAGCAGCTCGTCGAAGCCGACGTACTCGGCGCGATGCGCGCGCTCCACCTCGGCCGGCAGGCGGCTGCGGTTGTGGTACAGCACGCGCATCGAGAAGCCGGCGGCGCGACACGCGATGGCCTGGCCGATGCGGCCCATGCCGAGGATGCCGAGGGTGCTGCCGTGGACATCGGCGCCGAGCATGGTCTGGAACGACCACTGCTGCCATTGCCCGTCGCGCAGCCAGCGCTCGGATTCGGTGATGCGCCGCGCCGCCGCCATCAGCAACGCGAAGCCGAGATCGGCGGTGGTCTCGGTGAGCACGTCGGGGGTATTGGTGGCGACGATGCCGGCCGCGCTGAGCGCGTCCAGGTCCAGATTGTTGTAGCCGACGCCGACGTTGGCGATGGCGCGCAGCCGCGGCGCGCCGGCGATCTCGGCGGCGCCGATGCGTTCGTTGAGAGTGACCAGGGCACCGTCCAGCGGCGCCAGCGCCGCGGCCAGCGCCTGCGGCGAATACTTGGTCACGTCCGCGGTGGTTGTCAGCGCGCAATGCGCGCCCAGCCGTGCGACGACGTCGTCGAACAACGGCTGGCTGACCCACACCCGCGGCCGCGACTCAACCATCGCCACCGCCCGGGATGCGCGGCGTCACAGTGCCCACGTCGCCACATTGCGCTCGGTGGCGCAGCGCCTGGTCCATCAGCACCAGCGCCATCATCGCCTCGGCGATCGGGGTGGCGCGGATGCCGACACAGGGGTCGTGGCGGCCGGTGGTGATCACGTCCACCGCCTGCCCATCCACGTCCACCGTGGCGCCGGGCAGGCGCAGGCTGGAAGTCGGCTTGAACGCCATCGAGACGACGACGGGCTGGCCGGTGGCGATGCCGCCGAGCACGCCGCCGGCATGGTTGGACTGGAAGCCGTCCGGCGCGATCAGGTCGCGGTGCTCGGTGCCCTTCTGGGTCACCGCGGCGAAGCCATCGCCGATCTCCACGCCCTTGACCGCGTTGATGCTCATCATCGCCGCGGCCAGTTCGCCGTCGAGCTTGCCGTAGATCGGCTCGCCCCAGCCCGCCGGCACGCCGTCGGCGACCACGGTGACCCGCGCGCCGATCGAATCGCCGGACTTGCGCAGCGCATCCATGTACGCCTCCAGCTCCGGCACCTGCGGCGCATGCGGCCAGAAGAACGCATTGTCTTCCACAGCGTCCCAGGCGAAGCCCTGCGGTAGCAGCGGCCCGAGCTGCGACAGATAGCCGCGCACGCGCACGCCGTAGCGTTGCGCCAGCCACTTCTTGGCGATCACGCCGGCGGCCACGCGCATGGTGGTCTCGCGCGCGGACGAACGCCCGCCACCGCGCGGATCGCGGATGCCGTACTTCTGCCAGTAGCTGTAGTCGGCATGGCCGGGGCGGAACTGCCGGGCGATGTCGGTGTAGTCCTTGCTGCGCTGGTCGGTGTTGCGGATCAGCAGGCCGATCGGGGTGCCGGTGGTGCGGCCTTCGTAGACCCCGGACAGGATCTCGATCTCATCGGCCTCGCGCCGCGCCGAGGTGTGCCGGCTCTTGCCGGTGGCGCGGCGCTGCAGGTCGTGGGCGAATTCGCCGGGGTCCAGTTCCAGGCCCGGCGGGCAGCCATCGACCACACAGCCGATCGCCGGCCCGTGCGATTCGCCGAAGGTGGTGACGGTCAGCAGCTTGCCGAAACTGTTCGCGCTCATACGTGTCGCGTCACCGGTCCGCGGCCAGTTCGGCGATGCGCGCGTGATGCGCGACCAGTTCGGCGCACTCCACCGCGAAGATGCCCATCTGCCCGACCTTGAACTCGACCCAGGCGAAGTCCACTTCCGGCAGCAGCTGCGCCAGCGCGCGTTCGGACTCGCCGACCTCGCAGATCAGCAGGCCGTCCTCGCTCAGGTGCGCCGGCGCGTCGCGCAGGATCTTCAGCGCCAGGTCCAGGCCGTCGTCGCCCGCGCGCAGGCCCAGCTCCGGCTCGTGTGCGTATTCCGGCGGCAGCGCGTCGGTCTCGGCATGGGTGACGTAGGGCGGATTGGTCACGATCAGCTCGTAGCGGCGTCCGCCCAGCCCGGCGAACAGGTCGGACTTGACCAGTTCGACGTTGTCGGCCAGCAGCCGTTCCTTGTTCTCGGCCGCCAGGCTCAGCGCGTCGTCGCTGATGTCGACCGCGTCCACCTGCCAGTTCGGGTTGTAGTGCGCCATGGCGATGGCGATGCAGCCCGAACCGGTGCACAGGTCCAGCGCGCGCTCGACCGGGCGGCCGGCCAGCCACGGCTCGAAGCCGGCCTCGATCAGCTCGGCGATCGGCGAACGCGGCACCAGCGCGCGCGCGTCGCTCTTGAAGCTGAGCCCGGCGAACCAGGCCTCGCCGGTGAGGTAGGCGGCGGGGATGCGCTCGGCGATGCGGCGTTCGAACAGCGCCAGCACCTGCGCCTTCTCCGGCGTGGTGACGCGCGCGCCGCCGTAGGCCGGGCCCAGGTCGTGCGGCAGGTGCAGCGCGTGCAGCACCAGTTGCGTGGCCTCGTCCAGGGCATTGTCGTAGCTGTGGCCGAAGCTCAGCCCGGCGGCGTTGAAACGGCTGGTGCCGTAGCGGATCAGGTCGATGATCGTGTGGAGTTCGGCGGCCGCGTCGGCAGTCATGGCAACAGGCAAGGCAATGTGGCCCCCGATTATAGAGGCCCGGCCGCTATGATGAGCGTTCGTTGCATGGGAAATCAGTATGTTCAACCGCACCTTCGGCATCGTCCTGGTGGTCGCCCTCGCCGCTGGCCTGGGGCTGCTGCTGGCCCAGAAGTACTTCGGCGGCAGCGCCGCCCCGGCCTGGCCGGAAACCCGCGCGGTGCGCATGTACCCGCAACCGCGCGCCCTGCCCGACTTCCATCTGCGCCAGTCCGACGGCACGCCGCTGGTCCCGGGCGAGCTGAAGGGTCACTGGACCCTGGTGTTCCTGGGCTTCACCGCCTGCCCGGACGTGTGCCCGACCACCCTGGCCGACCTGGCCCGGGCGCAGAAGCAGTGGGAGTCGATCCCCGACCCGCTGCGCCCGCGGGTGCTGTTCGTCTCGGTCGATCCCGAGCGCGACACTCCCTCGCGGCTGGGTGCCTACGCCCACGGCTTCCACAAGGACACCCTCGCCGCCACCGCCGACGTGCCGGAGTTGGAACGCTTCGCCACCGCGCTGGGCTTCGTGTTCCAGAAGGTGCCCGGCAAGCATTTCCAGGAAAACCCCAACGACTACAGCATGGACCACTCCGCAGCGATCGCCGTGCTCGACCCGCAGGGTCGCCAGACCGGGCTGATCCGCCCGCCGTTCGATGCGGCCGCGATCGCCGCCGACCTGCAGGCGCTGACCAAGGCCACCGCGCCATGAGCCTGCTGACCACGCTGACCTACGTCCTGCCGCACCGGCTGCTGTCGTCGCTGGCGCGGCGCCTGGCCTACTCGTCGCGACCCGGGCTGAAGCAGTGGCTGATCGACACCGTGGTGCGCCGCTTCGGCGTGAACCTAGCCGAGGCCGCCGAGCCCGATCCGCGCGCCTATCCGACCTTCAATGCCTTCTTCACCCGCGCGCTGCAGCCCGGCGCGCGCCTCGCCGATCCAGATCCGCAGGCGCTGCTGATGCCGGCCGACGGCCGCATCAGCCAGCTCGGCCGGATCGAGGACGGACGCATCTTCCAGGCCAAGGGCCAGTCGTTCACCGCCGCCGAGCTGCTCGGCGACGACGCGGCCGCGGCGCCGTTCGCCAACGGCCTGTACGCCACGGTGTATCTGTCCCCGCGCGACTACCACCGCGTGCACATGCCCTGGACCGGCACCCTGCGCGAGACCGTGCACGTGCCGGGCCGGCTGTTCAGCGTCGGCACCGACGCGGTGCGCAACGTACCGCGCCTGTTCGCGCGCAACGAGCGCCTGGTCTGCCATTTCGACACCGACTTCGGCCCGATGGTCTCGGTGATGGTCGGCGCGCTGCTGGTGTCCGGGGTGGAGACGGTGTGGAGCGGCGTGGAGATCCCGCGCTACGGCGACCGCATCACCCGCAAGGATTGGCGCGGCAAGGGCATCGTGCTGGAGCGGTTCGCGGAGATGGCGCGCTTCAACTACGGCTCGACCGTGATCGTGCTGTTGCCGCCGGGCGTGGCCGCGTTCGATCCGGCGCTGGCCGCGGAATCGCCGGTGCGGCTGGGCCAGGCACTGGCGCGTCTGGTGCGCTGAGGCGTGCAGGGCCGCGTTGCGGCCCTTTGTGGGGAGTGCAGTTATGGGAGGGACTTCGGTCCCGACGCATGGACGGTGAGGTGCGGCCAACCTGTCGTTGACGACGGGAACGCCGCACACCCAACACTGCGGCCGCCGCACCCTCATCCGGCGCTACGCGTCACCTTCTCCCGGAAGGAGAAGGGATGGGATCGCGCCTGCGTCTTGCCGCTGATGGTGAAGCACAGCCCCCTACTGTAGGAGGGACTTCAGTCCCGACGCATTGACGGTGAAGGGCCGCAGGCTCTCAATGCATGGCCGAAACGCCATCCATCCGACACTGCAGCCGCCGCACCCTCATCCGGCGCTGCGCGCCACCTTCTCCCGGGAGAGAAGGCGTGCACGGCCTTATTTCTCGCAGCCCACCAGCTTCAGCGACTGGCCCGGCTTCAGCGCATAGCCCGGGGCGCGCAGGCCGTTGGCCTTGGCCAGTTCCTTCACCTCGCAGTCGTGGCGGTCGGCGATCCGGCCCAGGGTGTCGCCCTTGGCCACGCGGTAGCTGCGCACCTGCTTCTGCTTGGGCTTGGCCGGCGCCGGCCGGCCGGTGGCCACCGTGGTCGGCACGCCGGCAACCGGGCTGACATCGCCCACCGCCACGTTGCCGGTGAGGTCGGCCGCCGGCGTGCTGCTGCGGATCGCGGCGTTGACGTCGGCGGTGATCAGCGCGCGCGCCAGGTCGGCGCGCGGGCCGCTGACGCAGTAGCGGTTGTACAGCCCGACGATCTTGGTCGTGGCGTTGATGGTCACCCCGGCCGGGATCCAGCCATCGGGTTCGTAGCGCGGGTTGAGGTTGCGCAGCGCGCGCATGTAGCCGTCGCGGGTGCCATCGCTGCCCAGGCAGATGGTCAGTTCGTAGATCGTGGTCGACTTGGCCAGGCGCAGCGTGGCCGGCTGCGCGTTGATCTTCGGGAACGCCACACCGTACTGCTGCGGGTGCAGGAAGATCCAGGCCGCGGCAATCACCATCGGCACGTAGTCCTTGGTCTCGGCCGGGAACTGGTTGTACACCTGGGCATCCCAGAAACTGCGCCCCTGCATCTGGTTGAACACGCGCGCCGCGCGGCCCTCGCCGCCGTTGTAGCCGGCCAGCGACAGCTCGATGCTGCGATTGAGCTCGGCCATGCGCTCGTTGATGTACACCGCGCTGGCCTCGGCGGCGCTGCGCGCGTCGTAGCGGGTATCGAAGCCGGTACCGTCCGGACCCAGCCCGAAGCGGCGCCCGGTGGCGGGCATGAACTGCATCAGCCCGGCGGCGCCAACCCGCGAATTGGCATGCACGCGGCCGTTGGATTCCTTGGCGATGATGCCGAACAGCAGCGCTTCCGGAAGGCCGCGTTTTTCCCATTCCGGCCACATGATCGCGCGCAGGTTCTGGTAGTTCTCGTAGCTGTTCATCAGCGACGGGCGCATGTCGGTGAGCCAGCGGCGGATGCCGGCCTGCACCGCCGGGTTGTACTCGACCATGGCATCGAAGGCGTGGCGCTGGTCGTTGAGCAAGCTGGCCGCGCGCGCGGCCTCCGGCACGTCCGCGGCCAGCGGGCTGATGTGGTCGGGATCGGCCTGCAGCGGCGCGGCGCCATCGTCCACCGCATCCGCGTCGGTCGCCGCCCCCTGCGCATCGGCCTTGGCCTTCAGCAGGCGCTTGTACGCGCCCAGGTAGGTGCCGACCTGGCAACCGCGCTGCTTGATGCAGGCGTCGACCACGTCCTCGATGTCCTCCAGCGCCGCGTCGCTCTCCTGGCTGCCCTTTGGGTCGCTGTTGCCGACCAGCACCATGGCGTCGTTGTAGCGCTTCTCGGCCGCCGCCAGGCGCTGGTCGAGCACGGCGATGGCGGCCTTGTCGCGGGCGGAGACGCGTTCGGCGTGGGCGGTGGGCGCGGCGCAGGCCAGCGCCAAGGCAGCCACGGCGGGCCATCCATGGGTGATACGGAACGAAGGGAGCATGAGCGGACGCGACGACGGAAAGGCCGCAGGGTAGCCGCCGCCGTCGCATCGCGGCAAGGTCGGAGGTGCGCCAACAGCCCCTCGGCGGGGCATCCATTCATCGCCGCGGGCGGCCCGGGCGGCGAGCGGGCGCCGGCGCGAACGCCTAGAATCCGCCCACCTCACCGCGGAGCTGTTCATGGACCCGATCCTGCTGGGCAAAGGCGTGACCGACGACATCGCGGTGCTGCTGCAGCCGCGGCTGGGCAATCGCCATGGCCTGGTCGCCGGGGCCACCGGCACCGGCAAGACCGTGACCCTGATGACCCTGGCCGAAGGCTTCTCGCGGATCGGTGTGCCGGTGTTCATGGCCGACGTGAAGGGCGACGTGGCCGGACTGGCGGTCGCCGGCGACGGCAGCGAAAAAGTGCTGCAGCGCGCCAAGGACATCGGCGTGGCCGACTACGCCCCGGCCGCCAACCCGGTGGTGTTCTGGGACCTGTACGGCCAGCTCGGGCATCCGGTGCGCACCACCGTCAGCGAAATGGGGCCGACCCTGCTGGCGCGAATCCTGGAACTCAACGACACCCAGGCCGGCGTGCTCGATATCGTGTTCAAGCTGGCCGACGACCGCGGCCTGCTGCTGCTCGACCTGGACGACCTGCGCGCGCTGCTGGCGCTGGTCGCCGAGGAGCGCAAGGACATCTCCACCGAATACGGCCTGGTCAGCGCACCGTCGGTGGCGGCGATCCAGCGCGCGCTGCTGCGCCTGGCGCAGGACGGCGGCGAAGGCTTCTTCGGCGAGCCGGCGCTGGACCTGGCCGACGTGATGCGCGTGGGCAGCGATGGCCGCGGCGTGATCGGCATCCTCGCCGCCGCGCAACTGGTGCTCAAGCCGCGCCTGTATTCCACCTTCCTGTTATGGCTGCTGTCGGAACTGTTCGAGCGGCTGCCGGAAGTGGGCGACCTGGACAAACCCAAGCTGGTGTTCGTGTTCGATGAGGCGCACCTGTTGTTCGACGACGCGCCGCCGGCGCTGGTGCAGCGCATCGAGCAGGTGGTGCGGCTGATCCGCTCCAAGGGCGTGGGCGTGTACTTCTGCTCGCAGTTCCCCGACGACGTACCGGACAACATCCTCGGCCAGCTCGGCAACCGCGTGCAGCACGCGCTGCGCGCCTACACCCCGCGCGACCAGAAGGCGGTGCGCACCGCGGCCGAGACCTTCGTCGCCAACCCCAAGCTGGACGTGGCCAAGACCATCGCCCAGCTCGGCACCGGCGAAGCCCTGGTATCCACGCTGCAGGACAAGGGCGTGCCGGCGCCGGTGCAGCAGACCCTGATCGCGCCGCCACGCTGCCGCATGGGCGCCATCACCGACGCCGAACGCGCGCAGGTGCGCGCCGGCAGCGTGGTCGGCCATCGCTACGACACCGCGGTCAACCGCGAGTCGGCGGCGGAGCTGCTCGCGCGCCGGGTCGAACAGGCGGCCTGCACCGCCGCCGCGCCGGCGGCGCGCACCCGCGAGCAGGACGAGGCGCAGGACAGCGGCTTCGGCCAGGCGGTCAAGGACGCGGTGTTCGGCACCAAGCGCCGCCAGGGCATGCTGGAAACCATGGCCAAGCAGACCTCGCGCACCATCGGCAACCGCATCGGCCAGCAGATCGTGCGCGGCATCTTCGGCAGCATCTTCGGCGGCAAGCGCTGAGCGTGGCGAATCGAACTACGGTCTGCGTGGCACCTGCGCGGATGCGTCCACGATGCGGCCCTTGCTACGGGAGCGGCGCGACGGAGATCTATCACGCGCGGAGCGCGACCGTTCCAGTCGGTGTCATGCGCGCCCCTCGTTGATCTGCGCGCACTCCTCGCGCTTCATTCGTTTGCTGCATCGCAAGATCAACGGTCGCCGCTGAGGTGGCGTACGCCTCTCCGCACCACTGCGGCCAGCACATCATGCCCTCGATGGAAATCGCCTCGAACGCCGGCTGGCGCGCGATCTCGCGTAAATGCGCATTGTTCGAAGTCCGTGGCTGGACTGAACGTCCTCGTCCTACCGGCACGCCCCCGCTTGACGCACCCAACTGCGACTGCTAGAACGACAGCGCCTGAATTAGTCTATTTGGGCAAGATGGAAGGCGCTTAATTCACCAGGATTGGTTTCGTTACAGTCGAGAAAAGGATGTCGGACGACTTGTTCCGCAAGGAAGCCGTAGATTCGCAACGCAGCGGACTACTGGGCAGTATCTTTTTCCAGGCCCCGCGATTGGGCTGGGTATTCTTTGGCATCGGCGCAGCGACCATCGTCGCGATTTTCGCGTTTCTGTTCTTCGGCCACTACACGCGCCGCCAGACGATCGAAGGAACGCTGGTGCCCAGCACCGGGCTGCTGGTGCAGACCACGCCCGCCGCTGGCGTGATCGGACGCGTGCTGGTGCGCGAAGGCGAACGCGTGCACGCCGGGCAGCCGCTCATCGAGATCTCGCTCAAGCAGGAAAGCACGCTGCTGGGCGACACGCAGCAACGCATCGCCGACCAGCTCGACGTCAAGCAAAGCCGCCTGCATTCGGACTTGGCCGAACAGCAACGCATCTCGCAGCAACAGCAGCGGGATCTACGGGTGCAACTGGAGATGCTGCGCCAGCAGGTCGCCCAGAAGCAGACGCAAACCGAGCTGCAGCAGCAACGCGCGGACAACTCCATGGCGCTGTACAAGCAATGGTCCGGCGTGGCGGAAGACGGGATCATCAGCAAGGTGCAGCTGGCGCAGCAACGGGACATCGCGCTGCAGAACCTGTCTCAGCTCAACGACCTGAAGAGCCAGGTGCTGCAATTGAAGCAGCAAGCGGAGCAAGTGAGCGCAGAACTGATCCAACTGCCCTCCTCCGCTGCGCGCCAGCGCAACGAGACCGAACGCCAGCTCGCCGACGTCAGGCAGTCGATGGCGAGCAATGCCGCGCAGAGCTCGGCCCTGGTTCGCGCCTCCGCCGACGGCATCGTCGCGAACGTGCTGATCCACCCAGGCCAGGCCATCAAGGAGCAGCAATCGCTGTTGACCGTGCTTGCGGCCGATACCACGCTGCGGGCCGAGCTGTGGATGCCCTCGCAGGCCATTGGCTTCGTGCGCCCGGGCAAACCCGTGCTGATCCGGTACCGCGCCTTTCCCTATCAGAAATTCGGCCAGTACCTGGGCCGCATAGAATCGGTGTCGCGCAGCGCCACCTCGCCCAGCGAGATCAGCGCCCTGCTGGGCCAGCAAATCGCCGAACCGCGTTATCGCGTGGAGGTGGCGCTGGACCATCAGCAGGTCGACGCATACGGACGCAAGGAGCCGCTCAAGCCCGGCATGACCCTGGAGGCGAGCGTCCTGCTGGATCGGCGCCGCCTGATCGAATGGCTGTTCGAGCCGCTGTACGAATTCGCTCCCGGCGTGCACGGCGATCGGATCGCGGACCTGGGCGCAGCCCGATGATGGAGGCCGCGGCTCTGCCGAATTGGCACCAGCGGCGCGCACTGCCGCTGGTGCTGCAGACCGAAACCGCCGAGTGCGGGCTGGCCTGCCTGGCGATGATCGGCTGCTTCCACGGACATGAAGTGGACTTGGTCAGCCTAAGACACCGCTTCAGCACATCGATGCAAGGCGTCCACCTGGCCAGACTCATCGAGATCGCCGATGCGCTCGGCTTCGAGTCGCGCCCGCTGCGGGTGGAACTGGAGGACCTGCCGCAGGCCCAACTGCCGTGCATCCTGCATTGGGACTTGAATCACTTCGTGGTCCTCAAGCGCGTCTCCCGCCGCGGGCTGTACATCCATGATCCGGCGCACGGCCGGCGCTTCGTGCCCATCAAGGAAGCGGGCAAGCACTTCACCGGCATCCTGCTCGAACTGACTCCGGGGCACGACTTCACCATCGTGCGTGAGCGGCAACACATCCCGCTGCAAGCGCTCACCGGCCGGTTGGTGGGTTTGCCGAAAGTGCTCATGCAGGTTCTGGGGCTGGCAGTGGCGATCGAGCTGCTGACGCTCATCCTTCCGTTCCAGATGCAGTGGATCCTGGACCAGGTCATGCTGTCGGCGGATCGCGGCTTGCTGTTGCTGATGACATTCGGCTTCCTTGCGATCGTCGTGCTCTCCGCCGGCCTGAGCATCGCCCGCGCCTGGATCATCAGCTGGCTCGGCGCGACCTTGAACACGCAGTGGATCGGCAATCTCTTCAGCCACTTGCTGAAGCTGCCCATGGACTTCTTCGAAAAGCGGCAGATGGGCGACCTGCTTTCTCGCTTTTCCTCCATCCATGCGATACAGAACACGCTGACCGGCAGCTTCATCGAGGCCGTGCTCGATGGCGTCATGGGCGCCCTGGCCCTGGCCGTCCTGTTCCTGTACAGCGCCGAACTCACGCTCCTGGTGCTGGCGGCCGTGATGACCTACGTGGCGATGCGCTGGATGATGTATCGCAAGCTATGGCGACTCAACGAGGAGCAACTGGTCTACTGGGCGCGGCAACAGAGCGAACTGATGGAGTCGGTGCGGGGCGTGCAAGCCATCAAGCTCGCCAACAAGCAGAGCCAGCGACGCGCGCGCCTGACCAACGCCACCTTGGCGGCCAACCAGAGGGAAATGCAGGCGCAGCGGATCACCCTGATCTTCGGCGTGCTCAACCGCAGCTTCTTCTCCATCCAGCGGGTGCTGCTGCTGTCGCTGGGCGCCTACCTGGCCCTGAAGGGACAATTCTCGGTCGGCATGCTGGTCGCCTATCTCGCCTACGCGGACCAGTTCGCTACGAAAGCCCACAGCCTGATCGACAAGATCGTCGATTTCCGCATGTTGCGCCTGCACGCCGAACGCATTTCGGACGTGGCGTTGGCGGCGCCGGAAAAGCACACGCAGAGCAGCTACAGCGGCCCGGAGCCGGACGCGCGGATCACGGTGAAGGGACTGGGCTTCCGTTACTCGCAGGGAGACCCGTGGCTGTTCCGCGATCTGAACCTGGAGTTCCGTGCAGGTGAGTCGGTGGCGGTCGTCGGACCCAGCGGCTACGGAAAGAGCACGCTGGCCAAGCTCCTGGTGGGCTTGCTCGAACCCAGCGAAGGCTGCATCGAGATCGACGGGATCGACATCCGGCGATTCGGCCTGGACAACTACCGCCGCCTGCTGGGTGTGGTCATGCAGGACGACGCGCTGTTCGCGGGCAGCGTCGCCGCCAACATCGCGCTCTTCGACGATGCGGCGCAGATGGACGCGATCGTGGCCGCCGCGACGCTGGCCGATATCCACCGCGACGTCATGGCGATGCCGATGGGATACGAGTCGTTGATCGGCGATATGGGCGCCGCCCTGTCCGGTGGGCAGCGGCAACGCCTGGTCCTGGCGCGCGCGCTGTACCGCAAGCCGAGGATCCTGGTGCTGGATGAGGCAACCAGCCACCTGGACGTCAAGACCGAGCAGACCATCAACCAGGCAATCTCCGGCATGCGCATGACCCGCATCATGTTCGCGCATCGCCCCGAGACCATTGCCAGCGCCGATCGTATCGTCGACATGGAACAGCTTGCGGGAGCGCGCGATGCATAACGAACGCGCCGACGAAATCGCGTCTAGACGTCTGGCCGTCACTCCGAATTGCGGGGGACCGCTGCACGGCACCGAAACGGCACCGAGGCGACCGGCGTGGGCGAGGACACAGAACCGTACAAGCGCAAACAGAACTGTTGCCAGGCCGTCGCGGCGTCCGGTTCGCGAAGCTTTTGCCGCGACACCGCTTGCTTGGGCCCTGCTCAGGCAATCCCAGCGGCAATTCAAAACGGAAGATTTCGCTATTTGACAAGGAGTGGGGTGACCCATGCGCGCAGAGGATGCAATGGGCGGTACGAGACCGGAAGCCAGCGAAAGCGATGGTAGCGCCGGTGTCGCCTCTGGACGGGCGACCAGGAATGTATTGATTCACACCGTCCGCAACGACTTCCATGCGACCGTCGTCGCACACGCCCTGGGCTTGCGCGGACACCGGGTTATTCGGTGGATCGGGCAGGACTATCCGGAGCGCATCACGGGCAGCGTGTCCTTCGTGGGCGACCAGGTCGGCATCCGGTTCTCGGTGGACGAGGCGGCCTTCACGCCATCCCAGGTCGACGTCGTCTGGTTTCGCAGACACGCGACGCCGGTGGCGCCTTCCTTCATCGATCGGCGCGACGTCGATTTCGTGACCGATGAACTGCAGATCGCCGATACGGCGCATGCGCGGCTGTTCGACCATGCGTTCTGGATCAACAGCACAAGCGCGTCGGCTGCCTGCGATGTCAAGACGACGCAGTTGATGGTGGCCAAGGCGGTGGGCATGACCCTGCCTCGCACCCTGGTCAGCAACGACCCGAACGACATCCGGGCGTTTCTTTCGCGGGGAGAAGCCTGCATCTACAAGCCATTGAGTGGCCACACCTGGACGGAGGAAGGCCGGACGCGCAAGACGTACACGGCCGAAGTCACGCTCGACCACCTCCCCGCCGATCCGATCCTGCAGGCCACTCCCGGCATCTTCCAGCAGAAGGTGCGCAAATCCTACGAAGTCCGGGTGCAGTTCTTCGGCGCCTTCTATGCCGGAGTGAAGATCGAGTCTTCCAGTTTGAGGGAAGGCGATCTGGACTGGCGTATCGATCAGGACACCATCACGTCCTGTCAGCCCGTGGTGCTGCCGCCGCACGTGTACGCCAGTTGCAGAGACATGATGCGGCGACTCGGCATCGTCAGTGGCGGCTTCGACTTCATCGTCGACGACCGCGACCAGTGGATCTTCATGGAAGTGAACGAGGCCGGGCAATTCCTGTTCATCGAGTCGTGGTGCGAACAACTTCCGCTACTCGATGCGTTTTGCCAGTTCATCGAGAAGGCCGATGCGGAGTTCGAGTACGCGCCGACTCCGACCCCGCTGACGCTCAAGGCGGCCTGCGCATCGGCCGAGCAGGCAGGGGTTCTGAGCAAGCACAAATGAGCGAGACGCTCCATCCATCCCGGATTTCCGACAGGCGGCGCCGATCGCGGCGCGCGTGCCGGACAACAGTCGTGTGGCAACGCCACGCGAGAACGTGCGGTAGCTTCCGCACATAACCAAGGAGAAGCAAAAATGTTTGCGAAGAAGAACGATAAGGACGCTTCAATCCAGTCGAACAGCCGTGTCCTCGGCCAGTTGCTGTCGCGCGAGGAGACGCAGCGCGTCGGCGGCGGAGCGGGCCCGACCGATATCTGGGCGGACGAGAACAAGTGCACGCCGCAGCGCGATGGCGTAGGCACCACCCCTCGGCCCCAAGGCTGAGATGAAGCAAACCCTGCCCGGCCACGATTCGCTGTAGCCGGGCCAGGGTGCCACTTCCGGTCGCTTCGCGGCCGGAAGTGGCACTTTTACGGCAACTGGCTCATCCAGCACCCAGGACGGCGATGGACACGAAACACCCGCGGCGGATCCTTCTTTCTGCCTTCCTTCTCTTTCAGGCCAGCGCGCTGCCTGCCGCGCCTCCTTCCGATTCGAATACCTACGTGGAGTTCCTGTGGTCGCGCCCATCGTCTGATGCACTCGCGCGCCAGGAAACCCGGGGCTTCCTGCTAGGGAACAGCGACCATCGGGTCTGCGTGGCCGCCATCAATCCGCCGCCAGGCGGCGTCGCATCGTTGCGCATCGACGCAGTGGACGCGGCGGGCAAGCTCGCCTCCCGGCAATACCACGACGACTTCCGCGGAGCCAAGCAGTGCTACCCCGCTGAGCTGGGGACGACTGGCCAGCCGGGAGAATGGACGTTCAACATCTACATCAACCAGGCACTGGCCGCGACCAAGCAAATCGAGGTGGCAAGGAGCCTGGAGACAGCGACGTTCTACGCGCCGTCCTTGACCCCATATGTCCTGGGTCGCCCCAATTACGACGCCACCCTTGACCCGGACAAATTCGTCGGACGCCTGGTGTGGATCATGAGTGTCGACAAGCGCGGCACCGTTACCAGGGTGGACATCGAATCGGCCGAGGGCGTCGGGGCCGTGATGCGGGATCGTGCGATCGCGGCAGGCTACATGTCGTTGTTTCCGCCTGATCCATTGCGCGCCGAGGGCGCAACCTATCGCCGCGAACTGAACTTCGATCGGGACTGAAGGCAACAGGCCGCAACGAACATCGCGCGACGTTGCTTCACTCGGCGTGCGCCTCGCGACGGGCAGCCGCATGTACCGCGCGCCAACGGCCGCGGCAGACGACCTTCGATCCAGGCAAAGATGGTCGCAGACGCAAAAACCAACGGCAATCCGCTAGGCCAGCACTCCCTGCAGCTTGGCGTACTGCAGCAGCATGATCGTCTTGCCGTCGGCGATCTCGCCAGAGCCGATCATCGCCAACGCGGTGTCGAGCGGCAGTTCCAGCACCTCGATCTCCTCGCCTTCGGCGGCGACACCGCCGCCCGTGCCGACCTTGTCGCCATCGAAATACTCGCCAACGAAAAAGTACAATCGCTCAGTGACCGATCCCGGGCTCATGAACGCCTCGAACACCTTGCGCACGTTCTCGATCCGGTAGCCGGTTTCCTCTTCGGTCTCCTTGCGGATGCAGGTCTGCGGATCGTCCCGGTCCAGCAGCCCGGCACAGGCTTCGATCAGCATGCCGTCGGGATTGCCGTTGAGCAGCGTCGGCAGCCGGAACTGCCGGGTCAGCATCACCGTGCCCTTGGCACGGCTGTAGAGCAGGATGGTGGCACCGTTGCCGCGATCGTAGGCTTCGCGCGAAAGGGTTTGCCAACTGCCGTCGTTGCGCTGGAAATCGAAGGTCACCTTGCGCAACACGTACCAGTTGTCGGACAGCACGTCGATCTGGCCGAGGCGAACGCGCGGGTTGCCGGTGACGGATGAATGCAAGCGATGCTCCATGGCGTGGAAGGAACAGCCGTGGCGGCACGCACAGCGAACGCTGCAGGATGCTCACCACGGCGGAGCGAGCATTGTACGTGCGAGCGCCAAAGGGCATTGGACTACCTGGCCACGCGCAACACGCAGCGCAGCGGCGGCTCCCTCTCGGCGCGACGCCGACCACCATTGCACCACCGCGCGAATGCCGCGTCTCGGGGTGCACCAGCCGGACTGGCGGCACGCTGGCATTGGCCCGGCACCGCATAGAGCGGCGCCTCGCCCGCCGGCAGCGCGCCCTGCTCCGCTCGCCCACGTCCAAGTCCACGCCTGCCCCTGCCCCTGCCCCTGCCCCTGCCCCTGCTCCCGCTCCCGCTCCCGCTCCAGCGCAAGCGCAGGCGCAGGCGCAGGTGCAGGTGCCCCGATTGCACGCCTAGCCAACCGCCTTCACAATCGGCGCACATTGAACGCAGGGGGGCGTCATGGAAGACCGTCGTCGTGCCGGCGCAAGCCGCGCGCACCGCAACACACCCGCACCTTTCTGGACCCGCACCCGGGCCATCGCGCTGTATCCGCTGCGCGGCGGCGCGCTGTTCGCGCTGATCGCGCTGTCCCTGTGCCGCCTGCTGGGGATGCTGCCGGGCATCGGCTGGATCCTCGCCATCGTCACCGCCCTGGCAATCTACAAGTACGCCTTCGAGATCCTGCGGCATACCGCCGACGGCTACATGGACGCACCGGAGCGCGGCTTCGACATCGGCGACGGCGTGGTCCTGCGCTTGATGGCGATGATCATCGTGCTCGCCGCACTGGTGGTCGTGGTCGCCGTGCTGGCCGGCAAGCTCGCCGCCGTGCTGCTGGCCCTGGCCCTGGTCCTGCTGCAGCCCGGCATGCTGATTTCGCTGGCCATGGACGGCAGCCTGCGGCGGGCGCTCAATCCGGCGGTGTCGATAAGCCTGGCGCTGCGCATCGGCTGGCCGTATCTGGCCGCGTTCGGCCTGCTGTTCGTGATCCAGGCCAGCGCGACGGGCGCCGCCGAGCGGCTGGAACGCTATCTGCCGCCGGTGCTGAGCGACCTGGCGGTCGGCGTGGTGATGATCTGGGGGCTGTTCGCCACCTTCCATCTGATGGGCTATCTGGTCTACCAGTACCACGAGGCGCTGGGCTACGACCCCGCCAGCATCGACGACGGCCCCCACCGCCACGACCCGGACCAGCGCGTGCTCGACGAGGCCGAGCACCTGGTGCGCGACGGCCATACCACCGACGCGCTGCAACTGCTGCGTGGCGAGGTGCGCACCCGCGCGGTGAGCCTGGCGGTGCACGAGTTGTACCAGCGCCTGTTGCGCGGCAGCGGGCGCGCCGACGACCTGCGCGAGCACACCCGCCAGTACATCAACCGCCTGCTGCAGGAAAAGCAGGAACGGCGAGCGCTGGCGCTGCTGCGCGAAGCGCTCGACAGCGATCCCGACTTCGTCCCGTTGCTGCCCGAGCAGGCGACGATGCTGGCCGAGCGCGCGCAACTGTCCGGACAGTTCAAACTGTCCCTGGACACCCAGCGCGCCGCGCTGCGCGCCTGGCCCAGGGCGGACGAATTCGGCGCGTGGTCGCTCAACGCGGCACTGCTGGCGGCCGAACGCTTCAGCGACGACGCGCAGGCGCGCACGCTGCTGCAGGATGCGCTCGCGCGCTGCGAGGACGAGACCCAGCGCGGCAAGCTGCAAGCGGCGCTGAAGGCGCTGACGATCGCACCGGCATGACGCCGGCCGACGTCGGCGGCATCACGCCCGACGCGGGCGCTCAGGCATTGGCGAGCAGGAAACGCGCCTTCTCCGCTTGCGGCAGATCCGGGTAGCGCTCGATCACCGTCTGCAACAGGCGCTGGCGCTCGGCGGCGGACTGGCGCTCGCCGTGGCCCAGCGCCAGCCGGAACCAGTGCTGCGCCTGCTCGGCGCGCGGCCATGTCGCGGCATCGGCTGCGAGCAGGACTTCGGCGTCGCGCAACAGGCCCTGCGCCAGCCAGCGGTCGAACAGCAGGCTCCGCGTCGCCGCGTCCACGGCGATGCCGCCGGCAACGCAGTCGCCCAGGACCGCCGCCTGCGCCTGCGCTTCCTGCGCGGTGGCCGTCGGCAGGCGCAGCAGCTCGGTCGCGCGCGCCTGCGCCGCGCGCGTATCGCCGGCATTGCGCGCCACCCGATAGCGCGCCTGCGCCACGTCGAAGCGCCGCGGCTGCTCGGCGGCGAGCTGGTCCAGCAATGCGGCGGCCTCGCGGTTCTCCAGCCGCCCCAGATGCCGTTGCGCCCGCTCCCAGCGATCGTCCGCGGCGCCCGCGGGTTGCTCGCGCATGAAGTCCTCGTGGGTCTGCCGGGTGGCCACCAGCACCGCGCCGAGCGAGGCGCCGACCATCAGGCCGCCGGCATGCGCATCGAAGCCGATCCCGGCGTCGCCATTGGCCAGCAGGTTGTACAGCTCCCAGCCCAGCCATGCCGGCAGCAAGGTGATCGCCGGGCCGCGCACGTAGTCGAACACCACCGCGAACCAGTAGAAGAAGCGCACCGGCCGCCGCCCCCAGACCACGCAGAACGCGCCCATCAGCGCGGCGATGGCGCCGGACGCGCCCAGTCCGCCGCCGGCCTCGCCCCAGCGCCACCACAGGCTGACGGCGCTGGCGCCGAAACCGCCGAGCAGATAGACCAGCAGGAACCGCCAGCGCCCGATCGCCCCTTCCAGCAAGGTCCCGAGCACCACCAGGAACAGCATGTTGCCGAACAGATGCAGCGCGTCGCCGTGCAGGAACGTCGCCGACAGCATCCGCGCCGGCGACCATTCGGAGCTGCGCTGCAGATGGCGCAGGGTGAACACACGCTCCAGCAGCGCGTCATAGCGCGCGCGCAGCGGCGCCCAGGCTTGCTGCGCGGCCGGGTCCTCGAACGCCTCGCCGCTGCGCAGCGCGCGTGCGAAGCGCACATCGCTCACGGTGGCCGTGCCGACGAATGCCGCCTGCTGGCCCTCCGGTATCCGTTCGAACCCCGCCAGCGCCTCGCGCTGTCCGCTGCGCTGCAGGTAGTGCGCGTAGGCCGGCACCTCGACGCTGCCGAGGCCGGAATCGAGGTAGTAACGCTGCGCCTGCTGCAACGGCACGGCATCCTGGCGCTGCCAACCGAAATAGATCGCCGCGTTGAGCAACACCAGCAGCAGCGTGACCAGCGGAAAATTCTCCCGCGACAGCGGCTTGTGCAGCGGCAGGATCAACATCGCGCGACGTCCGTGTGGTGGCGGCGCCAGCTTCGGCCATCGCCCGGCGGTGCGCAAGCCGGGCGCACGCGCTAGCATCGCCACCCGTTCCGCCGCACGACACCCCGATGAGCCGCTGGCGCCCCCCTGCCGAGAAGAGCACCGCCCTGATCACCGCCGAAGGCCACGTCCGGCTCAAGGCCGAGCTGGACGACCTGTGGCGCGTGCGCCGCCCGGACGTGGTCAAGGCGCTGGCGGCGGCCGCGGCCGAGGGCGATCGCTCGGAGAACGCCGAGTACACCTACCGCAAGAAGCAGTTGGGCGAGATCGACCGCCGCGTGCGCTATCTCAGCAAGCGCCTGGAAGCGTTGCGCGTGGTCGACACCGCGCCGTCCGATCCGCAGGCCGTGTTCTTCGGCGCGCGGGTCGCGCTGGAGGACGCCGACAGCGGCGAGTTGGTGCGCTATCGCATCGTCGGCCCGGACGAGACCGATGCCGGGCGTGGCTGGATCAGCATCGATTCGCCGCTGGCGCGGGCGCTGTTGAAGAAGCGCGTCGACGACGAGGTCGAGGCGCAGCTGCCCGGCGGCCGCCACAGTTTCGTGGTGGTGTCGGTGGAGTACAGCGGCGGCTGAGCCGCGGCATCGGTGCGGCCGCCGACGGCCCGAGAGGGCGGCGAGCATGGTCGTGTCGGTGGCGTCGGCTGCATGCTGCCGGGCGGTTCCGGCATGACGCATTCCCTGCCAGGCAGCGGTCAAGCGCAGCCGCATCGTCCGCACGACATCGCCGCCCATCGCGCATGCCATGCCCGCACCTGCCGCCAGCCCGTGTTAATCGGCCTTCGCAGTCAACGTGGATAATCGGCGCCTCTCCCTCCCGCAGGAATTCCCCCATGGGCCACTGGACCACACTCGATACCGCGCACGGCCAGGTCACCGCCTGGCATGCCCTGCCCGAAGGCGCCCCGCGCGGCGGCCTGGTGATCATCCAGGAGATCTTCGGCGTCAACGCCTACGTCCGCGAGGTCGCCGACTTCTACGCCACGCAAGGCTACGAAGTGCTCGCCCCGGGCCTGTTCGACCTGGTGGAGAAGGACGTGCAACTGGAGTACGACCAGGACGGCGTGCGCAAGGGCCTGGACCTGGTCGGCGCGCTCGGCTTCGACAAGGCGCTGGACGTGGTGCAGGCCGCGGCGCGGGCGCTGGCGCCGGCCGGCAAGGTCGGCACCCTCGGCTACTGCTGGGGCGGCAGCGTGGCGCTGCTGGCGGCGCTGCGGCTGGGCCTGCCGTCGGTGAGCTATTACGGCGGGCGCAACACCCAGTTTCTCGACGAGACGCCCAAGGCGCCGGTGCTGTTCCACTTCGGCGCGCAGGACAGCAGCATTCCGCCGGAGGCGGTGCAGCAACATCGCGAGAAGCTGCCGCAGATGCAGACCTTCGTGTATCCGGCCGGCCACGGATTCGACCGCCACGTCGATCCGAACCACCACGACGCCGACAGCGCGCAGAGCGCGCGCCAGCGCAGTCTCGCCTTCCTCGCCGAACACCTGCGCTGAGCGCCGCCGATGTCCGAGTTCGTGCTCGATCCGCGGCTGCAGGCCGACAGTGCGTTCGTCGCCGACGGCCCGCTGTCGCAGGTCCGGCTGATGGACGATGCGCGCTTCCCGTGGCTGCTGCTGGTGCCGCGCGTGGCCGGCGCCAGCGAATGGATCGACCTGGACGGCGCGCAGCAGCGCCTATTGCTGGCCGAGATCAACCAGGTCTCGCAACTGCTGCGCGTCGAACCGGGCGTGCAGAAACTCAACCTCGGCGCGTTGGGCAACATCGTGCGGCAGTTGCACGTGCACCTGATCGGCCGCCACGCGGGCGATGCGGCCTGGCCCGGCCCGGTGTGGGGCAGCGGCGCGGCGCAGCGGCTGGACGCCGCCGTCCTGCAGACCCGTGTTGCGGCGTGGCGACAGCGGCTACGATAGGCGCCCTTTCAGCGGAACCCGCGCCTCCATGAAATCCAATGTGATCGCCGCCATCGTGCTGATCGTGATCGGCCTGGTGTTCCTGGCCAACAACCTCGGCTGGACCAATCTCAGCCTGGGCCGGCTGATCGCCACCTGGTGGCCGGCGATCCTGGTGGCGGTCGGCGTCGGCATGCTGTTCGGGCGCGGCAAGTAGGGGGTGCCGGGATTGGGGAGTCGGGATTCGGGATTGGATCCGGCACCCTTCGACTTCCGACCGCTTGAGCCGTGCGATCGGTCTCAAGCGTCGGGTCCGGACCTCGCCCGGGTTGGAGTCGCGCCGCGACCCGCGTTCAACGGCGGGCGTTGACCACCTGGGTGCCGGCGATGAGGTCGTGCAGGCAGCGCTTGTCCTTGCGGAAAATGAACAAGACATTGGCCAGCCCATAGATGCTGCCCAGCACCGGCACGACCGAGATCGCCTGGGTCGGCAGGTAGCGCAGCGCGATCAGGCGCCACAGCGGCGGCTGCGCCCCATCCATATCGACGATACGGATCGACATTATTTTTTTGCCCCAGGTCTGGCCGGTCTTGGCCAGCGGATAGGCCTGCAGCGCCACGAACAGCACGAAGCCCGCCGCTCCATAGCCGAGGGTGGTCAGGAACGGGACCTGCCCGCCGCTGCGCGCCGCGTCCATGACCACACTGAAGTATCCGGTGAACACGAAGATCGGCACCATGAAGACCAGCGCGATCACGCCATCGATCAACGCGGCCGCTAGGCGCTCACCGCGGCCGGCTAGGACATGGTTGCCGTCCACCGCCATCGGCGGCGGCGCCAACGGCGCTTCCGGGGCCTGGTAGGGATTGGGATGGTTCATTGCGCGCTCCTTGTGCTCTTTGGGGGGATCAGGTCTTGGGCAGGGTGACGCCGGTCTGGCCCTGGTACTTGCCGCCGCGGTCCTTGTAGCTGGTCTCGCAGACGTCGTCGGCGTCGGACTGGAAGAACAGCATCTGCGCCACGCCTTCGTTGGCGTAGATGCGCGCGGGCAGCGGCGTGGTGTTGCTGAACTCCAGGGTCACGTGGCCTTCCCACTCCGGCTCCAGCGGGGTCACGTTGACGATGATGCCGCAGCGCGCGTAGGTGCTCTTGCCCAGGCACACCACCAGGGTGTCGCGCGGGATGCGGAAGAACTCCACCGTGCGCGCCAGGGCGAAGCTGTTGGGCGGGATGATGCACTCGTCGGCCTCGATGTCGACGAAGCTCTTCGGGTCGAAGTGCTTGGGGTCGACGATGGTCGAGTTGATGTTGGTGAACACCTTGAACTCGCGCGAGCAGCGCACGTCGTAGCCGTAGCTGGAGGTGCCGTAGCTGACGATGCGCTCGCCGTTGACCTGCTTCACCTGGCCCGGTTCGTAGGGCGCGATCATGCCGTGCTGCTCGGACATGCGGCGGATCCAGCGGTCGCTCTTGATGCTCATGGGTCGTCCTGGTGCCTGTGGCGGCGGGCCGGAACGCCCGCCCGCCGGGAGCGCGACCGACGCCGGGGCGGGCCGCGATGACCGGCGATTCTAGCCGGTCGCGGCGCGTTCGCGCAGTGGCACTCCGCTCAGAGCAGCGCGGAGGAAATCGGGATCGCCGCGCGCGGCCGCTTGCGCAGTTCCTCGGCCAGGCGCTGCGCGGCCGCCAGATAGGCCTGCGCCGCGGCCGAGTCCGGGGCCGCGGCCACGATCGGGGTGCCGGCGTCGCCCTGCTCGCGGATCGCGATCGCCAGCGGCAGCGAGCCCAGCAAGGGCACCCCGTACTGCTGCGCCATGCGCTGGCCGCCACCTTCGCCGAACAGATGCTCGACGTGGCCGCACTGGCCGCAGGTGTGCACGGCCATGTTCTCGACGATGCCCAGCACCGGCACCTCGACCTTCTCGAACATCTTCAGTGCCTTCTTCGCATCCAGCGTGGCGATGTCCTGCGGGGTGGTGACGATCACCGCGCCGGCCACCGGAATCTTCTGCGCCAGGGTCAGCTGGATGTCGCCGGTGCCCGGCGGCAGGTCGATCAGCAGGTAGTCCAGGTCGTCCCACAGTGTATCGGTGAACAACTGGGTCAGCGCCGAGGTCGCCATCGGCCCACGCCAGATCATCGGCGTGTCCTGGTCCACCAGCAGCCCGATCGACATCGCCTCGATGCCGAAGGCGCGCATCGGCTCGATCGACTTGTTGTCGGGGCTGTCCGGGCGGCCGCTCAGGCCGAGCATGGCCGGCACGCTGGGGCCATAGACGTCCGCATCCAGCACCCCGACCCGCGCGCCCTGGCGCTGCAGGGCCAGCGCCAGGTTCACCGCGGTGGTGGACTTGCCCACCCCGCCCTTGCCGGAACCGACGGCGATGACATTGCGGATCCGCGGCAGCGGCGACAGAGTGGGTTGGACGGCGTGGGCGGGGATGCGGGGGCGGTCGGTCATGGGAACTCGTCAACAGGAAGGGGCAACATCCGCGCAAGGCACTGGCGTGTCGCGCGCGGGCACGGCCAGGCAAGTGCACTGCCCGCGTCGGGGGGCCACGACTATACAAGGGCGGCAGCGGCGGCCGAGCCTATCCGCGAGGCGCGGCAGCTGAGTGTGCCGTCGAAATCGGCGATCGCCGCCAGCGACGAGAAGGCGGACGGCACCATTCCGGACGCCGACCTCACCACCGAACCGATCTCGCCATCCCGCTGCATGAGCCGGCGGCGGCGACGGCGACGCGGCCGCTGCCCCATCGCACGCCACGCCGGCTCCGCGGCAAGCCGCGCGCTACCGTGCTGCGCCGCCGTAATCCAGCGCGCGTCCAGCGACGTGCAACCTTGTGCGAGATGAGCTGAAGCAAGGCCGGGATTCGGGATTCGTCAAGGCGACCACCCGCGATCCGGCAGCCGCGCAAACCCCTGCTCCTGCGAATCCCCAATCCCAAATCCCCACTCCCGGCCCCAGCAGGACAAAAGTCACTTCTTGGCGGCCGCGCTCGCGCGTAGAGTGCGCGCGTATCGTGTTCTGATATATTCACAAAACGTTCATTTTGCGCGCCTGCGCAGCGGTTCCGTTCGTTCATCACTTGGGGAATGTTGCATGAAAAGAATTCACTCGGCACGGCATTGGAGCCTCGCCACGGGGGTCGCCGCGTTGTTGGCGAGCATGGCGGCGCAAGCGGCCATCGCGCCGATTCCGATCGAGGACCTGGCGCGCCTGCCGGCGCTGCAGTCGGTCACGATGAGTCCCGACGGCAAGCACATCGTGGGCCTGATCCCGTCGCCGCAGAATCCGGACGAAACGGCGCTGGCCACCTGGGATACCTCGGCCCTGTCCAAGGGACCCACCGTGGTCACCCCGTCCGGCGACAAGATGAAGTTCATTTCCGCGTTCGCGCTGAAGTCGGACAAGATCCTGACGGTCGCGCGCCAGGAATGGACCGGGCGCCTGGGCGGGTGCGGCGAAGGCAATTCCACCGGCGCCACCCGCACCTTCGTCTCCAAGACCTACCTGACCGGCGACGACCAGAAGGACTTCAAGGAAGCGTTCGCCGACAACGCGCGCAAGCTCGGCGTCAGCGCCGATACGCAGTTGTGCCTGGAGCTGAGCGGTACCGCATCGCTGGTGGACATGCTGCCGCTGGATCCGGACCGGGTGATCATCCAGCAGCTGAGCGAGGTCAGCCTGTCGTCCAGCTACTACCTGTACAACCTCAAGACCGGGCAGACCGAACTCCTGTTCCGCGGCGACTCGCGCGCGGTGCCGGCGCTGTTCGACCACCGCACCGGCAAGGTGCTGGCCAAGCAGCAGATCGAAGGGACCGGCGGCGACTACGAACAGCAGGTCCTGCTGCTCGACCCGAAGTCGGGACAGTTCTCCGTGCATGCGCCGCTGACCACCAAGATCAAGTCGCGCAACGTGGTGGACGTGCTGGGCATCGACGATGCGACCGGCAAGTACTACGTCCTGACCGATCAGTTCTCCGACAAGGCGCAGGTGCGTCTGTACGACCCGGCGCAGCGCAAGTACGACGCCGACCCGGTGGTCGCCGATCAGAACTTCTCCATCGCCGGGCTGATCTTCGGCACGCAACCGAGCAACTTCAACAAGGTCGTCGGCTTCACCGTGGACGGGCCCTCGCGCCAGTCCGTGTACGTGGACCCGGCCCTGAAGTCGATCCAGGACAGCCTGAAAAAGGCCTTGCCGGGGCAAAGCATCACGCTGGGCTCCTATACCGACGACCTGTCCAAGGTGTTCTTCACCGCGCAGAGCGCCGACCAGCCGCCCAGCTACCACGTGCTGATCGACAAGAAGACCGTCACCCCGCTGGGAAGCTCCAGGCCGTGGATCGGCAAGGACGGCTTCGCCGTGGAAGAGCGCTGGGTCACCTACACCGCGCGCGACGGACGCAAGATCCCGGCCATCCTCGACCTGCCGGCCGGCTGGAAGCAGGGCGATCCGCCCGGCCCGGCGGTCATCAATCCGCACGGCGGTCCGTGGGCGCGCGACTACATGGGCTGGGACGTGTCCGGCTGGGTGCCGCTGCTGACCTCGCGCGGCTATGCGGTGCTGCGTCCGCAGTACCGCGGCAGCCAGGGCCTGGGGCGCGACCTGTGGGTCGCCGGCGACCGCGAGTGGGGCCAGAAGATGTCCGACGACAACGACGACGGCGCCGCCTGGCTGGTCTCCGAGGGCTATGCGTCCAAGGACCGGATCGCGATCTTCGGCTACTCCTACGGCGGCTTCGCCGCGGCCGCGGCCACCGTGCGCAAGCCATCGCCCTACCAGTGCGCCATCGCCGGCGCGCCGGTCACCAACCTGGGCCGGCTCAGCACCTCCTGGAGCGACAACCGCCTGCAACGCATCCTGCAAGGCTCGACCTTGAAGGGCATGGATCCGATGCAGAACACCGCCAACGCCACGATCCCTGTACTGCTGTTCGTCGGCGACCGCGACGTGCGCACGCCGTCGTTCCACGCCAAGGATTTCTACGAGGCGGTCAAGGGCGTCGTCCCGGCCAAGTTCGCCCTGATCCCGGACCAGCCGCACAGCCTGCCCTGGTACCCGCGCCAACAGCGGCAGACCCTGGCCCTGATCCAGGACTTCCTGAAGAACGACTGCGGCCCTGGCGGCCTGTGAAACCGGTGATCTCCGCCGTTCTCCGGAACAGCGCAGCGTAAGCCTCGCCTCCCAGCGGCACGCTGGGAGTGCCCCTCCCGGCGCATGCCAACGCATGCGCCGGGAGCATGTGCGCCACACGCAAATACGCAATGGCCAGGCGCCGATGAGGCGCTGACGACGCCCTCGGCGACCAGATCCAGCGCCGCACCGACCGCTGACCTCGCCATGAACGCCCCCCCCCTGACAGCCGCGCTCCGGTCTCGCCGATGGGCGCCTGTGCGCAGCGCCTGCCGCCGATGACGGACGGCGCCGCAACAGCACCACGCATGCCGTCGCACGCGACGCGTGCCGGGCCGCTTCCATCGGTGTTCAGACCCTGATCGCGCTTGCACTGTGCCAAGTGCGGCTGCACAACGCATCGCGATGCGAAAAAACCGTATTCACAAAGGCGCCAGTGAGCGAGACACGCCTGATCCAGCAGCAACTGGGGCACGCGCAGACCACCGGTGTTGCACCACCACATCGGCGACCGGGAAGTGCGATTCGCCGGTCACGACACACGCCAGCCGCCTCTCCGACTTCCATAGAGCGTGTACAAGCCATTGAAAATAAAAGCTTTCGAGCGGCACTCTGGATGCAGGCGTACAGCACCAATGTCACGCAGGCATGACGCGAATTTTGTTGTTCAGCGGATGTTGCATACACGGCGCATCAGCAGTACATTCGCTTAACCAGGCTGTAACAACTGCTTCACTTCTATTGAATTCGGGGAGTTAGAAAGGAATGAGCAAGTCCACCAACTACGGATTGCGGCGGCTGCCGCTGGCTATTGCCGTGATCGCCGCGCTGCAAGCGGCGCCCGCTTTTGCACAAGACAGTCTGGCGGGCGACGACGCCCAGTCCGACAACAAGGCCGCCGCCAAGTCCGAGGCGACCAAGACCAAGGAACTGGACGCCATTTCGGTGACCGGCTCGCTGCTCAAGCGCCCCGAGTACGAGACCACCTCGCCGGTCCAGGTGATCTCGATCGACAAGAGCATTTCCGCCGGCAAGTTCGACGTCGCCGACTTCCTGCAGACCTCCGCGGCCGCCGCCAGTTCCACCCAGATCAACAACCAGTTCGGCGGCTTCGTCGTCGAAGGCGGCACCGGCGTGCAGACCGTGTCGCTGCGCGGCCTCGGTTCCAACCGCACGCTGATCCTGCTCGATGGCCAGCGCCCGGGCCCGGCCGGCACGCGCGGCCAGGTCGGCTCGTTCGACCTGAACGTCATCCCCAAGGTCATCCTGCAGCGCATCGAAATCGTCAAGGACGGCTCCTCGTCCATCTACGGCTCCGACGCGGTCGCCGGCGTGGTGAACCTGATCACCCGCAAGAGCATCGACAAGCCGATCATGGACTACTCCATGAGCGTGCCGCAGCACGGCGGCGGCGAGCAGTTCTCGGCCTCGTTCGCGGCCGGCAAGGACTTCAGCAACGGCAGCATCATCGGCGCGGTCCAGTGGGATCGGCTGAACGCACTGGAATTCGGCGATCGCGACTTCCTGCGTTGCGCCGAGGATCGGGCATGGGGTACGGACGGCAAGCGCATCGATCGCGAGGACCGCTCGGTCATCGGCGGCACCAACCTGGGCGGCTGCTCCTCGGGCAACCTCTACGCCAACACCATCATCGACTACCTCAACCCGAATGTCCGCTACGTGCCGTCGCCGGACGGCAACACCGTCGGTCCGTTCCCAGGTTACCGGCCGCGCCCACGCCCTTCCAGGACCTACGCCAACTCGCCGCAGGCCTACTATGAGGACGTGCTGAATTTCCCGTTCTACAACACCACGCAAGCCATCAACCAGCGCGATCGCATCAGCCTGTACGGCGCTAGCGACTTCGGCTTCGACAGCTTCAACTGGAAGACGCAGTGGCTGTACAACCGTCGCGAGACCCGCGCGCACAGCTACCGGCAGTTCTTCCCGGTCGTTGCCAACGAGACCGACGGCAGGTTCTACCAGCCGATCATGCCGTACCGGAGCGATCAGAAGATCGACGTCGATTACTTCTATGGCAGCACCAAGTTGGACGGCGCCTTCAAGGGAAGCGATAGCTGGACCTGGGAGGTCAACGCCAGCTACTCGCGGTCCGACGGCACCTATCAGAGCAACGCGATCCAGACTTCCCGCACAGGCGATCTGGCTTACGACAACAGCGGCGACGCACCGGTGAACTACTTCGATCCGGGCTTCCTCAACGGCGAGCGCATGGGCGAGCTGGAGAATGCCATCGGGGTCAACACCAAGGGCAACACCACCTACGACCAGGCCGTGGTCAACGCGGTGGTCACCGGCAACCTGTTCGCGCTTCCCGCGGGCGACGTCGGTGCGGCATTCGGCGTCGAGTATCGCCATACCAAGATCGATGACGAACCCGATGCGCTGACCAAGGCGGGCGATGTTTGGAGTTCAACGTCGGCGGGGGACACCAAGGGCACGGACAATGTCCGCGAAGCCTTCATGGAGTTCGACGTGCCGCTGCTGAAGAACAAGCCGGGCGTCGAATCGCTGTCGGTCAACCTGTCCGGCCGAGCGTTCAAGTACAACTCGGTCGCCGATTCGGACGAGGTGTGGAAGGCCGGCCTGAACTGGCAGATCGTCCCCTCCTTGCGCGTGCGCGGCAGCATCGGCACCTCGTATCGTGCGCCGGGCCTGTACGAGCTGTATCTGGGCAACCAGACCGGCTTCCTTTCGCAGACGGCGATCGATCCGTGCATCCTGTGGGGTGAAAGCAGCAACACCTTCCTCCAGCGGAACTGTGGTGCGGCCGGCATTCCCGCGGACTATGCGGGCGGCGGCTCATCGGCAATCGTCTACAGCGGTGGCGGCAAGGGCGCGCTGGAGCCGGAAACCTCCAAGGCCAGGACGCTCGGCCTGGTGTGGACGCCCGAGTTCGCCAACCTGAGCGTGGCCCTCGATTACTTCGACTACGATATCCGCGGCGAAATCGCGCAGCTGGACGAGTCGGACATCATCAACGGCTGCTACGGCTCGGCGGTGTATCCGAACAGGTTCTGCGATCAATTCGTCCGTAACAGCCCGACCGATCCGGCCGCGCCGAACAACATCACCACCATCTACAACAAGTACATCAACATCAACCGCGAGCGCACCCGCGGCTACGACTTGCAGATGAACTACGACAACGACTTCTCCTTCGGCAAGCTGTCGCTGGAGGCGCAGGTCACGTACACGGTGGAAGACGTGCTGCAGTTGTTCGACAGCGCGGCGGAGAGCGGCCTCACCAACAGCGACCAGGTCGGCTACATCGGCCGCCCGAAGACGGTCGGTCTGCTGTCGGCGGACCTGAAGCGTGGCGACTGGACCTTCAGCTACCAGGCCAGCTACGTCAGCAGCACCCGCAATCGCGATCTGGATCCGGTCTTCACCTACCAGGGTTACCCGGATGCGACGCGCGACATCAAGGCCGGCTGGCAGGTCCTGCACAATGCGTCCGTCGCCTACGAGCAAGGCGACTGGGGCATCATGGTCGGCGTGCGCAACCTGTTCGACAAGGCGCCGGACCTGGTCTCCACCGGTGTCGGCAACCGTTACGGCAACACGCCGATCAACGCGTCGCAGTACGACTGGTACGGCCGCACGGTCTTCGCCCGCGTGCAGTACAAGTTCTAAGCAGTCGTTTTGCAGCGATCGAAGGGGCGGCCATTGGCCGCCCCTTTTTTTTGTTTGAAAGCCGCGCCAGAAATGCGTGGAAAGCGCATGCACGCGATGGCATCGCCGTGACCCGGCGAACGACGCTGAGGATTTGAAGGGATCAAGAGCGCACATGGATCGTCTCGTAAGAAAGACGACACCACGGAACGCGGCGCCGGATCAGGGCACTAGCCGGGTCGGCGCGTCGGCACGCGTGCATGCAGCGCTGGCGAACGGCAACGATCAGCCACCATCATGCCGTTGCCGTTGAAGCGCCCTGCCCCGGCCTGCGCCCGCTGCGTGCGCCTGAGGCACAGTCGCCGGCTTCCAGCGTCGAACGACCCTACCGCCCCAGCAGCGCTATCGCCGCATTGTGTCCGGGTGCGCCGGTCACGCCGCCGCCCGGGTGGGTGCCGGAGCCGCACAGGAACAACCCCGGGATCGCGCCCTTGTAATTGGCCTGCCCGAGCATCGGCCTGGCGCTGAACAACTGGTTGAGGCTCAGCGCGCCATGGAAGATGTCGCCGCCGACCAGGCCGAACGTCCGCTCCAGGTCCAGCGGGCTCAGCGCCTGCCGGCCCAGCACCGAGGCGGCGAAGCCCGGTGCGTAGCGCTCGACGGTGGCGATCATCAGATCGGCGACCTCGTCGCGGTGCGCGTCCCAACTGCGCCCATCCGGCAACTGCGGCGCCACGTGCTGGCAGAACAGGCTGGCCACGTGCTGTCCCGGCGGCGCCAACGTGGCGTCCAGGGTGCTGGGGATCAGCAGTTCGACAACCGGTTCGCGCGACCAGCCGTGCGCACGCGCATCGCGGTAGGCGCGGTCCATGTAGTCCAGGCTCGGCGCCAGGATGATGCCGGCGGTGAGGTGGTCGCCCGGGCCCGGCAGCGCGCGGAAGTCCGGCAGCCGCGACAGCGCCACGTTCATCCGGAAGGTGCCCGAGCCGCAGCGCCAGTGCGCCATGCGTTCGCGGGTCGCGGCCGGCACGTGCGCGGGGTCGAGCAGGCGTTCGTACAGCAGCTTGGGATTGACGTTGGCGACCACATGGCGCGCGTACACGCGCTCGCCCTGCTCGGTGAGCACGCCGACCGCGCGCCCGCCCTCGACCAGGATCTCGCGCACGCCGGCGTCGGTGCGGATCTGCGCGCCGGCGGCGCGCGCGGCGCCGGCCATCGCCTGGGTGATCGCGCCCATGCCGCCCAGCGCATGGCCCCAGGCGCCCTTGACCCCGTTGCTCTCGCCGAACACGTGGTGCAGCAGCACGTAGGCCGAGCCGGGCGTGTACGGACTGGCGTAGTTGCCGACGATGCCGTCGAAACCGAACAAGGCCTTGACCGGATCGCTCTCGAACCAGCGCTCCAGGTACTCGGCGGCGGAGATCGTGAACAGATCGAGCAGCTCCTGGCGCAGGCCGGCGCCGAGCGCATGCAGGCGGCGGCCCAGGCGACCGGCGCGCAGCAGTTCCGGCAGCGCCTGCATCCAGCCGCCGTCGGTGACGTTCGGCGGCGCCTGCAACGCCAGCGCGCGCAGCACGTCGGCGATCCGCTCCAGCTGCGCCTCGTAGGCCGGCAGGCGTTCGGCGTCGCGGACCGAGAACTTCGCCACCTGCGCCTGGGTCAGGCCGGCCCCGGCCAGCAGGTAGCGATCGTCCGGCAACGGCACGAAGTTGTTGCAACGGCGCGGCACGACGCGCAGGCCATGCCCGGCCAGGTCGAGATCGGCGATCACCTTGGGCTGCAGCAACGACACCGTGTAGGACGCCACCGAGTTGCGGAAGCCGGGATGGAATTCTTCGGTGACCGCGGCGCCGCCGACCACGCCGCGCCGTTCCAGCAGCGTGACCTTCCAGCCGGCACGCGCCAGGTAGGCGGCGCAGACCAGGCCGTTGTGGCCGGCGCCGACGATCACCGCATCGCAGGAGGAGTCGCGCTTCATCGTGCGGATCATAGGGCAGTCCACGGATAGCCGGATCGCGCCCGCCGACGCCACGCTGCGGGGCATCGTGCGCCGACGCCGGCGACGAGGCGCGCGACAGGCTGCATCGGGTCGCCAAGCGCCGCGGCAGGCCAGGCTCAGGCCCGGCCGACCGCCCCGGCCCATGACCTTCGACACCCCTGAAACCCGAGGCAGCGGCGTACAGTCTCGCCACGGCCTCCGGGCCATCCCGTATCCACGCTGGCTTGGAGTTTCCTTGTGACCTTTCGCAATCCCCAGATGCTGCTGTTGACCCTGGCCGTGAGCGCCGCGCTGAGCGGCTGCAACAAGCCCGACGCGGCGGCGCCCGCCACCGACACCGCCAAGACCGAGGCCGCCGCACCGGCGGCCGCGCCGTCCGAACTGAAGCTCGACGCGAGCAAGCTGCCGGCCTACAACGCGTTCAGCATCAACGACCTGGACGCCGGCAAGAACGCCTGCGACGACTTCAACGGCTACGTCAACGGCAAGTGGCTGGCCGCCAACGAGATCCCCAAGGACCGCAGCAGCTGGGGCGCGTTCTCGATCCTGGACGAGCGCTCGGTGGCCGTGCAGCACCAGCTCGCCGAGCAGGCCGCCAGCGCCGCCAATGCGCAGGGCGTGGACAAGATCGTCGGCGACTTCTGGGCCTCGGGCATGGACGAGGCCAAGGTCAATGCGCAGGGCATCGAACCGCTGAAGGCCGACCTGGCCGCGATCGACGGCCTCAAGGACGGCCCGGCGGTGGCCGAATACCTGCGCCAGAGCGCGGCCAAGGGCGAGAACGGCCTGTTCGGCTTCGGCGCCGAGGCCGACTTCAAGAACTCGTCGATGAACATGGCCTACGCGATGCAGGCCGGCCTGGGCCTGCCGGACCGCGGCTACTATTTCGATGCCGACAAGAAGGACAAGCTGCAGGCCTACCAGGCGCACGTGGCCAAGGTGCTGGAGCTGTCCGGCGTGCCGGCGGCCGACGCGGCCAAGCAGGCGCAGGACGTGGTGGCGCTGGAAACGCGCCTGGCCAAGGTCTCCAAGTCGAGCGAGGAGATGTCGCGCGACGCCGAACTGGCCTACAACCCGATCACCCCGGCCGAGGCCGACAAGCTGACCCCGAACTTCCCCTGGACCAAGTTCTTCGAGTCGCAGGGCGTGGCGGTGCCGGAGAAGTTCTCGCTGGCGATCCCGGCCTTCCACCAGGAAGTGAGCAAGGCGCTGGGCGACACCGATGCCGCGGTGTGGCGCGCCTACCTGCGCTTCCACACCGTCGATAGCGCCTCGCCGTACCTCAGCGATGCCTTCGCGCAGGAGAACTTCGCCTTCTACGGCAAAGAACTCAACGGCCAGGCCGAGATGAAGCCGCGCTGGAAGCGCGTGCTCGGCAGCATCGAGGACGGCGCCGGCGAGGCGATGGGCCAGATGTACGTCAAGGTCGCGTTCTCGCCCGATGCCAAGGCCAAGATGCAGCAGTTGGTGGACAACCTGCGCCAGGCGCTGAAGGCGCGGATCGAACACCTGACCTGGATGAGCGACGAGACCAAGGCCAAGGCGATCGCCAAGTGGGAGACCTTCACGCCCAAGATCGGCTACCCGGACAAGTGGCGCGACTACAGCGGCCTGAGCACCCAGCGCGACAGCTACCTGGACAACGTGCGCGCCGCCACCGCGTTCAACTACAAGTACAACCTGAGCAAGATCGGCAAGCCGGTGGACAAGACCGAGTGGGGCATGACCCCGCAGACGGTCAACGCCTACTACAACCCGCTGCAGAACGAGATCGTGTTCCCGGCGGCGATCCTGCAGCCGCCGTTCTTCGACCCCAACGCCGACGACGCGTTCAACTACGGCGGCATCGGCGCGGTGATCGGCCACGAGATGACCCACGGCTACGACGACCAGGGCGCGCGCTTCGGGCCGACCGGCAACTTCGAGAACTGGTGGACCCCGGCCGACGCCAAGAAGTTCTCCGCGCTCACCGGCAAGCTGGTCAAGCAGTTCGACGAGTACAAGGTGGACGGCAAGCCGGTCAACGGCAAGCTGACCCTGGGCGAGAACATCGCCGACCTGGGCGGCCTGACCACCGCCTACGACGCGATGAAGAAGGCCACCGAGGGCAAGGAGGATCCGAAGGTGGGCGGCATGAGCCGCGACCAGAACTTCTTCCTCAACTGGGCCACCGTGTGGCGTACCAAGTACACCCCGCAGAACGCGATGGTGCGCCTGACCACCGACCCGCATGCCCCGGCGCAGTTCCGCGCGATGGGCGCGCCGTCGAACCTGCCGGCGTTCGCCGCGGCGTTCGAGTGCAAGGCCGGCTCGCCGATGGTGCGCAGCGGCGACAAGCAGGTGGTGATCTGGTAACAGCGCGGCGTCGCTGCGAGGAAAGGCCCGGCATGTCCGGGCCTTTTCTTTTTTGCGTCGCGCCTGCCGGCGAGTCAGGCACCCATCCAGCACCAACCGCCGCGGCACGCAGCGCCGCACCCGAGGTCGGCGGCGCCACCGCGCGCGCCCAACGCGAAGTGGACCGCATCGCCAGGCGCCACCATCTGAACCGGTTGCCGCCGCGTCGCCACGGCGTGGTCACAGCTGCGCACCGCGGCTTGTTAAACTCCGCCGACTTCAATCCCGACCCGGATTCGCTCCCGATGCCCAATGCCCGTCCGCTTGCCCTCGCCGTCGCCCTCGGCCTGATCGCCCTCGCCTCCGCCGCCGATGCCGCGCCCAAGAAGAAGCGTGCCGCCGCCAAGGCGCCCGTGGTCAGCCCCGCCTGCGCCGATTTCTACGACTACGCCAACGCCGACTGGCTCAAGAGCAACCCGCTGCCGCAGTCCGGCGCGGTGACCGCGCTGGGGCAACTGTCCGAGCGCGCGCAGCAACAGCAGCGCGACCTGCTCGACGCGGCGATGCGCGCGCCGCAGAACGACGTGCAGAAGGCGCTGGGCGATTTCTGGGCCAGCGGCCTGGACGAAGCGGCGGTGGAGAAGGACGGCTCGACCCCGATCGCGCCGCTGCTCGGCCGCATCGACGCGATCAAGAAGGCCAAGGACGTGCCGGCCTCGATCGCGGCGCTGCACCAGATCGGCATCCCGGTCGCGTTCAACTTCGGCGCCGACGTCGATCTCAAGGCGCTGGACCGCCACATCGGCTACTTCATGCAGGGCGGCATGGGCCTGCCCGACCCGGCCTTCTACACCCGCACCGACGCCGACACGGTGGCGCTGATGGGCCGCTACCGCACCTACGTCAAGCAGATCCTGACCTTGACCGGCACCCCGGCCGACCGCCTCGAAGCCGACGCGCAGTCGGTGCTGCAGATCGAGACGGCGCTGGCGCGCAGCGCCAAGTCGCTGGCCGGCATCAACAACCCGTTCAACAACTACGCGCCGATCTCCACCAAGGACCTGAACAAGCAGTACCGCAACCTCAAGCTGGACGCGTTCCTGAAGGCGCAGGGCGTCAACGACGACCTGGTGTCGCTGGCCGATCCGGAGATGTTCCAGCAGCTCGACGGCATGATCGTCAGCATCAAGCCCGAGCAATGGAAGGCCTATCTGCGCTGGCGCGTGGGCGATGCGATGGCGCCGTACCTGTCCAAGAGCTTCCGCGACGCCAGCTTCGAGTTCCGTGGCCGCGTGCTGGGCGGCCAGGCCCAGCAACCGCAGCGCTGGACGCAGGTACTGGACGCGATCAACGTCGCCGCCGGCCCGATGCTGGGCCGCGAGTATGTCGGCCGCTATCTCACCGCCGATGCCCGCCGCCAGGCCGAGAGCATCGCCGACCAGGTGCGCGACACGCAGATCGCCGCGCTCAAGCGCAGCACCTGGCTGAGCGAGCCGGCCCGCGCCGAGGCGCAGGCCAAGCTGGCCGCGTTGAAGATCGAAGTCGGCGCGCCGCGCCGCGACCTGGACTACAGCGTGCAGCCGATGGGCCGCGGCAGCTTCGGCGGCAACATGCTGATCGCCTCCACCTGGCGCCACCGCGAGGAAATGAAGCGGATCGGCAAGGGCAATGCCGACCGTCGCTGGGACGTGCTGCCGCAGCAGCCGGCGCTGACCTACGACCTGGCGCAGAACCGCCTGATCGTCACCGCCGCGGTGCTGCAGCCGCCGGTGTTCGCCGTCGGCGGCGATGCCGCCGCGCTGTACGGCAGCTACGGCGCGCTGGTCGCGCACGAACTGATGGGCGCGATCGACAGCAAGGGCAGCCTGGTCGACGCCAAGGGCGAACTGCGCAACTGGTGGACGCCGGAGGACAAGAGCGCGTGGAACGCGCTGGGCGCGCGCGCCGCGGCCCAGTACGGCGCCTACGACTTCCCCGGCGTCAAGGGCGCCAAGGTCAACGGCCCGCTGACCCAGGAACAGGACCTGACCGACATCGGCAGCGTCGAGCTGGCCTGGCAGGCCTACGCCGCCGCGCAGCCGGCGGCCGGCGATGCCGGCAAGCAGGCGTTCTACAAGGCCTGGGCCAACCTGTGGGCGCAGCAGTTGGCGCCGAACGAGGCGGTGCAGCGCGTCACCGCCGACGTGCACGCGCCGGGCCGCTGGCGCGCCAACGGCCCGCTGGCCAACCTGCCGTCCTTCGCCGCCACCTTCACCTGCAAGGCCGGGCAGCCGATGGTGCGCAGCGACGCCGAGCAGATCCGCGTCTGGCCGTAATCGCCGTTCGCCACGCAGTGCATGCACGACGGCGCGGGCAACCGCGCCGTCGTCGCATCTGCCTGAAGGGCACCTCGAAAACCTTGCTTTGGAAATCCGCGAGTAGGAGATCACCGGCGCGTGCCGCGTTTTCCGTCGCGGCTGAAGCCGCTCCTACAGGGGCGGCTCATGCATCCTGTAGGAGCGGCTTCAGCCGCGACAGCACGATGAAGCGATCACGCTGCCAATGCGCCGCGGAACCGAGGGCATCGACACCAGCACCTTCCTCGTGCCGCAGCGGCACCAGCTACGCCCAGCGCAGACACAGCCAACCGGTCGAACCGGAAGACCAGCTCTCCGGCAGATGCGCTCAACGCACGATCCGCGGCCGCGGCGGCTTGCGCTTGCCGAACGGCGGCTGCCCGCGCCAGTAGCGGATCATCAGCCAGCCGAACAGCATGCCGCCCAGATGCGCGAAATGCGCCACGCCCGGCTGCCAGCCGGTGAAACCCATGACCAGTTCCAGCACGCCGAACACGATCACGAAGGTGCGCGCCTTCATCGGGATCGGCGGGAACAGCAGCATCACCCGCTGATTCGGGAACAGCATGCCGAACGCCAGCAGCAGGCCGAAGATGCCGCCGGAGGCGCCCAGGGTCGGATACGGCGCGCCGCCGTTGCTGAGCGTCCACCAGCCGACCAGCAACTGGCACAGGCCGGCACCGGCCACGCACACCAGGTAGTAGGTCAGGAAGCGCTTGTTGCCCCAGGTCAGCTCCAGCGGTCCGCCGAACATGTACAGCGCCAGCATGTTGAACAGCAGGTGGGAAAAACCGCCATGCAGGAAGCCGTAGGTCAGCAACTGCCAGGGCTGGAAATTCTGCGCCGGCGAGAACGCGTCGAAGGCGCCGATCGGCCACAGCATGAACGGCATGAACGCCTCATAGCCCATCAGAAAGTCCTGCTGCAGCAGGAACAGCACGACGTTGGCGATCAGCAGCGCTTTGGTGACGGGCGGAAGTCTGGGGAACATGAGCGTGTCCGTGGCAACTGTCCGCATCATAGCCGCTCGCTATTGCGGACCCCATAACGCCGCGTCGAGGTCGCGCGCCGGCGTTGGGGCGCGCTTCACCCGTCCGCCCTGCACCGCCACGCCTTCGGCGCGCAGCCGCTGGCACTGTTCGCGGAAGCCGCGCGAGCCCTCCGGGAAGGCGATGCGGCCGTCGCTGCGCAAGACCCGGTGCCAGGGCAACGCCGGGTCCTGGTTGCCGCCGAGAATGCGCGCGACCAGCCGCGCTCGCCCCGGCAGGCCGGCCAGCATCGCCACCTCGCCGTAGCCGCGCACCTGGCCGGGCGGGATCGCACGAATCGTCGCCAGGATCCTGGCCTGCGCCGCAGCGGCGGTGTCGGCCGCCGCGGTGGGACCGCGCCCGCTCATGCCGGCGCCGCCCGCGGCGCACGCGACACCATCAGCACGCCGCCCAGCACCAGCACGGTGCCGGCGATCTGCCACGGTCCCATCGCCTCGCCGAGCAGCAGCACGCTGAGCACGATGGTCGACACAGGACCGAGCATGCCGATCTGCGACGCCCGCCCCGAGCCGATCCGGCGCACCGCCAGCATCGTCGCCAGCACCGGCACCGCGGTGCACACGGTGCCGTTGAGCAGCGACAGCCAGTACACCGGGTGCGGCAACACCAGCGCCTGCAGCGGCCGCAGCAACAGGAATTGGGCGATGCACAGCACGCAGGCGACCAGGCTGGCGTAGGCGGTCAACCGCACCGCGCCGATCCGCGCCACCATCTGCCCGCTGCCGACCAGATACGCGGCATAGGCCAGCGCGCTGCCGAACACCAGCGCGCTGCCCCAGGCGGTGCGCGCGCCGCCGACCTGCAGGTCGTGGCCGAAGGCGAGCAGCACGCCGAGATAGCTCAGCGCCAGCGCCCACACCTGGCGGCGCTGCGGGCGGCGGCGATACGCCAGCACCCCGATCAGCAGCACCAGGGTCGGGGTCAGGTACAGGATCAGCCGTTCCAACGTGGCGGTGATGTAGGCCAGCCCCAGGAAGTCGAGGTAGCTGGCCAGGTAGTAGCCGAGCACGCCGAGCGCGCAGATCCGCCACAGATCGCCGCGCTGCAGCGGCGGCGCGCGGCGCGCCGCCCACAGCGCCATCGCCGCGAAGCACGGCAACGCCACCAGCATGCGCAGCGCCAGCAGCGTCACCGCGTCCACGCCGTAGCGGTAGCCGAGCTTGACGATGATCGCCTTGCCGGAAAACGCGATGGCGCCGCCAGCGGCGAGCAGCACGCCGCCCAGGTCGGCATGCGCCGTCGCCAGCGGCGCGGCGGCGGTGCGTTCGGACGCGCTCATCGCGGAACGCCACCGAGGCGAAAACGAAAATGGACATCGTGCATGCCCACCATTCTACGGCGGGTGCGCATGGCGCCCGGCGTGCGGAACGACCGCGTCAAACAACCGCTAGCCCCTCTCCCACCGGGAGAGGGGTCGGGGTGAGGGTCGGCGCGAAAGCGACTCGCGGAGCTAGGGTGCACGAGGCTTCGCCCGTACACTCATCCGCCCCTGCGGGGCACCTTCTCCCGTGGGGAGAAGGAACAGCCGCTAGCCCCTCTCCCGCCGGGAGAGGGGTTGGGGTGAGGGTGCGGCGCGAAGCGTCTCGCGGATCTGGACATACGAGGCTTGCGTCCCGCTTAACCAGTCCCCCCAAGCCACCATTCTCCGTGCAAACAACATCGCCGCGCGGCGCGCAGGAGTGGCAGGCAGGCCCGAAAACGAGCGGGCGGTTGAACCGGCCTCACCGTGCCGACGTAAGACACTTTGCATGCAGGATCGCTGCAACGCCGCGCATCCCAGCGCCTCAGCGCATCAGCACCACTTCCTCGGCCGAGGTCGGATGGATCGCCACCGTCTCCTCCAGTTGGCGCTTGGTCACGCCCAGCTTCAGCGCCACCGCGAATCCCTGCAGGATCTCGTCCGCGCCGTCGCCGAGCAGATGGAAGCCCACCACGCGTTCGTCGGCGCCGGCGCAGACCAGCTTGAACAGGCTGCGCTGCGGCGAATCGGCCAATGCGTGCAGCATCGGCCGGAAGTTGCTGCGGTACACCGTCACCGCCTCGCCGTAGCGTTCCCGCGCCTGCTCCTCGCCGAGCCCGACCCGGCCCAGCGGCGGATGCGAGAACACCACGCTGGGCACGTTCTCGTAGTCCAGCCGCGCCTGCGGCCGGTCGCCGAAGAGGCGGTCCATGAGCTTGCGTCCGGCGGCGATCGCCACCGGGGTCAGGCCGACCTTGCCGGCCACGTCGCCGATCGCGTACAGCCCCGGCACGTCGGTGTTCTGGTAGTCGTCCACCACGATCTCGTGCTTGTCGCCCAGGCGCACGCCCAGTTCCTCCAGGCCGATGCCCCGGCTGTTCGGACGCCGTCCGATCGCGAAGAACACCTGGTCCACCGCCGCGGACGGCTGGCCGTCCGCGCCGACCACCTGCACGCCGTCCTCGCCGCGGCGCAGGGCGCTGGCGCGATAGCCGAAATGCAGGCGCACGCCCTGGTGGCGCAGGTTCTCGCCGAGCTGCCGCGCCAGTTCGGCGTCGAAGCGTTCCAGCAGGCGTTCGCCCTGCACGTACAGGTCCACGCGGCTACCCAGCGCCTGCAGCAGGCCGGCCAGTTCCACCGCGATGTAGCCGCCGCCGATGATCGCCACCCGCGCCGGCGCCTCGCACAGATTGAAGAAGTCGTCCGAGACCAGGCCCAGCTCGGCGCCCTCGATGGACGGACGCAGCGGGTGCGCGCCGGTGGCGATCAGCACATGGCGCGCGCTGACCCGCACGCCGTCGCCGCATTCGACGGTGTGCGCATCCAGCAAGCGGCCGCGCTGCGGAATCAGCACCACGCCATCGGCGTCCAGGCGCCGCCGGTAGCTGCCGTGGATGTTGCCGATGTAGCCCTGGCGATGCGCCACCAGTTCCGGCCACGACAGCGCGGCCTCGGGAATCGCGAAGCCGACGCCGCGCGCCAGATCGATGCGCCCGACCAGATCGGCCGCCAGCCACATCACCTTCTTCGGCACGCAGCCGACGTTGACGCAGGTGCCGCCCAGCGCATCGGGCTCGAGGATCGCCACGCGCGCACCGAGTCCGGCGGCGCGGAACGCCGCGGCCAGGCCGCCCGAACCGCCGCCGAGCACCAGCAGGTCGTAGTCGTAGGGCGCGGCGCTCACCGGCACCGCTCCCGGCCATCTCGCGTGCGATCGATCGCGGGCGGCTGCCCGCCCATCAGCTGGGCCATCGGAATGTCCTGTCGCGTGGTGACTGCAAAGGGCGAGCATGCCATGGCCGGTGGCGCGCGCCCCGTGAGGACATCGCTGCGCGCACCGGGCTTCGGCGCCGAACGGCCACCCGCCGTCGCGGCACAGGCGGCGGCAGGCGGATGCCGGCGCCCGGCATCACCGCAGGAAGTCGCGCTCATCCCGCCGCGTCGGCGTGCGCATCGCGACGGCGCATCGGCTGCCAGCGCAGGTAGCTGGCCGAGCGCCACAACCATTCCGCCGGGCCGAAGCGGAAATACCGCAACCACAGCTGCGACAGCGCCACCTGCAGCGCGAACAGCGCGCACGCGAACGGGATCTGCCAGGCGCGCGGCAGGCGTTCGAAATAGCCCAGGCCGTACCCGTAGAAGAGCGTGGTGCACACCAGCGACTGCACCAGGTAGTTGCTCAACGCCATCCGCCCGGCCGGCGCCAGCCAGCGCAGCGCCGGGGTGAAGCGCAGCACCCACGCCGCATAGCCCAGGGCCATCATGCCGCTGGCCAGCGTGGCCAGCGCGAACGCCGCGCCCAGGCGCAGGTCCAGCCGCGCCGGATCCATCCACGGCTCCATCAGGAAACTCACCAGCATCAGCGCCGCGCCCACCGGCAGCACGCCCCAGCGCAGCGCCGCCAGCAGGCGCGGACGCCGCTGCGGCTGCTGCGCCAGGCCGCTGCGCACGCACCACGCGCCGAGCAGGAACATGCCGAAGATGGTCGGCGCGTTGAACACCAGCAAGCCCAGCGCATCGACCAGATCGCGCAGCCGCTGCGCGGTGGCCGCGGCGTAGCTGCCATGGCCGAACGCCTCGCGTTGCTGCTGCAGCGCCGCGGCCGCGCGTTGCGCCTGTGCGGCCATGTCCTGTCGCCATTGCACCGCGCCGTGCGGATCGGCCTGCGCCACCGAACCGATCGCGCCGCTCAACAGCGACAGCAGCGGCGAGCCGAGGTAGACCACCAGCGCCATCCACGGCAGCCAGCGCACCGGTGCCTCGCGGAAGGCCAGCAGCATGAACGCCAGCAGCGCGTAGCTGACCAGGATGTCGCCGGACCACAGCAGGGTCGCGTGCAGCACGCCGATCAGCAGCAGCGCCGCGCTGCGGCGCAGGAAGAAGCCGCCGAAGTCGCGCCGCACCGCGTCCGCGCGCTGCGCCATCACCGCGAAGCCCATGCCGAACAGCAAGGCGAACAAGGTGTAGAACTTGCCCTGCACCAGCAGGTAGACCGCCGCGTCGGCGAGCCGGTCGACGCCGCGCAGCGCGGGATCCAGCCCGGTCATCGCCGCGTCGAGCGGGCCGACGAAGCCCTCGATGTTCATCAGCAGGATGCCGAGCAAGGCGAAGCCGCGCAGCACATCCAGCGTGACGATGCGCTCGGCGGGCGCTACGGGCTGCAACACGGGAGCGGAGGAAGCCAAGGCGCGACACCGGTCGGGGGACCGGCGATTATCCATCGCCGTGGCGGATGCGCCAAAGCGCGGGCGGACCATGCGCCCTGCCACGGACCGCATCGGCGCGCGGCGCGGCCGCTGGCCGGCGGCGCCGTTCAAGCGGCGGGCGCGTCGGTGCCTGCGCCCGATCGGCGGCGGCCGATCCCGCCGCCGGGACCGGCACCGCAGTCACTCAGTGGTGGTGGCCGCCGTCGCCGTGCACGTGGCCGTGCTCGATCTCCTCGGCGCTGGCCTCGCGCACGTCGACGATCTCCACGTCGAAGTGCAGATCCTTGCCGGCCATCGGATGGTTCAGATCGACGTCGACCACGCTCATGCCGACCTTCTGCACGGTCACCGCGCGCGGGCCGAAGTTGGTCTGCAGCACCACCTGGCTGCCCGGCTGCAGCTTGGTCGCGCCGAAATGCTTCTTCGGCACGCGCTGGGTCAGCCCTTCGCGGTAGTCGCCGTAGGCGTCCTTGGCCGCCACGTCGACGCCGAAGCTGTCGCCGGCGGCCTTGTCCAGCATGGCGTTCTCCAGGCCCGGGATGATGTTGCCGTGGCCGATCAGGATCACCAGCGGATCGCGGTCCTTGGAGCTTTCGATCGGCGCCTGGCCGGCTTCGGAAACGGTGTAGTGGAAGCGGACGACGCGGTCTTTTTCGATCTTCATATGCAACTCTGCGCTATGGCTGCCGTGGCAGACGGGGTGGACGGCTTGTCGGCCGACGGGAGCGCCGCCATGATGGCGGCCATCTGAGGTCGCGCATTATCCGGGCTCCATGCACAACACGCCAGTTTCACCCCGCGCGCGCCGGCTCCGGTCCTGGGCCGCCCTGACGCTCTGCGCGGCGGTGCTGGCCGCCTGCGGCCGCCAGGAAGTGCGCCCGTCGCGACCGCCGCCTGTGGCGGCGCGCAGTTGGCCGCAGGTGGCGCCGGCCGACCCGGCCGCGGCCAACGCGGTGCTGATGCGCGCGCTGGGCCTGGTCGGCACCCCCTACCGCTATGGCGGCAACACCCCGGAGTCCGGCTTCGACTGCAGCGGCCTGGTCGCCTACGTCTACCGCGACATGCTCGACCTGCGGCTGCCGCGCACCTCGCGCGAGTTGGCCGCGGTGCAGGGCCCACGGATCGAACCGGAGCGCCTAAGCGCCGGCGATCTGGTGTTTTTCGGCAGCGCCGGCAACGTCAGTCACGTCGGCATCTACGTCGGCGAAGGCCGCTTCGTGCACGCCCCGAGCACCGGCGGCACGGTCCGCCTGGACTACCTGGACGGGGCGTACTGGCGCGACCACTACACCGGCGCAAAGCGGGTCTTGCACTGAAATGTGGTTGCGCTCACATTCATAATTACGAAATATTAACGTTATTTGAACTTCCTCTTGCCGTCTACAAGGCATGATCGCCCATCGTTTGAATTTGTGATCGAAGCGTGACGACCGAAGCCAAGACCTCTCCAGGCAAGACCACCGTCCCCCGCCGGACCGCCTTCCGCCTCATCTGCACCGCCTCGCTCTGCCTCTCGGCCGTTCCGGCCTTCGCCCAGTCGGCCCCCACCGACGCCGTGGTTCCCGAGGCCATCGCCGCCGCTCCGGCGCCGGCAAGCAGCATTCCCACCCCGGCTGCCGCGCAGCCCGCGACCGCCAAGCCGGCCACCGCCGCCGCGCAGGCCCCGGCCCGCAGCAAGGCCGACGCCGCCGCGACCGCCACCCTCGCCGCCCTGCTGCCGCACCTGGCCGCGAACGACACCATTCCGCTGATGGACCGCTCGGCGATGTTCGCCGGCGACATCAGCCGCCTGCTGGCCAACTACGACGTCTCCCAGCCGGTGCCGCGCGAGGGCGTGGTGCCGGGCGGCGACAAGGTCCAGTCGGTGCTCAAGCGCGCCATGGCGCTGCTCGGCACGCCCTACCGCTGGGGCGGCGAGGACACCGAAGGCTTCGACTGCAGCGGCTTGGTCGGCTACGTGTTCCGCACCGCGCTGGGCATCGAGCTGCCGCGCGTGTCACGCGAGATGGCGCGCGAGGCCAATGCCGAACTGATCAAGGACCGCGACGCGCTGGCCCCGGGCGACCTGGTGTTCTTCGGCCGCAAGGGCCGGGTCGACCACGTCGGCCTGTACGTCGGCGAAGGCCGCTTCCTGCACGCGCCGAGCCGCGGCAAGGACGTGCGCGTGGACACCCTGGCGACCGGCTACTGGAGCGCCAAGTTCCTGCAGGCGCGGCGCGTGGCGATGTAAGCCGCGCGCGCCTGCCGGCAACGAAAAAGGCCGCTGGGAACAGCGGCCTTTTTCGTTGCGGCTTCCCGCGAACGCCCGAACGCCGAATCAAGCCGAGCCGCGAAGCGGCTTCGTCTGGAATGAACTGTCAGGCGGCACCGGGAGCGCCACCACCTGCCGGCTCTCCGTGGGGGATACGCTTGGCGCATGATGTCCTTGAACGTGAGGTCATGCAGCTCCTTACGGCAAGAACTCAAATCGGCCTGTCCACCAAGGACCTTGTCAAGGACTGGCTGGTCAGGAATCGGCTTGGTCGCGAGGCAGCCTTTGGGCGAGAGAACGATCAACTCCGCCAAGGTGAATCGCATCCGGTCTTGGGGAGAGAGTGCTGCCATGACGGCCTCATGACTGCGCTGGAACGCCGCATGAGAACTGCCATCGATCCTTGGGGAAGAACCGCAAGAAGCGAGCCCCAGCAGGGTTAGCACGGTGCATCCAAGAAAGCCCCGTGCGTTCATGTGCTGCCCAACTCAGGCCTGGTAGTGGGAAATGGTGTCCTCGATCCCCTTGCTCAGTTCCATCACCTTCAGCGCGTACTCGGCCATGCGGTGATCCTCCGGCGCGTCCGGCTGCCACGACGGCACCGGCGTCGGCTTGCCTTCGACCCCGTCCAGGGCCACGAACACGATGATGCAGTGGGTGCACAGGCGCGACTCCCCGCCCATCGGGTCGCGCGCACGCACGTCGATGGCGAAATGCATGCTGGTGCTGCCGGTATAGACGAGCTTGGCGCCGACGGTGACCATGTCGCTGATGCGGATCGGCGAGACGAAGCGGATGCCGCCGACCGCCACGGTCACGCTGTAGTGTCCGCTCCAGCCCACCGCGGCGGCGTAGCCGACCTGGTCGATCCACTTCATCACCACCCCGCCGTGGACCTTGCCGCCGTAGTTGACGTCGATGGGTTCGGCCAGGAAGCGGAAGGTCAGTTCGCGTTGCGTGCCGGGCATCGGCTGGACTCCAGGAAGGGGAAGACGGGCAAGTCTGCCACGCGCCGATGCCGCGGTCGCCGGCGCAGAGGGTGCAACGGCGCGCACGCGAACCGACGGTTCAGCGCAGCGACGCATGCCGCGACGGAAAGGCCAGCCCTGCTACAGCCTCACGTGGATGCGCGCCGTCGCCTTTTGCAGCGGCCCCACCGCCGCAAAAGGCCTAGGGCGCGTGACCAATCCCCGAGCATGCCGGGGATTGGTCACGCACCCTAGGCGGCGCCCAGCCCGGGATTGTCGCGCTTGCGGATGCGCAGCCACGGGAAATGCGGCTGCGCCAGGCCCAGCGCGCGGCCGAGGCGGGCACGCAGGCTGCGCGGATCGAACAGCCTGTGCAGCGCGATGCCGTCGAGCGCGGCATCGGTGTGCTGGTGGTATTGGCTGGCCAGCTCCGCGCAGCCCAACCCGCTGAAGTAGCGCAGGCTGCGCGCGGCGCTGGCCTGTGCCTGTGCCGCATCGGCGTAGAACGGACTGTCGATCACGTGCAGTTCGCCGTCGTCCTGCAGCAGGCCGAGCAGGTGCGCGATCAGCGCGCGCGGATCGGCGAAGTACTGGAGGCAGGCCGGCAGCACGATCGCGTCGAAACGCTGCGCCGGCAGCGGCAGCGTGCGGATGTCGCCGGCCACGAAACTCAGCAAGGGATTGGCCGCGAACAGGCGCGCGGCCTGCGCCAGCTCGGTGCGGTTGACGTCCACTCCGCAGACCTCGCGCCGCAGGCCCTCGGCCAGCCGCCGCGACAGCCAGCCGTTGCCGCAGCCCAGTTCCAGCAATGGCCCGCTGCCGCCGCGTGCCCGCAGGTAGCGCAACAGGCGCCGGCACGATTCGGCGCGCACCCGCCACTCGTGACTGCTGGCAAGCTCCCCGCCGGGGTGCGGCAACGCGCGTACCTGCGCGTCGCTGTAGACGCGGCCTTCCTGCTGCCGCACCGCCAGGTACTGCCGCTCGAACGGATCGGCGGCCAATGTCTGCTGCACCAACACCCCGTCGACCGGCATCAGCCCGGGCAGTTGCCGCAGTTGCTCGCGCAAGCGCGTCGCGGTCGTGCGCACCGGCCGATCAGCGCAGTTGGCCGGAGCCGTCGGCCGGCGGATCTTCCAGGCCGACGTTGCTCGACGCAGCCTCGTACACGCCGCGGTCAAGCAGGCCGGTCTCCTTGGCCACCAGCACCGGCACCAGCATCTGCCCGGTCACGTTGGTCATGGTGCGCATCATGTCCAGCACGCGGTCGATCGCGTACAGGTAGCCGATCACCTCCAGCGGCAGGTTGGCCGCGCTCAGCACCACGGTCGCCATCACCACCGCGGTCCCCGGCACGCCGGCGGTGCCGAAGCTGCCCAGCACCGAGGCGATCAGCACCACGAAGTACTGGTTGGCGGTCAGCGGCACGCCGGTGTACTGGGCGATGAACACCGCGCACAGCGCCGGGAAGATCGCGCCGCAGCCGTCCATCTTGATGCTGGCGCCCAGCGGCACCGCGAACGCGGCGTAGTCCTTGTTGACGCCGAGGTTATGGGTGATCGAGCGCAGCGCCACCGGCATCGCCGCGAAGCTGGACGAGCTGACGAAGGCCACCTGCATGCCCGGCGCGGCGCCGCGGAAGAACTTCCATGGGTTCAGCCCGTGCGCCAGCAGCAAGCCGCTGTAGACCACCAGGATGTGGATTGCGCAGGCCAGGTACAGCGCCAGCACGAAGTTGCCGAACGGCAGCAGCTTCTCGAAGCCGTAGCTGCCGACCAGCCCGGCGATCAGGCCGAAGGTGCCCAGCGGGGTCATCTCCAGCACGAAGCGGGTGACCTGGATCATGATGTCGCTCATCTGCGCGGTGAGCTTGCGCGCCTCGGCCACGCGCTCGCCGAGCTTGACCATCGCAAAGCCGAGCAGGCCGGCGAAGAAGATCACCGGCAGGATCGAGCCGCGCCCGGCCGCCAGCACGGTCTCGCCGGCGGCATTGGTCTTGGTGCCGATGCCGGTGAGCGCATAGAACGGATTGGACGGCACCACGTCCAGCAACACCTGGATCGGGCTGGGCACGTCGCGCGGCTTCCAGGCGCTGTCCACGCTCAGGCCGAAATGGCCGGCGCCCGGCTGCAGCAGCGTGCCCACGCTCAGGCCGACGCCGACCGCCAGCGCGGCGGTGAGGACGAACCACAGGAAGGTGCGCCCGCCCAGCTTGGCCACCGACTGCTGGCCGTGCAGCGAGGAGATCGCGTTGATCACCGCGAAGAACACCAGCGGCACCGCGATCATCTTGATCAGGGTCACGTACAGGTCGCCGAGCGGCCCGAACCAGGTCTCCGCCGCCGGCCCCATCGCCCAGCCCGCCAGCGCGCCGAGCGCGAAGCCGGCGACCACGCGCTGCCAGAACGGAATGCGTAACCAGGCCGTCACCAGTTTCATCGACGCTGTCCAGAAAGATCGGGGGTTCCGCACGATAGCGCACCCCGGCAGCAGCGACGACGCCATGGCTGGAAAGGCGCGGTGTCATCGGCGTGCCTTGTCGCAGCCGGCATAATGCCAGGGACTTCGTGCCCAGGGCCCGCTCCTCGTATGCGCCATCTCGTTCCCGTCTTCGCCGCCGCCTCCACCCTGCTGCTGGCCGCCTGCGCCAGCGCGCCGCGCGCCCCGTCCGCGGCCAGCGTCGCCCCGATCCAGGTGCCGGCCGTGGCCCATCCCGGCGGCGAGACCCCGGACTGGTGGTACCGCAGCGGCGCCGCCAAGGCGGCCAACAACGGCGCGATGCGCGGCAAGGCCAAGAACGTGATCCTGTTCCTGGGCGACGGCATGAGCCTGACCACGGTCGCCGCCGCGCGCATCCTCGACGGCCAGCGCAAGGGCGCCTCCGGCGAGGAGAACCAGCTGTCGTGGGAGGCGTTCCCGGCCACCGCACTGAGCAAGACCTACAACACCGATTCGCAGACCCCGGACTCGGCCGGCACCATGACCTCGATCACCACCGGGGTGAAGACCCACATGGGCGCGATCGGCGTGTCCGCCGGCAAGCGCGAGGCCTGCGCCGACAGCCTCGGCAAGCGCTTGCTGAGCTGGCTGGAACTGGCCGACAGCGCCGGCCTGAACACCGGCATCGTCACCACCACCCGGCTGACCCATGCCACCCCGGCGGCGACCTACGCGCACACCCCCGAACGCAACTGGGAAAGCGACACCGACCTGCCGGAGAAGGCCGTGGCCGAGGGCTGCCGCGACATCGCCCAGCAGATGGTGAGCGCGCGCTACGGCCGCGGCCCGCAGGTGATGCTGGCCGGCGGCCGCAGCCAGTTCACCACGGTCGAGCAGCGCGATCCGGAATACGACGACAAGGTCGGCCTGCGCCTGGACGGCCGCGACCTGGTCGGCGAATGGCGCCAGCGCCACCCGCAGGGCGCCTACGTGTGGAACCGCGGGCAACTGGAGGCGGCGCAGAACGCGCCGGCGCTGCTCGGCCTGTTCGAGCCGGACCACATGCAGTTCGACCACGACCGCGACACCAGCGCGGCCGGCGACCCGAGCCTGGCCGAAATGACCCGCGCCGCGATCGCCAACCTGTCGCGCGGCAAGCAGGGCTATGTGCTGATGGTCGAAGGCGGCCGCATCGACCACGCCCACCACGCCGGCAACGCCTACCGCGCGCTGGACGAGACCATCGCGCTGTCGCAGGCGGTGCAGGCGGCGGTGGACGCGACCTCGGCCGAGGACACGTTGATCATCGTCACCGCCGATCATTCGCACACGCTGAACTTCGTCGGCTACCCGCAGCGCGGCAACCCGATCCTGGGCAAGGTGCGCGGCACCAGCGGCGAAGACGCCAACACCGGCGAGCTGGCGCTGGACGGCAACGGCCAGCCCTACGCCACGCTCAGCTACGCCAACGGCCCCGGCTACACCGGCGCCAGCAACCAGCAGCCGGCCGGGATCAAGACCTTCCCGCACGCGCCGAGCAGCTTCGAGCCGGTCAAGGGCCGCCCGGACCTGACCCATGTCGATACCGAGCAGCCGGACTTCATGCAGGAAGCGCTGGTGCCGACCAAGGCCGAGACCCATGGCGGCGACGACGTCGGCATCTGGGCGCGCGGCCCGGGCAGCGACGCGTTCCGCGGCAGTCTGGAAGAGAACGTGATCTACCACGTGATCGTGCAGGCCACCCCCGCCCTGCGCGCACGCTTGTGCCAGGCCGGCACCTGCAATGGCGACGGCGTGCCGGTGCAGGTGCCGACGCCGGACGCGTTCGTGGCCGAGGCGGCGCGCGCCACCGCCAAATGAGGAGGGTGCGGCAGCGACGCACGGTGATGGCGAGGCGGCGGGCCGCGGCGCTGGTCGCGCTGGCGGCGCTCGTGGCGGCGCCGGCGGCTTGGGCGCAGGCCGACACCGCATGCCGGATCGCCGATCCGGACTCCGACCGCGCGGTCGTGCCCGGCTGCAGCGTCGGTGCCGACGGCCGTCTGCGGCTGTCGGCACAGACCGCGCGACGCCTGCGATTCGACGCCGACGGCTTGTCGGTGCTGAGCGTCGGCCAGCAGTTCTACTACGTGCGCGCCGACGGCAGCAGCCTGCCGGTGATCACCTGGGACAACGGCCCGGACTATTTCACCGAAGGCCTCACCCGCGGCATCTTCCACGGCCGCATCGGCTTCTACGACCGGCAACTGCGCGAGGCGATCGCGCCGGTCCACGATTTCGCCTGGCCATTCGAGCACGGCGTGGCGCAGGTCTGCGATGGCTGCCGTCGCGGCACCCCCGACGGCGACGGGCACACACCGATGGAAGGCGGACGCTGGTACTACATCGACCGCGGCAATCGCGAGGTGGCCGCACCGCGGCGCTGATCGCCACGCGGTGCGTGGCATTGCCGACCGGCCTGCCCGAGCTTGCCGGCCACGCTCACGTGCGCAAGGGCGACGGGCACACGCCAATGGAAAGGCGGAACCTGGGACCGCATCGATCGCGGCAATCACGAAGTGGCAGCAGCGCAGCGCCGATCGCCGCGCGGTGCGTGGCATTGCGACCGGCCTACCCGCGCTGCGCCGGCCACGCTCTCGCGGTGCGTGGCGGTCCATCGCACAGGCGGTGCACGACTGCCGTCCGCAGCGTCCCGCCCTACTGTTTTGATCCAGGCATGCGCCGCCATGCCACGCATCGCGTCGCTGGCGGCGAATACCCGGCGCGTCCCGTCCAGTCCGCTGCGGCACCACCACGCGCACGACACGCTTCGCTGCCGCGTCGACAGCCTCTAAAGTGACGCGATGAGCCGCTGTTCCGATCCCCCCCCGCCTTGTGCCGTGACCGCCGCCCTGCCCGATCCGGCACCGGCCGCGGTGCTGGTCGGCCTCAGCGGCGGCCTGGATTCCAGCGTGCTGCTGCATGCGCTGGCGCACCAGCCGCGCTATCGGCACGCCGGGCTGCGCGCGGTGCACGTGCACCACGGCCTGCATGCCGACGCCGATACCTGGGCCGACCAGTGCGCGACGGTCTGCGCGGCGCTGGCCATTCCGTTACAGGTGCTGCGCGTGCGGGTACCGCTCGATGCCGGCCACGGCCTGGAGGCGGCGGCGCGGCAAGCGCGGCGCGCGGCCTTCGCCGAGGCGCTGGCGACCGGCGAATGGCTGGCGCTGGCGCAGCACCGCGACGACCAGGCCGAGACCTTCCTGCTGCGCGCGCTGCGCGCCTCCGGCGCGGACGGGCTGGCGGCGATGCAGCCGCTGCGCGACTTCGCCCACGGCAAGCTGTGGCGGCCGTTGTTGGCGTTGCCGCGGGGCGAATTGCAGGCGTACGCGCAGCGGCATGCGCTGCAGTGGATCGAAGATCCCAGCAATGCCGATCCCGGCTTCGACCGCAACTTCCTGCGCCTGCGCGTGCTGCCGCTGCTGCGTCAGCGCTGGCCGCATGCCGATGCCGCCCTGGCGCGCAGCGCGCAGCTGTGCGGCGAGGCCGCCGCGCTGCTGGAGCAGGACGACCAAGCCGCACTAGAGGCGCTGCTCGGCCCCCCGGACGCCGCAATGCCGCGGCCACGCGGCGATGCGCGGCCGCACGACGATGCCGCCGCGCTGGCGGATCGGAATGGCCGGCCCGCATGTGAGGCGCTACGCGACAGCGCCGATGAGCCAACGCAACGGCCGCGCCGCGCGCCGGCGTGCGGCGATGTCGCTGCGCCGCCAGCCCAGGCCGACCAAGCCGCGCTCGACGCGCCAGGCGACGACGCGCCACCGCTGCCGCTGCCCCGCCTGCGCGCGCTGCCGGCGCCACGCCGCGCGCGCGTGCTGCGCCGCTGGGTCGCGCAAGCGGGGCTGCCGCCGTTGCCGGCCGCCGGCCTGGCGGCGATCGAACACAGCCTGCTGCATGCCCGCGCCGACGCGTCCGCGCAGTTCGCCTGGCATGGCGCGACACTGCGCTGCTGGCGCGATGCGCTGTACGCCGAACGCGATCCACTGCCGCTGCCGAGCGCGTGGCAGGCGCACTGGGACGGACGCGCGCCGCTGCCGCTGCCGGACGGCCGCCGCCTGCGGCTGTTCGCCGAGGCGCCGCTGGCATTCGACGCGCCGCTGCTGGTGCGCTGGCGCCAGGGCGGCGAACGCATCCTGTTGCCGGGCCGCGCGCATTCGCAGGCGCTCAAGCACGTGTTGCAGGAGCGCGCGGTCCCGCCGTGGCGGCGCGCGCGGCTGCCGCTGCTGTTCGACGCCGAACGCTTGCAGGCCGCCGGCGCGGGCATCGTTGCCGCGCCGCTGCACGCCTGGCTGCAGGCGCGGCGTGCACGCCTGGCGCTGGACGCGGCTGACACGCCATCGTCACCCGCCTCGCATTGACCCTGCCGCCGACGCCGCGCACACTTCCGCGATGCCCAAGAAGTCCCTAGACGATGCCTCCCCGGTCGCCCGCTTCGAGCAATCGCTCGAGGAACTGGAAGTGCTGGTGGAGAAGATGGAAACCGGCGACCTGAGCCTGGAACAGTCGCTGAGCGCCTACGAGCGCGGCGTCGGCCTGTACCGGCAGTGCCAGCAGGCGCTGGAACAAGCCGAATTGCGCGTGCGCCTACTCAGCGACCCGGAGCAGCCGGACGCCGCCGAACCCTTCGATCCCGCCCCGCTCCATGGCGGCTGACGCCGCGTTCGCGCGCTGGCGCCAGCGCGTGGAAACCGGCCTGGACGCGCGCTTGCCTGCCGCCACGGTGGCGCCGCAGCGGCTGCACGCGGCGATGCGTCACGCCACCCTCGGCGGCGGCAAGCGCATGCGCCCGTTGCTGGTCTACGCCAGTGGCGCGCTGTTCGGGATCGACGAGGCGCAACTGGACGCACCGGCCCTGGCGGTGGAACTGATCCACGCCTACTCGCTGGTCCACGACGACCTGCCGGCGATGGACGACGACGCCTTGCGCCGCGGCCGCCCGACCGTGCACATCGCCTTCAACGAAGCCACCGCGATCCTGGCCGGCGATGCCCTGCAGTCCCTGGCGTTCGGCCTGTTGGCCGAGGCCGACGCCGCTCCGGTCTTGCGCGTGCGCTGGCTGCAGACCCTGGCCGAGGCCGCCGGCGCCGCCGGCATGTGCGGCGGCCAGGCCCTGGACATCGATGCCACCGGCAGGGTGCAACCGCTGGCCGACCTGCAACGCATGCATGCCTTGAAGACCGGCGCGCTGATCCGCGCCAGCGTGCGCCTGGGTGCCCTGGCCGGTGGCGCCGACGCCGCCGCGCTGGCGCAACTGGACGCCTTCGCCACCGCGCTGGGCCTGGCATTTCAGGTGCGCGACGACATCCTCGACGTCGAGGCCAGTTCCGAACAACTCGGCAAGACCGCCGGCAAGGACGTCGCCCAGGCCAAGTCCACCTATCCGGCGCTGCTCGGCATGGACGGCGCCAAGGCCAAGCTGGCCGAACTGGCGGCGACGATGCGCGACAGTCTGCACCAGCACGACACGCGCGCCGACGCGCTGGCGGCGCTGGCGCGCCTGGCGGTCGACCGCTCGCACTGAAGCGATCAGGCGCGACACCCGCCCCCCTGTAGGAGCGGCTTCAGCCGCGACAGGCTTTACCGAGAACGCCGACCAGAACCGATCCAGGGCAGACGCCGCGAACCTCTGTGGGAGCGACTTCAGGGCACCTCTAACAACCTGCTTTCGCCACAATCGAGTCAGATGCAGTTGGTCCTGTAGGAGCGGCTTTAGCCGCGACAGGCTCTACCGGGAACGCCTCGTCGCGGCTAAAGCCGCTCCTACAGGACACTTTCCGAAGTTATTGGAGGTGTCTTTCCGTCAGGACGGGCCTTACCGGAAAAACCCGTCGCGACTGAAGTCGCTCCCACAACAGCTCGCCCCCTGTAGCGCGCTTGTCAGCGCCCCGCTCAGCGCGGGCGTAGCTCCAGCAGCACCACATCGTTGGCGCGCATCGCCACATCCACCTGCGCGCGCCCGTCCTTGCCCACGCGCACCCGCCGCAGTTCCGGCGCATCGACGGTCGTGCCCTGCAGCGCACGCAATTGCTGATCGCTCAGCGTCTTCGGCGCGCCCATGCGCAGATACGCGCTGTACGCATCGTTGGCATCGAAGCCGGTGCGACGGATCGCCACCGCATACGCACCCGGCGCCAGTCCACGCAGTTGCAGACAAAGCGGCGCACGCGCGGCCGGCGGCAGCAGTTGGGTGAAGTACGGTCGATTGCTCTTGTCCTGCCGCGGCGTAACGAAGTCCCACGCCAGCAGCTTCAGCACACCATCGTCGTAGGTCGCATAACTCTGCGCATCGGCGTTGCGCAGCTGGCGCGCGCCCAGCGCATGCAGGTACTTGTAGGCGAAGTACGCCGGCTTGCGGATGCCCTGCGGATTGAGCAGGCCGAAACCGCCCTGGAACGGGGCGGTCGGCGGCCCCGGCTCCTCGAACAGGTCGCTGTAGGTCCAGTAGCTCATGCCCTGCGCCTGGCCTTCCACCGCCTTGAGCTTGCTCAGGATGTAGGCGGCGCTGAGATAGGCGTCGTGCACCGGATCACGCGGCGTGTAGCTGGTGCTCCACTCGGTGAAATACAACGGCAGATCCGGCATCGCCGAGGCCTGGATCTGCGCGCGCACGCGGCGCACGTCGCCGACGATCGCGTCGGGCGATGGCGACAGCTTGGTATCGCTTTCGCCCTTCTCGTCGAGGAAGCCGCCGTCCACGCCATAGGTGTGGGTGGTGATGAAATCCACTGGCGTGCCGGCGGCGTGCGCATGGGCGATGAATTCCGGCACCCAGGCCGCACCCGCGGTCGACGGCCCGCCGACCTTGAGCCGCGGATCGATGCGCTTGATCGTTTTTGCCGTCGCCGCGTACAGCGCGAAGTACGCCGGCTGGTCCGCGCCCTCCCAGAAGCCGGCCAGGTTCGGCTCGTTCCACACCTCGAAATACCAGCGCCGCACTTCGTCCTCGCCATAGCGCTGCCGCACATGGCGCACGAACGCGTCCACCAGCGCGGTCCACTTGTCCAACTTCGGATGCGAGGTATTGCCCTGCCAATAGAAGATCCGCTGCTCGGACGTCTTCATCGCCTCCGGGGTGAAACCCAGTTCGACGAAAGGACGGATGCCCATGCCGAGCATACGGTCGTACAACTGGTCGATCTTGCTCCAGTCGTAGTGCGGGCGCCCATCCACTTCGCGGTAGGTGCCGAGCACGTCGTGGAAGATCGCGTGGAAGCGCAGGTAGCGGAAGCCCAGTTCGTCGCGGGCGGTGCGCAGTTGCGCCAGGCTGTCCTCGCGCAGCAGCGTGCCCGGATAGTCCGACCCCACCGACAGGTCGTAGAAGCGGTCGCGCGCCGTGGTCGGCCCCTGCACGTCCAGCGCGATCGTGCGCGGCGCCGGCTGCGCCACGGCGGTGGCGGCCAATCCAAGCCATACGATCGCAATCAACCGGCGCAGCACTCGCACGTCCGCCCTCTCCCACGGCGCGATGAGCGCCCGACTCTAGCATCGTGGCGCGCGTCGGCAACCCCGCAGCGCATCGGCGCCTGCGTGCCTCGCCGCGCAGCCGTCGCGATGCGTCGTCGCAGCGAACCGGTTTGTGGGATCGAACGCCCGCTTCGCTGGACGAAATCGCAGACAAACGCGCAATCCGCCACCAGCCGCGAAGCGGCGGGCTAGTTTGCATACGCCCACGCATGGGCACCCATTTTCAACGGAGACGTCTGCATGAAACGCACATCCCTGATCTCGGCGGCAATCGGCTTCAGTCTGGTCGGCATCATCTCGGCGGCCACTGCGCAATCGCAGTTGGTGCGGGCGCCCGCGCCGCTGCAGGTCGACCTGACGCCGGTAGCCGATGCCGACGGGCAGCAGCGCGGCCAGTTCGCGGTCACCGTGCGCAATACCGGCACGCGCGCCGCGCGCGTGCCCAAATGGGAACTGCCACTGGGCGAGCTGGACGGCAGCCTGTTCGAGATACAGCGCGATGGCCGTGCGGTCGATTACGTCGGACGCCTGGTCAAGCGCGCCGCGCCGCGCGCCGAGGATTTCGTGACCCTGCAGCCGGGCGAGGCGCGGCAGGCGCAGATCGATCTGGCCGACGCCTACGACCTGTCGCGCAGCGGCAACTACACGATCCACCTGAATGCCTCGCTGCAGTACGCCGCCTTCGCCGACGGCGAGCGGATCCAGCGCGCCGTCGGCCAGCCGCAGACGGTGTCCAGCGCGCCGCTGACGGTGTGGCTGGACGGCCGCGGCCGCGCGGTGCGCAACGACCTGATGGTCGGCCCGCAGGCGGTGGTCAACGGCATCAACTACGCGTCCTGCAGCAGCAGCCAGATCAGCACCATCGGCAGCGCGGTGAACGCGGCGCGCACCTATTCGCAGAACGCCAAGACCTACCTCAACGGCGGCAGCACCGGCGCGCGCTACACCACCTGGTTCGGCGCCTACAACGCCAGCCGCTACAGCACCGCCACCTCCAATTTCGTCAACATCGATGCGGCGATCGACCAGAACAACGGCCAGGTCACCATCAACTGCGGGTGCAGCGACAGTTCCTATGCCTACGTCTACGCCAACCAGCCGTACCAGATCTACGTGTGCAACGCGTTCTGGAGCGCGCCGCTGACCGGCACCGATTCCAAGGCCGGCACGCTGATCCACGAGATGAGCCACTTCACCGTGGTCGCCGGCACCTCCGACTACGCCTATGGCCAGAGCGCGGCCAAGAACCTGGCCACCAGCAACCCGGCGCGCGCAGTGAAGAACGCCGACAGCCACGAATACTTCGCCGAGAACAACCCGGCGCAGAACTAGGCCACCGGCTGCGGACGGCGCGGTGCCGGCAGCGCTTGCCGGCACCGCGCCCCTGTTGGCCGACGACACGCCGGCGGTGGCCGGCGCTGTTCATCACCGTGCCTGAAGTGGCGATGCCCGCGTCGCCATGCCGAAAACCTTGCGCTGCCACCAGCGCCTGCGACCACGCATCGCAAGCGGCGGCCATCCGCGGCATGCACGTCCTCAGCGCGACGCCAGCAACCCCTCCATTGCCCGCACCGCCGCGCTGCCGGGGAACACCTGCGTTTCCAGCGCCGCTTCCGGCACGCCCAGGTGCGCGCCCAGCAGATGCTTGAACACGCTGCGCAGGTCGGTGGTCGCGCGCAGGTCGCGGCCCTCGTTCAAGGCATGCGGCGCCAGCCCGGGCCAGTCGCCGGCGATGCGCCCGCCGCGCACCGCGCCGCCGGCCAGGAACGCGACGCCGCCGGTGCCATGGTCGGTGCCGCCGGTGCCGTTGACCGCCGCGGTCCGGCCGAACTCGGTCACCACCGCGACCACGCTGCGCTCCCAACTGGCACCGGCGCCGTCATGGAACGCGCGCAATCCGGCATCGAGTTCGGCCAATTTGCGCTGCAGCACCGCGGCCTGGTTGCCGTGCGTGTCCCAACCCGAATCCTCGACGAAACCGATACGCGGGCCATCGTCCTTGGCCATGAAGCTGGCGGCGGCGCGCATCGCCTGCGGCAGTTGCCCGCCCTTGCCGCTCTCCACCAGCGTGTCCTGGCTGCGCAGCGCGCGGGCGAAGCCAGCGGCCAATTGCGCATCGGCGGCATACAGCGGTTGCAGCCGCTGCAGCAGGATCGGATTGACCTCGCTCGGCAATGGCGGCGACCAACCAGCGACCGCGGCCGGGCCGCGCATGATCAGCGGCGTCACCGCGCTCACCGACAGCGCCTCGACCCCATGCAACGCCGCCGCGCAGCGGTTGAGCCAGCCGCTGGACGCGCCGCTGGGGCGCGCGGTGCCGTTCTCCAGGCAGTCCTGCGCTTCGAAATGCGAGCGCTGCCGGTACGGCGGCGCCACCGCCACCACCGGCAGCCACTGCTGGCGCGCGTACAGCTCATGGGCGAAGCCCAGCGCCGGATGCAAGGCGAAGCTGCCATCCAGGGCCAGGGTCTGCTGCGGCGCCAGCGCGCCGCGCAGCCGCGCATAGTCCGCATCGCCCTGCGGCACCAGCGCGTGCAGGCCGTCCAGCGCGCCGCGCAGCAGCACCACCAGCAGCCGCGTGTGCGCGGACGGCGCGGCCAGGCTGGGACCGGACCACAGGCTCAGCAGCGTGGCCGCGCCACTGGCGGCGAGGAAACGGCGGCGTGTCAGAGGCATGGACGTTCTCCGCTTGGGTGAGGCACGACGCGCCGCTCAGGCGCGCCATTGGAAGGCCGGGCTGGCCAGCAGCAAGGCCACGCCATCGCGCGGCGATTCGGCGCGCCGCAACGCGCTGCTCGTGTCCGGGTCCAGGCTGCCGGCGAACACGGTCGCGGCCAGTGCCAGCGGGTCGGCCTGCGCGGACAGGCCGGACAGGGCCTCGGCCGCCTGCACCCGTTTCCACAGCGCGTCCGGCCCGTTCCATTCCGCCGCCACGTCGGCATAGCCGGCCGGCGAGCGCGGCATGAACGGCGGTTGCCCCATCCGCGCCAGCATGTCCAGCAGGGTGCGCTGCTGCGCCGGCGCCTGCGGCCAGTCGCCGCCGGCGCGCAGCGCCGACAGCACGAAGTCCTGCGGCGCCTTGAACTTGCGCGCGTCCGCGCTCCACGCCTCGTCGCTGTCGATCAGCGCGCGGTACACGCTGGGCAGATCGCCGTCGCTGCGCAACCAGGCCTCGGCCATGCGTTGCACCAGCGCCGGCGGCGGATCGTCGCGGACGAAATGCCGCGCCAGCTTCAGCGACAGATGCCGGGCGGTGGCCGGATGCCGCGCCAGCGCGGTCAGGATCGCCTCGCCTTGCGCCAACCCGGCCTCGGCGTAGCGTCGGCCCAGCACCTGGCGGCTACCGGCGGCATGCGCCGCGGCGCGGAACACGAAGGCGCCGGCCGGCGCGACATCGTGCTCGAACTCGCGCGGCGCGGGCACGCCCCAGCCGGTGATCGCGCGCGCCAGTTCGGTCACGTCGGCCTGGGTGTAGCCGCCATCCACGCCTAGCGTGTGCAGTTCCAGGATCTCGCGCGCCAGGTTCTCGTTGAGTCCCGGCCGCCGCGGCGGCGTCGCCGGGTCCTGCCGCGCCGCGCGGCGTTGCGCGCGCTGCGCCGCCATCGAGTCCGGACCGATCGACGCGGTGTTGTCCAGGTAGCGCAGCATCGCCGGGTGCCGCTCCACCGCCAGCAGCAGGTCGGCGAAGCGGCCCATGCAATGCGGGCGGATCGCCTCGCGCTCCATCGGCGCGGCGTACAGCGTGGCGGCGCGCTTGTCGACCGAGACCGCGAAATGGTTGGACCAGAACTGCACCAGGCGTTCGGCGAAACCGTCGGCGCTGGCGACCGCCACGGCGTAGCGCGCCGCCAGTTCCTGCGCCTGTGCCTGCCGGTACAGGCTGCGCGCCGCCTGCTGCGCGGGCTTGGCATCCGCCGGCGCCTGCATCCGCGCCTGGCGCCGTTCGCGCTGGTAGGCGGCTTCGCGGCGCAGGTAATCCAGGCTGTCGGGCAAGCCCTGCAGCGCCGGGAGGGCGGCGGGCCGCGGGCGCAGCTGCGCGGCCAGCCAGGCGCGCGGGTCGTCGATGGCCGCCAGTTCGCCGGGACGTGCGCCCAGGCCGAAGCGATTCGCGGCGCTCAGGGTGTGGCGACGGATCATGCGGCGCTCCCGTTCGGCAGTCGCATGGCTAACGCGCCAGGGCCGGGCCCGGTTGACGCGGCCCGCAACGCGGCCACGGGCTGGCCCGGATTGCATGGCGAGCCGGCAACGGCAGGGGCCGCGGCGAGGCGGAGCGCACGGCGGCCGCGGCCCAGTGCGCGACGCCGGCCAGCGCAACGAAAAAGGCCCGGCGGTGGCCGGGCCTTTTTGCGCGACGCGTGTGCTGCGGCTTACTTGATCAGGCGCAGCGCGAACGGGTAGCGGTAGGCCACGCCTTCGTTGGCCTTGATCCCGGCCAGGATGCAGAACACCAGGTTCACCACCCACACCACCGGCATCAGCAGGCCGCCAATCACGATGATGCTGAGCACCATGCAGATCACGTAGGCGATGGCGACCGTGATCTGGAAGTTCAGCGCTTCCTTGGCCTGGTCGTTGAGGAACGACTTGGCCGGGTTGTCCTTGTTCACCAGCCAGATGATCAGCGGCACGATGAAGCCGGCGATGATGCCCGACAGATGGGTGATCAGTGCGACCGTGCGGTCCTCCTGCGGGCCAGCGGCGGCCGGCGGCGGCGGCGGGGCGGTCACATTGTCGAATTCGCTCATCGGTATTCCCTTCCTATGGTGGTGAGTGGCAAGGCGCCTGGCGCGCCACTCTCGGCGTAGCGCGCAACGCTGTCAAGGCATGCGGCCTTCCGCGGCGCGGGTTTCGGCCACCGCCGGCCCCGGCGCGCGGCGTGCGCAGGCCGATCTGGATGCCGGCCAGCCGCGGATCGGCGGCCCCGGCGCTTGCGAGCCGCCATCCGCGAACGGACGGCCAGCGGCGCCGCCGAGCCGGAACAGGGTGCCGCGGGGAGCGCCTTGCAAGGCCGGCATGCGACGCGCAGCGCAAACCCGGGCGGCGCGGCCATGTCGTCGGTGACCGCCCTTCCTACCAGGGGCATGGCCATCCGCCGGCGAGCGCCACGGGCTGCTCAGTCGTTGCCGGCCACCGTCATCCTGCCGACCAGCACCGCGCCGATATGCAGGTGCGAACGCACGTCGATGTCGCGGCCGACCGCCTCGATGCACTGGAACATCTCGCGCAGGTTGCCGGCGATGGTCACCTCGTCCACCGGATAGGCGATTTCCCCGTTCTCGATCCAGAAGCCGCCGGCGCCGCGCGAATAGTCGCCGGTGACCGGGTTGACGCCATTGCCCATCAGCTCGGTGACCAGCAGTCCGCGCGGGATGCCGGCGGCGATCGACGCCAGATCCTCGGCGTTGGCGGCCACCTGCAGGTTGTGCACGCCGCCGGCGTTGGCGGTGGTCTGCAGGCCGAGCTTGCGCGCCGAATAGCTGCCCAGCACGTAACGCTGCAGCACCCCGTCGCGCACCAGCGGCGCATCGCGGGTGGCCACGCCCTCGCCGTCGAAGGCGGCCGAGCGCAGCCCGCGGCGCAGGTGCGGCCGTTCGTCGATGGCGAACCAGTCCGGGAACAGGCGACTGCCGACGCTGTCGAGCAGGAAGCTGGCGCGGCGATACAGCGCGCCGCCGGAGACCGCGCCGAGCAGGTGCCCGATCAGCGAGCGCGCCATCTCCGGGGCGAACAGCACCGGCAGCTCGCCGGTCGGCAACGAGCGCGGCTGCAGCCGCGCCACGGTGCGCTCGGCGGCGCGGCGGCCGATCGCCGCCGGCAGTTCGAGGTCCTCGCGCGCCAGCGCGCTGCTGTACCAGCCGTCGCGCTGCATGCCGTCGCCGTGGCCGGCGATCAGCGCGCAGCCGATCGAATGGTGGGTGCTGCGCTCGCGGCCGACGAAGCCGTGCGAGTTGGCGTACACCGACAGGCTCTCGCTGCTGCCGACCGAGGCGCCATCGGAATTGGCCACGCGCGGATCGGCCTCGCGCCCGGCGGCCTCGCAGGCCAGGGCCAGCTCGATCGCCTCTTCGGCCTCCAGCGACCACGGATGCCAGCGGTCCAGCTCGGGCAGCTCGCGCGCCATCAGCGCCGCGTCGGCCAAGCCGGCGGCGACGTCGTCCTCGGTGTAGCGGGCGATCGCGCAGGCCTGGGCCACGGTCGCCTCCAGGCTGGACTCGTGCAGGTCGGCGGTGCTGGCGCTGCCCTTGCGCTGGCCGAAGTAGACGGTGACGCCGATGCCGCGATCGCGGGTAGCCTCCACCGTTTCCACCGCGCCCAGGCGCACGTTGACGTCCAGCCCGCGGTCTTCGCTGCAGCTGACCTCGGCCTGGCTGGCGCCGAGGTCGCGCGCGCGCGCCAGCAGGCGCTGGGCGGTTTCGGACAGGCGCTCCAGGCGTTCCAGGCTGTCGTCGCGGCGCAGGTCGGGGGTGATCGCGTTCAATGCTTTATCCTGTGAAGGTCACGGCTCCGCGCAACGCGGAGCGGAAATTTCGAATTGGAAAGACGATGCGCGGACGCGACGAAGACACCGGTGAATTCCGCGGCGAAAGCCGCAGCCAGCAGCGCCGCGAGGCGTTGGAGGTACTGAGCCTGGGCGAGAAGCTGGTGGCCCTGACGCCGGCGCAGCTGGCCAGGCTGCCGGTGCCCGAGTCGCTGCTGCCGCATATCGCCGAGACCAAGCGCATCACCTCGCACATCGCGCACAAGCGGCAACTGGCGTTCCTGGCCAAGCAGATGCGCCGCGAGGACGATGCCACGCTGGAGGCGATCCGCGAGGCGCTGGACGTCAACAGCGACGGCGCGCGCCGCGAAGTGGCGGCGCTGCACCGGGTCGAGGACTGGCGCGAACGGCTGCTCGCCGACGGCGACAGCGCGCTGTCCGAGCTGCTGAGCGACCACCCCGAGGCCGACCGCCAGCGGCTTCGCCAACTGGTCCGCAACGCCAAGGAAGAACGGCTGAAGAACAAGCCGCCGCATGCCTATCGGGAGTTGTTCCGGGAACTGCGCGACCTGATGCTCGGCGGGGCGTCGGGAATCGGGAATGGAGAATCGGGAATCGACGACGCGGACGAGGACGCGGCGCGCGAGGACGACACCCGCGACTGAGGCGCGGCGTCGGCGGCCACTGCGCACGGCCGCCGACGCCATCCCAGCCCGGCGGCGGGCGCGTCGCCCGATGGGTCGATCCGCCAGGCAGGCAAAGCGGCAGCGCACCGCGGCGCCCGCCTTCCCGATTCCCGTTTCCCGATTCCCCACTCCCGGCCCCTACGCCGTCCCGCCCACGGTCAAGCCGTCGATCAGCAACGACGGCTGGCCGACGCCGACCGGCACGCTCTGCCCGTCCTTGCCGCACACGCCCACGCCTTCATCCAGCGCCAGGTCGTGGCCGATCATGCGCACCTTCTGCATCGTCTCCGGGCCATTGCCGATCAGGGTGGCGCCCTTCACCGGCGCGGTGACCTTGCCATCCTCGATCAGGTAGGCCTCGGTGGCCGAGAACACGTACTTGCCGCTGGTGATGTCGACCTGGCCGCCGCCGAAGTTGACCGCGTACAGGCCCTTCTTCACCGAGCGGATCATCTCCTGCGGGTCGTGCTGGCCGGCCAGCATGTAGGTGTTGGTCATGCGCGGCATCGGCAGGTGCGCGAACGATTCGCGGCGGCCGTTGCCGGTCGGCGCCACGCCCATCAGCCGCGCGTTCAGCGCATCCTGCATGTAACCGACCAGCACGCCGTCCTCGATCAGCGTCGTGCAGTTGCTCGGGGTCCCTTCGTCGTCCACGTTGAGCGAGCCGCGGCGGCCGTCGAGGGTGCCGTCGTCGACGATGGTCACGCCCGGCGAGGCCACGCGCTGGCCGATGCGCCCGGCATAGACGCTGGTGCCCTTGCGCGCGAAGTCGCCTTCCAGGCCATGCCCGACCGCCTCGTGCAGCAGCACGCCGGGCCAGCCTGGCCCCAGCACCACCGGCATCACCCCGGCCGGGGCCGGCACCGCCTCCAGGTTGACCAGCGCCTGGCGCAGGGCTTCCCTGGCGAAGGCCTCGGGCCGCCCGCCGGCGAACAGCTCCTCGTAGCCGTAGCGCCCGCCGCCGCCGGCATAGCCGGATTCGCGGCGCCCGTTGTGCTCGACGATCACCTGCACGTTCAAGCGCACCAGCGGGCGCACGTCGGCGGCGAGCACGCCGTCGCTGCGCGCCACCAGCACCGTGTCCACGCCGCCGGACAGGCTCACCATCACCTGCTGCACGCGCGGGTCGGCGGCGCGCAGGAACTGGTCCAGGCGCCGCAGCACCTCGACCTTGTGGTCGTTGCCCATGCCGTCGACCGGGTCCAGCGCCGGGTACAGCGCGCGCCCGTTGCCGCGCAGCAGCGCCTGCGCCGGCTGCGCGCCGCCGTCGCGGGAGATCGCCCGCGCCGACTGCGCCGCGGCCAGCAGCGCGTCGCGATGGATGTCGTCGGAATAGGCGAAGCCGGTCTTCTCGCCGGAAATGGCGCGCACGCCCACGCCCTGCTCGATGGAATGCGCACCGTCCTTGACGATGCCGTCCTCCACGCTCCAGCTCTCGCGCCGCGCGTGCTGGAAATACAGGTCGCCGAAGTCGATGCCGGGGCCGAGCAGCGTGCCGAAGGCGCGCTCCAGGCTGGTGGCGTCGAGGCCGGCGGGAAGCAACAGGCGGGTTTCGGCGAGGCTGAGGGCGTTTTCGGTCATGGACTCAACATGGGGGACGGGGGCGCCCAGTGCAAGCGCCGGCGGCGCGGGCGCCGATTCAGGGACGGCCGGACGCGGCCGGCGGCGGTGCGGGGGCAGGTTCCGGTGCTGGCGCCGGCGCGGACTCGCGCTCGATCACCTCCACCTTGGGATCCTTCCACGGGCCGGTGACGCGGTAGGTGCGCGCACCGATCGTGCCCAGCGGCTTGCCCAGCACCGCGTTGGCGGCCGCGCCGACCGCCGCGCCGACCGGGCCGCCGGCGACCGCGCCGACCACGGTCAACAGGTTGCCGGACTTGGGATTGACGTCGATGGTCTGGTCGAACTGCTGCGCGCGCAGGTCGGCCTGCCCGCGCACCTTGATCTCCGCGGCGGGGCCGTCGATCAGCATCGACTCGCTGCGCGCCACGCCGTCGCCGAACCGCACCTGGCCGTCGATGCGGTTGAAGGCGAAGCCCTTGGAGAAGAAATCGCGGAAATCGAACATCAGCCGGCGCGGCAACTGCGCCACGCTGAGCAGGCCCAGCACGCGGCCGGCGCCGGGGTTGAGTTCGAGTAGCTGGCCGTTGCGCGCGGCCACGTCGAGCTGGCCCTGCAGCGTGGCCAACTGGAACCCGGCCGGGTCGCCCGGCCAGGCCGCACGCAGGGTCAGCGTGCCTTGGCCGCCGCGCAACTGGCCGCCGAAATCCAGGTTCTGCATCAGCTCGCCCAGGTCCTGGCTGTCCACGTTGGCGTTGAGCTGGGTGCGGGCGCTGGCGCCCTTGCCGCGCCAGTCGCCGCTGATGTCGATCTTCTGCTTGTCCGAACGCAGGTGCAGTTGGTCCACCTGCATGCCGTCGCTCAGCTTGCGGGTGCGCAACGAGGCCGCGCCGAGGGTGATCGCACCGAAGCGCAGGTCGTCCACGTCCAGCGCCAGCGCCGGGATCGCGGCCGGGTCGATCGTGCTGGTCAGCGGCCGCACCGCCGCGGCGGCGGTGGCGGCGGCCGGGGCGGACCCGGCATCCGCGCCGTCCGCCGGCACCGCGGCGGCGGCCGCCGCCGTCGTCGGCGCCGCGCGCCAATGGACCCGCGCCAGGCGGCCGCCGAGCACCCCGTCCGGCTTGCTCGGCACGCTGAGTTCGCCGGCCAGCGCCGGTCCGTCCAGGTGCACCGCCACGCTGTCGGCCTGCGGCTGCAGGCGCAGGCGGGTCGCGTCGAACACGCCGCCGAGCAGCAGCAGATGGTCGGCGAGCACGTCGATCTGGCGCAGCGGCATCGGATCCTCGGCGCCCGGCGCAGTCGCCGCGTTCGCGTCCGGGCGGCTGACCAGGCCGATCCAGTCGATCGCGTTCAGCGAGGCGGTACGCCCGCTCACGGTGAGGCCGCTGCTGGGCGGATCGCCGACCACATGGTCACTGCCCATCACCACCTTCACCCCGGTCTTGCCGTTCTGGCTGCGCGCGGCCAGCGCCATCAGCTTGCCGAAGGCGACCTCGATGCGCCCGCTGCCCACCGGCAGCGGCACGTTGACCGAGGTCGCCAGCGGCGCCGCAGCGCCCTTGTCCATCGGCGCCGGCAACAGCAGTTGCGTGCCGACCAGATCAGAACGCAGCTGCAGACGGGTCGGCGGCTGGGTTCCGCCGTCGGCGGTCTTGGGCAGGGCCACGCCGACGTTCCAGCGCGAGCGGCCCTCCACGTACGGCTTGAGCCAGGCCATTTCCGGCGCGCGGTCGAGCAGATCGTCCGCGTCCGCCAAGACGCTCAGCTCGGCCTCGAAGGCCTGCTGCGGGTCGCTCACGCCATCGCCGGCGCGCAGCGCCAGCACGCCCGGCTCGCCCTCGTGCAGCACCGCCAGTTGCGGCGCCTCGAAGCCGGTGTCGCGATAGTTGGCGCTGCCGCGCATGGCGTCGAAGGCCACGTCCCAGCGGCGGTCGGCGATGCGCGCGCCGAGCAGGTCGACCGTACCGCGCAGGTGGTGCTCGCCCACGTCGCGGCGCAGGGGCTGCAACAGGTCGAAGCTGACGTCGGCCGGCCCGGACGCGCTGAGCGCGTCCAGGGTCTCGCCGTAGCGGTGGCGCAGCGGACTCTGCCGCAGCATCGCCAGCAGCTTGCCGGTCTCGGCGCGGCTGCTGGCCTGGACGCTGAGCTGGCCCTGCGCGTAGTCCGGCAGCACCGCCGACAGCCGGTCCACCGCCACCCCACCCATCTCGCCGCGGCCGTGGACCTCGAAGCCGTTGCCGATGAAGGCCACCGCGGCGTCGACCTTCTCCACCGCCGGCCATTCCTGTTGGAAGCGGATCCTGGCGTCGTCCAGCCGCGCGGTCGCCTCGAAGCGGCCGTTGTGGTTGACGAACGGCCAGTCGTCCAGGTCGCCGGACACCAGCGCGCGGCCATCGCGCAGGTGCCCGCCCTGCAGCGCGGCGTCCAGCCAGTCGGTGGCCGCCTTGCTCATCTTCGAATGCACCCAGAACTTCTTGGCCGCCACCATCGGCGCGTCCTGCAGGTCGGCGGCCAGGTCCAGCCACGGCCGCGAGCCGTCGGCCTGGAAGCGCACGCCGCCGCGGACGTCGGCGCCGTAGTCGCTGCCCTGCACGCGCAGCGCCGGCGTCGCCACGCGCAGGTCGGCGCCGTCGCGGAACGCCACGATGCGTCCGGCCAGGCGCACCTCGTGGACCACGCCGAAGCCGCTGGGCCAGTCGAAGCGCACCGGGCTGGCGGCGTCCAGCACCAGCTCCCCGCCCTGCGCATCGCCGTCGAAGCGGCCGCGCAGGCCACTGACGCCTGGGGCCTGCCCGACCGGCGCGAACGCCAGTTCGGTCAGCCGTCCCTGCCCGTACAGCGGACCGTCGGGGCGGCCGCTCAGCGCCACCTGGGTCAGTTGCAGGCGCGGCCGGGCCGCGTGCATCCAGGCGCGCAGGTTCGGCGACAGGGCGTCGCTGAGCGCGGCCACCGCCAGCAGCGGGGCCAGGTCCAGGTGGTCGCCGAGCAGCGCCACACGGCGCCCGCCGGCGACGGTCAGCCCGTCCAGGCGCTGCGTCGGTTGCCCGGCCTGGCCGATCTGCAGGCGCGGCGCATCCAGCCGCCAGCCGCCGTCGATCTGCCGCCAGCGCGCCAGGGCGCGCAGCGTGGTGAACGCGGTCTGCGGCCGCGCACCGCCGGCGGCCAGCGGCGCGCCGCTCAGGCGCAGGTCGCGCAAGGTGGCGTCGACGCTGACCCCGACCACGCGGTGCCGCCGCAGCTGCGCCCAGCCCTGCACGGTGCCGGTGCCGCCTTCGACGCGGATCCCGGCGGCATGCATCAGGCCCGCCCAGCCCTCCAGTTGCGCCGGGCGCGCGGCCACGTAGGCCTCGCCGTCGCCGCGGCGGCGGTCCATGTCCAGCACCGCGGTCAGCGGCGCCTGCTTCAGGTCGATCCAGCTCTGCGCCCCCACGCGCAGGCGATCGCCGTCCACGCGCAGGCGCAGATCGATCTTCGGCAACCGCGCATCCAGGCCCAGGTCCGGCGCATGCACCGCCAGGCGGCCGTCGATGACCTGCAACTCGCCCAGGCCCTGCAAGGCGTCCAGCGGATCGCCGCCCTGGGTCGTGGTCGGCAGGCCCTGCACCGACCAGATGCCATCGGCGCCGCGCAGCAGGGTCAGCGCCAGGCCGCGCAGGCGCAGTTCGGTGAACGAGCGGCCAGGCAGCAGGCCGGCGTACATCGACACCAGCACCTCGGCCTGGCCGATGCGCACGCCGTCGCCGGCGCCGATGCGCAACCCGTCCAGACGCAGCAACGGGCCGCGCCGGGTCCAGGCGGTCTCGACCCGGTCGAAGTGGATCGGCCGCCCGGCACGCTCGCTGAGCCAGGCCTGGACCCGCTCCGGGTGCCGCTCGACCAGCGGCAACGCCTGGCTCAGCGCCCCCACCAGCAACGCCACGCACACCAGCCCGATCGCCACCGCGTAGAACGCGAAACGGCGGGCCAGGCGCAGGCGGCGGCGCAGGGGCGTATGCATCAGGGATGGGGATTGGGGAATCGGGAATGGGGAATCGCAGAAGCAGATCGCGCGCGGCTCACCGCCGCGTGAAATCCGGCAAAGGAATCTGGAGATGCGTCAGCGCCGACAACACGCTCTTCCCCCATTCCCCATTCCCGATTCCCCTCTCCCGGCATCACAACAACACCACGTCGAACTGCTCCTGCAGGTATTGTTCGTCGGCCTGGAAGCGGATGGTCTTGCCGAGGAATTCCTCCAGTTCGGCCACCGCCGCCGATTCCTCGTCGGTGATGCGCGCCACCACCTTGGTCGAGGCGATCACCAGCAGCCGCGCCGCGTCGAACTGGCGCACCGCGCGGGTGATCTCGCGGAAGATCTCGTAGGTCACGGTCTCGGCGGTCTTGATCGAGCCGCGCCCGCTGCATTCCGGGCACGGTTCGGACAGCTGCCGCTCCAGGCTCTCCACGGTGCGCTTGCGGGTCATCTCCACCAGGCCCAGCGGCGAGAACTCGTACACCGTGGTCTTGGCGTGGTCGCGCGAGAGCGCCTTCTCCAGCGTGCGCAGCACCTGGCGGCGGTGCTCGGCATCGTCCATGTCGATGAAGTCGATGATGATGATGCCGCCGAGGTTGCGCAGCCGCAGTTGCCGCGCCACCGCCTGCGCCGCCTCCAGGTTGGTGCGGAACACCGTCTCCTCGAGGTTGCGCTGGCCCAGGAACGAGCCGGTGTTGACGTCGATGGTGGTCATCGCCTCGGTCTGGTCGATGACCAGGTAGCCGCCGGACTTCAGCGGCACCTGCTTGTCCAGCGCGCGCGCGATCTCGTCCTCGACCCCGTACAGGTCGAAGATCGGGCGGTCGCCGGTGTACAGCTCCAGGCGCTCGGCCAGCACCGGCATGTACTTGGCGACGAAGGCCTGCAAGCGCTCGAAGGTCTCGTGCGAATCGACCTTGACCTTCTCCACGTCCTTGCGGATCAGGTCGCGCACCGCGCGCAGCGGCAGGCTCAGGTCCTCGTAGATGATGCTGGCCGGGGCGCCGTCGCGGCCGCGCCGCTCGACCACGTTCCAGACCCGCGACAGGTAGGCGATGTCCTCGGCTAGGGCCTCGGCCGGCTGGCCCTCGGCATTGGTGCGGATGATGTAGCCGTAGCCGCCGTGGCTGGCGGCCAGGTCGGCGACCAGGGTCTTCAGGCGCAGCCGTTCGGCCTCGTCCTCGATCCGCGCCGACACCCCGATCACCCGCGACTGCGGCAGCAGCACCAGGTAGCGCGAGGGAATGCTGATCTGCGTGGTCAGCCGCGCGCCCTTGCTGCCGATCGGGTCCTTGACCACCTGCACCACGATGTCCTGGCCGTCGCGCAGCAACTCCACGATCGGCACGCCCGCGGACACGGGCAGCGGCGGCGCCTCGTCGGTATCGGCATGCGCCACCGGCGCCGGCCGCACCACGTCGTTGGCGTGCAGGAACGCGGCGCGTTCCAGCCCGACCTCGACGAACGCCGCCTGCATGCCGGGCATGACCCGTTGCACCCGGCCCTTGTAGATGTTGCCCACCACCCCGCGCCGCCAGCCGCGCTCGATGTGCAGTTCCTGCAGCATGCCGTTCTCGATGACGGCCACCCGGGTCTCGCGCGGCGTGACGTTGACCAGGATCTCTTGCGACATCACAGCACTCCGAAGGCGCGCAGCAGGTTGGAAGTTTGGTGCAGAGGCAGGCCCATCACCCCCGAATAGCTGCCGTCCAGGCGGCTGACGAAACGCTCGGCGCCGCCCTGGATCGCATAGGCGCCGGCGCGCCCCATCGGCTCGCCGCTGGCGACGTAATCGGCGATGTCGCGCGCGGACAACGCGGCGAAGGTCACCGCGGTGGACACCAGCAGCAGTTCCTCGCGGCCGGCGCCGACCACCGCCACCGCGGTCATCGCCTGGTGGGTGCGTCCGGACAGGGCCGCCAGCATCGCCGTGGCATCGGCGGCATCGGCCGGCTTGCCGAACACGCGCTCGTCCAGCACCACTTCGGTGTCGGCGCCGAGGACCAGCGCATCCGCCGCGCCGTCGAGCTGCGCCAGCCCGGCGCGCGCCTTGTCCAGCGCCACGCGGCGCACATAGGCTTGCGCCGACTCGTCGGCCGCGCGCACTTCCGGCACCTCCAGGTCGAGGATCCGGAACGGTACGCCCAGACGCGTCAGCAGTTCGTTTCTGCGGGGGGAACGGGAAGCGAGATACAGCATGGCGGAAGGATAACCCGGCGCGCCTGACTGAACGATCGCTAATTCCGGCACCATGCACGCGACCCCGGCACGCATCACGACGCGTTCATCGTCGCGACAACACCCTCGCCCCACTTCGTCCAGGAGAACATCGATGCGCCCACTGTCCGTCCGACCGCTGCTGCTGGCCCTGACCCTCGCCCTAGGAGGCACGATGACCGCCCATGCCCAGACCGCCGCGCCCGGCTATGCCGTGCCCGCCGACGGCACCTTGCTCAACATCGCCGCGCAGGCCGAGGCCAAGCACGCCCCGGACGTGGCCACGCTGTCCGCCGGCGTGGTCACCCAGGCCGCCGACAGCGCCGCGGCGATGCGCCAGAACGCCGAGCAGATGACCAAGGTGCTGGCCGCGGTTCGCGCCGCCGGCATCGCCGAGAAGGACGTGCAGACCAGCGGCATCAACCTCAATCCGCAATACAAGTACGTCGACAACCAGGCGCCGCAGGTCGTCGGCTACCAGGCCAGCAACTCGGTCAACCTGAAGGTGCGCGACATCGCCAAGCTCGGCAAGGTGCTCGACGCGCTGGCCGCGCAGGGCGCCAACCAGATCAACGGCCCGACCTTCGAGATCGACGATCCGGAACCGCTGTACGACCAGGCCCGGGTCGATGCGCTGAAGAAGGCCCAGGCGCGCGCGCAGAGCTACGCCAAGGCGCTGGGCCTGCGCGTGCGCCGCATCGTCAGCATCTCCGAAGGTAGCGGCGGCGGCGTGCGCCCGATGCCGATGATGCGCACCATGGCGATGAAGGCGGAGATGGACAGCACCCCGGTGGCGACCGGCGAGAGCAGCGTCTCGGTCAACCTGGACGTGGTGTTCGAGCTGGGCAAGTAATCGCCCCACCCGCGTTCCGACGACGGCGCCTGCGGGCGCCGTCGTCGTTCGTGGCGCACAGCAACCGGGGCCCCACCGCGCGCATCGTGCTGCGCGCCAGAGCCGCCGTCGCCGTGCGCGGCGCCCCGAATCGCCCCCCGTCCGTCGCCGGCGCTTGCCAAGCCGAGGGGGACAGGCTCAATGTCGGAGGTGCGGACGGGCGGCGCATCGACCCCGTCCGCCGCGCTGGCGCGTTTGGTCGTACCGCAAGTCCACAAGACGCACATCATCATGGAGGTGGATCATGGTTCGCACGCAACTCCCCGCTCCCTCGTTCGGCATCGACCTGTCGCGGATCCTAGCGCTCAGCGCCGCGATCGGTCTGCACCTGCTCGCCTTGCTGCTGTTGTTGATCCCGCTCTCGCACGTGGCACCGCCGCAGGAGCCGGCGAAGGCGCAACCGCGCTGGCAGGAACCGATCGTGGTGCCGGTCACCCCGCCCCCGCCCGTGCCGGTGCCGGTGACGCAGGAGGAGAAGCGGATCGTGACCCCGCCGCAGACCCCGACCGCTGCACCGACTCCGTTGCCGGTGCAGGCGCCGCTGGCCGATGCCAGCCCGATGCCGCTGCCCGCGGCGGCGGCCGATCCGGCGCCGGCCGTGGCCGAACCCAGCGTGCCGCCCACCAGCGTGAGCGCACCGGTGGAAGGCATGCAGCTGCAGTACCTGCGCGCGCCGGCCCCGCCCTACCCGCGCGAGGCGTTGCGCGACGGCTTGCAGGGCAGCGTGCTGCTGCGCGTACTGGTCGGGGTGGATGGCCAGCCGCTGGAGGTCAGCATCGCCAAGAGCAGCGGCCACAAGATCCTCGACCAGGCCGCGCGCGAGCAGGTGCTGCGGCGCTGGAAATTCCATGCTGCACTGCAGCAAGGAACCCCGGTTCAAGCCTATGGGCTGGTGCCCATCGATTTTTCGTTGAGCCGTTGAAGGCTGGCGCAGCCCCGGCGGCGGAAGCGCCCGCCGGGGCTGCTTAATTCAAAATTCACAATTCATTCACGATAAATACACCTAGATGGCGGTCAGCCGGCGCTCATGTGCCGGCCTTTTTGGCAATATTAGAAATCAAAACTTGCGCTTCCAGTTAGGAGAGAGACTGTGAACACCCCGATTCAACGGCGTGCAACCCGCCGCCATGTGCTTTGCGCGTCCGTCGCCGGCGTCCTCGCCGCCACCGCCGCCGTCCCCGCCGCGTTCGCGCAGGAAGCGGCGACCAACCTCGACCGCATCACCGTCACCGGCTCCAACATTCCGCGCACCAACACCGAGACCCCGTCCCCGGTCCAGGTGGTCACCCGCCAGGAAATCGACCGCACCGGCAAGACCACGGTCGCCGAGTACCTGCAGACCCTGACCTCCGACGGCGCCGGCTCGATCCCCAAGAGCTTCGGCAACGGCTTCGCCGGCGGCGGCGCCGGCATCTCGCTGCGCGGCCTGGGCGCCGGCTCCACGCTGGTGCTGTTGAACGGCCGCCGCATGGCGACCTACGGCCTGGCCGACGACGGCCAGAAGGTGTTCACCGACCTGAGCACCATCCCGCTCGACGCGGTCGAGCGCATCGACATCCTCAAGGACGGCGCCTCGGCCATCTACGGCTCCGACGCGATCGCCGGCGTGGTCAACATCATCCTGCGCAGCGACTTCGAAGGCGCGATCCTGCGCGGCTCCTACGGCATCTCCGGCGACAGCGACGGCGACACCCGCAAGGCGACCCTGACCGCCGGTACCGGCAACCTGGCCAGCGATGGCTGGAACGCGTTCTTCAGCCTGGACGTGGGCAAGTCCGACGCGATCAAGATCAGCGACCGCAAGGACCGCAAGTGGATCGGCACCGGCGACACCCGTCGTTGGGGCTACGGCAACGATGCCCAGTTCCTGGGCGGCGCATTCCTCAGCGGCGGCACCCGCGGCGGCGTCGGCCCGAACGGCTCGGTGCTGGACAACACCGCACACCTGGTGGCCCTGCCTGGCTGCGCCGGCGTGACCACCATCCCCGGCCAGGACGACGCCACCGCCCAGGCCCAGGGCTGCCTGTGGGATCCGGCGCAGCAGTACCGCGACCTGAGCCCGGAAGAGAAGTACGTCAACGTGTTCGGCCGTGCCAGCTTCGCCTTCGGCGAGGGCGGCGAGATCTACACCGAGATCGGCTACTCCAAGAAGGAAACCACCTTCTCCAACACCCCCTCCGGCGTGTCCGGCGGCTGGGGCTATCCCGAAGGTCCGGTCAACGCCAACAGCGGCGACGGCGCCACCGTGCTCTACGCCAACCATCCCGACAATCCGCTGCCCTACGCCGCGCGCCTGCGCTACAGCGCCTGGGACGTGGGCCCGCGCGTGACCGACAACACCAACGAGTTCAACCGCTTCCTGGTCGGCGTCAAGGGCAACTGGGGCGAGTGGAGCTACGACACCGCCTACCTGCACTCGGGCACCGACCTGGTCAACAAGCGCACCGGTTTCCTGCGCTACAGCGCGGTGCGCTGCGTGCTGGGCAACCCGGCCTGCCCGGCCGGCACCTGGCGCATCGGCGACAACGCCAGCGAAAACTCGCAGGCGCTGTACGACTATATCTCGCCGACCATCAGCGCGCGCGCCAAGTCCAGCCTGGACATGTTCGACTTCACCGTCTCGCGTAGCCTGGCCGACCTCAAGGGCGGCCCGCTGGGCCTGGCGCTGGGCACCGAATGGCGCAAGACCAGCAACAGCCTGACCCCGCAGACCTACACCGACATCGGCGACATCATCGGCCTGGGCTACTCGGCCTACGACGGCACCCAGAACGTCTACGCCGGCTACGCCGAGCTGTCGGCGCCGGTGCTGGAGCAGCTGGAACTGTCGGCGGCGGTGCGCTACGACAAGTACGAGAGCGGCGACGGCAAGGCCACCCCGAAGCTGGGCGTGAAGTGGACCCCGGCCGACTGGATCGCCCTGCGCGCCAGCTACGCCGAAGGCTTCCGCGCGCCGAACCCGGCCGAGAACGGCGACGGCGGCCTGGCCGCGTTCTCCAACGCGTCCGACCCGGTCCGCTGCGCGATCGATGCGAGCGAGTGCGGCGCGCGTTCGGTGGCGATCATCACCCGTCCGAACCCGGCGCTGAAGCCCGAGGAGTCCAAGAGCTACTCGGTGGGCTTCGTACTGCAGCCGACCGCGACCACCTCGCTGACCGTGGATGCGTGGCAGATCAAGCGCACCAACGAAATCGCCCAGGGCAGCACCGCGGCCGCGATCGCCGCCGGCAACGTCCTGCGCGACAGCAACGACATCGGCGGCGTGGCCAACAGCGGCAGCATCCTGGCGGTCAACACCGGCTATGTGAACGCCAACTCCTCGCGTGTGCGCGGCATCGACACCGATGTGCGCCAGACCTTCGAGATCGGCCCGGGCCAGCTGGAAATGGACCTGCAGTGGAGCCACCTGCTCAAGTTCGAGCGCACCGAAGGCGGAGACACGGTCGATTACGTCGGCACCCACGGCAATTGCGACGTGACCAACTGCATCGGCACCCCGCAGGACCGCGTCAACTTCGGCACCACCTGGAAGCAGGGCGACTGGAGCGTGAGCGGCGTCGTCAACTACATCTCCAGCATGGAGAACAAGGACCGGCGCGGCGGCGACTACCTGGCGTTCTACGCCGACGGCAGCCCGGTGACGAAGATCGCCTCGTTCACCACGTTCGACCTGTCGGGCCGTTGGAACATCACCGACGCGTTCGAGCTGAACGCCTCGGTGCAGAACGTGTTCGACCGGATCGCTCCGCTGGATCCGACCACCTACGGCAGCGTCAACTACAACCCGCTGCACTTCAGCGGCGCGGTCGGCCGCTACTTCACGGTGGGCGCCAAGTACACGTTCAACTGATTGAACGCGGTATGTGGTACACGAAAAGCCCGGGCGCGAGCCCGGGCTTTTTCTTTGCGCGGCGTTCGTCCCTCGTACGTGTTGTTGGCCGAAGGCCGGCGTCGCCACCAGCGTTGCCACGGCGACGCGGCGTCCTTGCAATCGGAGTGGCGCGTGTTTTCGCCACGGCGCCCCCACGGCAGCGACGACCACGCCTGCACGCCGGCAGGAGGCTGCATCGGGAGTAACACGCGCGCGACCGCCGCACGATGCGGCATCCGCACCGGACGCTCGACTCAGCGGTCAGCGGTCAGCGGTCAGCGATCAGGCGCGATGGTAGGGATGGTTGGCCAGCATCGCGGCGGCGCGATACAGCTGCTCGGCCACCACCAGGCGCACCAGCATGTGCGGCAGGGTCAATGGTCCCAGCGACCAGGATTCGCTGGCCACCGCCAGCACCTCGTGCGAATGGCCTTCCGGGCCGCCGATCAGGAACGCCAGGTCGCGCCCCTGGCCGCGCCAGTGTTCCATGCGCTGCGCCAACTGCTCGGAACTATGCGGCTTGCCGGGCACGTCCAGCGCCACCACCAGCGCGTTCTTGGGCAGCGCGGCGAGCACGCGGCGGCCTTCGTCCTCGATCGCGCGCTGCGCATCGCGGCCCTTGCCGCGCAGGCCCGGTTCGATCTCGACCAGGTCCAGCGGCAGCCAGTGCGACAGGCGCTTGCGGTATTCGGCGAAGCCCTGCGCCACCCAGGCCGGGGCACGTTCGCCGGTGGCGATCAGGCGCGCCTTCATCGCTGCGCGTGCGCGCCGCGCCTCACCAGCGCTCGTCCAGCAGCATGGCGTCGTACATCGCCTCGTCCAGTGCCTGCTCGGCCAGCCGCGCACGCTCACGCTTCAACCAGTGCTTGAGCGTCTCGGCACTGCGCACGGCGGCGCGATCGTCGGCGCAGGAGCGGATCTCCTCCTGCACTTGTCGCTTGATCTGCGCCAACAACGCATCCAGACGCTGCGGCTGCGGGGCGCGACCGTCGTAAAGGCCGTAACGCCCCATGAAGTCGTCGACCAGCCCGGCCAATGTCCGTTCGACCTGCTGCAGTTGCGTGGCGAACAGGCTGTTGTAATCGCGGATGCGCTCCTCGGCCATCGCCGCGATGCCGGCCTGGTCCAACTGGCCGATCTCGAGTTGCAGCTCGAGCAACGCCAACAGATCGTCGTCCTGATACGCCTGGTTGAGCCGCTGCATCAGGGCGGTCTTGCGCTCGCGCTGCTGCGGATCGGGTTCGCGGTCCGGATGCAGTGCGGCCACCAGGTTGCGGTACAGCGCGCGACGCGCCTGTTGCGGATCGGCGGCGGCCTGCGCGGCCTTGCCGGCACCGGCGCGGCGGCGCTTGTCGCGCTGCTGGGCGCGTCCGGCGGCATGCGCCTGTTGTGCGTGCAGACGCTCCTGGACCTGGGCATACAGCGCTTCGGGAGACTGGATGTGGGCCAGTTCCTCCTCGGTCAGGCCGAATTCCTCGCCGACCACCGATTTCAACAACGCCTCCGATTCGGCCAGTTCCTGGTCGAAGCCGAGCGGGCTATGGCGGTCGTAGATATCCTTCAGATCGTCGTTGCCGCCATCCTCGATCAACAGGGCGGCCAACTCGCAGATCAGCTCCGACAGATCGGCGCGATCGCGCTTGCTCAACTTGTAGCCGGCGTGCGCCGCATCCAGCTCCCGCAGCAACTGGACCTGGGCCGCGTCGCGCTCCCGCAGCAAGGGATCGACCTGTTCGTGGAAACGCTGCTCCCACCGCGGCAGCGCTTCCTGCCACGCGTGCAACTGCGCGCGGGCGCGCTCCAGACGCTTGACCAGGGAGTCGAAGCGCTTGCGTGCCGGCGTCGCGGGTGTCGACACGCTCGCGCCGACACGCACGCCGACCGGCAACGTCCCGCCGCCGGCGCTGCGCGCTGGATCGCGCCGCTCAGGCATCGCGGGCCGAATCGTCGTCGCCCGGCGGCTGGTCGCCGACCGTCCACAGGCGCTCCAGCGCATAGAACTCGCGCACCCGCGGCAGCATCACGTGCACCACCACGTCGCCCAGGTCGACCAGCACCCACTCGGCCTCGCGCTCGCCCTCCACGCCCAGCGGCATCACGTCGAGCTTCTTGGCGAACTTGATCACTTCGTCGGCGATCGACTTGACGTGGCGGGTCGAGGTGCCGGAGACCACGATCATGTAGTCGGTGACGCTGGACTTGCCGCGCACGTCGATTTCCACCGCGTCCTTGGCCTTGAGCTCCTCCAGCGCGGTTCGGACATGGGCGAGCAGCACCGGCAACGGCGGCGGCGGATTGGGAAGTTGGGTCTTGATGACGTGGGCTTGTTGGCTGGACAAAGCGGCGAACTCGATGGAATGGGGCGAATTATAGGGAACTGCGCGGCGGCGCGTATTCAGCTGGCCGCGGCCGGGGCCGGCGCGTACAGCCCGGCGGCACGGATGTAGTCCGCCACCACGGCCGGCAGCAGCGCCGCCCAGTCGCCGCCGGCGGCGATGCGCGCACGCGCCTCGCTGGCCGATTCGGTGCGCAATGGCTGCCGCAGGCGCCACAGCAGGCCGCCCGGTGCGCGCGTCAGCGCCTGCGGCGCGTCGGCCCAGCGCCCGGCCACGGCTTGCGCCAGTTCGGCCGGCAGTGCGCGTTCCCAGGCGCTGCCGGGGCGGTCGGCGACCACCAGGTGCGCCGCGTCGAGCAGGCTGCGCCAGTCGCGCCAGGCGTTGAAGCCGGCGAAGCTGTCGGCGCCGATCAGCAGCGCCAGCGGCGCGTCGGCACCGAGTTCGGCGCGCAGTTCGCGCACCGTGTCGATGCTGTAGGAGGCCACGCCCGGCTGCGCCAGCGCGCGCCGCACTTCGTGCAGGTCCAGCAGCAGGCCAGGTTCGTCGGCGATGGCCAGCGCCAGCATGGCGCAGCGCTGCCGCGCGTCGGCCCCGGGCGCCGGCCGATGCGGCGGATCGGCGGCCGGCATCAGCCGCACCGGCACGCCCAGCGCATCGCGCGCCGCGCGCGCGATCGCCAGGTGACCGTTGTGGATCGGGTCGAAGGTGCCGCCGTAGATGAGGTGCAGTGGTGGGGAATCGGGAATGGGGAATGGGGAAGAAGCAACAGCCGCAGGCTGCGAGGTCTCTGGCGGGACCGCAGCGCCGCTGTTCCCATTCCCCATTCCCGATTCCCGACTCCCCGCGCTCATGCCACCAACAACCGCACCGCGCGCGCCTCGGCGATGGCCAGCAGCAGCCGCTCCAGCGCGACCCAGGCGTCGCCGTCGGCGCGGCCCTTGGCGATGCGGTCGATGCGCCCGGCCTCGGCGGCGAAGCGCTCCCAGCGGCGCGGTTCGGCGTGCCGCTGCAGGGCGCGCTTGAACGGCGCCTGGCGCGATTCCCAGATGCCCTGCCCCTTCATCTCCGCGGCCAGGTTGCCGCCAGCCGCCTGCACCTTGGCCAGCGCCGCGGTGCGCAGCAGTTCCTTGATCAGGATCGGCAGCAACGCGGCCACCGCCTCGCCCTCGGCGCGCAGGCCGGCAAGCATGCGCCCGACCGCCGGCGCCTGCCCGGCCAGGGTCGCCTCGGCCAGGCGGAACACGTCGTAGCGCGCGGCATCGGCGACCAGCGATTCCATCGCCGCCACGTCCAGGCCCTGCCCGTCGGCCAGCAGCGCCAGCTTGTCGATCTCCTGCGCCGCCGCCAGCAGGTTGCCCTCGACCCGTTCGGCCAGGCGCTGCACCGCGCCGGCATCGGCGCGCAGGCCCTTGCTGCGCAGGCGGCGCTCGATCCAGTCGCCCAGTTCGTGCGGCTTGATCGCCCAGGCCACGGCGATGACGCCGATCCGGCCGACGGCGTCGGCCCACTTGCCCTGGTGCGCCTTGCTCCACTCGTTGCAGGTGATCAGCAGCACCACGTCCGGCGGCGGATCGGCGCAGAACGCACTGATCACCTCCCCGCCCTCCTTGCCGGGCTTGCCGCTGGGCAGGCGCAGTTCGATCAAGCGGCGCGCACTGAACAGGCTCGGCGCGTTGAAGCTGGAATACAGCTGGCTCCAGTCGAAGTCGCGGCCGTCGGCATCGAACACCTCGCGCTCGCCGATGCCGGCGGCGCGGGCGCGGGCGCGCACCGCGTCGGCGGCCTCGAGCACGCGCAGGGTCTCCGGGCCAGCGATCAGGTAGACCGGATGCAGCGGCTGCGAGACCGGCTGAGTGGCGAGTTGTTCGGGACGCAATTCCATGCGATCAGCCTACGCCCTGTCGGCGCGATTGGGAGCGGTCGGCCCGCCGCGGTGGCGGCAGCGCGACCGGGCGGCCAGGGTGCACCGCGTGGCGCCACGCGGCGCGGGCGCGACGCGTTCGCCGCCGGCCATGCGCGACGGCGCCGGCACGGCCCAGGCGGTCAAGGCTGCGGCGTGGTCGCCGGCAGGCCTTCGACCGGCGTACCGTCGGCCGCCGGCGGCGCGGCGTTGACGTCCTTGCCGTCGCGCACCTGCGCGCGCACCACGCTGTCGATCCGGCGCAGCATCGAGGCCGACATCTCGCGACGCAGTTCGTCGGCGAGGATCTCGCGCTCGGTGGTGGTGCCGGTGGCGTCGGTCGGCGGCGACACGTAGTCGCGCGACAGCTCGATCACCTGCTGCGGCACCAGCACGCTGCCGTCGGCGCGGCGGAACACGAAGATCGCCGCATAGCGCAGGCTGTACTCCTGGGCGCGGCCTTCGGCGTCGAGCGCGATCGGCAGGTCGCCCCAGCGCTCGGACAACACTTCCAGGCGCGCCACGCCGGTATTGACGTCCTTCGGCGCGATCTCCGCGCCGGCGGCGCGCAGGCCGCGTTCGAGCAGCTTCACCAACTCGCTGTACGGCGCCGAGGACACCACCTTCACCGACGGCGTGCCGGCCGGCAGGGTCAGCTTGTCGCGCAGATGGAAACCGCAGGCGGTCAGGGACGTCGCGAGGACGAGGGCGAGCAGGAATCGGGTCATGGACACAGTCTGGAGGAGCCGGCTGGGCGCGGCAACAGGCGGCTAGCCTGCCCGATGCCGCGTGAACGAGGGTTGAGATGGACCGCCGCGGCGGCGCGGGCGCGCGGTGCCGCAGCGCCGCGCGTGCCGGCACCGCCCGCGGCACGCGGGTTCATGCCGCCACCAGGTTCACGATCTTGCCCGGCACGATGATGATCTTGCGGATGCTAAGGCCTTCCAGGAAGCGCGCCGCGTTCGGCTCGGCCTGGGCCAGCGCCTCGATCTGCTCGCGCGGGGTGTCGGCGCCGACCTCGATGGTGCCGCGCAGCTTGCCGTTGACCTGCACCGCCAGGGTCACCGCGTCGCGCACCAGCGCGGCCGGGTCCGGCTGCGGGAACGGCACGTCCTCCAGCAGCGTCGGCGCATGGCCCAGCGCCTGCCACAGCGCGTGGCTGGCGTGCGGGGTGATCGGATTGAGCAGCAGCACCGCCGCTTCCAGCGCTTCCTGGCGCACCGCGCGGCCCTGGTCGCTGGCGTCGTCGAACTTGGCCAGCGCGTTGGTCAGTTCCATCACCGCGGCGATGGCGGTGTTGAAGCTGTGGCGGCGGCCGTAGTCGTCGGCGACCTTGCCGATGGTCTCGTGGGTCTTGCGCCGCAGCGCCTTGTGCTCGGCGCCCAGCGCGGCCGCATCCAGCGCGGGCGCGGCGCCATCGGCGGTGTGCTTGTGCACCTGCGCCCACAGCCGGCGCAGGAATCGCGCCATGCCGTCCACGCCGGCCTCGTTCCACTCCAGCGACTGCTCCGGCGGCGCGGCGAACATCGAGAACAGGCGCACCGTGTCGGCGCCGTACTTGCCGACCATGGCCTGCGGATCGACGCCGTTGTTCTTGGACTTGGACATCTTCTCGGTGCCGCCGATCAGCACCGGCTGGCCGTCGCCCTTGTGCATCGCACCGATCACCCGCGCCTTGTCGTCGCGCTGCACGTCCACGTCGGCCGGGTTGATCCAGTCCTTGGAGCCGTCCGGGTTCTGCCGGTAGAAGGTCTCGGCGATCACCATGCCCTGGGTCAGCAGGTTGGTCGCCGGCTCGTCGCTGTCCACCAGGCGTGCGTCGCGCAGCAGCTTGTGGAAGAAGCGGAAGTACATCAGGTGCAGGATCGCGTGCTCGATGCCGCCGATGTACTGGTCCACCGGCAGCCAGTAGTTGCCGCGCTTGTCGACCATGTCCTTGGCGCCGGGCGAGGTATAGCGCGCGTAGTACCAGCTCGACTCCATGAAGGTGTCGAAGGTGTCGGTCTCGCGCTCGGCCGCCGCGCCGCACTGCGGGCAGGTGGTCTTGCGCCATTCCGGGTCGGTCTTCAGCGGCGAGCCGGTGCCGCTCAGGGCCACGTTCTCCGGCAGCAGCACCGGCAACTGGTCTTCCGGCACCGGCACCGCGCCACAGCTTTGGCAGTAGATCACCGGGATCGGGCAGCCCCAGTAGCGCTGGCGGCTGACGCCCCAGTCGCGCAGGCGATAGTTGACCCGGCGCTGGCCCTGGCCCTTGCGCTCGAAACGCTCGGCCAGCGCCTCGAACGCGCCCTGGAAGTCCAGCCCGTCGAACTCGGCGGAATTGACCAGTTCCAGCTCGCGGGTCTTGTCGCCGTACCAGTCCTGCCAGCGGGTCGGGTCGTAGCTGCGCTCGTCGTCGTGCTTCGGCGCCTTCAGCGCGATCACATGGCGGATCGGCAGGGCGTACTTGCTGGCGAACTCGAAATCGCGCTGGTCGTGGCCGGGCACCGCCATCACCGCGCCGGTGCCGTAGCCCATCAGCACGAAGTTGGCGACCCACACCGGCACCTGCTCGCCGCTGATCGGATGCACCGCGGTCAGGCCGGTGGCCATGCCGCGCTTTTCCTGGGTTTCCAGTTCGGCCTCGGAGACGCCGCCCTGCTTCAGCTCGGCCAGCAGCGCGGCCAGCTCGGGATTGGACTTGGCCGCATGCAGCGCCAGCGGATGCTCGCTGGCGATGGACACGAAGGTCACGCCCATCAGCGTGTCCGGGCGCGTGGTGAACACGCGCAGCGGATCCAGCGCGCTGCCGTCGGCGTCGCGCACATCGAACTGGATCTCCAGGCCCTCGGAGCGGCCGATCCAGTTGCGCTGCATGGTCTTGACCGACTCCGGCCAGCCCGGCAACTGCTCCAGGCCGTCCAGCAATTCCTGCGCGTAATCGGTGATGCGCAGGAACCACTGCGGGATCTCGCGCTTTTCCACCAGCGCGCCGGAGCGCCAGCCGCGGCCGTCGATGACCTGCTCATTGGCCAGCACGGTCTGGTCCACCGGGTCCCAGTTCACCACCGCGTTGCGGCGGTAAGCCAGGCCCTTGCGCATCAGCCGAGTGAACATGCGCTGCTCGTGCACGTAGTACTCGGGCCGGCAGGTGGCGAACTCGCGCGACCAGTCGATGGCGTAGCCCAGCGACTTGAGCTGGCTGCGCATGTGGTCGATGTTGGCGTAGGTCCACTTCGCCGGCGCGGTCTTGTTCTTGATCGCGGCGTTCTCGGCCGGCAGGCCGAACGCGTCCCAGCCCATCGGCTGCAGCACGTTCTTGCCGATCATGCGCTGGTAGCGGCTGATCACGTCGCCGATGGTGTAGTTGCGCACGTGGCCCATGTGCAGCGCCCCGGACGGGTACGGCAGCATCGACAGGCAATAGAACTTGGGCTTGTCGGAGGTCTCGTCGACCTCGAAGGCGCGGGTGGCGTCCCAGAACTGCTGGGCGGACGATTCGACCTGCTGCGGGTCGTAGGCGGTGGGCTCGACGGCGGACATGGAAACGGGCAAGGGCCAGGCGGCAACAAAGCGGGCAAGGGTACCGCAGCGCAGCAGGCGGCTCCAATCGTGGCGACGGACGGCGCCGCCCGCGGTCCGTCCGCGACGGGCGTGGCGCCGCGCAGGCGTGGCTGGCGAGCGCCCCCAAGGCCGGGAAAAGCGCCGATTCCGGCCATGCATGAAGGCGCGGCGGCGGCACTACGACCCGCGCGGCGCGGCGCCGGGCCGGGCTGGCGCCCGCGGCCAACTGCGCAGCGGCGGCGGCCCGCTCAGGCCGTGCGCGGCGCGCGCGGGCCCGGGCTGCAGGCCAGCAGCGCCAGCCAGGCCCACCACAGCACGAACACCAGGCGCTGCGCCACCGCTGCCGACAGCAGCGCGTCCAGCGCGAACGCGCCGAGCGCGGCCAGCAGCGCCACCGCCAGCGCGGCCCCTGCCCAGCCGCGCGCGCCCGGCCGGCGCCACGCCCCGATCGCGAGCAGGCCGGCCGCCACCACCAGCGCCACCATCCACAGCAGCCAGGCGCTGGCGTGCAGGCGATTGGCGCGCGCCTGCAGATCGGCCGGGTCCAGCGGCAGCAGGCCCATGCCGGCGAAGGCCAGCCCGGCCAGCAGCAGCGCCTGCCCGCCCACCCGCAGCGCCCACGGCGCCGCGTGGCCAGCGCGCCGCAGCAGCCGCAGCGCCAGCAGCACCGCCAGCGCCCCGGGCAAAATGAAGGCCAGCAGGTCGAACGCCCAGGCATGCGGGATGCCACGCGCGCCTAGCAGCGCGACCGGGTGCGACCACGGCAGGTAGCCGGGCAGCGCGTGGCCGAAGCCCACCACGGCGGCCAGCGCCGCCAGCGCCAGCAGCGGCCCCGCGTAGCGCAGCGCCTGATCGTATCGATTCACCCACTCGCCTCCCGGCCTCTGCGCGGCCATCGCGGCGCGTCCGACGCCCATTGTCGCCGCTGCGGCTGCCGCTGGCATCCAGGTGCGCCGCAAGCGGGCGCGCACGCGATCGCCCCGCGCGCTGTGCGCTGAAACGCTGGCCCACAGCATCCGCAAGTGGTTGATGCACATGGCGCCGCTGTCGGAGCCGGGTGCTGTTTGAAGGTTCCATCAGGCGCATCGCGGCGCGCACGCAGGCCACCACTCGCGGTCGTGCGCCCTTGCGTCATGGCCGGTCTGTCACCATAGAAGCCATCATTCTTCGCCTGCCACGATGCCCCCATGTCCGAGATGCCCCACGTATTCGACGCCAAGACCGAGACCTTCGAAGCGGACGTCCTGCAGAAATCGCTGCAGACCCCGGTGCTGGTGGATTTCTGGGCGCCCTGGTGCGGCCCGTGCAAGACCCTGAGCCCCATCCTGGAGAAGCTGGCCGCCGAGTATCACGGCGCGTTCGAGCTGGCCAAGGTCGACGTGGACCAGGAGCAGCAGATCGCCGCCGCGTTCCAGATCCGCTCGGTCCCGACCGTGTTCCTGGTCAAGGACGGGCAACTGGTCGACGGTTTCCCCGGCGCCCTGCCCGAAGGCCAGTTGCGCGAATTCCTGACCCAGCACGGCATCGTGCCGCTGCCGGCGCCGGATGCGGCGCAGGACGAGGCCCCGGCCGCGCCGCTGGACCCGCACGCCGAGGTGCAGCGCCTGCGCGAGGCGGTGGCAGCCGAACCGGACAAGGACGAGCTGAAGCTGGACCTGGCGCTGGCGCTGGTCAAGACCGGCGCCGCAGCCGAGGCCGAGGCGCTGATCGACGCGTTGCCGGCCAACCTGGCCACCGACGAGCGCGCGGTGCGGGCGCGGGCGCGGCTGGGCTTCGTTAGCGCGCTGCAGGCGGCGCCGCCGCTGGAGACCCTGCAGGCGGCCGTCGCGCAGGATCCGGCCGACCTCAAGGCGCGCTACCTGCTCGGCGTGCGCCAGTTGATCGCCGGCGACGACGAGGCCGCGCTGGAACAATTCCTGGAGATGCTGCGGCAGGACCGCGGCTTCGAGGACGGCCTGCCCAAGAAGTCGCTGATCGACGCGTTCCGGGTGATCGAGGACGAGGATCTGGTCGGCCGCTACCGGCGCAGGATGTCGGCGCTGCTGTTCTGACGCCGCGCCCCGAGGCAGCCACGGCGGCTGCCTCGCCGCCGCCCGCCAGCGGCGCGCCAGAGCACCATACCCATGCGAATGGTAAGCTCGCCCTCCCCTAGCGCTGCCTGCCGCCCGCGATGAAAGCCTCCCTGTTCCGCCTGGGCCTGAACCTGTGGCCGCCGTTCCTGTTCGCCGGCATCCACCTGGCGGAACTGAGCCCGGACTACCGCTATGCGCGGGTCGAACTGCGCATGCGCCCTTGGAACCGCAACTACGTCGGTACCCACTTCGGCGGCAGCCTGTTCGCGATGACCGATCCGTTCTGGATGCTGCTGGCGATGCAGAACCTGGGCCGCGCCTACTACGTCTGGGACAAGGCCGGCAGCATCGAGTTCGTGCGCCCCGGGCGCGGCACGGTGAGCGCGCAGTTCCGCCTGGACGAGGCGATGCTGGACGACATGCGCCAAGCCACCGCCGGCGGCGACAAGTACCTGCGCTGGTTCGACAACGAGATCCTCGACGCGCAGGGCGAAGTGGTGGCGCGCACGCGCAAGCAGCTCTACGTCAAGCGCAAGCCGGCGCGTTAGCGCGGGCGCGGCCGCCCAGGCCGGCGAACGACCAGCCTGTTGCAGCCGCGCTCGCCGAAGCGATCGATGCTGGCATGCGCTGGCTCAGTGCCGCAGCCGACTGCCCGGCAACGGCAGGCGCAGCGCGCCGCCGTCGGCATACAACGCCACCTGCATGCTCTGTCCATCGGGCGTCGCCTGCAGCGGCCGCTGATCGCCGCGCAGCGCCGGCGGCAACGCGGCCAGGCGCTGCGGCAGCGGCCGGGGGTCCGGATGCGCACGCAGCCATAGCAGCGCCGAGGTCAGCCGCATCGCCGCGGCGGTGTCCTGCAGCCGCCATTGCACAGCGCCGGCGAACGTGGACGGCGGCAGGCGCACCATCGCGCAGCCGAGCCGGTTGGCCAGGCAGGCGAACGCCGACCCCACCGGCGCGGTCATCTGCGCCGGCGTCAGCCGCCGGTCCGCGCGCAGGCTGGCGCGCACGTCGTCCGCGCATGGCCGGGTATAGGCCGGCGCGACCAGCGCCCCGCTGCGGGCGCGGTCGAACAGCAGGGGCAACCCCATCGATGCATACCAGCGCTGGCCCGGCGCGCTGCGCGTGCGGCCGAGTTCGTCCAGCGCCGCGAACAGCATCTGCGCCTCGGCGCGCAGCGGACGGCACAGGCTGACCTCCTCCACCGACAACGGCGCGAACGCCTGCGCGCACTGCGCCGGCAGCGCGTGCTGCGCGGGCAGCTCGGCGAGCATGGCGGCGAACAGCCGCGCATTGCCGCGCAACATCGCCGCGCCGATCGACGTGGTCAGGACGTTGTCGCCCGAGCGCAGCAACACCCGCGCCAGGCCGGCGTCGTTGCAGACCCCGGCCAGGGCCGGATCGACCCGGCCCTCGACGAAATCCAGGGCGCGACGCATCGGCGAGGTCTGCAGCACCGAGAACGATGGCAGCATGCGCGCTGGGTCCGACGCGAACGGGCCGCGATAGTCCGCGGTCGGCACCGGCACCGGCATGCGCGCCAGCAAGGCATCCTGCGCGGCCAGCGCCTGCGCATAGTCCTGCGTCCGCGCCCGCACCTTGGCCAGGCAATCGTCGTCGCTCCAAGCGCAGCGCGGCAGGCGCTCGGACGGCCAGTCCGGCGTCCGCGGATAGGCGCTGGCCGCGCTGCGTGGCGGCTGCCCGTCCCACGCCTGGCGGAACCGGCGTACGTCCTCGGCGAACACCGCCTGCCGCTGTGCCGGCGGAACCGCGTAAGGCAACAGCCACAGGTCCACGAACAGGTTCGGCCCGCGCAGCGGCGCCGGCGGCTGCCGCAGTTGCGCCAGCGCCGCGCGTTGCGCCGCCGGCACCGGCCACAATCGCGACGCCAGGAACAGCGCCACCACCAACACCAGCGCCACTCCGAGCCCGCCCGCGATCCACTTGCCGATCCTTGCCATGCCGCTTCCCCAATCGCACCTGCACGGTAGCGGGCCATCTTAGCCGGCGGGGCACCCGCAGGCGCAGCGCGCCGCTACACTAGGCGGATGTCGCCCGATACCCCCGCTCCGCACGCGCGCCCGTCCCTGCAACGGCTGTTCTTCACCGGTCTGCTGACCCTGCTGCCGATCTGGCTCACCTGGGTGGTGGTCAAGTTCGTGTTCGTGCTGCTCTCGGGCATCAGCAGCCCGTGGGTGGTGCCGCTGTCGGCGCGCATCGCCGCCTCGTTCCCGCGCGAGCTGGGCTGGGCCACCGCGCAATGGGTGCAGAACACCATCGCCCTGGTCGCCACCCTGGCGGTGATCCTGCTGGTCGGCATCCTCAGCCGGCGCATGATCGGCCAGCGCCTGCTGCGCTGGTTCGAGGCGGTGATGCGCCGCATCCCGCTGGCCAGCGTGGTCTACGACAGCGTGCGCAAGCTGGTGGACATCCTGCAGACCCAGCCCGGCAGCACCCAGCGCGTGGTGCTGATCGACTTCCCGCACCGGGACATGAAGTCGGTGGGCCTGGTCACGCGGGTGATCAAGGAACACGGCACCGGCCGCGAACTGGCCGCGGTGTACGTGCCGACCACGCCCAACCCGACCTCCGGCTACCTGGAGATCGTGCCGGTGGAACTGCTGACCCCCACCGACTGGAGCGTGGACCAGGCGATGAGCTTCATCATCTCCGGCGGCGCGGTGGCGCCGGACAGCGTGCCCTTCACCCGCACAGTGGACCGCTGAGGCCCGGCGCATGCGCAACGGCACGCTCGACGACCGCGCCGTCCGCCTGTTCATCGCCCTGGCGGCGTTCTTCTGCGTCAACGCCGCGCTCGCCGAGTTCATCGGGGTCAAGATCTTCGCCCTGGAAGACACCCTGGGCATCGCGCCGCTGAACTGGAACCTGTTCGGCCAGAGCGGCTCGATGAACTTCACCGCCGGCACCCTGCTGTGGCCGCTGGTGTTCATCCTCACCGACACCATCAACGAGTTCTTCGGCCGCCGCGGGGTGCGCTTCATCTCCTGGCTGGCGGTGGCGCTGATCGGCTACGGCTTCCTGTTCGCGTTCGCCGCGATCGCGCTGGCGCCGGCCGGGTTCTGGGTGTCCGCGGCGCAACACCAGGGGGTGCCGGACTACCAAGCCGCGTTCGCCGCGGTGTTCGGCCAGGGCCTGTGGACCATCGCCGGCTCGCTGGTCGCGTTCCTGGCCGGGCAGCTGATCGACGTCGCCGTGTTCCACCGCATACGCAACGTCACCGGCGAGAAACACGTGTGGCTGCGCGCCACCGGCTCCACCGCGGTGTCGCAGCTGATCGACAGCTTCGTGGTGATCTACATCGCCTTCGTGCTCGGCCCGCAGCACTGGTCGATCCCGTTGTTCCTGGCGGTGAGCACGCTCAACTACATCTGCAAGATGCTCTTGGCGATCCTGCTGATACCGCTGCTGTACCTGATGCGGTGGCTGATCACCGACTACCTGACCCCGGCCCGCGCCGCGCAGTTGCGCGAGGAAGCCGCGGCCGACTGAGCGCGCGCAACATGCGCGGCGCCGGTGCATCGGGTGGGCGTGTTGCGACGCCTGCGCGTTCGCCGGACATCGCCGCCGACGTGCCCGCAGCCAGGGGCGTGCACGCATGGCGCCAGCGCTGCAGACCACCGCCCCGCCTGGCCCGTGTCCGACCGCGCGACGGCCGCCGCGGCGCCGATGACCTGCGGCCAGCCCGATGCTTCGCTGACCGCGCACGCGGCGATGGGTGGCCTCCGCGGTGCGGATCGGGCAAGCTCCCGTGCTCGCTTGCCGTTGGAGCCCGCAATGCCGCCCAGCTTTCCCCGCCTGCTGTCGCTTGCCATCGCCGCCGTCCTGAGCCTGTCGCTGGCCGCGCCGGCGGATGCGGCCAAGAAGAAGACCGCCAAGAAGCAGCAGACCGTCCAGACCCGCAAGGCGAAGAAGGCGCGGCCGGCGCCGGCGCCGGTGGTGCTGAGCAAGGCGCAGCAGCTCAACCGCCTGTACGACGACTACTGGGAAGCCTCGCTCAAGCTCAATCCGCTGCAGGCGACCTTCCAGGGCGACAGCCGCTACAACGACCAGTTGCCGAACTTCCTCTCGCCGGCGTTCCGCCAGCAGTCGCACGACTTCACCGTGCAATGGCTGGGCAAGGCCGAGGCGATCGGCAAGGACGGGCTGAGCGGCCAGGACCTGCTCAGCTACGAGATCTTCGTCGGCGACGCGCGCAATGCGCTGGAGGCGGAGAAGTACCCGAGCTGGATGCAGCCGGTGAACCAGTTCTACAACGTCGGCAGCATCATGGTCATGCTCGGCTCGGGCACCGGCGCGCAGCCGTTCCGCACGGTCAAGGACTACGACAACTGGTCGCGTCGCGCGCTCGGCATTCCGGCGCTGTTCGACCAGGCCATCGCCAACATGCGCGAGGGCATGAAGGCCGGCGTGGTGCAGCCGCGCGCGCTGATGGAGAAGGTGCTGCCGCAGCTGGACGCGATCATCAAGCCGACCGCCGAGGAGAGCCTATTCTGGGGCCCGGTGCGCAACCTGCCGGCGGACATGCCCGAGGCCGAGAAGCAGCGCATCACCGCCGAATACAAGCGCCTGATCGAGTACCGGATCATGCCCGCCTACCGCGCGCTGCGCGGCTTCATCGCCACCGAGTACATGCCGGCCACGCGCAGCACCGCCGGCGTCGGCGCGCTGCCAGGCGGCGAGGCCTGGTACGCCTACAACGTGCGCCAGAGCACCACCACCGACCTCACGCCCGCGCAGATCCACCAGATCGGCCTGGACGAGGTGGCGCGCATCCAGGGCCAGATCCAGGCGGTGATGAAGCAGGTGAAGTTCCGCGGCTCGATGCCGAAGTTCTTCAAGTTCATGCAGACCGACAAGCGCTTCACCTTCAAGAGCGAGGACGAGCTGCTGACCTACTACCGCGGCCTGGAGACGCGGGTGGACACGGCGGTGCCGCGCCTGTTCACGCTCAAGCCCAAGGCCGCCTTCGAGATCCGCCCGGTGGAACCGTACCGCGCGCAGTCGGCGGCCGGTGGCTCGTACATGCGTCCCAGCGAGGACGGCTCGCGGCCAGGCATTTTCTACGTCAACACCTACGACCTGCCCAGCCGCAAGACCTGGGACGCCGAGGATCTGTACCTGCACGAAGCCATCCCCGGCCACCACTTCCAGCTCGGCCTGCAGCAGGAGCTGACCAACCTGCCCAAGTTCCGCCGCTTCGGCGGCGAGACCGCGTACATCGAGGGCTGGGGCCTGTACACCGAATCGCTGGGCAAGGAACTGGGCCTGTACCAGGACCCGTACAACTACTTCGGCTACCTGCAGAACGAGTTGTGGCGCGCGATCCGCCTGGTGGTGGACACCGGCGTGCACAGCAAGGGCTGGACCCGCGAGCAGGTGATCGACTACATGCTGCAGAACTCGGCCACCAGCCGCACCGACGCCGAAGCCGAGGCCGAGCGCTACATGGCCATTCCCGGCCAGGCGCTGTCCTACAAGATCGGCGAGATGAAGATCCTGCAACTGCGCGACTACGCCCGCGCGCAACTCGGCGACAAGTTCGACATCCGCGAGTTCCATGCCGAAGTGCTCAAGGACGGCTCGGTGCCGCTGAACGTGCTGCAGGAGAAGATCGAGCGCTGGGTGGCGAGCAAGAAGGGGTAAGCCGGGCGTCGGATGCGATTGCGTGTGCGATCGCACGCTGCCGATCGCACCCTCTTGTAGGAGCGGCTTCAGCCGCGACAGGCACGTTCCGTAGTGCCTGTCGCGGCTGAAGCCGCTCCTACACAGACGCTGGCTTGCGCGAAGGTTGAGCGCCCTCCGGCAACATCCGAACCGGAAGTTTCTCGCTGCGTTTCGCTGAAAGTGTCGGGACAGACGGCCCTCCCACAGGGTGATTCCTGCAAAGCGGCGAGACCTTACCCCTGCGGCGCCGCCAGGCGCTGCGCGAGTTGCGCGATGTCCTGCGGCGTGGTGCGGCAGCAACCGCCGATCAGGCGCGCGCCGGCGGCACGCCAGGCGTCGAGTTGATCAGTCAAGGTACCGGCATCGACGCTGTCGGCCCGCCAGCATTTGCGGTCGGGGTCGTAGCGTTCGCCGGCGTTCGGATACACCACCAGCGGCAGACGGGTCAGCGTCGCAAGATGACGCAGCGCGTCGGTCGCCAAGGCCGGGGCGACGCAGTTGATGCCGAGCGCGACCACCTGCGGATGGCCGTCGAGCACGGCCACCGCCTCGCGCAGCGGCGTCCCGTCGCTCAGGTGCGCGGCATCGCGCAGGGTGAACGAAAACCAGGCCACGGCCTGCGGAAACTCCTGCAGCAAGTCCAGCAGCGCCGCGACCTCGGGCAGCGACGGTTGCGTCTCGCAGGCCAGCAGGTCCACGCCCGCCTCCACCAACGCGGCGACGCGCGGACGATGGAACTCCCGCAATGCCGCCCGCGGCAACGCGTAGTCGCCGCGATACTCCGCGCCATCGGCCAGATAGGCGCCATATGGTCCGATCGAGCCGGCGACCAGCAGCGTGCCGGCCTGCGCGTGCGTCGCCCGATACGCTTCGCGCGCCTGCAGCGCCAGTTGCGCGCTGCGCACGATGAGCTGTCGCGATCGCGCCATGTCGAGGCCGCGCGCGGCGAAGCCCAGCGGCGTGGCCTGGTAGCTGGCGGTGATTGCGCATTGCGCGCCGGCGGCGAAATAATCCAGATGCACCTGCTGGATCAGCTGCGGCTGTTCCAGCAGGATCTTCGCCGACCACAGCGGATCGCGCAGATCGCAGCCGCGCCGCTCCAGTTCGGTAGCCAACGCGCCGTCGAGCAGCAGGCAACGGTCCTCGGCCAGCAGGGCGGCGAGCGGATTGTGCGGCATGGCGCGGCCTCGCAGCGACGGAACACGCAGTGTCGCAGACCGCGGCGGCGCGGTCGCGCCGCTGCGCTATGCTGCCGGCATGCCATTGCCCTGCCCTCGCACCGCACAGCGCCGCTGCACTGCCACGATGCCCCGCGCACATCGCACCACGACCGCACGCCGCGGTCGCCGGAGCGCGCCGCGATGACCTCGCCGCTGACCCTGCAAGGCGTGCACCACGTGGCGATCATCGCCTCGGACTATGCGCGCTCCAAGGAGTTCTATTGCCGCATTCTCGGCCTGCGGGTGATCGCCGAGGTCTACCGCGACACGCGCGACTCCTGGAAGCTGGACCTGGCGCTGCCCGACGGCAGCCAGGTCGAACTGTTCTCCTTCCCCGCGCCGCCACCGCGGCCCAGCCGCCCGGAAGCCTGCGGCCTGCGCCACCTGGCGTTGCGCGTGCACGACCTCGATGCCGCCGTCGCGCACTTGCAGGCGCACGGCGTGGATGTCGAGTCGATCCGCGTAGACGAATACACCGGGCGTCGCTTCACCTTCTTCGCCGACCCGGACGACCTGCCGCTGGAACTGTACGAAGCCGGCTGAGCGGCACGCGCCAGCCCGATCCCGCGGCGGGTGCAGCCGGCGCGCTCGCTCCTCGCTCGAGGCCGTGCCGGAAGCGACGGCCTCGGCACATCGTCCCAGCAGCGCAGCCCGGCCCCCGCGCCGACGACACGCTGAACCGCCGGCGGCCGCCGATTCCCAGCACCATACGCTTGGGTATACAGTCGGCGCCAGGTCGGCATCGCGCCGATCGCTTCGAACACCCTGGGAGGGGACACATGCGCACCACCTTCAAGACCCTGATGCTGGCCCTGCCGCTGAGCGTGGCCGCATTCGTGGCGCAGGCCGCCGACACCTCGCCGGTCGGCCGCTGGCAGACCATCGACGACGAGACCGGCAAGCCCAAGTCGATCGTGCAGATCGAACAGGCGGCCAACGGCACGCTGAACGGCAAGGTCGTCGAGATCCTGCAGTCCAACCATGGCCCGAATCCGATGTGCGACAAGTGCGACGGCGCGCAGAAGGGCAAGCCGATCAAGGGCATGACCATCCTGTGGGGGCTGAAGCCGGACGGCACCGCGGTGTGGAGCGGCGGTTCGGTGCTGGACCCGGCCAAGGGCAAGACCTACAAGGCCAAGGTCACCCTCACCGACGGCGGCAAGAAGCTGCAGATGCGCGGCTACATCGGCATCGAGGCGCTGGGGCGGACGCAGACCTGGATCAGGGAGTAGAAGCCGGGAATCGGGAGTGGAGAATCGGGAATCGTAAAAAGCGGCTTATGCCGGCCTGATGCCTCCCCGCTCACCACCTTTGAAGGCGCCTGCAAAGGCGCCTTTTTCGTGGGCGATCAGGTCGCGGGCAACCGCTGTCGCGACTCCCCATTCCCCATTCTCCATTCCCACCGCTCTTGCGATTCCCCATTCCCAATTCCCCATTCCCAGCTCCATGCAATAATCCTCGGCCCCCAGAAACGCCGGCCGCCATGACCCGCACCGCTCTCGTCACCACCGCCCTGCCCTATGCCAATGGACCGCTGCATCTGGGGCATCTGGTCGGCTACATCCAGGCCGACATCTGGGTGCGCGCGCGGCGGCTGCGCGGCGACCGCACCTGGTTCGTGTGCGCCGACGATACGCACGGCACGCCGATCATGCTCGCCGCGGAGAAGGCCGGGGTCACCCCGGAGAACTTCATCGCCACCATCCAGGCCAGCCACGAGCGCGACTTCGCCGCGTTCGGCGTGGCCTTCGATCACTACGATTCGACCAACTCGGCCGCCAACCGCGCCTTGACCGAAGCGTTCTACGCCAGGCTCGACGCCGGCGGCCACATCGCGCGGCGCTCGGTGGCGCAGTTCTACGACCCGGCCAAGGGCATGTTCCTGCCCGACCGCTACATCAAGGGCATCTGCCCGAACTGCGGCAGCGCCGACCAGTACGGCGACAACTGCGAGGTCTGCGGCGCCACCTATGCGCCGACCGAACTGAAGGACCCCAAGTCGGTAATCTCCGGCGCCACGCCGGAACTGCGCGACTCGGAGCACTTCTTCTTCGAGGTCGGCCGCTTCGACGGCTTCCTGCGGCAGTGGCTGGCCGGCGATGTCGCCCTGCCCGGGGTCAAGGCCAAGTTGATGGAGTGGCTGGACAGCGAGGGCGGCCTGCGCGCCTGGGACATCTCCCGCGATGCGCCCTACTTCGGCTTCGAGATCCCCGGCCAGCCGGGCAAGTACTTCTACGTGTGGCTGGATGCGCCGATCGGCTACCTGAGCAGCTTCCAGACCCTGTGCGCGAGCCTGGGCGAAGCGTTCGAACCGCATCTGGCCGCCGGCACCGCCACCGAGCTGCACCACTTCATCGGCAAGGACATCGTCAACTTCCATGGCCTGTTCTGGCCGGCGGTGCTGCACGGCACCGGCCACCGCGCGCCGACCCGGCTGCACGTCAACGGCTACCTGATGGTGGACGGCGCCAAGATGTCCAAGTCGCGCGGCACCTTCGTGATGGCGCGCACCTACCTGGACGTGGGCCTGGAGCCGGAAGCGCTGCGCTACTACTTCGCGGCCAAGTCCTCCGGCGGCGTGGACGATCTGGATCTGAACCTGGGCGACTTCGTGGCCCGGGTCAACGCGGACCTGGTCGGCAAGTTCGTCAACCTGGCCAGCCGCTGCGCCGGCTTCATCGACAAGCGCTTCGGCGGCACGCTCGCCGACGCGCTGCCGGACCCGGCGCAGTACGCGCGCTTCGTCGCCGCGCTGGCGCCGATCCGCGAGGCCTACGAGCGCAACGACCCGGCCAGCGCGATCCGCCAGACCATGACCCTGGCCGACGAGGCCAACAAGTACATCGACGAACACAAGCCGTGGGTGATCGCCAAGCAGGACAGCGCCGACGCGCAATTGCAGGCGGTGTGCACGCAGGGCCTGAACCTGTTCCGGGTGCTGGCTGGCGCGCTGAAACCGGTACTGCCGCGCACCAGCGCCGAGGCCGAAGCGTTCCTGTCGGCACCGCTGACGGCCTGGGACGACCTGGCAACGCCGTTGCTGGCGCACGTCATCCAGCCCTACGCCCCCTTGTTCACCCGTATCGACCCCAAACTGATCGACGCCATGACCGACGCCTCCAAGGACACCCTCGCCCCCGCCCCCGCCGCAACCAAGCCGGCCCCGGCCAAGGCCGAGGCCAAGCCCGCCGCGAATCCAGAATCTCCACTCTCGAATCCCGGCGTCATCGGCATCGACGATTTCGCCAAGCTCGACCTGCGCATCGGCAAGGTGCTGGCCTGCGAATTCGTGGAAGGTTCCGACAAGCTGCTGCGCTTCGAACTGGATGCCGGCGAGCTGGGCAAGCGGCAGATCTTCTCCGGCATCCGCGGCAGCTACGGCGAACCGGACAAGCTGGTCGGCCGCAGCGTGGTGTTCATCGCCAACCTGGCCCCGCGCAAGATGCGCTTCGGGATCAGCGAAGGCATGATCCTGTCGGCCGGCTTCGACGGCGGTGCGCTGGCGCTGCTCGACGCCGACGGCGGCGCGCAGCCGGGGATGCCGGTGCGGTAAGAGCCGGGAAGGGAGAATAGGGAATCGGGAATGGGAAAAGGCAAAACCTCGTCTGCACCGACACAGCCGCTTCCACCATTCCCGTTTCTCCATTCCCCATTCCCATGCACTTAGCTCTGTTCGATTTCGACCACACGGTCACCACCACCGACACCTATTCGCGGTTCCTGCGCCGCGTCGCCACGCCGCGACAACTGGCGCAGGCGAAGTGGTCGGTGGGGCCGTGGCTGGCGGGCTATCGGCTCGGCGTGGTGTCGGCGCAGGCGATCCGCAAGCGGGTCACCCGCCTCGTCTTCGCCGGCCGCCGCACCGAGGAGATCGCCGACCACGCGCAGGCCTACGCGTACGAGACGCTGCCAACACTGCTGCGGCCGGAAGTGATGCAACGCATCGCCTGGCACCAGGCGCAGGGCCACCGCGTGGTGCTGGTGTCCGCATCGCTGGACCTGTATCTGCAGCCGTGGTGCGCGCGCCATGGGATGGAACTGATCTGCAACCGCCTGGAAGCGCACGACGGCGTGCTGACCGGCCGCTATGCCGACGGCGACTGCGGACCGCGCAAGGAGGCGTTGATTCGCGCACGCTACGACCTGACCGCCTATCCGCGCGTGTTCGCGTACGGCGACAGCCGCGAGGACCGGCCGATGCTGGCACTGGCCCACGAGCGCTGGTACGGCGGGCGACGCATCGCTTGAACGTGGCGGCATGGCGCGGCGCCGCTGGCGGCACCGGGCTTAGCGCACATCCCGCGACCTTCGCGCGAACGGATGAATCCAGATGCGCGCGGATCGATCACACTGGTCGCCGGTCGCGGCATCCACACCGTCGCGGCGTCCACCATTCCACGCCACCTCTTCCCGGACCTGCATGAGCGCCACGCCGCACACTCCACCGCTCCCGCAGCCGGCCAAGCCACGCCCGCCGGATCGCGCCGCCCCCATCGCCGTGGTCATCCTGTCCATCGTCACGCTGCTGGTACTGGCCTCCGCGGTGGCTGGCGCCGCCCTGTGGTGGCTGCACCACGACCGCATCAAGCGCAGCGACGATGCCCAGGTCACCGCAGCGTCGCCGCCCGCCGCGAGCATCGTGGTGATCGCACGCTTCAAGCAGGAGGACGCCGCCGCGATTCGCGTCGGGCAACCTGCCTTGGTCGTCCCGCCGCAGATCCCGAGCATACGAGTGCCCGGCCGTGTCATCGCGGTCGGCATGCAAGCGGACCAGGCCACGCCTGAACAAGGCAACGTCGTGCAGGTCGTGCAGCGCCAGCCGGTGCAGATCCGCGTCGATGCCGCGCCCGCCAAGCGCGCGCTGTTCCTGCAGGGCATGGCGGTACGGGTGCAGGTCAAGACCCGCCCCGAGTTCTGAGCATTTCACCGCTGGCGCCAGGTAGGCGGGCATTTTCCGTCGCTGCCACGCAACCGGCCGTCGACGCGCAGCCGGCGTGCCGCACAACGCAGCGGCGAACCCGGCAAGCAGCGCGCTGGAGCCGATCGCCCTGCAGCAGGCGCCTATGCGCCGCGCGCTACAATGCCGCGACCGCTGCCTGCCGCCAATACGGGTCGTCCAGCGGATGCGCGGCGCCTTCGCTCTTTGCCGCATGCCACACCGCACGCGCCGACCCCGCCATGATGCCCAGCCACGCCGACCTGCTCGAACGCCTCGATCGCCTGCTGCCGCAGACCCAATGCGGCCAGTGCGGTTTCGACGGTTGCCGCCCCTACGCCGAGGCGATGGCGCGCGGCGCGGCGCAGGTCGACCGCTGTCCGCCCGGCGGCGACGCCGGCGCGCGCGCGCTGGCACGTGTGCTGCACACCGCGCCGCTGCCCTACGACCGCGGCCGCGGCACGCAGACGCCGCCACAGGTGGCGGTGGTGGTCGAGGCCGACTGCATCGGCTGCACCAAGTGCATCCAGGCCTGCCCGGTGGACGCCATCGTCGGCGGCGCCAAGCACATGCACACGGTGCTGGCACCGCTGTGCACCGGCTGCGCGCTCTGCGTGCCGCCCTGCCCGGTGGATTGCATCGAGCTGCGCCCGGCCTAAGGCGTCGCGATCCGGGGCGCGCAGCGTAACGCCGCAGCCGTCGCACACAAGGGCGTATCTCCACTGCCCGAGCATGCCGCGGCCCTTCGGGTTGGGCCTGGCAGGCGCCACACCGACGCCGCGCGGCTTGACCTGAAGGCCAGTCAGGCGCCGCGCCGTGCAACACCGGCGTGGCGCCGGCCAGACCCAACGCGGCATCCTCGGGGAGTGGGGATACGCCCTGGCGCGACCGTTCCCGAGCGCATCGCAGCCGCAGCACGCCCGGCATCGCGCATCGGCGCATCCGAATGGGCGCCGGCCGCGTATTGCTAGCTGTCACCCCGTCCTGCGGAAGCGCTGCGCATGCCTACGCCGATCGCCCCTGCCCCGCTCGCCCGCGCGCGCCTGGCGCCGGCGACCCTCCTGTTGTGCAGCGCCATGTTCGGCATGGCCGCCCCGGCGCGGGCGATGCTGCACTACGAGGGGTTGGCCTACGCGCCGGACAGCCAGCAACTGCTGTACCGCGAGAGCCACTGGGTCCGCGACGACGGCACGCGCTTGGTGCTGTACCGCTGCGCCGATGGCAGCGCGTTCGCGCGCAAGCGCGTCGACGGCGGCATCGCCCCGGACTTCGAACTGGTCGACGCACGCAACGGCTATCGCGAAGGCGTACGCCGTGCCGGCAGCGGCCGGGCGATGTTCAGCCAGCGCGCCGGCCAACCGGAACGCAGCTCGCCGTTGCCGGCGACAGCGGTCCCGCTGGTGATCGACGCCGGCTTCGATGCCTATCTGCGCACGCACTGGGACGCGCTGCGCCAAGGCACGCCGCAGCGCATCGCCTTCGCATTGCCGAGCGGCCTGCGCACGCTGGAGTTCCAGATCAAGCCCGCGGCCGGCGACGCCGACGTCCAGCGCTACACGCTGAGCGTGGACGCCTGGTACGGCGGCGTGCTGCCGAACATCACGGTCGCCTACGCCCGCCGCGATCGCCGCCTGCTGGAGTTCCGCGGCATCGGCAATGTGCGCGACGCGCGTGGCCGCTATGCGCAGGTGCGCATCGCGTTTCCCGAACGCCTGCGCGGCGAGGCCGATGACCGCGCCTGGAACCAGGCATTGCAGCAACCCCTGGTCGCGCAATGCGCCACGCCCTGAACCACGCAGGCGCCGCATTCACGCCGGACTCCGGCGCGGACGCTACAACCGTGCCGCGGCATCCATCCACTCCCGACAAGGAATCCCCATGGCCAAGGCCTATCTGTGGTTCAACGCCGCGCTGTACGCGGCCCTGGCGCTGTGGTGCACGCTGCTGCCGGCGCAGACCGCCGCGGCGGTCGGCTACGTCGGCCTGGACCGCTCCGGGCAATCGGAGTACCTGGTCATCTACGGCGGGCTGCAACTGGGCATGGCCTTCCTGTTCGGCTACTTCGCCCGCACCGGACAACTGCGCACCGGCTTGCTGCTGGCCTTGGCGTTCTACGTGCCGATCGTGCTCTACCGCAGCGCCAGCCTGCTGCGGCTGTGGCCGGTCGGGCCGACCACGACCGGCCTGGCCGCCTTCGAAATCGTGCTGCTGCTCGCCGCGCTGGCGCTGTGGCGCGGCCAGCGCCGTTGAGCGACGCGCGCACCGAAAGCCTGTAGCATCGCCGCGACCTTCGCCACCGCTCCCCGGCATGACCGAGACGCCCGATCACGACGAAGCAGGACAATTGCTGGTGGCCACCGCGGCCGGCGACAGCGCCGCGTTCGAGCGCCTGTACCGCAGCACCGCCGCGCGCCTGTTCGGCGTCTGCCTGCGCATCGTGCCGCAGCGCGGCGACGCCGAAGACGTGCTGCAGGAGGTGTTCGCCTCGGTCTGGCGCAAGGCCGCGCAGTTCGATCCGCAACGCGCGCGCGGCCTGACCTGGCTGACCATGATCGCGCGCAACAAGGCCATCGACCATCTGCGCGCACGCGCGCCGGCACGCCAGTCGGTGGCACTGGACGACGCCGGCGAACTGCACGACGAGGGCCGCGATCCGCTGGCCGAGACCGAGTGGCGCGTGGCCGGGCGGCGCCTGGACGTGTGCATGGGCGAACTGGAACCGCCGCGCGGCGAGCTGATCCGCACCGCGTTCTTCGAAGGCATCACCTATGAAGAACTGGCCCAGCGCAGCGGCACCCCGCTGGGCACGGTCAAGAGCTGGATCCGCCGCGGCCTGGCCAAACTGAAGGCGTGCCTGGAACGATGAACGCCTCCATGACCGATCCGCAGGACACTCCGCCGCCGCGCGACGTGCTCGCCGGCGAATACGTGCTCGGCGTGCTCGACGCGGACGAGCGCCGCGCCGCCGAGCGCCGCATCGACAGCGACCAGGCATTCGCCGCGGCGGTGCAGCAATGGCAGCAGCACCTGATGCCGCTGGCCGACGAAATCGCCCCGGTCGCCGTGCCCGAACGCGTGTGGCTGCGCATCCGCGCCACGCTCGGGCTGGAGACCCCGGCGCCGCGCGCGTCGGCGGCCGCGCCCGGCTTCTGGGAAAGCGTACGCACCTGGCGCTGGCTGAGCGCCGGCGGCTTCGCCACCGCCGCGGCGTGCCTGTTCGCGCTGATGATCGCGCGCACGCCGCTGCCCTCGCAGTTGCCGCCGCCGACGCCGCCCCCGGTGGTCGCGCCGCCGGCCGACACCGGCATCGCGATGACCTCGACGCTGATGCGCGAGGACGGCAAGCCCGGCTACGTGGCGCTGATGGACGCCGACAAGCAGCGCATCACCCTGACCCCGCTGGGCGGCAGCCGCGACGCCGAACGCGTCCCCGAACTGTGGCTGATCCCGGCAGATGGCAAGGCGCGCTCGATGGGCGTGTTCGACGACGCGCAGGCGCGGGCGGCGCGCATTCCCGATGCGCTGATGCCCCTGCTCAGCGACGGCGCGGTGCTGGCGGTGACGATGGAACCGCCGGGCGGCGCGCCGGGCGGCATGGCCACCGGTCCGGTCGTGGCGAAGGGCGGCATCAGCACCTTGCCTCTGGCGCCGTAGCGGGCGTCGCGGCGCTGACTGTTCCTTCTCCCCTCGGGAGAAGGTGCCCCGTAGGGGCGGATGAGGGTACGGGCGCAGCCGCGTGCACCCCAACTCCGCGCGTCGCTTTCGCGCCGGACCCTCACCCCAACCCCTCTCCCGATGGGAGAGGGGCTACTGGCTTTCCCTTCTCCCCTCGGGACCACGGCCCCCTTTTCGGGGGAAGGTGCCCCGAAGGGGCGGATGAGGGTGCGTGCGCAGCCTCGTGCACCCCAACTCCGCGCGTCGCTTTCGCGCCGGACCCTCACCCCAACCCCTCTCCCGACGGGAGAGGGGCTACTGGCGTTTCCTTCTCCCCTCGGGAGAAGGTGCCCCGCAGGGGCGGATGAGGGTGCGTGCGCAGCCTCGTGCACCCCAACTCCGCGAGTCGCTTTCGCGCCGAACCCTCACCCCAACCCCTCTCCCGACGGGAGAGGGGCTACTGGCGTTTCCTTCTCCCCTCGGGAGAAGGTGCCCCGCAGGGGCGGATGAGGGTGCGTGCGCAGCCTCGTGCACCCCAACTCCGCGAGTCGCTTTCGCGCCGGACCCTCACCCCAACCCCTCTCCCGACGGGAGAGGGGCTACTGGCGTTTCCTTCTCCCCTCGGGAGAAGGTGCCCCGCAGGGGCGGATGAGGGTACGGGCGCAGCCTCGTGCATCCCAACTCCGCGCGTCGCTTTCGCGCCGCCCCCTCACCCCAATCCTCTTCCAGGTGGGGAAGAGGCGGATGCAGCTTCTGCGCGCTCTGGATGACGCCGCAGACAGCACGCCTGCGTCCCGGCACCGCGCGCATTCACCCGCTCACCACCCGCATGCGGTCACCATCGCGCCGCCGTCGCGCATCCGCATGACAGCCCGATCTTCCGACGATTCCGACCGGTGTGGACGCCGCCGCGCGCGGCGCCCATGCGGCGCTGCACATGCCCAGCGTCGCGCAAGGACGAGGCGCCGCGACTGCATCCGTCTGCCGGCTTTGCCCGTATCGCCATACGACTCCCCACGAGATGCGCCTGTGCCGAGCCCCGTTCCGGACCATTCCCGTGCACCGCCCGCCGCGCCCGCGGCGGCACCTGCGCCCGGCCGCGGCCGCGTGGCGCGCACGCTGCGCCGCTGGTTCGACACCGGCGCGGAGATGGAACTGGACGAGGCGCGTGCCGACCGCATCGACTGGCTGCGCGCCGCGCCCTACATCGGTCTGCACCTGGCGTGCCTGGCCGTGTTCTGGGTCGGCGTGTCCTGGTTCGCGGTGGGCATGGCGCTGGCGCTGTACGCGGTGCGCATGTTCGCGCTCACCGGCTTCTACCACCGCTACTTCGCCCACCGCGCGTTCAAGACCTCGCGCGTGGTGCAGTTCCTGTTCGCCGCGCTCGGCGCGACCTGCGTGCAGCGCGGGCCGCTGTGGTGGGCCGCGCACCATCGCAACCACCATCGCCATACCGATACCCCGGCCGATCCGCATTCGCCGCGCCAGCACGGTTTCTGGTGGAGCCACAGCGGCTGGTTCCTGACCCCGCGCGGCTTCCGCACCGATTGGGACGCGATTCCGGACCTGCGCCGCTTCCCCGAGCTGCGCTTCCTGGACCGCTTCGATCTGCTGCTGCCGGTGCTGCTGGCGCTGGCGCTGTTCCTGCTCGGCGGTTGGCTGCAGCGTGCGTATCCGCAACTGGGCACCGATGGGCCACAGCTGTTGGTCTGGGGCTTCTGCATCTCCACCGTGGCGCTGTTCCATGCCACCTTCACCATCAACTCGCTGGCGCACCGCTTCGGCAGCCGCCGCTTCGACACCCGCGACGACAGCCGCAACAACCTGTGGCTGGCGCTGCTGACCTTCGGCGAGGGCTGGCACAACAATCACCACTTCTTCCCGGGTGCCGCGCGCCAGGGTTTCCGCTGGTGGGAGGTGGACGCGACCTGGTATGGCCTGAAAGCGTTGTCGTGGGCCGGGCTGATCCACGGGCTCAAGCCGGTACCGGCCGGGCTGCTGCGCGCGCGGGAGCGCGCCCGATGAGCCGGATCGCGGTGGTGGGCTCGGGCATCGCCGGCCTCGGCGCGGCGTGGCTGCTGTCGCAGCGCCACGCGGTGACGCTGTACGAGGCCGCGGACTATCTCGGCGGCCACACCCACACCCACATGATCGAGCTCGATGGCGCGCACTACGCGGTGGACAGCGGCTTCATCGTGTTCAATCCGCAGCACTACCCGCTGCTGAGCGCGCTGTTCGCGCAGCTCGGGGTGGACTCGCAGCCGACCACGATGAGCTTCTCGGTGCATGAGCAGCGCACCGGACTGGAGTACAACGCCGGCAGCCTCGATGGGCTGTTCTGCCAGCGGCGCAACCTGCTCTCGCCGCGCTTCTGGCGCATGCTGGGCGATCTGCGCCGTTTCTACCGGCAGGCGCCGCAGGTCCTGGCCGATGCCGCGCAGGCGCAACTGACCCTGGGCGAGTTCCTGCAGCGCCACGGTTATTCGGACGTGTTCCGCGACGCGCACCTCGTGCCGATGGCCTCGGCGCTGTGGTCCTCGCCCTCGCAGCAGATCCTCGGCTTCCCGATGCGCCAGTTGATCGGCTTCATGGCCAACCACCACATGCTGCAACTCAGCGGCCGCCCGCAATGGCGGGTGGTGCGCGGCGGCTCCAACAGCTACGTGCGCGCGCTGCGCAGCCGCTGGCGGGTCGACGAGCGCATCGGCACGCCGGTGCGCTCGGTGCAGCGGCTGGCGCAAGGCGTGTCGGTGTTGACCGCCGCCGACAGCGACGCCGACGCCCAGCACTACGACCACGTGGTGCTGGCCTGCCACGCCGACGACGCGCTGCGCCTGCTCAACGATGCCAGCGCCGCCGAACGCGAGATCCTCGGCGCCATCGCCTACCAGGACAACGACACGGTGCTGCACACCGACGCGCGCGTGCTGCCGCGCGACCGCCGCGCCTGGGCGGCGTGGAACGCGCACGTGCCGGCCGATCCGCAGGCGCCGTGCACGGTCAGCTACTGGATGAACGCGCTGCAGTCGATCCGCGCGCCGCAGCCGTTCATCGTCAGCCTCAACCGCGACGACGCCATCGACCCGGCCAAGGTGTTGCGGCGCATGCGCTACCGGCATCCGCTGCAGACCCAGGCCTCGGTGGCGGCGCAGGCGCGCAAGCACGAGATCCAGGGCCAGCGCGGCACCTGGTTCGCCGGCGCCGGTTGGGGTTTCGGTTTCCACGAGGACGGCCTGCGCAGCGCGGTCGAGGTCGCCGCCGGGCTTGGGGTACCCTGGCCGTGAGCGTGCTGCGCGGCGCTACCGTGTCCGCCCCGCCGGCTGGCGCCGTCTCGACAACGCCGGCGGCGGCGGGCGCGACCACGCATGGCCTGCACAGCGCGGTGTACACCGGCTGGGTGCGGCATCGCCGCTATGCACCCAAGCCGCTGGCATTCCGCTATCCGATCTTCCTGATGTACCTGGACCTGGCGGAACTGGAGCAGGTGTTCGCGCGGCGCTGGCTGTGGTCGGTTGGCCGCCGCAACCTGGCGCAGTTCCGCCGCAGCGACTACCTCGGCGACCCCGCGCAGCCGCTGGACGAGGCGGTGCGCGACCGCGTGCAGCAGCACACCGGCGAGCGCCCGCTCGGCCCGGTGCGCATGCTCGCCCACCTGCGCTACTTCGGCCATTGCTTCAACCCGGTCACCTTCTACTACTGCCACGACGCGCAGCAGCGCCTGCACAGCATCGTCGCCGAGATCACCAATACGCCGTGGCGGCAGCGCCATGCCTACGTGCTGCCGGTCGCCGCCGCGCGCAGCCACGGCAGCGTGCATGCGTGGCGCTTCGACAAGCGCTTCCACGTGTCCCCGTTCATGGCGATGGCGCACCAGTACGCCTGGCGCCTGAGCGAACCGGGCGCGCAGTTGCGCGTGCACATGGACGTGCTCGATGCGCAACCGGCGGCCAGGCGCTTCGACGCCACGCTGGTGCTGCGGCGGCGCGAGATGTCCGGCGCCAGCCTGGCGCAGGCGCTGCTGCGCTACCCGGCGATGACCGTGCAGGTGCTGGCCAAGATCCACTGGCAGGCACTGCGCCTGTGGCTGCGCGGCAATCCGGTGCACGACCACCCCGACCTTTCCCTTCCGCGAGAACGCTGATGAACGCTCCGCATGCGCCCTCTTCCGCCGCCGCGCTGAGGCCCGCCGCACCGCCGTTGCGCGGGCTCGATCGCCTGTTGCGGCAGCGCCTGCTCGCCACCCTGGACGGCCTGCGCGAGGGCCAGTTGCGCATCGAGGAAGCCGGCACGCTGACCACCCTGGGCGATGCCGCCGGTGCGGACCCGCTGCACGCGCACCTGCGCATCCACGACCCGCGCTTCTACCGCCAGGCCGCGCTCAACGGCAGCGTCGGCGTCGGCGAGGCGTACATGGACGGCCTGTGGGACTGCGACGACCTGGTCGCGCTGGTGCGCCTGCTGGTGCGCAACCGCGACCGCCTGGACGCGATGGAGACCGGCCTGGCCCGGCTCGGCGGCCTGGCGATGCGCGGCCTGCACGCGTTCGCGCGCAACACCCGCGCCGGCAGCCGCCGCAACATCGCCGCGCACTACGACCTGGGCAATCCGCTGTTCGAACTGTTCCTGGACCGCAACCTGATGTACTCCTCGGCGATCTTCCGCGACGCCGACGCCGCCTTGGGCGAGGCCGCGCTGGAACGCGCCGCCGAGCGCAAGCTGCAGCGCATCTGCGCCAAGCTCGACCTGCAACCGCACCACCACCTGGTGGAGATCGGCACCGGCTGGGGCGGCTTCGCCCTGCACGCGGCCAGGCACCACGGCTGCCGCGTCACCACCACCACCATCTCGCGCGAGCAGTACGACCTGGCGCGCCAACGCATCGAGGCGGCCGGACTGTCCGACCGGGTCGAGGTGCTGCTGCGCGACTACCGCGATCTGGACGGTCGCTACGACCGCCTGGTCTCGATCGAGATGATCGAGGCGATCGGCCACCAGTACCTGGACACCTACTTCGGCAAGGTCGGCAGCCTGCTCAAGGACGACGGCCAGGCGCTGATCCAGGCCATCACCATCGAGGACCACCGCTACGCGCAGGCGCTGAAATCGGTGGACTTCATCAAGCGCCACATCTTCCCCGGCAGCTTCATCCCCTCGGTGGCGGCGATGACCGGCGCGATCGGCCGCGCCAGCGACCTGCGCCTGTTCAACCTGGAAGACATCGGCCCCAGCTACGCGCTCACCTTGCGCGCCTGGCGCGCGCGCTTCATGGCCAAGCTGCCGCAGGTGCGCGCGCTCGGCTACGACGAACGCTTCATCCGCATGTGGGAGTTCTACCTGGCCTACTGCGAAGGCGGCTTCCTGGAGCGCTCGATCGGCGACGTGCACCTGTGGCTGAGCAAGCCGCGCGCGCGGCCGGCGCAGTTCGCCCCGGCGCTGGCGGGCGACGCATGAGCAACCTGATCAATTACCTCGCGCTGCAGGGGCTGTGGCTGGCCGCGGTGGTCGGCGCCACGCACGGGCAGGCCTGGGCCGGCCCGGCGGCGCTGGCGCTGTTCGCGCTGTACCAGTTGTGGCCGCGCCGCCGCGCCCGCGGCGACGCCACGTTGATGGCGCTGGCGCTGCCGCTGGGCGCCGGCGTGGATGCCGCCCTGCGCGCTGGCGACTGGGTGCGCTACGCCGCCGCGCCGCCGTCGCCGTGGCCGCCGCTGTGGATCCTGGCGCTGTGGGCCGGCTTCGCGCTGACCTTCCAGCACTCGCTGGCCTGGGTGATGCGCCATCCCTGGCGCGCGGCGCTGTTCGGCGCCACCGCCGGCCCGCTGGGCTATGTGCTGGCCGCGCGCGGCTGGCAGGCGGTGACGCTGACGCAGCCACTGCCGCAGGCGCTGCTGGCGCTGGCGCTGGACTGGGCCGCGGCGCTGACCCTGCTGAGCCTGGCGACGCGGCGCCTGATGGCGACTGCGACGCCGACCGTGCCCGCAACCGGAGCGGCACGATGAACGCCTGGCCGTTGTTGCATGTGGGCGTGTTCACCGTGCTGGTCATGCTCGCCGGCTGGGCCTGGCAGCGGCAGACCCGCAACGCCGGCGTGGTCGACGTGCTGTGGTCGGCGTGCATGGCGCTGACCGCGGTGTACTGCGCCTGGCGCGCCGACGGCGCGCTGCTGCCGCGCGTGCTGACCGCCGCGATGGGCGGTCTGTGGGGCGCGCGCCTGGCCTGGCACCTGGGCGTGCGCGTATTCGGCGATGCGCACGAGGACGGCCGCTATCGCGCCCTGCGCGAGCACTGGCACGGCGATCAGCGCAAGTTTCTGGCGTTCTTCCTCGGCCAGGCGCTGGTGGTGCTGGCATTCGCGGTGCCGCTGTCGGTGGCTGCGCACAACCCGCAGCCGCAGTGGAGCGTGTGGACCACGCTGGCGGTGGCGACGTGGCTGATCGCGGTGGGTGGGGAAAGCCTGGCCGACCGGCAACTGGCCGCGTTCCGCGCCGCGCCCGGCAACAAGGGCAGGACCTGCCGCCAGGGCCTGTGGCGCTATTCGCGGCATCCGAACTATTTCTTCGAGTTCGTGCACTGGTTCGCCTACGTGTTCCTGGCGGTGGGCGGCGGCGCGCTGTGGGTCGGCGTGGCCGCGCTGGGGCCGCTGCTGATGTTCGCGTTCCTGTACCGCGTCACCGGCATCCCCTACACCGAACAGCAGGCGTTGCGCTCGCGCGGCGAGGACTACGCCGACTACCAGCGCAGCACCAGCGCCTTCTTCCCCATGCCGCCGCGGCACTGAACCCGCGCCAGGAGATCCGCCCATGTCCAGTACCTTCGCCAGCTCTTCCCCGCCCGCCGCACCAGCCGAACCGGTGGCCACGCGCCTGGCCGAATCCGGTCTGCTGCCCGACGCCGTGCTGCGCGCGGCGATGCGCCGGCTGTGCGCGCAACGCCTGCGCGAGGAGCGCGACGGCGGCGCCGACGCGGCCTGGGAGCGCCAGCGCCTGCTGATCGAATCGCTGCGCGGCAGCGCCATCGCGATCGAGACCGATGCGGCCAACCGCCAGCACTACGAAGTGCCGCCGCGTTTCTTCGAGTTGTGCCTGGGCAAGCGGCTGAAGTACAGCAGTTGCTACTGGGACGCGACCACGCCCGACCTGGACGCGGCCGAGGAGCGCATGCTGCAGCTGTACGGCGAGCGCGCACAGTTGCGCGACGGCCAGCGCATCCTGGAACTGGGCTGCGGCTGGGGCTCGCTGACGCTGTGGATGGCCGAGCGGTTCCCCGCCGCGCGCGTCACCGCGGTGTCCAACTCGCGACCGCAGCGCGAGCACATCGAAGCGCAGTGCCGCGCGCGCGGGCTGAGCAACGTCAAGGTGATCACCCACGACGCCAACACCCTGACCCTGCCGGCGGAGAGCTACGACCGCGTGGTCTCGATCGAGATGTTCGAGCACATGCGCAACTACCGCGAACTGCTCAAGCGCATCGGCCACTGGCTGGCGCCCGGCGGGCGGCTGTTCGTGCACATCTTCTGCCACCGCGACCTGGCCTATCCGTTCGAGGTGCAGGGCGAGGACAACTGGATGGGCCGGCACTTCTTCACCGGCGGGCTGATGCCGGCCGCCGACACGTTGCTGCAGTTCCAGGACGACCTGGCGATCGAACAGCGCTGGCTGCTGTCCGGCGAGCACTACGAGAAGACCGCCAACGCCTGGCTGCGCAACCAGGACCGGCACCGCGCCGCGCTGATGCCGGTGCTGCAGGCGACCTACGGCGCCGACGCCAGGATCTGGTGGCAGCGCTGGCGCATGTTCTGGATGGCCTGCGCGGAACTGTTCGGCTACGAGCAGGGCCAGCAGTGGGGAGTGGCGCACTATCGGTTCGTGCGGCGCTGAAGGGCCGGGATTGGGGAATAGGGAATGGGGAATGGGAAAGGCGGCGTGCCGCCGTCTGATGGGCCGCGTGTAGGAGCGGCTTCAGCCGCGACGGCGTTACCGATAACGCCTCGTCGCGGCTGAAGCCTCCTACAGGCTGGCATCCGCCTGCTCCGCGACCACGCGGCGCGCGATGGCGTCCATCGCGGCGCGATCACAGCGAGAAGGTGTTTCCGCTCTCGGCCTCGGCACGCAACCACGGGAACAACTGCGCCACGTCGTCCACGATCGGAACGAACACGGCGTATTCCTCGTGCGACCAGAAGTACACCGCGCCGGCATCGGGGCCGTTGGTGCGCAGCATGAAGCAGTCGCTGGCGTCCTCGTCGCCCACGATCGGCAGCATGTGCAGCGGTTCGATGCCGCTTTCGGCGATGGCGCGATGGATGTCCTGCGCGAATTCGGGCGAACTGTCGTCGTGCATGTGCAGCCAGCCGATGAAATCCTCGTGTTTGACCAGCGCCTGGGCCACAGTGAACAGCGCATACCGTTGCCGCTGTTCGCCATCGATCACGCTGAGCGCGCGCGGCTGCCCGGACTCGCCGAGCAAGCAGCGATACGCGGCGGACACCTCCAGCGCAGCGGGAAAGCGCTCGCGCAGCTGCTGCAACTCGGCAGGCGATGCCGGCACGCCCTCCTCGTACGCGAACCGCAGGCCGGCGATGCGCTGGCGCTCGGCCTCCCGCCGCTGCGCCTGTTCCTGCTCCAGGAACGCGCGATAGGCCGCCTGCTCCATCACCTCGGGCATCTGCAGTCGCCAGTTGCGATGGATGGGGTAAGCCTCGGCGTGGCGACCGAGCTGCAGCAAGGCGGCGACCTGGAACTCGCGCAGTCGAGTGTTGGCGTAACCCGTGGTCTCGGCGACCTCGATCATCTGCAACGCCTGCTCGGGCTCGCCCGCGATGCACAACAGGTACTCGGCCACGGTCTGCGCAGCGCCGGCCAACTGCGGCGCCGCGCCGTCGTAGCGGTCGCCAAAACTGTAGCCGGCGCCGCCGGTGGACATCCGGTACGCAGCCCCGCCCTGCTCGGCCGCACGGGCGAGGATGAACCCCGCATGCTCCAGTGCGGCCGCCCAGACCTCGTCGGCCTCCGGATCCGCCAGCCCGCGGGCATGGTGGGCATGCAGGCGCCGGGCGACCGTGTGCCAATACCAGGTCTGCGCGCTGTCGCGGCACTGCTGCAGCGCCGCCAAGGCCTGGACATGGTCGCCGCACTCGGTGTGCAGCATCGCCAGGTCCATCCAGCACTCGTCGTCGGTCTTGGCGCGATAGTCCTCCAGATCGCGTGGCGCATAGAGTCGGCTGGACGGCACGATTTCCTGGAAACCGCGCTGCGCCAGGGTCGCGCGTAGTGCAAGCAGACGCTGCAGTAGCGCCCGCGGCCCTTCTTCGGGCTCCCCCTCGCAGGTGTCGACCGTGGCGAACTGGCGCGCGGAGACCGGCGCCTGTTCATGCCGCCAGTCGCTGCGCCCGGCATGGCCATGTGGCGTGAGGCTGAGTCGGACAAGCTGCGGGTCGGCGCCATCGGCGTGGGCCAGTTCCCGCCAATGGCAGGTGTAGGTGGTCATGGGCTGTGGGTCGAAGTATCGGCAGCCTGGCTTCAGGCGGCCCGACAGAGGGCGCGACGCGGCGCAGCACGCCGATCCGGCAACGTCCAGGACCGCAACGCGCGCGCCGGGGGAGCGCGCATCTCGCGCCGGAACCCCGGCAGGAACGCCATCGCGACGGCATGGCGGCGGCGACGCATCGCCAAGGTGGCGCGCCGCCGCCTCCAGGCGCAGTGGCCGGTCCCGGTTTACACGGCCGCGGTGACGACGATCTCGATCTTCCAGGCCGGATCGGCCAGCTTGGCCTGCACGGTGGCGCGCGCCGGGGTATGGCCGGGGCTCACCCATTCCTCCCAGACCTTGTTCATCTCGGCGAACTCGGCCAGGTCGGTCATGAAGATCTCCGCGCGCAGGATCTTGCTCTTGTCGGTGGCCGCGCGTCCCAGCAGCGCGTCGATCGCCGCCAGCACCTGGCGGGTCTGGCCGGCGATGTCGGCGCTGGTGTCGTCGGCGATCTGTCCGGCCAGGTAGGCCACGCCGTTGTGCACGGTCATCTCCGACATGCGCGGGCCGGTATCGAAACGCTGGATCATGATGGGCTGTCCTGAAGAGGGGAAACCCGGCCATTGTCGCGCGATTGCGCCGCCGCTGCAGGACGCCACAACCGGTACGCGACCGCCAGCAGCCAGGCCAGGATCAGCACGATCGCCAGCTTCTGGGTGAGCCCGCGCGGCGGCGCGCGCCACAGCACGTGCACCCACAACGCCACGAACGCCGCGGCCGCCAGCGCCGGCAAGGCCACCGCGCCGCCGCGCCAGCCGGGTTGCCGGCGCAGCCACGCGCTCTGCAACAGCATCGCGGTGGTCGCGCACAGGAACGCGGTCTGCGCGAACAGGCCGTGCAGCAGCGGCGCCAGCAACGGCGCGCGGTGCGGCAGGTAGCTGTCGCCGATCGCCACGCCGCACAGGCCGATCGCGGCCACCACGAACAGCAACGGCGGCGCGGCGCTGCGCGCCTGCGGCGCGGCCTGCGCGTACAGGCCGAACGCCATGCCGACGATGCCCGCGGCCAGCAGCACGTACACCGTCCGCAGCAGCAGTCCGCCGGGACCGTGCAGGTACAGGCTCAGCGTCGCCTGCTGCCAGTGCAGGTCGGCGCGCAGCAAGTGCAAGGCCAGGGCCACGCCGAGGAACAGCAGGCAGGCCAGCGTGGCCAGCGCGCCGGCGACACGCGGCCAGCGCGGCGGCGCGGCGATGGCGTCCAGGGATGGCGGCATGGCAACGGGCTCCGGTGGCGGCGGGGCGCGCGGCGGCCGCGCAGACGCACGCCGACGCGGTACCGACCTGCGATTCCACTATCATGCGCGACGCCGGCGCCGCCGGTACAGTCCTGGGCCCGGCGCGTGCGCTGGCCCAGTCCCCTTCCCCCCCGCAGGCGCGCACCGCGATGACCCGCACCGCCCATGCCGCCTCCCTGCGCGCCGCTGCCGGCGTCCGCGCATGGCCCTTCTCCCTCTTCGCCGACGCTCTCCCGCAATGACCGACGCCGCACCTACCGCTTCCCCTTCCTCGGCCGCCGGCTGGCGCCGTGCGCTGCCGGTGGTGTTCAGCCTGGTGATCCTGGCGCTGGCGCTGCGCGCCCTGGCCACCGAATTCAGCACCCACGGTTATGCCGCGATCCGCCATGCCTTCAACCAGCTCGGCGCCGGCCAGATCGCGCTGACCCTGCTGCTGGGCCTGAGCAGCTACGCCTGCCTGATCGGGTTCGATGCGGTCGGCCTGCACCGCAGCGGGCGCAAGCTGCACCCGATGCGGATCGGCATCACCGCGTTCCTGGCGCATGCGGTCGGGCAGACCCTGGGCTTCGCCGCGCTGACCGGCGGCGCGGTGCGCCTGCGCGGCTATGGCCGGGTCGGGCTGAGCCTGGCCGAGATCGGCCAGGTGGTGCTGATGAGCACCCTCGGTTTCGTGTTCGGCGCCTGGCTGCTGCTGGCGCTGGCGCTGGCGCTGGAACCGGCGTCGGCGGCGCTGGCATTGCCGCTGGCCGCGCCGGCGGTGCGCGCGATCGGCATCGCGCTGCTGGCCGCCTTCGCCCTGATGCTGCTGCTGGCCGGGCGCCACGGTCGCACGCTGCGCTGGCGCAGCCACGAACTGTGGCTGCCGGACCGGCTCACCACGCTCGGCGTCACCGCGCTGAGCGTGGTCGAACTGGGCCTGGCCAGCGCCGCGTTCTATGTGCTGTTGCCGAACGAATCGGGCATCGAGTTCGTCGGTTTCGTCGGCCTGTACCTGGTCGCGGTGGTGGCCGGCCTGATGTCGACCGTGCCGGCCGGGCTGGGCGTGTTCGAGTGGAGCCTGCTCAAGCTGCTGCCCGGGGTGGCGCCGGCGGCGGTGCTGGCCGCGGCGCTGATCTACCGGGTCACCTACTACGTGGTGCCGCTGTTGCTGTCGGTGCTGATGGCCGCCGCCTCCGGCCTGCGCCGGCCGCTGGCCGCCGGCGCCGGCGGGGTGCGCGTGGCCTGGGGCACGCTGCGCCCGTGGCTGCCGCAGATCATCGCACTGGCGGTGTTCGCGGTCGGCGCGGCGCTGGTCATCGACGGCACCCTGCCCACGCCCAAGCGCCGCCAGGGCATGGCGCCGCTGTCGATCATGGAGACCTCGCACCTGCTGGCCAGCCTCGGCGGCGTGGTGCTGCTGCTGATCGGCCAGGGGCTGCAACGGCGCAGCCACGCGGCCTGGGTGCTGGCGATCGGCATCTGCGTGCTGCTGCCGCTGCCGGCCTGGCTGCGCGGCGGCCACGCCTCGGTGGCGCTGTCCTCGCTGGTGGTGGCCGCCGGGCTGTGGGGCGCGCGCCGCGAGTTCTACCGCCAGGGCGCGCTGCTCGACGAAGCCTGGTCGTGGCCATGGCTGCGCAACCTCGGCCTGGTGCTGATCGCCACGGTGTGGCTGCTGTTCTTCGTCTACAGCCACGTCGAATACCAGAACGAGCTGTGGTGGCAGTTCGCCACCTCGGCCAACGCGCCGCGGGCGCTGCGCGCGGTGCTGCTGGTCAGCGTGGCGGTGGTGATCTTCGGCATGGCGCGGCTGCTGCACAGCACCCGCTCGCCGCTGCCGCCGGCCGATGCGGCGCAACTGGACGCGCTGGCGCCGGTGCTGGCCACCGCCACCGACACCCAGGCCTGCCTGGTGCTGACCGGCGACAAGGCGCTGCTGCATGCCGAGGACGGCCAGGGCTTCGTGATGATGCAACGCTACGGCGGCTCGCTGGTGGCGATGGGCGACCCGGTGGGGCCGCCGGAGGTCGCGCGGGCGCTGATCTGGCGCTTCCGCGAGGAGGCCGACCGCCTCGGCCTGCGCCCGGTGTTCTACCAGGTCGGCGAACAGCACTGGCAGACCTATCTGGACCTGGGCCTGACCCTGGTCAAGCTCGGCGAGGAAGCGATGGTGTCGCTGGAGGGCTTCCACCTGGAGGGCCGCGACCGCGCCGACCTGCGCCAGGCCTGGAACCGCGGCAAGCGCAGCGGCCTGAGCTTCCGCATCGTGCCGGTGGACGAGATCGACGCGCTGATGCCGGCGCTGGCCGAGGTCTCGCAGCAGTGGCTGGAGGAAAAGGCCGGCGAGGAAAAGGGCTTCTCGCTGGGCAGCTTCGATCCGGCCTATCTGCGCCGCTTCCCGATCGCGGTGGTCGAGGCCGAAGGCAGGATCGTCGCCTTCGCCAACCTGTGGCAGGCGCCGGCGGGACACGAGCTGTCGGTGGACCTGATGCGGCACATCGCCGATGCGCCGAAGGGCACGATGGATTTCCTGTTCATCGAACTGTTCCTGTGGGGCCGCGACCAGGGCTACCAGCGCTTCTCGCTGGGCATGGCGCCGCTGTCGGGCCTGGCCCAGCATCGCCTGGCCGGGCGCTGGAACCGCTTCGGCAACCTGATCGTGCGCCATGGCGAGCGCTTCTACGGTTTCACCGGCCTGCGCCGCTTCAAGTCCAAGTTCGCGCCGGCCTGGCGCACCCGCTACCTGGCCGCGCCGGGCGGCATGCATCTGCCGGCCGCGCTGCTGGACGTGACCCGGTTGATCTCGCTGGATCCGCGCAAGCCGGAGTAGCGGGGACTGGGGGCAGGATTGGGGAGTCGCCCGGTCACCGACATCTACCGCGACTCCGAGGCAGCCTTAGCCCCTCTCCCATCGGGAGAGGGGTTGGGGTGAGGGTCCGGTCGCCATGGAGCGTCCGGTGATAGCGACCGCGCTTATCGCGACGTTTCAGCGGTCAGCCTCGCGCCCAAGCCGCCCCGCCGGCGGCGCGAACTGGCCCGCACGCGCGACCAGCCCACCACTCCCCAATCCCGACTCCCCAATCCCGGCCTCTACTGAATGTGCTGCAGGATCTGCTTGGCCAGCGTCGCGTAGTCGCCTTCGAAGTGATGGTCGCCGGGCAGCTTGACCAGTTGCGCCCCACCCTTGGGCAGGTCCGGGCACAGCGCGTCGTCGTCGTCCTCGCCGTAGATGCACAGGGTCTGCGCGCTCGGCATCTTCGCCACTTCCGGTGCGATCGGCAGGCCGTCGTCGTCGGAGCTGATCCAGTTGGAGACGTGGAATTCGTAGTCGGCGGTCTTGCCCAGCGACAGCAGCGCGGTGGTCTGCACCTGCGCGCGCGTGGCCGCCGGCAACTGGTTGTACGCGGCCGGCAGCACGTCGGCGCCCTGCGAGAAGCCGATCAACACCACCCGGTCGCGCTGCCACAGGCGGCTGTAGTGGCGATAGATCCGGTCCAGGTCGGTGGCGAAGCCCTGCGGGGTGCGCTCGCTCCAGAAGTAGCGCAGCGAATCCACGCCGACCACCGGGATGCCGGCCTGGGCCAGCGCGCCGGCCACTTCCTGGTCGAGCCCGGCCCAGCCACCGTCGCCGGACACGAAGATCGCGAACACCGCGCCGTCGCCGGGCGCGGCGGCGCCGGCCGCGGCCGGCACTTCCACCACCGGCAGACCGGCCAGATCGGCCGGCGTCGGCGGCAGGCTGACCCCGGGTTGCGCGCCCAGCGAGCGCACTGCCGCGCGCAGCCCGGGCAGCGCATCGCCGCTGGCGCTGCGGCGGAACTGCCGCGCCTGCGGCACCTTCTGCACGAACGCGGCGCTCTGCTGGCTGCAGCGCGTGGCCGGCGTGGCCGGCGCCGCCACCAGCCACGGCAACGGCAACGCGGTGGGTTGCAGCGCGCGGGCCGGCGCGGTGATGCCGGCGCCGCAGATCTGGTCGTCCAGTACCTCCACCGGGCAGAACGCCTCGGTGACCATGCCGGCGAGCAGATGCTTGGGCGCCTGTGCCGCCATCGCATACGCCAGTGCCGCGCCATCGCCATCGCCGACCAGCAGCGGCAGATGGTAGGTGGGCACGTGGTAGTAGGCCTGCACGTAGCGCGAGAAATTCTCCACGTCGCCGGAGGAGAAGCCGCAGGTGCCGTCGATCTTGGCCAGCACCGCCTGCAGGTGCGCGCCGTCGATCACCGCCACCATCGCGCCGTCGCGGCGCAAGGCCTCGATCTGGCGCGCACGCTCGGCCTCGCCGTGCTTGCCGCCGGCGAACCACAGCACCACCCGTTGTGCATCGCCCTGCGGCAGCAGCACCGGCACCTGCTCGAAGCGGCCGTGGCTGAGCTTCTCCGGGGCGGCGGCGGGCGCCGCTGGCGCAGCGGGCGGCGTGGCGGCAGGCGCCGCCGAGGCGGTCGCCGCGAACAATCCGGCCAACGCACATCCCCACATCGATCCGCCACGCATTCGCATCATCCGGCAATCCTGAAAAGGCGTGTAAAGATAATCCCGAACGGCGGCAGCGCGAAGCGCGGCGCGGCGGACGGTTCATGCCAGGTACGTGCGCGCGGTGGTGCCGGCACTCAACCGCCCGCCGGCGCGTCAGGATGGCGCAGCCGCCAGGCCGCCAGTGCCTGCCGATAGCGCGCCAGTTCCTCGGCGTACAGATCGTGGACGCACAGCGGGCAGCCGCTGTCGCAGCAGTCGCTCGGTGCCGGCGGCTCGGGCGGCTGCGGGCACGGGTCGGTGGGGTCGGTAGCGCGATCGGACATCATGCGGCGTGATGGGCGGCACGCCGGCGCGTGCGCGAAGACGCCAGTGTAGACCGCATCGCCGCGACCTCAGCCGATCGCCTGGCGCAGGTTGGCGCGGGCGGCCGCGTCGTAGCGCGCATGGAACCAGTCGCTGAGGAAGATGCGCGGCTGCGCCAGCACCGTGCGCAGGAACGCGCGGCGCTTGCGCCGGTACAGCCAGCGCGGCACCACCGCGCGGTACTCCTCGGCGATGGCGGCGTCGTAGGCGGCGAACGTGGCGGGATCGGCGCCGAGAATGGCCATGTCGCAATCCAGGAACAGCGCCGTCTCCGCATCCACCGCGCCGACGCTCAGTTGCCCGTGGCGCGCGGTCAGTGCGATCAGCGCGACCACGCGCGCCGTGTCCACGCCGGCATCGGGCAGCCACTGCGCGATCGCCGCCTGCGCCAGGCGCGCCGACTGCGTCTCGTTGTCGCCGCGCCCGGCCTGGTACACCGCGTCGTGGTACAGCACCGCCAGGTAGACCTCGCGCGGCTGCCGCCAGCCCACCGCATCGGCGACCTCGGCGTAGTGACCCAGCACCGCCTGCACATGGCCGAAGTGGTGGTAGGCGCGCGGCGGCGTGGCGTACGCGGCACGCAACTGCGCCCACTGCGCCTCGGGCAGTTCGAGCGGCGCCGATGCGCTCATCGCACCGCCTCGCCGTTGTCCGCGGCAAGCACAGGGTCCGCGCGCAACGGCCAGTCCGCTTCGTGCAGATAGTGTCCCTGCCCTTGCACGCTGCGGATCAGGCTCAGCCTGGTCGCCGTCCAGCGCAGTTCCGGAACCGCCTGCGGCGGCAACGCGCGCGGGTCGTAGGCCAGGGTGAGGTGCGGGACGTAGGCCGGATCGAGGCGCGTGGCCAGGCCTTGGCGGCCGAGTTGGCGCTGCAGCGCCTCGCGCAACTGGCGCAATCCAGTCGGTTCGGCGTCGCCCAGCAGGACCAGCGGCCGCGGACCGGCGCGGTTGCCGAAACTGACGATGCGATCGAAGCACAGCGCGAACGGCCCGGCCGCCAGCGCCTGCCCGGCGGCATGCGCCTGCTGCAGCAGCCGCGGCGGGATGCCCGCGTAGTCGCCCAGATAATGCACGGTGACGTGCAACCGTTCGGGTGGCAGCGCACGTGCGTGCAGGCCATGCGCCGCGCGCAGGCGCTCGCCGACGGCGAAGGCGTGCTGCGCCGTGGCCGGATCCGGCAACAGCGCGAAGAACAGCCGCTCGCGCGGTGCCGGCGCGGCGAAGCCCAGCGAGAACTGCGCGTCTGGAGAGGAAACGTCGTGGGCCATCGGCATGAGGCGGGCGAACCCGCGGCGGACCTGCAAGCGAACGGAGCGCCATGGTAGCAAGCGCGCCGCGCCGCATGCCGCGCAGATGGCGCCTGCCGTCGCCTCGACAAAAGGCCGACCGGACACATCCGGTCGGCCTTTGCCAGGCGGCACCAAGCCGAGCGCGCGCGATGCGCAGCGGCACGGTGCCGTCGAGGGTCCGGGCCGGCAGCGGCCCGGGCTGCGGCACTTACGCCGCGTTCTTCATCGCCAGCTTGCGATTGCGCATCACGTCGTGACACGCGCGCACTTCCGGCAGCAGGCGGGTGGCGGCATCGCGCGCGGCGACCGGGGTGTCGCTGTCGGCGATGGTCTCGTTGAACGCCTTCATCAGGCGATCCTCGGACTCCTCCAACTCGGCCACGTAGCCGTACTTGGTGTCGCCCAGCGCGGCGCGCACCTTGCCGTACATCTGCTGCATGCTGCCGACCATCGTGCCGTGCTCCTCCGGCTTGCCGCCGACCGACTGCACCACCGCGCTGAGGCTGCTGACGATGTCCGACTTGACCCCGGCGATGCGCAGGAACAGCGCCGACAGTTCCGCGTCGCCGACCTTCTGTGCGGCTTCCTCGTAGAACTGCTTGCCGTCGCGGGAAATGGCGATGAGATCGTTGAGGCTGTGGGTGGTCTTGCTCTGGATGCTCATGGTGGAACTCCTGTCTGGAAGGGCCGGCGAAGTCGCGCAACGGGCACGTCGGGTCGTGTGTTCCCTGGACTGCGTTCGGCCGCGGATGGAGAGTCTTGCCGCGTTGCGTCAGTGGCGACGATGCTGGCGACGGCGGCATAAAGCGCACGTGAGCCATCGCGGCATCGTCCTCACGCACCGTTGCCGGCGATGAACATGCGTTCATGGCGCTGGCGACAGCGTGGCGATCGTTTCGCCAGGGCGAAGCGCCGCCGCGCAGACCTGGGGCCGGAGGACTTATCCCCCTGTTTGCCCGTGCATCGTCCACAGCGGCTGTGGATGAATGCGCGCGGGATCTGGGCATCCGCGCCGGAGGGCGAGAGAGGCACACCGCTCCCACCCAAAACCGGCGGTGCAGGCCTATAGTGCCGGGAGGACCCGCCGCCCGGGCCGTCGCGAGGTGCGCCATGTTCGGTTGGACTGCAGTCGTCCTGCTCGCCGCGACAGCGATCGCACCGCCGCCGTCTTCGCCGCCGTCGCTGCCGCCGCCCCCACCTCCGCCGGAGCAACTGCTGCAGATTCCGCCAGAGCTGCACGCGCTGGTGCAACAGCGTGTGAATCTGCACGCCTCGCGCGAACAGCGCTTGGAGCAGTTGGTGCAACTGGCGTTCGATGCCGATGGCCTGAACCTGCAGTACGACACCAAGGCCACCCACAGCGTCGCCGAAAGCTACGCCACCCGCCGCGTCAACTGCCTGTCCTTCACCCTGTTGTTCGTGGCGCTGGCGCGCGACGCCGGGGTCGAGGCGCAGGTGCAGGAAGTGGGCCGCGTGCTGAGCTGGTACGAGGATGGCGATGCGCTGTACAACGCCGGCCACGTCAACGTCGGCGTGCGCATCGACGGACGCCAGGTCAGCATCGACCTGGACCGCAGCGTGCTGATGGAGCGGCGCGGACCACGGCTGATCTCCGACCGCCGCGCGCTCGCGCACTACTACAACAACCGCGGCGCCGAACTGATGGCCGACGGCGCGCTGCCGGCCGCGCAGCAGTACCTGGCTATGGCGCTGCAGATGGACCGCGGCTTCGTCGCGGCCTGGAACAACCTGGGCGTGCTGGCGTTGCGCGAGGGCGACACGCAGGGCGCCAAGGAGGACTACGCCAACGCGCTGGCGATCGAGCCCGGCCACGTCGCCACGCTCTCCAACGCCGCCGCCCTGTACCGGCGCCTGGGCGACCGCCGCCAGGAAGCCGCGATGCTGGACCGGCTGCAGCGCGCGCAGCTGACCGACCCGTTCCACCAGTATCTGCTCGGCAACGAGGCCGAGCGCCGTCAGGACTACCCTGCCGCGATCGGCTACTACCGGCATGCGCTGCGCCTGTACGACAGCGCGCATCTGCTGTACTTCGCGCTGGCCCGCGCCTACCTGCTCAACGGCGATCGGCGCCGCGCCAACTGGGCGCTGCAGCAGGCGCTGGCGCATGCCGACAGCAGCGCCCAGCCGCGCTACCAGGCCAAGCTCGACGCGTTGCGCAGGCTGTCGCACAACCCGCAGGCGCGGCGCTGAGGCGACGCGCAGGTATCGGCCGACGCCGCTGCGCCTGCACGGCGCAGCCGGCTGGTACCGCGCGCAGCGTCGGGAAGGCGCTGCGCGCTAGCCGGCGGCGGCCACGCGCTGCGTGCGGCGCGCATCCCGGCGCGCCCACAGGTACACCAGCAGCCCACCGAGCGCGGTCGCCGCGCCGACGTAGCCGGTCGCGGTCCAGCCCAGCCCGGCGCTGATCGCGATCCCGCCCATCCACGGCCCCAGCGCGTTGGCCAGGTTGAAGGCGGCGTGGTTGGAGGCCGCGGCCAGGGTCTGCGCGTCGCTGGCCACGTCCATCAGGCGGGTCTGCAGCACCGGTGCCAGCGCGCCCATGGTGCCGACCGCGACCACCGCCGGCAGCACCGCCCACGGCGATTGCGCGGCCAGCGGCCACGCCAGCAGCACCGCCATCGACCACAGCAGCACCAGCGGCACCGCGCGGAACTGCAAACGGTCGAACAGCCAGCCGCCGGCCAGATTGCCGACCAGGCCACCCAGGCCGAACGCGCCCATCGCGAACGGGATCCAGCGCTCGGAGACGCCGGTGACGTGGGTCAGGGTCGGCGCCAGATAGCTGAACACGCAGAACATGCCGGCGAAGCCGATCGAGCCGATGCCCAACGCCAGCCACACCTGCGGACGGTTGAACGCGCGCAGCTCGCGCAGCGGCCGCTGCCGCGGCTCGTGCGGATCGGCCGGCAGCAGCCGCAGCACCAGCACCACGGTCAGCACCGCGATCGCCGCGACCAGCGCATAGGCGTAGCGCCATTGCGCCACCTGCCCCAGCCAGGTCGCCAGCGGATTGCCGACCAGCACCGCCAGGTTCAGTCCGAGCAGCACCCGGCTCACCGCCGCGCCGCGCTGGTCGGCGGGACTGATCGAGGCGGCGACCAGCGTGGCCACGCCGAAATAGGCGCCATGCGGCAGCCCGGCGATGAAGCGCACCAGCAGCATGCTGTGATAATCCGGGGCCAGCGCGCTGGCCAGGTTGCCGGCCGCGTAGAACGCCATCAGCGCCAGCAGCAGCGTGCGCCGCGGCCAGCGCGCGCCGACGATCGCCAGCAACGGCGCGCCGACCACCACGCCCAGCGCGTAGGCGCTGATCAGGTGCCCGACCTGCGGCTCGTCGATCGCCAGGCCCTTGGCGATGTACGGCATCAGGCCCATCGTGGAGAACTCGCTGGTGCCGATCGCGAAACCGCCCATCGCCAGCGCGAACAGGATCAGCACATAGCCGCGGCGCGACAGCGGCGTCGGGGAAGTGGCGGGAGTGGACATGCCCGGGGCCTGTTCGAGGAGGGCCGCCCATTATTGTGCATCGCAGCAAATGCGCAAACCCTCGACGCTGCAACGGCGCGTTGCGCGAGCTTCGGCCGCGCGCGCGGGCATTGGCGGGCGCATCCATCGATCCACAGTGAGGCGCTTTCCGAGCGCCGCTGGACCACGCGGTCTCTCAGGCCATGCTGGGCCGGCGCGGCTCGCAGCGGCAACGCAGTGTCCCAGCAGTCGCACGCGCAATCGCCCAATGCCGTCCCAATCTGCTGGAAAGCGATGTCCTGCGCCGCCGGCGCTGCGTCGCCCCCCTTCCTTCATGAGACCCCTTGCCGATGACCGCTAACGCTTCCCCGCTGTTCACGCCGCTGCGCCTGGGCGCGATCGCACTGGCCAACCGCATCGTGATGGCGCCGCTGACCCGCAACCGCGCCGAAGGCGAAGGCCGCATCCCCTCGCCGCTGGCCGCCGAATACTACGGCCAGCGCGCCAGCGCCGGCCTGCTCATCGCCGAGGCGACCCAGATCAGCCCGATGGGCCAGGGCTACAAGGACACGCCGGGCATCTACAGCGACGCGCAGGTCGCCGCGTGGAAGACGGTCACCGACGAAGTGCACCGCCGCGGCGGCAAGATCGTGCTGCAGCTGTGGCACGTCGGCCGCATCTCCCACGTCAGCCTGCTGCCGGACGGCGCCGCGCCGGTCGCGCCGAGCGCGCTGCGCGCCGACGCCAAGACCTTCACCGCCGAGGGCTTCACCGATGTCTCCGCGCCGCGCGCGCTGCGCCTGGACGAAATCCCCGGGTTGGTCGAAGACTTCCGCCGCGCCGCCCGCAACGCCATCGCCGCCGGCTTCGATGGCGTGGAAGTGCATGCCGCCAACGGCTACCTGATCGACCAGTTCCTGCGCGACGGCAGCAACCACCGCGACGACGCCTACGGCGGCAGCATCGAGAACCGCACCCGCCTGCTGTTCGAGGTGGTGCAGGCGGTGGCCCAGGAGATCGGCGCCGACCGTACCGGCGTGCGCCTGTCGCCGGTGACCCCGGCCAACGATGCGCGCGACAGCGATCCGCAGCCGCTGTTCGAGCGGGCGGTGGAACGCCTGGATCCGCTGGGCCTGGCCTTCGTGCACGTGATCGAGGGCGCCACCGGCGGCCCGCGCGACAACATCGCCTTCGACTACGCCGCGCTACGCGCCAAGTTCCATGGCCCGTGGCTGGTCAACAACGGCTACGACAAGGCGCTGGCCGAGGACGCCGTGGCCTCCGGCCGCGCCGACGCGGTGGCGTTCGGCCGCCCGTTCATCGCCAACCCGGACCTGGTGGAACGGCTGCGCCGCGACGCCCCGTTGAACCAGGTGGACGCCGACACGCTGTATGGCGGCGGCGCCAAGGGCTACACCGACTACCCGACCCTGGACTGAGCCGGGGCGACGACGCGGCTGGCGGTCCGCGCCGCCGGCCGCGCGTCAGGGCGTCACGGCGGCGGCGCGTCGGCGGCCAGATGCGCCTGCAGGAAGCCGGCGACGCCGCTCCACAGCGCGGCGCGGTGCTCGACCTCGGCGAAGCCGTGGCCTTCGCCCTCGAAGCGCAGCCCCACCGGCGGATTGCCGCCCAGCTCCAGCATCCGCGCCATGCGCCGGGTGTGTTCGTAGTCCACGCGACGGTCCTCCACGCCGTGCGCCAGCATCACCGGCACCTTGATCGCGTCGTAGTGGTACAGCGGCGAGGTGGCGGTCATCTGCTCCTGTTGCGTGTTCGGATCGCCGAGCAGGCGTTCCAGTTCGGCGCGGGACTTGGCGCGGCTGCCCGAATCGCTGGCGGTATAGAACAGGATCCGGTCGGCGACGCCGGCGATCGACACCGCGCAGCGGAAGCGCTGCGGCCAGCGCACCGCCATCACCAGCGCCGAGTAGCCGCCGTAGCTGGCGCCGAGCACGCACATGCGCTGCGCATCCAGCGGATAGCGCGCCAACGCCTGCTCGATCGCCGCGTCGATGTCGTCCTCGATCAGGGTGCCGAAACTGCCGCGTCCGGCCTCGCGGAACGCGCGCCCGTAGCCGCCGGAACCGCGGAAGTTGACCCGCAGCACCGCATAGCCGAGCGAGGCCAGGAACTGCGTGTCCGGATCGAAGCCCAGCGAGTCGGCCACGCCGATCGGCCCGCCATGCGGGAACACCACCAGCGGCCGCCGTCCGCCGCCGGGCGGCAGGGTCAGGAACGCCTCCAACGGCAGCCCGTCGCGGCCCTTGAACGCGATCACTTCGCTGGGGGCGAAGCGCATGCCCTGCAGCCACGGCCGGTCCTCGCCGATCGACACCGCGGTGCGCTTGCGCAGATCCAGGTGGAACAGCTGCGGCGGGCGGTCGCTGGCATCGGCCCACAGGATCACCTGCTGCCCGTCCGCGCTGCTCGCCGTCACCTGCAGGTCGCGCCCGGGCAGCGCCGCGTTCAGCGCGCGGCCCCAACGCGCGTCCTCGCTGGCGAAGTAATGGCTGACCAGGCGCCCGCCCTCGTAGTAGGTGACGCCGATCGGCGTGCGCCGCGGCCCCTGGATCAGGTCGACCACGTCGACCCCGGGCCGGCTGAACAAGGTCGCACCACCTTGCGCGTGGCCATGTCGTAGGCGACCAGGTCGCGCTGGGCGCGGTCCTGGTCGGTCGCCGCGTAGAGCTCGTCGGCGCCGAAGGACAGGCCCAGCGGCTGGAAATCGCGCAGGTCGTTGAGCTTCATCACGTCGCGATAGGTCGCGCCGAGGCCGTCGCGGTACACCAGCACATAGTCGTCGTCGCGGCGTACCACCGCCAGGCGCAATCGCCCATCGCCGTCGGTCAGCCAACCGACATCGCGTTCCAGGCCGACGTTCAACCGGTCCTGGAAGCGCGGCCGCCAGCCGTCGATCGCCGCCTGGCTGGACACGTCCAGCAACTGCACCGCGATGGCGCCGTTGTGCGCGGTGTTCGCGTACAGCACCTGATTGGGCGCGCTCGGCAGCATGCCGACGATGTAGCCGCCGTTGGGCAATGTCAGCGGCGTCCAGCGGCGCTTGCCGTCGGCGCCGACCGCCACGCGCATGCCGCGCACCACGTCCGGGCCGTTCGGCACGCGCACGCTGAACAGCAGCGTGTCGTCGCCGGCCCACTGCAATTGCTTGATCGGCTCGACGCTGGTGGCCAGCAGGCGCTGTTCGTTGCCTGGCAGGTCCAGCAGTTCGATGCGCCATTCGTCCTTACGCTCGTGCAACTGCAACGCCAGCAGGTCGCCACGCGGGTTCAACTGCAGCGTGCGGATCAGGCTGTCGCGGAACAAGGTCGCCGGCGCGATCGGCAACGCGCCCGCCGCGGGCGGCGCAGGCATGGCCGGCCTGGCCGCCGGCGTGGCATCGGGATGCTGCGCCAGCGCCTTGCGGTAGAACGGCGGGAACGGATCCGGATAGTGCCCCGAATACGTCAGTTCGTAGCGCGACCACAGCGCCGGATGGGTCCGCTGCAGCCAGTCCAGCGCCGCCAGCGCGCGGTTGACCATGCTCATGTCGGCATGGAACATCGCGCTCGGGCGGAACAGCAGGTCGCCCGGATAGGTGATGCGCCCGGCCTGGATGCGGAAACGGAACTCGTCGCTGTCGCGCAGGTTGTAGCCCAGTTGCGGCACCAGTTGCACCTTGCGCCAGGCATAGTCCCCGACCGGGGCGATGTAGAGCCGGTAGCTGATGCCCGGCTTGAGCTTGGACATGGTGCCGGCACCGAAGGTCTTGCCGTCCTTGTTCAACTCCACGCCCTGCAGTGCGACGCTGGTGTCCACCGCGACCAGCACCAAGCCCTCGTCGGGCGCCAACTGCGGCGTCTGTCCGGGTTTGACTTCCTGCATCCGCGCCCACGCCGGCAGCGCCAGCAGGCACAGCAGCCACACCCACGCCAGCCGGCGTCCGGCGTGGCCGGCGGCCGCGACAACGTGCTTTTCCATTGCATCCCCTGTGCCCATCCCGGGCGGCGCCCCCCGGCGCCCAGCGCGCATCATAGCCGTGCGCCGACCGGTCACGGCAAGCGCCGGCAAGGTCGGCGCATGCGGCCCGCATGGTGGTTCGCACGCCGCATTGCCGAGGGCGGCGTCCCGGAGCATCCTCGTTGCGCCATCGCCCCGCATCGCCGCACCGCTCCCGCCAGCCGCGCCCACGCCCCCATGCCCGCTCCCCCATCCGCATCCGCCGCAACGACGCTTCCGCCGCAGCAGGCGGCGCCGCTGGATGCCGCGATCGACGCCGCGCTGCGCCAGCAACGGTTGGTCGGCGTGGTTGTGCTGGTCGCGCACCGCGGCCGCTGCGTCTATCGCCGCGCCGCCGGCTGGGCCGACCGCGAGGCGCAACGGCCGATGCGCGAGGACACGCCGTTCCGCCTGGCTTCGGTCAGCAAGCCGATCGTCGCGACCGCCGCGCTGGCGCTGGTCGCGCAGGGCCGCCTGCACCTGGATGCGCCGATCGCGCGTTGGCTGCCGTGGTTCCGCCCGGCACTGGCCGATGGACGCGTGCCTGACATCAGCCTGCGTCAGTTGCTCAGCCACAGCGCCGGGCTCGGCTATCGCTTCCTGGAACCGGCCGATGGCGCGCATGCGCGGGCCGGCGTGTCCGACGGCCTGGACCGCAGCGGCCTGAGCCTGGAGGACAACCTGCGCCGTCTCGCCCAGGTGCCGCTGCAGTACGCGCCGGGCAGCGGCTGGGGCTACTCGCTGTCGATCGACGTCGCCGGCGCGGTGCTGCAGGCCGCCAGCGGCCAGCCGCTGCCGCAGCTGGTGCACGAGCTGGTCACCGCCCCGCTGGGAATGCGCGCCACCGCCTTCCACGCCGAGGACGCCGCCGAGCTGGCGGTGCCCTACGTCAGCGACGTGCCGATGCCGCACCGCCTGGGCGAAGGCGACGTGGTCGCGCCGGAGCCCGGCGTCGCCGGCCTCGTGTTCCATCCCTCGCGCGCGCTGGACCGCGATGCGTTCGCCTCCGGCGGCGCCGGCATGGTCGGCAGCGCCGGCGACGTGCTGCGTCTGCTGGAGACGCTGCGCGGTGGCGGCGCGCCGCTGTTGCCGGCGGATCTGGTCGCCGAGATGGGACGCGCGCAGACCGGCGAGTTCGGTCCGCCTGACGGGCCGGGCTGGGGCTACGGCCTGGGCTTTGCGGTGCTGCGCGACCCCGCGCCGACCGCGACCCCGGAAGCGCCGGGCACCTGGCGCTGGGGCGGCGCCTACGGCCACAGCTGGTTCGTCGATCCGGCGCGGCAACTGAGCGTGGTGGCGCTGACCAACACGCTGTACGAAGGCATGTCCGGCGCGTTCGTGGTCGAGCTGCGCGACGCGGTCTACGCCAGCCTGCGCGGCATGGCGCAATGAACGGTGCGCGCGCCACGCGCCGCCCGGCTGCGGTGCGCCTGGCCCGCGCGCAGGCTCAGGCCTTGCGCAGGAAGCAGGTCTTCAGCACCAGGCCCTTGATCTTGTCAGAGTTGCCCTCGATGTGCTCGGCATCGTCCTCGACCAGGCGGATGCCGCGGATCACCGTGCCCTGCTTGAGCGGGATCGACGATCCCTTGACCTTCAGGTCCTTGATCACCACCACCGTGTCGCCCGCCTGCAGCACGTTGCCGTTGCTGTCGCGCACCACCGTCGCCGCCACCGCGGCGTCCGCCGCCTGCGGCCACTCGTAGCCGCAATCGGCGCAGATCCACATCCCTCCGTCGGCATAGGTGTTCTGCAGCGTGCATTGCGGACAGGCGAGTGCGGCGGACATGGCGTTCCTTGATACGGCGACGACGGGAGGGCGCCTATTGTAGCCGCCCGCTCCGCAGCGCCGCCGCGCCCCGGCGCGCGCCGTTCCCGCACAGGAATTCCCATGTCCGCCGCTTCCGGCTCCCGCCTTGCGATCTACGCCGCGCTCGCCGGCAACCTGGCCATCGCCATCGCCAAGTTCGTCGCCGCCGCGCTGTCCGGCAGTTCGGCGATGCTCAGCGAAGGCGTGCACTCGCTGGTGGATACGGTCAACGAACTGTTGCTGCTGTACGGCCTGCGCCGCGCCGCGCGGCCCGCCGACGCGCGCCATCCGTTCGGCTACGGGCGCGAGCTGTACTTCTGGAGTTTCATCGTCGCCCTGCTGGTGCTCGCGCTCGGCGCGGGCGTCTCGCTGTACCAGGGCATCGCCCATCTGCGCCATCCGCAACCGGCCACCAGCCATACGCTCAACTACGTGGTGCTGGGCCTGTCGATGCTGTTCGAAGGCGGCTCGTGGTGGGTATCGCTGCGCGAGTTCCGCGCGCGCAAGGGCGCCATGGGCTACGTGCAGGCGTTTCGCGAAAGCAAGGATCCGAGCCTGTTCACCGTGCTGCTGGAGGACAGCGCCGCGCTGATCGGTCTGGTCATCGCCCTGCTCGGCCTGCTCGCCGCGCAATGGCTGCAGATGCCGGAACTGGACGGCGTGGCGTCGATCGGCATCGCCGCGGTGCTGGCCTGCTCGGCCTTCCTGCTGGCGCGCGAGACCAAGGGCCTGCTGATCGGCGAGCCGGCGGCGCGCGCCTTGAGCGAGGCGCTGCGTCGCATCGCCGCCGCCGATCCGGACGTGCGCGCGGTCAACGGCGTGCTCAGCGTGCAGATGGGCGCGGAGCAGGTGGTCGCCGCGCTCAGCGCCGAATTCGAGGACCAGCGCAGCACCGCGCAGATCGAGGCCTGCATCGAGCGCATCGAACGCGCCGCGCGCGCGCAACATCCACAACTGCAAGCGCTGTTCGTCAAACCGCAGACGCCCGCCGCCTGGCAGGCGCGGCGCAACGCGCTGCACGCGCCGCGGCGAGCCTGAATGCGAGCGCGGCGCGGCGACTTGCGATCCGCCGCCGCTTTTCGTTAGGGTAGCCGGGTAGCACCTCCCATCGCGCTGTGACTGTGCCGGCGTATCCCCCCTTCCTTCCTTGCATGAGGTTTCCCATGGAGATCGCCAACGGTCTTGTCGCCACCATCCATTACACCCTAACCGACGATGCCGGCGAGGTCATCGACCAGTCCGCGCCGGACAACCCGCTGAGCTACCTGCACGGCGCCGGCAACATCGTGCCCGGCCTGGAAAACGCGCTGACCGGCAAGCGTCCGGGCGAGCGCGTGCAGGTCGACGTGATTCCCGCCGAAGGCTACGGCCCGCGCCACGAGCAGTTGCAGCAGCAGGTGCCGCGCAGTTCGTTCCCGGATGCCGATGGACTCGCCGCCGGCATGCAGTTCCAGGCGCAGACCGACCAGGGCCCGCTGCTGGTCACGGTGGTCGAGGTCGGCCCCGAGCTGGTGACCATCGACGGCAACCATCCGCTGGCCGGCCAGGTGCTGCATTTCGCGGTGGAAGTGGCCGGCGTGCGCGAGGCCACCGAGCAGGAGAAGAACCAGGGCCACGCCGGCGCGGCGCTGTAGCCGCCGCGGCAACGCTGGAGAACACGGGGCCCGCGCCATGCGGGCCTCGTGCGTTTCGGGCGAGGTGCGCTGCGACGACGCGCGCCGCCGCAGCGCCTCGCGCGTGCCTGGTTTGCGGCAGCTTGCGCCGCGCAGCCGCTTGCCGCACAGTGCGCGGCCCCCTGCCCGGCCCCGCAGCGCCATGAGACTCGGCATCGATTTCGGCACCAGCAACTCCGCCGCCGCCGCGGCGATCGACGGCCGCGTGGTGCCGATCGACTTCGGCGACCAGCAGCAGTTCCGCACCACGGTGTATTTCCCCGAGGTGATGCGCGACCCGTCCGATTTCGAACTGACGCCGGCGCTGGAACGGCAGGTCGAGGACCTGATCGACGCCGGGCGGCGCGATGCGGCCGCCGCCGGACGCGAGCGCAGCCGCGAAGACCTGCGCCGCGACGCGATCCGCGTGGTGCGCCGGCAATGGATGGAAGCGCAGATGCGCGAGCCGCGCAGTTCCGCGGCGCTGCTGCAGAACGCGGTCTACGGCGACGCGGCGCTGGACGCGTATTTCCTGGAAGGCGAAGGCAGCCTGGTGCAGAGCCCGAAGTCGATGCTCGGCTACAACCTGCATCCGCGCGCCAAACAGACCATCACCGGCATCGCCACGCACATCCTCGAGCACATCCGCCTGACCGCCTCGCAGCAGCTCGGCGTGCAGGTGCGCAGCGCCCTGCTCGGGCGGCCGGTGCAGTTCCGCAGTTCGATCGGCGAGGCAGGCAACGCGCAAGCGCTGGAGATCCTGCACAGCGCCGCGCTCGCCGCCGGCTTCGACGATGTCGCATTCCTGGAAGAGCCCGCCGCCGCGGCGATGCACTATCACGCCAGCAGCCGCAAGCGCCACGACGCGGTGGTGGTGGACATCGGCGGCGGCACCACCGACATCGCCCATGCCAGCGTCGGCGGCGACGGCGCGCCCGACGTGCACCGCGCCTGGGGCATCGCCCGTGGCGGTACCGACATCGACCTGGCGCTGAGCCTGGCCAGCTACATGCCGCTGTTCGGCCGCGGCAGCACGCGCGTCCCGGCGCATCACTACGTCGAGGCGGCGATGGTGCAGGACACCACCCGCCAGCGCGATTTCCGCCAGCACCGCTACGACGCGGTGCCGGCCCCGTACGACGCCCGCCTGCGGGCGTTGCAGGACACCGGCAACACCGCGCGCCTGTACCGCGCGGTGGAACGCAGCAAGATCGGCCTCAGCGACAACGCGCAGCACGCGGAGACGCTGGACTACATCGAGGCCGGGCTGCACGTGCGGATCCGCGCCGACGAGCTGACCCAGGCCGCGCGCAGCTACCTGGAGGCGCTCGGCGAACTGCTCGCACAGGTCCGCGGCGACATCGGCCGCGATCCGGCGGCGGTGTTCCTGACCGGCGGCATGTCGCGCGCCGGCTACCTCCGGCAGGTGGTCGCCGCCGCCTTCCCGCAGGCGCGCCTGGTGCACGGCGATCCCTCGTTCGGCGTGGTCCAGGGCCTGGCGCTGGCGGCCGCGCAACGCTGAGCCAGGGCCGTTCGCACGCGGCCCTGCGCATCGCGCGCCGCCGCGGGGGCCCAACGATCGGGTAGCGACGGCCACCGGGAACGCGGCCCCAGCGCCATCGCGATGCCTCCCTGGCGCACTGCGCGATCGCTAGCGCAGGATTCGTTCATGCGCAAGAGGCGCGATTGGCGTAACATCCCGGCTCACGCTTCAGCGTCACGTTCCTACCCGCGTCTCGTCCGGCCGTTTCCGTCGCCCGACTCGCCCCTCTTCTCGCGCCAGCCTCCTTCCCGCCCGGGTCGGATCCACCGGGAGCGCCCGTGTCCGGCTACCGCTTCAGCTTCACATGTTCGCCCTGCGCGGCCAGGACGATCGCCTGCATTCGCCGCCCACGCTCCAGCACTCCGCGTCGACCGAGCTTCCGGACCGCGGCCGCAGGCGGCATGCTGCGCCTCGCGCGCGCCGGTGACGCCGCTTGAGCGCACGACCGGCAACGCCCTGCGCCAAGGCCGACACGACCGCCACCTGCGATCGCTGCGATGCGATCTGCTGCCGGCTGACCGTGCTGCTGATGCCCGAGGACCAGGTACCCGACCACTACACCGAGTACACCGCCAACGGCCTGCACGTGATGGCGCGCGACGAGGACGGCTGGTGCGTGGCCGTGGACAGCAGCCGCATGTGCTGCTCGATCTACGCACAGCGCCCGGCGGTGTGCCGCGCGTTCGCGATGGACGGCCCGTATTGCCGCGACATCCGCCGCATCCACCACGACCAGTTGGCGCGTGGCATTCCGCTGACGATGTACTGACTTCCCAGGAGACCCGCATGGCACGTCCCACCAGCAAGACCCCGCCACCGACCGCCAAGGCCGCCCGCAGCGGCGCCGGCGCCGACAAGGCGCAGAAAGGCCTGAGCCGAGAGCGCATCGAGGCCGACATGGCCGCGTTCCGCAAGGCCGGCGGCCGCGTCGAAGTGCTCGGCACCACCCGCGTGCTGAAGAAAGTGGACGAAGCCGAAGCCGGCTGAGCCCGCGTCCCAGCCGCCATCGGCGCCGTCTTCACGGCGCCGATGGCGTGCTGGCCGATACTCCCTTCCTCCTCCGCGGTCGACGCACGGCATGCTCCTGCGCTCCCTCTCCGCCGAACTCGGCCAGCCGGCTTGCGGCAACTGCCGCGGCGGCGAGCCGCTCGACTTCGGCATCCGCATGGCGTTCCAGCCGATCGTCGACGCCGACGCGCGCGCGATCTACGCCTATGAGGCGCTGGTGCGCGGCGAGGACGGCAGCGACGCGGCCACGGTGCTGGCACGGGTACGCCCGCAGCAGCTGTACCGCTTCGACCAGACCTGCAGGGTGCAGGCGATCGCCACCGCCGCGCGGCTGGGCCTGCGCACCCGGCTGTCGATCAACTTCATTCCCAATGCGGTCTATGACCCGGCCACCTGCATTCGCCTGACCCTGGCCGCGGCCGAGCACTACGGCGTGCCGACCGGCGAGCTGATCTTCGAAATGAGCGAATCCGAGCGCATCCACGACCTGCCCAAGGTGGTGCGGATCCTGCGCGACTACGCACAGCGCGGTTTCCTGACCGCGATCGACGATTTCGGCGCCGGCCACTCCGGGCTGAATCTGCTCGCCGATTTCCAGCCGCACCTGCTCAAGCTGGACATGGCGCTGATCCGCGGCATCGACGCCGACGCGCCCCGGCGACACATCGTCGCCGGCGTCGTCGGCATGGCCGCGGCGCTGGGCTGCCGGGTGCTCGCCGAAGGCGTGGAGACGGCCGCCGAGTACCGCACGCTGCGCGCACTGGGCATCGGCCTGTTCCAGGGCTTCCTGTTCGCCAGGCCGGCGCTGGAGGCGTTGCCGGCGATCGCCGCGGAACGTTGGGACAGCCTGGAACGCGACGCATAGACGCGGGCGCGAGCGCGCGACGTTGCCGCCGACCGGGGGCCGGCCGCACTTGCCCCACGCGGCCACGATTGCGACCATCGCCTCCCCCCGCCCTACGACCACGCCGATGTCCTCGTTCCACGCCATGCTGCCGCCCTGGGTCCACCGCTGGCTGGACCTGATCGTGCCGGGGGCGCAGATCGCGCTGATCGTGCTCGCCGCGTGGCTGCTGCGCACCGTGCTGCGGCGGTTGGTGCGGCGCCTCGGCGAACGCTACGCGTTGCCGCCGGAACTGGTGATGATGGCGCGCCGCGGCAGCGGCTTCGTGATCTACACGGCGGCGGCGCTGATGATCCTCGACCGGCTCGGCGTGTCCGGCACCGTGCTGTGGACCGCGTTCACCGGCTTCGCCGCCGTCGGCGCGGTGGCGTTCTTCGCCGCCTGGAGCGTGCTGTCCAACATCTTCTGCACGCTGCTGATCTTCACCACGCGGCCGTTTCGCCTGTACGACCACATCGAACTGCTCGAGAACGGCGAAAAGCCCGGACTCAAGGGCCAGGTAGTGGACATCAACCTGATCTACACCACGCTGCGCGAACCCGGCGACGCGGATGGCGGCAGCGTGCTGCAGATTCCCAACAGCCTGTTCTTCCAGCGCAGCACGCGGCGCTGGCGCGGGCATCCGGTGCCGCCCGGACTCGGGTGAGGCCGCGCGACCCGCGGCGCGTCCATCGGGTCCATCGTTGCGCGTCCGGAAACCGCGCGAACACCACCGCATGATCTCATCGGCGCACGTCGCCGAACGCATCCGCACGTCCTAACAAGACACTGATCGGGGGGACGTTATGGTGTCCGGTCACGCGCCGCGGCGCGATGCGTGCCTCCCCCTCCTTCAAGGTGCCTCCATGGAACAACCCGTCCATCCGTTCGCCGAACTGTTCGCCCAGTTGGGCCTGCCCCAAGGCGAAGCCGAGATCCGCCAGTTCATCGCGCGCCACTCGCCGCTGCCGGACACGATGCGGCTGGAGGAGGCGCCGTTCTGGACGCCGGCGCAGGCGCAACTGCTGCGCGAGGAACGCCTCGACGACGCCGACTGGGCGATGGTGGTCGATCAGCTCAACATCGCCCTGCACTCGCGGCCGGTGCCGCCGGTCAGCGACGCCGCCAACGACGACTGAGCGCGCGCCGGCAGCGCGACGCGCCCTGCACAGGCGGCACGATACGGCGTGCGCACGCGGCGCTAGCGCAGCTGACTGTCCTTGCTGCCGCGGCGGTTGTAGCCGCTGTGCTCGTGCTGCGCGCGATCGTGCGCTTCCTGACAGGATACGCACAGACGCACGCCCGGCACGGCCTTGCGCCGCGCGGCGGGAATCGGCGCATCGCAGTCCTCGCACTGGCTCAGGCCCGGTCCCTGCGGCAATTGGCTGCGTGCGCGCTTGATCGCATCCTCGACGGTGGCGTCGATCTGGTCCTGCACCGCACCGTCGTTCGCCCATCCGGTCGCCATGGCTTTCTCCACTGTGTTGCCTCCCCCGCATGATGCGGCCGCGGCGGGCCGATGCAATGAAGGGCGGCTTCACATTGCCGATGCGTTCATCGGCATCGGGATTGCGACTCGGCAACGTCCGCGCGGCGCATCCGTGTGGGATCCATGCGATGTGTCCGCGCCGGCATGCGCGCGCTCCTGCTAACCCGCCTGCTAACCCGCCGCGAGAAACGCCTGCAGGCGCGGCACCACGAAATCCAGGAACAGGCGCACGCGTTGCGGCAAGCGCGGGCCACCGCGGTACAGCGCGTGGATCTCCTCGCTGTCGCCCTCCACCGCCTCGCGCAGCACTTCCACCAGCCGCCCCGCGGCCAGATCGGCGCGCACGTGATAGTCGCCCAGCCGCGCCAGGCCGAGCCCGGCGACCGCCATGCGCCGCACCGTTTCGCCATTGTTGGCGAGCAGCGCGCCGCGCACCGTGCGGTCGACGATGCGGCCGCTGTGCGCGAGCGGCCACACCGGCGCGGCGCGGCGGAAGTTGAAGCCCAGGCAGCTGTGCCGGGACAGATCGTCGATGCCGCGCGGGGTGCCGTGGCGGGCCAGATACGCCGGCGCGGCGACGATCTTGCGCCGCGCCACGCCGACCGTGCGCGCCATCATGCTCGAATCCCGCAGCGCGCCGACGCGGAATGCGACATCGGTGCGGTCCAGGTACAGATCGACCATCTCGTCGGACAGCGACAGATCGACCACGATCTGCGGATGCGCCTGCCAGAACGCGGGCAGTAGCGGCTCCAGGCCGAGTGCGCCGAACGCCACCGACGCATTGACCCGCACGCTACCGCCGGCGCTGGCCGCGCCATGGCCGAGTTCGCGCTCCACGTCGTCGAGTTCGGCCAGCAACGCCAGGCTGCGCGCGTAGTAGACCTGGCCCTCGGCGGTCAGCGCCAGGCGCCGCGTGGAGCGTTCGAGCAGGCGCACGCCCAGCCGCGCCTCGACGCGGCCGATCAGCTTGCTGACCGTGGACGGGGTCATGCGCAGCAAGCGCGCCGCGGCCGAGAAGCTGCCGGCCTCCACCACGCGCAGGAACACCTGCATTTCGCCGATGCGATTGTCCATTGCGCCCATTCGTGAATCCGTTTCACGAATGATAGGCGGGCACGGCCGGTTATCAACCGCCGGGCGAGCGCCTATCTTGCCTCTGCCGCGCCGCGCGCCGCGCCCTGCCACCCACGACCTTCGGACGCCCCGCGCTCCTGGCGCCCGCGCGATGCCACGCGCTCGCCGCACGGCCGCAGCGTGTCGCGCTGCCCCCTTCTACCCACGGAGAAACACCATGGATCTGCAACTCGACGGCAAGACCGTCCTCGTCACCGGCGCCACCGCCGGGATCGGCCTGGCCATCGCCCGCACCCTCGCCGCCGAAGGCACCGACGTCGTCATCTGCGGCCGCAGCCAGGACACCCTGGACACCGCTGTCGCCGCGATCGGCGGCAGAGTGCGCGGCGTGCTGGCCGATCCGGCCACCGCGCAAGGCGCCCAGGCGCTCATCGCCGCGGTGCCGCAGGTCGATGTCCTGGTCAACAACCTGGGCATCTACGAATCCAAGGACTTCGGCGCGATCAGCGACGACGACTGGATGCGCTTCTTCGAGATCAACGTGCTCAGCGGCGCGCGCCTGGCCCGTCACTACCTGCCCGGCATGCTGGCGCGCGATTGGGGGCGGATCATCTTCATCTCCAGCGAAAGCGCGGTGCTGGTGCCGCCCAACATGATCCACTACGGCATGACCAAGACCGCGCAACTGGCGATCTCGCGCGGCCTGGCGGCCACCACCAAGGGCACCCGCGTCACCGTCAATGCGGTGCTGCCGGGCACCACGCGTTCGGCCGGCATCGAGGCCTTCATGCGCAGCGTCGCCAGCGATCCGCGGATGCCGCCGCAGGAGATGGAGCGCGAATACTTCGCCAAGGAACGCGCCAGTTCGCTGATCCAGCGCATGATCGAACCCGAGGAAGTGGCCAGCCTGGTCGCCTACGTGGCCAGCCCGCTGTCGGCGGCGACCAACGGTGCGGCATTGCGGGTGGATGGCGGCATCACCCCGACCATCGTCTGACGCATCGTGGGCGGGCGATGCGGCCTGGGGCGCGCATCGCTGCGCGGCACCGGGACCACGTCGGCGCATCCATCGCCTGCGGTGCGCTCGACCGCTACGTGGCGCCGTTCGGTGCCGCGCCAGAGCCACGCATCGGCCCGTCCACGGACGCGGGGTCACAGGCACCGTCCGTCGTGGCGTCAGTCGTGCGGCGCGGCCGGCACCTGCCCGTCGTAGCCGCTGTCGCGCAGGATTCGCTCCGGATCGCGCAATTCCAGCAGCGTGCGCAGCGCCGCACGTTTGTCCGTCTGCCGCTGGTAGTAGGCCAGCAGCACGCGCTGGCCGATCCAGTAGCCCAGTTCCGACGGCCAGCCCGGCGGCGCGCTGCCGTTGTTCCAGAACCAGCGCAAGGCGGCCTGCTGGCCTTGCGCATCGGGATCGGCACCGACCGGCCAATGCGCAAGCAAGGTCTGCCGGTCGGCGCGGAACCGCCGCCACAGCTGCGCTTCCTGCGGCATCGCCCAGGCGTTGTCGGCACCGCCCGGATCGCCGCCGGTGACCAGCGCGGCGACGAAATTGGCCGCGCCTTCGCGCAACGCCCACACCAGCAGGTCGCGGCGGGCCGGATCGTCGTCGGCCAGCGCCGGCTGCAGCGTGTGCAGGGTTTCGTGCGCGAACAGGTGGCGCAGCCGCGCGCGGAAGGCCTCGGGTCGGTCGATGCCGACGCACGCGGACTCCAGGCCGATCACCTGCGCGCGCGCATCGGCGCTGCCGGCGGAATTGCCGGCGCCGAACAGCGCCATCACCGGCGGCAACCGCGCCTGCGGCCACAACCCGGCGTAGGCCAGATAGATCGCGCGCAACTCGGCGTCGGCTTGGCGCGCCTGCGGCAGGCACACCGCGATCGCGTGGCGGTACTTGTCCGGGTCGGCGGCGATGGCCCGCGCCAGATGCGCGGCATCGACGATGCGGTCGGGCGTGAACACCCGCACGCCGATGCCGCCGGGCGTCAGGTAACCGTCCTGCAACTGCGCCGCGCTGGGGCGGCCGTGCGCCACCTCGAAGACCTGCACGAAGCGGTCGGCATCCTCGAGTTCGACGCGCGCGCTGAGCGGGTCGATCACTGTCGCGGGCGGCGCCGCGAGCGCCGCAGCGGCCGTACTCGCCCACGACACAGCCACGGCGAGACGCAGGGCACTCGGCAAGACGCGAGATCGACGCTGCATCGGCAGGCACTCCCTTACGCGTTAACGACGGCACCGCAGCAACGCCGCCGCGGCGCATGCCCGCACTGGCAGCGCCGCGGCGGTGCGGCCGCAGCGCGATGCGCAGGGGGCTACCAGATCAGGTCGTCGGGCACCTGGAAACGGCTGTAGTACGGATCGTCCTCGCCACTGGCGGACGCGGCGGGCAGGGTCGCGTCGAACGCGATCGCGTCCGGGTCGCGGGCGGCCACCTTCTCCACCACCGCACGCGGAATCGCCGCATAGCCTGCGTCCAGGCGCGCGATCGCCACCGCGCCGCCGATCAACTGCGTGCGCAGCGCCGCATCCACCCGCAGCCGCTGGATCTTGCCGGCATCGGTGAAGTGGAAGTCGATCTCGCCGTCGGCCTTGAGCTTGTGGCCGTCGATGAGTTGTCGGGCCTGCGCGCGCTGCTCCTGCGCCCGCGCCTGCGCGTTGCGCTCGGCCGCCAGCGCGCGGTCGCGCTCGATCCGCTCCTGCCGCAACCGCTCGCCCTGCACCTGTTCGGCGCTGGGCGGCGGCGGGGTCTTGCCGTGGCGCGCCTTGGCCTGCTCGCGCGCGACCTGCGCGACCTGGTTCTTCTTCACCAGGCCGGCCTTGAGCAGTTGTTCCTGCAGGGGGTTGCGCATCGGGAAAATCCGCTAGATCCAGGACGTCGACCGGCATCATACCCCGCTGCCGCCGCAAGCCATGCCCAGCGATGCGCCACCTGCGCACCTTCGACTCACACATTGCCCTCTACACTATTTCAGCAAACAGCGCTTCAAATATGGTTGCGGGCAAACCGTCCATCTGGGTCAGGCAGCCAGCAGCTTCTTTGTCGTAAAGCTCATAAGGCACCTCTCGATAGGACTTTTCAACAAGAAAACGCCTTACCTTGGAAATGACACGCTGCGCCACCTCCGGCAGGGCGCCAGCCGGAAGCGGATGACTATTCCCATGATGATTTCTCACCCTGCCCGTTTCATCATTTACATGTACGAAAAACAAATCCGCCTTGGATGAAATGTAAAATCTCGCCTCGAACCGCATCCTTGGCGAATGGCCGGCAGGGCTCACCAGTCGGATTCGCAGGTACTGCCCAGGGCAGTAATCCATGCTATCGCCCTGAACAACCTCGAGACCGGTCAATTCCTCGACACCTCGAGCGAGCGCCGCGACCTTCTTGGAGAAGCCCGCCGAATAGTCGGGCGCATTCCTGACGGCTCGATCAATCATCTCTCGTATGTTTTCCATCTCGGGAACCGTACTACCACGTCATCGCCTTGATATACACCAGCGTCCAGCAAAAATTTCGCCTCGACGCTGGCGCTTCCACCCCGAACCGCCACACCCCTTCCGGTCCCGCCACGTTATCCTCATCGCATGCAACCGTTGAAGTACCTCGTCGGCTACCCGCCCCATGTGCAGGATCAGGTCCGCGAGCTGATCGCGCGCGACCGCCTCGGCGACTGGCTGCGTGAGCGCTACGCCACGCCCAACCCGGTGCGCACCGACCGCCAACTGTACGACTACACGCTGGCGTTGAAGGAGCGCCACATGCGCAGCGCCGAGCCGCTGCACAAGGTGCTCTACGACAACCGGCTGCAGGCGGTGAAGCACGCGCTCGGCACCCACACCAGCGTTTCGCGCGTCCAGGGCAGCCGGCTCAAGGCCAGCCGCGAGATCCGCATCGCCGGCGTGTTCCGCGACGCGCCGGCGCCTTTCCTGCAGATGATCGTGGCGCACGAACTGGCGCACCTGAGGGAGAGCGCGCACAACAAGGCCTTCTACCAGTTGTGCACGCATCTCGCGCCGGACTACCACCAACTGGAATTCGACCTGCGCCTGTACCTGACCCAGCTCGACCTGACCGGCGCGACCGACGGCTGAGCGTCGCCGCGCCCGGCACCGATGGCCGCGCGGCGACCGCTGCCCGTACACTGCCCGGCCCGATCGCCGAAACCGTTCCGATGTCCGCACCCACCCGACTCGACAAATACCTGGCGGCGATGCTGCCCTGCTCGCGCGGCGAAGCGCAGCAGTACATCGAGGGCGGCTGGGTACGCGTGGACGGCGTGCCGGTCGAGGAACCGCAGGCCGCGATCACCACGCAACAGGTGACCCTGGACCCCGCCGCGCAACTGGGCGCGCCGGAACCGGCCACCTTGCTGCTGCACAAGCCGGCCGGCATGGACCTGGACGCGGCCCTGGCCCTGGCCAGGCCGGCTACGCACAGCGCGCTGGATACGACCGAGCTGCGCGTGCTGAAGCGCCACTTCCTGCGCCTGCAGGCGCCGCTGCCGCTGGAACCGGCGGCCAGCGGCCTGCTGGTGCTGAGCCAGGACGGCCGCGTGCTGCGCCGGTTGAACGAGGACGCGAGTGCGATCGAACAGGAGTTCGTGGTCGAGGTGCGCGGCGAACTGCGGCCCTACGGCATGCTGCGGCTGGCGCACGGCCTGACCTATCGGCAGCGCAGCCTGCCGCCGTGCAAGGTCAGCTGGCAGAACGAGGACCGCCTGCGCTTCGCGATCAAGCACGTGCAGCCCGGGCAGCTGCAGCACATGTGCGCCGAGGTCGGGCTGGAGGCGCTGAGCCTGCGGCGCCTGCGCGTGGGCCGCATCCCGTTGGGCAAGCTGGCACCGGGCGAATGGCGCTATCTGCCGGCCGGCGAGCGTTTCTGAGCCGCGGCGCGCCTATGCGAAACGCCCGCGTCGCGACCGCCTAGCGCGGCATCCGGCGGCACGAAGACCCCCTGCCTTGCGGCCTATTGCACGCCTGGATGCGCGCGGCGGACACTCGCCGCGGGCACAGGGAGACGCACATGATCGCAACGCTGCTGGCAGCCACCCTGGCCATGGCGCCGACCGATGCCGCCGTGGCGCACGCCGACCTGCAGTTCGCCGCCGCGCGCATCGCCGCCGATCATCCGGGCCTGGCCCCCGGCGTGGACCCGGCACTGGCCGCGCAGGCGCGGCAGGCGGCGCGCGCGGCGCAGGCCCAGGCGCGGCGTATCGTCGATCGTGCCGGCTATGCCCAGGTCATGCAGGCCTATGTCGCCGCGTTCGGCGACCCGCATGTTGCGATCGAGCTGGCCTCGCCCGATACCACGCCCGCAAGCGCGCCGCTGCCCGCAGCCGACACCGCCGCGCAAGGCGCATTCGAACGCCTCACGCCGGCGGCCTGGAAACTGACCCTGCCGACCTTCTATGCCGGCGACCCCGGCTTCGACACGACCCAGGCCGCGATCGCCACGGCGACGGATGCGCTGCGGCACCACACGCCCGCGCTGCTGGTGCTGGATTTGCGCGGCAACGGTGGCGGCGCCGCCGCCCCCGGCGATGCGGTGCTGGCCGCGATCTGGGGCGAACAGGCGCTGCCGGCGCTGGATGGCCGCCGCGCCAGCGCCTCGCTGTGGCGGGTCTCCGACGGCGTGATCGACAATCTGCAGACCCGCCGCGCGCGCATCGCCGCGCGCTACCCGCAGGAACTGTCCGGCTTCGATCACTTGCTGGAGGGCCTGCGCGCGGCGCGGCAGCGGGGCGAGGCGCTGTATCGCGACCCGCTGCCGCACGCGGCCATCGGCACCCCGCCACGCGGCGGCCCGGCACGCATCGCCGTCATCACCGATGGCGCCTGCATCAGCGCCTGCCTGGATTTCATGGACCGCCTGCTGGAAGGTCCCGGCGTGGAGCAGGTCGGCCAACCCACCGGCGCCGACACGCTCTACACCGAAGTGGAAAGCGTGCCGCTGCCGAGCGGCCGCGCGACGTTGCTGCTGCCGATGCAGCGCCTGGAGGGGCGCCGGCGCGGCGCGATGCACGCCTATGCGCCGCGCATTCGCCTCGACGACGACGCAGCGGTGAACGACTGGCTGCGCCGCGAAGTGGCTGCGGTCTCGCCCCCCACCAGCACCGCGCCGTAGCGCGGCACCGGGGCGATCTGCGGATCGCTCGACCCGCACGCGTCGAGCGCCCTGTACCGCACCCCGTTACGGCTGCGCCAGCGCGCGGTCCAGTGCCTGCTGCGCCAGCGGCGCCATCACCTCGTAGCCGGCGACGGTAGGATGCACGCCGTCGTAGGCCAGCGTCTTGTCCATGCCGCCCTGCCGGTTGCTGAGCTTGCCGTGGTAATCCAGATACACCGCGCCATGGTCCTGCGCGTACTGCTGGATCCAGGCATTGAGCGCGCGCACCTTCGGCGCCGGCTGCAGGCCCGGCCGCCACGGGTAGTCGCTGACCGGCAGCACCGAGGCCAGCACCACCTTGATGTGGTTGGCCTGCGCCAGTTCGGTCATCGACCGCAGGTTGTCCTCGATCATGCGCTGCGTGGTCACACCGGTGTTGCCGGCAAGATCGTTGGTGCCGGCCAGGATCACCACCGCGGCCGGCTTGAGGTCGATCACGTCCTGGCGGAAGCGCACCAGCATCTGCGCGGTGGTCTGCCCGGAAATGCCGCGGTTGACGTAGGGCTTGCCCGGAAAGAACGTGGTGCCCTGCATGCGGCCCCAGGCGTCGGTGATCGAATCGCCGTAGAACACCACGCGCCGCTCGCCCGCCGCCGGCGGCGCCAGCGCGGCATTGTCGGCGCGATAGCGTCCCAACTGCGCCCAGTCCAGCAGGCGCTTCTGCAGCTCCGCCACCTCCTTGGGCTGCAGCGAGTCGGGCGCGCGCGTGTACAGCGCATCCACCTGCTTCTGCGCGGCATCGGCGGCAGGCGCGGCGCTCTGCGCGAATGCGGGTTGCACGACACCCAGGCACAACGACACCAGCGCAACCAGCGACGACTGCTTCACGATCCACCTCCAGGTCAGGGAACGGGCCACCCTACCAAATCGCGACGGCGCGCGCGCCTCGTTTGCGCATGACGTGCGACAGCGAGAGCGCCGCGAAAGCTGGAGCAAATGCCCGCTTGCGTGCGCCACGCGCTCGCCGGTGCGCAGGCATCGCCGACGCTGCGTCATCGAGCGGTAACCGACCACGCAGCCGATCATGCACACGACAACGCGCGTCGCAGAGCAGCGTTCAGCCTTCGCTCATGCAGCCGGAATCGCATTGCATCGATTGCATGCCCGGCCAGCGCCATGCGCGACGCTCGCGCCTGGACAAGGAAACCGTTGGCCGGCAAGGCGATGCGCCGACGCCTGGGAGATGGATGCGCAAGCACGACTGCGACACGCGCCACGCCGGGCCGGACGCGATGGCGGGCATACGATTGGCTTTGGCTATGCATGCAACCTTTTCGCCGTCCCTAACCTTTTCGTGCGTACATGACATGCGCGGTTTTTCCTTCCTACCATGCGCCGGCAGTCAGGGGGGGTCCCCACTCCGAACCCCGAAGGACACCGCATGAACAGGCATTACGCGCATCAGAAACGCTCGTTGCTGTGGTTGGCGCTGGTCTCCGGATTGACGATCGGCGCAGCGGCGTCGGCACAGTCCTCCACGTCCGCGCCGGACGCGACCGGCGGCGCAGGCAATCGCGACAGCGCCGCATCCAGCGACACCCCGGCCATCGCTTCCGCACCCGCCGGCGTCGGCAACGCCACCGGCGCGTGGTTCGGCGGCAACGACGGCGCGCCGTTCGCCACCCGCAACCGTTGGGAGAGCGCCGGCGGCGGTTTTCTCAACACGCGCTATGCGCCGACCGAGTGGCAGATCACCGCGCGCAACGCGGCGCGGCTCAAGCTCGCCTGGACCTTCACCACGCAAGGCGACGTCTCCGCCACCCCGACCGTGGAAGGCACCGCGCTGTACGTGCCGGACTGGGGCGGCCAGCTGTACCGCATCGACACCATGCTGGGCAAGGCGGCGTGGCAGGTGAAACTGTCCGACTACACCGGCAACGCCAACTCGCTGTCGCGCAACAGCCCTGCGATCGCGCGCGATCGCCTGTTGGTCGGCGACCAGGCCAGCGGCACCGTCGTGGCGATCGACAAGACCACCGGCAAGCTGCTGTGGAAGACCCTGGTCGAGTCCAATCCACAGGCGCGCATCACCGCCTCGCCGGTGGTGTACGGCGACCGCGTCTACGTCGGCGTGTCCTCCGGCGACTGGGGCGGGCTGACGCCCGGCTATCAATTCTCGTTCCGCGGCAGCGTGGCCGCGCTCGACCTGAAGACCGGCAAGCTGCTGTGGAGTTTCCGCACCACGCCGGAAGGCTACACCGGCGCCTCGGTGTGGGGCACGCTGGCGATCGACCCGCAACGGCAGCGCGTGTACGCCACCACCGGCAACAACTACTCGGTGCCGCTGGACGTGGCCAACTGCGTCAAGAACGCCAACGGCGACAAGAGTGCGCAACTGGCCTGCATGGCGCCGGACAATTACGTCGACTCGGTGCTGGCGCTGGACATGCGCAGCGGCAAGCCGGTGTGGACGCGGCGCCTGCAGGGCGCCGATGCCTGGTCGCTGTCGTGCCTGGTCGCGCCGACCGTCGGCGTCTGCCAGGATCCGCAGGGACCGGACTACGACTTCAGCGGCGGCGGCGCCAACCTGTTCACCGCGATGCGCAACGGCAAGCCGCAGGCGTTGGTCGGCGCCGGGCAGAAGAGCGGCGTGTACTGGGCCCTCGACGCCGACAGCGGACAGACCGTGTGGTCGACCCAGGTCGGTCCGGGCGGCACCGCCGGCGGCATCGAATGGGGCTCGGCAGTGGATCCGTTCGCCGCGCGCGTGTACGTGGCCATCAACAACAACGAGCACACGCCGTACACGCTGGCACCGAGCAACACCGAGACCTGGAACGCCGGCTCGTGGGCGGCGCTGGACGCGGCCACCGGCCGCATCGTCTGGCAGGTCAAGGTGCCGGGCACCGATCCGGTGCAGACCAGCTTCGGCGCCGGCGGACGCGGTCCCCTCGCCGCCTCTCCCGGGCTGGTGTACGCCGGCTCGATGTCCGGGGCGATGACCGTGCTCGACGCCAAGACCGGCGCCACGTTGTGGAGCTTCGATGCCGGCGGTTCGGTGTCCAGCGCGCCGGCGATCGTGGACGGTGCGGTGTACTGGGGCGCCGGCTACAGCCGCTTCAACTTCGGCACCGGCGTGCACAAGCTCTACAAGTTCGTCCCGGCGACCCGCCGCGCGCCCTGATCGCGGCGCCACGCCGCACGGCGCTCCTCACGCCCCTCCCGCATCCGTGGGAGGGGCGTTCTTTTTTGCGCGCGCGCTGGCGTGGCGCCCTGGATTTCGCTGCATGGCGGTGGCGGAAGGACGCCGGCAAACGGGTGCGACATGTCACGGCGAAGTGACAAACGTCTACAAAATCGGCCCCCTCGACGTGACGACGCGCACGTAATCGGCCGCCCGCCGCCCGTAGCCTCGACACGCACCTCGGACGTCGGTGCATCGGCATCCGGTCCCCTGCCGGATGGTCCAGTCGTCTTCTAGCAGAAGGAAGATCCATGAATCGCAAGTCCGCATTGTCCCTGGCCCTGCTCGCCGGCATCGCCGGCCTGTCCTCCGCCGCCATCGCCGCCACTCCCCCAGCGGCCGAAATGGACTCCGCACCGGTCCAGGCGCGTCCCGACGCGGCCGCGCTCGGCGGCGCCGAGCTGCGCAGCCTCGCCACCGGCAGCGCGCATGCGCCGCGCCTGATCCAACTGGGCGCGCCCGACAGCGCCCAGGCCGCGACGATGAAGCAACTGCGCGGCCAGCAGGTCAAGCAGGGCCAGCCGCTGCAGATCGGCTTTTCGCGCAGCATCGCCAAGCCGGCGATCAACCTGCGCCGGCTGACGTGGCAGAACCTGCCCAGCGGCGCGCAGGTGACCAGCTTCGAGATCGTCTCCACCGATGCGGCCGCGCTGCGCGCGGCGCTGCAACTCAGCGCCAGCGGCGCCCAGCCGGGCGACCCGAGCAAGGCCATCTTCCGCTTCGCCGGCGACGACGGCCGCGTGTTCGAACAGAGCGGCGCCGATTTCGCCGGCAGCGAACCGGGCTGGTCGGCGGCGGTGGCCGGCGAGCGCCTGCTGGTGGAGATCGAACTGCCGGCCGGCCAGTATCCGCAGGGCTTCGCGCTGAAGATCCCGCAGGTCTCGCACATGGACATCAACCCCGTCGCCAGCGCGGACATGATGCGGCCGATGATCGGCGAGAGCGATTCGTGCGAGCGCGACATCGTCTGCCGCGCCAATCCCAGCAGCGGCTTCACCTCGGCCGCCAAGTCGGTGGCGCGCATGGTGTTCAGCACCAGCAGCGGCTCCTACCTGTGCACCGGCACCCTGCTCAACAACAGCAACTCGCCGAAGAAGTACCTGTTCTGGACCGCCGCGCACTGCATCAGCACCCAGACCGTGGCCAACACCCTGCAGACCTACTGGTTCTACGACGCAACCACCTGCAACGGCTCCACCGTCAACTCGGCCTACACCACCCTCAGCGGCGGCGCCTACCTGCGCCATGCCAACACCACCCGCGACACCTCCCTGCTTGAGCTGAAGACCGCTCCGCCCAGCGGCGCGTTCTACGCCGGCTGGAGCAGTTCGGCGATCGGCGCCACCGGCACCGCGATCGAAGGCATCCACCACCCCGCCGGCGACGTGAAGAAGTATTCGCTGGGCAAGGTCACCGCGCTGTCCAGCTCGATCGACGGCAAGTCGCCGCTGTACCGCGTGCAGTGGAGCACCGGCGTCACCGAAGGCGGTTCCTCCGGCTCCGGCCTGTTCACCGTCAACAGCAGCGGCGCCTACCAGCTGCGCGGTGGCCTGTACGGCGGCACGTCGTACTGCAGCGCGCCGAGCGATCCGGACTACTACTCGCGCTTCTCCGACGTGTATTCGAGCATCCAGCCCTACCTGAGTCCGTAAACGGCGCCTGGCGGGGCGCAGGCCTCGCAGCCGGTCCAGGCCACGCGGCAAGCGTGGCCTGGACCGGCTGCCGAGGTGGCGCCGGCGCACAGCGGTTACACTGGGGGGACATCCCTCACCACGGTAGGCATCCACTTGGCAAAGCCCAACTACTCCTTCGAAAAACGCCAGCGCGAAATCGCCAAGAAGAAGCAGCAGGACGAGAAGGAAGCGCGCAAGCGCGAAGCCCGCGAGGCGTCCAAGGCCGCGAACACCCCCGAAACGAAGACGCCCGACAGCGGCGCCTGAGTCCGGCAAGGCGGCGCGCGCTGACGTTTGCCAGCGCATGTCGACGTCCGCGCACAGCGGCGCCACCCGCGGCATGCATCGAACGGGCATCGCCAGGTGGCTACGCCCGCCCGCTTTCGCCCGCCTGCTGAATCGGGCAGTGACGCCAATGGCTGGCGATCGGCCTTGCGGGCGCATGTCCAACGCCGGATCTCCGTTCTCCCGGCAGATCCCGCATCGACCAGTGGGGCTCGCTACGGACGAGCCGCCACCGCAGGTCCAGGTCGCGGCCCGGCGACCGACCTCGCACATCCAGTCGTCCAGACGGACTGCACACGGCCTGCGCCAGATCACGCCGGCGGCGACGGCATGCGACCGCGCGATGCGGCCAATCGGATCGCGTCGCTCAGCCGACCTTCTTGGCCAGCATGGTGCCGAGCAGGAACAACACCAGCGCGATGGCGATGCCGGCCCAGAACAGGAACTTGGCGACCCCCATCGCCGCGCCCGCGGCGCCGGTGAAGCCGAGCGCGCCGGCGATGAGTCCGATGATGGCGATGATGATGGCCCACTTGATCATGTTGCGATGCTCCCGAATCCGATGAGGGAGCGCTGCGCCGGTCGGCGCAACGCCACGGTCGCCACGTGCGACCGCATCGCAGGCAATGCTAGTCAGCCGCTGATGCGCCGCATGTGAAGCGGCGCATGCGGCGCGGTGTGCCGAATTCAGGCGGCACCAGTGGCCGGCGTAGCGGCGGTCGACGCGGACGGCAGCGTCGCGGGGAACCACTCCGCGCGCGCCAGCCAGCCTTGCAGGAACTTGTCGTCGACCGGACGCTCCTGCGCCAGCCGTCGGTAGTAGGCGATGCGGCCCTGGCGATACAGCGCATAGACCTGCGCCTGGTCGGCCGCCTGCAACGCCGCCAGCGTGACCGGCCCCATCTCCCCATCCACGCCCACGTCCGTCGCGCCCGACTGCTGCAGCACCCGCTGCAACAGCAGCACCGCTTCGGTCCCGGCGTTGACGTAGAAATCGAACAGGATCTCGGCCAGCGCCTGCGTGGCGATCTGGTCGCCATCGAGCGGGGCCCAGTAGACCTGCTTGTAGAGGACGGCGGCCTGCTCCACCGTCAGCGCGCGCAAGGCGTCCAGCGTCGGCGCTTCGCCGAGCACGGGCTGCGCATAGCGCTGGAACGTCGCCAGGGTGATGCCGCGATTGGTGGCACCGCCCGGATCGGCCGGATCGTCCACATAGCCCCCCTCGAACTTCAGCAATTGCGGCAGATACAGATCGAACGAGGCCATCGCGCTGCTCCTGGAAACCGTGAAGGGGCCGCGCCTGCCGCGGCATCGGCCGCGGCGCTGCGCCGCGAGGAACATCGCCACGCCGCACGCGCCTGCGCGCACGAGGCGGCCCGGCACTCATCCGGGCGCGCTCGCCGGCGACGGCGGGTCCATCGCCGCCCCCAACAGCCGCTCCGACGCGCGCGCGGCCAGTTCGATGTCGGCCCATGCCGGCCGCGGCGGCGCCGGCGGCACCGTGCTGAGCATCAACCGTCGCGGATCCTCGAAGTCCGGAAAGGTCCCGGTCCACACCTGCGGCGACAGCAGCAAGGCGTGCCGCAACACCGTCTGCATGTTGACGATGGAATGCCGCGACAGCAGATGCACGAACAGCGCGCCGCGCACGTCATGCGCGGTGCGGAACTCCTGCCCCACCGGCACGTAGCCGAAGGTGGACGGCGGCAGGGTCGGCACGTAGTCCCAATAGTTGAAGCAGCGGGTGCTGTCGGTGACCGCGATCGCCTGCGCGTAGGCCTGGCCCCAACTCGCCTCGCCGACCATCGGACTGCAGAAATTGATGTTGCAGGCGCGCAGATCAGGTTGCGAGAGCGCCAGATCCAGCGAAAACAGCTGACTCAGCGCGCCGCCCAGGCTGTGCCCGGTGACGTACACCTGGCGCGGCGCGAAGTGCGCCAGCAGCGCGAACAACTGTTCGCGCATCGACGCGCGCATGTTCCCGCCCTTGCCGTCGTAGATGCCGTAGAAGCCCGCCGACACCCGCGGCGTCGGCGCGACCGTGCCCGCGCTGGGAACGAAATCGGTGGTGGTGAAGTCCAGATCCTCGTACACGTCCAGGTCCGAGTCGGTGCCACGGAACGCGAACAGGCAGGTGCCGGCGTCCCCGGTGGACTGGAACAGCAAGCCGAACACTTCCTCGCTGCCGCCGAACGGATCGCCGTCCCAACCGGACCAGCGCGCGACCAACCGGTAGTCGGACGGCGCCAGCACCGGCTTGCCCTCGAACGCGGCATAGGCGGCGATGCTGGCCTGGACCATCGCCAGGGTCAGCATCGGATCCAGCGGGGCTTGTTGCGGGGGTATCGCACTCATCGTCGATCGTCCTTTGCGAAAGAGCCGGTAGGGGGCGCACGCCATGGCGGCGGAGCAAGCAGCCAGACGCGGCGGCACCCAGTGTCCACCGCGGCGCGTCGTGCGTTTTCGATTCCGATCCCAGCGCCGCGGAGCGACCGCGCTTGTCTACGCGCGGTACCAGGCGCCCCGCTCGTCCCCGCACAGCGATGGCGCATGGCGTGACCTACACGCTCCGTCGACGCTTCCGTCACGGCCTGCGCGCGCGGGCCGCCGCACAGTGCACCTACGCATTCACCCACGATCGGAGACCCGCATGGCGAACCCGCAGGAACTGGAAGAGAAATTCTGGAAGGCACTGAAATCCGACCGCACGGTCATGCTCGGCCTGGACGGCGTCGAGGACGGTCACGCGCGGCCGATGACGGCGCAGTTCGAGGGCGACCGCGGCGGCCCGATCTGGTTCTTCACCTCCAAGGACAACGCCCTGGTGCAGAAACTGACCCAGAGCCGGCGCGTGATCGCCGCGTTCAGCGCCAAGGACCACGATCTGTTCGCCAGCATCAGCGGCACCCTTAGCGTGGACAACGACCAGGCGGTGATCGAGCGCCTGTGGAACGGCTTCATCGACGCCTGGTACGAAGAAGGCAAGGACGACCCGAAGCTGGCGCTGTTGCGCCTGGATCCCGACCACGCGCAGATCTGGCTCAACGGGTCCAGCCTCATGGCCGGCATCAAGGTGCTGCTGGGCATCGACCCCAAGCGCGACTACCAGGACAAGGTGGCGGACGTGCCGCTGCGCTGAGGCGCGCACCTCGCCGCGGTACGTCATCGCGACGTACCAGGCACGCGAATGGCCTTCTTCGCCGCCGCCGCGGCGCAGAAGGCGGAAAGCAGGCGCTGGGCGACGGCTCGCGCCACCCGTGCGTTCCGGCGGTATGGCCCGGACCTGCCGCCGTCACAGGCCGTCATCCCGCCGATCGCCACCCCTGCGCTGATGCGCGCAGCTGCGCCTTGACGCCATAATTGGCATCCACGCCAAACGCGCCAGGTCGTCCCGATGCCACGCCGATTGTCCGAAGAGCAGCTCCAGGATGTGCACGAGCGCGCCTACGAGTGTTTCGAGACAGGGCAATTGGAGCAGGCGGCACGCCACTTCGCGACCCTGCTGACCTACGCGCCGGACGCGCGCTATTACCACTACATGCAGGGGCTGGTGCACAAGTACCTGCTGGACTGGCCGGTCTCGCTGCAGCACAACCTGCGCGCCCTGGCGCTGGTCGACGAACCCTACGAATCCGCACACTGGAACGCCGGCATCGCGGCGACCGCGCTCGGCGACTGGGTGCAGGCACGGGCGCAATGGGCCGCCTGCGGCATCGCCATTCCCGAAGGCGACGGACCGATCGAGACGGACTTCGGCGTGGTCAGCGTACGCCTGAACCCGTGGCGCGGCGGCGAGACCTTGTATGCCCGCCGCATCGACGTGGTCCGTGCGCGCCTGCTCAATGTGCCGTTGCCGGAAAGCGGCCACCGCTATGGCGACATCGTCGTGCATGACGGCGCCTCGACCGGGGAACGCATGTTCCGGGGCCGCGCGGTGCCGGTGTTCAACGCCCTGGCGCGCACCCAGCCGTCCCCCTTCCAGACCTTCACGGTGTTCGCGCACTGCCCGGCTCCCGCTGACCGCGACGCGCTGCGGTCGACGCCCGAGGACGGCGCGATCGGCCTGGTCGAGGACTGGACCAGCAACCTGGCCAACTACTGCCTGCGCTGCAGCTACGGCGCCGTCGCGCACTCGCACCGCGAGGCGTCCGACACCGACTGGATGCCCGACCGCGACGTCGGCATCGCCGCCACCGACCGCGACGCGGTGGATGCCTGGTTGCGCGACTGGCAGGCCGGGGCACCGGGACGCCGCGTCGATGCGGTGGAAATGCGCCAGGTCGATCCGCCCGCGCGCGAGGATGGCACGGTGTGGTGGACATCGCCCGAGGATGCGGACGGCGAAGAAGAAGACGAGGACGAGGACGACGGGAAGTCCTAGCGCATCGGCGAGCGACCGGCGCCGTAGCGGAACCTCTAACAACCTGCTTTCGCCACAATCAAGCCAGATGCAGTTTTCCCTGTAGGAGCGGCTTTAGCCGCGACGAGGCGTTCCCGGGAAAGCCCGTCGCGGCTAAAGCCGCTCCTTGTATCTGGACATGAGGCCCACGTGGCCTTATGTCTTCCGACTGATCATCGGAGCAGTGCGGGAAGCCCAGTCGCTCCTAAAGCCACGAGCTTGCATTGTAGATTGGCTCCCGCATTGCATATGCTGGCCCATCGGTGTCCGTACGGTATCCAGAGTCCGCCGCAGGCGTGAACTCGCATCCACAAGGCAGGACCGGGCGCAGCGGTGATCGTGTTCACCCTACGATGGAGGAATTCCCCATGTCCCCAGTCGTCGGTATCGACGTCGCCAAACACCGTTTCGACCTGGCCATCGACCTGGCCAACGGCAAGTACCGCACCAAGGCCAAGCTTTCCAACGATCCGAAGGGGTTCCAGGCCCTACGGACGTGGCTGCAGAGCCATGCGCAGGCGGACAGCTGGATCGTGATGGAAGCCACCGGCACCTACCACGAGGCCCTGGCTGAGTTCGTGCACGCCTTGGGCTACCGCGTATGCGTCCTCAACCCGGCGCAGACGGCGCTGTATGCCCGCAGCCAGCTGACTCGGGTCAAGACCGATCGCAGCGATGCCAAGCTGATCGCCAGCTACGGCCTGCGCCATGCGTCGCAATTGCGGCCGTGGCAGCCCGATCCGCCGGCGCTCAAGCACCTCAAGGCGCTGGTGCGTCGGCGCGAGGACCTGCTGCAGATGCTGCAGATGGAGCGCAACCGCCTGGACGTCGCCGCGCCGGTGGTGCGCGCCTCGCTGCTAGAGACTATCGGCCAGCTGCAAGCGAACATCGCCCAGATCGAACGGGCCATCGACGACCAGATCGACCAGGATCCTACCCTGCGCGGGCAGCGCGAGCTGCTGGTCAGCATCGACGACATCGCCGAGAGGAGCGCGGCGCTGTTGCTGGCCGAGCTCGGCGACGTGGAGCGCTTCTCCCAGGCCTCGGCGGTGACCGCCTTCGCCGGGTTGAATCCACGGCTGCAGGAGTCCGGCAAGCGCAAGGGGCAGGCCTGCATCTCCCGTACCGGCTCCCCACGCCTGCGCGCCGGCCTGTTCCTGCCGGCCTTGGTCGCCATGACCCACAACCCGGTCGTGCGTGCGCTGAAACAACGCCTGCGCGAACGCGGCAAGGCCAACAAGCAGATCATCTGCGCCGCCATGCGCAAGCTGCTGCATATCGCCTACGGCGTGCTCAAATCGCGCACGCCCTTCGACCCTCAAAAGGCCCTTGCCTGTTAGGGGGGAAGACGGTATCTACAGGACACTTTCCGAAGTTACTAGAGGTGCCCATCGGCCGTCGTCGCGACCGCAAGGTTCCCCGCACGCCACCCTCGCCTCCAGCCGCGGACGCGTCTTGGTGGTCAGACGCCCCGATGTGCTCCACAGCCCATCTGCATGGGAACCTCGGCGGCAGCGCGCGGCTGCCGATGCACTACCGCGTGGGCGCCGCCGCCGCGCGGTGCCCGTAGCTGAGCACGCGAGTCAGCCTCCAGCCGTCCGAATCCTGCCGCCACACCATCACGAACTTGGCGATCCCCTCGCAACGCCCGCTGGCTAGTTCGCAGAAGCGGTGTTCGCCCTCCTCGATCGCGCCGAAGTCCTTGACCGGATAGACCCGCAGCGTCCCTTGCAACAGTTCGCGGCGGACCTTGCCGCAGATCCACTTGCGGGTGTTGTCGACCACGGTCTGGCGATCCCGGCTCACCCCGCCGGTATCGTGATAGAACTCCACGTCGGGCACGAACAGCGCCTCGAACGCCGCCATGTCGCAGCGGTTGTAGGCGTCGAACAGGCGCTGGTCCAGCGCCGCGACCGTGTCGAACAGCGGCCCCGCCGTGCTCTCGTCCTTCGGCTCGGCCGCGCGCGCCGTCGCCGCGCAGGCCAGCAACAGCAACCACGTCATGCAGGTCTTCATCGTCGTGCCCCCGGCCACCGATGCGCCACTATGGGCCTCCGCGAGCGGTCGCGACAAGAGCGGACGACACGCGCGAAACCATGCGCGAAGCAGCCGGCGGCACGCGATGCGCTGGACACGCGCGCGACGGGCACACCGCTCCCGATCCCGCGACAACGGCCGCCGCCGCACTACATATTGCGCCGATATTCCCCGCCCACTTCGTACAGGGCATGGCTGATCTGGCCGAGGCTATGGGTCTTGACCGCCTCCATCAGCGCGGCGAACACATTGCGCCGATCGCGCGCGGTGCGCTGCAGGCCGCCCAGTCCGGCGCCGTCGGGCTGCAGCGCCAGCGCATTGCGGCGCTGTTGCCAATCGCGCACGTTGCCGATCTGCTGGTCCTTTTCCGCGTCGGTGGAGCGGATCAGTTCGATCACGGTCCCGGTCTCGCCGGCATGCTCCTTGGGCAGGAAGGTGTTCACGCCCACCAGCGGCAGGCTGCCATCGTGCTTCTTGTGCTCGTAGTACAGGCTCTCCTCCTGGATCTTGCCGCGCTGGTACATGGTGTCCATCGCGCCGAGCACGCCGCCGCGCTCGCTGATCGCCTCGAACTCCTTGTACACCGCCTCCTCCACCAGGTCGGTGAGCTGCTCGACGATGAAGCTGCCCTGCCAGGGGTTCTCGCAGAAGTTCAGCCCCAACTCCTTGTTGATGATCATCTGGATCGCCACCGCGCGGCGCACGCTCTCCTCGGTCGGCGTGGTGATCGCCTCGTCGTAGGCGTTGGTGTGCAGGCTGTTGCAGTTGTCGAACAGCGCGTACAGCGCCTGCAGCGTGGTGCGGATGTCGTTGAACTGGATCTCCTGCGCGTGCAGCGAACGGCCCGAGGTCTGGATGTGGTACTTCATCATCTGGCTGCGTTCGTTGCCGCCGTAGCGCTCGCGCATCGCCCGCGCCCAGATGCGCCGCGCCACCCGACCGATGACGGTGTATTCCGGGTCCATGCCGTTGCTGAAGAAGAAGCTCAGGTTCGGCGCGAAATCGTCGATGCGCATGCCGCGCGCCAGGTAGTACTCGACGATGGTGAAGCCGTTGCTCAGGGTGAAGGCGAGCTGGCTGATCGGGTTCGCCCCGGCCTCGGCGATGTGATAGCCGGAGATCGACACCGAGTAGAAGTTGCGCACCTTGTGTTCGACGAAGTACTGCTGGATGTCGCCCATCATGCGCAGCGCGAACTCGGTGCTGAAGATGCAGGTGTTCTGCGCCTGGTCCTCCTTGAGGATGTCGGCCTGCACCGTGCCGCGCACGCTTGACAAGGTCTGCGCCTTGATCTGCGCATAGGTCTGCGCATCCACCAGTTGGTCGCCGCTGACCCCGAGCAGGCCCAGGCCGAGGCCGTCGTTGGTCGGCGGCAGGCTACCGTGATAGCGCGGGCGTTCGCGGCCCTCGAACAGCCGCGCCAGATCCTGCTCGGCCTGCGCCCAGCGCTGCGCGTCGGCCTTGAGGTACTTCTCCACCTGCTGGTCGATGGCGGTGTTCATGAACATCGCCAGGATCATCGGCGCCGGGCCGTTGATGGTCATCGACACGCTGGTGGTCGGCGCGCACAGGTCGAAGCCGGAGTACAGCTTCTTCATGTCGTCCAGGGTCGGGATGTTGACCCCGGAATTGCCGACCTTGCCGTAGATGTCCGGGCGCGGCGCCGGGTCCTCGCCGTACAAGGTGACGCTGTCGAAGGCGGTGGACAGGCGCGCGGCCGGCTGGCCCACGCTGAGGTAATGGAAGCGGCGGTTGGTGCGCTCGGGCGTGCCCTCGCCGGCGAACATGCGGATCGGGTCCTCGCCGGCGCGTCGGTACGGATACACGCCGCCGGTGTACGGATAGCTGCCGGGCAGGTTCTCCTTGCCGAGGAAGGTCAGCAGTTCGCCCCAGCTCTTGTAGCGCGGCGCGGCGATCTTGGGGATCGGCTGCTGGCTCAGCGACTGCCGGTAGTTCTCCACGCGGATCGCCTTGCCGCGCACTTCGTACTCGGTGACCGGATCGGTGATCGACTTGAGCCGCTGCGGCCAGTCGCGCAGCAATTTCAACGATTCGCTGGACAGCGACTGCACCGCATCGTTGTAGCGCTGGCGCAGCAGCACCAAGGTCGCATCGGCCGCGTCGGCGGCCGGGCCGGCCGACGCCAGCAGGTCCTGCGCGGCGTACAGTTCGAGCTGGGCGGGCAACTGCGGATCCTGCAACGCATGCAGCGATTGCCAGAACGCCTGCGCGCGATCGGCGGCCTCGGCCTGGCGCACGATGCCGGCGTTGAGCGCGCGGCCCTGTTCGGCGATCTCGGCCAGGTAGCGCACGCGCGCGCCCGGGATCAGCACAGTGGCGCGCGGCTCCTTGAGGCTGGTGTCCAGGTCCGGCTGGAAGTCGCAACGCGGCGCGTCGCCGGCCGTGGGGGCGGCCAACTCCAGCTTCTCGCGCACCAGCCGGCACAGGTTGACGAACATCCAGCTGATGCCGGGATCGTTGAACTGGCTGGCGATGGTCGGATACACCGGCACTGCCTCGTCCTCGAGCTGGAACGCAGCGCGGTTGCGCCGCCATTGCTTGCGCACGTCGCGCAGCGCGTCCTCGGCGCCGCGGCGGTCGTACTTGTTCAGCACCACCAGTTCGGCGAAGTCGAGCATGTCGATCTTCTCCAACTGGCTGGGCGCGCCGTAGTCGCTGGTCATCACGTACACCGGGAAATCGACCAGATCGACGATCTCCGAATCGCTCTGGCCGATGCCGGCGGTCTCCACGATCACCAGGTCGTAGCCGACGCATTTCAGCAGCGCGATGCAATCCTTGAGCACGCGATTGGTGGCCGCGTGCTGGCGCCGCGTGGCCATCGAGCGCATGTACACGCGCGGGCTGCGCAGGGCGTTCATGCGGATGCGGTCGCCGAGCAGCGCACCGCCGGTGCGGCGCCGGCTCGGGTCCACCGACACCACCGCGATGCGCATCTGCGGGAAGGCGGCCAGGAAGCGGTTGAGCAGTTCGTCGGTGACCGAGGACTTGCCGGCGCCGCCGGTGCCGGTGAGGCCGAGCACGGGCGCCAGGCGCGTGCCGCGCGGCCCCTGCCCCCGCGACTCGGACACGCCCGGCGCGCCGGCCTGCCACTGCTTGCGCAGCAGGGCCAGTTCGGCCTCGGAGAACGCGCCGTCCTCGATCGCCGACAGCATCCGGCCGATGCCGATGTCGTCGTCGATGTCCGGCAACGGGCTGCCGGCCGGCGCCGCGCCATCCGTGTCCGCCGCGACAGCGCGCGCCCGTCCGGCGCGCGCGACCACGTCCTCGATCATTTCTACCAGGCCCATCTTCATGCCGTCGTTGGGGTGGTAGATGCGCTCCACGCCGTAGGCCTGCAGCTCGGCGATCTCTTCCGGGGTGATGGTGCCGCCGCCGCCGCCGAACACCCGCACATGGCCGGCGCCGCGCTCGCGCAGCATGTCCACCATGTACTTGAAGTATTCGACATGGCCGCCCTGGTAGGACGACAGCGCGATGGCGTCGGCGTCCTCCTGCAGCGCCGCGCGCACCACGTCCTCGACGCTGCGGTTGTGGCCGAGATGGATCACCTCGGCGCCCTGCGCCTGGATCAGCCGGCGCATGATGTTGATCGCCGCGTCGTGGCCGTCGAACAGGCTGGCGGCGGTGACGAAACGCAATGGGCTGCTGTCCGCTTGCGGCAGCGGAACGCGGGACGCGGGAATGCTCATCGAGAGGACATCGGCAAGAGAATGCCGCAATTCTAGGCGTGCCGCGCAGGTCGGGCAGGTTGCGCTGCAACATGCGACGACGGCGGACCCGCCGCGACCGCTGCGGAGCGCCGCGGTGTCGCTGGTCTCCGGTTCGCCCCGCGCGTGCGCCTGCGCGGCGACGCGAGCGTGTTCGCGATCGCGCGTGCGCCCTTCGCCCGCGCGGCATCGCGGTGGCCACGCCACGCGAGCCGTCGCTCGCTTGGCGCGGCGGCACGCGGCCCGCACTACCAGACGCGCCGGATGGTCGCTGGCTATCCAGGCGCTGAATGCGGCCGTGCGCCGCGTCAACAGCGCGGGCGCCCGCGACGTTTGCATCGGGGTCGGCGCATTGCCGATGTCGCTGGAGAATCGCATGTCGCTTCGCCCTTTCTTGCTGGCCTCGCTGCTCGGCGTCACGCTCGCCGCGGGCATGGTGGCCGCACCCGCGCAGGCGCGGTCGGTCGTGGAACTGTCGGTGCGGACCGCTCCGCCGCCGCCGCGCTTCGAACGCGTGGTAGTGCGACCGGGCTATGTGTGGGCGCCCGGCTACTGGCATTGGAACGGCCACCGCCACGTCTGGGTCGGCGGCCACTACGTGCGCGAACGCCCGGGCTACGTCTACGTCGGCCCGCGCTGGGAGCCCTACGGCCCCGCCTATCGCTTCCATGGCGGCTACTGGGTGCATCGCTAGGGCGTGTCACCACTCCCCGAGCATGCCGCGTTGGGTCTGGCAGGCGCCACGCCGGCGTTGCACGGCGCAGCGCCTGACTGGCGGTCAGGTCAAGCCGCGCGGCGTCGGTGTGGCGCCTGCCAGGCCCAACCCGAAGGGCCGCGGTTGCGCGCGCCCGTGGCCGCGTCATCACTCGGGCGTGGACGGACGTCCACTTCCTCGTTCTTCCTTGCCACAGGCGCGCGCAACCGCGGCGCGGCATGCTCGGGGAGTGGTGACACGCCCTAGGCGGCGGCGATGCTGCGCGGCGACGTGACCGACGCCGCCGCGCTTTGCGATAGTGCGCGGACCACGGCAATGCGCCGGTCCCAGGGGGAACGCATGTCCAGGCATCCGCTGTCGCATGCGCCCCGACTGGCGCCACGGCCAGCCGCACATGGCGCGGCGGCTGACGCCGCGTCCACCCCGCCGCCGGCCCTCGGGCGTGGGCGTGCAGCCCCTGCCCCGTATTCGTCTCACGGCCGCTCCTAGCGATGCCATCGCGACTGCCGCCGGGAACCTACGCGATCGCCATCACCGTGGTGGCGGTGGCGATCGCCAGCGTCGCCGCCTGGCGCGACCGCCCCACCGATGCCGCGTCGCGCCGAAGCCTGGGCGAGGCCATCGGCGCCACCGCGACCGCGGTGCGCCGCCCCGTCGCGGCCACGCCCGCCTCCCCTGGCACGCCGCCGGACACGGCCGCCGACGCTCCGGCGGGCGACGAGCCCGCGTTCGATCGGCAGGGCCAGGTCATCCCGGACCTGGCATTGCGCCACTACCTGGACCGCTACCTGACCGCCCGGGACGCGCCATCGCCGCTGGAGCGGCGCCAGCGCCTGCAACGCGACCTGGCCACCGCCCGCATGCCCGCCGCGCGATCGCGGCAGATCCTCGACTGGTTCGACCGCTACGCCGCGTATCGGCAGGCCGAGGCCGCCGCCCCGGCGCCGATGGCCGCTGCGCAGCGGCACGCACTGCGCGAGCGCCTGCTCGGTCCTGCCGCAGCCGCCGCGTTCTTCGCCGACGAGGCCGCCGCGCCCTGAGCGTCTAGGCGACCGGCGTGCCACGCGCTGGTGTCGCGTCCGCCGCTCCCGTGCGCGCCGACATGGGCAGTCCGAGGTATCCATATAGCCCCGTGCTTCGCAACGCAGGCCAGGCGCGAGGCGCGGTGCGCCGCGGGAGCGGGCCACCGATGCAACCGATGCGCATGCCGCCGGCACCCAGGCCAAGAGGACGCCTGCTGACGCGCGAGCGCCCCTCCCGCGTCGCACGCCGCACCGAGATGCCCGTATCGCCTGGGCCGGGGCCAACCCGGCAACGGCCGCGCGGCGCCCGGGCAATTGCTTTAAAATGCGCCCATCGCGACGATCAGGACCCGTTCCCGAACCCGTCGCGTTTTTCGTTTTACGCCCCTCAACTAGGCAAGTTCCTGGAATCCAGGTGTCCTGCACCTGCACCGCCAGCGGAGCCCCCCATGCTTTTCGAAACGCTAGCCACCACCGGACACGAACAGGTCGTCTTCTGCCACAACCGCGACGTGGGCCTGCAGGCGATCATCGCCATCCACAACACCGTCCTCGGCCCGGCCCTGGGCGGCGTGCGCATGCGCCCGTACCCCAGTACCGAGGCCGCGCTGCACGACGCGCTGCGGCTCAGCCGCACCATGACCTACAAGAACGCGCTGGCCGGGCTCAACATCGGCGGCGGCAAGGCGGTGATCATCGGCGACCCCAAAGCCGACAAGTCCGAAGCGCTGTTCCGCGCCTTCGGCCGCTATGTCGATTCGCTGGGCGGCCGCTACATCACCGCCGAGGACGTGGGCACCGACGTCAACGACATGGAGCAGATCTACCTGGAGACCGAGTACGTCACCGGCGTGCACCAGGTGCATGGCGGCTCCGGCGACCCGGCGCCCTTCACCGCCTACGGCGCGCTGCAGGCGCTGATGGCCTCGCTGCAACGCAAGCTCGGCCACGAGGAGATCGGCAAGACCAGCATCGCCGTGCAGGGCCTGGGTCACATCGGCATGGAGCTGGTGAAGCTACTGAAGGAACGCGGCGCCAAGCTGTACGTGACCGACCTGGACCCGGCGCTGGCCGAGCGCGCGGTCGCCGACTACGGCGCCGAGGCGGTCAAGCCGGACGAGATCTACGACGTGGCCGCCGACGTGCTGGCGCCGTGCGCGCTGGAAAGCGCGATCGACGAAACCACCCTGCCACGGCTGAAGGCGAAGATCATCTGCGGTACCGCCAACAACCAGCTGGCCAACGCCGCGGTCGGCGAGGAACTGCATCGGCGCGGCATCCTGTATGCCCCGGACTACGCGGTCAACGCCGGCGGCGTGATGAACGTGTCGCTGGAGATCGACGGCTACAACCGCGAACGCGCGATGCGCCTGATCCGCAGCCTGTACCACAACCTGGGCAAGATCTTCGACCTGTCCGAACGCGACAACATCCCGCCGCAGCAGGCCGCCGACCGCATCGCCGAGGCGCGCATGCAGGCGATCGGCAAGCTCAAGCTGCCGCTGGGCCGCACCGCGCCGCGCTCGATGGGGCATCTGCGCGGGGAGTGAGCCGCGCGTCGCGGCGCCCAGGCGCAAGACACATCGGCACCGACGTGACCATGCGTGGGGACGAAAAGCCCCTCCCACACGAGGATCGGCGTCGCCGCATTCTGTCGCCGCTGCGGAGCGACAGGGCACCTCTAACACCATGGGGAAGTGTCCTGTAGGAGCGGCTTCAGCCGCGATAGGCGTTAGCGGGAAAGCCTCGTCGCGGCTGAAGCCGCTCCTACAGCGCAAACTGCAAGTGGCTGGTTGTGGCGAAAGCAGGTTATCGAGAGGTGCCCTTCAGCCCTGTGGGAGCGACGTCAGTCGCGACGAGCGAAGAGGACATCCGACGCCGACGCGGCACGTCGGGACCACATCATCCTCCGCGGAACAACCCGACGCATCTGCGCCGGCTTGCCCCCAGCTCAGAACCCCAACCGATACCGCAGCGACAGCGCATGCGCATCGCCGCGCGGGCCGAAGCGCTGGTCGTAGCCCAGGCCCAGCGCGCTGGCGTTCCAGCGCCGGTCCAGGCTCAGCCCGAACAGCCCGCCCGAGCGCGCCGGCTGCAGATCGAGCAGCGGCGCCCACGCATCCACGCCGACGAAACTGGCTTGGCGCTGCAAGCCTTGCGCGGCCAGGGTCTGCTGCCATTCGCCATACCCCTGCAGCGCCCAACCCTGCCAGCGATAGCCGGCGCGCAAACCGGCCAGCGCCTGGCTGCGCGACGAGGACGCGGCGCCGGCCATCAGGCCGAAACCGTCGCCGCCCTGTTCGCGAAAACCATCGCTGTCGATACGGCTGTAGTCGGCGCCGGCGTACGGCGTCAGCCACGCCTTGCCGTGCCCGAAGCGGTAGCCGACCTCGACGCTGCCCGACAGGAAGCGCCCGGCATAACGGCTGGACGCATCGGCCACGGCATCGCCGAGCAACAGGCCGCGGTCGAGCTGGCGCCGGTACTGCCCGGTGCCCAGTTGCGCCAGCGCATAGGCGTCGCCGCCGACCGCGCCGAGATAGGCCTGGCCCTGCACCTGGCGATCGCGGCTGCGGTCCAGGCCGCCGTCGCTGCCGCCGCTGACGCGGGTTTCGCCGAAGGCGAAGCCGGCCACGGCGTGCTCGCCCAGGCGCAGGTCCTGGCCCATCATCCAGCCATCGAGCTGATCCTGGCCGCCGGCGAAACTGCCCTGCCCGCTGTCGCCCAGGCGCTGGCTCCACGCGCCGACCGCGCGCGGTCGCGCGAGCAGGCTGTCGAAGCGGCCGGACAGCGCGCGGCGCTGCAGGTCGATGCTGTCGAAGGTCATCGCGGTGGCCGCCGCGTGCGCTTCGCCGGACAGGCTGCGCAGGGTCGCCGAGGCCGCCGCCGCGGTCGGCGCTTGCTGCACCGCGCCGGCCGCCTTCAGCAAGGACGCATCGACCGACGTCGGATCGCGGCGCAGCTGCGTGTTCAGTTGCGAAAACGCCGCATCCACGCGCGTGGCCGAGGCCAGCGTGGCGGCGGTCGCGGTGCCGAACGTCGCCGCGGCGGCGGTGACGCTGAGCGCCTGCACGGTGATCGAGGCGCTGGTGCCGTCGTAACTGAGCGAGGAGGTCAGGAACACGTTGGACGGCGTGGTGACCGAGCCGAACGTGCCGCTCAGCCCGCCGCTGGTGTCCAGCACCTTGTAGGCGGTGTTGTTGGCCACGTAATCGCGTTTGCCGAGCACGTACAGCGAGCCGCCCTGCAGGGTCGCGGTGCCGGTCACCGAGAGCTTGTCGCCGACCAGCAGGGCCAGCCGGCCGGTGCTGGCCTGCACGTAGTTGCCGGTCAGGCTCAGCGTCGCGGCGCCGACCTGGAACGTGCCGGCATTGGCGACATTGCCGCGCAGCGGCCCGGTGCCGATGAAGGTGGCGCCATTGCCGACGGTGACGTCGGAGCCGCCGAGGCTGGCCGCGCTGAGCGTGCCGGCCTGGACCTGGGTCGCGCCGCTGTAGCTGTTCTGGGTGCCGCTCAGGGTCAAGGTCCCGCTGCCCTGCTTGATCAGGCCGCCGCTGCCGGCGATGTCGTTGGCCCAGGTCGAGGTGCCGGCGAAGGACACGCTGACGTCGCCCCAGTCGAACCGCGCCGGCCCCCACACCGCCTTGCCCACGTTGAGCAAGCCGTAGCCGAAGGTGGCATCCACGCCTGGCGCGCCCAGGTCGGTGGCGGTGCCGAGCAGGGTCTGCCGCACCAGGTCGTTGCTGAAATAGGGAAACGCCTGCCACACCAGCGTGGCCGCGCCCGAGACCAGCGGCGCCGCGAACGAGGTGCCGCTGCCGTAGTAGTAGCCGGGATTGGCGGTGGCGGTGGTCGCCTTGGGATCGACGAACACCTCCGTGCCCGGCGCGACCAGGCAATAGCGCATGGCCGCGCCGCACGCGTTGGAATAGGACTCCAGCGTGCTGCCGGTACTGGCGTCCACCGCCGCCGCCACCAGCCAGCCGCGCTCCAGGTCCGCCGCCGGGCGGGTGCCGCCGGGACCCGGCTGGCTGGGCAGCGAGGCCACGTCCGACGGCGTCGACTTGGATTCGTTGCCCGCCGCGAACACCACCAGCCCGCCGTTGCCCACCACGAACGGGCGGTACTCGTCGGCGATCGCGCTGGTCGCGCTGGGATCGGTCCAGTAGATGCCGCCCCAGGAATTGTTCATCACCTTGACCCCGGCATTGATCAGGTCCTGGTGGATCGAGGCCAGGCCCAGCGCGCCGCTGGTCTGGTTGCCCTTGCCGCTGCCATCGTCGTCGGGCGAGGTGTCGTTGATGATTCGCGCCGACACGATCTGCGCGCCCGGCGCGATGCCGCCCGGCCAGGCGCCCACCGCCTTGCCCGCGGCCAGTTGCGCGACCGTGGTGCCATGGCCATCGACGTCGTCGACCTTGACGTTGTTCTGGGCCGGATCGACGTAGATCAGGTTGGACACCACGCGTCCGGACAGCGCCGGGTGATTGCGGTTCACGCCGGTGTCCACCACGCCGATGCGATAGCCGCTGCCGTCGTAGCCGGCGTTGTGCGCGGCCAGGGTGTTGGTCAGCGCCAGATGCGCGTCGAACGCCGGCTGCGGCGGCGGCGGCGAGGTCGGCGGCGAAACCGGGGGAGACGACGGCGGCGGGGGCGGCGGCGAACTCGGGGGTGGCGAGGTCGGCGGCGGCTCGCTGCGGGTCAGCCCGCCACCGCCGCCACCGCCGCACGCGCCCAACGCCATCGCCAGTGCCGTCGCCAACAGCGACCGGGCCATCAACTTCCGCATGTGCTCTCTCCAGATCGGCACGCCGGCCACGACGGCCGGCCATCTTCCGTTAGCGACCGCGAACGGACAGCCCTGAACCTGGCCGAATCTACACCGGAAATCGGCGCCCGCAACGACCGTCGGGCGTGGCGCGATTGGCAGACGCCGCGCCGAGGCAGATAATCGGCGGCTCATCTTCGTAAGGGTTTGCCATGACCGAGATCGTCATCGCCGCAGCCAAGCGCACCGCTATCGGCGCGTTCCTGGGCCAGTTCAACGGCGTGCCCACACCGCAGCTCGGCGCCGCCGCGATCCGTGCCGCGCTGGAACAGTCCGGCATCCCCGCCGCCGACGTGTCCGAAGTCATCATGGGCTGCGTGCTGCCGGCCAACCTCGGCCAGGCGCCGGCGCGCCAGGCCGCGCGCGCCGCCGGCGTGCCGGACGCCACCGGCGCCACCACCGTCAACAAGGTCTGCGGCTCGGGCATGAAGGCGATCATGCTCGGCCACGACCTGATCAAGGCCGGCTCGGCCAGCATCGTCGTCGCCGGCGGCATGGAGTCGATGAGCAACGCGCCGCACCTGCTGCCGAACTCGCGCACCGGCAACCGCTACGGCAACTTCCAGGCGGTCGACCACATGGCCTGGGACGGCCTGACCAATCCCGACGACGGCCAGGCGATGGGCGTGTTCGGCGAGGCCACCGCGGAGAAGTTCGGCTTCAGCCGCCAGGACCAGGACGCCTACGCGATCGAATCGGTGACCCGCGCGCAGGCCGCGCAGCGCGACGGCGCGTTCGCTGCGGAGATCGTTCCGGTCAGCGTCGCCACGCGCAAGGGCAACGTGGAAGTCGCCAGCGACGAACAGCCGGCCAAGTCCGATGTCGCCAAGATCCCCACGCTGAAGCCGGCCTTCAAGAAGGACGGCACGGTCACCGCCGCCAGTTCCTCCAGCATCTCCGACGGCGCCGCCGCCACCGTGTTGCTCAGCGCCGACGAGGCGGCGCGCCGCGGTCTCGCGCCGCTGGCGCGCATCGCCGGCCACGCGACGTTCTCGCAGGCGCCGGAATGGTTCACCACCGCCCCGGTCGGCGCGATCAAGAAGCTGCTCGATCAGGTCGGCTGGAGCCTGGACCAGGTCGATCTGTTCGAGATCAACGAAGCGTTCGCGGTGGTGGCGATGGTGCCGATCAAGGAATTGGGCCTGGACCCGGCCAAGGTCAACGTCAACGGCGGCGCCTGCGCGCTCGGCCATCCGATCGGCGCCTCCGGCGCGCGGCTGGTGGTGACATTGCTAAATGCGTTGCGCACCCGCGGCGGCCGTCGCGGCATCGCGACCCTGTGCATCGGCGGCGGCGAGGCCACCGCGGTCGCCATCGAATTGATTTGATTGGGATTAACCCCTGAAACACAAAAATGAATGCGCGTGCGCTTGACAGCCGACTTTGGCTTGTCATCATGTTGAGGGCGCGCACTCGCGCGTTGCCTAACTAAACGACGAGGATAGACACAATGAGCATCAACAAGCTGCTGATCGCAATGGCCCTGGGCCTGGCCCTGGCCGCGTGCTCGAAGCAGGAGCAGGCCCAGGACGCCGCGCAGAACGCGAACGAAGCCGCCACCGACGCGCAGGCCGCCGCCGACCAGGCTTCGGCTGCCGGCACCGGCACCGCCGATTCCGCCCAGGCTGCTGCCGACACCGCTGCGACCGCTGCGAACACCGCTGCTGACGCCGCCAACACCGCTGCCGCTGCCCCGACCGACGCTGCTGCCGACAAGGCTGCCGACACCGCCAAGGCTGCGGAAGACACCGCCGACAAGGCCAAGGACGCCGCCGAAGAAGCCAAGAAGTAATCACTTCTTGCTTCAGGCACGTCTGGAAAAGCCGCTGGTTCGCCAGCGGCTTTTTCTTTGCCCGACACCCGGGCCGCTACGCCCACTGCCGCGCACCCCGCCATTCCCCTTTTCCGATAAGCGACCGCGATTTTGCAGCGAGTGCGCAGGGATCGGCGACAGCAAGCCGAGTCCGCCCCATGGCTTCGACAGACGCATCCCAGCGCAAGCGCCATGGCGAGTGTCGGCCTGCGGCAAGCCGATATGCCGCTCCGCTGCCGAGCGCCCTAGCTGAACACGAGCCCGTCGCGCGCGTCGGCCTTGACATCGGCTGCATGCGCGTCCGCCTAGGCTGCGCCGCATCCCAACCGCAAACGGAGAATGCGCATGAACAAGACCCCGATCGTGGCAGCGAGCCTGGTGGCCGCGTTGGCGCTGTCCGCCTGCCAGGGCCCGGAATCGCAGAAGGCGCAGCAGGACGCCAAGGCCACCGCCGAGCAGACCGGCGAGGCCGCCAAGGAAGCCGCCGACCAGGCCGCGCAGACCGGCCGTGAGGTCGCCGCCGAAGCGCGCGACGCCGCGCACCGCGCCGCCAATTCCGAGGCCGTGCAGGACGCGTCCGCCGCCGCCAAGGAAGCCGCCGCCGATGCCACCGAGGCCACCGCCAGCGCCGCACAGAAGCTCGCCGACAAGGCGCGCGAGAACGCCAATCAGGATCCGCACAACGACAACGCCGAGAAGCACTGAGCGGCGACGTTTGATCCAGCACCCGCCGCATCCGCGCAAGATCCGGATGCGGCGGGTTACCGCGCAGAGGCCATCACCCTTTTCGCGCCCCTTCTTCTCAGCGGCATCGTCCGCCGCCTTCGCCGCATCGATTGATCCTGGCGTCGACTCGACGGCCATTCGAATCGATTCGCTCGCAGGCACCAAGATCTCCCTGCGTAAACGTCCTGCATGCGATCGGACGAAACGTCTCCCGCGCGCCGACGCCGCGCCCAGATCGGACATGATCCGGATCCACCAGGTGCTCGGCGTGTTTGCCGGCAGGGCCGACAATCTCCCCATTAGCGGACACATTTTGCGTTGCTGCCGATCGACGCAACGCGCTCATCGCAGCGCGAATCCCGCACACAACGTGACCTGTGGCTCCCTTTCACCGGGCCGGCGCCTCAAGATGACCTGGCTGGTTACAATCCGTGGATGTCGACGTTCCACCGTGTGCGGATCAGAACCCGCCTAGCGCTGCTGTTCTCCGCCCTGGTCTTCGTGTCGATCGGATTCGGCGTGTTCACCGGCGCCCAGCGCTCGATCTCCGATGCCGCGCGCGTGGCGCACACGCACCAGGTGTTGCGCAGCATCGACGAAGTGCAGTCGACCCTGCTGCAGGCCGAGACCGCGGTGCGCGGCTACGAGCTCACCGACAACCAGGCCTACCTGAGCAACTACCGCGACAGCGCCGAACGCGTGCCGCGGCACCTGGCGCAATTGCAGACGCTGGTCGCCGACAACCCGGTGCAACTGGCCAACCTGCGCATCCTGCAGCAGTTGGTGCAGGCGCGACTGGCGCAGATGCAACAGATGCTCGAACTCTACCAGCGCGACGGCCGCGAGGCCCTGCAGCGCGCGATGGCGCCGAACGTGTTCAAGGATTCCAGCGCGATCCGCGACCACGTGCAGCAGATGATCGAACTGGAGCAACAGTTGCTGCAGAGCCGCGACCGCTCCAACCAGCGCAGTTCCGACCTGCTGCTGGCGCTGGCCCTGGCCGGCATCCCGTTCGGGCTGGGCAGCGTGGGCGTGGTGTACGCCCTGCTGTTCCGCGAGCTGCGCAATCGCGCCGCCGCCGAGCAGGCCGCCTCGGTCGCCAACGAGAAACTCGGCAGCAGCATCGAGGAACTGCAGCGCGCCAGCGCCGATCTCAATGCGCTCAGCCGCTACACCGGCCTGCTGCAGAGTTGCATGGATCCCAAGGAGGCGCTTGCGGTGACCGCGCGCATGCTGGCCGCGCTGATGCCCGACGCCGGCGGCAGCGTGTACCTGCTGCGCGCCTCCAGGGACCGCGCCGAATCCATCGTCGCCTGGGGCCAGGCGCCGGTGCGCAGCGAGCCGACCGTGGCGCCCGAGGAATGCTGGGCGCTGCGCCGCGACAAGGCGCACTTCGTGCATGGCGCGCGCCACGACTCGGCGTGCGCGCACCTGCTCGAGGATCCGCAGGCGGTCGGCGCCAGCACCGCCTGCATTCCGCTCTCGGCGCAGGGCACGCAACTGGGCTTCGTGTTCCTGGCCGGACCTGGGCCCGGCCCGCTGCCGCGCATCGCCATCGCCGAGGCGGCGGCCGAGCAGCTGTCGCTGGCGCTGAGCAACCTGCGCCTGCGCGAATCGCTGCGCCTGCAGTCGATCCGCGATCCGCTCACCGGGCTGTTCAACCGGCGCTACCTGGAGGAGTCGCTGAACCACGAGCTGGCGCGCTGCGCGCGCCGCTCGATGCCGCTGTCGCTGCTGATGCTGGACGTGGACCACTTCAAGCGTTTCAACGACCTGCACGGCCACGGCGGCGGCGACAGCCTGCTGGCCGCGGTCGGGCAGATGCTGTCCTCGCGGCTGCGCGGCGAAGACATCGCCTGCCGCTACGGCGGCGAGGAATTCACCGTGATCCTGCCGGAGACCGGCCCGGAGGCGGCCCTGGCGATCGCCGAGCAGTTGCGCAGCGCCGCGCAGCAACTGGGCACCACCCTGGACGGCAAGGCCCTGCCCGGGATCACCGTGTCGATCGGGCTGGCCAGCTATGCGCGCGATGGCGTGGTCGCCACCACCCTGCTGCGCAAGGCCGACGCGGCGCTGTACCGGGCCAAACGCAGCGGCCGCAACCAGGTGCAGCCGTTCGATCCGGCCCTGGACGGCGGCGCCTGATCCGTACAGCGGCGACACGCCAAGCTCGCTTTAGAGATGACTGTCACAAAAGAGACGCGATAGAGCGGCGATAGTCCGGGTTCCCCCGACTGGAGACGTTCGCGCATGTCCATTTGGAAAGATCAGGGTACCCCGCGCAAGGATGGCCTGCCGCTGCCTGGCACGCCCGCCCCCGCCCCCGTCGCCGAACCGCGCCCCATCGACCCGCCGGCGGGCGAACCGGCGGTCGCGGTCGCCGCGGCCGCCCCCCTCCCCGCGCGTGCCGCCGCGCCGGCGGCGAAGGAGTCGCTGATCGCCGCCGACATCACCATCGAAGGCAAGATCGAAGGCACCGGCCACATCCGCATCGCCGGCAAGTTCAAGGGCGACGTCAACGTGCAGGGCGACCTGACCATCGAGACCGGCGCCAAGCTCAGCGGCGGCGTGCGCGCCAACAAGGTCACCATCGCCGGCGAGTTGGAGGGCAACATCGAATCGGCCTCGCAGGTGGACCTGCTGGCATCCGGCGCGCTGATCGGCGACGTCAAGGCCGGGTCGCTGACCGTGGCCTCCGGCGCGCGCATGCGCGGCCAGGCCGACTTCGGCTGGGAAGACGACAAGGGCCGCAAGGGCGGCAAGCCGACGGAGCCCGACGCCGGCGCATGAGTACGCCGCGTCCCGGCACTCCGGGGGCGACCCGGACCTGCCCGCATTGCAAGGCGACGATCCTGGAGAGCGCCAGCGTCTGCCCGGCCTGCAGGCACCATCTGCGCTTCGACTCGGCGGCGCTGCAGCAGTCGGCGCCGACCGCGATGGTGCCGCTGCGCGTGCAGGGCACCATCCAGCACCCGGCAGACGGCACCGCGTGGGAGTACACCGTGGTGGTGACGATCCGCAACGGCCGCGGCGAGGAGATCAAGCGCCAACTGGTCGGCGTCGGCGCGATGCTGGATGGGGAGGAGCGCAGCTTCACCCTGTCTGTCGAGGCGACGCAGGCCAAGGGCGGCAAGCGTGGTACCCGGCATTGAGGGCGGGATTGGGGAATCGGGAATCGGGAAAAGCGTAGCCCCACTCCCACCGGGAGAGGGGTTGGGGTGAGGGTACGACGCGAAAGCGACGCGCGGAGTTTGGGTGCACGAGGCTGCGCCCGTACCCTCATCCGCCCCTGCGGGGCACCTTCTCCCAAGGGGAGAAGGAAAAGCCAGTAGCCCCTCTCCGTCGGGAGAGGGGTTGGGGTGAGGGTTCGGCGCGAAGCGACTCGCGGAGTGTGGGGTGCACGAGGCTGCGCCCGTACCCTCATCCGCCCCTGCGGGGCACCTTCTCCCAAGGGGAGAAGGAAAAGCCAGTAGCCCCTCTCCCATCGGGAGAGGGGTTGGGGTGAGGGTTCGGCGCGAAGCGACTCGCGGAGTTTGGGGTGCACGAGGCTGCGCCCGTATCCTCATCCGCCCCTGCGGGGGCACCTTCTCCCAAGGGGAGAAGGAAAAGCCAGTAGCCCCTCTCCCACCGGGAGAGGGGTTGGGGTGAGGGTCCGGCGCGAAAGCGACTCGCAGAATTTGGGGTGCACGACGCTCCGCACGCACCCTAATCCGCAACTGCGGGACACCTTCTCCCGAGGGGAAAAGGGAGCAGTCGGCCAGCCCCGCTCTACCCGCCAACCAGGACGCGATGCGCAGCCATGCCCCACGCCTACGGCAATGCACGCGCCAGCAATTCCTCGACCGGCACGCCCGCCTCCAGCGTGCCGAACGCCAATCCATGCGCGCCTGCCAGGCGGCTGCGCACGAACGCGGCGGCGGCTGGGCTGGCGCTACGCAGCAGCAGCGCGGCCTGCAGGGCCAGCGCGATGCGTTCGGCGAGGCGCCGTGCGGCGTATTCGTCCACCTCGGCAGTGCCGGCCAGCGGCGCGCGCAATGCGTCCAGCGCCGCGTCGTAGGCCGGATCGGTACCCGCCGCCGTCTCCAGTTCGGCCAGCACTACGGCCGCGCTGGCCGGCTCCCGCGCCAATGCGCGCAGCACGTCCAGGCACTGGATGTTGCCGCTGCCTTCCCAGATCGAATTCAACGGCGCCTGCCGGTACAGCCGCGGCAGGATCGACTCCTCGACATAGCCGGCGCCGCCCAGGCATTCCTGCGCTTCGTTGACGAAGGCCGGCGCGCGCTTGCACAGCCAATACTTGCCCAGCGCGGTGGCGATGCGGGCGAACGCGGCCTCGGCCGGGTCGCGCTCGCCCGCATCCACCGCGCGCGCCACGCGCATCGCGAAGGCGGTGGCCGCCTCGGACTCGATCGCCAGGTCGGCCAGCACGTTGCGCATCAGCGGCTGCTCGATCAGGCGCTTGCCGAAGACGATGCGATGCCGCGCGTGATGCAGCGCCTGCGCCAAGGCCATGCGCATCTGCGCGGCCGCGGCGAGCATGCAGTCGAGCCGGGTCAGCATCACCATGCCGATGATGCGCGCCACGCCGCGCCCTTCCTCGCCGATGCGCTGCGCCCAGGCGCCGGCGAATTCCACCTCGCTGGAGGCGTTGGACCAATCGCCGAGCTTGTCCTTCAGCCGCATCAGGCGCAGCGCGTTGAGTTGGCCGTCGGGCAGGCGTCGCGGCAGCAGGAAACAGCTCAGGCCGCCCGGTGCCTGCGCCAGCACCAGGAAGCCGTCGGACATCGGCGCCGAGAAGAACCACTTGTGCCCGACCAGGCTGTACGCGCCGGCGCCGTCCAGCGGCGTGGCGACGGTGGCGTTGCTGCGCACGTCCGAGCCCCCCTGCTTTTCGGTCATGCCCATGCCGAGGGTGATGCCGGCCTTGTCGGCGATCGGCACGTCGCGCGGGTCGTAGTGCGGCGCGGCGGCCTTGTCCCCCCACGCGCGCAGCGCCGGCTGCTGGCGCAGCACCGCGACCGCGGCATGGGTCATGGTCAGCGGACAACTGGTGCCGGCTTCGGCCTGGTGGTGCAGATAGCTCAACGCCGCCCGCGCCACGTGCGCGCCCGGCTGCGGCGCGTGCCAGGACAGGCCAGCCACGCCGTGCGTCTTCGCCGCATCCAGCAACTGGTGGTAGGCCGGATGGAACTCCACCGTGTCGATGCGATGGCCGTGGCGGTCGTGCGTGCGCAGCCGCGGCCGGTCGCGGTTCGCGTCGAAGCCGAGCCGGTACAGCGTGTCGCCGGCGAGCGCGCCGTAGCGCGCCAGTTGCGCGGCGAAGCCGTCGCCGCCCTCGCGCGCGACCGCGGCGCGCAAAACCGCATCGTCGTTCCATACGTCGCGCGGCTCGAACGGCGGCGGCTGGTTGTCGACCACGTGCGTGGCGAACGCGGGCAGGTCCCGTGGCATGCATCTCCCTCCCAGAAGCGCTGGCCGCATTGTGGCCGATCCAGCCCGATAGCGTGAACCGCAGCGCCCGATTCTCATCTCCTGCACACCGCCTTGGACACAGTGGCGGGCATGCCCACCGCCGCCACCAAGGACCTGATCGTGCTGCGCCCGGAAGGGCTGTATTGCCCCGCCGGCGACTTCCACATCGATCCCTGGCGGCCGGTACCGCGCGCGGTCATCACCCACGGCCACGGCGATCACGCGCGCGCCGGCATGGGCGAGTACCACTGCACCGCCGCCAGCTTGCCGATCCTGCGCTGGCGGCTCGGGGAGCAGGCGTACCACGCCTACGCGTACGGCGAACGCTTCGCGCTGGGCGCGGCGACCGTCTCGCTGCACCCGGCCGGGCACGTGCTCGGCTCGGCGCAGGTGCGTGTGGAGGTGGACGGCGACGTGTGGGTGGCTTCCGGCGACTACAAGCGCCAGCCCGACCCGACCTGCGCGCCGTTCGAGGTGGTGCGCTGCGACACCTTCATCACCGAGGCCACCTTCGCCCTGCCGGTGTACCGCTGGCCGGACACCAGCACGGTGGCGCGCGAGATCGTCGCCTGGCGCCACGAATGCGCCGCGCGCGGCGAGGCGGCGGTGCTGTTCTGCTACGCGCTGGGCAAGGCGCAACGGGTGCTGGCCGAGCTGCAACCGTGGGACGACCAGCCGGCACTGCTGCACGGCGCGATCGCCGCCGGCGTGGCGGTGTACCGGCAGGCCGGGATCGCGATGCTGGACACGCAGCCGGTGGCCGACCTGGACAAGCGCGCCGACTACGCCGGGCAACTGGTGCTGGCGCCGCCGTCGGCCGCGGGCAGTCCCTGGCTGCGGCGCTTCCGCCATGCCCAGCTCGGCTTCGCCTCAGGCTGGATGCGGCTGCGCGGCAACCGCCGCCGGCGCAACTACGACCGCGGCTTCGTGGTGTCCGACCACGCCGACTGGCCCGACCTGCTGCGCACCATCGCCGAGACCGGCGCGCGGCGCGTCATCGCCACCCACGGCAACACCGACGCGATCATCCGCGCGCTCAACGAACGCGGCGTCGCCGCCGAGGCGTTCCGCACCGACTACGGTGCCGAGGAATGAAGCGCTTCGCAGCGTTGTACCGGCAACTGGACCAGAGCACCGCGACGCTGGACAAGCGCGCCGCGCTGGTCGCCTACTTCGAGCAGGCGCCGCCGGCCGACGCGGCCTGGGCGATCTGGCTGCTCAGCGGCGGCAAGCTGCGGCGCATCGCCAACACCCGCGAATTGCGCGAGTGGATCGCGCAGGAAAGCGGCCTGCCCGGCTGGCTGGTGGACGACAGCTACGACCATGTCGGCGACCTGGCCGAAACCCTCACCCTGCTGCTCGACGACCCGGCGGAGACGTCGGATCCGGCGCCGCTGCGCGACTGGATCGAGGAACGCCTGCTGCCGGTGGCCGCGCAGGACGACGCCGCGCGTCGCGCCGCCGTGGTCGCCGGCTGGCGCAGCCTGGCCTTCGACGAGCGCCTGCTGTTCAACAAGCTGCTGACCGGCGCGCTGCGCGTGGGCGTGTCGCAGCGGTTGGTACAGCAGGCGCTGGCGGCGATGTCCGGGATCGACATCGCGCGCATCGCCCAGCGCATGCTCGGCGCGTGGTCGCCGACGCCGGCCGCGCTGGAGGATCTGCTCTCGCATGACGTGTTGCCCAGCGATCGCCAGCAGCCCTACCCGTTCTTCCTTGCCTCGCCGCTGGAACACGACGCTGCCACGCTGGGCGCGATCGATGAGTGGCAACTGGAATGGAAATGGGACGGCATCCGCCTGCAGCTGATCCGCCGCGACGGCGAGGTGGCGCTGTGGTCGCGCGGCGAGGAACGCCTGGATGGACGCTTCCCGGAAATCGAGGCCGCCGCGGCGACGCTGCCGCGCGATGCGGTGATCGACGGCGAACTGCTCGGCTGGCGCGCGGGCGAGGACGCGCCGTTGCCGTTCACCGCCCTGCAGACCCGCATCCAGCGCCGCAAGCCCGGCGCCAAGACCCTGGCCGACACCCCGGCGCGGGTGCTGGCCTACGACCTGCTGGAATTGGACGGCGTCGACCTGCGCGAGCAACCGCTGGCGCAGCGCCGCGCGCAGTTGCAGGCCTTGCTCGATACGCATGCGGATCCGCGCATCGTGCTGTCGCCGCAGGTGCGGGCCGCGGCGTGGGACGAGGCCGCAGCACTGCGCGCGAAGGCGCGCGAACGCGGCGTGGAAGGGCTGATGCTCAAGCGCGCCACGTCGCCGTATCAATCCGGGCGCCGCCGCGGCGACTGGTGGAAGTGGAAGATCGAGCCGCTGACCATCGACGCGGTGCTGCTGTACGCGCAGGCCGGCCATGGCCGCCGCAGCACGCTGTACACCGACTACACCTTCGGGCTGTGGGACGGCGACCACCTGGTGCCGGTGGCCAAGGCGTATTCGGGCCTGGACGACAGCGAGATCCTGGCCTTGGACCGCTGGATCCGCGCGCACACCACCGAGCGTTTCGGCCCGGTGCGCGCGGTGACCCCGTACCACGTGTTCGAACTCGGCTTCGAGGCGGTGAACAAGAGCAGCCGGCACAAGTCCGGCATCGCGGTGCGTTTCCCACGCATCCTGCGCTGGCGCCACGACAAGCCCTACGCCGAGGCCGACCGGCTAGCCACGCTGCAGGCGCTGGCGCGATGACCTCGCCGCAGGCGCGCAAGCGCCCAGCCGATGCACCGTTGTACGCGTGGTTCGCCGCGCAAGGCTGGCAACCGCTGCCGTTCCAGCGTGCGCTGTGGACGCACTATCTGGGCGGCGTCTCGGGCCTGCTGCATACGCCCACCGGCAGCGGCAAGACCCTGGCCGCGTTCGGCGGCCCGCTGCTGGAAGGCCTGCGCGAACAGGCCGCGCTGCAGGCCGCGACAGCCAAGCGGCCGCGCCGCGCCAAGGCGGCCGCTACCGACCGGACCGCAGCGGCGCAGCGGGCGCGCCGGCAGCCGCAGCGCGCGCTGAAAGTGCTGTGGATCACCCCGCTGCGCGCGCTCGCCGCCGACACCTTGCGCGCGCTGCGCGAACCGGTGGCGGCGCTGGGCCTGGACTGGCAGGTCGGCCTGCGCACCGGCGATGCCAGCGCGCGCGACAAGCGCCTGGCGCGCAGCGGCAAGCTCGACGTCCTGGTGACCACGCCCGAGTCGCTGGCGCTGCTGCTGTCCTATCCCGACACCGCACCGCAGTTGGCGACGCTGCGCTGCGTGATCGTCGACGAGTGGCACGAACTGCTCGGCAACAAGCGCGGCGTGCTGCTGCAACTGTGCCTGGCGCGGCTGCGCGCGTGGGCGCCGGCGCTGCGCACCTGGGGCCTGTCGGCCACGCTCGGCAACCTCGACGAGGCACGTGACGTGTTGCTGCCGCATCTCGCCGACGCGCCGATCGTGGCCGGGGTCAAGCCGCGCACATTGACCCTGGAAACGCTGGCGCCGGCCAGCGGCGAGCGCTTCCCCTGGGCCGGGCACCTGGGCCTGTCGCAATTACCGCGGGTGCTGGAAAACCTGTTCGCGGTGCGCACCAGCCTGCTGTTCACCAACACCCGCGCGCAGGCCGAACTGTGGCACCAGGCACTGGAATCGGTATGGCCCGAGGACACGCAGAGCCTGGCCCTGCATCACGGCTCGCTGGATCCGGCGCTGCGCCGCGCCGCCGAGCAAGGCCTGCGCGACGGCAGCCTGCGCTGCGTCGTCGCCACCTCCAGCCTGGACCTGGGCGTGGATTTCCCCGCGGTCGACCAGGTGCTGCAGATCGGCAGTCCCAAGGGCGTGGCGCGGCTGCTGCAACGCGCCGGCCGCGCCCGGCATCGTCCCGGCGAAGCCGGCCACGTGCTGTGCGTGCCCACCCACGCGCTGGAATTGGTCGAATACGCCGCCGCGCGCCGCGCCATCGCTCATGGCCGCGTCGAATCGCGCCCGGCGCCGCGGCTGTCGCTGGACGTGTTGGCGCAGCATTGCGTGACCTGCGCGCTGGGCGGCGGCTTCCGCGCCGACGCGCTGTTCGCCGAGGTGCGCGGCAGCGCCGCGTTCGCCGCGCTCGACGCCGCCACCTGGGCCGCGGTGCTGGAGTTCGTGGTGCAGGGCGGGCGCGCGCTGGCGCAGTACCCGGACTACCGCAAGGTGGTGCGCGACGAGGACGGCGTGTACCGCGTGCACGACCGCCGCATCGCGCTGCGCCACCGACTGTCGATCGGCACCATCACCAGCGACGGCAGCGTCGCGGTGCGCTTCCTGCGCGGCGGCCGGCTCGGCGCGGTGGAGGAGCAGTTCGTCGGCCGCCTGCGCCGCGGCGACCGTTTCCAGTTCGCCGGGCGCCTGCTGGAGCTGGTGCGGCTGGAGGACATGACCGCCTACGTGCGCCTGGCCAAGGGCGGCGACGGCAGCGTGCCGAAATGGATGGGCGGGCGCATGCCCTTGTCCTCGGCGCTGGCGCACGAAGTGGAAGCGGTGTTCGCCGAGCCGCGCGGCGAGGAGGAACTGCGCGCGCTGGCGCCGCTGCTCGGCCTGCAGCGCGCACTGTCGGCGCTGCCGGCGCCGGGGCGGCTGCTGGTGGAAAGCGTGCGCGCCCGCGGCGGCCGCCACGTGTTCGTCTACCCGTTCGCCGGGCGCCAGGTGCACGAGGGCCTGGCCGCGCTGCTGGCGCTGCGCTGGGGCCGGCGGCAGCGCAACACTTTCAGCTTCGCCGCCAACGACTACGGGTTGGTGCTGTCGCCGGCACAGGACGTGGTGGTCGAGGACGCGTTGCTGCGCGAACTGCTCAGCCCCGAGCATCTGTTCGAGGATCTGCGCGAAAGTCTCAACCTGGGCGAACTGGCGCGCCGCCAGTTCCGCGAGATCGCGCGCGTGTCCGGCCTGCTGCCGCCGAGCCTGCCCGGCGGCACGCCGCGCAGCCTGCGCCAGTTGCAGGCCTCCAGCGGCCTGCTGTACGACGTGCTGAGCCGCTTCGACCCCGGCCACCTGCTGCTGGCGCAGGCCGAGCGCGAAGTGCTGCAGGGCGAAATGGAACTGACCCGGCTCGCCGCCACTCTGCACGACTGCGCCGCGCGCGAACTGGCCGTGTACACGCCGCGCAGCCTGACCCCGCTGTCGTTCCCGCTGTGGGCCGAGAGCATCCGCGGCCAGCTCAGCACCGAGGACTGGAAGGCGCGGGTGATGCGCGCGGCCGCGCAGCTGGAACAACGCCATGCGCGCTGAACTGGACTGGTGCCTGGCCGGCGAGCCGATGCTGCTGCTCGGCGAACGCGCGCTGTACTGGCCCGCGCGGCGGCGGCTGCTGATCGCCGACCTGCATCTGGGCAAGGCCGACGTGTTCCGCCGCGCCGGCATCGGCCTGCCCAGCGGCGGCACCGCACTCGACCTGCAGCGCCTCGCTGCGTTGATGCAGGCGCAGGCGGCGCAGGAACTGTGGATCCTCGGCGACGTGCTGCACGGCGCTGCGCCCGCCGCCGCTTGGCAACGCGACTGGCATGCCTGGCGCGCGGCGCATCCGCAGTTGCGCGTGGCCGCGATCGCCGGCAACCACGACCGCGCGCTGGCCGGCGCCGGATTGGACATCGCGCTGCTCGGCGAACAGGTCGAGGACGGTCCGTTCGCGCTGCGCCACGACCCGGCGCCGCACGCGCATCTGCACGTGCTGTGCGGGCACCTGCATCCGCTGGCGAAACTGCCCGGCATGCGCCAGCGCTGGCCCGCGTTCTGGCTGCGCGAACGGATGACGGTGCTGCCCGCGTTCTCGCAGTTCACCGCCGGTGTGGTCCCGATCCTGGAGGCAGGCGAACGCCTGGTCGCCTGTGTCGAGGGCGAGGCGCTGGCGTTGCCGTAGCGACGGGGAAACGCGCTACCCAGCGGGCATCGCGCGCCCTGTGGCATCGCACCCTTTGTAGGAGCGGCTTCAGCCGCGACGCCTTACCGGTAAAGCGTCGCGGCTGAAGCCGCTCCTACAGAAAAGCCAGGGCGCTTCGTCGGCATCGTGTTCAGCGCGGCTGTTCCACCAACGGCGCCGCCGTCGCCTCCGCCAGCGCCTGCAAAAATCCAGGCGCCAGCGGCAGCTTGCCGAACCAGCCATGCTGCGTGCCGCTGAGCACGCGCAGCATGTGGCCGCGGCCGCCGGGCATGCGCCCGGCCGGCAGCATGCCGAGGTCGCGCACCCGCGCCACCAGGTCGCGCTCGGACTGGAACAGCGGCGTCAGCCAGCGGCTCCAGAACTGGTACACCGCCACGTGCGCCTGCCGCCGCGCCTGGTAGCGCGCCAAGGCCGCGTCCAGGTCCGGCGTCTCGCGCAAGGCCTCGCTCAGCGCCCAGGCATCCATCAGCGCCATGTTGACGCCCTGCCCCAACTGCGGACTCATCGAATGCGCCGCGTCGCCGGCCAGCACCAGGCGGCCGCGGTACCAGCGCCGCTGCACCGCGTCGCGGTAGCTGGCGCGCGCCAACTGCGCCGGCGCGCACACCTGCGCCAGGCGCTCGCGCGCCTGCGGCCACAACTGCGCGACCTCGTCCAGCCACGCCTCCATGCCGCGCGCCTGCCAGGCCTCGAACTCGGCGGTGGGCAGGCTCCAGAAGAAACTCATGCGCGGCTCGGGATCGCCGGGCCGGGTGCCGACCGGCAACAGCCCGATCATCTTGCGCGCGGCCACGTAGCGCTGCCGCAACTCGTCGGCGAAGGCCCAGCCGCCGCGCGGCAGTAGGCACCACAGCGCGCCCCACGGATAGACCCGGTCCAGCCGCGTGCCCTGCACCTGCGCGCGCAGCGCCGAGGCCGAGCCGTCGCAGGCGATCACCAGATCGAACGGGCCGTGCCAGCGGCCGTGCTGGTCCTGCACCCGGCGCAGGCCGTCGTCGATGGCGACGATGCGCGTGTCGCGCTGCAGCTCGGCGTAGCCGTCCCAGGCCTGCGCCAGCAGCGAGAACAGCGCGCCGCGCTGCATGCCCAGCCCGAACAGGCGCGCGTCCAGGTCGCGGTAGCGCATGTCCATCACCGCGCGGCCGCACGGCGTCTCGCCGTACAGGCGCCGCACCGGCGCGCCGTGCGCCAGCGCCTGCTCGAGCAGGCCGATCCGCCACAGCACCTGCAGCCCGGTCGGCTGCAGCAGGAAACCGGCGCCGACCGGACCCGGCTGCGGCGCGCGTTCGAACACCTGTACTCGATGGCCGTCGCGCGCCAGCAGCAGCGCCAGGGCCTGGCCCGCCGTGCCATAGCCGACGATGCCGATCTGCATCCGTTGCGTCATTGCGTCCACTACCCCGCGGCGCCGCGATGGCGACGCCTCCCATAAAAAACCCCGCCGAAGCGGGGTTCAAAAACAGCTCAGCCGAGCAAGCGATTTACTCGACAGGCGTGATATTGGAGGCCTGCGCGCCCTTCGGACCCTGGGTCACGTCGTAGCTGACACGCTGTCCTTCCTGCAGGCTGCGGAAGCCCTTGGAATTGATCGCCGAGAAGTGCGCGAACACGTCGGCGCTGCCGTCTTCCGGCGAAATAAAGCCAAATCCCTTGGCGTCGTTGAACCACTTGACGGTACCGTTCGGCATGGTGATGCGAGACCTTGTGCAATGATGGGTGGTGGTTGTGCGGCATACCGCACCGGCGGAGTATGCAAAGCTTGGGCAGCGAAGACAATCACCCGCGCGCCAGTTCGCCGATCAGCTCCGGCAGCCCCGCCGAGGCTGCCTCCACGTTCGCCAGCACCTCGGCCAGGGTGATCTCCTGGGCGTCGCCGCAGCCGGCGGCCCAGTTCGCCACGATCGCCAGGCAGGCGTAGTCCAGCCCCAGTTCGCGCGCCAGCCCGGCCTCCGGCATGCCGGTCATGCCGACCAGGTCGCAGCCGTCGCGGCGCAGCCGCGCGATTTCCGCAATCGTTTCCAACCGCGGTCCCTGGGTGGCGCCGTAGCAGCCGCCATCGACCACCGCCACGCCGGTCAAGCGCGCGGCGGCCAGGACCTTGCTGCGCAGCAGCGGCGTGTAGGGATGGCCGAAATCCACGTGCAGCACCTCGCTGCCCGGCTCCTCGCACAGGGTGGAGATGCGCCCCCAGGTGTAGTCGATCAACTGGTCCGGGCAGGCCAGCACGCGCGGCCCGAAGCGCTCTCCGATGCCGCCGACGGTATTGAGCGCGAGCACCCGGGTGGCGCCGATCTGCTGCAGCGCAGCGAGATTGGCGCGGTAGTTGATCTTGTGCGGCGGCAGCGAATGGCCCTCGCCGTGGCGGGCCAGGAACGCGACCCGGTGGCCGAGCAGCGTGCCGACGCGCAGCGGGCCGGACGGGCTGCCGTAGCGGGTGTCGACCTCGCGGGTTTCCACGTCGTCCAGTTGCGCGAGCGTGTAGACGCCGGTGCCGCCGATCACGGCCAGTGCGATGTTGTCCATGCGGATCCTCGATCAAAACGGACGCGCGCCGCCGACCGGCCGCGCGCGGAGACGATGGCGGCGCCGTGCGGCGCGCGCTACTCCTTCATCGCGTAGATCGCCGGCAGGTTGCGCAGGGCTTCGTTGACGTCCATGCCGAAGCCGAACACGTAGCGGTCCGGGACCTCCACGCCCGTGTAGTCGGCGCGCACGTCGTCCAGGCAGCGGTCGTGGCGCTTGACCGTCAGCGCGGCGATGCGCACGTCGGTGGCGCCCTGCTCCAGGCACCACTCGCGCACCGCCTTCAGGGTCAGGCCTTCGTCGAGGATGTCGTCGAGCAGCAGCACGCGGCGGCCGTACAGCGCGGTGGCCGGGCGGTGCTTCCACACCAGTTCGCCGCCGACGGTCTCGCCGCGGTAGCGGGTGGCGTGCAGGTAGTCCAGCTGCAGGTCCTGGCCGCGCGCGCCCAGTTCCAGCGCCAGTTGCCCGGCGAACGGCAAGGCGCCGTGCATGATGGTCAGGTAGACGGGAATCTCGCCGCGGTAATCGGTGGCGATGGCGTCGGCAATGCGGGCGATGGCCTCATCGAGTTGCGGACGATCGACCAGCAGGTCGGCCTGGGCCAGGGCCTGGGCGATGGTGAGAGTGGACATCAGGCGGTTCTTCCGAAGGTGGCGAGCAAGTGGGATTGGGTGTGGCCGTAGCGGGCATCGGCGAGCAGGCCGTCCCAGCCGAGCGCGCCGCGCCCGATCAGGCCGAGCAGCGCGGCGGTATTGAGCGGGCGGTCGCGCACGGCCTGCAAGGATGCGTCGACCAGTTCCGGGTGGCAGACCAGGACCACGTCGCAGCCGGCGTCCAGGTGCGCGACGACCCGCGCGGCGACGCCGCCGGCGGCGAACGAGGCGGCCATGCCGATGTCGTCGGAGAACACCACGCCGCGGAAGCCCAGCTCCTGGCGCAGGATCTGCTGGATCCAGCGCGGCGAATACCCGGCCGGCTCCGGCGCCACCTGCGGGTAGACCACGTGCGCCATCATCACCGCGTCGGCGCCGGCGGCGATGCCCGCGGCGAACGGGACCAGGTCTTCCTGGCGCAGCGTCTCCAGCGCGCGCGGATCCTCCGCGGTGTCGACGTGGGTGTCTTCGAGCACGGTGCCGTGGCCCGGGAAATGCTTGAGCGTGGCGGCCATGCCGACGCTGTGCATGCCGCGCACGTAGGCGGCGGTGAACGCGGCCACCACCTGCGGATCGTCGCTGAAGGCGCGGTCGCCGATCGCGCGGTTGCCGCGCGCCAGGTCCACCACCGGGGCGAAGCTCAGATCCACGCCGCTGGCGCGCACCTCGCTGGCCATCAGCCAGGCGTGCTGCTCGGCCAACGCCAGCGCCGCGTCGCGATCACGCGCGTACAGCGCGTCGAAGCCGTGCAGCGGCGGCAGCGCGCTATAGCCCTCGCGGAAGCGCTGCACGCGCCCGCCCTCCTGGTCCACGCAGATCAGTTGCGGGCGCGGCGCCGCGGCGCGGATCGCCGCGGTCAGTTCCTGCAGTTGCGCGCGCGAGGCGAAATTGCGCTTGAACAGGACCACGCCGGCGACCGCGTCGTGCTGCAGCCAGTCGCGTTCCTGGGCGGTGAGTTCGGTACCGGCGACGCCGATCGCGAGCATGCGGGGGATTCTCCTGCCAGCGCGGTGGGTGCGCCTGGGCGGGCATTGTCGCAGATGCCGGCGCCGGCGGCAGGCCGCCACGCCGCGTGCCCTGCCGCGGCGCCGTGCCGGCCCTGCGCCGCTGGGGCGGCACGCCGCGACGCGGCTACACCGCGCAGCCGTCGGGGCCGCAGGCCGGGTCCGTGGCCGGGGCCTGTGCCAGCAATCCGCGCAGGGCCGCGGCGAAGGCCTCCGGCGGCTGCGCGCCCTGGATCGCATGGCGCCCGTCGATGACGTAGGTCGGCACCGCGCGAATGCCCATCGCCTGCGCCTGCTGCAGCTGCGCCTGGATCTCGGCCAGGCCCTCGTCGCCGTCCAGCAGCGCCTGCACGCGCGCCGCGGACAGCCCGCCGGCGGCGCCGGCCTGCAACAGCGTGGCGGTGTCGGCCAGGTTGCGGCCCTCGGCGAAATGCGCGTGGAACAGCGCCTCGGCCACCGCATCCACGTCGCCCTCGCGCGCGGCCAGCCACAGCAGCCGGTGCGCCGGCAGCGTCGTCACCCGCACCTGGCCGCGGTCGAAATCGAACGGCAGGCCTTCGGCGCGTGCGGTGGCCTGGGTCTGCGCCAGGATCTGTTCGGTGCGCGCGGCGCCGCCGAACTTGGCCGCATAGGCCTCGCGCAGCGGCACCGGCTCGGTGCCGGCCTCGGGATCGAGCAGATAGGGATGCCAGTGGATCTCCAGCGCCGGCGCCTGCGCGCCGAGCGCGGCGATGCCTTGCTGCAACCGGCGCTTGCCGATCCAGCACCAGGGACAGACGACGTCGGACCAGATATCGATGCGCATGGCTGGGAATGGGGAATGGGGAATGGGGAATGGGGAATGGCAAGAGCATAGAGCCGATTGCCGTGCGAAGCAGGGATTCGGGACTCGGAATTCGGGATTGGCAAAAACGTAAAGCCAAACGCCGCACGCGGCCTGCTTTTACGATTCCCTACTCCCGATTCCCCATTCCCGGCCACTTGGAGAACGGATGCGAGGCCAGCGCCACATTGTAATAACGCGGGTCGTCGGTGACTTCGGCGCCCAGCCAGTCCGGCGTGGCGAACGCCTCGTCGGCGCTGTCCAGCTCGATCTCGGCGACGACCAGCCCGGCGTTGTCGCCGAGGAATTCGTCCACTTCCCACAGATGGCCCTGGTGCCGCACCAGATGCCGGCGCTTGTCGATCAGCCCCCCCACGCACAACGCCAGTAGCGCGCGCGCATCGTCCAGCGGAATCGGATACTCGAACTCCTGCCGGGTATGCCCGAGCTCGCGCGACTTGAGGTTGAGGAACGCCTCCTCGCCCTGAATGCGCACGCGCACCGACGCCTTCTGCGCCCCGCTGACCAGCGCCGCCTGGTCGTTGATGTAACCCTGCGCCATCGGGGTCACCGCATGCGCGGCAGCGCGCCAACCGTCGCCGGTCACCAGGAATTTGCGTTCGATTTCGATGGCCATGGGAGTCGGAATGGAGAATGGAGAATGGAGAATGGAGAATAGAAAAAGCTTAAATCAGCGCACATCTGCCGCTGTTACGAATCCCTACTCCCGATTCCCCACTCCCGGCTTCTCGAACACCGCGATGCTCTCCACATGCGCCGTATGCGGGAACATGTCCATCGCGCCGGCCGCCTTCAGCGCGAAGCCCTGCTCGTTGACCAGGTAGCCGGCGTCGCGCGCCAGCGAGCCGGGATGGCAACTGACGTAGACGATGCGCTGGAAGCGCTCCAGCGGCAGTTGCCGCAGCACCTCGATCGCGCCGGAACGCGGCGGATCCAGCAGCAGCTTGTCGAAGCCCTGGCGCATCCACGGCGCCTGGCGCTGGTCCTGGGTCAGGTCGGCGGCGAAGAACGCGGCATTGTCCAGGCCGTTGCGCTGCGCGTTCGCGCGCGCGCGCGCCACCAGGCCCGCGTCGCCCTCCACGCCGACCACCTCGCGCACCGTGCGCGCCAGCGGCAGGGTGAAGTTGCCCAGCCCGCAGAACAGGTCGAGCACGCGGTCGTCGGGGCCGGCGCCCAGCAGCTCCAGCGCCAGCGCGATCATCTTCTGGTTGAGCGCGGCGTTGACCTGGATGAAGTCCAGCGGCCGGAACGCCAGCTCAACGTCCCACTGCGGCAGCCGGAACGACAGCGGCACCTCCTGTGGGTACAGCGGATGCACGCTGTCCACGCCGCCGGGCTGCAGGAAGATCGCGAACCCGTGTTCCTGGGCGAAGGCGATCAGCGCCGCCTGGTCGCCCGCGCTGAGCGGTTGCATGTGGCGGAAGGTCAGCGCCACCGCCGCATCGCCGGCGATGAACTCGATCTGCGGGATGTCGCGCTTGCCCTCCAGACTCTCGACCAGTTCGGCCAGTGCGCCGACCTTGAAGCCGATCTGCGGGATCACCGTATGGCACACCGACAGGTCGGCGACGAAGCGCGGATCGAGCTCGCGGAAGCCGACCAGGGTCTTGTCCTTCTTCTCCACCCGGCGCACCGAGAACCGGCCCTTGCGCCGATAGCCCCAGGGCTCGCCCGCCAGCACCGGCAGCACCGTCTGCGGGGTCACGTGGCCGATCCGCTCCAGGTTCTCGGTCAGCACCCGCTGCTTGGCCACGATCTGCTGGTCCTCGGCCAGGTGCTGCAGCACGCAGCCGGCGCAGACGCCGAAGTGCGGGCAACGCGGCGGCACCCGCTGCGGCGAGGCCTGCAGCACCTGCACGGTGCGCGCCTCGTCGAAATGGCGATTGCGCGCGGTGGGCTCGGCGAGCACGGTCTCGCCCGGCAGCGCGCCGGTGACGAAGGCGACCTTGCCGCCCTCGCCCTCGCGGCGGGCGACGCCACGGCCATCGTGGCTGAGGTCGGCGATATCGGTCTGGAACGGGGTGCGGTCTAGGCGGTTTCTGGATCGGGCCACGTGGCGGCAGGCTGCGGGCGGAAAAGGGCGGCCATTGTCGCAGATGCGTCCGGGCCTGCCGATGCGTGCGGATCCGCGCCGCGTCCGGGGGGAGCGTGTCGCGCGCGGGGGCCGCGCGCCTCGGCGGCCTCGCCCCGGGTGAAGGGCCCCGGCCTCGGCGACCCGTGCTGCGCAACGGCTTGCGCAGGCCGCCGCAGCGTTGCAAAGTGGTGCGACGCATCGTCGCAGCCGCTAAGATGCGCCCAGGCCGCATGGAGGCATAAGGATGGCATCGACCCAGGACCCTGTGACGCGACTCTTGCTGGTCGAGGACGACCCGATCAGTCGCGCGTTCTTCCAGGCCACGCTGCAGGCCCTGCCCGCGCAGGTCGATCTGGCCGACAGCGTCGCCGCGGCCTTGGCCTGTGCGCAGACGCCGCACCACGACCTGTGGCTGATCGACGCCAACCTGCCCGACGGCACCGGTGCCGACCTGCTGCAACAGCTGCAGCGGCAGCGTCCCGGCACCCTGGCCCTGGCGCATACCGCCGATGCCAGCGACGCGGTCCGCGCGCAGCTGCTCGGCGCCGGCTTCGCCGAGGTGCTGCTGAAACCGCTCGGGCCCGACCGCCTGCTGCAGGCGGTACGCCGCCTGTTGGCGCGCGGTCGCGCCGGTGCGGCGCCCGGCGCCGCCGAGGTCGCGGTGGACTGGGACGAGACCACGGCGCTGGCCGCGCTCAACGGCGAGCGTTCGCACCTGATCGCGTTGCGCGAGCTGTTCCTGGCCGAACTGCCGGGCACCCGCGACGCGGTCGCCTCGGCGCTGCAGACCAGCGACGAGCAGGCCGTGCGCAGCCATCTGCACCGGCTGCAGGCCAGCTGCGGCTTCGTCGGCGCCGCGCGCCTGGCCCGCGCGGTGCGCCAGCTGCATGGCGACCCGGCGTCCTCGCAGGCGCGTCACCAGTTCAGCGAGGCGGTGGCGGCGTTGTTGCATTGAGGCTGGGAGTGGGGAATGGGGAATCGGGATTCGTAAGAGCGGGCGTCTCGCTCGCTGTGGGCTGCGTGTGGACGTCGCGGGTCGTCGCGCATCTTCGATACGCAGCCGCGGGCGACGGACGTCAGGTACATCGCGCTGTCTGCGCTGAAGGCCGGGGCCGCGGGCCTTCATCCCATCATGCATCTGGCCGCCAGCCGCAGCCCCTGTAGGAGCGGCTTCAGCCGCGACGAACGCAACCGGCAAACGTACCTACCACGCAATCGGTGGAGCTGACTGACCTCAGCGGAATCCCGCCGGCTGACGCCACGGCTGCAGGCATCTAGGCACACCAGCACGCGCATCCGCACTGGCTTCCGACTCCTACAGCCGCGCGGCTCAATCGGCCTTCGGCGCCGGCGTCTCCGGCGTCCCGGCTACAGCCACCTCGTCCAGCGATTCAGGCACGTCCACGCCGCGGCGCTGGCGGGCCAGATCCTGCAGCATTTCCCACGACTTCAGCCCACGCCCGCCGAGGTGATGCAGCAACACCACGCGCATGCCGCGGCGCAGGCTGGGCAGGTCCTCGGCGACCGGTTCGGTGTCGTCGGCCAGCGCCAACAGGGCGCGGCCGGTGGCCATGCCGCTGCGCTGGTCGTGGCCGCGGTCGCTCAACAGGCGGCGCGGCCCGTGCTCGGCATCGAGCACGTAGCGCGCCGCCGGGTCGATCGGTTCGCCGTCGCCGTCGTGGCGCAGGTCGAAGCCCACGCCCAAGGCCTCCAGCAGGTCGCGTTCGAAGCAGCGCAGCGACCAGGCCAGCGGCGCCTCGGCGGCGAGCCGCGCGCGCACCCGCGCGTAGGCCAGGTACAGGTCCGGCGCGGGATCGTCGCGCGGCGCCAGGCGCAGGGTCAGTTCGTTGATGTAGAAGCCGGCGAGCATCGCCTCGCCGCTCAGCCGCGGCGCCGTGTCCACGGCCTCGGCCGCGCGCAGTTGCGCCAATTCGCCGCGCCGCTGCGCGCTGAGGCGGATCGACTGCAAGGGCTGCAGGGCGGCGCGCAATGGCTGCTTCTTCGGCCCCTGCACGCCGCGGGCCAACACGCCCAGCCGACCGTAGCGCGCGCTCAGGACTTCCACCAGCAGGCTGGTCTCGCGCCAGGGGCGCGCATGCAGGACGAAGGCGGGTTCGTGTTCGATGAACATCTCAGGCCAGCACCCGCCATCGCGGTCTCAGCCCAAGCAACGACGTCCGCAATCGATCGGTCGCGCGATCGCCAACGCCATCTTGCGGTGCTCTCGGCATCCCGGCGTCGGCAACCATGCCGCGCGCACCATGGACATCCGCTAGGGTGCGCTGGCGGCGGCAATGCATTGCTTCAAGCGATCCCTGGCTTGGTGACCGTCGTGCCACTTGATCTCGAACACCTGCTTCTTGTCGATGGACAATCGGTAATGCGCTTGGTCCTCTATCCCGCCGAGCAAGGCATCAGCCGTCGGGACCGCAAACGCGATCGTGACCAGCCCGGTCCCGGGCGTGACATAGCGATAGGCGCGCACGGTCTGCGGATTTCCATCGCCACCGTCCAGCGTGACCTTGACCACGTCGTCCTTCTTGGCGTGCGGCAATCCGGCGCCGGTGAAGGCCAACGTCGCCCCTCGGTAATCGCCCGACGGACCGGCGATGGTGGCAAGCCCCTGCAAGCTGGCGTAAGCAGCCACACAGCTGTCGCCCGGTTTGGCGCCGGCGCCAGGCGCGAAGTACTGCCAGTATCCATCGCGCAAGCGCTGATAGAGAGGGTCGTTGGCCATCTTCGCCGCATCGCCGGCCAGGATTTTCGCCATCGCCATGACCGCGTTGGCCATCCCTCTGGCCGGATCGGATTCCGGCTGCGCCGCACCCGGGGGGGCACCATCACGCACACACAGCGGCGTCGGCGCGATACCGGGTCCACCCGGCGCCATCCCCACCATCCGTTCGCCTGATCCGGCGGCATTCGAGCATGGAAAGGTCTGCGCGTTGACCGCGAACGGCAGCGCCAGCAACGCCGGCACCACCATCCTGCTGAAAACCGCGCGAGACGGGAGACCGCAAAAACCGGATTTCGCCCATCGCATCTCGCATCCCCTGTTGTTAGGGCGTCACTCCCCGTAGCCGAAGGCCTTCAGCGCCGCCTCGTCGTCCGACCAGCCCTCGCGCACACGCACCCAGGTCTCCAGGAACACCTTGGCGCCGAACAGGCGCTCCATCTGCTGGCGGGCCTTGGCGCCGATGTCCTTGAGCCGGGTGCCGCCCTTGCCGATCACGATCGCCTTCTGGCCCTCGCGCTCGACCCAGATCACCGCGCCGATGCGCAGCAGCGCGCCGTCCTCGGCGAAGCGCTCGATCTCCACGGTGGTCGCGTACGGCAATTCCTCGCCGAGCTGGCGCATCAACTGCTCGCGCACCAATTCGCCGGCCAGGAAGCGCTGGCTGCGGTCGGTGATCTCGTCCTCGCCGAACATCGGCGGCGCTTCCGGCACCAGCGCCAGCAGGTCGCGCACCAGCGCCTCCAGGCCCTTGCGCTTGAGCGCGGAGATCGGGTGCACCGCGGCGAAGCTGCGGCCGTCGCTGACCTGCTGCAGGAACGGCAGCAAGGCGGTCTTGTCCTTGAGCCGGTCGACCTTGTTGACCACCAGCACCACCGGGACGCCGGCGTCGCTGAGCACGTTGAACGCCAGCGTGTCCTCCTCGTCCCAGCGCCCGGCCTCGATCACCAGCAGGCCGGCGTCCACGCCTTCCAGCGAGCCGCGCGCGGCGCGGTTCATCACCCGGTTCATCGCGCGCTTCTGCTCGCGGTGCAGGCCGGGGGTATCGACCAGCACCAACTGCCCTTCCGGGAAGCTGGCGATGCCCAGCAGGCGGTGCCGGGTGGTCTGCGGCCGGTTGGAGACGATGCTGACCTTGGCGCCCACCAGGGCGTTGGTCAGGGTGGACTTGCCCACGTTGGGGCGGCCGATCACGGCCACGCTGCCGCTGCGGTAAGGGGTCGCTTGCTCGTTCACTTGCTCGAATCCAGTTGCTCGATGGCGGCGGCGGCGGCCTGTTGTTCGGCCAGCCGTCGCGAGGTGCCCTCGCCCTCGGTGACGAGGGCGGGCTCGGCGAGTACGCAGCGTACCCGGAATAGTTTGGCGTGGTCGTCGCCGGTCTCGCTGATCAGCTCGTAGGCCGGCAACGTCCGTTGCCGCGCCTGCAGCCATTCCTGCAGGCGGGTCTTGGCATCCTTCTCGGCCTTACCGACCGGCAGTGCGGCCAGCGCCGTCTCGAACCAGGGCAGGATCACCGCACGGCAGGCCTCGAATCCGGCGTCCAGGTAGATCGCCGCGACCACCGCCTCGACCGCATCGGCCAGGATCGAGTCGCGGCGGTGCCCGCCCGACTTCATCTCGCCCGGCCCCAGGGTCAGCCGCTCGCCCAGTTCCAGCTGGCGGCCGATGCTGGCCAGCGAGGCCTCGCGCACTAGTTCGGCGCGGGCGCGGGTCAGCGCGCCCTCGTCGGCCTTGGGCCAGCGCTGGTACAGCGCCTCGGCGATCATCTGGTTGACGATGCTGTCGCCGAGGAATTCCAGCCGCTCGTTGTGCGGCGCGCCGGCGCTGCGATGGGTCAGCGCCTGCGCCAGCAGCTGCGGGTCGGCGAAGCGGTGCCCGATCCGGTCGCCGCGCTGGAAGGTCTTATTCGCCACCGCGCTTCGTCAGGTCCTGGGTGATGTCGAACTTGCCGACCACGTCCAGGTTGGCGATCAGTGGCTTGCGCACCTCGTAGGCCACGTGCATCTTCCAGCCCGAATCCATGCGGTCGAACTGGACGTCGTCCGGCTTCACGTTGTCCGAGTTGTTGATGTCCAGGCGGCGGAACAACAGCGTCTTCGCCTGCGCCGGATCCATGTCGGCGCTGCCCGGCTCGGCGGCCAGGCCCTTCATCGCCGAGCGCACCGCGTAGTACTCCATGTACATCGGGAACAGCTTCATGCCGATGTAGGCGAAGAACCCGACCACCGCCAGCACCACCACGAACGAGGTCAAGGTCATGCCGCTTTGCTTGTGCTTCATCGCGCTTCCCCTTACGCCAGAAATCACTGGATGCCGGTTCCGATCCGCGAGGGATCGAAACTGCCGCTGCAGAACCACCCTTCGCAATTGAGCCAGACCAGGAACGCCTTGCCGCGCAGGTTCTCCTCGGGCAGGAAGTGGGTCTGGGTCCAGAACCGGCTGTCCTCGCTGTTGTCGCGATTGTCGCCCATCACGAAGTACTGGCCCGCCGGCACCTCCCAGTCGCCCTGGCCGGCCGGACTGTTGCGGCCCAGCCATTCCAGTTCGGTGTGGGTGCGGCCCGGCAGGTACTCGGTGAGCAGCGTGGCGCCGGTCATCTCCGCGCCCTTGCCCTTGCCGACGTACTCGCCGCGCACCTGGTACTTCATCGGCGTGCCGTTGATGTAGAGGGTGTCGCCATGGAAGCCGATGCGGTCGCCGGGCAGGCCGATGACGCGCTTGATCCAATTCTCGTCCGGCTTGTGCGGCGGCTTGAACACCACCACGTCGCCGCGCTTGGGCTCGCCGACCGGAATCACCTTTTGGTTGGTGATCGGCAGGCGGAAGCCGTAGGAGAACTTGTTGACCAGGATGAAATCGCCGACCAGCAGGTTCGGCATCATCGAGCTGGACGGGATCTTGTACGGCTCGGCGATGAAGCTGCGCAGGATCAGCACCACCGCCAGCACCGGGAAGAACGCCCGCGAATAATCCACCAGCACCGGCTCGGAATCGAGCAGGCCGGCGCGCGCGGCGCGGCGCTTGGCGAAGAACAGCTTGTCCAGCAACCAGATGATGCCGGTGGCGAAGGTCAGGACCACCAGCGCGATTTCAAACCATTTCATTCTTGTTCCTTCGGAATGGGAATCGGGAATCGAAAATGGGGAATCGGAAAGGCAAGAGCATGCGCTCTTCCATTCCCCATTCCCTATTCACCATTCCCAGCTACTTATCCATCTGCAGCACAGCCAGGAAGGCTTCCTGCGGGATTTCCACGCGGCCGACCTGCTTCATGCGCTTCTTGCCTTCCTTCTGCTTTTCCAGAAGTTTCTTCTTGCGCGAGACGTCGCCACCATAGCACTTGGCCAGCACGTTCTTGCGCATCGCCTTGACCGTGGTACGGGCGATGATCTGCGAGCCGATCGCGGCCTGGATCGCCACGTCGAACATCTGCCGCGGGATCAGGTCCTTCATCTTCTCGCACAGTTCGCGGCCGCGGCGGTCGGCGTGGCTGCGGTGCGCGATCAGCGACAGCGCATCGACCTTGTCGCCGTTGATCAGCACGTCCACGCGCACGAACGGGCCGGCGTCGAAACGCACGAAGTGGTAGTCCAGCGAGGCGTAGCCGCGGCTGACCGACTTGAGCTTGTCGAAGAAGTCCAGTACCACCTCGGCCATCGGCAGCTCGTAGCTGATCTGCACCTGGCTGCCCAGGTAGTTGATGCCGATCTGGCTGCCGCGCTTCTCCTCGCACAGCTTGATGATGTTGCCGATGTATTCCTCGGGGGTGAGGATGTTGGCGCGGATGATCGGCTCGCGGATCTCCTCGACCATGTTCAACTGCGGCAGCTTGGCCGGGTTGTCCATGCTGATGATCGAACCGTCGGTCTTGAGCACCTCGTAGACCACGGTCGGCGCGGTGCTGATCAGGTCCAGGTTGTACTCGCGCTCCAGCCGCTCCTGCACGATCTCCATGTGCAGCATGCCGAGAAAGCCGCAGCGGAAGCCGAAGCCCATCGCCTCGGAGCTTTCCGGCTCGAAACGCAGCGCCGCGTCGTTCAGGCGCAGCTTGTCCAGCGCCTCGCGCAGGTTGGTGTAGTCCTCGGCATCGACCGGGAACAGGCCGGCGAACACGCGCGGCTGCATTTCCTGGAAGCCCGGCAGCGGCTTGGCCGCCGGGTCGCTGGCCAGGGTCAGGGTGTCGCCGACCGGCGCGCCGTGCACGTCCTTGATGCTGGCGGTGACCCAACCCACCTCGCCCGCGCGCAGCGCCGGCAGGACCTTGCGCTTGGGCGTGAACACGCCGACGCTGTCGACCTGGTGGGTGCGGCCGGTGGACATCACCAGCAGCTTGTCGCCGGCCTTGATCTCGCCCTGCATCACCCGCACCAGCGAGACCACGCCCAGGTAGTTGTCGAACCAGGAGTCGATGATCAGCGCCTGCAGCTTGTCGGTGTCGCGCGGCACCGGCGGCGGGATGCGGTGCACGATGGCCTCCAGCACCTCCTGCACGTTGAGCCCGGTTTTGGCGCTGACCGCGACCGCGTCCTCGGCGTCGATGCCGATCACCGCCTCGATCTCGGCCTTGGCGCGCTCGATGTCGGCGGTGGGCAGGTCGATCTTGTTGAGCACCGGCACCACTTCCAGGCCCTGCTCCACCGCGGTGTAGCAGTTGGCCACCGACTGCGCTTCCACGCCCTGCGCCGCGTCCACCACCAGCAGCGCGCCCTCGCAGGCGGCCAGCGAGCGGCTGACCTCGTAGGAGAAGTCGACGTGGCCGGGGGTGTCGATGAAGTTCAGGTGGTAGACCTGCCCGTCCCTGGCCGTGTACGGCAGCGAAACGGACTGGGCCTTGATGGTGATGCCGCGCTCGCGCTCGATCGGGTTGGAGTCGAGCACCTGCGCTTCCATCTCGCGGGCCTGCAGGCCGCCGCAGAGCTGGATGATGCGATCGGCCAGGGTCGATTTGCCGTGGTCGACGTGGGCGATGATGGAGAAGTTGCGGATGTTCCGCATCGAATCAGAGGACATGAGGTGGGCGGCGGCCAGGACCGTCGTCAGGATAACGGGCCATTATCGCATGCCCGGAGCGCCGCGGGCCGCCGTGCGCGGCGCACCCGTGGCCGTGTCGGCGCGGCCCTGCCCACCTGGCGAAATTTCCAATGAAATCAAGGACGGCCAGCGCAGCTGCGTGCGCTGGCCGTCGGCGCGACCGAGCGGTCGCGGGGGATCACTCGACGCTGATGGCGACGAACTGGCTGGCCGGGCTGCCCGGCGCGCGCACCAGCAGCATCACCACGTCGCCCTTCTTGGCCCCGGCGGTCAGCTTGTGGAACTGCGCCGCGCTGGAGACCGGAGTGCGTCCGACCTGCAGCACGATCATGCCCGGACGCAGCTGCGACTTACTCGCCACCGCGCGGCTGACCTGCGCCACCTGCACGCCCTCGTCCGCGCGCAGGCCGAGCTTCTGCCGGACCGGGGCCGGGATCTCCTCCACGCTGATGCCCAGCGCGCTGCTCTCCGCGGCCTGCGGCGCCGGCGCGGCACCGCCGCGGCCCGGCTGCTGCGGCCCCATCGCCATGCCGTCGTCGCTGAGTTCGCTCAGGGTCACGCTGATGTCGCGCGGCTTGCCGTCGCGGATCACGGTGACGCGCGCCTTGCTGCCCGGCGGCAGCATGCCCACCAGCGGCGGCAGGTCCTCGCGGGTGTTGATCTTCTGCCCGTTGAAGGCAACGATGAAATCGCCCGGCTCGATCCCGGCCTTGGCCGCGCCGCTGCCCGGCTGCACGCCGTTGACCAGCGCGCCGCGGGTGTCGCTCAGGCCCAGGCCCTTGGCCTCCACGTCGCTGATGTTCGGCTGCATGGTCACCCCGAGCATGCCGCGGCTGACCTTGCCGGTCTTCTTGATCTGCTCGACCGCGCTCATCGCCAGGTCGATCGGGATCGCGAAGCTGATGCCCATGTAGCCGCCGGAGGCGGAGAAGATCTGCGAATTGATGCCGACCACCTCGCCGCGGGTATTGAGCAGCGGGCCGCCGGAGTTGCCCTGGTTGATCGCCACGTCGGTCTGGATGAAGGGCACGTAGCGCTGGTCGGCGTAGGGATTGCTGCGGCCGGTGGCGCTGACGATGCCGGCGGTGACCGAGTGATCCAGGCCGAACGGCGAACCGATCGCGACCACCCACTGGCCCGGCTTGAGCCCGTTGGAGTCGCCCACCCGCACCGTCGGCAGGTTCTTGCCGTCGATCTTCAGCAGCGCCACGTCGTACTGCTGGTCGCTGCCGACCACCTTGGCGGTGAACTCGCGGCGGTCGGTCAGCTTGACCTTGACCTCGCTGGCGCCATCGATCACATGGTGGTTGGTCAGCACGTAGCCGTCGGGCGAGATGATGAAGCCCGACCCCATCGAGCGGCCGGCGGGACCGTCGTCGTCGTCCGGTCCCTGCGGGCCGGGCATGCCGGGCCGCCCGGGCATGCCGTCCGGGCCGAAGAAGCGGCGGAAGAACTCGGGAATCTGGTCATCGTCGGGCATGCCGCCGCCGCCGCGCGTGGCCGCGGCCTTGCGGCTGATCGTGGTCTCGACGTTGACCACGCCCGGCCCGACCTGCTCGACCAGGTTGGTGAAATCGGGCAGCCCGGCGACCAGCTGCGGCGCCGGCGCCGCGCGCGCGACCGGCGCCGCGGCGGAAGTCGCGGACGGCTCCGGCTGCTGCGCGCAGGCGGCCAGCGGCAGGGTCAGGGCCAACACGCCCAGCAGATGGTGGCGGATACGGTGAGTCATCGGACGCGAGCCTCCGGTTCGGGAAAGGGAAGGAAAACGCTGGCGGTGCAGCGCGCACCGCGCGCCAGGACGAAGCGCGCGCTCCGGCCGGCGCCTCGGATCAAGGTTGCTGCGGCGCCGGCGCGGACGCGGTGTCGGCCGGCAGCCGCGGTTCGAACGGATAGAACGCCGCCGGCGCGCCCTGGCGCGGGAAACTGGCGGTGAACGCGCTGCCGGACGCGGCCGGCGCCAGCGCCGAACGCGGCCATGGCCGGGCCTGCAGCGGGGTGGCGGGCTGGTGCGCGAACGGATCGTCGGGGTGCTGCTGGGCCAGCACCGGCGCGGCCTGCGCCGGCGTCAGCACCGGCCGTGGCGGCGTGGCCGCGGCGACCGCGCGCACCGGCTCGGCGCCACGCGCCGCGCTGCCGCGCGCGGCCTGCTGGGTGCGGGTGGCGCCGCGGCGCGCGGCGGCCTCCTGGCGGCGGGTCGCGGCAATGGCGACCGCCGGCGCCGCGGCCACCGCCGCGCCGAGATCGCCCTGCGGATCGGCCGGCGCCGGCGTCGGGACCGGCGTCGGCGCATGCGCGGCGGCGGACGGCAGCGCCGGGGCCGAGGCGGCAGGCGCAGCGGAATCGGCGACCTGCACCGCCGGCGCGGCCGGCGCGGCGTCGGGCAGGCGTTCGCGGGTCATGAACAACGCGATCGCGGCGACCGACGCCGCCAGCGCGGCACTGCCGCCCCAGCGCCAGGAACGGCGGCCTCCGGCGGCGGCGCTGGCACGTGCGGCGTCGGCGTGCTGCGCCTCGGCCGCCACGGCCTGGCGCACGCGCTCGCTGAAATCGACCGGCGCCGGCGCGCAGACGCGGCCGCGCAGGATGTCGCCGCACAGCTGCCAGCGCTCGTGGCAACCGGACAGTTCGGTGTCGTGCTGCAGGCGGCGCAGCACGAAGCGCGCTTCGTCGGCCGGCAGCTCGCCGTCGATGAGGGCGGAGAGCTGCTGCCGGTAGTGCAGTTCGAACTTGTCCGGCGGCATGGCGCCGGGGGTCGGCTCGGAATGGGGCATGGGCGTGGTGTCGGTCATACGCGGTGTCGCTCACGGGTGGCGCTGTCGGTATCCAGCAGGGGACGCAATTCGGCGTCGATGGCCTCACGCGCGCGGAAGATCCGCGAGCGCACGGTGCCGATCGGGCACCCCATCTTCTGCGCGATGTCCTCGTAGCTCATTCCGTCCACCTCGCGCAGGGTGATGGCGGTACGCAATTCCTCCGGCAAGCCGTCGACCGCCTTCATCACCGTGCGCTCCAGCTCCTGGCGCATCAGTTCGCGCTCGGGCGTGTCGGTGTCGCGCAGCCGCGTGCCGCTGTCGAACTGCTCGGCGTCGAGCACGTCGACGTCGTCGGTGGGCGGCCTGCGGTTGTGCGCAACCAGGTGATTCTTGGCGGTGTTCACGGCAATCCGGTGCAACCAGGTGGAGAACTGGGCGTCGCCGCGGAAATTCCCTATCGCGCGGTAGGCGCGGATGAAGGTGTCCTGGGCCACGTCCTGACATTCGCTCCAGTCGGCGATGTAGCGCCCGATCAACCCGACGATCCGGTGCTGGTACTTGCGCACCAGCACATCGAACGCCGCGCTCTCGCCGCGCTGCACGCGCCGGACCAGTTCCAGGTCCAGCTCCTGAGGTGTTTCGACATCGGCCATAACGGGCCGCACTCCTGTCAGCCCAACCTACGTCGGACCATCTGACCGCCATTCCGGAAAAAAGTTCAGCGGCCCTGCGGACCGCCGCCCCACGACGTTAACCCGCGTTCCGTTAGGCTGGCGCCATGCCAGCGGTCGCGGGACCTGCGCGTCACTCCCCGTGGATTGGGATTTGACGCAAGGGAAACAACCTCTGGATGATAACGATCTTCTCCATACATAAGCGGATGGTCCTCCCATGCTCTCAGGCTTCGACGGGCTCCGATTCAGTCACTGGCAAGCGGACATCCGCGGCGATGGCGTCGTCGTGCTCAGCCTCGACCGCCAGGACGCCCCCGTCAACGCGCTGTCGCAGGACGTGCTGCTGGAGCTGGGCGACCTGCTCGAACGCATCGCCATCGACCCGCCCAAGGGCGTGGTGATCCGCTCGGCCAAGGCCAACGGCTTCATCGCCGGCGCGGATCTGAAGGAGTTCCAGGAGTTCGACCGGCGCGGCACCGTCAACGACGCGATCCGCCGCGGCCAGGCCACCTTCCAGAAACTGGCCGAACTGCCCTGCCCGACCGTGGCCGCGGTCCACGGCTTCTGCATGGGCGGCGGCACCGAGATCGCGCTGGCCTGCCGCTACCGCGTCGCTTCCAGCGATGCGTCCACCCGCATCGGCCTGCCCGAGACCAAGCTCGGCATCTTCCCCGGCTGGGGCGGCAGCGCGCGCCTGCCGCGGCTGGTCGGCGCGCCGGCGGCGATGGACCTGATGCTCACCGGCCGCACCGTGTCGGCCTCGGCGGCGCGGGCGATGGGCCTGGTCGACAAGGTCGCCGCGCCGGCGGTGCTGGTCGATACCGCGGTGGCGCTGGCGCTGTCCGGCAGCACCCGTCCCTTCAAGCAGCGCGCCACCGCCTGGGCCACCAACACCTGGCCGGCGCGCAAGCTGCTGGCGCCGCAGATGCGCAAGCAGGTGGCGCGCAAGGCGCGCAAGGAACACTACCCGGCGCCGTACGCGCTGATCGGCGTGTGGGAGCGCAGCGGCGGCAGCGGCATCCAGGCGCGCCTGGATGCCGAGCGCAAGGCGGTGGTCAAGCTGGCCAGCACCCCGACCGCGCGCAACCTGATCCGCATCTTCTTCCTCACCGAACGACTCAAGGCGCTGGGCGGCAAGGACCATGGCATCCGCCACGTGCACGTGGTCGGTGCCGGCGTGATGGGCGGCGACATCGCCGCCTGGTCGGCCTACAAGGGCTTCGAGGTGACCCTGCAGGATCGCGAGCAGCGCTTCATCGATGGTGCGCTGAGCCGCGCCGGCGAGTTGTTCGCCAAGCGGGTCAAGGACGACAGCAAACGCCCGGCGGTGGCGGCGCGCTTGAAGGGCGACCTGGCCGGCGACGGCGTGCCGACGGCGGATCTGGTGATCGAGGCGATCATCGAGAATCCGCAGGCCAAGCGCGAGCTGTACGCGTCGCTGGAGCCGCGCATGCAGCCCACGGCGTTGCTCAGCACCAACACCTCATCGATTCCGCTGACCGAGCTGCGCGAGCACATCCAACGCCCGGCGCAGTTCGGCGGCCTGCACTACTTCAACCCGGTGGCGCAGATGCCGCTGGTGGAGATCGTCTGCCACGACGGCCTGGCGCCGGAGAACCAGAAGCGGCTGGCCGCGTTCTGCAAGGCGATCGACAAGCTGCCCGTCCCGGTCGCGGGAACGCCGGGCTTCCTGGTCAACCGCGTGCTGTTCCCGTACCTGCTGGAAGCGGCCACCGCCTACGCCGAGGGCATCCCCGGCCCGGTGATCGACAAGGCCGCGGTGAAGTTCGGCATGCCGATGGGGCCGATCGAACTGATCGACACCGTGGGCCTGGACGTGGCCGCCGGCGTCGGCGCCGAACTGGCGCCGTTCCTGGGCCTGCCGATCCCGGCGGCGCTGCAGACGGTGGAACCGGGCAAGCGCGGCAAGAAGGACGGGCAAGGCCTGTACGCCTGGGAGAACGGGCGCGCGAAGAAGCCGGAAGTGGCCAAGGACTATCGCGCGCCCGACGACCTGGAGGACCGCCTGATCCTGCCGCTGCTTAACGAGGCGGTCGCCTGCCTGCACGAGGGCGTGGTCGCCGATGCCGACCTGCTCGATGCCGGCGTGATCTTCGGCACCGGCTTCGCCCCGTTCCGCGGCGGCCCGATCCAGTACATCCGCACCGCCGGCGCCGAGGCCTTGCTGGCGCGGCTGCGCGCGTTGCAGGCGCGCTACGGCGACCGCTTCGCGCCGCGCCCGGGCTGGGACGCGCCGGCGCTGCGCGAACCGGCGGCCTGACCCTCGCTTCGTGTAGGAGCGGCTTCAGCCGCGACAGGCCTTGCCGACGCGCATCCTGTCGCGGCTGAAGCCGCTCCTACAGGGAAGCGCAAGCGTCCTAGTGTCAGGGATGCGTATGCCCGTGCGCGTGGCCATGCCCATGATGCGCATGCCCATCATCATGGCCGTGGTCGTCCGCCGCGGCGCTTGCCGGCGTGCCGCACGGCGCGGCGCCGCAATGCCCGGCTTCCATCTGCAGGGTCACATGGTCGATCTCGAAACGCGCATGCAGGCCATCGCACAGCGTCGCGCGCAACGCGTCGGCGTCGGCATCGGCGGCGACCACCACGTGCGCGGTGAGCGCGGGCGTGCTGGAGGCCAGCGCCCAGACGTGCAGGTCGTGCACGTCCTCCACCCCCGGAACGCCGCGCAGATAGCCGCGCACGGCGGCCATGTCCATGCCCTTGGGTACGCCTTCCAGCAACACGTTGACCGCCTCGCGCAGCAGCACCCAGGTGCGAGGCAGCACCCACAGGCCGATCAGCACCGCCAGGATCGGGTCGATCATCCTCCAGCCGGTGAGACGGATCGCCAGCGCACCAACGATCACCGCGACCGAGCCGAGCATGTCGCTCCACACTTCCAGGTACGCGCCCTTCATGTTCAGGCTTTCGCCGCTGCCAGCCTTGAGCAGGCGCATCGAGATCAGGTTGACCAGCAGGCCGAACGCGGCGATGCCGAGCATGCCGATCGTGGCCACTTCCTGCGGCTGGCGGAAGCGCTGCACCGCCTCCCACAGGATGTAGGCGGCGACCACGAACAGCATGCCGCCGTTGAACAGGGCGCCCAGCGCCTCCAGCCGCGCGTAGCCGTAGGTGCGCTTGGCGTCGGGCGGACGCCGGCTCAGCCGCACCGCGATCAGCGCGATCATCAGCGCCAGGGTGTCGGTGGCCATGTGCGCGGCATCGGACAGCAACGCCAGGCTATTGGTCAGGAACGCGCCGACGACCTCCACCAGCAGGAACGCGGCGGTCAGTCCCAGTGCCCACCACAAGGGCTTCTCGTGGCGGATCTCGGTCGGTGCGTGGCTGTGGTCGTGTCCCATGCGAAGGCTCGTAGCGATACAGGCGAAGAATGCCGCCACCTTAGGGCGCCCGCCACGGCGGAGACTATTACACCGCTCCGCCCGCGCTGGTCATGCCGGGCGCGACCATCACGCGCACGCAGCCGTGCACTCGCGCTCGAACACTGCATGGCAGCGCACCGTCCTCACGTGGAGCGCGGCATGAGGAATGCCGCATCACCACGCAACGTCGTGCTGCCATCGAACCGCAGAGCATGGCCTTCGACGGCGCCGCAGCGGCGTGGGCCTTTACATCGCACCGATGGCCGCCGACCGTAGCGCTTCGCTGGTGTTGGTGGCGCGCAGCGCGATCCCGCTGGACGACACCGACGCCACGGATCGCGGCGCGTACAGCGGCCCCTACGGCAGATAGTGAACCAGCAACAGGCTGATGGCGGCCAGCGCCAGCAGCGACAGCGTGCCAGCGGCCAGCACCCGCCCGCCGGAGGCGAGCACGGACCGCAGGTTCACCGACAGCCCCAGCGCCGCCATCGCCACCAGGGTCAGATCGGTCGCGGCGCGCTGCGCGATCTCCGCCACCGCCGACGGCAGCAGGCCGGAACTGCGCACCAGCAGCATGCCGATGAAGCCCAGCACGAACCACGGCACCACATGATGCAACGGCAGCCGCGCGGCGCCCGGCCGGCCCGCGACGAGGCCGAGCAGCAGCATCACCGGCCCCAGCATCACCACCCGCATCAGCTTGACCATCGCGCCGACCTGCGCGCTGACCGCGCCCACCGGCAGGGTGGCAGCGAGCACCTGCGGCACCGCATACACGGTCATGCCGGCGAGGATGCCGTAGTGGCGATCGTCCAGGCCGAACAGCGGCGCCGCGAGCGGCAACACCAGCACGACCACGATGCCCAGCGCGGCGGTGAAGGCGATCGACGCGGCCACTTCGTCCGAGTCGGCCTCGATCACCGGCGCCGCCGCCACGATCGCCGAATTGCCGCAGATCGCATTGCCGCAGGCCACCAGCGTGGCCAGGCGCGCCGGCAGGCCGAGCAGGCGCCCGATGCCGTAGCCGATGCCGATCGCGAGCAACACGATCGCCGCGATCGCGCCCAGCAAGACGCCGCCCGCCGCCCCGATGGCGCTGACGCTCACCGACGCACCGAGCAGGACGATCGCCACTTCCAGCGGCAACTTGGCGGCGAATGCGATGCCATCGTGCATGCGCGCGGGCAACCGCACCGCGGTGCGCAGCAGCGTGCCGAACACGATCGCGAACACCAGCGCATCGACCCACGGGCGGCCCAGCCAGCGCAGTTGCACGCGCTCGGCCAGCATCGCCAGCGCCGCCACCGCCGCGGCGAGCAGCACACCTGGCCACAGCGTTTTGTCGCTCCCGTCCATCTTGCGCATTGCCCACGCCCGCCTTGTCGAAGTGGCGGCAGGATGCGCCCACGCATTCTGTCATTCCATCGCATAATGCTGGATAGTTCGTTCGATATCTCCGAATGATCCTGCCATGACCCTGGAACAACTCGCCCTGTTCGTCGCCGTCGCCGAGCGCCAGCACCTGACCCTGGGCGCGCAGGCCGCGCACCGCACGCCGTCGGCGGCCAGCGCCGCGATCAAGGCGCTGGAAACCCGCTACGGCGTGGCCCTGTTCCATCGCGTCGGCCGCGGCATCGAGCTGACCGCCGCCGGCGCCGCATTCGCCGACGAAGCGCGAGCGATCCTGGCGCGCGCCCATGCCGCCGAACTGGCCCTGAGCGAATGGAGCGGCGTGCTGCGCGGCACCCTGGAACTGCATGCCAGCCAGACCGTGGCCAGCTACTGGCTGCCGGCGCGATTGATGGCGTTCCATGCGCGCCATCCGCGGATCGAGATCCGCCTGCAGGTGGGCAACACCGAAAGCGTGGCGCGCGCGGTCGCCGAGGGCCGGGCGGAACTGGGCTTCGTCGAGGGCGGCGTGCACGACCCGGCGCTGCAGCTGACCGCGCTGGCCCAGGACCGGCTGCTGGTGGTCGCCGCGCCGGCGCACCCGCTGGCGGGGCGCCGCCGGATCGCGCTGCCGGCGCTTGCGGCGTCCACGTCATGGATCATGCGCGAGCCCGGTTCCGGCACCCGCTCGGAGTTCGAGGGCGCGCTGCGGGCGGCGCAGGTCGCCCCGGAGACCTTGCGCGTCGCGCTCACTCTGCCCTCGAACGAGGCGGTGCTGTCGGCGGTGCTGTCGGCCGGGCACAGCGTGGCCGCGGTCTCGCAACTGGCGGCCGCGCCCTGGCTGGAAAGCGGACGCCTGCAGCGCGTGGGCGGCGCCCTGGGCACGCGCACCTTCCATGCGGTGCGCCACCGCGAACGCGCGCTCGGCGCGGCCGCGGCGGCGTTGCTGGCCAGCGGCGGCGATGCGGTGACGGTGAGCGGCTGACGTAACCAAGGCGGACGCGCGCGGCTTCACCGCCGCATCCGGCCATGCCTCAGGCCTCCTGCAACCCCGGCTTGCCGTGCGCGACGGCATAGCGCTTCCAACTGCGCAGTGCGCCATTCGGCTGCATCACCTGGTCCAGCGTCTTCATGTCGCCGATCCACGCATCGCGGGTCACGTCGCACAGCACGTAGCCGCGCTTGTCGGTGGTCGCCTTCAGGTGCGGACTGTGGCGCAAGGTGTTCTCGGCAATCGCATCCACGCCCAGGCCATCGGACCCGGAGGTGATCGAGGTCGCCAGGAATTCGCTGGAGACGATGCCCGATTCGGCGTTGTCCTGCACCAGGTCGCTGGCGTAATGGCGGTGCGCGTCGCCGCAGGTGGTGACCACGTTGCCGAAACCGACACGTTGGATGTGCGCGAGCAGGCGGCGGCGGCTGGACAGGTAGTCCGACCACTGGTCGTCGGACGCGATGAGTTGGCCGTCCTTCTCGCGCACGTAGTTGCCCAAGGCGACCTGGTGGGCGATGGTGTGCCAACGCGGCGCCGCATCGGCCAGCCCGTCGAACAGCCAGCGCTCCTGCGTCGCGCCCATGATGCTGCGCGCCGGCGATTCGATCTGCGCGCGCTGGCGCATGTCCTCCACCTGCTTGCTGCGGTACTGGCGGGTGTCCAGCAGATGCAGGTCCATCAGGCGGCCGTAGCGCGCACGCCGATACAGTTGCAGGTGGCCGTCGCGCGGAAACGAGGCGCGGCGCAACGGCATGTTCTCGTAGTACGCCTGGAAGGCCTGCGCGCGGCGCAGCAGGAACACCTCGCTGGGCGTGCCGTCCTGGTCTTCGGTCCCGGCCCAGTCGTTGTCCACCTCATGGTCGTCGAAGGTCACGAACCACGGCGCCGCCGCATGCGCGGCCTGCAGGTCGGGATCGCTCTTGTACTGCGCGTAGCGGCGCCGGTAGTCGTCCAGCGTGTAGATCTCCGGGCCGACGTGGTTGCGCAGGTTGGTGAACGGGCGGCCGTTCATCGTGCGCGGGCCGGGCCGCGCGGCACCTTCGTAGATGTAGTCCCCGTAGTGGAACACGAAATCCAGCGGCTCCTCGGCGATGCGCCGCCAGGCGGTGTAGTGGCCCTCCTCGTAGTGCTGGCAGCCGGCGACCGCGAAGCGCACGCGGTCCACCGCGGCGTCCGGCGCCGGCAAGGTGCAGGTGCGGCCGACCGGGCTGGCGTGGCCGCCGACGCTGAAGCGATACCAATACGGCCGGGCGGGCGCCAGGCCTTCCAGTTCCACATGCAGCGCATGGCCCAGCTCCGGGTGGGCCAGCGACGATCCCTGCCGCACCACCTGGGCGAAACGCTCGTCGGCGGCCACCTGCCACTCGACCACCATCGGCCTGGTCGGCATCCCGCCGCCGTACACCAGCGGCTCGGTCGCCAGCCGCGTCCACAGCACCACGCCGTCCGGCGACGGATCGCCGGAGGCCACGCCGAGGGTGAACGGCGTCGTCGCGAACCGCGGCGTGGCGAGCAGGTTGCGCGGGATCAACGCCTTGGCGTCGTTCTCCGCCGCCAGCACGGAGGCGGCGCCCATCCAGGCGCCGAACGCGGACAAGCCGGACAAGGCAAGGAAGCGCCTGCGATTGAAGGTGTTCATGGCGATGCCCTCAGTTGTAGATGAGGTGGAAGTAGAAGAAGCGGCCGTAGTCGTCGATCTCGGTGCGGAAGCGCCCATCGGGACCGGTGCTGTAGGTCGGCTGCGTGTTGAACAGGTTCTTGGCTTCGTACTTCAGCGTCACGTGCTTGCCGATGCGATGGCTGAAGGCCAGGTTGAAGGTCATGTACGGGTCGTAGTACGAGTCCAGCCACTGCGTGTCGCCGAAGTCGACCAGCATGCGGCTGCGGTAGGTGCCGGACACGCGCAGTTGCGCGCCCTGCCACGGCATGCGCCAGATCAGCGAGCCGTTCAACGACCAGTCCGGCTGGTACAGCAGGCGGCCCAGGCGGCGCTCGCTGCCGTCGCTGATCCGGTAGTCGGTGCGCCCCTGCAGCCGGGTGGCGTTGAAGTACATGTCGAAGCGCTGCTGGCCCACGCGCAGGTTGCGGTTGGCGATGGCGAACTCCACGCCGCGCAGCGTGGAGGCGTCGGTGTTCATCGGTTGCGTCACCCGGTAGCGCACGTCGCCGATGGTCTCGAAGGTGGTGAGCGTGTAGATGTCGTCGCGGATGCGCTTGTCGAACAGCGCCACCGAGACCAGGCCGTTGTTGCCGTTGAAGTACAGGTCCCAGGCCAGGTCGAGGTTGGTGGCGCGGCGCGGCTTCAGTTCGGCGTTGCCCTGCTGGATGGTGCAGAAGTTCCCGCCCTGCCCGTCGTCGCCGCAGTTGGTACTGGTGGCCTGGGCGATGTTGCTCGGGGTCGGCCGCCCGAGCGTGCGGCTCGCCGAGAAACGCAGGCGCTGGTCCTCGTTGAGCTTGAGGGTGGCGTTCAACGACGGCAGCAGATTGTCGTAGCCGCCCCCGGTCTTGCGCAGGTCCGCGGTATAGGTCTTGCCGCCGTCGGCGCTGAACGGGCTGTACGCGTCGAAGCGGGTGTGGTCGTAACGCAGGCCCCCGATCAGCAGCAGGCGTTCCCAGGCGTAGTGTGCCGAGAGGTAGGCGTTGCCGATGTCCTCGACGTACTTGTAATCGCTGGTGACGTTGGCGTTCGGGTAGGCGGCGTTGTTGTCGCCCAGGGTCGGCGCCAGTTGCTCGCTCCACTTGCGGTTGTCGATCAACGGAAAGCCCGCCACGGTGCCGACCAGGGTCGAACCGGGATACAGGTAGTCGTTGAGCGTGGCACTGGTCTTGTAGTAATCGAACTCGATGTCCTGCCAGATCTTCAGGTGGCGGTACTCGGCGCCGGCGGCGAAACCGAAGCCGCGCGCGTCGGCCTCGATGTTGTGGGTGAAATCGACGCGCAGATCGTCGATGCTTTCCTGCGCATCGCGCGGCGAGGTGTAGGCCTGGGCCGGATTGAGCTTGAACGCCGAGGTGGTCAGCAGGCTCGGCGAGGACACCCCGACCGCGTTCGGAAAGCCGTGACTGTCGTTGGCATAGTCCACGAACAGGTTGCTCGGATAGGCGCGCACGCCCCAATAGACCTGGGTGTTGTCGAACGTCTCCTGGGTATGGCCGGCCCGCAGGGTGAGCCTGGACAGCTCGCCGGTGTCCCAGCTGACGTTGGCGATGGCGCCGCGGTTGTTGCGGTCCCAGCGATCGTGCCGGTTCTTGATGTAGATGCTGTTGATCTGGGTGGTGCCGCCGTCCTCGGTCTGGTTGCGGATCGGGAACTTGGCGTTGCCGTACAGGTCGGTCTTGTTCATCGTCGAGTTCTCGTAGAACCGGTACGAGTACAGCAGCAGCGAGGCGTAGAACGGTTCGTCCGACGGTTTCCACTCCAGCTTGGCCGAGCCGCCGAAGTTGGTGATGTAGTTGGTGTAGGTGCCGGTGCTGTAGTTGCCCGGCGCACGCAGGCCGTTCCAGCCGGCGGCCTCGCTGGGTTCGGTGGTGCCGTCGGTCAGGTACTTGCCGGCATCGTTGAAGTAGTAGTTGGATTCGACCCAGCGCTTGATGCTGTTGCGCGAGCGCTGTTCGTAGCGCGCCACCGCCACGATGCCGAACTGCTGGTCGGCGCCGAACTGGTCGGAGAACACCGCCTTGGCGCTCTTGCCGAAGTGGCCCAGGGTCTTGTGGTCGCCACCGGCGCTGCGGCCGACGTCGGTCTCGGCGGTGGAGTAGATGCCGGCCACGTCGGCGAACACGTACCGCCCCGAACGGTCGAAGGCGCTGCGGCTGACGATGTCGATCACCCCGCCGATGGCGTCGGGCGCCTGCTCGGCGCTGAAGCTCTTGTAGATGTCGGTGCGGGTGCCGATGTCGCTGGGGATCAACTGCAGGTTGTTCATGCGCTCGCCGGATCCGCTGCCGCCCACACTGGCGATGGCGATGCCGTCGATGGTGGTGTAGTTGAGGTTGGGCTGCACCCCGCGCACCGTCACGTAGCGCGGCTCGCCCGCATCCTCCACCGCGCTCACCCCGGGCGCGGCCATCAGGCTCTCGGCCAGCGTCTCGTCGCCGTAGCTGTCCATCTCGTCGTAGATCACCGAGTCCCGGATCACCGGCGAGGTCTTCTTCTGCTCGATCACCTCGTGCGCGGCGATCACCTTCACCGCATCCAGGGTGGGCGCGACCGGCGCCTCCTGCTCGCGCGGCGGCGGCGGCACGGCTGGCGCGGGCGCGTTGCGCGCCGGCGCCGGATCGATGGCGATGACGTTGCCGTCGACCACCGCGTAGTTCAAGCCGGTTCCGGCCAGCAGCGCATCGAGCGCCTGCTGGACGGTCGCCCCGGCCGGGACCGCTCCGCCGATGGGGACGGTGCCGGTCGGCGAGTACAGGAACTGCACGCCCGACTGCCGCGAGAGCTGTTCCAGCGCGCGGCCCAGCGGCTGCGCCGCGATCGGCGCGGCGACCCGGATCTGCAGTCCGTCCGGCGCGGCCGCATGCGCGTGCAAGAGCAGACCGGGAGAGAGGGCGAGGACGATCGACAGGGAGAGCTGCTTCCGCATTGCGGTTCCTTGGAGGAGAAGATGGCGGCGCCACGTCGCGGATCGACGGCGGCTTCTCCTAAGAAAGAGCGGGAAAGCGCGGAAATGGAGAACGCGGATTCGATGAATTTTTTCTGACAGCGCCGGCATGCGCCGCACTCAGCGACTGGAGACCCGCACGGTGTCGCCGTCGCGGCGCACTGCCAGGCGCGCATCGCGCTGCAGGAAGGCCTGCAATGCCGTGACGCGGTGCGCGTCCAGGCTGCCGGACAGGCGCACCGACGCGGCCGCCGCGTCCTCGACCACCACCTGCACCGCGTTGTGCCGATTGAACGCCGCGGCGACTTCGTCCAGGCGCTCATCGAGGAAGGAGACCTTGCGCTGCTGCCAGTCCAGCAGCATCGCCGCCGGCATGTCGAGCCGTTGCACCGCGCCGCCGCGTTCCACCAGCACCACCCGGCCCGCGTCGAGCTGCGCCAGGCGTCGCGCCGCGACCCCGCCACTCCACACCTCCACCTCGCCGGACATCACCCCGATGCGGATGCCCTGCAGCCGCCGCGACACGTCGAACACGGTGCCGATATCGCGAATCCGCAGCCCATCGACCTGCACCTGGAAGGGCCGCCGATCGGCGGCGATGTCGAAGCTGGCTTCGCCTCGCAACAACTCGACATGACGCGCCCACCAGCCCATGCGCACGCGCACGACGCTGTCGGCGTTGAGCCGCACTTGCGTGCCGTCGGACAACCGCAGTTCGCGCAATTGCCCGTGCCCGGACGCCAGCAATAGCGGCCGGGGTTGCAAGTGCGGCAGCGCCAGACCCAGCGCCAAGGCCAGGCAGGCCGCCGCTGCCGCCAGCGTCCAGCCGCGCCGGCCGCGACGCCCGCGAGGCGCGGCCGCGGCTGCGGCTGCGGCTGGCGCGGCGGAAAACAGCGGCACCACCTTGGCCGGGACGCCGCGCTCGGCGCGCGGCGCCTGGCCGGCGGTCGCGCCCGCGTCGGGTGCCGCGCCCAGCGCCGCGCCCACCTGGCGATGCAGGTGCAGGGCGCGCAAGTACTCGCGCACGTGCTCGGGCGAACCCTGCAGCCAGTCGAGGAACGCCACGCGCTGGGGTTCGCTCAACGGCCCCTGGCGGTGCAGCAGGAACCAGTGCGCCGCCTGCTCGGCCAGCGTGCCGTCGCCGCGGATCGGATCGGTGCTCATGCGTCCTCCCCTGCGCGCACCGCCTTGCGGCAGGCATCCAGTCCTCTGCCGATGTGCTTGCGCACCATGTGCACGGACACGTCCAGTTGCGCGCCGATCTGCGCGCACTCCAGGCCATCGCGATAGTGCAGTTCCATCATGCGGCGGGTCGCCGGCGGCAGCCTGGCGATGGCGCCGCGAATGTCGTTCCAGCGCTGCCGGCGTTCGAACCCGCCTTCCACATCCTCTTCGCTGCTGAGCACTTCGGCCAGCAGCTCGACGTCCTCCAGCGGCGGCAGCGACGCGCGCGAGCGCGCATGCTCGCGGGCCAGATTGGCCGCCACCGTGAACAGGTAGGCCTCGGGATTGGCGACCGCTTCGGCGTTCTCGCCGGTGCTACGCAACAGGCGCAGATAGACCTCCTGCGCCAGATCCTCGGCGTCCTCGGCATGCGAGCCACGGCGCAGGAAGAAGCCGCGCAGCAGGCGCCGCCGCAACTCGTAGCTCTTCTCCCAGATCCTGACGCTGCTCACCGCCAATCGACCGCACCGACCATCTAAACGGCCGATATTCCGGTTGCAAGATGACAGCACGATGGCATCGCGGCGCTGCCGCGTTGCGTACGGCGGTGCGCCGCAAGATGACAGCACGATGGCATCGCGGCGCTGCCGCGTTGCGTACGGCGGTGCGCGGCGCTGCGTCTAACCTACTGCGCCCCTATGCCGACGATGCGGTGCGCGCCAGCATTTCCAGCCGCCCGGGACAGATCGCGGACGAAGGGACAATCGCTCCATTCGCTGCGCACCGACCCGCACAAGTGCGCCTTCATCCCTTTCAGGATCGCGCGCATCCCATGACGGCCATCCCCCCTTCCCGTTCGCCTTGTTGGGCGAGCACTCACCCCGGGGAATCCGTATCGCGTCGATCCAACTCGAAGCTCACCACCGTCACGCACTTCGGCGATTCCCGGCGATCGGGAGTCACGGCAATGAACAGGCTCAGGGAAGGCCCCGCCGCCTTGTCGAACGAGATCCGCTGATCGTCGCCGAAGGTGGGCACGTAGACGCGAAAGCCTCTGGCTTCCAGCGGCGCCCTGATCGCGTCGTAGGCCAGGCATGCGTCCGGGGTCAGGGTCAACTCGACGATGTGGCCCGGATTGTTGGGAGACAGCTTCCAGACCGCCCAGGAGTAGCGGCCAGTGCCGACGCGCCCGCTGACGCCTCTCCGCTCCTGCTTGGCGTCCGGTGGCAGCGGCATGCCCAGCACCTGCTCCACCTTGCGCGGCTCGGAATCGCGATAGGTGCGGATGGCCCTGGCCATCGCGTCGACTTGCTGCAACAACTGACTGACGCCGAGTTCCGGACCCGGCGGAAGTTCGGAGTAACCATTCCACGTCGCAAGTGAAAGAAGCAAAGGCGTGGCCGCATCGACAATCGATTGAGCGATACGATCCTGCTCGCGCTGCACATCGGCGGAGGTCACGCTTTGCGCGGCATCCTGCTGCTGAGCATTCGACGGCGCCGCGCAAGCGGCAAATCCCAAGAACAGCATTGCCGCTGGAAGGGCTTTGGCGATTGCGGATCCCTGGCTCATGTACCCCATGGCCTACACCCGAGTCTCTGGAGCGAGCAGCTTATCTGCAATCTCCAGGCCCGGACCGAAGCAGGCTGCCGAAGCGCGCGATGCCGGTGCCACCGCGCGCTGCGGGCCTTGCCCGAAACGCTGCCCTCGTCCAGTCGCTGATGTTCCGGCGGCTCGGCCCAACCGTGGCGCCTAGGCGACGCCGACGCCAGCCTCCGTCGGCAGTCGATCCGCGCGGCGCCTGTAAGTCCGTGAAACCGCGCCACCCCGCCATGCCCCCTAGCGTGCATGGCGGCCTGGATCGCAAGCCGTCAGCGCAAACGCGAGAATGCACCGATCCCGGCGATCGCCAACCGCTCGGCGGGCACCGCCGTTTCGGCGAACGACAGCCGCAGGTAGCGGATCTGACGGACATCGGGGAAATTCACACGCTGGGTCGCAAGCGCGTAGGCGATGTTGGACAGTTCGCCGGCGCCGGCCGGCTGCCAGTGCTGGCCATCCTCGCTGGTTTCGGCGCGATAGCCCTTCGGCGGTGCGGCGCCGTTGAGCACGGCGCGCGACGGCGTGAGGCTGAAGCCGGCCACTTGTCGCAGCGCGCCGAGATCGATGGTCACCTGCGCGGGATGACCCGGCTTGGGCGCGGGCAGGAGCCAGACCGTGCTGGCATCGTCGTCGAGCAACGTCTCCGCCCCTGGCGCGCTGGCCTCGACGATGCGCCAGCCCGCGGTGGACACCACATCGGGCGCGTTCGCCGTCGGCCGAGCGACCGGCACGGGCGCCACCGCGCGAAACAACGCGAACTCGCTGATCGCCGGACACACCGGCGCCTCGAGCACGACCAGGCGCACCTGGCGCGCGGCGACCGGGCGATCCAGCCGCAGGATCCGCTGCGCGCCGATGCATTGTGCTTCGGCCAAGCGCCGCCACTGCCCATCGACCTGCGCTTCGATCGCGAAGCGGGTGACGCGCACGCCCAGCGGCAGGTATTCGCGCAGCCGGATCAGGTCGAAGCTGCGCAGCGCCGGCAGTTCCAGGGTCAGCGTCGGCGTGGTGACGTCGTCCGGCGTGGACCAGTAGCTGTCCGGCTGGCGGTCGAGCACGCGCGCCGGTTCGAACCCGGCGCCGCGCGACGCGCTGGCGCTGGCCTTGGCGCCCTTGGCCAGATCGATGGCGAAGCTGGCGCGGATCGCGTCGCCGAAGCTCTTCAACACCGCGACGTCATGGTCGGCGATGCGACCGCGCCGGTCGGGCGGAAGATTGAGATTCATGTTGGTGCCGCGCGCGACGGAGGTGTCGAAGTAGCGCACCAGGTTCTCCGGGCTGCGCACCTTGCCGTCTTCGTCGGCATGGTAGAACCAGCCTGGGCGGATCGAGGTGTTGGTTTCGGCCGGCCACCACAGCGCCCCGCCGCGCACGCCGGCATTTCCGTTTTCCTGGGTGTAAGGGGCATTGGGCATGGTCGGCCAGCACGGATCGCCGGCCACGCCATCCTCGTTGCCCACCCAGCGGATGTCGGCGCCGAGCGGATCGAAGGTGCAGGCCAGCGGCTGGTGCTGGTGGACCAGCGCAATCGTCCGCGGCCAGTCGTAGTAGGCGGGCGCATCGATCTTGCGCGATTCGCGCGCCCCGCCATAGTAGCCGTCGCCGCCATTGGCGCCGTCGAACCAGAACTCGAACAGCTCGCCGTAGCCCGTGCACAGTTCGACGATCTGCTTGCGGAAATAGTCGAGATAGCTGGGGCGGCCGTACTCGGCGTGGTTGCGATCCCAGGGCGAGAGATAGAGGCCGAAGGCCAGGCCCGCGCGTCGGCACGCCGCAGCCATTTCGCCGACGATGTCGCCCTTGCCGTTCTTGTAGGGAGAATTGCGAATGCAGTGTTCGGTCAGGCGCGTCGGCCAGAGACAGAAGCCATCGTGGTGCTTGGCGGTGAAAATGAGTCCTTTCAGGTTGCCGGCCTTGGCCGCGGCGACGATCTGGTCGGCGGAGAAATCGCTGGGATCGAACGTGCGCGGGTCTTCGTCGCCGTAGCCCCACTCCTTGTCGGTAAAGGTGTTCATCGCAAAATGCACGAACGCGTATTGCTCCCAGCGGTGCCAGCGCAGCTGTCGCGCGCTCGGCACGGCGCCCCACGGCGCCGGCCCGTTGCCACGCGGCGCGGCCACGAGCCGCGTGGCGGATGCGCCGAAGCTCGCGGCGACGGCCGCAACACCCGTGGCAAGAAAGGTACGACGATCGATCATTGGCGCCTCCGACTCTGCACGAGCTCGGATCTTAGCTTTTCCGACGGCGGAACAGCCCTGCTCCGAAGCACGGTCGCTCAAGGCGGAACCTCACACGTGTGCCGTTCCTTCGCGGCATGCTTGGAATGCGCTGCGCACTGTCGCCTCTCCCCGTTTCCGCGGACACTTTCCGCTGACGCCAGACGACTCGACTGCACTTGGTGCGGGCTCGGCATTGCACGTTCCGCGCACAGATCGGACATTCCTGGTCTCGCCGATGACCGCTCCGCGGATGCTCGTGGAAACGCGGCGACACCTGGAGTTCTGCAGCGGATCGACAGGTGCGCGGCGGGGCGCGGCTCCATGGCGGGCGCCGCGCCACCCTGTCATTTGCTGGCCGCCCCCGTCCATACTTGCCCACTGCGCGCTCTTCCGAATTTTCTAACTCTTTGAATCAGATGCAAAACCGAGAAAAATCCCAAGCCCCGGGCGGCGCGGTGGAGCACACCCCGCTGATGAAGCAGTTCTTCGCCGCCAAGTCCGAGTACCCGGACCTGCTGCTGTTCTTCCGCATGGGCGATTTCTACGAGCTGTTCTACGACGACGCGCGCAAGGCCGCGCGGCTACTGGACATCACCCTTACCCAGCGCGGCAGTTCCGGCGGCGCGCCGATCCCGATGGCCGGGGTGCCGGTGCATGCCTACGAAGGCTATCTGGCGCGGCTGGTGGCGCTGGGCGAGTCGGTGGCGATCTGCGAGCAGATCGGCGATCCGGCGCTGGCCAAGGGCCTGGTCGAGCGCAAGGTGGTGCGCATCGTCACCCCCGGCACGGTCACCGACGAGGCCTTGCTGGACGAGCGCCGCGACACCCTGCTGATGGCGATCGCGCGCAACAAGCACGGCTACGGCCTGGCCTGGGCCGACCTGGCCGGCGGCCGCTTCCTGGTCAACGAGGTGGACAGCGAGGATGCGCTGGAAGCGGAACTGGCGCGGCTGGAGCCGGCCGAACTGCTGGTGCCCGACGAGGACCAGTGGCCGGAATTCCTGCGCGAGCGCCGCGGCGTGCGCCGCCGGCCGCCGTGGCTGTTCGACGCCGACAGCGGCCGCCGCCAGTTGCTGGCGTTCTTCCAACTGCACGATCTGACCGGCTTCGGCATCGACGACAAGCCGCGCGCCACCGCCGCCGCCGGCGCCCTGCTCGGCTACGTGGAGGAAACCCAGAAGCAGCGCCTGCCGCACCTGACCGCGATCGCGATGGAGACCGCCGGCGAGGCGATCGCGATGAACGCGGCCACACGCCGCCATCTTGAATTGGATACGCGCGTCGACGGCGACACCCGCAACACGCTGCTCGGCGTGCTCGACAGCACGGTGACGCCGATGGGCGGGCGCCTGCTGCGGCGCTGGCTGCACCGTCCGCTGCGCCTGCGCGAGGTGCTGGTGCAGCGTCACCACGCGGTCGGCACGCTGATCGACCGCGGCGCCGACGCCGACCTGCGCGAGGCGTTCCGCGCACTCGGCGACGTCGAACGCATCCTCACGCGCGTCGCGCTGCGTTCGGCGCGTCCGCGCGACTTCTCCACCCTGCGCGACGGCCTGGGCCTGCTGCCGAAGGTGCGCGCGATCCTGGCGCCGCTGGATTCGCCGCGGCTGGCGGCGCTGGCCGCCGAACTGGGCCAGCACGACGAGATCGCGCACCTGCTGGCCTCGGCGATCGCCGAGCAGCCGCCGCTCAAGCTCAGCGACGGCGGCGTGATCGCCGCCGACTACGACGCCGAGCTGGACGAACTGCGCCGGCTCAGCACCCATGCCGACCAGTTCCTGATCGACCTGGAGGCGCGCGAGCGCGCCAGCAGCGGCATCGCCACGCTGAAGGTCGGCTACAACCGCGTGCACGGCTACTACATCGAGATCAGCAAGGGCCAGGCCGACAAGGCGCCGGTGCACTACAGCCGCCGCCAGACCCTGACCAACGCCGAGCGCTACATCACAGAGGAACTGAAGAACTTCGAGGACAAGGTGCTGTCGGCGCGCGAGCGCGCGCTGTCGCGCGAGAAGCTGCTCTACGAAGGGCTGCTGGACACGCTCGGCGAGCGCCTGGAGCCGCTCAAGCGCGCCGCCGCCGCGCTCAGCGAACTGGACGTGCTGGCCGGCTTCGCCGAACGCGCGCAGGCGCTGGACTGGACCCAGCCGGAGCTGGAAACCGGCGCCTGCCTGCGCATCGAACGCGGCCGCCACCCGGTGGTGGAAGCGGTGCGCGAGCAACCGTTCGAACCCAACGACCTGGACCTGCACCCGGATCGACGCATGCTGGTGATCACCGGCCCGAACATGGGCGGCAAATCGACCTACATGCGCCAGAACGCGCTGATCGTGCTGCTCGCGCACATCGGCAGCTACGTGCCGGCGCGGCGCGCGGTGATCGGCCCGATCGACCGCATCCTCACCCGCATCGGCGCCGGCGACGACCTGGCGCGCGGCCAGTCGACCTTCATGGTCGAAATGGCCGAGACCAGCTACATCCTGCACCACGCCACCGCGCAATCGCTGGTGCTGATGGACGAGATCGGCCGCGGCACCTCCACCTACGACGGCCTGGCCCTGGCCGACGCGGTGGCGCGCCATCTCGCCCACCACAACCGCTGCTACACGCTGTTCGCCACGCACTATTTCGAGCTGACCGCATTGGCCGACGAATCGGTCGAAGGCGGCCCCAGCGGCATCGCCAACGTGCACCTGGACGCGGTCGAGCACGGCGACAAACTGGTGTTCATGCATGCGGTCAAGGACGGCCCGGCCAACCGCAGCTTCGGCCTGCAGGTGGCGGCGCTGGCCGGCCTGCCCAAGGCCACGGTGGCGCAGGCGCGGCGGCGCCTGGCGGAACTGGAGCAACGCGGCGGCGAAAGCCACGCCTCGCAGATGGCGCCGCAGGCGCTGGACGCGCCGCAACAGTTCGGCCTATTCGCGGCCGCGTCCTCTGCCGCGCAGGACGCGCTGGCCGCCCTGGATCCGGACGAACTCACGCCCAAGCAGGCGCTGGAGGCGCTGTACCGGCTGAAGTCGCTGCTGTAGCACGGCCTGCGGCCTCAGGCCCTAAGCCCCTCTCCCACCGGGAGAGGGGTTGGGGTGAGGGTCCGGCGCGAAAGCGACTCGCGGAGTGTGGACGCACGAGGCTTCGCCCGTACCCTCATCCGCCCCTGCGGGGCACCTTCTCCCGAGGGGAGAAGGAAGAGCGTTAGCCCCTCTCCCCCCGGGAGAGGGGTTGGGGTGAGGGTCCGGCGCGAAAGCGACTCGCGGAGGTTGGGTGCACGAGGCTGCGCCCGTACCCTCATCCGCCCCTGCGGGGCACCTTCCCCCGAAAAGGGGGCCATGGTCCCGATGGGAGAAGGAACAGCCTTAGCCCCTCTCCCACCGGGAGAGGGATTGGGGTGAGTAATAGTCGGCGCAACAAACGCCTCCTGGATTCGCTAGGCGGCAGCCGGCGCCACACTCACCGGCATATCCGGATTCGGATGCGCAGCAACCAGCGCATCGTCCAGCGCCTTTGCCCGCACTGCAGCGGGGCGCGCGCCATGGTGCTGGACGAAGGCGATGAACGCCGGACGCGGCTCCAGCACGCCGATGCGCAGGTAGAAGCCGAGCACCCCGGTCGCATACAGGTCGGCCGCGCTGAAGCGATCGCCGGCCAGATGCGCGCGTCCGGCGATCGCCTGCTCCAGCGTGCGCAACAGGTCGGCCTCGTTGCCGTAGCCGGCACTGCGCGCCGGTGCCAGCGCCCCGGCTTCCTTGGCGGTGAGCAAGGCCTCGAACGGACCAGCCAGGAACGCCAGCCAGCGATAATAGTCGGCCCGTGCCGGCGAGCCCGACGGCGGCGCCAATTGCCGCTCCGGCACCAGATCGGCCAGGTAGGCGCAGATGGCCACGTTCTCGGTGACCACGGCGCTGCCGTGGGTCACCGCCGGCACCTTGCCCATCGGGTTGATCGCCAGGTACTCCGGCGTCTTCATGGTGGTGCCGTAATCGAGGATGACGTCCTCGTAGGGCAGGCCGGTTTCCTCCAGCATCCAGCGGGCCAGGCGGCCGCGCGACAGGGGGTGGGTGTAGAGCACGATCTTGGTGGACATGGCGGACTTCCGTGGTGAACAGCCTGCAGTCTGGCCGTGCCCTGCTGACAGCCGCTGTCAGGAGTCGCCGGCGTAGCCGGTCGCGGCGCGCCAGCGCTTGATCAGCAGATGCCGACGCGAGGGATAGCGCTCGCCGGCGTCGCCCAGCGCCAGCACCCGGTCGGCGCGGAAATGGCGAAAATCGCCGCGCAGTTCGCACCACGCCGCGATCATTCCGTAGCCGCCGAGGAAGGCCATGGCGAACGGCCAGATCCGCCGTTGCGACGCTACGCCGTCGGCGTCGGCATAGTCCATGTGCAGCACGTGTTCCAGGCGGATGCCGCGACGCAGGACCGGTAGCCACGGCGCCGGCGGTTGCGCGGGCGTGGCCGCCGGCACCATCAGCCCGCTGGTCTCCAGCGCCAGCCGCAACGGCGCCGGGAGCGTCGCTCCGATCCGGGCGATCGCCCGCTGCGCCGCCTGCGCCAGTTCCGGATCGGCCTGGCGCGCCACCCAGCGCGCGCCCAGGGTCAGCGCCTCCAGTTCGTCCTCGCTGAAATTCAGTTCGGGCAGCAGGAAGCCGGGGCGCAGCACATAGCCGATGCCGGGGTCGCCGAGGATGTCGGCGCCCTGCGCGCGCAGGGTCGCGATGTCGCGGTACAGCGTGCGCAGGCTGACGCCCAGCGCGCTGGCGAGGTGGGCGCCGGCCACCGGGCGGCGGCGCCCGCGCAATGCGTCCAGCAGGTGCAGCAGGCGGGTGGCGCGAATGGTCATCGCGACAGGATAGTGGGCTTTGCCGCGAACTGACCGACCACTGCGGCATCGCCGCGCCCGCGGCACGGCGGGCGGTCCGCGATCCGGTCCACGGTGCCGCAGCGGCAAGAATCGATGCGCGCGGTAGCCCGCCCGAAACCCGCGCACCTATACTCGCCGCAGCGCCCGCAGGCCGGCGGTCGCGATCGGACCAGCGCGCGCACGCGCCCAAGCACAAGGAAGCAGCAACGCCCATGTCCACTCGCCAGTACGCCACGGCGCCCACACCGACGCCGCACGCGGCCGTCGCCACCGGCATCGATACCGCCGCCCCCGGACGCGGCATCCGTTCCCATCGCATCGGCAGGCACTGAGGAGCCCGCGTGGAGATCTACCTGTTCGTCTGCGGCGTCATCGTCGGCGCCTTGATGCTGCATGTGTTCAAGCGCGGCGGCACGGCCGAATCGCGCCCGTCGCAGCCGGTTTCGGAACCGCAAGCGCCGCCCGTCCCCGAACCGCCGCCGCGCGACACGCCGGCCGAGCACGTGCAGCAGTTGCGCCAGCAGGTGGAAGCGCTGGACGAACAGATCCAGAGTCCGCCCGACCTGCTGCGGATCCCGCAATTCGCGCAAGGCGTGACCCTGCTGGCCAGCCAGGAGTTCTCCGACCAGGCGGTCCTCGATGCGCTCGCCAGCCCCGGCTACGTGCTGCCATCGATGGCAGCGGTGGCCTTGCCGCAGCGGCGCCGTACCGACCCGGAAGCGGTGCTGGAATTGCTGCCGCACCTGGGCTCGTATCCGCTCAACTTCGTGCTCGACTACCTGCAGACGCTGCCCGATGCCGATCACCTGCACGTCGTGCTGCGCCAGGCGCGGGACTGGTGGTGGGGGTTCGTGCCGTTCCGGCAGCGTCTGCGCGGCTATCTGCACTGGGCGGCGGGCAAGGCGGCAGCGGCGGCGGACCGCGCGGTGGACTTCGACGGCCTGGACGACGAGGCGCTGGGCAAGCTGACCGAGACCCTGGGCCAGTTCAAGGAGCCGGTGCTGGAGCCGTTTCTGCAGCGCGTGCACGACGCGCGCGCGCAGCGCCGCGAGCAACGCGTGCTGGGCGGCTTCGGCCGAGTGGTGACCGCGCTGCCATCGCGCCTGCGCCTGCGCCACCCGGCGCTGGACGCGGCCTTGCAGCGCGCCTACGAACAAGTGGCGGCCACGCCGCCGCAACCGGTGCTGCTGGTCGGCGAACACGGCGTCGGCAAGAGCGTGCTGATCGACCTGCTCAGCGAGCGCCTGCTGGCCGAGGGCTGGCGCGTGTTCGAGGCGTCGGCGGCGGAGATCCTCGCCGGGCAGAGCTACATCGGCGAACTGGAAGGCCGCATCCGCGAGATGCTGGCCGTGCTGCACCGCGAACGCGCGCTGTGGCGCGTGCCGGACTTCTACGACCTGCTGCACAAGGGCGCGCATTCGCGCGACCCGCGCGGCATCCTCGACCTGGTGCTGCCGGCGCTGGAGCGCGGCGAACTGCGCCTGATCGGCGAGATCACCCCGCGCCAGCTGGCGCAGCTGCAGGTGGCGCGGCCGGCCACCCGCTCGCGCTTCGAAGTGGTCGCGCTGGCGTCCCCCGCCGCCGCCGAACTGGCGCAGATCGGCACGGACTGGGCGCAGGCGCAGCGCGACACGCTGCACGGCGAGGTCATCGACGCGCGCGCCCTGGCCGAGGCCGAACGCATGGCCGCGCAGTACTTTCCCGAGCAGCACGAACCGGGCCGGTTGCTGCAACTGCTGGACGAGACCCTGCAGGCCGCCACCAGCGGCGCCGCGCCGCGCCTGCCACTGGACGACGACGCGCTGCTGCAGGCGGTGGCCAGGCGCAGCGGCCTGCCGCTGGAAGTGATCGACGATCGCCAGCGGCTGGAACTGGACGCGCTGCGCCGCTTCTTCCGCCAGCGCGTGCTCGGCCAGGACGAGGCGGTGGAAACCCTGCTCGACCGGATCGCCATGCTCAAGGCCGGGCTGGTCGACAGCCATCGCCCGATCGGCGTATTCCTGTTCGCCGGCCCCACCGGCACCGGCAAGACCGAACTGGCCAAGGCGCTGGGCGAACTGCTGTTCGGCACGCCCGAGCGCCTGCTGCGCCTGGACATGAGCGAGTTCCAGGGCGAGGACGCGCTGGCCCGGCTCACCGGCGACGACAGCGACGGCCAGCGCACGCTGATCGCGCGGATCCGCGAGCAGCCGTTCTCGGTGGTGCTGCTGGACGAGTTCGAGAAGGCCCACCCGAAGGTCTGGGACCTGTTCCTGCAGGTGTTCGACGACGCGCGGCTGAGCGACCGCAACGGCAATACCGCCGACTTCCGCCACAGCATCATCATCCTGACCAGCAACGTCGGCGCCACCCTCGCCCGCGGCGCGGCGCCCGGCTTCGCCACCGTCGCCGGCGGCTATTCGCGCAGCACGGTGGAGAAGGCGGTGTACGACACCTTCCGCCGCGAGTTCATCAACCGGCTCGACCGGGTGGTGCTGTTCAACCCGCTGGACCGTGCGCTGATGCGCGAGATCCTGCACAAGGAACTGGACCGCACGCTGACCCGGCGCGGCCTGCGCAACCGCGCCTGGGCGGTGGAATGGGAGCCGTCGGCGATCGAGTTCCTGCTCGACCGCGGCTTCACCCCGGACCTGGGCGCACGCCCGCTGCGCCGCGCGATCGAACAGCACCTGCTCGCGCCGCTGGCGCGCAGCATCGTCGAGCAGCGCGCGCCGGAGGGCGACCAGTTCCTGTTCGTGCGCGGCGCCGGCGATCGCCTGGACGTGCGCTTCATCGCCCCCGATGCTCCCGCGCCGGCAGCGGACGCGGAGCGCGACAGCGACGCCGATCCGGCCGCGTCGACCGACCTGCGCGACATCGTGTACGCGCCCAGCGCCAGCGATGCGGTCCTGGCGCGCCTGGACGCGGCACTGCATGCGCTGCACGAGACCCATGCCGCGAGCGCGTGGCGGCTGGCGCGGGACGCGGACTTCGCGCGCATGGGCGAATCCGATTTCTGGTCGCAACCCACGCGCTTCCAGGTGCTGGACCGGATCGAACGCCGCGACCGCATCGAAAGCGCGCTGGACAGCGCCGTGCGCATGCGCGCGCGGCTGCACGGCGCGCAGCGCGACGGCGAATTCGTCGCGCGCCTGGCGCAATTGCTGTGGCTGCTGCAACTGGCCAGCGCGACGCTGCAGGAGCAGCGCGCGCAGGACGCGCTGCTGGACCTGCGCATCGGCGCCAGCGAGCTGCACCGCCATCGCGCCGACGCGCGGCACTGGTGGCAGCAGCTGCTGCAGATGTATCTGGCCTGGGCCGCGCAACGCAACATGCGCGTGGACGTGCTGCAGCAGGATGCCGAACAGGGACGCGCCTGGCTGGCGATCGGCGGCTTCGGCGCGCTGGACCTGCTGCAGGCGGAGACCGGCCTGCACGTGCAGGAACAGGACGCCGACGATCCCGCCTTGCGCCGGCTCGCCGTGCAGGTCCGGGTCGCGCCGGATCTGCCCGGACAGCCGCGGCGTGCGCCGCATGGCGACGAGGAACTGCGGGTGTGCCGGCGCTACCGCGTCGCGCCGTCGCCGCTGGTGCGCGACAGCGTGCGCGGATGGCGCAGCGGGCGCCTGGAGCGCGTGCTGGGCGGCGATTTCGACGTGATGCCGCCGGCCTGAGCCAGGCGGGACTGCGCCGGCTCGGAGTGCATGCGCCGGTCGCGCCAGAGTGAACTGCCGGGCCTGTCCCGGCTCGGGCGCGGTGCGCGCCCTACGGCCAGGGCGGTTGCTGGCAGTGGCGGCGTTGCCGACATCGCGCTGTCGCCGCTGCTTGCGATAGTGCCCGTCGGCGGTGATGAGCGCCTATGGCTGGCGATCGACTCGATGCCTTAGGCCGCCCATCAACCTGCCTGGACTGCGACGACGGCGCTGGACGACGACGGGGGACCTGTGGGGATGACGGCGCTACTGCATGTCCCTTGCCGCGAGCGCCACACACGGCGCCTGCGGCCATCTTCCGATGCCGCGCTGCCAGAGAGACCACGGCCTGCGGGAGCACGTACTGGGCGGCGCAGGTCGCCGCACACCGCCCGCCCATTCAACGCGTGCAGCGTAGCGCAGGCTCGCCTCGCAGCGACCGTCTTTGATTACTTTTCGCTATCGAATCATTTCAATAAATCAATTTTATAAATGAATGGCCCCTCGATAGTCTGCCTCTACCAAACCACCGCGCCGCCAGCCATGCGTCAGACCCGTTTCCGCTTGTTCCTGTTCCCCACGTCTGCGCATCCGTAGCACACGCACCCGCTTTCCCCCGTCCCATCCCATTCCAGCCACCGCCCGCTGCGCCGGGCGCCCGCACGAAGGTCCAGACCGATGAACACCGAAGCGAAATGCCCGTTCCATAGTGCCGTCAGCAGTGGCACCACCAACAAGGAGTGGTGGCCGCAGCAGTTGCGCGTGGACCTGCTCAGCCAGCATTCGTCCAAGTCCAATCCGCTGGGTGAGGCGTTCGATTACCGCAAGGCCTTCAACGGCCTCGATCTGCAGGCGCTGAAGCGCGACCTGCACGCGCTGATGACCGATTCGCAGGACTGGTGGCCGGCCGACTTCGGCCACTACGGGCCACTGTTCGTGCGCATGGCCTGGCATAGCGCCGGCACCTACCGCACCGGCGACGGCCGCGGCGGCGGCGGCCGCGGCCAGCAGCGCTTCGCCCCGCTCAACAGCTGGCCGGACAACGTCAGCCTGGACAAGGCGCGGCGCCTGTTGTGGCCGATCAAGCAGAAGTACGGCCAGGCCATCTCCTGGGCCGACCTGCTGATCCTCACCGGCAACGTCGCGCTGGAATCGATGGGCTTCAAGACCTTCGGCTTCGCCGGCGGCCGCGAAGACACCTGGGAGCCGGACCAGGACGTGTACTGGGGCCGCGAGACCAAGTGGCTGGGCGGCGACGATCGCTACTCGCGCGGTTCGCCCGGCGTGCCCGAGCCGCACGGCGTGCTGGTGAAGGACGACGACAGCGAAGTGCAGCACACCCGCGACCTGGAAAACCCGCTGGCCGCGGTGCAGATGGGCCTGATCTACGTCAACCCGGAAGGCCCGGACGGCAATCCCGACCCGCTGCTGGCCGCCAAGGACATCCGCGACACCTTCGGCCGCATGGCGATGAACGACGAAGAGACCGTGGCGCTGATCGCCGGCGGCCACACCTTCGGCAAGACCCACGGCGCCGGCCCGGCCGACCATGTCGGCGCCGAGCCGGAAGCGGCCGACCTGGAAAGCCAGGGCCTGGGCTGGCACAACAGCTTCGGCAGCGGCAAGGGCGGCGACACCATCACCAGCGGCCTGGAAGTCACCTGGACCACCAAGCCGGCGCAGTGGACCAACGAGTTCTTCGAGCACCTGTTCAAGTTCGAGTGGGAACTGAGCAAGAGCCCGGCCGGCGCGCACCAGTGGGTGGCGAAGAATGCCGAGGCGGTGATTCCGGACCCGCACGATCCGTCGAAGAAGCACCTGCCGACCATGCTCACCACCGACCTGGCGCTGCGCTTCGACCCGGCCTACGCGAAGATCTCGCGCCGCTTCCTGGACCATCCGGAACAGTTCGCCGATGCCTTCGCCCGCGCCTGGTTCAAGCTGACCCATCGCGACATGGGCCCGCGTGCGCGCTACCTCGGCCCCGAGGTGCCGGCCGAGGAACTGCTGTGGCAGGACCCGATCCCGGCCGTGGACCACCCGCTGGTCGACGCGCAGGACATCGCCGCGCTCAAGCGGTCCCTGCTCGATTCCGGGCTGAGCGTCGCGCAACTGGTGTCCACCGCCTGGGCCGCGGCGTCCACCTTCCGCGGCTCGGACATGCGCGGCGGCGCCAACGGCGCGCGCATCCGCCTGGCCCCGCAGAAGGACTGGGAGGTCAACCAGCCGGCGCAACTGGCGCAGGTGCTGGCCACGCTGGAACGCCTCCAGGCGCAGTTCAACGGCGCGCAAAGCGGCGGCAAGCGGATCTCGCTGGCCGACCTGATCGTGCTCAGCGGCGTCGCCGCGGTGGAACACGCGGCCAAGCTGGCTGGGCAGACCGTCGAAGTGCCGTTCGTGCCTGGCCGCATGGACGCCTCGCAGGAGCAGACCGACGTCGAGTCCTTCGCGGTGCTGGAACCGATCGCCGACGGCTTCCGCAACTACGCCAGGCGCCGCTACGCGGTGTCGGCCGAAGCGCTGCTGATCGACAAGGCGCAGTTGCTGACCCTGACCGCGCCGGAGATGACCGTGCTGGTCGGCGGCCTGCGCGTGCTCGGCGCCAACAGCGGCCAATCCGCGCATGGCGTGTTCACCGACCGTCCGGGCGTGCTCAGCAACGACTTCTTCGCCAACCTGCTGGACATGGGCACCGAGTGGAAGGCGACCTCGGCGATGAAGGACGTCTACGAAGGCCGCGACCGCAACAGCGGCGCGGTGAAGTGGACCGGCACCCGCGCCGACCTGGTGTTCGGCTCCAACTCGGTGCTGCGCGCCGTGGCCGAGGTCTACGCCAGCGCCGACGCGCAGGAAAAGTTCGTCCGTGATTTCGTCGCCGCATGGAGCAAGGTGATGCACCTGGATCGCTTCGACCTGGCCGCCTGAGGACGGCAGGCGCGACGCCGCCTCGGCGCCGCGCCTCGCAAGCTGGCAGCACACGCCAACGCCCCGTTCGCCGGGGCGTTGACGTGTGTGCAGCGACCGCCGCCGATCTGTGGCACGAGCCGAGACACGAAGAGCGGACAACTCCCGCGTCGCGGCTGAAGCCGCTCCCACAATGTGCCGATCGCAATGAGCAAGCCGACCTTGCCGACGACGCGGACCAAGCTGCGGGAGCGACTTCAGCCCCGACTGGGTGCGCCTGCGATGCCTCGTTCCTGCTAGCTGCAACTACAACGCCCCGCCCTCTGTAGGAGCGGCTTCAGCCGCGACAGCATGCCGGCAAGCACCTCAAACAATGCGCGACGATGGTTCGATGCGAACAAGGCCATGCAGCGAGCGTCACGGATTCGCGCGTCGCGGCGGAAGCCGCTCTTACCGCTGCCCACCGCGATGAGCACGCCCACCTCGACGGGCGCCGGTCTACTTGCAGAAGGAACTCCAGTCCCGACTACATGCATCCTGCAACGCCTCTTTCCTGCTAGCCGCAACTGCAACGCCAGGCCTCTGTAGGAGCGGCTTCAGCCGCGACAACATGCCGGCAAAGCACCTCAAACAATGCGCGACGACGGTTCGATGCGAACAAGGCTACGCAGCGAGCATCACGGATTCGCGCCTCGCGGCTGAAGCGGCGCCTACCGCTGCCCACCGCGATGAACACGCCAACCTCGACGGGCGCCGGTCCACTTGTGGGAAGGACTTCAGTCCCGACTGCATGCGGCCTGCAACGCCGCTCTTGCACCGCCTTGCCGCTTGCAAACGGCGAACGCGCACATCAACGCATCACCAACCGACCGCGCCGCCACCCGGTTCCAGGGCGCATCCGCGGTCGATGCAGCCTCGCCCGCACCCGGCCTAAGCGACGCGCGCCAAACGCCGCTACAACGCGTCGATATCGCCGAGCGCGCGGATCAATCGCCGCGCGCGCTTGTCCGGCTTGCTGTCCGGAGCCTGGTAGCCGTTGCGCTCGGCGCTGCGCTGCGCGCGCAGCTGCGCGCGGCGTTCGCGCGAGGCCTCGCTCTCCTGGTACAGGGCCTGCGCCACACTGGCCGGGCCGCGCGTGTCGCTCAGGCCCAGCACCTGGACCTCGAACACCTCGTCGCCGCGCTGCACGCGCAACTGCTCGCCCACGCGCACCGCGCGCGAGGACTTGGGCCGCTGCCCGGCCACGTCCACCTTGCCGGTTTCCACCGCCTGCTTGGACAGGCTGCGGGTCTTGAAGAAGCGCGCGGCCCAGAGCCACACGTCCAACCGCACCGCAGCCGCTTGTACAACGGGTTCGTTCATCGCGTTCAGGACATTCACCTGCATGTTGTTCGCCCGGTCGCGGTCGGCCGCGGCCTTCAGCGCCAGCCCGCCGGCGCGTCGCTCGCCGGAGCTCTATCCGCCGCGCCGGAGCCTTCCCGGCGCCGCGCCCGGCTCGGCCGACCGGCCGGACCGTGTCGCCCGGCGCATGGCCACCATACGCGCCGCGCCCGTTGCATGCAGGTGGCGGCGCGGTCGCCGCATTGCAAGTCTCCGTCACCGCTCGCGCCCCGCCGCGTGCGCGGCAGCCGCGCGACGCAAGGCGCCTGGTTCGCATCGACGCATCCATTCTAGGCCTTGGCCGGCCGCGCCACATCTGCCGTCGGTTGCCTCCCGGTGGCCGGGTGCCGGTGCTAGTGTGCACGCCTTTCCCGCCCCTCGCAGGCATCCGATGCAAAAGCCCGCCGCGCTGACCGAAGGCCCGATCGGCCGCCAGTTGCTGCTGTTCTCGCTGCCGATCCTCGCCGGCAACATCGCGCAGTCGCTGAACGGCTCGGTCAACGCGATCTGGGTGGGCCGCTACCTCGGCGAGGCGGCGCTGACCGCCGCGGCCAACGCCAACAGCATCATGTTCTTCCTGATCGGCTCGGTGTTCGGCATCGGCATGGCCGCCACCATCCTGATCGGCCAGGCGATGGGCCGCGGCGACGTGGCGCAGGCGCGGCGGGTGATGGGCACCAGCGCGACCTTCTTCATCGGCATCTCGGTGCTGATCGCGGCCTGCGGCTGGTGGCTGGCGCGGCACCTGCTGGCGGCAATGGGCACGCCGGCGGCGTCGCTGCCGCTGGCCGAGGCCTACCTGCGGGTGATCTTCCTGGCGATGCCGCTGCTGTACGCGTTCGCGTTCCTGTCGGCGGCGCTGCGCGGCACCGGCGACTCGCGCACGCCGTTCCGCTTCCTGCTGCTGTCGGTGGCGCTGGACATCGGCTTCAATCCGCTGCTGCTGTTCGGGCTGGGGCCGTTCCCCAGGCTGGGCATCGCCGGCGCTGCCTGGGCCACGCTGATCGCGCAGGCCATCGCCCTGGGCGGACTGTTGCTGTACCTGCGGCACAAGCGCCATGTGCTGTGGCTGGGCCGGCAGGACGCGCGGCTGTTCCGCCTCGATGCGACGATCCTGCGCGCGCTGGTGGTCAAGGGCGTGCCGATGGGCCTGCAGATGGTGCTGATCTCGCTGGCGATGATCGTGATGATCTCGATGGTCAACGGCTACGGCACCGACACCTCGGCCGCGTACGGCGCCGCGCTGCAGCTGTGGACCTATCTGCAGATGCCGGCGATGGCGATCGGCGCCGCCTGCTCGTCGATGGCCGCGCAGAACGTCGGCGCGCAGCGCTGGGACCGGGTCGCGGCGACCGCGCGCAAGGGCGTGCTGTTCAACTTCCTGCTGACCGGCGCGCTGATCGCGCCGCTGATCCTGCTCGACCGCTGGACCCTGGCGCTGTTCCTGCCGCCGCACAGCGCCGCGCTGGAGATCGCGCGCCACCTCAACCACATCGCGGTGTGGTCGTTCCTGTTCTTCGGCGTGACCTTCGTGATCTCCGGCGTGGTCCGCGCCACCGGCGCGGTGATCCCGCCGCTGCTGATCCTGGCGCTGTCGCTGTGGGGCGTGCGCGTGCCGTTCGCGCATTTGCTGCAACCGCAGTTGGGCGCCGACGCGGTGTGGTGGAGTTTCCCGACCAGCGCCACCTGCGCGATGCTGCTGTCGCTGGCGTATTACCGCTGGGGCAACTGGCGCAAGGCGCGGATGCTGGCGCCCTCGCGACCGGACACGCTCGCGCACCCGGCGGAAGTGCCCGCGCAACCGCCGGCCCCGGTGGCCGACGTGGCGGCCGCGCAGGATCCGGCGCGCTGATTGTTTGGGTGTGGGCGATGCCTTGCCGCCGAATCCCAGCCTTGTGTAGGAGCGGCTTCAGCCGCGACCGGGGATCCCCGCAAGCCATTGCCGCTCAGCGCCTGGATGCGCCTGGATTCCGGTCGGGCGTCTGTCGCGGCTGAAGCCGCTCCTACAGGGGCTTTCCGCGCGCGGCCTTGGCTGGACGAAACCGGCACCATGGCCGATCCCCAAAACGCGAACGGCCGCCCGAAGGCGGCCGTCGCGGCAGCGACCGAAGTCGCTGGGGATTACTCGGCCTTGGCGGCGGCCGCAGCGGCCTGGCGCGCGACCTTGGCCTGCGCAGCGGCGGCCAGATCTTCCTTGATGCGGGCGGCCTTGCCTTCCAGGCCACGCAGGTAGTACAGCTTGCCGGCGCGGACCTTGCCGCGGCGCTTCACTTCGACCGAGTCGATGATGGCGCTGTGGGTCTGGAACACGCGCTCCACGCCGAAGCCGTGGGAAATCTTGCGCACGGTGAACGAGGAGTTCAGGCCGGCGTTCTTGGTGCCGATCACCACGCCTTCGTAGGCCTGCACGCGCTCGCGGTTGCCTTCCTTCACCTTGACGTTGACGACGACGGTGTCGCCCTGGTTGAACTCCGGCAGCTTGCGCTGGATCTGGGCGGCTTCGAAGTCGGCCAGGATGGTCTTGTTGAGCTTGCTCATGGTGGGCACCGCTTGTGTCTGGTGAGGTGGTCCGGCAGTCGCCGCACGGCGATTGCGCGATATCGGAATGGGCCAAGCGCGGAACGCACTGGCCGGAAAGCCGGGCATTTTAACCCAGTCGTGCCGCCGTGGCTAGGGCTTGGACGGATTTTCCTGCACGGGCGCCGCCTCGGCCGCCAGGCCCTGGCGAAATTCCTCCAGCAGGCGCCGGTCGGCCTTGCTCAGCCCGGCTTCGTCGAGCAGGTCCGGACGCCGCAGCCAGGTCCGCCCCAGCGCCTGCATGCGCCGCCAGCGCGCGATCGCGGCGTGGTTGCCGGAACGCAGGATCGCCGGCACCTCGCCCAGCGCGTGCTCGCGCGGGTGGGTGTAGTGCGGGCAGTCGAGCAGGCCGTCCGGGCCCTCGAAGCTGTCCTGGGCGGCGGATTCGGTGTCGTTCAGCGCGCCTTCCTGCAGCCGCGTCACCGCGTCCACCAGCACCGCCGCGGCCAGTTCGCCGCCGGACAGCACGTAGTCGCCGATCGAGAGTTCCTCGTCCACCATCGCGGCGACGAAGCGCTCGTCCACACCCTCGTAGCGCCCGCACAGCAGCACCAGCCGCGGCAACGCGGCCAGTTCGCGCGCCCTGGCCTGGGTCAGCGGCTTGCCCTGCGGGCTCAGGTAGATCACCGGCGCCGGTTGCGGGTCGGCCTCGCGCAGCGCCTGCAGGCAGGCCTGCAGCGGCTCGATCATCATCACCATGCCCGGGCCGCCGCCGAACGGACGGTCGTCCACCTTGCGGTAGCCGCCGCTGGCGTAGTCGCGCGGGTTCCAGCCGTGCAGGTCTAGCAACGCGCGCTCCTGCGCACGCCCGACCACACCGAACGCGGCGCACTGGGCGACGAACTCGGGGAACAGGCTGATGACGTCGATGCGCATGGGCGGGGATTGGGGAGTCGGGATTGGGGATTCGCAAAAGCAACAGCGGGGCCGGCGCGCGCGCCGGCATCGCTCAGAACTCGGGGTCCCAGTCGACCACGACCAGGTTGGCCTCGAAATCCACCGACTTGATGTAGTCCGGTTGCACGAACGGCACCAGCCGCTCGCGGTCGCCGCGGACCACCAGCACGTCGTTGGCGCCGGTGGAGAACAGGTGCGACACCTGCCCCAGCGGCACGCCCTCGACGGTGCGCACATCCAGGCCTTCCAGGTCCACCCAGTAGTACTCGTCCGGGCGCGGCGGCGGCAGGCTGCTGCGCGCCACGTAGATCTCGGTGCCGCGCAGGGCCTCGACCGCGTCGCGGTCGGTGACGCCGGGCAAGGTGGCGATCAGGTACTTGCCGGACTCGCGGCCGCGCACGCCATCGAGGCTGCTTTCGCTGCCGTCGGGCTTGCGCACGATCCAGGGCTGATAACGGAAAATGGCGAGGCGCGGCTCGGTCCAGGACTCGAGCTTGGCCTCGCCACGGATGCCGAACGCGCCAAGGACCCGACCGAGCAGGATGCGGCGCTGGCTGTCTTTCATCGGGGCAAACGCAAGGGCCGCGCGCTGGGCGCAGCCCGCAGGATCAGGCCGCGGCGGCCTGGGCCTTGGTGGCTTCCTTATACAGGTTGCGCACCTTGTCGGTCAGCTGCGCGCCGTTGGAGACCCAATGGTCCACGCGCGGAAGGTCCAGCACGATGCGCGGCTCGGCGCCCTGCGCGACCGGGTTGTAGTAGCCCAGGCGCTCGATGTTGCGACCGTCGCGCGCGCTGCGCACGTCGGTGACGATGATGTGGTAGAAGGGGCGCTTCTTGGCGCCGCCACGGGTAAGGCGGATCTTGACCATGGTGAGTTTCCGGTGTTGCCCAGTCGCCAGGATGGCGCGGTGAGCCGGCGATTATAGCCACCGCCCTGCCCGCTGCCAAGTCGCTGCCGCCGCACAGGGATTGGGGATTGGGGATTGGGGATTGGGGATTGGGGATTGGGGATTCGCGAGAAGCGCCGCCAATGGCGGCGCCATCTCCCTGGGGGCTCAGATCGCCTGCCAGGGCTGGGTAAGCAGCGCATCCTCCAGCAACGCCAGCAGGTCCGCGGCCGGACCCAGCGCGCGTCCGTCCACCGCCGCGACCGCCTGCTGGCCGCGGGCGTTGCAGGTGAAGGCGGCCACGTCCGCCCCGAATGCTTGCAGCGACAGCGGCCGCTCGCGCTGCGCCACGCCCAGCGCGGCCAGGCCCGCCTGTAGCAACCGCTGCTGGGTGCCGTGCAGCGCCGGCGCCTGCGGCCAGTGCAGACAGGTGCCATCCCACAGCCCCAGATTCCAGGTCGGCCCCTCCATCACCTGCCCCTGCGCGTCCACGAACAGCGCATCGTCGCTGCCGGCCTGCTGCGCCAGGCGACGCTGGTGGAACGCGGCGAAGGTGCCGACATGCTTGAACTGCGGCGCCTCGCGCGCGAAGGCGCTGCTGCGCAGGCGCAGCGGCGCGGGGTCCGCCTGCGCCGGCTCGGCCAGCGACACCAACAGCTCCACGGTGCAGTTGGCATCCGCCCGGCGCAGGCTGAACGCGGGCCAGAACACGGTGACGCGCAGCGCGGCGTCGGCGCGCCCGGCCGCGGCCAGCGCCGCGCGCAGTTCCTCACGCACACGCTCCGCCGCCAAGGCGCTGCCGAACAGGGCCAGGTTGGCCTGCTGCAGCCGCCGCAGATGCAGATCCAAGCCGCGCACGGCGCCGTCGCGGACCTGCATGGTGCTGAAATGGCCGTAGTTGACCAGCGCCGCGGCGGCCAGCACCTCGGCCGTGGCCGCGCGTCCGTGGTGGAACACCTGCGCGGTCACAGCAGGGCCTGCGCATGTTGCCACCAGCGCGTCAGCAACGCCGCCGCCGGCTCGGCCGGCGCCATCCATGCCGACTGCCCGGCCCAGGCCTGCATCGCCGCGAGGCGGTCGGCGCGCAGGGCGGCCTGGCGCATCGGCGCGGTCAGGGCGCGCTGCACCGGATACGGGCGTGGCGGCGGCGCCTCCGCGGCGGCCGCGGCGCGCACGTAGTCGGTAGCCAGCGCCCGGCCCAGGCGGCCGGAGAAGGCGCGGGTCAGCGTGGTCTGCTCCGGCTCGGCCGCGGCCAGGGCCGCGGCCCAGGTCGGCGCCAGCGCCGCCTCCGGCGTCCGCAGCAAGGCGGTGCCGATCTGCACCGCGCTCGCGCCCAGGGTCAGCGCGGCGGCGATGCCACGGCCGTCGCCGATGCCGCCGGCGGCGATCACCGGCACCCGCAGTCGGTCGGCCAGCCGTGGCAGCAGCGCGAACAGCCCGGTCAACTGCCGCTCGGCGTTGCCGGCGTCGAAGGCGCCGCGGTGGCCGCCGGCCTCGGCCCCCTGCGCGACCACCGCGTCGGCACCGGCCGCTTCCGCGGCCAGCGCCTCGTCCAGGGTCGTGGCGCAGGCGAACCAGGCGATCCCGGCCTGGCGCAGGCGCCGCACCTGGTCCGGCCGGAACAGGCCCATGATCGACGAGGCCACCGCCGGCCGCGCCGCGAGCAAGGCGTCGAACTGGGCGTCGAAATCGGCCGGCGTCGCATCGCCGGTAGCGACATCGACCGGCGGCCCCCAGGCGCCGAGGAAGGCGCGCACCTCGGCCTCGGCGGCGGCATCGCGCCGCGGCGGCGGATCGGGCACCCACAGATTGACCTGGGTCGGCCCGCCGCCGGCGGCGCGGAACGCCTCCATCCATTGCACGATGTCCTGCGGCGACGACAGCACCGCGCCCATCGCGCCCATACCGCCGGCTGCGACCGCCGCCGCCGACAGCGGCACCGGACAGGTGCCGGCCATCGGACTGAGCAGGATCGGCAGGCGCAGGCCGACATCCCGGCAAAAGCGCGACGCCCGCGCACGCGCCGCGGATTCCCCGCCGGCCAGGCCCTCCATCTCAGCGCGCCTGCTGCAACAGTTGCACGATCCGCGGCCACTGCATCTGCTGCGCCAGCTCCAGCGCCGTGCGCCCCTGCGGATTGCGCAGCGACGGATCGGCCCCGTGCCGCAATAGCGTTTCCACCGGTTGATAGTTGCCGGCCAGCGCGTCGCGCTGCAGCAGCGTCCAGCCCTGCTCGTCGACCATCTGCGCCATATCGGGGCGGTTGCGCAGATCCTCGTCCATGCGCGGCCCCGCGTTCTCGCTCATCGGGTGCTCGCGCAGCGCGAGCGCGTCGGCGTCGTCCTCGACCTTGTCGTTGCGACCGAACAGACCGCCTAGCAGCCCAGGCTTCTTCGCCGCCGGCACCAGCCTGACCTGCCCGGGCGCAGCGAAGTCCAGCCCCCACGCGCCATCGTGCTCGGCGCGCTCGGCCGCGGACATGCCGCGGCGCATCGCGTCGATGGTGTAGCCGCCGTAGGCCTTGCCATCGATGACGTACATCCAGTCCTCCAGTTCGGCGACCGGAGCGGCGACGGCGTCGCCGGCGTGCAACGAGGAGATGTAGCCCGGATCGTTGAGCAGCGTGCCGGAAACGGTGTCACCGTCGAACTGCACCTCGCCGACCCACATGTGCTCGACCCGCGGCGCGTCGCGGTCGTCGGCGTCGGTCTCGAAGGCCAGCTTCACCGCCGCCATGTCCAGCCCCGGCACGATGCGCCGGTACTCCCAGGACAGTTCGCGCCAAAAGAACTTGAAGGTGCGACGCGCGGCGTGGAACGCCTCCAGCATCGCGGCGTCCTCGCCGTCCACGGAATAAGTGGAATCCTGACTCATCGCGGTGGTCTCCTGTGGTTGCAACGGATCGCAGACGCGGTGGCCGCGGCGCGCGAATCCATGCGCCGCCCGCATCGGGCGCGGGCCTCGAACGCTGCGATCGGGATAGCGAGATTCCAACGCGCGCCGCGCATGCGTGCGGCGCGCCGGCCGCGGGTCAGCGGAACGGCAGGCCGCCGCGCCCGCCCATGCCGCCCATCATGCCCTTCATGCCGCGCATCAGGCCCTTCATGCCGCCGCCGGCCATCTTCGACATCATCTTTTCCATCTGCTGGAACTGCTTCATCAGCTTGTTGACGTCGGCCGGCTGGGTGCCGGAGCCGCGCGCGATGCGGGCGCGGCGCGAGCCGTTGAGCAGCGCCGGGTTGCGCCGCTCCTTCTTGGTCATCGAGCCGATGATGGCGATCATCCGCGGCACGTCCTTGTTGCCGGCGACCTGCTGCTTGAGGTGCTCGGGGATCTGGCCCATGCCCGGCAGCTTGTCCATCAGCCCGGACAGGCCGCCCATGTTCTGCATCTGCTCGAGCTGGTCGCGCATGTCGTTGAGGTCGAACTTCTTGCCCTTGGCGACCTTCTCGGCCAGCTTCTGCGCCTTGTCCTTGTCGACCTGGTGCTCGACCTGCTCGACCAGCGACAACACGTCGCCCATGTCCAGGATGCGGCTGGCCAGGCGGTCGGGATGGAACACGTCCAGGCCGTCGGGCTTCTCGCCGACGCCGATGAACTTGATCGGCTTGCCGGTGATGTAGCGCACGCTCAGCGCGGCGCCGCCGCGGGCATCGCCGTCGGTCTTGGTCAGCACCACGCCGGTCAGCGGCAGCGCCTCGCTGAACGCCTTGGCGGTGTTGGCCGCGTCCTGGCCGGTCATCGCATCGACCACGAACAGCGTCTCGGCCGGGACGATCGCGGCGTGCAGCGCCTTGATCTCGGTCATCATCGCCGCGTCGATGGCCAGGCGGCCGGCGGTATCCACCAGCAGCACGTCGACGAAGGACTTGCGCGCGTCGGCGATGGCGGCGCGGACGATGTCCACCGGCTGCTGCGAGGCCTCCGACGGGAAGAACAGCACCCCGACCTGCTCGGCCAGGGTCTTGAGCTGCTCGATCGCGGCCGGGCGGTACACGTCGGCCGACACCACCATCACCTTCTTCTTGCGCTTTTCCTTCAGGTGCTTGGCCAGCTTGCCGACCGTGGTGGTCTTGCCCGCGCCCTGCAGGCCGGCCATCAGCACGATCGCCGGCGCCGGCACGTTGAGGTTGAGGTCGCTGGCGGCCGAGCCCATCACCGCGGTCAGCTCGTCGCGCACGACCTTGATCAGCGCCTGGCCGGGGGTCAGGCTCTTGAGCACCTCCTGGCCGACCGCGCGCACCTTGATGCGCTCGATCAGCGCCTGCACCACCGGCAGGGCGACGTCGGCCTCGAGCAGCGCGATGCGCACTTCGCGGGTGGCTTCGCGGATGTTCTCCTCGGTCAGGCGGCCGCGGCCGCGCAGGCGCTGCATGGTGCCGGAGAGGCGTTGGGTGAGGGATTCGAACATGCGGGCGGGTCGCGACGGGAAACGGCCGTCGATTATAGCCGCGCACGCCCGGCAACCCGGAGACGGCCGTACAACGGCTGCCCCAGCTGCGCCCTGCCAATCGGCGGGGCTGGCGGCGCCAGGGCGCGATGGCCGGTGCGCGGACCGAACCGGCCGCCGCTACCGGCCAGCGTCCAGCGCGGCTTCCGGGAAAGCCCCGCAGCGGGGACTCGGCGCGGCTGCGGAGCCGACATGCGGGCTTACGCGCCCAGCGGCGGCACCACGGGCGCAGCCCCGATATGCGAAACTGACGCGATGCTCCTCGTCCTCGTCGCGACCCTGCTGTATCTGACCGCCACCGGCCTGCTGGTCGGCTCGGTGGTGCGCGACCAGGTCGAGCGCAGCCGCGGCTGGCTATGGGTGGCGCTGCCCGCGGTGGCGTTGCACGCGGCCTATCACGTCCAGGTGGCGCTGCACACCGCCGGCGGGCCGGACATGCACTTCTTCGCCGCGCTGTCGCTGGTCAGCCTGGGCATGGCGCTGATGACCACCCTGGTCGGCGCCAGCGGACGCATGGCGGCGCTGGGCGTGGTGGTGTTCCCGCTGTCGGCGGCGCTGCTGCTGGCCTATCACGGGTACGGCCACGAGCCGGCGCCGATGCTGGACTGGCGGCTGCAGCTGCACGCCTGGATGGCGCTGCTGGCCTACGCCACCCTGGGCATCGCCGCATTGCTGGCGGTGATGCTGTGGCTGCAGGAACGCGCGCTGCGCCGTCGCGACTTCCACCCGTGGCTGCGCGCGCTGCCGCCGTTGACCGCGCTGGAGACGCTGCTGTTCCGCACCATCGTGGTCGGCTTCATCCTGCTGACCCTGACCCTGCTGACCGGCGTGCTGTTCGTGCAGGATTTCCTGGCGCAGCGGCTGGTGCACAAGACCGTGCTCAGCGTGCTGTCGTGGATCGTGTTCGGCGCGCTGCTGTTCGGCCGCTGGCGCTACGGCTGGCGCGGGATCAAGGCGGTGCACTGGACGCTGGCGGCGATGGTGTTGCTGCTGCTGGCGTTCTTCGGCAGCAAGTTCGTGATCGAACTGGTGCTCGGCTATCCGCAGTAGCGGCGCTGGGGATCTCAACGCCTCCCTGTAGGAGCGGCTTCAGCCGCGACGGAATGCCAGCGCACCCGGTTATCGTGCAGACGTGGCGTCGCGGCTGAAGCCGCTCCTACAGGAGTCGCGCCGCCCGCAAGCAGCCGGAACCCGACACTTCACTCGGCCAATGCGGCCTCGATCGCATCCCACTCGGCATCCGCGCCGACCTCGACGAAGCGGTAGACGATGCGGTGCCGATAGACCTGGCCCGGACGCAGGATGGTGTCCGGGAAGCCCGGCTGGTTGGGCGCATCCGGATAGCCCTGCGGCTCCAGGCAGATGCCGCGGCCCAGGCCCGGATGCTGGCGGTCCAGCCAATGCCCTTCGTACAGCTGCAGCGCGGGCATCGCGCTGGCGATGCGCATCGCCACGCCGCTGTGCGGCGAATACAGCACGGCGCTGCAGTCGCGCGCCGCGGCCAGCACCAGGCAATGGTCGTAGCCGCCGCTCAGACGCAACTGCGGATCGCCGGCGCTGTCCTTGTCGGCGATCGCGCGCGGCGTGCGGAAATCGAACGGCGTGCCGGCCACGCTGGCGATCTCGCCGCTGGGCAGCAGCGCCGCGTCGGCCACCGGCAGGTAACGGTCGGCCGGCACCCGCAGCCGCTGCGCGGCGGCCGCCACGCGGCTGTCGCCGGCCAGATTGAAGTAGGGATGATGGGTGAGGTTGAGCGGCGTCGGCGCATCGGTCTGCGCGCCGAACTCCAGTTCCAGGGTCTGGCCGTGCACGCTGAAGTCGGCGGTGAACCGGACGTTGCCCGGGTAGCCTTCCTCGCCGGCCGGCGAGTCGTAGCGCAGTTGCAGGCTGCGTTCGGTCCGCGCCTGCAGCGTCCACACCCGGCGCCCGAAGCCGAGCGCGCCGCCATGCAGATGATTGGCGCCCTCGTTGGCGGTGACCGCGTGGCGCTGCCCGTCCACGCTGAAGGCCGATCCGGCGATGCGGTTGCCGAAGCGGCCGACCAGCACGCCCAGGTAGGCCGGATCCTGCAGGTAGGCGTCCAGCGTCGGCAGGCCGAGCACCAGGTCGGTGCGGCCGCGCGCGGTGTCCAGGCTGAGGCTGCGCAGCAGGCCGCCGTAGGTCAGCAGTTCCGCGCGCAGGCCCGCACCGCTGTCCAGCACCAGGCGATGGATGGCGGTGCCGTCGGGGAGCTGGCCGAAGATCGATGACATGCGGGGAGTCCTGGTTGAGTGCGCGGAAGTGGATGGATTTCCGCGCGGGCCGCGCAGCATAACCAGCCCGACCGCCGGCAAGCCATCGCCGCGTCGCGCGACCGCGATGCATCCTGTAGACGCACCGCGCCTCGCATTCGCACGCCATCACTGAGAGCGTGCCATGCAACACAGAATGCCTGGATCTGCGGCATCGCATCATTGCAATCCCCGTATGGATCTCCCGATTTAAATCATTGGTCGGTCCTGCGCCGCTCCCCTATCTTCGGGTTGCGCAACGGGGAGCGCAGTCGCGGCCGGCATGCCGCATGCCGTGTGGCGCGACGTCGGCAGCACCGCACATCGGCTATCGCAACGAGGATCCACGTCATTGGTCGCATCGCACCGGCCCGCCCATGCCCGCACCACGGCCAGGCGCCCGCCATCGGGCGGCCACGCCGCCGCTGCGCCCTCCCCGCCCCCCAGGACTGCGCTGGGCACCCTCACCGCCAGCGTGTCGTATCCGGCCGCAGGCGATGTTCGTTTCCCACCACGCACGCGCCCAGGTCGCGCCATCGCGCGGCATCGTCCGCACGCCGTCCTTCCCGCACCCACCACACGCCGCGCGCCTGCGCGTCGCCGGCCCGACCCCCAGGAGACCCGCCCATGCGCTCGACCCGTCCACTGAAGCACGCCGCACGAGGCTGGCGGCACCGCCTGCCGCTGGCCGCCGCCATCGTCGCGCTGGCGCTGGGCACCGGCCTGACGCAGGCCGCCGAGGTCGAGGTGCGCGGCACCCTGCGCGCCGACCAGCCCGGCGCGCAGGTCTCGCGCAACCTGTTCGGCCAGTTCGCCGAGCACCTGGGCCACGGCATCTACGGCGGCGTGTGGGTCGGGCCGGAGTCGAAGATTCCGAACACGCGCGGCTACCGCAACGACGTGGTCGCGGCGCTGAAGGCGCTGCAGGTCCCCAACATCCGCTGGCCCGGCGGCTGCTTCGCCGACGAATACCACTGGCGCGACGGCATCGGCCCGCGCGCCAAGCGCCCGATCAGCATCAACACGCACTGGGGTGGCGTGGAGGAACCCAACAGCTTCGGCACCCATGAGTTCATGGACTTCACCGAACTGCTCGGCACCCAGGCCTACGTGGCCGGCAATGTCGGCGACGCCGCGCCGGACGAGATGGCGCAATGGGTCGAGTACATGACCGCGCCGACCAAGTCCACGCTCGCCAACCAGCGCCGCGGCAACGGCCGCGATGCGCCGTGGAAGGTGCCCTACTTCGGCGTCGGCAACGAGCTGTGGGGCTGCGGCGGCAACATGCGCGTGGAATACGCCGCGGACGTGTATCGCCGCTACCAGACCTTCGTCAAGGCGCCGGCCGACCAGAGGATCATGAAGATCGCGCCCGGCCCCAGCGACGACGACTACCACTGGACCGAAGTGATGATGCGCGAGGCCACCAAGTTCATGGACGGGCTGAGCATGCACTACTACACCATTCCCGGCGGCTGGCCGCCGCGCGCGTCCTCCACCGATTTCGACGAGACCGCGTGGATCCAGACGCTGTCGCGCACGCTGGTGATGGACGAACTGATCAGCAAGCACAGCGCGATCATGGACAAGTACGACCCGGACAAGAAGGTCGCGCTGGTGGTCGACGAATGGGGCACCTGGTACAGCGGCCTGCCCAACGTCAATCCCGGCTTCCTGCGCCAGCAGAACACGCTGCGCGACGCGCTGGTGGCCTCGCTCAACCTGGACATCTTCGTGCAGCACGCCGAGCGGGTGCGCATGGCCAACATCGCGCAGATGGTCAACGTGCTGCAGGCGATGATCCTCACCGACGGCGACAAGATGCTGCTGACCCCGACCTATCACGTATTCGCGCTGTACAAGCCGTACCAGGACGCGACCGCGCTGCCGCTGCAGATCAAGGCGCCCGATTACACGCACGGCGAGTACACGGTGCCGTCCGTGCACGGCTCGGCGGTCAAGGCCAAGGACGGCCACGTCTACGTGGCGCTGACCAACCTGGACCCGAACCGCGCCGCGCAGGTCGCGGTGAAGGTGGACGGCGTGCGGGCCAGCGGCGTCAGCGGGCAGATCCTCACCGCGCCGACGATCACCGCGCTCAACACCTTCGAACAGCCGCAGGCGGTGAAGCCGGCCAGCTTCGGCGGCGCCAGCCTGCGGGGCGACACGCTGCAGGTGGCGCTGCCGGCCAAGGCGATCGTGATGCTGAAACTGCAGTAATCGGCGGACGCCGCCGCGCCATCCCTCCCGCTGCAGGCGCGGGCGGGTCGTCCCCACCACGCCGGCCCAGGCCGGCGTGGTTTTTTTACCGGGTTTACTCCGACGTATCGGAGAGGCGCGCGAACAGCGACGCGCCATCGGGCGAGATCAGGTCGCTGACCGCCCAGCACCCGTTGCCGCGCCGCCGCAGTTCGATCTTCACCGCCTTGGAGGTGGGGTCCTCGTCGCCCAGCGCGAAGCGATAGTCCACGCGCACTTCCAGGACCGTGGCCTGGGGTCCGCCGGAGACCAGGGTGAAGCGCGGCTTGCCCTTGATGTCGCCGTCCTGCGCGTTGGTCCATGGGTCGTAGTCCAGATTGCACACACCTTCGCGTTCGGCGCAGGCCAGCTCGGCCTTGATCGCCTGCGCGAAGGCCGGGGTCAGCAGGCCATCCAGCTTCTGCGGCCGCCAATAGAAATCGCGCGCCTGGTACAACTGCTCGGCCACCTGCAGCGGCGTGGCGCACGGCGGTGTCTGCGCCGCGGCGAGTGCGGGCAACAGGGCAAGGATGGCAATGGCTCGACGCATGTACGGCTCCGGTATGGGGCGCCTATCAAGCCCGGATCGCGGCGCCTGCGCAAGTCCCGCGCGAGTTAGCTTCCAAGGTAGGAGATCCGGGGACGCGGCTCTCCGGACCCGGGTAGAGACCAACTGCGTTAATTCAGGACGGAAAACGCGCGCACCGGTGCATGCAGGGTCACTCTCGCCAGCTGCCAGTCGATCAGGCTGAACACGGCCTGCACTATCATCCCAGAGGCGACAGGCCAGTAGTAGGAACGCAGCTCTTCGCTTTCGGAGACCTTCGCAGGCGCGTGCTTCGCCTTGGCAATCGCAACGTCAGGCCGGTCGCCGAACTGCAGGCCGAAGGGCAGCACGCCGGAGTATCCCAAGGAACCCAGGTCGCCCCGGCGCTTGTAGGTGATGGCCGATACGATCGTATCGGATGCCGCATCCAGGTCTTCCGCCGCACCTGCCACGTCCTTTAGGTAGACCACGATGCCGTGCGATTGGGCACGCGCGTTCAGTTCCTCGGGGCAGCCATTGTCTTCATCGGCTTCATCGTCCAAGCCCAGGCTGGCAAGAAAACCGAGCACTTCCGATGAAGCGGCGGAGAGCCCCAGTTGAGCCAAGCCCGGCATGGCCGCATCGGCAGCGGGAGGAACATCCTCGATCCGCGGACTCAGCATGACGTCGTCGAACACGTTCTTTCGCCGAATATGCACATGCACCAGGCGCGCGTCCGGGCCCTCATCCTGGAAGCCGAAATTCAGTACCCAGTCGCCTGCGACAAAAAGGTCCGTGGACGTTTCATAAACCAATCGGCTGGCCAGTGGCTGGCCCAGCGCCGCATACGTGGCATCCGACCTACGGGTGGTCATGCCTACGCCGCGAAAAACCGGCCCCTCGAAACCCTGATAGATCTGAACACCCTTGGCGAAGAAGGCAACCTGCTCCAGAACGAACGACGCCTGGACGCCGCACGCGGCACGATGGACCAGATCGTAGTTTTCCCGCGTCTGAAAGATGAGGCAGAACCCATGGCGCTCGGACTGAACCACCATCGACTCTCGCGACAGGCATGCCAGTTCGTACTCCACATCCGTGTCGCCGTCATCCTCGACCAGCCCTTCGCGCTCGACCTGGTCGGGAGTCATGGGACGGTCATGAATCCGCTTTTGAACGAGAAATGCCTCCAGACCGCGGTCTTCGCAAGAGCAACCCAACCATTCGACCAAGGCCAGGACATCACCAGCGAAATCATCCATCAAGATCGCCATGTTTTCCTCTTCAGTCACACAGGCCGTGCTTGCGCTTGCCGTCGGTCGGCACGCCTATCTGGAAGAAGCGCAGCTTTTCCTCAGCGAAGGCCACCGTCCAGACAAGGCCATCCAGATAGTAGCTATCGTTGGTTGGCAGACGCCTTTTCAGGACCTTGAGCTTTCCCTCGATCTCGCTGCGCGAATCCGTGGCGAGTAGGCCATACGGCAAGGGGCCGAAATAGACCCCGTTTTCCTGACCCTTGTCCAGCAGCATGATTTCCAGTTGATAGAAGACGAACGTGCCTTCGCTTCTGGGCACGATGCCCAAGTCTTCCGCGTCGATCTGAAACGACATGGTAAGACCCGACCCAACGGCAATGAGGGTATCAAGCGACCTTCCTATTTTTGGCCGCTTCTTCACTCCCGACGCCGCCAGGTAGTCATCAAAAGGAGGATGGATGCTGCTATGGCCCAAAAACCCAATCAAAGGGGTTGCATTCATACAAAGCAACTCACGGACAAAGGTTGTTCTTGCGGAGCAGATTGGTCGGCACGCTCAGTTGCAGATACTGAAAGTGATCCTCATCAAAAGCAGCCATGTACACCAAGCCATCCCGACAATATGTATCCACCTCAGGCGTTCGTCTTTTCAGATTCACCAGCTTTCCCTCTATCTCGAGCCTAGACGCGGAGGCCGTGAGGCCATATGGAAGAGGACCGGAGTAAATACCCCCATCGCCATCCGACAGCAGTATTTCAAGCCCCCTAAAAACGAAGGCACCATCGCTCTTTTGGCTGATTCCTTCGGCCTCCGCCTTGATAGTAAAGCGAAGGGTCAACCCCTCTTTTTCCAGTGAAATCACATTATCCAGCGACCTTCCAAGCGCTGGCCTCTTTTTCACCCCGTGCTTCAACAGGAACTCATCGAATGGTTCATGAGTGCTGCTATAGCCAAGGAAATCCTTCAACTCGATCGCATTCATTTCAACCTTGAACACCTTGCCAACCTCAATCAAACCTAGCCATCATGAATACTTTCCACTCACTCGCAAAGGCCACGCTTGCGCTTGCCGTTGGTCGGCACGCTTATCTGGAAAAACTGCAAATCCTCGCCCTCGAAAGCCACCGTCCAGACAAGGCCGCCCAGAAAGTAGCTGTCATTGTCCGGCATGCGCCTCTTCAGGTTCTTGAGCTTCCTCTCGATCTCGCCGCGCGAATCCTTTGATAGAAGGCCATATGGCAAGGGTCCGGTATAGATTCCGTGGTCCTGACCTTCATCCAGCAGCATGATTTCCAACTGATCGAAGACAAAGGTGCCTTCGCTCTTTGGCACGATGCCCTCGCCTTCCGCGTCGATGTCAAACGACATGGCAAGCCCCTCACCCTTGATGAAAATGGTGGTATCGAGGGACCTACCCACCTTTGGCCGCTTCTTCACACCCGACGCCATCAGAAAGTCGTCAAAGGGCGGATAAATACTCCCGTGACCCAGAAAATCAAGCAGCGCGATTGCGTTCATACAAAACGATCCATGTAGAAATTTCCTTGAAAAGCGGACGACTCGACGATGCGAATATCGACAGTCGTCATCAACACAGGAATATACACCAACCATGCAACCGGCATGCATGAAGCTGAAAGTGCAGCGCCGCACCGCGAGCCGCAGAAGAACGTCGGTGCTTGCTCGGCGCGGACAGGCGCCATGCGGGATTGCCCGCCATGGCGAGGTGCTTAGCCCGGCCAATGATCGCAACGCGCATCCCAGGCGCGATCCGCCGGTGTTCGTGCATGCGGTGGCGATACCCGTGCCGGTCAGCGCCTGGCTTGCCCGACCTGTGAATTGCGCGCAGACAGGCCGAATTGCCTGGACCCGCATGCCGTGCCGCGCGTCGGCTGAACGGAACGGTGCTGCGGTCTTTGCCTGGTCGCAACCATTCGCCTGCCGCGCACTGGTTCAGGCCGCAGCGGAAGCCGGTGAACGGTTCGAAGTGCAGCACCGACGGTATGGAGTTACGCAAAAAAAAGGGAGCCGGCGAACCGGCTCCCCAACTTGCTACTTCAAGGTGCGACGACGGGCGGTCTCATGCCGCCTTGACCGCCTCATAGCGCTCGAACGCCATGCTGGCGGACGCACGGCCCTGGGTTAGCGACCGCAGCGCGGTGGCGTAGGCCTGCAACTGCGCCAGCGGCGCGTGCGCGACCACGTCGGCGCGCGCGCCGCGCTCGGCGATCGCCACGACGCGGCCGTCGCGCCGTTGCAGGTCGCCGAGCACGTCGCCGACGCTGGCCGCCGGGGTGTCGATCGCCAGCGCCATCACCGGCTCCAGCAAGCGCGTGCCGGCCTGCGCCAACGCCGCCTTGACCGCTTCCGACGCCGCACGCTGGAACGCCATGTCCGACGAATCCACCGCATGCGCTAGGCCGTCGACCAGGGCGACCTCCACACCGACCACCGGGTAGCCGAGCGGACCTTGCGCCAGCGCCGCGCGCACACCCTTCTCGGTCGCGGCGACGAAGGCCTTTGGCACCACGCCGCCGCGGCTGCGGTCCACGAACACGACCGCCCCGTCCGCACGTGGCACAAGGTCCAGCACCACCTGCGCGAACTGGCCATGGCCACCGTTCTGCCTGGACAGCCGCCCGACCACGCCCGGCACCGCCGCACGCAGGGTTTCCTGGTAGGCCACGCGCGGCACGCCGGTGCGTACATCCACATGCCACTCGGTGCGCAGGCGCTCCACCATCACTTCCAGGTGCAGTTCGCCCATGCCCCAGACCAGGGTTTCGCCGGTCTCCGGATCGCTGTCGAGACGGAACGAGGGATCTTCCTGCGCCAGCCGCGCCAGTCCCTGCCCCATCCGCACCAGGTCCGCGGCGTTGGCCGCGGCCAGGCGCCACGCCAGCACCGGCGGCTGGGTACGGATGCTCTCCAGCACCCAACGCGCGTCGCCGCCGCTGAGCGTCTCGCCGCTGGTCGCGTCCTTCCAGCCGAGGATGGCCACGATCTCGCCGGCGAGCGCCTGCGCCACGTCGTGGGTCCGCTGCGCCTGGACCACCGCCAACCGCCCGACCCGGCGCGGGCGCCGCGTCTGCGACGCCCACACCGTGTCGCCGACGCGCAAGGTGCCCGCGTACACGCGCACGAACGCCAGCGGCCCCTGCGCGGTATGCGCGACCTTGAACACCAGCGCCGCCAGCGGCGCGGACGGGTCCGGCGCCAGGTGCACGGTCTCCGCCACGTCGGCGTCGTCGCGCGCGCGTGTCGCAGGCACCGGCGGACGGTCCAGCGGCGACGGCAGCCAATCGACGATCGCGTCCAGCAACGGCTCGATGCCCTTGCCCTTGAACGCCGAACCGGCCAGCACCGGCACGCCGGCGCCCGCCAGGGTGGCGCGGCGCAACGCCGCGCGCAGCGCGTCGTCGTCGATCGCCTGCTCCCGCAGATAGGCATCGGCCAGGTCGTCGTCGTGGTCGGCTACCGCGGCGATGAGGCGCTCGCGCGCCGCGGCGAACGCGGCCGCGTCGTCCGCGGTCCACGCGCGCGCGGCCATGCGGTCGTCGCCGTCCCAGGCGAGCACGCGGCGGCCGACCAGGTCGACCCAGCCATCGAAGCCGGAATCGCCAGGCAGCGGCACGCCGACGGCCCATACGGTGGCGTCGAGCTTGTCGCGCAACTGGTCCAGCACACCGTCGAACGAGGCGCCGGCACGGTCCATCTTGTTGACGAACGCGAGCAACGGCACGCCGTGGCGGCGCGCCTGGCGCCACACGGTCTCCGACTGCGGCTGCACGCCGTCGACCGCGGAAAACACCGCGACCGCGCCGTCGAGCACGCGCAAAGAGCGCTCCACCTCGATCGCGAAATCGATGTGCCCCGGCGTGTCGATCAGGGTGAGCCGATGCGCCGGTTGCCCGCGCACGGACCAGTGCGCCTGCACCGCGGCGGCGTCGATGGTGATGCCGCGGGCGCGCTCGATGTCGGAGAAGTCGGTGGTGGCGGCGCCGTCGTGGACTTCGCCGACACGATGGATCGCGCCGGTGACCCACAGCAGGCGTTCGGTGAGGGTGGTCTTGCCGGCGTCGATGTGGGCGATGATGCCGAGATTGCGCCAGCGGGAAAGGGTTTGGGTGTTCATGAGAGGGGTTCCAGTGCCAACACGGGAAGGCCGCATGCCCCGGTTGGCGCGTGGGCATACGGCTAGGTTTCGGGTTCGGCTGCGTGGTGCATGGCACGTTCTCCTTCGCGTCTCGGAAGTGGGATGGCTGAAAAAAGGCAATAAAAAAGCACCCATCGGGTGCTCGTCTGCGGCGGATCGGCGGCGGCGGAGCGCTACGGCTCGGCTCGGTCCATCCCGTCAGGCAGGCGCACCCGGCCCGCGCTGATGCGCAGGGCGGCGGTCGGCAATATCAGTAGCGGCGCGTGCGACATGGCAGGACGGGCGATACGGTGGACGAGGGCGCAAGTCTGGACCTGTGGCGTTGCCGGGTCAATGCGTTGGGGGCGGCGCAGTTGGAACAGATCGGGGCGACCCATGCAACGACGCCGCGCCAGTGCGCCGCTCGCGCATCTGGCAGCCCCCGACTGCGACAAGGCGGGCTGCGGCGACTGGCACGAGGAGCAACCGAAGTGGACGCGAACGCGCCCGCGGACCCGCGCTTTCCTTGTTGGCAGGAAATGAAGGAAGATCGACCTTTAAGCCAAGCGTGAATCCCGGAACAGTGGGAGGCCGACCACACCCCGGATTTCGCCATGTCTGATGTTTCCCGTCACCGCGCCTGCATCGCCCTGCTCGCCTTCGCCGGTCTCTTCGCAGGCGGCGCAGCGGCAGCCGCCGCCGATTCCCCGGCACCACCGCAGCTAGCGGACACCCCGACGAAGGCCTTGCCGATCGTCCACCGCCGAACGGATCCGGACGCCCGTCCCGTGGTGGTCGTCATCGCCCAGGACAAGACCGTGTTGTCGGACTTCGTCGTGCCCTACGGCGTGCTCGCGCAATCCGGCGTGGCGCACGTGATCGCCTTGAACATGAAGGATGGCCCGCTGAAGGCTGGCCCGCTCACGCTGTTGCCCGACATGTCCGTTGCCGACTTCGACAAGGCCTATCCCGCGGGTGCCGACTACGTGATCGTGCCGGCGACGGAAAACAAGCACGTGGAGGAAACGGACTGGTTGCGAACGCAACGCGCGCGCGGCGCGGCGCTGGTGTCGATCTGCGACGGGGTCGAACTGCTGGCGGAGATCGGCGCGCTCGACGATCGCCGCGCCACGGGCCACTGGGCCTCGTTGCGCGATCGTCGCAAGCACTACCCGCAGGTCACCTGGCTGACGAACCTGCGCTATGTGGCCGATGGCGATGTCGCCTCGAGCGCTGGCGTCTCCGCCGCGCTGCCGATCAGCCTGGCGCTGGTCGAGACCATCGCCGGACCGCAAGCGGCGCGTGCGACCGCCGGCCGCCTGGGCGTCGCGGAATGGGATGCCGCGCATGACAGCGACGTGTTCCGGGTACGTCCAACGGATGTGGCGACGCACCGCGCCAACATGCGCCTCAAGCGCGAAGACGTGGTGGCGCTGGAGGTACGCGACGGTGACGACGAAGTGGCGCTGTCGCTGCATGCGGAAGCATGGTCGCGCACGATGCGCAATGATGTCCGGCTTGTCTCCGAGACCGCCGGCCCGGTCCGGCTGCGCGGCGGCCTGCGCATGCTGGCACAGTGCACGTCGTCCTCGACGCCGGACGTAAGCATCGCATTGGCCACGGCCGCCCCCGCCGGCGCGGCACTCTCTGCCGCGTTGGATCTGATCGCCCAGCGCTATGGCGGCGGCACCGCGCGCCTGTCCGCGCTCGCCATGGAATACCCATGGGGCGATCTGCAGGGCGCGCGCTGACATGCGCAGCCCGCGCGCCCCGCATTCTCCCGTCCAGCGCCCACGGCGGCGTTCCCTCGCCGTGAACGGACAGCAGCCCATGACATCTGGACCAGCGCCCGGCATTCCAGCGTCCCGGGACGAAATGCCGATCCGCGTCAAGCGCGCGCGACAGCCGCAAGCCCCCTTGCGCGTAGTGCTTCTGGCCTACGACGGGATGAACCTGCTTGACCTCGCCGGTCCATTGCAGGCGCTGACCACGGCCAACCGCAGCGCGCAAGCCGGTGTACCCGCGCGTTACGACACCATCGTGGCATCGGAGCATGGCGGCCCCATCGTCACCGGATCGGGCTTGCCCGTGGTCACCGTCCCGATTTCCTCGCTGACCGACGCAGCGATCGACACGCTGATCGCCGCAGGCGGCTGCCCGGGCGAGGAATTCGAGGTCACGCCCGCGCTGCGCGACTTCATCGCCGTGCGTGCCGCGTCGGTACGCAGGCTCTGCTCCGTCTGTACGGGCGCGTTCCTACTGGCCGCCGCTGGCCAGCTCGATGGCCGGCGTGTGGCGACGCACTGGGCCTGGCTCGACAAGTTGAAGCGCCGGCATCCACAACTGGAGGTCGATCCGGACAGCATCTTCATCCGCGACGGCAAGCTCTGGACCTCGGCCGGGGTGAGTTCAGGCATCGATCTCACCTTGGCGCTGATCGAGCAGGACTATGGTCCGCGCGTCGCGATCGAGGTCGCCAGACACTTGGTGGTGTTCGTGAAGCGCGCGGGCGGGCAAGCGCAGTTCAGTGTGCCCCTGGCGGCACAGACGCGGGATCACGCCTTTGTCGAGCTGCACGCGTGGATCGCGGCGAACCTGGGCGCGGACCTGTCGGTCCCGCGGCTCGCCGAGCGTGCCAACATGGCGCCGCGCACCTTCGCCCGCCTCTACGCGGCGAAGGTGGGGCGCACGCCGGCCAAGACGGTCGAGCTGATGCGCCTGGAGGCGGCGTGCCACGCTCTGGAGGACACCGCGCTGCCCTTGAAGCGCGTCGCCCTGCATGCGGGCTATGCCGACGAGCAGCAGTTGCGGCGCGCGTTTCGACGCCAGTTCGGCACCAATCCGGGCACGCATCGCGCACGCTTCTCGACGCAACCTGAAGGCATCGAAGCGGCGGAGCGTGGCGGCGTCGAGGAACGATGAGCGCAGGTACCTGCCTGCAAGGCGACGCACGCCGACCGATGCGCCTCAGGCCGCCCAGATCTCGCCGAACACCCGGTCGAAGTTCAGCCCCAGTACCTTCTCGGTCACCCGTGCGCTGTAACCATGGCGCAGCAGGCCATCGGCGACGCGCTCGAGCTTGCGCACGCTGTTGACGTCGGGCAGGTACGGGGGCCGGTTCTCGCCGGGCGCGCCGATGCCGTCGCGGCGGCGCTGCTGCATCAGCGCGTCCATCTCGCGGATGTCCTGCTCGGCGACCGGGAAGAACATCGAATCGGTGCCGATGCCGACGTGGTCCTCTCCGCACACGTCCAGCGCATGCAGCATGTGCCGCAGGTAGTCGGCCAGTTGCGGCTGGCGGCTGTCCTCGGTCAGGAACGGCAGCATGTAGATGCCCATCACCCCACCCTTGTCGGCCAGCGCGCGCATGTCGCGGTCGCGCTTGTTGCGCGGATGCGCGAACACCGCGTTGCAGCCGGCATGGGTGACGACCGGCGGACGCCGCGACAGCGCGATGCCATCGCGCGTGGTCTGCGCGTTGGCATGGCTCAGGTCCAGCGCCACGCCGAGCCGGTTCATGCGCGCGATCGCCTCGCGCCCGAGCGCGGTGACGCCGCCGGTATCGCCGTCCAGGCAACCGCTGCCGAACGGCGAGGCACGGTTGTAGGACAGTTGCATCACGCGCACGCCGAGCTGGCGGAACAGGTCGATGCGCTCGGGCTTGTCCTCCAGCATCGCGGCCGATTCGAAGGAGAAGATCAGTGCGATCCGGCCTTCGCGCTTGGCGCGCTGCAGGTCGGCGTGCTGCAGCACTTTCAGGAACTGCTGCGGATACGCCTCGACCAGCGCCTGCGCGGCGGCGATGTCCTTCACCGCCGCCTCGAAGTCGCCGTCGGCGCCGCCCAGCGTGGTCTTCAGCGCGTTCACGCCGGACTCGCGCAACTGGCGCAGTTGCGTGGCGCTGTCGCCGTCGCTGGCCAGTTGGCCGATCGAGGCCAGGGTGTTGGCATCGAGCACCAGCGCGCGCCGGTACAGCGCCTCGGCGTCGGTCGCGCCGGCGCCGCTGCTGTCCACCTCCTTCGCTGCAGCGGCGCTGGCGCCGCTCGCCGTGGCCGTGGCAGGCAATGCCCCCGCCAGTAGCGCACTGCCGGAGAGGCCCAACCATTGCCGTCGCGTCCATGTCTGCTTCATCGTCGTCTCCTTCCATCGAGGTGGTGCGCCACCGGCGTCGCGACGCCCGCGCATCGGCGCGCAAGGCAGTGTAGCGGTGGCGTGGCGCCCGGAACGCATGCCGCGATGCCAGGCCGGCGTGCGGATGCGTGGATTTATGCGCGCCGCACTCCTATCATCCGCCGATCCATCAAGGACGTGCCCCATGACCACCCCTCAGATGTCCGTGTATTTCTTTCTGCAGGCGGCGGTGATCCTACTGGTGTGCCGGCTGGTCGGGCTGTTGGCCAAGCGCCTGGGCCAGCCGCAGGTGGTGGGCGAGATGATCGCCGGCGTCGCGCTGGGTCCCTCGCTGTTCGGGCTGGTGCTGCCGGACCTGCAGCAGGCCCTGTTTCCCAAGCCGACCCTGGACATGCTGTACGTGGCCGCGCAGTTCGGCGTCGGCCTGTACATGTTCCTGGTCGGCACCGACTTCCGCGGCGACCATTTCCGCGCCCGCTACCGCAGCGCGATGACCGTGTCGCTGGCCGGCATCGCGGTGCCGTTCGTGCTCGCGTTCGCGCTGGTGCCGTGGCTGCTGCACACCCCGGGCCTGTTCTCGGCCAAAGCCAAGACCCTGGAAGCCTCGCTGTTCCTGGGCGCGGCCATCGCCATCACCGCATTCCCGATGCTGGCGCGGATCATCCACGAGCGCGGCCTCACCGGCAGTTCGCTGGGCACGCTGGCGCTCACCGCCGGCGCGGTGGACGATGCCGCGGCCTGGTGCATCCTGGCCATCGTGCTGGCCAGTTTCGGCGGCAGCTGGGGCAGCGCCTATCTGGCGATCGGCGGCGGCGTGGGCTACGCGCTGTTCATGATGCTGATCGGCCGCCACTGGCTGCGCCGCCTGGCCGACCACGTGCGTACCGACCAGCCGCTCGGCGCCAGCGTGCTGGCGGTGGTGCTGATGCTGTTCTGCCTCAGCGCCTGGGCGATGGACGCGATCGGCATCCACGCCGTGTTCGGCGGCTTCCTGCTCGGCGCCTGCCTGCCCAAGGGCGCGCTGACCGAGAAGCTGCGCGAGCAGTTGCAACCGTTCGTGGTGGTGTTCCTGCTGCCGATGTTCTTCACCTTTTCCGGACTCAAGACCCAGCTCAGCGTGCTGCTGGACCCGCAGATCCTGCTGGCGGGCGGAGCGATCCTGCTGGCCTCGTTCCTGGGCAAGGGCATCGCCTGCTGGGCCGCGGCCCGCGCCAGCGGCGAGAACAACCGCGACGCGATGGCGATCGGCGCGCTGATGAACGCACGCGGGCTGATGGAGCTGATCATCATCAACATCGGCCTGCAGGCCGGGGTCATCGAACAGGGCCTGTTCTCGATCCTGGTGCTGATGGCGATCGTCTCCACGCTGATGGCCACGCCGCTGTTCAACTGGGTGATGCGCCGCGCCGCCATGCGCGATGTGACGCCCGCTGCAGCAGGGCCAGGCTGAGCGGCGCCCGCTCGCGTCTTCGGCGACTCAACCGTATCGGCAGGGCCTGCTCCGAGGCCCTGCCAGGACGCCGGACGCGGCGGGTCCGAACATGCGTGCCGAGCCACCCAAGCCCAGGCGGCCCGCTGCGCGAACGCTGACGGACATCGCCACGCGCACCTCAATTACCTGCGTATGAACACCGAGAGGTAGATCGTGCCATTGGCGTCGCCTCCGAGCACCGTGTGGGCGTCGGAAAAGCTGTCCCTGAACCAGGGCTCGCCATATGCGGAAGTGACAAGCGTCTGCCAGTCGGCATTCGCAGCCCTGGGCGATACGCCGGGTTTCACCACGGCGCTCATGTAGCACAAGGTCCTGCTGCAGTTCGGCGCCGACACTTCCAGTCCGCCATACGCAACTGCCTTCGACCGCACATGGGTATCGAGATAGGCTTCGACGCGGGACGACCAGTCCTCGTCCCGTCCCTCCATGTCGTGGAGCGCTTGGAGATCCCGGAACAGCGACTCGCCCTGGCCCAGGTCAGCCTGCATCGCGCGGACGCGCTTCATGTTCGCCTCGCTGATGGGCGACAAGCTCGCAGCCCCGGGCGCTGTCGATGCCCCTCCCCCCGCCGGTGCTTGCCGAGCGCCTTCGGATGTCGCACTCGGTACGGCATCGCGCCCGGGGTCCGACGCGTCACCGGCGCCTGGGGCACCCGCGCGATCAACCGCCGATACGGCATTCGCCTCGGACCGGGCGACCGCAGCGCGAACCCCAGCCTGCGGCTCCTGGCGAAAATGGAGATAGCCGCCGGCCAAGGCCGCAACCACCAGAACTGCAGTCAGCACCAGCAATGACCTGCGCATGGAAACCTCCATCGCGACGGCGCCGCGCATTCGACGCCTGTCGGCCCAACGCGAAACGGCTACCCGGAACCCGGCAACGACACCGAGGGTCACGCAGCCTGCCGTGCATCTCCTTCGGCGAAGCTGCATGCATCGGGTGCCATCGTAGCGACTTTGCGCCGAGGGCGAAAACCGCGTCCTCCGGCGCGGTCACGGCGATGGCGGCCGCGCAGGAACACGTCGGCGCCGTGGCGTTCACACCAGGCGACCGCGCTTGTACAGATACAGCGCATAGGCGAGGAAACCGACCGCCGGCAGCAGCGTGAGCGGCGAGGTGCCGTAGTCGTTGTGCATGCGCAGCAGCACGACGCCCGCCAGATAAACGCCGAATCCATAGAGGGCGAGCTTGCGCTGGAACAGCAGCAGGATGCCGGAGACGAACAGCAGCAACGGCAAGGTCAGCTTGGCGCCAAGCGCCAGCAGCGGGACGGTGCCGTCCTGCATCAGCGCGCCGAAATTGCGGATCAGCAGGAACAGGACGCCCCACATCTGCAAGGTGCAGAAGATCGCGATCAACAACGACAGGGCCAACTGCACGTAGCCCTGCGCCTTGTTCGACGGCTTGCTCGGGGGGGAGACGGCCGGCGTCACCGGCGGCTCGTAGGGGTTGTGCATGGGGAGGTCCTGGCTGATCGAGGTACTAACGTCGCACGCCAGATCATGGCGTGTCATGGCGATCCGCCTGCGCAGCGGACAGGCCACGCAGGGACCAGGTGTTCAGGTCAACGCCGTCATCACCGCCTTGCGGAACGCCGGACGCTGCTGCAAGCGCTGGTACCAGGCGTGCAGATGCGGCAGCGCCGGCCGCTCGATCGGCATCTCGAACCAGGCGTAGGCGAAGCTGCCCAACGGGATGTCGCCCATCGCGAACTGCGCGCCGGACAGCCACGGCTGCTGCACCAGCGCTGCCTCGGCGGTACGCAGCAATTCGCCGCAACGCGCCAGCGCGGCGGCAATCTTGGCCTCGTCGCGCGCTTCGGGCGCGGTGCGCAGCGTGCCCCAGAACAGGTCGCGGAACGGAACGGCGAATGTCGAAGTGGTCCAGTCCATCCACTTGTCGCCGCGCGCGCGTTCGGCGGGATCCTCCAGGTAAAGCGTCCCCGGCGCATAGCGCGCGGCCAGGTAGCGCACGATGCTGTTGGATTCCCACAACGCCAGGCCGTCGTCCTCGATCGCCGGCACCAGGCCGTTGGGGTTCATCGCGCGGTAGTGCGCATCGTCGGTCCCGCCGAAGGCGCCGCCGACCTGGATCGAGTCGTACGGTACCCTGACTTCCTCGGCGCACCACAGCACCTTGCGCACGTTGCTCGAATTGTGTCGGCCCCAGATCTTCAGCATGGCAGCGCTCCTGTCGCGAGCGCCAATTCTATGCCGCCGCACGCGCGACGGCGACGCCGACACGGGCGCTGGGCAGTGCGATGGAGCCCGCGCGACGGCCTGACGCGCGGACGCCGGCACCCTCTTGCGTCGCGCGCGACCAAGCACTCGCGCCGTCGCGTCTCTGCCACCACCGCCCCGCGAACGATGGCGCCGCCCTGCGCGGCGGCGGCACGCCGCTCAGTCGAACTGCAGCACGAAGCCGCCGCGCGCGGGCAACGGCACCTCGACGGTCTGCGCCGGGGTGACCTCGAGACGGCGGCTGGCCAGGCCCAACGGGCCATCGCCATCGGCGATCAGGCGTGCGCCACGACCGGCCACGCCCAGCTCCGCCAGATCCAGCCGCAGCGTGCGCGGCTGCGGATCGGCGTTGATGCCGGCCACGTACCAGCGTCCGCCGCCGCGCCGCGCGAACACCGCGAAGCGCCCCGGATAACCGTCCACGAAGCGGCTGTCGTCCCACACCGCGGGCAGGTCGCGCAGCAACGCGCGCACCTCCGGCGGCGCCTGTTCCACCGCCTCCGGGGTCTCGGCGTAATGCTGGATGCCGGACACGAACAGCACCGTCTCGGCCAGCTCGAAGCCGGGCGTGGTCCGGCGCTGCACCTTGTCGTTGAGCTTGACCATGGCCAGCGGGGTGAAGTCCATGGGATCGAACACGTTGCGCGCGAACGGCAGCATCGCCGCATGCGCCGGCACCTGGTCGGCGTTGGCCTGCTCGAAGGTGGCGAACTCCAGCCCGCGCACCGCCTCCATCGTCATCAGGTCCGGCCAGGTGCGCTGCCAGCCGCGCGGCAGGGTGGCGCCATGGAAGTTGAGCATCAGCCCGTACGGCGCGGCGTCCTGCAGGATGTCCAGGTAGTAGCCGATCATCGACTGGCCATCGCCGCCGAAGAAATCGATCTTCACCCCGGCCACGCCCAGCGCCTTGAGCCGCGCGAACTCGCGCACGCGGCTGGCGTGGGTCAGCATGCGGTCGCGCGGGGTCTGCGGCGCCTGGTTCCAGCTGCCGGCCGAGTTGTACCAGAGCAGGATCGCGACCCGCTTGGCGCGCGCGTAGGCGATCAGCTCGCGCAGCTTGTCCTCGCCGATCTGCGTGTCCCACAGCGCGTCGATCAAGGTATAGCGCCAGCCCATGCGCGCGGCGAAATCGATGTAGCGCTTCTGCACCTCGAACGTGGTGGCGCCGTCGCCGAGCAGCGGCCAGCTCCACGATGCCTTGCCCGGCTGCGGCGGCGCGACCGGCGGCGTGGCGGGCGGATCGGCCACGTCGGTGCCCAGGGTGGACTCGGCGATGGTCTTCAGGCTGCCGACCGCGACGATGCGCCAGGGCGAACGCCACGGCAGCGCGAAGCGTGGGTTGGCGGCGCCGCCGGGCAACACCTCGCGCGGGTCGGGCATGCCGATCGCATACGCGCCGGGCTGGTCGGCGACATCGCGCAGGCGGCTGCCGGCATGGCCGCGGCCGAGCGTGCCTTCGCTGAGCAGCACCCAGTCCGCCTCGTGGCGGAACAGAGCCGGATACACCCAGCCGGCGGCCAGCGGCGACGGCGTGCCCACCGCGACGTCCTGCAGGTAATACTCCTCGTAGGACGGATTGGTATTGCCGAATCCGGTCTTGGCCGGCGACATCGGCTGCAGCCAGGCGCGCGCGGCCGCGGCGAAGCGGAACGTGGTGGCGTCCTCGCGCAGTTCGCGGATTGCCGGGTCGCGGCGCGGGAAGGCGTAACGGAACACGACGCCGTCGTCGGAGACCTGGAACTCGATCTGCAGGCGCTCGCCGTTGGCCCCGCGCCAGGAGAACACGCGCCGGTTGGCGCGGTAGTCGTTGACCCGGCGCTTGCCGGTCAGCAGTTCGTAGCGATCGTGCACCGCCTCCACCGGCGACACCGCGAGCAGGCGCAGGCCCTTGGAGAAATCGGCATCGTCGCGGACCAGGCCCAGGCGCGAGCGCATCAGCACCTCGCGCCCGTCGCGCAGCACGCGGTAGTACGCGCTACCGCCGTCCTCGTCCACGCTCACCTGCGCTTGCAGCGTGGCATCGGGACTGACGACCGCGCCGACCAGGCGCTCGGCGGCCAGCGCCGGCAGCGCGCACAGCACCAGCAGGCAGGCCACCAGGCGCACGGCACGGGTCCGCTGCGGGCGGCTCAGAACTGCGGCTTCTTTTCCCATACCGGCCTCGCGCGACAGTAGACCGCATAGCGCTCGTGGGCGATGCGGTAGAACGGGATCAGGGTGATCGGGCCCTGAATGCCATCGGCCTCGAACACCTGCGTCTGGCCCTCGCGCTTGCGCGCCCACAACGCGTTCGGCGCGAAATACACCGCCGGCAACTGGCGGCCGACGATCCCGTTCAACGACGGGCGCTGGTCGGACACATGCAACTGCGCCGGATCGATGCCATCGCTGCCGAGCTGCGCGGCCAGCACCAGCGGGCCGTACATCATCGCCTGCAGACTGGGTTCGTCGGGCAACGGCGCGGCGTGCAGCGCCATCGGCAGGTCCAGTTCGATCCGGTCGCCGTCGGCGAAGCGGCGCTCCAGCGCCAGGTAGCTGCCCGGCGTCGCCTGCACCGCCTGCGCCTTGCCGTTGATGCGCACGTGCACGCCCTGGGTGGCCCAGTACGGGATGCGCAGGCGCAGCGTCATCTGCTGCGGGCGCTTGCACTGGAACTCCAACGCGGTGCCTTCCTGCTGCGGGAACCGCGTGCGCTGGACCACGCGCAGGCCGCGCTCGGCCCAGTCCAGCTGCGAGGCGATGAACAGGTTGACGGTGAGGCCGGCGGCGTCGCGGAAGTAGATGCTGTCGTTGCTCTTGGCGAACTCCTCCGCGCCGGTGCCGGTGCAGCACCAGAACGAGGCGAAGGGGGTGTTGTAGACCTTCCAGTAGCCGGCATCCATCGGCACGAAGTACATCATCATGCCGGCTTCGTCCTGGGTGCCCAGGCGCGCGTTGAACAGCACGCGCTCGTAGTAGTCCATCAGCGCCGCGTCCGGCTGCCAGGTGTACAGGTGCCGGGTCAGCTTGAGCATGTTGTAGCTGCAGCAGCACTCGTGGCTGTGCCCGCTCAGGCGGCCGGCGAAGTGGTCCGGCTTGCCGAACAGTTCGTAGTCGCTGGTGCCGCCGGTGCAGTAGGCATGGTGGCCGCTGACCGTGCGCCAGAAGAATTCGGCGATCTGGCGCTGGTGCGGCGCGCCGTCGATCTCGTAGGCGCGCGCGGCGGCGACGATCTTCGGAATCTGGGTATTGGCGTGCAGGCCGGCCAGTGCGTCGCGCTGCTGCGCCAGCGGTTCGAGCAGCGAGGGCTGCGCGTAGCGCGCGGCCCAGCGCTGATAGTGTGCGTCGCCAGTGAGCAGGGACAGTTCCAGCAGCGACTCCTGCATGCCGCCGAACTCCACGCCGAGGATGCGCTGCCACTGCGCGTCGTCGAAGCCGTCCATCCACGCCCCCAGCCAGTCGGCGAAGCGCTGCGCGGTGCGCAGCGCCTGCGCGTTGCCGGCGTGGCGGGCCATGTCCAGGTGCCCGGCCAGGAGCTTGTGCGCGGTGTAGAGCGGCACCCACACTTCCTCGCCACGGCCGAGCCGGTCGTAGAACGACGATGGATACGCGCTCAGGTAGCCATCGGCGCGCTGGCAGCGCGCCAGTTCGGCGACCAGCGCATCGGCCTTGTCCTGCAGCGCGGCGTCGCCGGTGGCCGCGATCAGCAGCGCGCACGCGGACAGGTAATGGCCACCGGCGAAGTGCCCGCGGATCTCGCTATGCGGCGATTCCCAGCCACCCAGCGGCTCGGCCCGCGACTCCAGGCCCGCGGTCAGCCGGAACGTATGCAGCAAGCGGTCGTTCGGAATCGACATCAGGTAGCGGCGGTCGCGCTCGCGCGCCTGCAGGAACGGGCCGTCGAGCAATTGCACCTGGTTCAGCGCGAACGGCTGCTCGCGCAGTTGCACGATTGGCTGTCGTTTCGCGGCTACGGGCAGCGCCGCCGCCGCGCCCAGCGCCTCGCCTTGCGCCAGCACGCCCAGCGCGGCCAGCGAGGCGCCGCCATAGTGCAGGAAGTCGCGCCGTGTGCAGGCCAGGCCCGGATCTTCATGTTCGGTCATGCGTCCGCTCCCGCATCCGGCAGGCGCCGGGTCAACAGCCGCTGCAACAGGCAGAACACCAGCAGCAGCGCGCCGATCACGATGCGCGTCCACCACGAGCTGAGCGTGCCGTCGAACACGATCAGGGTCTGGATCACGCCCAGGATCAGCACGCCGAACAGCGTGCCGATCACGTAGCCGCTGCCGCCGGCCAGCAAGGTGCCGCCGATCACCACCGCGGCGATCGCGTCCAGCTCCAGGCCCAGCGCATGCAGGCTGTAGCCGGACAGCATGTAGAACGTGCACACCACGCCGGCCAACGCCGAACAGAACCCGCTGAAGGCGTAGACCTTGACCTGGGTGGCGGCCACCGGCAAACCCATCAACCGCGCCGAGGCCTCGCTGCCGCCCAGCGCGTAGACGCAGCGGCCGAAGCGCGTGCAGTGCGCCAGCCACATGCCCAGCGCCACCGTGGCCAGCGCGATCAGCGCGCCGATCGACAGCGAGGCGCCGCCACCGATCGGCACGCGGAACTGAGCGATGGCCACGTACAGCGCATCGTCGATCGGAATCGAATCGACGCTGATCAGATAGCTGGCGCCGCGCGCCAGGAACATGCCGGCCAGGGTCACCACGAACGGCTGCAGCCGGTAGCGCTGGATCAGCGTGCCCATGAAGGCGCCGAACAGCGTGCCGAGCAGCAGCACCAGCGGAATCGCCGCCAGCGGCGACCAGCCATGGCGTTGCAGCAGCGACGCCGACAGCACCGTGGTGAAGGCGATCACCGCGCCCACCGACAGGTCGATGCCGCCGCTGAGGATCACCAGGCTCATGCCGACCGCGGCGATGCACAGGAACGCGTTGTCGATCAGCAGATTGGCGAACACCTGCGGCGACAGGAAGCCGTCGTAGAGCACGCCGCCGGCACCGACCATCGCCACGAACAGGACCACGGTGATCGCCAGCGGCAGCCGCGCGCCGTGCAGCAACGTGCCGGCGCGGCGCAGGCCGCGCGCGTTCTGGATCGGTACGCCGACCGTGCTCATCGCCCCGCTCCCGGCTCGGCACGCCGCACCCAGCCGCGCACGCTGGCGCGGAACTGCGGCGATTGCAGCAGCATCACTGCGAACACCAGCAATGCCTTGATCAGCATGTTGACCTGCGCCGGCACGCCGAGCGCATAGATCGTCGCGGTCAGGGTCTGGATGATGAGCGCGCCGATCAGGCTGCCGGCCAGGCTGAAGCGGCCGCCGTCGAGCAAGGTGCCGCCCAGAGTCACCGCCAGGATCGCGTCCAGCTCCATCAGCTGGCCGGCGTTGTTGGCGTCCGCGCTCTTGACGTTGGAGCTGATCAGCAGCCCGGCCAGGCCGGCGCTGAACGCGCAGAACACGTACAGCAGCACCGCGATCAACCGCGCCTTGACCCCGGCCACGCGCGCCGCGCGCGGGTTGTGCCCGATCGCGCGCACGAACAGGCCCAACGCGGTGCGCCCGAGCAACAGCTGCAGCGCCACGAACACCGCGGCGACCACGAACAGCGCGAACGGCAGGCCGAGCAGGAAACCGTTGCCCAGATAGAAATACGGCGGGTAGTAGATGGTCAGGATCTGGCCGTCGCCGATCAGCTGCGCCACGCCGCGCCCGGCCACCATCAGGATCAGCGTGGCGATGATCGGCTGCATGCCGACCTTGACCACCAGCAGCCCGTTCCACAACCCGCATGCCGCGGCGACCAGCAACGGCGCCACGATCACCGCCCACAGCGGGAAGCGACTGTGTTCGCCGCCGCCGATCATCCACGCCGCCACCGTCGCGGCGATCGCCACCACCGCGCCGACCGAGATGTCTAGGCCACGCACCGCGATCACCAGGGTCATGCCCATCGCCACCAGCGCCAGCGGCGCGGCGCGGTTGCCGATGTCCACCAGGTTGCCGTACAGGTGCCCGTCGCGCCATTGCAGCGCCAGGAAGCCGGGATTCCACAGGCCGTTGCCGAGCAGCAGCAGCGCCAGCGTGGCCAGCGGCCAGAACAGCGGATGGGCCAGGACGCGCGCCGACAAGCGCGGCGCCGCGGTGGACGGCGAGGCCGCCGCGCTCATGCCGCGCTCCCGGCGATCAGTTCGAACACCGCGCGCTCGCCGCAGCCACCCGCCAGTTCGCCGACCAGGCGGCGTTCGCGCAGCACCGCGATGCGGTCGGCGATGCGTTCGATCTCGGCGACCTCGGCGGAAATGAACAACACCGCCATGCCCTCGCGGGCCAGCGCCAGGATGCGGGTCATGATGTCCTGCTTGGCGGCGATGTCGATGCCGCGGGTGGGTTCGTCGAGGATCAACAGCCGCGGCCGCGTCGCCAGCCAGCGCGCCAGCACCACTTTCTGCTGGTTGCCGCCGGACAGCAGCCCGACCGGCGTTTCCACGCTGGCGGTCTTGATGCCCAGCGCGTCCACGTAGCCCTGCGCGATGCGCACCTGCTCGGCCAACGGCAGGAAGCGGCGCAGGCCCATGCGCGCCTGCAGCGCCAGCACGATGTTCTCGCGCACCGACAGCGCGGCGACGATGCCGTCGGTCTTGCGCTCTTCCGGGCACAGCGCCAGGCCATGGGCGATCGCGTCGGGCGGGCCGCGCAGCGCCACCGCCTGGCCGTCGATGGTCACGCGGCCGCAATCGGCGCGGTCCAGGCCGAACAGCAGCCGTGCCAGTTCGGTACGGCCGGCGCCGAGCAGGCCGGCCAGGCCCAGCACCTGGCCGCGGCGCAGTTGCAGGTCGATCGGATGCAGCTGGCCGCGCCGGCCCAGGCCCTGCGCCTGCAGCAACACCGGCGCGTCCGCGGGCGGCGCAGCGTCCACCGCCGCGGCGGCCGCGGCGGCCACGTCCAGCTCGCGCCCGACCATCGCCGCGATCAGCCGCGGCGCCGGCAGGTCCGCCGCCAGGTATTCGCCGACCAGGCGGCCGTTGCGCAGCACGCTGATGCGATCGGACACCGCATACACCTGGTCGAGGAAATGGGTGACGAACAGGATCGCCATGCCCTGTTCGCGCAGGCCGCGCATCACCCGGAACAGCTCGGCGACCTCGCCTTCGTCGAGGCTGGAGGTGGGTTCGTCGAGGATCAGCACCCGCGCCGACACGCTCAGCGCGCGCGCGATCGCCACCATCTGCTGCACCGCCACCGGATAGGCGGACAGCGTGCGGCGCACGTCGATGTCCACGCCCAGCCTCTGCAGGCATTCACGCGCCTCGCGCTCGACCCGGCGCCAGTCGATGCGCCGCGGCCAGCCCTTCAGCGGGTAGCGGCCGGCGAAGATGTTCTCGGCCACCGACAGGTTCGGACACAGGTTCACTTCCTGGTACACGGTACTGATGCCCAGCTGCTGCGCCTGCAGCGGCGAGCGCGGCGCGATCGCGTCGCCGCCCAGCGCCATGCGCCCGGCATCGGCCGCGACCGCGCCGGTCAGCAGCTTGATCAGGGTCGATTTGCCGGCGCCGTTCTGGCCCATCAGCGCGTGGATCTCGCCGCCGCGCAGGCACAGCGCCACGTCGTCCAGCGCGGCGACGCCGGCGTAGGCCTTGCTCAGTCCCTGCGCGTGCAGCACCACCGGCTTCATCGGCGGGCCCCGTCAGTACTTGCGCTTGGGCAGCTCGGCGGCGGCCTGCTCCTGCGTATACACCGATTCCTCGACCACGATGCGTTTGGGCAGCGGCTTGCCGGCCTTGACGTCGCGAATCGCCTGCACCAGCTGTGGGCCGAGCAGGGGATTGCATTCCACGGTGACGTTGAGCTTGCCGGCCTGCATCGCCTCGAACGCGCCCTTCACCCCGTCGATGGAAATCACCAGGATGTCCTTGCCCGGCTTCAGCCCGGCTTCCTCGATCGCCTGGATCGCGCCGATCGCCATGTCGTCGTTGTGCGCGTACAGCACGTCGATGTTGCGCCCTTCCGCTTTCAGGAACGCCTCCATCACTTCCTTGCCCTTGGCGCGGGTGAAGTCGCCGCTCTGCGAGCGCACGATCTGGAAGCGCGGGTTGGCCGCGATGATTTCCTTGAAACCTTTCATGCGGTCGATCGCCGGCGCCGAGCCGACCGTGCCCTGCAGCTCGACGATGCGCACCGGCTTGTCGCCGTCCTTCAACGGCGACTGCTCCAGCAGCCAGCGCCCGGCCTTGCGCCCTTCCTCGACGAAGTCCGAGCCGATCAGCGTGGTGTACAGGCTGTCGTCGGAGACCTTGACCGCGCGGTCGGTCAGCACTACCGGGATGTTGGCCGCCTTGGCCTCGCGCAGCACGGTTTCCCAGCCGGATTCGACCACCGGCGAGAACGCGATCACGTCCACGCGCTGGGCGATGAACGAGCGCAGCGCCTTGATCTGGTTCTCCTGCTTCTGCTGCGCGTCGGAGAACTTGAGCTTCATGCCGGCCTGCTCGATCGCCTGCTTCACCGACGCGGTGTTGGCGGTACGCCACTCGCTCTCGGCGCCGACCTGGCTGAAGCCGACCGTGAGCTGGCCCTGTTTGCCGCCCGCTTCCTTGCCGCCGCCGGAACACGCGCTCAGCGCCGCGCCCAACAGCACCGCCATTCCCAGTACCGCCGCCCGCACTGCCGACTTGCGCATAACCCCTCCTCGTTCGTTGCACGCTGGCGGTCGCGCGGCGCGAGTGCCGCGGCGGCCGCCCACCCTCCCAGGCCGGCGCGCGAGTGGATCGATCAGTTCATCCCGCGAATGTATAGGCCGTCTTCACCGTCGTATAGAACTCCACCGCATAGCGGCCCTGCTCGCGCGGGCCGTAGCTGGAGGCCTTGCGCCCGCCGAACGGCACGTGCGGATCGACCCCGGCCGTCGGCAGGTTGACCATCACCATGCCGGCCTGCGCGTGCCGCTTGAAATGCGTGGCGTGCTTGAGCGAGCGCGTGGCGATGCCGGCGCACAGGCCGAACTCGGTATCGTTGGCCAGCGCCAGCGCGTGTTCGTAGTCGTCGGCCGGCATCACCGCCGCGACCGGGCCGAACACTTCCTCGCGCGCGATGCGGTGCTGCGGTTGCGCGGCGAGCAGCGCCGGGCGCATGTAGTGGCCCTGATGTTCGCATTCCAGCGCGTCGCCGCCGTAAAGCAGCTCGGCGCCTTCGTCCTGGGCGATGCGCACGTAGTCGCGGTCCTGCGCGAACTGGCTGGCGCTGGCGACCGGACCGATGTCGATACCGGGGGTCAACGCATGGCCGATCTTCAGCGTGGCCAGGCGCGCGCTCACCCGCGCGACGAACTCGTCGTACACCGCACGCTCCACGATCAGGCGGCTCGACGCGGTGCAGCGCTGGCCAGTGGAGAAATACGCACCGTTGACCGCGATTTCCACCGCCAGTTCCAGGTCCGCATCGGCCAGCACCACCAGCGGATTCTTGCCGCCCATTTCCAGCTGGATCTTCAATCCGCGCGCGGCCGCCTGCTTGAGCAGATGATTGCCGGTGGGCACCGAGCCGGTGAAGCTCAGCGCATCGATGCCGCGCTCGGCCACCAGCGCCTGGCCCACGGTGCGGCCGCTGCCGAGCACCAGGTTGAACGCGCCGCTGGGCAGGCCGGCGCGGCTGAGGATCTCGGCCAGCGCCCAGGCGCAGCCGGGCACGATCTCGGCCGGCTTGAACACCACGGTGTTGCCGTAGGCCAGCGCAGGGGCGATCTTCCACGCCGGGATCGCCAGCGGGAAATTCCACGGCGCGATGATGCCGACCGTGCCGACCGGCTCGCGGGTGATCTCCACCTCCACGCCGGGACGGGTGGAGGCGAGTTTCTCGCCGGGAATGCGCAGCGCTTCGCCGGCGAAGAACTTGAAGATCTGCCCGGCGCGCGCAGCCTCGCCGATGCTCTCGGCCAGGGTCTTGCCTTCCTCTGACGCCAGCAGCGTGCCCAGTTCCTGCTTGCGCGCCAGGATCTCGCTGCCGACGAAGTCCAGCGCGTCGGCGCGCTGCTGCGGCGTGCTCGCCGCCCACGTCGCCTGCGCCGCATTGGCCGCGGCGATCGCGCCGCGCACCGCATCGGCATCGACGCTGCCGACCTCGCCGACCGGCGCGGACAGATCCGACGGATTCTCGTCGGCGGCGAGGTCGCCGCCTTCCACCCACTGGCCGTCGATGTAGCTCTGGAAACGCTGGCGCATGCCCTCCTCCCTTGCTCGATGACTACAGCGCGCGCACGCCGCCCAGGTCGAACCCTGCCGACACCCGCTGCAGCGGATTGACCAATGCCGCGCCCAGCTCCGGCAGTTCGATCTCGAAGCGGTCGCCCGGTTCGGCCCGCACGCCGTCGGCGAAGCTCAGCGTGGCGGTGCCGAAGAAGTGCAGGTGCACATCGCCGGGCACGCGGTGCGCCGCGTACTTGAAGTGGTGGTATTCCAGGTTGGCCAGCGAGTGGCACATGTTGGCCTCGCCGGTGACGAAGGGCTTCTCCCAGATCACCGCCTCGCCGCGGCGGATGCGGCTGCTGCCGCGCAGGTCGCGCGGCAATTCGCCGCTGCGCAGCTCCGGGCCCACCGCGCAGGCGCGCAGCTTGGAATGGGCCAGGTACAGATAGTTCTGGCGTTCGGTGACGTGGTCGGAGAACTCGTTGCCGAGCGCGAAGCCGAGCCGGTACGGCACGCCGTCGGCGCCGATCACGTACAGCCCGACCAGCTCCGGCTCCTCGCCGCCGTCCAGGGCGAAGTCCGGCGACGGCAGCGGCGCGCCGGGCGCGACCAGGATGCTGCCATCGCCCTTGTAGAACCACTCCGGCTGCGCGCCGGGCTGGCCATCGCGCGGGATGCCGCCTTCCACGCCGAGCTGGAAGATCTTCATCGAATCGGTGAGCGTGCCCTGGCTGGCCTGCTGCTGCAGGTTCTGGTGCATCGCGTCGCGGGTGGCGGCGCTGCCCAGGTGGGTCAGGCCGGTGCCGGTGACGCGGCAGTGGGCGGGATCGGGGTGGGTCAGCGGCGGCAGCACGCGCTGGTCGGCCAGCAGTTCGGCGTAGTCGAGCACGATGTCGCCAAGCTGATGCGTGGCGTAATCGTCCAGGCCCATGCCGGCGGCAAGCGCGGCGTTGGCCAGCGCATACATCGAACCGACTTCGCGCAGCAGGCGCACCTGGACGCCGTCCGCCGCCACCGCGCCCACGCTGGGCACACCGGACGCGTCGAGCAGTTGGATCAATCGCATGAATCGGTCGCCTGTCGTCGAGACGGAACAGCGGCGCGGCAGCCGGTCGTCGGCGCCGCGGATGCGACCCTATTCTGGCCGGATGACCTATATGCAACAAATATCGTTTTTGGCTTAATGTATACGAACATTCATATGCATAGGCCCGCATGCCTGCCGCCACGCCCTGGTTCGTCCGCGCCCGCCTGAAGACCCGGCAATTGATGCTGCTGCTGGCGATCGAGGAGGAAGGCAACATCCACCGCGCCGCCGAGACGTTGAACATGTCGCAGCCGGCCGCGTCGAAGCTGCTCAAGGACCTGGAGGACATGCTGGCGGTGCCGCTGTTCGAGCGCCTGCCGCGCGGCATGCGCGCGACCTGGTACGGCGAGGCGATGATCCGCCACGCGCGCATCGCCCTGTCCAGCCTGGGCGAGGCCGGCGCCGAGATCGAGGCGCTGAAGGCCGGCTACTTCGGCAGCGTCAGCGTCGGCGCCATCGCCGGGCCGGCAATGACCCTGCTGCCGGCCGCCCTGGCCCGTGTCACCGAACAGCACCCGCTGTTGCGCGTGGCGCTGCGCGTGGACGGCAGCGACGTGCTGCTGGAGCAGTTGGCGCAGAACAGGCTCGACATCGTGGTGGCGCGGCTGTTCGCCCGCCACGACAAGCGCAACCTGCACTACCAGGCGCTGGCCGAGGAAGAGGTGTGCGCGATCGCCCGCCCCGGCCATCCGCTGCTGACCACGCCGCAGCCGTCGCTGCGCGAACTGGCCGACGCCGGCTGGATCGTGCCGCCGGACGGCAGCGTGCTGCGCCACCGCTTCGAACTGATGTTCCAGAACGCGGGGCTGGAGCCGCCCCGGCGCGTGGTCGAGACCTCCGCACTGGTGGTGGTGCCGCAGTTGCTGCGGCATGGCGACTACCTGGCGGTGGTGCCGGTGGACGTGGCCCGGCATTTCGCCGACCACGGCAGCGTGGCGATCGTGCCGGTGGAACTGTCGTGCCGGATGGACGCGTTCGGCATCATCACCCGAACCGACTGGCTGCTGTCGCCAGGCGCGCGGATCATGCTGCAGGCGCTGCAGGCCGCGGCCGGACCGGTGTACGGCTACGTCGCGCCGGCGGAGGACGCGCTGGCGCCGGCGGCTGCGCGGCCCGAAGGATCAGGTCGGGGCTGAAGCCCCTCCTACAGTGCCCCCATCCGGCCAACCGCAAGCCCCTGCAGGAGCGGCTGCAGCCGCGACCGAACCAAGCGGCGACGCATAGGCACCGCCAAAGCCTCGGGGCCGAAGCCCCTCCCACAATGCACCCAGCCAATTCGCCGCAAGTCACTGTAGGAGCGGCTTCAGCCGCGACCGAACGAAGCGGCGACGCATAGGCGCCGCCAAAGCCTCGGGGCCGAAGCCCCTCCCACAGTGCACCCAGCGAATTCGCCGCAAATCACTGTAGGAGCGGCTTCAGCCGCGACCGAATGAAGCAGCGGCGCATAGGCCCCGCCAAAGCGTCGAGGCCGAAGCCCCTCCCACAGTGCACCCAGCGTGCGTGCCGCAAGTCCCTGTGGGAGCGACTTCAGTCGCGACGCGCGGAGCCTGGAATCGCGATCGTTTCAGCGATCGGCCGGACCGAAGCCCCTCCTGTCCATCGGCGATGCATTCGCTCGCTCAGGTCCAGCCCGCATCCACCACGAACTCCTGCGCCGTGATCGCGCGCGCTTCGTCCGAGGCCAGGAACAAGGCCATGCGCGCGATGTCCTCCGGCATCACCTTGTCCGCCAGGCACTGGTTGCGCGCCAGCTCGCGCTCGCCCGCCTCGTCCAGCCACAGCGCGACCTGGCGTTCGGTCATCACCCAGCCGGGGGTCAGCACGTTGATGCGGATCCGCGCCGCGCCCAGTTCGCGCGCCAGGCCGCGGGTCAACCCGTTCACCGACGACTTGGCGGTGGCATACACCGCATAGCCGCCGGTCTTGCACTGCCAGCCGGTGGAACCGACATTGACGATCGAGCCGCCGCCGAGCCGCTGCATGCCCGGCACCGCCGCCTGGATGGCGAAGAACGCGGCGCGCTGGTTGATCGCCACGCAGCGCTCCCAGTACTCCGGCGTCACCGCCTCCAGCGCATGCCGGTCGTCGCTGCCGACGTTGTTGAGCAGCACATGGAAATCGCCCAGTTCGGCAGCCGCCTCGCGCAGCGCCAGCTGCAGCGCGGCCACGTCGGTGACGTCGCAGTGGCGCCACCACGGCCTGGGCAGACCCTCCGCGGCCAGCCGCTCGGCCAGCGCCGCGCTGGCCTCGGCGGCCACGTCGACGAAGGCGACCTGCGCGCCCTGCCCGGCGAAGGCCTCGACCAGCGCCGCACCGATGCCCGAGCCGCCGCCGGTGATGAAGACCCGCCGCCCGCGCAGGCTGCCGTAGGTCGCGTTGCCGATCGCGGAGGGCGCCGCGCTTGCCGAGTTGTCCATGCCGTTTCGCTCTAGGTGGATAGGATTTTGATATACGAAAACAAATATCCTAATACAGATATTTGTTATTTTTCATGTATCAATATGCCCGCTAGCATCGCCGACGTAAAGCACCCGGCGCGCGCCGCTCAGGCCTCCGATCCGGACCGATCACGACGCGAGGATTCCGCCAGCATGGGCTCACCCACCAAACCGCTCCGCCGCAGCCAGGCGTGGTTCGGGCGCGAAGGCAAGCAGGGGTTCTACTACCGCAGCTGGCTCAAGAGCGCCGGCCATCCGCACGACATGTTCGACGGGCGCCCGGTGATCGGCATCTGCAACACCTGGTCGGAACTGACCCCGTGCAATGGCCACCTGCGCGAACTGGCCGAACACGTCAAACGCGGCGTGTACGAGGCCGGCGGCTTCCCGCTGGAATTCCCGGTGATGTCGCTGGGCGAGACGCAGATGCTGCCCACCGCGATGCTGTTCCGCAACCTGGCCAGCATGGACGTGGAGGAATCGATCCGCGCCAATCCGCTGGACGGCGTGGTGCTGCTGATGGGCTGCGACAAGACCACCCCGTCGCTGCTGATGGGCGCGGCCAGCGTGGACCTGCCGACCATCGGCCTGTCCGGCGGCCCGTCGCTGTCGGGCAATTGGCGCGGACAGCCGCTGGGCTCGGGCACGGGGGTGATCCAGATGTCGGAGATGGTCCGCGCCGGCACCCTGGCGCAGGAGGAATTCGTCGAGGCCGAGGCCTGCATGCAGCGCTCCAAGGGCAGCTGCATGACCATGGGCACCGCCTCGACCATGGCCAGCATGGTCGAGGCGCTGGGCATCTCGCTGCCGGAGAACGCCGCGATCCCCGCGGTCGACGCGCGCCGCGCGCGGCTGGCGCGGCTCAGCGGGCGGCGCATCGTGCAGATGGTCGAGGAGGACCTGCGCATGTCGCGGGTGCTGACCCGGCACGCGTTCGAGAACGCGATCAAGGTCAACGCCGCGATCGGCGGTTCCACCAATGCGGTGATCCATTTGCTCGCCATCGCCGGGCGCCTGGGCGTGCCGCTGAGCCTGGACGACTGGGACCAGTTGGGGTCGCGGCTGCCGTGCCTGGTCAACCTCAAGCCGTCCGGCCAGTACCTGATGGAAGATTTCTACTACGCCGGCGGGCTGCCGGCGGTGATGCGCGAACTCGGCGACGCCCTGCACCTGGACGCGCTCACCGTCAACGGCCGCACCCTCGGCGAGAACGTGGCCGACGCGCCGTGCTGGAACCGCGAGGTGATCCACGCGCTGGACACGCCGTTCCGCGAGCATGCCGGCATCGCCGTGCTGCGCGGCAACCTGTCCCCGGACGGCGCGGTGATCAAGCCTTCGGCCGCTTCGCCGCACCTGCTGCGGCACCGCGGCCGCGCGGTGGTGTTCGAGAGCATCGAGGACATGAAGGCGCGCATCGACGACGAGGCGCTGGACATCGACGCCGACTGCATCATGGTGCTGAAGAACTGCGGCCCGCGCGGCTACCCGGGCATGGCCGAGGTCGGCAACATGCCGCTGCCGCCCAAGCTGCTGCGCGCCGGCGTCACCGACATGGTGCGCATCTCCGACGCGCGCATGAGCGGCACCGCCTACGGCACCGTGGTTCTGCACGCCTCGCCGGAGGCCGCCACCGGCGGCACCCTGGCACTGGTGCGCGACGGCGACATCATCGAACTGGACGTGCCCGGGCGCTCGCTGCACCTGGAAGTCAGCGACGAGGAACTGCTGCGCCGGCGCGCCGAATGGACCCCGCTGCCGACGCCACTGCGCGGCTGGAGCAAGCTGTACGTGGAACACGTGCAGCAGGCGCACCTGGGCGCGGACCTGGACTTCCTGGTTGGCGGCAGCGGCGCCGACGTGGCGCGCGATTCGCACTAGCGACGCGCTGTTGCTTACGCCGTTGTAGGAGCGGCTTCAGCCGCGACAAGATCTCTCGGTAACGCCCGTCGCGGCTGAAGCCGCTCCTACAGACAGGCGGGCAACGCGATCATGGCCGCATGCAAACGGGTTCTGCATTGAAGCCCTGCACGGTGACAGGGCACCTTCCCCGTCACCGAAACGTCATCCACCGCCTCTAGCCTGCGCCGCATCCAAGGGGCAAGGCAGGTCGGTGACGGCACATCCCAAGCGCGCGTGGGCGCGCATGTTCGCGGAACATGGTCCGGTGCTGCGCGGCTTCTTCGTGCGTCGCGGCGCCAACGAGGACGCCGAGGACATGGTGCAGGAGACCTATCTGCGCCTGCTGCGCGCGCAACAGCAACAGGGCGAGGCGATCGCCAATCCCGAGGCCTACCTGTACACCGTGGCGCTGAACCTGGCACGCGAACAGGCCGCGCGGCGCAAGCAGGCGCCGCTGCGCATCGACGAGATGGAGCAGTTTTCGCAATTGCTGGCCGCAGGGGACAACGTGGAAGACACCGCACAGCGACAGCAGCGGCAACAACGCCTGCAGGCGTTGCTGGCCGACCTGCCCGCACGCACCCGCGCGGTGCTGGTGATGCAGTACCGCGACGGCCTCAGCTACAAGCAGATCGCCGAACGCATGGGCGTGTCCGCGCACATGGTCAAGAAGCATGTCGTGCGTGGGCTCTCGGCGTGCCGGCGGGCGCTGGCCGAGAGCGGAGACAGTTGGTGAGCGACACCGCCTTCCCGACCCGCACCCCCACCGCCGAGGCCACGCACTGGCATGCCCTGCAGCGCATGCAGGCGCTGGACGCGACCCAGCAGGCGCAACTGATGGACTGGCTGACCGCCTCGCCGCTGCATCTGCGCGAGTACATGGCGGTGCTGCGGGTGGCCGGCGAACTGGGCGAGGCGCTGCGCGGCATGGACCTGGACGTGGACGCGCTGCTCGACGCCGACCGCCACGCCGATGCCGACGCCGCGCCGCGCAACGTGATCGCCCTGCCGTTGCAGCCGCGCACAGCGCCGCCGGCCGCGCCGCCGTCGCGCGGCGCAGGCGCACGCCGAGCGCGCGTGCGCGGCTGGGGTCTGAGCCTGGCCGCGGCCCTGTGCGGCGCGGCGGTGCTGGCGGGATGGGCGTGGCCGCGCACCGAAACCTACAGCACCGCGCACGCCGAGCAGCGCAGCGTGCGGCTGGCCGATCGCAGCACCGTGCACCTCAACGCGCAAAGCAGCGTGCGCGCGACCATGACCCCATGGAGCCGGCATGTGCAGTTGCTGAAGGGCCAGGCCAGCTTCGTCGTCGCGCCGGATCGGCGCCCGCTGCAGGTCGTGGCAGGCGCGCTGCGGGTCGAGGACATCGGCACCACCTTCGATATCGCCCTGTACCGGCAGCAGGCGCGCGTCGAGGTGGCCGAGGGCCGCGTGCACGTCTGGCGCGCCGATCGCCCGGCGCAGCCGATGCTGGCCGACCTGGGCGCCGGGCAGCGCGCGCGCATCGACACCGCCACCGGCCGGATCGAACTGGCCAGCGAAGACGTCGCCGCGATGCATGCCTGGTGGCAACGCCGCATCGTGTTCCGCGACGAGCCGCTGACCAACGTGGCCGAGGACTTCAACCGGCTCAACCGCACGCGCCTGCTGATCGACGATACCGCCGCCGGCGCGATGCGCCTGACCGGCAACCTGCGCGGCGACGACGTCGCCTCGCTGCGCGCCTTCCTCGCCGACCAACCGACGCTGCGGGTCAGCGCCAGCGGCGACACGATCCGCGTCGGTAGCCGCACGGCACCGCCGCCGAGCGAGCAATAGCCATCCAGCCGGTCGCCGTACCCAGCGCACCCGCTCGCACGGCGTGCGCATGCTGCATTTGCGGAGATGCCGATCCCATTGCCGCAACACGCCATGCGCTACGCCAGCGCGCGTCGCACTGCACCTGTCGATCGAGGAATGTGGCCCGCAGCGAACGACATCCGGCCGCCCTCACTGCACGTGTCACAGAAAATTCATCGAAAAACGGTGCCCGATCGCCGCGGTCGATCCTCGTAGTCCAGGCACAACGCAGCAATGCGCCCTTCGCGGCGGCGCTGCGTCCTCCCTTCGCTCCCCACTGGACAACGACGATGCGCCGCACCCTGTTTCTTTCCATCGCCCTCGCCCTGCATGCCGGCACCGCCGGCGCCCAGACCGCGCCCGTCGCGGTCGACGCGATTCCCGCGCAACCCTTGGCGCGCGCGCTCAACAGCCTGTCGCGGCAGACCGGACTGCAGTTCGTCTATGCCGCGAGCGTCGCCGGCAATCCGCAGACCCGCGGCACCCGCGCCGGCGCGGCGCCGGAACAGGCGCTGCAGCAATTGCTCGATGGCACCGGCCTGCGCTACCGCTATCTCAACGCGACCACGGTGACCATCGAAGCCGCCAGCGCCGCGAGCGAGACGCCGCCGGATGGCGCCGGCGCGGGCGCGACCTCGGCCAGGAAGCCTGTCGCAGCGCCCGCAGCGGACGCGCCGGTGAAGGAACTGGACAGCATCCAGGTGCTGGGCAGCTATGCCGGCAGCCTCAGCGCCGCCTTGCGCGAGAAGCGCTACGCCGACAGCGTGGTCGACGTGATCGCCGCCGAGGACATCGGCAAGCTGCCGGCGCAGAACGTGGCCGAAGCGCTGCAGCGCGTGCCCGGCGTATCGATCGTGCGCGACCGCGGCGAAGGCGTGTACGTGCGCGTGCGCGGCCTCGGCCCGAATTTCCAGGTGACCACGCTCAATGGCCAGACCATGGCGGTCAACGAGAACGTGCGCACCTCGGGGCAGACCGGCCGCCAGTTCCGCTACGACACGCTGCCGGCGGAACTGGTCGCCGGCCTGGACGTGATCAAGAGCCCCACCGCCGACCTGGACGAAGGCGCGATCGGCGGCATCGTCAACGTGCGTACCTTTCGTCCGCTGGAACTGGGCAAGACCCTGACCAATGTGTCGCTGGAGTCGAGCCAGGCGCAGCGCACCCACGCCAACGACCCGCGCGTGTCCGGCCTGTTCAACTGGGTCAATGCCGATGGGACGTTCGGCCTGCTGCTGTCCGGCGCCTACGCGCAGCGCAGCCTGCGCCAGGACCGCGTCAACGAGGTGAGCTGGGACTACTACCCCAACGGCGTGCCAGGCGCACCGGGCGCCTATTACGCGCCGACCGGCCTGCGCCCGACGCTGGAACTGGAGCAACGCGAGCGCACCGGCGTGGCCGCCTCGCTGCAATGGAAACCCAGCGCGGCGTGGGAAACCAACCTGGACCTGCTCTACGCCAAGCAGACCGTGCACTACGACGAGTACAGCCTGGGCGTGGGCTTCGACAGCCTGGCCAAGCTGAGCAACCTGCGCGTCGAACACGGCGGCATCGCCGGCTTCGATTACCGCAACGGCCAGGTGCAGATCTCGCGCGAGACCTCCGGCATCACCGACGACAACCGCAGCGCGCGCCTGTCCAGCACCTGGAGCGGCGATCGCTGGACGCTGGGCGCGGTGGCGTTCCACTCGCAGGCGCACAGCTACGATTCGGATCCGATCCGGCGCACCCGCCTGCGCAGCGGCACGAATCTGTCGATGCACGTGGACATGCCGCAGGCCGATGGCGACAACGTGCCGAACTGGACCTTCAGCAACGGCTTCGATCCGAACAACCCGGCGACCATGGCCGGGCGCCGCCTGGAATGGCGCGAGATCGATGCGCGCGACAAGGAGGACGCGTTGCAGGTGGACGCCAAGCGCATGTTCGACGACGGCTTCCTTCGCGACATCAAATTCGGCGCCAAGTACCGCGAGCGCTCGCGCCGCTACGACCGCGCCGACCTGCTGCTCAACAGCATCGCCGGCGTGCGCTTCCCCGCGGGCAACTTCACCGCGCTGCCGGCGGACGACATGCTCGCCGACGCCAACGGCACCCTGCCGCGGCACTGGCTGGCGCCGGTCGAGTCGACCTTCTTCGGCAACTGGCCGACCGCCGCGGACCTGGTCAACACGCCCAACAGCGCCGACCTGCAGAACTCCTACGAAGTGAAGGAGAAGATCGGCTCGGCCTATGCGCTGGCCGATTTCGGCGGCACGCTGGCCGGGCGCGACCTGCGCGGCAATCTCGGTGTGCGCCTGGTGCGCACCGAGCAGACCACCGATGGCCACGCCGACGTCGACGGCAGCGCGCAGCCGGTGCATTTCGAACGCAGCTACAACAGCGTGCTGCCCTCGTTCAACGCCGCCTGGGACGTGCGCGAGGACATGGTGCTGCGCACGTCCGCGGCCAAGGTCATCACCCGCCCCGACCTCACCGACCTGTCGTCCAAGCTCACCTTCAACTCCAGCGGCGAGATCCTCACCGCCAGCGGCGGCAATCCCGCGCTCAAGCCGTTCGAGGCCTGGCAGTACGACCTGACCTTCGAGTGGTACATCGACGGCACCTCGGCGCTGACCGGAGGCGTGTTCTACAAGGACATCTCCAGCTTCATCCAGACCCAGATGTCGAACCTGACCTACCAGGGCCAGACCTATCTGCTGTCGTCCAAGACCAACGGCAGCGAGGCCAAGGTCAAGGGCGCCGAGGTGGCCTACCAGCAGGTGTTCGCCAGCCTGCCGGCGCCGCTGGACGGGCTGGGCATGCAGCTCAACTACACCTGGACCGACAGCGAGGCCACCTACCGCAACGGCACCGGCACCTTCACCGACAGCCTGGAAGGCGTGGCCAGGAACACCTACAACGCGGTGCTGTTCTACGAGAAGGGACCGCTGATGGCGCGGGTCAGCTACAGCTGGAGCGACGACATCCTCAACGCGGTCGGCACCGCCAACGTCGCCACGCTCAACAGCGACAAGTTCGGCAGCCTGGACGCGAACGTGGCCTGGCAGGTCAACGACACCCTGTCGGTGTTCGTCAACGCGATCAACCTCACCGGCGAGGTGCAGCGCCAGTACGTCGGCGACCACCTGTTCGGCGGTTATACCGACTACGGCCGCACCTGGTCGGTCGGCCTGCGCGCGCGTTTCTGAGCCGCGCCGGCGCGGTCGCCGCCACCGTGCGGCACCGCGTGCGATGGCGACGGCGCCCATCCGGCGCTGTCGCCAAACCTTTCTCTTCCAGCGGTGCCGCAGCCAGCGGCCTGTCGCGCTTAGCGCTTGCGCACCGCCGCTTCCGGACCATGCCGATGCCGTCGATTGCTCGCCTCGCCGCTGCCCTTCTCTTCGTCGCCCTGCTGCCATTCGCAGCGGCGCGCGCCGCGGTCGCGGCGCCGCAGGACACCCTCGAAAAAGTGCTGATCCTCAAGCGCCACGGCGTGCGCTCGGCGATGTCCAGCCCGGAACAGTTGGGCCGCTATTCGGCGCGCCCGTGGCCGCGCTTCGACGTGCCGGCCGGGCACCTCACCGAACATGGCGCGCAGTTGGAGCAGGTGTTCGGCGCCTACTACCGCGCGCTGTATGCGCCGCAGGGGCTGTTCGCCGGCGACGCATGCGCCAGCGCCTACTACTGGGCCAACCGGACCCAGCGCACCATCGCCTCGGCGCAGGCTTTGGCCAGCAGCCTGACGCCCGGTTGCGCGAACGTGGTGCACAGCGTTGCCGATGGCACCTCCGATCCGCTCTTCGACGGCGCGCCGGCCTTGCGCACGCCTGAGGCGATCGCGCTGATGCGCGCCGCCATCGCCGGCCGTATCGGCGGCGACGCCGTGGCCTGGAATGCGGCACAGCGCGATGCGATCGACACGTTGCAGCAGTTGCTGTTGCAGTGCGCACAGCGGCCGTGCCCGGCCGACGCAGGTGCCGACAAGCAACGCCTGGACGCGGTACCCGCGCGCGTGGGCGATGCCGAAGACGGGATTCCCGGCATCGAAGGTCCGGCCGCCACGGCCTCGGGCATCAGCGAAAGCCTGCTGATGGGCTGGGCCGACTGCCAGGACTTCGCCGCACTGGGCTGGCGCGGCGTCGACGAGGCCAGCCTGCTGCGCGCGTTCGCCCCGCACCAGGCCGAGTTCGCGTTGCGCCTGCGTGCGCCGGCGGTGGCGCGCATGGCCGCCTCGCCGCTGGCGGCGCGGCTGCTGGCGACGCTGCTGGACGGCAGCGGCCAGGCCACACACGCCGACCCCATCGGCGGCGCGGCGCGGCTGGTGGTGCTGTCCGGCCACGACGGCACCCTGACCCTACTGGCCGGCATGCTCGACCTGCACTGGCAGTTGCCCGGCTACCAGCCCGACCAGACCGTGCCCGGCGGCGCGCTGGTGTTCGAGCGCTGGCGCCGCGCCGACGGCGAGCGCGTGATCCGCCTGCGCTACACCGCGCAGAGCCTGGCGCAGCTGCGCGAACGCCACCCGCTGACGTTGCAGGCGCCGCCGCTGGCGTCGGCGGTGTTCATCCCGCAGTGCAGCCGCGCCGACGCCGCCTACGAGTGCCCGCTGCCGGCCTTCGCCGCTGCGGTCGAGGCCGCGCTCGATCCGCGATTCCTGACCCCATGACGCCACGTGCGCCGGCCCCGGCCGGTCGCGCGGCGGCATCGGTGCCTTCCGGCACCGCCCCCTGGCGCTCGCGCCACCCGCTGTTCCTCCCAACCCGCAAGAGGCGATTCATGATCCAGCATCTACGCACCCTCGTGAGCTACGGCATCGGATTGAGCCTGGCCTGCGCCGGCGTGGTCCACGCGCAATCGGACGTCGGCGTGCTCGACGTCCTCACCTACAACGTCGCCGGCCTGCCGCAAGGCATTTCCAGCAGCAACCCGGCCGCCAACACCGCCCAGATCGCACCGAAACTGGCGCCCTACGGCCTGATCAACGTGCAGGAGGATTTCAACTACCACGCCACCCTGTACGCGGGCGACAAGCACCCCTACCGCACCCCCACCAGCGGCGGCGCGGCGATCGGCGACGGCCTCAACACGCTGAGCAACTACCGCTTCGACGACTTCACCCGCGTCAAATGGGACAAGTGCAACGGCACCGACTGCCTCACCCCCAAGGGCTTCAGCTACATGCGCGTGCGCCTGGACGACGGCGTGCTGCTGGACGTGTACAACGCGCATCCCAACGCCGGCACCGAGAGCGGCGACCTGGCCGCGCGGCGCGCCAACATCAGCCAGCTCTCGCAGTTCATCCAGACCTGGTCGGCCGGCAACGCGGTGCTGGTGATGATGGACTCCAACACCCGCTACACCCGCGCCGACGACAACATCCGCGCGCTGATCGCCGCCAACGGCCTGACCGATCCGTGGGTGGAACTGGTCAAGGGCAGCGCGCCGGCCGCCGGCGCCGCGCCGCTGCTGTGCGGCACCCCGCCGACCAATGCCTGCGAAGTGGTGGACAAGATCCTGTACCGCGACGCGCCGCAGCTGACCCTGGTCGCCAACCGCTACCAGCTCGACGACGGCCGCTTCTACGACAGCGATGGCAAGCCGCTGTCCGACCATTACCCGCTGGCCGCGCAGTTCGGTTGGGCGGTCGGTACGAACGTGCGCACCAGCGACCAGTACGGCGGCCCGCACGGCACCCCGTTCAACGACATCGCCAAGGGTGCCGAGCAACGCACCATCGCCAGCGTGTCGCTGCGCGGCGCCGCGCGCCTGGACGGCATCGCGCTGGGCCTGGACAACGGCAGCACCCTGGCCCACGGCGGCAGCGGCGGCGATGCGGTCACGCTGGGCCTGGGTGCCAACGAGCGGCTGACCTCGGCCACGCTGAGCGTGGGCCAGTACAACGGCCGCACCCGGCTGTTCTCGCTGAGCCTGCGCACCAACCAGGGCCGCAGCCTCAGCGCCGGCACGCCGACCAGCGACAGCTACACGCTCACCGCGCCCAGCGGCTGGCACATCGCCGGCTTCACCGGTCGCGACGGCGACGAGATCGACAAGCTCGGCGTGGTGTATCGGAAGGACTGACGCGCGTCCCGCGTTTCCGTGCAAGCGGCACGGCGCCCGTCACCAGACGGGCGCCGTCACCAGGCCGATGCGGCGCGTGCGTGGGCGCGCGCAGGTGACACCTGCGCCACGCCGCCGCTCAGGGCGACGCGGCCTGCAGCCGCAGCGCGGGCACCGGCATCTTCGCAAACGCCTCGATGTCGCGCGTGCGCGCCGTCTTGAGCTGGGCGAAGAACGCCCGGGCATCGGCATCGCCGTAGGCGCGGCGACTCAGGCCCATCATCAGCACGCCGCTACCGGCCGGGCTGCGCACGTAGCGGTAGACGTTCCATTCGACGATGATGTTGCCCTCGGCATCGGGCGCCGACACCACGAAGTCGAGCACGGCCTGGTCCTTGGAGTCGCTCAGCAGGGCCTGGTAGTTCGTCACCGGATCGGTCGCCTTGCGCTTCTCGAGGTCGGCGACCTTGTTGCGCAACATCTCCTCCGGGGTGGCCGCATCGGCGTCCAGCAGGTCCAGCATCAGCATCGACTGGAAATGCTCGACGTTCTGGCCCCGCGGCACATACTCGTGCTTGTAGAAGTTCGGCTGTGGATGGCTGCTCCAGGCCAGGCGATACGTCTCCCCCGCCACCTGCAACGGTCCGGGGACACCCAGGTAATCCTCGACCTTCTCGGCGGCGGAAGCGACGGAGGCGACGCACAACAAGGCGTACAGGCCCATCCGCAACAGCGAGCGCATGATGTTTTGCATGTTCCAGTCCTTTAGAAAATAGGTTCCAGCGTTTCGTCGGCGCACTGCCTCCGGCCGCGGGGCGACGGCAGCCTTGCGTTGCCGCCGCGACACGATAACGCGTTACGCGCATCGACGCACTGATCGCACCGTCGTCCCGCGTACCGCTGCGGTTGCCGTCGTTGCCGCCGGCCAGCCTGGGACCGCCACCGGGCGCTCTGCGCAGGCGGTAAACACCACCGCTGGCGCCCGCCACGCGTCCAGCGACGAACGGACCGCACGCTGGTTCCCGCAGAGGCCCCTCGCCTCAGCGCGGCTTAGGATCCGGGCCGTAGCGATTGCGGCCTTCGACGCCGTCCATGCACATGAAGATCAGCACGACCACGGAGCCGACGTACGGGATCAAGCCAAGCAACACATAGAAGCCGGACCGGCTCTGATCGTGGAAGCGGCGGACCTGCAGCGCGAGCGAGGGCACCAGTACCGCGAGCAGATACAGCCACATCAGACACATCGCGACCATCGGCAGCAGCTCGATGCCGCTACGATCGCCGACGAACGCCACGGCGAACAGCACGGCCAGCACCAGGATGTGCAACAGCATGAACATCCAGTATTCCTTGCGCCGCGAACGCCCGGAGAACTCCGCGTAGCGCTTGAACGGCAGCAGCATCCATTCCATCCTGCCTCCTTCTTTCGTCCCCTGCCCCACTCGGCGGGGTGGCGGCGCCAATGTAGCATCGGCATCGCGACCTCGGAGCGCCCGCCCTAGGGCGTGTCCCCATTCCCCGAGCATGCCGCGCCGCGGTTGCGCGCGCCTGTGGCAAGGAAGAACGAGGGCGTGGACGTCCGTCCACGCCCGATAGATGACGCGGCCACGGGCGCGCGCAACCGCGACCCTTCGGGGTGGGCCTGGCCGGCGCCACACTGACGCCACGCACCTTGACCTGACGGCCAGTCGGACGCGGCGCCGTGCAACGCCGGCCAGACCCAACGCGGCATCCTCGGGGAATGGGACACGCCCTAGGCGCTGGCCGCCTCCAGCGCCTGCGACAAGCGCTCCACCGCGATCACCTCCATGCCCTTGACCGTGCCGGTCTTGGGCGCATTGGCCTTGGGCACGATGGCGCGCTTGAAGCCGTGCGTGGCGGCCTCGCGCAGCCGGTCCTCGCCATTGGGCACCGGGCGGATCTCGCCGGACAGGCCGACCTCGCCGAAGGCGATGGTCTTCTCCGCCAGCGGCCGGTCGCGCAGCGAGGACAGCACGGCCAGCAGCACCGGCAGGTCGGCGGCGGTCTCCTGCACGCGGATGCCGCCGACCACATTGACGAACACGTCCTGGTCGCCAACCACGATGCCGCCATGGCGGTGCAGCACCGCCAGCAGCATCGCCAGCCGATTCTGCTCCAGGCCCACCGCCACGCGCCGCGGATTGGACAGCGGCGAAGCATCCACCAGCGCCTGCACTTCCACCATCAGCGGCCGCGTGCCCTCGCGGGTGACCATCACGCAACTGCCGGGCTGATGCGCGCTGCCGCCGGAGAGGAAGATCGCCGACGGATTGGAGACTTCCTTCAGCCCCTTCTCGCCCATCGCGAACACGCCCAGTTCGTTGACCGCGCCGAAGCGGTTCTTGAACGCGCGCAGCAGGCGGAAGCGGCTGCCGCTCTCGCCCTCGAAGTACAGCACCGCATCGACCATGTGCTCGAGCACGCGCGGGCCGGCGATGCCGCCTTCCTTGGTCACATGGCCGACCAGGAACACCGCGGTACCGGTCTCCTTGGCGTAGCGCACCAGCCGCGCCGCGCTCTCGCGCACCTGGCTAACCGAGCCCGGCGCGGCGGTCAATGCCTCGGTCCACAGCGTCTGCACCGAGTCGGCGACGATCAGCTTGGGCCGCGCCGCGCTGGCGTGCTGCAGGATGTGTTCGATGCCGGTCTCGGCCAGCGCGTTGAGGCCGTCCAGCGGCAGGTCCAGGCGCACCGCGCGCCCGGCGACCTGGGCCAGCGATTCCTCGCCGGTCACGTACAGCACCGGCAAGGTGCCGGCCATCTTCGCCAGCGCCTGCAGCAGCAGGGTCGACTTGCCGATACCCGGATCGCCGCCGATCAGCACCACCGCACCCTCGACCAGGCCGCCGCCGAGCACCCGATCGAACTCGCCGATGCCGGTGGACACGCGCGCCTGATCGCGATGCTCCACGTCCTTGAGTGCGGTGATCTTCGGCGCCTCGGCCTTGCCGGCCCAGCCGCTGCGCCGCGCCGCGGCCGGCGCCTTGGCCGCCGTCGCGCTTTCCAGCACGATCTCGCTCAACGAATTCCAGGCACCACACTCGGTGCACTGGCCCTGCCACTTGGTGTACTCGGCGCCGCATTCGCCGCACACATAGGCCGTCTTCGCCTTCGCCATCTCGCTTGCCCGTTGAACCGACAGAATGCGCCAGCATAGTGGCTGGCGGTCTCAGGATGCGCGACCGGGCGCGGGATTGCCGCTGCGGCGCCGAAGCAGCGCCTCACTTCGTCCGCATCGTCATGGCGGCACAAGGTCTTCACGCCATGCGCCCTTTCACGCCATCCTGCCCATGCAGCGATAGGATCGATGCCAGGATCGGCCACGATGGACGTCCTGTTTCGTCCAGCATTCGCAGCCCCGGACATCGCCGATCCGCCCAGGCTCCAGCGGCACACGACGCTGGATTGCATGCAACCGAACGGATGAGGTCACTATGCGCTCTCTCGCTCTCGCACTGCTCGCCCTGTTCGCCCTGGGCCATGCCGGCACGGCGCGTGCCGATGGCTGCGGCGGCAATCTGATCGACTACAAGCCCGTGCGCATCGGCGGCGAAAAGGTCGGCGAACTGCAGCTGTACTACAACAACGGCAACGGCAAGAACTGCGCGGTGTTCTCGCACGCCGGCCCGACCTGGGGCAAGCCCCTGATCACCAGCGTCGAGGTGTTCGTCTGCAAGCCCAACAAGAACAACTGCGGCGTGTGGCAGGAAAAGCCGTGGTGGGATCGCGACGACGGCACATACTCCTACCAGGCCGGCCCGGTACGTATCGACGGCGAAAACAAATGCGTGCGGGCGATCGGCTATCTCGACTACAAGGGCCAGACCGGCGTCGCCGTCTCGGACGTGCACTGCCGCTAGTCGTTCTCGACGCCGCCCCCTGTAGATACCGTCTTCCCCCCTAACAGGCAAGGGCCTTTTGAGGGTCGAAGGGCGTGCGCGATTTGAGCACGCCGTAGGCGATATGCAGCAGCTTGCGCATGGCGGCGCAGATGATCTGCTTGTTGGCCTTGCCGCGTTCGCGCAGGCGTTGTTTCAGCGCACGCACGACCGGGTTGTGGGTCATGGCGACCAAGGCCGGCAGGAACAGGCCGGCGCGCAGGCGTGGGGAGCCGGTACGGGAGATGCAGACCTGCCCCTTGCGCTTGCCGGACTCCTGCAGCCGTGGATTCAACCCGGCGAAGGCGGTCACCGCCGAGGCCTGGGAGAAGCGCTCCACGTCGCCGAGCTCGGCCAGCAACAGCGCCGCGCTCCTCTCGGCGATGCCGTCGATGCTGACCAGCAGCTCGCGCTGCCCGCGCAGGGTAGGATCCTTGTCGATCTGGTCGTCGATGGCCCGTTCGATCTGGGCGATGTTCGCTTGCAACTGGCCGATGATCTCCAGCAGCGAGTCGCGCACCACCGGCGCGGCGACGTCCAGGCGGTTGCGCTCCATCTGCAGCATCTGCAGCAGGTCCTCGCGCCGACGCACCAGCGCCTTGAGGTGCTTGAGCGCCGGCGGATCGGACTGCCACGGCCGCAATTGCGACGCATGGCGCAGGCCGTAGCTGGCGATCAGCTTGGCATCGCTCCGGTCGGTCTTGACCCGGGTCAGCTGGCTGCGCGCATACAGCGCCGTCTGCGCCGGGTTGAGGACGCATACGCGGTAGCCCAAGGCGTGCACGAACTCAGCCAGGGCCTCGTGGTAGGTGCCGGTGGCTTCCATCACGATCCAGCTGTCCGCCTGCGCATGGCTCTGCAGCCACGTCCGTAGGGCCTGGAACCCCTTCGGATCGTTGGAAAGCTTGGCCTTGGTGCGGTACTTGCCGTTGGCCAGGTCGATGGCCAGGTCGAAACGGTGTTTGGCGACGTCGATACCGACGACTGGGGACATGGGGAATTCCTCCATCGTAGGGTGAACACGATCACCGCTGCGCCCGGTCCTGCCTTGTGGATGCGAGTTCACGCCTGCGGCGGACTCTGGATACCGTACGGACACCGATGGGCCAGCATATGCAATGCGGGAGCCAATCTACAATGCAAGCTCGTGGCTTTAGGAGCGACTGGGCTTCCCGCACTGCTCCGATGATCAGTCGGAAGACATAAGGCCACGTGGGCCTCATGTCCAGATACAAGGAGCGGCTTTAGCCGCGACCGAGCCTTACCGGGAAGGCCCGGTCGCGGCTGAAGCCGCTCCTACAGGGGCGATCACGGGCGATGGCGCGCAAGCGGCGCAACGCCGCCCGCGGCCGCACCGCCTTGCCAGCGCCGCGCGCTCAGCGCGCCTTGTACAACTCGCTCAACCGATCCGGCTTGCCGGCGATGCGTTCCAGGTGCGGATACATCAGGCCGCCGTGATAGGCGATGCGCAGCGTGTCGTAGCGGTTGCCGCGCTTGACCAGCAGTTCGATCGGCGTGCTGCCGCCCTTGGCCGCGGTGATCGCCTCCTTGAGCGTGTCGGCACTGTACTCGCGGCCATTCACCGCCACCACGCTGTTGCCGGCGATGATGCCGGCATCGAAGGCCGGGCCGTCCCATAGCACCTCCTGCACCCCGCCCCGCTCGTCCAGGCTCAGGCCCAGCGAATAGGTCAGAGCCACGGTCTTCCTGGTCGCCTCGTAGGCCTTGGTTGCCTCGTTCGGCTGGTCGCTGTAGACCAGCTTCCAGCCGCTGGCCTCGATGCCGCCGACCAGCGAGCCGTGGCCATCGACGCGGCTGCGCAGGAACGTCGCCCAGTCGTACCTGGCGACGCCGTCGAGGGTGGCGACGATGTCGTCGAAGGTGTACGGATTCACGTCCCAGGCGCCGTCGTGCATGCCGAAGAAGGCCTTGGCGAAATCGTCGATCGAGCGCTTGTTGCCGCTGAGCTCGCGCAGTTTGGCGTCCACTTCCAGCCACATCATCTGCCCGCCGGAATAGTAGTCCTCGCTCATCTGGTAGCTGCGGTAAGCGCGCGGCCGGCGCATCGACATGGTCGGATCGTTGGTGGTGTCCTGCAGCGTGCGCCAGGCCAAGCCGGGACGGCCGCGCTGGTAGGTCGCGGCGACCTCGGCGAGCATGTCGCGCGCCTGGGTCTGCGTCCACAGGCCCGAGCGCGCGGCCAGCACTTCGCCGAAGAACTGGGTCTGGCCCTCGTACAGCCACAGCAGGCTGTCGCCCATCGGCACGTTGAAGTTCGGCGTGGCCAGGTCGGCGCCGCGGCGGTACTTGCCGTTCCAGGAGTGGTTGAACTCGTGCGCGAGCAGGTCGCGCCCCGCCCAGCTCTTGTCCCACTCGGTGAAATAGTTGAGCGGGCCGCTGTTCTCGCTGGACCGGTGGTGCTCCAGGCCGATGCCGCCCAGCTTCTCGGTCAGCGCCAGCAGGAACTCGTAGTGATCGAAATGGCGCGCGCCGTACAGCTTGTCCATCTGCTGCACCAGCGCCGCATGCGCCTTGAGTTGCTCGGGCTTGGCCTCCAGCGACTTGGCCTCGTCGGCGAACACGTTCAGGTACACCGGCGCCTTGCCGCTCCCGTCCAGCGCGACGCGCTTGTAGTACTTGCCGGCGAACATCGGCGAATCGACCAGGTCGTCGAAATCGATCGGCTTGAAGGTCACCGTGTCGCCGACCCGCGCGGCGGTCTCCAGCGCGGTGGCGTAGCTCCAGCCGGCCGGCAGGGTCACGCTGGCCTGCGCCTTGATGTTGCGCGCGTACACCCCGGCCGGGTACAGCGCGGTGGTGTTCCACTGCAGGTTGAGCATCTCCGGGGTCATCATCACCCGACCCTGGCCCTCGCCCTGCGAGGACAGGAACTGGTATTCGGCGACGATCTCGCCGACGCCCTGCGGCACCTCGACCTTGAACGCGTACACGTCGAACTGGTCGCGCTTCCACGGCAGCACCTGGCCGTTGGCCTTGACCACCAGCCCGGCCAGCTTGTCGATCGGCCCGGTCGGCGAATGGTTGCCGGGGATCCACTGCGGGTACAGCAGGGTCATCGTCCCGGGCGTGGCCGGGATGGTGGTGCGCACGCGGAAGATCCGATGCGTCACATCGGTGGCGTCGACATCGATCTTCAGCGTGCCGGCGAACGGCACGTCCTGCGGCGGGGCGGTCTGCGCCGAGGCCTGGAACGCCGCGGTGGCGGCCAGCAGCAACGGCGTCATCCAGGCGGTGGACTTGATCATGGGGTCTCCAGTGGGGGATGCGGCGAACGGGCGACCCACGATCCTATGCTCACCCTCTGCTGGCGCTCTATGCCATTGGTCATACCCACCCGACGGCAGTGCCGCAGGCGGGCGCCAGACCGTGCCGGGGCAACCCGGCCACGCGCCTGCGAAGCCACCGCGCGGCGCGGCCCTCGGCGTTGAAGCCGCTAGCGCAAGCGCCTATGCTCGGGTCACGCGCGTCGCCGGGGACCACCGCCATGCCTTGCTGCCGTCTGTTTGGGATGCTCCTGCTGGGCGCGGCGCTCGCACCGGCCACGCTGCATGCGCAGCCGAAAGGCCATGTCACCGGCATCGGCGGCATCTTCGTCAAGAGCGACCATCCGAAGGCCTTGATGGCCTGGTATCGCGACGTTCTAGGAATCACGCTCGAACCCTGGGGCGGCGCGGCGCTGGCCTACGATGCGCCCGCGCATCCGCCGGTGCTGACGTTGAATGCGTTCGCCCGCGACAGCGACTACATGGCGCCCTCGCAGCGGGAATTCATGCTCAATTTCGCGGTGGACGACCTCGATGCCATCCTGAAGAAAGTGCAAGCCAGCGGTGTGGCCGTGCTCAAGCGCGACGACACCGATCCCAGCGGCCGCTTCGCCTGGATCGTCGACCCGGACGGAACGAAGATCGAACTGTGGCAGCCAGCCGGCCCGAGCTCCCCCTAGCCATCCGGCCAACACTCACGCGATGACCGCATCGTGCGCACGCCGAGGCGGCGCGCGCTTCGGCAACCGCGCCGCGGCACGCGCTCCGCGGCCAACGCGTGCGCGTGCGTGGTCGCGCGACGCCGTCAGGCCGGCACGCTGGCGACCCAGCCGCGAAACGAGAACGCGGCGTAGAACAGCGCGACGTCGACGAAGCCGGCCTCCTCCAGCAACGCCTCTTCCTCGGCCGGCGCAAGCAGCGGCAGCCGCGCGGCCAGCGATCCGCCGCTGTCCATCGCCTTGCCCCAGTCGACGCCGCGGCGCTCGCCGAACGCCGCCGAGCGCGCCAGCCACTGCCGCGGGTCGCGACCGGCGGCAGCGTGGTGCGCGATCACGAGACGCGCAGAGGGCGCGAGGCGGCGACGGATCGCCTGCAGCGTGCGTAGCCGCTCGGCGCGATCCAGAAAGTGCAAGGTGAGCAGGCAGGTGGCGCCAGCGAATGGACCGTCCGGCGCCTCATCGACCGTCCCCTCGAGTAGCGCGATGCGACCCGCATAGGACGAAGCGACCTGGCGCGCGAGCGCGAGCATCGCCGGCGACGGATCGACACCGGTGAAGCGCCACCCCGGCTGCGCCTGGGCCAGTGCCGCCAACTCCAACCCGCCGCCGGCACCGACCACGAGGACCTGGGCGGCGGCGGCGGCGTGCTCGGCGAGCAGCAGCATCGCCATGCGATGCAGGTCGGCCAGGCCGGGCACCTTGCGTGGCGCCTCCGCCGCGTAGCAGGCGAAGGCAGCCGGATCGGCGAACGGGAATGGCGTGCGCTGGCTCATGTGTGTGCTCCCAATAGCCGCTGTGCACGGCGATCAATGCCTCGCGCCAGCCCGACGGTACGTACAGCCTGCCCGCTTCGTCAGCGCCAGCGGAGAACGGCATGCGCGTCTCGCGCCCGCGCAGCGAACGCTTGGGCCCTGAACTGCAGCCCCCAATCAAGTAACGATTGAAGTTACAAACTAAGGCGCAATCTGTCAATGATGCGACGCGATGCCATGGCGGAACGCACACCGCCACGGTCGCCACGCCGCAGCGGCAGCCGCGCGGCCAGCATACGAAGCGCCTCGCGCGCGCCCACGGCGACGCCGCAGTGACCTCGCAACGCGAGAACGAAAAAGGCCGCCCGGAGGCGGCCGTCTTCGACGCGGCGACTGCGCGCCGGCCTCAATGCATCATGTTGACGTTGAGGTTGTGCATGACCCACAGCGAGCCGACCACCACGATGCCGATGATCAGCAGCGAGAACAGGCCCACGTGCACGTTGGAACGCTGTTCGGCCGACCGGTCCATGTGCAGGAAGTAGATCAGGTGCACCAGCATCTGCACCGCGGCCAGCACCGAGATGACGATGACGGTCACGCCCTTCGGGAAGGCGCCGCTCATGACCATGCCGAACGGGATCACGGTCAGGATCACCGCCATCACGAAACCGACCAGGTAGGACTTCAGGCTGACGCCATGCGACGACTCCGCATGGGCATCGGAGGAATGATGGTTGGCCATTACAGCGCTCCCAGCAGGTAGACGATGGTGAACACGCCGATCCAGATCACGTCCAGGAAGTGCCAGAACAGGCTCAGGCACGCCAGGCGGGTGCTGTTACGCGGAGTCAGCCCGTTCTTGGCGATCTGAATCACCAGCACCGCCATCCACAGCAGACCCGAGGCCACGTGCAGGCCGTGGGTGCCGACCAGCGTGAAGAACGCGGACAGGAACGCACTGCGGCCGGGGCCGGCGCCCTCCTCGATCAGGTGATGGAACTCGTAGATTTCCATGCCCAGGAAGCCCAGGCCCAGCAACGCGGTGACCGCCAGCCAGCCGTACAGGCCGCCCATGCTGCGCTTGTGCGCGGAGATCATCGCCAGGCCGAAGCTCAGGCTGCTGAACAGCAGCAGGAAGGTTTCCACCAGCACGAACTTGAGGTCGAACAGTTCCTTGGCGGTCGGGCCGTCCACGGTCGCGCCGGCCAGCACCGCGTAGGTCGCGAACAGGCCGGCGAAGATGAGGCAGTCGCTCATCAGGTAGACCCAGAACCCGAACACGGTGTTGCCGCCGCTGTCGTGGTGGGCATGGTCGTCGTGGCCGTCGGCGTGGACGGCGTGAGGATCGAGCGTCGTGGTGGACATGGTTCAGACCGCCTTTGCGGCTTGCGCCGCCTGTTGCTGTTCCAGCAGGGCGAAACGCGCGTTCTCGATGCGCTCCACCTCTTCCGCCGGGACCCAGTAGTCGACGTCGTCGTCGAACGTGCGTGCGATGAAGCTGCCGATCATGCCGACCAGGCCGATGATCGCCATCCACCAGATGTGCCAGATCAAGCCGAAGCCCAGGACCACGCTGAACGCGCCGATCCAGACACCCGCCGCCGTGTTGCGCGGCATGTGGATGGGCTCGTACTTGGCCGGACGCGTCCAGCCCTTGCCCTTGAGCTTGTCTTCCCAGAACTGGTCGCGGTCGTCGATCTGCGGCAGCACCGCGAAGTTGTAGAACGGCGGCGGCGAGGAGGTGGCCCATTCCAGGGTGCGGCCATCCCAGGGATCGCCGGTCAGGTCCAGGTTGTCCTTGCGCTTCCACACGCTGTAGCCGATCTGCACCAGGTTCAGGAAGATGCCGACGCCGATGATCGCCGCACCCACCGCGGCCACCATCAGCCACGGCGCCCATTCCGGGTGGTTGTAGCTGTTCATGCGCCGGGTCATGCCCATGAAGCCGAGCACGTACAGCGGCATGAAGGCGATGAAGAAGCCGATGATCCAGCACCAGAACGAGGCCTTGCCCAGCTTCTCGTTGAGCTTGAAGCCGAACGCCTTGGGGAACCAGTAGGTCAGGCCGGCCAGGTAGCCGAACACCACGCCGCCGATGATCACGTTATGGAAGTGCGCGATCAGGAACAGGCTGTTGTGCAGCACGAAGTCCACCGCCGGGATCGCCAGCATCACGCCGGTCATGCCGCCGATGGTGAAGGTGATGATGAAGCCGATCGTCCACAGCACTGGCGCGGTCATGTGCACGCGGCCGCGGAACATGGTGAACAGCCAGTTGAAGATCTTCACGCCGGTGGGGATCGAGATGATCATCGTGGTGATGCCGAAGAAGGCATTCACGTTGGCGCCCGAGCCCATCGTGAAGAAGTGGTGCAGCCACACGATGAACGACAGCACGCCGATGCACGAGGTCGCGTACACCATCGAGGTGTAGCCGAACAGGCGCTTGCGGCTATACGTGGCGATCAGTTCGGAGAAGATGCCGAACGCCGGCAGGATCAGGATGTAGACCTCCGGGTGGCCCCAGATCCAGATCAGGTTGACGTACATCATGGCGTTGCCGCCACCGTCGTTGGTGAAGAAGTGCGTGCCCAGGTAGCGGTCCGCACCCAGCAGCGCCAGCGCCACGGTCAGGATCGGGAACGCGGCGATGATCAGGATGTTGGTGATCAGCGCGGTCCAGGTGAAGATCGGCATGCGCATCAGGGTCATGCCCGGCGTGCGCATGCGCATGATCGTCACGAAGAAGTTGATGCCGGTCAGCAAGGTGCCCAGGCCCGAGATCTGCAGGGCCCAGATGTAGTAGTCGACACCCACTCCAGGACTGTATTCCAGCCCCGACAGCGGCGGGTACGCCAGCCAGCCGGTCTGGGCGAACTCGCCCACGCCCAGCGAGATGTTGATCAGCGCCGCGCCGGCCACGAACAGCCAGAAGCTCAGCGAGTTCAGGAACGGGAACGCCACGTCGCGCGCGCCGATCTGCAGCGGCACGATCAGGTTCAGCAGGCCGGTCATGAACGGCATGGCCATGAAGAAGATCATGATCACGCCGTGCGCGGTGAAGATCTGGTCGTAGTGGTGCGGCGGGAAGATGCCTTCGTTGCCGCCGTGCGCCATCGCCTGCTGGGTGCGCATCATCGCCGCGTCGGCGAAGCCGCGCAGCAGCATGACCAGCGCCACCACGATGTACATGACGCCGATGCGCTTGTGGTCCACCGAGGTGAACCACTCCTTCCAGAGATAGCCCCACAACTTGTACTTGGTGATCGCCGCCGCCACCAGCAGGCCGAGGACGCCGGCGCCGCCGAGGGCCGCCATGATGATCGGCTCGTGGTACGGAACCGCCTCGAGCGTGAGTTTGCCTAGCATCACTTGTCTCCAGAAGTGCACATGGCGACCGGCTCAGCAGCCGATGCCGGATGGGCGTCGTGGCCTTCCATCTTGTGGCCCTTGCCCATCATGTATTTGTCGATCAGCGACTTGAACATGCCGCTCTGCACCGACGAGTAATAGGTCACCGGGTACTGCGCCTTGTCGTTGCGGTTCGCCGCCAGCACCTGGAACTCGGCCTGGTCCAGCGCCTTCGGCGAGGCCTTGACCTTGGTCACCCAGGCATCGAACCCGGCCTGGTCGGTGGCATGCGCGGCGAAGCCCATCTTCGAGAAGCCGTGGCCGCTGTAGTTGGCCGACAGGCCGAAGTACTCGCCCGGCTCGTTGGCGATCAGGTGCAGCTTGGTCTCCATGCCGGCCATCGCGTAGATCTGCGTGCCCAGGTGCGGGATGAAGAACGAGTTCATCACCGTGTCGGAGGTGATCCTGAAGTTCAGCGGGGTGTCGACCGGGAACGCGATCTCGTTGACCGTGGCGATACCCTGCTCCGGGTAGATGAACATCCACTTCCAGTCCAGCGCCACCGCCTCGATGGTGATCGGCTTCACGTCCGACTCCAGCGGCTTGTACGGGTCCAGCGCATGCGAGGAACGCCAGGTCAGCACCGCCAGCACCAGGATGATCATGCATGGGATCGACCACACCACCACCTCGATCGCGGTGGAGTGCGACCAGTTCGGCTCGTAGCGGGCCTTGGTGTTGGACGCGCGGTAGCGCCAGGCGAAGAGCAGGGTCATCACGATGACCGGGATCACCACCAGCAGCATCAGCACCACCGAGGTGATCAGCAACGTCTTCTCGTCGTGGCCGATCTGCCCCTTGGGGTTGAGGATGGCGGCATCGCACCCGGCCAGCAGCAGCGCGGACAGGAGCAACAGGCCGGAGCGCAGCGAGCGCCGGAGTTGTTTCAACGGAATCATCGAACGATCCAATTGCGTAGGGGATGCGGACCGCGCAGTGGCGAACGGGAGCGGCGCAGACGGCCGTTTCCACGCGTCCCTAGGCATCCTGGCCATCGTGCGCGGTCAACGACGCATTTTATGCTGCCGTGCGGCATCTCCGAAAGCCATTGACAAGGCCGAGCGTGCGCGCAGCCGCGGTTTTGCGTGCGACACATTGCCGCACCTGCGTGCGACAGATCGCCGCATCCGCGCAGGAGCAGGCTCGGCGGTTGCGTCATGTGCCTGCATCCGGCAGGCAACAGGCCGGCCTGCCCGCGGCGCGGCCAAGCCGCAGCCGCAGGGCCGGCGAGGAGGCGCGCAGCGGCCAACGCGGCGCCGCCAGGTCCGCCGCGACGTCCGCCGCCAAGGCCGCGCCGCCCTCCCCCCTGCCTGGACTAGGAAGCGCTGCTGCGCAGCACCCTCAGCGAGCGCGCGGCCATCTAAGGCTAGACTGCAAGCGGGACAACCTGGGGCAGGAGAAGCCTATGGCAATCCGAAGATCCAAGGGCGGCACACTGCCGGCCGTTCTACTGGCCTGGTGCGCTGGCTTGAGTGCTTTTGCGTCGAGCCCAACCACACAAGCCGCAAACGCCGACTTCAATGGCGCATGGTCGGTGAAGTGGTGTGACAAAACAAATCCACGGCTCGATTGCGGCGGCTTCAACATTACGCTTAGGCAGGACGGCGACCGTCTCTGCGGCGACTTCGGTAGCGCCCTCGTCAACCTACGGCAGGTCGACGAGGGCAGCATTGTCGGAACCGTCGTCGGGAATACAGCCGTCCTGGCTGTCGAGAGCATGCGCAATCAATCCATCGCCCTGGTCCGGGCAGAGCGTCAGGGCAATACGTTGCACTGGAAAGTAGTGGACGAAATACGGCCTGGCGGCGCCGATATCGACATAATCGCTTTAAACGACAGACTTACAAAGGACCCAAAGAAGTCACCCGCAGCCAAGGCAGGTGACGCCTCACGGGGTTGCGGCCGCGGCCAGCCTGCAACCACCGCTGGGTTTGCTGGTAGACCGCCCCCCCCCAAGGCGGAAACGCATGGAGAATCAAGCGCCAGAGCGCCCTGCCCGCGCCACCCAGCGCAGTGCTTGAACATCAAGCCCAGGTCATATTTGCGCTGCCGTAGCTGTGGATCCATCAGCGCCAAATAGAGCGCGACGAAGACCCATTCTTCGTCGGATACGTCGGCGGGATACGGGCGCGGCGGCCTTATCCGCTTATGATAGCCGCGTCAGCCTCAAGCTCATAACACGCCCTAGGTCAGCAACACCTTCGGGCTCCGCCTCAAATTCGCGCCATCTATTCAAGAAGCCCCATCGAATTCATATCGATGTAAATAGGCTGCCCCCTCTCAAAGCCACCTACTTTCACACTCAGCCGCATGCTTTCCGGGGAGCAATTTATACACCTCTGCGCACCCGTGAAATAAAGTCCGGCACCTTGCGGAAGTAGTGCCCTCGAAAGCACCTCGGGTCCATCAAAGCCGGGGACCGGCACCAAGACGTAATATTCTATCCGTTTCTGTGACGGGTAAGAATCGATACCAAGAAGCAGCAATTCGGTTGTTGTTGTTCGACTGGTTGATACTATTTCGCGAACGCCCGCTTCTTCACTGGCATCGACATACTTCGTCGTCAGCAGATCGCATCCACTTAGGGACATCGCTATTACGATGAAGGCGATCAATCGCCTAACTTTCTTGCGCATCGAAAATTACCCCCCGTGCCCTATGGGTCTTACACAAGCCGGTTGACTTGGCGTAGGTCACCGCCACTTAGGAGCGGCATTGCGCCCCCCCCTTTACCCTGTAACAGCCGCATTGTCTCGCGGCGTACGGCTCGACATTAACATGCGCGACAGCGCTAAAGGGATAAGCCCCCTATCGACCGAGTCCAGCGCATAGTTGTTTGGATGTACGTCACCATATGCACAATTGCGGGATGGCGAAAGGCTTAGACCAGCAAGCGCATCCCGCCCACGGCACCTTGGGCACCCCCCGCAAGGCGCCGAGTGTGGGCCGGCGCTACCACTACGACTCAAACAAAAAACCCCGGCCAATGGCCGGGGTTTCTGCTGTAGCTGGTGCCGGAAATAGGAATCGAACCTACGACCTACGCATTACGAATGCGCCGCTCTACCAACTGAGCTATTCCGGCTGAACTGCCAATTCTAGGCGGTCGCCCCGGCATCGGTCAATCGAATGCCCGCGTGCGGCACAGGCCGCCGGCGCAGCCTGCGGTACCATCCGCCCCCTTCGTTTGCCCAGACATGCCGATGAACAAGCTCCTCCGGTTCTGGGGCGCGCTCCTGCTGTTCTTTGCCGTGCCCTTCCCCTGCCTCCTCTACTTCGCCACCGCCTGGCCGGTCGCACCCGGCGCGCGCGTCGCGCCGTGGTGGGCGCTGACCCTGTTGGCGACCTCGCTGGCACTGTGGCTGTGGCTGCTCTACGCCTACCTGGACAAGCTGTTGCTGGGGCCACTGCGCGCCCTGCAGCACGTGCAACGCGTCCTCCGCCACGGCGCGAGCCGCAACGCCGAAGTCGAGCAGGCCGAGCGCACCGGCGTGCAGGTGCGGGGACTGGCGCAATGGCGGGTGGTGCTCGGCTTCGACAACCTGTCCGGCACGCGCATCAGCGACACCCTGGTGCTGGTGGACCGCAAGCCCACCCAGCGACGATTCGAGGTCGGCAAGACCCATGCCGTCAGGGTGAGCACGGAACCCGGCCCCTACCCCAACGTGGTGCTGGAAGGCGCACAGCCCGAGTTGAACCGCAGCAGCCTGTGGCTGCGCGGCCTCGTTGGCGCGCTGCTGCTGGCGCTGGTCGGCGCCGCCTACGTCGCGGCCTGGCGCGCGCAGAGCCAGGGACTGGGCTGGACCTTCCTGTCGTTCGGACATCCGCTGCTGGTGTCCCCGTTGATCCTGTGCGGCTGCTTGCTGGGACTGCGCGTGATGGCGCGCGCATTGCGCATGGATGCCAAGAGCGAAACCGTGAAATACCGCGGCATCCGCACCGTCGCGCGGATCCTGGACGTGCGCCAGACCGGCACCTACCTCAACGAACAACCGCAGGTGGCGTTCCATCTGGCGTTCGAGGATGCGCAGGGCCGCACGCACGAGGTCAGCGTGCGTCGCTTCGTGCCGCTGATCGAGCTTTCGCAACTGCCGCGCGAACACGTCTCGCTGCTCTACGACCCCCAGGATCCCACGCAAGTCAGGATGGAGGACGCATGAAGACGCCCCCGACCCTGCTGCCCTTCGCCTGCGTGGTGCTGGCGCTTGCCGGCATCGCGTTCGGCAACGGCGCCTGGCAAAGCGTGCGCGAGACTCTGAACGCGCCAAGCCAGCAACGCGACGCCGTCGAGGCGGCGAGCGAAGCGCGCGCGACGCCGGCGCGACCGCTCGCCATCGCCCGCCCCGATACCATGCCGATCGCGCCTGTGCGGCAGGAAACGGAACCTTCACCGCCCCAGGACGCGGACGCGCGTTCCGGCAACCTGCTGTTCGACCGCGAGCGGCTGCTGGCGGCCAAGCAGGCCTTGCTGGCGATGCCCGAACTGGAAGGACGCGACGTCCGCGTGTTCGATTCCATCCATGCCTACGACGACGGCCGCATCAACCTGAAACTGCTCGACCCGCGGCAGCCAGGCAACATGGACGAATACAACTTCAAGGACGGCGCATGGCGCAAGGGCGCGGCGGTGAACCCGCGCCATCTACCGCGGATGATCAACCCAGCGTCGGACAATGCGCCGCTGCAGCGCATCGATTTCGAGGGTTTCTACCGGGTCGCCACGGCGCTGCAGGAACAGCGCAAGGCGCTGTCGGCCGAACCAGGGCAAGTGGACCACCTCTACCTGCTGATCCGCCGCGGCGGCCGCCTGCGCTGGCTGCCGGACGACGTGGATGGCGACCGCACATCGGTACGCGTCGTGTTCGATGCGCAAGGCTACGCGCAGGGAGTCCAGCCGCTGTAAGCGGCGGCGCCGGCGCTGACAAGGAGGAGCGCTGCCAGGGCGCGCGCGCCGGTCGCGATGCGCAGTTGTGGCGGATCGATCACGCGTGCGCCGAACCTCGGCGCGACGCGGTCAATTGACCAGGCGCAGGCGCAGTTCCTTGGGCAGCGCGAACACCATCGACTCCGGCTCGCCGGCCAGTTCGCTGACGCCGTCGGCGCCCAGCTCGCGCAGCCGCGCGATGACCCCGTCCACCAGCACCTGCGGCGCGGAGGCGCCGGCGGTCAGGCCGATGCGGCGCTTGCCGGCGATCCAGGCCGGGTCGATCTCCTCGGCGCCGTCGATCAGGTAGGACTCCACCCCGTCGCGTCGCGCCAGCTCGCTGAGCCGGTTGGAGTTGGAGCTGTTCGGCGAGCCGACCACCAGCACCAGGTCGCATTGCCTGGCCAGGTCGCGCACCGCGTCCTGGCGGTTCTGGGTGGCGTAGCAGATGTCGTCGTTCTTCGGCCCCTGCATCGCCGGGTAGCGCGCGCGCAGCGCGTCGATGATGCCGCGGGTGTCGTCCACCGACAGCGTGGTCTGGGTGGTGTAGGCCAGGTTCTCCGGCTGCTGGATGTCCAGCGTGGCGACCTGCTCGATGTCCTCGACCAGGTAGATGCGCCCGACGCCGCCTTCGCGGCTCCACTGGCCCATCGTGCCCTCCACTTCCGGGTGCCCGGCGTGGCCGATCAGCACCACGTCGCGGCCGGCGCGGCAATGCCGGGCCACCTCGAAATGGACCTTGGTGACCAGCGGACAGGTCGCGTCGAACACCTTCAACCCGCGCCGCTCGGCCTCCTGGCGCACCGCCTGGGACACGCCGTGCGCGCTGAAGATGACCGTATTGCCGTCGGGCACCTCGTCCAGTTCCTCGACGAAGATCGCGCCGCGCTCCTTGAGGTCGTCGACCACGAAACGGTTGTGCACCACCTCGTGGCGCACGTAGATCGGCGCGCCCAGGGTCTCGATGGCGCGCTTGACGATCTCGATCGCGCGATCGACGCCGGCGCAGAAACCACGGGGATTGGCGAGCAGGACATCCATCACTAGGTCCGCCGACCGCAAGGCCGGCGCTTCGACAGGGAGAGTGGCACCGATTATCCCGCTTTTCGCTTCGCCTTGCCGTCGAACACGCCGAACAGGGCGATGCCGATGGCGCCGGCGACGATCGCCGAATCGGCGATGTTGAACGAGGGCCAGTAGTGGTCGCCCACGTACCACTGAATGAAATCGACCACGTGGCCGTGCATCAGCCGGTCGATCACGTTGCCGATCGCGCCGCCGATCACCAGCGCGTAAGGTAGCGCGCTGCGCCAATCGCCGCGCGCGGTGCGCGACAGCCACCAGGCCAGCAGGCCGCTGATGCCCACGGCCAGCCCGGTGAACAGCCACAACTGCCAGCCGCCGGCCTGGCTCAGGAAACTGAACGCCGCGCCGGTGTTATAGGTCCGGTACCAGTTCCAGAAGCCGGGAATCACCGGCACCGCGGTGAACTCGGGCAGGCTGGACAGCACCCAGGCCTTGCTCCACTGGTCCAGGCCGATCACCAGCGCCGACAGCAGCAGCCAGCTCAGCGCGGAGGGTTTGGGTCGTACGGTCATGCAGGGGTTCCGCCTTGGGCGAATGAGGAAGGTGAGGCAAGGAAGACGACGCCGCACGGACGACGCCGCCACCGGTTCCGACCGCGCGACAGCCGCACGGCCGGGCCCGGATCAGAACCAGCGGCGCTCCTCGCCCGGCCCTTCGATGTTGCTGACGCACCGGCCGCACAGTTCCGGGTGCGCTGGGTCCGTGCCGACGTCGGCACGGTAGTGCCAGCAGCGCACACACTTGGGCTTCTCGGTGGGCTGGGCGCTGACGAAGATCTCGTCGGTGCTGGCCTCGCGCACCGTCACGTCGCCGCTGATGAACAGGAAGCGCAGCTCGTCCTGCAGGGGCTGCAGCTTCGCCGCGGTGGCGGCGCCGGCGGCGACGATGATCTCCGCCTCCAGCGCCGCGCCGATCACGCCGTTGCCGCGCATCGGCTCCAGCACCTTGGCCACCTGCTCGCGCAGCGCCAGCAACTGCTCGACGTCGGCCGCGCTCAACGCCGCGTCCTCCGGCAGCGGCGCCAGGCCTTCGTACCAGGTCGCGAACAGCACGTGGCCGACATGCGCGCCCGGCAGATAGCCCCACAGCTCGTCGGCGGTGAAGCTCAGGATCGGCGCGATCCAGCGCACGAACGCCTCGGCCACATGGAACATCGCGGTCTGCGCCGAGCGCCGGCCGTGCGAGTCCTCGGCCATCGTGTACAGGCGGTCCTTGGTCACGTCCAGGTACAGCGAGCCCAGGTCCACGCTGCAGAAGTTCAGCAGCGCCTGCACGATCGCGGCGAAGTCGTAGCGCGCGTAGGCGGCCTTGATCTGCTCCTGCACCTCGTAGGCGCGGTGCACGATCCAGCGGTCCAGCGCCACCAGCTCCGGCAGCGGCCGCAGGTGCGCGGCCGGGTTGAAGCCATGCAGGTTGCCGAGCAGGAAGCGCGCGGTGTTGCGCAGGCGCCGGTAGGCGTCGGCGTTGCGCTTGAGGATCTCCTGCGACAGCGACATCTCGTTGCTGTAGTCGGCCGAGGCGATCCACAGGCGCAGGATGTCCGCGCCCAGCGTCTTCATGATGTCCTGCGGCTCGATGCCGTTGCCCAGCGACTTGGACATCTTGCGGCCGTGCTCGTCCACGGTGAAGCCATGGGTGAGGCATTGCCGGTACGGCGCGGCGTGGTCCAGCGCCACGCCGGTCAGCAGCGAGGACTGGAACCAGCCGCGATGCTGGTCGGAGCCTTCCAGGTACAGGTCGGCCGGCTTGGGGATGCCACGCTCGGCAAGCACCGCCTCGTGGGTGACGCCCGAATCGAACCACACGTCGAGGATGTCGGTGATCTTGTCGTAGTCCCCGGCTTCCTCGCCGAGCAGTTCGGCGGCGTCGAGCGTGTACCACACGTCCACCCCGCCCTCCTCGACCCGGTCGGCGACCTGGCGCATCAGCTCGGTGCTGCGCGGATGCGGCTCGCCGGTCTCGCGGTGCACGAACAGCGCGATCGGCACGCCCCAGGTGCGTTGCCGCGAGATGGTCCAGTCCGGACGCCCTTCGATCATGCCGGCGATGCGCGCCTGGCCCCAGGCCGGGTACCAGTGCACGCCCTCGATCGCCTTGAGCGCCTCGGCGCGCAGGTTGGCCTGCTCCATCGAGATGAACCACTGCGGGGTGGCACGGAACGCGATCGGGGTCTTGTGCCGCCAGCAATGCGGGTAGCTGTGGACCATGCTGGCGTGCGCCAGCAACAGCCCGCGCGCGGCCAGCAGATCGGCGACCACGTCGTTGGCCTTCCAGATGTGCAACCCGGCCAGTTCGGTGCCGTCCACCGCCGGCGTCGACGGCAGGTACACGCCGCGCGCATCGACCGGATTGATCTGCGCGGCGCTGTAGCGCTCCAGCAGCCCGTACGGCTTGACCGCCGCGTAGTCCTCCTGGCCGTGGCCGGGCGCGGTGTGCACCGCACCGGTACCGTCGGTGTCGGACACGTGCGCGCCGAGGATCAGCGGCACGTCGCGCTCGTCGTAGAACGGATGCGCCAGCACCTGGTGCTCCAGCGCCGCGCCGGCGACGCGGCCGTGCACCACGACCTCGTCCACGCCGTAGCGTTGCAGCGCGCGCTCGGCCAGCGCGTCGGCCAGCACCAGCCAGCGGCGGCGGCCGTCGCGGGCCGGGCCTTCGACCAGCGCGTAGACCAGCTCCGGCCCCAGCGACACCGCCAGCGAGGCCGGCACCGTCCACGGCGTGGTGGTCCAGATCGGCACCGCCACTTCCGCGCCGTCCGGCAGCGTCGTGCCGAACACGGCGGCCAGCGCCGCGCCGTCGCGCGCCGGATAGGCCACATCCACCGTCGGCGACTGCTTGTCGGCGTACTCGATCTCGGCCTCGGCCAGCGCCGACCCGCAGTCGAAGCACCAGTGCACCGGCTTGACGCCGCGGGTCAGGTGGCCGTTATCGACGATCCTGGCCAGCGCGCGGATCTCGTTGGCCTCGAAATGGAAGTCCAGCGTGCGGTACGGGTTGTCCCAGTCGCCGATCACGCCCAGCCGCTTGAAGTCGCGGCGCTGGATGTCGATCTGCTCGTTGGCGTATTCGCGGCACTTCTGCCGGAACTGCACCGCGTCCAGCTTGACCCCGACCTTGCCGAACTTCTTCTCGATCGCGATCTCGATCGGCAGGCCATGGCAGTCCCAGCCCGGGATGTACGGCGCATCGAAGCCGGCCAGGTACTTGGACTTGACGATGATGTCCTTGAGGATCTTGTTGACCGCGTGGCCGAGGTGGATCGCGCCGTTGGCGTACGGCGGGCCGTCGTGCAACACGAACAGCGGGCGGCCCTGGGCGTTGTCGCGCAGCCGCGTGTACAGGCCCTCGCTCTCCCAGCGCGCCAGGATGTCCGGCTCGCGCTTGGGCAGATCGCCTCGCATCGGGAAGTCGGTCGCCGGCAGGTGGAGGGTGGCTTTGTAGTCCTGGGTCACGGGCAGTTACCGGTTGTCTTTCATTGGGAAGTCCGCGCGGACGGCGCGGGCTGGTGCGCGCGATCGGCGCGGTCGGCGTTCATGCGCCGCGGCGCGGGCGCCGGCGCGGAACCGAGCAGGCGGCGGGCCAGCGCGGCATCGCGATGCATCTGGTCGGTCAATGCGGCCAGATCGGAGAACTTTTCCTCGTCGCGCAACTTGGCGACGAATTCCACGTCGATGTGACGCCCGTACAGGTCGCCCTGGAAATCGAACAGGTGCGCTTCCAGCAGCGGCTCCACGCCCTGCACGGTCGGGCGGGTGCCGAAGCTGGACACCGACGGCCACGGCTGCGCGCCGACCCCGTGCACCCAGGTGGCGTAGATGCCCGACAACGCGGGAGTGCGGTGGAAGCGCAGGTTGGCGGTGGGATAGCCGAGGGTACGCCCGAGCTGCTTGCCGCGCACCACCCGGCCATCGATCGCGTACGGCCGGCCCAGCAGCTCGGCGGCATGCGCGAACTCGCCGGCCACCAGCAGTTCGCGGATGCGGGTGCTGGAGATGCGCTCCTCGCGCAGGTGCACCGGCTCGATCTCGCCGGCGGCGAAGCCCAGCTGCGCCCCCATCTCGCGCAGCAGCGCGATGTCGCCACCGCGCTTGTGGCCGAAGCGGAACGCCGGACCGATCCACACCTCGCGCGCCTGCAGCCGCTCGACCAGGGTGCGTCGCACGAAGTCCGGCGCGCTCATCGAGGACAGGCGCAGGTCGAAGCGCAACAGGCCGACGCTGTCGATGCCGAGCTGGTGCAGGCCTTCGATCTTGGGCCGCGCCAGGGTCAGCCGCGGCGGCGGCGCGGCCGGAGCAAAGAACTCGCGCGGCAGCGGCTCGAAGCTCAGCGCCACCGCCGGCACGCCCAGCGCGCGGGCGCGCGCCAGCGCGTGGCGCACCAGCGCGCGGTGGCCCAGGTGCAGGCCATCGAAGGCGCCGATGCAGACCACGCTTCCCTGCGGGAACAGGGTCCCGCCCTCGACGTCTCTAAACAGCCTGCTCATTCCTCGGTCCGAAGCGCCGGCGCAGGGGCGCCGGTCGATGATGATGCGTAACCGTCGAGTATAGCGGCTGGGCTCGGGGCACGGGACGGCAGCGTGGGGCCGGGCGAAGAGCGGATACGCGCTTCCTGTAGGAGCGGCTTCAGCCGCGACAGACGCTCTCGGCAAGGCCCGTCGCGACTGAAGCCGCTCCTACAAAACCCCAGACCCCGGATCCTCGATGTCGCCCAGCCTCAACTCTCCCGCAGATCCCGCGGCCGGAACCCCAGCGCCAGCAAGGCCAGCAGGTACACCGCGCCGCCACCGCCGACCAGCAGCAACAGGCTGCCGATGCGGTGCCACTTGTCCATGGTGGTGAACGCCGGCAGCCAGTGCAGGCCGAACGCCAGCACCACCACCATCGCCGCGCAGGCCACGCCCAGCCGCAGCAGGTAGCCACCCCAGCCCGGCTTGGGCTGGTAGACCTGGTCGCGGCGCAGCCAGCGCCACAGCAGCGACAGGTTGAGGTAGCTGGCCACCGCACTGGCCAGGCCCAGCGCCAGATGCAGGCCCGGCACCGCGGCCAGCGCAGTGCGCACGCCCTGCGCACGCAACTCCGCCGGCACCCAGAGCTGGTACAGGATCGCCAGGAACAGCAGGTTCAGCGCCATGTTGGCGACCAGCGCGGCAACGCCGGCGCGCACCGGCGTGCGCGTGTCCTGGCGCGAATAGAACGCCGGCAGCAGCACCTTGAGCAGGGCGAACGCCGGCAGGCCGAAGCTCAGCCCGAATACCGACATCGCCGCCATGCGCGTGTCGAAGGCGGTGAACTTGCCGTACTGGAACAGGGTCGCCACCAGCGGCTGGCTCAGCAGCATCAGCCCCAGCATCGCCGGCACCGAGATCAGCAGCGTGGTGCGCAAGCCCCAGTCCAGCGCGCTGGAGAACCCGGCGCGGTCGGTCTTGACGTGGTGCCGCGACAGCGCCGGCAGGATCACCGTGCCCAGGGCCACGCCGAACACGCCCAACGGCAGCTCCAGGAAGCGGTCGGCCTGCGACAGCCAACTCTGCGAGCCGGCATACAGGAACGAGGCGATCACCGTGTCCAGCAGCAGATTGATCTGCGCGATCGAGGAACCGAACAGCGTCGGCACCATCAGGGTCAGCACCCGGCGCACGTCCGGGTGCTGCCAGCCCCAGCGCGGCAGGGTCAGCAGATCGATGCCGCGCAAGGCCGGCAACTGGAACAGCAACTGCAGCACGCCGGCCACCAGCACCGCCCAGCCCATCGCCAGGATCGGCACCTGCAGCCGCGGCGCCAGCCACAGCGCGCCGGCGATCATGCACAGGTTGAGGATCACCGGGGTCAGCGCGGGCAGGCCGAAGCGATGGAAGCTGTTGAGGGCACCGCCGGCCAGCGCGGTCAGCGACACGAACAGCAGGAACGGGAAGGTCAACCGCAGCAGGTCGACAATCAGCCCGAATTTGGCCGGGTCGTCGCTGGCGCCGGGGTTGAACAGCATCGCCACCTGCGGGGTGAAGATCAGCCCCAGCGCGGTGACCAGCAGCAACACCCCGCCCAGCGTGCCGGACACCCGCGACATCAGCGCACGCAGGTCGGCGTGCGGACGGGTTTCCTTCACTTCGGTGAACACCGGCACGAAGGCGGTGGCGAAGGAGCCCTCGGCGAACAGCCGACGCAGGAAGTTGGGGATGCGGAATGCGACCCAGAACGCGTCGGAGGTCGCGTTGGCGCCGAACGAATAATTGATTGCCTGGTCGCGCACCAGCCCCAGCAGGCGCGAAATCATGGTCATGCTGCTGAAGGAAAGCAGCCCACGGAGCATGCGCGGCGGGCTCATGCGGCCACCCTCTTGACAATTGGCTTGACGCGAATGTTCGGACGCTTCATACTCTCCCGCTTGTTTTTATCCACCACACAGCTTTCCAGGAAACCACCACCGTGGCCAATATCAAGTCCGCCAAGAAGCGCGCCAAGCAGACCGTCGTGCGCAACGCGCGCAACACGGCTCAGCGTTCGATGCTGCGCACCGCCGTCAAGAAGGTCATCAAGGCCCTGGACGCCAACGACGCCGCCGGCGCCGAAGCCGCCTTCGCCATCGCCCAGCCGATCCTCGACCGGTTCAGCTCGCGTGGCCTGATCCACAAGAACAAGGCCGCCCGTCACAAGAGCCGCCTGAGCGCCCGCATCAAGGCGATCAAGACCGCCGCCTGATCGGCCGCAGTCGATGCCGGGAGCGCCCGCGCTTCCGGCAGCACCACGAAAAAGCCCGGCCTCGGCCGGGTTTTTCGTGTGCGCGTGATCCACCGCCAGCGCGGATCGGGCGACGCACTCAAGGTGCATTGGCGGCCGCCTCCAGCGCGTCCTCGCGCTGGCGGTCGAAGAACGCCATCACGTCCTTCATGATCGGCCAGGTGCCCTCACGGCCCAGCGCCGACACCAGGTACCAGGGCTGGGTCCAGCCCAACTCGGCGACCACCTGCTCGGCCAGCGCACGCGCCTCGTCCTCGAACATCAGGTCGGCCTTGTTCAGCACCAGCCAGCGGGGCTTGGCCAGCAGCTCCGGATCGTGCTTCTGCAGTTCGCGCTCGATCGCCCGCACCTGCTCGATCGGCGCCACGCCATCCACGCCGCCCTCCATGGGCGCCAGATCCACCAGATGCAGCAGCAGGCGGGTGCGCTGCAGGTGGCGCAGGAACTGCGCACCGAGGCCGGCGCCATCGGCGGCGCCCTCGATCAGCCCGGGAATGTCGGCGATCACGAAGCTGCGGTAGGCCTCGACACTGACCACGCCCAGGTTCGGATACAGCGTGGTGAACGGATAGTCGGCCACCTTCGGCGTGGCCGCGGACACGGCGCGGATGAAGGTGCTCTTGCCGGCATTGGGGAAGCCCAGCAGGCCGACGTCGGCCAGCAGCTTCAGCTCCAGCTTGAGCGTGCGCTCCTCGCCCTCCTCGCCCGGCGTCGCCTTGCGCGGCGCGCGCGTCACCGAACTCTTGAAGTGCATGTTGCCCAGGCCGCCCTTGCCACCCTGCGCGACCAGCAGGCGATCGCCGTGCGCGACCAGGTCGCCGATGGTCTCGTCGGTATCGACGTTGATCACCACGGTGCCGACCGGCACGGTGATGGTCAGATCCTCGCCGGCCTTGCCGTACATCTGCCGGCCCATGCCGTTCTCGCCGCGCTGCGCACGGAACGCGCGCTGGTGGCGGAAGTCGACCAGGGTGTTGAGATTCTCGTCGGCCACCAGCCACACGCTGCCGCCGTTGCCGCCATCGCCGCCATCGGGCCCACCCAGCGGGATGAACTTCTCGCGGCGAAAGCCGATGCAGCCATTGCCGCCATTGCCGGCCGTGACCTGGATTTCCGCTTCGTCTACGAGTTTCATGGGTTAACAACCGGGAATGGGGAATGGTGAATCGAGAATCGGAAAAGCGAACCGCCGCCGCGGCGTCGATTCTAAGTGGCAGCGCCCGATCGGCAAAACCCGATGGGCGCATGACCTTGTCGGACCAGGAGAGGCGCAAGTCAAAGGGAGGCGCTTTCGCCATTCCCGATTCCCCACTCCCCATTCCCAGCCGCAAAACAAAAACCCCGCCGAAGCGGGGCTCTCGTCAGCAAGCCTGCGCCATGGCGCAGGCCCTGGAGACCGAAGGCTTACGCCTCGGCGACCACGCTCACGGTGCGGCGCTTCTTGGCGCCCTTCACCGAGAACTCGACCTTGCCGTCGACCAGCGCGAACAGGGTGTGGTCGCGGCCCAGGCCGACGCCGGTGCCCGGGTGGAACTGGGTACCGCGCTGACGCACGATGATGTTGCCGGCTTCGATGGCCTGGCCGCCGAACATCTTCACGCCCAGGTACTTCGGGTTGGAGTCGCGGCCGTTGCGCGAGGAACCTACGCCTTTTTTGTGTGCCATGACTGCTGCTCCTTACTTCTTGTCGCCACCGGCGATGCCGGTGATCTCGATTTCGGTGTAGTGCTGCCGGTGACCCTGACGCTTCATGTGGTGCTTGCGGCGGCGGAACTTGATGATGCGCACCTTGTCGGCGCGGCCATGGGCCACGACCTTGGCGGTGACGGCGGCGCCCTTCAGCGCGTCGCCGATCTTGATGCCGTCGCTGTCGCCCAGCATCAGGATGTTGTCGAACGTGATCTCGTTGCCGGCTTCGACTTCGAGCTTTTCCACGCGGAGCGTTTCGCCCTGCGCGACGCGGTATTGCTTACCGCCGGTGACCAGTACTGCGTACATGACCAGACTTCCTCTGTAGTTATTGTGGTCGTTCCCGCCGTGCCGCTTCGGGCAGACAGGAGCGGAATTGTAATGGCTTCAGCAGCTTAGGGTCAAGCCCCCGGTCCGGCGCGGAAAGACCCCCGGCCGCTGGCCGCAATTGCCTGAACCGGCCAGCCGCCCGGCCTGCGCGCGGCTGGCAAATCCGGCAATTGCCCCCACCTGACAAGCTGGGTACGCTGATCGATTGCCGTCCCCTCTCCGCCCCCACGCTGGCCTGGGCCGACGCCCGCCGGCACAACACGGACTCCTCATGGCGATGGATTTCATCCGCATCCGCGGCGCGCGGACGCACAACCTCAAGAACCTCGACCTCGACCTGCCGCGCGACAAGCTGATCGTGATCACCGGCCTGTCCGGGTCCGGCAAGTCCTCGCTGGCGTTCGACACCATCTACGCCGAAGGCCAGCGCCGCTACGTGGAGTCGCTGTCGGCGTACGCGCGGCAGTTCCTCAGCGTGATGGAGAAGCCCGACATCGATCACATCGAGGGCCTGTCGCCGGCGATCGCGATCGAGCAGAAGTCGACCTCGCACAACCCGCGCTCCACCGTCGGCACCATCACCGAGATCTACGACTACCTGCGCCTGCTGTACGCGCGCGTCGGCCAGCCGCGCTGCCCCGACCACGGCTACCCGCTGGAAGCGCAGACGGTCAGCCAGATGGTGGACCAGATCCTGACCCTCGATCCGGAGCAGCGCTACATGCTGCTGGCCCCGGTGATCCGCGACCGCAAGGGCGAGCATGCGCAGGTGTTCGAGCAGCTGCGCGCGCAGGGCTTCGTGCGCGTGCGCGTGGACGGCGAGCTGTACGAGATCGACGCGGTGCCGGCGCTGGCGCTGCGCCAGAAGCACACCATCGAGGCGGTGATCGACCGCTTCCGCCCGCGCGAGGACATCAAGCAGCGCCTGGCCGAGAGTTTCGAGACCGCGCTGAAGCTGGCCGACGGCATGGTCTCGGTGCAGTCGCTGGACGATGCCGCGGCCGCGCCGCACCTGTTCTCCTCCAAGTACAGCTGCCCGGTCTGCGACTACTCGCTGCCGGAGCTGGAACCACGCCTGTTCTCGTTCAACGCGCCGATGGGCGCCTGCCCGAGCTGCGACGGCCTGGGCGTGGCCGAGTTCTTCGACCCCGAGCGGGTGGTGGTGCATCCGGAGCTGTCGCTGTCTGCCGGCGCGGTGCGCGGCTGGGACCGGCGCAACGCGTACTACTTCCAGTTGATCGCCTCGCTGGCCAAGCACTACAAGTTCGACGTGGACGCGCCGTGGCAGTCGCTGCCGGCGAGCGTGCGCCAGGCGGTGCTGTACGGCAGCGGCGAGGAAACCATCACCTTCACCTACTTCACCGACGCCGGCGGCCGCACCCAGCGCAAGCACCGCTTCGAGGGCATCATCCCCAACCTGGAGCGCCGCTACCGCGAGACCGAATCGCCGGCGGTGCGCGAGGAACTGGCCAAGTACATCAGCGAACGGCCGTGCCCGGACTGCAAGGGCGCGCGCTTGAACAAGGCCGCGCGCAACGTGTTCGTCGCCGACCGCCCGCTGCCGGACCTGGTGGTGCTGCCGATCGACGACGCGCTGGCGTTCTTCCGCCAGCTCGACCTGCCCGGCTGGCGCGGCGAGATCGCCACCAAGATCGTCAAGGAGATCGCCGAGCGGCTCGGCTTCCTGGTCGACGTCGGCCTGGATTACCTGACCCTGGAACGCAAGGCCGACACCCTGTCCGGCGGTGAGGCGCAGCGCATCCGCCTGGCCAGCCAGATCGGCGCCGGCCTGGTGGGTGTGATGTACGTGCTCGACGAACCGTCGATCGGCCTGCACCAGCGCGACAACGAACGCTTGCTCGGCACCCTCACCCGCCTGCGCGACCTCGGCAACACGGTGATCGTGGTCGAGCACGACGAGGACGCCATCCGCCTGGCCGACTACGTGCTGGACATCGGCCCCGGCGCCGGCGTGCACGGCGGCGAGATCGTCGGCCAGGGCAGCGTGCAGGACCTGCTCAAGGCGCCGCGTTCGCTGACCGGGCAATATCTGTCGGGCAAGCGCCGCATCGAGATCCCGGCCAAGCGCCACAAGGCCAACCCAAAGATGACCCTGCGCCTGCGCGGGGCCAGCGGCAACAACCTCAAGAACGTCGACCTGGAGATCCCGGCGGGGCTGCTGACCTGCGTGACCGGCGTGTCCGGCTCGGGCAAGTCGACGCTGATCAACGACACCTTGTTCACCCTGGCCGCCAACGAGATCAACGGCGCCTCGCACACGGTGGCGCCGTACCGCGAGATCGAGCACATGGACCTGTTCGACAAGGTCGTGGACATCGACCAGTCGCCGATCGGGCGCACCCCGCGCTCCAACCCGGCGACCTACACCGGCCTGTTCACACCGCTGCGCGAGCTGTTCGCGCAGGTGCCGGAAGCGCGCGCGCGCGGCTACTCGCCGGGCCGCTTCAGCTTCAACGTGCGCGGCGGCCGCTGCGAAGCATGCCAGGGCGATGGCCTGATCAAGGTCGAAATGCACTTCCTGCCCGACGTGTACGTGCCCTGCGACGTCTGCCACGGCAAGCGCTACAACCGCGAGACGCTGGAGATCCTGTACAAGGGCTTCAACATCAACGACGTGCTGCAGATGACGGTCGAGGATGCGCTGCGCCTGTTCGAACCGGTGCCGAGCATCGCGCGCAAGCTGGAGACGCTGGTCGACGTGGGCCTGAGCTACATCAAGCTCGGGCAGAGCGCGACCACCCTGTCCGGCGGCGAGGCGCAACGCGTCAAGCTGTCCAAGGAACTGTCGCGGCGCGATACCGGCCGCACCCTGTACATCCTCGACGAGCCGACCACCGGCCTGCACTTCCACGACATCGAGGCGCTGCTCGGCGTACTGCACAAGCTGCGCGACGAAGGCAACACCGTGGTGGTGATCGAGCACAACCTGGACGTGATCAAGACCGCGGACTGGGTGGTGGATCTTGGCCCGGAGGGCGGCCATCGCGGTGGCACCATCCTCGCCACCGGCACCCCGGAGGAGATCGCCGCGCACCCGGATTCCTACACCGGCCATTTCCTGGCCAAGCTGCTGCCCGCCGGCACCGTGGCCAAGCCGACCAAGCCGGCGGCGATGGCCAACAAGCCCGACGCGTTGCCGCCGCGCAAGAGCAAACCCGAGAAGGTCGCCAAGAAGGCGGCCAAGAAGACCACGACCAAGAAGGCCGCACGATGAGCGCATCCCCCACCGAATCCCCCTCCACCGCGCACAAGCCGCTGGCGCGCGTGCCGATCAGCGTGCGCTGGCGCGACATGGACAGCATGGGTCACGTCAACAACGCCAAGTACATCTCCTACCTGGAAGAAGCGCGCGTGCGCTGGATGCTGGGCGTGGAAGGCGTGTCGATGACCGACCGCATCGCGCCGGTGGTGGCCGCGACCAACGTCAACTACCGCTTGCCGATCGTGTGGCCGAACGACATCGTGGTCGAACTGTTCGTCGAACGCCTGGGCACCAGCAGCGTGACCATCGGCCACCGCATCGTCGACCAGCGCAACGACAGCGTGCTGCACTCCGACGGCAACGTGGTGGTGGTGTGGATCGACACCGAGACCGGCAAGAGCGCGCCGCTGCCCGACGCCGTCCGTCGCGCGTCGAGCTGAGCCGCCGCCCGCGCCGGGCCCGGCCGGCGCGAGCGAATCTGTTGCGGCGTCGCTGTCCGGCATGGCTCCGTCGTTCGAACTGCCATCCGATCAGTCGCCGCCCGGCAACGCGCCCGGCCACCGGCCAGCACCCGAATCCCAAGGACGCCGGCCATGGCCGGCATGATGCAAAGGACCGCCATGTTCCAACGCACCGAACTGCGCGACCTGCTGCCCGGCATGGTCCCCTTTCCCAGCGACGCGTTCCCGACCGACCAGGCCTGGCTGGGCCGGCACCTGCTGCCGCTGCTGACGATCGACCTGGGCGCGCTGCGCCCGGAACTGGCCGGCACCGCGCCGACACTGCTGTGCCCGGTCGAGCCATACGACGGGCTGATCGGCGAAACCACCGAAGCGCAACACAACGCCTTCACCGCGACCAATTGGATCGCCTTCGAGCTGGACCGCCGACAACCGCATGCGGTTTCTCGGCAATCAGGGCTACTTCCTCGACCACCAGGCACAGGGCCAGGAGATGCAGGAGCACGTCGCGCAGATGCGCGAGAGCCATGCCAAGGCACGCGCCTACCACGCCGAACACGGCCGTCTGGCCAGCTACTCGATGTACGACAAGGACACCGCCAGGGAGCACGCCTACCTGGACACGCTGGGCGGCCAGATTCCCGACGGCAACTGGGTCGAAGCCGCACCGATTCCGCCGGCCTTCGCGCTCGCTTTCACGGCGGCGGCGGATGATCCTGATGCACGGGACGACGCCGAGACGATCGTCATCACCCGCGACGGCCATCCCTTCTTCGCAGTGGCCACCGTCGGCGGCTACAACTGGTGCGCCACCGGCGCCGACGCGATCGTGATGCTGTACGAGCCGATCAGTCGCACGGTGCTGTTCTCGTACGACTGGTCGTAAGCGCGCCACGCAGCAAGCCGCGCCGCCGCGGCCCGGCAGCGGCCACGCAGGATCGACCTCTGGCGCGGCGCTACTTCTGCGCGCGCACGGTCAGCGTGGCCGCGGCCTCGTCGCCGCCTTCCAGCTGCAGACGCAGCGGCACGGCCTGGCCCTCGGCCAGCGCGCCCTTGCCCTGCATCAGCATCAGGTGCATGCCGCCGGGCTTGAGTTCGACGCGCGCGCCGGGCGCCAGCGGCAGGCGCTCGATCGCGCGCATCCGGCTGACACCGGCCACCACGGTGGTCTCGTGCAAGGACACATCGCCGAAGCGGGCGCTGCTGGCGCCGGTGACCACCACCGCCTTGCCGCAGCCGTTATGCAGCACCCCGTAGCCGGCGGTCATCGGCATCGCCGGATTCGGCGGCAGCCGCGCCCAGCCTTGCTCCAGGGTGACGCATTTCGATTCCGCGGCCGACGCCGATGCGGCGGCCGCACACAACGCCAACAATACGCCAGCGAATGGTTTGGTTATCATCACCGCGGTTCCCTTCTTCGAAATCAGACCGCAGCATGACGACGCTCATCGACGTGATCAACCACGACCGCATCCGCGAACTGCGCCTGGCGCGGCCGCCGGTCAATGCGCTGGACACCGCGCTGTGCACGGAACTGGCCGCGGCCATCGCGCAGGCGCAGGCCGACGGGATGCAGGCGCTGATCCTGTCCGGCAACGCGCGCATCTTCTCCGCCGGCATGGACGTGCCGCACCTGCTCGCGCATGGCGACGATCGGGGTAAGCTGCTGCGAAGCTGGACCGCCTTCTTCGGCGCGGCGCGCGCGCTGGCCGACAGCCCGATCCCGGTGGTCGCGGCGCTGACCGGCCACGCCCCGGCCGGCGGCTGCGTGCTGGCGCTGTGCTGCGACTACCGGGTGATGGCGCGTAGCCCCGACCCGGCGCATCCGCTCACTATCGGCCTGAACGAGATCCAGGTCGGCCTCGTCGCGCCGGAAGGCATCCAGCGCCTGCTGCGGCGGGTGGTCGGCGCGCACCGCGCCGAGCGCCTGCTGGTCGGCGGCGACCTGGTCAGCGCCGAGCGCGCGCTGGAGATCGGCCTGGTCGACGAACTGGTCGACGCCGAACTGGTGGTGGCGCGCGCGCTTGCCTGGCTGCTGGAGCTGCTGAAGCGGCCGTCGCAGCCGATGCTGCAGACCCGCGCCATCGCACGCGCCGACCTGCGCGTGGCGCTGGCCGACGAGCACATCGGGCTGGAACGGCTGATCGACGACTGGCAGGCGCCGGACACCCAGGCCGCGCTGCGCGCGCTGGCCACGCGGCTGGGCAAGGCCTAGAGCGACCCGGCCAAGGCGCGCACAACCGCCGCCGTTCGGATCGGGCTGAGCCAACGCGGCGCAGCGGCGCACTCGGAGGGAGGACACGCCCTGCAGCGGGCGCACGCGGACGGCCCGGTATAATCGGCGCACGTCCGCCTCCAGGCCTCGCCTCTTGTCCGCCAAGCCCGCCCCCGTCGTGTCCGAACTGATCGAGCTGCTGTCGCTGGAACGGCTGGAGGACAACCTGTTCCGCGGCCAGAGCCGCGACATCGGCACCAAGTACGTGTTCGGCGGCCAGGTGCTGGGCCAGGCCCTGTCGGCGGCGCAGGCCACGGTGGAGAACGGACGCCGGGTGCATTCGCTGCACGCCTATTTCCTGCGCGCCGGCGACATCGACCATCCCATCGTCTACGACGTGGACCGCACCCGCGACGGCGGCAGCTTCTCGGTGCGCCGGGTCACCGCGGTCCAGCACGGCAAGGTGATCTTCTTCTGCGCGGCCTCGTTCCAGGAACAGGAGGACGGCGCCACGCACCAGTTGAAGATGCCGGAAGTGCCGCAGCCGGAGGACATCGAGCCGACCCCGGCGGCGCGCCCGGACGTGCTGGCGACGCTGCCGACCAAGGTGCAGCGCTGGCTCTCGCGCGGCGGCCCGTTCGAGTTCCGCCACGTCTATCCGCGCGACGAACTGAATCCGCCCAAGCGCCCGCCGTTCCAGCACATGTGGCTGCGCCTGAGCGAGCCGGTCGGCGACGCGCCGGAACTGCACCAGGCGCTGCTGGCCTACGCCTCGGATTTCCACCTGCTCGGCACCGCGACCTTCCCGCACGGCATCAGCTACTACACGCCGAACGTGCAGATGGCCTCGCTCGACCACGCCTTGTGGTTCCACCGCCCGTTCCGCGCCGACGACTGGCTGCTGTACTCGCTGGACAGCCCCAGCGCGCAGGGATCGCGCGGCCTGGCGCGCGGCCAGTTCTTCACCCGCGACGGGGTGCTGGTGGCCAGCACCGCGCAGGAAGGCCTGATCCGCGTGGTGCCCGATGCCGGCGCCGCGGCGCAGGTTCCGGCCAAGCACTGAGGCGACGACGATGCGGCAGATCTTCAGCAGCCAACGCGTGGAAACCGCCGAAGGCGTGGCCAAACTGTTGCGCGACGCGGGCATCGCGGTGCGGGTCAGCAATGGCCGCTCGTACCGCAGCCGGCGCAGCGGCCAGTTCAGCTATCTCGAACCGACCGCGGCGCAGGCGCAGCCGACGGTCTGGGTGATACACGCCGACGACCAGCCGCGCGCGCGCGCACTGCTGCGCGAATCCGGGCTGATCGACAGCACCCGCCAGGATCCGGCGCAGGGAGTGCCGTATCTCACCGAATTCCGCTCGCAGGCGACGCCGGCGCCCGGCAAGCGCTGGGCGTGGCGGATCCGTGTCGCGCTGCTGCTGGTGATCGGCGTGGTGGCGATGGCCACCGCGCTGCGCCACTTCGGCAACCGCGCACCGCCGCCGGCCCCGGCTGCCGCACCGGCGGCGCGACCCGCCGCGCCACCGGCGACGCAACCGGCACAGGACGGCGACGAAGTGCGCGTGCGGGTGCAACCGGCGCGGCAGGGCAACTGAGCCATCTTCGGCGAAGGCGTCGTGTTTCTTGCGGAGCCTGGAAGGGCGCTGATGCTCGACAGGCGCCGAAGCCGACGATGTCGCCATGGCGCCTGCGGAAGTCGACGCCGCTCGCGGTCCGCCGACTTTCTGAAATGCTGCTGCTCTGTAGGAGCGGCTTCAGCCGCGACAGGCAGCCGACGTTAGCCGCTTCGCCAAAGTGCCTGTCGCGGCTGAAGCCGCTCCTACAGGTGCACGGCGATTGGACCGGTGCGCGGCGTGGACAATAAAACGCCCCTGCGCATCGCTGCGCAGGGGCGGTTGTCGATCGGCGCCTTGTTGCGTGTTGCGAGGTGGAACGGTCAGTTCGCGTCGGGGGCGGCCGGTGCCGGCATCGGCCCGTGCTTGCGCCCGGGCTTGCCGTCGGGCTTGTGCATCCACATCGACTGCGCCGCATCGAACTCGGCGCGGCTGAGCATGCCGTCCTTGTTGGTGTCGGCCTTGGCGAACCAGGCGTCGCGATGCTGCTTGGCGCGCAACTCGAAGTCGGCGCGGTCGACGAAACCGTCCTTGTTCACGTCCATTTCCGCGAAGCGCGCGGCGAACTTCGGATCGGCGTTGGCCTCCTCGCGGCTGATGCGGCCGTCCTTGTTGGTGTCCAGCTTGGCCATCATGCCGCCATGCCCGTCGCGCTCGCCCGGGCGGCCGTGGCGCGGGAACTCGTCGGGCGTCAGCTTGCCGTCGTGGTTCTTGTCCAGCGCATCGAAGCGCTGGGCCAGGCGCGGGTTGGCCGCGGCCTCGCTGCGATCGATGACGCCGTCGCCATTCTTGTCGAGCCTGGCGAAGCCGCCGCCAGCGTCCGGCGCGGCGGGATCGGCCGGCGGCGGCGGATTGGCGGCGTAGGCGCCGCCGGACAGCACGACGAGCACGGCCAGGGCGAGCAGCGGATTGCGGTAGTTCATGGAGTACTCCCTCAGGGGAAAGCGGAAAATCGGACCGACGCGGCAGGCGCATTCGGCCGTCACCAGCGCCGCGGCGATGGACCGCGATGCGGACCGGCGCAGCGGCGCCTTCCCTGCTGAGAACGCTGCGGCGTCGGCGCGGTTGACGCGGCGCGGGGCGCATTCATGCGGCGGACAGTCGCGGCCGCTGCGATCGCGAAGCGCTATGCTCCCGGCATGGCCATCCATACCGACGCCAGCGACGACCTGCGGCTGTTCCAGACCGGCCAGCACGCGTGCGGCTACTGGCCGGAACGGCAGGCGCGCGACCTGGTACTGGACCCGCACGACCCACGCCTGGGCGCGCTCTACCCGCTGGCGCTGAGCTGGGGTTTCCGCCGTTCCGGCGACCTGGTCTACCGGCCGCACTGCGACCACTGCCGCGCCTGCGTGGCGGTACGCATTCCGGTCGCCGAGTTCGCGCCCGACCGCAGCCAGCGCCGCTGCCTGGCGCGCAACGCCGACATCGACGTGCGCATCGTCGCCGCCGAACGCAATGCCGAGCAGTTGGCGCTGTACCAACGCTATCTGCGCCTGCGCCACCCCGGCGGCGGCATGGACGACCACGGCGCGCACGAGTTCGACCAGTTCCTGGTCGGGCGCTGGGCGCACGGACGTTTCCTGGAAATGCGCCAGAAGACGCCGCAGGGCACGCGCGGCCCGCTGCTCGGCGTGGCGGTGACCGACGTCACCGAACAGGCGCTGTCGGCGGTGTACACCTTCTACGCTCCCGAGGCCGGCGAACGCGGGCTGGGCACGCTGGCGATCCTGCACCAGATCGACTGGGCCAGGCGCGAGGGGCTGCACTACCTGTACCTGGGCTACTGGATCCGCGGCCACCGGAAAATGGACTACAAGCGGCGCTTCCGTCCGTTGCAGGCCTACGACGGGCGCACCTGGCGCGCATTCGACGACACCATCGGCCGCTTCGGCGACTGACCTGCGCCAGCCTGCTGCGGGCGTTACCCAGGCCCTCGCCGCCAGGCTGCGCCAACAGGCGCGGCACCATGCCACCACGCCGCGCGCGCGGCGCCACCGTCCGGACATGCGGCGCATGCGAAAATGCGCCGATGAACTCACGCCTCCTGTTGCTTGCCCTGACCCTGCTGTGCGGCGCCTGCGCGCACACCGGCCCCGCCCCGAGCATGCCCACGGCCGCGAGCGCCGACGCCACACACCTGCGCCTGGCCACCTACAACACCTCGTTGAACGCGGACCAGGCCGGCGGCCTGATCGCCGAGCTGCAGGGCGACAGCGCGCAGGCGCGCAAGATCGCCGCAGTGCTGCAGCAGGTGCGGCCGGACCTGGTGCTGCTCAACGAATTCGACTACGACGACGCGCACCGCGCCGCCGACCTGTTCGAGCAGCGCTACCTGGCGGTGCCGCAACCGCACGGCGGCGCCGCGCTGCGCTATCCCTATCGCTACCTGGCACCGGTCAACACCGGCGTGCCCAGCGGGCTGGACCTGGACAACGACGGCCACGTCGGCGGCGAAGGCCGTGCCCGCGGCAACGATGCCTGGGGCTACGGCCTGCATCCGGGTCAGTACGGCATGCTGTTGCTGTCCAAGTACCCGATCGACGCCGCTGCAGTGCGCAGCTTCCGTCTGCTGAAGTGGAGCGCGATGCCCGGCGCGCTGCGCCCGATCGACCCGGCCAGCGGCCGCCCGTTCCACAGCGACGCGGTCTGGTCGCAACTGCGGCTGTCGTCGAAGTCGCACTGGGACGTGCCGGTGCGCACGCCGCTGGGCGTGGTCCATGCCTTGGTCGCGCACCCCACCCCACCGGTGTTCGACGGCCCGGAGAAGCGCAACCTGGCGCGCAACCACGACGAGCTGCGGCTGTGGCGCGCGTACCTGGACGATGCCGACGGCGCGGCGACCTGGCTGTGCGACGACGCCGGCCGCTGCGGCGGGCTGGCCGCCGATGCGCGCTTCGTGATCCTGGGCGACCTCAACAACGATCCGGTCGATGGCGACGGACGCCACGACGCCATCCGCGCGCTGATCGACCATCGCCGCGTCCTGCGCTATCCGACGCCCACCGACGCCGGCGGCGCGGAGACCACCCGCGCCTACGCCGCGCAGGGCATCGCGCATCGCGGCGCGCCCGAACAGGTCACGGGCGATTTCGGACCAAAGGCCGGCACGATGCGGCTGGACTACGTCCTGCCGTCGGCCAATTTCCGCTACCTGGACGGCGGCGTGTTCTGGCCGGCCTCCAGCGCGCCGGCGGCGGCGATCGCCGACGGCAGCGACCATCACCTGGTGTGGGTGGACGTGGCGGTGGAGCCGGGAGTGGGGAGTCGGGATTAGGGATTCGCCAATCCGGCGCCGCGCGCGGCCTTGATCCAGATCAAGGGCAAGCCCGCGCAAACGCTGTCCAATGCATGCCGCACCCCGCCGGGATGCGTCACGGATAGCGAGCATGCGAACGCAACAGCTGCAACAGGCGCTGGAGGGACTCAATGGCGCCACCGCCGACATCGAGGCGTCGGCGCTGATCTCCCTGGATGGACTGACCATCGCCTCGGCGATGCCGCAGGGCATGGACGAGGACCGCGTCGGCGCGATGTCCGCCGCGCTGCTGGCGTTGGGCGAGCGCAGCGCGCGCGAACTGGCGCGCGGGCCGCTGGAACGGGTGCTGATCCAGGGCGAACAGGGCTACGTGATCATGAGCGCGGCCGGGCGTGAAGCGGTGCTGACCGTACTGGCCAAGCCCAGCGCCAAGCTCGGCCTGGTGTTCCTGGACATCAAGCGCGCCGCCCAGGCGCTGCAGCAGATCCTGTAGGAGCGCCGCCATGCCGCTGCCGCCGATGGATCCGCCGCACGAGCCGCATCGCAGCGCCGAGCTGCGCTACCACGACGGCAGCCGCCGCCTGGTGTACTGGAGCGAATGCGAGGTGGCCTACCCGGACGGGCGCCTGATCGTCTCGCGCACCGACCTGGACGGCGTCATCACCCACGCCAACGACGCCTTCGTCGAACTCAGCGGCTGGCCGCGCGCGACGCTGATCGGCGCGCCGCACTGCATCCTGCGCCATCCCGACATGCCGCGCCGCGCGTTCCGCGACCTGTGGGACACGGTGCTGGCCGGCGAGAAATGGCACGGCTACGTCAAGAACCTGCGCCGCGACGGCGCCTGCTACTGGGTCTACGCCACCGCGCTGCCGAACGTGCGCGACGGACAGGTGGTGGGCTTCACCTCGGTGCGGCGCAAGCCCTCGCGGCGGCGCATCGACGCCCTGCAGCCGCTGTACGCGCAATGGCTGCGGGACGAACGCGCGGAGACGCCGGCATGAGCCTCGACTTCCTGGTCGCGCCGGATTTCGCGCCGGAACACTTCGGCGGCTGGTACCTGCTCAGCACGCTGCTGCAGCGCCGCGCCGGGCTCGGCCTGCACCTGCTGATGCCGGCCGATGCCGCCGAGCAGAAGCAACTGCTGGACGGCGGCGAAGTCGACCTGGTGTACGCCAGCCCGTTCGATGCCAGCACGCTGATCCGCGAACGCGGCTACCTGCCGCTGGCGCGGCCGCGCGGGCGCGCCGACGAGGTGGTGATCGCCACCGCCGCGGAAGCGCCGGCGCACTGCGTCGAGGACCTGCCCTACGGCTGCCGCATCGCGCTGACCGACAACCACGACGTGCGCCTGATCGCGCTGCGGCTGCTGGAACCGGCCGATCTCGATCCCGAGCGCATCGCCTGGCGCCCGGCCCGCAGTTATACGGCGGTGGCGCGGCTGTTGCTGGAAGGCGAAGCCGATGCCGGGCTGTTCCTGGCCGACGCCTATCACCGGCTGTCGCGGCTCACCCGCGAACGGCTGCGGCCGCTGGTGGAGAGCGCGCTGTGCGACATCGGCCACGCGCTGCTCGCGCACCCGCGTATCGCCGCGCACCTGCCCGCGCTGCGCGACGCACTGCTGGCGCTGGGCGACGCGGCGCACCGCGAGGACCAGGCGGTGCTGGACGCGCTGGGCCTGGAGCACGGATTCGAGGCCATGCACATGGAGGACGCGCAATTCATGATCGACCTGATCGACACCTTGCTGGACTGAGCGCGACGCCATGACCGCCCATCCGTCTCCCGATCCGGCGCGCCTGGTGATGCGCACCCACGCGCGCGCGCTGTTGCGCGACCCGCGCGACGCCGCCGCGCACCTGGCGCGCCTGCACGCGGCGCTGCAACTGCACGACACCGAACCGGCGCAAGGCGTGCTCGCCGATTTGTTCGTGGCGCTGCCGCGGCACGACACCAGCTTGCGCCAGTTGGCCTTCCAGATGGCCGCCGCGCACCTGCCGCCGCACGTGGCCGAGGCCTTCCAGCGCCATTGCCATGGCCACGCCCTGTTGCCGATCAACGCCCTGGCCACGCGCTGGAGCGTGCTGGCGCGGCCCTCGGCCGACGTTCCGGCGCGGGTACGCCGGGCCAGTCCGGACCATTCGCGGCGCATGGTGCGCGAGGTGGTCGAGGCCTTGTGCGAAGGCGCGCCGCTGACCGCGACACGCTGCGAGCGCGAGTTCCTCGACTACTGCATCAGTTGCCAGGACAAACTCGCGTTCATGCTCGCCAGCCGCGAACTGCGCCGCCACGCGCTGGCCCTGGGCGACCGCTGGGACCGCACCGCGCGCTGGCTGCAGCAACGCGACCTGCTCGGCGGACGCAGCGCCGCCGCCGAGCCCTCCCTTTCCCGCGCAGGCCATCTGCCATGAACGAGCACGACCCCACCTGGCTGATGCCCACGCCGCATGGCGTGCTGCATGGCTTCGCCAGAGCCGCACCGGACCGCATGCAACGCGCGCTGCAACTGCTGCTCAGCGCGCACGGCGCGCTGTCGCTGCCGGAGTGGCGCACGCGCGTGGACGGCGACGCGCAGCGCCTGCTGGCCGATGCGCGCGAACAGCAGTGGATCCAATTGCTGCGCCGCCCGGTGCCCGGCCCGGAGATCCGACTGGACGATTTCGCCCAGCACGTGATCGCGCCGCTGTCGGCCGAACGCCGCGCCGTGCTCGCCTCCGACAGCGGCTTCTGCCTGGGCCACGCCGGGCTCGGCCAGGACGAGGCCGACACGCTGAGCGTGGCCGCCGCCGACTTCTCCGATTTCGCGCAACGGCAGAGCGCGCGTGGCTGGAGCGGCGCGCAGCGTTATGTCGCGTTCCACAGCGAACCGCAGCTGCTGCTGCCGGACTGGTCGTTCGTCCCGTTCTGGGTGGACGGCGCCGGCTACTGGCTGATCCTCGGCGGCGAGGCGCTGCTCAACAACCTGGCGATGGTGGAACTGGTGTGGAGCATCCGCCTGGCGGCGGCGCGGTTTGCGCCGCCGGTGTGAGGGGCTGGGAGTGGGGAATGGGGATTGGGGAATGGTAAGAGCGGCATTCCTTGTTCCGAGTTGTCCACTGCCCCTCGCGCCTTAGGCCTTCAGTTCGATGGTGAGGGCGGCGGCGGCGTCGCGGGCGGTCTGCCGTGCTTCGTCGATGCTGGCGCCACGCGCCAGGGTCACGCCGACGCGGCGGTGGCCGTGCACGCCGGGCTTGCCGAACAGGCGCAGCGCGGTGTCCGGGGCCTGCAGCGCGGCGGCGACGTTGCCGAACACCGGCACGCCTTCGCCGTGCGCCAGCAGCGCGCACGAGGCCGACGGGCCGCTTTGCCGGATCGCCGGGATCGGCAGGCCCAGGATCGCGCGCGCATGCAGGGCGAACTCGCTCAGTTCCTGCGACACCAGGGTGACCAGGCCGGTGTCGTGCGGTCGCGGCGAGACTTCGCTGAACCAGACGTCGTCGCCCTTGACGAACAGCTCCACGCCGAACAGGCCCCAGCCGCCGAGGTCGTCGGTGACCGCGCGCGCGATCTCCTGCGCGCGCTGCAGCGCCAGCGCCGACATCGGTTGCGGCTGCCAGCTCTCGCGGTAGTCGCCGTCCTTCTGCCAATGCCCGATCGGATCGCAGAACGCCGTGCCGCCGGCATGGCGCACGGTCAGCAGGGTGATCTCGTAGTCGAAGTCGATGAAGCCTTCGACGATGCAGCGGCCGGCGCCGGCGCGGCCGCCGGTCTGCGCGTACTCCCAGGCCGCGTCGATGTCGGCGGCGCTGCGCAGCGTGCTCTGGCCCTTGCCCGAGGACGACATCACCGGCTTGACCACGCACGGCAACCCGACCGCGGCGATCGCCGCGCGGTACTCCTCGGGCGTGTCGACGAAACGGTACGGCGAGGTCGGCAGGCCCAGCGTCTCGGCGGCCAGGCGGCGGATGCCCTCGCGGTCCATCGTCAACCGCGCCGCGCGCGCGGTCGGGATCACCCGCTGGCCGTGGTCGCGCTCCAGCGCCACCAGCGTCTCGGTGTGGATCGCCTCGATCTCCGGCACGATCAGGTGCGGCTGTTCGCGCGCGATCAGTTCGCGCAGCGCCATCGCATCGAGCATGTCCAGCACGTGCGAACGATGCGCTACCTGCATCGCCGGCGCGTCCGCATAACGATCGGCGGCGATCACCTCCACGCCGAAGCGCTGCAGTTCGATCGCCACTTCCTTGCCCAGTTCGCCCGAACCCAGCAGCAGCACGCGGGTGGCGGAGGCGGACAGCGGGGTTCCCAGGGTGGTCATGGCGGCGGTGCCTGCGCGAAGAGGGGCGCCCATTCTAAAGCCGCCCGTCCGCCTGCCGCACCGCATCGGCGATGGCCTCGGCGACACGCTGCACGCGCGGCGCGCGGCGCACGTCCGGGTGCACCACCAGCCAGATCGCGCGTTCGACGTCGCAGCGCGGCGCCGCGGCCAGCTCGACGAGCGCGGCGTCGGCGGGCGGCGCCGGGTCGTCGAGCAGAAACCGCGGCAGCAGTGCGACACCGGCGCCGGCCGCGCAGGCGCGCTGCTGCGCGGCCAGGTCGTTGGCGACGAAGGCGAAGCGGCGGGCGCCGGCGAAACGCTCCAGCCACTGCTGCTGCGGCGTGCGCGCGAACGCGGCGTCGTAGCCGACGAACGCCCAGGTGTCCGGCGGCGCGTCGGCCCAGTCGCGGGTCGCGCACAGGGCGAACCGCATCGTTCCGATGCGCCGGGCGGCCAGTCCCGGCTCGCTCGGCCGCGACAGCCGCACCGCCAGGTCGGCCTCGCGCGCATACAGGTTGGCCGCGTGCGCTTCGCCCAGCAGATCGATGCGCAGCGCCGGCCAGGCGCGCAGCGCGCGGGCCAGGCGCGGCGCCAGGAAGTGGCTGGCGAACACCGGCGGCGCCGAGACCCGCACCACGCCATCCAACGCGGCGGCGCCCTGCGCGGCGCGGCCGAAGGCATGCGCGACCGCGTCACGGCAGCAGCGCGATGGCGCCGTTGCTTTCGCGCGATTCCAGCAGCCGGTGCGCATCGGCTTACCGGCATCGGCGCCCCTTGCAAAGAGATATCAAAATGATATCTTTCCTCCACACACCCGGGGAGACCGTCATGAAAGAACGCACGCTTCGCTCGCTGCATGGCATTCCGCTGCTGCTCGGCATCCTGGTCCTGGCCGGCCTGGCGTTGTGGCTGTTCGTGACCGGCATCCTCAAGGACCCGGTCAATGGCGGCCCGACCTCGTTGCCGCTGGTGCTGCTGGCGCTGGCACTCGGCGCCGTCGCCTTGTTCGCGCTGTGCGGCCTGTACACGGTGCAGCCGAACCAGGCGGCGGTGCTGAGCCTGTTCGGCAAGTACGTGGGCACGGTCAAGGACAACGGCCTGCGCTGGAACAACCCCTTCTATTCCAAGAAGAAGGTCAGCCAGCGCGTGCGCAACTTCGAGAGCGGCCGGCTCAAGGTCAACGAGCTGGACGGCAGCCCGATCGAGATCGCCGCGGTGATCGTGTGGCAGGTGATCGACGCCTCCGAGGCCGTTTACAACGTCGACGACTACGAGAGCTTCGTGCACATCCAGTCCGAATCGGCGCTGCGCGCGATGGCCACCAGCTATCCCTACGACCAGCACGAGGACGGCCAGATCTCGCTGCGCAGCCATCCGCTGGAGATCAGCGAGCAGCTCAAGCGGCACCTCGACGAACGCCTGACCCAGGCCGGCGTGGACGTGATCGAGGCGCGCATCAGCCACCTCGCCTACGCCCCGGAAATCGCCCAGGCGATGCTGCAGCGGCAGCAGGCCAACGCGGTGATCGCCGCGCGCACGCGCATCGTCGCCGGCGCGGTGGGCATGGTCGAAATGGCCTTGGCCGAACTGCAGAAGAACGGCGTGGTGCAGTTGGACGAGGAACGCAAGGCGCACATGGTCAGCAACCTGCTGACCGTGCTGTGCTCGGACCGCGGCGCGCAACCGATCGTCAACGCCGGGTCGCTGTACTGATGCGCCGGCCGCGCCATCGCCGCGCCACGGCGGCCGCGCCGGCGCCAGGAATCCCCGCATGAGCGAGAAGAAGGCCTATCCGCTGCGCATCAACGCCGACGTGCTGGCGGCGGTGCAGCGCTGGGCCGACGACGAACTGCGCAGCCTCAACGCGCAGATCGAATACGTGTTGCGCGACGCGCTGCGCAAGGCCGGGCGGCTGCCCAAGCCGCGTGACGACAAGGAACCCGAATCATGAGCAAGCGCTGGGAATACCTCACCCTGGAGGCCAAGACCAATCTGATGCTGGGCCTGAAACTGGACGAGCTGCAGGCCGACCTGAACAAGCACGGCAAGCTCGGCTGGGAACTGGTCAGCGTCCTCACCCTGCCGGGCACCAAGCCGCTGTTGATGTTCAAGCGGGAGCTCTGACATGCGCCCGCTTCGCTTGCTCGCGCCCGCGCTGGCGGCGCTGCTGGTCCCGCTCGCGGCGCTGGCGGCGGCGCCGCAGCAGACCGCCAGCGCGCTGCTGGATCGCCTGCAGGCCGGCGACCTCGCCGCGGTCGAAGCCGAGTTCACCCCGGCGATGGCCAAGGCGGTGCCGCCGGAAAAACTGGCCGAGGCCTGGCGCACGCTGTCCGCGCAACTGGGCGCGCTGCAGCAGCGCGGTCCGGCCAGCGAACGCCAACAGCAAGGGCTGACCGTGATCGAGCAGCGCCTGCAGTTCGAGCGCGGCGCGCTGCTGGCGCATGTCTCGATCGACGCGGACGGCAAGATCGCCGGCCTGCTGTTCACCCCCGCGGCGCCACCGCCGGCGCCACCGCCCGCGGCCGATGCCGGCTTCACCGAACAGGCATTCGCGGTGGGTCCGTTGCCGGGCACGCTGGCATTGCCCGCGGGCAAGGGCCCGTTCCCGGCGGTGGTGCTGGTGCACGGCTCCGGCCCGCACGACCGCGACGAGACGATCGGCCCGAACCGGCCGTTCCTCGATGTCGCACGTGGACTCGCCGCGCAGGGCATCGCGGTCCTGCGCTACGACAAGCGCACCTTCGCCATGCCGGAGAGCTTCGCCGGGCGCATGGAAGCAGGCTTCACCATGGACGACGAAACCACCGACGATGCCGTCGCCGCGGTCGCGACGCTGGCACGCACGCCGGGCATCGACCCCAAGCGCATCTTCGTGATGGGCCACAGCCAGGGCGGCATGCTCGCCGCGCGCATCGCGCGCATGTCCGGCAAGACCGCCGGCATCGTCCTGTGGGCGGCACCGGCGCGCTCGCTGCTGGACCTGCTGCTCGACCAGAACCGCTATCTGCTCGGCCTGCAAGGCGCGCCGTCCGCCGAAGGCAAGGCACGCGTGGCCGAGATCGAACGGCGCGTGGCCAAGGTCCGCGGCGACGGTGCGGTGGCGCGGAACGATTCGCCGCAGGACTTGCCGGCCGCGTACTGGCGCGCGTTCGACAAGGTGGACCCGGTGGCCGACGTCCTGGCCCTGCGCCAGCCGGTGCTGTGGCTGCAGGGCGAACGCGACTTCCAGGTCACCGCACCGGACTGGCAACGCTGGCAGCAGGCGCTGGGCCAGGACCCGCGCGCCACCCTGCACCGCTATCCGCAACTCAACCACCTCGGCATCGCCGGCACCGGCACGCCCGGACCGGCCGAGTATGCGCAACCCGGCCACGTCGATCCGCAGTTGATCGCCGACACCGCGCACTGGATCGGGGCGCAGCGATGACCGCCATGCACAGCCCCGCGCGTCCCGCGCCCGCCGTCCGCGACTACCGCGTCGCCACGCCCGGACGCCTGCCGCTGCTGACCCTGTGGCTGCCGCTGCTGCTGACGGCCGGCCTGATCGTCGGCCTGGGGCTGTCCCAGGCGCAGCGCGCGCCCTGGCTCACACCGGCCTTCCTGGCCGCGCTCGGCGTCGCACTGACCCTGCTCTACCTGCGCCGCGGCATCCGCCTGGAAGGCACCGCGCTGCGGGTTCGCTCGACCATGTTCCAGAACCGCACCGAGCTCGCGGCGATCGACCTGTCGCGCGCGCGCGTGGTGGACCTGGCCGAGCACACCGAACTGGCGCCGACGAGCAAAGCCATCGGCTATGGCCTGCCCGGGTTCAAGTCCGGCCACTTCCGCCTGCGCAACGGCCAGGGCGCGTTCTGCCTGCTCACCGACGCCAGTCGCGTGCTGGCGCTGCCGCTGCACGATGGGCGCTGGTTGCTGCTCAGCCCCGAGCAACCAAGGCAACTGCTGCAGGACCTGCAACGGCTGGCCGCGCGCGCCGCTTAGCCCTACCCTGTGCGGATGCGCGCCGCCCCCGCCCTGCTGCTCAATACCGACTGCATCGAACTGCTGCCGGCCGCGCTGTACCGCGCGCGCAGCAACGCCGACGCGCGCTTGCTGGCGCAGGCGACCTGGCTGCTGCGGCGCAAGCGCGACGGCCACTATCTGGCCGTCGCCTCCGCGCGGGGCCTGCATGCGCTGCTGCCGCGCCTGCTGCACGAGCCGGGCATCGACGCGGCGCTGGATCGCCTCGATGCGCTGCCCACACGGCGGCTGCCATCGCACGACGACGGCGCCGTCCTGCCGTTGCACGGCCTGCACGCCTGCCTGGCCGAGCTCGGCCTGGACGCGAACGCGTACGCGCGCACCACCGGCCTGCCGCTGCACGCCGAACCGGCCGTCCTGCACGCCGCCGGCCACGATCGCTACCGGCGCCCGCTGTGGCTGAGCGCCGGCGCCGCGCGCGCCTGGCAGGCGCTGCGGCGCGCCGCCGCGCGCGAGGGCGTGGTGCTGGAGGCGATCTCCGGCTACCGCAGCCACGCCTATCAACTTGGCATCTTCGCGCGCAAGTTCGCGCGCGGGCAGCGCCTGCAGCAGATCCTGCAGATCAACGCCGCGCCCGGCTACAGCGAACACCACAGCGGCGACGCGCTGGACATCGGCACCCCGGGCGAGCCGCCGGCCGAGGAAAGCTTCGAGCGCACGCCGGCGTTCGCCTGGCTGCAGGCGCACGCCGCCGGCTTCGGCTTCCGCATGAGCTATCCGCGCGACAACCCGCACGGCATCGTGTACGAACCCTGGCACTGGCGCTGGCATCGCGCGGGGGGCGCGGCATGAAGCGTGCGCTGCCCAGCCTGCTACGCGGCGCCCTCGCCTGCCTTGCCCTGGCATCGCCGTTCCTGCCGGGCGACGCCGGCGCGCAATGGCGCGATCGCCAGGGCGCGCCACTGCCCGACAGCGCCGACCGCGCCCACGACAAGGATTTCGGTGCCTCCGTGCAGATCGCCGATGACGCCGAGTTCGTGCGTTTCGCCCAGGAATGGGTGCAGACCGGCCCCGGACATGCGCCGCAACTGCGTACCGTCACCAGCGTGCGCCGCGGCCAGGCCGTGCGGGTGGCGTTGCTGTATGCCGGCTGCGCGCCCAGCCCGAACAACGGAGGCGCGTGCGATGCGCAGGTCAGCCTGCGCTTGCTCGCGCCCGACGGCAGCCAAACGCTGCAGGAACCGATGCGCCCACTGGGAACCGACGCCGCACCGGCCGCCACCGGCCTGCTGCAACTGTCGCCGCTGTCGGTGCAACTGCGCTTCGACGACAACGATCCGCTGGGCATCTACCGCCTGCAGGCGACTGTGAACGACCCCAGCCAGGACGCATGGGTGCGCCTGCAGACCGAGATCGCGCTGGTCGCCGACGAGTGATCGCGGCAAGCCGCGCTGCCTGGCGTCAGCGCGTAGCCCAGCGTCGGCAGGCGGCAAGCGCGCCTTCGCGGTACGTCCGGCGCTGGTCATAGGCGCGAGCCTCCGGCGGCAGTGAAGTTTTCGTCATCCCAGCCGATAAGCGTTGTCCCACCCCAGCAAGGACGCCGCCGCCATGGCCGAAAACCCCTACGCCGCACCGCATGCGCACGCGCATGACGCACAGCCCGCCGCGCCCCTGGCGAAAGCGCCCGACACCATCCTGCGCAAGATCATGGTCGGCTGGATCGTGGCCAGCCTGAGCGCCGCGATCGACGTGTTCTGGGCGCTCCGCGCCTTCATCAGCGACAACATCCAGGTGGGCGTCGGCATCAGCATCGATGCGGTGCTGCTGGGCGCGGGTGCCTACGGCCTCTACCGCAAGAGCCGGGTCGGCGCACTGTTGCTGCTCGGGTACTACGTGCTGGGTCGGGTGCTCATGCTGATCGGCGGCAATGTGAGCGGCATGGTGCTGGGCGTGATCATCGTCTTCATCTACGTGGCGGCGGCGAAGGGCACCTTCGACCACCACCGCTGGTTGCTGCAGGAGCGCCGTTCGCCATCGTCGCTGCGGCCTCGGCTGAGCGACGACCCGTTGTTCCGCACATCGGCCGCCGCACCCGCGACGCCCCAGCCGAACGCCACGCCGGCGACCGATTCGGCGCCGGCCGCAGCGCCGCCGGCCTGATCCCACGCCACTACACGATCGCGCCGCATGGCGCGGTCGTGCGCCGCTGCGCGACGTCGGACACCCTATCTGCACCCAGCGGTCACCCGGCTTGCCGGCAGGGTGCTTCGATGGCACGACTGCCGCGCCGCGACCAGCCTTCGTGAATGGCGATGCGGCGCCGCGCGCGGCCTGTCCGCCGTGGTGCCGGAACAATGGTCTGGTCGCCTGCCGTGCCGCGCGGCGGCCCCGCGCCGCGTCCCGTCTGCGCTTTCGCCTCAGCGCCTGATCGCGTCCAGCGCGTACAGCAGCCAGCCCAGCATCAGCGTGGTGCCGCCGACCGGCGCCAGCCGGGTCGGCCACTGCGCCAGCGCGTTGCCGGCCAGGCTGCCGGAGAACAGCAGCGTCCCCAGCAGCAGCAATCCCAGCGCGGCGCGACCGAGCAGGCGTTCGCCGCGCCGACCCAGCGCGGCCAGGGCCACGCCGTGGCTGAATGCATACAAGGCCGCGGTCTGCAGATGCGACTGCGCCAGCGGATCGGCCACGCCGTGCGAGGCATAGGCGGACAGGCCGATCGCGGCCGCCGCCAACAGGCCGCCGGCGCCGGCCAGCCAGGCGCGTTTACGGGGACGGTGATCCAGATGCAGCATGGCGATGCTCCGTTGCGGCCGGTGCGCCGGCCCCATAAACGAAACGCGCCGCAAGCTGCGGCGCGTTTCGGGTCACGCATCCATCCGGGCGGCGCTTACTTGATCGCCCAGTAGATGTCGTAGGTGCCTTCCGGCGAGAACGCCTTGTCAACGCCGCCCTTCCAGGCTTCGTACGGACGGTCGGTCACGTCGTAGCCGCTGGTCGCGGACCAGGCACGCACCGCATTGCGCGCCGCGTCCAGGCCCGCCATGTGGCCGGTGTAGCTGGCGAACGCGGAGCGGTGGGCCTGCGTCCGCAGGTAGGTCACCGGCGCGCCCTGCGGGATGGTCAGCTTCAGCGGCTCGCCGCTGGCGGCGACCGGGGTGGCATCGACCGGCGGCGCGGCGGCAGCGGCCGCATCGTCCTTCTTCGCGTCCGGCTTGGCCGCCGCGTCCGGCTTCGGCGCGCCACCGGCACGCTTGCGCACCGGCTGGGCCACGTCGAAGGCGTACTTTTCGGCACCGAAGTCGGTGGTGACGATGCGCACCGGACCGGCCGCTTCCAGGCCGTTGGCGTCCATCACCCGCTTGATCCACTCCTGGTTGTCCTTGATGGACTTCTTGATGGCGTCGTTGTCGCGGTCGATGTTGCCGGCGTTGACCACCAGCAGATCCTCGGCCGGGACGTCGACGACCTTGAGGTCGGTCAGCGGGGTTTCCGGGGCGCGGTAGTCGACGTTCGGCACGGTGGCCAGCACGTTGCTCAGCCGCGACAGGCCCAGCTTGATGTCGTCGCCGACATGGCGGCTCACGTACAGGCCGGCATAGCGACCGAACAGGTCCCAGCCGTACTTGACCGTGTAGTCCTGGGTGATCTTGACGTTGCGGCCACCCTTGCCGGTCGGCTCGAGCTTGAAGGAGGTGGTCTTGTCGCGCCCCTTGCCCTCGTCCTCGATGCCGATGACGACCTGCTTGTTCTGCTCGGTCGAGGTGATGGTCCAGCTACCCTTGCCGATGTAGCCCTCCTTGGAGACGTAATCCAGGCGGGCGCCGACGCCGGACTCGGGGCCGGACAGCTTCAGCTGGATCTTCGGATCGCGCAGCACCAGAGGGTTCCAGTCCTTGAACCGACGCAAGCTGTTGACCGTGTCATAGACGATGGTCATGCGCCGGTTGGTTTCGACGCTCTCGGACATGTGACGCTCCGAGGGCAACACCACGCCGACGAGGACGAACAGGCCAGCCACGATCCCCAGTGCGATCAGGAATTCGATAATACGGGTCATTCAGGAGGTCTCCGGGGCCGATCCCACGGCCGGGTTAATGAAGCGAAGCGGCCATCCTAGCAGGCTTCGCGGTTCGTGGTCATGCCGATGGCGGCGCGGAATTCGGCACAGTGGCGAAAACCCCGCGAAGGCGCCGTGCACGGGGCCGCCGCGCGACGGGGCGGGCGACCAGACCATTGTCCCGGGACCACGGCGGACAGGCCGCACGCGGCGCCACTGACATCGGCGAAAGCCAGTCATGGCGAGGCCTTGGCGCCCCCGCCGGACCGCTGCCGGTAAGCCGGACGGCCAGACCAGTGCCTGCGCGACGGGCGCCTGCCGGGCGGCGTGCGGGCCGCCTGCAGCCGCGGCATGGGCGTCGACACGGTCGCCACGACGGGGGCATTGCTGGCGGCGCCGGCACAGGCTCGCCGCGTCCTCTCGCGGCCAGACAGCAGTCCTTCCCATCCCGCAACAGCCCGGCTGCCGGCTGCCGGCTGCCGGCTGCCGGGCGCCAGGCGCATCGCGTCCGCCGCGCAGGATCGAACGACTGCCTGCCAAACGGCGCCCGGCGCCCGCGAACAGCGCGCCGCGCCCGGTCGCGCCCTCCGCCGTCAGACCAATTGCAGCTCGAACGCCTTGAGCACCGCCCGCGTACGGTCGCGCACGCCCAGCTTGGACAGGATGTTGGAGACGTGGTTCTTGATCGTGCCCTCGGCCACGCCCAGCGAATTGGCGATCTCCTTGTTGGAGAAGCCGCTGGCCATCAGCCGCAGGATCTCGGTCTCGCGGTCGGTCAGCGGATCGGGCCGGTCCAGGCTGACGAAGTCGTTGCGCATGTGTTCCAGGCCCGACAGCAGGCGCTGGGTCACCGCCGGCTGCACCAGCGAGCCGCCGGCGGCCACGGTGCGGATCGCGCCGACCAGTTGCTCCAGCGACACGTCCTTGAGCAGATACCCCTTGGCCCCGGCCTTGAGCCCGGCCAGCACCAGTTGGTCGTCGTCGAAGGTGGTGAGGATGATGGTCGGCGGCAGCGTGCCGTTGCGCGACAGCGTCTGCAGCGCCTCCAGGCCGGACATCGCCGGCATGCGCATGTCCATCAGCACCACGTCCGGCTTCGCCTGCGGGATCAGCTCCACCGCCTGGCGGCCGTCGTTGGCCTCGGCGATCACCTCGATCCCGCCGTCCAGCGCCAGCAGCGAGCGGATCCCCTGCCGCACCAGGGTTTGGTCGTCGACCAGGCAGACACGGATCATCACAGCACTCCTTGTGGAACGGCGGACGGCAGCAGGGCCGCCGCGCTCGGGACCGCGGCGCGCAGGCGGAAGCCCGCGTCCGGCGGCGCGTCGATCTCCAGGCTGCCACCATACTGGCTCAGGCGCTCGCGCATGCCGCGCAGGCCGTTGCCGGGCAGCAGCGTCGCGCAGCCCTGGCCATCGTCGTGGGCCTGGATCACCACCAGCGGGCCCTCGCGGCGCACCTGGATCCACAGGTTGTCGGCCTGCGCATGGCGCACCGTGTTGGTGATGATTTCCTGGGTGCAGCGCAGCAGGACGTGCGCGCGCTCCGGATCCTCGACGGTCAGCGGTTCGTCCACCTGCAGGTGGATCTGCAGCGCCGGCACCTGCTCGGCCAGCGGCCGCAGCGCGGCGGCCAGGTCGATCGCGCCACTGTCGCGCAACTGGCTGACCGCCTCGCGCACGTCGGTCAGCAGCAGCTTGGCCAGGGTATGCGCCTGGTGCACGTGTTCCTGCGCGCGGCCTTCGGTGATGTGGCCGGCCACCTCCAGGTTCAGGCTCAGCGCGGTCAGGTGGTGGCCGAGCAGGTCGTGCAGCTCGCGCGAGATGCGGGTGCGTTCGTTGATCCGCGCGCTCTCGGCCAACAGCGCGCGGGTGGCGCGCAGTTCGGCGTTGAGCTGGCGCTGTTCCTCGCGGGCCTGGGTCTGCTGCCGCGCGACCAGGCTGGTGACGAAGACGAACATCGAAAAGCCCGCGTACAGCAGCGACTGCATCAACGCGTCGAACATCGGGAAGCGGACCATCAGGTAATACACCGGCAGCACCGCCAACTGGCTGAGCACCAGCCACAGCACCCCGATCCGCACCGGCAGCAGCCACGGGATCACGCCCGCCGCCACCATCATCAGGATGCTGCCCAGCCCGCTGCCGGTGAGATAGCTGACCGCCAGCGCGCAGATGGTCAGCAGCAACAGGATGGCGCGGTCGTACCAGTGCGCGTGGCGGCCGCTGCCGAGCCCGCGGGTCAGCCAGTAGTAGCTGGCGCCGAAGGCGATGAAGAACCCGGACATCATCGCCGCCTCCCAGCCGCCGCGCCGGTTGGAGGCGTCGTCCGGGATCCAGTAGGTGTAGACCAGCGGCATGGCGATCATGGCCCAGGTGAACAGGCCGGCGAAGCGCAGCACGCGGGTGTGGCTGAGATGTTCCAACATGCGGCCATCTTAGGATGAACGGCGCGCATTGCCCCCCTACGGAAGTCATGCCTGGGCCGCTCGCCGCCCCGGGCCCCGCGTGCGATAATCCGCACGCGGTCCGTCCTGCGGCCGCGCGCGCATCAGCAATGGAGTCCCAATGTCGATCGTCATCCGCGACGTGCGCGAGCACGAGCTCGATTCGGTCCTGGCCCTGAACAACAATGCCGGACTGGCGATCCTGCCGCTGGATTCGGCCAAACTGCACCGCTTCTACGAGACCGCAGAGTACTTCCGCGTCGCCGAGCGCGACGGCAACCTGGCCGGGTTCCTGGTCGGCTTCGGCAGCGACGGCGATCACGACAGCAGCAATTTCGCCTGGTTCCGCGAACGCTACCCGGCGTTCTTCTATATCGACCGCATCGTGGTGGCCAGCCGCCGTCGCGGCGGCGGCGTCGGCCGCGCGTTCTACGCCGATGTGCAGAGCTACGCCGAGCTGCGCTACCCGCAGCTGGCGTGCGAGGTTTTCCTGGACCACGGCGCGGATGCGGCGCTGCTGTTCCATGGCAGCTTCGGTTTCCGCGAAGTGGGCCAGAACACGATGAACGAAGTGGAGGTGCGTGCCAGCATGCTGTTGAAAGATCTGTGCAGTTACGCCTGGGTCCGCGAGACCTACGGCGATCGCCTGCCCGACCTGCCCTGGGTCGGCCATGCCCGCCGCCTGCAACGGGCCCAGCGCCCGACCGGGACCTGAGCGTGTCGTCGGTGAATCTGGACTTCGAGCAGGCCGGCGAACTGAAGATCGGCCAGGTCGGCATCGCCAACCTGCGCATCCGCACCCTGGACGTGGCGCGCCTGAGCCAGGAGATGCGCGAGCGCGTGCAGCGCGCGCCCAAGCTGTTCGGCCGCGCCGCGGTGATCATCGATTTCGGCGGGCTGGCGCAGACCCCGGACGCGGCCACCGCGCAGGCGCTGCTGGCCGGCCTGCGCGAGGCCGGCGTGCTGCCGGTGGCGCTGGCCTACGGCACCCGCGAGATCGAGGAACTGTCGGTGGCGCTGGGCCTGCCGCTGCTGGCCAAGTTCCGCGCCCAGTACGAACGCATCGAGGGCGGCGCCCCCGCCGCCGCGCCCGCCCCGGTCTCGCCGCCGCCGCCGCCTCCACCGCCGCCGCCCGCGCCGGCCGCGCGCGCGCAGCCCGGCCGCATGCAGAAGACCGCGGTACGCTCGGGCCAGCAGCTGTACGCGGAGAACTGCGACCTGACCGTGGTGGCCACGGTCGGCGCCGGCGCCGAAGTGATCTCCGACGGCAGCATCCACATCTACGGCAGCCTGCGCGGGCGCGCGCTGGCCGGCGCCCAGGGCAACACCGACGCGCGGATCTTCTGCCGCGACTTCCACGCCGAACTGGTCGCCATCGCTGGCCACTACAAGGTGCTGGACGATATTCCCAAGGAACTGCGTGGCAAGGCCGTCCAGGTCTGGCTGGAGCAGGACCAGATCAAGATCGCCGCGCAAGACTGACGCGGCCCTACCACGAACGTATCAGGAGACATTCCTTTGGCTGAAATTATCGTAGTCACCTCCGGCAAGGGCGGCGTCGGCAAGACCACCACCAGCGCGAGCCTGGCCTGCGGGCTGGCGCGACGCGGCAAGAAGGTCGCCGTGATCGACTTCGACGTGGGCCTGCGCAACCTCGACCTGATCATGGGCTGCGAGCGCCGGGTGGTGTACGACTTCGTCAACGTGGTGCACGGCGAGGCCACGCTCAAGCAGTCGCTGATCAAGGACAAGCGCTTCGACAACCTGTACGTGCTGGCCGCCTCGCAGACCCGCGACAAGGATGCGCTGACCCAGGACGGCGTGGAGAAGGTGCTCAAGGACCTGGCCGCCGACGGCTTCGACTACATCGTCTGCGATTCGCCGGCCGGCATCGAGAAGGGCGCGTTCCTGGCGATGTACTTCGCCGACCGCGCGGTGGTGGTGGTCAACCCGGAAGTGTCCTCGGTGCGCGACTCGGACCGCATCATCGGCCTGCTCGACTCCAAGACCCGCAAGGCCGAGGAAGGCAAGAACGTGCCGGCGTTCCTGCTGCTGACCCGCTACAGCCCGGTGCGGGTGGAAGGCGGCGAGATGCTCAGCATCACCGACGTGGAGGAAGTGCTGGGACTGAAGGCGATCGGCGTGATCCCCGAGTCCGGCGACGTGCTCAACGCCTCCAACAAGGGCGAGCCGGTGATCCTGGACAGCGAGTCCCCGGCCGGCCAGGCCTACGACGACGCGGTATCCCGGATCATGGGCGAAGACCGTCCGATGCGCTTCATCTCGGTGGAGAAGAAGGGCTTCTTCACCAAGTTGTTCGGAGGGTGAGCATGGGACTATTCGACTTCCTCAAGACCAAGAAGACCACCGCCGAAACCGCCAAGAATCGCCTGCAGATCATCATCGCGCAGGAACGCAATCACCGCGGCGGCCCGGACTATCTGCCGCTGCTGCAGCGCGAACTGCTGGAAGTGATCAAGAAGTACGTCAACATCGACGCCGACGCGGTCAAGGTGGACCTGGTCAAGGACGGCGAACACGACGTGCTCGACATCTCGGTGGCGTTGCCGGAAGGGCCGAATCCCTGATTGGGTGAGGCGGGAATGGGGAATGGGGAAACGGGAATCGATAGGGCGCATGTCCGTCGCTTCCACGCTCCCTCGCTGCCCGGACTCGATAGGTGACAGCCGCCTCGCGCGATCGCCGCAGGCGGCACTCGCGGTGCACTGCGCAGTGCGTCGCGATGCATGCAGCGCCGACCGTGCCGTCGGAGGTGTGCGTGGTGGCGGGACCATCCGTGCCAGGCCGCGTCGCTGCGGTGCCTGTCGCCCACCGGCATCGCAGGCACGCAGTCGGCCACGCGCACAGGCATCGGCCTTGGCGACGCGCCGAATAGACTGTCCGCTCGCTCGCCCGTCCGCCACACGTCTGCCAGACGCACTCACAATCTTCCGCCCTCGCCCTCGATGCAGACCCAAGAATCCCCTCCCGCTGCCGCCACCGACGTGCTGACCGTCGGCGCCATCGGCCTGGACGCGCCGCGCGCGTTGCTGGCACGCCACGGCCTGGCCCTGCACCGGGTCGCCGACGGCGCCAGCATTCCCGGCAGCTACTGGGGCGAACCGGAAGCGGGCGTGATCGCCAGCGACGTGTACGTGCGCGACGACACGCCGGTGCATTCGCTGCTGCACGAAGCCTGCCACCTGATCGTGCTGCCGCCGGAACGGCGCGCGCGGGTGCATACCGACGCCACCGACTCGGTCGAGGAAGAGGACGCCACCTGCTACCTGCAGATCGTGCTGGCCGATGCACTGCCCGGCGTCGGCAGCGCGCGGCTGATGGCCGACATGGATGCCTGGGGCTACACCTACCGGCTGGGCTCCACCCGCGCCTGGTTCGAACAGGATGCCGAGGACGCGCGCGCCTGGCTGCTGCAGCGCGGATTGTTGCCGCAGCAGGACTGAGACCGGCACAGGCCGCCGCATCGGCTCTTCAAGCTCTTGCAGAAGACGCCCCCCCCCCCTGTAGGAGCGGCTTCAGCCGCGACTGCACCCGCAGCCTGGCGCTTTTCCACTTCGTTCGTCGCGGCTGAAGCCGCTCCTACAGATGGGTTGCTGCCGACCCAGGCCGACATGCGCATCCCCGAGGGCCACAAGGCCGTGGTGCCGACGACCGGTGCAAGCGCGGCAGCACGCTACGCCATGCCGCTGCCCTTCAACGCCGGACGCAGATCCAGCGTCGCGCGCGTGCCCTGCCCGGCGTCCGAATCCAGTTGCAGCGACCAGCCCAGGTGCTCGCACAGGCGCGCGATCAGGTCCAGGCCGATGCCGCTGCCCTCGCGGCCGCCGCCGCCCCGGGCCAGGCGCATGTAGATCGCGCTGATCTCCTCCGGCGACATGCCATGGCCCGGGTCGTCGATGCGCACCACGCCCGGCGCCGGCATCGCGATCTGGATCACGCCCTGGTCGCTGTTCTCGATCGCGTTGCGCAGCAGGTTGCCGATCGCCGCCTGCACGATGGTCAGCGGCGCCAGCACTTCGCATACCGGCAACGGCGCCAGCACCAGATCCAGGCGCTTGTCCGCGCTCAGGTGGCGGTGATCCTCGACGATATCCGGCAACAGTTGGTCCAGGCGAACCAGGTCGCTGCCGCGCGCCAGCCGCGCCGGGTCCTTGGCCAGCACCAGCAGCAGCGAGATCAACTGGCTGACGCCGCTGGCGGTGCGGCGGATGCGCAGCAACTGGTTGCGCGCGCTGGACGGAATATCGCCCTGCTCCAGCGCCAGTTCGGCGGCGCCGGCGATCACCGCCACCGGCGTGCGCAGTTCGTGGCTGGCGCTGTCGATGAAGGCGCGCTCGCGCTCGACGAACAGGTCGTTGCGCAGCAGATAGTCGTTCAGCGCATCGGCGATCACCACCTGTTCGGCGCTGGCACGCGGATGCACCTCGATGCGCTGGCCGGGCCGGTCCGGGCGCAGGCTGCCGATGCGGTGCGCCATGTCGGTGAGCGGTTGCACCACGCGACCCAGGCCCCAGGCCACCAACGCGCCGAGCAGCAGCACCGCGACCACGTTGGACAGCAGCATCCACAGCGCCAGGTTCTCCTCGTGCTTCTGCAGTTCGGTGATGTCCAGCGCCAGCGCCAGGCGCCGACCGTGCACGTCCTGCACCAGCACCACCTTGTCGCGGCCTTCCAGCGGCACGTCGTCGTGCAGGCCCGGGGCCAGCGCCGCCACCGCCGGCGGCAGCGGCTCGCCGCCTTCGTCGCCGTACAAACTGACGGTGCGGGTATCGATCCAGCGATAGTCCGGATCGACCGCGCTGCGCGCCAGGAAGTGCTCCAGTTCCGAACTCAGCAACGAGCGCCAGGTCAGTTGTTCGGCCTGGTCGTTGACGATGTAGCCATGCACGAACACCGCCAGCGACAGCAGCGCCGCATAGCCGACCAGCCACAGGGTGATGCGCTGCCGCAGTCCGGTCCTACGCGGCATGCTCGCTCTCGTTCGGGCCGATCACCGCGAGCCGGTAGCCGATGCGCGGCAGGGTGTGGATCAGCTTGTCGGCGAACGGGCCATCGACGCTGCGGCGCAGGTCGTAGATATGCGAACGCAACATGTCCCCGTCCGGCGGCTCGTCGCCCCACAGCGCGTGCTCCAGCCGGTCGCGGGTGACCGCGGCCGGGCTGGCCTGCATCAGCACCTCCAGCAGCTTGCGGCAGGCCGGATACAGGTGCAGCGTGCGGCCGCCGCGGGTCGCCTCCAGCGTACCCAGGTCCAGTTGCAGGTCGCCCACGCGCAGCAGCTTGCTGCGGCCGCGGCCGTTGGCGCGCAGCAACAGCGCCTCCAGCCGCACCTCCAGCTCCGGCAGCGCGAACGGCTTGGTCAGGTAATCGTCGGCGCCGGCGCGGAAACCGGCGATCTTGTCCGGCAGTTCGTCGCGCGCGGTCAGCATGATCACCGGCACGTCGGCATGGTGCTGTTCGCGCAGCGCGCGCAGCACCTGCGGCCCGTCCAGGCGCGGCAGCATCCAGTCCAGCACCACCGCGTCGTAGCGCTGGGTGGTGGCCAAGTGCAGCCCGGTGACGCCGTCCGGCGCCGCGTCCAGGGTGTGGCCGCGCACCTCGAAATAGTCGAACAGGTTCGCGACCAGGTTCTGGTTGTCTTCTATCACCAACAGCCGCATGGCGCTTGCTCGCATCCGGAGACGAGGGGGAATGCCGCCATGCTAGCGGATGCGCGTCGGAACACGGTCGGAACGCTGCATCTTGATCGAATCTCGATCAAACCTGGACGCGATCCGAAAACCGCCTCGGCAACCTGGGCTGAAGCGCCGCCGCCCGCCGCGGCCGAATCCGACCAGTCTCCGACACATGCCGCAACACCATGACATTCGCCACCAAGCGCACCGCCAGCCCGCCCCCATGCACAGCCCGTCCCTGCCCCTGCCCCTGCCCGCCAGCGCCGTCCGCTCCGCACCGGCCGCGTTCTACCGCCGGCATCTGTGGCTGCCGCTGGCCGCGGCGCTGCTGGGCAGCGGCGTGCTGATGGGCCTGGGCGGGGACTTCTGGTTCGCCGACCTGCTGTACCGCTGGGAAGGCGGCCATTGGGCGCTGCAGAACGCGATCGTGACCCGCAACCTGATCCATCACGACGGCAAGCTGCTCAGCACCGCGGCCTGGCTGGTGGTGGCCGGGCTGGCGGCGTGGGCCTGGCGCCGCCCCGACGGCCAGCGCTATCGGCTGCCGTTGCTGTTCCTGGCGCTGGCGGTGGCGCTGAGCACCGGCGTGGTGTCGCTGCTGAAATCGCTGACCCACATGGATTGCCCCTGGGACCTGAGCCGCTACGGCGGGCACCTGCCCTACATCGGCCTGTTCCAGGCGCGGCCGGCGGGCATGCCGCATGCCGCCTGTTTCCCGGCCGGCCATTCCAGCGCCGGCTATGCCTGGGTCGCGTTGTACTTCTTCGCGCTGGCGCTGAAGCCGGCCTGGCGCTGGCCGGCACTGGCGGTCGGGCTCGGCGCCGGACTGCTGTTCGGCCTGGGCCAGCAGCTGCGCGGCGCGCATTTCCTGTCGCACGATCTGTGGACGCTATGCCTGAGTTGGTGCGTGGCGCTGGGCCTGTACCGCGCTTTGCTGTGGCGGCCGCAGGGTTCGGCCCAGTTCGTGCATGGGTCGGTGCCTACCGTGAAGGAACGCCGCGCATGAGCGCCTCGCTGCCGCATCCCGCCATGTCCAAGCCCCAATGGTGGGCCCTGCGCCCGCAGATCAGCATCGAAACGCTGGCGCTGGCCGCCAGCGCGTTCTTCGCCCTGGCCTGCAACGGCATGTTCTGGCGCAGCGCGATGAGCGGCCACCCGGGCGACCTGAAACTGGCCCTGTCGCTGTTCCTGCTGCTGCTGTCGGTGCACGGGCTGCTGCTGGGCCTGCTGCTGTGGCGCGGCGTGGCCAAGCCGCTGCTGGCCCTGCTGCTGGTCACCACCGCCTTCGCCGCGCACTACATGAACAGCTACAGCGTCTACCTGGACGCGGACATGCTGCGCAACGTGCTGGCCACCGACCACAAGGAATCGCGCGAACTGATGACCCCGGCGCTGATCGCGCCGCTGCTGTTCTACGCGACCCTGCCGATCCTGGCACTGTGGCGCGTGCGCCTGACCCGGCGCCCGCCGGGGCGGGCGCTGGCGATCCGTGCCGGCTTCCTGCTGGCGATGCTGGCGCTCGGCGGCGTCGGCGCGATGCTGTCGTTCCAGGACTTGTCGGCGATGATGCGCAACCACCGCGAGATCCGCTACCTGGCCACGCCGATCAACTACCTGGTCGCGCTGCGGCAGAACCTCAAATCCGCCAGCCCCACCCGCAAGGCGCCGAAGCTGCCGCTGGAGCACGACGCCGTCGCCACCCCGCGCGCGCCCGCCAGCAAGCCGCGGCTGCTGGTGGTGGTGCTGGGCGAGACCGCACGCGCGCAGAACTTCGGCCTCAACGGCTACGCCCGCCAGACCACGCCGCAGCTGGCGCAGATGGACGTCATCAACTTCCCCGACATGCATTCGTGCGGCACCAGCACCGAGGTCTCGGTGCCGTGCATGTTCTCCCCGTTCGGTCGCCACGACTACAACGAGGACAACATCCGCAAGCACCAGTCGCTGCTGCACGTGCTCGAGCACGCCGGCATCGCCACGCTGTGGCGCGACAACCAGTCCGGCTGCAAGGGCGTGTGCGACGGCCTGCAGATCCAGCGCCTGGACGACGCCAAGGACCCGCAGTTGTGCAAGGACGGGCGCTGCATGGACGAGATCCTGCTGCAGGACCTGGCCGCGCAGGTGCGCGCCAAGCCTGGCGATCGCGTGGTGGTGCTGCACCAGCTCGGCAGCCATGGCCCCAGCTACTTCGAGCGCTATCCGGCCAGCTTCCGCCGCTTCACCCCGACCTGCGACACCGCCGACCTGGGCGACTGCGACCGCGAGCGGATCGCCAACGCCTACGACAACTCGCTGCTGTACACCGACCACCTGCTGGCGCGCACGGTGTCCACGCTGCAGGCGATGCCCGACTACGACACCGCGATGATCTACCTGTCCGACCACGGAGAATCGCTGGGCGAGAAAGGTCTTTACCTGCACGGCGTGCCGTATGCGATCGCGCCGCAGGAACAGACCCACGTGCCGATGGTGATGTGGTTCTCGCCCGGCTTCGCCCGCGACCGCGGCCTGGACCTGGCCTGCGTGCGTGCGCGTTCGCGCCAGTACGCCGACCAGGACAACCTGTTCCCGTCGGTGCTCGGGCTGATGCAGGTCAGGACCAAGGTCTACGACCGCGCGCGCGACCTGTTCGCGCCCTGCGCCGGGTAGCGACGGCACAGTCCGGAAACCGAACGCGGCGCCAGGCGCCGCGCACGACCACATGGCGGATGCAGCCGGCGACGGCGGCCGGCGCTTGCGGCGAACGGGGCGGGCCACTAGCCTTCGTCGCATTCGCCATCGCAAGGATCCGCCGTGAACCACCGCCCCCTGCTGCTTGCGCTGTGCATCGGCGCCAGCGTGCTTGCGCTGTCCGCGTGCCGCAAGGAAGCGACGCCCGAGACCAGCGCCGCGCCGACGGCCGCCGCGCCCGGCGAGAACGCCGACCAGTTCGTCGCCCGCATCAACGAGGAATACCGCGCGCTGCTGCCGGAACTGACCTCGGCGCAGTGGCTGTCGATCACCTACATCAACGGCGATTCGGAGCGACTGGTGGCCAAGGCCAACGCGCGCTGGCTGACCACGCTCAACGGCTGGATCGCCCAGGCCAAGCGCTACGAGGGCACGCCGATGTCCGCCGACAGCGCACGCGCGCTGACGCTGCTGAAGCTGATGACCGCGATGCCGGCGCCGCGCGATCCGGCCAAACTAGCGGAGCTGGCCGGCCTAGCCTCGAAAATGGAAGGCGCCTACGGCGCGGCGAGCTACTGCACCGGCGAAGGCGAGGCGCGCCGCTGCCGGCAACTGGGCGAACTGGAGGACGTGCTGCGCCGCAGCCGCGACTACGACCAGCAACTGGACGCATGGCAGGGCTGGCACGGCACCGCGCAACCGATGCGCCAGGACTACCAGCGCTTCGTCGAACTGGTCAACGAAGGCGCGCGCGACATCGGCTTTGCCGACACCGGCGCGATGTGGCGCAGCGGCTACGACATGCCGCCGGCGCAGATCGCCGCCGAGACCGACCGGCTGTGGGCCCAGGTCAAGCCGCTGTACGAACAACTGCACTGCTACACCCGCGCCAAGCTCGACACCGAGTACGGCAAGGACAAGGGCGAGGTCGCCGGCGGCCTGCTGCCGGCGCACCTGCTCGGCAACATGTGGCAGCAGGACTGGAGCAACCTGTGGGACCTGCTGCAGCCCTACCCGGGCGCTGGCAGCCTGGACATCACCGACACCCTGGAAAAGCAGTACCAGGGCAACCTGAGCGCGGCGCTGGCGCGGCGCAATGGCGACACCTCGCCGGAAGCGCGGTTCATGGCCCAGCGCGAGGCGCAACTGCTCAGCGCCAGACAGATGACCGAACGCGCGCAGGATTTCTACACCTCGCTGGCCATGCCCAAGCTGCCCGACAGCTACTGGGCGCGCAGCCAGTTCATCAAGCCGCTGGACCGCGACGTGGTCTGCCACGCCAGCGCCTGGGACATGGACATGGCCGGCGACGTGCGCACCAAGATGTGCATCAAGCCGAACGAGGAAGACTTCACCACCATCTACCACGAACTCGGCCACATCTATTACGACCTGGCCTACAACCCGCTGCCGCCGCTGTTCCAGGGCGGCGCCAACGACGGCTTCCACGAGGCGATCGGCGATACCATCGTGCTTGCGATGACCCCGCAGTACCTGCATTCGATCGGCCTGGTCGAGGCGCCGCAGCTCGGCCGCGAGGCGCTGATCAACGCGCAGATGCGCATGGCGCTGAGCAAGGTCGCGTTCCTGCCGTTCGGGCTGATGATCGACCGCTGGCGCTGGGGCGTGTTCGACGGCTCGATCGCGCCGGAGCGCTACAACCAGGCGTGGTGGGAACTCAAGGCGCAGTACCAGGGCGTGGCGCCGGCCACGCCGCGCGGCGAGGACTTCTTCGACCCGGGCGCCAAGTACCACGTGCCCGGCAACACCCCGTACACGCGTTACTTCCTGTCGCACATCCTGCAGTTCCAGTTCTACAAGGGCCTGTGCGATGCCGCCGGCTACAAGGGTCCGCTGTACGAATGCAGTTTCTACGGCAACAAGGAAGCGGGGCAGAAATTCTGGTCGATGCTGCAGCGTGGCGGCAGCCAGCCGTGGCAGCTCACGCTCAAGGAGCTGACCGGCAACGACAAGCTCGACGCCGCCCCGCTGCTGGAATACTTCGCGCCGATGCAGGAGTGGCTCAAGCAGCAGAACCAGGGGCAGATGTGCGGATGGCAGGCGCCGAAGGCGCTGCCGGCGCAGTCCGCTGCCGCGGCGACGCCCGCGTCCAGGTAACGGCACGCGCGGCCGGGCCTTGCACAAGGCCCGCGCCGCTCGCACGGCGGCTGCGCCCTACGGCCGTCGTTGCGCGCTCAGCACGACTCCACGATGCCGACGACGCGGTCGAAACGCAGGTTCGCCAGATCCTCCCGGTCGATCCAGAACGTCGCCATGCCGCAATCGCCGAACCGCAGATCGATCGCATCGTCGCTGGCCAGCTGGAGCAGGCAGACCGGCTCCGACTCGGTGTCCGGCACCATGTCCTGCAGCAACACCGGGTGGCCCAGCATCTGATGGAGGTTGGCTTCGCTACGCAGCCTGGCCCCATCGCGCTCGTGCGTCCAAGTCCGCTCGAACGAAAGATGATGGTCTTCCAGGTACTCGTAGACGTCATCGGGGATGAGCCTGGCGGTGTGCGCGGATCCGCCGGTGCAGGCGATGGCCGCCAGCATCCCGCGCGTCAACGCGTCGCCGAGGTCGCTGTCCCCTAGCGCCGCATCGTCGCCGGTCCCGATCTGCTCGACCAGCCAGGCGCGAAAGGCCTGCCGGTCCTCGGGATCCGGCACGCCGTCCATGCCGATGGCCTCGGCGCGCCGAATCCAGCCGAGCACATCCTCGGCCACGCGCCGCTCCCCGCTGCGCCATCGCCGCCTGCCGATCACGCGCGCGATGCGGTCGACGAGGATGCCCGCTTGCGGAAACGCCTCCTGCTGGCGCAACCAGTCGACCGGAAATGTCCAAGGCATCGACATCGGCCGCGCCCAGGGCGGAGTGAAGTCCAGATTGGACATCAGCCCCGTCGCCGCCACCGCCGCGCCCAGCCGCAGTTGCGCCAGCCTGCGCTGGTAGCGCACATAGTCCGGCCGGGGCGCGGCATCCGGCAGCATGCAGTAGTCCGGCCAGGTGTCGATCCGGTGCGCGAGCAACGGCCAGTGCGCATGGATGCGCGGGCCGTCCTCGTCCGGCAGCAACCAACACAAACGGGAGGACGGGTGCTCGCTCGCCACGATCGACAGAATCGGCTGCAGCGCCGCTGGCGGCTGGCGCACGGGCGTGTCGAGCGCCACGCCCGCCACGTACAGCACCCGCACGCTATCGGCCGGCTCGCCCTCGTCCCAGCGCTGTTCCTCGGCGTTCACCGCGAAGAAGAACAGCATGCCCTGCCGCGGCATGTCCGCGCACACCGGCGGCAATTCCGCGCAATCGATCTGCGCCAGAAAATGCATCGGCGTCTGCTCCCCGCGCAGCGCCCCGATCGGCCAGTCGATGTGCGCAGGCAGCTGCGGCAAGCCGCCGAGGCGGCTGCGGACCCGCGGCGCCGTGCTCGGCGGATAGGGACGTTGCAGCAGCACGCCGACGCGTCGGTGCGTTGCCAGCAGGGCGTCCAGTTCCGCCTCGGCGCGATGATCGCGCACGTCGGCATCGAAGGGGGTGGGTTTGATGTCGTCCATGACCGAAGCTCCCGGGATTGCGCCCCACCTGTCGCAGCGAGGCTGGCGCGGCCGAATATAGCAAACGGCCCGGCGCCTTCGCTGTCATGTCTTCGCTGCCATGTCCCTGCGTCGCGCTGCCGGCCCCGGCGCGTGTGTCGGCGTGCCGCATTCATTCCGGCGATCGCGCAGCGGCGATCCTTCCTCGCTACCGATGCATACATTTTCGGATGCCAACCTCGCGCCAGTGAGACGTCGGCGACGCGAGCGAGCGCTCAATCGTCCGCCAACCGCGCCCAACGTTCGTGGTCGCGCCACACCCCGCCGATGCGCAGGTAGCGCGGCGAATAGCCTTCGCGGCGGAACCCGGCGCGCTGCACCAGCGCCAGCGAGCGCGTGTTGTCCGGCTGGATGTTGGCCTCCACCCGGTGCAGACCGAGTTCGGCGAACGCATACGCCACGCACAGCCGCAACGCATGCGTCATCAGCCCGCGACCTTCGCAGCCGGCCATCGCGTGGTAGCCCAGGTAGGCGCTCTGGAAGCAGCCGCCGACGATCTCGCTGAAGGTGAACAGCCCGGCGACCTCGCCGCTGTCGCGCGCACGCGCCAGCAGCGCGACGTTGCTGCCGTCCAGGGTCTGCGCGTACCAGGCGTTGAAGCCGGGCACGTCGGTGAACGGATACGTCCAGGGGTGATGCAGCGCGACGCTGGCGCGGTGCGCCTGGATCAGCGCCAGGCCATCGCGGCGCCGCACCCGCGCCAGCGACACGGCGGCGTCCGCAGCCTGGCTGGCGCTCAGGCCCATCGCCTCAGCCCGGCAACGCCGTGCGCTCGCCGCGCTGCATGACCTGCGCGTGGCGGTCCTTGAACTCGTCGAAGCTCAGCCCCTGCGCCTGCGCATCGGCGTGCGCGGCGTCCTTCAGCGCGTCCGAATACACCAGCCGCACCGGGGTGCCGGCGCGCTCGTGCAGCTCCGCCGCCTGCATGATCAGCGAGAGCACCTGCGCGGCGCTCTCGCTCTGCCCGGCGATGCGCCCGTCCATGCCCAGCACCCACTCGCCGTCGCGGCGCACGATGCCGGCCAGCAGCGTGCGCTGCTGGTCGCGCAACTCCGCATGCGGTTCGATCGGGGCCGCGCCGCCGGCGGCCTCGGCGCGGTGGCGCAGGCGCTCGGCCAGCTTCTTGCGCACGTCGCGGCGCTGCTTGGACTGGATGGACATGCGGTTTCCTCAACGATGACCCGACGACGATAGCCCAACCGCGGCGATGCTCACAGCGGGTCGGCCGGTTCCAGCCGCGGCACCTGCGCATCCGGCCGCGGCAGGCGCTTGCCGCTGCGCCGCTCCCAGCGCCAGAACCCCCAGCCGAGCAGGAAGAACGCGCCCGAGCCCAGTGCCAGGTGCAGGGCGTGACCGCTGAGCAGCGGCGACAGCACCCCGGCCACCAGCACGGTGACCATCAACTGGGTGAAGGCCTGCAGCGACGAGGCCAGCCCGCGCTGGCGCGGATACATGTCCAGCACCGCCAGCGCCAGGATCGGGAAGATCAGCGCGGTGCCCAGGCCGGCAAAGAAGATCGGCAGCACCGCCCACGGCAGCGCGATGGCCGGCGCCAGCGCGCTGTAGGCGATGTTGCCGGCCATCGACAGGCCGCAGCAGACGAAGCCGAAGCGCACCTGGCGCATCGGCCCGAGCCGCCCGGCCATGCGCCCGGACAGGAACGCGCCCAGGGTCATGCCGCCGATGGTGGGCAGGAACAGCCAGGCGAAGTCGCGCTCGGTCTTGCCCAGCAACTCGATCATGAACACCGGCGCCGAGGCGATGTACAGGAACACGCCGCCGAAGTTGAACGCGCCCGCCGCGGCCAGGCGCTGGAAACGCGGATTGAGCGCGATGCCGATGTAGTCGCGCAGCAGGGTGCGCGGCGCCAGCGGCGTGCGCGCCTGCGGCGGGTGCGTCTCCGGCATCCAGCGCAGGGTCGCCACCAGCAGCAGCGAGGAGAAGCCGACCAGGAACCAGAAGATCAACGGCCAGCCGCGGCCGCTGCCCAGGATCCAGCCGCCGATGACCGGCGCGATCGCCGGGGCGATGCCGAAGATCATCGATACCTGGCTCATCAGCCGCTGCGCGTCGTCGCCATGGAACAGGTCGCGGATCACCGCGCGGCCCACGATCATGCCGACCCCCGCGGAGACGCCCTGCAGCGCGCGGAACGTCAGCAGCGTCGGCAGATCGCGCGACAGCGCGCAGCCGGCCGAGGCCAGGATGAACACCACCAGCCCGGCGACGATCACCCGCCGGCGCCCCAGCGCGTCGGACAACGGCCCATGCGCCAGGCCCATCAGCGCGTAGGCCAGCAGGTACACGCTCACCGTCTGCTGGATCGCCACCGGATCGGCATCCAGGCGCTGCGCCAGCTGCGGGAAGGCCGGGAAAATGGTGTCGATGGAGAACGGGCCGAACATCGCCAGCCCGGCCAGCAACAGGGCCATGCGGCGCGTGGACACGGACGGGAGCGTCATGGGGACATCATCCTGAAAGCCGGCCGCGGCGGCCGCAGCATGGGCGCACACGCGACGACGCCGTCCGGCGTGGACGGGCGCGCGAGAAGGGAGTGCGGCCATGATACGCGCTGCGGCCACGCGCGCGCATCCGCCGCGGCTTGCCCATTCAGGCTGGCGTGGGCGCGAACGGCCCGCCGTGGGCAGCGCCGGCCACGCTATAATCGCCGCGCAGCATGGTGGGAGAAGCGGGGCGACCCGCTGCCGAAGGCGCAAACGCCCGTAATCGCTCAGGCCCGATACCACCCGCACCAAGACTCTGGAGAGACCGGTCCAACCCGGCGCCGAAGGGGCACGAAGCGCAGCGCCAGCCGCCGCTTCCAAACTCTCAGGCAAAAGGACAGAGGGGCAATGGGAAGACCTGTGGCTTCCCGTCGGTCGTGTCCGCGTGTGCGGCCGACGGCGGCATCCGTGCGTCCTCCGCCCTTCGTGCCCTCCTCTGCCGGACGACCGCCATGTCTCATACCCCCTCGCTGCGCGACCTCGAACACCACTCGGCCTTCGTCGAGCGCCACATCGGCCCGAACGACGCCGAGATCGCGCACATGCTGCACACCGTCGGCCACGACTCGCTGGAGGCGATGACCGACGCCATCGTGCCGGGCAAGATCAAGTCGCCGCAGCCGCTGGCGCTGCCCGAGGCGGTCACCGAAGAGGAAGCGCTGGCCAAGATCCGCGCCATCGCCGACAGGAACACGGTGCTGCGCAGCTTCATCGGCCAGGGCTACTACGGCACCCACACGCCCAAGGTGATCCTGCGCAACATCCTCGAGAACCCGGCCTGGTACACCGCCTATACCCCGTACCAGGCGGAGATCTCGCAGGGCCGCATGGAAGCGCTGATCAACTTCCAGACCATGTGCGCGGACCTGACCGGCATGGAGATCGCCAACGCCTCGCTGCTGGACGAAGCCACCGCCGCGGCCGAGGCGATGACCCTGGCCAAGCGCTCGGCCAAGTCCAGGTCCGACACCTTCTTCGTGCACGACGCGGTGCATCCGCAGACCCTGGAACTGCTGAGCACCCGCGCCGAGCCGCTGGGCATCGTGCTGCGCGTGGGCACGCCGGAAGAAGCGCTGCAGGCCGAGTGCTTCGGCGTGCTGCTGCAGTATCCGGACAGCTTCGGCCACATTGGTGACCACAAGGCGCTGGCCGACGCGGTGCACGCGCAAGGCGGCCTGGTCGCGGTCGCCACCGACCTGCTCGCGCTGACCCTGATCGCCGCGCCCGGCGAATGGGGCGCGGACATCGTGGTCGGCAACTCGCAGCGCTTCGGCGTGCCGTTCGGCTTCGGCGGCCCGCACGCCGCGTTCATGGCCTGCCGCGACGCCTACAAGCGTTCGATGCCGGGCCGCCTGATCGGCGTGTCGATCGACGCCGCCGGCAACCCCGCCTACCGCCTCACCCTGCAGACCCGCGAGCAGCACATCCGTCGCGAGAAGGCCACCTCCAACATCTGCACCGCGCAGGTGCTGCTGGCGGTGATGGCCTCGATGTACGCGGTGTACCACGGTCCCGATGGCCTGACCCGCATCGCCCGCCGCACGCATCGCCTGGCCGCGATCCTGGCCGCGGCGCTGCGCGGCGCCGGCGTCGCCGTCGGCGAGCGCTTCTTCGACACCCTGCACGTCACCGGCGTCGACGCCGAGGCCATCCACGCCAAGGCGCGCGCGGCCGGCATCAACCTGCGCGCGATCGACAGCACCGCGCTGGGCATCAGCCTGGACGAGACCGCCACCCGCGCCGACGTGGTCGCGCTGGCCGCGCTGTTCGGCGCGCAGGCGGACGTGGACGCGCTCGACGCCGCCACCGCCGACGCGCTGCCGCCGCAGCTGCTGCGCCACAGCGCGTTCCTGCAGCACCCGGTGTTCAACACCCACCACAGCGAGCACGAACTGCTGCGCTACATGCGCGCGCTGGCCGACAAGGACCTGGCGATGGATCGCACCATGATCCCGCTGGGCAGCTGCACCATGAAGCTCAACGCCACCGCCGAGATGATCCCGGTGACCTGGCCGCAGTTCGGCGCGATCCATCCGCTGGCTCCGGCCGAGCAGAGCGTGGGCTACAAGCAGCTGATCGACGAACTGGAAGCGATGCTGGTGGAGTGCACCGGCTACGACGCGGTCAGCCTGCAACCCAACTCCGGCGCGCAGGGCGAGTACGCCGGCCTGCTGGCGATCCGCGCCTACCACCGCGCACGCGGCGAAGGCCATCGCGACATCTGCCTGATCCCCGAATCCGCGCACGGCACCAACCCGGCCTCGGCGCAGATGTGCGGCATGAAGGTCGTGGTCACCAAGTGCGACGCCAACGGCAATGTCGACGTCGACGACATCCGCGCCCAGGCCGAGAAGTACTCCGAGCGCCTGGCCGCGCTGATGATCACCTACCCGTCCACCCACGGCGTGTTCGAGGAGGACGTGGTGGCGATCTGCGAGGCGGTGCACGCGCACGGCGGCCAGGTCTACACCGACGGCGCCAACATGAACGCACTGGTCGGCCTGGCCAAGCCCGGCAAGTGGGGCTCGGACGTGTCGCACCTGAACCTGCACAAGACCTTCTGCATCCCGCACGGCGGCGGCGGCCCGGGCGTGGGCCCGTGCGCGGTGAAGGCGCACCTGGCGCCGTACCTGCCGCGCACGCTCGGCGGCGAAGGCGATGTCGGCATGGTCTCGGCGGCGAGCTTCGGCTCGGCCTCGATCCTGCCGATCAGTTGGATGTACATCACCATGATGGGCAACGCCGGGCTGCGCAAGGCGACCCAGGTGGCGCTGCTCAACGCCAACTACATCGCCAAGCGCCTGGCCCCGCACTACAAGACGCTGTACACCGGTCGCAACGGCCTGGTCGCGCACGAATGCATCCTCGACGTGCGCCCGCTGGAGAAGGTCACCGGCATCGGCGCCGAAGACATCGCCAAGCGCCTGATCGACTTCGGCTTCCACGCGCCGACGCTGAGCTTCCCGGTCGCCGGCACGCTGATGGTGGAGCCGACCGAGAGCGAATCGCTGCACGAGCTGGACCGCTTCATCGACGCGATGATCCAGATCCGCGAGGAGATCGCCGCGATCGAGGACGGCCGCCTGGACCCCGAGGACAATCCGCTCAAGCACGCGCCGCATACCGCCGCGCAGGTCACCGCCAGCGAGTGGACGCATGCCTATCCGCGCGAGCTGGCCGGGTTCCCGCTGCCCACGCTCAAACAGGCCAAGTACTGGCCGCCGGTGGCGCGCGTGGACAACGTGTACGGCGACAAGCACGTGATGTGCGCGTGCATCCCGGTGGATGCGTACAAGGACGACGTGGTGGCGTAACGCCCATCGCTGCGCCGCGACCACCGAACCCGGCCGCGCACGTCGCGGCCGGTGTTTTGTTGTGCGAGGCAGCCCGCCGAGTGCTTCGCTGGACCCGGCAACTGCGCGATCCGCAACGCGTCTCGAAGGCTCGCGCGCATCCACCCACCCCTACGCCGTCACCGTCCGGAACCCGACGCGATTCGCCAACGCCGCTCCGACGCGGCGAACGCGCCGGACCCGGATGGCCGTCAGCGCGGCGGGAGGCGCCTGGTCTGGCGGCTGGGGGCCAGCGGGGACGCCGCGCCCGGCGTCAGGCGGCCTGCGGCAGCGGCCTGCAGCAACCGCTGGAAGGTCGGGCACTGCGTATGCTGGACGGCGGGACATGCCGCGGCATGGCGCAGCCCCTTGCTCATCGTGCGCAGCCGTTTGATGGTCGCGTCGATGGCGTCGGCCTTCGCCGACAGCAACGCCCTGTCCACCTGCAGCGCGCCCCCGGGACTGAGCATGGCGCGGATGTCGTCCAGCGACAGCCCACCGGCCTGCCCCAGCGCGATCAGCGCCAATTGGTCGAGCACGTCCGGCGCGAAGTGCCGCCGGCCACCCGCCGCGCGGCTTGCCGGGATCAGCCCCTTCTTCTCATAGAACCGCAGCGTGGAGGCGGGCACGCCGGTGCGCTTGGCGACGTCGGCAATGTCCATCGCCCGCCCCCTTGACTTGAAGTTGACTTCAACTTCTACCATGCCATCACCGCGCCATTGGAGCAATCGCCCAGGGAACGGGCATGACGCGGACGGACCCGGAACCGCCGGGTTTCGCAGAAGGCCTGTTTCGTTGCGGCGCGGCGATCGCATCATCGGGAGTCCGACATGAAGACCGATCACATCCAGTTTCACGATGGGGCGGCGTATGAGCGATACATGGGAACGTGGAGCCGGCTCGCCGGCCGCACCTTCCTCGACTGGCTCGCACCGGAGCCGGACCAACGTTGGCTGGACGTCGGCTGCGGCAATGGCGCCTTCACCGAAATGCTTGTCGAACGCTGTCGCCCGGCCCTGGTGCAGGGCGTGGACCCCTCCGAGGAGCAGCTTGCCTACGCGCGCATGCGGCCGGGGCTGGGCGACGCGCGGTTCCACCAGGCCGATGCGATGGCGTTGCCTTACCCCGACAACACGTTCGATGCCGCCGTCATGCCCTTGGTGGTGTTCTTCGTCCCCGACCCGGCCAGAGGCGTTGCCGAGATGGAACGCGTGGTGCGCCCTGGCGGGTCCGTTGCCGCGTACGCCTGGGACATGCCGGGCGGCGGCTTTCCCTATGAACCGCTGCTGGTGGAAATCCGCCGGCTTGGCATCGCGGTTCCGACACCGCCAAGCCCCGATGCGTCGCGCATCGAGGTCATGCGGGCGTTGTGGGCTGGCGCTGGCCTGGACGCGATCCACACACGGGCGATCGACGTGCGCCGCGCGTTCGCCAGCTTCGACGACTTCTGGGCGACGGCCCTGGGGGCGCCAAGCGTCGGACCGACGCTCGCGACGATGGCGGCTCGGGACCTGGCGGTTCTGAAGGCACGGCTACGGACGCGCCTGCGAGCGACAGCCTCCGGCCCTCTCACCTGCGGCGCCCGCGCCAATGCGGTGACAGGTCGTGTTCCGACGTAGCCGCCCCCTGCCGCGGAAGAACCGATCGGCCATGCCGTGCTGGCCGACCGCCACGCCTCAGCCCGGCGCGGCGATGCCCGCAGCGTCCGCCGCCGCATCCCGCGCATGCACGCAGTCATTGCGGCCGTTGCGCTTGGCACGGTACAGCGCGGCGTCGGCCTGCTGCAGCAGCTCGAGCGCCGCGTCGGCGGTGGCCGGCCGGGTGGCGATGCCGATGCTGACCGTGACCACTCCCAGCGGGCTGGCGGGATGCGGGATCCGGCGGTGCGCGACCGCCGCCAGCAGCCCACGCGCGATCGCGTGGGCGGCGTCGGCCGCCGTCTCCGGCAGCACCACCGCGAACTCCTCGCCGCCGTAGCGCGCCACCGTGGCCGTGGACGCCGGCACCGCCTCGGCCAGCGCGGTGGCGACCTCGACCAGGCAGGCGTCGCCGACCACATGACCATGGCTGTCGTTGAACTGCTTGAAGAAGTCGATGTCGATCATCAGCAACGAGCAGTCGGTACCGCTGTCGAGGTCACGCAGGCGCGCCGCCAGACCGACCCGGTTGGCGATGCCGGTCAGCGGATCGCGCGCCACCTGCTGCTGCAGGCGACGCGTGCTAGAACGGCTGATGCGCTGGATCTCCAGGTGCGCGCTGTGCAGGAACGCCACATGCACGCCGTACACCATCATCGCCAGCGTGGCCGCGACCATGCCCCATAAGAAGCTGACCCGCGACACGCTGATCGCCAACAGCAGCACCGCCAGCGCGAACACGATCGGCGCGAACGCGGCGATCAGTTCGGCACCGCGCATGGTCGGCCGCGCGCGGCGCAACCAGGGCCCGCGCGGCAGCGCCGCCGCCAGCACCAGCGCGACGCTGGGCAGGTCGATCAGCAGCCCGCCCCACCACGGCAGCCCGGCCAGTTCGATGCGGTTGTAGACCGCCACCACCGCGCCGTTGGCCCACAGGTAGGCACTGGCGCTCAGGTAGAAGTGCCGGCGGCTGCAGCCGCCGGCGCCGAACAGACGCAGCGTGGCCATCGAGGCGAGCAACAGGTCGATCGCGTCGGCGTGATGGACGATCAGGCTGACATCGGGTTCGGAGAAGCCGTCGCCCGCCGACAGCGCAAGATGGATCAGCAGGTACAGCAGTCCGGCCCCGACCAACGCCAGCAGAGCGTCCAGCGCCTCGATCAGCCGCGACTGCGGCCGGTTGAACGAGCGCGCGATGAGGAACAGCGCCGGGATCATCGACGAGCCGGAAAACATCACGCCCAGTTGCTGCAGCACCGGGCCGTGCTGCGGCACCAGCAGCGCCAGCAGGTTGCAGGCGGTCCACAGCATCTGCATCGCGACCATCCATCCCAGCAGCCGCCACGGCAACCGGTCCACCGCCGCCGCATGGCGGTGCCGGTGCAGCACCGCCAGCACCGAGACGGCCTGCACCGCCAGCCCGCACCACTGCGCCGCGGGCGTGCCGGAGCCGCCACCATGCGCGACCAGGGCATGCGCCAGCATCAGGCCAATGACGACGATGGGCAGCAACATTCGCTCTCCGCGGCACACGATGGTCCAGGGGCGTGCCGCCATGCGGCCGCTCCCGATGGAAGCCCCTCCCCCTCTCACGCAGGCGAGTCGACGGATCGGCGCACAACGCGCTATCGGCTCCGGAGCGCGATCCTGTAGCGGTCAGCTTACCGGGATTGCCGACCGTGCCGGCGGCCGGACCGCGGCGCAGGCCACAGCCGGCGGGGGCATGCCGCACCGTCGGCCACACCCCCAACGGGGACCGCGCCCACGACGCCGCTTCCGTTCGCTCCGCATCCGCCATGGCGATGCCGCAGCGCGCGCGTCACGCCGCGCGACGAAACCGCGCGTGGGTGCGCGCCCGGCAGTGCACGGACCATTCACGCCCCTCGGACCAGCATCGGGCAACGGCTCACGCCTCTCGCCGCAGCGCACACGTCTGGGCTGCATCCGCATCGCCTGATCTCCCCCGGAGTGCACCGCTCATGGCCAGCTCGCCACGCAAGCCCAATTCCCCCAAGTCCAGCGCGCCTGTCGACACCCGTACCGTCGCCGACCGGCGCGGCCGCGGCGACGAACTGCATCAGAGCGCCGGCGGCACCCATCCGCCGCTGACCACCAACCAGGGCATCCCGATCGCCGACAACCAGAACTCGCTGCGCGCCACGCCGCGCGGGCCGACGTTGCTGGAAGACTTCATCCTGCGCGAGAAGATCACCCACTTCGACCACGAGCGCATCCCCGAGCGCATCGTGCACGCGCGCGGCAGCGCCGCGCACGGCTACTTCGAACTGACCGCGTCGCTGGCCAAGTACACCACCGCCAAGATCCTCACCGAGGTCGGGGTGAAGACGCCGGTGTTCACCCGCTTCTCCACCGTCGCCGGCGGCGCCGGCTCGGTGGACACGCCGCGCGACGTGCGCGGCTTCGCGGTCAAGTTCTATACCAAGGAAGGCAACTGGGATCTGGTCGGCAACAACATCCCGGTGTTCTTCATCCAGGACGCGATCAAGTTCCCGGACCTGATCCACGCGGTGAAGATGGAGCCGGACCGCGGCTTCCCGCAGGCGGCCAGCGCGCACGACACGTTCTGGGACTTCGTCTCGCTGACCCCCGAATCGCTGCACATGATCATGTGGGCGATGAGCGACCGCACCATTCCGCGCTCGCTGCGCATGATCGAAGGCTTCGGCATCCACAGCTTCCGCCTGCTCGATGCGGACGGCAACAGCACCTTCGTCAAGTTCCACTGGCGGCCCAAGCTCGGCCTGCAATCCACGGTGTGGGACGAAGCGGTGAAGCTGGCCGGCGCCGATCCGGATTTCCATCGCCGCGACCTGTTCGAGGCGATCCAGCAAGGCGATTTCCCGGAATGGGAGCTGGGCGTGCAGTTGTTCACCGAAGAAGAGGCGGACACGTTCCCGTTCGACCATCTGGATTCGACCAAGCTGATTCCCGAGGAACTGGTGCCGCTGAAGATCGTCGGGCGCATGGTGCTGGACCGCTGGCCGGACAACTTCTTCGCCGAGACCGAGCAGGTGGCGTACTGCCCGGCCAACATCGCGCCCGGCATCGACTTCTCCAACGATCCGTTGCTGCAGGGCCGCCTGTTCTCCTACCTGGATACCCAGCTCAGCCGGCTGGGCGGGCCGAACTTCCACCAGATCCCGATCAACGCGCCGAAGTGCCCGTTCGCCAACATGCAGCGCGACGGGCACATGCAGATGGGCGTGCCGAAGGGCCGCGTGGCCTACGAGCCCAGTTCGCTGCAGGACGACACCCCGCGTGAGAGCGCGCGCGGCTTCCCCAGCCACGCCACGCCCAGCGAGAACGGCGCCAAGGGCCGCGTGCGCGCGGAGAGCTTCGCCGACCACTACAGCCAGGCGCGCATGTTCTACCGCAGCCAGAGCAAACCCGAGCAGGCGCATGTGGCCTCGGCGCTCGTGTTCGAACTATCCAAGGTGGAGACCGCGCACGTGCGTGCGGCGGTGGTCGGGCACCTGCGCCATGTCGACCCGGCGCTGGCGCAGCGCGTGGCCGACGGCCTGGGCATGGACGCATTGCCGCCGGCACCGCCGGCCGCAGTGGCACCGCAGGACCTGCCGCCGTCGCCGGCACTGCAACTGATCGGCAAGATGAAGCCGACCCTGCAGGGCCGCGCGATCGGCATCCTGGTCCACGACGGGTCCGACGCGGCGACGGTGAAGGCCTTGCAGAAGGCCGCGCGCGACGCCGGCGCCACGGTCAAGATCGTCGCGCCCAAGCTGGGCGGCGCCAAGCTCAGCGACGGCAAGAAGCTGGCCGCGGATGGTCAGCTGGCCGGTACTCCGTCGTTCGTGTTCGATGCGGTGGCGGTGGTGCTGTCGGCCGAGGCCGGCAAGCAGTTGAGCAAGGAGTCGGCGGCGGTGGATTTCGTCAGCAACGCCTTCGCCCACCTGAAGGCGATCGCCGCCGACGCCGGCGCGCAGCCGCTGCTGAAGGCCGGCAACGTGGTCAAGGACGCCGGGGTGATCGACGCCGGCAACGGCAAGGGCTTCATCGAGGCGGCCAAGACCCGCCAATGGGACCGCGAGCCGAAGCTGCGCATGCTCGCCTGAGCCTGCGCCGCCCGCGCCAGCCTAGCTCCCGACCGCGCCATGCCTTCGCATGGCGCGGTTTTCGTTTGCGGTGGGCGGCGGACCCGGGATCGCAGCGCTGGCGTTCCGGCAGGGCGTTGTACCGGCCCTTGACGGTCCGGCGCTGCGGCGCCCGATCGGTGTCGTGGGCACGGCGGCCGCCCAACACCGCCCTCTCCTGCGCCGACGCACGGCGTCGCCGTCCGCCGGAATCGGGACGGACGCGGGCCCCGGAAATCGCCCTGTCTAATTTTTCGCCATGTCTCTTGACAGTCTTGTGGCACGTGGCCGCGACGGGCTTATCCACACCCTTATGCAGAAGTCATCCACACCCCCTGTGGACAATGTCGCGCTCGTGGGCGCAGCGGAAGCCATGGAGCAAGTGATTGAAAAATAAAAGAAAGCATTTGCCGCCTATTGACAAACGCGGATCCACGCCCGGGCCGGCTGCTGTCCCGCAACAAAGGCGGGACAAAACTTATCCCGAGGCCTGTTCGCTGCGCGTACGGTTCCGCGTTCCTGGCTGAATGCGCGTTGCCCTGGCCGTGGTGCCGGCCTGCGCCGTCGCCGACATGAGACGGACATGGGCGTGGGTTGCGGCTCGATGGATGAGAATACTGGCGAAGCCTCGTGCGCCCAAAACTCGGCGAGACGCTTCGCGCCGGACCCTCACCCCAACCCCTCTCCCGACGGGAGAGGGGCTAGCGGCTGCTCCCTTCTCCCATCGGGAGAAGGTGCCCCGAAGGGGCGGATGAGGGTGCGGGCGCAGCCTCGTGCACCCAAACTCCGCGAGACGCTTCGCGCCGGACCCTCACCCCAACCCCTCTCCCAACGGGAGAGGGGCTAGCGGCTGTTCCCTTCTCCCCTCGGGAGAAGGTGCCCCGCAGGGGCGGATGAGGGTACGGGCGCAGCCTCGTGCACCCAAACTCCGCGAGACGCTTCGCGCCGGACCCTCACCCCAACCCCTCTCCCGACGGGAGAGGGACTAGCGGCTGCTCCCTTCTCCCCTCGGGAGAAGGTGCCCCGCAGGGGCGGATGAGGGTGCGGGCGCAGCCTCGTGCACCCAAACTCCGCGAGACGCTTCGCGCCGTACCCTCACCCCAACCCCTCTCCCAGCGGGAGAGAGGCTAGCGGCTGCTCCCTTCTCCCATCGGGAGAAGGTGCCCCGCAGGGGCGGATGAGGGTGCGGGCGCAGCCTAGTGCCCCCAAACTCCGCGAGACGCTTCGCGCCGTACCCTCACCCCAACCCCTCTCCCAACGGGAGAGGGGCTTATCGAGGCGCCCCGGCAGGCTCAAACCAGCACGTCGCCGCCCGGCGTGGGCAGTAGGGATTCGGCCAGGCTGCGCTCCATCTGCTTGAGGTAATCGCTGAAACCGCCGCGCGCCCGCGCCACGCGCCTCGCGCTGGTGACCACCACCGGTTGCGCGCGGCGCGCGATTCGCGCCTGAACGCGCACCATCGCCTCGACCAGGGCCACATCCTCGTGCGCGGCCAGAGGCAGGAAGCCTCCGCAACGCCTGTAAAGTTCCGCGCTCAGCCCAAGGTTGGCGCCATGCACATGCGAGTGATCGTCGTGGCTGCATTCGCCGGCACGGTAGGCATCGCGCAGGGCGTTGCCGTAATCGTCCCAGTCGCCGACCGTGACGATGCCGCAGAACGCGTCGCTGGCACAGTCCAACTGCGCCGACAGCCAGTTCGCCGGCACCACCGAATCGGCATCGGTGCACGCCAGCCAGCGCGCGCCGGCGGCCAGCGCGGCCTGCGCCGCCGCCGCACGCGCGCTACCGACGTTGCCGACCTCCAGGACGATGGCCTGCGCGCCATGGGCGGCGACGATGCCGGCGGTGCCGTCGCTGCAACGATCCAGGGCGACAAACACCTGCACCGCCTCGCCGCACAGGCTGGCGCATTGCGCCGCCTGCGCCACCGAGCGCAGACAGGCGCCGATCAACAGTTCTTCGTCGTGCGCCGGAATCAGCACCGCAATCATCGCAGGCGCTCCGCGGCGGCGACCGAATACGGCGTCGCGCTCCAGGCTTCCAGCAGCACGTCGTCATCCTCGTAGCGCAACAGGCGCGGCAACGAAAGGGTCTGCGCCAGGCAGGCGTGCACGGCGCGCCCGTCCATGCACGCCTGCGCGAACGGATGCAGCCAGTGGCAGGCGACCAGCACGCCCTGTTCGCTCAGCGACGCGCGCAGGCGCTGGATGCAGTCCTGCAGTTGCGGCAACGGCAGGTAGTAGCCGACCTCGCTGAACACGATCAGGTCGAAGCGGCCCGGCGGCCAGTTGCGCGGGTGTTCGGCCTGACGCACCTGCACGTGCGCGGCGCCGGCATTGCGCTGGGTGGCCAGGGCCACCGCGCGTTCGGACAGGTCGGTGGCCAGCAGCGCCGCGCACCGCGGCGCCAGGGCCGCGGTCAATTCGCCATTGGAGCAGCCCAATTCCCAGGCGCGCTCGAAGCGCGCGCGCGGCAGGCTGGCCAGCAACAGGTCGCGCTTGCGCGCCTCGTACCAGCGCTCGCGATAGCCGAACGGATCGTCGTCGCGGTAGATGGCGCCGAAATACGCCTGGACCGAACTCATGCGACAAACACCTCGAAGCGGCGGGCGAAACGTTGCAGCACCTGCGGCGGCAGGATCGGCGCCGGCACCGCCGGATGCGCGGTGCCCAGTTGCGAGGCGAAGCAGCGCAGCGCCTGCTGCTTGGCCTGCCAGTCGGCATCGCTCAACGCATAGCGGACCGCACCGCGCGTGCGCTGGCCTCGTGATCCGGATGGCCATCGTGGCGCCAGGTGGTCAGCACCAGGTCGCCGTCCTGCAACTGCGCATGCAGGCGTTCGGCGACCACGTCCTCGCGCTGCCCGACCTCGCCGTCGGGGACGTGCAGATGGCCGATCGAATCGGCATCCACGCCCAGGCAGCGTGCGGCCGCGGCCAGTTCGGCGCGGCGCACCGCCCGCAGGCGCGGCGGCGTCCAGTACGGGTCATCCGGGTAGCAGGCTTCGCCGTCGGTCACCGCGATCAGGCATACCGGCATCCCCCGCCGCCGCGCGCAGGCGACCGCGCCGCCGCAGCCCAGCGCTTCGTCGTCCGGATGCGGCGACACCACCACCAGCCGCCGTGCGCCGGCGATCAGATCCTCGACAGGGCGTTGCGGCAAGGCCGCCAGCCACGGCGAATGCCGCCACGCCGACTCCGGCGTGCCCTCGCCGTGGATCCGCGGCGCGCTCACAGCCGCCATGGCTGCGCCTGCTCGCCCAGCGCCTGGCCCAGGGCCGCCCAATCGTGTTCGGCGTGGCTCTGGCGCACGAACACGGCCAGGTCGGCGCACCGCATGGCGTGTTCGCGATCGCTGCACAGCGGCGCCGGCCCCAGCGCGCGGCCGACGCGATCGAGCACGTCGCTGGCGGCGCGTTCCACGAACGAGCGCAGACGGATCACCGCATGCCGGTGATCGTGTTCGGGGGCGGCATCGATGGCCGCGGCCAGTTCGCGCAGCAGCGCGCGCGCTGCGCCGAGCTGCTGGTCGATCGCGCCCAGGTGCATCGCCGCATGCGCATCGCGCCGCAGCTTGGGATGCGCGCGCAGGCGCTCGGCCACCGCGCTCGCCGCGCCGAACCAGCACGCGGCGATGCCGGCGCCGCCGTGCCAGAACCCCGGGCGCGCCAGATAGTCGCCCGGCGCCCCGATCGCGCGCGCCGGCACCGCGGCGAAGGTCACCGGCCCGCTGACCACGCGCGCCATGCCGACCGCCACCCAGGCCTGCGTATCGATGGCGATGCCGGGATCGCGCAATCGCACCCGCACCAGGTGCAGGCGGTCCTCGTCGTGCGCGGTGAGCAACGCGCCATCGACCATGCCGGCACCGGAACACCAGGCCTTGCGGCCGTGCACCTCGCCGCCATGCGCGTCGCCGCGGTAGGCCAGGCGCGCATCCGGCGCTTCGGCGGCCCACACCGCGAATAGCTGCCCGGACGGCGGCGCCGCGGCGCCGAGTTCGGCCAGGATCGCCTGCGCGTCGTAATGCGCCTCCAGCACCTTGGCCAGGCACACGTCGGTGGCGGCGATCTCGGCCAGGATCCGCCAGCGGTCCAGGGTGTCGCCGCCACCGGGCGACGGCAGGTGCGGATAGCGCGCGAGCACGCGCAAGGCGGCGCTGCGCAGATCGCAGGCGTCGCCCAGGGCGGCGGGGGACAGCAATTCGGTCAAGCGCGTTCTCTCTGCAAAGACGGCGACAGCGCCGGCGGGTGGCCGCGTGCCGTGCGTCGGGTGCGGGTTCGGGGCGAGGCGCGATCACAGCAGGCGCCGCGCACGCAACGTGTGCACGCCGCGCGGCGGCGTGCACATGGATGAAGGGTTCATGCAGCGCGCCTGCGGCGCCGTTGCCGTACCCACGGCGCTGGCGCGGCGGCGCACCGGTCACGGCGTCAGGATCACCTTGCGGCAGTCCTGCTCCTTCTTGTCGAAGATCGCGTAGCCGTCGGCGGCCTGCGCAAGACTCATGCGGTGGGTAATGATCTCGTTCGGCTTGAGCCGGCCTTCGCCGATGTGCTCCAGCAGTTCCGGCATGAAACGCTGCACGTGGGTCTGGCCCATTTTGAAGCTCAGCCCCTTGTCGAAGGCGTCGCCGAACAGGAAGCCGTGGATGAAGCCGGCGTACACCCCGGGCACGCTGACCGTGCCGCCGCGGCGCGTGGCGGCGATGCACTGGCGCAGGGCCGTGCCGCTGCTGCCTTCCAGCTTCAGCGTGGCCATCACCGTCTCCACCGTGCTGCCCTTGGCCTCGAAGCCGACCGCGTCGATGCTGGCGTCCACGCCGCGGCCGTCGGTCTGGCCGACGATGATGTCGGCCGGATCGTCGATCTCCTCGAAGTTCAGCGGGATCACGCCGTAGGTCTTCTGCGCGAAATCCAGCCGGTACGGATAGCGGTCGACCATGAAGATGCGCTCGGCACCGAGCATGCGGCAACACGCCGCAGTCATCAGGCCCACCGGACCGGCACCGAAGATGGCCACCGTGCTGCCCTGGCACACGCCCGCGTTGAGCGCGGCCTGGTAGCCGGTGGGCAGGATGTCGGAGAGGAACAGGACCTGCTCGTCGTGCAGCACGTCGGGCACCACCAGCGGGCCGACATTGGCCTTGGGCACGCGCACGTATTCGGCCTGGCCGCCGGCGACGCCGCCGTACAGATGGCTGTAGCCGAACAGCGCCGCCGGCGGGCGGATGCCCTTCTGGTTCAGCGCGGCGCCCTTGCCGGTGTTGGTGGTCTCGCAGGCGGCGTATTCGGTGAGCCGGCAGTGGAAGCACTCGCCGCAGGCGATCACGAACGGGATCACCACGCGATCGCCGCGCTTCACCCGCGTCACGCCCGGGCCGATGTCCTCGACCACGCCCATGAACTCATGGCCGAGCACGTCGCCGGTATGCAGGTCGGGGATCTTGCCGCGGTACAGGTGCAGGTCCGAGCCGCAGATTGCGGTCGCGGTGACCCGCAGCACGATGTCGTCGGCGTCGATCAGCACTGGATCGGGCACGGTCTCCACGCGCACGTCCTTGGTGCCGTGATAGGTGAGGGCTTGCATTTGGAAGTCTCCTGGGCGGCGAGTGCTGCCAGTGTGGTCACGCGTTGCGTGCAACCCGGGTGACCAGCCTGTGAGAACAGCGTCGCGGTACCGCGGCAGCACGTGCTTCGGTGCGCGCATGGCTCTCGCAAAGCGGATGCATGCCGCGCCCATGGCGCAGAGAAGGCATAGCGCGCTGGCGCGCCTCGCCAGCGCGCGCGGTCATGGCGGAAGCGACGCCTCAACATGCCAACGCCTCGGCGCATTCGCGCGGCGCCGCATCGCTTGCGGGCGCACAGGCCGCGCGCACGCGGCCCGAGAGGCGACAGTGCGAGTGCGATGGACGGCGACGTGGCATCAGCGCAATCGCATGCGCGTGCCGACATCTCGCGCACTTGCGCACCAGCGCGACGGCGCGGGCAGCGCCAGCCACGCCGTCCGCCACGCACGCGCATCGCGTCGCCGGGCGGCGCGCGCCCCGCGCGCTCAGATCCGCGTGGTGGCCAGGAAGCGCTCGCGGTCCTGCTGGGTGCGGCGGCGGATCTCGGCCAGCGCCTGGCTCTCGGTCGCTTCCAGCATCGATTCGAACAGGCGCTGGAAGTGGTTGCGCATCGCGTTGCGCGAGGCGGCCGGATCGCGGGTCTTCAACGCTTCCAGGATCGCGGCGTGTTCGTCGGTGCGGGTGGCGTCGTCCTGGTGGCAGACGTGCGCGTATACCTGGCGCACCCGCGGCAGTTCGTTGCGCATGCGCCAGATCAGGTGGATGCAGTACTCCACCACCGGATTGCCGGACAGGCGCGCGATCGCCAGGTGGAAACGGCGGTCGTACTCGCCGGCCATCTCCTCGGTGGTGGTCGGATCGGACATCGCATGCACCAAGGCCTGCAGTTCCTCGATGTCGGCGTCGGTCAGGCGCCCGGCGGCCAGGGCCGCGGCCTCGGCCTCGATCACCGTGCGCGCGGCGGTCAGGTCGAATGCGGTGACGTCGGGCAGCGCGCCCTGCGCGTCGATCGGCCGCGGCCGCACGTACACGCCCGAGCCGGTCTTGATCGCGATCCAGCCCTGCGCCTCCAGCGCGATCTCGGCCTCGCGGATGGTCACCCGGCTCACCCCGAAACGCTCGGCCAGATCGCGCTCGCCGGGCAGCCGCGAACCGGTCGGGAATTCGCCCGACTCGATCAGCGACAGGATCTTCGCGGCGATGGACTGGTAGAGGCGGCTTTCGGACATCGAGCAGGACCCGTCTGGTGAATTCCACAGCGGCGCGGGGAGGACGCGCCGGCGCCGGCTGCGGCTCGAAAAACGGCGCGACCCGGGAGCCGCGCCGCTGCGTTCAGAACCGGTATCGTACACCGAAATATGCGCGCCGCCCGTAGCTGACGTACTCGCGGAAGTTGCCGTAGACAGGCTGGGATGCGACCCGCGGTTCGTTGGTCAGGTTCATCAGTTCCAGCGACAGCGACAGCTGTTTGCTGACCCGGTAGCGGGCGCGGAAATCGACGCTGGTGTTGTCGTCGTAGTAGCGGTTCTGCTGCGCGATATTGCCGGTGAAGTCCTGGTAATACTTGGAGCGGTACTTGCCGATCGCCTGCATGTCGAAGCGGCCCAGTTCCCAGTAGATCGAGCCGGACAGCACGTGGCGCGAGAACCCGCTGAGCCCGGCCGGGCCGACGATGGCCGGCAGCACGGTACCGGTGACCGCGTCGACCTGCTCGCCCAGGCGCGGATCCTGGGTCTCGTAGTCGGTGTCGGCGTAGTTGTAGCTGAGCTTGAGGCCCAGCCCATCGAACGGCTTGGGCAGGTAGGAGAAGCGGTGCGCGGCGCTGAGCTCGAAGCCGGTCAGCGTGCTCTTCTTGTCGGTGGTCACCTGGCGCGGGACCGGCACGGTGGCGCTGCGCCCGTCGACGACGAAGGTTTCGTCGAACAAGGCGGTCTCGGTGCCGCCGTTGAATTGCTTCCAGTACAGCGCGCCGGCCAGCAGGCTGTCCTCGTTGGGATACCACTCCAGCGACACGTCGCCGTTCCAGGACATCAGCGGCTTGGCCTCGGGATTGCCGCTGGCGGTGATCCCGGCCAAGGCCTCTTCCAGGGTGGTGAAATTCTCGGTCCCGGTGAGGTTGACGTTGCGTCCCGAGCCCAGCGCGGCGATGTCCGGACGCGACATCGCCCGGTACGCGCCCACGCGCAGCAGCAGGTTGTCGCGCAGTTCGAACGCGGCGTTGGCGCTGGGCAGCAGCTTGTCGTTGCCGGCCTTGGCGACCAGGGTCTGGTAGGCGCCGGTGGGCTGCAGGCGCAAGGTGCCGGCGCCGTTGTCGATCAGCTCCAGCTCGGCGCGCACGCCTTCCGAGCGCACGTCGGTCTTGACCCAGCGCACGCCCAGGTTGCCGCTCACCGGCAGGCCGAACAGTTCGCTGCGGTAGTCGGCCATCAGGAACAGCGCCTTGGTCTTCTCCACCACGTCGACGTTGTTGGGATCGCGGTAGTTCGGGTCCACGCCGGTGTCGCTGCTGCCGCGGAAGGCCTCGTACAGGCAGGACGGATCGAAGTAGGCCCAACTGGAGAGGGTGTTGCCGCTGGCCGCGTCGAGGAAGTCGTCCTGCGGGAACGGCGCGCGGCAGGCGCGGTTGGCGGCGACGATCTGCGCGCGCCCGGCGCCGCTGGCGGCGATGTCGGTGGTGATGGTGTTGTCGAAGTAGGTGTAGTCGGCCTGGCTGGCGCGCAGGCCGAAACTGATCTTGGTGAGCAGGCCCTCCTCGGGCAGGTAGCTGACGTCGAAGCGGCCGGCGCGAATGCGGTGCTCGTTGTCCTCTTCCTCGGAGGTGACCCGCGCCGCGCCGGTGTAGGCGTCCCAGTTGCCGGCGTCGAACGCCGGATCGAGCGCGATGCTCGGCACGTCGCCGCGCTTCTCCCAGTCGTAGTTGACGTAGCCGGTGGCGCCGCTGCTGATGCCCGGCACCACCGCGTTGTTCGCGTCGCGGGCGTTGGCGCGCAGGCGGGTCATGCGCTGGGTGTCCTGGCGCAGGGTGTGCGAATAGGACAGGTCGGTGGCGATCTCCCAGGCCACGCTCGGGCGCAGGATGATGTTCAGGCCGCCGCCGGTGTATTCCTCGTTGCGGTCGTAGCGCGTGGAGGTGGAATCGATCGAGGTGTTGCCCGAATAGCGGCGCAGCACGCCGTTGGCGTCGACGTCGCGGTTGACGATGCCGCGGCGGGTGTTGGACAGGCTCAGGTCCGAGCGGTTCTCGTGCCAGTTGCGGTCGGTGTGTTCGTAGTCGACGTTGACCTCGAGCAGGTCGTTGGGCTTCCACTGCACCGCGGCGAACTCGGACTGGCGGTCGTTGCGTTCCTGCTTGAGCCGGTAGATGCGGCTGCTCGGCACCAGGTAGTACGGCGCTCCGTTGGCGATGGCATTGGCGCCGACCTCGGCGCAGTTGGCGTTGCGCACGTTCTGGGTGCCGTCGCAGGCGTACCAGGTCGAGCCGCTGGTCATGCTCTCCTCAGGATCGGTGCCGTCCAGCGCCTGCAGCCCGATCGACACGCCGAGCTTGCCGCCGTTGGCGAACTCGAACTGGTCGATGTAGCTGGCGGTGCCGCGCCAGCCAATGCCGTCCTTGTCGCGGTACTTGTTGTCGTACTCGGCCCAGCTGCCGCGGCCGTCGAGCTGGATGGCGCGCTTGCCGTAGTCCAGCGGCTTCACCGTCTCCAGGCCGATGGTGCCGGCCACGCCGCCTTCGATCAGGTCGGCGCGCTGGGTCTTGTAGATGGCCACGGTGTTGATCAGTTCGGCCGGGAACATATTGAAGTTCACCGAGCGGTCGCCGCTGCCGTTGGTGATCTCGCGGCCGTTGAACTGGGTGCTGCTGAGGAACGCGCCGAGGCCGCGGATGGAGATCTCCGACGCGCCGGTCTTGTCGCGGGTGGAGGCGGCGCCGGTCAGGGTCTCGATGGCGTCGGCCAGCGACGGCGCCGGCAGGTCGCCGATGTCCTCGGCCGACAGCACGTCGGAGATCACCGTGTCGTCGCGCTTCTTGTTGATCGAGGACTGGATCGAACCGCGGATGCCGGTGACCTGGACCTGGTCCAGCGTGGTCGCCGCGCTGGCCGATTCCGGCGCTGGCGCGGACGGCGGCGGTTCCTGCGCCTGGGCCGCGACGCTGCTCAACGACACGGCGATGGCGCAGGCCAGCGCGGTGCGCAGGCTGCGTGCGCCGGCACGTCTGGCGGACGGTGCCGCATTGGGGTGCCGCATGGTCTCTCCTCCCGGGTAACGCCGTAGGGCTACGACTTGGGAGCGGAGCCTTTCATCGCCACTCGACCAATGTCAACAAATTGGTAGAAATATCCGTCCAGGCCAATTGGTTCTTTCATATGCCTGGCAATTTATGTGCATTTGCAGCACGAATCTGCGCCAAATAACCTTTCCAGATAACCGAATTTTGGTATGCGAATCTGGTTGACGACTGTTCGACCTCTGTTACCATCCAGCCCACGGCGACGCCGCCCGGCGCGCATCGGAGGGAGCAACATCATGGCAATCCCCGCCCCGCGCCACTGCGTCGCCCTGCTGGCGCTCGCGCTCGCCGCCAGCCAGGCCAGCGCCGCCGACATCCTGGTCGCCACGCCGGCCGAGTACCTCGCCGCGACCGCCGCCCTGCAGCCGGGCGACCAGGTGATCCTGGCCGACGGCGAATGGCGCGACTTCCAGATCGTGTTCACTGGCCAGGGCACCGCCGCCCAGCCGATCCGGCTGCGCGCGCAGACCCCGGGCAAGGTGATCGTCACCGGTCAGTCCAATCTGCGCATGGCCGGCGAATACCTGTTGGTCAGCGGCCTGGTGTTCCGCGACGGCTACACCCCTACCGAAGCGGTGCTGTCCTATCGCGTCTCCAGCAAGCAACGCGCGCGCCACAGCCGCATCAGCGGGGTGGTGATCGACCGCTTCAACCAACCCGAGCGCAGCCGCTCGGACAACTGGGTGGCGATGTACGACAACGACAACCGCTTCGACCACAACCAACTGGTCGGCAAGAACAATGCCGGCCCGACCATGGTGGTGGTGCGCGATACAGTGCAGGGCCTGGACAACCGCCACCGCATCGACCACAACTGGTTCGGCCCGCGCCCCAACCTGGGCGCCAACGGTGGCGAAACCCTGCGCATCGGCACCAGCAACGACGCCGGTTCCGACTCCAACTCGCTGGTGGAGAACAACTGGTTCGAGGGCTGCGACGGCGAAGTGGAGATCGTTTCCAACAAGTCCGGCGGCAACACCTACCGCGGCAACGTGTTCAAGCGCTCGCGCGGCGCGCTGGTGCTACGCCACGGCGACGGCAACCTGGTCGAGAACAACGTGTTCTTCGGCGACGGCAAGGACGACACCGGCGGCGTTCGCGTCATCAACCGTAGGCAGACGGTGCGCAACAACTACTTCGAAGGCTTGGCCGGCGACGGCTATTCGGCGGCGCTGAGCATCATGTACGGCGTGCCGAATTCGCCGGCCAACCGCTACGTGCAGGTGCAGCAGGCGCTGATCGAGCACAACACCTTTGTCACCAGCAAGCAGCTGTTCTTCGGCGCCGGCAAGGACGACGAGCGCACCGCCGCGCCGATCGACAGCGACTTCGCCGACAACTTGATCGTCGCCGAGCACGACCCGGTGCGCGTGCTCGGCGACCTGTCCGGGATCTCCTTCAGCGGCAACCTGCAGAGTCCGAACGCCTCGCCGCGGCTGCCCGGCGGGGTAACCGGCCGCACGTTGGCGATGACGCGCGCAGCCACCGGCCTGCTGGTCGCGGCGGACGCCGGCGGCATCGGTGCAGACCCTGCGCTGACCTATGTGCCGCGCGACGACGTCGGCGTGGCCTGGTACGCGAAGGAAACCGTGCCGGTGGCGCTGGACAGCGGCCGCCGCCAGCGCGTGCGGCCCGGCAACGACACGCTCGCGCACGCGGTGGCGGCCGCCGGCGCCGGCGATCGCCTGCAGTTGGATGCCGGCCGCTACCAGGTCGATCAGGTCCTGGCGCTGCACCACCCACTCAGCGTCGAAGGCCCGGTGCGCGGCCAGGCGCGGATCGCGTTCTCGCGCGCCACGCTGTTCCAGATCGAAGCCGGTGGCGCGCTGAAGCTGGCGCGGCTGCAGATCGACGGCAGCGGCGCAGCGGACCAAGTGGGCAATGCCGTGATCCGCACCGCGCCCGGTTCCAATGCGGCCAACTACGACCTGGTGATCGAGGACAGCCGCATCCACGGCCTCGCCGGCAACCGCGGCTTCGACGTGATCGCGCTGGGCAAGGGCACGCTCGCCGAGCGCATCGCACTGCGTCGCGTGGTGGTGGAGGACGTGTCCGGCGCGGTGCTGTCGGCGCGCGCCGAAACCAACGACCGCGGCACTTACAACGCCGCGTGGGTGGAGATCGCCGACGCGCAGTTCCGCCGCATCGCCGGACCGGCGGTGGATCTGTACCGCGGCGGCCGCGACGAGAGCACCTTCGGTCCGGTGCTGACGGTCAGCGGCTCGCGCTTCGAACGCGTCGGCGGCGCGCAGGTGCCGTCGCTGCGCCTGCACGGCGTGCAGCGCACCTTCCTGCACGACAACCAATTCGTCGACAGCGCCGCGCTCAGCGTCATCCGCACCACCGGCACGCCGCAACTGACCGCCACCCGCAACCAATTCCTCGGCACGCCGGCGCTGTCCGCCGACGCCGGCGCGGAGCCTTTGCTATGACCCGATCCAACCGCCTGATGCTGCTGGTGCTGGCCGGCACCACCGGCATCATGCCACTCGCCTGGGCCGCACCCGCCCCCACCCCCAGCGCCCGTGCCGCCGTCGCCAGCGACACCGCCCCGGTGCTGGTCAGCGCAGACGAATGGCGGCAGATGGCCCGCGACGGCGCGCGCTATCCGCTGTTCGCGCGCGAACAGGCGCGCGCCGAGGCCAGCCTGCGCAAGGCGATGCGGGCCGGCATCGACGTGCCGGTGCCCAAGGACCCGGGCGGCGGCGCCAGCCACGAGCAGCACAAGCGCAACTACCAGGCGATCCAGGCCGCCGGCGCGCTGTATCGGCTCACCGGCGAGCGCGCCTACGCCGACTACGCGCGCGACCTGCTGCTGGCCTACGCCAAGCTGTACCCGACCCTGGGCGCGCACCCGGCCGGGCGCGGCCAGGTGCCGGGCCGGCTGTTCTGGCAATCGCTCAACGACTCGGTCTGGCTGGTCTACGCCGCGCAGGGCTACGACGCGATCCGCGACAGCCTGACGCCTGCCGAGCGCGAGACCATCGACGCGCAGGTGTTCCGGCGCATGGCGCATTTCCTGTGCGAGGAAAGCGCGGACAACTTCGACAAGATCCACAACCACGCCACCTGGTCGGTGGCCGCGGTCGGCATGACCGGCTACGTGCTGCGCGATCCGGCGATGGTCGACAAGGCGCTGCGCGGCAGCAAGCGCGACGGCAAGGCCGGCTTCCTGAAGCAGATCGACCAATTGTTCTCGCCCGACGGCTACTACGCCGAGGGCCCCTACTACCAGCGCTATGCGTTGGCGCCGTTCGTGCTGTTCGCACGCGCGATCGAGCGCAACCAGCCGCAGCAGCGGATCTTCCAGCGCCGCGACGGCGTGCTGCTGAAGGCGGTGGACACGCTGGTGCAGAGCAGCTACGCCGGCTATTTCTTCCCGATCAACGACGCCATCCTGGACAAGGGCCTGGACACCGAGGAACTGGTCGCCGGCCTTGGCATCGCCTATGCGCAGACCCACGACGCGCGCCTGCTGTCCATCGCCCAGCGCCAGCAGCGGGTGCTGCTGACGCCGGAAGGCCTTGGCGTGGCCGCCGCGCTGGCGCAGAACCAGGCCAAGCCGTTCGCGTTCCGCTCGACGCTGCTGCGCGACGGCGCCGACGGCGACCACGGCGCGCTGGCGATCCTGCGCGCCGGCGGCGAGGACGGCCAGACCCTGGTGATGAAGAACACCTCGCAGGGCATGGGCCACGGCCACTTCGACAAGTTGAACTGGCTGTTCTACGACAACGGCCAGCGCGTGGTCACCGACTACGGCGCGGCACGCTTCCTCAACGTGGAGGCCAAGTCCGGCGGCATCTACCTCCCCGAGAACACCAGTTGGGCCAAGACCACGGTGGCGCACAACACGCTGGTGGTGAACGAGCGCAGCCACTTCGACGGCGACTGGCGCGTGGGCGAGCACTACGCGCCGACACCGCTGCTGTTCGCCCGCGACGACACCACCCAGATCGTGTCCGCACGCATGGATCACGCCTACGAGGGCGTCAGCTTCACCCGCACCCAGGCGCTGCTGACGCATCCGGAGCTGGGCCTGCCGATTGTGATCGACCTGCTGCGCGTGCACGGCGCCAAGCCGGCGCGCTACGACCTGCCGCTGCATTTCAACGGCCACATCATGCAGGTCGGCTTCGACGCGAAACGCGCCGTGGCCGAACGCCCGGTGCTGGGCAAGGCCAACGGCTACCAACACCTGTGGGTGGATGCGAGCAGCGACGCGTCACAGGCGCCGCGCAGCCTGAGCTGGCTGCTGGACGGGCGCTTCTACAGCTACCGCTTCGGCAGCAGCGCGCCATCGCGCGCGCTCCTGGCCGAGAGCGGCGCCAACGATCCGGACTTCAACCTGCGCCGCGAGCCGATGCTGCTGCAGCGCGTGGACGGCCAGGCCGACGTCACGTTCTTCGGCGTGCTGGAGCCGCATGGCGAGTACAACGGCACTGCCGAATACGTGCACGGCGCCGACAGCCGCATCCGCGACATCGCGCGCGTGCGCGGCGACGACGCCGAGGTGATCGTGCTGACCCTGGCCTCGGGCAAGACCCTGGCGCTGGCGGTGGCCGACGATGCCGCCGCCGGGCGCGAACACAGCGTGCAGGCACAGGGACAGCGCTACGCCTGGCGCGGCGGCTACGCGCGCTTCGACCGCGCGGCGGGCGGCCAGTGAGCGCGCCGGTGCCCGGCCTGGCCAAGCCGACCAAACGCAGCGCGGTGCGCTGGCTGATCGTGGGCCTGATCGCGGTGGCCACGGTGATCAACTACATCGACCGCAATGCCTTGGCGGTGATGTGGCCGGCGATCTCGAAGGATATCGGCGCGACCAAGGAAGACTACGCGCTGCTGGTGACCATCTTCATGCTGTTCTATGCCGCCGGGCAGTTCGTGTTCGGGCGCCTGTTCGACATCATCGGCACGCGCATGGGCTTCGCGCTGTCGATCGCGGTGTGGTCGATCTCCATCGCGCTGCACGCGGTGACCCATTCGATCCTATCCTTTGGCGTGGTGCGGGCGATGCTCGGCATCAGCGAGGCCGGCGCCTGGCCGGGCGCGGTCAAGGCCAACGCCGAATGGTTCCCGGCGCGCGAGCGCGCACTGGCGCAGGGCATCTTCAATGCCGGCGCGTCGATCGGCGCGATCGTGTCGGCGCCGCTGATCGCGCTGCTGTTCGTGTGGCTGGGCTGGAAAGGCACCTTCGTGCTGGTCGGCGCGATCGGCTTCGTGTGGCTGCTGCCATGGCTGGTGATCTACCGCGCCGGCCCGGACCGGCACCCGTGGGTCAACGCCGCCGAGCGCGCGCTGATCCTGGATGCGCCGGCCGACGGCAGCGCCGCGCACACGCCGGCCTATGTGCCGAGCCTGCGCCAGATCATGTCGCACCGGCAGAGCTGGGGCATCGTGCTGGCGCGCTTCTTCATCGATCCGATCTGGTGGCTGTTCGTGTCGTGGCTGCCGATCTACCTGGCCGAGACCTTCCACTTCGACATCAAGCAGATCGGCGCGTTCGCCTGGGTGCCGTTCGTCGGCGCGATGCTCGGCAGCCTGTCCGGCGGCTGGCTGTCCGGGCGCCTGATCGCGGCCGGCTGGAGCGTGGACCGCGCGCGCAAATGGACCATCACCCTGGGCGGGGCGATCATGGCGCCGGCGCTGCTCGGCGCGGTGCTCGCCGCCGAACCGACCGTCGCGGTACTGACCATCGCCGCGGTGCTGTTCGGTTTCCAGATCGCGATCGGCAACATCCAGACCCTGCCCGGCGACCTGTTCGACGGCAAGTCGGTCGGCTCGCTGGCCGGCATCGGCGGCATGGCCGCGGTGGCCGGCACGCTGGTCACCACCTGGCTGGTGCCGGTGATGACCGCCCACTCCTACGCCCCCATGTTCATCCTCGTCGCCGCGCTGGTGCCGGCCTCGCTGGCCGCTGTGTGGCTGGTGACCGGCCGCATCCACAAGCTCGACGCTCCCTCCGCACGCGACTGATCGCGCGCCTTCCCCTCCCCCCGCAAAGGACTCATCGCCCATGCAATTCAAAGACAAGGTGGCCATCGTCACCGGCGGCGGCCGCGACATCGGCCGCGACGTTTCGCTGAAGCTGGCCGCCGCCGGCGCCAAGGTGTGCATCAACTACGCCAACGACGCGGCCAGCGCCGAGGAAACGCTGCGGCGGATCCAGGCCGCCGGCGGCCAGGCCATCGTGCACCGCGCCGACGCGGCCGATGCGCAAGGCGTGGCCGGCCTGGTCGCGGCGACGCAGCAGGCGTTCGGCGCGCGCATCGACGTGCTGGTCAACGTCGCCGGCGGCATGGTCGCGCGCAAGCCGCTGGCCGACATCGACGAAGCCTTCTTCCACCAGGTCATGGACCTCAACCTGAAGTCGGTGTTCCTGACCACGCAGGCGGTGGCGCCGCACATGCAGGCCGGCGCGGCCATCGTCAACTTCGCCTCGCTGGCCGGCCGCGACGGCGGCGGCCCGGGCGCGGCGATCTACGCCACCGCCAAGGCCGCGGTGATGACCTTTTCGCGGGCGATGGCCAAGGAACTGGGCCCGCGCGGCATCCGCGTCAACGCCTTGTGCTGCGGCATGATCGCCACCCGCTTCCACGACGACTTCACCAAGCCGGAAGTGCGCAGCTTCGTCGCCAACGCCACCCCGCTGCGCCGCGAAGGGCGCGCCGAGGAAGCCGCCGACGCGGCGCTGTACCTGGCCTCGGACGCGGCCAGCTTCATCAACGGCGCCAACCTCGACGTCAACGGCGGCGTGTTCTTTTCCTGATTCCGGCGTAGGAGCCACGCTCATGGTCTTGCGATTCCCGCGCGTGCGGCGCTTGGTCTGGAATGCCGCCGCGGCGGCGATGCTCGCGCTGTGCCTCGCCGTCCCGGCGACGGCGCAGGACGCGGCGCACTGGGTGCCGGCATGGATCGCCTCGCCCACCCCGGACCGGCTCGACGGCCCGGGCGGCAGCTCGCTGCAGCTCGAACGCCAGAGCGTGCGCCAGGACATGCGCCTGGGCACCGCCGCGCAGGCGCTGCGCTTCCGCATCAGCAACGAACTGGGCACCGCGCCGCTGCGCATCGGCGCGGCCTCGGTGCGTCTGGCCGATGCCGCACAGCCGGCGCAGGCGGTGCTGTTCGGCGGCCGCGCCGAGGTCGTGCTGCCAGCGGGTGGCGTCCTGCTCAGCGATCCGGTGGCGTTGCGCGTGCCGGCCCTGGCCGAGGTCGCGCTGACCCTGTATTTCCCGGACGCGGTGCGGCCGGCGGTCCGCCGCACCGCGGTGCGCGTGGCCGACGGCCAGGCCGACGTGCCCGCCGCCACCGCGCTGAGCTACCGGCAGAACGTGGTGTCGGCGGTGTATGCGCAGACCACGGCCCGGCCGCGCGTGGTGGTGGCCCTGGGCGACTCGATCACCGAAGGCGCCACCGCCAGCCGCGGCCGCCACGGCGACTGGCCGGCGCTGCTGGCCACGCGCCTGGAACAGGCCTGCCCCGGCCAGGTGGTGGTGCTCAACGCCGGCATCAGCGGCAACAAGCTGCTCGACGCCGGCCGCAGCCCCAGCGCGCTGTCGCGCCTGGACCGCGACGTGATCGCCCTGCCCGGCGTGGACCAGGTGCTGCTGCTGGAAGGCATCAACGACATCCGCCACGGCGGCGCGCCGGCGCTCGTACCCGGACGCGACGCCGCCGACATGATCCTCGGCTACCGGCAGGTGATCGATCGCCTGAGCCAACACGGCATCGCCACCATCGGCGCGACGCTGACGCCGTTCGGCGGCTCCGAGCGCTACGAGCCGGTCGCCGCCGCCACCCGCCAGGCGTTGAACGACTTCATCCGCAACGGCAAGGCGTTCTCGGCGGTGATCGACTTCGACGCGGCCCTGCGCGCGCCGGATCAGCCCGAATCGCTGCCGGCCGCGATCACCCGCGACCACCTGCACCCCAACGACGCGGGCTATGCGCGCATGGCCGCGGCCATCGACCTGTCGCTGTTCGGCTGCAAGGCGCGCTGACCGAGCGGGATCGGGGCGTTGTTGCCGCGGCGTTGAGTGCACGAGGCTGCGCACGTCCCCTCATCCGCCCCTGCTGGTCCCCCGAAAAGGGGGCAGTGTTCCCGATGTAAGAAGGGAAGTTAGCCCCTCTCCCGTCGGGAGAGGGGTTGGGGTGAGGGTCCGGCGCAAAGCGACTCGCGGCGTTTGAGGCATGTCCTCACTGCAAGGGCCACCACACAGAAAACATCGATCCCGATTGAGCACGCGCCGTCGCCGCAGGCCGCCGCGAGCGGATCCGGTGGTGCCTTACCATGGGGCTTCCCGGACCGCGAACCCCACCCATGCCCGACAGCCTCCACGACCTGCAAGCCGCCCAGCGCGCATTCGCCGACGCACGCGAGTGGGGCCGGTTTCACACCCCGCGCAACCTGGCCGCGGCGCTATCGGTCGAGGCGTCGGAACTGCTCGAGCATTTCCAGTGGCTCACCGACGAGCAGAGCCGACAATTGTCGGACGACAAGAAGGCGCAGGTCGGCAGCGAAGTCGCCGACGTACTGCTCTACCTGCTGCAACTCTGCGACAAGCTCGGCATCGATCCGATCGAGGCCGCGCGGCAGAAGATGCTGGTGAATGCCAGGAAGTATCCGGTCGAGCGCGCCAAGGGGCGTATCACCAAGTACACCGAGCTGTAGGCGCGCGGGGCCGGCGGCGACGTGGCGGCCACTGGCGCACGCCGGCCGCGGCCGCCCATGCTCAGGTGGTTCTTGAGCCGCGCTTGCCGCCGGCCGATGTCCTGGCCGCGGTCCTCTTGGTCGTCGTCTTCCGCGCCGCCGTTTTCTTCGCCGTGCTCTTTCTGGCCGCGGACGTCTTGCTTGCCGACTTCCTGGCAGCGGATTTCCTTGCCGCGGGTGTCTTGCTCGCCGCAGTCCGGGGCGTGGCCTGCTTGCCGGCAGACTTGGCCGTGGATGTCTTCGCCGCCTTCTTCGCCGTAGTGCCGCGCGTCGCCGCGGCTTTCTTGGCCGCGGCCTTGCGCACGGCGGGCCCCTTGGTGTGCGCCGCTTTCTTCGCGGCGGCCGAACGGCTGGACGCGGTGCGCTTGCCGGCGGCTTTCTTGGCCTGCGTCGACAACGCCTTCTTGCCGACCGTGCGCGTGGCCGTGGCGCCCTTGCTGGCGGTCTTGAGCGCCTTCTTGGCGCCGCGCGAGCGCGTCGGCCACGGCGTCTTGCCGCTGCCGCCCTTGCGTTCTTCCTTGGCCACCTTCTTCCTGGTCGCCTTGGACGCCGTCTTCGATGCCCCGGTCTTGACGCCGGCGCGGCGCGCCTTCGACAGGCCGATGGCGATCGCCTGCTTGGTCGATTTCACCTCGGTCTTGCCTTCGCGGACGCGCTCGATCTCCTCACGCACGAATTCGCCGGCCTGCGTGCTGCCCGCCTTGCCCTGGCGCTTGTCGCGTCTGGCGCGTGCCGTGGTGGATTGCTCTGGCATGACGTTCTCCTGCAACCGGCCGAAAATGGCCACCGCCACAGGTGTAACAGCCAAAAAGTAAAGAACCGGCATAAACCGCGCGAAGCGCATGTGCACTGCATACGCTTGCTTACGGACAGCGTGGTTCGGGTCGGGACGCAGCGGAAGTGCAGCAGCAATCCCGACCAGGTGTCGCCGCAACATCGCCAGCGCGCACCAGCGAGCGAGCATCCACGCTCACCTCGCTCGTACCGCGCGTCGCAAGCGCGGCGGCGCCATGCTGTGGTTGCGCGCGTCGCTCCCGCGACGTTGCCGCCGGCAAGCCACACCCGTGCCGTCCGCGGCGGCGGCTGAGTTGGGCGGGTAGGCAGACGGACGCTGCGCAGGGCAGCGCTGTGCATGTGGTGCAAACGCCATCGACACTGCATGCGATGCGCCGACGCCTACCGGAATGCGCGCGCCCTTCTTCGCAGCCCGCGTCGCACAGCGCAGCGCGGCATAGGACTGCGGCGTGCGCGGTGGCTTAGCGACCGCGCACGCGCCGGTTCGGCACCGCATCGGCACCGTCCACCGCATCGGCCGGCGCCGGTTCCCAGCCGAACACGCTGCGCCCGCCATAGCGGTGCGACAGGCGCCGCTCCTCGGCGATCAGCGCGTCCACCGACGGTCCGCGCGCCTGCGGCTCCAGCAGACGCGCCTGCGCGTCCAGGCGCCGGATCGCCTCCAGCTTCTCCTCGCGCCCCAGCTTGGCCTGGCTGACCGCGCTCTTGAGCACGCCGATGGTGTGGTCGTAGACGCGCGTCGGCACCGGGAACGGATGCCGGTCCTTGCCGCCGTGCGCCATCGAGAAGCGCGCCGGGTCGGTGAAACGGCACGGAGTGCCGTGCAGCACTTCCGCCACCAGCGCCAGCGCGCGCACGGTGCGCGCGCCGACGCCGGGCACCTGCAGCAGTTCGGCGAAATCCTGCGGTCCGCATTCGGCGGCGGCGGCCAGGTTGGCGTGCAGGCGCCGGGTCACGATGTCGCTGCCGCGCACGTCGTGGTGATCGGGCAACGACAGATGCGGCAGGCCGGAGGGCAGGCGCGCCGGCGGCGCCGCGGACACGGCGGCGAACAGATCGCCGCTCGGCGCGAACAACGGATCGGCCTCCGCGGTGCGCGCGCCAGGCGCGGGGTCGCGTGCGGCGTGTGCGGTCGCGACGGCACGCGGCGCGGGCGATGCCGCATTGCCCGCGGCGGCCTGCAAGGCGCCGTACTCCCGCGCGATCCGGTCCGGCCCCAGCGTCTGCAACAGTTCCACCTGCGCCGCACGCGCTGCGGCGGCGCGGTGGTCGGCGAGATTGACGATGCGGCCCTGACCCGGCCCGTCGATCGCCGCATGCGGCGCATCGACGAAACTGGTCAACCCGTCGGACAGCCAGTGATAGCGCCGCGCCTGCTTGCTGGCGCCGTTCATGCCCTGCTGCACCACCACCCACTGCCCGTCGTCGCCGACGATGAAGCCATGCAGGTACAGATCGAAACCGTCCTGCACCGCGGCGCTGTCCACCTTCGCCACCAGCCGGCTGGCGCGCGCCAGGCCCGCGCCGTCCAGCCCGGTGCGCTCGCCCACCGCGCACAACTCCTCGGGCGTGGCGCGCGAATGCCGCCCGCGCCCGCCGCAGACGTGGATGCCCAGTTCGCCGGCCAGCGGCGTCAGTCCGCGCTTGAGCGCACCGAGCACGCTGGTGGTGATGCCGGAGGAATGCCAGTCCATGCCCATCACCGCGCCGAACGACTGGAACCAGAACGGATGCGCCAGACGCCGCAACAATTCGTCGCGCCCATAGCTGTGCACGATGGCCTGGCACATCACCGCCCCAAGCCGGGTCATGCGCTCGCCCAGCCAGTGCGGCACGCGCCCGCCATGCAGGGGCAGATCGGCGCTGCCGGAACGTCGGCTCATTCGTGGAACTCCGGGAAAAACGGATCGCCAGCGTAGCCAGGCCGCGTCTCACCGCGCGACCCAGCGGCCGTGAACAGACTGAGCCATTCAGCGAAGAACCCTCGCGACTCCACCACCCTGCAGCCGGGGCCGAGGCCCCGCCTACAGCGTATCCAGCCGGCTCTCCGCAAGCCTCTTGCGGGAGGGCGACGTCAGGGCACATCCAATCGCGCGCCCACACCGTCTATACGCCGCGTGCAGCGTCTCGGATACGAGCGGCATCGACGCAGGCAACGCGCCCACGTAGACTTCCGCGGCAATGAAGCATGCTCCGTATGCGCAAGTGCAGGCCACCTGGCCACGGCAGGGCCGCCACATCCTGGCCCACTTCGACGCCACCTCGATCGACGTCTACCAGGCGTATCGCCCCTCGATCGCGCAGTACGCGGTCGCGCAGCAGCGCTTCGGCGGCGAGTTCAGCTACACGCGGATGAGCTGGATCAAGCCGAACTTCCTGTGGATGATGTACCGGTCCGGTTGGGCGCAGAAGGAGGGACAGGAACGGATCCTGGCGATCCGCCTGCCGCGCGCCTTCTTCGACGACCTGCTGCGCAACGCGGTGCCCTCCACGTTCGACCCGGCGCGCTTCTCCAGCCGCGATGCATGGCAGGAAGCGGTCCAGCATTCCGACGTGCGCCTGCAGTGGGACCCCGACCATGCCCCCGACGGCGGCGCGCTGTCGCGTCGGGCGCTGCAGTTGGGCCTGCGCGGCGAGGCGCTGCGCCGATACGGCGAACAACAGGCCATCTCGATCACCGACATCACCGACTTCGTGCACGCCCAAGCCGTCAACCTGCGCCATGGCGAGGCGGCGCTGCGCGTGCCGGAAGAACGGATCTATCTGCCGGAAGCGAGCGCGGCGCAAGCGGTCGGCCTCGACGGCTGAGGCATCGGCCCTCGTCGTGACGGCGCACGCCATGCGCGCTGCGCGCATGCACGCGGCGCAGCGTCCGAACTGCATCGTCGCGCAGCTGCTGCACGGTCCCGGCATGCGCCTGGGCATACTGTCGGCCACACGCCTGCCGCAGGAAGCCGATGTCCTCCACCTCACTTCGCACATTGCTCGCACCTTGGGGCGAATTGCGCTCGCAACCGGCGTCCGACTGGCAAGGACCGCTGCCGCTGCCACAGGCGCTCGCCGATTTCTATGCGCAGGTGGGGCCGTGGGGCGAAACCCGCCACGCGCAGGTCGGCCCGACCGGCCTGTCGCTGGAGATCGGCGGCAACCCGGTCGACATTCCGCCATTGCACAAGCTCTGGCCGCTGCAGGCCGGCTATCGCTGGAACGCGGTCGACGGCAAGCGGCTGGCGGACTGGCCGGAGCACTGGCTGGTGATCGCGGACCAGGGCGCGGACCCGTTCATCCTGGACACCGCCAGCGGCGACGTCCTGTTCGCGTTCCACGGTGCGGGCGCATGGCAACCCCATCGGCTGGCGGCCACGCTGGAAACCGCGTTCGGCGGCCTGGCGACCATGGCCAACACCATGGCCGAACTCGGCGACCACGCGTTCGACGACAGCGACGAACTGCTCGACACGGCACGCAACGCGGTCGCCGCGTCCCTGGCGGCATACCTGGGCAGTGCGGCCGAGGCCGCACACTTCCTGGATGCGCTGGAGTGGTACCAGACCTGAGCCAAATCGGCTTGGCCTAGTGCGACACGGCCGCATGCGACGCAGGACACTTCGAGCAGTGGCCACAGCGCTTGCGCGCCGTTCGCGCGACCGCCGAAGACCTGAAGCGCGCATCGCGCTTCCTGCAGCGCTTGCAGGAGCGGCCTCAAAGCACCTCTAACAACCGATCAAAATTTTGGGGGGCTAATTCGAAGTGCGCTTCAGCCGCGACAGGCGCCATCGCTGCCTGTCGCGGCTGAAGCCACTCCTGCAGGGCCAAGACGACCCGCTACCCTGGCAGCACTTCCGCCAGGAACGGCGCGGTGCGACTGCCCGCATGCCGCGCCACCGCCTCCGGCACGCCCGAGACGACCACCGCCCCGCCTTCGTCGCCGGCACCCGGCCCCATGTCGACGATCCAGTCGCTGGCCGCGGCCACGCGCATGTCGTGCTCCACCGCCACCACGCTGTTGCCCGCCTCCACCAGTCCGTGCAACTGACGCAGCAGCGTGTCCACGTCGGCCGGATGTAGGCCGGTGGTGGGCTCGTCCAGCACGTACACCGTGTCGCGGCGTTGCGCGCGCTGCAGTTCGGTGGCCAGCTTGATGCGCTGCGCCTCGCCGCCGGACAGCTCGGTGGCCGGCTGGCCCAGCCGCAGATAGCCCAGGCCCACTTCGCCCAACACCTGCAATGGCCGCGCGATCGCCGCATCGTCGGCGAAGAACGCCGCCGCCTGCGCCACGGTCATGCGCAGCACCTGCGCGATGTTCTGCCCGCGCAGTTCGATCTCCAGCGTCTTGGCGTTGTAGCGCGCGCCGTGGCAGGTCGGGCACGGCGCGTACACGCTGGGCATGAACAACAACTCCACGCACACCGCACCCTCGCCCTCGCAGGTGGCGCAGCGGCCCTTGGCCACGTTGAACGAGAAGCGCCCGGCGTCGTACTTGCGCTTGCGCGCCGCCGGCGTCGCCGCGAAGCGCTTGCGCACGTGGTCGAACAGGCCGGTGTAGGTGGCCAGATTGGAGCGCGGCGTGCGCCCGATCGGCTTCTGGTCCACCTGCACCAGCCGCCGCACGTGCTGCAGGCCATCGGCGATGCGGCCGTCGGTCGCGACCTGCGCGCCGCGTTCCAGCGGATCCACGTCTTCTTCCGGATCGGCATGCGTCTGGCCCAGGTGCGCCGCGAGCAACTCCACCAGCGCCTGGCTGACCAGCGAGGACTTGCCGGAGCCGGACACGCCGGTGACCGTGGTGAACACGCCCAGCGGAATGTCCACGTCCAGCGCGGCCACATTGTTGCGGGTGATGCCGCGCAACTGCAGCCACCCGCGCGGCGTGCGCGGCGCGTGCGCGACCGGCGCCTGCTCGGCGAACAGATAGCGGCGCGTGGACGAGGCGGCGACTTGCGCCAAGCCCGCCGGCGGCCCGCTGTACAGCACCTGCCCACCCTGCTCGCCCGCGCCCGGGCCGACATCGACGATCCAGTCGGCGTGGCGGATCACGTCGATCTCGTGCTCCACCACGAACAGCGAATTGCCCGCGGCCTTGAGCTGGTCCAGCGCCGCCAGCAACGCCTGCGCGTCGGCGGGGTGCAGCCCGGCCGACGGTTCGTCCATCACGTAGACCACGCCGAACAGTTGCGAGCGGATCTGCGTGGCCAGGCGCAGGCGCTGCAGTTCGCCCGGCGACAGCGTCGGCGTGCTGCGCTCCAGGGTGAGGTAGCCCAGCCCGAGTTCCTGCAGGATGCGGATCCGCGCCAGCAAGTCCTCGGCGATGCGTTGCGCGGCGATGGCCTGCTCGGGATGGCGCTTGGCATCGCGCATGCGTCCTTCCGCCGCCGGACGCAGCAGGTCGGCCACTTGCGTGAGCGGACGCTGCGACAGCGCGCCGATGTCCAGCCCGGCGAAGGTCACCGACAGCGCCTCGCGCCGCAGGCGCTTGCCGTCGCAGGTCGGGCATTGCGTGCTGAGCAGGTACTGCGCCACGCGCTTCTTGATCAGCGGGCTCTGCGTGGTGGCGAAGGTGTGCAGCACGTAGCGGCGCGCGCTGCTGAAGGTGCCCATGTAGGCGGGCTCCTGCTTGCGCTTCAACGCGCGCTGCGTCTCGGCGAGGGTGAAACCCGGATACACCGGCACCGTCGGCTGTTCGTCGGTGTAGAGGATCCAGTCGCGGGTCTTCTTCGGCAGCTTCGCCCAGGGCACGTCCACGTCGTGGCCGAGCGTGGTGAGGATGTCGCGCAGATTCTGGCCGTGCCACGCCGGCGGCCACGCGGCGACCGCGCGCTCGCGGATGCTCAGCGTGCGGTCCGGCACCATCGACGCTTCGGTCGCGTCGTAGATGCGGCCCAGGCCGTGGCAGGTGGGACAGGCGCCGGCCGGCGTGTTCGGCGAAAAGCCGTCGGCGTAGATGATGTCCTGCCCCGGCGGATAGTCGCCGGCGCGCGAGTACAGCATGCGCAGCGAATTGGAGATGGTGGTGACGCTGCCCACCGACGAACGCGTGCTCGGCGCGCCGCGGTGCTGCTGCAGCGCCACCGCCGGCGGCAGGCCCTCGATCGCGTCCACGTCCGGCACCCCGGCCTGGTCGATCAGGCGCCGCGCGTACGGCGAGATCGAATCCAGGTAGCGCCGTTGCGCCTCGGCGAACAAGGTGCCGAACGCCAGCGACGACTTGCCCGAGCCGGACACGCCGGTGAACACCACCAGCGCGTCGCGCGGCAGCGCCACGTCCACGTCCTTGAGGTTGTGCTCGCGGGCGCCGCGGACGCGGACGAAGCCTGAATCGATGGAAGCGGGCGACTTGGACATGGCGGGCGATCGGCGAGGCGACGGGCAAGCTTAGCGGGTCGCGCGCGTTCGCCATGTCCACGCGGGCCGCCGCGCGGCGACGCGACCTCCATCCAGTGTAAGGTTGCCACCCGTTCGCCTCCTGGAGCACGACCGCATGGACATCCGCCACCTCGACCCGCACTCGTCCGCCATGCCCGTGCTGGCCGCGTGGTATCACGCGGCATGGGGGCGGGACGCGGGCTTTTCGCTGGAGGACGAACTGCGGCGCCTGCGGCGCGTGCCGGATGCGCGCGGCCTGCCGCATGTGCTGGCGGCGTTCGAGGGCGAGCAACCGGTGGCCGCCGCGCAATTGAAGTACCAGGAAATGGATGCGTTTCCGCAATACCCCTACTGGCTGGGCGGCGTGTTCGTGGCCGAGCCGTATCGCGGCCGCGGACTGGCCGGCCGCGTGATCGCGCACGCGCTGGACGCGGCCGCGGCCCTGGGCCTGGATGCGCTGCACCTGCAGACCGAGGCGATGGACGGCGGCCTGTACGCACGGCTGGGCTGGCAGCCCGTCACCGAGGCCGACGCGCACGGCACCCGTGTCCTGGTGATGGTGCGCCGCGTCGGCTAAGCGGGCCGGCGTGCGCGCCAGCGCACGTGGTGGACCAGAGCGCGGCGCTAGGCGACGCGCTACGCCGACGCAGCACAGGGCGGCGCCGGAACGCACCGCGCAGCGCGTCCTACACGTAGCGCGGGATCGGCCCCAACTGCGGCGTCTGGTCGGGCAGTTCCACCTGCGTTTCGTCCACGTAGCACCAGCCCCAGCCTTCGGGCGGATCGTAGCCCTCGATGATCGGGTGTGCGGTGGCGTGGAAGTGCTTGCTGGCGTGGCGGTGGGGCGAATCGTCGCAGCAGCCGACATGGCCGCAGCTGCGGCACAGGCGCAGGTGCACCCACGGGCTGCCGATCCTGAGGCACTCCTCGCACCCGCGCGCGCTCGGGTTGACCTCGGCGATGCTGGAAAGATGCGTACACCGTGCGCTCATGCGCTGGCCCTCTCGTTGGCGGCGGGCGCACTGCGCCGCGCCAGGAACTGATGGATCTGCGCGACCACCGCGGCGCCCTCGCCCACCGCCGCGGCCACGCGCTTGACCGAACCGGCGCGTACGTCGCCGATCGCGAACACGCCCGGCCGGTCGGTCTCCAGCGGCAGCGCCGGCACCTGCCCGAGCGCCGGCTCGGCGCCGGTGACGACGAAGCCGGCGTGGTCCAGGCGCACGCAGCCGTCCACCCAGCCACTGTTGGGGTCGGCGCCGACGAACAGGAACAGATGGCGCAGGTTGCAGCGGTGGGTCGCGCCGGTGGCGCGGTCGCGGAACTCCGCGCTGGCCAGGCGCTGCGACGCATCGGCCTGCAGCGACACCACCTCGGTGCCGGTATGCAATTCGACGTTCGGCAGCGCGGCGATGCGCTCGATCAGGTAGCGCGACATCGACGCTTCCAGCCCGGGTCCGCGCACGATCAGGTGCAGACGCTTGACCTTCGGCGCCAGGAACACCACCGCCTGGCCCGCGGAATTGCCGCCGCCGACCAGGGCCACCTCCTCGCCCTCGCACAACCGCGCCTCCACCGGCGAGGCCCAGTACGACACGCCGTTACCCTCGAACGCGGCCAGGTTGGCGATGTCCGGGCGGCGGTAACGCGCGCCGGAGGCGATCACCACGGTGCGCGCCTGCACGCGCAGGCCGTCGCGCATTTGCAGTTGCAGCGGCGCGGCGCTGCACTCCTCGGCGGTGGCCGCATCGCAGTGCAGATGGCTCACTTCCAGCGGCAACGCCAGTTCCGCGCCGAACTTCAGCGCCTGGTTGTAGGCGCGCCCGGCCAGGGCCTGGCCGGAGATGCCGGTGGGAAAGCCCAGGTAGTTCTCGATCCGCGCCGAGGCGCCGGCCTGGCCGCCGATCGCGCGCTGGTCCAGCACCAGCACCGACAGTCCTTCGGAGGCGGCGTACACCGCGGTCGCCAGCCCGGCCGGGCCGGCGCCGACGATGGCCACGTCGTAGCGCTTGCGCGGATCCAGCTCCGGAATCATGCCCAGGCAATGCGCGGCCTCGGCATCGCCGGGACGCCGCAGCACTTCGCCGCTGGGGCAGACCATCAGCGGCAGTTCGTCGTGGCGGATGCCCAGGCGTTCGACCAGCGCGCGGCCCTCGTCGTCGTTGGCCGCGTCCAGGAACGTGTTGGGATAGCCGTTGCGGGTCAGGAAGCCCTGCAACCGGGTCAGGCGCGCCTCGCCCGGTTCGCCGATCAGCACCGAACCGGCGGTGTCGCCCTCGATCAGGCCGACCCGGCGCAGGATCAGCGCGCGCATCACGATCTCGCCGACATCGGCCGAGCTGATCATCAGCGAACGCAGATGCGCCGCATCGAACGGCACCGCGACACAGCCCTCCGCGCCGGCACGGCCTCCGGCCAGCGAAGCGCGCCCGGCCAACTGGCTGACCTCGCCGGTGAACTGCCCGGCGGTGTGTTCGGTGACCGGCTTCTCGTGGCCCAGGCCATCGCGGCGCACCACCGCGATCGAGCCCTGCACCACCAGCCACACCGGCGCCGGATGATCGCCGACCGCGAACACCTCCTCGCCCGGAGCGAAGCTGCGCGGCGCGCCGCTGGCGAAACGGCGCGCGGTCTCCATCTGCGTCGGGTCCAGCTCCGGGAACATCTGATGGCGACGGGTATCGGCCAGGCTCATCGGCATCCTTTGGGCATCGGGCGGCGCGCACAGCATGCGATGCAGGGGCGGCCCCGGCAATCACCCATTTTGGGAAGGCGCTCCCGCTGCCGCGGCGTGCTCTTGTGTTCGCGCGGCGATGCCCCATCCAGGTGGTGCGAGGTTTCCGCCGGCGTTCGACCGGCCCCATCGCCCACAAGGAATCGCCCCATGTCCGTCTCGATGTATCGCCTTACCGTCCCGGTGTTCCTGCGCGGTCTGGGCGTGCTGCACCATTACGTGGCGTTGGCCGAGCGCCATGCGCAGGACACTGGTCTGGACCCGCAGGCCCTGATCGACGCGCGCCTGGCGCCGGACATGCTCGGCTTCGCCGGGCAGATCCAACGCGCTTCGGACACGGCGAAGAACACCATCGGTCGCCTCAGCGACATCGCGCCGCCCCGCATGCCCGACGACGAAACCACCCTCGCGCAGTTGCGCGAGCGTATCGCCGCCACCCAGCGCTTCCTGCACGGCGTGGACGCCACGGCCCTGGACGGCGCGCAGGAACGCGCGGTCTCGCTGAGCGCAGGCAAGCTGAAGGCCGAGTTCAACGGCAGCGACTATGTGCTGACCTTCGCCTTGCCGAACTTCTTCTTCCATGTCGCCACCGCGCACGCGATCCTGCGCCAACAGGGCGTGGCGGTGGGCAAGCTCGACTACCTGGGACCGTTCGACACGGTATCCACCGAGACGACCTAAGCCCCTCTCCCACCGGGAGAGGGGTTGGGGTGAGGGTCCGGCGCGAAAGCGACGCGCGGAGTCTGGGTGCGCGAGGCTGCGCCCGTACCCTCATCCGCCCCTGCGGGGGCACCTTCTCCCGACGGGAGAAGGAACAGCGCTAGCCCCTCTCCCACCGGGAGAGGGGTTGGGGTGAGGGTCCGGCGCGAAAGCGACGCGCGGAGTCTGGGTGCGCGAGGCTGCGCCCGTACCCTCATCCGCCCCTGCGGGGCTCCTTCTCCCGATGGGAGAAGGGAACAGCCAGCGCGGAGTAAAGGCTATCGCTGTCGATAGCCCATCAGGAACAACTACGCCAACGACGGCGCAGCAATTCTCCCTGCCGAATCAGCATCAAACGCCACATCCGCCAACGCATGCATCCGCGCCACCGCCGCCGCGAACGGACGCAGCACCGCGACACCGCGCCCGGCGAAGACCGCATGCAGCGCCGCGTAGTACCACAAGGTGCCGTCCCGCCCAGCGGTGAAGCGCTCGAACACCTCCACGCCCACCTCCGGATCCTCCAGGTCGGCAACAATGCTGCGCGCGTTGTACAGCTTGTCGCAGGCCGACACCAACAGCACCGCGTCCGGCGCCTGGCCCAGATGCACCAGATAGGCCTGCTTGCGGATGCGCCAGTCGCGGCGCTTGGCCGGCACGTCGTCCTGCGCCGCCTTGTGCTCGGCACTGGCGTCGGTGCAGGCCATCACGATCGCCGCCACCGCATCGCCGAACTGCGCGCGGATCACCGCCTCGTGCCCGGCGCCGCAGTCCTCGACCACGTCGTGCAACAAGGCCGCGATCGCCTGGTCCTCGTCGCCCCCGGCCTCCAGCACCAGCGTGGACACGCCCAGCACATGGCTGAAATACGGCACCGTGCCGCCCTTGCGGAACTGGCCGGCATGGGCGATGCGCGCGTAGTCCACGGCGCGCGCGTAACGTTCGGTGAGAGCGGTCATGCGGGCTTCCTGACGGGACAAGCCCGCATTATCGCCAAATCCGCGCGCCACTACCGCCGAGCGGTCACCCCGGCCGCACCCGGAACACCACGCTCATCCGCGGCCCCACCGGGCGCGCCGTCTTGGGGATGCCGTGCTCGTGGGTGAGCTGCGAGGCATGGCTCATCGCCAGCAGGCTGCCCGGCGCCAGGTCCAGCGAGAGCGTCCGGCGGTCGCTGGCCTTGGCGCGAATGTTCATGCGCCGAGGCGCCCCCAGCGACACCAGCGCGATGGGATGCGGCGCAACCAGCGTGTGCAGCTTGTCGTTGTGCATCGCCACGCTGTCGCGGCCGTCGCGGTAGAGATTCAGGCCCACCGTGGTGTACGGCGCCGGCAGCCGTGCCTGCACCAGCGCGTGCAGGTCGCGCAGCGGCAAGGCCTCAGGCAGCGCCTGCAAGCCATACGAGGCCAGCAAGCGCGGCACATCCACGACCCGGTCGTACATCGGCCGGCGCAGGCATTGCCAGGCGGCCCTATCGCGCAGCGTCGCGAACCATGCCTGAGCCACGGCCGGATCCAGCAACTGCGGCCAGTAGCGGATACCGCCTTCGGCATCGTCCACCAGGCAGTGCGGGGCAGCGTCGGCGTGAGCGAACAGATCCATGGGCAGAAGATGGGGACGCGGCGGAAGGGGCGCCATCGCACCATCTGAACGGCTCAGCGGCTGCGACAGCGGCACGACCGGACGCGCACCGCGACGAATGCTTACTTTTCCCCTGCGCCGCGTTAACGTTAGGCTTGCCAGCATGCAATACCGGTTTCCGTCCCACTTCAGCACAGGCGATACGCACGCATGAGCGCAGCGCGCACCACGACAGCAGACGTCCCCACCGACCACGCCACCTCCGGCTCCGGCACGAACAACGCGGCACCCGTCGCCCGCGCGCCGACACCGACCGCCACGCTGGCGCGCGGTACACCCCGCGCCTCCAACAGCAACGTGTTTCAGTCGCCGTTGTCCGCCGGCGGCGCGGATGCCGAACAGCGTCTGCGCGCGCAACGCGCTCAACGGCTGGCCCAGGTTGCGGCGATCGGCAGCGTGGCGGCGTTGGCCGCGGTCGCACTGATCGCCTGGCGTCGCGCGCGCCGTTGACACGCACCCCGCCACGGCGTGGCGCTTGTACTGCGCAGCCCCGGAAGCGTCCCGTGCGCCGACGGGATCGGGTTCGTCGCCATGGCAGCAAGCGCCACAGCGACCTTGTCTCCGCAAGAAAGCTTAGATCCCGCGCCCTCCTGCAGATCGGCCGCCACAGCCACGCGCTACAATGAGCGCCTCAGCGCGTCGCAGAAAGCGACACACCTGCCATGCCGCCGCCCCGCAGGAGAGTCCGCATGAAGTCATGGCACGTCACCGTCCGAATCGCAATCCTGCTGCTCACCTCCGCCTGCAGCATGCCCGCCGCCGCGGGCAAGATGCCGATGGCCTCCGATGTGCTGGCCGTCCCCGCCGACGTGCCGACCCACGTGCTGTTCACCTGCGCCGAGGACACCATCGCCCGGTTTTCCGACACCAGCAGTTCCTGGCCCAAGGTCACCCGCAAGGACACCGCCGCCGGCGTCTTGGAGTCCGGCGATTTCCCGGAAAGGAACCGAACCGGCTTCCGCATGCACATCGAGCGCCCGCAAGGCGCCGCGCAGGCAAAGATCACCCTCAAGGGTGCCGGCGCCTACTTCACCGATCTGGGCGTGGACCAGGCGATGCAGGACCTCAAATCGGAACTGGACACCTGCATCGCCAGCCAGCACCTGTAGTTCCGCTCACTTGGGAAGAAGCGCTGCATGCCCACCTACTCCATCGAAGCGCGGTCACTCAGCGTTCTCGGCATTGCCGGGCATGCGTTCTGGGTTCTGCGCGACGAACAGGGCAAGGCCCTGGCCGAACTGCACGGCCTGGCCACCGACCGACAGACCGGCAGGCCGATTCCGATCGGCACCGACGCCCGCAGGCACGCGCTGCGCGCTTGGCACTACGCGCATGACGCCGACTACGCCAGTTCCATCGGCGCCGAGGCCGACAGCACCAGCTACATCCGGCCGAACCAGCCCTCTCGTATCGTAGCCACCGGCGACAAGGACGATATCCTGGCGCGCTGGAATACGGCGGCGCGCGCCGTGCCTGAACTCAACGCCCGGGACCTGGACTACCCCAACTACGGCTTCAAACTGCTCGGTGGCACCATCAACAGTAACTCGACCTTTCGCACCTTCGGCGAACTGATGGGCGTGCCGGTATCTGCCTTATCTCGCAGACTGCAACCGGGCATTGTCAACTGCATGCTGTCGCGTGATCGCATCGAGGCGCTGCGTTACCGCGAGGGAACGGAGGAGGACAGAAAGTGTGTCTGCACACGGGCCAGCGATGCTATCCGCCTAGTCGAAGCGTGCAAGCATGCCATTCCGAGGCAAATCCGCAGCGTCTGAGGTCAGCCTGGACGAGAGGTTTATCGCAGCCGAAAATCGGTCATGGCGCATCATGATCGGCGCCATCGCCCTGGGCCTGATAGGGGGACTGCCGCTGCGCCGGCCACGACACCTCGCGCAGCACCATGTCCAACTGTTCCGCGAGCAGTTCCATGCAGACCGCCAGCTCGCCCGCACGCACCTTCGGGGCGGCCTCACGTTCCTCGGCCACGCTGCGTGGCTCTGCCAGTCTTGCGAGGAACTTGATGAACTCGCCCAGCCGCACCAGCCGGAACTGGCTCTCTTCGGGCAGAAAATAGCCCGACATTTCCAGATCGTCCGTTCTGTACTCCGACATCGTCGCCTCTCCTTCCATGAAGTGGCCGTCCGCCGCCATGGCGGACGGGAAGTCGGGAGGCTAGAAACCGCGAACAGCCGGCGGGTTTATTCCCCTTGCGGGTGTTGTATTCACCGCCCTCCCGACGCAGAACGTCGCGTCGGTTGCACCTGCGAAGCATGCAGGCACAAAAAACCCACCGGTTTGTCGGAGGTGGGTACCGCTGTTCGAGGAGTTTCTAGGCTCCGTTTAGTAATTTTGCTACTGGCCGAGTGGCGCGTCAATAGGCTGGAGCGAGTTCGACTCTCACAGGAAGTCAGCGCAAGTAGAGCTGGCGCGACGTTGATCCAAGGCGGCAGCGATCCGCTGCCAGGCAGCACATCCTGACTCGTTGCCTCAGTACACATGGCATCAAGACCGTGAATGAAAAGGCCAAGAACCCAGGAGCAAAACGGAAGACGCGCAAGCCCCGCATCCATGAAAACCCATGCCTCCGATCTAGATCTACAGGCGCCCGCCTACGCAATCCAGCCCATACAATCCCCTTTACCAAAGACTTGGCCAATCGGGGGAACGGCATGACGCCAGAAATCAAGGCAAGGCAGCTCATCGACAGCAAGCTGGAAGCGGCGGGCTGGCTGGTTCAGGACGCCAAGCAGGTCAACCTTGGGGCTGGCAGAGGCGTCGCGGTCCGCGAGTACCCCACCGATAGCGGCCCGGCCGACTACGTCCTGTTTGTTGACCGCGAGTCGGTCGGCGTCATCGAAGCCAAACGTGATGAAGCTGGTGAAAACCTCACAATGCATGAAGCCCAGACCGAGCGCTATGCCAATGCCACCCTGAAATGGCGCAAGAGCAAAGAGCCTCTGCGCTTCCTGTACGAAAGCACCGGCCAGATCATCCACTTCACGGACGGGCGCGATCCCCATCCCCGCGCGCGTGAGCTGTTCCACTTCTTCCAGCCCCAGACCCTCGCAGATTGGGCAGCCGAAGCCGACACCTTGCGCCACCGGCTCGCCGAGCGCATGCCGGCCTTGCCCGAGGAAAACCTTCGCGACTGCCAAGTCAGCGCGGTCACAGGGCTGGAGCGCTCCTTGGCCCAGAACCGGCCGCGCGCACTGGTCCACATGGCAACCGGCGCGGGCAAGACCTTCACCGCCATCACCTCGGTCTACCGCCTGCTCAAGTTCGGCGGGGCCAGGCGTATCCTGTTCCTGGTGGACACGCGCAATCTGGGCAAACAGGCACATCAGGAATTCATGGCCTATACGCCGCCCGATGACGGCCGCAAGTTCACCGAGCTGTACAACGTCCAGCGCCTGACGAGCAGCCAAATCGACCCCCATGCTCAAGTGTGCATCAGCACCATCCAGCGCATGTATTCCATCCTGTCCGAACAACCAATCGACGAATCGGCTGAGGACGTCTCGATGGCTGAACTGCCCTCGGCGATCAAACAGCCAAGGCCGGTCGCGTACAACGCCGCCGTCCCCATCGAGACCTTCGACTTCATCGTCATCGACGAATGCCATCGCAGCATCTACAACCTGTGGAAGCAGGTCCTGGATTACTACGACGCCTTCCTGATCGGCCTGACGGCCACCCCGGACAAGCGCACCTTCGGGTTTTTCAACGAAAACATCGTGGCCGAGTACAGCTACGAGCAATCCGTCGTGGACGGCGTCAACGTCGGTTACGACGTTTACGAGATCGACACCAAGATCACCAAGGCCGGCGCCGAGCTCAAAGCCAAACAGTGGGTGGACCACCGCCATCGCGAGACCCGCAAGAAGCGCTGGGCCGAGACGGATGAAGACGTGGCCTACACCGGCAAGGAGCTCGACCGCTCGGTGGTCAACACCAGTCAGATCCGCAAGGTCGTCCAGGCGATGAAATCCGCGGTAGAGACCAGCATCTTCCCCAACCGCAAGGAAGTCCCCAAGACGCTGATCTTTGCCAAGACCGACAGCCACGCCGACGACATCATCAAGGCTGTCCGGGAGGTCTACGGCCAGGGCAACGCCTTCTGCAAAAAGGTGACCTACAAATCCGATGAAGATCCCGACACTGTCCTGTCCAATTTCCGCAACGACTACCACCCGCGCATCGCCGTCACCGTGGACATGATTGCCACCGGCACCGATGTGAAGCCACTCGAAGTGCTGTTGTTCATGCGCGATGTCCGCAGCAAGGGCTACTACGAGCAGATGAAGGGGCGCGGTGTGCGCAGCCTGGACATGGAATCGCTTAAGAAAGTCAGCAACAGCGTGAACAGCGCCAAGACCCGCTTTGTCCTGATCGACGCGGTGGGCGTGGAGAAGTCCCTCAAGACCGAAACCCGCCCGCTGGAGAAGAAGCCTGGCGTCAGCCTGGACCAGTTGCTCAAGAGCATCGCCGTTGGCGGGCAGGACGAGGACACCGTGCTTAGCCTTGGTAATCGGCTTATACGCCTGAACAAGCAGTTGGATGACAAGGCGCTGACCCGCATCAAGCAGACCGCCAAGGGCGCCAGCCTGTCCGAGCTGGCCCGTGGCCTGGTGAGCGCGGCAAACCCGGACCTGGTCCTGGCCGACGCGTTGGATGCGGCACAGGCAGCGGGCATCACCCGCAGCGCAGAGACGATCACTCCCGAAGAACTGGATGCCGCTCGCGCCAAACGCATCGCCAGCGCCTGTCGCCCCTTCGATGATCCAGCGCTGCGTGAGGAGATTGAATCGGCTCGCCGTAAGCACGAACAGTTGATCGACCATATCAATCTAGATGAGATCACTTTTGCTGGCTACAGCGCACAGGCCAAAGTCCAGGCAAAGGCGACCGTCCAGGCCTTCCAGGATTACCTGCAGCAGCACAAGGATGAGATCGCCGCGTTGGGCTTCTTCTATGCCCAGCCATATCAGCGCCGGCAACTTACTTTCGCCATGATCGAGGAACTGCACGAAGCGCTGGGGCGCCCACCGCTGATGCTGACCACCGATCGGTTGTGGTCCGCTTATGCTCGCATGCAGCCCAGCAAGGTCACGGGCGCCAATGCGCGCCGCCAACTGACGGATCTTGTTTCACTGGTGCGCTTTGCATTGGGACTGGACGATGAACTGCGCCCCTACGCCGATAGCGTGGACAAGCGCTTCCAAGCATGGATTTTCCGGCACAATGCGCGCCGCACCACGTCGTTCACGGCAGAGCAGACCGAATGGCTGCGCTTGATAAAGGATCATATCGCGTCCAGCTGTGCGATCAGTCGCGAAGATTTCGACTACGCCCAACTGGCTGGCAAGGGCGGCTTGCAGAAGGCGTGGAATGTATTTGGTGAGCAGCTCGATGGGCTGCTTGATGAAATGAATGAGGAGTTGGTGGCGTAAGCCATTTCTTTTATGGCACTGACTAAAAGCATCGCAGAGATCATCTCCGAAGACACATCAGGTTTACTTGGTATACATCCAACGTGGTCTCGCGTGCGATTGGCCGAAATTGCCAGCGTGCTCAATGGATTCCCATTCGAGTCCGTATTTTTCACAGGCACAACCGGCATCCCTTTAATTCGTATCCGCAACATTTCAGAGGGAAAAACACAGACCCGTTATAACGGCCCATATGAGAACAGGTTCATCGTGAATACGGGAGACCTTTTGATCGGCATGGATGGCGATTTCCACGCAACCTGCTGGAAGGGCGAACAAGCTCTTCTAAATCAACGCGTTTGTAAAATCACCCCAAATGAAAATTTTTATCACCCAAAGCTTATCGAATACGCACTACCTGGCTATTTAAATGCAATTAATGCCGCGACGTCATCGATTACGGTAAAGCATTTATCGTCAAAAAGCATCGAGGAAATTGACCTCCCACTACCTCCGATAGGCGAACAAACCCGGATCGCCGGAAAGCTTGAAGAACTATTGTCCGACCTCGATGCCGGCGTAGCCGAACTGAAGGCAGCGCAGCGCAAACTGGTGCGTTACCGCCAGTCACTACTGAAGGCCGCCGTGGAAGGCACCCTCACCGCCGACTGGCGTGCTGCGCGCGCGCAAACCGGCGAACCACAAGAAACTGGCGCCGAGCTACTGCAACGCATCCTCAGCGAACGCCGCGCTCGCTGGGAAGCCAAGCAACTCGCCAAGTTTGCCAAACAAGGAAAGAACCCACCCAAAGGCTGGCAAGACAAATACCCTGCCCCAGTCCTACCAAAGGCGGTCGGCCTCCACGCCCTGCCAGTCGGTTGGGCGTGGGCAAGCTTGGACATGATTGGGGAGATTGCATCGGGCGTAGCCAAGGGCACAAAGCGTTCGTCCGCGACCATCACGCGCGAAGTCCCATACTTGCGGGTAGCAAATGTCCAACGTGGCTACCTCGACCTCACGCAGATCAAAACCATTGCAGCTACAGAGGCTGACATCGAGGAACTTCGTCTTCAGCCTGGGGACGTTCTTTTCAACGAAGGCGGAGATCTCGACAAACTTGGACGCGGGTGGGTTTGGCAAGGCGAATTGAAAGAATGCATCCATCAGAATCATGTCTTCCGCGTTCGTCCGTACCTGTCCGGAACACCGTCCGAACTGATCTCGCATCATGGCAACACATTCGGAAAAGACTGGTTCAAGACCGCCGGCAAGCAAACCACGAATCTGGCATCGATCAACATGAAAATGTTGCGCGAGTTTCCTATCCCCGTCGCAGCAGAACTGGAAGGGCGAAAGATTCTTGAGATACTGTCGCCCATGCTTGATATCCTGGCCGCCCAGGAAAAGAGCATAGAACTTGGCTTAAAGCAGGCAGCTGCTCAACGCAAAAACATCCTCAAAGCCGCGTTCACAGGTCAGCTCGTCTCCCAAGATCCAAACGACGAACCCGCCAGCGTACTACTGGAGCGTATCCGCGCAGCGCGCGTCGCAGCCGGTGCGAAGCGAACAGGCAAAACTGCGCGAAAGACCAAGGAATGCACATGAGCGACAGCCAGGGCGAACTGATCCTGTACCGGACAGAGGACGGTCAAGCTGACATCCAGCTACGCGCGGTGGACGGTACAGTGTGGCTGAACCAAGCCCAGATTGCTGAGCTGTTCAACACCACCAAGCAGAACGTCAGCCTGCATATCCGCAATGTGCTGGACGAGGGGGAATTGACCGCCGAGGCAACTGTCAAGGAATCCTTGACAGTTCAAACCGAGGGCAAGCGCCAGGTCAGCCGTGCGGTTCAGACCTATCGCCTGGAGATGATCCTGGCGGTTGGCTACCGGGTGCGCTCTCCGCGCGGCGCCCAGTTCCGACGCTGGGCCAGCACGGTGCTGGCTGAGTACCTTGTGAAAGGCTTCGCCATGAACGATGCCCGCTTGAAGGATGCCGAGCGGGTCGATTACTTCGAGGAACTACTGGCGCGAATCCGCGATATCCGCAGCTCGGAGAAGCGCTTCTACCAGAAGTTGCGCGACCTATTCAAGGAAAGCAGCAGCGATTACGACGGCACGGCACAGATGGCCAAGACCTTCTTTGCCACCATCCAGAACAAACTGGTTTTTGCCATCACCGGCAAGACGGCCGCCGACCTGATCGTGAGCCGCGCCAATGCCGAGGCGGAGAACATGGGCCTGACCAACTGGCCGACTCCGCGCATCCGCAAGGCCGACGCCATGGTGTCCAAGAACTACCTGCACGCCGACGAGCTGGACCAACTCAACCGGCTGGTGACGCGGTTCCTGGACTTTGCCGAGGACCGTGCGCTGCGCCGCATGGAAACCCGCATGGCCGACTGGATTGCACAGACCGACCGCTTCCTGGCATTTGACGAGCGCCCGGTCCTGAGCAATGCGGGCCAGATTTCCCACGACCAGATGGAATCGGTCATTGGCGAACGGTTCACTGCTTTCGACAACCGCCGGCGCGACGCAGAGCGGCTTGCCGCCGAACAAGAGGCCGCCGCCGACTTGGCACAACTTGAATCCAAAGCGGCAAAGCTGCTTCCAGGAAAAAGAAATAAAGGCAAGAAGAACTGATGAACAGCAACACTCTGGTCCAGAAGCTTTGGAATTTCTGTAACACACTGCGCGATGATGGCGTTGGCTATGGCGATTACCTGGAACAGCTGACGTATCTGCTATTCCTGAAACTCGCCCACGAATACTCGCTTCCGCCCCACAGCCGCGACACCCACATCCCGCGTAGCTGCAACTGGAACAGCCTAAGGAAGCTGACCGGCCCGACGCTAGAAGGACACTACATCAAGGTGCTGCACAAACTGGGCGAAGAGCCCGGAATGTTAGGCGCCATCTTTTTCAAAGCTCAGAATAAGATTCAGGACCCAGCCAAGCTAGCGCGCTTGGTACAGATGATCGATGCGCAGGAGTGGCTGAGCCTGGACATCGACGTTAAGGGCGAGCTGTACGAAGGCTTGCTGCAGAAGAACGCCGAAGACACCAAAAGCGGCGCCGGCCAGTACTTCACGCCGCGCCCGCTGATCCAGGCGATGGTGGAATGCGTACAGCCCGAGCCCAAGAAGACCGTTGCGGATCCGGCCTGTGGCACAGGCGGCTTCTTCCTAGGCGTGCACGAATGGCTGACCCGTCCCGGCAGTCGTCTGAACCCATCGCAGGGCAAATTTCTGCGGCACAATACATTTCACGGCAATGAGATCGTGGCGGGCACTCGGCGTATGTGCCTGATGAACCTGTTCTTGCACAACATCGGCGAGTTGGACGGGATTCCCGCTGTTGAACGCTCCGATGCGCTGGTGAGCGAGCCTTCGCAGCTGTTCGATTATGTGCTGGCTAATCCACCATTTGGCAAGAAGAGCAGCATGACGATCACCAGTGAAGACGGTGAGGAAGATCGTGATGCTTTGACGTACGAACGGCAGGGCTTCTGGCAGACCACGTCCAACAAACAGCTGAATTTCCTGCAGCACATTGTTTCGATGCTCAAGGCGACGGGGCAAGCAGCGGTGGTGCTACCGGACAATGTCCTATTCGAAGGGGGAGCGGGCGAGAAGATCCGCCGGAAGCTGCTGCAGAGCTGCGATGTTCACACGCTGCTTCGTCTTCCAACGGGCATTTTTTATGCGCAGGGCGTCAAGGCGAACGTACTGTTCTTCGACAACAAACCCAAGGACGGCAAGGTTCACACCAAAGGAGTGTGGATCTATGACCTGCGCACCAACAAGCATTTCACCTTGAAAACGCGCCAGCTCAAGCGCGAGGACCTTCAAGATTTCGTCGATTGCTACAACCCCACTAACCGGCATGCGCGCAAGGAATCAGAGCGCTTCAGGTACTTCGACTACGAAACGTTGACCAAGCGCGACAAGGCCAGCCTGGACATTTTCTGGTTGAAGGACGAAAGCTTGGACAACCTTGATGATCTGCCACCGCCGGATGTTCTGGCACTCGAGATCATCGACCACCTGGAAGCGGCGCTGCTGTCTTTCCGTGAAGTCAGTGCAGCACTCCCTCGATCAAGCGCCGAGTAGTTATCGACAGTTGGTATAAAGAGGCCCCGTTTTCGCGGGGCCTTTTCTGTTGCTGCTGTTGTCTGAAACTCAGCCCTTAGGCGCCTTCAACCAAGCCTCAATCCAAGAAAGCATTAGACGCGCAGTTTGACTCGGGTCTGGATGCAACAAGTCGCCTGGCAGAGCCCGCCACTCACTCATCCCCAGCAAGAAACCACACCGGCTTGAGCGGCATGCGGGTGCGGGCGACGTCGTCGAGCTGGGCGTAGTGCGCGGTCCACAGACCCAACAGCTTGCGCGCATCGATCAGGTTGATGCGGCGATGCGACTGCCGCGCCTCGTAGTCCGCATCATTGGTAAAGCCGGACAGGGCCACGAACAGGCCCACGTCGCCCTCGCCGAGTACGGCCATGAAGCTGCGAAGGTCCCTCACGTCGATGCGCGGGGAGTTGGCGTTGCGCTTGACCTGCACTTTGATGCGCGGCGGCCGGGTGCCGAGCGGGTCGTTGTAGGCGATGATGTCGGTGCCGCCGTCCTTGCCGGGCGGGGCGATCCAGGCCACGTGGTAGCCCATCGCTTTCAGCAGCGAGCCGACGAGTTCCTGGAACTCGTAAGGCGGCATGGCCGCCAGATACGCCTCGATCTCGGCCCACGCCCTCTCCTCGGCTTCTTCCAGGGTGATGGTGGCCGAGCTCTCGCCGAGTTCTTCCTCGCCCTCGTCGTCCTCCACCGGGTCCGGCTGGGCGCTCTTCCATTTGCGGTAGAGCTGGCCGACCGCGCGAGTGAACTGTTCCGGGTCGGGATAGGCCTGCAAGGCGGCTTCGCCCTCGGGCGTCAGCGTCCAGATGCCCTTGTCCTTGACCATCCAACCAGCCTTCACCGGCGCCACGGTACTGAAGCGCACGATCTTCTCGAAACGGCGGCCGCCGGTCTCGTAGTTCCCTTCCTCGTACTCGGTCAACGTGGCCTGCTTCGCCAACAGCTCCAACGCGTCACTGGCCCGCATTCCCTCTGGCTGCGTTTTGAGGATCTGGAACAGCATGCGGATCAGCTCGCCTTTGCGGCGCTTGGTGATGTTGGCCATCGGCTTTCCATGTCTCCGGTGTCTTTGGTGCGGGACGCATGCTCAATGATAGCCGCCTTCACGCTTGGCTTACCGCCAGACTCGCGGGTTTAGCCCTTGCGTGCCGCGTCCAACCGAGACTGCAACGCCGCCAACACGTTCTTTGCCTCGACATAGCCGCCAGATCGACGGGCCTTGGCACGGGACGCCAACCCACGCGCGACGAACGCTTCCTGCTGCTGACGCGGTGACATCTCGCCAAGCACGGACTGCTCGGCGAAGCTCGTGGCAGCTTCGCCTTCATGGGACACCGCCTGGGACGCTCCGCACACCGCGGGATCGCGCTTACACCAGGGATGGGAAGCGGACGTCATGGCGCTCGCCCGCATCGGCAGAAAGAGCCGCGCACTTGCATCCCACCGAGACCAGCACCATGGCGCATCAGCCCATCCCGCGTTGCCTAGCCCCCTGCTCTTGCGCAAGCGCTTGCTCCTGTGCCTGACTCTGCGCCAGCGTGCGGGCATCGAGCGCTTGCAGCTGGGCCAGCGACTGTTCCACTGGCGTGTTGACCGCCACGTCGGTGGGCATGCCGGCACGCAAATGCGCCGGATTGCTCGGCTCGCCCTGCACGACGAACACGGTTGCGCCTGCAGCGGCACGCGGCGTCTGCTCGCTCAGCTGCACACGATCGATGCGCTCCAGCCCGTGCTCCTTCGCCAATTGCGCGAGGCTGGCGCCCATGCGCTCCATGTGTTCGTGGCTGAACCTGTCCAAGCCCGCATTCAACTGCCCGACCAAGGTGCTAGCTTGCGCATGCAAAGGATGCGGCACCCGTTGCGCAGGTTCGGCGTCTGCCCGTCGATGCGGGTCGTGGGCTGGCTCGGCAGGCCTGCCGTCGGGGCGCCCTGGTTGCTGTGGTGGACGCTGGCCATGCTCTGCCGGTCCAGGCTGCGCGCCTTCCCGAGGATGCCCCTGATCGCGCTGCTGCTCCCGCACCGGACCTGGCGTCGTGCTGGTCAGCACATACTGCCAGCGAGTTTGCGCGGGATTGCCCTGCACCGCGTCGATGAAGCCCTGGTATTCCGTAGGGTGAATTGTTTGGCAGCCTGCGGAATCGGTGCTTCCCTTGGAACCGCGGTGGATCTTGAAGGTATCGTTGAGGTCCTGTACTGCGTTGACGTCGGCTTGGTCGAACCAGCCGTCCGCATTGGTGTCGCGCTGAACCGCGCCGCGGCCTGCAGCGACCGCTGCCTGGCTGGGCCGCAGGGCGTTATCCATGGTACCTGGGCTAATCGGATTCGGATGCTGCCCCATCTGCATCTCGATGGTGACATCACTCAGCCTCCCCAGATCCCGGATGCCATCCGCGTTGACGTCGTCGCCTTCGATCTTTCTTGGTTTCGCGATGCTTTCGTAGCCAGGAGAGGGAGCGAACGTCCGATTTTCCACACCTCCTTCGGCACGGGGCCGATGCCCCGTGTTGCCGGCATGGTGGTCGTACTGCGCTGTCGGCTCCGTGTTTGCTTTCTCGGCGACCTGCACGTGGCGCGTGCCATCGGCGTCCTTCCACAAGACGACGAGACGATCGTTGTAGACCCCAGTTCCGGCTTGCGCCTCGTTGACGTCGGGGGTGGTGGGATCATCCTCGCGAAGCGTCGCGGAATGCCGCCGATCTTGCATTGCGGCAAACGTCGAATTTTCCTGACGTAAGCCCAGCACGACACGTTCGTCGGCACGTGACAATGCATCGTGCGCCGCATCGTTGCCCCGCACCTGCACGATGCTGGCGTAGACATCGTAGGTTTGTGCATCGCTCAACCTGTCCATCTGGGCTTGCGCAGGGAAGCGCGGCTGTGCGGTTGCCGCGGTCTGTAGCCGCTGCAGCGTCGTTGCGGCGGCAGGGTCGGCAGCTCCGTGCAGTTGGGTCGCGATACTGGCGCTCGCGCCCACGCCCACATAGCGATCCAGCGCATCCTGCACGGCCTCTGGCTGGTTCTGCCGACGCTCTTCCAGCAGCGCCAAGGCATCTGCCGATCGATTGGCGTTGAAGAGCGCAGTGATCCGGTCTGCGCTGGACCGAATATCGAGGTCGTTGGATCTGGCCATTGCGATGCTCCTTGCGGGAATGGTATGTGGTGTCACTTGGCGACGACGAAGCGATCCTCAAAATCATCCGGATAATCCGAGCACTCGGGTTTGCCCGGGAGCGCCTGGCGACATGGCCACTGCGATCTAGTGACGCGATCGACGCGCTCGAAGCGCTCGCCCGTCCATCGCACGAAGCCGAAGTGGGCATAGCCGCCCGCCCTGCGGGGATCGTCCGTCTTCAGTGGCTGGTCGGGATCGAATTCCATCAGCCAGCGCATCGTCGGGGCATAGGGCAATTTGTCGTCGAACAAGAACAATTCGCTGCCGCCGTGGCTCTCCTGACGTGCGCGATCTTCGGCGCTCAACTGCGGATCGCGCGGCAACACTTGCGCACTCACATCGTGCACCACGCCGTCGTCACCGAGACGGTAGGCCTTGCGTCCCTTGCCCGAGCGGCAGTCCATGCTTGCACCGCTCGCATCGCATTTCACTGGCCATACCAGGTACACCGTCTTTTGTGGATCGGGGCTTTCGAAGGAGCGGATGGTGACGCCCCCAGCAACCAGCGTGAAATCCGGACGACGGCCCAAGCCTGGTGCAGCCAGGTAGATCGCGCTGCGCAAGTCCGCCATGCGCGTGTCTGGACTTTCGGCAAGCGCATCCTGAGGAATGGCCAGCAACGCGCGTGCAATATGTGCAGGCGCGGGGCCGCGACAATAGGCATCTTGCAGGAGTTGCTCGGGCGAAGCGCCATGCGATTGGTCACGATTCAAGCAGACGGCGCCCAGTTCCCGCTCCGCCTTGAAGAGAACCCAGGGATGTGGCGTTGCCGCTGTGGCGTTCGGGAAACCGGCGGCTCCATTTGTATGGCTTGCCGCCGCGACACCCTGTGGCGCGGCATGCGGCTCAGCTTGCCCCAAGGCACGCTGCTGCATGCACCCCAGGGTGGCAAGAGACAGCATACATGCCAGTGTCGTGCGAATCCGGATGGTCTTCACACCGTATCCTCCGTTGCACCGCAGGAAAATGCGGGTTCGATCCCAATACTCGCGGATCCAGCCCCAACCATCCTCAATCTACCACCGGCCCTTAGTTGTCTTCATCCTCTCTTGGCGAGCGACGCGGGCCTTCAAATGATACGTCCGGGGTTTCCTAGACATCTCAAGGCCATGGAAAGTGGCAGATTCGGAGGTGTCCATGAGCAGTAAGCGGTATACGGATGAGTTCAAGGTCTGAGCGGTCCGGCAAGTCACCGATCGTGGGTTCAAGGCGGGAGAAGCCACCGAGCGACTGGGTGTCACCACGCACAGCCTGTCCGCATGGCGCCGCAAGTCCGGCAAGCCTGGCGTGGTGCAGCATGCCGAGATGGATCAGAGCGCGGAGATCCGGCGCCTGAAGGCCGAGCTACAGCGGATCACCGAGGAGCGCGACATCCTAATAAGGCCGCCGCGTCACTTAGCCAAGGGATAAAGGCAAAGTACGCCTTCATGCAGCACTATCGCAGTCAATTCAGGCTGTGCACGAATGTGTCGCGTGCTGCGCGTCAACCGAGTTGGCTACTACGCCTGGTTGCGCACGCCCAACAGTCAGCGCGGCAAGGAGGCATGCATCGACTAAGGGGTAACGAACCGATCGCCCATCTTGTCCAGTGAATCGGAGCATTCCGGCGCACCTTCGGGGACCTGACGACACGGCCAGTGCATGCGGTCGACCTTGTCGGTCAGCTCGAACCGCCGGCCTTTCCACACCAGGAAGCCGAAATGCACATAGGCCCAATCGTTGTAGTAGCGGGGATCGTCGGCCAGTGGCGCATCGGGATCCAATTCGATCACCCAGCGCAGCACGGGAACCGTCCACAAGCGCGACGTATCCAGCAGTGGAACCGGTTCTGCGTAGGGGTCATAGCGGCGAATCTCTGCCGCGGTCAAGGTGGGCGCGGCAGGAAGAACCTGGTCGCTGGCGTCGGCCAGCTTGCCATTTGCAGCCAAGCGGAATGCGCGTACTCCGGTGCCGTTCCGGCATGCCAGCGCATGCGCCGTGCACGCCACGCCGTCCACCAGATAGACGGTATCGCGCGAATCGGGCGCCTCGAACGAACGCACCCATAAGGTCTCGGTGACCAACAGGAAATCCGGGCGCTTGCCCAAACCGGGCGAAGCGACATAGACCGCGTCGTCCAGCTCCTTTAGCCGCGCCTCCGTGCTCTCGGCAAGGTCGGTTGGCGCGAGCGACAGCACGACCTTGGCCAGGGGACGCGGCGCCGGCCCGAGGCACTCGTCGGCAGGCAAGAGGACGCTGCGACCAGAAGAGTTGCGTTGCGCCCGCGTCGAACACCTTGCGCCCATGGCCCGCTCCAGCGCGAAACGCGTCCATGGCTGCTGCGAGGACGCCGGCACGGCCGGGTAACGGTCCTCGGCTGCGACGGAGGTCGGCGGAGGCGGCACAGGCGCCGCTATCGAACGGGCGCTCTGTTGAGTACAGCCCAAGGTGACCAACAACAGCATCCCTGCAAAACATCCACCGGAGCCAACGCGACCCATGTACTTCCTCCTTGCGTGCGCAGCACCGAAGCAAAACGACTGCGCTTGTGGCGGGCGAGACCACTATGTGTCGGGAAAAGACCTCAGTGCAAGAGCAGCGGTAGACGAATGCTGACGGTGAGCGGGCGAGCGCGGATTGGCTTTGTAGCGCCCCTGCTTGCCTTGCCGCCGGTGAGCATGCTGCCGCCGGAGCGCGGGTCGGCCGCCTGCAGTACGACGTGGTCGATGGCTTGCAGCACACCGAGCTCGATGCGGACCTTGCCGTCGAACGTCATCGTGTGGGCGTGCGGCGTGATCTCCAGGGCTTGGTGGCACGGCCTGGCGCGAAGCGGCTTTCCAGGGCCAGCGCAACGTTCCTGGCGTCGCCCAGCCGCGTCAGGCCGGAGCGGATCAGGCCCTCGAACTCGCGCGCGTCGAAGGGCTCGGCCGTGAGCTGCTTGCCCGGGCCGGCGAGGTTCTCAAGCGGCGAGGTCATCCATGCCTCCGATCACCCAGATCTTGGGCTGCTGCAGCACGCGCTGCAGGAACGCGTTCTCGTCGCGCAGCCGCTTGGCGTAGTCGGCGCGGGTGTACAGGGTGGGATTGACCGGGCGGCCCAGCCGCGCCTGCGCGCCGTCCAGGGCGCGCATCAGGTCGGCGTAGCCCAGGGTGTCGGAGATCACCATCAGGTCGATGTCGCTGCGCGCGGTGTCGCTGTGCTTGGCGACCGAGCCGTAGACGAAGGCGGCCACGATGTCGGCGGCGATGGGCTGCAAGGCCTCGCCGAGCGGGCCGGCCAGACCCACGGTCTTCTGCACGATGCCCAGCAGTTCCTGATGGATGGGAGCGCGCGGGTCGGACTGGTAGCGGCGCTGGTTGCCGGTGCGCTGCACGCTGAGCAGGCCGGCATCGGCCAGTTTGGCCAGTTCGCGCTGCACGGCGCCGGAGCCGGCGCCGGTGGCGGCGATGAGTTCGTTGACGCCGAAATCGCGCTGCGGCTGGCCGTACAACTGGGCGAGGACGCGTTGCTGGGTGCGGGTGAACAGGGCGTCGGCCAGGCCCACGGGCCGCGCCGTGGCGACGGACGGCGTGGCGCTGGTTGCGGTGCCGGCGGAGGCCTTTGTACCCATAATGGGCACATTACTGCCCAATTTGGGCATTTACAAGATTGGGTGGTGGGGATCTGCCTGTCGCCAGGATGTGCTTGGTACCCGACCCTCACCCCCAACCCCTCTCCCGGGGGGAGAGGGGCTTTCCACTGCGGCGCCTGCCCTGTTCCTGCAGGCCCGCGATTCCCGTGCGTGCGGCCGCCGCGGACGCTACGCGCGCCTCCACGCTACAGTGGCGTCAGCTGTTGCAGCTGGGCCTGGCTGGGGAAGCTGCGCACGCGGTAGCGCGGCGGGTAGTACTCCGATTGCAGTTCCATCAGGGCGCCGACCACGCCGACCGCCTGGTCCCACTGCGCGACCACCACGTCGGCGTCGCCTTCCTCCTTCGGAGCGACGAAGGCGATGCGATCGGCCTTGGGCAACAGGGTGTCCACGCCCTCGGTCCAGGTGGCGAGCGAGAACTGCTGGCCGCCGTCGCTATCCCCGTAAACGCGGTAGGAGGCGACGAACACGTCCAATTGCTCGGCCTCAAGCACCTTCTCCAGCAATTCCTTTTGCAGGGAATAGCTGGAGATGTCCATCATCCGTCGCAGGTCGCCCTGGCGACGCAGGTGCTCGGGCTGCGGCAGCGCGAACGGGACGATCCGCCGCTCGTCGTAGGTGTAGGCCAGCGAGGAGATGCAGCGGCCGTGCGTGGCCGCCTCCACACTCAGTTCGAGCATGGCCGCCATCGCGGCCTCATCGCGGTCGCCGACCACCAGCAGGCAGTCGCGGGTGGGCAGCATGAACACCGGTCGGCCCTTCACCGGCACCCGCTCCAGCACGTCGGGCAACAACACGCGGCTGGTGTCGTAGGCGTCCTGCCAGGCGCCGCGGAACACGCCCGGCGCGACCTCCGCGAAGCGGTCCGGGGTGGCGTCGCGCAGGTTGTCGTGGGCGATGGCCAGCCCCTCCTCCAGCGTGATGCCCCATTCCTTGTTCGGCCCCTGCATCAGGGTCGAGGTGGAATCGGGGCGGTCGATCGCCAGCAGTTCAACGCAGTCCTCGGCCATGTCGCGGCAGGCGACGACGAACGGCGCGTCGGGCCCGTGCTCGCGGCGATGGTTCAGGCGCATTTCCTCGAACATGCCGCGATGGCGCACCACCGGCATCAGCATCGAGCGCACCTGCTCGAATGGCTTGACCTGGTTCTGCTCCTCGTGCCCTTGCCCGAACGCGGCGACATAGCTGCGGATCGCCTCGTCGCGTCCGCGCCGATCGGCATTGCGGTAGGTGTGGTAGAGGTTGTGCAGGTTGATGATGCGGCCATTGCCGCCGATCAGTTGGAAGGTATCCGGGCGATAGACCAGATCCTCGCCGAAGCCTCGCGCGTGGAGCGCGGCGAGGAACCGCTTGGCGAAGGCAGCGGGACTGGGCTTGCGATTGAACAGCGTATCGAGCAGTGCGGAGAACATCGGCGAGCGTCCTTGTCGTGTGGTGATGTGCGAATCGGCGCGCGCACGCTACCACAGCCGCAGCCCGTGGTTGCCTGCGCATGCGGCAGTCCTGGCGTGGCAGCTGCCGACCCAATTTGCCGTCCAAGGATCTGCGCCTGGCTGCAGCGACGCAGATCCGTGTGCCTGTATCCGTCGCTCGGGCGATTTCACGCCCCTCCCACGGCGCGGGGCATCCGACACGCGCGCCACCTCGCACATGATGCGGGTGGGCGCAGCGGGCCTGTCCATCCGCCCGGCACGGTCCGTGCGGGACCCGACCGGGCAAACCCGCCGGCGCTCACAACGGCGGCAATTGCCGAAACTGCGCCTCGTCGGGAAACGCGCGCACGCGGTAGCGCGGCGGATACAGCAGTGGCTGCCGTTCCATCAGATCGCCGAACATGGCGACGGCCTCGTCCCAGGGCACGGCCGCGATGTCCTCGTCGTCCTCGCCGCGCGGCAGCACCAGCGCGATGCGGTCGGTCCTGGGCAACATGGCGTCCACGCCCTTGCTCCAGGTGCAGATCGAAAACTCCCGCATCCCGTCCTCGCGGTCCTGGTAGATGCTGAGCGAGGCGACGTAGATGTCCTGATCGGTCGCCTCGTGGAGCTTGTCCAGTGCGGCCTTCTGGTCGGCATAGGCCGGCGCATCCAGCAGCCGGCGCAGATCCGCCTGGCGTTGCCGCTGCTCGGGCAGCGGCAACGCGAACGGCACGATGCGGCGCGCGTCGTCGTAGGTGAACACAAGCGCGGAGACGCTGCGGCCTTCCCCGGCCGCTTCCACGCTCAGCTCCAGCATCGCACCGATAGCGGCCGCATCGCGGTCGCCCGCCACCAACAGGCAGTCGCGCGCGGGCAGCATGAACACCGGGTTGCCCGCCACAGGAATGCGATACAGCAGGTCCGGCAGCAAGGCGCGACTGGTGTCGTACCCGTCCTGCCAGCCGCCGCGGAACACGCCCGGCGCGACTTCGACGAAGTGGTCCGCGGTCGCCTCGCGCAGATTGTCGCAGGCGATCGCCAGGCCTTCGTCCAGCGTGATTCCCCATGCCGGCGGCGGCCCCTGGAACAGCGCGGAGATCGAATCCGGCAGATCCTGCGCCAGCAGTTCGACGCAATCCTCGGCGACGTCGCGCCAGGCATAAGGGAACGGTGCATCCAGACCGTTCTCGAGAAGATGCTCCAGCCGGATCTCCTCGAACATGCCGCGATTGCGGATCACCGGCATCAGCGTCGGGCGCGCCTCTTCCAGGGTCTTTTCCCGACCGACCTCTGTCTGCGCGTTCAGCGATGACGCCACGTAGGCGCGCAACGCCTCGGCGCGGCCCTTGCGCGTGGCGCGCGCGTAGGCCTGGTAGGCGTTGTGCAGATTGATGGTGTGGCCATTGCCGACGACCAGCCGGAACGCGTCGGGCTGGTAGGCCATGTCCTCGCGATACCCCTGCTTGCGCAAGGCCTCCATGTACAGCCTGGCGAATGCGTCCGGGCTGGGATTGCGATTGAACAGCTTGTCGAGCAATGCGGAGAGCATCGTTGGTCTTCCTTGATCATGATGGGATGCGTGATGCGTCGCCCGCTCGTCGCAGGCGCCGCATCGGGAATTGTCTTACAAGAAAGCCCCGCCGGAGCGGGGCTTTCCATGGGCCAAAGCCGACAACGCACGCTTGGATCAGGCGAACGGATCCTGCAGCACCATGGTGTGGTCGCGGTCCGGGCCGGTGGAGACGATGGAGATCGGGCAGCCGGCCAGTTCCTCCAGCGCGCGCAGGTAGGCGCGGGCGGCGGGCGGCAGTTCCTCCCACACGGTGATGCCGTGGGTGTTCTCGCTCCAGCCTGGGAACTCCAGGTACACCGGGGTGCACTCTTCCCAGCCCTGCGCGTCCAGCGGCGCGTACTCGGTGCGCTTGCCGCGGTATTCGTAGGCGATGCACACCTTCAGTTTCTCCATGCCGTCGAGCACGTCGAGCTTGGTGATGCACAGGCCGGAGATGCCGTTGATGGCCACGGCGCGCTTGAGTGCGACGATGTCCATCCAGCCGCAGCGGCGCGGGCGGCCGGTGGAGGCGCCGTACTCGGCACCGCGGTCGCGGATGCCCTGGCCGATGGCGTCGTCCAATTCGGTCGGGAACGGGCCGCCGCCGACACGGGTGGCGTAGGCCTTGGCGATGCCCAGCACGTAGTCGATGTCCTGCGCGCCCACGCCGGTACCGGCCAGCGCACCGCCGACGGTGGTGTTGGAACTGGTGACGTAGGGATAGGTGCCGTGGTCGATGTCCAGCAGCGCGCCCTGCGCGCCTTCGAACAGCACGCGCTTGCCCTGCTTGCGCAGGTCGTGAAGGATGCCGGCGACGTCGGACTTCATCGGCTGCACGTACTCGCCGAAGGCCAGCGCTTCGTCGAAGGTCTTCTGGAAGTCGACCGCCTCCACGCCCAGGTACTTGGTCAGCACGAAGTTGTGGTAGTCCAGCGCGGTGCGCAGCAGCTCTTCCAGCTGCGGCGGGTAATGCAGGTCGGCGACGCGGATGCCGCGGCGCGCCACCTTGTCTTCGTAGGCCGGGCCGATGCCGCGGCCGGTGGTGCCGATGGCCTTGCCGCCGGCGGCCTTCTCGCGGGCCTGATCCAGGGCGATGTGGTACGGCATGATCAGCGGCGCGGCCGGCGAGATCTTCAGGCGCGAACGCACTTCCACGCCCGCTTCCTCCAGTTCGCTGATTTCCTTGATCAAGGCCGCCGGGGAGATCACCACGCCATTGCCGATCAGACACAGCGCGTCGTCGCGCAGGATGCCGGACGGGATCAGGTGCAGGACGGTCTTCTTGCCGTTGATGACGAGGGTGTGGCCGGCATTGTGGCCGCCCTGGAAACGCACGACGGCCCCGATTTCCTCGGTGAGCAGATCGACGATCTTGCCTTTGCCTTCATCGCCCCACTGGGCGCCGAGCACGACAACTGACTGACCCATGGCTGGGTAACTCCTGGTTTGCTGCGTGACCATCGGGGCCACGCGGATGTGGTGGCCGTGCGGGGGCCGACCGGCACCGGTGCGGCTGCTCCATCGGGGAGCGTCCAGGCAACGGCGGACCCATACACGGAAAAAGCCGGTCGAGACGCTCGCGTGGAGCGGGCCCGGCCGGCTTTTGTGCATTATCCGGGTTTTGGGTGGCGGTCACCACCCCTTCCGGCAGCGTGTTCAGCGGCGCGCCCGGGTCGAACGAACCGCACCCGGCTCAGGCACGGACCCACAGCAGCGCCAGCAACCCCACGGCCAGCGCCGCGCCGCCGGCGGTGCGCAACTGCGCGGCGGGTATGGCCAGCATCTGCTGCACCAACCGCTTCCAGGCCTCCGGTGCCACCAGCAGGATCAGTCCCTCGAAGATGACGACCAGGCACACCGCGGCGATCAGATCGTGCATGGGGTCTCACAGGCAGAAGGCGATGGCGTGTACGCGTCAGCTGGACCGCCCCCATCCTGTAGGAGCGGCTTCAGCCGCGACAGGGTTCGCGGAACGCCTGCCGCGTTCGGACTTTTCTGGGAGATCCTGTCGCGGCTGAAGCCGCTCCTACAAAGGAAGGCGGCTGCGGCCGATATCGACAACGGGACTAGGACCCGCTTTGCGAATCCCCAATCCCCAATCCCCAATCCCAGCCCCTCAGCGATCGCTCTTGAGGTACTGCAGGAACGGATCGTTCTTGTCCAGCACGATCACCGCATTGCCGTCGCCCATCGCGCCACGGTAGGCCTCCAGGCTGCGGTAGAACGCGTAGAACGACGGGTCGACCGAGCCGGCCTTGCCGTAGATGCTGGCGGCCTCGGCATCGCCCTCGCCGCGCAGCTTCTGCGCGTCGCGCTCGGCCTCGGCGACCAGCACGGTGCTTTCGCGATCGGCCTGGGCGCGGATGGTCAGCGCCTGCTCCTCGCCCTCGGCGCGCAGCTTGCTGGCTTCCTGCTTGCGTTGCGCGCGCATGCGCTCGTACACGTCGGTGATCACCTGGCTGTCGGTCGGCAGGTCGATCTGCTTGATGCGCAGGTCGGTGATCTGCATGCCCAGGGTCTTGCTGGCGGCGTTGATCGCGCCAAGTTGCTGCGCGATCAGTTCGCTGCGGTCGCCCGACACCAGCTGCTGCAGGGTGCGCGCATTGATCTGGTTGCGCAGCGAGTCGACGATGATCGGCGCCAGGCGCGCATTGGCCACCTTCTCGTCGCCGCCGGTGCCGCGGTAGAACGCGCGCACGTCGGAGATATAGCCGATGGCGAAGAAGTCGACGCTGACGTCCTTCTGCTCGGCGGTGAAATACCGCGCCGGCGGCATGTCCAGCACCTGGAAGCGGCGGTCGAACACCCGCGCCGTCTCCACCAGCGGCAGCTTGAAGTGCAGCCCCGGCTTGAGGTCGGCGCGGACCACGCGGCCCAGGTTGAGGACCATCGCGGTCTGGTCCTCGCGCACCACGAATACCGAGCTGAGCAGCGCGAACAGCGCGACCACCGCAACACCGGCCCACAGGGAAATCCTCATCGCTGCACCTCCTCACGGCCGCTCGGGCGCGGCGTGCGCTCCGGGCTGCGGATACTCTCGGCCGGGCTGCTGGACAGCGACGGCATTAGGACCTCCTGCGGCAGCGTCGGCACGCCGCCGTTGGACGATGGCGATGGCGCCGGCGCGGCGCCGCTCGCACCGCCCTTGGCGCCATCGGCGGGCATCGGCACGTAGATCAGCTGGCGACCGTCGCCACCGACCACCTTGCGGTTCTCCGCCAGCACCTGCTGCACCGTCTCCAGCCACAGGCGCTTGCGGGTGACCTCCGGCGCGTTCTGGTACTGCTGCTGCAACAGGCTGAAGCGCTGCGCGTCGCCTTGCGCGCGGGCGATCGCCGCCTCCTTGTAGCCCTCGGCCACGGTGCGGGTGCGCGACGCCTGGCCGCGCGCTTCCGGCACCACCTTGGCGGCGTAGGCGCGGGCTTCGTCGATCAGCCGCTCCTTGACCTGCTGGGCGCCGTTGACCTCGTCGAAGGCCGGCTTCACCTCTTCCGGCGGGCGCGCGTCGGGCAGGGTCAGCCCGGTCACGATCAGGCCGGTGCGGTAGGCGCTGAGCGCCGCCTGCAGGCGGTCGCGCGCGGCGGTGGCCATCGGCCCACGGTTGTTCAGCACCACGTTGAGATCGGCGCGGCCGACCTGTTCGCGCACCGCGCTCTGCGCGGCCTGTTCCAGCACCTGGTCGGCGTCGCGCGAGCCGAACACGTACATGCGCGGATCGTCGATGCGGTACTGCACGTTGAGCGAGACGCTGACGATGTTCTCGTCGCGGGTCAGCACCGGCACCTGGTTGCTGAAGGTCTTGATCTCGGTGGCGTTGACCTTGCGCACCGATTCGATCGGCCACGGCAGCTTGAAGTTGGGGCCGGGCTGCAGGATCCGCGAGAACTGGCCGAAGCGCAGGACCACGCCGCGCTGCTGCTCGCCGATCAGCTGGAAGCTGCTGAACAGCAGCAACAGCACCGCCGCCGCCAGCACCCAGCGGCCGATGTTGCCGCCATCGCCGCCGAACATGTCCTTCAGGGGACCGGGCATCCCGCCCCACTTGCCGCCACCGTTGCCGCCACGAGGCTTCCAGGGATTGCGCCCGTGATTGTCCGGGCCATCTCCGCCCTTGCCGCCGGGTGTGTTCCAGGCCATGCATGCTCCAAGAAGGTAGGTGGCGGCGCGTCGGTCCGCGCCGGTCACCGGAAGTGAGTCGCCGATTCTACAAGATGGGGCAGATCGGACGGTTCGAAAGGGCTATCTTGGTGCATTCCTTCGTGCCGACCAAGGTGTGCCCATGGCGATCCCCGCCCAGTTCCCCTCTTTCCGCATCCACCAGGACGACGCCGGCTACCGCGCCGCGGTCGAGCCGGTGGCCCTGGACCAGCTCAGTCCGGGCGAGGTGGTGATCCGGGGCGCCTGGTCGTCGGTCAACTTCAAGGACGCCCTGGCCGGCACCGGCCAGGGCAAGATCCTGCGCCGCTTCCCGCTGGTCGGCGGCATCGACGTGGCCGGGCACGTGGTCGAGTCCCGCGACCCGGCGTTCAAGGAAGGCGATGCGGTGCTGGTCACCGGCTGCGGCCTCAGCGAGACCCGCGACGGCGGCTACAGCCAGTACGCGCGGCTGGAGGCCAAGTGGGTGGTGCCGCTGCCGGCCGGGCTGAGCCTGCGCGAGAGCATGGTGCTGGGCACCGCCGGCTTCACCGCGGCGCTGGCGCTGCTGCGCCTGCTCGACAACCGGCAGACCCCGGAACTGGGCCCGCTGTGCGTGACCGGCGCCACCGGCGGGGTCGGCTCGCTGGCGATCGACATCTTCAGCCGTGCCGGCTTCGAGGTGCATGCGGTCAGCGGCAAGGCCGACCGCGCCGATCACCTCAAGGCGCTGGGCGCCACCCAGGTGCTGGGCCGCGAGACGCTGCAGACCAGGCGGCCGCTGGAATCGGTGCGCTTCGGCGGCGGCCTGGACAACGTGGGCGGGGCGATGCTGACCAGCCTGCTGGCGCAGACCGCGCCGTACGGCAACGTCGCCAGCGCCGGCCTGGCGGCGACCGCGGAGCTGGACATGACGGTGATGCCGTTCATCCTGCGCGGCGTGGCGCTACTGGGCATCGGCTCGGCCGGCACCGCCCGCGACCTGCGCGACCGCATCTGGCAGCACCTGGGCAGCGACTGGAAGCCACGCCACCTGGAGACGATCTGCACCCGCGAGGTGGACCTGGCCGGGCTGCCCGAGGTGTTCGCGACGATGCTCGCCGGGCAGTCGTTCGGGCGCACCGTGGTACGGCTGGATCCGGCCGCGTAGACGCCCCGAAGCGTTTGTGACGCGCACCGCTTTCCGGGTGCGCGGTGCTGCCACTACACTCCTGTCTCCTAGGGGGGAAACACATGGCACGCATCCTGATCGTCGACGACTCGCCGTCGCAGTTGCTCGGCATCCAACGCATCGTCGAGAAGCTGGGCCACGAAACGATCACCGCCACCGACGGCGCGGCCGGGGTGGAAGCGGCCAAGGCGTCGCTGCCGGACCTGGTGCTGATGGACGTGGTGATGCCCAATCTCAACGGCTTCCAGGCCACCCGCACCCTGCGCCGCGAGCCCAGCACCCAGCACATCCCGGTGATCCTGGTCACCACCAAGGACCAGGACACCGACCGCATGTGGGGCATGCGCCAGGGCGCGCGCGCCTACATCACCAAGCCGTTCTCCGAGGACGAACTGTCGGAGGTGATCGAGCGGGTGTTCAGCGGCGAGGATGCGCCGTAGGAGCTGGGATTGGGGAATGGGGAATGGGGATTCGCAAGGGCGGGTTTCCAGCGGCGTTTGAGCGCGGCGCGAAGCCATGGTCCACACGGTGCCCCTGTAGGAGCGGCTTCAGCCGCGACGGGCGTTACCGGTAACGCGTGTCGCGGCTGAAGCCGCTCCTACAGGTGCGTCGCCATGGCGAGACTTCGAGCATGCCGCTGCCGCAGAGCTCCAAACGCATTGCTCGGGCGGGCGCATGACGGGGCGATGCCGCCTTATCGAGACGGCATCGCGGATGAAGCCGTTCCCACGACGCACCGGCCTGACGAGGGATCGCGCTTGCGACTCCCCAATCCCGGCTCCCCAATCCCCGCCCCCACTCAAACGGCTTCGCCAAACGCCTTGGCCAACCCGCGATACGCCTTGCGCTGCGCCTCGGTCTCCGGGGCCGGCGCCAGCACTTCCAGTTCGACGATCTGGTCGCCCGCCGGGTTGCCCGGCAGGCCGCGTCCGCGCAGGCGCAGCTTGCGCCCGGCGTCGGAGTCCGGCGGGATCTTCAGTTCCACCGCCCCGCCCAGGGTCGGCACGCTGATGCTGGTGCCCAGCGCCGCCTGCCACGGCATCACCGGCAAGGTGTAGAGGATGTTGAGTCCGTCCACCTCGAACTGCGGGTGCGCGGCGTACTCGATCTCCAGCAGCAGGTTGCTGCCGCCGTTGCCCTGCCCGCTCAGGCGGATCACCTGGCCCGGCCGCACGCCCTTGGGCACGCGCACGTCCAGTTGCTTGCCGTTGATGGTGATGCGCACGCTGTCGCCGGCGTACACCGCTTCCAGCGGCACCGCCAGCTTGGCGCGGGTGTCGCCGCGCGGCGCCGCGCCCGGACCGGGGCCGGCACCGCCCTGGCGCGCACGCTGCTGGCGCGCGAACAGGCTTTCGAAGAAATCGCTGAAGCCGCCGCCGGCGCCGCCGTTGCCGAACACCTCCTCGAAGTCGAAGCCCTGCGCCCCGCCGTAGTTCGGCGGCGCATGGAACTCCTCGCCCGGGCGGTAGCCCTGCGCGCGCAACTGGTCGTAGGCGGCGCGCTTGGCCGGATCGCGCAGCGCCTCGTAGGCCTCGTTGATGGCCTTGAACTTGTCTTCCGCGCCGGCTTCCTTGCTGACGTCGGGATGGTACTTGCGCGCCAGCCGCCGGTACGCGGTCTTGATCTCGGCATCGCCCGCGCTGGGCTCCACGCCCAGGGTGGCGTAGTAATCCTTGAATTCCATCCATCACCTCAAAAAGAGTCGGCCCGCCGCCTTGCGGCAACGGGCCGGTTGCATGCTGCGCACCATCGCCCGGCCATTCTACTGGCCGGCCGGCAGGCGCGGCGTCGCGGTGGCGACGCCGGCGCGGGCGGGCGCTTACTGCACGATCGTGGCCCCGGTGTCGACCTGGATCCGGCGCGGCGTGCTCGCCGGGCGCTTGGGAATGCGCACTTCCAGCACGCCATGGTAGCCGGTGGCGGAAATGCCGTCCGGATCGGCGCTGTCGGGCAGCGCGAACCGGCGGTGGAAGCTGCCGTAGCGGCGCTCCACGCGCGAGAAGCGCTCGCTGTCGGCGGCCGACTCGCTCTTGCGCTCGCCCTTGATCGACAGGATGCCCTTGTCCATCGACACCTCGATCTCGGACGGGTCGATGCCCGGCAGGTCGGCGTACAGCACGAAGCGATCGGTCTCCTCCTTGATGTCCACGCGCGGCACCCACTGCGCGGTGACGACGGCCGACTCGTCGGTGCCGCCGTTGGGATCGAAGAACCGGTCGAACACCTGCTTGATCTCGTTCTGGAACGCGGCCTGGGCCGGCCACTGGCGATAACGGACGATGCTCATCTCGTGGTCTCCTGAAACGTGAATGAGGTAAACCCTGACGGGTGGTTCGCGGCGGCGGGCACGCCCGGCCGCCATGCCTGCCAGATAGGTGTGCCGCGGCGCTTTTCAAGGCGTTGACGCCACCTTCCCATTTCGATTTCTAGACTCGATTCACTCAAGGAGCCCGACATGCCCATCCAGCCCGGCGAACGCATTCCCGAAGTGGTCCTGCAGCGCATCCGCGACGGCGTGGAGCAGGTGGACACGCGCACCCTGTTCGACAGCCACCGCGCCGTGCTGTTCGCGGTACCGGGCGCCTTCACCCCGACCTGCTCGGAGAAGCATCTGCCCGGCTACGTCGAGCACTTCGAGGAGTTCCGCAAGCGCGGCATCGAGGTGTACTGCATGGCGGTCAACGACCCGTTCGTGATGCAGGCCTGGGGCAAGAGCCAGTTGGTGCCCGACGGCTTGCAGATGCTGTCCGACGGCAACGGCCAACTGGCCAAGGCCCTGGGCCTGGAAATGGACGCCAGCAGCTACGGCATGGGCGTGCGGGCGCGGCGCTTCGCGCTGTACGCCGACGATGGCGTGGTGCGCGCGCTGTTCGTCGAGGCGCCGGGCGAATTCAAGGTCTCCGCCGCCGACTACGTGCTGCAGCATCTCCCCGACTGATCTCCCTTCACCCACCACACAGGAACCGGCCAGCCATGTCCAACAAGCCAGCCAACGACGCCAAGCCGCTGCAGAACACCGCCGGCCTCACCGACACCGCCACGCTGCGCGCCAACGCGCGCCAGAGCATCGAGGACGGTGCCATCACCAAGAGCTACAGCGCCGACCGCGAGGCGGTGATCAAGCTGCTCAACGACGCGCTCGCCACCGAATACGTGTGCGTGCTGCGCTACTACCGCCACTACTTCATGGCCTCGGGCATGCTCGCCGACGCGGTCAAGGCCGAGTTCCTGGAACACGCCCAGCAGGAACAGGAACACGCGCACAAGCTGGCCGAGCGCATCGTGCAGCTCGGCGGCGAACCGGACCTCAACCCGGACACCCTGACCGCGCGCTCGCACGCCGAGTACAAGGAAGGCGAGGACCTGCGCGACATGGTCAAGGAGAACCTGATCGCCGAACGCATCGCCATCGACAGCTACCGCGAGATGATCAACTTCATCGGCGACAAGGACACCACCACCAAGCGCATCCTGGAGAGCATCCTGGCGCAGGAGGAAGAGCACGCCGACGAGTTCTCGGACCTGCTGGAAGGCTGGATCGGCAAGTAGTTCGTCCGCTCGGTTTTCGCGCACCGCCAGCGCCCGGCACCCGCCGGGCGCTGCTTTTTTTGTAGGAGCGGCTTCAGCCGTGACACGCGCCATCCGCACGTCCTGTCGCGGCTGAAGCCGCTCCTACAGGGATGAGGGTCATGCGATTTCGGCGTAATGCGCCGAACCCGCCGCACTCAATGCAGTACCCGGAACCGCACCTGCGTCCAGGCGCCATTGCTGGCCAGGGCGGTCAGGGTGTGGTCGCCGGCCTCGGCGAAATCGCGCTGGAAGGTGCGCGCGCCGTCGGTGCGGGCGATCCAGCGTCCGTCCAGCAGCCAATCCACCGGCGCGGTGGTGCCCAGCGCGCGCACCTGCAGGCGCACGCTGGTACTGCCCGGGGCGCGCGCCAGGGTGGCGCGGTCGGTGAGCCCTTCGATGCGCAGCACGTCGCTGCGGCCGCGGCCGTCGTCGCGGCAGTCGGGGGACAGCGGCGGCAATTGCGCCGCCTGGCGTTCGCTGGCGTGCAGCCATGGGGTCAGCAGCGCCGGCCAGCGCGCGATCTCGCGCGGCACCGCCTGGTGCGGCCGCGTGCAGTCCGGCGACAGGCGCAGGCCGCTGCGCGCATCCACCTGCAGCGTGTCGCGGCCGGCGCTCCACAGCCGCGCGTCGCGTTCGGCGAAGGTCGGCGGCACCGCGCCGTCCAGCGCGTAGGCCGAAAAGCGCCGCTGGCACAGGGCCGGCGGGGTCTGCGCGGCGGCGATGCCCAGCGGCCAGCACACGTCCACTTGCTGCACATTGCCCGGCATCGGCCGCGGCGCGTTGTCGCCGCGCGCGCGCGGCAGGCTGTCGATGGTCTCGAACATCAGCGGCAACGCGGTCACCGCGCCGTACTGGCCGGGCAGCGGGGTACCGTCCGGACGCCCGACCCAGACCCCAACGGTGTAGCGGCGCGTGCTGCCGATCGCCCAGGCGTCGCGGTAGCCGTAGCTGGTGCCGGTCTTCCAGGCGACGCGCGGGCGCGTGCCGACATCGAAGGTGCCCACGCCGTAGCCAGGACGCGGATTGGCCTCCAGCATCTCGCGCACGATCCACGCCGCGCCGGGCGACATCAGGCGCCGCTCGATGACCTTGTCGGTCGGCGTGTAGCGCACGTGGCCGGCGATGCCGTCGCGGTTGAGCGCGGCGAAGGCGCCGACCAGTTCCTCCAGTTGCGCGCCGGTGCCGCCGAGGATCAGCGCCAGGTTCGGGGTGCTGCCGCGCGGGAACTTCAGGCCGATGCCGGCGTTGTTCAGGCGCGCGGCGAAGCGCGCCGGCCCGACCCGGTCGAGCAGGTCCACCGCCGGCACGTTCAGCGACAGGCGCAGGGCGCTGGCGGCGCCGACCGGGCCGTTGAACGCCTCGTCGAAATTGCCGGGCCGGTAGTCGCCGAAGCTCTGCGGCGCGTCCACCAGCAGACTTTCCGAGTGGATCAGGCCATCGTCCAGGGCCATGCCGTACAGGAACGGCTTGAGCGTGGAGCCGGGCGAGCGCCAGGCCTGCACCATGTCCACGTCGCCGAGCCGCTTGCGGTCGCCGAACGTCACCGAGCCGACATAGGCGCGCGCCTGCAGGTCGCGGTTGTCGACCACCAGCAAGGCCGCGGAAGTACGCTCGGGCAGTTGCGAGAAGTAGGCGCTGACCCGGTCCTCCAACGTGCGCTGCAGGTCGGCGTCGATGGTGGAGACGATGTGCGCGGCGCGCGGGGTCTGCCGGCGCAGGCGCTCGGCCAGCAACGCGGCGTGCAGCGGCGCCTGCAGCGAGCGCGCCACCACCGGTTCGATGCGCGCGTCGTCGACCTGCTCGCGCGGCCACACCTGCAGGTCGACCATGCGCTCGAGCACCTTGTCGCGCGCGGCGCGCGCGGCCTCCGGGTGCCGGTCCGGGCGCAGCCGGCTCGGCGCCTGCGGCAGTACCGCCAGCAGCGCCGCCTCGGCCTGCGACAGGCGCGCCGCCGGCTTGCCCAGATAGGCCCAACTGGCGGCCTCCACGCCCTCGATGGTGCCGCCGTAGGGCGCGCGCTCCAGGTACAGCTGCAGGATCTGGCGCTTGCTCAGATGCACTTCCAGCTGCACCGCGCGCAGCACCTGCTGCGCCTTGCCCCATGGCGTGCGTGTGCTGACGTCGGCCGGCATCAGGATCCGCGCCACCTGCATGGTCAGGGTGGAGCCGCCGGAGACGATGTGGCGCGAGAACACCCACTGCTTGGCCGCGCGCAGCAGCGCCCAGGGATTGACCCCGGGGTGGTGCCAGAACCAGCGGTCCTCGTAATTCAGCAAGGCCTGCAGGTACAGCGGCGAGACGCTCTGCGCGGTGGCCGGATAGCGCCACACGCCGTTGCCGTCGGCGAACGCGCGCAGCGGGGTGCCATCGGCGGCCACCACCAGGGTCGAGGTGTCGCGCGACTTCGGCAGCGGCAGCGGGAACGCCAGGTCCAGCAGCAACAGCGTGCTCAGCAGCGCCACCGTGCCCCAGCGCAGCCAGGGCAGCAGGCGCGTCCAGCGCCGGGTGCGCCGCGCGGGATGCGTGGCGGCGGTGTCGTCCTGCAGCATGCGGGCTCCCTGTGGAAGCGGCTATTTTGCCCGTTGCGGCGGCGTCATGGGCGATGCGCGCGCGGGGCGCCACGCCGGCGCAGCGGGGGCGGCGGCAGGACGGCCTTTGCCATGGCGACCCGCGCTGCCCGCGCGGCGCGCTGGCCCGCCGGCATCGGGACAGCGCAGAAGGTCTCCTGTTGCGAACGGCCTGCGACGCTCGGCACTGCCTGCGCATGCTCTTGCCGAGCGTGCCCGGCTACTGGGCGTCGCCTTCGCCGTCGGCCAGCGGCAGGCGCAAGGTGGCGACGCTGCCGGGCGCGTCGGTACGCGGCTGCAGGTCCAGGCCGCCGCCCTGCGCGTCCAGGATCTGCCGCGACAACACCAGGCCGATCCCCGAGCCGCCCGGCTTGGTGGTGAAGAACGGCACGAACAGGTTGTCGCTGGGGGGCAGGCCGGCGCCGCCATCGATCACCTCGATGCGCGCCATCGCGCCGTCGCGGCGTGCGCGCAAGGCGACCGGCGCGTCGCCGCCGGATTCCAGGGCGTTGCGCAGCAGGTTGATCAGCACCTGTTCGAGTTGGTCGGCATCGGCGCGCAGCCGCAGCGCCGGCGCCAGGTCCAGTTGCACCCGCGCATCGCCGAGCAGCCGCCGCACGCGCGCGCACAGCGGCGCCAAGTCGAGCGGCGCCGGCACCGGCGCCGGCAGCCGCGCCAGGCGCGCGTAGCCGCCGAGGAAGCGCTGCAGGGCCGCGCTGCGCTGCTCGATCAGGCCCAGCCCGTTGCGCAGATCGGCATGCAGTTCCGGGTCCAGGGTGGCCGGCGCGGCCGGCAGCAGGCGCCCGAGGGTCTCGGCGATCGAGGCGATCGGGGTCAGCGAGTTGTTGATCTCGTGGCTGAGCACGCGCAGCAGGCGCCGGAACGCCTGCGCCTCTTCCTCGCGCAGCGCGCGCTCCATCGGCTGCACCAGCAGCAGGCGCCCGGCCTGGCTGCGGCTGCGCAGCGACGCATGGCCGATCTGCCAGCGTCCCTGCTGGCCGGCGAAGGCATGGGCATGGATGCTGCCCGAGGCGAGCGCGAACAGACCGGCCAGGCCCAGGGCCTGCGCGGTTTGTCCGATCAGCTGTTCGGCCGGGGCGCCGAGCAGGCGTTCGCCGGCCGGGTTGAGCAGACGCAGGCGCTGGTCCTGTTCGAAGGCGAACACCGCCCCATCCAGCGCCGCCAAAGTCTTGCTCAGCAGTTGCAGGCTCTCGTGCGAATCGCGCTGTTCGTCCTGCAGCCGCTGCGCCAGCGCGTTGAAGCGCTGCAGCAGGCCATCGTCGTCGCGCTCGCGCGCCGTGCGCGCCACGCGCACGCTGTAGTCGCCCTCGCGCAAGGCATCCAGCAGGCCGCCCAGCGTGCGCAGCCGCTGGCCGCTGCCGCGCTGCTGCCATCGCCACAGCACCGCGGTCAGCAACAGCACGCAGCCCAGCAGCAGCGCCGCCTCCGGCGGCCGCGGCGCGCCCACCGCGAGCACCAGCAGCAACGCCGCCATGGCCGGCGCCGCCAGCCACAGCGGCCGCCAGCGCACGCGCTCAGCCGCCGTCATCGCTGCGCAGGCCGTGCTTGCCCAGGCGCCGGTACAGGCTCTGCCGGGTGATGCCGAGCTGGTCGGCGGTGCGCTGCAAGTTCCCCTGCTGCTGCGCCAGGGCCTGCCGCAGCAGCAGCGCTTCGGCCTCTTCCAGGGTCAGTTGCGCCGACAGCACCGGGACGGCGGCGCCCTGCGCGGGCTGCAGGCGCAGCGCGTCGCTGCCCAGCGTCGCGCCATCGGCGAGCAACGCCGCGCGCTCCATCGCGTGCGCCAGTTCGCGCACGTTGCCGGGCCAGGCGTAGCCCAGCAGGGCGCGCTCGGCCTCGCGCGCCAGTGCCGGCAGCGGCCGCCGGTAGCGGGCGCAGGCGGCGGCCAGGTAATGCCGCGCCAGCGGCAGGATGTCGGCATCGCGCTCGCGCAGCGGCGGCACCCGCACCTGGAAGGTGTTGAGCCGGTACAGCAGGTCCTGGCGGAACTGGCCGGCGGCCACTTCCGCGTCCAGATCGGCGTTGGTGGCCGCGACGATGCGCACGTCCACCCGCTGCGTGCGCGAGGAGCCCAGCCGCTCGAACTCGCCGTCCTCGATCGCGCGCAGCAGCTTGGGCTGCTGCTGCAGCGGCAGGTTGCCGATCTCGTCCAGGAACAGGGTGCCGCCATCGGCCAGTTCGAAACGCCCGGCGCGATCCTGGCGCGCGTCGGTGTAAGCACCGCGCACGTGGCCGAACAGCTCGGCCTCGAACAGCGTGGGCGCCAGCCCGCCGATGTTGACCTTGACGAACGGCTGCGCGCGGCGCGCCGACCATTGGTGCAACAACTGCGCGAGCAGGCTCTTGCCGGTGCCGTTCTCGCCCAGCAGCAGCACGTTGGCGTCGCTGCCGGCGATGCGCATCAGGTCCTCGACCAGACGCTGCATCGGCGCGGACTCGGCGACGAACCCGGCGGCGGTGTCCTGCAACAACAGCGCCTGCGCTTCGCCCAGCCGTTGCGCATCGCGGCGGCTGCGGGTCAGTGCGATGCGGCTCTCCAGGACACCGAGCACGCGCGCGTTCTGCCATGGCTTCTCGATGAAATCCACCGCGCCGTCGCGCATCGCCGCCACCGCCAGTTCGATGCTGGCCCAGGCGGTCATCGCGATCACCGGCAGCCCCGGCCACTGCGCGGCGATCTGCGCGATCAGCGCCAGGCCTTCCGCGCCGGAGGTGGTGTCGCGGGCGTAGTTCATGTCCACCAGCACCGCGGCGAACTCGTCGCCGCGCAGGCAGCCCAGCGCCAGTTCCGGCGACTCGGCGCCGACCATGCCGTAGCCGGCGCTCTTGAGCAGCATGCGCAAGGCCTCGCGCACGTCGGCCTGGTCGTCGACGACGAGGATGCGGGGCGGCGATGGCGTGCGGGTCTCGGTCATGCCGCCGAGTCTAGCGACTGCGCGTGGCAGGCAGGCGCCGCGGCCACGGCCGCAGCGCCCACGCATCGGTGCGCGGCGTGGATCATTCCGCGCGCAACGCCTGCATCGGCGGCACCCGCGCCGCGCGCCGCGCCGGCGCCAGCGCGGCGAGCAGCCCGGCCGCGGTCAGCACCAGCAGCACCGCGCCGATCGCCAGCGGGTCGGCCACGCGCACCTCGAACAGGAACCGCTGCAGCAGCCGCGACAGCGCCATCGCCACGCTCAGGCCTAGCAGCAGGCCTACGCCGATCTGCACGCCGGCCTCGCGCAGCACCTGCCGCCGCAGCCGTGCCGGCGGCGCGCCGAGCGCGGCGCGCACGCCGAATTCGTGCTGGCGTGCCGCGACCGCCACCGCCATCACCGCGTACAAGCCGACCGCGGCCAGCAGCAGCGCCAGCGCAGCGAACAGCCCGACCAGCAGCAGGTTGAGCTTCTGCTCGCCGGTGGTGGTGGCGACCAGCGCCTGCATCGGCTGCAGGTCGGCGATCGGCTGCTGCGGCGCCACTTCGTCGATCGCCGCGCGCAGCGCGCGCTCGTCGGCGCCCAGCGCGCCGGTACGCAGTTGCACCGCATAGGTCAGCGCGCCGAAACCGCGGATGATCTGCCACATCGGCTCGCTCATCTGCGCCAGCGGCTGGTACACGGTCGGCTCCGGCGGCTCGGCCGGACTGGTGTGGCGCACGTCGCCGACCACGCCGACCACGCGCATCGACAGGCGATGGTCGCCGCCGTCGTCGGGGACGGTGACGATCCTGCCCAGCGCCTGCCCGTGCAGATACCGCGCCGCGAACGTGGCGTTGACCAGGCAGACGCGCTCGGCACCGGCCACGTCGCCGTCGGCGATGCCGCGCCCGGCCAGCAACGGGATGCGGAACACGTCCAGGAACTGCGGCGTGACCAGGCGGTACTGGCTATCGATGGTGGGCGCGCCGTCCACTTCCACGCTCCAGCTCAGCCGCGTCGCCGTCGGCGGATTGCTGGACACCCCGACCCGCGCGATGCCCGGCACCTGCTGCAGCCGGGCGACGATGCGCCGGGCCTGCTCCACCGCATCGCCCACCGTGGCATAGCGTTCCTTCACCGGCGACAGGGTGAACACCACCGCCGACCGGCTCTCGAAGCCCATCGGCACTTCCGCCAGCTTCTGCAACGTGCGCGTGAACAACGCCGCGCCGATCAGCAGCACCACCGCGACCGCCACCTGCGCGATCACCAAGGCGCGGCCGAGGCGGCCGGCCTGCAGGCTCCAACCGCCACGGCCGCCGCCGCCCAGTTCCGTCACCAGGTTGCGGCGACGGCCGCGCACGATCCCCAGCATCGCCGCCAACAGCGCGGTGGCGCCGCCAGCCAGCAACGCGAATAGCACGCTGGCGCCGGTCAGGTGCGCGGCCTCGCCGCGCATCCACACCAGCGGCACCCAACTGCCGAGCAAACGCAGCCCGAGCCATGCCAGCGCCAGCCCCGCGAGGCTGCCGAGCACGCCGATCAGCAGGCCTTCGGCCAGCGCCGGCAGGCTCAGCCGCAGCCACGGCGCGCCCAGCGCGGCGCGCACCGCGCTGTCGTGGCTGCGGCCCAGTGCGCGCAGCAGCATCAGGCTGGTCAGGTTGATCGCGGCGATCAGCAGCACGCAGGCGGCCGCGGCGAAGAACAGCCACAGCGTGTTGCCGCTGTAGGAGCGGTACAGGCTGTCCTGCAACGGCAGGGCATTGGGCGGCCGTCGTTGCAGCGACGCCCACCACGACGCGTCCATGTACGGGCTGTTGCGCAAGAGCGTCTTGAGCACCGCCGCGGTCTGCGCGGAGGCCGCGGCCACACTGATGCCCGGGCGCAAGCGCGCCACGATGATCTCGTTGGTGGACAGGTTGGTCGCGGCCAGGTCCGGCTGCATGTTGCGCATCAGGTCGAACGGTTCGGCCCAGGTAAACGCCGCCGGCAGCACGCCGACGATCTGCACCGGCGTGCCCTCCACCTGCAGCGTGCGCCCCACCGCCGCCGGATCGCCGCCGAAATAGCGCTGCCAGAAGCGATGGGTGAGGATCACCGCCTGCGGTCCGCCAGGCCGGCTTTCCTCGTCGCTGAAGTTGCGCCCGGCCGCCATCGGCAGGCCGAACGTGCGCAGGAAGCCGGCGTCGGCATTGATCGAAGCGACCACCTCGCTGGTGCCGCCGCGGGCGATGTTGGTGGGCACCGGAAACCCGCGCGCGATGCCGATCGACTGCAGGCTCGGCATGCGCCGCAACACCGGGTAATAGCCGGGCGCGGCGACGTTGCGGCCGTTCTCGATGGACAGGCCGAGCGTGACCAGTTGCTGCGGCTGCGGGAACGGCAACGGCTTGAGCAGGGCCTGGTCGAGCAGCGCGAACACCGCCGTGGTGGTGGCCACGCCCAGCGCCAGGGTCAGCACCGCCAGCAGCAGATAGCCCGGCTTGCGCGCCAGCGTGCGCCAGGACTGCCGGGCTTCGGCCCAGTACACGGCGGCGCTCATCGCGCCTCCGCGGCGCGCGCCGGCAGCACCAGGTCCTGCTCGTGGCGCAGCCGCTCGAAGGTGTCCTCGTCGACGATGCGGCCGTCGAGCATGTGCACGATGCGCTGCGCGCGGCGCGCGAACGCCGCATCGTGGGTGACCATGCACAGCGTGGTGCCGTTGCCGTGCAGTTGTTCCAGCAATTGCATCACCGCCTCGCCGTTGCGGCTGTCGAGGTTGCCGGTGGGTTCGTCGGCGAGCAGGATCGCCGGATCGCCGGCCAGCGCGCGCGCCACCGCCACGCGCTGTTGCTGGCCGCCGGACAACTGTCCCGGATAATGCTTGTGGCGATGCTGCATGCCGACCAGCTCCAGCACCTCGCGCACGCGCTGGCGGATCCGGCCGCGCTCGGCGCCGTCGCGGTAGGTCAGCGGCAGCGCCACGTTCTCCTCCACGGTCAGGTCGGCGATCAGGTTGAAGGCCTGGAAGATGAAACCGATCTCGGCGTTGCGGATGCGCGCGCGGCCGACCGCGTCCAGCTCGGCCACGCTGCGGCCGTTGAGCCGGTAGGTGCCGCCGCTGGGCGCGTCGAGCAGGCCGAGGATCGACAACAGGGTCGATTTGCCGCAGCCGGACGGCCCGGTGATGGCGACGAAGTCGCCGCGCGCCACCTCCAGCGCGATTTCGGCCAGTGCGTGGGTCTCCACTTCGTCGGTATGGAACACCTTGCCCAACCCGTGCAGGTGGATCAGCGGCTCGGCGGAAGGGGCGGATGCGGCAACGGCGGTCATGCGGTCTCTCCTGGTGGCGCTAGCGTAAGCGCAGGGTGTCGTAGGCGTTCCATTGGCTGGTGTCCGACAGCACCACCTGCTCGCCGGCACGCAGGCCGGCGCGCACTTCGATGCGGTCGCTGGAGGCGGCGCCGAAGCGCACGCGGATGCGCTGCGCGCGGTCGCCACCGTCGCGCAGCACGAACAGGTCGCCGGGGCCGTTGGGCACCGCCAGCGCCGGGCGCGGGATGCTGATCACGTCGCGCAGGGTGCCGAGCACGATGCGTCCGTCCACCGACAGGTCCGGGCGCGCGCCGGCCGGCAGCGGCGGCGCCAGCCGCGCGTCCACCACCACGCTGCCACTGCGTACCGCCGGGTCGATCCGCGCCACCTGCCCGCGCACCACGCCGTTGTGGATGTCCACCGCCACCGGCAGGCCGTCGATCACGTCCTTGGCCAGCACCTCGGGCACCTGCAGCCGCGCCAGCAGGTCGTCCGGGCGCGCGACGCGGGCCAGCTTGGCGCCGGCCTCCACGCGCTGGCCGGGCTCCACGTCCACCTGCTGCAGGATGCCGGCGCTGCCGGCGCGCACCTGCATCGACGCGGCCTGTTGCGCGGCGATCGCCAGCGCGCTGGCGGCCTGCGCGCGCCGCGCCTGCGCGGCGCGCACCTGCGCGGCCATGTTCTGCCGGAACGCGGCCACGCGCTGGGTTTCGATGCCGGCGCGGCCGCGCTGCTGGGCTTCGACGATCTGGCTCTGGGTCAGATCGATCGCCGAGATCGCGCCGCCATCGTGGCCGCGCTTGTAGGCCTGCGCCTTGATCTGCGCCAGTTGCAGATCGGATTCGGCCTGCGCCTGCAGCGCGCGCTGGTCCAGCAATTGCGCAGCCAACGCCGCGCGCAGCGCGGCCAGGTCGGCGTCGGCGGCGGCGAGCGCGGCGCGGGCGCGGTCCAGGGCGGCGTCGAGTTCGGGATTGGCCAGTTGCAGGATCGGCGTGTCGGCCTCCACCCGCGCACCGGCCTCGACCAGTTGCTGCTGCACGGTGGCGGCGGCGCCGGCAGTGATCCAGCGGATCTGTCGCGGCACCAGCACGCCGTTGGCGCGGATCTCGCGGCGCATCTCGCCGCGCGTGGCCGCATCGATCCACAGCTCGCTGCGCGCCACGCGCGGCGCCGCCTTGCCCAGGCCGAACACGGCCAGCACGCCCAGCAGCGCCACGGCGCTGGCGACGGACGCGATGAGGAGACGGCGACGGCGAGAGCGGGCGGAAGGCTTGGCGATATCCATGCCATGACAGGAGCAGGCCGCGTGCCAACCGAAGCGGCGTTGAAATACCAATGAATTCAATGCATTTCGGATTTCCGCGCAAAGCCGCTCTGTCCGTTTCCGGACATCGCAGACCGGTTGCGGACGATGCGGTCGCGCTCAGGCGCGTGCCGCGGTGTTGCGGAAGGTCTCCCTGCACCGATCGGGTCCACCCCGCAGGCGGGCATGGCGATGGCCGATCGGCGCGCGCCGCGCATCGGCAGCGCGCGCCCGATGCCGTGCCCGCCGCGCGACGCGCTGACTTAGCCGAGCGCCTCGACGGCAGCGGCGCGGTGCACCTGCACCGTCCGCGCGGCGAAGGCGTCGAGCAGGCCGGACGGCGCATCGTGCTCGACCACCAGGCGGTCGATCGCGTCCACGCCCACCACCTGGTGCGCGGCCAGCGTGCCGAGCTTGTCGGTGGTGACCACGGCCACGGTCTCGGCGCTGGCCTCGACCATCGCGCGCTTGAACAGGCTCTCCTCGCCGTCCACGCCCCACAGGCCGCGCTCCGGATCGATCGCGCAGGCGCCGGGGAAGCACACGTCGGCGCGCAACTGGCGCAGTTGCTGCAGCGCCTGCGCGCCGACCGCCGCGCCGATGCGCGGGTCGACGCGGCCGCCGATCAGCAGGAGTTCGAAGCCGCCGCGCTGCAGCAGCGCCTGCGCGATGTCCGGCGCATTGGTGATCACGCTCAGCCCGCGCCCGGCCGGCAGCGCGGCGGCGACGGCGCTGTTGGTGGAACCGGCGTCGATCAGCAGGCGCTGCCCGGGCTGCAGCAGGGCGACGGCGGCCAACGCCAGCGCGCGCTTGCGCTCGGCATGCTCGCCGTGACGCTGCGGCAACGGCGCCACGGCGGGCGTGGGCAACAGCGCGCCGCCGTACACGCGCCGGCACAGGCCCTGCGCGGCGAGCTCGCGCAGGTCGCGGCGGATCGAATCCTCGGACACGCCGAAGCGTGCGGCCAGGTCCGCCGCCACCACCCGGCCGTGTTCGCGCAGGCGCTGCAGGATCGCCTGCTGGCGCTCCTGCGGCAGCGCGTCGGGCGCGCCGCTCATCGCGTCTGCCCGGCGTCGCGCAACGGCAGGCCCAGCGCCGCCAGGTCGCGGCGCAAGGCGGGCGCGTCACGGAACTGCAGCGCGTGCATGCCGATGTCCGCGGCGGCGCGCACGTTGCGCGGCGCGTCGTCGACGAACACCGCCTGCCCCGGCACGATCGCGTAGCGCGCGCACAGCAGCGCGAAGATCGCCGGGTCCGGCTTCACCAGCCGCTCCTCGCCGGAGACCAGCACGCCATCGAACCACTGCAGGAACGGGTAGCGCGCGCGCCACCGGAAAGGTCTCGTGCGACCAGTTGGTCAAGGCGTACAGCCGCAGGCCCTGCCCACGCAGTTCCTCCAGCACCGCGACCGTCTCGTCGATGGCGCCGCCCAGCATCTCCGGCCAGCGTGCATGGTAGGCGGCGATCAGCGGTGCCTGCGCCGGATGCAGCGCGCTGAGTTCGGCCACCGCCTCCCGCCACGGCCGTCCGGCGTCCTGGCGTTCGTTCCACTGCGGGCTGCAGACCTCGCGCAGGAAGGTCTCCATCGCCGCCGCGTCGTCGAACAGGTGGCGATAGAGGTGGCGCGGATTCCAGTCGATCAACACGCCGCCGAGATCGAACACGACGGTGTCGATGCGCGGCGCGGACGGGGAAGCGGACGACGGCATGGCAGGCTCCGGCAACGAGGGGTTCAACGCCGCACCAGGCGCGCGCCGGCGGCCACCAGCAGCAACAGCGCCGCCACCACCCACAGCGCCGCCGGCAGGCTGCTGGCGTGGGCCAGCAAACCGATCAACGCCGGGCCGGCGAGCAGGCCGGTATAGCCCAGCGTGGTCAGCGTCGCCAGCGCCACCGCCGGCGAGGTGCCCGGCATGCGCCCGGCGGCACCGAACAGCACCGGCACCAGGTTGGATGCGCCCAGGCCCACCAGCACGCAGCCGAGCAGGCCGCCGACGGCGGAGGTGCCGACACTGGCCAGCACCAGGCCGGCGGCGGCCAGCACCGCGCCCAGGCCGACCGTGCGCGCCGCGCCCAGCCGCGCCACCACGCGGTCGCCGCTGAGCCGGCCCAGCGCCATCGCCACCGAGAACACGGCATAGCCCATGCCCGCCGCGCTGGGCGTCAGGCCGTGGTGGTCGCGCAGCAGCACCGCGCTCCAGTCGAGCATCGCGCCCTCGGCCAGCAGGCAGATGAAGCACAGCGCGCCCAGCACCAGCACCGGGCCGCGCGGCAGCCGCAACGGCACTGCCTCGGCGGCCGGCGACGCCTGCCGCAGCAATCCGCCGCGCTGCCACAGCAACAGCGCCAGCAGCCAGGCCGACACCAGCAGCGTGCACACCAGCAGCGGCACGCCGCTGCCGAGCAACGCGCTCATGCCGGCCGCGCCGAGCAGGCCGCCGACGCTGAACAGGCCGTGGAACCCGGACATCACCGCGCGGCCGGCGCGCTTTTCCGCTTCCACCGCATGCGCATTCATCGACACGTCGAGCGCGCCCAGCGCGGCGCTGAAGTACAGCAGCGCCGCGACCAGCAGCGCCACGCTCGGCGCCAGCGCCACCGCCGGCAGGGCCAGGCTCAGCGCCAGCGCGCTGGTCACGATCACCGCGCGGCTGCCGAAGCGATGGCACAGCAGCCCGCCCAGCGGCATCGCCACCACCGAGCCGGCGCCGAACGCCAGCAGCACCAGGCCCAGGCGCGCGTCGTCCAGACCGAAACGTGTCTTGATGTACGGCACCATCGGCGCCCATGCGGCCATCGCCGTGCCCGACAACAGGAACATGGCGCGGGTGGCGAGGATCCCGGTTGGACGTGGCGGCGGGCCGGCGGGGGCGGCGGTCGCGGATGGGGCGTGCATGGAAACCTCCTGGGCGCTCATGCTAGCCAAAACATGCATAAACACGCAAGAACAAGATTAAACGTGCACCGGGATGGGTGCTGATCGCCCCGCCCCGTGCCGTGACCGTCGGATCGGAGGCAGTTGCGCAGGCAACGCTGCCCTCCAGGCAACGTCGCGGCCCCAGCGCGAGCCCGAAGCGCCTTTTCGACCAGATTTGCCGGCTTATCGGCACGCCATACGCGCGCTGCGCGATTGGTGGACGCTTGATCTCCAGCACAGCCGACAACGCCAGTGCCGTGCAACGCCAGGCGGCGCGTGGCGGATACGACCGCGCTGAGGGAACGCGTGCAGATGCCACCTCCCCCATGGACACCGCGCAGCCGCCGTCGCAGGCGCTCCGGACCCGCCAGCCGATCGCACGATCGGGCATTCGCTGCCCGTATCGGTGTGCGCCTTCGGCGCGTTCTGCTGACGCGCGACCGCACACAGGCCCCAGCATCGGCACCGACGGCACACGCCCGTCGCCTGTACACGCAACGCAGTGCGCAGGCTGCGACGCCGCCCGCGCCAGCCGGCGGGACCGAGCGACCGCCCAAAACGACGATAGGGCCACCAGGGCCCTATCGCGTCACTGCGTCCATCGTGCCCGCGTGCAGCCGGGTCGCCCGCGGGGCGCCCGGCTGCGCCGGTCAGGGCTGCACGACGTTGATCGTGCCCGGGTTGCTGCGCCCCACCCCGCGCAGGTCGGGACGGTACATGTCCTCGACCAGCGGCGGCGGCACCGTGTAGGTGCCCGGGGTCACCGCGCGCACCAGGTAGAACACCTGCGCCTTGCTGCCCGCCGACAGGCTCAGCGCGGCCACGTAGCGGTCGTCGCGGAACTCCTCGTGCTTGACGTCGGCGGCGCTGGAACGGTCGCTGATCTCGATGCCGTCCACCACCACGTCGGCCCACTGCTTGGCGTCGCCCAGGTTGAAGTTCTCGATCTCCAGGCCGGCCGGCAACAGGTCGGTGAGCAACGCGTCGGGCATGCTGGTGTCGGAGGTGATGGTGACGCGCACGATCAGCGCCTCGCCCTCCTTCAACGGCCGCGGCGTCCACGGCTCGCCGTCGGTGGTGTACAACTCGCGCTCCACCTTCAGCGTGCTGTCGTCCACGCCCGGCGCGGTGCGCGGCACGCCGGCGATTTCCAGGCTGGCGTACAACGGCGCCTCGCCCTGCGGCACGAAGCTCACCCCGCGCGCCAGCTCGGCCTCGCCGAACTGGCGGCCGAACGCCTTGGCCGGGGCGATCGCCTCGCTGCTGTCGCCGACGTTCAACTGTCCGGACACCAGCTTGCTCTGGTTGGCCAGCAACGCCTTGCCCATCCGCGCCAGCGCCACCTGCTCCTGGGTGCTCAGCCACAGCCAGCCGCCGCGGCGGCGCGCGTCGATCTCGCGGCCCAGCGCAACCACGCGCGCGTCGTACTCCGGCTTGGCCAGGCCGCGCTCGTGCAGCAGCGCGATCATCAGCGCATCGTCGCGGACCACGCTGCCGTAGTCGCCGAAGTAGCGCGGCCGGTCGGCGTTGTCCTTGGCGAAACCGGCGGCGATCGCCGCCTCGCCGCGCTTCTTGTCGCCCTGCAGCGACAGCGCCACGCCCAGGTGCACCAGCGACAGGCCGGTCAGCGCCTTGCCGCGGTCGTTGTCGTACAGCGCGCGCAGCGTGCCCAGCGGCGCGCGGTTGACCCGCGCCAGCACGTAGCCGGACCAGGCCTGGTTGGCGAACTTCAGGTTCTCGCGGCGGTCCTGGCCGTAGAAGTTGTTGCCGCCGGACAGCAGGTCCTCGCTGAGCCGGTTGAGCGCCTTCTGCAGCACGTTGTCGGGCACCGCGAAGCCGGCGTCCTTGGCGTCGAGCAGGAACTCGGCGATGTACGGGGTCAGGCCCGGATTGACGTAGCCATCGTCGCCCCACATCGAGAAGTGGCCGCTGGAGATCTGCATCGAGGCCAGCCGCCCGAACGCGCCTTCCATGCGCTCGCGGCGGGTCGCCGCGTCCAGCCCCTTGACGCCGAGCAGCTTGGCGGTGGCGTCGTCGAGCAGCAGCGCGGCGTAGCCCTTGCTGGTGGTCTGCTCGGCGCAGCCGTACGGATACTGCAGTGCACCCTGCAGCGCGCTGGCGAACGGGATCGGCGGCAAGGCGCTGACCAGCATGCGCGCGTTGACCGAACCGGCCATCAGCCCCTCGGCGTCGGCCATGCCCAGCGTCACCGGCGCCAGCGGATCCAGCACGCGGGTCTGCGCGCGCAGCACCGACGGCCACGCCGCGCGCACCGGCAGGTCGTAGCGGCGGTCGACGCTGAAGCCGTTGCCGTTCACCCGCACCCGCACCTTGGCCACGGTGTAGCCCTCCTGCGCCACCAACGGGAAGCTCAGCGTGGCCTTGGCGTCCTTGCCGAGCTTGGCGCTACGCGCGTTCTCGGCGATCGCCAGCGGGCCTTCGCCGTCCACCTGCACCTTGAACTCGCCCGGCTGCCCGGTGAAGTTCTGCACGTCCAGGGTCACGGTGCTGCGGTCGCCCGGCGCCATCACCCGCGGCATGCTGGCCTCGGCCACGATCGGCGCGCGCACCAGCGTCTCCACGTCGCGGTTGCCGTAGCGGTCGTCGGAATACACCAGCGCCGACACGCGCAGGGTGCCGTTGAAGTCCGGCACCGGCAGTTGCACCCGCGCGTTGCCCTTGGCGTCGAGCTTCACCGAACCGGAGAACAGGTCCACCGTCTGCACCCGCGCGGTCGGGCGCTTGGCCTGCGGCAACGCCGCCAGCGCCATGTCGCCGCCGAAGCGCAGCTTGCCGGTGCCGCCCTCGAAGCTCTCGATCACGCGGCCGTAGATGTCGTAGGCATCCACGCCCAGGCGCCGCTGCGCGAAGAACTGCGCGTTGGCGTCGGGCACCGGGAAGCGGGTGATGTTGAGGATGCCCACGTCCACCGCGGAGATGGTCACGTGCGCCTGCTTGCCGGCCAACTCGGGCACGCTGACCGTCACCGGCAGCGGCTGCTCCGGGCGCATCTGCTTGGGCGCGACCAGGCCCACCGCCACGCGCCGGGTCTTGCGCTCCATCGGCACGAAGGCCACGCCGACCGCGCGCGCCGGGGTGATCTTGCTCGGCGCCGAACCGCCGCGGAACACCAGCGCGGTGACGTAGACATCATGGCGCTCCCAGTCCTTGGTCACCGGGATCTCGAAGCTGCTGCCCGGCTTCACGTCGATGTCCTGCACGTACAGCATGCGGTCGCTTTCGACCATCAGCACGCCGGGACCGGCATGCGGCGGGGTCAGGGTGACCTTGAGCGTGTCGCCGGCCTTGTAGCCGGTCTTGTCCAGCGCCAGCTTGACCTTGTCCGGACGCGCGTCCAGGCCGCGGTTCTCGTCGTTCCAGCTCCAGCCGGCGTGGAACGGGTAGCGCGTGGTCAGGCCGGTGGCCGGGTCGAACACGTCCACCCGGTACTCGCCCCACTCCACCGGGAAGTCGAACTTGGCCGCGGCGCTGCCGGCATCGAGCGTGAGCGTCTGCTTGTTCTCGAAGCGGCGGGTGAAGTCGTAGTCCCAGCGGTTGTCGGTGAATGCCCAGTGGTAGTCGCGCAGCTCGCGCACCAGGGTCACCTTCAGGCCCTTGGCCGGCTGCGGCTTGCCCTGCGCATCCACCCGCATCAGTTCGAAGCGCGCGTTGGCGTTGGCGTCGGCACCGTCCTTGTCGTCGAACAGCGGGCGCACGCCGACCAGCGCCGGCGCCGGCCACAGCACGCGCTTGAGCGTGCGGGTGACGGTGCGCCCGCCGGTCTCGTACACGCTGGCCGAGACCAGCGCGGCGATGGTGCTGGTCGGCTTGGCCTCATCGGGCAGCGCGATGTCCTCGGCGATCTTGCCGTCGGCGCCGAACTCGGTGTCGATCACGTCCTTGGCTTCGCGCGGCAGTTGCAGCGTCGGGTCGCCGAAGAAGTAGCCCGGCAGCGCCTCCACCGGATGCTGCTCGACCGCCACCGCCAGCTTGGCGGTGAAGCGGTTGCCGTCGGCCGGCGCGCCGTACAGGTAGGCGGCGGTGGCCTGCAGCTTGAACGGCTCGCCCGGCTTGAGCGTCTTCTGCGCGCTGTCCAGGTCCAGCTTCATCCGCTCGGGCAGGAATTCCTCGATGCGCAGGGTCATGCCCTGCACCGCTTCCTTGCTGGACGGATCGGTGCGGAACTCCACCTGCCAACGCCCGGTCGGCGCATCGGCGGGAATGAGTTGCTCGAAGCTGAAATAGCCCTGCTCGCCCGGCTGCAGGCGGGTCTCGCGGAAGATCTTGCCGTCGGGCTGCTTCAGCCGCAGGAACACCGGCTGCGCGCCCTTGCCGGTGGTCGGCACCGGCTTGCCGTCGTTGTCGCGCAGCAGCGCCGACACCCGTACGGTCTCGCCGGGGCGGTACAGGTCGCGGCCGGACCAGGCGAACACGTCGAACCAGGCGTTCTCGCGCCCGGCCACGGCGAACTCGCTCAGGTCCAGCGCCGGCTGGTTGAACGGCAGCATCGACAGGTCGGTGCCGCTGCGCGCCACCAGCACCTGGCCGGCGTCGAGCGTGTAGTTCAGCAGCGCATTGCCGTTGGCGTCGGTCTCGCCCTTCAGGAACAGCTCGCCCTTGGCGTCGAGGATGCGCAGTTCCACCTTCTTCAGCGGCTCGCCGCTCTGCAGCGAGGCGGTGTGCACGAACAGCTTGTCCTTGTAGGCGCGCGCGTGCAGGCCGATGTCGCTGACGGTGAAGAAGGCGGTGTCGTATTCGTTCTCGAACTTGCCCGGGCGCTTCATCACCGCGAAATACAGGCCCGGCTCCTGCAGTTCCTTGATCTCCTGGATCGGCAGGTAGGTCAACGCACGCTCGTTCTTGTCGCCGCCGAGCACGAAGCGATTGACGTAGACCGAGTCGGCCAGCTGCGAGATCGGGGTGTGGTCGCTGTAGTCGCTGTCCATTTCCCAGCTGCCGCGGCGGCCGCCGCGCTGGTACTGGGCGAAGAACGCCGGCAGCGAGCCTTCCTTGACCCGCATGAACTCCACGTCCACTTCCGGCACGTTGAGCGAGACCACCGGCAGGCCGCGGCTCTCGCGCGCCGGCAGCACGCTGCCCTGCGAGGCGAAGCCGACCGCCGGCTCCAGCTCGCCGGTGTAGACCTTCTGCTTGAGCGGCTTGCCCAGGCGACTGCCGTCGGCGGCCAGCAGGTCGGCGGAGATCAGCACGGTGTAGTCCTTGGCCGCCTCCACGTAGGGATAGCGCAGGGTCTTGCCGTCGTCGGACAGCGACCAGGCGCTGTCGTCGGTGCCGACCTTCTCCTCGAAGCGCACCAGCTTGTCGAAGTCCTGGGTCCCGACCAGCGGGCGCGAGAACTCCAGCGCCAGCGACAGGCCGTCGCTCTTCTGGTCGGGATAGGCGCGCACCAGGCCGAAGCCCTTCATCGCTTCCTTCTGGCCCTTGACCGGTTCGCCGCTGGCGTCGGGCAACTGCCCGGATTCGTTGCGTTTGCAGCCGCCCAGCGCCAGGGCCAGGCCCAGCAGCAGGAAGGTGCTCAACAGCCCCGCGCGCAGGAGGCGCCACTGCCGCTTCGAATCCGTGTGCATACGTTCGCTCCGTGAAAGTGGCGCGAGTATAGAACGCCGGCGCGGTGGCGGGAGGCTCGGCGTGCGGATTGCGCACGTGGCGATCGCGCCGGGGCCGGTGCACAGGATGCGGGCCGGGCGGCGGTGGCGTTCGCGGCATCGGCCGGCGCCCTTCATCGCGCCGGCGGAGGGTGCCGTGCGCGCGGCAGGCGAGTTCCCGGTTCGCCGGCCAGGTCGCCGTCGGGACTGACGTCCCTCCCACAACCTGCCCACCAGCCGAGGCGCACCGCCGTCGCTTCTTGCGCAAGCGCCACGGCGGGCTCCAGCCGCCGTGCGCGCGCGGAAACCGCGCCCCCAAGGATCGTGTCGGGGCTGAAGCCCCTCCTACAACAGCCGCACCACACCCCCTGTAGGAGCGGCTTCAGCCGCGACGAGCGAAGCCAAAGACCTCAACCGCCAAACACCTGCCGGACCAGAAGCCCCAAAGCGCCATGGGCACGCCCCACACCACCCGCTCTCCTGTGGGCGCGGCTTCAGAAGCGGAACGCTTCAAACCTGCGCGGGCCAAAGACACCCCTGCGGCACACGCACACCGACCTCACCGCAACAGCCGCTGCATGTACAGCGCGATCAGCCGCGGCCGGTCCAAGGCCAGGCAGACCTGCGCGTTGGCTGCAGCGCCCGCTGCATCCGCCGCCGGCGCCTCACGGGTGTAGCCCTTGTCGTCCACCACGATGCGCAGCGGCACGGTCGGGCACAGACGCGGATCGAGCAACTGCGCCACCGGCACCACGTCGAACAGGGTCGGGCTGGCGCTGGCCCAGGGCTGGTCGGTGTCGCGCCATTGGTAGTAGAGCTGCGCCAACGCGTCGGTCAGCGGGTCGCCGTGGGCGAACAGCGCCACCCGCTCCGGTTCCTCCAGCGTCACCTGGGTCGCGTCCAGCGGCAGCAGCACGATCGGCACGCCGGCGGCGAACACGCGTTGCGCGGCACCGATGTCGGCGGCGATGTTGTATTCGGCCGCCGGCGGACTCGGCGCCCGGTAGCGCGACTTGCCGTAGCCGGCGCGCACCGAGCCGCCCATCAGCACCACCTGCCTGAGCTGAGCGAAGCCGGCCGGGTCGCGCTGCAACGCGCGCGCCGCATCGGTCATCGGACCCAACACCAGCAGGGTGACCTGGCCGGGATGGCGCCGCGCCTGCGCCAGGATGAAATCGGCCGCGTCCGCGGCCTTGCGCGGCAGCACGCCCTTCGCCGCCCAGCGCGCCTGGCTGAAGGGAATCTTGCTGTCGGTACGTTGCCCGATCGCCAGCGGAATGTCGCTGCGGCCGGCCTGCTGCAACAGCCGCTGCAACAGTTGCGCGCGCAGCCCGGTGTCGCCCCAGGCCGAGGCGATGCCCAGCACCTGCAGTTCCGGACTGCGCAGCAGCAGCGCCAGCGCGAACGCATCGTCGATGTCGTCGCCGACGTCGGTGGACACCACCACCTTCTGCGTCGGCGTGGCGGATACCGGCCCGTCCTGCGCCGGTGCGGCGGCCGCGGAAGGCGCCGCGGCCGCCGCGACCACCGGCGCCACCACCAGCAGCGCCAGCGCCGCCCAGGCTGTCAGATTGCGCATGCGCGCCTCCTCGAAAAGAAACCGCCGGCATGATAGCCGGCGGTCGCTGTGCATCGCGGTGCGCGGGCGCCGCTCAGAAGTTGGCGCGGAACTGCGCGCCGACGATGCGCGGGTCGTTGATGAAGCCGGTGAGGTTGTTGAAATCGATCGCACCGGTGGCGCGGATCTGGTTGGTGCAGTTGCGGCAGAACACCGAGACCTCGTACGCGCCGGCGCCCCAGTTGTAGCCGATCTTGGCGCCGCCCTCGAGCAGCGGCTGGCCGACGAACTCGCGCGAGTCGTACAGGAAGAAGTTGATCTCGCTGCGGTAGGACCAGTCGGTGAAGAAGAAGAACTCGGCGTCGTCGCCGACCGGGATGCCGTAGCGCAGGGTCGCGTTACCCATCCACTTGGCCGCCTGCGGCAGCACGTTGCCGTCGATCAGCGCGCGGCCGGAGGCGTTGACCGGATCGGTCACGGTGCAGGTGCGGCACACGCCCACCGACAGGGTCGGATCCTCGATGCGGGTCCAGTTGTAGGCGCCGCCGAGGGTGAAGCGCAGGTTCTGGGTCAGCAGCGCCTCGAAGTCGAACTCGGCGCCGCGCGCCTTGGAGGTGTCGGCGTTGAGCAGGCGCACGTCGTTGGAGGCGCCGCCGACCGCGGTCAGCTGCTGGTTCTTCACCCGGAAGTCGTAGATGTCGAAGCTCAGGCGCGCGCGCTTGTCGAACAGGTCCGACTTGATGCCGATCTCGTAGGAGTCCACGGTCTCCGGCGCGGCCACGGTCAGCGGCGCGGTCGCCGACGGCACGCCGAAGCTGGCGCCGCGGAAGCCGCGCGCGGCGCGCGCATAGACGTTGACGTCGTCGTTGATCGTGTAGGTGGCGCTGAGGTCGCCGGTGACCTTGGAATTGTCGGTGCTGCCGGTGGACGGCTCCTGCAAGGTGACGCGGTCCAGCGCCAGCACGTCGAAGGTCTTCTTGTCGTAGGTGTAGCGGATGCCGGCGCGCAGGTTCAGGCGCTCGGTGGCCGCGTAGTTCAGCGAGCCGAACGCCGCCCACGAGGTGTTGCGCTGGCGGGTCAGCTGGTAGCTGCTGAGGCTGCCGCCGCCCAGGGTGTCGTAGGTGTAGTTCTCGCCTTCCACCGAATCGTGGAAGTAGTACAGGCCGGCCTGCCAGTTGATCGGGCCGCTGTACTGCGACTCGGCGCGCAGCTCCTGCGAGTACTGGTCCAGGTTCTTGATGCCGCCGGCGGTCTCCACCGGGAACGCGATCAGGCCCGGGCCGGACGGCGGCGCGAACACCGCGCCGTAGCCGCCGTCGATGTCGCCGCGGCTGTAGTACTTGCCGATGCCCTCGTAGCCGGTGATCGAGTGCAGCACGATGTCGCCCAGGTCCCAGCTCAGGTTGGCGCTGCCGCCGTAGGTCTGCAGTTCCTGGGTGTTCTTGCCGTCGATGGACACCTTGTCCGGGTCGAAGCCGGCGACCAGCTGGTTGGTGCCCGGCTGGAAGATGTTGGCGCGGAACAGCCGCGCGGTGCCGTCGAGGTGGCGCGCGTGCGCGTTGAACAGCGCGCTGAAGTCCTCGCCCGGCTGGAACAGCAACTGCACCCGCACCGCCGAGTCGGTGTAGCCCTCGAACGAGCGGTCGTCGATGGTGTTGTCGACCCAGTCGTCGCGACGCTGGCCCAGCGCCGAGATGCGCGCGGCCCACTTGTCGCCCATCGCCACGCTCAGGCCGGTTTCCATGGTCATGGTGCCGTAGGTGCCGTAGGACAGGCTGGCGTAGCCGTCGTTGGCGCCGATGCTGGGCTTGACCGAGTTGAACTTGACCACGCCGGCGGGGGTGTTGCGGCCGAACAGCGTGCCCTGCGGGCCGCGCAGCACTTCCAGGCCTTCCAGGTCGAAGATCGGGAAGCCCTTCAGGAACGCGTTCTCGGCGACCACGTCGTCATAGATCAGCGACACCGGCTGCGAGGCGTAGGTGTTGAAGTCGGTGTTGCCGTAGCCGCGGATGTAGAAGCGCGGGAACACGCGGCCATTGGAGGATTCGACATTCAGGCTGGGCGCCTTGCCGGCCAGCACGCGCACGTCCGAGCCGCTGGTGGCGATCGCGTCCAAGTACTCCGGGCGCAACACGCTGGCCGACACCGGCACGTCCTTGGAGTCTTCCGCGCGGCGTTCGGCGGTGACCTTGATCGTGTCCAGACGGGCGATCCCGTCGGCACTGTCGGCCTGTTGGGCGACGGCGGGGAACGAAAGCGCGGAAACGACGGCAACGGCAAGCGCACTGGCGCGCAGCGACCAACTGGCGGACATCGGGACTCCGGAGTGAGATGGGCGGAAAGCGCGTCGACGGGCGTTGTCGCGCCGCAACATAATTAACACAAATTACACATCGTGTGTATGCCGCGCGTCATCCGCCTCGCGCCCGGCCGCCCGGTCCGGAATCGACGGCACATGCGCGCCGGGCCCGCGGTCGCACCACCCCAGAAGGCGCCGGCCGGCTGGCGGCGCCGCTTCGCGGGCGGGCCGCTCGTGCGTCTGAAGGGGTGCGCATCCCCGTGCCGCCTTGGAGAGCCTCCGATGCCGGCACGTGGCTGCTCAACACGGCCTACCCCTCGCGCAACGCGGACTGCAGCTGATCCGCCAACCGCGCACGCCCGCCCGCGGGCGCGCCCACGGCGCGGCCGGCGCGCTCAGCCGGCCGCGGTCTCCGGCACCCGCACCCAGCCCTCCATCAGCACCCGCGCACTGCGGCTCATGCTCGCCTTGGTGACGGTCCATTGCCCGTCCACCTGCTGCGCCTGCGCCCCGACCCGCAAGGTGCCGGACGGGTGCCCGAAGCGCACCGCCTGGCGCTCACCGCCGCCGGCCGCGCGGTTCACCAGGGTGCCGGGGATCGCCGCGGCGGTGCCGATCGCCACCGCCGCGGTGCCCATCATCGCGTGGTGCAGCTTGCCCATCGACATCGCCCGCACCAGCAGGTCGATGTCAGCGGCCGCCACCGTCTTGCCGCTGGAGGCGACGTAGTCGGCCGGCGGCGCGACGAAGGCGACCTTGGGCGTGTGCTGGCGCGTGGCCGCCTGCTCCAGCGCGGCGATCAGGCCCATGCGCAGCGCGCCGTGCGCGCGGATGGCCTCGAACCGGGCCAGCGCCTGCGCGTCGCCGTTGATCGCGTCCTGCAGTTCGGTGCCGTCGTAGCCCAGCGCCTGCGCCTGGAGGAAAATGGTCGGGATGCCGGCGTTGATCAGGGTCGCCTCGAAGCGGCCGATGCCCGGCACGTCGAGCGTGTCGACCAGGTTGCCGGTGGGGAACATCGCCCCGTCCGCGCCGTCTTCGTCGGCCGCCGGGTCGAGGAAGTCGAGCTGGATCTCGGCCGCCGGGAACGTCACTCCGTCCAGTTCAAAATCGCCGGTCTCCTGCACCGCGCCGGCGGTCATCGGCACCTGCGCAAGGATGGTCTTGCCGATGTTGGCCTGCCAGATCCGCACCGTCGCCACGCCGTCGTGCGGAACGCGCGCGGCATCGACCAGGCCGGCGGCGATCGCGAACGGCCCCACCGCCGCCGACAGGTTGCCGCAGTTACCGCTCCAGTCCACGAACGCGCGGTCGATCGCGACCTGCCCGAACAGGTAGTCCACGTCGTGGTCGGGGCGCGTGCTCGGCGCCACGATCACCGTCTTGCTGGTGCTGGAGGTCGCCCCGCCCATGCCGTCGATCTGCTTGGCGTAGGGATCGGGACTGCCGATCACCCGCAGCAGCAGCGCATCGCGCGCGGCGCCGGGCGCCTGCGCGGCGACGGGCAGGTCCTGCAGGCGGAAGAACACGCCCTTGGACGTGCCGCCGCGCATGTAGGTGGCGGGAATACGGAGCTGGGGACGGTGGGACATGGCAGTTTCCGGTGGACGCGGACGGTGGAGGGACTCAGGGGTGATCGGGGATTTCGGCTTCGACCAGGTGCGCCAGCAGGGCCAGCGACTCCTGCCAGCCGAGGTAGCAGAATTCCACCGGGATCTGGGCCGGAATGCCGTCCTGGACGATGTCCAGTTCGGTGCCGCAGGCCACCGCGCGCAGCTTCACCGTCACGATCATCTCGCCGGGCAGGTCCGGGTTGTCGAAGCGGTCGGTGTGGCGGATCAGCGCGCCCGGCACCAGCTCCAGATAGGTGCCGCCGAAGGACTGGCTGGCGCCGCTGCCCAGGTTGGTGAAGGACATCCGGTAGCTGCCGCCGACGCGCGCGTCCAGCGCATGCACGGTGGCGGTGTAGCCATGCGGCGGCAGCCATTTGGCCAGCGCCGCCGGCTCCAGGAAGGCGCGGTAGACGCGCTCGGCCGGCGCGCGCAGGACGCGGTGCAGGTGGACGGTGCCGGGATTGTCATTGCCCATGGGATTTCCTCCTCGGTGGCTGGCGCGCGCAGGATGGCACGCGCTCACGACACCGACGCATGGGACAGTTCATTTTCGACAGTTCCACGAAATTCCTGCACGGAGCGCTGCAGAACACAGCAGCGCGCCTTCTTCGAGGGTTCATGCACCTTCCGCCATCCATGCTGGGATGTCCCGCTGCGCATGCAGAAGGCGCCAGAGTTCGACATGCGTCTCGCGTTCGACATAGAAGATCAGAGACGGGAAACCTTCGAGCGGCCAGAATCGCAGGTGCGACAGTTTCAACAGAACGGCATGGCGCGTGGAGCCGATACCTGGATGCCGCGCGATCGTCTTGATTGCCGCTTCGAGCGCATCGACGAACGCCAGTTCCAGTGTCGGGCCGCCTTGTTCGCCATACCAGGCCGCTGCCTCCTCGGCATCGCGCCGCGCCAGGGGCCGCCAGCGCGCCGGCTTCACTTGCCGGCAACCCGATCCCGAGCGCGCTTGCGCATCGTGTCGAAGAAATCGGGCTCCATCGCCACGGCCGGCCCAGAATTCGCCCCGTCCAGCAGCAAGCCGCGGAGCCTTTCCGAGTCGCGCTGTTTGCGGATCAACTCGCGCAGGTATTCGCTGCTGGATCCATAGGCATGTTCGGCAACCTGCTGGTCGACGAATTGCTTGAGCTCGTCGGGCAGAGAGATATTCATGGTGGCCACAAGCGCTCCAATGGCAAAGATTGCCAAAGTCTGCATCGTCAAGCCGGTAGGTGCAAGCTGAGCCGACTTTTCTTGCGAAGAACGCCGGAGACCTCAGGTAGCGGACGCCTCCAGAAAATCCTGCGCAAAGCGCTGCAGCACGCCGCCGGCCTCGTAGATCGCCAGTTCCTCGGCGGTGTCCAGGCGACAGATCACCGGCACTTCCACGCGGGTACCGTCGGCGCGGACGATGGACAGGGCCAACGTCGCGCCCGGGGTCCGCGCGCCGACCACATCGAAGGTCTCGCTGCCGTCGATGCCCAGGGTCAGGCGGGTGGTGCCGGGCTGGAACTCCAGCGGCAGCACGCCCATGCCGATCAGGTTGGTGCGGTGGATGCGCTCGAAGCCTTCGGCCACGATCGCCTCCACCCCGGCCAGGCGCACGCCCTTGGCGGCCCAGTCGCGCGAGGAGCCCTGCCCGTAATCGGCGCCGGCGACGATGATCAGCGGCTGCTTGCGCGCCATGTAGGTCTCGATCGCCTCCCACATGCGCAGCACCTGCCCGTCCGGCTCTACCCGCGCCAGCGAGCCCTGCCGCACGCTGCCGTCGGCGTTGCGCACCATCTCGTTGAGCAGCTTGGGGTTGGCGAAGGTGGCGCGCTGCGCGGTGAGGTGGTCGCCGCGATGGGTGGCGTAGGAATTGAAATCCTCTTCCGGCACGCCCATCCGCGCCAGGTATTCGCCGGCGGCGCTGTCGGCCAGGATCGCGTTGGACGGGGACAGGTGGTCGGTGGTGATGTTGTCGCCGAGCACCGCCAGCGCGCGCATGCCGCGCAGCGTGCGTTCGCCGGCCAGCGCGCCTTCCCAGTACGGTGGGCGGCGGATGTAGGTGCTGTGCGGGCGCCACGCGTACAGCGGGCTGACCGCCGCGGCATGCTCCACGCGCACGTTGAACATCGGGCCGTAGACGCGGCGGAACTGCTCCGGTTTCACCGCCGCCTGCACCACCGCATCGATCTCGGCGTCGCTGGGCCAGATGTCCTTCAGCCGCACCTCGACGCCGGCGGCGTCCACGCCCAGCACGTCTTTCTCGATGTCGAAGCGCACGGTGCCGGCGATGGCGTAGGCGATCACCAGCGGCGGCGAGGCCAGAAACGCCTGCTTGGCGTAGGGATGGATGCGTCCGTCGAAGTTGCGGTTGCCCGATAGCACCGCGGTGGCGTACAGATCGCGGTCGATGATCTCCTGCTGGATCGCCGGCTCCAGCGCGCCGCTCATGCCGTTGCAGGTGGTGCAGGCGAAGGCGACGATGCCGAAGCCCAGCGCCTCCAGGTTCGGCAGCAGGCCGGCTTCCTCCAGGTACAACTGCACCGCCTTGGAGCCGGGCGCCAGCGAGGTCTTGACCCACGGCTTGCGCTGCAGCCCGCGCGCGATCGCGTTGCGCGCCAGCAGGCCGGCGGCGATGACGTTGCGCGGGTTGGAGGTGTTGGTGCAGCTGGTGATGGCGGCGATGATCACCGCGCCATCGGGCATCAGGCCCTGCGCCTGCTGGTCCTTGCCGGCCTCCAGCTTGGCCGCGTCGGCGATGCCGCGCGCGGCCAGTTCGGCGGTGGCCACGCGCTTGTGCGGATTGCTGGGGCCGGCCATGTTGCGCACCACGCTGGACAGGTCGAAGCGCAGCACGCGCTCATACTGCGCGCCGGCCAGCGCATCGGCCCACAGCCCGGTGGTGCGCGCGTACTGCTCCACCAGCGCGACCTGCGCGTCCTCGCGCCCGGTCAGGCGCAGGTAGTCGATGGTCTGCCGGTCGATGTAGAACATCGCCGCGGTGGCGCCGTACTCGGGGCACATGTTGGAAATGGTGGCGCGGTCGCCGATGGTGAGCGCGGCGGCGCCGGCGCCGAAGAATTCCAGATAGGCGCCGACCACGCGCTCCTTGCGCAGGAACTCGGTCAGCGCCAGCACCACGTCGGTGGCAGTGATGCCCGGCTGCGGACTGCCGCTCAGCTCCACGCCGACGATGTCCGGCAGGCGCATCCACGAGGCGCGGCCGAGCATCACGTTCTCCGCCTCCAGCCCGCCCACGCCGATGGCGATCACGCCCAGCGCGTCGACGTGCGGGGTGTGGCTGTCGGTGCCCACGCAGGTATCGGGGAAGGCGACGCCGTCCTGGACGTAGATCACCGGCGACATCTTCTCCAGATTGATCTGATGCATGATGCCGTTGCCCGGCGGGATCACGTCCACGTTCTGGAACGCCTGCTTGGTCCAGTCGATGAAGTGGAAGCGGTCCTCGTTGCGGCGGTCCTCGATGGCGCGGTTCTTGGCGAACGCCTGCGGATCGGCGCCGCCGCACTCCACCGCCAGCGAGTGATCGACGATCAGTTGCACCGGCACCACCGGATTGACCTTGGCCGGATCGCCGCCCATGTCGGCGATCGCATCGCGCAACCCGGCCAGGTCCACCAGCGCGGTCTGGCCGAGGATGTCGTGGCACACCACGCGCGCCGGGAACCAGGGGAAATCCAGGTCGCGGCGGCGCTCGATCAGTTGCGTCAACGAGGCCTGCAGCGTCGCCGGATCGCAGCGCCGCACCAGATTCTCGGCAAACACCCGCGAGGTGTAGGGCAGCGTGGCATAGGCGCCCGGACGGATCGCGTCGACCGCGGCGCGCGCATCGAAGTAGTCCAGCGAGGTGCCCGGCAGGGATTTACGGTAGTGGCTGTTCATGGCTGGCTACGGTAGAAAAAACGAAGACAAGACCCTTCTCCCATCGGGAGAAGGTGCCGCGAAGGGGCGGATGAGGGTACGGGCGAAGCCTAGTAAAAATCAGATCCCTCATGAGGCGGATGAGGGGACGGCGAAGCCTGGTGCAACGAAATTCCTCATGAGGGCGGTTGAGGGGTACGAGCGAAGCCTCGCACATCCAAACTCCGTGAGTCGCTTCGCGCCGGACCCTCACCCCAACCCCTCTCCCGATGGGAGAGGGGCTATTGGCTGTTCCCTTCTCCCATCGGGAGAAGGTGCCCCGAAGGGGCGGATGAGGGTACGGGCGAAGCCTCGTGCTAATGAATTCCCACATGAGGGCGGATGAGGGTACGCGCGCAGCCTGGTGCAACCAAACAGCACTAGGCTGCGCCCGTACCCTCACCCCCGGCCCCTCTCCCGATGGGAGAGGGGAGCTCAGCTGCGCCGGTCGATCGGCACGAAGGCCTGATCCTCCGGCCCGGTGTAGTTCGCGCTGGGGCGGATGATCTTGCCGTCGATGCGCTGCTCGATGATGTGCGCGCTCCAGCCGGCGGTGCGCGCGATCACGAACAGCGGGGTGAACATCGCCGTCGGCACGCCCATCATGTGATAGCTGACCGCGCTGAACCAATCCAGGTTCGGGAACATCTTCTTGATCTCCCACATCACCGACTCCAGGCGCTCGGCGATGTCGTACATCTTGCGGCTGCCCTGCGCGTCGGACAGCTCGCGCGCCACGTCCTTGATCACCTGGTTGCGCGGGTCCGACACCGTGTACACCGGGTGGCCGAAGCCGATGATCACTTCCTTGCGCTCGACCCGCGCGCGGATGTCCGCTTCCGCCTCGTCCGGCGTGTCGTAGCGCTTCTGCACCTCGAAGGCGACCTCGTTGGCGCCGCCGTGCTTGGGCCCGCGCAGCGCGCCGATGCCGCCGGCGATGGCGCTGTACATGTCGCTGCCGGTGCCGGCGATGACCCGGCAGGCGAAGGTGGAGGCATTGAACTCGTGCTCGGCGTACAGGATCAGGCTGGTGTGCATCGCCTGCACCCATTCGGCGTGCGGCTTGAAGCCGTGCAGCAGGTGCAGGAAATGGCCGCCGATCGAATCGTCGTCGGTCTCCACCTCGATGCGCTTGCCGTTGTGGCTGTAGTGGTACCAGTACAGCAGCATCGACCCCAGCGAAGCCATCAGCTTGTCGGCGATGTCGCGCGCGCCGGGATGGTTGTGGTCGTCCTTCTCCGGCTGCACGCAGCCCAGCACCGACACGCCGGTGCGCATCACGTCCATCGGATGCGCCGACGGCGGCAACTGCTCCAGCGCCGCCTTGACCGCGGCCGGCACCCCGCGCAGCGAGCGCAGCTTGGCCTTGTAGCCGCGCAGCTCGCTGTTGCTGGGCAGCTTGCCGTGCACCAGCAGGTAGGCGATCTCCTCAAACTGGCTGCTGCGCGCCAGGTCCAGGATGTCGTAGCCGCGGTAGTGCAGGTCGTTGCCGCTGCGGCCCACCGTGCACAGCGCGGTGTTGCCGGCGGCGGTGCCGGACAGGGCCACCGATTTCTTCGGCTTGAAGGCGGGGGCGGTCTGCGTGGCGGTCGTGTCGTTCATTGCAAGATCTCCGGGTATTTCGCGGTCGTGTAGACGCAACGGGTCAATACGCGGGCGCGTCCGGCGGCAGGCCGCCGGCGCGCTCGAGCAGTTGCTGCAACATGGCGATCTGGCGGTTCTGCTGCTCGATGAGCGTCGCCCAGTCCTGCTCGCGCAGCTGGTTGAGCTTCTCGTGCACCTGCAGGATCTCCAGTTCGGACTTGATGTTCACTTCGTAGTCGTTCTGCGCGCGCAGCCGGTCCACCGCGGCCTGGCGGTTCTGGCTCATCATGATCACCGGCGCCTGGATCGCGGCCAGGCACGACAGGCACAGGTTGAGCAGGATGTAGGGATACGGATCGAAGCCGCCGTGCAGGAGCACGCTGTTGAGCACGATCCATCCCAGCAACACCAGCGCGAAGCCGCTGATGAAACTCCAGCTGCCGCCGATCTCGGCGACGCGGTCGGCGATGCGCTCGCCGAGCGTGCGGTCGTGATCGGCCTGCTTGACGATGTCGCGCGCCACATGGCGCTTGGCGATGAAGCGCTCCACCACCTCGCGCTCGGCGTCGGGCAGCTTGTCCAGTTCGGTCTGCAGCAATTGCCGCGCGGTCTGGCGGCGGTCGATGCGACCGCGTGGCGGCGATGCGGCGCCGGCGGAAGTGTTCATGGGCATGCTCGGACAGGGGAACCGGCGTGGATCATGCGCCCTTGCCGGCGAACAGCGCATCCAGGCGCTGCTCGAAGGCGTGGTAGCCGATGCGCTCGTACAGCTCCTCGCGGGTCTGCATGGTGTCCACCACGTGCTGTTGGTGGCCGTCGCGGCGGATCGCCGTGTACACCGCCTCGGCGGCCTTGTTGGCGGCGCGGAACGCCGACAGCGGGAACAGTTGGATCGCCACGCCGGCCGCGGCCAGTTCGCCGCGGGTGAACAGCGGGGTCTTGCCGAACTCGGTGATGTTGGCCAGCACCGGCACCTTCACCGCGTCGACGAAGCGGCGGTAGGTGTCCAGGTCGTAGGCGGCCTCGGCGAAGATGCCGTCGGCGCCGGCTTCGACGCAGGCGATGGCGCGCTCGATCGCCGCGTCCACGCCGTCCACCTGGATCGCGTCGGTGCGCGCGATCAGGAAGAAGTCGGCATCGGTCTTGGCATCGGCCGCGGCCTTGACCCGGTCCACCATCTCGTCCTGGCTGACGATCTCCTTGCCGGGGCGGTGGCCGCAACGCTTGGCGCCGACCTGGTCCTCGATGTGGCAGGCGGCCGCGCCGGCCTTGATCAGCGCCTTGATGGTGCGCTCGATGTTGAAGGCGCTCGGCCCGAAGCCGGTATCGATGTCCACCAGCAGCGGCAGCGGGCACACGTCGGTGATGCGGCGCACGTCGATCAACACGTCGTCCAGGGTGTTGATGCCCAGGTCCGGCAGGCCCAGCGAGCCGGCGGCGACGCCGCCGCCGGACAGGTAAATGGCCTGGTAGCCGGCGCGCTGCGCCAGCAGCGCATGGTTGGCGTTGATCGCGCCGATCACCTGCAACGGCGACTCGGCGGCCAGGGCGGCGCGGAACCGGGCGCCGGGGGAAACGAGGGACATGGACGACTCCTGACGAAGAGGCGGCGCCCCGCCGGGCATTCCGCGATGGGCGCCAATCTGGCACTCTCGCCGACACGGATCAATCTTGATTCAATGAATCAACCTATCGGCCCTTCATGTCCGACAGTCCCGACCGCAACCTGATCTCCGCCGCGCAGGCCTGCGCCCTGCTCGGCATCAGCAGCGCCACCCTGTACGCCTACGTCAGCCGCGGCCTGCTCCACTCGCGCGCCGGCGCCGACCATCGCAGCCGCGCCTACCTGCGCGCCGAAGTGGAGCGGCTGGCGCAGCGCAAGCGCGCCGGCCGCGGCGCCGCGCGGGGCGCCGCGCAGAGCCTGGACCGCGGCCTGCCGGTGCTGGAGACGCGGATCTCGCTGATCCGCCCCGACGGCCCCTACTACCGCGGACGTTCGGCGGTGGCCATGGTGCGTGCGGGCGCCAGCCTGGAGGACGTCGCCCGGCTGTTGTGGGACTGCCCGGAAGGCGAAGATCCGTTCGCCAGCGCGCCCGTCGCGCCATGGCCGGCAGTGGTGGCGCCACTGGCCGGGCATGCCACGCTGCCGCCGCTGGAACGCGCCATGGCCTGCATCCCGCTGCTGGCCCTGGACCTGCGCCAGTCGCTCAACGCCGCGCCCGGCGTGCGCCGCGAAAGCGCCGCCACCCTGCTGCGGCAGAACGCCGCGCTGCTGGTCGGCACCGCGCCGGACACGCGCCCGCTGCATCGCCTGATCGCCGACCACTGGCGCCCCGGCGATGCCGGCTTCGCCGAACTGGTGCGCGCCGCGCTGCTGCTGTGCGCCGACCACGAACTCAACGTCTCCGCCTTCGCCGCCCGCGTGGTCGCCTCCACCGGCGCGCCGCTGCACGCCACCGTCAGCGCCGGCCTGGCCGCCCTGTCCGGCCCGCGCCACGGCGGCGCCACCGCGCGTGCCCACGCCCTGCTGCGCGACACCCAGGACGCGCCCCGCGCCGCCGCGCTGATCGCCGAACGCTGGCAGCGCGGCGACGACCTGCCCGGCTTCCACCACGCCCTGTACCCGGACGGCGATCCGCGCGCGGCCGAAGTGCTGCGCCTGCTGCGCGAACGCAGCGCCGGCAGCGCGCGCATGCAGCACGTGGAAGCGGTGATCGCCGCCGCCCAGGACTGCAGCGGCCAGCGCCCGAACATCGACTGCCTGCTCGCCGCGCTCTGTTTCGTCCACGACCTGCCGGCGGCGCACGCCCTGGTGCTGTTCGCCGCCGCCCGCCAGGCCGGCTGGCTGGCGCATGCGCTGGAGCAACAGGCTCTGGGCAAGCTGATCCGGCCGCGGGCGCGCTACACCGGCGCGATGCCCGCCGGTTCGCCGGACTGAGCGCGGTCGCCTGCCTGGCAAGAGACGTCACTGGCAGCATGCGCTGACGCCGATCGCGCGATGCGCGAGAGCAGCACAGGCGCGCCCTACTTCTTCAGTGGGACCGAAGCCGGGTCCGCGGCGGGCTCGCGCCGGAAATACAGACGCGCGTCGTCGCGCTCCAGCACCAGGGCATAGACCTCGCCATGCGCATTGCGCAGGAACTGGCATTCGATCGCATCCGGCGGCGGCGTGGCGATGAAACGGCTGGGCGTAAGCGCGCGCAATGCCAGGACGGTGTCCTCGCCATCGCTGAGTTGCAGGTGGCCATCGGATACCGAGATGGTCAACACCTGCCCGTCGAAGGCCGCCAGGTTCCCGCGCAGATCCTCGGCCAGCGGTTCGCGCCGGTAGCGTCCCGGATAGCGCGCCGCCGCGCCCTGGGTCGGATCCAGGGCAATGCTGGCGACCGGCGGCGCGAAGCGCGGATCGAGCGCATCCCAGACCGCATTGCGGATCTCCGCATTCAATTCGCTGCCGCGCGCGCCGTTGCTCAGGATCACCACGCCATCGCCACTGACCAGGTGGCCCTCGACCCAGGCGCGGTAGCTGTCGTTGGCGCCGCCATGGTGGAAATAGCGCATTTCCCCCGTGCCGCCCAGCCGCGGCCCCAGGCCATGGATGCTCGGCTGCACCTCGCTCATCATCTCCACCGCCAGCGGTTGCGGCAGCAGGCCGCCCGGCTGTCGATAGCTGGCGACCAGCGCGGCGACGAAGCGGGCCAGATCGTTGGCGCTGGTCCACAGGCCCGACGCCGCCTGCTCCGGAAAACTCTGCCAGCCGCGCGGGCGTGCCACCGGGCGACCGCCAGCATCGTGCGCCATGGCCACATTGGCCATGCCGCGTGCCGACGGATCGAGAAAGCTGCTGCGATCCATGCCCAGCGGCGCGAAGATCTCGCTGCGTGCCACCTGCTCCAGCGGGCGCCCGGTGCGATCCTCGATGACCTTCTGCTCCACCATCACCCCACCGCCCGAATAGCGCATGCGCGTTGCCGGCGCATCGACGCGGCGCAGCGCCGCGTTCTGCGCCGGCGCGACGCCTTGCAAGGTCTGCAATAGCGTCGGCAACGCGGCCCCGGGCGCATAGTCGTCGAACCCGTGCACATTGAGGCCGGAGGTATGCGACAGCAGCATGCGCAGGGTGATCGCGCCCGGATGGTCGCCGGCCGGGATCTGCCAGCCGCGCAGGTAGCCGTCGACATCCCGGTCCAGATCCAGTTGCCGCTGCGCCACCAGGCGCAGCGTGGTCGCCGCGGTCACCACCTTGCTGACCGAGCCGACCGAGAACAGCGTGTCCGCATCGACCGCGTCGTTGCCTTCGCTGGCACGCACGCCGTAACCGCCGGCATAGACGACCCGCCCGTCCTTGAGCACCGCGATCGCCACGCCGGGGACGCCGTAATGCCGCATGCGCTCGCGCAGCGACCAGTGCGGCAGCGCCTGCCCGGGGTCGAGCACACTTGGCCGCAGATCCGCCGCCAGCGACGCCTGCACGCGTCGCCCCACCGCCATCGCGTCGGCATCGGCATCGGCATCGGCAGCGCGCGCCACGGGAATCGCCGCGCACGCCACGGCGCAGGCCAGCAACGGCGCACGTCCGAGACGCGCCGCGCCGGAAATCAGACAGCGTTGCGCCTGTGCCAGGCTCTGCATGCCAATGCTCCTTTTGTCGTCGGGAAGGCCGCGGCGCGCTGCCACCAGCCGTTGTGTACCGAGGTTGCAGCGATCAGCGCGGCACGGCGGCCGTCGGCCCAGTCACCGCGCCGTGCTGCTGCAGATAGCGCACTACTTCGACGCCCCGCGCCTGGTTGAGCGGCGAACGCCAGCGATGCTGATCGGCCCATACGCCGAGATTGATGTCGGCACCGCGTGCCAGCAGCGTGCGCACCACCGGCAGATGACCCGCGCGCGCGGCATTGATCAGCGGCGTTTCGTCGTACTGCACGATGCGATTGACGTCGGCGCCCGCGTCCAGCAGGCGCTCGACCACCGCCAGGTGGCCTTGCATCGCCGCCACGATCAGCGGATTGCCGTCGCGCAACAGCGCCCGATCGGGATCGGCGCCAAGCTCAAGCAGCGTCTCCACCATCGCCAAATCGCCGGCACGCGCGGCCTCGATCAGCGCGGTACCGGAACTCTCCAGGTCGGCGCCTGCGGCATTGACGTCGGCGCCCGCGGCGACCAGGCGTCGCACTTCGTCCTGCCTGCCGCTCGCCGCCGCCTGTAACAGGGCAGCGACCATCGGATCGGCCCGCTCCACCGCCAGCGGCTGACCGATAACCGGCAACCGCGGCGTGGCCACCACGACCGCCACACCGGCGCCAAGCGAGATCGCCACGCAACCCAGCGCCAGCAGGCGCGGCGTCCATCGACCACCTGTCGCCCCCGGCCGCAGCAACTGATCGATGCGCCGCCGCACGCCATGCCGCGTCCCCAGCATGGCGGTGCCCAGCACTGGACTGCCGCCTGGCGCCGCCCGCGCTTCCAACGCAGCCACCAATGCATCGGCATAGCGGTGGCCGCTGCCCATCTGTCGTGCCGCGGCGGCGTCGCAGGCCAGTTCGCGCGCCAGGTCCAGTTGCGCGCCCAGCATGCGCAACGCCGGACTCCACCAGTACAGCGCCAGGCACAGCCGCTGCAGCAACGCCGCCCAGAGATCGCGGCGGCGCACATGCGCCAGTTCGTGATGCAGGATGCCCAGCAACAGCGGCTCGGGCAGCGATTGCGCCATGCCGCGCGGCAGCAGCACGCATGGACGCCGCAGGCCGACCAGCATCGGGCTGGACACGGTGTCCGACACGCGCACCTCCACCCGCATCCGCGCGGCGGCGATCGCCGCATCGAACGCCGCGCACGGCACGGCGTCGGCGCGCAGGCGTCGCGCTTGCCGGTATGCCAAGCCGAGCCCACACAACGACCACACCGTGCCCAGCAGCCACAGCAGCGCGAGCCATTGCACGACATCGGCACGGGACGATACGGCGATCGCCGGTGCAGGTTCGGCGGCAACCTGCAGCGCCTGCGGTGTCGGAACAGGCGAAGGCGACGCCGCCTGCGGCACCGCTGCGGTCGGCCGCAACGGCAGATCGACCGCCGGCGACAACGCCAGTAATGGCGCCACCACCGCCGCCAGGAACAGGCACCCCACGAAACCGGCACGCAGCGTCGCGCTCAGCGGCCGCAGGCGTGCGATGCCCAAGGCCAGTGCCAGCAGCAACGTGCTCTGCCATACATGCTGCAGCGCCAGATGCAACAGTGCGTCGAGTGCCGTGGTCATGGCTGTGCGTCCTTGTCGGCGGCCGCATCCACACGACGACGCAACGCCGCGATCTCGTCGTCGCCGAGCGCATGCTCGTCGATCAGGTGTTGCGCCAGCACGTCGGGGGAACCGTTGAAGAACTGCTTCAGCAACTGCTCCAGCGCCTGTCGGCGCGCCTTGGCGCGGCTGAGGGTGGCGCGATAGATGAAGGCGCGGCCCTCGGTGCGGTAGCTGACAAGCCCCTTCTTCTCCAGCACCTTGAGCAGGGTCAGCACCGTGGTGTAGGCCACCGGCCGTTGCTGCGCCAATTGATCGGCGACGTCGCGCACCGAGGCTTCCTTGCGGTCCCACAGGACTTCCAGGATCTGCCGCTCGGCATTGGTCGGTGAGGAAGACGCCGGGCGGGCCATGTGCACGACTAAGAAATTAGTTGAAGCGAGCCTAGAGCGCATCGCGATGCGCTGTCAACTAAAAAATTAGTATTCCCGCTGCGTCGCGCCGGGCGCCCCAACAGCCCATCCCACCCGGCCCATCATGCGCATCGCCAAAACCGCCGCGAAGGTGTACAAATGTACACCATGCCTCCCCTGTCCCCACAGCGCGCCGCCATCCTCGCCTACGTCCACGACTGCACCGAGCAGGATGGGCGGCCGCCGAGCCTGGCCGAGATCGCCGAACGCTTCGGTTTCGCCTCGCGCAATGCCGCGCGCAAGCACGTGCAGGCGCTGGTCGAGGCAGGCCTGCTCGCGCATGTCCCGCAGCAGGCGCGCAGCCTGCGGCCGGCGCAGGCGCCCGCGCGCGGCGGGCTGCTGCAGTTGCCGGTACTGGGCCGGGTCGCCGCCGGTGCGCCGATCGGCGCCGACATCGGCCTGGACCAGCACCTGCGCCTGGACCGCGGCCTGTTCGCGCTGCGGCCGGACTACCTGCTGCGCGTGCAGGGCGACTCGATGATCGACGACGGCATCCTCGACGGCGACCTGGTCGCGGTGCGCCGTGGCAGCGACGCCCGCAACGGCCAGATCGTGGTGGCGCGCCTGGACGGGGAGATCACCATCAAGCGCTACCGGCACGATGGCGGCCGCCTCCTGCTGCTGCCGCGCAATCCGGCCTATGCGCCGATCGTGGTGCAGCCGGGACAGGACTTCGCCATCGAAGGGCAGTACTGCGGCCTGATCCGGCAGGACTGATGGCCGCCGTCGTCGCCCTCGACCGCCTGCTCGCCGAACGCCGGGTCTGGCGCGGCCAGCCGACCGCGCTGCCGCCCAGCGCGCAGCCCACCGGGCACGCCGCGCTGGACGCGGTGCTGCCGGCGCGCGGCTGGCCGGAGATGGCGCTGACCGAACTGCTGCATGCCGCCGACGGCATCGGCGAACTGCAACTGCTGTGGCCGACGCTGGCGCGGCTGTCGCGCGGCGGCGGCCGCATCGTGCTGGTCGACCCACCCTATCTGCCCTACCCCGACGCCTGGGCGCAGGCCGGCGTGGCACTGCCGCAGGTGCAGATCGTGCGCGCCGGCGCGCAGGCGGCCTGGGCCGCCGAGCAATGCCTGCGCTCGGGCAGTTGCGCGGCGGTGCTGTGCTGGCCGGCGCTGGCCAACGACAAGACCCTGCGCCGGCTGCAGGTGGCGGCCGAGAGCGGGCGCGCGCTGGGGTTCGCCTACCGGCCGCTGAAGGCCGCGGCCAATCCCTCGCCGGCCGCGCTGCGCATCGCCATCGATGCCGCGCCGGCGCAACTGCGCGTGCTCAAGTGCCGCGGCGGCATGCCGCCGGCACGGCCGATCGCGCTGTCCGCGCTGGCCTCGGCTTGAGCCCGCCCGCATGCGCTGGGCCTGCATCCTGCTGCCGCACCTGGCGCTCGACACCGTCCTGCGGCGCTGGCCGACGCCGGACGAACCGCTGGCCCTGCTCGCCGGCCCGCCACAGCGGCGCACGCTGAAGGCGGTCAACGCCGCCGCGCGCGCGCGCGGCCTGCAGCCCGGGCAGTCGCTGGCCACCGCGCAGGCGCTGTGCGACCGCTTCGCCACCGCGCTGCACGATGCCGAGGAAAGCCGCCGCAGCCAGCAGTTCCTGGCGGCCTGGGCGTACCGGTTCAGTTCGCTGGTCAGCACCGACTACCCCGGCGCGCTGCTGCTGGAGATCGAGGCCAGCCTGGGCCTGTTCGGGCCGTGGCCGCGCTTCGAGGCGCGCCTGCGCGAGGAACTGACCGCGCTGGGCTTCCGCCACCGCATCGTGGTCGCGCCGCATCCGCTGGCCGCACGCGTGCTGGCCAATGCGCACGACGGCATCGCCCTGCTCGACAACGCCACGCTGCAGCGCGCACTGGGCCAGTTGCCGCTCGCCCGTGCCGGACTGCAGCCGGCCCTGGCCGAGGCGTTCGCGCGGATGGGCCTGCGCCGGCTGCAGCAGGTGTTCGCGCTACCGCGCACGGCACTGGCGCGGCGCTACCCGCCGGCGCTGCTGCAGCATCTGGACGCCTTGCGCGGACAGGCGCCGCTGCCGCTGCAGTACTACCTGCCGCCGGACCGCTTCGATGCGCGCCTGGAACTGGGCTATCCGGTGGAATCCAGCCAGGCGCTGCTGTTCCCGCTGCGCCGCCTGACCCAGGACCTGGCCGCGTTCCTGGCCGGGCGCGACGGCGGCGTGCAGCGCTTCCAACTGCACCTGGAACACGAAGGCCTGGACGACAGCGTGGTGCCGGTCGGCCTGCTCGCCGCCGAGCGCGAGGCGGCGATGCTGTTCGAACTGGCGCGCGAACGCCTGCAGCACGCCAGCGTGCCGGCGCCGGTGCAGGCCATGCGCCTGCGCGCCGACGAACTGCCGCCGTTCGTGCCCGCCGCGCGCGAACTGTTCGACGACCGCGCGCAGCAGGCGCTGCCCTGGGAACAGTTGCGCGAACGCCTGCGCGCGCGCCTGGGCGACGCGGCCGTGCACGGCCTGCGCGCGCGCGCCGACCATCGCCCCGAACGGGCGTGGCGCGCCGAATCCGCCGCGACGGCGCCCTCCGGCAAGGCGAACAAGGCGGGCCACCCGCACACGCCATCCACCACCGCCGCGCCGCGGCCCGGCTGGCTGCTGGCACAGCCGATCCCGCTGCGCGAGCGCGCGCCCGAACGCCTGGCCGGCCCGGAACGCATCGAGAGCGGCTGGTGGGACGATGGCGACGTGCGCCGCGACTACTACATCGTGCGCACCCGCCAGGGCCAGCGCGCCTGGGCCTTCGCCGCGGCCGACGCACCGGACGCGCTGATGCTGCACGGCTGGTTCGCATGAGCCACACCCCGCCGCACCCGCGCATGCCGCCGCGCCTGCGGCTGCTGCCGACGCCAACACCTGCGCAAGCCAGCGCACCCGTCGCCAGCGCGCCGCGTGCGCCAGCCGACCCCGCACTGCCCGACTACGCCGAACTGCATTGCCTGTCCAACTTCAGTTTCCAGCGCGGCGCCTCGCACCCCTGGGAACTGTGCGAACGCGCGCTGCGCCACGGCTACCGCGCCCTGGCGATCACCGACGAATGCAGCCTGGCCGGCATCGTGCGCGCCTGGCAGGCGGCCCGTGACATGGGCCTGCACCTGATCGTCGGCAGCGAGATCCAGTTCGAGCACGGGCCCAAGCTGGTGCTGCTGGCCGAGACCCTGCACGGCTACCAGCGGCTGTGCCGGCTGATCACCCTGGCCCGGCGCCGCGCCGACAAAGGCACCTATCGTGCGCTGCGCGAGGATCTTGCCAGCGTGGACGACGGCTCGGGCCTGCTGTGCCTGTGGCTGCCACGCGGTGACAGCGACGACGCAGCGGACGGCACCTGGCTGCAGGCGCGCTTCCCGCAACGGCTCTGGCTGGCGGTGGAATTGCTGCGCGGTCCCGACGATGCCGCGCGGCTGCAGGCGCGCCTGCAGTTGGCACATGCGCTGCAACTGCCCGCGGTGGCCAGCGGCGACGTGCACATGCACGCGCGCGGCCGTCGCGCGCTGCAGGACACACTGACCGCGATCCGACAACGCCTGCCGCTGCACGAAGCCGGCCCCCACCTTTATCCCAACGGCGAACGCCACCTGCGCCCGCGCGCGACACTGGCGTCGTTGTACCCGGCCGCGTTGCTGGCCGAGACTGTACGCATCGCGCAGCGATGCGAATTCAACCTCGGCCAACTGCAGTACGAGTACCCCCACGAACTGGTGCCGCCCGGGCACACACCCACGCAATGGCTGCGCCTCCTCACCGAACGCGGCGCGGCCGAGCGCTGGCCGCATGGCGTGCCGGACAAGGCGCGGCGCCTGATCGAACACGAACTCGGCGTGATCGAGCGACTGAAGTACGAGTCCTACTTCCTCACCGTCTACGACCTGGTGCGCTTCGCGCGCTCAAAGGACATCCTGTGCCAGGGCCGCGGCTCGGCGGCCAACTCGGCGGTGTGCTACGCGCTGGGCATCACCGCGATCGATCCGGACCGCATCGGCATGCTGTTCGAGCGCTTCATCTCCGAGAAGCGCAAGGAGCGGCCGGACATCGACATCGATTTCGAGCACGACCGCCGCGAGGAAGTGATCCAGTACATCTTCAGCCACTACGGCCGCGAGCGCGCCGCGCTGGCGGCGGTGGCGATCAGCTACCACACGCGCAGCGCGGTACGCGACGTGGCGCGCGCGCTGGGCCTGCCCAGCGACACCGTCGATGCGCTGTCCTCCGCGCTGGGCCAGCGCGATCCGGTGGAATCGGCGCAGGAGCTGCTGCGCGAACGCGGCTTCGATCCTGACACGCCGCTGATGCGCCGGCTGCTGGTGCTCACCGGGCAATTGATCGGCTTCCCGCGGCACCTGTCGCAGCACCCCGGCGGCTTCGTCATCTCCGAGCATGCGCTGCACACCCTGGTGCCGGTGGAGAACGCGACCATGGCCGAGCGCACGGTGATCCAGTGGGACAAGGACGACCTGGAACTGGTCGGGCTGATGAAGGTCGACGTGCTCGCGCTGGGCATGCTCAGCGCGCTGCGCCGCACCCTGGACCTGCTGCGTGCGCACCGCGGCCGCGACCTGGACCTTGCCAGCATTCCCGCCGAAGACGAGCAGACGTATCGGATGATCCAGCGCGCCGACACCATCGGTGTGTTCCAGATCGAATCGCGCGCGCAGATGGCGATGCTGCCCCGGCTGCGCCCGAAAGAGTTCTACGACCTGGTGATCCAGGTGGCGATCGTGCGCCCTGGGCCGATCCAGGGCGGCATGGTGCATCCCTACCTGCGCCGTCGCAACGACGAAGAAGACATGGACGATCTGCCTCCGGAACTGTTCAAGGTCTTCGAACGAACGCTCGGCGTGCCCTTGTTTCAGGAACAGGTGATGCAGCTCGCAGTGGTCGCCGCTGGCTATACGCCCGACGAAGCCGACCAACTGCGTCGCTCGATGGCCGCCTGGAAGCGCCACGGCGGGCTGGAACCGCATCGCGACAAATTACTGAAGGGCATGCTGGAGAGGAACTACACCGCCGAATTCGCCGCGCGCATCTTCGAGCAGATCAAGGGCTTCGGCAGCTACGGCTTTCCCGAAAGCCACGCCGCCAGCTTCGCCCTGCTCACCTACGCCAGTTGCTGGCTCAAGTGCCACGAGCCGGCCGCCTTCACCTGCGCCCTGATCAACAGTTGGCCGATGGGGTTCTACAGCCCCGACCAATTGTTGCAGGACGCGCGCCGCCACGGCCTGCAGGTGCGGCCGGTGGACGTGCGCTACAGCGACTGGGACTGCACTCTGGAGGCGCACAGCCCCGACCCGCAGGTGCAGCCGGCGATCCGCCTCGGCCTGCGCCTGGTCCGCGGCCTGGCCGAGGACGCCGCGCTGCGCCTGCAGCAGGCGCGCGCGCAGGCGCCGTTCCACGACCTCGCCGACCTGTGCCACCGCGCCGCGCTCGACGACAAGGCCCGCGCCAGCCTCGCCGACGCCGGCGCGCTGAAAGCACTGGCCGGGCACCGCCACCGCGCACGCTGGGCGGTGGCCGGGGTCGAGGCGCAGCGACCGCTGTTCGAGGCGCTCGCGGCCACGCCGGAACAGCAGGTGGCGTTGCCGCTCCCCAGCCAGGGCGAAGACATCCGCGCCGACTACGCGACGCTCGGCACCACCCTGGGCAAGCACCCGATGGCGCTGCTGCGCCGGCAACTGGCCGCGCGCCGCTACCGCCACTCCGCCGACCTGCGCAACCTGCCGCACGCCAGCGCGGTCGCGGTGGCCGGCCTGGTCACCATGCGCCAACGCCCGCAGACCGCCAGCGGCGTCACCTTCGTCACCCTCGAGGACGAACACGGCCTGGTCAACGTGGTGGTGTGGCGGCGCCTGGCCGACCGCCAACGCCAGGCGCTGATCGAATCCAGATTGCTACTGGTACGCGGCCGCGTCGAGACCGAAGGCAAGGTGCGCCACCTGATCGCCACCCATCTCGAAGACCTGACGCCCATGTTGCTCGGCCTGGATATCCGCAGCCGGGACTTTCATTGAAGACGACAGGCGTCATCGCCGCGGCGGCGCCAAGATCAAACCGGTAACGAAACGCACCACGCGTGCCTTGGCGCCTGGGCGCCAGCGTTCTCTGCACCTTACCGACGGCGGCGGGACTACTCGAACATTTCGGTCTGCGCATCCGCCAGCGCATATCGCCGCTGGCAATGCTCGCAGAAGAACGCGCGCCGCTGCGCCTTGCCCAGGTGCTTGCGATAGGTCAGCAGATGCCCGTCGCGCGGACAGGTGGTCTTGGTATGCACCTGGTAGTGCTTCTTCAGCACGAAGGCTTTCTTCCAGTTGTAGAAATCGAAGCTGTACTCGCGCGCCTGCGTCACCAGTTCGCCCAGCTTGCGCGGCGGCAACGCCCCGATTTCGCTCTCCGGGTGCACGCGAATGCGGTGCAGGACCTCGTTCTTGATGATGTTGCCGACCCCGGCGAACACATCCTGGTCCAGCAACGCATCGGCGGCCAACGTGTGCGGCCGCAGCCGCAACTTGCGCCGCGCCTGCGCCGCATCCCAGTCGGGATTCATCACGTCCGCCGTCCAGTCGTAGGCGTCGTCCAGCGCGCCCTCGATGAACTTGATCGAACACGCATAGAAATTCAGCTCCTCGCCCTTGGAAAAGCCCAGACTCAACCGCGGCGACGCGTCCTTGCGCGCATTGATCCGATAGCTACCGAACAGCAGGAAATGGATGCGCACGCTGAACCCGTCGAACTCGATCAGGAAGTGCTTGCCCCAACTGCGCAGCGACAGGATCTTGCGGTTGCGCATCCGCGCCAGCTCCTGCTTGCTGTTGCCGGACACCCGCAGCACCTTGCGGCCCGCGAACGCGGCCGCCTCTTCTTTCAGGATGACGATCGAAGGACCTTCGGGCATGGATGCAGTATCAAGGGCCGGCGTGAGCAGGTCGTGAGCCGAAGGGGGAGCCAGTGCTGCTCAGGCGGCGCTGGGTATGGGTTGGAACCGGATGATCGATGCCAACGGGCCGAGGCCGCTCGCTCTAGTTCAGTCGCGTACTCGGTCTGCAGCGACCGGGACCGAACATGCTGATGACAGCCACGCCGCGGAGTGGCGGGCATGAGCCGCATCGAGCTGCTGCTGGATGCCCACCAGCTCGCGTCCGAAACGTTCTTCACCGACGACGAGACCGATCACCAGATCCGCCGAAGGGTGATTCAGGCCTTCATGAGTCCGGATGCCGTGCGATCCGCGTGATGTGAGCAGACCCAGCATTTCACGTGCGCTTGAAACGCGCGATAGCCGTCGATCGAAAGCGTATCAATATCCATATACATGGGAATCAACGAATCTTCCCAAGAAATTTCGACTGCATCATCTTCGCAGATATCCCGAACAGGGTCGGCTCGGGCCGCGCGAACAGTCATCGCACGCACTACTTTGAACCGACCGCGGCCTCGCCTATCCGCGAAACGAATTCGTCCAGGTCGGTGTTGGCGGTATTGGCGAGAATGACGATGGTCAGGTCGCGGTCGAGCAAGCGATACAACTGCGCCTGCGCGCCCATGATCCGGCCTGGACGTTTGGCGACACGGTGCTTGGCGGCGCCTATCCGCGTCTCGTAGACCCACAGGCCATAACCGTAGTCGTCGAGCCCGGGGGCGGTCAGCCGGGCGATGCTCTCCTTGCGCAACAGGCCGGACCCGAACACCGCGTCCGAGAACCTGAGCACATCTTCGGCCGTGGAGTACATCGCGCCGGCGGCGTACCAGTTCTCCGGATAGACCGGGAAGTCGTTGGACAGGGACTTGAGGTCTTCGCGATACGAGTAGGTGGAGGCCAGGCCTTCGACGATGCTTTCATGGCGCAGCATGCCGGTATGGGTCAGTCCCAGCGGCTTCAGAATCCGTTCCTTCAGCACCTGCTCGTAGGTTTTGCCGGTAACGCGTTCGATGACCTTGCCCAGGATCAGGTAATCGCCGTTGTTGTAGTCGAACGTCGTGCCCGGGGCATGCAGTAGCGGTCCGCTGCAGAATTTTCTTATCAACCGATCGCTGGTATAGGGCGACTGGTAGGTCGGCAAGCCCTCGGTCAACGCCCGCTCCAAGCTTTTCACCTGGTCGAAGTTCTTCAGTCCGGAAGTGTGGTTGAGCAGCTGATGCAACGTGATACGGTCGGCACCGGCGATGGCGTAATCGGGCAGGTAGCTGGCCACGTTCGCCTGCAGGTCCAGTTTTCCTTCTTCATGCAGTTGCAGCACCAGGGTGGCGGTGAACAGTTTGGTGATGGAAGCGATCCAGTACCGGGTCTGGTCGCCGTTGGCGACGCCGTACTGGACACTGGACAGGCCGAAACTGCGCTGGTATCGCCGCTTGCCGTCCTGCTGGACCAGGACAGTACCGCTGAAGCCGTGTTGCGCGGCATAGGTAGCGATGAAGTCTTCGAGTGGCGTCGCCTGCGACTGCGCCCGCAGCGGCATCGCCGCGCAGAGCAAGACAAGCGCACCGACAAGCAAGCGATACGTAACGGAACGGAAGAAGTTTCGCACGATGCACCCCGGCATGATGGAACGGCCGCGAGTATGGAGCCGGACCAATACCCGAGCGGGTGTCTTCGGACGAAACGAGGAGAAGGCCGATGAAATGCCCGACGCGCGCTGCGAACACGTGGGCTAGCCCGGTGGGCGAACCCGCCTGGCGATCGCGCCCATGCTGGCCGTTGCTTCCATCTTGTTCCGGCCGCACTTACGGCTGTGCCAAATACCGCTCGCCGTCGAACCCGAAGCCCGTCAGAAGTCCCTGCGCATCATTCGCGCCGAACAGATCCGGCGATGCGGGTTTCACTGCCGCTGCAGGCGCCTAGTTGCAAGCGCAATCCGTTAGCCGTCGCAGTCAGCTCCGCGGTCACCGGCATGCGTTCGCTGCGGTAGTGGCCCGGGGACCGCGCCAAGGTTTTCGCATCCAGTTGCCATGCCCAGCCGTTCCGCTACACGCACGTCGCTACCGTCGTCCCGCACTCGCCGCCGCTGTTACCGTGCAGGTACGAAAAAGCCGGCACTAGGCCGGCTTCTCGTAAATTCTTGATTTCGTGGTGGGCGGTGCAGGGTTCGAACCTGCGACCCTTGCCGTGTGAAGGCAATGCTCTACCGCTGAGCTAACCGCCCGTGTCGCGAGCCGCACATTATAGGGGTGCTGCGCCTGGCGTCAATGGCCTACGCACGCGCGCTACCCGCGCCGCCACTACATGGTCTGCGTGGGCTTGTCGGCGTTGAGGGTGCCGGCCAGCTGGGTCTCGATCTTGTTGCGGATGGTCTCGCCCTCGTTGTTGTCCGGCAGCTGCACGCCGATGCCGGCGGTGCGGTTGCCCTGCGCGCCCATCGGGGTCACCCAGATCACCTTGCCGGCCACCGGCAGGCGCTCGCTGGAATCGGGCAGGGTCAGCAGCAGGAACACTTCGTCGCCCAGGAAGTAGCGCTTGGGCGTGGGCACGAAGATGCCGCCGTTCTTCACGAACGGCATGTAGGCGTTGTACAGCGCCGCCTTGTCCTTCACCGCCAGCGACAGGATGCCCTGGCGTCCGCTCATCGCACTCATCGTTGTGTCCCCTTCCGGGCCGGGCGATCGCCGTCGCGCCAGGCCAGCAACAGTTCCGCGATGGCCAGGTCGCCACGGACGGTGGTGCGCAGCAGGTCGCGGGTGCGATTGGCTGCGTCGAACCAGGTGGCCAGCTTGTGCAATCGCGCCGGGTCGGTCAAGCCGGCCTGCGAGGCCTGTGCCAGCGCCAGATCGGCGGCGTGGCCCAGGCGCTGCTCGGCCAGGCCGTCGGCGCTCCAGCGCTGCGCCGCGTCGAGCGTGCCGAGCTTGCCGGCGGCGACCTGCTCCAGGTCGGCGGCGACCTGCCGGCGCAGCTTCAGGCCGTCCTCGCGCAGCCACTGCGCGGCCAGGCCGGGATGGCCGCGCGCGGCGTCCAGCGCTTCGCGCGCGGTCTTCTCCGGGAACTCCTGGGCCAGCAGCCAGGCGATCGCCTCGTCGGCCGGCGGCAGCTTGAACTCCAGGCGCTGGCAACGGCTGCGGATGGTCGCCGGCAGCCGCGCCGGCTGCGCGCTGATCAGCCACAGGTAGCGGCCGGGTTGCGGCTCCTCCAGGGTCTTGAGCAAGGCGTTGCAGGCCGCGCGGTTGATCGCATCGGCCGGATCCACCACCACCACCTGGGCCACGCCGTACTGCGGGGTCAGCGCCAGCTTCTGCGAGATCTCGCGCACCTGTTCGATGACGATCTCGGTGCGCAGCTTGTCGCCGGTGCGGTTGGGGATGAACGAGACCAGTTGCAGGTCCGGATGGGTGCCGGCGGCGATCAACTGCGCGCTGCGCAGGTTCGCGGCCGGTTCGCCCTGGCCCAGCACGTGCGCGGCCAGCTTCAGCGCCACCGCGCGCTTGCCCAGGCCATCCGGCCCGCAGATCAGCAGACCATGGCCGAGGCGGCCGGCGTCGAGCGCGGCCACGGTCTGGTCGTAGGCGCGCTGCTGCCAGGGCGCGAAGGGCAGCGCGTCGGTCGCCGCAGCGCTCATGGCGTGCGCTCCTGCTGCACCCAGGCCGCCAGCGCGGTGGCCACGTCGTGGGCCACCGCCTGCGGCGGCTGGCTGGCATCGACGACGCGGAAGCGCTGCGGATCCTGCGCGGCGCGCTGACGGAAGCCGGCGCGCACGCGCTGGAAGAAGTCGTCCTGCTCGCTCTCGATCCGGTCCGGCCACAGGTCGCGGCCGCTGGTGCGGGCGCGACCGATCTGCACGTCCAGGTCCAGCAGCAGGGTCAGCCCGGGCTGCAGGCCGACCGCGCGCCGTTCCAGGTCGGCGATCCAGGCGCGGTCCAGGCCGCGGCCCTCGCCCTGGTAGGCGTAGCTGGAATCGGTGAAGCGGTCGCTGACCACGTAGGCGCCGCGCTGCAGCGCCGGACGGATCACCTCGCGCACGTGCTGGGCGCGCGCGGCGAACACCAGCAGCAGTTCGGTCTCGGCGGCCAGCGGTTCGGCGGCCTCGCCGGGCGCCTTGTCCAGCAGCAGTCCGCGGATGCGCTCGGCCAGCGGAGTGCCGCCCGGTTCGCGGGTCAGCACCACTTCGTGGCCCTGCGCCTGCAGCCAGTCGCGGATCGCGTTGATCGCGGTGGTCTTGCCGGCGCCCTCGCCGCCTTCCAGGCTGACGAAGCGATGGTGGCGCAGCACGGCCTCGCTCATGGCGTCACCGCCGCGCCGCTGCGCGCCTGGCGCAGGCGCTGCAGGTAACGCGCCACGGCCGCGTTGTGTTCGGCATAGTTGGCGGAGAACGCGTGCGCGCCGCTGCCGTCGCCGATGGCGACGAAGTACAGGCTGTCGCCGGGCGCCGGATTGGTCGCGGCGCGCAGCGCATCGCGGCCGGGCATGGCGATCGGGGTCGGGGTCAGGCCGGCACGGGTGTAGGTGTTGTACGGCGTGTCGGTTTCCAGGTCGCGCTTGCGGATGTTGCCGTCGTAGGCGCTGCCGATGCCGTAGATCACGGTCGGGTCGGTCTGCAGCTTCATGCCGAGCTGCAGGCGGCGCACGAACACGCCGGCGATCTGCGGCCGCTCGGCGGCCAGGCCGGTTTCCTTCTCCACGATCGAGGCCAGGATCAGCGCCTGCTCCGGCGACTGCAACGGCAGGTCCTTGGCGCGCGCGTCCCAGGCCTCGGCCAGCGCCTTGTCCATCGCCGCATGCGCGCGGCGCAGCAATTGCAGGTCGGTGTCGCCGCGCTGGTACAGGTAGGTCTCGGGCAGGAAGCGGCCTTCCGGGTGCTGGCCGGGCTGGTCGAGCTTGGCCATCAGTTCGCTGTCGCTGAGCTCGGCGGTGGTGTGCACCAGCGGCGTGGCCGCGTTCAAGGCCGTGCGCAGCTGGCGCACGTTCCAGCCTTCGACGATGGTGAAGCGGTACTGGATCACCTGGCCCTTGCGCATGCGCAGCAACAGTTCGCGCGGGCTCGGCGCCGGCTGCAGCGCGTACTCGCCGAACTTGAGCTTGCCGGCCACGCCCAGTTCGCGCGCCAGCAACTGCCATTGCAGGTCGCTGCCCTGCGTCACGCCGGCGGCGCGCAGCTTGCGCAGCACACCGTTGAGCGAAGCGCCGCGCGCCACCTCCACGCTGGGCTGGGCCGCCTGCAGCGGCTGGTCGGCGAAGGCGCGATAGCCCTGCCACCACCAGGCGCCGGCCGCGGCCAGCAGCAGCGCCAGCACCAGCAATGTCGCCAGCAGGGTCAGACACCCGCGTTTAGCCCAAGCCACGGCCACCTCGAAGCGAATTCAATGGCGTGCAGGATACCGCGCGGCCGGCGTCGGCCGGTATCGCGGGCGCGCGGCTCACGGTTCCAGCGCGCGCAGCAGGCCGCGTGCCTTGGCCCGGGTCTCGTCCAGTTCGCGCTCGGGATCGGAGTCGAACACGATGCCGGCGCCGGTGCGGAACTGCGCCTGCGCGCCGTCCACCTCGGCGGTGCGGATCAGGATGTTCAGATCCATGTCGCCGTCGCGGTTGAGCCAGCCGAACGCGCCGGTGTAGGCGCCGCGCGGCACTTGCTCCAGCTCGGCGATGATCTGCATGCAGCGCACCTTGGGGCAGCCGGTGATGGTGCCGCCGGGGAAAGTGGCGCGGATCACCTCGCCGGGACTGACCCCGTCGCGCAGCCGCCCGCGCACGTTGCTGACGATGTGGTGCACGTGGGCGTAGCTCTCCACCGTCATCAACTCATCGACCTCGACGCTGCCCGGCGCGCACACCCGGCCCAGGTCGTTGCGCTCCAGGTCGATCAGCATCACGTGCTCGGCGCGCTCCTTGGGGTGCCCGACCAGTTCGCGGATGCGCGCGGCCTCGTCGTCGCCGGGCGCGCGCGGGCGGGTGCCGGCGATCGGCCGGGTCTCGACGACGTCGCCGCGCACCGACACCAGCCGTTCCGGCGAGGAACTGACCACCGCACGGCCGTGACCGACGAACAGGCCGGCGAACGGCGCCGGATTGGCGCGGCGCAGTTGCGCGTACAGCGCGGCCGGATCCAGCTCGGCGGCGAAGCGCGCCGACCAGCGCCGCGACAGATTGACCTGGAACACGTCGCCGGCACGCAGGTAGCCGAGGATGCGGCGCACGCCGTCGACGAAGCGCGGCGGCGGGTCTTCCTGCACCTGCAACGGCGGCACCCACTCGGGCAGCGGCGCGGCGTCGGGCAGCGCCTGCAGGTCGCCGAGCAGCGTCTCCAGCAACGCTGCATGCGCCGGCTCGGCCAGCGCCACGCACTCGCCGCTGGCGTGGTCGCGCAGCAACGCGGCGGGGCAGCGCAGCGCCAGCGCGGTCGGCGTTGCCGCCGGTCCCTGCGGCAAGCGCAGCACCGGCTCGACCTGCGCCGCCAGTTCGTAGTCCAGCAACAGCGCCCAGCCGCCGCGGAACGGCCAGCGCGGTTCGTCGCGCGCGCAGCGTTCGGCCTGCCAGCGCGCGTCCAGCGCGGCCAGGAAATCGCCGTCGCGTGCGGCGCCATGCAGATCCCGGGTCACGCCGTCGCGGTCCAGGCGCAGGCCCTCGCCACTGGCGATCAGCAGCATGTCCCAGCGGCCCTGCGCGGTGCCCGACGCCGCCGATTCCAGCAACAGCGGATAGCGCTGCGGCGCCAGGCGGTGCAAGGCCAGCAGGTCGGTGTCGGCCGGCAGGGGAACGGTACGCAGCATCGGAGATCCGCAGAAGGTGAGAGGGCGAGAAGGACGTAGGAAGCGGCACCCTGCTCCGTACGGATGATGGCGCGTCCAAGCCAGTTCAGCGCCGCCCGAAGCGCTCGCCTCGACCGCCGGCAACGCAGGATCGAACGAACCGACCCGTCATCGCCGCGGATGCAAGACCGCGTATACCCGGCATTGCGTCGGAGCGACGGAGGCCTTCTCACCGGAAGGCCGCCCAACGCGCCCCGCATGGACGGCGCCGCGGCAGGCCGACACCTCCAGACCAGCGCCGCCGCCCCAGGGTGGCGTCGTCCCACCAGACGCCTTTTACATACGTGCAACGAAAGCCGAAATCACGTCAGGGGACGGAACCGCCTTTGCGATTCCCGATTCCCCATTCCCGATTCCCAGCCCCTCACATACGTGCATCGAAAGCCGAAATCGCATCAGGGGACGGAACCGCCTTTACGATTCCCGCATCCCCATTCCCGATTCCCAGCCCCACTCACATCCGCTTGAACACCAAGGTCCCGTTGGTCCCGCCGAAGCCGAACCCATTGGACATCGCCACGTCGATCTTCTTCTCGCGCGCCACGTTCGGCACGTAGTCCAGATCGCAACCCTCGCCCGGTTCGTGCAGGTTGATCGTCGGCGGGATCACGCCGGCATGGATCGCCATCACCGAGAAGATCGCCTCGGCGCCGCCGGCCGCGCCGAGCAGGTGCCCGGTCATCGACTTGGTCGAGCTGACCATGGTCTTGTAGGCGTGGTCGCCGAGCGCGCGCTTCATCGCCAGGGTCTCGGCCAGATCGCCCAGCGGCGTGGAGGTGCCGTGCGCGTTGAGATAATCGATCTGCTCGGGGTTGAGCTTGGCGTCCTTCATCGCCGCGACCATGCTGCGCGCGGCGCCCTCGCCGTCCTCGCTCGGGGCGGTCATGTGGAAGGCGTCGGAGCTGGCGCCGAAGCCGACCAGTTCGGCATAGATGCGCGCGCCGCGCGCCTTGGCGTGTTCATACTCCTCCAGCACCAGCACGCCGGCGCCGTCGCCGAGCACGAAGCCGTCGCGCTCCTTGTCCCACGGCCGCGAGGCCGCGGCCGGATCGTCGTTGCGGGTGGACATCGCCTTCATCGAGCAGAAGCCGCCCACCGAGGTCGGCGAGGAGCCGCGCTCGGCGCCGCCGGCCAGCATCACGTCGGCATCGCCGTGCTGGATCATGCGCATCGCCGTGCCGATGGAATGGTTGGAGGTGGCGCAGGCCGAGACCGCGGAGAAGGTCGGCCCCTTCAGCCCTTTGATCAGGCTCACCTGGCCCGGCAGCATGTTGATGATGGTGCTGGGCACGTAGAACGGCGAGATCTTGCGCGCGCCGCCCTCGTGGAATTTGATGGTCTGCTCCTCGATGCCGAGCAGCCCGCCGATGCCCGAGCCGAGGATCGCGCCGATGCGTTCGGCATTGGCCTCGGTGATCTCCAGGCCGGCATCGTCCAGCGCCATGAACGAGGCGCCGACGCCGTAATGGATGAACGAATCCATCTTGCGCGCGTCCTTGGACGAGATGAACTTGGTCGGATCGAAATCCTTGATCTCGCCGGCGATCTTGGTGGTGAACTGAGACGCATCGATCTGGGTGATCGGGCCGATGCCGGACCGTCCGTTGACGATCCCTTCCCAACTGCTGGCCAGGTCATTGCCCAAGGGCGACACCAGGCCCATGCCGGTTACGACGACACGACGGCTCATTGCGAAATCTCCTCACCGCGGTACGCGCGGCCTTGACGCTGTAAAAACACAGGGCCGCATGCGCGGCCCCATGGGATTGTCACGCGCACCGGGGCCACGCAGGCGCCGATGGCGATCGAGAACGGAGCATCAGCTCTTGACGTGCGCCTTGACGTAGTCGATGGCCTGCTGCACCGAGGTGATCTTCTCGGCTTCTTCGTCCGGAATCTCGCACTCGAACTCTTCTTCCAGCGCCATCACCAGTTCCACGGTGTCCAGCGAGTCGGCACCGAGGTCATCGACGAACGATGCGCTGTTGGTGACTTCTTCTTCCTTGACGCCGAGCTGTTCGACGACGATTTTCTTGACGCGTTCTTCGATGGTGCTCATTGGGATATCGCTCCAGATGGAGTAGTGGTGGTTCGAGTTTTAGGATCCCCGCACGTGGATGTGCGGTGCTCCTGTGAGGGACTCACAAAACGCCATCGGGCTGCGATGGCCGCGTTGGATAGTGTAGTGGAAACCGGCTGGCCCTTGCAGCGCCGCACAAACGCCCGCCGATCAGCCACTTAGGCGCGATCCCTGCGCCGCGGGCTCACGGCATGTACATCCCTCCATTCACGTGCAGGGTTTCGCCGGTGATGTAGCCGGCGCCGGGGCCGGCCAGGAACGCCACCGCGTTGGCGATGTCGGCCGGCTGGCCGAGCTGGCCGAGCGCGATCTGCTCCAGCAGCGCGGCGCGTTGCGCCTCCGGCAGCGCCTTGGTCATGTCGGTATCGATGAAGCCCGGCGCGACCACGTTGACGGTGATGCCGCGCGAGCCGATTTCCTTGGCCATCGACTTGGAGAAGGCGATGATGCCGGCCTTGGCCGCGGCGTAGTTGGTCTGGCCCGGATTGCCGGTCACGCCGACCACCGAGGCGATGTTGACGATGCGGCCCTTGCGCGCCTTCATCATGCCGCGCAGCACCGCCTTGGAGGTGCGGAACACGCTGGTCAGGTTGGTGTCGAGGATCGCCTGCCAGTCCTCGTCCTTCATCCGCATCAGCAGATTGTCGCGGGTGATGCCGGCGTTGTTGACCAGGATCGAGACCGCGCCGAATTCCTTGGCGATCGCCTCGATCAGCGCCTCGACCGCGGCCGAATCGGTGACGTCCAGCGCGCGGCCATGGCCGCCCTGGGCGGCCAGGCGCGCGCCGATCGCCTGCGCGCCGGAAGTGGAGGTCGCGGTGCCGATGACGGTGGCGCCCTGCGCGGCCAGGGTGTCGGCGATGGCCGCGCCGATGCCGCGGCTGGCGCCGGTGACCAGGGCGATCTCGCCCTGCAATGGCTTGCTCATCTGCTGTTCCTTGGGGACGGACGGCGCGCCAGGCGCCGCAGGGGAAAGGAAGCCGCCGCGGACGATGCACCCGCGCGCGGCAGCGGAATCAGGCCGGCCAGGTCTCCAGCGCGGCGGCGAAGTCGGCCGGCGTGGCCAGCGCGCGTCCGTCCAGCGCCTTGTCGATGCGCTTGATCAGCCCGGTCAGCACCTTGCCGGGACCGCATTCGGCCACGCCGGTGGCGCCGCGCGCGGCCAGCGCCTGCACGCAGCCGGTCCAGCGCACCGGCAGGTACAGTTGCTCGACCAGCGCCTGGCGGATCGCCTCCACGCCGTCGTGCACCTTGGCATCGACGTTCTGTACCACCGGCAGCTGCGGCGCCTGCCAGGCCAGCCCGCGCATCGCCTCGGCCAGGCGGTTGGCCGCCTCGCGCATCAGCGGGGTGTGCGAGGGCACGCTCACCGCCAGCTTGACCGCCTTGCGCACGCCGCGCTCGGCCAGCAGCGCTAGCGCGCGGTCCACCGCCGCGGCGTCGCCGCCGATCACGACCTGGCCGGGCGAGTTGTAGTTCGCCGGTACCACCACCTGGCTGCCGGCGGCCTGCGCGCAGACCTCCTCGACCAGCGCGTCCTCGGCGCCGATCACCGCGGCCATCGCGCCGACGCCGGCCGGGGCCGCGTCCTGCATCAACTGGCCGCGCAGGCGCACCAGGTGCGCGCCGTCGTGCAGCGACAGGGCGCCGGCCGCGACCAGCGCGCTGTACTCGCCCAGGCTGTGCCCGGCCAGCACCGCCGGACGCGCCCCGCCCTGCGCCAGCCACAGCCGCCACAGCGCCACGCTGGCCGCCAGCAGCGCCGGCTGGGTGTACTCGGTGCGGTTGAGCATCTCTTCCGGACCGCCCTGGCTCAGCGCCCATAGGTCCACGCCGGCGCCATCGGAGGCTTCGACGAAGCTGTCGCGCACCTGCGGATGCAATTCGGACAGCTCGGCCAGCATGCCCAGCGATTGCGAGCCCTGGCCGGGGAAAACGAAGGCGAGTGTGGAATCGGTCACGCGGATCCGTCCTGCAAAAATCGAGCGGCGATGATACGGGCGAAACCGGCCGTACGTCTGTACCCGGGCGTATGTGCACGTGCCGGCGCCGCCAGGGCAGTGCCGCCCGGCCGCCCCGCCCTCTCCTCCTCAGGCGATCGTCCCCGCGGCCGCCCACGCGCCGCGCGCGTCCGCGCGACGCGCGCAACGCGGCCAACCCGGCTCAATCGCGGTCGGGCGCGGCCAGCGGGAACAACGCCCGGTACGGCCGCGCCTCGTCCACCGCACGGGCGAACGCGGGCCGCGCCAGCAGGCGCCTGCGGTAGGCGAGAACGTTCGCGAACGCGGCATCGATGGGATGCGTCCAGTCCGCGTAGAACAGGAACGGCGCCGCCGCGCAATCGGCCAGACTGAAGGCGTCGCCCGCGGCCCAGGTGCGTGCGGCCAGCGTCGTCTCCAGCCAGGCGTAGGCCGTGTCGAGCATCGCGCGCGCCGCGGCCACGCCATGCGGATCGCGTTCGTGTTCCGCGCGCAAGCGATCGGACACGATCTTCTGTTGCGGGGTGGCGAGGTAGTTGTCGAAACAGCGGTCCATGAAACGGACCTCGAGCGCAGCGCGCGGATCGGACGGCAGCAGGCGCACCGGGCCGGGATAGTGCAAGGCCAGATGCTCGATGATGATGGTCGCTTCGGCGACCGTCCGGCCGGCGTCGACCAGCACCGGGAAGCGGGCGAAGGGCCAGCGCGCGGTCAGTTCGGCCAGCGGCTGCGGATCGTCGGCGGACAGCATCCGGTACGCGAACGGCGTCCGGTTCTCGTACAGCGCGATCAGGACCTTCTGGCAGTAGAACGAGAAGGGATGGGCATAGAGCTGCAATGACATCGTCGATCACCTCGGTCATGCGGAACGCAGGCGCCCGACGCGCGGACCTGTCATGCCCTACGACGACCGTTGGCAATGGAAATCGACACGGGGCGACCGTCTGGAGCGCCGACGGCCCTGACCTCGCCCGCGCCGACATCTGCGCCCGCCAGACGCACACCGGCGCTCGACGGCGCTCGACGGCGATGCACCGCAATGGCGCAACGCGTGCGTGGATGGACGGAACTGCATGCGGAACGCGCCGGCCACCGCCGCCCGCCATTGGCAGCGCGCAGCGCCAAGCCGCTTCACACGCTCGAATCGAATCGGCGCCAACGCGTGCGCTACGCGCCTACGCTGCGCGGGACGCCGAAGGCGCCCGCACCCACAGGTTCCGGCTCAGTAGCGCAGCAGCGCCGAGCCCCAGGTGAAACCGCCGCCGAAGGCTTCCAGCAGCAGCAACTGGCCGCGCTGCACGCGACCCGACCGTACCGCCACGTCCAGCGCCATCGGCACCGAGGCGGAGGAGGTGTTGCCGTGCACGTCCACCGTCACCACCACCTGCTCCATCGGCAGGTCCAGGCGCTTGGCGGTGGCTTCGATGATGCGCAGGTTGGCCTGGTGCGGGATCAGCCAGTCCAGGTCGTGCTTGTCCAGGCCGTTGGCGTCGAGGGTCTCGTCGACCACCGCGTCCAGCGCCTTGACCGCGTACTTGAACACCTCGCTGCCCTTCATCTGGATGCCGCCGGCGGAGGCGTCGCCGGTGCCGTCGCCGAGCCCGGTGGAGATGCCGACCGGATTCCACAGCAGTTCCTTCTTGCTGCCGTCGGCATGCAGATGGGTGCTGAGGATGCCGGTGTCCTCGTCGGCGCGCAGGACCACCGCGCCGGCGCCGTCGCCGAACAGCACGCAGGTGGTGCGTTCGGTCCAGTCGACGATGCGGCTGAGGGTCTCGGTGCCGATCACCAGCACGGTCTTGGCGTCGCCGCAGCGGATGAACTTGTCGGCCACGCTGAGCGCGTAGACGAAGCCCGAGCACGCGGCATTGACGTCCAGCGCGGCGCAACCGACCGCGCCCAGCCGCGCCTGGATCAGGCAGGCGGTGGACGGGAAGATCAGATCCGGGGTGGTGGTGCCGACCACGATCATGTCCAGCGCGGCGACATCGATACCGGCGGCTTCGATCGCCTGCAACGCGGCTTCGTAGCCCAGGTCGCCGGCGGTCTGGCCAGGCGCGGCGATGTGCCGCTCGCGGATGCCGGTACGGCTGCGGATCCATTCGTCGCTGGTATCGACCATGTGCGACAGATCGTCGTTGGTCAACACTTTTTCAGGCAAATAGCTACCGGTGCCCGCGATCCTGGAATAGATCCGCTTGCTCATGCTGATTCCTGTTGCCTGTTACGCAGGCCGCCCGCGCGGGCGCGGCCTGTGAAGATGGGTGACTCCGTCCGCCGCGGCGCGATGGACGGGCACGGATCAATCTTCTTCGACCTGCGAGGTCTTGGTGGCGATCACCTTCTTGCCGCGGTAGTAGCCGTCGGCGGTGATGTGGTGACGCAGGTGGGTCTCGCCGCTGGTCGGGTCGGTCGACAGCTGCTTGGCGCTGAGGGCGTCGTGCGAACGGCGCTGGCCGCGGCGGGACGGGGTGACACGGGATTTCTGCACAGCCATGGGATTGCTCCAAACTCGGTTCGTTTACATCTGTCGTCATTACGTCGCGCAGGACGCGCGCGTCCGGCAACAACCTCAGGCAGCGTCCGGCGGGCCGACCGCTACTGTTTCTTCAGCGCCGCCAACGCCGCGAACGGGTTGGCCTTGCTCACCTCTTCCTCGGTCGCCGGCCAGTCCTGTTCGACCGCCTCGCTTCCGGGCGCCACCGGCACCAACGGCACCGCCAGCACCAACTCGTCCTCGACCAGATCGGCGGGCCGCAGCATGCCGTCGTCCGGCACCAGCAAGGCCTCGTAATCCGGCGGCAGCGCGGCCTCTTCGTCCTCGCTGCGGATCAGCCCCAGCCGCTGCACGGTCGAGACCGGCAGCAGGAAGCGCTGCAGGCTGCGCTGACAGATCAGCGGCAGCGCGGTTTCGAGCGTCAGTTCGACGTAGGACACTTGCAGTACAGCGTCGCGGCCGAATTCCAGCGTGTAGCGGCATTCGCCTTCGGTGTCGGCCAGGCTGCCTTGCAGACGGGTCATCGCCGAGAGCGGCAGGCGGTCTTCGAAGACCCTGCGCGCTGCGACCATCCGCCAGGCATCCAACAGTTCGGGCACGTTCGCGGACATAAGCCGCAGAATGTTAAGGACTGGGGCCGGCGCTGTCAAACCTGCCCCGCCGGACCGGCAAGCCGCTGGCCCGTCGCGCGCAGCCACATCGTACGGACGGTCGCGCGCGAGCGCTTGCCGGGTCCTGCGCCGCGCCGCAGACTGCCGGCCCCGGCCGCTGCGCCACCCTGCCCGACCGCCGATGCCCCCCCTGATCCTGGCCTCCACCTCCGTCTATCGCCGCGAACTCCTGAAGCGCCTGCGCCTGCCCTTCGACAGCATCCGCCCCGATGTCGAGGAGACGCCGCGGCCTGGCGAAGCGCCGCTGGCGCTGGCGCAGCGGCTGGCCCGGGCCAAGGCGGAGGCGGTGGCGGCCGGCGCGGCCGGGGCCTGGGTGATCGGCGCGGACCAGGTCGCCGAACTCGACGGCCAGCCGCTGGGCAAGCCCGGCCATGTCGCCGCCGCCTGCGCGCAACTGGCCGCCATGTCCGGGCGCAGCGTGCGCTTCCACACCGCGGTGTGCCTGCTGCGCGGCGATCGCGCCCTGCAGGCCTGCGACCTGACCGAGGTGCGGTTCCGCGAGCTGGACGCGGACGCGATCGCCCGCTACGTCGCCGCCGAACAGCCGCTGGACTGCGCCGGCAGCTTCAAGTGCGAGGGCCTGGGCATCAGCCTGTTCCGCGCGATCCACAGCCAGGATCCGACCGCACTGGTCGGACTGCCGCTGATCGCGCTGGCGGAGCTGCTGCGCGAGGCCGGCTACGTCCTGCCCTGAGGCGCGCGCCGTCCGCTACTGCAACCGGCACCACTGGTACGGGAAGCGCGCCTGCCCGACCCAGGCCTGGTAGACGTGGCACGAACCCGGCTGCAGGGCCAGGCCGTAGCGGGCCAGTTGTTGCGCGGCCAGCGCCTGGGTCTGCCGGTCCGCCGCGGCGACGTCCATCGCCCGCGCCGGCGGCAGCACCCAGCGGCAACGGCCGGCGTCCACCTCCACCTCGGCCCGCACCGGCCGATGCGCCAGGCGCCGCATCAACGCGCACCGCGGACCACGATCCAGACCTAGCTGGGCCGCCACGGCATTGAGCCGCTGCAGGCGTTCGATGTTGCGATCCACCGTGGCCGGCAGCAGCGCATAGCCCTGCCCGCGCGCGCCCAGCATCGCCCGCACCCGCGCGGCATAGGCCGGCGTCTCCGGGAAGTTGGACGCGACCGACGCGTAGGCCGCCTGCGCCGGCAGGAACGGAATGCGCCAGGACTCCGGCGCATCGCCGACCAGCAGCACCACACTGCGCTCGGGCTGCACCATCGGCGGCGCCTGCACCCGGAACGCCTGGCGTGCCCAGCGTTCGTGGCCCCAGTCGCCCCAGCCGTACAGCGCGAAGGCCGCGCAGGCGATCAGGGTCCAGCGCGCGGCCGGGGCGGCGATGCGCGCCGGCAACAGCCGCCGCAGGCCCACCCAAAGCAGCAGCGGCGCCAGCAGTTCCGGCACCACCAGGTAGCGCTGGATGCTGAAGGCCGCCTGCCAGGCGAGGAAGGCGACCAGCACGAACACCAGCAGCGCCCGCCACGCCGGCGCGACCACGTCCTGCGGCCCCTCCTGCCGGCGCGGGCGCCGCAGCCCCCAGCGCAGCAGCGCGACCAGGCCGAGCAGATACAGCAGCGGCCACACCAACTGCCGCAGGCGCACCTCGCTGACCCGGTTCGGCGCCAGCGAGAACTGCAGCGGCCAGGTCAGCCATTCCCACGCGCCCTTGGGCAACCAGCGCGTATCGCTGACCGCCACCGGCTGCGCCAGCGGCGCCAGGAAATGGCTATTGAACTGCGGGAACAGCGGATTGCCGAAGGTCTGCCAGACCCGCAGCAGCCACGGCCCGGCCAGCAGCGCGAAGCTGGACAACGCGACCACGGTCAGCAAGGCGGCGCCACCGATCCGCTGCCGTGCGCGCCCACCGGCGACCAGCGCGGCCACGCCGAGCGCAAACGCGAACAGGGCATTGGTCAGCTTGCAGGCCATCGCCAGCCCGAGCAGTGCGCCGGCCAGCGCCCACCAGCCGAGCGCCACGCCCTTTCCGTCGGCCTGCTGGCGGCGCTGTGCGTGCAGCGCGGCCAGCAAGGCGCCCAGCACCGGCAGGGCGCTGCTGTTGTCGCCCATGGTGCCGGCGAACTCGGACAGGAACACGGCGCTGCACAGCCCGGCCAGCGCCAGCCACGGCGCCAGCCGCGCGCGGTCCAGGCGCGGGTCCAGCACCTGCCAGACGATCCCGGCCAGCAGCAGGAACGCCAGCGCATGCAACGCGCCCATCGCGAAGCCGGCCAGCGGCGCCGGCAGGCCGGTGAACAGCGCGTAATGCAGCAGGTCCAGCAGCGGATTGAAGTAGCTCTGCATCTGCGCCGGCGCCAGGTCGATGCCGAGACGGCCGTGCAGTGCGGCGTAGCCGTTGTACAGGTGGTAGTTGCGCAAATCCCAGTTGGCGTCCTGCCCCAGCCACAGCGACAGCAACCCGCCGAGCAGCGCCACCGCCACGCCGGCGGCGATCACGTTGCCGCGGCGGTGGAAGGCGAAACGACGGTCCAGCGCGGCCAGCAGGCGCCGGCGGCGGCTGGGCGCCGCGAAGGAGGCCGCCGCGCTCATGCGCCGTCGCCGCAGCGCGCGTCGGCCGGGTCCGCCGCCGGCCAGGCCGGGATCGCCAGATAGGCCAGGCGCTTGGCCTCGATGCGGCCGCGCGTGACCGTGTCCAGGATCAGCCCGCAGGCCAGCAGCAGCACGCCGAGCAGCACCAGTGCCGAGCACAGGATCGCGGTCGGAAAGCGCGGCACCAGGCCGGTGTGCAGGTAGGTCAGCAGCAGCGGCACCGCCAGGCCCACGGCGAGCAGTTCGCAGGCGCCGAAGCCCAGCGAGAAGAACAGCAAGGGCCGCTCGGCCTTGAACAGGCGCAGGATGGTCAGCAGGATGCGGGTGCCGTCGTGCCAGGTGCGCAGCTTGCTCTGCGAGCCCTCCGGACGCGCACCGTAGGCGGTGTCCACTTCGGCCACCGGCATGCGCAGTTGCAGCGCATGCACCGCCAGTTCGGTCTCGGTCTCGAAACCGGCCGCATGCGCGGGGAACGACTTCACGTAGCGGCGCGAGAACACCCGGTAGCCGGACAGCATGTCGTCGAAGCTGCGGCCGAACAGGAAGCCCACGCAACGCGTCAGCAACACATTGCCGGTGCGATGGCCGGCGCGGTAGGCGGCCGCCGCATCGCTGCGGCGCGCCCCCACCACCATGTCCAGTCCGTCGCGCAGCAGGCGTTCGACCAGCGCCGGCGCCATCGCCGCGTCGTAGGTCGCATCGCCGTCGACCAGCACGTAGACGTCGGCCTCGATGTCGGCGAACAGGCGCCGCACCACGTTGCCCTTGCCCTGCAGCGCCACCGTGCGCACCCGCGCGCCGGCCGCGCGTGCCTGCGCGATGGTGGCGTCGCTGGAATTGTTGTCGAACACGTGGATGCTGGCCGTGGGCAACTGCGCGGCGAAGTCGGCGACCACGCGGCCGACCGTGGCCGCCTCGTTGTGGCAAGGAACCAGCACCGCGATGCGCGGCGGCGCCGCGTCGCGGGCAGAGGAAAGGCTGGGCATGGGCGGCGTGCGGTCCTGCGCGACGGTCGGGAAAACGCGCGCCATCCTATCTCAGCGGCGGCGCAGGTCGATCGGTTGTTCCCACCAGTCCTCGACGCTGCCGTCGCGACCATGCAGGCGCAGACCCAGCCAATGCGTGCCCGGCGCCAGCGCGCTGGCGTCGAGGGTGGCGCGGAACCCGACACGCGGATGTCCCGGATCGGTGGAGATCTTCCAGAACGCGGTGACGTCGTAGGTCTCGCCGTAGCGCGCCTGCGCGGCGACCTTGCCGTCGAGCAGCACCTCGACCCGCTCGATGCCGACGCCGTCCTTGAACGCCCAGCCGGACACTTCGAAGTGCGACGGGACCTTGGCGCCCGCCGCGGGCGTATTGAACCAGGCCATCGCCGGGGTCGTGCACGGCCCGGGCAGGCGCTGCGCGGGCAGCGTGAACAGCAGGAAGCGCTGGCTGCCATGGTCGTTGGACACCACCACCGGCGGCGGCAACGGACCGACCAGCGCGCACACCGCGTGGTAGCGCTGCAGCAGCAGCCGGTACTTCATGTCGCTGGGCGAGAGCACCAGCAAGCGCGGCCCGTCGCGACGGCCGTCGTTGAGCAGGCCCCACTGGCGCAACTGCGCGGTGCGCCCATGCTTGTCGTTCAACGGATGCGGCAACACCTGGATGTCGGCATCGCCGAGTTCGAAGCCGAGTTCGGCGCCGACCTTGAAATTGTCGGCCAGCACCTGCGTGCCCGGCGGCATCGCCGCCATTTCGCGCCGCACCGCCGTCGCCAGCGGCCGCCAGCCGGCGAAGTTGCGCGGGTAGTACTTGTCGCCGGCGGCGAGTTCGCGCACCGCCGGCACCGACACCGCGAGGTAATAACCAAACGCGCCGACCAGACCGATCCCGGTCAGCAGCCAGGTCGCGCGGCGCAGGCGCCGCGGCCAGCCGTTGAGGATCACCGGCGTGGCGATCAGCAGCGCCAGGTAGCCCGGCAGCGGCCAATGGAAGCTGATGCGCTCGGCATCGGTGAAGAAGCCGAGCAGGAAGATGCCCAGCGTGGACACGCCCCCGAGCAGGCCGAAGTAGCGCCACTGCACGCGCGCGCCGCCGCTGCCGCCGCCACGCGTGGCCACCAGCGCCACCTTGCACATCGCCACCGCCAGCAGCGGCGTGACCAGCAGGCCCTGGATCAGCACGAAGGCGATGCCGGCGGGCTGGAAGCTCCACGGATGCCGGTCGATCAACTGGAAACGGACCCCGGCCTCGCCGTTGTCGGCGTTCCAGGCCAGCAGCGGCAGCCAGGCGACGATGCCCAGCGCCAGCGCGACCCACACCTGCGGATCGCGCAGCATGCGCCGGCCCTGCGGGATCAGCAGCAGGGCGATCGCACCGACCCCGATCACCCCGGCGAAGCGGTAGTGGCTCAGCGCGCCCAGGGCCAGGCCCAACGCCAGTTCCACCGCGCTCATCGCCTCGACCTGGCGCAACAGCCGCGCGCTGGCGTCCATGCACAAGATGGTCGCCAGCGCCATCGGCACGTCCGGCAGCGCGAGGATGCCGAGCGTGCCCGACAGCGGCATCAGCAGGGTCAGGCTGCCGGCGCGCCAGCCGGCGACCGCGCCGAACCAGCGCGTGGCGATGCGCGCGATCAGCCACGGCATCGCCGCCGACAACAGCAGGAACGGCGCGCGCAGCGCCAGCAGATGGTCGCCGCCGAGCGCCACGCCCAGCCGCGCCAGCCAGGCGGTCAGCCCGGGCAGGTCCGAATAGGCGGCGGCCAGGTGCTGGCCTTCCTGCCAATAGAACGCCTCGTCGACGAACAACGGCAGACGTGCGGCCACCAGCAGCTTGGCCGCGGTGACCAGCGTCCACAGCACCAGGAAGGTACTGCGTGCACGTTGTTCGCCTTGCATTGCCTTTAGACTCCCCTAAACCCGTTGCGAGAATGCGATGCCTACTCCGCCCCGCTTGCCGGAAATGCTAACCGATACGCTGCGCGAGGCGCTCGCGCAGGCCCAGCACCAGGTCAATGCGCTGGTATTGGGCAAGCCGCAACAGGTGCGCATGGCGTTTGTCGCGCTGTTGTCCGGTGGACATCTGCTGATCGAGGATCTGCCGGGATTGGGCAAGACCACGCTGGCGCATGCGCTGGCGGCGAGCCTGGGCCTGGGCTTCCAGCGCGTGCAGTTCACCTCCGACCTGCTGCCGGCCGACGTGCTCGGCGTGTCGGTGTACGACGCGCAGTCGCGCCAGTTCCAGTTCCATCCCGGCCCGGTCTTCACCCACGTGCTGCTCGCCGACGAGATCAACCGCGCGCCGCCGCGCACGCAGAGCGCGCTGCTGGAAGCGATGGCCGAGCAACAGGTGACGCTGGACGGCACCACCCATGCGCTGCCGTCGCCGTTCTTCGTCATCGCCACGCAGAACCCGGTGGACCTGTCCGGCACCTTCCCGCTACCGGACTCGCAATTGGATCGGTTCCTGTTGCGGCTGGCGCTGGGCTATCCCGGCGCCGACGCCGAACGCGCGCTGCTCAGCGGCAGCGATCGGCGCGACCTGATCGCGCAGGCGCGGCCGCAGCTCGGCGATGCCGACATGGCCACGCTGCGGCAAGCGGTGGAGCGCATCCATGCCAGCGAGGCGCTGGTAGGCTACGTGCAGGCCCTGCTCGCGCGCAGCCGCCAGCATCCGGGCGTGCGCGTGGGCCTGTCGCCGCGCGCCGGCATCGCGCTGCTGCGCGCGGCCAAGGCGCATGCGCTGCTGCTCGGCCGCGGACATGCGCTACCCGAGGACGTGCAGGCGCTGTTCGTGGCGGTGGCCGAGCACCGGCTGGTGGCCGAACAGGAATCGGCGTCCGGGCAGGCACTGGCCAAGGCGATCCTGCACAGCGTGGCGGTGGACTGAGGCCGGTGCGCGCGCGGCTGCGCGAGGGGCGGCAGGCGCTGGCACGGCTGGCGCGACCGCGCGATCCGGAAACCCTGCCGGTGCGCCTGGACCGGCGCCGGATCTACATCCTGCCGACCCCGTTCGGCGGCTTCCTGGCGCTGCTGCTCGGCGCGATGCTGCTGGGCGCGCTGAACTACAACAACAATCCCGCGCTGCTGCTGGCGATGCTGCTGGGCGCGGCCGCCATCGCCAGCGCGATCATGGCCCACCTGCAACTGTCCGGGCTGCGCCTGGAGGCCTTGTCGGCCGAACCGGTACCGGCCGGCACGCCGCTGCGCTTGCGCCTGGCGCTGGGCGCCGACGACGCGCGCCCACGCCGCGGCCTGCGCGTGGCGCATGGCGACCACCACACCTGGCTGGACCTGCGCGGCGACGGCCTCGGCGAAGCCGACCTGGAGGTGCCGACCGAACGTCGCGGTTGGCTCGATCTGTCCCGCGTCCGCATCTCCACCACGCAACCGCTGGGCCTGCTGCGCGCCTGGGCCTGGATCTGGCCGGACACGCCGCTGCTGGTCTACCCGCAACCGGAAAGCGACGGCCCGCCGCTGCCGGCCGGCGACGGCGCTCCCACCCAGACCCGCCTGCACGCGCTGGGCGAGGAACTGCACCAGTTGCGTCCGTACCGCGCCGGCGATGCGCCGCGCGCGATCGCCTGGAAGCACTCGGCACGGCGCGACAGTCTGTTGGTACGCGAATACGAACGCCCGATCGGCGTGGACGTGGTGCTGGACTGGCGCACCCTGCCGAGCCTGCCCTACGAGCGCCGCATCGCGCGGCTGGCGCGCTGGGTCAATGCGGCCGAACGCGACGGCCGCCGCTATCGCCTGCTGCTGCCCGGGCAGCCGCCGCTGGGGCCGGGCCGCGGCCCGCAGCACCGTCATCTGTGCCTGCGCGCACTGGCCTTGCTGCCGCATGGCTGAGCCGCGCTCGCCCGCGCTGAGCACCGCCAGCCGTCGCTGGGCACTCGCCGCCGGCCTGCTGGCGCTGCTGCCGCTGCTGCTGCAGTTGCCCGACGCGCTGGCGCTGCTGTTCGCCGCGACCGCGCTGCTGATCGGCGCCAGTTCGGCGTGGCGGCCGCTGCCGGCGGTATTGCGCCTGCTGCTGGTGGCGGCGATGCTGGCGGCGATCTACTGGCAGGTCGGCATGCGGTTCGGCCGCGACACCGGCTGCGCGATGCTCGCGGCGATGCTGGCGATCAAGCCGTCGGAACTGAAGACCCTGCGCGACGCGCGCAGCCTGCTCGGCTTCGCCCTGTTCGCGCCGTTCGCCGCGTTCCTGCTCGACCAGGGACCGCTGACGATGGCGCTGGCGCTGGCCGCGGTGATCGCCGCGCTGCTGTGCATGCAACGCCTGGCCGACCAGGAAGGGCGCAGCGCGGCGCCACCGCTGCGCTGGCAACTGCGCGGCGTCGGCCACCTGCTGGCGCTCGGCCTGCCGCTGGCGTTGGCCGCGTTCTGGCTGTTCCCGCGATTGGGTTCGCCGCTGTGGGGCGTGCCCGAACGCGCGCTGAGCCGGCCCGGCCTGGCGGACAGCATGTCGCCCGGGCAATGGCTGGACCTGATGGCCGACGACACCCCGGCGCTGCGCGTGCAGTTCTTCGGGCCGGTGCCGGCGCCGGCGCAGCGCTACTGGCGCGGGCCGGTGCTATGGGACTTCGACGGCAGCACCTGGCGCGCGCAGCGCGGCAACGAGGCCCTGCCGGCACCGGCGGTGCAGACCGCTGCCGCCGGCTGGGACTACGAAGTCGAGGTCGAACCCACCGACCGTCGCCAACTGGTCGCGCTGGACCTGCCGCTGCAGGCCCCACCGGGCACCCGCGCTTCGGCCGACTACGTGCTCACCAGCGAGCGCCCGCTCAGCGCGCTGAGCCGCTGGCGCCTGCGCTCGGCACCGCCGCTGCGCTTCGAGACCGAGCTGAGCCCGGCGCAGCGGCAGCGCGCGCTGGCGCTGCCGCCGGGCTACAACCCGCGCAGCGTGGCGCTGGCCCGACAGTGGCGGCAGCAGGCCGGCAACGACGACGCGGCGATCGTGGCCCGCGCGCTGCAATGGATCCGCCGCGACTTCGCCTACACCCTGGAAACGCCGCTGCCGGGCCGCGACGGCGTCGACGAATTCCTGTTCCAGTACAAGGCCGGCTTCTGCCAGCACTTCAGCTCCGCCTTCGTGGTGCTGATGCGCGGCGCGGGGATTCCCGCGCGCGTGGCCACCGGCTATGCCGGCGGCACCCGCAATCCGTTCGGCGGCTACTGGGTGGTGCGGCGCATGGATGCCCACGCCTGGGCCGAGGTGTGGCTGCCGGAGCGCGGCTGGGTGCGCGTGGACCCGACCGCGGCGGTCGCCCCGGAACGCATCTACGACACCCTGGAGGATCGCCTCGGCGCCAGCGCCGGCGCGCAGGGCGGCGGCGTCGACTGGCGACTGCGCGACGTCGGCGACTGGCTGCGCCGCGGCTGGAACGACCTGGTGCTGTCCTTCGATGCCAACCGCCAGCAGCGCCTGTTGAGCGGCATCGGCATCGCCAAGTTGGAGCCGGCGCAACTGGTCGCGTTGTTCGCCGGCTTCGCCGCGCTGGTGCTGGGCTGGATGGCCTGGCTGCTGGCCCGCGGCGAACGCGAGCGCGACCCGTTGCTGCGCGCCTGGCGGCAGTTGGGACGGCGCTACGCGCGGCTCGGCCTGGGCCGCGCGGCGCACGAACCGGCGCTGCAGTGGGCGGCGCGTGTACAGCAGGTGATGGAGGCGACTGCGTTGCTTTCGCTCAGCCAACGTTTCGCCGATTCGCGCTACGCTGGCGCTGATTCGGACAGCGCTTCATTGTTGCGCGACCTGCGCAGGCACCGTCCGCATACCGGAGCATCTCGATGAAGATCCGACTGCTGTTCCCCATGGTGGCCATCCTCGCCCTGGGCGCCTGCGCCACCGCGCCCAAGCCGTTGCAAGGCCAGTTCGCCACCGTCACCCCGCGCGACTCGGTCGCCGGCCAGCAGGTCGGCGCCTCGGTGCGCTGGGGCGGCAAGATCATCCAGACCAAGCCCGGGCAGGGCGCGACCTGCTTCCAGATGCTGGGCCGGCCGTTGAACGCCAGTGGCCGTCCGGACAGCGACTCGGCCGATGCCAGCGACGGCCGCTTCATCGCCTGCCGCTCCGGCTTCTACGACCCGGCGGTGTTCGAACCCGGCCGCGAGGTGACCTTCATCGGCCACGTCTCCGGCTACGAGAGCACCCGCATCGGCGAATACGACTACCGCCTGCCCAAGCTCGACGCCGACGTGGTCTACCTGTGGCCGGTGGTGCGCCAGGTCGAGGTGGTGCCCGCCTACCCGTACGGCCCCTGGGGCCCGTGGGACCCGTGGGGCCCGCGCTGGGGCTGGGGCCGCGGCTGGTGGTAAGCGCGGTTGAATGACGAGCAGAAAAAACGCCGCTGAAAAGCGGCGTTTTTTTGTCGCTGGATGGCGTTGCGTGTCGCCCCTTGCGAAAGCCGCGACGCCCGCGATCAGGGCGTGCCGAAACGGCCCAGCGGCGCACCGGCCAGCAGGTGCAGGTGCAGATGGAACACGGTCTGCCCGGCGTGCTCGCGGCAGTTCATCACCACGCGGTAGCCATCCTGCGCCAGGCCCTGTTCGCGCGCATAGGTCGCCGCGGCCAGCACCAGCCTGCCGACCAGGGTCGCCTGCTCCGGCGCCAGATCGTCGAGGGTGGGGATTTCCACCTGCTTGGGAATGAACAGCACGTGCACTGGCGCCTGCGGCGCGATGTCCTTGAAGCCGAGCACGGCATCGTCCTCGTAGACGATGCTGGCGGGAATTTCGCGACGGATGATCTTGCCGAAGATGGTGTCCATGGGATCGATGCGCAGAGCGGAAGGAAGCCGCCGTTATAGCCGATTCCCGGCAATGCAGGCGCCGTCGCTACTCGCCGGAGGCGGCGCCGGGCGGCACTTCGTTGCGGCTGCCGAAGGCATGCGACAGCGTGCCGCGATCCACGTACTCCAGTTCCCCGCCCAGCGGCAGGCCCTGCGCCAACCGGCTCGGGCGCACCCCGTGCCGGCGCGCCAGCTGCGCCAGGTAGTGCGCGGTGGCCTCGCCCTCGACGGTGGAATTGGTGGCGATGATCAACTCGGCGATCTCGCCCTGCGCCAGCCGCGCGCCCAGCCGATCCAGGCCCAGTTCGCGCGGGCCGACCCCGTCCAACGGCGACAGCCGGCCCTGCAGGATGAAGTACAGCCCGCGGTAGCCGGTGGCGTGCTCGATCGCCAGGCGGTCGGCCGGCGATTCCACCGCGCACAACTGCTGGCGGTCGCGGCTGGCGCTGGCGCAGATCGCGCAGGTCTCGGTCTCGCTGAAATCGCGGCACTGCACGCAGTGGCCGACCTTCTCCACCGCCTCGGCCAGCGCGCCCGCCAGCCGGCGGCCGCCGTCGCGCTCGCGTTCGAGCACGTGATAGGCCATGCGTTGCGCCGACTTCTGGCCCACGCCCGGCAGGACCCGGAAGGCCTCGATCAGTTGTTCGAGCAGAGCAGACATGAATTCGGAATTCGCGAATCGGGATGCGGAGTGAGCAGGTCGAGGCTTCGCTCTTGCCTCGGCGAATCCCCAGTCCCCATTCCCGAATCCCGACCCCTCAGAACGGCAGCTTCATGCCCGGCGGGATCGGCATGCCGGCCGTGGCCGCGCCCATCCGCGACTTGGACTCGGCGTCGATCTTGTTGGAGGCGTCGTTGAAGGCGGCGGCGATCAGATCCTCGGCCATCTCCTGGTCGGAGAGGATGCTTGGATCGATCCGCACCTTGCGGCATTCCTTGGCGCCGGTGAGGGTCACGCTGACCATGCCACCGCCGGCGCTGCCGGTGACTTCCAGCTGGGCCAGCTCTTCCTGCGCGCGCTGCAGGTTTTCCTGCATTTTCTGCGCCTGTTGCATCAATTGGGCGATGTTGCCACGCATACGATCTACTCTTGGTAAGGGCGGATGGAATCGGGAACGACCCGCGCGCCTTGCTGCTGCAGCAGCGCCTGCACCGCCGGGTCGTTCATGAACGCGGCCTCGGCCGCATTCTGGCGCTCGCCGCGTTGCCGGTGCGAGCGCTCGTGCAGGGTCTCGGCATCGACCGCGATGCCGCTTTCGATGACGATCTTCGGTGTGCTGCCCAGCGCCGCGGCCAGGGCCGTGGCCAGTTCGCCGAGCGAGCGCTCGGACTGCAGGTATTCGAAACCCGGCGACAGCGACAGCCGCAGCACGCCTTCGGCATGGCTGACGAAGGCGGAGTTGGCGGCCAGTTGCCGCGAGGGTCCGGTCAGGCCGCAGGTGGCGACCAGTTCCAGCCAGTCCTCGGCCGCATGCAGCACGCGCGGTGCGGCGTAGTCGGGCGGCGTGCGCTCGGCGACGGCCAGCGGCGGCACCATCGCCATTTCCGGCTCGGCCAGGGCAGCAGGCGCCTCGGCATTCGCCATCGACGGCCTGGCTTGCTGCGTGGGCGCTGCTTCTGCGGTATCCCATGGCGGATCGAGCACGGCCGGCGCCGCAACTGGCGCAGGCGCAGGCGCAGGCGCGGGGCGGGACGCAGGAGTAGCCGCCACCGGGGTCGGCGTCGGCGTCGGCGTCGGCGTCGGCGCCATCATCGGGGCAGCGGGCGGCGCGGTGCGCGCAAGCTCCACGGCATCTGGGGCCACGGCCCCGGTCGCCGACGCGGCGGCAGGCGCCGACGCCGCCACCGGCGCGCCGGACGCGCGACCTTCCGCGGTCGCACCCGACGCGGCGCCAGCCGGCAGCGACGCCGCGCCGGCCGGGCGGAACGCCAGCATGCGCAGCACCGCCATCTCGAACCCGGCGCGCGGGCTCGGCGCCAGATACAGGTCGCGACGGCCGTTCAAGGCCATCTGATACCACAGCTGCACGACCTCCGGACGCAGCCGCTCGGCGAACGGCGCCGGGTCCAGGCCATCCACCGCGGCGGCCGCCGCGCCCGGCACCAGTTGCCGCACCTGGATGCGGTGTAGCGCCTCGGCCAGCGCCTCCAGCACCCCGCTCCAGTCCGGCGAGAACTCGGCCAACGTGGCGACCACCTGCAGCAGGCGCTGCCCGTCGCCATCGGCCAGCGCCTCCAGCATCGCCCCGACCTGGGTACGGTCGACCGTGCCCAGCATCGCCCGCACCACCTCGTCGCGCAGCGCGCCGCCGGCGTAGGCGATGGCCTGGTCGAGCAGCGACAGCCCGTCGCGCAGGCTACCGTCGGCCGCCTTGGCCAGCTGCACGATCGCCGAGGCATCGACCTCGATCTGCTCGGCGGCCAGGATCCTGGTCATCTGCCCCTGGATCTGCTCCTCGTCCAGACGCTTGAGGTTGAACTGCAGGCAGCGCGACAGCACCGTCACCGGCAGCTTCTGCGGGTCGGTGGTGGCGAGCAGGAACTTCACGTGCTCCGGCGGCTCTTCCAGCGTCTTCAGCAGCGCGTTGAACGCCGCCTTGGACAGCATATGCACCTCGTCGATCAGGTAGACCTTGAACTTGCCGCGCGAGGGCATGTACTGCGCGTTCTCGATCACCTCGCGCACGTCGTCCACACCGGTGTTGGACGCGGCGTCGATCTCCAGCAGGTCGATGTAGCGGCCGGCGTCGATGTCCAGGCACGCCGGGCACTGTCCGCACGGGTCGGCGCTGGTGCCCTGCTCGCAGTTCAGCGACTTGGCGAAGATGCGCGCGATGGTGGTCTTGCCGACGCCCCGGGTGCCGGTGAACAGGAACGCGTGGTGCACGCGCCCGCTGTCCAGCGCATTGGTGAGCGCGCGGACCACGTGCTCCTGCCCCACCAACTCGGCAAAACGCTTGGGGCGCCACTTGCGGGCGAGAACGAGATAGGACATCAGGCAACCGTCTTCATCTGAACCGCCATTGTGCCATGCCAGGCCAGCGCGATCGTTCAGCCGTCCGCCGTCGGGCCCCGCGAGCGCACCGCCCAACCGCCGCGCGACGCGGGGATGCGAAACCGCGCTCGCGGCCCATCATGAACGACGCCGTGAACGCCAACCGCGGCGCCCGCCGACGGCTCAGCTTGTGGACGACGCCCATGACGGCTAGAATTCCCGCCCTTGTCCGGACCGTATGGCCCGTGCAAGACCCGGAGAGGTGTCCGAGTGGTTGAAGGAGCACGCCTGGAAAGTGTGTAAGCGTCTAAACCGCGCTTCGGGGGTTCGAATCCCCCTCTCTCCGCCAGATTACGCAAACCCCTGAGAAATCAGGGGTTTTTTGTTAGCGTAAAACTGGGCTGCAGACGCGCAAGTCGGGACACACGACGCCCATGCGCATTCCTCACCATCTCGTTCGAGCCCCCTCCGGCCTCTGGTCGTATCGCCAGCGTGTCCCGGTCGATGTGCAACCCATCTTGGGCCGCCAAACCTTCAAACGCACTCTGCACACCTACGACATGCGGGAAGCACGGCTGCGCGCGCTGACCCTGGCCGCCCGGTATGCTCAAGTCTTCCGTGTGTTGAGGGAACGACGCATGCAGACCCGGGACGACGACTTGGATGCGCTACTCGCGCGCCTGACCGGCGCCGAATGCCCGCAGGAACTGACGCTGAAGAGGACACGCTCGGCGGACGGGTCGATCACCGAGCAATGGCAGATCGACACCCCCGAGGACGTCACCCTCTACCAGCAACTCATGACGCTCACGGCTCCCCAACCCAGCGCCTTGGGAGAGCTGATTCATCAGCACGTGCCGCCCCTCCCGACGCCGGGGCGAACGACGAAGCCCGCCATCGAGACGATCACCCTGGGCAAGGCCAGGGATGCTTGGCTGGATAGCATCAAGACCAGCACGCTGCCCAAGACCTGGACCATCAAGCGGACTGCCATCGACCTGCTGACCCGCTTCCTCGGAGAAAAGACCAAGCTGCACACCATCACCCGCTCGGACCTGGCCCGGTGGTATCAGCACATGCGCGACAACAAGGCCTCAACCCCGACCCTGACCAACAAGCAGTCCTACATCGGCGGCAAGGGCGGGTTCTTCGAATGGGCCCAGGCATCCGGTCACTACCCGAAAGGCGACAACCCTGCATCCGGCCATGTCAGCTACTCAACTCGGGAGAAGCGGACCCGGCGCAAGTTCGGCTTCAAAGCCTACGACGCCCATCAGGTCCAGGCGTTGTTTGCCCCGGCCGCCTTCGAGGCCCTGTCCCTGGCCGCCCGGTGGGCTGCGCTTATTGGGCTCTATACAGGGGCCCGCGCCTCGGAGGTCGGCCAACTGCTGACCGCCGACGTATTGGAGGACGGCGGCCTCCCCTGTATCCAGATTTCGGACGAGGGCGAGCATCAGAAGGTGAAGACGGACGTAAGCTTAAGGACCGTGCCGATCCACCCTGACCTACTTGCCCTGGGCTTCCTGGATTGGGTCGAGCAGGCGCGCGCCGAGGGGCAAGAACGCTTGTTCCCAGCGGCCAAAGCCGATGCCAAGAACGGCCAGGGCAACTGGATCTCCAAAGCGTTTAGCCGGCACCTGGCCGAGGTGGGCAAGAACTGGCCCACCGCCAAGCGCGGCTTCCACTCGTTGCGCAAGACCCTGATCCAAGAATTGCAGGGCGCCGGCGTGGTGTCCGAACTCAGGGCTCAGTTGGTCGGCCATGAACTGGATGACGAACACCATGCCACTTACAGCCGCGACTTCACCGCCAAAGAAAAGCTGGAAGGACTGGGGGCTCACTCCCCTGGCCTTCGGACGCTGGACTACGGACTCAACCTTCAAACGCTGCGCCCTTTGGTCAATCCGAACCTGTTGCCCGAAGGCAGCCGTCCCACGAAGCGTCACAAAGCAAGGAGCAACGCGTGAGCATGCACCCGGTCGATACACGGGTCGCCGTCCTTCTGGATTGCGACAACGTTCCACCCGAGGTCGTGGACCACGCTCTCCTCATGGCCGCCCAGTTCGGGCGGATTGTGGTGCGCCGTGGCTATGGCAACCACTCCACGCTGGCCAAGCGCTGGCAGGAGACCTTGGTCCGACAGGCCTTCACTCCATGCCTCCAATACCAATATGCCGCCGGAAAAAACACCGCTGACATGGCATTGGCCTTGGACGCCTTGGAGGCAATGTTCGATCAACGAGCGGACACCTTTTGCCTAGTGACCAGCGACTCTGACTTTGCCTACCTTTGCCGCAAGCTTCGAGAACGAGGAGCCACCGTCTGCATCGTGGGGGAAGAAAAAACACCCGAGGCATTGCGCAATGCCTGCGACCAGTTCTTCGAGTGGAGACCTTCAGACCAGAAACCCGAAATGGAGGAGCAGGTGCCGGTCCTGAAAGAACAATCACAAACAAAGGTTGACCCACAAAAACCGCTACCAAAGCGCCGCCCCCGCTTCCTGGTTGATGCCGTTGCCCTTCTAGCCGACGGCAGCGCGGATGGAAAAGTCGTCGTCAGTGCGCTTGGCAGCTACTTGAAACGAACAGACCCCTCATTCTCACCAAATGCCTATGGACACTCCGGCCTGCTGAGCATGATCAAGACTTACGACCTCCTGACAGCCTCCCAGGCCCCCGGCGGGCATTGGCTGGTCAAGCTGGCACCGCAAACCGAATCGATAGATACGTGACCGTCTTGCCAGCGCAGGTCTCCAAATCCTAGGCATTGAAGGCAACTTCCAGGATCTGTGAACCAGCGCAGACTCGGTGTCTTGCCAATCTTTTGCTTAGTGCTTCGATGTGAAAATCTTTCACACTTAGAGCTTCAGAAATCCTATGCCCGCAAATGTTGAGCTTCGTATCGCCAGCCGTCTATTGCCGACCCTCATAGCCCAGAGCAATACGCGTGATGTCGATGCAAGGGAAATCGACGTGCAGCACGCCATCGATGTGGCCGCGCTAGTCATGCGAAAGTTTGCCAGCTCATCCCAAGGTCAGACGCAGCATGCCTACACGCTCAGGCCCACCAGTCGGCCGCCTTCCTACACGCTCAGGCCCACCAGTCGGCCGCCTTCCCGCGCCTCGACCGTTGACCGCGAGCAACTACCGCCCACGTTCCCCTCAGTGGAGGACTGGCGAGAGTCACGTGGACTCCAGCCTGCAGAACCTCATCTGCCATTGCCAAAGCGATCGAAAGGTCCATCCCTTCGGTGAACTCTCCTCGCGAGAATCTTGCAGCAGCATGATTGGCCTAGTGGCGACATGATCCAATCAAATCACGACGGCGCCCCATCAACCAGTAGAACTACTAGCTTGAGGCCGACAGGGTGCTGCTCAACCGGGCCAGCATCTAGACCTTGAAACTTCAAACGGCTCAACGGGAGAAATTCTCTCGCTACACAGCGCAGCGGCAAGAGGACATCGACATGACACTGCGAGATACCTACAAAGGGAAAACATGGAACTTTTTCTACACAAGAGCAATGAAAAAAGTTTGCTCGACTATTACTATGCCAAGGCCTTCCGAGAAGCGACAGAGTTGTATGTGGTCTCCGCATACCTGACCGAGTGGGACGACACACTAAAACTGTCGCCTAAATGCAAGCGATTCCGTTTCATTGTTGGAAAAGACTTCGGCATCACCCGAAAGGATGCTTGTCGGAAAGTCTTGAAGTGGCTCCCCCCGATGCGAAAGGCCGAGTTCTTGGTCGCCGACGGCATCGGAGGCTTCCATCCAAAGTCGGTCATCTGGAAGGACGTGAACGGGGACGCGTTCATGATCATCGGGTCTTCGAACCTGAGCAAAGCAGCCTTCAACAGCAATGTAGAAGCGAACATCCTCGTATCCATTTCCGCCAGCGAGTTCGATGAGGTCCGAGCATGGATGGACTGGATCGAAGAATTTTCGATCCCCGTATCAGAGGACTGGCTGGAGCTTTACAAGGAAGCAGTGCGGCCGCCCAAAGTCGGCGGCAAGAAGGACAAGGCATCCTCCGGCGAGGAGGCTCCAACCGTAACATTCAAGCTCCCTCGGCCGGCCAGCGCTGCAAAGCTTATTGCGAATCGCCGTAAGCAACTGAAAGCCTATGACAAGCACCGAAAAGGACTCATTGACCTTCTTAGGCGGACTGCGGCTGGCGAAATAACGAACAAGAAATTTTACGAAAAACTACCCAGCCATTGGAGCATGGAGTTGGGCAATCGTCTGCAAGGAAAGGGCTGGGAGCGGCTAGGAATGGCGGCAAACTTTAGGGAAGTAGCAAATGCATTCATTACAATTGAAAAGACCCCCAAGCGAGACCGCGACGATGTCGTCAGGCGCGCAATGGACTACCTTCACAAGCGGGCTAATCCAGCACGCCGAGCCTTCCTGTCGGAAATGCTTTGTCTTCGATTCCCCGAATCTTACCCCGTCCTCAACAAGCCAGTTCATGCTTTTTTACTCAAACATCGGTTGAGCGGCCCTCGTGGATCCAGCGAAGGTGCGAAGTACATAGATCTCGCGAAAAAGCTGAGGATGGCTCTCCGCGCGAATCCAAACTACCTCGCGAAAAACCTCGCCGAGCTTGATCTGCTTATCTGGGCCTCGTCGGATTACAACCCCAAACCATGATTGAAACCCGAGATGACCTGCCCTATAAATCATGCGGTGACTCGCCCAGACACACTTCCCTGCGCAGCCAGCAAGAGAGGCAGCCCCGCGTCAGCGGGGCTCTTCATTTCAATGGACGGTTGGCCGCTTAGGTCTGAAGACTGGCGCAGGGGAGTCCACAGCAACTGACGGCATCGCAAGGCGCTCAAGAACGAACTGTGACGGCATCGGCATCGCTTCCAGCTCGACCGCCTTGCGAAGAATATCCGCATCCACCTCGGCTAGTGCCGCAGCCGACCCACGAAGCCTAGCCTTCTCCAACTCATTGCTCCGCTGCTCCAACACCGACAGGCGGCGCTCCCGCCGCTGGGTCCACTCGGGGCGAGAGTAGTCATTGGTCCCCATGGGATAGTCGGTGTTGAAGCGCTCCCATTCGTGCTGTGCGAGGTGATGCAGGCGTTCGGCCCGCCCCAGCGAGAGCAAGCGCAAGGCGCGCCCGAGGATTGCGGCTTGCAATGCCCGAACCTGAAGAACCGCCTTGGTGATCCATTGCCGCAATGGGACGGTCTCTCCTGCCCGTTCCAGTTCAGCCTGAGCCCATTCCAGGCCGGCACGGATGCGCTCAGTCGACAGGTCCGCCCTGACGCACACAATATCCTGCAAGTCGCGCAGTGCCTGAACAATCCGCTCGGCGAGACTGACTGAGCGCTGCACCTCTGTCGCTTCGTGCTGGCGCCCCAGGACCTGAGGCAGCCGCATCCCGGACACGCCTCGAATCTCCAGGCCAGGAACCAAGCCTCGCACGGAAGGCGTTCGGCCTCCTCGAGCATGACCGTCGGATGCAGGCGTTGGAACCACCCTGCGCTTCCAGCCGGCGTCGAGAGCCAGATGGTCTAAGTTTTCAGCATTGCCTGCCTCGATGGCGTCGTTCTCTGCCACCAACCGGCTGTCCATGCCCTTGCGGGCCATCGCAGTCGCTGCCTTACCTAGATGCTTGGTGGGCTCTCTGGACAGGGCCATGGCCTGGAGTTCGTTCCCGCGGTCGGAGGCTGCCCGAGCCTGCTCCACCAAGCTGCGGTGGTCAATCGTGACCGTCAAGCCAGCGGCTTCAAGGTATGCGTTGGTCGTCTCGGCCACCATTTCCCGGATCCACTGGACTTGTACTTTTCCGAACGCACCGCCGTCCAGCTCCCGCGTTTTCTCGCCAAAGCCATCCAGCCCAATACGCCGAGTGCTCGCCAGCAAGTGGACATGGTGGTTGAGCCCATCCGGCGTTCCCGGGGAGTGGATGCTCGCCTGGATAGCAAACTGGTATCGGTCGACCAAGGCCTCGGCGATGGCAAACGCCAGATGGGCTCGCTGCTCGTCCGAGAGCTCGTGGGGCAACGACAGTTCGAACTCACGAGCTACTGTGGCGTCTTTGCGACGCTCGGCGGCTTCCGCGACAGCCCAGAGCTCATCGGGCACCAAGGCCCAATCCGGGGCATCCGGGGGAGCGAGGCAGAAGGTCTCAACGACCCCGCTCCGGCGGCGGTAGTCGTGTTGTTGTCCGGTGACGACATCGGACAGCAGCAAGCCGCCCCGGTAGGCGGCTGCTGCGACGGCGGATTGACCTTTGCCTCGGCTAAAGGTTTTGATTGAGGTGTGAAAGATGGCCATAAAGACTCCTGTGAAAACAGGTTCTTTATGAACCATCTTTTGCTGTTGGCAAGCCTCGCAGAGGCTTGGGGTTCCAGGGGCGCAGCCCTTGGCGCACGCATCCGCTAGGATGCCTAAGTGCGCCCTTGCTTCTTTCTTTTAAGCCTTGTTTTTCAGATATTTTTTGATCTTGAGGGAGCGCAAATTTCCAAGCATGCGCGAGCTTGACGAGAGCCATTTCTCTGGTTGACTCGTAAGCACCCATAGGAGAAAAGCATGACTGAGCCTACCACCAGAAAATCCAGCGCGCCACCGAGAGACTGGCGCAGTTGCAAGCCAAAGAAGTTCTAGCCAACCAACGTCGCCAAGCGAAGGCATAGGAAACGGCGAAGCGCGAGGAGATGAAACGACGGCAGCGCGTGACGGATATGGTCTTCTTGGCTGGAGTTCATCAGCTGGATGATGCAGAACTGGTAGACGCTTTGCTGATCCATGCCGAACGCCGGCATGCTCATGAGGTCAGAACAGAAGCCAGCATGCGTGGCAGCATCAAGATAGGAGTCCAGACTGATCACCAACGGTGAATGATGCCGAGTTCGGATCAGACGTCATCGGATTCACGCTCCGCAATCACCACCTCAACCATCTTGATGCGCGTCGCGACCACTTTTTCTAAGAGCTGTAACGATTCAAGGAAATCCTCTGGGTCATCGGCCATGGCAGACTGGGGCAGCTCCGCCAATGTGTTCTCGCAAGTGCGCATAGCTAAACGCCAGTCCTGGGACTTCGGTTCCCCAGCACTGGCTGCTAAGCGAGCTTCGCCAATAGGGAGGATGAACGCCTCCATCTGGCTGAGCAGGGTCTTGTGATCGTTTTCGATGAGGAAGGCCACATCTTTCAGCTGTTTAGGGTCATGGACGCGGCGGCGGTTTTGATTCTCCTCGTCCGGAGTAATCCAAGAATAGAATCGCTTCAGATTTTCTGCATTTTCGAAGTTGTTGTCCTGCTCGCTCCAACCCAGCCAACCACGAATCGTCGTGTTGCGATAGGCCTCCTCGAAGAGTGAGAAATAGTCGTTTCGCACCTTTCCGGAAAATTCTTCATCACGGGCCATCTGACTGAGGGCACGATGAGTCCGATAAAGCCTCCCAGCACGGATCGCTGAAAGACCAAAATGCTGCCCGGCCTCAGTCAGTGTCTTGCCATGTGTATCAATTTGGTCAGCCACCAGCTTCGCGCGTTGCGCCGGTTCCCAATCCCTGATGCCACTGATATGCCGAATTCCTTGGAACATCCAAGAGATGTCTTCAGCCTCGTCACCTGCATAGACCAACACCTCTAGGCTATTGGTGCTTTTCAACAAGCCGGCGAGGTCATCCGGCGAGACATTAGCCTCTTGAACTCGTTCATTGGCGATATCAGCACGGAGCTTACACAAGGAACGGAAACGGCGATTGCCCTCCACTACCACATACTTACCAGAAGCATCCTTTAGCTGCCTTACGACGATACGGTCCATAAGCAGAAATCCGTTACGCAGGATGCTGTGATATAGATCCTCGATACCATGTTTATCGATCTCCTGCACCGTGCGCTTTTGGACTCCGGCCTCTCTAATGCGACCATCCTTCACAGGGGCGCGCGCCGATTCCATCCAAAAGCGGGGATTATTCGGATCCAAAAAAATATCATTAATATTGACTTTCTGAGTCTTAAGCTGGTCGGTATACACTGGATATCCTAATCTCAGTTAAGGCCATCGTGGATTTTCAATCTGGGCGGAAGCGCGCGAGGCTTTCCTAATGCCAAATCATACCGCTCCTTCACGCCCGTGGACGGTATGAGCCTTGCCATGTAGCGAAGCAGGTCTTTGACCAGAGGCTTTCCTTTGCTAATGACCGTCTTTTTGTCGGGGTCCCACAAGACATCTCTGTAAGGACGTGCCGCAAGATCCGTTGGAATTTCCTTAAGAACAGAAACTGCTTCGAATAGCGAGCAGTGATGCTTCAATGCATATTCCACGGCAATCTGAGTAAAAGCTTCCAGACCAGCAGGCCTAAATAAAAGGTGTCCCCCATGCGGGCCACGGTGCTTTTGTGTTACCGGGCCCGCTTCCTTCGCCCGGAAAAGCTCTTTGATAGGGGGGAAGGCATCCTGAAGAGAAGTAAAGTAGTCCTCAGCATATTTTGCCATCTCAGCAAGCTTGCTGTCTTTAGGACGATAGAATCGAAGGGCGCGATCTGACTTCTTCCCCTCCTTGAACTTGAATATGAGCCTGAGAATATCGTAGAGATTGGCGATCGTCGTAAGTGCTGATCGATTTGTAACGGGCAGCGATACACTGGAAATCACAGCTATCTTCGGACTCTTGAACCAAGCATGGGCCTCTACTAAACGACGCGTGATGATTGCCATGCTGTCGTCCTCATCGAGGGCAATGATGTCGAGCTTGCCGACAGGACGAGCTGTTTTGTTCAAGGTAGTGAACAAGCGACGCGTTCTCTCTCGATGCGCTTCGTTGTGCGCGACGAAGAGGACGGAAATTCTCTCGACACCAAAGTCGGTGCCCTCAGAGACAGCGCGTTTTACGCCGGCAAGGCGGTGCTGACCATCAACAGCGAAGATCTTTTCTCGGCCGGACAGCGCCAAGTATCCGAAGACATCCCGTTCTTGCGGGTCAATTCGGCCAAGTATTCCGGTTTCTGATTGCTCATGAAAGTTTCCAATCTCTAGCCACTTCGGTCTTTCACCATAAGTCGCAACAACGAGCGAGTTAAAAAAGCGCTGCTCAGTTCTCTCCAGATATTCAGATATATGGGCGGCTCGTGTGCCTTCCAATGATCGCTGAATAAGCCTCGAAAGTGCTTTGTCCTGATGAATTTCTTCAGCGTAGCTTACCCGAGAAGCCAATTCAGAAAGAGGCATTAAGCAGGAGTAGTAAATCCAATCACCAAAGGCCGCCCTTAGAGCTGGAACAAAAAGTTCACCATGACCTATCATGACCAAGCATCCTTAAGTATCGAATTTAGTCCCGCCTTGATATAGAAGTCATTCACAGGCGGCAACACTGCTGCCAATAGCTCATCCTCGATAGCTGTCAAACTGACATTTTTATCAGGGACCGGAACGAAATTGAAAAACAGGTCGCCATCCCACCGTGAAAGCATCCCATAGACCTTTGGCCTCCCATTGCCGCGGCGCAGATTGGCCAAATATTGGCTATATCTCGTCCTCAAGGTCGCATTAGATGTGTCGCCAGTAATTCCTATATACATGATAAATCCATGGCTCGGGAATCCAGACGGTTCATGGGCAAGGGTAAACGCATACAGCCCTCGCTCTTTTGGTATATTTGAACGGTTAGCCTCGGAGAATCGCAGCTTTGACCAAGTCAACGTGATCGGGGAGCGGAAAGTCTTCCAGCGCGCGGTGTCCACGTTGAATTTGCGCTGATAGGCCGCAACACGATCTGTATCAGCGATCAAATCTTTGTATTTACCCTTCAAAGCCCCCTCCTCCTGGAACATTTTTAGCGTGACGAAACACCATTTCACAAAGGTAACGGCATAGACTCATTTGGCAGGGCTTACGATGCCTATTTCTTACAGTGTCATTCGCGGCCCTTGCTCCTGCTGCTGAGTCTGTCGCTGGGTTTGCTCCAGCGCCTGCTGGCGGACCTGATCCTGCTTGATGACCTCCGCCTGCTGCAGACTCTGCTCCGCCGGCTGCTGAGCCGCCTCTCTGCCATCCACCCGAGCGTGGAAGATCGGCAGCTTGTCACCGAACGGCGCGTAGACCGCCAGCACGTTCTCCGCTCCGTCCTTGCCCAGCGCACCCGTCACCCGGTCCACCCGTTTCACCAGCGGATCCTCAACCTGTTGCTTGTAGAGCGCCGCCGTGACGTTGCGGCTTTCCTCTTCGTTCCAGTTACCCGTGCCGCTGACCCAGGAGTGGATCGTCTGGTAGGTCGAGTGGTCTGGATGCGCGGGGTTGTCGGCCAGGATCGGACCGTTTGCGTCCTTCTCCTGCGCCGGTTCGGCCTCAGGCTCTTTGCTGCGGCTCGGCGCGGTCACAGAGACCGTCGCCAACGTCGGCACGTGCGCCACAGCGGGCTGGCCCAACTCGGCCTTCGCTTGGCGCAGCTCCTCGGAGGTGGTCACCGCGACTTGATGGGCCACGCCGTCCTGGCCGACCTTGAAGTGTGCGATCGGACTGTCGTAGCCGTATTGGCCCTGCTCGTTGGGCTTCAACTTCTGAATCGTCGGACCGGCGAGGCCTTCAGCGTCCTTTGTCCGCTGCGTGGCGAGTTCCACTGCCTGCAGATTGTGCTCCTGCGCGTTGAGGTCGACGCCAGCGGCTCGATACCGATGCAGGAGCTCGTTGTGCTCCATCTGCGCCGCCGTGGGCACTGGGCGAGCCTCAATGGCCGCCAGGGTTTCCTGGGCGCGCTCCAGGGACGGCTGGCGCATCTGGTTCGTGAGCTCCAGCTCCGCCGCCAGGTTGCCGGTCGCCACTCCGTCCTTGCCGAGCCACTGCCCGGCCTCGTTGCGCTGGTAGGTCTGACCATCGTGGCCCTGCACCCGGTCTTGCTGGGCACGAGCACTTTCCACCGCCGCCGGCACCGCCACCCCATAGTCCTGCCCTCGCTGGGCAGCGTGACTCTCCAGGTAGGCCTGGGCAATGGCCTCGCGGCCAGTGGCGATGTTGCCCTCGATCCGGGACAGAGCCTCCTGATTCAGGCGCTGCGTCTGCTCTGCGTTCGCGATCTGCGGCTCGTAGACGCCGCGATCATCCGCCCCCGTCACGCCGGTTTTGACCTGGCGCTCCCACTTCTCCGTGTCTGGATTGCGGTGCCAGTTCTGGTTGTCTAACCCAATCCGATCGCCAGGCTGGGCCGGCAAATTGAACGGGTCCTGCGGCGGGGGCGCTTTGCCCAAAGCAAATTCAACAGCCTTGGCATTGGCCATCGCGCCCAGTTCCTGGGATTTCGCGTAGCTGGCCACCACGTCCTGCTCGACCGCCTTGCCCTGCCCTTCTTGCAGCTGGCCTTGGCGCTCCCAGTTGCGGCCGTTGAATTGCCAGTCCACCCCCGCCTTGTCGGTCTGGTGGAAGATGTCTCGGTTTTCTTTCAGGTCCACGGCCTTGTCGAAGGCCTTGCTCATCAAGATCGCATCGCCCACCACCAGCGCCGCAGGCACAAACCCGCTGCTGCTGCCCAGCGCGGCCGAGGTGGCCGCGCCGCCGGCCCAGCCACCCGCGTTGCGAGCAATGGCGTGCTGAACTTCCGACTGCGCCGCCGTGGTGTTGCCCTGCTCCATCAGCGCCGAAGCCGTGCGGGCGGTCATCACCGCATCGGCCCCCGTCGCCAGGAGTCCGCCGGCACGGGTCAGGCCGCGCGCGGACGCCTCGCCCATCAGCAACTGCATGGCAACTTCGCCACGTTGGCCGCGGGGCACGCGAAGATTCTGTGCGGCTTCCTCACCTAGGGTCTGCTCGACCTTGAGGATGCCCTGCTCAGACAAGACCACGCGCCCATCGTGGTGGGCATTGGCGATCGCGAGCGACAACCCGCTGCGCTGAAGTTCGATGTCCCCGCCTCGAATGATGGCGGTGTTGCTGAGCTGAATCTGACTGAGCGTAGTGACGATGCGAGATTCAGAGTTCGTCACACCGGCCCAACCACGATCAACTCCGGTGAGCCCTTTAAGAACACCAAGCTGTTGAGTATGCGCTTGGTGATAGTCTGAGCTGTTTTGCAGAAAGCTCTGAGTTTTCAGGCTGGCCTGAGCAGGGGTAAGACCAAGCGGTGTGTTGGTGTTCAAGTCATTGTTAATCAGGCCAACTGCAAGAGTGTCGCGCAACTGCTCCACACGCTGGGCCACGCGATTCAACGCTTCAGGGTCACCTCGCAAAGCCGCTCGACCATCTCGAGTTGCCTGAATTTCTTCCAATTGCTTAATTACGCCATACTGATAGGCGCCAAGCGGACCACCGCTGTGCGGCGAAATACCTAGAGATTGAGCGAACTTCGGATCGGACGGCAGGAAGATGCGGTTTTCCTGCGCATGAATATCAAACCGACCGGTCTCTTGCAGCTTCGCAAGCAACTTACTGTTTTTAAGCGTTTGTTGCTCGATCTCGTGATGATCTTGAAAAAGCGTCCGATATTTCGACATAAACTAAGCTCTTCCCTGCTCGTATTCGGCGCATCAACGATTCACAACGTCGTAGAACCATAGCCCGTCGGAATTCCCATTGGCGCCAATTCCGGCGGCCTCAACCGCCTCCTTGAATACCCGATCGCAAAATACGCCATCATTGAACGGAAGCTTAAATACATGCGCATTTCCGAGCACGTCACGCCTGAAAGCCAATCGGCTACCGCCTGCAAGGCTGTAATACTTTCCAGCTTCGTAATCGTCGCCGATTTTTATATCAAGCTCCGAGGCTTCCTCATCCAAAGCATCTAACGTGCGAACAACATCGCATAGAAAGACAGTCGGCCCCTTGGAACCATCGGCCAAGCGATAGTCGGTATCAGCAAAAGCAAAGGCATCCGCATCCACAGATTCCATCACATTGCGGAGTCGCTCGGAGACCAGCCAATAGCCACTGAAGCCCCCCTCAAGATCCTGAGGCAACGCTCCTTCCTTTGGGTCGTAGATCAATCGTGGCGTCTCTCTCAACGGAGGAAATCCACCTTCGTCCGGCTGCAAAATAAGCCGGGGCGGCGTCAACAGAGCCTGCTCATTTTCGAAGATCACCCCGTGGCCCTTTCCCCCACGCCTGGCGTCCGGCAGCAACTCGAAAAACTCTCCCTTTTTGGGCTGATTGGTCATCTTGGTTTCCATGCGTTGCACCCCGTCCATAGGCTCACGTCCATCGACTACTGTGACCGGAGTCTAGCGCTATCGTCCGCACCTTGGGCAGACAAATCGGCAAGGGTCGTGACACGCCTACCGCCACCCGTGCTGTGTCCCAGGGACTCAGCGCTTTGCCGGCTCCCACCCTGTCCGCACGGCCTCCTCAGGGCTGCAGAACATCCGCTCGCCGCGGCTCAGGTCGATGCTCGTGCGCTTGTAGTCCCGCTGCCCGGGCACGTGGTAGATCTTCTTGCCCTGACGGGAGATGTTGCCCTTGATGCGGCATCCGCTGCGCATGGGTGGCGTGGCCACCTGGGCCTGGCGGGCTGCCTGATCCCGCTTGCCGCGCCGGTAGTCGGCGGGCAGCTGGAAGGTCCCTTGCCAGAGGTTGCGCCGCTGCTGGCGCGCGCCGACTTCGTCAGCGATGAACGCCGTGGCGTATTGGCGATACGCGACCGCCCAACCGGAGCTCACCATCCAGCGATTGACCGACTGCCCTTGGACGAAGCACTCCGCGACCACCCGCCCATAGCGGTCGGTGTCCTTGGGCTGGCAACGAACGGTCTTGTCCAGCACATAGCCGTCCAGCGCGGCGGCGGACCGCCGGCCACAGGGCCAGGAGCGCCCGTTCTTGGTGTTGCATTGCTGGGCGCTTTCCGGGGCATCAATGCCCCACAAGCGGATGCGTTGCTTGGCCACGGTGAGGGTATCGCCGTCCGTGACGGTCGCGCGACCAACCAGCTCTCCTGCCACGCCAGGAACCGAAGCAAAAACCAAAAGCAGAATCACCCGACCTTTCAACACCATCAAAAATGACTTCCTCTAAGCGCACGCTCGGGTCGCGAGCGCCCGTTCAAACAGGATCCGACACTTTAGCGGAAGTGGCAAAGGCGCGCCGACCAGACGAAAATCTTTCAACCCAGACTTGCATTCCTGGTGTGGTCGCCGTCGGTCCCTTCTACGACAACGAAGGTGCTCACCAGCCAGCCGTATGTATCGCTCAGGGCATCGGCGATACCCTCTTCGCTCTCGCATCCTACCGTGGCTTCACTCGGCAATGCGGGACGCTTGCCGTCTGCTGCCCATACCATCCCGCGCACGTGAAACGCCTTCATTCCTGTTCCATGGACGGCCCACACCTAAAAGATGTTCTTGCGTCAGATCAGCCTTTCGTAATCCTTCTCACTGATCCCGAGGAAAGCGCAGACGCTCCGTCGATCAAGAATCTTCGAGAACTCCCTTACCTGTGCTTTAACCAAGTATCGAGATGGCGCCAATGGGTTCACGAGCAACCCAATAATTAAGCGACCGAGGCTACTTCTATCCAACTTCTGCTGAGCTCTCCAAAGCGCATTTCTCTGGTCTGGAGGAAAGCCTACCCCTAACGTATGGTCAACCATCAAATCGAGTTCAGCACGTCTCAATTTGTCACGATCAGCCCGCGCAGGAATCGGCGCCTGCTCTTCATGAAGCGATATCGCTCGCAGGTCGTATTCCTGGCGGCTCAATCGCCGCCCGTATTCAGGGCCCCCTGCTTCCGGGTCCCCTTGGTCTTGACTCTGGTCCATAGATGTTTTCAACGATATCTGGGTCGGATAGCACCATGCGGTGATCGGAAGAAATGTCAAGTAGAGCTTCATATTCCTGACCCGACAAGATCGCGGAAAGACTTGCTTGGAACTCTTGTGTTAATTGATCAAAATTCCTAACAAACCGGTACCAGCCGCCCTGTCCACTTTCGACGAACTCTCGCTCGATCGCCTCCCGCGAGCTCTCGAATTGCTCGCGAATTTTCATCACCTCATGATACTGCGCAACTGCGAACCGCTTGCCAGTGACGATTGCACGATGCCGAACCAATAGTCTGAAGCTTTCAATCTGGAATTTTGCAGCCCTCTCCGCTTCATAGCTGCTCCACGGCTCCCCAGCTGCCTGCTGACTCGCGCCCCAAATGGCATCAGTATCAAGCACGAGTTCGGGATAAATCTCTCGAGCCAGGCTGACACTTTCATCTATGAAACTGCGCTCAGCAAACGCTCGCGACTGCGAGGAGGTTTGTATGCCTTGGTATAGACATACATCCAAGTCACCAAACACCCCTGCTCGCGTGTAAAGAGGCGCTTTGAACATGCCAAACCCAGCTGACGGGCGACCGAAAAGGCCGTAGATAGAAACCGACAAAAGGTGGCCGCGAACTCCGTTCGCAGTGATAAGTGCTGGCATGAGAATCCGGTTAGCCGATTGGTGGCAGACCCCATTGATAAGGTAGTGAGTGACGCCTGCCCGCTCATCGGGCTCGCCTATTGCATCTGCGCGTTTCGTGCTGCCGTGGGCGGAGCGAACAGTGGTTCCGCCACTTTTTCCTCCCCAACATCCCCAACCGTAGCTCCCGCCTCCACACTCGATGTAGGCATGATCGGCAGCATGAAGCGCCAGCTTTGTTGGATAGCAACAGACGTTCAGCACACCCATACAATCCTCCTTGATTACACCGCTGAGTAGATAGCTGATTTCACCAGATTATCCGAATTTACGCCGCCCCGCCTATCGCGCAGACCGTGGCTACAGCACCTGCACCAGGCTGTTTGTCATCTTCATCCTACCAACAGGTTCCGCGCAAAACACGCTGATCTCTTGCTTCAGGTGGTGCTCCTGACGCTCGCAGTCTAGCCTTGGCAGACCACATAGGTGAAGGGGCGGGCTATGCCCACCCCCTGCTGGCCAGGCTGACGTGCTGCCGGCCGCCGATGACCAGGTGGTCGAGGACCCGGATGTCGAGAAGCGCCAACGCCTGCTTCAGTCGCTCGGTGACTTGGCGGTCGGCTTGGCTGGGCTCCGGGTTCCCGCTTGGGTGGTTGTGGAAGAGGATGACCGCGGCAGCGTTGAGGTCCAAGGCGCGCTTGGCGACGACTCGGTTGTGGACTTCGCAGGCGTCGGTCGTGCCGCTGAAGAGGTGCTCGGTCGCCAGGATGTGGTGCTTGGTGTCGAGGAAGACGACGCCGAAGACTTCGTGAGGCAGGTGGGCGCAGCGGGCGACCAGGTAGCTGCCGGCCTGCTCGGGGCTGTCGATGCGGCCCAGCCGCTGGAGGCGTTGCTCTAGGATGGTGGCGGCGGCGAGCAGGATGCCTTCTTCGTCCATCTGGAGCTGGTATTGGGCCGTGCGGTCCTTGGTGCTGCGCTTCATCGGTTCTTCTCCACCAGCGCGTTGTGCGCCTCGTGGGAACCGGCAGGCGGAGCGCCAGGCTCGACCGCACCCGGGAGTGAGCACCGTTAGGCGCGCAGCGGAGGGCCGGAACAACGTGGAGGAGGCCTGCCCTTGCGGTCGGGACAGCGAAGCTATGGTCCCTTTAAGAGGCCCAGCGTTGGTGGAGATGAAATGCGTTGAAACCCAGCCCAAGTGGCAAATACCGACCTGAGTGGGCAGGAGGACAGCAGGCGTTCTCGGCCAGTGGACTTGATGGGTCAGCGCCCTGAGGATCTGGCCTTTGCGCATTGCCTTTGCGAGGCGCTTGCGTGTCTGAGGCAAACTGGAGGCATGGATACGATTCGAAACTACAGCCCTGAACACTTTGGTGCCTGCCTGGCGCTGTTCGATGGCAACGTGCCGGCGTTCTTCAGCGCTGAGGAACGCCCTGACTTCATGCGATTTCTAACGCACCATGCCGCCGCTTGGCACTACAGAGTCATTGAATGTGCGGGGGAAGTGATTGCATGCGGGGGCTACTCCATCAGCACGGATGGCACGACGGCAAGCCTCTGCTGGGGCATGGTCCATCCGACGCTGCATCGACAAGGACTGGGGACCATGCTGCTCTTGGCTCGGCTGGAAGCGTTGCGCCTGAGACCGGACATCGAGCAAGTCGTGTTGGACACCAGCCAACACACCCAGGCCTTCTACGCTCGCTTTGGCTTCGTTGTGAAGCAAGTAATGCCAGATGGCTACAGTGCTGGCTTGGACCGTTGGGATATGGCACTCGATCTGGAGGCACCGACACAGCGCTGCTCGAGCATCCCGCCGGACGAACGACCATCGGTCCCGCTCCGCACCACAGGCGTTTCGTGAAGCACCAAGTGTCCCCACCCTGTGCATGAGAAATTTCTGAGCCAGCGGCATCACCCTCCCCCTTAGAGCAATAAATCAAACTAACAATAATAGGCTAACATTTAAGATTCATTCATCTTAAAGCCAGGCCCTCAAAGCCATTTAGTTAGCTTATTTACTTTAAACGGTACGCTAATGACCGTGGGAAAATGCGCTCTGCAGAATATCAAACCATTGATTCATATATAACTTTAACCTCCAAGGCGGGCGGGACGACACACCTGGAGAAAGTCGCAAAAAGGGTCTCCCTACTAGCGCCTACAGGCGTTGTAAAAAGTCTCGAAATCCCGTTGACGATTTCAGCCTTTGTCGTATCCCTACTTCCATCTCTCAGATGGAAGCAACGCAGTGACCTCACCCACATCGCAGTATCTCAACTCCTACTTGTCCGACCCCACCGGCACGCTCACACTCACCAACGTTCGCATCGGCCGTGTCCGCATCGGCGAGATGATTGTCGCCGGCCGTGAGGCGGCCATCCACGCCCAGGAAATCATCAACGACGCATGCGAACGAGCCCGCCGTGCCCGCCTGGGTAAGAACGCAACGCGCTACCCAGAGCCGCTCCCCGTCGCTGCTCCTGCCCGATTGTTGTCCGTCGAGATCCGAGACTACTTGGCCGACCGCGAACGCATGGGCTTGGTTCGCGACACTATCGAGGGGACCACCCGCACCCTAAAGCTCCTCCAGATGGCCTGCGGCGACATTCCTGTCTCTCGCATTGATCATGCCCACATCTACCGGCTCTGGGAATTGATGCGGTGGGCGCCACCACTATTCCTTTCCAATCCGGTATATCGCACCTGGACATTTGAGCAAGCCGTGGCGGAAGGCAAACGGCTGCACGTTAGCCCTCCAGCACCCGCGACGCTTGAGAAACATCGAAGATTCCTTGTCACCTTCTTTGGCCGACTGGAAAACGTCAAAGCCATCGTGGGTTCCCCGATGCGGGTGTTTTCCGAGGTCAAGAAGGACCTGGTCGTCGATCCAAACAAAGCAGAGAGGTTGTTCGATGAGGAAGACCTTCAGCGCATCTTCGCTCCTCAAACGTTCATTCCTTGGGCGATGAAAGCACCTCACCGCTGGTGGGTGCCGATGATTGGGCTCTATACCGGCGCACGTATCAACGAAGTCGCTCAGCTCAAGTTGGCGGACGTCGTTCAGGAGAGCGGTGTGTGGTGCATTCGCATCCAAAAGACTGTTGACGCGGACCTTAGCCATAAAGACAGGAATCGAAGCCGCCAAAGCCTAAAAGGCAAAGCAGCGGTTCGAACCTTGCCCATCCCCCAACCGCTGCTGGACGCCGGGTTCCTAGCCTTTGTGGACGACATCCGGGCCTGCGGGCACCCCCGCCTCTTCCCGCACCTCTCTGCCGGAGTGAGGCGCGATACCGGCGAAACCAACACGCGATACAGCCAAGGAGTCCTGAGCCAGTTCAGCGCTTACATGAAAGGCCTAGGCTTTGCGAAAGGGGTGGGCTTCCATGCCTTCAGGCACACCATCGCCACAGAACTTCATCACTTGGGTATGGCCGACGAAGACATTGCCTTGGTCACTGGCCACTCGATTAGCAAGGCCGTGCCAGTGCTGCACGAGGCTTACTTCCACAAGAAGCCGGCCTTTGCCCGGGCAAAGCAAATTACGGTGCTGGAGCAGTATCGGCCCAATGTGACGTTGCCGGTTTACCAAGCGGGACAGTTCAAAGCGACTTTAGCCGATCCACGGAAGTTCTACCCATGAGACCAAGCGGCAATTAAAGGAATGGACGACTGCCACGCCAAGGACGGCATAATCAGGGCCATTGCTTCACGGTTCAGAGGACCGACTTGGCGCACATTCCGCAGACGAGACAGTCACCCAAGAGGGGAAGAAATGGCCTACTGGAGAATGCAGCTTCATCCTAATGAGCCGGCACAGGCCGTGTCCTATGTGGCGAAGGCGCTAGGCCTGGGATTCATCGGTCTGGATTTTGCCGACCCACCTGGAGACTTGACCGACGTTGACCCGTCCGCAATTGAGAAGACGCAACGCGACTACTGGGACTTCGCGCACAAGATGGCCATAGGCGATGTTGTCCTGGTTTCGGCCCACCACTATCCGTTTGCACTCGTAGAGGTCACAGGCCACTACAACTACATCCGTTCACCCGAGGAACTGGAAGTTTGGTTTCGCCACTTTCGGCGCGTTTCCGTGCTTGGCTACTACGCCGACCTAGTGACCAACCCTAAGAATTGGGAAAAGATCACCATGACGGACACGATCTCCATCCTGAATGATCCTAAGTCCAAATCGTTCCAACTAATCAGCTTCTGGCTCGAGCAGCCTACGGCAGCAAAGCAAGGGGTGCCGCGAGGATGAACATCCAGGTTGTGGACGACCCACCGATGGACCTTTTGGATTCCATCGAGCAAGATATCTCGAGAGACCCCAAATCCTCCATTACGACCATACTCACGAAAGCGTCGGTGTTGTCGAAATACACCTTTAACTTTGGCCGATTAAGGATGGGCGCCGGGCTACCCCCACGCCCATCCTAACTGCTACCTCCATGCCAACACTTTCCTTGCTTTCGCGTCTCCGCGTTTTCTTACGAAGGCCTCGCCCGTCTTGAGTGACGTTAAAGATGCCCCGGCGCCCAAAATGCGCTTCACAGACGACTCTCGAGCGTTGGTTACGAAGCAAGCCACCAGCCCCATCTCATCGAGGAAATCGTCATCCACTCCCTCAAAGTCATCCGGTTTTTGAGAGATGAGCATGACCGCTGCCCCCTTCGAGCGCCCCTGTCTGATCAGGTTAGAAAGAGCGGGCAGTTTTGCCTCAAGCGCCCGGTGCGCCTCATCAATCACGCACATTATGCGGAGGGAACGATTTCCCTGGCCGTCGGTTTCGGAGTCCTGCTGAGAGTTGATGAAGCGCTCCAGAGCATCCGTCAGCAGTGCGACAACCGTCACCCTGACAAGCTCTGGTACATTGGCGGGCAATGAGATGATCCAAGACTTTGAGAAGAAGTCCTCCGGCGACATCTTAGGCTCGAATAGCGGCAGACGGCAGAGGTCCACAAGTGTGGCTATTGCACCATCTTCCTTCGCTCCCTCCGACGCATAGATGTTTATCAAACAGTCTCTAACATCGCTCAGAGTGCACGGGCTTCTAGTGCGAACCGCTTGCTCCAATGCATCGTTCAGCCGTCGACGCTGCAGGTCACCAAACTTCGTCTGCTTAAGGTTGCTAAAGCTGTCACGAAGACGCTGGACAGCGTTGATGATGCCTAGCTCGCTCCTATCCTTAAGGGCAAACACATCCAAAGGGATGGGAACCACTGGCGGCGAAAGGACCTGCGCATCGAACGCCCGATCCAATGCGTTATTGCGGTCCGCCATATCTCCCTTGAAATCGAAGGCCAGCAAGGGCACGTTTGTCTGCTCGGCGATAGACCGCAGCACATAAGCCGCCGTGCGCGTCTTGCCGCTGCCTACCCCGCCCATGAAGGCACTATGGGGACTGCCGCCCTGCGCATTCAGAGTCCAGATGACTTCTTCATTGGTTGCCACATCACGGCCAATCTCACCAATGCGCACGGGGACCGGGCCGCGAAATACCTCCGCCACGACCGAAGTGATGTGATTGCGCCGCTTCTCCGTCACTTCCGGCAGAGCGCTCTCAGCTAAGCGACGCCAGAACTCTGAATTATCGCCATCCGATGCATCAAGCTCCTCGGACAGAATCTTCATGCCCCGAGCCCAGTGACGCTGGACCGCGCTTTGCAAATCCTTGATGGTAAGCGCGCTGCCGGCATGCTCGATAAGGAGAGACACCCAGCTGGCCAAGTCAGCACCCGTCCCAAACAGCACGTCTCCCTTGATAACCCGACCCACCTCGCCCTCTGCCTTAGAAGGCTGCGCAGGTATAGCCAGTGACCGAGCGATGGCCAGACGTGCAGGGATGTTGTAAGACCCAAATCCGAGCCGGTCCTTAACGCGCTGAGAGAGCTCATCCGTATCGGCGGTGGAACGAAACGCCGTTCCAGCGATTACCTCCAAGGTCAGGTAGTCATTTGATTCAGTGCTCATGTCAGACTCCCTGCCCGTCAAAATAGCCTTCCTCACACCAGCTGCGAGCCACGCCGCCGTCGACCTTGTTTCGGATGATGTAGAACTTGGCCACCTTGTTTCGAATTGTTGCCAAATACTGCCCCACTACTTCGGTGTCCGTAGAAATCAAGATGACTTGACCTTTGCGACTCGTGATGTGCTTCAGCACATTCAAACGGTGGTTCTCGTCCAGCCGCCCCAGAGGAGTATCGATAACCAACGGAAACGTGCGCTCTGAGACTTCTGCGATCGCGGAAAACAATGCCTGTGTGAAAATTTGCTTCTCGCCTGCCGATAAATCGTATTGGCGCAAATCACGGCCATCTGGCGACTCAAGCTCCACCGCGCCATCTTCGTTGATGGTGACATTCCGCAGATAGTCGGTTCGATGAGCCATGGCGCGGATGCCTCGGGTCATGGCTTCGGCAACAGCGTCCGACTGCAAAGGCCAAGCCTCGTCCACGAGGTTCCCCAGCATTTCTGCTACTTGCTCGGCACGCGCCGCCAACTGAGCAGGTCGCTCTGACTGATCCAAGTGACCGGTCAGACGCCCTAGCTCACGCCGCTTTTGTTCTAGGTCGGCCCCCCGTGACTTCACTATGTTGGTGAGTGAGCCACGCTCTTCGCGCATCAGACCAACTTTGGTGTTCACTTCGTTCAACTGGTCACGCTTCTCTTCGACCTGAGGAGAGGCGCCGTCAGTGGAACGAATAACGGCCGCGACCTCACGAAGCTTCGCCGAGCTGCTTTCCATTGTCTCCAACAGTTCAACGATGCTGGAGGACGACACCTCCTTGGCATCCCTAAGACGGTCAAGCACCCTCTGAAGCATTGGGCCTCGCGCATGCGCATGCCTGAAAGAATCCGCAACGTCGCCCGGCGGTGGAAACCACAGGCGTTCGAGGGCCTTTTCAACAGCGGCGCGAACGCTATCCACCTGCCGCTCCAGAAGTTCTGGCTCGACAGTAGGCAGTTGCTCATTCAAGAACTCCAAAACACTTGCAGTTCTACTGTCTCTTTGGGAGAGAGCGGCTTCCCACTGGTCCAGCCGCGCTTCTTGATCCAAACGGGCTTCAACCCGAGAAAGCAGTAACCCACCGGCAAGTGCAAGCGGGAGATCAGCCTGCGCGGCGGCGGTGAGTTTGTCCTGCGCGGAGTTATAACGCTTCTCGTAGTCGGCCTGCTCGCGCGTGAGGTCTTCCAGCTGCTTACGGGTGCCCGCGCCATAGCCGAGCTCCCTTGTCAGAGCATCCCGAAGGGCCTCACTGTCCCTGATATCACTCTCGATTTTTTGAAGGCGCTCGTCGAAGCCGGCAAGCTCTTCTTCCATAGCATTGACAGCAGCATCTAGTTCGGCGATCGCTTCATTGCTAACCCCTTTAGGAACCTGGCTACGCTTCGTGTTGGCGTAAGCGCGGAGATCCTTCTGCAACTGTTTTAGCCAATTCAGCCCCAACAGTCCTTCTATGCCATCGCGGACTTGGGAACCCATGTCTCTTTCCGCGTATACGGCAGCAGATTCTCCATCGAAGAGGAAGAAGCCGGCCAAGGACGTGGGAATAAAGGTCTTAGATATCCAATCCCGATACCATCCATCCACATCGTGCTCGGTGCGACCAGGCCCGACCACGCGGCGGCCTATACCTTGAAAGATCCTGAGTTGCTCAGCAGACTCGCCCGATTTGAGCTTGCCGTGGTCATTAAAATACCAAGTCCGGTCAATCCAGATTGGCTCACCAACATCGTCAATGAACTTCAGCTCGATATGGCAGGAGTTGCGGCCCTTAGCAAGAGCGTTCCCGAAGAGCGCGCGCTCCATGAACTCTTTGAAAGACTGAGCTCGCCCTTGGTCATCGCTGGCAGTGCCTGCACGGAGAACCAGACGTAAACCGTCGCGACCGAAGAGGCCCAATGCGAGAGCTTCGAAAAGGGATGTTTTGCCAAACCCATTGCGGCCACCGATGACCACAACATTTTTAGTCTTTCCGGGCGCAGGAAACTCGAACGTTGCAGATTCGAATGCCTTCCAGTCACGGAGGCTAATCGACTCAAGATGCATCGTCGGATTCCTCTTCATACGTCGCGCCTAACACTTCGTCAAAAGCTTCATGAAGCCCATGTCGGCGCTGCATCGTGCTCTTGTCGACTACTTCTTCAACCAACCGGCGCAGGTCCTCCACCGGAAGGCGAATTTGGCGGCAGTGCTTACGAATAAGTTTCTTCCCTGCTTCTTGCGCGAACAGCGTTACGACATCACGTGGCATCTTTGCTTTTCCTTGTGCGCTTACTTCGCACCTGCGATCGCTCTTGCGTCATCCACAGAGCGAGTCGCAAACACGCTGGCGTCTTCAGCCCAAATCTCGCGAATTCGGACAATCTCGGCTTCTTCAATGAGTTTATTTTTCATCTCTTTTTGCAGGGCTAGAACCCTGTCCAAGACTTCCTGCCGCGTCTCCAGGGTGAATGGGCCTGGGATGAAAACCCCATCGTTAGTGACCGTCAGCTTGCCATTTCTCCTCCGCGCCAAGCGACGCTCTGGATCGTTACGAATGGAGGCAAGCCAATCCCGAAAGTCAATCAATGGTGTGAATTCCCCATAGCCAGCCTCCACAAACCCCATCAGGCTCTTGTCTTTCTCCACCACCGTGCAGGTCCAGCACCCGAACCGTGAGTTGGAGGTTCCACAGCCGGGGGCGTCATCCTGAGACAAAACAGTAGGGCACTCGGCGGCGCCAGCATCCATGTAAAGCTGAATCAGCGCGCCATGGGTGCCTCCCCATGGCGGCGGAGTGAACGCCAGGTATTCCCATACCTCGTCTGTCGACAGTTCAACAATCGGCCGAAAAACCATGCAGTTGACCAGGTCGTTATGGCGATTCAGCCGCTCTCCATTGTCGTAGCGGGCAACAGACGCAGCACGGGTGGCGCTCTCCGAGCGACGCACGCCCAGCAGAAGAATCACTTGACCGGCCATATCCGCCTGTTTGCGAATGTATCGACTGGTCGGCTGGATCTTCATGCGGTCGGTGCACCAGCGGAACGAGCGATTGGGCGGCGGGTAGCCTCGCCCAATGAGGTTCACCCAGAACGTCGCGTCGTCTTCTGGCCGGGTGGTGACCACTTGAATCGGCAGCCGCCACGCATTGGCGGCATGGTCGATTTCGGACTGCACTGAGGCGATATGGGTGATGACCAGCGGGCTCTCGACCAGCGTGTCATTGGAAACGATGTGGACTTCTCGGGTTCGCTCATGAGGCGCAAGGGACATCAGCACCTCGAACACAAGGTGGGTTACAAGCGTGCTGTCCTTGCCGCCTGAAAAACCAATGATCCAAGGATGTTGATGGTCAGCCAGGTATTCCTCTCGGATGTCCTGACGGATGTGCTGGATCTTCTGCTCAAGGGCAGGGTCCATCTGGGGACGTGGTCGTGCAGTACTCATTGTGGAATTGTCGCATAGACCCAGGAGCGGCGACCCGCCGTGGGTGGGATGGAGAAGCTCGAAACCCTTGCGGGCTATAGATCTTGAGCGATCTTTTTAGCCAAGGCGGCCCGCTGATCAGCGGGTAACCGTGAGAGGGCCAGCACCACGTCCGCCGTCGCCTCGTCTTCTGCGACAAGGTAGGCCATTGGCACCCCTAACACCTCGGCCAGCCGGCCCAGCCCATCCAAGTCGATCCCGCTGACCTCAGTCTCGTAACGGTTGACCCGGCTGCTCGCCAACTTCTTATCAAGCCCCATCAGCACCCCCAACGCTCGCTGGCTGGCGATGCCGCGCAGTTCCCTGGCCTGCTTGAGGCGGGCAGCGAACAAAGAGCGTGGGGAAGCCTTCGGCACGTGAATGAAAGTTGAAAACGGGGTCGAACAGCATGACTTGCTCCTCCTCTGCATGGCAGACTCTTCATGAAATGTAGCACCCTCCAACCACAGACAGGGGATTTCATGAAGACCGCACGGATCGCAGGCGCCGCCCTGCTCGCAACATCGCTGGCCATCACTGCCCACGCCCAGGACGGCTCCGACCCCAAGCCCGGCTTTTTCCGCCAACTCGGCGGCAGCCTGAAGGACGCGGGCAAGCAGATGGTCGGCCTCCAGCCGAACGCAGGCGGCAAGTCCACCGCCCATGTTGGCGGTAGCGGCAGCGGTGCCATCTACACGCCCCTCAGCGGCGCCGGGAAGCTCGCCGGCCTCTTCAAGGGCGACAACCACCAAGCATCAGAGCTCGGGAAGCTGGAGTGGCCGCGGGTCGCGCTCACTTTCACCGAGTGGGGCCAGAAGCTGCCTTGCTGGACGGTGGAAGCACGCATTTGGACCAGCGCCTCTGCCTCGACCACCGAGACCTTCCGGGCTTGCGCAGATGCCCCGCTGACCGACACCGATGACCTGGGCGAGACGGCTGAGCTCAACAACGCGGCGCTATGGAAAGGGAGGGACACCCTGACCGGCATCAGGGTCTTGCCGAGCAAGCCCAACACCGGCGCGCAGCGGTCCACCGGCCCCAATCCGCCTGCCCAGCCCTTCGTCGTCAACGTGAGCCGGCCGGGCGTCGCCGACCGGGCCGTCGACGTCGCCCTGCGCGTGGCCTGGGTCTCAGGGTTCATCCAGACCGCCGATCTGCATCCGGGGGCCAGCGGCCTGCTGACGCCCTTCAAAGACGCCCGGCTCTGGATTGCTGGCTTCAAACCGGACGGCAACCGCGACAAGTAGCAGTTCCCCACCCTCGCCCGCTTTCCCACCCCTCAGCAAAGGAACGACATGAAAAACGCATGGATTGGCCTGGTCGCGTTGACCATGGCCCTGGGCCTCACCGCCTGCAGCGGCAAACCCTCCTCTGACAACGCCAAGGAAGCCTTTGTCCAACTGCTGAAAGACAGCGGCGCCGGCCAAGTCACCGACGTCCAAAACTTCGAACTGACCGGATGCGTGGAAGCGGAAGGCGCCGAGGGCTACCGCTGCGACACGCGCGGCCAAGCCGTGCTCAACATTGAGGGACGGCAGGTGCCTATTCCTGTCAGCAAGAACCTTCGCTATGTGCGGGAATCCGGAACCTGGAGGGCCTACGCCAAATGACGACCCATCCTGATCAGATCGCCCATGCGTCGATGGGCGTGGCCAACCCGCTCCCCGGCGTCGGTGCGCCGCACGCCGCTCCCAAGAAGGTGATGACGCCCCACAACCGGTTTTTCTGGTGGTTCTCGCTGACCCTGCTCTTCCTGGGTCCGTTCGGCTTCCTTGTCGGACCGCTCATGGCCCGGCGCGGTCTGCGTAAAGCAGAGCGGCTCTACCCGGGCGCCGCCTACACGGCTCGGCAGCGCGACCAGGGCTTCAGCTGGGCCCAGTGGTGGGTGATGACCCCGCTGGCTCTGACGATGGGCATGGCGGCCATGGCCTTCCTGAAGTGGTTGCCGATCGCTCTGTTCGTGATGTGGGAACAGTTGGCCCACTAATTCCGATAGAGAATCAGCATCAAAAAAGCCCGGCATAGCCGGGCTTTTTCTGAAACTCCTAGCGTCATTTAATGCTCTTGAAAGAGTCCTCCTCAGGCAACTTGATATTTGCTAGATACGCCTCCCTTTCACTTACCTGACCGGACGTAAGGATGCGCTGCTCGGGGAGAACCCCAAGTTGAGCACACCGTATAGTCGCTTTAATTCCACTTTCTAAGGCTTGAGCTATTTCCTTCCCTATGACAGACAAAGGAACATCATCCCGGTAGCGATATATACCACCATGCCACCGCCCCTCAATCATGGAGAAGCTCAACACATTGCGTTTTCTCTGACTACTTTCAATAAGACTGCCTGCACTGGCGGCCCGATGAAAATAGTAAGAATCAATACGGTAAGGCTCGCTGCGACCATCCATAAACTCAGGCAAAGCAAAGATAATTCCACCCAAATCAGCCATAGTCAATCCAGCTGGCGGATTCACTTTAACCATTACTGCGCCGACACTCTCAGGATAAGGGTCGCCTGGTTTGAATTGCCTCCAGTTAAAAAGAACCTCAACTTCCAATGGCTCCTTTTCTTCCAACTCTAAAAACTGTCCAATCAATGCCTTTACATAAGTTCTAATATTTTCGCTGACCTTTAATCCAGCGCCCTCAATTAGCCCTGTGTATGCCTTCATGAGATCCGGTGGCAACCGGACGCTCAAAGCTCGTTTTGCCGCCTCACTGTCCATCTTCGTGTCCTGCTTAGTGCGCTATGCACACGGTGAATCTAAGCCACATCGTCACACATGTCAACTTGTCATACAAAAATTTTGTGTGACAATTTCCATGCGGCGCGGAGCCTCTCTTCGCTGGACAGAAGAGCCTCGTTAGGGCGGTTGAAAAGCTGGCTGGAGACTGCTGATGGCGCGTGCGAAAGGAGCACCTCCGGGGGCCTGACCGGCCGCTGCTATGGGGCATGAGCAACTAGCCCTGACGGAACCTTCTTGGACCTTCGCACCAGAGTTGATTGCCGATCACTCTGCTCGTGATGTGGGAGCAGTTGGCCCGTTGATTCCGAAAGCGCAGTCGCATCAGAGAAGCCCGGGCAATCCGAGCTTTCTTTTGCTCCATAGCCTGCCCTTGTTGCATCGCTGTGGATGCCGTTTTACAGCGATGACGTCTTGGGACCAGGTCACACCTTGGCCAATCCACGGTTGACCCCGGCGGCGCTCTGTTAGATATCTGTGCTCACCGCGTGCCACTCCGTGGCAAAAGGGGCGCGGTGGTTGTATCCCCCACCACACTGGCCAACCGGGCCAGCTCTCGCTGTCTGCTTCACCTCCGTCAACTTGCGCGTCCTTCAACAGGCAACGGCCCCGTTCCGTGCCCGTGGGGTTCGTGCGTCCCCAAAAAACACATGGAGATGTGCCGCTATGCGATTCCGGATCTTCCTCGCCGTATTCCTGCTCACCACGTTCAGCGCCGCTGCTCAGGCCCAGGTCGTCACGCTCAACAAGGGCGGCTTCATCCTGACCTACGACTGTACCGCCCACACGGCCACGCGCTACGAATACTCGCTCAACGCGGACACCGGCTCCGCGGCTCGCCCATCCGACTTCAACCTCGACACCACTTTGCCGAGCGGCTGCGGCGGCCAGACCTCGACGAAGTCTTATGCCAGCGTGCGCTCGGGATACGACCGTGGCCACCTGGTCACGTCCAACCACATGGACTACAACTCGACCTACATCGTTCGCGCCAACCTGATGTCGAACATCGTGCCGCAAGTGTCGGGCTTCAACCAGGGAATCTGGGTGCAGGCGGAGAACGTCGCCGAGTGCTACCGCGACATCAAGCCAGTGAAGGTCTACGGCGGGGTGGTCTTCGGCGACACATCCAACGATTACTTCCTCTCCAGCCACGGCATTCGCACGCCCGAGTATTTCTGGAAGACCATCATCACGACCGACCCAAGCACGGGCGCCGAGAAGGCCATCAGTTGGATCATTCCCAACCAGACCGGCCTGGGCAGCCTGGACGAATACATCGTCTCGATCGCCGACCTGGAAGAGCTCATAGGCGCCAGCAACGTGGGCATCACGGCGTCGTCCGCGGTGAAGAACATGCTGCCAAGCTCGACGTGGGCGCTGCCGAGCAACTGCGACCTCAGCTAAGCACGCGCCGGTGTCGCAACGCGTTTCCTCGAAAGCCCTAGGTCACCACCTGGGGCTTTCTCTTTGCGGGCAAGGGATAGCTACGAGGAGAGTCCCGCTCTTCGGGGGCATCCACTCAACTGGCCGCGTCGTCCTTGAGCACGGGCAGCGGCTGGCCCGCGGCAGAGCCGATCGGCAGACGGGACTCGGCGCCAGGCGTGACGACGATGACGGTGATGACTTCGTCCTTCAACGAGTTAATCTGGACAAATTTCAACCCCGCTTTCTCGAAGACGTATGCCTTGAACAGCGGCGACAGGCTGACGTTTTCTTTGCCGGCGGGGATGCGCTCGCCCATGCCCTGGATGACGTCGGCCGGGTTCATCACCTGGTCCGCTGCCTTGGCCAGCGGGGACAACCAGGCGGCCACCATGGCTACCCCAACCACTATTCCGGAGAAGGATTTCATCGTTTCGTTCCTTGAGGATGCGCCTCAGTAGACGCTACTTCTGGGCTAAGGGGGCCGCAAGCGCCGTCCAGAGGAGCGGGAAAAACGTCTACAGGATTGGACAAATGCATCCGCGAAGTCGCTAGCCGCGCCCCTCCCCACCTGACCGCTCTCAGGCCCAACCCAGCCGAGCGAAAGCAAAGGCCCCGCATGCGGGGCCCTTGATCGTCGGCGCTTAAGTGGAGGTTCTCGCCCCCGTCCCCCAGCCATGGTGGGTGAAGTGGCCTTGACGATGGAGACAGCTTGCCATGGGAAATGTGGGCTCGTAATCAGTTGAACACGGGCCGCGGCGTCAGAAAACTCCTATATGGCGCCCGTGTGCCATACAGGGTAATCACAGCCGAATCGACACGGGCGCGCTGTAAATCCTAAGTATGGGCTGTCGCTATCAATGCTGAGGTTGATCACTAGGCACTGGGACAACCGGGACAAGCTGGTGTGCTGCGGCCTGCGGCGTGGGCACTGGAGCCTGTGCTGGGGTTAGGGTTGGGGTTGGTATTGGCACTTGCATTGTTAAGTGCTCCGCCACTACCAAGGACGGCGGCTGCGCCGGCGCTGGTTTAAGGGTGGCCGAGGTCGCCACCACCATGCTCAGCATCTTCTCCAGCGCGGCGCCGTCAAGCGATCCATTCATCGCCATCTGGCAGATGTAAAACAACCCAAACGACAAGAATGTTGTGCGTTCGGTAGCGACGACAGACGATGTAGCATCCGACCTGAAGTCACCCGCACCACTGCCACCTAGCTTGCCTTGCCCAGACACATCCGCATAGCCCGCGGCAGCTCCAGAGGTTCCAAGATTGACCAGACGCGTTGGGAGCTGCATACAGACCTGGCCACCCACAACCACTGCGGCAGCCTTATCAGGACTCCAGGTCGTCACAGTGCCGATCGTCTTCTCGTTCCCACCCTCGCGCTGCTTGATGGACTCGCTTTTGAGGGTTGAGCATCCCGCACTCGCCATAGCAACAACAACCACCACTGTGATCGCTTTCATGTTGCCCCCTATCGGCAGCGTCTTGCCACCGCTGACGCCTTTTACCACACATAGATCCTGATACCAATTCGGCTGTCGGCGGCACTGCCACTATTCGAAGAATTCGCAATTGAATCTCAGATTCCATAATCAGGAACGGCACCTGAAACCTAGAAATGCTCCACCACCTACCCAGAACAGAGAACTGGGCCAGCGGAATGAACCAATTTGAGCTTGGTCACATACGGCAAGTGGGCGTCAGCGGGGATACTTCGGGAACTTCTCGTCCGGGTGACTGGCCTTCCATTGGTTATAAGCAGCCGTGCCCTCCCACGCCTTGAACGCCAAGGGAGTGCGTCCGCGACCCGACCAGGTCTCCTGGGTATGGGGCAGCCAATATTTGGGGGCGACCTCCTTCTTGGCCTGAGCAGGGGCAGCCTTGCGGCCACGGGCCGGACTGCTGGCGCCGATGGCGATTGCCAGTTCCGCCTTCTGCTTAGGTGTGAAGTGCTCGCCGTATTGGGACAGCAGGCTCGTGATCTCCGCAAGAGCGGCGGCGGCCTGTTCTTGACGGAGCGCTGCTTCTTGCTCTTCTAGCTTGCGGAGCTCCTCTTCGATCTTGGTCTTGGCGGAAACAATCGAATCCAGGGAGGGGTTTCTCATAAGTGTTTTTTACCTATTGGAGAAAATGGGCTTCAGTTCCCACCCACACAGAAGCCATGTTTGGCATAAACTGTAACGGCGACTTAGGTCGCAGGTGAGAGCACAGCAATCGGATGTAGATAAGGCCTCCTAGCCACGAAAAGCAGAGATCAGCCTTGTAAAAAGCCCTTGCTTCTTTGGCAACTCAGAGAGCTTTAACGAGCTTTGAATATCAAACGCACCCTTACTGAAAACCGACACGGAGGATATGTCACCGCTCCTAATCACCCGAGCAAAAATTGCGGGATCTTCAGCACTATTAGGCTTCTCACTTGCCGCTTCAAATGCCCGCGAATAATCCACAGACTTCAGAACTTGGTTAGCGCTGTCTCTATATCCTGTCCACAATGGAGAAACAGTCACAAAATCAACACTGGGGTTATTAGTAGGAAGATCGATCACATAACCTACTAAAACCTTGCCATCCTTCATGTTAACCATGATGGTCTTTGGCTCGCCGTGAGCCAATCCAGAGAACTCTAATCCGCGGGTTCGCAAAATTGCTAAAATCTCTGGAAGCTCTCCCAGAGGAGTCTTTAGGAACTTAACCAGCCCAATCTCCTTCCAAAAAAAGCGAAGCATTTTCTTAGCTAACGTCAAAGTAAAAAAGAAAACGCCCTTTGGCAGTACAGCCTCTGCGCCTACACTGCTACTCCAGAGAATACGCGTTAAAGGGTCAAGCTCCCTTCGATGATATAACCAGAACCCCGCGACCCTCTCACTAACGAAGGTATTACTGAAAGTAATTAGCAAACCTGCAAATATCAGCGTCCCCAGGGCAGTTCCAATAAAGTCAAAAGGAGCAGCCCTATGAAGAATTTTTGCAAAAGCCAAACCCCAATCTGTCTGCAAGAGCCCATAGCAAGTAATTCTGCTGACTAACAGAAACAAAAACCCATGGGCAGCGGCGGCTAGAAGCAATTGATCCTTAGGCAAGCGCGCGGTCGCGTAGGCTCTCAGCCGACTTTGGGACAAAAAAAGATAACCTGCCAGCAATGGCAGGAGAAGTATATTATAGGGCATGGCAGCTTAGCTGCCAGCCACAATCTTCCCAATTGGCGCCAACGGTACCCGCTTAGCTGATTCAACCTCAGCTTTCAGCGCACTACGTCCTGCGGCTGAGGAAAGAAAGCCCATGAGATCTAATTCAAGATGATTGCCTTGGAACGAGACATAAGAGACTGACTTCTCAGAGAACTCTCGATCCAGAGCGCGCTTCAACAACTCGACCGTAGATTCACTTTTCCTACTCATGGACTTCGCCTCATACGAATCGGCAATGACCCGCCCTTGCCTGTAATCCTAACAGACTTCGGCGGATACGCAAATAACTGATTGCTAAGGCATTTAGCATTAGCGCCAAGCCGCGATGTAAGCGAACATTTGGCCAGCTTCTCTAGAAGCCATCCGTGACAATGACAGTGCACCGCCTGGCTCTCAATGGCGGTCAATTGTTAGTTAGCATCAATCAACTCCAAGTTCGCTCACATCGAGTGCGTTTAAGCCCGCTGACCACCTCGACGCCGAATGACAAGCCTCAGCCAACGCCCGAGGACTGAACTCCGTCTCATACGCATGGGCATGCTCCTGCCGATCGGACAACTCGTGCCCCGTGTATTCCTCTCGCATCTCCCAGTGGACCCCAGCGGCCTTCAGCGCGCCGATGGCCGTGTCTCGGAAGCTGTGGTGCCCCACTCTGCCGCCGCCGCGCGCCTTGATGCCCAGCTTCACCAGGTAGCGTGAGAAGGCGTGCTGGGTCCGACCAGCCGGGCCGTTCTTGGCGTCGAAGCTGAGTTCTGGGAATAGCTTGATCTCTCCGGCGTGAAAGAGTCTGGTAGTTCGACCTTCCCCCTTCCCCTCTAGGCTTGAGAACTGCGCGCCTCGGTGGTGTCCGCGAGATCCGAGCACAGTCCGGCACTACACACTGAAGCCGTGGCGTCCGTCCCCTTTCAGGCTAGCGGTGGGAACACCGGACCCGCTACAATGGCGGTTCACAAGTCAGGCCACATCCCTGGTTTGCGTCCTGTAGGAGAGTCAGGAAGTTGGATCGGGATCAGTCGATCCCCCTCTCTCCGCCAGATTCGAATTGCGCTTCCCTCGTAGAACTTCTTTGCCGTTGGCGAAAGAGTTCAAAGGGTAAAGACCGCGCCACTGGCGCGGTTTCGTCTCTATGGTGGCCCCGTCGGCCCCTCGCGACGCTAGATCGAAAACCCCGCCAGGGCCGGAAGGCAGCAACGGTATCGATCGATGCGGGCGCCGAGGTCAGCCGGCGGGGTTACCACCCCCTCTCAAGCTCTGCCACATCGGCGCATTCATCGTGTGCCGTGCCCAGCGCCGCCCGTGGATGTTCTTGCGCCATGACCCGCCACGACAGGGACAGGGACAGGGACAGGCGCTACGCGTCCGGATGCAGCCACCCGGCATCGCCCTCGCGATAGCGTTCGTGCTTCCAGATCGGCACGCGTGCCTTGACCTCGTCGATCACGTAGCGGCAGGCGTCGAACGCGGCGCCGCGGTGCGCCGCGGCCACGCCCACCCACACCGCCAGGTCGCCGATCGCCAGGTCGCCGACGCGGTGCACGCAGCGCAGGTCGAGGATGTCGAAGCGGGCCAGGGCTTCGTCGGCGATGCGCCGGCCCTCGGCCTCGGCCAGCGCCGCGTAGGCCTCGTAGCGCAGGCCGTCGACCGCGCGGCCGTCGTTGTGGTCGCGCACCCAGCCTTCGAAGCTGGCGTAGGCGCCGGCCTGGGCATGCGCAAGCGGCGCGCGCAGCGCGGCGATGTCGAGGGCGCTATCGGCCAGATGGAAACGGTGCGGCATCTGCATCGCTCAGCCTCCCGACACCGGCGGAATGAACACCACTTCGCTGCCGTCGCGCAGCGCATCGTCCCAGCGCGCGAACGCGCCGTCCACGGCCACGCGCAGGCGTTGCGGCGGCCAGCGCAGGCCGTGCCGCGCATCGAGTTCGGCGTACAGCGCGCGCAGGTCGGCGGCCGCGCTGCGCACCTGCTCGCGTTCGATCCCCGCGGCCTCGCGCAGGCTGGCGAAATACAGCACGGTCACGCTGACGCTCATGCCACGCTCCCGACGTCGCGCTTGCCGCCGCGCTTGCCGAGCAGGCGCACCGGGCCGATGGTCATCGCGTGGGTCAGCGCCTTGCACATGTCGTAGACGGTCAGCGCGGCGACGCTGGCGCCGGTCAGCGCCTCCATCTCCACGCCGGTGCGGTGCACGGTGCGCACCGTGCATGCGATGCGCAGCACCTGCGGCGAGGCCCAGTCGATCGCGAAGCGGCAGCCGTCGATCGGCAGCGGATGGCAGAACGGGATCAGTTCGTGGGTGCGCTTGACCGCCATGGTGCCGGCGATCACCGCGGTGTCGACGATACCGCCCTTGGCGCTGCGCAGCGCGTCGGCGCGCAGTTGCGCGGCCACCGCAGCCGGGAAACGCACCCGCGCCTCGGCGACCGCGGCGCGCGCGGTGGCGGTCTTGTCCGAGACGTCGACCATGGTCGGCAATCCCTGCGGATCCAGATGGGTCAGCCGCTTGTTCGCCGTCACCGCGTACTTGGCTTGGGTTTCGCTCATAGGCTGCGTTGCCGCTCCCACGGCCTGGTCAGAGGTCGCCGGGAATCGGCGTGCCCTGGTGGAACAGCATGCGCCACTCGCCATCGCGGTGGCGCCAAAGCGAACTGCGCCATGCCTGCCGCGGCGGCACGCCCGTGCCATCACTGCGCTCGCTGCGATAGCGCAACTGCGCCAGATCCGGCGCCAGCAAGCAGGCCTGCAGGTCCATGGCGCGATAACGCGTGCCGGCGGCCTCTGCCGGCAGTTCCTGCAGCACGCGCTGCTTGTCGATGCGCCGCCCCGATGCGCCGAACTCGACGAATGCGTCGTCGAGCAGCGCCGCCAGGCGCGCGGCCGACGCGCGTGTCGCCGGCTCCAGCAACGCCAGCTCCAGCGCGACCAACTGGCTCTTCAGCGATTCGTCCACGCGCTCATCCGCCGATCAGGAACATCTCGACGTGCTTGCCGCGCGATGCGCGCGCATCGCCGCGCACTTCGCTGTAGCGATCGCCGCGCCCGCCCCACACTCCGCGCACGCGCTCGGCCAGCACGTCCTCGCCGCCGGCCAGCGCCGGCTTCAGATCGGTGCCGGCGGCCGCAAACAGGCAGGTGTAGAGCTGACCGTCGGCCGAGACCCGGGCGCGGTGGCAATCGCCGCAGAACGGCGCACTGACCGAACTGACGAAACCGATCTCGCCGCCGCCGTCGGCGAAGGCATGCCGCGCGGCGACCTCGCCGGCATAGTGCGGATCCAGCGCGCGCAACGGCCAGCGTGCGGCGATGCGCTCGCGCAATTCGGCCGATGGCACCACGCGCTCGCGGCGCCAGGCGTTGCAGGTGCCCACGTCCATGTATTCGATGAAACGCAGCACATGGCCGCTGCCGCGGAAGTGCGCCAGCAGCGGCAGGACCTGGTCGTCGTTGATGCCGCGCTGGACCACGCAGTTGATCTTGACCGGCAGCCCGGCCGCCGCCGTCGCGTCGATCCCCGCCAGCACCTGCGCGATCTCGCCGCGCTGCCCGCTCATGTGCCGGAACACCGCCGGATCGATCGCGTCCAGGCTCACCGTGACCCGACGCAGCCCGGCCGCGCGCAGCGCCTGCGCATGCCGCGCCAGCAGCGCGCCGTTGGTGGTCATGGCCAGGTCGTCCAAACCAGGGATGCGCGCCAGGCGCCGCACCAGTTCCGGCAGGTCGCGCCGCAACAGCGGCTCGCCGCCGGTCAGGCGCAACTTGGTGACGCCGTTGCGCACGAAGCCGCGCACCAGGGTTTCGATCTGCTCGAACGACAGGCGCGATGCAGCGTCGAAGCCGTAGTCGTCGGGCACCTTGTCGGCCGGCATGCAGTAGCCGCAGCGGAAGTTGCAGGCCTCGATCACCGACAGGCGCAGGTCGCGCAACGGCCGCCCCAGCCCGTCCACCGGCGCGGCCGGCAGCGGCGGGCGCAGCACCGCGCTCATGGCAGGAGCACCTGCGACGGGCGCGGCGCATCCAGCGCCACGCACTCGCCCGGCCGCGCCACGCGGTGGCCGCGCGCGCGCAGGGCCTGGGCATCCTCGGCGCTGGCGTAGTGGTACAGGATCATGCGTTGCCGCAGCTCGGCGGGATACTCCCGCTCCAGGTCGTCCACGCCAGTATGCGACGGGTTGCCGTGAAGACTGCAGTCGTGCGCGACCAATTCGCCGTCGCCGGCATAACGGCTCAGCATTTCCGGGATCGGCCGGGTATCCCCGCTCCACGCCAGCGCGCCCGGCAGGCGCAGCCCGTAGGCGGTCTCCGGCCAGTGGTGGCGCGCCGGGAACACCTCCAGCCGCACCCCGTCGTGCCAGAACGCGTCGCCGACCGCGATCAGCTGGAACGCGTCCCAGAAGTTGGCGCCGCCCTCGGCCAGCACGTTCGGGTAGTCGCCGATGCGCCGGTGCAGCAGCGGCACCACCGGCGCGGGCACGTACAGCCGCACCTTGCCGCGCCGCGCGGAAAAATAGGCGTCCACGAACAAGCGCTCGAACCCGGCCACATGGTCCAGGTGCACATGGGTCACAAACAGCGCCTGCGGCATCGCCCCGTAGTGCGCCTGGTAGGCGCTCAGCCCCTCGCCGCCGCAGTCGATGCTCAGCCACGGCGCGCCGTCGCGCTCGATCGTGGCCATCGGCGAGCCCAGCGCCACCGCCGAGGCATTGCCGACGCCCTGGAAGCGCAGCGCCCAGCGCATCAGTAACCCCGGTTCCAGGCCAGGTCGTAGGCGCGGCGCAGGCGCGCGTAGTCCTTCTCGACCTCGTCGACGCTGCGAGCGCCGCGCAGCTTCAGCAGCGAGCGGTGCAGGCGCTTGAGATTGCGCTCGCGCCAGCGCGTGGCCGGGATGCGCAGCACGCCGCGGTCGAAATCGATCAGCCAGCCGCGGCCGTTGCCGTCGAACAGGATGTTGTGCGCATTGAGATCGGCGTGATCCAGTCCGGCGCGATGGAAGCGCGCGATCAGCCGTCCGGCCTCCTCCCATGGCGCGCCGCGGCCAGCGACATGGGCGCGGTCGGCCAGCGAGCGCACGCCCTCCAGCCGCTCCATCAGGATGGCGGCGCGGTAGCGCAGACCCTGGCGCAGGTAGCAGGCGGCCAGCGGCCGCGGCACCGGCAGCTTGCGCGCGATCAGCGCGCGCATCAGCCGGAACTCGGCGAAGCTGCGGGTGCGGTCGGCGCCGGTCCACAGGTAGCGGTCGCGACTGAGCTTGGCGACCACTCCGCCGCGCCGGTACTGGCGCAGCAGGCAGGCACCGAACGGGGCATCGACGAACCAGGCGCTGCCGCGTCCGCCCGCGTCCACCAGCCGCGCGCGCTCGCCCCAGTGCGCGGCCGAGAACAGCCCCGGCTCGGCTTGCCGCAGCCGTTGGCGGTCGAACAGAATGGCGCCATAGCCGCGGCCCTCGCGGTACGGCGTCAGCGCTTCGGTGGCGTCGAATGCAACCATTCAGCGAGTCTAACAACACCATGGCAGCAACGCTTCCTTCGCTGTGCCTGTTGCGCCTGTCCGCGTTGGGGGACGTGACCCACGTGGTGCCGCTGGTGCGGACCCTGCAACGCGCCTGGCCCGCCGCGCCGCCGCTGCACTGGATCATCGACAAGGCCGGGCACAAGCTGCTCGACGGCCTGCCCGGGGTGGTCTTCCACGACTACGACAAGCGCAGCGGCATGGCCGGCATGCGCGCGCTGCGCCGCGAACTGCCGGCGCAGGGCTTCGATGCCCTGCTGCAGATGCAGGTGGCGCTGCGCGCCAACGTGTTGTCGGCGTTCGTGCGCGCGCGCCGCCGCATCGGCTACGACCGCAGCCGCTCCAAGGACCTGCACGGGCTGTTCGTCAACGAACGCATCCCCGATCGCCCCGGCATCCATGTGCTCGACGCGATCGGCAGCTTCTGCGAACCGCTGGGGCTGCGCCAGACCGAGGTGCGCTGGGACCTGCCGATTCCCGCCGACGCGCAGGCCTGGGCGCAGGCGCAATGGCCCGACGACGGCCGCCCGACGCTGCTGATCTCGCCGTGTTCCAGCCACGTCCGCCGCAACTGGTACGCCGACCGCTACGCCGCGGTCGCCGACCACGCCGCCGCGCAGGGCTGGCGGGTGGTGCTGTGCGGCGGGCGCAGCGACCTGGAGCGCAGCACCGCCGACGCCATCCTCGCGGCCGCGCGCGCGCCGCTGCTGGACCTGGTCGGCCGCGATACGCTCAAGCAGCTGCCGGCGCTGCTGCAACGCGCCGCGCTGGTGATGACCCCCGATTCCGGCCCGATGCACATCGCCAACGCCGTCGGCAGCAAGGTGCTGGGCCTGCACGCGGCCAGCAACCCGCGTCGCAGCGGCCCGTATTCGGACATCCGCTACTGCGTGGACAAGTACGACGCGGCGGCGCGCAAATACCTCGGCAAGCCGGCCGAGCGCCTGAAATGGGGCAGCAAGATCGAGTTCGACGGGGTGATGGCGCTGATCGGGGTGGACGAGGCGATCGCCGCGTTCGAGCGCTACCGCGCCGACCACGGCGGCTGAGCCGCTTGTGCGCGGCCTGCGCGCCGCCTTACCATCGCCGGGCACGTCCTCCACCGTCTGGGTCTGCGGGCGCCGCCGTAAGCGTTTACGTCAAGCAACGCGCCAACCGCGCCGGATTCGTCCGGGGCCGTTTCCCGTCAGCGCCGCGGCGCGCGGGTGGCGCCTTTGCCCGACCGGCTTACGGAGTCCGCACCATGTCTCGTTCCCCTCGTGTGTTCCCGCGCAAGCTGCATCCCCGCCATGCCGGCTGGGTGATGCCGTTGTTGTTGTCGATCCTGATGACCTGCGTGGTGTCGATGATCAGTACCCTGCGCACGGTCGGCCTGGCGCCGGGCGTCGGCGCGCTGTGGCTGGGCGCCTGGGCGTTGTCGTGGCTGATCGCCTTCCCCACCCTGCTGCTGGCGTTGCCGCTGGTGCGCCGGCTGACCGCGCTGCTCGTCGCCCGCGCCTGAGCCGGGCGCACTTCACCGGGAGGCGGCGACGTCTCCCGGTCCTTTGCCTCAGGACGCGCTGCCGCGGTAGTCCTGGTAGGACTTCTCTTCCACGTAGCTGGAGCCCAGCGCGAGGTTGATTTCCTTCTTGATCCGCGCGCGCTCGTCGTTTTCGTAATACACGCTGCGCGCCAACTTGATGAATTCCTCGTCGAAGGCCTGCGCCTGCTCCTTGAGCCGGATCTCGTCCTCGATCACCCACAGGCGCTCGTTCACGGCCTTCAGTTCCAGGCGCAGGCGGGCGACATCGCCGCTGGCGGCCGGGTGCGCCATCCAGGTCTTTTCCAGCGCCGACAGCTCCGCGCGCACGTTGGCCAGCTTGGCCGCATCGCCCATGCGCTCGGACTTGATCTGCAGGATGGCGATCTTGTCGAGCAGTTCGCCGAAGGACACGGGGACGAGGATTTCGGACATGGAAACACCCAGGCGGGAAGTGAGGGAAAGTGTAGCGGGCCGGCCTTAACGCCATGTCGGCGCGGCGCGCGTGGACTGCAAAAACAAAAGACCCCGGACGGGGTCTTCTGCGAAAGCTGGCGGGAAGGGGGGGATTCGAACCCCCGAGGCGCTATAAACGCCTGCCTGATTTCGAGTCAGGTACATTCAACCGCTCTGCCACCTTCCCGGGTGGTCCCCGGCGGACCGGGGGCGTGCATCATACGGTTCCCGCCGCGCGCGGACAAGCGCCGCGTCGCGCGCCGCCCTCTACCCCAGCATGAACCCCGCTTGCCGCGCGCCGCCGGCGACGATTGCCTGATGTCCGCTCGACCGCGATGATGCCGTTTGAATGACAGGACGCCGGGCCAGCCGCGGGCACGCAATGATCGAATTCGGACACCTCACCCACGTCGGCCTGCGCCGCGAACTCAACGAGGACACCTATTACGGCGACAACGAACTGGGCCTGTGGCTGGTCGCCGACGGCATGGGCGGCCATGCCTGCGGCGAAGTGGCCAGTGCGCTGGCGCGCGAGGCCATCGTGCGCGAAGTGCGCGGCGGCACCCCGCTGGCGCAGGCGATCCGCATCGCCGACGAGGAGATCATCCGCGCCTCGCGGCGGCGCAACGACACCTTGCCGATGGGCACCACCGTGGTCGCCGCGCGCGTGCAGGGCAACCGCTTCGAAGTGGCCTGGGTCGGCGACAGCCGCGCCTACCTGTGGCGCGACGGCAAGCTGGCCCAGCTCAGCCAGGACCACAGCTACGTGCAGGAACTGATCGCGCAGGGCGCGCTGACCGCCGAGCAGGCGCGCGCGCATCCGCACCGCAACGTGGTGACCCAGGCGCTGGGCGTCACCGACCCGCTGCACCTCAACGTGGCCACGATGACCGGCGAACTGCGCCCGGGCATGCAGTTGCTGCTGTGCAGCGACGGACTGACCGAGGAAGTGGACGACCCAGGCATCGCCGCCACACTCGGCCACGACGACTGCAGCGCCCAGGAATGCGTGGACACGCTGGTCGCCGCGGCGCTGGACGGCGGCGGCTCGGACAACATCACCGCGATCCTGGTGCGCTGCCACTGAGCCCGGCGGCGACAGCATGGCCGTCGCTGGCCGCTGCGCCGTGCGGCGATCGGCGTCGGGCGCCACGGCAAGTCCCGCGCGGTGCCGTCTTTACTTCTGAATTTCCAGGTAGCGGCCGCGACGCTGCGGCGCAGCCCTCAGCCGGCCACCGCGTCGGCCAGCACCGGCTCGGCCTCGTCCCACAGCGCGCGCCCGGCCTTCTTGCGCAGCTTTTCCAGGCGCGCGTGGTGCGCCTCCAGCTCCGATGCCGTCGGCAGCACCCGCGGCCGCGGCAGCAGCGCGCTCATGTCGAACGCCAGGCGCTGACCATCGGCCGCGCCGGCGCGGTCCTCGGCCAGGGCGAACCCGATCTCCTCCTGCCCGGAGGTCAGCGCGATGTACACGTCGCTGAGGATCTGCGCATCGAGCAGCGCGCCGTGCAGTTGCCGGTGCGAATTGTCCACGCCCAGCCGCTTGCACAGCGCGTCCAGCGAATTGCGCTGGCCGGGGAAGCGCTCGCGCGCGAGCAGCAGCGTATCGATGACCGTGGCCCGGTCGAGGATGCGCCCGTAGGCATCGCCCAGCCGCGACAGTTCGTAGTCGAGAAAGCCCAGGTCGAACGAGGCGTTGTGGATGATCAGCTCGGCGCCGTCGATGAAGGCCAGGAACTCGTCGACGACCTCGTGGAACTCCGGCTTGTCGGCCAGGAACTCCAGGGTCAGCCCGGTCACTTCCTGCGCGCCCGGTTCGAAATCGCAGTCCGGACGCAGGTAACGGTGGAAGTTGCGCCCGCTGGGGCGGCGTTCCAGCAACTCCACCGCGCCGATTTCGACGACGCGGTTGCCCTTCTTCCATTCCAGGCCGGTGGTTTCGGTATCGAGGATGATCTGACGCATGACGCTCGCTGCGGAAGGAATCGGGAAAGGGATCAGGATGTGACCGTCGCGCCGCCGGCGCGGACGCGCAGCGCCTGGTTGCGCGCCAGCACGTCCACCCGCTCGTTGTCCGGATCGCCGTTGTGGCCCTTGACCCAGCGCCAGTCGATCGTGTGCCGCTGCGCGGCGGCATGCAGCCGCTCCCACAGGTCGCGGTTCTTGACCGGATCGCCGCCGGCGGTCTTCCACTGCCGCCGCACCCAGCCCGGCATCCACTCGGTGATGCCCTGGCGCACGTACTGCGAATCGGTGTGCAGCACGATCTGGCAAGGCTCGTTGAGCGTCTCCAGCGCCATGATCGCGGCCATCAGTTCCATGCGGTTGTTGGTGGTGTGCGCCTCGGCGCCGGCCACTTCGCGCTCCAGGCCCTTGTAGCGCAGCAGCGCGGCCCAGCCACCGGGGCCGGGGTTACCGAGGCAGGCGCCATCGGTGTGGATCTCAACAGTCTTCATGGTCGTCCAGGATCAGATGGAGGCAGCCGAGCCGCGCCAGCGGACCGGCGCGCGCAGCGGGATGGGGCCGATGCCGGCGGCGGTGCGCTTCTCCGCCTGCAGCATGCAGACCGCGCGCAACGGCGCGCCGGAGGTCGCCGCCGCATTGCCGGTGCGGGCAGGCCACACCGGGCCGAGATAGCGCAGATGCTCCACGCAGGGCAGCCCGGCCTGCTCCAGCAAGCCGCGCCAGCGTCCCGGCGGCCGCGCCACCAGGCCCTGCCGGCGCCAGCGCAATCGGTACGGGCTCATCGCGTTCAGCGCGAACAGCCAGAGCCGGCCGCCCGGCATCAGCACCCGCTCGCATTCCTCCAGCAACGCCGCGGCGTCGGCACCGAGCACGTGCTGCAGCACGATCGCGTTGACGCTCTCCGACGGCAGCGGCAACGGCAAGGTGCAGACCAGGTCGCCGGCGTAGCCGTGCGCGGTGCGGTGCAGGCGCACGCCACGCCCGGGCAGCTCGCGCGGCAGCGGCGCGAACGGCACCGGCGCCAGCCACAGCCAGGGCTGCGCCGGGCGCCGCAACAGGGCGTCCAGGATCAGCGGCTGCTCGGCCTGGAGCAGTTGCTGCGCCACCGCCGTATCAAACCAGGATGAGACGGCGGCTTGACGGGGGAACGGGGCGGCAGGCATGGTGCCAATTCTATGCGACTGATCGCCCTGCCCGCATTCCAGGATAACTACATCTGGGCGATCGCCGCCGAGGATGGCCGCGCCGTGGTGGTCGACCCCGGCCAGGCCGCACCGGTGTTCGAGGCCGCCGCGCAGGGACTGCACCCGGCCGCCGTGCTGCTGACCCATCACCACGACGACCACATCGGCGGCGTGGCGGCCCTGCGCGAGCGCTGGCCGGACCTGCCGGTGTACGCACCTGACGACGAGCCGCGCATCCCGTTCGCCAGCCGGCGCGTGGGCGATGGCGAGGACGTGCAGGTGCTGCAGTGGCGGTTCCAGACCCTTGCCGTGCCTGGGCATACCCGCTCGCATGTGGCCTACGTCGGCCACGGCCATCTGTTCAGCGGCGATACCCTGTTCAGCCTGGGCTGTGGGCGCATGTTCGAAGGTACGCCCTCCCAGATGTTGGGTTCGCTGCAGAAGCTGGCCGCCCTCCCCGGCGCCACGCTGGTGTGCTGCGGACACGAATACACCCTGGCCAATGCGGCATTCGCCGTCACGGTCGATCCCACCAACGCTGCCTTGCGGCAACGCCATCAGGAAGTCCAGGCCATGCGTCACGCTGCCCGTCCCACTGTTCCCGTCACGCTCGCCAGCGAACTGGCGACCAATCCGTTCCTGCGCACCGCCTCGGCGGCGGTCGAGCAGGCGGTCGCCGCCCGGCTCGGCCGCGGCGCGCGCGACGAAGTGGAGGTATTCGCCGAATTGAGGCGCTGGAAAGACGATTTCCGCGCATGAGGTCGCTGCTGTTGACGGCGGCGCTGACGCTGGTCATCGCGTCGGCGGCCCCGCCCGCGAGCGCGGCCACGCCGGTGGGCGCTGCCCTGGAGCAGACCGTCGCCGGCTTGAACGCCCTGCCGACGGACCCCGCGGCGCTGCCGCCGGCGACCACCCGTAACGGCCACGCCATCCTGGCCAACTTCCGCGACGGCCTGGCCGACGCGCAGTGCGACAGCAGCGCCACCGACGCGCGCTGGAAGCAGCAGTTCTCGCGCGCGCCGGCACGCCTGGCCAACGAGGACGAGGACGTGCTGCCGCTGTTCGGCTACGTGGTGGACGAACTGCGCGCCGCCGACCTGCCCACCGAATTCGCGCTGATCCCCTTCGTCGAGAGCGGCTACCGGCCCGCCGCGCGCAGCAGCAGCGGTCCGGCCGGACTGTGGCAGTTCATCGCCGACACCGCGCGCAACCACGATGTCCCGGTCGAAGGCGGCTACGACGGGCGCCTGTCCGCGGTGGACTCCACTCGCGCCGCGGTGCGCTACCTGAAGACCCTGCACGGCATGTTCGGCGGCGACTGGCGCCTGGCGCTGATGGCCTACAACGCCGGCGAGTACCGCGTGCTGCAATCGATGCGCCGCGCCGGCATGAATGCGCAGAACGCCGAGCCGGCCAAGTTGCCCGGTCTGTCGCCGATCACCTACGCCTACGTCGAGAAACTGCATGCGCTGGCCTGCGTGCTGGAACAGGCGCAGACGCGCGACGAATGGATGGCCTCGCTGGACCGCGAGGTGCCGATCCTGCAGGCACGCACCCTGCCCGCCGGCATGGCCCTGAACGACTGGGCGCAGCAGCAGGCGCTGCAGGGCAACCAGATCGCGCGCCTGAATCCGGCGCTTGGCAGCACCCGCGGCAGCAAGCGCACGCTGCCGGTGCTGGCACCGGTCGGCGCCGGCGGTCGCGCGGCCACTGCCGCCGCCGACGCGCTGGCGGCGACGCAGGCGCAGGCCGAGACGCCCGCCGCCCGCACCGTCGCGAGCGCCGATGCCGCGCCCGCGCCGCGCGCGCGCGCGGCCGCCGCGCGCCGTACCCACACGGTCCGCGATGGCGACACCGCGTGGACCATCGCCAGGCGCTACGGCATCACCGTGCAGACCCTACTGGCGAAGAACGGGCTGTCCGCGCGCAGCGTGCTGCGCCCGGGCATGGTGCTGAGCTACGACGAGTAAGCCGGGGCCTTCGCTTCGGCTGTCGATCGGACCACGCGCGCGCGTGGCGCGTTCGGGCCTGCGCGGTGCGCGTGTGCAGCTCAAAGGCGCTCCTACCTGACGGCGTCACCCTGAGCGGTTGCATGCGCGCTGTCGGCGATGCGTTGATGTGGGGAGCACAGCCTTGGCAACGCGCTACCTGCCAGGGCGAGTTACGAGCCTGACCCTCGGAAAACATGCATCCGGCTTCCGCCGGCGTGGCATGTCAGGACTAAGTGTTGACGGTCGGTACGTCAGGCGACTTAGGCAGCAGCCTCACGTGGCCCAACATCCGATTCCCAGATGACGCGCAACGCAGGCGACGTTCCGCGAACATCGCTGCCGGCGTCCCCGCGACCATGAGGCACCGTCATGCCTGCGAACCCGTCGCGACTTCAGGGCACCTCTAACAATCCGCTTTCGCCACGATCAAGTCAGATGCAGTGGCCCTGTAGGAGCGGCTTCAGCCGCGACAGACATCCGGAGAGAACCTGTCGCGGCTGAAGCCGCTCCTACAGGACACTTTCCGAAGTTGTTGCAGGCGACCTTCAATCGCGAACCCAATCCCCGCTCGGCCTGCCGCCTCAGGGAATTTTCGGAACACACTTCGGCAACGCAGCGCAGCGCTGCGTACCGCGCAGGCAAAGCAGCGGCGAGTCAGCCGCAGAGCGCGGCCGGCATCGAGCACCGCACCACAAATGCGGGTCCGGTAATCGATCTCCCGACTCTCAAGCGGTCTCCTCACCGGACGCGCCTGCCTCGCCCGGCACCCGTCTTCGCAGCGCCACCCCGACAGCCAACGACACACGCCGAGATTTCCCCAGCCCCAGGCCCGGAAACGAACAAGCCCGGCATGGCCGGGCTTGTTCGCATCATCTCGCCGCGTGGAGGACGCTTACAGCTGCGCTTCCTGCACCGTGACCTTGTAGCGCTTGCGCAAGCCATCGACGTAGGCCTTGGCCGCGGCGGCGCCTTCGATCTGGCCCAACTGCTGCTTGAGCATCGTCTGCTGCTCGGCCGGCACCTTGCTCAGGTCGCCCGGGTTGACCTTGTTCACCACGAACAGCGCATACCGCTTGCCGCTGCCCGGCATGCCGTTCGCCGATAGTTCGACCTTGCCCACCGACGACTTGCCCTCGGCCGGCAGCGGCGCGCTGAAGATCGCGCGGTTGGCTTCGGGGCTGGGCATCGGCACGGTGCGCGGCAGCCCCGGCATCGGGTTGAGCTGCAGCTTTTCCGGCCCGGCCAGCGCCTGCAGGGTCTCGCCCTTGCGCAGCTTCTCCAGCAGCGCATCGGCCTTGGCCGCCGCCGCCTTGGCGGTGCGATCGGCATGCACCGCGGCAACCACCTGCTCGCGGACCTTGGCCAGGGGCTGGGTCTGCTCCGGCAGGTGCTGGGTGACGCGAATCATCACGTTGTGGTTCGGTCCGAGGGTGATCGGATCGCTGACCGTGCCGTCCTGCACCAGGGCGTCGGAGAAGGCCGCGCGCAACACCGCCGGCTGCGCGGCGACGCCGCTGGCATCGGCGCGCGAGAATGGCCCCAGGGTCTGCACCGGCAGGCCGACCTCCTTGGCCGCCGACGCCAGCGCGGTCGGGTTCTTGTAGACCAGGTCCACCAGCTTGCCGCTCAGTTCGCTGAAGGCCTTCTCGTTGTCGGCCTGCATCTGCTCGCCGGCGAGCTGGTCGCGGACCTGCTCGAACGACTTGCCCTTGCCGCCCTTGACCTCGCGCAGCTGGATCACGTGATAGCCGAACTCGCTCTTCACCGGGCCGACGATCTCGCCGGGCTTCATCGCGAACAGCGCGTCCTCGAACGGCTTCACCATCACGCCCTTCTCGACCCAGCCCAGATCGCCACCGGCGTTCTTGGAGCCTGGATCCTCGGAATTGGCGCGCGCCAGCGCGGCGAAGTCGGCGCCGGGCTGCTTGGCCTCGGCGGCGAGCTTGGCGGCCTTGGCCTCGGCCGCCTTCTGCGCGGCGGCATCCTTGCCGGCGCTGATCAGGATGTGCGAGGCCAGGCGCTGATCGGGTTCGACGAAGCGCGCCTTCTCGTCCTCGTAGCGCTTGCGCAGCGTCGCCTCGTCGGCCGGCTTGGCCGGCGGCAACTTGGACGCGTCCAGTTCGACGTACTCGATCGACACCCGCTCGGGCAGCTTGAAGTCGGCCTGGTGCGTGTCGTACCACTGCTGCACCTGCGCGTCGCTGACCGGCGTGGTGTCGGCCGGCTGCTCCGGCAGCAACGCCAGGTCCACGTCGCGGGTTTCGCCGAGCATCTTCAGCAGGCGCTCGGTTTCCTGCTGGGTCGCGAAGGCCGATTCCATCAGCGCGGACGGAATCAGCGACTGCTGCATGCCATCGCGCACCAACTGCTCGAACATCGCCGGCGTGCGCGGCGGCATGCCCGACGCCAGCAGCTGACGGTACTGCTCCGGATCGAACTTGCCATTGTTCTGGAACTGGGGAATCGAACCGATGTAGTCGCGCACCGCGGCATCGCTGATCACCACCCCGGCCTGCTCGGACGCCAGCTTCACCACCTGCTCGTCGATCAACTGATCCAGCACCTTGCGCTTGTTGTCGGCACTCTCGAACTCGCGCGGATCGAAGCTCTCGCCCTGCTGCTGCCGCTCCTGCAGACGCTCCTGCTCGAAGCGCGCGCGGAACTGCTCGGTGCTGACCTCGTGGTGGCGCCACAGCAGCGACACCGGCCACCACGACGGGGCCGAGGCCCACCACGACGGCGGCGCCTGCACCTTGGCGACGTTGTTGGCACCGACGCCACCGAGGTAGCTGCTGTCGATGACGAACAGGAACGGAATCATCAACAGGCCGATGATCGCGGTGGCGATCCAGCCCGAGGTCTTTTCGCGGAGTTTCTGCAGCATTGGTTGGGAACCGAGGCCTGTTGGCGAGCCGCGCAGTTTAACCCGCTTCACGCCCCGCCGCGGCATGGCGCGGCGCGGGAGCGGCCCGGCGACGCCCCTTCGGCGGCGATGCGGCACGAACGGCCCGCGTCGCGGATGGCCTCGCGGAAAAAAGAAACCCCCGATCGCTCGGGGGTTTCGCGTACAAAACTGGCGGAGTGGACGGGACTCGAACCCGCGACCTCCGGCGTGACAGGCCAGCATTCTAACCGACTGAACTACCACTCCGCTTTTTGAACGGAGGCAGGCACGTGGCCCGCGATCCCGAGCGATCGGCGCGATGCGCTGAAGGCTTCGAGAAACGAAACCCCTGATTTCTCAGGGGCTTCGGCACAACTGGCGGAGTGGACGGGACTCGAACCCGCGACCTCCGGCGTGACAGGCCAGCATTCTAACCGACTGAACTACCACTCCGCTTTTGAAACTTGTCGCTCGGTGCTCTGGTGGGTGCTGAGGGTTTCGAACCCCCGACCCTCTCCGTGTAAAGGAGACGCTCTACCGCTGAGCTAAGCACCCTAGCGAGTCGATTAGTTTACGGCATCCTTCAGCGCTTTGCCAGCCTTGAAGGTCGGATTCTTGGACGCGGCGATCTTGATCGAGTCGCCGGTCTTCGGGTTGCGGCCGGTGCGCTCGGCACGGTCGCGCACCTGGAAGGTGCCGAAGCCCACGAGGGTCACGCTGTCGCCCTTCTTCAGCGCCTTGGTGACTTCGGACACGAAGGCGTCGACGGCGCGACCGGCTTCGGCCTTGGAAATATCCGCAGCGGCGGCGATAGCGTCGTTCAGTTCGGCTTTATTCATTGCTTGATGACTCCATGTGCGGCAGAAAACCGCGGAATTGAGGATCGGGTGTCGGCTTGGCCTGCCTCGTCTGCGACGAGGCCCCGATTGATTTTTCACTACCAAGCACGCCCGTTCGCGGTGCTCGCAAGTCGTGCATTTATACCAGCGGCCTCCCACCCGCGCAAGCCGAAAAGCCAGCAACGGCGCGGGTTTCGGCCGCTTGGGCGGGTGCGGTTCAGCGCGTTTCAGTGCTTGACGCGCGCGTTCGAGGCTGCTTTGGACTTGGGCTTGCGCCGCACCGGCGTCGGCTCGCCGTCGGCCGTCGCCTTCGGCGTCAACGGCCTCTCCAGCGCCAGATCCAGCACTTCGTCGATCCACTTGACCGGCACGATCTTCAGGTCGCGGGTCACGTTATCGGGAATATCGGCCAGATCCTTGCGGTTCTCCTCCGGGATGATCACGGTGCGGATGCCGCCACGCAGCGCCGCCAGCAATTTCTCCTTGAGTCCGCCGATCGCCGAGACGCGGCCGCGCAAGGTGATCTCGCCGGTCATCGCCACATCGGCCTTGACCGGCACCTTGGTCAGCATCGACACCAGCGAGGTCACCATCGCGATGCCCGCGCTGGGGCCGTCCTTCGGCGTGGCGCCGTCGGGCACGTGCAGGTGCACGTCGTGCTTCTGCAGGAAGTCCACCTCGATGCCGAGCCGCTCGGCGCGCGACCGCACCACCGACAGCGCCGCCGACGCCGATTCCTTCATCACGTCGCCGAGTTGGCCGGTCAGGATCACCGCGCCCTTGCCCGGCACCAGGGTCGATTCGATCTGCAGCAGATCGCCGCCGACCTCGGTCCAGGCCAGGCCGGTGACCAGGCCGATCTCGTTCTGCTCCTCGGCGCGGCCGAAGTCGAAACGGCGCACGCCCAGGTACTTGTCCAGATTCTTCGAACCGACCGCGACCCGCGCCTTGTCCTTGCGCGCCGCCGCGCCCTTCTTCGCCACAGCCTTCTTCGCGGGCAGCGCAGGCTGAGGACCGGCCAACGCGATCTCCTTGACCACCTTGCGGCAGATCTTGGCGACTTCGCGCTCGAGGTTGCGCACGCCGGATTCGCGCGTGTAGTAGCGCACGATGTCGCGGATCGCGTCCTCGGCGATCTCCAGTTCCTCGCCCTTCAGGCCGTTGGCCTTGAGCTGCTTGGGCACCAGGTAGCGCATGGCGATGTTGAGCTTCTCGTCCTCGGTGTAGCCCGGAATGCGAATCACCTCCATGCGGTCCAGCAACGGCCCGGGGATGTTCAGCGAATTGGAGGTCGCCACGAACATCACTTCGGACAGGTCCAGATCCACTTCCAGGTAGTGGTCGTTGAAGGCGTTGTTCTGCTCGGGGTCGAGCACTTCCAGCAGCGCCGAGGACGGATCGCCGCGGAAATCCATCGACATCTTGTCGATCTCGTCGAGCACGAACAGCGGATTCTTGCTGCCGACCTTGTTGAGGTTCTGCACGATGCGTCCCGGCATCGAGCCGACGTAGGTGCGGCGATGCCCGCGGATCTCCGCCTCGTCGCGCACGCCGCCCAGCGACATGCGCACGAACTTGCGGTTGGTGGCCTTGGCGATGGACTGGCCCAGCGAGGTCTTGCCCACGCCCGGCGGCCCGACCAGGCACAGGATCGGGCCCTTCATCTGCTTCACCCGCGACTGCACCGCGAGGTACTCGAGGATGCGGTCCTTGACCTTCTCCAGGCCGTAATGGTCGGCGTCCAGCGTCTCCTGCGCGACCTTGAGCTCCTTGCGCACCTTGCTGCGCTTCTTCCACGGCACGCCCAGCAGCCAGTCCAGGTAGTTGCGCACCACCGCGGCCTCGGCCGACATCGGCGACATCTGCTTGAGCTTGTTGAGTTCGGCCTTGGCCTTGGTCTCCACCGGCTTGGGCATGCCCGCCTCGGCGATCTTGCGCGCCAGTTCCTCCAGCTCGCCCGGCGCGTCGTCGAGGTCGCCCAGTTCCTTCTGGATCGCCTTCATCTGCTCGTTGAGGTAGTACTCGCGCTGGCTTTTCTCCATCTGCGACTTGACCCGGCCGCGGATGCGCTTCTCCAGCTGCTGCACGTCGATCTCGCCGTCGACCAGGCCGACCAGCATCTCCAGGCGCTCACCCACTTCCAGCGTTTCCAGCAGGCGCTGCTTGTCGGCCAGACGCACGCCGATGTGCGCGGCGATGGTGTCGGCCAGGCGCCCGGGCTCGTCGATGCCGGACAGGGTCTGCAGCAGCTCCGGCGGCAGCTTGCGGTTGGTCTTGACGTACTGCTCGAACAGCGACATCAGCGAGCGCGCGATCGCCTCCACCTCGCGCTCCTCGCGCGATTCGGCGGCATCGATCTCGCTGCCCTCGCCCTGCAGCGCGCCATCGCGCTCGACCACCTTGTCGACGCTGACCCGCGACAGGCCCTCGACCAGCACCTTGATGGTGCCGTCGGGCAGCTTCAGCAGTTGCAGCACCTGCGCCAGGGTGCCGACGTTGTACAGGTCCGCCGCCGCCGGATCGTCGGTCTCGGCGGACTTCTGCGCGACCAGCAGGATGCGCTTGTCGGCCTCCATCGCGTGCTCGAGCGCGCGCATGGACTTGTCGCGGCCGACGAACAGCGGGATGACCATGTGCGGGAAGACCACGACGTCGCGCAACGGCAGGACCGGCAGGTCGAGGACTTCGGATTTGGACTGGGCCATGAGGGTTCCGATGTGGGAGGCGGGAATACGGAAAAGGCGGGCACAAAAATGCCGATGGCCCCGTTATGGGGCCATCGGCTGGATGATGCAAGGGCAGCGAAAAAGCCCCTTTTCTTTCAAGCGGTTAGCCAATCCTCACGGTCGCGACGGGAGGCCGCCGCGACCGTGCTCGGGCCTCACTCGGCGGAGGCCACCTTCGGCGCCGGCGGCGGGGTCTGGTAGATCAGGTACGGCTCGGACTTGTGCTCGATCACCGACTCGTCCACCACCACCTTGCTGACGTTTTCCTGCGACGGCAGCTCGTACATCGTGTCCAGCAGCACCGACTCGACGATGGTGCGCAGGCCGCGCGCGCCGGTCTTGCGCTTGAGCGCCTTGCGGGCGATGGCCAGCAGCGCGTCGGGCCGGAACTCCAGCTCCACGCCTTCCATCTCGAACAGCTTCCGGAACTGCTTGGTGATCGCGTTCTTCGGCTCGGTCAGGATCTTGATCAGCGCCGGTTCGTCCAGCTCCTCCAGCGTGGCGACCACCGGCAGGCGGCCGACGAACTCGGGGATCAGGCCGAACTTGATCAGGTCCTCCGGCTCCACTTCCGCCAGGATCTTGCCGACTTCGCGCTTGCGCTCGGAACTCTTCACCTTGGCGCCGAAGCCGATGCCGCCGACGTCGTTGGAGCGCTGCTGGATCACCTTGTCCAGCCCGGCGAACGCGCCGCCGCAGATGAACAGGATGTTCTTGGTGTCCACCTGCAGGAATTCCTGCTGCGGATGCTTGCGCCCGCCCTGCGGCGGCACCGAGGCGACCGTGCCTTCGATCAGCTTCAGCAGCGCCTGCTGCACGCCTTCGCCGGACACGTCGCGGGTGATCGACGGGTTTTCGCTCTTGCGCGAGATCTTGTCGATCTCGTCGATGTAGACGATGCCCTGCTGCGCCTTGTCGACGTCGTAGTCGCACTTCTGCAGCAGCTTCTGGATGATGTTCTCCACGTCCTCGCCGACGTAGCCGGCCTCGGTCAGCGTGGTCGCATCGGCGATGGTGAACGGCACGTTGAGCAGGCGCGCCAGCGTCTCGGCCAGCAACGTCTTGCCCGAACCGGTCGGGCCGACCAGCAGGATATTGGACTTGGCCAGTTCGACTTCGTCGTTCTTCTGGCGGCTCTCGATGCGCTTGTAGTGGTTGTACACGGCCACGGCCAGCGTGCGCTTGGCGCGCAACTGCCCGATCACGTACTGGTCCAGCACCTCGAGGATTTCCTTGGGCTTGGGCAGGCTGCTGCGCGCGGACTGCGCCTTCTCCTCAAGCTCCTCGCGGATGATGTCGTTGCACAACTCGACGCATTCGTCGCAGATGAACACGCTCGGCCCGGCGATCAGCTTACGGACCTCGTGTTGACTCTTGCCGCAGAACGAGCAGTACAAGATCTTGTTGCTGTCGCCGGAACGGCCTTGCCGGTCTTCGCTCATTGCTTCGCTTACCCAGTTACCCCACCCGATGAACGGGGGTTCGATTTCGAGAATAGCACAGGGCCGGGAGGACGCTAGCCCGACCCCGGCCCTGCGGAATACGCTGCGTTTTGCAGTACATGCAAGCCTTATGCCGGCTGGATCGACTCATCCGGACGACGCTCGAGCACCTGGTCGACCAGCCCGTAGGCCTGCGCGTCGGGCGCGCTCTTGAAGTTGTCGCGCTCGGTGTCGCGGGCGATGGTTTCCAGCGACTGGCCGGTGTGCTTGGCCAGGATTTCGTTCAGCCGCGCGCGCAGGGTGAGGATCTCGCGGGCGTGGATGTCGATGTCGGTGGCCTGGCCCTGGAAGCCGCCCAGCGGCTGGTGGATCATCACCCGCGAATTCGGCAGCGCGTAACGCTTGCCGGCCGCGCCCGAGGCCAGCAGCAGCGCGCCCATCGAGGCGGCCTGGCCGACGCAGATGGTGCTCACGTCCGGCTTGATGTACTGCATGGTGTCGTAGATCGCCATGCCCGCGGTGACCACGCCGCCGGGCGAGTTGATGTAGATGCTGATGTCCTTTTCCGGATTGTCCGCTTCCAGGAACAGCATCTGCGCCACGATCACATTGGCCATGTGGTCGTCGATCGGGCCGACCAGGAAGATCAAGCGCTCCTTCAGCAGGCGCGAATAGATGTCGTAGGCACGCTCGCCGCGGCTGGTCTGCTCGACCACCATCGGAACCAGATTCAACGCCTTGGTCACATTGTCCACGCCGGAACTCCTGCTCTGTGTCGTCCCTGCACGGGGGTGTGCAGGGCTTCGCCTCTTGTCGCGCCCCGCGGCTACGGGGCCTGGATCGCGTCTCCACCCCGCATGTCGCCATGCGGGCCGCCGCGAAGCGACGCCTTACTGGCGGATCGCTTCCTGGAACGTCATCGCCTGCTCGGTGTGCTGGGCGCGCTCGGCGATCCAGTCGATCACCTGCTCTTCCATCACACGGCTCTGCAGTCCTCCCATCAATTGGGGATCGTTGCGGTACATCTCAATGACCTGCTCCGGCTCTTCGTAGGTCGAGGCGATCAGGCGCAGCGTCTCCGAGACGCGCTTGGGGTCCAGGCGCAGCTCGTTGCGGCGGGCGACCTCGCCGACCAGCAGGCCGACCAGCACGCGCTTGCGCGCCGCATCCATGAAGCCCTGGTGAGCGTCGTCCGGCACCTGGCCCGGGTCGCGGCCGGAGCGGCGCAGCTGCTCGACCTGCTGCGCCAGCATCGAGCGCGCCTCGTTCTCGACCAGGCGCGGCGGCATTTCCACCGACGCGTAGGCGGCGATCAACTGCTCGCCGACCTCGCGACGCAGGCGGTTCATCAGCGCGCCCTTCAGTTCGCGCTCCAGGTTGATGCGGATGTCCTTGCGGAACTGCTCGGCATCGCCGCTCTTCACGCCGAAGCTCTTGATGAACTCCTTGTCCACCTCCGGCAGCACCGGCGCGGCCACATCGACCGCCTTCACGTGCACCTGGACCTGCTTGCCGGCGAACTGCGGCACGCGCCAGTCGGCCGGGAAGTCGACCGTCAGCGTCTTCTCTTCGTCCTTGGACATCCCGACCAGGCCCTGCTCGATCGCCGGGAACATGACGCCCGAGCCGATCACGCTGCTGCCCTTCTCCACGCCCTCGGCCGGCAGACGCTCGTCGCCGACCTGCGACCAGGTTTCCAGGGTCACCAGGTCGCCGTCCTGCGCGGCGCGCCCGGCGGGCTGCCAGGTACGGCGCTGCAGGCGCAGGTTCTCGATCATCTGCTCGATGTCGGCGTCGGTGACCTCGGCGGTGTGGCGGATCACCTGCAGCGTGGACACGTCGATGTCGCCGAAGTCCGGCACCACTTCGAAGGTCGCCACGAACTGCAGCTCGTTGTCGCCGGCGCGGTCGATGCGCGGATTGCCGGCCAGGCGCAGTTCGTGCTCGCGCACGGCCGAGTCGAAGGTTTCGCGCAGCAGGCCGTCCAGCGCCTCGGCGCGGATCTGCGGCCCGAAGCGCTGCTCGATCACCTTCGGCGGGATCTTGCCCGGACGGAAACCCTTGATCCGCGCGGTGCGCGCGACTTCGCGCAGGCGGCCGCCGATATGGGTTTCCAGACGCTCCTCCGGCAGGGTGAAGGTCAGACGCCGTTCCAGGGTACCGGTGGTTTCGATCGAAGCTTGCATGTGGACTCCTGCCACCGGGAGCCCACGGCTCTCGGCACGATGTAGAAAAATACGGGTTGACGCGGGCACGGGACGGCCGCCGCAGCCGGATAGTTTCGCCTATTCCCGCTGTGCCTGCCAGCGCACCCGGTCGGCCGGCGCTGCTGCAGGCCTGGCGTGGCGTGGGTGCGGACGGGGACTGGGGCGCGGCGGGCCGCGCGAGCGGCGCCAGGATGGTGCGAAAGAGGGGACTCGAACCCCTACGCCTTGCGGCACTGGTACCTAAAACCAGGGCGTCTACCAATTCCGCCACTTTCGCGCTGGGAGCGCCACACGCGCCCGCCCGGCATTGTTGCAGGCCAGCCGGAAAAGAAAAAGGCACCTGCCGAAGCAGATGCCTTTTTGTTTTGGTGGGCCGTCAAGGATTCGAACCTTGGACCTATTGATTAAGAGTCAACTGCTCTACCAACTGAGCTAACGGCCCTGAAACTGAGTCGCACATTCTATGTGCTTTTTTGCTTCGTTGCAACACCCCGCGAAACATCGGGTCACACAATCAATGGGGTGGCTGAGGGGACTCGAACCCCCGACATCTGGAATCACAATCCAGTACTCTAACCAGCTGAGCTACAGCCACCATTGAAACCTTGCATCTCCCGCCCGGCGCCGGTGTTGGCGCGCCCGACAGGAATCGAACCTGTAACCCCCGACTTAGAAGGTCGGTGCTCTATCCGGTTGAGCTACGGGCGCCCGGGCCGGATTGTCGCATTCCTCTCCGCCATTGGGCATCGGATTGGTCGGGGTAGAGGGATTCGAACCCCCGACATCCTGCTCCCAAAGCAGGCGCGCTACCAGACTGCGCTATACCCCGGCGGAACATCCCTCGCGACCGAGGCCGGAAAGGTCGGCTATTGTGGGAAGCTCGCGCTCCGCTGTCAACGGCACATCGCACGACCGATGCCTGCGCTATGCTCGCCACTTGCGGCCGATGATGGCCAATCGTCTTTATTACAGGGAGAAACAGCATGATCCGCAGCGGCAACCCCGCCTTGAAGGAATCCACCTTCCTCGACCTCGGCAGCGGCGCCGTCGTTTCGCGCGACGGCGAGGCGATGACCCTGAACGGCACCGTGCACAAGACCGGCGCGCTGTTGCTGCTGACCTTGCTGACCGCGGTGTTCGCCTGGAGCCAGTCGATCTCGATCGATGGCGCCGGCAACGAAACGATCGCGCCGGGCATCATCGGCTACGTGCTGGGCGGCGCCTTCGGCGGTTTCATCCTGGCGCTGATCACCACCTTCAAGAAGACCTGGGCGCCGATCACCGCGCCGCTGTACGCGCTGGTGGAAGGCTTCTTCCTCGGCTCGATCTCGGCGATGTACGAAGTGCGCTTCAACGGCATCGTGCTGCAGGCGGTGCTGCTGACCTTCGGCACCCTGTTCGCGCTGCTGTTCGCCTACCGCAGCGGGATGATCAAGGCCACCGAGAATTTCAAGCTGGGCGTGGTCGCGGCCACCGGCGGCATCGCCCTGGTGTACCTGGCGACCATCGTGCTCGGGTTCTTCAATATCCAGATCCCCTACATCCACGCCTCCGGCACGGTCGGCATCCTGTTCAGCCTGTTCGTGGTGGTGGTGGCGGCACTGAACCTGGTGCTGGACTTCGACTTCATCGAAAGCGGCGTGGAGCAAGGCGCGCCGAAGTACATGGAGTGGTACGGCGCGTTCGGGCTGATGGTCACGCTGGTGTGGCTGTACATCGAGTTCCTGCGCTTGCTGTCGAAGCTGCAGTCGAGGAACTGAGCCGGGAGTCGGGAATCGGGAGTGGGGAATCGCAAGCGCGGCGCCCCGCGATCGGTGGCTACATGGCTTCCGACAAACTTCCGAGCAAAAGAAAGGGCGCCTGAGGCGCCCTTTCTTTTTTGCGATCTTCCGGCGCGCTCAGAGGCGGCTGGCGATGGCCTTGGCGAAGCCCATGGTGTTGCCGCTGCCGCCCAGGTCCGGGGTCAGCCCGTCCTTGGCTTCCAGCGTGGCGACGATGGCGTTGCGCAGGCGCTCGGCGTTCTGCGGCTGGCCGACGTGGTCCAGCAGCTGCGCCGCGCCCAGCAGCAGCGCGCACGGGTTGGCCTTGCCCTGCCCGGCGATGTCCGGGGCCGAGCCGTGCACCGCTTCGAAGATGGCCGCGTCCACGCCGATGTTGGCGCCCGGCGCAAGGCCCAGGCCGCCGACCAGGCCGGCGCACAGGTCCGACAGGATGTCGCCGAACAGGTTGGTGGTGACGATGACGTCGAACTGCTCCGGGCGCATTACCAGCTGCATGCACGCGTTGTCGACGATCATTTCCTGGAACTCGATCTCCGGGTAGTTGGCCGCCACTTCGCGCGCCACCTTCAGGAACAGGCCCGAGGTCGACTTGATGATGTTGGCCTTGTGCACCGCGGTGACCTTCTTGCGGCCGGTCGCGCGGGCCAGGTCGAAGGCGTAGCGGACGATGCGCTCGGAGCCCTTGCGGGTCACCTTGGCCATCGACACCGCGGTCTCGCCGTCGGCCGACACTTCCTGGCCTTCGCTCAGGTAGGCGCCTTCGGTGTTCTCGCGCACGGTGATCAGGTCCACGCCGGCGCCGAAGCGCGACTTGGTGTTCGGGAACGACTTGGCCGGACGCACGTTGGCGTACAGGTCGAACTGGCGACGCATGGCCACGTTGATCGAGCTGAAGCCCTCGCCCACCGGCGTGGTCAGCGGGCTCTTCAGCGCGATCTTGTTCTTGCGGATCGAGTCCAGGGTGGCGGCCGGCAACAGGTCGCCGTGCTTTTCCAGGGCGACCAGGCCGGCGTCGGCGTATTCGTAGGTCAGCCCGGCGTTCAGCGCGTCGAGCACGAACAGCGTGGCGTCCATGATCTCGGGGCCGATGCCATCGCCACGGATGACCGTGATTGTCTGCGTCATAGGAGTGCGGTTTCCGTACAGAGGGGGAGCGCGCCGACCGGAAGCCCGGGGTGCTGGCGCAAGGAGGTTTCACCGGTAATTATGCCCGAAGCCGGTGAAGGCTCCCAAACCGAGGCGGGCGCAAAACGCGGCACGCCGCCCGCAGGCGGCGTGCATCGGGGCCGACCGGCTGCGCCGGATCAGGCGTGCGCGTGCTCGGCCGGCGCGGCGGCGGCGCCCTCCTCGAGCTTGTCGAGGAAATCCACCGCCCGGCGTAGATGCGGGATCACGATCGAACCGCCCACCACCAGGCCCACCGAGAAGGTCTCGAAGAACTCGTCGCGCTGCACCCCGGCCTCCTTGCACTGGGCCACGTGGTAGCTGATGCAGTCGTCGCAGCGCAGCACCAGCGAGGCGACCAGGCCGAGCAGTTCCTTGGTCTTCACGTCCAGCGCGCCGGCCTGGTAGGTCTGGGTGTCGAGCGCGAAGAAGCGCCGCACCACCTGGTTCGGCTCGGCCAGGATGCGCTGGTTCATGCGCTGGCGGAACTCGGTGAATTCGCGCACCCGGTCCTGCCCGTCGCCGCCGTCGCCGCCGGCAGCGCTCATGCCCGGGCCTCCGGGGCCTGGCCGTCGAGCAGCGGCTCCAGCTTGCCGGCGCGGTGCAGCGCCATCATGTCGTCGTAGCCGCCGACGTGGGTCTCGCCGACGAAGATCTGCGGCACGCTGGTGCGGCGCGCCAGCGCGACCATCTTCTCGCGCTCGGCCGGGTCCAGGTCGATGCGCACCTCGGTCCAGCTGCGGCCCTTGCTCTTGAGGAAGTTCTTGGCCGCCACGCAGTAGGGGCAGATCGCGGTGGAGTACAGGGTGATCGGCGGGCCGCCGGCCTGGCCGCCGTCGGCGGGGTGGGTGTCCATGGGAAACTCCGGGCGCTGTCTGAGGTCCAAACCACTATGGTAGCGGCTGGGTGGATTTTCGAGTCCGCTGCCGCAACACTGCGGATTACCCCGGATTCACCCGTCGTTGCGCCCGCCGCCGCGGCGGTCCGCCTTCTCCTGGAGCCTGCCTTGCGCCCGTTGCCGCTTGCCTTCGCTATCACCCTGGCGACCGCCCTCGCCACCGCGCCGGCGCCGGCGCAGGAGAACAAGCTGCCGGACATCGGCTCCTCGGCCGGCGAACTGCTGACCCCGGCGCGGCAGGCCGAGTACGGCCGGATGATGCTGGCCGAACTGCGCAACTACGACTACGTGCTGGACGACCCGCTGCTCGGCGACTGGCTGCAGACCATGGGCACCCGACTCGGCGCCAACAGCGACCAGCCGCAGCAGACGTTCACCTTCTTCATGCTGCGCGACCGCCAGATCAACGCCTTCGCCACCCTGGGCGGCTATGTCGCGGTCAACGCCGGGCTGGTGCTGACCGCCGAGCGCGAGGACGAGGTGGCGGCGGTGCTGTCGCACGAGATCGCCCACGTCACCCAGCAGCACGTACTGCGCGGGGTGGAGCGGGCGCAGCGCGACCAGGTGCCGATCCTGCTCGGCATGCTCGCCGCGGTGATCGCCGCGCAGCAGGCCGGCGGCCGCTCCAGCGGCGACGCCACCCAGGCGGCGATCGCCAGCGGCCTGGGGCTGATGCAGCAGCGCCAGATCGACTACACCCGCTCCAACGAATCGGAAGCCGACCGCCTGGGCATCCGCACCCTGGCGCGCAGCGGCTACGACGTGGATGCGATGGCCGGCTTCTTCGAGCGCATGTCTCTGGCGATGCGCGGCAACCAGGGCGGCTACAGCACGCCCGACTACCTGATGACCCACCCGGTCACCACCACCCGCATCAGCGAGGCGCGGCAGCGCGCCGAGCAGATGAAGAAGAACACGGTGACCCTGACCACGCGCGTGCCCGGCGGCAGCCTGGAGGAGCGAGTCGATCCCAACGACGTGTCGCTGAGCCAGCCGCTGGGCGCGCCCAGCAATCCGCTGCTGCCCGGCAGCCTGCAGTTGCCGTTCGACACCGGCGCGCGCGGCGGCAGCGGCCAGTTCGACTGGGCCCGCGAGCGCCTGCGGGTCCTCAGCGCCAACACCCCGGCCGACGCGGTGCGCGAGTACGAAGGCCTGCGCCAGGGCAGCAAGCAGGGCCTCAGCGACGCCCAGCGCTATGGCCTGGCGCTGGCCCGGCTGCGCGGCGGTGGCAGCCCACAGGACGCGGCCAAGGCGCTGGAGGAACTGCTGCAGGCGCACCCGGACAGCTGGTGGCTGGGCCTGGCGGTGGCCGAGGCCGAATCGCGCACCGGGCGCGTGCAGCAGGCCAACCAGCGCTTCGACGCGCTGCTCAAGCGCCTGCCCAGCAACCGCGCGGTCGCGCTGACCTACGCCTCGGCACTGAACGAACAAGGCGGCCGCGCCGCCGGCCAGCGCGCGCAGGCGGTGTTGCGGCCGTTGCTGGGCACGGCGGCCGACGATCCGGTGTTCCAGCGCACCTTCGCCCGCGCCTGCGAACTGGCCGGGGACGGCAACCGCGCCGGCGAAGCCTATGCCGAGGCCGCCTACCTGAACGGCCGCCCGGAACAGGCGCTGATCCAGCTGAACAACCTGAAGAAGCGCCAGGACCTGGACTACGTCGCCCGCGCCCGCATCGATGCGCGCATCGCCGCGATCACCCCCACGGTGCTGGAACTGCGCCGCCAGGGCGTACAGGACCCGGACGTGAAACAGCGCTGAAACGCCCTACCGCGGGGCGTCACCGAATCGTAATAAAACCGTAGTCTACTGGCGGCCTCTCCTCCCAGTCCCCACGGTGCCGTCGTGCAGAAACGCATCCTGATCGTCGACGACGAACCCGCCATCCGCGACATGGTGGCGTTCGCCTTGCGCAAGGGCGACTTCGAACCGGTCCATGCCGGCGACGCGCGCGAAGCGCAGACCTCCATCGCCGACCGCGTGCCCGACCTGATCCTGCTGGACTGGATGCTGCCCGGCACCAGCGGCCTGGAACTGGCCCGGCGCTGGCGCAAGGATGCGATGACCCGCGAGGTGCCGATCATCATGCTGACCGCGCGCGGCGAAGAGAACGACCGCGTCGGCGGCCTGGAAGCCGGCGTGGACGATTACGTGGTCAAGCCGTTCTCGGCGCGCGAGCTGCTGGCGCGGATCCGCGCGGTGATGCGCCGCACCCGCGAGGACGACGAGGACGGCAGCGTCTCGGTCGGCAGTCTGCGCATCGACGGCGCCGCGCACCGCGTGTTCGCCGGCGACGCGCCGGTGCCGATCGGCCCCACCGAGTACCGCCTGCTGCACTTCTTCATGACCCATCCCGAGCGCGTCTACAGCCGCGCGCAGTTGCTCGACCACGTCTGGGGCGGCAGCGTCTACGTCGAGGAGCGCACCATCGACGTGCACATCCGCCGCCTGCGCAAGACCCTGGAACCGTTCGCGGTGGAGAACATGGTGCAGACGGTGCGCGGCTCCGGCTATCGCTTCTCCTCGTCCATCTGATTGCCGTCGTTGCCTGCTATAAACGGCGCACGGACAGTTCCATTGCGACAGAGCGCGCCCCCGATGCCCCGCCACATCCGTTCCGCCTGGTTCAAGACCCTCGGCACCCTAGCCGCGCTGTTGCTGCTGGCGGTGCTGATCGGCTGGCTCGGCGGCCACGTGTGGATGGCGCTGACGGTGATGTCGCTGGCGGTGATGGGCTGGCACTACTGGCGCCTGCGCCGCGTGCTGCGCCGGCTGACCGCGCGCCAGCGCTGGGAACCGCCGGCCGGCACCGGGGTGTGGAACGAACTGGACCGCTTGCTGTACCGCAGCCAGGCGGAAATGCGCACGCGCAAGCGGCGCCTGCTGGACATGCTGCGCGCCTACCGCGCCGCCGCCGCCGCGCTGCCCGACGCGGTGGTAGTGGTGGACCGCAACAGCCAGCGCATTCAATGGTTCAACGAGGCCGCCGGCAGCCTGCTCGGCCTGCGCCATCCCGGCGACCTCAACGTGCCGGTGGTCGAACGCCTGCAACCGCTGCCGCTGGCGCACTGGCTGGCCGGCGGGCGCAACGCCGAGCCGATGCTGGACACGCCCTCGCCGATCGACGACCGGCTGCGCCTGCACCTGCGCCTGATCCCCTATTCCGACGACCACTGGCTGCTGGTCGCGCGCGACGTCAGCAAGCTGCTGCAACTGGAGCAGGTGCGGCGCGACTTCGTCGCCAACGTCTCGCATGAACTGCGCACCCCGCTCACCGTGGTGCACGGCTACCTGGACATGCTCGATCCGGAGGATTTCCCGGATTCGGGGCCGATGATCGCCGAGATGCGCAAGCAGTCGCAGCGCATGACGCAATTGGTCGAGGACCTGCTGACCCTGTCGCGCCTGGAATCGCAGGAGCACGCCAACGAGGAAAGCATCGCGATGGCGCCGATGCTGGCCACGCTGCGCCGCGAGGCCGAAGCGCACAGCCAGGGCCGGCACCGCATCGAGGTCCACGACGAGGCCGACCTGGACCTGGTCGGCTCCAACAAGGAACTGCACAGCGCGTTCTCCAACCTGGTCACCAACGCGGTGCGCTACACCGCCGCCGGCGGCACGGTCAGTATCCGCTTCGCCCGCGAAGGCGACGGCGCGGTGCTGTCGGTGCGCGACAGCGGCTACGGCATTCCCGCGCACCACCTGCCGCGCATCACCGAGCGCTTCTACCGCGTCTCCAGCAGCCGCTCGCGCGAGAGCGGCGGCACCGGCCTGGGGCTGTCGATCGTCAAGCACGTGCTGGGCCTGCACCAGGCGCGGCTGGAGATCGAGAGCGAAGTCGGCAAGGGCAGCACGTTCTCCTGCCACTTCGGCGCCGGGCGCGTGCATCCGCGGCGCGCCCATGCCACCCTGACCTCCGCCTAACGAGTATCGCCATGCCCCGCGCCGCCGCCCTGCCGCCCACGCCGCCACCGGACGTTCCCAGCGACCCGCTGCGCGACCCGACGCTGTACCTCAACCGCGAACTGTCGCAACTGGACTTCAATTTCCGCGTGCTGGCGCAGGCGCAGGACCCCAGCGTGCCGCTGCTGGAACGGCTGCGTTTCTTGTGCATCTCCTGCACCAACCTCGACGAATTCTTCGAGATCCGCGCCGCCACCGTGCGCCATGCGCTCGAATTCGGCCTGCCGCCGGCGCCGGACGGGCTCAGTTCGAGCGCGATCCTCAACTCGATCCACGACCGCGCCGCGCAACTGGTCGACCAGCAATACCGCTGCTGGAACGAGGTGCTGCGCCCGGCGCTGAAGGATGCCGGCATCGGCGTGCTCGGCCGGCATTCCTGGAACGCGCGGCAGAAGCGCTGGCTGCGTGCCTACTTCCGCAACGAGATCATGCCGGTGCTGTCCCCGCTAGGCCTGGACCCGGCGCATCCGTTCCCGAAGATCCTCAACAAGTCGCTGAACATCGTGGTGGTGCTCAAGGGCACCGACGCGTTCGGTCGCGTCGGTCACCTGGCGATCGTGCGCGCGCCGCGCTCGCTGCCGCGCATCATCCAGTTGCCGGAAAGCCTGTCCGACGGCGGTCAGGGCTTCGTGTTCCTGTCCTCGGTGCTGTCCACCTTCGTCGACGAACTGTTCCCGGGCATGGAAGTGACCGGCTCCTACCAGTTCCGGGTGACGCGCAATTCCGAGCTGGTGGTGGACGAGGAGGAAGTGGAGAACCTGGCGCTGGCGCTGCGCGACGAACTGGTCAACCGCGGCTACCGGCCGGCGGTGCGGCTGGAGATCGCCGAGGATTGTCCCAAGTCGATCGTGCGCACCCTGCTGCAGAACTTCGCGCTGCCGGAGAACGCGGTCTACCGCATCGACGGCCCGGTCAACCTGAGCCGGGTCAACCAGGTCTACGATCTGGTGCAGCGCCCGGAACTGAAGTATCCGGCGATGAACCCGCGCACGCTGCGCGACAGCGAGGGCATCTTCGAGATCGCCGCCGCCGGCGACGTGCTGCTGCACCATCCGTTCGACGCGTTCACCGCGGTGCTGGACCTGATCAAGCAAGCCGCGGTCGACCCGCAGGTGCTGGCGATCAAGCAGACCCTGTACCGCACCGGCAAGGACTCGGGCATCGTCGACGCGCTGGTGCTGGCCGCGCGCAACGGCAAGGACGTGACCGTGGTGGTCGAACTGCGCGCGCGCTTCGACGAGGAGGCCAACCTGGGCCTGGCCGATCGCCTGCAGGAAGCCGGCGTGCAGGTGGTGTACGGCGTGGTCGGCTACAAGACCCACGCCAAGATGCTGCTGATCGTGCGCCGCGAGGGCCGCAAGCTGCGCCGCTACGTGCACCTGGGCACCGGCAACTACCACAGCGGCACCGCGCGCGCCTACACCGACCTGAGCCTGATCACCGCCGATGCGGACATCTGCAACGACGTGCACCTGCTGTTCCAGCAGTTGTCCGGGCTGGCGCCGAAGATCCGCCTCAAGCGCCTGCTGCAATCGCCGTTCACCCTGCATGCGGGCGTGCTGCACCGGATCGAGCGCGAGACCAAGCTGGCCCTGGCCGGGCGCCCGGGCCGCATCATCGCCAAGATGAACGCGCTCAACGAGCCGCAGGTGATCCGCGCCCTGTACGCGGCCTCGCAGGCCGGGGTGCAGATCGACCTGATCGTGCGCGGCGCGTGCACGCTGCGGCCCGGCGTGGCGGGCGTCTCCGACAACATCCGGGTGCGCTCGATCGTCGGCCGCTTCCTCGAACACAGCCGCGTGTACTGGTTCGGCAACGACGGCGCGCCGGAACTGTACTGCGCCAGCGCCGACTGGCTGGAACGCAACCTGCTGCGGCGGGTGGAAACCTGCTTCCCGATCCTCGACCCGAAGCTGATCCAGCGCATCCATCGCGAAGTGCTGAAGAACTATCTGGACGACAACCTCAACGCATGGGAACTGGACGCCAGCGGCGACTACCGCAAGCTGGCGCCAGGCCAGGACCAGCCGCCGCACTCGGCGCAGCTGACGCTGCTCGACGGACTCTGAACCCCCCACCCGCGCGCCGATGGACGGCAGCCGCCGTGCATCGGCTACCATTCCGCCCATGCCTCCCATCTCCCCGTACACGCCGTTGCGCGATGGCGACCTGTTGGCCGCCGTCGACCTGGGTTCCAACAGTTTCCACATGGTGGTGGCGCGGTATCAGCTCGGGCAGTTGCGGGTGGTGGACCGCCTGCGCGAGACCGTGCGCATGGCCGACGGCCTGGACAACAAGGGCGGGCTCTCGTCGGAGGCGCGGCAGCGCGCGCTGGAATGCCTGGCGCGCTTCGGCCAGCGCATCCGCGACGTGCCCTCGCTGCGGGTGCGCGCGCTCGCCACCAACACCGTGCGCCAGCTGCGCTCGCCGCAGGCGTTCCTGATCCCCGGCGAGACCGCGCTCGGGCATCCGATCGAAGTGGTCAGCGGCCGCGAGGAAGCGCGCCTGATCTACCTGGGCGTGGCGCATGCGCAGCCGCCCAAGCCGGACCAGCGCCGGTTGGTGATCGACATCGGCGGCGGCTCCACCGAGTTCATCATCGGCCGCGGCTTCCAGACCCTGGAACGCGAGAGCCTGCAGGCCGGCTGCATCGCCAGCACGCGGCGCTTCTTTCCCGGCGGCAAGCTGTCGAAGAAGAAGTGGAAGGACGCGCTGACCGAGATCGCCGCCGAGTTCCAGCAGTTCGCCGGGCTGTACCGGGCGCTGGGCTGGCACGAGGCGCTGGGGTCGTCGGGCACGCACAAGGCGATCGGCGAGATCTGCGCGGCGATGAAGCTGACCAAGGGCGCGATCACCGCCGAGGCGCTGCCGCAACTGCGCGATCGCCTGCTGCTGGCCAAGCGCATCGAGGACATCGACCTGCCCGGCCTGTCCGCCGACCGCCGGCCGATCATCGCCGGCGGCGTGCTGGTGCTGGAAGCCGCGTTCCAGGCCCTGGGCCTGCAGCGCCTGATGGTGAGCAAGGCGGCCATGCGCGAAGGCATCCTCTACGACATGCTCGGCCGCGGCGGCGAGAACGATCCGCGCGAAACCGCGATCGCCGCGTTGACCCAGCGCTACGGCATCGACGAAACGCAGGCCGCGCGCGTGGAAGGCACCGCGATGGCGCTGTTCGAACAGGTCGCCACGGCCTGGGCGCTGGATGCCGACGACGGGCGCATGCTCAGTTGGGCCGCGCGCCTGCACGAGCTGGGCCAGGTCATCGCGCACAGCCAGTACCACGTGCACGGCGCCTACGTGCTCGAGCACTCCGACATCGCCGGTTTCTCGCGGCAGGAACAGCAGGTGCTGGCGACGCTGGTGCGCACCCATCGCCGCAACGTGCCCAAGACCGCGTTCGACGCCCTGCCCGACCGCCTGCTGCTCGGCGCCAAGCGCAAGGCCGCGCTGCTGCGGCTGGCGGTGCTGCTGCATCGCGCGCACGAATCCGAGCCGATCCCCTCGCTGGAACTGAAGGCCGACGGCGACCATCTGCACCTGATCCTGTCGCAGCCGTGGATCGAAGCGCGGCCGCTGCAGCGCGCCGACCTGATCGGCGAGATCGAGGGCATGGCGGGGTTGGGGATCCAGTTCCGCCCATTTGTGGCTTGAAAGCTGGGAATGGGGAGAGGGGAATCGGGATTGGGGGATCGCTTGCGCTGAGGCGGTACGGGTAAGGCCTCGTATTGCCTGCGGCGGCGGGCGCGTCATGGGTCCAGATTCAAGCGCGGATGAATGCCCGACCGGGGCGTCATCGTTCCTACATGCGCTGGACATGTTCGCTTCACCGCGGCGCGCGAAGCTTTGGCAAACCGGAGCCACTGCATGCGCTACGCGATCGTCACCGAGACGTACCCCCCGGAGGTCAACGGCGTCGCGCTGACCGTGCAGGGGCTGGAACAGGGACTGCGCGCACGCGGCCACCAGGTCGATGTGGTGCGGCCACGCCAGGGCGGCGATCGCGACGACGACGATGCGCGCCTGGTGCGCGGCGCGGCGTTGCCGCGCTATCCCGGCCTGAAGTTCGGCCTGCCCGCGCCGCGGCGCCTGGCCCGGCTGTGGCAGGCGGCGCCGCCGGATGCGGTCTACATCGCCACCGAGGGCCCGCTCGGCTGGTCGGCGCTGCGCACCGCGCGGCGCCTGGGCATCCCGATCGCCACCGGCTTCCACACCCGCTTCGACGAATACCTGCCGCAGTACGGCGCCGCCTGGCTGCAATCGACCGCGCTGCGCTGGATGCGGCGCTTCCACAACCAGGCCGACGCGACCCTGGTGCCGACCCGCGAACTGCTCGGCTTCCTCGCCGGGCAGGGCTTCGAGCGGGTGCGCCTGCTGGCGCGCGCGGTGGACAGCCGCCAGTTCGAGCCGCAGCGGCGCGATGCGCGGTTGCGCCGCGAATGGGGCCTGGATGCGGACGGCTGCGCCGCGCTGTACGTCGGCCGCATCGCCTCGGAGAAGAACCTGCCGCTGGCGGTGCGCGCGTTCCGGCAACTGCAGCGGGTGCGGCCGGATGCGCGCTTCGTGTGGGTCGGCGACGGCCCGCTGCGCGAGCGCCTGGCGCAGGAAAACCCCGACTTCATCTTCTGCGGCGTGCAGCGCGGCGACGCGCTGGCGCGCCACTTCGCCAGTGGCGACCTGTTCCTGTTCCCCAGCCGCAGCGAGACCTTCGGCAACGTGACCCTGGAGGCGATGGCCAGCGGCGTGGCCACGGTCGCCTTCGACTACGGCGCGGCGCGCGAATACCTGCGCGACGGCGTCAACGGCGCGGCGGTGGCCGACGATGAGGACTTCGTCGCCGCGGCGGTGCGCCTGGCCGGCGACGATGCGCTGCGCCGGCAACTCGGCGAAGCCGCCTGCGCGGCGATGCAGCAGCTTCGCCCGGAACGGGTGGTGGCCGATTTCGATGCGCTACTGGGCGAACTGGCCTGCGCCAGGAGGACACATGTCGACGCGGCTTGAGATCCTGCACGGGCACGAGGCACGCTGGTGCCGGCTGGCCAACCACTGGTGCCGGCGGCGCTCGGTGCGGCGCTTCTTCGCGCTGGTCAGCCGGCTCGGCGACGGCGTGTTCTGGTACGCGCTGATGACCTTGCTGGTGCTCTGCGACGGCATGGACGGCGTATTCGCCTCCGCGCACATGGCCGCCACCGGCGTGGTCGCGCTGAGCCTGTACAAGGGCCTCAAGCGCTGGACGCGGCGCCCGCGCCCCTACGCGGCCGACCTGCGCATCCGCGCCTGGGTGGCGCCGCTGGACGAGTTCAGCTTCCCGTCCGGGCACACCCTGCACGCGGTCTCGTTCGGCATCGTCGCCCTCGCCTACTACCCGTGGCTGGCGCCGCTGCTGATCCCGTTCATCGCCTGCGTGGCGCTGTCGCGGGTGGTGCTGGGCCTGCACTATCCCAGCGACGTGCTCGCCGCCACCGGCATCGGCGCGTTGCTGGCCGGGGTGTCGTTGTGGGTGGCTTGAAGCCGGGAGTGGGGAATCGGGAATCGGGAATGGAAGTGCGGCGCCTTTTCCATTCCCCATTCCCCATTCCCAGCGCCATTACCCAGCGACGTGCTCGACACCACCGGCATCAGCGCGCTGCTGGCCGGGTGTCGCAGCGGGTGGCGTGAAGCCGGGAATGGAGAACCGGGACTAGGGAATGGAAGGCGCCGGCGCCTTTTTCCATTCCCGATTCCCCATTCCCCATTCCCAGCTCCACTACAATGCGTCAATGACGACATTGTTCATCTCCGACCTGCACCTGGATCCGGCGCGTCCGGCGATCACCGAGCTGTTCCTGGCGTTTCTGCGCGGCGACGCGCGCCAGGCCGAGGCGCTGTACATCCTCGGCGACCTGTTCGAGGCCTGGATCGGCGACGACACGCCGTCCGCGGCCGCCGATGCGGTGGCGCTGGAGCTGCATGCGCTGCATGAGGCCGGCGTGCCGGTGTCCTTCATGCACGGCAACCGCGACTTCCTGCTCGGCGCCGACTACGCGCGCCGCGCCGGCATGCGCCTGCTGCCCGATCCGTGCGTGATCGACCTGTACGGCGAGCCGACTTTGCTGCTGCATGGCGACCTGCTGTGCACCGACGACACCGCCTACCAGGCGTTCCGCGCGCAGACCCGCGACCCGGCGTTCCAGCAGCAGTTCCTTGCGCAGCCGCTGGCCGCGCGCATCGCCTACGCGCAACAGGCGCGCGCCGCCAGCCAGGCGCGCCAGGCGGAGATGAAACAGGGCGATCGCGCGCAATTCGAGACGGTCACCGACGTCGCCCCGGCCGAGGTCGCCGCCAGCTTCGCCCGCTACGGCGTGGCGCGCATGATCCATGGCCACACCCATCGCCCGGCGGTGCACACCCTGGACGTGAACGGCCGCGCCTGCACCCGCATCGTGCTCGGCGACTGGTACGAACAGGGCTCGGTGCTGCGCGTGGATGCGCAGGGCTTCCAACTGCAAAGCCTGTAGCCCGGACGTCTGTAGCGCGCATGCGCGGCGACGCGCACGCGCAATCGCGCGTTCGTCGCAGCGCTACATCTCCCACCATTCCCGTATCGGCGCAGCACGCGGCTCTGTGGAGCGCTAAGACAGGCCGCCGGCGCGTTGCTGTTGCCACTGCGCGTAGTCGACGAAATCGCCATCGACCACGTCGTACCAGCGGATCGCACCGGAACGCTCGACGCGGAAACGGTCGCGGACCGGCTCGGTCTGCGGGTCGCCCGGGCAGCCGTCGCCATGCTTCTCGCGCACCGCGATCTCGATCGCCGCCGGCGCGGGCGCCGCGTCCGCCTCCCCCTCGTCCTCGGCGGCGTAGCGCAGGCATTGCAAGTCGGGATAGGCGTGATCGGCGGCCAGGCGCGCCTGCAGCAGGTCCATCGCGCGGTGTTCGTCGAAGGCCGGTGCCGCCGGCGGAGCGGCCCGCGGCGCATCGGTCCTGGCGGGCGGCGACGGCGTATCCGTCTGCCGGTCCGGCGCGGGCCCGCAGCCCGTGCCCAGCATCGCCAGCAGTAGCGCCGCCGGCAGTCGCATGCATCTGAACATCGTCGATCCCGGGAAGTGGCCCGGCACCGGCCGCGCCGGCGCCGCTTCCCAGCATAGCCGACGCGGGCGCCGCCGCGCCCGCCCCGGTGTTGCACGACGCGTGGCGCCGGCCCGCGACCGGCGCCACGCGTCCGCGGACTCAGCGGAACCCGGCCACCGTCGCCTTGGTGTTGACCAGCACGCGCTGGTTGTCGGCGCTGCTGGCATTGCCCATCGGCACGCCGCCGTAGGAAATGTTCGGGTTGGACCAGTAGTTCAGGCGCGGACAACTGACGGAGCAGTTGTAGGCCATGATCGTGCGCCAGTTGTTGCCGTAGCGGTAGCCGTGGCCGTAGGCGTAGGGCGTGGTGCTGGAATCGGTGGCGATGTCGTGGCGCGCGCTCTGCAGGTGGCCGATCTCGTGGGCGAAGCTGTAGTAGCCGGTGGCGCAGTCCCAGTACACCGCGGCGAACGCGGTGGCCGCGGTCGAACCGATACCCGAGGCCAGGCCGCAGTACGCGCTGTTGTCGATGATCAGCACGCCGACGTCGGCGGCCACGCTGTTGCGCGTGGTGTGGATGCTGTCCATGTAGCCGTCGCTGGTGCCGCGGAAACGCGACAGGTCGGTGTTGAAGTCGCCGGACTCGGTATAGCTGGTGGTCTCGTAGCCGGCCAACTGCATGGTGATGCCGACGTTGCTGTTGGTATAGCCCTGGTTGGACTCGGCCACCGCCAGTTGCACCAGCGACTGCATGTTGCCGCCGTAGCTGTTGACCGCCTTGTTGGTCGCCACCACCAGCACGCGGATGGTCGCGGGCGAGCCGGACGAGGCGCCGGCGGCCGTGACCCGGTCGTCGGCCACCGCCTGCGGCATGCGGATGGTCGGCAGCAGCGCGTATTCGGCCGGATGCTCGGCCGGCATGCGGCTCTCGTCGACCTGGACCAGCACGTGGCCGCCGCCGGCGATGGGACGCAGATGGTACAGCGTGCCGTTGTTGCGGATGCTGCCGGTGATGGTGTCGCCGCTGCGCACCAGGATCGCCGAGTTCAGCGGATCCAGGCCGGAACGCGCGCGCGCCTTGGCCGCGGCGGCATTGCCGAGATTGCCGTACCAGATGCTGTTGCCGCCTTCCAACCGCTCGGTCTTCAGTTGCGTGGCGGTGACGCGCTGGCCCAGCAGGTCCAGCTCCAGTTGCGCCTGCGCGGCATCCACCGCGGCGGCGTCCACGCCCACGCGCTGCACGGCGCCGGTGGCGGGATTGGCCAGCACGCGGCTCAAGACGGGTTCGCCGGGAATGGCCTTGGAAATGTATTGGGCGCTCTGGAACAGGGGTTTTCCGGCCGCGGCGGCGGAACCGGCGAGACACAGGCCAAGCATCGCGGTAAGGCAGCAGATCGACTTCATGTCGTACTCCCATGGGTGGTGAGAAGAGACGCAGCGTCGTCCCTCGCACAGAAGGCGCCTGCACGGCGCGCGAGGGAGTTCGATTAGCCGCCCGCCCGGCGACCAGCGCAAGCGACAAATGCGCGGCGTCGCCACTCAGAGATGGGCATTCCAGAAGCGGCCGTGACCGTCGTCACCACGGGCCCGCGCTGCGTGTTGCGGATCGGCGCGATGGACGCCGTTGCCTGGCTTGGCAGAACGCCACGGCCCGCAATGACCACGGGCGACATGATGAGACGACGACGCTAGGGAACCGCGCCCAGCGCCTCAGCCGGCCTGCTGCTGCAGCGCCAGCAGTTCGTCCTCGTCGAAGCCGGCCAGCAAGCGCGCCTGCAGGTTGAACGGGCCGTGCAGATAGCCGCCGGCGTATTCGCGCAGCAACGCGGCGAAACGCGCGCGCGGCTCGATGCCGGCGCGCTCGCAATACCAGCGGTACCAGCGCGAGCCGGCGGCGACATGCGCCACTTCCTCGCGCAGGATCAGTTCCAGGATGTCGGCGGTGGCGTCGTCGCCGAGCGCGCGCAGTTTGACGATCATGCCCGGGGTCACGTCCAGCCCGCGCGCTTCCAGCACCCGCGGCACCAGCGCCATGCGCGCCAGGCCGTCGTGCGCGGTCTTCTCGCACATCTCCCACAGGCCGTTGTGCGCGTCGAAATCGCCGTAGTCGTGGCCCAGCGCGCGCAGCCGGTCGCGCAGCAGCACGAAATGGCGCGCTTCGTCGGCGGCCACCGCCACCCAGTCGGCATAGAACGCGTCGGGCAGGCCGCGGAAACGATAGACCGCATCCCAGGCCAGGTCGATGGCGTTGAGTTCGATGTGGGCGATGGCGTGGAGGAAGGCCGCGCGGCCCTCGGCGCTGCCCAGGCCGCGCCGCGGCAGCGCGCGCGGATGCACCAGCAACGGCCGCGGCGGACGTCCCGGCATGCGGATCGGCTCGGGTTCGCCAGCCCCGGCCGGCACGCGCAACGCGCCGGCGACAAATGCGGCGGCGTAGCGCTGGGTCAGCGCGACCTTGTCCTCGGGCGCGCTGGCGACCAGGCAGCGCTGCGCGGCGTGCAGCAGGTCCCCGCCGACACCGACGTCTGCGTCCATCCGTGCGCCCCGCAGCGCCGCGTCAGGCGCGGCGCTTCTTCTTCGCTTCGTCCGAGCGCAGTTGCATGATGCGCTCGAAGTAGCCGGGCTCGATGCCGGTGGTGTACTCGCCGTTGAAGCACGAGGAATCGAACGCCTTCAGTTCCGGATTGCCTTCGCGCACCGCGGTCTCCAGGTCTTCCAGGTCCTGGTAGATCAGCCAGTCGCAGCCGAGGAATTCCTGGACCTCCTGCTCGGTGCGGCCATGCGCGACCAGTTCGTCGGCGGCCGGCATGTCGATGCCGTAGATGTTCGGGTAGCGCACCGGCGGCGCGGCGCTGGCCAGGTACACCTTGCGCGCGCCGGCCTCGCGCGCCATCTGCACGATCTGGCGGCTGGTGGTGCCGCGCACGATCGAGTCGTCGACCAGCAGCACCACCCGGTTGCGGAATTCCAGGTGGATCGGATTGAGCTTGCGGCGCACCGACTTCACCCGCTCGCCCTGCCCCGGCATGATGAAGGTGCGGCCGACGTAGCGGTTCTTGACGAAGCCCTCGCGGTACTTCACCCCGAGCACGTTGGACATCTCCAGCGCGGCGTCGCGCGAGGTGTCCGGGATCGGGATGATGGTGTCGATGTCGTGGTCCGGGCGCAGGCGCAGGATCTTCTCGCCCAGCTTCATGCCCATGCGCATGCGCGCCTTGTGCACCGAGACGTTGTCGATCATCGAGTCCGGGCGCGCGAAGTACACGTACTCGAAGATGCACGGGGTGTGGTCGGTCGGCGAGGCGCAGACCTCGGAGAACAGTTCGCCGCGGCCGGTGATGACCAGCGCCTCGCCGGGGCGCACGTCGCGCACGCGGGTGAAGCCGAGGATGTCCAGCGCCGAGGACTCGGAGGCGACGATGTACTCGTCGCCCTCCACGCTTTCGCGCTTGCCCAGCACCAGCGGGCGGATGCCGTGCGGGTCGCGGAACGCGACCAGGCCCAGGCCCAGCACCACGCTGACCACCGCGTAGCCGCCCTTGCAGCGGCGGTGCACGCCGGCCACCGCGCGGATCGCCGCCTCCGGGGTCAGCATGCGCTGCGCGTCCAGCTCGTAGGCGAACACGTTCAGCAGCACTTCGCTGTCCGAATCGGTGTTGATGTTGCGCCGGTCCGCCTCGAACACCTGCTGGCGCAGCGCCTCGGTGTTGATCAGGTTGCCGTTGTGCGCCAGCGCGATGCCGTAGGGCGAGTTGACGTAGAACGGCTGCGCCTCGTCCATGCCCTCCGAGCCGGCGGTGGGGTAGCGGCAGTGGGCGATGCCGACGCGGCCTTCCAGCACGCCCATGCGCTTTTCGTCGAACACGTCGCGGACCAGGCCGTTGGCCTTCTGCACGCGCAGGCGGGTGCCGTCGGCGGTGGCGATGCCCGCCGCGTCCTGCCCGCGATGCTGCAGCACGGCCAGGCCGTCATACAGTTGCGCCGCGACATTCTGGTTGCCGACGATTCCGACGATGCCACACATGTGAACGCTCTCCGCGGCGCGGACGCCGCTATTGGGAAGGTGGCCGTGCCTGGCCGTTGGGTTCGACCCGTGCCGGGTCGTTCGCTGCCGGCCGCGCCTGCGCCGGGTCGATGTTCGCAGGCAGCACCTGCGCCGGATCGCCGCCGGGCTGCGCGGATTTGGCGCCGGGACGTCCCAGCGCCTTGGACATGACCTCCTGCAGGCCGCTGGCCGACAGGGCCTTGTCCAGGGCGGCATTATCGCCTGCCGCGGGCAAGTTGCCCAAATCCATGTTGTTCATCTGCGGCAGGTGCGTCATGTCCAGCTGCGGCATCTGCGGCATGCGCCAGTCCGGCAACTGCGCGCGCATCCAGTGCACGCCGGGGCTGAGCACCGGCAGCACCACCGACTGGCGCCAGGCCGGCTCGCGGGTCAGCGGGGTGAAGCTCATCAGCAGCACCAGCACCGCCGCGAAGAAACCGCCGCGCAGCGTGCCCAGGCCGAAGCCCAGCGCGCGGTCGGTGGCCGACAGCGCGGTGGCGCGCACCGCGGTGCGGATCACCATGCCGGTGATGCCGACCACCGCCATCGTCACCACGAAGGTCAGCGCATAGCCGCCCAGGTAGTAGCTCATGCTCGGACGCGCGCCGTCGGCCAGCCAGCGCCCGGCGTCGCCGCCGAACTGGAAGGTGGCCCAGCCGGCCAGCAGCCACGACAGGGTGCCGACCACGATGCCGACGAAGCCGCGCAGCGCGCCCAGCAAGGCCGAGACCAGGATCACCACCAGCAACACCATGTCGATCATGCGCGCCTCCCGCGGCCGCGCCGCGTCATGGCGGCATCGGCCCGCCGCGATTCCCGTCCCTGGTACATGCTTGCGACTCCGTGGGCCGGGGCCCGGTCAAGGGTGTGGACGTACCATACCGCTGATGCCGACCTTGGCGGCGACCTGCGCACGCAACTGCTCGGCCTCGGCGCGATTGGCGACCGGCCCGATCCGGACCCGGTTCAAGGCGCCCTTGTCGGTGCGCACCTGCTCGACGAACGCGCTGAAGCCGGCGGCGCGGGCCTTGTCGCGCAAGGCGTTGGCATCCTCGGCCCTGGCGAAGGCGCCCAACTGCACGGCGAAGCCGGTGCCGGCCGCGGCCGGGATCGCCGGCACGCTGGGCGCGGGCTTGGCCGCGGCCACCGGGGCCGGCGTGGCGGCCGGCTTGGCGGGTTCGGGCTTCGCCGGTTCCGGCTTCGGCGTCGCCGCAACCGCCGGCTTGGCCGCCGCCGGTGCCGGCTTGGCCGGCTCCGGCGGCAGGGTTTCGGTCTTGGCCGGGGTCGCGGCCGGCGCCGCGGCGGCCACCGCGGACGGGTTCGGCGCGTCCAGCGTCACCACCTGGGCATTGACGTCGTTGCGCACCTTCACCGCCTGCAGGCGCACCGATTCGGCCTGGGCGCGGTCGGCATAGGGCCCGATGCGCACGCGCCAAGCCTGGCGCCCGCCGATCGTGGCCGCCTCGCGGAAGCCCGGCAACTGCGCCTGCTTGAGCCGCGCGATCACCGCATCGGCATCGGCGGCGGTGGCATAGGCGCCGAAATTGACCGCGTAGTTGCCCGCGGCCACGGTCGGCGGCAACGGCTGCGCGGCGCTGGCGGCGCCATTGGCGGCGGCCGGCGCCGGCGTGGCCAGGTCGGCGGCATCGGGGTTGTCCTGCACCGGTGCCGGCGCGGCCGGCGCGCTGGCCATGCCCACGGCGCCGCCGCTGGGCGCGTCGCCAGGGGTCACCAGCGGCAGCTCGCGGGTCTGGAACTGGCCGTCGGCCGGCGCATCCGGAGCCTTCAGCGGGACATTGGCGACGCCGCTGTCGGGCGCGGGGCCCTTGACCAGCATCGGCAGGAAGATCACGGCGAGCGCCACCAGGACAAGGGCGCCAATCAGTCGCTGTTTCAGGACGGTATCCACGGAAAGCTTAGGGGGGCGGCATGGCGGAGTGCCGCCGCGATTATAAGGTCGGGCCGGCGGCGGGCGGGGTCAGCCGGCTGAATGCAGCCAGTGCAGCGCCTCGGCCGCGGTGTGGAACGAACCGAACACCAGCACCCGGTCGCCCGGCCGCGCCTGCGCCAATGCCTGCTGCAGCGCCCGCGCCACGTCGTCGGCGCGCGTCGCCGCGGCCACCTCGGTGCCGGCCAGGCGCGCCTGCAACTGCGCGGCGCTCTGCCCGCGCGCGCCGGACAGCCCGGCCAGATGCCAGGCCTGGACCTGCCCGGCCAGCGCCTGCACCACGCCGGCGGCGTCCTTGTCGGCCAGCGCGGCGAACACCGCACGGGTCTGGCCGGCGCAAGGCTGCGCCCGCAGCGCGGCCGCCAGCTCGCGCGCGGCCTGTGGGTTGTGGCCGACGTCGACCAGCACCTCCACCCCGTCGCGCGCGAACGGCTGCAGGCGCCCGCGCAGTCGCGCCGCGGCGATGCCCTCGGCGTAGGCGGTGCGCGGCAGGCCATTGCGCAGCGCGCGCAGCGCGGCGATGGCGGCCGCGGCGTTGGCGCGCTGCACCGGCGCGCGCAGGTGCGGCATCGGCAGTTCCAGTTCGGTGCCGACGTCGCGCCAGCGCCAGTGCTGGTCGTCGATCGGCTCGTGGAAGAAGTCGCTGCCGGCGCGGATCGCGTTGGCGCCGATCGCATAGGCGCGGCGCAGCACGCTCGACGGCGGATCGATCTCGCCCAGCACCAGCGGCTTCCATGGCCGCGCGATGCCGGCCTTCTCCGCGCCGATCGCCTCGCGGTCGGCGCCCAGCCAGTCGGTATGGTCGAGGTCGACGGTGGTGATCACCGCGACGTCGGCATCGACCAGGTTGACCGCGTCCAGGCGCCCGCCCAGGCCCACTTCCAGCACCGCCAGGTCCAGCCCGGCCTGCTCGAACAGCCACAGCGCGGCCAGCGTGCCGTACTCGAAATAGGTCAGCGGGGTGTCGCCGCGCGCGGCGTCCACCGCCTCGAAGCCGGCCACCAGTTGCGCGTCGCCGGCCTCCTCGCCGCCGATGCGCACGCGCTCGTTGTAGCGCAGCAGGTGCGGCGAGGTGTAGCTGCCCACCGCCCAGCCGCCGGCGCGCGCGATCGCCTCGACGAAGGCCACGGTCGAGCCCTTGCCGTTGGTGCCGCCGACCGTGATCACCTTCTTCGCCGGCCGGGTCAAGCCCATGCGCTCGGCCACCGCGCGCACGCGCTCCAGGCCCATCGCGATGTCCTGCGGGTGCTGCTGCTCGATGTAGGCGAGCCATTCGGGGAGCGACTTTTTCATCTGCGTATCTTCAGCCTTTCGATGAGGCATCGCTGGATCGCTCCATCGCCTCGTAAAAGCAACAGCTTTCGCGCTGACGCGCGAGTCACTTTTCTTTGCTTGTGCAAAGAAAAGTAACCAAAAGAAAGCACACCCGGGCGCCGCGCCCTCCGCGCTTCGCGCTCCGGGTGCGCACGTGGCCTGGGCATTTTTCGAAGGCACATCCATGTGCCTGCGAAAAACGGCGCGCATCGTGCGCGCCGCCCCTTCGGGGTATTCGCCCAGACCACGTGCCGCGGCTCACGGGACCCGAAAGCGAAAGCAACAGCAACAGCAACAGCAACAACAACAGCATGCGCTCGGCCGGGATTCGGGGCCACCACAACAAACGCGACTTCGCGAATTACAGAGCCCGATGCTTGGCTTCCCCAAAGAAAGGCGTGTGATGCGCGCAATCGTTCAGCCGCACCACTTCCAGATGTTCCACATCCGCACCTTCGAGCAGATTGAGCGTGGTCGGCGCCTGGCGGAAGCTCCACAGCTTGGCGATCGGCAGGCCCAGCACCCGGCACAGGATCACCCGGTTGACCGCATCGTGCGCCACCACCAGCAAGGTGTCGTGCTCGCCCAGCCCTTCCGCCGCGCGGGTCAGGCCGCGCCAGGAACGGTCCAGCACCTGGCGCAGCGATTCGCCGCCCGGCATCAGCACCGTGTCCGGCTCCTCGCGCCAGGCGCGCAGCCGCGCCGGATCCTTCTCGTTGATCTCGCTGGCCAGCAAACCCTCCCATTCGCCATGGGCGATTTCCTGCAGGTCCGGATCGGTCAGCAGCATCGCCTCGCGCTCGGCGCCCAGCGCATAACGGGCGGTGCTCTGCGCGCGCGACAGCGGCGAGGCCACCGCGCGGGTCAGCGGCACCTCGCGCAGGCGCGCGCCGAGCGCCTGCGCCTGCGCCTCGCCGACCGGCGACAACGGGATATCGATCTGGCCCTGGTAACGGCCTTCGGCGTTCCAGGGGGTTTCGCCGTGGCGGGCGAGCAGGATGCGCATGCTGCGGAATTCCGTTGGGGAGGGAGGCCCCGTCTCGCGAACGAAAACGGAGCGGCATGATACCCGCTCCGTTGCCGGAAACCCTCCAACCGCATCCCGCTCCGCCGCCGTGACACGGCCGCGGCGGCCACGGGCGAACGCAACGTGGCGGCCGCGCGCGCGGGCCGCCACGGCCTGCGTTCACTGCTTCAGGTTCAACTCCTTCAACAAGCGCGGTGCCGGCATCACTTCCTGCATGATCCAGTGCAGGTAGCGCGAGTCGACCGCGATCATCCGGGTCATCGCCGGGTCGAACACCCAGTTGGAGCTGACCGATTCCCAGTTGCCGTCGAACGCCAGGCCGACCAGCTTGCCCTGCGCATCCATGACCGGCGAGCCGGAATTGCCGCCGGTGATGTCCAGGTCGGACAGGAAGTTGACCGGCACCGTGCCCAGCCGCTTGTCCTCCAGCCCGCCGTAGCGCTTGGCCTTGGCCGCGTCCAGCAATGCCTTGGGCGAATCGAACGGATCGGCGCCGGTGTCCTTGGCGACCACGCCTTCCAGCGTGGTGAACGGGGTGTATTCCACGCCGTCCTTCGGCGCGTAGCCCTTGACGTTGCCGAAGGTGATGCGCAGCGAGGAATTGGCGTCTGGATAGACGAACTCGCCCTGGCTCTTCTTGTAGTCGGCCAGCGCCTGCAGGTAGCGCGGGCGCGCCAGCAGCTCCTCGCCTTCGCGGCGCTTCTCCTCGCGCTCGATCTGCAGCAGCGCCGGCATCAGCGCCACCGCGTAGCGAAGCGCCGGATCGTCGCTGGCCTCGAACGCGGCGCGGTCGGCACGCAGCCACTTCAGGCGCTCCTCGGTGCTGCCCAGCCTGGTGCCGGCCAGACGAGCGGCGGCGGCCTGCGCATCGGCGCCGGCCAGCCACTGGTCCAGCGCCGGCAGGCGCTGCGCGGCGGGCAGCTTCAGGTACTGGTCGAACCAGTAGCGCTGCAACTGGCTGTCCATCGCGGCGACGTAGCGGCGCTCCATCTGCTTCTGCGCGCCCTCGATCTCCGGCAGGTCGCGCTCCTGGTAGCCGGGTTCGCGCTCGGCGTCGGGCTTGGCGCGCTCGATCGCCAGCCGGTACAGCGACAGCGCGCTGCTTAGCACGCCGGTGCGGCGCATCTGCCGCAGGATCAGGTCGCGGTCACGGGTGGCCCTGGCCTGCGCGTCCAGCGCCAGCAGTCGCGCATGCGCCTGCAGCGCCGCCTTGCCCTCGCCGCCCTGGCGCTTGAGCCAAGCCAGCACCGCGCGCTCCTCGGCCTGCTTCTGCGCCGCCGCGTCGATGCGCTTGAAGCCCTGCAGCTGGCCTTCGTAGTTCTTGGCGACGTTGTTCCAGCTGGCCATGGTCGCCGCGTACTTCACCTGGATGTCCGGATCCTGCTTGCCGGCCTGCTCGACCAGCGCGATCAGGTCGCGGTACTGGCGGCCGGCGGTCGGATAGGCCCAGTTGGCGGTGGCGTCGAACTCGGAGGCCAGCGCGTAGCGGTTGGTGCGGCCCGGGTAGCCGGCCACCATCACGAAATCGCCGGCGCCCAGCGGCTGGTCGGCGAACTTCAGAAAGTGCCTGGGCTGGTACGGCACGTTGTCCTTGGCATAGGCGGCCGGCTTGCCGTCCTTGCCGACGTAGGCGCGGTAGAACGCGAAATCGCCGGTATGGCGCGGCCACATCCAGTTGTCGACATCGCCGCCGAACTTGCCGATGCCCGACGGCGGCGCATAGGCCAGGCGCACGTCACGGATCTCCAGGGTGCGGAACAGGCGGTAGGTGTTGCCGCCGGAGAAGCTGTACAGCTCGCAGCGGTAACCGGCTTCGGACTCGCAGGCCGCGACCTGCGCCTTGTCGAAGTCCTCCAGCGCCTGCGTGCGCTTGAGCGCATCGTTGCCGGCGGCGGCCATCGCCGCCTTGGCCTGCGCGGTGACGTCGGTGATGCGGTCGAGCACGTAGATGCGCGCGTTCGGGCCGGCGCTCAGTTCGGCGCCCTGGCTGGCGGCGCTGAAGCCGTCGCGGATCAGGTTCTTCTGCGGGGTCGAGTTAAGCTGGATCGCGCCGTACGCGCAGTGGTGGTTGGTCACCACCAGCCCCTGCGGCGAGACGAAGCTGGCGGTGCAGCCGCCCAGCGAGACCACCGCCCCCATCGGGTCGCCGGTCAGGTCGGCAAGCTGCTGCGGCGACAGCTTCAGCCCGGCCTGCTGCAGCGGGCCGGCGATGTCCGGCAATTGCTGCGGGACCCACATGCCTTCGCCGGCATGGGCGGATTGGGCACAGGCCAGGGTGGCGACAACGGCGACAGCCAGCAGATTCGAGCGCATCGAATGGATTCCTTCGCGACCAACGTTAGACGGACGTTAGATTGTAACGACTGTAACCGTTGCCGCGACCGTGACCATCGGCACCCCCGCACGCGCCGCAACATGGCCGCGCGCGGCGGCGGCTTATACTTCGCGCCCTCTCAACCCGAGTCTTGCACCGCCATGGCGCAAACAATGAAGGCGCTGGTCAAGCGCGACGCAGCCAAGGGCATCTGGCTGGAACAGGTGCCGGTGCCGGTGCCCGGCCCCAACGAGGTGCTGATCAAGCTGGAGAAGACCGCGATCTGCGGCACCGACCTGCATATCTACCTGTGGGACGACTGGAGCCAGCGCACCATCAAGCCCGGCCTGACCATCGGCCACGAGTTCGTCGGCCGCATCGCCCAGCTCGGCTCGGCGGTCACCGGCTACGAAGTCGGCCAGCGCGTGTCGGCCGAAGGCCACATCGTCTGCGGCCACTGCCGCAACTGCCGCGGCGGGCGTCCGCACCTGTGCCCGAACACGGTCGGCATCGGCGTCAACGTCAACGGCGCCTTCGCCGAGTACATGGTGATGCCGGCCTCCAACCTGTGGCCGATCCCCGACCAGATCCCCTCCGAGCTGGCCGCGTTCTTCGATCCCTACGGCAACGCCGCGCACTGCGCGCTGGAGTTCGACGTGATCGGCGAGGACGTGCTGATCACCGGCGCCGGCCCGATCGGCATCATCGCCGCGGGCATCTGCAAGCACATCGGCGCGCGCAACGTGGTGGTCACCGACGTCAACGACTTCCGCCTGAAGCTGGCCGCGGACATGGGCGCCACGCGCGTGGTCAACGTCGCCAACACCTCGCTCAAGGACGTGATGGCCGACCTGCACATGGAAGGCTTCGACGTGGGCCTGGAGATGAGCGGCAACCCGCGCGCCTTCAACGACATGCTCGACTGCATGTACCACGGCGGCAAGATCGCCATGCTCGGCATCATGCCGCGCGGCGCCGGCTGCGACTGGGACAAGATCATCTTCAAGGGCCTGACCGTGCAGGGCATCTACGGCCGCAAGATGTACGAGACCTGGTACAAGATGACCCAGTTGGTGCTGTCCGGCTTCCCGCTGGGCAAGGTGCTGACCCACCAGCTGACCATCGACGAATTCCAGAAGGGCTTCGATCTGATGGAGGAAGGCAAGGCCGGCAAGGTGGTGCTGAGCTGGTGATGCAGCGGCGGCTACCCCGGCGCGACAGCGTGCCGGGGAACGACCGCGGCCTTTCGCCCGTCGCAACGCCCGGTGGGTGACCTGAGGGCCGCGCAGGTGGATCTGCAGTGCGGTTTCACGCCGCCGCGTCCTGCTCGCATCAGGCGCTGCAGGGCTGCTCGATGATGAAGATGTTCCCGCCGGGATCCTTCAACGTCATGCTGCGTCCCGCGGGGTACTCGAACAGCGCGGTTTTCGTCAGCAGCTCCGCGCCTGTCGCGAATTCGACGTCCTTCAGCCGGTGGAACAACGGCGCGATGTCGGCCACGGCGATGGTGAACAACGGGCGCGACGCAGGCGTGGCCGGCTCTCCCTTGAGGAGCAGCAAGCCGACGGATGGATCCTCCTTCGCGACCACCAGATACGTGTCCATGCCGTAATCGGCCGAAACCGTAAAAAGAGCCAGCTCCGACACGTAGAACCGGACGGACAGTGCGGTATCCGCGCAATGCAGGTGCAGGAAAACGGACAGCTTCATCGTCAACACCCTTCCTCCCGCCTCGCCTCTGGACCATCCTCGCGCCACCGGGAACGCGCTTCAACCCGTCTGGCATGATCCCCGCCCCGCCACCTGCCCGATCCAGAAACGACGAAGGGCGCCGCGCGGCGCCCTTCGTCGTCGACAGCAGCGGCGATGCGATCAGAACGCGATCGTCGCCGAGACCGCGACGCGGTGATCGGCGACCTTCTTGCTGAAGTTCTCCGTGCCCTTGTCGTCGGTGTCGTAGTAACCCACGCTCAGCGCCAGCGGTCCGATCATCTTGCCCACGCTGACGCTGTAGTCGGTGTAGTCCTGGTACGCGGTCAGCGCGCTTTCGTAGGTGGTGCGGCCGATGTGCGCGCCGATGCTGAAATCGTGCGGCAGCGACCAGTTCCCGTCCAGCGCGTAGTAGAAGCTGTCCCGATCCAGGCCGTACACGTCGTCGGTGTAGGCCACCGTCAGCGAGTAGGTCTTGAGGAACTTGGTCTTGGTGATCAGCTCGTTGTAGTTCGACGCGCCGGCGCCCGGGTAGCCGTAGCGGTTGATCATCACGTCGAAGTTCCAGTTCTCGGAGAAATCGACGTTGTAGCCGATGAAGCCGTCCACTTCCCAATCCGGGTCGCCGGCGCCGAAATCGACGTTGGAGCCCCACGTACCGACGTACAGGCCGAACGGGGCGGTATAGGTCAGGCCGGCCTGGAACGCGGGCCCTTCGTTGGTCTGCGAAATGCCGCGGAACACGTAGTCGCTGACCACGCCGTAAGAGCCGGTGATCGGCGAAGCAGGCGCCTCGTCCTGGGCCAAGGCACTCAGCGGGGCGGCGGCCAGCGCCGCGGCCAGGGCGACACCTAGCTTGATCTTGTTCACCAATCGTTCTCCTGCGGTTGAGGGGGAGCCAGCGAGATCCCCGCGCCGGCTTCACACTTCTTTAACCGCTTTTTTCTTGCAGTGCAACACTTTCAAGACAAACCAAGTCATTCCAGGCCCGGCAATGGCGGCTGCACGGTCACGGATTGTCTACGCCAGGCACCTACGCCCGACGCGGGTTTGCGCACCGCCAGTTCCTGGGCGGAACCCGATCGGACAAACGCACCAGCGCAACGAACGCCCGATCGGCCGCCTCAACCGGTTTGCTGCGCGAACACGCCGAAACGGCGCGCGCTCAACTGCAGCGTCTGTCCCGGCACATAGCGCGCCGCGTCCTCGCCCGCCGGCACGTCCACTTCCACCTCGTCCTGGCCATGCGCCAGTTGCGCGCGCAGCCGCAGGCGCGCGCCGCTGCGCTGCGCCGACAGCACCGTCGCCGCCCAGCCGCTGTCGCCGGGCGCCAGGTCTTCCGGACGCACGTACAGGTCGACCGGGCCGCTGGACAGCGGCGTCTCCGGCGCCGGCAGCGCCAGGCCGGCGACCTGCAACTGGCCATCGTGCACGCGCGCGGGAAGCCGGTTGACCGCGCCGACGAAGCCGTACACGAACGGCGATACCGGGCGGTCGTAGACGTCGGCAGGACTGCCGAGCTGCTCGATGCGCCCACGGTTGAGGATCGCCACCCGGTCGGCCAGTTCCAGCGCCTCTTCCTGGTCGTGGGTGACGAACACCGTGGTCAGCCCGGTGCGGTCGTGCAGTTCGCGCAGCCAGCGCCGCAGGTCGCGCCGCACCTGCGCGTCGAGCGCGCCGAACGGTTCGTCCAGCAGCAGCACGCGCGGTTCGATCGCCAGCGCGCGCGCCAGCGCCACGCGCTGGCGCTGGCCGCCGGACAGCTGCGTCGGATAGCGCGATTCCAGCCCGTCGAGTTGCACCAGCGCGAGCAACTCCGTGACCCGCGCGCGGATCGCCGATTCCGCTAGGCGCGCGGCGCCACGGCGCACGCGCAGCCCGAAGGCGATGTTGTCGCGCACGCTCATGTGCCGGAACAGCGCGTAATGCTGGAACACGAAACCGACCCGGCGCGACTGCACCGGCACACCGGTCGCGTCCTCGCCGTCGATCAGCACGCGCCCGGCATCGGCATGCTCCAGCCCGGCGATCACCCGCAGCAGGGTGGTCTTGCCCGAGCCGGACGGCCCCAGCAGCGCCAGCAGTTCGCCCTGGCGGATGTCCAGGCTGACGTCGTCGAGCGCGACGAAATCGTCGAAGCGCTTGCCCAGGTGCTGTACGCGGATGGTCATCGCAACCTCAGTGTCGGTGATTGGCGGCCAGCGATTCGCCGTGGCGCCATTCCAGGTAGGACTTCAGCGCCAGGGTCAGCAGCGCGGTCAGCGCCAGCAGGCTGGCGCAGGCGAACGCGGCGCTGTAGGCGTATTCGTTGTAGAGGATCTCCACATGCAGCGGCAGCGTGTTGGTGCGCCCGCGGATGTGCCCGGACACCACCGACACCGCGCCGAACTCGCCCATCGCGCGCGCACTGCACAGCAGCACGCCGTACAGCAGGCCCCAGCGGATGTTGGGCAGGGTCACCCGCCAGAACATCTGCCAGCCGCTGGCGCCCAGGCTCAGCGCCGCCAGTTCCTCGTCGCTGCCCTGCTGCTCCATCAACGGCATCAGTTCGCGGGCGATGAACGGGAAGGTGACGAAGGTGGTCGCCAGCACGATGCCGGGCAGCGCGAACACGATCCGCGGCAATTGCAGCAGCACCTCGCCGAACACCGGCAGGTGCAGGCGCACGCCGTCGTCGATCAACGGCCAGGCCCAGCCGCTGCGGCCGAAGATCAGGATGAAGACCAGGCCGGCCACCACCGGCGACACCGAGAACGGCAGGTCGATCAGGCTCACCAGCAGGCGCTTGCCGGGGAAACGGTGCTTGCTCACCACCCAGGCCGCGGCCACGCCGAACACCAGGTTCAGCGGCACCACGATCGCGGTCACCAGCAGGGTCAGGCGGATCGCGGCCAGCGCGTCCGGATCGGATACCGCGCGCCAGAACACGCCCAGGCCGCCGCGCACCGCCTCCACGAACACCAGCAACAGCGGCAGGAACAGAAACGACAGCAGGAACCCCAGCGCACCGAGGATCATCAGCGCCTGCACCCACCAGGCCTCGGTGGTGACCGACGCGGCGCGACGGCGGACGGGCGGCGATGCACTCAACGCGTGCTCCGGAAGCGGGACGGCGAACGTGGACACGGTATCGCTCATCTCACTGCGCCGCCAGACCGCGCCGCGCGAACCGCGCCTGCACGCCGTTGACCACCAGCAGCATCAGCAGGGACAGCAGCAGCATCGCCGCGGCGATCGCGGTGGCGCCGGCGTAGTCGAACTCCTCCAGGCGGATGGTGATCAGCAGCGGCGCGATCTCGGTCGCGTTGGGCAGGTTGCCGGCGATGAAGATCACCGAGCCGTACTCGCCGACGCCGCGCGCGAAGGCCAGCGCGAAGCCGGTCAGCACCGCCGGCCACAGCCCCGGCAGCACCACCCTGCGGATGGTCTGCCAGCGGCCGGCGCCGAGCGTGGCGGCGGCCTCCTCCACTTCGCGCTCGGCCTCGGCCAGCACCGGCTGCACGATCCGCACCACGAACGGCAGGCCGACGAACACCAGCGCCACCACGATGCCGAGCTGGGTATAGGCGACCTTCACCCCGAGCAGCTCCAGCCAGCGCCCGACCCAGCCGTTGCCGCCGTACAGCGCGGTCAGCGCGATGCCGGCCACCGCGGTGGGCAGCGCGAACGGCAGGTCGATCATCGCGTCGAACAGGCGCTTGCCGGGGAAACGGTAGCGCACGAACACCCAGGCCACCCAGGTGCCCATCACCGCGTTGAACGCGGCGGCCACGAACGCGGTGCCGAAGCTGACCCGCAGCGCCGACAGCACCCGCGGCTCGCTCCACACCTGCCACACGCCCTGCCAGCCCAGCCCGCTGGCCTTCAGCGCCACGCCGAGCAGCGGAATGAGCACCACCAGGCCCAGCCACGCAAGCGTGATCCCCAGGCTCAGCCCGAAGCCGGGGATCACCCTGCGCCGCGCACGGGGGCGCGCGACAGCGGCGGCATTCACGCCCATCGCGTCACTTGCTCGCCTGGATCTGGTCGAACAGGCCGCCATCGTTGAAGTGCTCGGCCTGGGCCTTGGCCCAGGAGCCGAACGCCTGGTCGATGGTCACCAGTTGCACCTTCGGCAGCCGCGCGAGGTCGGCGCGATCGGCGTACTCGGGATGGCGCGGCCGGTAGTAATGCTTGGCCGCGATCTTCTGGCCCTCCGGCGAATACAGGTACTTCAGGTATTCCTCGGCGACGGCGCGGGTGCCGTGCTTGTCCACATTCTTGTCGACCACGGCCACCGACGGCTCGGCCAGGATCGACAGCTTCGGCACCACGATCTCGAACTTGTCCTTGCCCAGTTCCTCCTGGGCCAGGAACGCCTCGTTCTCCCAGGCCAGCAGCACGTCGCCGATGCCGCGCTGGACGAAGGTGGTGGTGGCGCCGCGCGCGCCGGTGTCCAGCACCGGCACGTTGCGGAACAGCGCGCGCATGTAGGTGAGGATGCGCGCGCGGTCGCCCTTGAAGATATGGTCGGCGTAGGCCCAGGCGGCCAGGTAGTTCCAGCGCGCGCCGCCGGAGGTCTTCGGGTTCGGGGTGATCACCGACACGCCGTTGCGCAGCAGGTCCGGCCAGTCCTTGATCCCCTTCGGATTGCCCTTGCGCACCAGGAACACGATGGTGGAGGTGTACGGCGCGCTGTTGTCGGGCAGGCGCTTGGCCCAGCCCGGATCGATCAGCTTGCCCTTCTCGGCGATCGCGTCCACATCGTAGGCCAGCGCCAGCGTCACCACGTCGGCCTCGACGCCGTCGATCACCGAGCGCGCCTGCTTGCCGGAGCCGCCGTGCGACGTTTCCACGCTGACCTTGTCGCCGCCATGGGTCTGTTCCCAATGCTTGGCGAAGGCGGCGTTGTAGTCGCGATACAGCTCGCGGGTGGGATCGTAGGACACGTTGAGCAACTGCACGTCGCGCGCCACCGCGGTGCCGGCAAGCGCGCACAGCGCGAGCGCGAGCAGCGGGACGAGGCGGCGCGGCGGGGAGCTGGGCATGGACGAATCTCCGGAGGGTGGTCGGGGCGCGGGCGATCCGGCCCCGTGACGCGGGACCAGGACGTCATGCTGCGCAGCGGCATCGGGCCGGTGAAATGACTTCGCCGCCGATCCTTATGCCATTTGCGCATGACGCCCGCCGACCTTCGCACACCCCGCGTTAAAATCATCGCCTTCCTCCGCCGCGCGTGCCCGTCATGACCGACTCCCGCCTCACCCAGCACTACGCCGACGAACTGGACGCGATCCGCGCGCAGGGCCTGTTCAAGTCCGAGCGCGTCATCGTCGGCCCGCAGTCGGCCGAGATCGCCCTGGCCGACGGCCGCACCATGCTGAATTTCTGCGCCAACAACTATCTCGGCCTGGCCGACCATCCGGAGCTGATCCAGGCTGCCAAGCAGGCGCTGGACAGCCACGGCTTCGGCATGGCCTCGGTGCGCTTCATCTGCGGCACCCAGGACCTGCACAAGCAACTGGAGGCGCAGATCGCCGCCTTCTTCGGCACCGAGGACACCATCCTCTACGCCGCCTGCTTCGACGCCAACGGCGGCCTGTTCGAGCCGCTGCTGGGCGAGCAGGACGCGATCATCTCCGACGCCCTCAACCACGCCTCGATCATCGACGGCGTGCGCCTGTGCAAGGCCAAGCGTTTCCGCTACGCCAACTGCGACATGGCCGACCTGGAAGCGCAGTTGCAGGCCGCCGACGCGGCCGGCTGCAGGACCAAGCTGATCACCAGCGACGGCGTGTTCTCGATGGACGGCTTCATCGCCCCGCTGGACGAGATCACCGCGCTGGCGAGGAAGTACAACGCGCTGGTGCACATCGACGAATGCCATGCCACCGGCTTCCTCGGCGCCACTGGGCGCGGCTCGGCCGAGGTCAAGGGCGTGCTCGACCAGATCGACATCTTCACCGGCACCCTGGGCAAGGCGATGGGCGGCGCGCTGGGCGGCTTCACCACCGGCAAGCGCGAGGTGATCGAACTGCTGCGCCAGCGCTCGCGGCCCTATCTGTTCTCCAACTCGCTGCCGCCGCACGTGGTCGCCGCCGGGATCAAGGCGTTCGCGATGCTGGACGCCGCCGACGACCTGCGCGCGCAACTGGCCGAGAACACCGCCTACTTCCGCGCGCGGATGGGCGCGGCCGGCTTCGACATCAAGCCCGGCACCCACCCGATCTGCCCGGTGATGCTGTACGACGCGCCGCTGGCGCAGCGCTTCGCCGAGCGGCTGCTGGAGGAAGGCATCTACGCGATCGGCTTCTTCTTCCCGGTGGTGCCCAAGGGCCAGGCGCGGATCCGCACCCAGATCAGCGCCGCGCACACGCGCGAACACCTGGATCGCGCGATCGACGCCTTCGTGCGCATCGGCCGCGAGTTGAACGTGATTCCCGCCTGACAGTGCGCGCGGTCCTGCGCCAACGGCTGTTGCTGGCGGCGCGGACCGATGCGCAGGCGCAGGCGCTGGACGGTGGGTGGGAGACGCGCTGCCTGCACTGCCGGCGGCGCCTGCGGCTGCGCGCCGATGGCGAACCGCTGGGCCATTGCTCGCTCGAGCACGTGGTGCCGCAGGCCTGGTTCGGGCGTCGCGCCGCGGCGGTGCTGTGCGCGCAGGTCGGCGACGACCCCAACGACGCGCGCAACCTGGCCCTAGCCTGCGCCGGCTGCAATCACGCCAAGGGCCGCCACCACGATGCGCGCGGCCCGCAGGACGCGCGTGCCCGCGAGGTCGTCGCCGCCCTGCTCAGCGCGCGGCTGGCGCGCTGGCGTACGCCGCCGGCGCCAGTGCCGTGACTTCGGCGGCGCTGAGTTCGCGCCAGGCGCCCTTGCCCAGTTCGCCCAACGCCAGTTCGCCGATCGCCACGCGCACCAGACGCAGCACGTCCAGGCCCAAGGCGGCGAGCAGGCGCCGGATCTGCCGGTTACGGCCTTCGTCCAGCACCACTTCCAGCCACGCGTGCCTGTCGCCCTGGCGCAGCAGCCGCACCCGCTTGGCCCGCAACACCTCGCCATCGACGACGACGCCCTCGCCCATCCGCGCCAGCAGGTCCGCCTCCGGCAGCGCATCGACCTGCACGTGATAGGTCTTGTCCGGGCCGCTGGCCGGACCGGTGACCCGCGCCGCCCACTGCGGATCGTTGCTGAACAGCAACAGGCCCTCGCTGGCCTTGTCCAGGCGTCCGACCGGCGCCAGCCAGGGCAGCCCCGCTCCATCGAAGCACCGGTACACGGTGTCACGGCCGCGTTCGTCCTGGGCGGTGGTGACCAGGCCACGGGGCTTGTTGAGCATCACGTAGAGGCGCGCGGTATCGGCCAGCGGCGCCCCGTCCAGCGCCAGCCGATGGCGGCCGCGCACGATCGGGAACTCGGGATCGGTGACGGTGCGGCCGTCGACCGCGACGCGGCCGGCGGCGATCCAGCGCGCGGCTTCGCTGCGCGAGCACAGGCCGAGCTTGGACAAGGTGCGCGCCAGGCCATGGCGAGGCGCGCCGGCGACCGCCGGCGCAGTGCGGGGCGCACCGGGGCGGCGGGGACGCGAAGGAGGTTTCACCGCGCGCGCATCGGAGACAGGCGCGGTCGGCGACCGCGCGCCGCGCTTACTGCTTGTCGGCCGGCTTGGCCGCGTCAGGCGCCGCCGCCGGCACCGCCGCGGGAGCCGGGCGCGCCTTGACCACACGCACGCCGCGCGCCTTCATCCACGCGTCGAATTCCTCGGCGGTCATGCGCTTGCCGTTCTGGCTCATGTCGAAACGCCAGGGGGTGTTGTCGAACGCGGTGGTCGGCTTGTAGGCGGCCGGATCGTTCGGCTTCACCGCGCCGCCGGGCGTGGCATTGGCCAGGCTCTGGCAGCCTTCGGCCCGCAGCCGCAGCAGCACCCGGTCCAACGACTGATCGCTGCTGTAGGACTGCGCCAGCACGCCGCTGGGCATGCCCAGCTGCACGTTGCGCGTGGACAGCTCGGAAGCGACCGGCGCACCGACCGTGGCCGGCAACGCCAGCGGCTTGGGCAGGATGTCGCCGGAGCAATCCGGTGCGGCATGGGCGGCAGGAATCAGGGCCAGACCCAGCAGGCCGGCCGTAACGATACGCAGCATCGGTTTTTTTCCATTCAGGCGAGACGACGCCGCGAGTGTAGGCAGGGCCACGCGCAGTTTCAACCAATACCGGCACTGCACGCGCTAAATAATTGGGGAGGCTGAAAAAGTTCAGCTTGGGGAGGGCTTGCGGCGTCGCCAGCGCCAGCGCCTGTAGGAGTCAACTGTCATGCAGCAGCGATGACCGGGGGCGCGTAGGAGGTCTGATCGCGTGCGATGGCATTGAGCCAGCGCAGGAACTTGTGCATGCAGGCGACGATGGCGACCTTGGACGGCTTGCCTGCTGCCTTCAGGCGTGCATAGGTGTTGGCTAAGGGGGAGCCGGCGCGGATGGAGGCCCAGGTGGCCATGTACAGGACCCGTCGCACGTCGGCGCGTCCGCCGGTGATGCGGCGTTGGCCTTTCCAGCCACCGCTGTCGCGATTGAACGGGGCCAGCCCGACCAGGGCGGCGAGCTTGCGCGGCGGCAGCGTTCCCAGTTCCGGCAGCCGTGCGGCCAGGGTGGCGCGCAGGATCGCTCCGACCCCAGGGACCTTGGGCAGGGTCGAACATGTTCTGGCCTGTTGCTCGACCTGCCGGTCCAGCGCCCGGATCTGTTGATTCATCAGGGCGATGACCCGCTCGCACTGGTGGCGCACGTCGGGACTGGTGATGTGATCCAGGCGGCGCCGATGGGCATCGCGCTGGCCGACCACGGTGGTGCGCAGGTCGAGCAGTTCGCGTAGCTGCTGCAGGTGCTCTGGCAGCACGGTCGTAGGCGTGGTCGGGATGTGCTCAGCCGCGATGGCCAGCAGCCGCGCGTCCAGGGCGTCGGTCTTGGCATGCAGGCCTAGGGCGTTGGCCAACGCACGCGGGCGCTTGGCAGACATGCGCACCGCCGGCAGGTCGGCCTGGCGCAGAGCCCGCAGCACCGCCGTCTCATAGCCGCCGCTGGCTTCCAGCACGATCCGTTCGCAGGCCAGCGTGGACAGGCGCTGGACCAGTTCATGCCGCCCTTGCGGCGTGTTGGGCTGGGTCCAGGCCACGTGGTCCGGCAGAACATGAATGACCAGTTCGGCCTTGGCAACATCGATCCCGACAAAGCGCCGCATAGACGTTCTCCGCAGTAGACTCAAGGACGAGAGCGCTCCTGCCAATGCCCACGCTTGTGGAGTTCGAGTTCGTGGCTCGGGCAACTGTTCGGGCTTGTCAGGCAGGAGAAACGGAGTGCGGCGGCACTGACTCCTACTCGTGCTCGTTTGGCACTGCGGCTAAACGGCCTGCCGCACTCCGCTCTCACCTATAACGATAGAGCCTAATAAGACACAAGCGGCTTCAGTCGCGACGGGCCTTGCCGAGAGCGTCTGTCGCGGCTGAAGCCGCTCCTACAGGAGTCGGGATGATTCGCCATTGACGCCGATTCCCCCAGCCTGCTCTCCGAACTCTCGCCATGCTTGGCGACCATGGGGAGCAGCTTCAGCCGCGAGGCGTTGACGGTGAAGCGTCGCGGCTGAAGCCGCTCCTACAGGAGAGCGCGAGGCGTGCGCTCGTGAATGTCTTCCGTGCGCGCAAAAACAAAGCCCGGCGCGAGGCCGGGCTTTGCTTGAAGCATGAAGCGTCCGATTAGTTCTGGACGTTCAGCTCGGTACGGCGGTTCTTCGCACGGCCTTCCGGGTTGTCCGAACCATCCGGATTGGTGTTCGGGGCGATCGGGCGGCTCTCGCCGTAGCCGACCGGACCGATCAGACGCGAAGCGTCCACACCGTTCTTGGTCAGGTAGTCGTACACCGCGGTGGCGCGACGCTCGGACAGCTTCTGGTTGTAGGCGTCGGTACCCTTCGAGTCGGTGTGACCGGCGACCTCGACCTTCAGGTCGGGGTAACGCTTCAGGATCTCGGTGGCCTCGCTCAGGATCGCGATCGCGTCCGGACGCAGGGTCGACTTGTTGAAGTCGAAGTTCACGCCCTTCAGGTCGATCGAGACCGGCACCGGGCAACCGTCCGGACCGATGGTCTGGCCGGGCTGCGAAGCCGGGCACTTGTCGTCGCAGTTGTTGACGCCGTCGCCGTCGTCATCCATGTCCGCGCAGCTCGGGGCGGCGGTCGGCGCCGGAGGGGCAACCGGAGCGGCCGGCGGCGGGCCCAGCGGGATCACGACGCCGACCGAGGCCAGCACGTCGCCGAACCAGTTCTCGGACGGAGCGGCAACGCTCTTGTCGTCGAAGTCAGCGCGGTAGGCCACTTCGGCACGCACGGCAACGCGCTTGTCGAAGGTGGTCTGCAGACCGACGCCGGCCTTGGCGGCGAAGTTGCCGTCCTTGCGCTGGCCCGGGGACACGGCGGCGCCGGTGTCGAACTCTTCTTCCGAGCGCTGGTAGCCCAGGCCGAACAGCAGGTACGGGTTCCAGCCGCGGCCTTCCTGGATGAAGTGGCGACGCAGGTCGAACGAGATGCCGTACTGGCTCCAGTTCAGGTCCTGGTTGGCGTCGAAGTTCGGGTTCTGATAGTTCAGTTCACCGTCGATCGACCAGTTCGGGCTGACGAACTTGCCCAGGCCCAGGGTGACGAACGGGGCGTCGTTGGTCAGACGGTCGTTGTCCTGGAAGTTGAAGCCGGCCGAACCGGTCAGGTACCAACGGTCGTCGAATTCCTGTGCGGACGCTGCCTGGGCGACGGCCAGACCGCCCAGCAACGCGGCGGTGAGAATTTTCTTGTTCATTAATACAACTCCTTGTTTCGGGGAGATAGAAACCGGTAGAGGCATGGTTCAGTACAGATGTCTCGTCACATCCAGACGGCCGTTTCCGCACGCCATCGCCGCGCACATTATGCTCGGCAAGGTGAAGACGGCGTTAACAGGCGCGTAACATGTGAAAGCCACAGCCAGTCCCGCAACGGTCGCGGATACACCGTATACAGCTTCATGAAATCATGCAACGCGGCGCTCTGGCAGCTGTCTGCCCCCGTAGACAGTACGCCACCGTGCTGTCCGGCCCGGTTCATCCGGGGCGCCGCCAAGGCGGCGGGTCGGCCAGTTCGGCCTGCATGAAGTCGACGAAGGCCCGCACCCGCGGCGGCACCAGCCGGCGCTGCGGCATCACCGCGTAGATGCCGGTCTCGGCCAGCGGGTAGTCGGCCAGCACCTGGCGCAGCCGCCCCTGGCGCAGGTCCTCGGCCACATGCCATTCCGAATGCAGGGCGATGCCCTGGCCGTTGACCGCGGCATCGCGCAGTACTTCGCCGAAGTTGGTCTCCAGCGGCCCGGCCACGCGGACGGCGATCTCGCCGTCGGGTCCCTGCAGCCGCCAGGTGTCCTGCCGGCCGTCGCTGCCGGTCAGCAACAGGCAGGCGTGCGCGGCCAGGTCGGCCGGCGTGGCCGGGGTGCCGTGACAGCGCAGGTACTCGGGCGAGGCGCAGAGCACGCGCCGATTGCCGGCCAGGCGCCGCGCGACCAGGCTGGAATCGCGCAGCGTGCCGATGCGGATCGCCAGATCGAAGCCTTCGCGGACCAGGTCCACGACGTTGTCGCTCAGGTGCACGCTCAGCCGCACCTGCGGGTGCAGCGCCATGAAGCGCGGCAGCAGCGGGGACACGTACAGGCGTCCGAACGCCGCGGACAGGGTCACCCGCAAGGTACCGGCGGCGGCGACGCCGGCCTGGCGCAGGCCGCCGGCCAGCGACTCCAGATCCTCGACCAGCGGGCGTCCCTGCTCGGCCAGTTGCAGGCCTTCCGGAGTTGGATGCAGGCGCCGCGTGGTCCGGTGCAACAGGCGCACGCCGAGCGCGCGCTCCAGCCGCTGACTGGCCACCGCCACCGACAGATCCAGGCTGCGCGCGGCGGCGCTGATCGAACCGAGATCGAGCACGCGCAGGAACAGGGCGATATCGCCGATCCGGTCCATTTGATGGATTTCATTGAAAGTCACTCAATATAGCGCCAGTTCCTGCTGATAAAACGCGGACCTAGGCTGTGCGTCGTCCTGCCATCCGGATCCCGCCATGTCCCTGCCCCCTCCCGTTGCATCCGCGCCAGCGCGGCCGCCGCTCGCGCTGTTCGCGCTGACCGCCGGCGCCTTCGGCATCGGCACCACCGAATTCGTGATCATGGGCCTGCTGCTGCAGGTCGCCGCCGACCTGCGGGTCAGCGTCCCCGCCGCGGGGTTGCTGATCTCCGGCTATGCGCTGGGCGTGTTCGTCGGCGCGCCGCTGCTGACCGTGGCCAGCCGGCGCTGGCCGCGCAAGCGGGTGCTGGTGGCGCTGATGCTGGTGTTCACCGCCGGCAACCTGGCCTGCGCGCTGGCGCCGAGCTACGCGGCACTGATGGCGGCGCGGGTGGTCACCTCGCTGGCGCACGGCACCTTCTTCGGCGTCGGCGCGGTGGTCGCCACCGGCCTGGTGCCGCCGCAGCGCAAGGCCTCGGCGATCGCCACCATGTTCACCGGCCTCACCGTCGCCACCCTGCTCGGGGTGCCGGCCGGCGCCTGGATGGGCCTGCATTACGGCTGGCGCGCCACGTTCTGGGCAGTGGCGGCGATCGGCGTACTAGCCACCGCGGTGATCGCCGCGCTGGTGCCGGCCGATCGCGACACCACGCCGGCACCGCCGTTGCGCGAGGAACTGCGTGCGGTCGGTCGCGCCCCGGTGCTGCTGGGGCTGGCGACGACGGTGCTCGGCTTTGCCGGCTTGTTCACCGTGTACACCTACGTGCAGCCGCTGCTGACCCGGGTCACCGGCATCGCCGACAGTGCGGTGTCGCCGCTGCTGCTGGTGTTCGGCGTGGGCATGATCGTCGGCAATGTGCTTGGCGGACGCCTGGCCGACCGCCGGCCACGACAAGCCTTGCCGCTGAGCCTGGGAGCGCTGGCGCTGGTGCTGACGGCGCTGACCTTCGCCTTGCCGTCGGTGCCGGCGATGACCCTGGGCATCTGCCTGCTGGGCGTGGCCGCGTTCGCGACGGTGGCGCCGCTGCAGATGTGGGTGCTGGGCAAGGCCGGCGAGACCGGCCGGCATCTGGCGTCGAGCCTGAACATCGGCGCGTTCAACCTGGGCAATGCGCTGGGGGCCTGGCTCGGCGGCCTGGTGCTCGGCCATGGCGGCAACCTGACGCAACTGCCCTGGGCGGCGGCGCTGGTCACCGCGAGCGGCCTGGCGGTGGCGCTGCTGGCGCTGCGCCTGGCGCCGGCGCCGGCATCGCCCCCGGCGACGGCCTGCGTCACGGGCGGTGCGGCATGAGCCGGCCTTCGCGCCAGGCTGTGCTGGCGGCGACCTTGCTGGGCGCGCTCGCGGTACCCGCCGGCGCCGCCGAACAGGACTGGATCGCGACCTGGCAGGCCAGTCCGCAGCCGCTGTGGGCGGCGGACTTCCCGTTCCCGACCCACACCCCGTTCAACCTGTGGCGGCAGACCGTGCGCCAGGTGGCGCGGATCAGCCTGGGCGGCGGCACGGTGCGCGTGGAGCTGAGCAATGCCTACGGCACGGCGCCGCTGCAGATCGGCGCCGCGTCGCTGGCGCTGGCCGGCGACGGCGCCGCGACCGTTCCCGGCACCGAGCGCCCCCTGCGCTTCGGCGGACAGCGCACGGCGACCATTCCACCGGGCGCGCCACTGCTCAGCGACCCGGTCGCGCTGGACGTGCCGGACCTGGCGCGGCTCAGCGTCAGCCTGTACCTGCCGCAGCCGACCGCGCCGTCCACCTTCCATTGGGAAGGCCTGGGCAGCACCTGGCTGGCGCCGGGCGAGCGCACCGCGGACGCAACGCTGGGCGACGCCAGCGCGCTGCCGGTGCGGCTGTTCGTCAGCGGCATCCAGGTGCGTCGCACCGATGCCGCCGGCGCGGTGGTGGCGCTGGGCGACTCGATCACCGATGGCGCCGCGTCCACCCCGGGCGCCGACCAGCGCTGGCCCGACCACCTGGCCACGCGGCTGGCGCCGCAGCGCGTGGCGGTGCTCAACGCCGGCATCTCCGGTGGCCGCGTGTTGCGCGACCGCATTGGCCGCAATGCGCTGGCGCGGCTGGATCGCGACGTGCTGGCGCAGCCGGGGGTGCGCACCCTGGTGCTGCTGATCGGCATCAACGACATCAGTTGGCATGCCACGCCGTTCGCACCGGACGACGCGCCGGTGTCCGCGCAGGAGCTGATCGCCGGCTATCGCCAGTTGCTGCAGCGCGGGCAGGCGCGCGGCCTGCGCGTGATCGGCGCCACGCTGACGCCGTTCGAAGGCGCATTGCCGGACACGCCGATCCACGGCTACTACAGCGCGGACAAGGAGCGGGTGCGGCAGCAGGTCAATGCCTGGCTACGAAACGGCAACGGCTTCGATGCGATCATCGATTTCGACGCCCTGCTCCGCGACCCCGCGCACCCCACCCGCATGCTGCCCGCCTTCGATTCCGGCGATCACCTGCACCCCGGCGACGCCGGCTATGCCGCCATGGCCGACGCCGCCGCGCGCATGCTCGGCGCTACCGCCGACGCGCCGCCCAGCGCCGTGCTGGCGCGCTGATCGCCCCCAATTTCCCCCGCAAAGGAGTTCACCATGGAATACCGTCATCTCGGCGCCTCCGGCTTCAAGGTCCCCGTGCTCAGCTTCGGCACCGGCACCTTCGCCGGTTCGAACGACTTTTTCGCCGCCTGGGGCAATTCGGACGTGGACCAGGCGCGGCGCCTGATCGACATCTGCCTGGAGGCCGGGGTCACCCTGTTCGACAGCGCCGACATCTATTCCGGCGGCGCCGCCGAATCGGTGCTGGGCGCGGCGATCAAGGGCCGCCGCGACCAGGTGCTGATCTCGACCAAGGCCACCTTCCGCTTCGACCCGAACGATCCGAACAGCGTCGGTTCCTCGCGTTTCCACCTGGTGCGCGCGGTCGAGGCCGCGCTGCAGCGGCTGGGCACCGACTACATCGACCTGTTCCAGTTGCACGGCTTCGACGCGAAGACGCCGGTGGAGGAAACCCTGTCCACGCTCGACGACCTGGTCCGCGCCGGCAAGATCCGCTACCTGGGCGTGTCCAACTTCTCCGGCTGGCACCTGATGAAGTCGCTGGCGGTGGCCGACCGCTACGGCTGGTCGCGCTACGTCGCGCACCAGGCCTATTACTCGCTGCTCGGCCGCGACTACGAAGAGGAACTGATGCCGCTGGGCCTGGACCAGGGCGTGGGCGCGGTGGTGTGGAGCCCGCTGGGCTGGGGCCGCCTGACCGGCAGGATCCGCCGCGGCCAGCCGCTGCCGGAGGGCAGCCGCCTGCGCAACCAGCAGGTCACCGAGGCCGGTCCGCCGGTGGAGGACGAGCGCCTGTACCGGGTGATCGACGCGCTCGAGGCGGTCGCCGCCGAGACCGGCAAGAGCGTGCCGCAGATCGCGCTGAACTGGCTGCTGCAGCGGCCGACGGTGAGCAGCGTCATCATCGGCGCGCGCAACGAGGAGCAGTTGCGGCAGAACCTGGGCGCGGTCGGCTGGACTCTCGACCCGGCACACGTCCAGCGCCTGGACGAGGCGAGCACTGTGGTGCCGACCTATCCGTACTGGCACCAGCGCGGCTTCGCCGAACGCAATCCGCGTCCGGTGTGAGCCCGGCGCTGCGCCTTCCTCCTTCCCCCATTCCCGGAGCCATCATGAAAGCCGTCGCCCTCACGCATTACCTGCCGATCGACGATCCGCAGTCGCTGCTCGACCTGGACCTGCCGCAGCCGCCCGCGCCCGGCGGCTTCGACCTGCTGGTGCGGGTCGAGGCGGTGTCGGTCAATCCGGTGGACACCAAGGTGCGCGCGCCCAAGCCGCAGGTGGAAGCGCAGCCGAAGGTGCTGGGCTACGACGCGGCCGGCGTGGTCGAGGCGGTCGGTGCCGACGTCGCGGGCTTCGCGCCCGGCGACGAGGTCTACTACGCCGGCGACATCACCCGCGCCGGCAGCAACGCGCAGTATCAACTGGTCGATGCGCGCATCGTCGCGCGCAAGCCGGCCACGCTGGACTTCGCCCAGGCAGCGGCGCTTCCGCTGACCACGCTGACCGCGTGGGAACTGCTGTTCCAGCGCATGCCGTTCGACTTCGACGACGAACGCAATCGCGGTCGCCGCCTGCTGATCATCGGCGGCGCCGGCGGCGTCGGCTCGATCGCGATCCAGTTGGCGCGGCACGCCGGCTTCGAGGTCATCGCCACCGCCTCGCGCGCGGAGAGCCGCGACTGGTGCCTGCAATTGGGCGCGCAGCACGTGATCGACCATCGCCAGCCGCTGGCGCCGCAATTGCAGGCGCTGGGCATCGCGCAGGTGGACGCGGCCTTGAACCTGGCCGACACCGACCGCTACTGGGATGCGCTGGGCGAACTGGTCGCGCCGCAGGGCCACGTCGGCCTGATCGTGGAGCCGGCCGGCGCGCTGCGCATCGGCGATCCCTACAAGGCCAAGTGCATCGGCATCCATTGGGAAATGATGTTCGCGCGGGCGCGCTTCAAGACCGCCGACATGATCGAGCAGCACCGGATCCTGGCGCGCGCGGCCAGCCTGGTGGACGCAGGCGAGCTGCGCACCACGCTGACCGACACACTGTCGCCGATCAGCGCCAGCACGCTGCGCGAAGCGCATCGCCGGCTGGAATCGGGCAGCACCATCGGCAAGCTGGCGCTGGTCGGCTGGGGCTGAACGCGGGCGCCGGGCGGTGGCGGCGCGATGCCGCGATCGGCCGTCGCCGCGGGACCACGCTGGCGACGCGGCCTGCCGCCACGCGCACCGCGGCGGCAGGCCAGGTCCGATTGCGACTGCCGCGCGTGCGTCGCGACCAAGCGCATGCACTGCCGCTTGCAGGCGCGGCCGCAACCAGCGGCCGCGCCCTGCGCGCTCACTCGACCGACACCGTGCCCGAACGCGGATAGACGCGATAGACGCGGTTGTTGGTGTTGGAGCGGATGCGGATCTCGTCGCCGGCCACACCGTCGAGATTGGCGTAGCCGAGCAGCGTCCACGACGCGCCGAAGCTGCCGGCGCCGTTGATCGTCTGCAAGGTGCCGCTGGCCGGGCGCAGGATCAGCAGGTTGCCGCTGCCGCCGCCCTGCGCCATCGCCACGTCGTTGCCGGCCGCGCCATCGAGATCGCGCACGCCGTTGTCCAGGGTCGCGTACTGGCTGCCGATCCAGTAGCTGTTCAACGCGCCCGTCTTCAGCGAATAGACCTTCACCTCGCTGGGCAGCGCCAGCAGCAGTTCGGCGCCGGCCACGCCGTTCATGTCGCTGGCGCAATTGGCGATGTCGGCGCAGACCTTCCAGTTGGTGCCATTGGTGATCCAGGTCGTGCGCAGCCCGCCGTTGCGGCCGTAGACCACCAGGTTGCTGCCGGCTTCCAGCGGGATCTCGTTGCCGGGCAAGCCGTCCATGTCCGCGATCGCGCCGGCCACCACCCGCGAGGCGGTGCCGATGAAGTGGTCGGTGATGCCGCCGGTGCGCGGCGTGACGATCCGCAACAGGGTCGGCGTGGTGATCGCGATCTCGCTGCCGGCCACCGCGTCCACGTCGGTGAACGCGCCGATGTCCCAGGCGCCGGTGCCGATATAGAGGCCGGCCGTGGTGCGCGCGTAGTGCTTGACGATGGTCAGTTGGTTGCCCTGCTTGAGCACCACCTCCGCGCCGGGCGCGCCGTCCACGTCGGTGACCGCGGCCAGCGTCCAAGGCGTGTTGGTCAGCGGGTAGCGGGTGGCGGCGCTGCCGCTGACCACATTGATTTCGCTGTAGCCGTTGCAGACCGCTTCCAGGGTACCGTTGCCGTCGAGGTCGGCGGTCTGCAGCAAGTCGCCGTAGTACGCGGTCGCGGTCGTGCACGACTGGGCGAAGGCCAGGGAAGGGATGGCTGCGGCGGCGGCCACGCACAGCGCGACGCCCAGTGCTTGGATCGAATGGCGCATGGAGAACTCCGTTTGGGTGGTTGGAGGGTCCGGGCCGGGCGCAGGCGCCCTGCCCGCGCACGATGACGAAGCACGGTCGACGCCCCCTTCCCGCCCCGCTGGACAAAACCCGCTTCTGGGATCGCCGTCGAGCTGCGGGGCGCGCGCGCCCGCACCCGCCAGCGCCCCCGGCCCAGGCGCCCCCTCTTGCCGTGGCCCGGGTTTCGCGGCACCCTGCGCGCTTCCGTACGCCAGCGTATCCAAGCCATGTCGCCCGCCTCCGGCCAGCCCGATCCGACCGCCACCGCCTATCCGCACCTGTTCGCCCCGCTCGACCTGGGCTTCACCCAGTTGCGCAACCGGGTGCTGATGGGCTCGATGCACACCGGCCTGGAGGACCGCGCGCGCGATTTCCCCAAGCTGGCCGCGTATTTCGCCGAGCGCGCCGCCGGCGGCGTCGGGCTGATCGTCACCGGCGGCTTCGCGCCGAACGTGGTCGGCTGGCTGAAGCCGTTCGGCGGCAAGCTGTCGTGGCCGTGGGAAGTGCGCCCGCACCGCCAAGTGACCCGCGCGGTGCACGCCCACGGCGCCAAGATCTGCCTGCAGCTGCTGCATGCCGGGCGCTACGCCTACCACCCGCTGTCGGTGGCGCCCTCGAAGCTGAAGGCGCCGATCAACCCGTTCACACCGCGCGCCTTGTCCGCACGCGGGGTCGAGCGTCAGATCGGCGCCTACGCGCGCGCCGCACGGCTGGCGCGCGAGGCCGGCTACGACGGCGTGGAAGTGATGGGCTCGGAAGGCTATCTGATCAACGAGTTCGTGGCCCCGCGCAGCAATCGCCGCGACGATGCCTGGGGCGGCGACGCAACCAAGCGCATGCGCTTCGCGGTGGAGATCGTGCGCCAGATCCGCGAAGCCTGCGGGCCCGATTTCATCATCGTCTACCGGCTGTCGCTGGTGGACCTGGTCGAGGACGGCAGCGACTGGCAGGAGATCGTGGCGCAGGCGCAGGCGATCGAAGCCGCCGGCGCGACCCTGATCAACTCCGGCATCGGCTGGCACGAAGCGCGCGTGCCGACCATCGCCACCTCGGTGCCGCGCGCCGCGTTCGCCGGCGTCACCGCCAAGCTCAAGCCGCACGTGCGGCTGCCGCTGATCGCCACCAACCGCATCAACATGCCCGACGTGGCCGAGCGCATCCTCGCCGGCGGCGGCGCCGACATGGTGTCGCTGGCGCGGCCGCTGCTGGCCGATCCGCAGTGGCCGAACAAGGCGCGGCGCGGCCAGGCGCAGGCGATCAACACCTGCATCGCCTGCAACCAGGCGTGCCTGGACCACGTGTTCGAGAACAAGACCGCCAGTTGCCTGGTCAATCCGCGCGCGGCGGCGGAGACCGAACTGAATTACCTGCCCACCACCGCGCCCAAGCGCATCGCCGTGGTCGGCGCCGGACCCGCCGGACTGGCCTGCGCCACGGTCGCCGCCGAACGCGGCCACCGCGTGACCCTGTTCGACAGCGCCGCGGAGATCGGCGGCCAGTTCAACGTGGCCAAGCGCATTCCCGGCAAGGAGGAATTCCACGAGACGCTGCGCTACTTCCGCCACCAGTTGGACGCCACCGGCGTGGAGGTGCGGCTGCAGACCACCGCCGATGCGGCGCTGCTGTCCGAGTTCGACGACGTGGTGCTGGCGACGGGCATCGTGCCGCGCAAGGTGGACTTCCCCGGTGCCGACCATCCGCATGTGGTCAGCTATCTCGACGTCCTGCAGGGCCGGGTGCAGGCGGCGGACACGGTCGCGATCATCGGCGCCGGCGGCATCGGCTTCGACGTCGGCGAGTTCCTGGTCCATGCCGGTGAATCCACCGCGCTGGACCCGGCGCGCTGGATGGCCGAATGGGGCGTGGATCCGCAATTCGAGGCGCGCGGCGCGTTGCGCAAGCCGCAACCGGAAGCGCCGGCGCGCAAGGTGTGGCTGCTGCAGCGCAGCCCCGGCCGACCGGGCGCGCGCCTGGGCAAGACCACCGGCTGGATCCACCGCGCGACCCTAAAAGCGAAGGGTGTGACCATGCTCGGCGGCGTCGAGTACCTGGGCATGGACGATGCCGGCCTGCGCATCCGCGTGGACGGCGCCGAACAACTGTTGCCGGTGGGCACCGTGGTGGTCTGCGCCGGCCAGGAACCGCGCCGCGACCTGCACGACACACTGCAGGCCAGCGGCCGCAGCGTGCACCTGATCGGCGGCGCGGACGTGGCCGCGGAGCTGGACGCCAAGCGCGCGATCGCACAGGGGAGCCGCCTGGCGGCGCAACTCTAGGGCGTGTGCCGATCACCGGGCATGTCGCGCTATGCGTGCGCGTGCCCGCGGCAAGGAAAAGGCCAGGACATGGATGCCTGTCCACACGCGGGGGGGGGGGGAGCGGCAGCGATCGCACGCAACCGCTCCCTTTCGGGTTGAGCCCGCCCGACCCCGACGTGGTCTGGTCGGGCGGACGCGCTGCTGTCGCATCGCCCGGTTATAAGGCTATTCGCATGCCGCATCCTCCGCCCCTGCCCGCCCTGCCTCGCCTGCCGCCCGCGGCCCTGGCGGCCTATGCCGGGGCGCATTTCGGCAAGAGCCTGCTGTGGTATGCCGGCGAACTGCTGCTGATCTATTCGTTGACCGAACATGCCGGGCTCGGCGCGACCGCGGCCGGGCTGGTACTGGCACTGGGCCTGCTGCTCAACGCCGCGATCGGCCTCGGCGCCGGTTGGGGGCTGCGCCGGCGCCTGCGCGAGGTAGGCGGCGCCGGGCGCCTGCAATGGCACGGCCTGGCCGCGGCGGCGCTGGCGCTGTTGCTGGTGTTCGCCGCACCGTTGCTGCCGGCACCGCTGCGGCTAGGCTACGTGCTGGTGGCGAGCCTGTTGTTCCGGCTGGCCTATGCCACCTGCGATGTGGCGCAAAACACCTTGCTGAGCCTGGCGCAGTGGCCCTGGCGCGGCCACGACGGCGCCAGCGCGCTGCGCCTGGCCGGCAGCGGCGCCGCGACGCTGCTGGTCAGCGGCGTGGTCGGCGCGGTGCTCGCGCGCGGTGCCGACGGCGGCCGCCTGGCGCTGCAGGCCGGCGCCGCGCTGGCGGCGGTGGCGATGCTGTGCGCCTGGCGGCTACGGCAGGCACTGCGGCGACCCGCCCCGGGAGTTCCCGGCGACGGCATCGCGACCGACACCGGCCTCGCGCCCTCGTGGCGCGCGATTCCCTGGCAACCGCTGGCGCTGATCGCGGCGATCTCGCTGACCCTGCCTGCCTTCACCAAGCTCGCCCCGTACGTGGCCGCCTATGGGCTGCTGTCGCCCGGCTGGGGCAGCGCGGTGCTGATCGCCTACGCGCTCGGCACGGTGCTGGTCCAACCCCTGGCCGCGCGTTGGGGCCGGCGGTGCACGCCGGCGCAGCGCCTGGGCTGGCTGGGCGTGGCCCTGCTGCTGAGCGCGCCGCTGTTCGCGCTGACGCTGCCCGCGCAGCCGCTGCTGAGCCTGGTCGCCGCCGCCTGCATCGGCGCGATCGGCGGCAGCGGCGGACAACTGGTGTGGGCCTGGCATGCACGCCGCACCGCCACCCGCGCGCTCGCCCAGCGCGCGCTGTGCTTCGCCGCGCTGACCGCCGCCGCGCAGGTCGCGCTGGCCACGGGGGTGGTGCTGATCGGCCTGCTGCTGGATGCGCTGGCGTATCGCGACGGGGATTGCACGCTGCTGTGCTGGGCGATGGCGGCGGGTCCGCTCCTGTGCGGAGCGCTGTGCCTGCTGCTGGCGCTGCTCACCGCACGCCGCCGCGCGCTCCCGATCGGCAGTGGCGTGGCAGCGAACGCCAGCAGCGGTTGAGGCGTCGGACCGCGGCCGCCGCGCTCGCCCGGCCCACGCCACTGCGAGGCAACGCGGCGCGGCGCACCGCGCCCGACCGTGCGTGCTTCAGGCGAAAAACGCCCGCTGCAACGGCATCAGCGCCGCGCCCAGGGTCACCGCGTCGCCGACGGTGCGGGCGATGCACAACTGCGGCAAGGGCGGCGCCAGGCCGTGCCGGTTGGGTGCGCGCGGGATGCGGATGCGCTCGATCAGGCGCTCGGCGATCGCGGCAGGCAGGCGCCCGCCGATCACGATCGCCTGCGGATCCAGCGCGTAGGACAGGTACGCGCACAACTGCGAGAACGGCGCCTGCGCCATGTCCAGCCAGGCGTCCACGCCCGGGGTGTGCGCCTCGATCGCGCCGAGCATCTGCTCGACCCCGGCGTAGTCCTCGCCAGCGGCGCGCACCAACGCCAACAGCGCATCCAGATTCGGATACGCCATGCCGCCGACGGTCCAGATGCCGCCGAATTCGCCGGCATTGCCGCGATAGCCGCGGAACAACCGGCCATCGGCGATGATGCCGCCGCCGAAGCCGTTGGTCAGATGCAGGTAGACGAAGTCGCGGCAGTCGCGGCCGACCCCGTACAGACTCTCGGCCACCGCCGCCGCGGCGCCATCGTTCTCCACCGTGACCGCGCAGCCCAGGGCCTCTTCCAGGATCGGCACCAGGTCCAGTTGGGTCCAGTCCTCCAGCGCCGGCGGCCCGGCCATCTGCCGGCCCTGGCCGGTGAAGAACGCCGAGATCGCCATGCCGACGCCGACCACCCGCACCGGGTCCACCCCGCTCTCGGCCAGCAGCTCGGCGCGAAACCGCTGCAACTGCGCCAGCACCGGCGCGCGGCGCATGTCGGCCAGGCCGATCCGGCGCTGGCCGCGCACGTTGCCGGCGAAGTCCACCAGCGCCAGCGCCACCACGTCGCCCGCCAGGCCGATGCCGAAGGCGTAGGCGTAGTCCGGCGCCAGCCGCACGTCGACGCTGGGATTGCCGCGGCCCCCGGCGGCGCGGGCGATGAGCTGGACCATGCGCTCCTGCACGAACCCCTGCAGCAGCCGCGCCACGGTGGGCTGCGACAGGGCCAGATCGCGGCTAAGCGCTGCCTGGGTCTGTACTCCGGTCTTGAACACACGGTCGAGCAATTGGCGGCCGCCGGCGCTGACGCGCGGCGGGAAAGCGGAATGCGGCATGGGCGGGCGGAAAAGCGCGAGGGAGGCACGAACCGCCACAACCTAGCATGTGGACATATAAGTTTCATACATGGTAAATAGTATTAACCCCACATTCTTTTACTGGGGGGTTTCATGCATACCGCTTTTCCGCACCCGAGCCTGCTGGCGCTCGCGCTGGCGTCCATCCTCTGCACCGCCACCGCCGTCCACGCCGAGGACGCGCCGCCGGCCGACGCCACCACCACGCTGGACCAGATCGTGGTCACCGGCACGCCGCAGGGGCAGTCGCAGAAGGACGCGCCGTTCGCGATCAGCGTGGTGTCCAAGGAACGCCTGGAGCGCAGCACCCCGAGCAGCAGCGTGGACATGCTGCGGGCGGTCCCCGGCTTCTCCGCCGAACCCTCCGGCGGCCAGGGCGGCGGCCAGAACCTGTACGTGCGCGGCCTGCCGGCCGGCGGCTGGTACTACGTGCAATACCAGGAGGACGGCCTGACCCTGTTCGACGAGCCGCAAGAAAGCTTCTTCAACGTCGACAGCCTGTTCGCGCTGGACATGATGACCGAGCGCCTGGAAGTGGTGCGCGGCGGCACCTCGCCGCTGTTCGCCACCAACGCGCCGGGCGGCACGGTCAACGCCATCACCCGCCACGGCACCGCCACGCCCGAGGGCGCGGTGCGGATGACCGTCGGCAGCGACGGCCTGCGCCGCGAGGACGCCTACAGTGCCGGCCCGCTCAGCGAGAACGTGCTGTACAGCATTGGTGGCTACCACCGCAGCGACGACGGCCTGCGCCGCACCGGCTACACCGCCGACCAGGGCGGCCAGCTGCGCGGCAACCTGACCTTCCTGATGGGCGACGCGATCCTCGACGTCGACGCCAAGTACCTCGACGACCGCACCGCCTTCTACAACCCGATCCCGCTCGCCGACCCGCGCAACCCGTCGCAATCGCTGTCGGCGCTGCTCGATCCGCTGGACGGCACGCTGCTGTCCAACGACCTGCGCCACACCACCGCGCTCACCTTCGACGGCAACGGCCCGCTGGCGCGCAACCTGGACCTGGCCGACGGCATCCACAACAAGGTCAAGCAACTCGGCACGCACCTGGAATGGGATCTGGGCGACGGCCTGAGCCTCAACAACCGCATGCGCTTCGTCGATGCCGAAGTGGACTACACCGCGCTGTTCTCCGGCGCGGCGCCCTACGACGCCAACGCCTACCTCGGCACCCAACTCGGCCGTGCGCGCAGCGGCTTCGGTGCGCGGGTGGCGCGGGTCGGCTACGTCACCACCCGCAACGGCGCCGCCTACGATCCGGCCGCGGCCGACGGCCTGGTGCTGGAGAGCGGCCTGTGGAATGCGCGCACCCACCTGCGCACGCTGTCCGACGACCTGCGCCTGAGCAAGGCGTTCGACGACACGGCGCTGGGCAAGCACACGCTCACCGCCGGCCTCAATGTGCAGCACGTCGAATTCCGCCAGGACCGGCTGCAGAACACCGTGCTGACCACGCTGCAGAACAACGCGCAGCGCCTGGACGTGCTGGCCTACGACGCCGCCGGCAACGTGGTCGGTTCGGTCACCCAGAACGGTTTCGTGCGCTACGGCAACGGCGTCACCAGCGGCTTCGCCAACGCCACCTACCTGTCGCCGTACCTGTGGGATTCGGTGCGCTTCGGCCGCCTCGGCCTGGATGCCGGCGTGCGCTACACCCGCTACAACGCCAACGGTGGCGTGTACGCCAACACCACGCGCAATCTCGGCGATCCGACCACGCTGGCCGACGACAACGTCGGCGGCCTCAGCGGCGCGTTCAGTCCGCGCACCGATCACCGCCAAGCCACGCAGTGGACGCTGGGCGCGGAGTTCGCCCTGACGCCGCAGCTGCAGACCTTCGCCCGCTACACCCAGTCGCAGCGGCTGCCGCGGCTGCAGAACGTCTACCAGACCCAGAACGCGGACGTCACCGACATCGACCAGGCCGAGGTCGGCCTGCGCGGCAGCTTCGGCGACACCTTCTCCTTCTCCACGGTCGGCTTCTGGAGCCGCTTCAACGCGCTGTCGATCAGCGCGATCGTGCTCGACAACAGCGGCGCGGTGCAGAGCCTGGCGCTGGTCGGCAAGACCCGCACGTTGGGCCTGGAATCGGAGTTCACCTGGCGGCCGTCGCCGCTGTTCGGCATCACCGGTTCGGCCACGCTACAGGATCCGCAGACGCGCGGCCTGAGCAACGCGACCACCGGCCTCAGCTACGGCGACCTGGACGGCAAGCAGATCTCGCGCATTCCCAAGTTCATGGCCTCGCTCAGCCCGACCCTGTACTTCGACATCGACGGCCGACCGCTGGAACTGTCGGCCACCGCCTACCGCATGGGCCAGCGCTACGTCGACTACACCAACGCCACCGCCCTGCCCGCCTACACCACCTACGACCTGGGCCTGTTCGCGCGGCTGAGCGAACACCTGGAACTGCAACTGCACGCGGCCAACGTCAGCAACGCGCGCGGCCTGACCGAAGGCAACGCGCGCGTGGATACGTTGTCGGGCCAGGGCACCGCCGACGCGATCTACGCGCGGCCGATCTTCGGCCGCAACTACAACGCCTCGTTGACCTGGCGGTGGTGAGCATGCGCTGCCAAGGACTGTTGATGAGCGTGGCGCTGTCGCTGCCGATCCTGGCGCTGGCGGCGACGCCCAGCCTGCCCGATCGCCTGCGCGATCCACACGGCGACGCGCTGGTGGTATCGCACCGCGCCTGCTGGACGTTCGCCTCGGAGAACACACTGGACGGCATCGCCGCGTGCATCGCGCGCGGCGTGGACATGGTCGAGATCGACGTGCGCACCACCCACGACGGCGTGCTGGTGCTGATGCACGACGCCACCGTGGACCGCACCACCGACGGACACGGCGCGGTGGCCGAGCTGGAAGCGGCGCAGATCGCCGCGCTGCGCGTGCGCAGCCGGGGCGGCGGACCCGACAGCACGCTCACCGCGCGGCATCCGCCGACGCTGGCGCAGGCGCTGGCCCTGGCGCGCGGCAAGGTACTGGTGAACCTGGACATCAAGGCCGCATCGCTGGACCAGGTGATCGCTGCGGTGGAGGCCGCCGGCGCGCAACGCGACGTGCTGCTCAACGTGCCGCTGGACGTGCCCGCGGCGGTGCTGCAGCGCGCGCGCAAGGCCGGCATCGCGGTGCAGGCGCTGTACCTGCAGCGTGACTCGCCGCTATCGCCGCAGCAGGCCCTGCGCCGCGCCGCGGCGCTGCGGCCGGCGGTGGTGCAGCTGATGTTCGACGACCCGGCGGTGCTGGACATCGCGCAACGCGACCTGGCGCCGCACGCGCGCCTGTTCGTCAACACCATGACCAACGACATCGCCAGCGGAAAACCGATGCGCCTGTCGGCGGACTACACCGACCAGCGCGCCTTGCGCGATCCCGCCGCGGTGTGGGGCGGACTGCGCAAGCGCGGCGTGAGCATGATCCAGACCGACGAACCGGTGGCATTGCAACGCTACCTGCACGGCACGGACACGTCCCGGTAGCCGGCATCGGTCCCACTCGTGGCGACGCGGTGCGATGATCGCGCGCCGCGTGACCAGGGGTCAGGTTTCAGTCGGGCGGCGTGCAACACCAGGACGGTATCCATCGCCTCGAGCATGGCGCTGCAGACGACCGCGCCCTGTGCATGGCAATGGCGGTGCGCTGCGCCCGCTTCACTTCATTCCATGCCTCCCGAACGGAAGAGAGCAGATGAAACTGCGCAAAGAAACCGCCCGGTTTCCGCCCGGCGCTGGACTGCGCGTCCGCACGCAGTTGCTGGATCCTGCCGCGGGCGTGGGCAGTCCGCCACGGGAAAAGCGTCGATGGAGTTACTAGGCCAGCACGATCACCGCGTGCCAGCAGGCCGCGACCGGCGACGACAACGCACGCGCCTGCGCGAACTGCCGTCCAATCTCGGTTAAGCACCACCGGCCGGCGCCGCGCGCGATCGCAGCATGCGCCTGCTCGCCACTTTGCTAAGCAGTTCGTACTACGCGCAAGACCACGCCACCTGGTTCGGCGATCTGCGCGCGCTCGCCGAGCAGCACAGCGCTGGCCGGATCGTGATCAACGCCTGACGCAACTGGCCGGACACGCCGACCTGGTGGTGAAGGTCTACGCCATGCTGATGCAACGCGGACAGTTTTCCTGAGCTGCACGCCGTTGCGGCAACAGCACACATCCAATCGCTCGCTTGCCACGCAACGAAACACACCGCTGTCCCTGTAGGAGCGGCTTCAGCCGCGACAGGCACTCGGAGTAAAACGTCGCGGCTAAAGCCGCTCCTACAGTGAGGCCATCCATTGTTACTGGAAGGCTCCCCAACAAATCGCCGCGACAGAGAACGTGAACTCTGTCAACACTCTGGATTCAGTTGCGATTCGGGAAGCGGCCCCTATCGTTCGCGCCTCTTCCTGGTCTGCCCATCTTGGCGGATCCGCCGGCCTCCAGATTGCGCCGGCACCCGGGCGGCCCGTGACAGGCCGCCTCCCCATGACGCCAAGCCACATCGTCTTGCCGCGCCACCCGGCGCGGCGCCGATGAGGGCCCATACGGAGCAAGGAGTTCTATGAAGCTGGCCTGGATTCTCTGGCTGTCGCAGTTGTTGCCGCAACCCGCCGCCGATTCGTTGTGTTTGAGCACCACCGTGTACCTGGAGGCGCGCGACCAGACCTTGCGCGGCCAGCAAGCCGTCGCCGAAGTGGCGCTGCGGCGCCTGGACAGCGGACTGTGGGGCAACTCGATGTGCCAGGTGGTGACCGCGCGCAAGCAGTTCGCACCCGGACTGGTGAAGCCCGGCACCGAACTGAAGAACGACGACGCGTGGGCCGATGCGGTCAACGTCGCCTTCGCCGCCGAGCGCAACTGGGCACTGCCGGAAGGCCAGCGCAAGGAAATCGTGCCCGGCGCCAGCCATTTCGCCGCGCATGCGATCGCCAACCCGAGCTGGCGCAACGCGTATCAGGTGGCGACGATCGGCGATCACACGTTCTACCGCGTGCAGAAGCTGCGCCCGCGCAACGCATCCTGATCCGCGCCGCCGCGGCGCTCGCCAACCGCATGCAGGGCCGGGTACGCTTCCCGGCCCTTTGTCTGTGCGGAGCCGCGCAATGAAACTGTTCACCAAACCCGGCGCCTGTTCGCTCGCCGACCACATCGCGCTGCGCTGGACGCAGTTGCCGTTCGACCTGCAGGTGCTCGATGCCGCCGCGATGAAGGCGCCGGCCTACCTCGCCCTCAATCCCGCTGGCGCGGTACCGGTGCTGCAGGTGGACGACTGGGTGCTGACCCAGAACTCGGCGATCCTCAACTACATCGCCGACATCGCGCCGGCCGCGCAACTCGCCGGCGACGGCAGCGCGCGTGGCCGCGCGGAAGTGCAGCGGTGGCTCGCGTTCCTCAACGCGGATCTGCACACCGCATTCCATCCCCTGTTCGGCAGCACGCGCTACCTGGAAGACGCCGCGGCGATCGCGCGCACCCAGGAGCATGCGCGCGAACGCCTGCGCACGCTGTTTGCGCGCGTGGACGCGCACCTGGCGACGCAGGACTGGCTCGCCGGCGCGCAGCGCTCGATCGCCGATGCCTACCTGTTCGTCACGCTGCGCTGGGCGCGCGCGCTGAAGATCGAACACGGCGCGCACCTGCAGCGCTTCTTCGAGCGCATGGCGGCCGACCCGCAGGTGCAGGCGGCATTGCAGGCCGAAGGACTGCAGTGAGTCCACGAAGCTAGCGCGTCCGCTCCGCTTCCCGCATGCAACGCCCCGGTAGGAGCTGCTTCAGCCGCGACAGAGTCCCTGACGCCCCCTGTCGCGGCTGAAGCCGCTCCTACAACGGATCGGCGCCTAGCGTGTCCTGCAGCCAGCGCGCGGTCAGCGCCGGGCTCTTGGCCTTGCCCAGCGCCGCGGTCAGTTCCGGCAACAGGGTCTCGAGCGCGGCGGCATCGCCGCAGCGTTCGATCTTCAATTGCATGAAGTAGCCCTTCAAGCCCAGATGTTTGCGCACCGCCTCGCTCATCGCCTCGTACAACTGCGAATAGCGCTGCGCCGCTTCGCGCGACACCGGCGCATCGCTTCGCTCGGCTGGCGCCAGAGTCGTATCCGCCTGCGTCGGCGGCGCACTCGGTGCCGAAGCGGATGAGGCAGACACGCTCGTCACCGCATCGCCCCCGCGCGTGATCAATCCCATCTGCTGCAGTTGCGCCAAGGCATCGTCCGGCGCATGCAGGCCGGCGACGATCTGCTGCAACGCGGCGTCGTCCTTCTGTCCATCCACCACCAGCAGGATCGAGCGCAGTTGCGCCGGCAGGCGCCGCGCGCGGTCCGCGATCTCCTGCCGCCCCGCCTCGGTCTTGGCATACCGCCCGCGCTCGCTCATCCCCACTCCCCCTGGTTACGCATCGACCCCGATCACCGTGCGCGCCGCGTGCACGCGCGGCACTGCGTCTCAGCGCTGCAGCACCTTGCGGATCTCGTCCAGCGCGCCCGGATCGTCCAGCGTCGACAGATCGCCGGGATCGCGCCGCTCGGCCAATGCCTGCAGCGAACGCCGCAGCAACTTGCCCGAGCGCGTCTTCGGCAGCGCCTGCACCAGGTACACCTGCGCCGGCCGCGCTACCGCGCCGAGTCGCTCGACCACGCATTGGCGCAGCTGTTCGACGATGCCGGCGACCGCCTCGGGCGCGGCCTGGGTCTTCAGCGTCGCGAACACCACCGGCACCTGCCCCTTCAGTTCGTCGTGCATGCCGATCACCGCCGCTTCGGCCACCTGCGGGTGACCGGCGATGGCCTCTTCGATCTCGCGCGTGCCGAGGCGGTGGCCGGCGACATTGATCACGTCGTCGGTGCGGCCGAGGATGAAGGTGTAGCCCTCGTCGTCGCGGATCGCCCAATCCAGCGAGCTGTACAGCAGTTCGTCGAAATGGCTGAAATAGCTGCGCAGGAAGCGCGCGTCGTCGTTCCACACCGTGGTCATGCAGCCCGGCGGCAGCGGCGGCTCGATCACCAGCACGCCCTTGCGCCCCGGCGACACCTCTGCGCCGTGCGCATCGACGATCTTCATCTTGTAGCCGAGGTTGGGAAAGCCCGGCGACCCCGGCTTGACCGGGCGCATTTCCACGCCGGGCAGCAAGGTCAGCGCCGGCCAGCCGGTCTCGGTCTGCCAGTAGTTGTCGATGACCGGCTTGCCCAGCGCCTCGCCGATCCACAGCGCGGTCGGCTCGTCCAGCGGTTCGCCGGCCAGGAACAGGTATTGCAACGCGCTCAGGTCGTGGTCGCGCAGATGGCTGACCGGATGCTTCTTCAGCACCCGGATCGCGGTCGGCGAGGAAAACATCGTGCGCACCCGATATTTCTCGCACAGCGCCCACCACACGCCCGGATCGGGCTGCACCGGCAGGCCTTCGTACAGCAGCGAGGTGCAGCCGGCGATCAACGGACCGTACACGTTGTACGAATGACCGACCGCCCAGCCCACGTCGGAGGTGGAGAACATCGTCTGCCCGGGCGCGCAATCGAACACCGTGCGCATCGACAGCGCCAGGGCCACCGCGTAGCCGCCGACGTCGCGCTGCACGCCCTTGGGCTTGCCGGTGGTGCCGGAGGTGTACAGCAGGTAGCTGGGTTCGTTGGATTCCAGCCACACCACCGGCACCTGCGCATCGCCGACCTCGGCACGCAGCGCGGCATAGTCGAAGTCGCGCTCGGGCACGCGCGGCTGCGCCGGATCCAGCCCGCGCGAGACGATCAGCACCCGTGGCGGCGGCGCGCTGGCTTCGGCGCAGGCGGCATCGACCAGCGGCTTGTACGGAATGATCTTGCCGCCGCGGCTGCCGGCGTCGGCGGCGATCAGCAGCTTCGGCGCCGCATCGTCGATACGCAGCGCCAGGTTGTGCGCGGCGAAGCCGCCGAACACCACCGAATGCACCGCGCCGATGCGCGCGCAGGCCAGCATCGCGAACACCGCTTCGGCCATGTTCGGCATGTAGATCACCACGCGGTCGCCGCGCTGCACGTCCAACCGCAGCAGCACTGCGGCGAAGGCGTTCACCTCCTCGTGCAGCTGCGCGTAGGTGAACTCGCGGGTCTGCCCGGTTTCGCTGGACACCGCGACCAGCGCCAGTTGCGCGGCGCGCTCGGGCAGATGGCGGTCCACCGCGTTGTGGCACAGATTGGTGAGCCCGCCGGCGAACCAGCGCCGGAACGGCGGATTGTCGTACTCCAGGATGCTCTGCGGCGGCCGTTGCCAGTCGATGGCCTTGGCCTGCTCGGCCCAGAACTCCTCCGGCTGCTCGATCGAGCGCCGGTACAGCGTCGCATAGTCCATGCCGCCCCTCCCAAGGCCGGTGCACCGGCTCCGAGCATAGTCCTTCGGCGGCGTGGGCGTCGTTCAGACCTTGGTCGAAGGGGCTGGCGGCAGGGCGCCCGAATCCGTGGCGACGCGAGGCGCCATCGGCCCGAATGGACGACTGGCGCCCGCTACGCTTTCAGAGCGTCCTTTTCGCCATCAACCGCACATCGCCCAGACCGCCGGCCAGGCTTGAAGCGCAGCACCTTTTTCTCCAGCAGATGCCAGGACGCGGCCGCCAGCGCAAACGTCACCGGAACGGTGATGGCCAGGAATTCGAGATAAGGCGTCTCCCTTCCCATGAGCGCGACCTCGATTTGCTGCACGGGCCACGCATAGATGTAGACGCCATACGACAGATCGCCGAATCGCGAGAGGTCGCGCATGCCAATCCACGACCGCGTGCCGATCGCAACCGTCAGCGGCGGAACGATCAAGGCAAGGCCAAGCTTGGTTTGATCGATGCGTAGCAAGGCATAGCCTGCCAGCGCAAGGACGAGACTCGGCAAGGCGGTGCAAAGGATCGGATACGCTCGCAACAAGCTGCCTGCCGCGAAGAAGAGCCCGAAGTCCGCCAGCATGCTCGGTCCCAGCTGCGCACCCGTCAGCACGAAACCGCACAGCATGCCGATCGCCAGGACGACGGCTGGACGTCGGGTGGCAACGCCGGCCAGGAGAAGCAGCGCGTAGCAGCAGACCTCGTACTTGATCGTCCAGAGAGATCCATTCGTGAGATGCCTGGGGTTGTCGGGAAAACCGGTCAACCCAAGCGCACCGATCACCGCCCACGTCAGCGGAATCGACACGCACAGGGCCGGCAGCATCCGCAAGGTTCGGCGCACGCAAAACCGGAGAATGTGAGGATCGTTCAGCCAACTGGACGTAACCAGATAGCCGCTGATCGAGAAGAACACGAGGACACCCAGGTTGCCGAACGAGTGATCGCCGACGAACATCGGCTCTCTGCGCCCCGATAGCGCGAACTGGTGGCTGATCAGAACGAGCAACGCCCCCATCAGGCGCAGCGCATCGAAATTATTGCGCGCGGGCGTGTGCATCCTCGCTCCCTCCCGGATTCCAGCCATGGAACGCGTGACGCCATGCAACGCCGACACAGGCATTGCGCTCGATGCGCGTCACGGTGGCGGTTGCACGAAGCAGGCCGCCCCACCCCGACACGGCAGTTTCTTGGCAGGGTTGTGCCGACCTTGCCGGCACAACCCCAAGCAAGGCCACTCCCGCTACAAGATCCTGATCTCCTTCAGCCAGCGCTCCACGAGCCCAGGCCACAGTTCCACGACGGGATGCGGCGATGGACGCAGACCGAACGCGTGGCCGCCATTGGCGAACAAGTGCACTTCGGCCGGCACGTCCGCGTCGTGCAGCGCCTGCGCATACAGCGTGCTGTTGCAGACGTCATCGACGGGGTCGTCCCAGTTCTGCAGAATGAACGTCGGCGTGGTGCGGCTGGTAACCTTGAAGCCGGGATTGAATTTTCCATCGCGGCACAGGTGTCCTGGATACGCCGCAATCGCGAAGTCGGGCCGACTGCTGAGCCTGTCCGCCGCATCGACCGGTGCGTAGCTCGATTCGAAGATGTTGCTGGTCTGCGCCACCAGAAACCCGCCGGCGGAGAAGCCGATCACCCCGATGCGCTTGGGATCGATGTGCCATTCGGCCGCATGCGCACGCACCAGCCGAATCGTGCGCTGCGCGTCCTGGAAGGCGAAAGGCTCCTTGGGCGTGACCGCGCAATTGCACGCCTTGTCGTAATGATGATTACCGCCCGGCACACGGTACTTGGAGAGGATGCAGGTCATCCCGCGCGAGGTGATCCAATCGCAGATTTCCGTCCCTTCCAAGGTCATGGCCAGCATGACGAAACCGCCGCCGGGGTACACCACCACGGCCGCACCGGTATTGGTTCCCTTCGGCGGGTAGACGGTCATGGTGGGCACACTGACATCGAAAATGCCTTGCGAGCGATTGCCGCCCAGTGCCTTGGGATCGTCGTGCGTCGACACGCTTTCAGGCTTGCGCGTGGTTTCCTTCGCGTCCGGCACGGCATGCGGCCAGATCGGCATCTGCACCAATCCCTCCGGCGCCTGCCAGATTCCGATCGTTGGCGCTGGATCGGGAGTCGCGGCGCTCGGCGCCGCCGGCGCGGCGCACGCTACAAACAACGAACCTACTACACACGTCATGCGCCACAGGATTCGATTCACTTCCATGCCTCCCGAAATTGGTCGGCGCTATAGTGTGATCCGTCAGGCGTGCGCGCAAAGGATGTTATCTCTTGGCAGCTTCAAGCAAATCTAATGTCAAGGCCATGGGGATGGCGGTGTCGTTGAACGCCCTGAAGGCCTTTGAAAGCGCCGCGCGGCACCTGTCTTTCACCCTGGCCGCCGAGGAGCTGTCGGTGACACCGGCCGCCATCAGCCACCAGGTGAAATCGCTCGAGGAGCGCCTGGGCGTTCGCTTGTTCCGTAGAACCTCCAAGGGCTTGCTGATCACCGACGAAGGCCTCGCCCTGGTCCCGACGCTAAGCGACACCTTCGCCCGGCTTGGCAGGATGCTGGAACAGTTCGAGCGCGGCCACCGCCGCGAGGTGCTGACCGTCAGCGTCGTTGGCACGTTCGCAGTGGGATGGCTGCTGCCGAGGCTGGAAGACTTCGAGCAGCTCTATCCGTTCGTCGATCTGCGCCTGCTCACCAACAACAACCGGGTCGATGTCGCCGGCGAGCGCCTGGATTTCGCGATCCGTTTCGGCGATGGCGCCTGGCATGGCATGCAAGCGGAACATCTGATGGATGCACCGCTGTCGCCGATGTGTTCGCCGACGCTCGCCGAACGCCTGCAAACGCCGCAGGACCTGCGCAGCGTCCCGCTGTTGCGCTCCTACCGTTCGCAGGATTGGGCGGCGTGGTTCGACGCCGCAGGCGTGGCGCCGATGCCGGCGCGCGGCCCAATGTTCGATGCCTCCGCGCTGATGGCGCAGGCGGCCATCGACGGATACGGCGTGGCATTGGTGCCGGCGCGCATGTTCGAACGCGATCGCGACAGCGGACGCCTGGTCCAGCCGTTTCCCGTGGCGGTGAACACCGGCGCCTACTGGCTGACCGCGCTGAAGAGCCGTCCTGCCACGCCGGCGATGGAGGCATTCAAGCGATGGCTTCTGTCGTATTCATCCCAAGGCCGTGCTTGAAGGCTCTCGGGCTGCATTCATTGCGCTCAGCACTTGGCGTGGTCCGTGTCCTGCACGATCAGCAGCGGCGCGTTGATCTTGGCAGCACCGCGGCGAAGGCAAGCTCTCCTCGCACAGACGCGCGCAGGTGAACTCGCGGTTTTGCAGCGGCCGCTGACAGTCGATGCCTCGGCCCGCTCCGCCAAGAACTCCTCCGGCTGCTCGATCGAGCGCCGGTACCGCGTCGCGCAGTTCATGCCGCCCCTCATCGGCTCGGACGCGCTTGGTCAGGCGCGCTCATCGACCGCACGCAGCAATACCAGGTTCGCGCAGTCTTCCGACTCGAGCACCCGACCCGCGGTCGGCGTGTCGATCATGATGCCTTCGCCGAACTCCGACCGGAACCACTCTCTTGAGGCCAGGCCTTCCTCCGGCGGGAAATCGCCGGTACTGACGACAAAGAGCACTCGCGATGGGAGTTCGTCATCGTGCCACTTGACTAGGTCGCCACGACGAACGGGAATCGCTGTACCGGGATAACAAGGCTTGGCCATGGCTTGCTCACGCCTGGATCGAGCCGCGCCGCAACGCGGCGTCGGTCGGATGAATCGCCGGAGACGGACCTACTTCCCCGGCACCGTAAACGTCACCACCACATTCGCCGGCGCCTGCTGGAAGCGCGTCGCCACCGAGCTCTTGCTGAGCTGCACGACCTGCTCCGCGGCTTGTGCAGCACGCCCTGGAAACTGACCGTGACCTGGACCAGCGAGCCGTTTGCCCAATTGAAGCCGATCGCCGGTTTGCTGCCGACCGATTTCTCCAGGTCGCCCGCCACCTCCTGCGAATGCGCGTACGCATTCTTCACCGTGTCGACAGCACCGCATGCGGTGAGCGCCAGCAACCCTGGCGCGCAAAGAACACGCAATTTTATCGTGCGCTCCCAGGTCGTCGAACTATTGCTTCTGCGCCGTCGCGCTCGCCGACGCCGCACGCGGCGGCGCCTGCTTCACGTAGCGGTCGAACCATTCCAGCATTTCCGCCACCACGTCCTCGTTGGATTCGCGCGCGGTGTACCAGTGCGGTTCGAACGGCAGCAGCACCAGCCGCGCGGTGCCGCCGTTGCCGCGGATCGCCTGGAACAGGCGCGGCGCCTGGGTGGTCTCGGTGCCGGGATTGGCGTCGTCCATGCCATGCACGATCAGCAGCGGTTCGTTGATCTTGTCGGCATGGAAGAACGCCGAGGCCTGCGCGTACACCTCCGGCGCCGCCCAGAACGAGCGCCGCTCGTTCTGGAAGCCGAACGGGGTCAGGGTCTTGTTGTAGCTGCCGCTGGTGGCCACGCCGGCACGGAACAGGTCGGTATGCGCCAGCAGATTGGCCGCCATCAGCGCGCCGTGGCTGTGCCCGGTGACGCCGATGCGGTCGCGGTCGACCACGCCCAGCGCCACCGCCTTGTCCACCGCCGCCTGCGCGTTCTCCACCAACTGCTGCAGGTAGGTGTCGTAGGCGTTCTTGGGGTCGCCGACGATCGGGAACGCGGCATCGTCGATGATCGCGTAGCCGGCCAGCAGCAGCAGTTGGTAGGAAGACAGGCGAGTGAAATCGCGCTCGTTGGCGCCGCTGACCTGGCCGGCCTTGGAGGCTTCGGCATAGTCCAGCGGATAGGCGTAGAGGATCGCCGGCACCCGCGTGCCTTCCTTGTAGCCCGGCGGCGTATACAGGGTGAAGGACAGTTCCACCCCGTCCTTGCGCGTGTAGGTCACCAGCCGCTTCTTGATCTGCCGCACCAGCGGGGTCGGGTCGGGAAAGCGCGTCACCGGCGCCAGACTGGAGGCGACCACCGCCTCGCCCGCCGCCGCGGCCGGCTGCGCCTGGCCCAGCGTGCGCAGGTAGACGTTGGGCGGCTCGCTCGGCGACTGCCGCCAGGTCAGCAGGCGGGTGGTGTCGTCGCCGGCGAATCCGGCGAAGGCTTCGTCCACCGTGGCCTCGCTGCGGAACAGGCGCTGGGTCTTGCCGGTCGCCAGGTCGTAGCGGTCCAGGAACGGACGGTCGCCGGCCGGGGTGGCGCCCTGCCCGTTCAGGAACAGCGCGCCGTTGTCCTCGTGCAGCACGTACTCGCCGTTGGCCAGGCGGCGCAGCTCGGGGTTGCCGGGATCGGCGTGCAGGTCGTCGGTGGACAGGTCGAACAGCACGCGCCCAGGCGTGCCGGGGCGGTCAGCGTCCAGCAGCGTGGTGCGGCGCCAGTGGCGGTTCTCGTCGTATTCGTCCAGCAGCGCCTGGCCGCCTTGCGCGAACCAGGACAGGCCGGCATAGCGCTGGGTCACCTTGGCCAGTTCGCGCGGCTTGCCGGTGAACGGCGCCGACAGGGTCAGCAGCCGATCGCGCGCGGGAACGGTCGCCTTCCAGTCGCCGCCGTCCAGCGCTTCGGCCCAGACCAGGGTGGCCGGCTGGTTGGCGCGCCAGCCATAGGCACGCGGCCCGGTCGGCACGCCCTGCACGGGCACCCGATCGGCGACCGGCAACGTGACCAGCACGCGTTCGCCGCCATCGGCCAGGTCCAGGACCGCCACGTCGTGGGCGAAACGGCCGTAGGTGGTGACGTAGGAATACGGCCGCTTCAGCCGCTCCACGCGTATGTGGCGGCCGTCGGGCGCGCCATCGACCACGCTGTAGACCGCCGGCGCGCCGACCTTGGTCTGCTTGCCGCTGGCGGCATCCACGGTGAGCAACTGCGAGGTGGCGTAGTAGGTGAACAAAGCCTCGTCCTCCGGGCTGGACAGCGTGTCGCGCGCCTCGTAGGTGCTGCTCTCGCCCTTGCCCTGGATGCTTTCCTTCACCTCCGGTCCCGGCGGCACCGCCTGCTTGACCGGCGCCGGCCCCAGGTCCTGCGGGACCGTCCGCACCAGCAGCGTGTCGCTGCCGCCCAGCCACTGGATCTCACCGCCCAGCACCGGGTTGAGCTGCACGCCGTCGATGCGCCGCACCGCGCCGCTGGCGACGTCGCCCAGCCACAGTTCGACGCGGTCGGCGGCGGTGTTGTTGAAGGCGAAGCGACGCCCGTCCGGCGACCACACCGGCTGCGCCGGGCAGGCGCCGGCCGGCAGGGTCACCGCGGTCTGCTTGCCGCTGGCCACGTCGACCAGCGAGAAGCCTTCCAGGCAGGCCCGGATGCCGTAGCCGTTGGACATGTCGTGGCGGGCGTGGGTGCGCGGTTCCACGCGCACGCCGGCCAACCTCAGGTAGGGCTCGGCGACGCGCGCGATCGGCGGATACTGGGTGCGTTGCACCAGCAGCAGGGTCTTGCCGGTGGGATCCAGCCGCGGCGAGGGATTGAGCGGCGCGCGCATCACCCCAAGCAGCGGCTCGGGCGGCTGCCGATAGCCGCTCTCCGCGGCGCTGGCGGCCAGAGGCAACAGACTGGCGAGCGCCAGCCCTCCGATCCAACGGTACGGCGCGCGCGTCATGCTGTGTCCCCCAATCGATGGCCGCAAAAACCTAGCACACCCGCGAACGGTGGCGCGCGGGAGCAAGGTCATGGCCCTGTCGCCACCGATGCGGCGATCGAGCGACTGCACCTGGCCGAGGCCGAGCCGAATGGCGACGACGCGCCGCCGAGGCCGGCTGTCGCGCGCGCAGTCGTGGAATGGTCTGCGGCGCGCGGCCGTCACCGCCGCGCCAGCGTGGCGCCTTCGGCCCATGCGCTGGCGTAGCGCCCGCGTGCCCCGCGCGGGCAGGTCCGGAACTAGGGCGTGTCACCAATCCCCGAGCATGTCGCGGGGAGTGGTGACACGCCCTAGGGGGCGGCCTTGCTGGTCTCGGCCACGATCTCGCACTTGGCCTTTTTGCTCTGCTCGCCGGCGCAGTACTTCTTCGCCGCGCGCCGCGCCTGCCAGGCGCTGCTGCCCTCCGATGCGTACAGCTTGCCATCCTCGCCCAGCGCCATCGCCGCGTGCGGCTGCTGATGCACGTAGGCGAAGCAGTCCGCCTCGCCGCCGCATGCCTGCAGCACGGCCTGGCGGGCATCGCTGCGACGCGTGCCGCCGCTGACCGCATAGGCTTTCTGCCGAGTCCCGTTGTAGCCCAGCGCATTGAAGTACCAGTACACGGCGCGACCGCCACTGCCGGCCGAGACGACCACGTCGCAGCGGACGCCCGGCTTGGCGAGCTCGCATTGCCGCAGCGCCGCTTCCGCCGTCGGGGCATAGCCGATGACGTCCTCGTCCGAGGCGGCGAAATAGAAGTAGTCGTCGTAGAAACTCACCACCAGGCACGACGGACCGCAATCGCGCGCGGCGGCGGCCTTGGCCTCATCGGCGTCGCTGTAGTTCCATACCGAGCCCATCGCCCGGGTCGCCGGATCCAGCGCGACCGCGCCGGCCAGCCAGGTGCACTGGCTCTGCATCACCGGCTGATTGTTGTACATGCCGACCACCACGTCCTGGCAGGACTGCCAGGCCTTGGCCGAGCCGGACCACGCCAATCCCGCCGCCAGCAACAGCAGCAAACCCCATATCCGTTGATGCATCGTGCGCTCCATGCTCGTTCCAAGCCGCGCAGTCTAACCCTGTCGCCGCCGCATGCACGGCCCCGCGAACGAAAAACGCCGGGCAAGCCCGGCGTCTTCTCGCTCACGGATCTCGAGCGATCAGCCCAGCAGGTGCGCCACGCCGCTGCGCTCTTCTTCCAGCTCGGCCAGGGTCTTGTCGATGTACTTCTGGCTGAAGTCGTCGATCGGCAGGTCCTTGACCAGCGTGTACTCGCCATTGGCGGTAGTCACCGGGAAGCCGAACATCACGCCTTCCGGGATGCCGTAGGAGCCGTCGGACGGCACGCCCATCGTCACCCACTTGCCGTTGCTGCCCAGCACCCAGTCGCGCACGTGGTCGATGGCGGCGTTGGCGGCCGAGGCGGCCGAGGACGAGCCGCGCGCCTCGATGATCGCCGCGCCGCGCTTGCCCACGGTCGGGATGAAGGTGCCGGCGTTCCATTCCTGGTCGTTGATCGCGTCGGCGATGGAGACGCCGTCGGCGGTGGCGAAGCGGTAGTCCGGGTACATGGTCGGGCTGTGGTTGCCCCACACCACCAGCTTCTCGATGCCGCCGACCGGCTTGCCGAGCTTGAGCGACAACTGGCTCAGCGCGCGGTTGTGGTCCAGGCGCAGCATGGCGGTGAAGTTCTTCGGGTTCAGGTCCGGCGCCGACTTCATGGCGATGTAGGCGTTGGTGTTGGCCGGATTGCCGACCACCAGCACCTTGACGTCGCGCTTGGCCACCTTGTTCAGCGCCGCGCCCTGCGCGGTGAAGATCTTGGCGTTCTCCAGCAGCAGGTCCTTGCGCTCCATGCCCGGGCCGCGCGGGCGCGCGCCGACCAGCAGGGCGATGTCGGCGTCCTTGAACGCGACTTCGGCGTCGTCGGTGCCGACCATGCCGGCCAGCAGCGGGAACGCGCAGTCCTCCAGCTCCATCATCACGCCCTTCAGCGCGGCCTGGGCCTTCTCCATCGGCAGTTCCAGCAACTGCAGGATCACCGGCTGGTCCTTGCCCAGCATGTCGCCGGAGGCGATACGGAACAGCAGGGCATAGCCGATCTGGCCGGCGGCGCCGGTCACAGCAACACGTACGGGTGTCTTCATGGGGGGTTCCTCTGCTAAAAAAGGGATAAAGGGTCAGTAGATGCGGTAGCCGAGCGGCTGCAGGTGCGCGTCCAGGGCGGCGGGGTCATAGCCGTCGATCACGTGCTGGCCGATCACGGTCACCGGCACGTTCTCGCGGCCCAGCGCGGCGGCGGCCAGGCGGCCGTCCTCCTGGTCCACGTCGAGCACGCGGTAGCGGACCTGGCCACGTTCGAAATCGGCCTGTTGCCGGCGGCAGTAGCCGCACCATTCGGCGGCGAGCATGACGATGCCGGCGTCGCCGGTCAGCAGGCGCGGGTCGCCGGCGGCCAGTGCGGCCGACGGCGCCGAGGCCGCACCGCGCCACCACGCGTGCACGCCGCCGCCGATGGCGAGCAGCAGCAGGCACAACACAAGGGGACGCATCGTCATCGGTGGTCGGGTGCGGCAGTCAACCGGGAAATGGTAGCACGCAGGGTCCGCGTGCCCGGCCCTGGGACCGGGCGCGCGGACAGCGCCGGATCAGGCGTCGAGGGTGCGGTTCCACTCGGCGACGCGGTCGGCCTTGGCCGCCAGCACCGCGTCGGCATCGCCTTCGATGGTGATCTTGTTGATCGCGTCGCCCTGGGCGACGCTGTCCACCACCTCCAGGCCCTCGATCACCTTGCCGAACACGGTGTGCTTGCCGTCCAGCCACGGGGTGGCGGTGTGGGTGATGAAGAACTGGCTGCCGTTGGTGCTGGGGCCGGCATTGGCCATCGACAGCACGCCGCGGTCGTGGCGCACGCCGTTGTTGGTCTCGTCCTCGAAGCGGTAGCCCGGGCCGCCACGGCCGGAACCTTCCGGGCAGCCGCCCTGGATCATGAAGTCGGCGATCACGCGGTGGAAGTTCAGCCCGTCGTAGAAGCCGCGCTTGGCCAGGTTCACGAAGTTGGCCACGGTCAGCGGGGCCTTGTCGGGATACAGCTCGATCTTGATTGGGCCGCGGGCGGTGTCGAAATGGGCGATCAGGGACATGGGATTCCTTGGAAACGGGGGCGTCATGAGGGGCGCCTAGGATACACGGCGCCTTGTTCAGGCTTCGCCCGCGCCCGCCGCCGGCACCTGAACGGGCCCGCCCGGCCTGCCGCCGCGGGGCGCCGGCAGGCGTCACGGGATCCGGGTATACTAGGTGGCTTCCTTTCCTTCCTTCTGGCGCCGGCTGGCCCCCTTTCGCATGTCCATCGAAAATCTTCGCAATATCGCCATCGTCGCCCACGTCGACCACGGCAAGACCACCCTCGTCGACTGCCTGCTGAAACAGTCCGGCACCCTGTCCGAGCGCACGGTGCTGGCCGAGCGCGTGATGGACAGCAACGACCAGGAAAAGGAACGCGGCATCACCATCCTGGCCAAGAACACCGCCATCACCTGGCAGGGCAACCGCATCAACATCGTCGACACCCCCGGACACGCCGACTTCGGCGGCGAGGTGGAGCGCGTGCTGTCGATGGTGGACACCGTGCTGATCCTGGTCGACGCGATGGACGGCCCGATGCCGCAGACCCGCTTCGTGACCCAGAAGGCGTTCGCGATGGGCTTCAAGCCGATCGTGGTGGTCAACAAGATCGACCGCCCGGGCGCGCGCCCGGACTGGGTGATCGACCAGGTGTTCGACCTGTTCGACAAGCTCGGCGCGACCAATGAGCAGCTCGACTTCCCGATCGTCTACACCTCGGCGCTGAACGGCTACGCCTCGCTGGACGACAGCGCGCGCGACGGCGACATGACCCCGCTGTACGAAGCGATCATGCAGCACGCGCCGAAGCCGGACGTCGACCCGGACGGCCCGTTCCAGATGCGCATCAGCCAGCTGGACTACAACAACTTCGTCGGCGTGATCGGCATCGGCCGCATCCAGCGCGGCGTGCTGAAGAAGAACATGCCGGTGGCGGTGATCGACCGCGAAGGCAAGAAGCGCCAGGGCAAGGTGCTGCAGGTGCTGGGCTTCCTGGGCCTGGAGCGGATCGAGCAGGACAGCGCGCAGGCCGGCGACATCGTCGCCATCTCCGGCATCCAGGAACTGACCATCTCCGACACCGTGTGCGCGCTGGAGGCCCCCGAGGCGCTGCCGCCGCTGACCGTGGACGAGCCGACCATCTCGATGACCTTCCAGGTCAACAACTCGCCGTTCGCCGGCAACAAGGACCTGTCCGGCGGCAAGTTCCTGACCAGCCGCCAGCTCAAGGACCGGTTGGAGCGCGAGACCGTGCACAACGTGGCGCTGAAGGTGCAGCAGTTGGAAGACGCCGACAAGTTCCTGGTCTCCGGCCGCGGCGAACTGCACCTGTCGGTGCTGATCGAGAACATGCGCCGCGAGGGCTTCGAACTGGCGGTGTCGCGTCCGGAAGTCATCATCAAGGAGATCGACGGCAAGCTGATGGAGCCGGTCGAACAGCTGGTGGTGGACATCGAGGAGCAGCACCAGGGCGGCGTGATGGAGAAGCTGGGCACCCGCAAGGGCCAGCTCAAGAACATGGAACCCGACGGCAAGGGCCGCGTGCGCCTGGACTACATGATCCCGGCGCGTGGCCTGATCGGCTTCCAGAACGAGTTCCGCACCCTGACCCAGGGCTCGGGCCTGCTGTTCCACGTGTTCGACCATTACGGCCCGAAGGAACAGGGCGCGATCGCCAAGCGCCAGAACGGCGTGATGATCGCCAACGCGCCGGGCGCCACCCCCGCCTACGCGCTGGGCCCGCTGGAAGAGCGCGGCCGCCTGTTCGCCGCCGAAGGCGACAACGTGTACGAAGGCCAGCTGGTCGGCATCCACTCCAAGGACAACGACCTGACCGTCAACGCGATCAAGACCAAGCCGCTGACCAACATGCGCGCTTCGGGCAAGGACGATGCGATCAAGCTGACCCCGGCGATCAAGTACACGCTGGAGCAGGCGCTGGACTTCATCGAGGACGACGAACTGGTCGAAGTCACCCCGAAGGAAATCCGCCTGCGCAAGAAGCACCTGACCGAGAACGAGCGCAAGCGCGCCGGTCGCGCGGGCTAAGCGGCAGCGCACGCCCATGGCCGCCGACAAGGCGTACAACCCGGATCCGCACGCGCATCCGGGCCTGCACCTGATCGCACTGCTGGAGGCCGGCAAGGGCCTGCTCGCGGTGTTGGCGGCCACGGGGCTGGAACTGATGGGTCCGGCCCCGCTGCGCGCGGGCGTGGACAAGCTGATCGTGCGTTTCAGCCTGGACCCGGACCATGGTGCCCTGCCCTCGCTGCTGACCATGATCAACCCCGGCGCGGTGCACCTGGCCGCCGCCGGCATGCTCGCCTATGGCGTGCTGCACATCGTCGAAGCCTGGGGCCTGTGGCGCGCCAAGGCCTGGGCCTCGATGCTGGGCTGCGTCTCCGCCGCGATCTATCTGCCGTTCGACGTCTACGCGATCGTGCGCCACCCCGGCTGGGCCGCATGGGCGGTCCTGGCGATCAACCTCGCCGTGGTCGGCATCCTGGCCCGCGACCTGATCCGGCGCCGGCGCCGCCCCGCGCGCTGAGCGCCGCCGGCCCGCATCCAGTCCGCCCCCTGTCTCCCTGTAGGAGCGGCTTCAGCCGCGACCTGAACCGTCCGGCGGCATCAAACTGCCCGGACGCTGTGTTGCGGCGGCGGTTCCGGCTGCATGGTGTCGCGGCTGAAGCCGCGCCTACAACTGCGGCAGATGCGGCGCCCGATGCGTTCGCGGACCACATCGGCGTACGCCGGGCGCTGGCCCACGGACACCACCCGACAGCCCTACTCCGGCTCCGGCCTTAGCGCCGACGACTCCTGCGCCACTTCCGCCGCCGGCGTGCCGTCCTCGGCGCCAGGCGAACGCATTGCCGCCGAATCCATGGCCGCGGCCGGCGCCGGACGCGCTGGCCGCTCCGCTTCCGACACGATCTCCGCCCGCGTCCGCGGCAAGGCGTACGGATGCTCGCGGGTCAGGAAGTCGATCATGCGCTCGCGCACGATGCAGCGCAGGTCGAAGGCATCGCCGGAGTTGCGCGCGCTGACCAGCAAGCGCACCTGGATCGTGCGCTCGCTGGTCTCGGTCACCTGGGTCACGCAGACCTGGCCATCCCACAGCGGCTCGCTCTTGCAGATCCGTTCCAGCTCGGCGCGCACCTGCGCGATCGGCGTGCGGTAGTCCAGCCACAGGAACGCGGTGCCGAGCAGGTCGGCGCTGCTGCGCGTCCAGTTCTGGAACGGGTTCTCGATGAACCAGGTCAGCGGCACCACCATCCGCCGCTTGTCCCAGATGCGGACCACCACGTAGGAACTGCCGATCTCCTCGATGCGGCCCCACTCGCCCTCGACGATGACCACGTCGTCGAGCCGGATCGGCTGGGTCAAGGCGATCTGCAGGCCGGCGATCAGATTGCCGAACACCGGCTTGGCGGCGATACCGGCGACCAGGCCGATGATGCCGGCCGAGGCCAGCAGCGTGGTGCCGATCTGCCGCACCGCCGGGAAGGTCAGCAACACCACAGAGGTGCCGAGCAGCACGATCGTGCCCATGACCACGCGCGCCAGCACCCGGGTCTGGGTCTGCACGCGGCGCGCGGTCAGGTTGTCGGCCACCTCGATCGGATAGCTGCGCAGGATCGCCCGTTCCAGCGCGGCGACGCCGCGGACCAGCAGCCAGGTCACGCAACCGATCATGCCGATGTGCAGCAGGTGCTGCAGGTCGGTCAACGCGCGCTCTTGCAGCGGCGTGGATTCCAGCGCGAAGCTGAGCAGCAGCATCGGCAGCAGGAAGGCCATCGGCACGCTGACCACGCCGATGATCCGCGCACGCCGGTAGTCGCGCCCGCGCATGCGCTGCGCGATGCGCAACAGCAACCACCAGGCGAGGAAGCCGAGTACGACCGCGGCGCCGATCGGCAGGGTGTAGTCGCGCCACGGGATCCAATCCAGATCCAGATTCAAGATGCGCTCCTTGATGGGGGGAGGAGACGCGCCATTGTGGCAAAGCGAACATAAGCGCCGTGTCGAGCGCTGCGCGCGCCAAGATAGCGGGATGCGGGTACCGCCAGGTCGACGCAGGCATGCGTGCAAGACACGGCACCGGGAGCCGGGCGCATGAGCGCATCAGCGCACGACACCCAGGACGGCACGAAGTGCACTCCCGCATCCGGACGCAGTGCCGGCATGACGGGTGCAGGAGTAGCTGCTCAGGAACTACGCCGCCGGCGTCGCGTTCCGGCGGGGCAAGTGTTCACTCCGTCGCCAGCGGCAGCGCGCGTCCGTTCTGCTTGCGCACGATCGCCAGCGCGATCTCCAGCGACTGCTCGTAGTTCAGGCGCGGGTCCACGCTGGAGCGGTAGGCGCGCTCCAGGTCGCGCTCGGTGAGTTCGCGCGCGCCGCCGGTGCATTCGGTGACGTCCTCGCCGGTCAGCTCCAGGTGCACGCCGCCCAGCCGCGTGCCGGCCGCGGCGTGGATGTCGAACGACTGCTCCACCTCGCCGAGCACGTTGGCGTAGCGGCGCGTCTTGTAGCCGTTGCTGGTGCTCTCGGTGTTGCCGTGCATCGCATCGCACACCCACAGCACGCGGCGGCCATCGCGCTTCACCGCGTCCAGCAGCGGCGGCAGCTTCTCGGCGATCTGCGCCGCGCCCATGCGGTGGATGAAGGTCAGCCGGCCCGGTTCGTCCTCCGGATTGAGCACGTCGATCAGGCGCAGCAACTGGTCCGGCTGCGCCGACGGCCCGACCTTGATCGCGATCGGATTGCGGATGCCGCGGAAGTACTCCACGTGCGCGCCGTCCAGCGCCGCGGTGCGCATGCCGATCCACGGATAGTGCGTGCTGAGGTTGAACCAGCCCCACTGCCGCGGCACCTCGCGGGTCAGCGCTTCCTCGTACGGCAGCAGCAGCGCCTCATGCGAGGTGTAGAAATCGACGCGGTTGAGGTTGTACAGCTGCGCGCCGGACAGGGTCTCCATGAAACGCACCGCGTCGCCGATCGAGGCCACCATCTTCTGGTAATCCTCGGCCAGCGGCGAATAGCCGACCCAGCTCAGGTTCCAGTACTCCGGATGATGCAGGTCGGCGAAGCCGCCGTCGATCAGCGCGCGCACGAAGTTCATCGTCATCGCCGAGCGCGAATGCGCGGTGATCATGCGCCGCGGATCGGGCACGCGCGCCTGCGCGGTGAACTCCGGGCCGTTGACCACATCGCCGCGGTAGCTGGGCAAGGTGACGCCATCGCGGGTCTCGGTATCGGCCGAGCGCGGCTTGGCGTATTGGCCGGCGTAGCGCCCCACCCGCACCACCGGCAGGCACAGCCCGTGCACCAGCACCAGGCTCATCTGCAGCAGCACCTTGAGCCGGTTGGAGATCGTGCCCGATTCGCAGTCGCTGAAGTTCTCCGCGCAGTCGCCGCCCTGCAGCAGGAAACGCTTGCCCTCCTGCGCCTCGGCCAGTTGCTTCTTCAGCGCGAAGATTTCCCACGAGGTGACCAGCGGCGGCAGATGGCGCAGTTCGCCCAGCGCCGCCTCCAGTGCCTGCGCGTCCGGATAGACAGGCATCTGCAGCGCAGGCTTGTCGCGCCAACTGGAAGGCGCCCAGGACGACGGATCGGACACGGGCGCGACGGTGGGGGACGACAGGTTCATGAAAGGACTCCTAGGCAGTCTGCGATGTTCGCAGAGCCTGAGCGCGACGCAAAGCGTTAACGCGTCGCGCACGCCGCCCATCGGGGCGTCGGTCGCGCAGACATGAACGGCAAGCAACCTCGCCCCGCCGGCCATGACTTCCGACCTACGTCAGCGCCTCTGTGGAAGCAGATTGTTACTTAGTAACAAATTCATCCCCCTCACCGGTCCGTACCCATGACGCCTCGTCCCCTCTCCACCGCCATCGCCCTGACCCTGCTGGCCGCCCCCGGTCTCGCGCTCGCCGACGCGGCGTCGGCCACCGCCGGCCCCGAGCGCACCACCGACCTGGATGCCGTCACCGTCACCGCCAAGCTCGAAGCCGCGCGCAACGCGCTGTCGCCGGACATCGGCAGCAGCCAGTACGCGATCACAGCCGAGGACATCGACCGCCTGCCGCTGGGCGCCTCCACCCCGCTCAACCAGGTGCTGCTGCAGGCGCCGGGCGTGGTCCAGGACTCCTACGGCGGCATCCACGTGCGCGGCGACCACGCCAACCTGCAGTACCGCATCAACGGCGTGCTGATCCCCGAATCCATCTCCGGCTTCGGCCAGAGCCTGGACCCGCGCACGATCAAGAGCATCAAGCTGCTCGATGGCGCGCTGCCGGCGCAGTTCGGCGACCGCACCGCGGCGGTGGTGGACATCACCACCAAGAGCGGCGTGGAACTGGGCAACGGCGGCAGCGTCGGCCTCACCGGCGGCTCCTACGGCACGCTCAACCCGAACGCCTCCTGGTGGGGCAGCAGCGGCCGCTGGAGCTGGTTCGTCAGCGGCGACTACGAACAGAACAAGAACGGCATGGAGAATCCGGTCGACAGCCGCACGCCCGAGCACGACAAGACGCACCAGGGCAAGGGCTTCGCCGATCTCAGCTATCTGCTCGACGAGAACACCCGGCTCAGCCTGCTGGTCGGCTACGCCAACAACCGCTTCCAGATCCCGAACAATCCAGGGCAGGCGCCCAAGTACGACTACCTGGGCACCACCGACTTCGACTCGTCCCAGCTCGACGAGAACCAGCGCGAGAACACCCGCTTCGGCACCCTGGTGCTGCAGGGCTCGCTCGGCTCCACCAGCTACCAGCTGTCGGCCGGACAGCGCTACAGCAGCGTCGCGTTCTCGCCCGACGTCGCCGGCGACCTGATCTTCAACGGCGTCGCCTCGCAGGTGGATCGCAGCAACCGCGCCAACACCGTGCAGGCCGACTTCTCGACCCCGCTCGGCGACGCGCACACCCTGCGCTACGGCCTGTACGGCAACTTCGAACACGCCGTCGCCAGCAACGATTCCTACGTGTTCCCCGCCGATGGCAACGGCAACCAGACCAGCAACGTGCCGCTGCTCATCCCCGACGGCAGCCGCTTCCACGCCAGCACCTATGCGCTGTATCTGCAGGACGAGTGGAAGATCGGCGACGACTGGACCGTGAACTACGGCGTGCGCGGCGACCGCTACAAGGCCTTCGGCAGCACCGAAGGCCAGCTCAGCCCGCGCCTGGGCGTGGTCTGGCAGGCCAGCGCCGACACCACCGTGCATGCCGGCTACGCGCGTTACTTCACTCCGCCGGCCAGCGAACTGATCTCCACCAGCGACATCGCCCTCTACGACGGCACCACCAACCAGCAGTCCACCGCCGGCGGCGCGACCACCCCGCTGAGCGAGCGCAGCGACTACTACGACATGGGCATCTCGCAAGTGGTCAACGACCACCTGACCCTGGGCCTGGACACCTACTACCGCAAGGCCGACCGCCTGCAGGACGAAGGCCAATTCGGCGCCGCCTACGTCTATTCCACCTTCAACTACCGCTACGGCCGCATCCGCGGCGCGGAATTCAGCGCCGACTACGACAACGGCCCGGTGACCGCTTACTTCAACGCGGCCTACAGCAAGGCGATGGGCAAGCGGGTCATGACCAGCCTGTACAACTTCGACCCCGACGCGCTGGCCTACGTCGACAACAACTGGATCCACCTGGACCACGACCAGAAGTTCACCTCCTCCGGCGGCATCAACTATGCGATCGGCGACGCCAGCCGGATCGGTGCCAACTACCTGTTCGGCAGCGGCCTGCGCACCGACACCGACACGGTTCCCAATGGGGGCGAGTTGCCGTCGCACTTCCAGCTCAACCTCAGCGCCGGCCACGACTTCGCGCTCAGCGCGCATCCGCTGCACGCGCAGTTGGCGGTGATGAACGTGCTCGATCGCAGCTATCAGTTGCGCGATGGCGGCGGCATCGGCGTGTTCGCGCCGCAGTGGGCGCCGCGGCGCGGCGTGTACCTGAGCCTGCAGCAGGACTTCTGATGAAGCCCCGGCGACGGCCTGCAGCGTAGCGTCGTGCGCCGCAGGCAGCGTGGCTTGGAAAGGGAAGCGACACGCCGCCGGGTCCGCCGCCGGCAGGTCGCCGTACGCTTAGGAAATGACGGAGCCTGCGGCTTGCCGCAGCCCGTCCATTTCCCCAACGAAGCCGCGTGCCGCGTCGTGGCCGCGGCCTCGCCCAGCGACGGCAGGCCGCCTGCGGCAGGCCCGATCGCGCCCCAACCGCCACGACGCGTCGCCACGCACTCCGTCCAGGCCAGGTCCTTCCCATGCGCAACCATCTAGTCGCGGCCACGTTCGCAGCCGCCGCGCTCGCCCTCGCGGCGCCGGCGTTCGCACAGCCGGCCCGCATTACCGACGTGCGAATGCCCGTCACCGTGCAAGGCGTCGACTACGACCTCGCCGCACGGATCTATCGTCCGGCCGGCGCCGGCCCGTTCCCGCTGATCGTCATCCACCACGGCACGCCCGCGGACAAGCGCAAGCTCGCCGATACCCGCCTCGGCTTCGCCCGTGCCGCGCGCTGGTTCGTTTCTCGCGGCGACATGGTGGTGCTGGCGCTGCGGCCCGGCTACGGCAGCTCCAGCGGCACCTACCTGGAAGGCGCCGGCAACTGCCGCGACGTCGATTTCGTCGTCGCCGGGCGCAAGATCGCGGCGGCCGAGACGGCGATCGTCGACGCCGCCGCACGCCTTCCCGACGTGGACCCGCGGCGCATCGTCGTGGTCGGCCAATCCGCCGGCGGCCTCGGCGCGGTGGCGCTGGCCGACGCGCCGCCGCCGGGCGTCCTCGGCGTCATCAGCTTCGCCGGCGGGCGCGGCAGCAATGGCAAGGAGGTCATCTGCGCCGGCGAGGACAGGCTGGTGGATGCGGAAAAGACGCTGGGCGCGGCCAATACGCTGCCGCAGCTGTGGCTGTACGCGAAGAACGATCATTTCTTCCGTCCCGAACTGGCGCACCGCATGTACGCGGCCTACCGCGCCGGCTCGACGCCGCCGGTCGCCTTCGTTGATCTGCCGCCATTCGGCGACGACGGCCACAAGACCTTCGCGCAGGCCGATCCGGCGGTATGGGCCAGGCCGGTGGCAGCGTTCCTCGCCCAGGTCATGCCGCAGGCTGCGAGCGCGCAGGCGCCGCCACAGGCCAGCGCTGCGCAGTGAGGCAGACAGGCGGGATGCGGGACCGCCAGCGGATGCGGACAGCCAGACGCTGGACCGATCGGATGGGCAACGTCCGTGTGCGGCGGCGCACTCGCGCGCCGCCCGTCACGAGCGCGCCGGCGCCCAGCGCCCCTGTCGCCGGGCGCGATCAGGCCCGGCGATCGGCGCGCAGACGGCAGACGGTCAGATCAGCGTGCGCCGCCGGCTCTTGAAGCCCGCATACAGCGCGAACAGCGCCAGCAGCACGAAGCAGATCAGGCACCACATCGGCATCGACAGGCCGAGGAAACGCCAATCGATGTTGCCGCAGTCGCCGGTCCCGGTCAGTACCCGGCGCAGCACCTCGAACGGCCCCAGCGTCTCGCGCAGGAAGCTCAGCGGCGGGCCGCACGAGGCCATCGGATCGGGGAACAGTTGCACGGACACGTGCTTGGTGGAGATGCCGGCGCCCACCGCCGCGGCCAGGAACGCCAGGACGCCATAGAGCTTGCGCCCGCCGGCGCTGCGCGGCCCGTGCAAGGCGCCGAGCAGGAACAGCACGCCCAGCGCGGCGAACGCGATGCGCTGGAAGATGCACAGCGGGCACGGCTCGATGCCCAGTTGCAGTTGCACGAAGATCGCATAACCCAGCAAGCCGGCGCAGATCAGAAAGCCGAGCAGGAACTGCGCGCGGAAACTCCAGCGTAACGGATTCATCGGACTCGAACTCGCATCGACGATCCGCGCATTATCCGCGATCGTGCGCTCCATCACCATGCGCAGCGGCGATCCCGGCCGACATCCACGCCGGCGGCACCGGCAGCACCGCCGCCGCGCACCACCAATCCCGACTCCCGACGGCCCAATCCCGGCCCCAAACAGCAAAAAGCCCGGACATGCCGGGCTCTTTGGAACTGCAGGTGCGGACCGATTACTCGGCCACTTCCTCGGCCACGGCCGGGCGGTCCACCAGCTCGACGTACGCCATCGGCGCATTGTCGCCGGCGCGGAAGCCGCACTTGAGGATGCGCAGGTAACCGCCCGGACGCGCCTGGTAGCGCGGGCCCAGCGTGGTGAACAGGGTGCCGACGGCTTCCTTGTCGCGCAGGCGCGCGAAGGCGAGACGGCGGTTGGCGACGTTGTCGACCTTGGCCAGGGTGATCAGCGGCTCGGCGACGCGGCGCAGCTCCTTGGCCTTGGGCAGGGTGGTCTTGATCAGCTCGTGCTTGATCAGCGACGCCGCCATGTTCTTGAACATCGCTTCGCGGTGGGCGCTGGTGCGGCTGAACTTGCGGCCGGATTTCTGGTGACGCATGGGTTGGGATTCCTATGGAAGAGTGTGACTGTTGGAGATCGCTGTCGCCGTCCTGGCGTTGAAAGTGGACTGCGGATGGTCCGTGCCGGCCGTCCCTGACCGGGCGACGCCGCGGGCTTCAACCCGTCGGCGTGGTGATACGTGTGCAGCGCACGACATTCGGCCGATGCCTTGCGGCACCGGCCGGATGCGCAAAACTCAGCCGAGCATGCCGTGCTGGGCGACGCCGGCCGGCGGCCAGTTCTCCAGCTTCATGCCGAGCGACAGGCCACGCTGGGCCAGCACTTCCTTGATCTCGGTGAGCGACTTCTTGCCCAGGTTCGGGGTCTTGAGCAGTTCCACTTCGGTCTTCTGGATCAGATCGCCGATGTAGTAGATGCTCTCGGCCTTCAGGCAGTTGGCCGAACGCACGGTCAGCTCCAGATCGTCGATCGGACGCAGCAGCACCGGATCCACGCCGTTGCTGGCCGGCTTGGCCGCGCCACGGTCGCGATGGGTGAAGTCGCCGAACACCGACAGCTGGTCGCTGAGGATGTCGGCGGCGGTGCGCACGGCTTCCTCGGCATCGATCGTGCCGTTGGTTTCGATATCCAGGACCAGCTTGTCCAGATCGGTGCGCTGCTCGACGCGGGCCGACTCGACCGCATAGGCGACGCGGCGGACCGGCGAGAACGAGGCGTCCAGGACCAGACGGCCGATGGTGCGGGTCTCTTCGTCCGGACGGCGACGCGCGGCGGCCGGCTGGTAGCCGAAGCCGCGCTCGATCTTCAGACGCATGTTGATCGCCGTATCCTTGGTCAGGTGGCAGATGACATGGTCGTTGTTGAGGATCTCGACGTTGTGGTCGACCTTGATATCGGCAGCGGTCACGACGCCCGGACCCTGCTTGGACAGCGACAGCGTGGCGCTGTCGCCGGTGTGCATGCGGATGGCCACGTCCTTGAGGTTGAGCAGGACTTCCAGCACGTCTTCCTGCAGGCCTTCGACCGTGGTGTACTCGTGCAGCACGCCGTCGATCTCGACTTCGGTGATCGCGAAGCCGGGAATCGAGGACAGCAGCACGCGACGCAGGGCATTGCCCAGCGTATGCCCATAACCACGCTCCAAGGGCTCGATCACGACCTTGGCGCGGTTATCGGTAAGGCGTTCGATCTGCGGCCCACGGGGGCGCAGAACCTGGTTGGCGGTAACCGTCATGTTGCGGGTTCTCCTGACGAGCCTCCGTTGCCGGAGGCTCTCCAATGTGATTACTTCGAATACAACTCGACGATCAGCGCTTCGTTGATGTCGGCAGGCAGGTCCGCACGATCCGGCACGGCCTTGAAGATGCCGCTGAACTTCTTCGAATCGACCTCGACCCACGACGGGTTCAGGTCGTGCGTTTCGGCGACGGTCAGCGCTTCCTGCACGCGAAGCTGCTTCTGCGCCTTTTCCGACAGGGCGATCGCGTCGCCGGCCTTGACCTGGTACGAGGCCAGGTTCACCGACTTGCCGTTGACCAGCACGCCACGGTGCGACACCAGCTGGCGCGCGGCCGGACGGGTGACGGCGAAGCCCATGCGGTAGACGACGTTGTCCAGGCGGGTTTCCAGCAGCTGCAGCAGGTTCTCGCCGGTGTTGCCCTTCTTGGTCGAGGCCTTCTTGTAGTAGTTGCGGAACTGACGCTCCAGCAGACCGTAGATACGCTTGACCTTCTGCTTTTCGCGCAGCTGGGTGGCGTAGTCGGACAGCTTGCCCTTGCGGGCGGTCGCGCCGTGCTGGCCGGGCTTCTGCTCCAGCTTGCACTTGGAGTCCAGCGCACGCGCCGGGCTCTTGAGGGAAAGATCGGCGCCTTCACGGCGCGCGAGCTTACAGGTAGGACCGATATAACGAGCCATTTCTTATCGCTCCTTTAGACGCGACGCTTCTTCGGCGGACGGCACCCGTTGTGCGGGATCGGCGTCACGTCGATGATGTTGGTGATCTTGTATCCGACGTTGTTCAACGAACGGACGGCGGACTCGCGACCCGGACCCGGGCCCTTGATGCGCACTTCCAGCGACTTCACGCCGTAGTCGAGCGCAGCGCGCCCGGCCTTCTCGGCGGCCACCTGCGCCGCGAACGGCGTGGACTTGCGCGAACCGCGGAAACCGGCGCCACCGGAGGTCGCCCAGGACAACGCATTGCCCTGACGGTCGGTGATGGTCACGATGGTGTTGTTGAACGAAGCGTGGACGTGGGCGACACCGTCGGTGACGACGCGCTTGATCTTCTTCTTGGTCTTTGCTGCTGCGGGCTTAGCCATGTCGGTCCCTTACTTCCTGATCGCCTTGCGCGGGCCCTTGCGGGTGCGGGCGTTGGTACGGGTGCGCTGACCGCGCAGGGGCAGGCCACGACGATGACGCAGGCCGCGGTAGCAGCCCAGGTCCATCAGTCGCTTGATGGCGATGCCGATTTCGCGACGCAGGTCGCCTTCGACGATGTACTTGCCGACTTCGAGACGCAGGCGCTCGATTTCCGGCTCGGACAGGTCGCGGATCTTGGTGGTCGAGGTCACGCCTGCGGCTTCGCAGACCTTCTTCGAACGGGTACGGCCGATGCCGTAGATGCTTTGCAACCCGACCCAGACGTGCTTCTGGGCTGGCAGGTTGACGCCTGCAATACGCGCCATGACGCGGTTCTCCAACTGAGTGAGAGCCCGACGGCGCACCACGGCGCCATCCGGCAGGATGGATCAAAAAGTGAACTTGTAAGTCTAGCAAGGTCTCGGGTTACATGGAAGCCCGTGGAACCTATCGGTTCCGCAGGCCCGGCATGGGGAGTGTGCCCATGCTCCGGCGCCGGACGTCGTTGGCCAGGGTGAGGATCCACCTCGGCCGCCCGCGCTACTCCAGCGCAGGACTACCACGTCGCACCCACGCACGAGACCGCTGCATGGGCCGCCCTTCAAGTGGGAAGACTGCGCCCGGGAACCGGGGCGTCTTCACCGAAGGAAGTCAAATTATAGCAATCAACCGCGGGCGAAACCGCCGCCGCGCGAGCCACCCTTGAGGTTGGCCTTCTTCAACAGGCTTTCGTACTGGTGCGACATCAGGTGCGCCTGGATCTGCGCGATGAAGTCCATCACCACCACCACCGCGATCAGCAGCGAGGTCCCGCCGAAGTGGAACGTGGTGCCGAGCTGGGTGCGCATGATTTCCGGCAGCAGGCACACGATCACCAGATACAGCGAGCCGGCCGCGGTCAGGCGCGTCAGCACGCCGTCGACATAGTCGGCGGTGGCCTTGCCCGGACGGATACCCGGGATCAGCGCGCCGGACTTCTTCAGGTTGTCGGCGGTTTCCTGCGAGTTGAACACCAGCGCCGTGTAGAAGAAGGCGAAGCCGATGATCAGCGCGGCGAACACGATCATGTGCACCGGCTCGCCCGGGCCCAGCGCGTTGGCGATGCGCTGCAGCCAGCTGCCGAAGGTGCTGTTGGACGCGGCCTGGCCCGACCACATCGACAGCGTCGCCGGGAAGGCGAGGATGCTCGAGGCGAAGATCGGCGGAATCACGCCGGCCATGTTGAGCTTCAGCGGCAGGAACGAGGTCTGGTTCATGTACGCGTTGCGACCGCCCTGGCGGCGCGCGTAGTTCACCGTGATCCGCCGCTGCCCGCGCTCGACGAACACCACGAACAGGGTGAAGGCGAGGATGGTCAAGACGATCAGCAACAGCGAGATGAAGCTGAGATTGTCGTCGCGGTAGGCTTCCACGGTCTGGATCGCCGCAGCCGGCAGGCCGGCGACGATACCGGCGAAGATGATCAGCGACACGCCGTTGCCGATGCCACGCTCGGTGACCTGCTCGCCCACCCACATCAGGAAGATGGTGCCGGCGGTCAACGCGATCACCGCGGTGAGCACGAAGCCCATGCCGGGGGCGTACACCACCGGCGCGCCGCCCGGTGCGGTCTGGTTCTGCAGCGCGAGCGCGATACTGCCGCCCTGCACCACCGCCAGCAGCACCGCGCCGATGCGCGAATACTGGGTGATCTTGCGCCGGCCCGATTCGCCTTCCTTCTGCATCGCCTTCAGCGACGGGAAGATGTGCGTGGCCAGCTGGATCACGATCGATGCCGAGATGTACGGCATCACATTCAGCGCGAAAATGCTGAAACGGTGCAGGGCGCCGCCCGAGAACATGTTGAACATGTCCACGATGCCGCCGCCCTGCGCCTGCATCAGCGCAAGCATGGCTTCGGGATTGACGCCCGGCACCGGCACATAGCAGCCGATGCGGTAGACGATCAATGCGCCGACAACGAACAACAGGCGCTGGCGAAGTTCCGTGAACTTGCCGAGCCCGCCGCCGAGATTCCCCATGCCAGCCTGCGCCATCTGCGTGTTACTCCTGCACGCTGCCGCCGGCAGCTTCGATTGCCGCCTTGGCACCGGCGGTCGCGGCGACGCCCTTCAGCACGAACTTCTTGGTCAGTTCGCCCTTCAGGACCACCTTGGCCTTCTTCGCGGTGCTCGGGACCAGCTTCGCGGCGCGCAGCACGGCGAAATCGATCTCGCCCGCCGGCAGGTTGTCGAGCTGGTAGGACAGCACTTCGGCGGTGTCCTTGGCCATCTTCGAACGGAAGCCGATCTTCGGCAGACGGCGCTGCATGGGGGTCTGGCCGCCTTCGAAGCCGGCCTTGATCTTGCCGCCGCCCTTGCGCGCGAACGAACCCTTGTGGCCGCGGCCGGCGGTCTTGCCCAGGCCGGAACCGATGCCACGGCCGACGCGGGTGCGCTCGGTGCGGGCGCCCGGCGCGGGCTTCAGATCATTCAGATGCAAAGTCATGGTCGATTACTCCTCAACCTGGACGAGGTACTGAACCTTGTTGATCAGGCCGCGCACCTGCGGGCTGTCCTTCAGTTCGCGCACATCGTTGAGCTTGTTCAGGCCCAGGGCACGCACCGACAGGCGGTGACGCGACTGGGTACCACGAAGGCCGCGCACCAGGCGCACCTTCACCGTCTTGTTGGACTCATTAGCCATGGTTGAGTTCCTCCACCTTCTTGCCGCGCTTGGCCGCGATGCGCGACGGCGACTGCATGTCTTCCAGGCCGCGCAGCGTGGCGCGCACCAGGTTGATCGGGTTGCGCGAACCGACGGCCTTGGCCAGCACGTTCTTCACGCCCACCGCTTCCAGCACGGCACGCATGGCGCCGCCGGCGATCACGCCGGTACCTTCGGAGGCCGGCATCATGAACACGCGCGCCGCGCCGTGGCCCGACTTCACCGGGTGCCACAGGGTGCCGTTGTTCAGATCGATGTTGAGCATGCCCTTGCGCGCGTACTCCATCGACTTCTGGATCGCGACCGGCACTTCGCGCGCCTTGCCGTAACCGAAACCGATCTTGCCGTTGCCGTCGCCGACCACGGTCAGCGCGGTGAAGGTGAACTGGCGACCGCCCTTGACTGTCTTGCTGACGCGGTTGACCGCGACCAGCTTCTCGATCATGCCGTCGTCGACTTTCTCTTCGCGGTTGCGGTCGCGATCACGACCCCGCGGTGCACGCTGTTCTTCAGCCATTGTGTGTTCCTTGGTAGTTGAAAGATTTACGGCTTGCACGCCGCTTGTAGTTGTTGACTGGAGCCGTGTTCCCCGGACGCGCGCACAAGGCGCGCCAAGGTCCGATGCCACCCGCATCGGCAGGACGGGCGCGGCAGCGCCGCACCCGCAAGGATCAGAACTGCAGGCCGCCTTCGCGCGCGGCGTCGGCCAGCGCCTTGATGCGGCCGTGGTAGCGGTAGCCCGAGCGGTCGAAGGCGACCTTCTCGATGCCTGCAGCCTTGGCGCGCTCGGCGATCAGCTTGCCCACCTTGGCGGCGGCGTCGCTGTTCTTGCCGTTCTTCAGGCCGTCCTTGACGTCGGCCTGCAGGGTGTTCGCCGCGGCGAGCACCTTGGAACCGTCGGCGGTGAAGACCTGCGCGTACAGGTGCTGGCCGGTGCGCAGCACCGACAGGCGGGCGACGCCGAGTTCGCGGATGTGCGCACGGGTCGACTTGGCGCGGCGCAGGCGGGCGATGTTCTTGTTGATGCTCATGGTATGTGTCCTACGGAAGCTGAAGGAGAACAGGCTCTTGCATCGACGCGTCCGGCCATGAAAGACCGGACGCCTCGCAGAAGGAGCCGCCTTACGCCTTCTTGGCTTCCTTGCGAATGATGACTTCACCGGCGTACTTCACACCCTTGCCCTTGTAGGGCTCCGGCGGACGGAAACCGCGGATCTTGGCGGCGACTTCGCCGACGCGCTGCTTGTCGGCGCCCTGCACCACGATCTCGGTCTGAGTCGGGGCGGCCAGGGTGATGCCTTCCGGCGCCTTGAACACGACCGGGTGCGAGAAACCGAGCGCCAGGCTCAGGTCCTTGCCCTGCATCGTGGCGCGGTAGCCGACGCCGACCAGCTCGAGCTTGCGCTCGAAGCCTTCGGACACGCCGTGCACCATGTTCGCCAGGATCGCGCGGACGGTGCCGGTGATGGCGATCTGCGACGGGTCGTTCGCCGACAGCGTGGCGACACCGTTTTCCTGCTTGATTTCGACGCCGGCCGGCTTCGGCAGGGTCAGGGTGCCCTTCGGGCCCTTGACGCTCACCAGCTCGGACTGGACATTCAGTTCGACGCCCTTCGGGAGGGAGATCGGCTTCTTGGCTACGCGGGACATGTGAGTGCTCCTTCCCTTAGGCCACGAAGCACAGGACTTCGCCACCGACGCCGGCCTGACGGGCCTGCGCATCGGTCATGATGCCCTTGGACGTGGAAATGATGGCAACGCCCAGACCGCCGAGAACCTTCGGCAGTTCGGTCTTGCCGCGATACTGGCGCAGACCCGAACGGGACACGCGCTTGAGCGTATCGATGACCGGACGGCCCTCGAAATACTTCAGCACGATTTCCAGTTCGGACTTGTTGTTCTCGACCGCGTTGACGCGCAGATCGCTGATGTAGCCTTCGGCCTTCAGCACTTCCGCGATCGCAACCTTGATCTTGGAGGACGGCATCTTCACCGTCGGCTTGCCAACCGCGGCCGCATTCTTGATGCGGACCAGCAGGTCGGCGATGGGATCAGTCATGCTCATGGTGTCTACCTTTGAGTGCACCGATATCCGCTTTCGCGAAAATCTTGTGTGGTGGAGCTGTGGAATGACGCAGGGGTGAAGCGCGCGACAACCGGAGAGACCCGCGGCGACCGCCATAACCCGTCCCTGCCAGCAGGCAAGGAGCGGGAGTATACGACAAAAAGTCCGACTTGCGTCGGACTCGTTGTCTGAACGACACGCGGGCGGTTTGGACCGCCCTGCCCGGCCCCGCGGACGGGACCGGCGCCGCTGGAATTACCAGCTGGCCTTGCGCAGGCCCGGCACGTCGCCGTTCATGGTCGCCTTGCGCAGCATGTTGCGGCCCAGGCCGAACTTGCTGTACACGCCACGCGGGCGGCCGGACAGTTCGCAACGGGTACGCTGGCGGCTCGGCGACGAATCGCGCGGCAGCTTCTGCAGTTTGACCACGGCCTCTGCCTTCTCGTCGTAGGACGAGCTGTCGGCGGCGATGATCTTCTTCAGCGCATCGCGCTTGTCGGCGAACTTCTTCGCCAGCTTCTTGCGCTTGATGTCGCGGTTGACCATGGAGGTCTTTGCCATCTGTAAATCCTCGGGATTCGAGATTGGGGATTGGAGATCTGCGGAATCCGGGGTGGCGGGCGTGACGCCCTTCCCTCCCGAATCCCGAATCCCGAATCCCGGCGTCAATCAGTTACGGAACGGGAACTTGAACGCTTCGAGCAGCGCCTTGGCTTCGGCGTCGGTCTTGGCGGTGGTGGTGATGGCGATATCCATACCGCGGATCGCGTCGACGGCGTCGAAGTCGATTTCCGGGAAGATGATCTGCTCCTTCACGCCCATGTTGAAGTTGCCGCGGCCGTCGAACGAACGCCCCGACACACCGCGGAAGTCGCGCACGCGCGGCAGCGAGATGTTGATCAGGCGGTCCAGGAACTCGTACATCTTGGCGCGACGCAGCGTGGTCTTGCAGCCGATCGGCCAGCCATCGCGGATCTTGAACGACGCCACCGAGATGCGCGACTTGGTCACCACCGGCTTCTGGCCGGAGACCTTGGCCATGTCGGCGACGGCGTTTTCCAGGATCTTCTTGTTCGTCGCCGCCTCGCCCACGCCCATGTTCAGCGTGACCTTGACCAGCTTCGGCACTTCCATCGGATTGGTGTAACCGAACTTCTTCATCAGAGCCGGTACCACTTCTTCCTTGTAGATCTTTTCGAGACGGGAAGTCATTGTGTCATTCCTCAGGCGTCGAGCGCCTCACCGCTGGAGCGGAACACACGCAGTTTGCGTCCATCCTCCAGCACCTTGAAGCCAACGCGCTCGCCCTTGCCCGTCGCCGGGTTGACGATCGCCACGTTGGAAATATGGATCGACGCTTCGCGCTCGACCACGCCGCCGGCGACGCCCGCCTGCGGGTTCGGCTTGGTGTGGCGCTTGACGATGTTCGCGTTGGAGACGACCACGCGGTCGCCGTCGACGCGGACGATTTCGCCCTGCTTGCCCTTGTCCTTGCCGGTGGTGACGACGACCTGGTCGCCCTTCTTGATACGGTTAGCCATGTGTATGTCCTCCGCTCACAGCACTTCGGGAGCGAGCGAGACGATCTTCATGAACTTCTCGGAACGCAGCTCGCGGGTCACAGGCCCGAAGATGCGCGTACCGATCGGCTCCTGCTTGTTGTTGAGCAACACCGCAGCGTTGCCGTCGAAGCGGATCAACGAACCGTCGGGACGACGCACACCCTTGCGAGTACGCACCACGACGGCATCGTAGACTTCGCCCTTCTTGACCTTGCCGCGCGGGATCGCGTCCTTGACGGTGACCTTGATGATGTCGCCAATGTGCGCGTAGCGGCGCTTGGAGCCGCCGAGCACCTTGATGCACATCACTTCCTTGGCACCGGAATTGTCGGCGACGTCGAGGTAGCTCTGCATCTGGATCATGATTCAGATCTCCCTTATTCGGCCGAACGGGTGACGATTTCGACCACCCGCCAGTTCTTGGTCTTGGACATCGGCGCAATCTCGGTCACGCGCACCACATCGCCTTCGTTGCAGGCGTTGTCGGCGTCGTGCGCATGGAGCTTGGTCGAGCGCTTGATGTACTTGCCGTACAGCGCATGCTTGACCTGACGCTCCACCAGCACGGTGACGGTCTTGTCCATCTTGTTGCTGACGACGCGGCCTTCGACCGTGCGCAGCGTCTTGCTTTCGTTATTGTCGCTCATCGCGGCCATCCTTACTTCGTGCTGCCGAGCAGGTGCTTGACGCGAGCGATCTCGCGGCGCACCCGGCGGGTTTCGTGAGTCTTCGGCAGCTGCCCGGTGACCTGCTGCATGCGCAGGGCGAACTGCTCCTTGCGCAGATCGGTCAGATGGGCCTTCAGATCGTCGGCCGACTTCTCGCGGAGTTGTTTGATGTCCATCAGCGTACCGTCCGGGTCACGAAGGTGGTGGTCACCGAGAGCTTGGCAGCGGCCAGGCGGAACGCCTCGCGCGCGACATCTTCGCCGACGCCTTCGATTTCATAGATCATGCGACCGGGCTGGATCTGGGCGACCCAGTACTCGACGTTACCCTTACCGGAGCCCATTCGCACTTCGATCGGCTTCTTGGTGATCGGCTTGTCCGGGAACACGCGGATCCACATCTTGCCGCCGCGCTTGACGTAGCGGCTGATCGAGCGGCGCGCCGCCTCGATCTGGCGCGCGGTCAGCTGACCGTGCGCCGTGGCCTTCAGCCCGTACTCGCCGAAGCTGACGGCGTTGCCGCTCCACGCCAGGCCGTCGTTACGACCCTTGTGCATCTTGCGGTATTTGGTTCGCTTGGGTTGCAACATTGCCGTTACCTCGCTTCACGGGCCGGACGCGACGGACGGTCGCCACGGTCGCCGCGATCGTTACGATCGTTGCGCGGGGAATCGTCCTGCTTTTCCTGGCCAACCTGGGAGAAATCGAAGATCTCGCCCTTGTAGATCCAGACCTTGATGCCGATGATGCCGTAGGTCGTCTTGGCTTCGGCGAAGCCATAGTCGATGTCGGCACGCAGCGTGTGCAGCGGAACGCGGCCTTCTCGGTACCACTCGGAACGGGCGATTTCCGCGCCGTTCAAGCGGCCGGCGACGTTGACCTTGATGCCCAGGGCACCCAGGCGCATCGCGTTGCCGACCGAGCGCTTCATCGCGCGGCGGAACATGATGCGACGCTCCAGCTGCTGCGCGATCGACTCGGCGACCAGCTGCGCATCCAGCTCCGGCTTGCGCACTTCGGTGACGTTGATGTGGGCGGGGACGCCCATCATCTCGCTCACTTCCTTGCGCAGCTTCTCGATGTCCTCACCGCGCTTGCCGATCACCACGCCCGGACGGGCGGTGTGGATCGTCACGCGCGCGGTCTTGGCCGGACGCTCGATCAGGATCTTGCTGATGCCCGCCTGCGCCAACTTCTTGCGCAGCATTTCGCGAACCTTGAGGTCGGCCGCCAGGTAACCGGCGAACTCGCCCTTGTTGGCGTACCACTTGGAATTCCAGTCCTTGGAGACACCCAAGCGGATTCCAATCGGATGAACTTTATGACCCATCGTCTTTTCCTTTCCGCTTACTTGGCGGCGCCCACAACCACAGTGATGTGGCTGGTGCGCTTGAGGATGCGGGTACCGCGGCCTTTCGCCCGCGCCATGAAACGCTTCAGGGTCGGACCTTCATCAACCATGATGGTCTTGACCTTCAGCTCGTCGACATCCGCGCCCTGGTTGTTCTCGGCATTGGCGATCGCCGACTCCACCACCTTCTTGATCAGGTGGGCAGCCTTCTTGTCCGAGAACTTCAGCAGGTTGACCGCCCGCTCGGCGGAAAGACCGCGCACCTGGTCGGCGACCAGGCGGGCCTTCTGCGGGGAGATGCGCGCGGTGCGCAGGATTGCTTTCGCTTCCATCGTCATCTCTCCTTACCGGCTCGACTTCTTGTCGCCACCGTGACCCTTGAAGGTCCGGGTGACGGCAAATTCGCCGAGCTTGTGGCCGACCATGTTCTCGTTGACCAGCACCGGAACGTGGTTCTTGCCGTTATGCACGGCGATGGTGAAACCCACCATCTCCGGCAGGATCATCGAACGTCGCGACCAGGTCTTGATCGGACGCTTGCTGCCGGCCGCGGCCTCCACCTTCTTGACGAGGTGGTGATCGACGAACGGGCCCTTCTTGAGTGAACGTGCCATGGTCGATTAGCCCCTACGATCGCGGACGATGAATTGTTCGGTGCGCTTGTTATGGCGCGTCTTGTAACCCTTGGTCGGGACACCCCACGGGGTGACCGGATGCGGATTACCCTGACCGGCCTTGGCCTCACCACCACCGTGCGGGTGGTCGACCGGGTTCATGGCCGCACCGCGAACGGTCGGACGCACGCCGCGCCAGCGCTTGGCACCCGCCTTGCCCAGCTTCTCGAGGTTGTGCTCGTCGTTGCCGACTTCGCCGATGGTGGCGCGACACTCGACCGGCACCTTGCGCATTTCGCCGGAGCGCAGACGCAGGGTGGCGTAGATGCCTTCACGCGCGACCAGCTGCACCGCGGCACCGGCAGCACGCGCGATCTGCGCGCCCTTGCCCGGCTTCAGCTCGATCCCGTGGACGGTGGTACCGACCGGGATGTTGCGCAGCGGCAGGGTGTTGCCGGTCTTGATCGGCGCATCCGAACCCGCGATCACCTGGTCGCCGGCCTTCAGACCCTTCGGCGCGATGATGTAGCGACGTTCGCCGTCGACGTAGCACAGCAGGGCGATGTGGGCGGTGCGGTTCGGATCGTATTCGATCCGCTCCACGCGCGCCGGAATGCCTTCCTTGTTGCGCTTGAAGTCGATGACGCGGTAGTGCTGCTTGTGCCCACCGCCGACGTGACGGGTGGTGATGCGGCCGTGGTGGTTACGACCACCGGACTTGCCCTGCGGTTCCAGCAGCGCCGCGTGCGGCGCGCCCTTGTGCAGGTCGGGCGTGACCACGCGCACGGCCGAACGACGGCCGGGAGAAGTGGGTTTGAATTTCATCAATGGCATGGGATGGACCTCAGGCCTTGGCCGTTACGTCGATGGACTGGCCTTCGGCCAGACGCACGTACGCCTTGCGCCAATCGCCGCGACGCCCGCTGCGCGAACGGAAGGACTTGTTCTTGCCCTTGACGTTCAACACATTGACCGACTCGACCTTGACGTCGAACAGCTGCTCGACCGCGGCCTTGACATCGGCCTTGGTGGCTTCGTTCGAAATCTCGAAGACGTACTGATTGGAGAGTTCCTGCAGGCGCGCGGTCTTTTCGGAGACACGCGGAGCGCGCAGCACGCTGAAGATTTTTTCGTTGCTGCTCATGCCAGCCACTCCTCGACCTTCTTGACCGCATCGGCGGTGATCACGACCGTGTCGGCCCCGACCAGCGACACCGGATCCAGGCCCTGCACGTCACGCACTTCCACGTAGGGAAGGTTGCGGGCCGACAGGTACAGATGCTCGGACGCTTCTTCGGTCACGATCAGCGGACGCTTGCCCACTTCCAGACCCTTCAGCTTCTCGATCAGACCCTTGGTCTTGCTGGCCTCGACGTCGAACGCGTCGACGACCATCAGGCGGCCCTGGCGGTTCAGTTCCGAGAGGATCGCGCAGATGGCCGCGCGATACATCTTGCGGTTGACCTTCTGCTCGAAGCTGCGCGGCTTGGCCGCGAAGGTCACGCCACCGCCGACGAAGATCGGAGCGGTCAGCGCGCCGTGGCGAGCGCCACCGCCCTTCTGCTTCTTCGACTTCTTGGTGGTGCCGTTGACTTCCGAACGCGTCTTCTGCGCCTTGGTGCCGGCGCGGCCGGCGTTGCGATAGGCGACGACGACCTGGTGAACCAGATCCTCGCTGAAATCGCGGCCGAACACGGCGTCGGAGACCGAGACCTTGTTGTTGCTACCCGTGATAACGAGTTCCATCGTCATCTCTCCTTATGCCTTGCTAGCCGGACGCACGATCACGTCGCCACCGGCAGCGCCAGGCACCGCGCCGCGAATGGCGATCAGGCCACGCTCGACGTCGACCTTGACCACTTCCAGATTCTGCGTGCTCTGCTGCACCGCGCCCATGTGGCCGGACATCTTCTTGCCCGGGAAAACGCGACCCGGGGTCTGGCGCTGACCCAGCGAACCCGGCGCGCGATGCGACAGCGAGTTACCGTGGGTGGCGTCGCCCATGCGGAAGTTGTGCCGCTTGATCGTGCCCTGGAAGCCCTTGCCCTTGGTGACGCCCTGCACGTCGACCTTCTGGCCGACGGCGAAGATGTCCGCCTTGATCTCGCCGCCGACGGCGAACTCGCCCAGCTGCGCGTCCTCGACGCGGAACTCCCACAGGCCACGGCCGGCTTCGACCTTCGCCTTGGCGAAATGGCCGGAGGCGGGCTTGTTGACCAGCGCGGCGCGGCGGGCGCCCACGGTGATCTGCACGGCGCTGTAGCCGTCGGCTTCGACGGTCTTGAGCTGGGTGATGCGGTTCGGGGTCGCTTCGATCAGGGTCACCGGGATGGAGCGGCCGTCTTCGGTGAAGACGCGGCTCATGCCGGCCTTGCGGCCCACGAAGCCCAACGAATACTTCTTCGTCATGGTCGTAGTCCTCAGGTCAACTTGATCTGGACATCGACGCCCGCCGCGAGCTCGAGCTTCATCAGCGCGTCCACGGTCTTGTCGTTAGGGCCGATGATGTCGAGCACGCGCTTGTGCGTGCGGGTCTCGTACTGGTCGCGCGCGTCCTTGTCGACGTGCGGGGAAACCAGGATGGTGTAGCGTTCGATCTTGGTCGGCAGCGGGATCGGGCCGCGCACTTGCGCGCCGGTCCGCTTGGCCGTCTCAACGATCTCGCTGGCCGAACGGTCGATCAGACGATGATCGAACGCCTTCAGCCGGATCCGGATCTTCTGATCCGCTTTCTGACCGGTCTTTTGCTCCGCCATGGCGGTGGGTTCCTTCGTTAAAAGAGCGACGGGCAAGGCCTCTGGGATACCTGCCCCGAATATTTCCTGACGACGTGTACCGCCGAGCGTCCTGCCAGCGAGGGCCATTCCTCCGCCCAAAAACTGGGGCAGACCAGTTACCCGGCCTGCCCAGACGGAAAAGTATAGTGCGCAACTACAGCACCGTCAACAGCGCGAGGCCGTTGAGTGCTCCATGCAGCGCGACCTTCCCGGTCTGGCGAACACGAGGGGCATCCTGCCTCTCTTTTCGCGATATATCCGGCGCCCTACCCAGGAACGCCGAGCCGCGCATTATAGCGACGACTTCACGCCTCCGCAACACCACACGGCAACAAACCGCAAGAATCGGTGCATGCCCGGAAACGACGAAGGGCCGGCTTGCGCCGACCCTTCGCGATGCCGGCGACCGCGGTCGCTGGCGATTCAAGCGGCGGCCTACGCCGCCGGAGGCATTACTTGATGATCTTGGCCACCACGCCGGCGCCGACGGTGCGGCCGCCTTCGCGGATCGCGAAACGCAGGCCTTCGTCCATCGCCACCGGGTTGATCAGCGTCACCACCATCTTGACGTTGTCGCCCGGCATCACCATCTCCACGCCTTCCGGCAGCTGGCACGCGCCGGTGATGTCGGTGGTACGGAAGTAGAACTGCGGTCGGTAGCCCTTGAAGAACGGGGTGTGACGGCCGCCCTCGTCCTTCGACAGCACGTACACCTCGGCTTCGAACTCGGTGTGCGGCTTGATCGAACCCGGCTTGCACAGCACCTGGCCGCGCTCCACGTCGTCACGCTTGGTGCCGCGCAGCAGCAGGCCCGCGTTGTCGCCCGCCTGGCCCTGGTCCAGCAGCTTGCGGAACATTTCCACGCCGGTCACGGTGGTCTTCTGCGTCGCACGGATGCCGACGATTTCGATTTCGTCGCCCACCTTGATGATGCCGCGCTCGATACGGCCGGTCACCACGGTGCCGCGGCCCGAGATCGAGAACACGTCTTCCACCGGCATCAGGAACGGCTTGTCCACGTCGCGCTGCGGCTCCGGGATGAACGAGTCCAGCGCCTCGACCAGCTTCAGGATCGACGGCACGCCGATCTCGCTCTGGTCGCCTTCCAGCGCCAGACGCGCCGAACCGTGGATGATCGGGGTGTCGTCGCCCGGGAAGTCGTACTTGCTCAGCAGCTCGCGCACTTCCATCTCGACCAGCTCGAGCAGCTCGGCGTCGTCGACCATGTCGGCCTTGTTCAGGAACACCACGATGTGCGGCACGCCGACCTGGCGCGACAGCAGGATGTGCTCGCGGGTCTGCGGCATCGGGCCGTCCGCGGCCGAGCACACCAGGATCGCGCCGTCCATCTGCGCCGCACCGGTGATCATGTTCTTGACGTAGTCGGCGTGACCCGGGCAATCCACGTGCGCGTAGTGGCGCGTCGGGGATTCGTACTCGACGTGCGCGGTCGAGATCGTGATGCCGCGCGCTTTCTCTTCCGGCGCCGCGTCGATCGCGTCGTACGCCTTGAACTCGCCGCCGAAGCGCTCTGCGCCGATCTTGGTCAGCGCCGCCGTCAGCGTGGTCTTGCCGTGGTCGACGTGACCGATGGTGCCGACGTTGACATGCGGCTTGGTGCGCTCGAACTTACCCTTTGCCATGATGTTTTCTACCTTCCAATTCGTAATGGGGACAGGGAGCCGGGACCCGGGACTGGCGATGCCCGCGTCCCGAATCCCGTCTCGCTAATCTCAGCTCTTCTTGATGACCGACTCGGCGATGTTGGCCGGCGCTTCGGCGTAGTGGTCGAACTCCATCGAGAACGTGGCGCGCCCCTGCGACATCGAGCGCAGCGTGGTGGCGTAGCCGAACATCTCGCCCAGCGGCACCATCGCGTTGATCACCTTGCCGGACGGACTGTCGTCCTGGCCCTGCAGGATGCCACGACGACGGCTGACGTCGCCCATCACGTCGCCCAGGTAGTCTTCCGGGGTCACGACCTCGACCTTCATGATCGGCTCCAGCAGCACCGGATTGGCCTTGTTGAAACCTTCCTTGAAGCCCATCGAGCCGGCGATCTTGAACGCCATTTCCGAGGAGTCGACGTCGTGGTACGAACCGTCGATCAGGCGCACCTTGACGTCCACGATCGGGTAGCCGGCCATCACGCCGTTGGCCACCGCTTCCTGGATGCCCTTGTCCACCGCCGGGATGTATTCCTTCGGCACCACGCCGCCGACGATCGCGTTCTCGAAGGTGTAGCCCTTGCCGCGCTCCTGCGGCTCGATCTCGAGCACGACATGGCCGTACTGGCCCTTACCGCCGGACTGGCGCACGAACTTGCCTTCCTGCTTGACCGCCTTGCGGATGGTCTCGCGGTAGGCCACCTGCGGCTTGCCGACGTTGGCTTCGACGTTGAACTCGCGCTTCATGCGGTCGACCATGATTTCCAGGTGCAACTCGCCCATGCCGCGGATGATGGTCTGGCCGGATTCCTCGTCGGTGTTGACGCGGAACGAGGGATCTTCCTGCGCCAGACGGCTCAGCGCGATGCCCATCTTTTCCTGGTCCGACTTGGTCTTCGGCTCCACCGCCATCGAGATCACCGGCTCCGGGAACACCATGCGCTCCAGGATGATGATGTTGTCCTGCGCGCACAGCGTGTCGCCGGTGGTGACGTCCTTCAGGCCCACCGCCGCGGCGATGTCGCCCGCGCGCACTTCCTTGATCTCTTCGCGGTTGTTGGAGTGCATCTGCAGGATGCGGCCCACGCGCTCCTTCTTCGACTTGACCGGGTTGTACACCTGGTCGCCGGAGTTCAGCGTGCCGGAGTAGACGCGGAAGAAGGTCAGCGAGCCCACGAACGGATCGGTCATGATCTTGAACGCCAGCGCCGAGAACGGCGCGGTGTCGGTGGCCGGACGGCTGTCTTCCTTGTCGTCCTCGTCGATGCCCTTGACCGGCGGACGGTCGCTGGGCGACGGCAGCAGCTGGATCACGCCGTCGAGCATCGCCTGCACGCCCTTGTTCTTGAACGCGGTGCCGCAGTACACCGGCACCACTTCCACCTTCAGGGTGCGCTCGCGCAGGCCATTGATGATCTCCTCTTCGGACAGCTCGCCCTCGTTGAGGTACTTGTCCATCAGCACTTCATTGGCTTCGGCCGCGGCCTCGACCATGAACGCGCGCGCCTCGGCGGCCTTGTCGGCCAGATTGGCGGGGATCTCGCGGTACTCGAACACGGTGCCCTGCGAGGCGGTATCCCAATGGACCGCCTTCATCTTGACCAGATCGACCACGCCCTCGAAGCCGTCTTCGGCGCCGATCGGCACCTGCATCGGCACCGGGTAGGCACCCAGGCGCGACTTCAGCTGCTCGACCACCTTATCGAAGTTGGCTCCGGTGCGGTCCATCTTGTTGACGAAGGCAAGACGCGGCACCGCGTACTTGTTGGCCTGGCGCCACACGGTCTCGGACTGCGGCTGCACGCCGCCGACCGCGCACAGCACGAACACCGCGCCGTCGAGCACGCGCAGCGAACGCTCGACTTCGATGGTGAAGTCGACGTGCCCGGGGGTGTCGATGATGTTGAAGCGGTGCTGCGGCAGCGACTTGTCCATGCCGCTCCAGAACGCGGTGGTCGCGGCGGAGGTGATGGTGATGCCACGCTCCTGCTCCTGCTCCATCCAGTCCATCGTCGCGGCACCGTCATGCACCTCGCCGATCTTGTGGCTGACGCCGGTGTAGAACAGGATGCGTTCGGAGGTGGTGGTCTTGCCGGCATCGATGTGGGCCATGATGCCGAAGTTGCGGTAACGCTCGATGGGAGTGTTGCGGGCCACAGGGAGCCTCTCAGAATTCTTGGATTGCGGATGGCCGAACGCCGCCTTGCGGCGGCCTTCGGATTTGTGCGGCGCTCGATGGCGCAGCTAGCAGCACTTCTAGATAGTGCTGACGGGCCCCGTTTCCAAGGCCCGGAAGGTCACCAGCGGTAGTGCGCGAACGCCTTGTTCGCTTCCGCCATGCGGTGGGTTTCTTCACGCTTCTTGATGGCGCCGCCACGGTTTTCCGAGGCGTCGACCAGCTCGGCCGCGAGCTTGCGCGGCATCGAGTTCTCGCCGCGCTTGCGCGCCGAGTCGATCAGCCAGCGCATCGCCAGCGCCATGCGACGGGAGGAACGCACCTCGACCGGCACCTGGTAGGTGGCGCCGCCGACGCGACGCGACTTGACTTCGACCGCCGGAGCGACGTTGTCCAGCGCCTTCTGCACCAGCTCGACCGCGTTGGGGTTCTTCTCGCCGATGACGTCCATCGCGCCGTAGACGATCTTTTCGGCGACCGACTTCTTGCCGCTCAGCATCACCATGTTGATGAAGCGGGCGATGGTTTCGCTCCCGTGCTTGGGATCCGGGAGAACGGCGCGCTGCGGCGTATTACCTTTACGAGACATGAGTACTTTCCCTTAGCTCTTCGGACGCTTGGCGCCGTACTTGGAACGGCCCTGGCGGCGCTTGGCGACGCCGGCGGCGTCGAGCGAACCGCGCACGGTGTGGTAGCGCACGCCCGGCAGGTCCTTGACGCGGCCGCCGCGGATCAGGACCACGGAGTGCTCCTGCAGGTTGTGGCCTTCGCCGCCGATGTAGCTGATGACCTCTTCCTGGTTCGTCAGGCGCACCTTGGCGACCTTACGCAGGGCCGAGTTCGGCTTCTTCGGGGTGGTGGTGTACACGCGCGTGCAGACGCCACGGCGCTGCGGGCACTTGTCCAGCGCCGGAGAGGCGCTCTTGTAGGTGGTCGCCTGCCGCGGCTTGCGGACCAGCTGGTTGATCGTCGCCATCAGTGGATTCTTCTGATTGAGGCCGTGGGGCCTGGATGCGTGAAAACGAAGGCAGGCCGAAGGACGGCCTGCCGAGACAGGAAAGTATAGCGGGCAAGTCAAAGCGCCGTCAACTCAACGGAATTTTTACTTGCTGGCCCATCCGGGGCCGGAATACGGGGCGCTTCCGCTGCGCCCCCTTCCGCTTGGTAGACCGGCCCCGCGGGCGGGACCGGTCTCCGGCCGACTGCTTACTCTTCGCTGCCGGCGGCGGCCGCTGCGGGGGTCTCGACCGCCGGTTCGGCGCTGCCGCCGGACAGGGTCTGCATCTCCGACTCGGTCAGGCCGCTGGCATTGCGGCGGCGCAGGCTGTGGTACGCCAAGCCGGTACCGGCCGGGATCAGGCGACCCACGATCACGTTCTCCTTCAGACCGCGCAGCGTGTCGCTGGTGCCGCGCACCGCCGCCTCGGTGAGGACGCGGGTGGTCTCCTGGAACGAGGCCGCGGAGATGAACGACTCGGTGGCCAGCGAGGCCTTGGTGATGCCCAGCAGCACCGGGTCGTACTTGGCCGGCAGCTCGTTGCGCGCCAGCAGGCGGGCGTTCTCCTCGATGACGCGCTGGCGCTCGGCCTGCTCGCCATTGAGGAACTTGCTGTTGCCCTGGTCGGTGATCTCGACCTTGCGCAGCATCTGCCGAGTGATGACCTCGATGTGCTTGTCGTTGATCTTCACGCCCTGCAGGCGGTACACGTCCTGGATTTCCTTGACCAGGTAGGCGGCCAGCGGCTCCACGCCGAGCAGGCGCAGGATGTCCTGCGGGCTCGGCTCGCCGTCCACCACGGTTTCGCCCTTGGCCACGTGCTCGCCTTCGAACACGATGATCTGGCGGTACTTCGGGATCAGCTCTTCGTGCTCCGACCCGTCGGTGTCCTTGATGATCAGGCGCTGCTTGCCCTTGGTGTCCTTGCCGAAGCTGATGATGCCCGAGCGCTCGGCCAGGATCGCCGGATCCTTCGGCTTGCGCGCTTCGAACAGATCGGCCACGCGCGGCAGACCGCCGGTGATGTCGCGGGTCTTGGACGCTTCCTGCGGGATCTTCGCGACCACGTCGCCCACGCCCACCGGCGCGCCGTCCTGCAGGTTGACGATCGAGCGCGGCGGCAGCAGGTACTGCGCCGGCAGATCGGTGCCCGGGATGGTCAGGTCGTTGCCCTTGCCGTCGACGATGCGCACGATCGGGCGCAGGTCCTTGGCCTGGGTGCCGCGGCGCTTCGGATCGGTGATCTCGCGCGAGGCCAGGCCGGTCAGTTCGTCGGTCTTCTCGATGACGGTGACGCCGTCGATGAAGTCGATGAAGCGGATGAAACCGGCCACTTCCGACACGATCGGGTGGTTGTGCGGATCCCAGTTCGCCACCGACTGGCCGGCCTTGACGGCGTCGCCGTCCTTGGCGGTGATGGTGGCGCCGTACGGCAGCTTGTAGCGCTCGCGCTCGCGGCCGTGGCCGTCGAGCACCGACAGTTCGCCCGAACGCGACACCGCCACCAGCGAGCCGTTGGCGTGCTCGACCGACTTGAGGTTGTTGAACTTGATCGAACCGGTGGTCTTGACCGTGATGTTGTCCACCGCCGCCGCACGCGAGGCCGCGCCGCCGATGTGGAAGGTGCGCATGGTCAGCTGGGTACCCGGCTCGCCGATCGACTGCGCGGCGATGACGCCGACCGCTTCGCCGATGTTGACCAGGTGGCCACGGGCCAGGTCGCGGCCGTAGCAACGCGCGCACACGCCGAACGCCGATTCGCAGGTGATGGTCGAGCGGACCTTGACCGACTGCACGCCGGCCTCTTCCAGCTTGGCCACCCACTGCTCGTCGAGCAGGGTGTTGCGGGTGACGATCGGATCCTCGTCGTTGCCCGGCAGGAACACGTCCTCGGCCACCACGCGGCCGAGCACGCGGTCGCGCAACGGCTCGACCACGTCGCCGCCTTCCACGATCGGGGTCATGGTCAGGCCGTCGGTGGTGCCGCAATCGGGCTCGGTGATCACCACGTCCTGCGCCACGTCGACCAGGCGACGGGTCAGGTAACCGGAGTTGGCGGTCTTCAGCGCGGTATCGGCCAGACCCTTACGCGCGCCGTGGGTGGAGTTGAAGTACTCCTGCACGTTCAGGCCTTCGCGGAAGTTCGCCTTGATCGGCGTCTCGATGATCGAGCCGTCCGGGCGGGCCATCAGGCCGCGCATGCCGGCCAGCTGACGAATCTGCGCCTGGCTACCACGCGCGCCGGAGTCGGCCATGATGTACAGCGAGTTCATCGACTTCTGGTCGATGGTCTCGCCCTTGGCGTTGACCACCTTCTCGGTGCCGATGGTGTCCATCATCGCCTTGGCGATGCGCTCGTTGGTGCGCGACCAGATGTCCACGACCTTGTTGTAGCGCTCGCCGGCGGTGACTAGGCCGGACTGGTACTGCTCCTGGATTTCCAGCACTTCCTGCTCGGCTTCGCCGAGGATGCCCTTCTTCTCCGACGGGATCAGCATGTCGTCGATGCCGATCGACACGCCGGCGCGGGTGGCGTAGGCGAAGCCGGTGTACATCAGCTTGTCGGCGAACACGACGCTGTCCTTCAGACCCAGCTGGCGGTAGCTGGAGTTGATCAGGCGGCTGATGTTCTTCTTGGTCAGCTCGGTGTTGGCCAGCGCGAACGGCAGGCCTTCCGGCAGGATCTCGGCCAGCAGCGCGCGCCCGATCGTGGTGTCCACGATCGAGGTCTTCTTGCTGCGGTTGCCGTCCTCGTCGATCACCGTCTCGGTGATGCGGACCTTGACCTTGGCGTGCAGTTCGACCACGCGGTTGTCGTAGGCGCGCTTCACTTCGGCGATGTTGGCGAACACCATGCCCTCGCCCTTCTTGTTCTCCAGGGCGCGGCTCATGTAGTACAGGCCCAGCACCACGTCCTGCGACGGCACGATGATCGGCTCGCCGTTGGCCGGCGACAGGATGTTGTTGGTGGACATCATCAGCGCGCGCGCTTCCAGCTGCGCTTCCAGCGACAGCGGCACGTGCACGGCCATCTGGTCGCCGTCGAAGTCGGCGTTGAACGCGGTACACACCAGCGGATGCAGCTGGATCGCCTTGCCTTCGATCAGCACCGGCTCGAACGCCTGGATGCCCAGGCGGTGCAGGGTCGGCGCGCGGTTCAGCAGCACCGGGTGCTCGCGGATCACCTCTTCCAGGATGTCCCAGACTTCGGCTTCTTCGCGCTCGACCAGCTTCTTGGCGGCCTTGATGGTGGTGGCCAGGCCGCGACGCTGCAGCTTGGCGAACACGAACGGCTTGAACAGCTCCAGCGCCATCTTCTTCGGCAGGCCGCACTCGTGCAGGCGCAGGGTCGGACCGACCACGATCACCGAACGGCCGGAGTAGTCCACGCGCTTGCCGAGCAGGTTCTGGCGGAACCGGCCCTGCTTGCCCTTGATCATGTCGGCCAGCGACTTCAGCGGACGCTTGTTGGTGCCGGTGATGGCGCGGCCACGACGGCCGTTGTCCAGCAGCGCATCGACCGATTCCTGCAGCATGCGCTTTTCGTTGCGCACGATGATGTCCGGCGCGTTCAGCTCGAGCAGGCGGCGCAGGCGGTTGTTGCGGTTGATGACGCGGCGGTACAGGTCGTTCAGATCGGAGGTCGCGAAGCGGCCGCCGTCCAGCGGCACCAGCGGGCGCAGATCCGGCGGCAGCACCGGCAGCACGGTCATCACCATCCACTCCGGGCGGTTGCCCGATTCGAGGAAGGCTTCGACCAGCTTGATGCGCTTGGTCAGCCGCTTGAGCTTGGTTTCCGAGCCGGTGCCGGCGATCTCTTCGCGCAGGCGGGTCATTTCCGACTGCAGGTCGATGGTGCGCAGCAGTTCGTACACCGCCTCGGCGCCCATGGCGGCGTCGAAGTCGTCGCCGTGCTCCTGGCGCGCGGTCAGGTACTGCTCTTCGGTCAGCAACTGGCGGCGCTCCAGGGCGGTCAGGCCCGGCTCGGTCACCACGTAGGCTTCGAAGTACAGCACGCGCTCGATGTCGCGCAGGGTCATGTCCAGCATCAGGCCGATGCGCGACGGCAGCGACTTCAGGAACCAGATGTGCGCGACCGGCGAGGCCAGGTCGATGTGGCCCATGCGCTCGCGGCGCACCTTGGCCAGGGTCACTTCGGTGCCGCACTTCTCGCAGACCACGCCGCGGTGCTTCATGCGCTTGTACTTGCCGCACAGGCACTCGTAGTCCTTGATCGGGCCGAAGATGGCGGCGCAGAACAGGCCGTCACGCTCGGGCTTGAAGGTCCGGTAGTTGATGGTTTCCGGCTTCTTCACTTCGCCGAAGGACCACGAACGGATCAGGTCCGGCGAGGCCAGCGCGATCTTGATCGCGTCGAAGTCCAGCGTCTGGCGCTGCTGGTTGAAGAGGTTGAGCAGGTCTTTCATTTGATTTCTCCGGGAATCGGGAATAGCGAATAGGGAATCGTTGGAAGCGGAGAGTCGGGACAGGAACGCCGGCGGCCGATTGGCACGCGCCCGGGCGATTTCCTAGTCCCGACTCCTCATTCCCTGCCCTCAGTCTTCCAGTTCCATGTTGATCGCCAGCGAGCGGATTTCCTTCACCAGCACGTTGAAGGACTCCGGCATGCCGGCGACCATCTCGTGCTCGCCGTCGACGATGTTCTTGTACATCTGGTTGCGGCCCTGCACGTCGTCGGACTTCACCGTCAGCATTTCCTGCAGGGTGTAGGCCGCGCCGTAGGCTTCCAGCGCCCAGACTTCCATTTCGCCGAAGCGCTGGCCGCCGAACTGCGCCTTGCCGCCCAGCGGCTGCTGGGTGACCAGCGAGTACGGACCGGTGGAGCGCGCGTGCATCTTGTCGTCGACCAAGTGGTTCAGCTTCAGCATGTGCATGTAGCCGACCGTGGTGTGGCGATCGAACGCCTCGCCGGTGCGGCCGTCGTACAGCTGGGTCTGGCCGCTGATCGGCAGGTCGGCGAGTTCGAGCATGTGCTTGATCTCGGCCTCGGTCGCACCGTCGAACACCGGGGTGGCCATCGGCACGCCGTCGGTCAGGTTCTTCGACAGGGCCAGCAACTCGGCATCGCTGAACTGATCCAGGTCCACGCGGTCCTCGCCCAGTTTCTGGTCGTGGTTGTAGATCTGGGTCAGGAACTTGCGCAGGTCGGCGACCTTGGCCTGGGCCTCGAGCATGTTCTGGATCTTGCGACCCAGGCCCTTGGCGGCCCAGCCCAGGTGCACTTCCAGCACCTGGCCGATGTTCATACGCGACGGCACGCCGAGCGGGTTCAGCACGATGTCCACGGTCTCGCCGTTGGCCATGTACGGCATGTCCTCGATCGGCTGGATCATCGACACGACACCCTTGTTGCCGTGGCGACCGGCCATCTTGTCGCCGGGCTGGATGCGGCGCTTCACCGCCAGGAACACCTTGACCATCTTCAGCACGCCCGGGGCGAGGTCGTCGCCGGCGGTGATCTTGCCGCGCTTGTCGGCGAAGCGACGCTCGAATTCCTTCTCGTGCGCCTGGATCTGCTTCTGCGCGCGCTCGATCGCGTCCGACGGCTCCTCGTCCTTCATCCGCAGCGCGAACCAGTCGGACTTCTTCAGTCCGTCCAGGTACGCGTCGGTGATGGTGTCGCCCTTCTTCAGGTTCGGACCGCCATTGGCGACCTTGCCGATCAGTTGGCCACGCAGACGCGCATAGATCGCGCTTTCCAGGATGCGGAACTGGTCATCGAAGTCCTTCTTGACCCGCTTGATCTCGTTTTCCTCGATCTGGCGGGCGCGCTTGTCCTTCTCGATGCCGTCGCGGGTGAACACCTGCACGTCGATGACGGTGCCGTCCATGCCCGGCGGCACGCGCAGCGAGCTGTCCTTCACGTCCGAGGCCTTCTCGCCGAAGATCGCGCGCAGCAGCTTCTCTTCCGGGGTCAGCTGGCTCTCGCCCTTCGGCGTGACCTTGCCGACCATGATGTCGCCGGCGCGCACTTCCGCACCGATGTACACCACGCCGCTCTCGTCCAGACGGTTCAGCGCCTGCTCGGACACGTTGGGGATGTCGGCGGAGATTTCCTCCGGCCCCAGCTTGGTGTCGCGCGCCACACAGGTCAGCTCTTCGATGTGGATCGTGGTGTAGCGATCCTCTTCCACCACGCGCTCGGAGAGCAGGATGGAGTCTTCGAAGTTGTAGCCGTTCCACGGCATGAACGCGATCAGCATGTTCTGGCCCAGGGCCAGCTCGCCGATGTCGGTCGAGGGGCCGTCGGCCAGCACGTCGCCGCGCGCGATCACGTCGCCCACGTTCACCAGCGGACGCTGGTTGATGCAGGTGTTCTGGTTGGAACGCGTGTACTTGATCAGGTTGTAGATGTCGACGCCGGCGTCGGTGCCGCCGCCGATCTCGGCCTCGTTGACCTTGACCACGATGCGGCCGGCGTCGATCTGCTCGATCACGCCGCCACGGCGCGCGTTCACGGTCACGCCCGAGTCGCGCGCCACCGCGCGCTCGATGCCGGTACCGACCAGCGGCTTCTGCGCACGCAGCGTCGGCACGGCCTGGCGCTGCATGTTCGCGCCCATCAGCGCGCGGTTGGCGTCGTCGTGCTCAAGGAACGGCACCAGCGCGGCCGCGATCGACACGGTCTGCATCGGCGACACGTCCATGAAGTGCACTTCCGCCGGCGGCTTCAGCAGCGACTCGCCCTGGTAGCGGCACGGCACGAACTGCTCGGTCAGGCGGCTCTTGGCGTCGTGCAGCGCGTTGGCCTGGGCGATGACGTACTCGTTCTCTTCGATCGCCGACAGGTATTCGACCTCGTCGGTGATCTGGCCGTCCACGACCTTACGGTACGGCGTCTCCAGGAAGCCGTACTGGTTGGTGCGGGCGTACACCGCCAGCGAGTTGATCAGGCCGATGTTCGGGCCTTCCGGGGTTTCGATGGTGCAGACGCGGCCGTAGTGGGTCGGATGCACGTCGCGCACTTCGAAGCCGGCGCGCTCGCGGGTCAGACCGCCCGGGCCCAGCGCGGAGACGCGACGCTTGTGCGTCACTTCCGACAGAGGGTTGTTCTGGTCCATGAACTGCGACAGCTGCGAGGAGCCGAAGAACTCCTTGATCGCGGCGGCCACCGGCTTGGCGTTGATCAGCTCCTGCGGGGTCAGGCCTTCGGACTCGGCCATCGACAGGCGCTCCTTGACCGCGCGCTCGACGCGGACCAGGCCCACGCGGAACACGTTCTCGGCCATTTCGCCGACCGAACGCACGCGACGGTTGCCCAGGTGGTCGATGTCGTCGACCACGCCGCGGCCGTTGCGGATCTCGGTCAGGACCTTGATCACGTCCAGGATGTCGGAGCTGTCGGCGTGCTCGGCGACCAGGCGCTTGGACTCCTCGTCGTTGCGCTCGCCGAAGTACTTCTTGTCGTACAGCACCGACTCGCCGGTGACTTCCTTGCGGCCGACACGGCGGTTGAACTTCATGCGGCCGACCGTGGACAGGTCGTAGCGCTCGAAGGTGAAGAACAGGTTGTGGAACAGGTTCTGCGCGGCGTCCTTGGTCGGCGGCTCGCCCGGACGCATCATGCGGTAGATCTCGACCAGCGCTTCCAGCTGCGTCTTGGTCGGATCGATGCGCAGGGTGTTGGACAGGTACGGACCGCGATCCAGATCGTTCACCCACAGCGTGCCCACGGCGTCGACGCCGGCCTTGCGGAACGCGGTCAGCTGGTCTTCGCTGATCTCGTCGTTGGCGCTGGCCAGCAGTTCGCCGGTCGCCGCATCGACCACGTCGTGCGACAGGATGCGACCGACCAGATACTCGTCGGGCACGGCCAGCGCGGCGACGCCGGCGGCTTCGAGCTGCTTGACGTGGCGCGCGGTGATGCGCTTGCCGGCTTCGACGATGACCTTGTCGCCATCGGCCAGATCGAAGTTCAGGGTCTCGCCGCGCAGGCGCTCGGGCACCAGCTCCAGCTGCACGCCTTCCTTCGGGTCGATGTGGAAGGTGTTGATCTCGAAGAACTCCGAGAGCATCTCCTCGTTCGAGTAGCCGAGCGCGCGCAGCAGGATCGACACCGGCAGCTTGCGGCGGCGGTCGATACGGGTGAACAGCGCGTCCTTCGGGTCGAACTCGAAGTCCAGCCAGGAGCCGCGGTACGGAATGATGCGGGCGCTGTACAGCAGCTTGCCCGAACTGTGGGTCTTGCCGCGGTCGTGGTCGAAGAACACGCCCGGCGAGCGGTGCAGCTGCGAGACGATGACGCGCTCGGTGCCGTTGACGATGAAGGTGCCGTTGTCGGTCATCAGCGGGATTTCGCCGAGGTAGACCTCCTGCTCCTTGACGTACTTGATCGCCTTGGTCGAGGACTCGCGGTCGTAGATCACCAGGCGCACGGTCACGCGCAGCGGCGCGCCGTAGCTCATGCCGCGCTGGCGGCATTCACGCTCGTCGAACACCGGTTCGCCGAGCTTGTAGCCGACGTACTCCAGGGCCGCGTTGCCGCTGTAGCTGGAGATCGGGAACACCGATTTCAGGGCCGCGTGCAGGCCGTGGTCCGAACGCTTGTTCGGGTCGGTGTTCTCCTGCAGGAACTCGCGGTAGGAATCCACCTGGATGGCGAGCAGGAACGGCACTTCGAGGATCGAGCGCTGCTTGCCGAAGTCCTTGCGGATACGCTTCTTTTCGGTGAACGAATAAGACGTCATGAGGTATCACCTTGGCTGATGCGGGCCACGCGTCCGCGGCCCTGAGTGAACATAAATTGTCAGTTGGAAGTCGCTGGTATTGCCGGCACCAGCACGCCTTCTCCCGCTACTTCCAACTACCAACTCGGTGGTGAAGCGGGGAATGGGGAATGGGGAAAGGGGAATCGTGGAGCGCACGCGACGCGGCTTTCCGATTCTCCATTCCCTATTCCCGATTCCCGCCTGAAACGGCCAAAGGCCGGGGGCTTTCGCCCCCAGCCTTCAGTGCATCGCCTTGTACGGCTGGCGATGCAAGGGACTGCTTACTTGACTTCGACCTTCGCGCCAGCGGCTTCCAGGTCCTTCTTGAACTTGTCGGCGTCTTCCTTCGACACGGCTTCCTTCAGCACGCCGCCGGCCTCGGTGAGGTCCTTGGCTTCCTTCAGGCCCAGGCCGGTGATGGCGCGGACGGCCTTGATGACGTCGACCTTCTTGGCGCCGGCGTCGATCAGGATGACGTTGAACTCGGTCTGCTCTTCGACCGGCGCGGCGGCCACGGCCGGACCGGCAGCGGCGACCGGGGCGGCGGCGGAGACGCCGAACTTGTCTTCGATGGCCTTGACCAGCTCCATCACTTCCATGAGGGTCTTTTCGGCGATTGCGTCGACGATCTGCTCGTTAGACAGGGACATTGTGATTACCTTTGGAATTTTTTCTGGATGAGGTTCTAGTGAACCGTTTCAGGTGTCGCGAACTTAAGCCGTTTCGGCCGGGGCTTCCGCTTCGGCGTCGGCGGGAGCGGCGTCGCCGCCACCCTGCTTGTCGCCCACGGCCTTGACCGCGCGGGCGAACATGCTCGCCGGCTCGGCCAGCACGCGTGCCAGCATGGCCAGCGCCTGCTCGCGGGTCGGCAGCGACGCCAACACCTCGAGGTGAGCGGCCGGATACAGCTGGCCACCCAGCGACACGACCTTGGCCTGCAGCTTGTCGTTACCCTTGGCGAATTCCTTGATCAGACGACCGGCAGCGCCGGGTTCTTCCGTCGAGAACGCATACAGCAGCGGACCGACCAGCGCGTCCTGGACGCACTCGTATTCGGTACCGGCAACGGCACGCGCGGCCAGGGTGTTCTTGACAACACGCAAGTACACACCGGTTTCGCGCGCCTTCTTGCGCATCGCGGTCATTTGCGAGACCGTGATGCCGGCGTACTCGGCAGCAACCAAGGAGTGGGCCTTCGCGGCGACGTCGGCCAGTTCGGCGACGACTTCTTGCTTCTGGGACAGATTGAGAGCCATTGCACTCCTCCGTTAAAGCTGGGAGTTGGGATTGGTGATTCGGGATTCGTCAGGAGCCGCAACGCCGCTCTTGCCAATCCCCAATCTCTAATCTCGTATCCCCGCTTCAAACTTACTCCGCTCGCGGCTCCTGCCGCTTGCGGTCCTGGGCGGCCTCCATCCTGGATGCCGGGGATGCCGCATGGCATCCCAGTTGGTGGCCGTTCCAGACCTGGCCTGAGCGCGCCCGGGACACCGGACTGGCCTGCACCAGAAAAACTCCAGAAAGGCGGCACCATCTACGCCGGCGCGTCCCCGAGGGGACTGGATTAAGCGATCCCGCTGGACCGACGGCGACTCCTTGCCGTGTCGAGCTTCCGTGCCCGTCGTCGGTATGCGCAGACCGCGCCTGCGGTCTTTGACGGCTTCGCTTCGGGTTGCCCCTCGGCGACGCCTTCAAAAGGTGACACCGGCGCCGCACCTTGCGGGCGGCGCCGTGTTGCGATTACTTCAGGGACAGCGAGGCCTGATCGACGGTGACGCCCGGACCCATGGTCGAGCTCACCGAGATCTTCTGCAGGTAGGTGCCCTTCGAGGTCGCCGGCTTGGCCTTGACCAGGTCCAGCAACAGCGCCTGCAGGTTGTTCTTCAGCGCTTCGTCTTCGAAGCTGGCCTTGCCGATGGTGCAGTGGATGATGCCGGCCTTGTCGGTACGGTAACGCACCTGACCCGACTTGGCGTTCTTCACCGCCTCGGCCGGGTTCGCGGACACGGTACCGACCTTGGGGTTCGGCATCAGGCCGCGCGGGCCCAGCAGGGTGCCCAGCTTACCGACGACGCGCATCGCGTCCGGGGTGGCGATGACCACGTCGTAGTTCAAGTCGCCGCCCTGCATCTTCTCGGCCAGGTCGTCCATGCCCACCGCCTCGGCACCCGCGGCCAGGGCTTCGTCAGCCTTGGCGCCGGCCGGGGCGAACACCGCCACACGCACGCTCTTGCCGGTACCGGCCGGCAGCACGGTGGAACCGCGCACCTGCTGGTCGGACTTCTTGGCATCCACGCCCAGGCGCACGGCCACGTCGACGGCTTCGACGAACTTGGCCTTGCTGGTGGACTTGACGATCTTCAGCGCTTCGTCGATCGAATACGCCTTGCCCGGCTGCACGGCAGCACGGATTGCTTTCTGTCGCTTGGTCTGTGCCATCGCTTAACCCTCCACCGTCAGGCCCATGCTGCGGGCGGAGCCCGCAATCGTCCGCACCGCCGCTTCCAGCTCGGCCGCCGTCAGGTCGGCTTCCTTCGCCTTGGCGATCTCTTCCAGCTGCTTGCGGGTGACCTTGCCCACCTTCTCGGTGTTCGGGCGCTTGGAACCGGAGGTGACGCCTGCGGCCTTCTTCAACAGCACGCTCGCGGGGGTGCTCTTGGTGATGAAGGTGAAGGTACGGTCCGAATAGGCCGTGATGATGACCGGAGTGGGCAGGCCCGGCTCCAGCTTCTGCGTGGCGGCATTGAACGCCTTGCAGAATTCCATGATGTTCAGGCCGCGCTGACCCAGCGCAGGACCGACCGGCGGCGAGGGGTTGGCCTGACCGGCCTTCACCTGCAGCTTGATGTAACCGACGACTTTCTTTGCCATTTTAGTGTCTCCGGGTGCTAGCGCCCAAACCGCAGGCTCCCCATCGCGACGGGAAAATCACGTGTCCCGCCATCACGTTTTTGAAGTGCGCAGAAAGCCGCCTCGCGGCGGCTTCCGTTCTGCCCGGCGGCTTGCCTGGACAGGGAGCCGCGCAGTATAGCAGAGATTTTGGCGCCCGGCGCAGCCGCGCCGGGGCGGGCTCAGGCCTTCTCGACCTGGCCGAACTCCAGCTCCACCGGGGTGGAACGGCCGAAGATCAGCACCGCCACGCGCAGGCGGCTCTTCTCGTAGTTGACTTCCTCGACCACGCCGTTGAAGTCGTTGAACGGGCCATCGGTGACGCGAACCATTTGGCCCGGCTCGAACAGCACCTTCGGACGCGGCTTCTCCACGCCATCCTGCACGCGCTGCAGGATCGCATCGGCCTCTTCGTCGCGGATCGGCAACGGACGGTCGGCGGTGCCGCCGATGAAGCCCATCACCTTCGGGGTTTCCTTGACCAGGTGCCAGCTTTCGTTGTCGATGCGCGGGATGCCGCCTTCCTCGTGGGTCTCGATCTGCACCAGCACGTAGCCCGGGAAGAACTTGCGCTCGGAACGGCGCTTCTGGCCGGAGCGCATCTCGATCACTTCCTCGGTGGGCACCAGCACGTCGCCGAAGCGCTCCTGCATCTCGTCACGCACAATACGGTCGCGCAGCGCTTGCGCCACGGACTTCTCGAAGCCTGAATAGGCGTGAACGACATACCAACGCTTCACTGCTGCACTCTCCTCAACGACTCACGAACCACTGCATCAGCTTCTGGATCAGGAAATCGAACCCGCCCAGCAGCAGACTCAGAATGATCACCACCACGATCACGACCCAGGTGGTGCGGATCGCTTCCTGGCGGGTCGGCCACACCACCTTGCGCAACTCGAAGCGGGACTCGGAGATGAACTCGCGGGCCTCGCGCCCCTTGGCGGTCAGCAGGAACACCGCGGCCGCTGCGACCAGCCCGACGATGACCGCCAGACCACGCAACGGACCGGACCAACTCCCCAGCTGTGCCGCGCGACTCGGCTCGCCGAACCAGAACCAGACAAACAGGCCAGCGACCACCAGCAGCGCAGCGATGACGTACTTGACGATATCGCCACCCGAGGAAGCGGTGGTGCCTTTGGAATGCTCGATCTTGCTGTTCATCCGACTCTTGCGGCTATGCGACCAAGGTCACTGGATAGGGAGCGGCAGATTGGCACGCCAGGAGGGACTCGAACCCCCAACCTGCGGTTTTGGAGACCGCTGCTCTGCCAATTGAGCTACTGGCGTGTACTAAGAACGCTGCACTTCCCTTAGACGGCGAAGGCGGACCGAAGGTTCCGGCCCGCCCTTCGCTGAACCCGACGGCCGAAGCCGCCTGTACTTCGCCACACTTCGGCGACCGAAGTCGCCGTCATATGGACGCATCCGGCGGCCAAGGCCGCCGGAGGGCATTACTTGATGATCTTGGCCACCACGCCGGCGCCGACGGTGCGGCCGCCTTCGCGGATCGCGAAACGCAGGCCTTCGTCCATCGCCACCGGGTTGATCAGCGTCACCACCATCTTGACGTTGTCGCCCGGCATCACCATCTCCACGCCTTCCGGCAGCTGGCACGCGCCGGTGATGTCGGTGGTACGGAAGTAGAACTGCGGACGGTAGCCCTTGAAGAACGGGGTGTGACGGCCGCCCTCGTCCTTCGACAGCACGTACACCTCGGCTTCGAACTCGGTGTGCGGCTTGATCGAACCCGGCTTGCACAGCACCTGGCCGCGCTCCACGTCGTCACGCTTGGTGCCGCGCAGCAGCAGGCCCGCGTTGTCGCCCGCCTGGCCCTGGTCCAGCAGCTTGCGGAACATTTCCACGCCGGTCACGGTGGTCTTCTGCGTCGCACGGATGCCGACGATTTCGATTTCGTCGCCCACCTTGATGATGCCGCGCTCGATACGGCCGGTCACCACGGTGCCGCGGCCCGAGATCGAGAACACGTCTTCCACCGGCATCAGGAACGGCTTGTCCACGTCGCGCTGCGGCTCCGGGATGAACGAGTCCAGCGCCTCGACCAGCTTCAGGATCGACGGCACGCCGATCTCGCTCTGGTCGCCTTCCAGCGCCAGACGCGCCGAACCGTGGATGATCGGGGTGTCGTCGCCCGGGAAGTCGTACTTGCTCAGCAGCTCGCGCACTTCCATCTCGACCAGCTCGAGCAGCTCGGCGTCGTCGACCATGTCGGCCTTGTTCAGGAACACCACGATGTGCGGCACGCCGACCTGGCGCGACAGCAGGATGTGCTCACGGGTCTGCGGCATCGGGCCGTCCGCGGCCGAGCACACCAGGATCGCGCCGTCCATCTGCGCCGCACCGGTGATCATGTTCTTGACGTAGTCGGCGTGACCCGGGCAATCCACGTGCGCGTAGTGGCGCGTCGGGGATTCGTACTCGACGTGCGCGGTCGAGATCGTGATGCCGCGCGCCTTCTCTTCCGGCGCCGCGTCGATCGCGTCGTACGCCTTGAACTCGCCGCCGAAGCGCTCTGCGCCGATCTTGGTCAGCGCCGCCGTCAGCGTGGTCTTGCCGTGGTCGACGTGACCGATGGTGCCGACGTTGACGTGCGGCTTGGTGCGCTCGAACTTACCCTTGGCCATGGCTGCTTCTTCTCGGTGATCGTAGAAAGATGTGACGACTGAATATGGTGCTCACGAAAGGAATCGAACCTTCGACCTCCTCCTTACCAAGGAGGTGCTCTACCGACTGAGCTACGTGAGCGTTGTTCTATTGTGACACAAGCGCGTTCAATGGAGCGGGAGACGGGAATCGAACCCGCACCATCAGCTTGGAAGGCTGAGGTTCTACCGTTGAACTACTCCCGCTACGGGATGCCGCACTGCCACAACAAAAAAACTGGTGGAGGGAGGTGGATTCGAACCACCGAAGGCGTAAGCCAGCAGATTTACAGTCTGCCCCCGTTGGCCGCTTGGGTATCCCTCCAACTGCCCACTCGGACCCGGCTGCGAAGCCGAAATCAGAGAGGGGTGAAACAGCCCGCTATTCTTCCCTGACATCCCCGCCTTGTCAACAGTATTTTGACGCGATGTCGCAGGAAATCGTCGTTGCCCGCACGCGCCCGGCCAGGGCGCGCGCGCATCAGACGTTGAAGCGGAAATGCAGGATATCGCCTTCCTGCACGCGGTACTCCTTGCCCTCCAGGCGCAGGCGCCCGGCTTCCTTGGCGCCGGCCTCGCCCTTGTACTTGATGAAGTCGTCGTAGGCGATGGTTTCGGCGCGGATGAAGCCCTTCTCGAAGTCGGTGTGGATCACCGCCGCGGCCTGCGGCGCGGTCGAGCCGGCCTTCACCGTCCAGGCGCGCACTTCCTTCACCCCGGCGGTGAAATAGGTCTGCAGCCCCAGCAGCGTGTAGCCGGCGCGGATCACGCGGTTCAAGCCCGGCTCGCTCAGGCCCAGGTCGGCCAGGAACGCGTCGCGGTCGGCGTCGTCCAGTTGCGACAACTCTTCCTCGATCGCCGCCGACACCGGCACCACCTCGGCGCCCTCGGCGGCGGCATGCGCGCGCACCGCGTCCAGGTGCGGGTTGTTCTCGAACCCGTCCTCGAGCACGTTGGCGATGTACATCACCGGCTTGAGGGTCAGCAGGAACAGGTCGCGCACCAGCGCCTTCTCTTCCTCGTCCAGGCCGGCGTTGCGCCCGGCCTTGCCTTCGGCCAGCGCGGCCTGCAGCTTGGCCAGCACCGGCTTGCGCGCGGCCGCGTCCTTGTCGCCACCCTTGGCGCTACGCTCGGCGCGGTTCAGCGCCTTCTCGACGCTGTCCAGGTCCGCCAGAGCCAACTCGGTGTCGATGGTCTCGATGTCGGAGATCGGATCGACCTTGTTGTTGACGTGGATGATGTCGCCATGCTCGAAGCAGCGCACCACGTGGGTGATCGCATCGACCTCGCGGATGTGCGCCAGGAACTTGTTGCCCAGGCCCTCGCCGCTGGCCGCGCCGGCGACCAGGCCGGCGATGTCGACGAACTCCACCGCGGTCGGCACGACCTTCTGCGGATTGATGATCTTGGCCAGCTCGTTCAAGCGCGGATCCGGCACCGGCACCACGCCCACGTTCGGCTCGATGGTGCAGAAGGGGAAGTTGGCCGCGGCGATGCCCGCCTTGGTCAGCGCATTGAACAGGGTCGACTTGCCGACGTTGGGCAGGCCGACGATGCCGCATTTGATGCCCATGTTTGTAATCCGGGAATGGAGAATCGGGAATGGGGAATCGGAAAGCATAGCCGCCTTTCCCATTCCCCATTCCCCATTCCCTATTTCCCCTGCGTATGCAACCGCTTCATCGCCTCGTTGAAATCGCCCTGCACCGCCAGCGGCAGCACCGCGATGGCGTCGTCGATGGCGCGGTCGATGAGAATCTGGTCGTCCTTGCTGGCGCGTCCCAGCACCCACGGCACCACCTTGTCCTTGTGCCCGGGATGGCCGATGCCGATGCGCAGCCGGTGGAACCCGGCATGCCCGAGCAGACGGATGGTATCGCGCAGACCGTTCTGGCCGCCGTGGCCGCCGTCGAACTTGAGCCGCGCCGTGCCCGGCGCAAGATCCAGTTCGTCGTGCGCCAGCAGCGCCTGCGCCGGCTCGATCTTCCAGAAGCGCAATGCGGCCGTGACCGACTTGCCGCTGAGGTTCATGAAGGTGGCCGGCTTCAGCAGCCACAGCGCCTGCCCCGCCACCTCGACCCTGGCGGTCTCGCCGAACAGCTTGGCGTCCACGCTCCAGCGCGCGCCGGCCCGCTCGGCCAGGTGTTCGACAAAACGAAACCCGGCGTTGTGCCGGGTGTTCGCGTGTTCGGCGCCGGGATTGCCCAGACCGACGATCAGACGCAGACCAGTCATGCCGCAGCATCGCCGCAGCGCCCGAACCGGAAGGTCCGGGCGCTGCGCAGGCGATTACTTGCCGTCCTTCTTGGCCGGCTCGGCCGCCGCCGGGGCTTCGGCCGCTTCCGGCTCGGCTTCGACACGGCCGTGCTTGGCGATGACCACCGCCACGTCATGCTCCTTGCCCAGCTTCAGCTCCGGCAGTTCGACGCCGGCCGGCAGCTTCAGGTCGGACAGGTGGATCACGTCGCCGACCGACAGCGAGGACAGGTCGACTTCGACGAATTCCGGCAGGTCCTTCGGCAGGCACACGACCTGGATTTCGTTCAGCTCGTGGGTGACGACGACTTCGGCCGACTTGCCGGCCGGCGAGGTGTCCTCGTTGAGGAAGTGCAGCGGCACCGAGGCGTGCAGCGCCTCGTTGTCGTTCACGCGCTGGAAGTCGATGTGCATGATCAGCTGCTTGAACGGGTGACGCTGCATATCGCGCAGCAGCACCTTCTGCACGTCGCCGTTGAGGCTCAGGCTGAGGATGGACGAGTAGAACCAGTCGTTCTGGCTGGCCAGCCAGACTTCGTTGTGGTCGAGCTGGATGTTGACCGGCTTCAGGTCGCCACCGTAGACGATGGCCGGGATCAGGCCGTCGCGACGAAGGCGGCGGCTCGCACCCTTACCTTCGACTTCGCGGCGCTGAACCTTGATTTCATGCGTGGTTGCCATTTGCGTTCACTACCTTGGTTGAATGAACCGCCTCGCGGCGGTTTTGATGACTCTTCCGCGACCAGAAGAGTCTGGAGGGCCGGGAGTGGGGAATCGGGAATGGAGAATCGGTCAAAGCGCGACACTGCGCCGTTGCGATTCCCTATTCCCGATTCCCCATTCCCAGCCTTTAATCGACGTACAACGAACTCACCGACTCGCCGAAGGCGATGCGGCGGATGGTTTCGGCCAGCAGCTCGGCCACGCTGAGCTGACGGATCTTGCCGCAGGCGCGCGCGGCGTCCGACAGCGGGATGGTGTCGGTGACGACCAACTCGTCGAGCTGCGAGTTGGTGATGTTGCTCACCGCCGGGCCGGACAACACCGGATGCGTACAGTACGCGGCGACCTTCAGCGCCCCCCGCTCCTTCAGCGCGGCCGCGGCGGCGCACAGGGTGCCGGCGGTGTCGACGATGTCGTCGACCAGCACACAGGTCTTGCCTTCGACGTCGCCGATGATGTTCATCACCGTGGACACGTTGGCGCGCGGACGGCGCTTGTCGATGATCGCCAGGTCCGCATCGTCCAAACGCTTGGCCACGGCGCGCGCGCGCACCACGCCGCCCACGTCCGGCGACACCACGATCAGGTTGTCGGTGCCGTAGGCGCGCCAGATGTCGGCCAGCAGCAGCGGCGAGGCGTAGACGTTGTCGACCGGGATGTCGAAGAAGCCCTGGATCTGGTCGGCGTGCAGGTCGACGGTCAGCACGCGGTCGGCGTTGACCGCGCTGAACATCTTGGCCGCGACCTTGGCGGTGATCGGCACGCGCGAGGAGCGCATGCGCCGGTCCTGCCGCGAGTAGCCGAAGTACGGCACCACCGCGGTGACGCTGGCGGCGCTGGCGCGCTTGAGCGCGTCGATGATCACCAGCAGCTCCATCAGGTTCTCCGCGCTGGGCGCGCAGGTCGGCTGGATCACGAACACTTCCTGCCGGCGCACGTTCTCCTCGATCTCCACCTGCACTTCGCCGTCGGAGAAGCTGGAGACCATCGCCTTGCCCGGGCGCACGCCCAGCTCGCGGCAGATGCTCTTGGACAGGGGCTTGTTGGCGTTGCCGGAGAACACCAGCAGGTTGCGTTGATCTTGCATGAGGGGCGTCTCGGGCGGCGGCGAAGAACGTGGAGCGAAGTGACAGCGTGAATCGAAAAGCCAGGCGGAGCGACGCTCTTACCTGTTGAATCCCCGCACATGGATGTGCGGGCTCTTGCAGAAGGATCTGCATACACAATGGCAGGGGCGGTAGGATTCGAACCTACGAATGCCAGGATCAAAACCTGGTGCCTTGGGCCTCTTGGCGACGCCCCTGCGTAAAACGGTTGCTATGCCTCCAGCGCGTCGAGCAGCGGCGAGCGGGTCACGCCGCCAGCCACCCAGGCGCGCAACCCGTCCGGCAAGTCCGCCAGCGCGCGCTCAGCGGCGGCGCGATCGGCGAACTCGACGAAACATCCGCTCCCCGATCCGGTCAAACGCGGCGTACCGATCCGAGCGAGCGCCTGGAACGTGGCCTGGACGGCCGGTTCGCGGCGAAGCAGGACCGGCTCGAACGCGTTGCCGAGCAGGAAACCTGAAACGAAGTCCGCTATTTTCGCGGGCGCGGCATCCCGCGTCAAATCGGGGGACTGGAACAGCGCCGCGGTGGGCACGTGCACCCCCGGATCGGCCAGCACGTACCAGGCCGGCGGCAGCGCGAGCGGGGTCAACTGCTCGCCCACGCCTTCGGCCCAGGCGTCGCGCCCGCGCACGAACACCGGCACGTCCGCGCCCAGCGACAGGCCCAGGCGCGCCAGGGCCTCCTCGTCCAGACCGGCGCCCCACAACGCGTTCAGCGCCACCAGCGCGGTGGCCGCATCGGACGACCCGCCACCGAAGCCACCACCGGCCGGAATGCGCTTTTCGACGCGAATATCCGCACCTTGCGCGACATTCGCCTCTTTTTTCAGCAGCCGCGCGGCCCGCACCAGCAGGTCGTCGGCCTCGGCGACGCCGGCCACGGACGGACCGACGCGTGCCACCACGCCATCGGCGCGTGGCCGCAGGTACACCGTATCGCCCCAATCCAGCAGGCGAAACACGGTCTGCAATCGGTGATAGCCGTCCAGCCGGCGGCCGGTGATCTGCAGGAACAGATTCAGCTTCGCCGGGGCCGGCCAGCGCGACCAGCCCGCCTCCCAAACCTCCGCGCTCATTGCGCAGGAATGTCCCAGCGGTCCACCAGCAGGCGCACCTTCGCGTCGCCGCTGCGCGCCTCGATGCGCCGCGGCAACGCCGGCCGGCCATCGCCAGGCGGGTACCAGTCCTGGAACTCGATGTCCCAGCCCATCTGCCGCAGCGTGTGCGGCCGCCCCTGCGCGTCGTAGTCGACGCGCTCGGGTTCTTCGGTATCGAACGCCACCTGCCCGCGCACCCACTGCGGCAGCAGGTTGACCGGGATCTCCCAGCCGGTCGCCTCCCGCAGCAACTCCTCGGCGTTCTCGCCTTCGCGCGGGCCGCCTTCCAGGCCTTCCAGGCGCCCGGCCTCGTAGTGCGTGTCGCCGAACAGGCGCCAGCTCTGCCGGGTCACCGGCGCACTGAGTTCGACCTCGTACTGCCGGTGCTGCTGCTTCCAGTCGATGCGGCCGCTGCCACCGTTGCGGCCGCTGCTGATCGCGACCCGGCCCTGGAACGCCCAGTCCGGATGCGCCTGCAGCCACTGCGCGCGCTCCGCCTCGGCCTGCTGCGCGGCGGCATCCGGCGCCGTCGCTGGCGCTGGTGCCGGCGCGCGCGTCGGCAGCGCACTGCAGCCGGCCAGCGCCAGTCCCGCCAGCAACGCCCAGCCGCCGCGCAGCGACCGGATCATCGCTGCAGCTCCTGCATCGCCCGCTGCAGCGCGCGGTTCTTCGGATCCAGCTTGCGCGCCTCGTCGAAGTACTTGTTGGCCTCTTCGCGCTTGCCCTGCTGCCACAGCACCTGGCCCAGGTGCGCGGCGATCTCCGGGTCCTTGAACAGGGTCCAGGCGCGGCGCAACTGCACCAGCGCTTCCTGGGTCTTGCCCAGCCGGTACAGGACCCAGCCATAGCTGTCGATGATCGCCGGGTTGTCCGGATCGGCGGTGCGCGCGCGGTCGATCAGCTGCAGCGCCTCGCGGTAACGCTGGGTGCGGTCGGCCAGGGTGTAGCCGAGCGCGTTCAGCGCGGCCACGTTCTCCGGCTCGGTCACCAGGATCTTGCGCAGGTCGGCCTCGGCGCGGTCGATGCGGTCGCGCCGCTCCCAGGCCAGGCCGCGCGCGTACAACAAGGCGTTGTCGTCCGGATACGCGGCCAGGCCGCGCGCGAACACGCCCAGTTCGCCGTCGTCGTCGCCGTTGCGCTGGCGCAGCTCGGCCTCCAGCACGTAGGCGTCGCGGCGCGCGGCGTCGTCGGCCTCGGCATCGTCCTGCAGCGCGCGCGCCTCGGCGAAGGCGGCATCCTTCTGCCCCAGTTCGTACAGCGCCCCGGCGGTGCGCAGCCGCGCCTCGCTGCGCTGCGGGCCGCCCGGCACGCCGTGGTACCAGTCCACCGCCTCCTGGTAGCGCTTCAGGAACTCGGCGATCTTGCCGAGCAACAGCCGCCGTTCCGGATCGGGCTTGGCCGCGCCCTTGCGCAGTTCCTCGTACAGCGCGGTCAGCGCCGTGTTGTCCTGCAGCTTGGCCAGCATCGAGGCGCGCAGGCCGTAGTTCTGGGTGTCCTGCGGGCCCAGCGCCAGCACCCGCGCCGCGGCGGCGGTGTCGCCGATCGCGTCGTAGGCGTACGCCAGCGCGCCGCGCAGTTCCGGGTCGCCCGGCGCCTTCGGCTCCACGCCCTGCAGCAGGGTGCGGGCCTGCTCGACCTTGCCGGCCTGTTGCAGTTGGGTGGCGTGCAGCAGGGCCACCCGGGGCTCCTCCGGGAACCGCTTGACCAGTTGATCGACGATGCGCTCGGCCAGCTTGGGCTGGTCCAGGCGCAGCGCCAGACGCCCGAACTCCTGCCAGGCCTCGAGCTGGTCGGGGATGGCATTGGCGTCGAGCAACTGATCCAGCACCTTCGCCGCCACCTCCGGATCGCGGTTGCCGCCGACCAGCGCCACCAGCGCATAGCGCCAGCCGCGCGTGTCCGGGTCGCGCAGCAGCGCCACCAGCAGGCTGCGGGCCTGGCGCAGATTGCCGTTGCGCAGCGCCAGCGAGGCCTCGGCGCCGCGCATCGCCAGCGACTCGGGGGCGCGCTCGCGCCACAGCGCCAGGGCCTTGGCGGCGGCCTCGGTGTCGTTGGCCAGCATCGCGATGCGGGTCGCGCGCTCGGCCAGGCCGGCATCGCCGGGCGTCGCGCTGGCCGCCTCCAGGTACCAGTGCGAGGCATCGGCCAGCTGCCCGGCCTGCAGCGCGAATTCGCCGGCCAGCACCGGGGTCAGCGAGGACGCGGCGGCGCGCGGCGGCAGCTTGGCGGTGGCCGTCGGCGCGGCCGCGGCGGCGGCGAAGGCCGGCAGCGCGACGAACGTGGACAGCAATAGAAAGGTACGGATGCGAATCAATGCGGGCATCGGGGGCAACCGGGCCGTAAAATGGGGCCCTGAATGGCCAGCAGCTTATCGCAAGCAACTGAACAGATGACGTTGTGGGTGCTCGGATTGAACCACCAGACCGCGCCGGTCGACCTGCGCGAACGGGTGGCGTTCGCCGGCGATGCGCTGCCGCACGCGCTGCAATCGCTGCGCGCCTTGCCCCAGGTCGCCGAGGCGGCACTGCTGTCCACCTGCAACCGCACCGAGCTGTATGCGATCACCGACGACGCCCAGCGCCTGGCCGACTGGCTGGAGACGCATGCGGCCGGCCTGCATGGGTATCTGTACCAGCACCAGGACGCCGATGCGGTGCGGCATCTGTTCCGGGTCGCCACCGGGCTGGATTCGATGGTGCTCGGCGAGCCGCAGATCCTCGGCCAGGTGAAGGACGCCTGGGCGCTGGCGCGCGAACACGGCGCACTGGGCAGCCGCCTGGACCGGCTGTTCCAGCAGACCTTCTCGGTGGCCAAGCGCGCGCGCACCGACACCCGGGTCGGCGCCAATCCGGTCTCGGTCGCCTCCACCGCGGTCCGCCTGGCGCAGAACTCCTTCGCCCGGCTCAGCGAATCGACGGTGCTGCTGGTCGGCGCCGGCGAGACCATCGAACTGGCCGCCAAGCATCTGAGCGAAGGCCGGGTGCGGCGCCTGCTGATCGCCAACCGGACCCTCGCCCATGCCCAGGAACTGGCCAGCCGCCACGGCGGCGTGGCGCTGCCGCTGAGCGAGCTGGAACGCCACCTGCACGAGGCCGACGTGGTGTTCTCGGCCACCGCCGCGCGCGAGCCGGTGGTGACCCGGGCGCAGGTCGAGCAGGCGCTGCGCGCGCGCAAGCACAAGCCGATGCTGCTGTTCGACCTGGCGGTGCCGCGCGACATCGAGGCCGGCGTCGCCGACCTGGCCGACGCCTACCTGTACACCGTCGACGACCTGGAGCGCGCGGTCGAGGACAACCGGCGCGGCCGCCGCGAAGCCGCCGAAGCCGCCGAGGCGATCATCGACCTGCAGGTGCTGCGCTATATCGAGACGCTGCAGGCCAGCACCCGCCAGGCGCCGCTCAAGCGCCTGCGCGCGCACGGCGACAGCACCCGCGACGACGTGCTGGCCAAGGCGCGGCAGCAACTGGCCAACGGCAAGCCGGCCGACGAGGTGCTGGAGTTCCTCGCCAATACCCTGACCAATCGCCTGCTGCATCCGCCCACCGCCGCGCTGCGCGAGGCGGCGCTGAGCGGCGACGCCGAGCTGGCGCGCGCCGCCGAGCGCCTGTTCCCGGAAAAGCCGGGCTATTCCCATCCGATCCTGAAGACCGATGACACCGACCCTGCGCCGTAAGCTGGAGGCGCTGGCCGAGCGTCGCGAAGAACTCGAACGCCTGCTGTCCTCCCCCGAAGTGGTCGGCGACAACGCCCGCTTCCGCGACTACTCGCGCGAATTCGCGCAACTGGAACCGGTCGCCACCGCGCTGGCCGACGAAGCCGCGGCCAAGGCCGACCTCGCCGCGGCCGAGGCGATGCGCGCCGATCCCGAACTGCGCGAACTGGCCGACGAGGAAATCGCCGCCGCGCAGGCGCGCCTGGCCGCGCTCGACGAACAACTGGCGCTGCTGCTGGTGCCGCGCGACCCGCGCGACGACGGCAACCTGTTCCTGGAGGTGCGCGCCGGCACCGGCGGCGACGAGGCGGCGATCTTCGCCGGCGACCTGTTCCGCATGTACGCGCGCTACGCCGAGCGCCAGGGCTGGAAGGTGGAAGTGGAATCGGACAGCCCCGGGGAGCACGGCGGCTACAAGGAGATCGTGGCGCGCATCGTCGGCCGCGGCGCCTACTCCAAGCTCAAGTTCGAGTCCGGCACGCACCGCGTGCAGCGGGTGCCGGCGACCGAGTCGCAGGGCCGCATCCACACCTCCGCGGCGACGGTGGCGATCATCCCCGAGGCCGACGACGTGGAGGAAATCGCGATCAACCCGGCCGACCTGAAGGTGGACACGTTCCGCTCCTCCGGCGCCGGCGGCCAGCACGTCAACAAGACCGAATCGGCGATCCGCATCACCCACGTGCCGACCGGCGTGGTGGTCGAATGCCAGACCGAGCGCAGCCAGCACGCCAACCGCGACAAGGCGATGAAGCGGCTCAAGGCGCAATTGCTGGACGCCGAGCGCAGCAGGCAGGCCGCGGCCGAGGCGCAGGATCGCAAGCTGCAGGTCGGCAGTGGCGACCGCAGCCAGCGCATCCGCACCTACAGCTTCCCGCAGGGGCGTATCACCGACCATCGGGTCGAAGGCCTGACCCTGTACGACCTGCCGAACGTGATCGAAGGCGATCTCGACGCGCTGATCGAACGCCTCAGCCACGAGCACCAGGTGGACGAACTGGCGCGACTGAGCGCCAGCCCGTGAGCGCCGGCGCGCGCCACGCCCGCGCGTGAGCGGCCGCAGCGCGGCGGACGAATTGCGCCAACTGCAGGACGCGGTGCGCCGCGACCCGCAGCACTTCATCGCCTGGGTGATGCTGGCCGACGCCGAACTCGGTGCCGGCGCGGTCGCCGCCGGCGAGGCCGCGGCGTTGCGCGCCCTGCACCTGCGCCCGGCGCATCCCGAAGCGCTGGCGCGGCTGGGGCGGGTGCGCTGGACCCAGGGCCGCCACGCCGAGGCCGCCGCCGCGCTGCGCCAGGCGCTGCAGGGCGCGCCACAGCATCCGGGCATCGCGCTGTGGCTGGGCCATGCACTGGAGGACAACGGCGAAGCCGAAGCCGCCGCACAGGCCTATGCGCATGCGCACACGCTGCTGCCGCAGGAGCCGTCGATCGCCGCGCACCTGCTGAACTGGCGGCGCAAGCTGTGCGACTGGCGTGACCTGGACGCGTTGTCGGATCAGGTCCGCGCCGCCGTGCGCCAGGGCCATCCGGCGATCGAGCCGTTCGCCTTCCTCAACGAGGAGGCCGAGGCCGCCGAACAACTGCACTGCGCGCGCAACCGCGCCCGCGCTCTGGCACAGACGCTGACATCCTTGCCGGCGACGGCGCTGCGCCGGCATGGACCGCTGCGGGTCGGCTTCCTGTCCAACGGCTTCGGCGCGCATCCCACCGGACTGCTGACCGTGGCCCTGTTCGAAAGGTTGCGCGCACACGCCGAGCTGCAGGCGCACCTGTTCGCCCTGAACCGCGACGACCGCAGCGCGATCCGCGCGCGCCTGCGGGGCGCGGCGCACGCCTGGCACGAGGTGGCCGGGCAGCCGCACCGGGCGATCGCGCAGCGCATCCGCGACGCCGGCATCGACGTGTTGTTCGACCTGCGCGGCTGGGGCGGCGGCGGCACGCCGGAAGTGCTGGCGCTGCGCCCGGCGCCGCTGCAGATCAACTGGCTGGCCTACCCCGGCACGTCGGGCGCGCCATGGATCGACTACGTCGTCGGCGATGCGTTCGCGCTGCCCGATGCGCTGGCCGCGCACTACAGCGAGCGGGTGCTGCGCCTGCCGCGCGCGTTCCAGCCCTCGGACGACAGCCGCCACGTGCCGGCGCCGCCCTCGCGCCAGGCCTGCGGGCTGCCCGAGCAGGGCACCGTGTTCTGCTGCTTCAACAACAGCTACAAACTGAGCCCGCGCAGCGTGGCGCGGATGCTGGCGGTGCTGCGCCAGGTGCCGGACAGCGTGCTGTGGCTGCTGTCCGGTCCCGGCCAGGCCGATGCGCGGCTGCGCCAGGCCGCGGCGGACGCCGCGCTGGATCCGGCGCGGCTGCGCTTCATGCCCAAGCTCGCGCATGCCGACTACCTGGCCCGCTACCGGCATGCCGCCCTGTTCCTGGACACCCATCCCTACAACGCGCACACCACCGCCTCCGATGCCCTGTGGGCTGGCTGCCCGGTGCTGACCTGTCCCGGCACGACCTTCGCCGCGCGGGTGGCCGGCAGCCTCAACCATCACCTGGGCATGGACGCGATGAACGTGGCCGACGACGCCGCCTTCGTCGCCAAGGCGGTGCAACTGGGCCGCGATCCGGCGGCGCTGCGCGCGCTGCGCGACACGCTGCGGCAACGCCGCGCCAGCGCCGGCCTGTTCGATATGCAGGGCTTCGCCGCGGACTTCGCCGCGCTGGTCTGCGACACGGCGCGGCGGCATGGCTGGGACGGGCCGTAGCGGGACGGCGCGTCGCCCGCACGACGCCACTGCAAAGTGCATGTGTGGGGCCGCACGCAACGTGTCCGCTCTAGCCATTAAAAACTGACCGCGATGCAGGCCCAGGCTGGCCGCGTGCTGTTCGGTGCGCCGCGACAGGTCATCGTTGCCGGCGGTGATCTCGCTGGCAACGGTGTTTGATCGCGTCGGAGGCGCCCTGGATCTGGCGCACGATCGCCGCCAGTTGTCCGGCGGTGGTTGGCGTGGACCTTCATGCGGCCGTAGACACCTTGCAGGCCGGCGTCGCCACGGACTCGGCCGACAGTCGCTGAGAACGCGAGCAGCGCCACGCGCGCGCCGCTCGTTCTACTGTTCGGTCCATGTGGAAGCGCGGCGCTTGACCTCAAGCAAGGTCGAGGTTCGACACTGCGCACATCCCTCCCGCGCACGCCCCGATGTCCGCACGCCTGTCGCCCGATCTCACTTCCCCGCACGCGCGCAGCGTGCTGGTCGCCCATGCCCCCGCACACCTTTGCGCGGCGCTGCTCGCGCGCTCGCGCGACCGCCACGACGCGGCGTGCGCCGTGTGCTGGCTGGAATCGCTGAGCGCAGCGCCGGACCTGCTGTACGCGCACGACTGCGCCGCCGCGCTGTTCGACCGCGGCGCGCATCCGCGCGCGCCGGCATTGGCGTTGCGCCGCTACCGGCGCATCCGCAGCGGGGTCTCCGATCCGCAGCGCCAGCCCGGCTGCGTCGTGGTGACGCTGTTGCCGACCCGCGACGCGGCGCAGGCGCAGGCGCTCGCCGACGCCGCGTTCGCCGCATTGCAGGATGGCGCGCATGCGCTGCGCGGCCTGATCGCCTCGCATCTGCACCTGTCCGACGATGGCCGCAGCCTGCTGGACTATGCCGAATGGAACAGTGCCCAGGCGCAGCGGCGCGCCCTGCGGTGCGAACCGGAGCGACTGCCGCTGGCCTCGCATCCCGCCGCCCACGTACGCCACTACCGGCCACGCGCGCCGGCCTGGCCCGACGCGTTGGCGTCGCCTGCGCGCGCTTGGGCCTGAGGCGTCCGCGCGGCATGCGCGCAGGCGCCGAGCACACCCACGTCGATCGCCGTGGCGCAGCGAAGCAAGAGCAGCGTCCGCTTGGCCGGCCCTGGCACGAGCCGTTCCTGCCCTGCATCGTGGCGCGCTCCCCCAACCTACGCTGCACGGACCGCGCCGATCCGCCACCGCAGGCTGTACGCCGGCCGGGCGAGCCGCTAGGCTGCCGCCATGAGCGCCAACGCCGATTTCATCGCATTGAACCTGTGCGTGCTGACCGTGTCGGACACCCGCAGCCTGGCCGAGGACAGCTCCGGCGACTATCTGGTCGCTGCGCTCGGCGAGGCCGGCCACCGCCTGTACGCGCGCGAGTTGCTGCCCGACGACCGCTACCGGCTGCGCGCGGTGGTCTCGGCGTGGATCGCCGACCCGCAGGTCGACGGCATCCTGGTCACCGGCGGCACCGGCTTCACCGGCCGCGACTCCACTCCCGAAGCGCTGCTGCCCCTGCTGGACAAGCAGATGCCCGGCTTCGGCGAACTGTTCCGCGCGATCAGCGTCGAGGAGATCGGCACGTCCTCGCTGCAGTCGCGCGCCTTCGCCGGCCTGGCCAACGCCACCTTCCTGTTCTGCCTGCCCGGCTCGACCTCGGCCTGCCGCACCGCCTGGGAGAAGATCGTCGCCGCGCAACTCGATGCACGCACCAGACCGTGCAACCTGGCCACCCTGCGCCCCCGCCTGAAGGAATGACCTGGAACCGCGCATGCCCCTGGACACCACCCTGCGCCTGCTGGCCAAGGCCAGCGGCATGACCGCCGCGGACATCGCCGCCGCCATCCCGCGCGCCGGCGCGGCCACGGTGAAGGCCTGGCTGGCCGGCGAGAAAATGCCCGGCCGCGACCAGCTCAACGCGCTGGCGCGCGCCTTCGGCGTCCCCGCCGGCGCCCTGCTCGGCGAACTGGCCAGCCAGCTCGACCCGGCCCGCACCCGCGGCGAACACGACCTGTTGCAGGCCTATCGCGCCCTCGACGCGCGCCAGCAGGGCGCGTTGCTGGAAGTGGCGCGCAGCATGGCCGGCACCCGCGCCAGGCGCGGCAAATGAGCAAGCTCAGGCGCAAGCAGTACAAGACGCTGATGCAACCGCTGCAACTGGAGCTGGCGGCGCTGGCGCAGGCGCTGCAGCACAGCGGCGAACGCGTGCTGGTGCTGTTCGAGGGCCGCGATACCGCCGGCAAGGGCGGCGCGATCCAGGCCATCGCCGAGCACCTCAATCCACGCCAGTGCCGGGTGGTGGCGCTGCCCAAGCCGACCGATCGCGAAAGCACCCAGTGGTATTTCCAGCGCCATGTCGCGCACCTGCCGGCCGCCGGCGAGATGGTGCTGATGGACCGCAGTTGGTACAACCGCGCCGGCGTGGAGCGGGTGATGGGGTACTGCAGCGATGCGCAGTACGCCGCGTTCCTGCGCCAGGCGCCGCTGTTCGAACGCCTGCTGGTCGACGACGGCATCCGCCTGTTCAAGTACTGGCTGTGCGTGGACCAGGACCAGCAGGAGAAGCGCTTCGCCGAACGCCTGCACGACCCGCTGAAAGGCTGGAAGCTGTCGCCGGTGGACCTGCAGTCGCGCGCGCAGTACGCCCACTACACCCAGACCCGCGAGGCGATGCTGGAAGCCACCCACAGCGAGCACGCGCCGTGGACCCTGGTCGACTTCAACGACCAGAAGCGCGGCCGCCTGACCCTGATCCGGCACCTGCTCGACCAGTTACCCGACGCCCCGCTGCAGGAGCCGGACCTGGACCTGCCGCCGCTCAAGCACAAGCCGCGCAAGGAGACGTTCGGCGTATTGCAGCCGATCGCCTCGTATCCGGGGTGAAGCGGGATTGGGGATTGGCAGCGATGCTGCGGCCCGCGACTGGCGGCGAACTAACATCCTGTAGGAGTCAACTGTCATGCAGCAGCGATGACGGGAGGCGCGTAAGAAGCCTGATCGCGCGCGATGGCATTGAGCCAGCGTAGGTACTTGTGCATGCAGGCGACGATGGCGACCTTGGCCGGTTTGCCGGCCGCTTGCAGGCGCGCATAGGTTTGGGCCAAGGGGGATTTGGCGCGGATGCTGGCCCAGGTGGCCATGTACAGCGCGCGGCGCACGTCGCTGCGCCCGCCTTTGATGCGGCGCTGGCCTTGCCAGCGGCCGCTGTCGTGATTGAACGGCGCCAGCCCGACCAGGGCGGCCAGCTTGCGCGGCGGCAGCGTTCCCAGTTCCGGCAGGCGTGCGGCCAGGGTGGCGCGCAGGATCGGCCCCAGCCCCGGCACCTTGGGCAGGGTCGAACACGCGTCGGCCTGCTGCTGAAGGTCTCGCTTCAGCGCATCGCTCTGCCGCTTCAGTAGGTCGATCGCTTCCTGGCAGTGGCGCCGCACCTCCGGGCTGGTGATGTGCTCCAGACGCCGCCGCAGGGCGTCGTGCTGGCCGACCAGAGCATTGCGCAGATCCAGCAGTTCGCGCAGGTGCTGCAGGTGCTCGGGCAACACGTCCGTCGGGGGGGCCACAATGGCTTGGGCTGTCACGGCCAACAGACGCGCGTCCAGGGCGTCGGTCTTGGCCTTGATGCCCAGCGCCTTGGCCAACGCACGTGGGCGCTGCGCACACATCCGCACCGCCGGCAGGTTGGCCTGCCGCAGCGTCCGCAGCACCTCATGTTCGTAGCCGCCGCTGGCTTCCAGCACGATCCGTTCGCACTCCAGCCTCGCCAGACGCTGGACCAGCTCAACGCGCCCTTGCGGCGTGTTGGGCTGGGTCCAGGCCAGTCCGTCCGGCAGCACATGAATGACCAGTTCGGCCTTGGCAACATCGATCCCGACAAAGCGCCGCATAGACGTTCTCCGCAGTAGACTTAGGGTCGAGAGCGCTCCTGCCAATGCCCAGGCTTGTGATGTTCGAGCTCCCGGCTCAGGCAACTGTTCGGGCTTGTCAGGCAGGAGAACCGGGGTGCGGCGGCGCTGACTCCTACTCGTGCTCGCTTGGCACTGCGGCTTAACGGCCTGCCGCACCCCGCTCTCACCTTCAACGATAGACCCTCTTTTGACACAAGCGGCTTCAGCCGCGACAGACCGCATCCGTAGAAGACGGACCAACACCTCGCCATCCCCCAGCGGCACCCACCTGTGGGAGGCGCTTCGCTCCCGACGCGCGACGGGCAACGCCTCGCCAGCACCGACCTCGCGCTCAGCGCATCAAGGCGCCTAGTCAGTCACCCGATCGAGAAACCCGCCGCCACCGGCTCCGGCCACGGTTCGCGCAGCACCTGCTCCACCCGCGCCGCTGGCGGGCCATGCTGCAGCCAGCCGGCCAGCGTCTCCAGCGCCGCGGCCGCGCCGGCGGCGACGACCTCGACCCGGCCGTCGGCCAGATTGCGGGCATGGCCATCCAGTCCCAGCGCCTGCGCGCGCTCACGGGTGGAGGCGCGGAAATACACGCCCTGCACCCGGCCGGAGACCAGGAAGCGCGCCGCCGCCATCAGCGCGCGGCCTGCACCTTGCCCGGCGCCGGACCGCCGGCCGCGGCGATCGCCGCCTCGATATCGTGCGCGTTCACCGGCCCCAGGAACTGCTTGGCGAGCTTGCCGTCCGGCGCGATCAGGTAAGTCATCGGCAATCCGCGCGGGGTGGCGAAATCCGGCGGCGGCGCGTAGGTGTCGACGATGACCACCGGGTAGGCCACCGGATGCGCCTTCAGGAACGCCTGCATCTCCGCCGGCTCGATGTCCTCGTAGGCCAGGCCCACCACTTCGATGTTGTCGCGCATCACGTGCAGCGCCGACAGCTCCGGCATTTCCTTCAGGCACGGCGCGCACCAGGTCGCCCAGAAATTCACCACCACCCATTTGCCGCGATGCGCGGCCAGGTCGTAATCGCTGCCGTCCACCGCCTTCATCTTCAGCGTCGGCTGCTGGCGGGTTTCCTGCACCACCTGCGGCGTGGTGCCGGCCGCCGGTGCGGTGGGCGCCGGCGGTGGCGCGGCAGGAGCCGCCGGTGCATCGGCCGCGGGGCGCGCCGCGCCATCGGCGGGCGCGGTCTGCCGATCGCAGCCGGCGAGCAACGCGGCGGCGGCGAGCAACGGGAACAGGATGCGCGGGGTCATGCGGAGTCTCCGAGAGCGGTGTAAAGATCGCCGACGCGCCGTTTCAGCACGTCGCGCAGCGGCAGGCGCAGTTCGTCCAGGGCCCGGCACGCCGCCTGGCCCAGCGCGTCGTCGCGGCACGGCAGGTAGGTTTCGTCGATGGGAATGCGCAACTGGCAGTTTTCGTACAGCTCGGTCAGCGGCACGTCGGCCAGGTCGCGCGCCAGCAGCCACTCGCCGTGCTCGACCCGGCTGAGCAGGCGGATGCGCTCCAGCTCGCATAGCAGTTCCTGCACCAGCGAATCGGTCAGCATCGGCTCCAGTTGCAGGATCTGGTCTTCGTGCAGGCCCCTCCCCTCCTTGCGCGCCTGCGCGAAGCGCCCGAGCAGGCGCAGCAGCCCGTAGATCTCGTAGCCGGCCGGCAGCCGCATCGACGCCGGCTGGTAGCGGAATGCGGCGATCGAGGACGCCAGCGAGGCGCCGAGCAGGATCCCGATCCAGCTCAGGTAGATCCACAGCAGGAAGATCGGCACGAACGCGACCGTGCCGTAGATGCGCTGGTAGGACTGGAAGCTGCCCAGGTACAGGCTCAGCCCCCACTTCACCAGTTCCAACAGGGCCACCGCCAGCAGCGCGCCCGGCACCGCGTGGCGCAGCTTGACGGTGTGGTGCGGCACCACCCGGTACACCAGCACGATGCACACGAACTCGATCAGCACCGGCGCCAGCGACAGCACCAGTTGCGCCAGCAGGCGGCCCTCGCTGGTCTTGAACAGCGGCAGCGCGAAGAACTGCGCCGATGCGGCCAGCGACGCGGCGGCCAGCAACGCGCCCAGGGTCAGCACCGTCCAGTACACCAGGAAGCGGGTCAGCCGCGGCCGCGCCGAGACCACCCGCCAGATCCGGTTGAAGGTCTGCTCGACGCTGTTCAAGGTGATCAGCAGCGACACCATCAGCGCGATCGTGCCGGCGCTGGTCAGTTGCCCGGCGCTGGCCGAGAACTGGCGCAGATAGGCCTCCACCGAACGCGCCGCGGCCGGCACGAAGTTGGAGAAGATGTAGTCGCTGAGCCGGTCGCTCCACTCGTTGAACACCGGGAACGCGGACAGCACGCCGAACACCACCATCGCCAGCGGCACCAGCGCGAAGATGGTGGTGTAGGCCAGCGAGGCGGCGGCCTGGAACAGGCGGTCGTCGAGGAAGCGGTGCCACAGGAACCCCGCGAAGCTGCGCATCCGCGCGCGGTCGCGTACCCGCTCCGTCCAGAGATTGACCGTGTCCAAAGGCTGCATCGGGCAAGGGTACCCGATGCGCGCGGATGCCGGCATCGCCGATACTGGCGGCCGTTCTGGTGCAAGCAAGCGAGGGCCCCGTGGCCGAGATCCTGGTCCTGTACTACAGCCGTGGCGGTTCGGTGGCGCGCCTGGCGCGGCAGATCGCGCGCGGCGTCGGCGAGGTGCCGGGCATGGCCGCGCGCCTGCGCACCGTGCCGCCGGTGGCCGCGGTGACCCAGGCCAGCGCGCCGCCGGTCCCCGACAGCGGCGCGCCCTACGTGGACGCCAGCGACCTGCGCGCGTGCGCGGGCCTGGCGCTGGGCAGCCCGACCCGGTTCGGCAACATGGCCGCGCCGGTCAAGCACTTCATCGATGGCCTCGGCGCCGACTGGGCCAGCGCCACCCTGGCCGGCAAGCCGGCCGCGGTGTTCACCTCCACCGCCTCGCTGCACGGCGGCCAGGAGGCCACGCTGCTGTCGATGCACCTGCCGCTGCTGCACCACGGCTGCCTGATCGTGGGCATTCCCTACACCGAACCGCTGCTCAGCAGCACCCGCAGCGGCGGCACGCCCTACGGCGCCAGCCACGTCGCCGGCGCCGACGACGACCCGCAGCCCAGCGAGGAAGAGGCGCAACTGGCGCGCGCGCTGGGCAAGCGCCTGGCGGGCATCGCGCAGCGGCTGGCGACGCCGTGAGCGCGGCGCGCCTGGCGCTGGGAGCGACGCTGCTGGCGCTGGCGGCGCTGTATGCGGCCTGGTTCCACGCCGACCGCGATCGCGTCGCCGCGCTGCTGGTGTTCGCGCTGCCGCCGCTGCTGTTGGGTATCGGCGCATTGCGCGGGTCGGCGGTGGCGCGCTTCTGGGCCGGCGTGTTCGGGCTGTTCTGGTTCAGCCACGGGGTGATGGCCGCCTGGAGCTATCCGCCGCAGCGCGGCTACGCCTGGGCCGAACTGCTGCTGGCCTTGCTGACGATCGGCCTGGCCAGTGCGCCGGGCCTGCGCGCGCGCTTCGCCGGCAAGCGCGGCGCCAAGGGCCGCGACGCGTCCTGAGCCGCCGCCACGCAGCCGGTATCATGGCGCCCTGCGCGGCCTCGGCGGCGCCCCGTCATGTCTAGGAACCGGCAATGGAAGAACTCCTGATCGTCACCACCGGCGGCACGATCGACAAGATCTACTTCGACGACAAGTCCGACTACCAGATCGGCGACCCGCAGATCGGCCAGATCCTCAAGGAACTGGGCGTGACCTTCCGCTTCAGCGTGATCCCGATCATCCGCAAGGACTCGCTGCACATCACCGACGAAGACCGCGAACTGATCCGCGCCACCGTCGCCGCGCAAGCCGCGCGCCACGTGCTGATCACCCACGGCACCGATTCGATGGTGCAGACCGGCAAGGTGCTGCAGAGCATCGCCGACAAGACCATCGTGATGACCGGCGCGCTGAACCCGGCGCGCTTCCGCGGCTCCGATGCGGAATTCAACATCGGCTGCGCGGTCGGCGCGGTGCAGTCGCTGCCGGCCGGGGTCTACATCGCCATGAACGGGCAGATCTGGGATCCGCAGAAGGTGCGCAAGAACGTGGCCGCCAACCGCTTCGAGCCGGCCTGAGCCGGCATGTCCAAGGCCACCCGCGCGACCCGCGCGCTGGATGCGGCCGGCGTCGCCTACCGGCTGCATCCCTACGACTACGAGGCCGAAGCCGGCGCCAAGGGCTTGCAGGCGGCGCAGGCGCTCGGCCTGCCGCCGGCGCGGGTGCTGAAGAGCCTGATGGCCTGGGTCGACCAGCGCGCGGTGTGCGTGGTGGTGCCGTCGGACCGCCGCGTGCAATTGAAGAAGCTGGCGGCGGCCGGCGCCGGCAAGGCGGCGCGGATGATGGAAGTGGCCGACGCCGAGCGGCTGACCGGCTACAAGGTCGGCGGCATCAGTCCGCTGGGCCAGCAACGGCAGGCGCCGGTGCTGGTCGAACAGGCGGCGCTCGCGCCGGGCAGCGTGTGGTTCAACGCCGGGCAGCGTGGCCTGCTGCTGGAACTGGATGCGACGCAGTTGCTGGACGTCTTGAAGGCACGTGCCTGCGACCTGTGCGAGTGAGCCGCGTGACGCGTGACGTCCCGCTGCTGCAAGCGCATTATCGCGACACGATGCGAACATCGGGCCGACACCCGCGAGCGCTGCGGCAGGGCGGCCCCCATCCTCGTCTCCGATCTTTGCCTGCGCTCTCCAGCCTCCAGTAGCTGTTTCGCTGCTTGCTGCTTGCTGCTTGCTGCTTGCTGACAGCATGAGACCCGGGACGCGGTAGCTGAGCCCGTAACGCGCTGGATCGCCGGCGCGTGCCGGAGTACCGGCATAAAAAAACCCGCGTCGGAACGCGGGCAATCGCATTTCAGCTGCGGGCGCTGCGGCCCCGCCGACTGCGCTGGAGGGAAAGCGGCGCTGACGCGGCGGCCACGACGGCCGCCGCGCAGCAGGCGGATCAGTAGCTCGCGGTCAGGGTGACGCCCGAGAACGTGCTGTACGCCTTGACCCGCACGTAGTACGTGCCGCTCGGCGCGCTGAAGGTGCAGGTCTCGTTGTTGCCGTTGAGGTAGGGCCGGCAGTTGTAGCTGCTGTCGGTCGGCGCGCTGCCCTGGCGCACGTACAGATCGGCATCGCCGCTGCCGCCGGAGATGCTCACGCTCAGCGAGCTGCTGCCGGACGGGACCGTCACCGTGTAGTTCAGCGACGCGCCGGAGCTGGCGTTGAGGCCGGTGACCGGCACGCCGTTCTGCAACGTGTTGCCGCTCGGCGGCGGCGTGGTGGTGCCACCGCCGGCGGCGGCGGTCACCGCCGCGTTGGCGTCGAGCAGGCCGGCGCCGCAGCCCTGCGAGCAGGAGAAGCTGGCGGCGGTGCTCTTGATGGTGCTCTCCACCTGCGCCGGGGTCAGCGGGGTCGAGGCCACCGATTGCATCAGCGCGACCACGCCGGCCACGTGCGGGGTCGCCATCGAAGTGCCGTTGTACGAGGCATAGCTCGGGTTGCCCGGGGTGGTGGTGCCGTCGTTGAGCGTGGACAGGATGTTCGAACCCGGCGCGGAAATGTCGATGCCGCTGCCGTAGTTCGAGTAGCTGGCCTTGGCCCGCGACGAGGTGGTGGCCGCCACCGCGATCACGTTGCTGCAGTTCGCCGGCACCGAGCTGGACACGTTGGTCGAGCTGTTGCCGGCCGCCACCACCACGGTGGTGCCGCGGTTGACGGCGCCATTGATCGCGTTCTGGTAGGTGGTCGAGCAGGTGCCGCTGCCGCCCAGCGACATGTTGATCACTTCGGCCGGGGTGGTGTTGGTCGGAATGCCGCTGACGGTGCCGCCCGAGGCCCAGGTGATCGCGTCGGCGATGTCGGAGGTGTAGCCGCCGCACTTGCCGAGCACGCGCACCGGCAGGATCTTGGCCTTGAACGCGGTGCCGGCGACGCCGGTGCTGTTGTTGGTCACCGCGGCGATGGTGCCGGCCACGTGGGTGCCGTGCCAGCTGGAGTTGGACGCCGGCGAACCGGAATAGCATTCGTTGGCCGCCGACCAGTCGCCTTCGTCGGCCGGATTGCTGTCGCGACCGTCGCCGTCGCGCGCGTCGGTCCCGTCGCTGATGAAATCGTAGCCGGGCAGGACATTGGCGTTGAGGTCCGGATGGCTGGTGATGCCGGTGTCGATCACCGCCACGACCACGCCGTCGCCGGTGGCCTGGTCCCAGGCCGGGCGCACGTTGATGCCGGCGGTGCTGGTGCCGAAGGCCCACTGGTTGGACAGGCTGGGATCGTTCGGGGTCAGCGCGATGGTCATGCGCTGGTCGACCTCGACGTATTCGACGTTCGGATCGGCGGCCAGGCGGCGCATCAGCGTCTCGGCTTCGGCGCGGTCCAGCGGCCGGTCGGCCTTGACCACTTCCGGACCGACCGCCAGGCGGCGCAGGCTGGTCAGCCCCAGCGCGCGGCCATTCTTGGCCGGCATCGCCGCGGCCACCGATTGCAGCGTCGAACGCAGCGTCGGCGAGGTGGCGGCGGACGCGCTGGCGACGCCGACGGGAGCGGCGTCGCGGGTCTTGACGATGAAGCGTTGCACGGTGGGTTCGGCGGACAGGCCGGAAAGGTTGACATCGCCTGCGAACGCAGGCGTCGCCAGCAGCAGAGACGTCACAGCGGACGCTCCCAGCACCACCAGCCAAGGACGCTGGCGCGAACCACGTTGCGAAATTTCGGTCATTCGGAACTTCCTTTCGTTGATTGCCGCCTGATGGCGATATACCCACGCTGCGGACACCCGAAACGGCCATTGCGTCTGGCGCAGCGCGGTCCCTGGCCGGCCCCCTGTTGCCGGCCGTTCATCCGACGCTATCTCAGTACAGACGCGTATGGAGTAGAAATGTGTCGTCCAAAGCCAATATTTGCGACATTCGTCACTCTATGACACCCCGTGTCTTCAACTTTTCTCGACACGCAAGGGCATCCGCTGTCTTGAGAAGACAGTCTCAGGACATTTTTGCGCGGCGCGACGCGACCGAGCGCGGATCGCGGGCGTCATCGACAGGGTCCCGTGCGACACCATTGATGTGCGGCACTGACGCGCTGCGGGGCGCATGGGCGGGAAGCAACCGCCTGGAGGCGACATGCACGCCCAGGGGTGTCCAGGCGGCAGCTGACGCAACGTCTGCCGCGTCCGAGGTCGCGATGCCGTCGGCACGTCGAATGGGATCGCGCATGGATCGCACACCTGATGCCTGTGCGCGGGAGCGCACGCGGACGATGACGTCCGCAACGCGTATTGGATCGTGAGCCGCACAAGGCACCGCGGATCCCGAAGACATCCTCGGAGACTTGCCGGCTACGCACTCATCCGCGCGACGCCGTGGCGTGCGCCGCCTCGCGCCGCGGAGCGGCGCAAGGCGGCGACGCGGGCTCAGCCCAGCCGCACCAGCCAGCCGTGGCGATCGGCGACGCGGCCGTACTGGATGTCGGTCAGTTCCTGACGCAGCGACAGGGTCACCGGGCCGGCCGGGGCGGTCAGGTCGCCGACCGCGAAGTCCTTGCCCTTGAGCTGCCCGATCGGGGTCACCACCGCGGCGGTGCCGCAGGCGAACACCTCGGCGATCTCGCCCGAGGCCACGCCGTCGCGCCACTCGTCGATGCTCACCTGCCGCTCCACCACCTGCATGCCGCGGTCGCGGGCCAGTTGCAGGATGCTGTCGCGGGTGATGCCTTCCAGGATGCTGCCCGACAGCGCCGGGGTGACCAGGCTGCCATCGCGCATCACCAGGAACACGTTCATGCCACCCAGTTCCTCGATGTACTTGCCCTCGACCGGATCGAGGAACAGCACCTGCGAGCAGCCCTGCGCCTGCGCCTGCTGCTGCGGCAGCAGCGAGGCGGCGTAGTTGCCGCCGCACTTGGCCGCGCCGGTGCCGCCCTTGGCGGCGCGCGCGTAGTCGGTGGACAGCCAGATCGCCACCGGCGCCACGCCCTTGGCGAAATACGCGCCGGCCGGGCTGGCGATGACGTAGTAGCCGGCCTTCTGCGCGGCGCGCACGCCCAGGAACGCCTCGTTGGCGATCATGAACGGACGGAAATACAGGCTGGTCTCCGGCGCCGACGGCACCCACGCCGCATCCACCGCGATCAGCTGCCGCAGCGACTCCACGAACAGTTCCACCGGCAGCTCCGGCAGCGCCAGGCGCTGCGCCGAGCGCTGCAGGCGCTTGCCGTTGGCCTCCGGGCGGAAGGTCCAGATCGAGCCGTCGGCATGGCGGTAGGCCTTGATGCCTTCGAAGATTTCCTGACCGTAGTGCAGCACCGAGGCGGCCGGGTCCAGCGCCAGCGGGCCGTAGGCACGCACTTGCGCGTCGTGCCAGCCCTGCTCGCGGCTCCATTCGATGGCGACCATGTGGTCGGTGAAGTAGTTGCCGAAGCCCGGCGCGGCGAGGATCTGCGCGCGCGCCTCGGCGCTGCGCGCGGCGGTGGACGGGGTCAGGCGGAACTGCGAAGACGGCTCGGTAGCGGACACCGGGGATTCCTGTGGTAGTCGAGGGACGGCCGTGCCGCCGCGGCATTGCGGCGCAACGGCGGCGCCTCGTCCCGGCCCCAGGTCGGCGCAGTCGCGCGGCTCAGAGCATGCCGGTTTCGAGGCGGGCGGCCTCGGACATCATATGCCGGCCCCACGGCGGATCGAACACCAGCTCGACATCGGCCTCGGCGATGGTCGGGATCAGCTCCAGCTTGCTGCGCACGTCGTCGACCAGGATGTCGCCCATGCCGCAGCCCGGCGCGGTCAGGGTCATCTTCACCTCGACGTTGCGCTGCCCGTCCTCGCGCGGCTGCACGTCGACCTCGTAGACCAGGCCCAGATCGACAATGTTGAACGGGATCTCCGGATCGAAGCAGGTGCGCAGCTGCTGCCAGATCAACGCCTCGACCTGCTCGTCGCTGGCGCCGTCGGGCAGGTCCAGGCCCGGCGGCGGCTCCTTGCCGATCGCGTCGCCGTCCTTGCCGGCGATGCGGAACAGGTTGCCCTCCACGAACACCGTGTAGCTGCCGCCCAGCGCCTGGGTGATGTAGCCGTAGCTGCCGGCCGGCAGGGTCACCGCGTCGCCCTGCGGCACCATCACCGCGGCGCAATCGCGTTCGAATTGGACAGGTTCGCTGCTGCGTGAGTACATGGGGGCGATATGGGGGCAGGCCGCCCCGGTGCAAGTCGCCCAGTTTATCCGAGTGCGCGGGACGCGTGCCGGAGGGTATCCTGTGCGGATTCTTCGAGACCTCCGCATGCCCCCCTCCTCCCCGCCGGCCAGGACCGCGCACTGGCTATGGCCCTCGCTGCTGTGCCTGGGCTGTTTCACCGCGCTGATCGCCTGGATGCTGGTCGCCTTGAGCCTGGGCCACCAGGCCGGCTGGATGGCGGTGCCGGTGGCGCTGGAGATCGCCTGGATGCTGCGCCTGGGCACGCTGCCGCGCGGCAAGCTGCGCATCGCCGTGGCGGTGCTCGCCACCGCGCTGGTCATCGTCGCCGCCAACTGGGGCATCGCTGCCGCGCAGATGGGCGCGGGGATGGGGCTGGACCCGTGGGATTCGTCGCTGAAGATGGGCGCGCGCTACGCCTGGACCCTGAGCGTGCTGGCCAACCGCCCCAGCGACCTGCTGTGGCTGGGCATCGGCCTGGTCGTGGCCTACTTCAGCGCGCGCTGAGGGGACATGGTCGCGGCTGAAGCCGCTCCTACAACAGCCCCGCACCCCCTGTAGGAGCGGCTTCAGCCGCGACAGATTCCACGCCGGTGCCGCCTCAATGCCCGCCGTCGAGCGCCTTCAGTTCGCTGACCAGCGCACCGGCCGCCTCGGCGCCATCGCCGTACAACATGCGCGTGTTGTCGGCGTAGAACAGCGCATTCTCGATGCCGGCGAAGCCGGTGCCCTTGCCGCGCTTGATGACGATGACGTTCTTCGAATTGACCACGTCCAGGATCGGCATGCCGTAGATCGGGCTGGCCGGGTCGGTCTTGGCCACCGGATTGACCACGTCGTTGGCGCCGATCACCAGCGACACGTCGGTGCTGGGAAACTCGGGATTGATGTCGTCCATGTCCGCGATCAGGTCGTAGGGCACGCCAGCCTCGGCCAGCAGTACGTTCATGTGCCCCGGCATGCGCCCGGCCACCGGGTGGATCGCGAACTTGACCTTGACCCCGCGCTCGATCAAGCGCTGCGCCAGCTCCCAGATCTTGTGCTGCGCCTGCGCCACCGCCATGCCGTAGCCGGGCACGATCACCACGCGCTCGGCGTAGGCCATCATCGCCGCCACGTCGCCGGCCTCGATCGGCTTCTGCGCGCCGCTGATCGCCTGCGCCTGGCCGCCGCCGCCGAAGTTGGAGAACAGCACGCCGCTGATCGGCCGGTTCATCGCCTTGGCCATCAGCCGGGTCAGCAGGATGCCGGCCGCGCCGACCATCATGCCGGCGATGATCAGCGCCTCGTTGCCGAGCACGTAGCCCTCGAACGCCACCGCCAGGCCGGTGAAGGCGTTGTACAGCGAGATCACCACCGGCATGTCGGCGCCGCCGATCGGCAGCGTCATCAGCACGCCCAGCGCCAGCGCCACCGCGAAGAACGCCACGATCGCCACCGGGCTGAGGGTGGTCGCGGCCCAGGCGCCCAGGCCCAGCATCGCCACGAACACCAGCAGGTTGAACACCTGCTGGCCGGGGAAGGTCACGCGCTTGTCCAGCCGCCCATCGAGCTTGGCCCAGGCGATGATCGAGCCGGACAGCGAGACCGCGCCGATCGCCGAGCCGACGATGGCCAGCGCCAGCGTGGTCGCATCGGGCTGGCGCGCGGCCAGCGCGGCGATCGCGCTCTCGCTCCAGTGCGAGGTGTCTCGGTTGGCCAGGAACGAGAAGCGCAGCAGCTCCACCGCGCCGATCGCCGCGGCCGAACCGCCGCCCATACCGTTGTACAGGGCCACCATCTGCGGCATATCGGTGATGGCGACCTTCTTGGCCGAGATCCAGGCCGCGCCGGTGCCGATCACGATCGCCAGCAGGATCAGGGGCAGGTTGTGCAGGCCCGGCAGCAGGAACGTCGCCGCCGTCGCCAGCAGCATGCCGCAGCCGGCCCAGTGAATGCCGCTGCGCGCCGTCTTGGGCGAGGCCATGCGCTGCAGGCCGAGCAGGAACAGGGTGGCGGCCACCAGGTAGCTGGCCTTGACCAGCCAGGACAGTGCTTCGGCGGTGCTCATACGGGTTCCCCTGCCAGCGGCGCCGCGGCAACCGGCTGACGATCCAGGCGATGATGCTCGAACATCTCGATGGCGGTCTTCAGCAGCCCGACCATACCAAGCCCGAACGCGACCAGGCCCAGCGACAACTGGTTCAGTGCGGTGGAACTGGCCAGGTAGACGCCGACCAGGCCGATCACGATCGGCAACAGCGCCTCGATCGAAAGCAGCATCAGCATCAGCCGCCCCTTGCGCGGGTCCTGCCACACCTTGCGCGACATCTTGTTCTGGGTCCGGGCGGGATCCTGCAGCGAGGACAGGCCCACGCCCACGCCGGCATACAGCAGCGCATAGTTCCAGTCGTCGAGCGCGCCAGCCATGCCATTGAACAGCGGCCGGGCGGCGTAGACCGCGGTCACGACCATCGCCGGATACTGCAGGTAGCTGAGGATCTGGAACCATGCCCTGGGGCCCAGCGACCGCGCACCGCTCATGGCTTGTCTCCGGGCTTCTTCGAACTCTTGAACATTTCCAGCATGCGCTCGGTCACCACGTAGCCGCCGGCGGCGTTGCCGGCGCCGAGCAGCACGGCGAGGAAGCCCACCGCCTTCTCCAGCGTGGTGTCGGCGTGGCCGAGCACCACCATCGCGCCGATCAGCACGATGCCGTGGATGAAGTTGGAACCGGACATCAGCGGGGTGTGCAGGATCACCGGCACCCGCGAGATGATCACATGGCCGGCGATCGCCGCCAGCATGAAGATGTACAACGCCACGAAACCGTCGCTCATTCTTGCTTCTCCCGGGGCGCGCGCCCGACCCTCGCAATCATAACCGCGTGCTGAATCCGTGGGCGACACGCGGCGCCGGGGCCGCACGGCGTCCGCGGTGTGGCCCGGGCGGCGCGGCGACCGACGGCGCTCTGTGCCCCGTGGCGGCGCGCGCATCGGTGGCGCGGCCAGGTCAACCGCGACGGCGGCGCTGCGTTATCCACGGCATGTCCCGTCCGGAAGCTAAGCTGTGCTGGTGAGCACGCCCGCCCTCGACCCCGCATCGACCGAGCCCGACACCGGCGACGCCGCGCGTCCGCCGCCGGCGTCGCTGGATGCGTTCCTGGCCGAGATCGGCCCGCGCGCGTTCCGCTTCGCCGAGGCCGGCCTGCGCCAGCGCGAAGACGCGCTGGATGCGGTGCAGGACGCGATGATCAAGCTGCTGGCCTACCGCGAGCGCCCGGCGCAGGAATGGACGCCGCTGTTCTGGAGCATCCTGCGCCGGCGCATCATCGACCTGCAGCGCCGCCGCGGCTTCCGCCTGCGCTTCTGGGCGCCGGCCAGCGAGCGCAGCGAGGACAGCCAGCCGGACTGGGCCGACGAGGGCCCGACCCCGGCGCAGCGCCACGAACAGCGCCAGACCCATGCGCGGCTTGTGGCTGCGTTGCGCGCGCTGCCGGCACGGCAGCGCGAGGCGTTCACCCTGCGCGTGCTCGAGGAGCTGGATGTGGCCACCACGGCGCGCGCCATGGGCTGCTCCGAAGGCTCGGTCAAGACTCACCTGTCGCGCGCCCGCGAGGCATTGCAGAAACATCTGGAGGACGTCCGGTGAAACCCGACACCACCCAAGCCGTCGCGTTCGACGCGCAAATGCGCCAGGCCCATCAGGCCTCGCTGCAGGCGCTGCCGGCGCAGACCCTGGCGCGCCTGCGCGCCGCCCGCCACAGTGCCGGCCACGCGCGTACCGCGCCACGCCGGGGCTGGCTGTTGGCGGCAGCGGCGCCGGCCGTGCTTGGCGCCGTGTTCGGCGTGCACCTGTTGCTCGGCCCGGCACCCTCGCCGGCGCCGCCGGCCACGCACATCGCCAACGCGTCCGTGGTGACTGCGCCGTCCGCCGGCATCGCCGCCCGGGACGACGGCGACGACGCCTCGGTCGACCTGCTCGACGAAAATCCCGACCTGTACCTGTGGCTGGGCTCCGATACCTCGCTGGCGATGGAATGAACCCGATGAACCGCCTGATCCGCCTCTCCCTCGCGCTGGCGCTTCTGGCCGGCGCTCCGCTCGCGGCTTCGGCCGCCCCGCCACCGCCGCCACCGCCCCCGACGGACGCCGATGCCGGGCCACCGCCGCCGGACTGGGAGCACCTGAGCGCGCAGCAGCGCGAGTTGCTGATCGCGCCGCTGCGCCAACGCTGGAACGACGCGCCGCAGCAGCGGCGCCGCATGCTCGAGCATGCGCAGCGCTGGCAGGCGATGACGCCCGAGCAACGCGCCAAGGCGCGCAAGGGCGCGCGCCGCTACGAGGACATGACCCCGCAACAGCGCGAACAGGCGCGTGTGCTGTTCGAGCGCATGCGTGCATTGCCGCCGGACCAGCGCCGCGCGCTACGCGATCGCTGGGACGCGATGACGCCGGCGCAGCGCGACGCCTGGATCAAGGCCAACGCCGGCCCGGCGGCGCAACCGACGCCCGGGGCGGATGTCAGATAGGTCTTCCGCGCGAACGCCGGGACCGCCTGCCGCACTGACGCGGCTGCCGACCGCGCGCAACATGGCCGGCGCGCCCGCATGCCGCGGCGGCGGCCGCTCGGCACGCGGCCTGCCCGCCGCGCGGGCCGCCGCTCACGCGCTCCAGCGTGTCTTCGCCAGCAACTCGTCGTCCCAGTCGTAGGCGATCGCCCCGTCCTTCAGGAACAGCGCGACGAAGTTGTAGACGTTGCGCGCGTACATCTCGCTGGCGTGCACCGCGCCCATGCTGGCCAGGTCGAGCGGGCCGGCGATGGTCACGCCGGCATGCTCGATGGTCTCGCCGGGCCGGGTCAGTTCGCAGTTGCCGCCGGTCTCGGCGGCCAGGTCCACCACCACGCTGCCCGGCTTCATGCCCTCCACCATCGCCGTGCTGAGGATCTTCGGCGCCGGGCGCCCTGGCACCGCGGCGGTGCAGACCACCACGTCGATGCCTTTCAGGTGCTCGGCCAGGCGCCGCTGCTGCTCGGCACGCTCCTCCTCGGTCAGTTGCCGCGCGTAGCCGCCCTCGCCCGCGGCGCTGACGCCGAGGTCGAGGAACTTGCCGCCCAGCGACTCGATCTGCTCGCGCGTCTCCGGACGCACGTCGAAACCTTCGACCTGCGCGCCCAGGCGCTTGGCGGTGGCGATGGCCTGCAGGCCGGAGACGCCGGCGCCGACGATCAGCACCTTGGACGGGCGGATGGTGCCGGCGGCGGTGGTCAGCATCGGGAAGAAGCGCGGCGCCAATTGCGCGGCGATCAGGGTGGCCTTGTAGCCGGCCATGCCGGCCTGCGAGCTGAGCACGTCCATCGCCTGCGCGCGGGTGGTGCGCGGCAGCCGCTCCAGCGGGAACGCGACCAGCTCGCGCGCCTGCATCGCCTCGGCGCGCGCCGGATCGGCCTGCGGCTGCAGGATGCCGACCACCCCGGCGGCGGGCTTGAGCTGCAGCAGCGCCGCCACCGGCAGCGGTTGCACGCACAGCACCAGGTCGGCCTGGGCCGGAGTCGCGGCATCGGCGAGCTGCGCGCCGGCCGCCAGATAGGCCGCATCGACGAAGCCGGCCGACGTGCCGGCGCCGGGCTCGACGTGGACCTGCGCGCCGAGCGCGCCGAGCTTCTTCACCGTCTCCGGCGTCGCCGCCACGCGGCGCTCGCCCTGCGCCGACTCCTTCACCACCAGCACCTGCACTGCCATGCGATTCCCCGTGCGTTGCCTGCCTCAGTCGGCGCCGATGCTACAGGGTCCGCGCGGAGATGACAGCGCTGGGCCGTCCGGCCACGCGTCCTGGCCGATCAGGCCACGCGGCGCGGGCACGCGTAGGGAGCGAATCGCCTGTGAGAGCGCCCACTGACATGAAGGCCTCTCACGGGACCGCCCGTGCCGACGCGCGATGGTGCTCCCAGCGAACTGTGGATCGCTGCAACCAGCATTACGGTGAAGCGCGAACGCCCTGCTCGATCATCTTCTTCATCAGCTTCTCGGAGTTGACGTCGTACCGAAACAGCAGGGGCTTGCCGTCCGCGTTTTCCAGGTAGAAGGATTCGGTGCCCTCACCTTGCGCGAAGCGAGTGGTGTACAGCAGCAGGGTAAGCGGCTGCCCGGTATCGGCCTTCACGGAAGACCGGCCCACCAGCCGGGTTTCTTCCACGTCACCCAGCCCGCGCTTCACCACCGTCAGAAGATCGACGAATTCCTGCTCGCTGGCATTGGACTTCAGCCCGGGCGAGGACGCCTGGTAGATCGCCGCGTAGCGGCCTTGCCGCACATCCTGGTGGAACTGCTCCACGTATCCACTGCCTGCGCTGACGAAGGCATCGTCGCGTCCCGAGCAACTCATCAACAGCACACAGCTCAGTGCCGCAAGCGCTTTACCGATTCCAGTCATATCAATCTCTTCGAACGCATCCAATTCTCTCCATAGACCCTCACCGCGCCGGAGACAACTGCTCCGACACTGGCTCGATGGGTTTGCCTATTCTGGACTTCACGCTGACGCCGATTCGCCGAGGCGCCGCTGCCAGACACCCAAATGTTCCAGGTGGTTTCCACTGGTTGAGGGGCATTGCCGACATGTTTCCGGCAACGCCGAAGGAGGCCAGGACCCTGCGACCCACACGTCGTGCAATGCATGCACAGCGTCAATCATCGGCCTTTCTTTTGCAAAACGGACGTCTCGCAACAACGCGTGGATCGCAGCGGAACCTCAATGCAGCGTCGCGTTCTGCGGGTCGAGGCGGTCGATGACGCCCTGCATCGCACTGTCGAAGGCGCCGTCGTTGACGTGGCTGCGCAGCCGGCCCAGCCGCACCATCACCGCCAGTTCCTCCGGCGAGGCCACGCAGAAGCGCACGCCGCGGCGGTTGACGAACAGCAGCCGCGCCGAGATCGGGCTCACCCACGACAGCTTGCCGGTCTGCACCTTGCCGTCGCGATCGATGAAATCCAGCCAGGTGCCGATTGGCATGGCGCGGAAACGGTCGGCGTCGGCGTTGTCGTAGTCCTCGACCTTCTCCGCGGCGGCGACCTCCACCGACTGCGCCTCCTGCACCGGCGGCTGCGGCAAGGCCACCTGCGGCAGCTCGGGCAGCGGGCGCTCCAGTTCCGGGCGCAGTTCGGCCACGGCCTGCAGCGTGTCGTGCAGCACGTTGATCGCCGCCGCCGCGGCTTCGGCATGCAGGCCGACGCTGGCGAAGACCTTCTGCAGCGGCTCCTGCCAGGCCTGCAGCCAGGGCTTGCCGACGATGTGCCGACGCGCCTCGGCCGCTTCCTCGAGCACGCCGTCGGCCAGCGCCAGCGCGTCGCGCACGCCGGGGCCCTCCTCGCCTTCGCGCAGCATCGCCATGGTCAGGTGGTGCTGCCACGGCTGGCGCAGGAAGTCCTCCAGCGCCTGCGGCAGCGGCTGGCCGTGCAGGCGCGCCTGCAGTTCGGCCTCGGCGCGCTGCCGCGCCAGTTCCAGCTTCTCCTGGCCGCGCTGGGTCTCGGCGGCGCGGCGCTCGGCGATCTCGATGCGGCGCCGGTGCTGGGCCAGGAAATCGCGGAACTCCTCCTCCAGGGTCAGGAAGATCGCCAGGTTCTCGTTGAACTCGGCGACCAGGCGCTCGATGATCTCCTCGACCTTGCCCATCAGCACGCGCTCAGCCGGGCTCTCGCCGGTATTGCCCTCGCACGCCTCGGCCAGCGAATTGAGCAGGCGCCGCGCCGGATGGGTCTTCTGCACGAACATGCGCCGGTCCAGCAGCGCGACCTTGACGAACGGCACCACCAGCCGGCCGATCAGTTCGCGCGAGCGGCCTTCCAGGTCGCGCTCGTCGAGCATCACGTCGAACAGCATGCCGACCAGGTCGATCGCGTCCTCGTCGACCGGGTCCAGCCGCGCGTGCGCCGGGTCCACGCCGAACTGGGTGGCGTTGGACAGCACCTCGCTCTTGAGCCGCTGCGCCAGCGATTCGCCGTCGTCGCCGATCGCCGCGCGCAGGGTGGCGCTGGGCGTGGCCTGCAGCAACGACAGCACCGACAGCATCTCGCGCTGGCTCAACGGCCGCTGCTGGCCGACCGCGGCGGTGGCCGCGGAGGTGGCGCTCTCGCGCACGCTGCGGGTCTGCTGCAGCAGTTCGTGCAACGCCTCCAGCAACACGCCCTGGCTGCCGCCGGGCAGGTTGGCGCCGGCCTCGGCGTAGCCTTCGCCGGCCTGCAGGCGGCCGCGGCTCTCGGCCCAGCGGTTGACGAAGCGGCTGGCCCAGGCCGGTGCGTAGTGCTCGTCGTACTCGCCCGCCTCGCCGCCGGCACCGCCGTCCTCGCCGAAGCCGGCGGTGTCGCCGCGCGCCTGGCGCTCCTCCGCGGCCGGCGCGCGCCGCGCCGGCGGCGGCCGCGGCCGCGAGATTTCCGGCATCACCCCGGCCTGCGCCAGGCTGTCGTCCAGTTGCTGGTAGAGCTTGCCGATCCCGGCGGTAAGGTCGCGTTCGCACAGTTTGATCAGCACCAGCCGCACTTCCGGGGCCAGGTCGCTGGTGGAGAACGCAGCGTGTACCGCCACGCCGATGTGTTCGGGGCCGACCGGATTGGTGTCGGCGTCCAGTTCCAGGCCGCCGGCGATCCAGCCCAGGCGGCGATCGATGCGGGTCAGCACCGGCTTCCACTCGCGCAGCAGCACGCTGGCCAGGTTGCGCACGGCCAGCCGCGATTCCAGTTCGTGCTCGGACACCAGGCTCAGGCCCTGGCCGTAGCCGGCCAGCGCCACTTCCGCCGACAGCGGCGTGCCGGCTTCCAGCGCCTGCCAGGCCTGCTCCAGTTGCGCGCGGAAGCGCGCGGCGATTTCCTCGCGGCGGCGGCGCAGTTCGCGCATGCCGTCCAGGAACAGCAGTTGCGAGGCGCCGGCGCTCTCGGCGCGGTCGAACAGCACGTCGTCGAAATGCGCCAGTGCCCCGGCGAACGCCTGCCCCAGGACCGGCAGCATGCCGTCGCGCGCCTGCATCAGCAGATGCGGAGCGCGCGCGGGATGTGCGTGCGGCGAGCTGGGGCTGAAACTCATGCGCGAAGGCTCCGCGCCGCGAACGGCGCAAGGAAAAAAACTAAAGGAAGTGGAACGGACGCGGCCCCTGTTTCCGCCTCTGCATGGTAGGCAAGGTACCTGAACAGCAACCGTGATGCATAGCGCATTTCGTACTCCGGAGTGTGACCGCGCCCCTCATCCTAGGCCGCTCAGGCGTAACCCCGCCTGCAGCGGCCTGCGACCGGGTGCGGTCGCCGGCGTTCAGGCCGCGGCAGCGACCCGTTCCAACCGGTCCACCGCGCCCTGCATCGCGCTATAGAACGCATCGTCGTCGCGATGCAGCCGCAGCCGATCCAGCCGCACCAGCATCGCCAGCGCCTCCGGCGAGGCCACGCACAGACGCCCGCCGCGCCGGTTCACGAACATCAGCCGGGCCGAGATCGGACTCACCCAGGACAGCTTGCCCGGCTGCACCCGGCCTTCGCGATCGACGAAGTCCAGCCAGGTGCCCAGCGCCAGGGTGCGGAAGTAGTCGGCGGTGACATGGTCGAAATCGGCAGGCTGCGCCGGCTCGGGCAGCGCCGGCACCGGCTCGGCCGGCGGGGTCTCCGACGCGACGACCGGAGCGGGCGTCGGCACCGGCGTCGGCAGAGGCCGCGCATGCGCCAGGTCGTCCAGCGTCGCGTGCAGCGCCTGCCAGGCGCCCTCGGCGGCGGCCGCGTCCAGGCCGACGCTGGCCCACAGCCGCAACAACTCGGCGCGCTGCGGTTGCAGCCAGCCCGCCGGGGGCGCGGCGCCGCCGGCCTGCGCCTGGCGGCACTGCGCCAGCACCGCGTCGCCGAGGGCGAGCGTCGCGGTCACCGCCGCGCCGTGCCCGTCGTCGCGCAGCGCCGACTGCTGCAGGTATTGGCACCACGGCTCGCGCAGGAAGCGTTCGATCGGCGCCGGCAATGGCGCGACGTGCGCGTCGTCCTGCAGACGCTCGTCCAGCGCCTGCGCGGCCAGACGCCGCGCGCGCTCGCGGCGCTCCTCGGCGCGCTGCAGCTCGGCCGCGCGGCGCTCGGCGATCTCGACCCGGCGCCGGTACTGCTCGTAGGCGCTGCCGAATTCCGCTTCCAGGCTCAGGAACACCGCCAGGTGTTCGTCGAAGTCGCGCACCACCCGCTCCACCACCGCCTGCGCCTGCGCCAGCAGCGCCTGCTCGGCGGCGGTGTCGCCGGCGTTGCCGTCGCAGGCGTCGGCGAGCAGGTTGAGCAGGCGCCGCGCCGGATGCGCGTCGCGCACGAACAGGCGGCCGTCGATCAGCGCCACCTTGGCCAGCGGCACCAGCATCTGCCCGAGCAGGTCGCGCTGCGCCGGCTGCAGCACGCACTCCTCGAGCATGACCTCGAACAGCAGCCCGACCAGTTCCAAGGTATCGGCATCGGCCGGTTCCAGCCGGGTCGTGCCCGGATCCAGTCCCAGCGAGGTGCCCACCGCCACCACTTCGCGGTGCAGCGCCTGCGACAGCGGCGCGCGGTGCTCGCCGATCGCGGCGAAGCCGGCCAGCGGCGTGGTCTGCAGCAGCGACAGGATCGACAGCAGTTCGCGCGGCGACAGGCTGCGCCGCGCGTCGTCGTCAACGTCGGGCGCATCCGGATGCGCGTCGTGCAGCAAGCGGCGCAACGCCGGCGGCAGCACCTCGTGGTCGTCGCGCGCGTGCGCGTCCAGCGCGCGCGCGGCGCGGCGCTGCGCGGCCGACAGCGGCGCGGCGGCGTGCCAGGTCTCGAAGAACCGGCTGATCCAGTCCGGCGCCGAGTCGTCGCCGCTGGCGCCATTGCGCGGAATCGCGCGGCGCCGCGCGCGCCCGGTCGGCAGCGCGCGCGCCCGCGCGACCTGATCCAGACGCTGTTCCAGCCGCGCGTACAGTTCGCCGACGCGCTCCTGCAGTTCCTGTTCGCAGATCTTGACGATCGCCAGTTGCACCTGCGGCGCCAGCACCAGGCCGTGCAGCGCCGCGTAGACCGCCGCGCCGACATGTTCGGGACCGAACGGGTTGTTGTCGGCATCGATGCGCTGGCCGCCGGCGATGAAACCGAGGAAGCGGTTCAGCCGCATCAGTTCCGGACGCCAGCGGTGCTGGATCGCGCCGGCCAGGTTGCGCACCGCCAGACGCACGTCCAGTTCCTGCTCGGACACCAGGCTCAGATCGCCGCGCTCGCGCGCCAGGGTGCGCTCCACCGACAGCGGCCGGCCGGCTTCCAGCGCCTGCCAGGCCTGCGCCAGATGGGCGCGGAAGCGCGCGGCGATCGGTTCGCGCTGCTGGCGCAGCAACTGGATCGCCTCGAAATAGTCGTTCTGCGCCGGCCCCGCGCGTTCGGCCATGCGGAACAGCGCATCGGCGAGCACGTCCAGCACCTCGCCGAACGCCCCGGCCAGCGGCACCGAGACCACGTCCCGGACCTGATCCAGCAGGTCCGAGTTGCGGCTGGGCAGCAACTCCTCGGCATATTCGGCGATTGTCATGGCAGTGTGATACGCAAGCGCAAGTGAGATCGACGTCAATTCGGAAGCTAGCGGCAGATCGAGAATGAAACGTGACGCTGCGTGTAACCGCGGCATCCGCTGCCGCTGTCGGACGCCCGACTATAATTCGGCGCCCGCCCCACGGAATCGAGACTATGCGCACACTTCACTCGCTGCAAGCGCTGGATGAACGCCGCTCGGTGCCGTCCAAGCAATTGGGCGAACCCGGACCCGACGAGGCCACCTTGCTGGCGATGCTGCGCTCGGCGGTGCGGGTGCCCGACCACGGCAAGCTGGTGCCGTTCCGGTTCCTGCGCATCGCCGGTCAGGCACGGCTGGCGCTAGGCGACGTCCTCGCCGAGCGCACGCTGCAGCGCGACCCGGCGGCGCCGCCGGCCGCGGTGGAGAAGGACCGCGGCCGCTTCGCGCATGCGCCACTGGCGATCGCGGTGATCGTGCGCCTGCAGCGCGAGGCCAAGGTGCCGGAAATCGAGCAGTGGCTCACCGCCGGCTCGGTCTGCTTCGCCTTGCTGCAGGCCGCGCAGGCCTACGGCTTCGGCGCGCAATGGCTGACCGCGTGGATGGCGTACGACGCCGCGGTGGCGGCGCGATTGGGCCTGGCCGAGAACGAGCGCATCGCCGGCTTCATCCATATCGGCACCCCGCGCATGCAGGTGCCGGAACGCGAGCGCCCGGATCCGCGCGAGCTGCTCAGCGACTGGACGCCGTGAACGCACCCGTGCCGACCTCGCGGCCGCTGTACCTGGTCGATGCCAGCCTGTACGTGTTCCGCGCCTGGCACTCGATCCCGGACGAGTTCCAGGACGCGCAGGGCTGGCCGACCAACGCGGTGCACGGCTTCGCCCGCTTCCTGCTCGACCTGCTCGAGCGCGAGCGCCCGCAGCACATCGTGATCGCCTTCGACGAGGCGCTGGACACCTGTTTCCGGCACCGCCTGTACGCGGCCTACAAGGCCAACCGCGCGCCGGCGCCGGAAGCGCTGCGGCGCCAGTTCGCGCACTGCAAGGCGCTGTGCGCGGCGCTCGGCCTGGGCGTGCTGGCGCATCACGACTACGAGGCCGACGACCTGATCGGCAGCGCCCTGCACAGCATGCGCGGCGCCGGCTTCCACGGCGTGATCGTGTCCGCCGACAAGGACCTGTCGCAGCTGCTGCTGGAGTGCGACGAACAGTGGGACTACGGCCGCGGCCAGCGCTGGGGCGCGGCCGGGGTCAAGGCGCGGCACGGCGTGCACGCGCACCAGATCGCCGACTATCTGGCGCTGGCCGGCGATGCGATCGACAACATCCCCGGCGTGACCGGCATCGGCGCCAAGTCGGCGGCGATCCTGTTGGCGCACTTCGGCGACCTGGATACGCTGCTGGCGCGGGTCGACGAGGTGGCGTTCCTGCGCTTGCGCGGCGCGGCGCAGATGGCGGTGCGCCTGCGCGAGCAGCGCGAGCACGCGCTGCTGTGGCGGCAACTGGCGACGATCGCGCTGGACGCGCCGCTGCACTCGGCCGCGCCCGGCTTCGCCCGCGGCCAGGCCGACGCCGACATGCTGCACGGCCTGTGCGAGGCCTTGCGCTTCGGCCCGCTGACCCGGCGCCGCTTGCTGCAGGCGGCTGGGCTGACGACCGTCGGCGAGTAGAGCGCGGCGCCGCTGCCGCTCACTGCGCCGGATCGAACTGCGCGCGCATGAACGCCATGTAGCGTTCCTCGGAGGTCTCGCGGCGCGCCGTCACCAGCGGGAGGATGTCCTGGGTCGCCACGTAGCGCAGGCGCGGGCCGGTATCGGTCGTGGCCTGGAAGATCACTTCCGCGACCTGCTGCGAGGTCGAAGCACGCGTTGCGCGCAGGCCTTCGAACACCTTCAGGCTGTGCGCCATGAAGTCGGCATAAGCGTCCGGCGGCGCGTCGCCGGATGTGGCTTCCTGCGCCGAGCGCCGGCCGAAGCCGGTCTCCAGCACGCCGCCCGGCTCGACGATGCGCACCGCGATGCCCAGCGCCCGCAGTTCGTAGGACAGGGATTCGGAGAAGCCTTCCAGCGCGAACTTGCTGGCGTTGTACAACGAGATCATCGGCAGGCCGAACACGCCCGCGCCGGAACTGACGTTGACGAGGGTGCCGGCGCGGCGCGCGCGGAAATGCGGCAGGATCGCCCGCGTCGTCTCCATCACGCCGAACACGTTGACGTCGAACTGCTCCTGGATCTTCGCGCGCGAGGTGGACTCGAACACACCGAACAGGCCGAAGCCGGCGTTGTTGATCAGCGCATCGATGGCGCCGAACCGCGCGATGCCGGCATCGATCGCCGCGGCGATGCTGTCGCGGTCCCGCACGTCCAGGCGCGTGACCAGCACCGCCGCGCCGGTCAGGGCGGCGCCGGCCGCCGGATCGCGCATCGTGGCGACGACGTTCCAGCCGCGCGCGGCGAACAGGTGCGCGCTGGCCAGCCCGAAGCCGGAAGACGCGCCGGTGATCAGGACGGTGGGAGTGCGCATGGCGGTGGTCCTTTCGGTGGGAGATCGCCAATGGTTGGCCCCGCCGACTCATGAGACAATCCGCTCAATCCCGCATGCGGTGCTGAGCAAGATCGCACAATGATCCGTCCCGCCCTGAGCGAATTGCAGGCGGTCGTCGCCGTCGCCAAGCAGCGCAGCTTCCGCCGTGCCGCCACCGAACTGGGCGTCTCCGCGTCCGCCCTGAGTCACGCGGTCGCGGCGCTGGAGCAACGCCTGGGCGTGCGCCTGTTCCACCGCACCACCCGCAGCGTGTCGCTGTCCGACGCCGGCGAACGCGTTCTCTCCCGCATCGCGCCCGCGCTGCGCGAGATCGATGCGGCGCTGGAAGACGCCAATGCGTTCCGCGACAGCCCCGCGGGGACCTTGCGCCTGAACACCTCCGAAGGCGCCGCGCGCCTGCTGATGCCGGCGATCCTGGCGTTCCTGGCGCACTACCCCGAGGTGCGGCTGGACATCGTCACCGACGGCCGCCTGGTGGACATCGTGGCGGAGGGCTTCGATGCCGGCATCCGCCTCGGGGAGTTGGTACCGCAGGACATGGTCGCCATCCCCTGTTCGCCGCCGCTGCGCTTCATCGTCGCCGGCGCACCGGACTACTTCGCCAGGCACGGCACGCCGCGCACGCCGGCCGATCTGCGCGGGCAAGTCTGCATCCGCAGCCGCCATCCCCAGGGCGGCTCGGTCTACCGCTGGGAATTCGCCAAGCGCGAACAGCAGCAGTGGGTCGATGTGGAAGGCAGATTGACCCTGGACAATTCCAAGCTGCTGATCGACGCCGCGCTGGCGGGCGTCGGCCTCATCTGGACCCATGAGGCCTCGATCGCCCACCACCTCGCCCACGGCGACCTGGTCGCTGCGCTGGAAGACTGGTGCCCCCGGTTCCCGGGCCTGTGCCTCTACTACCCCGGCCATCGCCACGTCCCCGCCGCGCTGCGCGCCTTCGTCCAGACGCTGCGCGAGCACGACGCCGCGCACGTCTTCCTGGTGGGACAGTGACGCGAGGCGTCCAGATGACGGGATCTTCCGCCGTATCGAGCACCGGGCACGGCGCGATGCGCCATGGCATCGTCGCGACGGCGATGGTTCTACACTTCGGCCATCCGGCGATCGCGTTCCGCGGCGCCAATCCCCCTTCTCCTCAGCAGAGCGAACGCCCGCCATGACCCGTCCCGATTCCCCGCCCCGCGTCGTCTACGAAGGCAAGTACCAGCGCATGGTGGTGCGCGGCACCTGGGAATACTCCGAACGCGTGCACGCCGGCGGCCTGGCCGCGATCATCGTCGCGGTGACCCCGGACGACGACGTGCTGTTCGTCGAGCAGTTCCGCGTGCCGCTGCAGGCGCGCACCATCGAGATGCCGGCCGGTCTGGTCGGCGACATCGACGCCGGCGAGTCGATCGAGGTCTCGGCGATCCGCGAACTGGAAGAAGAAACCGGCTGGACCGCCGACCACGCCGAGGTGCTGCTGATCGGCCCGACCTCGTCCGGCGCCAGCAGCGAGAAGATCGCCTTCGTCCGCGCCAGCGGCCTGCGCAAGGTCGGCAGCGGCGGCGGCGACGCCAGCGAGGACATCACCGTGCACGCGGTGCCGCGTACGCGCGCGGCGGCCTGGCTGGTGCAGAAGATGGGCGAAGGCTACGAACTGGACGCCAAGCTGTGGGCCGGGCTGTGGATGATCGAGCACCAGTTGGACGGCACCCCGCGTGGCTGACCCGGCCACGCCCGGCGGATCCGTGTTGCTCGGCCCGGCCGATCCGCCGCCGTATCGCGTCTACCAGCCGCAGGGACGGTCGCCGTACCTGCTGATCGCCGACCATGCCGGGCAACGGGTTCCGCAGACGCTGGCCGACCTCGGCCTGCCGCAGCACGAACTGGACCGGCACATCGGCTGGGACATCGGCATCGACGGCGTCACCCGCGCACTGGCGTTGGCGCTGGACGCCTGCGCGATCGTGCAGACCTATTCGCGGCTGGTGATCGACTGCAACCGGTCGCTGACCGCGCCGGGCTCAATCGTCGACACCAGCGACGGCACCGTGGTGCCGGGCAACCAGGGCCTGGACGCCGCGGCGCGCACCGCTCGCGCCAGCGAGATCTTCGCGCCCTACCACGCGCGCATCGGCGCCGAACTGGACCGGCGCCGCGATGCCGGCATCGCCACCATCCTCATCGCCATGCACAGCTTCACCCCGGTGATGGGCGGCATCGCCCGGCCCTGGCATGCCGGCGTGCTGTACCAGCGCGACGCGCGCTTCGCGCAGGCGCTGCTGGCGGAACTGCGCGCCGAGCCAGGCATGGTGGTGGGCGACAACCAGCCATACGCGGTCAGCGACGCCACCGACTACGCGATCCCGGTGCATGCCGAGGCGCGCGGCCTGGCGCACGTGGAGCTGGAGATCCGCCAGGACCTGATCGCCGACGCCGCTGGGCAGGACGAATGGGCGCGGCGCCTGCTCAGCATGCTGAATCGGCTGCAGGCCGCCTTCACATCGAGCTGAGTGCGCGCTGCGCACTCTCAGGGCGACGCCGTCCGCCCGGAGGGCCTTCGCTGCACGCACCGGATCCCGCCCCCCATGCTCATCCGTCTCGGCTACGAGATCCGCTACCGCTTCCCGCAGCCGACCCCGCTGCTGGCCATGCTCGACATCCACGACATCCGCCGCACCGACATCGTCGTGGCCACCGCGCTGCAGACCGAGCCGGCGATCGCGCTGCGCGGCTACCGCGACCAGTTCGGCAACAGCTGCACGCGCATGCTGGCCCCGGCCGGCATGCTGACCCTGCGCGCCGACGCGGTGGTGCGCGACAGCGGCCTGCCCGACCAGTACCGCTACGACGCGTCGCAGACGCCGGTGGAGCAGTTGCCCGACGACACCCTGGTGTACCTGCTCGGCAGCCGCTACTGCGAAACCGACCTGCTCAGCGGGATGGCCTGGGACCTGTTCGGCAACGCGCCGAGCGGCTGGGCGCGGGTCCAGGCGATCTGCGACTACGTGCATGCGCAGATCGAATTCGGCTACGCCCACGCGCGACCGACCAAGAGCGCCGCGCAGGCGCTGCAGGAAGGCCGCGGCGTGTGCCGCGATTTCGCCCATGCGGCGATCGCGCTGTGCCGCTGCATGAACATTCCGGCGCGCTACTGCACCGGCTACCTGGGCGACATCGGCGTGCCGGCCTCGCCGGCGCCGATGGACTTCTCCGGCTGGTTCGAGGCGTTCCTGGACGGACACTGGTACACCTTCGACGCGCGCCACAATCTGCCGCGCATCGGTCGGGTGCTGATCGCGCGCGGCCGCGACGCGGCCGACGTGGCGATCAGCAACACCTTCGGCGCCAACACGCTGGAATCGTTCGTGGTGTGGACCGAGGAAACCGACCAGGCGCAGTTGGGTCCGCGCCCCGTCCCCGACGGCAGCGCCGACGCCCAGGCGCCGCGCGCCGAAGCGATCTCCCTCTCCTAGCGCGCCACGCGCGGGCGATGGCGGCGCGTGCCGCCGTGGACGGCGGCACGCGGCTGTGGGTCAGGCGAACGCGTCGGTGGCGCGCACCAGGGCATCGACGTTCTCCGCCTCGAACGCGGAGTGGCCAGCGCTGGGCGTGATCGTCAACGTCGCCTTCGGCCAGGCCTTGTGCAGTTCCCACGCGCTCTGCACCGGGCACACCACGTCGTAGCGGCCCTGCACGATCACGCCGGGGATGTCGGCGATCTTCGGCGCATCGCGCAACAACTGATCCTCGACCTCGAAGAAGCCGCCATTGACGAAGTAGTGGTTCTCGATGCGCGCGAAGGCGAGCGCGAACTGCGCGTCCTCGTGACCGTCGACGAAGTCCGTATCCACGTGCAGGAAGCTGGTGGCGCCTTCCCACACGCTCCAGGCGCGCGCCGCGGCCAGACGCACGGCCGCGTCGTCGCCGGTGAGACGGCGGTGGAACGCGGAGATCAGGTCGGCGCGCTCCACCGGCGGAATCGCGGCCACGTAGTGCTCCCAGGCGTCGGGGAACAGCCGGCTGGCGCCTTCCTGATAGAACCACTCCAGTTCCCAGCGCCGCAGCATGAAGATGCCGCGCAGCACCAGTTCGGTGACCCGCTGCGGATGGGTCTGCGCATAGGCTAGCGCCAACGTCGAGCCCCAACTGCCGCCGAACACCTGCCAGCGCGCGATGCCCAGCGCCTCGCGCAGCTTCTCGATATCGGCCACCAGGTCCCAGGTGGTGTTGTCCACCAGGTCGGCGTGCGGCGTGGAGCGGCCGGAGCCGCGCTGGTCGAACAGCACGATGCGGTACTTGGCCGGATCGTGGAAGCGACGCATCTTGGCGTTGCAGCCGCCACCCGGGCCGCCGTGCAGCAGCACCACCGGCTTGCCTTGCGGATTGCCGCACTGTTCGTAGTACAGCGTGTGGCGCCCGTCCACCGGCAGCATGCCGCTGTCGAACGGTTCGATCTCGGGATATAGCGTGCGCATGGCCGCTCCTGCGGAAAATCCCGATTCTACCCATGCGCGCCACAGACAGTGGCGGTGCCCAGCGCCGCCCAGCCGCGAACTGGCCTGGCGCCAGCGCGGAGCGGCCGACCGGGGGCCGGACTAACCGAGCGCCGGCGCGCCTCTGCCTTGAGTCTCCTGCAGCCGCTGCGCGTCCATCGCCAGGCGCTGCTCCCGCTGCTGGTTGAACGCCTGCGCCTGCTGCACCGTCTCCTGCATCGGCGCGCCGGCTTGCGACACATCGGTCGCGGCGCGAAACCCCGGCGTGGTACCGGACACCCACAGCTTGTCGCCGGCCATCTGTACCCGGTCGATCTTGTCCGCATCGGCGATGCCGGCCTGCTTGGCGCCGAGCATCGCCTGCGCGACGTGCGCATCGTCGATATGCGCCGGCACGTCCTTGCGGATGCGCGCGAACATCGCCTGATCGGAGGCCGACAGCGCGGCGATGCCGTGGGCCTGATCGCCAGTGCGCGCCGCCTGCGGCGAGGATTGGGTGGACGCTGGCGTGTGCACGTGGCCGGCATTGGCATGCGGCGCGCGGTGGACGTCGGACGCCGGCGCTTGCCGATGTGGCGTGGCAGGCGCGGGCGCCTGGGCCGGCGTGTCGTGCCGGAACCACTGGCCAGGATGGGTCAACGTATCGTAGGCCTGCCCCGCCGCGTGTTTGGCCGCGTCGACGCCCTGTGTGACGGTTTGCTTCGAAGTTTCGAACAGTTGCGTGCCGGCGCGCGCGGCGCCGTCGGCCGCTTGCGAAACCGCATGCCTGGAGGCGTCGTAGGTCTGCGTGGCCACACGTTCGGCCCGCTCCACGCCATCGGCGACCGCGTGCTTGGTCGCGTCGTAGGTCTTGGCGGCGGCACGCTCGGCGTGCTGCACGCCTTCGGCGACGGCATGCTTGGTCGCGTCGTAGGCCGCGCTGGCCGCGCGCTCGGCCCGGTCCATGCCGTCAGCGACCGCATGCTTGGTCGCATCGTAGGTCTGCGCCACCGCGCGTTCGGCCCGATCGACCCCATCCACGATCGCATGCTTGCCGTCCTGGTACGTCTGCGCGGCGGTTTGCGCCACGACCCGCGCGCCGTCGTAGGTATCGACGATGTGGTTGACGACGTTGGCCGCGCCCGCCTGGACGCGAGGATCATGGATACGCTCCACCACGGCATCGGCGGCCGCATGCACGCCCCGCTCCACGACGCCCTTGGCCGCTTCGAAGCCATCGCCGACGATGCGGCCTGCGGCGTCGACGCCCTGCCCGTGCAGATGCATCGCGTCACCCACGAGGCCGCCCAGCGGCGCGGCCGCCGGGAAGACCGGAGCCCCCAAGACACCAGCCGCGCGCGCCGACGCCGCCACGCGTTCGTCCAGGCCCTGCGCGGTACGCCCGGCCGCACGGGCGACATCGGCGCCCTGTTGCAGGTGGTCCTGGGCACCGAGCACAGGCCCATTGCGCTCGATGGAGTTGCGGATGGCGGGGTCGGCATTCAGTGCCAGATATTCGTTCAATTGCCGCTGGAGATTGGGCGACAGGTCGCCCCGGCCGCCGTTGCCGCGCATCTGCCGCAGCGACTCGGAAAGCTCGGCGCGCGCGCGGAACACGTCGTTGCCGAACTGGTCGATGGCACCCTTGTGCTCGGCGTAGCGTTGCGAGGCTTCCTGGAAGCGATGCGGCTCCAGGATGTTGTCCGGACTCTTGCTGTGGAAGTGCTGCTGGCCACCGTGATCGCCCAGCCGCATCGCGATCAGCGCGTTGGGCGGCGCCGACCCGGCCGGCGCATCCACATAGCGGCCGGCCCTCAGGCTCTGGATATCCTCCTCGCTGGCCAGCGACACCACCTCGCCGACGTGCGGACTGGCCGCGCTCACCACGTCGCCGGCCATGCGGTAATTGGTCATCTGAAAGCCCGGCTGCGGCGGGCCATCGATCATTTCTGCCGCGCCGAAGCCGTTGTAGGTGGCACCGCGCAAGCCGTACTTGGCGGCCTCGATTTCCGCCACTGCGCCGCCCAGCGAGTGGCCGGCGACATATATTTGGCTATGGGGGATTCCAAGTGCCTCCGCCTTGGCGATCATCTGGGCGGTAAACGCATCGGCTGCGGATTTTTGCGCATTGACAGTGTCCCGCACCATCTTGGCATCGACGGCGATATCCTGCAGCGTCGTGAGCGCGTGATCGGCTTTTTCTGCACTGGTTTCGCCGGAGAACAGACCAGGATCGGTTCCGCGATAGGCGATAATAATATCGTTTGTTTGCCTATCTCGATACGCCGTGGCATGGAGTCCAGTCGTCGGATCGCTCACATAGCCGAATACCTCACATTTTTTTCCATCGAGCTCGACGATCTTCTGCGTATCAACGTCACTCCGAGGACGGTTGACATATGAATCATTTAGCCGCATCGGCGAGCACTTGATTAATCATCCTCATGGCTTGACTTCCTTGACAGCGATGATGGCAGAGAAATAGGCATCCGGATGCTGGAGCACCTCAGGATCGGCGGGATCCAAATCCAGCGTGCCATATTGGAATAAAGATTGATCTCCATATGCACTTTTCTTTAAATACCTTTCTGTATCTCCATCACGCAGAAGTGAATCAAGCATGTCCCCCCAATTGAATCGCACCCCCTTGGCAACCGCGGCGACGCCTACGCTCGTGACATCCCAGTGGCATACGCCAAGCTTGAAGTAGTCCTCATCCTGCAGGGCATCACGATAGAAGTACCCCTTCCATGTATGCTCATCCACGCGAGCCATGGAAACATCCAGCCCAGCATCTGGCAGATGCTGTGTACCAAGGAGCCGGATCATCGGCACGCACTCTTTATTGACAACTTCGTAGCTGATGTACGCCTTAATAGAATCCCAAGGCCCTGGCGCATGAGACGTAGCGATGACCTCATAACGCTTGACCGGGTGTGGATTCAAATGACCGGTTGCGTCATCGTTTCCAATATCGATGCCTTTCGAACAACCGGCGGTGGTCGCGGCCAGAGGCATGATGGCGGCAGCGGCCAGGTGGTGCAGTTTCATCGGATCGTCCTCGGGGGGATGGGCCGCGGGTACCGCGACCGTGGGGGCTGGAGGTAGTGGCAGTGTCGGCTTGCGCCGGGGCTTTACCGACAATCCGCCATGCGGCAGAGCACCGAGCCTGGCGTGGACGTCCGCGTTGATGCTGCCCATGTCACGCAGGAGTTGCGCGTCGTGAAGTGGATCGTGCATCGCGCGCGCTCGCGGACGATAGGGATTGTCGGGGTACTCGTTCTTTTCATGGCTCATCGCGCGTCACCTCTCCTTTTTCCCATTCTTCCAAGTTGCGCTTTAGATATTACTAACACGGAATCACACCATCAGTGTCGGCGGTGCAGTTGCGCCGACATAGCCACCGATGACAGCCGCGACCGGGTCGATCTGCGGAATAAACTCAGCTGCGGCGCACCTGCCGGCTCACTACAGACGATTTTATGCAAGCTCATGACCAGATCAGCGAGGTTTAGAGAATAGACTTGAAAGCACACTTTCCTTGATAGAGATGGTGACGGGAAAGAAGTCGCCTGGTTCACGCTTGTATTCCGGCCGAAGATGGGAGCAGTCAGGCGCACCATAGGGAGCAAAAGACCTGTCCCCATACGCGCTCTTCTTGAAATAGCTCGTTTGTGTGCCGTCACGAAGAAGCTCTTCAAAAGAACCACTCCAAGCGAAACGTACACTTTGGAACATCGCGCTGGCACTAACGCTGGTGACATCCCACTGACACATGCCAAGTTTGAAGTAGTTCTCGTCTCGCAAGGCATCACGATAGAAATAGCCCTTCCAAGTGTGATCGTCCACTTGCACCATGGGCACATTGAGCCCGGTATTCGGCACATGTTGCGTGCCAAGGAATGGGATCATCGGCACGCATTTCGTATTGACGACGTCATAGCCGATGTAGGCGCCTTCGAACGAATCCCATGGCCCCGGCGCATGCGACGTGGCGATGACCTCGTAGCGCTTGACCGGGTGCCGATTACGCCAGGCGGCGCCCGGTTCAGGCGAGCGGCCAGCGCCCCAACGTGACCCGATCGCGCGCTTCCAGGTCCTGGTGGGTGGTCACGTCGGTGAAGCCCGCCGCCGCCAGCACGGCGCGCACCGCGTCGCCCTGGTCCCAGCCGTGCTCCAGCAGCAGCCAGCCGCCCGGCAACAGGTGGGCCGGCGCGGCGGCGGCGATCTGGCGGATGTCGTCCAGGCCGTCGGCGCCGGAGGCCAGGGCACTGGCCGGTTCGTAGCGCAGGTCGCCCTGCGCCAGGTGCGGGTCGTCGGCGGCGATGTAGGGCGGGTTGCTCGCGATCAGGTCGAAGCGCTGCCCGGCCAGGGGCGCCAGCCAGGCGCCATGGGCGAAGGCGACGTTGTCCAGGCGGTGCGCCCGCGCGTTGGCCTGCGCCACCGCCAGCGCCGCCTCGCTCAGGTCGGTCGCCAGCACCTGCGCCCGCGGCCGCTCGCTGGCCAGCGCCAAGGCGATCGCGCCGCTGCCGGTGCCCAGGTCGGCGATGCGCCGGCCCGGTGCGGTGTCGACCCGTTCCAGGGCCAGTTCGACCAAGCGCTCGGTCTCCGCACGCGGGATCAGCGTCGCCGGCCCCACCGCCAGGTCGAGCGTCCAGAAACCGCGGCGGCCGGTCAGGTAGGCCACCGGCTCGCCGTGCACGCGTCGCGCCAGCAGGTCGGCGAAGCGGTGTGCCACCGGCGCCGGCAACGGGTCGCGGGCATGCGCGAACAGCCAGGCGCGGTCGCGCTGCAAGGCGTGGATCAGCAAGGCTTCGGCATCGGCGCGCTCGACCTGCTGGCAGGCCGAGCGCAACAGGGATTCGGGGGTGTGCGCATTCATCGGCGTCACGATGACGCAGTGGTCCGGAAAAGCCAACGTGGTAGAACGAAGCCGGCATGTCGCGCGGCACCACCGCATTGCCGATGGGCAGGCCCGGCATACCAACCAGACAGCGGGCCGCCTACCCCGCGGACTTGGCACACGCGGAAGCGCTCCCGCACGGGCTTCCCGCAGCGCAGCAAAGAGCCAGGCTTGAATAACGATAGACGAAATCTATCTATTCAATTCCATCAATCGATTTGAGATATCTATCGCCCCCTCCTATGATGAGCCTCGTTCCATCCCCCGCCCCCTTTTCCAACCACGAGGAAACTCCATGTCTTTGATCAACACCCCGGTCGCGCCATTCAAGGCCAACGCCTACAAGAACGGCGAATTCATCGAAGTCACCGACGCGGACCTGAAGGGCAAGTGGTCGGTGCTGATCTTCATGCCGGCCGCCTTTACCTTCAACTGCCCGACCGAAGTGGAAGACGCCGCCGACAACTACGCCGAGTTCCAGAAGATCGGCGCCGAGGTCTACATCGTCACCACCGACACGCACTTCTCGCACAAGGTGTGGCACGAGACCTCGCCGGCGGTGGGCAAGGCGCAGTTCGCGCTGGTCGGCGACCCGACCCACCAGCTGACCCGCGCGTTCGGCGTGCACATCGACGAGGAAGGCCTGGCCCTGCGCGGCACCTTCGTGATCAATCCGGAAGGCGTGATCAAGACCCTCGAGATCCACGACAACGCCATCGCCCGCGACGTCACCGAGACCCTGCGCAAGCTCAAGGCCGCGCAGTTCGTCGCCGCGCATCCGGGCGAAGTGTGCCCGGCCAAGTGGAAGGAAGGCGAAAAGACCCTGAAGCCGTCGCTGGACCTGGTCGGCAAGATCTAAGTCGCGCCACGCTCCCATCTCCGCCGTCCCGGCGGGGGTGGGGGTGAACCGCAGCCCGCGCCGCCCACGCCCGCCTCGCGCCAGCCACCGGCCGCGTCGGCTGCGGTTCACCCCTCCTCCCAATTCTTCACGGCGGTCTGCCCCTGTGGCAGCAACGCCTCCCCTTCGCTTTGCCCATCGTCAGGAGTCCGCCATGTTGGATGCCGATCTGAAAACCCAGTTGAAGGCTTACCTGGAGCGGGTCGTCCGGCCCATCCACATCACCGCGTCGGTGGACGACGGCGCCAAATCGCGCGAGATGCTCGATCTGCTCGAGGATCTGGTGCTGCTGTCGGACAAGATCACGCTGGACGTGCACCGCGACAGCGGCGAGCGTACGCCGTCGTTCGCGCTGACCAGCCCCGGCCACGATATCCACCTGCGCTTCGCCGGGCTGCCGCTGGGCCACGAGTTCACCTCGCTGGTGCTGGCCTTGCTGCAGGTCGGCGGGCACCCGTCCAAAGCCACCGCCGAGTTGATCGAGCAGGTGCGCAACCTGCCCGGCGAGTACCGCTTCGAAACCTATTTCTCGCTGTCCTGTCAGAACTGCCCGGACGTGGTGCAGGCGCTGAATCTGGCCGCGGTGCTGAACCCGAACATCCAGCACGTGGCGATCGACGGCGCGCTGTTCCAGGACGAAGTGGAAGCGCGGCAGATCATGTCGGTGCCCACCGTGTACCTCAACGGCGAAGTGTTCGACCAGGGCCGCATGAGCCTGGAGCAGATCGTGGCCAAGCTCGACACCGGCGCGGCCAAGCGCGATGCGGCCAACCTCGCGGCCAAGGCGCCGTTCGACGTGCTGGTGATCGGCGGCGGCCCGGCCGGCGCGGCGGCGGCGATCTATGCCGCGCGCAAGGGCATCCGCACCGGCGTGGCGGCCGAGCGCTTCGGCGGCCAGGTGCTGGACACCATGGCGATCGAGAACTTCATCTCGGTGCAGGAGACCGAAGGCCCGAAGATGGCCGCGGCGCTGGAGCAGCACGTGCGCCAGTACGACGTGGACATCATGAACCTGCAGCGCGCCGAACAGCTGATTCCGGCCGGCGCCGACGGCCTGGTCGAGGTCAAGCTGGCCAATGGCGCCTCGCTGAAGAGCCGCAGCGTGATCCTGTCCACCGGCGCGCGCTGGCGGCAGATGAACGTGCCCGGCGAAGACCAGTACCGCAACAAGGGCGTGGCCTACTGCCCGCACTGCGACGGCCCGCTGTTCAAGGGCAAGCGCGTGGCGGTGATCGGCGGCGGCAACTCCGGCGTGGAAGCGGCGATCGACCTGGCCGGCATCGTCAGCCACGTCACCCTGGTCGAGTTCGACAGCAAGCTACGCGCCGACGAAGTGCTGCAGCGCAAGCTGCGCAGCCTGGGCAACGTGGACATCCTGGTCAACGCGCAGAGCACCGAGGTGCTGGGCGACGGCAGCAAGGTCACCGGCCTGGTCTACAAGGACCGCGTCGGCGGCGACGTCCACCGCGTGGCGCTGGAAGGCATCTTCGTGCAGATCGGGCTGTTGCCGAACACCGAGTGGCTACAGGGCACGGTGGCGCTGTCGCCGCGCGGCGAGATCGTGGTCGACGACCGCGGCCAGACGTCGCTGCCGGGCGTGTTCGCCGCCGGCGATGCGACCACGGTGCCGTACAAGCAGATCATCATCGCCATGGGCGAAGGCTCCAAGGCGGCGCTGAGCGCGTTCGACCACCTGATCCGCAGCAGCGCGCCGGTCAACGGCGCGGTCGCCGAAGCGGCCTGATCCGCGACCGCCCCGCGCCGCGACCCGGCGCGGGGCCTATGCTGTCCCGGGGCGATCGGCCCCACGCCGCGCCGAGTACACCGCCAAGGAGCCTGCCGATGAACCTGCGTGATCTGAAGTACCTGGTGGCGCTGGCCGATCACAAGCATTTCGGGCGTGCCGCGGCGGCCTGCTTCGTCAGCCAGCCGACGCTGTCCACGCAGATCAAGAAGCTCGAGGACGAACTCGGCGTGCCGCTGGTCGAGCGTGCGCCGCGCAAGGTCATGCTGACCCCGGCCGGACGCGAGGCGGCCAGCCGCGCGCGCGGCATCGTCGCCGAGATCGAGCAGATGAAGGAAGCGGCGCGGCGCAGCCAGGACCCGGAAGCGGGCACGGTGCGCCTGGGCATCTTCCCGACGCTGGGCCCGTACCTGCTGCCGCACGTGATCCCGGGCATCCGCGAACGCTTCCCGCACCTGGAGCTGCTGCTGATCGAGGAAAAGAGCGACGTGCTGCTGACCCGATTGCGCGAAGGCCGGCTGGATGCGGCGCTGCTCGCACTGCCGCTGCACGACGACCAGCTGCATACCGAATTCCTGTTCGAGGAACCGTTCGTGCTGGCGGTGCCCGATACCCATCCGCTGGCCAAGCGCGATTCCCTGAGCCTGAGCGAACTGCACCAGCAACGGCTGCTGCTGCTGGAGGATGGCCATTGCCTGCGCGAGCAGGCCCTGGACGTGTGCCACCTGTCCGGCGCGCTGGAAAAAGCCGAATTCCAGGCCACCAGCCTGGAAACGCTGCGGCAGATGGTGGCCGCCAATGTCGGCGTGACCCTGCTGCCGCTGCTGGCGGTGCAACCGCCGGTGACCAATTCGTCCAACATCCATCTGCTGCGCTTCGACGATGCCTCCGGCCCGAGCCGGCGCATCGCGATGCTGTGGCGCCGCAGTTCGGCGATGAGCGATTTCCTGGAGCAGCTGGCGACGCTGTTCAAGGCGCTGCCCGAGACGCTGCTGTCGGCCAGGGCCGCGCCGAGCGCAGTAGCAGCCCCCGTCGTCGACACGCTGCCGCGCGTCGCCGCGCGTTGAGCGCGGCACGGCGGGCGTCGCCGCCACTGGCGCTGGCGGCGCTAACGCCGGTTTACGGCCGGACGATGCGACAATCCTGGGTCAGCGCTGCCTGTAGCGCCGCGTTCGTGCCCCCGTGGCCGACCGCGTGCGACCGCCAGCGCCCTCCCGGCGGCGCCTCGCAGCGCCGCCTTTTTCATGACCCAAGGAGTTTGCCATGTCCTCTCACCCGCAAAGCGGCCTACCCCCTTCGCTGATCGTGTCCAGCCACGACCTGGCCCGTCTGGAGGCCTTGCTCGAATCGCCCGCATTGAAGCAACACCCGGCCGCGCTCGCGCTGGGCGAAGAACTGGGCCGCGCCACCGTGGTGCCGCCCGAACAGATTCCCGCCGGCATCGTCGCCATGCACGCGCGCGTGGAATGCGAAGACGAACTGCACGGCGAACGCCACCAACTCACCCTGGTCTACCCGCACGAAGCCGATGCCGCGCAAGGCCGCGTCTCGGTGCTGGCGCCGGTCGGCAGCGCCCTGCTCGGCCTGGCCGTGGGCCAGTCGATCGACTGGCAGGCCCCGGGCGGCCGCGCGCTGCGGCTGCGCGTGCTGGCGGTGCAGCCGGCCGGCGACTTCGCGCACGCGACGGGTTAACGTGCGCGGGCTTATCCTCCATTCCATCCGTTCCGAGAACTATCGATGACGTCTTCCGCTCCTTCCAAACTGGCTCAGCTGCGCGAGTTGTCCGTGGTCGTGGCCGATACCGGCGACTACGATGCGATCAAGCGGCTCAAGCCGGTCGATTGCACCACCAATCCGACCCTGGTGAAGAAAGCGCTCGACCTGCCGGTCTACGCCGACCTGATCGACGAAGCGCTGGCCTGGGCGCGCGGTCAGGACGGCGACCATGCCGCCCTGGTCGACGAGATCGCCGACCGCCTGACCATCGGCGTGGGCACCAAGCTCAGCGCGCTGGTGCCCGGGCGCGTATCCACCGAAGTGGATGCCGACCTGGCGCACGACACCGCCGCCACCATCGCCAAGGCGCACAAGTTCATCGCCATGTACGCCGAGCACGGCGTGTCCAAGGACAAGGTGCTGATCAAGGTCGCCGCGACCTGGGAAGGCATCGAGGCCGCGCGCCAGCTGCAGAAGGACGGCATCGACTGCAACCTGACGCTGATCTTCAACCGCACCCAGGCGCTGGCCTGCGCCGAGGCCGGCGTGTTCCTGATCTCGCCGTTCGTCGGCCGCATCCTCGACTGGTACGTGGCCCAGGGCCAGACCCCGGCGACGATCGACGACGACCCGGGCGTGCAGTTCGTGCGCGGCGTCTACGACGAGTTCAAGCGCCGCGGCTCGCCGACGGTGGTGATGGGCGCCTCGTTCCGCTCCACCGCGCAGATCGAAGCGCTGGCCGGCTGCGATCGCCTGACCATCTCGCCGGACCTGCTGGAGAAGCTCGACGCCGACCATGGCGAACTGCCGCGCAAGCTCTCGCCCGGGCAGGCCGATGGCGCCAAGGTGGAGCCGATCGACGCGCAGCGTTTCGCCGCCGACCTGGCCGCCGATCCGATGGCGACCGAGAAACTGGCCAGCGGCATCGACACCTTCGCCAAGGACCTGCAGGCGCTGCGCGAGACGATCCGGCACAAGCTGGCGGCCTGACCGCTGTGCAGCACCACAAGAGCGGTGAGGCCGCTCTTGTGGTGGGGGGAATAGGGAAACGGGAATAGGGAATCGGCGAAGCGGGTGCCCGTCGCGAAGCCGGCTCCCCGATCGAATCAGATGCCGTCGGTGCAGGCCGTTGTATCGCGCGAGCACAAACGCCTCTACACACGGAAAGCGGGAAACAAGCCTGGCTAAATCGCACATCGCCGGCGGCGTTCGCGACACCGCGTTGGCGCCGCCGCAACTTTTCGCCGGCTATGCTGCGCTTTCCACAGCAGAGGAACGGCAATGGCGACGATCGCGGTAGTGATGGTGGACGGCGTGGCGGACTGGGAAATCGGCATCGTCCTGCCGGCGGCGCGGGCCTGGTTCGGCGACGCGGGCCAGGGCGACACGATCCAGATCGCCAGCATCGACGGCAAGCCGGTCACCTCGATCGGCGGTCTGGCCATCCATCCTGCCTACGCCTTGTCGGATCTGGCGCCACTGGACGCCGACCTGTGGCTGCTGCCCGGCAGCGACCGTTGGCAGGCCGGCGAGATTCCAGGGCTGAGCGCGCTGCTGCAGCAGCGTCTGGAGGCCGGCCGCGGCGTCGCCGCGATCTGCGGCGCGACCCTGGCGCTGGCCTATGCCGGCCTGCTCGACACGCGGCCGCACACCAGCAACTCCGAAGCCTTTCTGCGCGAGCACGTCGGTGTCTATGCCGGCAGCGCGCACTACCAGGCGCGCCGCGTGGTCAGCGCCGGCGGCCTGATCACCGCGCCGGGCACCAGCCCGGTCGGCTTCGCCGAGGAATGCCTGCGCCTGCTGCATCCCGAGCGCGAGGCGCAGATCGCGCAACTGCGGCAGATGTTCGCCGCCGAGTTCGACTAGGGCGTGTCCCCACTCCCCGAGCATGCCGCGCTCGGGGACTGGGGACGCGCCCCAGGGGCTGCGCCGCCGGCGCAAGGACGCCGGCCGAGGCGCATCGCGATCAGCCGGCCACGCGCGTCCAGGCCTGGCCGTCGAATGCGGAGATCGCCTGGTCGCCAATGGACCAGAGCACCCCATCGGCGCTGCTGAGGCGATGACAGCTGTCAGGAGCCAGGCCGCCGCCGACCGGCTCGAGCCGATCGCCACGCAATGCGTAGACGGCATCGCGCGTGGACACATGCAGCGTGTCCGCGAACCACGCCAGATCCCAGAAGTCCGCATCGGTGGCGTGATGGCCGATGATCTGCCATTGCGCGCCGCGGCCTCTGAGGAGCACCCCACCCATGCCGCAGGCATAGACCCAGCCGTCGCCGGCGCAGCAGACACGTGTGAGATGCGCTTCGGTGGGACTGGCACAGCGGCTCCAGGCGGCGCCGTCGAAGCACCAGATCTCGCCATGCCACCCCACCGCGTAGAGACTACGCTCGCTGTCGCCGTGGATGGATTCGAAGCCGAACACCAGGTCCTTCGCCGGCTGTTCCGGCATGTCGCCATGCAGCGCCAGCCAGGTGCTGGGGGCCGTGCGCCTGAACACCTGGCGATCCATGCCGCAGACGTAGGCGTAGCCGGCGACGTTGCGGATTTCGCGCAGGATGCCCGGCGCCACGCCCTCGCAGGCGATCCGCTCGTCGTAGTCGTCGCCGTTGCCCATCACGCGCACGTCGCCGTGTTCGCCCAGGGCGATGGCCTGCTCTTTGGGATATTGCACGATGCAGACCGAGTGGGCATTCCAGCGGCCGATCTCGAACATGCACCAATCGCCCGCATCCAGGGCGTAGAACGCGGTATGCGGCAATTGCGCTTCGGCCAGGCCAGGATCGATGCACAGCACGTACACCAGGTCGTGGTAGCGCACGGCAGCGCTGCGGAAGCGGTATCCGATGCGCTCGAAGTCGAAGTCGGTCATTGCATGCTCTCCATGTGCCGGCGGCCAAGCGAATACGCCGTTTGCCCAGGGACTACCCTGCGCCCATACCGACGCCGCACGTCACACTCCCCTGGACGCGTCATAGCGTCACGTCGATCCAACGTTGGCCGTCTTCCGTCCATACCACATGCTTGGGCCCGCACGACCACAGCACGCCGTCGCTGGCGTGAAGGTGCCGGCAACTGGGCGTCGGCGACAGTTGCATGTCCACCGCCACTAGGTGGTCCTGGCTGTCGAGCTTGAACAGTCCGCTGTCGCACGCCAGATACAGTTCGCCGTTGAACCATTCCATGCCCCAGAAATCGTCGCGGGTCGCATCGTGCTCGATGCGCTGCCAACGCATGCCGTCGCTGCGCAGCAATGTTCCCATCTGGCCGCAGGCATAGACCAGGTCGTCACGGATCACGCGAACCCGGTGCAGTACGAGCGGGGTCGGACTGTCCTGTTGCTGCCACTGCCCGCGATGGCGCAGCCAGATCTCGCCGTTGAAGCCAACGGCATAGAGGCGCTCCTCGCTCAGGCCGTCGATCGCGTTGAAGCCGCATAGCGCGGGCTCACCGCGCGGCAGGACCGTCCCGTGATCCTGGCGCGTCCACTGGCCATCCGCTTCCCGACGGTAGACCTGGCGCCCCATGCCGACGACATAGGCGACACCCGCGATCACACGCAGGTCCCGAATGGGACCTCGCCGCGAAGGGCCGTCGGCAGAAGCATCGATGACTTCCTCGCTGGCGCCGTCCGCCGTGCTGACCGAAACGAGCCCATCGGGACCAACGGCGAGCAGGGTGGGTTCGGTATGCTCGACGAAGCAGACGCGCGTGGCGTGCCAGCCCAGTTCGAAGTAGAACCACGCGCACTGGGCTCGGTCCCACTTGAGCAGGAGCGTCTCGGTCGCACCGTGATCCTTCAACGCATCGATTTGCGCAATGACACGACCGATGCCACGGCCTTGCATGAAACCGGAGAGAAAAGAGAGTTCGTTGGACATGCGTGCTTCTACTGACCCCGGGAACCAGGGTGCCGGATGCGGCTAGCGCAGGCAACCACGCCCACGCTGGCGGCCTCGCCCACTAGGGCGTGTCCCCACTCCCGGAGCATGCCGCGGGGAGTGGGGACACGCCCTAGCGCTCGGGGGGCCTGACCGCTCAGGCCTCCAGCCCGATCGGGCAACTCACGCCGGTGCCGCCCAGGCCGCAGTAGCCGCCCGGGTTCTTGGCCAGGTACTGCTGATGCTCGTCCTCGGCGTAGTAGAACGGCGGGGCGGGAAACCGGATCTCGGTGGTGATGGGACCGTAGCCGGCGGCATCCAGACGCTGCTGGTAGGCATCGCGGCTGGCGATCGCCGCGTCGTACTGTTCCTGCGTGCTGCAGTAGATCGCCGAACGGTACTGAGTGCCGGTATCGTTGCCCTGGCGCATGCCCTGGGTTGGGTCGTGACTTTCCCAGAAGGTCTGCAGCAACTGCGCAAAGCTCACCTCACGCGAGTCGTACGCGACCAACACCGCCTCGGTATGACCGGTCTGGCCGGAACACACCTCGCGATAGGTGGCATTGGGCGTCTCGCCGCCGGCGTAGCCGACCGCCGTGCTGAACACCCCCGGCAACGACCAGAACTTGCGCTCGGCGCCCCAGAAGCAGCCCAGGCCGAACTGCACCTGCTCCAGGCCGGCGAACGCGTCGCGCAGCGGGTTCCCGTTGACGAAGTGGCGGTTGTGCAGCGGCAGCGGTTCGCTACGGCCGGGCAGGCTTTCGCCCGGACGCGGCAGGCGCTGCTTGAAGGCACCGATTCCCAACATGGCGCGAACTCCTGGCATCGAAAGGGATGCCTTGTGGATGGCGCTGCTGAACCGCCTTTTCAAGGCGGAGATTGGGGAGTCGGGAGTGGGGGATTGGCAAAAGCGGCGCGCTTTTTCGAATCCCCACTCCCGACTCCCCAGTCCCGGCCCCTCCCCTACATCGCCCGCGTCACCTGGCCGCCAAGGCCCAGTGTCATCAGCACTTCCTGGGCCTTTTCCAGCAGTTCGTCGGCCACGCAGACCTGGACCACGCCGAACGGCAGTTCGCCGGTGCCGCCAAGCAGCGCTTCGCCGAACACGAAGGCGGTGATGCCGGCGTCCTCCAGCGCATGCTTGGCCAGGTGCGCATCGATCAGGTGCTGGGCGCGATAGGCGATCTGCATAGTCCGCCCTCAACCGCGCGCGGCGACTTCGGCGACCGCGCCGGCGCGCCATTCGCGCATCGCCGGCAGCGCCTCCAACGCGGTCAGGTAGGCCGCGGCCTCCGCCGGCACCTCCACCCCATATCCGGCGAAGCGCACCGCAATGGGCGCGAACATCGCATCGACGATGCCGAAGTCGCCGCACAGGAAGGCGCCGCCGGCGCCATGGGCGGCGCGCAGCGTGGCCCACAGCTGCACGATGCGCGCGATGTCGTCCTGCGCCTCGGCATCCCAATGGCGCCCGTCGGGCCGGCGACAGGCCTGCATCGGCAACTGCCGGCGCAGGGCGGCGAACCCCGCATGCATTTCGCAGGCCGCCGCACGCGCCTGCGCCCGCGCCTCCGGCGCCGCCGGCCAACCACGCCCGTCCAACCAGCGCTCGTTGGCGTATTCGCAGATCGCCAGGGAATCCCAGACCTGCAGGTCGCCATCCCACAGCACCGGCACCCGCCCGGTCGGCGAGTACGCGCCGATGCGTTCGGCGAACTCGGGCGTGTTCAGCGGCAGCGCCAGTTCCTCGAACGGCACCGCGAAGTGCCGCAGCAGCAGCCACGGCCGCAGCGACCAGGAAGACAGGTTCTTGTCGCCGATGACCAGACGGGGAAGCGGCATGACGGATCTCGCGCTTGGACGGACCCGCAGCGTACGCGGCGGGGCGGGCAGCGGCCAGCTCGGCTAAACTGGCTGTCTACCAATTTGCTGACGCGCGCATGTCCGACACCCCCGCCACCGACGCCTCCGCCCCGGCCGAGAAGAAAGACTTCATCCGCCAGATCGTCCGCGAGGACCTGGCCAGCGGCAAGCACGCGGCCATCCGCACCCGCTTCCCGCCCGAGCCCAACGGTTACCTGCACATCGGCCACGCCAAGGCGATCTGCCTGGACTTCGGCATCGCCGCCGAGTTCGCCGGGCGCTGCAACCTGCGTTTCGACGACACCAACCCGGCCAAGGAAGACCCCGAGTTCGTCGCCGCGATCCAGGACGACGTGCGCTGGCTGGGCTTCGACTGGGCCGAGCTGCGCCACGCCTCGGACTATTTCGAGGTCTATTACCTGGCCGCCGAGAAGCTGATCCGCGACGGCCACGCCTTCGTCTGCGATCTCTCCGCCGAGCAGGTGCGCGAATACCGCGGCACGCTCACCGAGCCGGGCCGCAATTCGCCGTACCGCGAGCGCAGCGTCGAGGAGAACCTGGACCTGTTCCGGCGCATGCGCGCCGGCGAGTTCCCCGATGGCGCGCGCACCCTGCGCGCCAAGATCGACATGGCCAGCGGCAACATCAACCTGCGCGACCCGGCGCTGTACCGGATCAAGCACGTCGAGCACCAGAACACCGGCAACGCCTGGCCGATCTACCCGATGTACGACTTCGCGCATTCGCTGGGCGACGCCGTGGAGGGCATCACCCATTCGCTGTGCACGCTGGAGTTCGAGGACCACCGCCCGCTGTACGACTGGTGCGTGGACAAGGTCGACCTGGCCGGCCACCCGGAACTGCTGCAGCCGCTGCTGGACAAGGGCCTGCCGCGCGAGGCGGCCAAGCCGCGGCAGATCGAGTTCTCGCGGCTCAACATCAACTACACGGTGATGAGCAAGCGCAAGCTGACCCAACTGGTGACCGAAGGCCTGGTCGACGGCTGGGACGACCCGCGCATGTACACCCTGCAGGGCCTGCGCCGCCGCGGCTACACGCCGGCCGCGCTGCGTCTGCTGGTCGACCGCGTCGGCATCAGCAAACAGAACTCGGTGATCGATTTCTCGGTGCTGGAAGGCTGCCTGCGCGAAGACCTCGACGCGCACGCGGCGCGGCGCATGGTGGTGATCGACCCGCTCAAGCTGGTGCTGAGCAACCTGCCGGAAGGCCACAGCGAAACTTTGACCTTCTCCAACCATCCCAAGGACGAGAGTTTCGGCACCCGCGAGGTACCGTTCTCGCGCGAACTGTGGATCGAGCGCGAGGACTTCGCCGAAGTCCCGCCCAAGGGCTGGAAGCGGCTGGTGCCGGGCGGCGAAGTGCGCCTGCGCGGCGCCGGCATCGCCCGCGTCGACGAGGTGATCAAGAACGCCGCCGGCGAGATCGTGGAGCTGCGCGGCTGGCTCGACCCGGAATCGCGTCCGGGCATGGAAGGCGCCAACCGCAAGATCAAGGGCACCATCCACTGGGTTAGCGCCGCGCATGCGGTGGCCGCGGAAATCCGTCTGTACGACCGCCTGTTCTCGGTGGAGAAGCCCGACGACGAATCCGACGGCAAGACCTACCGCGACCACCTCAACCCCGACTCCAAGCGCAGCGTGCGCGGCTACGTCGAACCGGCCGCCGCGCAGGCCGCACCGGAGCAGGCGTTCCAGTTCGAGCGCACCGGCTACTTCGTCGCCGACCGCTACGACCACAGCGCGACCACGCCGGTGTTCAACCGCAGCGTGACCTTGCGCGACACCTGGAGCGGCGGCCAGGGCGCGGCGTGAGCACGGCGGTACCGCACGCGGCGACAGCGCGCGCGCTGTCGCATCCGCTGCTGCGGCTGGCGCTGATCGCCGCGATCCTGGCGCTGGCGCATTTCCACTGGCTGCCGTTCCCCTGGCGGATGCCGGCGGTCGGCGCGATCGGCCTGGGCCTGGTGTGGCTGGAAACGCGTTCGCTGCAGGCCTGCGGCCTGCGGCGGCGCTCGCCGCAGGCATGGCTGGGCTGGACGCTGCTGCTGGTCGCGCTGGTGGTGGGCCTGGTCGATCCATGGCTGGAACCGCTGATCACCCAGCTCACCGGCAGCGCCACCGACTACAGCGGCTACGGCGCGCTGCGCGGCAATCTGCCGGCAGCCGCGAAGCTGATCGCCCTGGCCTGGCTCAGCGCCGCGATCGGCGAGGAACTGGTGTTCCGCGGCTTCCTGATGCACCAGCTGAGCGCGCTGCTGCGCGGCGTCCGCGGCGCCAACCTCATCGCCGCGCTGCTCGGCGGTGTCGCCTTCGGAGTGATGCACGCCGGCCAGGGTGTCTCCGGCATCGTGTTGACCGGGATCGTGGGCAGCCTGTTCGGCTATGTCTATCTGCGCTCGGGCCGTCACCTGTGGGCGATGATGCTGGCGCACGGGCTGATCGACAGCTGGGGCGTCACCAGCCTGTACCTGGGCTGGTACTGAGCGCCGGCGGATCCGCCACGGGGCCGCGCCATGCGCGCCGTCGCCACGGCGGCGCCGATGCGGCGGCGACACCAACGGAAACGGGACACGGCATGCGCGAGCGTTTGTGGGCGGGAGTGGGCAACGGCATGGCCGCCGGCGCGCTGTGGGGACTGGTGTTCCTGGCCCCGCAACTGCTGTCCGGGTTCTCGCCGCTGCAGTTGTCGGTGTCGCGCTACCTGGCCTACGGCGCGATCGCCGCGCTTGTGCTCGCGCCGCGCTGGCGCGCCGCCACCGGCGCACTCGGCGCCGCCGAATGGTGGGCGCTGCTGCGCCTGAGCCTGCTCGGCAACATCGTCTACTACGTGCTGCTGGGCAGCGCGGTGCAGTGGGCCGGCGGTGCCGCCACCGCGTTGATCATCGGCCTGCTGCCGGCGGCGGTCACCGTGATCGGCTCGCGCGCGGCCAGCGCGGTGCGGCTGCGCCGGCTGGCCGCGCCCTGCGCGCTGTGCGTGCTCGGGGTGGCGCTGGTCGCGGTGCAGACCCTGGCCGTCGCACGCCCGCACATCCCCGCCAGCGTCGGCCTGCGCGCGGCGGGACTGGCCTGCGCGGTTGGCGCGCTCGCGTGCTGGACCGCCTACTCGATCAAGAACGCGCGCTGGCTGCGGCGGCGCCCGGACCTGTCCGGCCGCGACTGGTCGCTGCTCACCGGCGTGGTCACCGGCGCGCTGGCCCTGGCGTTGGCGTTGCCGGCCTTCGCGCTGACCGGCAACGCGCATGCCGGCGCCGACTGGGCACGCTTCTGGGGGATGGCGCTGGTGCTGGCGCTGTTCGCCTCGGTGATCGGCAACGCCTGCTGGAACCGCGCCAGCCGACTGCTGCCGCTGACCCTGGTCGGGCAGATGATCGTGTTCGAGACGGTGTTCGCCTTGCTGTACGGCTTCCTGTGGGAACAGCGCTGGCCGACCGCGCTGGAACTGCTGGCGATCGCCTGCCTGCTCGGCGGCGTGCTGTGGTGCACGCTGGTGCACGCGCAGAAGCCGCCGCCGGGGCGCGAAGCCAAGTCCGGTTAAGCCCCGCCGCCTAGACTGCGCATTTCCACCCCACGGAAATCGCGCCATGCGCCTCGCCCTGCTCCAGCGCTGCACCGCGTTTGCCCTGACCGCCGCGCTCGCCGGCTGCGGCGCCAGCTCGACCGCCCCTTCCGACCGCACGTCCGGGTCGGCCTCCGCCACCGTGGCGACCACCGGCAAGTGCGATGCGCTCCCCGACCAGGCCTACGCCCTGCCGGCGGGGCGCTTCGACGAAACCGCCCAGCAATTGGCCCATGCCACCGGCTGCATGGTCGTGTACCGCGATCCCGCCCTTGCGCCACTGCAGGTCAAGGCAGTGAACGGGCGAATCAGCATCCGCCAGGCGCTGCATCAGGCGCTGGACGGCACTGCGCTGCGGATCGCGCAGGAGAACCCGGACACGCTGACCGTCGTACGCCGCTGACCCGGCGGCGGCGTGGTGGATTGCTACCATGGCCGCAGTCCACCGCACGGAAGGTCGCCATGCCCCGCCATCTCGCGTCGTTGCTGTGTTCCCTGTGCCTGGTCGCCGGCATGCTGCTGTCCAGCGCCTGCGCGCGCAGCGAAACCGCCAAGCCGGCGGTACCGGCAGCGGCCGCGGCCGCGCCGGGCCTGCCAGTGAAGGTCGATACCAGTTGCCGCACCGATGCCGATTGCACGGTCAAGAACGTCGGCAACTGTTGTGGCGCGATGCCGGCCTGCGTCAACCGCGATAGCCCCACCGACCCGCAGGGCGTGATGGCGCAATGCCAGGCCAGCGGCCGCATGAGCGTGTGCGGCTCGCGCGCGATCGCCGGCTGCCAGTGCGTGGCCGGACAGTGCACCGCGCAGGGCGCCCAAGCCGATACACTGCGCGCCCCCACGCCTGCCGAACCCGTCCGCTGATGCTCTACGCACAAGTCCACCTCACCCTGCCCGCCTGGATCCACGAGGCGGTCGATCCGCAGGCGGTCCACGCCAGCGACGCCGACAAGGTCGCGCTGGCGGTGGAACTGTCGCGCCTGAACGTGGAGGCGGGCAGCGGCGGGCCGTTCGGTGCCGCCGTGTTCGGCCCGGACCACCGCATCATCGCGGTCGGCGTGAACCGGGTGGTGCCGCAGACCACCTCGCTGGCGCATGCCGAGAACATGGCCTACATGCTGGCCCAGCAGCGCCTGCAGACCCCGCGCCTGAACGCGGTGCTGTCGCCGGTGACCCTGGCCACTTCCTCGCAGCCGTGCTGCCAGTGCTACGGCGCGACCATCTGGGCCGGCATCGACCGCCTGCTGATCGGCGCCAGCGCCGAGGACGTGATGGCGCTGACCCCATTCGACGAAGGCCCGCTGCCGGCGGACTGGGTCGGCGAACTGCAGCGCCGCGGCATCGAGGTGGTGCAGGGCCTGCATCGCGACGCCGCCCGCGCGGTGCTGCGTCGCTACGGCGAGCTCGACAGCCCCCGCTACTGACCGCCGTCCGGCGAAGGCCTCCTCCATGTCCTCCCTGAACGGCCTGCTGTGCTATTGCCGGCAAGGCTTCGAGCCCGAGCTGGCGGCCGAGCTCAAGGACCGCGCCGCGCGCGCCGAACTGCCTGCCTATGCGCGCACCGAGCGCAACAGCGGCTACGCGCTGCTGCTGTGCGAGGAGGCGTTGCCGCCGCGCGCGCTGCCCTGGCGCGGCCTGATCTTCGCGCGGCAGAAACTGCGCCTGCTTGCCGAACTGCGCGACCTGGATCCGGCCGACCGCATCGGTCCGATGCTGCAGGCGCTGGCCGGCCGCGGCCGCTTCGGCGATCTGTGGGTCGAGCACCCCGATTCGGACGAAGGCAAGCAGCTGTCCGGTCTGGCGCGCAGCTTCGGCAATGCGCTGCGCCCGGCGCTGCGCAAGGCCGGGCTGCTCAGCGACAAGCCGCAAGCGGCGCTGCCGCGCCTGCACGTGTGCTTCCTGGCCGGCACCCACGCCTTGCTGGCGATCGCCGACAGCGACGACAGCGCGCCGTGGCCGCTGGGCATCCCGCGGCTGAAACTGCTGTCCGACGCGCCATCGCGCTCGGCGTTGAAGCTGGAGGAAGCACTGCTGGCGCTGCTGGCGCCGGACGAGCGCGAGGCACTGCTCAAGCCCGGCATGCGCGCCGCCGACCTGGGCGCCGCACCCGGGGGCTGGACCTGGGTGCTGACCCGCCAGCACCTGCACGTGACCAGCGTGGACAACGGCCCCCTGCGCCAGCACGTGCTCGACAGCGGCCTGGTCGAGCACCTGCGCGCCGACGGCTTCCACTGGAAGCCGCCGCAGCCGCTGGACTGGATGGTCTGCGACATGGTCGAACAGCCGCGCCGCGTGGCCGAGCGCATGGGCACCTGGTTCCGCGAGGGCTGGTGCCGGCATGCGATCTTCAATCTCAAACTGCCGATGAAGAAGCGTTGGGACGAGACCCAGTTGTGCCTGGACCTGTTCGCCGAACGCGCCGAGCGTCCGCTGCAGATCCGCGCCAAGCAGCTGTACCACGACCGCGAAGAGATCACCGTGCTGGCGATGTCGGCCTGAGGGGCGCGCCACGCTGCCCCTGTGGGAGCGGCTTCAGCCGCGACAGCATCTCGCCGGACACATCCTGTCGCGGCTGAAGCCGCTCCTACAGGAAGCGAAGCAGCCGCGAAAGAACCGCCAGGCATCGCACGACGCGCATCCGCTACAGCACGATCCGCTTGCCGCCCTCGCGCGCCGAACGCTGGATCGCGTCGACCACGCGCATGTCGCGCAAGCCCTCCTCGCCCGGCACGCGCAGGGGCGTGCCCTCGAGAATCGCCAACGCGTCCTCGTCCATCTGCAGCGCCTGCTGGTGGCGCACCTTCGCGTCGAACACGCGCCCGTCGCTGGCGCTGCCGCGGATGCCGTCGTAGCTCTGGAACGGCGCCAGTTCGTACCAGCCGCGCTCGCACTCGGCGCGTAGCCGGTTCATGGTGCGGCCGAAGCTGGTGGCGCACTCGGCGATCACCTCGTGCGGAAACTCCAGCTTGAACTGCATGTGCTCGTCGACCTCGTCGAACAGCGCCGGGCGCTCGGTGCTGCGGGTGGCGCTGACCGCCAGCGGCTCGGCGCCGGTGGTGTAGCGCGCCGCGTTGAGCGCGTACACGCCCATGTCGTACATCGCGCCGCCGCCGAACTGCGCGCGCAGCCGCCACGGCCGCTGCGCCGGATCGGTGTCGTGGTAGCCGTTGTAGCCGGCCTCGGCGCGCACCGTGCGCATCGCCCCGAACGGGCGCTCGCCGGCCAGGGCGATGATCCGCCGCGTGTTCGGCTCGTGCTGCATCCGATAGCCGATGCTCAACCGCACCTTGTTGCGCGCGCAGGCGGCGATCATCGATTGCGCCTCGTCGGCATGCATCGCCATCGGTTTCTCGCACCACACGTGCTTGCCGGCGGCCGCGGCGCGGATGCTCAGCGGCGCATGCAGCGAGGTGGGCGTGACCACGTAGACCACGTCGATGTCCGGGTTGTCGGCGATACGCTCCAGCTCGTCGTAGCCGTACACGTTGCGATCGGGAATGCGGTAGCGCGCCTGCCACTGCGGAATCTTGTGCGGGGAGCCGGTCACGATGCCGGCCAGCCGGCAGTGCCTGGTCAGCGCCAGCCCCGGCGCCAGGCGCTCGCTGGCATAGCTGCCCAATCCGACCAGAGCCACCCCAAGCGGTTTCTTCGGCTTGCCGCGCGGGGCCGCCAACAGCGGCGATCCCAACAGGCCGGCGCCCGCCGCAGACACTCCGGCGAGCAGCAAACGGCGACGATTCGGCGATGACAGCGACATGCGGATCTCCCTGGCGGCCGGACACGGACCGCCCGACCTTAACGCATCCCGCGTGCGCCGTTGTGAGCGCTATCCCGGCCGCACCGGCGCTCCGGCACACTGCCTGGCCGTGCATCGCGCCGATCGCTCCATGCAGGACCGCGGCGCGATCGAGACCTTCCGCAGCGATCGCCCCGGACGCGAAACCGGCCGCCCAGGCATGGCATCGCCTTCCAGATAGCGCGCCATGCGTGCCAGCGCGCCCCCTTGCCTGTGTCGACGAGCCGCGCACGCACGGTGCAGGATTCGATGCGCCGCCCAAGGCCCTACAATGCCGATGGGATGCGCATCGCATCGCGGTCTCAGCCCGCGCAATCGGCATCGGGCATCCTGCCTGCACTGACTGGAGACCGCACACATGCAGCCGATCGAACTGAAGGACCCGGCCGGCTTCGCCGACGAGTTCCTGCGCCTGACCCTGTTGCAGGGCTTCCAGTCGCTGACCAAGCGCGACCTGGAGTTGCTGATCTTCGTGTTGCTGGAACGCGATGGCGCGATCTCGCGCAGCGACTCCAACAACGCGGTGGCGCTGCGCCTGCGCGTGACCCCGGCCAAGGTGAAGGGCCTGCGCCGCGACGGCTACGCGCGCTGGCGCGCGCTGGTGCCCGAGGACGGCGACGCGGCGCTGGAGCGCATCGTGGCCACCGTGCTGACCGAGGACAACCTGCGCGCCGGGGCCAAGCACGTCAGCGAACGCAGCAAGAAGGACGGCTTCCTGGCCATCCGCATCGAGCATCCGGACGACCAGCAGCGCTTCGAGCAGGCCATCGTCGAGGTCGGCGCGATGCCGGTGTACGAGCGCAACCGCGACGTGGTCGCGGTGCGCTTCGACACCCTGCTGAAGATCGCCGAGCGCTGGGGCTACCTGCAGCCGGAGCCGGAAAAGGTGGCCCGCGAACTGGAAAAGCTCACCCCGACCGCCGAGGAAGTGGCCGACCTGTTGAAGAAGGACGTCGGCAAGCTACGCTGGGAGGACGTGCGCCGCGCGCTCAACAGCCTCGGCGCCAAGGCCATCGCCAGCACCGCCGAGGGTGGGCTGAAGGGACTGCTAAAACTGGCGTTCCCGTTCATCCCCGGCTGAGCCCACCCTATCCCGTTTCCATCATCGGAGTCCGTCGTGTCCATGCAGCACCGTTTGTCCTTCCTCGCCGCCGGCCTGCTCGCCGCCGCCCTGGCCCCGGCCGCCGCGCAGAACCTGCAGGCCACCTCCAGCGCGGTCACCGAGCCGCTGCGCGACGTGCCCGCGCTGGTGCAGGCGCAGCCGCTGAGCAGCGGCGAGGTGACCCATCAGGTACGACTGGAGGTACCGCAGGGCGCCGCGCCGGTCACCGTGCGCACCATCCAGCCCGACCGCGTCGCCGGCAACTACCGCATCGACTTCGATGCGATGGACAGCGATCACGACGGCTACATCAGCCGCAGCGAGGCGCAGGCCAACCCGTCGCTGGCCGACGAATTCGATGCGCTGGACACGAATCGCAGCGGGCGCCTCAGCCGCGCGCAACTGGCCGGCTGGCTGTAGGGCACCTCTACCCCCCCCAGCATGTCGATGCATTTCGAGCCGCCGATGCGCCCACCCGGCGCCGAGGCGCTCGGGGTGTCCAGGCGCATTGGCGATGGGACTCGGTGGCGTTGAGACCGTGTTTCCCATGGATGCCTCGGCATCACGGCCACTTCGTTCTCCTGTCGCGGCTGAAGCCGCTCCTACAGGGGCACTGCGCGCGGTTGTAGGAGCGGCTTCAGCCGCGACAGGAAAACGACATGCCATCGGCACACGCAGCGTGCAGCTTCCGGACTGAAGTTGTTCGAGGCGCCCTGTGCCGCGGCACGCCGCGCGTGAGCTTCGCCAACCGCGCCGCCGCATTGGAAACGCTTGCTAAACAGCACCGGCGCGCGCGTGCGCAAGCCCGATTTTTTTAGTCCCGATTAATTCGATCGGGCCTATGTTCTTGACTCCTTCCCAGCAACAGGAGTCGCGCCATGAACCGCAACGTTCCTCGTCTCGTCCCGTTCGCATTGGCCTTGCTCGCCGCACCGGCGCTGGCGATGGCGCAGTCCGCGCCGGATGCCGTGACCCTGCATCAGAACGGGCAGATCGTCCATGTCACCTCGGTCGAGCCGGACTCGATCGTCGGCGGCTACCGCATCGATTTCGCCAAGCTCGACCGCAACCATGACGGCTACATCAGCCGCGCCGAGGCCAAGGCCGATCCGACGCTGTACGCCGAATTCGATGCGGTCGACGTGCACCACCACGGCCGCCTGAGCAAGACCGATCTGCAAGGCTGGATGTCGACGTGACGCGTCGCACGCGTCCGCCCATCCGCGTCCTTTCACCCCCATGCGCCGCCTGCGGCCTCTCCGCCGCGGGCGGCGCGATTGTTTTCTGAAGCAGCAGCACCGCGGACACCGGCAACGCGACAACCGGAGCGTCGCGCACCGCTTCATCGCATCTGCCACCGCCGGCCGCACCGATCGCCGCGCCACGCGTGTCATCCGCGCTCCGCCGCCGGCCTTCGCCCGCTGCGCTGACGCCTGCTACAGCGCCCCTTCCAGCAATGGCGCATCCTGCGTCCCGCCCCAGGGATCGTCCAACAGATAGCGCGCCGCCACCGGCTGCGCCGCCGGCACCAGGGTGAACCGGTAATACACCTCGTCGCCTTCGCAGATCTCGTAGTACAGCGCGTAGTCGCAGGCCTGCAGCGCCAGGGTCACCTCGAACGCCTCGGCCGCTGACGCGACCTGCACAACGTCGCCCGCGCGCACCCGGAATGGCACCTGCATGCGCCGCTGCGCGCACGGATCGGATGCGAATGCCGCAGCCAGCGTCACGTGCACCTGCGCACCGAACGCGTCCTCGGGCAGCGGATCGAACACCACGTAGTCGCGGTGCAGGATCGCGCCCTGCTGCAGATTCCGAGGCCCCCAGCGGCAGGCGGCCTCGTCGAAGCCGCGCGCACGCAGCTGTAGTTGGCTGTGCGAGATCAGCAGGTCCACGGTTTGCGTTGCGGTTTGCATCGTTGTCTCTCTGCCAGGATGGCGGCGCGTGGCGAACACGCTGCGCGCGTGGCGCAGCGCCGGTCGGCGCGCGCTCACACGCCGGAGGCGCGCTTCCAGAACCCGTGCATCAGCATCGGGAGTTTGCCGGCCAGGCCCAGCAATGGGCCGCGCAGTAGGGTCAGGGGCATGTCGTCGTTGGAGAACAGGCGATTGATCGCATCGAAGCCGTAGGCGGCGAAGGTGTTGTCGCTGCGCCGTCCGCGCGCCCAGCGTGCCAGCCGGTGCGACGCCGACCAATCGACCCGCCGCGCTTGCGCCTGGCGCACCTGCGCGGCCAGCGCGGCGACGTCGCGCAGGCCCAGGTTGACGCCCTGCCCGGCCAGCGGATGCACCACGTGCGCGGCGTCGCCCAGCACCAGCAGGCGGCCGCGGTGATAGTCCTCCACCAGTTGCCGGCGCAGCGGAAAGCCGACCCGCGGCGACAGTGCGCGCACCGCGCCCAGGCGCGCGCCGAAGGCCTGGGTCAGCTCGGCGCCGAACGCGGCGTCGTCCAGGGTCAGCACCCGCGCCGCCTCGGCCTCGGGCAGCGTCCACACGATCGAGCTGCGGCCGTCGGCGAACGGCAGGAACGCCAGCGGCCCGCCGGGCAGGAAGCGCTGCCAGGCGGTGTCCTGGTGCGGCTGCTCGCTCTGCACGAAGGCGACCACGCCGCGCTGGCCGTAGTCGTGCGCCGGCGCGTCCAGCCCGGCCAGGCCGCGCAGGGTGGAGTCGGCGCCGTCGGCGGCGATCGCCAGGCGCGCGTCCAGGCGGCTGCCGTCGTCCAGGCGCAGGCGGACGCGTTCCTCGGCCATCTCCACCGCCTCCACCCGCGCCGGACAGTGCAACTGCACCCCGGCCGCCGGCAGCGCCGCCCACAGTTGTTCGACCAGCAACGCATGCTCGACGATCCAGCCCAACTGGTCGCGCCCCAGCGCGTCGGCATCGAACTCCAGTTCGCCGCCGCCACCGGCGTCCCACACGCGCATGCGCCGATAGGCCTGCGCGCGCCGCGCCAGCACCTGCGGCCACACGCCCAGCGCCTGCAGCAGCGCGGCGTTGTCCGGGGCGAACGCGTACACCCGCAAGTCCGGCTCGGCCGCCGACCAGCGCGACGGCTCGCGGCCCTCGACCAGCGCCACCGCCAGGCCTTCGGCGGCCAGCGCCAACGCGCAGGCGGCGCCGACCACGCCGCCGCCGACCACCACCACGTCTAGCACGCCGCGCCGGCTCATGCCGTCGTCTCCCGGCACAGCTGCGGCACGTCGCCGCGGAACCCCATCGCGCCGCCGACCAGGAACGACTGCAGCGGCGCCGCCTGCGCGGCCGCCAGCAGGCCCAGGCTGCGCAACGGGCGCAGCAGCGGCGCCGGGTTGGCGGTCAGCCGCGCCAAGCCGCCGGAGAAGGCGACGGTCCGTTGCCGGTCCTGCTCGCGGCGCTGGGCGTATTGCTGCAGCAGCGCCGGCGCGCCCGGATCGGTGCGGTCGCGCTCGATCAGCTCGGCCAGGGTCAGCGCGTCGCGCAGGCCCAGGTTGAAGCCCTGCGCGCCCAGCGGGTGCAGCGTCTGCGCGGCATTGCCGAGCAGCACCGCGCGCGCATCGGTCAGCCGCCCGGCCAGCACCTGCACGATCGGGTAGGCGCTGCGCTCGCCGCTGCCCAGCAGGCGGCCGACGCGCCAGCCCAGCGCTTGCTGCAGGCGTTGCAGCCAGGCGGCCTCGTCGAGCACGGCCACCGCGTCGGCCTGCTCGGCGGCGACCGCGTGGATCGCGCCGTAGTGGCGGTCGCCGCGCGGCAGCAGTGCGGTCGGGCCTTCGTCGCGGAAGCGCTCGTAGGCGCTGCCGTCGGGCTGGCGGCTGCCGCGTACCCGCGCCACGAACAGGGTCTGCTGGAAATCGTGGCGCTCGGCGGCGATGCCGAGCGCCTCGCGCACCGCGCTGGCGCTGCCGTCGGCACCGACCAGCAGGCGCGCCTGCAGCACCTCGGTGGCGCCGTCCAGGGCGATGCGCAGCCGCCGCGACGACGCGTCGTCGCCGGCCTCCAGCCCCAGGAACTGCGCCGGCCGGTAGCGGCGAACGTGCGCGGCGGCGGCCAAGCCCGCTTCCAGCGCCTCGCCGAAGTCGCGCGCCACCACCACCTGCCCGAACGCCTCGCGCCCGTAGTCGGCCGCGTCCAGCCGCACCCGTCCGAAATCGCCCTCGCGGCTGACATGGATGCGCCGGATCGGCCCGGTCGGCGCGCGCAGCCGCTGCATCACACCGAGCGCGCGCAGCGCATTGACCGTGGCCGCGGCGAAGCTGAGGTTGCGCTGGTCGAACACCGGCGGCAGCGCGCCCGGCGGCGCGGCCTCGACCAGGCCCACGTCCACGCCCAGGCGGTCCAGGGCGATGGCCAGGCTGGCGCCGACCAGGCCGCCGCCTACGATCACTACGTCATGTCGTTTGCTCATCCGGCCATGATACGGCCGGCACCGGAATCGGCGGTGATCCGCACGCGGTGCGGCGCTGCGCCCGCAGCATCCCCGTGCGGTTCCCGGCGTCCACGCCGCACCGTCGGCGCGGGGCCTCACTCGCCGGCCCGCCGCTTCCAGTAGAATCGGCGTTCTCCGTACCGGTGCCCGCCCGCCATGACGCCTTCCACCCACCGCCTGCCCGTCCTGCTCCTGCTGGTGTCGCTGCTGGCCGCGACCCGCATCAACCACTTCGGCGCGATCCCGGACGCGTCATGGGCGGTGTTCTTCATCGGCGGCTTCTACCTGCGCGGCTGGACCCGCTGGGCGTTCCCGCTGCTGATGGGGCTGGCGGTGCTGATCGACTACCTGGTGATCCGCGGCCAGGGCCTGGACTTCTGGCAGCACTATTGCGTGTCGCCGGCCTACTGGTGCCTGATTCCGGCCTACCTGGCGCTGTGGACCGGTGGCGCCCTGGCGGCGCTGGGCTACCGCGGCGCCGACTGGCGCGCGCTGCGCAGCACCGCGGGCAATTTCGTGGTCGCGGTGGCGCTGTGCCACCTGATCGCGCAGGGCAGCTTCTACTGGATCAGCCGCAGCGTGCCGAACCCGACCGTGGCCGGCTGGTGGCAGAACTACGGCGACTGGCTGCTGCCGTACATGGGCAGCGCGGCGCTGTACGTCGGCCTGGCCGCGGCGATCCAGGTCGGCATCGAGCAGTGGGCGCGGCTGGGCCGGCGCGGCCAGTCGGTCAACCCCTGAGGCCGGCGGACGCCGCGCGGCGATGGGCAACCGCCTCTCCAAGATCTACACCCGCACCGGCGACGACGGCAGCACCGGGCTGGGCGACGGCAACCGGGTCGGCAAGGACTCCGCGCGGGTGGCCGCCTACGGCACCGTGGACGAGGCCAACTCGGCGATCGGCGTGATCCTGGCCTGTCCGCTGACCGAGGACGTGCGCACCCTGCTGACCGCGATCCAGCACCAGTTGTTCGACCTCGGCGGCGAACTGTGCATTCCCGGCCATGCGGCGATCCACGATGCCGACATCGACGCACTTGAGCGGCATCTGGACCGCTACAACGACACCCTGCCGGCACTGAAGGACTTCATCCTGCCGGCCGGCGGCGAGGCCGCGGCACGCTGCCACCTGGCCCGCACCATCGTGCGCCGCGCCGAGCGCGAGACCGTGGCGCTGTCGCGCCAGGACGCGGTGCGGCCGGAAGCGGTGCGCTATCTCAACCGCCTGTCCGACCTGCTGTTCGTGCTGGCGCGGGTGCTGGCGCGGGCCGACGGCCACGGCGAAGTGCTGTGGCGCCACGAACGCCGCCAGGCCTGAGCCAGGCTCGCGGCGGCGCGCAGGCGGCAGGGCTCGCATGCTGATCTACACCCATCCCGCGTGCCTGGGCCATGCCCCGGGACCCGAGCATCCGGAACGGCCGGAACGGCTGCAATCGGTCACCGACGCGCTGCGCGCGGCCTTCCCCGCGCTGGAATGGCGCGAGGCGCCGCTGGCCAAGCTCGGCGACCTGGCCCGGGTCCACGACCGCGAGCTGATCGACACGGTCCTGGCCGACATCGACGGCCGGCGCATGCTCGACGTGGACACGGTGATCGCGCCGGGCTCGCGGGCCGCGGCGCTGCGCGCGGCCGGCGCCGGCGTGGCCGCGGTGGACGCGGTGATGCACGGCGAGAGCGACACCGCCTTCTGCGCCGTGCGCCCGCCCGGGCACCACGCCACCGCCGGCACCGCGATGGGCTTCTGCCTGTTCAACAACGTCGCCGTGGCCGCCGCCCATGCCCGCGACAGCCACGGCCTGGAGCGCATCGCCATCGTCGATTTCGATGTGCATCACGGCAACGGCACGCAGGCGATCTTCGAGCGCGATCCGCATGTGCAGTATCTCAGTACCCACCAGTCCGGGCTATTCCCGAACTCGGGCGGGGTCCACGACCGCGGCGTGGGCAACCTGCACAACGCGCTGCTGCCGCCGGGCAGCGGCGGCTTCCGCTTCCGCAACACCTGGGCCGACCAGATGCTGCCGCTGCTGGACGCCTTCAAGCCGCAACTGCTGCTGGTCTCGGCCGGCTTCGACGCGCACATGCGCGACCCGCTGGCCGACCTGATGCTGGACGCCGAGGACTTCGCCTGGCTCACCGCGGAACTGCGCGCGCTGGCCGAACGGCACGCGCGCGGCCGCGTGGTGTCGCTGCTGGAAGGCGGCTACGACCTGCAGGCGCTGGGCGAATGCAGCGTGGCCCACGTCGACGCCCTGCGCTGACGTCCCGACCCTGGGCGGATGAACCCCGCCCCCGCGCCCCGGAACGCCTTCATTGCCCCCATGCACCGGATGGGGCAAGCTAGCGACCGTTTTAGCCCGATACCTGACGCGCGTGCGCCGAGCCCTCCGCCTGCTACCCCTTCCGTTCAGTATCGCCCTCTGTCTGCCGGCGATGGCGGCCGAGAAGCCACCCAATTGGGGACTGTGCCCGACCCCGGACGTGCTGCCCAAGTTCGATGACGCGCCCAAGGTCGATCCCAAGCTGGCGGCGATCCGCGACCAGCAGCCGACCGACATCGAAGGCGACCAGCTGTCGGGCACCACCACCGTCCCGAACTACACCGGCAACGTCGCGCTCAAGCGCGGCGACCAGTTCATGGGGACCGACAGCCTGCGGGTGGACACCGAGACCGGCAACTACATCGCCGAGGGCCACGTGCGCTACCAGGATTCGTCGATCCGCATGATCGCCGACCGCGCCGAAGGCAACCAGGACACCGACACCCACAAGATCTCCAACATCCGCTACCAGCTGATCGAACGCCGCGGCAACGGCAAGGCCGATTCGGTCGACCTTCAGGGCGCACTGGGACAGATGCACCGCTCCACCTACACCACCTGCGATCCCTCGCAACAGGTGTGGGAACTGCACGCGCCGGAGATCGACGTCGACAACGACGAGGGCTTCGGCACCGCGCGCAACGCGATCCTGAAGATCTACAACGTGCCGATCCTGTACGCGCCTTGGTTCAAGTTCCCGATCGACGATCGGCGCAGCAGCGGCTTCCTGTTCCCGGCGATCGGCATGTCCAGCCGTAACGGCTTCGACTACATGCAGCCGTACTACCTGAACCTGGCGCCGAACTACGATGCCACCCTGTATCCGCGCTACATGAGCTCGCGCGGCTTCATGCTCGGCAGCGAGTTCCGCTATCTGTACGAAGGCGGCAAGGGCGAGATCGAGGCCACGTACATGCCCTCGGACCAGTTGCGCGACAAGGACCGCGGCAAGTTCGAGTACCAGGGCTACCACAACATCAATCCGCAATGGCAGGCGCGCGCCTCCATTGCCTGGGTCAGCGACGAGCGTTACACCGAGGATTTCTCCAACCGCCTGCTTGGCAATGCGGTCTCCAACCTGCAGAGCACGATCGGCGTCTACGGCACCGGCGAGACCTGGACCGCCGGGTTGATGGCCGATCGCTGGCAGTTGACCGATTACACCCTGACCGAGGCCGCGCTGCCGTACAGCCGCCAGCCGCGCGCCTTCTTCACCTGGGACCAGTCGTTCGGCAGATGGTTCGAGGCCGGCGTCTACTCCGAGGCCGTGCGCTTCGTGCACGACGACATCCACGTCAAGGGCCCCACGTTCGAACGCACTGGCGATGTGATCGAGCAGCCCGGCGGCAGCCGACTGGACGTCAAACCCTACATCTCGATGCCGCTGGCCGGCGCCGCATGGTTCCTGAAACCCACCCTGGCCTGGCGTTATACCGCCTACCAACTGGACAAGGACCTGGCCGCGCCCCTGGGCGGGGACACCTCGCCCTCGCGCAGCCTGCCGATCACCACCGTCGACGCCGGGCTGTACTTCGATCGCGACGCCAAGTTCGGCGGCACCAACTATCTGCAGACCCTGGAACCGCGGCTGTTCTATCTGTACACGCCGTACCGCGACCAGAACGACCTGCCGATCTTCGACACGCGCGAATTCACCTTCAGCTGGGGCCAGTTGTTCCGCGACTCGCGCTACACCGGCGCGGATCGCCAGAACGACGCCAACCAACTGACCATGGCGCTGAGCTCGCGCCTGCTGCGCCAGGACGACGGCAAGGAGAAGCTGGCCGTCAGCTTCGGCCAGATTCTTTACTTCAGCGACTCCAGGGTCAGCCTGCCGACAACGAATGGCGCGCCCAGCACATCCATCGAGCAAGGCAAGTCGGCCTGGATCGCCGACGCCAATTACATGCTCAACGACCGCTGGACGATGGGCGCCACCTACCAGTGGGATCCCAAGTACCGGCGCAAGGACCTGGCCAGTTTCCGCACCCGCTACCTGCTGCCGGGCGACGGCATCATCAACGTCAGCTACCGCTTCCGCCGCGACCTGCTGGAGCAGACCGACGTGTCGGTGCTGTATCCGATCAATCCCACCTGGAGCCTGGTCGGGCGCCATTACTACTCGCTGGAAGACAGCAAGCCGCTGGAAATCATCGCCGGCGTGCAGTGGGACAGTTGCTGCCTGGCCGTGCGCGCGTTGGCGCGGCGCTACGTGCGCAATCGCGAAGGCGACCTGGACACCGCGTTCCAGGTCGAGTTCGTGCTCAAGGGCCTGTCCTCGCTGGGCCAGGACACGGACCGCGTTCTGCGCCGTGCTATTCTCGGCTACAACCGCGACGACCTGTACTTGGTCCCGCCCAGCAATACCACGACCGATCCGGACGCTTACGATCCGAACCTGATTCCATGACCAAGACCCTCTCCGTTTTCCTCGCCACCTTGCTGGCGATCGCCGGTGTGTCCGCTCCGGCCGCCGCGCAACAAACCCAACCGCTGGACCGCATCGCTGCGGTGGTCGACGAGGATGTCGTGCTGCAGAGCGAACTGGATCGTGCCGTGCGCAACGTGAAGGCGCAGTATGCCGGCCGCGAGGGGCAATTGCCGCCGGACAACGTGCTGCAGCGGCAGGTGCTCGAGCGCCTGGTGCTGGTCAAGTTGCAGGTCGCGCGCGCCAACAGCACCGGCATCCGCGTCGGCGACGACGAACTGAACCGCGCCATCGCCAGCATCGCCCAGCAGAACGGCACCGACGTGGACGGCCTGCGCCAGAAGCTGGCCGCCGACGGCATGGCCTTCGACGACTTCCGCAACTCGGTGCGCGACGAAATCACCGTGCAGCGCCTGCGCCAGAGCTTCGCGCAGAGCCGCATCAACGTCAGCGAGAGCGAAGTGGACGCGGCGCTGGCGCAGCAGGCCGCCACCGGCGCCCAGTACCACCTGGCGCACATCCTGATCGGCCTGCCGGAAGGCGCCACCGCCGAGCAGATCAAGACCGGCCAGAGCAAGATCGACGGGGTCAAGAGCCTGATCGACAAGGGCGAGATCGACTTCAGCGCGGCCGCGGTGCGCTATTCCGACAGCCCCAACGCGCTGGAAGGCGGCGATCTGGGCTGGCGCAGCCTGGACGAGATCCCGAACGCGTTCGCGCAGCTGATCCGCGACATGAAGCCGGGCCAGGTCGCCGGCCCGCTGCGCGGCCCCAGCGGCTTCCAGCTGCTGAAACTGGTCGAAGTGCGCGATGCCTCGGCCAACCCGGAAAAGAAGACCGTCACCGAGTACCACGCCCGGCACATCCTGATCCGGGTCAACGAGGCGCAGCCGGATGCGGCCGCCAAGGCCAAGATCGAGACCCTGCGCGCGCGCATCGCCGGCGGCGCGGACTTCCAGGCCGTGGCCAAGGAATCCTCCGACGATGCCAACAGCCGCGGCCAGGGCGGCGATCTGGGCTGGTTCCCGGCCGACGCGTTCGGCCCGGACTTCGGCCGCCAGGTCGAAGGCCTGAGCGACGACCAGGTCTCGCAGCCGTTCCGCACCGAAGCCGGCTGGCACATCGTGCAGCGCGTCGCCTCGCGTCAGACCGACGTGACCAGCGACAGCCAGCGCGCCCAGGTCCGCGAGACCATCGGCCGCCGCAAGCTGGAAGAGGAATACAACCGCTTCCTGCAGGAAATGCGCGGCGAAGCCTATGTGAACCTGCGCGTCGGCGGCGACAGCGCCGCCGCCCCGGCCGCCGACGCCAGCACTCCGGCACCGGCCGCCACCAAGCCGTAAGCCGTGCTGCCCGCGCTCGCGCTGGTGCCGGGCGAGCCGGCCGGGATCGGCCCGGAGCTGTGCGTCAGGCTGGCGCAACAGCCGCGCCACGATTGCCAACTGCTGGCCTTCGCCGATCCGGACACCCTACGCGCCGCCGCCGCGGCGCTGTCGCTGCCGCTGCAACTGCTCCCCGAATCCGCCGTCGCGCAGGCGCCTGGCGACCTGCGCCTGCGCGCGGTCGCCAACGCCGTGCCCAGCCGCTTCGGCCGCACCGACGCGGCCAATGCCGGCGCGGTGATCGGCGCCCTGACCCAGGCCGCGGACGCCTGCCTGCGCGGCGAACTCGCCGGCCTGGTCACCGGCCCGGTGCACAAGGCCGCGATCAACGACGGCGGCATCGCCTACACCGGCACCACCGAACTGCTGGCCCGTCACGCCGGCCGCGAGGTGGTGATGATGCTGGCCAACGCCATCGTACGCGTCGCCCTGGTCACCACCCACCTGCCGCTGCGCGCCGTCGCCGACGCACTGACCCCGGCGCTGCTGGAGCGCAGCCTGCACATCGTCCACACCGCGTTGCGCAGCGAATTCGGCATCGCCGCGCCGACCATCGCGGTGCTCGGGCTGAATCCGCATGCGGGCGAGGACGGACATCTGGGGCGCGAGGAAATCGAGGTCATGCAGCCGGTGCTGGATGCCCTGCGCGGCGAAGGCATGCGCCTGCTGGGTCCGCTGCCGGCCGACACCGCGTTCCTGCCGCAGAAGCTGGCCGGGGTCGACACGGTGCTGGCGATGTACCACGACCAGGGCCTGCCGGTGCTCAAGTACAGCGGCTTCGAGCAGGCGGTGAACCTGACCCTGGGCCTGCCCTACCCGCGCGTGGCGGTCGACCACGGCACCGCGCTGGAACTGGCCGGCCGCGGCAGCGCCGATCCCTCCAGCCTGTTCGCCGCGGTCGCGCTGTGCGCGCGCCTGGCCGCGCGCGGCGCCCTGTAGAAGCGGCTTCGGCCGCGACCGGGCTTTCCCGATAACGCCGGGTCGCGGCTGAAGCCGCTCCTACCCAAGCGCCCGCGCGCGCCTTCCCGCCCCCATCCCGATAAGATTGCCCGCATGACTTCCCATCCCGGCTTCAGCGCCCCGGCCAAGAAATCGCTTGGCCAGCATTTCCTCAGCGACCGCCACTACATCGACAGCATCGTGCGCGCGGTGAATCCCAAGCCGGACGACCTGCTGGTCGAGATCGGCCCCGGCCAGGGCGCCATCACTTTCCCGCTGCTGCGCCGCCACGGCCGCCTGACCGTGATCGAATTCGACCGCGACCTGATCGCGCCGCTGACCGCCGCGGCGGAAGGGGTCGGCGCGCTGACCATCCTCAACCGCGACGTGCTGTCGGTGGACTTCACCGCGCTGGCCGGCGCCGCCGGCAAACTGCGCCTGGTCGGCAACCTGCCCTACAACATCTCCTCGCCGATCCTGTTCCATGCGCTGGACCACGCCGCCGCGATCGCCGACATGCACTTCATGCTGCAGAAGGAAGTGGTCGATCGCATGGCCGCCGCGCCGGGCAGCAAGGTCTATGGCCGGCTCAGCGTGATGCTGCAGGCGTACTGCGAGGTGACCTCGCTGTTCGTGGTGCCGCCGGGCGCGTTCCGGCCGCCGCCGAAGGTGGATTCGGCGGTGGTGCGGCTGGTGCCGCATGCGCCGCAGCGCGTCGGCATCGCCGATCCGCGGCGCTTCGCCGACGTGGTCCGCGCCGCGTTCGGGCAGCGCCGCAAGACCCTGCGCAATGCCCTGAACGGGGTCTGCGATGCCGCGCAGTTCGAGGCCGCGGACGTGCGCCCGGACGCGCGCGCCGAGCAACTCGAGGTCGCCGACTTCGTGCGCCTGGCCAACGTCGCTCAGGCCACCTGACGCCTGCGCCGCGGCGAGCGGCGCGCGCCGCGGTGCGCTCGCGCACTCCGACACTGCCTCCCAGCGCGCCTCCCTGCACGCGGCGACGACTGCGAAGCGCGCCGGACTGCCTCGCGGCACGCGCATCGCGCAGAACGATGCGCCGAGACCGCCGTCCCGCCGCCTGTTGCCCGCTGCACGCTGCACGCCCATGCGATCCGCCTGGGCGGCCGACGCGAGTCCGCCACGCGATAGCCACGCCGTATCGCGAACCTCCGCCATATCTCGCCTCAAACGGCAAAACACGCTCTAAACTGTCGACATGAACAATGACGCCCCCTACCGGATCGAGGTCGAAGTATCGCCCCGCTTCCTCGACGACCAATCGGCGCCGGAGGACGGACGCTACGCGTTCGCCTACACGATCCGCATCCGTAACCGCGGCCGCGTCGCCGCGCGGCTGATCGCCCGGCACTGGGAGATCACCGACGGCAACGGCCGCGTCGAACGCGTGGACGGCGACGGCGTGGTCGGCGAACAGCCGCGGCTGCGTCCCGGCGAGGATTTCCGCTACACCTCCGGGCTGATGCTGGAGACCGAGCACGGCACGATGCGCGGCCACTACGACATGGAAGCCGACGACGGCACCCAGTTCGTCGCGCCGGTCGCCCCGTTCGTGCTGACCGTGCCGCGGACCCTGCACTGATGGCGGCGGCATGAGCGTCTGGGCCATCGGCGACCTGCAGGGCTGCTACGACGTCACCCAGCGGCTGCTGGAGAAGATCCGTTTCGACCCGGCCGTGGACCGGCTGTGGTTCTGCGGCGACCTGGTCAACCGCGGCGGCCAGTCGCTGGAGACCCTGCGCCTGGTGCACTCGCTGCGCGCGCACAGCGAGGTGGTGCTGGGCAACCACGACCTGTCGCTGCTGGCGATCGGCGAGCGCAGCCCGGACGAACAGCGCAAGGTCAATCCGGACCTGCAACGCATCGTGCTGGCCGAGGACCGCGACGAACTGCTCACCTGGCTGCGCATGCAGAAGCTGCTGCACGCCGACCGCCAACTTGGCTGGATGATGATCCACGCCGGCCTGGCGCCGAAGTGGACCACCACCCTGGCGGAGAAGCATGCGCGCGAGGTCGAGCAGCAGTTGCACGGCAGCGGCTACCGCAAGCTGTTCCGCAACATGTACGGCGATCGCCCGGCGTGGTCGCCGGGCCTGACCGGCTACGACCGTTCGCGCGCGATCATCAACCTGTTCACCCGCGCCCGCTATTGCACCCCGCGCGGGCGCATCGCGATCGAGGAGAAGGGCACGCCGGGAACCCAGGCGCAGGGCCTGTATCCGTGGTTCGAGGTGCCGGGCCGCGCCGAGCGCGACCTCAAGATCGTGTGCGGCCACTGGTCGACGCTGGGCCTGACCATCACCCAGGGCGTGCACGCGATCGACACCGGCGCGGTCTGGGGCGGCAAGCTCACCGCGCTGCGGCTGGACAGCGAGGACCTGCAGGTCGTGCAAGTGCCCGGGCGCCCGGTCGAGGGTCCGCCGCCGGCACCGCGCGCGCGGCCGCCACGGCGGCGTTCGGGCGGCGGGCGTGGTGCGGGTACGGCGGCCGGCGCAGCGCCGGCGCCGGCGCCGGCACAAGACTGACGGCACGCCATCGAGGAAGGGCGCGGTGGCCACCGCGCCTTGCCGACCAGAACCCTCGCACTGTAGGCGGCTTCAGCCGCGACAGGCACCATCCATCGCCGATCGTCTGCATCACATGCATGGCTTCTGTCGCGGCTGAAGCCGCTCCTACAAAAGCGCCAGCCAAGCCAGGAATGCGGCAGCCAAGGGCATCACGCCTGCAACGCGTGCTGCAGGAGAATGCCCGCTCGCCTCATGCCAGCAATACCTTCGGCGCCGCATCCGATCGCTCGCCCGGCTGCGCTACGCACGCCTCACCTGCGCCGGTAATCGACAAACTCGAAGGCCAGCGCATGCCTGGCATCGGCCGCGTGCGCCTGCCGCGCCACGACTTCCCACTGCGCCGGATCGAACGCCGGGAAATGCGCATCGGCGCCTTCGACCAGCGTGTCCACGTGGGTCAGGTACAGCATGTCGGCATGCGGCAGGGCCAGGGCGAAAATGTCGCCGCCGCCGATCACCGACAGTTCCTCGGCGCCGCCGGCCTGCGCGATCCCGAGCGCCGCCTGCAGCGAGGCGACGGCCTGCATGCCCTCGAACGGCACCTGCCCCGAGCGGGTCATCACCAGGTTCATCCGCCCCGGCAACGCGCGGCCCAGCGACTGCGCGGTCCTGCGTCCCATCAGCACCGGCTTGCCCAGGGTCAGCGCCTTGAAGCGCTTCAGATCGTCGGGCAGGCGCCACGGCAGGTCATTGTCGCGACCGATCGCATTGGCACGGTCGAGCGCGGCGATCAGGGTCAACCGCAATCCAGAGCGCGTGGCCGAGGCATCCGCATCCGTCAGCGCCACTGCCGTTGTCTTTGCCGATTCCCCATTCCCCATTCCCGACTCCCCGCCCCTCACACCGCCACCGGCGCCTTGATCGCCGGATGCGGGTCGTAGCCCTCGATGGCGATGTCGTCGTAGGTGAAGGCGAACAGGTCGGTGACCGCCGGGTTCAGCCGCAACCGCGGCAACGGCCGCGGCGTGCGCGCCAGTTGCTCGCGCGCCTGATCAAAGTGATTGGAGTACAGGTGCGCATCGCCCAGCGTGTGCACGAAATCGCCCACGCCCAGGCCGGTGGCCTGCGCCACCATGTGGGTCAGCAGCGCGTAGCTGGCGATGTTGAACGGCACGCCGAGGAAGATGTCGCCACTGCGCTGGTACAGCTGGCAGCTGAGCTTGCCGTCGACCACGTAGAACTGGAACAGGCTGTGGCACGGCATCAGCGCCATCTGCGGCAGCTCGGCCACGTTCCAGGCGCTGATCAGCAGCCGCCGCGAATCCGGGTTGCGCTTGATCTCCTCCACCAGCCACTGCATCTGATCGATCTCGCGGCCGTCGGCGCCGGTCCAGCGCCGCCACTGCTTGCCGTAGACCGGGCCCAGTTCGCCCTGCGCGTCGGCCCACTCGTCCCAGATGCTGACCTTGTTGTCCTTGAGATAGGCGATGTTGGTCTCGCCCTTCAGGAACCACAGCAGCTCGTGCACGATCGAGCGCAGGTGCAGCTTCTTGGTGGTGACCAGGGGAAAACCATCATCGAGGTTGAAGCGCATCTGCCAGCCGAACACGCTGCGCGTGCCGGTGCCGGTGCGGTCGGATTTCTCCGCGCCGTGTTCCAGCACGTGCTGCAGCAGTTCCAGATACTGCTTCACTTGGCCACCTCCGGCGGCGGCACCGGCTGCAGCACCGGCGCGCGGCGCGAGCGCCACAGCAGGTACAGGCCGAGCACGATCAGCGGCACGCTCAACTGCTGGCCGCGGGTCAGCCAATGGAAGGCGAGATAGCCGAGCTGCGCATCGGGCACGCGCACGAACTCCACCGCGAAGCGGAACACGCCATACAGCAGCGCGAACAGGCCGGACACCGCATAGCGCGCGCGCGGCTTCATCGAGAACGTCCACAGCACCACGAACATGACCAGGCCTTCCAGCACCGCCTCGTACAGCTGCGAGGGATGGCGGGCGTAGCGGTCCAGCAGCCCGGCGGCATACTGCCGCTGCAGTTCCGTGGCGCTCATCAGGCTGTCCAGCGCCTGCGCGCCGGCGACCTGGTCCTGCATCGGCGCGCGCGGGAAGATCACGCCCCAGCCGGCGTTGGTCAACTTGCCCCACAACTCGCCGCCGACGAAATTACCGACGCGGCCGAAGCCCAGCCCCAGCGGCACCAGCGGGGCGACGAAATCCATGGTGTCGAAGAAGTGCAGGCGCGCCTTGCGCGACCACCAGGCCGCGGCGACCAGCACGCCGATCAGGCCGCCGTGGAAGCTCATGCCGCCGTCCCACACCTTGAAGATCAGCAGCGGATCGGCCAGGAAATCGGACAAGGCGTAGAACACCATGTAGCCCACGCGCCCGCCCAGCACCACGCCCAGCATCGCGTAGAACAGCAGGTCGGAGAATCCCTCCATGTCCACGCCGGGCAGGCGCCCGGCGCGGATGCGCAGGCGGCCCAGCCACCAGGCCGAGGCGAAGGCGGCCAGGTACATCAGCCCGTACCAATGCACCTTCACCGGGCCGAGCGAGAAGGCGATGGGGTCGATCTGGTGGAGATAGGTCATGCGCGAGCGTCGGCCGGGGGGCGAAGGTCGCCTATTCTGCCACCGACTCCGCTGGTTGCCTCGACTGGGAGACCGTGTAATGGGGGTGGTCCTTCATCTGCTGGCAGGCGCACGCGTCTGCCACCGGCGCCGCTGGTTGCCTCGATTGGGGACGGCGTAACGGGGAAGCCCTTCATCTGCTCGCAGGCGCACATGCGCCACCGCGGCGACGTTGGAACGGCGGCGCCATCGATACCTCCCGAGCCAGACGCGCGCGCCCTGTAGGAGCGGCTTTAGCCGCGACAGGCGTTCCCAGGAATGCCTGTCGCGGCTAAAGCCGCTCCTACAGCGGATCTCGGAGGCGGCCGCGTCAGCGCATGGAACAGGCCAAGGCTGCCTGGGGAGCCGACCGGCGCCAGGCGCAGCGGGCGCCTCATCTGCCGTCAGCACAAACCCACCATCGCCGCAGGCTCAGTCCAGCACCCGCGGCAAGTTCGGCAACTCGTCCTCGCCGTCCTGGCCCGGCTGCGCCGGGAAGTGCGTAGCTAGCAACGCCGACACCGCGCCAACGCCGGCGATCACCGCCTGCTCGGGCTGGCCCGCGCGCATATCGCGCTCGATCACCGCGCAGACCTCGCGCCATTGCGCCGCGTCCACGCGCCCGCGCAGACCGCGGTCGGCGACGATCTCGATGTGGTGATCGGCCAGCAACAGATAGATCAGCACGCCGTTGTTGGCGTCGGTATCCCAGGTGCGCAACTGGGCGAAGGCGTGCTCGGCGCGCAGCCGTGGCGCCATGCCGCGCAGCACCTGCGCCGGCGCCAGGCCCGCCTCCACCGCGAACATCACCTGCCCGCGGTGCAACCGCTCTCCCTCGGCGATCGCCGCGCCGATGCGCTGCAGGCTGGCGTCGGGGAACACGGCACGCGCCGAGGGCGCGAACAGATGGCGGAGTATGCGCATCACCAACTCCCCGAGGCGCCACCGCCTCCCGAACTGCCGCCGCCTCCGCCCCAACTACCACCGCCACCACCACCGCCGCCGAAGCCACCGCCACCGCCACCGCCGAATCCGCCGAACCCGCCACCGAAACCACCACCACCCCAGCCGCCCCCGCCCCAGCCGCCGCCACCGGCCGACCGGCCAGGCGACAGGCCAGACAGCAACCCCAGCACCAGCCCGATCGCACCGGTCAGGGCGCCGACGAACAGCGACAGGCTCAACAGCAGGCCCACGCCACCGCCAGCCGCCCCCACCAGCACGGCACGCAAGGGCCGCGGCGCGCGCGCGAAGATCAATTGCGCGACGAAGGCGGCGAACAGCCCTGCGAAAAAGCCCAGCGGCAGCCTGCCGCCGGAACGCGATTCGCTCGCATGGGTACTCACCGGTGCCGGCAACTGTTCGCCGTCGATCAGCTTGACCAGCATCGCGGTGGCCTCGGCGATCCCGCCGCTGTAGTCGCCAGCGCGGAAGCGCGGCACCAGGTACTCCTGGATGATGCGGTTGGCGGTGGCGTCGGGAATCGCGCCCTCCAGGCCGTAGCCGGGCTGGATGCGTACCCGGCGGTCGTCCTTGGCCACCACCAGCAGCACGCCATCGTCCACGCCCTTGCGGCCGAGTTTCCACTGGTCGAACACGCGCTGGGTGTACTGCTCGATGCTCTCCGGCGCGGTGCTCGGCACCACCAGCACCTGCAGCTGGCTGCCCTTGCGCTGCTGCAGCTGCACCGCCTGACGGTCCAGCTCCAGGCGCTGCTCGGGCGTCAGCGTGCCGGTGGTGTCGATGACCGGCGCGTCCAGCGGCGGAATCGGCGCCTCGCTACCGGCCTGCGCCCAGGCCAGCAGCGGCAGCAGCGCGAGCAGCAGCACGCCGATCCAAGTCGCCCGGCCCAGCCGCGCGCGCCACGGGCGGATCGTCGCATCGCTCATTGCAGACTCCTGCCGGCGCGATCGCGCGGCAGCATCGAAGGAAGGAAAGCGCGGCGGTCCTGCCGCCGAACACGCCAGGCCGGGCGGCGGCCGACGCGGTGCGGATGCCGCTGCCGCACACCGCGACCCGGTCGGCACGCAGCGACGCCGACGCCGCTGCGCACCGGCGCCGCGCCTACTGCGCCGGCGCTGGCTGCGGCGCCTGTTGCGGCTGCGGCTGCGGCTGCGGTTGCGGCGCCGGTTGGCCGCCGAAGTTCACCGCCGGCGCCTCGGAAATCTGCGCCTCGTTGGCCACCGAGAAGTTGGGCTTTTCCTTGTAGCCGAAGATCTTCGAGGTGATCACCTGCGGGAACGAGCGGATGTAGGTGTTGTAGTCCTGCACCGCCTGGATGTAGCGGCCGCGGGCCACGGTGATGCGGTTCTCGGTGCCTTCCAGTTGCGCCTGCAGGTCGCGGAAGGATTGGTCGGACTTGAGGTTGGGATAGTTCTCGGTGACCACCAGCAGCCGCGACAGCGCGCTGGACAGCTCGCCCTGCGCCTGCTGGAACTGCTGCAGCGAGGCGGCGTCGTCGGCGTTGACCTGCACCTGGCCGACCCGCGCGCGCGCATTGGTCACGTCGGTCAGCACCTGTCGCTCCTGGTCGGCATAGCCCTTGACCGTGTTGACCAGGTTCGGGATCAGGTCGGCGCGGCGCTTGTACTGGTTCAGCACCTCGGACCAGCCGGCCTTGACCGCCTCGTCCTTCTGCTGGATCGCGTTGTAGCCGCAGCCCGACAACAGCGCCACCACTGCGGCGAGGAACAAAGAACGGGACAACAGGCGCATGGCGCTCTCCGGCATGAAGACTGGGCGCAGCTTGCCACGCCCTCCGTGAAAACGCAGCCGCGGCCCGTCAGCCGTTCACCATTGCCCGGCCCCCGGCACGTTGTGCGCGGCGGCGCGGCGGCGCATCAGCAGGTTCAGCCATTCCACCAGCACCGAGAAGCCCATCGCGGCGTAGATGTAGGGCTTGGGCACGTGCACGTCCAGGCCATCCAGGATCAGCACCACGCCGATCATCAGGATGAACGCCAGCGCCAGCATCTTCACCGTCGGGTTGGCGTCGATGAAGCGGCCCAGCGGGTTCGCCGCCAGCAGCATCACCGCCACCGCCAGCAGCACCGCCGCGACCATCACCGGGATGTGCTGGGCCATGCCGACCGCGGTGATCACCGAGTCCAGCGAGAACACGATGTCGATCACCGCGATCTGCGCGATCACCATCCAGAACACGCCCGAGGCCTTGCTGGTGGTGGGGTCTGAGTCCTCGCCGCCGGTGATCAGCTCGCGGATCTCCATGGTGCCCTTCACCAGCAGGAACAGGCCGCCGATGATCAGCACCAGGTCGCGGATCGAAATGCCCATGCCGGCGACGCTGAACAGCTCGCCCTGCATCCGCGCCAGGAACGCCAGCGAGACCAACAGCGCGATGCGGGTCAGGCACGCCACCGCGATGCCGAACTTGCGCGCCGCCGGGCGCTGCGCCTCGGGCAGCTTGCCGACCGCGATGGAGATGAACACCAGGTTGTCGATGCCCAGCACGATTTCCAATGCGCTCAGCGTCAGCAGCGTCAGCCAGGTGTTGGGATCGGCGAGAAACTCGAAAGCCATGGGGTGGAATCCTTTGACGATAAGAAAGACGAAGCGGGCCTCACAGCACGCGCGGCAGCAGGATCAGCCCCCAGCACAGCACCACGTTGGCCAGCATCAGCAACACCGCGGCCGAGCCCATGTCCTTGGCGCGTCCGGCCAGTTCGTGATGCTCCGGCCCGTAACGCTCGATCACCGCCTCGATCGCGGAATTGAGCAGTTCCACCGCCAGTACCAGCAACAGCGAGCCGATCATCAGCGCCTGCTGCACCGGCCCCTGCCCCAGCCACAGCGCCAGCGGCGCCAACGCCACGAACAGGCACACTTCCAGCCGGAACGAGGATTCGTGCAGCCAGGCGGCGCGCAGGCCCTGGTACGACCAGCGCAGCGCCATCAGCATGCGCCGCGGTCCGCGCGGCAGGTGCCCGAATTGGTCGGCCATGGCTCAGGCCCGGCCTGGGGAACGGGGACGCGACAGCGACGGCCGGAAGGGAACGGTCATGGGTGATGGCGAAGCGGGCTAGGCGCCGATTTTGCCACAAGCCCCCCTTCCCCGCCGAAGCGCGCCGCCGCCGGCCGCGGATTTGCCTGCGGCGCACCGCCTGCGGCACCATCGCCGCTCCCCTGTCCCAGGAGGCGCCACCATGCCCCGTTCGCCGCTGCGCGCCGCGCTGCTCGCCCTTTCCCTGTCCCTGCTCGGCCTGCAATCGGCCCTGGCGCTGACCCCGCCGCCGCCACCACAGATCCCGCAGCAGGTCTCCAACGCGGAGTGGGAACAGGACATGCAGCGCTTCGCCCAGGCCGACGCCGCACACCCGCCCAAGCCCGGCGGCGTGCTGTTCGTCGGCAGTTCCTCGATCCGCTTCTGGACCTCGCTGGCCAAGGACTTCCCGGGCGTGAACACGCTCAACCGCGGCTTCGGCGGCTCGGAGATCCGCGACAGCACCTGGTACGCCGACCGCATCGTGGTGCCATACAAGCCGCGCCTGATCGTGTTCTACGCCGGCGACAACGACCTCAACAGCGGGCGCAGCCCACAGCAGTTGCGCGAGGACTTCCTCGCCTTCGTGACCCGGGTGCGCCGCGACCTGCCGAACGTGCGCATCGCCTACATCGCGATCAAGCCCAGTCCGGCGCGGGCGGCGCTGCTGCCGCAGGTGGCCGAGGCCAACGGACTGATCCGCGCGGCGGCGGCGTCGCTGAAGCAGGTGGACTTCATCGACGTGTACACGCCGATGTTGGCCGCCGACGGGCAACCGCGCGCCGACCTGTTCGGCCCAGACCACCTGCATATGAACGCCGCCGGCTATGCGTTGTGGCGCGACATCGTGCGGCCGTACCTGAAGCGCTGAACGCGCCTTTCGCTGTCCCCGCCCCGGCCGCTTACTTGGCCGGGTCGAAGCGGATCGTGGCGGTGGTACCGCCGCCTTCCGCGCTCTCCAGTCCGATCCGCCAGCCGAAGCGCTCGCACAGCCGCAGCACGATCGACAGGCCCAGCCCGGTGCCCTGCGGGCGGTCCGGCTCGGCGCGGAAGAACGGTTCGAACGCGCGCTGCAAGGCCTCGGCGGACATGCCGATGCCGGTGTCGCGGATGCTGATCCGGTCGGTGTCGACCTCGACCTCGATGCCGCCGGCATCGGTGTAGCTGCAGGCGTTGCGCAGCAGGTTGCTGACCACCACGTGCAGCACCCGTGGCGGCGCATGCAGGCGCGCGACGGTGCGCACGGTGACGGTCAGCGTCACCGGCTTGCCGGTCAACAGTTCGCGCGCGTTTTCCGCCTCGTACTCGACCACGTCGGCGACCTCGAAGGTCTCGCTCTGCGGGATCACGTCGGCTTCGCGCGCCAGGATCAGGAAGGCATCGATCACCGCCTCCATGTCGCGGCCGGCGCGCTGGATCCGCTGCAGGCTGCGGCCCAGCCGCGGCGGCAGGTCCGGATCGGTCATGGCGATGTCGCTGGCGACGCGGATCACGGTCAGCGGCGTGCGCAGTTCGTGGCTGGCGTCGCGGGTGAAGTTGCGTTCGCGCGCGACGTGATCGGTGACGCGCAGCGCCAGCGCATGCAGCGCGGCGGCCAGTTGCCGCGATTCGCCCTGCACGTCGGCCGGCAGGTTTTCCGGCGCCAGGTCGGCGGTGGACGGATGCCGCGGATCCCATTGCGACACGCGCCGCGCCAGCCAGTTGACCGGCGACAGCAGCCGGCGCGAGGCGCGGTAGGTCAGCCAGCCCACCACCACCACCGCGACCAGGGTCAACAGCGCCGGCACGATGCCGAACCAGAACGCCAGGCGCTGCGCCTGCGCGCGCAGGAACACCAGGTACAGGCGCCCGGCCTTGGTCTCGTCGACCAGCACCATCTCGCCGCCCGGGAGGTGTTCGTGCAGGCCCGGCCGCAGGTCACGCAACGCCACCGGCACCGCCGTGGGCGATTGCCCGGCCGGCACCAGATAACCATGCAGGGTATGGCTGTTGGGCGGCGGTGGCGGCGAAGGCGATTGCGCGTACAGGCGCCAGTAGTGCGCGGCTTCCTCGCGCATCACCGAACCCACCAGCGAATGCTGCACCACCGCCACGACCAGGTAACTGCCCAACGCGACGATGCAGCCCGCGAACAGGATGCGGGCGACGAGCGCGAGGCGGATTTTGCGCGGTAACCCGTGCGGCATACAGCTTCCGTGTCGTTTCGCCGCCGATTATAGAAGCGCGGATCGTGAATCCGCCGTGCAAGCAGGCGCCGTTCCTCGGCACCTGCCCGCACGGCAAACGCGGGATCGCTCAGCTCATCGGCTGGGCGATGTCGGCGATGCGGTAGCCGGCGCTCTGCACCGTGTGCAGCAGCGGGCGGTCGAACGGCTTGTCGATGATCTTGCGCAGGTTGTACAGATGGCTGCGCAAGGTGTCCGAGTCCGGCAGGCCGTTGCCCCAGATCTCGCGCTCGATCTCCTGGCGGGTGACCACGCGCGGCGATTCGCGCATCAGGATGGTCAGCAGGCGCAGGCCGATCGGCGACAGCTGCAGCTCGGTGCCGGCGCGGGTGGCGCGCATGCTCACCGGATCCAGCACCAGGTCGGCCACCTTCAGCACTTCCGATCCGACCTGGCGGCGTTCGCGGCGGATCAGCGCGCGCAGCCGCGCTTCCAGTTCCTGGATCGCGAACGGCTTGGTCAGGTAGTCGTCGGCGCCGAAGCCCAGACCGGTGAGCTTGTCGTCGAGCGTGTCGCGCGCGGTCAGCATCAGCACCGGGGTGGACTTGCGCGCGTCGTTGCGCAGGCGGCGGCACACTTCGATGCCGTCCAGGCGCGGCAGCATCAGGTCCAGCACCACCACGTCGTAGCTGTTTTCCGCCGCCAGGCGGTAGCCGTCCAGGCCATCGCAGGCGTAATCCACTTCGAATCCGCGGCCTTCCAGGTATTCGCCGATCATCTCGGAAATGTTGCGGTTGTCCTCGACGACCAGGACGAGTCCGGAGGTTTCCTTGGTCTGACGCATAGAGCTTCCTCAGTCTTCAGCTTTGTGAAACATGCCGCAAGCGCGGTGGTGACGGCGTGAAGATCGCTTCATGTGTCTGACCGTTGCGGAAATCACCCGCCGATCAAGGGTTTGAGCTTGGGCCAGACGTTGTCCAGCACCTTCGGCTGGCCGGCCGCGGTGGGGTGCAGGCCGTCCTCCTGCATCAGCGCCGGGTTCAGCGCCACGCCCTCGAGCAGGAACGGCAGCAGTCCGGTCTGGTACTGCTTGGCCAGATCGGCATAGACCGCGCGCAAGCGTTGCCGATAGGCTGGGCCGTAGTTGGGCGGCACGTCGATGCCCAGCAGCAGCACCTTGGCGCCGGCGGCGCGGCTGAGCACGATCATCTTCTCCAGGTTGCCGCGCAGTTCCGCCGGGGTCAGCCCGCGCAGCGCATCGTTGCCGCCCAGTTCGATCACCACCACCGCCGGGCGGTGCTTCTGCAGCAGCGCCGGCAGCCGGGTCAGCGCACCGGAGGAGGTCTCGCCGCTGATGCTGGCATTGACTACCGCCGGCGGCGCCTGCATCTGTTGGTGCAGGCGGCGCTCCAGCAGCGCCACCCAGCCGGACTGGACCGGGATGTTGTGCGCGGCGCTGAGGCTGTCGCCGACCACCAGCACCGGCCCCGTCGCACCTTTGGCACAGGCGATGGCGGGCAGCAGCAGACACCATGCCAGACAGGCCAGGAGCCAGGCGCTGCGCGTCCAGGCAGGCGTTCCTTTCGTATCGTTGCCACGCATCCGGAGATTTCCTCATCGACAGTCTGGCCCCCACTCCCCGCACCGGCATCGCGATCGACGTACGCGATGTCGGCAAATCCGTCAGCGGACCGGAGGGCACGGTCCACATTCTCGACAAGGTCGGATTGACCATCGGTGAAGGCGACAGCGTCGCCATCGTCGGCGCCTCCGGCTCCGGCAAGACCACCCTGCTCGGCCTGCTTGCCGGCCTGGACCTGCCGACCCAGGGCGAGATCGTGCTCGCCGGGCAGTCGCTCAACGCGCTGGACGAGGAGGCGCGGGCCGCGTTGCGCGCGCGCGCGGTCGGCTTCGTGTTCCAGAGTTTCCACCTGCTGCCGTCGCTGACCGCGGCGGAGAACGTCGCGCTGCCGCTGGAACTGGCCGGGCGCGAGGACCCGGCGCGGGTGCGCGAGGTGCTGGAGGCGGTCGGACTGAGCGCGCGTGCGCGGCACTACCCGCGGCAACTGTCCGGCGGCGAGCAGCAGCGCGTGGCGCTGGCGCGCGCGTTCGTGGCGCGGCCGCGGATCCTGTTCGCCGACGAACCGACCGGCAGCCTCGACCAGGCCACCGGGCAACAGATCAGCGACCTGCTGTTCGCGCTCAACGCCGGCAGCGACACCACCCTGGTGCTGGTCACCCACGACATGCGCCTGGCGCAGCGCTGCGAGCACCGCTACCGGCTCGACGGCGGCCGCCTGCGCCAGGCCGACGCGGCGGCCGACGCATGAACGTGCTGCGCCACGCCGTGCGCGCGCTGCGCCGCGAGCTGTTCGCCGGCGACCTGCTGACCGTGTTCGCCGCGCTGGTGCTGGGCGTGGCGGTGATGACCGCGGTCGGCACCCTGGTCGATCGCGTCACCCTGGCGCTGACCGGCAGCGCCGCCGAGGTGATCGGCGGCGATCTCGGCGTGACCGGGCGCCAGGACATTCCCGCCGCGTTCGCCGCGGAAGCGCAGCGCCGCGGCCTGCGCCACACGCGCCTGGTCAGCTTCCCGAGCGTGCTGTTCCACGGCGACGCGAGCCAGATGGCCAACATCAAGGCAGTCGCCGACGGCTATCCGCTGCGCGGCGAACTACTGGTCGCGCGCGACACCGCGGGCGCGGGCGGCGAGCGTGCCGGCGCGCCGCCGCGCGGCCAGGCCTATGCCGACCCGCGCCTGCTCGAGGCGCTGGGGCTGAAGCTCGGCGACGACCTGGAATTCGGTGCCGGCACGTTGCGCGTGACCCGCGTGCTGCGCGCCGAGCCGGACGCCTCCGGCGAACTGATGCAACTGTCGCCGCCACTGCTGGTCAACCGCGCCGACGTCGATGCCGCCGGCCTGCTCGGCCCCGGCAGCCGCGCCTCCTACCGCTTGATGTTCGCCGGTGCGCCGGAGGAGATCGCCGCATTGCGCGCATGGCTGCAGCCGCGCGCCAAGGCGTTCCGTCTGGTCGGCATCGAGGACACCCAGCGCGGCGTGCGCGGCGCCTTCGACCGCGCCGGGCGCTTCCTGGCCCTGGCCGCGTTGCTGGCGGTGCTGCTGGCCGGCGTCGCCACCGCGCTGGCCGCCAACCGCTTCGCCTTGCGCCGCATCGACAACGTGGCGGTGCTGCGCTGCCTGGGCGCGCGCCAGCGCGACATCCTCGGCGCGCTGGCGCTGCAGTTGCTGCTGCTGGCGATCCCCGCCTGCGCGCTGGGCGTGGGCCTGGGCATGCTGGCTCAGATCGGCCTGGTCGAGGCGCTGGGCAGCCTGATCCCGAACCGGCTGCCGCTGCCGCAGGCGACCCCGGCGCTGGCCGGCGCCGGCATAGGCCTGTTGCTGCTGCTCGGCTTCGGCCTGCCGCCGCTGCTGCGGCTGCGCAACGTGCCGCCGATGCGCGTGCTCAACCGCAGCTTCGCCGCGCTGCCGCCGACCTCGCTGCTGGTCTATGCCGCCGCCCTGGTCGCCACCGTGGTGCTGGCGGTGTACGCCACCGGCGACGGCGTGCTGGCGGCCTGGGTGCTGGGCGGCCTGACCCTGCTCGCCGCGCTCGCCGCGGCGGTCGGCGGCCTGCTGCTGGCCGTGCTGCGGCGGCTGCAGTCGCGGCTGCGCGGGCCATGGAAGCTGGGCCTGGCGGCGCTGACCCGGCGCCGCGCGCTGAGCGTGGTGCAACTGGTCGGGCTGTCGCTGTCTCTGTGCGCGTTGCTGCTGCTGGCGGTGATCGGCCCGGGCCTGCTCGGCCAATGGCGCGACCGGCTGCCAGCGGACACGCCGAACTACTTCCTGATGAACATCCAGCCCGACCAGGCCGAGCACGTGCTCGGCACGCTGCGCGGACTCGGCGTCGCCGACGCGACGGTGGAACCGTTCAGCACCGGCAAGCTGGTGGCGATCAACGGCAAGCCGCCGCAGCGCCAGGACCAGGGTCCGGAAGACGACGGCGACGGCGTCGATCGGCCGATCAACTTCTCCTGGCGGCACCAGTTCCCGGCCGCCAACCGGCTGCTGTCCGGCCGCTTCTGGGCCGCCGACAGCACCGCGGCGGAGGCCTCGGTGGAGGAAGGCTGGGCGCAGCGCTACGGGCTCAAGCTGGGCGATCGCATCACCCTGCTGCTCGGCGAGCAGCAACGCAGCTTCACCGTGACCAGCGTGCGCAAGGCGGACTGGGACTCGTTCCGGGTCAACTTCTTCCTGCTGCTCAACGCCGGTGCGGTGCAGGACGCGCCGTACAACCTGATCTCGGCCTTCCATTTGCCGCGCGGATCGGCCACGCAGTTGAGCGGGCTCAGCCGCACCTATCCGAACGTGTCGCTGCTGGACATCGACGCGATCCTGCAACGGGTGCGCGAGGTGATCGACCGCGTGGCGCAGGCGGTGCAACTGGTGATGGGCTTCAGCCTGCTGGCCGGCGCGCTGGTGTTGCTGGCGGCGCTGCAGGCCACCGCCGGCGAGCGCCGCTACGACAGCGCGGTACTGCGCACCCTGGGCGCGCGCCGTGGGCAACTGCGCGGCGCGGTGCTGGTGGAGTTCGGTGTGCTCGGCCTGCTCGCCGCGATCCTCGCGGTCGGTGCCGCGGCGATCATTGGCGTGGTGGTGGCCAAACAGGCCTTCGAGCTGACACTTTCGCCGCCATGGCCGGCGCTGCTGCTGGGCGGCCTCGGCGGCGTGGCGCTGAGCCTGCTCGCCGGCTGGTCGGGCACGCGTCGCATCCTGCGCACGCCGCCGGCGCTGGCGTTGCGCGAGCCGTGAGGGGGCCGGGATTGGGGATTCGGGATTGGGGATTTGGAAAAGCGTCGCGGTTGCGCGGACGTGGCGCGTTCGCCGCCGGCGCTCGGCGGTGGTCTTTCGCGACGATGGGAGCGATGCGTGCCGCGCCATGGATAAATCGCAGTGCATCGATAAGGAGACCCGCATGAAGTGGTTTGTCGCGTGTTGCCTGCTGGCCGTCGCCAACGCGGCCGGCGCGGTGGTGGTCAGGGCGGACGTGGACGACGCCCGCTACCGGATTCCGGAGGCGGCATTTCCGGCACTGGCCGACCTGCCCGGCGAAGGGCACGGCGTGCTGATCGCGCCGCAGTGGGTGGTCACCGCCGCGCACGCGGCGCCGATGCAGATGCCGGGCATGGAGCAGGACGTGACCATCGGCGGCGTGGCGCACAGGATCAAACGGATCGTCGTTTATCCCGGCTACGAGAAGCTGCCCGACCCACTGGTGAAGGAGGCCCTGGCCTCGCGCGACTTCTCCAGGCTCTACGCGTTCCTCGACGCATCCGACGATATCGCGCTGATCGAACTGGCGGCGCCGGTGGCGGAGGTGGCGCCGGTGACGCTGTACCGCGGCGACCGGGAAGCGGGCATGACCGCCGAGCTGCTCGGCAAGGGCGCCAGTGGCGACGGCAACGTGGGCCAGGATCCGCATGGCGCGCATCGCGGCGTGTTGCGCCACGCCTTCAACACGATCGCCGGCGCCGACGCGCGTTACCTCTGGTATCGCTTCGACCCTCCCGCCTCGGCGTTGCCGCTCGAAGGCATCACCGGCAGCGGCGACAGCGGTGGTCCGTTGCTGATCGGCGACGGCCATGCGCGGCAACTGGTCGGCCTGGCATCGTGGGGCCAGTATCCGCCGGAGCATCCGTTCTGGAAGACCTGGACCGCGGATCGCCCGTTCGTGCAGGGCCTCTACGGCCAGATCGTGCATGCGGTGCGCATCTCGCACTACGTCCCGTGGATCGAGCAGGTGATGGCTGCATCCGCGCGCACCGAGCCACCGCCCGCGCCAGCGCAGGCCGCGCCCCAGCCAGCGCGCGAGGCGACGCCCTGATCTCCGGTGGCCGGCGCTCCGGCGGATGGCAGGTCGTTGCACTGGCGCGAACGCCCACACTGCCGCGTTGCGTGGGGCCGGCGCTGCGCCGTCGCTGGCGCGCGGAGCTGGCGCGCGGAGAGTGCACATGATCGCTGCATGTGGCTGAGCGCGCGCGATAGCCGCGGGATCGCGCGCGATCGCCAACTGATGGCCGCCGCCGACCGATCCACTCCATGAAAAAAAAGGGAAGGCGCCATACCGGCCGCCTTCCCCACCCTGGCTGTGTTGTCGGCGCTGTGCTCAGCGCGCGGCCGGCGCCGGCTCCGTCCATTGCGCGAACACCGCATCGATCTGCGCGTCGGTCACCGGTTTGCCCTGCTGTACCGCCTCGGCCTGCTCGAACAGCGGCACGATCATCGCCATGCCGTCGAGCTTGGTCTTCAAGTGCACGCCCGGCGGCTTGCCGAGCCACCCGTCCCAGCGCGCGCGCACCTTGGCCCAGTAGCCCTGCGTCGCCTTCCAATAGGCATACGCGGGCGCGAAATCGACCTCGCCGGTTTTGACGTAGTCGTTGAAGCCGAACTCGCGCGCGATCGACTGCTGGCTGCCGTCGGGCTTGCGCAGCACCTTGGTGTTGAATTGCTCATGGGTCCAACCGGCCGGGGTGAGGGTGTGCCGGTTGATCACCGCCAGCGCGTTGTAATCGCTGCGCCTGGTGTACTCACGCCGCGGCAGCGGCCGCCAGCTCAGGTCGCTGGTCCAGGTCGCATGGCCGTCGGCATAGTCCCAACGGCCGGTGCCGCAATAGCGCGGCGCGTCGCTGACCTCGAACACGCACTGGGTCCAGGCACCGCGCGTGGTCGCGGCGGCGAGCGGACGCACCTGCCAGGTCTGGTCTGCGCTGAACTCGAAGCGCTGCGCCGCCTCGTAGGTCCAGTCCTGGCGCCAGTGCTTGGTCACATGGCCACTCTTGGTATCGACCAGCAGATGTTGCAGTACCACCTTGCGCGGGCTGTCCTCGACCACGATCACCACTTCGTTGGCGCCGCTGCGCATCGCCGGCGCGCGCTCGTAGCCCGGCTTGAGCAGTACCGTCTCGTCGAAGGCGAAGTCCACCAGGTATTCGCCCTGCATCGCCAGGATGCTGGCGCGATCGCGTGCCGGATCGGCGCCCTCGGCGTGGACGGGGAGACTGCCGGCGAGCAGCAGGACGTAGAGCAGGGAAAGTGGTTTCATCATCGAAAGGTAGAGTGGTGGAAGCGAGAAAGACGCCATGCGCCGGTCATAGCCGGATCAGCGGCCATGACCGATCCGGATCCGGACGCGGCGCAAGTCGAGCGGCACGGGCGCAGCAGCAGTCGTCGACCAGCACGTCGCCCTCGGCCGCTTCCAGGCGGGCGATGCGCCGGGCGATGCTGGCGCCGAGCGGCGACACGCTGGCGACGCTGGCCGCCAGCGCGCCGTCGGCCGCATGCAGGCGCAGCGCCCCTGCGTGCCAGCCATCGCCGCGCAGGCGCCCGGCGACGCGCCGCCACAGCCGTTCGGCGACACCGCCGTCGGTGGCGTCCTGCGCCGTCGGCAGCGCCGACAGCAGCATGTCCCAGGCGACGAAGTCGCTGTCGGGCAACAGATACAGGCGCCAGCAGCAGTGCTGCTGGCGGTCGTAGAAGCGCAGGCTCTCCAGCACGCCATCGCTGTCCACGTCCAGATGCGCGGCGACACTGCGTGCGTGCCGCCAGCCGACCAACTCGGCGCCGGCACGTGCGCGGTACAGGCACAGCACGGTGCCCAACGCGGCCAGCTGCGCCGGGCGCGGCAGCGCCGCGGAGGCGGCGCTCCGCTCCGGACCGTGCTGCGCTGGCGCCGCCTTGCGCATGCGCCGCTACCAGTCCAGCGCCAGGCTGACCGACACGTTGCGGCCGGCGCCGGTATAGCGATCGAGCACCGTGCTGCTGGCCAGCGTCGCCCCGGGCAGCGCGTTCCAATCGATGTAGCGGCGATCGGCGAGGTTGAACACGCCGACGTTGAGTCGGGCGCCAGGGGTGAAGTTCCAGTGCGCGAGCAGGTCCAGCGTCGCGTAGCCCGGTGGCGTGTAGTAGCTCGCCGACGCCGGGCGCTGCTTCTTCGCCACGAACGTGCCGACCAGTTGCGCGCCCCACAGGTCGCGGTCGTAGGCCAGCCCGAGCACGCCGCGCAGCGGGTCGACCGCGTTCAGCGGCGCTGCATCGGTCTTGTTGTCGCCGTGCGCATAGGCGGCGCTGGCATGCAGCGACCATCCCGCCCAGCGCGCCGACAGCGCGCCAAAGTCCACCCCGGCCTTGGCCTCCACGCCCTTGATCACCACGTGGTCGACGTTGCGCGACTGGTACAGCATCAAACCGTCGGCGTTGAAGCCGACGAAGCTGTAGGACTCGATGAAGTCGCGATAGTCGTTGTAGTAGCCGCTGAGGCCGGCATAGCCGGCCGCGCCGACGTAACGCAGGCCGAGCTCGGCGCCCTTGCTGGTCTCCGGCTTCAGATCCGGATTGGCGATCGCGGTGTAGCCGACCACCAGATTGGTGAAGCCGATATTGACGTCGTTGTACGGCGGCGCGCGGAATCCGTACGCGTAGTTGGCGTACAGCGACCACGCCTCGTCGATGCGCCAGAGCGCGCCGAGCTTGGGCGAGACGTTGTGGTCGGTGATCTTCTTCGCCGCCACGCCCGGATTGTCGCCGGCGAAGATGGCGTCCACCTCCGGCGAGAGCCGGTAGTAGTCCACGCGCACGCCCGGAATCAGGCTGACGCGGCCGTCGGCCAGGCGCATCTCGTCCTGCAGGTAGAGGCCGGCCTTGGTGGTCTCGGTGACCGGGAAATCGCGCACCGGGAAGGTCTCCAGGCCCACCGTCTTGCTGATCGCGCCGGTGCGCAGGTTCTGCGTGTGGCCGTCGCGCTTCTCGTGGGTGTCGCTCCACGACAGGTCGAGCCCGTAGCTGATGTCGTGGACCACGCGGCCCTGGTCCACCCGCTTGTGCAGGTTCGCCTGCAGCCCGTACAGGCGCTGGTCGAAGTTGTGCTCGTTGTGGCGCAGGGTGTTGTTGCTGCGGCGTTCGTCGGTCCGCTGCAGGCTCTCGCTGTCCTGCCGGTACAGTTGCCACTGCAGGTCGTCGGCGAACGGCGTGTCCCACTGGTCGATCTCGTGCGCCAACGACACGCGCGCCCGGGTCTTATGATCGCGGCCGCGCTGCGACAGGATCGCCGCGGTGACGTTGCTCAGCGCATCGATGCGGCCGTAGTCCTCGTTGCCCTCGACGGTGAGCTTGAAGCGCTGATTCGCGCTCGGCGCGTAGACCAGCTTGCTGAGCAGGCTGCGGCCGTCGCTGCTGAGCGGGTTGGGCGCGGTACGCGTCGCGCCGGTGCTGCGGTTGTCGCCCTGGGTTTCGCTTTCCTGGCCCTGGCGATGGCTGAGCGCGGCCATGCCGCTCCAGCGCGCGCCGCCGAAGGCGACCAGCGCGCCGGCGAACAGACCGTCCCAGTCGCCCTCGTACCCGAACTTCAGTCCGACGTAGCGGTCCTTGCCCGGTGCCAGGTAGTCGGCCGGATCCTTGGTGACGTAGGCGACCACGCCACCGAGCGCATCCGAGCCGTACAGCGAACTGGCCGGGCCGCGCACGATCTCGACCCGCTTGAGCGTTTCCATGTCGACGAGATTGCGGTTGGCGTTGAGATAGCTGCCGAAGCTGAAGCCATCCGCGACCGGAATGCCGTCGGTCTGGATCAGCACGCGATTGCCGTCCAGGCCGCGGATGCGGATCCCGCCGACGCCGCTGAAACGGCCGCTGTTGCCGGTGACCGAAACGCCCGGCGTGTAGCGCAGCAGATCCTTCAGGTCGTGCACCAGTTCCTGATCCATCTGTTCGCGGTCGATCACGTCCACGCTGGCCGGGACGTCGACGATGGCGCGCTGGGTGCGGGTGGCGGTGACCTGCAGGCGGTCGAAATCGCGCGGCGTGGCGGCATCGGCGGCGGCGCCGGTCGCAGTGTCGGGGGCGGCGTGCGCGCAGGCGGCCAGGGCCAGCCACAGCGCGCCGGCGAGCGGAGCGGGACGAAGAAGGAAGGTCATCGGTAGGTCGCGAAAGATCCCGGCCCACGCCGGCACGCAGGCCGGCGCAAGGGCCGAGAGGAGAGACGGTCGCGACTGCGAGCGGCCGCGGCGGACGCGTGCGGTCCGGCCAGGTGGCGGCAGTGTCGAGCGGTGGGCCGTGCCGCGCGCTGCGCGGCCAGGCGGTTTACTTGGTCAGGATCAGCTTGTCGTTGCTGGTGTGGCGCAGGCGATAGACGCGGTCGCCATGCTGGATCAGCACCTCGCGGCGCCCTTTCAGCAGCGCCTCGCTGCTGATCGTTTCCTCGACCGGAACGGCGCGCGGCAACGCGCGCTCGCGCAGGCTCAGGGTTTCCGGGTGACGCAACAGCACGGGTTGGGCGGTCATGGTCGAGCTCCGTACACAGGGGTCGATACGGATGATAATGATTCTCAATAATTTCGCAAGAGGCATTCTCGTTTGCAGCCATTGAAGGTGCGAATGAAATGCAAGCCTTCGACAGCCAGGATGAATCGGCGACGCATCCCTACCTGATCGCGTTCAACCACTCCCCTGCCCCCAGGCCCGACTCAGGCGACCGCCGCCTCGACCTGCGCCCACCACGCCGGGTCGTCGCGGGTGGCCAACTGCAGCGCCTCGAGGTTCTGCAGCAACTGGGCGACGCGGCTGGCGCCGAGGATCACCGTGGACACGTGCGGGTTGCGCAGGCACCAGGCGATCGCCAGCGCCGCCGGCGCCACGCACTGCGCGGCGGCCAGCGTGGTGAAGCGCCGCGCGCGCTCGATCCGGCGCTGCGCCGGCGGCCCGATCACGTCGTCCTGCAGCCAGGCGTTGCGCGCCTGGCCCAGGCGCGACGCCGGATCGATGCCGTCGTTGTACTTGCCGGTCAACAGGCCCGAGGCCAGCGGCGACCAGATCGTGGTGCCCAGGCCGAGCTCTGCGTACAGCGGCGCGTATTCCTGCTCCACGCGCTGGCGGTGCAGCAGGTTGTATTGCGGCTGCTCCATCGACGGTCCGTGCAGGCCCTGCGCCTGCGCCACCTGCGCCGCTTCGCGGATGCGCTCGGCCGGCCACTCGGAGGTGCCCCAGTACAGCACCTTGCCCTGGCGGATCAGCGCATCCATCGCGCACACGGTTTCCTCCACCGGCGTGTCGGCATCGGGACGGTGGCAGTAGTACAGGTCCAGATAGTCCACGCGCAGGCGCTTGAGCGCGGCGTGGCAGGCATCGGTGACGTGCTTGCGCGACAGCCCGCGCTGGGTGGGGCGCGGCGCTTCGACCGCGCCGAAGTAGACCTTGCTGGACACGCAGTAGCCATCGCGCGGCAGGCGCAGGTCGGCGATCACGTCGCCCATCACCTGCTCGGCGCGGCCGTGCGCGTAGACCTCGGCGTTGTCGAAGAAGTTGATGCCGTGGTCCCAGGCGGCGGCGATCAGGTTGCGCGCTTCGTCGCGGCCGATCTGCCCGCCGAAGTTGATCCAGGCGCCGAACGACAGCGCCGACAGCTGCAGCCCGGTGGCACCGAGGCGACGGTAATGCATGGCAACTCTCCTGCTGAGCGGACCCGCGGCACGGCCGGCGGGCGGCCGCACAGTGTAGCGGCGGCGCTGGCGAGGCTTCGCCCACGACGCCCTCCGCCCGCGCCGGTCCGCTACCGGCGACGCGACCGATCCAAGGCGCCAGGCCGTTCCCAATCCCCAATCCCGCCTCCCGAATCCCCGACTGAACACGGCTCGCCTTGCCGCCCGTCACCCCCTGCACTAGGCTTCCTCTCTTTGGCCGGAACCCGGGGACGCAGATGGTCGAAGGATTGGGAAGGATCGGCTTCGGCCTGTTCGGGTTGGCGGTGTTGATCGGGATCACCTGGCTGTTCTCGAACAACAAGCGCGCGGTCGATTGGAAGCTGGTCGCCACCGGCCTGATCCTGCAGATCGGCTTCGCCTCGCTGGTGCTGCTGGTACCGGGCGGCCGCGAAGTGTTCGACTGGCTGGGAAAACTGTTCGTCAAGGTGCTGAGCTTCGTCAACGAAGGCTCCAGCTTCATCTTCGGCAGCCTGCTGGACACCAAGACCTACGGCTTCATCTTCGCCTTCCAGGTGCTGCCGACCATCATCTTCTTCTCCGCGCTGATGGGCGTGCTCTATCACCTGGGGGTGATGCAGGCGGTGGTGCGGGTGATGGCCTGGGCGATCACCAAGGTGATGCGCGTGTCCGGCGCCGAGACCACCAGCGTCTGCGCCAGCGTGTTCATCGGCCAGACCGAAGCGCCGCTGACGGTGCGCCCGTACATCCCCAAGATGACCGAATCGGAACTGCTGACGATGATGATCGGCGGCATGGCGCACATCGCCGGCGGCGTGCTGGCCGCCTACGTGGGCATGCTCGGCGGCACCGATCCGGTGGAGCAGGCGTTCTACGCCAAGCATCTGCTGGCGGCCAGCATCATGGCCGCGCCGGCGACGCTGGTGGTGGCCAAGCTGCTGATCCCGGAAACCGGCACGCCACTGACCCGCGGCACGGTCAAGATGGAAGTGGAGAAGACCACCAGCAACGTCATCGACGCCGCCGCCGCCGGTGCCGGCGACGGCCTGCGCCTGGCGCTGAACATCGGCGCGATGCTGCTGGCCTTCATCGCCCTGATCGCGCTGGTCAACGCGCCGCTGACCTGGATCGGCGACGTCACCGGCCTGGCCGCGGCGATCGGTCGCCCGACCAACCTGTCCACCATCTTCGGCTATGTGCTGGCGCCGATCGCCTGGGTGATCGGCACCCCGTGGGCGGATGCGACCACGGTCGGTTCGCTGATCGGGCAGAAGGTGGTCATCAACGAATTCGTCGCCTACAGCGAACTGGCGCAGATCGTCAAAGGCCAGGTGCCTGGCATGAGCCTGAGCGCCGAGGGCCGGCTGATCGCCACCTACGCGCTGTGCGGCTTCGCCAACTTCAGTTCGATCGCGATCCAGATCGGCGGCATCGGCGGCCTGGCCCCGGAGCGCCGCCACGACCTGGCGCGGTTCGGCCTGCGCGCCGTGCTGGGCGGCTCGATCGCCACCTTCATGACCGCCACCATCGCCGGCGTGCTGTCGCACTTCAGCTGATGCAGTCCCTTTCCAGTCCCCCGTCGAGAAGCAGCACATGTCCATGAGTTCCGTCATCGTCGTCGGTTCGTTCAATGTCGACCACGTCTGGCGCTGCGACACCCTGCCCGCCGCGGGCGCCACCATCGCCGGCCGCTACAGCACCGGCCCCGGCGGCAAGGGCTTCAACCAGGCGGTGGCGGCGGCCCGCGCCGGCGCCCGCACCACCTTCGTGTGCGCGCTCGGCGACGATGCCGGCGGCGCGATGGCGCGCGCGCTGGCCGCGCAGGACGGCATCGCCCTGGCCGCCGAGGCCAGCAGCGAACCGACCGGCACCGGCGGCATCTACGTCGATGGCCATGGCCGCAACACCATCGTCATCGGCGCCGGCGCCAACGCCGCGCTGAGCCTGGGCTTCGTGCAGGCGCAGCGCGCGCTGCTGGGATCGGCGCGGGTGCTGCTGGCGCAGTTGGAGTCGCCGATCGAGACCATCGAGGGCACCCTGGCGCTGGCCCGCGAAAACGGCGTCACGACCGTGCTCAACGCCGCGCCGGCCAATGCGCAGACCAGCATCGGCCTGCTCAAGCTGGCCGACGTGCTGACCCCGAACGAGACCGAGTTCGCCGCGCTGCTGGCGCGCCACGTCGGCGAACGCGTGGAGGCCGACGACGTCGCCGCCACCGACGGCGGCAGCCTGCACGCGCTGTGCCGCAAGCTGCTGCCCGGCGGCACCGTGGTGGTGACGCTGGGCGCGGTGGGCGCGTTCATCTCGCACCCGGAGGAGCGCCAGCGCGGCGATGCGCAGCCGTACTACCGCATCGGCGCGGAAGCGGCGCACACCGTGGACACCACCGGCGCCGGCGATGCCTTCAACGGCGCGCTGGTGGCCTCGCTGGCGCAGTCGCCGAATGCGACCTTCGCCACCCACGTGCGCTTCGCCAACCATTACGCGGCGCGCTCGACCGAGCACGAAGGCGCCGCCGCGTCGATGCCGCGGTTGGTGCCGGAGGCCAGCTGAGCCATCCGCCGCCGACGGCATCCGCCACCATCCACACCACCGTTCCCCATCGCCCGTCGCCGTGACGGGCCGCATCCCGACAAGGAGTTTTCGATGCCCCGTGTTTCCCTGACCTCGTTCGGCGCGCTGTGCGCGCTGCTCGCCCCGCTGTCGCTCGCCGCCGCGCCGCGCTGCGACTGGAACAGCATTGCCAACGACGCCGACCGCGCCGCGGTGACCGTCTCCGCGGACAACCTGCAACAGGCGATCGCGCCGCAGTACGACGAGGCCGACTTCCAGGAAAGCGCGGCGCTGGCGCGCACCCTGCTGCAGCGCGCGCAGTCGCCGCAGGTGCCGGGCAAGCTGGAAGGCCACTGGAAGGTGCGTTCGATCCAGGTCGACCAGCGCTTCGCCTACGCCTACCCCTATTTCAAGGCCGAGATCAGCCGCGATGCCTGCGGCTACCATTTCAGCAAGACCAGCGGCTCGCAGCGCCGCAGCGGCACGCTGTATCCGCTGGCCAAGGACAGCCGCGAGTTCGCGTTCCTCGGCGCCAGCACGGTCAACGACGATCCGGAAGGCCAGTACATCCCCGGCAAGGTCTCCGACGGCACCCGGGGCAGCAGCGTCGGCCGCCTGGTCGCACTGGGGCCGAACGAGCTGCTGCTGATCCTGGACGGCAGTGCCAAGGGCTTCGAGCTGTACCAGCTGATTCGCTGAGCCGGGAATCGGGAATCGGGAATCGGGAATCGGGAATCGGGAATCGGGAATCGGCCAGGATCGCCCAGGTGCGGCCCTGGTGTGAACCCGACAGGCGTTGGCCGGCCCGCGACATGCCGCGCTCGCGCGATCCGGGCGGCGGTCGCCTGGCGCTCTCGGACCGCGTTCCCATGGCGCCGCGTCTCTCGGCCGCGCGCCGAGTTGGCAGCGTCCGCGGCGGCGGCGACAATGGCCGCATGCGTATCGGCCCCTACACGATCGAACCGAAGGTAATCCTGGCGCCGATGGCCGGCGTCACCGACAAGCCGTTCCGGCTGCTGTGCAAGCGCCTGGGCGCCGGCCTGGCGGTGTCGGAGATGACCATCTCCGACCCGCGCTTCTGGCAGACCCGCAAGTCGCTGCAGCGCATGGACCACGCCGGCGAGCCGGACCCGGTCAGCGTGCAGATCGCCGGCACCGAACCGCAGCAACTGGCCGAGGCCGCGCGCTACAACGCCGACCACGGCGCGCAGCTGATCGACATCAACATGGGCTGCCCGGCGAAGAAGGTGTGCAACGCCTGGGCCGGCTCGGCGCTGATGCGCGACGAGGCGCTGGTGGCGCGCATCCTCAGCGCGGTGGTGAAGGCTGCGCCGGTGCCGGTGACGCTGAAGATCCGCACCGGCTGGGACTGCGACCACCGCAACGGCCCCATCATCGCGCGCATCGCCGAGGACTGCGGCATCGCCGCGCTGGCGGTGCACGGGCGCACCCGCGACCAGCACTACAGCGGCCAGGCCGAGTACGCGACGATCGGCGAGATCAAGGCGATGCTGCGCATCCCGGTGATCGCAAACGGCGACATCGATTCGCCGCAGAAGGCGGCGCAGGTGCTGGCCGCGACCGGCGCCGACGCGGTGATGGTCGGGCGCGCGGCGCAGGGCCGGCCGTGGATCTTCGGCGAGATCGCGCACTACCTGGCCACCGGCGAACTGCAGCCCGCGCCGTCGCTGACGTTCGTGCGCGACACCCTGCTCGGCCACCTGCAGGCGCTGCACGATTTCTACGGCGAGGCGCAGGGCGTACGCATCGCGCGCAAGCACCTGGGCTGGTACGCCAAGGACCGCCCCGAGAACGCCGCGTTCCGCGCCGTGGTCAACCGCGCCGAGAGCGCGCCGGCGCAACTGGCGCTGACCGCCGAGTATTTCGATGCGCTGATCGCCGGCGTGCCACCGACGCTTTCCGCTGCGGCCTGACGTTTTCTTCTCCTGGAGCACCGCCATGCGCTCGCCTGCCGAGACTCCGACCTATCTGCACGGCTATTCCGACACCGAACAGGCGCGCCTGCTGAAACAGGCGCGTTTGCTGGAAGCCACCCTGTTCAACCAGATCGACTACACCGGCGCGCGGCGGCTGCTGGAAGTGGGCAGCGGCGTCGGCGCGCAGACCGAAGTGCTGCTGCGACGCTTCCCGGAACTGCACGTCACCGGCATCGACCTGAGCGAAGCGCAGCTGCATGCCGCGCGCGACAACCTGCAGCGCATGCCCTGGTGCCAGGACCGCTACACCCTGCAGCAGGCCGACGCCGGCGACCTGCCGTTCCAACCGCGCAGCTTCGATGCGGCGTTCCTGTGCTGGGTGCTGGAGCACGTGCCGTCGCCGGCGCGCGTGCTCAGCGAAGTGCGGCGGGTGCTGGCGCCGGGATCGCCGGTATATGTGACCGAGGTGATGAACGCCTCGTTCCTGCTGCACCCGTACTCGCCGAACGTGTGGCGCTACTGGATGGCGTTCAACGACTTCCAGTACGACCATGGCGGCGATCCCTTCGTCGGTGCCAAGCTCGGCAACCTGCTGCTGGCCGGCGGCTATCGCGACGTCAGCACCGAGATCAAGACCGTGCACCTGGACAACCGCGAACCGGCGCGGCGCAAGACCATGATCGGGTTCTGGGAGGAACTGCTGCTGTCGGCCGCCGAGCGCTTGCTGCAGGCCGGCGCGGTGGACGAGGAAACCGTGGCCGGCATGCGCCGGGAGATGGCGCAGGTGCAGAGCGATCCGGATGCGGTGTTCTTCTACTCGTTCGTGCAGGCGCACGCCACGGTCTATTGAGCCGTTTTCAAAGCGACGCTGATGCCTGCGCGCTGACGACGCAGGTTCGGCCAGGATCCGCCACACATCCGTGCCGGCGCTACGCCGCGTTGCCCACGCGCACAGGCGCGCGGTAGACGGCCTGCAACTGCCGTGGCGCAATCGTCTCCCCGGCCATCGCCGTGCTGCCGTACCACCACAACGTTGAAATCAAAGTCACTTTGCAGGCGCTTCGAAGCACGGCTTGGCTCAGCTCCCTCCGGAAACGCGGGTCAGCGCCGCGCCCGCACACAGAAGCGGCGACATCCCCGCATGCTCATTTGCCTGATAGAGAAAGGCGTCCCCGTCGGGAACGCCTTTCTCTATTTCATCTGCACTGCCTGGAGCACGATGATGGGGAAGATCATCGGTCTGCGTAGAGTGGGAAATATCCTTCTGAAACGAGGATGTTGAAGGCTGCATAGGAGGTGGAGGCCGCCAATTCGCTGTTGCCAAAGGCGAGGTAGCCCACCGCATCGCACGCTGCGACAATCAACCAGCCCGAGCCTGGAGACGCGGTTTTTTTCGCTGTGCTGCCGGCAGCATGGGTGGACCAGTAACGCGCGGAATGTCTGACCACGCTCAGCGCGCCCAGAACCAGCGCGCCATTCTTCGACTTGGGATCGAGCCGCGCGATGCCTTCCCGCTCCAGTTCCTCGAACTGCATCGCGGCCGCGTCCATATCCTTGGCGCCCTCAACGATCTGGTCCATGCGCACGATGAACGAGAACTCGTAGGCACTGAGCTGCTGGCGCAGTCCGGCCAGGTTCTCGGTCATCGGCCGGATCGGGTCGACCGCGTCGACGATGGGCTGGTGTGTGGCGATGAAGCGCTCCAGCGGCATGCCGGGGTTGTAGCCACACTTCTGGACCAGGACGGCGAGGGCCTCGTCGGGCGAGGCCTTCGCCTCCATCAGGCAGCCCAGGTACATGTTGTGCCGGATGCCCGCCTGATCGATCGGGTTCTCGGCCGCCAGCGTGGGGGCGGCACCGAAGGCACTGCCGACCAGGAGAGCGACAGTCGCGGCGAAGAGCTTTTTGTTCATACGCGTTCTCATGCAATGGGTGGATGGAGGGTGGGCCAGGTCTCGCGACTTTCCGGCGGAGGACCCCTGCGAGCGGCCACCACCGCAGCGGCACATGGCGCGATGCGGCGGTTTCAGGCTAGGCGGGTCTGCGGCGACGCACGAGGGCGAAACCGGGTCGCTACGGGAGCAAACAGGGTGGAATTGGCAAGCCCGATGGCACAGCCGGCACATCGCGGCGACGCGATCCTGGGGCTGCGACAGGGCGACCATGATCGAAGAATCAAAGCGTTACGCCGATTCGTTCCCGATCCATACCCGCGGAGGCGCTGGAATCCGCTGCGCCGTTGCAACTAGGCTGATGCCATCCGAGGCTTGCGCGGCAGCTTGAACACCGCCAGGCAAGGCGTCATCGCCCTTGCGCGCAGGCAGCCGTCGCTGGATCGGCGTCGGCAATGAAGGCGCATCACGCCACGATCCATTGCGATGTGCTCAACGCGCCGCTGCAGGCACCTGCGCACCGACCGGCGCGGGCGACGCCGGTTCGATCCAGATCCGTTGCCACATCCGCGCCAGCGCCGCGCGGATCTGTCCACGCGCCACCGGCGCCCGGTACGCGGCCTGCAACTGCCGCGGCGCGATCGCTTCCCAGCCATCGCCGCGCTGCCGCGCTACCGCGAAGTTGAAGTTGTAGTCCGGCTCAAGGCCCATGCGCAGGTCGCTGAGCACCAGTTCGCCGTCCTTGACCTGCGCGCGCATGAAGCCGCGGTTGAACCAGGTCAGCCGCTGCACCGCCGGCAGGTCGCGCACCTGCGCCAACGCCTGGGTGTTGGACGGATAGCCCTGAAAGCGCATCGGCCCGTGATCGGCGACCAGCGAGCGCTCGCCGATCACGTAGCCGTTCGGGGTCATCGCCACAACCCGCCACAGCAGCGTGTTGAACGGCATCGGCACCGAGAAGCGCGGCGCGTGCTGCAGCCCCATCGCCGCCAGCGCGCGATCGGCCTGGCGGTCGACCAGGTGCTTGGCCAGCAGCGACCAGCCCAGGTAGGCGCTGCTCAGGATCACCCCCGCCAGCAGCGCCTGCTGCGCCACGCGGCGTGCGCGCGCCCACCAGGCGATGACGCAGGCCAGGATCAGCCACAGCGTGTAGGCGGGATCGATGATGAACACGCTCGACCACATCGCCGGCGGCGGCCGCAGCGGCCACCACAGCTGCGTGCCGTAGACGGTGAACGCGTCCAGCAGCGGGTGGGTGATCAGCCCCAACTGGATCGCCCAGAACCAGCGCCGTGGCGCTTCGGCCACCCGTCCGTGGCCGAAGCGGCGGAACAGCCACCAGAGCAGCCAGCCGAGCAAGGGCAGCACGAACAGCGAATGGCTGAAGCTGCGGTGCACCGTCATCAGCGTGACCGGGTCGCGGGTCAGCGGCAGCAGGAGCAGCGAGTCGAGGTCGGGCACGGTGCCGAGCGCGGCGCCGGCGAGCAATGCGGCGCGGCGATGCGCGGCGGGGGCGATGGCGGCAGCGATGGCGCCGCCGAGCACGATCTGGGAGAGGGAATCCATCGGGCGATGCTAGCAGCGATGCGACGGCGGCTGCGCGGCCTACCGGCGCACCACGCGTGAGCCGGCGGCGCGCCAGGTGCCGGTGGCCGCATCGCCGGTGCCGGGCGGATGCCGCAGTACGGGCGATCTCGCCCGCCATGCAGTACGGGCGATCTCGCCCGCCATAGCGAGACGATGACGCTCACGTGCCAGGCCAGCGGGATCACGCGCACACACCGGCATCGGCCAGGCATGTGTCGAGCGTCTGCGCCGCCGCCGTGAGGAGGCGGTTGGGCAGGGTCGCACCCCAGCAACGCGCCACTTCCCCCGGGCGCACGAAAGCCGCAGCGCACATCGGCCCTGCCTACCCAGTCGGCAACCGTGGCGGTAGACTCCGGCCGCCAAGGTGGAAGCCAGCCCCAACTGGACGGGACCCGACGCATGCAAACAACGACGTCCCATCCACCCGAGAAGGGAACATTCTTCCAACTGCGTCCGGACGTTCGGCGTGGGGGCAAAGGTCACGGGGTCGTCTTTCAGAACGAGAACGCCCTACGCACGCCGCCGCGTCTCATGGTGAAGCCACCGAAATGGCGGGTTCCCGCCATTGCGCGAAATCCCACGCTTGCTCTACCGCCCCAGCGAGGGCGTGCCCCCGCAGGACCTGGAGGGTGGCTTCAGCGGCTACTGGCTGGTGTCCGAGCGGCTGCGCCGGGTGATGGAGTCGGTGGACGCGGCGGCCTTCGCCTTCGCCGATGCGGACTATCGCCTGACCGACGGTTCCCAGGGGCCGAGCGTGTTCCTCTGCGATGTGGTCCGCACCCTGGACGCGCTGGACGAGGACGCCTCCCTGCTCCACATCGAGATCAGCGACGACTTCGAAGCGGGAAAGCACTACGACCTCACCGGCGACATCCGGCTGGCCTTCAGGCGCGACGTGTTGGGGCCGGCGCATGTCTTCAGGTTGCCGTTCCATGGAGGCGTCTTCTGCGACAACGTGTTCAAGGAGGCAGTCGAGTCGGCGGGCATCGTCAAACCGTACAGGTCCAATGGGCTCTGGTTCTCCGACATGGTGAACTGCTGAGCAGGTGAGGCAGCCGGCAAAGCGACGCCCAGCGTGGAAAAGGCGCCCGTCAGGGCGCCCTTCCCGTTCGGCGCACAGCGCCGGACCACCGGCCTCAGAACGTAGACCGATTCAGTTCGCCGGCGGAGGGGTGGTACCCGTGCCGAAGATCATGCCGTGGGCGGAGTTGGAGAAGGAGGATGCCCCGCCGACATCGTTATCCGCGGCGAAAAAGCCCGCCACGTCCGCCGCGACGACGAGCAGCCATTTCCAGAAGCGCCCTTTCGCAGCGACACCGCTCTCGGCTGCCTGCTCGGCCCAGTAGCGGTTGGAGTGCCTGGCCACGCTCAGCCCGCCCAGGATCAGCGCGCCGTTCTCGGACTTGGGATCGAGCCGCGCGATGGCCTCGCGCTCCAGCGCCTCGAACTGCGCCGCCGCGGCGTCCATGTCCGCGGCGTTCTCGACGATCTGGTCGATGCGGACCACGAACGAGTACTCGTAGGCGGTGAGCCTTTGACGCAGTCCGGGCAGGTTTTCGGTCATGGGCCGCGTCGGATCGTAGGCGTCGAGGAGCGGCTGCAGCGTGGCGACGTACCGCTCCAGCGGCACGCCGGGGGCATAGCCGCACTTCTTGACCAGAAGGCTCAGCACATCGTCGGGCGAGGCGTTCAGATCCATCAGGCACCCCAGGTACATGTTGTGCTGGATGCCGGCCTGGTCCATGGGGTTCTCCGCCGCCAGCGCGGGGGCCGCGAAGGCGCTGCCGGCCAGAAGGGCGAGCGTTGCGACAAAGAGCTTGTTCTTCATGAAACGTTCTCCTGCAATGGATGGGTTGAGGGTGGCCAGGTTTCCCGAGGTCTCGCGTCCCGGCAGGCCATCGGGCGATGCGGCCACCGCGGCATCGGCACGCGGTGCACCGCGGCGGGATCAGGCTAGGCAGGCCTGCGCCGTGGGACGAGGGCGAAGCCGGGCCGCCGCGGGCGCGAACCGGGTCGAATTGGCCCAGTCAGGTCGGCACCACCGCGCCGCGGCCACACGCCGACCGGGCGATGCCGCGAATGCCTCCATCGATAAATCAACGGTTTATGTTGATTTATTCCCGATCTATTCCCGTGGACGCGCTGGAATCGGTGGCATGGCCGCTCTTACCCTGCCGATCCCGTATCCGCCCTTGCGAGGCTCCCATGCTTGCCTGCCGCCCCCACGTCGCCACCGCCCTCGCCGCGCTCCTCGCGGCCCTGCCCCTCGCCGCCCACGGCCACGACACGCTGCCGCCGGACTGGTGCCTGGAGGAGGACCAGGACCCGGAGATCGTGGTGAAGTTCGATTTCGACGGCGGGCAATTGCGCCAGGTGATGGACAAATGCGGCGTGGTCGACAGTCACGAGCCGTATACGAATGCACTGAACACCATCGGTGCCTATTGCGAGGTCGTGGCCCCTTCGCGATCGGCCAAGCCCGTCGTCCTCGGCCCCAGCACCTTCCTATCCCGCGACCACCACAGCGCGTACCGCATGGAACATGGCCTCAAGGGCGCCTGCGTGGTGTGCCCCGCCAAGCGCGGCCGCTAACGGTTCGCGATGCCGCGTTCGCCGTCAGACGAGCGCGTCGCGGCGGGTGTAGGCCAGTACCGCATCGACCCGCGCCTGCAGCGCGGCGCGCGCATCGGCCTGCAGCCCGTCGCACTGGGCGAGCACGAAGTAGGCCGAGCGCAGCACGTCGCGCCAGCGCGGGTTGCGCGGCAATTTGGAGACCGCCAGGTAGCGCTCCATCGCCCGCGCGCGCAGGCGCCCGTCGTCGATGTTCACGCGCCAGATCCGGCTGCGCTCGGCCAGTTCCAGGCGGCCGGTGCCGGTGGCCCGCTCCCAACTGTCGATGACCGCCAACATCAGTTCCACCAGCGTGCGCCGGAACGCGTCGCGGGCCGGCGGTGCGGCCGCAGCGTCAGGCGGGTCCGCGGCCTGTCCGGTGTCGGCCACGGCATCGCCCTCGCGTTGCCGCAGCGCGAGGATGACCAGGCCGTCGCCGCCTGGCCACGGCGCGAAGGTGGCCACCAGCGCGACGCCGTGCTGGGCAACGACATCGACCTGCTGCGCCGCGCTGTCCTCCATCCGCTCCAGCGCGCCCTGCAACGCGCCACGGTCTGCAGCGCGCACGAAACCGGCAATGGGCTGCCCCACCGGTTCGGCGTCCTCGGCGCCGGCCAGCCACAGGCGGCCGGCACGATTGGCGACCAGGACCTGGCCTTCGGCATCGAGCAGGCAGACCGCATCCTCGCGGCTGTCGAGCAGGGTCTGCAACAGGCTGCGGTCCTCGGCCAAGGCGTCGGCCTCGCGCCGGTAGCGGGCCAGTTCCTCCTCGTGGCGGACCCGCCGCGCTTCCTCCAGCAGGCGCGCGCGCTGCCGGCGCCGCTGCAGCAGCAGCCAGCCGCCGAGCACCGCCGCAAGCGCGGACACCAGCACCAGCCACAGCAGCAGCGTGCGTTGGCGCAGTTGCGCCTTGCGCAGGCTGTTCTCGCTTGCCAAGCGATCGATGGTGCGCTGCTGCTCGGCGCTCTCGAAGCGGATCCGCAACCAGTCCAGTTGGCGATCGTGCTGCGCGCGCAGCAGCGCGGCGGCTTCCGTGTTCGCGCGCCGCAGCGTGGCATTGGCCGCCACCGCGTCGCCCGCGCTTTCCTGCAGCCGCGCCAGTTCCTCCAGCAACGGCACCCGCGCCGGATCGCCGCTGACGGCGGCCGCCAGCGCCTGGCGCAGGCGGATCGCCGCGGCGGCGGTGTCGCCGTGGAGCCGCGCGGTCCGCGCCAACTGCAGTTGCAGCGCCGACGGCAGCGGCAGCGTCCATGCCTCGGCCAGCGCCAGCGCGCTGGAACTCCAGCGCCGCGCCTGCGCCACATCGCCCAGCGCCAGTGCCGCGCGGATCAGGCCGTCATGGACCCGCAACTGGTAGACGCGGTTGCCCTGCGCGCGATAGACGCCCAGGGCCTCCTGCAGCCAGGCCAGCGCCTGCCGCGTGTCGCCGTTGTCGAGCGCCAACTCGGCCATGGTTTCCTGCACGTGCGCCGCCTCGATGGCGTCGCCCTTGGCGCGGTTGGCGGCGAGCGCATCGCGGTAGTAGCGCAGCGCGGTGTCGGGTTCGCGCAATTCGCGGTACACGTCGGCGATGTTGGTGAGCACGGACGCCGAGGCCTCGCCCTGCGCGCGCTGGAGGTCGAGGCTGAGCGTCAGGTGGCGCAGCGCGCCGCGGAAGTCGCCGAGCCGGCGCAGCGCGGCGCCGACGTTGTTCAGATCGCGCGCCTCCGCGCCGCGATCGCCCAGCGCCCGGGACAGGGTGGCCGCGCATTCGAAGCGCTCCAGCGCCTGCGCGATGCGTTCGCGGCGAAACTCCAGAATGCCGCGGCGACGCGTGAGCTCGTAGCGCAGGCGCGCATCGTCGCGATCGACGATGTTGGCCTCGGCGCAGTCCAGTGCCTGTTCGGCGGCGGCGAAGCGCCCGGCATCCTGGCGCGCCCTGGCCTGGGCGAACAGCGCCTCCACCCGTGCCTCGCCCGCGGTCGCCGATGGCGCAAGTCGCGCGTGCTGGACGCACAGCGCCGCGTCCGGCAGCGGGCGCGGCGGCTTGGCCTCCGCACAGCCGTAGGCCGCATCGCGTGCCATCGCCGGCGCGCTCGCCGCGAGCAGGAGGCATAGCCACGCCAGGGCGTGACGTGCAGGCGAGCGGGTGCTGGCAGGGGTGGAAGGCGCATGGACGAGGAAGCCGGCGAGCGCTGACACGGCCCGGAACATCCCGTTGCATGCGGGGTGCCGCGACCGGCCGGACACCTGCGTCCCTGCTTCCACCGTCTCCATGACTCCCGGATCGATCGAGATGCGAAATGCGTGCGCCACGACGTTCGGCGCGCCAGTCACGCCCGGCGGTGGAGCCTGACCTGCGCTTGCCGCTACGACGGAACGCAGTAGAGCCGATGGGAGAGGTGTCGATCAAGCGAATGCCACATTTGCGCACGTGGCGCGTCGATCGCGGAATGCGTGTCACAGCGCGATGTGCTGCTGCATTCCAGCGGACGGCGGGAGGTCGCTGGCAGTGGCACACGTGCGTGCCCATGCGGCGCGCATCGGCAGGACGCAAGCGTTTGGTCAGGCGTCCCGCGCCGTGGATCGTCGACGCGAACGCCGTCGGTTTCAGGCCGCGCGCGGCCAGGTGCTGTCCTGCAGCAGGCGCGGGCGCGGCGGCAACTCGCGCAGCACCTCGCCGCGATGCGACAGCAGGCGCAGCGTGCCGTCGGCCTCTTCCGCGAGCGCGGTGAGGCTCTCGACCCAGTCGCCGTCGTTGGCGTAGACCAGGTCGTCGCGCTCGAACAGCCCGGCGCGGTGCACGTGGCCGCAGATCACCCCGTCCAGGCCGCGACGGCGTGCGTCGTCCAGTCCGGCGGCGACGAAGCGCTCGATGTAGCGTTCGGCCGCTCCGCTCTGCCGCTTCAGGTAATCGGCCAACGACCAGTAGCGCATGCCGAAGCGGCGACGCACGCGGTTGGTCAGTTGGTTGCCGGTGAGAATGCGGTAGTACAGCCAGTCGCCGAACTTCTCCTGCAGGCCGCCGAACTGGGTCACGCTGTCGTAGTCGTCGCCGTGCACCACCAGCAGGCGGCGGCCGTCGGCGGTGGCGTGCACCGCGCGCCGGCGCACCTGCATCGCCGGCAGCGCCAGCCCGCAGAAGCGGCGGATCGGCCGGTCGTGGTTGCCGGGCACGTAGATCAGTTCGGTGCCGCCACGGGCCAGCGCGTGCAGCGCATCGATCACGCGCTGGTGCGCCGCGCTCCACACCGCGCGGCGCTGCGCCATCCACCAGAAGTCGACGATGTCGCCGACCAGATACAGCTGTTCGCAGCGCAGGCCGCCGAGGAAATCGGCCAGTTCGCGCGCGTGGCAATGCGGCGCGCCCAGGTGCACGTCGGAAACGAACACCGCGCGGCGCGGCGACGGACTGCTGACCGGCTTCATGCCACCACCTCTGCTTCGTTGCGGGGACGTTCGAGGTAGCGCGCGCGCTTCTTGCTGCGGATGCGCTGCAGGTCCAGCTCGATCAGGCCGTCGACGGCGTCGTTGAACGCGGGATCCACGCCGAAGGCGAGGAAGCGCGCGCCGCCGGGCTCGCACAGATCGGTGTACTGCTTGTAGAGCATCGGCACCGCCGCGCCCAGCGCGTCGAGGTTGCCCTTGAGCACCTTGAAGGCGGTGTCGGCGTCCAGCTCGTCGAACGCCGGCGGCGCCTCCGGATAAGGGAACGGCCGCGCCGAGGCCGCTTCGCCGCTGGCGTCGCCGAAGTAGCGGGCGTAGTAGGCGACGATCTGCTCGCGCGCTTCATACGGCAGCGCGGCGCTGATCGACACCGCGCCGAACAGATAATGCACCTGCGGGTGGTCGCGCAAATAGGCGCCGATGCCCTGCCACAGGTAGTCGATGCTGCGGCTGCCCCAGTAATCCGGGACCACGAAGCTGCGGCCCAGTTCCATGCCGGCGGCGATGCGCGGCAGCATGGCCTCGCCGTAGCGGAACAGGGCGGCGGTGTAGAAGCCGGCCAGGCCGCGCTCGGCCAGCACCGGCGCGCCGCGCGCGACCCGGTAGGCGCCGACCACGCGCGTGGCGGCGCCGTCCCACAGCACGATGTGCTCGTACCAGGTGTCGTAGTCGTCCAGGTCCAGGCGCCGACCGGTGCCCTCGCCCACCGCGCGGAAGGTCAGCTCGCGCAGACGGCCGATCTCGCGCAGCAGCGCCGAGCCGGCGCGCAGCCGGCCGACGCGGATCTGCTTGCCGTCCAGGGTGTGGCCGAGGCTGCGCAACGCCGCCACTTCCATCGCCAGTTGCGCCGGCTCCTCGGCGGCGACCAGCGCCTCCTCGCTCGGCGCGGCCTGCCCGCCACTGCGGCCCAGCGCGTACAGCTCGCTGCGCAGGCGCCGCATCAGTTCGGTTTCGGGCAGGTCCTGCGGCAAGGCCCGGGCACGGCCCAGGCTGAGCGCGATGCGGCGCTCGCGGCGGGCGAACATCTCCCGCGCCAGCAGCGCGGTGCCGGCCGGCTTGAACAGCGCCGAGGCGCCATAGAACAGTGCCGAGTTGCGCGCGTGGATGCGCACCGGCAGCACCGGCGCGGCGGTGCGCAGGGCGAAGCGCAGGAAGCCGCGGCGCCAGCGCCCGTCGGCGACGCCGCCCCAGCCCAGCCGCGAGACCTCGCCGGCCGGGAACACGATCACGCATTGCTCCTGCGCCAGCGCCTGCTCGATCGCCCGCACGCTGGCCGGCGACGGCGCGCCGCCGAGGATGCGCACCGGCAGCAGCAGCTCGCGCAGCCCTTCCAGCGCCCACAGGAAATCGTTGGCGACGATCTTCACGTCGCGCCGCACCTGGCCGACGCAGTCCAGCAGCGCCAGCGCGTCCAGCGCGCCGGAGGGGTGGTTGGCGACGATCAGCAGGCGCCCGCGCGCCGGGATGCACTCGGCCGGGGTCGGCCCGACCACGTAGCGGGCCTGCAGGAAATCCAATCCGGCCTGGACCAGGGCGAACCCGCGGAGGTCGCGATTGGCCTCCAGGAACGCGTCCAGCGCGTCCAGTCCCGACCATTTTTGCAGGCCGCGCAGCAACGGCCGGACCAGCCGCGAGCGGCGTCCGGCAAACCAGTGCGGGTAGCGGTCCTGAAGACGGCGTTCGAGTGCGAGCACGGCAAGTCCCCTTGCTGACTGCGCACAGCTTCGGCCGTGGCGGCGACACCGATCTTGCAATATGGCTACGGCAACATGACGGCCACCGCCGCGCCGGCTGACCGGTTAACCTTGCCCAACGCGGCGACGGGCACAATGCACGGCGCCGCGCGCCCGTGTATCATGCGCGTCCATCTTTTCATCCGAATACAAGGATATAGCCGCGATGTCCAGCTATCTCTTCACCTCCGAGTCGGTCTCCGAAGGCCACCCGGACAAGATCGCCGATCAGATCTCCGATGCCGTGCTCGACGCGATCCTGGCCCAGGACAAGCGCGCGCGCGTGGCCTGCGAAACGCTGGTCAAGACCGGCGTGGCGATCGTCGCCGGCGAGATCACCACCAGCGCCTGGATCGACCTGGAAGCGCTGACCCGCAAGGTGATCCTGGACATCGGCTACAACAGCTCCGACGTCGGCTTCGACGGCGAAACCTGCGGCGTGCTGAATCTGATCGGCAAGCAGTCGCCGGACATCAACCAGGGCGTGGACCGCAAGAAGCCGGAAGAACAGGGCGCCGGCGACCAGGGCCTGATGTTCGGCTACGCCACCCGCGAGACCGACAGCTTCATGCCGGCCGCCATCCACCTGTCGCACCGCCTGGTCGAACAGCAGGCCAAGGTGCGCAAGAAGAAGAACTCGCCGCTGGCGTGGCTGCGCCCGGACGCCAAGAGCCAGGTCACCCTGCGCTACGAAGACGGCGTGGCGACCGCGATCGACGCGGTGGTGCTGTCCACCCAGCACGATCCGGACATCAAGCAGAAGCACCTGGTCGAAGCCGTGCGCGAGGAGATCCTCAAGCCGGTGCTGCCGGCCAAGTGGCTGCACAAGGGCACCAAGTTCCACATCAACCCGACCGGCAAGTTCGTGATCGGCGGGCCGGTGGGCGACTGCGGCCTGACCGGGCGCAAGATCATCGTCGACACCTACGGCGGCTGGGCGCGCCACGGCGGCGGCGCGTTCTCCGGCAAGGACCCGTCCAAGGTCGACCGTTCGGCCGCCTACGCCGCGCGCTACGTCGCCAAGAACGTCGTCGCCGCCGGCCTGGCCGACCGTTGCGAAGTGCAGGTCTCCTACGCCATCGGCGTGGCCGAGCCGACCTCGATCTCGGTCACCACCTTCGGTACCGGCAAGATCGCCGACGACCAGATCGAGAAGCTGATCCGCAAGCACTTCGACCTGCGTCCGTACGGCATCCTGCAGATGCTCGACCTGATCCACCCGATGTACCAGCAGACCGCCTCGTACGGCCATTTCGGCCGTACCCCGAAGGCCTTCACCTACACCGACGGCACCGGCGCCCAGCACCAGGCCACCGCGTTCTCGTGGGAGAAGACCGACCGCGCCGAGGCGCTGCGCGCGGACGCCAAGCTGAAGTAAGCCGGGTTCGCCCGCGCTTGCACGAAGAACGGGCCGCACTGCGGCCCGTTCTTCGTTTGGGGCATGGAACGTGGCCGGTAGCTGGAGTTGGCGGAGGCCACGCAGCGATGGCATCCCTGCTGCCAGAATGCTTTCGCGCAGGAGCGGCTTCAGCCGCGATGGGCTTTCATGGGAACGCGCGTCGCGACGGAAGTCGCTCCTACAAGGGCAGTCGTGTCTGTCGGGAGACTGGGAAAGTGAACTGCTGGCGCAGACCGCTGCGCGGCATGAACCGCCCCACCCCCGAGGACTCCTGTAGGAGCGGCTTCAGCCGCGACAGCCTTCCTGGGAACGCCTGTCGCGGCTGAAGCCGCTCCTACGAAGGGCAGAAGAGCGGAAAAGCAGCGAGCCGCCTCAACCGCGTCGTTGCAGCGCCGCCTGCAGCAGCGACTGGAACTGCGGCAGCGGGCACAGCCCGGTCCGTGCGTCGCTGCAACCAGGGATCTGCAGGGTTTGCAGCAGCGGCGGGTGGCGCAGGCTCAACGGGGTCAGTGCGCGCAACTGGTCCAGCGACTGCGCCTGGTAGCGCGCGCGCACGTAGCGCCGGCCGCTACGGGGATCGCGCAGTTGCTCCAGCACCAGCGCGCCGCCCGGGGGCGCGTCGTCGCGGCCGAAGCCGGGCAGATGGAAGTGCAGGTCGAGCAGGCCGCTAAGTGCGGCGATGTGGGTGTCGCTGGCGACCAGCACGCTCAGCCGCGGTGCGTCGGCGGCGCCCAGCGTGTCCAGCAGGCGGTGCGCCAGCGGCGCACCGGCGCGCGCGGCCATGTACTGCGGCCGCGCGTAGATCTCGAACAGCAAGGCGTGCAGCCGCGACACGGCGGCGATGCGTGTCGGCGTCGCGCGGCCCCAGCCGACCTGATCCAGCGGCAGGCCCTCGGCGTATTGCAGGATGAACACCTCGGCGGTGCCCGAGGTCAGGTCCAGCGGTCCGGGCAAGGCCAGGCTGCGCCCGTTCTCACCCGCGGTCAGCGACGAAGGCATGTGCGCGAAGTCGCAGGTCTCGCTGCAGCCAAGGATCTCCTGCATGGTCCGCAGTTCGCGCGCATACGGCGCCAGCACCGCGCCCGGGCCGCCGGTCTGGCGCTGGATCGATGCCACCGCGGCGGCGGCATCGAAGTCCACCGCACCGGCTTCCACCGGGCGGAACAGCGGGTCGTCGCTGCCCTCGGGCTGGTGGCCGGCCTGCAGATGGCAGCCGGGCGCCAGCGTGTCGGCAAGCACCTGCGCGCTGACGATGGTGCGCTGGTCGGTGTTGGCGTAGATGCTGACCGTGCCGTCGGCGGGGCAGCCCTGCGCCGGCAGCACGCCGTCGCGCTGCAGCCATTGCCGCGTGTAGTCGCCGCTGCGCTCCACCGCGGTGCGGCCGTGCGCGGTGAGCAGGCTCGGCGGCGTGTCCCACACCGGCCAGGGCTGCGGCGCCAAGGCGGCGGCTGCGGCCTCGCCCGGCAATGGCGCGCGCACACCGTGGCGGAACAGAATCCAGACCTTTTCCACCTGCAACGCGGGCGCGGCCTTGGGCGCCGGCCGCGCCTGCGCGCCCAATGCGGCAACCAGCAGCACGACCCACAGCATCCAACGCGTACCTGTTTTCATCATCGTCCCCAACATGGAAAGTCTCACGGTGCGGTCGTGCCGCACGCGGCCGTGACCGGGTCGCAGCGCAGCCCCGTGGCGATGCCGAGCCAGTAGCGCAGCCGCTGCGGATCCGGCGCGCCGGCGTAGTAATCGGTGCTGATCCATTGTGCGCCGGCCTCCAGTGCCGCCTGCGCGCGGTGGCGGTCATGCGCGCGCGCCTCGCGGCCGTCGGCGTCGGCACGGGTGCGCACCACGAACCCCTGCGCGACCAGCGCGCGGATCCGCGGCGCCTGCGCCAGCGGATCCTCGATCGACAGCACCGCGGCCTCCGGCTGGTCCGGCGCGTACCAGCCGAACATCATGCGGCCACGCAGCGATGGATGCTCCTGCCGATACAGCGCCTCGTGCCGCGGATTGCCATCGAGCACGAACAGCAGGCGGCCACGCGCCTGCGCCACGCGCGGCCAGGCATGCGCCAGCACCGCCTCGCGCAGCGTTGGCGCATCGCCGCGCACGTCGTCGGGCACGATCAGGCGCGCGCGTCCGACGACCGCGACGATGTCGCGGTCCAGCGTGTCCAGGTCGTTGGCGTCGAAAGCGGCACGGTGCGGCCACAGGCCCGGCACTGGATCGAAATCCACCGCGTTGACCAGCACCACCAGCGGCGTGTGCCGCGGGTGCGCGCGCGACCAGGCGGCGAGGACCGCCAGGCAGTCGCGAAAGCGCAGGCAATGGCTGGCGTAGTCCAGGCCCGGCTGGTGCAGGACCTTGGCGCCGGGTGCCTGCATGCGGGCCCGGGTCGTTGCATCGGCCCGCGCATAAGGCGCGGCGTACAGGCCGCCGTGCGGATCGGCGGCCACGTCGAGTTCGAGTTGCCGCAGCCCCAACGCGAGTTGCGCCTGCAGCGATGGATGGCCATAGGCCAGTGCCGGCCATTCGGCGGCATCGTGCGCCTGCAGGCGCCGCCGCACCTGCGCGGTCGGCACCGGGCGATAGCTGTTGTGCGAACCGAGCAATTGCACCTGATCCAGGCGCAGGTCGTCGATCGGCACCGTCACCGGTGCCTCTGTCGCCCTCGCCTCTCCCGGCAGGCCGATCAGCGCCAGCCAGGCGAGCAGTGGCGCGATGCCCACAACGCGCCACCCACCGCGCGACACGAGGCCGCGCGGCGGACGGCGACGCCTGGTATGCGCCGATGCCCGGTTCAGAACGTGTACTTCACGTTCAACAGCGCGGTGCGGCCGGCATCGACGATGTCGGAGATCGCAGTGCTGTTGTGGCCCACGTGCGCCCAGTAGCTCAGGCGGTTGGTGAGGTTGGCCACCGACAGGTCGGCGCGCAGGCGCGCGTTGAAGGTGTAGCCCACGTGCAGGTCCACGCGGGTGATCGGCTTGACCCACAGGTCGTCCCAGGTCGCGCCGCGGTTGTAGTAGTCGTACACCGAGACGTATTCGCCGGAATAGTGATAGGCCAGGTTCACCGACAGCGGGCCCTTCTCGTAGAACAGTTCGGCGTTGGCCATCAGGTCCGGCGCGTTCTGGATGCGCTCGTCGTGGAAGCCGTCCATGCCCAGGTCGACGCGGGTGGTCTGGCGGGTGAGGTTGGCGCCGATGCCGAAGCCGTCCAGCGGTGCCGGCAGGCCCTGCAGGGTCTGCCGTACCGTGGCTTCCACGCCGAGCACCTTGCCGTCGCCGCCGTTCTGCGGACGCACGTAGCGCACGTTGCCGGTGCCGGCGCTGCTGCCGGCGTTGGCCGGATCCGAGCCGCTCTCGTAGATGTAGTCGGTCAGGCGCTTGTAGTAGCCGGCCAGCATGGCGTGGCCGCCATGGCCGTTGTCCCACTCGCCGGACAGATCGACGTTGAGCGACTTGATCGGCTTCAGGTCCGGGTTGCCCTCGGTGATGACCGTGGTGCCGTCGCTGGAGACGTCGTAGTTGGCGCCGCCGCCGAGCTGCACCAGCGCCGGCCGGGTGTAGCTGGTCCACACCGAGGCGCGGTACACCGAGTTGCCGGCGCCCGGGCGGTAGTTCAGGAACACGCTCGGCAGCGGCATGTCGTAGCGGGTGCGGTTGCTGCTGAAAAAGCCGGGCAGCTCGTTGCCGCTGGCGTCTTCGGGCATGGTCCAGAAGGTGTTGCGGATGCTGGTGTGCTCGAAGCGCACGCCCGGGATCACTTCCAGGTCGCCGCTGCGGAACGTGGCCATCGCATACGCCGAGGTCACCGCTTCGTCGCCGCGCATGGTCGCGCAGTTCTGGTTGTTGATCGCCAGGCTGCCGCAGGTGTCGAAGCTGGCCGCGGTCAGGTGCTGAGCGATCATCGCCTTCAGCCCGCCGTTGCTGAGCTTAACCGTCGGCCACGCGTACTTGCCCGGGTAGACCGAATCGTACTGGCCGACCACCAAGCCGGTGTCGCGCAGCAGGGTGCCTTCGGTGAACTTGCTGTTGGTCCAGTCGCGCGAGGTGAAGTCGCGGGAGCTGTCGACGTACTTCACGCCGAACTGGATGTTGCTCAGCGCGCCTTGGTCGAGGTCGTAGCGCACGTCGAACTTGGCGCCGCCCTTGGTCTGGCCGCTGTAGGACTTGGTCAACTGGCCGTAGCGGCGCGCGTACAGGCCGCCGATGTCGCTGGCCTGGGCCTGGATCGCCGGGGTCAGCAGCGGCTTGGGGAAGCCTTCGCTGTCGTAGCCGGAGAAGGTCGTGGCGCCGTACGGGAACTGGGTGGAGGTGTACTGGTCCACGCGCGCGGAGATTTCCACGTGGTCCGGGCGATCGTTGTCGCCATAGCTGTAGAACAGGTTCGGCGACAGTGTCCAATTGCCGAGCTGCTTGTCGGCGCCGAACTGGAAGGTGGCCAGGTCGGCCACTTCCGGGTTGGTTTCGTACCAGTAGCGCACCGCCACGCGGTCGATCCGCGGCTGGTACACGCCGGTGCTGCCGATCTGCACCAGGCTCACGTTGGCCGGCACCAACTGCGTGTAGCCGGTGTTCTGCTCGGTCTTGGCGTAGGCGTAGGTGGCGCGCGCGTACAACTGCAGGCTCGGGTCGACATGCCAGTCGAAGGACACGTTGCCGCCGTAGCGCTTGGTGTCGCCGGCGGAGTAGCCGATGTTGGCGCCGGTGGCCATCAGCAAGTCCTGCGGATCGTAGCCAGTCGCAGGCTGGCCGCTGGCGGTGGTGCGCGAGAAGTACTTGCCCGACCAGTCGCCGCGCGAGGCGGCGGCGTTGGCCACTTCGCTGTTCACGTAGTGGCGCTCGTCGTAGTAGGCGCTGGCGTAAACGCCGAACTGGTGGTCTGCGCCGAACTTGGCGTGGAATTCGCCTGCCGCGCCTTCACCCAGGCCGTCGTCGCCGTAGTCGCGGGCGCGGCTTTCCATGCGCCCGCTGGCGGTGACGCTGCCGCCCGTCGCCTCGCTGTAGTCGAAGCCGCTGGGGGTGCGGTAGTCGATGGTGCCGCCGATCGCGTCGCCGTCCATCGCCGCGGTGGAGGTCTTGTTCAACACGATGGTCTGCAGGCCCGACGGCGGCAGCAGGCTCAGCTGCACGCTGCGGCTGTACGGCAGGCCCTGGGCGACGTTGACGCCATTGATCAGGTTGACGTTGTACTCGGCGTTGAGGCCGCGCACCGAGGCGAACATGCCCTCGCCGCGCGCGGCGCCGTCGACGCCGCCGAAGTACGACTGCCCGGTGTTCACCACGTTGACGCCGGGCAGCAAGCCCAACGCCTCGGCGATGTTGTGCACGGCGGTGTACTTCAGGTCGTCGGCGGACAGCACGTTGGCCGTGTTGGTCGCCGCCATCTGCATGTCCGCGGCGTTGTAGCGGGTGGCGGCGACGGTGACCTTGTCCAGGGTCTTGGCGCTGGCGTCGGACGCGGCGCCGCGCGTGTCCTGCGCATCCTGCGCCTGGGCCAAGGCCATCGGCGCGACACCGAGCAACGCCGCGGCGATCGCCCATGACAGGCGTTTGGGAAGATGGATCGAGTGCGACATGGAAAGTCCGGACGGAGGCGCGGCCGACGGAAGGCTCCGCAGGCCGGGCGATGGAGGGAGAGGCGCCGCGATCGCATTCACGGCGGCGCGCATTGTTGGCGCCGGCCGCTGCAATTTGATGACAACGATGTCATCAAGAAGCAAGGCCGCACAATTCCCTCGGTTTCATGCGCAACTCCGCATGATCGTGATGGCCGGCGGCGTCCGGAGGAGCGCGTCGCGCGGTGAGCAAGGGCGCATGCAGAACGCCACATCGGCCACCTGCGGCAGGCGCAGGATCACAACGGGGATCTCTGGCGACCTCAGCTACAACAGCGCGCCGCGTTACGGCGACAGCGCGGGCGTCGCGATGCGCGCAGGCCCAGCCCAGGCCGCGGCGCGCCCCCCGTCAGTGCGCCACGTCGCCTTCGGCCTGCAACTGCGCATGCAGGATGCGGCGGATCTCCAGGATCGCCTGCGGCGTCTCCTGCACGCTGTGCCCGGAGGTGATGACCAGTTCCGAGGCGGCACCCTCCAGATGCGCGCTGCGGTACGGCACCAGGCCGTCGTCGGAGTCGGCCAGCGGCACCGCCGGATCGCGGCGGGCGATGATCGAGTGGTAGCGCACCGCCGGCGAGATCGGCAGATCGGCCGCCGCGCGCACGAACGGGTCGGTGTCGCGCAGGTTGTCGATGCCGTTGGGCACGCGCGCCGGCACGCCGTCGTCGCCGCCGATATCGCGCATCACGTCGGCGAAGCGCGCCAGCAAGGCACCGGGCAGGCGGATCAGCCCGCCGACCAGGCGGCCGATGCCGCCTTCGGCGAACGCGGTGCCGCGGTGCGGCGCGGCGATGAAGATGGCGCGATCCACCTGCGGCTGCGGCGCGAAGCGCAGCAGCGGCTGCAGGCGCTCGCGGATCCGCGCACCACGTTCGCCGCTCAGGTCGCGGTTGGCCAGCAAGTCGTTCCAGATGCGGTCGCCGGTATCGCTGACCAGCAGCCGTGCGATGACGCCGCCCATGCTGTGGCCGATCAGCACCATGTGCTGCGAGGCCGGCGCCTGCCCCTGCGGATCGAAGTTGCGCAGGGTCCGCTGCAGCAGCGTCTCGATCTGCGCGCGGTTCCAGGCGATGGGCATGTTGGTCGGGTAGTAGACCTGCCAGATCTGGTAATGGCGGCGCAACTGCTCGTCGCCCATGATCTCGTTGGCGACGTTGACCCAGGCTTCCGGGCTGCTGGCCAGGCCATGCAGCATCACCACGATGCGCCGGTTCGGATCGTAGGGCTGCATCAGGTACAGATGCGGCTGCTCGAGGCCGTACTGGCGCCCGAGCGCCGAGCGCAGCGACTGCTTGGCGAACCCGGAGCGCGCCAGCCACAGCCCGTAGGCGGCGGTGAAGTTGGCCGCCAGCGGCAGCCGCTGGCCGTGCACCACGACCTCGTTGTCGCGGTAGGGATCGTAGGGCGCGATCACCACGCTGTGCGTGTCCAGCACCTGCGCCAGATCGTCGCCCTCGAAGCGTAGCAGTACCGTGGTCGGCGCGTAGGACAGTTCGCTGTAACCGGGGGTATCGGCGGCGGCCTGGCCAGGATGCGCGGCGGCCAGCACCGCGGTCGGATCGCCGACCTGCGCCGGCGACACTTCCGCCACCAGCTCCGCGCCGAAGCCGTCGCGGCGATAGGTGCTGCGCAGGCCGTCGAACCGCAGCGAGGCGGCCGGCACCATCGCGTTGGGCCGCGCCACGCCGCCCGGCAGGCGGAAGCTGTCCAGTTCCGCGCGTGCCTGCCAGCCGGCCGCGGCCAGCGTGTCGTCGTCGTGCAGGTCGCCGTTGGCGCTGCGCGCGCGCCAGCGCTCGAACAGACTGCCGACCACGTACTGCACCGCGTAGTTGTAGTAGTCGCGCACCTGCGTCTGCCGGTCCTCGAAGGCGCGCGCGCTGGCCGGGCGCTCGCTGTAGAACAGGTAGGCGTAGGCGTAGCGCGCGGTTTCCAGCCATGCCTGCAACGCCGCGTCGTCGAGCGCGGCGGCGCGCTTGGGCGAGCGCGTCATCGCCGCGCGCAGCCACAGTTCCGACAGCGTCGCCAGGCGTCGCTCCTCGTCCGGGCCCTGCACCGTGCGCAGTTGCGCGGCGCAGGCGGGAACGTCCGCTTCGCAGGTCTTGCGCTCGATCGCGACCACGCGCAGCGTCTCCTGGCTGGCGTCGCTGAGTTGGCCGGTACTGAGCACGTCGCCGCGCTTGGTCGCGATGTAGTCGTCGGCCGGACGCGATTGCACGGTGACCATGGCGCAACCGGAGCCGGCCAGCAGGCCCGTCGCCAGCAGCGCGCGCGCCGCCAGTTGCAGCACTGCGCGCGCGGCGCGGCTCACGGCGCCGCTCCGGCGGCATCGGCGCCGGGGATGCCGACGCGGATGCGTTGCGAGAAATCGGCGCCGGCGCCGGCCTGCCGCGCGCGCGCGGTGATGCGTCCGCGCGCCTGCAGCGTGGCCAGCGTGTAGCCGGGCACGAAGCCGTGCTGCGCGTAGACATACGACGGCAGATAGCCGGACAGCAGCAGCCGGTAGTCCAGCGGCAGCTGCGGCTCGAACTTGCGCACCAGCTCGAACACGATGGTGGTGCAGTTGCTGGTGGCGGTGTTGTAGAACCTGGGCGTGCGTTGCAACTGCTGCGCCCGCGCCACGTAGCCCATGAACAGCTGGCGCAGCTGCGCGCGCGGGATGTTGAGCCGGTACAGGTAGACGTCCTCGCCGCGCACGTTGCTGCGCACCGCGAGGATGTCGCGCTCGTCGGCGGCGACCATGATCTGTTCGAAATTGCGGAAGAAGCCGGCCAGCGCCGAGAACGCCTCGCCGCGCTCCTTGCGGATCTCCAGCGAGAACACCACCCGGCGCCCGTCGTCGAAGCCGAACGAGACCAGGGTGTGGGCGATCGCCGGCCCCATCCAGTAGGACAGCGCCAGATCCGCCGAGACCAGCCGGTCCAGGTCGTACTGGCGGGTCTCCCAGCGCGGGGTGTAGTCGCTGTCGCTGCGCCAGGCGAAGTTGCGTACGTTGTGCAGGGTGACCAGGTGGCCGTCGACCTGCGGCTGCAGGGTCCGCGCCACGTCGTCGGCCCAGTCGCGGTCCTGCTCGGGACGGATCTGCGACCAGCCGTACAGCAGCCCGGCGCAGCCGATGGCGAAGATCAAGGGCAGCACGCGGAACTCGCGCGAGTGGCGCAGGCCCCACAGCGCGGCGCCGCCCATCGCCAGCCACAACAGCGCCGAGGCGTAGCGCACCCCCGTGCCGGTATGCGGCAGGTAGGCCAGGAACAGCCCGCCCCAGACGCTGGCCAGCACGATCGCCAGCGCCGCGGCGGCGCGCAGCAGGCGCAGCGGCCAGCGCCGGCGCACGGGCGCGCGCGCATCTTCGCCGCGGGCCTGGCCACGGCGCTCTCGCCCGCGACGCGCGCTCACAGGGCGGCCGCCGCGGCGGGGGTGGCCAGCGCATGGCTCAACATCCGGCACGCGCGCAGCGCCAAGGCCTTGCGTTCAGCCTCGTTGGCACCGCGCTGGCAGGCGCCGAGCATGTCCAGCAACAGGCTCAGGTCCTCGCGTCCCAGGTCGGGACGGCACAGGCCCGCCTCGGTGGCGCGCTGCAGGAACGGCAGCAGGATGCCCATCACCCGCTCGTGCGCCAGCTCGACCGCCGGATGCTCGCGTGGCATCGAGCGCCAATAGTCGGCCAGCGGCGCGGACATCGCGATGTGCTCGGCCAGGTCGCGCAGCAGCAGGAACAGGCCGTCGGGGCGCTCGCCGATCTCGCGTGCGCAGCCCTCCAGCCCGTCCAGGGCGCGATGTAGCAGCGCCAGCATCAACTCGGTGCGATCGGCGAAATTGCGGTACAGGGTGGCGCGGCCCAGGCCGGCGCGCTCGACCACCAGTTCCAGGGGCGCCAGGACGCCGTGTTCGCAGAAGATATCGTCGGCCGCGTCGAGCAGCAGGCGGCGGCGGTGGGCGGCATCGGCACGGAGTTCCATGCCGCGAATTATCGGACAATTTTGTCCGCTTGCAAGCGCAGCGACGCGACGGGCGCGGCGCGCGGCCCGCCGGCGGCCTCGCCACGGGCCGTTCCGGCGCACGCGGGCCGCAACGTCAGCCGGTGTTCTGCACGCCCTGCGCGACCCCGTTGACGCAGGCCACCAGCGCCCGCAGCAGATCCTCGTCCTCGCCGTCGGTGGCGCGCCAGCGCTGCAGCAGGTCCACCTGCAGCACGCTGATCGGATCGATGTAGGGATTGCGCAGGCGGATCGACAGGGCCAGCCGCGGATCGTGCTGCAGCAGCGCGGCCTGCCCGGTCAGCGTCTTCACCCAGCCCTTGGTCAACGCCAGTTCGTCGCGGATACGCGGGAAGAAGCGCGCATGCAGCGGCCCGGCCAGGCGCGAGAACATCTCGGCGATGTTGAGGTCGCCCTTGGACAGGACCATGGCGATGTCGTCGAGGAAGGTACGGAAGAACGGCCAGTGCGCGGCCATCTCGCGCAGCGTGTCCTCATGGCCGGCCTCGACCGCCGCGCGCAGGCCGCTGCCGACGCCGTACCAGCCCGGAATCACCGCGCGCGCCTGGCTCCAGGCGAACACCCAGGGGATCGCGCGCAGGTTGCCCAGCGCCGCGTCCTGGCCCAGCCGCCGCGACGGCCGCGAGCCCAGGGTCATGCGCTCGATCACGTCGATGGGCGTGGCCAGGCGGAAATAGCGCATGAACTCGGCGTCGCCGACGAAATCGCGATACGCGGCGGTGCTGTGCTCGGCGACGATGTCCATCACCGGCCGCCATGCGTCCTCGCGCGCGTCCGCCGCGCGCGGGCGCAGGCTCGACAGCAGCACCGCGCCGGTCATCTGCTCCAGCGAGCGCAGCGCCAGCGCGCGGATGCCGTACTTGCGGTGGATCACCTCGCCCTGCTCGGTCACGCGCAGGCGGCCGTCGACGCTGCCGCGCGGCGCCGCCTCCAGCGCGCGCGTGGTCTTGCCGCCGCCGCGCACGATCGAGCCGCCGCGGCCGTGGAAGAAGGTCAGGCGGATGCCGAGGTCGGCCGCCGCCTCCAGCAGTTCCACCTGCGCGCGCTGCAGGCCCCAGCGCGAGGCGGCGATGCCGCCGTCCTTGCCGCTGTCCGAATAACCCAGCATCACCATCTGCACGTCGTCGCGCGCGGCCAGGTGGCGGCGGTAGACCGGGTCGGCGAGCAGATCGCGCAGGGTCGCGGTGCCGCCGCGCAGGTCGTCCACGGTCTCGAACAGCGGCACGATGTCCAGCGGCACCGCGCCGGCGGCGTCGGTCAGGCCGCCGCGCCGCGCCAGCGCCAGCACGGTCAATACGTCGGCGCGGTTGTGCGCCATGCTGATGATGTAGCTGCCCAGCGCGTCGGCGCCGTGGCGCGCGCGCGCGTCGGCGAGCGCGGCGAACACCGCGTCCAGGCGCGCGTTGCCGGCATCGTCGGGCGCCGTCTGCAGGGTCTGCTCGCCGCCGGCGTAGGCGCCGAGCACGCTGGCGCGCTCCTCGGGCGTCTTCGCCTCCCAGTCGTCCTCGCCCAGCGCCGCGGCCACCGCGCGCGCATGCACGCTCGATTCCTGGCGCACGTCCAGCCGCGCCAGGTGGAAACCGAAGCTGCGCACCCGCCACAGCAGCCGGCGCACCGCGAACCAGCCGGCGTGCAGGCCCTTGTTGGCCTGCAGGCTGTCCAGGATCAGTTGCAGGTCCTGCTCCAGTTCGGCCGGCGCGGTGTAGGCGCCGGGCGCATCGTCCAGCGTGGCCTGCAGCCGCGCCCGCATCAGGTCGTTGAGCAGGCGGTACGGCATGTCGGCGTGGCGCGGCCGCGACCGCGCGGCGGCCTCGGGCAGCAGTTGCCGGTAGCGCTGCAATTGCGCCAGCAGCGCGTCGCTGACCGCGACCAGGGTGGTCGACTGGCTGAGCAGGCTGGCCAGTTGCCACAGTTCCTTCAGATAGCGGTCCAGCACCGCGCGCCGCTGCGCGTCGAGCGTGGCGGTGATGGTGCCGGCATCCACGTTCGGGTTGCCGTCCATGTCGCCGCCGACCCAGGTGCCGAAGCGCAGCAGCCGCGGCAGCGGCAGCGCCGTGCCGTAGGTTTCCTGGATCGCGTGCTCCAGGGTTTCGTACATCACCGGGATCACCCGGTACAGCACCTGGGTCAGGTAGAAGCCGACGTGCTCGCGCTCGTCGTCCACGGTCGGCCGCACCGGCGAGGAATCGGCGGTCTGCCACGAGGCGGTCAGGGCCATGCGGAAGCGCGCCGCGTCGGTGGCGCGCTCGCCGGGCGTGCGCATGCCGTCGAGGTTGTCGACCAGGCTGGCCACCATCAACTGCTCTTTTTCCAGCAGCGCGCGGCGCACCGCCTCGGTCGGGTGCGCGGTGAACACCGGCTCCACGTCGATGCGCGGCAGCCAGTCGCCCAGTTCCTGCACGCTCACGCCCTGCGCCTTGAGCCGGCGCAAGGCGTCGTGCAGGCCGTCCGGCTGCGGCGTATCGGCGCTGCTGCGCTGGTAGTCGCGGCGGCGGCGGATGCGGTGCACGCGCTCGGCGATGTTGACCACCTGGAAGTAGGTGCTGAAGGCGCGCACCAGCGCCTCGGCGTCGCGCGGGGCACGGCCGGACAACTGCTCGCTCAGCGAGGACGGCGGCGCGTCGCTTTCGCGGCGCGCGATCGCGGTGGTGCGGATGGATTCGATCTCGTCGAGGAACTGCGCAGACACCTGTTCGGCGAGCAGGTCGCCGACCAGGGCCCCCAATCGGCGCACGTCGTCGCGCAGGGGAATGTCGGGTGTGGCGAACACGATGCTGCTGCGGTACTCGTTCATCGGAAAACGCATGGCTCGGCGAGGGGGGCGCCGCAAGCCTAACCCAAAAGTATTAGACGCTCGCCCGGAGCGGCGACGGTTTCAAAGCGAACCATCGTGGCCAGCGCCCTTGGCACGACGGTGTGGCGAGGGGCAGCGCAGCGGTAGCGTGCCGAGCACTCGCGACACGATCGCCGCAAGGACGCGAGCAGCACGCCGGGCGATGCCCGGGGAGCCTGTGCACCGACACCCGCCCGGCCACCGGGGCCGGCCGACGGTGCGGCCTGCCGCGCCGGACCGATGGTGAGCACCGCGTCCCAGCCCGCCCGCCCGCGTTCAAGCGCCGCGCACAGCAGCCGCTATAATCGACCACCCCTCCGCCGAGGGGCGCTGCGACCGTGTCGATGCGGGGCTCTCGCCCCCCGACCCGGCCAGGCTCGGCGGCAGGCTTGAGCGACAACGGCGCCCGGACTTCGCGAGTTTCTCGCCATTGACCGGAGCTTTATCGATGAACGCTGCACTCAAGAGCTTTTCCACCGAGGGCGACTACAAGGTCGCCGACATTTCCCTGGCCGATTGGGGCCGCAAGGAACTGGACATCGCCGAGCACGAGATGCCGGGCCTGATGTCGATCCGCCGCCAGTACGCCGCCGCCAAGCCGCTGGCCGGCGTGCGCGTCACCGGCTCGCTGCACATGACCATCCAGACCGCGGTGCTGATCGAGACGCTGAAGGACATCGGCGCGGACGTGCGCTGGGCCTCGTGCAACATCTTCTCCACCCAGGACCACGCCGCCGCGGCCATCGCCGCCACCGGCACCCCGGTGTTCGCCTGGAAGGGCGAGACCCTGGAGGAATACTGGGATTGCACCCTGGACGCGCTGACCTTCACCCTGGCCGACGGCACCCAGACCGGCCCGGAGCTGGTGGTGGACGACGGCGGCGACGTCACCCTGCTGATCCACAAGGGCTACGAGCTGGAGAACGGCTCCAAGTGGGTGGACGAGCCGGCTTCCTCGCACGAGGAGCAGGTCATCAAGAACCTGCTCAAGCGCGTGGCGGTGGAGCGCCCGGGCTACTGGACCCGCGTGGTCAAGGACTGGAAGGGCGTCTCCGAGGAGACCACCACCGGCGTGCACCGCCTGTACCAGTTGGCTGAGGCCGGCACCCTGCTGGTGCCGTCGATCAACGTCAACGACTCGGTGACCAAGAGCAAGTTCGACAACCTGTACGGCTGCCGCGAGTCGCTGGCCGACGGCCTCAAGCGCGCGATGGACGTGATGCTGGCCGGCAAGGTCGCGGTGGTCTGCGGCTACGGCGACGTCGGCAAGGGCTCGGCGCACAGCCTGCGCGCCTACGGCGCCCGCGTCATCGTCACCGAGATCGACCCGATCTGCGCGCTGCAGGCGGCGATGGAAGGCTTCGAGGTCAACACCGTCGAGGACAGCCTGGGTCTGGCCGACATCTACGTCACCACCACCGGCAACAAGGACATCATCCGCATCGAGCACCTGACGCAGATGAAGGACCAGGCCATCGTCTGCAACATCGGCCACTTCGACAACGAGATCCAGGTCGAGGCGCTGTACAAGTACCCGGGCGTGCAGAAGATCAACATCAAGCCGCAGGTGGACAAGTTCGTGTTCCCCAACGGCAACGCGATCTTCCTGCTGGCCGAGGGCCGCCTGGTCAACCTGGGCTGCGCCACCGGCCACCCGAGCTTCGTGATGTCCAACAGCTTCGCCAACCAGACCCTGGCGCAGATCGACCTGTGGCAGAACAAGGACAGCTACGAGAAGCAGGTCTACCGCCTGCCGAAGAAGCTGGACGAGGAAGTGGCGCGCCTGCACCTGGAAAAGATCGGCGTGAAGCTGACCAAGCTCAGCGACGACCAGGCCGCCTACCTCGGCGTGTCGGTCGACGGGCCGTACAAGCCGGAGCATTACCGCTACTGAGTGTGCGGCGGTTGGTTCGCCGAACACGAAGAGCCAGCGAACGGGCGCCGAAAGGCGCCCGTTTTCCATTGGTGGCGGATTCCCCATGGCCGTGCGCGGCACAGGCGGCAGGCAGGCGGCGCGGCGTGTCATCGCTCACGCACATCGCTCTTTCGCTGCTGCCACCACCCGCGAAGATCCGCTAGAGTCCGGCCACAGCCGTCCGCTGCGGCAATGAGATGACCACTAATGCCGCACTCGCTCATACTCCCGATGGCTGCGCATGTCGCACTCGTTGCCTGTCTCTACGTCCTGCTGACGGTTGCCCGCGCCCCGGTGGCCTGGGGCATCGGCTGGCGAGCGGATGGGGGCAGCCCCTGGGCTTCCGTCGAGCCACGGATCGGTGCGAACCTGTCCAATCAGTTCGAGTGGCCGTTGTTCTTCCATGTCGCCTGTCTGATCCTCCTGCAGTTGCAAGCCGCGACGGCGACCGCGGTGATGCTGGCCTGGATCTTCGTGTGCGGTCGCTTGCTGCATAGCGCGGTGCAGATCCTCACCGCCAATGTGAGGCTCCGGGGTGTCGTGTTCACCATCAACTTTCTCGCGGCGCTCGGTCTTTGGACCCAAGTCGTGCGCGCAGCGGCCACGGCGGCGCCCTGACGATGCAACTGGCGCGCCATCGGCCGACCATGTGCGATCGGATCCCGGTCTTCGGCGCCTGCAGATCGCGCGCGGTGGCGGCAGACATGCCACGGCGCCGACGCTGACGACGATCGCGGAACGTGCGCTGGTGCTGGCCGCGGCAGTGCGACGACCAGGCCGCCTATCTCGGCGCGTCGGTCGACGGGCCATACAAGCCGGAGCATTGACGCGATCGATCGGCCGATTGGATGGACCGGCATGGTGTAATGCAAAGGCGCGACCGATCGGTCGCGCTTTTTTCATGGAGGAGAGATCCAGTTGAACACCCCTCACGACGCCGTCAGCCGACACCACAACACCGCTGCGAGCACCACCACTGCCCATGCCTTGCAACTGCTGGACATCGGCAGCGACTGGCAGCTCCTCCGAGGCCCGCAGCACGTCACCGGTGGCGCCTGGCGCCTACCTGCGGCCTTCGTGGTGATCGACGGCGACCTGCGGATCGACGGCAACCTCATCGTGGCAACCGGCCGGCATGATCAGGGCGCGCTGATCGTGCTGGGCAATGTCCACTGCCGCAACCTGATCACCGGCCACGACCACCATCTTGCGATCAGCGGCGATCTGGTGGCGACCGAAGCCGTCCTCGCCTGCCTTGGCGACAGCACCACGCACGTCGGCGGCAGCGTCCGCGCCGATACCGTGATCTCCGGCGCCGGAGCGTGGCTCACCCTGGCATCCGCCGACGCGTTCCAGGCCTCGCGTTGCGACGACTACGTCATGATCGGGCAGACGCCATCGAAGCTGGTCACGCCCACCCCCTTGGCCGACCTCGTGGTCGACGCAGTCCTCGATCGCGACGACTGGGACGCGATGGACGCCGACGAGCGCGACGACGAGGACATCGGCGACTACGTGGTACTGGACGAAGCGGCTGCACTTTCGGCCCTCGCAAAGGGCCAAGGAATCCTGCGCGGCTGAGTCCCGTGGGTGGCGCACCGCAGATGCCCTTCCACATCCCCGGTTCCGCTCAGGCTTGCGTGCATCCCGCGCTGGCGGCGCGCGACACTGCGCGGCGCCGGCTTGGGTGACGCCGGGACCGATCACGCGCCCTTCTTGTTGCCGAAGCGTGGTGCGTTGGCTGCGACGCGACGGCGGCAGCAGCCAACGCCCGCATCGGCACAGTGCTTGTTCGCAGCGCGGGCGAATGCTAGCGTCGCGTCGGCCTACAACCAGGGACGGCAGCATGAGCGAACATGACAGTTCAGCAGGCGGATCGTCGCGACGGCTTGTGCGCGATCTTCGCCATCCACAGGGCTCCTGGAGGACGCCGCGATCGCCCTCGATCCTGTGGCGTAGCTTGTCGTGCCTTACTGCGCTCGTGCTGCTCGCCGGCTGCGCCAAGAATCTGCAGCACGCACAACTGAACAACATTCCGTTGGCCGAGAAGCCGGCGATCCCCGCGACGCAGTCCGCCTGCGAGGCGGCGGGGCAGTTCTGGACGCAGCAAGGCCTGTCTGGCGGTCCGAAGTCGTGCGCGTTCAAGACCACGAACGACCTTCCCGAAGGCGCCCAGGCGATCGGCAGTTGCTCGGAATGGGTAACGACCTTCGGCTGCTACAAGTTCATCGACGGCGGACGGGTCAGCATGATCTGCGCCGACTGAGCTCGGGCATGACGCACTCGCCAGGCAGTTCAACCGTCGCCCGCCGCTCATCGGCCATCTGGAACAGCACGAGACCGGGCACGCCCAGAACGTCGTGGCGAGATCGTCAGCGCATCGAATGTGCTCACGGACAATCCGCTGATCGGGCACAGAAGCACAACGATTCACGCGAACTGGTCATTGGCCAAAGCGCTCGCGGATATACTTCCCTCTACCGGCATCTGATCGCGCTGGATACCGTGTTTGTTCTGGCGATCCGCGCGCAACGCGATGCAGGCGATGCACGCGATGCGTGAAACCGGGGGCCGGCACCCGCGCCAACCGCATCGACCCCGTGCTTCGCGATGCGACCTGAAGCGCGGCCCTCACGTCCTGTAATCGGCCGCGAACCTGTGCCAGGGCTTGTCGTTGTGGGACGCGCCGATCGACAGGGAGGCAAACCTGGAAACGCTGTTCGCCGGTTATGTCGCCACCGTCGCCCCTCCCGGCTACTCCTTCCAGGACGAGTTGATCGCGCGCTATCCGCAGGCCACGGGTAATCCCCGGCGCAACTGGAAAGCCTGCGCACCTCGCCGGGTGGCGCGCCTTGGCGGCGCCCGCGTCCACCCGCCGACGCCTGAGCGCGCGTCCCGCTACAGCGAGAAGCTACGCTTGATGGTGAACGACCAGGCGCCGTCGATCGGATTGGAAACATGCACCCGCCCATCGCCGTCCGCCACGCCGGTGGTGTAGCGGCGATAGACGCCAGCGCTGTTCCAGGCCCGTGCGTAACTCAGGCCGAACTCGGTGCCGCGCCAGGTGCGGGTCACGCCCACGCGCGCGTCAGTCCACCCGTAATCGGCGAAGTTGCGCACATGCTGGTGACCGGCATGCACGCTGGCCTGCCAGTCCGATGCCAGCGGCAGCGTGGCGTCCAGCGCCAGATAGCCGGAACCGCGCGAGTGCCGGCCCTGGCCGACGCCCAGCGTGGCGCTGTTGTAGCCGAAGTAGTCGCGCGTCCAGGTGCTGGCGTAGGACAGCTCCACTGTGCGCCAATGGCCGGCGACGATGGCCTCGCCGTAGTCGTAGCGGGTGTCGCTGGCGCTCATGCGCGCGCCGGGATAGGCGTAGTGGTAGACGCCGGCGCGCCAGCCCCAGTCGCCGTGGCTGGCCGCGTAGCCGGCGTACACATCCCATTCCAGGTGCCCGCCTTCGATGAAGTACGGGCTCACTCCCGAGGCCCAGGTGCCGGCATACCAGCCGCTGTCCGCGGCCACATCCAGCCCGCCCTGCAGCACCGGCCGGCCCCAGCTCTGCTCGAATCCGCGCGAGACGTAGTTCGAGGTCGCCGCCAGGTTGGCGCTGGCGGTGCCGGCCCAGGCCGGCGCGGCGACACCCAGCGCCAGCAGCAGCGCAACAGCGCGCACGGCCCTCACGACACCAGCTCCAGCCGCGCGCGGCCCGGCGTGGCCGTGCCGCCCGACGATGACGCGGCGAGTTTGAACAATGCCACCGCGTGCTGCAGTTCCTCGGCCTGATCCTCCATCGCCCGCGCCGCCGCGGTGGCCTCCTCGACCAGTGCGGCGTTCTGCTGGGTGACCTCGTCCATCTGCACGATGGCCTTGCCGACCTGTTCGATGCCGGCGCTCTGTTCCTGCGAAGCGGCGGCGATCTCGCTCATGATGTCGGTGACCCGACGCACGCTGGTCACCACCTCGCGCATGGTGTCGCCGGCGCCGTTGACCAGCGCGGTGCCGTCGTCGATCTTGCCGACCGAGGCGTCGATCAGGCTCTTGATCTCGTGCGCGGCGGTCGCCGACCGCTGCGCCAGCGCGCGCACCTCGCTCGCCACCACCGCGAAACCGCGACCCTGTTCGCCGGCGCGCGCCGCCTCCACCGCGGCGTTGAGCGCCAGAATGTTGGTCTGGAAGGCGATGCCGTCGATGACGCCGATGATCTCGGCCATCTTCTTCGAGGCCGCGGCGATACCGGACATGGTGTCCACCACCTGCTCCACCACCGCGCCGCCGCGCGAGGCCACACTGGCGGTGTCCTGCGCCAGGCGGTTGGCCTGATGCGCGTGCTCGGCGTTCTGCTTCACCGTGGCGGTCAGTTCCTCCATCGAGGCTGCGGTCTCTTCCAGGCTGGCCGCCTGTTGTTCGGTGCGGCGCGACAGGTCGTCGTTGCCGGCGGCGATCTCGCCGGCGGCGGTGTTGATCGCGGTGGTGGCCTGCTGGATGCGGCCGACGATGCCGGTCAGCTGTTCCACCGTGGCGTTGGCGTCGTCGCGCATCTGCGCGAACACGCCATGGAACTCACCGTGCATGCGCGCGGTGAGATCGCCCTGGGCCACCGCGCGCAACAGCGACGACAAGGCCGACAGGTTGCCCTCGGTCAGTTCCATCAGGCGGTTCAGCCCGACCACCATGCCGCGGAAGTCGTACTGGAAGCGGTCGGCATCGCCGCGCCGCGCGAAGTCGCCGGAGGCCGCGGCCTGCGCCAGTTCGGTGATGGCGTGGTTGATCGCCTGCAGGCTGCCCTTCGTGGTGCGCATCGCTTCGGTGATCGCCGCCTTCTCGCCGGGCAGCGGTTCCATGTCCACCTGCATGTTGCCGATCGCGTACTGCGACATCACCTCGACCAGGCGCCGCTGCACGTCCACATGCGCGGCGACCAGCGCGTTGGTGCCGTGGACCATGCGCCCGTACTCGCCAGGGAAACGCTCGGCATCCATCCGGTAGCTCATCTCGCCGGCGTCGTGGCGCTGCGCCATCTCCGCCTGCGCCTGCATCACCGCCTGCAACTGGGTCTGCATGCCGCCCATGGCGTCCAGCAACTGGCCCAGTTCGTCGTCGCGGCGGTGGCGGACCTGGCTGTCCAGGCGCCCGGCAGCGACGGCGGAGGACACGCGCACCGCCTCGGCCAGCGGGTCGAGCACCTGCCTGCGCAGCAACAGATACAGCGCGCCGCTCAGCAGCAGCGCCGAGAGCAGGCCGACCCCGGCGATGGCCCACAGCAGCGCACGCGCCTTGGCCATCACCAGCGCGTACGGCACCGAGACGCCCAGCGCGAACGCCTGCGGCGCATTGCCGATCTTCAGCGGCACGAACACGCTCAGCGCGTCCTCGCCGTCTGCGCGGCGATGGTCGACCACCACCTGTCCCTTGGCCACGCGCGCGAGCATGTCCCTGGACCAGGGATCGGTGCGGGTCTTGCCGATCTGCCGCGGATCTCGGCTGGCCATCACCACGCCCAGCGGCGACAGCAGGCTGGCGTGGCCCTCGCCCATCGGGCGCAGCGCGGCGATGCGCTGCTGCAGGGTGTCGAGGGTGAAGTCGACGGTGACCACGCCGAGGAAACGGCCGTTCTCCAGGATCGGCGTGGCCAAGGTGGTCATCAACGTGTCCTTGCCGGCCACCGGGTAGTAGTACGGCTCGATCACCACCGGCTTGTGGGTGTTGCGCGCCAGCAGGTACCAGTCGCCGTCGCCGGGTTTCTCGTAGTCGCGCAGCGCCTCGCGTACCAGCTTGCCGTTCTGCCGCGACCACCAGGTCATGTAGCGGCCGGTGGCGTCGTGGCCCTCGGCGCCGACGAAGGCCTTGTCGTTGCCGTCGAAGGCATCGGGTTCCCACATCGTGCTGATGCCCAGCCACGTCGGATGCGCGTCGAGCTGGCTGCGCAACACCGCGGTGGCGGTATCGCGCGACAGGCCGCCGGCGGCGTGCTGCACGCGGAAGCTGTTGGCCAGCGCCTCGCTGGCGTCGAAGGCGACGCCGATCTCGCGCGAGACGCGCTGCGCTTCCAGTTGCGCCAGGTTCTCGATACTGGCGCGCGAGGTGGACAGCAGCGCGTCGCTGCTGCGCCAGTAGATGATCAGCGCGGTCAGGCCGAAGCAGGCCAGCGCGAGCAGGCCGGTCCCCAGCATGAGGCGCTTGGCGACGCTACCTCGGCGGCGGTACGGCGACGGAGTGGACATGCGGATTCCTTGGCGGGAGGGAGGGACTGACGCGGCCAGACGCCACGTGCAGGTCGCCATGGACGCGGCGCGAGCGCCGTGTCCGTAACCGATGACCTGCCCGCGACATTCCCCGCGGGGCCACGGCGCGGTACCGGAACGCGCGTCCCGGCACGCCGCATCACGGCCCACTCCCTCGCTATCGTCACGGCACCCGTGAACTTGATGGCCATTCCACAACGGGCCGACGAACGGCCGGGTGTCCGCAGCGTAGGAATTCGGTAACACATCCGAGCCGAACGCGTTGCCGACGTAGCCGGCGGGTGCCGCTGGCGGCCTCGCTTGTGCGGCACGCAGGCGAATGCTAGCGTCGCGACGGCATGCGACCACGGACGGGCACCATGAGCGGACACGACAGCGGGAAAAGCGGACGGTCGCGACGGCCTGCCCACGCGCGCGCACTGCGCCAACTACCGGCCTTCTCCGCAACGCGTCGGTCACTGGCAGTTCGGTTTCGCAGACAGCTCGGCGTTGCGGTGCTCTTGCGTCCGACGTACTGCAGCGGCAGCCCGCAACACACGCGTGGCGTTCCATGAGGCGTATCGCAACGTCGGGGCTGGCAGCGATCGCGGCCCTGCTGCTGGTGGCGTTCGCCGCGTTCGTGTCCTACGACATGCGGGTGTTCCAGCCGCGCCAGGCGCAGATCCAGGCGCTGCTACAACGCGCGCCGGCGGAGGAGCGCGTCCCGCCGGCGTTGATTCGCCGCTACATTCTTGCCACGTACGCGACCGGCGCGTCTCCCTCCAGCAGCGTCGCGCGCATGTTGCTGGGACGCCTGGAGGTCACGCGCGAGCAGAGCATGCTCGGCTGGCACACGCACGAAGTGCTCTGGGACCTACTGGTCAGGCTGCACCTGTCGCAGGACGAGATCCTGGGGCTGTACGCCACCTTGTCCTACAACGGCGCCGGCTATGGCCTCAGCCAACTGTCGCAGCGGCTGTACGCCAAGCCCTTGAGTGCGCTGTCCGAGCCGGAAGCGGCCACCGTCGTGGCGGTGCTCTGGTGGCCGCAGGCCTACCTGCGCGACCGCGCGCGCCTGGAGCGGCGCCGCGATCTGCTGATGGCGAGAGCGCGCGAGGCGCGCTGATGTTGCGATGGGTGTTCGCTTCGGGTGCGGATGGCGCCGAGTGGTTCAGCCACGTGCTTGCGGCCGGACCCTCACCCCAACCCCTCTCCCGATGGGAGAGGGGCTAAGCTCTGGTTGTTTCAGAACCGCAGGCTCACGCCCAGGGTGAACGCGCGGCCATAGCGCGAGTAGCCCTGGGACAGCAGCGGATTGCCGTTGATGCTGTAGGTCTGTTCGTCGTCCAGCAGGTTCTGGCCTTCCAGGCTGAGGCTCAGCATGTCGTTGACCTGGTAGGACACGTGCGCGGTCAGCCAGGTGATCTTGTCGGCCTGTTCGTTGTAGCCGGCGCCCAGCACGTTGACCGCGCTGACGAAGCCGTCGGTGTGGTCGGCGGTGGCGCCGATCGACCACGGCCCCTTCTCGTACATCAGGCCCAGCGAGTACACCGCCGGGGCGATGCCTTCCAGCGGCCGCTCCTCGCCGTTGACCCAACTGCGCGACCAGTTGCGCGTGTACTGCGCGCGGAAGCCCAGGCCGTTCTCCCAGAAGTGCTGCAGGCCGGCCTCGATGCCGCGGACCTTGGCGTAGTCGCCGTTGATCGGACGCATCACGTTGAACAGGTGGCCAGGCACGCCGATGTCCTGGCCCGGTTCCCAACTGGTGGTGATCTGGTTTTCGATGCGCTTGTAGAACACCGCCACGTTGGCGATGGACTGTTCGGCGAAATACCACTCCAGCGACAGGTCGCCCTGCTTGGCGCTGTAGGGTTTCAGGTTCACGTTGCCGCCGTAGACCTGGGTGAAGTCGCCCCAGGACACGCTGGCGGTGGTGTTGGTCGGCGCCAGCTTGTCCACCGAGGGCCGTGCCATGGTCTTGGCCGCGCCCACGCGCAACAGCAGATCCTCGCTGAAGCGCCAGGTGAAGTTGCCCGACGGCAACACGAAGGTGTAATCGCCGTCCTGCACGATCGGCGTCGGTTCGGCGTACTCGGCGGTGTAGTTGAACGCACCGTTCTCGGTGATGCTGAGGATCTTCGCGTCCCAGGCCTGGGCGCGGGTGCGGGTCTTGACCAGGCGCACGCCGACGTCGGCGTTCCAGCGCTCGCCGGACAGGTCGGCCTGCACGTAGAAGGCGTTGGTCTTCTCCTCCACGCGGTAGCTTTCCAGCGGATTCCATTGCGGCGCGGCCAGCGCGTAGTCGTAGGTCCCGCCGTCCGGGCGCGGCTGGCCGTTGTAGGCGCGCAAGCGGGCCAGGTAGTTGGGCACGTCGAAGGCCAGGAAGGTGCGCGGGAAGGTCGAGCCGACCTTGTCCATGAAGTGGGTCAGGGCGAAGGTGTGGTCCAGCACCTCGCCGCCCAGCGCGCCGACATTGATCGCGTTGGCGCCGGAGTAGTAGTCGGCGCCGCCGTTGAGCGTGTTGTTGACCAGATCGCGGCGCTTGCTGCGCTCGGTGCGGGTCACGCCGAAGTGCAGGTTGTCCACGCCCCACTGGCCCACGTACAGCTTGCCGCCGATGGTGCCGCCGGTGATCTCGTCGGCGATGTTGTCGCCGCGCAGTTCCATGTAGTGGGTGTTGAAGTCGCTGTCGCCGAACTGCCCGTTGGCCAGGCCGCTGGCCAGGTCGCGGCCGTCGTCGAAGGTGGTGACGACGTTGGGCACGGCGTTGCGGCCGACGGTGATGCGGGTGGTGTTGGGCTGGTTCATGCGCAGCACCACGTAGGTGTCCTGCCCGCCGGAATAGCGCTTGGAGGTGGAGCGGTACAGGTCGCCGGTCAGGGTCAGGTCCTCGCTGGCCTTCCATTGCCCGTTGATGCCGTACAGGTCGGTGTCCACCACCCGGTGCTCGGTCTGGTTGAGCAGTTCCGGGTTCATCCGCAGCTCCGGATCCGGGTTGTCCAGGGTCAGGCCGGTGACGATGCCGTTCTGCACGGTGATGTCCGACCAGCGCCCCGGCGCGAAGAGCGGGTAGTAGGACTGCTGGTAGGACACCTGCGGCGAATCGAGGCGGGTCTTGAGGCCGTCGACGACGATGCGCACGTCCTCGTTCGGCCGCCACTCGAGCTTGCCGGAAAAGGCACGGCGCTTCTTGTCTTCCAGCGTCGAGCCGACCCGGAACTGGCCCGGCGCGATCAGCCCGTACTCGTCCGGATCCAGCTGGCCGTTGCCGTTGGGATCGATGTTGCCGCCCCAGGCGTTGCCGCTCCAGCTCGGATCGTTCGGGTCGGGATTGCGGGTCCAGCCGCCGTCGTTGCCGGCGATGTCGGTGCGGTCCTTGCGCGCGGCGTAGACCACGCCCAGCAGCACGCCGACGGTGTCGTCGAGGAAGGTGTTGCTGTAGGCGGCCGAGAACTTGCGCCCGTTGAGTTCGGACATCTGGTTGCGGTCGCCTTCGGCGCGCACGATCGCGTGCTGGCCCTTCTGGTCGAACGGGCTGGCCGAGCGCAGGTTGATCAGGCCGCCGATCGCGCCTTCGCTCAGCACCGCCTGCGCGCCCTTGACCACGTCGGCGCCGCTGATCACGTCCGCCGGCAGCACGTCGTAGGCGAAGTCGCGGCCGGCGCCGTCGGTGGCCAGGAGGCGACCGTTGAAGGTGGTGAGCGTGTACTCCGGGCCCAGGCCGCGCACGCTCACCTTCTGCCCCTCGCCGCCGGCGGTGCGGCTGATCGACACGCCGGTGATGTGGCTGAGCGAATCGGCCACGTTGTCGTCGGGGAAGCGGCCCAGTTCCAGCGCGCTGATCGAGTCCTGCACCGTCGCCGCATCACGCTTGAGTTCGGTGGCGCGCGCCAGGCTGGCGCGCACGCCGGTGACCTGGATCGCCTCCAGGTCGACCGGATTCTGGGTGGCCTCGGCGGTGCCCGCCGGCTGCGCCTGCGGCGAGACCGGCACGGCCTCCTGGGACCACGCGGTGGCCGGCATCAACAGGGCGAGGGCGATGGCGTGGAACAGGCTGTGGCGATGCGGGCGAACGGCATTCACGGGCGGTCTCCTGGGGCTGGCGAGCGTAGGACGGCGGTGCGGGGGCCAGATAAGCAACGAAACCGAGCCTATATTAGGTTTCGTTTTGTATCAATAGCGAAATGTAACGAACTGTCGCATACTCTGGGCCGTTTGCAAGGAGCCTCCATGTCCGTCACCCGCGACACCAGCCAGCGCCGCCTCCAGATCAGCGAATTGGTCCGCCAGCACGGCAGCGTGCAGGTGTCCGCGCTGGCGCAGCAGTTCGGGGTGAGCCTGCAGACCGTGCGCAAGGACCTGCGCTACCTCGCCGAACGCGGGGTGATGGCGCGCGCCTACGGCGGCGGCATCGACAGCAGCGCGGTCAACGCCGCGCCGGTCGAGCCGCATTACGACGCCAAGCGCACCGTGCACCTGGAGGAGAAGCGCCGCATCGGCCTGCGCGCGGCGGCGCTGGTGCAGCCGGGCAATACCATCGCCATCGATTCGGGCACCACCGCGATCCAGTTGGCCGAGGCGCTGCCGGACATCGACATGACCGTGGTCACCAACGACTTCGGCGTGCTCACCGCGCTCAGCCCCAAGACCCACATCAACCTGGTGATGCTGGGCGGCGAACTGCGGCGCAAGAACATGGCCTTCTACGGCGGACTCACCGTCGAGGCGCTGGACGCGCTGCACGTGGACCTGCTGTTCCTGGGCGTGGACGGCTTCGACCTGGAACGCGGCATCACCACCCACTACGAGCCCGAGGCGATGCTCAACCGCAAGATGGTGGAGGCGGCACGCGCGGTGATCGCCATCACCGACAGCTCCAAGTTCGGCAAGATCTGCCTGCACCGGATCATCCCGGTGTCCGAGCTGGACGCGCTGATCACCGACACCGGCGCGCCCGAGGACGTGGTCCACGCCTGCCAGGCGCTGGGCGTGGACCTGGTGCGCGCCTGAGCCCGGCTCACCGCGCCGCGGTGGCGGGCGCGGCGAACTCGCGCGCCGCATTGCGATAGTAGATCTTGTCGATCACCGCGCGCGGCAACGCGAGGCCGCGCACGTCGGCCTCCAGCACCTCGATGCGCTGCGTTTCATCGGTGGCCAGGTAGCGCCAGTCGGATCGCCAGACGCCGTGCGCCTCGGCGCGGAACTGCGCCGGGTCGGTGTTCGGCGCGTAGGTCAGGTCGGTGCCGTAGAGCAGCCTGTCCTGGTAGCGGATGAAGAACGCGCGCACCTTGCGCCAGTCGCGATTGGACTGGTACTGCACCTGGCTCATGCGCGCGGCCAGGTCGACCGTGGCGTTGGGAAAGCGGTCGAGGAACTCGGCCAGGCGATCGACGTCGTACTCCAGGCTGGCCATGTGCGCGCCGACCACGCGCAACTGCGGATGCGCGGCGACGAAGCGGTCGCGCGCGGCCATCAGGGTGGCGTGCGAGGGCATCTCCGGATGCAGGTACATGTGGTACTGCGGATGCTTGGCGAAGTATTCGCGGTCGTTGTTGGTGGTCATCTGCTGCAGCGGCAGCCAGCAGTTGTAGGGCTCGCCCTGGTGCGCGATCAACGGCACGCCCAGCGCGCGGATGTGCTCGGCCACCGGCGCCAGGCCCGGATCGTCGAGCATGATCAGCCGGCCCTGCGCATCCTTCTCCACCATGCCGATGTTCTTCCACACCTTCACCGCGCGCGCGCCTTCGCGCACCGCCTGGTCGAGGCCGGCGTCGACGCGCGCGGCCCAGCCGGGCGTGGCATAGCCCTGCATCGAGAACGTGGTCGCCCAGTGGAAGCGCGCCGGATCGGCCTTGGCCAGGCGCAGCGCGGCGCGATGCTGCGCGGCGACGCTGGGGAAATCCGGGTAGTCGACGTTGATCGACAGCAGTTCGAAGTTGTCGGCGCGCGCCAGGTCGAGGAAGGCGCGATCGGCACTGTTGGCGTGGACATGCGCGTCGTACTTGCGGACCTTCGCGAAATCCTCCATGGCATAAGGCGCGTCGGCCGCGCCATCGTCGGGGACCGGCTGCGCGCGTGCGGGCGCGACGCCCGCGGGGATGACGGCCAGCAGCACCACGAATCGGAACAGAATAGCCTTCATCACCCACCTCGGCGTTATCGAAACAAGTAGCAACATAACGAAACAAAACGCTTGCATCAATCCCGGCGCCGTGCGCAGAATGCCGCAACGCCACCGGACCTGTTGCCATGCCCCCGATTGGACGCCGCAGTCTCTTGAAATACGTCGCCGGCAGCGTGGCCGGCGCCGCCGCCTGGAGCGTGGCGCCGTGGGCGCGCGCCGCGGCCACCGACACCGCGGTGGCCGCCGATGGTGCGCCGGCGATCGCCGATGCGGTGCTGTCCATCGCCTTCGATCGGCGCATGCACACGCAACTGTCGGCGCGCGGCAAGCGCCTGACCGGCTACCAGCCCAGCGAAGCGCTGCTGCTCGCCGACGGCAGCGCGCTTGCCGACTTCGCCCTGAGCGGGCAGCGCACGCACGCCCTGGACGACCCACGCCATGGCCGCGGCCGCCAGACCGTGTTCAGCGGCCGCGCGGCCAAGGCGGGGATCGAGAAGCAGGTGGCGGTGAGCATGTTCGACGCCCTGCCCGGCCTGGCCCTGCTGCAGGTGCGCTACCGCAACCTGGGCGACACCGCGCTGGCGGTGGCCGGCTGGCGCAACGCCGCGCACGAACTGCCGCCGATCGACGGCGGATTCTGGAGCTTCTCCGGCGCCACCCACACCGACCGCCGCGACTGGGTGCAGCCGCTGGGCGACGGCTTCGCGCAACGCAACACGCTGGCGATGGACTCCTCCGACTACGGCGGCGGCACGCCGGTGGCCAACCTCTGGCGCCGCGACGTCGGCCTGGCCGTGGGCCACGTCGAACCGGTGCCGCGGCCGCTGGACATGCCGGTGCGGCGCACCGCCGGCGGCGCCGCCATCGCCATCGAATCGCAGCAGGCGACGACGCTGGCGCCCGGCCAGGAACTGGTCACCGAGCGCACCCTGCTGGCCGTGCATCGCGGCGATTTCTTCGCCCCGCTGCAGCAGTACCGGGAGTTCATGCGCGCCGAAGGCATCGAGGGTCCGCTTCCGCCGGAGTCCGCGTTCGCGCCGATCTGGTGCGCCTGGGGCTACGAGCGCGACTTCACCGTCGCGCAGATCCTCGCCACCTTGTCCAAGGCGCGCGCGCTGGGCTTCGAGTGGGCGGTGCTGGACGACGGCTGGCAGACCAACGAAGGCGACTGGAAGATCGATCCGCGCAAGTTCCCGCGCGGCGACGCCGACATGCGCGCGTTCACCGCCGCGGTGCGCAAGCACGGCATGCGCCCGCGCCTGTGGCTGGCGCCACTGGCCGCCGATCCCGGCAGCGACGTGCTGCACGATCACGTTGACATGCTGCTGCTGGACAAGGAGGGCGCCTTCCAGACCGTGACCTGGTGGAACGCGCTGACCCAGTGCCCGGCCTACCAGCCGACCATCGACTTCTACGTCGCGCTGGTGAAAAAGGCCATCGGCGACTGGGGCTTCGAGGGACTCAAGCTCGACGGCCAACACCTCAACGCCGTCGCCCCCTGCTACAACCCCGCGCACCATCACGCCAGCCCGAACGATTCGGTCGAGGGCCTGGCCAGGTTCTGGGACGCGATCTACCGCGCCGCGCACCAGGCCAATCCGCAGGCGGTGGTGGAGCTGTGCCCATGCGGCACCGCGTTCGCGTTCCACAACCTGCCGGCCACCGACCAGTACCCCTCCTCCGATCCGCTGTCCTCGTGGCAGGTGCGCAGCAAGGGCAAGTCGATCAAGGCGTTGATCGGCGCGCGCAGCAGCTACGCCGGCGACCACGTGGAACTGTCGGACAACCACGACGATTTCGCCTCCAGCGTCGGCATCGGCGCGGTGATCTCCAGCAAGTTCACCTGGCCCAAGGACACCGAGCATCCGTCGGTGCCGTTGCCGCCGGGCGGGTTCGTGCTGACGCCCGAGCGCGAAGCGCTGTGGCGCAAGTGGGTGGAGCTGTACACCACGCACATGCTGCCCAAGGGCGAATACCTGGGCACGCTGTACGACATCGGTTTCGACAAGCCCGAAGCGCATGTGGTGCGCAAGGACGGCGCGCAGTACTACACCTTCTATGCGCCGCAGTGGGACGGCAGGATCGAACTGCGCGGCCTGGCACCCGGCCGCTGGCGGCTGCGCGACCTGTTCAACGCGCGCGACCTGGGCGTGGTCGATGCCGCGCACGCGGTACTGCCGGCGCGCTTCGAGCGCTTCCTGTTCCTGCAGGCGACGCCGGCCGGGAGCCAGGCGTGAGCGCGCCGCCGGTGTCCGCCGCGCAGCGCCGCCCGTGGCTGGTCTTCGCCCTGACCACGGTGCTGCTGTGGGGCCTGTGGGGCGCGCTGTCGCCCCTGTCGGCCGCACACGGCTTCCCGGACACGCTGGTGTATTGCGTGTGGGCGCTGACCATGCTGCCGCCCGCGCTCTACGTACTGTGGCGCAACGGCTGGCGACTGGAACGCTCGCCGCGCGCGATCGGCTATGGCCTCACCATCGGCCTGCTCGGCGCCGGCGGGCAGATGCTGCTGTTCCACACGCTGACCATCGGCCCGGCCTACTTCGTGTTCCCGATCATCTCGCTGTCGCCGGTGGTGACCATCGCGCTGTCGTTCCTGCTGCTGCGCGAGCGCACCGGCTGGCAGGGCACGCTGGGCATTGTGCTGGCGCTGCTGGCGCTGCCGCTGCTGGACCTGTCGTTCGGCCGCGGCAGCGGCGGCCTGGGCTGGTTCCTGCAATCGCTGCTGATCATGCTGGCCTGGGGCGTGCAGGCCTTCTTCATGAAGCTGGCCAACGACAGCGTGCGCGCGGAAAGCATCTTCGCCTACATGGCGCTGGGCGCGCTGCTGCTGGCGCCGGTGGCGCTGGCGATGACCGACTGGCGACAACCGATCAACACCGGGCTGGACGGGCCGTGGATGGCCGCCGCCATCCAGTTGCTCAACGCGGTGGGCGCGGCGACCCTGGTCTACGCCTTCCGCTACGGCAAGGCGATCGTGGTCGCGCCGCTGAGCAACGCCGGCGCGCCACTGGTCACCGCGGTGCTGGCCTTGCTGTTCGCCAGCGTCGTGCCGGGTCCGCTGAAGACGGTCGGCCTGGCGCTGGCGCTGATCGCCTCGCTGCTGCTGGTGCTCGAACCCGAGCGCGCGCCGCCACCGCCCTCCTCCCCCTGACTGGATTTTCCATGCACGCTCTGCTCGACCTGATCGCGCGGCATCGGCAAGGCCACGCCCGCGGCGTGACCTCGATCTGCTCGGCCCATCCCCTCGTCGTCGAAGCCGGATTGCGCCACGCGCAGCGCAGCGGCCAGGCGCTGGTGCTGTTCGAGGCGACCTGCAACCAGGTCAACCAGGACGGCGGCTACACCGGCATGCGCCCGGCCGACTTCGTCGCCTTCGTCCATGCCATCGCCGACCGCGTCGGCGTCGCCCGCGCGCGCGTGGCGCTGGGCGGCGATCATCTCGGCCCCAACCCGTGGACCGCGCTGGACGCGGACGCGGCGATGGACAAGGCCGAGGCGATGGTGGCCACCTACGTCGCCGCCGGTTTCCGCAAGATCCACCTGGATTGCTCGATGGCTTGCCACGGCGATCCCGAGCCGCTGCCCGAAGCGGAGATCGTGCGCCGCGCGGTGCGCCTGTGCCGCGCCGCCGAAAGCGCCTGGGCGCAGGCCGGCGGCGAAGCGCCGGTGTACGTGATCGGCACCGAAGTGCCGGTCCCCGGCGGCGCCACCGAAAGCATCGAGGGCCTGGCGCTGACCACGCCGCAAGCCGCGCTGGCCACCATCGATGCGCACCGCCGCGCCTTCGCCGAGGCCGGGCTGGACGCCGCCTGGGAGCGGGTCATCGCCTCGGTGGTGCAACCGGGCGTGGAGTTCGACCACCACGCGGTCGTCGACTACGACAGCGGCAAGGCGCGCGCGTTGAGCCAGGCGCTGGACGCGGTGCCGGGCATGGTGTTCGAAGCGCACTCCACCGACTACCAGACGCGTGCCGCACTGGACGCGCTGGTGCGCGACCACTTCGCCATCCTCAAGGTCGGCCCCGGCCTGACCTTCGCCCTGCGCGAAGCGCTGTGGGCGCTGGACGCGATCGAGCGCGAATGGATCGACGCCGCGCAACGCGCCGACCTGCGCGCGGTCACCCTGCGCCGCATGCAGGCCGCGCCTGGTCACTGGCAGCGCTACTACCACGGCCAGGGTCGCGCCCTCGCCATCGACCTGCAATACAGCCTCAGCGACCGCATCCGCTACTACTGGCCGGATGCGCAGATCGACCAGGCGTGCATGCGCCTGTTCAACAACCTGCGCGCCGATCCGCCGCCGCTGCCGCTCATCGGCCAATACCTGCCCCACGCCTTGCACGCCATCCGCGCCGGGACCGCCACGCGCGATCCGCAGGCCCTGGTCATGGCCCACATCAGCGCCGTACTCGACGACTATCACCATGCATGCCATGCCCATGACCCCGCCTGATGCCCTCGGCATCGCCGAATCCGACCTGCACGCCAGCGGCGCCCTGTGGACCGCGCGCGAAATCGCGCAGCAACCGCGCCTGCTCGAGCGCACCCACGCGCTGGTGGCCGAGCTGCATGCGCAACTGCAGGCCTTCGCCGCGCCGATCGCCGACGATCCGCGGGCGCGGGTGATCCTCACCGGCGCCGGGACCTCGGCCTACATCGGCCAGTGCCTGGCGCCGCTGCTGGACCGCGCGCTGGCCGCGCGCGTGGACGCGGTGCCCACCACCGACATCGTCTGCGCGCCGCAGCTGTACCTGGATCCGGCGCAGCCGCTGCTGCTGGTGTCCTTCGGCCGCTCCGGCAACAGCCCCGAGAGCCTGGCCGCGGTGGAACTGGCCGAAGCGCTGGTGGCCGACGTGCGCCACCTGGTGGTGACCTGCAACCGCGACGGCGCGCTGGCACGGGCGCCGGTGGCCGCGGCGATGACCCTGCTGCTGCCGCCGGAAACCCACGACGTCAGCTTCGCGATGACCTCCAGCTTCAGCTGCATGATGTACGCCACGCTCGCCGCGCTGCTGCCGGCCGGCGCGCTGGACGACCGCATCGGGCCGATCGCGCGCGCCGTGGATGCCGTGCTGCTGCATGCGCGGCCGCTGCTGGAGACGCTGGCGCACGGCGGTTTCGAGCGTGTCGTATACCTGGGCAGCGGCCTGCTGCAGGGCCTGGCGCGCGAAGCCACGCTCAAGCTCGGCGAACTCACCAACGGCGCGGTGGCCACCTGCTACGACTCGCCGCTGGGCTTCCGCCACGGGCCCAAGACCTTCGTCAATGCGCGCACCCTGGTGCTGGTGTTCGTGTCCAACGATCCCTACACCCGCCGCTACGATCACGACCTGCTCGACGAACTGCGCCGCGACGGCTGCGCGGCGCGGGTGATCGAGATCACCGCGCAACCGCGCCTGGGCCTGGACGCGGACACGCTGGCGGTGCCCGGCCTGCGTACCGCCGCGGACGCGGACCTGCTGTGGCCGTACATCGCCGCCGCGCAACTGTTCGCCTTCTTCAGCGCGCGCGCGCGGGGCGTGACGCCGGACAATCCCAATCCGTCCGGCATGGTCAACCGCGTCGTGCAGGGCGTGCGTCTGTACGCGCTGGACGCATGAGCGCAGCGCTCTATCTCGGCGTCGACGGCGGCGGCAGCAAGACCCGCTTCGCCGCGATCGACGCCAGCGGCGCGCTGCTGGCCGAGGCGCAACTGGGCACCACCTATCATCCGCAGGTGGGCCTGGACGGCGTCCGCGCCACCCTGGCCGCAGGCATCGGCCAACTGCTCGCGCCGTTGCGGCGCACGCCGGCCGACGTCGCCCAGGCCTTCTTCGGCCTGCCCGCCTACGGCGAGGACAGCCGCGCCACCGCCGCGCTGCAGGGCATTCCGGCGCAGGTGCTCGGCCACCACCGCTACGCCTGCGACAACGACATGGTGTGCGGCTGGGCCGGCTCGCTGGCCTGCGCCGATGGCATCAACATCATCGCCGGGACCGGCTCGATGGGCTACGGCCGCCGCGCCGCCGCCGCCGCGCGCTGCGGCGGCTGGGGCGAGGCGTTCTCCGACGAAGGCTCCGCCTACTGGATCGCGATCCAAGGCCTGAACGCGTTCTCGCGGATGAGCGACGGGCGTCTGCCGCGCGGTCCGCTGCACGCGCTGCTGCGCGCCCATTTCCAGTTGGGCGCGCACGACCTGGACCTCTGCGCGCACGTCTATGGCGAAGGCGTCGGCAGCCGCGGCGACCTGGCCGCCCTGTCGCCGCTGGTCGCGCGTGCCGCGCAGGCCGGCGACGCGGTGGCCGCGGCGATCTTCGAACGCGCCGGCCAGGAGCTGGCGGCGATCGCCGCCGCGTTGCGCGTCGCGCTTGGATTCGAGGCCGGCGAGCCGGTGCCGGTGTCCTACTCCGGTGGCGCGTTCAGCGCGGGCGAGCTGCTGATGCATCCGTTCCGGCAGGCGCTGGCGGCGGCCGACCACGGCTTCGACCTGCGCGCGCCATTGCACGCCCCGCACTACGGCGCCGCGCTCTACGCACGGCAACTGGCCACCGCGGCAGCGCACTGACCTGCGCTGCGCATCCCGGTCGCGCCCGCTGTCGTGGGCACGCCGGTCGCAACGCTGCACATGGGGCCTGCGTGCCCGTTCCCGTTGAAGGATGCGACAACAGGTGGCGCGACCACCGGGCGCGGGGTATTGCTGTCGGGCCAGCGGGCGGCCACCTACGGCCGCCAATTCGCATTGCATTCCCAGAACGCCACACTGCGCCGGTAGGCCTCGCGGTCCAGCGCCACGCCAGAGCCGCCCTCCTCCACGCCCAGCGCATTGCGCAGCATGGTGATCGGCGCCATCGGGATCTCCTGCGGCTCGGCGGTGTAGAGACAGCCGACCACGCCCCAGTCGGCCTCGATCGGCGTTCCTTCCTGCGCCAGTTGCGCGCGACTGTAGAGGATCGGCAACAGATACGCGGCGACCGGCGGTTCGACGCCCTCGAACCAGCGCACCAGTACCGGCAGTTCCTGCCTGCTGCGCGCTTCGTAGCCCGAGCGCAACAGATGCCGATTGGCCTCGGTGATCGGCACGGTCAGGCAGCGGGTCGAGGTCCAGTTGCGATGCACGTGCAGCTTGCAGAATGGCGCGTAGCCGTCGAGCACCTGTAACGGCGCGGTTTCGTTGAGATGCTGTTCGAACTGCTCGGGCGTGCAGTCCTGGATCGCGTTGCGGCGACGGTCGCGCGGAAACAGGCGGATGCGGGCGAAGGCGGTGAGGACGATGGACATGGCGGAATCAGGCGCAGGAAGCGGGCAAGCGTAACGCGCCCGGCGGATGCTGGACACTGCGGGCGGCCATGGCCGCGCAGCGATGGCAGGGTATTGCGCAACGCGCCGATCCCAGCGCTTGCTGCAGGAGGGGTGTCGACTCCGACGCATTACCGGTAGAGCGTCGAAGTTGAAGTCCCTCTCACCAACGGCCGGCGTGGCGTTGCGGCACCCGCCATCGCAAACACGGAAACGCGCTCCATCCGCCGCATGCGGCGTCTATGGCAGGCCCTTCTGTGGGAGCGACTTCAGGGCACCTCCAATAGCCTCGGAAAGTGCCCTGTAGGAGCGGCTTTAGCCGCGACGAGGCGTTCCGGGTAAAGCCTGTCGCGGCTAAAGCCACTCCTACAGGGCAAACTGCATCTGACTTGATTGTGGCGAAAGCAGGTTGTTGGAGGTGCCCTTCAGTCGCGACGCGACTGCGCTGGATGCGCCAACGCATAGTCGATCGCCGCGCGCACCGCCGCCACCTGCGCCGCATTGCATTGCGCAGGCGTGGCGGTGGCGCTGTCCGGATACACCTCGGTGGTGGTGACATAGCGCGCGCCGCTGATACCCGCGCACAAGCCGAGCTGTTTCACCGGGTAGTTGATCACGCCAGGCGCCACCAGCGGCGCGCCGATGATGTTGCCGTCGGCATCGGCCGGCGCGATATGCGTGACCTGCGCCACCGCCGCGATCACCGCCTGCTGGAACGCCGGCTGCGGATTCTCGCTGTCGCCGACCAGATAGAACCCATCCGGAATGCCATCGGGTTCGTAGATCGCGCCGTCGCGTGCGGCCAGCGCCGGGCGGAACTCCGATTCGTCGCTGTCGGTGGTTTCGTGCAGGTCGATATGCATCGCGATCCGCCCACGCAGCGGCGCGACCAGCCGCCACAGCGCGGCCGACTCCTGCGCCGGGCTGTTCTCTCGAAACGAGCGGTTGGGATCGATCGCCTCCGCGTTCCAGCGGTGGATCCGCTCGTAGGCCCACGGACTCACGCACGGCGCGACCAGCACATTGGCGCGGCCCGCATAGGCGTCCATGTGCTGCTCGGCGAACTGCAACGCGCCGTGCACGCCACTGGTCTCGTAGCCGTGCACGCCTCCGGTCACCAGCATGCACGGCAACGCGTCATGCCAGTCGCGGCTGCGCAGCGCCAGCAGCCGGTATGCGTCCGGCGCATAGCGCAGCACGCCATAGTCCACCACGTCGCAGTGTCCGCGCAGGCGTTCGACCACGGCCTCCACGTCCTCCTGATAGCTGCGCTGGCGCCGCTGCCGGGCCAGCCAGGCGGCCTTTTCCGCCGCGCCCCAGGGCGTGCCGGGCGTGCCGATCGGATAGAAGGCGTCGGGTGTCATCGTGCGGCTCCGCATCTGCAATGAAGCCAATGACTTTAGCACCGCGCACCGGAAGCACGTGGCGCGCGCGCGGCCGGCGGCACGCGGGACCGGCACCCCGCGCCCAGGCGATGTCACCGTTGCCGCGGCGCGGCGGTCCGCGTGCGATCACGGCGCGCCGGTAGGCCGATGGGCAACGGGCACCGTCACCAGAACCGGATACCGATCCCGCTTTCGCACGGCACTGCAATGAATACGTATGTGGCGCACGCATGTTGCGCCGCGATGCGCGCTTAGCATCGCCGCTCGCCGCATCGCCTGCGCCGCCCTCGCGGCCAGGCGAGACGGTGCCGCCCCGCAGGCGCGTTCGCCTGCGCACATTCCATGAGGAGACCTGTGATGCGCGACACGACCGCCGCTCCGATCGTCCCGCTGCGCCTGCCCCGCTGGCGCATGTTCCTGGTCGGCCTGCTGCTGGCGCTGACCACCGCCAGTGCCCAGGCCGACGTCATCCTGCATGCCTTCAACTGGCCCTACGCGACCGTGGAAGCGCGCGCGGCGCAGATCGCCGCGGCCGGCTACCGCAAGGTGCTGGTGGCGCCCGCCTACCGCTCGCAAGGCAGCGCGTGGTGGGCGCGCTATCAACCGCAGGACATGCGCGTGATCGACAACCCGCTGGGCGACACCGAGGACTTCGCCAGCATGGTGCACGCGCTGGCCGACGTCGGCGTGGAAACCTATGCCGACGTCGTGCTCAACCACATGGCCAACGAAGCGGCAACACGCCCGGATCTCAACTACCCGGGCAGCGCGGTGTTGGCGCAGTACGCCGCCGACCCGTCGCGCTACGCCGCGCTGCGGCTGTTCGGCGACCTCTCGGTGAACGTGCTCGGCGCCGGCGATTTCGGCCCGGCGCAGTGCATCACCGACTACAGCGACGCCTACCAGGTGCGTACCTACCGCATCTGCGGCGGCGGTAGCGATCCTGGCCTGCCCGATCTGGTCGGCAACGACTGGGTGGTGCAGCAGGAGCGCAACTATCTGCAGGCCTTGAAGACGCTCGGCGTCACCGGTTTCCGCATCGACGCCGCCAAGCACATGACCTTCGACCACCTCAATCGCGTGCTGGACGCCGGCATCCGCTCCGGCGTGCACGTGTTCGGCGAGGTCATCACCAGCGGCGGCGCCGGCAGCGCCGACTACGACCAGTTCCTGGCCCCGTACCTGCAGGCCACGCCGCATGCCGCCTACGACTTCCCACTGTTCAACAGCATCCGCAACGCCTTCGCGTTCGGCGGCAGCATGGACGGCCTGGTCGATCCGGGCGCCTACGGCCAGGCATTGCCGGGCAGCCGCGCGGTGACCTTCGCGGTGACCCACGACATTCCGAACAACGCCGGCTTCCGCTACGCGATCCTGGACCCAGTCGACGAAACCCTGGCCTACGCCTACCTGCTCGGCCGCGACGGCGGCGTGCCGATGGTGTACTCGGACAACAACGAAAGCGGCGACAACCGCTGGGTGAACGCGTACCAGCGCGACGACCTCAAGCGCATGATCGGCTTCCACAACGCCGCGCAAGGCAGCGAGATGCAGGTGCTGTCGCATGGCGCCTGCTACGTGCTGTTCCGCCGCGGCGACCTCGGCATCGTCGGCATCAACAAGTGCGGCAACGCCGTCACCGCCACGGTGGCGATGAACGGCAGCGTCCTGCGCTGGAACGTGGACTACACGGACGCGCTCGGTTCCGGCAACGTGGTCCGCATTTCCAGCGGCAGCTACACCTTCACCCTGCCGCCGCGACAGGCGCGGATGTGGAAGCGTTGATGCCGGCACGCGTGCGCCGCGCGAGCCAACGGGAGGATCGCCCTCTCGTCGAAAGCGTGAGGCGGCGCGCGACGCTGCCCGGCAATGCCCGGCAATGCCCGGCAATGCCCGGCAGTGCCCGGCAGTGCCCGGCGATGCCGGCGCATTCCCGGAATGAAGAGCGGTAGGGGCTGCCACTGACAACCCGCAACCCGCGACCGATGAGCGTTGCAGGCGCTGTTGCGCCTGCAACGCTCAAGCCACTGCGGGAGTGGCCACCGAGAAAGCACTGCCCCGGCATGGTCGACTCGCAACACAACTATGCGCCGACAGGGCAAGCGCTGATTGCACATCCATCCGGATGGAGAGATATACTCCACCCACTATCTGACGCGCACCGCCCATGACCGCCATCAGCTTCGAGTTCTACCCGCCCAAGACCGACGAACAGCGCGCGCAACTGGACCGCACCGCCGCACGCCTGGCGGCCTACGCGCCGGACTACGTCTCGTGCACCTTCGGCGCCGGCGGCTCGACCCTGAGCTACACCTCCGAGACCGTGCGCCACCTCAAGCAGCAGCACGGCTTCGAGGCGGCGCCACACCTGTCGTGCGTCGGCGGCAGCCGCGAGGAGATCCGCGAACTGCTCAAGCTGTATCGCGCGATCGGCTGCAGGCGCCTGGTCGCGCTGCGCGGCGACCTGCCCTCGGGCATGGGCCATCCCGGCGACCTGCGCTACGCCGCCGACCTGATCGCCTTCATCCGTGCCGAGCATGGCGACGCCTTCCATCTGGAGGTCGGCGCCTATCCGGAGACGCACCCGCAGGCCAGCGACGCGCTGAGCGACCTGCGCCACTTCAAGGCCAAGGTCGACGCCGGCGCCGACGGCGCGATCACCCAGTACTTCTACAACGCCGACGCGTATTTCCATTTCGTCGATGCGGTGCGCAAGCTCGGCGTGCAGATCCCGATCGTGCCGGGGATCATGCCGATCTCCAACTTCAGCCAGCTGCGGCGGTTCTCCGAACAGTGCGGCGCGGAGATTCCGCGCTGGATCGGCAAGCACATGCAGGCCCTGGGCGACGATGCCGACGCGATCCGCGAATTCGGCGCCGACCTGGTCGCGGCCCTGTGCGAGCGCCTGCTGGCCGGCGGCGCGCCGTCGCTGCACTTCTACACGCTCAACCTGGCCAAGCCCACGGTCAGCGTGCTGTCGCGCCTGGCGTGAGCATCGTGGCACCCGTTGCGCACGCAATGGGGCGGCAACGGTAGCCGACGCACAGGCAAACGCCTGATCGCCCAATGGGTCGGGACAGAGAAGTCCCTCCCACCGGAGTTCGTACATCGCCCCGCTTTCCTGTAGGAGCGGCTTCAGCCGCGACAAGCGAAGCAGGGCATCGTCACTGCCGGACATCGGTCTGGTGCAAGCCGCTCGCTCACAGCACATGGCCGCCCATCTCGCCGCTCCACTGTAGGAGCGGCTTCAGCCGCGACGAACGAAGTGGGAAGCCATCACCGCCAGGCGCGGATCAGCACCAGGCGCCCCCCACAAGATTCTGCCACCTCACTTCGCCCCCTGCGCAGCGATTCCGATCGCGACAAGCCCCTGCCTTCACCCGGTCCGGCGAAAACGCCGAAGCTCCCCCATCCTGCAACCCAGCCGCGCGAGGCCGCCCACCGAGCATTCCGAATGCTTCCCAGCCAAGGTCCCTGCGACTAGGCTGACGCCATGCAGATACCGCCGTCGATCCTCCTGCTGCTGTGCCTGTGTGCCGCGCCCGCAGCCGCGCAGAAGATCAACCGGTGCACCGGCGCCGACGGCTCCACCGTGTTCAGCGACCGCCGTTGCGAGGACCTCGGCGCGATCGATCGGCTGCCGCCGCGCGCCGCGCCCAGCGCCGGCAGCGAGGGCGCGAGCGGCCTGTACCGGCCGCAGTGCGTGCGTCGTCTCAGCGAACTGGCGCAGCAGATCCGCGGCGCGGTGGACGCACGCGACGTCAATCGCCTGTCCACGCTGTACTGGTGGAACGGCGTCTCGGACGAGGCGGCCCGGCGCATCCTCGACCGCCTCGACGCCATCACCCAGCGGCCGCTGGTCGCGATCGTGCCGGTCGTCCCGGAGCCGGCGGCCTGGCCACCGCCCATGCCCGATGCACTGGCCCAGACCCACCCAGGCACGTCCGACACAGCGCCTGCACGGACGCCAGCCGACCCCGGCGCTAGCGACGCGCCACCACGTGCGCGCGCGACCGGGCTGCGACTGGAGCAGACCCTCGGCGGCAGCGCGACGCCGACCTCGACCGTGCTGAGTCTGCGCCGGCAATACAACTGCTTCTGGATCAGCTTCTAGCGCACGGCAAACAGACGGTCCGAGGCCCGCCATCGTCGCGACCGCCCCATGAAGTCGGTGCAACCCGGATCATCTCCAAACGTCCGAAAATCCGGCGGATGGCCAGCGACCGCTCGCCGCATGTCAGCGGCACACGATGCGCGCGCCTGCAATCAAGATCCGCTTCGATGCTGCCCGATCCACGGTGGTGGCCCACGCCACCACACAGCCCGCTAGACAGCGCCCACGTCCTCGGGCCACAGCCCACGGATCGCGGCGATGCCCTGACCGCCGTGGCGGCGCGCTTCGGCGACCTGCGACGGCAGCAGGCCGCCGATCGGATACAGCGGCAGCGCTACGTTCTCGCGCAGGCGTTCGAAGGCGTCCCAGCCCATGCCCACCGCGCCCGGATGGCTGGCGGTGGCCGCCAGCGGACCGACCACCGCGAAGTCGCAACCGAGCCGCTGCGCCGCCTGCAATTCCTCCACGCTGTGGCATGACGCACCGATGCACACCCCCGGCGGCAACGGGCGCGCGTCGAACTGCGGCAACTGCTCCGCCCCCAGGTGCACGCCGACGCCAAGTTCCTGCGCCAGGCTCACGTCGCGATTGACCAGCACCTGCACGCCGCGCGCCACGCACAGCGCCGCGGCGGCCTGCGCCAGCGGCCGCCATTGCGCCGCCGACAGGCTGCGCGCGCGCAACTGCACGCGGCGCACTCCACCGTGCAGCGCCCGCTCCAGCGCCGCCAGCCAGCGCTCGGGCGCAGTCGGCTCCGGCGTCACCAGGTAGCGATCGGGTTGCCGCAGCATCGCCACCACCGGCTGGTCGGCCGGCGGCATCGCGTAACGCTCCAGCTTGTCCGGCGCCACCCAGGTCAGCGCCTGACCCTCGCGGCCGCGCGCGGTGCCCTTCCACGCCAGCACCTGGCGCATTTCCAGGCGCAGCCGCTTGTCCGGGTAACGCTGCGGCACCTCCATCAGCTGCGCGCCGACCGTCGCCTCGATGCCAAGTTCCTCCTGCAGCTCGCGCACCAGCGCCTGCTCCGAGGTCTCGCCCGGCTCGCGCTTGCCGCCCGGGAATTCCCACAGCCCGGCCAGATCGCGCCCCTCGGTGCGCCGGGCCAACAGAATGCGGCCGCGGGCATCGGTGATGACCCCGGCGACGACGTGGATGGATCTGAGCGGTTCGGACATGGCGCAAGCTTGCCGTCTCCGGCGGTGCCAGCGCAATCAGCCAGAGTCACATCGCCGCCGAGCGGCGCGCAACGGCGGCGAACCGAGTGAATGCGAGCGGCGCCAAGCCGGGCGGAAACGCGGCGGCCATCGCTACAGCCGCTCCTGACAGCAGCCACTCAGCCGCACGCACAGTGGCGATTGAGCGGCACATCTAACACCTTCGGGAAATGTCCTTGTAGGAGCGGCTTTAGCCGCGACGGGCTGTCCCGGGAACGCCTCGTCGCGGCTAAAGCCGCTCCTACAGGGCAAACCGCATCTGACTTGATTGTGGCGAAGCGGGCTATTGAGAAGTGCCCTGAAGCCGCAGCCCGCTCGGATCGGCCGATGCGGACATCCCGCGCCAGCCAGGCGCGATCAGCGTCAGAGTCAGGCACAACACAAGCGCAGCGGCAGATGGCACTACGACAGTGAACGCCGATGCCTCCCTCACCCAAGCAAATCGTGCCCGATCCGCCACAGCACCCCGCCCGGGTCGTGCAGGGTGAAGTCGCGCATGCCCCACTGCCGATCCTCCGGCTCGCCGAGCCGCGCGCCGTAGCGGCCGGCCAGATCGGCCGCCTGCAGCCGCCGCCACCATGCATCGGCATCCTCCACCCACAGGTGCAGCATCAGGTTATGTGCCAGCTCCTGCGCGTAGGAATCCTGCAACAGGAACGCGCAGCGCTCGCCATGGCGAAAACAGGTCAATCCGTCGCCAAGCGGCTCCGGCACGAAGCCCACCTCGCGATAGAAATCCACGGACAGCGCAAAGTCGCGCGCCGGCACGAACACCTTCAACTCAAGACTGGCGGAAAGCTCCACGGCATGCACCCATCGGCAATGGCGATACCAGACACCCTACTCGCAGAACACCCGACGCACCACGCCGGCAAGCACCGCATCCGGACCTTTCCGGAAAACAAAACGCCCCGCACAGGGCGGGGCAGCAGATACAAGGCTTTAATCGATCACCGCCCCCTGTCTATCGATCACCGCCCCCTGTCTGGAGCCACACCTCCTTTAGTAAAGGGGGCGCGCCGACAGGCGCGGGGATTTGGGGGTTGATGAGCCGGGGCCCACGTTTTGCGGAGCCAAACGTGGGGCTGGTGCGCGAATGCGCAACAGCTAGCTCAACTGCCCATGGCAATGCTTGTACTTCTTGCCGCTGCCGCACGGGCACGGGTCGTTGCGGCCGACCTTGGGCGCCTCGCGGGTGACCTGCGCCACCTGCGGCGGGTTGGCGCCCAGCGCCACCTGCTCGGCTTCCTCGTCGGCGCTGTAGCCGCCGGCGTCCTGGTGCTGGAACTGCGCCTGGCGCAGTTGCGCTTCCATCTGCTGGCGTTCCTGCGCTTCCAGCGCCGCCACCTCTTCCTCGCTGCGGATGCGCACGCGCGCCAGCAGGGTCACCACTTCGCGCTTGGCGTGTTCGAGCATCTCCGAGAACAGCTCGAACGCTTCTTTCTTGTATTCCTGCTTGGGCTGCTTCTGCGCATAGCCGCGCAGGTGGATGCCCTGGCGCAGGTAGTCCATGCGCGCCAGATGCTCCTTCCAGCTCTGGTCGAGCACGGTCAGCATCACGTGCTTCTCCAGCGCGCGCATGGTCTCGCTGCCGATCGCCGATTCCTTGTGCTGGAAGTGCCGGTCGACTTCCTCGCGCACCTTCTCGGCGATGCCGGCCGCGTCCAGTTCCTCGTGGCGCTTGACCAGGTCGGTCAACGACAGCGGCAGGCCCAGGTCGCTGGCCAGGGTCGCTTCCAGGCCGGCCAGGTCCCACTGCTCGTCCACCGAGTTCGGCGGCACGAAGCGCGCGACCAGGTCGTAGATCACGTCGTCGCGGATGCCGTCGACGTTCTCCTTCACCGACTCGGCATCGAGCAATTCGTCGCGCTGCGCGTAGATCACCTTGCGCTGGTCGTTGTTGACGTCGTCGAAGTCGAGCAGGTTCTTGCGGATATCGAAGTTGTGCGCCTCGACCTTGCGCTGCGCCTTCTCGATCTGGCGGCTGACCATGCGGTCCTCGATGACGTCGTCTTCCTTCATGCCCATCATGCGCATCGCCTTCTGCACCCAGTCGGAGGCGAAGATGCGCATCAGGTTGTCTTCCAGCGACAGGTAGAACCGCGAGGAACCCGGATCGCCCTGACGGCCGGAACGGCCGCGCAGCTGGTTGTCGATACGCCGCGACTCGTGGCGCTCGGTGCCGATGATGTGCAGGCCGCCGGCGGCCTTGACCGCGTCGTGGCGCTCCTGCCAGGCCGCCTTCAGGCGCGCGCGCTCGGCGTCGCTCAGGTCATCGCCCAGCGCATGCAGTTCCGCTTCCAGCGAGCCGCCGAGCACGATGTCGGTACCGCGGCCGGCCATGTTGGTGGCGATGGTCACCGCGCCCGGCTGGCCGGCGTTGGCGACGATCTGCGCCTCGCGCTCGTGCTGCTTGGCGTTGAGCACCTCGTGCTTCACGCCCGCCTTGCGCAGGTGCTCGGAGAGCATCTCCGAGGTCTCGATCGAGGTGGTGCCGACCAGCACCGGCTGGCCGCGCTTGGCGCAGTCCTCGATGTCGGCCAGCACCGCGTTGAACTTGCCCTGCCGGTTGAGGAACACCTGGTCGGGCCAGTCCTTGCGGATGGTCGGTCGGTTGGTCGGGATCACCACCACTTCCAGGCCGTAGATGCTCTGGAATTCGTAGGCTTCGGTATCGGCCGTACCGGTCATGCCGGACAGCTTCTTGTACATGCGGAACAGGTTCTGGAAGGTGATGCTGGCCAGCGTCTGGTTCTCGCGCTGCACCGGCACGCCTTCCTTCGCCTCCACCGCCTGGTGCAGGCCGTCGGACCAGCGCCGGCCCGGCAGGGTGCGGCCGGTGAATTCGTCGACGATCACCACCTCGCCGTCGCGCACGATGTAGTCCACGTCGCGCTGGTAGATCGCGTGCGCGCGCAGCGCGGCGTTGAGGTGATGCACCACGCTGAGGTTCTGCGCGCCGTACAGGCGGTCCTCCTCGTTGGCCAGGATCCCGGCCGCGCGCAGCAGCTCTTCGGCGTGCTCCATGCCCGCCTCGGACAGATGCACCTGCTTGCCCTTCTCGTCGACCCAGAAGTCGCCCTCGCCTTCCTCTGACTCCTGCTTGGTCAGCTGCGGCACGATGCGGTTGACGCGGATGTACAGCTCCGGCGAATCGTCGGCCGGTCCGGAAATGATCAGCGGGGTGCGCGCCTCGTCGATCAGGATCGAGTCGACCTCGTCGACAATGGCGTAGTTCAGGCCGCGCTGGTAGCGGTCGGCCTTGGACAGCGCCATGTTGTCGCGCAGGTAGTCGAAACCGAATTCGTTGTTGGTGCCGTAGGTGATGTCGGCGGCGTAGGCGGCGTGCTTGTCGCTGTGCGGCATGCCCGGATAGACCACGCCCACGCTCAGGCCCAGCCAGTTGTACAGCTTGCCCATCTGCGCGGCGTCGCGGCGTGCCAGGTAGTCGTTGACGGTGACCACGTGCACGCCCTTGTCCTCCAGCGCGTTGAGGTACACCGGCAGCGTCGCCACCAGGGTCTTGCCTTCGCCGGTGCGCATTTCCGCGATCTTGCCCAGGTGCAGCACCATGCCGCCGATCAGCTGCACGTCGTAGTGGCGCATGCCCAGCACGCGGCGGCTGGCCTCGCGGCACACCGCGAACGCTTCCGGCAGCACCCTGTCCAGGGTCTCGCCGCCGGCGATGCGCCCGCGCAGTTCCGGGGTCTTGGCCTGCAGCTGCGCATCGGAGAGCTGCTCCATCTCCGGTTCCAGCGCGTTGATCTTGGCGACGATACGGTGGAGCTGGCGCAGCTGGCGCTCGTTGCGGCTACCGAAAACGCGAGTAAGCAGACTGTTGATCATTGAAGGAACCGGTTGGAAAGGAACGCCAGCACGGCCCGTTCCCCCAGGGAATCGAGGGGCCGCAAACGAAACAGGGCGCGAGGCGCCCTGTCGTGGCAAAGCGTATTGTAGCTTGGGGCGGCCGTCGGCGATTCAAGCGCCGCCGATGCCGCCCCGCGCCGCTCAGCCGCGCCCGCGGCGGCCCACCGGGGTGGCGCCGTCGCCGAGGAACTTGGCCGGGTTCATCACCACGCCGTCCTTCCACACCTCGAAATGCACGTGCGCGCCGGTGGAGCGGCCGGTGGAGCCGGCCTTGGCCACTTCCTGGCCGACCCGCACCAGGTCGCCGACCTTCACCGACAGCCGCGAATTGTGCGCGTAGCGGGTGACATAGCCGTTGCCATGGTCGACCTCGACCACGTTGCCGTAGCCGCCGCGCACGCCCGAGTAGCTGACCACGCCGTCGGCCACGGCCAGCACCGGGTCGCCGACATTGGCGTGGAAGTCGATGCCCTTGTGGTTGCCGGCGCCACGGCCGAACGGATCGGCGCGGCCGCCGAAACCGGAGGTGATGTAGCTGTTGCGGATCGGCGTCCGCGACGGCACCGCGTTCTGGTCGAGCTGGTGGTCGAACAGCAGCGATTCGAGCACCGACAGCTGCTGGCCGGAGGTGGCGAACTGCTGTTGCAGCCCGTCCAGCTCCTTGCCCAGTTGCTGCGCCGGCATGTCCTGGCTGGGTTCGTCGTCGCCGCCACCGACGCCGACCGGCTGGTCGAAGTCGAACTCGCCGTCCTGCAGCTTGCCCATGCGGGTCAGGCGCTCGCCGAGCGCGTTCAGGCGCGTGGCCTGCGCCTGCAGTTCGCCCAGCCGCGCGGCCAGCGCGTTGACCTGGGTCTGTGCGTCGCGGCGCACCTGCGCCAGTTCCGCGTCCTGCTTCTGCACCTTGGCCCGCAACTGCGCCGAACCGGCCCAGCCGGTCGCGGCGCTGACGCCGATGCCGAGTACCATGCCCACGCCGAGGACCGTGCCCAGCACGGCCAGGGGACGCCGGTCCGCGAACTCGCGGAGCCGCCACGGCAGATCCTTGATCCCCTTTTCACGCGAATTGATTACGATCTTCTTAAACGCCATATGAGTTTTCATGTCTAAGCGAAAGTCCGGCGAGGGCCATACCACCGCGCCGATGCCGGCGTTGGACGCGGCACTGGCGGACAAGGTGGGCGACCCGTTGCGACGTGCCTTGTGGCTCGATGCGCTGGACCGACAGTTGCGCCCCCATCTGTCGCCGAACCTCGCCTCCCGTTGCCGGTTGGCCAATGTGAACGGCGAACAGCTCGTTTTTCTCGTTGACTCTCCGGTCTGGCACGCCCGTGTGAGGCTGGCCGAGGCCGACATCCTTGCTGCTGCCCGATCCCTCGGACTGAAAGCCACCCGGGTGACCGTCAAGATTGCGACTGCACCTGCGCACTCCCCAATGCATCAGGCAAGAAACAAGCCAGCACCGGTCTCCGCGGCGACGCACAAGGGGTTGCGCGACGCGCTGGCATCCTTGCAGGACGTCGATTCCACTACGCCCGCAACAACCGCGGCCTCCGGCCGCGGCGGTCTGCGTACGTAGACAGACACGACGCCACCCGACGCATCCTAACGGGCGCCGGGCGCGAGGTCGTTACCGATTCGTTAAATAGAAGTTAAGGAAAGTGCGCCATCGGCGATGGCGTCCCGGTTCCGTGACCGGAGGCGGCCCCGGCAACGGGGCGCCGAACTTTAGGCGTAAGCCACGGCCCCGTAGGCCACCGGCGCCGGCTGCGCGCCGGCATCGAAGCTCACCCACTCCCACGCGGCCTGCTCGGCGAGCAGTGCGCGGACCAGCTTGTTGTTCAGCGCATGGCCGGATTTGTAGCCTTCGTAGGCGCCCAGGATGGCGCCGCCGGCCAGGTACAGATCGCCGATCGCGTCCAGGATCTTGTGCCGCACGAACTCGTCGGCATAACGCAGGCCGTCGTCGTTGAGCACGCGGAACTCGTCGAGCACGATGGCGTTGTCCATCGACCCGCCCAGGCCGAGATTGCGCTCGCGCATGTACTCCAGATCGCGCATGAAACCGAAGGTGCGCGCGCGGGAGATTTCCTTGATGTAGGCCATGGTCGAGAACTCGATTTCCTGGCGCGACTGCTTGGCCGGGATCATCGGGTGGTCGAACTGGATGGTGAAGCCGAGCTTGTAGCCGTCGTACGGCTCGAAGCGCGCGATCTTGTCGCCGTCGCGCACTTCCACCGGCCGCTTGATGCGGATGAAGCGCTTGGGCTTGCCCTGTTCGACGATGCCCGCTGACTGCAGCAGGAACACGAACGGACCCGAGGAACCGTCCATGATCGGCAGTTCGGCCGAGGACAGTTCGACGATGGCGTTGTCGACGCCGAGGCCGGCCATCGCCGACATCAGGTGTTCCACCGTCTGGATCTTGGCCTCGCCGCGGCTCAGCCCGGTGCACAGCGTGGTCTCGGTGACCAGTTCGGCATCGGCCGGCACTTCCACCGCCGGTTCCAGGTCGACCCGGCGGAACACGATGCCATGGTCGGCCGGTGCCGGGCGCAGCGTCATGTACACCTTGTCGCCGCTATGCAGGCCAACGCCGGTGGCGCGGATCGTGTTCTTGAGAGTGCGTTGCTGGGTCATGGGAGACAGTCTGGGAACGTCCGCTCAGACGGGAACTGAACGGAATCGAGAATATCACGCGTTTAGCCAAATTTTAACAATCCGGTCACAGTGTCCTATCCACGCAACGCTGGTCCAGCCGGCGTTGCGGGCGCAAAAACCTGCCGGGTCGGCGCGACCCGGCAGCAAGGGCACGGCACGCCGCGCAAGCGGACTCCCGCGCGACGGTAGGACGGCCGGCACCGGGCCGGCCCGGCGCGGTCAGGCGGCGTCGAGGCGCAGGGCGGACGGTGTGCTGGCGACGCAGCGCGTCGCCCACCGGTTCGCACCTGGCCACGGATGGCCAGGCTGGGCCATCCGCACGCCGGACTGTCGCGCCAGGAACGCCATCAGTCGGCCTGGCGGCGCAGGAACGCCGGGATATCCAGGTAGTCGTTGGGCAGGTCGGCCGCCGCCGGCGCCGGCGCGGATGCGCCCATCGCCTCGCCGCTCGGACGGCGCAGGCCCAGGCCCATCGCACCGCCGACCGCCTTGGACACCGCGTCGCCGCCGTGGTCGAAGTCGCCGAACTCCGGCTGCCCGGTGGTGGCGTTGCGCACCAGCTTGATCGGTGCGCGCTGCTCCGGTCGCTGCGCCTGGCGCGACACCGCGCGGTTCAGGCCGGTGGCGACCACGGTCACGCGCACTTCGTCCTGCATGTCCTGGTCCAGCACGGTGCCGACCACCACGGTCGCGTCCTCGGAGGCGAAGCCTTCGATGGTGCGGCCGATCTCGTCGAACTCGGACATGGTGAAGTCCGGGCCGGCGGTGATGTTGACCAGGATGCCGTTGGCGCCGGCCAGGTTGACGTCGTCCAGCAGCGGGTTCTGGATCGCCGCTTCGGCGGCGGCCTGCGCGCGGTCGTCGCCGCGCGCCGAGCCGGTGCCCATCATCGCCAGGCCCATTTCCGACATCACGGTGCGCACGTCGGCGAAGTCGACGTTGATCAGGCCCGGACGCACGATCAGGTCGGCGATGCCCTGCACCGCGCCCTGCAGCACATCGTTGGCGGCGCGGAACGCCTGGATCATGGTGGCGTTGCGGCCGAGCACGGTGATCAGCTTTTCATTCGGAATGGTGATCAGCGAGTCGCAGTGCTGGCTCAGTTCCTCGATGCCCTTCAGCGCCACCTGCATGCGGCGGCGGCCTTCGAACGGGAACGGCTTGGTGACCACGGCCACGGTCAGGATGCCCATTTCCTTGGCCAGTTGCGCCACCACCGGCGCGGCGCCGGTACCGGTGCCGCCGCCCATGCCGGCGGTGATGAACACCATGTCCGCGCCCTGCAGCGCGTCCATGATGCGCTCGCGGTCTTCCAGCGCGGCCTGGCGGCCGACTTCCGGATTCGCGCCCGCGCCCAGGCCCTTGGTGACGTTGGTGCCGAGCTGCAGCTGCAGCTTGGCGCCGCAGTTCTTGATCGCCTGCGAGTCGGTGTTGGCGGTGATGAACTCCACGCCGTCCACGCTGCTGCTGACCATGTGCGCGACCGCGTTGCCGCCGCCGCCGCCCACGCCAACGACCTTGATCACTGCATTGGGTGCCATCTTTTCAATCAGTTCGAAATGCGCCATGTCCGTTTCCTCTTTGAGCTGTGAATGGGGAATCGGGAATGGGGAATCGGATCGCTCCGTTCGCCTGCCCGACACCCGCATTTCAGCGAGTGTTGTTGTTTGGAAGCCGGGAGTGGGGAATCGGGAATGGGGAATCGCAGCAGCGATCTCCACTCCCCCATCCGCTCCTCGGCGGAAGTACAAAAAAACTACGCCCTACCTGCCCTACCGCTCTCCACTCTCTCTCTCAACCACCGCTCTTCGCTTTTCGCTCTTACCTATTCCCAATTCCCGATTCCCTGTTCCCGGCTCCATCAGAACTCGCCGCGATACCAGTTCTTCAATTTCTTGAACAAGCTGCCGGCGCGGCCAGTCGGCAGCGACGGGCGGCGCGGGTGTTCGATCTGGCTGCCCATCAACAGCAGGCCCACGCCGGTGGCGTGCACCGGGTTGCCGACGACTTCGCCCAGGCCGGTGACGTGCTGGGGAATGCCCACGCGCACCGGCATCTGCACCATTTCCTCGGCCAGTTCGACCACGCCTTCCATCTTCGAGGCGCCACCAGTGAGCACCATGCCGGCGCGCACCAGTTCCTCGAAGCCGGAGCGGCGCAGTTCCGCCTGCACCATCTCGAAGATCTCCTCGTAGCGGCCCTGCACCGCCTGCGCCAGCGAATGGCGCGGCATGCGCCGCGGCGGACGGTCGCCGACGCTGGGCACCTGGATGCTTTCTTCCGCGGTGGCCAGCTGCGCCAGGGCGCAGGCGTAGCGCACCTTGATCTGCTCGGCTTCCGGCGTCGGCGTGCGCAGCATGTGCGCGATGTCGTTGGTGACGTGGTCGCCGGCGATCGGCAGCGAGGCGGTGTGGCAGATCGCGCCCTGCACGAACACCGCCAGGTCGGTGGTGCCGGCGCCCATGTCCACCAGCACCACGCCCAGCTCGCGCTCGTCGGCGGTCAGCACCGCCACCGAGGATGCCAGCGAGGACAGGATCAGGTCGTCCACCTGCAGGCCGCAGCGCTGCACGCACTTGCTGATGTTGGCCGCGGCCGACTGCGCGCACACCACCAGGTGCGCGTGCACCTCCAGGCGCACGCCGGTCATGCCGACCGGGTTGCGGATGCCTTCCTGCGAATCGTCCAGCACGTACTCGCGCGGGATCGCGTGCAGGATGCGCTGGTCGGCCGGGATCGCCACCGCCTTGGCCGCTTCCAGCACGCGGTCCAGGTCGGTCCAGGTCACTTCGCCGTCGCGGATCGGCACGATCCCGGGCGAGTTCTTGCACTGCACGTGGTTGCCGGAGATCGAGGCGTAGACCGAACGGATCTCGCAGCCGGCCATCAGCTCCGCTTCCTCGACCGCGCGCTGGATCGACTGCACGGTGGATTCGATGTCCACGACCACGCCGCGCTTGAGCCCGCGCGATTCGTGCGAACCGATGCCGATCACCTCGATCGGGTTGCCGGGCGAGTACTCGCCGACCAGCGCGACGACCTTGGAGGTGCCGATGTCCAGTCCAACGATGAGGGATTTGTCGCCTTTGCGGTTCATGTCTTGGAGCCGGGAATGGGGAATCGGGAATCGGGAATGGTGAGGAGCGGGTTCGTGCGCGCGGATGGAGGATCGGCGATCGCCGCATGGCGCGCGGTTTGGGTCGGTGCCGGCGGCTTTTTCTCCATTCCCGGTTCCCGATTCACGATTCCCCGCTCCACCGTAAAGCCATTGGTGTAGCGCAGGTCGGCGCGCGCCACGGGGCCTTGATCGCCTTGCAACAGTTGCGGCAGCACGCGGGCGAAACGGGCCAGGCGGGTGCGCGCGTCGTCGCGGCCGACCACCACCTGCACGTTGTCGCCCAGTTGCAGCGACCAGCTGCCGCGTGCGTCCATCGCCACGCCGTTGACCGACAACCCGGCCGGCGCGAAAAGCGCGCGCGATTCGTTGTACAGCGCCACCACTTCCTGCGCCTTTGCATCCGGCCCGGCCAACTGCGGCAGGGCTGTGCCGCGCAGTTCGGCGGGCAGGGCGAAGATGCGGCCCTGCTCGGACAGCATGCGGTCCGCGCCCCAGCGCGCGAACGGGCGATGTTCGGTGACGCGCACTTCCAGCACGTCCGGCCAGCGCTTGCGCACGCGCGCGCTCTCCACCCACGGCAGGCGCTCGATCGCGTCCTGCGCATCCTGCAGGCGCACCGCGAAGAAGCCGCGGCGCGCGTACGGCAGCACCACCTGCCGCAACTGCTCGGCCGGCACGCGCTTGAAATCGCCGCTGACCTGCAACCGGCTCAACGGCCAGCGCTCGGCGCCGACCCAGCCGTTGAGCACCGCCACCACCGGCAGCGCGACCAGGGCCAGCGCCAGCAGCCAGGCGAGGATGCGCAGCAGGGCGCTCATTGGCGCACCTTTGGGTGCGCGGGAATGGAGAATCGGGAATAGGGAATGGACACGGCAAAAGCCGGCGCGCACGCGGCACCGCTCTTCCCCATTCCCGATTCCCGACTCCCCATTCCCGGCTTCACAGCGTCTGCTCCAGGATCCGCCAGCACAGGCCTGCGAAATCCACGCCCAGCTGCGCCGCGGCCTTGGGCACCAGCGAATGGCTGGTCATGCCGGGCGCGGTGTTGACCTCGATCAACTGCAGGCCGCGCACGCGGTCGCGCATCACGTCGACGCGGCCCCAGCCGCTGCAACCGGCCGCGGCGAAGGCCTGCAGCGCGAGCTGGCGGATCCGGGTCTCGTCCTCGCCGCTCATGCCCGGGCACAGGTACTGGGTGTCCTCGGCGATGTACTTGGCGTGGTAGTCGTACCAGTCGCCGGCGGGGACGATGCGGATCGAGGGCAGCGCGACGTCGCCGAGGATGCCGACGGTGTATTCCTCGCCCTGCACCATCTGCTCCATCAGCAGTTCGCCGCGGTAGTCGGCGGCGAAGGCGCGCACCGGCGCCAGGTCGGCCTCGGACAGCACCCGGAACACGCCGACGCTGGACCCTTCGCAGGCCGGCTTGACGAACAGCGGATAGCCCAGCGCGGCGGCCGCGGCGGCCAGGTCGGCCGCGGCGTCGATGCGGGCAAAGCCCGGCGTCGGCAGGCCGGCGGCGATCCACACCTGCTTGGTGCGGATCTTGTCCAGGGTCAGCGCGCTGCCGAGCACGTCGGGACCGGTGAACGGCACCTGCAGCGCGCGCAGCAGGCCCTGCAGCACGCCGTTCTCGCCGTCGCCGCCGTGCAGGATGTTGAACACACGGTCGACCTCGCCGGCGCGGATGCGCTCGAGCAGGGCGGGAATGCCGTCCACCGGCTGCGCGTCGACGCCAAGGCTGCGCAGCGCCTCGAGCACGTTGGCGCCGGAGTTCAGCGACACCTCGCGCTCGCTGGAGCTGCCGCCGAGCAGCACGGCGACGCGGCCGAACGCGGCCGCGTCGGTGACGCGCGTCGGCGGCAGGGTCGGCGCGCTCATGCGTCCGCTCCCGCGGCGAAGCCGTCCTGGGCGATGTGCTGGGCGACGTAGCCGATGTCGCCGGCGCCCATCATCAGCAGCAGGTCGCCGTCCTGCAGCACGTCCGGCAACACATTGCCCAACTCGGCGACCTGGCCCACCACCACCGGCTCGCTGCGGCCGCGCGCCCGGATCGCGCGTGCCAGCGAACGCGCGTCGGCGCCGGGGATCGGCGCCTCGCCGGCCGGATAGACCTCGCTGAGGACCAGCGCGTCCACTTCCGACAGCACCGCGGCGAAGGCGTCGAACTGGTCGCGGGTGCGGCTGTAGCGATGCGGCTGGAACGCGACCACCAGGCGCTTGTCTGGCCAGCCGCCACGCGCGGCGGCGAACACCGCGGCCAGTTCGCGCGGATGGTGGCCGTAGTCGTCGACCAGGCGCACGCGCGCGCCGCTGGCGGTGGTCACTTCGCCCAGGTCGTTGAAGCGGCGGCCGATGCCGGCGAAGCTCTGCAGTGCGCTGGCGATCGCCTCCGGCGCCACGCCGAGCTGCCAGCCGATGGCGGCGGCGGCCAGCGCATTGAGGACGTTGTGGCGACCCGGCAGTGCGAGGGTCACCGGGATGCTGCTGCCTTCGGGCAGGCGCAGGGTGAAGCGCATGCGCGGACCGTCCTGGACCACGTCCTCGGCGCGCACGTCGGCGTTCTCGCTGAGGCCATAGCTCATCACGTGGCGCGGCGTCTTCGCCGCCAGCGCGGCCACTTCCGGATCGTCGATGCACAGCACCGCCAGGCCGTAGAACGGCAGGCGCTGCAGGAACTCGGCGAAGGCGGCCTGGACCCGGGCGAAGTCGTTGCCGTAGTTCTCCAGGTGATCGGCATCGATGTTGGTGATGACCGAGATCAGCGGATTCAGGCGCAGGAAGCTGCCGTCGCTCTCGTCGGCCTCGGCCACCAGCCACTGGCCGCCGCCGAGCTTGGCGTTGGCGCCGGCGGCGAGCAGTTGCCCGCCGATCACGAAGGTCGGGTCCAGCCCGCCTTCGCTGAGCACCGCCGCAGCCAGGCTGGTGGTGGTGGTCTTGCCGTGGGTGCCGGCCACCGCGATGCCGCGGCGGAAGCGCATCAGCTCGGCCAGCATCGCCGCGCGCGGCATGATCGGAATGCGCTGGCTGCGCGCCTCCATCAGTTCCGGGTTGTCCTCGCGGATCGCGCTGGACACCACCACGCAGTCGGTGCCCAGCACGTTGGCCGCCGAGTGCCCGCGCATCACCCGCGCGCCGAGCTTGACCAGCCGCCGCGTGGCCGCATTGTCGGCGTTGTCGGAGCCGGAGACCTCATAGCCCAGGGTCAGCATGACCTCGGCGATGCCGCTCATGCCGGTGCCGCCGATGCCGACGAAGTGCACGCGCGGAAACGCGCGGACCAGATCGCCGGTGTCGTGGAGACGGCGGATCATTGGTGGCCTCCTGCGGAGGCGGGAATGGGGAATCGGGAATCGGGAATCGGGAAAGGCGCGGCGGCCGTGGCGATCCGTGCCTGTCGCGTGTTCGTGTCTGCGTGTGTCACTGCGTGGTTCTGCCCTTGATTGTGCTTGTACCCATTCCCCATTCCCGATTCACCACTCCCGTCTTCTTCGAGCACGATGTCCGCGATCCGCTCGGCCGCGTCCGGCTTGGCCAGGGTGCGCGCCGCTTCGGCCATCGCCAGGCGCTTGCCGGGGTTGCCGAGCAGGTCGCGCAGCACGCCCTGCAGGTTGCTCGCCAGGGCGTCGTCCTGCTTGAGCAGCACCGCGGCGCCACGTTCGACCAGGTATTCGGCGTTGCGGGTCTGGTGGTCGTCGACCGCGGCGGCGAACGGCACCAGCACGCTGCCGATGCCCACCGCGCACAGTTCGGCCAGGGTCGAGGCGCCGGCGCGGCACACCACCAGGTCGGCCCAGGCGTAGGCCGCGGCCATGTCGCCGATGAAGGCTTCGACGCTGGCGGCGACACCGGCCTCGGCATAGGCCTGCGCCGCTTCGTCGCGCAGCTTCTCGCCGCACTGATGGCGCACCTCGACCTGCGCGCCGAGCGCGGCCAGCGCGCGCGGCAGCGCCTGGTTCAGCACCCGCGCGCCCTGGCTGCCGCCGAGCACCAGCAGGCGCACCGCGCCATCGCGCGCGGCGAACCGCTGCACCGGCGCGGCCAGCGCGGCGATCTCGGCGCGCACCGGGTTGCCCACCGCTTCCTCGCGCGTGGCGAAGCTGCCGGGGAAGCCGGTCAGCACGCGCCGCGCCAGCCGTGCCAGCACCTTGTTGGTCAGGCCCGGCGCGCGGTTCTGTTCGTGCACCAGCAGCGGCACCTTGAGCAGGCGCGCGGCCAGGCCACCGGGACCGGCGGCGAACCCGCCGAAACTGATCACCGCGCGCGGCGCGCGCCGGCGCAGCACGAAGCCGGCGGCGCGCACCGCGCGCAGCACCCGCACCGGCGCGCCAAGCAACGCCAGCGCGCCCTTGCCGCGCAGGCCGCCGATGGCGATGGTGTCGATCTCGATGCCGTGCTGCGGCACCAGTTGCGTCTCCATGCGCCCGGCCGCGCCCAGCCACACCACCGGCACGCCGCGCGCGCGCAGCACCTTGGCCACGGCCAGCGCGGGGAAGATGTGCCCGCCGGTGCCGCCGGCGAGGATCATCACCGGCGCCGCGGAGGCGGCAGCGGAGACGGACGCCGTCGCGCTCATCCCAGCCTCCCGAAGGTCGGCTCGACGCGCGGCTGCATGCGGCTGGTGCCGCGGCCCGGCGCGCCGGCCTGGATCGCCGCGGCGACCGCGCTGGCGCTGGCCTCGCGCGCGGCGTGCAGGTCCTCGGCGTTGTCCACGGTCTGCTTGACCGGCATCGCCGCATCGCTGCGCACCAACGCCACCTGGCGCTCGGCGCGGTTGAGTTCGTAGGACACGCGCAGCAGCAGGCCCATCGCCACGCAGGTCATCAGCACGCTGGAGCCGCCGGCGGAGATCAGCGGCAGGGTCAGGCCCTTGGTCGGCAGGATGCCCAGGTTCACGCCAACCGAGACGAAGCTCTGCAGGCTGATCAACAGGCCGATGCCGAAGGCGATGTAGCCGGAGAAGTGGCGCTTCATCTCCACGCAGCGCATGCCCAACCAGAAGGCGCGCCCGACCAGCAGCGCATACAGCGCCACGATCAGGCACACGCCGACGAAGCCCAGTTCCTCGGCGATCACCGAGAAGATGAAGTCGGTATGCGCTTCGGGCAGGTAGTTGAGCTTCTGCACCGAGCCGCCCAGGCCGACCCCGAACAGTTCGCCGCGCCCCACCGCCATCAGCGCGTTGGACAGCTGGTAGCCGGAGCCGAGCTGGTCGGCCCACGGATCCAGGAACGAGGTGATGCGGCGCAGCCGGTACGGCTCCAGGATCGCGATGAAGGCGAACACCGGCAGGCCGATCACGATCGGCATCGACATGCGCGGCAGGTTCACCCCGCCCAGCACCAGCATGCCGGCGGTGATCGCCAGCAGCAGCGTGGAGGAGCCGAAGTCCGGCTGCAGCAGCAGCAGGCCGACCAGCGCCACCGCCACGCCCAGCGGCTTGAGCATCGCCGGCCAGGTCGCGTTGACCTCGTCGCGGAAGCGCACCAGGTAGCTGGACAGCCACACGATGTACAGCACCTTCACCGCTTCCACGGTCTGGAAGCGGGAGATGCCCAGGTTGATCCAGCGCCGCGCGCCGTTGACGGTGCTGCCCAGGCCGGGCACGAAAACCACCAGCAACAGGGCGAAGCAGGCCAGCAGCAGCAACTGGTTGTACTGCTCGATGTTCTTCAGCTCGGTGCGCATCGCCCAGATCGCCAGCCCGACGCCACCGGCCAGGAACAGCAGATGCCGGCTCAGGTAGTAGAACGGGCTGGTGGTCAGTTCGATCGAACTGGAGCCGACCATCACCACGCCCAGCGCGGCCAGCGCCACGGCGGCGCCGAGCAGCCATGGGTCGTAGCGGCCGCCGATGGCCTCCAGCCGGGTCGCTTGGCGGGCAGTGTCGTTCATCAGCGCACCTTCAACGTGGCCAGGCCGACCAGCACCAGCACCACCGAGATGATCCAGAAGCGCACGATCACCCGCGGCTCCGGCCAGCCCTTCAATTCGAAGTGGTGGTGGATCGGCGCCATGCGGAACACGCGTTTGCCGGTGAGCTTGAACGAGGCGACCTGGATCATCACCGACAGGGTCTCGATGACGAACACGCCGCCCATGATCACCAGCACCAGTTCCTGGCGCACGATCACCGCGATGGTGCCCAGCACCGCGCCCAGCGCCAGCGCGCCGATGTCGCCCATGAACACCATCGCCGGGTAGGTGTTGAACCACAAGAAGCCCAGGCCCGCGCCGGCAATCGCCGCGCAGATGATGATCAGCTCGCCGGCGCCGGGGATCGACGGGATCTTCAGGTAGGCCGAGAACACCGCGTTGCCCGAGGCGTAGGCGAACACGCCCAGCGCGCAGGCGACCAGCACCGTGGGCATGATCGCCAGCCCATCGAGGCCGTCGGTGAGGTTGACCGCGTTGGAGAAGCCGACGATCCAGAAGTAGGCGATGGCGACGAAGCTGACCCCGGCCAGCGGCAGCGCGATCGACTTGAACATCGGGATGTAGAAGGTGATCGCCGCCGGCACGTCGGCGGTGTAGTACAGGAACAGGCCGGCGGCCAGGCCGAAGATCGACTGCAGCAGGTACTTCCAGCGCGACTTCAGCCCGTTCGGGTCGCGGCGCACGATCTTGATCCAGTCGTCGTACCAGCCGATCACGCCGAACGCCAGCATCACCGCCAGCACCAGCCACACGTAGCGGTTGCGCAGGTCGCCCCACAGCAGCACCGACAGCAGCACGGTGAGCAGGATCAGCGAGCCGCCCATGGTCGGCGTGCCGGCCTTGGAGAAATGGGTCTGCGGACCATCCTGGCGGATCGGCTGGCCACCCTTGAACTGCGCCAGCTTGCGGATCACCGCCGGGCCCAGCCACAGCGACAGGAACAGCGAGGTCAGCGCCGCGAGGATGCCGCGGAAGGTCAAATAGCCGAACAGCCCGAACATGCTTTCGAGCTGCTGCAGCCAGCGCGCGAGTTCAAGCAGCATGCGGCGCCTCCTCTGCCTGCGCCAGCAGCGCGCTCACGATCCGGTCCATGGCGCTGCCGCGCGATCCCTTGACGAGGAGCGTGGCCGGGACCCGCGAGAGCGCGCCATCGGACGGCACGCCGGTGTTCTCATGCATGTGCTTCGATTCCTGCTCTTGATCCTGCTCTTGCCGATTCCCGGCCAGCGCCGCCAGATCGCGCCGCAACGCCTCGATCAGCGCCGCATGGCTGTCGAACACCCGGCCGTTCTCGCCGAACGCCTGCGCGGCGACGGCGCTGAGCGGGCCCAGCGCGTACAGCCGAGTCAGCCCCGCGTCGCGCGCGCGGCGGCCGCCGCTGGCGTGCAGCGCCTCGGCGTCCTCGCCCAGTTCGCGCATGTCGCCCAGCACCAGCCAGCGCTCGCCGCCGACCGCGGCCAGGGCGTCGATCGCCGCGGCCAGCGAGCCGGGGTTGGCGTTGTAGCTGTCGTCGATCAGCACCGCGCCACCGGGCAGCGTGTGCGCGATCTGCCGGCCCGGCACGGGCTGTACCTGCGCCAGGCCGGCGGCGATCAGCGCCGGCGCGATGTCCAGCGCCAGCGCCAGCGACGCGGCGGCCAGCGCGTTCATCAGATTGTGGCGACCCGGCAGCGGCATGGTCGCGGCGACCTCGCCGTGCGGGGTGACCAGCACGAACTGCGAGCGATCCGCGTGCAGGCGCAGTTGCGTGGCGGTGACCTCGGCGCTGGCCTGCAGGCCGAAGCGCAGCACGCGCGGGGCCGGCGCCGTCGGCAGGCGTTGCTCGAACCACCGTCCGAACGCGTCGTCGGCGTTGATCACCGCGGTGCCGTCGGCCGGCAGCGTGGCGTAGATCGCGCCCTTGGTCTGCGCCACGCCAAGCAGGCTGCCCAGGCGTTCCAGATGCGCCGCGGCGACGTTGTTGACCAGCGCCACGTGCGGCGGCGCGATCTCGGTCAGGTAGGCGATGTCGCCCGGCTTGCCCGCGCCCATCTCGTAGATCGCGTAGTCGGCGTCGTCCGGCGCCTCGATCACCGCCAGCGGCAGGCCGATCTCGTTGTTGCGGTTGCCGGGGTTGGCGTAGACGCTGCCGCCGTCGATGCGGCAGGCGTGCTGCAGAATCGCCAGCAGCAGCGCCTTGACGCTGGTCTTGCCGTTGCTGCCGGTGAGCGCGGCCACGCGGGTGGCGCGGCCGCGCTGCATGCCGGCGGCGATCCGCGCCAGCGCGACTTGCGTGTCGGCGGCGACGATCTGCGGCAGCTCGACCTGCGGCTGCAGCGTCTCCACCAGCAGCGCGCTGGCGCCGCGCGCGGCGGCATCGGCGGCGAAGGCATGGCCGTCGAAGCGCTCGCCGCGCAGCGCCACGTACAGGCTGCCCGGCGCCAGCGTGCGGGTGTCGTGGGCGATCGCATCGATCGCCACGTCGTCGCCATGCAGGTCGGCGCCGGCCCAGTGCGCGAGCATCGACAGCGGCAGACGCTTCATCGCACGCCCTCCCCGGCCTGGACCTGGACGCGCGCCTGCAACGCCTGCGCGGCGACCTCGGTATCGTCGAACGGATGCTTGATGCCGGCGATCTCCTGGTAGGGCTCGTGGCCCTTGCCGGCGATCAGCACGATGTCGTCGGCACCGGCCTCGGCCACGGCCTGGGCGATGGCCTGTGCGCGGTCGCGCTGCACGCGCACCGCGTGCGGGTCGGTGAAGCCGGCCAGGATGTCGGCGACGATGCGGTCGCCGTCCTCGCCGCGCGGATTGTCGTCGGTGACGATCACCGCGTCGGCCAGGCGCTGCGCGATCGCCGCCATCTGCGGGCGCTTGCCGGTATCGCGCTCGCCGCCGCAGCCGAACACGCACAGCAGGCGGCCATGCGCGTGGCCGCGCAGGCTGCCCAGCGCCTGCTCCAGCGCGTCCGGGGTGTGCGCGTAATCGACCACCAGCAACGGCTGCGCGTCGTGCCCGCCGAGGCGGTTCATGCGCCCGCGGATCGGTTGCAGCTGCGACAGCGTGGCGGCGATGCGCACCGGTGCCACGTCCAGCGCATGCAGCGCGCCGGCCACGGCCAGCAGGTTGTCCACGTTGAAGCGACCGAGCAACGCCGACTGCACCGGGTGGCGCGCCTCGCCGATCAGCAGGTCGAAGCCGATGCCGCGCGCATCCAGGCGCAGGCCCTCGGCACGCACCGTGGCGCCGGCCTGGCCGCGCGAGCTGACGCCGATGCGGCGCAGCGCCGGGTCCAGCGTCTCCAGCAATGCACGGCCGAACGCGTCGTCCAGGTTGACCACCGCCGACTTCAACCCCGGCGTGGCGAACAGGCGCGCCTTGGCCGCGCCATAGCGGGCCATGTCGCCGTGGTAGTCCAGGTGATCGCGGGTGAGGTTGGTGAACACCGCCACGTCGAAATGCACCGCGTCCACGCGGCCCTGGTCGAGCGCGTGGGAACTGACCTCCATTGCCACCGCCTGCGCGCCGGCGTCGCGCAACTGCGCCAGCAGCGCATGCGTCTGCAGCACCAGCGGGGTGGTGAAGCCGGTCGGCACCACGTCGCCGTATAGGCCCACGCCGAGCGTGCCGATGCTGCCGCTGCGCGTGCCCAGGCGCTGCCAGGCCTGCGCCAGCAACTGCACGGTGGAGGTCTTGCCGTTGGTGCCGGTGACCCCGACCATGGTCATGGTCTGCGACGGATGGCCGTGGAACTGGTCGGCCATCGCGCCCATGCGCGCGCGCAGGCCCGGCACCGCGATCGCATCGGCCGGGGCCGGCAGCTCGGCCGGCGCCGGCGGCTCGAACAGGATCGCCGCGGCGCCGTTGGCGCGCGCCTGTTCGACGAAGCCCAGCCCGTGCGCGCCGAACCCGGCGATCGCCACGAAGGCATCGCCCGGGCGCACCGCGCGGCTGTCCATGACCAGCCCGGACACCTGCACATCGCGCGCCAGCGCCACGCCCGGCAGCAGTTGCGACAGCGGCAGCACGCGGCTCACTGGTGGCTCTCCGGCAAGGGCGCCGGCAATCCGGCCGGCGCCGGGGCGACGGCGCGCGCGCTCGGCAGCGCCGCTTCCACCTCGGCCGCGGCGTCGGGTACGACCGCCGGATCCGGTTCCACCACCGCCGGCGGCGGCGCATGGCCGCTCTTGCCGGCGGCCTGCGCCGCCAGCCATGCCTGGATGTCGTCCGGCGGCACGTCCATCAGGCGCAGCGCGCCTTCCATCACGTTGTGGAACACCGGCGCCGAGACCAGGCCGCCGTAGTACTTGGCGCCCTGCGGGTCGTTGATCACGATGACCGTGGCGAAGCGCGGATTGGTCGCCGGCACCAGGCCGGCGAACAGCGCGTTGTAGTGGCCGCGGATATAGCCGCCGGGGCCGTTCAGGCGCGCGGTGCCGGTCTTGCCGGCGACGTGGTAGCCGAGCACCGCCGCGCCCTTGGCGCCGCCCTGGGTGACCACGGTTTCCATCATCGCCACCACTTCCTTGGCCACTTCCGGGCTGATCACCTCGCGCGGTTCCTGGTGCTGGCCCTTGACGAAGGTGGGCTGCATCAACTTGCCGTGGTTGCCCAGCGCGGTGTAGGCGGTGGCGATCTGCAGCGGCGTCACCGACAGGCCGTAGCCGTAGGACATCGTGGTCTTGGTGGTGCCGTACCAGCTCGGGCTGCCCGGATGCGAGACCACGCCCGACGATTCGCCGGGGAAGCCGCTGTGCGGCGCCGAGCCGTAGCCGAACTTGCGCACCGACTGATAGAACGCCTGGTCGTCCAGCTTGGCGGCGATCTTGGCCGCGCCGATGTTGGAGCTGCGGGTGATCACGCCGGTGACGTTGAGCACGCCGTTGTTCCGCGGCACGTCGCGGATGGTGTAGCGCCCCAGGGTCATGAACCCGGGGTTGGTGTCGATGACGGTGTTCGGAGTGACGACCCCGGCCTGCAAGGCGGTGGCGATCGTCAGCGGCTTCATCGTCGAGCCCGGCTCGACCAGGTCGGTGACCGCGCGATTGCGGCGCGCATCGGAGTTGACCCCGCTGACCGCGTTCGGGTTGTAGGTCGGCAGGTTGACCATCGCCAACACCTCGCCGGTGTTCACGTCCACGATCACGATCGAGCCGGCGGCGGCCTTGTTCTCTTCCAGCGCCTTGCGCAGTTCCTTGTAGGCCAGGAACTGGATGCGGCGGTCGATGCTCAGGGTCAGATCCTTGCCCGGCTCGGCGGCCTTGACCAGATCGATGCTCTCCACGATCGCGCCCTTGCGGTCGCGGATCACGCGCTTGGCGCCGGGCTTGCCGCGCAGCCATTCGTCGAACGCCAGCTCCAGCCCTTCCTGGCCGCGGTCGTCGATGTTGGTGAAGCCGAGCACATGCGCCATCGCTTCGCCCTGCGGGTAGAAGCGACGGAATTCGCGCTGCGAGAACACGCCCGGGATGCCCAGCGCGACCACCGCATGCGCCTTGTCCGGATTGATCCGGCGCTTGAGGTACATGAACTCCTTGTCCGCCTTCTGCGACAGCTTGGCGGTCAGTTCGTCGCTGGGCAGCTCCAGCGCCTTCGCCAATTGCGGGATGCGGTCCGGGTTGCGCAGCAGTTCCTGCGGATTGACCCAGATCGACTCCACCGGCGTGGACACCGCCAGCGGCTCGCCGTTGCGGTCGGTGATCATGCCGCGCGAGGTGGCGATCGGCAGTTCGCGCAGATAGCGCGCCTCGCCCTGGCGCTGGTAGAAATCGGCGTTGATCAGCTGCACGTAGGCGGCGCGACCGATCAACGTGACCGAGCACAGGCCCAGCGCGGCGCCGACCAGCAGTAGCCGGCCACGGAGATTGAAGTTGCTGCGCGGGCGATTGCGGCCGGTCTTGCTCATGGCCGCACCACCACGATGTCGCCGGTTTCCGGGAACTTCATGCCCAGCCGCTCGCGTGCGACCTGATCGACGCGATTGCTCTCGGCCCAGGTCGCCTGCTCCAGCTGCAGCCGGCCGAACTCGATGTTCAGCTCGTCGCGATCGTGCTCCAGCCGCGACAGCTCGACGAACAACTGCCGATGGCGATGGCGCATGTAGACGACGCCGATCGCCGAGGCGACGGTGCAGGCGAGCAGGACGACGAGCAGTAGCCGGCTCACGGCGCGCTCCTTTGGAGCACGCCATGAGCCGGCGGGAATGGGGAAACGGGAATGGGGAATGGGGAAGAGCCGGTGGCCTGCACCCGGAAACCGTCCGCACCCGGAAGCGCGCTCTTGCTCTCGCTCTTACCGATTCCCGATTCCCGATTCCCGATTCCCAGCTTCTCCGCCACTCGCAACACCGCGCTGCGCGCACGCGGGTTCACCGCCAGTTCGTCGGTCTCGGCCTTGATCGCGCCACCGTGCAGGCGCAGGGTCGGCACGAAGGCGGCGGCCTCCGGCAGGCGGCGGTTGCTCGGCGGCGCCTTGGCGTGGCGCTGCATGAATTGTTTGACGATGCGGTCTTCCAGCGAGTGGAAGCTGATCACCGCCAGCCGGCCGCCCGGCTTGAGCGCGGCCAGCGCCGCGTCCAGCCCGGTTTCGAGGTCGGCCAGTTCGCGGTTGATGTGGATGCGGATCGCCTGGAAGCTGCGCGTGGCCGGGTGGGTCTTGCTGTCGCCGCGCGGCATCACGCTGGCGATCAGGTCGGCCAGTTGCGCGGTGCGGATCAGCGGCTGCTCGGCGCGGCGCGCCACGATCGCGCGGGCGATGCGCCGGCTCTGCCGCTCCTCTCCGTAGGTCCACAGCACGTCGGCGATGGCGCGCTCGTCGGCGCGCGCCAGCCACTGCGCCGCGCTCTCGCCGGCGTCGGGGTCCATGCGCATGTCCAGCGGGCCGTCCTTGCCGAAGGAGAAGCCGCGCTCGGCCACGTCCAGTTGCGGCGAGGACACGCCCAGGTCGAACAGCACGCCGTCCAGATCGACGGCCGCGTCCCACTGGCCCAGGTCGGCGAAGCTGCCGCGGCGGATGCCCACGCGCGCATCGTCGCCGAACGCATGTTCGGCTACGGCGATCGCCTCGGGATCCTTGTCCATCACCAGCAGCCGGCCTCCCGGGCCGAGTTTGTGCAGCACCCCGCGCGCGTGTCCGCCACGCCCGAACGTGCCATCCAGATAGATTCCGTTTTCGATCACCTGCAGCCCGTCCAGGACCTGCGCGAACAACACCGGCACATGCGCCGCCGATGGTTGCGACACCGGGAGGTGACCGGCCTGCGCCTGTCCGCGCATCCGGACACCCCGACTCACAACTTCAGATCGAGCAATCCATCGCCCAGATCCTCGTCAGACAACGTCTGCTGGATCAGTGCGCGATGAGCCTGCTCGCTCCACAGTTCGAACTTGTCGCCCATGCCCAGGAGCACGGCACGCTTTTCAATGCCCACCGCGGCGCGATGGCTCGGCGGAATGGTGATGCGGGCGTTGGCATCCAGCTCCAGCGCGGCCGACGAACCCACCAGCTTCTGCTGCAGGACCCGCACCACGCGCTGGGTGTTGGGCTTGGCCATGACGTCGTCACGGACCCGCTCCCACTCCTTCTCCGCGTACAGCCACAGGCAGCCGGCCTCGAACGGGTTGTAGGTCAGCACCAGCCGATTGCCGCTCACGCGCGCGACGAGGTCGCGGTACGCGGTGGGAACCGCCATACGCCCCTTGTCGTCCACAGTGATTGCGGTCTCGCCCTGAAACACGACGCCTGCACCTTTCCGAATCCGCCTGGGCGGTCATTGAACCACGAAAAACCACAAAAAACCCGGTTTCCCCTCAAGTGCCCACCTTAGCAGCGCGCAAAGGGTTGTCAACAACTTTGCGAGCGATAAATCGCTAGCCACATCAATGGCTTGCGCCATTCTTTAGAGACTTGTTCAAGGCTTATCCACAAGTTGCTGTTTCGTCTCATATTTTGAGATTGAACGGAAATTCAGCCCTGTGCACGGGGCGTTAAGACGGGAGCCAGCCGCGACGCGGACAAGGGCGCGCCTCGCGCCCCGCTGCGCAAGACCGCACAATTGGGCCATGTGCCTGGTCGTTCTCGCCCTGCAATCGCATCCGCGCTGGCGCCTGCTGCTGGTCGGCAACCGCGACGAGTTCCACGCCCGCCCGACCGCGCCATTGCAGCGCTGGCCGGCCCCGGCGCAACGGGTGCTGGCCGGGCGCGATCTGCGTTCCGGCGGCAGTTGGGTCGGGCTGGACGATGCCGGCCGCTGCACCGTGGTCACCAATGTGCGCGACCCGCTGGCGTCGATGTCCGGCGCGTCGCGCGGCGCCCTGGTCGCCGACTACCTGGCCGGCGCCGCCCCGGCGTCGGCCTTCGCCGAGGCCCTGGCGCTGCGCGCCGACACCTATCCGCCGTTCAACCTGCTGCTGGCCGACGCCGAGGGCGCCCACTATCTGGGCAACCACCCGCCGGCCCGGCAGCGGCTGGCGCCCGGCGTGCACGGCATGTCCAACGGCGCCCTCGACGCGCCATGGCCGAAGACCGTGCGCCTGCAGGCGGCGGTGGCGGACTGGATCGCGGCGGGCGACGAGGATCTGGCCCCGCTATGGCGGGCCCTGGCCGACGAGACCGTCGCCGACGACGCGCGGCTGCCCGACACCGGCGTCGGCCTGGAGCTGGAGCGGCGGCTGTCGCCGGCCTTCATTCGCGGCCACGACTACGGCACCCGCGCGAGCACCATCGTCGCGGTGGACGGCGACGGACGCGTCTGGATCCATGAGCGCCGGTTCGGTCCGGACGGGGTATTCCTGGGGGAGACGCGGCTGGAAAACCTGGCCCCAGGGCAAGGGGCCCGGGCTTCCGCGGAGCACCGGCCGACAGGCTGAATGCCGTGGCCAGGCGCAACGTGCGACAATGCGCGCGGCGGAGTCGGCCAGACAGTCGCGTCATCCCCTCGCATTTCGGTGCGGCGGGATGCCGAGGAAAGTCCGGGCTCCATAGGGCAAGGTGCCAGGTAACGCCTGGGCGGCGCGAGCCGACGGAAAGTGCAACAGAAAGATACCGCCTACGTCTGCGCAAGCAGGCCGGTAAGGGTGAAATGGTGCGGTAAGAGCGCACCGCGAGTCCGGCAACGGACCGGCACGGCAAACCCCACCTGGAGCAAGACCAAATAGGGACCTCATGGCGCGGCCCGCGTCGGGTCCGGGTAGGTTGCTCGAGCGTACCGGTGACGGTGCGCCTAGAAGAATGACTGTCCACGACAGAACCCGGCTTATCGGCCGGCTCCGCCACTTCCTCGCTCAGTCGCGTTGCGCGGACGGCATCAAGCGTGAGCTTTGCCAGCTACGGCTGCTTCTCAAGCAATAAGCGCTCTCGCCGCTTGCCTTCTATAAGTTGAATGATCGAGGCTCGATGCTTTTCGCTGTGGGCCAGGAAGGCTGACCTAGGAAGCAACAGGCGAACCGCAGTAGGCAGAAGCTCGAAGGCTTTTTCCGCCACGAGCGAAAATGACTCGTCATCCGCGATGCGTTCATGCGCAATAGTCAACATGCCATCGACTAGAACGCGCTCGATTTGCGGCCAATGCTTTTCCAAATACTCGGTAGCGGCATTTGTACCACTTGCCACCGATCCAAGCGCGGCCCCCTTAACGGAGACGACCTTCTCGCTCAGAGACTCTGACAAGAGCTTCGCCTTCCCTGCTACAAGTCCAAACATGGCATCACTGCTCTACATGCTCGATGGGCATATATCGACATCGCACAGACATTCTTTAAGTCGAAGCTCTTAGACCAGTAGACAGATCGCAGACGGCCGAAAGGACGCGCTGATGGTGTTTGCTCGCGGAACTGGCATGGAAGAGACTGGGGACAGCGACGCTATAGCTCAACCGCCGTACAAGGCCTTGCGCGAGGCACCGGTCAGTTCGGCGGCCAGCTTGGCCGCGGTGGACGGCGGCAGGTGTTCGCTGAGCTTGGCGTAGACGCGGCGGCCCTCGGCCAGTTGCGCGTCGGCGTCGTCGCCGGCGCCCTGCACGATCAGCACGAACTCGCCCTTGCGCTGGTTGTCGTCGGCTTCGACCCGGGCGTGCAGGTCGGCCAGGGTGCCGTCGAGCACGGTCTCGAACAGCTTGGTCAGTTCCCGCGCCAGCACCGCCGGGCGGGCGTCGCCGAAGGCGGCGCGGCAGTCGGCCAGGGACTCGGCGATGCGGTGCGAGGCCTCGTAGAACACCAGGGTGCGCGGCTCGCCGGCCAGCCGCGTCAGCCGGTCGCGGCGCGCCGCGGCCTTGGCCGGCAGGAAGCCCTCGAAGCTGAAGCGGTCGCTGGGCAGGCCGGCCACGCTGAGCGCGGCGATCGCGGCGCAGGCGCCGGGCACCGGGCTGACCCGCACCCCGGCCGCACGCGCCGCGCGCACCAGGCGATAGCCGGGGTCGCTGACCAGCGGGGTGCCGGCGTCGCTGACCAGGGCCAGCGACTCGCCGCCGGCCAGGCGCGCGACGATGCGCTGCGCCAGCGCGTCCTCGTTGTGCTCGTGCAGCGCCAGCAGCGGCGTGGCGATGCCGAAATGCGACAGCAACTGGCCGCTGCGGCGGGTGTCCTCGGCGCAGATCGCGGCGACCGCGCGCAGCACCTCCTGCGCGCGCGGCGTCAGGTCGGCGAGGTTGCCGATCGGCGTGGCGACGATGTGCAGGGTTCCGGGCTGGGCGCTCATCTACGGCTTTCCATGGTCAAGGGTAGAATCGTAGCGGTTTTCCCCGGCGCGCCCGGCGTGCCCTGCCGAATGGACCAGAAATGAACAAGCGATTCGCAAGGATTTCCGCCCTGTCGCTGCTGGCGCTGCTGTTCGCCGGCTGCGCCACCACCAGCGTCACCCAGAGCGCGTCGCCGGCGCAGTCCGCGGCGCTGGCGCTGCTGGACCAGGGCAAGCCGCGGGAAGCGGCGCAGCAGCTCGAGGCGCAGGCCGCCGGCGCCACTGGCGGCGAGCGCAACCAGTTGCTGGCCGACGCCGCGTTCGCCTGGTACGAGGGCGGCGACGCCGCGCGCGCGCGCAGCCTGGTGGCACAGGTGCAGCCACGCCAGTTGTCGGGCCTGAGCAAGGTGCGCCTGGCCCTGGTCAATGCCGAACTGGCGCTGGCCGACCGCCAGCCGGCGCAGGCGCTGCAGGCGCTGGGCGGCGATCCGCAGGCGGTGCCGCAGAACCTGCGCGCGCGCTGGCACCTGGCCCGCGCGCAGGCGCTGGAAGGCACCGGCGACGCCACCGCGGCGCTGGACGAACGCGCCCGCGCCGACAACGGCCTGACCGGCCAGGCACGCACCGACAACCAGCGCGCGATCGTGCGCCTGCTGGCCGCGCTGGACGACGCCACCCTCAAGGCCCGCGCCGCCGCGCTGCCGGCCGGCGATCCGCTGTACAACTTCGCCGGGCGCGCGCTGATCAGCCGCGGCCTGCCGCTGCCGCGCCCGTTCGACCGTGGCGCGCAGTGGGGCTTCGACACCAGCAAGCGGCCGCCGGCCGAACGCGACGGCTACCGCCCGCCGGCCAAGCTGGCGGTGCTGCTGCCGCTGAGCGGCAGCCTGGCCACCGCGGCCGCGCCGGTGCGCGACGGCCTGCTCGCCGGCTACTACGGCGAGAGCCGGCGCCGGCCGGAGATCAACTTCATCGACACCACCGGCACCGCCGCCGGCGCGCTGGCCGCCTACCAGAAGGCGATCGACGGCGGCGCCGACTTCGTGGTCGGCCCGCTCGGCCGCGACGAGGTCAGCGCGCTGTTCGCGCGCGACGCGCTGCCGGTGCCGCTGCTGGCGCTGAACCGCGGCACCAGCGCGCCACCGGCCGGCAGTGCCGGATTCTCGCTGGCGCCGGAAGACGACGGCATCGCCGCCGCCGAGTACCTGCTGGCGCACGAGCGCCGCAACGCGCTGGTGATCGGCAGCAACGACGACAACGGCCGCCGCGCGGTGGCCGCGTTCCGCGAGCGCTTCAGCGAGCGCGGCGGCAAGGTCGCCGCCAGCGTCAGCGTGGCCGACACCCCAGGCGACATCGGCGCGCAACTGCGCAATGCCGGCGCCGCCGACGCGGTGTTCCTGGCGGTCAAGGGCGGCACCGCGCGCGCGTTGGCGCCGCAGCTGGCGCTGGCCGGCTTCGCCGGCAAGACCCGGGTCGCCACCTCGCAGTTGGTGCTGGGCACCGGCAAGCCGGAAGACGACCTGGTGCTGGACGGCATCGCCTATCCGAGCGAGCTGTGGAACGTGCGCGGCGTCGGCGGCCTGCCGGCGGCGAGCAGCGTCGCCGAGACCCTGCCGACCGCGCGCGGCCCGGCCGGGCGCCTGTTCGCGTTCGGCTACGACGCCTGGCAGATCAGCGCCTACCTGGAGAAGCTCGCCACCGGCGCCGACGCCAACCTGCGCGGCGCCACCGGCGTGCTGCACCTGGACGGCTTCGGCAACATCCTGCGCACCCCGGCCTGGTCCACCTTCAGTGGCGGGCGCGCCACGCCGCTGGCCGATGGGCGCTGACCGCCGGCAACGCGGCAACGACGTGGAAGCGGCGGCGCGCGCCGAACTGGAGCGCGCCGGGCTGCAGCTGATCGCCGCCAACGTCAGCTATCGCGGCGGCGAACTGGACCTGGTGATGCGCCACGCGCAGTGCCTGGTGTTCGTCGAGGTGCGCTACCGGCGCAACGACGCGTTCGGTGGCGGCGCGGCCTCGGTCGACCTGCGCAAGCGGCGCCGGCTGGTGCTGGCCGCGCAGTTGTTCCTGGCCGCGCACCCGCAGTACGCCACCTGGCCATGTCGCTTCGACGTGGTCGAGGCCGACGGCGAGCCGCCGCGGTTGACCTGGCTGCGCGACGCGTTCCGCGCCGACGACTGCTGACATGCCCAGCATCTTCACCCATGCCGCGGTCCCGTTGGCGCTGTGGGCGGCCGCCGACCGTGGCCGCATCTCCCCTCGCCTGCTCGGCGCCGGCATCGTCGCGGCGATGCTGCCCGACGCCGACGTGCTCGGCTTCGCCCTGCACATCCCCTACACCGACGCCTTCGGCCATCGCGGCGCCAGCCACTCGCTGCTGTTCGCCGCGGTGCTGGGCCTGCTCGGCGCGGCGCTGCACCGGCCCTTGCGCGCAGGGGTGCTGCAGGCGGCCACCTGGCTGTTCGTCTGCACCCTCTCGCATCCGCTGCTCGATGCGATGACCTCCGGCGGCCTCGGCGTGGCGCTGGCCTGGCCGTGGAGCGAGCAACGCTGGTTCGCGCCGTGGCGGCCGATCCGGGTCTCGCCGTTCGCCAACGGCTTCTTCAGCGCGCGCGGCATGGCCACCGTGCTGTCGGAGCTGCGCTGGGTGTGGCTGCCGCTGGCGCTGGCGGTGCTGACCTGGAAACTGCTGCAGCCGCCCGCGTCCCCTCCTCCTTCTACGCCACCATCGCGATGACCGCACCGCTGCCCGCCGCACTGCGCGATACCCTCTCCGCCCTGCTCGGCAGCGCCGGCTGGCGCACCGACGAGGCCAGCCGGCGCAGCTACGGCGAGGACGACTCGCGGCGCTGGGCGCTGGCCGACGCGGTGGCGCTGCCGCAGACCCGCGCGCAGGTGCAGGCGATCGTGCGCGCCTGCCGCGCGCACCGCGTGCCGCTGGTGGCGCGCGGCGCCGGCACCGGCACCGCCGGCGCCGCGGTGCCGTTCGACGGCGGCGTGGTGCTGTCGTTCGCGCGCATGAACCGCATCCTGCAAGTGCGGCCTGCCGACCGCTGCGCGGTGGTCGAACCCGGCGTGCTCAACGGCGACCTGCAGCAGGCGCTGATGGCGCACGGCCTGTTCTGGCCGCCGGACCCGTCCAGCGCCGAGATCTGCAGCATCGGCGGCAACCTCTCCACCAACGCCGGCGGGCCGCGCGCGGTGAAGTACGGCGCCACCCGCGACAACGTGCTCGGCCTGGTCGCGGTGACCGGCACAGGCGAGCTGATCCGCTGCGGCGGCGCCTACACCAAGGACGCCACCGGCTACGACCTGACCCACCTGCTGGTCGGCAGCGAAGGCACCCTGGCGCTGATCGTGGAAGCGACGCTGAAGCTGTCGCCGCGGCCGCTGGCGCAGGCCGGCCTGCGCGCGCTGTACCGCGACGCCGCCAGCGCCGCGGCGGCGGTATCGCGGCTGATGGCGCAGCCGAGCACGCCGACCATGCTGGAATTCATGGACCGCAGCGCGATCGCGCTGCTGCGCCGCAACGGCAGCGACGTGCCCGAGGCCGGCGCGATGCTGCTGATCGAGGCCGATGGCGACCACGACACCCTGCCTTACACGCTGCAGGCGCTGGGCGCCGCGGCGGAAGGCGACGGTCTGCTGGCGCTGGACGTGGCCGCCGACGGCGCCGCGCGCGACCGCTTGTGGGCGGCGCGGCGCGCGCTGTCGCCGGCGTTGCGCACGATCAAGCCGGGCAAGATCAACGAGGACGTGGTGGTGCCGGTGTCGCGCATCCCCGACCTGGTGGCCGGCGTGGAAGCGCTGGCGGCCGAGTTCGACATGCCGATCGTCGCCTTCGGCCACGCCGGCAACGGCAACCTGCACGTCAACATCATGTACGCGCCCGACGACGCCGACGAGACCGCGCGCGCGCAGGCCGCGCTGCCGCGGCTGTTCGCGCTGGTGCTGGCGCTGGAAGGCACCCTATCGGGCGAACACGGCATCGGCGTGGCCAAGCGCGATTACATGGCGCAGGCGTTCGATGCCGCGACGTTGGAGGCGATGCGCGCGATCAAGCGGGCGCTGGACCCGGACGGCATTCTCAATCCGGGGAAGGTGTTGCCGGAGCGGTGAGGGCATCCCGGGATCAGGGACCGGCAAATGGGCGCCCTGGGGTATCGATCACAGGCTACGGCCACGGCATCTCACGGCAGAGCCGGGCAACTCCCAGGTTGATTTAGGGGCCATCAATTTGTCTTTGCAGCGAGCCCTCGTGCGCCAGTTGAGTCCGGCGCCCAAGATAGGCTTGACCGGAACCAGACGTTAAGTGGCGCATGAATCTCTTTGCGCATCCTACGGGCGACTTGGACGCCAACTTTTCAGCAGCCTTTTCTGTGGACATCGGAATAAAGTCACGACTCCCAGAGTGATCTTTCTATAACCACCCATTTACCATCACGTCTTCTAAGAAAGGCATCGGCATTTTTCCCCGTTGGCGGAAATCCAAACTCGACGAACGCCGCATCGTGATCGAAGTAAATTTTCTCGACAGTAACAAATCTGGCTTGCCGGCTGCGCCCCAAGGATGACGAACGAATTATCTTAATATCGCCATTCACCACACCGCAAGCCTCTACCTTTTTCGGCATTCCATCCCACAGAAAAACAGCTTTCTGGGAGGGGAAAAGTGTAATTTTGCGTAGCTTTTGATCTCCGGGTCATCTGCTACGGCCCTTAGCACATCGAAGTGAGTGGAATTGCATCCTGTATCTTCCGAGGAACCGGGTGCATCCGAACACCCAAGCAGAGCAAGCGCAACATATGCAACTAAAGAAGGCCGAGCGCTTTTAGCTAGAATGCGGAATCTTCGTGCCATAGACTTAGAGTCGCTAACAAAACTAAGGAAGGATCCGTAGGCAGATGATCGAACAGGCAATCGAGAGCCACGCCAGATGGATATCGATGCGACGTTCGAATCGGATGCGTAGCTTGCCCATGCCTGCGAACCACGCGTGAGTGCGTTCCACGACCCAGCGATGGCGCCCCAGCCGGTCGTTGCGCTCGATCCCCTTGCGAGCGATGCGTGGCGTGATGCCCCGCTTCTTGAGGTGATGGCGGCAACGATCGATGTCGTAGGCCTTGTCAGCGTGCAGTTTGCCTGGCCAACGTCGTGGGCGCCCTGGCTTGCCGGCGATCGGCGGCAAGGCATCGACCAGTTCCTCGAAGACCACCGAGTCGTGCCGGTTGGCTCCGGTCACGCAGAACGCCAAGGGAACGCCATTGCGATCGACGATCAGATGCCGCTTGCTGCCGAGTTTGCCGCGATCGGTCGGGTTCGGTCCGGTGTACGCGCCCCCCGGGGGGAGGCCACACTGGCCGCGTCCAGGCTGGCTCGGCTCAGGTCCAGCTTGTCGGCTCGCCGCAATTCGGCCAGCAGAACCTGATGCAGGCGATGCCAGACGCCGGCGGCCTGCCAGTCGCGCAACCGGCGCCAACAGGTCATGCCGCTGCCGTAGCCCAATTCCAGGGGCAGTTCTTCCCATGGAATGCCGGTCCGCAGGACATAGACGATGCCGTTGAGGGCTTGCTGATCGCTGACGCGAGGCCGCCCTCCTTTGGGCGAGGGCTTGACTGGCGGGATCAGCGGTTCGATGCGCTTCCACAGCGCGGCGGGGATCTCTTTGCGACGGGCCATGTCGCTAATTTTGCCACATGCGAATCTGCGTTCAACTACGTTTTGTTAGCGACTCTTAGATCTTAACCCAGCCCAAGGTTTAAAATATATAAACACCGCTACTATGGCCACAAGCAGTCCATCAAGCACAAGCATCCACATGTCATGCCAAGGCGTTCCTCTCGCATACATTATCTTGGCGATGGCCATTCCGGATAAACACCCGACTAATGGAGGCAAGAGAATCGCGCCATATTTTATCTTCAGAGAAAAATAAAGAGTCGAGATTCCTAAAATTAGAACCAATGGTAAAGAGAAAAAGTACCAAGCACTCAATATAATAGCCGCCTGCAATAAGCTTAACGACTGAATTGGGGTCAAAGCAACAGCAATCAATCCAGGGGCGATTGCTGCAACCAGAAGTGAAAAAAACGCCCTACCTATATTCATCACTTCGGACACCCAGAGCTTGGGGAATTCTCATCGATAAACCGTTGCATCTGATCTCCCCATACAATCTCATTTACTATCCAGTTGACTATTCCGCCCTGCACACTCTTATGGTGCTGAACAGCGCTTGTGCCTTCTCCATAAGTATGCGCAATACCATTGGTAACGGTACGGGCCACATAGCCAGGATCAAAAAAACTGCCTGGAGCAGTAATATCAACCACCAAAGGCTGGCCTGTTTTCAAATCAATTGTTAAATAAGTAGTCACGAAGTTAGAGATGGGCAAATAAGGAACCCCAGCATCGTTCCTTTTAGTTCCAGATGATGTCGCAGGCCTAGCATTGGGTGATGGAGTCGGATGATTTATAAGATCCTGCATTACACCATTGGCATTTGCGTACCCAAGTTTACGTCTGACATCATAATGATGGTACATCAACTCGCTCCCATCAAAATCCTTCCATCCAAGCGGCGTTGGCAAACTAAACGAAGGACCGCCAGGATAATCACAGCGCGTAGTTCCGCCTGCTGATTTGCAAGACAGCCCGATGGGATCGATAGAAACCAGAGGCCTTGAGTTAATGTAGCCATAAGTCGAAATCCCACCACCCAACCCAACAGGATCGCTCTGCACATATCGCCCAGTGCCGGAATCGTAGTCGCGGAAGTAGTTTTGGTTGAATCCAGTCGCCGCATCGTACCGCTGCCCCGGGAAGCGCATATCGAACACGAACGCCGTGCCGTCACCATCCGGATCCTGGTTCGGTGGTGTGTTGCCGAAGGCCTCACCCTTCAGATCCCATTTCCAGATCGCCACGTCGCGGACCGGATCGATCACCGCACGTGGCGTGCCCAGATGGTCCGGCTGCACGTAACGCAGGCTGTTGTTGGCCAGCACGCCCACCGGCAGGTCATCCAGCCAGATCGCTTGCTGCAGCGGGGTGCCGTTGTTGTCGTAGTCGCCGACCCAATGGCCACTTTCGTCGTACAGCGTGTAGGTATTGGTCTTGCCCACCCGCCGCACCTGCTCACCGCGGCCGTTGTAGGCGTAGTTCATCACGACCGTTCCGGCGCGCTTGACCTGCCCGAGCCGGCCGCTCGCGCCGTACACCAACTGCAGCGCGGCGCCACCGATGGAGGTGGTGTTGCCGCTTGCGTCGTAGGTGCGCGCAGTCCCCGCCACCGCGTCCAGCCGGTGGTTGGTGGTCGGATAGGTGTAGGTCTGCGTGACGGTATTGACCTTGGCGCTGAGCCGGTTGCCGGTGGCATCGTAGCTGTAGCCGTCGATCACCGTACCGGTCGGGCCATCTTTGAATGCAGTCAGCCGGCCCATAGGGTCGTAGTCCAATTTGATCACCGGTGCGGTGTTGCCCGGCGCGGTCAGCGCGCTGAGATTGCCTACCGGGTCGAAGGCGAAGCCCACCGCCAGCCCGTTGCTGCGCGTGTCATTGACCGCCAGCGGGCGGTAGTCCTGGTCGAGCACCCGCTGCATCGGTCGGCCGTTGCCGTAGGTCCAGCTCGCCACAGGGCCGAACGGATAGTAGGTGGCATTGCCCAGCAGCACCTGCCGGGTGCCGCCGGCCGGGGTCACACCCACTTCCGTGACCTGGCCCTGCGCATTGCGAACATAATCCACCACCGCGCCATCGGGATAGGTGAGCCGGCTCAGCTGGCCTGCCTTGGTATACGCGTAGCGCAGCACGAACACCTTGCCGTTGGTGGTCTGCACCTTGCGCACCAAGTCGCCGAAGCGGTCGTAGCAGTAGTCGGTGCTGCCGCTGCCGTCCTGCATCCGGGTCAGGCGGCCGACCGCGTAGGTTTCGCCGCTGGCGCAAGTAGCCTGGCTGACGTCGTAGGTGTAGGTGACGTCGAGGCTGCTGGTCGGATAGGTGACCTGCGTCAACCGGTTCAGCGCGTCATAGCCGTAGGTGGTCTGGACGTTGCGCGCATCGGTCTGGGTCGCGCGGTTGCCGGCGCTGTCGTAGGTGTAGGTGGTGACGCCCGTATCCGGGCTGGTGAGCTTGGTCAGGTCGCCCAGTCCGTTGTAGGCATAGGTGGTGTCCAGGCCCTTGGGGTCGGTGACCTGGGTCAGGTTGTCCAGCGCGTCGTAGCCGAACTTGGTCTCCGCCGCGATGCCGCCCACGTCCTGCAGCGTGCGCGCCAGGCGGTTGAGCGGGTCATAGTCGTTCTGGGTGACGTGACCGAGCGCGTCGGTCACGGTTTTGGTGTTGCCGTTGGCGTCGTAACCGAAGTCGGTCGGATCGCCCTGGGCGGTAGCCTGCGTGGCCAGCTGGCCGAGCTGGTTGTACACGCGCGAGAGGGTACGCTTGAGCGTGCCCGATGCGTCCTTGGTGTCTTCCTTGGCACGATTGCCAGCGTTGTCCAGGGTGTAATGGATCATATTGCCAGCGTTGTCGGCGACATCGGTCAGTCGCTGCGCAGCGTCGTAGGTGAAGCGTATGAACGCACCGTCCGGCTGCGTGACCTGCTTGACCAGGCCAGTCGGCCAGTAGTCGATCAGGGTGATGCGGTCGTCACTTTCACCGCCGTCGTCGGCACCGCGGATCTTGCTGGCCGTCAGCCAGCCGCGTGGATGGTAGCTGTAGTCGGTGATCACGCCATTGACGTCCTTCACCGACAGCACGCGTCCGGCGCCGTCATAGGCCAAATATTCGGTGACATGACCCGAGGCGTTGGCGATGCTGTGCAGGTCGCCTTTGCGGAAAGCACAGATCCCGCCGGTGGCACAGCCGGCGTCGTCCGCCGTGTACCAGGCGTACGTAATAGTGTCCGCTACATCCGAGCGCGGTCCGTCAACGCTGCGCAGCAGGCCCACCTGCGGGCAGTCTTGCCCCACAGCTTCGCAGTAGGTCAGCGTGGTGGCACGCGTGTCGCCGGTGGCGTTGTCCCGCACCGTAATGCTGCTGGGCTGGAGACGTGCATTACGGGCGATGCTGGCTTCCCGATTACCTACGGTCCTTTTTACCAAGCGGTTGCTCTCTACCGCCACACGCCTCTCAGTGACATGCTGCCCAGCAGTGCCGGTTGCCTCGGTGGTGCTGGTTATGCTGATAGCACCTGCGATCGGATCGTCGGCCTCGGCATAAGCGTAGTTCGTCACAATGCCGCGACGATCCGTCACCGATTGCAGCCGTCGACGGAAGTCGGTGCCTTCAGGAAGATAGGTCCGGCTGATACTGCCATTGCTTTCGGCGATATCGTTGACCTTGCGTGGAAGACCGCTTGCACCGCTATCGGTCAGCGCATAGGTACTCTGCTTGCCCAACGCATCGGTAACAATCGTCGTACCAGTTTGAGTGTATTCCAGGCGCACGCCATCGACGCCGACATCGGTTTGGGCGCAATCGCCCGAATGGCGACTACAGATCACACGCCCCGCTGCGTCATAACCGAACCAGCTATAGCGGCGATTGTCTTCGGCGGTCACTCCGGTCAGGAAGCCCGGGAATCGCGTGTCCTCATAGTGATAAGTTCTGACGCCACCATCGGCGTAGGTGACGCTAGCAAGTTCTCCGGTCTGCATATAGGCATAGGCCGCTAATGCCTGGCCGCCCACCAGAACTGCCGATATCAGGGAGTCATCACCAGACGCAAGGTATTGGAAGTCCAGTCGGCGACCGGTCGAATGGGCAATACTGAGCAGACGACCGCGGCTATCGTACGCATAAGCCAACGATGTCCCATCCTCGAATTCGCGGCGCTGTATCAGACCCGAAGCGTTGAAGAGAATCCGCTCCTGAGCACGCGACAGCTGCCAACCAGTCTCTTGCTGCACCAACCTGTCGCCACTACCGTCATTTGCTTCGTAGTAGCCACCAATCTTCTCGAAGGCAGTCTGGGTGCCATCCGCCCCAATCAGCCCTACCTTCAGCTCTGTTCCCGGCGAAGAGGATGTACTGTCCACGCCAATGCTCAGACGCAGGTTATGCGAATGCGTCCAGCCAACTCCCAAGGCACCACCAGCCGTACTGGTCAGAGAATGATAGGTGCGGTCGAATCTGATCCATCCCAGATCGAAGTCGGGCTCGGGCTGCAGCTTGTCCCCGGTGGTGGGGTCGCAGGGATTTCCGGCAGTGTCGCACTGCTTTGGCAATACGCTACTGAAGTACTGGTTACCAGTGGATTCAAACCATGACGACATAACACACATGCCCAGATCATCCCGCCACTCCATGGCAATCGGATTCGGGCACTGCGCCTGACGGCTGCGCTGCGCATATAGATTGCCATCATTTCTAGAATGGCACTGGGACGTAGACGGATCGAAGTAAAAATTGACAACCCCGATAAGAATGTCCTCAGCGAGATCGCTCCCATCATCACCAGTTCCTCCGCAGGGTATTCCCGTCCACGGCTGAGTGATCGGAAACTCTGTGGCCGGACAAGGTGGATCCTGTGTGGCCCCAGCCTTCATCGCGGAGAAGAGCACCTCTTCAGAGTCATAGTACTGACCATCGTATTCGTATTCCCAATCCGTCGTGACAAGCTTGGCGGGCTTGAAGGTGTAGTCATAGATCACCTTATCCGGCAGTACTATTGTGTTTCGCACTGCCCACTCGAAAGCACCATACTGCTGATATATGGAAAAGTTCGACTCAATACTCTCCTGCGCCAGGCGTTCGGTGGCAAGCTTCTGAGAGCTGGACGCGACGATAGCCCACTCCTTCTTCACCTCCTGCGCGCCCACAGAGGCAATGCGGCCGAGCGCAAGCATCACCAGCATGCCGCACGATAAGATCTTCAGGAAACGTTCGAACATCCCTGCTCTCCTTTCCAGATAAGCACATAACGCTAGAAGCGAATAAAACGCAGAGCCACCTTAGACTCAGCTTTCAAGTGCAACACCACGATCACATAGGGTGTTAGCATGAAAAACACGACAGTCATCACGAGTTCCGACGAACGCGCGTTTCTGCAGATCGGGCCCGGCAACGATGTGAGTACCCGCCCTATTGCACGCCGACTAGGACGCCGTGCGCTCACGCTGTCGCGTGAAGGGATGCGCTAGAACGGACCTGTGTACACCACCAGTTTCCCGGGTAAGCGCTATCGGCAGTGTCGTAGCGCCTAAGGCCGTAAGCCCAGGCTCGTCGAGGGCAGCACTGTGTTTCAGAGCGTACGTGACGATCTGGTTACGTATCGCTGGCCGCCGCCCCAGCAGTTTGCCGCCAAGCTCATGCGGTTGCGCCTGCAAGTTGAGAGCATTTACCGCAAACGGGAAACGCACCTTGCGCATACGACCATCCTTGTCATCGTTGGATGGGATGCTAGACAAAGATCCTGCCAGTGGCAATCGGGCGAAGTAGACATCGCTCGAGCATGCAATCGCCGGCCATGACGGTTGCGGTTCGCTGTCGGAAAAAGATCCTCGAAAGCTTCGAAAGCTGACCGCGCAACTCAGCCGCCGCGCTCGCCGACGCCGATAAAGCGCAACCCCACACCCGGCTCGGTGGCGATATAGCGCGGCGCCACCGCGCTGTCGCCGAGTTTCTGCCGCAGCTTGCCGACCAGGATGCGCAGGTAGTGGGTGTCCTCCTGATGCGTCGGGCCCCACACTTCGCGCAGCAGCTGCGGCTGAGTGAGGACGCGGCCGCTGTGGCGCAGCAGCAGCGCCAGCAAGGCGTATTCCTTGCGGCTCAGCGGCAGCGGTTCGCCATCCAGGCGTACCTCGCGCAGGCCGAGGTGGATGTACAGGTGGCCGTCGTCGAATACCGGCTCGGCCTCGCCGGCCGCCGGCTGCATGCGCAGCAGCACGCGGATGCGCGCCATCAGTTCCTGCACGCCGAATGGCTTGGTCACGTAGTCGTTGGCGCCGGCATCCAGCGCCTGCACCTTCTCCGCCTCGCCGGCGCGCACGGTCAGCATGATCACCGGCACCGACGACCATTGCCGCAGTTCGCGCAGCACGCTGTGCCCGTCCTGGTCGGGCAGGCCGACGTCCAGCACCACCAGCTCGGCGCCGTGCGCGGCCAGTTGCGCCAGGCCGTCGCCGCCGCTCGCCGCCTGCAGCACGCGGTAGCCCTGCGCGCGCAGGCTGATGTCGAGAAAACGCCGGATCTGCGGCTCGTCGTCGATGACCAGCACGCGCGGTGGCGGAATCGGATCGGCGTGGTGCTCAGTCGGCATCGGGGCGGGGCGGCGGCGCGGCGGGTTCGATGAGCGGCAGGGTAATGCGGATCGTGGTGCCGCGGCCATCGGGACCCGGCAGCGCCTCGACGCTGCCGCCGTGCGCGCCGATCATGCCCTGGCAGATGGTCAGGCCCAGGCCGGTGCCGTGGCGGCCGCGGTCGCCGCGCTCGACGCTGTAGAACATGTCGAAGATGCGCGCGCGCTCGTCCTCGGGAATGCCCGGGCCGCGGTCGCTGATGTCGATGCGCAGGCGGCCGTCGACCATCGCCGCGACGACCCGGATCGCCTCGCCGTCCGGCGAGAATTTCGCCGCGTTCTCCAGCACGTTGAAGATCGCCTGCTCGACCAGCGCCGGGTGCACCCACAGCGTCGGCAGTTCCGCGGCCAGGGCGATATCCAGGCGTACTTCCGGTTGGTAACGCTGCAGGCGCCGCGCGGCCGAGCCGATCAGTTCGTCCACGCCTATCCAGTCGCGATTCAACGTCAGCCCGGTATGGCCGAGCCGGGTCATGTCCAGCAGGTTCTGGATGTAGCGGTCCAGCCGCTCGCCTTCCAACTGGATGGTCTCCAGCAGGCTGCGGCGATCGTCCGCGTCCATCGCCTGGCCGTAGCTGGACAGGCTGCTGGCGGCGCCGATCATCGCCGCCAGCGGCGAGCGCAGGTCGTGCGAGACCGAGGACAGCAGGGCGGAGCGTAGCCGCTCGGTCTCGCCGCTGACCCGCGCGCTTTCCAGGTCGGCGACCAGGCGCGTGCGCAGCGCGGCCTGGCCGATGTCCTCGACCATCGCCTCGGCCAGGCGCTGCTGCTCCAGGCCCGGGCGCTGCACGCCCGCGCCGAAGCGCAGCCCGACCACGCCGATCGCGCCGCGCTCGTGGCGCACCGGCAGGAACCACCAACTGGCGCCGGCCAGGGTGTCGGTGAAGCGGCCGGTGGCCTGGCCGTGGCGCTGCGCCCAGTCGGCGGCGCTGCGGTCCACCGCGGCCATCGACGGCGCATAGTCGTCGGCACCGGCGTGCGCGCGCTCCAGCGGCTGCAGGCGCAGCCAGGCTTCGGCGTCGAGCGTGCCGGCGAGCGCGCGGCGCCCGGCTTCCAGCACCTGGCCGAGGTCGGCAGCGCTGGTCAGCTCGCGGCCCAGCCGCTGCAGCGCGGTGGTCTGCGCGTTGGCCGCGCGCAGCGCCAGCACCTGCATGCGCAGGCGCGAGGCCAGGCGCCCGGCGACCAGCGCCGCGACCAGGAACAGCAGCACCGTGACCAAGCCCTGGCGCGCGCCGATGTGCAGCGTGTAGCGCGGCTCGATGAAGAAGAAGTTGTAGGCGAAGAAGCTCAGCAACGCCGACAGCACCGCCGCGGCCATCCGCGTCTTCGCCGCCACCATCACCACCGCGACGATGAACACCATCGACAGGTCGTCGATGCCGACCCAGCGCTCGGCGATCCAGCCCACCGCCACCGCCAGCAGCGAGGCCACCGTGGCGAAGGCCAGGTCGTCGCGCGACAGCCAGTGGCCGGGGCTGCGCCAGCGCCGCCGCGCGCGGGCGCGCGCTTCGGGCGAGCTGATGATCACCAGTTCGTAGTGCGCGCCGCGTTGCAGCAGTTGCTGGGTCAGGGTGCGGTTGATCATGCGCGCCAGCGGACGCTCGCGGGTGCGGCCCAGCACCAGGGTGGACACGCCGCTGCGCGCGGCGTGGTCGAGCAGGGTGTCGGCGACGTTGGCGCCGTGCAGCAGCGCGGCCTCGCCGCCGAGCCGGCGCGCCAGCGCGAACGCGCGGTCGATCTCCAACTGCCAGTCCGCATCCGGCTGCGCGTGGGTCTGCACGGTGACCACCGTCCACGGCGCGCCGCGGCGCTCGGCCAGGCGCCGCGCCACCCGCACCAGGTAGTCGGACTGGCCGCGCCCGTCGATCGCCACCATCACCGTGCGCCGCAGCGCGACACTGGGACGGCCCTGTGCGGCCTGCACGTCGCGCAGATCGTTGTCGACGCGGTCGGCGGCGGTCTGCATCGCCAGTTCGCGCAGCGCGGCCAGGTTCGACGGCGAGAAGAACGCCTGCAGCGCCTGCCCGGCCTGCTCGGGCAGGTACACCTTGCCTTGCTGCAGGCGTTCGATCAGCTCGCGCGGCGGCAGGTCGACCAGCACGATGTCGCGCAGGCGGTCGAACAGCGCATCGGGCACGGTCTCGCTGACGCGCACGCCGGTGATGCGGTGGACCACATCGTTGAGGCTTTCCAGGTGCTGGATGTTGATCGTGCTGTAGACGTCGATGCCGGCATCGAGCAGCTCCTGCACGTCCTGCCAGCGCCGCTCGTGGCGGCTGCCCGGCGCGTTGCGGTGCGCCAGTTCGTCGACCAGCACCAACGGCGGGCGCCGCGCCAGCAGCGCATCCAGGTCCAGTTCGTCGAGCGTGCGGCCGCGGTACTCCACGCGCCGCCGCGGCTGCACGGTCAAGCCATCGAGCAAGGCCGCGGTCTCGGCGCGGCCGTGGGTCTCGACGATGCCGACGACCACCTCGCTGCCCTGCTGCTGCAGTTGCCGCGCGCGCGACAGCATCGCGTAGGTCTTGCCCACCCCCGGCGCCGCGCCCAGGAACACGGTCAGGCGCCCGCCGCGCTCGCGTTGCAGCGCGCCGATCAGGGCGTCGGCTTGTTGGGTGCGGGGATCGGGCATCGAAGGGCCGGGATTGGGGATTCGAAATTGGGGATTCGCGAAGCGTACAGCGTCAGGCCATGCGCTCTACTGCTTTTGCCCATTCCCGGTTCCCGATTCCCCATTCCCGGCCGCGTCCAAGGCCAAATTCAACGCCAGCACATTCACCCGCGGCTCGCCAAGCACGCCGAACTGGCGCGGCTGGGTCTGTGCGGTGACCAGGGCGGCGACGGTCTGTGGCGGCAGGCCGCGCGCGGCGGCGACGCGCGCCACTTGAATGTGCGCCGCGTCGACGCTGATGTCCGGGTCCATGCCGCTGCCGGACTGGGTGATCAGATCGTCCGGCACCTGCGCCGGGTCGATGCCCTCGCGTGCGGCGACCGCCTGGCGGGTGTCGTCCAGGCGCTTGCGCAGGTCGGGGTTGCTGCGCGCCTGGTTGCTGCCGGCCGCCGACATCGGGTCGTACTTGGCGGCGGACGGACGCGGCTGGAAGTAGCCGGCGGCGGCGAACGGCTGCGCCACCAGCGCCGAGCCGACCACGCGGCCGGCGTGGGTGCGCAGGCTGCCGTTGGCCTGCTCGGGGAACAGCGCGCCGGCCAGCACGGTGGCCAGCAGCGAGTACAGCGCCGCGGAGCCGAGCACCAGCAGCGGCAGCACCAGCACGGCGCGCCAGCGCAGCGGCTCGCGGGGGGAAACGGAAGACACGGTCATGGGAGCGAATCCGGAAGGAGCGGGAGGATCGGCGCCGGGCTCAGCCCAGCGCCACCAGCAGCAGGTCGATCAGCTTGATCCCGACGAACGGCAGCAGCACGCCGCCGACGCCGTAGATCAGCATGTTCCGGCGCAGCAGCGAGGTCGCCGACGCCGGGGTGAAGCGCACGCCGCGCAGCGCCAGCGGGATCAGCGCGGGAATCACCAGCGCGTTGAAGATCAGCGCCGCGAGTACCGCGTTGGTCGGGCTGGACAGGCGCATCACGTTCAACGCGGCCATCTGCGGGATCGCCGCGGCGAACAGCGCCGGCAGGATCGCGAAGTACTTGGACACGTCGTTGGCCAGCGAGAAGGTGGTCAGCGCGCCGCGGGTGATCAGCTGCTGCTTGCCCACTTCCACCACCGCCAGCAGCTTGGCCGGATCCGAATCCAGATCGACCATGTTGCCGGCCTCCTTGGCCGCCTGGGTGCCGGAGTTCATCGCCAGGCCGACGTCGGCCTGGGCCAGCGCCGGGGCGTCGTTGGTGCCGTCGCCGACCATCGCCACCAGGCGTCCGCCGGCCTGTTCCTGGCGGATGCGCGCCAGCTTGTCTTCGGGCGTGGCTTCGGCGATGTAGTCGTCCACGCCGGCCTCGGCGGCGATGGCCGCGGCGGTGAGCGGGTTGTCGCCGGTGATCATCACCGTCTTGACGCCCATCGCGCGCAGCCGCGCGAACTTCTCGCGCACGCCGTGCTTGACCACGTCCGACAGCTCGACCACGCCCAGCACGTGCCGGCCCTCGGCCACCACCAGCGGCGTGGCGCCGCTGCGCGCGACCTGCTCCACGCGCCCCTTCAGCTCCGCCGGCACCTGCCCGCCCAGCGCGGTGACGTGGCGGATCAGCGCATCGGCGGCGCCCTTGCGGATCGAGCGCGGCGGCTGCGTGCCGAACCCCGGCAGGTCGACACCGGACATGCGCGTCTGCGCGGTGAAGGCGACGAACTCGGCGTCCTCCGGATCGGCCGGCGGCAGGCCCTGCTCGCGCGCCAGGCGCACGATCGACTTGCCTTCCGGCGTCGGGTCGGCCAGCGACGACAGCATCGCCGCTTCGCGCAGCTGCGCCACGTCCACGCCGCTGAGCGCATGGAACACGGTGGCCTGGCGGTCGCCGTGGGTGATGGTGCCGGTCTTGTCCAGCAGCAGCACGTCGACGTCGCCGGCCACTTCCACCGCCTTGCCCGACTTGGCCAGCACGTTGGCCGACAGCGCGCGGTTCATGCCGGCGATGCCGATCGCCGGCAGCAGCCCGCCGATGGTGGTCGGGATCAGGCACACCAGCAGCGCGATCAGCAGCAGCGGATCCACATGCACGCCGACGAAGCCGGCGATCGCCGGCAGCGAGGCGACCACGATCAGAAAGGTCAGGGTCATCGCCGCCAGCAGCATGGTCAGCGCGATCTCGTTGGGCGTCTTCTGCCGGTTGGCGCCTTCCACCAGCGCGATCATCCGGTCCAGGAAGCTGTGGCCCGGTTCGGCGGTGACCTTCACCAGGATCTCGTCGGACAGCACCTTGGTGCCGCCGATGACGCCGGAGCGGTCGGTGCCGGCCTCGCGCAGCACCGGCGCGGATTCGCCGGTGACCGCGGCCTCGTTGATCGTGGCCAGGCCGTGCACGATCTCGCCGTCGGCCGGGATCAGTTCGCCGGCCGAGACCACCACCAGGTCGCCCGGGCGCAGTTCGGCGGCCGGCACGCTGGTCTCGCCGTCCAGCCGCACGCTGGCGACCCGGCGCGCCACCAGGTCCTTGCGTGCGCGCCGCAACGAGGCGGCCTGGCCGCGGCCGCGGGCCTCGGCCACCGCTTCGGCGAAGTTGCCGAACAACACGGTGATCAGCAGGATCGCGGTCACCGCCCAGCCGAAGCCGGCCGGGCCCTGGCCGGACACGGTGATCAGCGCCGACAGCAGCGTGCCGGCGAAGACCACGGCCATCACCGGGCTGCCGAGCAGGTGCCGCGGCGACAGCTTCAGCACGCTGTCGCGCAGGGCCGCGCGCAAGGCCGCGGCATCGAACAGCCCAGGCCGGCGCGCCGGCGAAGAAGCCACGGAAGTAGAAGGATGCGGGGTGCTCATCGTCGTCGTCTCAGTGCGCGGCCAGGGTCAGGTGATCGGCGATCGGTCCCAACACCAGGGCCGGCGTGAATTGCAGAACGGTCAGGACCGCGATGACCGCGATCAGGGTCAGCGCGAAGGTCGGGGTTTCCACCTGCAGGCTGCCGCCGGTTTCCGGCGCCACCCGCTTGCGCGCCAGTTGCGCGGCCACGATCAGCGGCACGATCAGCGCCGGGTAGCGGCCCAGCAGCAGCACCGCGGTGCAGCTCAGGTTCCACCACGGAATGCCATCGCCCAGCCCCTCGAAGCCGGAGCCGTTGTTGGCGAACGCCGAGGTGTACTCGTAGAACACCTGGCTGATGCCGTGGAAGCCGGGATTGGAGGTCGCCGAGAGCGACGCCGGCAGGGCCAGGGTGACGGCGGTGAAGCCGAGCAGCACCAGCGGCTGCAGCAGGATCAGCAGCGCCAGCAGGCGCACTTCCGGCGCCTCGATCTTGCGCCCGAACAGCTCCGGCGTGCGCCCGGTCATCAAGCCGGCCAGAAACACGCTCAGCAGCAGGTACACCAGGAACTGCTGCAGGCCGCAGCCGATGCCGCCCCAGATCGCGTTGATCAGCATGTTGACCATGGACACGCCGCCGGTCAGCGGCGCCAGCGAATCGTGCATGGCATTGACCGAGCCGTTGGAGGTCTGCGTGGTCAGCGACGACCAGGCGGCCGACGCGTCGGCGCCGAAGCGCACCTCCTTGCCCTCCATCAGCGCGGCACTGCCGGGCGCGTGGCCTTCGGCCCACAGCGACACCGCGGTGGACGCCAGCGACATCACCAACATGCTGCCGAACACCAGCGCGGTGAACTTGCGGCGCCCGGTGAACGGGCCGACCATGAACGCCACCGCCACCGGGATCAGGATGATGGCCAGCACCTCCAGCAGGTTGGAGAACGGCGTGGGATTCTCCAGCGCCATCGCGCTGTTGGGGCCGTACCAGCCGCCGCCGTTGGTGCCGAGCTGCTTGATCGCCACCATGGCCGCGACCGGGCCGAGCGGGATCTTCTGCGTCGGCTGGCCGGCGCTGGCATCCAGCGGCGTGGCGACCGGACCGGCGGCCAGCGTCGAGGGCACGCCCTGCTGGGTCAGCAGCACGGTCCACAGCAGGCACAGCGGCAGCAGGAAGCGCAGGGTCGGACGGATCACGTCGGCCCAGTAATTGCCGACGTCCACGTCCTGCGGCAACTCGCCACCGGCGACCGCCGCCGCGCGCGCCGCTTCATGGCCGCGCCCGCCGAACAGGCCGCGCAGCGTCGCCGCGACCAGCGCCAGGCCCATCATCGGGGTGATGAACTGCAGACCGACCACGCCCACCGCCTGCGACAGGTACGACAGCTGCGCCTGGCCGGAGTAGTGCTGCTGGTTGGTGTTGGTCAGGAACGAGACCATGGTGTGCAGGGCCACGTCCCAGCGCATGTTGGGCACGCCGTCGGGGTTGAACGGCAGCCAGGCCTGGGTCACGAACAGCGCGAACACCAGCACGCCCAGCACCAGGTTGCTGGCCAGGAACGCGCCGGCATAGGCGCGCCAGTGCATGCCGCGCGCCGGATCGGTGCCGAGCAGGCGGTACAACGGGCGTTCGACCCAGCCGAACAGCGCGTCGCCGCGCATCGGCGCCCCGCGCATCACCTTGGCCAGGTAAAGTCCGAGCGGCCAGCCGAGCAGCAGCGCCAGCGCATAGACAAGCAATGTATCGATCATGGAAGCGGTACTCGGCTCAGAAGTCTTCGGGGCGCAGGATCACGTACAGCAGGTAGCCGGCGGCGACGATCACCGCCACGCCGCAGACCAGCGATAGCCAGGTCGGCATGTCATCTCTCCTTCGGGGTCAGAATGTGGCCTGCAGCGCGACTTCCACGCGCGAGCCGGCCATGTCCGGGAACAGCCGCTTGGCGGCGCTGTCGGTGTCGTGCGCGGTCACGCGCAGTTCCAGCCCCGGGCCGCCCTGACCGCCGTGCGGCAGGGTGAACACCGCGCTGGCCAGGCCATGGGTGTAGCTGTCGGCATAGCTGCGCTGGAGCCAGTAGTGGCCCACTGCCGCCTCGACCCGGAACGTCTCATTGAACGGATAGCGCGCGCCGAGCTGCGCATAGGTGCCGGTGGTGTCGCTGGCCAGCGCATCGTCGGACCAACCCAGCTGCGCCCACACGCGCTGCTTCCAGGTCACGGTGGCGCCCAGCTCGGTCCAGTTCAGCGCCGCGGCCGAGGGGTACTGGTAGCGGGTGAGGTTCGCGTCCCAGGCCCAGTCCGGGGTGAATTGGCCGCGCCAGCCGAGCACACCATCGACTTCGGTGCTGGCGTGCGGGGTGCTGTCGAACTTGATGGACGAGGCCCACAGCGACGCGTACGCGCCGTTATCGGCGGCCAGCGCCAGACCGGCCTGCACGGCGGGGTCGCCATCGCTCTGGGTGCTGCCGCGCCAAACGTAGTCGTTGGTGAGCGTAGCGTTACCGCTGACGCTGGCGGCCTGCGCGGTGGCGGCGCCGGCCAGCAGGAACGAGCAGACCGCGCCGCGCGACAGATGCCGGCGGGCGGCGTGGGAAAACGGGGAGAACATGACAGGCGATCCAGGGCGGAACCATTCCGCCGACCTCGTCATATTCGGGCGCGGGGCCGTAAAGTCGCTATTGGCGCCAACCGTGGGCGGCGTAAATTCCGCGTAACGTCCATCGTCGCGGATCGGCGGTTCGCCGCGGGAAAGGCCGGCCTCGCGCCGGCCTTTCCGTCATGCGCGGCTCAGTGCAGCGGCACGCTCAGGCGCGACGGCGTGGCCGCCGGCGAACTGAAGCTGACACTGCCACCGAAGCGGCTGGCCGAGGTGTAGCGCGGGTCGGTGGTGTCCACCACCAGCACCAGCCGGTTGCCGGCGGGAATCTCGGCGGCGGTCGCCTGCAGCGGCAGGTCGATCGTGGTCGCCGCGCCCGGGGTCGCATTGCGCAGCGAATACGGCGCGTGGCTGAGCAGCTTGCCCACACCGGCGCCATCCATGCTGTACAGGTAGGCGAACAGCGACACGTTGGCCTGGCTCGGGGTCACGGTCACGCGCAGCGAGGGGCTGCCGACCAGGCGCTTGGCGCTGGCATAGACCGGCCCGGTCCAGACCGCGGCGCCGGCCCGCGTCACCAGCGGGATCGAGGTGCTGACCGGCTGGCCGAAGCCCTGCAGCAAACCGCTGACCAGCACCACGCCCGAATCGGCCAGGGTCGGCACGCCGGTGGCGATGCGGTGGCTCCAGCCGCTGCTGGTGCTGCCGGCCAGGGTGCCGGTGGGCGCGAGCAGGCCGCTGGGGCGGGTCAGGCCATAGGTGGTCGCGCCGGCCTGCACGCTGTTCCAGTCGGCATAGGCCAGCCAGGAGCCGCCGAGGGTGGACAGCTGCACCGGCTGCTCGCTGTCCACGCCGTTGGCCTGGCCCTTGAGGTAGTGGTCGAACCAGCGGGTGGCTTCGGTGTAGACCTCGTTGGGCAGGCCGAGCGCGCCCGGCAGTTCGGCGGTGGCGTGGTCGCCCTGGCTGAACATCAGGTGCTTGGGCCCGCTCAGCCGGTTGTACAGATCGATGTACTGGTTCGGCGGGAACAGGCCGTCGTTGAAGGCGTTGGCCAGCAGCACCGCAGGGCGGTTGCGGTTGAGCGCCTGCAGTTCGTTGATCACGCCACGCTCGCCGGCCTTGGGCAGGAAGCCCTGCACCGCGCCGTCGTAATCGCCGACCGCGACCCGCGCGCTGATCTGCGCCAGGTCCGGGCCGGGGCGGCCGGTGATCGCGCCGGAGGCGACCAGCAGCGCCACGCCCTGCTCGCTGACCGTGGCGTTGGCGTACAGCGAGGCCTGCAGGTCGGCCCAGCCGCTGAGCGCGGCGACCGCCTTGATCCGCGGATCGCGCGCGGCGGCGAGCAGGCTGGTGCCGGCGCCGTAGGAGATGCCGGACACGCCGATCGCCTTGGCATTGGCCGGCGTATTGGCCAATGCCCAGTCGATCACCGCGCTGACGTCCTCGATCGTGGCCGCGCCGGCGATGTCGATCTGCCCCTGCGAATCCCAGAACCCGCGCGAGGTGTAGCTGACCACCACGTAGCCGTTGCTGGCCAGTTCGCTGGCGCGGCCGACGTACTCCAGATTGGGCAGCGACCAGCTGGCCGGCATCACCACCAGCGGGAACGGCCCGCCGCCCTGGCCCTGCGGGACCAGCACCAGCGCGCCGAGCTTGGTGCCGTCGAAACTGGAGATGGTCTGGTACTGCTTGCTGAAACCGCCGGCGAACGCCGCGGTGGAGAACAACAGCATCGCGCACAGGGCGATGCAGCGGGACACGGACATGCGCATGGACTGCCTCCAGGAGGCGCTGGACCGGAATGGACCAGCTGCCGGATACGGTGACGGGCACACGACGTGGGGGTCGAGTGCCGCGACCATACCAGCGGGTACGGGCGCTTTCACGCCGCAGTGCGGCACGGTATGGTGGGGCGTTCGTGGGCCCATTGGGGTCCCGGTCGCTTTGCCATTTCTCCTTCGCCGTACCCTCATCCGCCCCTGCGGGGCACCTTCTCCCGAGGGGAGAAGGAAAAGCAGAGCCCCTCTCCCAGCGGGAGAGGGGTTGGGGTGAGGGTCCGGCGCGAAAGCGACGCGCGGAGGCTGGGTACACGAGGCCTGCGCCCGTACCCTCATCCGCCCCTGCGGGGCACCTTCTCCCGAGGGGAGAAGGGAAAGCAGAGGCCGTGTCCCGGATTTCCGCTAGTCGGCAAAATGCGCATAGCCGCGCCTTGGCGGTTGCCAGGACTGACCATCAGCATCGAGGACGGCGATCCCGCTGCCGACGACGATACGGCCGATCGGGGTGGCCGCGACGCCGATCGCCTGCAGCGCCTGCACGATGGCCGCGTGCTGCGCCGGTGCGGCGGTGAAGCACAGTTCGTAGTCGTCGCCGCCGCCCAGTTGCCAGGCGTGCACCTGCGCCGCATCCGCATCGGCCGGCGCCGCGACCGCCGGCAGCGCCGCCAGCGCCAGTTCGGCGCCGACGCCGCTGCGCGCGCAAATGTGCTCCAGGTCGGCCAGCAGCCCGTCGGAGATGTCGACGCAGGCATGCGCCAGCCCGCGCAAGCGCAGTCCGGCCTGCACCCGCGGCGACGGCCGCAGCAGGCGCTGGCGCAGGCGTTCGTGCAGCGGATCGGCGGCGACCCGGGTCACGTCCAGGCGTCCGGCCTGCCACAACGCCAGCGCCGCGGCGGCCTCGCCCGGCTGCCCGGTCACCCAGATGTCGTCGCCGGGCCGCGCGCCACCGCGGCGCAGCGCCTCTCCGGGCGCGACGCTGCCGATCGCGGTGAGCGAGAGCGCCAACGGCCCACGCGTGGTGTCGCCACCGACCAGGGCGATGCCGTGCGCATCGGCCAGCGCGAAGAAGCCATCGGCGAAGGCGTCGATCCAGCCCGCGTCGGCCTGCGGCAACGACAGCGACAGCGTGCACCAGCGCGGCTGCGCGCCCATCGCGGCCAGATCCGACAGGTTCACCGCCAGCGTCTTCCAGCCGATATCGGCGGGCGCGGTTTCTGCCGGGAAATGCACGCCGGCATTGAGCGTATCGGTGGTGATCGCCAACTGCTCGCCGGGCGGCGGCTGCAACAGCGCCGCATCGTCGCCGATCCCCAGCGGCACGTCGTCGCGCGCCCCGATGCGGGCGCGCAGGCGATCGATCAGATCGAATTCAGGCATTGGGGCTGGGAATCGGGAATGGGGAGTGGGGAATGGTGAGAAGCAGCCGCAACAGCCGCGGCGCCGGGAATTTGCACGGGACGTCCTTCGCTTTTGCCATTCCCCATTCCCGCCTCCCCATTCCCAGCTCTCAGCCCCCCGACTCCACCGCCCGCCAGGCCACCGCGGCGCGGTCGAGGACGCCGTTGACGTAGGTGTGGCCGTGTTCGGAGCCGAAGCGCTTGGCGGTCTCGATCGCTTCGTTGATCACCACGCGGTACGGCACGTCCATGCGATGCAGCAGTTCGTAGGCGGCCAGGCGCAGCACCGCGCGCTCGATCGCGTCCACTTCCTCGACCGTGCGGTCCAGGTAGCCGACCAGCGCCGCATCCAGTTCGGCGCGGTGCTTGAGCACGCCTTCCACCAGGTTCTCGAAATACACCAGGTCGGCGATCTCGTGCGCCTGTTCGTGCGCGAACTGCGCGATCACGTGCTGGGCGGTGCCGCCGGCGATCTGCCAGGCGTAGATCGCCTGCAGCGCGCGCCGGCGCGCGCGCGAGCGCAGCACCGGATCGACGCCATCGCGGCGGACGTGCTTGTGGCCGACGGGCTTGTTCACGGCAACAACTCCAGAAGATTGACCATTTCCAACGCGGTCAGCGCCGCTTCCTCCCCCTTGTTGCCATGGCTGCCGCCGGCGCGCGCCTCGGCATCCTCGACCTGCTCCACCGCCAGCACGCCGTTGAGCACCGGCACGCGGAAATCCAGCGACACCCGCAGCAGGCCCTCGGCGCAGCCGTCGGCGACGTGTTCGTAATGGCGGGTGTCGCCGCGGATCACGCAGCCCAGCGCGATGATCGCGGCATGCTTGCCGGCCGCGGCCAGGCGCGCGGCGACCAGCGGCAGTTCCCACGCCCCCGGGACGCGGATCACGTCCACCGCGTCATCGGCGATACCGTTGCCGGACAGGCTCTGCCGCGCACCGGCGACCAGCACGTCGGTGATGCGGGCGTTCCAGCGGCTGGCGATGATCGCGAAGCGCGCGGACGGGTGCGGTCGGAGGTCGCCTTCGTAATGGGACATGGCGGTGGCAGGTTCAGGGGGTGGAAGAGTTTAACAGGCAGCGGGGCCGCGCCCCGGAAAGCGGCCCAGGGGATCCGTGCAGAAGACCGAGCCACCGACAATGGCAGGAATCGCGCGGGATCAGCTTCTCCCGATTCCCGACTCCCGATTCCCCATTCCCGGCTCCACATGCTCCACCACCTCCAGCCCGAACCCGGCCAGGCCGATCTGCCGGCGAGGCGTGCCCAGCACGCGCAGCTTGCCCAGGCCCAGGTCGGCCAGGATCTGGCTGCCGGCGCCGTTGCGCCGCCACTGGCCCACGTCCTTGCCGTGCACCGCCTCCGGCTGCGCGCGCAGCCGCGCCAGCAGCGCCTCGCTGTCGCGCGGCGCCGACAGCACCACCATCACCCCGCGCTCGGCGGCGGCGATCGCGCGCAGCGCATCGCTGGCGGCCACGCCGAAATCGTCGCGGCGCCAGTGCAGCAGGTCGGCCAGCGGGTTTTCCACCTGCACCCGCACCAGGGTCGGGGTGGCCGCGTCGGGGGTGCCGCGGACCAGGGCGAAGTGCAGGTCGTGGGCGATGCGGTCGCGGTAGGTAACCAGGGTGAAGCCGCCGAACTCGGTGTCGATGGGCCGTTCGTCGATGCGCTCGACGGTGTGCTCGGTGGCCAGGCGGTAGGCGATCAGGTCGGCGATCGAGCCCATCTTCAGGCCATGGCTGCGGGCGAACTCCTCCAACTGCGGGCGCCGCGCCATGCTGCCGTCGGGGTTGAGCACTTCCACCAGCACGCCGGCCGGCTCCAGCCCGGCCAGCATCGGCAGGTCGCTGGCGGCCTCGGTGTGGCCGGCGCGGGTCAACACCCCGCCCGGCTGGGCGATCAGCGGGAAGATGTGGCCGGGCTGGCTGAGGTCGTGCGGCTTGGCGTCCGGCTTGACCGCGGTGCGCACGGTGTGGGCGCGGTCGTAGGCGGAGATGCCGGTGGTCACGCCCTCGGCGGCCTCGATGCTGACGGTGAAGTTGGTATGGAACTGCGCGGTGTTGCGCTGGACCATCGGCGCCAGGCCCAACTGCGCGCAGCGCTCGCGGGTCAGCGACAGGCACACCAGGCCGCGCGCGTGGGTGACCATGAAGTTGATGTCCGAGGGCTTGACCAGCTCGGCGGCCATGATCAGGTCGCCCTCGTTCTCGCGGTCCTCGTCGTCGACGATGACCACCATGCGGCCGGCGCGGAGTTCTTCCAGCAGCTCGGGGACGGAGGCGAAATTCAGGCTCGGGGTGACGGAAGGCGACATGCGGGGACTCGCGAAAGGCGGAAGATGCCATGCGCGCCGCAGGCCGCGGCGCCGCATGGCGGAAGGAGGGACGCGGCCAGGCTCAGGCCTGGCGGCCCTGCAGCAGGCGTTCGACGTAGCGCGCGACCAGGTCGATCTCCAGGTTCACCGCCGCGCCGACGGCGGTGTGCGCGAACGCGGTGTGCGCCACGGTGTGCGGGATCAGCGCGACCTCGAAGCCTTCCGCGTCGACTTCGTTGACGGTAAGGCTCACCCCGTCCACGCAGATCGAACCCTTCTTGGCGATGTAGCGCAGCAACGCCGGCGGCGCGGCGAAGCGCCAGCGCTGCGCGCGCGCGTCGTCGTGGATCGACAGCACCGTGCCGAGCCCATCGACATGGCCGCTGACCAGGTGTCCGCCGAGCCGGTCGGTCGGGCGCATCGCCCGCTCCAGGTTCAGCGCCGCGCCTTCGGCGAGGGCGCCGAGCGTGGTCAGGGCCAGGGTTTCGGTGGAAGCGTCGGCCTGGAACGCCGCCGCGTCGAAGGCGATCACGGTCAGGCACACGCCGTTGACCGCGATGCTCTCGCCGAGCTGCACGTCGGCGAACGGCAGGCTGCCGGTGGCGAAGGTGAAGCGGACATCGCCGCCCTGCGGTTGGCGAGCGGCAAGGCGGCCGACGCCTTCGATGATTCCGGTGAACATGGCTACGTTTCTCGCAATGGGGTGAGCGAAAAACGCCACAAGGCAAACAGGCGCGCGCACAGCCGCGAGGCTGCGCGAAGGCCGTCTTCTTTCATCCGGACTATACCGTCGGCTCCGGCATCGCACCGGATCTGCTGACCTTCCCGATTCGGCGCGTCGCGCCTGCGCCGGGAAGCGCTCGCGGGCTCGTGCGCGAACGCACCTACCGCCGGTGGGGAATCGCACCCCGCCCTGAAGACGTTTGTGGTCGCCGGCGAACCGGCCCGCGCATTCTAGCAGGGCGGGCCTGCCCCCAGCCGGCGCCGACGGCGCACGGGTGGGACATAGCGTCGCGGCGAACACGGCAACCTTGCGTGCGGCGACGTGCGGACGCGGCGCGGCGCGCGCACCGGCCGGCTGCATGAAGGTTCGCAAGGGTCGGCAGGCCGATGCCGGCCGTCCTCGCACGGAGTGGGCGGATCAGGCGGCGCCCTCCCCCGTCGATCGGTGTCACTGGATCGGCATGCGCTGCGTGCCGCATGGTCCAAACGCGCTGCGTATGCAATACCGTCGCGCCTCGCGCACGCGGCAAGCGCGCCGCGCGGGGCTTACGCGGCGTCCTCCGCCGTCGGTTGCAGCAGCAGGCGCAGGTCGTCGCCGATCTGGCGCGTCTCCAGCAGGCGCAGCGGCACGCGCTGCGCCATCGTGTCGATGCCCAGCCCGGCCAGCAGCGGGCGCGCGTCGCCGCCGAGCAGCAGCGGCGCCAGGTAGACCAGCAGTTCGTCGACCAGGCCGGCGCGCAGCAGCGCGCCGCTCAGCGTCGCGCCAGCCTCGACCTGCACCTCGTTGACGCCGCGTTCGGCGAGCAGGCGCAACACCGCCTCCAGATCGAAGCGGCCCGCCTGCAGCGGCACCGCGGCGAATTCGGCCTCCGCCAGCGATGGCGGCAGCCGATCCGGCGCGTGCAGAAACAGCGTCGGCGCGGCGCCGTCGCGCACCTTGGCCTGACCCAGCGTGCGCAACCGCGCATCCAGCACCACGCGCAGCGGCGGCACGACGTCGGCCGCATCGTCCAGGCGCACGGTCAGCGATGGATCGTCGGCCAGCACGGTGCCGGCGCCGGTCAGGATCGCCCCGGCGCGCGCGCGCCAGTGCTGCACGTCGTGGCGCGCGGCCGCGCCGGTGATCCACTTCGACTCGCCGCTGGCCAGCGCGGTGCGCCCGTCCAGGCTGGCGCCGAGCTTGACCCGCAGCCACGGCCGGCCGCGCTGCACCCGCGACAGGAAACCGCGGTTGAGCGCCCGCGCCTGCGCTTCCATCAGGCCCGCCTGCACCGCGATCCCGGCCTCGCGCAGCAGCGCGAAGCCGCCGCCGTTGACCTGCGGGAACGGGTCGGCCATCGCCGCGACCACCCGGGTCACGCCCGCCTCGATCAAGGCCAATGCGCACGGCGGGGTGCGCCCGTAATGCGCGCACGGTTCCAGGGTCACGTAGGCGGTGGCGCCACGCGCGCGGTCGCCGGCGGCGCGCAGCGCGACCACCTCCGCATGCGGGCCGCCGGCGCGCTGGTGGAAGCCCTCGCCGACCACCTCGCCGTCGCGCACGAGCACGCAGCCGACCATCGGATTGGGCCGCGCGGTGTAGGCGCCACGTTCGGCCAGGCGCAAGGCCTGCGCCATGTGGCGATGATCGTCGGCGGAAAACGCGCTCATGCCGCGGACGCTCCCGCCGCCGGCGCACCGGTCTCGATCCGCATCACGATCACCTGCAACGGCCCCAGCGGCAATTCCACATGCGGCTGCCATCCCAGGCGCTGATAGAACGGCACCAACTGTGACTGGCAGTACAGGTAAAGATAGCCGCCGTGCAGCCGCGCCGCGGCCTGCACGCAATGCGCGACCAGGCGCTCGCCGACCCCGCGTCCGCGCGCGTGCGGACGCACGTACAGGGTCGCCAGCCACGGCGAGAACTGGCGGATGCGCGCATCGTCGTTCTGCAGCAGGCTGACCGAACCGAGCCAGTCCGCGCCGTCCAGCGCGATCCAGGTGGTGGGAATGCGGGTGTCGCAGCGATGGCTGCGCAGATCGGCCTCGGCCTCGTCCAGCGCCCATTCCGGCAACAACGGGCCGAACGCTTGCAGGTGCTCGCCGGCCAGCGCCGGGATGTGCTGCGGCGCCTCGCCCAGGCAGGCGATCCGCATGCCGCTCACCGCTTGCCGGACTTGTCGCCCGGCTTGTCTGCGCGAACCAGGTCCAGCAGCGGCAGTTGCTCGCTGCCCACCGGCAATTCGCGTTCGAGCTTCTCGATCTCCTCGCGAAAATCGGCCACGTCCTGGAAGCTGCGGTACACCGAGGCGAAACGCACGTAGCCGACGTGGTCGAGCTTGCGCAGCTCGGCCATGACGTACTCGCCGACCCGGATCGACGGCAGTTCGCGCTCGCCGGACATGCGCAACTGGTGCACCACCGCGCGTACCGCCGCCTCGATCTGCTCCTCGGCCACCGGCCGCTTCTGCAGCGCGCGGTCGAAACTGGTGCGCAACTTGCGCGCATCGAACGCCTCGCGGCCGCCGTCGCTCTTGATCACCGTCGGCAGCTTGAGCTCGATCGTCTCCAGCGTGCTGAAGCGCTCGCCGCACGCCTCGCACTCGCGCCGCCGGCGGATCGTCGCGCCGTCCTCGGACACCCGCGAATCGATCACCCGGGTATCGGTGTGCTGGCAGAAGGGGCAGTGCATTCAGAGCGCCGGGAGTGGGGAAACGGGAATGGGGAATGGGAACGTCAAAGGCGCCAGCTTAGCGCTTTCAACCATTCCCGATTCTCCATTCCCCATTCCCCCATCAGCCATACAGGTGCCGGGAGTGGGGAAACGGGACTGGGAACGCCAAAGGCGCCAGCTAGCGCTCTCAACCATTCCCGATTCTCCATTCCCCATTCCCGTTTTTCAGCCATACACCGGATACTTGCGGCACTGCGCGGTCACCGCGTCGCGCACGCGGGCCAGCACCGCGTCGTCGGTCGGGGCGTCGAGCACGTCGGCGATCCAGTTGGCCAGGTCGATGCTGTCCTGCTCCAGGTAGCCACGGGTGGTGATCGCCGGGGTGCCCAGGCGCAGGCCCGAGGTCACGAACGGCGAACGCGGGTCGTTGGGCACCGAGTTCTTGTTGACGGTGATGTGGGCCTTGCCCAGCGCCGCTTCCGCGTCCTTGCCGGAGACATCGCGGCCGATCATGTCGACCAGCATCAGGTGGTTCTCGGTGCCGCCGGAGACGATCTTGTAGCCGCGCGCGATCAGGGTCTTGGCCATGGCCTGGGCGTTCTTCACCACCTGCTGCTGGTAGGTCGCGAATTCCGGCTCCAGCGCTTCCTTGAACGCCACCGCCTTGGCCGCGATCACGTGCATCAGCGGGCCGCCCTGGATGCCGGGGAACACGATCGACTGCAGCTTCTTGGACAGGTCCTCGAGCTTGTCGCCGGCACCGGCGGCGCTGGCCACGATGATGCCGCCGCGCGGGCCGCGCAGGGTCTTGTGGGTGGTGGAGGTGACCACGTGCGCATGCGGCAGCGGGGTCGGATAGACGCCGGCGGCGACCAGGCCGGCCACGTGCGCCATGTCCACGAAGAAATATGCGCCGACCTTGTCGGCGATGGCGCGGAAGCGCGCCCAGTCGATGACCTGCGAGTAGGCGGAGAAGCCCGCCACCACCATCTTCGGCTTGTGCTCCACGGCCAGCCGCTCGACTTCGTCGTAGTCGATCAGACCCTGGTCGTTCACCCCGTACTGCACGGCGTTGAACAGCTTGCCGGAGGCGTTGACCTTGGCGCCGTGGGTCAGGTGGCCGCCGTGCGCCAGCGACATGCCCAGGATGGTGTCGCCCGGCTGCAGCAGCGCGAAGTACACCGCCTGGTTGGCCTGCGAGCCGCTGTGCGGCTGCACGTTGGCGTAGTCGGCGCCGAACAGTCGCTTGACCCGGTCGATGGCCAGTTGCTCGGCCACGTCGACGAATTCGCAGCCGCCGTAGTAGCGCTTGCCCGGGTAGCCCTCGGCGTACTTGTTGGTCAACTGGCTGCCCTGCGCTTCCATCACCCGCGGGCTGCAGTAGTTCTCGCTGGCGATCAGCTCGACATGGTCTTCCTGGCGACCGGCTTCGGCGGCGATGGCCTGGGCCAGTTCGGGATCGTAGGTTTCGATGCGGGCGTCGCGCGGGAACATCGGGTCTCCGGGGGCATGGACAGAAGGCAGACCGCTAGTTTAAGCCCCGCGCAGGGCCGGCGGCGAACCAAAACGACGACGGCCTCCCGAAGGAGGCCGTCGCGGCGCGCCATGCGGCCCGATCAGCGGCCGCTGAGCACCAGATCGGCGATGATGCCGGTGGCGATCGCCACCATCAGCAGGTTGCCGCCGTCGTCGCGGACCCAGCGATAGCCGTACGGCGGGCGCCGCACCTGGTAGCGGTCGTAGTCGTAGACCACGTAGTTCGGGCCGTAGTAGCGCTGGCCGCGCGCCCAGCGCGGCGGGCCCGGGCGGTAGTAGACGACATCCGGCCGGCGGCGGTAGCCGTCGCGATAGCCATGCTCGTAGGCGTGCCGCGCATCGCGACGGTCACGCTCGCGATCGCGCCAGTCGCGCTCGCGGTCGGCGTCGCGGTAGCCGCGGTCGTACCAGCCGCGGTCCCCATGCGGGCCGCGGCCCGGCGGCGGCCCCGGCGGACCCCAGCCCGGCCCGTTGGCCGGTCCCGGACCCGGGCCCGGGCCGCCCGGACCCCAGGCGAAGGCGGGCGGCGCCATGAAACCCAGCGCCAGCGCGGACGAGAGGGCAAGGGTGGCAAAACGTTTCGCGTTCATGGCAACTCCGTCACAGGGTGTGGCGATTGCATTTACGCCGGAACCGTCTGAACCGCTTCCTGCTGGAACCGGTTACGTATTCAGCTTGTCCGAATCGAGTAAGGAAGCGTTAACCCGCTCGCCGCCGAAGGCGGCTGAATGGCCTTGCCGCTATACTGTCGCCATCCCTTTTCTGCCGCTGTCCGGCCGCCCCGGCCGGGCGTCGGCATGCGCTACGGAGCCGCCATGTCGCAATACATCTACACCATGAACCGGGTCAGCAAGACCGTGCCGCCCAAGCGCCAGATCATCAAGGACATCTCGCTGTCGTTCTTCCCCGGCGCCAAGATCGGCCTGCTCGGCCTCAACGGCGCCGGCAAGTCCACCGTGCTGAAGATCATGGCCGGCGTGGACACCGATTTCGAGGGCGAGGCGCGTCCGCAGCCCGGCACCAAGGTCGGCTACCTGGCGCAGGAGCCGGAGCTGGACCCGAACAAGACCGTGCGCGAGTCGGTCGAGGAAGGCGTGGGCGAAGTGCTGCAGGCGCAGGCCGCGCTGGAAGCGGTGTACGCCGCCTATGCCGAGGAAGGCGCCGACTTCGACGCGCTGGCCAAGGAACAGGAGCGCCTGGAGGCGATCCTCGCCGCCGGCGACGCACACACCCTGGAGAACCAGCTCGACGTGGCCGCCGACGCGCTGCGGCTGCCGCCGTGGGACGCCAAGATCGCCAACCTGTCCGGCGGCGAGAAGCGCCGCGTGGCGCTGTGCCGGCTGCTGCTGCAGAAGCCGGACATGCTGCTGCTCGACGAACCGACCAACCACCTCGACGCCGAATCGGTGGAGTGGCTGGAGCAGTTCCTGGCGCGTTACGCCGGCACCGTGGTCGCCGTGACCCACGATCGCTACTTCCTCGACAACGCCGCCGAATGGATTCTGGAACTGGACCGCGGCCGCGGCATTCCGTGGAAGGGCAACTACACCGAATGGCTGATGCAGAAGGACGAGCGCCTGAAGCAGGAAGACAATCAGGAAAAGGCCCGGCAGAAGGCGATCCAGAAGGAACTGGAGTGGTCGCGGCAGAACGCGAAGGGCGGCCGCACCAAGGGCAAGGCGCGCCTGGCGCGCCTGGAAGAACTGCAGTCGGTCGATTACCAGAAGCGCAACGAGACCAACGAAATCTTCATCCCGCCGGGCGAGCGCCTGGGCAACGCGGTGATGGAGTTCAGGAACGTCTCCAAGAAATTCGGCGACCGCCTGCTGATCGACAACCTGTCGATGATCGTGCCGCCGGGCGCCATCGTCGGCATCATCGGCCCCAACGGCGCCGGCAAGTCGACCCTGTTCAAGATGATCACCGGGCAGGAGAAGCCGGATTCGGGCGAGATCGTGGTCGGCCCCACCGTGCAGCTGTCGTACGTGGACCAGAGCCGCGACAAGCTGGAAGGCAACCACAACGTGTTCCAGGAAATCGCCGGCGGCCTGGACATCCTCAACATCAATGGCGTGGAGATCCAGTCGCGCGCCTACATCGGCCGCTTCAACTTCAAGGGCCAGGACCAGCAGAAGATGGTCGGTTCGCTGTCCGGCGGCGAGCGCGGCCGCCTGCACATGGCCAAGACCCTGTTGCAGGGCGGCAACGTGCTGCTGCTCGACGAACCGTCCAACGACCTGGACATCGAAACCCTGCGCGCGCTGGAAGACGCGCTGCTGGAGTTCCCGGGCAACACCTTCGTGATCTCGCACGACCGCTGGTTCCTGGATCGCATCGCGACCCACATCCTGGCGTTCGAAGGCGACTCGCACGTGGAGTTCTTCCAGGGCAACTACCGCGAGTACGAGGAAGACAAGAAGCGCCGCCTCGGCGACGACGCCGGCCCGAAGCGGCTGCGCTTCAAGGCGCTGAAGTAAGCCCCGCGCGCAGGGCATCCACGCAAACGGCCGCGCCATGGCGCGGCCGTTTGCGTTTCGGCCCTCGGTGCGCACGCCGGCCACCGGCGCCGGGGAAGACAACGGCGACATGCCTGCAGGACGGCACGCGGCATCCCGGCTGCACGCGCGGCAGCACCGCCGCGGCATCGCGCGCGTCCCGATGCAGGCCGGACAGGCGCAGGAGGCCGCGAAAGGGCTGTGCGCACGCAGTGGCTGCGCCCGCCTGCGTACCGTCGGCCGCGCTTGCTGCCCGCCCTCCCAGACCGCCTACCGAACGCGCCGGGCAACGCACGCTTGCGTGGCGATGGTGTAGAAACACTGGCTGGCCCTCGCCGCTCGCGGACGCAATGCGCAACGATCGCTCACGCTGCTCTTCCTTCTCGCCCGGCAGGCGCGACCTGCTGCGGCTGGCCGTGCTCGCTCCGGCGGCGGCCGGGCTGGGCCTGCTGCCGGGGTGTTCGGCGCCACCGCGCTTCGACGGCGGCTTCATCCAGCCGTGGCGCAGCCATCTGCAGCTGAGCGCGCAGCAGTGGCAGCAGCAGATGGCGCTGGCGCGACGCATGGGCTGCCGCCGGATCGTGCTGCAGTGGGCCGGGGTGTACGGCGGCGACGATGCGGACTGGGAGGTGCCGGACACCGTGATGCAGGTGATCTTCTCCACCGCGGCGGCGGCGGGCCTGCAGGTGCGCGTCGGCCTGCCCTACCACGGCGGCTGGTGGAAGGCGCTGCAGCGCCCGGACCTGCCCGCGCTGGACGCCTTCCTGGCACTGACCCTGGAGCGCGCGCGCACCTACCTGCAGCGCGCACCGTGGGCGGCGCAGGGCAATTTCGGCGGCTGGTACCTGCCCTACGAACTGGAGCAGTTCCACTGGGCGCAGGACGACCGCCAGCAGCGCCTGTGCGACTGGCTCGCCGCGCTGCACGCCGCGGCCGCGGCCGGCACCGCGCAGCCGACCGCGATCTCGACCTACTTCAGCCGCCTGCCGGGCGCGGGCTCGCTCGCGCAACTGTGGCGCCGCATCCTCGCACGGGTACCGCTGCGGCCGATGGTGCAGGACGGCGTCGGCGTGGCCGGGCTGGGCAACCTGGACGGCGTGGATCCGCTGCTTGCGCTGCTGCGTGCGCGCAAGGTGGATTTCGACGTGGTGGTCGAAGTGTTCGAGCAGTTGTCCAGTTCGGCCGCCGACGGCAGCGACTTCCAGGCGCGGACCGCCGATGCGGCGCGCATCGACACGCAATTGGCATGGGCACGGCGCAGCGGCGCCGCGGAAGTCTTCGCCTTCGCGCTGGATCCGTGGCTGTCGCAGGACACGCCGCGCGCGCAAGCGCTGCGCCGCCAGTGGCGGATTTCGCGCCAGTAGGATTCGCTGGCGCGCAGAGGCGACGTTCGCCGAGTCGCCGATTGCTGGCCGGCGCAGGCGCGACGGCGCAACGCGTCCGGCAGGCCAGTTCGCCCGTCCCGGGTACTCGACGCGGCAGGAGCGCGCGCGACGCCTGCCGCCGCCTCAGTAGTAGAGCGTGACGCTGCCGAACAGGCCCTTGGCGCGCTGGCTGTCGCCGCCGCCAAGCGCGGCGCGGTATTGCACGCTGAGGTCGAGATAGGAGCGCGCCGCGTTGTAGCGGTCCTCGCGGAACCAGTAGCGCGCGCCGAGGCCCGGCCCGGCGCCCAGCGACCAACTGCGCTGGCTGTCGGACAGGGCGAACGATTGCTTGCCCAGCAGCGGATAGGCGATGCCGCTGACCCGCGAACGCTGGTCCAACCAGTCCGCGGCCACCACCAGCGACGGGGTCAGCACCCAGCCGGTCTGCCCGGCACCGATGCGGTAGCTGCGGCCGGCGCGCACTTCCGCCGCGGCAAACCACTGCGCACGGCGCAGGCGGCCATCGGAGTCGAGCAGGGTGCGGACCGGCGCGCCGCTGGCGTCCACCTGGTCCACGCTGAAGCGTGCGCGGTTGTCGTCCCAGCTGTAGCCGGCCTGCGCGTAGCCGCTCAGCGTCCACCACTGCGACACGTCGGTGCGCATGCCGGTGCCGTGGTAGAAGCCGTAGGTCAGGTACGACGTCCAGCCGCCGGCGCCGCTGTGCAGGCGGTAGCGTGCCAGCGTGTCGGCCTGCAGCGGCTGGTTCGACTCGCGCTGGATGCGGCACTGCACCGCGGCCGCGTCGGCGAACACGCCGCCGCTGCGGCTGGCGCTGCCGAGGAACTGGCGGCGCTCGATGCCCGCGCTCAGGCCGGTGTGGCCGAACGCGTAGCGCACACCGAACGCGCCGATGGTCGATGGCCAGCCTGCAAGCGAACGCGAACGGCGCAGCCGCTCGGCCTGGGTGCGCGCGTCGTCGGTGACCTCGCCGGTGCACGGATCCACCGCGCGCAGCGATTCGAACGTGCCGCCTTCGTCGTACAGCGTGTTGGAGGTCCGCGCATACGCTTCCAGCGTGCCGTGCGCGGTGACGAATGCCCGCGGCCGCCAGAACGCCTCCAGGGTGCCGAACGCCGAATCGCCCGGCGTGCTGATCGCGGTGCCGCCCAGGTTGCTCGCCGCCTGGCGCGCGCCGCGATAGCCGACGGCGGCGGTGATGCCCCACGTGCGCGACAGTTCGGCGATGGCGCCGCGGGTGCCGTCGCGCTGCGCCGGGGCCAGCGGCAGCGTGCCCTGGTCGGCGCGGTCGATCGCGCTGCGCAGCAAGGCCACGGCCTGCGTGGCGTCGCCGCTGGCGGCGCTGGCGTAGGCCTGGTCGAGCACGAGGCTGGGCGGCGCCTTGCCGGTCGCCTCGGCCGCGCGGAAGTCCTCCAGCGCGCGCGCCGGTTCGCCGGCGCGCTGGGCCAGGTAGCCGCGCTGCAGCAGCAGGCCGGCATCGCCCGGGCGCTGCGCCAGCGCCTGATCCAGGCGCTGCCGCGCCTGCGCCTGCTGGGCGCGGTCGCCGGCGGCCAGGGCGGTGGTGAGCAGGGCCTGCAAGCCGCTGTCATCCGGGCGCGCCTGCAGCGCGCGCTGCGCTTCGGCGATGGCGTCCTGGTAGTCCTGCCGCGCGTAGGCGGCATAGGCGCGCTGCGCGGCGCCGCCGCTGCCCTGCAGATCGGCCGGGACCAGGTCGCAGCGGCTGCCGCCGGGCGTCTCGCGGCAGCGCCGCAGCGGTGCCGGGTAGGTCGCCAGGGTCAACGGCTGCGCCGGACGCGGCTGGCGCAGCGCCGCGGCGCGGGCGGCGATGGCCTCGCCCAACTGCTGCCGCGCGGCGGCATCCGCGTCGGCCAGCGGATCGGCCTGCAACGGTTGCAGCAGGCGTGCGGCGCGGTCGCGATCGCCGGCGGCGATCGCCGCGTCCACCGCCAGCAGGCGCAGGTCGCGCCGCTGCTGCGGATCGAGCCCGTCCTGGTCCAGCGCGGCGTCGAAATCGGCATTGGCCTGCGCGCTGCGCGCCTGCAGTTGGCGCAGGTAGGCGCGCATGACCAGCGCCGCGGTGTCGTGGCGGTCGGCCTGCAACGCCTGCTCGGCGCTGGCCTCGGCGGCGGATACCTGTCCGTCCAGCAATTGCGCGGTCATCAGCAGCAGGCGATGCGCGGCCACTTCCGGCGCGTCCGCGACGGCCTGCCGCGCGCATCGGATCGCGGCGCCGAAGTCCTGCGCGCCCAAGGCGCGCTCGCCCTCCTGCGCCGCCGCGCTCGCGCGCTGGTGGCGCAGCGCGGCCCGACGGGCTTGCAGTTCGGCGACGTTCGGCGCGCCCAATTGCAGTGCGGTCGCGATGGCGGCGTCGGCCTGGTCGAAACGCTGCTGCGCCGCCAGCGCGGCCACCCACAGGGTCGCCCAGGCGCCCTGCCGCGGCTGCTGCCGGAACGCCTGCTCGGCCTGCTCCGCGGCCGCGGCCATGCGGCCTTCGTCATAGGCGGCGTAGGCCTGCGTGGCCAGCGCGAAGGCGCGCCGATCGGCCTGCCCGGCGGCGCTGGGCGATGGGATCGGGCGTGGCGCCGCGGCGCCAGGGCGTGCCGCCGCGGGAGCCGCGGCGGCCAGGCCCGGCAGCGCCGGATCCTGCACGCCGTCGGCCAGCGCGCGGCGCGCCTGCGCGCGCGCGGCGTCGGCGCGGCCCAGCTTCTGCAACGCGTAGATCTGCAGCAGGCGCAGCCGCGCCACGTCCGGGCGCAGCCGCACCGCTTCGGCGGCCTGGCGGCTGGCCTGCTGATAGTCGCCGCGCGCATACGCCGCATAGGCGTCCTCGGCGATGCGATAGGCGGCGCCGCTCAGCGGCAGCGGCTGCGGCGACGGCTGCGCCCACGCGGGTGCGCCGCCCAGGCCGAGCAGGCTCAACGCGATCACGCCGGACAACACGCTGATCCTCATGCCTGCACCTCACCGCCGACGCTGTCGCGGGGTTGCGCGGCGCGACGGTACTGCTCGCGCACGGCGGCGGCGATCGCCGCCTCGGTGGCGACGCCGCGCTTGACCAGGTAGTCGCCGATGCGGCCGTCGCGTTGCGGCTTGTAGTCGTCCAGTGCACGCTCGAACTGATCGCGGGCGATCAGCCGCAGCTCCACCAGCAGATCGCCCAGCAGCGGCGCCGCGTCGATCCGGTAGCTCTCGCCGCTGATCAGGCGCAAGCCGGCGTTGATCTCGCTCTCGCGGGCGATGGCCTGGATCAGCACGCTGGCACCGGTGCCCTGCAGCAGCCGCGCCTGCTCGTCCTCTGACAGGGCGTTGGCCACCGCGACCGGCAACTGCTCGGGCGCGCTCGGCGGCAGCGGCAGCAGGCGCCACTGCACGCAGGCCTCGACCGACAGCGCGAACGTCCCGGCCCGCAGGTAGTCGACGTCGATCGTCGCGCGCGGCAGGTCGCCCTGGAAGGCGATGGCCTCGGCCAGGGTCTCGTCGTCCAGCCAGCCCTGCGCGACCAGGATCCGCCCCAGCGGCTGCTGGCGCCCGCTCTGCTGTTGCCGCAGCGCCTGCGCCACGCGCTCGGGCTCGACCGCCTCCCAGGTGGCCAGCAGCTCGCCCAGGCGCCGCCGCGTCTGCACCAGCTGCGCGGCGGACGGGAACTCGTGCATGGTCTTGTCCCACACCATGCGTTTGCCGAACAGCAGATAGAGCAGGAACATGCGCCAGGCGCGCGCGGTGGCCATGAAGTTGATCATGTTGCCGACCACCATGCGCGGAATCGACATCAGCGCATGCTCCCAGCCGTACAGGCGGTTGACGAAGTAGAAGCGCTGCAGCACCCGCGTCAGCAACGCCGCGGTGGTGAGCAGCGCCACGTTCATCTGCCAGGTGCCGCTCTGGAAGACGGTCGGGAACTGCAGGGTCCAGGCGCCACTGACCTTGAGCACCCAGAACAGCAGCAACTGCAGAAAGATCAGGTAGGCGAAGACGCTGACGAAGGAAGTCACGATGCCCTTGCGATCGCGCGCCAGCAGGTACTTGGTCGCCAGCGAGCCGCGCCAGCCCAGCGTCTCCCAGCTCTGCAGGCCGATGCCCAGCACCCAGCGCGCCTTCTGCCGGTACGAGGCGCGGAAGTTGTCCGGGAAATACTCGCGCACGCACAGCGCCATGCGCAGGGTGCGCTCGCGCACCGGGCCCCAGCCGAACCACGACGCGCGGCGCACGCGGAACTGCACCGGGAAGCGCGCGAAGATCGACTGCATGCCCATCGCCGCCAGGCGCGCGCCGACGTCGTAGTCCTCGGTCAGGCTGTCGGCGCTGAACGGCTGGTTGCCGGTGGCCTCGCTCAGCGCCAGCAGCGCCCTGCGCGAGAAGCAGGTGCCGACGCCGGCCGAGGGCACCATGCCGGACACGCTTTCGCGCACCACCAGATCCTTGGCATGCCATTCGGCGAATTCGTCCATGTACACGCCGGCGACCAGCTCGTACCACTCGCGGTCCAGCGAGGTCACCGGCAACTGGATCATGTCCTTGCGCGGCAGCAGGTAGTTGAAGAAGCGCAGCTCCAGCGGATGCAGCACGTCCTCGCTGTCGTGCAGGACCACGCCGGCGAACTGGCCGCCGTGGCGCTTCTCGTACTCGAAGATCGCCAGCACCAGCCAGTTCAGGCAGTCGGCCTTGCTGGTCGGGCCGGGGTGCGGCACCTCGACCCGGCGCATGCGCCTGTAGCGGCGGCACATGCGCTCCACCTCGGCGATGGTCTGCGCGTCGTTGGGATAGGTGCCGACGAAGACCATGTAGTCGTGGTAGTCGAGCACGTCGATCATGTTCTCGACCATCTGCGCGATCACGTCGTATTCGGCCCAGGCCGGCACCATGATCGCCAGCGTCTGTTCGGGCCGCTGCTGCAGGTCCTGCTGGGTCAGCGGCCGGTACTGGCGGCGCTGCTTCACGATCAGGCTGCGCCAGAGTTCGCGCCCCCAGTACCAGGCATCGATGAACAGGTCGTCGAGGCTGGAGACCAGGATCACCACCGCTACCGCCACCGCCGCCGTCTCCAGGAAGGCGTAGTAGTTGGCGAGGTGGATGTTCCAGGCGAGGGCGTCCACCGCCGGTCAGTGCCCGGACGACGCGGCCGCGCGACGACGCCGGACCTGGGTCACGCGCGCGGCCAGCAGCATGAACACGATCACCCCGACCAGCACCAGCAGCCACACCATGTGCTGCTGCCACAGCGGCTGCGGATCGGCCTGCTCGGCCAGGCGCGCGCCACTCGGATCCTCGCCGTTGAAATCCTGCACCTCGCCGCGCGCGTCCAGCAGCGCGAGGGTGCCGCGGGTCAGACGGAACGGCGCGGCGATCTGCGGCCCCTCGCGGCCCAGCTCGCGGTAGATCACGCCGGTCTTGGCGCCGCTGCCGACCACCTCGACCAGCGCCGCGCGATCGAGCCCGGCCAGGTCCAGCAGCACCTGCCCGCCCGGGCCGGCCACGACCAGCTTGCCGTCGCGCACCGCCTCGCTGCGCGCCAGGCCCTGCGGGGCCAGCAGGAAACTGAGATAGGCGCCGCTGGGCGCAATCGCGGCGTTGCCCTCGCCGAGCCGGAGCGTGGCCTGCATCGGCGAGGCGCCGGTCGCGCCCACCAGGCGGATCACCTTGGCCAGCGACGCCGGCGCGTCCTGCAGCCAGGCGGACGGGACGAACAGTTCGTATGGGCCGGCCAGCTGCACGGCGGCGCCGACGAAATCCCCGCCGGTGCCGCGATCGGCCAGGCGCAGGTGGCTGCTGGGCAGCACCGACACCGGATACGCCGTGGCCGGATCGTGGCAGTACGGGCGCGCCGGCTGGCGCTGGAAGCTGATCCGCACCTGGTTGCGCGCGGCCAGCGCGAAGCGCGGCACCTTGGCGACCAGCCGCTGCGGCTTGCCGTCGCCGTTGAGCACCTTGGCGCCCAGCAGGTAGTCGTTGAAGAAGATCGAGGCGACCGCGCCCTGCCCGGCCGCGTTCGGCGCGGCGGCGACGTCGATCACCACCTCGCTGGGCAGGCGGCCGTCGCCGGACAGCGCGCCCAGGTCGAAATTCGCGCTGCGGTCGGCGCGCGCGACGACGTCCACGCTGCCGGCGATGCCGCCCAGCCGGTCGAGCAGCACCACGCCGTCGCCGGTCGGGACCGGCAGCGCCTGGCCGACCCGCAGCGCGCGGCCCAGCGCATAGGCGCGCCACTGCTCGGTGAGCAGGCCGGCGACCTTGGCGCCGGCGCTGGGAGCGACCAGCACGGTCGGGCGCCCGCCGACCAGGGTCACCTGCAGCGACGCGGTGCCCAGCGCTTGCTCGTAGCCGGCCATGCCGGCCGTGCGCCACGCCGCGAACGCCGCGGCCGCCTCCGGCCCGGCCGCGCCGACCTCGCGGCCCAGCGCATCCAGCGCCACGCGCACGCCGGCGCGCAGCGGGTCGCTCAGCACCGCCACGTCGGCCGCGATCGGGCCGGCATCGCCCAGCGACAGCAGCGCGCCGACTTCGGCCGGGCTGCCGATACGGTGGCTGGCGCTGCCATCGGCCAGCGCGGCGTAGGCGGGAATGGCGGCCAGGCTGGCCGGGATCGCCAGCCCGCGCAGATCCACGCTCGCGCCCACCGCCGGCAGCGCGATCACCTCCACGCGCTTGCCGCCGTTCTCCAGCGCCGCGCCCACGCGCCACGCCGCATCGTAGCTGGCGGCGCTGGTGGCGCGGCCGTCCACCAGCACGCGCACCTTGGCCGGCAACGCGCCCCAGGCCTTGGCCACGGTGTCGATCGCGCGGCCGTCGAAGCGGTAGCTGAAGCGCGAGTCCGGCGACAGCCGCAGCACGTTGGCCGGCGCGCTCTGGTCGGCGCACTCGTACTCGGAGACCACCGACCACCAGCCCACGCCGAAGCGCACGAAGCCGCTGGGACGGGCGAAGCCGTCGATGCCGATGCTCTGGTCGAGGTCGCCCTGCGCGTCGGTGATCGCGCGCGCCGCCACCGGGTCGCCGTCGATCGACAGCAGGCTGGAACTGCGCCCCGGATGTCCGCGCAGGTAGCGCGCCTGCACCTGCAGTTGCGCATCGCGGGTGGGCACGCCCGCCGGCACCGGCAGGTACAGCTCGCGCTGGCTTTCCTGGCCGCTGAGCACCAGCGGCTGGGCGACGCCGAGGTCGCGCAGGGTCATCGAGCGCTGCACCGTGGTCTGCCCGGCCCATTCGCCGAACTGCGCGGCGACCGTGTCGGCGGCCGCGGCGGGCGCCGCGGCGGCCAGCAGCGCCAGGGCCAACGGCATGACCGGGAACACGGGGGCGGCGGAACGGCGGCGGGTCTGGGTCATGGCGTCAGTTCGGGAAGAGGGAAATGGAACGCCGCCGCGGCACGGCCGGGGACGAACGGGTCGAACGGCTGGCCACGCAAGGCGGCCACGATCCGCGCCGAGGCGCGGCCGTCGCCGTACGGGCTGGCGTCGGGCAGGAACCGCGCCCGCAGCGCGGGCCGCTCGCAGGCGGCGGCGACCGCGGACACGATCCGCGCCGGCGCGGTGCCGACCAGCGTGACCACGCCGGCCTGGACCGCTTCCGGCCGCTCGGTGACGTCGCGCATCACCAGCACCGGCCGCCCCAGCGCCGGCGCTTCCTCCTGCACCCCGCCCGAATCGGTCAGCACCACGTGCGCGCGCTGCATCAGCCGCACGAAGGCGAGGTAGTCCTGCGGCGCGATCAGGTGCACGTTGTGCAGGCCGCCGAGCTGCGCGTACACCGGGCCCTGCACGTTCGGGTTCAGATGCACCGGGTAGACGATCTGCAGGTCCTGGCGCTGCGCCAGCTCCGCCAGCGCCTGGCAGATGTTGGCGAAGCCGTCGCCGAAACTCTCGCGGCGATGCCCGGTGACCAGCAGCAGCTTGCGTTCCGGCACCAGGAACGGGAACTGCGCATCGACCGCCGCGCGCAGCGCGGCGTCGCGCTGCAGCCGCTCGACGGTCTGTTCCAGCGCATCGATCACGGTGTTGCCGGTGACGCTGATGCGCCCGGCCAGGTGTTCGCGCTGCAGGTTGGCGCGCGAACTGGAGGTGGGCGCGAACAGATGGTCGGCGACCACGTCGATTACCCGCCGGTTCATTTCCTCGGGCCAGGGCCGCTGCAGATCGCCGGTGCGCAGCCCGGCTTCGACGTGGCCGACCGGGATGCGCCGATGGAACGCGGCCATGGCCGCGGTCATCGCCGTGGTCGTGTCGCCGTGCACCAGCACGCGGTCCGGCTGCACCTCGGCGTAGAGGGCATCGAGCTTGGCGAACAGGCGCGCGCACAAGCCGTTGAGGGTCTGGTCGGCGACCATCACGTCGAGATCGTGGTCCGGCGCGATGGCGAACAACGACAGCACCTGGTCCAGCATCGCCCGATGCTGGCCGGTGATGCAGACCTGGGACTCGATGTCCGGCGCGGCGCGCAACGCGCGCACCAGGGGGCCCATCTTGATCGCCTCGGGGCGGGTACCGAATACGCTGAGAACCTTCACCAACCCGCTCCGTGCCACACCGATAGAGTGATATTCATCACACTATAGTGCGGTCCGTCAGCACATTCTACCTGCCCACACCTCTCTGGATGCCCGATTCGGGCACGCCCACCGGCACTGGCAGCGATGCGGTGGCCGGTTTTGCGGCGAAAACCGTTCATTGGCGCGGCGCTGGGCCAGGCGCTGCGGACTGTAGACAGATGATGGCGCCCGACTGGCGGGCTCGCTGCCGAGCGGCTCGGCTGCCGCCTGCCTGGGCTGGCGGCGGGAGACAGGAGACGGGTGGCGCCATTGGCCCTTCTTGACCACGGAGACATGGCACCACGATCGGACATTTTGCGCCGCTCCCCGGTACCGCGCCACGCGGGCCGGGATACGTGCGCGCCCGGCCTGCCGGTCGACTTGGCGATCGCGTGCGCCGGGCCGGACTCCACACCAAGCCGTCGCGCTCCGGCCGTCGCCGGCCCACAAACCCGACTCGCGGAACCGCCGAGGCGCCGCGGCCGCGGCGCGCGCCGCCGCCGCTACAGGTCGTAGGACAGCACGTCCTCGAAACCGAACTTGCCGAAATCGCGGATGCGCGACGGATACAGCCTGCCGATCAGGTGGTCGTGTTCGTGCTGCACCACCCGCGCATGGAAGCCTTCGGCCTCGCGCTCCACGGGCGTGCCGTCCGGGTCCATGCCGCGGTAGCGGATGTGGCGGTAGCGCGGGATCACCGCGCGCAGCCCGGGAATGGACAGGCAGCCTTCCCAGCCGTCCTCCAGTGCGTCGGACAGCGGCTCGATCTGCACGTTGGCCAGCGCGGTGCGCGGCACCGGCGGCGCGTCGGGGTAGCGCGCATTGCTGTCGAAACCGAACACCATCAGTTGCAGGTCCACCGCGATCTGCGGCGCGGCCAGGCCGACACCGCGCGCGGCATCCATGGTCTGGAACATGTCGGCGACCAGCGCATGCATCTGCGCGCTGCCGAAGTCGGTGACCGGCGGCGCCTGGCGCAGCAGACGCGGGTCGCCCATGCGGATGATGTCGCGGATCATGTGTGGGCTCCTTGGCGGCGGGGAGCCACGATTATCTGCCGTGGCGGCGCTGCGCGCAGCAGGTGCGCGCGCCAAGCGCTCCTACATGGGCTGTGTTGCAGCTTGCAGCCCTGCCTACTCCGGCGCGTACGGCGACGCCAGCACCTGCGGGCGGCGGCCGAGGCCGGCGCCGAGGCGGTCGAGTACGAAACGGACATAGAGGTTGGTGCTGAACTGGTTGTAGTCGCGCGCGTTGTTGAAGATCAGCCGCCCGCCCAGGAACAGCTGCGGCGCCAGTTGCCACTCGGCGGCGCCGGCCAGGTTGTACGACACGCCGGTCTTGCTCTGCCCGGCATAGACCGGCGCAGTGTAGGTGTCGACCACGCCGAGCAGCGCGGCCAGCGCGGCGGCGTCGTAGGCGGCCTGCTGCATCTGCGCGCTGGTCGGGAAGTAGGGGCTGTCGTCGCTGCGGAAGTGCTGCACGCCGACGCTGGCGTCCACGCTCCAGTTGACCTTGCGCCCGGACGAACGCCCGCTCCAGTGCACCGGGAAGCCCAGGTCCACGTAGTCCTGCGGACTGAAGTAACCGCCCTGGCCGTAGGTGTAGCCGCTGAGGTTTTTGTCGTACTGCATCGCGGTCAGGTTGAGGCCGGCGGTCAGCGACTGGTTCTCGGTCTCCAGCGCATGCACGTACACGCCCAGGTCCACCTGGCGGTGATCGTTGTCGGCGACGTTGCGGCCGACCAGGCGGTCGGCGCTGAGGCTGGCGTAGCCGCCGAGCAGGCCGTTGTCGAGCGTGGCCGACAGGCGCACGCCGTTGCTGGTCACGCCGCCCCATTCCAACCCGGCGCGGCCATCGTCGACGCCGCCAAAGGACAGCAGGCTGTCGCTGACCGGGCGCCGGAACACCTGTCCCGAGTAGGTCAGGGTCTCGCCGATCTGGCCGCGGTAGCCGACCCCGCCGACGATGCGCCGTTCCGGGAAGCCGATCGGGGTGCTGCCCAGATCGGCGGCGAATCCGCCGTGCTTGTACTTCACCGACACGCCGACGCCGTTGGCGTCCTGACTCAGGCGCCGCGCGCCGGCGCCGTTGGCGGCCATCGTGTACAGCGCCTGGCTGAAACCGGCCGGGGTCAGGCTGGCGGCGGTGGCGTTGGCGGCCAGCGCGCGGAAGCGCGCGACATCGGCGGCGCTGAGGTCGGCGCTGCGCGAGGCGTCGCCGAGGATGTTGCTGGCCAGCGTGGCGATCGACACGTCGGCGGCGACGTTGCCGAGCAGGAACACCGACAGCGGCTCGGCGTACAGCGCCTGCAACGCCGCGGCCTCGCGCTGCGCGTTGGTCAGGCTGGCGTCGGTGTCGTTGTAGAGCTCGTTGTACAGGCCGGTGTTGACCGCATAGGTGCGCAAGGCGTTGCGGGTGGCGTTGGTGTCGCCCTCGGTGAGCAGCAATTGGTACAGGTCGCTGCCGATCAGCGCGTCGATCGGCGTGCGGTCGGCGGCCAGGGCATCGCCCAGCGCCACGCTCGGGCCGGCGCCGAAGCGGCTGGCGGTGGCGTAGGCGGTGTCGAGCGTGCCGGCGTCGAGCAGGGTCGGGGTGACGTCGACGCCGAGCTTGCCCTCGCCCACCGCGAATTCGCCGTGCAGCGGCACTTCCAGGTCGTTCAACCGGCCCAGCCCGGCCTCGCCGTCGCGCGAACGGTAGGTGGCGCCGGCGGCCAGGCTGTCGCTGTTCTCCGACTGCACTTCGCGCAGTTCGTCGAGCACCGTGCCGGTCCGGCCGGGCGCCGCCAGCGCCTGCGCCTGGCGCGCGCCGCCGGTGGGCAGCACGCGGTCGTCGGGATAGGAGGACGCGGCCGGGCCGGCGGCCGGCGCGCGCTGGCCGGGTATCGGCAGCGCAGCCAATTGCACGCCCATCGGCGCGGCCGCGGCGCTGGCCGGCGGCGGCAGGTCGTCGCCGGCGTCCAGGGAACCGGCGGCGGCGTAGGCGCTGCCGCCCGCCGCCGGCGCGGCCGGCAGTGGCGCGCGCGCGGCGCTGGCATAGGCCGGCGCCGGATAGCCGCCGCCGAGGCTGTCGGAGACCACCGCCGGGCTGCGCGGCATGCGCCCGCTCATGCCGGCGAACGGGTTCAGCGGGCGCCCGGCGGCGGCGAACGAGGCCGGGCCGTTGGCGGCCGGCAGGCCGTTGTCGTGCTGCCCGGCCTCGCGCGCCTGCGCCGCCAGCGCGGCGCGGAAGTAGCTTTCGGCCTTGCGGTTCTTGCCGGCGCTGCGGTACACGCGGCCGGCCGCGCTCAGCACCGCCGGCGAGTCCGGCGCCTGCGCCAGGGCGCGCTGCAGATAATCCTCGGCGCTGCCCAGGTCGCGCAGCGCGGCGGCGGTGTTGGCCGCGGCGATCAGCGTGTCCAGGTCGTTGGGCGATTGCTGCAGTTGCTGCTGGTACAGCACCAGCGCCTGGCGCTGGTCGCCGGAGGCGGCATACAGCCGCGCCAGCGCGGCCACCGCCTTCGGGTCCTGGTTCTGCTGCGCCAGCAGCGGCGCCAGCGCGTCGTAGGCCGCTTCCAGGTTGCCCAGTTCGCGCAAGGCGTCCACCTGGCGCAGGGTGTAGCCGCTGCGCAGGGCCTGGTAGCGGCGCTGCTGTTCGGCGCTCATGTCGGTGTCGCGCAACTGGCGCAGCGTGGCCGCCAGTTCGGCGTCCTGCTGCGCGCGCAGCAGCACGCTGGCGTACTGCAGGCGCGCTTCGGTGTTCGGGTTCTGCGCGACCAGCCGCTGCGCCAGGGTCAGCGCGCGCTGGTTGCTGCCGATGTCGGCGTAGGCGCCGGCCATCGCCGCCAGCAGCGCCGGCTGCTCCAGCGCGCCGCCGAGCGCGGCCTCGGTGCGCGCCAGCAACAGTTGCGCCTCGCCGGCGCGGCCCTGCTGTTGCAGCAGTCGCGCCTGCGCGGCCTGTTGTTCGACCCAGGCGGTATTGCGCAGCGCGCTCATCTCCGCCGTTCGCGCCGTGCCGGGAATGCGTTCGAGGCTGGCGTAGGCGCTGGCCCAATCGCCGCGTTCCTGCGCCAGCAGCGCGTTGGCGTACAGCGCCTCGGGCATGTCGCCGTGCACCGCGAGCAGGCCGTCCATCACGCTGCGCGCCTGGTCCGGACGCCCGGCCTGCTGGTACAGCCGCGCCAGGTCCAGGCGCACCCACGGATCGCCGGGGCGCTCGACCATCGCCGCTTCCAGTTCGCTCTGCGCGGTGACCGTGTCGCCGGCCTCGAGCGCCTGCTTGGCGCGGGCGCGCTGCACGTTGGAGCGCAGCGTGGCTTCGCCGCCGGCCTTCTCGCGCTGCGCCGGGCTGAGCCTGGCGAACAGGGCGCTGGCCTCGTCCGCGCGGCCCTGGCGGCTGTACAGGCCGATCAGGCCCTGCAGCGCGCCGGCGTTGTCGGCGCTCAGCGCCAACGCCTGGCGGTAACTGCGCTCGGCCGCGGCCGCATCGCTGGCCGCCTGCAGATCGCCAAGCAGCACGTAGCCGGTGGCCTCGTTGGGCTGCAATTTGAGCGATTGCTGGGTCAGGCGCAGCGCTTCGTCGCTGTCGCCGCGGCTACGCGCGGCCTGCGCCTGCTGCAGTTGCAGCCAGTAGCGCGCGCTGTCCAGCGCCGAACGCCACTTGCCGTTGCCGGCCGCGGCCGGGCGCAGCAGTTCCTGCGCCTCGCCGAAGCGCTGCTGGCGCAGGCGCACCGAGCCCAGCCCGCCGAGCGCGTCGGTGTCGCGCGGCCGTGCGCGCAGCACCTGGGTGAAGCGTTGCTCGGCCAGCGCCAGGTTGCCGGCGTTGAGCGCCTTGAAGCCTTCGCCGAGTTGTTCGCCGGCCGGATCGGCGGCCTGCGCGGCGCGCTGCTCGCCGAGCTTGGTGGCCTTGGCGGCGACCTCGGCATCGTTCGGGTTGGCCGCCAGGAATGCCTGGTACAGCGGCGCGTCGGCGGTGCCGGCGTTGAGCCACAGCAGCGCCTGGCGCCAGGCGGCGCGGGCGGGACCGCCGACATCGGGACGCTTGCTCATCGCCGCGAGCTGGGCGATGCCCTCGCGCCGCGACGGCTCGCGGTAGGTCAGCACCTGCGCCAGCGCCAGCGCCGCGGCGCTGTTGCCGGGCTGCGCGGCGGCCAGGCGGCGCAGCCCGTCGCGGGCGCCGTCCCAGCCTTGCGGCGTGCCGGCCAGTGCCTGGTAGTACTCCAGCGCCAGATGGTCCGGCGGCGCCTTGCCGTCGAACATCGCCTGGTATTCGCGCACCGCCTCCACGTAGCGCCCGGCCGCGGCGGCGCGGCGCGCGTTGCGCAGGTTGAGGTTGTCGCCGGTGCCGCCGATCGCCTGGCTCAGGCGCTGCGTCTGCGGCGCCTGCGGATGCGCCTTCTGCAACTGCTGCAGGCGCTTGCGCGCCTCGCCCTGGCGGCCTTGCGCCAGGTCGATCTGGGCCAGGCCGAGCAGCGCGTCGGGCTGGTTGGGATCCACGCGCAGCAGCTTGTTCCAGGTATCGGCGGCGAGGTCGTCGCGGCCCTGGTCGTGCCAGTAGTTGCCCTGGCTCACCAGTTGCTGCGTGGCGTTGCCCGCCTGCGCGTGCGCGTTGCCGGCGAGCAGGCACAGGTCGATCATGCCGGCCAGGTACAGGGGCTTGAGGTTCATGCGGAACATTGGGTTCTCCAGGCGGGCTGCAGCAGGCCGTCTGCGGAAAAGCGATAGCGGTTGTCGAGCCAGCCGCGTCCGAACAGGACCAGCACCCGATCGTAATAAGGAAGTTTGGCGGCGGCGGCATCGCCTGGCGGGGGAATCCGCTGCGCCTGCGCCTTCAGCAGCGCCGGTTCGCGCAGCGCGCTCAGGTACGGCAGCAGGGCCGCGGAGAAGCCGGGCGGCGCGCTGCCGTTGCCGACGCCCAGGCGGGTGTCGGTCTTCTCGCTCAAGCTGCCCTGCGTGCGCAACTGCTGCAGCGGGCCGGACAGGTCTTCCAGCAGCGGCTTGCGCAGCGGGTCGGCGGCATCGAGCATGCCGGCCCACAGATAGACACGGATGGCGTCGTAGCTGCCCAGCGGCCCCTTGTCCGGATCGACCGCGAACGCGCGGCCATCCCAGGCGATCCAGTCCGGCGCGAAACCGACCGGCGCGCTGTCGCGCAGCAGGCGCGCGCTGCGTTGCGCCAGCCCCGCCCACGGCCCTTTCGGATCGGCGGCGGCGAAGCGGCGCAGGAGCTGGATCGGCAGGTAGCTGGGATTGAGGGTCCAGCGCTGCGGTTTGACGAAGCCGCGCAACGCCGGCAGCAGCATGCCGCCGAAGCCGGGCAACTCGACCAGTTCCTGGCGGCGCACCAGCGCCAATGTCTGCATGCCGGCCTGGGTGTAGCCGGGCCGCTTCCACAGCCGTCCCGCTTCCAGCAGCGCGTAGGCGATCCACAGATCGGCGTCGCTCGCGGTGTTGTCGTCGAGCACGCGCCAGCCGCCGTCGTCGGCGCGGCCCCACAGCCAGGCCGGCAGCACCTGTTGCGGACGGCCGCCGCTGAGGTTGTGCCGGGTCCAGCCGAGTACGCGGTCGAACAGCACCTGGTCGTTGGCGACCAGGGCGAAGAACAACGCGTAGGACTGGCCCTCGGAAGTGCTGCGCTGGTCGGCGTTGCTGAAATCGATCACCCGCCCGCCGTCGTCGATGTGCTTGGCGACGAAGCTGTTCCACTCGCGCCACGGCGCGCACGCCGCGCCCTGCGCGCGCGCGCGCGGCAGCAGCGTGGCAGCGCCCGCGGCGAGCACGCCGCCGAGCAGGCGGCGGCGCTGGCGCGCGTACGGGATCATTGCCCTTCCCGCAGCCGTTGCGCCGAATGCCGCCGCAGCACCACGCGCGCGGCCAGCGCCAGCAGCAGGCTCAGCACCACCACCGCCAACCCCAGCAACAACGGGTGCTGCGAGAAGTACCAGCGCGCCCAGGTCGGCAGCGGCAGGTGACCGACGTAGTAGGTCTGGTTGCCGGCCAGGCTGCGGATCTTGCCCTGCTGCAACAGCACCACGCTGCCCTGGAAGTCCTTCAGCGTGGCCGGCTCGAACCAGGCGTCGAACAGCGCGCCGACGCTGGCCGGATCCTCGGCCAGCAGCGCGACCACGCTGCGCCCGGGCTTGAGCGGCGACTCGAAGCCCATCAGCACCACGTCGCCCGGCGCCGGCTTCACCGCCACCTCGGCGGTGGTCGGCAGGTCGGTGCGGCGCGCGTCGAATGAGAGGAAGCCGGGCAGCTTGTCCAGCACCCAGTCGCTCATCGCGAAGCGCCGGCCGGCGGCGCTCTCGCTGATCGGCAGGTGCTCGCTCCAGCGCTGGAACAGCGGCTGCGAGCGCGAGGAGCCGAACACCAGCAGGTCGCTGTCGGCGTGCTGCTCCACCTCGCCGGCATGGATCAGCGTGGCGCGCAGCGCCGGGTAGCCGGTCGACGCGCCGAGCTTGCCGAGCAGGGTCAGCAGGGTGGACATGTCCTGGTCGCTGGCCTCGTCCGGCACCACGATGGTGGATTCGGACAGGTCGGCCAGGCGCGTGAACGGATAGCCGGCGTTGCCGAACGCCGCCAGGTTCGGCATCGCCATGTAGTGGTGGAACGAACTCAGGTCCACGCTCGAATCGGCGTCGATCGCGCCGGACACGTCGGGGAAGGTGTTCTTGCACTCGCCGGCCTGCGGGCGGTCGAAGAAGAAGTGGAAGCGCAGTTGGCTGTTGGCCGAGAACGGGCCGGTCGGCAGCAGCAGCTTCTGCTCCACCGGCATCGCGCCCTTGGCCTTGAGGTCGTGCCACCACTGCAGCGGCAGCGACTCGGCATACGGCCGCCCGCTCAGCGGCAGCGTGGTGACGAAGGCGTCGTTGATGCTGACGTTGAGCGCGGACTTGTTGCGCACGTCCGGCACCGTGTAGCGGTAGCGCAGGTTGACCGGGATGCCGTCGCGCTGCCACACGAACAGGTCCGGCGGCAGTTGCAGGCCGACTCGGATCAGGTCCGGGTGGTAGCCGCTGACGTTGAGCTGCGAGGTCTGCGCGACCAGGTCGGCGAAGCGCACCGGACCGTCGCTGGAAATCCAGTTCGGTGCGTCGTAGGGCTTGCGCGGCTGCGGCTGCTTGAGTTCGCCGATCCGGGCCACGGCGCCGTTCAACGGCGTGCCCAGGGCCAGCGCGGTGGCCGCCTGCTGCAGGTCGACGTCGTTGCGGCCGAGCACCAGCAGCAGCTTGCCGGCCGGATCGCGCGGGTTGGTCACCACCGCCAGGGTCGGGCCGGCGATCTCGCCCAGGCCGTTCTCGGCGGCGACCAGCTCGGCCGGCAAGGTGTTGGCGGTGGCGAAGAGCACCGCGTTGCCGGTGGCCGGCAGCTCGCCGATGGACGCGGTGAACAGCGCGCCGCGGTAGCCGGCCTGCGCGCCGAACCACGAGGACACGATGCCGGCGCTGCGCAGCGTGGCCAGGTCCGGGCGCTGCTGGAACACGAACGGCAACTCCAGCCGGCGCGTGTCGCGCTTGTCGTAGAACGGCACCGGCAGCAGCGCCAGGTCGTTGGCCAGCACCAGCGGCGTGGTGCTCAGCGACAGCCGCGTGGCCGGGTCGATGTTGGCCCACAGGCTGGTGTGGTCCGGGTCCTCGCACTCGCGGGTGTAGTGGCCGATCAACTGCAGGTTGAGCTGGTTGTAGTCGCTGACGAGGCGCGGGTCGATCGGCACCTCGGCCTGCTGCAGCTTGCCGGCGTTCTCGCGGCTCACCGGCAGGGTCGCCACGGTGACGCCGTTGACGGTGATCTTCAGGTGCGACAGGTCCGGCAGCAGCGCCGGCGAGTAGCTGTAGCGCAGGTGCAGCGTCGCCGCCTCGACCACCTCGTCGGTGCGCGCGCTGAACGACACGCCGGCACTGCCCTGGATGCCGCGCAGGGTGACCTCGTAATCCATGCCGAGCTGCTTCAGCGTCGCCGAGCGCTCCTGCACGCCGAAGGCCGGCTCGGCCGGCGGCGGCAGCGTCGGCTGTCCCGGCACGGGCGCGGCGGCGCCTGGCGCCGCCGGCGCGGTGGCGCTGGCCGGAAGCGTCGGCTCCTGCGCCAGCGCCAGGCCGGACAGGATGGTGAGGCAGCACGCGGCCAAGGCAGGTAGACGCATCGAGGGGATCCGGAGAAAAGAAGGACGGAACGGCAGGCGAGGACGGCTCACGGCGCGGATTCCTCGCCGGTCGGGCGCGCCGCGCGGAAGCCGCCGCGCGCGCTTTCGCCGATGTGCTGGCCCAGGCGCTTGAAGCCGCGCATGCTCGCGGCGAACACCTGGCCCATCGACTTCCAGAACCGGTCGCGGTCGTGGCGGCCCCACTGCGACACCCAGATGTCGGCGCGGGCGAAGGTGCAGGCGACCAGCCAGCGCTCCTGCTCGATCGACATGCTGCGGAACTGCACGCTGATGTGGCCGTCGCGGTCGTGGCGCACGATCGCCGGCAGGCGCTTTTGCAGATGGCGGTGCGACAGGCCCAGGTCGACCAGCGTCTCCGGTTCCACCGGCGCGGCCTCGTCCAGCTTCAGCGCCATGCCGCCGGTGGAGAAGTTGACGGTGCGGCAGGCCAGTTGCTGGCCATCCGGCAGGTACAGCGTGGCCGGGATGTTGAGCGGCACGCGGTGCGAGCGGCGCACCTGACGCATCTCGCTGGCGGTGGCGATGGTGGCGCCGAGCAGCAGCACGTTGTACAGGGTCCAGGCCAGGTTGAACCAGATCGTCTGCGCTTCGCCGGTGGCGTCGGTGTAGATCAGGCGCATCGCGCCGGCGGCCAGGCCGGCCAGGTTCAGCACCAGCAGGAACAGGTAGGGCTTGGCGATCTGCCGGTCGAAATAGCTGCGCGTGACCAGGCCGCCCTTGGGGGTGACGTTGAACTTGCCGAGCTTGGGATTGAACAGCGCCACCAGCGTGGGGCGCAGGATGTACCAGGCCAGCGTAGTCTCGTAGACCTCGTTCCACAGCAGGTGGCGGAACTTGCCCTGGGTGCGCAGGTTGGTCAGGTTGGCCTGCAGGATGTGCGGCAGCGCGTAGGCCAGGATCATCAGCGCCGAGGCGTGGATCACGTGCGCGCCGAAGAACAGGAACGCCAGCGGCGCGGTCAGGTAGATGATGCGCGGCAGCCCGTAGAAGAAGTGCAGCATCGCGTTGGCGTAGCACAGCCGCTGCGACAGGCGCAGGCCCTTGCCGAGCAGCGGGTTGTCCAGCCGCGCGATCTGCGCCATGCCGCGCGCCCAGCGGATGCGCTGGGCGACGTGGCCGGACAGGCTCTCGGTGGCCAGGCCGGCGGCCTGCGGCACGGTGATGTAGGCGCTGCGGTAGCCGCGGCGGTGCAGCTTGAGCGCGGTGTGCGCGTCCTCGGTGACCGTTTCCACCGCCACCCCGCCCACTTCCTCCAGCGGCTTGCGCTTGATCACCGCGCACGAGCCGCAGAAGAACGTGGCGTCCCACTGGTCGTTGCCGTCCTGCAGCAGGCCGTAGAACAGTTCGCCTTCGTTGGGCACCTTGCCGTGGTTGCCGAGGTTGCGTTCGAACGGGTCGGCGGAGAAGAAGTAGTGCGGCATCTGCACCACCGCCAGCTTGGGGTCGCGCAGGAACCAGCCCATCGCCACCTGCAGGAACGAGCGCGTGGGGATGTGGTCGCAATCGAAGATCGCCACGTAGTCGCCGCTGGACTTCTTCAGCGCCGCGTTGATGTTGCCGGCCTTGGCGTGGAAGTTGTTGGTGCGGGTCAGGTAGTGGATGCCGGCCTGCGCGCAGAACGCGCGGAACTCCTCGCGGCGACCGTCGTCGAGCAGGTAGATGTTGAGCTTGTCCGCCGGCCAGTCCATCACGCTGGCGGCCAGGATGGTGGAGCGCACCACCGACAGCGGCTCGTTGTAGGTGGGAATGAACAGGTCCACCGTCGGCCATTCGGCCTGGTCGGCGGGCAGCGGCACCGGGCGCCGGTTCAACGGCCACAGCACCTGGAAATAGCCCAGCACCAGGATCGTGAAGGCGTACACCTCGGCCAGCAGCAGGCCCAGGCCGAGGCTGAGATCGACCGCGCTGCTCACGCCCATGGTCTGGGTGATGCGCCACCAGATGTAGCGCGAGGATACCGCCAGCGACAGCGCCATCATCACCAGCACCGCCAGCCGGCTGCCGCTGCGGCGCAGCAGCATGGCCGCGGCGAACACCACCAGCGAGAACAGCAACTGCTGCGGCACGTCCATCGGGATGGCGACCACGAACACCAACAACAAGGCGCCCAGCGCCCACAGCGACCAGGTGGCCAGCGTGTGCATGGGTTGACCGGCACGCGATGCGGACGCAGCGCTCATCAGCGATTCCTAGCGAAGAAGGGCGACGCGCCGCGCGTTTTCCCCTCCGCGCGACGCCAGGACAACGATACGCGGCGCCAGCGGCGCGCGCACGCGTCAGCGGATCTGCAGCCGCTTGAGCGGGCTGTCGGGCGACGGCACGCGATCGCGGCCGGTCTCCAGCAAACGTTGGAACAACTGGTTCAACGGCGTGGCCGCGCTGGGGGCGGCGGGCGCTGCGGACTCCGGCTCCGCCGGCTCGGCCACCAGCGGCCTGGCCACCGGCAGCACCGCCACCGGCCTGGATTCGGCCGGCGCACGCACCACCGACAAGGCCGGCGCCGCGGCCGGCACGGCCGGCGGCTGCGCTTCGATGGCAGGCTGCAGTTCGGCGGCCGGTGCGGGCTCGGCGACCACCGGCTCCGACACGCTCAGCCGTGCCCCGGAGAAGTCCTGGTAGGCGCTGGCGCCCTGGCTGCCGAGCTTGGCGAACAGGCTGGAAATGTCGTCGGCCGCATCGCTGCCGGCATGGTCGGTCTTCTTCTTGGACATCGATCACCCCCTAAGATGATTGTGTGTCTGGTGGCATCGAGTACCCACGGTCAGGCGACCCGGCACAGCACGAAACGACGCACGTCCTGGTCGATGGCCGGCACCGCGCGGATCCCCAGACCCGCCAGCATGCCGGCCTGCTCGAACCAGGCGTGGTACACCCCTTCCAGAAAGCCATCGGCCCCGGCCGTCTCCCCGACCAAAGCGATCTGCAACGGCGAGCCCACGTGGTGCAGGTCGACACGGTCGGTCTGCTCCTCGAAGCGCGCATAGCCCCACTCCACCTGCTCCCAGACCCGGTTGGCCGCGCCCTGCAGGTCCTCCAGCGTCGCGCAGCGTCCGATCGGATGCGCGTCGGCGAAGCGGCGTCCGATCCGCGCCATCAGCAACGCCATGTCCTCGGCCCCCAGCTCCGCCGCGAACTCCTGCGCCAGCGCGCGCAGGAAGCCGCGCCACTGCCGCGAGCAGGCCTGAGTGCGGAAATGCGTCTGCGGCTCGGTAGGACTCATCGGATGCTGCCTGCGGTGGAGAAACGGCACGGCCAGTGCCGGACGAAGACTACCGAGCAAGCTTGATGCCAAGATGGCGATCGCTGCCAATAACGAGACACAGTTCTCACTTTAAGGCCTATAATACCCAAATGCTGCGCCACAGCAAGCGTTTTCGAGGCGTCCGGGGCGTGTTGTCCATTTTCGCCGCAACCGGTTCGGAAGTCGCCCCGCCACGTCTCATTCCGGAAGATCGGCCGCCACGTCAAAGACTTGGCGCAGATAGGCCAGATAGGCGGGGTCGTCGCACAGGGTCTTGCCCGGCGTGTCGCTGAGCTTGGCCACCGGCTGGCCGTTGCAGCGGACCATCTTGATGACGATCTGCAGCGGCCGCGGCCCCAGGTCGTTGGTCAGGTGCGTGCCGACGCCGAAGGCGAGCATGCAGCGGCCGCGGAAATGCGTGTACAGTCGCATCACCTTGTCGATGTCCAGGCCGTCGCTGAACACCAGGATCTTGCTGCGCGGGTCCACCCGGTGCCGCTGCAGATGCGCCAGGATGCGTTCGCCCCAGTCGAACGGATCGCCGGAATCGTGGCGCATGCCGTCGAACAGCTTGCAGAAGTACAGATCGAAGTCGCGCAGGAAGGCCTCCAGCCCGACCACGTCGGACAGCGCGATGCCGAGGTCGCCGCGGTACTCGCGCGCCCACGACTCCAGCGCCGCGGCCTGCGAATCGCGCAGCCGCGGGCCCAGCGCCTGGAACGCCTGCAGATACTCGTGGGCCATGGTGCCCAGCGGGGTCAGCCCGTAGCGCCAGGCGAAGTACACGTTGCTGGTGCCGACGAACTGCGCGCCCAGGGTCTGCTGCAGCACCGGCAACAACTCGCCGTGCCAGGCCCGCGAATAGCGGCGACGGGTGCCGTAGTCGGCGATCGCGCAATCGCCGTAGCCGCTGCTGCCGCGCAGCAGCGCGATCTTGGCCTGCAACCGGCGCAGGCCCTCGGCATGGTGGTCGCCGCCGGCGTTGCGGAACCAGACCTCGTTGATGATCGCCAGCAGCGGCACCTCGAACAGGATCGTGTGCAGCCACGGCCCGCGGATGTGCAGCTCGATCTCGCCGGGCACCGTGGCCGACGCACGCAGTCGCAGGTACTTGCGGTCCAGGTGGAACAGCGCCAGGAAATCGGCGAAGTCGGGCTTGATGAAGCGCAGCCCGCGCAGGTAGTCCAGTTCCTCGTCGCGGAAGCGCAAGGCGCACAGCGCATCGATCTCGGCGGAGATCTGCTCCAGGAACTGCGCCAGATCCACGTCCGGGGTGCGGCACTTGAAGCGGTACTCCACCTGCGCGCCGGGATGCTGATGCAGCACCGCCTGCATCATGGTGAACTTGTAGAGGTCGGTGTCCAGCAGCGATTCGATGATCATCGCGCGATTATGCGCCCAGCGTCGTCTCCGCCCCGCAACACGCGCCCCGGCGAAACACGGCATGGCCGCCACCGTGACCAGGCCCGGCGCCAGCGCCGACCATGCCCTGACGCGCCATCGCGGCCGCGGCCCGCCCTGACGGTTGGCCATGGGAAGAGGTGCCACGCATGCGTGCGACACGCCCGCGCGCGCTCGTCGTCGGGATGGGGGTGCTGTGTTCAGCCAGGACGCCGAACGCACAGCTTGGCGAAGGTCACCCAGGCATGCAGCCAGATCACCGCCCACACCGCCGCGCGCACCGGCAGCGGCCGCGACGGCGCCTCGAACTTGCGGAAGTAGCGCCACAGCCCGCGGTGCTTGTGCCATTCCACGAACCACGGCCGCTTGCGGCTGGACACGCCGCGTACGTGCAGCACGCGCAGGTCGTTGCACACCGCCACCACCGCGCCGGCCTGGCGCGCGCGTCGGCACAGGTCCAGGTCCTCGGCATGCAACCGATAGCCGGCGTCCCAGCCGCCGATCCGCTCGAACAGAGCGCGCGGCAGCAGCATCAGCGCGCCGGAGATCGCGTCCACCCGCTGCAGCGGCTGCGCCTGATCGACCGCCAGCGCCAGCCGCGAGCCGGCCAGCGGATGCCGCAGCATCGCCGCGAAGTCCGGATCGCGGCGGCGCACCGCGGCATCGGGGCGGCCGTGTTCGTCGACCTGCTCCACCCCCAGCAGCGCATCGCCGAGCGCGGCGACCTGCGCGCGCAGCAGCGCCAGGGTGTCGGCCTCGACCAGCAGGTCCGGATTGACGAACGCCAGCCAGGGCGCGTCGCTGGCCGCCGCGCCCTGGTTGCAGGCGGTGGCGAAACCGGGATTGTCGGGGTTGGCGACGAAGCGCACGCGCCGGTCCTCCAGCGCGTGGCGCTGCACGATCGCCAGGGTGTCGTCGCGCGAGGCGTTGTCGACCACGCGGATCTGCGCCACCTCGGCCGCCGCGCGCAAGCGCTGCAGGCAGGCATCGATGGTGCTGCCGCTCTCGTAGGTCACCACCACCACGGCCATCTGCTGTTCGCTCATGCGGCGATTATCCGGGCAAAGTCGCGTGCGCAGTAGCGCTGTCGCGCATGCGCTTCCGACCGTCGCGTCGGTGACTCGGCAGGACTGTTCGAGAACGCCGCACAGGCATGCGCCGCTCGGAGCCGGACCTGGGCGCACGCAACCATTGCGGCGCGGCGCGAGCGCGACACCGCGCGATCCGGCGTGGCCGACGGCGCACCACACCGCCAGCCGCGCCCACCGACGCGGTAGAATCGGCGCCCCCTTGTTTCTCGCGGTAGAGATGACGGCTTGCGCCCACCCCGGCGCGTTGCCGCCAGGATCGCGATGCATCGGCCGCCCGCGATGGCGGCGGCCGTGCATGCCGACCGCCCGGCAGCGCCGCCGCCCTGCGACCGACCCCAGCGTCGGCCGCCGCCGCAAGCCCCCACGACATTGGTCTAGACCAAATTGCCGGCACCGCCAGGCGGTCGTGATCCGCTCCGCCACGCCCTCGCATCCGCGCGCCAGGCCCCGCCGATGAGCGCGCACCAGATGTACGGCATGACCGTGGCGCCGGCCGCGGCGGACTGGCCGCCGCTGCGCGCCGACGAAGTGGATGCGCTGTTGCGGCGCATGGCCTTGCCCGATGCCGTGCGCGCGCTGCGCTGGCACAGCCCGCGCCCGTTCTCCGCCGCGGCCGAGGTCGACAGCGCGGTCGGCCCCCTGTTCGTCAAGCGCCATCACCGGCGCCTGCGCGACGCGCGCACGCTGGGCGAGGAGCATCGCTTCATCGAGCACCTGCGCGCGCGCGACGTGCCGGTGCCGGCGCTGCTGCGCACGCCCGATGGCGCCAGCGCGGTGGAGATCGGCGATTGGACCTACGAAGTGCAGCGCGCCGCCGCGGGCGAGGACCTCTACCGCGACACCGCCTCATGGCTGCCATTCGCGAGCAGCGTGCACGCGCATGCCGCCGGCCATGCCCTCGCCCGCCTGCACCGCGCCGCCGCCGGCTACGTCGCGGCGCCGCGCAGCACCGCGCTGCTGGTCGCCAACCTGCGCCTGTTCGGCAGCGCCGATCCGCTGCAGGCGCTGGACCAGGACCTGCGCGCGCGGCCGGCGCTGGCGGCGTGGCTGCAGCGGCGCGACTGGCGCGGCGACCTGCGCCGGCACCTGCTGCCCTGGCACGCGCGCGCCTGGCCGCTGCTGCAGGCGCCGCCGCCGGCGCTGTGGACGCATGGCGACTGGCACGCCTCCAATCTTTTGTGGCGCGGCGACGGCGCGGCCAGCGAGGTCAGCGCGGTATTCGATTTCGGCCTCGCCGACCGCAACTTCGCGCTGTTCGACCTGGCCACCGCGATCGAGCGCAACCTGGTGCCGTGGCTGGACCTGGACGCCGGCGGCCGCGCCGCGGCCGATCTGGACCAGCTCGACGCGCTGCTGCGCGGCTACGCGCGGGCACTGCCGCTGGAGGCGGCGCAGCTGCGCCTGCTGGCGGCGCTGCTGCCGATCGTGCATGCCGACTTCGCGCTCAGCGAGATCGACTATTTCGCCGGCATCACCGGCTCCGACGCCAACGCCGACATCGCCTATCGCCGCTATCTGCTCGGCCATGCCGACTGGTTCGGCGGCGAGGAAGGCCAACGCCTGCTGCGGCACCTGCAGCGGCATGCGCAGGCGGCGCGATGAGCGCGCTGCCGACGCAGGCCAGCCGGTCGCGCACGGCACGCCGCTGGCGCGCTGCCGCCCCTCCCCTCGCAGCAACGCTGCCATTCGCGCGCAGCGCCATCCGCGTTTCCCATTCCGATTCACGCCCAGAGGCCTCCATGTCCCGACCCTCCCCCACGCTCGCGCCGCTCGCCCTGGCGTTGGCCTTCGCCGCCACCGCCCCGCACGCCCGCGCCACCGCTGCGGAGACGCAGACCCCGGTCGACCTGGACGCGGTCAACGTGCAGGCCGAGCAGTCGCGCAACCGCTCCGACCTGGGCGGCTACGGCGATGCCGCGTTGCTGGACACGCCGGCGTCGATCGCGGTGATCGACCGCGCGCAACTGGACGATCGCCAGGTGCGCGTGCTCAGCGAAGTGCTGCGCGCCGACGCCTCGGTCGGCGACAGCTATGCGCCGATCGGCTACTACGAGAACTTCGTGGTGCGCGGCTATTCGCTCAACGCCGCCAACAGCTACCGCATCAACGGCCTGAGCATCGCCGGCGAGCAGAGCGTGGCGCTGGAGAACAAGCAACAGGTGCAGGTGCTCAAGGGCCTGTCCGGACTGCAATCCGGCCTCACCGAGCCGGCCGGCGTCGTCGACTACATCACCAAGCGCCCGCAACAGGTGCGCACGCTGGTGCTCGGCACCGACGACGACGGCGGCCGCTACGCCGCCGCGGACCTGGGCGGCTGGTTCGGCGGCGACCGCCGGTTCGGGCTGCGCGTCAACGCCGCGCACGAGGACATCCGCAGCTACGTCGACCATGCCGACGGCCACCGCAACTTCCTGTCGCTGGCCGCGGACTGGAACATCGACCCGCGCTCGACGCTGCAACTGGACGTGGAATACCAGGACCGCCAGCAGCGCTCGGTGCCCGGCTACCAACTGCTCGGCGGCACCCAGCTGCCCGGCGACGTCTCGGTGCACCGGCTGCTGGCCTACCAGCCGTGGTCCAGGCCGGTCGGCATCGACGCGCTCAACGCGCAACTGCGCTATCGCTATCGCTTCAACGATGCGTGGAGCGCGCAACTGGCGGCGTCGCACAGCCGCGCGGTGATCGACGACTACTCCAGCTTCGCCTGGGGTTGCTATGGCGCGGCCAGTTGCGCGAGCGATGCGATTCCCAACTACTTCAGCCGCGAAGGCGACTACGACATCTACGACTACCGCAGCCCCGACGACACGCGCCGCAACGACCAGGCCCAGGCCACCGTGTCCGGCGCCTTCGCCACCGGCGCGCTGCAGCACCAGCTCATGCTCGGCGTGGACTACCTGCAACGCACCATCGACCGCCACGGCTCGATCAACGAAATGATCGGCAGCGGCAACATCGACGCCGACCCGCCGGTCTTCGCCCAGGCCGATGCCGCACTGGATCCCAAGCGGCGGCGCCTGGACAGCACGCAGAGCGCCTTGCTGGTCAGCGACCGCATCGGCATCGGCGAGGCCTGGCAGCTCTTGCTGGGCGCGCGCCAGGTGCGCTACGACGAGCGCGCCTGGGACCGCGACGGCGCGCTGACCCGGCGCACGCGGCGCTCCGACCTGCTGCCGCAGGCGGCGCTGCTGTTCAAACCGCAGGACACGCTGTCGCTGTACGCCAGCTTCGCCAAGGGCCTGTCGCCGGGCGGCACCGCGTCGTGGTTCGCCAGCAACGCCGACCAGATCCTCGCCCCGACCAGTGCGTACCAGAGCGAAGCCGGGGTGAAGTACGAGTACCGCGGCCTGTCAGTGGGCGCGGCGCTGTTCGACATCCGCCAGGCCTACCAGTACGCGCAGCCGCAGGCCGACGGCAGCTTTCTGTACCTGCAGCAGGGTCGCCTGCACAACCGCGGCATCGAACTGTCGGCCGACGGCGCGGTCGGCGAGCGCCTGCACCTGCAGGCCAGCGTCGCCGGCATCCGCGCGCGCGCCGAGGACACCGGCACGCCGGCCTACGAGCGCCATCAGGCGCTGAACGTGCCGCGGTTGCGCGCCAGCGCGCAGGCCAGTTGGGACGTCCCCGGCATCGCCGGCCTGGCGCTGCTGGGCGGCGCGCAGTACAGCGGCGCCAAGTACGCCGACCGCGGCGGCCGCGTCGCCGTCGGCGGCTACACCGTCTACAACCTCGGTGCGCGCTACGCCACGCGCCTGGGCACGGTGCCGACCACGCTGCGGTTGAGCGTGGACAACGTGGCGGACAAGCGCTACTGGCGCGACGTCGGCGACTACCAGGGCGACGACTATTTGTTCCTGGGTGCGCCGCGGACTGCGCGGCTGGCGCTGCAGTTCGATTTTTGAGGGGCGGGGAATGGGGAATCGGGAGTGGGGATTCGTAAAAGCAGGGCAGCGGCGCAGCGATGACCTTGTAGGAGCGGCTTCAGCCGCGACGCTTTACCGTTAGGGTGTCACGTCCGAAGCCGCTCCTGACAGAAGCGCGACACATGCATTCTCTGCGTTTCCTGATCGCTGATTCGCCATTGCCCCGACTCTCCAACCCGCCCACCCGAACCTCTCGCCATGCTTCCCGCCGATGTGGGAACGGCTTCGGCCGCGACGCTTCGACCGTAGAGCGTCGCGGCTGAAGCCGCTCCTACAGAAGAGCGCGATGCGGTGCGCTCGCGCACCATCCCAATCCCGAATCCCCACTCTCCAATCCCGGCCTCCCACCCATGTCCCCCCTCGAACTTTTCGCCGTGCTGGTCAACGTGTTGGGCGTGTGGCTGACCGCGCGGCGGGTGCGCTGGTGCTGGCCGGTCAATGTCGTCGCGGTGCTGCTCTACGCCTGGCTGTTCTATCAGTGGAAGCTCTACTCCGACATGCTGCTGCAGGTCGTCTACGTGGTCCTGCAGGTCTACGGGTGGTGGCGCTGGAGCCAGGGCCGGCTGGACGATGGCAGGGTTCACGTCGGCCCGTTGCCGCGGCGCGAGGGCGCGCTGTCGCTGCTGGCCGGCGCCGCCGGCGCGGCGTTGCTGGGCTGGGCGATGCACTGCTGCACAGACGCCGCGCTGCCGTGGCTGGACGCGGCCTTGTCCGCCTTCAGCCTGGTCGCCAGTTTCTGGGCGGCGCGCAAGCGCATCGCCAACTGGGGTCTGTGGATTGTGCTCGACTGCGTCTACGTCGGCGTGTTCGTCTACAAGGGCCTGTATCCCACCGCGGCGCTGTACGCCGGCTTCGTGGTGCTGGCGGTGTACGGCCTGCGCCTGTGGCAGGCCGATCTGCGCCGCACCGGCCTGGCCGCGTCACGATGAGCGCGCAGCGTGCGCACGTCGGCGGGTGTCGTCAGTGCTGGCGATATACGGCCCACGCCTGTGACGAGCCGACCTGCGCCGCGCCGATCTGCCGACGCGCCGCGATGAGCACGCGCATGCTCGTGCGCGACGTCGCGTTCGGTGGCGCTGCGGGATGCGTGCCGAGACCAATCCCTTGAAAGCCGATCCAGGCCATTCGCGAATGTCGACACGGCCGACGCGCCATGGCCGCAATGGCGCTCCCTGGCGGCGCCCGCCTGTCGCCGCGCCGCCGCGCGCCATGCATAGTGGGCGCCGCGACCACCTTCGGCGCGCCGCCCGCGCAAGCGCATGACCAGCCCGCTCCACGCCGCCACCAGTTTCGGCCAGCGCATCGTCGATGCATTGCTGGCGCGCATCGCCGCCGGCGAATGGAGCGCGGACCAGCGGCTGCCGGTGGAACGCGAGCTGTCCGCGCTGTTCGGCTGCACTCGCATCACCTTGCGCGAGGCGCTGCAGCAACTGGAATCGGAAGGCCACATCTACCGCGAGAACCGCCGCGGCTGGTTCGTCAGCGCGCCACGCGTGCGCCACGACCCCACCAGCATCGCCGGCTTCATGCAGTACGTGGCCGCGCAAGGCGGACGGCCACGCACCGAACTGCTGAGCGCGCGCCGCCAGCCGGCCGGCGCGCTGCTGGCGCGCCATTTGGAACTGGACGATCCCACAGCCGAGGTGTTCGTGTTGCAGCGCCGGCGCTGGATCGGCCGCCGCGCGGTGCTGCTGGAGACCAACGCGATCCTCGCGGCATGGGCGCCGAGCCTGCTCGATCACGACCTGGCCGGCTCGCTCAGCGCGGTGCTCGGCCAGCGCCTGGGACTGCGCCAGGCGCGCAGCCGGCTGTCGATGTATCCGGCCACACTCGACGCCAAGCAGGCCGCGCTGCTGCAATCCACCGCCGGCACGCCGTGCTTCCGGCTGCAGCGGGTGAGCTACGCCGCCGACGGCCGCGCGGTGGAGTTCGACATCGAGTCCTGGCGCCACGATGTGCTGGAGGTGACGGTGGAGGTGCAGGCGCCGCCGGAGTGAGGCGGGCGACTGTCGGGCACCTCTAGTAATCTGCGTTCGCCATCGTCAAGTCAGATGCAGTTTGTCCTGTAGGAGCGGCTTTAGCCGCGACAGGCACCTTCGGCGAGTGCCTGTCGCGGCTAAAGCCGCTCCTACAGAACACTTCCCGAGGTTGTCAGAGGTGCCCTGTCATCGCTGGTGCGCGACGCATCGGCTCAAGGCGGCTTGCCCGAGGCCAGTCACCGCTCGAAGCAGCGGATTCGGCGGTTCGATTCCGCCCACCTCCACCAAACACAAGAATGACGGACGCCAACCCTCGGCGACCTGGATAGCTCGCTTGGGTCACTGCCGACAGCGCCGCACTCGCCTCACCACCAGAACCACAGCGGAAGGCTGCCCTTGCCGATGGAGTAATCCCCTTGCCCGGCCGGAATGCCGGCGATGCCGTGCCGCAGCGCCGGCAGCCAGGCGGCACCCAACGTGAGCGCGGCCGGATCTAGGTCCGGCGGGAACCACCACTGCTGCTCGGCCGCAGTCAGGGTCAGCCGCAGTTTCTGCGGGGCGACCCAGGCGGCGCGGCCCTGCTTGTTGTTCGGCACGGCGAGGTCGGCCTTGCCCGGCGCCGTGATCGCGATGGTGCGGGTACCGGCCCCGTCCGCGGCCAGGGCATCGAACAGCGCCAGGAGCGACCGACGTCCCGCCGGGTCGGCCGTGAGATGCCACCCCGGGTAGTTCCCTGCGTTCTCGGTATAGCGCCAGACGGAAACGCGGCCGGCCTGCTTCCAAAGGTTGGCGGTTTGCATCTGGCGTTGCGGGCGCGCGCTACGCGTCGAACAAGGCGCGCTGCGGGTCCGGCGGCGGCAATCCGGCGTACAGGCGCTGCAGTTCCTCGCGGCGCGCGCGCAGCGGATCGTGCATCAGGAAGCCGGCCAGGCGCGCGTGCCAGGCCGGCCAGCGCGTGGCCAGGGCGTCCATGTCGCCGTCGGCGGCCTGGCCCTCGCCGCTGCGCGCCACGTAGGCGGTCTCGCACAGCACGTTGCGCCAGCCCAGTCCGGCCATGCGCAAGGACAGGTCGGTCAGCGCCGCGTACCAGGAGCCGTAGCTGCTCGCGTCCAGGCCGCCGGCGCGCTGCCGCGCGGTGCCGCGCAAGGCCACCGCGTGGCACACCGCCGCCGGCAGTTCCGGATGCTCCGGGGCCAGCGCCGCGCAGGCGCGGGCCAGGCGCTCGCCGTCGTCGGGCAGCGGGTTGATCTCGCCCAGCCGCGGCCAGGCGCAGGCTTCGCCGGCGTTGCTCCACGGCGTGGCGCTGGCGATGGCGGCATCGCGCGCCAGGCAGGCCTGCAGATGCTGCAGCCACCCCGGCAACGGCTGCGCATCGGCCGCCAGCACCACCACGTCGGCATCGGCACAGGCGCGCAGCATTTCGTCCAGGTGCGCCACCTCGCCGAGCATGCGCGGGCGCCGCGTGTAGTCGGCCTGCAGCCGCGTCCGCGCCAGCCACGCCTCGACCACGCGCTGGCCGCGCGGGCCAGCCTGGGCGTCGTCGGCCAGCCACACGCGGGTCCCGGGCGGGGTGTGCGCGTCCAGTGCGCCCAGGCACGCGTCCAGCGCGACGTCGTCGACGCCGACCGGCAGCAGCACGATGGGCAGGGCCATCGGTACTTACTTCTTGCCCGGCGCCGGCAACGGCTCCATTGCCTTGAACTTCTGCCCGTACTCGTCGGTGAGATTGCGCGCTTCCTGCGGGTTGCGCACGATGGTCGGGGTCAGCAGCACGATCACTTCGTTGCGGTTGCTCTGTTGCGATTTCTGGCCGAACAACGCGCCGACCACGGGCAGCTTGCTCAGGAACGGAACGCCACTGCTGCCATCGGTGGTGCGGTCGCTGATCAGGCCCGCCAGCATGATGGTATCGCCGCTCTGCACAGCCGCCTCGGTCTTGACCCTGCGCGTGTTGATATCGACATTGCAGGCCGACGTGTTGACCACGGGCGTGGTGCTGTTGCACGCCGCCGGCCGGTCGCTTGGCGTACTGACTTCCTGCACGATGTCCAGGAACACCATGCCGTCCTTGGTCACCCGCGGCCGCACCTTGAGGATCACGCCGGTGTCGAGGTACTGCACCGAGGAATAGCTGCTGTCGGTGCCGATGCCGGTGTTGATCGACGTCGAATTGATCGGAATACGGGTGCCCACGTTGAGCGTCGCCTCGGCGTTGTTGCGCACGAACACCGATGGCGTCTGCAGCAACTTGACGTCGGTGACCTCATCCAGCGCGGTGATCACCGCCGCCGCGTTCTTGCCGAGGAACGTCCAGCCCAGACCGGTGGTGTTAGTGATCTTGCCGGCTATGTCGCCCCAGATATTGCGGCCAAGCGCGCTGGGCAGGTTCGCTCCGCCACCGACGCCGATGTTGTTGGCGTCGCTTGCCGCATTCACGGCCTGCTCGAAGTACCAATTGACGCCATAGCGCAAATTGCCCGTCAGGCTCACCTCGGCCACCTGCGCCTCGATGTGCACCTGCATCGGCATCACGTCGAGCTTCTCGACCACGTCGCGGATCGAGCGCCACGATTGCGGCGTGGCGCGCACCAGCAGGGTGTTGGTTTCCTCCACGGCGGACACGCCGACCTTGTCGCCCTGCACTTCCAGGGTCACGCTGCCGTTGCCGGGGGTGCGCTGCGACAGTTGCAGGCTGCCGTTGCCGAGGCCGCCGGAGGAAGAACTGCTGCTGCCCGAGGAGAGGCTGTCGCTGCTGCCGCCGCCGAAGCTGCCGTTGCTACCACTGCCGCTGCCACTGCCGCCCAGGCCGCTGTCGCTGCCGCCATAGCCGCCGCCGTTCAATTGGCTCATCTGCGAGCCCGGCATCAGCGAGGCGTTGGAGTCGCCGCGGTTGCCGCCGCCGGCGCCGAACACCTCGGCCAGGCGGTCGGCCAGGTCCTTGGCCTTGATGTACTTCAGTTCGTAGGAGAACAGCCGGCTGCCGCCGCCGGCGCTGTCGATGCGGTCCAGCCAGTCCTGGATCTGGTCCAGGTAGCGCGCCTGCGGGGTGATCACCAGCACCGCATTGGCGTTCTCCAGCGGCATGAAGCGGAACATGCCGGCGCTGGGGGTCTTGCTGTTCTCGCCGAACACCTTCTCCAGGTCGGCGGCGACCTGCTCGGCCTTGCCCGACTGGATCGGGAACACGCCCACCGACATGCCCGCCAGCCAGTCCACGTCGAAGATCTGCACGGTGCGCAGGTAGTTTTCGAGTTCGGCGCGGGTACCGCCGAGGGTGATGACGTTGCGCGAACCGTCGATGCCGACGATCGCGTTGGGCCGCGCGTACGGCTCCAGCACCTTCTTCATTTCGCTGGCGGAGATGAACTTCAGCGGCACCACCCGCACCTCGAAGCCGCGCGCGCTGGCCGGCGAGGCGGTGCTCGGCGCCACCGTGCCGGCCAGGGCCTGGTCGGCGGGCACGATGTTGTAGCGGCCGCCGCTGTAGACCATGCGCGCGTTGTTCCAGCCCAACACCATCTCCAGCAGGTTCAGCGCCTGCGCCGGTGACACCGGCTTGGGCGTGGCCAGGGTCACCGTGCCCTGCACGCCGGGCGCGATCACGTAGTTCTGCCCGAGCATGTCGCCGAGGATCGCCTTGACCACCGCGTGCACCGATTCGCCTTCGAAATTGAAGGTGGCGCTGCCGCTGCTGGCGTTGCCCAGCGACGGCGCCGGCGCGGCGGCGGCGCCGGAATTGATCATGGTGCCGCTGCCGCGGCGGATCACCGGCGTGGCGCGCTCGGGCAGGTCGTCGGGATCGGCGCTGCCGGACGCGCCGCCGGTGGCGCCGCTGGTGCTGCCGGCGGCGCCGACCGCGGGATTGATCGCCGCGCCGCGGCGGACTTCCGGCGAGGGCGTGGTGGCGCAGCCGGCCACCAGGCCGATCGCGAGGAACAGGGAAAACAAGCGCGGCGTCATGCGATCACTCTTCAAGGGTTCTGACCTGATGGGTTGTTCTGGCGCTGCTGCTGCAACTGCCGGCGGCGGGCTTCGATGCGTTCGCGGATGGCCTGCAGTTGCTGCGACGACGGCGCCGGCGCGGCCGCCGGTTCGCTCGCCGGCGGCACGCCGTTGCCCGACTGCGGCGGTGGCTGCTGCGGTGGCGCGGCGGCGGTGGTGTTCTGCACGGGAGTGGCCGGCGCGTTGCCGCCGGACCCGGCCGCGGGCGGCGGCAACGGCGGCATGCCCGCCGCGCGCGCGGCCTGGCCCAGCGGCGTCGGCGGCTGCCCGCCCTTGCCGTCGAACACGCGCAGCTCCAGGGTCTGGCTGCCGCCACTGCCGCTGACCACGGCGCGGCGCGGTTCCAGCGACAGCAGGCGCCAGCCCTTCACCGCCTCGCCGCCTTCCTGCAGGCGCAGCGATTCGCCCTGCTCGGTGGTCAGCGTGGCCATCTTGAAATCGTCGGTGAGCAGCACGCCGGTCAGGCGCACGCTGGGCGCGGCGGCCTGGCCGTTGTCGGCGCTGAGGAAGAACGGGTGCGGCCGGCGATCCTCGGCGAACACCGGGCGCGCGGCGATCTCGGCGTAGCGCGAATAGTCGCCCAGGCGCTGCGGCGCGGCCGCCGGCAGCGCCGGCAGGCGCTGGGTCATGGCCGGATCGTCGGGCAGCGGCACGATGCGCTGACCGAGGCCGGCCAGGCCCAGCACCCAGACCAGCAGCCCCCACAGCGCCAGCGTGGCCAGCCACACGCTGCGCAGGCCGATCGCTTCAATGCGCATCCGTGCCTCCCGCTTGCTGCGGCTGCGGCTGCGGAACGCTCGCCGGCGGCGGCGATGGCGCCTGCGCCGGCGCGGGTTCGCTCGGACCCGGTCCGGCTGGCGTGCCGGCATCCATCACCGGTGCGTTCGGCGGCGCAGTCGGCGCGGCGGCCGCATCCGGGACGGCCGCGCCCGGCGCGCCGGCGGGCGGCGCCGGCATCGCGTTCGGGCGCAGGTAGCCGGCCAGTTCGAAGGCCACGTCCAGGCCGTTGCCGCTCTCGCCCGGCGAGAGCTGGTAGCGCTGCGCCATCACGTTGAGGTTGTCCACGAACAAGGCCGGGGTGCCGCTTTCCAGCGCATGCAGCACCGCCGCCAGTTCCGGCGTGCCGCAGCGCAGCCGCACCTGCACCGCGACCCGGGTGAAGCGGTCGCGACGGTTGTCGGCGGCCAGCGGCGAGCGGTTGCTGATCGCGCAGCTGCGGTTGCCGGGGCTGGCGGTGGCGACCGCGCTTTCCAGGCGCTGCACCAGGCCGGCCGAGGCCAGTTCGGCCGAGGTCTCGCGCAGGAAGCCCGGGCGCGTGGCCAGCTCGCGTTGCGCCTGCTGCAGCCGCTGCGCCACCTGCGGCGCCTGCTGCAACTGCATGCGCACGCGCAGTTCGCGCTGGCGCAGCTCCTGGATCTGTGCATCGACCTCGCGCATCGGCACGGTCCACCACGGATGCACCAGCACCAGGTAGCCCAGCGCCAGCGCCGCCAGCAGCAACCCCAATGCCAGCCAGCGGTCGCGCTTATCGACCTGCACCGGCATCGGCGGCCTCCTTGCGCTTGGTCCCGGCCAGTTCGGCGGTGAGGGTGAAGCGGTCGCGGTGGGTGCCCGGATCGGCCTGCAGCACGCCGGTCAGCGAGGGCGTGCGCCACAGCGGCGAGCCTTCCAGCCGGCCGACCAGGGAGGACGCCTCGCTGCTGAGCCCGATCAGTTGCAACTGGTCGCCCTCCACCGAGAACTTCTCCAGGTAGGTGCCCTCGGGCAGGCGCTTGCTCAGTTCGTTCCAGATTTCCAGCGAGGTCGGACGCTCGGCGCGCAATTGATCGAAGAACGCCGCGCCTTCGACCAGATCGACCAGTTGCTGGCGCTGCGCGGCCACGCCGCGCGCGCGCTGCGCGCTGCTGTCCACCTGCGCGCGCAGCTGCTCCAGCGCCTCGCGGCGGTTGTCCAGCAACTGCCAGCCGGCGGCGAACAGCGCCAGCAGCGCGGTCGCGGCCAGGATCGCATTCCAGCGCCGCATCGGATCGGCGCGGCGGTGGCGCTGTTCCGGCGGCAACAGGTTCACCCCCAGCGGCACGCCGTCGGCGCCGGCGACGTCGACCCCGGCCAGGGTCGGGCGCAGCGTGGCGGCGTGTTCGTGCAGGTCGTCCAGCACCCGGCGCGGCGCCACCACCAGGTCGGCGTCGAGCTGGGCGTCGTCGCGCCGCGCGCCGGGGCGCACGTCGTAGACCACCTGGTCGGCCTGGAACGGCGTCTGCCGATCGATCTCGAACCGGACCACGTCGCGCAGATGGTCGGCGGCCGCGGCCGGCAGGCGCAGCGTGCGCCGCAGCGCGGAGTGCGCCGGCAGCATCCACACCCGCGGCAACGCCGCCAGGCGCGGGCCGAGCACCGCGTCCAGGTCGGCCGCCAGCAGCGGCCACGGCAACGCCAACGGCGCGCCCAGATCGGCGCCGAGCTGGCGCGCGACCAGCAACTGCTCGCCCTCGCGCCACAGCAGCAGCCGCGCCTGCGACCAGCCCAGCTGCACTTGCCAGCGCGGCGGCAGCCACGCCATCAGCGAACGCTGCCACCAGGCCAGCAGGCCCCCGGCACCGGGCGCGATGCGCACGCCGAACTTTTCCATGGTGTCGCGCCACGCAGTCATCGAACGGTCGATCCCTCTTCCCATCGCAGCACAGTGTAGGCGGAGCCCGGTAGCGCCGACGAGCCTGGGCGCACCACGGCGCGCAGCACCGCCTCGCGTCCGCTGCCCAGCCGCGCGCGGCTTTCGATGCTGTAGGTGCCGCCGCCGGCGCCGAACGCGGCGGCCTGCGCCGGATCGCTGCGCTCGCGCTGCGCCAGCACCTGCTGCGCGTCCAGGCCTAGCGCGGTCAGCACCGGCGCCGGCGCGAAATCCGGCGCCGGGCGCGAGATGCCGCTGTACAGGGTCAGGTTGGGCAGCAACTTGGCGTACAGGTCCGCGTCCATGCCGAGTACCAGTTGCAGTTCGGCCAGGCTTTCGAACGGCGCGTCCTTGGCCCCGTACGCGCGTCCGGCGGCGGCGTAGTCCGGGTCCTCGGCGCCGCCGTTGGGCTGGCTGAGATTGTCCGGATCGCGCCAGTCCACGATCGCCGCGGCGATGGCGTCGGCGCGCTGCGGATCGCCGCCGACCGCGCGCACCAGCGCCGCCAGCAGCGGCGCGTCGGCCAGGTTCAGATCGACCTTGCCGCTCTCGTCGGTGATGCGCAGGTCGACCGTGGCGCCTTCGTACTGCCAGCGATAGCGGCGCCCGTCCACGCGCCAGCCGGGCTGGGTCGGGGTGCCGGCGAGCCGGGTCAGCGCGTATTCCAGCCCGGCGCGGGCGCGTTCCTGCGCCGCCGCGCCGTCGCCCAGCACCTTGCCCTGCAGGCCTTCGGTGCGCGCGGTCAACGCGAACGCGCCGATCAGCGCGGTCAGCAGCGCGATCAGCCACAGCACCAGCACCAGCGCCGCGCCACGCACGCGGACCGCGCTCATTGCCGCGCCTCCGCGCCGCCGGCCTGGCGCAAGGCCACCACCAGCGGCGGCCAGACCGTGCCGTCGTCGCTGCTCAGTTCGATCGAGACCAGCAGCGGCAACCGGTCGGTCGTCTCCCAGCGTTCCTGCCACGGACCGATGCTGCCGCGTTCCGGATCGATGCCGCGGTAGCGGAAACGCACCTGGCGCAGGCCCTCGGCCAGCGGCTCGGGCGCGCGTGGCTTGCCCTCGGCGATCTGCTTGCCGGCCTGCACCTGTACCAGCGCGATGGTCAGGCGCTGCTGGCCGCGGTCGCCGCTGACGCCGAGGTCGTGCAGGTAGGGGCCGCCGTGGCCCAGGTAGTCGGGCAGATCGGCGACGAAGCGCATGCGCTGCGGCTCGCCGACGAAGCGCACCGGCTGCAGCGTGCTGCTGTCGATGTCCAGCGCCATGGGCTGCGCACCGCTCAGGCGCCGGCGCAGGAAGCCTTCCACCGCGCGCATGCGCTCGCTGCGCCCGGCGATGGTTTCGCCGCGGCCGCTGATCGCGGTGGCCGAGCGCAGCGTGGCGAAGGCCAGGGTCAGGCCGCCGACCAGCAGCACCGTGGCCAGCAGCACTTCGATCAGGGTGAAGCCGCGCGCGGCGGTGCGTCCCGGCGCGCGACTCATTGCGGCACCCCGACGTTCTGCGCGCTGACCAGGCGCAGCGTCTTCCATTGCAGCGCCTGCGCCGGGGCGTCGCCCCAGCGCACCTGCAGATTCAGTTGCAGCAGGGTCGGCGCGCCCGGCGTGATGGTCGGGTCCGGCGGGCGCCGCGCGTCGACGTACGGCGCCACGTCCAGGGTCCAGCGGTAGCGGCCCTGTTCGAAGCTGCCCTGCTCGCGACCGGGCTGCAGCGGCTGCTCCACGCCCTGCGCGGCCAGCAAGGATTGCGCGTACAGCGTGGCGCGGCTGAGCTGGTCGGCGCGCTGCACCTGGCGCGCGGCGCCGGACAGCGAACCGAGCAACAAGGTCAGCGCCAGCGCCAGCAACGCGAACGCCACGATCACCTCGATCAGCGTGTAGCCGCGCTGCGCCTTCATGGCATGCCCTGCTGCTGCGGCGGACGGCCGACCTTGACCTCACCGGTCAGCCAGGCCACGTCGATGCGCCAACTGGCCTTGCGCGTCTGCAGCTCGATGCGCCCGCCGGTGGCCGCGCCGTCCTCGAAGAACTGGATCGCGCCTTCGTCGTCGCGGCGCTGCGCCTGGCGCGCGCCGGTGAAGCGCACCGTCAGCGATGGCGGGATCTCGCCGTGGCGGCCGTTCGGCGCCTGCCAGCGATGCGCGCGCGGATCGATCAGGAAGCGCTGCGGCTGCCCGGTCGCGATCGCCTGCGCGCGCGTGTAGCGCAGTTGCGCGGCGATCTCCTTGGCCGACGAGCGCAGGCGCATGCCGTCGATGCCGCCGGTGAGTACCGACGCGGCCAGCAACGCGGCGATCGCGATCAGGCCCACCACCAGCAACATCTCCAGCAGCGACACGCCGCGCATGCGCATGCGCGCGCCGGCGCGCGCATGCGGGTCGCCGCGGAGGCTGCGGGCAGGGGCCTGGATCACGGCGCCGGGATCACGGGTTCTTGATGTCGGCGTTGTAGCTGCTGCCGCCGGGCTGGCCGTCCTTGCCGAGGCTGATCAGGTCGTACGGCTTGCCGTCGCCGGGCACCCTGTACTCGATCGGGTGGCCCCACGGATCGTTCAGGTCGCTGGCATTGGCGTACGGGCCGAGCCAGCCGCTGACGCCGCCCGGCGCGGTGACCAGGTCGTCGAGCTTGGACGGCAACTTGTTGGTGTCGAGCTGGTAGTTGTCGATCTTGCCGGCCAGGGTCTGGATCTGCGACTTGGCCAGATTGGCCTTGCCGCGGTCGGCGCCGCCCAGCACGCGGCTGGCGACCAGGGTCAGCACCGCGCCGATCAGCACGATGACGATGATGATTTCCAGCAGGCTCATGCCCGACTGGTGCGCGGCGGAGGGGGAACGGGTCAGGGAGCGGAGGCGGAGAGTGCGCATTGCATCGGATCCTTGCGGTGAAAAACCTTTATGTAGCCGAACGCGGCGCCGATGGCCGCGGTGGCGGGCCGCTCGTGCAGCCGCGCTTCATGCACGTCGGTCCCGGCGTGACCGGAACCATGGTGCGCGGTGGCGATGCCACTGTCATGTCAGTGGCCTTGCCGGGGTGGCGGACTGGGGGCCAGGCCCTGCTTGGCCGGGCGTTCGGCGCCGCATGCGCCATGGCGTGTAGCGCGGATGCTTCCGGCAACGCCGCTGTCGTCCATGGCGTTGCGTTACCGGCTGCGGACACACCGGCCCGGCCATCCATGGCCGGGCGTTCGGCGCCACATGCGCCATGGCGCATGAGCGTGGCACCTCACCCAATCGCATTGGTCAGGTCGTACAGCGGAACGAGGACGGAAATGATCACCAGGCCCACGACCGAGGCCAGGACCAGGGTGATCAGCGGCACCAGCGCGGCGAGCATGCGGTCGATCGCCTGCGCGGTTTCCTGCTCGAAGGTGTCGGCGGTCTTGAGCAGCATCGTGTCCAGGGCGCCGGATTCCTCGCCGACCTGGATCATCTGCAGCGCCAGGCGCGGAAAGCGCTTGCCCTTGGCCAGCGACACCGACAACCCATGGCCGTTCTTGACGTCGTCGGCGGCGCCACCGAGGTCTGCGGTCAGCGCCAGGTTCGACAGCACGTTGCGCGAGATGCCCAGCGCGGCCAGCAGCGGCACGCCGTTGCGCAGCAAGGTGCCCAGGGTACGGGTCAGGCGCGCGGTTTCCAGCCGCACGATCAGCCCGCCGACGAAGCGCTGCTTCAGCAACCAGGCGTCGAACGCGGCACGGAAGGCCGGATCGCGGCGCTTGCGGTCCACCGCCAGCGCCAGCACCGCCGGCACGATCAGCAGCACGATCCACCAGTCGCGCACGAACAGGCCCACGCTCAGCACCGCCTGGGTGAACCACGGCAGGGCCACGTCCAGGCTCTCGTACATCTGCGCGAACTGCGGCACCACGTAGCCGAGCAAGAACAGCAGCGCGCAGCCGACCACGCTGACCAGGATCGCCGGATAGATCAGCGCGTTGATCACCCGGCCTTTCAGTTCGCGGCTGCGTTCCAGATATTCGGCCAGCCGCTGCAGCGTGTCGTGCAGATTGCCGCCGGCCTCGCCGGCACGCACCATGTTGATGTACAGGCGCGAGAACAGCCCGTGCTGGCGCTCCAGCGCCACCGACAACGGCGCGCCGCCGCGTACCGCGTCGCGGATGTCGCCGACGGTGCGCTTAGAGCGCTCGTCCTCCGGCAGTTCCAGCAGGATCGACAGCGCGCGGTCCAGCGGCTGGCCCGCGCCGAGCAGGGTCGCCAGTTGCTGGGTGAACTGCACCAGCGCGGTGCCGTCGAACGGCTTGGGCCGGAACAGGCTGCGCAGCGAGGTGCCGCCGCCCTGCGCGGCGAGCCGCGCCTCCATCGGCATGTGCCCCTGTTCCTGCAGGCGCAGCGCCACCTCGGCGTCGCTGGCGGCCTCCATCTGGCCTTCCAGGATCTCGCCGTGCGAATCCAGCGCCTTGTAGCGGTACAGGGGCATCAGGGCTGGGAATCGGGAATGGGGAATCGGGAATCGGCAAGCGCATCGTGCGCGACCCCGGCGCAAGCGCGCGGTTGCCGCCAACCGATGGCGGAATGACCCACTGCCACAGCCGCGCCGCGTGCCGCGCGCATCAGGTTTCCTCCGTCACGCGCAGCACTTCCTCGATCGTGGTCTGGCCGCTGAGCGCCTTGCTCAGGCCGTCCTCGTACATGGTGCGCATGCCGGCCTCGCGCGCCAGTTGCTCGATCTCGCCCATGCCGGCGTGGCGCATCACCGCGCGCCGCAGCGCGTCGTTCATGACCAGGAATTCCATGATCGTGGTGCGGCCCAGGTAGCCGGTCGGCGCGATCGCCGACGGCCGCGGGCGGTACAGGAAGATCTCGCCGTCGGGCTGCAGCCGGCGCAGGTCGAACTTCTCGATCTCCTCCGGCGAGGCCGCATAGCGCTCGGCATGGGTCGGCTCCAGCCGCCGCACCAGGCGCTGGGCGAGGATGCCGTTGATCGTGGAGGTCAGCAGATAGTCCTCCACGCCCATGTCGAGCAGGCGGGTGATGCCGCCGGCGGCGTTGTTGGTGTGCAGGGTGGACAGCACCAGGTGGCCGGTCAGCGCCGACTGGATCGCGATGCGCGCGGTTTCCAGGTCGCGCATTTCGCCGATCATGATGATGTCCGGGTCCTGACGCACGATGCTGCGCAGCGCATGCGAGAAATCCAGGCCGATCTGCGGCTTGGCCTGGATCTGGTTGATGCCCTCGATCTGGTACTCGACCGGGTCCTCGACGGTGATGATCTTGACGTCGGCGGTGTTGAGCTGGCTCAGCGCGGTGTACAGCGTGGTGGTCTTGCCCGAGCCGGTGGGACCGGTGACCAGCAGGATGCCGTGCGGCTGCTCCAGCACCCTGCGGAACTGCGGCAGGAACGCATCGGTGAAGCCGAGCCGGTGGAAGTCGAACACCACGGTCTCGCGGTCGAGCAGGCGCATCACCACGCTCTCGCCGTGCGCGGTCGGCACCGTGCTCACACGCAGGTCCAGTTCCTTGCCCTGCACCCGCAGCATGATGCGGCCGTCCTGCGGCAGGCGGCGCTCGGCGATGTTGAGCTTGGCCATGATCTTGACGCGGCTGATCACCGCCGCGGTCAGGTTGGCCGGCGGGCTCTCGCCGTCGATCAGCACGCCGTCGACGCGGTAGCGCACCTTCAGCCGGCTCTCGAACGGCTCGATGTGGATGTCCGAGGCGCGCAACTCCACCGCGCGCTGGATCACCAGGTTGACCAGGCGGATCACCGGCGCCTCGGAGGCCAGGTCGCGCAGGTGCTCGATGTCGTCGGCGGCGACGCTGTCGCCGTCGGCGGTTTCCACGATCGCGCCCATCGCGCTGCGGCCCTGGCCGAACCAGCGCTCGATCAGGTCGTCGATCTCCGAGCGCAGGCCGATCCGCGGCACCACCTGCAGCCCGGTGGCCAGGCGCACCGCGTCGGCCGCATAGGGTTCGTGCGGATCGGACATCCACAGTTCCAGCGCGCCGTCGCGCTCGCCCAGCGGGCACACGTGGAACTGCTTGAGGAAACGCAGCGACAGCGGCTGCGCCTCGGGCAGGTTCTCCGGCGCGGTGGCCGGCAATTGCTTGGCATCGAGCAGCGGCAGGCCCAGGACCTCGGCGCTGACCTCGGCGTGGTCGCGCTCGGAGACCAGCCCCAGCCGCGCCAGCAGCGACAGCAGGCTGCCGCCGGATTCGCGCTGCAACTGGCGCGCGCGCAGCAGGTCGCCTTCCTTGAGCCGGCCCTTGGCCAGCAACGCATCGACGATGCGCGCCTCGGGCGTATCGGCAGCGGCGACAGTGTCCTTGACGAGCGCGTTCACACAATCCCTCCAGAGCGTGCGGCGACTTTAGCAGTTCGGCGCGACCTGCCGCCCACCCCGGTCGCGGCGGCCGCCGCGACTGTCTACGAGGCCACGGCTGCACGACGCACGGTCATCGGCATGACACGCGCGGTGCGCAGCATGGCCGATTGCGGCGCGGCGCGCACGGCGGCACGTGGCGACCACCGCTCGCTCACGCCCATACAGGACCGCCCAAGGCCGTGCCGATCCTCGCACGGCGCATCTGCGACAGGCGCTGCGGGAACAGGACGTTTTTGCCGCGCGGACGCAGAAGACCCGGCCGTAGCCGGGTCTTCTGGGTGACCTGCGGCGCCGCGAACGGCGCCGTCCTTCGCTCCCGTTACTGGCGAGCGACCAGGCTGACGCCGCTGTACGCCGTCGTGCCGACCAGCTTGATGTAGTACGTCCCGGCCTGCGGCGCGGTGAAGCGCACCGTCTCGTTGTTGCCCGGGCGGGCCGACTTAGCGTCGTAGCTGCTGCTAGTGGGCTCCTTGTCGAAGCTCACGTACAGCGACACGTTGCCGCTGCCGCCGTAGGTGAGGAAGCTCAGCACCGCGCCGGCTTCGGCCTGGAAGCTGTACAGCGTCTCGTTGCCGGCCGCGCCGGTCAACCCGGAGACCACGACCTTGTTGGTCAACGCCGTCGCCGGCGGCGCGCACTGCTCGGTGTCCGGATCGCACGGCTCTTCCAGCGCCTTGGCCAGCGCGGCCTTGGCGTCGAGGATACCGGTGCCGATCGGCGTGCTGGTCGGGATCGACACCGGGAACGGACGCGCGGTCTGCTTGAGCAAGGTCTCCAGCGCGGCCGGAGTCAGCGGCGCCTTGTCCGCGGCGATCAGCGCGCTCTGCACCAGCGCCGCCACCGCGGCCACGTGCGGCGAGGCCATCGAGGTGCCGCCCAGGCCCATGTAGGTGTAGTTGCCGGAGGTCGGCGTGGTCGTGCCGCTGTAGCCGGTCTGCCAGATGTAGCCGCCCGGATTGCCGTCGACGCTGCCGCCGCCGCCCGGGCCGGACAGATCGACCTTGGCGCCGTAGTTGGAGTAGTAGGTGATGCCGCCGGTGATGCGGGTGGCGCCGACCGCGATCACGTTGTCGCAGCTGGCCGGGCTGAAGTTGGCGGCATTGCCGCTGCTGTTGCCGGCGGCCACCACCACGGTGGTCCCGCGCGACACCGCGCCGTTGATCGCGTCCTGGGTGGCGCTGTCGCAGGCGCCGCCGCCGCCCAGGCTCATGTTGATGATCTCGGCCGGGTTCTGGTTGGCCGGCACGCCGGCCACGGTCCCGCCGGACGCCCAGACGATGGCGTCGGCGATGTCGGAGGTGTAGCCGCCGCACTTGCCCAGCACGCGCACCGGCAGCACCGTGGCGTTGGGCGCCACGCCGGCCATGCCGACGCCGTTGTTGGTGGCTTCGGCCACCGTTCCGGCCACGTGGGTGCCGTGCCAGGAGCTGTCGTCGGCCAGCGAGCCGGCGTAGCACTCGTTGTCGTTCTCGACCCAGTCGCCGTAGTCGAGCGCGCCGGGCACGCGCGCGTCGGTCGGACGCCGCGAGGTCTCCGCGTCGGAGATGAAGTCGTAGCCCTGCAGCAGGTTCACCGCCACGTCCGGGTGGTTCGGCAGGATGCCGGTATCCAGCACCGCGACCACCACGCCGTCGCCCTTGGACACGTCCCAGGCCGACGGCGCATTGATGCCGCCGGTGGCGTTGCTGTAGTGCCACTGGTACTGCGCGTACAGCGGATCGTTGGGCACCAGTTGCGGCTGCACCTGCGTCTTGGCCCGCAGCAGTTCCACCGGCCGCAGCTTGGCGTCGACCTGCGCGTACTTCACCGCCGGGTCGGCGGCGATCTCCGCCACCACCTTGTCCAGGTCGGCCTTGCTCAGCTTGCCGGTCAGGCGGATCAGGTCCGCGCCGATGCCCAGGGTGCGCACGTACTCGGCGCGCACGCTGGCCGCGGCCGCGCGCGAGATGCCGTTGCCGCCGCCGAGGCTGGCGCGGCCCACCGCCGACTGCACCGTCGACAGCTTGGCGCTGCGGTCGCTGGCCGCGGCGGTGCCGGCGTTGTAGCGCACCAGGATGCGGTTGGAGGTCACCGCGTCGGCCGGCGCGGACGCGCTCGGCTCCTTGACCGGCAGCGACGACGCGGCACCGGCCGCGTACGCGCTGGACGCGCCCAGCGACATCATCAGCATGGCGGCGGCGATGGCATTGATACGGGGATTTTGCTTGTCGATCACGTTGACGTCCTCTTCAAAGTTTCGTGGATCAGGCGACAGTTGCGGCCGTAGAAGAACTCCTTTTTCCCGAATCCGTTGGCCGGCCCAGCCAAGGTCCTTTGGTCTGCCCCCTCAGGCCATGTCTGTGACGGACGGCGGCGCTTGCCGCCGTCCGCGATGCCTCACCAGCCGAAACCGGCGCCGATGCCGACCGAGCTGTCGTCGCCGCTGAACGCGCCGCCGATGGTCAGCGTGGCGCGGTCGCTGAAGGCGCGCTGGTAGCCCACCGACAGCGCCGACTCGCCGTTCTGGAAGCCGACGCCGGCGCCGACCCGGTTCTGGGTCCGGATGCCCGCGGCGCTGGTGGCCATGTTGAGCATCGCCGCGCTCATCGCGCCCTGCCGGTCGATGCGGCGGTCCTGGTCGCGCAACCGCGCATCCACGTCGCCGCGCAGCACATCGAAGCTGTCGGCCATGGTGTTGAAGCGCGTGTCGGTGTACGCCTTGGCGGTAGCCACGCCGTTGTCCAGCTGGCCCTTGTTGACCGCATCGGTGGCGCGGGTGCCGGCGGCGACATTGGCGACCTGACGCTCGTTGCCGGCGCTGCCCACCGACACCGTGTTGGCGCGGTCGGCGACCGAGCCCTGGCCCAGCGCGACCGCCCCCTGCGCCGTGGCGCTGGCCCCCTGGCCGAGCGCGGTGCCCGAGGCGGCGCTGACGCTGGCACCCTCGCCCATCGCCACCGCGTTGGTCGCCACCGCGGCGATGTGGCTGTTGGCGCCCACCGCGGTGCTGCCGTCGGCGTTGACCTTGGCGTTGCTGCCGATCGCGGTGTCGTTGGGGCCGTGCGCATAGGCGCTGCCGCCGATCGCGGTGCCGGTGACGTCGTTGGCGCGCGCGGCGGTACCGACCGCGGTGGCGCCGCCGCCGGCATCGGCCACGGCGCTGGTCCCGACCTGCGCGGCGGACGGGCTGCCCGACACAGTGGCCGTCGAAGTCCCCGCCTGCGCCGTGTCCTGCGCCGCCGCGGGCGCCGCGACCGTGGCGCTGGCCATCCGCGCACTGCGCGACACGCTGGCCGTGCCCGTGCCACGCGCATCCAGCTCGCTGACCTTGGTGTCCAGCGCGGCCAGCGCATCGCCGACGTTGCTGTAGCTGGCGCCCTGGATCAGGTAGGTCGGCGCCACGAACACGCCTTGCGCGCCAAGCCCGGCACCGCCACCCAGGAACGCGGCCATGTTGCTCAGCGACTGGTACAGCTGGCTGCCGTTGATCGCCTCGGTGCTGCCGGCGGCGACTCTGCCCGCGGTCAGGTTGACGATGCGCCGCGTGGCCGGGCCGCCGCGGCCGTTGCCGCTGCCCAGCGACACCGTGTCGGCCTCGTAGACGCGCGAACCGGCACCCAGCGCGACCGCATTGTCGGCCGACACGCCGGCGTTGGCGCCGATCGCCACGCCGTTGCTGCCGCTGTTGCGGACGAAGCTGTTGTAGCCCAGCGCCACGCCGTTCTCGCCGATCGCATTGGTCTGCAGGCCGATCGCGGTGCTGCGCGCGCCGCTCGCCGAACTGCTGGCGCCCGAGGCGGTCGCGCCGGCGCCGCTGGCGACGCTGGCCACGCCCAGCGCGGTGCTGCGCAGGCCGCTGGCACTGGCGCCGGCACCGGCCGCGGTGCTGTTCGCGCCGCTGGCGCTGGCCACCCCGCTGCCCGAGCTCTGGAACGCCGCGCTGGTTTCGCCGGCGGCCGCGGCCACCGCGTCGAGCTGCGCCTTGTTCACCGCATCGTTGGCGTTCAGCGCCGCACCGACATTGGTGATGCGGCGCGTGGCCGGCGCACTGACCCCGTTGCCGCCGCCCACCGACACCACGTTGGCTTCGCTGGCGCGCGAACCGGCGCCGAGCGCGACGCTGTTGGCGCCGTTGGCCCAGGCGCTGGTGCCGAGCGCGGTGGCGTTGATGCCGCTGTAGGCGTACGCGTCCTGGCCGATCGCGGTGCCGCCCTGCACGGTCGCCCAGGCGAACTGGCCCACCGCCGTGGCCTGCGCCGCGGTGGCCCAGGCCGAGGCGCCGAGCGCGGTGGCGTCCTCGCCGGTGGCGCGGGCGCTATGGCCCAACGCCGACGCGTACGCGCCGGACGCGGTGCTGCCCCAGCCCAGCGCCGAGGCATAGTCGCCCGCCGCCGCCGCGCCGTAGCCGAACGCGCTGGTGCGGGTGCCGCTGGCGCTGCTGAAGGCACCGACCGCGGTGCTGTAGTCGGTCGCGGCCTCGGCCTTGTAGCCGCTGGCGGTGGCCTGCACGCCGCTGGCGCTGGCGCCGGCGCCGCTGGCGCTGCTGAACGCAGCGGTGGCCTGCGCGCCCGCGCCGAGCGCGGTGGCGCCGGCTTCGCTGGCGGTGGTGGTGCCGTCGAGCAGCACATTGCCGTCGGCGTCGGTGTAGTACAGCGAGCCGCCGATCGCGGTGCTGGACTCGCCGGTGGCGGTGGCGTTGTAGCCGGACGCGGTGGCGTACTGCGCGCCGGCCAGCGCGCCGCTGCCGAACGCCGAGGCGCCGGTGCCGTAGGCGTTGGACGCCTCGCCGGCGGCGGTGGCGTAGTTGCCCTCGACGTAGCTGCCGACGTCGTCGGCGGCGGTGTCGCCACCGCTGGCCTTGAACTGCTTGCCGGTCGCGTCGGCCGATTGCTTGACCGCGTCCAGCTGCGCGACGTTGACCGCGTCGGTGGCCTCGGTACCGGCGGCGACGTTGGTGATCTGCCGCTCGCTGCCGGCGCTGCCCACCGACACCGTGTTGTCGCGGTCGGCCTCCGACGCCGCGCCCAGCGCCACGCTGTTGCTGGCCGAGGCATAGGCGCCGTAGCCGAAGGCGCTGGAATCGCTGGCGCTGGCGTAGCTCAGGCTGCCGATGGCGGTGCTGAAGTCGGCGGTGGCGCCGGCGCCGGCGCCGAACGCCGACGCATTCGCACCGGACGCCTCGGCCGGAATCAGCCCGAAGAACGAGGTGCCGCCGACCGCCACGCTCTCCTCGCCGGAGGCCACGCTGTACTCGCCCACCGCCACGCTGCCGCTACCGGAAGCGGTGGAGGACACGCCGACCGCGGTGCCGTAGCTGCCGGAGGCGAGCGCGCCATAGCCCAGTGCCGAGGACAGGTAACCGGTCGCCTCGCTGTAACCGCCCAGCGCGGTGGCCCCGGTGCCCGAGGCGGTGCTGCGGAAGCCGGTGGCGGTGGCCTGGTTGTCCGAGGCCACGGCCTCGTTGCCGACCGCCGTGGCGTAGGTGGCGCTGGCCTGCGCGCCGGCACCGCTCGCAGTGGCCCCGATGTCCGCAGCCAGCGCGCCATTGCCGATGGCGATGCTGTCCTGGCCCAGCGCCTGGCTGGCACTGCCCAGCGCAACCGCGTCGCTGCCGCTGGACACGGCGTTGAAGCCGATCGCGGTGGCCCCGGCGGCCAGCGCATTGGCGCCGCCGCCGAGCGCGGTGCTGCCGTCGCCGATCGCGTTGGCCGCTTCGCCGGCGGCCAGCGCATCGTCGCCGTCGACCAGCGCACCGGCATCGCTGGCGTCGCTGCCACTGGCCTGGAAGTACTTGCTGGTGGTTGCGGCGGTCTGCTTGACCGCGTCCAGCTGCGCCACGTTGACCGCGTCGGTGGCCTCGGTGCCGGCGGCGACGTTGGTGATCTGGCGCGCGTTGCCGGCACTGCCCACCGACACGCTGTCGGCGCGGTCGGCGACGGAACCCGCGCCCAGCGCCACCGCATTGGACGCGGTCGCCTCGCTGCCGGCGCCGATCGCCACCGCGCTTTCCGCATCGGCCAGGCTGTTGGTGCCCAGCGCGATCGTGTTGACCTGATTGCCCAGCGCCTGGAAGCCCATCGCCACGCTGTAGTTGCCGTAGCCGAACGCGCCGCGGCCGACCGCGGTGGCGCTGAGGCCCGGCGCCCAGCTGTTGAAGCCGACCGAGGTGGCGCCGCTGCCGCTGGCCCAGGCGCCGGTGCCAAACGCCGAGGCGTTGGTGCCGGTCGCCCACGCCGAAGCGCCGAACGCCGAGGCGCCATCGGCGGTGGCCCAGGCATAGGCGCCGCTGGCGGTGGCGTCGTCGCCGCTGGCCCAGGCGTTGTCGCCCTGCGCCAGGCTGTAGCTGCCGGTCGCGCGCGCCTTGTAGCCGCCGGCGGTGCTGTGGTCGCCGGTGGCCTGCGCGCCGTAGCCGGTGGCGGTGGCCTGCGCTCCGGTGGCCTGCGCACCGGCGCCGAGCGCGGTGGCGTTCTCGCCGGCGTTGGCGCCGATCAGTTGCGCGTTGCCGTCGGCATCGACGATCGGCTGGTTGTACTGGTCGAAGGCCTGGCCCTGGCCGCCGATCGCGGTGGCGCCGGTCCCGCCGGCGCTGCTGCCGTTGCCGAGCGCGACGGCGTTGTCGCCCATCGCCGCAGCGCCGCTGCCGTAGGCGGCCGCGCCGGCGCCGTAGGCATTGGCCGCATCGCCCGCGGCCAGTGCGCCCTCGCCGTCGGCATAGGCGCCGACCGTGCCGCTGCCGCCGGCGGTGAAGAACTTCGCGGTGGACTCGGCGGTCTGCTTCACCGCGTCCAGCTGCGCCACGTTGACCGCATCGGTGGCCTGGGTACCGGCGGCGACGTTGACGATCTGCCGCTCGCTGCCTGCATCGCCGACCGACACCGTGTTGGCGCGGCGGGCGACCGAGTTCGCGCCCAGCGCCACGCTGTCGGCGGCGAGCGCGGTGCTGTAGTAGCCGAGCGCGGTGCTGTTGGCGCCGCTGGCCCAGGACTCGGCGCCGAGCGCGCTGGCGAAGGCGCCCGGCGCATAGGCGAAGTAGCCGAGTGCGGTGCTCTCCAGGCCGGACGCCTCGCTGAGGCTGCCGTTGGCGACGCTGTAGTCGCCGGAGGCGATCGCACCGGCGCCGAACGCCGCCGCGCTCTGCCCGCTGGCCTGGGTCTGCACGAACAGGCCCAGGCCCGGGATCAGGTCGGCCGGACCGCCCACCGCGACGCTGCTGGCGCCGGTCGCCGCGCTCTGCGTGCCGACCGCGGTGGCGTAGTCGCCGCTGGCATTGGCCACCGCGCCGAACGCGGAGGCCTGCGCGCCGCTGGCGTAGGCGCCCACGCCCACCGCCGAGGCGGCGAAACCGCCGGCATCGGCGCTGGCGCCCAGCGCGGTGCCGCCGACCCCGGCGCTGGTGGCGCCGGTCTCCACCGCCACCCCGCCATTGGTGATCAGCGGATCGCCGTTCTCGTCGACCGCCACGCCGCCCACCGCCACCGCCGCCGGCCCGGTGGCCTGCGCGTTGGTGCCGAACGCGGCGCTGTTCTGCCCGGCCGCGACCGCGCCGCTGCCCACCGCGGTGGCGCCGCTGGCGAGCGCGTCGGCGCCGCCACCGAGCGCGGTACTGCCGTTGCCGATGGCGTTGGCGGCTGCGCCGGCGGCGAGCGCGTCGTCGCCTTCGACGTAGGCGCCGGCGTCGCTGGCGCTGCTGCCGCTGGCCTGGAAATGCTTGGCGGTGGCGTCGGCGACGCTGGCGACCGCATCGAGCTGGTCGCGGTTCACCGCGTCGGTGCCCTCGGTGCCGGCGGCGACGTTGGCGATCTGGCGCTCCTTGCCGGCGCTGCCGATCGAGACCGTGTCGGCGCGATCGGCGGTGGAGCCCTGGCCGAGCGCGACGCTGCCGCTGGCCGCGGCCTTGGCGCCGTAGCCCAGCGCGGTGGCGTCGTCGGCCTGCGCCCACGAGGCGCCGCCGAGCGCGGTGCTGGAGTCGCCATCGGCCGAACTCAGCCAGCCGATCGAGGTGGAGAACGCGCCGTTGGCCCAGGCGCCGGCGCCGAACGCGGAGCCGCCTTCGCCCTGCGCCTCGGTGGCGAAGAAGCCGAGCACGCTGCCGCCGACCGCCGTGCTGGATTCGCCGCTGGCCAGGCTCGATTCGCCCACCGCCACGGCGCTGCCGCCGCTGGCATTGGCGCCGTAGCCGAAGGCGGAGGCGAAATCGCCGCCGGCCTGGCTGAAGCCGCCGGTGGCCGTGGTGGCCAGACCGCTGGCCGCGGCCGAGAAGCCGCTGGCCGTGCTCTGCACACCGTCGGCGCGCGCGGCGGTTCCCAGCGCGGTGGAGAACGCGCCGTTGCCCTGCGCGCCGGCACCGAACGCGCTGGCGCCCTGCGCCGCGGCGCTGGTGGTGCCTTCCAGCAGCACTTCGCCGTTCTCGTCGACGATGGACAGCGCACCGCCGACCGCGGTCGCCGAGGCGCCGGTCGCGGTCGCGTTGCTGCCCACCGCGGTGGCATTGCCGCCGATGCTGGTGGCGCCGCTGCCGAGCGCGCTGCTGCCGTTGCCGATCGCATTGGCGGCTTCGCCGGCGGCCAGTGCGTTGTCGCCCTCGACATAGGCGCCGGCATCGCTGTCGGCGCTGCCGCTGGACTGGAAATACTTGGCGGTGGTGTCGGCGGTCTGCTTGACCGCGTCCAGTTGCGCCACGTTGACCGCGTCGGTGGCCTCGGTGCCGGCGGCGACGTTGGTGATCTGGCGCTCCTTGCCGGCGCTACCGACCGACACGCTGTCGTCGCGATCGGCCACCGCATCGGCGCCCAGCGCCACGCTGTTCTCGCCCTGGGCGACGGCGGCGTTGCCCAGCGCGGTGCTGTTGCGGCCGGCCGCATTGGCGAAGCCGCCGATGGCGGTCGCGTAGTCGGCGTCGGCGCTGGCGGCCAGGCCGAGCGCCGCGCTGGCGACGCCGGTGGCGACGCTCTCGGCACCCAGCGCGGTGGCGCCGGTGCCTTGGGCGGTGCTGTAGTAGCCGAGGGCGGTGGATTCCAGGCCGCTGGCTTCGCTGAGCGTGCCGCTGGCCACGCTGCCGTCGCCGCTGGCGTTGCTGGCCGCGCCGGTGGCGGTGCTCTGCTCGCCGCTGGCGCTGCTTTCGGCGCCGACCGCGGTCGCGTAGTCGCCGCTGGCGCTGGCGCCGTCGCCGATCTGCAGTGCTTGCGCGTGCGCCGCGGAAGGCAGTGCCGCCGCGCCGGCGCCCAGCGCCATGGCGATCGCGGCCGACAGCGCCAGCCCCTGCGCGCGCCCCGACCTGCCTTCACGGACCACCTGCCCGCGGGCGTCGCCGCTGGCCAGTTCCGAGGCCACGGTCCACATGCCCAATGCCTTGTTCCAGACCTTGCGATAAATCCGATTCATCGACTGCTGCTCCTCAAATAGGCTGGTTTTTGGTCAGAAAAGCCACCCTCGCCCGGCATTCCAGCCGGCCGACCCCCTGTCGGTATTTGGCGCCGCATGCCCTGGAACCTCGGGGCGACCCGCTTGCGCGAGTCGCGGCTCGGTGCGCGTTGATGAACCGAGACGAAATGCGGAACTGTCTCGAGTGTTAACCCCGTATCTCGAGTACGTCAAGTTTTTGACTTAAATCCGCGCAATCAGTGATGCAAACCTCAAAAATGCAAATTAATTGTTAACTTTTGGATAAAATTCAATCAAAACAAGACATTCCGCCAAATTCCCGGCACGTCACTTGCCGAGCGTTGACGCCGAGCGGTGGCGGCATTCGCTGTCGCGCCAAGGGTTTGACTCGTAGCCGGGCATGCAGGGACAGGCGTCCCGGCCGCGCTCGACGCCCGGCTGCCTGCGGCCGTGCACAAGCGCAACTGCGCAGATCGCGGTCGCTGTCCGGGAGCGGCGGGGCGCGGGCGGTGCGGCGGGCACTGGGCGCGGACTGGGTGTTTTTCAGCCGGCGGGAGGCTGTGGTAGCGACTGGCGAGGGCGACTCGCGGAGGTTAGTGCACGAGGCTGCGCCCGTACCCTCATCCGCCCTTCGGGCACCTTCTCCCGATGGGAGAAGGGAACAGCCGATCGCCCCTCTCCCATCGGCAGAGAGCTTGGGGTGAGGGTCCGGCGCGAAAGCGACTCGCGGAGCTGGGCACACGAGGCTGCGCCCGTACCCTCATCCGCCCTTCGGGCACCTTCTCCCGATGGGAGAAGGGAACAGCCGATCGCCCCTCCCCCATCGGGAGAGAGGTTGGGGTGAGGGTCCGGCGCGAAAGCGACTCGCGGAGTTGGGGACACGAGGCTGCGCCCGTACCCTCATCCGCCCTTCGGGCACCTTCTCCCGATGGGAGAAGGGAACAGCCGATCGCCCCTCTCCCATCGGCAGAGAGCTTGGGGTGAGGGTCCGGCGCGAAAGCGACTCGCGGAGTTGGGGACACGAGGCTGCGCCCGTACCCTCATCCGCCCTTCGGGCACCTTCTCCCGATGGGAGAAGGGAACAGCCGATCGCCCCTCTCCCATCGGCAGAGAGCTTGGGGTGAGGGTCCGGCGCGAAAGCGACTCGCGGAGCACAGCCGCCTTCTGCCTTCCGCCTTCCGCCTTCCGCCTTCCGCCGCAGCGCCGCAGCGCCGCCAGCAGCGGACGCGGCTACGCGCCGCTCAACCCACCCACACCCGCGCGTTGCGGAACATGCGCAACCACGGCGAATCGTCCGCCCAGCCTTCCGGATGCCAGCTGAGGTTGAGCGAGCGCGGGGTGCGCTCGGGATGCGGCATGAGGATGGTCACCCGGCCATCGTCGCTGGTCAGGCCGGTGATGCCGTCGGGCGAGCCGTTCGGGTTCAGCGGATACCGCTGCGCGACCTCGCCGTTGCCGTCGACGAAGCGCAGCGACACGCGCGCGGCGGCCTGGTCCACGGCGCTGTCGAACTCGGCGCGGCCTTCGCCATGCGCCACCGCCACCGGGATCCGAGAGCCGGCCATGCCGCGCAGGAAGATCGACGGCGACTCCACCACTTCCAGCAGGCTGGTGCGCGCCTCGAACTGCTCGCTGCGATTGCGCAGGAAGCGCGGCCAGTGCTCGGCGCCGGGGATGATGTCCTTGAGCTGGCTGAGCATCTGGCAGCCGTTGCACACGCCCAGGGCGAACGTGTCCGGGCGCGCGAAGAACGCGGCGAACGCATCGCGCAGCGCCGGCCGTTCCAGGATCGAGGTGGCCCAGCCGCGACCGGCGCCGAGCACGTCGCCGTAGCTGAAGCCGCCGCAGGCGGCCAGGCCGACGAACCCGGCCAGGTCCACGCGGCCGGCGATCAGGTCGCTCATGTGCACGTCGAAGGCGCGGAAGCCGGCGCGCTCGAACGCGTTGGCCATCTCGATCTGGCCATTGACGCCCTGCTCGCGCAGGATCGCCACCTTCGGCCGTTCGCCGCTGGCGACGAACGGCGCGGCGACGTCCTCGGCCGGGTCGAACACCAGCTTGGGCCGGAGCCCCGGCGCGGCGAAATCGCGCGCCACCGCGCGTTCCTCGTCGGCGCTGTCGGGGTTGTCGCGCAACGTCTGCATCGCATGGCTCACCGACCACCATGCATCGAACAGCTCTTCCCAGCGCCATTCGGCCAGGGTCTTGCCGGCCAGCCCGACGCGCACCGCCGCAGCCGTGCTGGGGCGGGCGATGCGCTGCGCGCATTCGGTCAGCGCATGGCGCTCGATCAGGTCGGCGAACGCGGCACGGTCTTCGTTGGCGACCTGCACCACCGCGCCCAGTTCCTCGTTGAACAGGCTGCGGAACGGATCGTCGCCCCAGGCATCGAGGGTGATGTCCAGGCCCTGCCGCGAGGCGAACGCCATCTCGCACAGCGCGGCGAACGCGCCACCGTCGCTGCGGTCGTGATAGGCCAACAGCAAGCCGGCCTCGCGCGCATCGCGGATCAGTTCGAAGAACGCGCGCAGCCGCTGCGCATCGTCCAGGTCCGGCACCGCGCCGCCGAAGGCGGGCAGCCCGCCCTCGGCATGCACCTGCGCCAGCACCGAACCGCCCAGGCGCTGCTTGCCGCCGCCCAACCCGATCAGCCACAGCTCGCTCTCGGCCTCGCGCGCCAGCAACGGCGTGAGCTGGCTGCGGGCATCGGCGACCGGCGCGAACGCGGAGACGATGAGGGAGACGGGCGAGACGCTTTTGTGCGTGGAGCCGGGAGTGGAGAATGGGGAATCGGGAATCGGAGAAGCGGTGTCGTCGGTGTGGGACGCGTCGCGCGTTTCCCGATTCCCGATTCCCGATTCCCGATTCACGGCGGTGACCGCCCACTGCGCCTGCATCGACAGCGAGTCCTTGCCCACCGGGATGCTCAGGTCCAGCTGCGGGCACAGTTCCATGCCCACCGCCTTGACCGCGGCGTACAGCCGCGCATCCTCGCCGTCGTGGTTGGCCGCGGCCATCCAGTTCGCCGACAGCTTGACCTGGTCCAGCGCCTGCACCGGCGCCGCGCACAGGTTGGTGATCGCCTCGCCCACCGCCATCCGCGCCGCCGCGGCGGCGTCGAGCAGGGCCAGCGGGGTGCGCTCGCCGATCGCCATCGCCTCGCCGGCGTGGGTGTTGAACCCGGCCAGGGTGATCGCGCAGTCGGCCAGCGGCAGCTGCCAGGGGCCGATCATCTGTTCGCGCGCGGTCAGCCCGCCGACGCTGCGGTCGCCGATGGTGACCAGGAAGCTCTTCGCCGCCACGGTCGGATGGGCCAGCACACGCAGCCCGGCCTCGCGCAGATCCAGCGCATCGGTATCCAGCTCCGGCCAGCGCGGCGCCGGCGGCTGCCGGGTGTCGCGGTGCATCTTCGGCGGCTTGCCGAAGAGCACATCCATCGGCAGATCGATTGGGTGCCGGGAATGGGGAGTGGGGAATGGGGAATGGGCAACAGCGGGGTCTACCTGCTTTTCACCATTCCCGATTCCCGATTCCCCATTCCCGCCGCCGAGGACACCGTACCCCACGACGAGCCGTTCCTCGGCGGTCGCCACGCCCACGGCGGCGAACGGACAGCGCTCGCGTTCGCAGATCGAGGCGAATTCGTCCAGGCGCGCCTGCGGCACGCCGAGCACGTAGCGCTCCTGCGATTCGTTGCACCACAGCTGCATCGGCGACAGCGACGGGTCGTCGCTGGGCACGCGGTCCAGGTCGATGCGGCCGCCCACGCCGGAGTCGTGCAGCAGTTCGGGAATGGCGTTGGACAGGCCGCCAGCGCCGACGTCGTGGAACCAGCGGATCGGGTTGTCCGCGCCCAGCGCCACGCAGCGGTCGATGACCTCCTGCACGCGCCGCTCCATCTCCGGGTTGTCGCGCTGCACGCTGGCGAAATCCAGGTCCTCGGCGCTGTCGCCGGAGGCCACCGAACTGGCCGCGCCGCCGCCCAGGCCGATCAGCATCGCCGGGCCACCGAGCACGATCACCGCATCGCCGGGCTGCAGCTTGATCTTCTCCACCTGCACGCGGTCGATCGCGCCCAGGCCGCCGGCCAGCATGATCGGCTTGTCGTAGGCGCGGGTCAGGTCCTGCGTCTCGGGCAGCTCGAAGCTGCGGAAATAGCCGAGCAGGTTGGGCCGGCCGAATTCGTTGTTGAACGCGGCGCCGCCGAGCGGGCCGTCCAGCATGATCTCCAGCGCCGGCGCCATGCGCGGGTTCAACGGGCGCGCGCCCTCCCAGGGCTGCGGCAGCGTCGGAATGCGCAGGTGCGAGACGCTGAAACCGGTCAGGCCGGCCTTGGGCTTGCCGCCACGGCCGGTGGCGCCCTCGTCGCGGATCTCGCCGCCGGCGCCGGTGGACGCGCCCGGGAACGGCGCGATCGCGGTCGGGTGGTTGTGGGTCTCGACCTTGATGCAAAACGCCGACGGCGTCACCGCCTCGCTGCGGTATTCGCCGCTGGCCGGATCTGGGCGGTAGCGCGCGGCCGGATGCCCTTCCACCACCGCCGCGTTGTCGCTGTACGCGCTGAGCGTGTGCTGCGGGGTCTGCTGGTGGGTGTGCTTGATCATCCGGAACAGCGAGCGGTCCTGCTCCTTGCCGTCGATGGTCCAGCTGGCGTTGAAGATCTTGTGCCGGCAGTGCTCGGAATTGGCCTGCGCGAACATCATCAGTTCCACGTCGGCCGGATCGCGGCCCAGTTCGCCGAAGCGCTGGCGCAGGTAGTCGATCTCGTCCTGCGCCAGGGCCAGGCCCAGGCGTGCGTTGGCCGCTTCCAGCTGGTCCAGCGCGATGCGCTCGACCTCGCCGCGCGGCGGGGCGTCGAACAGCGCCTGCGCCTGCGCGGCGCCGTCCAGCAGCGACTGCGTCATCGGGTCGTGCAGCAGCTTGGCCAGCGCGGCCTGATCGGCCGGCGCCTCGGGCCAGCCGGCCAGATCCAGGCGGGTGCCGCGCTCCACCCGGCGGATCGCCAGGCCGGCGCCGCGCACCAGCTCGGTGGCCTTGCTCGACCACGGCGAGCGCGTGCCCAGCCGCGGCACCACGTAGCGCGAGCAGGTCCCCGCCTCGGCCTGCGCCGGCGCGTCCTGCGCCTGCAGGATGCGCCGCGCGACCGCGATGTCCACTGCGGCGTCGGCCGCGCTGTCGATGAAGTAGACGTGCCAGGCACCGGCGATGCGCACGCCGGGAACGAGGGACTGCAGGCGGGTTTCGAGCCGAGCGCGACGGAACGGCGAAAGGGCGGAAACGCCCTCGAGGACGATCATGTCCGGGGAACCGTGTGAGGAAACGGGCTGGCTATTGTAGCTGGAGAGCTGGGAATGGGGATTCGGGAATGGGGAATGGGAAACAGCCGGGGGGGGGGGGGCGGACAGGGCGTCGGCTGCGGAGAAGTCAGCCGTAGCGGACTGGCCTCAGCATCGGGACAGCAGGAATGGCAACGGGCGGTGGCCTGACAGGGCGTCGGCCGCGGGGCAGTCAGCCATTCAACAGCGGGGAATGGAGAAGGGGGATCGGGAATGGGAGGCCTGCAGCGGACGGGGCGTCGGCTGCGTAGAAGTCAGCCGTAGCGGACTGGCCTCAACATCGGGACAGCAGGAATGGGAACGGGCGGTGACCTGACAGAGCATCGGCCGCGGGACAGTCGGCCGTAACGGACTGCCCTCGCACCGAAAGCGGGATTGCGGATCCAGCGGTGGGAATCAAACAGCCGACGCTCTCGATTCCCTATTCCCTATTCCCCGCGCGCGGCCCTTAGCGGCTTCCGCCAGCCTTCGTCGCTTCCGCCGCGCGCTTGTCCAGCGCCTGGCGCAGCTGCGCCGGCGGCAGGTAGCCGCCGAGCTGGGTGCCGTCCGGGGCGAAGATCGCCGGGGTGCCGTTGACGCCCAGGCGCTGGCCCAGGTTGTACTGCATGGTCACCGGGTTCTTGCAGTTGGCCGCCGTGGGCACCTTGCCGCTGGCCTTGGCGTCGGTCAGCGCCTTCTTCTTGTCGGCCGCGCACCACACCGCGACCATGTCCTTGTAGTCCTGGCTGCCCAGGCCCATGCGCGGGAACGCCAGGTACTCCACCGCGATGCCCTGCTTGTTGAGCTCGGCGATCTCGCTGTGCAGCTTGCGGCAATAGCCGCATTCGATGTCGGTGAACACGCTGATGGTGTACTTGGGATTGGGCGGCGCGAACACGATGCGCTCGGCATGCGGCGCCGATTCCAGCAACTTGCGGCGGTAGCTCAGCAGGCCCTCGCTGGAAGCGAACTGCTTCTCCTGGATGTCGAACGGCTGCGCCTGGAACAGATAGCGGCCGTCGTCGGACACGTACAGCACCTGCCCGCCGACCACCACCTCGCGGAAGCCCGGGAACGGGGCGGCGCCCATGTAGTCGGGCTTGAAGTTCGGATCCAGTTGCAGCAGGGCCGCGCGCACGCGCTGCTCGCCGGGCGCGCCGGCGGCGGGAGCGGCCGGCTTGGCCGCGGCGGCGGCGCCGGTCGGGGGCGCCGGCTGCGCGCAGGCGGAAAGGGAGGCGGCGCCCAGCAGCGCGCAAAGAGCAAAACGGAGCATTGGCTATCCATCAGGGCTGCGAATCGGCCGGATTGTCGCATACCCCCGCGCTCGCTCCATGTAGACAGGCTGAGCGGTCCGCGGCGCGGCGCTGGCGCCTCAGCCGCGGGGATGATGCTTGCTGTGCAGCTTCTGCAGGTGTTCGCGCGCGACCAGGGTGTAGATCTGGGTGGTGGATAGCGAACTGTGGCCGAGCAGCATCTGCAGCGCGCGCAGGTCGGCGCCGCGGTTGAGGAGGTGGGTGGCGAAGCTGTGGCGCAGGCCGTGCGGGCTGACCGCGGCCGGATCGATGCCGGCCAGCGCCGCGTAGCGCTTGACCAGGCTCCAGAACTGCTGCCGGCTCAGTGGGCGTCGCGCCGCGTCGATGAACATCGGCACGCGGCCGTCGCTGGCCGGGACCGCCTGCCCGGCCGCCAGCGCCGGCCGCGCGCTGTCCAGGTAGCGCTGCAGCCAGTGCTGCGCCTCCTCGCCCAGCGGCACCAGGCGTTCCTTGCTGCCCTTGCCGGTCACCCGCAACACGCCCTGGCGCAGGTTCACCGCGTTGGCCGGCAGTTCGACCAGTTCGCTGACGCGCAACCCGGCCGCGTACATCAGCTCCAGCATGGCGCGGTCGCGCAGCCCGGCCGGATCGGCCGTGTCCGGCGCCGCCAGCAGCGCGTCGATCTGGCTTTCGGCCAATGCCTTGGGCAACGAGCGCGGCAGCTTGGGCGGGTCCAGCAGCGCGGTCGGATCCTCGCTGCGCTCGCCGCGGCGCAGGCGCAGGGCGAAGAACGCGCGCAGCGACGACAGCCAGCGGGCGTTGCTGCGCTGCGAATAGCCCATGCGCGCGCGCCAGGCCAGATAGTCGAACAGGGCCTGGCGATCGGCCCCGGCCAGCCCACCGCCGGCGCCGTCGCGCCAGCGCGCGAAGCCCTCCAGGTCGCGCCGATAGCTGTCCAGGCTCTGCCGCGCCAGACCTTGCTCGGCCCAGGCCACGTCCAGGAACTGCTGGATCGCGGCCGCATCGGCGTCGCGCAGCGGGGCGAGCTGCTGGGCCTGCTGGCGGCGTTCGGCGGGGGTGCGGAGTTCTGGCATTGGCGGGCTTGGGGGGTCGGGAATCGGGAATCGGGAATCGGGAATCGGGAATCGGGAATCGGGAATCGGGAATCGGGAATCGGGAATCGGGAAAAGCCTAGCGTCCGTGCGGCGGGACGCAAGGGTGAGACGCGACGGGCGGTGACGCGTCCGCGGCGCTGCCGCTAAGCTGTGGCGATGCCCGCCACGCCTGCCGACGCCTCTGCCCGCCCCCGTGCCCTGCTGCCGTGGCGGCTGCTGTCCCTGTTCTACGACGCCTGGCCGGTGCTGGCCCTGTGGTTCGTGATCTCGGCGCTGTTCACCCTCGGCTACACCCTGGACGGCCACGCGCCGCGCGAGAACATCGCGCCGTTCAGCGCGCTGCAGTGGTTGCTGTGGCTGTGCTGCTGGGTGGTGTCCGGGTTGTACGCGACGCTGAGCTGGCGCCGCGGCGGCCAGACCCTGGGCATGCGCCCATGGCGACTGCGTCTGCAGGCCGCCGACGGCGGCACGCCGCGCTGGGGCGCGCTGTGGCTGCGCTATGTGATCGGCACCCTATCGCTGCTGCTGGGCGGGCTGGGCTTCTGGTGGGCGCTGTTCGATCGCGAGCGGCTGACCTGGCACGACCGTGCCAGCGCCACGCGGCTGGTACGGCTTCCGAAGCGAAAGCCCTGACCGTATCCATCGACGCGCGGCGCGGCACGTCCAGCGACATTGGCACGTCAGAACCGATGCGGCACGACCACGCCAGCGCCACCGGGCTGATTCGCCCCCAAGGCAACACTCTGATTGCAATCGCTGCGACCTCGGCACCACAACCAATCGTGTCTGCCGGGCAGTCGAGGCGTGGCTTTTCTACATCGCCCCGTCGCGCATCACGCGAGCGCGCCTATCCCCGGAGCGCCGCATTCCCTTCGCGAATGCGGCCGCACTCCGACACGAGCCCTACACCTTGGATTGCCCGTTCGCGATCTTTTCGATGACCGCCAGCTTCACCCTGTCCTCGGGAGAATCGCTGTAGTTCAGGAACCCATCGACGCCGTGCTTGTAGCCATTCCGGAAATCCTGGAACGTGTCCAGAATCCTGGTCTCGTATCGCTCGACGTACTGCTCGCCCTTCAGGAAGACGGTCACGCAATCGTTCCATTGGTCCAGGTGCTGATTGCCGACATAGGACTCCAGGAGCACTGCATCGACCTTGTTCCACTTGGCCCAGGAGATCAGCGCCTTGCCGCTGTCGGGATAGAATCTCCAGCAGTCGACCGGATAGCGGTGGAAATCGCCATTGGACGGCGTATTCAGGTAGCACAGCCCGCCGGGCTTCAGCACCCGCATGATCTCCAGGAACACGAGCCAGAACATTTCCGAATGCTCGAGGCAACTGCTCGACAGCACCATGTCGATGGACGCATCGTCGAACGGAAGCGAATACGGCGAATCCAACACGACATCGACGCCGTCGCCACTGGAAAAATCCACGCCGATGTACTCGAACTGCTGCGGCGCCACCTCGCGCAGGCTGCCGTTGAAATTCCTGGAGCCTATCTCGACGACCTTGACATTCGCTTGATCCTTGAGTGGCTTGGAGTAAGCCTCAAAAAAAAGCTTGCCATTGCTCATAGCAGTGGGATGCATCTGGAACCCTTCAATTTGGCAATTACAACGATCTCGGGCTTCATCGAGTCGGCAAGCAGCGCCGCTCGAAGCGCCAGCTTCTATGGAGCACGACGTGCAATGCCCTCTGCAGAACGCGCACGATTATTGCCGCATACCCACGCAGGGTAAAGCAAAACGGCACCGCCTGGCGCGTCGCACCCGGATCGTCGTTGGATCGCACAAGCATTGACTTGCATTTTCAGCATCACGCCGATGCCGCGCACGACCGCAAACTCCGCGGACTGCCCCGCTCAACGCGACCGCACGAACCGCATCACCGCACGGTCCAGCAAAGCCTGCAGCCCATGCCCGGCAACGTACAACAGCAGCAACAGCGGCGGCACCAGCAGCAGATAGCCGACGGTCCAGGACATGCCCTGCAACCAGGCATCGAGGCCGAGCGCATCCAGCGCCGCCAACTGCGGGGTCAACGGCAGCTGCAGCATCACGAAATGGCCCTTGTCGTCGGCGCCCTGCGCGGCCCAGATGCATAACGCGGTCGGCACCGCGTACAGTAGGCAAAAGCCGACACCGAGCCAGCTCACCCGGCGCATCGACCTACTCGCTGCGTTTGCGCAACCGCGACCACGCCACCGGCGCACAGGTTGCGCGGCGCGGTCAGTCGCGAGCACCACGGCACCTTCAGGATCATGGGCGGTCGACCTGCCTGCGCGCCGATGCGGCCCTGCGCGCGGCGTTCTTCTCGCCGATCCACCGCTCCAGGAATCGGCCCAGCCAATAGCTCGCCCAGAACATGGGCAGGAGCACCAGCACATTCGCGACCATCGCAGGCAACCACTCCAGCAACGGCGTCACGCCGAGAATGTCCAGCGGAAGCACGATCGGCGCGGTCGGCAGTGTCCGCAGTCCCGACCGCAGATGGGCATCCATCTGCGCATTGTTCGCCAGCCATTGGCAGCCAGCGATCACTGCCGCGTAGCACCCGCAGAACGCCAGACCGGTGGGACTCGGACGGCGCATCGCCTCAATTACTCCGTTTGCGGAACAGCAGCCACGACACCGTCAGCATCACCAGCGGCGGCAAGGCGTAGGCGATGCGGTAATCGAACTTGAGCGCGCCGGCCATGCGGCCGAAGAACAGTTGCAGCAGCCAGAACACCAGCGCGAACAGGATGCCCAGGAACAGGCGCTTGCCCATGCCGCCGCTGCGCAGCGCGCCGAACGCGAACGGGATCGCGGCGAAGCACAGCGCCAGCACGTTGATCGGGTAGAACCAGCGGCTCCAGTACTGGTCCTCGTAGTCGCGCGCGTCCAGGCCGTTGCGGCGCCGGTACTCGATGCTGGTGTGCAGGTCGTGCGCGGACAGGTTGCGCGGCTTGGCCAGGCCGGAGGCCAGCGCCGCCGCGTCCAGCCGCGACTGCCACGGCAGGCTGTCGAATTTCTCGCGCTGCACCGAGCGCTCGGCGAAGGTATCGCGGTAGACCTGCCTCAGGGTCCAGCCGCTGCTGCGGTGCTCGGCGGTGATGGCGTGGGTCAGCGAGGCCAGGCGCCCGGCCTGGTCCAGCGTGTACAGGCGCACGTCGCGCAGCTCCAGCCAGGCGCCGCCGCCGGCTTCCAGGTGCTCTTCGCCGCTCTGCGCGTTGAGGAAGGTGTCGCCCTCCCGCGCCCACAGCCCGGAGTAGCGGGCCATGCTCATGTTGCCGTTGTACTTGGCGTTGGCCTTGATCGCGTCGGCCTGGTTCTGCGCCCACGGCGCCAGGGTCTCGCCGCTGAACACCATCGCCGCGGTCAGCACCGCCATCGTCGCCGCGGCGGCCACGCTCAGCCGCCGCCGCGACAGGCCCAGCGCGCGCAGCGCGGTCAATTCCGAGGCCGCCGCCAGTTGCCCCAGGCCCATCAGCACGCCGATCACCGCACCGGTCGGGAACAGGGTATAGGCGCGCCGCGGCACGGTGTAGGCGACGAACGCCACGGCGTGGCCGAGGCTGTAGCTGCCCTTGCCGATGTCCTTGAATTCGTTGGACAAGGCCATGATCACGTCGAGGCCGAGCAGCACCGCCCAGGTCAGCAGGACGGTGCCGAGCACGGCGCGGCCGACGTAGACGTCGTGCAGGTGCGGACGCAGCCTCATGCCGCCTGCCTCCGCGGCCGCGACAGGCGGCCGTCGCGCAGGTAGCTCCACACCGCCAGCGCCAGCAGCGGCAGGGTCAGCCACCACAGGCCCAGCATCCGCGGCAGCTTGTCGGTGCTCAGCCACTGGGTGCCGAGGAACATCAGGTTGGTGCCGACCAGGTAGGCCAGGAACGCCAGCATGATCCGTCCGTAGCGCTGCTGCCGCGGCGAACTGCGCGACAGCGGCAGGGTCAGCAGGGCGAAGGCCAGCGCCAGCAGCGGCGGGGCGATGCGCGCGTGCAGCTGCGCGTTGGCCTGCGGGCGCGGATCGCCGACCAGCTGCGCGGTGGGCAGCAGTTCCGGATCGTCGTCCTTGCGCGACTCGTCGCGGTCCGGCAGGGCCACGTCGTTGCTGGCGTAGCGCATCAGCCGGTAATCCATGTCCTCCCCGGCCAGCGGCCCCTCGATGCGGTAGCCGTCCTCCAGGCGCAGGTAGCGGTCGGCGCTGCCCTCGAAGAACATCGCGCCGCGCTGCGCGGTGACCACGTCCAGGCGCCCGTCCTTCTGCCGCTGCATGAACACCTTGCCGAGCTTGGTGCCGTCGCCGGACAGGGTGCTGATGTAGACGATGCCGCCATCGGACAGGGTGGTGAAGCGCCCCGCCTCCAGCCCCGCCATCAGCAGGCTGCGGTTGGCCTCGTCGATCAGCCGGTCGGAGGTGCGGTCGGCCCAGGGGCCCAGCCACAGCGAGCACAGCCCGACCAGGGTCACCACCGGGATCACCAGCAGCAGGATCGGCCGCAGCAGGCGCCGCGGGCCGACGCCGATGGCGGTGATCACCGCCATCTCCGAGTCGCGGTACAGCCGCGCCAGGGCCAGCAGCAGGCCCAGCATCAGCGCCAGCGGCAGGATCAGCGGCAGGTACACCACGAACTGCAGGCCCAGTTGGGAGAACAGCAACTTGGCCGGGATGCGGCCATCGGCGATGTTGCCCAGCACATCGACCAGCACGCCGCCCACGCTGACCACCAGCAACACGATGAGGGTCGCCAAGAAGCTCTGGATGAAATCGCGCAGCAGGTATCGATCGAGCTTCGGCATGGGGGTGGGTTGATTTAAACTCTCGGATTCGTTCGCGGCGCGGCCAGCCTAACCCGGCTGGGCGTAAACAGCCCGCGATTGTACGGATTTGCCAACGGAATCTGCTCAATGGCCCTGGAATTCACCCTGAACCACGACGCCCCGGCCACCGCGGCGTTCGACTGCATCGTCGTCGGCATGTTCGCCGACAAGCGCCTGTCGCCGGCCGCCCAGGCCCTGGACGCCGCCAGCGGCGGGCGCCTGACGGCCCTGGCGGGCCGCGGCGACGTCGGCGGCAAGACCGGCGCCACCGCCCTGCTGCACGACCTGCCCGGCGTGGCCGCGCCGCGCGTCCTGGTGATCGGCCTGGGCGAGTCCGCCAAGTTCGGCGTGCCGCAGTACCTGAAGGCGGTCGGCGACGCGGCGCGCGCGTTGAAGGGCGGCCCGGCGGCCAAGGCCCTGTTCACGCTCTCCGAACTGGAGGTCAAGGGCCGCGACCAGGCCTGGGCGATCCGCCAGGCGGTGATCGCCAGCGACCATGCCTGCTACCGCTACACCGCCACCCTGGGCAAGAAGAAGCCCGAGGCCGGCGGCCTGGCCCACCTGGCCGTGCTCGGCGAGGACGCCACCGCGCTGGCCCAGGGCCAGGCCATCGCCGCCGGCGTGACCTTCGCCCGCGAGCTCGGCAACCTGCCGCCGAACCTGTGCACCCCCGCCTACCTGGCCGAGACCGCCGCCGCCTTCGCCCAGGGCGTGGACGGCGCCGAGGCCGAGATCCTCGACGAGACGCAGATGCAGGACCTGGGCATGGGCTCGCTGCTGGCGGTGGCGCGCGGCTCGGCCAACCGGCCGCGGCTGCTGGTGCTGAAGTGGCACGGCGGCGGCGACGCCAAGCCCTACGTGCTGGTCGGCAAGGGCATCACCTTCGATACCGGCGGCGTCAACCTGAAGACCCAGGGCGGCATCGAGGAGATGAAGTACGACATGTGCGGCGGCGCCAACGTCATCGGCACCTTCGTCGCCGCGGCCACCGCGCGCCTGCCGCTGAACCTGGTGGTGGTGGTGCCGGCGGTGGAGAACGCGATCGACGGCAACGCCTACCGCCCGTCCGACGTCATCACCAGCATGTCCGGCAAGACCATCGAAGTCGGCAACACCGACGCCGAGGGCCGCCTGATCCTGTGCGACGCGCTGACCTACGCCGAGCGCTTCGAGCCCGCTGCGCTGATCGACGTGGCCACCCTGACCGGCGCCTGCATGGTCGCGCTCGGCCACCAGACCGCCGGCCTGATGAGCAAGCACGACGACCTGGCCGAGGAACTGCTGGCCGCCGGCGAGCACGTGTTCGACCGCGCCTGGCGCCTGCCGCTGTGGGACGAGTACCAGGGCCTGCTGGATTCCAGCTTCGCCGACGTCTACAACATCGGCGGCCGCTGGGCCGGCGCGATCACCGCCGGCTGCTTCCTGTCGCGCTTCACCGAGAACCAGCGCTGGGCGCACCTGGACATCGCCGGCGTGGCCAGCGACGAAGGCAAGCGCGGCATGGCCACCGGCCGCCCGGTGGGGTTGTTGTCACAGTGGTTGCTCGACCGCGCCGCAGGCGGCGCGGCGTGATTGGGGAGTCGGGAGTGGGGATTCGTGAAAGGCGCCTCCGCGTTCCCTTTGCGCGCCCCTTGCTCCAGCAGGCGACCATGATCCGCGGTTGCCAATCCCCAATCCCGAATAACGAATCCCCGCCCTGATGCGCGCCGACTTCTACCTGATCGCCAAGCCGCGGTTCCTCACCGAACCGCTGCGGCTGGTCTGCGAGCTGGCGCGCAAGGCCAACGACGCCAACCTGTGGACGCTGGTGCTGGCGCGCGACATGGCCCAGGCCGAGGAACTGGACGAGCTGCTGTGGGCGTTCGACGACGATGCCTACATCACGCACCAGATCGCCGGCGCCGACGTCGACGAGGAGGAGGCGCAGGTGCTGATCGCCCCGCCCGGGGTGGAGGCGCCATCGCGTCCGCTGGTGATCAACCTGCGCGACGACGCCTACCGCGGCGCCTGCGACCGCGTCCTGGAAGTGGTGCCGGCCGACCCGGCCGCGCGCGAACCGCTGCGCGAACGCTGGAAGCAGTACAAGGCGCTGGGCTTCGAGGTCAGCAAGTACGACATGTGATGAAGCCGGGATTGGGGATTCGGGATGGGTCCCTTCCCCGCTCCCCTTCACGAGCACCGCACGGCAACGAATCCCCAATCCCGAATCTCCAATCCCGGCTTCTCCATGACCACCCTCGCCCCCAGCTACGACCCCTCCTCCTTCGAATCGCGCCTGTACGCCCAGTGGGAAGCGGCCGGCCACTTCAAGCCGTCCGGGCAGGGCGAGCCGTACACCGTGCTGCTGCCGCCGCCGAACGTGACCGGCACGCTGCACATGGGCCACGCCTTCCAGCAGACGCTGATGGACGCGCTGGTGCGCTACCACCGCATGCGCGGCTTCGACACGCTGTGGCAGGTCGGCAGCGACCATGCCGGCATCGCCACCGAGATGGTGGTGTCGCGCAACCTGGCGCTGGAAGGCAACGGCGAGACCCGCGATTCGCTGGGGCGCGAGGGCTTCATCGCGAAGGTGTGGGAGTGGAAGCAGCATTCCGGCGACACCATCGAGCGGCAGATGCGCCGCCTCGGCACCTCGGCCGACTGGTCGCGCAGCACCTTCACCATGGACCCGCAGCCGTCGGCGGCGGTGGTCGAAGCGTTCGTGCGCTGGCACGAGCAGGGCCTGATCTACCGCGGCCAACGCCTGGTCAACTGGGACCCGGTGCTGAAGACCGCGATCTCCGACCTGGAAGTGGAGAACGTCGAGGAAGACGGTTTCCTGTGGTCGATCGCCTACAAACTGGAAGACGGCGCCAGCTACACGCATGTCGAACACGATGCCGACGGCAACGAGACCCTGCGCGAGACCCGCGACTACCTGGTGGTCGCCACCACCCGCCCGGAGACCCTGCTCGGCGATACCGCGGTGATGGTGCACCCGGAGGACGCGCGCTACGCGCACCTGATCGGCAAGACGGTGACACTGCCGCTGACTGGCCGCCGCGTGCCGGTGATCGGCGACGACTACGTCGACCGCATGTTCGGCACCGGCGTGGTCAAGGTGACCCCGGCGCACGACTTCAACGACTACCAGGTCGGCGTGCGGCATGGGTTGCCGATGATCAACATCCTGACCAAGGAAGCCAAGATCGTCAGCAACTCCGCGGCCGATTGGCACATAAATCAAACAACATCCAATCCGAGCGAAAACAGGAATCGGGTGTTCAGTGTTGTTGACATGGCCTCCGACATTGGCATTCCGGAAAAGTATTGGGGCCTGGACCGCTACGACGCGCGCAAGGCGGTGCTGGCCGACCTCGAAGACCTCGGCATCCTGGTCGAGACCAAGCCGCACAAGCTGCAGGTGCCGCGCGGCGACCGCACCGGCCAGGTGATCGAGCCCTACCTCACCGACCAATGGTTCGTGAAGATGGACGCGCTGGCCAAGCGCGGCCTGGAACTGGTCGAATCGGGCCAGATCCAGTTCGTGCCGCCGAACTGGATCAACACCTACCGCCACTGGATGGAGAACATCCAGGACTGGTGCATCAGCCGCCAGCTGTGGTGGGGCCATCGCATTCCGGCCTGGTTCGACGACGCGGGCAACTGCTACGTCGGCCGCGACGAGGCCGACGCGCGCGCGAAGGGCGGCTTGGGCGCCGACGTCGCCCTGCACCAGGACAGCGACGTGCTGGAGACCTGGTTCTCCTCGCAGCTGTGGCCGTTCGCGACGATGGGCTGGCCGGATCCGCAGGCGATGGCCGCGCGCGGCTTCGACCGCTACCTGCCGTCGAGCGTGCTGGTCACCGGCTTCGACATCATCTTCTTCTGGGTGGCGCGGATGATCATGGCCACCGACAGCTTCACCGGCCAGGTGCCGTTCCGCGATGTGTACATCACCGGCCTGATCCGCGACAAGGACGGGCAGAAGATGTCCAAGTCCAAGGGCAACGTGCTCGATCCGCTGGACATCATCGACGGCATCCGCATCGAGGACCTGGTCGCCAAGCGCACCACCGGGCTGATGCAGCCGCGCATGGCCGAGAAGATCGAGAAGGCCACGCGCAAGGAATTCCCCGAGGGCATCATCGCCCACGGCGCCGACGCGCTGCGCTTCACCATCGCCGCGCTGGCCGGCCACGGCCGCGACATCAAGTTCGACCTGGGCCGCGCCGAGGGCTACAAGAACTTCTGCAACAAACTGTGGAATGCCAGCCGCTTCGTGCTGATGAATACGCAGGGCCGGGAATCGGGAACCGGGAATCGGGAATCGGCACAGCAGGCACCCGTCACCGATGCCGAGAAGTGGATCCTGGTGCGCCTGGACAAGGTCGCCGCCGAAGCGCAGGCGCACTACGCCGCCTATCGCTTCGATCTGCTGGCGCAGTGCCTGTACGAGTTCGCCTGGAACGAGTTCTGCGACTGGTTCCTGGAACTGACCAAGCCGGCCTTGAACGGCGACGACGCCGTCGCCGCCGACAGCACCCGCCACACCCTGTTGCAGGTGCTGGAAACCCTGCTGCGCCTGCTGCACCCGCTGACCCCGTTCGTCACCGAGGAACTGTGGCAGCAGGTGGCGCCGCGCCTGGGCATCGCCGCATCGACCATCTCGCTGCAGCCCTATCCGCAGCCCGGCGCGCTGAACGTGGCCGACTACGCCAGTGCCGAAGCCGATATCGAATGGCTCAAGGCGATGGTCTCGGCGCTGCGTCGCGTGCGCAGCGAACTGCAGGTGGCGCCGTCGCGGCAGGTGCCGCTGCTGCTGCAGGGCGGCCAGGCGCAGGACCGCGCGCGGGTCGAGCGCTTCGCCCCGCAACTGCGCTTCCTGCTCAAGCTGGAGGCCATCCAGTGGCTGGAGGATGGCGCAGCGGCGCCGGCCGCGGCCACCGCGATCGTCGGCGAACTGCGGCTGTTGGTGCCGCTGGAAGGCCTGGTCGACCTGGATGCCGAGCGCCTGCGCCTGGACAAGGAGATCGCCCGCGTCGCCGCCGAGAAGGACAAGAGCGCGGCCAAGCTGGAGAAGTTCACCGACAAGGTGCCGGCGGCGGTGGTCGAACAGGAGCGACAGCGCCTGGCCGACTGGAGCGCGCAGCTGGACGGCCTGCGCGCACAGCGCGCCAAGCTGTAGCAGGGGCCGGCGGCACACCATGCGCTGGTGCGTGCCGCCGCCGTTGCTGGTGCTGGTGGGTGCCGCGGCGGCCTGGGCCGCGGCCCGCGCGTGGCCCGCGCCGACCTTGCTGCTGCCTGGTCAACGCGCGCTGGGCGTGGCGATGATCGCGGCCGGCGTGATCGCCAACCTGGCACCGAAACGGCATTTCCGCCGCGCCGGCACCACGGTGAACCCGCTGCGGCCGCAGCGCGCCAGCGCGCTGGTGGAGTCCGGGCTGCATCGCCACTCGCGCAACCCGATGTACGTCGGACACGCCCTGGTGCTGCTGGGCTGGCTGCTGTGGCTCGGCCATCCCGCCGCGGGCGTGGCGTTGGCGATCTACCTGCTGTATGCCGATCGCGTGCAGATCCCGCGCGAGGAGGCCGCATTGCAGACGCGCTTCGGCGCCCGCTACACCGACTACTGCCGGCGCGTGCGCCGCTGGCTGTAGAACACCCGCTCCGCCGGGCGCGAAGCCCGCGCCTTCACGCGGTCCGCGCCGCCGCCCGATTCGCGGGCGGCGGCGCGTGCGTTCAGAGCTTGCCGGCGCCGGCCTTGGCCTTGACGTCCGCCGCCACCTTGTTCGCCGGCAGCAGCGAATAGGTATACGGCGGCGTCCAGCCGATGCTGTTGTTCCAGGAACAGGTCAGCGCCTTGCCGTTGAGCAGCGAGCCGAAGTCGCGGTAGACGCTGCCGCCGTAGTCGGCCGCGATCTTGTCGCAACTGCTCACGCCGCCGATGTCGAAGACGTTGTTCTCGGAGAAGATCTTCGACTCCTTGCCGACGCCGTGCGCGTAGGAGAACGGATATACCGCGTTGCTGGTGCTGCCGACGTGGTAGTTGTTGTACAGGTGCACCTGGCCGTAGCGCACCCGCGGCGCGCGCGCGGAGATGTTCTCGAACAGGGTGTTGTGGATGGTCACCTTGAGCTTGCCGCTGTCGGTGCTGGAGGCGCTGTCGCTGGAGCCGATCAGGTTGTTCTTCTCGTGCGACTTGAACGCCGAGTAGGACACGGTGACGTAGTTGGCGCCCTTCTTGATGTCCAACGCGCCGTCGTGATGCTGCTTGGGGCGACCGTTGGCGGTGCCGTTCTGGTCGTCGGTGCGGCGGCCGTCGGTGAAGGTCACGTGGTCCACCCACACGTTGCTGGCGCCCTCGATGGTCATGCCGTCGTATTCGGAATTCCAGTTGCCGGCGCTGCCGTCGTCCGGATCCCACACCGGTTGCGGATCCCACGGATTCTCGATGGTGAGATTGCGCACGATCACGTCGTTGGCCTTGACGTAGAAGTAGCCTTCGCGGATCTCGGCATTGCTGCCGACGCCGATCAGCGTGGTCTTGGTGGGAATGTCCAGGCGCGCGCGGCTCTTCATGTCCGCGGTGGTGCTGTAGGGCGTGCCTTCGCTGATGTCGATGATGCCGTTGACCTTGATGATGCGGCCGTTGCTGCCGACGCTGGCCTTCAATGCGGCTTTCAGCTGCGCGGCGTTGCTCACGCTGTAGACGTTCGCGGCGGCGGCCTTGGAGCCGCCCTTGGTGCCGCCATTCTGGGTCGCCCAGCCGGTCGTGGCGACGTCCAGGCTGGCATCGGCCTGCGCGCTGCCGGCCACTCCCGCCAGGCAGAAGGCAAGCGCAAGTGCGCCGGTGCGCATGCGCGGGAAAGCGATGGGTGGCTGTGTCTTCATCCTGGAACCTCGTCGGCATGGAAGGAGTCGGCGCGCCCGCGGCGCGGGCGCATTCGCTGTCCCTTCGGACAACCGCGCGTAATGCGACCAACCGCGGCGGCGCCGAAGAGGCGCGCACTGTAGGGAGCGCGCGCGCCTTGGGAAGAGACAAATGCGATGGGTTCGACTTCGATGCAGCGATATGCGAATGGCATCTAAGAAAATGCGATGGCGGCGGCACTTCCACGCGCGCAACCGCTGCGGGACAACAACGCTGTCCACACGACACCTCGCGACATTCGCGAATCGCGACGTGTCCCGCCGAAGCACGCTTCCGGATTTGGAACAGAGGTGGCGCAGCGTGCGGCATTACCGCTAGCTATCACTGCGCGGCACGAATGGACCTGGACGCAATTGCCGATCGCACCGGCGCATGGGCGCGGCCAATCCGACTCTAGCCTCGCCACACCGACTACACGCGCTCGCGACACGTCGCGCGCGCCGGCGCGGAAAGTCACGCTGACCCGCACCCACGGAGTCGCGGGAAAAGTGTTCGTTGCGTTTCAACAAGTCGAACCGAAACGCTGCGACCGCACCGGCAACCAGACGCCGCACGACCATAACCAGCCGCGATCCGCGTCGCCCCTGTAGGAGCGGCTTTAGCCGCGACGAGGCGTTCCCGGTAAAGCCCGTCGCGGCTAAAGCCGCTCCTACAGGACACTTTCCGAAGTGATTAGAGCTGCCCTTCACTCGCGACGCGAGATACCAGAAAAAACGGCCGACATCGCCACCAACCGCGTCTTCTCTCCCGAATCCCCAATCCCCAATCCCCAATCCCGGCTTCTTACAGCCCGACACATACGTCAATGCGCCCGCCACCGCAGGCCGCGACGCGTTACGACATGCCTTCGAAGAACAACTCGATCGCCATCACCAACGCATCCTCGCGGCCGTTCGCCGCCGGGTAGTAGCGCGGGCGGCGGCCGATCTCGTTGAAGCCTTCGCTGTGGTACAGCGCGATCGCGTTGGGATTGGACGGGCGCACTTCCAGGAACACCCGACGCGCGCCCAGGTCGACGCCGTACTTGATCAGCGCGCGCAGCAGCACGCGGCCGTAACCGCGCGATTGCCGCTCCGGCGCGACGCAGACGTTGAGGATATGCGCCTCGTCGGCGGCCACGCTGATCACGCCGTAGCCGACGATCTGGCCCTGCTCCTGCAGCACCCAGCCCGGATACCCGGCCTGCAGGCAGTCGCGGAAGATGCCGCGCGTCCACGGGAACGGATAGGCGCGGCGCTCGATCTCCATCACCGCATCGAGGTCGGCCTCGCGCAGCGGACGCAGCGTGGCCGCGGCCGGCGAGGAGGCCGAACCCTGTGCGCTCATCGCGGCGCCTGCTTGCGCAGCGCGCGCAGTTGCGGCCACAGCGCGCGCTTGGCGGCGGCATTGCCGCGCAGTTCGGCCAACGGCCAGGTGGCCATCAACGTCTGCGTGGCCGGATCGTTCGGATTGCGCCCGGACGCGCGCAGCAGCGCGATCTGCAGGCGGTCGGGCAGACGCAGGCCGCTGCGGCGCGCCGGCGGCGCGCGTGGCGGCTCGGGCGTGGTCGCCGGCGGTGACGGCGCGCGCTCGCGCGGCGGCGCAGTTGCAGGCGCGGCGGAGCGCGCTGGCGCCGGGACGGTGGCCCGGCGCTCAGGAGTCGCCGCGTCGGCGGCCGCTGTGCCGCGCGCCTCGGTCGCCGGCTGCGCCACCACCGCATCGACCTCGGCGTCGGCCGCGACGTACAGCGTATGGCCCAGCGCCTGCAGCCAGCCGTGCTGCTCGGCCGACCACAACGGTGCGTCGTTGCGCATCGCCTCGCTCACGCCGCGTCCGGCAACTTGCGCCAGCGCCGCCACAGCCAGTAGCAGGGCCCGGACAAGGCGTACAGCACGCCGATCGCCAGCAAGGCGCGCGACAGATCGATGACCAGCACCGCGATCACCACCGGCGCCAGTACCAGCATCAGGAACGGCACCCGGTCCGCGCGCGGGCCTTTCTCGCCGCCGCCCTTGAAGCTCCAGAAACGGATGCGACTGACCATCAACAGCGCCGCGACCACGGTCACGCCCAGCGCCACGTAGCGCAGCTGCTCGCCGTCCCAACCGAGGTTGCCGTCGGCGAAGGCCCACACGAAGGCCATCATCAGCCCCGCCGCGGCCGGGCTTGCCAGGCCGACGAACCAGCGCTTGTCCACGGTGCCGACCTGGGTATTGAAGCGCGCCAGGCGCAGCGCGGCGCAGGCCGCGTACAGGAAGGCCGCCGACCAGCCGACCCGGCCCATCATGCCGCCGTCGAACTTCAGCGACGACAGCGACCAGTGGTACATCACTAGCGCCGGGGCCATGCCGAAGCTGACCAGGTCGGCCAGCGAGTCGTACTGCACGCCGAATTCGCTGCTGGTGCCGGTCAGCCGCGCCACCCGCCCGTCCAGCCCGTCCATCACCGCGGCGACGAACACCGCCACGCTGGCGTGCACGAACTGGCCATTGGCCGCGGCGATGATGGCGTAGAAACCGGAGAACAGGCCGGCGGTGGTGAACAGGTTCGGCAGCAGATAGATGGTGCGCGAACGGGGAGGCGGTCGGGATGGGTCCATCCGGGCAGTTTAATCGACTTGCCAGCCCCGTCGGCGGGTGCTGCAATCGGCGTTCGCCCTGCCCCGGAGAACGTGATGCGCGCCCTGACCCGGCTTTGTTGCCTGTCCCTGCTCGCCGCCAGCGGTGTGGCCGGCGCCGCCACCTTGTACCAGTGGAAGGATGCGCAGGGCGTCACCCACTATTCGCAGAGCCCGCCGCCGGGCGGCAAATACCAGGCGCGGCGGGTCGACAGCCGCGGCGGCGCCCCGGCCGAGGCCACCGAGGCCGCCGCCCCGGCCGAAAGCGGCAACTGCCTGAGCGCGCGCAAGAACCTGGACATCCTGAGCAAGCCGGGCAAGGTGATGACCGACCGCGACGGCGACGGCAAGCCCGACGCGGAGCTGGACGAGGACCAGCGCACCGCGCAAAAGGCGCTGGCCGAGGCCGCGATCAAGGCCTATTGCGCGCCGCCGCCCGCCGCCGAATGAGCGCAAGCGCCCGGCGCGGACACGGCGCCGGCCGCCATACACCCCCGCAGCGCCGGCAATGACTGGCAAAATGGGCGACCCGCCGTCTGCGAAGCCCTTCGATGCGCCTTTCCCAGTTCCACCTGCACACCACCAAGGAAACCCCGGCCGACGCCGAACTGGTCAGCCACCGGCTGATGCTGCGCGCCGGCATGATCCGCAAGCTCGCCTCCGGCCTGTACACCTGGTCGCCGCTGGGCCTGCGCGTGCTGCGCAAGGTGGAGGCGGTGGTGCGCGAGGAAATGAACCGCGCCGGCGCCGTGGAAGTGCTGTTCCCGACCATCCAGCCGCGCGAGCTGTGGGACGCCACCGGGCGCTGGAAGAAGTTCGGCGGGCTGATGCTGCGCATGAAGGACCGCAAGGACCAGGAATACTGCTACAGCCCCACCGCCGAGGAGGCCGCCGCCGACTTCGCGCGCCAGGAGCTGAGCAGCTACAAGCAGTTGCCGCTGAACGTCTACCAGATCCAGACCAAGTTCCGCGACGAGATCCGCCCGCGCTTCGGCGTGATGCGCGCGCGCGAGTTCCTGATGAAGGACGCCTACTCGTTCCATGTCAGCGACGAGGACCTGGCGCGCGAGTACGAGAACATGAAGGCCGCCTACAGCCGCATCTTCACCCGCCTGGGCCTGCAGTTCCGCGCGGTGCAGGCCGATTCGGGCGACATCGGCGGCGACGCCTCGCAGGAATTCCACGTGCTGGCCGAGTCCGGCGAGGATTCGCTGGCGTTCTCCACCGGCTCGGACTACGCGGCCAATGTCGAGACCGCGGTCGCCGCCGACCCGGCGCCGCGCCCGGCGCCGCAGGAAGCGCTGCGCAAGGTCGCCACGCCCACCCAGAAGACCTGCGAGGCCGTGGCCGAATTGCTGGGTATCGCCCTGCAACGCACGGTCAAGTCGGTCGCGGTGATGGCCGGCGAGCGCTTCGTGCTGGCGTTGGTGCGCGGCGATCACGCGGTGAACGAGATCAAGCTGGGCAAGGTCGCCGGCCTGGCCGGCTACCGCATGGCCAACGAGGCCGAGATCCGCGCCCATCTCGGCAGCGAGCCGGGCTTCCTCGGTCCGCTCAATCCCTTGCTGCCGGTGCGCGTGGTCGCCGACCGCGACGTGGCGGCGATGGCCGATTTCGTGGTCGGCGCCAACGAAGCCGGCTTCCACCTGGCCGGCGTGAACTGGGGCCGCGACCTGCCCGAGCCGGAAACCGTCGCCGACCTGCGCAACGTGGTCGAGGGCGAGCGCGCGGCCGATGGCGGCGAGATCCGCCTGGCGCGCGGCATCGAGGTCGGCCATGTGTTCCAGCTCGGCCGCCAGTACGCGCAGGCGCTGGACGCCACCGTGCTGGACGAGAACGGCAAGACCGTGGCGATGGCGATGGGCTGCTATGGCATCGGCATCTCGCGCATCGTCGCCGCGGCGATCGAGCAGAACCACGACGAGGCCGGCATCCGCTGGCCGCAGCCGATGGCGCCGTGGGCGGTGGCGATCTGCGTGATCAACCCCAAGCGCGACCCGGCGATCGACGCCGCCGGCCAGGCGTTGCTGGCGGACCTGCAGCAGGCGGGCCTGGACGCCGTGCTCGACGATCGCGGCCTGCGCGCCGGCGCGATGTTCGCCGATATCGAACTGATCGGCATCCCGCACCGCGTGGTGGTGTCCGAGCGCGGGCTGGCGGCCGGCACCTTCGAATACCGGGCGCGCAGCGGCGGCGAGGCCGAAAGCCTCGACCGGGCCGCCTTGCTGGCGCGGCTGCAGGGTTAATCGGATCGAAAAGGCCGGGAATATATCCCGGCCTTTTTTGTTTGCGCGGCCATCGCCGCGACATCGCCTGCACATTCGCCCCGGCAGTATGCCCGGCTGGATCGCGGCGGCATGCCGGATTTGTTTGGCATCGCATATCCGGGGCGTATACCTGTCCCGTGCGCTTATTCCGATTCGGCGGCCGCCACCGAATGACGGAATATTTGTCAATTCGATAAAGCGATATTATGATTCCATTCGCGCCAGGGAATGGCTGCATGCCCATCGTCCATTTTCCGGAGTACAGATGACCATCGATCTCAGCGGCCTGTCGGCCAAGCAGTTGGGCGCTCTTATCAAGACTGCCAAGAAACAACAGACCATCGTCGCCAAGCGCACGCCCATCGCCAAGGTCCGCACCCTGCTGGCACGCCTGGCCAAGAGCCATGGTTACAGCCTCGAAGAGGCCGTCGGTGGCGCCGCTCCGGCCAAGCGCGGCCGCAAGGCCGCCGGCAAGCCGGGTCCGAAGGCGGGTCGCAAGCTGGGCAAGGTGCCGCCGAAATACCGCAATCCGGCCAATCCGGCGGAAACCTGGACCGGCCGCGGCAAGCAGCCGCGCTGGCTGGCCGAGCAGGTCGGCAAGGGCAAGAAGGTCGAGGATTTCCTGATCGCCGGCGGCGCCGCCAAATCCGCCGCGCCGGCCAAGAAAACCGCCAAGAAAGCCAGCAAGCGCGTGGCCAAGAAGGCCAGCAAGGCCGCGTCGTCGAAAGCCTGATCGGCAACGACGCGCGCATCGAAAAACGCCGGCGCATGCCGGCGTTTTTTATTACCGGATTCAAAGATTCTTTCGCGCCGGCACCAGCAGATTGCCGAACAGCAGCCCGGCCACCAGCGCCATCACGATATTGGTCACCGCCAGCAGCGCCGACTGCCCGCCGGGCACGTCGTGCTGCTGCACCAGGGTCAGCAGGCCGCGCAAGCTGGCGCTGCCGGGCACCAGCATGATGATCCCGGGCAGCCGGATCAGCGCGCCCGGCCGCTGCACCAGGCGACCGAACAGGTTGCCGGCCGCGGTCAACGACATCGCCGACAGGAAGATGCCGACCGGGCTGCCCCAGGCCTCGCCGGCGACGCGCGCGATCACGTAGCCGGCCACCGAGGCCGCCATCACCCACGGGTAGTCGCGGCCGCTGGCCTTGAACAGCAGCGCGAACGCATAGGCGGCGACCGGCAGCGAGGCCCATTCCACCCATCCCGCCTGCGGCCGCGACACGTGCGCCATCGGCTCCAGGCCCAGCAACTGCGCCAGGGTCACCGCGATCACCGCGCCCACGGTCAGCTTGAGGATGGTGGTGACCGCGCCGGCGAAGCGCGCGGTGCCCGACACCCAATGCTGGCTGGTGAGCTCGTTGACCGCATTGGTCAGCGCCATACCCGGCAGCAGCACCACCAGCGAGGCGATGATCACCGAGTTGAGGTTCAGCGGCGCCACCATGGTGGCCACCAGCGCCGCGACCACGCCGGCCAGCAGCGCCGCCAGGGCCTCGTTGGCCTCCTTGGCGGCCGGGCGTTTGTCGGTCAGTTGGGTCAGCGCGCCGATCAGCACGCCGATCGCGGTGGCGGTGGCGATGTCCAGCCACGGCAGCCGCCACAGCCCGGCCACGCCGGCCGCGGCCAGGCCGAAGCCCAGCACCTGCATCGCCATCCAGCGCCGTCCCGGCGGCTGGTCCAGCTGGCGCAACGCGGTGTGGCCCTGGGCCACGCTCATGCGCCCGCTGGCGACATCGTCGGCGATGCGGTCGGCGACGCTGAGCTTGTGCAGGTCGTTGTCGCCCGGCGCCAGACGCACCACGCGGGTGATGTCGCTGGAGCCGATCGCCTTGGTCGGATCGCTGAAGCTGAGGATCAGCCCGGTCGGGTTGGACCACGGCTCGCAGTCCAGGTCCAGCTGCTGCGCCAGGGCCACCACCGCAGCCTCCAGGCGCTGCGCGGTGGTGCCGTAGGTATGCAGGCGGCCGGCGATCTCGGAGACGAAGGCGATCCGCTGCGCATAGGTGGCGGTGGAGGACGGGCTGACGGTAGGCGCGACGGGCATGTCGGCTAGTATGGCGCCAACGCCGCGCGCAGCCACCCCGTCGCGCGCGATGACGTTGCGGCGCCGGCGAAACAGGTATGCTCGCGCCCGCACGCCCCGGACGCCCCATGATCGAACCGCAACCGCCCAGCCTCAGCCAAGACGAACGGGATCCCGCGCGGGTGCGGCTGTCCGGAAGCTGGACCCTGGCCACCGCGCTGGCCTCCTCGGACGTGCTGCGCACGATGCCGCCGGGCACCACCGGCATCGACGCCAGCGGCATCCTCCAATTGGATTCGGCCGGCGTGCTGCAGCTGATGCGCCACGCCACCCGCAACGGCATCGCCCACGAGGCGCTGGACTTCCGCCAGGATCACCGCGCGCTGGTCTCCACCATCGAGGACGTCGCCGACGACCGCCCCAAGCGCAAGCGCGACTACGGGTTCGCCGCGGCGCTGGAGCGCCTGGGCTACGCGGTGCACCGCAACGGCAAGGAGATCGTCGCCCTGGTCGGCTTCCTCGGCGAGACCCTGGTCAAGATGATGCGCCTGCTGCACGCGCCGCGGCGCTTCCGCCTGACCTCCACGGTGCATCACATGGAGCAGGTCGGGCTGGACGCGGTGCCGCTGGTGGCGCTGCTGTCGTATCTGGTCGGCGCGGTGATCGCGTTCCTGGGCTCGACCATCCTGCGCGACTTCGGCGCCGAGATCTATGTGGTGGAACTGGTCAGCATCGCCTTCCTGCGCGAGTTCGCGGTCCTGCTGACCGCGATCGTGCTGGCCGGACGCACCGCCAGCGCCTTCACCGCGCAGATCGGCGCGATGAAGGCGCGCGAGGAAGTGGATGCGATCCAGACCCTGGGCCTGGACCCGATGGACCTGCTGGTGATCCCGCGGCTGGTGGCACTGCTGGTGATGCTGCCGCTGCTGACCTTCGTGGCGATGATCGCCGGCCTGGCCGGCGGCGTCACCGTCGGCGCCTTCGACCTGGGCATCCCGCCGCAGATGTACCTGGCGCGCATGCACGAGACCATCCAGCTGCGGCACATGCTGGTCGGCCTGTCGAAGGCGCCGATCTTCGCCCTCGTGATCGGCCTGATCGGCTGCCTGGAAGGCCTGCGCGTGGAGGGCACCGCGCAATCGGTCGGCGAGCGCACCACCTCCAGCGTGGTGCAGACGATCTCGCTGGTGATCATCATCGACGCGATCGCCGCGCTGTGGTTCATGAACGTGGGGTGGTGACGTGAGGCCGGGACTGGGGAATCGGGAATCGGGAATGGGAAAAACCGGCTGCATTGGCGACGTCGGTCAGGAGTGCGTGCTTTGACGATTCCCGATTCCCCAGTCCCGATTCCCGGCCAGGAACTGGCCATCTCCGTCCGCGGCCTGGTCAACCGCTTCGGCAGCCAGACCGTGCACGAGGAACTGGACCTGGACGTGCGCCGCGGCGAGATCCTCGGCGTGGTCGGCGGCTCGGGCACCGGCAAGTCTGTGTTGATGCGCAGCATCCTCGGCCTGCGCACGCCCGATGCCGGACGCATCCACGTGCTCGGCGTGGATACCGACTCCAGGCGTCGCGAAGACCGCCTGCACGTGGAGCGCAACACCGGGGTGCTGTTCCAGGACGGCGCGCTGTTCTCCTCGCTGACCGTCGGCGAGAACGTGCAGGTGCCGCTGAAGGAACACTTCGGCGAGCTGCCCGACAGCTGGCACTACGAGCTGGCGCTGCTGAAGGTGAAGCTGGCCGGGTTGCCGGCCGATGCGCTCAACAAGCTGCCCTCGCAGCTGTCCGGCGGCATGCGCAAGCGCGCCGGGCTGGCGCGCGCGCTGGCGCTGGACCCGCCGCTGCTGTTCCTGGACGAACCCACCGCCGGCCTGGACCCGATCGGCGCGGCCGCCTTCGACCGGCTGATCCGCACCCTGCAGGAAGCGCTGGGCCTGACCGTGTTCCTCATCACCCACGACCTGGACACCTTGTACGCTATCTGCGACCGCGTCGCGGTCCTGGCCGACCGCAAGGTCATCGCCACCGCGCCGCTTTCCGAGATCGAGCAGGTCGACCACCCCTGGATCCAGGACTATTTCCACGGCCCGCGCGCGCGCGCGGCCCGCGACGCCAAAACCGCCTGGACCGAGAACGCCTGAGCCATGGAAACCAAAGCCAATTACGTCCTGATCGGCGCCTTCACCATCGTCGCCGGCTTCGCCCTGCTGCTGTTCGGGCTATGGGCCGCCAAGTACTCGTCCGACCGCACCTGGCAGGAGTACCGCGTGGTGTTCCGCGAAGCGGTCACCGGTCTGTCGGTCGGCAGCCCGGTGCAGTACAACGGCATCGCGGTCGGCTCGATCACCGAGCTGACCCTGGCGCCGAACGACCCGCGCCAGGTGGTGGCGCGGATCCGGCTGAACTCGACCACGCCGGTCAAGACCGACACCCGCGCCAAACTCGGCATCACCAGCCTGACCGGGCCGTCGATTATCCAGCTCTCCGGCGGCACCCCGGAGGCGCCGACGCTGACCTCGACCGATCCCAGCGACGCGCCGATCATCCAGACCACGCCCTCGGCGCTGCAGAACATCACCGATACCGCCAACCGCATCGTCGAGCGCCTGGACGAAGTGCTCAGCGACCGCAACGTGGCCAGCATCACCGCGACCCTGCACAACCTGGAAACGATCAGCGGTTCGCTGGCCGACCGCGACGAGGGCATGCAGTCGCTGATCCTCAGCGCGCGCGACGCCGCGCGCAATCTCGACGTGACCCTGAAGACCACCAACGGCACCATCCAGCGCCTGGACCAGAATCTGGTGCAGCAGCTGCCGCCGATCCTGGACAAGCTGGAAAGCACGCTGAGCAAGCTCGATTCGGCCTCCGGCAACGCCGACAAGATCCTGGGCGAGAACCGCGCGGCGATCAACAGCTTCGCCAACGACGGCCTGGGCCAGCTCGGCCCGACCCTGACCGAACTGCGCGGGCTGATCCGCGACCTGCGCCGGGTCAGCGACCGCCTCGACAACAATCCCGCGCGCTACCTGCTCGGCCGCGACGCCCCGAAGGAGTTCGAACCCAAATGAAGCCGACGCGCGCCCTCCTGCTGCTCGCCATCCCGGCCCTGCTGCTGCTCGCTGGCTGCTCCGCGCTGACCGGCGGCAGCAAGGACCCGGTGACCATCTACGCGCCCGACGTGCGGGTGCCGCCGGACCCGTCCTGGCCGCAGGTGACCTGGCAACTGGCGATCGCCAAACCCAGCGCGGCGCGCGTGGTCGACAGCCCGCGCATCGCGGTGCGTCCCACCCCGGGCGAACTGCAGGTGTACAGCGGGGTGAGCTGGGCACAGCCGGCCACCGACATGCTCGAGGACACCCTGGTGCGCGCGTTCGAGGATTCCGGGCGCATCCCTGGCGTGGCCCGGCTCGGCACCGGCATCCGCGCCGACTACAAGCTGGTGCTGGACCTGCGCCGTTTCGAATCGGACTACGCCGGCCGCGCGGTGCCGTCGGCGACGATCGAACTCAACGCCAAGCTGCTATATACGCCCGACCAGCGCGTGGTCGCCTCGCGCACCTTCCTGGCTGCGCAGCCGTCCGCCAGCACGGCGCAGGCGCAGGTGGCCGATGCCTTCGGCCAGGCGCTGTCGCAGGTGACCGGCCAGGTCGTCGGCTGGACCCTGCAACAAGGCCAGGCCGACGCGGCCACCGCGTTGGCGCCGGCGCCGACGGTCGCACCCGCACCGCGCCGCTGATCTAAAGCCCCTCTCCCCTCGGGAGAGGGGTTGGGGAGAGGGTCCGGCGCGAAAGCGTCTCGCGGAGTTGGGCGCACGAGGCTGCGCCCGTACCCTCATCCGCCCCTACGGGGCACCTTCCCCCGAAAAGGGGGCCATGGTCCCGAGGGGAGAAGGAAGCCGCTAACCCCTCTCCCACCGGAAGAGGGGTTGGGGTGAGGGTCCGACGCGAAAACGTCTCGCGGAGTGTGGACGCACGAGGCTGGGCCCGTACCCTCATCCGCCCCTGCGGGGCACCTTCTCCCGATGGGAGAAGGAAGCCGCTAGCCCCTCTCCCCTCGGGAGAGGGGTTGGGGTGAGGGTCCGGCGCGAAAGCGTCTCGCGGGGTGTGGGTGCACGAGGCTTCGCCCGCACCCTTATCCGCCCCTGCGGGCACCTTCCCCCAAAAAGGGAGCCATGGTCCCGAGGGGAGAAGGCATACGGCGTTCCTAGCCCACCGCGACCCTGCGAAACGTCAGATTGATCCGCTCGCCAACTGGTCTTGCGGTACGTGGCAAGGCATGTCGGTACAGGCGCTGGGTCTCGCCCCCCATCAGTAACAGGCCGCCGGAGGTCAACTCCAACGCCTGTCGTAGCGCCGGCTCCTGCCGATGGCGCAACGCGAAGCGGCGCGTAGCCCCCAGACTCAACGATGCGATCAGCGGCCGCGGGCCGAGTTCCTTTTCGTCGTCGCTGTGCCAGCCCATCGCATCGCGGCCATCGCGATAACGGTTGGCGAGCACGCTGTTGAACGCCACGCCGGTTTCGGCTGCCAATCGCGCGCGCAACGGCAGCAGCGCTTGCGGCCATGGATGCGGCGCGAAACGGGTGCCGGAATAGCGGTAACTGGCCTGCGCATCGCCGATCCAGCAGCTCAGCCGCGGCGAATCGACCAGCCGCCCGAACAGGCGGATGCGATGCACTTCCCACTCCACCGTGTGCAGTAGTTGGGCGAACAGGGCGGCGGCCTCCGCCTGCGCCAACCAGCCGGGGAGCCAGCGGACCTCGGCGCCAGGCAGATCGAGTTGCATCGCGCCACGCTACCACGCCCGCGCCCACCATACGCCAGCGTGCGGAATTTGCCCCTTCACGCGCAAAGCCTGAAAATGCGGGCAGCCAGATCGAGCCAACGGGAGCGGACCAAATGACGGGAACGGAGGGCGGCGCCAGCGCGCCGGAGCCAGTGGAGCGCGACGTCATGGAGTACGACGTCGTCACCGTCGGCGCGGGCCCGGCCGGATTGGCGTTCGCGATCCGGCTCAAGCAGCTCAACCCCGACATCTCGGTCTGCGTGATCGAGAAGGCCAGCACGGTCGGTGCGCAGATCCTGTCCGGCGCGGTCATCGAACCGGCGCCGCTGGACGCGCTGCTGCCGGGCTGGCGCGACAACCCGCCGCCGATCTGTGTCCCCGCCGGCGAGGACGAGTTCTGGCACCTGAGCAAGGACGGCGGACGCAAGTTCCCGATCGTGCCGCCGGGCATGCGCAACCACGGCAACTTCATTGTCAGTTTGGGCGCGCTGTGCGCATGGCTGGCGCCGCAGGCCGAGGCGCTGGGCGTGGAGATCTACCCCGGATTTGCCGCGGCCGAGACCCTGCATGCCGACGACGGCACCGTGCTCGGCGTGCGCATCGGCGACATGGGCGTGGCCAAGGACGGATCGCACAAGCCCGGCTACACCCCCGGCATCGACATCCGCGCCAAGGTCACGGTGCTGGCCGAGGGCGCGCGCGGGCACCTGACCAAGCGCCTGGTCAAGCGCTTCGCGCTGGACGCCGATAGCGATCCGCAGGCCTACTCGATCGGCATCAAGGAGCTGTGGCAGTTGCCCGAGGGCCGCGTCAGCCCCGGCAAGATCGTGCACACCCTGGGCTGGCCGGCCGACAGCAAGACCTACGGCGGCAGCTTCCTGTACCACCTGGAGAACAACCAGGTGGCGCTGGGCTACGTCAGCGGCCTGGACTACCACGACCCCGAATACCGCCCGTGGGAGGCCTTCCAACAGTGGAAGAACCACCCGATGATGAAGGCGCTGCTGGAAGGCGGCACCATCCTCTCGGCCGGCGCGCGCGCCATCGCCAGCGGCGGCTGGCAGTCGCTGCCGAAGGTGGAGATGCCCGGCGCGCTGCTGATCGGCGACACCGCCGGCCTGCTCAACGTGCCCAAGATCAAGGGCACCCACCAGGCGATCCGCAGCGGCATGCTGGCCGCCGAACACCTCGCCGCCGGCGCCGCGCTCGACCCGACCGGCTTCGACGCGCGCCTGCGCGGTTCGGAGGTGATGGCCGAACTGCGCCAGGTGCGCAACATCAAGCCCGGCTTCAAGAAGGGCCTGTGGTTCGGTCTGCTCAACGGCGCCTGGGAAACCCTGGTCAAGGGCGCCTCGCCGTGGACGCTGAAGGTCGGCGCCGACTGGAAGAGCCTGGACCGGCTGGGCGAGCACGAGCAGCCCAAGCGCGACTACGTGCAGCGCGAGCTGGCCCCCCGCGACCGCCTGCAGGGCGTGTACTTCGCCGCCACCGAGCACGACGAGGACCAGCCGGTGCATCTGCACGTGCTCGATCCGCAGATCTGCGTGACCCGCTGCACCGCGGAATACGGCAACCCCTGCACGCGCTTCTGCCCGGCGGCGGTGTACGAGATCGTGGACGACGCGGCCGGCAAGCGCCTGCAGATCAACGCCGCCAACTGCGTGCACTGCAAGACCTGCGACATCAAGGATCCCTACGCGATCATCGACTGGGTCACGCCGGAAGGCGGCTCCGGGCCGAACTACCAGAACCTGTGAGCGCAGGCCTGCCCGCGCGCCTGAAGACCGCGCTGTTCCTGACGCTGCGTGCCGGCTTCCGTGCCCTGCCCCTGGCGCCAGCGCAGCGCGACCGCCTACGCGCGCGCTTCCTGGAGCGCCATGCGGATCTGGTCCCGCCCCCGCCGCGCGGCCGCGACGCTGCCGGGCACGGCGAACGCCGGCCGCGCGCGCGCGCCGACGAGCGTGCGATCGGCTACGTGCCCTCGCAGCAGGCGCCGTTGCCTACGCCGCTGCCGGCCACCGTCGTAGCGTTCTACCTGCCGCAGTTCCATCCGATCCCGGAGAACGACGCCTGGTGGGGCGCCGGCTTCACCGAATGGCGCAACGTCACCCGCTCGCTGCCGCAGTTCGAGGGGCACGTGCAGCCGCGGCTGCCGGCGGACCTCGGGTTCTACGACCTGCGCAATCCGCACAGCATGCGGCAGCAGGTGGTGCTGGCGAAGCAGTACGGCGTCGGCGCGTTCTGCTTCTACTTCTACTGGTTCGGCGGCAGGACCTTGCTGGAGACGCCGCTGCGGCAGTGGCTGGACGATCCGACACTGGATCTGCCGTTCTGTCTTTGCTGGGCCAACGAACAATGGTCGCGGCGCTGGGACGGCCGAGGCGACGACGTACTGATGGCGCAGGCGCACAGCGCGCAGGACGACCTGGACTTCATCGCGCACGTCGCCGACTACCTGCGCGACCCGCGCTGTCTGCGCGTGGACGGCCGGCCGATGCTGCTGGTGTACCGCCCACACCTGCTGCCCGACCCGCAGGCCACCGCCACGCGTTGGCGCGATTGGTGCCGAGCGCACGGCATCGGCGAACTGCACCTGGCCTACGTGCAGGGTTTCGAGCGGCCGGACCCGCGCGACATCGGTTTCGACGCGGCGGTCGAGTTCCCGCCGAACATGAGCAATCCGCGCTCGCTGGCCGCCGACCAGCAACTGCTCAATCCCGACTACAGCGGCGCCGTGCTGGATTGGCGCGCCCTGGCCGCGGAGATCGCCGCGCGCCCGCTGCCCGACTATCTGCTGTATCCGGGCGTCAACCCGGGCTGGGACAACGAAGCACGCCGCCCAGGTGCCGGTCGCGTGTACCTGCACGCGTCACCGCGCGGCTACGAGGACTGGATGCGCACCACCATCCATACCCGGCTACAGGGTCGCCGCGCCGAGCAGCGTCTGGTGTTCGTCAACGCCTGGAACGAATGGGCCGAAGGCGCGGTGCTGGAGCCGGATGCGCGGCTGGGCCATGCCTATCTCGACGCCACCGGCCGCGCGCTGGCGCCGCGGCCGGTGCGCGACACGACGCCGCACGCGATCGTCCACGCGTGGTATCCGGACGTGCTGCCCGAACTGCTGGCGCAACTGGCCGCAAGCGCCCTGCCCTGGCGCCTGCTGGTCACCACCGCGCCCGACCAGGCCGATGCGGTGCGGGCGCACCTGCGCGCGTGCGCGTTGCCGTCCGAGCTGATGGTGCTGGAGAACCGCGGCCGCGACATCCTGCCGTTCCTGCACGCCGCCGAGCGGCTGCTGCGCGACGGCGTGGACGTGGTGCTGAAACTGCATACCAAGCGCAGCACCCATCTTCCCAACGGCGATGCCTGGCGCTCCGAGCTGCTGCAACGCCTGGCCGGCGCCGACCGCGCCGCGCGCGTGTTGCAGGCCTTCGCGCAGGAGCCTGCGCTCGGCCTGGTCGCGCCCGAAGGCCATCTGCTGCCGCTGGCCGAATTCTGGGGCGGCAACCGCGCGGCCGCCGACTATCTGCTGCGCCGGACCGGCCACAGCGACGCACGCCTGGAGCAGGCGCAGTTCGTCTCCGGCAGCATGTTCTGGGTCCGCCTGGACGCGCTGCGGCCGCTGCTGGACAGCGGCCTGTGCCCGTCGGAATTCGAGGCGGAGCAAGGGCAGCTCGATGCCACCCTGGCGCATGCGGTGGAGCGGCTGGTGGCGCCGCTGGCCGAGCGCGTCGGCTATCGGGTCACCACCGCGGCCGACCTGCTCGGCCAGCCACCGCCGGCAGCCACCGACTACGCCTACGCGCAGCGCAGCGCCTGAGCGGCGCCGACACGGCGCTTACGCGCGCCGGAACGGCACGCCGGTCTTGGCGACCAGTTCGGCCTCGTCCACGCCCTCGGCGGTTTCCACCAGCAGCAGGCCGCTGTCGGTGACGTCGAACACCGCCAGGTCGGTGATGATGCGGTCGACCACGCCGACGCCGGTCAGCGGCAGATCGCAGGCCGGCAGGATCTTGTGGCTGCCGTCCTTGGCGACGTGTTCCATCAGCACGACCACGCGCTTGACCCCGGCCACCAGGTCCATCGCGCCGCCCATGCCCTTGACCATCTTGCCCGGCACCATCCAGTTGGCCAGGTCGCCCTTCTCGCTGACCTGCATCGCGCCGAGGATGGCCAGGTCGATATGGCCACCGCGGATCATCGCGAAGGAGTCGTGGCTGCCGAAGTAGCTGGCGCCGGCGCGGGCGGTGACGGTCTGCTTGCCGGCGTTGATCAGGTCGGCGTCGACCTCGTCCTCGCTGGGGAACGGGCCGATGCCGAGCAGGCCGTTCTCCGATTGCAGCCACACGTCCACGCCATCGGGGATGTGGTTGGCGACCAGGGTCGGCAGGCCGATACCCAGGTTCACGTAGGCGCCGTCGGTGAGTTCGCGGGCGGCGCGCTGCGCCATTTCGTCGCGGGTCCAGGCCATGTCAGGCGTCCTTCTGGCGCAGGGTGCGCTGTTCGATGCGTTTTTCGGGATGCGGGTTGTGCACGAGGCGGTCGACGTAGATACCGGGCAGATGCACCTGGTCCGGGTCGATGCTGCCGGTCTCCACGATCTGCTCGACCTCGGCGATGCAGAGCTTGCCGGCCATCGCGCAGGCCGGGTTGAAATTGCGCGCGGTCTTGCGGAACACCAGGTTGCCGGCGGCATCGGCCTTCCACGCCTTGACCAGCGCCAGGTCGGCGCGCAGCGCGGTCTCCAGCACGTAGTGCTTGCCGTCGAATTCGCGGGTCTCCTTGCCCTCGGCCACCACCGTGCCGTAGCCGGTGGCGGTGAAGAACGCGGGGATGCCCGCGCCGCCGGCACGCAGGCGTTCGGCCAGAGTGCCCTGCGGATTGAATTCCAGTTCCAGTTCGCCGGCCAGGTACTGGCGCTCGAACTCCTTGTTCTCGCCGACGTAGGACGAAATCATCTTGCGGATCTGCCGGGTGGCCAGCAATTGGCCCAGGCCGAAACCATCGACGCCGGCGTTGTTGGAGATCACGGTCAGGCCACTGGCGCCCGAGTCGCGCAAGGCCGCGATCAGCGCCTCGGGAATGCCGCACAGGCCGAAACCGCCGACCGCCAGGGTCTGGCCATCGGCGACCACATCGGCCAGCGCCGTGGCCGCATCGGGGAAAAGCTTGCCGCGTCGCCCGGTCGCCCGGGTAGAGGTGTCGCTCATTCGCCAGCTCCGCATCGGAAGTAGACAAGTAGTTTAGCCGCTCGCCGCGCGCGGCCCGCTGCGCACTGCCGCAATGACCGATTAAGGGCCGGAACGTTACACTCGAGGTTCCCCCATGCAAGGTCCCTCCCTATGTCGCTTCCCGCATTCAAGGCCTACGACATCCGCGGCCGCGTTCCCGACGAATTGAACGAGGACTTGGCCCGCCGCATCGGCGTGGCATTGGCGGGACAGTTGCAGAGCGGCCCGGTCGTGGTCGGCCACGACGTGCGCCTGGCCAGCCCCGCGCTGCAGGCGGCGCTGTCGGCCGGCCTGCGCGCCAGCGGCCGCGAGGTCATCGACATCGGCCTGTGCGGCACCGAGGAGGTCTACTTCCAGACCGACCACCTGAAGGCGGCCGGCGGGGTGATGGTCACCGCCAGCCACAACCCGATGGACTACAACGGTATGAAGCTGGTGCGCGAGAACGCGCGCCCGATCAGTTCCGACACCGGCCTGTTCGCGATCCGCGACACGGTGGCCGCCGACACCGCGCCGGCCGTCGCGCCGACCGCCGCCGAGCATCATCGTCCGGACAAGAGCGCGTATATCGAACACCTGCTCAGCTACGTGGACCGCAGCACGCTCAAGCCGCTGAAGCTGGTGGTCAACGCCGGCAACGGCGGCGCCGGCGCCATCGTCGACCTGCTGGCGCCGCACCTGCCGTTCGAATTCGTGCGCGTGTTCCACGAGCCGGACGGCAACTTCCCCAACGGCATCCCCAACCCGCTGCTGCCCGAGAACCGCGACGCCACCGCCAAGGCGGTGAAGGACCATGGCGCGGACTTCGGCATCGCCTGGGACGGCGACTTCGACCGCTGCTTCTTCTTCGACGAGAACGGCCGCTTCATCGAAGGCTATTACCTGGTCGGCCTGCTGGCGCAAGCGATCCTGGCCAAGCAGCCGGGCGGCAAGGTGGTGCACGATCCGCGCCTGACCTGGAACACGATCGAGCAGGTCGAGGAGGCCGGCGGCATTCCGGTGCTGTGCAAGAGCGGCCATGCCTTCATCAAGGAGAAGATGCGCAGCGAGAACGCCGTGTACGGCGGCGAGATGAGCGCGCACCACTACTTCCGCGAATTCGCCTACGCCGACTCGGGGATGATCCCGTGGCTGCTGATCGCCGAACTGGTCTCGCAATCCGGCCGCTCGCTGGCCGACCTGGTCGAGGCGCGCATGCAGAAGTTCCCGTGCAGCGGCGAGATCAACTTCAAGGTCGCCGACGCCAAGGCGGCGGTGGCGCGGGTGATGGAGCACTTCGCCTCGCATGCGCCGGCGCTGGACTACACCGACGGCGTCAGCGCCGAATTCGCCGACTGGCGCTTCAACCTGCGCAGTTCCAACACCGAACCGCTGCTGCGCCTGAACGTGGAAACGCGTGGCGATGCGGCCTTGCTGGAAGCGCGTACGCAGGAGATTTCCGAACTGTTGCGCGGCTGATCCTTTCCTCCCCCTAGACGCACTATGGAGTTCCCCCGCCCATGAGCGACGTCCTTCCCATCATCCTGTCCGGCGGTTCCGGCACCCGTCTGTGGCCGCTGTCGCGCGAGTCCTATCCGAAGCAGTTCCTGCCGCTGGTCGGCGAGCAGAGCATGCTGCAGGCCACCTGGCAGCGCGCGGCGCCGGTCGCCGCGCACGCGCCCATCGTGGTCGCCAACGAGGAGCATCGCTTCGTCGCGGCCGAGCAGTTGCAGCAGATCGGCGTGACACCGCATGCGATCCTGCTCGAACCCAAGGGCCGCAACACCGCGCCGGCGATCGCCGTGGCGGCGCTGGAGGCCTCGCGCGACGGCGCCGACCCGTTGTTGCTGGTCCTGCCGTCGGATCACGTGATCGGCGACGAAGCGGCGTTCCAGGCAGCGGTGCGCCTGGCCGCCGCGGCGGCCGAGCAAGGCAAGCTGGTGACCTTCGGGATCAAGCCGACCGCGCCGGAAACCGGCTACGGCTACATCAAGGCCGCCACCGGCGACGGCGCGCGCGCGGTCGAGCGCTTCGTCGAAAAGCCCGACCTGGCGACCGCGCAGACCTACCTGGCCTCCGGCGAGTACTACTGGAACAGCGGCATGTTCCTGTTCCGCGCCTCGCGCTACCTGGAAGAACTGCGCAAGTTCCAGCCGGCGATCGCCGATGCCTGCACCACGGCATGGCAGGCCGCCAAGCGCGATGCCGACTTCACCCGCCTGGACAAGGACGCCTTCGCCGCCAGCCCCTCCGACTCCATCGACTACGCGGTGATGGAGAAGACCGCCGACGCGGTGGTGGTGCCGCTGGATGCGAAATGGAGCGACGTCGGTTCCTGGTCGGCGCTGCTGGATGTATCGCCGCAGGACGCCAACGGCAACGCACACCACGGCGACGTGATCGAGATCGACTGCCGCAACACCTACGCCTACGGTTCGCGCCTGATCGCGATGGTGGGACTGCAGGACGTGGTGGTGGTGGAGACCGACGATGCGGTGCTGGTCGGGCACCGCGAGCGCATCCAGGAAGTGAAGGACATCGTCGGCAAGATCAAGGCCAGTGGCCGTTCCGAAGCCACCTGGCACCGCAAGGTGTACCGTCCGTGGGGCGCCTACGATTCGATCGACAACGGCCAGCGTTTCCAGGTCAAGCGCATCACGGTCAAGCCCGGCGCCACGCTGAGCCTGCAGATGCATCACCACCGCGCCGAGCACTGGATCGTGGTCAGCGGCACCGCCGAGGTCACCCGTGGCGACGAGGTGCTGCTGCTCACCGAGAACCAGAGTACCTACATCCCGCTGGGTGTGACCCATCGCCTGAAGAACCCGGGCAAGTTGCCGCTGGAACTGATCGAGGTGCAGTCCGGCAGCTACCTGGGCGAGGACGACATCGTGCGCTTCGAGGACACCTACGGACGCACCTGAATCCGGCGCAGGCCGCACACGCAAAGAGCCGGGCACTGCCCGGCTCTTTGTTTTTCCGCTGCGCGGCGTGCTACCGCGCGCGCCGCGTCAGGTCGCCGGCGACGTCGCAGCGAGTTCGCCGATGACCTGGCGCAGGCCGTCGCGCCACTGCGGCAACTCGAGCGCGAAATCGCGCTGCAGGCGGGACACGTCCAGCCGCGAATAGGCCGGACGCTTGGCCGGCGTCGGATACTCCGCGGTGGTGATCGGCAGCACCCGCGGCGCACGCAGCAACAGGCCCGCGGCCACCGCCTCGGCGAAGATCGCCTCGGCGAAGCCGTGCCAGGTGGTCTCGCCGGCCGCGGTCAGGTGCCAGGTGCCGGACGGCAGCGTCGCGCGCTGCGCCAGCACGCGCGCGGTGACATCGGCGATCAGCGCCGCCGGGGTCGGCGTGCCGACCTGGTCGGCGACCACCCGCAGTTCGTCCCGGTCGGCACCGACGCGCAGCATGGTGCGCAAGAAATTGGTCCCGTGCGCGGCGTACACCCAGGCCGTGCGGAAGATCAGGTGCTGCGCGCCGGAGGCGCGGATCGCCTCCTCGCCGGCCAGCTTGGTGGCCCCGTACACGCCCAGCGGCGCGGTCGGTGCGTCCTCGCGATAGGGTTGCGTGCCCTGGCCGTCGAACACGTAGTCGGTGGAGTAATGCACCAGCGGTACGCCATGCGCAGCGCACCAGGCGGCGATCGTCGCCGGCGCCTCGGCATTGGCGCGATGCGCCGCCTCGGCGTCCTGTTCGGCGCGATCGACCGCGGTGTAGGCGGCGGCGTTGACCACCGCCGTCGGCCGCAGCCGGTCCAGCAGCTCGACCAGGGTCTGCGGCTGGTCGAAATCGGCGCGCTCGCAGGCGCCGCCGTCCGGCAACCGGCCGCTGCGCGTGGTCGCGATCACCGGCCCCTGCTCGGCCAGCGCGCGCAGCAGCTCCTGGCCGACCTGGCCGTTGCCGCCGAAGACCAGCACGCTCATGCCTGATAGACCGGCAGACGCTCGACCGGGATATCGGCCAGGAACGGCGCGACGGCATCCTTCGCCGACAGCAGCGGTTCGGCGATCGGCCAATCCACGCCGATCGCGGCATCGTCCCAGCGCACGCCGGCGTCGGCTTCCTTCACGTAGACATCGGTGCACAGATAGCTGAATACCGCGCGTTCCGAGAGCACGGCGAAGCCGTGGGCGAAGCCTTCCGGAATCCAGAACTGCTTCTTGTTCTCCGCGCTCAGCACCACCGCGGCCCAGCGCCCAAAGTGCGGCGAGCCATGGCGGATGTCGACGGCGACGTCGTACACCTCGCCCTCCAGCACGCTGACCAGCTTGCCCTGCGGCCGCGGCCACTGGTAGTGCAGGCCACGCAGCACGCCCTTGGCCGAGGTGGAGACGTTGCTCTGCACGAACTTGGTGGGCAGCCCGTGCGCGCCGAAACGCTCGGCGTTCCAGGTCTCGAAGAAGTAGCCACGCGCGTCGCCGAACACCGCCGGCTCGATCACCACGCAGCCGGGCAGATTGGTTTCAATCACTTTCACGGAACGGATCCTCGGACAGCCAGTTCATGCAGGTATTTGCCGTAATCGTTCTTCAGCAGCGGAGCGGCAAGTTTCTCCAGCTGCGCCGCATCGATCCATCCCTGCCCGAAGGCGATCTCTTCCGGGCAGCACACCTGCAGGCCCTGGCGCGACTGGATGGTCTCGATGAAGTTCGACGCTTCGTGCAGCGACTGGTGGGTGCCGGTGTCCAGCCAGGCATAACCGCGGCCCAGCGCTTCCAGGTGCAGTTCGCCGGCTTCCAGGTAACGGCGGTTGAGATCGGTGATCTCCAGTTCGCCGCGCGGCGAGGGCTTCAGTTCCGCCGCATGGTCGCTGGCCTGGCCATCGTAGAAATACAACCCGGTGACCGCGTAGTTGGAGCGCGGCTTGGCCGGCTTTTCCTCGATGTCGATGACCTTGCCAGCCGCGTCGAACTCGGCCACGCCGTAGCGCTCGGGGTCGTTGACCCAGTAGCCGAACACGGTGGCGCCCTGTTGCCGCGCATCGGCGCGGCGCAGGGTCTCGGTCAGGCCGTGGCCGTGGAAGATGTTGTCGCCCAGCACCAGGCAGCTCGGCTTGCCGGCGACGAAGTCGCGGCCGATCAGGTAGGCCTGGGCCAGCCCGTCCGGGCTCGGCTGCACCGCGTACCGGATGTCCATGCCCCACTGCGCGCCATCGCCCAGCAGCGCCTGGAACAGCGCCTGCTCGTGCGGGGTGTTGATGATCAGCACCTCGCGGATGCCGGCCAGCATCAGCACGCTGAGCGGGTAGTAGATCATCGGCTTGTCGTACACCGGCAGCAGCTGCTTGCTGACGCCCTTGGTGATCGGATACAGCCGCGTGCCGGAGCCGCCAGCGAGGATGATGCCCTTGCGTTGTGTCATGAGGTGCTTCCTAGTGACGTCCGCACGTGGAGGTGCGGACTCTTGCAATGGACGCGCGTTATGCCGCGGTGCCGATCCGTTCCAGCCGATAGCTACCGTCGAGCACGCCCTGCACCCAGTCCTGATGGCTCAGATACCAGTCCACGGTGAGCGCGATGCCCTGTTCGAACGTGTATTTCGGTTCCCAGCCCAGGTCGTTCTTCAGCTTGGACGCGTCGATCGCGTAGCGGCGGTCGTGGCCGGGGCGGTCGGCGACGTAGGTGATCTGGCTGGCGCGCGGCTTGCCGTCTTCGCGCGGACGCCGCGCGTCGAGCAGCGCGCAGATCGCCTGCACCACCTCGATGTTCTGCTTCTCGGAGTTGCCGCCGACATTGTAGGTCTCGCCGACCTTGCCCTTGGCCAGCACGGTGCGGATCGCCTCGCAGTGGTCGCCGACGAACAGCCAGTCGCGCACCTGCTTGCCGTCGCCGTACACCGGCAGCGGCTCGCCGGCCAGCGCCTTGGCGATCACCAGCGGGATGAGCTTTTCGGGGAAGTGGTACGGGCCGTAGTTGTTGGAGCAGTTGGTGGTCAGCACCGGCAGGCCGTAGGTGTGGTGGAACGCGCGCACCAGGTGGTCGGAGGCGGCCTTGGACGCCGAATACGGCGAGTTCGGCGCATACGGCGTGGTCTCGCTGAACTTGCCGGTCTCGCCGAGCGTGCCGTAGACCTCGTCGGTGGACACGTGCAGGAAGCGGAATGCGTCGCGGCGGCCGTCCGGCAGCGCCTTCCAGTGGTCGCGCACCGCCTCGAGCAGGCCGAGCGTGCCGACCACGTTGGTCTGGATGAAGGCGCCGGGACCGTCGATCGATCGGTCCACGTGGCTTTCGGCGGCGAAATTGACCACGGCGTCGGGCTGGTGCTCGGCCAGCAGGCGGCTCACCAGGTCGCGGTCGCCGATATCCCCGTGCACGAACACGTGGTCGGGATTGCCTTCCAGCGACGCCAACGTGTTCAGGTTGCCGGCATAGGTCAGGGCATCGAGGTTGATCACACGGATGCCGCGCGCCACCGCCTCGAGCACGAAATTACCGCCGATGAAACCGGCGCCGCCGGTCACGAGCCAAGTCGCCACTGTGTGTCTCTCCTGATTCGGCGCCGCGGCGCCTGCTGTCCAAACCGCACAGGATATACGCTTTATATGAACCGGTCGTGGTGGCCGCGCGGGACGATCGCGGCCCGCGCCTGCGCCAACCATACGCCCTCGCATGGTCTTCCGCAGCCGGTTAGAATTCCCCACTGCCCCGCGCCAGCCGCCGCGGCCGGGCCTTCCCGCACTGCTGAAGGATCTCGTACAAGATGAAAATCCTCGTCGCCTACAAGCGCGTGGTGGACTACAACGTCCGCATCCAGGTCAAGCCGGACGGCTCCGGCGTCGTGACCGAGGGCGTCAAGCTCTCCGCCAACCCGTTCGACGAAATCGCCCTGGAAGAGGCGCTGCGCCTGCGCGACGCCGGCATCGCCAGCGAGGTGGTGGTGGCCACCATCGCCCCGGCCGACGCCGCCGCGCACCTGCGCAACGGCCTGGCGATGGGCGCCAACCGCGCCATTCACGTGGTCGCCGACGCGGCGATCCAGCCGCTGACCGCCGCGCGCACCCTGCTCAAGCTGGTCGAGCAGGAGCAGCCGGACCTGGTGATCCTGGGCAAGCAGGCGATCGACGACGACGCCAACCAGACCGGGCAGATGCTGGCCACGCTGTGGGGCCGTCCGCAGGCGACCTTCGCCGGCAAGCTGGTGGTGGCCGACGGCAAGGCGACGGTCACGCGTGAAGTCGACGCCGGCCTGGAGACCCTGGAAGTGGACCTGCCGGCGGTGGTCACCACCGACCTGCGCCTGAACGAGCCGCGCTTCATCAAGCTGCCGGACATCATGAAGGCCAAGAGCAAGCCGTTGCAGACGCTGGCCTTCGCCGACCTGGGCGTGGAGGCCAACGACAGCCTCACCACCACCCACTACGCCCCGCCGGCCAAGCGCAGCCGCGGCGTGATGGTCAAGGATGCCGCCGAACTGGTGGCCGCACTCAAGCAGAAGGGGCTTTTGTGATCGTCCCTGATCAAGAGCCCGGCCATCCATGGCCGGACTTCTCAATGCCGAAGCTCGCATCTTCCAGCGCCCCACGTTTGAAAGGACACTGTGATGTCTAAAATCCTCATCGTCGCCGAACACCTCAACGGGCAGCTCAACGCCGCCACCGCCAAGTGCGTCAGCGCTGCGCAGGCCCTGTCGCCCGAGGCCATCGACATCGTGGTGCTGGCCGCCGATCCGGCGGCGGTCGCCGCGCAGGCCGCGCAGATCGCCGGCGTCGCCCGGGTCCTCACTGTCGCCAATCCCGCCAACGCACACGCCATCGCGCAGGTGCTGGGCCCGCAGATCGCCGCCCTGGCGAAGGGCTACAGCCACGTGTTCGGCCCCTCCACCACCTTCGGCAAGGACCTGATGCCGGTGGTGGCCGCCCTGCTCGGCGTCAACCAGATCTCCGACCTGATGGCGGTGGACGGCGACTACGCGTTCAAGCGTCCGATCTACGCCGGCAACGCCATCATCAGCGTGCAGGCGCCGGCCGATCAGATCGTGGTCGCCACCGTGCGCAGCGCGTCCTGGCAGGAAGCGGCGCAGGGCGGCAACGCGGCGGTCGAAGCGGCCAGCGTGGACGCGGCGCTGCCGAGCCACACCCGCTTCGTCGGCCTGGCCGCCGGCAAGTCCGACCGCCCCGACCTGCAGAGCGCCAAGCGCGTGGTCTCCGGCGGCCGCGGCGTGGGGTCCGCGGACAACTTCAAGCACATCTACAGCCTGGCCGACAAGCTCGGCGCGGCGGTCGGCGCCTCGCGCGCGGCGGTGGACGCCGGCTATGTGCCGAACGAACTGCAGGTCGGCCAGACCGGCAAGATCATCGCGCCGGAGCTGTACGTGGCGGTCGGCATCTCCGGTGCCATCCAGCATCTGACCGGCATCAAGGACGCCGGCACCATCGTCGCGATCAACAAGGACCCGGAATCGCCGATCTTCGAGATCGCCGATATCGGGTTGGTCGGTGACTTGTTCACCTTGTTGCCGGAGTTGGAAAAGGCGCTGGGCTGACGCGGGGCGGTAGCAATGAGTCCGCTGCCGCCTTCCGGTCACGACGGCGTGCAGGTGCCACGACGGCGCATGGATCACCTTGCCATGTTCGTGCTGCTATTGAGCGCGGGCTATGTCGCAGCGCTGTTTTGGCTGGACCGCGGCAACGGCACCTTCTCGCGGCTGAGCGAGGTCGCCAACCTGATGGCGCTGGCCACAGTGCCCGTCACCGCCAGTTACCTGTTCCGGTACTGGCGCTGGCGCTGGTTGCTGCGGCGCTACGGCCATCAGGTCCCGTTCGCCGCCGGGTTGGCCGGTTATCTGGCCGGTTTCGCGCTGACCGCGACACCTGGCAAGGCCGGCGAACTGCTGCGTATCCGCTATTTCGCCAGGCTGGGTGTGCCGGCGCGACGGACCATCGCTGTGTTCGTGTTCGAGCGCGCGTCCGACCTGTTGGTGATCCTGTCGCTGTCCTTGTTGGCGGCGCCGGTGTTTCCCACATTGGGCGTTTTGGCGGCCGTGGTGCTGGCCTTCGTGGGCCTGTTGTTCGGCGCGGCCGCCTGGCCGCCGCTGCTGAACAGGCTGACGGATCTGGCCGGTCGGCTCCCTGGCCGCTGGCTGCAGCGGCCGGCGCAGTTCGCGCTGGCAGCAGCGAAGGAGGTGCGTGGCTGCCTCGGCCTTCGCCAGTTCGGGCAGAGCATGTTCGCGGGGTTGATGGCCTGGGGCCTGACCTCGGCGGTGTTCGTGGGGCTGTGCCTGGGGATGGGACTGGACCTCGATCCCAGTGTGGCGTTCGGAATCTACCCGCTGGCGATGCTGGTCGGCGCACTGTCCTTCGTACCAGGCGGTGTCGGCACCACCGAACTTGCGATCGTGCTGATGCTCGACCGCCTCGGTATCGCCACCGCGGACGCGGTCGCGGTGGCGGTGGCCGCACGCCTGGTCACGCTGTGGTACGCCATTCTGGTCGGGGCACTGGCGATGATCCGCGCCGAACTCCTGCCCCGCGACGAGAGCACCTGATCCACTGGGTATAATCGCGGCCCGCCATGGATCGCCAGGCCCTCGAATGCCCGCCCCCTCCCCCAGCTCCCTGCCCCAACTCCCGGTAGTTTCGGGGCGCGCCCTGTGCGTGGATCTGGACGGGACCCTGCTGAACTCGGATATTCTCTACGAGTCGGTACTCGCACTGCTGGCACGCAACCCGCTGTACCTGTTCATGCTGCCGCTATGGCTGCTGCGTGGAAAGGCGGCGCTGAAGCGAGAACTGGCGTCGCGCGTCTCTTTGCCTGCCGAAACCCTGCCCTACAACGAAAAGGTTCTGGAGCTGCTGCGCACCACGACGCAGCGCCCGCGGGTGCTGTGCACGGCCTCGGACGCCCTGCTGGTCAAGCCGATCGCGGATTATCTCGGCCTGTTCGAACAGGTGATCGCCAGCGACGGCAAACGCAATCTCTCCGGGCGCAACAAGGCCGATGTCCTGGTCGACGCGTTCGGCACCGGCAATTTCGACTATGCCGGCAACGGCACGGTGGACCTGCATGTCTGGGAAAAGGCCGGCGGTGCCTGGGTGGTCAACAACGGTGCCGCGCTCAGCAGGGCCGCCGCGCAGCGCACCACGGTGCACGCGCATTGGCCCGCACCGCCGCGTGGCCGCGCTTGGCTGAAGGCGCTGCGGTTGCATCAGTGGCTGAAGAACCTGCTGGTCTTCGTCCCACTGCTGACCGCGCACCGCTTCCTGGACCCGGAGTCGGTCCTCCAGGCGGCGATCGCGCTGATCGCATTCGGGTTGTGCGCCTCCGGCGTGTACGTGCTGAACGATCTGCTCGATCTCACGCCAGACCGCCAACACCTGCGCAAGCGCCGGCGCCCGTTTGCCGCTGGCCAGATTCCCTTGCTGCATGGCCTGTTCGCCGCTCCGGTACTGACCCTGGGCGGACTCGCGCTGTCGCTGGCCTGCAACCTGGAATTCACCCTGGTGCTGTTGGCCTACTACGTGATGACGCTGGCGTACTCGTTGCGCCTGAAGCGGATCGTGATGATCGATGTGGTCCTGTTGGCCGCGCTGTACACGGTGCGCATCATCGGCGGCGCGATGGCGATCGGCGTCGAACTATCGTTCTGGCTGCTCGCGTTCTCGATGTTCATGTTCCTGTCGCTAGCCCTGCTCAAGCGCTATACGGAACTGCACGCGATGCTGAACACTGGCAGGACCAAGGCCAGCGGGCGTGCCTACTCGGTGGAGGACCTGTCCCTGCTGCAATCGATGGGTGCCGCCTCCGGCTACATCGCGGTGATGGTGATGGCGCTGTACATCAATAGTCCCGCGAGCGTGGCGCTGTATCGCCACCCGCAGGTGCTGTGGTTGATCTGCCCGGTGCTGCTGTATTGGGTGAGCCGAGTCTGGGTGATCGCGCACCGCGGCGACATGCACGACGACCCCATCGTGTTCGCCGCCACCGACAGGGTCAGCCAGATAGTGGTCGCGCTATGCGGGCTGTTCGCGCTGAGCGCGATCTGATGGCGGACGCGGGGCAAGCCTGGGGGCGCTATCCGAAGGCCACGCAGGTGTTGCTGCCGGTCGGCGATCGGGCGGCGGCGCTGCCTCCGTTCGACGGTCGCGCGCTCCCGCGCGGCAACGGCCGCAGCTATGGCGACAGCTGCCTGAATCCGGACGGCACCCTGCTGTGCGCGCGCAGCCTGGACCGGTTCATCGGATTCGATCCGGCAACCGGCCTGCTGCACTGCGAAGCCGGGGTCACATTGGCCGAGATCATCGACCTGGCCTTGCCGCAGGGCTGGTTCCTGCCGGTCACTCCAGGTACGCGCTACGTCACCGTGGGCGGGGCCATCGCCAACGACGTGCACGGCAAGAACCACCACCGCACCGGCAGCTTCGGCCACCATGTGCGCGCCTTCGAGTTGCTGCGCAGCGACGGCGCGCGCCGCGTGTGCACCCCCGACGATGATGCCGAAGGCTGGTTCGCCGCCACCGTCGGCGGCCTGGGATTGACCGGTCTCATCACCTGGGTGCAGCTCCAGTTGCGCCGGGTCGCGAGCGCCGCCCTGGAGACGGAGAACATCCGCTTCGGCTCGCTGGACGAGTTCTTCGCCTTGTCGGCAGCGTCTGCAGACACCCATGAATACAGTGTCGCCTGGATCGACTGCCTGGCCAGCGGCCGCGCGCGCGGCCGTGGCCACTTCACCCGCGCCGACCATTGCCAGGGCTTGCCGGACGAACGCCCCAAGCCCCCCGGCGCGGGTCTGCCCATGCCGCTGACGCCGCCGTTCTCCTTGGTCAACCAACTGTCGCTGCGGCCGTTCAACGCGCTGTACTTCTGGCGCCAGCCCGCGCCGCGCAAACGCTTCGTCAGCCACTTGCTGCCGTTCTTCTATCCGCTGGACGGCATCCGCAACTGGAACCGCATGTACGGCCCGGCTGGCTTTCTGCAGTACCAGTGCGTCCTGCCGCCGGCCGCCGCCCGAGACGGGGTGGACGCATTGTTGGCGGAGATCGCGCGCAGCGGCAGCGGCTCGTTCCTGGCGGTACTGAAGGAATTCGGCGCAGCGCGTTCGCTCGGCATGCTGTCGTTTCCCCGGCCAGGCACCACCCTCGCACTGGATTTCCCCAATAGCGGCCCGGAGGTGTTCCGGCTGCTGGAGCGGCTGGACCGCATCGTCGACGCGGCCGGCGGCGCTCTGTACCCTGCCAAGGACGCGCGGATGAGCGCAGCCTCGTTCCAGCGCGCCTACGGCCGCTGGCGGGAATTCACTGAGTATCTAGATCCACGCTTTTCTTCCGGCTTCTGGCGCCGGGTCACGGAGTAGACATGCAACGCGTCCTCATCATCGGCGCCACCTCGGCCATCGCCGAAGCCACTGCCCGACGCTATGCCGCACGTGGCGCGGCGATCCATCTGCTCGGCCGCCAGGCCGCGCGCCTGGACGCGATTGCGGCCGACCTGTCCGTGCGCGGCGCCAAGGCCAGCACGGGCGTGCTCGACGTCAACGACGGCGCGCGCCACGGCGAAGTGTTCGACACCGCATGGGCGGCATTGGGCGGCGTGGACGTCGTCCTGATCGCCCATGGCACCCTGCCGGATCAGGCTGCCTGCGACGCCTCGGTCGAGCTTTCGTTGCGCGAATTCGCCACCAACGGCACCTCCACGATCGCACTGTGCGCTGCACTGGCACCGCGTCTGGCGGCTGGCGCGACGCTGGCGGTGATCTCGTCGGTGGCTGGCGATCGCGGCCGCGCCAGCAACTATCTGTACGGCAGCGCCAAGGCCGCGGTCAGCGCCTACCTGAGCGGCCTCGGCCAGCGCCTACGACCGGCCGGGATCAACGTCCTCACGATCAAGCCGGGCTTCGTCGACACGCCGATGACCGCCGCCTTCAAGAAGGGGGCGTTGTGGGCCAAGCCCGACCAGATCGCCCAGGGCATCGTGCGCGCCGTCGATCGCCGCCGCGCCGTTGCGTACCTGCCTGGATTCTGGTGGGCCATCATGATGGTGATCAAGAACATCCCAGAGTTCGTTTTTCGTCGTATTTCTCTGTAACCACCCCGTCCACCAAGGAAGTGCTGAGATGCCTGATATCGACCAAGATCTCGATGTGCTCTACCAACATCGGTTCCCCAAAGAAGAACTCGCCAACAAGAACCGGATCTGGCAAGTGCTGTGCAGGCAATATTTCAGCCGATTCGTCGGGCCGAATGAAACCGTGGTGGACATCGGCGCGGGCTACTGCGAGTTCATCAACAACATCCAGGCCGCGAACAAGATTGCCGTCGATCTCAATCCCGACGTGCGCAAGTTCGCCGCCGACGGCATCCGCATCATCAACGAATCGTGCGTCGCGGTCAGCTCCATCCCCAGTGCCAGCGTCGATGTCGTATTCATGAGCAACTTCCTCGAGCACCTGCCGAGCAAGGACCTGGTGCTGCAGACGCTGCGGGAGAGCGCGCGCATGCTCAAGCCGGGCGGCAGGGCGATCATCCTGCAACCCAATATCCGCTTCCTGTACGCCGAATACTGGGATTACTTCGACCACCACACCGCGTTGAGCGACCGCAGTCTGGTCGAAGGCGTCTTGATGGCGGGGCTGGATCCGAAGGTGGTGATCCCCAAGTTCCTGCCCTATACCACCAAGAGCCGGCTGCCGCAGGCCCCCTGGCTGGTGTCGCTGTATCTGCGCATCCCGCTCGCCTGGCACATTCTTGGCAAGCAGGCGCTGGTCGTCGCGTACAAGCGCGGCTGATCCTTCATTCACTGTTTCCGAGTCCGTCCATGGCACAGAAAAGCGACAAGATCGTCTTGACCGGAGCCGCTGGCCTGGTGGGGCAAAACCTCATCGTCGAGATGAAGCAGCAGGGATATACGCAGTTGGTCGCCATCGACAAGCATGAACACAATCTCCAGATCCTGCGCAAGCTGCACCCGGACGTGACAACGGTACTGGCCGACCTCGCCGAACCCGGCGCGTGGACCGAAGCGTTCGCGGGCGCCCGCCTTGTGGTACAGCTGCATGCACAAATCACCGGCAAGTTCCGCGCCTTGTTCGACCGCAACAACCTGCAGGCGACCGAGCGCGTGCTGGAGGCCTGCATGGAGCATCGGGTTCCCTACATGGTGCACATCAGTTCGTCGGTGGTGAATTCGGTCGCCACCGATGACTACACCGAAACCAAGAAGCTGCAGGAAGCGCAGGTCCGCGCCAGCGGCATCGCGCATTGTGTATTGCGCCCCACGCTGATGTTCGGCTGGTTCGACCCGAAGCACCTTGGCTGGCTGTCGCGCTTCATGGCGCGCACCCCCGTGTTTCCGATCCCCGGCGATGGGAAGTTCATGCGCCAGCCGCTGTATGAGCGCGATTTCTGCCGCTGCATCGTCAAGTGCATCGAAACGGAGCCGGATGGCGCGGTGTACGACATTGTGGGCGATACGCGCGTGGACTACGTGGACATCATCCGCACCATCAAGCGGGTCAAGAAGTTGCATACGCTTATCGTGCATATCCCGATCGGCTTCTTCGCGCTCCTGCTGCGCACGTATTCGTTGTTCAGCAGCAAGCCTCCTTTCACCGCGGACCAGCTGAAAGCACTGAGCGCCGGCGATGATTTCAAGGGCGTCGACACCGAAGCGGTGTTCGGTGTGCGGCAGACGCCGTTCGAGGATGCGATCCGCGAGAGCTACACCGACCCACGCTACAGCCACATCGTGCTGCAGCGCTGACCAGACAAAGACAGACGGAACAACACTCGAATGAGCAAATTCGCCATCACCGGTAGCGGCCCCATGGGCCTCATGGCAGCACTGGAGCTGCTCAAGCGGGGCCATGCGGTCGACGTGTACGAACGCGACGACCGGATCGGCGGCATGTCGGCGGACTTCGACTTCGATGGCCTGCGCATCGAGCGCTATTACCACTTCATCTGCAAGACCGACTATCCGCTATTCAAGCTACTGGACGAGCTGCAACTGTCCGATCGCCTGCATTGGACGGATACCAAGATGGGGTATTACTACCAAGGCAAGCTGCACAAGTGGGGAACTCCATTCGCACTTCTCAGCTTCCCCCACCTTGGGCTGATCGACAAGGTCCGCTACGCCCTGCATGTGATGCACACCAAGGGCATCAAGGATTGGACCGAGCTGGACAAGGAGAATGCGCGCGCCTGGATCACGCGCTGGATCGGCCCGAAGGCCTACAAGGTGATGTGGGAAAAGGCGTTCTCGCTTAAGTTCTTCGAGTATCAGAACGCCCTGTCCGCGTCCTGGATCGGCACGCGCATCAAGCGCGTGGCGCTATCCCGGCGCAACCTGTTCAACGAGAGCATGGGATACCTGGAAGGCGGTTCGGCGGTACTGCTCGACCGCATGGCCGACGAAATCCGGCGCCTGGGCGGCAACATCCTGCTCGGGCAGCCCGTGGAGCAAGTCATGTCGGATGCGGGCAAGGTGACCGGCATCCGTACCCGCGAGGGAATCCATGCGTATGACCGCGTCATTTCCACGGCACCGATCCAGTACGTGCCCAAGCTGGTGCCTGGCCTGCCGAAGGACTATGCCGACAAGATCGATGCCATCGAGAACATTCCTGTCGCGTGCGTGATCCTGAAGCTGTCGCATCCGATCAGCGAGAACTTCTGGATGAACATCAGCGACGATCGGATCGCGATCCCAGGCTTGATCGAGTACAGCAACCTCAATCCCGGCAAGGGCCGCGGCGAGCACATCGTGTACGCGCCTTACTACATGCCCAAGACCCATCCGAAGTGGCAGTGGAGCAATCAGCAACTCATCGAAGAAGTCATTGGCTACCTGCCGATGATCAACCCGGCGTTCAAGCCCGAGTGGATCCGCGCCACCCATTGTCACCGTTATGAGTACGCGCAAACCATCTGCCCGCCTGGCTTCCAGAATATGCTGCCGCCGATGAGGTCGCCGCTCGACGGTTTCTTCATGGCCGACACCGCCTATTACTATCCGGAAGATCGCTCGATCAACGAGAGCATCGCCGTGGGCCAGACCTTGGCCCGCTTGGCGTCGTCGGACACGGGCAGCGAATGACGCCGTCCTCGTCGTCCCGCCAGTTCGCGATGTTTCCGATCGTCGTCGGACTTGCCGCGGCGATCAATGTCGGCTCGCGCGCCGTGCTTGGCCAGTGGCCGCACTGTTCGCCCGCCATTGTCGTTGCTTACGCGTAGAAGCGCATCATGGAAAAGCACAACGGATATCACCGCAAATGATTCTGCACTCCAAGCCACCGACAGACCGGCAGTTCCGGACGCTCAAGGGTCAGATCGGGTTTTTTCTGGTCATCCTTTTCGCGATCGCCTACAAGAGCAACGATGCGCTGAGCAATCCGCAATTCTGGGCGGAGGATGCCACTGTCTTTTTCAAGGACCAGTTCGGCAATGCTCTGCCGCAGCTGTTCACCCCGTATGCCGGCTACCTGCACGCCATCCCCAGAATGGTGGCGTGGATCGCATCCTGGCTACCTTCCGCGAAGGCGCCGTTGATCTACAACGCCTGCGCCATCATCGTGAGCACGGCAGCGCTCGCGTTTACCTGCAAGCGGCTGCAAGCGTACATTCCTGCCTGGATCACTGCGCTCTCCCTGCTTGCGGTGCCGACCAGTGGCGAGATCTTCGGCACGATCACAAACGCGCAGTGGTTCCTGCAGTTTCCGATGGCCGCCTACTGCCTTGCGCCGGCGGAGCGAGGCGCCACAATCAGCACCTCTTGGCTGCGCGCCGCTGCCATCCTGTTCATCGCGCTGACAGGCCCCTTTTCGATTCTGTTGTCGGCTGTCGTCATGGGCATGCTCGCGGCCGGCTGGATCGCCAAGCGGTCTGCCGTGGATCCTTTCGATGGCGCCCTGAGTGGCTTTGCCGCCAACCGCGATTGGCGCATGCTTTCGGCCCTGGCGCTGGGCGGGGTGGTGCAGACGATCGTGCTGGTCACCAACCCCCCGGCGGAGAGCGGCATACAACATGGCCTGGTCCCGACGCTAAAGGCCACCTTCACCGAGCTCGTGCCGATCCACACCTTTGGCAGCGACTTTCTCACGGGAACGGCCTGGATCCTTCTGTATGCATTGATCATCGGGACGTTAGTGCTCTCCAAAAAGATCGATGGGCGCGCCCGCTTGATCGTAATGGGATTCATCGCGTTTGCTGCGATCGAGGTCTTCGCGCCCGTGGCCAGAATGAAGGACGCGTCTCCCTTGTATGCACTTGCCGCAGCGGACCGTTATTTCTATCTGGTCAAGGTGGTCTGGTGGTGGTCAGTATGGCTTGCGCTTTCTGCCGCCGACAGGCGCAGCCGAGCGAATGCGACCGTGATGACCGCCGCACTGATCTGCTTGTTTGCCGTCACCAACCAACAGTACATGCGAAGAAACGCGTTCATCGATTACGCATGGCGGACCCACGCCAGGCAGCTCGAACTGCCCGGCCCCCAGACGGTTCCGGTCAACCCTCCCGGGTGGGGCGTCACCGTAGAAGCCAAGACGACCAAGGACGGGCGATGAGCAGCCATTCACGCCCCTCTCCGGCCAGAAGCCCGCGACCCGGCCCGCAGTCATGCTCGCGCACGCAAGCACAGACGGGCAGCCCGTGGGTGCCCTCGATTTGTTCGACGACCATCCGGGTAGGCCACAGGATTCCGCAGACAGCAGTCGGCCGATGAAGACTCCTGCCCTTTCCCAGCAGTTCTTTCGGTTCCTGGCCGCCGGTGGCCTCGCCGCAGCAGTCAACTTCGGCTCGCGCATCGTATTCAGCCAGTGGCTGCACTATGTGCCCGCGATCGTTGCGGCGTTCTGTCTGGGTTTGATCACCGGCTTCACCCTCAACAAACTATTCGTGTTCAACGAGGCAGGGAACCGTCTGCATCACCAAGTGTTGTGGTTCATCGCAATCAATCTCGCCGCAGTCGTGCAAACGATCCTGATCAGCCTGTTGTTCGCGCGCTGGCTGTTGCCGAGTCTAGGCGTCGACTTTCACAACGAAACGATTGCGCACGCCATCGGCGTAGTCGTTCCGGTCGTTACCAGCTACCTCGGCCACAAGCACCTGTCGTTCCGCACATGACTCGACTCAGCGTAATCCTCCTGATGTGCTACCTGATCGCAGGCTGTCATCCTGCGCCCGGTCCGGCGCCCGCCCCCACCTCTGCGCCCGCGCCCGCAACGATGCAAGCTACAGCACCGACCGGTCCGCAGTGTTTGAAAGAAGTGATTCGTGATCTGCGGGTGGAGTGGCCCAACAACAGCACGGTGAACATCGTAGCGTTTGGACACAGCGTCCCCGCCGGTTATGGCATCGCACCGATCGTACACAAGCGCGATGCGTATCCGCGGTTGCTTGAGGACGCGTTGGCCACGGCCTACCCGCACGCGGTACTCAACGTGATCACCGCAGCCGTGGGAGGAGAAGATTCCACGCGGGGATTGGCCAGGTTCCAGCGCGACGCGCTGGACCATCATCCCAGGGTGGTATTGATCGATTACGGCCTCAACGATCGGGGCCTGGAATTGCATGAGTCCGCCCGCAATCTGGCCGCCATGATCCGCGCCGCCCGTGCGGCAGGCGCATGTCCTGTGCTGCTGACGCCCACCTGGGATATGCAGGCGACTCCTGAACTGCCGGGTGACAAGCTCCTTGCGCAGGCAATCATGATCCGGAACCTAGGCGCGCTGACCGACGTACCGGTAGCCGACAGCCTGGCGGCGTTCCAAGCCTACAGCGGCGACCGCGCACAGTTGATGGCCCAGTTCAACCATCCCAACCGGAAGGGACACCAACTGGTGTTGGAAAAGCTGATTCCGCTATTCGTGCCCGCCCAGGTCGGCCACTAACATGGCCGGCGCCAAGGGTGACGTCGAGCCTTCTACGGGTCCTGGCCTCACCTGACCAGTACCGGCATGTCATCCGTGCGCTGAATGGTGAGCATTGCGGGGGTACAGAGCAACTGCCGGGCGCCATTGTTTTGGACGACTCGTATCTGCGCGGCAGCGGGGAGCTGCCGAACATCCACATAAGCCTCATAGCCCGCATACTCGAGTGTAGGCTGCTTGAAATAGGCGGCTACGTCAGGACGCGATACGCGGCCAGCCGGCACCACATGCGTGACCAGATCGCGCCCGGTGACAAGCAAACTTACACCCTTGTTCGGTATGCCCTTTGCGCTGTCGAGCGCGGCCCAACCTCTGATCACGACCACGCCGCTGGAAAGATCCATGGCCGCGGCGGTGACTTTGCGGCCATCGACATCATCGATATTGCAATCACCACCTAACGCATACGACGAAGGCACGGGACTCGGCGCTCTCGATCCGACCAGCGCCGCGTCCGCTTCGATCGACGACGGGATATCCAAGCGCGCGAAGCCGACGCGATAGTCGAGATCCCAAAGGAGCCGCGTGCCACTGTCACCGACCACGGTGAATGCGACCACTTTACGCTTGCCAAGCAGGTCTGCACGGTGCAGCGAACCGAGCGCAACGAATTCCTTGGCGTCTGCAACGGTGGGTGAAAGCAGGAAACCTGTCTTGGTCATGCCCGCGATAAGCCGGAAGTCCGCGCTTTGGCCGTTCTCATAGCGCACCCGCAGTGACAGCCTGGGCGCCTTGTAGAGCATCGAGAACAGCTTGCCCGCCAGGGTAGGCCTGATGTCCATCGTGACCCAAACCGGCTGGTCCGACCCCACCACTGTCACTTCCTTGCCCAGCATGGCACTCACCTGCACCGGCGCCTGAGGGACCAGCGCTGGCCTGATGGGATCAGCCCGCTCGAGCACCGCATACCCGCCATCGAGCGCTTTCGGCGTGAAACTGCCAAGCAGTGCCAACCAGCTAGCGCCATCCTCCAGCGAAGGATAGCGATGGTCGATTGGAGCCGTCTTGAAGTACACGCGTGACGGCGGATCACTGACCAGATGCGCTGCATTGGCTTTGAGAAGCGAAGGCGAATATGCCGCATAGCTTTGCAGCGTCGGACGCGGCTTCCAGGCTCCGCCGGCCGCCAGCATCGGTGACAGCTCCGCCGGATAGACGTCGGCGGCCCCTCTGTAATCGGCGAACGGCGGCGTCGCGCCCATGTACGCGATCTTGCCCTCGAAATGTTCAGCCAATATGCCTGGCTTAGTCATTCGCAGCCAGATGCCGTGCGCTGGGTGGCGGACCATCACGGAAAACCTCGCCATCGAGGTGTCCCAGGTGACCGACGTGTAGGCGCTGGAGATCAACCCCCACCCCACCCAAGCCTGCGATGACTGCAAGACCGCCCGCGCGGCCTCCCTGCGCCAGGCAAAGAAGAAGCCCGACAAACGCCAGGGCGACAGCGGCGACGAGCGCGTGCCCGTCGTGCCGAACGAACCCGGACTTGAAGGTGACGAACAGATAGGCGGCAACCAGGATTGGGGCGTACCAGTGACGACGGAGCCCACCAAGCGTGGAGATCGCCAACAAAAATGCGCCAACCACCATGAAGACGACCACATCGAGCGCACGCCCCTCCACGGACATGCCATCGGTGTACCCCGCGAGCATCGGCCCAAGCGCCAGGAGATAACGCGGCAGATCGATCAACGCCTGACCGGAAATCAACCAAACGCCCACGATGGCGATCAACTGGACGACGACGATCATGATCGCGGTCTTCCGTGAAGAGCGCCAACAGAGAATCAGCGCAATCGCCGTCGCAAACGCGACGATCAGGCCGAAATTACCCTTCACCACAGGCAGCATGGCCATGGCGGCCGCTACGATGCACAAGGTCGCCGTGAACGGCTTGCCTCGCTCCACTCCTCGCACGACGACATAGGGCAGCAGCAATGGCAGGAACAGAAATACCGCATCGCGCCCCCATCCAAGACCGATGACGACCGGCAGCAGCAGCAACAGCGTGCGCCTTTGCGGAGACACGACCGCGAACAGCCCGGCGAAAAGCGCGATGGCGATGAGCAACGCCCCACCGAGCATCAAACCGTCGGTGGCTGGATGGTAGACACCGGTATAGACCGATGCCAATGGACCAAACGTAAAGACGACGTCCGACCCGAAGCGCAAGCGTTGCGCCGTCGCGACATTCAGCGCGTGTGCCCATGATCCATCGATGCCGACGAAAGGCATCGTCGCGGCGAAAGGCGTCAACATCAGCACCGTCAGAACGCAGGAGAGCACCGAAGCACCCCAACCCCACGTCGTCATCGACTCCGTACCGGCCTTCACCTTGCCATGTTCCATGCTTGCCCCAGCGCCCCGTCTGTAGTGATGTGCGCGATGAACCCGGATCAACCCAACGTCAGGTTACGCAGTTTGCGCCCTATTCTCTGAGCGAGCGATGCCTTCTTGCGCACAGTGAAGAAACCTTGCGGCAGCAAGCCAGGATCGTCGACGAACGTGATCGCAGCGGCCAGCGCTCCGATCTCCCTTTCGACGAAGGCCGGCGGCATGGCCGCCCAACCATAGTTATCCGCTTCAAGGACATCCGCATTCCCCGCCACCGCAGCGTACACATGCTCACCTGCAGCGTAGCGGCGGCGCGCATCTGCAGGATCGGCAAACATCCTTGCATAGTCCTCCTCGTAGTGGTTGCGCCCATCCTGCTTGAGCGAGCAGGCCTGGCACAACTCGAGGAAATGATCGGTCGTGGTCGTCATCACGAGCGTGCCACCCGGCTTGAGCACACGCATCAGTTCGCGCAGCCAGAACGATGCCGATGCCGCCGAAAGATGCGAAAACACAGAAAATGCGTAAATGACGTCGAAGTAGCCGTCGTCGTAAGGCAGACGCGCATTGGTTCCTATGCTGCGCAGGGTTCCCGGCACCCCCGTCGTCCTGGCCACATCGAGAATGGCTTCGTCGACGTCGACGCCATGCAGATTGGTCACATCCACATCATTCAGGAAGAAGCGAATGATGCGACCCCAACCAACACCGAAGTCGAGCACCCTGGAACTGCTGCGAAGCGGATAGCTGCTCGCCTTGACGATCTTGTAGAACGTGAAGGCTTCGGCCAGGGCCGCTTCATTCGATTTACCGACGAAGACTTCCTGCTGATAGGCCGACGGGAATCCAGGCAGCCCAAGCGACCGGTCGTCGATTGAACGAAGAATACGCTGGTACCACTGCTGATCATCCATCTCGTCGCTCCGCACGTCGGAACATCAGGAAGGCAAAACAAAAATCCCCTGCTTGTCGTAATCCTCATGGCGCAAGGCAACACCTGGGGAACGCGTCGTCCCGGCAAAATAGCCTTCATGCTCGGCACAGAGCACAAAAAGCCGCTCGATCACATGCGCGAGCGTAGCATCGCGTTGCCCCGCCTCGGGATCGAACTCGCTCAACCCGATGTTGCGCGCGCGGAGCGCACGCAACGCGGCGGGCCGAAACCAGAACATGGTGCCGGCGAAGAACCCAAGACGTATGCGCGCATCGTCGACCCCCATCTCGGCGCCGAGGACACGCAAGCGCTCCTCGTTGCCTCCCCAGAAACGTGCGTTGCTCAGGTAAGCCGACTCCGGACCGACAATACCGCATGCAGGATGCTCATCAAAGGCCCGAAGGATCCTCAGGACCTCGAACGACGAGCCCAGCAGGGACTTCATCAGTTCGTCGCGCCATTGGCCGCCGCCATCGTGGTACACGCTCTTCTTCGAATGAATCTTGCAGACCGCGTCGTAGCGGTCGAGCAAGCCGGTGTTGAGCAGGCTGATGAAGGGCCCGACGTCGCGCCCGATGTTGGGATGAATGAATACCCGGACCCGGACCTTGTGCTCCTGGAAGTATCGAATCGCGATGCGGCGATCGGCAATCGACTTGACCGAAACGAAGACATCGTGATCGACAATCACGTTACGCATGTAGGCGTAAATCGAATCAATCAGATCGACATGGAAAAGATGCAGGACGATCGCAAAGCGAGCGCCCAACTCCTCGGCATCAATCGCCGCGACCCCATAGCGATCCAGTTCGTCCGGCGTGGGCGCATCACACTCGCCCGTGACGATCGGCATCACGCTCTTGCGGGTCTGGCGCATCCGCGCGATCTCACGCTCGACCATCGCACGCGCTGCGTCGTCTGTGATCAGGCGTGCCAGTTCGACATCGAGCACGCCATTGGGATCATCACGCAACACTTCGCTCTTGATGAAGCCGAAACGGCGATACAACTCATCCCAGAGATAGTGAGCCGGATTGGCATGCAGCACTCCCTGCTTGCTCGGCGCCGCGATCAGAGCATTGACTCCGTCTCGCAATCGCTTGCGCTTCAACCTGACCGCCACGGTCCGTCTTGCCGCGTCATCGGGCTGGAACGCCACCGCGATCCTCGCCCCGTGCGAAAGCAACCATTGGGTCAAGCCGACCTCATAGGAAAGGATGATTTCCCACTTGTCGTCCAATACCCTGACGTTCCTCCAGAAACGGTCGAAGTAATGACTGAAGAAAGCGCTCTTGCGGAATACCAGGAAATAGGACTGTAGGTGCCGACTTACCTGCAAGGACTCGGTCATTCCCCAGACATCGCATTCGACATCGCGCATCTGCGCGAATGCCTTGCCGATGCCGCCCCGATCGATGGTGACCACGCTATCGTTGGCGACGATCAGTTCGTCGTAAGAATACAGCGCCTCGATCGCGAAGATGCCGGTGCGGAACGAGTAGAAGTCGTAGCCGACGTTTTCGCGAATGATCACCGTGATTCGGTCATCCAGGCCCTCGGCCTGTTCGGGTGCCAGCCGAGTCGATACCAATACGATCCGCTCGGCGTGCAGCAGCAACTCATCGAGCAGCCGCCGGGCGGACTCGGTCAGCAGACCTTCGGCGTCGAAGTGGGCGAGGACCGCAACCCGACGCACCGCCATCATCGATTCCATATCTGATAGACCTGGACAGCGGACGCGCGCAGCCGCGGAAAGGGCAGGAGCATCCTTCCAATCAGGGATCGCAAGCGGGAACGCTTGACCACCGGGGCTGCCAGCGGCTTGGCCTGCCGCAGCTCCGCAGAAAGCAGAACCACTTCGTTGATGAGGCGGTCGCGGTCGTCCAATAGCGCTGCGGCGCGTTCGCCACCAAGAGCGCGAAGCAGCCTGCCGTCGTTGAGGAGATCATCCGGATCGGCACGGGCTCCTGTCACCGCGGCATGCGTCGCCTCAAGGTAGGCCAGACCGTGCTTCAGATCGGGCTCGAGATGACAACCCTCCCCCCATTCGTTCCAAGCATTGATGAAGATCAGCTGGTCTTCGGGTGCGTTGTTGACCCGCGTGTAATCGACCAACTGGCGTAGCCAGTATTGGTAGATCGACGGAGAGGAGTCCACCAGGATGTGCGACGTATGCTGGCGCCTGGCGGTGTTGTCCCATGAAGGGACGATGCCGCGGTACCAGCGGAAGTCAGGTTTTTCGCGGCTGATGGATTGCGCGACGACCTTGCGATAGTCGGCCATGCCACCCCGGAATTCCGGGTTGAGCATGTCGATATGGTGGGTCACCCGATTTTCCGAACCAAGGAAGGTGTGCGGCGGGAACTCGACAGCGGCGTCGAAACCCCAGTCGCGCGGGTCCACGATGCCGTAGAACTGTACGGCGACCAGATGGATTTCGCCGATACCGTTCTCCCGCGCGACGTCGCGCCAGCGTTCGGCCGTCTGCTTCGAGTCCGGGAACAGGTCCGCACGGTACACGAGCAGCATCGGCTTGCCATCCACCCGGATCGCCCGTCGGTCGCTCAGCAGCGGCAGGATATCTTCAAGGAACCGACGGTCTTGATCCTCGCCGTGCTTCTGTTCCAGCAGGACGTCCTTCTCCATGCCATCCCAGGTCCGCGTCCAATTCTCGTTCGCCCAACAGATGCAGAACGGGAACTCGATATCGCTCTTCAGATAGTTGTCGAGCGGCAGTTCGAGGATGCGGCGGCCATCGAACCAGTAGTAGTAGAAGCAAAACCCGTGGACGCCATACAGGGCAGCGAGTTCAGCCTGGGCCCGCATGTTTTCGACCAGGCGCAGATCGTAGAACCCGAGTTCACGAGGCACATGCGGCTGATAATGGCCAACGAAGTTCGGCCGCCCCTTTGCCACATTGGTCCACTCCGTGAACCCCGGCCCCCACCATTCGGAGTTCTCCGCAACCGGATGGTACTGCGGCAAATAAAAGGCAATTGGCTTTACAGTCGACATTGTCATTCCAGAAAATTCGGGCAGATCCCATTTACCAGGACATCTGCGAGGCCTGAAGGCAGAGAGTCGTCCCCACGACCCCGCGGCTAATCGTACACGGCCCAGCGTGCCGGGCCTCGCTCAAAGCAGATGCCGAGTAGGTCGCCGGCTTGGCTAGCCGCCGATACGCTCAGCGGCCAATCAAACGGCGCCACCACCTTCGCGGCAGCAACAACTGATCCAGCTTCTGCTCGTTACCCTCCAAACGCGGAACCACAACGGCCATCACTTCGCTTAGCGCCTGTGCACGCTCCTCGACAATGGTGCGCCGCAGCTCAGCGGACGATACCGCGTCCTGCGAGAGCTGCTGTACCCGCAGCTCGAGTTGCTGGGCATGGTCCTGCTGCTGCAGCAGTTCCTGCTGCTGTTGCTGCAGCAGTGCCTGCTGCTGCTGCACCTGCTGCTGCAACTGCTGGGCATGCTCCTGTTGCGCTTGCTCCCGCTGGGCAAGGTCAACCACCTGACCGCGCGCGTCGGCAAGACCTGCATAGACGCGCTCGATCTCCTCCATGTTTTTGACGTTGCGACCGAACGCGTCGAACAACCGATTGATCAATGCGAATCCACCGGAGGCCGCCGCTTCAGCCAGCTTCAACAGCGCAGGATCGCGTTGCTCCCCCACCAACAGCACGCCCAGTCCATGCGTGTGAGTGAACTCGAACGCGGGATACTGCCGGCTGATTTCGGCCCAGTACTGCCAGACACCGAAGCCACGCTCGCGCACGCACGTGTCGTGGAACAGCACCACGCCGCGACCGGAAAGTTTCGGCAGCCACGTTTCGAAATCTTCCCGGACGGCCTCATACGTGTGCAGGCCATCGATGTGCAACAGGTCGACTGAGCCGTCGGCGAAGTACTCCAATGCCTGACTGAACCGCATGCGCAGCATTTCAGAGATGCCGGCATAGTGACGCTGCTGATACTCGCGCAATTCGTTATAGATGTCATCGCCGTAAAAGCCAGCGTGCTCGTCGCCCTCCCAACTATCCACCGCGAACACGCGCGAGGTCAGTTGCTGCTCCTCGACCGCCTGGCAAAAGGCCAGGAAAGACGCGCCGCGATGCGTACCCAGCTCCACGATCGACTGCGGGCGAAGCTGCTCGACCAGCCACGATGCGAACGGAACATGCCCCAACCAGGCGCTGAAGGGCACCGATCGCGGGGCGATCAACATGCTGGGAGACAACGGAATATCGATCATGGAGAAATCTGATGCTTAGAGGAAGAAATGGAGTCGTCATCGCGCGATGCCGCTGCAATGAAGGCAGCGATGTCGCCGGAGCACAGCAGGGATTCGAAGGAACGGATCTTCTCGATCGGCCAGCGCCACCAACGGATCTCCAACAGTCGCGCGACGACCTGCTCGTCGAACCGCATGCGCACCACGCGCGCGGGGTTGCCGGCGACAATTGCGTAAGGCGGTACATCCTTGCTGACGACCGCGCCAGCGCCGATGCATGCGCCGTCGCCTACAGTGACACCGGACAACACCATGGCGCCATGGCCGATCCAGACGTCATTACCGACGAACGTGCGGCCCTTCGTGTGCGGAAGCCCGTCTTGCCCGGCACCCGGGGAGTTAAATGCAATCCGCAGCGGATAGGTGGTAACCCAGTCCGGGCGATGTTCGCCCCCACCGAAGATGATCACGCCGTCGGCGATCGAACAGAACGCGCCAATATCGATCCGCTCGCCTTCGCTCCACACTTTGAACTGCGGATTGCCGTAGGTGAAGCGGCCCACGGATATACGCGGATCGCTCGACACCAATGGCGGGATGAATCCGTGCCGTTCTGTCACCGACAGCGCCGAGACGGCGTGCTCATTGCCTGACACTCGTGCGCTCCATCTTCACTTCATCGAAAGGAATCCCGACCAGCCCATAGCGCAGACGGGGCGATGCGACCCGGATCAGCACCGCGTCATGCAACCAGGCGTGCTGCGTATTGGCGTAAGGATCTCCATCGGCGATGGAGACTGTCATGGAGTACTCGCCGTTAGGCAAAAGCGGCAGGGTAAAACGGAAGGACGCTTCCAGGCCGGTATCGGCCTCCACCTGGATCGGCGGCTGCACATAGGTATAGGTGTGTTCGCCGAACAACGACTGGCCAAGCCGGTCCTTGACGAAGAAGCCGATCAGCGGACTCTGCATCGGCTCGTGAGCGGTGGCGCGGATCTTCAGCACCACGTCTTCGCCACCGGCGAAGGTGGTGAAGGGTTCGCCCTGGTCGTTGCACAGCGTCACCGAATCGATGCTCGCCACGCCAGACTGCCAGCCTCCAGAGTTGGCTACGTTATCGAAGAGTTCGACCTTCAGATCCTTCTCTACGCGAGCCAGCGACGCCGTCTTCGGCTCGGCCTTGCCGGCCTGCCGCGACCGCAGCTTGACCGTATCGCCATAGACCTCCTGGGAGCAGTACTCGATGTAGGCGTTGCATGTCTCCTGTGCGGTGCCATGCATCCGCATCTCGCCCCGATCGAGCCACACCGCGCTCTGACAGAAATTCAGCACCGAGGACGTGTCGTGGCTGACGAACAGAAGTGTGCCGTTCTCGCGGAATTTGCGCAGGAAGCGCATGCACTTCTGCACGAAGATGGCATCCCCCACCGCCAGCGCTTCGTCGATCACCAGGATGTCGGCATCGACGTGGGCGATCACTGCGAACGCAAGCCGCACATACATGCCGCTGGAATAGGTCTTGACCGGCTGTTCAAGGAAGTCGCCGATATCGGCAAATGCCACGATGTCGTCGTACTTTCGATCGACCTCCTCCTTCGACAGGCCGAGGATCGAGGCGCTCATGTAGACGTTCTCGCGGCCGGTGAACTCGGGATTGAAGCCCGCGCCCAGTTCCAGCAACGCCGCGACGCGGCCACGCACGGAAACCTCCCCGCTGGTCGGCTGTAGCGTACCGCAGATGATCTGCAGCAAGGTGGACTTGCCCGAACCGTTACGCCCGATGATGCCCACCGTGTCGCCGCGGCGCACTTCGAAGTTGACGCCCTTCAACGCCCAGAATTCGCGATGGTAGTTGCGGCCGGGCTTGCGCAGGAAACGTGACAGGCGCGGCAGGATGGCCTGCTTGAGCCGATCCTGCGGCTGCGAATAGACCTGGTAGCACTTGGTGACATCCGATACGCGGATGGCAAGCTCTGCCTGGTCTTGCGCCGGGTGCTTAGATGACATCGGCAAATCCTCGGCGCATCTTCTGGAAGCACGCGTAGCCGATCCACGCGACGAACGCGGCGAAGACGGTGTACTTACCCAACCCGATGAAATCGGGCGCCTTGGCCCAGATCAGCACGTCGCGCGATTCCTCGATGATGAAGGTAAGAGGATTGAGATAGATCCACCTGCGGAGGCCCTCGGGCAGCGACGTGACAGGGTAGAAAACCGGCGCCAGGAACAGCAGGATCGTGGTCAGGATGCCGGTCATCTGCCCGATGTCGCGCACGAATACGCCCAATGCCGACAGCAGCCAGGCCAGGCCCATGGTCAGCAGCACCAGCGGGAGCAGCACCAGCGGGAGGTATACGACGGTCAGCGGCAGGACACCGCGAATGAGCAACTGCGCAAGCAGCAATACCGCCAGCGATACCAGTGCATGGAATAGCGCCGCCCCCATTGCCACCCAGGGCAGCGTCTCCAACGGAAACACGACGCGCTTGACGTAGCTCGCGTTGCCAACGATCAGGCTGGGCGCGCGGTTGACGCATTCGGCGAAGATGCCATGCACCAGAATGCCGACGAACAGAATGATGGCGAAATCGCCCTTGTTCGCTGTTTCAACGCCCCAGCGCGCATTGAAGACCACAGAGAACACGAACGTGTAGACGGCCAGCATCAGCAGCGGATTGAAGAACGACCACGCCAGGCCCATCAACGAGCCGCGATAGCGACTGATGACCTCGCGCTTGGCCAATTGATAGATAAGGGCGCGATTGCTGACGAAGCTACGGATCATCGCCATCGGCGAACCGGAGGCAGCGACGGAGGACGAGATCATCTGGTTCATGCGGAAGCGACAGCCAGCGCCAGGTCCAGATCCCTCCGCAAATCCCCCACATCCTCCACCCCGACGCTCAACCGCACCAACCCATCGCTGATGCCCAGCTGCGCGCGACGCTCCACCGGGATCGAGGCGTGGGTCATCACCGCCGGATGGTTGACCAGGCTTTCCACGCCGCCCAGCGATTCGGCCAGGGTGAACAGTTCGGTCTTTTCGCAGAAGCGCTTGGCCGCGTCGAAGCCGCCCTTGAGCACGATCGAGACGATGCCGCCGAAGCCGGACATCTGCCGCTGCGCCAGCGCGTGTTGCGGGTGCGAGACCAGGCCGGGGTAGATCACCTTCTCGATCGCCGGATGGGTGTCCAGCCACTGCGCCAGCGCCAGGGCGTTCTCGCAATGCGCGCGCATGCGCAGCGGCAAGGTCTTCAGGCCGCGCAGCGCCAGGAAGCTGTCGAACGGACCCTGCACGCCACCCACGGAGTTCTGCAGGAACGCCAGTTGCTCGGCGAGTTCGGCGTTGTGGCCGACCACGGCGATGCCGCCGACCATGTCGGAATGGCCGTTGAGGTATTTGGTCGCCGAGTGCACGACGATGTCCGCGCCCAGCGCGAGCGGGCGCTGCAGCATCGGCGAGGCGAAGGTGTTGTCCACCACCACCAGCAGGCCGTGCTGGCGCGCGATCGCGGCGATCGCGGCGATGTCCACGATCTTCAACATCGGGTTGGTGGGGGTTTCGATCCACACCATCCGGGTCTTGGGCGTGATCGCCGCTTCGAACGCGGCCGGATCGGTCAGGTCGACGAAGCTGAATTCCAGCGCGGCCGTGCGCTTGCGCACGCGCTCGAACAGGCGGTAGCTGCCGCCATACAGGTCGTCCATCGCCACCACGTGGCTGCCGCTGTCCAGCAACTCCATCACCGTGGAGGTGGCGGCCATGCCGGAGGCGAAGGCGAAACCGCGCGAGCCGCCTTCCAGCGCGGCCACGCAGCGCTCGTAGGCGAAGCGGGTCGGGTTGTGGGTGCGCGAGTACTCGAAGCCCTGGTGTTCGCCGGGGCTGGACTGGGCGTAGGTGGAGGTCGCATAGATCGGCGGCATCACCGCGCCCGTGGACGGGTCCGGATGCTGGCCGCCATGGATCGCCAGGGTCGCCAGCGACAGCGCAGGGCCGTCGCCATGGGGGTTGGACGTGTGGTCCGTCATGAGGGGTTCCCGGAGAAGGGGCGTGATTCTAGCAGCGAGGTCTGAACGGCCCCATGCACAGGGGCCGTTCCTGAACGGGCGTCACTGCACGCGGCGGCGCAGGTAGTTGAGCAGGTCGATGCGGGTGATCAGCCCCAGGAAGGCGCCCTCGTTCATCACGATGGCGACCTGCCCACGATCGAACACCGGCAGCAGGGCCTCGATCGGCGATTTGACGTCGAGCCGGTCGAGCTTGCTGACCATGGCCGTGGAGACCGGATCGCGGAACCGCGCCTCGTCGCCGTACACGTGCAACAAGACATCGCTTTCGTCGACGATGCCGACCAGTTGGTCGCCATCCATTACTGGCAGCTGCGACACGTCGTACAGCTTCATGCGCTGGTAGGCGGTGGTCAGCAGGTCCCTGGGGCCGACCACCACGGTGTCGCGCTGGCTGTACGGGCGCAGGATCAGGTCGCGCAGGTCGCCGTGCTGCGGGCGCTCCAGGAAGCCGTTGTCCAGCATCCAGTAGTCGTTGTACATCTTCGACAGGTATTTGTTGCCGGTGTCGCAGACGAACACCAGCACGCGCTTGGGCTCGGTCTGCTCACGGCAGTACTTCAGCGCGGCGGCCAGCAGGGTGCCGGTGGAGGAGCCGCCGAGGATGCCTTCCTTGGCCAGCAGCTCGCGCGCGGTATGGAAGCTCTCGGCGTCGCTGATCGAATAGGCCTTCTTCACCCGGGTGAAATCGGAGATGTCGGGCAGGAAGTCCTCGCCGATGCCTTCCACCAGCCAGCTGCCGGACTTCTCGCTGACCGTGCCCTGCTCGATGTACTCGGTCAGGATCGAGCCGACCGGGTCGGCCAGCACCAGTTCGGTGTGCGGCGAGGCGGCGGCGAAGGCGCGCGACAGGCCGGTCATGGTGCCGGAGCTGCCGCAGCCGAACACGATCGCGTCCAGCCGGCCGTCCATCTGCCGCAGGATCTCCGGGCCGGTGCCGAACTCGTGCGCGGCCGGGTTGTCGGGGTTGCCGAACTGGTTGATGAAATAGGCGCCCGGGGTCTCGGCGGCGATCCGCGCGGCCAGGTCCTGGTAGTACTCGGGGTGGCCCTTGGCCACGTCGGAGCGGGTCAGCACCACCTCGGCGCCCATCGCCTTGAGGTTGAAGATCTTCTCCCGGCTCATCTTGTCCGGGACCACCAGGATCAGCTTGTAGCCCTTCTGCTGGGCCACCAGGGCCAGGCCGATGCCGGTGTTGCCGGCGGTGCCCTCGACCAGCACCGCGCCGGGCGTGAGCTCGCCGCGGCGTTCGGCCGCCTCGATCATCGACAGGCCGATGCGGTCCTTGATCGAACCGCCGGGATTGGCGCTCTCCAGCTTCAGGTAGAGCTCGCACACGCCGGTGTCGAGCTTGCTGGCCTTGACGATGGGGGTGTCGCCGATCAGGTCGAGTACGGAGGAGTGAATGGCCATCGAGTCCGGGAGCATCGCGCCGTCGTAGCGGCTGGACCGGTGATTATCCGCGCTATGCGCCGGAATGTCAGACACGGCGCCCGCGCGGGCAAGAAAAAAGCCGCGATCGCGGCTTCGGAGAGGATGACGCGGACGGTGGCAGGCCGACGAGGAGGCCGGCCACCGCCCGCGACAAGTGAACCTGTCGTGGGAGGGTGGATCAGTGCGGCTTCTGCTGCTCGTCGTAGAGCCGCAGGAGCTTTTCCTTGGCTGCGAGCTTCTCCCGCTTCATCTGGGACAGGGTGAGATCGTCGATCGGCAGCACGCCGAGTTCGGCATCCATGCACTTCTTGTCCAGGGTCTTGTGCCGCTGGTAGAGCTGCTTGAACTCGGGATCGGATTTGATCAGCGCGTCGATTTCGGTCTGCGATTGCCCTTCGAACATAGGATGAGCCTCCTTCAGCTGGAAACGAGAACGCCCCGGCCGGAACGGCGCGGGGCGTTGCCTGGGAGCGGAGCCGCGCGGGCCGCCAGCGTTACCACCACAGCGCCCGGGCCTGCGGCCCTGGGTCCATCGTGCTGCGCTGCGTGCCACTGCTTCATCGGCCCGGTGTCTCCGTGGGACCAGGCGACGAAACTGCCGCCTGGGACTTGACCCTACGCCACCCCACCGCTTCCGACAAGGGACCTTCGCCCGCTTTTCCGCATTCAGTTGCTTGCCGCTCAGGCCCAGGGAAAAACCGCGTTAAAACCGTTTCCAGGACCATGACGGCGATCCCGGCTCACGGCGCGATCACCACCTCGGCCGCACGCGCCTTGGTGGCCGGCGCCTTCTTGCCCACCGCCTGCAGCCGGCTCGCCGCGACGCCGCCGCCCACCAGGGCGTCGCGCAGGGCGTCGGCGCGCTTCTGCGCCACCCCGGCGTCGGCGTCGTAGGCCTCGATCCGCACCCGGCCCTTGGACGCGATCTGCAGGTACTGCGCCAGCGCCTTGGCCTGGCCGGCGGCGTCGGCGGTCAGGGCCGACTTGCCGGCGGCGAACGCGCCGCCGGTCACGGTGAACACCTCCCCGCGCGCCTCGAAGCGCGACGCCGGCAGCTTGGCCCCGGCGACCAGTTCGGCCTCCTCGCGCGCCAGCTTGGCCGACTTCTGCTGCGCGGCGCTGAGCTTGGCGGTCTGCTGCCCGGCCACGCTGGTCAGCGCCTGCTCGGCGTCCTGCCGCGCCAGTTGCTCGGCCTCGGCCGCCTGGCGCAGGCTCTCGGCCTCCTCGGCCTGGATCTGCGCCTGCACCCGCAGCCGCTCGGCTTCCTGGCGCGCGCGCGCGGCCTCGCGGCGGCTGGCTTCGACCAGCAGCTCGCTGCGGGTGCGCTCCAGCCGGTCGACCTCGCGTCGCGCCAGCGCCGCGCGGGCGCTGGTCTCGGCGATCTCCACGCGGCGCTCGGCGATGTAGCGCGCATCGTCCTGCTCCTTGCGCTTGGCCGCGGCGAACGCGGCCACCGCCTGCTGCGCCTGCAGCCGCTCGTAGGCGGCCACGTCGGCGCTGAGCGGATCGGCCTGCAGCGCGATCAGGCGCTGGTTGAGCACGGCCACTTCCGGATCCTCGGCGGCGAACGCCGCCAGCGGCGCGACCAGCAACAGCAGCGCGGCCAGGCGGCCGGTCATGCCAGGGCGGCGGCTCATGGACGGCCCTCCCCGGTGCCCAGCGTGCGTTGCAGCTCGGCGACCTCGGCCTTGCGCTGCTGCAGTTGCGCATTCGCCACCGCCTCCTCGCTGCGTGCCCGCGCCAGGTCGGCATCGGCGGCCACGCGCAGCGCCAGCTGCGGGGCGGTCTTGCGCTGGCGGCGGTCCAGCGCCGCCTGCTGCGCCTGTTCCAGACCCTGGCGGGCGGTGGCGATGAGGTCGGGGGCGTACTGATCGGCGTCGGCCTGGATCGCGCGCTGCACCGCCTGCTGCGCGGTCAGCAGCTCCGGCGAGGCGACCTGGGCGAACGCGGCGGGCGCGGCAAACAGCGCCAATGCGCACGCCATCACGTACAGCGGGCAACGGATTTGTGCGAAGCTAGTTTTCATCAAGGGGGGCCGTAGGCGGAGACGTCGAGCGCGGCCATTGTCGGAAGCCTGTGGCGCGCTTGCAACGGGCGGCCGCGGATCGTTGGGGAACCATTGCGCATGGATATCGGCTACTTCCTGAAGCTGATGACCGAAAAGAACGCCTCGGACATGTTCCTGACCACGGGAGCACCGGTCTACATCAAGATCGAAGGCAAGCTGTACCCGCTCGGCGCCACCGGCCTGCCGCCGGGCATGGTCAAGAAGATCGCCTATTCGCTGATGGACGAGGGCCAGGTGCCGCAGTTCGAGCGCGACCTGGAGTTGAACATGGCCATCGCCCTGCAGGACGCCGGGCGCTTCCGCGTCAATGTGTTCAAGCAGCGCGGCGAGGTCGGCATGGTGATCCGCGCGATCCGCAGCAAGATCCCCAGCATCGAGGAACTGCACCTGCCGCAGGTGCTCAAGGATGTGATCATGACCCCGCGCGGGCTGGTCCTGGTGGTCGGCTCGACCGGCTCGGGCAAGTCCACCTCGCTGGCGTCGATGATCGACCACCGCAACAGCACCACGACCGGGCACATCCTCACCATCGAGGACCCGATCGAGTACCTGCACAAGCACAAGATGTCCATCGTCAACCAGCGCGAGGTCGGCCTGGACACCCACGCCTTCCACAACGCGCTGAAGAACGCGATGCGCGAGGCGCCGGACGTGATCCTGATCGGCGAGATCCTGGACGCGACCACGATGGAGGCGGCGATCGCCTTCGCCGAGACCGGCCACCTGTGCCTGGCCACGCTGCACTCCAACAACGCCGACCAGACCATCGAGCGCATCCTCAACTTCTTCCCGGAAAGCGCGCACAAGAACGTGCTGATGAACCTGGCGCTGAACCTGCGCGCGGTGATCTCGCAGCGCCTGGTCAAGGACAAGAACGAGCGTCGCCGCCCGGCCACCGAGGTGCTGCTGAACACGCCGATGATCCGCGACCTGCTGCGCCGCGGCCAGGTCCACGAGATCAAGGCGGCGATGGAGGAGTCGCTGGAGGAAGGCATGGAGACCTTCGACCAGTGCCTGTTCCGAATGGTCAAGCAGGGCCAGATCGAGCAGGAGGAAGCGCTGCGCGCGGCCGATTCGCGCGACGGCCTGGCGCTGAAGTTCCGCCTGTCCGAGGGCTCCAGCGGCGAGCACGATCCCTACGCCGACTACGACGCCGGCGCCGCCAGTTCGCCGCGGATTACCCACGGCTTCGGCTGAGCCGCGCGCACGGCGCCGCGGTGTAGGAGCGGCTTCAGCCGCGACAGGGACCCGCGTCGTCGCGCCACGCACCTGCCGGCGCCTGATGGTGCCTGTCGCGGCTGAAGCCGCTCCTACGACGGCGGTGCGTTGCGCTCAGACTTGCGCGTCCGGCTGCCGTTCCGGGCGCGCCGCGTCGAACGCCGGCAAGGCCAGGCAGGCCTGTTCGATCCGCTCCAGGGTCGGGTAGGCCTGCAGGTCCAGGCCGAAACGGCGCGCGTTGTACACCTGCGGGACCAGGCAGCAATCGGCCAGCCCCGGCTGTTCGCCATGGCAATAGCGGCCGGTGTCGGGCGATTCGGCGAGCAGTTGCTCCAGCGCATCGAAGCCCAGTGCGAGCCAGTGCAGCATCCATTCCTCGCGCTCGGACTGCGGCACGCTCCACACGTTCTCGAAGAACTGGCCCACGCGCAGGTTGTTGAGCGGGTGGATGTCGCAGGCGATCAGTTGCGCCAGCCCGCGCACCCGCGCGCGGTCGATCGCCGCGTCGGGCAGCAGCGGCGGCTCCGGCCAGCGTTCGTCCAGGTACTCCAGGATCGCCAGCGACTGGCGCAGCGGCTGGCCGTCGTGGCACAGGGTCGGCACCAGTTCCTGCGGATTGAGCCGCGCGTACTCCGGCGCGTGCTGCTGGCCGCCGTCGCGCACCAGGTGCACCGGGATCGCCTGATAGGCCAAGCCCTTCAGGTTCAGACCGATGCGCACGCGGTAGGCGGCGCTGGAGCGCCAGTAGGTGTACAGCTGCAACGCCTCTTCCACGCCCCATCCCCTCGTCCCCGGAACACCGAAGATACCGCGGACGCGGCAACGCGCGCGCCGCCGGTCGTCCGGTTGCCGCCGCCGGCCGGCTCAGGGCCGGGACGCGGGCTCGATGCGCTGCTCGATCGCGCCGAAGATGCTCGCTCCGTCAGGGTCCAGCATCTCGATCCGCACCACGTCGCCGAATTTCATGAACGGCGTGCTCGGCTTGCCGTCGCGCAGGGTTTCCACGGTGCGCTGCTCGGCGAAGCAGGACGCGCCACGCGCGGTGTCCTGGTTGGCGATGGTGCCCGAGCCGATCACCGCGCCGGCCGCCAGCGGCCGGGTCTTGGCGGCGTGCGCGATCAGCTGCGCGAAGTCGAACTGCATGTCCTCGCCGGCCTCGGGCGCGCCGAACCAGGCGCCGTTGATGTGGGTCAGCAGCGGCAGATGCACCTTGTTGTCGCGCCAGGCCTCGCCCAGCTCGTCGGGGGTCACGAACACCGGCGACAGCGCCGAGCGCGGCTTGGACTGCACGAAGCCGAAGCCCTTGGCCAGTTCGGCCGGGATCAGGTTGCGCAGCGACACGTCGTTGACCAGCCCAACCAGTTGGATATGCGCGGCCGCCTGCTGCGCATCGACCGCCATCGGCACGTCGTCGGTGACCACCACGATCTCCGCCTCCAGGTCGATGCCGTAGTCCTCGCTGACCACCTTGACCGCATCGCGCGGGCCGTAGAAGCCGGCGCTGACCGCCTGGTACATCAGTGGGTCGGTGTAGAAGCTCTCCGGCACCTCGGCGCCGCGCGCGCGGCGCACCCGCTCCACGTGCGGCAGGTAGGCGCTGCCGTCGAGGAACTCGTAGGCGCGCGGCAGCGGTGCCGCCAGCGCCGCCATGTCCAGGTCGAACTGGCCGTCGGCGCTGCCGTCGTTGAGCGACTCGAACAGGGCGTTCAGGCGCGGGGCCAGGTTGCTCCAGTCCTCCAGCGCGCGCTGCAGGGTCGGGGCGATGCCGGTGGCGCGCACCGCGCGGGTCAGGTCGCGCGACACCACGATCAGGGTGCCGTCGCGGCCGCCTTCCTTCAGGGAACCTAGCTTCATGTCCGTCCAGTGCTGGGGAGCCGAGCGGGCGATTGTACGGCCACAGCGGAGATTGGTTGCAAGTGAAACGGAGGCGCCGGCCGTCGGCCCGATCGCGACGCCTTTTGTGCAATGCGCCAATTCAGCGTAGACTGCGCCGGTCTGCATGCGGCCGTCCGTTTCCCTCAGGGACCGCCGGCGAGTCCAGGATCGCGAGGATCCGCTCGCCCGCCCCGCCCGACGCCTTTCGTGGTGCCGACGAACCCGAGCGCTGTTGCTCCGGGTTGATCCACCCTCTCGCAGCGCGGTTCACGGGAACGCTCCGAGCCTCACCCTACTTGCGTCTGCACGCCGGGCACGTCCCGGCGACGGCGCGTTATCTGGAGCGTCCTGATGTCGTTCGAATCCCTGGGCCTGGCGCCCTTCCTGCTGCGTGCGTTGGCCGAGCAGGGCTATGAAACCCCCACCCCGATCCAGTCGCAGGCGATTCCGCTGGCGCTGGAAGGCCACGACCTGATGGCCGGCGCGCAGACCGGCACCGGCAAGACCGCCGCGTTCGGCCTGCCGCTGCTGCAGCACCTGGGCACCTCGCCGCAGCCGGTCAGCAGCGGCGGCCCGCGCAAGCCGCGCGCGCTGATCCTGACCCCGACCCGCGAGCTGGCCACCCAGGTGCACGACAGCCTGCGCGGCTACAGCAAGTACCTGCGCATCCCCAGCGCCACCATCTACGGCGGCGTGGGCATGGGCAACCAGCTCGACGCACTGCGCCGCGGCGTGGACCTGCTGATCGCCTGCCCGGGCCGCCTGCTCGATCACCTCGAGCGCCGCAGCGTGGACCTGTCGGGCATCGAGATCCTGGTGCTGGACGAAGCCGACCGCATGCTCGACATGGGCTTCCTGCCCTCGATCAAGCGCATCCTGGCCAAGCTGCCCAAGCAGAACCGGCAGACCCTGCTGTTCTCGGCGACCTTCGAAGAAGGCATCAAGCAGCTGGCGCGCGAGTTCATGCACGACCCGCAGGAAATCCAGGCCACGCCGAGCAACACCGTCGCCGACACCATCACCCACCGCGTGCACCCGGTCGACGGCGCCCGCAAGCGCGAGTTGCTGCTGCACCTGCTGGCCGCCGATTCGCGCATGCAGACGCTGGTGTTCGCGCGCACCAAGCACGGTGCCGACAAGCTGACCATGTTCCTGGACAAGTCCGGGATCAAGACCGCCGCGATCCACGGCAACAAGAGCCAGGGCCAGCGCCTGCGCGCGCTGAGCGACTTCAAGGCCGGCCGCATCACCGTGCTGGTGGCCACCGACATCGCCGCGCGCGGCATCGATATCGACCAGTTGCCCAAGGTCATCAACTACGACCTGCCGATGGTCGCCGAGGACTACGTGCACCGCATCGGCCGCACCGGCCGCAACGGTTCGACCGGCGAGGCGATCTCGCTGGTGGCGCAGGACGAGGCCAAGCTGCTGCGCGCGATCGCGCGCATGCTCAAGCGCGACATGGACATCCGCGACGTGCCGGGCTTCGAGCCGGTCACGCCGATCCGCTGGGGCAACAACAACCCGCCGGACGAGCGTCCGGGCGGCCAGCGCCCGCCGCGCCGCGGCAGCCACGCGCGGCGTCCGCACGGCGATGCGCCGCGGCATGCGCATGCCCATGCCGGGGCCAAGCCGGCCGGCGGCACCCAGCCCGGCGGCGCGCGCCGCCAGGGCGAGCGCCGGCGCGGCGGCGGCCAGCCCGGCGCGCGCTGAGCCACGTCAGCCCGCCCCGCCACGAACGCCGCCTCCGGGCGGCGTTCGTGTTTCGATGACGCGACGCCCTCGCGTCTCCAGCACCCGCGCGCCGGCCGACGTCGGCGCGCGCCCTGCCACCTACAATGACCCCATGGACATCTTCAAGATCTTCACCCTGGAGGCGGCGCACCGCCTGCCCAACGTCCCGCCCGGCCACAAGTGCGCGCGCCTGCACGGCCATTCGTTCCGCATCGAACTGCACGTCAGCGGCGAGCCCGGCGCGCAGACCGGCTGGGTGATGGACTTCGGCGACATCAAGGCCGCGTTCGCGCCGATCTACGAACAGCTCGACCACCACTACCTCAACGACATCGCCGGACTGGAGAACCCGACCAGCGAACGCCTGGCGATGTGGATCTGGGAACGGCTCAAGCCGGCACTGCCGTTGCTGAGCGAGGTCGTGGTGCATGAGACCTGTACGTCGGGGTGTCGCTATCGGGGGGCTTGAGGGCTTGGAGCGGGGAATGGGGAATGGGGAATCGTAAAAGCGGCTCCTCGGCACCTGATGGGCTTCGTGGTGGCAGGCTTCCCCGGCGCAATGGGTGCCTGGCGGGTGTGTTGGCGGCTTGCGGAACAGCCGGTAGTGGATGGGCAAGTCACTGATCCGAAAAGCAGTTTGAACGAATCCTGAGCGGCTTCAGAAAATTTTGTTGCATCGCAGCAGAATCGGCGTATGTTGCACTGCAACAGCAAGTCGGCATTCCCTGGAGTCGCACGATGTCCGCTCAGTTCAACGATCAGTTCAGCAGCTATACCCAGCAGTTCGCCGCCGCCGCCGCGCGGGCCAATCGCCTGGCGCTGGAAAGCGCCGAGAGCGTGTTCGGCGTGCAGTTGAAGACCTTCGAGAAGAACGTCGCCGCCACCACCGGGTTCCTCGGCGAGCTGACCGAAGCGCGCGACCTTGGCAGCGTCCAGTCGCTGTGGCCGAAGGGCCTGCAGGTCGCCCGCGACAACTTCGAGCGGCTGGCCACGGCCAATCAGGAAGTGTTCGGTCTGAGCCTGAAGACCTCCGAAGCCATCGGCCAGCTCGCCAAGAGCCAGTTCGAGGCCGCCACCGAGCAGGCCGCGCCGAAGGCGAAGAACACCGCCAAGTAACCCCGTATCGCCGTCGCCGCGGCACGCCGCGCGACGCACGCTCGGTTTGCATGGGTCCCTCCCCCCGTGCAACCCCCAGGCCCGGTAGATCCCTCCCTCTACCGGGCCTTTTTATGGGCGGGATTCGGGATTCGGGATTGGGGATTCGCTGCTGTACCGCGCGCGCCGGCAACGCTGGGCGAACTGGGGTTTCGTTGTAGGAGGGGCTTCAGCCCCGACACCTCGGCAGCGGGGCGCTAGGGCTGAAAGCCACTTTTCGACAGCATCTTCGGCATGCCAGCGGCGCGACGCGCGCCCCTCCCGGCTCAGCCCGCCGGCATTCCCGCCCACGGCTGCAAGGCCGCCGCGAGGTGCGCGGCCTGCGGCTGCGGTCGGTGCGGCAGGCGCCCCCAGCACGGCATCGGCAGCCGTTCGCGCAGCATCGCCATGTTGTCGTCGATGCGCTCCATCGCCGGGTCGATCTCGTTGCCGATCCAGCCGATGCACCGCAGGCCGTCGGCGGCGATCGCCGCGGCGCTGAGCCGGGCGTGGTTGATGCAGCCCAGGCGCAGCCCGACCACCAGCAGCACCGGCAGGTCCAGGGCGCGCGCCAGGTCGGCCTGGTCCAGCGTCGCCGACAGCGGCGCCGCCCAGCCGCCGACGCCTTCGACCACCACCACGTCGGCCTGCGCGCGCAACCGCGCGAAGGCGGCGGCGATCGGCGCCAGTTCCAGCTCGACGCCGGCATCGGCGGCGGCCAGTTCCGGCGCCAGCGGCGCCGGCAGCGCATAGGGATTGAGGTCGGCATAGTCCGGGCGCGGCGCGCTGGCCGCCTGCAGCGCCAGCGCATCCTCGTTGCGCCAGCCGTCGGCGCCGCGCTCGCAGCCGCTGGCGACCGGCTTCATGCCTACCGCGCTTTGTCCGTGCGCGCGCAATGCGTGCAGCAGCGCGGTGCTGGCGATGGTCTTGCCGATACCGGTATCGGTGCCGGTGACGTAGAACGCGGGAACAGCCATCGCAACACATCCTCTCTTCGAGTCCGCTACATGCGGCGCGGCCGCGCAGGATAGCCGGCGCCGTGCGCCGCGTCAGCGCCGCCGCAGTCGGCGATAGCGACCGCGTTGGCGCCCAAGCCATGAGCAGCCGCTGCTAGACTCGCCGGATGTTCGCTTCCTCCACGCTCACCGGCAGCAAGCCGGAACAGTACGCCCAGTTGCTCGATCAGGCCCGCGCCCTGGTCGCCGGGGAGCCCGACCGCATCGCCAATGCCGCCAACCTGGCGGCGCTGGTGTACCACGCGCTGCCGCGGCTGAACTGGGTCGGCTTCTATCTCTACGACGGCAAGGAACTGGTGGTCGGCCCGTTCCAGGGCCTGCCGGCCTGCGTGCGCATCCCGCTGCACAAGGGCGTGTGCGGCGCCGCGGCCAGCACCGGCCAGACCCAGCGCATCGACGACGTCGAGGCGTTTCCCGGGCATATCGCCTGCGATGCGGCCTCGCGCTCGGAACTGGTGGTGCCGCTGCAGCGCGACGGCACCCTGATCGGCGTGTTCGACCTGGACAGCCCGGATCTGGCGCGCTTCGATGCCGACGACCAGCGCGGCCTGGAAGCGATCGCCCGGGTCTTCGTCGACAGCCTGCAGTGAGCCGGCGATGAGCACCGAAAAGCTGCGCAACATCGGTCCCAAGAGCGCGGCCTGGCTGCGCCAGGTCGGCCTGCGCACGCAGCAGGACCTGGCCGCGGCCGGGGCGGTCGGCGCCTTCCTGAAGGTCAAGCGCGCCGGCTTCAAGCCCAGCCTCAACCTGCTGTACTCGCTGGAGGGCGCGCTGACCGGCTGCCACTGGCAGGAACTGCCGGAGGCGCGGCGCACGCAGTTGCTCGCCGAGCTGGACCTGGCGGCGGCGCAACTGCCGGCGCAGCGCGGGCTGCCGGTGGCCGGACCGGTGGCGACCACCCATTTCGATCGCGACGGCGACGGCGGCGATGCGCCGTCTACGGACGACGCCCCGTTCGGCGGCCATGCGTTCGACGCCGACCACCATGCCGGCGAGCGCGACGACGACTGATCCGCGCACCGCGTGCTATCGGCGACAACCGGCGGCGGCTTCGCCACAGCGAGGCCGCCGCAAGGCCCGGGCAAGCGCATCTCCGCCCTGGCCTCTTGCGCCACCAGCCCCCAAGCGCCGGCGCGATCCGGCCGCACTCGGCGCCACGCCCCGGCAATCGCGTACAATCGCGCCGCTTCAAGGTGACCTGCCGGCCCCGGCCTGCAGGTTGAAACGGGAAGCCGGTGCGTCTTGCGACAAGGCCGGCGCTGCCCCCGCAACGGTAAGCGATCCGCGCTGACGACTTGCGCCACTGTGCCTTGGGCATGGGAAGGCGTCGCAGCCGGGAGTTTCGGCTCCCAGATCGCCAGCCCGGAGACCGGCCTTGCAGTTCACTGGTTGCGATGCGGAGGGCGTCGCGGCGTGCCGCGCCGCGTTTGGCGCCGTCCGCTTGCACCTTCCGTTCGCGACTCCCTTGCCGTCACAGCGCGCCGCCGCGCGCCGGAGTTGCCACCCATGTCGTCCCGCCTGCTTTCGGTCGCGATCGCGTCCGCCCTGTCCCTGCCCTCGCTGGCGCTCGCCGCCGATGCCGCCACCGACCTGGACCAGGTCCTGGTCACCGCCACCCGTACCCAGATCTCGGTGGAGGACAGCGTGGTCCCGGCGCAGGTCATCGACCGCGCCGAGATCGAGCGCAGCCAGGCCACCTCGTTGGCGCAACTGCTGCAGGGCCGCGCCGGCATCGGCATTTCCAACCAGGGCGGCCTGGGCAAGCTGACCACGCTGAACCTGCGCGGCAGCGAATCGGACCACGTGCTGGTACTGGTGGACGGCGTGCGCATCGGCTCGGCCAGCGCCGGCCTGGCCGCGTTCCAGGATCTGCCGCTGAGCCAGATCGAGCGCATCGAGATCGTGCGCGGCCCGCGCTCGAGCCTGTACGGCTCCGATGCGATCGGCGGCGTGATCCAGATCTTCACCCGCCACGGCGGCCAGGGCCTGCAGCAGAACCTGAGCCTGGGCGCCGGCAGCGACGGCCTGCGCCAGGCCAGCGCCGGCTTCAGCAACCGCGGCGAGCGCGGCTGGTTGTCGGTGCAGGGCGGCTACCAGAAGACCGACGGCATCAACGCCTGCAACGGCTCGGCCACGCTGTTCGCCGGCTGCTTCGTCGACGAGCCGGACCGCGACGGCTACCGCAACGTCTCGCTCAGCGCGCGCGCCGGCTATGCGCTCAGCGACACCCTGCGCATCGAGGGCCAGGCGCTGAACATCGACAGCCGCAACGAATACGACGGCGATGCGCTGTTCGCCGGCAACGAAGCCGACAACACCCAGCAGGTGTTCGGCGGCAAGCTCGACTGGACCCCATCCGAGCGCGTGCACCTGGCCGCGCAGGTCGGCCGCAACACCGACAAGGCCGACAGCTACTACCACGCCGCCGGCAGCGACACCCGCAGCTTCGTCAGCACCTTCGACAGCCGCCGCGACACGGCCGCGCTGCAGGGCGACTTCGGCCTGGCCGACGGCCACCTGCTGAGCGCCGGCGTGGACTGGCAGCGCGAGCAGGTCACCGGCACCACCGCGTTCGACGTGGACGAGCGCGACAACACCGGCGTGTTCGCCGAGTACCAGGGCCGTTTCGGCGCGCAGCAGGTGCAGGCCAGCGTGCGCAGCGACGACAACGAGCAGTTCGGCGAGCACACCACCGGCAGCCTCGGCTGGGGCCTGGCGCTGGACGGCGGCTTCAAGCTCACCGCCAGCATCGGCACCGGCTTCAAGGCGCCGACCTTCAACGACCTGTACTTCCCGTTCTCCGGCAACCCGGACCTGAAGCCGGAGAAGTCAAAGAGCGGCAACCTGGGCGTGGCGCAGTACGCCGATACCTGGAACTGGACCTTCAACGTCTACGAGACCCGCGTCGACGACCTGATTTCCTACGACGCCGCCACCTTCCTGCCGGTCAACGTGGACGAGGCGCGGATCCGCGGCGCCGAACTGACCGGCTACGCCGATCTGGCCGGCTGGGAACTGTCGGCGCAGCTCAGCCACACCGACCCGCGCAACCGCAGCGACGGCGCCAACCGCGACAACTGGCTGGCGCGGCGCGCGCAGAACACCGCGCGGCTGGACGTGGACCGCGGCTTCGGCCCGGTCAAGCTGGGCGTGACCGCGTTCGGCAGCGGCCACCGCTTCGACGACGCGGCCAACCGCACGCGTCTGGCCGGCTACGGCACCGTCGACCTGCGCGTGGAGTACGCCTTCGCGCCGGACTGGACGCTGCAGGCCAAGGCCAGCAACGTGTTCGACCGCGATTACCAGACCATCAACTGGTACAACCAGCCGGGCCGCGAGTACGCGCTGACCCTGCGCTACGCGCCGGCGGCACGCTGAGTAGGCAAGGGCTGCGCCGTGCGGCGCAGCCCTTGGGTTGGCTCCCTGGCCTCCGCGCCAGCGCATCCAGTAGGAGCGGCTTCAGCCGCGACCGGGCGTTACCGGTAAAGCGTCGCGGCTGAAGCCGCTCCTACACAAGATCCTGCCGGGTAGTGCGGCACCGGCACCACACTGGCCTCAGCGCAGGTGCAACAGCTCGCGCATGTCGTCCATCAGCAGCACCACGTCGGCGGTGGCCAGGTCCAGGTCGCGCGGATAGCCGTAGCGCACCAGCGCCACCGGCATGCCAGCGGCGTGCCCGGCCTGCAGATCGGTGGGCGAGTCGCCGACCATCAGGCAACGCGCCGGCGCTTGACCGAATTGTTGCGCCAGATGCAGCAGCGGTTCCGGACGGGGTTTGCGCTCGGGCAGGCTGTCGCCACCGAGCACCGCGGCGAAGGCATCGGCCACGGCGAGATGGTGCAGCAGCGGCTGCACGAACGCCGATGGTTTGTTGGTGCACAGCGCCAGCGTCACGCCGCGCGCGCGCAACTGCGCCAGCGCCTCGGCCACGCCCGGATACAGCTGCGGGCTACGCAGCAGGCATTCCTCGTAGTGGCGCATGAAGGTCGGCATCACCGCGTCGAGCGGCGTGGCGTCGCCGGCGTGCCGCCATGCGGCCTCGACCAGCTTGCGCACGCCATCGCCGATCCAGCCGAGCACGGTGGTTTCCGGCACGCGCGGCAGGCCGAAATCGGCAAGCGTGCGGTTGAGCGCTTCGGCGATGTCCGCGCCGCTGTCCACCAGGGTGCCGTCCAGATCGAACACCACCAATGCGTACGGGAATGTCATCGCATACCTGCGCGGGGAAGGAAGCGCGCATTTTAGCGGCGGCGCAGCGTTGCGCCGTCGCGCCGCCTACGCGGCCGGCGGCATGGCCGCAGCGCCCCTGTTTCGCAGCACGCGCCGGCACGGCGTGCAGATCGTCTGCGACCACGCACCAATCAGGGCGCTGGCTTTACCTCGACGGCAACGCCGCACTCCACGCCTCTACCAGGACGCCTGCGGTCCGCGCGCGCTCGCGATCGTGCGAACGCAGCGACCGGCAACGTGGCGATGACAGCGCCGAGGCGTCGATCCAAGCAGCCGGCGCTGCACACATGCCCACCTCCACCGGATCAGCGGAACAGCCGCCCCTGCGTCTGCACCGGCTCGGGTTCGTGAAAGCCGGACAGGCCCACGCCGACCAGGCGATAGCGCGTGGTCGCGGGCAGCTCCACGCGCTGGCGCAAGGCCAGCGCGATGTCGGTCAGCGCCTGCAGCGAGTCCGGCGGTTGCTCCGGGGTGAAGCTGCGGGTCAGGATGCGGAACTGGGCGGTCTTCAGCTTCAGCACCACGGTGCGCGCGACGCGCTCGGTGCGGCGGGTCGCGCTCCAGGTCTTTTCCGCCAGTTGCCGGATCGCCGGCTCCAGCGCCTCCAACGCCAGATCCTCGGCGAACGTGTCTTCGGAGGAGATCGACTGCACCGGCTGGTCCGATTCCACCGGGCGCTCGTCGATGCCGCGTGCGCGCTGGTACAGGCGCAGGCCGAAGCTGCCGAAGCGCGCCTCCAGTTCCGCCTCGCTGCGCGCGCGCAGGTCGCCGACGGTGGCGATGCCCAGTTCCGCCAGCTTGGCCTCCATGACCTTGCCCACGCCGGGCACCTTGTTCACCGGCAACGGCATCAGGAACGCTTCCACGCGATGCGGGCGGATCACGAACTGACCGTCGGGCTTGCGCCAGTCCGAGGCGATCTTGGCCAGGAACTTGTTCGGCGCGATCCCGGCCGAGGCGGTCAACCGGGTTTCCTCGCGGATCTGCGCGCGGATGGTCTGCGCGATCTCGGTGGCGGTGGCGAGTTCGCCCTTGGGCACGGTGACGTCTAGATACGCCTCGTCCAGCGACAGCGGTTCGATCAGGTCGGTATGGCGCTGGAAGATCTCGCGCACCTGCCGCGATACCGCTTTGTAGCGCGCGAAATCCGGCGGCACGAAGATCGCGTCCGGGCACAGCCGCTCGGCGCGCAACGCCGGCATCGCCGAGCGGATGCCGAACACGCGCGCCTCGTAGGACGCGGCGCACACCACCGAGCGCATCCCGCGCCAGGCCACCACCACCGGCTTGCCGCGCAATGCGGGATCGTCACGCTGCTCCACGGACGCGTAGAACGCATCCATGTCGACGTGAATGATCTTGCGCATCGGCTCTGCACCCTACGCCAGCGAACGGTATTGGCATGATAAGCCACGCCTGCGCACGGACCGAGAACGCGCGCCTTGATTTCGCGCAGCGCGCCGCGGCGCAGCAGCGCCTACGCTACGCGTGCGTACGGATAAAACGTTTGATTGAACGCGCGCGCATCGTGCACGCTTGCGCGCCTCGACTGTCTGCCCTGGGAACTGTTGCTCATGAGCCGTCTCACTTCGTATTCACGCGAACAGCTTCTCGCCAGCGCACGCGGCGAACTGTTCGGCGCCGAGGCTGGACGCCTTCCCAACGATCCGATGCTGATGTTCGACCGCATCGCCGCGATCGACGAAACCGGCGGCGCGCACGGCAAGGGCGCGATCCGCGCCGAACTGGATATCCGTCCGGACCTGTGGTTCTTCGGCTGCCACTTCATCGGCGACCCGGTGATGCCCGGCTGCCTGGGCCTGGATGCGATGTGGCAGTTGACCGGCTTCTTCCTCACCTGGCTGGGCGCGCCCGGTCGCGGCCGCGCGCTCGGCGTGGGCGAAGTGAAGTTCACCGGGCAGGTGCTGCCCAGCGCCAAGCAGGTGGTCTACGAGATCGACATCAGCCGGGTGATCAACCGCAAACTGGTGATGGCGGTGGCCGACGGCCGCATGTCGGTGGACGGACGCGAGATCTACACCGCCAAGGATCTGCGCGTGGGCCTGTTCACGTCGACGGAGGCGTTCTGATGCGCCGCGTCGCGATCACCGGCATGGGCATCACCTCGTGCCTGGGCAACGACCTGGACACGGTGTCGCGCGCGTTGCGCGAAGGCCGTGCCGGCATCCGCGCCAACCCCGAGGCAGCCGAACACGGCCTGCGCAGCCAAGTCGCCGGCGACGTGCAGCTGGACCTGGATGCGCTGATCGATCGCAAGCTCAAGCGCTTCATGGGCGATGCATCGGCGTACGCTTACCTGGCGCTGCGCGATGCGATCGCCGATGCCGGCCTGGACGAGGCCGCGGTCAGCGACGTGCGCACCGGCCTGATCGCCGGTTCCGGCGGCGGCTCCAGCCATTGGCAGGTGGAAGCGGCGGACCTGCTGCGCAACCGCGGCGTGCGCAAGGTCGGCCCGTACATGGTGCCGCGCACGATGTGTTCGGCGGTCTCGGCCAGCCTGGCCACCGCGTTCAAGATCAAGGGCGTGAGCTATTCGCTGTCGGCGGCGTGCGCGACCTCGGCGCACTGCATCGGCGCGGCCGCGGACCTGATCCGGCATGGCCAACAGGATGTGATGTTCGCCGGCGGCGGCGAGGAACTGGACTGGACCATGAGCCTGATGTTCGACGCGATGGGCGCGCTGTCCAGCGGCTTCAACGATCGTCCCGCGGTGGCCTCGCGTCCCTACGACGCCGAGCGCGACGGCTTCGTCATCGCCGGCGGCGGCGGCATGCTGGTGCTGGAGGACTACGAGCGCGCGGTGGCGCGCGGCGCGCGCATCCATGCCGAGCTGCTCGGCTACGGCGTGACCTCCGACGGCGCCGACATGGTCGCGCCGTCCGGCGAAGGCGCGGTGCGCTGCATGCACATGGCGATGCAGGGCGTGCAGGCGCCGATCGACTACCTCAACACGCACGGTACTTCCACGCCGCTGGGCGACGTCACCGAACTGGACGCGGTGCGCGCGGTGTTCGGCGACTCGGTGCCGCCGCTGTCCTCGACCAAGGCGCTGTCCGGGCACTCGCTGGGCGCGGCCAGCGTGCACGAGGCGATCTACTGCCTGCTGATGCTGCGCGACGGCTTCATCGCCGGCTCGGCCAATATCGACGCGCTCGATCCGCGCGCCGAGGGGTTCCCGATCGTGCGCGAGACGCGCGAGGCGACGTTGCGCACGGTGATGTCCAACAGCTTCGGCTTCGGCGGCACCAATGCCGCGCTGGTGTTCGGCAAGGTGTGATCGCCGCGGCGCGTGGCGGCGGCAGGTGCGTCCTGTCGCCGGCCGGCGGTGCGATTCAGCGCTCCAGTTGCTTGCCGTCGCGGCGCCGTGACGCGTCTTCGTCGCGCACGTGGTCTTTCTTCGGCGGCGGCGGCGTGGAGGGCGCCTGGGGTTGCGCCGGAGCAGGTGGCGACGGCGGTGGCGGGGTGTGCTTGACGGCCAACGCGACCGCCTCCGGCGTCGGCGGCCACCCTGACGACGACGATGACGTTGGCTGAGTCGGGTTCTGCACGGACTCGCGCCAGCGTCGTTCGTCGTCTGCGCGTCGCTGCTGCGGCGACGGAGACGACGCCCATGGCGTTGGCTCGATCGTGCCGTGCCCGGACTCGCGCCAGCGCCGTTCGGCTTCGTCGCGCCGCTGCTGCTCGGCCAGTTCCTTGTTGCGCTTGGGGTTGAGCGCATCCGGTGGCGGCACCTGGTACATGCGTTCGCCCGGCGGCACCCACTGCGGCTGCACCGGCGCCGACGCGGGCGGCGGCGACGGCTGGGCATAGGCGTCGGCGATGCGCGCGGGAATCAGTTGCCGCTTGAGCGCCTCGGGCACGGGTGCCGCCGCGGACGGTGCGGCCTGCGGTGTCTGCCGCCAGCGCGCGCGCTCGCGCGCCCACGGCTTGCCGCGGTAGTGCGCGTCCCAATAGGGATCGACGGCGAACGCGACGACAGGCGGCACGCCGCCGTCGCGCCGGTTGAACTCGACCACGCCGGCCGGCAGCCAGCCGCGCGCCTCGCGCCAGCGCACGTCGCACCATGACCAGTCGTTGACGCAGCCATAGACGGTGAGGCTGTCGCCGCCCACCACCGTCGCCACGCGCGGATAGGCGTTGGCCGGGCCCGCGCGCAGATTGGCGCCACTGCGGGCGAAGCCGCTGTCGTCCTGCGCCAGGACCGGCGCGGCCATCGTCAACAGCAACAGCGTCCACCACATTGCGCGCTTCATGCGGTCCTCCTTGTGCGGTGCGGCTGCGTTCCTGGCCGCGATCGCGGTGGCGAACATCGCCGCTCCGCTGCGCCATGTTCTAGCACAGTGGCGGGAGGGCGGGAGGCCGGGAATCGGGAATCGGGAATCGAAAGGCAGCGTGCCGCGCTGGCGTTGGCAAGCGATTCCTGGATTCCTGTAGGAGCGGCTTTAGCCGCGACGGGCTTTAGCGGGAACGCTTCGTCGCGGCTAAAGCCGCTCCTACAGCTACGCCGGAACCGCCGAAGATGCCGCACACTCGCGAAAAATCCCGAATCCCGAATCCCGAATCCCGAATCCCGAATCCCGCTATCCAGCCATGCCGCTATGCCGCAGCAACGCCTCCAGCTCCGGCGCGCGGCCGCGGAAGGCGGTGAAGTTCTCCAGCGCCGGGCGGCTGCCGCCGCGCGACAGGATCTCCTGCAGGAAGCGCGCGCCGGTGGCGGCCAGTTGGTCCGGCGCTTCCTCGAACGCGGCATAGGCGTCGGCGCTGAGCACCTCGGCCCATTTGTAGCTGTAATAGCCAGCCGCGTAGCCGCCGGCGAAGATGTGGCTGAACTGATGCGGGAAGCGGTTCCAGGCCGGCGGCCGGTTGACCGCCACTTCGTCGCGCACGCGCTCGATCAACTGCAGCACGCTATCGGCCTGCGCATCGAAGCCGTGATGCAACTGCATGTCGAACAGCGCGAATTCCAGTTGGCGCACGGTGAACATGCCGCTCTGGTAGTTCTTCGCCGCCAGCATCCTGTCGAACAGCGCGCGCGGCAACGGCTCGCCGCTGTCCACATGCGCGGTCATCGCCTGCAATCGCGGCCATTCCCAGCAGAAGTTCTCCATGAACTGGCTGGGCAGCTCCACCGCATCCCACTCCACGCCGTTGATGCCGGCCACGCCGAGTTCGCCGACCTGGGTCAGCAACTGGTGCAGGCCATGGCCCATTTCATGGAACAGCGTGGTGACCTCGTTGTGGGTGAACGTGGCCGGCTTGCCGTCGCCGCCACGGCCGAAGTTGCACACCAGGTACACCAGCGGCGTCTGCACGCCGTCGGCGCGGTCGCGGCGGTTGCGGCAGTCGTCCATCCAGGCGCCGCCGCGCTTGCCCTCGCGCGCATACAGGTCCAGGTAGAACTGCCCGACCAGGCGCCCCTGCGCATCGCTGAGACGGAAGAAGCGCACGTCCGGATGCCACACCGGCGCGCTGTCGGCCTCCACGCGCAAGCCGTACAGGTCGTGGATCAGGCCGAACAGGCCCTCCAGCACCTTCGGCTCGGTGAAATAGCGCTTCACCTCCTGCTCGGAGAAGCTGTAGCGCGCCTGCTTGAGCTTTTCGCTGGCGTAGGCCAGATCCCAGGCCTCCAGCGTGTCCAGGCCCAGGTGCTCACGCGCGTAGGCCTCCAGTTCGGCGCGATCGCGCTGCGCGTACGGCTTGGCGCGCGCGGCGAGGTCGCGCAGGAAGCCCAGGACCTCGTCCGGACTCTGTGCCATCTTCGTTGCCAGCGAGTACTCGGCATAGCTGGCGAAGCCGAGCAGGCCGGCCAGTTCGGCGCGCAGCGCGAGGATGCGTTCGATCGCGGCGCTGTTGTCCAGCGCCGCGTCGCCGAATTCCGAGGCGCGGACGGCGTTGGCGCGGTACAGGGTCTCGCGCAGCGCGCGGTCGTCGGCGTACATCTGCACCGGCAGGTAGCACGGCATCTGCAAGGTCAGCTTCCAGCCGGCCTGGCCGTCCTGCTCGGCGGCCGCGCGCGCCGCGGCCACCACGTCCTCGGGCAGGCCGGCCAGGCGCGTCGGGTCGTCGATCGACAGCGACCATGCGTCGGTGGCGTCGAGCACGTTCTGCGAGAACTTGGCCGACAGCGCCGACAGTTCCTCCTGGATCGCGGCGAAACGCCGCTTGTCGGCCTCGCCCAGTTCGGCGCCGCCCAGGCGGAAGTCGCGCAGCGCGTTGTCCAGCACCTTGCGCTTGGCGGGCGTGTACGCCGCGGCCTCGGGCGCGGCGGCGAGAGCGCGGTATTGCGCGAACAGCGCCAGGTTCTGTCCCAGCGCGCTGGAGAAGCGCGTCACCTTGGGCAGGTTGGCGTTGTAGGCCTCGCGCAGCGCCGGGGTGTTGACCACCGCCTGCAGGTGGCTGACCTGGCCCCAGGCGCGCCACAGGCGCTCGGTGGCGTCGTCCAACGGCGCCAGGAAGCTATCCCAGTGCGGCGGCGTCACCTGCTCGGCATGGGCGACCGCCGCCTCGGCCTGCGCCAGCAGCGTGTCGATCGCCGGGCCGACGTGCTCGGGCTGGATCGCGTCGAAGCGCGGCAGGCCGGAAAAATCGAGCAGGGGATTGGTCATCGCGGAAGTCTCGGTCGCAAGGGGGAAGGCCGACGGCGCCGGCCATGGTGCAGAGATGGCGGTCAGTTCAGCGCGGCACAAGGCAGCGGCGGCAACCCGGCGCCGGCCACCGCCGCGGCCAGTTGCGCGTCGGCCTGGTCCACGTCGATGCCGTGCTCGGCGTACCACTGCGGCCGGTAGTAGCTGTGCACATAGCGCTCGCCGCTGTCGCACAGGATGGTGACGATGGCGCCGCCACGGCCCTGCTCGCGCATGCGCGTGGCCGCCTGCAGCACGCCGACGAAGTTGGTGCCGGTGGAACCGCCCACGCGCCGGCCCAGGCGCGCGCTGACGTAGCGCATCGCCGCCAGGCTCAGCGCGTCGGGTACCTTGACCATCGCGTCGACGCAACTGGGGATGAAGCTCGGCTCCACCCGCGGCCGGCCGATGCCTTCGATGCGCGAACCGCCGGTGCTTTCCAGGCCGGCGTAGTCGCGCCCGGCCAGCGCCTCGCGGTAGCCGTCGAAGAACAACGACACTTCCGGGTCGGCGCACAGGATGCGGGTGGGATGGCGCCGATAGCGCACGTAGCGGCCGAGCGTGGCCGCGGTGCCGCCGGTACCGGGGCTGCACACGATCCACTCCGGGATCGGATGCGGCTCTTCCTGCATCTGCCGGAAGATCGATTCGGCGATGTTGTTGTTGGCGCGCCAGTCGGTGGCGCGCTCGGCGTACAGGAACTGGTCCATGAAGTGGCCGCCGGTCTCGCGCGCCAGTTGCACCGAATCGGCATGCAGGTCGCAGGCGCGCTGCACCAGGTGGCAGCGGCCGCCCTGGAACGCGATCGCCGCGATCTTCTCCGGCGACGTGCTGGCCGGCATCACCGCGATGAACGGCAAGCCCAGCAGGCGCGCGAAATACGCCTCGGAGACCGCGGTGGAGCCGCTGGAGGCCTCGATCACCGGCCGTCCCTCGCGCAGCCAGCCGTTGGCCAGCGCGTACAGGAACAGCGAGCGCGCCAGGCGGTGCTTGAGGCTGCCGGTGGGGTGGCTGGATTCGTCCTTGAAGTACAGGTCGATGCCGGGGAAACCGGGCAGGTCCAGCGGGATCAGATGGGTGTCGGCCGAGCGGTTGAAGTCGGCTTCGATCTTCTGGATGGCGGCGGCCACCCAAGCGCGATGGGTCATGGCGGTGTGCAGGGCGGAAACATCGCGCCCACGATACACGCCCGCTCCCGCCCTGGGGTGCCGCGCGACCGCGCGGTCGCGGCGGCGTTCACCCGACGGCCCGCGCCGCCATGGCGGCGGGCATGCCGCGGCGCCGCGTTCAGTGCGCCGCGACCTCGAACCCGGCATCGGCGATGGCGCGCGCGATCGCTGCCGGGTCGATGCGGGCGTCGTCGTACTCCACGCCCACGCGGCCGCCCTCCAGCACGACCTCGGCCGCGGCGATGCCGGGGCTGGCTTGCAGCACCCGTTGCAGCCGCGCCGAGCAGCCGCCGCAGGTCATGCCGTGGACGATGAGGTCGAGATGGCGCATGCAGGAATCCTCCTTCAGGAAAAATCGCGGTGTTCGGCGGCGGCGCGCTCAGCGCGGCCGCCAGCGGTTCAGCAGCAGCGAGTTGCCGAGCACGGACACCGAACTCAGCGCCATCGCCGCGCCGGCGATCACCGGGTTGAGCAGGCCGAACGCCGCCAACGGAATGCCGAGCACGTTGTAGACGAAGGCGAAGAACAGGTTCTGGCGGATCTTGCGCAGGGTCGCCGCGGACAGGTCGATGGCGGTCGCCACGCCGTCCAGGTCGCCGTGCACCAGCACCACGTCGGCCGCTTCCACGGCCACGTCCGAGCCGGCGCCGATGGCGAAGCTGACGTCGGCCGCGGCCAGCGCCGGCGCATCGTTGATGCCGTCGCCGACCATACCCACGTGCGCGCCGCGTTCGGCCTGCAGGCGCCGCACTTCCGCGGCCTTGTCCTGCGGCAGCACCTCGGCCAGCACCCGCTGGATGCCGGCCTGCGCGGCCACCGCCTGCGCGACCTGGCGGTTGTCGCCGCTGAGCATCGCCACCTCGATGCCGCGCGCCTTGAGCCGCGCGACCGCCTCGACGGCGCCGTCGCGCAGCGGATCGGCGATGGCGACGATCCCGGCGAGTTCGCCGTCCAGCGCCACGCCGACCACGCTCTGCCCGCGCGCCTGCGCCGCCGCTGCCGTCTGCAGCAGGGCCGCGTCCGGTACCTGCACCGCCAGGTCGCGCATCCAGGCCAGCGACCCCAGCGCCACGTCCCGGCCCTCGATACGGCCGCGCACGCCCTGGCCGGGCAGCGTCTGCACCGCCTGCGGCCGTGGCGCGGGCACCGCGCCGCGCACGCCGGCGTCGGCCGCACGGCGCACGATCGCCTGCGCCAGCGGATGCGTCGACCCGGTCTCCAGCGCCGCGGCCAGGCGCAGCAGCGCCGCGGCGTCGCCGCCCTGCGCCACCTGCAGCGCGGTCACCTGCGGCCGGCCCTCGGTCAGGGTGCCGGTCTTGTCCAGCACCAGCGTAGTCAGCGTGCGGGCGCGCTCCAGCACCTCGGCGTTGCGGATCAGGATGCCGGCGCGGGCGCCGACCCCGGTGCCGACCATGATCGCGGTCGGCGTGGCCAGGCCCAACGCGCACGGGCAGGCGATCACCAGCACCGCCACCGCATGCACCAGCGCGGTGGCGAAGCTGCCGCTCAGCCCCCAGGTCGCGGCCAGGGTCAGCGCGGCGATGGCGATCACCGCCGGCACGAACACCGCGGCGATGCGATCGACCAGACGCTGCACCGGCGCCTTGGAGCCCTGCGCGGCATCGACCATGCGCACGATCTGCGCCAGCAAGGTGTCGGCGCCGACGCCGGTAGCGCGCGCGCGCAGCATGCCGAGCTGGTTCACGGTGGCCGCGAACAGGCGGCTGCCCGGCGCCTTGGCCACCGGCATGGCCTCGCCCGACAGCATCGCCTCGTCCACGCTGGAGCGGCCCTCGAGCACCTCGCCGTCCACCGGCACGCGCTCGCCGGCGGCGACCACGAAGACGTCGCCGACCGCCAGTTCGGCCACATCGACCTCCACGATCGCGCCGTCGCGCTCCACCCTGGCCGTGGTCGGCTTGAGCGCGAGCAGGGCGTGGATCGCCGCCGAAGTCCTGCGCCTGGCGCGCGCTTCCAGCAGGCGCCCGAGCAGGATCAAGGTGATGATCGCGGCGCTGGCCTCGAAATACACGTGCTGCCCGGCCAGGCCGAACACGGTGACCGCGGCGCTGTACAGATAGGCCATGCTGGTGCCGAGCGCGACCAGCACGTCCATGTTGGCGCGGCCGTTGCGCAGCGCCGCGACGCCGCCGCGGTAGAAGCGCGCGCCGAGCCAGAACTGCACCGGCGTGGCCAGCAGCAGCTGCAGCCAGCGCGGCAACGGCTCGGCGTGCCGGCCATCGAGCGCGTGGCCGATGGCGGAGAGGTCGAACATCCCGGCCATCTGCGCGACCAGCGGCAGGGTCAGCAGCAACGCCGCGGCGAACCGCACCAGCTCGTGCCGCCAGGCGCGGCGCTCGGCCTGCGCGCGCGCCGCCGTCTGCGCCTGGTCCAGTTCGCGGACCACGCTGGCGCCGAAGCCGGCCTTGCCGATCCGCGCGATCAGCTCGGCCGGGGCGACCGTGTCGGGCACGTAATCCACGCGCGCCCTGGCCGAGGCCAGATTGACCGCCACGGCGATCACCCCGGGCGTGCGCGCCAGAACCGTGTCGATCGCGGCCGCGCAGGAGGCGCAGCTCATGCCCTCCAGGTCCAGCGTCGCGGTCTGGGTCGGCACCGTGTAGCCGGCCTGGCCGATGTGCTGCAGCAGGGCGCGCGCGTCCACCTGGTGCGGGTCGTAGTCCAGGCGCAGGCGCGCGGCGGCGAGGTCGGCCTGGGCGCTGACCCCGGGCACGCGGTTGAGCGCCTGCTCCAGGTCGGCGGCGCCGGCGGCGTCGCGCAGGCCGGGCACGGGCAGGCTCAGCGTGATGCTGGCGGACGCGTTCATGCCGGCGCCTTGGCGGGCGCGGCGCCGCGAATGTCGCCGAGAATAGGGCAGCCCTCGGGCGCGCCGCGGCCCGGGCATTCCTCGACCAAGACCGCCAGCGCATCGCGCATCTCGGTCAGTTGGGCGATGCGCTGGTCCAGCGCGTGCAGGCGTTCGCTGGCGCGCTGCTTGATGCCCTCCACGCCGTGCAGGCGATCGTCCTGCAAGGCGAGCAGGTCCGCGATCTCCTCCAGCGAAAACCCCAGCTCCTTGGCGCGGCGGATGAAGCGCACCCGCTGCACGGCGGCGACATCGTAGTCGCGGTAACCGGAGGCGCGCCGCGGCGGCGCCGGCAGCAGGCCCTGGCGCTCGTAGTAGCGGACCGTGTCGATGGCGACGTCGGCCTGGCGCGCCAGCGTGCCGATGGTGAAGCGGGACGGAGGAGTGACCGGTTTCATGCGCCCACGCTACTCCCTGGAGCGTGGTCCAGGGTCAAGACGGGATCGCCGACGCACGCGACGCGTTCATTGACCGCTCACATGGGAACGGCGCCTTGCCGGACAAGCGCTTGCGGGCACGCACGGCCGCCCTGGAGCCGGGTCCAGGGTGAGCGGAACGGGCGCCCCTTCGGCGCCGATGCGCTTGCCGGCGGCGATCGCTCCAGTATCCTGCGTGCATCGCCCGCTTCGCTCGTCCTCCGTGCCGATCTTCGCCCTGCTGACCCGCCTGCTGTTGTGCCTGAGCCTGGTGCTCAATGGCACCGGCGTGGCCGTGGCGATGCCGGGCATGAGCGCCGCGCCGCACGCAGCGGCCGAGGCGGATGTCCCACGCCACGCCGCCGCGCCCGCGCATGACGCACGCAGCGCGGATGCGGCGATGCCCTGCCACACGCAGGACGCGGCCGCGGCGCCCGCCGCGGACCCGGACGCCGCGCCCCACCACGCGCATTCCGGCAAGCCTGGCTGCTGCGGCAGCGCCGCCGGCTGCCAATGTCCGCATGCGCAGCCGCTGCCGGCACTGATCGCACTGCCCATGGCAATGCCGATCGCCGCGCAACGCCTGTTCCCCGCCGGCCGCGCCGATGGCCGCGGCGCCCCCGGCCTGCCGCGCCTGGAACGACCTCCCAGCGCCTGATCGCGACGCGGCCGCCCGCCGGCGGCACCGCCGTGGCCGCGCGCCTGCGCGCCGCCGCTCCCTGCGCGCATCGCCCTGGCGGTGGCGCATCGCATCGCATCGAGGTTCGTCCATGACATTCCCCTCCTCCGGCCAGCCGGCGCTGCCGTCGCGGCGCCGTTTCGTCACCGGCCTGGCGCTGGGCGCCGCCGCCGGCCTCGGCGGCCTGTCGCTGCGCCCGGCCCAGGCCGCGGCGCTGGCGCGCAACGGCGCCCTGCCCTACCAACTGCACGGCACCGCGTTCGACCTGAGCATCGGCAGCGCACGGGTCAACTTCACCGGGCGCGAGCGCCCGGCCATCACCGTCAACGGCAGCCTGCCCGCGCCGATCCTGCGCTGGCGCGAAGGCGACACCGTCGAGGTGCGCGTGGCCAACCGCCTGCCCGGCCACACCCAGACCTCCGTGCATTGGCACGGCCTGCTGCTGCCGGCCGACATGGACGGCGTGCCCGGCATGAGCTTCGACGGCATCTACCCGGGCGAGAGCTACCAGTACCGCTTCACCCTGCGCCAGTCCGGCACCTACTGGTATCACAGCCATTCGCTGCACCAGGAGCAGGCCGGCCTGTACGGCGCCATCGTGATCGAACCGCTGCAGCCGCCGCCCTACCACTACGACCGCGAGCACGTGCTGTTGCTGTCGGACTGGACCGACCTGGACCCGGCCGCGCTGTTCCGGCGGCTGAAGAAGATGCCGTCCTACGACAACACCTACCAGCGCACCGTCGGCGACTTCCTGCGCGACGCGCGAACGGACGGACTGCGCGCCACCCTCGCCGACCGCGGCATGTGGGGACGCATGCGGATGACGCCCAGCGACCTGTCCGACGTCAATGCCAACACCTACACCTACCTGCTCAACGGGGTCGCCCCCGGCGGCAACTGGACCGGCGAATTCCGCCCCGGCGAGAAGCTGCTGCTGCGCCTGATCAACGCGTCCAGCATGACCTACTTCGACGTGCGCATCCCCGGCCTGAAGCTGACCGTGGTCGCCGCCGACGGCCAGTACGTGCATCCGGTGAGCGTGGACGAACTGCGCATCGCCGCGGCCGAGACCTTTGATGTGCTGGTCGAACCCGACGGCCAGGACGCCTACACGGTGTTCGCGCAGGACATGGGCCGCACCGGCTACGCGCGCGGCACCCTGGCGGTGCGCCAGGGACTGGAAGCACCGGTGCCGGCCAACGATCCGCGCCCGCTGCTGCGCATGCAGGACATGGGCCACGGCATGGACATGCATGCGGGCATGGCGCACGGCACTGGCGGGGCGGCGGGAATGAAGGGCATGGAAGGCGGCTGTGGCGCCAGCATGGGCATGGCCGGCATGGACCATGCCGCGATGGAGCACACGGCGCACGCGGCGGCCGCCACCGGCGCCGCGCCCCGGCATCCGCGCAGCGAGCGCGGCAATCCGCTGGTGGACATGCAGTCCTCCGCCACCGCGCCGAAGTTGGACGATCCCGGCATCGGCCTGCGCGGCAACGGCCGCCGCGTGCTGACCTACGCCGACCTGCACAGTCTGTTCGACGATCCCGACGGGCGCGACCCCGGGCGCGAGATCGAACTGCACCTGACCGGCAACATGGAGAAGTTCGCCTGGTCCTTCGACGGCATTCCGTTCGCCGGCGCCGCGCCGTTGCGGTTCAACTACGGCGAGCGCCTGCGCATCGTGCTGGTCAACGACACGATGATGCAGCACCCGATCCATCTGCACGGCATGTGGAGCGACGTGGAGGACGCCGCGGGCCGCTTCCAGGTGCGCAAGCACACCGTGGACATGCCGCCGGGCACGCGCCGCAGCTACCGCGTGCGCGCCGACGCGCTGGGGCGCTGGGCCTACCACTGCCACCTGCTGTACCACATGGACGGCGGCATGATGCGCGAAGTGCGGGTGGAGGCATGAGCGCCACCACGCGCGCCACGCTGACGCAGGCGGTCGGCCTGGCACTGCTGCTGGTCCATGGCGTCGCCCCCGCGCAGCATACGCACCCACATGAGCAGATGCAGATGCCGGCAATGTCTGACGCAGGGAGTACTGTGGCCCCAGCCGAAGGCACCACTGCGCCTGTCGTCGCGGCGGCGCCGATGGCGGCTGCGTGTGTCTGTCCGGATGCCGACGCTGCGACGCGCCCGCAGGCCCAAGCGGCGCCGAGCGCCGTCGCCGACCACACCGGAATGGTGCATGCGCACGACGCCCAAGCGGAAGGGGTGGCGCACGGCGATGTCCATGCGCGCGCTGTGCGGGGCGACGCCACGCCTGCCGACACGGCATCGACGGCACCGATGGCGCGCGGCAAGGCGTTGCGGCGCGCGGACGTGGGACACGCTGCTCACGCCGTGACGATGCACGCTGACATGCCGCCAGCCGACGCGGATCCTGCCGTTACCCCGGTTGGCGCGGGTCAAGCGGCGGACTCAACGCATTCCGACCACGCCGATCACACGACGCGGGATCGCGCCATGCCGGACCACGGCGGAAGGCAACACCCCGCGACGGCACCGGCAGCGCCGACACAGCCCAGGACCGCCTGCACCTGCGCCGCCGCAGCCACCACGGCGCTGCCGCGCGAGCCGATCCCTCCGATCACCGACGCCGACCGCGCCGCCGCGTTCCCGGTCCTGCGCGAGCACACGATGCAGCACGGTCCATCGCGCGTCGGCTACCTGCTGCTCGATCGTCTCGAGGGCTGGGACGCCGAACGCGGCAACGGCCAGGGCTGGGAAGCCAGCGCCTGGTATGGCGGCGACATCCATCGCCTGTGGTTGCGCAGCGAAGGCGAGCGCAGCGGCGGCCATACCGAGGCGGCGGACCTGGAAGCGCTGTACGGTCGCGCGGTGTCGCCGTGGTGGGATGTGCTGATCGGCGTGCAGCACGCCATCGCCCCGGGCGACGCGCGCACCTCGGCCGCGTTCGGCGTGCAGGGCATGGCGCCGTACAAGTTCGAGGTCGCCGCCACGCTGTACGTCGGCGAGGATGGCGACGCCAGCGCGCGCCTGCAGGGCGAGTACGACGTGCTGCTGACCAATCGCTGGATCCTGCAGCCGCGACTCGAAGCGGACATCGCCTTCGCCGACGACCGTGCGCGCGGCGTCGGCAGCGGCCTGTCCACGCTCGAGGCCGGCTTGCGCCTGCGCTACGAGGTCAGCCGCCGCTTCGCGCCCTATCTGGGCGTGGTCCACGAGCGCGCGTTCGGCGCCACCGCCGACTATCGCCGCGACGCCGCGGAAGCCGCGCGCGACACGCGCGTGGTGGCAGGCGTGCGCGTGTGGTTCTGAGCGCACGTCGCCCCTGTAGGAGCGGCTTCAGCCGCGACAGGCCCGACCGATGGCACCTGTCGTGGCTGAAGCCGCCCCTGCAGCACTTCGCCTGCGTTGCGGGATCAACCGCCGCATGGTCCACGAACGCACGTTCGGCGCCACGGCCAAGCATCGCCGCGACGCGGCGGAAGCGGCACACGACACGCGCGTGGTGACGGGCGCGCGGATGTGGTTCCAGGCGCACGTCGCCCCTGTAGGAGCGGCTTCAGCCGCGACAGGCCCGACCGATGGCACCTGTCGTGGCTGAAGCCGCCCCTGCAGCACTTCGCCTGCGTTGCGGGATCAACCGCCGCATGGTCCACGAACGCACGTTCGGCGCCACGGCCAACCATCGCCGCGACGCGGCGGAAGCGGCACACGACACGCGCGTGGTGACGGGCGCGCGGATGTGGTTCCAGGCGCACGTCGCCCCTGTAGGAGCGGCTTCAGCCGCGACAGGCCTGACCGATGACAGCTAGCGCCTGTCGCGGCTGAGGCCGCTCCTGCAGCGACGCGCGCGATATGTCGGCTCACCGTCGCCGCAGGGCACGAACCGATGCCGGCGCCAAGCTCCTCAGGCGTGCAGCGAACCCTCCATGCCGACCCGCCACCCACGCGGCGGGCGCAGCGCGCCCAGCGTGCGCACCAACTCCTGGTAGCTGCGCGCCAGTTGCGCGAACAAACCGGCGTCGCTGGCGCGGGTTTCGGCGACTTCGTAGTAGGCGCCGCGGCCCAGGTCGATGAAGTAGTCCACGCTGACCCGGCGCCGCGCGGCGACGCCCGGGAACAGGCCGGCGATCAGCAGGCAGCCGTCGCCGACTTCGCGCAGTGCGTCGGCGCGGGCGCGTCCGACCTGCTCCTGCGCATGCAGCCAGGCCAGCGCCTGGGTGCGCGACAGCAGGTGTCCATCGGCCTGGTAGCGCAGCAACACGAACACCAGGTAGCTCTCGCGCGATTCGTCCAGCGGCCGGCCCAGCCGCTGCCCTGCCTCGTGCACCAGCGCCTGCCACAGTTCGGCCGGCGCCCCCTGTCTGAAAGACTCGTACATGCGTCCTCCTGCGTGGTGGGAACCCTCGCCAGGAGCTTATGCATAACCCGGGCCACTGCGTTGGCAGCCGGCCGCCGCGGCTGCCAATCCGGCGTGCGTGCACCGCGAACGCGCCGCGCAACCCCGGCGGAGACGCGGAGGCGATGCGCATCGCCATCACCCGAACCTGCGCGCAGGACATCGGTGCGGCACGCCGCGACGCGCAGCGACGATCCGGTAGCCGCAGGCTCGCGATCACGGTGCGGGCATGGGGCGCCATGCATGTCGCCCGGAACCTGTCCTTTTCACGCGCCGACACCGCGACGCGGCGGCAACCACGCTACTTCTTCCTGGCGGCGACCTTGCGGCCCGAGACAGGGGCCGGCGGCGCCTGGGCGCGCCGTGCCGCCAGACCGTGCAGGATCAGGTCGATGCCGGCCAGGAAATCCATCCGGTCGTCATGCGTGCGCAGTTGGACGGCCATGCCGCGCACGAACGGGTAAGCGTCCGCATCCAGCCGCGACCACGCGTCCGCCACCGCATCCAGGAACTCGGACCTGACGATGCCGCGCACGCGCGCGATCTGGGTGTTGGCCGCGTTCTGCCCGGCAACGCCGAGGATGTAGCTCAACAATGCGGCGACCGCCGCCCACTGCGCGTGCTCCGGCACGCCGAGCGCGCGCACCTGTTGGCCGATGCGCTCGACGACGCGCACGATCGGCAACTCGCCGGGCGCGCGGGTGAGCGCCGAGCCCATCCACGGATGCGCATCGATCGCATCGAACATGCCCAGCGCCAGCGCACGCAACGCCGCCTCCGGCGTGGCGTCGGCGCACGGCGCCTGCAAGGTGCGCGCGACGATGGCGTCGCAGGCGGCGGTCAGCAGATCGCGCTTGTCGGCGACATGCCAGTAGAGCGCGCCGGGCCCGGTGGCGAGCCGTTCGGACAGCGCGCGGAAGGTCAGCCCGCCCTCGCCGCCGCTGTCCAGCAGTGCGATCGACGCGTCCACGATCTGTTCGCGCGAGAGCGATGCCTCGCGCCGCGGGGTACCGCGGTTTGTCTTGGCCATGCCCCATGTTGACACGCATGGAACGACATTCCAATATATTGGAATGACGTTCCATGCCTCCTCGCGTCCATCCCGGCGCCTCCTCGACCAAGGATTCAGATGCACACTCCCATCGCGATCATCGGCGCCGGGCTGGGCGGGCTCATGCTCGCCCGCGTGCTGCACGTGCACGGCATCGCCGCGACGCTCTACGAAGCCGAGGCCTCGGCGGAGGCCCGCCCGCAAGGCGGCCTGCTCGATATCCACACCTACAACGGCCAGCGCGCGCTCCAGGCCGCCGGCCTCTACGACGCGTTCCTCGACCTCGTGCTTCCCGGCGCGGACGCAAAGCGGATCGTCGACAGCCAGGGCGCGATCCTGATCGACCGGCCCGACACGGGCGGCGGCACCCGCCCCGAGGTGGATCGCGGACACCTGCGCCGGCTCCTGCTCGACGCGCTTCCCGCGGACACCATTCGCTGGGGACGCAAGCTGGCCACGGCCACCCCGCTCGCCGGTGGGCGCCACCTGCTGCGCTTCGCCGACGGCGCGGCCGTGACCACCGACCTGCTGGTGGGCGCGGACGGCGCCTGGTCGCGCGTGCGTCCGCTGCTGTCCGCCGCGGTGCCCGTCTACACCGGCACCTCGTTCATCGAGACCTACCTGTTCGACGGCGAGACCCGCCACCCCGCCAGCGCGCGGACGATCGGCGGCGGCACGCTGATGGCAGTCGCGCCGGGCAAGGGCATCCTCGCCCACCGCCATGCCGACGGGACCCTGCAGGGCTACGTGTCGCTGAACCGGCCGGAAGACTGGTTCGCGCGCCTGGACTTCGCCGATCCGGCGACCGCGCTGGCCCGCGTCGCCGCGGAATTCGATGGCTGGGCCCCGGCCTTGACCGCACTCGTCACCGACAGCGACACCGCTCCGGTGCTTCGCCCGATCCATGCGCTGCAGATCGAGCACCGCTGGGAGCGCCGGCCCGGCGTGACGCTACTGGGCGATGCGGCGCACCTGATGTCGCCGTTCGCCGGCGAGGGCGCCAATCTGGCGCTCCACGACGGCGCCGAACTCGGCAAGGCCATCGCCGCCCATCCCGACGCGCTCGACGCCGCGCTCGACGCCTACGAAAGCGCGCTGTTCCCGCGCAGCGCGGCCTTCGCCGAAGAGTCGGCGCAGAACCTGGCGATGTTCTTCGACGCCGACGCGCCACGGGGCCTGGTCGCGTTCTTCGACAGCGTGACCAGGTAACCGCAGCGGCTACGCAGAAGCGGTCGTGCCGCCTCGCGCCGGCGCGACGGCATCGGCCAACGGCTGCGGACGTCTCACACCAGCGCTGCGTCAGCGCAATCCATGCGCGGCGCGTGCCAGCCTGCCAAGGCGCGCAGGCCGGCCCGGGCGACGCACACCGGCAATTATTCCACCGTCACCGACTTGGCCAGGTTGCGCGGCTTGTCCACGTCGGTGCCGCGCGCCAGCGCGGTGTGGTAGGCCAGCAACTGCACCGGGATGGTGTGCACCACCGGGCTCAGCAGGCCGGCGTTGCGCGGGGTGCGGATCACGTGCACGCCTTCGGATTCGCTGAAGTTGCTGTCCTGGTCGGCGAACACGAACAGTTCGCCGCCGCGCGCGCGCACTTCCTGCATATTAGACTTCACCTTCTCCAGCAGCGCGTCGTTGGGCGCGATCACCACCACCGGCATGTTCGCGTCGACCAGCGCCAGCGGGCCATGCTTGAGTTCGCCTGCCGGGTAGCCCTCGGCGTGGATGTAGGTGATCTCCTTGAGCTTGAGCGCGCCTTCCAGCGCGATCGGGTAATGCAGGCCGCGGCCCAGGAACAGCGCGTTGTGCTTGTCGGCGAAGCGCTCGGCCCACACCGCGATCTGCGGCTCCAGGTTCAATGCGTGCTGCACGCTGCCCGGCAGGAAGCGCAGTTGCTCCAGGCACTCGGCCTCCTGCTCGGCGCTCAGCCGGCCGCGCAGCTTGGCCAGCACGCAGCTCAGCTGGAACAGCGCCGCCAGCTGCGTGGTGAAGGCCTTGGTCGAGGCCACGCCGATCTCGGCGCCGGCGCGGGTGTACAGCACCAACGCACTGGCACGCGGAATCGCGCTCTCGGGCACGTTGCAGATCGACAGGGTCTTGGCGTGGCCCAGCGACTTGGCGTATTTCAGCGCCTCCATCGTGTCCAGGGTTTCGCCGGACTGGGAAATGGTGACGATCAGTTGCCGCGGGTTCGCGTAGGCGGCGCGGTAGCGGTATTCGCTGGCGATCTCCACGCTGCACGGCAGGCCGGCGATCGACTCGACCCAGTAGCGCGCGGTCAACCCGGCGTAGTAACTGGTGCCGCAGGCGATGATCTGCACGCCCTCGACGTCGGCCAGCAACGCATCGGCCTTGCCGCCGAACAGCGCGGTATCGAAGCCGCCGGCGTCGAACAGCGCCTCCAGCGTGTCGGCCAGCGCGCGCGGCTGCTCGTGGATCTCCTTCTGCATGAAGTGGCGGTACGGGCCCAGTTCCAGCGAAGCCAGCGACACTTCGGACATGTGCACGTCGCGCTGCACCGGCCGGTCCTCGGCGTCGTAGACCTGCACCGCGGTGCGGCTCAGTTCAGCGGTGTCGCCCTCCTCCAGGAACATCACCCGGCGCGTGGCCTGGATCACCGCCGACACGTCGGAGGCGATGAAGTTCTCGCCCTCGCCCAGGCCGATCAGCAGCGGGCAGCCCATGCGCGCGCACACCAGCACGTCCGGGCGCGACAGGCTGACCGCGGCCAGCGCATAGGCGCCGGTCAGTTCCTTCACCGCGGCCTGCAGCGCCGCCAGCAGGCTCAGGCCCTGCGCCGCGTGGTGGTGGATCAGGTGGGCGATGACCTCGGTGTCGGTCTGCGACTCGAACACGTAGCCCAGCGCGCGCAGGCGCTCGCGCTGCTGTTCGTGGTTCTCGATGATGCCGTTGTGCACCAGCGCCAGGTCGCCGTGGCTGATGTGCGGATGCGCGTTGGCCTCGGTGACGCCGCCATGGGTGGCCCAGCGGGTGTGGCCGATGCCCAGCAGGGCGTGGACGTCCTCGGCCAGCGCGGCGCTCTCCATCTCCGCCACGCGCCCGGTGCGGCGCACCCGGCGCACGCCGTCGGCGGCGACCACGGCGATGCCGGAGGAGTCGTAGCCGCGATATTCCAGACGCTTCAGGCCCTCGATCAGGACCGGCACCACGTCCCGTTCCGCTATCGCCCCCACGATCCCGCACATAGCCGCATACCCTGCATCGAAAGATCGCCATTCTAGCTTTGTCCGCTGAATGTCCCATGCGGCCCGCCGGCGCGACTCGACCAGGCCATGGCGTGGTCGCGGCCGGCGCTGGCGCGCCGCGCGCGCGGCGTCCGTCCCCGCCGGCGGACGCGGACAGGGTGTCCGCGAACGTGTCCGCGGACACGCGGACAGCCGTCCGCCGCAAAAATAATTCAACCCTTTCAATCGCTTGCGATTGGCACGCGGCGTGCTTTGGAAACGTTCATCCTTCCACTGCGCGACCCGACCCGATGATCCGCGACACTTCCGCCCAGGACCAGGTTCTCGCCCGCCCCCGCTCCGCCGCCGTCTGGCGCCGCTGGTTGTGGCCGGGGCTGATCGGCCTGGCGGTGCTGGTCGGCATCGTCTTCGCCGCGCGCGGCTGGATCGCCGGCAGCCGCTCGTTCGACGCGCAGCGCGTGCGCATCGCCACGGTGACCCGCGGCGATCTGGTCCGCGACATCTCCGCGGACGGCCGCCTGATCGCCGCCAACAGCCCCACCCTGTACGCCATCTCCGGTGGCACCGTGACCCTGAAGGTGGTGGCCGGCGACGTGGTCAAGCAGGGCCAGGAACTCGCCGAGATCGACAGCCCGGAACTGCGCAGCAAGCTGGCCCAGGAAGAGGCCACCCTGGCCGGCCTGGAAGCCGAGGCCGGCCGCGCCGACCTGGATGCGGTGCTGGCGCGCGCCAATGCCAGCAAGCTGGTCGACCAGGCGCAGATCGAGCGGCAGGCCGCCAGCCGCGACCTGGAGCGCTACCAGCGCGGCTTCGACGGTGGCGCGGTGCCGCAGGTGGAACTGGCCAAGGCGCAGGACGCGCTGAAGAAGGCCGACATCGCGATGAGCCACGCGCAGAAGGACTCCGGCCTGCAGAGCCAGGGCGCGGGCCTGGATGCGCGCAACAAGCGCCTGCTCGCCGAACGCCAGCGCGCGGTGGTCGCCGAGGTGCGGCGCCAGGTGGATCTGCTGACCCTGCGTTCGCCGTTCGACGGCCAGGTCGGCCAGGTGCAGGTGTCGCAACACACCAATGTCGCCGCCAACGCGCCGGTGCTGAGCGTGGTCGATCTGTCCAAGTTCGAACTGGAGATCAAGGTGCCGGAGAGCTTCGCCCGCGACCTGGCGATCGGCATGCCGGCGCAGTTGACCAGCGGCGCCGGCGAACCGTTCGCCGGCGCGATCTCGGCGGTGTCGCCGGAAGTGGTCAACGGCGAGGTCAATGCGCGCATCCGCTTCACCGACAAGCAGCCGCCGGGCCTGCGCCAGAGCCAGCGCATGAGCGCGCGGGTGCTGCTGGACACCCGCAGGAACGTGCTCAAGGTCGAGCGCGGCCCGTTCGTCGAGCAGTCCGGCGGCCGCTACGCCTACGTGATGGACGGCAGTTCGGCGATCCGCCGTCCGGTCGAGCTGGGCGTCACCAGCCTGGGCGAAGTCGAGGTGCGCTCGGGCCTGCAGCCCGGCGATCGCGTCGTCGTCTCCGGCAGCGACCTGTTCGGCGATGCGCCGCAGGTGACGGTGCATTGAAAGCTGGGATTGGGGAATCGGGAATGGGGAATTGGAAAAGCCAAGGCCGTTGCTGCTTCAGCCTCTCCCTTTCGATTGTCGTGCCGAGTTCCGATCCTTCGTCGTAACCATCGCAGCGGTTCGTCGGCTGCAACCAACCACCACTCCAAGGACTACGTCATGCTGGAAATGCGCTCCGTCTCCAAGGTCTTCCGCACCGAACAGGTCGAGACGCACGCGTTGCGCTCGCTGGACCTGCATGTCCGCGAGGGCGAGTTCGTCGCCGTCACCGGGCCGTCGGGTTCGGGCAAGACCACCTTCCTCAACATCGCCGGGCTGCTGGAGACCTTCACCAGCGGCCAGTACGTGCTCGATGGCCAGGACGTCAGCAACCTCAACGACGATGCGCGCTCGCGCATGCGCAACCAGAAGATCGGATTCATCTTCCAGGGCTTCAACCTGATCCCCGACCTCAACCTGTTCGACAACGTCGACGTGCCGCTGCGCTACCGCGGCATGGCCGCGGCCGAGCGCAAGCAGCGCATCGAGGAGGCGCTGGGCCGGGTCGGGCTGGGTTCGCGCATGAAGCACTACCCCTCCGAACTGTCCGGCGGCCAGCAGCAGCGCGCGGCGATCGCGCGCGCCCTGGCCGGCAGCCCGCGCCTGCTGCTGGCCGACGAACCGACCGGCAACCTCGACTCGCAGATGGCGCGCGGGGTGATGGAACTGCTGGAGGAGATCAACGCGCAGGGCTCGACCATCGTCATGGTCACCCACGATCCGGAACTGGCCGCGCGCGCGCAGCGCAACGTGCACATCGTCGACGGCCAGGCCACCGACCTGCAGCGCGAGCCGGTGCTGGCGCGCGGCGGCGACGCGACGGCGCGTCCCTGACCGGCCCGGCGGAAGGCGAGAACGAGGCATGTTCGGCTATCACCTGCAGCTGGCGCTGCGCAGCCTGCGCCGCAGTCCGGTGCTCACCGCGCTGATGGTGCTGTCCATCGCCGTGGGCATCGGCGCGGCGATGACCACGCTGACGGTGATGCGGCTGCTGTCCGGCGATCCGCTGCCCGGGCACAGCCAGCGGATCTTCTACCCGCAGCTCGATCCGCGCCCCGCCGGCGACGTCGGCGCGCAGCCGTACGACAAACTCGACTACCGCAGCGCGATGGACCTGTGGCAAAGCGCGCGCGCCGATCGCCAGGCGATCGTCGCCGAGAGCCAGATCAAGCTGCGCGCGCCCGAGCGCGGCGGCCCGGCGTTCATGGCGCAACTGCTGTCCACGCAGGCCGACTTCTTTCCGATGTTCCAGGTGCCCTTCGCGTACGGCAGCGGCTGGCGCGCGCAGGACGACCGCGACCGCGCGCGGGTGGTGGTGATCTCCTCCGATCTCAACAACGCCCTGTTCGCGGGCCGCAACAGCGTCGGCCGCAGCCTGCTGGTGCGCGGCAACGCGGTGCGCATCGTCGGCGTGCTGGCGCCGTGGCGGCCATCGCCGCAGTTCTACACGCTGGCCGGCGGCAGCTTCGCCCATGGCGATACCGGCAGTTTCTACGGCAAGCCGCAGGACGTGTTCGCGCCGCTGTCCACCAGCCTGGAACTCAACGACGGCCACATCCAGCCGTGGACCTGCTACGGCGATCCACCGCGGCCGCTCGACCTGCGCAGCGCGCCGTGCGTGTGGGTGCAGCTGTGGGTGCAGTTGGACACGCCGGCCAAGGTCGCCGACTACCGGCGCCTGCTGGCCGACTACGCCGCGCAGCAGCGCGCGGCCGGGCGCATCGGCCGCAGCGACACGGCGCGGCTGCTGTCGCTGCCGCAATGGCTGGACCACAACCGGGTCGTGCCCGGCGACGTGCGCCTGCAGAGCTGGCTGGCACTGGCGTTCCTGGGCCTGTGCCTGTTCAACAGCGTCGGCCTGCTGCTGGCCAAGTTCCTGCGCCGCGGCGGCGAGATCGGCGTGCGCCGTGCGCTCGGCGCAGCACGCGGCGCGATCTTCGCCCAGTGCCTGACCGAAGCCAGCGTGATCGGCCTGCTCGGCGGCGTGGGCGGATGGCTGCTGACCCTGCTCGGCCTGTGGAGCGTGCGCCAGCAACCGACCGCCTACGCCGATCTGGCGCATCTGGATCTGCCCGCATTCGCCGGCACCTTCGCGCTCGCCATCGGCTGCGCCCTCGCCGCCGGACTGTTCCCGGCCCTGCGCGCCAGCCGGATCGCCCCGGCGCTGCAACTCAAGAGCCTGTGACCGGGACCCCCACGATGCACATCCGCCCCATCCTGCGCGCCCTGTCGCGCCACCGCATCGCTGCCAGCCTGATCGCGCTGGAAGTGGCATTGGCCTGCGCGGTGCTGTGCAACGCGTTCTTCCTGATCGGCAACCGGCTGCAACTGGTGCAGTTGGACAGCGGCATCGACGAAGCCGCGCTGGGGCTGGTGTCGCTGTCCGGCTGCGATGGTTGCAGCGACGCCGATCTCAACGCGCGCGTGCTCGATGCGCTGCGCCGCATTCCCGGGGTCCGCGCGGCCGGGACCATCAACACGGTGCCGTTCGCGCCGGCGGCCGGCAACAGCGGCGTGTGCCTGGACCAGGCCTGCACCCAGGTCGGTGGCGTGCCGCACTTCTACACCGCCAGCGCGGGCGCCATCGCCGCGCTGGGCCTCAAGCCCGACAGCGGCCGCGCGTTCGGCGCCGGCGACTACCAGGCATTCGAGCATTTCGCGCCGGCCACCGCCGACGTGTGGATCACCCGCGCCCTGGCCGAGCACCTGTGGCCGGGCCAGGACCCGCTGGGGCGCGACCTGTGGGCCGGCGGCCACTATCGCGTGGTCGGCATCCTGCGCCACCTGGCGCGGCCCGATCCCGGCCGCAGCGAGGACGGCGCGATCGGCGGCGACTGGTCGGTGCTCATCCCGGTACGCGAGGCCTCGCAATCCGGCACCTACGTGCTGCGCGCCGATCCGCGCGAACTGCCGCGCGTGGTCGCGCAGGCGCGCAGCGCCGTGGCCCGCGCGGCGCCCGATGCGGTGCTGGATGGCGAATACAGCAAGCCGCTGGACGAACTGCGCCAGCGCTATTTCCAGAGCGACCGGGCGATGGCCAAGCTGCTGCTGGCGGTCATCGCCGCGATGCTGTTGGTCACCGCGCTGGGCATCGTCGGGCTGGCCAGCTTCTGGGTGCAGCAACGCACCCGGCAGATCGGCGTGCGCCGCGCATTGGGCGCCACCCGCCGCGACATCCTGCGCCACTTCCAGACCGAGAACCTGCTCATCGTCGGCGCCGGCGTGGCGCTGGGCATGCTCCTGGCCTACGCCGGCAACGTCGTGCTGATGCGTTTCTTCGAACTGGAACGGCTGCCGGCAGCCTACCTGCCGGTCGGCGCGGCCTTGCTGTGCGCGCTCGGCCAACTCGCCGTCCTCGGCCCGGCGCTGCGCGCCGCCGCCGTCCCTCCCGCTACCGCCACCCGCAGCGCCTGAACCCGGAGCTCCTATGTTCGGCTATTACGTCCGCCTCGCCTTGCGCAGCTTCCGCCGCAACAAGGTCCTCACCGCCCTCATGGTGCTGGCCATCGCCCTGGGCATCGGCGCCAGCATGACCACGCTGACCGTGTTCTACGTGCTTTCCGGCGATCCGATCCCACAGAAGAGCGACACGTTGTTCTACGTGCAGGTCGATGCCGATTCCAAGGCCGGCTTCCAGCCCGGCGACGAGCCCGACTTCCAGATCCGGCGCTTCGACGCCGAGACGCTGCTGCGCGAGAAGCGGGCCAAGCGGCAGGCGATGATGACCGGCGGATCGGTGGCGGTCGAACCGAGCAGGAGCGGACTGAAGCCGTTCAAGTCCGAAGCGCGCTTCACCTCGGCGGACTTTTTTCCCATGTTCGATACGCCGTTCCTCTACGGCCACGGCTGGAGCGGCACCGAAGACGAACGCCACCAGCGCGTGGCGGTCATCAGCAAGAAGCTCAACGAAAAGCTCTACGACGGCGCCAACAGCGTCGGCCGCGAACTGCGCATCGACCAGAACACCTTCCGCATCGTCGGCGTGCTGGATACCTGGGAACCCAACCCGCGCTTCTACGACATCACCAACACCTACGGCGCGAACGAACAGCTGTACGTGCCGTTCGCGGTGGCGATGGACCTGAAGATGGACCGCAACGGCAGCATGAACTGCTCCGGCGAGAACGACGGCGACCCGACCGCGCTCAATGCGCCCTGCACCTGGATCCAGTACTGGACCGAACTGGAGAACGCGACCCAGGTCGCCGACTACAAGGCCTACCTGGAGAACTATTCCAACCAGCAACGCGCCGCCGGCCGCTTCCAGCGCCCGAACAACGTGCGCCTGCGCAACGTGATGCAGTGGCTGGACCACAACGAAGTGGTGCCGGGCGACGTGCGCCTGCAACTGTGGCTGGCGATGGGTTTCCTGCTGGTGTGCCTGCTCAACACCGTCGGCCTGCTGTTGGCCAAGTTCCTGCGCCGCAGCGGCGAGATCGGCGTGCGCCGCGCCCTGGGCGCGTCGCGCCGCGCGATCTTCGCGCAATGCCTGGTGGAGGCCGGCACCATCGGCCTGGCCGGCGGCATCGGCGGACTCGGCCTGTCCCTGCTCGGCCTGTGGGCGGTGCGCCAGCAGCCCACCGGCTACGCCAAGCTGGCCCACCTGGATCCCACGATGCTGGCGATGACCTTCGCCCTGGCCCTGGTCGCCAGCCTGCTGGCCGGCCTGCTGCCGGCCTGGCGCGCGATCCAGGTCGCACCGGCGCTGCAGCTCAAATCGTCCTGACTCCCACGCGCGGCCGTCACCCGCCGCGCAGACCGCCATCCAAGGTCCCCTACAAGGTTATCGCCATGGACATCCGCCCCATCCTCTCCACCCTGCGCCGCCACAAGACCGCGGCCGCGCTGATCGTGCTCGAGATCGCGCTGGCCTGCGCGATCGTGTGCAACGCCCTGTTCCTGATCGGCAACCGCATCGAGACCCTGCAGCGGCCCAGCGGCATCGCCGAGTCGGAACTGGTGACGATCTCGCTGGGCGGCATCGGCCAGCAGGTCAACGCCGCCGCGCGCACCCGCGAGGACCTGGCCGCGTTGCGCGCGGTGCCCGGCGTGCGCGCCGCGACCTTGCTCAACCAGGTGCCGTTCGTGAGCTACTCCTGGAACACCGGCCTGGCGCTGACCCCCGACCAGGAGCGTTCGACGCTCAACGCCGCGCAATACATGGCCGAGGAAGGGTCGCTACGCACCCTGGGCCTGCGCCTGATCGCCGGGCGCGACTTCGCCCCCGACGAGTACATCGACTTCGAGGCCGCGATGACCGACAAGACGGTGCACGACAAGGGCACCGCGGTGATCCTCAACCGCGCCACGGCGGAAAAGATGTTCCCCGGGCAGAACGCCCTCGGCAAGACCGTCTATACCGGGCCGATCGCATTGCGCGTGGTCGGCATCGTCGACACGCTGGCGCGTCCCAACATGGCCGGCGGCCTGGCCCAGATCGACTACGCGATGCTGATGCCGCTGCGCCTGAACTACACCGACGGCCTGTACGTGCTGCGCGTCACCGACCCGGCGCGGCGCCAGGAAGTGCTCGCCGCGGCGACCGCGGCGCTGATGAAGGTCGACAGCAGCCGCCTGGTGCTCAAGCAGCAGACCTACGACGAGATCCGCGAGGCCTACTTCCAGGGCGACCGCGCGATGGTGTGGCTGCTGGGCGCGGTGTGCGTGGCGCTGCTGATCGTCACCGCACTGGGCATCGTCGGCCTGGCCAGCTTCTGGGTGCAGCAGCGCACCAAGCAGATCGGCATCCGCCGCGCGCTCGGCGCCACCCGCGGGCAGATCCTGCGCTACTTCCAGACCGAGAACTTCCTGCTGGCCAGCACCGGCATCGTGCTCGGCATGCTGCTGGCCTACGCGATCAACCAATGGCTGATGGGCAGGTACGAACTGCCGCGGCTGCCGCTGTACTACCTGCCGTTCGGCGCGGCGACGCTGTGGCTGCTCGGCCAGCTCGCGGTGTTCGCCCCGGCGCGGCGCGCCGCGGCGGTGCCGCCGGCGGTGGCCACGCGCAGCGCCTGACCGGTCCCCTTGGCCGGCGTCGCCGCCGGCCTTTTTTCTTCAGGACATCCCGATGTTCGGCTACTACTGCAAACTGGCGCTGCACAGCTTTCGCCGCAACCGGCTGCTGACCGCGCTGATGGTGCTGGCCATCGCCGTGGGCATCGGCGCATCGATGACGACGTTGACCGTGTTCCATGTGCTGGCCGCGGATCCGATTCCGGGCAAGAGCGCGCAGCTGTTCTATGTGGAGATGAACGTCTATCCGGACGAAAAGTACGAACCGGGCGCAACCGAACCGTTGCAGCTGACCAGACGCGACGCCGAAGCGCTGTTGCGCGACAAGCGCGGCGATCGCCAGGCGATGATGTCCGCCGGCGGCGTCAGCGTGGTGCCGGCAGACCCGCAGCAGACCCCGTTCTCGCTGGAAGCGCGCTACACCAGCGCCGATTTCTTTCCGATGTTCGGCGTGCCGATGCGGTACGGGCATGCCTGGACCGCCGAGGACGACGGCCGGCGCGCGCGGGTCGCGGTGATCTCGCGGCGCCTGAACGAAAAGCTGTTCGGCGACGTCGACAGCGTCGGCAAGGACCTGCAGATCGGCGACGCGGTGCTGCGCATCGTCGGCGTGGTCGACGACTGGAGCATGAATCCGCGCTTCTACGACATGACCAACGAAACCTATGCCGACAGCGAGGACGTCTTCATTCCCTTCTCCACCTCGCGCGACCTGGAGCTCGGCACCAGAGGCACCATGGATTGCTGGAGCGACAGTCCCGATGGCCCCACCGGCGAGAACGCTCCTTGCGTGTGGATCCAGTACTGGGTGGAACTGGCCGATGCGGCCAAGCATGCCGATTACCGCGCCTATCTCGAACGCTACGCCCGCCAGCAGCACGATGCCGGGCGCCTCAGCCATCCGGCCGACAACCGGCTGAGCGACGTGATGACGTGGCTGGACAGGAATCACGCCGTGCCTGCAGACGTGCGCCTGCAACTGTGGCTGGCACTCGTGTTCCTGGGCATCTGCCTGCTCAACACCGTCGGCCTGATGCTGGCCAAGTTCATGCGCCACAGCGGCGAGACCGGCGTGCGCCGCGCGCTGGGCGCATCGCGTCGCGCGATCTTCGCCCAGCATCTGGTCGAGGCCGGGATGATCGGCGCGGCCGGGGGCGCGGCCGGCCTGCTGTTGGCCTGGATCGGCCTGTGGCTGGTGCGTCGCCAGCCGGCCGACTACGCCGGGCTGGCGCATATGGACGGCAGCATGCTGCTGGGCACGCTCGTGCTGGCCCTGGCCAGCAGCCTGCTGGCCGGCGCGCTGCCGGCGTGGCAGGCCATGCGCGTCCCCACCGCGCTGCAACTCAAGTCGCAATGACGCGACCGCGCATCCTCCTTCCCGCCAGGAACGCTCCCGTGGACATCCGCCCCATCCTCTCCAGCCTGCGCAAGCACAAGATCGCCGCCGTGCTCATCGTGCTGGAGATCGCCTTCAGCTGCGCGGTGGTGTGCAACGCCCTGTTCCTGATCCACCTGCGCCTGGAACGCGTGCAGCGTCCCAGCGGCGCGGCCGAGCAGCAGATCGTGCAAGTGCGTATCCGCAGCGTGACCAAGAACGGCGACAGCGCCGCACTGACCCGCGCGGACCTGGACGCCTTGCGCGCGATCCCCGGCGTGAGCAAGGCCAGCGTCGTCAACCAGCCGCCGTTCGGCAGCACGGTCACCTACAGCGGCATCTCGCTCAACGCCGAGCAGCAGCGCAGCACCATGCGCGCGACCAACTACATGGGCGATGCGCAGTTGCTGGACACGCTGGGGCTGACCCTGGTCGCCGGGCGCCGCTTCCACCCCGACGAGTTCCTCGACTACGCGCGGCTGCAGGATCCCAACGACACCGGGACGGTGCCGTCGGTGATCCTGAGTCAGTCGTTGGCGCAACGCCTGTTCCCCGACGGCACCGCGCTGGGCCGCACCATCCGGGTGTTCGGCGAGCACCGCATCGTGGGTATCGTGCAGCGCCTGGTGCAGCCGCGCGACTTCGGGACGCCGGCCGACTACCAGGACGCGATGCTGCTCCCGGTCAACATGCCCTACACCAACGGCACCTACCTGCTGCGGGTGCGCGATCCGGCGCAGCGCGAGGCGGTGCTGCGGCAGGCGCGCAGCGTGCTGCTGGCACACGGCCCCAGGCGCATGATCCAGGAAAACGGCACGATGACCTTGCAGCAGGCGCGCGCGAACTACTACCGCAACGACCGCGCGATGGCCTGGTTGCTGGTCGGGGTGTGCGCGATGCTGCTGCTGGTCACCGCGCTGGGTATCGTCGGCCTGGCCAGCTTCTGGGTGCAGCAGCGCACCAAGCAGATCGGCGTGCGCCGTGCGCTGGGCGCCACCCGTGGGCAGATCCTGCGCTACTTCCAGTTGGAGAACTTCCTGCTCGCCAGCGCCGGGATCGGCCTAGGCATGCTGCTGGCCTATGCCGCCAACCTGTACCTGATGAGCGCCTACGAACTGCAGCGCCTGCCGCTGTGGTACCTGCCGGTCGGCGCGGTGACGCTGTGGCTGCTCGGCCAGCTCGCGGTGCTCGGCCCGGCGCGGCGCGCCGCCGGCGTGGCGCCGGCCGTCGCCACGCGCAGCGCGTGAGCGGCGGCGCACGCGCATGGACCGCATGCTGATCTCGCTGCGCCAGCACAGACTGCTGGCCACGCTGATCGTGCTGCAGATGGCGATCGGCTATCCGCTGCTGCTGGGCCTGATCGCGCTCGCCAGCCAGGCGCATGCGCAGCTGCACCTCGCCAGCGGCATCGACGACGACACGCACCTGCTGACCCTGCGCCTGGACGGCCGCGTCTCCGCCGCGGCCGCGCGGCGCGAGGCCGCGGCGTTGCGCGCCGTGCCCGGCGTGCTGCACGTCGCGGCGGTCAACCAGTTGCCGTTCGGGCCCGAGCGCTGGGACGCCCTGCTCGGGCCGCGCGCCGACGGCAGCGGCGGACAGTTCCGCGCCGCCGTCTACCTCGGCGATCCCGGCCTGGTGCCGGCGCTGGGCCTGCGCCTGCAGCGCGGCCGCGATTTCGCCAGCGACGAGTATCGCGATTTCGTCGCGCCCAGCGCGCTGGACCTGGCGCAGCGGGTGATCCTGACCCGCTCGCTGGCGGCGCGGATGTTCCCCGATCGCGACGCGCTGGGACAGGCGGTGTATCTGGGCGACAGGCCGCCGGCGCGCGTGGTCGGCGTCGTCGAGCGGTTGCGCGCGCCCGGCGACGGCGACAACGACGACAGCGCGATCCTGGCGCTGCGCTCGCCCGATCCCGGCAACCCGCTGTACGTGCTGCGGATCGCGCCCGGCGATCCGGCGCGGGTGCGCGCGCGGCTGGCGGCGGACGCGGCGCGAATCGTGCCGGGGCGGCTGCTCGAAGTGGACAGCGCCGGCGCGCTGCGCCAGCAGCATCAGCGCCTGCAGCGGCATCGGCTGCGGCTGTGGGCGGCGGGCGCGGCGCTGTGGCTGTTCGGCACCGGCGGCATGGTCTACGCGCTCAGCGAGGCGATGGTGCGCCAGCGCGACCGGCAGATCGCATTGCGGCGTGCGCTGGGCGCGCGCGCGGCGCAGATCCAGCGCCAGCTGCGCCGCGAAAACCTGCTGCTGAGCGGCCTGGGCATCGCCCTCGGCGCGACCATCGCGGCACTGCTGCGCCGCGTCCTGTTCGATGCGTCGTTGCTGTCGCCGCCGGCGCCGGCACCGCTGCTGGTCGCGCTGCTGTTGCTCGCCACCGGCTGGCTGGCGATGCGCGGCCCGGCGCGGCGCGCGGCGCGGTTGTCACCCGCCGCGTATCCGGCGCCATGAGCGCGTCCGCCGCCGCGCGCCCCCCGGCCTCGCAACGGCCCGCGCCGCGCACACGACAAGCCGCGCCGGGGCTGCGATGATGCCGCCTCGTCCTGTCTTCGCCGGTTCCGGCCCGGCCATCCGCCAAGGTATCCGATGCCCTGCATCCTGATCATCGACGACAACCCCGCCGTCGCCACCGCGCTCGAAGTGCTGTTCTCCCTGCACGACATCGAGACGGCGCACGCGGACAGCCCGGATGCCGGCCTGCAACGCCTGGCCGAGGGCGACATCGACTTGGTGCTGCAGGACATGAACTTCAGCGCCGACACCACCTCCGGCGAGGAAGGCGTGGCCTTGTTCGACGCGATCCGCGCGCGCCATCCGGACCTGCCGGTGATCCTGCTGACCGCCTGGACCCAACTCAGCAGCGCGGTGGAACTGGTCAAGGCCGGCGCCGCCGATTACCTGGCCAAGCCCTGGGACGACCGCAAGCTGCTGACCACGGTCAACAACCTGCTGGAACTGTCCGAGGCGCGCCGCGAACTGGAGCGGCGCCGCGACGGCGAACGCCGCCATCGCCAGCAACTGGCGCAGCGCTACGACCTGCGCGGGGCGGTGTTCGCCGACCCGGCCAGCGAGCGCGCCATCGCCCTGGCCTGCCAGGTCGCGCGTTCGGAACTGCCGGTGCTCATCACCGGCCCCAACGGCAGCGGCAAGGAGAAGATCGCCGAGATCATCCAGGCCAATTCGCCGATGCGGCAGGGCGCGTTCGTGGCGCTGAACTGCGGGGCGATTCCGGCCGAACTGATCGAGGCCGAACTGTTCGGCGCCGAGGCCGGCGCCTACACCGGCGCCAACAAGGTGCGCGAGGGCAAGTTCGAGGCCGCCGACGGCGGCACTCTGTTCCTGGACGAGATCGGCAACCTGTCGCTGGCCGGGCAGATGAAGCTGTTGCGCGTGCTGGAAACCGGCCGCTTCGAGCGCCTGGGCTCCAACCGCGAGCGCCAGGTCAAGGTGCGGGTGATCAGCGCCACCAACGCCGACCTGACCGCGATGATCCGCGACGGCAGCTTCCGCGAGGACCTGTACTACCGGCTCAACGCGGTGGAACTGTCGCTGCCGGCGCTGGCCGACCGGCCTGGCGACATCCTGCCCTTGGCCGAGCACTTCCTGTCCGGCGCCAAACCGCTGTCGGCCGGCGCCATCCAGGCGCTGCAGCGCCACGCCTGGCCCGGCAACGTGCGCGAACTGCGCAACGTGATCCAGCGCGCCGAGCTGCTCGCCGGCGGCCGCCAGATCGAGGCCGCCGACCTCAACCTGCCCAAGCCGGCGCCGCCGCGCCCCGCCGCAGGCGCCGAACCGGACCGCGAGCGCATCGTCGCGGTGCTGGGCCGCGCCAACGGCGTCATCGCCCAGGCCGCGGCCGAACTGGGCATGAGCCGACAGGCGCTGTACCGGCGCATGGACCGCTACGGAATCCCGCGCGAATGAAGCTGCGTCGCTCCTTCACCGTCGACCTGTTCCTGCGCCTGCTGCCGGTGCTGGCGCTGGCGGCGGCGATGCCGTGGCTGCTGGCGTACTGGATGGACCGCGGCTGGGAAGTGGTGGCCTGCTCGGCGCTGCTGTTGCTGGCGCTGATGTGGTGGACGCTGCGCCGCGCCACCGCGCCGATGCGCTCGCTGTTCCGCGCCCTGGCCGGCACCGTCAGCAGCTACCGCGATGGCGAATACAACTTCGGCGTGCACTGGCGCGGCGACGACGAACTCGGCGAAATGGTGGTCGCCCACCGCCAGTTGGGCGAGATCCTGCGCGAACAGCGCCAGGGCCTGGCGCAGCGCGAACTGATGCTCGACACCATGGTGCAGAACACGCCGGTGGCGATGCTGCTGACCTCCAGCGGTGGCGACGGCCTGCGCCGCGTGGTGTTCTCCAACCTGGCCGCGCGCAAGCTGCTGCGCGGCGGCTGGAAGCTGGAGGGCCAGCGCTTGGACGACCTGCTGCTGGACATGCCGCCGGCGCTGCGCGAAGCGGTCGCGCGCGGCGGCGACAGCCTGTTCACCATCGTCGACGAGGACGACCCGGAAGAGGAGCAGGTCTACCACCTGTCGCGGCGCCGTTTCCGCCTCAATGGCCGCCCACACGACCTGCTGCTGATCCGCCTGCTCACCGCCGAACTGCGCCGGCAGGAAGTGCACACCTGGAAGAAGGTGATCCGGGTCATCAGCCACGAATTGAACAACTCGCTGGCGCCAATCGCCTCGCTGGCCCACTCCGGCGCCGAACTGGTGCGCCGGCAGAAGGTGGAGCGGCTGGAGGAAGTGTTCGGCACCATCGAGGAGCGCGCGCGGCATCTGGAGGGCTTCATCCGCGGCTACGCGCGCTTCGCCAAGCTGCCGCAGCCGCAGTTGCAGACCGTGGCGTGGGCGCAGTTCCTCGGCGGGCTGCAGCAGCAGATCCCGTTCGTGCTGGAACTGGAAGCGCCCGACCTGCACAGCCGGGTCGATCCGGCGCAACTGCAGCAGGCGCTGCTCAACCTGGTCAAGAACGCGCACGAATCCAGCCCCGAAGGCCAGGCGCCGGCCGACAGCGTGCGCATCCGCGTCTCCACCCGCCCGGAATGGCTGCGCATCGAAGTGCTGGACCGCGGCAGCGGCATGAACGAAGCGGTGCTGCACAACGCGCTGATGCCGTTCTATTCGACCAAACGCAACGGCACCGGCCTGGGCCTGGCGCTGACCCGCGAAATCATCGAGGCGCACGGCGGCCGCCTGTCGCTGCAGAACCGCGACGAAGGCGGACTGTGCGTGGCGGTGCAACTGCCGCTGACGCCGGCAAGCTAGCGCACCGCGCACGTCTGTAGGAGCGGCTTCAGCCGCGACAAGGTGCCGATCGACACGTCCTGTCGAGGCTGAAGCCGCTCCTACAGAGAGCGCCAGCCTCGCGGCCCCAGCAGCGCGAATGACCCTGTGGGAGCGACTTCAGTCGCGACAGCCTTCCCGATACACCCCGACATGCCATCGCGCACACGCGCCTCACTCGCGCACCGTCCCGCTCTCGACGATGCGCGGCGTGGCGAGCGCGCCGCAGGCGTCGTCGGCGCCGGTGGTGGCGGTGGCGGGAATCGCGCCGTAGTAGCCGGCGCCGACCGTGTTGTCGAGGAAACGCCCGCCCTGCGACGGGCATTCGCCCTGGTCGAGGGAGAACCAGTCGGAGAACGCGGCGTACTTGCCGGCGCGCACGAAGCGGTTGCCGCGCACCTCGGTGGCATCGGAGGCGTCGCGGGTCCGCACCACGTCGCCGTTGACGTCGGTGAAGCCGTTGTCCTTCACCACGTTGCCGGTCGAATGCCGCGCCAGGTACAGCGCATGGATGTAGCCGGAGGTTTCCTTGCTGTTCTCGATCGCGCTGAACTGGTTGCCGACGATCAGGTTGTCGCGCGAGTTCTGCAGGCGGATCGCCGCGTACGAGTACGCCGGATTGCCCTGGCCGTGGATGCCGCCGATGCGGGTGAAGCGCATGCCGCGGATCTCGTTGCCGGCGTTGCCGTCGGCCGCCGCGTTGCTGCTGCCCAGGTCCATCGCCATCCAGTAGTCGCTGACCTCCAGACCGACGAACTGAAGCTGCGTGGACTGGTTGCCGCCGCCGCGCAGGGTGAACCAGGTGCCGCCGCCGCGGCCGTCGAAATGCGGCATCGTCGCCGCGCCCGGCGCGGCGACGATGCGCAGCGGCGCGCCGGCGTTGCGGTAGGTCCAGCGCACCGATTGGCCCACATAGGTGCCCGGCGCGACCACGATCTCCACCTCGGTCTGCGCCGGCGGCGGCGTCGCCTGCAAGCGCTTCTGCGCCTCGGCCAGGGTCTTCAACGCGGCCGCCGCAGTGGTGCCGGTCGCGGTGTCGTCGCCATCCGGCGCCAGGTACAGGCGATAGGTCTGCGCCTGCACGGCGCCGGCCGCGATCAGCAGCAGAACCAGCATCCACCAACGCGCGTCTCGTGCCTGCATCGAACACCTCCATCGGTCGTCGCGACGCTGGCCCCGTGTGCCGCCAGCCGCGCCACCTTAGCGCGACCCTGCCGCGCCGGTTGCGACACCCGTCACGCGGCGCGGCCGGCTACTTCTTCTTCGGCCGCTTCCACTCCTCATGCGTACTCTGCCGCACGCGCGCCACGGTGAGCTGGCCGGCCGGCGCATCGCGGGTGATCACCGACCCGGCGCCGATGGTGGCGCCGCTGCCGATCGTCAGCGGCGCCACCAGCGCGCTGTTGGAGCCGACGAAGACGTCGTCGCCGATCGTGGTCGGCCACTTGTTCACGCCGTCGTAGTTGCAGGTGATGGTACCGGCGCCGATGTTGACCCCGGCCCCGATCGTCGCGTCGCCGAGATAGGTCAGATGGTTTGCCTTGCTGCCGACGCCGAGCACCGCGTTCTTGGTTTCGACGAAGTTGCCCACGTGCACACCGTCGGCCAGCACCGTGCCGGGCCGCAGCCGCGCGAACGGACCGATCATCACCGCGCCCTCGGTGACCACGCCGTCCAGGTCGCAATGCGCGCGCACCTCGGTGCCCGGCCCCAGGACCACGTCCTTGAGCCGCACGAACGGACCGATGCTGACCCCGTCGCCCAGCTCCACGTCGCCTTCCAGCACCACGTTGACGTCGATGCGCACGTCGCGACCGACGCGCACGCGGCCGCGCTGGTCCAGGCGACCGGGGTCGAGCAGGTACGCGCCTTGCTCGCACAGCGCGCGCGCGGCGCGCAGTTGCCAGGCGCGCTCCAGCTGCGCGAGCTGCCACGGATCGTTGGCGCCTTCGGCCTCGGTCGGATCGGCCACCAGCACCATCTCCGCCGGGGTGAATTCCGCGGTGGCGGAAGCGAACACGTCGGTGAGGTAGTACTCGCCCTGCGCGTTGTCGCTGCGCAACTGCGCCAGCCAGCGCTTGAGCGCGGTGGACTCGGCGGTGACGATGCCGGTGTTGATGGTGCGGATGCGACGCTGTTCGTCGTCGGCGTCCTTCTGCTCGACGATCGCGGCGACCTTGCCGGCGGCGTCGCGCACGATGCGGCCGTACCCGCTGGGGTCCTCCGGCTCGGCCACCAGCACCGCCAGCCGTCCGGGCGAGTGCAGCAGGCGCAGCAGGGTCTCGGCGCGGATCAGCGGCACGTCGCCATACAGCACCAGCACGGTGGCGGCATCGGGGATCGCGCCCATCGCCTGCTGCACCGCATGGCCGGTACCCAGCTGCTGCACCTGCTCGGCCCACAGCAGGTCCGGCTGCGCGGCGAACGCGGCGCGCACCGCCTCGCCGCCGTGGCCGTAGACCACGTGGATCGCCGCCGGCTGCAACTGGCGCGCGGTCTCGATCACGTGCGCCAGCATCGGCCGACCGGCGATCGGATGCAGCACCTTGGGCTTGGCCGACTTCATCCGCTTGCCCGCGCCGGCGGCAAGGATCACGACGTGCAGGGGCAGGCTCATGGCAGGTTCCATTCCGGGGAAGACGGGAATTCTAGAGGCAGCCGCCGCGCCGTGCCGTCATGACGCCGTCCGCGCCGGCGGCATTTACATCCGCGCCGCAATCGCTAGCATGCGCGCTTGATCCCCACCCTGGACTCCCATGAGTCTGCTGCGCCAGGGCAGTCAATTCGTCGTGATCGGATTGCTGCAACTGCTGATCGACTGGAGCGTGTTCGTCGCCGCCACCGCCGCCGGCATGCCGACGATCCCGGCCAATGTGCTGGGCCGCGTGTGCGGCGCGCTGCTCGGCTTCTGGCTCAACGGCCGCATCACCTTCGCCAGCGACGACGCGGCGCGCCTGGGCTGGCGGCGCTTCGGCCGCTTCCTCGCCATATGGCTCATGCTGACCCTGCTCAGCACCTGGCTGGTGACGCTGTGCGCGGACGCGCTGGGCCTGCGCCTGGCCTGGCTGGCCAAGCCGGTGGTCGAAGGCGTGCTCGCGGTCGTGTCCTTCTTCCTGGGGCGGCATGTGGTGTACCGCTAGCGGCGAGATGCCGCGCCCCCTGTAGGAGCGGCTTCAGCCGCGACCGGTAGTCCCTGTCGCGGCTGAAGCCGCTCCTACATGGATGAACCCGGGCCGCGTCTACGCGATCCAAGTCCACACGCGCCCCGCTCAGCGGCAGAAATCGCCCAGGCTGCGCACCAGCGCGGTGCGGTGCAGTTGGTCGAGCTGCCAGCGCAGCGCATAGGCCTCGGCCGCGCGCGCGGTCGTGGCCGGGCAATCCGGGGCCTGGCGCACCGCGGCGCTGGCCTGCAGCGCATCCAGCATCTCGCCCTGCAGTTGATCCAGGCGCGCACGCAGCGCGGCCAGGTCCGGGCGCGGGCTGTCGGGCGCGCGGCCGCGCAGGTGCCAGCGCGCCAACAGTTCGTACTGCACCAGCTTGTTGGATTCGATCTGCATGCCGAAGAAGCGCGCGGCATCGTCCGCATCCACGCCGTGCGCCGGCGCCTGCGCGCGCACGCCCGCCAGCACCGCGGCCTCGCGCGCGGCGTCCAGCACCGGCTTGCCGCTGTCCCACTTGCTCAGCGCGACCTGGTCGCCGATCGCGTTGCGCTCGACGATGCGGTCCAGCAACGGTTCCAGCGGGGTGGCGCTGCGCGCGGGCAAGGCGCATCCCATCAGCATGGCGCTGGCCAGCACAGCGGTCAGCGCATGCACGCAGGGACGAGGACCGGAAGCGGACAGGGGCATCTCGGCTCTCCAGTAACCGTCTGCGGGTGGGGGATGGACCGCAGATCGGGCGGCCATCTTGCCGCAGTCCATGGACCGGACGATGACCGCACGCGCGTCTCGTCGCATGGAGACACCACCGAGTCAGCGACCAGCAAGCCAGCGCCGTGCGCTGCGTCGCATTCCACCTCGATCGCGGACTGCGCCGCAGGAATGCGATCTTCGCGGCGATCTATGCGCCTGCGCGTCAGCAGCGTGCGGCAAGCCGGGTCGCGCGGTGATCCCCAACATGCGCGCGGAGGCAGCGTACGAAGGAGACCAACTCCTCTCCCCGACACGACAACGCCGGCGTTTGCCGGCGTCGTCGTCGCGCATGCGGCCGCTGGGCCGGCGTGGCGGTGAACTCAGTGCTTGAGGTTCTTGCGCAGGCGTTCCAGCGCCTGCAACTGCGCGGTGACCTCGGCCAGCTTGGCCTGCGCCTCGGCCACGTCCATGCCTTCGCCGCGGTTGGCGAGCATGCGCTCGGCATCTTCCTTGGCCTTGCGCACCGACGCCTCGTCGATGTCCTGGGCGCGGATCGCGGTATCGGCCAGGATGGTCACCACCTGTGGCTGCACCTCGAGGATGCCGCCGGAAATGGCGAAATCCAGCTGCTCGCCGCTGGCGGTGGTCACCACCACCTTGCCGGGCTTGAGCCGGGTGATCAACGGCGCGTGCTTGGGCGCGATACCCAGCTCGCCCAGCTCGCCGGTGGCGACCACCAGGGTGGCGTCACCGTGGTAGATCTCGTGCTCGGCGCTGACGATGTCGCAACGGATGGTGCTCATGGTTACCTCGCTGGCGCGAGGCGGGAGTGGGGAGTGGGGAATGGGGAATGGCCAAAGCGGTCGCGCCGCCCTGCCCTTGCTCCCAACCCGTGGTCCTCGATGCCGCCTCGCGTATCCCTAATCCCGAATCCCGAATCCCGGCTGTTACGCCTTCTCGGCCATCTTCTTGGCCTTCTCGACCGCTTCCTCGATGCCGCCGACCATGTAGAAGGCCTGCTCCGGCAGGTGGTCGTACTCGCCGTCGACGATGGCCTTGAAGCCGCGAATGGTGTCCTTCAGCGACACGTACTTGCCCGGCGAGCCGGTGAACACTTCGGCCACGTGGAACGGCTGGCTGAAGAAGCGCTCGATCTTGCGCGCGCGCGACACGGCCTGCTTGTCCTCTTCGGACAGCTCGTCCATGCCCAGGATCGCGATGATGTCCTTCAGTTCCTTGTACTTCTGCAAGGTGGACTGCACGCGGCGGGCGGTGTCGTAGTGTTCGTGGCCGATCACGTTCGGGTCCAGCTGACGGCTGGTCGAATCGAGCGGATCCACCGCCGGATAGATACCCAGCGAGGCGATGTTACGCGACAGCACGACGGTGGCGTCGAGGTGGGCGAAGGTGGTCGCCGGCGACGGGTCGGTCAGGTCGTCCGCGGGCACGTACACGGCCTGGATCGAGGTGATCGAGCCGGACTTGGTCGAGGTGATGCGCTCCTGCAGCACGCCCATTTCCTCGGCCAGGGTCGGCTGATAGCCCACCGCCGACGGCATGCGGCCCAGCAGCGCCGACACTTCGGTACCGGCCAGGGTGTAGCGGTAGATGTTGTCGACGAACAGCAGCACGTCCTTGCCCTTGCCCGAGGCGTCCTTCTCGTCGCGGAAGTACTCGGCCATGGTCAGGCCGGTCAGCGCGACGCGCAGGCGGTTGCCCGGCGGCTCGTTCATCTGGCCGTACACCATCGCCACCTTGTCCAGGACGTTGGAGTCCTTCATCTCGTGGTAGAAGTCGTTGCCCTCGCGGGTACGCTCGCCCACGCCGGCGAACACGGACAGACCCGAGTGCGCCTTGGCGATGTTGTTGATCAGTTCCATCATGTTGACGGTCTTGCCGACGCCGGCGCCGCCGAACAGGCCGACCTTGCCGCCCTTGGCGAACGGGCACATCAGGTCGATGACCTTGATGCCGGTTTCCAGCAGCTCGGTGGCCGAGGACTGGTCCTCGTAGGTCGGCGCCGCGCGGTGGATTTCCCAGTGGTCGCTGGCCTGCACGTCGCCGGCTTCGTCGATCGGGCGACCCAGCACGTCCATGATGCGGCCCAGCGTGCCGGCACCGACCGGCACCGAGATCGCGCGACCGGTGTTGGTGGCGATCAGGTTGCGCTTGAGGCCGTCGGTGGAACCGAGGGCGATGGTGCGCACGACACCGTCGCCCAGCTGCTGCTGCACTTCCAGCGTGATGGCGGTGCCTTCGACCTTCAGTGCGTCGTAAATCTTCGGCACATCGGCACGCGCGAATTCGACGTCGACGACCGCGCCGATGATCTGAACGATCTTGCCCTGACTCATTTGGATAACTCCACTAATGTCTGTTCGAAACTGGTGTCGGGAATGGGGAACGGGGAATCGGGAATGGGAAGATCGAGCGATGCTGCGACCATTCCCGTTTCTCCATTCCCCATTCCCGGCTACACAGCGGCTGCGCCGCCGACGATTTCGGAAATTTCCTGGGTGATCGCGGCCTGGCGCGCCTTGTTGTAGACCAACTGCAAGGTGCTGATCAGCTTGTTGGCGTTGTCGCTGGCCGCCTTCATCGCGACCATGCGCGCCGCATGCTCGGACGCCACGTTCTCCAGCACCGCCTGGTACACCAGCGACTCGATGTAGCGCGTCATCACGTGCTCGAGCACGGTCGCGGCATCGGGTTCGTACAGGTAGTCCCAATCGTGGTGCGCGACCTGGCTCTCGGCCGCCGGCAGCGGCAGCAACTGGTCGAAGCTGGCCTTCTGCGTCATCGTGTTGACGAAGCGGTTGTAGACCAGATAGACGCGGTCGATCTTGCCCTCGGTGAACGCATCCAGCATCACCTTGATCACGCCGATCAGCTGTTCAAGCTGCGGCACGTCGCCGAGGTGGCTGACGCTGCCGACCATGTCCACCTTGAGCCGGCGGAAGAACACCGAGGCCTTCTGGCCGATGGTGACCACGTCGATGCCCGCGCCCTTGTCCTGCCACTGGCGCACTTCGCCCAGCATTTTGCGGAACAGGTTGTTGTTCAGGCCGCCGGCCAGGCCGCGATCGGAGGAGATCACGATGTAGCCGACGCGCTTGACCGTCTCGCGCTGCAGCAGGAACGGATGCGTGTAGTCGGTGCTGGCCTGCGCCAGATGCCCGATCACCTGCTTCATCGCCTGCGCATACGGGCGCGAGGTCTTCATCCGATCCTGCGCCTTGCGGATCTTGGAGGCCGAGACCATCTCGAGCGCGCGCGTCACCTTGCGGGTGTTCTGCACGCTCTTGATCTTGGATTTGATTTCGCGTCCGCCTGCCATGCTCTCGCTCGCTTTGCTCGCTTCGTGGGAATGGGGAATGGAGAATCGGGAATGGGCAATGCCCGGATCCCGCTCCTACGATTCCCTATTCTCGATTCCCGATTCCCTGCAGTTGGATTACCAACTGCCCGTGGTCTTGAACTCGCCGATGCCCTTCTTGAACGCGGCCTCGATATCGCCGTTCCAGTCGCCGGTGTCGTTGACCTTGGCGATCAGGTCGCCCTGGGTGTTGGCGAAGTGGGCGTGCAGGCCCTCTTCGAACGCCAGCAGCTTGTTGACCGGCACGTCGTCCAGGAAGCCTTCGTTGACCGCGTAGATCGACAGCGCCTGGTTGGCGATGGACATCGGCAGGTACTGCTTCTGCTTCATCAGCTCGGTGACGCGCTGGCCGCGCTCGAGCTGCTTGCGGGTAGCTTCGTCCAGGTCCGAGGCGAACTGCGCGAACGCCGCCAGCTCGCGGTACTGCGCCAGCGAGATGCGGATGCCGCCGGAGAGCTTCTTGATGATCTTGGTCTGCGCGGCGCCGCCGACGCGCGACACCGAGATGCCGGCGTTCACCGCCGGGCGGATGCCGGCGTTGAACAGGTCGGTTTCCAGGAAGATCTGGCCGTCGGTGATCGAGATCACGTTGGTCGGCACGAACGCGGACACGTCGCCGGCCTGGGTCTCGATGATCGGCAGCGCGGTCAGCGAACCGGTCTTGCCCTTGACCTCGCCCTTGGTGAACTGCTCCACGTACTCCTCGGACACGCGCGCGGCGCGCTCCAGCAGGCGGCTGTGCAGGTAGAACACGTCGCCCGGGTAGGCTTCGCGGCCCGGCGGGCGCTTCAGCAGCAGCGAGATCTGGCGGTAGGCCACGGCCTGCTTGGACAGATCGTCGTACACGATCAGCGCGTCTTCGCCACGGTCCATGAAGTACTCGCCCATGGTGCAGCCGGCGTAGGCGCTGATGTACTGCATCGCCGCCGATTCGGAGGCGGTCGCGGCGACCACGATGGTGTGGGCCAGCGCGCCGTTCTCTTCCAGCTTGCGCACGATGTTGGCCACGGTCGAGGCCTTCTGCCCGATCGCCACGTACACGCACTTGATGCCGGTGTTCTTCTGGTTGATCACCGCGTCGATGGCCAGCGCGGTCTTGCCGGTCTGGCGGTCGCCGATGACCAGCTCGCGCTGGCCGCGGCCGATCGGAATCATCGCGTCGACCGACTTGTAGCCGGTCTGCACCGGCTGGTCGACCGACTTGCGCCAGATCACGCCCGGCGCCACGCGCTCCACCGGCGCGCTCTGGCTGGTGCCCAGCGGGCCCTTGCCGTCGATCGGCTCGCCCAGCGCGTTGACCACGCGGCCCAGCAGTTCCTTGCCGACCGGCACTTCCAGGATGCGGCCGGTGGTCTTGGCCACGTCGCCTTCGCGCAGGTTCTCGTAGTCGCCGAGCACCACCGCGCCGACCGAGTCGCGCTCCAGGTTCAGCGCCAGGGCGTAGGTGTCGTTCGGCAGTTCGATCATTTCGCCCTGCATCACGTCGGCCAGGCCGAAGATGCGCACGATGCCGTCGGACACGCTGGTGACCGTGCCTTCGTTGCGCGACTCCGCGGCCAGCTTGACCTGCTCGATGCGGTTCTTGATCAGTTCGCTGATTTCGGAGGGGTTGAGCGTGGTTGCCATCTTGGTTTCCTTCGGATCGTCCATCGCGCAAGGGCGGATGGCGACGTGTGGTTAGCTTCTTTGAGAATCGGGAATGGGGAATCGGGAATCGCGGGTGGCGTCGCCGCCGGGCCGGGTTCTCTCCTCTCTATTCGCCATTCCCGTTTCTTAGTGGGCCAGTGCGGATTGCAGACGCGACAGCTTGCCTTTCAACGACCCGTCGATGACCACGTCGCCGGCGTCGATCACCGCGCCGCCGATCAGCGAAGCGTCCACCGCCGTGGTGATCTCGACCTCGCGGCCGAAGCGCTGCTTCAGCGCCACCTTCAGCGAGGCCACCTCGGCATCGCTCAGCGCCGTCGCGGAGGTCACGTTGGCCTGCACCACGCGCTCGGCCTCGGCCCGCAGCTGGTCGTACAGCCCGGCGATCTCCGGCAGCAGCGGCAGCCGCTGGCCTTCGGCCAGCAGGCTCAGGAAGCGCTGGTACTGCTCGTCGACCGCGTCCGGCGCCAGCAGCGCCACCGCCTGCTCCCGCTGCAGCAGCGGGTTGTGCAGCAGCGCGGCCACGCGCGGATCGGCGGCGACCTGGGCGGAGAACGCCAGCGCGTCGGACCACGGCGCGAGCTTGCCGGCATCGCTGGCCGCGGCGAACGCGGCGCGGGCATACGGACGCGCCAGTGTGAGGGCCTGGCTCATCTCAGATCTCCGCCGCCAGCTCGTCGAGCAGCGCCTTGTGGGCGTTGGCGTCGATTTCGCGCCTGAGCAGCTTCTCCGCGCCGGTCACCGCCAGCAGCGACACCTGGCGACGCAGATCCTCGCGCGCACGGGTCGCGGCGGCGTCGATCTCGGCCTGGGCCAGTTCCTTCTGCCGGTTGGCTTCGGCGATCGCTTCCTGCTTGGCCGCTTCGACGATCTGGTTGGCGCGGGCGTGGGCCTGGTCGATGATCTCGTTGGCCTTGGTGCGCGCGTCCTTCAACGCTTCGTTGACCTTCTCCTGCGCCTGCGCCAGATCCTTCTGGCTGCGATCGGCGGCGGCGAGGCCTTCGGCGATCTTCTGTTGGCGCTCTTCGATGGCCCGCATCAGCGGCGGCCAGATCTTGGTCGCGACGATCCAGATCAGACCGGCGAAGGCCAGCGCCTGGGCAAAAAGGGTGAGACCGATATTCATTGGGTACGCTCAGCCAAAGGTGACGGGGTGGACGCGCCGCCCTGCGGCGAACGCGTCCGAACCTTCATCCGCAGCGGCGGCCGCACTGCTGCGGCCGCTCGCCGGTACTACTGGATCAGCCGCCCTGCGGCAGGCGCGACACGAACTCGCCGATCATCGGGTTGGCGAACGCGAACAGCAGGCCGACCGCGACGCTGATGATGAACGCGGCGTCGATCAGGCCGGCGGTGATGAACATGCGGACCTGCAGCACCGGGATCAGTTCCGGCTGGCGCGCGGCCGATTCCAGGAACTTGCCGGCCATGATGGCCAGACCGAGGCCGGCGCCCAGCGCGGCCAGGCCGATCATGATGCCGACGGCGAGGACGGTGGAGCTCTGGACTTGGGCGAGGTTGGTCAGGACGGCGAAGTACATGGTTTTCTCCAGGAACAAAGTTGCTTGAGGATGGTGAATCGAACGAAGGGTTGCTTATAACGCGTGAAACAGAAACGTCAGTGGCTGTCTTCCGCCAGGCTCAGGTACACGATCGACAGCATCATGAAAATGAACGCCTGCAGCGGAATCACCAGCAGGTGGAACAGCATCCAGCCGAAGCCGAACGCGCCGCCGGCCAGCGCACCGAAGATGCCGGCACCGCCCAGCACCCAGATCAGCAGGAACACGATCTCGCCGCCGAACATGTTGCCGAACAGTCGCATCGCCAGCGACACCGGCTTGCTCAGCCACTCGACGATGTTGAGGATCAGGTTGAACGGCAGCATCCACTTGCCGAACGGCGCGGTCAGGAATTCCTTGGTCATCCCGCCCACGCCCTTGGAGCGCAGCGAGAAGAAGATCATCAGGAAGAACACGCTGATCGACATGCCCAGGGTGGCATTGACGTCGGCGGTGGGCACCGGCTTCCAACTGTGCACGCCGAACAGTTCCAGCGGCTTGGCGATGAAGTCCGCCGGAACCATCTTGATGAGGTTCATCATCAGGATCCAGAAGAACAGGGTGATCGCGATCGGGGTCACCAGCTTGCTGGTCCCGTGGTAGGTGTCCTTGGCCTGGCGGTCGACGAACTCCAGCAGGATCTCCACGAACGCCTGCCACTTGCCGGGCACGCCGGCGGTGGCCTTGCGCGTGGCCAGCCAGAAGCCGAACACCATCAGCAGGCCGGACAGCAGCGACATCACCAGGGTGTCGACGTGCAATTGCCAGAACCCGCCTTCCTGCACCTGGAAGGTGAGGTTCTTGAGGTGGTGCTGGATGTAGGAGGTAGGGGTTAGTGCCTCGCCCGCCATGAGTCCTGAGCCTTATCTTGATTCGATCAACGCCTGGCCAGAGCCAGAACCTGAAACATGAGCCCGGTGGCGATACCCGCCAACAGGGCCAGAGGAGGCAGCCGCCACCAGGCAAAGCCCAGCGCCAGTACCGCGAACACCAACACCCACTTCAGCACCATGGCCACGATCAACCGCGCCATCGCCGTACCGGCCGCCTGCACGCCCCCGCCCAACGCGGTGCGTGCCGCCAGCCATCCCCCCGCCACCGTCGCCAGCCCGGTTGCGGCGGCGCCCATGGCGTACTTCGGCCCCAGCAGCAGGAACGCCAGGGAAACCACGGCCACCGCCACCAGCGGGTAAATCGCTGCGCGCAGCATCAGCCGCCGACCCGCTTCAACGGAGTTCAGCACAGAAAATCCTGCAGTTGGTGGTGGATTGAGGACGTCTTCGCGTCCGTCGAGCCGCGGAATTATAGCAATGGGACAATTTCCGAGACAACCGCCAAAGGTTGCGGCCATCCCGAATCGCGCCGGGCGAGGCACCATACCATGCCGAACGCCCTGGACCGCGGCCCGGATTGTCGCATCGCAGCAACATTCCGCGTCGGGAACTTTCGCGCGTGCGCCGGGTCGGAGTTGCAGGGACTGCGCCCATCCTCGTCGATCCGCCGCGCAGGCCTATGGAGCCCCGGGCAACCGGGGCTCTTCTTTTGCCGGTCGGATCTGTGATGAACGCCGCCCGCGAATATCCGTACCTTCACGAATGGTGGACACGGTCTTAAGGATAGTTGCGGCACGCGGTGGCGCTGCCATCGGCGCATCCATACCAGACCACGGAGCCTTGCCCCCATGAAACACTTGCTAGCCCTGGCGTTGCCATGCGCGCTCGCCGCCGCATACGCCCTTCCCGCCCACGCCGAAGACGGCGACGACCGGTTCACCATCCGCCTCGGCGCGATGAACGTGGACAACGACAACACCCTGCGCGGCAACACCAACATCGGCGGCAACGAGATCTCCGGATCGCAGGACTTCGATTTCGGCGGCAAGGAATGGGAGCCGCGCGTGGACGGCATGTTCCGCATCAGCACCCGCCAGCGCCTGATCTTCGACTACTTCAAGTACGACAAGGACCGCCGCGAGGCGCTGGGTGAGGACGTCAGCTACGACGGCGTCACCGTGCCGAGCGGCAGCTTCGTCAAGGGCGAGCTGAAGTACCAGGTCGCCAGCCTGGTGTACGACTACTCGGTGATCGACAACCCGCAGTTCAGCATGGGCCTGCAGATCGGCGCCGAGTGGGCCAAGGTCCAGGCCAATGCCTACGCCGACCTGGGCGACCTGTATTCGGGCACCTTCATCGACGAAAGCGAAGATGGCGCCGCGCCGGTGGTGGGCCTGCGCTTCACCGCGCAGCCGAACGAGCACTGGCTGTTCAACGTGCAGGGCCAGTACCTGAACACCAAGTGGGGCGATTTCGGCAAGTACGACGGCGACCTGAGCCGTGCCAACGCGATCGTCGAGTACCGCTTCACCCCGAACTTCGGCATCTTCGCCGGCTACGATTGGTTCAAGCTGGACGTGGACCGCGAGACCGACTCCAACGCCGCGTCGCTGACCAAGGTCGGCCTCAAGCAGGAGTTCAAGGGCCCGGTGGCCGGCGTGACGTTCGCGTTCTGATCTTCCGGGTCCCGGGATCCGGGACCCGCACGCGATACGGACAGAACCCCGCAGCGATGCGGGGTTCTGTCGTTTGGGAGGGTGCGCTGGCGCGGTGCCGCATCGAGGGCGACCACGAGGCCGCGCTGCGGCGCGGTTGCGCCGGCACGACGTTCACGGTGGCTTGGTCGCGCCCGCCACCAGCAGGTGCCTGTGCGTCTCGCAATAGCACTCGTCGTGCCAGCCGTAGTGCGCATCGCGGCATACCGCATGGCTCACCGCCGCCGGCAGGCCGGCGACGCCACTGCGCAAGTCGTACTTCAAGGCGACGAACACCGAACCCGGATGGGGCCAGTCGGTCAGGCGCGGCGGCTCGTGCATGCGGTTGCCGGCACCGAGCTCGCGCTCCAGCAAGGCCTGCAGTTCGGGACATAACGGTCGCTGCATCGCATGCTCCGCCAGCGTGGCAACGTCGCCGCGCAGACGCGACGACGCCCCGCGAACGGGGCGTCGTCGGCGCGCGCCAGGCGGCGCGTGGCGCCTACTTCTTCTTCGGGATGTACAGGTCGGTGATGGTGCCGTCGTAGATCTCGGCGCTCATGCCGACCGACTCGCTGAGGGTCGGGTGCGCGTGGATGGTGTGGCCGATGTCCTCGGCCTCGGCGCCCATCTCGATCGCCAGGCCGATCTCCGCCAGCAGGTCGCCGGCGTGCACGCCGACGATGGCGCCACCGATGACCCGGTGCGTCTCCTCGTCGAAGATCAGCTTGGTGAAGCCCTCGGTGCGGCCGATGCCGATGGCGCGGCCGCTGGCCGCCCACGGGAACTTGGCCACGCCGACCTTCAGGCCCTTGGCCTTGGCCTCGGTCTCGGTGACGCCGACCCAGGCGATTTCCGGGTTGGTGTAGGCCACCGACGGGATCACCCGCGCCACCCATTCCTTCTTCTCGCCCGCCGCCACTTCGGCCGCCAGCTTGCCCTCGTGGGTGGCCTTGTGCGCCAGCATCGGGTTACCGACGATGTCGCCGATGGCGAAGATGTGCGGCACGTTGGTGCGCATCTGCCGATCGACCGGGATGAAGCCGCGCTCGGTGACGTTGACCCCGGCCTTGTCGGCGCCGATCTTCTTGCCGTTGGGCGCGCGCCCCACCGCGACCAGCACGCGGTCGTAGGTGGTGGCGGCCAGCGCCGGCGTCTCGCCCGCGGTGGCGGCCTCGAAGGACACGGTGATGCCCTTCTTGTCGGCCTTGACCTCGGCCGCCTTGGTCTTGAGATGGACGTCCACGCCCTGCTTCTTCAGGCGATCGGCCAGCGGCTTGACCAGGTCCTTGTCGGCGCCCGGCATCAGCTGATCCATGAACTCGACCACGGTGACCTTGCTGCCCAGCGCGCTGTACACGGTGGCCATTTCCAGGCCGATGATGCCGCCGCCGACCACCAGCAGGGTCTTGGGAATCTCCTGCAGTTCCAGCGCGTCGGTGGAGTCCATCACCCGCTTGTCGTCCCACGGGAAGTTCGGCAGCTTCACCGCCTGCGAGCCGGCGGCGATGATGCAGTGCTCGAAGCGCAGCAACTGGGTCTTGCCGTCGGCACCGACGATCTCCAGTTCGTTCGGCGACACGAACGACGCCACGCCGGTGACGGTGCGCACCTTGCGCTGCTTGGCCATGCTGGCCAGGCCGCCGGTGAGCTTGCCGACCACCTTCTCCTTGTACTCGCGCAGCTTGTCCAGGGTGATCTTGGGCTTGCCGAAGTCCACGCCGAAGTCGCCGGCGTGGGCGACCTCGTCGATCACCGCGGCCGCGTGCAGCAGCGCCTTGGAGGGAATGCAGCCGACGTTGAGGCAGACGCCGCCGAGGCTGGCGTAGCGCTCGATCAGCACCGTGTCCAGGCCCAGGTCGGCGGCGCGGAACGCGGCGGTGTAGCCGCCGGGGCCGGCGCCGAGCACCACCATCTTGCACTCGATGTCGGCCGGCTTGCCGCTGGCCAGCGCCGGCTTGGGCGCCGGCGGCTCGGCCGGCGCGCGGTGCGACGGCGCCACCGGCGGCTTGCTGGCCGGCGCCTCGGCCTTGGCCGGCGCCGGCGCGGCGGCCGGCGTGGCACCCGCAGCGGCGTCGGCGGTTTCCAGCAGCGCGATCACCGCGCCCTCGGACAACGTGTCGCCGAGCTTGACCCTCAGCTCCTTGATCACGCCGGCCGCCGCGGACGGCACCTCCAGCGTGGCCTTGTCCGACTCCAGCGTCACCAGGCCCTGGTCCTTCTTGACCGTGTCGCCGACGGCGACCAGCACCTCGATGACCGGAACGTCGCTGTAGTCGCCGATATCCGGGACCTTGACCTCAATGACCGCCATGCAGCTTCTCCTGTGGCCCGGCCGGCGCGCCGGCGGGCGATTGCAGTTCTACGGCGGCGCCGCGATGGACGCGGCGCACGCAGGTGGGGGAAACACGGGCCGCGCCAGGCGCGGCGCCGTCGCGGCAGGACTTACAGCAGCACGCGGCGCATGTCCGCCAGCACCTGGCTCAGGTAGGTGGTGAAGCGCGCGGCGGCGGCACCGTCGATGACGCGGTGGTCGTAGCTCAGCGACAGCGGCAGCATGAGCTTGGGCGCGAATTCCTTGCCGTTCCAGACCGGCTGGATCGACGACTTGGACACGCCCAGGATCGCCACTTCCGGCGCATTGACGATCGGAGTGAAGGCGGTGCCGCCGATGCCGCCGAGCGAGCTGATCGAGAAGCAGCCGCCGCTCATCTCGGCCGGGCCGAGCTTGCCGTCGCGTGCCTTCTTGGCCAGTTCGCCGCTCTCGCGCGCCAGCTCGACCACGCCCTTCTTGTCCACGTCGCGGATCACCGGCACCACCAGCCCGTTCGGGGTGTCGGCGGCGAAGCCGATGTGGAAGTACTTCTTCAGGGTCAGGTTCTCGCCGGCCGCGTCCAGCGAGGCGTTGAAGTCGGGGAACTGCTTCAGCGCCGCGGCGCTGGCCTTGAGCAGGAAGGCGAGCATGGTCAGCTTGATGCCGGCCTTCTCGTTCTCCTTGTTCAGCGCCACGCGCAGGGCTTCCAGCTCGGTGATGTCGGCCTGCTCGAACTGGGTGACGTGCGGGATCATCGCCCAGTTGCGCGCCAGGTTGGCGCCGGAGATCTTCTTGATCCGCGACAGCGGCTTGACCTCGACCTCGCCGAACTTGGCGAAGTCCACCTTCGGCCAAGGCAGCAGGTTCAGGCCGTTGCCGCCGGCGGCGGGCGCGGCACCTGCCGCCGCCGGCGCGGCGCCGGACAGCGCGGCCTTGACGTAGCGCTGCACGTCGTCCTTGGTGATGCGCCCGCCCTGCTCGGAGCCGCCGACCTGGAACAGGTCCACGCCCAGCTCGCGCGCGAACACGCGCACCGCCGGGCTGGCGTAGGGCACCTTCTGCGGCAGCACGCTGTCGGCGTTGAACTCCACCGGCGGGCTGCTCTGGGTAGCGGACGGCGCGGCCGCCTTGGCCGGCGCCGTCGCCTGCACCTGCGCGATCTCGCGCTGGGCCAGCTTGTCAGGCGCCGACGAGGCCGGCACCGGCTCCACGCCGCCGCCGGTCTCGGCGCTGGGCGCGACCGCGGACGGCGCGTCGGCATCGCTGCCGGCCACTTCGATCAGCGCCACCACCTTGCCCTCGGACAGGCTGTCGCCGACCTTGACCTTGAGTTCCTTGACCACGCCGGCCACCGACGCGGGCACTTCCATCGTCGCCTTGTCCGACTCCAGGGTGACCAGGCTCTGGTCCTTCTTCACCGTGTCGCCGACCGCGACCAGCACCTCGATCACCGGCACGTCGCTGTAGTCGCCGATGTCCGGCACCCGCGCCTCGACCACGCCGGTGGCAGCGGCAGCGGCCGGCGCCGGCTTGACCGCGTTCTGCGCGGGGGCCGCCGGCGCGGCCTGCTGGGCCGGGGCGGGCGTGGCTTTGGCGGCCGCCGGCGCGGCGGCGGCACTGGCGCCAACCTCGGCTACTTCGATCAGCGCCACCACCTTGCCCTCGGACAGGCTGTCGCCGACCTTGACCTTGACCTCCTTGACCACGCCGGCGAACGGCGACGGCACTTCCATCGTCGCCTTGTCCGACTCCAGGGTGACCAGGCTCTGGTCCTTCTTCACCGTGTCGCCGACGGCCACCAGCACTTCGATTACCGGGACGTCGCTGTAGTCACCGATATCGGGGACAAGTGCTTCCTTGATTTCGGCCATGCGGGGAACTCCGGCAACTGATGAGGGGGGAAACCCCTATTGTGGCGGCCCGCAGCCGCAGCGCCAACCTTTACCGGGAAAAAACCCGGCGTGGCCGCGCTGCAGGCGCCGCAACGCGGTCGCGCGCGGCATCCGCGGCGGACTGTACGCCGGCGCATTGTTCGCCGCCCGCGGCGGCGCGCGCGCTTCACGGACGGGCGCCTAACATGCGCGCACCCGACCGGAGTGCCGCCATGCGTGTGTTCGTGCTGTTGATGTCGCTGGCGATGCCGCTGGTCGCCTGGTTCGCGCAGCGCGGCGCGTTCGGCCCGACCAACGGCGCGATCTCCGATCGCTACCCCACCCTGATCGTCGCGGCCGGCTACGCCTTCGCGATCTGGGGCGTGATCTTCCTGCTCGATGTGGCCTTCGGCCTGTGGCAGGCCTCGCCGCGGCGCCGGCGCGGCAGCGCGCTGGCGCGGGTGCGGCTGCCGGCGGCGCTGGGCTTCGGCCTCACCGCGCTGTGGATGCCGGTGTTCTCGCAACAACACTTCCTATTGGCGCTGGCGGTGATCTGGGCGGCGCTGGCCTGCCTGGCGCTGGCCGCGCTGCGCCTGTCGCGCGACCGGCATGCCGAGCCATGGCAGGCGCTGTGGGCGTGGTTGCCGCTGTCGCTGCATGCCGGCTGGCTGTCGCTGGCCGCGTTCCTGAACACCGCGCAGGTGATCGTCGCCTTCCGCTGGCTGTCCACCACGCACATGCTGCCGTGGAGCCTGGTGCTGTTCGCACTCGCCGCCGCCCTGCTGCTCGGCCTGAACCAGGCCATGCGCGGCAACCTGGCGTATGTGGCGGCGGCGGCATGGGCGCTGCTGGCGGTCTACGTCAAACAGGCCGGCAGCGGACTGGACGGGGCGCGCAGCGCCGCCTGGATCGCGCTGGCGCTGGCGGCGGTGCTGCTGGTGCAGACCGTGTGGCTGCGGCTGCGTGCGCCGGCGCCGCGCGCACTGCATTGACGCCGCTACGATGCCGGCGGGCGCGACGCCGGCATGAGCCAGGCCTGCAGCGGCGCCCATGCCGCCTGCAGCCGCGGCAGCGAACACGCGGCGTTGGCCGGACTGGTCGAGGGCAGCGCCAGCACCGTCAGCGGCGGCACGCGCGAGGGCAACTGCGGCTGCACGAAGCGCGCGAACGCCTGCGCCGCGGCGGCGCCGTTGCAGGCGATCGCGCGCAACCGCGGCAGGCGCGCGATGTAGTCGGGCAAGGGATTGGGCACTTCGCTGCCGCGCACGATCGCCGCATCCAGGCTGCCGCGGCGCCGGCACTGGCCGATCACGTCCCACAGGCCGACGCCGCAGGCCTGAATGGCCTGCAACCGCGCCGCGTAGTCCAACTGCGGATCCACGCCGCACAGCGCGCCCAGCAGCGGCCAGAAGCGATTGCGCGGATGCGCGTAGTAGCGCGCCTCTTGCAGGGACTGCGCACCGGGCATCGAGCCGAGGATCAGCACCCGGCAATCGTCGCGTATCTGCGCGGGCAGGCCATGCAGCACGTCCTGCATCGTCACGACGCACGCACGCGGATGAATGTCGGCAACTCTTAAAACCTCGTTATTTCGGGCCTCGGCGGCGCATGCCTGAACATGCGCTGCATTCGCTCGGCCGGGGTCGGCGTCGATTCATCTTCTCATCGATACGGTGTGCGCGCCCACTCCGGTGGCCCCACAAGAAAAGACTGAGGAGATTCCCCATGCGGTCCATTCAAATGCTGAGCCTGGCTGTCGTTTCCGCCCTTGCGTTCGCGCCCGCCGCGTTCGCGCAGGATGGCGATACCGCATCCGGCAAGCGCTTTTCCGTCGTCGGCAGCGCGACCCTGCTCGACCCCCATTCCAAGCCGGCCAACGGCCTCGACGTCGACGGCGGCCCGGCGCCGACCATCAGCGCCAGCTGGCTGATCAACGACAACTGGGCGGTCGAACTGTGGGGCGCTGCCGACAAGTTCAACCACCGCGTCAAGGCCGACGGCATCGGCAAGGTCGGCACCGTCGAACAGCAGCCGATCGCGCTGAGCGGTCAGTACCACTTCGGCCAGGCGGACAACGTGTTCCGTCCGTTCGTCGGCGTCGGCTACTACGAGTCCAACTTCAGCAACGAGAAGCTCGACGGCCTGGGCAGCGACCAGCACATCGGTCTGGACACCGCCAAGGGCGCGATGGGCACCGTCGGCGTGGACATGAACATCAACTCCACCTGGTTCGCCCGCGCCGACGCGCGCTACATGCACTCGCGTCCGGAGCTGAAGGTGGCCGGCGAAGGCACCGGCCAGGACCTGAAGCTGGATCCGTGGCTGGTCAGCTTCGGTATCGGCGCGCGCTTCTAAGCGCATCTGCGACGCGACACACGCAAACGGGCCCGATCGGGCCCGTTTGTTTTTGCGTGCGCACCTCGTGGCGCGGCGCTCAGTGCGGCGAGCGGTCGTAGCCGCGATGGCGATCGAAGCGGCGTACGCGACGCCGCAGCAGCCACGCATAGGCGCAGGCGTAGCCGAGCAGCAAGGCGGCGGCGGCCAGCAGGCTGGCATGGCTCATCCATCCCTGCGCCGGCCAGGCCGCGTCCTGCGCCACGCTGCGCCAGCCCTGCACCACGCCGGCGCCGATCCGCGCCACCACCAGCGCCGTCATCGCCAGCACCAGCCACAGGTTCGGGGTGTAGAACAGCCCCTGCGGCAGCGGCTCGAAGCGGCTCAAGGCGATGCCCAACGCCCCCAACGCCAGCCCCGCGATCCAGCCCAGGCAGGCGTACGCCGCGGCATTGGGCCACCAGTGCGCGGCGATCGCGGCGAAGCCGAGCAGCAGGACGCTGGACAGCAGCGCCGACCAGAACTGCACGCCGGCCAGCCAGGCCCGCGCCTGGCGCCGCGAGGTGCCGTAGCGGAAGCGCTGCAGCAACGACAGCGGCAGCAGCACAGCGGTCACCGCCAGCGCGATCACGATCGCCAGCGGGATGACGAGCAGCAACGGCATCGGCGGCTCCGCTCAGAACGCCGGCAACACCGCGCCCTGATACTTGCGCTCGATGAAGGCCTTGACCTCCGGACTGGTCAGCGCCTTGGCCAGCTTCTGCACGCGCGGATCGTCCTTGTTGTCGGCGCGCGCCACCAGGAAGTTCACGTACGGCGAGTCCTTGCTCTCGATCGCCAGCGCGTCGCGGGTCGGGTTGAGCCCGGCATCCAGCGCGTAGTTGGTGTTGATCAGCGCCAGGTCGACCTGATCCAGCACCCGCGGCAGCATCGCCGAATCCAGTTCGCGGAACTTCAGCTGCTTGGGGTTGGCGACGATGTCGCGCTGGGTGGACAGCGCGTTGCTCGGATCCTTGAGCTTGATGACCCCGGCCTTGTCCAGCAGGATCAGCGCGCGGCTGTTGTTGCTGGGGTCGTTGGGGATCACCACGTCGGCGCCCTGCGGCAGCGCGTCCAGCGATTTGAAGCGGCGCGAGTAGGCGCCGAACGGCTCGATGTGCACGCCGACCACGGTGACCAGGTTGCTCTTGCGATCGCGGTTGTAGGCGTCCAGGTACGGCTCGGTCTGGAAGTAGTTCACGTCGATCTGCTTCTGCACCACCTGGTCGTTGGGCTGCACGTAATCGTTGAACACGCGCACGTCCAGGGTCACGCCCTGTTTCTCCAGAAGCGGCTTGACCACCTCCAGGATCTCGGCATGCGGCACCGCGGTGGCGGCGACGCTCAGGCGCGCCGGATCGGCGCCGGAGGTGGACTTGCCGCAGGCGGCCAGGGCCAGCACGGCGGTGGCGAACAGCAGGCGAAGCGGGAGCTTGGTCATGGCAGGAAATCCGCGAACGTGGGGAAGAGGGGCAGCGGGCGGCGCTGCGGGCAAGCTAGCAGACCCGGCCGCGTCGTGCGGCGAAAGGCCCGCGAATCGCCTCCTGTAGGAGCGGCTTCAGCCGCGACCGCTTCACCGGGAAGGCCCGGTCGCGGCTGAAGCCGCTCCTACAGGAGAGCGCGGGAGGGCGCTGCGGCTCAGCGCCGGCTGTAGTAGGCGACCAGGCGGTCGCCGAGCATCTGCAGCGCCTGCACCAGCAGCAGCAGGATCACCACCGTCACCAGCGCCACGTCGGCATGCGAGCGCTGGTAGCCGTCGCGGTAGGCCAGGTCGCCGAGGCCGCCGGAGCCGATCGCGCCGCCCATCGCGGTGAAGCCGATCAGGGCGATGGTGGTCACCGTGGCGCCGGCGATCAGGCCCGGCCGCGCCTCCGGCAGCAGCACCCGCGTCACCAGTTGCCAGGTGGTCGCGCCCATCGCCAGGCTGGCCTCGACCACGCCGCGGTCCACTTCGCGCAGCGCGGTTTCCACCAGCCGCGCGTAGAACGGCGCCGCCCCCACCACCAGCGGCAGGATCGCGCCGCGCACGCCCAGCGAGGTGCCCATCGCCCACAGCGTCAGCGGGATCATCGCGATCATCAGGATGATGAAGGGCACCGAGCGCAACACGTTGATGACCAGCGCCAGGCCGCCGTAGAGCAGCGGCTTCTGGTGGGTCTGGCGGGGACCGGTGAGGAACAGCAGCACGCCCAGCGGCAGGCCGATCAGCAGGGTCAGCGGCAGCGAGCCGCCGAGCATCAGCAGCGTGTCCACGGTGGCGCGGCCGATCTCGCTCCACTTGCCGGCGTCGAGATTGCGGAAGAAGCCGCTGGCGGCGGTGGCGAAGGGCATCATCGGCGCAGTTCCTCCACGTGCACGCCGGCGGCGACGAAGGCGGCCTGGGCCGCGTCCAGGTCGCCGTCGACCAGGGCCACGGTCAACTGGCCGTACGGGGTGTCCTTGATCCGGTCGATGCGCCCGGACAGGATGTTGTAGTCCACCGCGGTCGCGCGCGCGATGCGCCCGAGCAGCGGCGCGTAGGTGTCGGTGCCGAGGAAGGTCAGGCGCAGGATGCGCCCGTCCACCGCGGTGAGGTCGCGGTGCAGCTCGCCCTCGTCCACGTGTTCGGCCTCGGAGACGAAGCGCCTGGTGGTCGGATGCCGCGGATGCAGGAACACCTCGGTGACCGGCCCGCTCTCGACCAGGTGCCCGGCGTCGAGCACCGCCACGCGGTCGCAGACGCGGCGGATCACTTCCATCTCGTGGGTGATCAGCACGATGGTCAGCCCCAGCTCGCGGTTGATCTGCGCCAGCAGGCTCAGCACCGAGGCGGTGGTCTGCGGGTCCAGCGCGCTGGTGGCCTCGTCGCACAGCAGGATCCGCGGCCCGGTCGCCAGCGCGCGGGCGATGCCGACGCGCTGCTTCTGCCCGCCCGACAACTGCGCCGGATACTTGCCGGCGTGCGCGGCCAGCCCGACCCGTTCCAGCAACTCGGCCACCCGCGCGTCGACCTGCGCGCGCGGCGTGCCGGCCAACTCCAGCGGGAAGGCGACATTGCCGGCGACCGTGCGCGAGGACAGCAGGTTGAAGTGCTGGAAGATCATGCCGATGCGCTGGCGCAGCGCGCGCAGGCCGGCGCGGTCCAGTGCGGTGACGTCCTCGCCGTCGATCCGCAGGCGTCCGCCGCTGGGCTCTTCGAGCCGGTTGATCAGCCGGATCAGGGTCGACTTGCCGGCGCCGGAATGGCCGATGATGCCGAACACCTCGCCGGCGCGGATGTCCAGGTCGAGCGGATGCAACGCCACGACCGCCTGGCCGGCAACGGAGTAGGACTTGTGCAGGTGCTCGAACTGGATCAACGCGCGGGGACCGGCAGCGGAAAGGGGGGCGCAAGCCTATCAGGCCGGGGTTGCGGCCGTTATTCCATTCGATTCTAACGCCTGCGCCTGCGTGCGGCGGAGCCGGCTACGGGTGCGCCTGCGGCGGCGGCCGCACGGCGGCGCGGACCCGTTCGCGGTGCAGCAGGTACAGCCCGCTGGCGACGATGATCGCCGCGCCCACCCAGGTCCAGGCGTCGGGCAGCTTGCGCCACAGCAGCCAGTCCCAGGGGATCACCCAGATCAGGCCGCTGTACTCCAGGGGGGCGATCAGCGAGGCGTCGCCGCGGCGGAACGCCTGGGTCAGCGCCACCTGGCCCAGCGCCCCGGCCAGGCCCATGCCGGCGATCCAACCGGCGTCGGCCAGGCGCAGCGGGGTCCAGTCCGGCAACGCCAGCGCGCCGGCGCCCAGCGCCATGATCAGCAGGAACCACACCACCAGCGACTGCGGCGTGTCGGTGCGCGCCAGCAGGCTGACCAGCACAGAGGCGACCGCGTAGGCGATGGCCGCCAGCAGCACCATCAGCCCCGGCAGCGAGACGAACCCGTTCATGCCCGGGCGCAGCACCACCAGCACGCCGACCAGGCCGACGCCGATCGCCGCCCAGCGCCGCTGCCCGACGTATTCGCCGAGCAGCGGCACCGACAGCGCCGCCACCAGCAATGGCGCGACGAAGTAGATCGTGTACGCGGTGGACAGCGGCAGGCTGCGCAGCGCCCAGGCGAAGCAGCCGATCATGGCGATGCCGAGCACGCCGCGCAGCAGATGCAGGCCCCAGCGCACCGGCAGGATCGAGCGCGGGCCGGCGGTGACCAGCACCCACAGCAGCACGAACGGCAGCGAGGCGGCGCCGCGCAGCGTGGCGACCTGCAAGGCCGGGTAGTGCGCGGCCAGCATCTTCATCGCCGCATCCATCAGCGCGAAAAAGGCGACCGCCGCGACCATCCAGGCGGCGGCCGCGGTGTTGGAGCGTAACGTGGGCATCCACCGATTATCGCCGCGATCGCCCTCGCCCGCCCAGCGCCGCGGTCGCGCCGACAGCGCCGCCGTGGCGACATCGGTAGGATAGAGGGTCTTTCCCCGAGGAATTGCCATGCCTTCCTTCGATGTCGTCTCCGAGATCGACAAGCACGAACTGACCAACGCGATCGACCAGGCGAACCGCGAACTGTCGACCCGCTTCGACTTCAAGGGCGTGGACGCCAGCTTCGCGCTCGACGAGCAGGTCATCACCCAGTCGGCGCCCAGCGATTTCCAGCTCAAGCAGATGACCGACATCCTGCGCGCGCGGCTGATCGCGCGCGGCATCGACGTGCGCTGCCTGGAGTTCGGCGACGTGGAGACCAACCTGGCCGGCGCGCGGCAGAAGGTCACCGTCAAGCAGGGGATCGAGCAGAAGCTGGGCAAGAAGATCGTCGCCACCATCAAGGACGCCAAGCTCAAGGTGGAAGCGCAGATCAACGGCGACAAGTTGCGCATCAGCGGCAAGAAGCGCGACGACCTGCAGGACGTGATCGCGCTGCTGAAGAAGAGCGATTTCGAACTGCCGCTGCAGTTCGACAACTTCCGCGACTGACCCCGCGCGGCGCCACCGCGTCGCCGATCGCCGCCCGCCCCCCCACCCGCTGGAACCGCCTTGAACGACCTCGCCCCCGCCGCCGATCCGATCGCCGCGACCCGCCTATGGCTGGAACGCGCGGTGATCGGCCTGAACCTGTGCCCCTTCGCCAAGGCGGTGCACGTCAAGCAGCAGATCCGCTACGTGCTCAGCGACGCGAGCACGCCCGAGGCGCTGCTCGAGCAGCTGGCCGAGGAACTGGTGCTGCTGCGCGACACCCCGGCCGAGCAGATCGACACCACACTGATCGTGCACCCGGACGTGCTGCAGGACTTCCTGGACTACAACGACTTCCTCGACAACGCCGACGCCGCGGTCGAGGCGCTGGACCTACAGGGCATCCTGCAGGTGGCCAGCTTCCATCCGCAGTACCAGTTCGCCGGCACCGCGCCGGACGACATCGGCAACTACAGCAACCGCGCGCCCTACCCCACCCTGCACCTGCTGCGCGAGGACAGCGTGGAACGCGCGGTGGCGGCGTTCCCGGACGCGGACGTGATCGTGGAGCGCAATCTCCAGACCTTGGAGAAGCTGGGGCTGGAGGGCTGGCAGCGGGTCATCGAGGGGCGGGATGCGTGATTGGGATTCGGCAGCGGAAAAGGCAGCACGCGCGGCCGTTGCCTTTGCCACTCCTCAGTCCTCGTCGCGCATCCCGCGTAGGAACGGCTTCAGCCGCGACCGGGCGTTACCGGCGATGCCCGGTCGCGGCTGAAGCCGCTCCTACAAAAACGCAGCACTTCAGTTCGATCTGCTCAGGCCTGCCATTCAAACGCGATCGTCCAGCGCAAGCCGCAGACGTGGCGGACAGTTGGGATTGGACGGCGGCAAGCGGACGTTCGAGGACAAAGGCCCCAGGATCGGACGGGGATCGGCGAAGGCACGCCTGCGGCCATACGCCTTTACTAATCCCCACTCCCGAATCCCTAATCCCGGCCCTCAAACAACTGCGCGACGTCCGCCGCCTCCAGCACCCGCCACTGGCCGGACGGCAGATCGCCCAGGCCGAAGCCGCCGATGCGACCGCGATGCAGCGCCACCACGTGGTTGCCGACGGCGGCGAACATGCGCCGTACCTGGTGGTAGCGGCCCTCGTGCAGGGCCACGCGCACCTGCCGCGGCCCCAGCGTTTCCAGTGCCACCGGCAGCAGCGGCGTGGTCTCGCCGTCGAGCAGCAGCGTGCCGCTGGCGAACTGCGCGGCTTCATCGCCGCGCAGGTCCTCGGCCAGGATCGCCTCGTAGACCTTGGCCAGGCGCGCCTTCGGCGAGACGATGCGATGCAGCAGCGCGCCGTCGTCGGTCATCAGCAGCAACCCGCTGGTGTCGCGGTCCAGCCGCCCCACCGTGGACAGCAGCGGCGCGCGCAGGCGGAAGCGCGGCGGCAGCAGGTCGTAGACGATGCGTCCCGGATCCTTGGTCGAGCAGGTGTAGCCGGTCGGCTTGTGCAGCGCCAGGATCAGCCCGGGGGGCGGATCCAGCGCTTCGCCATCGACCCGGATCGCCGCGTGCGGCACCTGGTCGTCGGCGTACAGCACCTCGCCCTCGGCATCGGTGACGCGGCCTTCGCGGAACAGCAGCGCCACCTGCTTGCGGCTGCCGTAGCCCAGGTTGGCCAGATGCTTGACCAGTTTCATCGGCGTGCGCCGCCGCGGCTGCGCACCGCGGCGATCAGCTTGAAGCCGTCGCGGGTGGCGATCACCTCGGTCTCGCCGAAGCTGGCATCGAGCACCGCCTCGTAAGGCAGGTGCCGGTTGGCGACCAGGAACAGCGTGCCGCCGGGCTTGAGCGCCTGCGCCGCCACGGCGATGAAGCGGCGGCCGATGTCCGGGCGCTCCATCCGGCCGGGCGCGTGGAACGGCGGATTGGAGACGATGACGTCGTACTGCGCGGGCAGCCCGGTGGTCACGTCGTGCCAGTGGAAGCCCAGCGTCACCCCGGCCGGCGCCTGCGCCAGGTTGGCGCGCGCCAGCGCCAGTGCGCGCGCGTCGGCCTCGAACAGGTCCAGCGCGGCGATCTTCGGGCAGCGCGCGAGCAGCTCCGCCGACAGGTAGCCGTAACCGGCACCGAGATCGGCGGCGCGCCCGGCCAGATCCGGCGGCAGATGCTCGGCCAGCAGCGCCGAGGCCGGGTCGATGCGGTCCCAGGCGAACACCCCGGGACGGCTGCGGAAGCGCCCGTCCAGGATCGGCCGCACCGCGTCCAGCTTCGCCCAGCGCTGCTGCAGCGCGGCGTCGTGGCCGCCCTGCAGCGGCGCGGTCCAGTACACGCGGCAATGGTGCTTGGTCAGTTTGCCGCCGAGCCCGGCCAACTGCTGCAGGTCGTCCTCGCCGGAACGCGCGCCTTCGTTGTTGGCCTGGCAGGCGACCACGATGCCGCCCGGCGCGGCCAGCGCCACCGCGCGTGCCAGCAGCGCCCGCGCCTCGTCGCGCTGGCGCGGCGGCAGCACCAGGATCAGCGCGTAGCCGCCGGCATCGTCGTGGTCGCCGGCGTCCTCGGCCCGGACCTGCCAGCCGCTGTGCTGCAACGCGGTCGCGAACGGGCGATAGCCCTGCTCGCAGACCAGTTGTGTCGGCTGCGCGTGCTGGCGCAGCGCCCAGCCGTCGCGGGCGCGCAGGAACAGCACCCTGCCGGCCGGCCAGCGCAGCGCGCCCTGGGCGAAGGGCAGGAACAGGGTCTCGAGGGGAGCGTCTTGCAAGGCCGGCATGGGATCGGAAATGGACGGGGAATGCGCATTCTACCGGCAGCCCGGCGCCGCCCCGGTTTTGCGCTAAGCGAACGCATCATTGATGCGACGGCAACATTGTCGCGCCTAGGCTGCAAGCCACCCCGAACGGATGGAGAGGCATATGCGCGCAGTGTTCATCGGTGGCGTCGTCGACAACAGCGAAGTGGACCTGGACGGCAGCCAACCGCCACTGCACTACCCGGAGAACACCGGTACAGGGCGTCCACGCTACCGCCTGCACCAGCGCGGCGAGCGCGACGACGGCAGCGTGGTGTATGCGGTCTATGCCGCGCCGGAGCTGGGCGCCACCGAGGTGGAGCGCGTGTTCAACGAACGCGGCTATGCGCGTCGTTTCGGCGTGGAACCGGCGCCGGTGGAGCAATAGCGCCCGGTAGGCGGCGCAGAGAGCCAGTTTGCGAAAAGGTGGTTGAGCGTCGGCTGGTAGCCGCTGCGGAAGCGCAGCGGCAAATTCCCCAATGTAGGAGCGGCTTCAGCCGCGACGCGTCCCTGTAAGGTTGCGTCGCGGCTGAAGCCGCTCCTACAGGTACGTCTGCAGTGCAACTGCTTTGCTTGAGCGGCCCAGCGCCGCTAGTCCCATCGCACCTACCGGGATCACCGCACGCCCCAACAGCTCTTCTGTAGGAGCGGCTTCAGCCGCGACCCGAAGTCCTTCGACCAACCCCTGTCGCGGCTGAAGCCGCTCCTACAGCAGCGCGACACAGCGCGCCGGCAGTTGCTTTTTACTTGCCCGCGCCCGGCTTGGGCGTCACCCGCCAGATCACGTTGCCGACGTCGTCGGCCACCAGCAGCGCACCCGGCTTGTCCACCGCCACGCCGACCGGGCGCCCCTGCGCCTTGCCTTCCGCGTCGAGGAAACCGGTCAGTACGTCCTGCGGCTTGCCGGTCGGCTTGCCGTCGGCGAACGGGACGTAGACGACCTTGTACCCGGACGGCGGATCGCGATTCCACGAGCCATGCTGACCGATGAAGGCGCCGCTCCGGTAGGCCGGCGGCAGCAGCGTACCCTCGTAGAAGGCCAGGCCCAGCGAGGCGGTGTGCGCGCCCAGCGCATAGTCCGGCTTGATCGCGCTGGCCACCATCTCCGCGTTCTGCGGCTGCACGCGTTCGTCCACGTGCTGGCCGTAATAGCTGTAAGGCCAGCCGTAGAAGCCGCCCTCGCGCACCGAGGTCAGGTAGTCGGGCACCAGGTCGCTGCCGATCTCGTCGCGTTCGTTGACCACCACCCACAAGGTGTCCGCGCCCGGCTGCCAGGCCAGGCCCACCGGATTGCGCAGGCCGCTGGCGAACACGCGGGTGGTGCCGCTCTGCGCGTCCACTTCCAGGATCGCCGCGCGGTTGAGCTCGGCATCCATGCCGTTCTCGGCGACGTTGCTGTTGGAGCCGACGCCGACGTAGAGCTTCTTGCCGTCGCGGCTGGCCAGCAGGCTCTTGGTCCAGTGATGGTTGATGCCGCCGGGCAGGTTGGCGACGAAGCTGGGCGCGGCGTTGATCTGGGTGTCGCCGTCCTTGTACGGAAAGCTGACCAGCGCATCGGCATTGGCGACGTACAACCGATCGCCGATCAGGGCCATGCCGAACGGCGAATACAGGCCCTTGAGGAACTGGGTGCGCACTTCCGCCACGCCGTCGCCGTCGGCGTCGCGCAGCAAGGTGATGCGGTTGGCGCTGGGCACGGTGGAGCCGGCCTTGGCCATCATCGCGCCCTGGATCTTGTCGCGCAGGCCGCTGCTCTCCTTCTCCGGCGCCGGTGGCGCCGCGGTCTCGGCCACCAGCACATCGCCGTTGGGCAGCACGTACAGCCAGCGCGGATGATCCAGTTCGCGAGCGAAGGCCTTGACCTCCAGGCCGGCGGCCGGCACCGGCGCGGCGCCGTCGGCCCAGCGCTTGACCTCGGCGACCTTCACCGTGGGAATCATGCGCTTCACCGGGTCGGGCAGTACCGGATCCGGCCCCGAGCCTTCCTCGATGGAATGCTTGGCGGTGTCGCCGCAGGCGGCGAGCAGGGCGGCGGCGAGGACGCCGACGATCCAGCGGGCATGAGGTGGCGAGGGCATGGTCATTCGTGGAGGACATCCGGACTCGGGGGAATCCGATGATGCACAGCCGCGCCGCGGCAAAAGTGAAAGACGCGTCAAGACGCGGCGTCGCCGCGCGGATCCTCGTCCCAGGGGCGAGCCGGGAGCTGGCGCACGCTGCGGATCTCGTCCAGCCAGAGGAAATGGTGTTCGGCCGGGTCGTCGAGCCCGTCGATCCGCACCTGCGCGTTGCTGCCTTCGCGCTCGTCCGCGTCGCGGAACTGCTGGATGCTCGGGCGAATGCTGACCGTGCCCAGGAACGTGCTGCCGTCGACGAGTTCGATCTGCACGTCGGACTGCTCGGGCAATTGCAGGATCAGTTCCTCCAGCGCCTGGATCTGCGCCTGGTCGGTGTGGACGCGCTTGGCATACTTGGTCATCGGCGGACTCCGTGCGGGGGAGCGCCTACCCTAGCGCCGCCGGCGTGAGCCGGCGGACAAGGGCGCCGCTCAGGCCTGCCTGGCGAAGCGCACCGCGGACACCAACTGCGCCACGCTGTACGGCTTGGCCAGGTGTTCCTGGAAACCGGACTGCAGCGCGCGATCGCGGTCGTCGGCACGCGCCAGCGCGGTCACCGCCACCGCCGGCAGGTCGGCGGCCTGCAGGCCCATGTTCTCGCGGATGGTGCGGATCAGGCCGTAGCCGTCCATGCCCGGCATGCCGATGTCGGTGACCATCACGTCGATGTCGGCGTGGCCGCCGCCATCGAGCACTTCCAGCGCCTCGCTGGCCGAGCCCACCGCCAGCACCTCCGCGCCCTGCTCCTGGAGCAGGCGGCGCAGGTAGTCGAGCATGTCCGGCTGGTCCTCGACCGCGAGCAGGCGCATGCCCTTCAGCGCATGCGCCTCCACGATCTGTTCGGCCATCGCGAAGGCACGCACCTCTCGCAGCGGCCGCTTGCCCGGCACGTCGCGGTGCAGCGGCAGGCGCACGGTGAACACCGAACCGCAGCCGCGGCCGTCGCTGGCCGCGCTGACTTGGCCGCCATGCATTTCCACCAGTTGCTGCACGATCGCCAGGCCCAGGCCGAGGCCGCCGTGCAGGCGCGTGGTGGTGCCGTCGGCCTGGCGGAAGCGGCCGAACAGATGCGGCAGGAATTCCGGCGGGATGCCGTCGCCGGAGTCGCGCACCGCCACCGTCACGTGCTCGCCGTCCGCATCGGCATCGATCGACAGGTCGATGCGCCCGTGCGCCGGCGTGAACTTGATCGCGTTGGACAACAGGTTCCAGAACACCTGCTGCAGGCGCGTGGCGTCGCCCAGCACCATGCACGGCTGCGGCGGCGCCTGCAGGGTCAGCGACTGCGCCTTGCCTTCGGCCACCGGCTCCTGCGCGCGCAACGCCTCGCGCACCTGTTCGGCCAGATCCAGCTGCTCCACTTCCAGTTGCACCTTGCCCAGCAGCATGCTGCTGAGATCGAGCATGTCCGAGATCAGCCGCTGCTGCGCGCGCGCGCTGCTGGCGATCACCGACAGGCCCTTGCTGCTCGGATCGCCGGGCGGCAGCCGCTGCAGCAGCAGGTCGCTCCAGCCGAGGATGGTGGTCAGTGGCGTGCGCAGTTCGTGCGACAGCGTGGCCAGGAACTCGTCCTTCAGCCGCGCCATGCTCTCGGCGGCATTGCGCGCGCTGCGCTCGGATTCCAGCAGTTGCTCGCGCGCCAGTTCGATGTCGCGGCGCTCGGTGACGTCCGGGCTGCTGCCGGCCAGGCCGATGAACTCGCCCTCGGCGGAATAGCGCGGCACCGCGGTCATCTCCACCCAGCGCCATTCGCCGTCGTGGCGGCGCGCGCGCACCAGCGCGCGCAGGTTGCGCTGCTCGCTCAGCGCCAGGCGCAGTTCGAATGCGAAGGGGCCGGCGTCCTCCGGATGCAGCACATCGCCCCAGCCGGGCTGTGCGTCGTCCGATTCCGGATTGATGCCGAAGAACTCGGCATAGGCGGTATTGGTGAAGCGCAGGTGGCCGGTGGCGTCCAGCACCCATACCGGCATCGGCAGGCCCTCGGCGAGCGCGCTGAAGCGGGCCTCGCTTTCGGCCAGGTCGCGCTCCACGCGCTTGCGCTCGGTGATGTCGAGGAACTGCACGGCCACCTGGTGGCGTTCCGGCGCGCCGACCCGGAATGCATCGACCGTCCACCACCGATCCAGTCCCACCGAAAAGTTCTCGGTCTTGCCGCGGCGGCCGCTGCGCGCCACCTCGCCGTACAGTTCGAACCAGTGTTCCTCGTGGGCCGGCAACATCTCGCACACGCGGCGGCCGACGACGTCGCGCAGACCGGTTTCGCGCTCGAACGCGGCATTGACCTCCAGGAACACATAGTCCACCGCGCGCTCGCCGTCGAACAGCACCTGCACCACGCAGAACCCGGAATCGATCTTGTCGAAGATCTCGCGGTAGTGCAGGTCCGACGCCGGCGCGCGCGACAAGAGAGGCGATTCGGTACTGACATGCATGGCGTGGTGTGCTCTGGAGAACGACGGCGCGGCGATGAAGAAGCGACACGGCGCGTGCCCGGGGCGTGAAGACGCCCGGGGCACGCGCAGCGCATCCCGCATCTTGTTAAGCCGCTCCGCCGCCGTCAAGCCAAGTGGCGGTGGCGACGCGCGCTCACCACAGGAAGGCGACGACCAGCACGATCCCCAGCAGCGACAGCGCGATGCCGCCGATGACGCCCCATTGCGTCAGGCGCGCGCTGCGCAGGGCCTGCTCCTCCAGCCAGCGCTCGGCCTCCTCGCGCCAGGACGGCGGCGAGCGTTCCAGCATCTGCTGCACGCGGGTCACGCCCAGTTGCCGGCATTGCTGGCGGCACTGCTCCGGCGCAGCGGCCTGCTCCGGGGCGATGGTGTCTTCGGGGGCGATGGCATAGGACATGGGCGGCGCTCTCCTAGCCCAGCGTGAAGCGCGGGCTGTCGTTGCTCAGTTCGTGCTCCACCGCCATCCGCGCCAGGCGTGTGTAGTTGGCACGCGGGCCTGCGCCGCGGCCGACGATCAGGCCCAGGTACTCCAGTCCGGTCCATACCCGCGCCTTCCATTCGACGCCGTGCTCGGCCAGCACCAGGGTCAGCGAGTAGCGGAAGCTCTGGCCCTGCGGGCTGCGGAACGCGTAGATCGGCGGGAACTGCACGGCCACGTCCCGCTGCTCGCCGAGCGAGGCCAGGTAGCGGCGCAGTTCCTGCCGCACGTCCTCGCCCGGGGACAGCCGCAGTTGCCGCGCCGCCTCGTCCAGATTCGCCTGCTGCTCGACGAAACTGGCCGCGCCGCTGGCCGGGCTGTGGCCGTGGCGCTTGGCCCAGTCGATGAACTGCAGGCGCACGTCGCCTGCGGCGTGCGCGTGGTGGAACAGCGGCATCTTCATGCGATCCCCGAATCCCGTATGTGCGGCCATGGTGGGGCGCGTGCCGTGAAGCACGCGGCGAGGCAGCGTGAACCGCACGTCACGTGCCGAAACAGGATGAATCGGTGGCGAACGCGCGCCGGCGCGGCCGCCGTGGCGATTGCGGCCGCGCCGGCGCAGGCACACACTTGCGAGGGCACCCCTCGTGGAGATCCGTCATGAAGATCCGATACGCCTGGACGGCGCTGGCGCTGGCCTGCCTGTTGGCGGGCGGAGCCTCCGCCGAGACCCGCAATGTCACCGATCCGCAGGCCCCGCGCAGCGTCGAGCGCGATGGACCGGTGCAGGTCCGCTGGGCCGACCCGGCCACGTTCACCGAACTGCGCTACAGCCGCAACCGCTGGGAAGCGCAGCGCGGCGACTGGGTGCGGCAGCTGGCCGACTACCTGCAGGAGCGCGCAGGCAAGCGCCTGGCGCCCGGGCAGCGGCTGGACGTGGAACTGACCGACATCAAGCGCGCCGGCGACTACGAGCCGTGGCACGGCGTGCAATGGAACGACGTGCGGGTGATGCGCGATATCTACCCACCGCGCATCAGCCTGACCTTCACCTTGCGCGGCGCGGGTGGGCAGGTGCTGGACCAGGGCGAGCGCAAGCTGATCGACAGCAGCTACCTGTTCAACAGCAGCATCGGCATGAGCAACGACCCGCTGCGCTACGAGAAGCGGCTGCTCGACGATTGGGTGCGCCGCGAGTTCCGTGGCGATGCCGAGATGGCTGGGCGCTGAGGGGCGGCATGCACAGGAGGGGTGACCCGAGGTGCTGTGCGTGCGCTCCGGTGGCCGGGCGATCGTCCTGTCCGACTGGCGGGGTGAGGCGGGCGATGTCGCGTCATCCGGTTTTTCCGCGGCCGGTGGGCGCCGCCTTCGTTCGTCGCGGCTGAAGTCGCTCCCACAGAGGCCATGCGGCGAGCTGACTGGAGTTGTGTCGTCGTGCCCTCGGCCTTGATGCTTGCCCTGCAGTTGCAAGCGTGCGGCTGCGTTCGTCGCGGCTGAAGCCGCTCCTACAGGGACTTTGCAGGCGGGCTGGTGTTGTTTTGCTGGGGCCTCGGCCTTGATGCTCGCCCTGCATTTGCAGGCGTGCGGCTTCGTTCGTCGCGGCTGAAGCCGCTCCTGCAGGAGCGGCGAGTTCGGCGCTCAGCCGTGCAGATACGCGCGCGGCGCACGCTTGAGTCCGCACAGCAGGCGGTAGGCGCTGGAGGCGCAGCGCGCGGCCAGGGTGTCGATGCGCGGCTGCGCGCCCCACAGCTGGACCTCGCTGCCGAGTCCGGCCTGCGGGTGGTCGGTCAGGTCCACGGTCAGCATGTCCATCGAGACGCGCCCGATCAGTTGCCCGGGTGCGCCGTCGATCAGCACCGGCGTGCCGTTCGGCGCGAACTGCGGATAGCCGTCGGCATAGCCCATCGCCACCACGCCGACCCGGGTCGGGCGCGGCGCGACGAAGCGCGCGCCGTAGCCGACCGGCTCGCCGGCGGCCAAGTCGCGCACCGCGATGACCCTGGACTGCAGGGTCATCACCGGACGCAATTCGCCCGGCAATTCGGCGCCGGCGGCGAACGGGTCGGCGCCGTACAGCATCAGCCCCGGCCGCGCCCAGCCGTTGCGCAACTGCGGCCAGCCCAGCAGGGCCGGGGAGTTGCACAGGCTGATGTCGCCGGCCAGGCCGGCGGTGGCCTGGCGGAAGACGTCGACCTGCTCCAGGGTGCGCGCGCTGTCCAGTTCGTCGGCGCGGGCGAAGTGGCTCATCAGCACCAGCCGCTCGACCTGCGGCAGCGCGCTCAGCCGCGCATGCGCGGCGCGGAATTCGTCCGGCGCCAGGCCCAGCCGGTGCATGCCGCTGTCCAGCTTCAACCACAGGCACAGCGGCCGCGGCGCGGCGAACGCGGCGATCGCCTCGACCTGCCACGGCGAGGCGACCGCGCACCACAGCCGGTGTTCGGCGACCAGCGGCAGTTCGTCGGCGTCGAAGATGCCTTCCAGCAGCAGGATCGGCGCGGCGATGCCGGCCTGGCGCAGTTCCAGCGCCTCCTCGATGCAGGCCACCGCGAAGCCGTCGGCCTCCGCCTCCAGCGCGCGCGCGCAGGCAACCGCGCCGTGCCCGTAGGCATCGGCCTTGACCACCGCCAGCGCCTTGCCGCCGCCCAGGCGTTTGGCCAGGCGATAGTTGTGGCGCAGCGCCTCGAGGTCGATCAATGCACGGGCTGGGCGCACGCGACGGCCTCGGCGGTGGACGCGGCGGACCCGCGCGAGTAACGGAAGATGTCCAGGCCCTCGCCGCTGATCTGCGGCTGGCGCGAGGCGATCAGGTCGGCCAGGTAGCGGCCGGAACCGCAGGCCATGGTCCAGCCCAGCGTGCCGTGGCCGGTGTTGAGGAACAGGTTGCGGTAGCCGGTGGCGCCGACCACCGGGGTGCCGTCGGGCGTGGCCGGGCGCAGCCCGGTCCAGAATTCGGCGCGGGCCAGGTCGCCGCCGCGCGGGTACAGGTCGTTCACCACTTTCTCCAGGGTCGCGCGGCGCCGCGCCGGCAGCGACAGGTCGAAGCCGGCCAGTTCGGCCATGCCACCGACGCGGATGCGCTGGTCGAAGCGGGTGATCGCCACCTTGTAGGTTTCGTCGAGGATGGTGGAAGTCGGCGCCAGCGCCGCGTCGCGGATCGGCAGGGTCAGCGAATAGCCTTTCAGCGGGTACACCGGCAGGCGGATGCCCAGCGGCGCCAGCAAGCGCGGGGAATAGCTGCCCAAGGCGACCACGTAACGGTCGGCGCGCTCCAGCCGGCCGCCGAGGCGCACGCCGTCCAGGCGGTCGCCGTCGGCCTGCAGGCCGTCGATGGTCTCGCCGTAGCGGAATTGCACGCCGGCGGCCGCGGCCAGCGCGGCCAGGCGCTGGGTGAACAGGCGACAGTCGCCGGTCTGATCGTTGGGCAGGCGCAAGGCGCCGACCAGGCTGGCCGGCGCGCTGGCCAGCGCCGGCTCGACCCGGGCGATGCCGGCGCGGTCCAGCAGTTCGTAGGGCACGCCGTACTCGCGCAGCACCTCGATGTCCTTGGCCGCGCCATCCAGTTGCTGCTGGGTGCGGAACAACTGGGTGGTGCCGAGCTGGCGGCCTTCGTATTCGATGCCGGTCTCGGCGCGCAGTTGGTCCAGGCAGTCGCGGCTGTACTCGGACAGGCGCACCATCCGCGCCTTGTTGATCGCATAGCGCTCGGCGGTGCAGTTGCGCAGCATCTGCGCCAGCCACAGGTACTGCTGCAGGTCGGCGGTGGGGCTGATCGCCAGCGGCGCATGGCGCTGGAACAGCCATTTCAGCGCCTTCAGCGGCACCCCGGGCGCCGCCCACGGCGACGCGTAGCCGGGCGAGACCTGGCCGGCATTGGCATAGCTGGTCTCCAGCCCGGCCGCGGGCTGGCGATCGACCACCGTCACCTCGCAGCCGCTGCGGGCCAGATACCACGCCGTGGCCGTGCCGATCACACCGCTGCCGAGAACCAGAACCCGCATGCGCATACCTCGTCGGATCAAATCCCTGGCTGGCTGGCGCCAGGGATGGAGTTAGGCGCAGTATAGGAAGCGCAACCCAGGATTTTCCCCTGTTTTTTCTCCGCATACCAGCCCAATCCCCTGCCCCGCCCCACCGAGACCGCGCCATGGCCGCACGCGCCCGCGAACTGGACAAGATCGACCGCAAGATCCTGCGCATCCTGCAGCAGGAAGGCCGCATCTCCTTCACCGAACTGGGCGAGCGGGTCGGCCTGTCGACCACGCCCTGTACCGAGCGCGTGCGCCGGCTGGAACGCGACGGCGCCATCACCGGCTACTACGCGCGGCTGGACCCGCATTACCTCAAGGCCAGCCTGCTGGTGTTCGTGGAGATCAGCCTGGCCTACAAGTCTGGCGACATCTTCGAGGAATTCCGCCGCGCCGCGCTGAAGCTGCCCAACGTGCTCGAGTGCCACCTGGTCTCCGGCGACTTCGACTATCTGCTCAAGGCGCGGATCAGCGAGATGGCGTCCTACCGCAAGCTGCTGGGCAGCACCCTGCTGACCCTGCCGCACGTGCGCGAGTCCAAGAGCTACATCGTGATGGAAGAGGTGAAGGAGACGCTGAGCCTGCCGATCGCCGATTGAGCAACAGCCCTTTTCCCATTGGGAGAGGGGTTGGGGTGAGGGTCTGGCGCGAAAGCGTCTCGCGAAGGTTGGGATGCGCAGGCTACGCCCGTACCCTCATCCGCCCCTGCGGGGCACCTTCTCCCGACGGGAGAAGGAACAGCGTGAGCCCCTCTCCCATCGGGAGAGGGGTTGGGGTGAGGGTCCGGCGCGAAAGCGTCTCGCGAAGTTTGAGATGCACGAGGCTGCGCCCGTACCCTAATCCGCCCCTTCGGGGCACCCTCTCCCAACGGGAGAAGGAACAGCGTGAGCCCCTCTCCCACCGGGAGAGGGGTTGGGGTGAGGGTCTGGCGCGAAAGCGTCTCGCGAAGGTTGGGATGCGCAGGCTACGCCCGTACCCTCATCCGCCCCTGCGGGGCACCTTCTCCCGACGGGAGAAGGAACAGCGTGAGCCCCTCTCCCATCGGGAGAGGGGTTGGGGTGAGGGTCCGGCGCGCAGCATCTCGCGAAGTTTGGGTGCGACGTAAGCGCTTACGCCAACAGTTTTTCCAGCTCGTCGCGCGGAGTGTGCGCGTGGTTCTTGGCCAGTTCCGACACCACCCGCTTCTGGACTTCCTTGTGCAGCAACGGCCGCAGCTGGCCGAGGGTCTGCGGATCGGCGACCAGCACCAGATGCTCGAAGTCGCTGCGCAGCGCGCCCTGGTACAACCGCTCGGCGAGCTGACGGACGAAGCCGGCCTCGTCCATCGTCATCGGCCGGTCGCCGTCCTCCACGCCCTCGATCGGCGTGGGGGTCAGCACCTCGGTCTGCTCCAGCAATGTGGTCTCGCCGGCCAGCGTGCTGCGGAACACGCGCGCGCTGACACGATCGGCGACGACCACCAGGGTGTTGTCGGGAAGCTTGCTCATCGGTTCTCCTAGCGAAGGTACGGCGCAGACACCGACGGCGCCCGCGTGTTCCGCAGTCTAGGAAGCGATTCGTGAGGATCGCGAGCACGGAACGTTCGCCATGCGTTCACGCCGCGAGGCCGCACGCGCCGCAAGCCCTGCGCTCAGTCGTCGATGCGCTGTCCGTCGCCGCTGGGCACGGTGCTGTGGTAGCGGCCGCTGCGCGTGTCCAGCACCCGGTTGGGGCCGACCTGGACCGCGCCGGGAATGAGGCGGCCGCCGCGGTCGTACACCTTGGCCGGCGTCGGCGTCGTAGCGGGCGCCGTCGTGGCCGGTGCGAGCGAGGCTGGGCGCGATGGTCCCTGCTGCGGAATCGGTGCAGGTTGCGCGCGCTGGCCCAATCCGCTGGGGATTGGCGCGGCCGACGACGGCGGCGCGGATGCAGGCGAGGGGACCGGTTTGAGGCTGGTGGCCTGACGCGTGGCGGTGGGCGATTGCGGCGCCGGCTGAATTCCCTGCGCGGCCAGCATCGGGCTTGCGGCGCATAGCGCGAGCAGCCAAAGACGGGATCTCGACATAGCGACGCGCCCTGCACTTCGGAGGCGTCCAGCCTAGCGCGCGGCGCCTGCGCAGCGGGTGAACGCCGCGGCTTGATCGCTGCCGCGCCGCCCTCATAGTTCAAGGACCTTCTTCGACGCGAAAGGCGCCCCGCCATGAGCCGATTCGACCTCACGCCCCCCACCGCGTCCGAACGCGAACGCCTGATCGCCGGGCTCGATGCCGAAGAGCGGCGGGTGCTGCTGCAGCACGGCACCGAAGCGCCGTTCTGCGGCGTGTTCTTGGACAACAAGCTGGAGGGCGTCTACACCTGCCGGCTGTGCGGGCTGCCGCTGTTCCGTTCCAGCGCCAAGTTCGATTCGGGCACCGGCTGGCCCAGCTTCTTCGCGCCCTACCATCCGGCGCACGTGCGCGAGATCCGCGACACCAGCCACGGCATGATCCGCACCGAGATCGTCTGCGCACGCTGCGACAGCCATCTTGGCCACGTGTTCCCGGACGGCCCGCCGCCCAGCGGCGAACGCCACTGCCTGAATTCGGTGTCGCTGCAGTTCACCGAGCAAGGCCAGGCCCTGCCCAATCCGCTGCGGCGCCAGGGCGGCGACACCGAACCGGCCTGACCGGCGGCGCGCTTCCGCAGCAAGGCGGAAGCCCCGGGGCAGACAGTGGCCGCATGCCGCTTCCGCCGCCAATGCCGGCGCGCGCTGCACTCCGCACCGGGCACTGACGGGGCCACCGTCCGCTGCGCCCGCGCCGACCATCGGCGCAACCGCGCAAGCCAGCGCCTTGCGTGTGCAATCGCGGCGTCGGCGCCATGCCACCATGACGCCGACGCGATCCCAGCGTGGCGCTGCTGCGCATGGTCGCAGCCGGATGCGGCAGGTCGTTGCGGAAGACAGCACGACGGATGCGCCCGCCATGGGCGTTCGCTGCGCGGCACGTGTCCCGGACAGTCGCGCGATCGCGTCACCCTGCGTACTCACGACCCGCCTGGGGTCGTTCCCACGCACATCGCGGCGCAACATGGCGGCGGCGCGTACGGCGCCAGGACGCCATCCGCACGCCAGCGTACGTTGGGGCCATGGCGCCTTCACAGGGCTTGCGCCGTTCACGCAACCATAACGCCACCGCCTTCAGAAAGCCGCCGCCGCGCCGAAATGGTGGTATCCCCGTTCCGGCTCGCAGGCTGCTTCCGCCATGCTCATCATCGTTGGCTTCCTTGTCGTCATCATCAGCGTGGTCGGCGGCTACGTGCTCTCGCACGGCAAGCTCGGCGCGCTGTGGCAGCCCTACGAGCTGATGATCATCGGCGGCGCGGCGCTGGGCGCGTTCCTGGTCAGCACCCCCGGCAAGATCGTCAAGGCCACCCTCGCCGACGTCGCCGGCGTGTTCAAGGGCCCGAAGTACAAGTCCGACGACTACCGCTCCACCCTGACCCTGATCTACGAACTGTTGAACAAGGCGCGGCGCGACGGCTTCATGGCGCTGGAAGACCACGTGGAGAAGCCGGCCGAGAGCGCGATCTTCGGCACCTATCCGAAGGTGCTGGCCGATCACCACCTGCTCGACTTCATCACCGACTGCCTGCGCCTGATGATCGGCAGCAACATCGAGCCGCACGAACTGGAACCGCTGCTGGAACTGGAGCTGGAGAAGCACCACCACGAGGCGATGGCGCCGGCGCATGCGCTGAGCAAGGTGTCCGACGGCCTGCCCGGCTTCGGCATCGTCGCCGCGGTGCTGGGCATCGTGATCACCATGGGCTCGATCGGCGGGCCGATCGAGGAGATCGGCCACCACGTCGGCGCCGCGCTGGTCGGCACCTTCCTCGGCATCCTGCTCGCCTATGGTTTCGTCGCGCCGCTGGCGGCGGCGATGGAAGCGCGCGCCGAACAGGACAGCCGCATCTTCGAATCGGTGAAGACCGCGCTGCTGGCCTGCCTGCGCGGCTACAACCCGAAGATCGCGCTGGAGTTCGCGCGCAAGACCCTGCCGAGCGACGTGCGGCCGAGCTTCGCCGACTTCGAGACGCATCTGAAGACGATCAAGTAGCGCCGCCATGCCCGAGACCAAACCCACTGTCGTCATTCGCCGGGTCAAGAAGATCCAGGGCGGCGGCCACCACGGCGGCGCCTGGAAGGTCGCCTTCGCCGATTTCGTGACCGCGATGATGGCGTTCTTCCTGGTGCTGTGGCTGGTCGCGGCCACCACCAAGGAACAGCGCATGGCGATCTCGGAGTACTTCCGCAATCCCAGCCCGCTGGAAGGCAAGAGCCCGGCGCCGAGCCCCGGCATGGCCGGCCCCGGCGGCGCCAGCACCTCGATGATCAAGCTCGGCGGTTCCGGCGACATCCAGCGCGGCGACAACAAGGATCCGTTCGGCAGCAAGAGCCTCATCGGCGAGGAACAGGACAAGGCGACCGAGCGCGAGAAGGAGAAGCAGCGCCTGGAAACGCTGATGCAGGACCTCAAGGAAGCGATCGACAAGAGCCAGGCGCTGGAGCCGTTCAAGGACCAGTTGCTGCTGGACCTGACCCCGGACGGCCTGCGCATCCAGATCGTGGACAAGGAGAACCGGCCGATGTTCGATCTGGGCAGCGCCGCGCTCAAACCGTACACGCGCGACATCCTCCACGAGCTGGCCGGCTTCATCAACGAAGTGCCCAACCACATCAGCATCACCGGCCACACCGACGTCACCCAGTACAGCGCCAAGAACGGCTACAGCAACTGGGAACTGAGCGCGGACCGCGCCAACGCGGCGCGGCGCGAACTGGTGGCCGGCGGCATGAGCGAGGACAAGGTCTCGCGCGTGGTCGGCCTGTCCTCCTCGGTGCTGTTCGACAAGCAGGCGCCGGATAGCCCGATCAATCGCCGCATCAGCGTGGTGGTGATGACCAAGGACGCCGAGGACGCGGCGCTGGTCGGCAGCGGCCATGCCGTGGCGCTGGGCGCGCCGCAGCCCGACGCCGACACCAAGGTGCCGGACCTGAGCGCGGTGGCGGCCGCGGCGGTACCCGCGTCGGCGACTGCGCCAGCGCCGGCGAAAGCCACGGCGCCTGCCGCCACCGACAGCGCTGCCGCTGCCGCGCCGGCAGCGAATGCGGCCAAGCCGGCGACGGTGACCATCGCGCCGCCACGCACCACCTCGCCGGAAGCGGCGGCCGATGCCGCCCGCGAAGCGATCCGCGCGGTCAACAGCGTCACCGGCGGCAAACCACGCAGCACGGCAGCGGCAGCGCCCGCGCCCGCGGCCGCACCAGCGAGCACGAGTGCCGGGGTGACGGCGGCGGCCGAAGGCCCGGCGCGACGCTGATCGCGCCAGGCCCGGCGACGCGTGCCTGCCGACAGTGGCCGCGCCGGCGAGCGCGAGTGACGGCGTCACGGCGGCGGCCGAAGGTTCGGCGCGACGCTCGCGCCAGGCCCGGCGACGCGTAACTGCCTGCAGTGGCGCGGACCGTCGCGGCGCGAGCGTCCGGCCACACGCCGCGCATTGCCGGCGGCGGACCTGGCGCGGACGCCGATGCCGCGTGCCCTTCGCCACCTAGACATCATCGCGCCGCCGCTCCGCTCATCGCGGCAGCGGTTGTGCCACGCCTTGCGCGATCGCTTGCTGGACGATGCGGTCGAGGTCGCGTCGCAACACCACATTGGCGGCCTGCTGGCGTTGCGCCAGCGCCCCCTGGCGTTGGGCGAAGTCTTCCTGCTGCTCGGCGAACGCGGCCTGGCGTTCGCCCAACGCCGCCATCTGCTGCGCATAGTCGGCACAGGCCGCGTCGCGACCCGCGGTGGCTGCCGCACCCTGGGCGCCGCCATCGGCTTGCCGGGCGCGCTCCCGCGCCAGCCTGGCGTCCTCCCTGGCCAGACTGGCCTGGCGGCGCGCGAGTTCGCCCTGCTGCGCGCCGAGTTCGCCCTGGCGCCGGCCCAGCAATCCCTGCTGTTCACCGAGCGCCGCCTGTTGCCGCCCCAGCGCCTCGACCGGGGCGTGGGCGGCCTTCATCTGCCGGATGGTGGCCGCATCGCGCACCACGTAGCGCTTGTCGTCCCGACGGATCCACCACAGCGTCTCCTCGCCGCGCCGCACGCGCCGCGCCTCGCGCAGGTCATCGCTGCTGCCGTACACGGTGGCGTTTCCCGCTTCCAGCAGCACCGAGGCATTGCGGAGATCGTCGGACACGGTGGTGATGCTGGACACCGTCGTGCGCGGCGCGCCGGTGGCTGGCGTGGGCGGCAATAGTGCCGGCGGCGGCGCGGGTGCCGCCGGGATTGCCGGTTCGGCCGGTTCGGCGATCGCCGGCACCGCCTCCTGCGCGTGCACGCGTCCGCTCGGAAGCGCGGCGACAGCGGCGCCGGCCAGGACCAGCATGGCGGCGCCGCGGCGCCAGAGCGTGAAGTTCGGGTACGGCATGACGCGTCTCCTTGGGAGCGGAATGAGGAGCGAAGCTCGGCCTCGCTGTCGGCCTTCGCCCGTCTGCGCCGCATCGCATTGGCGGCGCAGACGCGGGGCCGCCGCGATACACGGCCCGCGCGTCGCGCTACGGCGGCGATGGGCTGCGTTTCACGGTACGACAACTGCGTGACGACAGACGTAGTCAAACTACGAATTGACTACAACTGTCGTCAAGCCTGTCGAAAGTCATGCACCGCGGTGCCGCTTACAATGGCCGTCAATCCGAGAACGAGACGACCGTGTCCAAGCATTCCAAAGCCAAGCGCGACAAGCGCAAGAAGCAGCAGCCCAAGCGCGCCTTCGCCCGACTGGGCCGCGATCAGCCGATCGCCAACCACGCCGTGCTGCAGAACGACAGCGGCCGCGTCCTGGCCGCGATCGGCCTGCAAGGCACCGAATGGCTGCTGTCGGTCGGCGGCCAGACCATGGGCAACGCCGACAACCCGGTGCCGATGCTGGCGATGCTCAAGCATCTGGCCAACGTGCAGGAGCAGGAAGGCAACACCATCACCCTGGACTATTCGACCCAGTTGCAGCAGATGATCGACGACCTGGCGGCCGATGAAGGCAAGACCGCGGCCGAGTATCTGGACGATCTGGTCGCCGAGTTCGCCGAGGCCGACGCGCCGGCCAGCGACGACGACCAGGCCGAGGACGGCGCACGCCCCGACGCGGACGCGGCCAGCGACGCGGCGCCTGCGGCAGCCACGGAAGCCGAGGCCAAGGCGGACACCGACGCCGACGGCGAACACAAGCCGGCCTGACCGGCGCGATGGCGGTCTACATCGACGACGCGGTGCATCCCTGGCGCGGCCAGCGCTGGGGGCATCTGCTCGGCGATACGCTGGACGAACTGCATGCGATGGCGGCGCAGTTGGGCATTCCCCGCCGCGCCTTCCAGAACAAGCTCAGCGGCGCGCACTACGACGTGCCCGCCGCGCTGCGCGCCGAAGCGATTCGCCTCGGCGCGGTGCCGGTGTCGCGGCATACCGATCGCGCGTTGATGAAGGCGCTGATCCGCCAGGCGCGTGCGCAAGCGCGTGGGGAAGCGGGTTGAACCGGTGGAGGGAGCTTCGGCTGCCGCGCAGTCGCTGTGCTAGGGGCGTTTTTCCGATGGGTTTTCGGCCCCCCCGGCGCCGTCGTGGGCGGGGCGGGTTTTCCGACGCCGATCGTCGCGACTGAAGTCGCTCCCACAGCGGGCTGCGTATGCTTGGCTGATGCGGTGTAGGCGGGGTTTCGGCCTCAGCATTTACCGAAGCCGGTGCAGGCCGGGATGCCTTTTGTCGCGGCTGAAGCCGCTCCTACAGGAGCCGCGGAGCGCGATGCGCGCTGTTTGTAGGAGCGGCTTCAGCCGCGACAGGCTGCATGCCCGCCGGAATCGCAGCTAGAACGGATCGCTGCCCGGGCGCAGGTCGATGCCCAGGATCGCCGCCAGGCGCTGCATGTCCTCGTCGTCGCGGCTGAGCGCCATCCAGCCGGCGCGGTCGTCGCTGCCGGTGTCCCAGCACCACAGGCTGTAGCCGTGTTCGCGCAGGCGGTCGTAGGCCACGCCCAGCAGCGAGGCGGTGTCGTGGGCGTCGAGGAAGTCCTCGTCGTCGAGGTCGCCGCCCCAGTCGATGCGCAGGTTCCAGCGCGCGGCCAGTTCGTCGATCGCGGCGATCAGCGCTTCGCGGTCGCGGCCGTCGACGTGGAAGCCGGAACTCCAGTCGATGGCGTCCTTCAGCGTCCATAGCCAGCCGTCGCCCTCGCCGTCCGCCTCGCCCGCGGCCTCGCGGTAGGCGTTGAACTGGCGCAGCGCGGTCTCCTCGTCGCCGGGGTTGATCAGCAGCAGCAGATTCCAGATCAGGCCCTGCTGGGTGTCCGGATCGTCCTCGTCGAGGTCGGCACCGAGGTCGTCGGGCTCGTCGTAGTCGGCGCTGTTGTCGGGCATGGCGGCGGTTCGGGACAGGGCGGGACGCGCAGTGTGCCGCGCCGGGCGCGGCGACGCCAAGCGCGGCGACGCTCGGCAAGGGCGCCGCGGGCGTTTATCCTGCGCCCCCGGAAGACGGCGCTGTCCGCCGCCACGCGAATCCACGACCATGAGCGATACCCCTCCCGACCACCTGGCGATCAGCCCGCAGAGCCCGTTCCACGATGCCGAGGCGCTGGCGCGCGGCGTCGGCATCCGCTTCAACGGCGTGGAGCGCGACAACGTGGAGGAATACTCGATCAGCGAAGGCTGGATCCGCGTGCAGGTCGGCAAGGCCCGCGACCGCCGCGGCAATCCGATGACGATGAAGATCAACGGTACCGTCGAGGCGTACTACCTCAAGACCAACTGATCGCCCGGGCACGGCCAACGCCGCAGCCCGCGCGCGGCGCTCTTGCCGCGCGACCAATGGCTGGCCATGCCCACCACGGCAGCGGGCGGAACAGCCCACGCATGGCGCTCCCGAGCCGCTGCGGCGAGCAATCGAGGACCGGCCACGACGGACCAGCGATCCCGCGATGGCGCCGACGGCTCAGGCCTTGAGCCGGTAACCGCTGCGGAAGATCGCCCACACCACGGCCAGGCACACCGCCAGGAACACCGCGGTCATGCTCGCGCTGACCGCGATGTGCACGTCGGCCTTGCCGAAGAACGCCCAACGGAAGCCGCTGACCAGGTACACCACCGGGTTGAACAGGCTGATCTTCTGCCACAGCGGCGGCAGCATGGAGATCGAATAGAAGCTGCCGCCGAGGAAGGTCAGCGGCGTCACCACCATCAGCGGGATCACCTGCAGCTTCTCGAAACCGTCGGCCCAGATGCCGATGATGAAGCCGAACAGGCTGAAGGTCAGCGCGGTCAGCACCAGGAAGCCGAACATCCACAGCGGATGCGCGATCTCGTACGGCACGAAGCAGCGCGCGGTGAGCAGGATCAGCAGGCCCAGCAGCACCGACTTGCTCGCCGCCGCGCCGACATAGCCGATCACCACCTCCCACCACGCCACCGGCGCCGACAGCACCTCGTAGATGGTGCCGGCCCAGCGCGGCATGTAGATGCCGAAGGAGGCGTTGGAGATGCTTTCGTTGAGCAGCGACAGCATCACCAGGCCGGGAATGATGTAGGCGCCGTAGCTGATGCCGTCGATGGCGCCCATGCGCGAGCCGATCGCCGCGCCGAACACCACGAAGTACAGCGAGGTCGACAGCACCGGCGAGGCGATCGACTGGGTCAGCGTACGGAAGGTGCGCGCCATCTCGAAGCGGTAGATCGCGGCGATCGCGTGCAGGTTCATGCGCGCGCCTCCGCGCCGGCGGCGGCCGGTCGCACCAGGTTGACGAAGATCTCCTCCAGCGAGCTTTCGCTGGAATGCAGGTCCTTGATCTCCACGCCGTGGTCCTCCAGTTGCCGCAGCAGGCTGCCGATGCCGGTCTGTTCGGCCTGCACGTCGTAGGTATAGGTCAGCACCGTGCCATCGGCGGACAGCTCCAGCGGCTGCGCTGCCAGCGCCTGCGGCAGCGTCGGCAGCGGCGCCTGCAGGGTCAGCGCCAGCTGCTTCTTGCCGAGCTTGCGCATCAGCGCGCGCTTGTCCTCCACCAGCACCAGTTCGCCGCGGTTGATCACGCCGACACGGTCGGCCATGTCCTCGGCCTCCTCGATGTAGTGCGTGGTCAGGATGATGGTGGTGCCCTGCTCGCGCAGGCGCCGCACCATCTGCCACATATCGTGGCGCAGTTCCACGTCCACCCCGGCGGTGGGCTCGTCCAGGAACAGGATGGACGGCTCGTGCGCCAGCGCCTTGGCGATCAGCACGCGCCGCTTCATGCCGCCGGACAGGGTGGAGATCCTGCTGTCGCGCTTGTCCCACAGCGACAACTCGCGCAGCACCCGCTGCAGGTGCGCGTCGTCCTTCGGCTTGCCGAACAGGCCGCGGCTGAAGCGCACCGTCGCCCACACCGTCTCGAACGCGTCGGTGGCCAGTTCCTGCGGCACCAGGCCGATCTTGCCGCGCGCGGCGCGGTAGTCGCGGACGATGTCGTGGCCGTCGGCCAGTACCGTGCCGGAACTGGGATTGACCAGGCCGCAGACCACGCTGATCAGCGTGGTCTTGCCGGCGCCGTTGGGCCCGAGCAGGGCGAAGATCTCGCCGCGCCGGATGTCCAGGTCGATGCCCTTGAGCGCCTGGAAGCCACCGGCGTAGGTCTTGGTGAGCTGTTGGATGGAAATGATCGGCGACACGGGAACTCCCGGAGCGGCGCGGAAACGACCCCCAGGGTAGAAGCCGGCACGTGATGGATAAATCCCGATCCGGCGGAAGCACTCTCCCGTGTGCGGGATAGTTGGGGGCCGGGAGTGGGGAATGGGGAATGGGGAATGGGGAATCGAAAAGCCTGCAGCGCCACGCTCAGCCCAGCTTTCCCATTCCCGATTCCCCTCTCCCCATTCCCAGCTTCAAAGCGCCCTGCATGCAGACTGCATCACGTCGCAGCGAATCCCGCTCTTCCCATTCCCGTTTCCCCATTCCCGATTCCCAACCGTCAACTCTTCCGCCGCGCCTCCAGCAGATCCAGATTGCGGATCAGGCGGCGCGCGATCTCGTCGGAGATCTTGCGCTGGCGGGTCAGCTTGAACAGTTCCTGTCGCTCGGCCTGCAGGCCGGCCTGGCGCAGTTGGCGCAGCACGTCGTCCAGCCGCCGCGCCTCCTCCGGATCGCTTTCCATCGCCTCGCCGTGGTCGAGGTGGCGTTGATACAGGGCGCTGACCCGGGTCGCCGCCTCGTTGTACAGATCGGCGTGCTCGCTGTCCTGCACCAGCCGCTGCCGCAGTTTTTCCACCGCCGCCAGCGCCGCGCGCGAGGATTCGCGCCGCGCCAGGTCTTCCTCCAGGCGGTCGCTCGGTTCCTCCGGCAGTTCCAGGCCGCGCAGCAGTCGCGGCAGCGCCACGCTGGCGACCAGCAGCGAGGTCACGATCACCGCGCTGGCCAGGAAGATCGCCAGGTCGCGCGCCGGGAACGCCGCGCCGCTGGGCAGCGCCAGCGGCAGGGTCAGCACGCCGGCCAGGGTGATCGCGCCGCGCACCCCGGCCAGCGAGGTCGCCACCACGATCCGCCACGGCGGGCTCTGCCGGGCTTCGCCGCGGCGGCGCGCCTTGAGCAGGTTCCAGCGCAGCGACAGCCACACCCACAGGAAGCGCAGCAGCAGCAGGCCGACGTAGATCACCAGCGCGTAGCCGAGCAGCCACCACGGATCCAGGTGCCCGGCCTCGTCCATGTTGTGCATGGCGCCCTGCACGATGCCCGGCAACTGTTCGCCGAGCAGCACGAACATGATGCCGTTGAGGGTGAACTGCACCATGTCCCACACCGCCGAGCGCTGCACGCGCATGCTGCCCGGGGCGCGGCCGCTCAGTTCCACGTAGCTCATGGCGATGCCGGCGGCGACCGCGGCGAGGATGCCGGACGCGTGGATCGCCTCGGCCAGCAGGTAGGCGGCGAACGGCAGCAGCAGGTTGACCAGGATCGCCGCGCCCGGCTCCTCGCCGACCTGGCGCCAGATCCAGCGCTGCGCCAGGCTGGTGCCGATCACCACGGCGATGCCGGAGGCCACGCCGACCAGCGCCACCCACAGGAAGGTCAGCGAGGCGTCGGCCAGCGAGAACGTGCCGGTGATCGCCGCGGCCACCGCGAACTGGAAGCAGACCAGGCCGGAGGCGTCGTTGAGCAGCGACTCGCCTTCCAGGATGTGCATCAGCCGCTTGGGGATCGGCGCGCGCGCGGCGATCGAGGAGACCGCGATCGGATCGGTCGGCGACACCACCGCGGCCAGCGCGAACGCCACCGCCAGCGGCATGGTCGGGATCATCCAGTGGATCAGGAAGCCGGCGCCGATCACGGTGAACACCACCAGGCCCAGCGCCAGTTCCAGGATCGCGCCCTTGTCGCGGAACAGGCCCTGCTTGGGAATGCGCCAGCCGTCCAGGAACAGCAGCGGCGGCAGGAACAGCAGGAAGAACAGTTCCGGCTCCAGCGCGTAGCCCTTCTTGAACACGCCGGCGATCACCGCGCCCAGGCCGATCTGCACCAGCGGCAACGGCAGCGAGAACGGCAGCACGCGCACCAGGTAGCCGCTGGCGACCACCGCCAGCAACATCGCCAACACCACTTCGATCGAATGCATGCTCGTCCGGACGCCGGCGCGCGCCGGCGGCGGCGCACCATGAATGGGGGAGACGGCAAGCAAACCGCACCGCAGGCGCGATGTCCAGTGGCGGCGCCGCGCGGCATCGGCTGGCCGCTGCAAGGGGCGGTCGCGCCGCCGATGCCCAATGCCGCGCGGGCGGCGGCGGCCATGCCCGCTCCTCGCGGCAGCGCGCGGACGGGCACGACCGGGCCACGGCGCGCGCTAGTATCGCGCCATCCCCCTCCCCATCCGCCCCCGTACCTGGCGCCCCGCGCCGCCGCCGGAGATTCCATGCTCACCATCCGCGACCTCAATGCCTTCATCGACGACCCGACGGTCAGCGACAACATCGCGCAGGTCTGGACGCTGATCGGCCAGCATTTCGAGCAGGCGCAGGCGACCCTGCCGGCCGAGCAGGCGATGCCGCGGCGCGAACTGTCGTTCCACGACCACGTGCGGCTGCTCGGCTACCTGTGCCTGCTGCTGGAGGGCGTTCCCGGCGATCTGGTGGAGATCGGCGTGTGGAAGGGCAAGTCGCTGGTGCTGATGAACGAGATCAGCAATCGCCAGCGGCGGGTGATCGGGCTGGACCCGTTCGCCCTGCCCAACCAGTTCGAGGAGTTCAACCACTACCGGCAGCTGCTGCTGCCCAATGCGCAGTTCATCCGCGGCTATTCGGAATTCTGCGCGCAGCACTTCTTCAACATGAAGCCGGAGGTGGCGCTGCTGCACATCGACGGCGGCCACACCGGGCGCAACGTCTTGCTGGATTTCCTGCTGTACGCGCCGAGCGTGGTCTCCGGCGGGTTCGTGGTGTTCGACGACTATGGCGACTGGGAGCATTCGCCGGAGGTCGGTCCGGCGGTGGATCTGCTGCGCGCCTCCGGCTACTTCGGCGACTTCCACGTGCTCGGCTGCGCGCACGGCTTCGAGAACAGCTACGTGCTGCAGCGGCGATGACGCGTCGCTGACCGCCGTCCCGCGCCGAACGCACCCGTGCGCGGCGCTCAGCGCGGGACCGGCGCAACCACCGCGCGCGGCGTGTCCGGAGCCTGCGCCAGCGTCCGCAGGTCGTCGACGAAGCCGCGATAGGCGCTGGCCGCGTCGGCCTCGCCCCGCTGGCGCAGCACCCACGACGGATGCACGGTGGCCAGGGCACGGGTGCCATCGTCCAGCGCCTGCCACTGCCCGCGCTGGGCCATCAGCGCGAAGCCGCTCCCCAGCACCGCGCGCGCCGCGGTCGCGCCCAGGCACAGCACGATCCGCGGACGCACCCGTGCCAGTTCGCCGGCCAGCCACATCCGGCAGGCTTCGACATGGGCACGCTCGGGATTGCGGTGCAGCCGCGCCTTGCCGCGCTGCTCGAAGCGGAAATGCTTGACCGCGTTGGTGACGTACAGGCCGGCACGGTCGACGCCCAGCTCCTGCAGCGCGCGGTCGAACAGGCGCCCGGCCGGGCCGACGAACGGGCGCCCGCTCAGGTCTTCCTCGTCGCCGGGTTGCTCGCCCACCACCATCACCGCGGCGTTCGGCGGGCCGTCGCCGAACACGGTCTGGGTGGCCGGCTGCCACAGCGGACAGCGGCGGCAATCGCGCGCCGCCGCGCGCAGCGCATCCAGGCTGTCGTCGTCGGCCACGACCGGCGCCGGGGCCGGCGCGGGAATGCGCCGCCGCACCGGTTCCGGCGCACGCTCGGCCATCGCGTGCACGCGCTGGCCGGCCTCGCGGATCAGGGTCGGCAACAGTTGCGTCTCCGGCAGGTGCTTCCAGTACTTCTGCGGCATCTCCTGGCGCATCATCGTCGGGTTGAGCCGCGCCGGGTTGAAGATGTTGGCGTAGTAGGTCCGCCACAGCGCGTCCTGCGCATCGTCGGCCGGCGCATCGGCGCGCTGCGCGCCGGCGCCGAACCGCAGCGCCGCACCGTCCCATTGCACGCTGCGGTACGGGGTGAGGATCGCCCAGCGCATGCCGGCGAAGCGCCGCGCGAAGAACGGCGCGATGCGATCGACGATGTGGTGCTCCGGCTCGAACCAGGCGATGTAGGCCTCCTGCTCGCCCGGCACTTCGCGGAAGCGCACGAACGCCTTCATCTTGTGGCTGTCGCGGCGCACCGCCTGCGCCCACTGCTGCGCGCGGTGCACGTCGGCATCGGTGACCCGCTGCAGCAGCGCGCGCTCGCCGCCGGCGATGCGCCATAGCAGCCGGTACAGCAAGGCATGCCGCTGCGGATCGCGATGGCACAGCACCGCGCCGGCCAGCGCCAGGAACTCGGCCGACACGCGCGGCGGCGGTACCGTCGCCGCCAACCCGGTCACATCCGCGCCCGCCAGCAACCCGCCCTGCGCATCGCCGTCCCAGCGGATGTGCTCCGGCGCCGCTTGTGCGCACCACGCCGCGCGCGCCGCGTCGCGCCAGGCCTGCAGGCTCCAGGGCGGATGGACCTCAGCCTGGAACACTGTCCCGCCCTCGCCGCCGCGCATGCCATGCGCAGCGCCCGCCGGCGCCATCGCATGCGCCGGCCGTCGCGCCGGCACGAGCGGCCGCAAGCCACCGCCTCCACCCGCGCTCAGTCAAACAATCCCCCCTGGCGCGGCGCCGGTGCCAACTGCGCGCGCAGCCGCTGCGGATCGTCCAGCCGCCGCCGCGGATGATGGTCGAGCACGCTGACGAACGGCAGCAGCTTCTTCAGCGGCACCCGCAACCGCGCCAGGTCGCCGACCCGCAGCCGCGCGTGCCGGCGCGCCAACAGCAACCGTTCGACATTGCCCGTGCCCAGCCCCGGCACCCGCAGCAGCAACTCGCGCGCGGCGGTGTTGAGATCCACCGGGAAGCGCTCGGGGTTGCGCAGCGCCCAGGCCAGCTTGGGGTCCACATCGAGATCGAGCATGCCGCTGGTGGTCGGCGGGGCGATCTCCTCCACCGAGAACTCGTAGAAGCGCAGCAGCCAGTCGGCCTGGTACAGGCGGTGTTCGCGCTGCAATGGCGGCGCCAGCAGCGGCAGCTTGGCCGAGGCGTCGGGAATCGGACTGAACGCGGAGTAGTAGACGCGGCGCAGGCGGTAGTTGCCATACAGATTGTGGCTGGTGTGCAGGATCGCGCGGTCGTCGGCGCCATCGGCGCCGACGATCATCTGCGTGCTCTGCCCGGCCGGGGCGAAGCGCGGCGGCTTGGCGCGCACCCGGGTCTCGGCCTTGCGCGCCTCCTTGCCTTCCTCGATGCGCCAGCGCAGCTCGCCCATCGCCGCGCGGATGCCGCCGACGTTCTTCTCCGGCGCCAGTTGCGCCAGGCCGCGCTCGGTCGGCAACTCCACGTTGATGCTGAGCCGGTCGGCGTAGCGGCCGGCGGCGGCGAGCAGTTCCGGCGCCGCGTCGGGAATGGTCTTGAGGTGGATATAGCCGGCGAAGCGGTGCTCCTCGCGCAACAGCCGCGCCACTTCCACCAGTTGCTCCATGGTGTAGTCGCTGTTGCGGATGATGCCGCTGGAGAGGAACAACCCTTCGATGTAGTTGCGCTTGTAGAAATCCAGGGTCAGCTTGACCACTTCCGCCGGCGTGAAGCGCGCGCGGCGCACGTTGCTGGACACGCGGTTGACGCAGTAGGCGCAGTCGAACACGCAGAAGTTGGTCAACAGGATCTTCAGCAGCGACACGCAACGCCCGTCCGGCGTGTACGAATGGCAGATGCCCATGCCCTCGGTACTGCCGATGCCGCCGCTGCGCAGCGAATCGCGCTTGCCGGCGCCGCTGGAGGCGCAGGACGCGTCGTACTTGGCCGCGTCGGCGAGCACGGCGAGCTTTTCGAGGGTATTCACCCGCCGACGGTGCCGGCTCCGCGTCTCAAACGGTGAGACGCGGAGCAGCGATGGCCTTCACCGCCATGAACCGCTCAGTTCGACCCGACAGGACCGGCGGCGTTCAGGCCGCCGCGCGCGCTGCGGCGCCGTCGAAGCGGTAGATGTCCATCGCCAGCAGCCCGGCATCGATGCCGGCATCGATGCGCTGCGCGCCGAGTCCATCCGCGCCGGCCGCGCCCATCGCGAAGTAGATCGGCTGCCAGTGCTCGTCGGTGGGATGCGCGCGTTCGGCGAAGGGCGCCTGGCGGCGATAGTCGAGCAAGGCCGGCACGTCCTCGCGCAGCAAGGCCTGCTCCACCCAGTCGATGAACGGGCGCACGTAGGGCGCGTCCTTGCCGTCGGCGTAGCGGCCGAAATCGTGCAGGTTGTGGGTGATGCTGCCCGACCCGACCAGCAGCACGCCCTGCGCGCGCAGCGGCGCCAGCGCGCGGCCGACCGCCAGTTGGTGCGCCGGCCCCAGCTCGGGCTGGATCGACAGCGGCACCACCGGGATGTCGGCCTGCGGATACAGCAGCGACAGCGGCACCCACACGCCATGGTCGAGGCCGCGGCGCTCGTCCACGTACGGCTGCAGACCGGCGCGTTCGAGCCGTTGCGCGATCTCCTGCGCCAGCGCCGGCGCGCCCGGCGCCGGGTACTCCATCGCGTGCAGTTCGCGCGGGAAACCGCCGAAGTCGTGGATGGTCGGCGGCTGCGCCGCCGCGCCGATCAGCGGCCGCCGCCCCAGCCAGTGCGCCGAGGCGACCACGATCGCGCGCGGCCGCGGCAGCGTCCGCGCCAGCTCGGCCAGGCGCAGGCCGACCTGCCCCGGATGCAGCGCGGTCATCGGCGAACCATGCGAGATATACAGCGACGGCAGACGGGACATGACGGATCTCCAGAGGATGCGGCAATCGCGACGCGCCCGCCGCGGCAAGGCATGACAGGCCGTTGCGGGCGGCGCCCGCGGGTGCCGCGCGGCGCGGCATCGGCACCAGGAGCACAGGGTATTCCCGACAGCAGGGGAGATAAATTACGCTCGGCCCGGATATCTGTTTCAGGAACAGCAACAATGGATACGCTGGACGCGATGCGTGTGTTCGTCACCGTGGTCGATCGCAACGGCTTCAACGCCGCCGCCGAGGCGCTGGGCATGTCCACCGCCAGCGTCACCCGGCAAGTGGCGTGGCTGGAAAAGCGGCTCGGCCTGCGCCTGCTCAACCGCACCACCCGCCGGGTCAGCCCGAGCAGCGTCGGCACCGCCTACTACCAGCGCTGCCAGGTGCTGCTGGCCGAGTTCGACGACATGGAGGCGGCGGTCGGCGAACAGGCGCTGACGCCCTCGGGCACCCTGCGCATCAACGCCCCCTTCAGCTTCGCCATCGCCCGGCTGGGACCGCGCCTGGCCGGCTACCGGGCACGCCATCCGCAGGTGGCGCTGGACCTGTCGCTGTCGGACCGGCTGGTGGACATCGTCGAGGAAGGCTACGACATGGCGATCCGCATCACCCGCCAGGTCACCCCGACCCTGATCGCGCGCAAGCTCGGCGAGGTGCAGGCGTATCTGTGCGCGGCGCCGGCCTACCTGGAACGCGCCGGCACGCCGCGCCTGGCCGCCGACATTGCCGGGCACGAATTCCTGAACTACAGCTATTCGCCGCTGGGCGACGAACTCGCCCTGCAAGGTCCCGACGGCGAGACCCGGGTGCGCATCCAGGGCGGGTTGCGCGCCAACAGCGGCGACGTGCTGCGCGAGGCCGCCGTCGCCGGCATGGGCATCGTCCTGCAGCCGGACTTCATCGCGGAGAAGGAACTGGAGGACGGGCGCCTGGTGCGCGTGCTGCCCGACCACCAACTCGCCCCGATCGGCGTCTACGCGGTCTATGCCAACCGCAGCCACCTGGCGCCGAAGGTGCGCAGCTTCATCGACTACCTGGTCGAAGTCGGCATCGAGCGCGAGATGCGGGGCGACGCGGCCCCCTGAGGAACGTCGCCCGGCCGCCGCAGCGCCGGTCGGACACAACATCCTGCGCGTGGCGCTGATCGGAGCGGCGGCGCATGCGCACAATGCCCGCGCTTCCCCCCTCCCTTCATTCGATTCCAGGAGTTCGCCCATGAGCAAGATCGCGATCGTCTACTTCAGCGGCTACGGCCATACCGTCAAGCAGGCCGAGGCGGTGCACGCCGGCGCCGCCAGCGTCGGCGAGGCCACGCTGTACCGCATCGACGAGGACGGCAATCTGCCCGAAGACGCCTGGGACGCCATCGGCCAGGCCGATGCGATCATCTACGGCAGCCCGACCTACATGGGCGGCCCGGCCTGGCAGTTCAAGAAGTTCGCCGACGCCAGTTCCAAGCCGTGGTTCGCGCAGGCCTGGAAGGACAAGGTCGCCGCCGGCTTCACCAACTCCGCGTCGGTCAATGGCGACAAGTTCTCCACCATCGAATACTTCTGGACCCTGTCGCAGCAGCACGGCCAGATCTGGATCGGCACCGGCCTGCCGCCGGCCAACACCAAGGCGCACGGCCCGGCCGACGTGAACTGGACCGCCGGTTTCGCCGGCGCGCTGGCGATCTCGCCGTCGGATGCGTCGCCGGACGAAGCGCCGCGTGCCGGCGACCTGGAAACCGCGCGCCTGCTCGGCAAGCGCGTGGCCGAATACGCGGCCAAGCTGAAGGGCTGAGCCCAGTAGCGCCGTCGCCACCGCCACGGTGGCGACGGCCGTTCCCCGCCCCCCCGCGCGGCAGCGCCGGGATCGGCCGATCATCGCGGCGGCGACTCCGCCGCCGCGTTCGCCGCGCGCAGATGGTCGATGAACACGCGCAGTTTCGGCGCCAGGTGTTCGCGCGCCGGGTAGTACAGGTAGAAGCCCGCGAAGGGCTGCTGCCAGTCGTCGAGCACGCGCAGCAAGCGGCCGGCGGCGACGTCGGCGGCGACCACCGATTCGAAGCCCTGCGCCAGGCCCAGCCCTGCCAGCGCCGCGGCATGGGTCAGCCCGCTGTCGTTGAACACCAGGGTGCCGGTCACCTCCACTTCGAAATCGCGGCCATCGCGGGTGAATTCCCAGGCCATGCGCCGGCCATTGCTCATGCGATGCACGATGCAGTCGTGCTCGACCAGGTCGGCCGGCGTCTGCGGCGGCGGATGGCGCCGGAAATAGTCCGGTGCCGCGCAGATCACCTGGCGCTGCATCGGCCCCAGCGGCACCGCGATCATGTCGCGCGCCAGGCATTCGCCCAGGCGGATGCCGGCATCGAAGCCCTCGGCCACCACGTCCACCAGCGCCGGATCCACGCACAGTTCCACTTCGATCTGCGGATAGCGCGCCAGGAACGACGGCAGCCATGGCATCACCAGTTGATCCGCGGCGACCCGCGGCAGGGTGATGCGCAGATGCCCGGCCGGACGGTCGCGCACCGCGTCCAGGTCCAGGAACGCCGCCTCGATCTGCGCCAGCCCGGGTGTCACCCGTTCCAGGAAGCGTGCGCCGTGTTCGCTCAGCGCCACCCGGCGCGTGGTCCGGTGCAGCAGGCGCACGCCCAGTTGCGCTTCCAGCGCGCGCACCGTCTGCGACAGGGCCGAGGCCGAGACGCCGAGTTCGTCGGCGGCGCGGGTGAAGCTGGCGTGGTGGGCGACCCGGGCGAAGGCGACCACGGCAGGCAGGGGGTTGGCGACCATTGTGAAGCTCAACTTCAAGGAAGATGCGGACTATGCCAGTTTATCCGCCTGATCGGGCGGCGCATCCTGCCCGTCCCGCGGTTCCATCCGCTTGCCAGGAAGTCCCCTCATGTCGCTCGATCACTACCGCCTGCTCGGCCGCTCCGGCCTGCGTGTCAGCCCCATCTCGCTGGGCACGATGACCTTCGGCAACGACTGGGGCTGGGGCGCCGACGACGCCGAAGCCGGCCGCCTGTTCGCGCGCTACGTCGACCACGGCGGCAACTTCATCGACACCGCCAACACCTACACCAACGGCAGCTCCGAGACCCTGCTCGGCAAGTTCGCCGAGGGCCGCCGCGACCGCCTGGTGATCGCCAGCAAGTACACTCTCAACCCCTTCCCCGGCGATCCCAACGGCGGCGGCAACCACCGCAAGAACCTGCTGCAGTCGGTGGAGTCCAGCCTGAAGCGGCTGCGCACCGACTACCTGGACCTGCTGTACCTGCACATCTGGGACGACACCACGCCGGTGGAGGAAGTGATGCGCGGCTTCGACGACCTGGTCCGCGCCGGCAAGATCGTCTATGCCGGCATCTCCGACACGCCGGCCTGGCAGGTGGCGCGGATGCAGACCCTGGCCGACCTGCGCGGCTGGTCGCCGCTGGTGGCCTTGCAGATCGAATACAGCCTGGCGCAACGCACGGTCGAGGCCGAACTGGTGCCGATGGCCGAGGCGCTCGGGCTCGCGGTGCTGGCCTGGTCGCCGCTGACCATGGGCATCCTGACCGGCAAGTACAGCCGCCAGGACCTGGCCGCGGTGCAGCGCCGCGCCGCGGACGGCCAGGCCAGTGCCGAACGCGGCGATGCGGCGTATGCGCACGAAATGCTGACCGAGCGCGCGCTGGACATCGCCGAGGTGGTCAAGCAGGTCGCTACGGAGCTCGGCCGTTCGCCGGCACAGGTGGCGCTGGCCTGGCTGCTGCAGCGGCCGGGCGCCGGCGCGATTCCGATCGTCGGCGCGCGCACCCTGGCGCAGTTGGACGACAACCTGGGCGCGCTGGAGCTGCAACTGGACGCGCAGCAGTTGCAGCGGCTGGACGCGGTCAGCGCGGTGGCGCATCCGTTCCCGCACGCGTTCGTGCGCCTGCCGATGCCGCGGCAACTGGTCTCCGGCGGCACGCGCCTGCGCTCGCGCACGCCGGCGCCGTGAACCGCGCCGCCGAGGCGTGACCGAACGCTTCGCTGACCTTGCGCAAACACCGGCCATGGCAGGGTCGGGGCCTGCGCGGATCGCGGCGCGGCGACGCGTTTGCAGGATCGGACAAGGATCCTGCGCGATCGCGATAACGCCTCGCCGCGCCACGCTCGCATCCTCCGTTCCCCGCGACCACAACGTCCCCGCGCCTCGTTTCTTCCCCGTCGCTTCCCGCTTTCCAACAGGAGTTCCCCGATGCAAACCCGCACTCTCGGCCGCAACGGCCCCCGCGTGTCCGCCCTCGGCCTCGGCTGCATGGGCATGAGCGCGTTCTACGGCGGCCGCAACGACGACGCGGCCTCGATCGCGGTGATCCATGCCGCGCTCGACCACGGCGTCACCCTGATCGACACCGCCGACATGTACGGCCCGCACACCAACGAAGTGCTGGTCGGCAAGGCGCTGGCCGGGCGCCGCGACCAGGCGTTCCTGGCCACCAAGTTCGGCATCAAGCTCGATCCCAACGATCCCAACGTGCGTGGCGTCGACGGCCGCCCCGAGTACGTGCAGGCCGCCTGCGAGGGCAGCCTGCAACGCCTGGGCGTGGACCATATCGACCTGTACTACCAGCACCGGGTGGACCCGAACGTGCCGATCGAGGACACGGTCGGGGCGATGGCGCGGCTGGTCGAACAGGGCAAGGTGCGCTTCCTGGGCCTGTCCGAGGCCGCCGCGGCCACTATCCGCCGCGCGCATGCGGTGCACCCGATCACCGCGCTGCAGAGCGAATACTCGCTGTGGTCGCGCGATCCGGAGAGCGACCAGGTGCTGGACACGGTGCGCGAACTGGGCATCGGCTTCGTGCCCTACTCGCCGCTGGGCCGCGGCTTCCTGACCGGGGCGATCCGCTCGCCGGAGGACTTCGAGGCCGACGACTACCGCCGCCATTCGCCGCGCTTCCAGGGCGAGAACTTCGCCCGCAACCTGCAGCTGGTGGAACAGGTGCGCACGCTGGCCCAGGCCAAGGGCGTGACCCCGGGGCAGTTGGCGCTGGCCTGGGTGCTGGCGCAGGGCGAGGACCTGGTGCCGATCCCGGGCACCAAGCGCCTGGCCTACCTGGAAGAGAACCTGGGCGCGCTGCAGGTGACGCTGAGCGCCGAGGACCTGGCGCAGATCGACGCGATCTTCCCGGTGGATGCGGCCGCCGGCACCCGCTACCCGCCGGCGATGATGGCGACGCTGCAGCGCTGACCCGCTGCGTCGGTCCGGCCGCGCCGCGCCCGCGGCCGGCCGGCACGCGGCGCGGGCCGATTTGCCCGCGCCGCGCCGGCATCGCATGATGCCGGACGTGATCTCGTTCATCGTTCCCGCCCACGACGAAGCCGCCCTGATCGGCGATACCCTGGCGTCGTTGCACATCGCCGCGCAGGCGTTGCACCTGGAGTGCGAGACCATCGTCGTGGCCGACGCCTGCGGCGACGCCACCGCGCAGATCGCGCGCCGCCACGGCGCGCAGGTGCTGGAACTGCAACTGCGCCATATCGCCGCCACGCGCAATGCCGGCGCCGCCGCCAGCCGCGGCCGCTACCTGCTGTTCGTCGATGCCGACACCCGCGTCAACACGCCGCTGCTGGCGGCGGCGCTGCGCGCGCTGCACACCGGCGCGGTCGGCGGCGGCGCCCAGGTGCAGTTGCTCGGCGAGGTCGCCTGGCACGAACGCGCGGCGCAGACCCTGTTCGGCTGGCTGTTCCGCCGCACCGGCATCGCCCCGGGCTGCTTCCTGTTCTGCACCCGCGCCGCATTCGATGCGGTCGGCGGTTTCGACGAACGCTACTACGCCGGCGAGGACGTGGCGCTGAGCCGCGCGCTGGCCCGGCGCGGGCGTTTCGTGATCCTGCGCGAACCGGTGCACACCTCCGACCGCAAGCTGCGCAGCTTCAGCAAGCGCGAACACCTGCGCCTGCTGCTGCGGTTGCTGCGCCGCGGCCGCGGCATGCTGCGCTCGCGCGACGCGCTCGATTTCTGGTACGGGCAGCGCCGCGGCCGTTAGGCGCGCCGTCCACACCCCTACAGGCTCGGGCGCTTTCTACTATCAGCACATGAACGAGAACGGCAAGCTGGAGATCAGGAACGCGGTGATGGCGGACCGGCACGCCATTGCGGCGTTGATGGCGGCGCTGGACTATCCGGGCACCGAGGCCTTCATCGAGACGCGCCTGGCGCAGCTGCTGGCGCATCCGGACGCCGCCTTGCTGGTGGCGGCCTCAGGAGACGACGTCGTGGGTGTGCTGTCGCTGCATTTTCTGCCGCAGCTGGCGTTGGCCGGCGACATCGGTCGCATCAGCTACTTCTGCGTGGACGATCGCGCACGCGGCGCCGGCGTGGGGCAGCGCTTGCTGGCGCAAGGCGAGGCCTTGGCGCGGCAGCGCGGCTGCGACCGCCTGGAGGTGCACTGCCATCGCCGCCGCGAACGGGCGCACGCCTTCTATCGGCGGGAAGGCTTCGTCGAAGTGCCCAAATATTTCGCCAAGTCGTTGCGCGGCTGAGGACTGCATGCGATCTCCAGCGCCAGGCGACGGCGCGATCGTCCCGCGCGCAGTTGCCGGCGCCGATCCGCTGGCAGTACGCTGCGGCCCCCTTGCGCGAGCTTTTGCATGACCGTCGAACCCAGCAGGCCCATCGCGGTGCGCATCCTCGGCACCGGTGAATACCTTCCGGCCCGGCAGGTGACCTCGGACAGCTTCGACCGGCGCTGGGGCAAGCCCGCCGGCTGGACCCAGCGCCACGCCGGCGTCGCCGTGCGCCACTATGCCGGCGCCGACGAACCGGCCACGCTGATGGGCGAACGCGCCGCGCGCGCGGCGCTGGCGGCGGCGCACCTGCAGCCGTCGGACATGGACTGCGTGATCTCCGCCTGCAGCCTGATGGAACAGGCGATCCCGTGCAGCGCCGCGCTGCTGCATGCGCGGCTCGGCCTGCAGGGCAGCGGACTGACCGCATTCGACGTCAACGCCACCTGCCTGAGCTTCGTCGCCGCGCTGGACCTGGCCGCCTGCGCGATCGCCGCCGGCCGCTACCGGCGCGTGCTGATCGTGTCCAGTGAGATCGCCAGCGTCGGCCTCAACGGCGAGGACCTGGACACCGCGCCGCTGTTCGGCGACGGCGCCGCGGCGGTGGTGCTGGCCGCCGACGACGGCGACAGCGGATCGCGACTGCTGGCCGCGCACCTGGAAACCTATTCCGAAGGCATCGAGCATTGCCGCGTGCGCGCCGGCGGCACGCGCCTGCGCCTGGAGCACGGCATCGACGCGTTGCGCGCCGGCTCGCTGTTCGAAATGAACGGTCGCGCCACCTACCGGCTCGCCGCGGCGAAGTTGCCGGGGTTCCTGCAGCGGCTGCTGGACAAGGCCGGGGTCGAACTGGCGCAGGTGCAGCGGATCGTGCCGCACCAGGCCAGCGCCAAGGCGCTGCGGCATCTGCAGGTCGCGCTGCGACTGGCGCCGGACACCCTGGTCAACGTGATCGGCACGCGCGGCAACCAGATGGCCGCCTCGATTCCGGGCGCGCTGCACCAGGCCATCAGCGGCGGTCGCATCGTGCGCGGCGACCTGATCGCGCTGGTCGGCTCCGGCGCCGGGCTGGCGTTCGGCGGCGCGGTGCTGCGCTACTGACATGGCGCGCGTCCTGGTCACCGGCGCCTCCGGTTTCATCGGCGCGCATGTCGTCCGCGCCCTGGCCGCCGAGGGCGTGCTGGTCCGCGCCAGCGGCCGCAACGCCGCCGCCCTGGCCGCCTTCGCCGGCGACCCGCGCATCGACGTGGCCCGCGCCGAGCTGTGCCGCGACGACCTGGCGCCGCTGCTGCATGGCTGCGACGCGGTGATCCATTGCGCCGCGCTGTCGGCGCCGTGGGCCAGCGCCGAGCTGTTCCGCCAGGCCAACGTGGTCGCCACCGAGCGCCTGCTCGCCGCCGCGCAGCGCGCGCGACTGCGCCGCTTCGTGTACTTCAGCTCGCCCAGCATCTATTTCCGTTTCGCCGACCAGTACGACGTGGGCGAGGACTTCACCCCGCCGGCGCGCTGGATCGGCGGCTATCCGCGGACCAAGTGGGAAGCGGAGGAAAAGGTGCGCGCCGCCGCCGCGGCCGGGCTGCCGGCGCTGGTGCTGCGCCCGCGCGCGGTGTTCGGCCACGGCGACAACGCGATCGTGCCGCGGCTGCTGGCGGTGGCGCAGCGCGGCTGGTTCCCGCTGGTCCACGGCGGCCGCGCCATGATCGACGTGTGCTGCGTGGAGAACGCGGTGGCCGCGGCGCTGGCCGCGCTGCGCGCCGAACACCTCGGCGACGGCCGCGCCTACAACATCAGCAACGGCGCGCCGATCGCGGTGCGCGACCTGCTCACCCAACTGTTCGCGGTGTTGCGCCTGCGCGTGCGCCTGGTCCCGGTGCCGCGCGCGGTGGCGCTGGCGCTGGCCACGGTCGGCGAGCAGATCGCCTTGCGCCGGCGCGGGCAACCGGAGCCGCGCCTGAGCCGCTATGGCATCGGCGTGCTCGGCTACTCGCAGACGCTGGACATCGGCCGCGCCCGGCGCGAACTCGGCTACGCGCCGGTGCTGTCCACCGCGGCCGGGCTGGCGGCCCTGGCGCGCCAATGAGATCGTTGCCGCCTGCCGGCGATGGCGCTGCGCGCGCACGGCCGCGCGCCGCGTCGCGCGCAACGATGTCTGCATCCCTGCGCACCGCATTCGTCGCACTTGCGCGCATATGCAGGCGCCGCGCGCACGGCTCTGTGCATCGGCAGCGCCAGCGAGCGCACACATGAGCGTGCCGACACTGCGCTGGAAGCTGTACGAAGCCGGCCACTGCACGCATCCCGAGCGCGCCACGCGCCGCGGCGCGCCGCTGGCGCCATGCCCGTTCCCGGCACTGGCGGCGCTGCTGCAGCACCCGCTGCACGGCAACCTGTTGTTCGACACCGGCTATTCGCGGCATTTCCTCGACGCCACTGCGCGCTTTCCCGAACGCCTGTACCGGGTGCTGACGCCGGTGCATCTGGCGCCCGGCCAATCGCTGCGCGAGCAACTGGCCAACGACGGCATCGACGCGGCGGCGATCGGCTGGATCGTGCTGTCGCATTTCCACGGCGACCATGTCGGCGGCGTGGCCGACTTCCCGCAGGCGCGCCTCGCCTGCGCGCAACAGGCCTGGGACGATCTGCAGCGGCGCGGGCGCCTGGCCGCGCTGCGCGAAGGCTTCCTGCCGGCGTTGCTGCGCGGCGCGCGGGCGCGCATGCACTGGTTCGAAGCCTTGCCGCCGGCCGCGGCGCCGGCGGCGCTGGGCGCGTTCGGCACGCCACGCGACCTGTTCGGCGATGGCAGCGTGCTGCTGGTGCCGCTGCCCGGGCATGCGCCGGGCCACTACGGACTGTGGTTCGAGGACGCGCACGGGCCGGTGTTCCTGGTCGCCGACGCGGCCTGGTCCAGCGCCGCGATCGCCGACGGCACGCCGCCGCCGGCGCTGGTCACCCGCCTGCTCGGCGAGCATCGGGTCTATCGCGACACGCTGGCCCGACTGCACGCACTGCGCCAGGCCGAACCGGCGCTGCGCATGGTGCCCTCGCATTGCCGGCAATGGCGGCCGGCCGCACCCGCCGCCGCCGATGGCTAGCGCGCCGGCCGTCCTGATCACCGGTGCGCGGGCGCCGGTGGCGTTGGACCTGGCGCGACGCTTCGCCGCGCAGGGCTGGCGCGTGCACCTGGCCGACAGCGTCGCCTGCCGCATCTCCGGCTGGTCGCGCGCGGTCGCCGCCAGCCACCGCATCGCGCCGGCGCGCTACGCGCCGTCGGCCTACATCGCCGACCTCAACGCCCTGGTCGCGCGCCATCGCATCGCCTTGCTGCTGCCGACCTGCGAGGAAGTGTTCTACCTGGCGCGCTACCGGCAGGCCCTGCCGGCGCAACTGGACGTGCTGGTGGACGAGTTCGACACGCTGCGCGCGCTGCACAGCAAATGGCGCTTCCTGGAACTGGCGCGCGGGCTCGACGCCGATGTGGACGTGCCCGACAGCGTGCGGGTGCGCAGCATCGCCCAGGCCCGCGCCTGGGCCGGCGACGCGCCGCTGGTGCTGAAACCCGAGTACTCGCGCTTCGGCGTGCACGTGCGGGTGCATCCGCACGGCCTGCCCGCCGCGGCGCCGGCGCTACCCGAGCAGGGCGACTGGGTCGCACAGCGCTACTGCGCCGGCGAGGAACGCTGTTCGTACGCGGTGGCGCGCGACGGCGTGCTGCTGGCGCATGCGGTGTACCGACCGCACTACCGGCTGCAGCGCAGTTCCAGCTATTACTTCGAGGCCGCGCCGTCGCCGCAGATCGAACGCTTCACGGCGCAACTGGTCGGCAAGCTCGGCTTCAGCGGGCAGATCTCCTTCGACTGGATCGTCTCGGCGCAGGGCCGCTGCAGCGTGATCGAATGCAATCCGCGCGCGACCAGCGGCCTGCACCTGTTCGCCGCCGCCGATCCGCTGGTCGCGGCGCTGGACGGCAGCCGCCGCGATGCGTCGGCGCTGGTCAGCCCGGCGCCGACGCGCGCGGCGATGCTGGGCCCGCTGATGCTCGGCGTCGCCCTGCCGGCGGCGCTGCGCCATGGCCGGTTGCGCCGCTGGCGCGCGGACTACGCGCGTGCCGACGACGTGCTGGCCCCGCGCGGCGACCGGCGTCCGCTGGCCGGCGCGCTGCGCGACCTGGCCAGCCACGCTCGGCTGGCGCTGGCGCAACGCTGCTCGCTGCGCGAGGCGTCCACGCGCGACACCGAATGGGACGGCGAGGCATTGCCGCCGCCATGAGCGACACCGTCGATGCGCAGACCGACTATGCCGTGCAGGCGCAGCGCTTCGCCGCGCTGCACGCCGGCCGCGACGCGCAGGACATCGGCGCCAATCTCCACGCGCGCATCGAACTGCTGCAGGCCGGCACGCTGGCGGTGCCGGTCACGGTCGGCGAACCGCACGCCGGCAACGCCTGGGTGTGCTCGCCGCGCACCACCTATGCCGACTACGCCGCCGAGGAAGCCGCGCGGCTGTTGCCGCGCGCCATGGCCGCGCCGTTGCGCGGGCTGTGCGGCGGCATCGGCGCGTGGCTGGACTGGGCGCGGATCGACCGCGCGGTCACCCTCAACAACTGGCTGCTGTCCACCAACCTGTACCCGCCGCTGCCGCCGGAAGGACTGAGCGGCTTGCTGGACGCCGCGCGCGCGCGCTGGCCGCGGCACGCGCTGTGGTTCCGCTCGTTGAATCCGGTGGACACCCCGCAGTGGCTGCACGCGCTGCGGGCGCAGGGCTTCACCCTGATCGGCAGCCGCCAGGTCTATCTGTACGACGACTGGCCAGCGCTGCTGCGCCACCGCGACCTGGCCCGCGACCTCAAGCTGACCGCGCGCACCGACCTGCAGCGCTGCGGCAACGACGCCATCGGCGAGGCCGATTACCCGCGCATCGCCGCGTTGTACACGCAGCTGTACCTGCACAAGTACTCGCGCTGCAACCCGGCGTATCGCGCCGAATTCCTGCGCGCCTGGCACCGCGCCGGGCTGTTGCGCTTCGATGGCTTTCGCGATGGCAGCGGCGAACTGGTCTGCATCACCGGCCTGTTCGGCATCGGCCGCACGCTGACCGCGCCGATCGTCGGCTACGACCTGCAACAGCCGCAACGGCTGGCGCTGTACCGCACGCTCACCGCCTGCGGCTTCGAACACGCGCTGCGCCACGGCCGCCGGCTCAACCAGAGCGCCGGCGCGGCCAGCTTCAAGCGCCAGCGCGGCGGCACCCCGGTGATCGAGTACAGCGCGGTGGATGCGCGCCACCTGCCATTGCGCCAGCGCCAGCCCATCGCCGCGCTCGGCGCGTTGACCGAGCACATCGGCGTTCCGCTGATGCGTCGCTACCAGCTATAGGCCGCCGCCAGCCTATGCGCCATCGCGGGCAGGCCGCGACAGGGCGGCCGCGCCCGGCCGCGGCCCCCTGACGACGCATCCAGGCGGCCGGCACAGCGATGCGGTGTCCCGACATCGCCTGGACCGGACAGCGGCCCGTTCGATCCCAAAGCCTCGGCGCCAGGCCCTTTCGGACCTGCCGGACAGCGCCCACCAGCGGTCCGCGCGTGGCCGCTGCCTTATACTGACGGGCATCTTGAAGATCGCTTCTGCCGCGGATTGGGGACCCAGTGGAGTGGATCGCGCGTCTCGCGCATGCGGGCACTTTGCTGATCGTCAACGGATTGCTGGCCGCGGTCTCGGCGATGGTGTTCTTCGCCATCCACGCCACCGTGCGCAAGGCGCGGCAGGTGCGCGGCCTGCCGCTGCTCGGCCTGAGCTACGCCGTCTACGCGACCGGCTTCGCGGTGCTGCTGGTGCCGCCGGCGCCCGACGGCCGCGTCACCCTGGCCGGCAACCTGATCCTGGACATCGCCACGCTGCTGACCCTGGTCGCGGTCAACGCCTACCTGCGCCGGCCGCTGTTGCACTGGCCGCTGCTCGGCGCGGTGGCGCTCATCGGCGCGGCGGAGATCCACTACGTCCTGCACGCCGGCGGCGACCATCGGGTGATGGTGATCCTCGGCTGCGCCTTGCGCGGCCTGCTGACCATCGCCACCGGCCTGGCCCTGTGGCGCCATGCCGACGCGACCGCGCGCACCGCCGCGCGCTTCACCGCGGGCTTCCATTTCCTGTGGGCCTTCATGCTCCTGTCGCGCATCGCATGGTGGTCGCTCAATCCCGACGCGAACAGGCATTACGACCCCACCTCGACCTTCGGCCTGCTCTCGCGCATGATCCTGACCTCGGTCATTACCTCCGGCTTCCTGTGGATGCTGACCCGGCAGCTGCATGCGGAACTGATGCGCCACGCCTCGCAGGACGCCCTCACCGGCGTCGCCAACCGCCGCATCATGTGGGACGCCGGCGAAGCGGGCATGCGGAAAGCGCGCGCCAGGCAGGCGCCGATCGCGGTGCTGATGATCGACGTGGACCACTTCAAGACGATCAACGACCGCCTGGGCCATGCGGTGGGCGACCAGGTGCTGGTCGCCATCGCCGCCACCCTGGCACGCCACATCCGCGCGCCCGAGCTGCTGGCACGGGTCGGCGGCGAGGAGTTCATGGTGCTGGTCCCGCAGGGCGATGAGGCGGCGCTGCGCGACCTGGCCGAACGCCTGCGCCGGGCGGTCGAGCGCCAGGACATCGCCGCTGCGGCCGCCGCGACGGTCCAGTGCACGGTCAGCATCGGCTACTGCATCTCGGTGCAGGCCCAGGTCGAATGGCAACGCCTGGTGATCATCGCCGACCAGGCGCTGTACGCCGCCAAGCGCGGCGGGCGCAACCGGGTGACCGGCACGGTCGTCGCCTAACGCTGCGGGCGCGCGGGCGTGGCGCGTGCCACCACAGCGCGCGGCGCGCCGGTGCGATGCATGGCGCGCGCGATCGTTCGGCAACGTGCATGCATTCCCTTCCCCCAGCGGGAGAAGGTGCCCCGAAGGGGCGGATGAGGGTACGGCGGAGCCTTGAATGTTCGGCATCGAAGGGCGATCCGTGCTGGCCATACCCTCACCCCAACCGCTCTCCCGGTGGAAGAGGGGCGATGGCGGTCTCGGCCGCAGACAGTGGCCTGCCGTGCATGCGACGCTAGCGCCCATGACCGACTGGCACCCTTCCCTGTATCGACACTGGTTCGCCGTCGCCCGCGCCGACGCCCTGCGCCAACGGCCGCTGGCGGTGACGGTGATGGACCGGCATGCGGCGATCGCCCGCTGCGCCGACGGCAGCCTGCTGGCGCTGGAGGACCGCTGCCCGCACCGGCATGCGCCGCTGTCGGCCGGCTGCGCCACCGGCGACGGCCTGGCCTGCCCCTACCACGGCTGGCGCTTCGGCCAGGATGGCGCGTTGCGCGAGATCCCCGGCATGCCGCCCGGGCAGGCACCGCCGGCGGTGCGTGTGCGCGCCTTCGCCGCGCGCGAGCACGACGGTCTGATCTGGCTGCGCCCGGATGCGCAGGGCGACGCGCAACCGGCGCAACTGGTGCAGGACCTGCAGCCGCCGTCGCGGCGCTTCCTGTGGCGCACGCGGTGGCGGGCGCACGTGGTCGATGCGCTGGAGAACTTCCTCGATCCGCTGCACACCCACCTGCTGCATCCTGGGCTGGTGCGGCGCGGCGGCGCGCGCATGCCGATGCGCGCCTGCCTGCAGACCACCGCAGAAGGTTTCCACGTCGACTACAGCGGCGCCGCCGCGCAAAGCGGCTGGCTGTATCAGTTGTTCGAATCGCCGCGCACGCTGGAACGGGCGCATTTCGCCGCGCCCGGCAGCGCGCAGATCGAGTACCGCTATGCGCGCGGCGGCCGCGTGCGGATCAGCCTGCACTTCACCCCGGTCGACGCGCGGAGCACCGACGTGTTAGCCAGCCTGCACGTGGACGGCCGCTGGGCGCCGGCCTGGGCGGTGCGCCTGCTGGTGTGGCCGTTGCTGCGCAAGGTCGGCGACCAGGACCGGCGCATGCTCGCGCTGCAATCGGACAACCTGCGGCGCTTTCCCGGCGTGCGCGGCGCCTCGACCGCGCTGGACCTGGTGCGCGAACCGCTGCGCCGCTACTGGGACGGCGAGCCGCTGCCGGCGCCCGGCGCGCAACAGACCATCGACATCATGCTGTGAGCGCGCCGAGCGCGGCCAGCGCCTGCGGCAAGGGCAGCGGCCGCCCGATCAGGTAACCCTGCACGTAGTCGCAGCCGTGCGCGCGCAGCCAGCGCAGTTGCTCGGCGCATTCCACGCCCTCGGCGACCACGCCCAGGCCCAGGCTGCGGCCCAGGGTCAGCAAGGCCTCGCAGATCGAGGCCTTGCGCGCATCGCGATGCACGTCGACGATGAAGCTGCGATCGATCTTGAGCGTGTCCAGCGGCAGGTCGCGCAGATGCGCCATGCTGGAGAAGCCGGTGCCGAAGTCGTCCAGCGCCACGCACACCCCGAGCGCGCGCAACTGCCGCAACACCTCCAGCGCGTGCTGCGGCTGGCGCATCACGCTGCTCTCGGTCAGTTCCAGATACAGCCCGTCGGCGCCGAGGCCGACGTCGGCGCAGGCCTGCGCCAGGTCCGCGACCAGGTCGCCGTCGAAGAACTGCAGCGCCGACACGTTCACCGCCACCGGCAGCTGCGGCCAGCCATGCTCCGCCAGCGTGCGCCGCGCCTGCGCCGCGGCGCGCATCACCCAGCGCCCAAGCGGCAGGATCAACCCGGTGTCCTCGCACAACTGGATGAACTGGTCCGGCGCGATGTAGCCGCCGTCGGCCTGCGGCCAGCGGATCAGCGCCTCCAGCAGGCGCGGCGCGCCACTGTCGGCGTGCACCACCGGCTGGAAGTGCAGCTCGAATTCCTGGCGCTCGATCGCCTGGTGGATGCGTCCGGCCAGGCGCAGGCGTTCGCCGATGCGCGCGGACATGCTGCGTTCGAAGCGCGCGATGCCGCGGCCCTCGGCCTGCGCCGCATGCGCCGCCTGCGCGGCGCTGCCGATGACTTCCTCGGCGCTGGCGGCATCGTCCGGGTAGCGCGCCACCCCGACGTGCGCCTGCAACTGCTGGGTGAAATCGCCGCCCTGCACCGGGGTCGAGAGCGCCTCGAGCAGCGCCTGCTGTGCCTGCGGCATCTGCTGCGGATCCAGCACCGCCAGCACGAAGTCCTGCGACGGCTGGTAGGCCACCAGGCCGAAACGCTCGCCCAGCGCCCCCAGGCGCTCGGCCACCGCGCAACGCACGGCGTCGCCGACGGCGCGACCCAGGGTGTCGCCGATCAGCGCCAGGCCGCGCAACTGCACGTAGGCCACCGCGTAGGCGGCCGCCGGGCGCGCGTCCAGCACCTCGGCCAGCGCGCGCGCCTTGAGCAGCCCGGTGGTGCCGTCGTGGCTGGCGCGGAACGCCAGTTCGCGCTCGTATTCCAGGCGCTGGCTGACGTCCTCGGCCAGGATCAGCCGCGCCGGCACGCCGTCGAACTCCAGGTCGGCGCTGTGCACGCGCACGGACAGCTGGCTGCCGTCCTTGCGCCGATGGGTCCAGACGCGGGGCTCGTCGAAACCGTCGCGCGGCTTGCGGACGTCCGCCAGCACGCGCTCGGCGTCGCTGGCCGGGCGCAGGTCGAGGATGGTCATCGCCAGGAACTCGTCGCGACTGTAGCCGTACTGGCGGATCGCGGCCTGGTTCACTTCCAGGAAGCGCAGGCTGTCCACCGCGAACAACCAGAACGGCAGCGGATTGCGTTCGAACATCAGCCGGAACTGGCGTTCGGCGTCGATCAACCGCGCCGCCACCTCCAGCCGCTCGGTCACGTCCTGCACCGCGCCGGTCATGCACACACCGTCGCGCCCATGCACCAACGCGCCGCGCGCGGCCAGCCAGCGCAGGCGTCCGTCCGGCATGTGCATGCGGTACACCACGTTGTACTCGCCGCGGCCGTGCAGGGCGTCCTCGTAGCTGCGCGCGACCCGCTCGCGATCCTCGTCGTGCACCCGCGCCAGGAAGGCATCCACGGTCACGCTGATCCGCGGCAAGCCCAGCATCGCCCCGGTGGGCTCGGCCAGCAGCAGCTGGCGCCGGTCGGTATCGATCTGCCAGGTGCCGATGCCGCCCATCGCATGCGCCAGGCGCAGGTCCTCGTCGCCGCGGCGCAGTCGCTGCAGCAGCTGTCGGTGGCGGCGCTCGGCGCGGCGCAGGCTGCCCAGCAGATAGACGAATCCGGCCAGGTACAGCAGGTAGAGCACGCCGGCGGCGGCGGCGAACCACCACCAGCCGGCCAGCGCCTCGCGCACCGACAGCCCCGCCACCGCCAGCAGCGGGTAGTCGCGCCCGCCGCTGATCGCCACCATGCGCGGCTGATGGCCGAACACGATCGCGCGCATGCCCAGCGCCAGGCCCTGCGGCGGCGGCCGCGGCAGGTTCGGCGGCAAGCGCACGCTACCGCCGGCGGCCGGGCCGCTGGCGGCCAGCAGCAGGCCGTGGCGGTCGATCAGGCCGACCACGCCGTCGTGCCCGGTATCGAACCCGGCGACGATGTGCTGCAGCGCCGCCACCCGCCAGCGCGCCAGCACCCAGCCGCCGGAGGGCAGCGGCACCGCCAGGCGCAGCACCGGTTCGCCGTCGGCGCTGCGCTGCACCGGTCCGACGAACACGCCCGCGCTGCCGCGCTGCGCCTCCTGCGCCCAGCCGCGTACGCTGGGATCGCCCGCGCCGCCGCGCCAGCGCGCGCCCTGCGCATCCAGCAAGGCCACGCTGTGCAGTTCCGGGTGCCGCTCCAGCAGCCCCTGCAGCGAGGCCTCGACCAGCGCCGCCGCGCGCTCCGGTGGCTCGGCGCGCAGCGCCTGCGCGTTGGCCGCCTCGCCGCGCATGGCCTGGCCCAGCGTGTCCAGCTTCACCTGCAACAGGCGATCGGCGCCGGTGGCCAGCGCCAGGCTCTGCCGCTGCGCGGCGGCCAGGCGATTGTCGCGGTCGCGCACCAGCACATAGGCCAGCACGCAGGCCAGCGCCACCGCCAGCACCAGCCCCCACACCAGGATCGCGTGCAGCGGCGCGCGCAGCGCACGGCGCAGGCGTTGCCCGAAGCGCGGCTCGCGGGTCTTGTCGGCGGTGGCGAATCGGTGCGGCATCGGTCCTGGTTAGAGCGGCACGGCGGCCGCGATCTTGATCCACCCTGCCTGCAACGCAGCATCCGTCGCGGGGTCGGCGGTGCCGTTCAGCCAACCGGCGGCAGCGGCGCGGCGGCGTCGGGCCAGTGCGCCAGCCGTTGTGGCGCGATCCCGACCCGCCGGCACGCGCGCTGCGCGATGCCGTCGTTGAGCGCCACCCTGAACAGCGGGACCGCCGCGCGCAGCATCCGCGCCGAGGCCGCCGCGCCCGCGCGCTGCAGCCGGCCACGCTGCAGCATCGCCTCGGCCCACGACGGCAGCAGCGCCGCGCCGGCACCCAGGAACAGGTCGCGCGACAGGCCCGCCGCCGGTACCGGCAGGCGCAGCCCGGCCAGCACCGCCAGCACCTCGCGCGAGCGTGCATCCACCCGCAGCTGCGGCCGCACCTGCGCGAAGTAGTCCTGCACCTCGCGCTCGGACCCGGGCACCGCCTGCGCGCCCAGCGCCTCGGCCACGCGCCGGCCCTCGGCGTAGTAGCGGTCGGCGATGGCCGCGGGCACCGGCCGGCAATAGCGGCGGTAGCCCTGCAGGAACCCGTAGGCCTCGGTGACGTGCACCCAGGTGAGCAAGGCCGGATCGTCGGCGGCATAGGCGCGGCCGTCCGGGGTGTGGCCGCGCACGCGGGCGTGGATCGCGCGCACCCGCTGGATCAGGCGCTGCGCCTCGGCGTGTGGCGCGTAGCTGGTGGCGGCGACGAACTGGGTGGTGCGGCGCAGGCGCCCGACCAGGTCCTCGCGGAAGTTGGAATGGTCGTAGACCCCGGCCAGCGCCAGCGGATGCAGGGTCTGCAGCAGCAAGGCGCACAGGCCACCGGAGAGCATGCCGGGAAGCTCGGCGTGGATGCGCCAGGTGACGCTGTCCGGACCGAACAGGCCGGGATCGCCGGCGGGATGGTCGTAGTCGATGTCGCCCTGGCCGCGCGGGAACACGCCCAGTACCCAGCGGCGGATGCGGGCGGCGGCGGGGGCGGCGAGCGAAGGCATGGAGCGCATCGCGCCATGGTAGCGGGGCGACATGCATGTGCGCGCGAATCGCGGCGTCCCGGGTCGGTGCGGTCGCGGCGGCACTGGCGGCGACGGCATGGCCTCGTCGCGGCGCGCAAGCGCGGCGTCGCGGCCGCCGCATGTGCGGTCGCAGCATGCCAATCGCGGCCGCTGTGCTAGAAAGAAGCTGCTTCGAGATCGCCAGCGGCAGCGTCCTTCGTCACCGTGTCAGCAAGGAGCCAGTCATGATCGCTTTGTTCAAGGGGTTGGGGTTGTTGCTCGAGGACAACGCGCTGCACCAGCGCTCGTTCCCCGAACAGGTCGCGCACTGGCAGCACAAGAGCGAAGCGCAGATCCGCGAGGAAGTGGCCCTGCTGGCCCAGGCCAAGCAGCAATGGTTGGTCGCCTCCATCATCGGCTGGCAGGCGATCTCGCTGGTGATCCTGGGCGTCATCACCAACCAGTTGTGGCAGCACGACTACCACGTGACCTTCTCGCGCATCGTCATCGTGTTCAGTTCGTGGGTCGCGATCCTGTTCGTGATCTGGTTCATCGCCAACATGTTCGACCGCACCGCCGGTTTCGAGCGCTGGCTGACCGCGTTCAACAGCCGCGAGCGGCTGTCGGTGGATGCCGACACGGTGGAGTGCGTGGCCGACGCGCTGAACATGGCGCGCAAGTATCCGGAGATCCTCGCCTACAAGCGCCAGGTGGTGGCCAACCGCGAACTGCGCCACGAGGACATCCGCATCATGCGCGAGATGGGCCGCATCCGCCTGCATGCCGAACTGGTCGAGGCGCTGAACCAGTTCGAAGGCCTGCCGCCCGGCCAGACCGGCGTGGTCCGCGTCGCCGGCTGAGCCGACGGGCAAGGCACGCTGGCGTCGCGCCAGACATCGGTGCGGCGCCAGATCGAACAAGCCGTGGCGGCAGGTGCGGGGTACGGCGGGCACCGCGGCACGCCATGCCTGCCTGCTTTCTTCGCACCCGCCTCGTAGGCCGAGACGGGAGGCCAGCCACACGCCGCCATCCCACTTCATCTCTGCGTGCTCCTTGTGCGGTTGACGCGCCCGCACCAGCATCGGCATAGCGATGCCTGCACGCGGTTGTTTCGGCATGCTGCGCAAGGACGCTGGCCGGCGCGCGCCGTCAGCCGCCGCACGCCGCGCTGTCCTCTGCCACCCGCTCTGGCGTGATTGCACCGACCCACGCAGCGACCCCTGCCACGCGTTCCGCCGTGCCGCGCGTGACCCAGGACCGCCGGCGCCGCCAGTCTCGCCGGCGCGGAGCGTTCGCGAGTTCGGCCGCGGCGAGCGCCCGGGCGGCACCTGTGCCGCGCGTCCTCCGCCAAGGCGCTAGCGAAGAACACGCCTGCTGCGCCAGACACGCGTTCGGCCACGCACGCCACCCCGTGGCACGCGCACCGCGCGGCTGCCCGACGGGGCGCACACCTACCCACGGGTGACGCGCCATGCGCGCTGGGCCCCACCAGCGGCGCCCGGCTTCGCAAATGCCCTCTCGCAAAATATAATCATTCTCAATTAGCCATCCCTCCCCACGGCCTCGATGACCCTGCACCCCCTCTCCCTCGCCTGCCTGCTCTGCATGGCGGCCTCCACCACCGCGCGCGCGGCCGACGCCACCAGCGACGCCGCGCAGCCGGTGGCGTTGCCCACCGTGCAGGTCCGCGCCGATTCGGCCGATACCGGATTCCGCAGCACCGCGCCGGCGCAATCGGACAAATCGGACGCGCCGCTGGCGCAGACCCCGTTCTCCATCACCGTGGTCCCGCGCGCGTTGCTGGACAGCCAGCAGGCGCAGACCCTGGCCGACGCCCTGCACAACGTGTCCGGCGTGGTCGCCAATACCTTCGGCCGGCGTGGCTGGGACGACCTGATCATCCGCGGCCAGACCGCCTCCGATTCGCTGTTCGTCGACGGCCTGCGCACCGCGGCCAGCAACCGCGTCGCCGAGCAGCTGTTCGGCATGCAGCAGGTGGAGGTGCTGAAGGGTCCGGCCTCGCTGCTGTACGGGCAGGTGCTGCCCGGCGGGCTGGTCAGCCTGGTCAGCAAGCGTCCCGGGCCGACGCCGCGGCGCAGCGCCGAGCTGGGCGTCGGCAGCGACGGGCTGCGCCAGGGCAGCGTCGATCTCAACCAGCCGCTGTCGGCCGACGGCAAGGTCGCGCTGCGCCTCAACGGCCTGGCGATGAATTCGGACGACCCCACCGACCACGTGTCCTTCCGCAGCCGCTGGATCGCGCCGTCGCTGTCGCTGGACCTGGGCGAGCGCACCGACTTCGTGCTCCTCACCAGCTACCAGGAACGCGAGTACGTCCGCCAGCAGGGCCTGCCCTGGGAAGGCAGCGTCGAGCCCAACCGCAACGGCCGCATCGACCGCGCGCTGTTCATCGGCGAACCCGCGCAACCGCCCTATCGCAGCCACCAGAGCCGCATCGGCTACGTGCTCGACCACCGCTTCGACAACGGCTGGACCCTGCACCACGCCGCGCGCTGGCAGCAGTTCGGCATGGACGGCTTCTTCATCGCCAACAACGGCCTGGCCGCCGACCTGCGGACCTTGCGCCGCACCGCCACCGACCAGCATTTGGACGGGCGCACCTGGGTGCAGGACACCTACCTGCAGGGCGGCTTCGCCAGCGGTTCCTGGCAGCACACGCTCACCGTCGGCGTGGATGCGTTCAAGACCTGGGAATGGGCCCTGCAGTCGACCTGCCGGGTCGGCACGCTGAACGTGTACGCGCCGGTCTACGGCGGTGCGGTGACGTGCCCGGCCACGCCCACCCGCGACAACCTCAGCGTGGTCGCCTCCGGCGGCCTGTACCTGCGCGACCGCATCCAGTTCGCGCCCGACTGGCAACTGCTGCTGGGCCTGCGCCACGACCGCAGCCGCAACCGCAGCGAGGACTTCCTGACCGGTGCGCAGCAGCGCAACGACGCCAGCGTCACCACCGGCTCGGCCGCGGTGATGTTCGATGCCGGCGGCGGTCTGCGTCCCTATGCCAGCGTCGCCACCTCGTTCTATCCCAACGTCGGCACCGACGCGCAGGGCGCGCAGTTCGACCCGGAGCGCGGCCGCCAGGTCGAGGTCGGGGTCAAGATGGAACTGGACGCCGGCACCAGCCTGAGCATGGCGCTGTACGACCTGCGCCGGCGCAACGTGCTGCAGGCCGATCCGTCGAACGACGGCTACAGCATCGCGGTCGGCGAACAGCGCAGCCGCGGCCTGGAACTCAACGCCGCCGCCGACCTGGGCAGCGGCGTCAGCCTGTTCGCCGGCTACGCCTACACCGACGCGGTGGTCACCGACGACGGCGCGCAACGCGTCACCACGGTGGGCGATCGGCTGTACAACGTGCCCCGGCACAGCGGCTCGCTGTGGCTGCAGTACGCGCCGCGCGGGACGGACGACGGCTGGACCTTCAGCGGCGGCGGGCGTGCCGAGGGCGAGAAGACCGCGTACGGGCACCGCATCCCCGGCTATGTCGTGTTCGATGCCGGCGTGGCCTACCGCCAGGGCCATTGGCGCTATGCGTTGAACCTGAAGAACGCGTTCGACCACGACTACTACAGCGGCGGCCTGCAGCGCGCGGTGGCGCTGGGCGATCCACGCAGCGTGCTGTTCTCGGTGGGCGTGGATTACTAGGTTCGGTCGCGGCTGAAGCCGCTCCTACAGGGGCCACGCCGCGGGCGTGCCGCGTTGCGTTCTCCGCAACCCATCGCGGCCGCGCGCGCTCCTTGTAGGAGCGGCTTCAGCCGCGACGAAGAAGCCATCGCACCATCCGTCCTCGGACACCGTCGAGGCTGAAGCCCATCCAATGGGAGAAACTGCCATCGTCCATTTCGACGTGCGCATGTTAAAACGAGGCGCACCTATTCGACGTTGAGCATATGCACATCCGGACGCCAAATCGCTATCCGCTCATTGCGTTACTGGTTGTCGTCGCCCTGGTGGCTTGTGCATGGCTATGGCTTTCGCCCAGCGGACGCAAGCTGTGCTGCTCGAGCAGCTACAAAACCTTCGTCAGCCCCGATCGACGCTTCCGGGTGGAAGTGTTTCGCACAAGCGTGCCATTGCCCACGATGCCAGGCTCCGCGGCGGATGCGCCGGGTTTCGTACGGCTTCAAACCTGGGACGGCAAGGTGCTGCAAGAACAGGATATCGACGCCGTGCAACTGGTCGACCACATTCGCTGGTCGCCCACGCGCGTGGACGTCCCGTTGATCGCCGAATGGCCTCTGCCCCGCGATGTGGGTGTGCCGACGAAGCCTCCCGGAAACTAGAGCGTCGCACACGACTCGGCGATCGTCACAGACCACCGCCGTACGGGCCGCGATGGTCCGGGGCGCGCCTACGCCCGCCTCGGTTCAACGGACCTTGCTCCACCCCGGTTGCAGTCGGCCACAACGAAACACCCTGGCGAACCTATTCCGCGGATACGGATGCCATGCCAGGCGCTTCACTCAAGCCACGACGAAACTCCCTGCACTCACCCCTGCATGCATGGCTGCGGCACCGCCGGTGTCTCGGGCGCGACGCATTGGCCGAAGTCGCGCGGCAAGCCGCCGATCTCGCGCCGCTGCCCGATCCGCACGTCGAACTCCTGCAGCAGGCGCGGCGTGCACGACGATGGCGTCGCGGCGCCACCGGCGGCCGGCGCCGCGCAGGCGGCGTAGACCTGGTAATGGCAGCGCCCGCTGCGGCTGTCCATGCAGCGGAAGGTGGCCAGCCCGCCACGGTAGGTGGTGCGACTGAAGATCACCGCCTCACCGTGTTCGCTGGCGTGCACCACCGTCTCGCGGCTGCCGCCGGTGGACAGATCGAAGTTGGCGTGTCCCTGGCAGCCGGCGAGGCCGAGCAGGCACGACCACAGGGCGGAAAGCAGACGCATGGCGATTTCCTTGTTCCAGTGCGAAACGACGGACGCGGCGTCACATGCCGCGGAACAGACTCATGTACGGTTGGCTGACGGTCAGCACTTCGTCGCGATGGCGCAGCTTCAGCCGGCCCTTGCCGGTGTCGTCGCGGACCACCGAGGCCACCGCCTTCAGGTTGACGATGGTGGAGCGATGGATCTGCCGGAACGCCGCCGGATCCAGCACTTCCAGCAGTTCGCGCAGCGGCGTGCGCAGCAGCGCGTCGCCATCGCGGGTCAGCACCGTGGTGTACTTGTTGTCGGCCTGGAAATAGACGACGTCGTCGAGCAGGATCAGCCGCGTCTCGCGGCCGCTGCTGGCGGTGATCCAGGCCAGCGGCGGCGTGGACGCGGGCGGCGACGGACGCTGCCCCAGGCGCAGCAGCAACGCGTCCAGCACCGCCGCGTCCGGCCCCTGCGCGGCGCGCGCCTGCAGCCGCTGCACGGTGGCCCGCAGGCGTTCGCGCGAGATCGGCTTGAGCAGGTAGTCCACCGCGCCGTGTTCGAACGCGTCGATCGCATACTGGTCGTAGGCGGTGACGAACACCACCTGGGTGCGCGGGCTCAGTTCGCCCAGCGCGCGCGCCACTTCGATGCCGCTCAGGCCGGGCATGCGGATGTCGAGGAAGGCCACGTCCGGCTGGTGCTCGGCCAGGCATTCCAGCGCACTGGCGCCGTCCTCGCATTCGGCGACGATGCGCAGTTGCGGCCACACCTCGCCGAGCAGCGCGACCAGGGCGGTGCGCAACAGTTCCTCGTCTTCGGCGACGATCGCATCAACCATGGAGCGCTCCCGCCGGCAACGGCGGCGGCAGCGGCGAGGGCGGCGGACCCGGCAGGGTGATCGTCGCGGCCACGCCGCTGGGGAAGTTGGACACGATCGCGAAGGCGGCGGCGCCGGCATAGGTCAGGCGCAGGCGTTCGCGCAGGTTCTTCAGGCCGATGCCGGTGCCGCTGGACTGGCTGTTGAAGCCCAGTCCGTCGTCGGCCACGGTGATGGTGCAGTGGTCGTCGAACGCGCGCGCCAGGATCCAGATCGTGCCGCCGCCGGGCTTGGGCTCCAGGCCATGCTTGATCGCGTTCTCGACCAGGGTCTGCAGCATCATCGACGGCAACGCCAGCGCCTTCATCTGCTCGGGCACCTGCAGTTGCAGTTGCAGGCGCGCGCCCATGCGGATCCTGAGGATCTCCAGGTAGGCCTGGGTGCGCTCCAGTTCCTCGCCGAGCGTGCTCAGCGCGTCCTCGGCGCTGGGCAGCGAGCGGCGCAGGTACTGGATCAGATAGCCGAGCATCAGGTCCGCGCGCGGCGGGTCGGTGCGCGCCAGCACCTGCGCGCTGGCCAGCGTGTTGTACAGGAAGTGCGGCTCGACCTGGGCGTGCAGCAGGTTCAACCGCGCCACGGTCAGCTCCTGGTCGGTGGCGGCCTGCGCGGCGGCGGCCTGCTCGTCGCGGCGCCGCTCGGCGACCCGCCGCGCCACCGCGCGGCCCAGCGCCTCGGCGTTCTCGTAGTTGCTGCCTTCGTCGACCGCGAACAGGTCGATCCAGGCGCTGGCGTCGGGCTCCAGCAGCAGCGTCAGGCTGCTGGTGCCGGCGCCCGGCGTCACCGTCGCCAGCACCTGGTTGCGCTTGACCGCGAAGCGCGCGGCCAGGTTCCAGCGCGACGGCGGGCGGCCATTGTAGGGATCGAGGCGACGCACCTTGGCCCGCACCTGCAGGCTGTCGGCGGTGCTCTCGACCTGCTCCACCCGCGGCAGTTCGCGCACCGCCGCATCGACCAGCGCGAACGCCTCGCGGGTGTCCAGCGGAATCTCGATCTGGCGCCGCTGACGGCTGGACAGCGTGGCGCTGTCCAGCCGTCCGGCGATCAGCCAGACGCGGCGCAGGTGGGTGATGCCGGCGACCAGCGCCGACACCATCAGCAGCATCGCCAGCAGGCCGAAGAACCAGCCCGGCGGATCCTCCATGCTGTAGAACAGGCCGCTCCAGACGAAGCCGGCGACGACCACGGCGGCGGCCCAGGCCAGCAGCAGGCGGACGATCAGGGAGACGCTGGAGACCATGGCGGCGGGGTTCGGGGACATGGCGGCGAGCATAGCCGCGGCGGCGCGCCCCGCCAGTCCCCTTGCGACGAAGCCGGGCCGGCGCGGATGGAACGGCGCATCGGCGGCGCGAAACCGCGGCGTGGGCGCGCGCGACCCGGCCCTTCGCGGCACAGCGGCATACGGCGCTCCCAATCGATGTCCACGGCACTACTAGCGCCACGACCGGCACCCATGCGCGCGGTAGCGAACGCGGCGCGCGCGGGCGCTAGACTCTGCCGCTCACCTCCAAGGAACCGGACATGCACCGACGACACTTCCTGCGCGGCGGCGCGCTGGCCGCGGCCACGCTCGGCGCCGCGCCCCTGCTGGCGCGGCCGCGCCGCGACGTGGCGTTGCCGGCGTCCGCGCCGGGGCTGCCGGTGCTGCCGGCACCGCCCGCGCCGATCGCGACGTTCGCGGCGCCGGCACCGCTGGTCCCGATCCGCGCCAGCGCCGACCGCATCGTCGCCCTGCACGCCTGCACGCGCCCGTTCCGCGCGCAGGGGCCGCGCATCGAGGCCGAGCGGATCGGGCGCAAGACGGTGATCCACAACTACGGCCATGGCGGCAGCGGCTGGTCGCTGTCGTGGGGCGCGGCGGCGATCGCCACGCAGCTCGCCCGTGCCACCGGGCAGCCCGCATTGGCGGTGATCGGCTGCGGCGCGATCGGGCTGACCACTGCGCTGGTCGCGCAGCGCGCCGGGCTGCGCGTGCGCATCTACGCCAAGGAGCGGCCGCCGGAGGTGCGCTCCTCCTTCGCCACCGGGGTGTGGTCGCCGGATTCGCGGATCTGCACCAGCGCCCATGCGACGCCGGACTTCACGCGGCGCTGGGAGCAGATGGCGCGCACCTCGTTCGGCATGTACCAGAACCTGCTGGGCCTGCCCGGCGACCCGGTCGAATGGCGCGACGGCTATGTGCTGTCGGACGTGCCGTTCGACCAGCCCAGCGGCGGCCACGGCGGCGGCGGCGAGCCGGACTATCCGCCGCTGGAGTCGCGCTACCTGGCCGATCTGGGACCCAACGGGCAGGCGCTGGCGCCGGGCCAGCATCCGTTCCCGGTGCCGTACGTGCGCCGCTACACGCAACTGGTGTTCAACATCAGCGCCTATGCGCGGCTGCTGCTGGACGATTTCCTCGCCGCCGGCGGCGAGATCGAGACGCGCGAGTTCGCCAGCCCGCGCCAGTTCGCCGACCTGCGCGAGAAGACCCTGGTCAACGCCACCGGCTACGGCGCGCGCGCCCTGCTCGGCGACGACAGCGTGGTGCCGGTGCGCGGCCAGACCGCGCGACTGGTGCCGCAGCCGGAGGTGACCTACGGGCTGGTGTACCGCGGCCACAATCTCAACGTGGTGCCGCGCCGCGATGGCATCCTGGTGCAGGCGCAGGCCGATGGCGACTTCGGCAATGCGGACGCCACGCCCGACCGCGCCGCGTCGGAAGCAGCGGTGGCACGACTGGCTGCGCTGTTCGCGTAGGCGGCATCGCGGCGCGCGGTGTGCGCGCCATGCCGTGACGACCGCGGCGACGGCTCGCAGAAGCTTCGGCTCGACGACCGATGGATACGCTCGCGCGCCGCGGCGCGGCGCGCTGGCTTGCTTGCCGCACCTGGGCGCCCTCGCGTCTTCCCATGACGAGACCCCTCCGCTTCGCGTGTGGCCAACATGCGGTGGGCTTGCTGCCGTCAACCAGTTCGTGTGCGTGGTGCGCGCTACAGCCGGCTGACGCTGCGGATGCGGATGTCCTCGCTGTCCACGCCGTGCCGCTGCGCGGCCTGCGCGCGCAGCCGCTGCAACAGGCATTCCGGATCCAGCGGCGCCGCGTCGCGCCAACTGTGCGCCAGCGTGCCCCAGGCGATCCGCTGGCCGTAGCTGTAGGCCTCGTAATCGGCCAGGTAGTGGCGCGCGCGCTCAGGTGCCGACGTGGACATCGCCTTCGTAGCCATTGCAGCCCAGGTGTTCCAGCGCGATCGACAAGGCCAGCGCGTAGCTCTGCGCGCAATAGCCGCCGACCTGGCCCACGCGTTGCCGCGACGCCGCGCACAGGCAGGGTTCGCGCTGGTCGCAGGCATCGTCGTGCACTTCCACGTACGGCCGGCCCAGGTGCGCGACCGCGGCGGCGGTGGCGGCGCTGTCCGAGCAGGCGCCCGGATCCAGCAGCAGCATCTCCACCCGCGCCGCGTCGGCCTGCGCCAGCGCCTGCAGCAGTTCGGCCTCGCTGGCGCAGCCGCGCACCGCCAGGGTCTTGCCGGCGCGGCCGGCCTGCGCGAGCAATTGCTGCATGATCTGCGGCGCGATGCGCGCCGGGCGGCCGCGATGGCCGGCCACGCAGTCCGGCCCGCGCAACAACACGATCGACATGGCGGCGCCCTCAGTTGGCCAGCGCGGCGCGCGCGCCGAGCCGGCGCGTGGCCACGCCCAGCGCGATCGCGTAGCTGTCGGCGAGCGCGCCGTTGGCGATCACCGTCAGCAGCGGCGCGTGGCGCGGGTGCAGCAGCGGTTCCAGCGCCTGCGCGCTGGCATCGTGCACCTCGATATACGGATGGCCGAGCGCATCCAGCGCCTCGCGCAGGTGCGCGCCGTGCGCGGCCAGATCGGCGGCCGGCAGCTCGCCCGAATCCAGCAGTACCAGTTCGGTCTCGTCGTGCGCGCCCTGTTGCAACCGCGCCACGATCTGCGCGGCATCGGCGCAGGCCACCGGCACCACCTGCGCGGCATGGGCGGCGGCCAGGCGCTGCGCCGCGGCGACGGCCGGCGCATCGCGATGCGGGCCTTGGATCAGCAGAATCGACATGGAACACATCCAACGGGAAGGACGGGGCGCAGTCTGCGCGCGGCCCGCGTAAGCGCGCCATGGCGCTAGGTGCCGCTGCCCGTAAAGTCTTCGTAAGGCCGGGATTGGGGATTGGGGATTCGGGATTCGCAAAGCAGCGCCCTCAACCCTGCAACACCAGCAGTCCCGCTCTTACGATTCCCCATTCCCGAATCCCCATTCCCAGCTTTCATGCGATCATCCGCGGTTTCCCGCCGCGACCGCCGCCTGGAACCTGCCATGACCGAACCCGCCCTGCGCCGCGATGTCGGCCCATTCGCCCTGATGCTGACCGGCCTGGGCTCGATCATCGGCTCGGGCTGGCTGTTCGGCGCCTGGCGCGCCGCCGGGCTGGCCGGCCCCGGCGCGATCTGGGCCTGGGTGCTGGGCGCGGCGATCGTCACCACCATCGCCCTGGCCTATGCCGAACTGGGCGCGATGTTCCCCGAGTCCGGCGGCATGGTCCGCTACAGCCACTATTCGCACGGCTCGCTGGTCGGCTTCATCGCCGGCTGGGCCAATTGGATCGCGATCGTGTCGGTGATTCCGGTCGAGGCCGAGGCCTCGGTGCAGTACATGGCGTCGTGGCCGTGGCAGTGGGCGCAGAACCTGTACATGCAGCAGCCCGGCGGCGCCGGCGAACTGTCGGTACCCGGCCTGTACATCGCCGCGGCGCTGGTGCTGGTGTATTTCCTGCTGAACTTCTGGAGCGTGAAGCTGTTCGCGCGCTCCAACAGCCTGATCACCGTGTTCAAGCTGGTGGTGCCGGCGCTGACCGGCATCGCGCTGATCGCCAGCGGCTTCCACGGCGAGAACTTCAGCGTCGGCCTGCACGGCGGCAGCCACACCATCGACTTCGCCGCGGTACTGACCGCGGTGGCCACCGCCGGCATCGTGTTCAGCTTCAATGGCTTCCAGAGCCCGGTGAACCTGGCCGGCGAGGCGCGCAATCCCGGGCGCAGCATCCCGTTCGCGGTGCTCGGGTCGATCGCGCTGGCCACGGTGATCTACCTGATCCTGCAGGTGGCCTACATCGGCGCGGTGCCGCCGGAGCTGCTGGCCAAGGCCGGCTGGCACGGCATCGATTTCCGCTCGCCGTTCGCGCAGTTGGCGATCATCGTCAACCTGCACTGGCTGGCGATGCTGCTGTACGTGGACGCCTTCGTCAGCCCCAGCGGCACCGGCATCACCTACACCGCCACCACCGCGCGGATGATCTACGGCATGGAACGCAACGGCACCTTGCCGGCGGTGCTGGGCAAGCTGCATCCGCACTGGGGCGTGCCGCGCCCGGCGATGTTCTTCAACCTGGCGGTGTCCTACCTGTTCCTGTTCTTCTTCCGCGGCTGGGGCACGCTGGCCGCGGTGATCTCGGTGGCCACCATCATCTCCTACCTGACCGGCCCGATCAGCGCGATGGCGCTGCGCAAGCACGCGCCGGACATGCACCGCCCGCTGCGCATCTTCGGCCTGCCGGTGCTGGCCGCGGCGGCGTTCGTGCTCGCCACCGAACTGCTGTACTGGGCGCGCTGGCCGCTGACCGGCGAGATCATCGTGCTGATGCTGGTCGCCCTGCCGGTCTACGCCTACTACCAGCATCGACAGGGCTGGAAGGACCTGCGCAACAACCTGCGCGGCGCCAGTTGGCTGATCGCCTACCTGCCGACCATCGCGCTGCTGTCGTGGGCCGGCAGCACCACCTTCGGCGGGCACGGCTACCTGTCCTACGGACCGGACCTGGTCGTGGTCGGCGTGGTCGCGCTGGGCTTCTACGTCTGGGGCGTGCGCGCCGGCTGGCGCACCCCGTCGCTGCAGCAGGCCAGCGCCGGCTGAGGCCGGCGGCTCAGCTGCCGCGCAGCGCCTGCAGCAGGCGCGAGACCAACACGCCGGCGATCAGGCCGGGCAGGCTGAACAGCAGCAGCGTCGGTGCGTCGTCGGTGAAGGAATCGGTGCTGCGCGAGCCCATCAGCGGGAAAGCGATGGCGAAACACAGCAGCGACAGCACGAACCCGATCGCGCCCATGCGCAGATGTGCGCGCCAGCCGCGCAGCCGCGGCCAGGACCACGCGGCGACCAGTCCGGTCAGCAGCGCCGGCACCGCGCCGAACAGGTAGGAAAACAGCGAGATCCCCAGCGCCCCCACCAGCGCGCCGACCGGCGACTCGCCGCCATCCAGCGCGCCGAACAGCAGCATCGGCAGCGCCACCACGAAGGTCCCCAGCGGCGGACCGCCGATCAGGAAGGCCATGACCACGCCGGTCCGCACCAGGCCCGGATGCAGTGGGTCGATGGCGGTGTCGTCATCGGCTGGCGCAGCGACGGCGGCCATCGGTAGGTCGGACGCCGGCGGCGCGGAAGCAGCGGGCGGGACGGTCGGATCGGTAGGATCGGTGGACACGGCTCAATTCTGTTTGGAAACGGATGCGTTCGCGTCGCGCCGCTGGCGCAGGCCCACGGCCCACTGCAGCAAGCGCGACACCAGGGTGGCGCCGACGAAGCCCGGCAGGCTGCACAGCAGCAGCAGGCTCACGACGGTGGGAATGGACTCGGACAGGTCCCCCATCACGGCGACGGTGACGGCGAAGCAGAGCAGGGACAGCAGCAACCCGGCCATGCCGATGCGCAGATGCGCGTGCCAGTCCCGCTGCGGCCAGCCGTGCGCGGCGAAGGCGCCGGTCAGCAGCGCCGGCAGCGCACCCGGCACGTAGGACGCGAGCGTCATCATCGACGCCACGCGCAGCGCATCCAATGGCGCCAGGCTGTGCGACCACAGCAGCAGGATCGGCAGCGCCACCGGGAAGGTGCCCAGTGGCGGACCGAAGGCGAGGAACGCCAGCGCCACGCCGACGCGCCTCCAGCGCGCGCGTGGCCGATCGGCCTCCATGCCTCAGTGCCGGCTCATCGCCGCTGCGCCGCGCTGGCGTCGCGGATGGCGCGGAACTCCGAGTCCGTGCTCCAGTTCGGCCACTGCGTCGAATCGGCCAGTTCCGATCCCAGCGTGTACAGCACCTGCAGGTCGCGCGCGGCACCGGCGAAGGTCCAGCTCGGCAGCCATTCGTCGCCGGGCTGGTGGTAGCGCTTGGCGGTGTAGTCGTCGGACGCGGCCTTGCCGGCCTTGATGCCGCCGTCCACCCAGTCCTGCCCGGCGGCGAAGGACAGCGCCGGCACGCCGCGCTTGGCGAAGGAGAAATGGTCGGAGCGGAAGAAGTAGCCGGCTTCCGGCTTGGGATCCGGCGTGTAGCGCAGGTCCCAGCGCTTGGCGACGGTCTTCAGGTCCTCGAGCAGGTCGAGCTTGGCGGTACCGTAGATGCCGAAATCGCGCGACGGACCGAACGGGCTCATGCCGTCCATGTTGATCACCGCAACCGTGCGCGCCAACGGATACAGCGGCTTGGACGCGTAGTACTCCGAGCCGAGCAGGCCCTTCTCCTCGGCGGTGACCGCCAGGAACACCACCGAGCGCTGCGGCGCCGGGCCCTTGGCGAACACCCGCGCCAGCTCCAGCAGCGCGGCGGTGCCGCTGGCGTTGTCCAGCGCGCCGTTGAAGATGCGGTCGCCGTTGGCGTCCGGCGCGCCCACGCCGATGTGGTCCCAGTGCGCGGTGTAGATCACGCTGTCGTCCGGGTGCGTGCTGCCGGGCAGCCGCGCGATCACGTTGTGCGAGGTGATGACCTCCGACTTCACCGCATAGTCGGCGTGCAGGCGTTCGCCCTTCAGTTCCACCGGCGTGAAGTCGCGCGACTGCGCCTGCTTCTTCAATTTCTCGAAATCCAGCCCGGCGCGCTTGAACAGGTCCACCGCCAGATCGCGCTGGATCCAGCCTTCCAGCGCCGGATGCGCGGACTTGGGATCGTCGCGGACCACGTCGAACATGCTGTTGGTGTTGGAACTGGCGACCGTCGCCCAGCCGTAGGACGCCGGCGCGGTCTCGTGCACGATCAGCACGCCGGCCGCGCCCTGCCGCGCGCCCTCTTCGTACTTGTAGGTCCAGCGCCCGTAGTAGGTCATGCCCTTGCCGTCGAAGGCGCCCTTGCCGGTCTCGAAGTCCGGGTCGTTGATCAGCACCACCGCGATCTTGCCCTTCAGGTCAACGCCCTTGAAGTCGTCCCAGCCGCGTTCCGGCGCCTTGACTCCGTAGCCGACGAACACGAGCGGCGCGCCGTCGATGGCGACCTGGCTGCTGCCGTCGAGCGCGGCGCGCAACGCGATCTGCTGGCCCTGGGTCAGCGCCTGGCGCTGGCCGTCGCGCTCGATCGTGATCTGCGGGCTGCCGACGATATCGGCGCGGCGCAGCGGCACCGCCTGCGTCCACAGGCGCTTGCCGTCCTGGAGGTCGCCGCCCGGCTGCAGGCCGGCGGCCTGGAACTGCGCGCTGAGGTAGGCCACGGTCTTGTCCTCGCCCGGCGTGGCCGGGGCGCGGCCCTCGTAGGCGTCGGAGGACAGCGTCTTGACGTCGGCGGAAATGCGCTGCGTGTCGAAACGCGGTGCGGACGGCGGCGCCGCCATCAGTGCGCCGGAGATCGCCAGGGCCAGCATGCCCATGATCGGTCGCTTCACGCGTACCCCTCGGAGAAATGGAGACGCCCGAGTGTAACCATGCCGGCGGCGGGCGGCTATGCGCGACGGAAGGCGTGCCCGGCGCCCGCGCGGCGTTTCCACCACGGCATCGGCGCGGCGCGAGACGGCCCAGGTGGACAGGCGATGCTTCTGTGTCGGCAATCACGACGCCCCCCGCGGCAACCGGCCGATGATGGCCGCCCCCCGTCCTGCCGCGTCCCGCCTCGGGCGGTTACGCTTGGCGCCCCTTTCGGAGAACGCCCCATGTCCACGTCCAGGAATGCCCGCATCATCCGCTGCCTGTTGGCCGCGGCGCTAGTGGCGGCCAGCGGTTCGGCCTGGAGCTATGCGATCAAGGACGGCAAGGTGGTCGACGACAACGGCAACGCGGTGCAGTTGCGTGGCGTCAACTGGTTCGGCTTCGAGACCAACGTGCATACCGTGCACGGGCTGTGGGCGCGCAACTGGAAGGACATGATCACGCAGATGCAGGGCCAGGGCTTCAACGCCGTGCGCCTGCCGTTCTGCCCGCAGACCCTGTCCGGCATCGCGCCGAGCAGCATCGACTACAGCCGCAATCCGGACCTGCAGGGCCTGAGCGCGCTGCAGGTGATGGACAAGGTGATCGACGAACTGAGCAGCCGCGGCATGTACGTGCTGCTCGACCACCACACGCCGGACTGCAACGCGATTTCCGAGCTGTGGTACACCTCCTCCTACAGCGAGCAGCAGTGGCTGGACGACCTGAGCTTCGTCGCCAAGCGCTACGCCGGCGTGCCGGGCGTGATCGGCCTGGACCTGAAGAACGAGCCGCACGGCGCCGCCACCTGGGGCAGCGGCAACACCGCCACCGACTGGAACAAGGCCGCCGAACGCGCGGCCGCGGTGGTGCTGAAGGCGGCGCCGAACTGGCTGATCGTGGTCGAAGGCATCGGCGAGAACCCGACCTGCTCCAGCGGCGGCGGCCATTTCTGGGGCGGCAACCTGGAACCACTGGCCTGCACCGCGCTGAACATCCCCGCCAACCGCCTGCTGCTGGCACCGCACGTGTACGGCCCGGACGTGCACATGCAGTCCTACTTCAGCGCGTCCAACTTCCCGGCCAACATGCCGGCGATCTGGGAGCAGCACTTCGGCCAGTTCGTGCAGGCCGGCCACGCGGTGCTGCTCGGCGAGTTCGGCGGCAAGTACGGCCAGGGCAACGCGCTGGACGTGCAATGGCAGAACGCCCTGGTCGACTACCTGATCGGCAAGGGCGTGCGCAGCGGGTTCTACTGGTCGTGGAATCCGAACAGCGGCGACACCGGCGGCATCCTCAATGACGACTGGAGTTCGCTGCGCACCGACAAGGTCGCCTTGCTGAAGAAACTGTGGGGCGATTCCAGCAGCAGCACGCCGACGCCGACGCCGACGCCGACGCCTACCCCCACTCCTACACCGACACCCACTCCGACGCCGGGCGGCGCCAGTTTCAGCACCAAGACCGTCGTCGACAGCGACTGGAACGCCGGTTACTGCCATCGCGTGCAGGTGACCAACACCGGCAGCGCCAGCGGCGACTGGGCGGTCGCCCTGTCGATCAGCGGCAGGATCAGCAGCCTGTGGAACGCCACCTGGACGCAGTCGGGCAGCACGCTCAATGCCGCCGGCCTGGACTGGAACAAGCGCCTGGCGCCCGGCGCCAGCGCCGAATTCGGCTTCTGCGCCGCGCGCTGAGTACAGGCCAGCGCCTCGCCGCGACGCCTCGCCCCGGGACCGACACTCGCGCGGGCGCTCCGGCAGCGCATCCGGCCACCCCGCCGCGCACCGACCCGGCGCGGGCGGCCGCGCCGGCGATGCCGGCAAGCGGCAGCGCGGCGCGCCGTTCGCGTTGCAAGCCCGATGGGCGATCGTTCGACGTGACAGCCGCGAACGATGGCGGCAGGCAGCGCCCGACCCCGCCACGCACACGACGGCAGCGACCGTGGCGCGGCCGCGATCGCTCCCGGCCACCGCGCCGGCTTCGCGGCCACCGGCGAAGCGGCCATCGGTGGCCCGCGCCGCTGTGCCATCAGTCACCTACCGGCCCCAACACGCGCCCACTATGCTGGGCCATTCTCCCGATCAGGCCTGGCCCATGCTTCGTCCCCTGTCCTTGTTGATCTCCAGCATTCTCGCCGTCGGCGCCGCCGCCACGAGCGCGCCCGTGGCCGCCGCGCCGGCCGCCCTGTCGGCCAAGGCCACCGTGCCGGAGATCGCCTACACCCGCTTCACCCTGCCCAACGGCCTGACCGTGATCGTGCACGAGGACCACAAGGCGCCGGTGGTGGCGGTTAGCATCTGGTACCACATCGGCTCCGGCGACGAGCCGGCCGGCAAGACCGGCTTCGCCCACCTGTTCGAGCACCTGATGTTCTCCGGCTCGGAGAACCACAAGGGCACCTACTTCCAGCCGTTCGAGAAGGTCGGCGCCACCGACATGAACGGCACCACCTGGTTCGACCGCACCAACTACTTCGAGACCGTGCCGACCACCGCGCTGGACACCGCGCTGTGGATGGAATCGGACCGCATGGGCCACCTGCTCGGCGCGATCGGGCAGAAGGAACTGGATACCCAGCGCGGGGTGGTCCAGAACGAGAAGCGCCAGGGCGAGAACCGTCCGTACGGGCGCGTGGACGAGAACATCCTGGCCAACATCTTCCCGGCCAACCATCCGTACCAGCACGACACCATCGGCTCGATGGCCGACCTCGACGCGGCCTCGCTGGACGACGTCAAGCAGTGGTTCCACGACAACTACGGCGCCGCCAACACCACCCTGGTGCTGGCCGGCGACATCACCGTGGCGCAGGCCAAGGCCAAGGCCGAGCAGTACTTCGGCGACATTCCCGCCGGCAAGCCGGTGCCGCGCCAGCAGCCGTGGATCACCCCGCTGGCCAAGCAGACCCGCGGCGTGCAGCACGACCACGTCTCACAGCCGCGCATCTACCGCACCTGGGTGGCGCCGCAACTGGGCACCGACGACGCGGTGCAACTGGACCTGGCCACCACCGTGCTCGGCGGCGGCAAGACCAGCCGCCTGTACCAGCGCCTGGTGTACCGCGACAACCTGGTGGACGACGTTTCGGCCAGCATCCAGCCGTTCGCGCTGGCCAGCCAGTTGCAGATCAGCGCCGACGTGAAGGACGGCGTGGATCCGGCCAAGGTCGAGGCCGCCATCGCCGACGAACTGCAGAAATTCCTGGCCGAGGGCCCGACCGCCGACGAACTGCAGCGCGCGCAGGTCAGCTACCGCGCCGGCTTCGTGCGCGGCCTGGAGAAGGTCGGCGGCTTCACCGGCAAGGCCGCGATCCTGGCCGAGGGCCAGGTCTACCGCAAGGATCCGGGCGCCTACAAGCAGGATCTGCAGCGCGCCCAGGCCGCCACCGCGTCCAGCGTGCGCAAGGCCGCCGCCACCTGGTTCGGCAAGGGCGACTACCTGCTGACCGTGCTGCCGGCCGCCGAGGGCTTCGATCCGGTCGCCGAGGACAAGGCGGTCAAGCCGCTGCCCGCCGCCGAGGGCAAGCCCGCGCCCACGCTGCCGGCCGCGGCCGACTACCGCGTCGGCAAGAGCCGCATCGATCGCGCCGCCGGCGTGCCGGAGACCACCCAGTTCCCGAGCCTGAGCTTCCCGCAACTGCAGCGCGGCAAGCTCAAGAACGGCATCGAGGTGGTGCTGGCAGAGCGCCACACCATCCCGGTCACGCAGATCGAACTGCTGTTCGACGCCGGCTACGCCGTGGACCACGGCGGCAAGCTCGGCACCGCCAACTTCACCGCGGCGCTGATGAACGAAAGCACGCAGAGCCTGGATTCGGTGGAGGTGGCGCAGCGTCGCCAGCGCCTGGGCGCGATCACCAGCGTGTCCTGCGAACTGGACATCTGCGGCGCCTCGCTGGACGCGCTCAACGACCAGTTGACGCCGTCGCTGGCGCTGTTCGCCGACATCGTGCGCAACCCGGCGTTCAAGACCGAGGACATCGAACGCGTGCGCAGCCAGTGGCTGGCCGGCATCGCCCAGGAGAAGACCCAGCCCCAGGGCCTGGCGCTGCGCACCCTGCCGCCGCTGCTGTACGGCCCGCAACATCCGTACGGCGTGCCGCTCACCGGCACCGGCACCGAGGCGGCGATCAAGAGCCTGACCGCGAAGGACCTGAGCGCGTTCCAGAACAACTGGCTGCGTCCGGACAACCTGCGCATCCTGGTCGCCGGCGACACCACGCTGGCGCAGATCATCCCGCAGCTGGACGCGGCGTTCGGCGACTGGCAACCGCCGGCGACCGCGCTGCAGACCAAGACGCTGCCGCAGGCCGCCGCGCAGCCCGCGCCGCGGGTGTTCCTGATCAACCGCGCCGACGCGCCGCAGTCGCTGATCCTGGCCGGCTTGCTGGCGCCGTCGACCAAGGCGCCGAACAACCTGGCCATCGGCGTGGCCAACGGCGCCTTCGGCGGTACCTTCACCTCGCGCTTGAACATGAACCTGCGCGAAGACAAGCGCTGGGCCTACGGTGCGCAGAGCTTCATGCTCGATGCGCAAGGCCAGCGCCCGTTCCTGTTCTTCGCCCCGGTGCAGACCGACAAGACCGCCGAGTCGGCCGCCGAGATCCTCAAGGAAGCCAAGGCCGTGGTCGGCGACAAGCCGCTGACCGCCGAGGAGATCGCCAACATCAAGAACCAGCGCATCCGCGCCCTGCCCGGCAGCTTCGAGACCACCGGCGCGGTGCTGGGCGCGGTCGAGAGCATCGTCCAGTACGGCCGCCCGGACGACTACGTGCAGACCCTGAAGACGCGCCTGGAAGGCATCGACCAGGCCGCGGCGGAAGCGGCGATCAAGGAGATCGTCGTACCGCAGGCGATGACCTGGGTGATCGTCGGCGACCTCAAGCAGATCGAGGCGCCGGTGCGCGCCCTGAAGCTGGGCGAGGTGCAGGTGCTGAACAGCGACGGCCAGCCGGTCAAGGCGAAGGCCAAGGCCGCCGGCAAGCAGTAAGGCAACACGCGCATGGCCGGGACGTCCCGGCCATGCGTTGCAAGGCGGCGGCGGACGGGTCACCCGCGACCGGGAACGTCCTGGCATGGCGACGCGCCCGCAGTGGTCCAGATGCTGCCAGTCTCGCGTTAGAGGCACGCGCACAAGCGCGCTGCACACATCGGTCGCTCGACATTCAAGCAGTGCAAGGCCGGGATGACATCTGCGAGCCGGTCTCTGCGGTTTCCGGGAAAGCCGGCTGACCAAACATCTTCCGAAAAGTAGACCCGTCTCCTGGGCACTGCTGCCGATCGGAGATCGCGATGCTTGAAAACATGCTCTCGGATGGCGAAGCGGCCATCACCCCCGCGGACCTGGATCACCTGGAATCGGTGATTGGCAGGAAGCTGCCGACTCCCTTCAGGGAGCATTACCTCAAGTACAACGGCGGCATGCCTGAGCGAGCGTATTGGGTCGGCGAAGATGAGTACGAGCCGATCGAGGTCGCCACTTTCAAACCGATTGCGCATTGCGACTACACGCTGCTGTCCACCTACCGATTGATGCTGCAGAAACAGGTTCTGCCGGCACGCCTGCTGCCGTTCGCGAACGACTGCGGCGGCAACCTCTTCTGCCTGGATCTGGACACGGGGGCCGTCAGCTATTTCACCACCGACACCTTCGACAGCGAGCTCAGCCCGGAACAGAACCAGGCCAACGCCGAAAGGTCGCTGTGCCTCCAGTTCGTCCAAGGGCTGGTCGACGAGGAGGATGCGGACGACGCATGAACCTGCCGGAAGGCGGAGATGGTCGGCAATATCCTTCACGGCGCTTGGCCGCAGCGCTTGGTATCCCAAAGACCCGTCCCGCCTGCCACCGCCGATGCCAACCGCCTCGCCACGCCGCACCGACGCCGCGCCACGCATCCGCGTCGGCTGCGCCGGCTGGTCGATCGCCAGCACGCAGCGCGGCCTGGTCGGCGACGGCGCCAGCCAGTTGCACCGCTACGCCACGCGCTTGGACGCGGTGGAGATCAATTCCACGTTCTACCGCGCCCACCGTCCCGCCACCTACCAGCGCTGGGCCGACAGCGTGCCGGCGGGCTTCCGCTTTTCGGCCAAGCTGCCGCGCACGATCACCCATGACGCGCGGCTCTATCGCGTCGCGCCGCTGCTGCAGGCATTCCTCGGCGAGGTCGGCCATCTCGGCGACAAGCTCGGCTGCCTGCTGGTGCAGTTGCCGCCGAGCCTGGCCTTCGACGCGCGCACCGCCGCCACCTTCTTCGCGATGCTGCGCCGCCGCTGGCATGGCGGCATCGCCTGCGAACCGCGCCACGCCAGTTGGTTCTGCGCGCGCGCCGAGGCGTTGTGGCAGCGCCACGGGATCGCCCGCGTCGCCGCCGACCCGGCACTGAGCGCCGCCGCGGCGCAGCCGGCGGGTTCCGCCGCGCCGGCCTACTGGCGCTGGCACGGCGCACCGCGCATCTACTACAGCGACTACCCGGACGCGGCGCTGCGAGCGCTGGCCGCACGCGTCGTCGCCGCCACGCCGCCGGTGGGCGAAGCCTGGGTGATCTTCGACAACACCGCGCTCGGCCACGCGCTGGACAATGCCGCCGCGCTGCAGGCGACGCTACGCGGGTTCGGACAGGGATCGAACCCGCCTCCGGTCTAGTTGTCGTCTTCCGCCGTGGGACCCCGCGGAGCGCGGCAGGCGCCTGCGTGGTGGGCCCTCGCCATCATCGGCAGGGCGGCGCGCCGGGCGCGGCAGGCGTCAGTCCAACGCATCGTCGGCGAGAACCACCTCACAGCCCAGGTCCTCGATCACGCGTTTCGTCTCGCGGAAGAACGGCATGTCCTGGTCGTCGAACCCCGCATGCCCGGAAAACACGAAGCGGATCCGGTCGGCGCGCTCGGAAAGCAATTGGCCCAGGCAGTCGTACATGCCCGCGGGATCCTGCCCGACATAGCCCCCGGTCCCCATGACCGCCTCGCCCAACGCGCAGAAGAAATCTTCCTGCGTGTGCAACCGCCGCAGATCCACCGACACCACCGCAGGCAGGGATGGCGGCCGGGCATAGAGCGCCGAACGCTCCCCTACCGAGCAGGCGATGAGCCATGACGACTTCGCTTCCCGCGAATCGAGGTCCTTCCACTCCACCGTGAAACAGCCGTCTGACCAGGCCTTCAGTATTCTCAGGCTAAGGATGTCCGGCACCTGGTAGACGCGAACCAGGGCATGGCGCGTAGTGCCTGCAAGGTCCGACCGCACCGAACGGATCGTCTCCACTTCGAAGACGCCGAGGCTGATGTCGTCCCACGAATAGCAGAGATCCAGCAGGCCGCCGCGCCGGATTTCCAGGCCGCTGCCGGGGACGATGCCGGAGAAGGCCAGAAGGCGGACCACGCCTTCAGGATGGTACGACGCGGCATCGGCGCGATGGTCGAACCCATCGATCCACTGGCAATGGAACAGCACGTCTTCCGCCTGCCGGACCACGATTTTCAGCACGCGCGTTCCATCGTCATGGGTCCGGCCAGCAGTATATGCCGCCATCGGCGGCATCGATCCCCGTGTCGCGCGGGCACGCGGCCAGCGCACGGGTGATGCGCCCGGCCCGCCGCTGCCCGGCCACCACGCGGCATCGCATATTGGCCCCGCTCTTGCATCGCTGCAGGACGGATCGGCCCGCGCGGGTTCAAGCCGGCCCACGCGCGGCCGATATCGCCGGATCGGCTGCCGGTTTCGTGGCCGCTCCGGATCGCCACCTGCCGTCGCCCGCGTCGGCCGGCGGCGGTGCCGCCGCCAGTCTCCCCGCCTCCGCCTTCGGTCGTTTACCATGCCGCACGCCTCCTGCTTCGGACCCGAGATGAGCCATGCCGCTCCTCCCTGCTGCACCCCGCTGCTGAGCCTGTCGCTGGGCCTGCTGCTGGGCGGCTGCGACACCGCCGCGGCGCAGGCCGCGCCCGCCGCGCTGCAGGCCGCGCCCGCCGCGCTGCAGGCCGCGCCCGCGCCCACCCCGCTGACGCCGGACCTGGCCTACCCCGAACTGTTCCAGGCGGTGCAGCAACAGGAACTGTTCGACGACCAGAAGCATTTCGTGGATGCGCTGCCGTTGCGCGACCCCGCGCTGATCAACGCCGACTACCTGGCCCAGCGCCAGCAGCCCGGCTTCGACCTGCGCCGCTTCGTCGCCGCCAATTTCGAGGAATCCGGCCCGGTGCAGACCGAGGCGATCCGCCAGGACACCGGCCTGCGCGAGCACATCGACGCGCTGTGGCCGCTGCTGGTGCGTCGCCAGGTGGACGTGCCGGCGTACAGCAGCCTGCTGTCGCTGCCGCAGCCCTACGTGGTGCCGGGCGGGCGCTTCCGCGAGGTCTACTACTGGGATTCGTACTTCACCATGCTCGGCCTGGTCGAGAGCGGGGAGACCGAGCGCAGCCGGCAGATGCTGGACAACTTCGCCTACCTGATCGACACCTACGGGCACATCCCCAACGGCAACCGCACCTATTACCTGAGCCGCTCGCAGCCGCCGTTCTTCTCACACATGGTGCAGTTGCAGGCCACGGTGGAGGGCGATGCCGCCTACGCGCGCTACCTGCCGCAGCTGCAGAAGGAATACGCATACTGGATGGAAGGCGCGCAGACGCTGGCCCCGGGCGGCGCGCATGCGCACGTGGTGCGGCTGGCCGACGGCAGCCTGCTCAACCGCTACTGGGACGCGCGCGACACGCCGCGTCCGGAAGCCTGGCTGCACGACGTGCGCACCGCCGCCGAGGCCAAGGACCGCCCCGCCGCGGAGGTCTACCGCGACCTGCGCGCCGGCGCCGAAAGCGGCTGGGACTATTCCAGCCGCTGGCTCGGCGACCGCAAGACGCTGGCCACGATCCGCACCACCGCCATCGTCCCGGTCGACCTCAACAGCCTGCTCTACCACCTCGAAACCACCCTCGCCCTGGCCTGCGCCAAGCATCCGGGCGCGGCCGGCTGCGACACCGACTACGCGGCCCTGGCCAGCGCGCGCAAGACCGCGATGGACAAGCACCTGTGGAGCGATGCCGGCTACTACGCCGACTACGACTGGCAGCAGCGCCGCCTGCGCGACCAGGTCACCGCCGCGGCGCTGTATCCGCTGTTCGTCGGCATCGCCTCGCCGGCGCGCGCCAAGCGCAGCGCCACCACCGTGCAGGCGCAACTGCTGCGTCCGGGCGGGCTGGCCAGCACCCGCCTGCACACCGGCCAGCAGTGGGACGAACCCAACGGCTGGGCGCCGCTGCAGTGGATCGCGGTGAGCGGCCTGCGCCGCTACGACCAGCACGCGCTGGCGCAACGCATCGGCAGCCGCTTCCTGGCGCGCGTGCAGGCGCTGTTCGCGCAGCAGCACAAGCTGGTGGAGAAGTACGCGGTGGACGGGCAGGCCAAGGGCGGTGGCGGCGGCGAGTACGCGTTGCAGGACGGCTTCGGCTGGACCAACGGCGTCACCCTGCTGTTGCTGGACCTGTATTCCACGCCGGTGCCGTCGCCCGCGCCCGCCGCGCCGGCCACGAGCGCCAGGCAGCGGCAGCCGGAGCCGGCCACGCCGTGATCCCGGCGGCCGGCGGGTATGCTGCGGTCCTTGCCCACACCAAGGACCGACGATGAGCGTACGCACCCTGGCCGAGTTCCTGTCCACCTCGCGCGAGAAGGACGCGTCGGCCGACGCGTTCGAACTGGAAAGCCCGCATCTGCTGGAAGTGCGCCTGGACGGACTGGTCTGGGCCAAGGCCGGGGCGATGGTCGCGCGCAAGGGCGCGGTGAAGTTCACCCGCCAGGGGATGCTGGAACAGGGCCTGGGCAACCTGCTGAAGAAGGCGGTCAGCGGCGAAGGCATGCAGCTGATGAAGGTCGAGGGCCAGGGCCGCGTGTACCTGGCCGACGCCGGCAAGAAGATCACCTTGCTGCGCCTGGCCGGCGAGTCGATCTTCGTCAACGGCAACGACGTGCTGGCCATCGAGGCCGGCATCGACAGCCGGATCACCATGATGCGCAAGGTCGCCGGCATGCTCTCCGGCGGCCTGTTCAACGTGCGCCTGAGCGGCCACGGCATCGTCGCCATCACCTCGCACTACGAACCGCTGACGCTGCCGGTGAATGCGCAGACCGGCCCGGTGTTCACCGATCCCAATGCCACCGTCGCCTGGTCCGGTGGACTGACCCCGGAGATCGTCACCGACGTCAGCCTGGGCACGCTGCTCGGGCGCGGCTCGGGCGAGAGCATCCAGTTGCGCTTCGCCGGCGACGGCTGGGTGGTGGTGCAGCCGTACGAGGAAGTGGCGCTGCAAGCCCACAGTTGAATCCGGTGCATCGCGACGGCGGCGAGCGCGTCGGCCTTCGGGCTGGCGCAGCGAGCGAGCGCGCGCGATCCACGCATGGATGCGTCGCGACATCGTGCGCCGGCGCTGCCCGCCATCGCCGGCCTGCCGAACACCCCACGGCGCGACAGCGCCCAGTCACCGCGGCTACTGCGCGGGCGTCTCGGCCTTGATGCCCATCGCCTCGCGGTAGCGCTGGTACAACGCCAGCACCTTGTCGATGTACTCGCGCGTCTCCGCGTACGGCGGCACCCCGCGGTAGCGCGCGACCGCGCCGATGCCGGCGTTGTAGGCGGCCGCGGCGAGGGTGCGGTCGCCCTGGTAGCGGTGCAGCAGCGCCTTCATGTAGCGCGCGCCGCCGGCGATCGACTGCTCGGCGGCGAACGGATCGGCCACGCCGTATTCCTTCGCCACCTCCGGCATCAGCTGCATCACCCCTTGCGCGCCCTTCGGCGACACCGCCGTCGCATCGAAGCCGCTTTCGGCATGCGCGATCGCGCGCAGCCAGGCATCGTCCACGCCGGTGGCGCGCGCGGCGGCGCGGAACTGCGCGGCGTGCGGCTTCAATTGCGGCTTGCCGACCTTGCCCAGCCCCGGATGCGCCGGCTCGCCCGGCGGCGTGACCGCGGTGAAGCGCAGGTAGGGACGCGAGCCGGGCAGGTTGCGGGTGGAGTACACCAGGCGCCCGTCCTGCTCGCGCTCGTACAGGGTGCCGCTGAACACGCCCATGTTGCCCCACGGATTGGGGGTGGCGATCGCGGCATCGTCGAGCTCCTTGGGCGTACAGCGCGAGCCCGGCTCCGGTGCGGTGGCCAGGCTGACCGTGCCGTCGCGCACGCAGCGGTACACCGTGCGCGCCTGCGCACCGGCGGCGACGCAGCAGCACACCAGCAGGAGCGGCAGCGTTCGAAAAGCGGACATTGGACGGGCGGTGGAACACGCGTGGCGAGGGCGCGCATCATCGCGCACCCGGCGTCGACGCAGGTGAGGACCCGGCACGCCCCCTGTCGGAGCGGCTTTAGCCGCGACAGATCCCATCCACCGCCACGACCGCTGCGCCAGGCACCCATCCGCTGTTTCCTACGGCGCGCACGCCGCCAGCTTCCGATCCGCGTACCACAGCGCGCGCCGCGCCAGGTCGTAGGCACTGTCGGCGGCGCGCGGCAGCGTCTGCTGCGCCTGGATCGGATCGGCGCCGTGGGCCATGGCGTTCTCCGCCCGTTGCAGCGCGTCCAGATTGTCGAGCACCGGCTGCAGCAGAACCCGGCGCTGCGCCGCCGGGCAGGCGGCGCGGCGCTGCTCCAGTTCGCCGATCGCCTTGCGGATGCGGCGGCTGGCCTCGCCCTCCAGCCCCGGCGCCTTCTCGAAGGCGATCGGCGCGGCCTTGTAGGCGTCGCCGGTCGCCTCGCTGCCGAGATCGCCGGGGCGTTCGTGCAGGCCAGGATTGAAGCGCACGTCCGGCGGCGGCCGCGCCACCGCCGGCTGGTGCTTGCTCTTGGGCAGCAGCTTCTTCATCGCGTTGCCGATGCCCTGCACCGCCACGTCGCCGAGGCTGCCATCGCTGGCCCAGTCCTTGTCGAAGCGGGTGCGCCGGTAGTCGATCGGATTGGGGCGCTCGAACACGCGCTTGGCCTTGGCCAGGTCGCGCGGGTTGGTGGTGCCCGGCGGAGTGCCCTGCGCTTCGGCGAACGGGTCCACCGCCACGCCGTCCGGCAAGCGCGCGCGGCCATCGTCGGCGTACAGCGTGGCGGCCGGCGCGGGAGTGGCCGCGGCGGCACGGGCCGTGGGCGGCGGCAGCGCCCGTGCCGCGGGTGCCGGGCGGACAGCGGCGGGCGCACGCCGCGACGGCGGCGGCGCGGTGGGCGGCGGCGGCGATGGCGCGGCGGCCGGGCGCGGCACGAACACCAGCCGCAACGCGTCCTGTGTCCGCGGCGTGGGCAGCGGCGGCGCGATCATCAGCAAGCGGCCCAGCAGCAGCAGGATCAGCACGCTGGTGGCCGCCGCGCCGAGGTGCAGCAGCCGGTCTTGCGCAGGCGCGGATGTCACGGTGAGCGGGATTCCATAGCGAGGCATGCGTCCACCGGAGGAGTGTCTCCGGACCGTGCCATGGTGCCCCGAGTTCCTGTGTCCGGGCATGTCCGCCGCTGTCGGCACGGCCATGTCCTGCCATCGGCGGTCGCCTTGCCGGGCGCAAACCCCTGTCGCGCCTCGCGCTGCGGCGCGCGCGGGGGAAACCGGCTAAGGTGGCGCGCGCCGCCGCCGCGACAGCCGGCGTACAGCCAGCGCGCGCCGGCACCCGAACTTTCCAATGGAGACCGCAATGATCCGATGGCTGGGCGCCTGCCTGCTGAGCGCCGCCGCGGCGCTGCCCGCGACCGCCGCGCCCTCGCACCTGGACGCCATCGTGCAGCGCGGCGCGCTGCGCGTGTGCACCACCGGCGACTACCCGCCGCACAGCCTGCTGCGCGCTGACGGCCGCTACGAAGGCATCGACATCACCCTGGCGCAGTCGCTGGCGGCCAGCCTGCAGGTCCCGGTGCAATGGGTGCCCACGCGCTGGCCGACCCTGCTGCCGGACCTGCTCGCCGAGCGCTGCGACATCGCCGTCGGCGGCATCTCGGTGTCGCTGGCGCGGCAACGCCAGGCCTGGTTCAGTGCGGTGCTGGAGGTGGACGGCAAGATCCCGCTGGTGCGCTGCGCCGACCAGGCACGCTATCGCGACGTCGCCCAGATCGACCGTGCCGAGGTGCGGGTGATCGAGCCGCGCGGCGGCACCAACGAGGCGTTCGCCCGTCGTGAACTGCCGCGGGCGTGGCTGATCCTGTCCGACGACAACACCGCGATCTTCCGCGAACTGGCCGAAGGCCGGGCCGACGTGATGATCACGGACGCCTCCGAAGCGCGCTTCCAGCAGCGCCGCGTGCCCGGCCTGTGCGCGCTGCGCCCGCAGCAGCCGCTGCAATACAGCGAGAAGGCGTTCCTGCTGCCGCGCGACGACGTGGCCTGGAAGGCCTACGTGGACCAGTGGCTGCACCTGAGCAAGGCCAGCGGCGAGTACCGCAGGGCGCAGGTGCCATGGCTTGGAGAGGATGCGGACTAGCCTCGAGCCTTATCGTTGGCGGCAGCATTACGCACTACTTGCCCACCACGCCCGCGAAGGCGAAAGGCCAACGACCAGGCGCTATGCTGGCAAAGCCGGAGGCGACCGCCGCGGCGGAAATGCGACATGACAAGGGGACCTCATGAAGAACGGATGGAGCGCGCTCGCGTTGGTGGGCGTCATGCTGATAGCCGGATGTTCGACCAATAGCGTGGTGCGGCAGACCTACAAGGCGACAGCGCCTGAGACCTACTGGTACCAGATCAAGGGGAACGAAGACACCGACGCGGACAGCCTGGGCATGTTCCAGCGCCAACTCGACGAAAAGCTCGGCGAGGCGCACTTGCGTGGCAGCGAAGGCGATGCCAGAGCACGCAAGATGACAATCATCATCGAGCACTACTACATGCGCAGCAACGGCGCGCGTTTCTGGGCTGGCATCATGGCTGGGCGCGACAAGATCAAGAGCAGGGTTGAAGTCGCCGGTGAAGATGGCAAGACGGCGGCGCGTTTCGACGTCGAATCGACCAATACCAGCGCCTGGGGCACCTCCGAGGGCTTGGTTGGTCGCCATGCTGAAGAAATCGTCGAGCGGCTCAAGCAGTTGCAGTAAGCACGGCGATCGGCATTCTGTGGAGGTACAACTGACGTCTTCCGTAAGCGATGGTTGGCCAGAACATGCCATCAGAATGGCACAAGCCAGCGCAGCGTTGTGGGAGCGACTTCAGGACACCTCTAATAACCTCGATTTCGAGAAATGCGCCAAGCGCATCCGTCACTTGCGAGTGATTAGGCGTAACTTCTGCGGGTTATTAGAGGGGCCCTTCAGTCGCGACGGGCGTTACCGGTAACGCCCGTCGCGACTGAAGTCGCTCCTACAAGAATAGAGACCTTGCGCGTCGAGCGCATCCCTGCAGGCCGACTCCGCCGCAGTCTTGCATGCGGACCCGCTCGCCTACTCCAACGTCACCCGCAGATCGCGATTGGCCATGGCCTGGTTGCCGCTGTAGTCGCGCGCGGTGATGCGGATCAGGTAGTCGCCGGCGGGCAGCGCGTCCGGCTGCCACAGGCCTTCGGCGATGCGGCCGTCGCGCACCGTGTTGGTCACCACGTAGCGGAAGCGGGTGCTGGCGCTGCCGTGCACGGTGATGCCGCTGTCGGCCGCGTAGGCCACCTTCACCGCGTCCGGGTCCGCGGGCATGCGGTCGAACACGATGCTCGGCCGCGCCGGCGCGGCGCCAGGCAGGGGCCGGCCTTGCGCGTCGAGGACCTCGTAGCCCAGCGCATACAGCCCAAGGCGCCGCCGCGGCAGGTTGCGGTCCACCTGGTCCCAGGCCTCGACCACGATCTGCACGCCACCGCTGCCGCGCGCCAGCCGCACGTGTCCGTTCTTGGCCGGCAACGGCGCGCCGCCGGCATCGCGTACCTCGATGCGCTGGATCTGCGGCGGGTAATGATCGGCGTAATCGCGAAAGCCCAGCGCCACCGCGTTGCGCTCGAAGCCGCGGGCGCCGACGCTCAGATGCACGTGCGCCATCGCGTTGATCGTGCCCAGCGCGTCGCCGGCGGCGAAGCGGGTGCCGCGCAGCACACGCACCCGCTCCGGCGCGCCGCTGGCATCGGCAAGCAGGTGGAAGCGCTGCGGATCCAGCGGCGCGCCCTGCGCGGTGCGGCCGACGCGCATGTGGATGTAGCCGAGCTGGTCCAGCGCCAGCCCCTCGCCGAGTTTGCCCAGCGCCCAGGTCGCATTGGCGCTGGCGACCTTGGCGTCGGCGATGGCGTAGACCGTCTGGCCGACGTCGCCGCGAATGTCCAGGCCGGCATGCAGGTGGTCGCGGCTCTCGCCCTGGTAGTTGCCGCGCACCTCGCCGAGCGTGCCGACCACCTCGTGCCAGCCGTCCTGCGGGCGCAACGGCCAGCGGCCGCCGGTGGCCGGCAGCGGTTGCGCGGCAGCGGGCCCGATCACCGGCGGCGCGGTGGCGGCAGCGGCCTGCGGCGTGGTCGGCACCAGCCGGTGGATGCGGGCGCTGCCGGCATCGGTGAGGTAGACCGCTCCATCGGCGGCGACGGCGACGCCGGCCGCGCGTGCCAGGCGGGTATCGCTGCGCTCGCCGGACAGTACCAGCACGTGCCCGGTCGCGGTGACCTGCAGCACGCGGCCATCGTCGCTGCCGACATAGCCATGCCCGTCGAAGGTGAGCGCCAGGCTCAGCGGTCGCGCCAGCGGCGACGCATCGCTGCCGCCGGCCAGGGTGACGACGCGTCCATCCGGCAGCAATTGGCGGATCGCATCGTTGCGCAGGTCGGCGATCCACAGCACGCCGGCGCGATCGACCTTCAGATCGGTCGGCGTGTCGAAGCGCGCGTCCGCGCCCGCGCCGTCGGCGTAACCCGGTCGCTCGCCGCCGGCGAGCGTGCGAACCTGGCCGTCGCGGTCGATCACGCGGATGCGATCGTTGTAGGTGTCGGCGACGTACACCCGCCCCTGCGCATCCACCGCCACGCCCATCGGGCCGTTGAAGCGCGCCAGCGCGGCCGGACCGTCGCGGAAACCGGCGACGCCGTCGCCGGCCAGCGTCGTCACCACGCCCTGCGCGGTGAGCATGCGGATCGCGTGATTGCCGGTATCGGCGATGTACAGCGTGCCCGCCGCGTCGACGGCGATGCCCGACGGCGTGGCGAACCGCGCGGCGCCGGCGACGCCATCGGCGAAGCCTTCGGCACCGCCTGCGAGCGTGGAGACCGTGCCGTCGCGACCGATACGGCGGATGCGGTTGTTGTCGCCGGCGTCGGCGACGTACAGCACGCCATGCGCATCCACGGCCAGGCCATAGGGGTCGGCGAAGCGCGCGCGTGGCGCGGCGCCATCGGCCAAGCCGCGCACGCCGTCGCCGGCCACCCATTGCAACTGCGCCAACCAGCCCAGCGGTGTCGCCGCGCGCGCATCGGAGGCCGGCGCCAGTGCGGCGCGTTCGCTTCGCCACAGGAGCAGGCCCGCCAGCACGGCAAGCGCCAGCAGCAACAAAAGCAGCCACACTCCGGTCCGTCTCATGCCCTACCCACGCGCCGAATGGTCAGGCACCTTAGACAAAGCGCGCGGCGCAGGGAAGCGCGGAGCTTCCGCGGCGACGCTGCAAGCCCCTCTCCCGTCGGGAGAGGGGTTGGGGTGAGGGTCCGGCGCGAAAGCGACTCGCATAGTTTGGGTGCGCGAGGCTTCGCCCGTACCCTCATCCGCCCCTGCGGGGCACCTTCCCCCGAAAAGGGGGCCATGGTCCCGAGGGGAGAAGGAACAGCATGAGCCCCTCTCCCACCGGGAGAGGGGTTGGGGTGAGGGTCCGGCGCGAAAGCGACGCGCGGAGTCCGCTACGCGCCGTCCGGAAACGCGATGAACGCCACCGGCACCCGCGCCGTCAGCCAGACGCCGTTGTCGGCGCGATAGAACAGATGCCCGACCTCGGCCAGGGCCTGCGCGCGCACCGTCAGCACGACCGCCTGCCCGTAGCGCTGGCCGACCTGCAACGCCGTGTCGGGCGACGCGCTCAGGTGCACGTGCTGGCGCTGACCCGGCAACAGTCCATCGCGACGGATCGCGTCCAGGAAGCGAGTCGCCGTGCCGTGGTACAGCTGCGGCGGCGGCACGGCCGGTGCCAGGCCCAGATCCACGGGCAACGAATGTCCCTGATTGGCGCGGATGCGCAGGCCATCGGCACTGAGCGCGAAGCGCTGCTTGTCGCTCCGCGCCACCACGCGCTGCAGTTGCGCGCGGCTCAACGGCCGGACGGGCCGCGCCAGTTCCAGCAGCGTGTCGATCGCCGCCCAGCCCTGTGCGTCGAGGTGCAGCCCGATCGCCTGCGGCTGGTGCCGCAGCACCCAACTGAGGAACCTGCTCGCCTCCTCGTCGGAACACTCCATCATGGTGACCTGCGCGTGTCCTCGGGCAGGCGACGATAGAGCACGCCTGCGCGGTCAGCCAGCCAGGCCGAGCTGCTCGGCCAGGTCGTTGCGCGGCGAACGGCCGTACAGGCGGCTGTATTCCCGGCTGAACTGCGAGGGACTCTGGTAGCCGACGCGGTAGCCCGCCGAGCCCACGTCCATGCGCTCCACCACCATCAGCCGGCGCGCTTCGCGCAGGCGCAGCTGCTTCTGGTACTGCAGCGGGGTCATCGCGGTCACCGCGTTGAAGTGGTGGTGCAGCGACGAGGCGCTCATGTTGACCCGCCGCGCCAGGTCCTCGATGCGCAGGGGTTCGGCGTAGTGCTGGCGCAGCCAGGCGATCGCCTTGGCGATGCGGTTGCTGGGGCTGTCCTCCTGGGCGATGCGCAGCAGGTTGGGCCCGCACGGACCGGTGAGCAGGCGGTACAGAATCTCCTGCTCGATCAGCGGCGCCATCGCCGGGATCTCGTCGGGGCGCTCCAGCAGCCGCAGCAGGCGCAGCGTGGCGTCCAGCAGCTCCGGGCCGGCGGTGTTGACCGAGACGCTGCGCACGCAATCGGCACTGGCCTGCGCCGGCAGCGGAATGCGTTCGAGCAGGTCGCGCAGCCGGTCCGGCCGGATCGCCATGCCCAGGCCGAGCAGCGGCCGCTCCGGACTGGCCTGGGTGATCCGCGACACCACCGGCAGGTCCAGCGCCACCAGCAGATAGTTGCCGACGCCGTAGCGGTACTCCTCCGCGCCCAGGCTCAGGCACTTCTCGCCCTGCACCACCAGCGCGAAGCACGGCCATTGCGCGGTGTGGTTCTTGGGCGACGGCGCGGTGCGGTGCGAGCAGTGCAGCCCCTCGATGGCGGTGTCGCCGTCGCCGTCGGGAACGGTCGATCGGGCAATCAGGGTGGCCATTTCGTGATAGCGGTCGGCAAGCGCGGTCATCGGCGTGGGACGCAGCGGCGGGCAATCGAGGGAAGCACAGCTTGCCTGATGCTGCGCCGGGACGGGCGCGGCCGCGCGACGGTTTGCAGGATCGGACAAGAATTCCGTGGAATCGCGATAACGCGCCGCGGCGCCGCGCTCGCATCCTGTCACGGCTGGATCCCCCGCCGCGTCTTCGGAGTGTCCCATGCCCATGCCGTCCCCCTCCCCCGTCCCCAACGCGCCGCGCGCCATCGCGCTGCCATGCCGTTGCCCTTCCTCCGCCCGCGCCCTCGCGCGCACAACGCAGGATTGACTCGATGCCTCTGCATACCGAAGCCCTGGAAATCACCACCTACCGCCTGCAGGACTGCACCTGGGGCACCTTCCTGCGCGCCAACGCCGAAGTCGACGCCTGGCTGCGCCGCCAGCCCGGCTTCCGCTCGCGCCGCATCGCGCGGCGCCGCGACGGCACCGTGGTCGACATGTTGCTGTGGGACAGCGTCGCGCACGGCACCGCCTCGGCACGGCGGGTGCTGCGCGACCTGCGCGGCGCCGCGATCCACGCGCTGATCGATCCGGACACGGTGTCGTGGGACATCGCGCCGGTGCAGCACGTCAGCGGGCAGGACACCGGCGACGACCGCGTCGAGGCCGAAGCCGACAGCCTGGCCGCCTGATCGCGCGGCGAACGCAAGCCCGGCGGCGGCCGCGCGAGCGGCGGCCGCACGGTGCGCTCCTCACACCCAGCCGCGGCGCCGGAACCACGCCAGCGGCAGCACCACGCTCAGCGCGATCACCCCCAGCGCCCAGAAGTACGCGTCGTGCCACTTGAGTTCGGGCATGTAGGCGAAGTTCATGCCCCAGATGCCGACCAGCACCGTCGGCGGGATGCCCACCACCGACGCCACCGCCATCACCTTCATCACGTTGTTCTGGTCCATGTTGATCATGCCCAGCACGCTGTCGAGCAGGAACTCGACGCGGTCGTCCAGGTGCTGCTCGAACTCGCTCAAGGTGACCAGGTCCTTGTGCAGCAGCGCGATGCGCTTGGCCGCATCGGCGCCGAACCAGTCCGGGGCCGCGCCGTCCAGATACGTGGCCAGGCGCAGCAGGCCCTGGCCAGCGTTGTGCAGGCCGCCCAGCCGCCGGCCCATGCCGCCGACCGCGTGCAGCATGCGCTCCAGGTCGCGCGCGCGATGCGGTTCGTCGAAGGCCACGCGGGTGGTCTCGGTAATCTGCGCCTCCAGCGCCTCCAGCCGGTCCGCCAGGCGCCCGACCAGTTGGTCGAGCAGGCGCAGCAGCAAGTCGTCGCTGCTGCGGCACGGCGTCTTGTCCAGTTGCGCGGCCACCGCGTCCAGCGAGCCCATGCGCTGCTCGCGCTGGGTCACCAGCACCCGCGGCGACAGCGCGAAGCCCAGTGGCGCGGTCGGGCCGTCGTCGTCCTGGAAGCGCGGCACGTTGAGGAACAGCACGTCGCCTTCGACCCGCACCCGGCTGCTGAACTCGATCTCGCCGATCGCCGCCCGCGTCGGCAGGGCGAACCCCACGCTGCGGTCGGCCTCGGCCAAGTCCTCGCGGGTGGGTTGGCACAGGTCCACCCAACAGAACGGCGTGGCCGATGTCGCGGCGAGTCGGTGGACGGTGATCATCGGAACCTGCGTGGCGGCGGGAGGGCGCGAGCATCCTCCGCCGCGGCTGAAGCACGCGTCAACGCGATCGCCACACGCCGCGGCAGCGCGCGCCGCACCGTGCCGACGCACGGCCGCCGCGCGCGTCGACCTCAGACGTGCGCGCCGCCGCGGCGCTTGAGCGCATAGCCCACGCCCAGGATCAGGAACCATACCGGGCTGGCCAGCAAGGCCTGGCGGGTGTCGTCCTGCAGCGTCAGCAGGGCCAGCACGAAGACGAAGAACGCCAGACACACGTAGCACATGACCACGCCGCCGGGCATCTTGAACGCCGAATCCGCATGCAGTTGCGGGCGCTTTCGCCGGTAGGCGATGTAGGCGCACAGGATCAGCGACCAGACGAACATGAACAGCACCGCGGCCAGCGTGGTGACCAGGGTGAAGGCGGTGACCAGGTTCGGGATCAGGTACATCAGCACGGTGCCGCCGAGCAGGCAGGCGCAGGAGAACAGCAGCCCGCGCGCCGGCACCGCCGCGCGCGAGAGCCGGGCGAAGCCGCGCGGCGCGTGCCGCTCCTCGGCCAGGCCGTAGAGCATGCGGCTGGTGGAGAAGATGCCGCTGTTGGCCGAGGACGTGGCCGAGGTCAGCACCACGAAATTGATCAGGCTGGCCGCGGCCGGCACGCCGGCCAGCACGAACAGCTCCACGAACGGGCTCTTGCCCGGCACCACCTCGCGCCACGGCGTCACCGCCATGATCGCGACCAGCGCCAGCACGTAGAACACCAGGATGCGCACCGGGATCGAGTTGATCGCCTTGGGCAGGTTGCGGCGCGGGTCGGCGGTCTCGGCGGCGGTGGTGCCGACCAGTTCGATGCCGACGAAGGCGAACACCGCGATCTGGAAGCCGGCGAAGAAGCCGCCCAGCCCCATCGGGAACATGCCGCCGTCGTTCCACAGGTTGGCCAGCGAGGCCACGTGCCCGGACGGCGACCGGAAGCCCCAGGCGACCAGGCCGGCGCCGGTGAGGATCAGCGCGCAGATCGCCACGATCTTGATCAGCGCGAACCAGAATTCCATCTCGCCGAACAGCTTCACCGTCACCAGGTTCAGCCCCAGCAGCACCAGCACGCACAGCATCGCCGGGATCCACGGCGCCAGCGTGGGGAACCAGAACTGCGCATACGCGGCGATGGCGATCACGTCGGCGATGGCGGTGATGATCCAGCAGAACCAGTAGGTCCAGCCGCAGAAGAATCCGGCCCACGGTCCCAGCAGGTCGGTGGAGAAGTCGATGAACGACTTGTACTCCAGGTTCGACAGCAGCAGTTCGCCCATCGCGCGCATCACGAAGAACAGCATCACGCCGATGATCAGGTACACGAACAGGATCGACGGCCCGGCCAGGCTGATGGTCTTGCCCGAACCCATGAACAGGCCGGTGCCGATCGCCCCGCCGATCGCGATCAGTTGCAGGTGGCGGTTGGACAGGCTGCGCTGCAGGTGATCGGGCGGAACGGACGGATCGGACATGGGCGCGGCCGGCGGCATGGAGGGTGGACGACAACATAGAAGATGCCGCGCAGGCGCGCCAGCGCGACATGGCGGCGACGGATGCGAACCGGCACGGCGAAGGCAGCGCGGCGCCGATCCTGGCGTCGCGCGCGGCGGTCACACCAGCTTGGTGCGGCGCCACCAGTGCGTGACCTGTTCCTCGCGCACCAGGGTGAACAGCCCGGCGCCGAGGATCAGCGCGATGCCCACCGCCATCGGCCAATCCAGATGGTCGTGGAACAGCCAGTAGCCGAAGCCGATCGCCCACAGCATCTGGCTGTATTGGGTCGGCGCCACCGCGCTGACCGGCGCCGAGCGCGAGGCGTACATCATGAAGATCGCGGCCAGTCCGGCGAGCAGGCCGTAACCGGCCAGCAGCAGCCACTGCTGCCAGGTCGGCCACACGAAGTGCGGCAGCATCAGCAACGCGCCCATCAGCAACGGACCGAGCACGCCGGCACCGTACAGCGTGAGACGCTTTTCGCCGGGCCCGGCCATGCGCAGGCTGATCACCGACACCGCCCCGACCAGCCCGCAGACGATGGCGGCGACATGGCCCTCGCCCAGGTGCCGGAACCCCGGTCGGAGCACGATCAGCACGCCGATGAAGCCGACGATCACCGCCAGCCAGCGCCGCCAGCGCACTTCCTCCTTGAGCAGCAGCACCGACAGGAGGGTGACGAAGATCGGCATCAGGAAGATCAGCGCGAACGCCTCGGCCATCGGCAGCAGGGTGAACGCGGTGACCGCGGACAGATTGCCGACCGCGCCGGTGAACGCGCGCAGCAACCAGATGCTGGGGCGCTGCGCCACCACCACCTCGCGCCAACGATCGCCGCGCTTCTTCAGGAACGGCAGCGCGGCGAGCATCAGCAGCGCGCCGAAGAACACCACCTCGTAGGCGGGCAGCGTGCCCTCCAGGCTCTTCACGAACGCATCGCTGATCGAATACGCGGCGTAGCAGGCGAAACCGAGCAGCACACCCTTGAGCATCATGGGCCTCTTGTGATCGACGCCCTCCCGCGCCGAACGCACGGGAGGAAGCACCCATTATGCGGGCGGACCGCCCGCCTGCCGACCCGGCGCCGCCGCCGTGGCACCACGTCTTCTTAAGGAATGGGTTGCTATAACGCTCGGCGTGACCGATGGCACGCCCACGGTCATCTGCAAGGAGCAGGAGTTGCCTCCGTGTCGGGACGACGCGCATCTGACGCCGTCTTGCCGGCCTGCCTGTTGCTTTCAGCCCGTTCGCAACGCGCAGCTTGCGCGTGCAGCCAGAGACTGTCCGATGCCCTCATTGTCCCATTGCCTGCCCTTTTTCCTCCTGGCGAGCCTGGTCGGTTGCCAGCCAGCCGCGCAGCCCAACCCGGTCGCCAACGCCGCCGAAGGCACCGCGCGCCCGGCGTCGCCCGGCAACAAGGCTGCCGCCGCGCCCGCCGCGGCGCCCGCGCTCTCCGGGGAAGCGTCGCTGCAACCGCTGCTCAAGCCCGGCGACCAGATCCTGGCTTTCAAACAGCATGATCTGACCGGCGACGGACAGGACGACGCGGTCGCGATCGTCCGTCATGCCGACGCCGACGCCTCGGGCAACACCTGCGAACTGCTGATCCTGCAACAGGCCAACGCGGCATGGCGCGTGACCGATCGCAGCCCCCAGGCGGTCGACTGCCTCTACAACGACGTGGCGCGCAACGCGAAGCGCCTGGACGACAACCTGAGCCTGAAAACGCAGGAAATCGTCTACGTGAACCAGCAGACGCGCAGCAATGTCACCTACACGCTGAAGTACGATTCGGCCAAGAACGCCTGGTATCTCGCGGAAGCGAGCAGCACCGCGCCGGCGGAGAACCCGCAGAGCGGTGCGATGGACGTCTTCCGCGGGACCGCCAGCTATCCGGCGGACTTCGCCTGGACCGCGATCTCGCAGATCGATCCGGAAAAACTGCAGGAAGCCATGGACAAGCACCGCGCCATCGTCCAGTAACCCAATCCAAGGAATGAACCCATGCCCCGTTTCAACGAAAGCTCGGCACTGCTGCTCAAGACCGCGATCGATTCCGGCATCACCTCGCCAACGGAACTGGCCAACCTGATGGGAAACGCCGCCGTCGAGACCGGCCACTTCCGACGCATGCACGAAAACCTGGGCTACACCTCGGCCGACAGCGTGATCGCCGCGGTCTCCTCGGCCGATGACCGTTTCACCCGCAAGCAGGTGGAGGACGCCGTCGCCAGCCGCGACCCGCAGCGCATCGCCACCGTGATGTACGAAAACCGCGCCGATCTCGGCAACACCGAACCCGGCGACGGCTGGCGGTTTCATGGCCGCGGCTATCTGCAGTACACCGGACGCGACAACTACGAACGCTACGGCCAGCGCTTCAATGTCGATCTCGCCAACAACCCGGACCTGGCGGCCGAGCCGCAGACGGCGGCCAATCTCGCCGTGGCCTACTGGCGGGATCGCGTGCCGGAGAACCTGCGCGACGACGCACGTGCGGCCGGCCGCATCATCAATGGTGGCAACAACGGCGCCAACGAACGCGTGCAGGCCGCGAACCAATGGGCCCAGACCATCACCCCCGAGCTGGTCGCCGACATCCAGAGCGGCAAGGTCTCGCTGCAGCAGTTGGCCAGCATGGGCGGAGATGAGCGCAGCCAGCAGACCCGCGCACTGCAGGAACAGTTGGCCGAGCTCGGCTACCGTGGCGCCGACGGCAAGCCGCTGCATCCCGACGGAGACTTCGGACGCAATACGCGCCACGCGCTGCAGGACTTCCAGCGCGCGCACGGGCTGGACGACGACGGCGTGGTCGGACGCGACACGCGTGCGGCACTGGCCCAGGCCAAGCAGTCCCCGCTGGTGTCCGAAGCCACGCATCCGGACAACCCGTTCTTCGCGGCGCTGCGCGAAAGCATGCCCGGCGCCAGCGCCGCGCAGGTCGCGCACACCTTGCAAGCGGCGAAAGCCGAGGGCATCAACGGGCCGCAGCAACTCCAGGCGGTGACGGTGCAGGACAACCTCGCCTTCGTCGCCGGCACCACGCCGGGGTTTCGCGCCCGTGTCGACCTGGACCAAGCGCCGCCGGTGCAGGAAAGCACCCGCCAGCTCGATGCGCAGAATCAACAGCGCGATCAGGCCTTGCAGCAACAGCCGAATCCGCAACAGGAACCTGCGCAGGCGCGCGGCGGCATGGCGCAGTGAACGCCGGGGACCGCGCCGCTCACGCAACGGGCGGCGTCGGGTCCCGATGGGATGCGCAACGAGACCAAACGCGTTCTGCTGGAAAGGCGCCGTGGTGGTGCCGCGGCCCGGACATTGCCCCCAGCGCGTCGGCGTGACGAGTGCAGCGCGCGTCAATCGTCGCTGTCCACCGTTGGCGCCGCGTCGGTTACGATGCGCTCCCGCATCCGAGCCTCATGCCGCGCCCTGGCGCCGGCAGATACGACGTGACCCGCTATATCGGCCCCCTGCTGACCCGTCCGCTCGCCACCGCGCTGCTTGCCGTGCGCGATGCCGGCGCCACCACCTGGTCCGGCTCGCTCGACCTGGCGCGTAGCCAGGGCCAGGCACTGCTTGGCGTCGACCGCTGGCAATGGCAGGGACGCGACTACCCGTATCCGGGCAAGCTCAAGGACCGCACGATCTACCATTGGGACGGCGAGGACTTCGCGCCGGTTTCGCGCTTCGGCGGCGCGCTGATCAAGCTGGTGCCGACCGAGTGGGGCGCGCCGACCTTCGAGATCGACGGCATCAAGATGCTGCCCAGCGCGCAGCTGTCGCCGTTCGAGGACGCGCGGCGCAAGGTGGCGCTGGTGGAACCGCGCGGCAAGCAGGTGCTCGACACCTGCGGCGGCCTCGGCTACTTCGCCGCCTGCGCGCTGGACGCCGGCGTGGCGCGGATCCACTCGTTCGAGAAGAACGCCGACGTGCTGTGGCTGCGCACGCTCAACCCGTGGTCGCCGGACCCGGCCGCCAGCGAGGGCCGCCTGCATCTGACCCATGGCGATGTCGGCAGCGCCATCGGCGGCATCGCCGATGCGACGATGGACGCGATCCTGCACGACCCGCCGCGCTTCGGTATCGCCGGCGAACTGTACGCGCAGGCCTTCTACGATCAATTGGCGCGGGTCCTGCGCCGCGGCGGCCGGCTGTTCCACTATACCGGCAGCCCGAACAAACTGACCAGCGGCCGCGACGTGCCGCGCGAGGTCGCCAGGCGCCTGGAAAAGGCCGGCTTCCGCGCGCAACTGGCGCTGGACGGGGTCCTGGCGACCCGCCGCTAGCCGACCCCGCCGGCGTCGCGGATGCCACCGCCCGCGCCAAAGCATGCAGTACGGGCCACCACCTGCCCCTGTAGGAGCGGCTTCAGCCGCGACACACAGCCCACCGCGCGCAAGCCGCCGCAGGCAACGCCCACCGCACTCCTCACACCGACGCCGCAAGAAGCTCACGCACCCAGCGATGCGCCGGATCGCGATGCACCCGCTCATGCCACAGCATCGCCATCTCGTATCCAGGCACCGGCACCGGCGGCGCGCACAGGCGCAGGCCGGGGTGGCCGCGCGCCACCCGCTCCGGCAGCATCGCCACCAGATCGGTGCGCAGCAGCACGTCGATGACGAACAGGAAATGCGGCACCGACAGCGCCACCCGGCGCCGCAGCCCGCGCTCGTGCAGCGCCGCGTCGGTGACGCCGCTGAACCCGCCGCCGTCCGGCGATACGATCACGTGTTCGAGCGTGCAGAACTGCGCCGGCGTCGGCCGTCGCCGCAGGCGCGGATGGTCGGCACGGCCGGCCAGCACGTAGCGCTCGGCGAACAGCGTGCGCTGGCGCAGGGTCGGCGGCGCGCCGGCGCGGGTATGCAGGGCCAGGTCGATCTCGCCACGTTCGGCCTGGCGCGCGATCTGCAACGGCGCCACCTGCAGCACCGCCAAGCGCGTGCCCGGCGCCGCGCGGCGCAACGCCGCCAGTGCCGGCAACACGATGGTGGACTCGCCGTAATCGCTCGCCGCCACGCGCCAGGTGTCGCCGGCCTGCGCCGGATCGAACGGCGCGGCGGGCGCGACCGCGCGCTGCAGCGCCTCCAGCGCCTGCCGCAGCGGCGCGCGCAGGGCGTCGGCGCGCGCGGTCGGGCGCATCCCGCGCGGGCCCGGCAGCAGCAAGGGGTCGTCCAGCGCCTCGCGCAACCTGGCCAGGTGCACGCTGACCGACGGTTGCGACAGATGCAGGCGTTCGGCGGCGCGGGTCACGTTGTGCTCGGCCAGCAGCGCGTCCAGGGTCAGCAGCAGGTTCAGGTCCAGGCGTCCGAAATTAAGCATGGCTATGACTGGAATATCCGAAATTCATTTCCACTATAGCCAGGCGCGGCCTACGTTGCGTGTCTCCGTCATCGAAGGTCGCCCCATGAACGTGCTGCTGGTCTACGCCCACCCCGAACCCACATCGCTCAACGGCGCGCTGCGCGACTTCGCCGTCCGGCGCCTGCAGGCCGCCGGACACCAGGTGCGGGTATCGGACCTGTACGCGATGCGCTGGAAGCCGACGCTCGATGCGCAGGACAGCCTGGACGGCGCCGCCGGCGCGCGCTTCGATCCCGTCCTGGACTCCGGGCGCGCCTTCGCCACTGGCCGCCAACGCGAGGACATCGCCGCCGAACAGGAAAAACTGCGCTGGGCCGACGCCGTACTGCTGCAGTTCCCGCTGTGGTGGTTCTCGATGCCGGCGATCCTGAAAGGCTGGGTGGACCGCGTCTACGCCTACGGTTTCGCCTACGGCGTCGGCGAACACTCCGACACCCACTGGGGCGACCGCTACGGCGAGGGAACGCTAGCCGGCAAGCGCGCGATGCTGCTCGTCACCACCGGCGGCTGGGAATCGCACTACGCCGCGCGCGGCATCAACGGGCCGATCGACGACCTGCTGTTCCCGATCCAGCACGGCATCCTGTACTACCCCGGTTTCGACGTGCTGCCGCCGTTCGTGGTCTACCGCAGCGGCCGCATGGATGCGCAGCGGTTCGCGCGGACCTGCGACGCGCTCGGCCAGCGCCTGGACACGCTGTGGGACACCACGCCGATCGCATTCCGCAAGCAGAACGGCGGCGACTATGCCATCCCGGACCTGACGCTGAGACCGGAGATCGCCCAGGGCCAGACCGGGTTCGCGGCGCATGTGCTGGGGCACGAGGAGACGCGAGCCACCGAGGCAGCGCCCGCGAGCGAGCGCCGCAGCGGTCGGGCATGAAGGACCGCGCCGGACGGTAGGATGGCGCGTGCGGCGAGTCCGCCGCGCTTGCCATCGGAACCCTGCCGCACATGACCGTCCCCGCATTCGCCCGCCTGCTCGTCCTGTGTGCCAGCCTGGCTCTGGGCGCCTGCGCCACCCAGGCACCGCGCGCGCCCGAACGCACACCGGCCGAGATCAAGGCCGACATCGCGCGGCGCATCCCGGCGGCGATTCCCGATCGCAACGGCTGGGCCAACGACGTCTATGTCGCCCTGGCCTCGCAGGAACTGAGCACCAGCGCCGACAACATCTGCGCCGTGCTGGCGGTGATCGAGCAGGAATCCACCTACCGGGCCAACCCACCGGTGCCGGGCCTGGGCAAGATCTCGCGCGCCGAACTCGGCCGCCGCGCGTCGGCATTGCATGTGCCCGGGTTCGTGCTCGACGCGGCGCTGGCGGTGACCTCGCCGAACGGCCGCAGCTACGGCGACCGCATCGCCGCGGCGCGCACCGAGCAGGAACTGAGCGCCATCTTCCAGGACTTCGCCGGCAGCGTGCCGCTGGGCCAGCGCCTGTTCGGCGGGCTCAACCCGGTGCATACCGGCGGGCCGATGCAGGTGAGCATCGCCTTCGCCGAAGCGCAGACCGACGGCTATCCGTATCCGCTGCAGGACACCGTGCGCCACGAAGTCTTCAGCCGCCGCGGCGGCGTGTGGTTCGGCACCCGCCATCTGCTCGGCTACCCGAGCGACTACGATGCGCTGCTGTACCGCTTCGCCGACTTCAACGCCGGCTGGTACGCCAGCCGCAACGCCGCGTTCCAGGCCGCGCTGGCACGGGCCAGCGGCATCGCCCTGGCGCTGGATGGCGACCTGCTGACGCCGGGCGCGGACCTCGATGCCCCCGGCGCCACCGAGCGCGCCGCGCGCAGCCTGGGCGCGCGGTTGGGCATGGACGCACGCGCGATTCGCCGCGACCTGCAGCGCGGCAGCGATGCGGACTTCGCCGACAGCGCGCTGTATCGCCAGGTGTTCGCGTTGGCCGACCGCGACGCCGGACGGCCGCTACCGCGCGCCGTGCTGCCAGGCATCGCCCTGGAAAGCCCGAAGATCACCCGCAAACTGACCACCGCCTGGTTCGCGCAGCGCGTGGCCGAACGCTGGCAGCGCTGCCTGGGCAGATGACCCGGCCGCTGAGCGGCGGCCGCGCTACTTCGGCTTGCGCAACGCCATCACCGACCAGCCAGTGGCGATGCCAAGCGCCAGCAAAACGACGCAGAGCACGCTGTCCCACGCGATCGAGAACCAATAGTGTCCTGGATCGGCCTCCAGCACATAGATCCGTTTCGGCCCGCCCCTCGCTGAGCCGATGTACACGCCGCTCAGCAGCGCCTTCGTCAGCAGGTAAAGCTTGATCGCGGCGCTGGCGCCGATGACCGCGGCCATCATCAGCAACAGCGGCCGTTCCAGACGCGCGACCAGCCGCTGCAGGCCGCTGAGTGGCGGCAGTGGCGGTGGCGGTGGAGGACGTCGTTTCCGTTTGCCCATGGCTTCCTCGCCTGCGTAGGCGCCGCATTCTAGAGCGATGCTGGAGAACCCAGGCACAATGCATCACCGATACAACGCATCCACACGCGGAGAAGTGCCTGGCCTGCGCGGTCGCGCCTGCGCTACTGCACTGCGCGCTGTCGTGGCTCGCCGAGCAGGCCGATGCGGCGAAACCACAGTTCCAGCGGCACCGTCACCAGCGGCGGCAGCGCCGCCAGCAGGCTCAACAGCCAGGCCCACCATGGCCAGCGCAGGCGGACGGCGGCGATCACGCTGACGGCCAGGTAGCACAGGAACGCTACGCCATGCAGGCGCCCGAACAGCCACACGCCCAGCTCGGTGGTCTGGGTCCCGTACTTGAGCAGCATGCCGAGCAACAGGCCGGCCCAGGTCAGTCCTTCGAAGAAAGCCGCGGCGGCGAACACGCGGCCAACGGGTGCGAGCGGTGCGACGGTGGAGGAAGGCACAGGCGGCTCCAGCGGAGAGGGAAGATGCCGCGACGCGATGGCGGCGGCGACGCCCGCTGGCCGCGCCATTCTACAGACCCGCGACGCGCGATCGACGGCGCGGCGCGGCGAACCGGTCGCGCCGGCGCGACGCGGCGGCCGTGTCACGCCTCCTCGTCGAGCAGCGTGTCGAGCATGCGCTGCGGCTGCTCCAGGAACGCGCGCGTGAGCTGGTAATGCTCGGTGTCGCGGTAGGCCACGCGCTGCAACCCGTCCTCGCCGATCTGCAGGATGTCGGCATCCGGGTAGGCCATCAGGATCGGCGAATGGGTGGCGATCACGAACTGCGAGCGCTGCTGCACCAACTGATGCAGGCGCGTCAGTATCGCCATCTGCCGCTTCGGCGACAACGCCGCCTCCGGTTCGTCGAGCACGTAGAAGCCGTTGCCGCCGAAGCGGTGCAGCATCAGCGCGAAGAACGACTCGCCATGCGATTGCGCGTGCAGCGAGGTGCCGCCATAGCTGCTGATGAGACGGTTGCCCAGGGTCGGCGCCGCGTCCAGGCGGTCGATCTCGGTGGCGACGTTGTAGAAGCTCTCCGCGCGCAGGAAGAACCCGTCGCGCGCGCGGCGGCCGCTGCGGCCCAGGCGCAAGGCCTCGTGCAAGGGCGAATGCGAGGCCTGCGTGCTGAAGTTGAAGTTGCGGGTGCCGCCCTCCGGATTGAAGCCCCAGGCCACCGCGATCGCTTCCAGCAGGGTCGATTTGCCGCTGCCGTTCTCGCCGACGATGAAGGTCACCTTGGGGTGGAAGCGCAGCACGCCCAGGTTGCGCACCGCCGGCAGCGAATACGGCCAGTCGCGCATCGAGGCGATCCGGTCCAGCTTCAGCGCCACATCCATCAGATAGTGTTCGGCATCGATCGCGCGCACGTCCTGCTCCCGGCCGGCGGGATGCCGGACCACCCGCGCCAGTCTTGCGGCGACCTGCGCCGCACGCAAGGTGCCTGGCGCCCTAGCCGGCCCATGGCGACGGGTGGCGCGGACGCGCGCATCGCGGTCGACCCGCAAGGCGCCCGTGTCGCCCGGCAAACGGCAGGATCGCGCGTTGCGCCAGCAGCGACGCGTGCAGCCGCGCGCCGCATCTGATCGCGCAACGGCCGGATGACCGCGCCGCTTCGTCGGCCCCGCCCGCGGCCTCGCTCAGCGGCGATCCTCCAGCACCGCCACCGCGTCGGGCGCCAGGTGCACCGTGTCGCTGGCGGCGCCGGCGTCGAGCAGCGAACGCATCGGCGCCGGCAGCCGCACCTGCTGCGCATCGGTGCCGTGATTGATCAACACCAGCACGCGACGGCGGCCGTCGCCGCGCACGCCCACCTCCACGTCCGCGGGCACGTCGGCCAGCGGCGCACGCACGTGCGCATCGCGCAGCCAGTCGCCGGTGAGGCGATCCAGGGTCGCGTCGTCGAGCCAGGCGCCGACGTAGCTGATGCGCCCCTTGCCCACCTGCCGGGTCAGCACCGCCGGCTCGCCGTCCAGCCAGCCATTGGCCTGGCCGTAGCGCAACGGCACCTCGGTCTGCGCGGCGCGCGCCTGCAACTGCTCGGCCCAGATCTTCGCGCTGCCCTCGCCGGCCGCACCGGCGACCGGGATCGGCTTGTCCAGCGCATAGAACTGCTGCACGCGGCCGCCCAGCAGTTCGCCCAGCGGACCGGGCTGGCGGTGCGGCTGCATGCCGTTGTCGGCGTTCTTCATTGCGCTGCGCGGCCCCAGCACCAGGTGCCCGCCGCGTTCGACATAGGCCTTCAACCGCTGCGCCTGCGCATCGCTGAGTACGTTGAGCGACGGCGCGACCACCAGCTTGTAGCCCTCCAGCGGCGCCAGCGCCGACACGACATCGACCACCTGCGCCTGCTGCCGCAACGGGCGGTAGAACGACTTCATCTGCACGACCGGATCGAAGTCGGCGGCATGCTTCTGGAAGCCCAGCGCCCAGCGGCTGTCGAAATCGTTGATCAGCGCGACCTCGGCATGCGGCGTGGTGCCGGCCAGCGCGGCGCCGGCCTTGGCGAACTCGGCGCCGACCTGCTGGATCTCCGCGTACACCGGCACCGGCTCGCCATCGGCGCCGACCAGGGTGCCGTGGTACTCCTCCTGGCCGTTCGGCGCCGCCCGCCACTGCCAGTACGCGACCGCATCGGCGCCATGCGCGACCGCCTGCCAGGCCATCGCCCGCACCTGGCCCTTGCGCAGCGCCACGTTGGTGGCGCGCCAGTTGACGAAGCCCGGTTGGGTTTCCATCACCCAGTAGTTGCGCTGCTTGTAGCCGCGGGTGAGATCGTGGCGCGCGGCATTGTCCACCCAGTCGTAGCGCTCGCCGGCGACATAGTCGTCCCAGGCGGCGATATCCAGCACGGCGTGCACCTTGTAGGCGTCGAAGCCGGCGAACCACCCCATCATGTTGGTGGTGATGAACTGGCGCGGATCGGCGTGCGGGCGAATCGCGTCGATCTGGTTGCGCGAGTAGTCGGTCCAGGTGTCGCTGACGAAGCGCTTCCACTCCAGCAGCAGCGCCGGATTCTCCTCATCCTCGCGCACCGGGATCTGTCCGAAGTCGTTGTACGTCTGGCTCCAGTACGCGGTGGCCCAGCGCTGGTTCAATGCGTCGATGTCGCCGTACTTGCGCTGCAGCCAGGCGCGGAACTGCGCCTTGGCCTCCGGATCGAACGAGGCCTGCGCGTACTCGTTGTCCAGCTGCCAGCCGACCACGTGCGGGTTGCGGCCGTAGCGCTGCGCCATCTGCTCGGCGATGGCGTGGGCGAATCGCCGGTAGCGCGCGCTGGCGAAGGAAAACTGCTGGCGGTTGCCGTGCTCGTCGCGCACGCCGTCCTGGCTGACCCGCAGCGTGTCCGGGTACGCCTGGGTCAACCACGCCGGTGGCGCCGCGGTCGGCGTGCCGAGCACCACCACCATGCGATGGCGCGCGGCCGCGGCGATGGCGCGATCCATCCAGCCGAAGTCGTACTGGCCCTCGCGCGGCTCCATGCGGCTCCAGGCGAACTCGCCGATCCGCACCACGCGCACATGCGCCGCTTCCATCAGCGCCAGGTCGCGCTCCCACTGCGCTTCCGGCCATTGCTCCGGATACCAGGCCACGCCCAGCAGCAACGGCGCGGCATCGGCGTAGCGCGTGGCCTGCGCGCGGGCCGCTGGCGGCACCGCCAGTGCCAACAACGCGGCGAACAGCAGCGCGAGCGCGCGCGGCGGAAACAAGGAAGACGATGGCATAGCGGACTCGTCGAGAGGGGGAGTGGCGACCGAGGCACATGCGTGGCGGCCGACCTCATTGTGCACGCGCGCACCGTGCGCGGACTTGCGCAACTTGCCACGCCTGGATGCGCAACTTCGCACAAAGCCGATTGGCCGCGCAGCCACCCGCGCAATCCGCATCGTCGCACCGTGCATTGACCGCAAGTGTGTGCATGCGCAGTGCCGGTCTGCCGCACGCCACCGAGCCGATACGACCGCGCTGCACCGCTCGGCCCACGCCTGTCCCGGGACAGCGCGCTGCCTGTCCTGCATCCACGCGAAGGCAATCCCTGCTTCGCTGCGCGTTGCATCTCAGTTGGCGCCGTTGGCGCATGCACCGATTGCCGATGTCACCTTCGCGGCGTAGCGTCGCGCCCTGCCCCACCGTTCCTTCCCGAGGAGACAGACATGAAGACACCCCGCATGCTCGGCGCGTTGCTGGCGATGGCCGTCGCCGCCTTTTCCAGCGTTCCCGCCCGGGCGCAGAACGTCACCCTCAATCCGAACGAGACCTACCAGACCATCCAGGGCTTCGGCGGCATGAACGGCGCCGGCTGGATCGCCGACCTCACCCCCGCGCAGGTCGATCTGGCCTTCGGCAGCGGCGACGGCCAGATCGGCCTGTCGATCATGCGCATGCGCATCGATCCCTCCAGTTCCGGCTGGAGCCTGCAGGTGCCGTCCGCGGTGCGCGCCCGCGCGCGCGGCGCGGTGCTGCTGGCCACGCCGTGGTCGCCGCCGGCGTACATGAAGTCGAACAACAATCTCAACAATGGCGGCAAGCTGCTGCCGCAGTATTACGGTGCCTACGCCAAGCACCTGCTGGACTTCGCCAACTACATGGCCGCGCAGGGCGCGCCGCTGTACGCGCTGTCCGTGCAGAACGAGCCGGACTGGCACCCGGACTACGAGTCGGCCGACTGGAACGGCAGCGACTTCACCAATTTCCTCAGCGTCCAGGGCGCCGGCTTCGGCACCCTGAAGGTGCTCGCGGCCGAGTCGTTGAACTTCAATCCGACCCTGACCGACGCCTTGCTCAACAGCGGCGCCAGCCAGCACGTGGACATCATCGGTGGGCATCTGTACGGCGTGCAGCCGAAGGACTATCCGCTGGCGCGCAGCAAGGGCAAGCCGCTGTGGATGACCGAGCACTACACCGACAACACCGACGGCAATGCCTGGCCGTCCGCACTGGGCGTGGCCAGCGAATTGCACAAGAGCATGGCGGCAAATTACAGCGCCTATATCTGGTGGTACATCCGGCGCAGCTATGGGTTGATCACCGAAGGCGGCGCGATCAGCAAGCGCGGCTACGCGATGGCGCAGTACGCGCGCTTCGTGCGTCCGGGCGCCAAGCGCATCGGCGCTACCGCGGCCCCGTACAGCGATGTCGCGGTGACCGCGTACAAGCGCACCGACAACAAGCTGGTGCTGGTCGCGGTCAACACCGGCACCCAGTACCGCGAACTGAAGCTCACCCTGCCCAGCGGCAGCGCCGCCAGCTTCACCAAGTACAGCACCTCGGCCAGCACCAACGTCGGCTACGGCGGCACCTACCAGGTCAGCAACGGGCAGACCGCGTTCTATGTCGATCCGCAGAGCGTGGCGACGTTCATCAGCAATTGAGCGCTGCTGGCGCAGTGCCGTGGCTGGCACTGCGCCGCGAGGCCTGCGGGACGCTGCCGGCATGGTCTGGCGCAGCGTCGCTTGGTCGTGCGGGCATCCGCTTTCCGACATGCGTGTCGCCGTCGCACACGATCTTCAATGCAGCGGAAGCCGCCCAAGATCCTCACGCATCGCCTGCCTGATGACGCATGCGGCGCGAGGCGGCGCAATGGCCGCCATCGGTGTCAGCCGATGCGCTGCACGGCTCGGCCGAGCTGCTCCAGCGCGCGCGTCGCCACAGCGCGGAAGCCGGCCGACACCGCCGCGGCACGTGCGACGCGGCCCCAGAAATCCAGCGCCATCGCCGCCGCTGCGCGCCATTCTTCCCGGTCCTCCGGCGTCGGCAGCAGCACCGCGTAGTCGCGCTCGACCACCTCGCCATTCACCGCTGGGCGGAACGCCATCGGCAGCATGTCGTAGGCCGGGGCTAGCGCCAGCGGCCGCACGTCGGCGAGCAGCGCGCCGGCATTGCCCAGATGCATGTCGTTGTTGCCGATCAGCGCGCCGAACCAGCCATACACGCCAAGCCGTTTCGCGTCGTCGCGCGCGAGCCAGCCATCACGCTGCAGTTGCCGGGCGAACAGCCACCAGTCGATGCGGCCGTGCCCGTAATAGGCGGCGTCCAGTGCGGCCAGCGAGACGAAGCCGCGCCGGCCCAGGTCCGGCGTGCGGTCGAAGCGGGTGGATTGCAGGAACACGCGCTCGCCGGCGTCCACGATTTCGCTGTCGGCGGCGGCCATGCCGTGCGCACGCAGCACCTGCCCCGCCAGATGCTCGCACCGCAGCAGGTCGGCCCAACGCTGCGCGGCCGGCGTGCCGGCGCGTTCGCTGAACTTGACGATGACCGATTGGAAGCGGCCTTCGTGCTGCAATGTCGCGACGAACTTGGGCTGTTCGCCGCCGGCCGAGGAACCAACGTCCTCGCCACGCAGGGCGGCCTCGGCAAGGCGCGGGTATGCCTGCGCGCGCTGCGCCGGCGCGATCGCGTCGGCCGGTTGCAGCATTGCCTGCAGCGCGCGTTGCAGGGCGACGTTGCCCAGGACCAGATCGCCAGGTTGATCGTCGCCGTGACGCAACAGCCCCAGGACGACGTCGTCGGGCTGCCAACGCAACAGATCGGGAGAGGCGCCGATGTCCTCGGCCACGCGACGCGCGAAGGCACGCCCCAGGAAGCCTTGCGGCCGCTGGTCGTCGAGAAACCAAGGCAACCCCGGGAACACACCGCTCGCGAATTCGCCATGCAGCAAGGCCGGACACGCGCCTTGGGGCGCGAACAGGTAGCCATCGCCATGCAGGGCATGCAACTGGCCGAGCGATTCGGCCTGGCCTTGCGCGGTGATACGGAACAGCGGCCATCTGCCGCCGACGCCCCCGAGCTGGCGGCTGAGCGCGTAGCGCGTGGCGCGCGCCTTGCCCAGGCGCACCACGCTGTCGCCTGCGGACAGTAATAGGCGCGATACCGTCGGCTGACTGACGCCCAGCGCCACCCCGATCTGGGCGGCGGTGCAAGCGCCCTGGCGAAGGAGCGCGGTCAACTCAGGGAGGCGAGAGGCTGGCATGCAGCAGAATTGAATGGAATTATGAATAGATAGTCAGGCCATCTTAACTATCGATCCACATGTGGATCAATCGCTTGCCGCTTGTCTTGGCTGCCAGAAGCAGTAGAAGTTGAATAGATAGTTCGTCCATTCCGCATCGGTGCGGGCGTGCCCCATCGCCCCGGCTTGGCGCTGAGTGCCGCGCTTCTTAGGCTCGACTTGGACCGCAAAGACCGCTCCAGCCCATTGAAGACCGGCAGCGGGAGCAGCCGGCGCCATGGCCGGACGCGCCCGTCCGGCCATCGCATCGGAACACCTGTGGGACCCGGACTACACCCAGTTGTCGTCGTCCGCGCCCGGATCGTCGGCAAAGTCCTGATCGGCATCCTGCAACGGCGCATCGTCGTAGTAGTTGTTGGTGACGTTCTCGACCACGGTGGGTTGGGCGGCCCCGCCACCGAGGAACCCGCCATGGTGGCCGCCAAGCAGGCTCTCCACGCCCTCGAACAGGAACATGCCGCCGGCCACGCCGGCGGCCGTGGTCGCAGCGGTGCCGAGAAAACTCGGCGCGCGTGCCGCTGGAGCCGCGACCGGCGCCGGCTGCGACGCGGCAGGGCCACCGCCGAACAGGCGCTCGCGCCATCCCGGTGCAGCAGGCTGTTGCGCGGACGCGGACGGCGCCGGCGGCGGCGCCGCATTGAAGTCCTGCCCAAGGAAGCTGGCGGCGGGCGGTGGCGGCGGTGCTGCCTGCTGCAACTGGGCGATTTGCGCCTTAGCATTCTCCAGCGCGTGTTCGAGCAACAAGGCCCGCTGCACCAGCAGGTAGGCCGCGTCGGGCTGGCCGGCCAGGCGCTCGCGGATCAGCGCGTCGGCCTGCGGGTCCTTGGCGAGACCTCCGGCATTGCGGACGCGCGCCAGGAAGTCTTCGAGTAGCTGTTGTTCTTGCGGGGTCATACCGGATACCTGGAGGGGATGACCGGCTCGATGCCGGCACGCACAGCATGGGCACGGACCCGCCGGCACCAAGGGGCGTCACGTGCGCCGGTGCGATGGCGTTCATCGAGCGAACGCTGCATATGCTCGCCTGGAGCCTGATCGCCCTGCTGTGCGCTGGCCATGACTTCCGGCATCTCCTGTCGGCACCAGTATTGACTACATTTGTAGTCAAATTTCCGCAGGGGAACACCGATGCACCTCAAGGGCCTGCAACGCGTCCTCGCGGCGACGCTCGCGGTGGCAGCCTCGGCGCCCGCGTGGTGCAAGGAACAATGGATCGTGACCACCGATCTGTGGGGAAACCGCCTCCAACAGACGCTCGAACTGGAGGCGAGCGGCGCGCACCTGCAAGGACGGCTCGACGCCGATCCGGTGCGCGGCAGCCGCCACGGCGACACGCTCGCCTTCACCGCCCTCTCCGCCGACGGTCGCGTCTATCGCTTCGATGGCCGCATCGATGGCGAACGCATGCGTGGGCGCAGCGACCAACCCGATCCCAACGCCGCGGGCGTGCGCGCCAGCCACACCTTCGAGGCCTGGCGCGTGCCGGACCGCGACGCCGATACGCCGCGCACCCACGATTTCGCGCCCAGCGACTACGCCAACGTCTTCAGCGCCGAGCGCGCGCCGGTGCTGGTGATCTGGCCGGGCGACACATTGCGCACGCGGACCCTGGACTCGGGCGGCGTGGACGCCGCCGGCGTCACCCGCGCGCTGTTCGGCAACCCGCAGGTCGGACCGTTCTTCGTCGCCGGCGCCGAACCCGGCGACACGCTCGCGATCCACCTGGTCGCGCTGCGCCTCAACCGCGACTGGGCGGACAGCCTCGACGGCCTGGTCGAACGCCTGCAGACCCCACGCGTGGCGGCGCAGGCCGGCGGTCTCGGCAAGCACGTGCGCTGGCGCCTGGACCGCGCCGCCCAGCTCGCCTCTCCGCAGCAGGCGGAAGGACCGATGCAGCGCTTCGCGGTGCCGGTGCGGCCGATGCTCGGCGGCCTGGCGCTGGTACCGGGCTTCGGCAACGCCGCGCTGTCCACCGGCGACACCGGCGCCAGCGGCGGCAACATGGACTTCAATGCCGTGGTCGAAGGCAACACGGTGTACCTGCCGGTCCAGCAGCCAGGCGCCCTGCTGTATTTCGGCGACGGCCATGCGCTGCAAGGCGACGGCGAGACCACGCAATGGGCGCTGGAGACCTCACTGGACGTGGAGCTGCGGGTCGAGCTGATCAAGCATCAGGCGATCGCGATGCCGCGGGTGGAGTCGCCCGAACGCATCATGACCTTGGGCCAGGCCGGCTCCAGCGACGATGCGCTGCGCATCGCCACCTCCGGCCTGTTGCACTGGCTGCAACAAGGTTATGGCCTCTCGCTGGCGCAGGCCACGCAGGTGCTCGGCGTGGCGGTGCAGTACCGGGTGGCCAACCTCGCCGGACGCAGCATCGGCGTGGCCGCCAGTCTCGACAAGGCGGTGCTGCGCACGCTGGACGCAGCGCCGTCGCGGGCCGCGTCGCCGACCAATGGCCAACGCTTGTCTACCGAACGCAGTAGGGAGTGACGACCGCCACTCGTCTTTCATGGAACAGGGCTGCGATGGCGGCCGAACCAGGGAGTCGACATGGCACGTAGCCCCCGCAACTGGTTGGCGTTGCTGCTAATGGCGGTCGGCGGCGGCAGCGCCGCGCCGAGCTTCGCGTACTGCAGCATCGAACTCAACGGCGACAGCATCCTGTACGGATACGCGAACCGTCCCGGCATGCAACTCGAGATCACGCCCGAAGCCTATCTGCGCGCGCGGGTCGGCGCGTGGATCGACAACCGCACCGCCGCGGGACTGAATACGCGGGATCTGGTCAACGGCTACACCGAACCGTTTCCCGGCGCCGATCCGGCGCTGTATCCGCGTGGGCCGCAAGCGGCGTACGCCGCGCTGCCCCACATCTCCACACTGACGGTGTTGCAGGTCGGCGCGAACGACTACGCGCGCGCCGATTTCGATGCGGAAACGTTCCGCGGCTACTACCGGCATCTCATCGCGACGACGCTGAACAACGGCAGCCTCCCGCTGGTCACCGGCGTTTCGCAATTGAACCTGGACCGCCTCTCGCAGGCACAGCGCGACAACCTCGCCGCGATCAACACGGTGATCCACCAAGTGGCCGCCGAGACCGGCACCGCGCATGCGGGCTGGGACAGCATGCCGGTGCAAACCATCGACGGCGTGCATCCCGACCAGGACTCCTCCCTGCGGCTCAGCGAGCGACTGCTGATTGAACTCGACCGCCTGTGCGCTCTGGTGAACCAACCCGGTGGCGGCTAGGCCAACCCGGTGGCGACTAGGAACGCGTAGCGCCGCAGACGCGGCTAGCGATGCGGCGCGCAGGACGAACGCCGTCCACTGCTAGAGAAGGGCGACGCCCACCCAAAGGTGCCGATCCACGCTACTCCTCCTCGGCGGTGCCTGCCACGGTCTCGCCGCGCGGTTGTCGCGCCGCCCACATGTTGTCGACCAGGTTCGGGTATCTGCGGCCGTTTTGCTCGGCGCGCTGCCGGGCGGCCGCCTTCTGAGAGGGCGACAACGGTTGTGCGCGTTGGCCGCGCGGCTTGGGCTTCTTCCACGGCGGGGTCCTGGACGCGGGCATGGCTGGAGTGCCGAGGTGAGAGGGCTGCATGGTGCCGCGGCGCGGTGCGCGACGCCGTGAACGGCACCGGGCGCGCATCGCTGGCGGCGCCTATTCCGAGTCGACGCCCGCCAGCTTGAATACCCAGCCCGGCACCGCCGGCTCGCCGGCGTAGAAGTCCTTGGGCTTGTGCTCGGCCATCGCCCAGCGGTGCAGCCAACTGATGCCGCCGCGACCGGTGTAACCCTCGGCGTGTTGGTAGGCCGGGTCGCGCAGCGCCTCGTCCAGGGTCACGAACGCATAGCCGCGGCGGCGGGTGGCGGCGATCAGGTCCGGGAACGCGGCCGCGTTCAACTCGTTGGCGTGCATCAGCCAGACCTGCGCGATGCGACGGCCGAACAGCCGCTGCGATTGCGCCTCGAAATAATCCAGCTTGTTGAGCATGTACGGCACGTAGCCCTTGCGCAGCCGCAGCAACGTCGCCTCGCGCGCGGGGCCTGCCGGCTCGGTCTCCAGCACGCGCGCATAGGCGAACGCCCACACCCACTCGCCGTTGTCCACGGTGACCGGCGCAATGCGATAGCCGCGCGCGGTGACGAAGGCGACCACCGCCTCACGGTCGGCCTCGCTGCGGCCGGTGGCCAGGTACGGGTGGCGGAACCAGCGCAACGGCTGCCCGTACTCGGCCAGCAACGGGCGCAGGGTGCGTTCGCCGCGCACGATGGCCTCCTCATAGGCCGGCAGCCCCACTTCGTGCAGATTGACGTGGCCATAGGTGTGATTGCCCAGTTCGTAGCCGGCGTCCAGCCAGTCGCGCAACATCGCCACGCGCTGCGGCTGCACTTCGCCACCCTGTTCGAGCTTGTCCTCGTTGACGAAGCCGACGATGGGCACGTTCGCCTGCTTCAGCGCCGCCATCAGCTGCGCGTGGTATGCCGGCGCCAACGCGTCCGGGGTCTTGCCCAAGCGCTGCCAGGGCAGGTCGTCGATGGTCACGGCGATCCGCCGATCGGTGCCCTGCGCCTGCGCGACACCGAACACGGCCAGCAAGGCCAGCAACACGAAGCGGCGGCAGGGGTTCATCGGGTCGCACCAGATCATGGAATGGCCAAGTCTAGCGGGAACGCTCGCGAGCATCCCCCCATGGCGGCACACGTCAATGACGTGGCGCCCCGACACCACCCGAAGCCGTACAGGCATCGCCCATCCCGACGGAGACCGGATCGCCGCGCCATGCTCCACGCCCGTGGCGCCTGCCGTGCCTCGACGTGCCGGGCCTGCCCGCAACGTCCGCCACCCTCTCTGCGATACTGCGGCGATCCACCCGCTGGCACGGATCGCGGGCCGCCGCCGCTTCGCCAGCACGGACGGCCACCGCCGCCGACCGAATCGCAAGCCGCCTCAACACACCAAGGGAATGAAGCATGAAAGCAACGAAGCACCGCCGCTGGCTCTGCGTGTTGTTCCTGGTCAGCGCCACCTGCGGGGTCCAGGCCACGGCACAGCCCATGACCTTCGGTTCCATCGGCAAGCGCATGGCGGGCAACACGCTTTCGCTCCCCGGTCCGGATGGCGCGGCCGGCACCACGGCCTATCTGGCCGAGGACGGGAGCGGCTGGATCCTGCAAGCCGGACGCGACCAGGCGCCTGCGCCGATCCACTGGTTCACCTACTCCGATGGCACATTCTGCGTGACTCGGACGACGCGCGGCGCTCCGCAGCCAGGGGAATGCGCGACGTACACCTTCGCAGGCGACCGGGTCAGGCTGACGCTGGATACCGGCGACATCCGCGACGGCACCGTCCTGCCGGGCGATCCGAACGGGTTGGAAGCGCGCGCGCGCGGCCAGGCGCCACGGCGTCTGCAAGGCGCCGATGCGGTCCACGCGCTGGTCGGCAATACGCTCGCGATCGTGGCGATCGGAAGCCGGCATCAGTACAGCGCCTACCACCTGCTGGCGGACGGCAGCGGGCGCTGGCTGCAGGACGAGGAGTCCTTCGGCGACGACGTCGGCAAGGTGAAGACACAGGACTTCCGCTGGCGAATCGATCCGCAAGGCCGATGGTGCACCGCGTGGACGCGCGGAGAGGACTGCATGACCATCGCCATCACCGGCGACCGCGTGCTGTTGCGCCAGGACGACCAGGTGCTTGCCGGGCTGCTGGAAACCGGCGATACGCGCCACCTGGCACCGCAGGCGATGGCGCAATCGCAGCGCATGCTGCGCGCCCTCACCGATGCCACGTTGGTGCGGGAGGCGCCCACCGGGCAGGCGGACGGACGCGCCTACTACCTCGGCGCGGATGGCCGTGGCGAGGAACTGCGGCGTACGGACGGCAACTGGACGACGACCGAGCGCGTGCAGTGGCTGTTCCGTCCCGACCGGCGCTGGTTGTGCATCTCGCCGCTTCCGCCGGAGCATCCGAATCCCTTTCGGACCAGCCACTGCGCGTCGGTCGTGCTGTCCGGCAACACGATCACGCTGACACCGGAAAACGGCACGGCCGCGCACGGCACCCTGTCGAAAGGCAGGCCGTCGGCAAAGCGTCCTTAACGCCCCGCCATTGGATGCGCTTGCCTGACGCAGATGGCTTGCGCGATCGCCGCTTCCCGGCATGAACTGGGCCAGTCGATGAACTCGCAGGCATCGGCGCAGGTCGACCAGAGGGGCTTGCCGCGTTCGATATCACGCGGCAAGCCAGGCGCGGCAGATCGGCGACCTGCCGCACCCATGCTCACATCGACTTCTTGATCTCTTCCGCCTTCGCCAGGTGCTGCTCGACGTGGGTCTTGGTCTCGGCCAGATGCTTCTTGACCGGTTCGGTCGAGGCCGCCGCCGTCATCTGCGTATCCAGCAACTGCAGCGCCTCCTTGTGCCCGGCGATCATCGCGTCGATGTAGGCCGCCGCGTAGTCCTTGCCGGACTTCTGCCCAAGCGTGCTCAGTTCCTGCTCGCCCTTGCTCTCCAACTGCTTGACGTCCGGCGTCTCGGCCAGCGTGCCCAGCGCCTGGGTCTTTTCCAGGTTCGCGGTGTGTTCCTTCTCCATCATCTTCGCGTACTCCAGCACCGCGCCGGTCACGTTCTTCTCCTGCGCCTGCTTCGCCGCGGCGATTTCGTTCTTGTCGACCGCACCCAGCAAGCCCAGTGCGATGTCGTCCCCGGAACTCGCGCGTGCCGCGCCTTCCGGCGCCGGGCCGGGCTGGCCGACCGGGGGCGTGGTGGGCGTGGCCGCGCCACCCGCGGGCGTCGGTTCGGCGGATGCGGCCGGCGCCTGCTCGGCGGGTGCCGCGGCGTCCTTGTCGGCATTGGGCTTGCAGCCGGCAAGCGTCAGCACGGCGGCGATGGACAGGACCAACAGTGACTGTTTCATGCTCGCTTCCCTCTCGAATGGAGACCGCAGCATCGCGCCACCAAGGTGAAGAAGGCTCATGCAGCCGCACTGAATTATTCAGACGCAACGTTGCCTGGTGGCGCCAGCACGTCACCGCCGCGAAACCGCCGCGCGACGGGCGCGGGGCGCCAGGCGCGAATCCTTCGCCACCGCTCAGTACTTGCTTACTTCCGCCGAAGTGTCCAGCGGCGCGAAGCGGGCGCCGCGGAAATCATGCAGCAGGCGAAACGCAGGCGCGCTCTCCTGTTGCGAACGCGGGATATCGCTCTTCACGAGACGATACAGGCAGCCACCGCGCGCGAACACCAGATCGCCGCCGTCCCAGTCCGCCCAGTCGGTGTCCGGCAACGCCAGCAACAACACGCCGTCGCGGTCCATGATCCGGTAGTCGAGCGAATACCAGGGCGCATTGCGGCGTCCAATCGCGTGCAGCACCGCCTGCAGGCGGCGACCGCCGACGCCCTGCTTCTCCGATACCCGCGGGCGGCTGAACCGATGGAACGTATCGCCTCGCAACCGATCGCGTTCACTCTCGCCGACATCCAGTACCTGCCAGCCATCGCGCTGCCGCAGCGCGCTGTCGATCGGCTCGTCTTCGCCGCGACCCGGATAGTGCCCGAACGGGCGCACACGCATGTCCGGCGCCAGCGCGAACCCGGCCGGCATCGGGAATGGCGTGCGGCCTTCCAACGGCGCATGGTTCAACAGCAATGTCCGCTCGTCCTCGAACATGCCACCACCGCCCCAGGAATCGCCCTTGGGCCACAGCGCCAGGGCGGTGAAGAACGGCGGGCGCGAAAGCGCGGTCCATGTACCGAACTCGCCGCGCTGCGTGGAGGCGAAGTAGACCAGCAACCTGCCCGATGGCGACAGGTCGCAGCGCCGCTCGTAGATACGGCCCTTGAACCATTGCCCGTGCTCGAACGTGTCCGTGCGCAGATCCCAACGGATGAGCTGGACCTGTTTGCTGGGCCCGCGGCGAAAGATCACGCCGCAGCGGCCCTCGCGCGCCAGCAGCGCATATAGGCGCGTGGATGGGGCGCGCTGCGTCTTGTCGTGGCGAGTACTTTCCAACTGGCCTCCATGAATGCGCTCGGCAGCGTGATCGGCACGCCGTCGGCAACGCCGAGCTCATCGCCACTGCATGCGATACGGCATGGCGTCCGCGCTGACGCGATGATGCCTATATGCCGCTCGGTCCCGCGCATGATATCGATACTCCGCCGTCATCGTCGCGGCGTCACGCCACCACGCGTCGAGCCGATGGTCGGGAGTGCGGCACGCGTTCGCGCGCATGACAGACGCAAAAAAGGGGGGGTAAGCTGCGGCCACCTCGCCATACTCCAATCCCACGTCATGCGCACTGTCCAGACCGATGCCCTCTCCATCGACCTGCCCGATCGCTTCACCGTCGTGCGCCAGATCGGCCAGTTCATCAAGGCCGCGTATCCCGTCGGCGACGACGAAGTCTCGTTAGGCATCGTGATCGTGCGGCGCAAGGCCCCGTACGATGCAGATGCCACCGATCCGTGGGCCGCCTTCCGCGTCGACTGCCGCACGCGCCGTGGCGAGGCGACGCTGTTGACGGAGCAGACGCTGACGATCGACGGCCGCCCTGCGGCGCAGATGACCTTGCACGGCAATGGCTACGCCTACCTGTTCGCCATGGTGCAACTGGACGAGACGCTGTCCCTGGACATCGCCGGCGATTGTCCCGTCGGCACCGAGGCCGAGCACTTCCCGGTGTTGGAAACCGCGCTGCGCAGCCTGCGCGTCACCGGTGATCCCGCCGCCGCGTTGGCGGCGCACGAGCGCTGGATGCAGCAGATGTTCGGCGACGACGACGACGATGATGACGACGAAGAGGAAACCGCGAGCGACGACCCGCATCCCGCGCCGGCGACCGCGGCGGCCGAGCCGTTCCGGATTCCCGAGAACGGCGAGGACGTCTTCCGCATCGACGACCTGGCGTTCGACTTCCCGCGCAAGACCACGCCGCGCATCGACACCGCGAGCAACACCGGCGGCGAACTGACCATCGACCTGCAGGCCAAGGCACGCAAGGGCGACGCCGCCGCGCGGCCGCATCTGGTGGAGGAGAACAAGGTCTATTTCCGCTTCTCGGTAAAGGGCGTGCACGCCGCCGGCGTCCCCACCGGCCGCATCCGCTTCGAGAACGATCGCGAACCCGCGCACCAGGCCTATCTGTGGTCCGGCGGGCTGCGTCACGACCTCAAGCTCTGGGGCGAGCTGGTCCTGGAACAGGGCTGGGTCGGCTTCAGCGGCTATCTGCAGGCGTACGGCGCGGGGCACCGCTACCCGGTACGCATCGCGCGCAAGCTGGCCTTGGACGCGCTGAATTGGAAGAACTACCGTTTCACCTCGATGGATGAGCTGGCGAGTGCGCCCGCCGATGTGCCGCGTCACGTACATCTGTCCAACCTGCCGGGACCCGGGTTGCCGGATGCGCTCCTCGCCTATCCGGCACTGCGTTCCCTCAGTCTCTACTACGACGAAGATGCCGATGCCACGCATGGCGTGCGGGAACTGCCCGAGGCGTTGGCGGGCCTGTCGCACCTGGAGGAACTAAACATCGTGCGCGCCAGTGCGTTGGCGCGGCTGCCAGCGACGCTCGGCGCCCTGCGCGCCTTGCGCCGCCTGCACATCACCGGAACCGCCATCGACACCTTGCCGCCGGAGCTGCTGTGGCTCCCGCTGGAGCACTGCGTGCTGGACAACAACGCGCTCACGCACCTGCCCGAGGCGCTCTTCCCGGCCACGCTCAAGACGCTCTCGCTCGCACACAACCAACTGCGGACCGTGCCGGCGAGCGTCGCGGCATTGCCGGCACTGCGCTCGCTGGATCTCACCGACAATCCCTTGACCGCGCTGCCGGCCGGACTGGAACGCATCGAGAAGTTGGACCTGGAACTGCCCAAGAAGCATGCGTTGCTGGACTACCGCTACAAGGGCGCCGACGGGCAGGGCACCATCGGCTTCGACGACGATGCCTTCTTCGTGCGCAGCGATCCGACGTTGGTGGAGCGCCTTGCGCAAGCCCTGGCCAATGACGCGCAATGGGCGCCCTACCACGACGGAATGCAGGCACTGGCCTGGCGCGCGGTGGCGCTGGCCACGGACGCGCCGGACGACTACGCGACACGCGGCAATACCCGCTTCGGCGGCCTGCCCGACCTGCCGCCGGGCATGGCCTATCCGCATCACACCGACGCCGACGGCACCACCCGGCCGATGCTGTTCATCGCGCAACTGGACTGCACGCAGTTGGCGCCGTTGCAGACCTATCTGCCGCGCAGCGGCGTGCTGTACTTCTTCATCTCCGACCAGGAAGAGCTGGTGCCGCGGGTGTTCCATTACGACGGGCCAGGCGACACGTTGCGCAGCGCCGCGGCGTTGGCGGGGGATGCCTTGCAGTTCGAGGACGAGGACGTGTCCACGCCCTACCGCGCGAACGCGGCCAGTTGGATCAGCGTGCCGCATTTCTATTCCGACGACGCCTACTACGAGGGCGCGGCCGGCGGCCTGAGCGAACTGGAGGAGGCCTACGACCTGGTGGAATCGCTGCGCGAGCGCCTGCAGGCGCAGTCCACCGTGCACCCGGTGCACGGCGTGAACAGCCATGTGTTCAAGCAGCACGACACCCCGCTCAGCGAAGCCGCCAACCGGCTGCACGGCCGGCCCGAGGATTTCATGGTGCTGCTGCGCGTCGCCTCGGACCCGCAGCCCGGCTTCTGCTTCTGGGACGCGGGCGAGGTGTACTTCGTAATCCACAAGAGCGACCTCGCCAAGCAGGATTTCTCCAATGTCTACTGCGGGCTGGAGAGCAGCTGAGCGGGTTGGCGCACCGCCGTCGACCGCGTGCGGCCTGCGATGCACGGATGCGGTCACGGCCTGCGCGCTGGCAGGCGTCACATCGATCCGTTCATCACGGCGATGTCGGTCCAGCGGGCGCCGCCTCCCAGGTCGCCATCGGATGCCAGGTGCCCATGACCGATTTCAGCCATTGAGCGAACGTGGCGCAGGTCTCCGCGGAGGATTCGCAGCGTACGGCGTAGGTGCGCGCCTTGTTCGGATAATCGTCGACGATCAGGACCGCCGCCTTGGCGCGTCCGTTGCGCTCGTCGGACAACCACCAGATCAGCGCCAGCTGCTCACGCTCGTTCCAGGTGGCGTTCATCGCAAACGGCTTCCGGGTCTCGTCTTTCTTGAACGCGGGATCGGCCTGCACCGTCGCCGCGATCTGGTCGACGCTGCCGCGAGGCATCAAGCGGTCGTCGCGCTGCGTCGCGCGGCGGCCTGGCTGTGCCCGTTGTGCGTTCAGCCACGACGGGAAATAGCCGATGGCAAAGCGCTGCGGCAACGGCTGGCTGTGATCCGAGCCGAGCACCGCCGGATCCATCGCGATGTCCACCCTCGCCCAACGCTGCGCCTCCGGCACGCTCGACGGACAGACATAACGCCACTTGCGGGCCGTCTGCATCGCGATCCGGTCGAGATCGCGATTGCGCGTGGAGCGCTGCACCTGCACGTCGCTGGCCTGCAGTCCGGCGAGCTCCGCCGGCGCGGGTGCCGCCGGCGCGTCCGCCTTGTTCTCGAGCGCGACATCGATCAGCACAGTCCCCTTGATGCCCGATGTCCCCAGGAATCCGGGATACAGCGGAGGATGCGCCTTCCTGCTGGCCTCCTCGGCGCGGCAAGGCGGCACGTCCGCCAGCGTCTTTCCCAGTTTGACGAACGGCGTGGCCGCGACGGCAGTGGCCGAGAGGGTGAGCGCGACCAGGAAGAGAACGGGGCGAGAAGGCTCGAAATGACTGGAACGCATGCGGGTGTCTCGAAAGTTAGGCCGGACAGTGCGATCGACCTGGGTGAACGCGTTACTGCACGCTACATGGATCGACCATCGAATCGACGGCGCAGCGTGGTGTGCCACGGAGAGCGGGGGGCCACGCTGGGGACCATATCGCTGATCGACGGCGCACACCAAGTCGCCGCCGATGCCTGGCATCCAGAGCAGCCAGGCATCTCGCAACGTCGCGGCCGCCAGGTACAGCCTACTTGGCGACCACCGAGGTCCCGGACGGCACCATGTAGCACGCCTGCGCCTTGGCGCAGGCGTCGGCATTGACCTGGGCGATCTGGCTGGCCAGGTACTGCTCGGGGGTCAGCCCCATGCGGTTGCGATAGGCATTGTCGGCATCGGCCTTGGCTACCTGCTCCTGCTCGCGCTGGCGTTCGGCGGTGGTCGCCTCGACCAAGGTCTTGACCCGCTGCTGCTGCGCGGCGGTGAGATTCATCTGCTGCAACACGTCCGGATTGGGGCGCGCACGGCCGAGGGTGATGTTCTGGATCTCGATCGGCAGGCCCTGCTGCTTGACCAGTGCGCGCACGTTCTCGGTGACCGCGTCGTCGATCTTCCGCGCGGTGTCGGGGTCGCTCATCATCCGCGTCATGTCGTAGCGCTTCACCTGGTCGCGCACGATCGCCGCGTACTGGCTGGCGACGTTGTTCTTGAACCAGTCCTACCCGAAGCCCGACAGCAGCTTGGCCGGCGCGGTGATCCGGTATTGGATCTGGGTAGAGAAGTCCAACAGGATATTGTCACTGGAGGAGAAATCGTCGAACGCCACCTGCACCGTCTGCGGTGTGACGTCCACATACACCGCCGAGGTGGTCAACCAGGCGTAGGTGCGGCCGGGATCGCGCACGTCGTCCAGGCGGATGCCGCCCTTGCCGAACAACACGGGCTTGTCCACCAGAACCGCCTGCTGCCCGGGATCGGGCGAGACCACGGTGCAGGCGCAAAGCAGGCTCGCCACCGCGGCGGCCAGCAGAATGTGTTTCATCGATGTCCCCTTGCCGGCCGGCGCAGCGCCGCCCATCGCGCGCCGATGCTAGCCGATCCTGGCGGACAAGGCATCCGGATCAGGACAGCCCCAGCAAGTGCAGCCCCATCCGCACGCCCAGCACCAGCATCCACGCCGACATCAGCGCGTACACCAGCAGCACGCACCAGAACCGGCGCGGCTGGCGTGCCCGGTAGAACACCAACCGGTGCGCGCCGGTCACTCCTTTGCGCCAGGACAGCAGCGTGATCGCCAGAAACAACAGGCCGAAGCCCAGCACCATGAGGAACGCGACCCACTCCACTGCAGACTCCTCCCGTGTTGCGCGCGGGCGCCCAGGCGACACCCAGACGCACAGCATGCACCCGTGCGCGGCGGGACGCATCCGCGCTCCGCCGCCGTATGCGGCGACCCGATCCGGCGCCGTTCATCCCAGCGCCGCAGGCGGGCGGCTAAGCTGCCGCCTGCCCCAAGGATCGCAGGGAGGACACGCATGTCACAGCACGCCATCGAGGATCTGGTCGAAGCCACCATCCACCTCATCGACCACAGCGCGCTGGATCCTGAGCGCCAGGCGGCGCTGATCCACGGCGTACTGGACCTGCAGGCGCGCTACGACACCAGCCTGATCTGGTTCCGGATGACCGAGGTGCTACTGCGTCGCGGCGTGTTGCTGCGCACGTCGCTGGATGCGCTCGCCGACGCCACGCTGCGCGCCCGCGCCGACGCGGCCGATACGCCAGGCTGGATCGAGCACGAGGGTGACGCGCTGTACCTGGAGTGGGAGGACGGCGCGCGCGTGCTGTATCGCCAGACGACGCCCGGGACCGTGTTGCCGCTGCCGGTCCTGCTGCACGATGTGCTGGCGCTCGCGGACCAGGCCGACGATGGCGCGCTGTTCAACGACTGGTACGCGCTCCTGGTAAACGGTTGGCTGGAGGACGTGTTCGGCGCAGAGGACGGTATCGCCGCCTCGCTGGATGGGCTGCTCGCCTCGGACACGCTGCAGGCCATCCGCGCGCTCGCCGCGCACCGAGGGCTCAAACGCCGGCGCGGCGTCCCGGAGGATCTCGCGCTGCCGCGGCTGGCCGACGCCGGCGACCGCGACGATGTCGAACGCAGCGCTGGCCTGCGCTTCTTCCTGGAGCCCAAGCGGCGCCCGAGCGCGCTACGCGCGGCGCGCGACAAGGCGCTGGCGCAGCAGGTGCGTGTGCGCGAGCGGATTCCCGCGCTGGTCGCGCAGCGGCTGGATGGCCCGATGCAGGGGTTGGGCTGGGTGCCTGTGACCGCTGCGCCGGCGCCGCGGCGGCACTGGGTCCGCGAGCGCGACGGCGGCCATCATGCGCTGTGGGTGCACCACGAACCTGCGCTGGGCGTGCTGATGGTGCATGTCGGCATGCAGCATGCCACGCTGCTTGGATGGCAACAGCGCGTTGCGACCGCCGAGTTGCACGACCTGCACTTCCAGGACAGCGCCGCCGGCTTCCTGGACCACGGCGTGCTCGCCAGCGAGGACATCGGCGCGTTTGGCGGCTGGGTACTGGACCCGGCCAGCGACGATGCGCACCTGTGCGCCGCGCTCGACCGCCTGGCGGCCGCGCTGCCCGCGCTCGACGCGAACTACTTCGGCTTCGTCGCCCGGCAGTTCCCGGACGCCTTGTTCGCACGCGACATCGACACCTTGCTGCACCTGCTGGAGGAAGGCGACGACACCGGCGCCATCCCGCCGGAAGTGCTGTTCGACAGCCCCGACAGCCTGCTGCTGGCCTTCGTCTTCCATCATCTGGCGCAAGACGATGTGGCCGGCGCGGCGAGCATGGTCGAGCGCCTGCGCGCACGCCATGCCGCGCTCACCCGCCTCAACGCGTGGCAGCGCCGCCACCTGGCGCCGTTCCTGCAACAGTGGGACGCGGGCAAGCGCGACATGCCGATGCCGCCGGTGCTGCATCCGTTGCTGGCCGGCCACCTGCGCGCGCAGGAGGCCGACTGAGTGGCGCTGCTGCGCATCCGCTGCCGGCGGCGATAGCATGGAGTTGTGCTGGTTCGACTCCGCGGTGATCGCCGAGCGACCCGTGAGTCCGAAAAAGCGCCAGCGTGAGCGCTGCTCCGTGAAAGCGTCCTTGTAGCTGGCGCGCCATTGCAGCATCAATAGTTCGGTCCGGCGCGCCATCGGAGAGCGCAGCGCGCGTGCTCGAGGATTGGCAGGACGGCCATCGATGCAACGCGCGTTGCCCGCCAACCGGGCGCCATCTCCAGCGCCTGGCGAACCGGCACCCCAGGTGACGCCCAGCATGCCGCAGCACGGAATCCAGTGTCCGCTTCCTCGAGGCTCCCGCGCGGATTGACGCAGCCCGCGACGACGCGCTACATAGGGCCGCACAAGGAAGACTCGGCGAAGCGACCATGGCACAGCTCCATCACCTGAAAACCTGGCTGCCCTGCGCGGCGCTCGCGGCGTTCTGCGCAGCATCCAGCTCCGCGCAACCGGCAGCTGCCGCCGCCGGGCAGGCGCAGGACAGCGCCCCCGCCACGGCAGCGGCGTCGCGTGCCAGTGGCGGTAAAGCGCCGCAGGCGGGCGAGTACATCACGAAAAAGGGCTGGGGCCGCTTGCTGCTTCAGAACACACAGGGGCCGATGAAGTTCTCCCTGGAAAGCACCTCCGGAGAGGACATGTGCGAGCTAGGCGGCACGCTCGACGGTACCAAAGGCATCGCCAAGAGCGACGACGGCAGCGACGCTTGCAAGGTGATCTTCACCCCCACCGCGCAAGGAATCGAGGTCAAGGCCGCCACACCCGCCGAATGCAGGGACTTCTGCGGCTACAACGGCAGCTTCCAGGCCGAATACCTGCATGTCCCGGAGGGCTGCGGCCGCGACGCGCTCGACCGCACGCGGACCACGTTCAAACGTCTCTACGACAGCAGGGACTACAAGGCCGCACTGGCGACCTTGGCGCCCGCGCTGGACAAGTGCCAACCGACGCTGGAATGGCGGGAAGAAGGCGGCATGCGCAACGACCTGGCCATCACCCAGTACAGGAACGGCCTGTACGCGCAATGCCTGGCCACGCTCGCCCCGTATGCCGAGGATGCGCGCAAGGACGACAATGCGGTGACGGAAGGCTGGACGCCGATGCTGGCGGACGACTACCTGTCCATCGTGCGCGCCGCGAGAACCAACCTCCGGCTGTGCCGCAGCAAGCAGGCTAGCAGGTAGGCAGCCAGGCCGGCCTCAGCGCGGCTCGTCGTCGTAGCAGTTCTGGTCAAGGGCGACCTCCTTGCCTGCCGGAGCGGGCTGCAAGGCGATATCCGGTGCGAACCCGGCGCCGAATCGCTGATGGCGCAACAGCATTCCCTTTTCGATCGTGAAATAGTCCTCCTCGGGCCCAAACGCAGGGCAGGCCTGGTAGCCGACCCCGCCGTCATCGCTGCAGTAGCGGACATATAGCCGACTGCCGCGCACGGTGCCCTGCAGTTGGCCATCGTTGCCGCGCAACAAGGTCCCCGCACTCCAGTCGCCGTTCACCGACGCGCCAGACTGCTCCAGGCGCAGGCTCACGAAGTGTCCGCGATCGCAGGTCTTGGCGTAGGCCCACTCCCCGGCAAAGCGAGGAGTGGAGCAGGCGGTGATCAGCGCGGCGATGGCGGCTGGCAGCAACCATCGCGCAAGGAAGCGGCGTACGTCGCGCGACGTGGTGTGGGCCGTCCCCACTCCAGGACACGTGGCCGCTCCGCTTGCCATGCGCGTCACGCCCACCGCCTCGATAGGATGGCGCTCACCGCCTGCGTCGCCGTGTGTGGCAACAGGAAGCCGGACGTTCAGGCATGGACGACAGCGTAAGGACATGCAGCACCCTGGTCAGAGAGATGGCAATCGTCTAGGCGACGCGCCAGGCAGCATAGCGGGATCGCGCTCGCCATGAGACGCGCAAGCGGCAGAAGCACATTCAGGCCGCAACACCTTTGCCATTCCGGCGACACCGGGGATAGCGCTCCAACGCGCGACGCTACTGCGGGAGCGCAGCAGTCGGATGGCATTCGCCGGCTTGTCCCCGCACCTCGCGCGCCCCAGAGCGCCGCCACCGCGGAATCGCCTTTCGTGCACTGGATACCTAGCGGACACCACGCTGCTGCGCGTTTTCCTTAGCAGCACTGCATGAACGCTCTGCAGCAATCTCGAGGTCACCTCGCAACCGAGAACGCATTTGCTCGATGCCACCCACGCGCTGGTAGAGCTTCGACTCGGGCGGCAGCAATGCCTGAACCGAACGAGTGAGCGGCACCGACCAGTTCTGCGGTGCCTGCGCGCGTGCGCGCCGGTCGGGAACACCGACGTGCCAAGGCAACATCAACGCCATTTGCGAATCCGACGAAATGACCAGCGGTTCGGCATCGCGGAAAAGGATCTGCACCACAACAAAAGGGTAATCGTCCGTCCAGCGCATACCATCCCCGTAGTACGCATCGACGATGCCCTCGACGCCCTGGCGCGCGACCATCGAACGCGCCGCCGCCAGAATGGCGCTGTCATCGCAGGCCGACGGGGGCAGCCTGCTCACCGGCTCGAAACTCAGCAGACGCCGCACGCCAACCCGTTTTGCGACGTCCCCAATGCCTTCGCGTCGCGACCAGGCAGGCGCAGCGGCTTCGTCCAGGAAACGCCGGAGATCCGATTTCCGCACCGCGACATCGACTGTCCTGGGTGGCTGGCCGCCGGACGCAATCCTTCCCGTCATCCCAAAGTCACCATTCGGCCGGCGCTGAATGACGAAGTCTTCGTTCACCGTCGCCCAGCCTCTGTATTCGTAATGGAGCACGATCTGCCGAACCGCCTCTTCATCGATCGCGCGCTCCTTGTGTCGGGGCGCTCCATTGCAGGCAGCGATGCAGCCGGCCACCAGGATTGCCAGGCCCAAAGTCCTGCTCGACGTAGGGCGACGCTGCTCCATTGGCTCGGGCTCTGTGTAAGGCGGAGCAAGCAGTGGACCAGAGTCATGCATCTTCCGTCCAGCTGTAACGGATGGCCTGTCAGATGGCGGAGCGATCCCGCATCTGGAGCTTCCCGAACCCCACGGGGATGCTGGTACGCCGCCAGGCACGCCCGATACCGAAAAGGTCATGGCGCTGTATACGCCCCACGTTGTGGCGCGGCCGTTGGCCGCCAGGCGCAATACGCCCGCGGTGCGCGAGCGTAAGGGAATCCCCGCCGTCGTTCGTCTTTGAGAAGAGCGCGCTCGCGGCCGCGCCTCGGCACCGGCCCAGTGCTGCTTTCCCACCTCTCGGAACCATCGCATGCAATACGACCAAACCGCAGACACCGCATCGATCGACACGCTACGCGCCCTGGCCGAGCAAGGGCGGGACAAGGTCGAGGTCCACGAGGGCGGCAGCACGATCCCCATCATCCTGCTGCTGTGGGGGCTGTCGTTCTTCATGATCGCGCCTGCGCTGCTGATGCTGGCGTTCGCGTTCAAGCAAGCATGGTGGATCGCCCTCGGAGGCCTGGCGGTCGGCATCGGCTTCATCCTGCTCGGACGCATGTTCTGGAAGCGGCGCACTACGCCGTTCCTGTGCATCAGCGACGCGGGCCTGCAGTATCCGGACCTGGCGCGGCCGATCCCGTGGACGGATGTCCAGGGCTACCGCGTGCAGGCCGGCCAACTTCCCGGCCAGAACCTGATCATGTTCGTGGACCTGCGCGAAGGTTGCCACGTACCGCTGCGGGATCCGCGCCTGGCCAGCGCGACCTACAGCGTGCGCCGCGTCTGGTTCAACCCGAAGGAACACTGCATCGTGTTCAAGACCCTCGGCGTGCGCGGCATGTCCGGCGCGAAGCTGATCGAGCTGTTCGACGCTTACATGCAGGCCGGACATGCACGGGCGCGGTTGGCGGCGCTGGACTATCCCGGTCAGGGTTGAAGACGGTAAGCAACATGCCCAGGACCGCAGGTCAACCGGTGAACCCGACAGAGACTTCGCAGTACCGCATGGAGGCCACGGCGCGGCACGAACGGTCGCCGGCGCGAGCCGACCCGCTCTACAAGGAAAAGCGGAAGTCGTAGGAAATCCGGGTGCCCCCACTCAGATTGTCCAGCGTGCCGTGCACCATCTGCGTGCCGTAGAACATGAAGCCTTCGCCGTAGTCGAGTTCGACCGGCTTGAAATCGCTCAGCCCCGGCGCCGATTCCACGTACATGGAGTTGCTGCCGTGCGTGCGCGTGACCGGCAGCCAGATGTTGACCAGGTTCGGCCGCTGGCCGTACTCCTCGTCGCGGTGGAAACGCAGGATCGCCCGCGAGCCATGGAAGTTCACCCGCATCATCGCCTCCGGCTGCAGGCTGCGGATCGGGCTAACGAAGCCAGCGATGTGCTCGAACACCAGCGACTGGATCAGCGGCATCGAGCGCTCGATCACCGCCTCGCGCAAGGCCTTGCTGACATCCCAGCTGTTGCGGGTGACGAAGTGATGCGGAAGGGGGAGGCCTTCCTCCTGCGGATTCCAGCGCGGATTCAGATGCAGGGTCTCCAGCGCATCGGTGCCGAAGAACTCGGCCACGATCGCGCGCAGGTCCCAACGCGCCGTGTCGTAGGCGAAGACGGAGGACAGCGGCAGGGCATGCCCCGCCACCTCCACCGTCTCCTCGCTGCGCGCACGCAAGGCGGACACGCGAGACGCCATGACCGGTTCGCCCATACCCAACGCCCCGAGCGCGCGCCGCCGCCTAGCCCGCCAGCGCCAAGGCCTTGGTGAGCAGGCTTTCCGCCGCCGCCGAATCGTCCTTGGGACGCGAGCCCTTGGTCGAGCCCAGCGACGGCTTGTCCTCCTCTTCGGCGAACACCTCGATCACCGCCACCGCCACCTCTGTCATGACTTCGGTGGTCACTTCGGTCGTGACCTCGGTGGTCACCTCCGTGGTGACTTCCGTCGTCACCTCGGTGGTCACCTCGGTCGTCGTATTGCTGATCAACGCGGCGACCACGGTGATGTTCGGCGGGTTGGACGCGTCCTTGGTCGTACCCGACAGGTTCACGTACGTCGGCTGCGCACCGCTGCTCCACACCTCGCCATAAAGCGTCAACGTCGGCGCCTGCGAGTTGGAGAACTGGATGATCGCGTTCTGCGCATTACCGTTCTGGCTGGACCAGGCGAGCTGATCGATCTCGCCATTGGGCCCCTTCTCGCCGGTATAGATCGGCTGGTTGATCGTCGCGCCGCCATACGTCACCTGGGGCGCGCTGATCACCAGCTTGTCGCTGAGCGGCGTGCTCTTGCCGTCGCTGGTGAGGCTGAACAGATTGTAGGTACCATTCCAGGTGGAAAGCTGCTGGGTCGCCGTGCCGGCATTGCCGAACAGGTTGTTGGCCGCTGGCAACGGATCGCTGCCCTGCGCAAACAGACCGACGAAGCCGTTGACGCCGGCGTTCTGGTAGAAGGTCAGCTGCGCCGAGGTCGCGTTGTTGTTCGACGCGGCCCAGCTCACCCCCGTCGCGGTGAACGCGGGTGAATTGATCGCCGCGCCGTTGAGCGTGATCGACTGGTTGCTCGTGTCGATCACCACCGGGCCGGGGATATAGGTCTTCCCGTCCGGCTGCAGCCAGCTGGTCATGTAGGTTCCGGACGGATCGAAGGTCGCCATGGTCGTCTCCTGGATGTCCCGCGGATGGAAGGTGCGATCGGAATCAAGCCGCGACCAGGCTGTCCTTGCTGGTGCGGACCTCGGCCATGGCGCGGGTCACCGCGGACGGCGTGGCCGCATAGCCCTGCTGGCGCAGCCACGACGCGACCATGCCCTCGTATTCGCCGATCGTAATCTGGTGATCGACGACCGCCTGCGCGGCGGCGGCCTGGCGGTCGCGGTAGGCGCGCGCCAGGGCCGGATCGATCAACGCGGCGCCGACGAAGCGGACCGCTTCTTTGTCCGGGTCGCGCTTGAACATCATGCGCGTCACGCCGGTGTGCTGCATCAGCAGTGAGCGCCGCTCCTCGGCACTCAGGCCCGCGCGCGAATCGAGATAGGCCTTGGGGTTGGCGCGGAACTCGCCCTGCGCACGCTGGTCCAGCGCCAGCGTCAGCAGCGTCTGGTACAGCGCCTCGGACGCGAAGCTGTACTTGTAGCCGGGCGGCACCGCGTGATTGTGGATGTTGCGGCGGGCGATCTCCGCCAGCACCGGATAGTCCTCGCGGTCGCAGATCAGCGGCGTGCGGCGCGCCTCGCTGATCTTGGCCAGGCCTAGCCTGGACAGCATCTCAGGATCAGACTGGATCGCATCCTTGGCCGGAATGAAGAAGGTTGAGATGCCGGACACCTTCGCCTTCACCTCCGGATTGCGATAGTCGCCGATCACGTGGCGGTCGATCTGCGGCGGGCCGGAGAACATGTTGGCGACATAGTTGATCGCCGGATGGTCCGCCCCGTAGATCTCCTCCAGATAGTCGATCAGCACATCGAACTTGTCGTTCGAATAGCCGCCGAACTTGAAGCCAAGATCGCCGATGCAGCCCACCTGCCACAGCACGAAGTTGGCGGTGGTATCCACCTTGCGACGACGCAGCAGGAAGTCGGTGGCCTCGTAGATCTGCATGCCCGGCACACTCGGATCCACGCCGAGATCCGCGTACAGGCAATCCTCCGCCGACACCGCCGGCAGCATCACCGCGTCGTAGCCCTCCTCGCGGGCGATCGCGATCGCGTTGTGCGAGGGCGTCACGAACACGCCGGGATGGCCGTAGAACAGCGCGCAGACGTACTTTCCGGCGCGCACCTCGGCCATGATCCGCTCGATCATCTGCACGTAGGTGATGATCCGCGACTTGTCGTCGCCGTAGTACTCGTACAGATCGAACGCATTGGGGTTCTGCGATTCGATCCACATGTCGGTGACCGGGTCGGCCGCCGCATACAGCACGATATCCGCCTGCTGGATATGCGCTTGCGCCTCGAGCGTGAAATGCGACACCGCCTTGATGCCCGACCCGATGACGACCAGCCTGCCCCGCTCCTCGCGCACTGCCCCTTGCTCGTGACCTGCCATGAGAGACGCCCCGGCTCCAGAGAGGTATCGAACGCTACGCCGATATCTCGGGAATTATGTAGACATCGCGACGATGTCTACATAATCGATTTTTCTTCGGGTTTGTGCGGTTTTCTGAATGCTCATTCCAGGTGGCGGTCGCCGAATGTCTTCACCGACCCTTGGATGCGCCGCGGCGAAGACAGCGCATCACGCCACCGAGGCTGGCGCGCCGCTGCTGCGCTGCGTGACGCGCAATGCGGGCGCTGGCGCCTGCGGTAGACAGTTCGCAGAGCCGAGATTGCTGATGTGCCTTCGCCGAACTACCTAGGGCGCCATGAGCGCCGGAGTTGCTGCGCGGAATGATGATGTGCCACCAAGCCATCGAAGCCATCACTGCTTTGGGCGCGGCCCCAATGCGTCGCCCAAGTAAGCCGGATCACGCGATAGTGCGGCAGTGTCGTGCTGGTTTCTCATCCATGGCATGCCCGCTTTCAGTCCCTGAGATTGATCACCCGCGCCAGATACCAGCAATCCAGCTTGCGCTTGAAGAGATAGGTATCCGTTTCATACTCCATGCCGAAGTCCACCTTGCGTCCATCCGCCGGCTCCGTGGCGACTGCCAACGGGTACGGCACCGATCCCTGCAGGGTCTTCTGATCGCCCTGCGAATCGATGCGGTCGAAGGCGCGTGCGTTCTTGAAGTATCGGTAGGGGAAAAGCTCCAGGCGCGAGAGCCCGCTGCGCGCTGAGACATGGGTAGGTGGAGAGGAAGGCGTCTCGTCCTCCACCGTGTGGGTGGGCACCTCGTATTCCAGCGGGTCGTCGGTGAAGCGCAGGCGCACGCTATCGTTGGATGCATCTGCGTAGCGTTGCAGGAACGTGGTGAAGTCCTGAGATGGACAAGCCGGCTTTGAACCTTGCTTGTCATGCTTGCCCGCAGCATTGGCGTCCCCGGCATACGCGAGGGCGGACGAGGCGCCGCTTGAAAGCAACACCGATAGCGCCAGCAAATGGGCGACTCGCACCTTCCAGTCGTGCTGCCACACCTTCATCTTGGCTCCTTGCTGATGCGACATCGAGTCCGGGAATCACCGCTTTGCGACACAGATGTCGCTCGTCGGCCATGCAAACCCGCCACGACATCCAATAAGTTAACCTGAACCCGTTACTCTCGAAAGCCAGACAAGCAGCTGGCCTTCTCCAAGCATAGAGGATGTTCATGAACCCCCGGCGCATATTGCAGTACGTGACTATCTTCTCTGCATGCTTCCTCTTGTCGTCACATGCATTCGCCACAAAGCCCAGGCCGATCGATTGCGGCAAAGCCCAGTCGATCCAGCCCGGCTGGACGGCCGAACAGGTCACCAGAAGCCTTGGAAAACCTTACATCCTTTCGTTTGCTCGCGAGAACATGCGGTATGGCTGGAGAAGCGCCGATGGAACCGACAAGCTCGACGTGACGTTCGACCTCGCCAACCCAAAGATGCAACAGCGCAGCGTCATCGCCATCGAAGGGGTCTGTGGCGGCAAGCAGATTGAAGCCGATCCTCGTCCTGGAGTCGATCGCCGCAACGTCGAAGTACCGGGAGCCCCGAGGCGCATCGAGTTCGGTGGGAATTCGTTCTATTTGGGCTATGTCGCCGAATCGCGTGAGGACGCGATGCGTTATGTTGAGTACGTCCCGCAAGGCCAAAGCCTGAAGAAGTGGCGCAACATGATTGCTGTGTTCCAGCATACGGATGACAGCACACCGGAGAAGCACCTGGAACTGCTCCGCCAGCGCGCCGAGGCTACCGGCAATCCGCACTTCAGGCAGGTCTACATTTCCCCGCAAAAGGATGAGGCGATTGCGGCGATGCCACAGATGATCGACAACGCCCTGGAGTACCAGGTCGCGCGCTGGCGGATTACGCCCAAGGGCACGCTCGCCGCGGTGTACTTCAGTCGCCACTACCCGGACGACAAGGGCCAGTTCGACCGAGACGCATATGTTGCCCAGGAAGAATCTCGTATCCCAGAGCACGTCGCTGCCCTGAAGGCCCTGCCCTCAATCCTGCCGCCAGAGATGGGCGGATCGGGAAGCGTCACTCTGACAATCGATGGTACCGAAACTGGCGAAGTGTTGGTGCCTACGCCATCGGCTGCAGATTAGGCGCTTGTCCAATGGGGCTCTGCCCGACGCCCCACGCACCCGCATTCGCCTCCATCCATAACGACAGCGAGAATTTTTGTCGCTGATGGCTACTTACAGCGACGATATTGTCGCGTCGCTTCTCCGTCGGAGATGGTGAGATAGTCGCCTTTGACGATGTACAAATCGACTGTCCTGATGCCCGGCGCGTTGTCCGACGTCGTGGTTACCGCCCATGCCAAGGGATCCATGGACACTCGCTTGATGGAGACCAGGGACTCTTGGTGCTCGTAACCGACCAGCCGCACCGCTTCCAAGCGTATCGGTGAATCCGCATCGGGACTGACTGGCAGCGTGCAGGACTGCGGCCCGAGATTCCAGGTACCAAGGAGCACAGCAGGATACGCAGTCGCCGGATGAGCATCTGTCGCACCTGCGCAAGAGGAGACCATGAATAGCGCCAGACGAAGCCTTATCTTCAGGTTCACTTTTGCCCCGCCTTGAACACGACATGGAGTTCGAGAGTCACCGCCTCGCCGGCGTCAGGCCCGCCTGTGGGCCACGCAAACCTGCCACGGCACCGAATATATTCACCTGACCCGCTACTCATACCCATATTCCTGTGCCATGGCCACCACCTATGGAATGGCTTCCCCTAGTTGTTTGAGTTGTTCGATCCGGGAGTGCGTAAGCCGCAGCCGGCAGTCCGATGCAAGCGCTTCCTGCTCATCACGCGACATGCCCTGCACCAGTGGCTCGGCCTGGCAATACGCATCTCGATAGGTACGCCACGCCACCGCGGATGATGCAAAGCTCTTTTGGAGATCGCCGAGGTATTCCGCATCGTCGGCAACGTAGCTCACATACCGGGCCTGAGCCCTCGCGAGAATATTCTTCTCGATACGGGTCAACTCGGCTTCCTGCCTGTGCGCGCGCTGCACCGTGGCACAGGCCGCTCCCATGGCGTTGCATTGATCTTCCGGCAGCGACAAGAAGCATGCTTCGCGATCCCGAACAGACCCAGTGCGTGAACAATCACCTGTTGTCACTGCTGCCGGACGGGCACCACTCACCGGGGACTTTGCATACACCAACGCCCCGTGGAAGCTTGACGCCATCAACAAAAATACCGCCATCGCACCAACGCATCGCGGCACTCCGCAACCTCGAGCATGCACATCAGTTCCGGTCCCCATCTTCCTATCAACCATCGACGTGTCTCTAGGTGTACGTTTACCTGGAAGCTACCCAAAGCAGGCGAAGCACTCAACTATCGCCGACGCCAGGCCCGCCCGTCGACCACGCAAATCCGCCACGACACCGAATAAGTTAACCTGACTCCGTTGCCCTGGATGATGCCGTCCCATCTATCCGCTCAGACCCAGTTGCGAGATCCGCCAGCGCCCGTCCTAACAACTGGCACAACATCTTGCCAGGGTAGCCAGTGATCTTCAGCTGCCGAGGGCAGCCCCCTGTTGTTCCGGCCATAGGCCAGTCAGGCACAGGACTAAAGCGCGCCTCCAGCACTCGGACTTGACGCACGGCCGCATCGCGCGTTAAAGAGCGGCGTGGAAGACAGAAATCGGCGAAAGGACATGGCGAAAGCAGTTCCTCTGAAGATGGCCTGGCTGGCCGGCGCCGCGATCGCAACGCTGCCTGTAGCTGCATGTTCGGCACAACCACCGGCCGCCCCCCCCAGGCCGGCGGTGCGCAGTGAGCAGCCTGCCTTAGCCGCCACGCAGGTCCCGGCCGATCATCCTCTGCAGCCGGGCGAGTACATCACCGACATGGGATGGGGTCACCTACTGATCAAGCAGCAGAACGGGTCATTAGCCTTCTCCTTGGAAAGCATCACCGGGGAAGACGTGTGCGAACTGGATGGCGCGATAGAGGGACACTCCGGCATCGCCAAGGGCAACAAGGGCCAACCCACCTGCAAAGTGAACTTCGCCAGTACCCCGCAGGGTATTGACGTATCTGCAGCCACGCCCGCTGAATGCAAGACGTTTTGCGGCTACAACGGAGATTTCGAGGCCCCCTATCTGCGGGTCAAACATGGCTGCGGCCGGGATGAGCTGGCTCGCACTCGGGCCGCTTTCAAACGTCTCTACGATGCGAAAGAGTACAAGGCTGCGCTCACTACCTTGTCACCGGCCCTGACGAATTGTCTGCCAACACTGGAATGGGAAGAAGAAGCCGGCATTCGCAACGATCTGGCCATTACCCAGTACAAGAATGGGCTGTATGCGCAGTGCTTGGCCACGCTCGATAAGTATGCCGAGGACGCCGCCAAGGACGACGACGCCGCGGTGGAGGGATGGACGCCGATGCTGGCGGATCGCTACCTGGCGATCGTTCGCGCAGCGAGAACCAACATCGGCTTGTGCCAGAAAGGTGCAATAAAGAAATAGGCCAAAAAACGAGGGAGTGTCATGGCGAAAGGAAATGAGGGCACCACGCCACCGCCGGCGGCGCTGACGGATTCGGAGTTGCGTGCACTGGCCTACTTTGGCGTAGGGCTTGGCTCGGAAGGGGGTGACAGTGGGAGAAACATCTCCTATCAACTCTCCTTCGCTGGCAATGTTCGCAATGGGGTGATGACCCCCTCAGGAAACAGCGGTTACTCCATCGGCACCTTGCAGACGGACTTAGGCCAGCATCCTGAGGTGGCCGCGTCATTGGTGGAGGCCTATCAAACCTGGGCGGGCAGATCGCATCCAGACTGGGTACTCACCGAAGCGCAGCAGACCCAGACCGCCAGTGACCTCGGCCGCAACGGCCGCACGATCAAGGCCCAACACGGCCGCCCCCTGGACGAGACGGTCAAATCGCACCTGGACACCTTCCTCGCATCGGATGCAGGCCTTACCTATGTCCATGAGCGCGACACTACCCAAGTCAATTTTTTGATGCGACCCGATAGTGGTGTCAACCAGCTTCGCGAGACAGCACTCTACCGCGGTGCAACGCTGGACGAACAGGCAAAATTGGCCACCATCGTACTGAAGCTGGAGAACCAAGGCGGTGACCGCTATTACCCGACGATCATCGACGGCATCAGCAACGGAACGATTACCAGCACACAGGACGCCCAAACGGTCGCGAATGGCTTCCTACCCAATCATAGTGGGCCGAGTAAAACCGGGCCAGATTACATCGAGACAGGCGTTGCGCATGCCCTGGAGGCAACCGACGTCTTCAACGCCTTGCGCAATGCCGACACACGCAGCCCGCTGCGCCAGCCATGGCAGAACATACTGGCCAATCCACTGGTCAACCCCTTACAGACGGGCCAAGACGCAGCCAGGCCAAATCTCAGCGCAGAGTACATGACAGTCAGAAACCTGTTCTTGCAGAAGACCAATGCTCCTGCACTGATCGAAGCGCTGGACCAAGGCAGAGCCTACGGCTACAACGTCCCTGACCATCAGGGGCGCCCTCACCCGCAGTCCACCAGCCTGTATGCATCGGGCGACGACTTCATCGTGATGGACGGGAGCGGGGCGGGCAAGGCCTATATCGGCGGCGCCTGGAGCGATGTGAATCGTGCCGACCTTACGCGAGTGAACAACCGTGACGGCACCGTCGATCTGAATATCAACCGCAACGGCACCACGGAACGGCTACTGCACATTGACCCTGATGCACCGGTATTGCGCCCGCCGCAGCCGACTACCGGTTCAGTCGATCAAACAGCGCCGGCACCGGCACAGGCGGCACCGCTCTCGGCGACCGGTGAGCGTGAACCCGGTGACCAGAGACAAGGCGCCATTGAATCCGGCCCAACAGCGCTGCCGCCCACTGACTTCCGTGATCGCTCGCATCCTGGAAACACGGCATTTCAACGCACGCTCGGCGAGGTCTACCGCATGGAAGATGGCCAGGGTATCCCGCATGGCCCGCACAGCGAAAAGGTGGCCGCTGCACTGTTGGCGGACGCGGAACGCAACAAGCAAGGCATCACCAATGTCGAGATGGGAGCCGATGGCCAGGTGCACGGTATCGCGCGCTACAACGCCTTCGAGTCCGAGAAGCGTGTGAGCGTGGATCCTCAAAGCGTTCAGTCGGGAACGATGGAAGCGTATGCCGCGCAGTGGTCTCAGGCGCGTTCGCCGCACTACGCCAGCAACGCACCAGCGGCCCAACGGACGCCCGAGCAGGCCCAGGCATTGGAGCTGCTCTCATCCGCGGATCGGCAGATGTTCGACAAGATTCGAGGCGCTACACCCGCACATCTATCGGACGACGTAGTGGCCAACGCCTTGTACGCGGCAAAGCAGGATGGCATTGCGGATGCATCGAAGGTCGCTAGCGTGGATATGGTGGGGGATCGGCTTGTCGTGAACGGTACGACGCCAGGCTTCCGCGGCGTAGTGGACGTTTCACAGCCAGCACCGCCGATGCAAGAGACCGCACAACAGGCATTGGCATTCAACCAACAACAGGCGATCACCCAGCAACAAGATGAGGCGCAGCGGCAACAGCGCACGCAGGAGGCCAACACCAGAACGGTGTGAACTGTGTGCGCTTGACTGAAACCACGCGCAATTTCGTTTCATGCAGCCGTATCGTCAAGCGACAAGAGACCCCGCTGTAGTGCGAGGCGTACCAGCCTAGGGCAGGCCGGAAACACGAGGCCTGCCCTCTGCCGCCCCCTGCATCACCTCCCGCAGGCCACGATCAATGCAACCGCCCGCCTCCCGCAGGCGGCGTACCCCATTCCACCGCATAGACCGCCCGCTCCTCGCGCACGCCGTTGGGCGTTGGTTCGTGCAGCGGCTGGCGCTCGATCTGCAGCAACAGCGCCTGCATCGCGCTTACTGCATCGCTGAGCGTGTTGCTCGCCTCCGGTGATGCCTGACCGGCATGCGCGGTCGTCTCGCCGGCCGCCGCCATCCGTGCATGGGCCGAGACGGTCTCGGCCAACAGGTTGAGTTGGTCGATCTGCTCCAGCGTGACGTGGAAGGCACCGCCGTTCGTGTCCGGCACCACTTCGACGGTGGCAGCGGGACGGGCGCCGTACGTCGTGTCGGTCCGCTGCGCGGGATAGGACAGCGCGTCCAGCACCAGCTCCACCTGGTCGGCCAACAGCTCGAGACAGAGCGCCAGCTCGCCCATGCGCACCTTGGGTTCGGCGGCGCGCTCCTCGTCCAGCGTGCGCGGCTGCGCCAGCCGGACCAGGAACCTCACGTGATCGCGCAGCTTCGCCAGCCGGAACTGGCTCTCCTCCGGCAGGAGATAGCCGGGCATGTCTTCATCGTCCAAACGGTCGTACGACATCGTTGCCTCCTCGTTCCATGAAGGGGTCCGGCCGCCACGCATGGCGGACGGGAAGTCGGGAGGTTCGAAACCGCTAACAGACGGCGGGCGTATTTCCCCGAAGGGTGTTGTATTAGCCGCCCTCCCGACGCAGGCATCGCGTCGGCTTGCGCCCGAGCTTCGGGCACAAAAAACCCACCGGTTTGTCGGAGGTGGGTACCGCTGTTAGGGGAGTTTCGACGCTCCTTGGGATGGAGATTGCTACCGCGATGCGCGCGCTGTCAATAGCAACTTGTAGAATCTTGCATTAGGAATTTGGCTTGCTCTAGCGCAGCTTCAGTGACTACGGAATACTAGTTGGGGACAGCCTCAGCCTGGACGCTCAAAGGTAAAAATGTCGAAATCAACGGAAGAATTGACCGCAGCGTCTGCCCAACAACCGGACGACAGCAGAGCACTCCACGAACTCAGCTTCCCCTCGCTCTCCGCAGTGATGAGTCACTACTCGCAGGTGACCGAACAGGGCCGCGCCGGGCCTGTGGAGCGCTGGAGTTTCATCATCGGTTTGCTAGGCGCTGGCTTTGGCATGTTGCTCGGCACCGTACTGAATGGCAAGGCTGCAATCGCATGTGCAGCAACGGGACTCGCAATTGAGCTCATTGGCTTTGCAATATCCGCCATCTTACAGATCAAACGCGAGGTACCAGGCTTCAGACATCCCTACGCCACGCATGCAGCACAGATGGAGCAGGAGTTCCATCAGTACCAAGGCATCGTCACTGCACTGCGCGCATTTCCGCTTGAACATCGCCGTCAGCGGGAGACCTTCATCCGTGACCGCCGGACGAACATGCATGAACGCCTAGGCTTGTTCACCGGCGGAATGGAAAGGCTCGGGATCATGCCAGTTCTGCTCGCACTCTATCTGCAGTTCAAGGACTGGCGCTGGGGCGACTGGAGCGCGCTGGGCAAGATCACAGCGGTCCAAAGCGTGCTCGCGTTCTTGCTGCTATTCGCTTATGCGCTTTCCTGGCACCTGATCCGATTGCGAGTTCGCGTGCAGACATACGAGCAACTGCTTAGTGAAGCAAACCGCCAGGACAGTGCCTTAGGCCGTTAAGCGCCCTGGCGCATCCCTTTTAAATCCGAAAGTCAGCGGTGTCTAGCACAACTGCGACCAATGCCAACTTGACGCAAGTTGCCACAGACACTAGCGTTTGCCACCACACCACTAGAACGAGGCGCCATGGAAAGGCCTCAATCAGTAGCGCTCTTTCCGCTGGCACTTGCGGCTATCCTGCCAAGCGCTTGCGCTCGAACGCCCGGCGAAGCCGGTGAGGCACTTCGCCCTACGGGTACGGCTGAAAACACGGCCAACATCAGCGTTCAGGATCTGGAGCACAGGCTGCTGCGCTATGCCGACTCTCTGAAAGCGCCGGCCGACCTGGACTACCGGCGCATGGAGGCAGCATTTGGTATCAAGTTCAACAAGCCCGCCGACGCAGCGCATTCATGGCGCAACGCGAAGGACGTGCCGCTGGCCGGTGGCTTCACGCTATACGCCACGCATAGTCCAGCGGAGAAAGGCTTCTCCAGCATCGAAGCGGTGGTGAACCTGCCAGATGGGCGTGACCCCACCAGAGTTCCGACTGACATTTGCATCTGGGATGCCGCCAAACTTTCGCAGCAACTGGAGACCATAGGCTACAGGCGCGGCGGGCAACGGCCATTCCAAGGTGGCTGGATGCGGCAACATTGGCGCTCTATCAGGGACAACACGCAGGGATTCTCGGTCGCGCTACTGATCTATCGGATCGGCGACCAAGCCCGTTCGCGTGAATGCGTCCGCGGTGTTCAGATCGATGGAGGTGAAGAATGAAGCCCGTAGATCCCTGCATCGAGCCTTCGCTGGCCGACATGGCAAAGGACACTCCCCTTCCGCGCGGTATTGGAGCGTCGAGCCGGCAGGCGATCTCGAAAACGCCCTACCTTATCCGACTTGCCGAGGAACGTCGCCGCAACGGGCTAAATCGGCGCTCTTACGGTGTCGCGGGCCGAGCGCCATGCACGGTGGCAAGGCCACGATCGCAGGCCTTCTTGTTGCTGGCACTTGCTACGTCGCTGGCGAGCGCTTGCGCCCATCCTTCCGAAAAAGCAAGGCAACCCCACTCCAAGGCCATGGCCGCCAGGACGGCAAGCATAAGTACTGAAGACCTGGAGGCCAGGCTACTACGCTACGCAGGGAGCCTGAAGACGCCTGCGGACATGGACTATCGGCACATGGAGTCGGCGTTAGGCATCGAATTCAGTGCCCCCTCAGACTTGGCGCACCCCTGGCGCGAAGTAAAAGGGGCGCCACTCGCCAACGGTTTCACGCTCTACGCTACTCACAGTTTTTCAGCAAAAGGCTTTTCTCGGATCGAGATCATAGTCAGCCCACCCGGTGGTAAAGATCCCACCAGAACCCCAACCGAGATATGCATCATGGACGCTGCTGCGCTTTCGCGGAAGCTGGAAGCGATCGGGTACGAACGTGGGGTGCAGCGACCATTTCAGGGAGGATGGATGCGGCAGCACTGGCGCCCCATCGGCGATAGCGGGCAGGGCTTTTCGGTTGCGCTGCTGATCTATCGTAGTGGTGGCGAGGCCAGTTCGCGAGAATGCGCGTATGGCGCGCAGATTGACGGGGGTGACGCATGACGCCTGTGGATCCACGCATCGAGCCGTTGCTTGCTGAGATGGCCAAGGACCCCACCCTTCCAAGGGGCGCGGAGGCTTCAATTCGCCAGGCGCTTTCTGAATCGCCTTATCTATCCACCTTGTTAGGGAACGCCATCGAGAAGGGGCAGATTGGCGCCCTTGCAGTGTCGCATGGTCAAAACAATGCTGGTCATTTTGCTGACGGCAAAGACGGAAAGCCAGGCACTCTCAATATCAGCGACACGGTATTCCGCGATCGGGGCGGGAACCAGCGCATCGACTATCTGACCGAAGTCATAGGGCATGAAACGATGCACGGCGTGCTTGCGGGGCATCGTGCGAAGGCGTTGCTCGAGTTTGGGAAGACTGTAGACAATCGGCTGATGGAGGCATACGAGAATCGCGAAACGCAGGTTGACCTGACCGCCCCCATGCGCAGCTATCTTGACGCGACGCGTGAGGACGAGGCCTTGGCCGAGGTGTCCGGATTGCGTGCTTTGCACGACCGCATCAAGCACCAGAACCCGGGAATCTCGGACGAACTCGTGGAAAAGCAGCTGCTGCAGCGTTCTACAACGCGCTGCATCAACCACGAAGGAGGAGCTCCTCGTTTCGCAGACGGCTTGACGTACGAGTCGCTGACCAGCCGTCCCCTCGCCGGCAACGACGCATTGACCAAGTCGGTAGAGCGGTGCTTCTACGACGGCAAAGGCAACTTGGGTCAGCACCGCGACTCGGATTATCGCAACTACTACGGTGTCGGCCCAATAAGCCGCATCGCGGTGATCTTCGACCACCTCGCCCAGGGTCGCCGCCCGCCTGAGATCCGCATTGACCTCAAGTCCCTGGGCCTCGATCCAAACCAGTTGGAGCGCAATGGGCTGGAACTGGGATCAGCGCGCACCTTCAATATTGTTGACCTGGGTAAGGATGGCTACGGCATGGTCCAACTGAAGAACAAGGGATCACGTGAGGATCAGTCTCCCAACCTGGCGTTGCCCGAACAAATAGGGCGTGCATTGACACCTGCGGATGCAGCGCATCCAGACCACGCAATGCATCAGCAGATCCGCGGCAAGGTGGAGCAACTGGATGCAGCCAATGGCCGCACCTTTGATGCATCCAGCGAGCGCACGACCGCCAGTCTGCTGACGCTGGCGAAGAACAACGGGTTGACCCGCGTGGACCATGTCTTGCTCAGCGAAGAGACCAAGGACCTGCCTGCAGCCCAGAACCTATTCGTCGTCCAGGGAGACCCCAAAGATCCGGCAAAACTCCGGGCGCACATGCCGACCGCAGAGGCAGCCCAGCGGCCGCTCCAGGAAAGTTTCTCGCAGCTAGAAACCGTGAACCAACGTTTGGCACAAGAGCGATTGCAGGAACAGGTATTGGAGCAACAGCGGGTTCAGGCGCAGCAACAGCGAGGCTCAGCCCCTACACTTTGACACCTAAAGAGCGAGCTCAGGCTCACTTCCTACACGGCGACGTAGAGATGCCTGACAGGTTTTGCGGAACTTGCTAGATGCCGCTGATAGCGATCGTAGACCACTCTTGCCAGCATGGCTCGCCTTCCTCGCCTTGATCTTCCTGGCATACCACAGCACATCGTGCAGCGCGGCAATAATCGCCTTCCGTGCTTTTTGGATGACGGAGACCGGATGCGCTATCTGCACCTCTTACGTGCTGCCCTGCATGCCAGCGGTTGCCAACTACATGCCTACGTCTTGATGGACAACCATGTCCACTTGCTTGCCACACCGCCGGAGCCTGGAAGGATCGGGCAGCTAATGCAGCGACTCGGTCGCAACTATGTGGCCATCTTCAATGGCCGTCACGGCCGTACCGGCACACTTTGGGAAGGGCGCTACAAGTCATGCTTTGTGGACAGTGGCGACTATGTGTTGCGTTGCTATCGCTACATCGAACTCAACCCGGTACGCGCTCGCCTCATAGACGATCCAGCCGCGTATCGCTGGTCCAGTTGCGCAGCCAATCTCGGCCAGCGGGAACACTCGGCGCTAACGCCCCATCCCTCCTGGCTCGCTCTGGGTGATGCAGCCGAGCGATCCAGCGCTTATCGCGCCTTGCTTGATGAAGTCCTAAGTGACGAACTGCTCGCCGACATCCGCATTCACCTCCAGCAACAACGGGCCCTCGGCCACGATGCGTTTCGCAGCATGGTTGAGGCCAAGACCCGCCGCTTCGCGGGTGTCAGGCCGGCTCATCGGCCACGCAAATCAAGCGGGGCCATCAAGTAAGTCAACCTGACCCCGTTACTCCGGAAGAATCCGAACCGCCGCGTGATGGGCAGAACATCGCGCTCCAGCATGAGCTTGAAGGCCTCTGCCCGAGAGCGAGAGCCCTGGCTGATCATGGCCTCGCCCGAACTCGAAGCACCTAACGCACGGCAATTGGTGAAGCTTTATGCGCGACGGATGCAGATCGAACTGGCATTCCGTGACCTCAAGTCGCATCGCTACGGCCAAGCGTTGGAAGACAGCCTCACCCGGCAAGGCGCACGCCTGCAGATCCTACTGCTGGTGAGCACCTTGGCAAGCTTCGTCAGCTGGCTGGCTGGCCTGGGCTGCGAATCCACCGGTATCGCGCATTGGCTCTCGCCCAACAGGAGCGCGCGCAAGCTCTATTCAACAATGCGCGTTGGCCGCGAAGCACTGGTCAGGCGATGGCCACTGGAACCCATATCCATATGGCTAGAGCGTATGAAATCGTTGCCCCAAGCGGTCATCGATCAGATGCAGCTGGCGGCATGAAAACGTGGGGAAACCTTAGAACCTGACTCCTTTACTTGTCGATGAGGGTGCACCCTGCCCCTGCTTCTCCCTTTGACCACACCGCGTCGTGCCGAAGCCAAGACTCGGCACTGTGCTTACGTCAGATCCACCATGCAACCCGTACATGCATTAAACCAATCAACCCGCCCCCGTTATTCCGATAACTTAGGCTGACAAAGAGCAACCGTAGTGGTCAGTCGGGCTTCCGCTGTTCAAGAAACTTGAAAGGCAAAGCCTTGATCTTGAATTTGTCGAGAACAGCTCGCTTTAGTTCGTCCCTTGCAGGAAATAAATAGAGACGACGGATAATGAAACGCCTAAGCACATGATTAGGTAGAAAAGCAGCCCTAACAAGAACCTCTTGCTCGAACTTCAGAAGCTCATCCTTAGGGAAATCAGAAAAATGCTCCAACTGAGTAACCAATTTTATCATCCTACCTGTATCAGACTTACCCAAAGACTCTGTTAGAGTTGGGGTTAAATCTTCTGCGCCAATTGCATTAGCAATACGGATCAGTGAGCCAACGCATAAAGTTGATGCGAAGCCAGGAAGGTAATTCTGGAGCTCTTCGGTAATTTTTGCCGCGTCGACACCGGGCTTCTCGGCTTCAAGCTGGGCCGCCCGGAATGCGATAATATCTGGCCCATAGTCAGCAACAGTTGTGAGCATAAAAGCAAGAGTTTTGAGGCCCAATTCGCAGCAGGCATTAGTGATTCTGAGTTTTTCAGCTCTTTCTATTTCACCCGCATGATTCCGAAGGATTTGACCCAAAACCTGCAACGTTTTAAAGGCCGCATTCATTGAGAATGCGTCATCAAGACGACGCTTTACACGGGCCTCCGCAATAGCCGTTAATTCTCTTTGCGACGTTTCGGCATCTAGGAGATCTTTCTCATGCTCATTTAATTGTTCGCTGCGACTACCTTCTCTAATTAAAGCCCGAACGGTTGACGAGTCGAAATCATCAATGATGCGCTGCTTGGCGAAAAGATCTGCAACGGCCGTCCCGCGGAACATACTCTCAGCTTTTTCAATCAGCTTATCAGCAACTCTTGAATTTCTTTTTATGTGCGACAGGAAAAGAAGGACATTAGCACTTTTTTCAGTATGAATAGTCTCGATAAGAGCGTCCACCTCCCCCTCCAGCAGGAGCCAGTCGTCCCTTAACGATATCGATCGAGCGATAAAATAATATTTATGGAAGTGATATTTGAAACCAACCCCACCACCTCGATCGTCAAATATTCCTGCGGCAATCAGTTGGCTTTGCAATCTAGCAACAGGAACATCAAGCGCAAACCTAGAACAATGCTCGACATGGAACGCTTCATACGCAATTTGACTTAGCCCATCATTTGAAGAGTGATTAAGCCTCTGCGCCAACTGTGTCAGGTACGCCAAGCAAGTGGGGACGTTCATAGCCTGCACCTTAGTGCTTAGCGCTTGAACAATAAGGGACTCATAGAGAAAGCCCTGCGACCCACTCTTCACTACTGTGTCAAGGTCTTGGGCTGTCTCGGCCCTTTGAAGGACTATAAGAATAAAAACTGGAACAGCTGGAATTAAATTCCGCCCCAGCGTTTCATCAACCACCTTCGACAGCCTTGCAGCGGTGACCCTCAACGTCTGGCTATCAATATCAGGGTCACCGATACCTATCCATCTCTCGATGAGCTCAATTCTATTACTGTAGTTCATCTCCAGAATATCGAAAACTTGCGCATCCACTAGGCACTCATCATTCAGGAATTCAGTGAGCGCCATTTCAAGGCCTGGATGAGAATCAAGCATCAATATTATTTTGCCGAAATATTTTCTAAGCGCGCGCAGCCCTTCGAAGTAACCTCTTGCTACCTCCGCGAGGTCAAAGTTATCTATAATTAAAACTTTGAATTCTGGCGACAGCTGCTGATAATCCTCTCGCTGCGATCTTCCATACATTGAGTCAATAGCACCGTTAATCCGATCGTTCAGGCTCTTTTCACGCCACGAAGATATGTGACCTGCTGCGAGCAAAATCGGATGAATCCCCTTCCGCGAAAAGCTAAGCGACAGAACTTTCGCTAGAGCCGATTTACCTGCCTGCTCCCCGCCGCGAATGACTACAATATCTGAGAAACTATCATAGTCTGCCGAAATTCTTTCTGCGCTAAACTCCGTCGCCTCAATCGCGCCCCCTTTGGTCGTTGAGACATCAATGTTTGCTGATCGAATCGCGGGCCAGACAAATATATCCGGCAAAGTAATCAGTGATTTCTTGCGATGTGTGAAGTTTGCGCCAGCGTTCGTGAGCTCGCGGTATGCGACGTCCAACAAGGAAATCTTCTTAGCACTATCAGCCTTGTGCCATGGGATATAGTCAGATGAGGACTGCTCCTGCCAATAGCTGAATCGACCATCGTTCCATCTGTAACTCTCTGGCAAGAAGCCACTGTCAGTATCGATCACTACTGTAGAGAAAGCGCTATTATCGGAATCTTCCGTATCATGCAAGACATGGGCTTTTAAATATGTAATTGTAGCTCCGTCGTACAGCTCACGAACTGATTGACCCCAAGCAACGTGCTCATGCCCCATCAGGAACAGATCCGCATGTGCAGAAGCATGCTGCGCCAACTCACGCGCATTATCTTGCTGCAGCCAATTATAAGGATGGTGCATTAGATAGATAGTACGTCCATCATGTCCATCCTCTTGCGGATGTGGGAGCTCCATCTGCAAAGAGCCTGGCTTTTCCTTAATCGTCGACATTAGCGCCGAATTCATAATTACATACTTAACATGCCCAAACCTAACCTCTGAGTGCCAGGCGCTTATTTGGGAAATTTCAGGACAAAGACGCAGCTGATAATCTCTGAAATCTGCGAGAACGCAGCCCAACTGCCCCAATATGCTGTCGCTGACAGCATTCGAACCTACGCCGACGGCTTTGAGAAGTATTTCGCGAACTGCCTGATCTCCCTGAAAATTACAATCGTGATTTCCAGGTATCACGATAATTCTGGGGTTGATTCGAGTCCTAGACTCAATTCGTACTGCAACTCGCCTGAGGAATTTTTCGGCGAGTTCAAACTCCGTTTTCAAACCCCAATTGGCAGAGTCACCTGTCACTACGATATGCACTTCGTCCGCATTTGTAATGCGCGAAGTGGCAGCATCCGCGAGCTTCTCCGCTCGATCTATGAAATGCGAATCCTTTGCAGTTATGTGGATATCACTTAACTGGATCAGCAGTGCTTTCATACATTTCCCTCCTTGAATGGAACTCAACTGCATCCTAAAGTAGTAAGCTGAATTTGATGTGCGGAAATAACCCAAGATCAGCCAAATGGACTATGTGAGAACAACCAATTCTCACGCTAAAATCAATGCCCCCAGATATTTTTAGCCCGGATTATCAGTACTTTGTGAAAAATAAAAAGGGCGGCAATTAAGCCGCCCTTATACTACTCTTAAACCCCAACCGGATTAGCCTTCTCCGGATCAATCTTGTACTGCTTGATCGCCCGAGCCACATCCTTGCCGGTCATCTTCCCATCCTTCGCCAGCGCCGCAATCGCGGCATGCGCGATGTAGTACCGATCGACTTCGAAGAACCGACGCAGGTTGGCACGCGTGTCCGAGCGGCCGAAGCCGTCGGTGCCCAGCACGGTGTAGTGCATCGGCACGAAGGCGCGGATCTGGTCGGCGAAGGCGCGCACGTAGTCGGTGGCGGCGATGGCCGGGCCCTGGCGGCCTTCCAGCAGCTGGGTGACGAACGGCTTGCGCTGTTCGCCTTCCGGGTGCAGGCGGTTCCAGCGCTCGGCGTCGAAGCCGTCGCGGCGCAGTTCGTTGAAGCTGGGGCAGGACCAGATGTCGGCGGTGACGCCGAAGTCCTTGTCCAGCAGCTCGGCGGCGGCGATGGCTTCGCGCAGGATGGTGCCCGAGCCCAGCAACTGCACGCGCAGTTCGCCCTTCTTGGGCTTGCCGGCTTCCTTGAGCAGGTACATGCCCTTGATGATGCCGTCTTCCGCGCCCGCCGGCATTTCCGGGTGGGCGTAGTTCTCGTTCATCAGGGTGATGTAGTAGTACTCGTCCACCTGCTCCTGCATCATCCGCTGGATGCCGTACTGCATGACCACGGTGACCTCGAAACCGAAGGTCGGGTCGTAGCTGCGCACGTTCGGGATGGAGCCCGCGATGACCTGGCTGAAGCCGTCTTCGTGCTGCAGGCCTTCGCCGTTGAGCGTGGTGCGGCCGGCGGTGCCGCCGAGCAGGAAGCCGCGGGTGCGCATGTCCGCCGCCTGCCAGGCGATGTCGCCCACGCGCTGGAAGCCGAACATGGAGTAGTAGATGTAGAACGGCAGCATCGGCACGTTGCTGACCGAGTAACTGGTGCCGGCGGCCATCCACGAGGAGATGGCGCCCGGCTCGCTGATGCCCTGTTGCAGCACCTGGCCGGACTGGTCCTCGCGATAGAACATCAGCTGGTCGGCGTCCACCGGCTTGTACTTCTGACCGAACGGGGCGTAGATGCCGATCTGCCGGAACATGCCTTCCATGCCGAAGGTGCGCGCTTCGTCGGCCACGATCGGCACGATGCGCGGGCCCAGTTCCTTGTCGCGCAGGGCGATGTTGAGGCTCTGCACGAAGGCCATGGTGGTGGAGTAGGTGCGCTCGCCGCTGTCCTTGAGCAGGCGCTCGAACTTGTCCAGGCCCGGGGCCGGGATGGACAGGTCGGCCTTGCGGCGGCGCTGTGGCAGGTAGCCGCCCATCGCGGCGCGGCGCTCCTGCAGGTACTGCACTTCCGGCGAGTCCGGGCCGGGGTGGTAGAACGGCACCTGCTCGGCCTCGGCCAGCTGCTTGTCGCTGAGCGGGATGTTGAAGCGGTCGCGGAACGCGCGCACGGCGTCGTCGTCCAGCTTCTTGGTCTGGTGGGTGGGGTTGAGCGATTCGCCCGAGGAACCCATGCCGTAGCCCTTGACCGTCTTGGCCAGGATCACGGTGGGCATGCCCTTGGTGTTCACCGCCTGGTGATAGGCGGCGTAGACCTTGTGCGGATCGTGGCCGCCGCGGTTCAGGCGCCAGATGTCGTCGTCGGACAGGCCGGCGACCATGGCCGCGGTCTCCGGGTACTTGCCGAAGAAGTTGGCGCGGGTATACGCGCCGCCGAAGGCCTTGCAGTTCTGGTACTCGCCGTCGACGGTTTCCATCATCAGCTTGCGCAGCACGCCGTCGGTGTCCTTGGCCAGAAGCGGATCCCAGTACCCGCCCCACAGCAGCTTGATGACGTTCCAGCCGCCACCGCGGAACACGCCTTCCAGTTCCTGGATGATCTTGCCGTTGCCGCGCACCGGGCCGTCCAGGCGCTGCAGGTTGCAGTTGACCACGAAGATGAGGTTGTCCAGGCCTTCGCGGCCGGCCAGGGCAATGGCGCCCAGGGTCTCGGGCTCGTCGCTCTCGCCGTCGCCGATGAAGCACCACACCTTGCGATCGGACTTCTCGATCAGGCCGCGGTGCTCCAGGTACTTCATGAACTGCGCCTGGTAGATGGCGCTGAGCGGGCCCAGGCCCATCGACACGGTGGGGGTCTGCCAGAAGTCCGGCATCAGCCACGGGTGCGGGTAGGAGGAGATGCCCTGCCCATCCACTTCCATGCGGAAGTTGTTGAGCTGGTCTTCGCTGATGCGGCCTTCCAGGAAGGCGCGGGCGTAGATGCCGGGGGAGCTGTGGCCCTGGATGTAGAGCAGGTCGCCGGGGTGCTTGTCCGAGGGCGCGCGCCAGAAGTGGTTGAAGCCCACGTCGTACAGGGTGGCGCTGGAGGCGAAGGAGGCGATGTGGCCGCCCAGGTCGCCCGGCTTGCGGTTGGCGCGGACCACGGTGGCCATCGCGTTCCAGCGGATGATCGAGCGGATCTTCCACTCGATGGCCGCATCGCCCGGGCTCTTGGCCTCGTTGGCGGGGGCGATGGTGTTGACGTACTCGGTGGTCGGCGAGAACGGCAGGTAGGCGCCGGAACGACGGGTCAGTTCGACCATGTCCTCCAGCAGCTGATGCGCGCGCTCGGGGCCTGCGACATCGATGACGGCCTTGAGCGATTCGATCCACTCCTGGGTTTCAGTGGGGTTCGGATCGTTCTGCAGCACCTCGTTCAACCAGTTCATAGCGCTCCCGTCGGTCGCACGCACGCGCGCGATTGCATGTGTTTTTCGAAGCCTCCAAGTGTAGCGCAACCGCCCCGCGGGACCTCGTACGCCAGCGTATGGAACGGACTGTCACATTGGCCCGGGACAGCCCGGGACAGGGATGCGCGGCGGGGCGCGGCTGCGCTTATGATCGGGGCCGACTCCCGCGGAGCGCCGCCATCGCCGCCCTATCGCCAGCGCAGGACGCTCCAGCGGTCGCCTGGCGGCACAGCCTGCGCACCCGGCTGATGCTGTGGGGCAGCCTGATCCAGGTGGCGCTGCTGCTGGGCCTGGCGCTGCTGTTCTACCTGGGCGCGCGCCAGGTGGTGGTGCGCAACGCGCGCGAGGAGGTGGCCGGGCTGGCGCAGCAGACCGCGCGCAGCCTGGACGCGACGCTGGGCTCGGTGCAGGTCAGCGGGCGCACGCTGGCCGCCGGCGCGGCCGGGGTCGGGCGCCAGCCGTTCAACCTGCGCAGCCTGCTGCACGCCACGCTGGAGGGTGACCCGGACATCGCCGGGGCGCTGCTGGTGATCGAGCCGGGGGCGCTGAAGGGCGACGACCGCGGCTTCGCCTGGCACCTGCGGCGCGTGCGCGGCAAGCTGATCGAGCAGCCGGCCGAGGCGCTGGGTTTCGACTACCGCACCATGCCCTGGTACCGGCGCACGCTGGCGGCGTCGGCGCCGTGGTGGTCCGAGCCGTACAGCGAGGCCGCCATCGGCGGCGACTACCTGACCACCTACAACCTGCCGCTGCGCCTGCCCGGCGACGGCCCGCAGGCGCCGGCGATCGGCATGGTCAGCGTGGACGTGCCGCTGAAACGGCTGCAGGCGATCGTCGGCGAGTTGCCGGCCGGGGCCGGGCTGCAGCCGATGCTGCTGTCGCCGGACGGGCTGTTCGTGCTGCATCCGGACCCGGCGCTGCGCTTCCGCCGCACGCTGGAGGCGCACGTGGCGCGGGCGCGGCCGGACCTGTCGCCGTTGGCCGCCGCGGTGGCCGCGCACGCGCCGGTGCGCTTTTCCCACACCGCGCCCGACGGCGAGCGCTACCTGACCCAGAGCGCGGCGGTCGGCGACACCGGCTGGACCTTCGCGCTGACCGTGTCGGAGGGCTATACGGTGGCCGGGCTCAACCGCATCGCGCTGTGGGTGGCGCTGGGCGGCGGCACCGCGCTGCTGCTGTGGCTGTGGCTGCTGCACCGCTACACCGCGCGGCTGGCGCGGCCGATCGAGGACCTGACCAATTCGGCTGGGCATTTCAGCCAGGGCGAGTTCGATTACCCGCTGCGCCACGTGGAGCGCGCGGACGAAGTGGGGGTGATGGCGCGCGCCTTCGATCGCGCGCGCGGTTCGATCAAGCTGCAGTTGGAGGAGATCGCCACCCTGGCGCAGGCGCGGCAGCGGATGCAGAGCGAACTGTCGATCGCGCGCGACATCCAGCGCGCGATGCTGCCCGGCGGGCGCACCTTCGACAGCGCGCACAAGCACCTGGAAACCTATGCGCTGCTGGAGCCGGCGACGATGGTGGGCGGCGATTTCTACCAGTTCTTCGAGACCGAGCCGGGGCTGCTGTGGTTCGTGGTCGGCGACGTTTCGGACAAGGGCGTGCCGGCGGCGCTGTTCATGGCACGGGCGATGACCGTGCTGGAGGTGGCCGCGCGCCGCCACGGCCGGCCGGACGCGATTCTGATCGCGGCCTCGCAGCGCATGGTCGAGGGCAACGACACCTGCATGTTCGCCACCGTGCTGTGCGGCCTGATCGACGTGCACAGCGGCGACTACTGGCTGTCCAGCGCCGGCCACGAGCCGCCGGTGCTGCTCGGCGCCGACGGCCACGCGCAGCTGCTGGCGCTGGAATCGGGGCCGCCGCTGGGGATCGACCCGCAGACCCGCTACCCGGTGATGCGCGGCCGCCTGGCCGCCGGCGCCACCTTGCTGAGTTATACCGACGGCATCACCGAGGCGATGGACGCGCACGAAAAGGCCTACGGCGCCGAACGCCTGCTGGCCGCGCTGCAGCCCGGCATCGATGCGCAGGCGCAGTGCGCGCGGGTGCTGGCCGACGTGCACGCGTTCACCGGGTCGGCACCGCAATCCGACGACATTACCCTGCTGGCGATCCGCTTGCGCCAGGATCCGACGCGGGAGGGCGCGGCATGAACTTGCGATTGCAGATGGTGCCGGCGCTGGACGCGCTGGCGCAGTTGAGCGACACGCTGGAGGACGCGCTGCTGCGCCATGGCGTGGCCTCGGACCACGTGAGCCGCGCGCGGCTGATCGTGGAGGAACTGGCCTGCAACACGCTGGAACACGGCCACCTGAGCAGCGAGCAGCCGCCGGTGGAAGTCGTGCTGCAGGTGGACACCGGCACGCTGGTGCTGGAGTTCCACGACAGCGGCCCGGCCTTCGACCTGCGCCACGCGCCGCCGCCGGACCTGGACGCGGAGATCGCCGAGCGTCCGATCGGCGGGCTCGGCCTGCACCTGGTGCGCCAGCTCGCCGACCACATCGACTACCGCCACGACGCCGGCCGCAACGTCGTGCGCATCACCTTGCTGCAGCCCTTCGACCCCGTCCCCCAGGAGTTCCCCGCATGACCACGTTGAGCCTGCAGATCGAGCCCGCGCAGGACAGGCGCCAGCGCATCACCCTCAGCGGGCGCCTGGACACGCACACCTACCAGGCGCTGGACGAGGCGCTGGCGCCCCTGCTGGCCACCCCGATCACCACCCTGGTGCTGGACCTGTCGCACCTGGACTACATCAGCAGCGCCGGCATCCGCTCGATCTTCAAGGCACGCAAGGTATTGGCCACGCGCGAGGGCCGGGTGCTGGTGGTCAACCCGCAGCCGCAGATCCGCAAGGTGTTCGACGTGGTCAAGGCGGTGCCGTTGAACGAGATCTTCACCTCGGTGCAGGAACTGGACGAGTACCTGGACGAGATGCAGCGGCGGGTGCTGGAGCAGGGAGAGGGCGGGTAGGCGATCGCGCATCCGCCGGATCGCGGCAATCGCTTTCGTGTAGGAGCGGCTTCAGCCGCGACAGGCACCATCCGAAGGTTCTGTCGCGGCTGAAGCCGCTCCTACAGGGGATTGCGACCTCTCCCGCGCAGCACACGAACGTCGGTGGACTTCGGGCGCACCCGCAAAGCGCCCCAGCGCCCTGAACCCTCCCCATCCATCACCCCGCCCCGCGGCCGCCCAGTCTTGCCGCCCACCCAAATTCGATATATCGTTTCGCAAAATTTAGACATATCGAAACGATGCCTCGCGCCACCGATCCCACCCCTCGCCCCCCACGCCGTCTGTTCGACGAGGACGGCCCAGGCGCGCACGCCCGCGGCGGCGGGCGCGGCCAGCGTCCGCTCGGCCACGGCGACCTGCGCCTGCTGCTGCTGGCGATGATCGAGACCCAGCCGCGCCACGGCTACGAGCTGATCCGCGCGGTGGCCGAGCTGTTCCATGGCCTGTACACGCCCAGCGCCGGCACCGTGTACCCGACCCTGGCGCAACTGGAGGCGCAGGGCCTGGTGCAGGCCGATGCCGATGCGGCACGCAAGCGCTACGCGATCACCGCCGACGGCCGCGCCTTCGTGCAGGCGCAGCGCGCGCAACTGGACGCGGCAGTGGAACGCACCCATCACCGCGCCCGCGCGCTGGTGCGCGCGAACGTGCCGGCGCCGGTGCGCGAGGCGATGCGGCGGATCAAGCACGGCCTGCTGGCGCGCCACGGCCGCTGGACCGATGCCGAAATCGAACGCGTCGCGCAGTTGTTGATTCAGGCCGCCGACGGCATGGCGCGCGACGGCGATGGCTGAGCACCGCCCGCGCCTGGCCGCCTCGCCGCTCCGCGGGCGCTGCGCGCTTGCCCACTTCCCCCAAGGACCTTCCGCATGAACGCCCATGAACATCGACTGCTGCGGCATCCGTTGCAGCTGCGCCACCTGCAGGTGCTGCGCACCCAGCCGCTGACGCCGCACATGCGCCGCATCGTGGTCGGCGGCCCGGCGCTGGACGGCTTCGTCAGCGCCGGACCCGACGATCACGTCAAGCTGTTCTTCCCCAACCCCGACGGCGCCTTCGTGCTGCCGACGCTGACCGACCGCGGCCCGGTCTATCCGGCAGACGCCGCACCCTCGCCGGCGCGCGACTACACGCCGCGGCACTACGACGCCGCGGCGCGGGAGTTGACCCTGGACTTCGTGCTGCACGGCGACGGCGCCGCCTGCCGCTGGGCCGCACGCGCCAACCCGGGCGACCCGCTGGTGGTCGGCGGGCCGCGCGGCTCGTTCGTCGTCGCCAACGACTACGCGACCTATGTGCTGATCGGCGACGAGACCGCGCTGCCGGCGATCGGCCGCTGGCTGCAGGAACTGCCGGCTGCGGCGCAGGTCCATGCGCTGATCGAGATCCCCGGCGCCGCCGACCGGCAGGCGCTGCCGTCGCGCGCGCAGACACGGGTCGACTGGCTGGAGCGCAATGGCGTGCCGGTGCTCGGCAGCCAGTTGCTGGAGGACGCGCTGCGCGATTTCGAGGCACCGCCGGGCGATGCGTTCTATTGGATCGCGTGCGAATCGTCGCGCGCGCGGATGATGCGCAAGTTCGTGGAAGGCCGCCTCAACGTGCCCAAGGAGTGGGTGCGCGCGACGGGATACTGGAAGTCGGGGCGTGAGGAGCGGGAGTAAGCCTGAGTAAGCGGGCGAGATGCTGGTGTTCTTGATGCCGCGGTGAGTGGACTTTGTGCGCCCAGATGCAAAAAGTGCCGAGGCGGTTTCAGGTGTGATGCTCTGCCGCTGGCGATGCATCCCGGTTGTTTCATTCTTCGGTCGCGGCTGAAGCCGCTCCTGCAGGGGAAGGCGATGCGCAGCTGAGGTGTGCTCGTCGGGACTGAAGTCCCTCCCACACATGCATGCTATCCGCGCGACCACTGTAGGAGCGGCTTTAGCCGCGACAGGAAAATGGAACCGCCGTTCGGAATGATTGGCGCCAGCAAAAAGCGTCGCGGCTGAAGCCGCTTGTGTCAAAAGAGGGTCTATCGTTGAAGGTGAGAGCGGGGTGCGGCAGGCCGTTAAGCCGCAGTGCCAAGCGAGCACGAGTAGGAGTCAGTGCCGCCGCACCCCGGTTCTCCTGCCTGACAAGCCCGAACAGTTGCCTGAGCCGGGAGCTCGAACATCACAAGCCTGGGCATTGGCAGGAGCGCTCTCGACCCTAAGTCTACTGCGGAGAACGTCTATGCGGCGCTTTGTCGGGATCGATGTTGCCAAGGCCGAACTGGTCATTCATGTGCTGCCGGACGGACTGGCCTGGACCCAGCCCAACACGCCGCAAGGGCGCGTTGAGCTGGTCCAGCGTCTGGCGAGGCTGGAGTGCGAACGGATCGTGCTGGAAGCCAGCGGCGGCTACGAACATGAGGTGCTGCGGACGCTGCGGCAGGCCAACCTGCCGGCGGTGCGGATGTGTGCGCAGCGCCCACGTGCGTTGGCCAAGGCGCTGGGCATCAAGGCCAAGACCGACGCCCTGGACGCGCGTCTGTTGGCCGTGACAGCCCAAGCCATTGTGGCCCCCCCGACGGACGTGTTGCCCGAGCACCTGCAGCACCTGCGCGAACTGCTGGATCTGCGCAATGCTCTGGTCGGCCAGCACGACGCCCTGCGGCGGCGTCTGGAGCACATCACCAGCCCGGAGGTGCGGCGCCACTGCCAGGAAGCGATCGACCTACTGAAGCGGCAGAGCGATGCGCTGAAGCGAGACCTTCAGCAGCAGGCCGACGCGTGTTCGACCCTGCCCAAGGTGCCGGGGCTGGGGCCGATCCTGCGCGCCACCCTGGCCGCACGCCTGCCGGAACTGGGAACGCTGCCGCCGCGCAAGCTGGCCGCCCTGGTCGGGCTGGCGCCGTTCAATCACGACAGCGGCCGCTGGCAAGGCCAGCGCCGCATCAAAGGCGGGCGCAGCGACGTGCGCCGCGCGCTGTACATGGCCACCTGGGCCAGCATCCGCGCCAAATCCCCCTTGGCCCAAACCTATGCGCGCCTGCAAGCGGCCGGCAAACCGGCCAAGGTCGCCATCGTCGCCTGCATGCACAAGTACCTACGCTGGCTCAATGCCATCGCGCGCGATCAGGCTTCTTACGCGCCTCCCGTCATCGCTGCTGCATGACAGTTGACTCCTACAGAGGGCGGCCGAGGGCGTGCCGCGGCTCGGCGAAGGGGTGATCCAGGTGTGGGAGGGACGTCAGTCCCGACTGCCCTCAATTGTCAGCCTTCGTGCGCAGCACCGCGTTGCCAGGGACATTGACTAAGACAAATCCAGGCACATGCCTGCCGCCCGACAACCCCAAGGCAACCCCCACCTCCGCGCAAACGAAAACGCCCGCCAGGCGGCGGGCGTTTCGATCTACAGCGACGGCCTGCTCAGGCCGACGCCGCAGCGCAGGCTTACTTCGCGTCCTGCAGCGCCTCGGTGGTGATGCGGATCTTGACCTCGTCGCTGACGTTGGGCACGTACGCGCCCAGGCCGAAGTCGCTGCGTTTGACCGTGGTGGTGGCGTCGAAGCCCAGCGCCGGCACCTTCTTCATCGGGTGCGGACCGGCACCGTTGAGCGTCACCGCCAGCACGACCGGCTTGGTCGTGCCCTTGATGGTCAGGTCGCCGGCCACGGTCAGCTTGTTGGCGCCGGCCGCGGTGACCTTGGTGCTCTTGAAGGTGGCGGTCGGGAACTTGGCGGCGTCGAAGAAATCGCCGCTCTTGAGGTGTTCGTCGAACTTGGCGGTGAAGCTGTTGAGGCCCGACAGCGGCAGGGTCACGTTGACGCTGGACTTGCTCACGTCCTGCGCGTTGTACACCAGGGTGCCGTCGACGTCGCCGAAGTGCGCGCTCGGGTTGGAGAAGCCGAAGTGGCTCCACTGCACCAGCACGTCGGTGTGGCTCGGGTCCAGCTTGTAGGTACCGCTGGTGCCCTTGACCGCGGCGGCGGCGGCCGGCGCGGCGAAGGCGGTGCTGACCGGCTGGGCGACGACGACGGCCAGCGCCAGGGCCAGCGGGAGCAGCAGGGTGCGGGTCTTGTTCATGGGCGGAACGCTCCTGGAAGTTCGGTGGTTGGGAGAAACTGCGGCATGCGCAGGCACAACGGTGTGAGGGTGCAGCGAAAACGCGTGGCCTTACTCGATGCGCGCGGCCTCGTCGAAGCTCAGCCGCGGCGAGCGCGGGAACAGGCCCGCCGGGTCGCCGTAGCCGAGGTTGATCAGGAAGTTGGACTTGATCGCGGTGCCGGCGAAGAACGCGGCATCGACCTTGGCGTTGTCGAAGCCGGACATCGGACCGGTGTCCAGTCCCAGCGAGCGCGCGGCCAGGATCAGGTAGGCGCCCTGCAGGGTGCCGTTGCGGAACGCGGACTCGCGGCGGCCTTCGCGCGGACCGTCGAACCAGCTCTTGGCGTCGGCGTGCGGGAACAGGTACGGCAGCTTCTCGTGGAAGTCCTCGTCGTGGGCGACGATCACGGTCACCGGCGCGGCCAGGGTCTTGGCCAGATTGCCTTCGGACAGCGCCGGCTTGAGCTTCTCCTTGCCGGCGGCCGAGGTCACGAACACGAACCGCGCCGGGCTGCTGTTGGCCGCGGTCGGGCCCCACTTCACCAGGTCGTACAGGGCACGCAGGGTCTCCTCGCTGACCGGCGTGTCGCGGAAGGCATTCTGGGTGCGGGCGGTGCGGAACAATTGATCCAGGGCGGCATCGTGCAGGGCGTCGGACATGCGGGCGTTCCTTTGAGTCGTCGGGGGGGAGCCGCCGCCCGTGGGCAGCGGTCTCGGCGCAGGGGGGCCAGTGTAGAGTGGCACGATAGCCGCAACACCCAGCCGCAATGCAACGGATTACTACCAAACGTGAAACGATCGGACGCGCCCTGGGCGATTAGCGACGGGCGCGCCGGCAACGCACGCCAGGCCGATGCGCTGGCCGCGGCGCTGGCCGGGGCGACGCCGCGGTCCGCACCGGGGCTGGTGCTGCAACCACGTGCGCCGTGGCGCTGGCTGGCACCACGGCGCCTGCCCGGCGCCGCGCAGGCCTATGGCCACGGCTTGGCCGAACTGCTGCGGCAACCGCCGGCGCTGGCGGTCGGCTGCGGTCGCCAGGCGGCGCTGGCGACGCGGCTGCTGCGCGCGCGCGGCAGCCGCGTGGTGCAGGTGCTGGATCCGCGCCTGTCGCCGCGGCACTGGGACCTGCTGGTGGTGCCCGAGCACGATCGCCTGCGCGGCGCCAACGTGCTGACCCTGCTCGGCAGCCTGCACCCGGTCGATGACGCCTGGCTGGCGGCCGGGCGCGCCGCGTTCCCGGCGTTCGCCGCACTGCCGTCGCCGCGCACCGCGGTGCTGGTCGGCGGGCCCGCGGCGTTGGCGCCATGGACTGCCGAAGACGCGACGACGACGTTCCGGCACCTGGCGGAGGACGTGCGCGAGTACGGCGGCAGCGTGTTGGCCAGCACCTCGCGGCGCACGCCACCGGCGGTGGCCGCGGCACTGCGCGACGCGTTCGCCGGCGTGCCCGGCGTGGTCTGGTGCGGCGAGCGCGATGGCCCGAATCCGTATGCCGGCCTGCTGGGCTGGGCCGAGCGCATCGTGTGCACGCCCGATTCGGTGAACCTGCTGTCGGAAGCGTGCGCGACGCGCGTCCCGGTGAGCGTGGCGATGCCGGCGGCGGCGCGAGGCCGGGCGCGCGACTTCCATGCGGCGCTGCGCGCGCGCGGCCGCCTGAGCGAACCGGCACAGGACGACGCCGCGCCCCGCACGCCGCTGCGCGAGACGGCGCGCATCGCCGCGCAGGCGCGCGCGCTGCTGGGACTGGATGGCGCGTAGCGTCGCTGCACCGGCAAGCCTCCTCGCACACGCGGCGCACGCCAACGCGATCGCGACCGCTGTCATCGCAGTGTCAGCGGCGTTGCATCTGCCGTTAACAGTTCGGCAACACCCTGGCCAGCGGAATCGCGCCACGCCGCGCTCGTTGCGGCGCACAGGCGCACGGCCTGTGCCTGGCGATTCCGCCCTCCCCCGCTGCCATGGAATCGCCGATGCTCCGTCCCTATCCGCTCGCCACCGCCCTGGCGCTCGCCCTGTCGTCCCTCGCCGCGCAGGCCGCCGCCGCCGATCCCGTCGCGACCGATGCCGCCGCAGCCGGCACCAGCGACGTGCAGCAACTCGATGCGGTGTCGGTGATCGGCCAGGGCGAGACCCGCCAGGTGCAACGCATCACCGCGCAGGACGTGGCGGTGCTGCCGCCGGGCACCAGCATCCAGAAGCTGCTCAACCGCATCCCCGGCGTCAACGTGCAATCCAACGACGCCTTCGGCGCCAACGAGGAATCGCAGACCATCAGCCTGCGCGGCTTCAACGGCGTGCGCCTGGGCTACACCCTCGACGGCCTGCCGCTGGGCGACAACGCCTACGGCAACTACAACGGCCTCAACATCAGCCGCGCGCTGATCGCCGAGAACTTCGTCGGCGTGGAGCTGGCCTCGGGCATCGGCAGCCTGGGTACCGCCTCCACCAGCAACCTCGGTGGCACGGTGCAGTACTACTCCGACGATCCGTCCACCGAAGTCGGCGTGCGCCTGTCGCAGACCGTCGGTTCGGACAACAACCGCCGCACCTTCCTGCGCTTGGATACCGGCGAGCACAACGGTTTCTCCGCCTACCTGTCCGGCATCTACGCCGACGCCGACATGTGGGCCAAGCCGGAATCGCCGACCCACACCGCACAATTCAACGGCAAGGGCGTGTACCAGTTCGAGGGCGGCAAGATCACCGCCTTCGTCGACACCTCGCGTACCTCGCAGGCCGACTACGCCTACCTGTCCAAGAGCGGCCTGCACCGCGGCCTGGGCTGGGACTGGAACCTGTACGCGCCGGACTGGCAGCGCGCGCTGGCCGCGGCCTACTGCGCGCCGGCCACGCGCGATCCCAGCCGTTGCGGCTACAGCGGCGGCGTGGACAACATCGACGACGCCTACTACCAGAGCCGCGCGCTGCGTAACGACGACCTGTACTACCTGGCCGGCGACTTCCAGCCGTCCGATGCGGTGAGCGTGCATACCCAGGTCTACCACCACGAGAACGAAGGCCAGGGCCACTGGTGGTCGCCGGGCCAGCCGTCCTACCCGGGCACGCCGCAGGCGCTGCCGATCTCGATCCGCAGCACCAACTACACCATCAACCGCACCGGCGGCATCGCCTCGCTGGGCTGGGACATCGGCCCGCACCACCTGGAAGCCGGCGTGTGGTACGAGCGCAACAAGCACCACGTGGAGCGCAACTTCTACTGGATCGACGGCCCGATCGACGACGACCTCTTCCTGAGCAACCCGAACCGCCGGCTGTTCTCGCAGGACTACGTCATCACCACCAAGCAGGCCTACGTGCAGGGCACCTTCAAGCTGCTCGACGATCGCCTGACCCTGGACATCGGTGCCAAGAGCCCGCACACCACGATGACCGCGCGCGAGACCCCGGGGATCGCCGTGGAAGCGCCCGTGGCCAACGGCGAACTCAAGGCCAGCAAGGCGCTGCTGCCGCAGGCCGGCGTGCGCTACCGCCTGGCCGAGGGCCAGGAAGTGTTCGCCTCCTACGCCGAGAACATCGCCGCGTTCCAGGGCGGCGGCGCCGGTGGCCCGCTGCTGGTGACCCAGGCCTCGTTCGACGCCAGCGTCGGCGCGTTGCAGCCGGAGAAGTCCAAGACCTTCGAAGCCGGCTACCGCCTGGTGCGCGACCAGTTCGAAGCCTCGCTGGTCGGCTACGACGTGACCTTCGACAACCGCCTGCTCTCGCTCAACCCGTGCCCGAGCATCCAGCAGGGCACCACCCCGGCGTGCACCACGCGCTTCTTCAACGTCGGTTCGGTGAGCAGCCGCGGCGGCGAGCTGACCTTCATCTGGAAGCCGAACGCGCACCTGCAGTGGTACAACTCGGCCTCGATCAACCGCTCCACCTACGACGACAACTACGTGCAGAACGGCGTGGTCATCCCCACCGCCGGCAAGTACACGGTGGATACGCCCAAGCGCATGTTCGCCAGCGAACTCAGCTGGACCTGGAACGGCTGGAACGCCAACCTGCGCGGCAAGTACACCGGCCAGCGCTACTACACCTACACCAACGACCAGGGCTTTGGCGGCTACACCTCCTTCGATGCCGGCGCCGGCTACGATTTCGGCGCGGTGTCGTTCCTGCAGGACCTGAAGCTGTCGTTGAACGTCACCAACCTCACCGACAAGCGCTACGCCTCCAACCTCACCGCCTTCAGCAACAGCGACCCCAACGGCCGCGCGCTGGCCTTCCACGCCAGCGCGCCGCGGCAGGCATTCCTGACCCTGGACGCGCGCTTCTGAGCGCGTCCATCCTGTCCGTCCGCCCCCGAACCGGAACGCATGCGATGATCCGATCCACCTCCTGGTTGTTGGGATGCGCGATGGCCGTGTTGGCGACCACCGCGGCGGCCGCACCGGCCGCCGCACCTAGCGAGAGCAAGCCGCTGGTGATCGGCCATCGCGGCGCCAGCGCGCTGCGCCCCGAGCACACCCTGGCGTCCTACGCCAAGGCCATCGCCGACGGCGCCGACTTCATCGAACCGGACCTGGTCTCGACCAAGGACGGCGTGCTGGTGGCGCGGCACGAGAACGAGATCGGCGGCACCACCGACGTGGCCGCGCATCCGGAGTTCGCCGCGCGCAAGACCGTCAAGCAGATCGACGGGCAGCGCGTGGAAGGCTGGTTCACCGAGGACTTCACCCTGGCCGAGCTGAAGACCCTGCGCGCGCGCGAGCGCCTGCCGCAACTGCGCGGCACCGCCTTCGACGGGCAGTTCCAGGTGCCGACCCTCGACGAGATCATCGACTTCACCGCGGCCGAGTCGGCCACGCGCGAGCGGCCGATCGGGCTGATCCCGGAGATCAAGCACGGCACCTACTTTCGCGGGCTGCGCCTGGCGATGGAGGACAAGGTCGTCGCCACGCTCGATGCGCATGCCTACACGCGCAAGGCGCCGCTGGTGATCCAGTCGTTCGAGATCGGCAACCTGCAGTATCTGCACGACAAGCTCGGCAGCACCCATCCGAACGTGCGCCTGGTGCAGTTGCTGGGTGACCCCAAGGAGCGCCCGGGCGACCAGTTGCGTGACGGCCCGACCTACGCGCAGATGGGCAGCGCGCAGGGCCTGCGCGCGATCGCCAGGTACGCGCAACTGGTCAGCCCCAACCTGCGCGCGATCGTGCCGGTGAACGCCGACGGCGCGCTGGCCGCGCCCACGTCCTTCGTCGCCGACGCGCATGCAGCCGGCCTGCAGGTGATTCCGTACACGTTCCGGCCCGAGAACTATTTCCTGCCCAAGCAACTGCAGGACGCGCGCGGCCCGGCCGCGGTGAACGCCGAAGGCAGCATCACCGAGATGCGCGCATTGCTCGACACCGGCATCGATGGCTTCTTCACCGACGATCCGGCGGTGGGCCGTGCGGCGGTGGATGGGACGGCGGCGGCGCGCGGGCGCTGAGGCAGCGCGCGGCGTATCCCGTTTGTGGGCATCTTCGGTCGACTGACTGTCTCGGGAAAGCCCATCGCAACTGAAGTCGCTCCCACGGAAAAGCATCACTGCTCCTGTAGGAGCGGCTTCAGCCGCGACAGAAACCATCCGACGCTGGCCGCTGCCTGTTGCGGCTAAAAGCGCCTTCTACCCAAGGTATCCGTCGCGGCTGAAGCCGCTCCTACAAGAGCGTGCCGGCGTTGGGTGGCGTACCGCGCTGGCTGCGACGCCGTGGCACCGCGATAATGTGGCGCTTCGCCCCTTCCGCAACACCGCCGTCCGTGCACCGTTCGTCCCCGTCCCCCACCTTCGCCGCACTGACCCCGCGCGCGCTGCTGCTGTCCGTGCTGGCGATGGGCGCGGTGGTGCTGCTGTCGAACGTGCTGGTGCAGTTCCCGATCAACGACTGGCTGACCTGGGGCGCCTTCAGCTATCCGGTCGCATTCCTGGTCAGCAATCTGATCAATCGCCGCTTCGGCCCGCGCGCGGCACGGCGGGTGGCCTGGTGCGGCTTCGCGCTGGCGGTGCTGCTGTCGATCTGGATCGCCACCCCGCGTATCGCCGCCGCCTCGTGCACCGCGTTCATCGCCGCGCAACTGCTGGACATCACCGTGTTCGACCGCCTGCGCCGCGGCCACTGGTGGCGCGCGCCGATCGTCGCCACCACCTGCAGCGCGACGCTGGACACCACGCTCTTCTGGTCGATTGCCTTCGGCGGCTCGGTGCTGCCGTGGGTCAGCTGGGCCGCCGGCGACCTGGCGGTGAAGCTGGGCATCGGCGTGTTCCTGCTGGCGCCGTTCCGCGCGCTGCTGTGGCGGACCGCCCCGCCGGCCGCCGCCGATGCAGCGGCCACGCGCTCGCCGCAGCGTTAGGGCGAACCCGCTCCGCTTGGCGGCCGCCGTGGAAGCAGGTACCCCCGACGTTTGCGCCACGGCCCGACCTGGCGACGCGCCGCCACGCAAGCGCCAATGGACCGATCCGCTGCACCCGCCACAGCAGGCCGACTTTGGCACTCTCGTCGCCGAGCCCGTGCAATGGACCGGACAACGCCGCGACGTGCGATCGCACTCGCGCCTCCGACCCAGCACACACCTCGCATTCTTCCCCGCGACGCACCGACGGGGCCACGCCTCGGACGCGCATCGGCCATCTCACAAACGAAAGGAAGAAAAGACAGATGACATCGAACTCCAGGCGCATGCTCCGCGATCCACTGCTTCTCCCGTTGTTGCTCGCCTCGCTTTTGAATGCGCTTTGCGGGAATGGTCCTTGGCGGAAAATTGCGACCGCATGCGGCCTCGGCCCCGGTTGGCCGGAATTGCTGCAGCGACTCTGCGGCGTTCTTCTGCTGGTGCTCATGCTCATCAGGGCGCTTTGGCTCAGGAAGCGCATCACCCCCGGATGACGGGCACAGCCCGTGTCCGCCTCAGGAGCGTGTCATCCAGGACCGGGAAGGCCGGGCCGGATCCGGCGGGCCGTCGGCGGGCCCGTCGCGCTATCGTCCGCTGCGTCCCGGCTCGAAGGCCAGTTCCCTGGCCTGCGCCACGGCGGCAATCGCCGCGCGCGCGCGCGCGATCGCGGGCGTCATGACGGTCAGTCGCGGGCGCCGATCCAGCGTGCAGGCCAAGCCGGCATCGACCAGCGTCGCGTGCGCCTCGTGCAACGCGGCGGCGGTCGGCGCATCGAACCATGCGCTCGCCGCCAGCGCGTCGATCAGGGCGGGCGTGGCGCGCGGCGCGGTCAGCCCGGCATGCTGCGCGGCGCCGAGCAGCACCCCGGCCTGCAGCAGGAATTCCAGGTCGACCAGGCCGCCGGCGCCCTGCTTCAGGTCGAAGCGCGCCGCGTCGCTGCGGTCCAGTTCGGCGCGCATGCGCGCGCGCATCTTCACCACTTCCTCGCGCAGCTGCGCCGCGTCGCGCGGGCGCGCCAGGGTCTGCGTGCGCACCTGTTCGAAGCGCTGCAGCAGGCCGGCATCCCCGGCCACGCCGCGCGCGCGCACCAGCGCCTGGTGTTCCCAGGTCCAGGCGCGGTCGCGCTGGTACTCGGTGTAGCTGGCCAGCGACGACACCAGCGCGCCCTTGCCGCCATCCGGGCGCAGGCGCACGTCGATGTCGTACAGGCGACCGCCGCCGGTGACCGCGCCGAGCAGCGCGATCACCTTCTGCGCCAGCCGCGCGAACCAGCGCCCGCTCTCCAGCGGGCGCGGCCCGTCGGAGGCTTCCACGCCGGCCGGATGGTCGTACAGGAACACCAGGTCCAGGTCCGAGCCGATTCCCAGCTCGATGCCGCCGAGGCTGCCGTAGCCGACGATCGCGAAGCTGCCGCCCGGCACCTCGCCGTGCGCGGCGACCAGATCGGCACGGGCCAGGCGCAGCACGGTCAGCACCACGCCTTCGGCCAGTTCGGCGAGTTGCCGCGCGCTGTCCACCGCCGGCTGGCGCCGATCCAGCGCGGCCAGGGCGATGCGGAAGCTCAGCGCCTGGCGTGCTTCGTTGAGTCCGCGCAGCGCCGCTTCCGGATCGTCGCCGGCCGCGGCCACGGCGCCGTCGCACAGCCGCCGCATCGCCGCGCGGTCGGGCATCGGCCCGGCGACGCGGCTGTCGAGCAGTTCGTCGAGCAGCACCGGATAGGCCACCAGGCGTTCGGACAGGAACGCGCTGCGCGCCAGCACATCGACCAGCCGCGCCAGCGCGCTGGGCTGTTCGTCGAGCAGCGCCAGGTAGCTGGCGCGGCGCAGGATCGCCTGCAGCAGGCCGAGCACACGGTGCAGGGCGGCATCGGCCTGCGGCGAACGCGCCGCGGCATGCAGCAGCGCCGGCAGCACCCGGTCCAGGCGCGCGCGCGCGGCATCGGACAGCGTGCGCACGCCCAGCGATTGCACGAACCCGCGCAAGGCCTGGTCGGCGCCGCCGGCATCGGCGAAACCGGCCGCGGCCAGCGCCTGCGCGTCGCCCTGCGCGGGCAGCCCGCGCCAGTAGCGGGCCAGCGCATCGGGCGCCTGCGCCTGCACCCGCGGCGCCAGCAGTTCGGCGAATTCGGCGGCGACGCGATCGCGCTGCGCCTGCAGCGCGGCATACAACTGCGTCCAGTCGGCGTACCCCAGGGCCAGGGCGATGCGCGCGCGGTCCAGCGGGTCCTCGGGCAGCGCGTGGGTCTGCGCGTCGCGCAACATCTGCAAGCGGTTCTCGAGCCGGCGCAGGAAGCGGTAGGCCTGCACCAGCGCCGCGCCGTCCTCGGCCGCGACCTGGCCGCCGGCGACCAGCGCCTGCAGCGCCGGCAGCAGGCGGCGTTCGCGCAAGACCGGCTCGCGGCCGCCGCGGATCAGCTGCAGCGACTGCACCAGGAATTCGATTTCGCGGATGCCGCCGGGGCCGCGCTTGATGTCGTCCAGGCGGTCGTGGCGCGCGACTTCGGCGGTGATCGCCGCCTTCATCTCGCGCAGGCCGTCGAGCGCGGTGAAGTCGAGGTAGCGCCGGTACACGAACGGACGCAGCGTCTGCAGCCACGCCTCGCCGGCGGCGACGTCGCCGGCCACCGCGCGCGCCTTCAACCAGGCGTAGCGCTCCCAGTCGCGGCCTTCGCGCTGGAAGTAGTGGTCCATGCCGGCGAACGACAAGGCCACCCGCCCGGCGCTGCCGAACGGGCGCAGGCGCAGGTCCACGCGGTGCGAGAAGCCATCGGCGGTGGTCTCGTCCAGCAGCCGCGCCAGGCGCTGGCCGAGCCGGGCGAAGTATTCCTCGGCGGCGAGCGGACGCGCGCCATCGGATTCGCCGCCCTGCGGATAGGCGTAGACCAGGTCCACGTCGGAGGAGAAGTTCAGTTCGCCGCCGCCGAGCTTGCCCAGGCCGAACACCACCAGCCGCTGCGCGCTGCCGTCGGCGGCACGGACCACGCCGTGGCGCGCGGCGAACTCGCCTTCCAGCGCCTGCAACGCCAGTGCCAGGCAGTCCTCGGCCAGCGTGGTGCTGCCGGCCAGGGTCGCCTCGACGTCGTCCAGGCCCAGGACGTCGCGCCACACCAGCCGCGCCGAGGCGGCGGCACGATAGCGGCGCAGCTGCGCCGGCCACGCCGCCGGTTGCGCCGGATCCAGCTGCGGCAACGCCAGCGGCGGCGGGTCCGGCTGCGCCAGGTGCGCGAGCAAGGACGGCTGCCGGCACAGCGTGTCGAGCAGGAAGTCGCTGGCCGGCAGCGCGCGCGCCAACGCGGCCTCGAAACCAGGCAACGACGGCCACGGCTGCGCGGCCACGGCTTGGCGCAGGCGCGCCAGGTGGCGGTCGAGCATGGGCTGCAGCGCGTCGGGAACCACGAAGGAAGCAGAGGACATCGGCCGATGATGGCATCCCGCGGCGACCGCGGACAGGACCGGGGCGGCGATGCGGCCAGACGCGCGTTGCCGGACGCGGCGAGCGCTAAGGAGAGCGCAAGAAGAGCGCCTCGATCGTGGGAGCGGCGCTGCTCAGTGCTGCATTGCCGGGGCTGCATGGGGGACTTCGGTCGCACCCCGCCGATTCGGCCGACGTTTGTTGCATCCCCCACCCACCGCGCGTCGCGGTGAAGCCGCCCCCACACCGACAGCATCCACATTGTCGAGAACCACGCTTTGGGGGAGCGACGTCAGTCCCGACCCGAAGGCCCGGCCGCCCCTTGCTGCATCCCGCATCCCCGCGTGTCGCGGCTGAAGCCGCTCCCACACTTGCGTCACCCACACTGCCGGGAACTGCGCTATGGGAGGGACATCCGTCCCGACCCGACAGGCACGTCCGGCCCGTCATGCACGCCCACCTTCGCGTGCCACGGCTGATGCCGCTTCACCGCGCGACTTGCAAGATTCGCGTAGAACGCAGCTTTTCGGCGCTTTTCAATGTGTTTCACTGACATTGCCGCCAGCCTCGCCGCGGCGATGGTGTATCATGCGCGCCCCAATGGAGCCTGCGCGCCTGCGCCGCCCGCTCCGTCCTTCGATCCCGCAGCGCCGTGGTGTTGACGCGGCCGTCCGGGATCGTGCCCCCGCGGACAAGTCCGGCGCCTCTGCGCCCTTCCGTCTTGCTTTGCCCTGCCGCGTGCGGGCCGGGGGTCATCACCCCACCGTTCCAGGACAGGAGAAGACATGTCGGAGTTCCACAGCCATTTCGGATGGTTCAAGCGCCGCCGCCAGCTGCGGGTCGAGGACGTCACCGTCGTCGACAAGCCGATGCTCAAACGGGCGGTGGGCGCCGCCGCGCTGGGCAACGCGATGGAATGGTTCGACTTCGGCGTGTACGGCTACCTCGCCGTGACCCTGGGCAAGGTGTTCTTTCCCAGCACCAGCCCGACCGCGCAGCTGATCGCCACGTTCGCGACCTTCACCGTGGCGTTCCTGGTGCGCCCGCTCGGCGGACTGGTGTTCGGCCCGCTGGGCGACCGCTACGGCCGGCAGAAAGTGCTGGCCGCGACCATGATCCTGATGGCGCTGGGCACCTTCTCGATTGGCCTGATCCCGTCCTACGAGCGGATCGGCGTGTGGGCGCCGATCCTGCTGCTGCTCGCGCGGCTGCTGCAGGGCTTTTCCACCGGCGGCGAATACGGCGGCGCCGCCACCTTCATCGCCGAATATGCGACCGACCGCAACCGCGGCTTCATGAGCAGCTGGCTGGAGTTCGGCACGCTCGGCGGCTACATCGCCGGCGCCGCCACGGTGACCGCGCTGCACGTATTGGTGAGCGATGCGCAGATGCGCGACTGGGGCTGGCGCGTGCCGTTCCTGATCGCCGGTCCGCTGGGCCTGCTCGGCCTGTACATGCGCATGAAACTGGAGGAAACCCCGGCGTTCCGCGCCTATGCCGAGGAAGCGGAGAAGCGCGAGCAGGAAACCCCGGGCCTGGCCGCGCTGTTCCGCGTGCACTGGCCGCAGCTGCTCAAGTGCGTGGGCCTGGTGCTGGTGTTCAACGTCACCGACTACATGCTGCTGACCTACATGCCCAGCTACCTCAGCGTCACCATGGGCTATGCCGAGAGCAAGGGCCTGCTGCTGATCATCATCGTGATGCTGGTGATGATGCCGCTCAACGTGGTCGGCGGCCTGTTCAGCGATCGCCTGGGGCGCCGGCCGATGGTGATCGGCGCGTGCGTCGCGCTGCTGGTGCTGGCGGTACCGTGCCTGCTGCTGATCGGCACCGGCAACGACTGGCTGATTTTCCTCGGCCTGATGCTGCTGGGCGTGGCGCTGGTGTGCTTCACCAGCTCGATGCCGTCCACCTTGCCGGCGCTGTTCTACACCCCGGTGCGCTACAGCGCGCTGTCGATCGCCTTCAACGTGTCGGTGTCGCTGTTCGGCGGCACCACGCCGCTGGTCACCGCCTGGCTGGTCGAATGCACCGGCGATCCGCTGGTCCCGGCGTACTACCTGATGGGCGCGGCGCTGATCGGCATGGCGACCATGGCCTTCGTGCGCGAGACCGCGGGTCTGCCGCTGCGCGGCTCGCCGCCCGCGGTGGCCAGCGAGGCCGAGGCGCGCGCGCTGCTGCGCAGCGACGAACCGGTGACCGTCGATCCGACCCCACCGACGCTGCCGCCATCGCCGGAGCCGCCTTCGCAGGCGATGCCGACCTGACGCCGTCGCGGCCACCCGGCGCGTGATGGCGGGTGGCGGGTGGCGGACGTGCGCGGCGCCGATGGCGTCCGCGCGCGAGCAGACCGCGCATCGCTATCGCCGCCCGCGTCCGACGCGGCGGGATCGCATCCGGCAGCGCTTGCCGTACAGCCCCGGCGACGACGGCGGCCCCGAAAAAAGACCAAAAAAAAGCCCGCTTGCAGCGAACTGCCAGCGGGCCTTGCTCCCTCCCCCACGTCGGGATGCAGGGCGATCTTGGTCCCTTTTTTTGGGCATTGCACGCTGCAGTGCAAAACGATACCGGGCAGTACATTCTGCTGCGCTGCACGATCCGCCCGGGAGGCGGCGCGCGCCGATTGCGGCACCGAATCGGGATCGCGGGACCGCGCGTCGTTCCCTGGCAACGCGCACGTTCGGGCGACGCCACGGACAGCGATGATCGCGCCTGCCGCCACCATGCCCTGGATGCGTGCAGCGCTCGCGCAAGCCCGCCTCCGATCCTGCGAATAATCGCCTGGTCACGGCGCGCGTGCGCGACGGCCCCGTGCATGACGCGCCGGACGCGAGACGGATACCGTCAGCGGCGCTCGCTCACGGTGGCGAAGGCGCCGGCGTCGCGCCCTCCGGTAGCCACGCGGGCTGCCGTTCGTACCAGTCGCGCGCGTTCAGCAGATGCCATTGCCGTTGTTCGCCGCGCAAGGCGACGCCGACGCCGAGCACGCCCCAGCGCGCGTACAGGTCGCCCTGGGTGCCGGCATCGCCGACGCGCAAGCGCGCGCGCAGCGCCACGCGCTGGTTCTCCGCGGCGAGGCGATCCAGCCACAGCGCATCCTTGCGCCAGCGCAGTTGGGCGCTGGCATCCAGCTCCCCGGCATCGGCCAGCTTGAGCAGCCACGCCGGCGCGTCGCTGCGCTGCGCGAACACCGCCAGCACCGGGCCGGCATCGCGCATCTGGATCTGCAGTTGCGCATCGACCTGCTTCGCCGGCTCGGCGGCGATGCGCCCCTGCGGCACGCGCAGCGTGGCCCACCAGTCTCGTTGTTTCGCCGCTTCGCCGTAGCGCACGGCCTGCAGGCGCAAGGTGCTGCCGCTCAGGTCGAAGCGCTTGTCGCGCAGGTCCGCGCGCCGCAGCCGCGCATCGAGGTCCAGGTCGCCCAGCAGCGCCAGGCCGGCCGCCTGCAACTGCGCCTGGCGGCCACGCAGGCGCACAGCGCCCGCACCGACCTGTCCGGCCGCATCCAGGCGCAGGTCGCCGCTGAGCGATCCGCTGCCGCCGAGCACACGCACCTGCGACGCCGGCAGGTAGCGGTTGTAGGCGCGCAGGTCGGGGACGCGCGCATCGTCGAAACGCAGACGCGCCTGCAGCGAGTCGTGCAGGGTCGCCAGCGCGCCGTCGCCTTCCAGAGCCAGGCGCAGGTTCTCGCCCTGCACGAACACCGCCTTGGGTTCGGTCACCGGTGCCAGCGCGAACGTGCGCATGCGCACGTCCATCTGCGTGCGCGGCTGCGCGGCGCTGCCGACGATGCGCCCGGACGCCTGCGCCTGGCCACGCACCTGCACCTGCATCACGTCGGCCATGGCCTGTACGTCGGGTACGTCGAGCCGGCTGCCCGGTTGCAAGGTGCCCTGCGCCAGGCGCAGGTCGGCATTGACGTCGCCGCCGCCGGCGAGCCGGAACCAGGGCTTGCGCACCAGCAGGTCGCTGATCCAGTTGAGCGACTCGAAATGCCAGCGGCCCTGCAAGGTGCCGGACAGACGCGGCAACACCGCCGCCGGGTCGGCGAAGGGAATGCGGCGCCCGGCGATGCGCAGGTCGGCATCGAGCATGCTGCGCGGATCGACCTGACCGGGCAGGCGCGCACGCACACGCACGTCGTGGTCCACATCGAGCAGCAGCGCCAGCACGCCACGGTCGGTGGCGCCGACGCCGGCATGCAGCGGCACCCGCCAGTTGAGCATGCTGCCCGGTTGCAGTTCGCCGCGGCGCAGGCGCAGGTTCGCCTCCACGTGACCGAGCCCGGGCTCGGTGCTCAACCGGGTCTGGCCGCCGGAGGTATCGATGCGCAGCGCCACGCTGCGCCCGCGCAGCTGCAGCGCCAGATCGGTGATGTCCAGCTTGCGCAGGCCCGGCGCCTGCGCGCGGTAGTGCCGCGGGAACGAGAAGCGCGCGTCCACATGCGCCTGGTCGGCGATCTGGCGCGTGCCGTAGCGCACGCTGGCCTGGTCGAACACGATCTGCGAGGGAAACAGTTCCGCCGGGCCGCCGCGGAGCTGCTTGAGGAAACCGACGGTGCCATGGCCCTTGCCTTCGATCGCCAGGTCGCCGAAGCGCGCGCGTTGCAGCGTGCCGCTGTGGATCGCGTCGAAGCGCAGCGTCCAGCCCTGGTCGCTCTGCGGCGGCGGCGCGATGGCGTCGGCGACGCGATCCATCTCGCCGATCACGTTCACCGCTTCCAGCCACGGCAGGCGCACTTCGCGGTGCAGCAGCGGCAGCACGGCGATGCGCGCGCTGACCCGGTCCGCGCGCAAGGTCCACACGGTGCGCTGCACATGGCCGCGCATGCGCACGTCCCACGCCGTGACCAGCCCGGGCAGCACGGTCAGCGCCGGGCCGGTCTGCATCCGGAACTTTTCCGGCTTGCGGTTGGTGGCCATGTCGAACAGCGGCGTGTTGAGGAACACGTTGCCCAGCAGCAGGTACGCCAGATAGGCGATCAGCAGGCCGCGCAGCAGCAGGCGCCATGGCCGCGGCAGGCGCCGGTAGCGTTCGAGGGCGGCAGCGGGCAGGAGGCGGGCGAAGGGTGGCACGCCGGCACTATCGCCGCGGCGCGGCGTCGGGCGCGTGAAAGCCGCTGCTTCGCCACGCGCCGGACGCCGGCGCGATCCGCGATAATTGCGGCCTTCCCCTTTTCGCCTGGTTGCCCATGTCCGCCGAACGCATCCTCCACCCGCGCCTGCGCGAGCGCGTCGTCACCGCCGAGGCCGCTGCCGCGCTGATCCAACCGGGCGAGACGGTGGCGATGAGCGGCTTCACCGGTTCCGGCTATCCGAAGGCCGTGCCGATCGCGCTGGCGCAGCGGATCGAGGCCGCGCACCTGCAGGGCCAGGCGTTCAAGATCCAGTTGATGACCGGCGCCTCCACCGCGCCGGAACTGGACGGCGCCCTGGCCAAGGCCGACGGCATCGCCCTGCGCATGCCGTTCCAGTCCGACCCCGACGCGCGCCAGCGCATCAACGCCGGCACCCTGGACTACATCGACATCCACCTCAGCCATGTCGCCCAGCACGTGTGGTTCGGCTTCTACGGCGAGATCGACACCGCGGTGGTGGAAGTGTCCGGCATCCGCGAAGACGGCAGCCTGATCCCGTCCACCTCGATCGGCAACAACAAGACCTGGCTGGACCTGGCGAAGAAGGTCATCGTCGAGGTCAACGACTGGCAGCCGGCCGGCATCGACGGCATGCACGACGTGTACTACGGCACCGCGCTGCCGCCGCAGCGCAAGCCGATCCCGCTGCTGCACGCCGAGGATCGCATCGGCGAACCGTCGCTGCGCTGCGACCCGGACAAGATCGTCGCCGTGGTGCGCACGCATGGCCCGGACCGCAACAGCCCGTTCACGCCGGCCGACGCGACCAGCGCGCGCATCGCCGCGCACCTGATCGAATTCCTCCAGCACGAAGTGGCCAAGGGCCGGCTGCCGGCCAACCTGCTGCCGCTGCAGTCGGGCGTGGGCAACATCCCCAACGCGGTGCTGGCCGGGCTGGCCAGCAGCGGCTTCCGCGATCTGAGCGCGTTCACCGAGGTGATCCAGGACGGCATGCTCGACCTGCTGCGCAGCGGCGTGCTCAAGGTCGCCTCGTGCACCGGTTTCGCGCTGAGCCCGGAGGCCAACGAGGAGTTCAAGCGCAACATCGCCTTCTACCGCGAGCGCATCATCCTGCGCACGCAGGAGATCTCCAACCACCCGGAACTGGTGCGGCGGCTGGGCTGCATCGGCATGAACGGCATGATCGAGGCCGACCTGTACGGCAACGTCAATTCCACCCACGTGATGGGCAGCCGCATCATGAACGGCATCGGCGGCTCCGGCGACTTCGCGCGCAACGGCTTCCTGTCGATCTTCCTCAGCCCCAGCACCGCGAAGAACGGCAGCATCTCGGCGATCGTGCCGATGGTCAGCCACGTCGACCACACCGAGCACGACGTCTCCATCATCGTCACCGAGCACGGCCTGGCCGACCTGCGCGGCCTGCCGCCGCGGCAGCGCGCGCAGCAGTTGCTCGCGCACTGCGTGGACCCCAGCTACCGCGCGCAGCTACAGGACTACGTCGACCGCGCCCTGCACAGCAGCTACGGCAAGCACACCCCGCACCTGCTGCCCGAGGCGCTGTCCTGGCACCAGCGCTGGCTGGATACCGGGACGATGCACGCGGGCGGCTGAGCGGCGGAAACCGCAACGGCAGCGGGGTATGCTGCGCCGATGCTGACCACCTTAGCGGTGTCCTCCTACCGTTCCCTGCGCGAGCTGGTGCTGCCGCTGGCGGGGCTGACCCTGATCACCGGCGCCAACGGCAGCGGCAAGTCCAACGTCTACCGCGCGCTGCGCCTGCTCGCCGACACCGCCCAGGGCGGGGTGATCGCCGCGCTGGCCCGCGAAGGCGGCCTGCCGTCGGCGCTGTGGGCCGGCCCGGAGACGCTGAGCCGCGCGGTCCGGCGCGGCGAGCATCCGGTCGAGGGCACGGTGCGGCAACGCACCGTCGGGCTGAAACTGGGCTACGCCAGCGACGCGTTGGGCTATGCCATCGACCTGGGACTGCCGATGCCGTCTTCGTCGGCGTTCGCGCTGGATCCGCAGATCAAGCGCGAATGCATCTGGGCCGGGCCCTGGCTGCGCCCGGCCAACCTGCTGGTGGACCGCAACGGCCCGGCGGTGCGCCTGCGCACCCAGGACGACGGCTGGAGCGATGCCGGCGCCGGCATCGCCAGTTTCGACAGCGTGCTGGCGCAGTTCTCCGATCCGCGCGCGGCGCCGGAGATGCACGAAGTGCGCGAGAACATCCGGCGCTGGCGCTTCTACGACCACTTCCGCACCGACGCCGCGGCGCCGGCGCGCATGGCGCAGATCGGCACGCACACGCCGGTACTGAGCAACGACGGCGCCGATCTCGCGGCCGCCCTGCAGACCATCCTGGAGATCGGCGATGCCGACGGCCTGCATGCGGCGGTGGACGATGCCTTCCCCGGTGCGCGGCTGACGATCGAGGTGCATGCCGGCCGCTTCGACCTGGCGATGCATCAGCATGGCCTGCTGCGGCCGCTGTCGGCTGCGGAGTTGTCCGACGGCACCTTGCGCTATCTGCTGTGGATTGCCGCCCTGCTGAGCCCGCGCCCGCCGGAACTGCTGGTGCTCAACGAACCGGAAGCGAGCCTGCACCCGGACCTGTTGCCGGCGCTGGCGCGGCTGATCGGCGGCGCCGCGCGGCATGCGCAGATCATCGTGGTCTCGCATGCCAGCCGCCTGATCGCGGCGCTGGAGCAGCAGCCGGATTGCCTGCACCACCTGCTGATCAAGGAACACGGCCAGACCGACGTCGCCGGCCTGCGCGCGCTCGACCGCCCGGCGTGGCATTGGCCCAGCCGCTGAGGCGGACCGTGCCTGCGGCGGCACGCCTGCTGCGGACTGCGGCATGCCTGGTGGGCGATTGTGGCGTCGTTCGAGTCCATCGCGTCGGGACTGAAGTCCCTGCCGCACGGGTGTGCGTGCACGCCCGACGCGCTCCCCTGTAGGAGCGGCTTCAGCCGCGACGGGGCGTTACCGGTAGCGGCTGTCGCGGCTGAAGCCGCTCCTACATCACCGCGGATTCGGCGGTCGCTTGCGGGGTATCGGACACCGGCGCGGGCTCCGACGCGCTCAGGAACGCCAGCTTGCGGCCACGCGGCAGTTGCTTGAGCGCGTATTCGGCGCGCGAGGCGGCGGCGCGGTCCGGATAGGCGCGGCTGGCGAGCAGGCGCACCGGCGGGTTGGCGCGGGTGTACTTGGCGCCGGTGCCGCGCAGGTGCGCCTGGAAGCGCGCCTGCAGGTCGGGGGTGATGCCGGCGTAGTAGCTGCCGTTGCGGCATTCGAGCAGGTACAGGAACCAGGGCGAGTCGGCGGCCATGCGCGCATTATCGACCATGCCATGGCATCCGCCAGCGCGTGCGGCAGACCATGCGATCGGACACGCCGCCTTCGCTCCGGCCCTCACGACGTTGCCGCCCGCGATCGCGCTTGCCGTGGCCACGGCATGCAGGCGCATCCGTCTTCCATCCATTGGAAGTGGCCTTCCGGCAAGGCACGCGACGCGTCTGCCCAGTGCCTCGATCCCGAACACCCGGGGCGAACATGCCCACCGCGCTGAACCCGCGACAACAGGCTTTAACGCCCCGCGAACACCTTGCCAGCCACTGCCACACACCGGCATATCGCGGCGATCAGGGAGGCGGATAACGTCATCACCGGCTCGCAGCCGTCGACACCGAAGCTCTCTCCCTTCGCATTCGGCGGCGCGGCCGGCCCCTCTTCGGGCGAGCCCCGCCCTCCACGCACGCAGCCGGCCAGGCTGCGTGCGCTTTCCGAACGACAGCCCTCAGGCCGCCTGCGCCACGCGCGCCTGGCGCCGCGCGCGCACCGCCTGCGCCAGCCGCTCCAGCACCTGTACCGAGCTGTCCCAGTCGATGCAGCCGTCGGTGATGCTCTGCCCGTAGACCAGCGGCTGGCCGGCGACCAGTTCCTGGCGCCCGCCGACCAGGTGGCTTTCCACCATCACCCCGACGATGCGGGGCTGCCCGGCCTCCAGTTGCGCGGCGATGGCGTCGATCACCTTGGGCTGGTTGTCCGGATTCTTGCCGCTGTTGGCGTGGCTGGCATCGACCATCAGCCGCGCCGGCAAGCCGGCCTTCTCCAGCGCCTGGCCGGCGGCGGCGACGCTGTCGGCGTCGTAGTTGGGCTGGGTGCCGCCGCGCAGGATCACGTGGCAGTCGGGGTTGCCGGCGGTGGCCGCGACCGCGGTCTGTCCGTCCTTGGTCACCGCCAGGAAATGGTGCGGATGCGAGGCCGCGCCGACCGCGTCGACCGCGATCTTGACGTCGCCGCTGGTGCCGTTCTTGAAGCCCACCGGGCACGACAGGCCCGAGGCCATCTCGCGGTGCACCTGGCTCTCGGTGGTGCGCGCGCCAATCGCGCCCCAGGCCACCAGGTCGGCGATGTACTGCGGCGAGATGATGTCGAGGAACTCCACGCCGGCCGGCAGGCCGAGGCGGTTGATGTCGCGCAGCAGGCCGCGCGCCAGGCGCAGGCCCTTGTTGATGTCGAAGCTGCCGTCGAGGTTGGGGTCGTTGATCAGGCCCTTCCAGCCGACCGTGGTGCGCGGCTTCTCGAAGTACACCCGCATCACGATCTCCAGCGCATCGCCGTAGGTGTCGCGCAGCGGGCGCAGGCGCTGCGCGTACTCCATCGCCGCGACCGGGTCGTGGATCGAGCAGGGGCCGATCACCACCGCCAGGCGGTCGTCGCGGCCGTGCAGGATCTCGTGCAGCGCCGCGCGCGCGGCGGCCACGGTCTGCGAGGCCTCCTCGTCGCAGGGCAGCAGCGCCAGCAGTTGCGAGGGGGGAGTCAGCGGTTCGATCTTGCGGATGCGCAGATCGTCGGTGTGGGGAGCCATGGGGAATCTCTCGGTCGGGTCTGGGTGGGGGCCAGTCCGGCGGCATGAAAAAAGCCGCCAGGTTCGCTGGCGGCTTTCGGGATTGCGGCTGAAGTGTCCTTCAGGGTGAACGCGATCCTTCCTCCGCCAGCGGCATCGGAAAACCGTAGTACCAAAAATAAAAGCTGCGGCAGGAAGCGTTCATGGGATGCAGTGATAACACAGGGTTTGCGGCGGCGCCACAGTTGCATTGGCAACTTTGGGGCTGGGAATCGGGATTCGGGAATGGGGAATCGCAAAGCAGCGGTGCCGCGACCGGTTGCGGTGCTGGACTACCGGTCTTCCACTCGCGGCGCCCGGAAATCCGATGCGTACTCCACCGCCGCTTGGCGGTCGATCACGTTGTCGGAAGGGCGGTTGTCGCGCTGGTGGTCGTAGTGGCGCTTCTTGTCGCGCGAGCGCGACCAGATGCGCGCGACGCATTCCTCCAGCGATGCGACCGGCGGATGCGCCGACGGGTTGGCCAGCTGCGCGACGCCTGCAAGCGTGGCGGGCGAGCGCAGCGGCAGGCCGCGCACCGATACGCAAAAAAAGAGCCCCGCATCGCTGCGGGGCTCCTTTCGACTGCGTGGAACGGGTCGGCCGAGGCCGGCTGGATCAGAAATCCATGCCGCCCATGCCGCCCATGCCGCCGCCCATGCCGCCCGGCGCGGCCGGCTCGTCCTTCTTCGGGGCCTCGGCCACCATCGCTTCGGTGGTGATCATCAGGCCCGCGATCGAGGCGGCGTTCTGCAGCGCCGAACGGGTCACCTTGGTCGGATCCAGGATGCCGAACTCGACCATGTCGCCGAACTCGCCGTTGGCGGCGTTGTAGCCGAAGTTGCCGGTGCCTTCCTTGACCTTGTTCAGGATCACGGACGGCTCTTCGCCGGCGTTGGTGACGATCTCGCGCAGCGGCGCTTCCATCGCGCGCAGCGCGATCTGGATGCCGTGGGTCTGATCTTCATTGGCGCCCTTCAGCTCGCCGATCGCGGTCAGCGCGCGCACCAGGGCCACGCCGCCGCCCGGGACCACGCCTTCTTCCACCGCCGCACGGGTCGCGTGCAGGGCGTCTTCGACGCGCGCCTTCTTTTCCTTCATCTCGATCTCGGTCGAGGCACCGACCTTGATCACCGCCACGCCGCCGGCCAGCTTGGCCACGCGCTCCTGCAGCTTCTCGCGGTCGTAGTCCGAGGAGGTCTCCTCGATCTGCGCCTTGATCTGCTTGATGCGCGACTCGATCGCCGTGGTGTCGCCGGCGCCGTCGATGATGGTGGTGTTCTCCTTGGAGACCTGCACCTTCTTGGCGCGGCCAAGGTCCTTGATGGTCGCCTTCTCCAGCGCCAGGCCCACTTCCTCGGAGATCACGGTGCCGCCGGTCAGCACGGCCATGTCTTCCAGCATCGCCTTGCGACGGTCGCCGAAGCCCGGGGCCTTGACCGCCACGACCTTGACGATGCCGCGGATGGTGTTGACCACCAGGGTCGCCAGCGCCTCGCCTTCGACTTCCTCGGCGACGATCAGCAGCGGCTTGCCGGCCTTGGCCACGCCTTCCAGCACGGGCAGCAGGTCACGCACGTTGGAGATCTTCTTGTCGTGCAGCAGGATGAACGGGTCGTCCAGGTCGGCCTGCTGGCTCTGCTGGTTGTTGATGAAGTACGGCGACAGGTAGCCGCGGTCGAACTGCATGCCCTCGACCACGTCCAGCTCGTTCTCCAGGCCCGAACCTTCCTCGACGGTGATCACGCCTTCCTTGCCGACCTTCTTCATCGCGTCGGCGATGATGTTGCCGATCGACTCGTCGGAGTTGGCCGAGATGGTGCCGACCTGGGCGATCGCCTTGTCGTCGGCGGTGGGCTTGCTGATCTTCTTCAGCTCGGCCACGGCGGCCACGACGGCCTTGTCGATGCCGCGCTTGAGGTCCATCGGGTTCATGCCGGCGGCGACCGCCTTGGACCCTTCGCGGATCAGCGCCTGCGCCAGCACGGTGGCGGTAGTGGTGCCGTCGCCGGCGTTGTCGGAGGTCTTGGAGGCGACTTCCTTCACCATCTGCGCGCCCATGTTCTCGAACTTGTCGGCCAGTTCGATTTCCTTGGCGACGGAGACGCCGTCCTTGGTGATGGTCGGGGCGCCGAAGCTCTTCTCGAGCACGACGTTGCGGCCCTTCGGGCCCAGGGTCGCCTTGACGGCATTGGCGAGGATGTTGACGCCGCGCACCATGCGCGAACGGGCGTCTTCACCGAAACGGATATCTTTGGCAGCCATTGGAGTTACCTCGGGAATAGGGAATGGAGAACAGGGAATAGGAAGATCAAGAGCGGAAGGTCGGGACGGGACGGAAATCGCAGGCGGGCAGGAAACCCGCTCTTGCCGATTCCCGATTCACCATTCCCGATTCCCGCGAGCGGCGGCGCTTTTTAGCCGACGATCGCCAGGATGTCGTCTTCGCGCAGCACCTTGTACTCGACGCCTTCGGCCTTGTAGCTGGAGCCGGCGTACTGGCCGTAGATGACCTTGTCGCCGACCTTGACCGCCGGGGCGCGGACGCTGCCGTTGTCCAGCGGCTTGCCGCTGCCGATGGCGACGATCTCGCCCTTGGTGGACTTTTCCTTGGCCGAATCCGGGATCACGATGCCGCCGGCGGAGATTTCGTCGGCTTCGATCGGCTTGACTACGACGCGGTCGTGAAGCGGCTTGATGCTCATTGAGTGAGACCCTCTTAAGTGATTGATTGGTCTAGGAAAGGTCGGCGATGTTAGCACTCGCATGTGACGACTGCCAGCAGCGCTCGCGAAAAAACCCGGTACGCCGGGATGCGCTTGATGTGGTGCTGGCCTGGAGGCTTTCAAGGGCCCGGGCGCAAAAAATTTCGCGATGGCCGCCGGCCCGACGCCGGAACTGGTAACCGGATTCCGCACGCTGTCACACAGGCAGGCTAGGCTCGCAGGCCAGGGGGGATCGTCCAAAGGGAGTTGTCGATGAAGCCATCCGCCGTTGCGTTACCTCTCGCCTGTCTGCTGGCCCTGGCCGGCCATGCCCAGGCCGCCGTGTTCATCAACGAATTGCACTACGACGACGCCACCGCCGCCGGCGATACCGGCGAAGGCGTGGAGATCGTCGCCACCGCCGGGGAGAGCCTGAGCGGCTACAAGGTCTACCTCTACAACGGCAGCAACCCCGGCGCCGCCACGGTCTATGCCACCAGTGCGGTGCCGGCCGGCAACCTGGTCAGCTGCGGCGGTCAGGTCCGCATCGCCACCGTGAGCTATGCCAGCAACGGCGTGCAGAACGGCCCCAACGACGGCCTGGCGCTGGTCGACGGCAGCGGCCAGGTGGTGCAGTTCCTCAGCTACGAGGGCGCGATCACCGGCGGCGGCGGCCCGGCCGCCGGCCTGACCAGCCAGAACCTGCCGGTCAGCGAGAGCAACAGCACCGCGGCCGGGACCTCGCTGCAACTGCGCGGCAGCAACGGCAGCACCGCGGCCGACTTCACCTGGGCCGGCAGCTCGGCCAGCAGCTTCGGCGCCTGCAACAGCGGCCAGACCTTCAGCGGCGGCAGCGCCAATACCGCGCCATCGGTGACCGCGACCACCCCGGCACAGGGCGCCAGCAATTTCCCCGCCGCCGGCGACCTGGCGGTCAGCTTCAGTGAGGCGGTGACCCTGTCCAGCGGCGCGTTCGCACTGAGCTGCAGCCAGTCCGGCACGGTGCCGCTGAGCTACCCCAGCAGCGGCAGCCAGTTCGCGATCTCCACCAACAGCGCCCTGGCCGCCGGCGAAAGCTGCAACCTGAGCATCCTCGCCGCGCGCGTCAGCGACGCCGGCGGTGCGCATCCGGCGCAGGACAGCAGCATCGCCTTCAGCGTCGCCAGCGGCACTGGCGGCGGCGGCAGCGGCTACTACTCGCGGGTCAACACCTCCAGCCCCAGCCAGTTGCGCTGCTCGCTGCACGAGACGATCAAGGGCCACACCGTCTACCCGTACAGCAGCAGCTCCGGCACCAATACCTGGACCATCCTGGAGATCGCCGACGAGGACCCGAACAACAGCGGGCGCATCCTCGACGCCTACCGCAACCGCAGCTACGCCAAGGTCGCCGACCGCGCCGGCAGCGGCAGCGGCCTGAAGTACAACCGCGAGCACAGCTGGCCGAACTCGCTGGGCTTCGGCAGCGCCACCGGCGACAAGGGCCTGCCCTACGCGCCGTACACCGACACGCACATGCTGTACCTGACCGACTCGGCCTGGAACGCCGACCGCGGCAACAAGCCCTACGCCAACTGCGACAGCAACTGCGGCGAGCGCGCCACCGAGGCCAACGCCGGCTTCGGCGGCGGCAGCGGCGCCTATCCGGGCAACTCCAACTGGGTGCGCACCCCGGACGGCAACGGCGGCAGCTTCGAGGTGTGGAACCACCGCAAGGGCGACATGGCGCGCGCGGTCATGTACATGGCGATCCGCTACGAAGGCGGCACCGACGCGGCCACCGGCCAGTCCGAGCCGGACCTGGAACTGACCGACGACCGCAGCAAGATCGTCAAGACCTCGTCCTCGCCGGCGTACATGGGCCTGCTGTCGACCCTGATCGCATGGAGCCAGCAGGATCCGCCGGACGACGCCGAGCGTGCCCGCAACGAGGTGGTCTTCAGCTTCCAGGGCAACCGCAACCCGTTCATCGACCATCCGGAGTGGGCGACGCCGTCGCTGTTCACCTCCGCCAAGCCGGCCAGTTGCCAGTTGCTCAACTGACCCGTGCCTCCCGGCGCGCCGCAATGGCGCGCCGGGACTTGCGTGGCCCCAGGTGCGCCGGATGACGCGCCGGCGGTGCCACCCGGAACCGCCCCCGCACGGCGCTCCACAGCCATCGCCGCGCGCTGACCTTGGTTGGACGTGTGCAGCGCCGAACGGCCAATCGCGGCCAGGCGTTCGCCTCAGGCTACGCTCCCGCCTCGATCGCAACTGGACGGATCGCCACGCCAGCCGGTGGTGGATGGCCGCGCACTGCACCTGCGGAAGCAGCCCGGTGGCCGACCGCCCCTGCCCCGGCCTCGCAACCGCCGCGACCCGCAATGGGAGAGGGGAATTCGGGGTTCGAAAGAGCCACCGCCAGACGCAACCTCGTTGCAGCGGACGCAGCACCAACGCTGTCGCTCTTGCCATTCCCGATTCCCCATTCCCGATTCCCCACTCCCTATACTGTCGGCCGCATGTCGTCGCCCCCACTCCGCCTGCTGTTCAGCACCTGTCCCGACCCGGCCAGCGCCGCGCGGGTCGCCCAGGCCTTGGTCGAGGAACGCCTGGCCGCGTGCGTGAGCCGTCTGCCCGGCGTGCAGTCCACCTACCGCTGGCAGGACACCGTGGAGCAGGCCGACGAAGTGCTGCTGCTGATCAAGACCGCCGCCGACCGCGTCCCCGCGCTGCAACGGCGGCTGGGCGAACTGCACCCCTACGCGGTGCCGGAACTGGTCGAGGTCGAGATCGCCGGCGGCCTGCCCGCCTATCTGCAGTGGGTGCACGCCGAAACCCGTGAGGAACCGTAAGCCGATGACCTTGCTGCACCGTATCGCCGCCCTGTGCCTGCTGGCCGCGGCCGCCTTCCCCGCCCTGGCGGTGGACGAGAAGGACCTGCTGCCGGTCGACCAGGCCTTCGCCCTGAGCGCGCGCGCGCCGGAGCGCGGTCGCATCGAACTGCACTGGAAGATCGCCGACGGCTACTACCTGTACCGACACCGGATCGCGGTCCGCGTGGAGAGCGGCTTCAAGGCCAACCCGACCCTGCAGTTGCCGGCCGGGCACAAGAAGGTGGACCCGTATTTCGGCGAAGTGGAGACCTACCGCGGCCAGCTGAGCGCGGTGCAGACCGGCGCCGCCGCCAGCGGCGTGGACACCCTGCAGGTGGAAGTCCGCTACCAGGGCTGCGCCGACGCCGGGGTGTGCTACCCGCCGCAGAAGCGCCTGCTCAGCGTGGCCTTGCCGGCGGACCAGACCACCACCGCGGCGGCCCCCTCGCCGTTGCCGGGCAGCGGCCCGGGCACGGCCGGCGGCCCCGCCACGCCGCTGTTCGGCGCCGGCGCCGGTGCCGGCGCGATGCAGGGCCTGCCGCTGCCCTCGGACCAGGCGTTCGGCTTCGAGGCCATCGTCGGCGACGGCAACACCCTGCTGCTGCGCTTCACCCCGGCGCCGGGCTATTACCTGTATCGCGACCGCACCGCGCTGGCGCTGGAAGGCGCCCCGGGCATCCGCACCGGGATGCCGCATTGGCCGCAGGGCCGCTCGCACAAGGACGAGCACTTCGGCAACGTGGTGGTGTACTTCGACCAGGCCGAGGTCACCGTGCCGCTGCAACGCCAGCGCGCCGACGCGGCCGAGGCGACCTTGGTGGCCACCTTCCAGGGCTGCCAGACCGACGGCATCTGCTATCCGCCGATGACCCGCCGGGTGAAGCTGTCGCTGCCGGCCGGCAAGGTCAGCCCCGCCGACCAGGCCCAGGTGGCGCCGCTGCTGGTGCCGCCGCTCGCCAGCGATCAGGCCGACGCCAGCGACGCCGACGCCGATGCGGCCCCGGTGACCGCGCCCGACGCGACGACGGCGCCGGATGCGTCGGCGCACAACGCCGCGCGCAGCGCCGCGCCGCCGCAGGCGGAACCGCAGAACCTGCTGTGGATCCTGCTGCTGGCGCTGTGCGGCGGCCTGGTGCTGAACCTGCTGCCGTGCGTGCTGCCGATCCTGTCGTTGAAAGTGCTGGGCGTGGCGCAGAGCGGCGAGAGCCGCAGCCGCGCGCGCAGCCATGCGCTGTGGTACACGCTGGGCGTGCTGACCTCCTTCGCCGTGGTCGGCGGCATCGTCGTCGCCGCGGGCCTGCTGTGGGGCTTCCAGTTGCAGCGCCCGGGTTTCGTCGCGACGCTGGTCTACCTGATGTTCGTGGTCGGACTGAGCCTGTCGGGCGTGTTCACCCTCAGCGCCAACCTCGGCGGCCTGGGCCAGTCGCTGGTGGCGCGCAGCGGGCCGGTCGGCGACTTCTCCACCGGCGTGCTGGCCTGCGTGGTGTCCAGCGCCTGCATCGGCCCGGGCATGGGCACGGCGCTGGGCTACGCGCTGACCGCGCCGCCGGCGACGGCGATGCTGGTGTTCCTGACCCTGGGCCTGGGCCTGGCGCTGCCGTTCCTGCTGATCGGCTTCGTGCCGTCGCTGGCCAAGCGCCTGCCCAAGCCGGGCGCGTGGATGGAAACGCTGAAGCAGGTGCTGGCGTTCCCGATGTACCTGACCGCGATCTGGCTGCTGTGGGTGCTGGGCAAGCAGCGCGGCGTGGACGCGGTGGCGCTGCTGCTGGTCGGCGCCACCCTGCTGGCGCTGGGCCTGTGGTGGTTCGAGCGCGCGCGCTGGCGCGAGCACAAGACCGGCATGCGCCTGGCCACCGTGCTGCTTGTGGCGGCGCTGGTGCCGGCCTGGGGCGTGACCCGGCTGCCGCCGCCCGGCGCGACGGTGGAACGCAACACCGTGGCCTATTCGCCGGAGATGCTGGACCGGCTGCGTACCGACAACCGCGTGGTGTTCGTCAACATGACCGCCGACTGGTGCGTGACCTGCAAGGCCAACGAACGCAACGTGTTCAGCGGCGACGCGTTCCGCGACACGCTCAAGCGCGTCGATGCGGTGTACATGAAGGGCGACTGGACCAACGAGGACCCGCGCATCAGCGCCTTCCTCGCCGAGCACAAGGCGGTCGGCGTGCCCTTGTACGTGGTCTACGGCCCTGGCGCGCCGCCGACCGTGCTGCCGCCGGTGCTGAGCCAGGCGGTGGTCGAGGACGCGCTGCTGCGCGCGGCGCGATGATGGCCACGCCGCCGCGCCTGCTCGCGGTGGCCGCGGTGGCGGCGGTGCTGGGCGTGGCCGCCGCGCAGTTGTGGTGGCGCGAGCCGGCGCCGGCGGCGGAAACGGGCGCGGCCAAGCCGGCGACCGCGGCGGCGGCGCCCGCCGTCGCCGCGCGTCCCGGCGACCTGGCGCCGGCGCTGCAGTTGCCGACGCTCGACGGCGGCCGCCTGACCCTCGACCGCTTCCGCGGCCGCCCGCTGCTGGTCAACGTCTGGGCCAGTTGGTGCGAACCGTGCGTGCGCGAAATGCCGGAACTCGATCGCCTGGCGCAGGCGCAGCCGGCCGACGGCCTGCAGGTGCTCGGCATCGCCCTGGACCGCCCCGAGGACGTGCGTGCGTTCCTGCAACGGGTGCCGATCACCTATCCGATCGCGCTGGAGACGCCCGGCCCGGCCGACGCCAGCGTGCGCCTGGGCGACACCCAGGGCCTGCTGCCGTACAGCGTGCTGATCGACGCCGACGGCCGCATCGTCAGGCAGAAGCTGGGCCCCTTCGCGCCCGGCGAAGCGGAGCGCTGGGTGCAGTTGCCGTAGGCGGCAGCACGAGGCTGCGCCCGTACCCTCATCCGGCCCTGCCGGCCACCTTCTCCCGATGGGAGAAGGAACAGCGGCTAGCCCCTCTCCCACCGGGAGAGGGGTTGGGGTGAGGGTCCGGCGCGAAAGCGACTCGCAGAGTTCGGGGACACGAAACTTCCCCCCTGCCGAACGACGCCGGAGCGGCCGCACCCTCAGGCAGACGCCGCGGCCCGTTCGCGCCAGGCGCAGCCGCGCATGGGGCCGGCGGCGGATCGAATGCCCCTACACCGCCTGCCGCTGCGCCCCACCCTCCACACCACCGCCTCGTGCCTGCCCCAGCGCCGCCAGTTCCGCGGCCAGGCGTTGCGCGCCGGCGCGCAGTTCCGGCACCGCGGTGATTTCCCACAGCCCGCCGCGCAGCAGCGGCCCCAGGCAGTACAGCCCGGCGACCGGATGGCCGCCGCCGTCGCGGACCTGCAGGCGCTCGTCCACCACCAGGCCCAGGCCCAGCGGATCGGCCTGCAGCAGGCCCGCGTCGCGCATCGTGGCGATCAGCGGATGGCTGGTGCGGGCGACGTCGGTGTCCAGCCCGGTGGCGCGGATTAGCACGTCGAACGCTTCGGTCCGCGCGCTGCTGCTGCCGCGGTCGCGGATCACCGCTTCCACCGCGGCCTCGCTCAGCCGCGCACGCAGCAGGCGCCCGGCGCGGATGCGCAACTGCTCCTGCTGCTGCATCTGCGCCAGCGCGGTGGCCGCGGCCGGCGCCAGCCGATGCCGCGCCGCTTCCCAGTACGGGCGCAGGTGGCGCAGGAAACGCGCGCGCGCCGCCGGTGCCAGGCCTTTCCAGAACGGCTGCAGATGCGGGCGCAGCGCATCGACCACGCAGCGCCAGTCCTCCACCACCGTGGTCAACTGGCGCAGGCTGCGCACCAGGCCGCCGAGGTCGTGGTTGCGCAGCGCCTGCGCCACGCTCGGCGGCAGCGTCACCGGCGCGCCCGGCTGGACCAGATGCGCCTGCGGCGCCAGGCCGCGCCGCGACAAGGCGGTGATCGGGCCGCGATGGCCGCGACGGCGCAGGGTCAGCGCGACATCGGCCATGGTCAGGCCGGTGCCGACCAGCAACAGCCGCGCCTGCGGCGGCACCTCGTCCAGCACCCCGTCCTGCCACGGCCAACCGATGTAGCGCCGGTGCACCGCCAGGCGCGGGCCGATGCCGGGCAAGGCCGCCGGCGGCAGCGCGCCGATCGCCAGCACCACCACGTCGCTGACCACGTCCTCGCCATTGGCCAGGAAGATGCGGAAACCGTCCGGCCCGCGCTCCACCGCCACCGCCTCCTCGCTCACCCGCGCCACGTCCACCTTCGAGGCGGCCAGCGCCGCGTCCAGGTGCTGCTCCAGGTAACGGCCGTAGCGCAGCCGCGGCAGGAATTCCAGGCGCTGCGCGGCGTCGAGCTGCAAGGCGTCGGCGAACCCACCCGGATCCTGCGGGTCCACGCCCAGGTCCTTGGCGCGCACGTTCAACAGATGCTCGGGCCGCGCCGCGCCGTAGGCGATGCCGCGGCCGAAGGTCTCCGCCACGCCGATCAAGGTCAGCCGGCTGGCCGTTCCCTGCCTGGCCACCGCCGCGGCCAGCACGTTGCCGCAGAATCCTGCGCCGATGATCGCAATTCGCATGGCTCGCCCTCGGGGCCGGTCGGGGCGTCCTTTGTGCCCGGGATGCCGGCCGCAGGTGTAAATCGCCGGTTAATGCACGCCAAGTGGCGCATTCCGATCGGGCATCACCACATGCGTTTGGTCCATAAGCCGCGCCCGCTGGGCTCCGGCCATGGCGGCACGCCGTGCCTGCACTCTCCAGCACGGCATGGCGCATTTCCCGCATCGCCCGCAACATGCATCAAGGAGCGCGCCGACCTCACAGACGCGGGTGCGAGCCGCTTCGAAAAGCGGACGGCGCCACGCCTCGTGGCACACCGCGCATCGCGGCCATATCGCGGAAGACAGCGCCGCGCCCGACCTCGGCCTGGACGGGCTAGGATGCAGATCGGCGATCGCCCCCCCGCTTCGCGCCCGGCCTGCCAGCGACACACAGGCCACGGAACCAAACATCCGTTTAAAACGCGCGCAACTTCGCCGAACTGGACAGTAATCCCGGCTTCGCGCAGACTGCCGCCCTTTCCGCTGCTTTGTCTTCCATGGCGCGACTGCTGCTGCTGCATGGCCCCAACCTCAACCTGCTCGGCACCCGCGAGCCGGGGGTCTATGGGCACACCACGCTGGCGCAGATCGATGCGGCCCTGCTGGCGCAGGCCAGCGCGGCCGGGCACCAGTTGGACAGCCTGCAGTCCAACGCCGAGCACGTGCTGGTGGACCGAGTGCAGGCCGCGCGCGGCGACGGCACCGCCTTCATCCTGATCAACCCGGCCGCGTTCACCCACACCTCGGTGGCGCTGCGCGACGCGCTGGCGGCGGTGGCGATCCCGTTCATCGAGATCCACCTGTCCAACCCGCACGGCCGCGAGCCGTTCCGCCACCACAGTTACTTCAGCGACCACGCGGTCGGCGTGATCTGCGGCTTCGGCGCCGACAGCTACCGCTATGCGATGGACGCGGCGCTGGCGCGGCTGGGAGCGGGCGCGTGAGCGGCCGCCTGGGCTTCAGCGCGCGTGCACCGGTACCGCGCCAGCTTGTCCGAGTTCGCCGGGCCACGCGCCCGGTCATTTCCCGATTCACCTCAAGAGGCCGTTATGGATCTCCGTAAAATCAAGAAGCTGATCGACCTGCTGGAAGAATCCAATCTCGCCGAAATCGAGATCAAGGAAGGCGAGGAAAGCGTGCGCCTGGCGCGCACCCCCAAGGGCATGATCAGCAGTGCCCCGCAGCAGTACGCCGCCCCGGCCCCCGCCGCGCCGGCCGCCGCGCCGATGCCGATGAGCTCGCCCACCGAGGCCTCCACCGGCGGCAGCGCCAAGCCCGGCAACGCCCTGCCCGAGGGCCACGTGCTGCGCGCGCCGATGGTCGGCACCTTCTACACCTCGCCGGCGCCGGACAAGCCCGCCTTCGTCAGCGTCGGCCAGGCGGTCAAGGCCGGCGAGACCCTGGCGATCATCGAGGCGATGAAGATGTTCAACCCGATCGAGGCCGACGTCTCCGGCACCATCGTCGCCATCCTCAGCGAAAGCGGCCAGCCGGTGGAGTTCGACCAGCCGTTGTTCGTGATTGGCTGAGGCGCCGGGACTCGGGAATGGAGAATGGGGAATCGTCGAAGCGGCCGCACGAGCGGCTCGACGTCTGGCGAGACTCCATGGATCTGGTGGAAATGATCTACCGCCTCTCCGACGCGTTCCCGGCAACGGAACGCTTCGGGCTGACGGCGCAACTGCGCCGCGCGGCGGTCAGCATCCCCGCCAACATCGCCGAAGGCGCCGCGCGCCGCTCCACGCCCGAGTACCTGCGTTTCCTGTCGATCGCGCGCGGCTCGCTATCCGAGGCCAGCACGCACCTGCAGATCGCGCGCCGGCTCGACTACACCTCCGACATCGCGGCACTCGACGGATTGATCGATACGATCTTCGCCAAACTGACCGCATTGATGAATGTTCTGAGCAAGCGCGGAGATTGACGATGCACGCCGTCCTCCATTCCCGATTCTCCATTCCCAATTCCCGGCCTTCCCATGCTCGATAAAGTCGTCATCGCCAATCGCGGCGAAATCGCGCTGCGCATCCTGCGCGCGTGCCATACGCTCGGCATCCGCACGGTCGCGGTGCATTCCACCGTGGACCGCAACCTCAAGCACGTGGCCATGGCCGACGAGTCGGTGTGCATCGGCCCGGCGCCCTCCTCGGAGAGCTACCTCAACATCCCGGCGCTGATCGCCGCGGCCGAGGTCACCGATGCCCAGGCCATCCACCCCGGCTACGGTTTCCTGTCGGAGAACGCCGACTTCGCCGAACGCGTGGAGCAGTCCGGCTTCATCTTCATCGGGCCCAAGGCCGACACCATCCGCCTGATGGGCGACAAGGTCGAGGCGATCCGCGCGATGAAGGCCGCCGGCGTGCCGTGCGTGCCCGGCTCGGGCGGCCCGCTGGGCGAGGACATCGTCGCCAACACCAAGATCGCCCGCGAGATCGGCTACCCGGTGATCATCAAGGCCGCCGGCGGCGGCGGCGGCCGCGGCATGCGCGTGGTGCATTCGGAGGCGGCGCTGAAGGCGGCGATCGAGACCACCAAGTCCGAGGCCAAGGCCGCCTTCAGCAACGACCAGGTGTACATGGAGAAGTTCCTGGAGAACCCGCGCCACGTGGAGATCCAGGTGCTGGCCGACGGCCAGGGCAACGCCATCCACCTGGGCGAGCGCGACTGCTCGATGCAGCGCCGCCACCAGAAAGTGGTGGAGGAAGCGCCGGCGCCGGGCATCACCGAGCAACTGCGCAACGAGATCGGCAAGGTCTGCGTGGACGCCTGCATCCGCATCGGCTACCGCGGCGCCGGCACCTTCGAATTCCTGTTCGAGGACGGCCGCTTCTACTTCATCGAAATGAACACGCGCATCCAGGTGGAGCACCCGGTCACCGAGCGCATCACCGGCATCGACCTGGTCTGCGAGCAGTTGCGCATCGCCGCCGGGCACAAGCTGAGCATCAAGCAGAAGGACATCGTCCTGCGCGGCCATGCGATCGAGTGCCGCATCAACGCCGAGGACCCGGAAACCTTCATGCCCAACCCGGGCCTGATCACCGGCTTCCACCCGCCCGGCGGCCCCGGCGTGCGCGTGGACACGCACATCTACAGCGGCTACAAGGTGCCGCCGAACTACGACTCGATGATCGGCAAGCTGATCGTGCACGGCCCCGACCGCGAGACCGCGATCGCACGCATGCGCGTGGCGCTGAGCGAGATGGTGGTGGACGGCATCAAGACCAACATCCCGCTGCAGCAGCGGATCATGCGCGACAAGGGCTTCCAGGCCGGTGGGCAGAACATCCACTACCTGGAAAAGCGCCTGGCCGAGCGCAAGAACAAGTCGATCGCGTTGGTTTGAAGGCGGGGAATGGGGAATGGGGATTCGGGAATCGCAAAGGCGGTTTCCGGGTCCTGATCCGTTCCTGGGGATGACGGCAGGCGCGGCGGGGCGCTCTTGCCCTGTCGCCGAGGCGTTGCGGGTGGCGGAGATGGCACGGAGGCTGCTCGCGTGGCCGGTAGATCGCGCCGCCACGCTGGGATCGCCGCGCCTGCATCAGCGCCTGGCGTAGTGGCTGGGCGGTTCGCCCGCGTGACGGCTGAAGGCGACGCTGAAGCTGCTGGTGGAGCCGTAACCGACGCGTTCCGCCACCTCGGCCACGGTCGTTCCGTCGCGCCGCAGCAGGTCCTTGGCCACCTGCATGCGCCAGGCCTGCACGTACGCCATCGGCGCCACGCCGACGGTGCGGGTGAAACGCTCGAAGAAGGTCGAGCGCGACAGCGCCGCCACCTTTGCCAGTTCGCCCACCGTCCAGGCGTGGTCGATGCGTGCGTGGATCTGCTTGAGCGCCATCGCCAGTCGCTCGTCGCCCAGCCCGCGCAACAGGCCCGGCGGCGCATTGCCCGCGCTGCTCCAGCGCATGGCCTCGACCAGCAGCAGCTCCACCAGCCGCGACAGCATGTAGTCGCTGCCCGGTTTGCGGTCGCGGTACTCCTCGCCCACCATCCGCACCAGGTGCATCAGGCGGCCCGCCCCCCGCACATGCACTACCGTCGGCAACAGCGAGGCCAGCAACCCGGCATTGGCGCTGTCGAACACGAAGGCGCCGCCCAGGGCCAGCATGTCCGGCGCGCCGCCCTGCTCGCCGTGGCGGAGCTCGCCCTGCCCGCCCGGGACCAGCGTCGGATCGATGAACACCGGCGGCGCCGGCAAGACGCCGGAGAGGGTGAACGCCGGCGTGGTCGGCAGCAACACGAAATCGCCGGCGCCGATCGCGATCGGCGGATGCCCGTCCACCGCCAGCACCGCGCCGCCTTCCAGCACGATGCAGAACCCCGGCTGCCCGTACGCGGCGTAGCGCACCGCCCAGTGGCCCTTGCCGCTGATCAGGTTGGCGAACACCGCCTGGGGGTGCAGCAGACGCACCACATCGGAGAGCGGATCGTGCATTTCGGACGTTCACTAAAACAAAACGGATTCCGCATTATCGATCATCCGGATAATCCCGCCTATCGTGTCCTCCCGACCCACTCGCTCCTGGAGAACACAATGAAGACCGCCCTGATCACCGGCTGCTCCTCCGGCTACGGCCTGGAGACCGCGCGCCATTTCCTGGCGCAAGGCTGGCACGTCGTCGCCGGCATGCGCCAGCCGCGGCAGGACCTGCTGCCGGCGTCGCCGCGGCTGCGCCTGCTGGCGCTGGACGTCACCGATGCCGACAGCATCGCGCGGGCACTGGCCGCCGCCGGCCCGATCGACGTGCTGGTCAACAACGCCGGCGTCGGCCTGTTCGGCGCGTTCGAGGCCACGCCGATGGCGACCGTGCGCGAGGTGTTCGAGACCAATACCTTCGGCCCGATGGCGCTGTGCCAGGCGGTGATTCCGCAGTTCCGCGCGCAACGCGCCGGAACCATCGTCAACGTGACCTCCAGCGCCACGCTGGCGCCGTTCCCGCTGGTGGCGGCGTATACGGCCAGCAAGACCGCGATCGCAGGCTTCACCGCGTCGCTGGCGCACGAACTCCAGGCCTTCGACCTGCGGGTCAAGCTGGTGGAGCCCGGCTACGGCCCGTCCACCCGGTTCACCGCCAACGGCCAGCAGCGCATGCAGGGGCTGATCCCGGACGCCTACGCGCCCTTCGCAAACGAAGTATTCGCGCACCTGGGCCAGCCAGCGGCGGTGACCACGCCCGGCGACGTCGCCCAGGCGATCTGGGACGCCGCCCACGACGCTAGCGACCGCCTGCACTACCCCGCCGGCGCCGACGCCCTGGCGCTATCCGCGCAGGGCCAGCAGCGCTATGCGCCCGCCGAACAGCGTTGATCGCCCAACCGCACAGACCTCACAGAACCCGGGAACCCGCCTTGGCAATTCCCCATTCCCGACTCCCCACTCCCGGCTACTTCCCCTGCGTCCCCGGCATCGGCTCGGCGCCCAGGCTGGAAGTGGGGCTGACGATCACCACCGTCTCGGTGGAGCCGTCCGGCCAGACGATCTGGAAGGTGCTGCCGGGCGGCAAGGTGGAGAACGGCATGCCGCTGCGGGCGCGGTAGATCGCCGCGACCTGCGCGGCGCCGGCGCGGCGCACGTCGGGCGCCGCGTGCGTCGTGGTCAGTTCGACCTTGGACAGCCCGCGGTAGCGTTGCTCGCTGGTGTCGATCAGCAACAGGCCCGCCGCCGCCGCCGAATAGGCGACCAGGGCCAGGACCCAGAACCAGAACTTGGCGCCGTGCAGCCATCGCCGGTACGTCATGAGCCTGCTCCTGTCTGCATCAACCGATTGACCATCTCGTTCATCGTGTCCGTGCCTTGCCGCGGAACCGCGGCATCGTAAACAAAACTCGGGAAATCCTGGGTGGGGTCCTGCGAGCAGATCCCGCCGTTGGCGCAGTAGCGCGTCATCAGTTCGCTGTCCGGGCCGCAATCCAGCCCCAGCCGGCATGCCGCCAGTTGCCAGGCCAGTTCGGTGAACTGGGTCCCGGCGATGCGCTCGTCCAGGCTGTCGTCGCCGCGCGCGGCCAGGCCCATCGCCGGCGCCAGGGCCATGTACGCGTCCGGATCGCCGGAGGCGCGGACCCGTTCCACCAGGTCGCGCTTGTAGTCGGCCGACGCTTGCAGCGGCTGCCCCAGCGCCAGCAGCGCGGCCTCGGCGGCCAGGTTGCCGCCGCGCGCGGCCTGCACGCGCTGGGCGACGATGGCCTGGCGGGTCAGGCCGTCGCCGGGCACGAAGCCGGCGCAGCGCTGGCCGACCCGCGCCCGCGCCGCGACCATGCGCGCGGACAGCGGCAACTGCGCCGCGCCGATCGCGCGGGTGTCGGCGGCGAAGCCGGCCGGATCCATCGCGTAGCCGGCGCAGTAGTCGTAGATGCGGCTCAGCAGCCAGGACGCATCGGCATCGCCCTGGGCCACGGCGGCGGACAGCTGCTGCGCGGAGCGGTACAGGTCGGGGCTGCGCTCCAGCGCGGCGCGGCGGTCGGATGGCGCGGCGTGCGCCAGGCCCGGCACCGCGCTCGATGGCCGCTGCTCCGGCGGCGCCCGCGTCAGGTCGGGCGCGACCGCCGCCACGGCGCTGGCCGGCGCCGCGGGCGCGGCCGTCCGCGGCACGGCGGCGCGATACGCGACCACGCCCAGCAGCAGCGCGGCGGGCGCCAGCAACAGCCAGGTTGTGCGGGACACGGCGAAGGACATGCGCGAGGACGTCGGGACGGCGGGCGGCGCTGGCGGCCGCTCCGCTGAAACCGGCGGCCGCCGCGATGTCGCAGTCTAACGCAGCCGATGGCGGGCCACGGCAGACAATGCCGGCCGCGGTCACGGTACGCAGGCGACCGGCGCGGTGCGGGCCTGCGGCGGTCGTCTAAGATACGGGGTCATTTTCCTCCGTACCCGACCGATGCCGTTCCTCGAACTCACCGTGCGCTGCACCGATGCCACCCAGCCCCGCTACGAGACCGCGCTGGAGGACGTCGGCGCGCTGGCGGTCACCCTGCTCGACGCCGAGGCCGACACCAGCAACGAGCGCGCGATCCTGGAACCGGGGGTCGGCGAGACCCCGCTGTGGGGCACGCTGGTGCTGACCGCGCTGTTCCCGGCCGAGCAGGACGCGTTGCTGCTGCTGGCCGCGCTGGAGGCCTTCGATCCGGGCCTGGACTGGACCCAGGCGACCTTCCGCAAGGTCGACGACCAGGATTGGGAACGCGCCTGGCTGGACCAGTTCCAGCCGATGCGCTTCGGCGCCCGCACCTTCATCGTGCCGTGGAACCACGACCTGCCGGAGGAGGCGCGCGGCGCCGAGGCGGCGGTGGTGCGGCTGGACCCGGGTCTGGCGTTCGGCTCCGGCACCCACCCGACCACCGCGCTGTGCCTGCGCTGGCTCGACGCCCTGGCCGCCGACGGCGCGCTGGCGCAGGCGCGGGTGCTGGATTTCGGCTGCGGCTCCGGGATCCTGGCGCTGGCCGCGCTGAAGCTGGGCGCGGCGGCGGCGGTGGGCGTGGACAACGACCCGCAGGCGCTGCTGGCCACGCGCGACAACGCCGAACGCAACGCGGTCGGCGATCGGCTGGCGGTGCACCTGCCGGACGAGGAGCCGGTCGCGACCTATCCGGTGGTGGTCGCCAACATCCTGGCCTCGGCGCTGGACGCGCTGGCGCCGACGCTGGCGGCGCGGGTCGCGCCGGGCGGGCGCATCGCCCTGTCCGGCATCCTGCACGGCCAGGAACAGGAGCTGCTGCAGCGCTATGCGCCGTGGTTCGACCAGTTGCGCAGCGAACAGGACGGCGACTGGATGCGCATCGACGGCGTCCGCCGGGGCTGAGGCCCGCACACCGTTTCGCCGCTGGCGGGACGCGCCGGAACGTCAGAACCGCCGCGCCGCGACGCTGCGGATCGCCGCGCTGAGCAGGGCGGCCTGCGCATGGATCGCCAGCACCCGCGTGCACGGCCGCCAGCCCTGCGCGCGAAGGCGGCGCTCGTGCCAGCGATGGCCGCGCCAGGCCCGCGGCAGCCGCCAGGCAAGTTCCAGCAGCAGCCCGGCCAAGGCCACGGTGCCCAGCGCCTGCAGCAACCCCACCCAGGCCGCGGCATGCGGCAGCAGCCACAGCGCGGGCGGCAGCGACGCCGGCGGCGCTGGCGGATACGGCAGCGCGAACACCTGCCACGACCAGCCCTGCTTGACCGCATGGCGGCATTCGCCGGCATCGGCCCAGATCCGGTAGCAGTGCACACCCAGGCCGGGCGGCGGGCGGTGCCGCGCGCGGGGTTGCGCGCAGGCGAAACGGGGGTGGCGGGCATCCCGCCGGCTGGCATCCTGCATGGGCATCGGCGCGTCCTGGTCCTTGGCGGCGATCGGTCTGGCGGGCGCATGCGCGGCGGCCTTGCCGGCAACGTATGCGTCCGTCGCCACCGACAGTATCAACAACAAACCACCCATTGAAAGCCCTGCGAACCATCCGCTCGGGTCGGCGCGGCTATACCTCGCCTCCCCTGCGGAGGTGAGCGTGAGCAGCAAGCTGTACGAACGGGTGCGCGAGGCGCGCAAGCTGACCGGGCTGACCCAGGAAGCCCTGGCGCTGGACCTGGGAGTCACCCGCAGCGCCGTGGCGCAATGGGAAATGGCCAATGGCACCGCGCCGGCGGTGGAGCACCTGATCGCACTGGCCTGCCGCAGCGGGCTGACCCTCGAGTACCTGGGCACCGGCCGCGGCGAGCGCGTGTTCGGCGAACCGGTGGCCGTGGCCGAGGAAGCGGCCCAGTACCGGCAGTTGTCCGACCAGCAGGCGCGCCTGCTGGACTGGTTCGAGACCCTGAGCCCGCGCCAGCGCGCCGGCCTGCTGGACCTGATCGGCGCCGGCCGCAAGCGGCGCTGAGCGGCGCCCGCGGCAACGCGCTTCCTGTAGGAGCGGCTTCAGCCGCGACAGACACCTCCGGTAAGTCTCTGTCGCGGCTGAAGCCGCTCCTACAGAAGGCCATGAGGCCGGCGCCACGCTGCAGCCCGCGCCCACGCATGTTTGAATAGCGCCTTCGTTGCCGCCCTCGCCTCCGCGCATGCCCGATCCCGTCCCGCCGCGTCCCAGCCTCGCGACCCTGCTGCGCCAGCCCACGCGTCCTGCGCCGGAGCGGACCGACGACGCCGCACCGGTGGACGCCGGCGCGAATGCGCCCGGCTCTGGCGTCGGCACAGACGCTGGCACCGGCACCGGCACCGGCTTAGATGCTGGCACTGACGTCGGCACGGCCGCAGGCGCTGGGGCCGACGCCGCGTCCGCATCGGCACCGGCCACCGCCGCTGCATCCGTCGCCACACCCGCGTCGCAGGCGGACACGGACGCAGCGGCGGCCATCACGGTTTCGCCGCCGGCCCTGGACGATGCCGAGGCCGAGGCCGGCGCACCGATCGCGCCGCGCGCTGGCGCATCGACGTCCGCACGGCAACCGGGCGCTCGGGAGCCCGATGCCGAACCGGCGCCGGCGCCGAGCGTGGTCAGCGCCCATCCGGGCGCCAGCGCCGCGCCCAGTTTCATGCGCCAAGGCCGGGCACGCCGGCCGGTGCTGCGCGCCGCGCCTTGGCAGTGGATCGCGCTGGTCGGCCTGTGCCTGTTGCTGGGCCTGCAGATCCTGGTCGCCGACCGCCAGCGGCTGGGCGCCGATGCGCGCTGGCGGCCGTGGGTGGCCGGGGTATGCCAGGCGCTGCGCTGCAGCCTGCCGCCGTGGCGCGAGCCGAGCGCGTTCACCATGCTCAGCCGCGAAGTGCGGCCGCTGCCCGGCCGCGCCGGCACGCTGCAGATCCAGGCCACCTTCCGCAACGACGCGCGCTGGGCGCAGGCCTGGCCGCTGCTGCAACTGTCGCTGGCCGACGCCGATGGGCGCACCATCGGCAGCCGCGTGCTGCGCCCGGAGGAATACCTGGGCCGCGACCGCCCCGACGCGGCGACGCTGGCACCGGGACAGAGCGCACAGGTGGCGTTCCAGGTGCGCGAACCGGCGGCGGGCACCGCGGCATTCAGTTTCGACTTCCACTGAAACGCTGTGACACCACGATCCGCCATGGCAGCCGGGCAGGCCACGCGCTAGACTCGTCCCCCCGCGCCGGCCCTCCAGCCTTCCGGCGCCGCTGTCATCCGGGGATCCGTCGAACTTGAACGCTGCCACCACTCGTCCTGACTCCAGTCGCGGCGCGCCGAAGCCGCCGCTGCGCGAACACGTGGCGCAGTCCGTGCGCCGCTACCTGCGCGACCTCGATGGCTGCGACGCCGACGACGTGTACGAGATCGTGCTGCGCGAGATGGAGATCCCGTTGTTCGTGGAAGTGCTCAACCACTGCGAAGGCAACCAGAGCCGCGCCGCGGCGATGCTGGGCATCCATCGCGCCACGTTGCGCAAGAAGCTGAAGGAATACGGGTTGGCGTGAGGCGGGGATTCGGGATTCGGGATTCGGGATTCGGGATTCGGGATTCGGGATTCGGGATTCGGGATTCGGGATTCGGGATTCAAGGCTCACGCTCCGCGTAAATTTCTGTCAATCAGCTCCATGAAAAAAGCCGCCTTTTGGCGGCTTTTTTAGTTCAGTGCTGACGCTTTCTGCAGGAAGACTCCAGCCCCGACGCGTCATCGGTAAGGCGTCGCGGCTGAAGCCGCTCCTACAGGAGGCGGGGCGCTTGTGCGAATCCCCGATCCCGAATCCCCAATCCCGGCCCCTCACACCCATCCATAGCGGATCAGGTGGAAGAACACCGGCGCGGCGAAGCACACCGAGTCCAGCCGGTCGAGCACGCCGCCGTGGCCTTCGATCATGTGGCCCCAGTCCTTGATGCCGCGGTCGCGCTTGATCGCCGACATCACCAGGCCGCCGAAGAAACCCATCAGGTTGGCCACCAGCGCCAGCGCGAACGCCTGCAGCGGCGAGAACGGGGTGATCCACCACAGCGCCGCACCCAGCGCGCTGGCCGTCAGGATGCCGCCGACGAAACCCTCCACGGTCTTGGACGGCGACAGCTTCGGCGCGATCAGGTGCCTGCCGAGCAGCTTGCCCCACACGTACTGCAGCACGTCGGAGGACTGCACCACGATCACCAGGAACGCGAACAGCAGCAGGTTGCGCCCCTCGTAGCCGGGGATCTCCAGGTTCAGCAGCGCCGGCACGTGCGAGATGCAGAACACGCAGATCATCAATCCCCACTGCACCTTGGCGGTGCGCTCCAGGTAGCGCGTGGTGTCGCCGCCGATGGTGGCCAGGATCGGCAGCACCAGGAACGCGTAGACCGGGATCAGCAGCGTGTACAGCCCGTACCAGCCGCTCCACACCAACCAGTACTGCCACGGCAGCACGATGTAGAACGCGGCCAGCAAGGCGTAGTAGTCGCCGCGCCGGGTCGGCGCCAGGGTGATGAACTCGCGCAGCGCGAACAGCGACACCAGCGCGAACAGCACGATCACGCCGATGCGCCCGAACACGAACGCCAGCGCCACCACCGCGGCCATCACCCACCACGCGCGGATCCGCGCCACCAGGTTGTCCAGCACCGCGCTGGGACGTTCGCGCGCGCGCCAGCGCAGGGTTTCGGAAATCAGCGTGGCCAGCACCAGCACCGCGGCGATGCCGAGAAACAGCCAGAGCGTCTGCTGGCGCAGCGAGGATTGCTGCAGATGGTCGCTGAGGGCGATCGGGCTCATCGGGCGGCCTCCATCTGCTCCGGCGCCAGCGCCAGCAGCGCCGTGCGCGTGCGCTCCAGGAACGCCTGCTTGTCCTCGCCGGGGCCCAGCCGCAGCGGTTCGCCGAAGGTGGTGGTGCACAGCAGCGGCAGCGGCAGCCACTTGCCCTTGGGCATCACCCGTTTCAGGTTGTCGATCCACACCGGCACGAATTCCAGCTCCGGCCGTTGCCGCGCCAGGTGGTAGATGCCGCTCTTGAACGGCAGCACGCCTTCCTCGGTGTTGCGGGTGCCTTCCGGGAACAGGATCAACGAGCCGCCGGCATCGACCGCCTCGCACAGGCAGTCGATCGGATCGCGCGTGCGCTGCGCGGGGTCGCGCTCGATCAGCACGCCGTTGAACACGCCATGGATCAGGTAGCGGCGCAGCGCGTCGCGCTGCCAGTAGTCGGCCGCCGCCACCGGCCGCACCTCGCGCCGCAGCGGCGCCGGCAGCGACGACCAGATCAGCACGAAGTCGCCGTGGCTGGCGTGGTTGCCGTAGTACACGCGGCGCTCGCTCGAGGGCACGCAACCGCGCCACAACGCGCGCGCGCCGGTCAGGGTACGGATCGCGGCGCTGCAGCCGCGGGCGATCAGGCGTTCGATCATCTCCACTCCAGTTCGCGCACGATGGCGCGCAGGCGGATCGCGATGGTAAGGGCGGCGGCCGCGACCAGCAGCGCCAGCGCCGCGGCGAACACGGCATGGGCGAGCGCGTCGTGCCGCAGCAGCAGCGCGGCGGCGCCCAGCAATGCCGCCAGCGACAGCCAGTGCATGCGTTGCACGCGCGCCATCGGCCCCTGCAGCGGCTCGCGCACGCCGCAGGCCAGGCCGAGCATGCGCACATAGGCGGTGCCCACGCAGGCCAGCGCCGCGGCCCAGCCCAGCTCCGCGCCCCACGGCAGCACCTGCTGCAGGCCATAGCCGGCGCCCAGGCACACGAGCACGTCGGAGAGCCGGTCCGGCGCCTCGTTGTAGACCTCGCCGGCACGGCCGACCATCTGCGCCTGCCGCGCCATCAGCCCGTCCAGGCGATTGCACAGCAGCCGTCCCTGCAGGCCGAGCGCGGCCAGCACGAGCAGGCCGGCGGCGGCGCGCGGCGGCTCGCGCCAGGCCAGGAAGAACATCAGCGCCGCCAACGCGGCGAAGCCGGTCGCGGTCCACGACAGGCCATTGGGCGTGGCGCCGCGCGCGCGCAGCGCCAGCGCCAGGCGCGCGCGCCACAGCGCACGACGTTCGCGCAGGCGCATGCGCGCCATCAGTCGCCGCCTCCGCCGCAGCCGCCACAGCCGCTGCTGCAACTGCTGCCGCAACTGCTGCCGCCGCCTCCGGCATCGCCACCGCCGCTGCTGCAGCCGCTGCTCCCGTTGCCGCCGCCGCTGCCGCTGGCCACCGGCGCGCGCAGGGCGTGATACTCCGCCCATGGCGTGGCCATCAGCACGCCGGTGCCGGCCAGCGCCAGCGGCGTGGCCAGATGCGCGCCCGGCGTGTCGGAGGAAACGTAGGTCCCGGCGCGCCATGCCGCATCGCGCTGGGCCAGCAGCCGGTCGCCGGCAACGCTGCGCCGCGGCGGGGTCAGCAGGAAGCCCAGCGCGATGAGCGTCACCGCCACCATCGCCGCGACCAGGAAGCCGACCGGGCGCTGCAATTGCAGGCCGATCTGGATCTTCATCGCGCCCACGGCCCACAGCGCCGCCGGCGGCGCGGCGCCGAGCAGGCGCGCACACCAGGCCTGGCCGCGCCCGAGCAGCAAGCGCTTGCCGATCAGCGCCTCGCGCACCGGCAGCGTGTCCTCGCGCAGCGCCTGCAGCGCCTGCTGCAGAGTCGGGTTGGCGCGGACCAGTTGCAGCGCGTGGCGCAGCGACGCCGGCACCGCCACGCGGTCCACGACCAGCAGCGGGGTCGGGTCGCGGCGGCGCCCGGACAGCGTGGACAGCGTCGGCCGCAACTGCACCGCGCCGCAGCTCAGCAGCAAGGCCAGTTGCATGTCCGCCACGCGCTCGCCGCCGCCGGCCAGGAACGCCAGTTCGGCGTGATCGACCACGGTGGCCGCACGTCCCTGGCCGAGGCCGCGCACCGCGCGCCGCAGCCGCGCCGCCAGCGCCCAGGCCAGGCCGATGCCGGCCAGGTACAGCACGATGAAGGAACCGCCGCGCCAGTGCAGCGGCGAGATGGCGCCGTTGTCCGATCCCAGCGCCCATCCCAGCAGCAGCGTGAGCGCCGCCCACAGCCACAGCGCCTTGCCGGAGGCGCGCGGGCTGGCCCAGCGGCGCGCGCGGGGATCGTCGCGCGCCGCGGGCCGGGTCCCGGCCGGCGCCGGCCAGCAGGCCGCCGGCGGTTCCCCGAAATAGCAGCGGTAGCGCGCCAGCGTGGCCCGGTATTGCGCGGCGTGGCGCTCCGCGTCGGCGGTATCGCCGCGCCCGGGCCGGTGATGCAAGGTGGTCTGCAGCACCTGCGGGCAGAACCGCTGCCAGTACTCGCGGGTATCGGTGAGGTGGGTATGCCAGACCTGGTCGATCAGCGCGCTGGGGGTGACATCCTCGCCGCCGCTGCAGGCCAGGAAGCAGAAGCGCCGGTATTCCTCGATCGCCTGCGCGGCCACGGCCAGCGACACGCCGGCCTCCCTGGCCACGCGGCGCACGAACACCGGCAGCGCGTCGTCGGCCTCGCCGAAGCGGTAGTCCTGCAGCCGCTGCCACAACGCCTGTTGCTCGGCATCGGCATGGGGCAGCGGTGCCGGACCGGTCGTCTCGGTCATGCGCGGAACTCCTTCATGTAGCCAGCGCCACGATCAGCGTCGCCAGCAGCGCCGCCAGTTGCAGCGCCAGGCTGGCCAGTTGCCGCCGCAGCAAGCCACGCATGCCGCGCCAGCGCGCCTGCCAGTCGCGCGGCGGCGGCAGCCGGCGCAGCAGGCCGAGCTGGTGCAGGGCGCGATCCAGGTCGGCACCGGCCTGGTCCGGATCCGGTTCGGCCAGCACGGCCTCCAGCAGCGCCACGTCCAGGCCGACGCGCGCGGCCCAGTAGCGCTGCAACAGCCCGGCCAGCACGCCGAACAGGCACAGCGCCGCGGCCAGCGTGGCGCCGGCGCTGGCATACCACGCGCCCAGCACCACGGCGATGGCCAGCAACGCCAGCGACAGCCGGTCCAGCGGCGCGGCCTGGCGCAGCACCGCCGCCATCGTGCGCAGTTCCAGCGGCGTGCTCATGCCGGCAGCTCCCGCGCCTGTAGCGGGGCCGGTGGCGCGGCGCAGGCGGCGGCGATGGCGGCACGTTGCGCCGGCCCCAGCACGATCCGCGGCGCGCGCGCGCGCAGCAGCGCCAGCGCGGCGTCCGGCGCGGCGGCACGGCCGCTGTGCAGCAGCCAGGTGGCGACGGCGGCCGCACTGCGCGAATAGCCCAGCGCGCAGCAGACCAGCACCGGGCCGTGCTGGCGTGCCGCGTCGATCGCGCGCGCGGCGGCGCGCAGGGCGTCGGCCGGCGGCGCGACCAGGTCCAGCATCGGCACGCTGCGGTCGTGCAACGTGGCGTCAGGCAGCGACAGTTCGGCGCTGACATCGACCACCGCGGCGAAGCGGGCGCGCTCGCCGCGCCCGGGCATGCGCCCGAGCCAGACGCCGTCGGCGATCTCCCGCGGCGCCGGGTCGCGCCAGGTCCAGGCGCGCGAGTTGAGCCAGGCCGCGGCCAGGTACGGCGCGTACAGCCAGCGCGCGGCCAGGCTCAGGCGGCCGTCGGCGCGCTTCTGCAGGCCGAGCGGGCCGAGCAGCGCATAGGTCAGCGCGACCAGCAGCAGCGACAGCGCCGGCCACAGCAGCCACCAGCCCGCGCCGCCGATGCCAACGGCCAATGCCACGCATGCCGCGCTGCCGAGCAGGTACGCCAGCGCCAGCCGCCAACGTGCCGGGTCGCGCGCCACGGCCAGCGCGCGCCACGGCGGCGCGATCCGCTCCGGCCACAGCCACACGCACAGCCAGCCGGCGGCCAGGCCGGTGGGGATGTCCAGGAAATGGTGCTGGTAGGTAGTCAGCACCGAGAGCCCGATCAGCGCGAACCACAGGTGCAGCGCGCCGCGCGCCAGCCCGCGCAGGTGCTGCGCATAGCGCACCCACAGCACCACCAGCAGCACGATGTGCAGCGACGGCGCCTGGTTGAACGGCTTGTCGAAACCGAGCAGCACCGCGAACAGCCAGCCGAACACGCTCTCGGTCGGCGGCCGCTCGAAGCTGAAGCGCAGCGGCCACAGCAGGAAGCAACTCACCGCCAGCAGTTGCGCGGTGAGCAGCCGCCTGGCGTGCGTGTCCAGTTCGGCGCGGCTGCGGCAGACGAAGAACGAGGCCACGTAGAACAGGTCGATCGACCAGTACGGCACGATGGTCCACGGCCAGAACGGGATCTGCGTTTCCCATGCGAACGGCAGCGACGGCACGTCGCCGCGGCGCTCGGCCAGGCCGTTGGCCAGGCCGTAGCTGAGGAAGAAGAACGGCCCCAGCAGCGCCAGCCACGCCAGCGCACGCCGCCACGGCCGCGGCGCCGGCGCGGTCACGGCGCGATCCGCTGCGCCAGCGACACGGTGAAGATGCCCCACGCGTCGATGCGCTGCTCCAGCTTGCGGAAGCCGGCCGCGCGCACCAGTTCGTCCATCTCCTGCTGGGTGCGCCGGCGCATCACCCAGGCCGCGCCGCCGCGGTGGCTGGTCAACGCGCGGGCGATGAACTCCAGTTGCGGGTGCCAGGGCTGGCCGGTGTAGGCCAGGTAGCCGCCCGGTTCGACCGCCGCGGCCACGCCCTGCAGCGAACGCAGTACCTGGTCGTTGTCCGGGAACAGTTCGTACAGGCCCGACACCACCGCCAGCGTCGGCCGCGGCTGCAGCGCCGCCAGCGCGTCGCGGTCGAAGGCATCGCCCTGCTCGAAGCGGGCGATGTCGGCGGCGCCGACCTCGGTGATCAGCGCGCGTCCGCGCTCCACGTTCAGTTCACTGAAATCGCGCAACAGGATCGCGTCGGCGCGCGGCCCGGCGCCGGCCAGCGCTTCGAGCACGTACCGGCCATGGCCGGCGGCGATGTCGAGCACGCGCACCGGCGCGCCGGCGTCGCGCAGGCGCTGCATGGCCAGCCGCAGCAGTTCGTGCAGGTGCTGGCGGCGCACCCGGATGCCGCGCCAACCGATCGCGTCCAGGTAGTTGCGGTCGATGAAACGGCCCAGCGGGCCCTTGCCGGCGGCGCGGTCGCGGTACACGTAGTCCAGCGTGCTGCCGGAATCGAAGCCGGTATGCAGGCCTAGCGCCACGCCCTCGGACAGGGTGCCGCCGAAACGCAGGTTGGCGCGCACGAAGCGCCAGCGCAGGTCCTGCAGGCTGTACTTCTCCGGCGGCCAGGCCAGCCGCTCGGCTTCCTCGAACGTGGGGCCGTGGCGGTGCGCCTGCAGCAGGCTGGGTTGCGCCGGCGCGGCGGCGAAGCGCTCGCGCACGAAGCGGCGGATCTGCGCCAGCGCCGGCGCGCGGTCGCGCTCGCCCAGGGTATCGTGGAAGAAGCCAGGCAGCAGATGGCGCTCCTTCACCGGCGAGGACAGCCGCTCGTAGAAGCGGTCCTGCGGGCCGCGGTGTACCACGAAATCGCTGCCGGAAACCAGCAGTTGCACCGGCACGGTGATCGCCTGCGCATCGCCGACCACGCGGTCGGCCGCGGCGTACAGGCCCAGCAACACCCGCACCGAGATCGGCCGCGTGATCAGCGGATCGCTGCGGTAACTCTCGACCCGCGCCGGATCGTGGGTCAGCCACTGCGGCTTGACGTAGCTGTTGACGAAGAAGTTGCCGCGCAGCTTCTGCATCAGGGCCAGCCCGGGCCGCGCGAACGGCACGTACAGCTTGACCTTGAACGCCGGCGAGGCCAGCACCAGCGCGCGCAGCGGCGGCGCGTAGTCGTGCACCCAGGTGCTGGCGATCACCGCGCCCACGCTCTGCGCGACGACGACGATGTCCTGCACGGCGATGCCGTGGACCTGCCCGATGTGCGCGACGAAGCGGTCCAGGTCGCGCACCAGCGCCGGGAAGCCGGTCGCATCGCCGCGCGCGCCGGGCGAGCGGCCGTTGCCGCGCGCATCCCACGCGAACAGCGCGCAGTCGTCCAGGCCCAGTTCCTCGGCCAGGTGCATGACCCGCCCGGAATGCTCGTGGCCGCGGTGCAGCAGCACCACCGCGCGTGGCGGCGCGACCGGCGCGGTGGCCGGCCAGTGCCGGTAGAACAGCCGGGTACCGTCGAAACTCTCGAACTCGCTCTCGTTGACCTGCCGCATCCGTTGCCTTTGTCCTGTTTGCCTTGAATCCTTGCTCCCACGGCCATGATGGCCGCCCCGCTCAGCCGCGCGCGGCCGCCTCGCGCAAGCCGGCCGCGACCCGGCGCAGCACCGTCGCCGCGCACAGCAGCGCCACCGCGATGGCGACGCCGCCGACCGTCGCCGCGCCGATCCAGCCGCCGGCCAGCAGCACGCCCAGCACGCCGACCACGAAGGCGCGGTCGCTCTTGCCCATCGGCCCATCGTAGCGGCGACTGGCGCCGACCATCAGCCCCAGCACACCGGCATATTCGGTCAGCGCCGCGCTCAGCGCCATCAGCCACAGCCAGCCGGCGCCCACGCCCGGCACGCCGAGCAGGCTCAGGTACAGCGCCGCGTCGGCGACCACGTCGCTCAGTTCGTTGAGGTAGGCGCCCAGTTTGGACTGCTGCCCGAACTCGCGCGCCAGCATGCCGTCCACCGCGTTCAAGGCCATACGCAGCAGCATCCACAGCGGCAGCAGCGCGTACCACAGCGGCTGCGCCGGCCCCAGCGCGTACACCGCCGCGGCCACCAGCAGCGACAGCAGCGCCGCGGCCACGGTCACCTGGTTGGCGGTGACGCCGAGCCGGTACAGCGCGCGCACGCCGGGGCGCAGCAGATCCTGGAAGCGTCCTTTGAGGGCATAGATCGACACGCGCGTGGTCCTGGCGGCGGGGGCGGGCGGCGACAGCCTAATGCATCGCGGCCGCGCCGCGCGCGATGACTCGGGGACGCCTGCCAGCCCTACGCGGCCTACTCGGCAATCGACGACACCTCCAAGCCGCCCAGCCACGCTTCCCACGGCAGCCGCCGGTCGACGTGGCGGCGCGCCCAGCGTGGGTCGTCGACGCGCTGCAGGATTGCGCGCAATCCCGCCTGCATCCTCGCGCACACCTGTGCGCTGGCATTCGAACCCTCCAGCGCGCTCACCCGGAACGGACCGCCACGCGTGCGCTGGAAGCGGATGACGCCGCCGCCGGGCAGCAGCACCGCCCCTTCGTCCAGCGCCGGCGTGTAGATGTACAGGTCGAAGGTCGACAGCATCCCGCGCGCGGCCATCGCCTGCAGCAATTCGCGCAGGCGCGGCTGCCTGCGGTACAGGCGCAGGGTGTCGGCGTAATAGGCGCCGTGCTCATCGAGGTGGATCTTGAACTCCAGGCCATGCAGGCGCCGGCGTTCGCGCCGCTCCAGCCACCAGGACAGGATCGCCGGCGCGCTGCCCCACACCTCGTCGGCCTCCGCGCGCAAGGCCGGCGCTTGCGCCGGCCGCAGCCAGGGACGCGTGTCGCCATCGCACCGCGCTTCGTGCGCGTAGCGCGCCAGGAATCCCAGCACGCCGTGCGTGGCGAGCGCGTCCTGCAGGGTCTGCTTGAGCGGCATGTCGGGCTCCGCGGCAAAGGGGCGCCCACCCTGCGTCAAGGCCGGCGCCAGCGCAATCGGCAGGCCGCCGCTGCCTTGCGCCCGGGCGTCGGCCGGCGCCAGCGCCTACAATGGCGGCCCGTTCCGCTGCCCCCGCCCCGCCCCATGTCCTCCGATTTCCTGCCCGTGCGCCGGGCATTGCTGTCCGTTTCCGACAAGACCGGCCTGGTCGACCTGGCCCGCGCGCTGGCCGCACACGACGTCGAGCTGCTGTCCACCGGCGGCACCGCCAAGGCGCTGCGCGAGGCCGGGCTGGCGGTGAAGGACGTGTCCGAGCTGACCGGCTTCCCGGAAATGATGGACGGCCGGGTCAAGACCCTGCACCCGCTGGTGCACGGCGGCCTGCTCGGCCGCGCCGGCACCGACGAGGCGGTGATGGCCGAACACGGCATCGTGCCGATCGACCTGCTGGTGCTGAACCTGTATCCGTTCGAGCGGGTCACCGCCGACCCTGCCTGCACGCTGGACACGGCGGTGGAGAACATCGACATCGGCGGCCCGGCGATGCTGCGCTCGGCGGCGAAGAACTTCGCGCGCGTGGCGGTGGCCACGGACCCGGCGCAGTACACCGAACTGGTGGGCGAACTGGAAGCCAACGACGGCCAACTGTCGGCGGCCAAGCGCTTCGCGCTGTCGGTGGCCGCGTTCAACCGCGTCGCGCAGTACGACGCGGCGATCAGCAACTACCTGTCGGCGGTGGTCGAACACAACGCCGCCGGCGTGTGCCGCAGCCCTTTCCCGGCGCAGAGCAACGGCAACTTCGTCAAGGTGATGGACCTGCGCTACGGCGAGAACCCGCACCAGCAGGCCGCGTTCTACCGCGACCTGCATCCGGCGCCGGGCTCGCTGGCCACCTTCGCGCAGTTGCAGGGCAAGGAACTGAGCTACAACAACATCGCCGACAGCGATGCGGCCTGGGAATGCGTGCGTCAGTTCGACGCGCCGGCCTGCGTCATCGTCAAGCACGCCAATCCCTGCGGCGTGGCGGTCGGCGCCGGCTGCGGCGACGCCTACGAGCTGGCCTACGCGACCGACCCGACCAGCGCCTTCGGCGGCATCCTCGCCTTCAACCGCACGCTGGACGCGGCCACCGCCAAGGCCATCCTCGACCGCCAGTTCGTCGAGGTGCTGATCGCCCCGGACTACGAGGAAGGCGCGCTCGACTACGCCAGGAAGAAGGCCAACGTGCGCGTGCTGCGCATCCCGCTGGCGCCGGCTTCCAGCGGTTTCACCGACACCAAGCGCGTCGGCTCGGGCCTGCTGATGCAGACCGCCGACGACCGCGTGGTGAGCCGCGACGAACTCAAGGTGGTGACCCGCCTGGCGCCGAGCGAGGCGCAGTTCGCCGATCTTCTGTTCGCGTGGAAGGTGGCCAAGTACGTCAAGTCCAACGCCATCGTCTACGCCAAGGACCAGCGCACCATCGGCGTCGGCGCCGGGCAGATGAGCCGGGTGTATTCGGCGCGCATCGCCGGGATCAAGGCCACCGACGCGAACCTGGTGGTGGAAGGCTCGGTGATGGCCTCCGACGCGTTCTTCCCGTTCCGCGACGGCATCGACGCCGCCGCGGCCGCCGGCATCAAGGCGGTGATCCAGCCCGGCGGTTCGATGCGCGACGCCGAAGTGATCGCCGCCGCCGACGAACACGGCATCGCCATGGTGTTCACCGGCGTGCGCCACTTCCGCCACTGAGTCTGGAGCGATACGGATGTCCATGAAGCCCACCCAAGCGTTCGCCCCGCTGGCCCTGGCCGGCACCCTCCTGCTGGCCGGCTGCAAGCCTGAGGCCGCACCTGCGCCTGCCGCCCCGGCCGCCCCAGCCACCGCGCCGGCACCGGCCGCGGCGACCGAGACCGCGCACGTCAGCCGCACCGCGCGCCTGCAGGCGTTCTTGGTCGAGCGCTACGGCAGCGCCGCCAAGCTCTCCGGCAGTTGGCCGGACACGTGGACACAGGACGGCGAGGCGCACGCGGTGGACCGCGAGGTCTGCGCCGAGCAGCCGGTGGTCAGCGGCGACGGCTGGCAACAGCTGCTGGCCGTGTGCGGCGCGCTGCGCGACGCCGGCCACCCCGAGCCGGGCACGATCGACTTCTACGTGTTGCGCCCGGACGGGCAGCGCTTCGCCGTCGCCGCCGAGCGCGTCGGCGGCACCTACGGCAGCATGGGCAGGCCGGGCGAGGTCGGCATCGTGCGCGCCGGCAGCGATTTCTACGGCTTCCGCGTCGAGGACGGCTGGTTCGGGCAAGGCTATGCCTTGCAGTCGCAGACCCTGATCCTGCCCGGCCCCAAGGGCCTGGTGGATGCCGGCAACCTGCGCAGCCACATCGACAACACCGCGAGCGCGGACTGCGACGAGCCCGAGGCCGCCGCCGACTGCCGCGCGCGGCAGTTCAACATCGATTTCGCGCTGCACTTCGACGACAGCGACCGCGCCGCGCGGGTGTGGCCGCTGCGGGTGGAGGAGACCGGTGTCGACTGCGGCAACCGCAAGGTGCGCCGCGAACACCGCTTCACGCTCGATCCCAAGACCTGGACCTACGCCTTCCCCGAGGCGCTGCAACGCGAAGACTGCCAATGACCGCGCGGCGCCGCCGCGCGCTCACGCGCTCCCTTCCCCTGCTTTCTGGAACCCCACGATGAAACTGCTCGTCATCGGCTCCGGCGGCCGCGAACACGCCCTGGCGTGGAAGCTGGCCCAGTCCCCGCGCGTCAGCGCCGTGCTGGTCGCTCCCGGCAATGCCGGCACCGCGACCGAGGCCAAGTGCCGCAATGTCGCGGTCAAGGTCGACGACCTCGATGGCCTGCTCGCGCTGGCCCGGGACGAGGCGGTGGCGCTGACCGTGGTCGGCCCGGAAGTGCCGCTGGTGCTGGGCGTGGTCGATCGCTTCCGTGCCGCCGGGCTGCGCATCTTCGGCCCCACCGCCGCCGCCGCGCAGCTGGAAGGCAGCAAGGCCTACGCCAAGGCGTTCCTGCAGCGCCACGGCATCCCGACCGCGTTCTACGAGGTGCATACCGAGGTGGACGCGGCGCTGGCCTACGTCCGCGCCAAGGGCGCGCCGATCGTGGTCAAGGCCGACGGCCTGGCCGCGGGCAAGGGCGTGATCGTGGCGATGACCCTGGACGAGGCCGAGGCCGCGGTGCGCGACATGCTCTCCGGCAACGCCTTCGGCGACGCCGGCGCGCGCGTGGTGATCGAGGAATTCCTCGATGGCGAGGAAGCCAGCTTCATCTCCATGGTCGATGGCGCCACCGCGCTGCCGATGGCCACCAGCCAGGACCACAAGCGCGTCGGCGACGGCGACACCGGCCCCAACACCGGCGGCATGGGCGCCTATTCGCCGGCGCCGGTGGTCACGCCGGAGGTGCATGCGCGGGTGATGCGCGAGGTGGTGGAGCCGACCGTGCAGGGCATGATCGCCGACGGCGTGCCGTTCACCGGCTTCCTCTACGCGGGGCTGATGATCGACGCCAGCGGCGCGCCCAAGGTGATCGAGTTCAACGTGCGCTTCGGCGACCCGGAAACGCAGCCGGTGATGCTGCGCCTGCAGTCGGACCTGCTGGACCTGGTCGACGCGGCGATCGACGGCCGCCTGCACGCCACCCAGGCGCAGTGGGATCCGCGCCCATCGCTGGGCGTGGTGCTGGCGGCGGCGCCGTATCCGGAGACGCCGGTCACCGGTGAAGCGATCGACGGCCTGGACCAGGTGCCCGCGAGCGCCAAGGTCTTCCACGCCGGCACCGCGCTGGACGCGCAGGGCCGCGTGGTCAGCGCCGGCGGCCGCGTGCTGTGCGTGGCGGCGCTGGGCGACAGCGTGTCCGAGGCGCAACGCAACGCGTATGCCGGCGTGGCGCAGATCCACTGGGCCAGCGAGTTCCATCGCAGCGACATCGGCTGGCGCGCGATCGCGCGCGAACGCGGCGCATAGGCCGCCCACCGCCCTTCTGTAGGAGCGGCTTCAGCCGCGACAGGCTTCACCGATACATCCTGTCGCGGCTGAAGCCGCTCCTACAGGCGACACCATCGGCATTCGAGGACAGTCCATGGCGCTGGATCCCGAACTCCGCAAGCAATTCCGCGCGCTCGCCGCGCAGACCGGCGGCATCGACACCGCGGTCTACGCCGCGTATGGCAAGGACCCGCTCGACCCCATTATCGGCCTCGGCCGCCGCGAGGCGCGGGTGTGCATCCTCGGCCGCGACCCGGGCCGCAGCGAGGTCGAACACAGGCAACCCTTCGTCGGCAGTGGCGGCCAACTGGTGCGCAAGGCGCTGTACCGGCACCTGCACGACGGGGCGCCGATGCCCGATTTCGCCGCCGGGCTCACGGCCGGCCGCGTCGCGTTCTGGCTCAACACCGTGCCGTACAAGCCGGTGGGCAACAAGGCCTGGGCGATGCCGGTGAAGCGGCGCTTCCATCCGCTGATGCGGCGCCTGCTGCTCGAACAGTGGCGCGGCCACGCCATCCTCACCCTCGGCCGCGAGGCCTTCCTGTGGTTCGGCATCGACCAGCCGCGCGAGGTGCGTGCGGCGCTGGACGCGTTCTGGGAACGCGACGATCGCTTCCATGCGCAGATCGAGGTGGCACTGCGCAGCGAGGACGGCCGCCGCGCCCGCCGCGTGACGCTGCACCCGCTGCCGCATCCTTCGCCGCTCAACCAGGCCTGGTACAAGCGCTTCCCGGCGCTGCTGGAAGCCCGCCTGCAACAGCTCGGGGTCTGATCGTCCGCGCGCGCCGATTCCCATCCCGAGGGGATCGCAGACAGCGACGGTGCGCTATCGTGTCGCCGTGCCGACCCCCTCGATCGAATCCCGCCTGAGCCGCCTGTGGGCCCACGAAAAGGCCAGCTACGGGCTGCGCGTGTTCATCGCGCTGGCGGTGGCGATGGGCGTGTGCTGGCACCAGCAGCAATTGGAAGCGCTGCCGGCGATCTTCCTGGGCACCATCGCCAGCGCCATCGCCGAGACCGACGACAACTGGCTGGGCCGGATCAAGTCGGTGCTGCTGTCGCTGCTGTGCTTCGCCGCCGCCGCCGCCGCGGTAGTGCTGCTGTTCCCGTATCCGTGGCCGTTCGCGGCCGGCCTGGCGCTGTCCACCTTCGCCCTGACCCTGCTCGGCGCGCTCGGCGAACGCTACGCCTCCATCGCCCAGGCCACGGTGGCGCTGGCGATCTACGCGATGATCGGCCTGGACCACGGCAACCAGAACGGCCACGTCGGCGGCGACGCCTGGCACGGCGTGGCCCTGCTGCTGCTCGGCGCCAGTTGGTACGCGGTGCTGTCGGTACTGTGGACGGTGCTGTTCGCCAACCGGCCGGTGCGCGAGCGGCTGTCGCGGCTATACCTGGAGCTGGGCCGCTACCTGCGGCTCAAGGCGGCCCTGTTCGAGCCGGTGCGGCAGAGCGACCTGCACGCGCGGCGGCTGGCGCTGGCCGAGCAGAACGCACAGGTGGTGGCGGCGCTGAACGCCGCCAAGACCGCGATCATCAGCCGCTTCGGCCGCTCCGGCCGGCCCGGCGTGCAGTCGGGCCTGTACTTCCGCCTGTACTACATGGCGCAGGATTTCCACGAGCGCGCCAGTTCCTCGCACTACCCGTACGAGGCGCTGACCGACGCGTTCTTCCACAGCGACGTGCTGTACCGCTGCCAGCGCCTGCTGGCCCTGCAGGGCAAGGCCTGCGCGGCGCTGGGCGAGGCGATCCGGCTGCGCCAGCCGTTCGACTACGGCGAGCAGACCCAGCAGGCCACCACCGACCTGCGCCAGTCGCTGGACTTCCTGCATGCGCGCGCCGATCCACGGCAGGCGCGGCTGCTCGGCTCGCTGGAATTGCTGGTGACCAACCTGCACAGCATCGAGCGGCGCCTGGCCGAGGCCGCGCAATCGGACACCACCAGCGACACCCTCGACACCCGCCTGCGCGACTCCTCCCCGCACACCCTGCGCGAGATGCTGCGGCGCCTGGGCCAGCAGCTCACGCCCGGCTCGGTGCTGTTCCGGCACGGCCTGCGCATGGCGATCGCGCTGGTGGTGGGCTACGCCATCATGCAGTCGATCCACGCCAGCAACGGCTACTGGATCCTGCTGACCACCGCCTTCGTGTGCCGCCCCAACTATGGCGCCACCCGCCTGCGCCTGGCCCAGCGCATCGCCGGCACCCTGATCGGCCTGGGCGCGGCGTGGGCGCTGATGCAACTGTTCCCCGGCATCGAGCTGCAGTTGCTGTTCGCCCTGCTCGGCACCCTGGTGTTCTTCGTCACCCGCACCGACCGCTACATGCTCGCCACCGCGGCGATCACGGTGATGGCGCTGTTCTGCTTCAATCTGATCGGCGACGGCTTCATGCTGATCTGGCCGCGCCTGCTCGACACCCTGATCGGCTGCGCGATCGCCGCCGCCGCCTCGTTCCTGATCCTGCCGGACTGGCAGGGCCGGCGCCTCAACCAGGTTCTGGCGACGGTGCTGCACAGCAACGCCCGCTACCTGGCGCAGGTGCTGGAGCAGTACCGCAGCGGCATGCGCGACGACCTGCCCTACCGCATCGCACGCCGCGACATGCACAACGCCGACGCGGCGCTGTCGGTGGCGCTGTCCAATATGTTGCGCGAACCCGGCCGCTACCGCCGCAACCTGGATGCCGGCTTCCGCTTCCTGGCCCTGTCCAACACCCTGCTCGGCTATCTGTCGGCGCTGGGCGCGCACCGCGCGGCGCTGGCCGGGGAGACCGATCCGGACATCGCCCGCGCCGGCGACTACCTGCCGCAGGCACTCGGCGCGCTGGCCGACGCGCTGGCCGAGCGGCGCGCGCTGCCGGCCGCCGACGAACCCGCCGAGATCGCGCTGGCCGAGGCGCTGGAGCGCGAGGACGGCATCGACGAGGCCAAGCGCCGGCTGGTGCGCAACCAGTTGGCGCTGACCCTGCGCCTGCTGCCCAAGCTGCGCGCCGCCGCGCAGGCGGTCACCGCTCCGGCAGCGGCGTCAGCGCCGCCTTCCGCGCTGCCGGCCGCACGCTGAGGCCCATCCACAGCAGCGCCGCCAGCGCCAGCGCCGCGCCCACCGCCACCACCCCGTTCCAGCCGGCGTAGGCGTAGGCCGCGCTGCCGAGGCTGGAACCGATCGCGCCGCCGATGAAGTAGCAGGTGACGTAGGCCGAGGTGATGCGGTTGCGCGCGTTCGGATCGAGTTGGTAGATCGCGTGCTGGTTGCCGATGTGCACGCCCTGCACCGCCACGTCCAGCAGCAGCACGCCGACGATCAGCAGCCACAGCGAGTGCGGCGCGGCGGCCAGCAGCAGCCAGGACAGCAGCAGCATGCCCAACCCGCCCCAGCCCACCCAGTGCCCGCCGCCGCGGTCGGCGAGCTTGCCCGACAGGTTGGCGGCGAACGCGCCGGCGGCGCCGATCAGGCCGAACAGGCCGATCGTGGCGGTGCCGTAGCCATAGCCCGGCCCGGACAGCAGGAACGCCAGGGTGGTCCAGAAGATGCTGAACCCGGCGAAGATCAGCCCGCCCAGGATCGCGCGCGCGCGCAGCACCGGCTCATCGCGCAATAGCGTCAGCACCGAGCCGATCAGGTGCGGATAGGACAGCCGCCGGTTGCCAGGATGCCGCGGCAGCGCGCGCCACAGCAGCCCCGCCACCAGCAGGATCAGCGCCGCGGCCACCCAGTACACGGTATGCCAGCCGCCGGCGCCGGCCAGCAGCCCGGACGCCGTGCGCGCCAGCAGGATGCCCAGCAGCAGGCCACTCATCACCGTGCCCACCACCCGGCCGCGCTCGTGCGGCGCGGCCAGCGTGGCGGCGAACGGCACCAGGATCTGCGCGGCCACCGAACTCATGCCGGTGACCAGGGTGCCTAGCAGCAGCAGCGCGAAGCTATTGGAGACGGCGCTGATCAGCAGGCCGACCGCGCTGAGCGCATACAGGCCGACGATCAGGCTGCGGCGCTCGACCCGGTCGCCCAGCGGCACCAGCAACAGCAGCCCGGCGGCATAGGCCAGTTGCGCGGTGGTCACCACCGCGCCGGCGCGGCGCACGTCGATCGCGAAGGTCTGCGCCAACACTTCCAGCAGCGGTTGCGCGTAGTAGTTGCTGGCCACCGCCAGGCCGGTGGCGGCGGCCATCAACAGGACCAGGCCACGGCGCAGCGGAGGATGCGGGGACGTGTCCATCGTCGAATCCAGGAGGGTGAGGAAGAAGGGCGCCAGTCTGGTCCGGCGCCATCGATCGTTCCAATGTATTGTTTTCACATCATCCATCTTGTTTCGAGATGCCATGCTGACCCTGCGCCAGCTCGAATTCGCGGTCGCGGTCGCCGAGGAAGGCAGCTTCACCGCCGCCGCGCGCCGCTGCCACACGGTGCAGTCGGCGCTGAGCCACCAGATCGCCAAGATCGAGGAGGCGCTGGGCGCGCGCCTGTTCGACCGCGGCGCCCGCCAGGTGCGCACCACCGCCGCCGGCGAGGTGTTCCTGCACAACGCCCGCGAGACCCTGCGCGCGGCCGAGCGCCTGCACGAGGAGATGGCGCAGGCGCTGGGCACCGTGCGCGGCCGGCTGCACATCGGCCAGATCTCCTCGCTGACCACGGTGCAGGTGCCGGCGCTGCTGCGCCGCTTCCGCGACGCGCACAGCGCGGTCGACGTGCACCTGCGCACCGGCATGAGCGATGCGCTGCTGCTCGACCTGGGCGAGGGCCGGCTCGACGTGGCCCTGGTCGGCGTCGGTCCGCACGTCGCGCTGCCCGAGCAGCGCCTGCTGCTGCACGAGGAACCGCTGGCGCTGATCGCGGCCCCCGGCAACCGCTTCGCCGCGCGGACCGAGGTGGCGCTGCACGAACTGGAGGACACGCCGATGGCCGGCCTGATCCCCGGCGCCGGCGTGCGCGGCATCATCGACCGCGCCTTCGCCGAGGCCGGCCTGCGCCAGCGCCTGCAGTACGAGGTCACCCATGCCGACCTGCAGCGTCAACTGGTGGTCGCCGACCTGGGCCTGGCGATCGTGCCGCAGACCATGGCCGCCGCCATGCACGGCGTGGCGGTGATCGCGCTGCGCGAGCGCTTCCGCTTCCTGACCTACGCCACCTGGCGCGCGGATCCGACCCCGGCCGCACGCGCCCTGATCGCGCTGCTGCGGCAGGGCCAGGCCGACGCCGGCGCACCCCTGTAGGAGCGGCTTCAGCCGCGACGAACGAAGCCCGTCCCATGGCACTTCCACCAGATCCTCAACACGCGCAGGCCCACGGACGGCGGCACGAACACCGGCCACCTCCCGGCAACACCCCACCCCACCACCGCCGCATCCACCGCGCGGCGAACCTGTTAGGCTGCGCGCGTTCGCAAAGGAGCCTGCATGTCCGGCCATAGCCAGTTCGCCCTGCTGAAGCAGCGTCGCTTCCTGCCGTTCTTCGTGGTCCAGGGATTGGGCGCATTCAACGACAACGTCTACCGGCAGGCGATCATCGGCCTGCTGTTCTATCTCGGCGTCACCCCCGAGCAGCGCACGCTGTACACCAACCTGGCGCCGGCGCTGTTCATCCTGCCGTACTTCCTGTTCTCCGCGTTGGCCGGGCAGATCGCCGAAAAGCTGGAGAAATCGCGGCTGGTGGTCATCACTACCACCATGGAAATCGCGATCATGTCGCTGGCCGCGGTCGGGTTCGTGACCGAGAACATGGTGCTGCTGCTGGTCGCGTTGTTCTGCACCGGCCTGCAATCGACCCTGTTCGGCCCGGTGAAGTACTCGATCCTGCCCTCGGTGCTGAAGCCGGAGGAACTGACCGGCGGCAACGGCCTGGTCGAGATGGGCACCTCGATCTCGATCCTGTGCGGCATGATCCTGGGCGGGCTGATCTTCCAGATCGCCGGCAGCCACGGACCGGTGGCCGCGGCCACCGCGGTGGTCGCGCTGGCGGTCACCGGCAACCTGGTGGCGCGCTGCATTCCCAAGGTCGACGCCGGCGCGCCCGAGCTCAGGATCAACTGGAACCCGCTGCCCGAATCGCTGGCGATCATGCGCCTGACCCGGCGCCAGTTGGCGGTGCGCAACGCCATCCTCGGCGTGTCCTGGTTCTGGTTCATCGGCACGGTGCTGACCGCGCAGCTGCCGACCTACGCCGAACTCAACCTGGGCGGCGCGCAGGACCTGTACATCTTCGCCCTGGCGCTGTTCTCGATCGGCACCGGCACCGGCTCGCTGCTGTGCGAGAAACTGTCCGGGCGCACCGTGGAGATCGGCCTGGTGCCGCTGGGCGCGTTCGGCATCAGCGCGTTCATGCTCGACCTGTACTTCGCCCGCCCGGGCGCCGCGCTGCAGGCCGGGCTGGGCATCGGCCAGTTCGCGCACCAGGCCGGCAGCTGGCGGATCATGCTCGACCTGGTCGGCATCGGCCTGTGCACCGGCCTGTTCGTGGTGCCGCTGTTCGCGCTGATCCAGAGCCGCACGCCGAAGGCGGAACTGTCGCGCGTCATCGCCGGGCTCAACATCCAGAATTCGCTGTTCATCGTGCTCGCCGCGATGATCGGCATCGCCCTGCAGATGAAGCAACTGACCCTGTTCGGCACGCGGATCCCGATGCCGGGGTTGAGCATCCCGCAGGTATTCCTGGCGCTGGCCATCGCCAACACCGTGGTGGCGCTGTGGATCTTCAGCATCGTCCCCGAATTCCTGATGCGCTTCCTCAGCTGGGTGATGGTGCGCGCGCTGTACCGGCTGCGCCTGCACGGCATCGAACGCCACGTGCCCGACGAAGGCGCGGCGCTGATCGTGTGCAACCACGTCAGCTACATGGACGCGCTGGTGCTGGCCGCGTCGATCCCGCGGCCGGTGCGCTTCGTCATGTACTACCGCATCTTCAACATCCCGGTGATGCGCTGGATCTTCCGCACCGCCAAGGCGATCCCGATCGCCGGCGCGCGCGAGGACCCGGCGCTGATGCAGCGCGCGTTCGACGAAATCGACGCCGCGCTGGCCGAGGGCGAACTGGTGTGCATCTTCCCGGAAGGCGCGCTGACCAAGGACGGCGAGATCGCGCCCTTCAAGTCCGGCATGGAGAAGATCGTCGCGCGCCGCGCGGTCCCGGTGGTGCCGATGGCGCTGCGCAACATGTGGACCAGCATGTGGAGCAAGCGCGACTCGCGCTTGCGGCGCATGCGCGTGCCGCGCCGCTTCCGCGCGCACGTGGAGGTGCTCGCCGGGCCGCCGGCGCCGGCCGCCGAGGCCAGCGCCGAGCGGCTGGAAGCACAGGTGCGGCAGTTGCGCGGGGACGCGGCCTGACACGCACTGGGTGCCTGCGCACGCCGCTTCAGGTAGATTAGGCGCCGGGGAGACGCCTGCATGCTGCAGCGGCGTCCATTTCAAGGGTCGATCAGTGAGTCAGGTTTTGCCACCACCACCGCCTCACGGCGCGGGTATCTACGTCCCCAACAATCTGGTGTGGGCGATCCTGTCCACGCTGTTCTGCTGCCTGCCGCTGGGCGTGGTGTCGATCGTCTACGCCTCGCAGGTGGACGGCAAGCGCGCCGCCGGCGATGTCGCCGGCGCCCGCGAGGCCTCGCGCAAGGCCGGCCTGTGGGCGATATGGTCGGCGCTCGCCATGCCGATCCTGCTCGCGCTGTGGTTCCTGCTGTTCGGCGGGATGGCGATCCTCGGCAGCCTGCTCCAGCACTGACACGCAGCTTCACGTTTTTCCACGTTCCACCACGCAACCGGAGTTAACACGGATGAATACCACCGCACCGCAAGTATCCAACAACCTCGTCTGGGCGATCCTGAGCACGCTGCTCTGCTGCCTGCCGCTGGGCATCGTCTCGATCGTGTTCGCCTCCCAGGTCAACACCAAGCTCGCCGCCGGCGACGTCGCCGGTGCCCGCGAGTCGGCCGACAAGGCCAAGAAGTGGGCGATCTACTCGGTGATCGGCTGGGTGGTGATGGTCGTGCTGTACCTGATCTTCTTCGTCGTCCTCGGCGGCATGGGCATGATGCAGCAGTCCACGTCGTACTGATCGCGCCGGACCGCCGCGGCCGCGTGCCGCGGCGGCCCTCCTCGATCGCGCACGTTCCTGTCCTCCGATGCATTGGCGCAACCGTCCCCTGCCCCGCTGGCTGCCGCTGGCCGCGCTGAGCGCCGCCGGCGCCGTGGCGACGCTGGTGCTGCGCCGGGTCGATCCCAACGTGCCGGGCAATCCGTTGCCGGCCTGTCCGTTCTACACCCTCACCGGGCTGTACTGCCCCGGTTGCGGCAGCACCCGCTGCCTGCACGCCCTGGTCCACCTGGACCTGGCCCATGCGCTGGCGACCAATCCGCTGCTGGTAGTGGCGCTGCCGCTGCTGGCCGTGATGGCGCTCAACGCCGCCGGACTGCGCATGCGCCCGCTGGCGCCGCTGCTGAAGATCCTCGCCGATCCGCGCCTGTGGCTGTGGCTGCTGCTCGGCTACGCCGTGCTGCGCAACCTGCCGTGGTACCCGTTCACGCTGTTGGCGCCGCCCTGAGCGCCACCACGCCAGCCGCGCGCGATGGAGGCGCGGCCGGCACCTCGTCTAGACTTCCCCCACGCCCCGCGCACCCCCCCTCAAGGAGATCCACATGAGCACCGTCAGCCCCGTCACGCCCCCGCCCGCCCCCGTGCCAGGCGCGATCCCCAACTATCTGGCCTGGGCGATCATCTCCACGGTGCTCGGCTTCTGCCTGTGCTGCCCGGCGCTGATCACTGGCATCGTCGCCATCGTGTTCTCCAGCAAGGTCAACGGCCTGCTCAACCAGGGCGACCTGGAGGGCGCGCGCCGCGCCTCCAACAACGCCAAGATCTGGTGCTGGGTGACCACCGCGCTGGCCATCATCGGCCTGCTGATCAACATCGTCATGCTCGCCACCGGCGGCATGCAGGGCTACATGGACTACATGCAGCAGATCCAGCACGCGGGCTGATCAGCATGCGCGCCTGGCAACAACGGGCGTGCCTGGGCGCCGCCGCCGCACTCGCGGCCGGCGGCGCCACGCTGTTGTACCGCTTCGATCCCAACGCCGCGAACAACCCATTCGCGCCGTGCATGTTCCATGCGCTCACCGGCTACTACTGCCCGGGCTGCGGCATGACCCGCGCGCTGCATGCGCTGGTGCACCTGGACCCGGTGGGGGCGTTGGCGATGAATCCCGGGGCGATGCTGGGCCTGGCCCTGCTGCCGGGCCTGATCGCCTGGAAGGCCGGCTGGCGCGCGGCCTGGTTCGCGCCGGTGATCGGCGTGGTCTCGCGCCCGAACTTCTGGCTGGTCGCGCTGCCCGGCTACTGGATCGCACGCAACCTGCCGTGGTTCCCGTTCACGCTGCTGGCGCCGCACTGAAGGCGATGCCGCGCTTCGGCATCTACAGCCATGACCTGCTGATCGGCTGGTCCGACCTGGAGTCCGGCGATCCGCCGATGGGCGTGGCCTTCGGCCGCTTCATCCCGACGCCGGCCTATCGCACCATTCAATCGCGCGTGGTCGCGGCGCAGGGCATGGCCTTGGACGACCTGCAATTGTCGGCACGCACGACGGACGGGACAGCGCTGGCCTGTGCCACCATCGCCATCGGCGACCTGACGGCGGACCTCGGCGAGAGCGGGCTGGAGGTCACGGTGCTGTGCGTCGACCATGCACGCTATGCGCAGGCGTTCCCGCAGCACGTGGCGGCCTACGCCGCGCGCTTCGCGGCCAAGGACTGACCCGCGCCGCGGCGCATGCGCGGCCGCGCCGGCCTCAGCTGACCCAGCCGGCGATCACCAGCAGCGCCAGCACCACCAGCCACAGCAGCAGCACCCGCCAGATCTGGCTCATCGCATCGCGCAGTTCCGGCAGGCTGCGCAATGCCGGCACCAGCATGCCGGCGTCGCTGTAGTCGTGCGCTTCGGCGTCGAGTTCGCCGCGCACGCTGGCGCAGGCGACCGGGCCAAGGAACCCGCCATCGAGCCGCCAGCGATTGCCGCCGGCCGCGCGCCAGGCACCGAACACGCTTTCGAAGTTGCCGACCAGCGCCAGCGAGAAGGTCATCAGCTGCGCCACCGGCCATTCCATCGCCGCCAGCGCGACGCGCGCGCCGGCGGCGGTGCCCAGCGGCAACCGCGGCGCGTACGGCCCGACCGCGGCCAGCGCCAGCAGGCGGTAACCGAGCGCGCCGAACGGCCCCAACAGCAGGAACCAGAACAGCGGCGCGAACCAGCGCCGCAACGCACTGAACGCCACCGCCTCGACCAGGCCCGCCGGATCCTCCCGCAGCTGCACGCCGTCGGCCTGCAGGTGCGCGATCGCCAGGCGCCGCGCGGCGAGGTCGTCGGCCTCGATCACCGCCTCCACGTCGCTGTCCAGATCGCGCGGCCCCCAACTGAAGGCCAGCACCAGCACGCCGAACAGCAGCGCCAGCAGGCCCAGGTGCGGCGCGGCCAACAGCCACTGCAGCAGCGCCACCAGCAGCAGCGCCGGCAGCAGCGCCAGCGCGATGCCGTAGCGGCCGCGCCAGGCGCTGCCCTCGCCGGCATGCGCGTCCAGCCACGACAGCCAGTCGCCATACGCGTCGAACCGGCGCAGCGAGGCGACCATGCCGGGCGCGACATGGCCCAGCACCAGCGCAACGATCACAGCGACGAGAGTAGTGAACATGCAGGTCCTCCGGGACCGTGTTGAAGCGGGTGCGCAGGCAGCGGCGGCGCCGGGTCGGCGCGGCACCACGGCCTACGCGTGGTCGCCGTCGCGGCGATACCAGTCCATCACCAGCGCCCGCGCGATCGAGATCCGCGGCGGCAGGCGCAAGCCGTGGCCGTCGTCGGCACCATCGCCGAGCGTGGCCGCGCGCTGCAGCGCCGCGCCGATCTCCTCGCGCTCGAACCAGCGCGCGTCCTCCAGTTCGCCATCCACCTGCGGCGCATCAGGTTCGGCCAGCGCGCGGAAGCCGAGCATCAGCGCGCCGGGAAACGGCCACGGCTGCGCGCCGTAGTAGCGGCAACTGCCGGGCCGCACCCGCACCTGGGTTTCCTCGGCCACCTCGCGCGCCACCGTCTGCTCCAGCGATTCGCCCGGCTCGACGAAGCCGGCGATCACCGAGTAGCGCCGCGCCGGCCAGCTCGCCTGGCGGCCCAGCAGCAGCCGGCGGCCATCGCTGACCGCCACGATCACCGCCGGATCCACGCGCGGATAGTGCTCGCTGGCGCACTGCGTGCAGGTGCCGAGAAAGCCGCCACGGCCGAACGCGATGGCGCCGCCGCAGACGCCGCAGAAGCGGGTGCGCGACTGCCAGTGCAGCATTCCGCGCGCGTAGGCGAACAACCCGGACGCGGCGGCCGGCCACTCGGCCGCGGCGCGGCGCAGGTCGATGCGCTGCGGCGGGTCGAATTGCGCGTCGAGCGCGGCGGCGGCCAGCGCGAACCAGGCCGCGCCCTCGCGCAGGCCGAGGAAGATCGCCTGCGCGGCGGCGTCGCCCAGCGTCGCGCCGGTCGGCGCCAGCAACTGGCCCTGCGCATCGGCGTAGGCGTGGCCGTCGGCATCGAGCAGCAGCACGCGCGCCTGCGGCCAGGCGCGGCGCAAGGCCTCGGGATCGTTGCGCAGCGCATCGGCGCGGTCGATGACCGCGTCGGCGAAGACGAAGGAAGTGGGCGGCGTCAGGTCGGACATGCGGCGCAGGGTGCCGGCAAACCGCGCGTCCGGCAAGCCGCAGCGTGTCTACACGCTGAAGCTGCTGCCGCAGCCGCAGGTGGTCTTGGCGTTGGGGTTGCGGATCACGAACTGCGCGCCATGCAGGCCTTCGCTGTAATCCACTTCCGCGCCCATCAGGTACTGCAGGCTCAGCGGATCGACCAGCAGGGTGACCTCGTCGGTACGCACCGACAGATCGTCCTCGGCGCGGTTCTCGTCGAACTCGAAGCCGTACTGGAAGCCGGAACAGCCGCCACCCTGGATGTACACGCGCAAAGCCAGCGCGTCGTTGCCTTCCTCGCGGATCAGCTCGCGCACCTTGGCCGCGGCGGCGTGGGTGAAGTTCAGCGGCCGCTCCAGCGACTGGTAGTCGGGCGCGGGCGCGGCACTGGGCAGGGAAACGAGGGTGCTCATGGCAGCAGGATGGGGGCGGCCGCGGGGCGAATCAAGCGTCCGCCTTGGCCAGCACGCGCTGCGCCGGCTCGGCCTGCGGCTCTTCGTGCGAGTGCTCCGGCGGCGCCAGCGCGGCCATGCTGCCGACGTGGATCAACCGCCCGGTCAGCTGCGCGCCGGCGTTCATCTCCACCACCTGATAGTGCACGTTGCCCTGCACCCGCGCCTTCGGCGCCAGTTCCACGCGCTCGGCGGCATGCACGTCGCCGATCAACTGGCCGTTGATGACCACGATCGGCGCGCGCACCTCGCCCTCGATGCTGCCGTGCTCGGACAGGGTCAGCGTCGCCGGCGCCCCGTCCTCGGCCAGCACCTTGCCGAGGATGCGCCCTTCCACGTACAGGCCGCCGCTGAACACCAGGTCGCCGCGGATCGTCACCTGCGCGCCGATCAGAGTATCGACCACGGTCTGGCCGCTGTTGCGGCCATTCTTGTTTCCGAACATAAGCTGCTTACTCCCCTTTGCCGTTGCCGTTGCCGGCCAGTGTCCAATCGAAACTCTGCGTGACCGGCGCCCCCCCGCCGGACAGCGATACTCGCACCCGCTGCGGGGTGAAATCCTTGGGCAGGATCACGCTGCCGTCCAACTGCTGGAAATACCGGAACGAATAGTCCTGGCCCGGCACGCCGCTCTTCTGGTGCAGTTCGTCCCAGCCGACGGTGGTCAGCTTGCCGCCGCGCACGCCTTCCACCGCCAGGCGCATCTGGCCCTGGCTGATCGCGCCGCGGTTGAGGTTCTGGGTCAGCACCACGTTGTAGTGCCAGGTGCCGCCGGCCTCGGCCGAGAACTCCGCCGAGTGCACGGTCAGCCCCTTGCGCTGGCTGGTGGCGCCGACCAGGCGCTCGTAGAACGCCACGTCGGCGCGCAGGCCCGCGATCTCCTCGTCGCGCTCGGCCAGCGAACTCTGCACCGCGTTGTTGGCGGCGCGGCTGATCTGGTCCGAGCGCGCCAGGGTGGCCTGGCGCTGGTTCAGCGTGTCGATCTGGCGCTGCTGCGCCTGCAGCTTCGCCTCGGCCGCGTGCAGTTGCGCGCGGACCGAGCCCAGTGCCGGCGCAGCCCGGCGGCTGGCCAGCCACCAGGTCGCGGCCAGCGACAGCAGCCACACCACGGCGATCAGCAACCACAGGCCGCGGCCGCGGACCGGCGCGGCACCGTTGGGCACGATCTGGAAACGGGGGACGGGTCGGTTCATCGTCAAAGCCGCGCCGCCAGGGCGGCGGCGGCGTCGATCCTCGCGGGGGTTCGGCCGGCCAGCTAGTGTAAGCCACGCGCCTGACCGGCGCCGGACCGCCCGCGGCGCTAGCCGCCGCCAGGCTGGCCTTCGCCGCACGCTTGGCCGATAGTGGCCGCCACCCGCGCGCACAGGAGCGCCCCATGACCGACGCCCACCTCTTCGTCATCGGCATCCTGCTGGCCTGGCTGGCCGGCATCCGCGTCTATCTGACCGTGTTCGGGGTCGGCGTGGCCGGCCTGCTCGGCTGGCTGGACCTGCCGCCGGCGCTGCAGGCGACCGAGTCGTGGTGGGTGCTGGGCACCTCCGGCGCGCTCGCCGTGGCCGAGTTCTTCGCCGACAAGATTCCCGGCGTGGACTCCGGCTGGGACCTGCTGCAGACCCTGACCCGGATCCCCGCCGGCGCCTTCCTGGCCGCGGCCACGCTGTCGCCGGACGGCGAACTCGGCGCCGGCGCGCTGGCCACCGGCGCCGGCGTCGCCCTGACCAGCCATGTGCTGAAGTCCGGTTCGCGCGCCTTGCTGAACACCTCGCCAGAACCGGCCAGCAACTGGATCGCCTCGCTGACCGAGGATTCGCTGGTGCTGGCGGCGTTGGCCCTGGCCCTGGCGCACCCGTGGCTGGCATTGGGCGTGGTGCTGACGGTCAGCGTGCTGGGCGCGCTGCTGGTGTGGTGGGTGTGGCGCCTGCTGTGGCGCGGGATGCGCCGCCTGCTGGCGGTGCCGACGGGCACCGGCATCGCCAGGCCGCCCGTGGACGGCTCGCCGTCTTCGTGAACTTCATCGCATAATGCCCGTGCACCAGGATAAAGACGCGATGGCCGCCAGAGACACCGCACCGCTTTCCAGTCGCGACGAGCCGCGCTCGCGCAACGTCCGTGCCGAAACCCCGCCTCCGCAGTACTGGCGCCGCTGGGTCGCCGACGCCGCGCCCGAGCCGCCGGCACCGGCGCCGGACCTGCCGACGAACACGCAGGAGGCCTCGGCCGCGGCCGCCGCGATCGCCGACCAGGCCAGCCACCTCGAGTCCGCGTTGGAGCCGGCCGGCGACGACGCTGGCGCGCCGCCGCTGGAGGCGCCCTACCGGATCCTGATCGTCGAGGACGACCGCTCGCAGGCCCTGTTCGCGCAGAGCGTGCTGCACGGCGCCGGCATGCAGGCGCAGATGGAAATGCGCGCGGAGGGCGTGCAGCAGGCGATCGCCGAGTACCGCCCCGACCTGATCCTGATGGACCTGCACATGCCCGGCCTGGACGGCATGCGCCTGACCGCGCTGATCCGCCAGCAGCCGCAGCACCAGTTGCTGCCGATCGTGTTCCTGACCGGCGACCCGGATCCGGAACTGCAATATGAAGTGCTCGACAGCGGCGCCGACGATTTCCTGACCAAGCCGATCCGCCCGCGGCACCTGATTGCCGCGGTGTCCAACCGCATCCGCCGCGCGCGCCAGCAGGCGCAGCAGAACGCCAGCGACAGCGCGCCGCTGAACAATCCCGAGACCGGCCTGCCGACCCGCAGCCACGTGCTGAAGCTGCTCGGCGAAACGCTGCACGCGCGCGCCGGCGGCGGCCTGTTCTTCATCGAGATCGCCAGCGCCCTGGGCCTGCGCGAGCGCTACGGCTATGCCGCGTTCGAACGCCTGATGACCCAGGCCGGACGCCGCCTGGCCAGCGTCACCGCGCCGCAGCCGCTGGCCAGGCTCAACGACAACAGCTTCTTGCTGCTGGCCCGGGACGACGCCGCGGACGCCTTGGCGCAGCGCGCGCAGAGCCTGCGCGAGGCCCTGTCCAGCCATGCCTTCCCGCTGCGCGAGGACGACGCCGTGCACCTGCGCTGCGCGATCGGCTACGCCGACCTGGCGCAAGGCTTCGAGGACGCCGGCAGCGCCCTGGAGGCGGTCGAGCGCACCGCGCTGCAGGCGCGCCTGCACCCGCAGGGCGTGGCCGCGTACGCGCCGCCGCGCGAGGATGAGGACCTAGGCCGGATCGCCATGTTCGAAGGCCAGCTGGAACCGGCCTACCAGCCGATCGTCGCCGTCGCCGGCGGCGACACCGCGCAGTACCAGGTGCTGCTGCGCCTGCGCCAGCGCGACGGTACCCTGCTGTCGGCCGGGCAGGTGCTGCCCGCGGCCGAGGCCGGCGGGCGCATCGCCGACCTCGACCAGCAGGTGCTGGACCATGCGCTCGGCCTGCTGCACCTGTACCAGCACGCGCAACCGCCGCTGCGCCTGTTCGTCTCGCAGTCCGCGCGCACGCTGGCGCGCGGCGCCTTCGCCGACTGGCTGGTCGAGGCGATCGGCCGCCGCGGCATCACCGGCACCTCGCTGGTGATCGACCTGCGCCTGGACGATGCGCTGATCCACACCGTCACGCTGCAGCAGTTCTGCGCGCGGCTGATGCCGCTGGGCGTGCAGTTCTGCCTCAGCCAGTTCGAACCCGGCGCCGAGCACGAGGCCTTGCTGGCGCAACTGCCGCTGGGCTATCTGCGCCTGTCCGCGCGCTTCGCCAACGCGCATGCCGATGCCGCGCTGCGCGATCAGCTGCGTGCGACCATCGACCTGGCGCACCGCGCCGGGCTGCTGATCATCGGCCAGCAGATCGAGGAAGCGCAGGCGGCCGCGGCGATGTGGATGGGCGGGGTCGATTTCATCCAGGGCAATCTGGTGCAGTCCGTCGGCCACGAACTGAACTTCGACTTCCAGAACGCGGTGCTGTAGCGATGCCCGCACGCCGGCGCCGGCCCCTGCCGTGGCTGGCCGCGTCGAGCGCGGCGCTGGCGGTCGCCGGCGCGTTGCTGGCGGTGCCGGGACTGGCGCCGGCGCCCTGGCCGCTGCTGGCGCCGGCCTGCATCGGCGCCGCGGTGCTGCTGGCCGCGCTCGCGGCCTGGCGCGCGCGGCAGCAGGCGCGCGCGCTGGACGCGGCGCTGGCGCGCGCGGCGCTGGCCGAAAGCGAACGCGACGCCCTGCAGCGCGACGTGCACCTGCGCGAGCGGCTGGAACGCGAACTGGTGCAGGCCAAGCAGGCGGCCGAGGCGGCGGTGATGGCCAAGGGCGAGTTCCTGGCCACGATGAGCCACGAGATCCGCACCCCGCTCAACGGCATCATCCCGATGCTGGAACTGATCGCGCGCGGCCAGCTCGGCGACGACCAGCGCGAGATGCTGCGCGCCGCCAACGACTCCTCGCTGCAGTTGCTGCGCATCGTCGACGACATCCTCGACTACTCCAAGCTGGAAGCGAACCGGCTGGAACTGGAGATCACCACCTTCAACCTGCGCGAACTGCTCGACGGCGTGCTGCAGCTGATGCAGCGCCCGGCCGAGGCCAAGGGCCTGCGCGTGGCGCTGCAACTGGACCCGGCGGTGCGCCTGCCGGTACGCGGCGATCCGCTGCGGCTGCGCCAGGTGCTGGGCAACCTGATCGGCAATGCGATCAAGTTCACCGCGCGCGGCGGCGTGGACCTGCGCATCCGCCGCCTCGGCGAAACCCCGGCGCAGCACCTGCTGCGGTTCGAGGTGCGCGACACCGGCATCGGCATCAGCGCCGAGCAGCAGGAGCGCCTGTTCCGCTCCTTCACCCAAGCCGACGCCTCCACCACCCGCCTGTATGGCGGCACCGGGCTCGGCCTGGCGATCTGCAAGCGCATCGTGGACCTGATGGGCGGACGCATCGGGGTGGAATCGGGCAGCGACCAGGGCGCCACCTTCTGGTTCGAGATCCCGCTGCTGAAGGTGATCGGCGACCTGCCGCAGACGCAGGGCGCCCTGCCGCGGCAACACGCGCTGCTGGTCGGCGCCGACCAGCGCCTGTACCAGCGGCTGAAACTGCTGCTGCCCGGTTGGGGTGTGCAACTGAGCAAGCTCGACTCGACCCAGGAAGCGCTGGAGCGGCTGCGCGACGGCAACGCCGCCGCGGTCCGCTACGACCTGGTGATCGGCGACCTCGACGGCCTGCGCAACAGCGCACGCGCGCTGCACCGGGCGGTGATGCGGCTGCCGGCGCCGCACACGCCGCGCCTGATCTGGCTGTACGGCGAGGTGGAGATCCCCGAGGAGATCCGTGCCCACGGCGCGCTGCTGCCGCGGCAGGCGGCGGACCTGGACGTGCGCAGCATGCTCGCGTTCGCCGCGCCCGATCTCGCCAGCGCGCAGGCGATGCCGGCGCCCGCGGCCGACGCGGCGGCGCCGGCGCCACTGCCGGCGATGGCGGACGTGGAACAGGCCACTGCCGGACCGGCCTCGCCCAGCGCCGATTACCGCCTGCTGCTGGTCGAGGACAACCCGGTCAACCTGATGGTCGCGCAGAAGCTGCTGGATCTGCTCGGCTACCGCAGCGACCACGCCACCGACGGCGCCGCGGCGCTGGCGCAACTGGCCGCGAACCACTACGACCTGGTGCTGATGGACTGCCAGATGCCGGTGCTGGACGGGTACGCCGCCACGCGCCAATGGCGTCAGTGCGAGACGGCGGCTGGGCGCGAACGGATGCCGATCGTGGCGATGACCGCCAATGCGATGGCCGGCGACCGCCAGCGCTGCCTGGACGCGGGCATGGACGACTACCTGTCCAAGCCGGTGAACCGCGACCTGCTGGCCGCCTGCCTGCAGCGCTGGCTGCCGCATCGCGCCGCCAATGCCGGGACCGCGCCGTCACACGGCGACGCGGCTGCCGCCAGCGCCCCCGCACCGACGAATGCGCAGGCAACGGCACAGGGGACTGCGCCTGCGCCCGCATCCGCGCCGCTTGCTGCGGACAGCGGCCCGGCGCCAGCCGTGACCAGCACCAGCGCGACGCCGTACGCCGAGCCGCTCCCGCCGACGCCGTTGCCGGTGCTGGACATCGCCGTGCTCGACGAATTGCGCGAACTCGCCGGCAGCGCGACCACCGCGCAGATCGTCGAACTCTTCCTGGGCGATGCGCCGCAGCTGATCCAGCGTTTGGAACAGGCCGCCGCGGTCCCGCAGCTGGAGCCGCTGCGCGAGGCGGCCCACACGCTGAAGTCCTCGGCCGCCAATGTCGGTGCGCTGGCGCTATCGGCCGCGGCCCTGCGCATCGAGGCGGGCGTGCGCGCCCATCAACTGGAGCGTCCCGCGGTGGCGGTGGCGCTGGTCATCGCCGAATTCGCGCGCGCGCGGCTGGCACTGAAGGGCTACCGCACCACCCTGCACGACACCGCCGAACGCGCCACGCCGTAGGCGATGCGTGGCATTGGGGCGTTTCTGGTGTTCCTGGCATCTGCTGCCGGCGGGCGACCCTGGTGTCCCCTGGTGCAGGCGACGGTCCCCGGATCATTGACGCCGGCTGCGGTACGAGTGTCGCTGGACACAGGACGTCCGCAGCGGTCTCGACGCTCCTGTAGGAGCGGCTTCAGCCGCGACAGGATCTGACAGGATCCGTCGCGGCTGAAGCCGCTCCTACAGAAAAACGAGCGTCGCCTAGAGAACGGGCGGCACCTGGATCGACGCCGCGCTTCGGCGTGTTCGCGCCGCTACGTATGGGGCCTGTCAGGCACAGCGCCGGCGCGTACCGGGCTCAGTCCTCGAGCTTGGTCAGCAGGTAGTTCGGCTCGCCGATCCGCGCGATCAGGTCGAGCTGGGTCTCCAGCCAATCGATGTGCTCTTCCTCCGACTCCAGGATGTCGGCCAGCAATTGGCGGCTCACATAGTCTTGGATCGACTCGGCGTAGGCGATGCCTTCGCGCAGGGTGATGGTGCCATCCTGCTCCAGGGCCAGGTCGCACTCGAGGATTTCCTTGGGATTCTCGCCGATGCGCAGCTTGCCCAGCGCCTGGAAGTTGGGCAGCCCCTCGAGGAACAGGATGCGGTCCGCCAGCTTGTCGGCGTGCTTCATCTCGTCGATCGATTCCTTGTACTCGTGTTCGGCCAGTTCCTTCAGGCCCCAGTTCTTCAGCATCTTGGCGTGCAGGAAGTACTGGTTGATCGCGGTCAACTCGTTGTAGAGGACCTTGTTGAGGAACTCGATGACCTTGCTGTCGCCTTTCATCGCAGTGCTCGCTGATGCGTGGAAAGCGCAGACTTTAGCGAATCGACCGCGGCGGTGAAGGAACGCGAATCGTGATCATCCCGCTGCGCATGCGCACAGCGCGCGCGGCCTCAGGCGGCGCGGGCCATGCCGCCCAGCACGGGCAGCGGCAACTCGCGCAGCAGGGCGCGCTCCAGCAGGTCGCCGGCCATGTCCAGGCACGAGCCGCAGGTGGCCCCGCAGCCGGTGCGCATGGTCAGTTCGGACACGGTGCAGCAGCCGGCGTCGGCGGCTTCGCGGATCTGGCGATCGGTGACCCCATTGCAGATGCAGACGTACACGATGGCGTAGGCGGCGGGCGGCGCGGACTGCGCCAGCGCCCATTCAAACCAAAGTGAGAATGGTTGTCAATTCCGCCCGTTAATCGTTATTAATCCGCGCCGCCCAGGGCCCGCCGCGCTTGCGGGGGCGCTTGCGCGGGCGCTCGTGCCCGGCGGTGTTGCCCGGCATCCACGCCTCCTGCGCCACGGCCGGCATGGAACGGATGCCCGGCCCGGCGATGCGTTGCGCCAGCGGCGCCAGGTGGCGCAGCGCCCGCGCGTAGACGCCGCGCTTGAACAGCACCACGTGCTCCACGGGATACCAGAAATCGACCCAGCGCCAGTGATCGAACTCCGGGGTCTCGGTCAGTTCCAGGTTCAGCTGGCTCTCGTCGCACTGCATCTGCAACAGGAACCAGACCTGCTTCTGGCCGATGCAGACCTGGCGTTCGTTGCGGCGGATGGCGCGGCTGGGCAGCCGATAGCGCAGCCAGCCGGGCGTGGCGCCGAGCACTTCGACGTGCTCGGGCAACAGCCCGGTCTCTTCGCGCAACTCGCGGTACATGGCCTCGACCGGGGTTTCGTCGGTATTCATGCCGCCTTGCGGGAACTGCCAGCCGTCCCGGCGCACACGACGTGCCCAGAACACCTGACCGTCCGGCCGCATCAGCACGATGCCCACGTTCGGTCGATAGCCGTCCGGATCGATCACGATGCGGACTCCTGAAAATCTACTGGCTCCGACTCTGCCATGGCCGCGCCTGGCCCACAAGCGTGGCGCAACCCCATTGACAGCCGCCCGGTTTACCATAAGAATTGGCGGTTCACCAAGGCTATGTAGCTCAGCCGGTTAGAGCACAGCACTCATAATGCTGGGGTCGGTGGTTCGAGTCCACCCATAGCCACCATGGTATCCACGCCACAGGCGTGCGATAATTGCAGTCCGCGACATTGCCCCGTCGCCAAGCGGTAAGGCACCTGACTCTGACTCAGGCATTCGGTGGTTCGAATCCATCCGGGGCAGCCAAACAAAAAAGAAAGGCCGATCCTTGATCGGCCTTTCTTTTTTGTTTGGGGTTTGCGCAGGCGCTGCGCGCCTGCGCCCCACGCCTTGCTGCGCAAGGCATGGGCCCCAGCCCTCCCCCTCCACATCCCCGCGCCTGTCGGCGCGCCCCCTTGGACTCCAAGGGAGCTTTTCACCAGATACATCACGCACGTCGGCGGATGAAAAGCCTCGATCGACGCCGTCGCAGCGACGAACTTCGACGCCTGTGCCTCCTTTGGCCGCTTCACCTCGATACGAGCTGCATGCACTCCACCGCAGCGTCAGCCTGACGAGTGGCACCACATCACTAACACGACCCCGCCAGCGATGGGCCGGCATCCGAGGATGAGAGCCGCCAGACGCCATATTCGGCTCAGCTCGCCCTGGCTCGCCGCCATCGTCAGGCGACCGCATTCCATTCCTCGTTCAGCACTACGACGCGCAACCGGCCCCAAAACGACAAAAGCCCGGCCGAAGCCGGGCTTTTGCGGATCCCAGGGGAATCCCGAAGGATTCCGCACCAGGCGCGGTGGATCAGCGCTTGGAGAACTGGGTGGCGCGGCGGGCCTTGTGCAGACCGACCTTCTTGCGCTCGACTTCGCGCGCGTCGCGGGTCATGAACCCGGCCTTGCGCAGCTCGGTCTTCAGGGTTTCGTCGTACTCGACCAGCGCGCGGGCGATACCCAGGCGGATCGCACCGGCCTGGCCGGTGGTGCCGCCGCCGGCGGCGGTGACGAAGATGTCGAAGCTTTCGGTGTTCTTGGTCAGCTCCAGCGGCTGGCGCACGATCATGCGCGCGGTCTCACGGCCGAAGAACTCGTCCAGCGGACGGTTGTTGACGGTGATGTTGCCGGTGCCCTTGCGCAGGAACACGCGGGCGGTGGAGGACTTGCGGCGGCCAGTGCCGTAGTTTTGCGAGATCGCCATGATTAGATATCCAGAACTTGCGGCTGCTGGGCGGTGTGCGGGTGCTCGGAGCCCTTGTAGACCTTGAGCTTGCGGTACATGGCGCGACCCAGCGGGCCCTTCGGCAGCATGCCCTTGACCGCGATTTCGATCACGCGCTCGGGATGGCGCTCCAGCGCCTGCTCCAGGCTCTCGGTCTTCAGGTTGCCGATGTAGCCGGTGAAGCGGTGATACTTCTTGTCCTTGAGCTTGTTGCCGGTGACCGCGATCTTCTCGGCGTTGATCACCACCAGGTAATCGCCGGTATCGACATGCGGGGTGTAGACCGGCTTGTGCTTGCCGCGCAGGCGGCGGGCCAGTTCGGTGGAAAGCCGGCCCAGCGTTTTGCCGGCGGCGTCGACGAGATACCAGTCGCGCTGGACGGTCTCGGACTTAGCAGTGAAGGTGCTCATTGAAAGACTCGGTTGGTCGGGCGGATTCCTGCAGGGTCGCTGCCTGAACTTTGCCACGCGTTGTGAATTGCGGAAACGCAAGAGGCGGAATTCTACGCGGCAGCGGCGGCGCATGCAAGCGGGCCCGGTCAAGGCGGCAACGGCCGGCCGCGGCGCTTGGCATAGCGACCACCCGCAGGGAAAATCCCGTGTCCCCCACCGCCCACAGCCCCGCGATGACGGCTCCCCGCCTGCACACCCCGCTCGACCGCGTCCTGGTCGAGGCCCAGCGCGCACTGGAAACGGTCTTCGGCGACCCGCCGGCGCAGCGCCCCTACCCGGCCGCGGCCACCGCCGACGTGGTGCTGGCGCCGGACGAACGCCGCCACGCCGCCGGGCTGATGCGCATCAACCATGTCGGCGAGGTCTGCGCGCAGGGCCTGTATTTCGGCCAGGCCGCGGTCGCGCGCGATCCGGCCACGCGCGCGCACCTGCTGGAGGCGGCGCAGGAAGAGACCGACCACCTGGCCTGGTGCGCGGCGCGGCTGCGCGAACTGGACAGCCGGCCGAGCCTGTTCAACCCGGTCTGGTACGCCGGCAGCTACGCCATCGGCACCCTGGCCGGGCTGCGCGGCGACGGCTGGAACCTCGGCTTCGTGGTGGAGACCGAGCGCCAGGTGGAGGCGCACCTGGACGAACACCTGCAGACGCTGCCGCCGGCCGACCTGCGCAGCCGCGACGTGCTGCGGGTGATGAAGGCCGATGAGGCGCGCCATGCCGACCATGCCGAGCAGGCCGGCGCACGGCGTCTGCCGGCGCCGATCCCGTCGCTGATGGCGGCGGCGTCGCGGCTGATGAAGGCGGTCGCCTACCGGCTGTGAGCATGCGTCCGACCGCGCGCGCCGGCGTGCTGGCATTCGCGCGGGATCCGGGTTAAAGTGAACGAAAGCTGACTGGTTGCCGCGTCCGCCCACCCGTCCAGCGATCGGCGCACCCATTCCGGCGCCGCCCGATCCGCCGCATTACCGCACCGCGCCATCGCACTGCGCCGCCTTCCAGACCGATATGCCCGCACGCTACAGCCCCCTGCCCTCGCCTCGGACCCGCTGGCTCTCGCGCCTGCTGTTCGCGAGCCTGTTCGCGCTCGGCGGGGGCGCGCTGCTTTTCCACCTGCTCGGCGACTACCGCCATGCCAGCGCGATCCTGCGCGACCACTCGGTGGCGACGGTGCCGGTGATCGCCGACGGCGCGTTCGGCGCGCATGCCGAACCGCTGTCGCGCTACCGCTTCCACTATGTGTTCGAGAGCCGGGGCCGGCTGCACCGCGGCGCGTTCGAGACCAGCGCCGCCGAAGCCGGGCCGCTGCTGCTGGACGGCGCGACGGTGGAGATCGCCTACGCCAACGCCGACCCGTCGCGCTTCGGCCGCCTCGACCAGTTGCAGCATGCCGGCAATCTCGGCGGTGTGATCACCCGCCTGGCGATCGCGCTGTCCATCGCCGCGCTGCTGGCCGCGGCCGCGCACCAGGTGCTGATCGGGCGCGTGCTGCGCCCACGTCGGACCGCCACGGCCTGAGCCGCGGGCCGAGACGACCTTTGCGCGTCTCGGCATGCCAATGCCGGACATGTCACCAGGGCGTCTGTCGCGGCTGAAGCCGCTCCTACAGGGACTTGCGGTAGGTGTCTGCGCGCCCCGATTGCCGGCGCTCAGGACTGGACCAGCTTCAGGCCGATCACCCCGGTCACGATCAGGCCGATGCAGGCCAGTCGCGCCGGCGAGGCGCTGTCGCCGAACAGCACGATGCCCAGCGCGGCCGTGCCCAGGGCGCCGATGCCGGTCCAGATCGCATACGCCGTCCCCAGCGGGATGTCCTTCAACGCCTGGGTCAGCAACCACAGGCTGATGCCGGCGCCGGCCAGCGTGCCCAGCGTCGGCCATAGCCGGGTGAAGCCTTCGCTGTACTTGAGGCCGAGGGCGAAGCCGATCTCGAACAGACCGGCGAGCAACAGGTAGATCCATGGCATTGTCTTTCTCCGTAGACAAATGAAAACGAAAACGGCCCGATGTCTGCACATCGGGCCGCCGTCGGCAGGGGTCGCAGCGCAAAGCGCCGCGGGGCGGGCCGCCCCGCCGAATGTGATGGACTACTCGGCCAGATTGCGACCGTGGAACAGTTCCTCGATTTCCCGCTTGAGCAGCGCCTCGATCCGCATGCGCTCCTTGAACGAGAGGTTCTTGGCCTTTTCCTCGAACAGGTACTGGTCCAGGTCGAAGTCCTTCAGGTGCATCTTGGTGTGGAAGATGTTCTCCTGGTAGACGTTGACGTCGAACATCTCGTAGCGCGACTTGATGTTCTTGGCCAGGAAGTTCTGGATCGAGTTGATCTTGTGGTCGATGTAGTGCTTCTTGCCCTTCACGTCGCGGGTGAAGCCGCGCACGCGGTAATCCATGATCACGATGTCCGATTCCAGCCGCTCGATCAGGTAGTTGAGCGCCTTCAGCGGCGAGATCACCCCGCAGGTGGCGACGTCGATATCGGCGCGGAACGTCGCAATGCCGTGCTGCGGATGGGTTTCCGGGTAGGTATGGACGGTGATGTGGCTCTTGTCCATGTGCGCGACCACCGCGTCGGAGATGATCTCCTTGCCGGCCAGCTTCTTGTCGATCACCGGCTCTTCGGAGATCAGGATGGTCACCGACGCGCCCTGCGGATCGTAGTCCTGGCGGGCGATGTTGAGGATGTTGGCGCCGATGATCTCGGCCACGTCGGTGAGGATCTCGGTCAGGCGGTCGGCGTCGTACTGCTCGTCGATGTACTCGATGTAGCGCTGGCGCTCCTCTTCGGACACCGCGTAGCAGACGTCGTAGATGTTGAAGCTCAACGCCTTGGTGAGGTTGTTGAAACCTTGCAGCCTCAGGCGAGGCAACGGCTTGACCACGGCGGATCCTCTAAAAGATGGGCGGGGGAGAAAGGGCATCAATTATGGGCCAAACGCGCGCCTGGCGAAACGCCGGAGCCGGCGCTGGTTTGCCGCAGGCAACGCGTCCCGTTAAGCTTCGGGAATTACGCAGTAGCGAAGCCGCCATGAGTCCTGGAAACACCTCCACCGCAACCCCTGTGCGCATCGCTCCAAGTCCTCTGACGTTGGACACGGCCACCATCGACCGCTTCCTGGCGCATAGCCACCGTCGGCGCTATCCGGCGCGGACCGATGTGTTCCGGCCCGGCGATCCGGCCGGCACCCTGTACTACGTGGTCAGCGGCTCGGTCAGCATCATCGCCGAGGAAGATGACGACCGTGAGCTGGTGCTGGGCTACTTCGGCAGCGGCGAGTTCGTCGGCGAGATGGGCCTGTTCATCGAATCCGACCAGCGCGAGGTGATCCTGCGCACGCGCACGCCCTGCGAGCTGGCCGAAATCAGCTACGAGCGCCTGCACCAGCTGTTCCTCGGCTCGCTGTCGGCCGATGCGCCGCGGGTGCTGTACGCGATCGGCGTGCAGCTGTCCAAGCGCCTGCTCGACACCTCGCGCAAAGCCAGCCGGCTGGCGTTCCTGGACGTCACCGACCGCATCGTGCGCACCCTGCACGACCTGGCGCAGGAGCCGGAGGCGATGAGCCATCCGCAGGGCATGCAGTTGCGCGTGTCGCGCCAGGAGCTGGCGCGGCTCGTGGGCTGCTCGCGCGAGATGGCCGGCCGCGTGCTGAAGAAGCTGCAGGTCGACGGCATCCTGCACGCCCGCGGCAAGACCGTGGTGCTGTACGGCGCGCGTTGAGCGCAGCGCCGACGATGGCGCGCCGCGCTAGCGGCGGCCGCGGACCGGCACGATGGTCCTGAGCGAGACGTTCTACTGGTTCGTGCTGGTCGGCCTGGCCGCCCAGCTGGTCGATGGCGCGCTGGGCATGGCCTTCGGCCTGGTGTCCTCCTCGGTGCTGCTGAGCATGGGCCTGCCGCCGGCGGCGGTGAGCGCCAGCGTGCACAGCGCCGAGGTCTTCACCACCGGCGCCTCGGGCCTGTCGCACCTGGCGCTGGGCAACGTCGACAAGCGCCTGTTCCTGCGCCTGGCCCTGCCGGGCATGGCCGGCGGCGTGCTCGGCGCCTATGTGCTGACCCAGCTGCCCGGCGATCTCATCCGCCCGTTCGTCTACCTGTACCTGCTGGGCCTGGCCGTGCTGATCCTGCTGCGCGCCACCGGACGGGCGCTGCCGAAACGGGAGGTGCGGCGCGTGCCGCTGCTCGGGTTCGTCGCCGGCCTGCTCGATGCCAGCGGCGGCGGCGGCTGGGGTCCGGTGGCGACCTCGACCCTGCTGGCCCGCGGCGGCCAGGCGCGCACCACGATCGGCACGGTCAACGCCGCCGAGTTCCTGGTGACGCTGTCGATCTCGCTGACCTTCCTGCTCAGCATGGGCGTGCGCCACCTGGAGATCGTGCTCGGGCTGCTGGTCGGCGGCATGCTGGCCGCGCCGCTGGCGGCGGTGCTGGTGAAGCGGGTGCGCGAGCGCTGGGTGCTGGTGGCGGTGGGCGTGCTGGTGCTGGGGATCAGCCTGTATCAGGTGGGCGGAGCGCTGTATCGCTGGCTGGGGTGAGGCCGGGAATCGGGATTGGGGATTGGGGATTGGCAACAGCCGCATCTGGGCGCCTGAGGCATCTGCTCGGGTGGCCTGATCTGCGGTTAGGCCGCGTTCGCTTTTCCCGGGGCGGGCCGCGCGATGATCGCGGCCGGACGCTGCCGCCGATCGCCGCACGTCTCGCCCCGCCCCTGCCCCGCGAGACCGCCATGCACCGTGCCATTCCGCTTTTCCTGGCCTTGTGCCTGGCGCTGCCTGCGCCGCGCGCGCAGGCCGACGACGCCTTCGCCCGGCTCGGGCGCGGGATCAACATCCTCGGCTACGACCCGCTGTGGAGCGACCCGGCCAAGGCGCGCTTCCGCCCACCGCTGTACCGCACGATCCAGGACGGCGGCTTCCGCACGGTGCGGGTCAACCTGCAGGCCTTCGCGCACATGGACGCGGACAACCGCCTCGACCCGACCTGGCTGCGGACGCTGGACACGGTGGTGGACCAGGCCACGGCGGCGGGCCTGAACGTGATCCTGGACGAGCACGACTTCCACCCCTGCGCCGCCGACGCGGCGCTGTGCCGGACCAGGCTGCTGGCGTTCTGGAGCCAGATCGCCCCGCGCTACCGCCATGCGCCGTCCTCGGTGCTGTTCGAGATCCTCAACGAGCCCGGCGGACAGCTGAGCAGCGACGCCTGGAACGCGCTGCTGCGCGATGCGCTGCAGATCATCCGCCGCGACAATCCCACGCGCACGGTGGTGGTCGGGCCGGCCAGCGGCAATTCCTTCACCGCGCTCGACAGCCTGCGCCTGCCCGACGATCCGCACCTGCTGGTCACCGTGCACTACTACAACCCGTTCCGCTTCACCCACCAGGGCGCGCCCTGGGTGCGCGCGGACATCCGCGATCACACCGGCGTGACCTGGGGCAGCGCCACCGACCGGGCCAAGCTGTATCGCGAATTCGACAGCATCACGGCCTGGGCCGCGGCGCATCGCCGGCAGGTGCTACTGGGCGAATTCGGCACTTACGAGCAGGCACCACCAGCAGATCGGCTGGCCTGGACCGTGGCCGTGGTCAACGCCGCGGAGAAGCGCCATTTCGCCTGGGCGTACTGGCAGTTCGAGGGCAGCTTCGGCAGTTACGACATCGACCGGGGCCAATGGAACGTGCCGCTGCATCACGCCCTGGTGTCCAGCGATAGCGCCTATGCCGAGCGTGGCCACTGAGCGCAGCGAACATGCAACGCCACGGCACGATCACGCGCTGCTGCGGACGTCCTGGAAGCCGGCACTGCCCGTGTGCGAGGGCAACGCCAGCCGTGCGTGCAGCCGACACGTCCGCGTCATCGCATTCCGGGCGGGGGCGTCGGGTCCGGCAGACGCGTGGCCGGTATCGGGTCGGGCGTGTCCGCGCAATCGCGCCTCCACGGACGCATCCTCACCGCGACGCCCTTGCTGACCGCGCGACGCGGCATGCTCGGGCGCGAGGAACCGGCTAAGCGCCGCCAGCGTCGCCGGCGCGGTCGCGGCAACCCCAGTTCAGGATCGGCGTGGCGGCCGGCAGTTCGCGGCGGAAGCGCGTCACCGCCGAGGCCTTGGGATTGACCACCACCGGCGCGGCGGCCGCGCGCAGCAGCGGCAGGTCGGCGGTGCTGTCGGAATAGGCGATGGCGATGTCGGCGTAGCCCAGCTCGCGCAACATGCGCATCTTTTCCTCGTTGTGGCAGTGGCGGGTGGCGGTGACCGCACCCAGCCGCGGGCCGATCAGGCTGCCGATCACCGGCACGTCCTGGTGCGCGACGAAGGCCAGGATGGCGCGCGCCAGCTCCGGCGGCGCGCCGGTGGCGACCACCACCCGGTCGCCGGCGGCGCGGTGCCGGGCGAACACGGCCAGCGCCTGCGGCAACAGCCGCTGGCGGATCCGCGCCTCGTGGCGCAGCACGTACTGGTCGATCACCCGGTTGAACTCGCGCGCGCGGTGCAGGCCGAAGCTGGCGATCCACACGTAGCCGGAGATGCCGGTGCGCCGGGTCGGCAGCATCGCCACCAACGGCCCCAGCAGCGGGGTGGCCAGCAACGCGGCGGCCAGGCGCAGCGGATTGCGCCGGATCAGCCAGGCGAACAGGTGGCTGCCGGAATCGCCGTCGTAGAGGGTGTGGTCGAAATCGAACACCACCAGCGGCGCATCGGCGCGCGGGGTCGGATACGTGGCGCTCATGCGTCGAAGAACAGTTGGCGCAGCGCCTCGCCGGGTTCCTCGGCGCGCATGAAGGTCTCGCCGACCAGGAAGGCGTGCACGCCCGCCGCGCGCATCGTCGCCACGTCGGCCGGGCCGAGGATGCCGCTCTCGGTGACCAGCAGGCGGTCGCGCGGCACCGCGTCCTTCATCGTCAGCGTGGTCTGCAGCGAGACCTCGAAGGTGCGCAGGTTGCGGTTGTTGATGCCGATCAGCGGCACCGGGACCTGGATCGCGCGCTCCAATTCGTCGATGTCGTGGACCTCGACCAGCACGTCCATGCCCAGTTCCAGCGCCAGCGCCGACAGCTCGGTCAACTGCAGGTCGTCCAGCGCGGCGACGATCAGCAGGATGCAGTCGGCACCGAGCACCCGCGCCTCGTACACCTGGTACGGATCGACGGTGAAGTCCTTGCGCAACACCGGCAGCGTGCAGGCCTCGCGCGCCTGCTGCAGGTAGCGGTCGTGGCCCTGGAAGAAGTCCTCGTCGGTCAGCACCGACAGGCAGGCGGCACCGCCGAACTCGTAGCTGACCGCGATGTCGGCGGGGTGGAAGTCGGGACGGATCACGCCCTTGGACGGGCTGGCCTTCTTGACCTCGGCGATCACCGCCGGCTCGCCGTTGGCGATGGCGGCCTGCAGCGCGCGGGCGAAGCCGCGCGGCGGCGGGGCCGTGGAGGCGCGGGCAGCCAGCTCGGCCAGCGGCACCCGCGCACTGCGCGCGGCGATCTCTTCGGCCTTGCGGGCAAGAATGGTGCGGAGGATGTCGCTCATGCGCTCAGGATTCCGGGGGACGGGCCATTATCGGCCAAGTGGGGCTGAATCGGCGGGGAGCGGGGAGCGGGGATTGGGGATTGGGCGACAGCGTCGGCGCTGGGCTGCGAGTGACGCAATGCGTGTCGCACCATGGGCCCCGGCGCGGCGGTCGGCGCGTGGCGAACGGGTCGTCGGCGTTCGCCACGCAGCGGGGCTTCGGTCGAATGCAGCGCCCAGCTACCAGGCGCGACAGGACGGCGACGTCAGCCCCTGGCCCTGCGCGCCTCGAACTGCGCCCGATTCGACAGTTCGAAATACAGCACCTCGGACCAGTTGCCGAGTCCCAGCGGGCGCTCGGTGCCGCCGCGGACGTCGTCGCACTTGTCGTCGAAGCGCAGCCCGTGAAACGCATCGAGCGGCGGCGCCCCTTCTTCGACCGCCAGACGACGCAGCCACTGCGCGGCCTCATGGAGGTCCGTCGGCAAGGCCTCGAACGCGGCGCCCACCGCGCGGCAGCGCTCGATCTCCTCCTCGACGCAGCGACGCAGCCCCGCTTCGTCGCCCGCCGACATCATGTCCAGCTCGACGGTTTCCAGCAACAGGAAGGCATCGCGGTGCGCTTCCAGAAACGCGACCGCCTCGTCCAGCCAGTCCGGCAAGTGTTCCACCGTTTCGTGCGTCGTGGCGGGCGCGACGGGTGCGGCAGGAACGGCCGGGGCGGCGGGCGCGGCGGGCGCTGCCGAAAACAGGCGCTTGAGGCGTCCGAACAGGGAGTCGGACGGCGCCGCGGACGGCACAGCCGGAGGCGTGACCGGAGGCGTGGCGATCATGACCTTGACGATCTCGGCCAAGCGCCTGACCCGTGCCAGGCCCGGCGCGAACGGACTGCTGATCGCATGCAGGCGCACGCGCTGATCGGCAGCGCCGGCATCCGCTTGCGTGGCGTTCTCCACGCCCTGGGTCGCGTCTTCGCCCTCTTCCTCTTCCTCTTCCTCCTCTTCCTCTTCCTCGTCGTCCTCGTCATCCAGACCCTCCGCCACCAGCGACGCGCACAGCTGCGGGTCGGCCGACAGCAGCAGGCGGTACACGAACGGCACGTCGTATGCCCATTCGGAGAGGCTGGAAATCGTCTCGGGCCGGTCGGCGTACGCGGCGGGCCGGTTGCTGAGGCTGTAGAGATAGGATCGGTTGGCCATGGCATTCCTTGTCGTCGTGCGCCGCCGATGCGGCGCCGGGGAAGCTTACGTGGCAGTTGCCGCGCCGGCCATCCTCGCCGACGTTGCACGGCACCGCATTCGCGTGGCCCGGCGCGTGCGCGCGGCGGCGCTACGCGAATGCGGCGTGCATGAGCGCTGGCACCCAGCAGGCAGTAAACACGCTTACCCGCCGCGGTCGGCGCCTAGGGCGTGTCATCACTCCCCGAGCACGCGGGGAGTGGTGACACGCCCTGGGCCTGCAACGCGGGGCCACCTGCCTTCAGGCGGGCAGCTCGGCCAGGCGCTGCGTGCAGGCCACGTACGCGTCCAGCTTGGCGCGCGCGCGGCCGTCGGCGATCGCCGCGCGCGCCAGCGCGATGCCTGCGCCGATGTCCTCCGCCACGCCGGCCACGTACAGCGCCGCGCCGGCGTTGAACGCGACGATGTCCAGCGCCGGGCCGGGCACGTTGTCGAGCACGCCGCGCAGCATCGCCATCGACTCGGCGGCATCGGCCACCTTGAGGTTGCGGCTGGCCGACATGGCGATGCCGAAATCCTCCGGATGCACCTCGTACTCGCGCACCTGGCCATCGCGCAGTTCGCCGACCAGGGTGCCGGCGCCGAGCGAGAGTTCGTCCATGCCATCGCGGCCCCACACCACCAGCGCACGCTCGGCGCCCAGCTCGTGCAGCACGCGCGCCTGGATGCCGACCAGGTCCGGATGGAACACGCCCATCAGGATGTTCGGCGCGCCGGCCGGATTGGTCAGCGGACCGAGGATGTTGAAGATGGTACGCACGCCCATCTCGCGCCGCACCGGCGCCACCACCTTCATCGCCGGGTGGTGTACCGGCGCGTACATGAAGCCGATGCCGGTGGCCTCCAGCGCCTTGGCCACCTGTTCGGGCTGCAGTTCGATCACCGCGCCCAGCGCTTCCAGCGCATCGGCGCTGCCGGACTTGGAGGAGACGCTGCGGTTGCCGTGCTTGGCGACCTTGGCGCCGGCCGCGGCGGCCACGAACATCGCGCAGGTGGAGATGTTGAAGGTGTGCGAACCGTCGCCGCCGGTGCCGACGATATCGACCATGTGGGCGCGGTCGGCGACCTGTACGGTCCGCGAGAACTCGCGCATCACCGCCGCCGCGCCGGCGATCTCGCCGATCGTCTCCTTCTTCACCCGCAGACCGGTGAGGATTGCCGCGGTCATCATCGGCGACACTTCGCCGCGCATGATCTGCCGCATCAGCCCGACCATCTCGTCGTGGAAGATCTCGCGGTGCTCGATGGTGCGTTGCAGGGCCTGTTGCGGAGTCAACGTCATTGCGGTTCCCGGAAAAGGATCAGAGGCTGGCGTGCTCGAGGATTTCCTGGCCCATCAGCACGCAGTCGCCGTCGGCCATCGGGTAGTACAGCAGGCGCATGCGGTACTCGCCCTTGTAGATGGAGCCCCATACCTGCAGCACTTCGAAGCGCTGCTTCGGATTGGCCGGGTTGACGATGGACGGCAGCCGTTCGACCGTGTCGTCGACCTTGGCGCGCTCGTCGTTGCCGGAATGGAAGGCGAGCAGCTTGCCGGCCTGCTTCACCGCCTCGGCCGCGCAGCGCGGCGCGGCCGGCTTGGCGGCCGGCGCGGCGAGGCATGGAGCGCTCAGCAGCAGCGCGATCGCGGCGGGCAGGAATCGGGAATGCAGGCGCATGCTCATCGCTCCAGGAAGTTCTTGAGCAGGGCGTGGCCGTGCTCGGTGAGAATGGATTCGGGATGGAACTGCACGCCCTCGACCGGGAACTGGCGGTGGCGCAGGCCCATGATCTCTTCCAGCGTGCCGTCTTCGTTTTCGGTCCAGGCGGTCACTTCCAGGCAGTCCGGCAGCATGGTCTTCTCCACCACCAGCGAGTGGTAGCGGGTGGCCTCGTAGCGGTCCGGAAGACCGGCGAACACGCCGCGGCCTTCGTGGCGGATGCGCGAGGTCTTGCCGTGCATGATGGTGCCGGCGCGCACCACCTGCCCACCGTAGGCCTGGCCGATGCTCTGGTGGCCCAGGCACACCCCCAGGATCGGCGTGCGCGGGCCGAGCCGCTCGATCAGCTGTAGCGACACGCCGGCCTCGTTCGGCGTGCACGGCCCCGGCGAGATGACGATGCGCTCAGGCGCGAGGCGCTCGATCTCCTCGACGCTGAGCGCGTCGTTGCGCACCACCTTGACCTCGGCGCCGAGCGCCTGCAGGTACTGCACGAGGTTGTAGGTGAAGCTGTCGTAGTTGTCGAGCATCAGCAGCATGGCGAAGGACTCATTGCGCGATCAGGAAGACCGCATAGACGTTTTCGGAAAGGGTGAGGCTGCCGGCTTCGAGGGATTCGGCCAATGGCGCCGCGGCCGCACGATTGCCCGTCACCTGGATGGCGTCCAGGCTATATCCGTAGCTTTCACCGGCCTGACTTCGCCCTCCTTGCCAGGTTCCTGCCTGAATTCCGTAGGCGAAGTTGGGAGCGACCGTGGAAATCGTGTAGAGCCCGCCCAGCGACACCCCGTAAGCGCGTGCCAATTCTTGCGCCGAGGCACGCGTCTGCTGGACGGCCTGGCGCTTGAGTTCGGCGCGCACCTCCGCTTCCTTGCTGTAGGCGGGAGCGATGGCGGAGACCTGCAGGGACTGGCTGGTCTTCAACTCCGCCAAGAACTGGCGGACATCGTCGAGCGTGGAAAAGTCCGCGGACAAGGTACGTTGCACCTTCGTTCCCTTGAACACCTGGCGCTCGTTCTCGTAGCGCCGTTCGGGCGCGATCGACAAGGTGGACGCCTGTACGCTGTTGCTCAGGGCATGATGTTGCTTGAAGGCGGACAGGACGCTGGTCGCATCCTCCTGCACCCGCTTGCGTGCCGCTTCCGGCGCGACATCGACGGCTTCCAGCGTCAACTTGACGTTGAACCGATCAGGAATCACCTCGCGCTGCGCCTCGCCCTTCACCAACAGATGCGGCTGCGACGGCAGGCTGTTGACCTGCGCGCTGGCGAACGCAGGCAATGCCAGCAACGCGGCAATGACCCAGGAACCGATCGTGTTCGTCTTCATCCTTCCTCTCCTTGGCGAATGTCAGCCGGCGGCGCGTCGCGCGCCGGTTCGGGTCAACGCAGCGAAATCCTCGATCAGCGTCTCGACCGCCGTGGCCTGTGTGGCCCACGAGGTCACGAACCGGATCACCCAGCGGCCGTCGCCCAGCACCTGCCAGCGCTCGAAGTCGTAGCGCCGTGCCAGCGTCTCGACGTCGGCGGCCGGCAATGCGACGAACAACTGGTTGGTCGGCGAGTCCGAGGCGAACTGCGCACCGGCCGCGGCCAGGCCCGCGCGCAGCCGCGCGGCCATGCGGTTGGCGTGCGCGGCCAGTTCGTAGAACAGGCCGTCCTCGAACAGCGCGGCGAACTGCGTGCCCAGCACCATGCCCTTGGCCAGCAACGCGCCGCGCTGCTTGAGCAGGTAGCGGAAATCCGCTTTCAAGACGGGGTTGACGACCACCAGCGCCTCGCCGAGCAATGCGCCATTCTTGGTGCCGCCGATGTAGAACGCATCGGTCGACGCGGCGACGTCGGCCAGCGTCAGGTCGTTGCCTTCGGCGGTGAGCGCGCTGCCGATGCGCGCGCCGTCCAGGAACAGCAGCAGGCCGTGCGTATCGCAGAATCCACGCAGGGCCAGCAGCTCATGCTTGCGATACAGCGTGCCGACCTCGGTGGTATTGGAGACGTAGACCAGTCGCGGCTGCACCATGTGCTCGTTGCCGTGCTCGACCAATAGCGGCGCGATCCGCTCCGGCGTGAGCCGGCCGTCGGCCGCGTCCACGGTAAGCACCTTGTGCCCGGTGGCCTCGATCGCGCCGGTCTCGTGGGTGGCGATGTGCCCGCAGGCCGCGGCGATCACCGCCTGGTGCGGGCGCAGGAACGCGGCGATGGCGGTGAGGTTGGTCTGGGTGCCGCCGACCAGCAGGTGCACGTCGGCCTGCTCGCAGGCGCATTCGCGGCGGATCAGGTCGGCGGCGCGCGCGCTATGCCGGTCCAGGCCGTAGCCGCCGTTCTGCTCGGCGCTGGCCGCGGCCAATGCGGCGAGCAGGCGCGGATGCGCGCCTTCGCTGTAGTCGTTGCGGAAGCCGATCCGCGGCGCGGCGGACACGCTCACAGCCCCTTCGCCGCCTCGGCCACCGCGCGGAACAGCGCGCGGCCCTTGTTCATGGTCTCGTCCCATTCGGCCTGCGGATCGGAGTCGTAGACGATGCCGGCGCCGGCCTGCACATGCAGGCGGCCATGCTTGATCACCGCGGTACGGATCGCGATCGCGGTATCAGCGTCGCCGTGCCAGCCGAGGTAGCCGATGCTGCCGGCATAGACGTTGCGCTTGATCGGTTCCAGTTCGCGGATGACTTCCAGCGCGCGGATCTTCGGCGCGCCGCTGACGGTGCCGGCGGGGAAGGTGGCGCGCAGCACGTCGGCGTAGCTGAGCCCGGGCAGCAGGGTGCCGGTGACTTCGCTGACGATGTGCATGACGTGGCTGTAGCGTTCGATCACGAAGCGTTCGCCGACCGCGACGCTGCCGGCCTGCGACACGCGGCCGGCGTCGTTGCGGCCCAGGTCGATCAGCATCAGGTGCTCGGCGCGCTCCTTCGGATCGGCCAGCAGTTCCGCTTCCAGCGCCTGGTCCTCTTCCACGGTCTTGCCGCGCGGACGGGTGCCGGCGATGGGGCGCACCGTGACCTGCCCGCCTTCCAGCCGCACCAGGATCTCCGGCGAGGACCCGACCACCTGGGTGTCGCCGACGTCGAGGAAATACATGTACGGCGAGGGATTCAGCGCGCGCAGCGCGCGATACACGTCGACTGGGCGCGCGTTGAACGGCACGCTCAGGCGCTGGCTCAGCACCACCTGGAAGATGTCGCCGGCGCGGATGTAGTCCTTGGACGTCTCGACCGCGGCGATGAAGCCCTCGCGGGTGAAGCCGGAGACGAAGTCGCCTTCGTCGAGCACGTCGCGCGCCAGCGGCGCCGGATAGCCGGCGCCGGGCTGGCGCAGGGTGGCGGTCAGCGTGTCCAGCCGCGCCTGCGCCCGTTCCCAGGCATCGGCCTCGCGCGGGTCGGCGTGCACGATCAGGTACAGGCGGCCCTTGAGGTTGTCGAACACGGCGACCTCTTCGGACAGCATCAGCAGGATGTCGGGCGTGTCCAGTTCGTCGCGCTTGTCGCCGCCGGCCAGGCGCGGCTCGATGTAGCCGATGCACTCGAAGCCGAACCAGCCGACTAGGCCGCCGGTGAAGCCGGGCACGCCGTCGAGCTTGGGCACCGAATGCGCCAAACGCAGCGCCTCGACCTCGGCGAATGGGTCGGCGACCTCGCGACGCTCGATCAGCTCGCCGTGGTCGCGCACCTCCAGCGTGTGTCCGCGGAAGGTGTACACGCGGCGCACCGGCAGACCGATGATCGAGTAGCGGCCGAACCGCTCGCCGCCTTCCACCGATTCGAACAGGTAGGTATGCGGCGCGGCGGCGAGTTTCAGGTAGACCGACAGCGGCGTGTCCAGGTCGGACAGCACTTCGCGGACGACGGGGATGCGGGTGTGACCTTCAGCGGCGTAGCGCTGGAACTGCTCGCGGGTGATCAAGACGGCTTTCCTTCCGGGACTCGGTGGCGGGGCGGACGACGGCTGCAGGCCACCATCGCCACGCACGGCGAGCGGAAGGGAAGGAACGCGGGGTCGTCAGGCTGGACACGGCGGCTACTTTACCGCAACTGCGACGACTGGCAACGGTTGCAGACGGGACCATCAGCGCTGCGCGGCAGGGGCGGTCGCGCAGATTGGAAAGCGGCAGGATTGGCTGGGGCGGATGCAGTCGGGACTGAAGTCCCTCCCACAGTGCGCCCAGCCAGCAGGCCTCGCGCCCCTTGTGGGGGCCACTTCAGGGCGCCACTTCAGGGCGCCTCCAGTAACTTCAGTCCGGAAGCTCCACGTTGCGTGCGTCGATGGCATATCGTTTTCCTGTCGCGGCTGAAGCCGCTCCTACAACGGCGCGCGGTGCCCGTGTAGGAGCGGCTTCAGCCGCGACAGGAAGACGAAGTGGCCGCGATGCCAAGGCATCCATGGGAAACGCGTCCGCAACGCCACCAAGTCCCATCGCCAATGCGCCTTTGCCACGCCAGGACATCCCGAACGCCTCGATGCCGAGTGGGCGCATCGGCGGCTCGAAATGCATCGACATGCTTTTGGGGATTAGTAGAGGCGCCCTTCAGTCCAGACGCGCCCCGCCCTGCGGCAATCGACCAGCAGGGCGCCGCTATCCCGCCCGGCCGCGCAGCAAGGCCGAACCGGTCGGCAGGTGCATGCGCAGGCGCCCCGGCACGCAATCGATGCGGAAGTGCCGCGAGGTCTCCGGTTCGCCGTCCAGGTTCAAGGTCAGCGGCATGGCCGCGTCGATGCGCACCCAGGGCAGTTGCGCGCGCACCGCGACCCGTTCCAGCGCGGCCTGCTTGCCGGAGGTGACCAGCGTGCCCAGGGTCGCGGCGACTTCGCCGCTCATCTCCGGGACGATGGTCAGGTCGAGCAGGCCGTCGTCGAGCAGTGCGTCCGGACACAGCGCCTGGCCGCCGCCGGCCTGGCGCCCGTTGCCCAGACCGAGCGCGATGAATTCGCCTTCCCAGGCGAACTCCGGCCCCTCGAAGCGTGCCTGGATCGGATCGATCTGGCCGAGCTTGCCCATCCCGGTGATCAGATAGGCCAGGCCGCCGAGCATCTTCTTCAGGCCCTCGTCGGTTTCCACGGTGACCTGGGTGCCGAAGCCGCCGCTGGCGACGTTGGCGCACCAGTGCGGCCCGTGCTCGGCCTCGATGCGCAGCAGGTCGATGGCCACGGCCGGCGCCTGCGCGACCAGCTCCAACGCCTCCAGCGGGGTGGCGGGGATGCCGGCGGCGGTGGCGAAATCGTTGGCCGTGCCCAACGGCACCAGGCCCAGCGCCGGCAGCGCCACGGCATCGGCGTCGTGGTGCGCGAGCGCGCTGGCCACTTCGCTCAAGGTGCCGTCGCCGCCGGCGGCGACGATGCAGTCGGCGCCGTCGGCCACCGCTTCGGCCACGTAGCGCTCCGCGTCGCCCTCCTCCCAGGTCACCCGCACGTGCAGCTGGATGCCGCGCTCGCGCAGCGCGGACACGGCCTCGCGCAGCGGCTCGTCGCCCGCCGACTTGCCATTGAGGATCAGACGCCAGTGCGGTGCTGCCATGCGGACCTTCCCGAGATCAGGCCTGCAGCCTAGCCGGCGGCGGATGCGGACATCGTGAATGCGCGGCGCGCCGGCGCGCGGACCATGGGCACTGCGCTCGGCACGCGCTGCGGCGGGTCATCGGCACCGGCTGGCCTGCCGTGGTCGGCTACCGGCGCAGGCACGGCCAGCAGCGCGATGGCAACCGCACTGTCATACCCGCGTCACCGATCGCCCGGAACATGGAAGGCCATAGCAAGGACGACGGATGGAGGCAGGATCAGCCTCCGATTTCTCCCAGGGGCCGCACTGGCGACAGTGCGGCTTCTTCTTGTTGCGCGCCGCTCAGCCGGCCGCGAACCGGGCCAGCGCCTCGCCCTGCAGCCGGTACACGGTCCACTCGTCCTGCGCCCGCGCCCCGACCGCTTCATAGAAGTCGATCGCCGGCTGGTTCCAGTCCAGTACCGACCATTCGAAGCGCCCGCAGCCTTCGGCCACGGCCTGCCGCGCCAGATGCTGCAGCAGCGCCTTGCCGGCGCCGACGCCGCGGTGCGCCGGATCCACGTACAGGTCTTCCAGGTACAGGCCGTTGCGGCCGAGCCAGGTGGAATAGTTGTAGAAGTACACCGCGTAGCCGACCGGCTGGCCGCCGGCTTCGCAGATCAGCGCGCGGGCGCTGGCGCCCGGGCCGAACAGGCTGGCGCGCAGGCCGGCCTCGTCGGTCTGCACCGCGTCCTCGGCGCGCTCGTAGCGGGCCAGGTCGCGGATCAGGCGCAGGATCAGCGCGGCGTCGTCGGCCGTGGCCGGGCGGATGTGCAGCGCCGCCATCTCAGCGCGCCGCCACCGCGGCGCGCATCTGCGCGATCACCGCGGCATAGTCCGGCGCATTGAAGATGGCCGAGCCGGCGACGAAGGTGTCGGCGCCGGCGGCGGCGATCGCGGCGATGTTGTCCGGCTTGACCCCGCCGTCGATCTCCAGCCGGATCGGCTTGCCGCTGGCGTCGATGCGGGCGCGGATCGCGCGCAGCTTGTCCAGCGCCGAGGGGATGAAGGCCTGGCCGCCGAAGCCCGGGTTGACCGACATCACCAGCACTAGGTCCAGCTCGTCCAGCACCCAGTCGAGGATGTCCACCGGCGTCGCCGGGTTGAGCACCAGCCCGGCCTTGCAGCCGTGCGACTTGATCAGTTGGATGCTGCGGTGCACGTGGCGGCTGGCCTCGGGGTGGAAGCTGATGAGGCTGGCGCCGGCCTCGGCGAAATCCGGGATCAGCCGGTCCACCGGCTCGACCATCAGGTGCACGTCGATCGGCGCGGTGACGCCGTGCTTGCGCAGCGCCTGGCACACCATCGGGCCGATGGTCAGGTTCGGCACGTAGTGGTTGTCCATCACGTCGAAATGGATCCAGTCGGCGCCGGCCTTGAGGACGTTGTCCACTTCCTCGCCGAGGCGGGCGAAATCGGCGGAGAGGATGGACGGGGAGATGATGCAGTCGGACATGGCGAAGGTCTCAGCGCTTGCGCAGGGTGCGGATACGGTCGTAGGCGGTGTTGAGCTGGCTGGCCTTCTTCTCGGCCCGCGCACGCAGCTCCGGACTGGCGCCGGCGACCTTGTCGGGGTGGTACTGAGAGATCAGCCGACGGTAGGCCAGTTCGATCTCGGCATCGGTGGCGTCGCGGCCCACGCCCAGTTCGCGGTAGGGATCGTCGCGCTGCCCGAGCTTGAACCAGTCGGCGTCGAAGGCATGCCCGATCAGCATTCCGAGCACCGCGCCGAACACCGGATTGGGCCGCAGCAGCAGCGCCCCGGCGATGGCGCCGAGCAGTTTTCCGTACCAGGGCATGGGCGAGGGCGGGCTCGGCGGACAAGGCCTCGTATTTTACGGCACAGCGGGGCTTTCCGGCCGTACACTACGCGGCCCGCTGTCGCGCCGCGGGCCCGCCGGGTCCCGGGACAGCCGCCATTGCGAAGTCCGTAGGAGTGCCTGTGTCCACCACGCTGTTGCAATCCGATCTGCCCGGCCTGCCGTTGCGCCATCGCGGCAAGGTCCGCGACGTCTTCGATCTGCCCCGCGAGCGCCTGCCCGCCGACGCGCCGCCCGGCGACTACCTGCTGATGGTCGCCACCGACCGCCTGTCCGCCTTCGACGTGGTGCTGCCCGACCCGATCCCCGGCAAGGGCGAGATGCTGTGCCAGGTCTCCAACTTCTGGTTCAAGAAGACCGAACACCTGATGCCCAACCACCTCACCGGCATCGACGTGGCCGCGGTGCTGCCCGAGGGCGTGGACACCGCCCTGTACGCCAAGCGCGCGGTGGTGACCCGCAAGCTCAAGCCGGTGCCGGTGGAGGCGATCGCCCGCGGCTACCTGATCGGCAGCGGCTGGAAGGACTACCAGCGCACCGGCAAGGTCAGCGGCATCGAACTGCCCGACGGCCTGCGCCAGGCCGAGAAGCTGGCCGAGCCGATCTTCACCCCCTCGACCAAGGCCGCGGTCGGCGACCACGACGAGAACATCGACTTCGACGCGATGGTCAAGAGCGTGGGCGCCGAACTGGCCGAGCGCGTGCGCGACGCCACGCTGCGCATCTACCGCTTCGCCGCCGACTTCGCCGCCGAACGCGGCATCCTGCTGGCCGACACCAAGTTCGAGTTCGGCACCGACGCCGACGGCCGCCTGTACATCATGGACGAGATGCTGACCCCGGATTCCTCGCGCTACTGGCCCGCCGACGAGTACGAAGTGGGCACCAGCCCGCCGAGCTACGACAAGCAGTTCGTGCGCGACTACCTGGAGACGCTGGACTGGGGCAAGACCGCGCCCGGCCCGCGCCTGCCGCAGGAGGTGATCGACCGCACCCGCGCCAAGTACGCCGAGGCGCTGCAGCGGCTGGCGGGCATTTCGATCGACTGACGACGCGACGGGCGGGCAAGGACGGCAGGGCCTGGCTGCGCGCGGGCCACCTGCCCCGCGCCCACCGGCACGCGTCACTTCACCGCCTGCGCGCTCACCGTGCAGGCCAGGCTCCATCAAGCAGAGACCGCCATGACACCGTCCACCGCGCTCCGTTCTTCTCTGCCGCGCACCCTGGCGCTGGCCGCTACGCTGCTGCTCCTGGCGGCCTGCAACGCGGGCGAGCCGCCCGCCACCACGGCGCCCGCAGCGGCCCCGGCCACGCCTGCGGCGCAACCGGCCAAGCCCGCGCCCGCCGGCACGACGCCCGCAGCGGCGACGGCCGACGCGATGCAGGCACTGATCCAGGCCAGCGGCACGCAATGCCCCGATGCCACCGGCAGCCGCGGCTGCGAGGCCGGCAACCTGGAGGCTGGCGACTTCTACGACGTGGATCTGTCGCCGCAGTGCGACGCCTACAGCTTCGCCGGTGTGGTGCGGGACGAGGGCGTGGACGCGCTCGACCGGGTGCCGACCACCGGCAGCGCGTCGCAAGCGCGCGCGCATTTCGCACCGAATCAGTTCGTGTGCGTGCAGGCCATCGCCCGTGCCGGGCAGAACCCGATGTACTACTACGTCGTCGCCGTCCCCACCGCCAGCGTCGAACAGTGCAAGGGCAAGGACATATGCAGCACCTACGGCGATCGGCCGATTCAGCGCCGCGTGCCCGGACAGGGCGGCGCGTGCCGCCTCGCCGCGCCTGGCATCTATGTCGGCGACTGCGCGCAGGGCTGGGTGAGTGCCGAGGCGCTGGAGGTGTTCTCCAACGGCATCTAGCAGGTTGCGGGAGCGAGGCCGCGGCGGTCCTGCCATCGCCGCGCATGTCCACCGCGGGAACGCGCCTGACCAGGAACACGTGCCGGCGTCGCGCCACCATCGCCGGCTTCACCGCTCGTTTACCCTGCCATCCTAGAATCGGCCGCCCCGCATGGGGTGATGGCATCAAACAGATCAGGAGGATCCGTTGGCTCTCGTCCGCACGCTTTCGACCGCACTGGCGCTCGCGCTGGCCCTTGCCGCCTGCAAGCCGCACCAGGGCGAGCCCGCCGCCGGGGCCACGCCGCCTGCGGCGACCGCCGCCGCTCCCGCGCAGGCCGCGCCGCGCTGCCCCGACACCGATTTCGACGGGTTCCTCAAGCGCTTCGGCGCCGAGATCGCGGTGCAGGAAAAGGCCACCGCCGATCCGCTGACCATGATCCATGTGGATGCGGACGCCGAGCCCGAACCGAAGCCGGTGCGTCGCGAGGTGCCGCTGGCCGAGGTCACCTGGCCGGTCATCCCGAATCTGGAGATCGCCCGCGCCAACGGTCGCGAGGTGGTGGTGTCGGAGACCGCCGAAGGCCGCGAGGTGCTGGTCCGAACCCCGGACACCGGCGACCAGCAGGTCTACCTCTTCGCCCAGCGCCCGTGCTGGACGCTGGTGAAAGTGGACGATCAAGCGCTGTAACGCCGCCGTTCGACGCGTCCAGGCGGCACGCTAGGCGACGCATGACGTGCGCGTCGCCGCGGCGTGTTCGGGAACCGAAGCCCATCGCGCGCCATCCCGTCTCACCCGCGCGCCGCCGCCGAGACGCTCCATCGCTCCTTGCCAAGGACACCTCTGTGCAGCCTTCCAGACTGATCGCCCCCGCCCTGGTCCTCGCCCTCGCCGCATGCAGCGGTCCGCACGCCGAGCGCAATGCCGCAGCCGACGGCGCCACGCCACAGCAGCCAGCCGCGGCCGCCGCTGCGCCGACCACGGTGGCCCCGCAGCCAAGCGCCGCGCCGAACACCGTCCCGCCCGCGAACGCGCCGGCGCCCAGCGTCGATGCCTTCGTTCCCGCCGGCATGCAGCGTGTGGACGCCGTCCGCGGCGACCTGACCGGTGCCGGCCGTGCGGACGCGCTGCTGGTGGTCTCGCCGCCGACGGGCGACGCCAAGCTGGGCGAAGGCGCGCCGCGCACGGTCATCCTGCTGACCCAGGACGCGGCGGGAGCGCTGCACAAGTCCGCGGAGAACACACGGCTCGTGCCCTGCGCGCGCTGCGGCGGAATGGCCGGCGACCCCTACGCCTATGCGCGCATCGAGTCCGGACGCTTCACCATTTCGATTTCGGGCGGCTCGCGCGAACGCTGGGCCGACGACATCGCGTTCCGCTACGACGCCGCGCGCAAGACCTGGCTGCTGGACAAGGTGGTGCGCGAACTCACCGACACGCAGACCGGGCAAAACAAGACCCTGGAGCTGTCGTCCAAGGAGCTGGGCGAGGTGACCTTCGCCGCGTTCGATCCGGCCACCCTGCCCAAACCCGCGCCGCTGTAACCGCCACACCCGGGCGCCGCGCACGCCGCAACGATTCGAACGGCTACCCGTCCCGCGTTTCGCCGCCGCGAGTCCCGATCTAGCCCCTCTCCCACCGGGAGAGGGGTTGGGGTGAGGGTCGGCGCGAAAGCGTCTCGCGGAGTTTGGGTGCACGAGGCTTCGCCCGTACCCTCATCCGCCCCTGCGGGGCACCTTCTCCCGACGGGAGAAGGAAGAGCCTAGCCCCTCTCCCTCCGGGAGAGGGGTTGGGGTGAGGGTCCGGCGCGAAAGCGACTCGCGAAGTTTGGGTGTGCGAGGCTGCGCCCGTACCCTCATCCGCCCCTGCGGGGCACCTTCCCCCGAAAAGGGGGCTATGGTCCCGACGGGAGAAGGAACGGCCGCGGGACGCGTCGCGTGTCTCCGCATCGCCGCGCCGATGGCGCTATGCTGGCCCGGTTCCTGGGAGGGATGATGGATACCACCGCCTACGCGCGCCCGATCGACCGCTATTTCGCCGGCTATTCCGACGATCACCGCAACCGTGCCAACCAGCGCATCCATGTGCTCGCGGTGCCGGCGATCCTGTGGTCGGTGGTGGCGCTGCTGTGGTGCATTCCGGTCGGCGGCACCTGGTTCCAGAGCGGGCTGTGGGCGGCGCTGGGCATGTTCGCGGCGTGGATGTACTACAACCGGCTGTCGCGGACGCTGGGCTACGGCATGCTCGCCGCGTTCTTCTTCTGCGGCTGCCTGTGCCGCCTGCTGGAGGCGCACGTCGGCCTGCAGGGCCTGCTGTGGCTGGCGCTGGGCGTGTTCGTGGTGGCCTGGATCGCGCAGTTCGTCGGGCACAAGCTCGAAGGCCACAGGCCCAGCTTCCTCACCGACCTGGTGTATCTGCTGATCGGGCCGGCCTGGGTGCTGGCCAAGCTCTATCGGCGCATGGGCTGGCGCTACTGAGGCCGCCGCGCGCTCAGCCGGGCAGGCCGAGCATCGTCGCATCCGGCGCGAACGCGCGCGGCGCATAGCCGAAATCGCGCCGCGCCGGCTCCAGATCGAACACCAGATCCTCGCCCATGCGCTGCACCGCGGCGCGGTTCATGCCGCGCAGGCGGCCGAGCGCATGCGCCAGGGCCAAGGCCAGCGCGAACAGGGCGTGCGGCAACGCCAGCAACCTCGGCGGCGGGCGCAGCGCGCCGAGCACCCGCCGCACCATGTCGCGGTAGCTGAGCACCTCGCCGCCGCCCAAGGCATAGCTGCGGCCGTGCGTGGCCGGGTGCGCCAGCACCGCCAGCGCCGCGTCGGCGAGATCCTGCACGTGGACCGGCTGGCGCAGGCCACGGGCGCTGCGCGGCAGCACGAACCAGCCGCTGCGCCGCGCCAGCGCGGCGATCGCGCTCAGCGTGCGGTCGCGGCCGGCACCGTAGACCAGGGTCGGACGCAGCACGGTGACCGCCGCGCCGCGCTCGGCGGCGGTGCCGAATAGCATGGCCTCGGCCTCGCGCAGGCGCCGCGCGACGTCGCGCTCGGCCGCGTCCAGCGAATCGCGCTTGACCTCCAGGCTGGTGGAGCCGAAGGCGACCACGCGCGGCACGCGCAGCGGCGTACGCCGGTACCAGTCGGCGAACGCGTCCAGCGGGCCGCAGCTGAAGATGGCGTCCACCGGCGGCGGCGCCTGCAGCGTGCCCAGTTCGCCGGCATGCCAGGTCACGCCGGCGCGCGGCGGCTGCGCGGCGCGCGAATAGGCATGCACCTGCCAGCCATCGGCCAGCAGGCCCTGCAGCACGCGCTCGCCGATCTGGCCGCTGCCGCCGAACAGCAGCGCCACGCGCGCGCCGGCCGCGTGCACGGGCGCGGAGGAGGCAGCGGCGGCGACGGTGGGCGATACGGTCATCGCACAAGCATAGCGAGCGCGCGCCGTCGCGCCCAATGCCGCCGCCGCGCCGCATGCGAATGAAGCCTTGCGGCCGAGCGCGATGCGGGCGTCGCAACTGGCTATCCGGGCTGCGCACCGCCCCCGCCCGGCGTGTCGGCCTGCGCCATCGCGGCACGCTCGCAGGCGCATCACTCCAGGCGCGGTAACGTGTGCGGATGACCTCGCATGCGCCGTTTTCCATCGCAGGCGGACGCCATTGGGCGCCTGTTACACTCGGGCCCCTGCTCGCGAATCTCGTATTCCCTGCATGATCCCCGTTCTGGACATCCTGCTGGCCTTGCCATTCCTGATGGCGGCCGCCGTCGTCGCCTTGCGCCAGCGTTCGCGCGCCACGCTGGCCTGGGCCGCGGCGGCCGCGCCCTTGGCCGGGCTGGTGCTGCTGGGCATGCTGGCGCCGAGCGTGCTCGACGGCGACATTGTCCGCGCCGACCACGCCTGGCTGCCGCAGATCGGCCTGCAGTTCTCGCTGCGCCTGGACGGGCTGGCGTGGATGTTCGCCGGCCTGGTGCTGGCGATCGGCGCGCTGGTGGTGATGTACGCGCACTACTACCTGGGCGCGCGCGAGAACGTGGCCCGCTTCTATGGCTATCTGCTGCTGTTCATGGGCGCGATGCTGGGCATGGTCATCGCCGGCAATCTGCTGCTGCTGATGGTGTTCTGGGAACTGACCAGCATCAGCTCGTTCCTGCTGATCGGCTTCTGGTCGCACCGCAAGGACGCGCGCGATGGCGCGCGCATGGCGCTGGTGATCACCGGCGGCGGCGGCCTGGCCCTGCTCGGCGGCGTGCTGCTGCTCGGCCGCATCGTCGGCAGCTACCAGCTCGACGCGGTGCTCGCCGCCGGCGATGCGATCCACGCCAGCGCGCTGTATCCGTGGGCGCTGGGGCTGATCCTGCTCGGCATCTTCACCAAGAGCGCGCAGTTCCCGTTCCACTTCTGGCTGCCGCACGCGATGGCCGCGCCCACGCCGGTGTCGGCCTATTTGCACTCGGCGACGATGGTCAAGGCCGGCGTGTTCCTGCTGGCGCGGCTGCATCCGGCGCTGGCCGGCAGCGACCTGTTCTTCTACACGGTCAGCGGCATTGGCGCGATCACCCTGCTCACCGGCGCCTGGTTCGCGATCTTCCAGCACGACCTCAAGGGCCTGCTGGCGTATTCGACGATCTCGCACCTGGGCCTGATCACCATGCTGTTCGGCCTGTCCACGCCGATGGCGGTGGTGGCGGGCGTGTTCCACATCCTCAACCACGCGGTGTTCAAGGCCTCGCTGTTCATGGCCGCCGGCATCATCGACCACGAAACCCACACCCGCGACATGCGCCGGCTCGGCAATCTGCGCCGCTGGATGCCGGTGACCAGCGCACTGGCGATCATCGCCTCGCTGGCGATGGCGGGCATTCCGCTGCTCAACGGCTTCCTGTCCAAGGAAATGTTCTTCGCCGAGGCGCTGGGCGCGGACGGGCCGGCGGCGATGCGCGTGTTCACCGCCGGCGCGGCGCTGCTGGCCGGCGTGTTCGGCGTGGCCTACAGCCTGCGCTTCGTCTACGAGACGTTCTTCGGCAGCGGGCCGCGCGACCTGGAGGCGATGCCGCACGAGCCGCCGCGCTGGATGAAGATTCCGGTGGAGATCTTGGTGCTGCTGTGCGTGGCGGTCGGCGTGGCGCCGGCGCTGACGGTGGCGCCGGTGCTGCGCACCGCGGCCGGCGCGATCCTCGGCGACGCGCTGCCCGCGTACAGCCTGGCGGTGTGGCACGGCTGGAACGCGCCGCTGGCGATGAGCATCGCCGGTGTGGTCGGCGGCGTGGCGCTGTACTTCGGCCTGCGCCGGCTGACCGCGCTGTACACCGAGGTGCGCCGCTCGCTGGGCAAGCGCGTGTTCCACTGGCACGTGGAAACGCTGTTCGGCATCGCCGCACGCTTCACCCGGCTGCTGACCAACGGCAGCCTGCAGCGCAGCCTGCGCTGGCTGCTGCTGGCGGCGGTGGTGGTCGCGGCCGCGCCGTTCGTCGCCGCGCCGGCGCCGTGGACGCAGTGGCCGGCGCCGCAGCCGATGCCGTTGCTGGGCTGGGCGCTGTGGCTATTGATCGTCAGCTGCGCGCTGGCCGCGCTGTTCCTGTACCGGCAACGCCTGCTGGCGGTGCTGGTGATCGGCGGCAGCGGCCTGGGCGTGAGCCTGGTGTTCGTGTTCCTGTCGGCGCCGGACCTGGCGCTGACCCAGTTGCTGGTGGAGATGGTCACCCTGGTGCTGATGCTGCTGGCGATGAACTACCTGCCCAAGGCCTCGCCGCTGGAGCCGGGGCGCTGGCGCCAGCTGCGCGACGCGGTGCTGGCGATCGCCGCCGGCACCGGCATGGCGCTGCTGGCGTATTCGGTGATGACCCGGCCGGCGGACACGATGGCCGGCGAACTGCTGCGGCGCGCGCTGCCGGAAGGCTACGGACGCAACGTGGTCAACGTGATCCTGGTGGATTTCCGCGGCTTCGACACCTTCGGCGAGATCACCGTGTTCGGCATCGCCGCGCTGGTGGTGCACGCGCTGCTGCGGCGCGCGCGGATGGCGCCGGAGAAGGTGATGCCGGGGCCGCCGATCAAGCTGCCGGTGCCGGCCGACCTGGCGCAGCTGATGTTCCCGCTGACCCTGACCGTGTCGATCTTCCTGTTCCTGCGCGGCCACAACGCGCCCGGCGGCGGCTTCATCGCCGGGCTGGTGCTGGCGGTGCCGCTGCTGATGCAGTACGTGATCCAGGGCGCGGCCTCGGTGGAATCGCGCTTCGGTTTCGACTACATCCGCTGCATCGGCCTGGGCCTGCTGCTGGCCGCGCTCGGCGGCATGGCCTCGATGGCGTTCGGCGTGCCGTTCCTGACCAGCGGCCACTACGACCTGCGCCTGCCGCTGATCGGCGACATTCCGCTGGCCAGCGCGCTGGGCTTCGATACCGGCGTGTACCTGGTGGTGTTCGGCGGCACCATGCTGACCCTGTCGATGATGGGCACGATCAAGCCCTCGCGCACCCGCGCGTCGCAGCGCGGCTGGATCGATCCGGCGCAACGTTCGCCACGCACCGGGGAGATGCGCTGATGGAACTGGCATTGGCGAGCGCGATCGGCGTGCTGACCGCGGTCGGCGTCTATCTGATGCTGCGCGCGCGCAGCTTCGACGTGATCCTGGGCATGACCGCGCTGTCCTACGCCACCAACCTGCTGATCTTCGCCGGCGGCCGGCTGGTGCAGGGCAAGGCGCCGGTGCTGCGCGACGGCGTGGCGCCGACCCTGGCCGAACACGCCGATCCGCTGCCGCAGGCGCTGGTGCTGACCGCGATCGTGATCGCCTTCGCGATGACCGCGGTGAGCATCGTGCTGGCGATGCGCAGCCGCAGCGACAACCACAGCGACCACGTCGATGCGCGCGTCGATCACGATGGCGACAGCGCGCTATGAACCATCTCGTCATCCTGCCGATCCTGATCCCGCTGCTCGGCGCGGCCGTGTCGCTGTTCGTGGAGCACCGCCGCTACGGCCGCCACGTGCGCCGCGCGGTGGCCTGGACCGCGATGGCGGCACTGGCGGCGGCGGTGGTCGCGTTGTTCGCGCGCGCCGGCGACGGCCAGGTGCAGGTCTACCTGCTCGGCGACTGGCCGTCGCGGCTGGGCATCGCCTTGATGGCCGACCGCCTGTCGGCGTGGATGCTGCTGACCACCACCCTGCTCGCCGCAGCCTGCCTGCTGCACGCCTGCGCCGGCTGGGACCGGCGCGCGCCGCACTTCCATGCGCTGTTCCAGTTCCAACTGGCCGGGCTCAACGGCGCGTTCCTGACCGGCGACGTGTTCAACCTGTTCGTGTTCTTCGAGGTGATGCTGATCGCCTCCTACGGCCTGCTGCTCAGCGGCGGGCGCGGCCTGCGCCTGCGCGTGGGCTTCCATTACGTGGTGTTCAACGTCACCTCCTCCACCGTGTTCCTGATCGCGCTGGGCCTGCTGTACGCGCTGCTCGGCTCGCTGAACATGGCCGAGCTGTCGCAACGCGTCGCGCAGGCGCCGCCGCAGAACGTGGCGCTGATCAAGACCGCGTTCGGCCTGTTGCTGCTGGTGTTCTGCGCCAAGGCGGCGCTGCTGCCGCTGTACCTGTGGCTGCCGGAGACCTATGCGCGCGCGCCGGCGCCGGTGGCGGCGCTGTTCGTGATCATGACCAAGGTCGGGCTGTACGCGGTGCTGCGGGTGAGCACGCTGATCCTCGGCAGCCAGGCGCAGACGCTGGACGGCTATGGCCGCGACTGGCTGCTGTGGCTGGGCATCGGCACGCTGCTGCTGGCCGCGCTCGGGGTGCTGGCCGCGGTGCGCCTGCGGGTGCTGGTCGGCTATCTGGTGATCGTGTCGGCGGCGACGCTGTTCGTCGCCTTCGCGCTGGACGCGCCGGGCACGCTCGGCGCCGGCCTGTACTATCTGGCGCACAGCAGCTTCGTCGCCGCGGCGCTGTTCATGATCGCCGACCTGATCCGGCGCCGCCGCGGCGACGCCAGCGACCGCAAGGAGATCATCGCGCCGCTGCCCGGCAAGACCGTGCCCGGCGTGCTGTTCCTGATCGCGGCGGTGTCGGTGGCCGGGTTGCCGCCGCTGTCCGGGTTCCTGGCCAAGGTCGCGATCCTGGGCGCGACCCCGGCCGGCGTCACCGGCCCGGTGTGGGCGGCGGTGCTGCTCAGCAGCCTGATGGTGATCATGGGCCTGACCCGCGCCGGCGTGCGCCTGTTCTGGCGCGTGCCGGGCGACCAGCACCGCGACGACGACGGCCTCACGCAACTGCCGCAGCCGCACCCGCGCAAGGCGCGCGCGCGGCCGCTGGAAACCGCGGCGACGCTGCTGCTGCTCGGCTACGGCGTGGCCATGACCGTCGCCGCCGGGCCGATGCTGCGCTACACCGACGCCGCCGCCGCGCAGTTGCTGCGCCCGGGGGACTACACCCACCAGTTGCGCGCCACCACGCCGGCGCTACGGGAGCCCTGACATGCGCCGTTCCTGGTTGCGCCGCCTGTTCCCCTCGTGGCCGCTGAGCATCACCGTCACCGTGTTCTGGCTGCTGATGAGCGACAGCTTCAGCCTGGCCCAGGTGCTGCTGGGCGCGCTGTTGGGCGTGGCGGTGCCGCTGTTCGCCGCGCGCCTGGACCGCGAGTTCGCGCGCATCGGCTCGCTGCGCTCGGTGCCGAAGATGCTGTGCGTGGTCGCCTGGGACATCGTGCGCTCCAACGTGGTGGTGGCGCTGCAGGTGTTGGGCCCGGAATCGCGGATCCGTCCCGGCTTCATCTGGGTGCCGCTGGACATCGGCAACATCCACGGCATCGCCGCGCTGACCAGCATGATCACGCTGACCCCGGGCACGGTGTCGGCGGCGCTGTCGGACGACCGCAAGTACCTGCTGGTGCACGTGCTGCACCTGGACGACGCCGAGACCGTGATCCGGCAGATCAAGACGCGCTACGAGGCGCCGCTGATGGAGATCTTCCCATGACCAGCCACATGTTCATCGAGACCACGATCGTGGTGTGCATGCACGTGGTGGCGCTGGCGATGCTGCTGGCGCTGTGGCGGCTGCTGCGCGGCCCGACCGTGCCCGACCGCATCCTGGCGCTGGACACGCTGTCGGTGACCGCGATCGCCGAACTGATGCTGTTCGGCATGCACCTGGATTCGCCGGTGTACTTCGAGGCCGCGCTGATCATCGCCATGCTCGGCTTCGGCAGCACCGTGGTGCTGAGCAAGTACGTGCTGCGCCGGGACATCGTCGAATGATCGCAGCACTGCAGGTCGGGCTGTCGCTGCTGCTGATCGTCGGCTGCGGCTTCATCCTGCTCGGCGCGCTGGGGCTGGTGAAGCTGTCGGACTTCTTCAAGCGCCTGCACGCGCCGACCAAGGCCAGCACTCTGGGCGTGGGCTGCGTGCTGCTGGCCTCGGTCGGCTACCACCTGTTCCTGGGCCAGGACCCGCAGCCGCGCGAACTGCTGATCACCGCGTTCCTGTTCATCACCGCGCCGATCAGCGCGCACATGATGGCCAAGGCGGCGCTGTCGCTGATGCTGGAACAGCGCCCGCAGGTGCCCGGCAGCGCCGAGCATGCCGACAAGGAAGGCCTGCCGCCGCCGGCGGAGCAGGACGAAGCCTGACGCTGGCATGCGCGTGTAGGAGCGGCTTCAGCCGCGACCGGGCCTTCCCGGGAAGGCCCGGTCGCGGCTGAAGCCGCTCCTACAGGGAGTGGTGTGCGGCGAATGGCCGGTCCGGCCCCGCCTCACCCGACAAGCGCCACTTCCAATCCGATCCAGGCCACGAACGCCACCAGCAGAACCGCGCCTTCGCCGCGGCTGATGCGCATGTCGCCGCGCAACATCGGATACAGCACCACGCTCAGCGCCAGCGCCGCCGGCAGTTCCAGGCGCACGAACGAGGCCGGCAACGGCAGCGGCCGCAACGCCGCCATGCCGCCGATCACCACCAGCAGGTTGAACAGGCTGGAGCCGAGCACGTGCCCGACCACCATGTCGCCCTGGCCGCGCCGCGCCGCGGCGATCGCGGCGGCCGCTTCCGGCAGCGCGGTGCCGATCGCGACCGGCAGCAGGCCGACCAGCAGCGGCGACAGGCCCCAGGCGGCGCCGAGTCGCGGCGCCGTACCGACGACGAGGTTGGTGCCGAGGTACAGCAACACGATCGCGATCAGCAGGCGCAGCAGGTTCAGGCCCAGCCCGGTGCGCGTCACCGCATAGCCGGACAGGCCGAGCTGGCGCGCGGCCTCCTCGCTGCGCCCGCGGCGCAGCAGGAACATCAGCACGCCGACGAAACCCAGCAACAGCAGCCCGCCTTCCAGCCGCGAGATCGCCCCATCCAGGCCGAAGCCGATCAGCGCCAGCGTCGCCACCCCCAGCATCAACAGCAACGGCGCCAGCATCCGCGTGCGCACCAGCAGCGGCGCCGCGAGCGCGGCCAGTGTCAGGGTCAGGCCGAGGTTGGCGATGTTGCTGCCGACCGCGTTGCCCAGCGCCAGGTCCTGCGCGCCGACCAGGTAGGCGCGCATGTTGACCGCCAGTTCCGGCAGCGAGGTGCCAAACGCCACCAGCAGCAGCCCGGCCACGAACGGCGAGGCGCCGCAGCGCTGCGCCAGGCCGGAGGCCGCCTTGACGATCGAGTCGCCGCCCAGGGCCAGCAGCAGCAGTCCCACCACCACCAAGCCGATCGCGCTCGCCATCGCCCACCCCTCGCCGTTCGATGCGCGATTCTATGCCCGGTGTGGATGATGTGGCTGTCATTGCGGGGCGGAGCGGACGCAGCGCTTGGGGCGGCGTTGCGTGTCTGCGGTGATTCAGCCGCGACGCGTGTCGCCAACCACGACTGCCGTGCAACGACTTGGCTGGCGGTATGCAGCGGCTTTCGCTAGCCGCAGCCCTCCACATAGTCCACCTGCGGCGGCAGACCCACGCGCCAGGCGGTCGCCTTGCCCGCGGCATCCACCTCGAACACCAGCACGCCGGCCTGCGCGTTGGCGCCCGCGATCCGCAGCACCTTGCCGCCTTCGACGTACTTGTGCGGTTGCTCTTCCACGCGTCCGGCATATAGCGTGCGCAGTTGCGCCAGGTCCATGCCGACCTTGCCGCCGCCTGGCGCGGTTTCCTTGGCGGTGCGCACGTCGTAGCGCACCAGCTTGTCGCCCTCGAACATCAGGCCGAAGTTCGCGTTGTCCTTGGCCCAGCGCGGCCTGAGGACGTAGCAGCCGCCGGCCTCGCCCGCCTGTCCGTCGAGCTCGCCACCCCAGGCCGCGCGCGCCTGCGCCGCGCTCATGCCCAGGCGCAGGTCGCCGTAGCCGTCCTCGCGCGCCAGTTGCCCTGCCGACGCCGCCATCTCCGGCGGCATCGCCGCGGCCGGGGCCTGCGCCGGGGGCACGTCGCCATCGGGCTGGTCCAGCGCTGGCGGCGCGTCATCGGCATGCGCCGCCGCAGGTGCGGCGGAAGGCGGCGCGGCGGGTGGCGGCGTGTCGCAGGCGCTCAGCGCGAGCAGCAACAAGGCGGCGGCAGGCAGGGTCGGCTTCATTGCATTTCCTCGCGGGAGCAGCGCATAGGCTAGCGCGCGCCGCGCATGCATGCATGCACTGGCCGATGGTGCGTTATGTATCGCGTCTCGCCCGGCCACAGTGCGCACGCCTGCACGGCCATTCGTTCGGCATCTAACTCCACGTCAGCGGCGAGTCCGGCGCAGACCGGCTGGGTGATGGACGTTCGTGCTGCTACGGCCGCGCTCGCGTGCGCCAGCTCCTCGCCGCCACGGTCGCGCATTGCGCGACGTGTGCTTGTGCGGCGCCTGTCATCGCCGTTTCACCGGCAACGGCGAAGCTGGGTCTGTTCCGGACCCCGCCCATGCCTCCGCGCAAGACCGCCCTCGCCATTGCGGCACTGCAATCCCACGCCGCGCCGCTGGACATGCGCCAACGGCGCGTGCTGATCCTGGCCGATGGCCAGCGCAGCGTCGACGACCTGATCGCGCTGGGCGGCAACAATGCCGCCACGATCGTGCAGGAGCTGTTGCAGCAGGGATATCTGGACGATGGCCGTCCCAGCGGCGCGCCGCCGAGCGCGGCGCCGGCAGCGCCCAGCCCAGCGCCAGCGGACCCGCGCCGCGCGTTGCTCAACGCGCGCATGTATCTGCTCGACCTGCTGCAGTTGCAGCGCCACCCGGCCTCGCGTCCGCTGCAACAGCAGTTGCGCGACGCGCGCGAGGATGCAGCCACGCTGCAGGCGATCGCGCAGGCGCTGCGCGCGATGCCGGAGATGACCTCCGAACGCTACGCGCAGCGCATCCGCGAGCGCGTGCTGGAAGTGCTGCCCGCGCCGCTGCACGCGTCGCTGGCGGCGGCCTGAGCGGATCGCCTCAGGCGTTCTTCGGCATGAAGCGTTCCGGCATGCGAGGCGCGCCGGCGCGGCGCGCGCTCCGCGCTCAGGGCGCGCGGAAGTGGCGGCGCAGCCCCTCCCAGCACTGCTGGTAGTCGCGCTGCCGATGCGCGGCCGCCAGCGCCTGCGCGGTCGGGCGCAGCACGGCGCGGGTCTCGAACATGAAGGCCATGGTGTCGGCGATCACGTCCGGTCGCGACAGGTCCGCCTGCGAGGCCTTGTCGAAGGTCGCCGCATCCGGGCCGTGTCCGCTCATGCAGTTGTGCAGCGAGGCCCCGCCCGGCGCGAAGCCCTCGGCCTTGGCGTCGTAGACACCGTGCACCAGGCCCATGAACTCGCTGGCCACGTTGCGGTGGAACCACGGCGGCCGGAAGGTGTGTTGGGCCACCAGCCAGCGCGGCGGGAAGATCGCGAAATCCATGTTGGCGGTGCCCGGCGTGTCGCTGGGCGCGGTCAGCACGGTGAAGATGCTCGGATCGGGATGGTCGAAGCTGATCGAGCCGATGGTGTTGAAGCGGCGCAGGTCGTACTTGTACGGGGCGTAGTTGCCGTGCCAGGCGACCACGTCCAGCGGCGAATGCGCGATCGGCGCACGCCACAGATGGCCCTGGAACTTGGCGATCAGCTCGAAGTCGCCCTCGTCCTCCTCGTAGCTGGCCACCGGGGTCAGGAAGTCGCGCGGGTTGGCCAGGCCGTTGGCGCCGATCGGCCCCAGGTCCGGCAGCCGCAGCAGACCGCCGAAGTTCTCGCACACGTAGCCGCGCGCGTCGCCGTCGGGCAGTTCCACGCGGAAGCGCACGCCGCGCGGGATCACCGCGATCTCCTGCGGCGCCAACTCCAGCGCGCCCAGTTCGGTGCACAGCCGCAGCCGGCCGAGCTGCGGCACGATCAGCAGTTCGGCGTCGGCGTCGTAGAAGAAGCGCCCCTGCATCGATGCGTTGGCCGCGTACAGGTGCGCCGCCACGCCATGCTGGGCCTCGGCCGAACCGTTGCCGGCCATCGTGTACAGCCCGTCGACGAAATCCACCGGTGTCTGCGGCAACGGCAGCGGGCTCCAGCGCATCTGGTCCGGCGGCACCGGTCCGGCGTTGAAGTCGTTGTGGAAGGCATGCGCCTGGGTGTAGGCGGCGAACGCGCCGTGCACCGCCGCCGGGCGGATCCGGTACAGCCAGCTGCGCCGGTTGGCGCCGCGCGGCGCGGTGAACGCGGTGCCCGACAACTGCTCGGCGTACAGGCCATGGGCCACGCGCTGCGGCGAGTTCTGCCCGACCGGCAACGCGCCGGGCACGGCCTCGGTGGCGAACTCGTTGCCGAAACCGTACAGGTAGCGATGATGGTCATGCATATGCTTGAACCTTGGGAATCAAGCCTCTCTCCCATCGGGAGAGGGGTTGGGGTGAGGGTACGGCGCCGCGGTCGCGTCGCAGATGGACTGAATCACCGCGTCAGTCGAGAGCAGGACTTCGTTGTTCCAGAAGCGAACGATCCGCCAGCCTTGCGATTCGAGCCAATGCGTTCTTGTGGCATCACGTGGCTCGGTGTGTTGTGCGCCATCGATTTCGACAATCAGCTTCGACGCCACACAGCAGAAATCCGCGACATACGGCGGGATCGGATACTGGCGGCGGAACTTGAAGCCTTGCAACTGCCCACCTCGCAGGCGCTTCCATAGCATGCGCTCGGCGTCGGTCATGGTTCGACGCAGTTGGCGTGCGATTTCCAGCGTTGCGGTGGGGAGCGGCGGCTTGAGTCTCATGACACCACCGTACCCTCACCCCAACCCCTCTCCCGGTGGGAGAGGGGCTAACGCGGCTGTCGGAACTCTCCGCGCTTGGCTGTCGGCATCACTCGCTGCCAGAACCTGCCGTCGGAACCTGTCGCCGCAAACCGCCGTCAGAGCACGCCGCGCTTCATCTGGTCGCGCTCGATGCTCTCGAACAACGCCTTGAAGTTGCCTTCGCCGAAGCCTTCGTTGCCCTTGCGCTGGATGATCTCGAAGAAGATCGGGCCGATGCAGTTCTGGGTGAAGATCTGCAACAGCTTGCGCTGCTTGGTCTCCGCATCGGCGTCGATCAGGATCTTGTTCCTGGCCAGCCGCGCCACGTCCTCGCCATGGTTGGGGATGCGCTGGTCGATCACCTCGAAATAGGTGTCCGGCGTGTCCAGGAACGCGACACCGGCCGCGCGCATGCGCTCGACCGTTTCGTAGATGTCGTCGGTGAAGCAGGCGATGTGCTGGATGCCTTCGCCGCGGTAGGCGTCCAGGTATTCGTTGATCTGGCTCTTCGGGTCGGACGACTCGTTGAGCGGAATGCGCACCACGCCGTCCGGCGCGGTCATCGCCTTGGACACCAGGCCGGTCTTGGCGCCCTTGATGTCGAAGTAGCGGATCTCGCGGAAGTTGAACAGGCGCTCGTAGTAGTCCGACCAGCGCTGCATGTTGCCGAAGTAAAGGTTGTGGGTCAGGTGGTCGATGAAGGTCAGGCCGAAGCCGGTCGGATGCTGATCCGCGCCGGGCACCGGCTCGAAGTCGGCATAGACCGAACCCTTGTCGCCGTACTGGTCGACCAGGTACAGCATGCAGTCGCCGATGCCCTTGACCACCGGCGCCGGCACCGCGCGGGTGTCGGCCTTGTCGGCGATGGCTTCGCCGCCGTTCTCCAGCACCTTGGCGAAGACCTCGTCGGCCGGGCGCCGGAAGCGGATCGCGAAACCGCAGGCGCAGGGGCCGTGCGCGGCGGCGAAATTGGCGGCGAACGACTCCGGGTCCTCGTTGACCAGGAAGTTGACCCCGCCCTGGCGGTACACGGTGATCGCGCGGTGGCGATGACGCAGCACCGCGCTGAAGCCCATGCTGCGGAAGTAGGCGTGCAACTGCTCGCCCTGCCCGGCCGGCGCGGCGAATTCGACGAACTCGAAGCCGTCGATGCCCATCGGGTTCTCGAAGGTGGTGACCTGCATGCCCAAGTTGGCCGGCTGGGACGGATACGTCGGTTGTGCGCTCATGGCTCGTCTCCTGGAGGACGCGGGCGGTGGCCGGCCGAAATTTCGGATGCGGACGGACGCCAGACTCGCGAGAATGGACGGTAGTGTCCTCCGTTATAGTTACAAATGAAACCACCAGCAAGGTGCAATGCAACATGACGATCGCTTCCGCCACGCCCTCCGTCCCCGAGCAACCCTCGCTCGACCTGGAGCAGTTCCTGCCCTACCGCATCAGCGTGCTGTCCAACCGGATCAGCAGTAACATCGCCCGTGTCTATGGCGAGCGCTACGGCATGGCGGTGACCGAGTGGCGGGTGATGGCGGTGCTGGCGCTGTACCCGGGGCTGTCGGCCGGCGAGGTCTCCGAGCGCACCGCGATGGACAAGGTGGCGGTGAGCCGGGCGGTGGCGCGGCTGCTGGAGCGCGGCTTCATCCAGCGCGAGACCCATGGCGACGACCGCCGCCGCTCGGTGCTGCACCTGTCGGCGGCGGGCGTGGAGGTCTACCAGGTGGTCGCGCCGATGGTGCTCGAATGCGAGCGGCGCCTGCTGGCGCCGTTCAGCGAGGAAGAGCAGCGCGTGCTGAACCGGTTGATCGACCGGCTGGCGGCCGAGGGCTTGCCGAGCATGACCGGCAAGTGAGGCCAGGGCCGCGCGTGGCCGCGCGCCGCAGGCGCAGGAGCGGCTTCCGCCGCGACAGGCCCTACCGGTAAAGCCCGTCGCGGCGGAAGCCGCTCCTACAGGAAGCCGCCGCCTCAGGGCTGCGGCGGCGCCCACTCCTTGAGGAAGTCGAAGAACTTCTTGCGGTCGTAGCCCTTGCCCTTCTCCAGCTCGCCGGTGAGCTGCGAATGCAGCAGCTTGCCGTCGGCATCGAGTACCAGCAGATGCGGGTAGGCGGTGATCTTCGGGTACTGCGCCAGGAACGCTTCGTTCCTGTTCTCGTCGCTGACGTTGACCTTGACCCACACGTAGTTGGCATCGCGGAAGCTGCGCACCTCCGCGTCGCCCTCGATGAATTCGTCGAGGACGTGGCACAACTCGCAGGACTCGCCGCCCACGTCCAGCAGGATCCGCTTACCGCCGCGCTTGGCCTCGACCTCGGCGGTTTCCAGGTCGTTGGCCGGATCGCGCTTGGGATCGAACTGCGCCCCCAGCGCGGCCACCGCGGCCACGTCGGCGGCGGCGGGCGTATTGCCCGAGGCCACCGGCTGGTTGGGATCGGCCACCGGCGGCTTCTGCACCGAGGTGTCCAGCGGCTTGGCCGGCGCCTGTTCGGCTTCCGGCGCGACCGCCTTCTCGCAGCCCGTCAGCGCCAGCAGCAGCGCCACCGTGCCGGCCATCGTCTTGATCGTCTTGTTCGTCATTGCGATCTCCCTCACGTCATTTGACACCGTGCATCAACTTGTTGATCAGCGGTGCAATCAGGAACAACACCACGCCGGCGCCAAGCAGCGCCCAGAACCCGAAGGTATACCCGTCCAGGGCGGAAGGTACCGTCATCCCGTCCTTGCCGCTGACATGGCTGGCGAAGATGCCGGACAGATTGTTGCCGATGCCGGTGGACAGGAACCAGCCGCCCATGCCGAAGCCGACCAGCCGCAGCGGCGCCAGCTTGGTCACCATCGACAGGCCGATCGGTGACAGGCACAACTCGCCCACCGACTGGATCACGTAGACCATGAACAAGGTCCAGAACGGGATCTTGCCGGCGTCGTTCACCAGGCTCGACAGCGCGAACATCAGCAGCAGGAAGGCCAGGCCGTTGAAGGTCAGGCCCAGCGCGAACTTGCGCGGGATCGAGGGATTGAAGCGGCCGGATTTGACCCAGATCCAGGCGATGACCGGCGCCAGGGTGATGATCGCCAGCGAGTTCACCGACTGGAACCAGGCGGTGGGGAAGGTCCAGTCGCCGAAGCGGCGGTTGACGATCTCGTCAGCGAGGAAGGTGAAGGAGCTGCCGGCCTGCTCGAAGAACATCCAGAACAGCACGTTGAAGGCGAAGATGATCAGCATCGCGATCACCTTGTCGCGCGCCACCTTGCCGTTGCGGATGCCCTCGATCAACAGCATCACCGACAACGCGATGAAGATCGCGCCGAGAATCCAGGCCAGCACGGTGGCCGCGGCGAGCGTCTTTTCGTAGTTCAGAACACCTTCCACGTGGACCGGCGTCAGCCACCCGAGTGACATCAGGGCGTCGGCCACATACCGGGCGAGCGCGCCGCCGAGCACGAAGTAGATGACAGGAATCGCCAGCACGCAGCCGAGCACCACGGCGAGGACGCGGCCGCTGCCGCCGGTGCCGGGCGCGGCGGCGCCGATCCCCTTGAGCTGGGCGCGGCCGACGAAGAACCACAGCAGGCTGATCAACATGCCGATGCCGGAGGCGATGAACACCATCTTGTACGAGGGCATCGCCAAGGTGCCGAACACTTTCTCGGCCAGCATCTGGGTCAGCACCGGCGAGACCATGGCGCCGATGTTGATGCCCATGTAGAAGATGGTGAAACCGCTGTCCCGGCGCGGATCGGCCACGCTGTAGAGCTTGCCGACCATCGCCGAGATGTTCGGCTTGAACAGGCCGTTGCCGACGATGATCGTGGACAGGCCCAGCTCGAACACCTGCTGGTTGGGGATGGCGATCATGAACAGGCCGGTGGCCATCACCGCCGCACCGAGCAGGATGGAGCGCTGGTAGCCGAGCACCCGGTCGGCGATGTAGCCGCCGAAGATCGCCGCCGCGTACACCAGCGCCAGGTAGGCGCCATAGGTGGCGCTGGCCGGCGACTGGCCCGCCCCCTGGCCGTCATAGAACTGCGCCACGATGTACAGCACCAGCGCCCAGCGAATGCCGTAGAACGCGAAGCGCTCCCAGAATTCGGTCATGAACAGCATCCACAATGGCCGTGGATGGCCCAGCAGGGTCTTGAATTCGGGCGGTTGCGCTGACGGCGGCTGCGGTGAGGCGGGGTTGTTCGACGCGACGACGTCAACGCTCATGCGGTGTTCCCTTGCGTATTCAGTATGGGCTGGGCGTGTCCCGGTTGCGACCGGGGCAACGGCCGAGGATCACCGAGGGACGCCGTCGCGTCAAATGCGGGGGAACAGCCGCGACCTGGGACGCAACCCCTCCCGGGAGCCCCGAAGCGCGGGGGAGACGAGGACGAGAGGCCGCTCGCGGGACGCGGAACCGCAGCGATCCGGGCAAGCGAGCCTCGGCAGGACCGTGCCTTACACCCTGGAGCGCAGCGGCGCTCAGGCAGCGCGTGGCGGCCACCGGCACAGATCCGGCGCCTGCGCGGCGGACGTTACACGGGGGCCTGCAGCGATCACTGGGCGCTGGTGTCCCCGCGCGCCCCGGGTTCCGGGTCGCGCGCGCCCGCTGCCCCGGTGTCCCGCGCCTCCAGCCCCACCGAGGTGCGCACCTCGAACAGTTCCGGGAAGAAGGTCAGCGCCAGCGCCTGCTGCAGGAAGCCCACGCCGCTGGAGCCGCCGGTGCCGCGCTTGAAGCCGATCACCCGCATCACCGTGCGCATGTGCCGGAAGCGCCACAGCTGGAACTGGGTCTCCAGGTCCACCAGGTCCTCGCACAGCGAATACTCGCGCCAATAGCGGTCGGTGTTCTCGTAGATGCGCTCGAACACCGGGCGCAGCAGCGGGTCGCTGACATGCGGCTGGCGCCAGTCGCGGGCGTGGTACGGCGCCGGCACGGCATGGCCGAAGCGCGCCAGGTAGCGCAGGAACTCCTCGTACAGGCTGGGCGCTTCCAGCACCGCCTGCAGCGCGGCCTGGCCGTGCGGGTCGTGGCCGAACACGCGCAGCATCTGCGCGTTCTTGTTACCGAGCATGAACTCGATGGTGCGGTACTGCAGCGACTGGAACCCGGAGGACGGCCCCAGCACGTCGCGAAAGCCCATGTACTCGGACGGGGTCAGCGTCTCCAGCACCGACCACTGCTCGGTGAGCTGGCGCAGCACCTGCTTGCTGCGCGCCAGCACCTTGCGGCATTGCCAGACTTCGTCGCGCTGCAGGTGCATGATCGCCGCGCGCAGTTCGTGCGCCAGCAGCTTCAGCCACAGCTCGGAGGTCTGGTGCTGGATGATGAACAGCATCTCGTCGTGGTGCGGCGGGTCCGACAGCGGCTGCTGCGCCGACAGCAGTTGGTCCAGCCGCAGGTAGCCGCCGTAGGTGACGCGGCCTTCCAGGTCGGTGTGGATGCCGGCTTCGAGCGGGCGCTGGTTCTGTTCGACGGGCATGGGCGGGAACGGCGATCCGGGGCCGGCAAGGGTACCGCAGCGGCTGAGCGTGCCGACCACCAGCGCGCGCCATCGCCACGCCCAGCGCCCCCTGCACTGCATTTGCATCTGCCTGGCGACGGCCGCGAACTGTGTCACACATTCGTCAGCACACGCTGACAAACTCCGGCACAATCGTCGGCGGCGCCTGGGGGGAGCCGTCGGTTCATCTGCGTTAGTCCACGTCTTCAAGGATCGGGGAGATCTTGTTCATGCGAACCATGCTGCTGCGAGCTGCGGTGTTGTCGTGCGCGTTGGGGTGTGCCGGGTATGCCCAGGCCCAGGTCGTCATCAGCCAGGTCTATGGCGGTGGCGGCAACAGCGGCGCCACCTACAAGAGCGATTTCGTCGAATTGCACAACAACGGCAGCGAGGCGGTGAGCCTGGCCGGCTGGTCGGTGCAGTACGCCTCGGCCGCCGGCAGCAGCTGGCAGGTCACCGCGCTGAGCGGCAGCATCGCGCCGGGCGGCTACTACCTGGTCAAGCAGGCCGACGGCAGCGGCGGCAGCACCGCGCTGCCCACGCCCGACGCCACCGGCACCATCGCCATGAGCGGCAGCGCCGGCAAGATCGCGCTGAGCAAGAGCAGCGCCGCGCTGAGCGGCGCCTGCCCGGCCGGCAATGCCGACTTCGTCGGCTACGGCAGCAGCGCCAGTTGCGCCGAAGGCAGCGCCCCTACCGCAGCGCCCAGCAACACCCTGGCGGTGCTGCGCGGCAACGGCGGCTGCACCGACAGCGACGACAACAACGCCGACTTCGCCACCGGCGCGCCGACCCCGCGCAACAGCGCCGCGCCGGTCAGCCTGTGCGGCGGCGGCAACCTGCCGGTGGCCAGCGTGGCCAACGTCAGCCGCGGCGAAGGCGACAGCGGCAGCACCGCATTCGTGTTCACCATCGCCCTGAGCCAACCGGCCGGCAGCGGCGGGGTCGGCTTCAGCGTCGCCACCCGCGACGGCAGCGCGACCGCCGGCAGCGACTACCAGGCGCTGGCCGCGACCAGCGTGACCATTCCCGCCGGCGAGAGCAGCGCGCAGGTCAGCGTGCTGGTCAATGGCGACACCGCCAACGAACCCGACGAGACCTTCTACCTCGACATCACCGGCATCAGCGGCGCCTTGCCGGCCACGCTGACCGCCAGCGGGGTGATCCTCAACGACGACTTCAACCTGGTGCCGATCCACAGCATCCAGGGCAGCGGCGCGCGTTCGCCGCTGGTCGGGCAGATCGTCGCCACCAGCGGCATCGTCACCGCGCGGCGCAGCGCCGGCTTCTTCCTGCAGGCGCCGGACGCCGAGGCCGATGCCGACCCGCTGACCTCCGAGGGCATCTACGTCTACACCGGCAGCGCGCCGCCGGCCGAGGCCGCGGTGGGCAACGCGGTGCGGGTGCAGGCCACCGTGCTCGAGTACGTGCCCAGCGCCGACCCGACCCAGCCGCCGCTGACCGAACTGGGCAGCCCGACCGTGCTGCTGCAGTCCACCGGCAACCCGCTGCCGGCCGCGGTCGAGCTGACCACCCGCTTCCCCGACCCGAACGGCGCCTACGACCAGCTCGAGCGCCTGGAAGGCATGCGCGTCACCGTGCCCAGCCTGACCGTCAACACGCCGACCCTGGGCAGCGTCAACGAGACCAACGCCAGCGCCACCAGCAATGGCGTGTTCCATGCCGTGGTCACCGGCCTGCCGCGCGCCTGGCGCACCGCCGGCGTGCAGCAGCCCGATCCGTTGCCGGCCGGCTCCCCGGCCGGCGTGCCGCGCTGGAACACCAACCCGCAGGTGATCGCGGTGGGCAGCGCCGGCCTCGGCGGCGAGCGCATCGACGTGGCCAGCGGCTGCGTGGTGCTCGGCGTCAGCGGCCCGCTGGACTACAGCTTCCGCCGCTACACGATCTATCCGGAAACCGCGCCCAGCGTGCAGTGCAACGGCGCCGACCAGCCCAAGCCGGCGCCGGCGCCGCAGGCCGACGACGTCAACGTCGCCACCTACAACATGGAGCGCTTCTTCGACGACCAGAACGACCCGGCGATCGGCGAACCGGTGCTGACTCCGGCCGCCTACCAGGCCCGCCTCAACAAGGCCTCGCTGGCGATCCGCAACTACCTCAACACGCCCGACATCCTGGGCACGGTGGAGGTGGAGAACCTGAGCGTGCTGCAGACCCTGGCCGCGCGCGTCAACGCCGACGCGGTCGCCGCCGGCCAGCCCGATCCGCAGTACGTGGCCTACCTGCAGGAAGGCAACGACGTCGGCGGCATCGACGTCGGCTTCCTGGTCAAGACCGCGCAGGTCGGCGCCGGCATCGCGCGGGTCGAAGTGGTCTCGGTGAGCCAGGAAGGCAAGGCCGCCACCTGGACCGAACCCAGCGGCACGGTCAGCCTGCTCAACGACCGCCCGCCGCTGCTGCTCAAGGCGATCGTGCATTTCGCCGACGGCCGCGCGCTGCCGCTGACCGTGGTCGAGGTGCACCAGCGCTCGCTCAACGGCGCGGAGACCGACGACGCCAGCGGCCAGCGCATCCGCGCCAAGCGCCAGGCGCAGGCCGTGTTCCTGGCCAACCTGCTGCAGGCGCGCCAGGCCGCCGATCCCGGCGAGCAGTTGCTGGTGATGGGCGACTTCAACGCCTTCGAGTTCAACGACGGCTACGTCGATGCGATGGGCACGGTGACCGGCCTGCCGTCGGCCGACGCGCAGACCGTGGTCGAGGGCGACGGCGCCGACCTGGTCGAGCCGGACCTGTACAACCTGACCCTGCTGTCCACGCCGGACCAGAGCTACTCCTACGCCTACGACGGCAATGTGCAGTCGCTGGACCACATCCTGGCCAACCGCGCGCTGATGCAGTCGGCGCAGGTCGCGGGCCTGGTCGAAGGCCATGCCCGGCTCAATGCCGACTTCCCCGCCATCGCGCGCAACGATGCCAACTCGCCGGCGCGGCTGTCCGACCACGACCCGGCGGTGGTGCTGCTCAAGCTCAAGCCGCTGCAGCGCGCCGACCTGGGGGTGACGGTGAACGCCGCCAATGCCGCGGTGCACGCCGGCGATACCATCCGCTACGGCGTGGAGGTCGGCAACGCCGGCCCGGACGCGGCGCGCTTCGCCGCGGTCGCCTTCGCCCTGGACGCGGCGGTGACGCCGAGCGTGACCGCCGCGCCGGGCTGGGCCTGCGCCGCGCCGGAGATCGCCGCGCAGACCGTGGTCACCTGCACCACCACGCAGTTCGCCGCCGGCGCGGCGCAGCGCTTCGAGTTGGCGGTGCCGGCCGACGCCGCCCTGGTTGGGCGCAGCCTGACCCTGGCCGCCTCGGCCGCCTCGCAGACCGAGGACCCGAACAGCGCCAACAACGGCGCCAGCGCCGCGGTGGCGGTGCAGGCTGCACCGGCCGGCAATCTGGCAGTACGCATCGACGGCCCGGCGACGCTGCCGCTCACCGCGTTCAGCGCCAGCTACCGCATCGCCCTGCGCAACCACGGCAATGCGCCGGTACGGCGCGCCAGCCTGAGCGTCAGCGGCAACACGCTGTCGGTGCTGTCGGCGCTGGTGCCGCCGCGCGGCTGGCAGTGCGTGCGCCAGGCGCACGGCCTGCGCAGCGCGCAGTTCCAGTGCAGCACCCGCGCCGACCTGGCGCCGGGCGCCAGCACCGCGTTCACCCTGGCGGTGGCGACCCGCCCGCTGCCGGCCGACCGCAGCATCGTGATCGAGGCCAGCGCCAGCTCCGCCTCGGCCGATGCCGATCCGGCCGACAACACGGCGCGCTTCAGCACCCGCATCGGCCGCTGATCGCAACCGCCGGCAACGACGAAGGGGCGCGGCCGCAAGGCCGCGCCCTTTTCGTTGGCGGCGCGCACGCGCGTCGCCACCTCAAAGCCAGGGCTGCTCAAACCCCTCTGCCTCCGGGAGAGGGGGTGGGGTAAGGGTAGGGGCGAAGCCACCTCGCACTCCATGCCACTGCAATCGCGTCGGCACCGGCATTCGCCGACCCACCACCTCCGCCGCCACGCACGACCCGCGGCTGCACTCGCAACGCGCCAACACCGCGGCGCAACACGCCGCCAGCTAAACGGCAGCAACGCCTGCAGCGCACAGGACACGCGGTTTTGCTGCAATCCAGCAACACGCCGTGCTGCGGTGCACGACGGCTTTTGTGCACGGCTTCCTTAACATGCCAGGTCATATCATTTGAAACTGTTGTCGAGAGTGCCGCCGTCATGACCATCGCCGCGCAATTCGAAATCGAATCCCTGCAGTACCTCGACGCGAGCGGCCAGCCGGTCCGCGACGCGCTTCCGGCCGATTCGGCCAACCCGCAGACCCTGCTGGCGCTGTTCAAGCAGATGCTCTACGTGCGCACCTTCGACAGCAAGGCGATCGCCCTGCAGCGCACCGGCAAGCTCGGCACCTACGCGTCCTGCCTGGGCCACGAAGCCACCCACATCGGCATCGGCGCTTCGCTGCGCAGCGGCGACGTGCTGGCGCCCAGCTACCGCGAGTACGGCGCCATGTTCATGCGCGGCGTGCGCCCGCGCGAGGTGCTGCTGTACTGGGGCGGCGACGAACGCGGCAGCGATTTCCCGCGCGATTCGGATGCCGCCCGCGATTTCCCGATCTGCGTGCCGATCTCCACCCAGTGCCTGCATGCCGCCGGCGCCGCGCTGGCGTTCAAGCTGCGCGGCGAGGGCCACGTCGCGGTCGCCACTTGCGGCGACGGCGGCTCGTCGAAGACCGACTTCTACGCCGCGCTCAATTCCGCCGGCGCCTACCAACTGCCGCTGATCCTGTGCGTGATCAACAACGGCTGGGCGATCTCGGTGCCGCGCGCGGCGCAGACCGGCGCGCAGACCCTGGCACAGAAGGGCCTGGCCGGCGGCCTGCATTGCCTGCAGGTGGACGGCAACGACCTGATCGCGGTGCTGGAGGCGATGCGCCAGGCGCGCGAGCGCGCGCTGTCCGGCCAGGGCGGCACGGTGATCGAGTTCATGACCTACCGCCTGTCCGACCACACCACCGCCGACGACGCGCGCCGCTACCGCGACGACGCCGAGGTCAAGCGCGCCTGGGCGAACGAACCGCTGCTGCGGCTGCGCGCCTGGCTGACCGCGCAGGGCCTGTGGAGCGAGGCCGAGGAGGCGGCGTGGAAGCAGGAGTGCGCGCGCCTGGTCGACATCGAGGTCGACGCCTACCTGGCCACGCCGGTGCAGCCGGTGGAGGCGATGTTCGACTACCTGTACGCCGATCCGCCGCCGGACCTGCTCGCGCAGCGCGCCGAGGCCATCGCCCTGGAGCGCCGCCATGGATGAGCTCAACCCCCGCCTCGCCGACACCGCCGCCGCGCACGCGGCCGGCACCGCCCACAGCGCCGCCACCGCGCGCGGAGACAGCCCGATGACCAGCACGCCCATTACCCTGATCGAGGCGGTGACCCAGGCACTGGCCTGGGAACTGCAGCACGACCCGTCGGTGCTGGTGCTGGGCGAGGACGTGGGCGTCAACGGGGGCGTGTTCCGCGCCACCGCCGGCCTGCAACAGCGCTTCGGCGCGCAGCGCGTGCTCGACACCCCGCTGGACGAGACCACCATCGCCGGCCTGACGGTCGGCCTGGCCGCGCAGGGCATGAAGCCGGTGGCCGAGGCGCAGTTCGACGGCTTCGTCTACCCGATGGTCGATCACCTGATCTGCCACGCCGCGCGCCTGCGCAACCGCACCCGCGGCCGCCTGCACTGCCCGATGGTGCTGCGCGTGCCGTGGGGCGGCGGCATCCGCGCGCCGGAGCACCACAGCGAAGCCAACGAGGCCATCTTCACCAACGTGCCGGGCCTGCGCGTGGTGCTGCCGTCCTCGCCGCAGCGCGCCTACGGCCTGCTGCTGGCGGCGATCCGCGAGCCGGATCCGGTGATCTACATGGAACCCAAGCGCATCTACCGCCAGTACAAGGAAGTGGTCGCCGACGACGGCGAAGCGCTGCCGCTGGACGTGTGCTTCGTGCTGCGCGAAGGCAGCGACGTGACCCTGGTGGCCTGGGGCGCGCAGGTCAAGGAAGCGCTGGAAGCGGCCGACAAGCTCGCCGCCGACGGCATCAGCGCCGAGGTCATCGACGTGGCCACGCTGCGTCCGCTGGACTTCGACACCATCGCCGAATCGGTGGCGCGCACCGGCCGCTGCGTGATCGTGCAGGAGGCCCCGCGCAGCGCCGGCTTCGGCGCCGAGATCGCCGCGCGCCTGGCCGAGCAGTCGATGTACGACCTGGTCGCGCCGGTGCAGCGCGTGACCGGCTACGACACGCACATCCCGTTGTTCAGGCTGGAAATGAAATACCTGCCGAGCGTGGACAAGATCGTCGCGGCGGCCAAGCGTGCCGTCGCCGCCGGCTGACATGCGCGCGCGCCTGCTTAGCGATCACCGCGCCGCCTACCCGCACCCGATCCGCTTCGCCGCCGGCGAGCGGGTGGTGCTGGGCGTGCGCGACGAGGAATGGCCCGCGTTCGTCTGGACCACCACCGCCGCCGGCAACGCCGGCTGGGCGCCGCTGGCGTGGTTGCGGCCGACCGGGGACGGCCACGCCGAGGCCTTGCGCGACTACGACGCGCGCGAACTCGATGCCGCGCAGGGCGACACCGTGACCCTGCATCACGAACACGGCGGTTGGTGGTGGGCCGAGCGCGCCGATGGCGCGCAGGGCTGGCTGCCGGCACGCGACCTGGAACTGCTGGAAGAGACCACATGAGCGAAACCAAGACATTCAATCTGCCGGACCTGGGCGAAGGCCTGCCCGATGCCACCATCGTCGAATGGTTCGTCAAGGAAGGCGACACCATTCGCCTCGACGAACCGCTGGTCTCGATGGAGACCGCCAAGGCCGTGGTCGAGGTGCCCTCGCCGGTATCCGGCAAGGTGCTGAAGCTGGCCGGCGCGCCGGGCGACATCGTCGTCACCGGCAGCATGCTGGCGCAGTTCTCGCTCGATGCCAGCCTGCCGCAGCGCGCCGAAGGCCAGGACACCGGCCACCACCACGGCGGCGCGGCGGCCCCGGCCCACGCCGGCAAGGGCGCCGGCGCGGACACCGCCGCGGCCGACGATCGCGTGGTCGCCTCCGACGACGGCGGCGAACTGCACGACGCCGACAACGCCGCGCCGGCTGGCGCGCGCGACGATGCCGGCACCGTGGTCGGCGCGATGCAGAGCTCCAACGCCGTGCACAGCGAGCGCACCGTCTCGGTGGGCGGCGTGCGCGCGATGCCGGCGGTGCGCGCCCTGGCCCGGAAGCTGGGCGTGGACCTGGCGCGGGTGCGTGCCAGCGGCGGCGACGGCGCGGTGACCCTGGCCGACGTGAAGCAGGCCGCGGCCGATGGCTCGGCGCAGGTGGGCACGTCTGTAGGAGCGGCGTCAGCCGCGACTGCACGCGGCGCACAGGTCGCGGCTGAAGCCGCTTCTGCAAACGCTCACACGGCAGCGGCAACCTCCACCCGTGCCCCGCTCTCCGCCGCCGGCAAGCCGATGCGCACGCAGCCGCCGGGCGTCGCCGCGCAGGGCCAGCCCGAGCAGCTCAAGGGCGTGCGCCGCAACATGGCGCGGGTGATGGCCGACGCGCACGCCAAGGTGGTGCCGACCACGCTCAACGACGACGCCGACGTGCATGCCTGGGCGCCCGGCAACGACATGACCGTGCGCCTGGTGCGCGCGATCGTCGTCGCCTGCCGCGCGGTGCCGGCGCTCAACGCCTGGTTCGACGGCGACGCGCTGACCCGCACCCAGCACGCGCACGTGGACATCGGCATCGCCGTGGATACCGACGACGGTCTGTTCGTGCCGGCCCTGCGCAACGCCGACATGCTCGACGCGCGCGGCGTGCGCGAAGGCATCAATCGCCTGCGCCAGCAGGTGGAGGCGCGCAGCATTCCGGCCTCGGAACTGAGCGGCTACACCATCTCGCTGTCCAACTTCGGCATGTTCGCCGGCCGCTACGCCACGCCGGTGGTGGTGCCGCCGTGCGTGGCGATCGTCGCCGCCGGCCGCGCCCGCCACCAGGTGGTGCCGGTGATGGGCGGCATCGAGACGCACCGGGTGATTCCGCTGTCGGTCACCTTCGACCACCGCGCCTGCACCGGCGGCGAGGCGGCGCGCTTCCTGCGCGCGATGATCGACGACCTGGCGCTGGTGGACTGAGCAGGCGCACCTCGCCGCCGCGTGCGGCGAGGTGGCGGAGATTCGGACGCGCGTGTGCGAGAACATCGCCGCGCGGACAGCGCGTTCGACGTCTACGCTTTGCTGTTCCTTGCAGGGTTCGTCGCACGCGCGCAAGCCATCGTCCGCCCCGTGTAGGAGCGGCTTCAGCCGCGACACGACCCCCCCGATAACGCCGCATTGCGGCTGAAACCGCCCCCACACCGCGCCTTCCGAGCGAAGCGTCCACATCGCGCCCGCACGAAACGACGTGGTCCGCATCGCGTCTCGAACAAAGGGCGGCGCATGACGCCGTGATGGCGCACCCATCCACCGCGACCGCGCATCGCACATCGCGACACTGGTGCGCATCGCCGCCAGACCACGCGACATCCCGAGCGCCACCTGTCTACCACACGACGCAATGCCGCCGTTATGGTCGCTGCACAGGGGGAGGCACTGCGCCGATCGGCCGCACTGCCCTGAACGTCATGCCACGCACCGCGCCACGGCCGCTTCGCCGCCGCACCGGCGCGTCCTTCCTTTTCGCGTTCGAGGATTCCGCTCATGACCCTGTCGCTTCGTCATCGTCCGCTGGCGCTGCTGCCGTCCCTGCTGCTCGCGCTCGCCGCCACCTCCGCCAGCGCCGCGCAACGCGTGGACCTGCATGCCAAGGATCCGAACACGCTCGGCACCCAGTACCGCAGCGCGGCCGCCCGCGTCGGCGGCATTCCGGCCGCCGCCGCGGTCCGCCATGCCGAACTGATCGGGCTGGACGCCGAATCCGTGCTGACCCTGCTCGGCAGCAGCGAGGACCCCGACGGCACCGTGCACCGCCGCTACCAGCAGACGTTCCGCGGCATTCCGGTGTGGGGCGAACAGGTGATCGTCAGCGAGCGCGCCGACGGCAGCGTGCACAGCCTGTTCGGGCGCTCCGTCGCCGGGCTGGCCAGCGAACTGCCGGCCACCGCCGCCAATGCCTCCGGCGCGGCATTGAGCGCCGATCGTGCGCTGCTGCTGGCGCAGCGCGCCGCGTTCGGCGCGGCCCAGGGCGAGCGCCGCCTCGAACGCGCGCAGGCGCCGCAGATGATCTATCTCGACGACAGCGACCGCGCGCACCTGGCCTACGTGGTGTCGTTCTTCGCCGATGCGCCGCAGGGCGGCGCGCCGAGCCGGCCATTCGTGATCGTGGATGCGCGCAGCGGCGCGATCCTGAAGCAGTGGGAGGGCCTGACCACCCGCGACGCCACCGGCCCCGGCGGCAACGCCAAGACCGGCCAGTACGAGTACGGCACCAGCGGCAGCATCCACGGCTTCCTGGACGTGGACAACAACTGCCGCATGCAGAACACCAACGTCAAATCGGTGAACCTCAACGGCGGCAGCTCCGGCACCACCGCGTACCAGTTCACCTGCCCGCGCAACACCTACAAGGCCATCAACGGCGCCTACTCGCCGATCAACGACGCGCACTACTTCGGCGGCGTGATCGAGAAGATGTACCGCAGCTACGTCGGCGTGGCGCCGCTGAGCTTCCAGCTGGTGATGCGCGTGCATTACGGCTCGCGCTACGAGAACGCATTCTGGAACGGCTCGACGATGAACTTCGGCGACGGCAACACGCGCTTCTATCCGCTGGTCAGCGCCGACGTCGCCGGCCACGAGGTCTCGCACGGTTTCACCGAGCAGCATTCCAACCTCACCTACTCCGGCCAGTCCGGCGGCATCAACGAGGCGTTCTCGGACATGGCCGGCGAGGCCACCGAGTACTACCTCAAAGGCAGCAACGATTTCCTGGTGGGCGCGGAGATCGTCAAGGCCAGCGGCGCGCTGCGCTACATGGCCAATCCGACCCAGGACGGCGCCTCGATCGACAACGCCGCCAACTACAGCAGCGGCATGAACGTGCACTACTCCTCGGGCGTCTACAACAAGGCGTTCTACACCCTGGCCAAGACCTCCGGTTGGAACACGCGCAGCGCCTTCGAGGTCTTCGCCCGCGCCAACCAGCTGTACTGGACGCCCAGCACCAGCTTCAACAGCGGCGCCTGCGGCGTGCAGACCGCCGCCAGCGACCTGAGCCGTTCGGTGACCGCGGTGCGCAATGCCTTCGCCGCCGTCGGCGTGAGTTGCCCGCAGTAAGATCCGTGCCGGCACGCGTGGCCATCCGCGATGGATGGCCACGCGCTGCGGGGTCACGCGGGCAATCCAGAATCGCTGGCGGTGCCACGCTGTTGTAGGAGCGGCTTTAGCCGCGACGGATTTTCGGTAACGCGTGTCGCGGCTAAAGCCGCTCCTACACGTAGGCCGTTCAGTCGCGCCTGGCAATCTTGGCCAGGGCGCCGCGGCTGATCCCCAAAAGCAAACAGAAGCCACTCCCACATGAGCGCGTGGCGTGCCGACAGGCGACGCACCGAAGCCGCTGATGCATCGGGTCGGCGATACTGTGGCGTCTTCTACGTCCTTCCGCTCCCGATGCCCTTCGCTTCCCTGGGTCTGTCGCCCGCGCTGTATCCCGCCTTCGCCGCCGCGCTCGCGCGTGCCGGCTGGCGGACGCCCACGCCGATCCAGCAGCAGGCGGTGCCGCTGATCGTCGCCGGCCACGACCTGCTGGCCATGGCGCAGACCGGTTCCGGCAAGACCGCGGCATTCGCCTTGCCGTTGCTGCAGGCCTGCGCGCAGGCGGCCAGGCCGGCGCGCTCCACCCGCGTGCTGGTGCTGGTGCCGACCCGCGAGCTGGCGGCGCAGGTCGCCGACACCTTCGTCGCACTGGGCCTGGAACTGCCGCGGCGGCCGCGGGTGGTGGTGGCGGTCGGCGGGGTCTCGATCAATCCGCAGATGCTGGCGCTGCGCGGCGGCGCCGACGTGGTGGTGGCCACGCCCGGACGCCTGCTGGACCTGCTGGAGCAGCGCGCGCTGCAGCTGGACGCGGTGGCGCACCTGGTGCTGGACGAGGCCGATCGCCTGCTCGATCTGGGCTTCGCCGACGAACTGGGGCAACTCCTGGCGCGGCTGCCGGCGCAGCGGCAGACCCTGCTGTTTTCGGCCACCTTCCCGGCGCCGGTCGAATGCCTGGCACGGCGCCTGCTGCGCGAACCGCGACGCGTGGACGTCGCCGCCAGCGCCACGCCCGACGTCGCGCCGGCGATCCGGCAACGCGCCATCGAGGTCGATGCCACACAGCGCACCGCGCTGTTGCGCCACCTGCTGCAGAGCGAAGCCTGGCCGCAGGCGCTGGTGTTCGTCGCCAGCCAGCGTGGCGCCGAGAACGTGGCCGAGAAACTGCGCAAGACCGGCGTGGTCGCGCAGCCGCTACATGGCGAACTGAGCCAGGGCCGGCGCCGCCAGACCCTGGAGGCGTTCAAGGCGAATCAGCTGCAGGTGCTGGTCGCCACCGACCTGGCCGCGCGCGGGATCGACATCGCGCAGTTGCCGGTGGTGGTCAATTACGACCTGCCGCGCGCCACCGTCGACTACACCCACCGCATCGGGCGCACCGCGCGCGCCGGCGCCGCCGGCATGGCGGTGAGCTTCGTCGATGCGGCCAGCGCGGCGCATCTGCGCCTGATCGAGAAGCGCGAGCAGCAGCGTGTGCCGCGCGAGCGCATCGCCGGGTTCGAGCCGGCTGCGGCGGCCGCCACGCCCGAGACCGCGCCACGGACGGGGGGGATCAAGGGCAAGCGCCCGAGCAAGAAGGACAAGCTGCGCGCGGCGCTCGCGCAGCGTGGCGGAGCGCCTGCGAAGGAGTGAGTGCGTTGCGTGCGCGGCATGCGCGATGGCGCGCGCCGGACACGGGTGCGCTTACGCACGCGGTTCAGATGCATGACACGGTGCGTGCACGCAGTGTCTGCTTGCCGACGTTCTGTCGCGGCTGAAGCCGCTCCTAGAGTGTCTTGGTGCACTGTAGGAGCGGCTTCAGCCGCGACACACCCCTCATCGGCAGCCGCCGCATGCCTGCGTCGGGCATCTCAATCTTTCAGGGCCCTTCGGGTTTCTGTCGCGGCTGAAGCCGCTCCTACAGAAACGGGCGGAATGGAACCGGGCTCAATCGTCGAATGGATCGACAGCGGCGTCGCCCTTCGGCCGCGGCGTGCGCTTGCCCGGCTTGCTGCGGATCTCCACGTAGAACTGGGTGCCGCCGGCGGCGACCAGCGCATCGACCGAGCGCAGCAGGTCCGCCGGTGACACCTCCACGGCGCTGGCTTCTTCGCTCCCGAGCCGGGTGTCGAAATCCCAGTAGTCGGCGCCGGGCGGCAACGCCTTGCGGCGCTCGCGGCGGATGTACTTGCGGATGTCGTGCTTGCTGGCATCCAGCAGGCGGTCGGGATGCTTGCCTTCGATGCGGAGCTGGTACGTCTTCTTCACTGCGGAATCCTGGAAAGTGGGAGCGCGGGCGCAGCGCGATGCGGCGGCGGCCCGCAGGCCGGGGAGGCGCGGCCCGCCGGGCGACGCCGACTGCCGGCCGCCTGCGGGCGCGGCGGGCGGCCATGGTGCCAGAACCGGCGCCGCGCTGCGGGTTGGCCGATAATCGGTGCCGCTGCATGCTGTGCGCAGTCCCTCCAAGGAGCCGCCGATGACCGATCCTTCCACGTTCGCCGGTCGCCGTGTCCTGGTCGCCGGCGCCAGCCGCGGCATCGGCCTGGCCATCGCCGATGCCTTCGCCCGCCACGGCGCGGCGGTGGCGATCTGCGCGCGCAACCCCGACGACCTGGACGCTGCCGCCGCGCAGTTGCGCCTGCACGGCCAGCCGGTCTCGGCCCAGGCCTGCGACCTGGCCGATGCGGCGCAGATCCAGCAATGGGTGGCGCAGGCGGCCGCGGCCCTGGGCGGCACCGACGTGATGGTCAACAACGCCTCCGGCTACGGCCATGGCGACGACGACGCCAGTTGGCAGGCCGGGTTCGACATCGACCTGATGGCGGCGGTGCGCTGCAACCGCGCCGCACTGCCGTTGCTGCGCGGCAGCGCCCACGGCTGCATCCTCAACATCAGTTCGATCAACGCGCTGCGGCCGACACCGCGCGCGCCGGCCTACTCGGCGGCGAAAGCCGCGCTGAACTACTACACCGCGAACCTGGCGGCGGAACTGGCGCGCGAGCGGATCCGGGTCAACGCGATCGCGCCGGGCTCGATCGAATTCCCGGGCGGGCTCTGGGACCGCCGCCGCGAGCAGCAGCCGGAACTGTATCGGCGCATCCGCGCCACCATTCCGTTCGGCAACTTCGGCGCGCTCGAGGATGTCGCCCACGCCGCGCTGTTCCTGGCCTCGCCGCAGGCGCGCTGGATCACCGGCCAGGTGCTGGCGGTGGACGGCGGCCAGTCGCTCGGCGTCTGAACCACGGGGCGCGCGGCCGCACGCGCGCCGCGGCCGGCGAGCCTCGACTGGCCCGGTGGCGTCCCGCCATGCCCGCCTCGCCCGGCGACGCCAGGACCAGACCTGCAGCCGAAGCGCTCCCGGCCGCCCAGGACGGCATGCTCGCCATGCGCGGCTGCGCCGACCGCGGATCTGATCCCCCCTGCATTGCAGGCGCGCCACGCCGGCGGTCACCGGATCCGATCAGCCGCGCCTGATCAGATCGGCGATAGCCGCTGGCAGCGCCGCAGTGCTCCGCGAATGCGCCCGCCTCGTGCCTCCTGACGCTGCATCGCACAAAACGCACATCGTTGCCGGCGTCTTTGCGCACGGCGCGAGGAGGCTCGATGTCGTGCGAAAGCCCCGCCACACAAGGCTATCTGGTCGAATCGGCTGCAGCGACCCAACCCTTCGCCTGAATCAATAAAAAACAAAAACGTCACAATTCGAACAATAACGAACATGAAACGCGCATGACGCCGCTATCCTCCAGGCCACAGGGTTGCACCGTTGTTCCTCCAACCACGGCGCTGCCCGTGGCTTGGAGACCAGGAGGCCACGTGGACCAACCACACATCGACACCGGCACCTGCCCGCCTTCCGCGCGGCGTACGGCGCGTGCCGCGGTCACGAGGTCTGCGCGCCCTGAACCCCGCGCCGTCGCCGGCCGCGGCCCCCTGCTCCACGCGGCAGCCGCCGCGCCGGGGTCCTTTCCGATGAACCGGCCGCGCAGCCTGCCGGCCCCATGCAGAGCGAGTCATCCATGAACAAGTACCCATGCATCGCGTTGGCGGCACTGTCGGCGGCCCTGTGCTGCGCGCAGGCCGCGGCCCAGGACTTCGACCCGGCCAAGACCCTGACCGGCGACTGGGGCGGCGCGCGCTCGCGCCTGGTCGACAGTGGCGTGGACCTGCGCCTGTCCTACACCGGCGAGTTCGCGCACAACAACTCCGGCGGCCTGCGCGACGACACCTACGCCTATGCCGACCAGTTCTTCCTGGCCGGCACCTTCGACCTGGACAAGCTGTGGGCGTGGCATGGCGCCACCTTCAAGGTGGAAGTGGCCAACCGCAACGGCGACGCGCTCAACGACAAAGCCGGCTTTCCCACCCTGCTGGGGGTGCAGGAGATCCACGGCCGCGGCTCGGTGACGCGCCTGAGCCAGTTCTCGTTGACCCAGGAACTATTCGACGACCGCCTCAGCATCAAGCTCGGCCGCCTGTACGCCAACGGCGATTTCTTCTCGTTCTCCTGCAAGTTCCAGAACCTGAGCTTCTGCGGCGGCCTGCCCGGCTATGTCAGCAACGGCTGGTACGTCGACCCGATCAGCCAGTACGGCGCGGTGGTCACGTTCAAGCCCAACGACGCCTGGCGCTTCAAGGTCGGCGCCTACGACGTCAATCCGAACAACCTGGACCGCGACCAGGGCCTGAAGCTGAAGACCGACGGCGACAGCCAGGGCACGCTGCTGGTGGCCGAGGTCGAATACCTGCCCAGCTTCGGCGATGGACTACAGGGCCATTACCGCGTCGGCGGCTGGCGCAACAGCGCCAACTACCGCAACACCGTCACCGCCAGCGGCCTGCCCTCCGACCTCAGCAACGACACCACCGCGGTGATGGACAGCGAAAGCGGCTACTACGCCACCGCCGAGCAGGTGCTGTGGCGCGCGCCCGGCGGCGGTGCGCTGCGCGTGTTCGGCAACTGGGTGCAGGCCGACAAGGACACCGACCGCATCGACCAGATGCTGCAGGTGGGGGCGTGGCTGGACGCGCCGTTCGCGTCGCGCCCGGACGACCGCATCGGCTTCGCCGCCGGCCGGACCCGCGTCAGCGCGCGCCTGGGCGACGCGCAGCGCCGCTACAACGCCGCGCTGCCGGCCGGCGCGGCGGCGGTGGGCGTGCAGGAATACGAGTATCCGCTGGAACTGAACTACCAGTTCGCCATCACCCCGGCGCTGTCGCTGATGCCGAACCTGCAGTACATCCGCAACGCGAACGGCATCAAGGACAACAACGGCGTGGTCGGCGGATTGCGGGTCAGCATGAACTTCTGATCGCCGCATGCGGCGTCGCGCCGCCGCGATGGCGGCGCGACACGGGCTCGTTCTGGCGTGGTCGGCGCGAGCGTGGCGCGATGCGCGACGACGCGCGCCGGGTGGTCAGCAAGCCGATGCCGCCGCGGCGCTCGGTCAGTGCGCTCCGGCAGCGGCGCGTGCGCCGTGGCGCCACGCGCGGCGGCGGGGCCTGTCCTTGCATCGAGCGGCGAGAGACGCCCTGTGCTCAGACCAACTGATCGGAACCAACCACATGGAACCCGGCACGCGGCCGCAACGCGCCGTCCACCAGCGCGGCGGCGACGTGCGTTGCCGGATTGATCCGGTAGCGCCGCGGCACTAGCGGTCCCAGTGCGCGCAGCAACACGCCGGCCATGCGCTCGGCGCTGCGCGGCTGCGCACGCGCACCGCCGATCAGGCCCGGGCGCACCAGGGTCAGCGAGGCGAAGCCCAGCGCCTGCAGGTCGCGCTCCAGTTCGCCCTTGACCCGGTTGTAGAAGACCCGCGAGCGCGGATCGGCGCCCAGCGCCGAATTCAACGCGAACGCGGTGGCGCCGTGCTGCAGCGCCAATTGCGCGATCGCCAGCGGATAGTCGTGGTCGACGCGGCGGAACGCCGTGCGCGAACCGGCCTGCTTCATCGTCGTGCCCAGCGCGCAGAGCGCCGCGTCGACCTGCCACCACGGCGCCTGTGCCGGCAAGCGGTCGAAGTCCACCAGCGGGTTGTGCAGCTTGGGATGGACCAGATCCAGCGCGCGCCGGGTCGGCGCGACCACCGCGCTGCACGCCGGCGCGTCGAGCAGTTGGGCCAGCGCGTGACGGCCGACCAGGCCGGTGGCCCCGGCGAGCAGGATCTTCATCGCAGCCTCCTTGAAGGCGGTGGAGCGAAGTGGCGACTATCGCAGGCGTGGCGGCAAGGGGATGTCGGGATTGCGCGTGGCGGGCTCGGCTCCCGAGGCGCTTCGCGCCCGTACCCTCACCCCCAACCCCTCTCCCGGTGGGAGAGGGGCTAGCTGCTGTTCCTTCTCCCATCGGGAGAAGGTGCCCCGCAGGGGCGGATGAGGGTACGGGCGCAGCCTCGTGCGCCCACACACCGCGAGACGCTTCGCGCCGGACCCTCACCCCAACCCCTCTCCCGGTGGGAGAGGGGCTAAGGCTCTTCCTTCTCCCCTCGGGAGAAGGTGCCCCGTAGGGGCGGATGAGGATACGGACACAGCCTCGCACCCGACACGCACACCATGCGCCTACCGCGCAGCCCACCCAACCCCGGCGGTCGCCGCCCTGCGGCTTGTACGCCACAATAGCCGGCCATCGCGCCAGCCGGCGCCGCTGCAGCCAACCGAGGAGTCGTTCGATGTTCGTGGTGTGTGGAGAGGCCTTGTACGACATCTTCATCGACGGCTACGCCGGCACCTCGGTCGGCATGACCGCGCGCCAGGGCGGTTCGCCGTTCAACGTGGCGATCGGCCTGGCCCGCCTCGGCACGCCGTCGGCGCTGTTCACCGGCCTGTCCACCGATCCGCTCGGCCGCCAACTGCGCGCCACCCTGGAGCGCGAAGGCGTGGCGCCGGACTACTGCATCGACAAGGCCGAGGCGACCACCCTGGTGATGGTCGCGCTGGACGCGCAGGGCGTGCCCAACTACGGCTTCTACGGCACCGGCTGCGCCGACCGCGCGCTGACCGACGCCGACCTGCCGGCCTTCGACGCGGCGGTCGGCGGCCTGCACTTCGGCTCCTACACCCTGGTCGCCGAAACCACCGCCAGCGCTTTCCAGACCCTGGCCGAGCGCGAGCGCGGGCAGCGCCTGATCTCGCTGGATCCGAACGTGCGGCCCACCGTGGAACCGGACATGGCAGTGTGGCGCGCGCGCCTGCAGCGCTGGATCGCGCTGGCGCACGTGGTCAAGGTCAGCCAGGAGGACATCGAACTGCTGTACCCGCGGCAGGACCCGTTCGCGGTCGCGCGCGGCTGGCTGCAGCACGGTCCGTCGCTGGTGGTGATGACCCTGGGCGGCGACGGCGCGGTGGCCTGGCGCGGCGACGCCGAGGCGCGGGTGCCCGGCCGTGCGGTGCAGGTGGCCGACACGGTCGGTGCCGGCGACAGCTTCCAGGCCGCGCTGCTGCACCAGGTGCCGGACCTGGCCGCGCTCGCCGCGCTGGCGCCGACCCCGGCGGCGCTGCGGAACGTGCTGGACTTCTGCGTGGCCGCGGCGGCGATCAACTGCACCCGCGCCGGCGCCAACCCGCCGAACCTGGACGAGGTCCGCGCCGCGCTGTGAGGCCGGCGACGCGCCGGCTCAAGCGGGCGTGGCCGGCGCCGATATCCTGTTCCTGAGCGCCGTCCCGGTCGCCGCGTGCAGCGGCAGGGCGACGCCTTCACTGGAGAGGAAGCGTCCGCATGTCGGATCCACGCGACGAACCGCCTGCGAGCGGGCTACGCAAGCTGTTGTCGCCACGCCGCCGCGAACCGGCACCGGCCGCCGGCGCGCCGCTGGCGACGCGCACGCGCGCCCATGCGCGCGCGCCCGGTGCCGCGCCGACCGCCAGCGACGGGCACACCGATCCGGCCGCGGCCACCGCGGCGCTGATCCGCCTGTTCCACCACGCCCACCAGCCGCTGGACCTGCTCGGCGCCTTCGCCGACGGCATGGCCAGCCTGCACGGCGAGCTCGGCGACATGGGCCGGCGCCTGCAGTCGGCGGCCGCCAGCGGCGACTGGCCGAGCTACGGCCGCGCGCTGCGCCAACTGATCGACAAGTACATCCGCACCATCGACGTGGACGACCCGCTGGCCGGCCCGAGCGACGTGGAACGGCTGCGCGACCTGCTGCGCCAGGCGGTGGCCGGCGCGCTCGCCGCGCTGCTGCACACCCTGCCCGAACTGGCCAGCGAGTCGGAAGCCACCGGCGAGGCGCTGCGGCAGTGGCACCCCGGGCAGCCGCTGGAGCCGCTGGCGCAGCGCGTGCGCGAGTTGTGCCACCAGGTGGCGCTGCGCGCCAGCGACAGCCAGGAGCAGCAGACCCTGCTGCTGGGCCTGTTCGACCTGCTGCTGGAGAACGTCGGCGAACTGCTCGACGACACCAGCTGGCTGCAGGGCCAGATCGCGGTGGTGCGCGACCTGATCAGCGGCCCGCTGGACCGCTACTCGATCGACGAGGCGCGCGGCAGCCTGCGCGAGGTGATCTACAAGCAGGGCCTGCTCAAGCAGGGCATCGCCGAATCCAAGGAAGCGATGAAGGAGATGATGGTCACCTTCGTCGAGAACCTGGACGGCATGGCGATCAGCACCAGCGAGTTCCACGACCGCATCGCCGACTACTCGCAGACCATCCGCGACGCGCGCAGCATCGGCGATCTCAACCGCCTGCTGCAGGAAGTGCTGCAGGACACCGGCCAGGTACAGCAGCAGGCGCTGCGCGCGCGCGACCACCTGATCGCCGCGCGCCAGGAAGTGGACGCGGCCGAGCAGCGCATCCTGCGCCTGGAGCAGGAACTGCTGGACGTCAGCGGCCTGGTGCGGGTCGACCAGCTCACCGGCGCGCTCAACCGGCGCGGGCTGGAAGAGCTGTTCGCGCGCGAACTGGCGCGCACCGAGCGCGGCGCGCAGCCGCTGTGCGTGGCGATGCTGGACCTGGACGATTTCCGCAGGCTCAACGAGACCTACGGCCATCCCGGCGGCGACGCCGCGCTGCGCCACGTGGTCGAGGTCGCGCGCACCACGCTGCGCGCCAGCGACGCGATCGCCCGCTTCGGCGGCGAGGAATTCCTGCTGCTGATGCCCGACTGCACCATCTTCGAGGCCGCCGCCGCGGTGACCCGGGTGCAGCGCGCGCTGGCCCAGCGCGCGGTGGTGCACGAGGACCAGCGCATCTTCGTCAGCTTCAGCGCCGGTGTCGCGCTGCGCCGCGCCGGCGAGCTGCAGGACGCGATGGTCAGGCGCGCGGACCGCGCGCTGTACGAGGCCAAGAAGGCGGGCAAGAATCGGGTGGTGTCGGGGGACTAGCGCCGGCGCAGCCGGCGCGGGATTGGGGATTGGGCATTCGGGATTGGCAACAGCGACAGCGCACCGCCGTTGCGAATCCCCACTCCCGAATCCCTAATCCCGGACCTTCTTGAACAGCAGCACCGCACCCAGCACCACCGCGCCGGCGATCACGCCGACCACCGCATTGCCCAACGCGAGCACCACGCCGCGCAGGCCACCGGTCGGGGCCATGGCTTCCATGGCATGGTGCAGCGGGCCGATGCTGTGCACCAGGATGCCGCCGCCCACCAGGAACATGGCCGCGGTGCCGGCGATCGACAGCACCCGCATCAGCCACGGCGCCAGCCACAGGATGCCGCGGCCGATCGATGCCGCCGCCGCGCCCTTGCGGGTCAGGTACAGGCCCAGGTCGTCGAGCTTGACGATGCCGGCGACCAGGCCGTACACGCCGACCGTCATCGCCAGCGCGATCGCCACCAGCACGGTGAGCTGCTGCAGGAACGGCACGCCCGCGACCACGCCCAGCGACAGCACGATGATCTCGGCGGACAGGATGAAGTCGGTGCGGACCGCGCCCTTGATCTTGTCCTTCTCCAGCGCGACCACGTCCACCTGCGTGTCGGCCAGCGCCTGCAGCTGCTGCGCATGCCGCTGCGCATCCTCCTCCTTGGAATGCAGGAAGCGGTGCGCCAGCTTCTCCACGCCCTCGAAGCACAGGAACGCGCCGCCGATCATCATCAGCGGAGTGATCGCCCACGGCAGCCAGGCGCTGATCGCCAGCGCCGCCGGCACCAGGATCGCCTTGTTGAGCAGCGAGCCCTTGGCCACCGCCCATACCACCGGCAGCTCGCGGTCGGCGCTGACCCCGGTCACCTGCTGCGCGTTCAACGCCAGGTCGTCGCCGAGCACGCCGGCGGTCTTCTTCGCCGCCACCTTGGTCAGAACCGCCACGTCGTCGAGCAGGGTGGCGATATCGTCGAGCAGGGTGAACAGGCTGGCGCCGGCCATGGGGGGATTCCATTCGGGGGTGAGCGGAGATTCTCGCCGATTCCGCCGCACAGGTGGGTGAGCGGCGCGGCCTCAGCCGCGCATAACGCAGGCTCGGTTACCGTGCGCCGCAGACCCGCACCGCACAGGACCTTCGCATGGACCAGTTCCTCACCGCGCCCCGCGCCATCGTCGACGACGTGCTCGACGCCGTCGCCGCGCTGCAACCGCTGCTGCGTTCGGACCCGGCCAGCGGCACCCGCATCGTGCTGCAGGCCGAGCGCGACCCCGCGCAGGTCGCGGTGCTGTCCGGCGGCGGCGCCGGCCATGAACCGGCGCACGCCGGCTTCGTCGGCCCGGGCATGCTCAGCGGCGCCATCGCCGGCGACCTGTTCGCCTCGCCCGGCGTGGAAGCGGTCCTGGCCGCGATCCGCGCCTGCGCCGACGCGCCCGGGGTGCTGCTGGTGATCAAGAACTACACCGGCGACCGGCTCAATTTCGGCCTGGCCGCCGAGCGCGCCCGCGCCGAGGGCATCGACGTGGCCAGCATCCTGGTCGCCGACGACATCGCCCTGCCCGACGCCGCGCAGCCGCGCGGCATCGCCGGCACCGTGCTGGTGCACAAGTACGTCGGCCACCTGGCCCGCGAAGGCGTGGCGCTGGCCGAGCTGACGCGGCGCGGGCAGGCCTTCGCCGACCGCCTGCTGTCGCTGGGCATGGCCCTGTCCAGTTGCACCGTGCCCGGCCAGCACGCCGGCCGCCGCGCGCCGGAACTGGGCCTGGGCATCCACAACGAGCCGGGCACGCGCAAGGTGCAGCCGGCCTCGGTCGAGGAGGCGCTGGCCTTAGTGCTGGAGCCGCTGCTGGCCCAGGCCGATGCGCGCTACGGCGCCGACGCGAAACTGGTGCTGATGCTCAACGACCTCGGCGGCTGCTCCACCCAGGAACTGGGCGTGCTGACCCGGTTGGCGCTGCAGCACATCGGCGTGGCACGCGTCGCGCTGATGACATTGCCGGCGGCGCTGATGACCTCGATGGACATGCACGGCTTCTCGGTCACCCTGGCGCCGGCCGACGCCGACGTGCTCGCCGCGCTGCAGGCGCCGGTGCAGACCCTGGGCTGGCCGGGCGTGCGCGTGCCGCATGCGCCCAGCCACTTCGCCCCCGCGTTGTCGCGCAGCGACGCGCACCGGCATGGCGCCCGCGATGCGCGGCGCGGCGCGGCCCTGGCCCGGGTCGCGCAGGCGCTGATCGCCGCACAGGCGGAGCTGGACGCGCTCGACGCGCGCACCGGCGACGGCGATGCCGGCAGCACCTTCGCCGCCGGCGCCCGCGCGCTGCAGCAGGCGCTGCACGAGGACGCGCTGGCGACGGGCGAGGCCGCCGCGCTGGCGCACGGCCTGGCGGCGACGATCGAACGCAGCATGGGCGGCTCCAGCGGCGTGCTGCTGTCGATCCTGCTCACCACCGCGGCGACCGAGCTGGAGGCCGGACGCGGCTGGGTGCCGGCGCTGCGGGCCGGCGTGGCGCGGATGCAGCACTACGGCGGCGCGCAAGCGGGCGACCGGACCATGCTCGACGCGTTGCTGCCGGCGCTGGAGGCGCTGGCGCGCGGCGACGGTCACGCCGAGGCGGCGCGCGCCGCCCGCGCCGGCGCCGACGCCACCGCACGCCTGGACCAAGCCCGTGCCGGCCGCTCGGCGGCGGTACCGGCGGACGCCTTGCGCGGCGTGGTCGATCCGGGCGCCGAGGCCGTGGCGCGCGCCTTCGCGGCGTGGGAATGACCTCTCTCTCGTGCAATTGTTGTGTAGGAGCGGCTTCAGCCGCGACAGGGATCCTGCCGGAAGTTTCTGTCGCGGCTGAAGCCGCTCCTACAACAGCCTCGATCCGGCGCGATCACGACCGGCTTATTGCGCCTCGGCCGCCTGCGCATCGCGCAGCGCCCGCGCCACCGCCTGCAACGAGCCGTGTACCGAGCCGGCCTGCTTTAGGGCGACTGCAAAAATTTGTGGTCGAGGTAGTCAAAAAGGCTCTCAGCCACGCACTCGGCATGCTCCTTTTTCACAATCAGCGAAAATACATAATGCTCATCCACTGCCGCATGAGCATCGGGGTGTGATATCAAAAAGAAGTCCAAATACGACTCATATATTTTGCGCACTGATTCTGAAATTATCTCCAGCGGTACGCGCAAATTTGTCACGTCATAAAACACTCTGCTGTACTCTCCATCCACATCCTCAATTGAAATGAATGGGGATTTATTTCTCTCGCACCAAAGCCAGTGAGATGCGTCATCGTTTTTCTTGTATGTGAATTTCACCACTGCTCCTGACATTTGAAGTGCGCCTTCGCGGCGTGGAGATAGCCTCCATCCTCCCTGCAGCGGCTTGTGCTTGTGTAGGAGCGGCTTCAGCCGCGACAGGCCCCTTCCGGAAGTTTCTGTCGCGGCTGAAGCCGCTCATACAACAGCCGCGATCCGGCGCGATCGCGACCGGCTTATTGCGCCTCGGCCGCCTGCGCATCGCGCAGCGCCCGCGCCACCGCCTGCAACGAGCCGTGCACCGAGCCGGGCTGCAGCGCCAGCGTCTGGGTCTTGCCGCGCACCGCGACCTCCATCCGCTGCGGCGCGCCGTGCGCATCGCCGACGATGCGGTAGGTGGTGTCGCCGCGGTCGAAACTGAGTACGTGGCGCTCGGCGTCGTAGTCCATGGCCTCGCGTTCGGCGTCCGGATACAGCAGATCGACCCGCTGCTGCGCGCCGAGCGCCGCGTAGTACGGCCGCGTCGCATCGTTGCCGTTGGTGAACACCACGATGCGCTTGCCGGCCGGCGCCAGGCGGAATTCGAGCAGGATCCTGCGCTCGCCCGCCGCGGTGCCGCCGTCCTCGTCCCACAGGTAGCGCTTGTCGGCCACGCGCTTGCCGCCCTGGTCGCGGTAGCGCGTCTCCTGGGCCAGCCCCGACGACGCGCCGGTCGCGTCCTCGACGATCTCGCGCTCCAGCAGTGGCTCGCCGTTGCGCACCGAATAACTCGCGACCTGGTGCCAGCAGCAGCCGTCCTTGCTCATGGTGCGGATCTCGCGCGCCTGCGCATCCACCTCGAACAGGCCGCAATTGCTCTGCGCCAGCTCGGTGAAGCCGGGGCTGGCCTCGAAACCGTCGGCGCTGCCCAGGTACACCTGGTAGGAGGGACCGTGGTAGCAGCTGTTCTGCCCGTCCATCAGCGCCAGGTCCTTGATCCCGTCGAAGTTGAAATCGGCGTAGATCAGCACGCTCTGCTCGCCATAGGGCAATTGCTGCACATTGGCCTTGACCTTGCCGCCCTTGGGGCTGGTGTCCAGCACCAGTTCGGGCGAGGCCACTTCGATCAGCGGCGTGGCGCTGCCGCGCGCGAACACGCGCACGATGCCCGGACGGAACACCTCGTCGCTGTCCTGCACTTCCAGCGTCGCCCGGTAGCGCTCGGAGAAATCCTGCACGTCGTAGCTGCGGCGCTTGCTGGCGGCAAAGGCCTGCGCGTCGAACGCCTCGCCGACATAGCGTTCCGTAGGCGCCGCCGTGGCGGCCAGCGGCAACGCGCACCACAGCGCCAGGCACGCGCACGCCGACCGGAAACCGAAACGACGCAGGACACGCGAAACGACGGAGGACATGGCGGCAATCCTTGCAGGTGGCGAAACGCAAAGGGTAAGGCCGGTCGCAACGCCGGAACAGGGGCCGCGGGCCAACGGCGTCAGAACAGCATGCGCGACAGGGCCTGCAGGACGCTGCGCGCCTCGGTGGCGACGCCGCCGCCGTCCTCGCCCAGCCAGGCGACCGCGAGCAGCACCACGACCACCGCCGAGACGCGTAACGCGAGACGGCGCAAGCTCATCGCGCGATGCCCATGCCGGCCGGGCGCGTCCGCGCGCACCTGCCGGGTTGCGACAACGCGGCGACCGTCCTGCGACGGCCACCGCCACCTCCTCCGCTGCCTGGCAGCGTTTCTCATGCTTCGCCCCGCCGCACGGCGTTCTTCCCCATGCATGCCTGCTATCGCTGCGCGGCAGGATAGGCGGCGGCACCGGCTATCCCGTGGACAAGCAGGGTGGAAGACGGCCCGCAGCCCGGGCTCGCCGCGCCTGCCGTCGTCGCAGCCGCCAGTACCTGCGCCCGTTGCACGCAAGGCCACCATCCCGCACCCGCGCGAAGCGGATTCACCGCGCGACGACCCGTCCGTCGCCACACTCGTCGGCGACTTTCGACCCTGCCCGGAGCCACCATGAGCGCGACGCCCGACGCTGCGGACACCCCGCACGTGGTCGGTGGCCTCAGCCGCCGTACCCAGATCCTGCGCCTGCTGCTGCGCTACCGCGGTTCCGGGGTGTTCTCCGGCATGGACGTGGAGGCCGCCGACGCCGAGCACGCGCTACCGGAGGGCACTCCCGAGCAGTTCGTCAGCGACCTGGAAGCGCTCGGCCCGACCTTCGTCAAGCTCGGGCAGATGCTGTCCACGCGCCCGGACGTGGTGCCGCCGGAATTCGCCACCGCGCTGGAACGGATGCAGGAGAACACCACGCCGATTCCGGCCGAACGCATCCGCGAGATCGTCGAGGCCGAACTCGGGGTGGCGGTCAACAAGGCCTTCTCCGCCTTCGACGACACCCCGCTGGGCACCGCCTCGCTGGCGCAGGTGCACCGCGCCGCGTTGCGCGACGGCACGCCGGTGGCGATCAAGGTGCAAAAACCCGAGGTCGCCGCGCAGGTGCGCTCGGACCTGGAGGTGCTGAAGAGCTTCGCCAACGCCGCCGACAAGCTGACCGGCCTGGGCCGGCGCATCCGCTTCGCCGACTGGCTGGCCGAGTTCGGCAAGGCGCTGCTGGCCGAACTGAACTACGAGGCGGAGGCGGAGAACCTGGCGCGCTTCGGCGACCACCTCAAGCCGTTCCCGCAGCTGTGGGTGCCGCAGCCGATCTGGGACCTGAGCAGCCGCCGGGTGCTGACCATGCAACTGGCCGAGGGCGTGCGCGTGGACCGGATTTCCGGCCTGCGCCGCACCGAGCAGCCGATGGACGACCTGGCCGCGGCGCTGGTGCGCGGCTATCTGGACCAAATGTTCGTGCACGGCGAGATCCATGCCGATCCGCATCCCGGCAACCTGCGCGTGCTCGGCGACGGACGCCTGGCGATCTTCGACCTGGGCATGGTCGCGCACGTGCCGCCGAAGCTGCGCGAGCGCCTGCTCAAGCTGCTGTTCGCCGCGGTCGACGGCCGCGGCGAGGAAGTGGCCGAGGAGACCATCGCGCTGAGCACGCGTCTGGAGAATTTCGACGAGGACCACTACCAGCGCGAGACCGGGCAGATGATCGCGCGCTACGCCGCGCACGACGCCACCTCCGAGGGCCGCGTGGTGCTGGACCTGGTGCGCATCGCCACCGCCTACGGACTGCGCACGCCGCCGGAGCTGAGCCTGCTCGGCAAGACCCTGCTGAATCTGGAAGCGGTGTGCCGCGCGCTGTCGCCCCACCTGGACACGCGCAGCGTGGTCGAGGACCAGTTGCAGCACGTGATGCGCGCGCGGCTGAAGAAATCGCTGTCGGCGGCGAACCTGGCCAGCGAGGCGATGGAGATGCAGGCGCTGCTGCGCGAGGGGCCGCGCAAGCTGTCGGACATCCTGACCCTGGCCGCGGAAAACCGGCTGCAGGTGCGCGTGGCGGGGCTGGAGGAATCGCGGCTGATGGAGAGCCTGCAGAAGATCGCCAACCGCGTCGCTGCCGGCATCGTCACCGCCGCGCTGATCCTGGCCTCCACGCAGATGATGCGCATCGACACCGGCGCCAAGCTGTTCGGCTACCCGGCCATCGCGATGGTGTTGTTCCTGCTCGGCGTGGTGCTGGGCCTGGGCATCATCGCCAGCGCGGTGCTGTTCGACCGGCGCACGCGGGTGCGCGAGGAACGCGGCCGGCGCTAGGGGCTGGGAGTCGGGAGTCGGGAGTCGGGAGTCGGGAGTCGAAGCATTCCGAAGCCATCGCCACCATGCAAGCCGGGGTGCACCTCGGCCAAGCAGGCGATCGCGAAGGCGCAGGCGGTTAACCGAGCCACTGATTGTCGAGGGACCGCCGACGCACGTCGGCAAGCAACGGGAACGACGCGCCTGCCAGCCCGGGCAGCTTCTTTTCGTAGTTGTTGATGCTGGCTTCGAAGAAGTCGAAGAACGCGCGGCCCATGATCCGGCGCTGCGCGGCCTTGCTTCGCTTGTGCGGAAGCAGGCGCTCCTCTTCGATGGACACGTCCAGGACGAGCGTCCTGTCTTTCGCATGGGAGCGGCGGAACGTCGTCCTCCCGATGCTGCGCGGCAGACAGCGCAGGCAGATTCCTAGGTCCCACTCCAAGGACGGTTAGCGCGTCTCGACGATCGCGCCCAGCGCGGTCAACTCGTCGGCTATCTCGAACACCTTCGTCCAACTCGGCGAATCGGACGTGATGTCTCACCGCATACGCGCCTCCCGCCGCCCTGCTTGAACGCACTGCCCCACGACCCGGCCATCGCGATCGTGCGCCGCGACCTCACGCCTCCTTGCGCAGCAGCCGCACTTCCTGCGGCGACTCCAGCGCGATGCCTTCCTCGGCCAGCCGCTGCAGCAGGCTGAAGAACAGGTCGCTGCGGGTGCCGTAGGCGAGCCGCGGGCTGGCGACATAGGCGAAGCTGTTGAGGGTGACGTGTCCGCTGGCGATGGAGTCGATGAACACCGACGGCGCCGGATCCTGCAGCACGCCCGGATGCGCGGCATACAGCTCCAGCAGCAGCGCGCGCAGCTTGGTCACGTCGGTGCCCAGCGACACCGCGAACTGGATCTGCACCCGCCCCAGCGGCCCAGCCAGGGTCATGTTGCGCAGGGTCTTGGTGATCAGTTCGGAGTTGGGCACGATCAGGGTGGAGCGGTCGCCGACCTGGATCTCGGTCGAGCGCACGCTGATCTTGCGCACGTCGCCTTCCTGGTCGCCGATCTTGACCCAGTCGCCAATCTTGACCGGGCGCTCGGCCAGCAGGATCAGGCCGGACACGAAGTTCTGGGTGATCGCCTGCAGGCCGAAGCCGATGCCCACCGACAGCGCGCTGACCACCAGCGCGATCCGCTCCAGGCCGATGCCCAGCGCGGTCAGCGCCCACAACGCGGCCAGGATGATGCCGACGTACCGCGCCACGGTGCTGATCGAGTTGCGCGAACCGTCGTCCAGTTCGGTCTTGGGCAGATAGGTCTGGGTCAGCCAGCGATGCAGGTACTGCATCACGCCCAGGCCCAGCAACAGCACCAGCACCGCGCGCACGATCTCGCCCGGGTGCAGCACCACCTTGTCGCTGAGGCGGATGCCGTTGGACAGCAGCGAGAACCAGTCCGAGACGACCGACACGTTGGTGCCGAACGGGATCAGCAACGCGCCGATGCCGATCAGCAGCAACAGCACCCGCAGCAGCGCCGAGGTCAGCACGCCGGCCTGCTCCAGGCTGCTCGAGCGCACCCCGAACGCGCCGTTGGCGGCGCGGCCGATGCGGCCTTCGCTGGCGAACAGCCACAGCGCGAAGTCGTCGGCGAAGGTCATCAGCAGGCGCACCGCGCCGACGATCATGGTGATCCAGATGATCTGCCGGGTAATGAACAGGCCCAGGTGGATATACCCCAGCAGCGCGGCCAGCAGCGCCACCACCACCACCACCCGCACCAGCACCCCGACCAGCGCCAGCACGCCGCCGTGCGGCCCCGGCGGCGGCGGCTGCGCGTCGGCCAGCGCCTGCGCCGCCGCCTCGGCGTACTGGCGCCGGCGCAGCCGCGACAGGCTGGTCAGGATCGCCAGGATCAGCGCCGCGTAGGCCAGCGCGATCAGGCCGTCGGCGGCCACGGTCGCCGACTCGCTGGTCTGGCTGGCGCGGTTGATCACCAGCAGCATGCTGCTCAGCCAGGCCAGCGTCGCGGTGGCCCAGGTGTACTTGCGCAGGCGCCGCGCGGTGGCGTCGTCGATCGGGAACAGCCGCCACGAGGGCTGGTTCGGCAGCAGCACGCTGGCGCCCAGCGAGCCCATGAACGCGGCGGCGAAGCTGTACACCACGAAGCCGTGCAGCGCGGTCTCCAGCGCCGCCGGCACCGCGCCGATGCCGCGCAGGGTCTCGGCCAGCACCAGCGCGGCCAGGCCCGGGGTCAACGTGCCCAGCAGCAGGAACCACAGCGCCAGCCCGGAACGGCGCAGGCGACTGCCCGGCGCGCGCGACACCGCATAGCGCTTGCCCAGCCAGCGCAGCAGGTAGCGCAACGGGAACAGCAGCACGAACGCGATGACCACGCCGACGCCGAGCGCGCCGGCGCCGTTCTCGGCGACCGCCTCGTCCAGCGCCTGCGCGCAGAGCCGGGACAGGGCCAGCAGGCGATCGCGATCGGCGGGGAAATCGCTGGCGATCTGCCGCCACAGCGACGGCGACAGCGGCGAAGCCGAGCGCAGCGACAGCTCCTGGCTGAAGTGCTCGGCCTGCACGCTCTCGATCTGCTCGCCGAGCTGCTTGGCCTCCAGTGCCAGCAACTTGCCGCGCTTGATGTCCGAATCCAGGCTGGTGTGCTGCTTGGCCAGGTCCTTGCGCTGCGCGCCGATGTCGGAGGCCTCGCCGGGGACGGCCTGGCCCAACTCCGTCAACCGCGCCTGGACCTGCGCCATCTGCGGCGCCAGCGCCGCCGCCGCGGCCTCGGCGTCGCGCTGCGCATCGGTGACCTTGCCGAGCAGCTCGCGCAGCGCCGTCTGGTCCTCGGCCGCATCGTCCAGTCCGCGCCGCGCCGTCTTCAGCGTCTGCTCGGCGCCTTCCAGCAAGGCCTGCGGGTCCGGCGGCGGCGGTTCGTCCTGCGGCTGCGCGGCCGCGGCCGCGCTCAGGCACAGGAACAACGACAGCAGCGCACAGCGCAGCAACGGCAGCACGGCGAAACGGGAAGACAGGCGCACGCGGAGGACCGGCGGTGGAGCGCGGACCACCGCGCGTGCGGCGCAATATACGGCGTGGGGCTTGAATGGGGCCAGCGCGGCACCGGGGTGATGCGTGGCCGGGAGGTGGGTGTCGCGGCCGAAGCCGCTCCTACAGGGGGGCGGTGGCCGCCGCCCCTGGCTCGGCCAGCAACACGATCTTGCCGATGTGCGCGCTGGACTCCATCAGCGCGTGCGCCTGCGCCGCCTCGGCCAGCGGGAAGCAGCGGTCCAGCTGCGGCTTGATCCGGCCCTGCGCCAGCAGCGGCCACACCTGCTGCTCCAGCTCGCGCGCGATCGCCGCCTTTTCCGTCACCGAGCGCGGGCGCAGGGTCGAGCCGGTGTGGGTCAGGCGCTTGGCCAGCAGCGGCATCAGGTCCAGCTCGCGCACCTTGCCCTGCTGGATGCCGATCTGCACGATGCGCCCGTCCAGCGCCGCGGCCTGGTAGTTGCGCGCCAGGTAGTCGCCGCCGATCAGGTCCACGATCACGTCGGCGCCGCGGCCCTCGGTCAGGCGCATCGTCTCGGCGACGAAGTCCTCCTCGCGGTAGAGGATGGCCGCTTCCGCGCCCAGCGCCAGGCTGGCTGCGCGCTTGTCGGCCGAGCCGACGGTGCTGATCACCCGCGCCCCGAAGGCCCGCCCCAGCAGCGTGGCGACGCTGCCGATGCCGGAGGTGCCGCCGTGCACCAGCAGGGTCTCGCCGGACTGCAGGCGGCCGCGCTGGAAGACGTTGGTCCACACGGTGAAGAAGGTTTCCGGCAGCGCCGCGGCCTCGGCCAGGCTCAGCGCCTGCGGCACCGGCAGCGCGTTGCGCTCATGCACCACCGCGTACTCGGCATAGCCGCCACCGGCGACCAGCGCGCAGACCTGGTCGCCCAGGCGATAGCGCTCCACGCCCTCGCCCAGGCCGACCACCTCGCCGGCGAACTCCAGCCCCGGCAGCGGCGAGGCGCCCGGCGGCGGCGGATAGCTGCCCTGGCGCTGCATCACGTCGGGGCGGTTGACGCCGGCCGCGGCCACCCGCACCAGCAGTTCGCCGCGCCCCGGACGCGGCAGCGGCACGCGCACCGGCACCAACACCTCCGGCGCACCGGGCTGGCGGATCTCGATCGCGGTCATCGTCTCGGGCAGCGTGGCGGCATAGGTCGGGGACATGGCGGGGTCCTGGCAGGAGCGCGCGGCGCGTGCAGGCGTCCGGCGCGGTGGGGGAGTGGCGATGATCGACCTTTCGCGCGAAGGGGTCCGTGACGGCGGATGGCGGTTTCCGCAGCAAGCGGCCCCAGGGAATTTGGCGAGGCGGCTTCGGTCGCGACGGACATCGTCGGGGACGCCCTGTCGCGGCTGAAGCCGCTCCTACAGCGCATCGACAACGAATCGCTTGACCATCGCAGCCCCGCACTTTGTAGGAGCGGCTTCAGCCGCGACAGGCACCATCCGAAAGGTCCGGTCGCCGCCGAAGCCCCCACCGCGCATCGGCATGGAACATGGCAACCGCCCATCCCAGCCCGTCTTTCGCGAGCCGCATGCCATGCGCAGCGTGCTGAACGTTGTGGGAGCGGCTTCAGCCGCGACGGGCATGCCCGGGAACATCGATCACCGCACCCGAACACGACGGCGCCCTACACAACACTTGCCCGGCCGCCGACCGCAAGCGCTGGCTAATCGCGCTGCGGTGCCGCCTGCGCCGGCCATGCGCTCAGTGGCGGCAGCTCGGCCTGAACCCGCTGCGGATCCAGACGCGCCTGCAGCGCCGGCAACGCGATCGCCAACGGACAGCGCAGGCGCCCACCGCATCCGGGCAAGGGCCAGCGCCGCTCGCGCAGGCCACGCCCAGCGAAGCGATTCGCACGCAGCGCCCGCAGGGTCGGCACCACGCTGCGCAGGTCCAGGAAGTCCTGGCCGTCCTGCCGCACCAGGTCCAGCACCAGCGCCCCACCGGGCGGATACGCGTCCGGCTGGCCGGGCACGGCAGGGTCGATGCCGAACAGGCCGGCGAGGTGCGCCAGATTGGTGTCGTGACCGAGCAGCACCAGCGCGCGCGCGTCCACCGGCGCCAACGGCGCCACCGCTGGCGGCTGCCCGGCCGCGGCCTGCAGCGTCGCCAGCAGGTGCGCGAGCAGATTGGAACCGCCCGCGCGCGCGGCCGGCAGCGCGCGCTTGCTGTACGCGAAGGAGGCGTTGTGCAGGCCGATCAGCCGCTGCAGGGACGCCGCATCGGCACGGCCCCACGCCACCTGCGCCGGCGGCAGGCCCTGCGCGTACTCCAGCATCAGATTCTCGGCCAGGCTGCCGGCGGTCTTCAGCAGCTTGGCCGCCTGCGCGGGATCGTCCAGCCGCCGCGGATCGTCCACGCGCGGGGTGTCCTGGCCAGGCGCCTGCGCGGCGCAGGCAGCGCCGCTGCATCCGGACAGGACCCGCTGCAGCGCGCGCAAGCGTGTCCGCGTGGCCGCATTCGGATGCAGCGGCGCAGCCACCGCATCGTCGTCCTTGTCCTCGTTCGCGCTCTTGTCCTTGCCCGCCGCGTAGTGGAACAACGGATTGTTCTGTTCGGTCGGCAGCGCCAGGTAGTGGGCGCCGCAGCCGGGCTGCAGGCCTTCGCCGAACGCCGCGGCGCTGGCGTGGTTGCGCGGCGTGCTGTCGGCGATCACCACCATCTGCGCGGCCGCGCAGTCCGGCGCCAGCACACCCTCGGCCAGCCAGCGCTGCCGGTAGCGCGCGCCCAGCGCCTGCATCCCCGCCGCGCCGTGCGCGGTGAGCATGCCCGGCGCCACCGGCCATTGCGGCCATGGCTGCGCCGCGTACTTGACCAGCGCCTGTGGATCCTGGGTCGGCGCGCGCACCCCGTGGCGCATCACCACGATGGTCAGGCGCACTTGCGCTGGTGGGCTTGCGCGGCTGCGTGCCGCGGCCATGGCCGGCAATGCCGCCGCGGTCAGCAGCAACAGCGCCGCCAGGCAATACAGGTGGCGCCGCGCACGCGTGGCGGTGACGGGCGCTTCGATGGAGACGCGCATGACCCCGGCCTCAGAACTTCAGCGACAGGTCGAGGAACACGCCGCGTCCGGCCAGGCCGAAGTACAGCGGTTGATTGTCGGAAGCGCGCGTGCCGGCATAGCCGATCAAGGCGTGCCGATCGAGCAGGTTGTTGACGTCCATGCTGATCGAATAGCCCTTCAACCCGTAGGGGCCATGCGTGCTGCGATAGCCCAGCGCCGCATCCAGGCTGGCATAGCCGCCCAGGCGCTGGTCGTTGCCGAACACGGTGGCGCCGCTGGCGTCGGTCGTGTTGTCCACGCCGTACTGCGCGCCGACCACCTTTTCCATCAACGAGCCGAAGTAGCCGGTGCCGCTGTTGTACAGCACGCCCAACGCGCCGGTCACGCGCGGGGTACCGGCGACCTGGGTAGTGCTGCGCTTGTAGGTCGCTTCGTTGTAGCTGGCATTGGCGTACAGGCTCAGCGTCGGCGTCAGCGCGTAGGTGGCTTCGGCCTCGGCGCCGCGGTACACCGCACCGCCGCCGTTGACGTAGGCGCTCTCGGTGCCGCTGTCGGTGGCGACCAGGGTCTGGCTGATGTAGTTGCTGAAATCGATGTAGTAGACGTCGGCGCCGAAGGTCAGGCCGCGCGCGGCGTAGCTGGTGCCGAGCTGGTAGTTGCTGGTCAGCTCCGGCTGCAGGCCGCGGCTGCCGTTGAGTTCGATCACGTCGATCGGCGGCGCCAGGAAGCCGCGCGCGGCCTGCAGGTAGCCGCTCCAGTGCTCGCTGAAGGCGTCGTGCAGGCTCAGCGACGGCAGCGTCGCGTCGTAGCTGGCGCTGGCGTGGGACGGCGCCGGCGGCGTGCTCTTGTTGAGCTGCGCGTCGAGCTGGCGCTCCACCCGCGAATAGCGCACGCCGGGGCTGAGGGTCAGCGTATCGCTCAGTTTCCAGTCGTACTGCGCGTACGGCTGCAGCGTGTCGGTGCGGTCCCGCAACTGGTAGTTGTACGGATACCCGTACTTGGTGCCGCTGGCCGCGCCGGTGCTCATGTCCACCGGCAGCTGATTGCGTTCGTCCAGGTTGCGTTCCACCCACACGCCGGTCTGCACCTGGCCCGGGCCCAGATCGCGCGCCAGCCGCAACACGTCGCCGAAGGCGTGGTAATCGTTGTCCGACAGTTTGCCGGGCACGTCGATGGCCGCCTTGGACAGCTTCTTGCCGGTGCTGGAGTAGAAGGTCACGCCGTTGTCGGCGGCGCTCTCGCTGGTGGGGATGCTGCTCTTGGCGGCGGTGTGGTCGAAGCTGTTGTAGTAGACCTTGTTGTCGATGTCCCAGTCGCCCAGGCGCGTGCTCAGGCCCAGGTAGCTGAAGCTGGAGTAGTACGCGGCGCTGTTGTAGCCGGTGTAGTTCTGCAGGATCGGATCGTCGCCCAGGCCGTAGCGCCAGCCGTGCTGCGCGAGTTGCGCGCGGGTGGCGCCCTGCACGGTGTTCTGGTGTTCCTGGTTGTAGCTGCTGACGAAGGTCAGCGTGGTCGCCTCGCCCAACTCGGTGACGGTCTTGACGAAGGCGTGCTCGCGGCGGTCGTCGGTGCCTTTCAGGTAGGTGTCGCTGGCTTCCCTGGACAGGTCGGCGAACACGCGGGTATTGCCGATGTGCTCGTCGGCGCTGACCCCGGTGGATCAGGTGTCCCAGCTGCCGCCGGTGGCGTAGACGGTGACGCCGTCCACCGTGCTGGGGTTGCGCGTGCGCAGCGCCAGCGTGCCGCCGAAGGTGGCGTTGCCGATGGTGGCGCCGCCGCCGGGGCCGCGGTCGATCTCGGCCTGGCCGAGCACATGGTTGTTGAAGTACGCCGACGTGGTGTGGTGCAGGTCGCTGGCGTCGCCGAACGGGATGCCGTCGAAGGTGATGTTGAACTGGCCGTCCTGGAAGCCGCGGATGCTGATGCCTTCGTTCTTGCCAAGGCCGGGGCCTTCCGGCGAGGTGGTGACCACGCTCGGCGCGTACTTGATGATGTCGTCGTAGTTCGCGTTCAGGCGCAGGCCGTCGCGGATGAAGCGTTCGTCGATCACCGAGGTCGGCTGGCTCGCCTCCAGCGGCGCGGCGCTGGGCGCCAACGTGTCGACGCTGTTGGCGGTGACGTTGATCGGCGCCAGTTCGCGCGGGCCGTCGTCGCGGTCGCCCGGGTCGTTGGCCGGCGTGGCGGCGGCGTGCGCCGCGCGTGGCGCGGCGGCGTTGCGGGGCGCGGCCACGGCGCTGCGCACGATGCTGACCGTGCCCGGCGTCGGCATGCGGTACTCCAGGCTGGTGCCGGCCAGCAGTTTCTGCAGCTGCTGCGCCGGCACCAGGCCGGCCGGCGCGCCGTTGCTGCGTTGCCCGGCCGCCAGTGCCGGGTCGTACATCAGTTGCAGGCCGCTGTTGCGGGCGAACCGCTCCAGCGCCTGGTCCAACGGCATCGGCGCGATCGCCGGCGCCGAGGCGGCGAGGGGGGCCGACCAGGCCGGCAACGAGGCGGTGCTGCCGAGCAGCAGGGCGATGGAAACGACGAGCGTGGTGCGCATGGGACGTGTTACCGGAGGGGAGAGGGAGGCGGCCGTGCGCGTCCTGCACGACGGCCATGCCTACCTAGGACGGCCGCACAGCGCCGCGCGGCTACCGGTATTTGCATGAATTTTTTCTTACAGCGGCCCCGGCGCGCTGCGGATCGTCACCGCCTGCGCGTCGCGCTGCACCTGCACGTTCGGCAGGCTGCCCAGGTAGGCGACGAAGGCATCCGGATCGCGCAGGTGGAATACGCCGCTGATGCGGCGCGCGGCCAATGCCGGGTCGGCGATGCGCAACGGCCGCGTGGTGTAGGCGTTGAACAGCCGCGCCACCTCGCCCACGCTGCGGTCGCGCACGCCGACCTGGGCCGGTAGCCAGGCGGTGGCGCCGGCGATGTCGGCATGCGCGTCCATGTCCAGCAGCCGCCCGCGCGCGTCCAGCCGCGCCTGCTGGCCGCCGCCCAGGTCCGCCAACTGCGCGCCTTCGCTGGGCAGCACGCTGCGCCGCCACCACGGATGCGCGCCGCGCAGCACGTGCACGCGTCCCTGCAGCACGGTGACGCGGGTGGCGCCATCGTGCTGGTCGACGCCGAACACGGTGCCGATATCGCGCAGCACCAGTGCGCCGACGCTGACCCGCAGCGGCCGTGCCGGATCGTGGCCGAGGTCGAACAGCGCCTTGCCGCGCAGCAGTGCGATATCGCGGCGCTGTGTGCCGTAGCGCACGGCGATGGCGCTGCCGCGGTCCAGGCGCACCACGCTGCCGTCGGCCAGCGCCACCTCGCGCCCGGCATCGTCGCCGGCGGCGTAGACCGTCACCGCGACCGGGTCCGGCGCCGCCAGATGCGCGGTCACGCCGATCGCCGACAACGCCAGCACGGCGGCCAGGCCGAACGCCCAGCGCCGGCGGTGCTGGCGCTGGCGTGGCGCCGGCGCCGCCTGCGGTCGCGGTGGCCTCGCCTGCCCGAACTCGGGCCGCAACGGCACCACCACCGCGCCGCTGCGGCGCGCATGCGCACACAGTTCGTCGCTGCTGGCCTGCTGCGATTGCGCCGCGGACCGCAGGTCCTGGTGCAGGTGCGCGACGGCCAGGTATTCGGCCACGTGCGCGGGCGATTGCCGCAGCCAGGCCAGGAACTCGGCCTGCTGCAGCGGCGCCAGCGGCGCTTCGCGGTGCGCCAGATACCAGGTCGCGGCCGCCGCGGCGATCGGCGATTCACGCATAGCGCGCCATGCCCTGCCGGCACACCGCCAGGCCCTTGATGATGTATTTCTTGACCATGTGGCTGGAGATCTGCAACCGCTCGGCGATGTCCTGGTAGCCGAGTTCGTCGCGATAGCGCAGCACCATCGCCGCGCGGCATTTCGGAGGCAGCCGCGCCATCAGTTCGGCCAGGCGCTGCCGGCGTTGCGCGCGGTGCACGTGCGCATCCGCGTCGCACGGCACCGCCAGCCGCTCCAGCACGTCGTCCAGGCAGGTGTCGCGCTGCGTGCTGCGCTGGTTGAGCAGCGCGTGCTCGCGCATCAGGTTGGCGGCGATGGTGAACAGGTAGGCCTCCGGATTGGCGATCTCCGGCGCGTGCGCCTCGCTGCGCTGCAGGCGCAGCCACACTTCCTGCACCAGGTCCTCGGCGTCCCATGCCGCGGCGCGGCGACGCAGGAAGTAGCGGCTCAGCGACGGTCGCCATTGCAGGAACAGCCGCGACAGGGCCGGCAAGGGTTCGGGACGCACCAGACGCTCGCAGGGTCGAAGGGCCTGCGATGCTGGTCACGGCAGATGACAGTCCAGTGACGCGCCGGCAACGCAGGCGCGGATAGCGGATTGCGCTCCAGCCGGCATTCAGGTGCGCGTCGCCGCGCCGTGACCAGGGAAGCCGAGGTGGCGCATCCAGCGTTTTCCTTGCGGGACGGAAGGTCGCCGCCTCCCTCTCGGCGGCGTTCGCGCGAAGGACCGCTACATGACCGACCCCTCTTCCAGATCACGACGCTGGGCGTCCCTGCGCCACGCGCGACGCGTCAACGCCACAAGCGCAGACGGATGGTGAAGCGATGGCGGGCCGCGGTCGGCTTCACCGGCGGGTCCCGCGCACCTGAAGCCGGTCCTGCCTGTATCGGCCGATGCGCGCGACGGGCGCTGGCGTCAGCGGCACCCTGGTACCGGCCGCGGCGACAGGCGCGTAGGATCGCAGACAGCCTCGCCAGGGAAGCAACGCCGCATGCTCGCCACTCCGCTGCCGCTGCGCCTGCAGCGCTACGCCGCCGGCGCGACCATGCCCGGCCATGCGCACGATGACCCATGGCTGTGCCTGGTGCTGGCCGGCGGCTACGAGGAATCGACCCTGGGCCGCCGCCGCTTCCACGGCGTGGGCGATCTGTTGTTCTGCCCCGCGCAGACCGAGCACAGCCAGCGCTTCGGCGCCGACGGGGCGTTCAAGCTGTTGCTGGCGCCGCCGCCGCAGTGGCTGGACTACCTGCGCGAGCGCGGCGTGGCGCTGGCGCAGGCGCCGCATCTGCGCGGTTCGGCGCAGGCCCTGCGCATCGGCCGGCAACTGCGCCTGGAGCAGGCGACCGACGATGCCTATTCGGCGCTGGTGCGCGAAGGCCTGGCGCTGGAACTGCTGGCGAGCCTGGGCCGCGGCCAGGCCGATGGCGGGCCGAACAGCGCCCCGCCCTGGCTGCGCCGCGTGCGCCAATGCCTGGACGAGGCGCCCGCCGACCTCGACCTGGCCGAACTGGCGCGGATCGCGCAGCGGCATCCGGCGCACCTGGCGCGCGCCTTCCGCGCCTGCTACGGCTGCACGCCCGGCGACTACCGGCGACGCGCGCAGGCCGATCGCGCCGCCGCGTTGCTGCGCGGCTCACGACACCCGTTGCTGGAGATCGCCCTGGCCTGCGGCTACGGCAGCGCCGCGCATTTCTCGCGCTCGTTCAAGGCCGCCTACGGGGTGACGCCCTCGCGCTACCGGGATGGCAGCCGGTAGCGCCGCCACGGCGATTCGAGGGGGAGCATCGATCCGGGGCGCGTACGACGGTTCCGCAAACGCCTGCCGCCACGACGGCGATCCAGCGCGCCCCTGCGGTCGTCGTCGCAGCCGGGAGATGGCCGGCAGCAGGCCGGCAAGAGACTCGAAAGCCGCACTCGCACGGACGCCACGCCGACCCCCGGGGCGATGCCGCCGCGCCTGCGCCGCGCTCGCGCCGATGCCGCGTCGACACCGCGCCGATCGGCGGCGTTCCGCGTGCGGGACAGGATGTCCTCCGCACCGGCCTTCCTTTCCCACGCCCCTGCCCCATCCTTCTGGGATGCCGCATCCATCCTTGGCCGGCGCCGCAACGAGGAGCTTCCATGACCGACCCCATCGTCCAGATCAAGCCGCTCGGCTTTCCGTGGGCCACGATCGACCCGTTCCTGTTCTGCGTCCACCACGACGACGCCTATCCCGCCGGCAACGACGCGATGGGGCCGGCGGTGCCGCTGGACGACCGCGACCTCGGCCAGGACTTCAGCCGCAAGGACGGCTGGAGCATGTATCACGGCGAGGAGGTGCCGGGCTTTCCCGGCCACCCGCACCGCGGCTTCGAGACCGTGACCATCGTGCGCCAGGGCCTGATCGACCACGCCGACTCGCTGGGCGCGGCGGCGCGCTTCGGCGCCGGCGACGTGCAATGGGTGACCGCCGGTGCCGGCATCGTGCATTCGGAGATGTTCCCGCTGCTCGACGCGCAGGCGCCGAACCGGCTCGAACTGTTCCAGATCTGGCTCAACCTGCCGGCGCGCAACAAGCTGGTGGCGCCGCACTTCACCATGTTCTGGGCCGAGAACCTGCCGCGCTTCACCGCCACCGACGCCGCCGGCCGCGGCACCGAGGTCGCCTGCGTGGCCGGCCGCATCGGCCCCGTCGCGGGCGCACCCGGCACCCCGGGCGGCCCGCTCGCGCCGCCGCCGGATTCGTGGGCCGCGCAGGACGACGCCGACGTGGCCATCTGGACCATCCGCATGGCGCCCGGCGCGCGCTGGACGCTGCCGGCGGCGCAAGGCCGCGGCACGCGCCGCAGCCTGTACTTCTTCAAGGGCGCGGCGGTGACCGTCGGTGGCCGCGACATCGCCCAGCACGCCGCCATCGAGTTGCGCGCCGACCAGGCGGTCGAACTGGTCAACGGCGATACGCAGGCCAGCGAATTCCTGGTGCTGCAGGGCCGACCGATCGCCGAACCGGTGGCGCAATACGGGCCGTTCGTGATGAACACCCAGGCCGAGATCGCCCAGGCCATGACCGACTACCGCCGCACCCAGTTCGGCGGCTGGCCGTGGCAGGACGCGGCGCCGGTGCACGGGCGCGACCCGCAGCGTTTCGCGCGCCATCCGGATGGGCGCGAGGAACGGCCGGGGACGGTGACCGAAGGCAGCGGCTGAGCGCGCTTCCGGCACCGTCACGCGCGTTGCCGGGTGACAGCGGCAACGTCGGGCGGCGGCGGCCGGAACAAGGGCGATGCCGCTCCCGTGGCGCTTGTGGGTTTGGACTCACGCGCATGGCTGCCCGCACCTGGATACGCTACGGCCCGCAGCCCGGCTGGGTAGCGCTCGCCGACCTGGGCGGCCGACAAGCGCCGGGGGGCGGTTCATCGCCGATCGCCATGTCGCCACGCAACGAGCGTGCAAGAACGCTGCTGGCGCGCAAGCGCGCGGCGGTCGCCGGCCGTACAGTGGCCGCTCCGGACCGCCGCCCACTGCCATGCGCATCGCCTGCATCATCAGCCTCTCCGTGCTGCTCGGCAGCATCGCCACCGTGGCGAACGCCGCGCCCGCCGCGCCGGCGCCCCTGTCGGCGCGCATCGACGAAACCGCGTACTTCGCCACGCCGCATATCGAGCGTACGCAGCGCGCCTCCCTGATCGCGGCGATCGACGCCTTCGCCGCGCAGCCGGCGCCGTCCATCGCGCAGTTGGATGCCTACATGGCCCAAGCCGCCGCGCTGCTCGAGCGCGGCCGCCGCCACGACGCCTACCTGCACCTGCTGGCCGCGCGCGACCTCGACGACAGCGCCAGCGAAGCCGCGCAAAGCGACACCGACAATGCCATCGGACGGCTGCGCCGCGCGGTCGATGCGAGCCTGCGCGGCATCGCCCGGCAAGGCGTGCCGGGCACGGCGGCGGCGTCGCGCTACGCCTACCTACTGCAACAGGCGCAGCGCCGGCAACCGCACGAACTGCCCGCCGATCAGGCCGCGCTCGTCGATGCGCTGGCCGACCCGGCCGCGTCCAGCGATTGGGCCGTGTACCAGCAGCTCCGGCGCAGCACGCCGCCGCTCAGGATCGCCACGGCCAGCGGCGAACGCGACGCCAACCGCGATGCCGACCTGCTCGCCGGCGACCCGCAACGCAGCGTGCGCCAGGCGGCCTGGGAGCGACGCTGGGACGGTTACGCGGCGCAGGGCGAGGTGTACGCGGCGCTGTTGCTGGGCAGGTTGCGCCTGACCGCCGCGACCGCGCAGCTGCGCCACTTCGCCAGCGCGCCCGATGCCGCCTACTTCGGCCGCGGGTTCGACCGCGCCGATGTCGCGCGCACGCTGGCCGTGGTCAAGGCCGGCGCCGCGCATTACCTCCAGTACCAGCGCATGCGCGCCGCGCATGTGCAGGCCGTGCAGCACCTCGACAGCGCCGCGCCGTGGGACATGAAGCTGTCGGAACCCGGCTTCGCCGTGCCGCAGTTCACGCTGGCGCAGGGGCGCGCGGCGGCGATCGCCGCGGTGCAGCCGCTGGGCGGCGACTACGTCGCGCAGTTGCGCGCCCTGCTCGATCCGGCGCAGCGCCGCTTCGATGTCGACGGCGCGCAAGGCCATCGCGTCGACGACGGCTTTTCGCTCAGCGCCGCGGGCGTGCCGTCCGGTCTGTTCGTCGGCCGCTATCCCACGTCGATCGAGGGGCCGCGCGTGCTCATCCACGAAGGCGGCCATGCCGTCCACCAGCAACTGATGAGCGAGCGCGGCCTGTCGCCGTTCTACCGCAATGGGCCGAGCTGGCTGTTCGAGAGCTACGCGATCCTCAACGAGATGCTGCTGTACGACCACCTGTACCGCAGCAGCACCGATCCGCGCGCCAAGGCCTACTACCTGCAGGCGCTGATCGACGATCTGGCGTTCCAGATCTTCACCTCGGCCGAGGAGACCGAACTGGAGCAGTCGATCTACGACGGCGTGGCCGCCGACACCTTGCACAACGCCGACGACTTCGACGCGCTGACCGCGCGCATCTGGGGCCAGTACGGCGACTGGCAGGCGCGCTACCCGCAAAACCGGCATGCCTGGATGGGCAAGCGACTGCTGTACCAGGATCCGCTGTACCTGGTGAACTACCTGTACGCCGGCCTGTTGGCGAGCAGCCTGTACGACCAGGCCAGCGCCGGCTCGCCGGATTTCCCGTCGCGCTACCGCACGCTGCTCAGCGACGGCTTCGCCGCGCCGCCGGACGCCCTGCTCGGCACGTTCTTCGGCCATCCGGTGACGCCGCAGGAACTGATGCAACAGGCGATGGCGGTGTTCGACGCGCGCGTGCGCGAACTGGCGCAGCTGTACGCCACGTTGCCGCCGGCGCGGTGAGAGTTTCACCGCGCCGCGGCCGCGATCCGGCGGCGCGCGCGCTGGCCTAGTAGCGCGCCGAGGCCAGCGCCTGCGCGCGTTCGAGCTGTTCGGCGATGCGCTTGCGCGCCTGCTGCAGTTCCTGCTTGGTCGCCTCCTGTTGCGCCGCCGGCACCAGTTCGGCGTCGATCACCGCCAGCGCGTCGGAATAGCTGCGCACCATGGTCGCGATGTAGCTGTTCATGTAGGCCGAATCGTCCTTTTCCTGCGCCAGGGCCTGCAACTGCGCCTGGCCCTTGGCCACCTGCGCGGCGATCTTGTCCTCTTCGCCGGCACCGCCCTTGCCGGCGTGCGCCACCGTGGCGCCCTGATGCGCGGCGACCACCTCGCGGGCGAAATCGGCGACGCTGGCGCTGACGTTGCGCGACAGTGCCTGCTGCGACAACGCCACCGCATTGCCTTCCAGCACCTGCAGCATCGCCTTGGCCGAGGCGTCGTCGGCGATCGGGGCACGCCCGCTTTCGCCGCCGACCGGTGCCGCGGTCGGCGCGGGCGAGGTGGCGGGTGCGGTGCGCGAACTCTGGTCGCCCGGCTTGCCGCAGCCGCTCAGTGCGACGGCGGCCAGCGCCGCGAGAAGCGAAAGCCGGGGCGTGATGGACCTCGGGGTCATGGGGTACTCCTGGTTTGCCAGCGTCCACCTTGCCCAGGCCGCATGCAAACCCGCGTGAATCGCCACGCCGTTCCGTGACGCGGCGTTGACGCGGCCAGGCGCACGCCAGGCGTGCCGCAACCGCGGCATCGCGGAGACCGCACATGGCGAACAACGAGAAAACCGGCGCCAAGGCCGGCAACGCCGCCTCCAAGGTGCTCAAGGACGGGCGCACCGGAAAGGACAGCAAGACCGCCGCCGCATCGGCGCTGGCGCAATGGCCGGACAAAAAGCGGGGAAAATGACGGCGACACGGGCACGCCGCGGCGGCGTGTCGCGGCGGCCGCTAGAATGACGGCATCGCCGAGACCGGCTCCAGAGCATTGCGATCCGCCGATGACCCTCGCGCCCGACACCCGCACGCCGCGCAAGCGCGTGGCGCTGTACGAAGACGTGGCCGAGCGGCTGCGGCAGAAGATCTACGAGTACGTGCTGCCGCCGGGCGAGTGGATCGACGAACCGGCGCTGGTCGCCGAACTGGGCATCAGCCGCACGCCGCTGCGCGAGAGCCTGAAGCTGCTCGCCGCCGAGGGCCTGGTGCAGATCGAGCCCGGCCGCGGCGCGCGCGTGACCCGGCTGACCCTGGAGGACCTCAACGAACTGTTCCCGGTGATGGCGCTGCTGGAAGGCCGCTGCGCCTACGAAGCCGTGCGCAAGGTCGACGCCGCCGGCCTGGCGCGCCTGGAAACGCTGCACGCGCGCATGGAGCAGGCCGCCGACGAGGGCGACCTGGCCGAGTACTACCGGCAGAACTACCTTATCCACGAATCGGTGCAGGAATTCGCCGGCAATCCGTGGCTGATCCGCGTCACCCACGACCTGCACCGCATCCTCAAGATGCACCGCGGCCGGCAACTGCTGGCGCCGGGACGCATGCAGCAATCGTTGTCCGAACACCGCGAACTGATGGACTGCTTCCGCCGCGGCGACGCCGAAGGCGCCGAGCGCACCATGAACCGCCACCTGCAGAGCCAGGGCAACGCCCTGGCGCTGTACGTGGCCGCGGGCGGCAAGTTGAATGTGCCGGCGCCATTGCCTAGGGGCCGGGAGTTGGGAATGGGGAATGGGGAATCGTAAGAGCGGGTCTGCGCGATCGAATCGGCATTCCTTAGCGTTCCAAACAGCATCGGCCCCGAAGGGCCGATGCTGCAGAGAGAGAACCGGTGGAGCGTCCGCTCGCAGGACCGCTTACCCCATTCCCGATTCCCGGCTCCCCATTCCCGGCTCAGAGCATCCGCACGCGGGAACCGCTTAAACCCATTCCCGATTCCCGAATCCCCATTCCCAGCTCAAAGCCATCCCGGCACCACCAGCAGCAACCACGCCAGCAGCGGGCCGAACAGGACCACCAAGCCGCTGTAGATCAGGAAGCGCTTGTACAGCGCTTCGCGCTCGTCCGGGGCCGCCGAGGCCACCACCAGCGCGCCGTTGGTCGAGAACGGGCTCACGTCGACCACGGTGGAGGAGATCGCCAGTGCGCAGATCACCCCGGCCGCGCCGAGATGGCCCTGCAGCAGGAACGGCACCGCCAGCGGGATGGTCGCGCCCAGCACCGCCGCCGAGGAGGCGAACGCGGACACGATACCGCCGACGTAGCACACCAGCAGCGCACCCAGCAGCGGGATGCCGATGCTGGACACGCCGTTGCCGATGTAGTCCACCGCCCCGCCCTTCTCCAGCACCGCCACGTAGGTGACCACGCCGCTGATCAGCAGCACCGTGGACCAGCTGATGCCGTCCACCGCGCCCTTCTGCGCCTTCGGCGACAGCAGCGCCAGCACCACCGCCACGGTCATCGACACCAGGCCGACGTTGAGGTTGTAGATCAGCGAAGCGATGCCCAGGCCGAGCAGGCCGAACAGGGTCAGCACGCGGTCGCGGTTGAGGCTCACCGCCTCCAGCGCCACCGGATCGGTCGACAGCGTGCCGCCGCCGGCGGACAGCAGCGCGCCGTGGCCCTCGATCGCGAACTGGCGATGCGAGGACACGTCGCCGACCGGCACGTACTCGGCGCTGGCCAGCGACGGCACCTGGCCGCGCCGCAGCAACGCCAGGCCGCCGAAGGCGAAGAAGCAGATCAGCGCCATCAGCAGGTTGAAGCCGAGGCTGGTCAGGAACACCGCCATCTCGGTCACGTCCAGCCCGGCCTTCTCCACCACCTTGTTGGTGATGCCGCCGTACACGCTGATCGGCGAGAACCCGCCGGCCTGCGCGCCGTGGATCACCAGCAGGCCCATCAGCAACGGATTGATCCTGTACTGCTTGGCGAAGCGCAGCGCGACCGGGCCGATGATCGCCACCGCCGCCGGGCCGAGCGCGCCGAACGCGGTCAGCACCGCGGTGACCACGAACATCACCCACGGAATCGCCACGATCTTGCCGCGCACCGCGCGCACCGCCCAATGCACCAGCAGGTCGATGGTGCCGTTGTTGCGCGCGATCGCGAACAGGTAGGTGATGCCGACCAGGGTCAGGAACAGGTCGCCCGGGAACCCGGCCAGGACCTCCTTCCCATCCATGCCGACCCACAGGCCACCGACGATGAAGGCCAACGCGAACGCGACCGCGCCCATGTTGACCGGCAACGCCGTGGCCACGATGAACATGACGATCAAGCCGATGATCGTCGCGATTTGTGGACTCATGCGCCCTCCCGAGCTTGCTGATCCGTACCACTGCCGCGAATGGCCACCCGCCATCCTGGGTCGATCGCCGATTGCCTGGCGCCGGCGCGGCGGCTCCCATCGCCGCGCCGGCCTCACTCCATGCGTTGCTGCGCCTGCCGCACCCACGCCGCCGCGGCGGCGAGGCTGCCGAACTCCTCCACCGAGCGCGCCTGGCAGTCCGGCAGCAGCGCGCGCGCCATGCGCGCCAATGCCGCGCCCGGACCCAGTTCCAGGAACACACGTGCGCCGCGCTCGGCGGCCTGGCGCAGCGTGCCGGCCCAATCCAGCGTCGTCGCCAGCTGCGCCGCCAAGGCGGCGATGGCCTCGTCGCGGTCGCCGATGCGGCGCCCGTCGATGCCGGCCAACACCGTGCGACGCGGTGCGGCCAACGCCGCGGCGCGCAGATCGTCGGCGAAGCCGCGTGCCGCCTCCGCCAGCAAGGGCGTATGCGCCGCCACCGCCACCGGCAGGCGCGTGACCCGCGCGTGCTGCGCGCGCGCCTGCCGCTCGCCCTGCGCCAGCGCGTCGGCATGGCCGCCGAGAATCAGATGGTCGTCGCCGTTGACGATCGCCACATGCAGGCCGGTCTGCGCGCACAGGGCCTCGACGGCGTCGCGCAACAGGCCCTGCACGGCGATCAGGCCATCGCCGTCGCGGCTGGCGGCATCCATGCGCTGCGCACGCCGCACCGCCAACGCCAGGCAGGTGGAGGCCTGCAGACCACCACCCAGGGCGTGCGCGGCCAGTTCGCCGATGCTGTAGCCGAGCAATAGCGCCGGCGGCGGCAACTGCGGCAGCACCGCCGCGGCATTGGCCAGCGCCGCGGCGCAGACCAGCGGCTGCGCGACCGCGTTGTCGTAGCGCGCATCGGTGCCGGCCAGCGCGCGCGGATCGGCACCGAGCGTCTGCGCCGCGGCGGCCAGCACCGCCTCGGCCGCGGGGACACCGGCGACGTAGTCGAACATCGCCGGATGTTGCGCGCCCTGCCCCGGGCATAGCAGGGCCAGGCTCATGGCTGCTCCTGGCGCTGCAGGAACCAGGCGCAGGCGAGCAGGTCGGCGCTGCCGCCCGGACTCAACCTGCGCGCGACGAAGGCCGTGCCCAGGCGGACGAGTTGCGGGCGCCAGTCGGGCTGGCGCACGCCGCCGGCCGCCAGGAAGGCGTGTGCGCGGCGCTGCGCGAAACGCAGGCCGTCGCGGCCGCCGCGGTGCAGCAGGTTGAGGTCGTCGGTATGCGCGATCAAGTGCAGCAGGGTTTGGGCCATGGCCGCGTCGTGCCCGAGGCCATCGCGCCGGGCGCCGCGCAGGGCCGGCAGCGCCACCTCGCGCAACAGCGGGAAGCCCGCGGCGGCCTGCTCGCGCACGCCGGCCACGCCGTGCAGGCGGCGCATGCGCTGGCCATGGCTGTGCGGGTCCAGCGGCGCGTCCAGCAGCGCATCGCGCCACGTGGCCACCGCGGCGCAGACCGCCTCGCCGGTGGGTGGCGTGGTGGCGCCGGAACGCAGACGCGCAGCCGCGGCGACAAGCAGACCGAGGCTGAAGATCGCGCCGCGATGGGTGTTGATGCCGCAGGTGGCGCGCAGCATCGCGCGCTCGGCGTCGATGCCGAGCTGGCGCAACGTGGCGAAGGGCGCGTCGGCAGCACCGGCGGCGGCGATCGCGACGAAGTAGCCGCGCAAGGCGAACAGGCTGCGCATGAACGTGCCCGCGTCCATGTCCTCGTGGCTGCCGCGGTCGAACGGTGTGACCAGGCCGGGCTTGTGCGCGCAGGCCAGCTCGGCGTGCAGGCTGGCGACGGCGAGGCGGCCGAGGCGATGTGCGTGGGAGGTGCTGCCGGGGTTGCCACCGGCGGCGTTCGCCTGGGGCGACGGCGCTGGCGTCGCGTTGGAGATGTGGGCTGTTGATTGAGCTTCGGCGCCGATTGCTTTCGGGACCTGGACGATCTGTGCTTCGTTCGTCGCGGCTGAAGCCGCTCCTACAGGGGGGCGCGGAGCGCTGGCCATGTGCGCTGTGGGAGGGACTTCAGTCCCGACGGGTTCCGGCATCGGAAAAATGGACGCTGTACGCATTGCGCCCAAAGCCGCTTGTGCTGCGAACGCCATGCGCGTTGCGGACGATGCGATCCCCGCCGGGAAGTCGTTGCCTTCCACACCGCGCAGCGCCTGCACTTCCATCACGCCGCTCCCCATGCCTGCAGCACGTCCGCGCGCGGTTGCAGCCGGCAGTCGTGCCGCGCCTTGACCAGCAGTTGCGCGCTGCTGCCGGCCAGTTCGCGCCAGCTCACCGCGCTGCCACCGGGCAGCAGCACCTCGCCATCGGCACGCTGGCCATGACGCTGCTCCCAGTGCGCCAGGTCGGCGAACAACGCCGCCGCCTGCGCCGGCGACGGCACCCGCCACAGCAGGTCGATGTCCGAACCCACCCGAACATAAGGCAGCCCGGTCAGCGCCTGCCAGGCGAAGGCGCCGAACACGCGCGGCGCCAGGCCATGGCCAGCGGCCAGCGCCTGCAACGCGATCAACGGCGTCTGCCAATCGGAGACGTCCCGCACCTGCGCGCAGACCTCGTCCAACGTCGGTGGCGCGCGCCAACGCGTCACCGCCGCGCGCTCGACCGACAGCGACAGCCGCTGCTTGCCCTCGGCCGGCGGCAGCGGGACGCCCAGGCGCAGTCGCTGCGCGTCGTCGTGGTGATCGCCGCGCGCGACGATCGCTGGATGCCCGGCCGCGAACCAGGCATGCAGCCGCGCCTGCGCGCCCGGCGTGTGCGCCTGCCACGGCGCATCGGCCGCCAGCCACACCAGATCGTGCCGGGCGAGCGGCTCATGCATGGCCGGCCGCCACCTGCGCGGCGATCGGCGCGGCGAGCAGGCGGCCGTTGCGCTCGGCGCCGCGTTGCGCGCGCTCATCGCCGTGCAGCGGCGCCTGTAGCGCCGCGACCAGCGCCTGCGCCAGGTCGCCCTCCCACAGCGCCTGCACCGCGCCCATCGCCACGTAGTTCTCCACGCCCGGCGCGAACACCGGCGAGTGCTGGCTCAACGCCTGCAGCTTCTCCAGCGGTTGCTTGGTGACCCGCGCCATCGCACGCAGGTCCATCACCCGCACCTGCGCGTCGGGCAGCGCGTAGATCGCGTCGGCCATCAGCCCGAAGGCGAGGAAGCCGCCGCTGACCGATTCGCCGTAGACCAGCGTCAGCAAGCGCGCGCCACGCCGCCGCGCCAGGTCCAGGCATTGCGCCAGGTGGCCGAAGTAGCCATTGATGCCGAGCAGTTCGTCCTTGCGCGACGGCCGTTGCCCGGCGGTATCGACCAGCATCACGATCGGCCGCCGCGGATGCGCGCGGGTGCTGTCCAGCACCGCCGCCGCCAGCGCCAGCGCGTGCTCCACACCCACTTCCAGCTTGTCCGCGCTGCCGATCACGGTGACCTCGCCCAGCGCGGTGCTGGCGCTGCCGCCGATCACGCCGTCGCGCACCTCGACCTGGTGGCCGAGCGGGAACAGCTTCTCCAGCAAGGGGATCAGGTCCATCACGGCGTCCTCCGGTCGGCGACGGCCGCCAGGAAGGCGGCGGTGTCCAGCAGCGGCAACGCGTCCGGGTCGGCGATGCCCTGGCGACTCCAGATTTCCGTGCCGTCGCGGCAATCGCCGTAGGCCTGCAGGCGCCGACGCAGCGCCGCGTGCTCGGCGGCGATACGTTCCAGGCCGGCGTCGTCTTCGGCCGCGGGCGCGGTCGCCAGCGCGGCGATCGCCGCGGCGCGGAACGCGTCGATGGCGTCGGCGACCAGCGCCTGCGCCTCGCCGAGCAGATAGCGATGCTTGCCGCCGGTGACGCGCCACACCAGAGCGCGATCGCGCGCGTCGAATTCCTCCACGCCACGCACCGTCTCGATCACTTCCGGTCCCGAAAGGCCCAGGCGCCCTTCTTCGGACATGACGATGCGCGTGCAGCAGCGGCTGACGATGCCCATGCCGCCGAAGCAGCCGTTGCCGCTGCCGATCAGCGCCAGTACCGGCACGCCGGCAGCGCGCGCGTCGAGGGTGGCGCGCATGATCTCGGAGATCGCGATCAACCCGGCGTTGGCCTCGTGCAGGCGCACACCGCCGGTGTCGGGCAGCAGCAGCACCGCCGCCGGCCTGGTTGCCGCGGCGCGGCGCAACAGTCCGGTGAGCTTGGCGCCGTGCACCTCGCCGACCGCGCCGCCCATGAACTGGCCTTGCTGTGCGGCGATCAGCACGGTGCGCCCGTCGAGCCGGCCTTCGCCGACCACGATGCCGTCGTCGAAGGCGCCGGGCTGGTCCAGTTGCGTCAGGTGCGGACTCATCGCGCGTTGGCGCGGGCCGACGAATTCGCGGAACGAGCCGGGGTCGAGCACGCCGGCGATGCGCTCACGCGCGTCGGCCTCGTAGAAGCTGCGCGGACGACGGTTGTTCGGGATCGCGCTCATGCGCAGCTCCGGTGTGGGGGGATGACTCCCCGAATGGGCCGCGCGGGACCATCGTGCATCGCTTGCGTCTGGATCGCGGCCATCCAGGCGCTGCCGGAGGATCGCGTCGGGGCCGAAGCCCGTCCCACAAGGTTCCTCTCACGCATGTGCTGCCTTGTGGGAGCGGCTTCAGTCGCGACGAACGAAGCGCGGGCTGCCGCAGACGCTCTCGCAACGCCTCGAACAAGGACGATGCTCCCTGTAGGAGCGGCTTCAGCCGCGACAGTGTCCGGCACCGGCGAGATTTCAGCTGCGTTCGTCGCGGCTGAAGCCGCTCCTACAGAGAGCGCGGCGATTGCAGATGTACGGACTCGACGCATCACGCATCCTCCTGCAAGGCTTCCACCGCCTGATCCAGGCGCAGTCCGACCACCGCCGGCGTAGCGCCGACGTCGTTGATCGAAATCCGCACGTCGCGCAGCGGATGGCGGGCGGCGAAGTCGTCCAGCACCGCCTGCCAGATCCCCCCGAAGCCGTCGGCGGCGGTGACGATCTCGATCTGCATCGCCCCGCCCAGGTCCTGCGGTTCGATCAGCACTTCCAGGTTGCCGGAAGACACCACTCCGACCAGCACATGGTCGAGCCGGCCGTTTGGCGCCAGGCGCCCGTCGTAGCGATAGCGGAGGGTTTCCATCGACATCCCTTACCAGTTGCGGAAACGTTGCGGCGGCGCGTACAGGCCGCCGGACCAGCGCACCAGGTCCTTGACGCTACGCGCGGCCAGCAGGTCGCGACTGGCGTCGCGCAGGCGGATGCCGAGGTCGTCGGGGCGGCGGATCACGCCGCGGTCGCGCAGGTTCTCGACCATGCGCCTGTCGCGGCCCAGGCCCACCGCGGTGTAGCCGGCCACGCCGCGGATCGCCTGTTCGCGCTCCTCCGGCGTGCGGCACAGCAGCAGGTTGGCGATGCCTTCCTCGGTCAGCACATGGCTGACGTCGTCGCCGTAGATCATCACCGGCGGCAGCGGCATGTCGGCGCGCTCGGCCAGCTCCCAGGCATCGAGCCGATCGACGAAGGCCGGCGCCATGTGTTCGCGGAAGGTCTCCACCATCTGCACCACCAGCTTGCGCCCGCGCGGCATCTCGCCGGGGCGCGCGGCTTCGCGTCCGGCCTTGAGCCAGGCGGCGCTGCCGTGGCGGCGGCCGCGCGCATCCGAGCCCATGTTCGGCGCGCCGCCGAAGCCGGCGATGCGGTCGCGGGTGGCGGTGGAACTGTTGCCCTGCAGATCTATCTGCAGCGTGGAGCCGATGAACATGTCGCAGGCGTACAGGCCGGCGGTCTGCGAGAACGCGCGATTGGAACGCATCGAACCGTCGGGGCCGGCGAAGAACACGTCGGCGCGCGCGGCAATGTACTTCTCCATGCCGAGCTCCGAGCCGAACGAATGCACCGATTTGACGAAGCCCGACTCGATCGCCGGGATCAGCGCCGGATGCGGATTCAGCGCCCAATGCCGGCAGATCTTGCCGCGCAGGCCGAGCGACTCGGCATAGGTCGGCAGCAGCAGTTCGATCGCTGCGGTGTCGAAGCCGATGCCGTGGTTGAGCCGGTCCACGCCGTACTCGGCGTAGATGCCCTTGATCGCCATCATCGCCATCAGCACCTGGATCTCGGAGATCTGCGCCGGGTCGCGGGTGAACAGCGGTTCGATGTAGTGCGGGCGCGGCGCCTGCACCACGTAGCCGATCCAGTCGGCGGGGATGTCCACGCGCGGCAGCGTGTCCACGATCTCGTTGACCTGGGCGATGACGATGCCGCCCTTGAACGCGGTGGCCTCGGCGATCACCGGCGTGTCCTCGGTGTTCGGCCCGGTGTAGAGATTGCCGTGGCGATCGGCGGCCTGCGCGGCGACCAGCGCCACGCGCGGGGTCAGATCGACGAAGTAGCGGCCGAACAGTTCCAGGTAGGTGTGGATCGCGCCGATCTCGATGCGCTTGTCGGCGACCAGCCGCGCCAGGCGCAATGCCTGCGGCCCGGAAAAGGAGAAGTCCAGGCGCTGCGCGATGCCGCGTTCGAACACGTCCAGGTGCGACGGCAGCGCCAGTACCGACTGCAGCAGGTGCAGCCCATGCACCCGCGCCGGATCGACCTCGGTCAGGCACTGCGACAGGAAATCGGCCTGTTTCTGGTTGTTGCCCTCCACGCACACGCGGTCGCCGGGCTCGATCACCGCCTCCAGCAGCGCCACCGCGTCCTTGGCCTCCACCAGACGCCCGCGCGCCAACCCTTCGGCGCGCTGCAGACGTTGCCGGCGATTGTCGGCGAGCGTGTTCCAGTCCTGAGGCATAAGGCTTTCCGTCGGCGGTGGGAGGGCGGGGGCGCCACGTGGCGCGCCCACCCGAATCGTAATTACGATGTAATTATGAAACAGTGAGCAATGCACGCTGCGCCGCAACAGGGGCTCCTGCGCGCATCATCAGCGGCTGAAATGCGCGGCGATGCCCACGCGACTCACGACTCGCACGCGCCAACCGGCAGGTCGGCAAGCGCTGGGGTGGTCGGGTCACTCGCCGCCGCGATGGGGGCTGCGCCGTCCGGCCCGCAGGCCAGGGGTGCCCCTCGCCTGGGTGCCCCGCTCTCCAGCACCGCCTGCCTGTCAGACAGCGCGTCGCCAGGGACCAATGCCCTGCCCTAGACCGTCTCGGGCGAAGCGCCGAATACGCGCCGATAGGTGGCGCGATCGAAGCGCAGCACGGCACGCACGCGCTGCTCGGTCAGCGGCCGCACGACCCACTGCACCTCGATCCGCCCGTGCCGCGCGCTCACCGACGGAATCGCCAGGAACCAGCGCCCGCCAGGGCCACTGCAGTACCAGAACGCATTGCTGCCGTTCATGGCATCGCGTTCGAACATCAAGGACGCGTCGTAGTTGGCGTCCATGAACTGCTGCACCCGCTTCACCACCACCAGGTCCGCGCCAGTGAGGCGCACGCCGTCACTGGTCACGGACATTCGGCGAAAGGACTGTTCAACCGCCCGCTCCATTCGGTGATCGCGGCGACGCTGCAACCAGACGAGCCACGCCGCAAGGGCGATGGCCGCGCCGAGAGCGGCGGCTACGACGATGTCATGCGCTGCGCTCAACGGCGTCCGCCCCCGCGTGTGTCGCCGTCGTCATGCAACGGCGGTTGCACCGCACACAGCGCGGCCCTGCGCACGGCGTGCGCCCGCCTATCCGCCCAACGCCGCGGTGATCTCGGCCGCCGCCGCGCACACCGCTTGCATCGCCGCCTGCGCATCGATCTGCTGCGGGCGGCGTTCGATGAAGGGCACGGTGAGCGTGTAGCTGGCGCTGCCGTGCTGCAGGATCGGCGCGGTCAGGTCGATCACCCCGACCACCGCTTCGCTGGCATGGATGCTGTAACCCAGCGTGCGCACCTGGGCGGCGGCGGCGAGGAACGTCGCGCGCTCGTAAGGCACGTCGCTGGCGTCCAGGCGCTGCAGCAGCCGCGCCTGCGCGTCCGGCTGCTGGAAGGCGAACAGCACCAGCCCGGAGGTGGAATGCGCGAGCGGGCGGCGGTGGCCGGGACGCACCACCAGCCCCAGGTCGCTGGGCACGTCCACTTGCGCGATCACCACGATCTGGTCGTCCGACGGCGCCACCAGGTGGCAGGGCTGGCGGATCGCATCGGCCAGGCGCCGCATCACCGGCAGCGCCAGTTCGGTGACGTTCTGCACCTGCGGCTGTTGCATGCCGAGCATGAACAGGCGGTTGGTCAGCACGTAGCCGCCCTCGCCCGGCCCGCCCTTGCTCAGGTAGCCGCGCTCCTCCAGCACCTGCAGCATGCGGAAGATCTCCCCGCGCGAACGGCCGATGCCCTGCGAAATCTCGCTCATCGTCATCGGCCGCGCGTCGCGCGCCAGCAATTCCAGGATATCCAGGCCCTTGTCCAGGGCGGGGGCGCGGTACTTGGGCGGGGGCGTAGTCATTCCGTCGAGGCCCGGCTGGGGGTGGAAGGGCGCTAGGGTACAGGGAATGCCGACGCACGCAGCGCGTCGATCCGGCCTGTGCGACGGCCCATGCAATCGCTTGGGCGCAACGCGGCCACCGTGCGTTCCGGTCACGACGCTTGGTGCGGAGCCAGTCCGCGCGGAACAGCCCAAGGTCCGAATCGCACCGCCGATGCACATATAAACACGAATTTTATATTTGCATGACGGCGGCGGCCGCAGTACGCTCCGGCGACAACCCAACGCGACGCGGCACATCCTGGGAGGGGTAGGCGGCATGCACTACAGCAGCGACACCGCGGCAGCGGCGCGCGGCGGCCTGGCGCGCACCGCCATCGCGCCGCTGGTCCTGATCGTCAGCCTGTTCTTTCTCTGGGGCATGGCGAACAACCTCAACGACATCCTGATCAAGCAATTCAAGAAGGCGTTCGAACTGACCGACCTGCAGGCCGGGCTGGTGCAGAGCGCGTTCTATCTAGGCTACTTCGTGTTCGCGATCCCGGCGGCGATGTTCATGCGCCGCTTCAGCTACAAGGCCGCGGTGGTGCTGGGGCTAGGGCTGTACGCGGCCGGCGCGTTCCTGTTCTATCCGGCCGCGCAGGAGCACACCTATGGACTGTTCCTGCTGGCGCTGTTCGTGATCGCCAGCGGCCTGGCCTTCCTGGAAACCACGGCCAACCCGTTGGTCACCGTGCTCGGACCGACCGAAGGCGCGGCGCGACGGTTGAACCTGGCGCAGGCGTTCAACCCGCTCGGCTCGATCACCGGCGTGCTGATCGGCCAGCACTTCATCCTGTCCGGCGTGGAGCACACGCCGCAGGAGCTCGCGGCGATGACGCCGGCCGCGCGCGCCGGCTTCTTCGCCGCCGAATCGGCGGCGGTGCAGACGCCCTACCTGGTCATCGGCGCGGTGGTGGTGCTGTGGGCGCTGCTGATCGCCATGACCCGTTTCCCGGCGACGCGCGACACGGGCGACGCCGCCGGCAAGGGCGGCGGCAAGGCAGACTTCGGTGCGTTGCTGCGCAACCGCCGGTTCGTGTTCGCGGTGGTGGCGCAGTTCTTCTACGTCGGCGCGCAGGTCGGCATCTGGAGCTACCTGATCCGCTACCTGCAGGACGCGGTGCCCGGCACCCCGGAAAAGACCGCGGCCAGCTTCCTCACCGTCTCGCTGGTGCTGTTCATGGCCGGCCGCTTCATCGGCACCGCCTTGCTGCGCTTCGTATCGCCGGCGGTGCTGCTGGGTGCGTTCGCCCTGCTCAACCTGCTGCTGTGCGGCGTGGCGATCGCGTTGCCGGGCTGGACCGGCCTGTACGCGCTGGTGGCCAGCAGCGCGTTCATGTCGGTGATGTTCCCGACCATCTTCGCGCTGGGCCTCGAGGGCTTGAACGACGATGCGCGCAAGCTCGGCTCGTCGTTGATCGTGATGGCGATCATCGGCGGCGCGGCGCTGACCGCGTTGATGGGCGCGGTGTCCGACCACGCCGGCATCCATTGGGCGATGGCCGTGCCGACGCTGTGCTTCGCGGTGATCCTGGCGTTCGCCGCCTACGCGCGCGACCTCGCGGCCGCGGCGCCCGCCCCTGCCACCGGAGCCTGAGATGCCGCGCCACTGCTACCTGCTCGATCTGCACGACGACCCCGCACTGATCGCCGAATACGAACGCTGGCACCGCGCCGACACGGTGTGGCCGGAGATCGTCGCCTCGCTGCGCGACGCGGGCATCCGCGAACTGGATATCCACCGCTGCGGCGACCGCCTGGTGATGCTGATGGAGGTGGACGACACGTATTCGCCCGAGGCCAAGGCCGCCGCGGACGCCGCCGATCCGCGCGTGCAGGCCTGGGAGGAATTGATGTGGCGCTTCCAGAAGCCGCTGCCCGGTTCGGCGCCGGGGGAGAAATGGCGCGAGGCGGTGCGGATCTTTTCGCTGCAGGCGGCGATAGCGGAGCAGGCGCGGAGACAGGAGCGAAGCTGAGGCATCGGCCGGCGCCGCCGAAGCACGTGTCCGCCGACTTGGCCGCACCTGGATCAGTCGACAGGCGGCGCATCCCCATCAAGGGATACCAGGACGAACGCAACACACGCCAACAGGCGCAAGCATGCTTGTGCCCCCGCATCACTGCGGCAGGAGCCAACGGGGTACCGGGCCGCGATGATACTCACGTGCCCGGCATGCCTGACGGCAGCGGCCAAGTCTCCGGCGACGATCGGCGTTCCGATCAGCGAAACACCGCAGCGGCGCCGCCCGCTTCCAGAAATGAATTGAGATCAGCACCTATGGCGCTGACAACGCATGGCGCCGCATCGCTATCGGGAGGCATGCCGACTGGCCGCATGTTGCCCACATGACCATAGGCGGACGACCGAACCAATGCATCGGCTAAAATTACTTGGGCAAGCGCTAAAGCCGAAAGCAGATTGGCCGAGCAAAGCTTGGCAAAAGTGCGAAGAGAGCAACTGATGATAGATTCTTGTGGAAGTGCCAGGCAATGATGTTCAAGGATGTCGGTTACCGCTACCGAAGCGGAGCTGTACGCTACGGCGACCTTGCCTACGTGTTGTGCATCGATCCCGATCTTGCGGCGGACGGCCTGCCGCATACGTCCTTCTATGCCTGGGACAATGGCGGCTGGGGCATGTATGAAATAGGGCGCTGGAACGCCCACTCGATCTGCATCACCCAGATCCCGAAAGACCAGGCCATCGCGCTGGGCGAACATGGCGACGTCCGGGTAATGGGCAACAACGACGATTACGACGAGCGGATCTCGTGTCCTGGGGTCACGCTCAGCACCATGCGGGAGATACGCAATATCGGCGGCTTCGCCTATGTCTGCGGCATGGATCGCCAGGTCTTCAAGCGAGGCAGCCCGGGCAACTGGATGGCGCTACACGGCGACATGCCCAGCCATCCAGCCAAGGACATGGTGTTCGGATTCGAATCCGTTCATGGCTACAGCGAACAGGACATCTACGCTGTTGGCTGGCATGGCGAGATCTGGCATTTCGACGGCGCCACCTGGAGGAACTGCGCCAGTCCCACCAACATCATCCTGACGCGCGTGTGCTGTGCCGAAGACGGCTGGGTCTATGCCTGCGGAATGCGGGGCGTTCTTTTGCGCGGCAGAAGAGACCAGTGGGAGGTCATCGACCATGGGGCGACCGATGCGGATTTCTGGGACCTCGAGTGGTTCGCCGGCAAGCTGTATGTTTCCACATTGCATGCGCTGTACTGGCTCGACGATGACCGACTCGAGTTGGTCGACCTCGGCGATCTGACCGCCAGCAGCTACCATAGTTTGAGTAGTGCCGATGGGCTGCTCTGGTCAGTCGGGGAGAACGACATTCTGGCCTTCGACGGCACCTTCTGGACGCGTATCGAGTAGTCACGCTGCTCGTGGAGGCACCGCAGCATCACCTAAGCTCTCAAGGACGAACCCATGTCGAATGCCTACACCTTTCTCCATGGCTGCATGCAGAATCGCAACATCGGCCGCGTCATCGCGCAGATCGATGTCCTCACGCAGAGCGGCTCAACGTTGTCGACGTTATTGAAGTGGGACAGATCCCAGAACCGTTGGTTTTCCTTCAAGACCGATTGGCACGCGTCGCGCATTAGCGCATTCGAGACGCCCGAAATCACCGTGTTGGCCACCGGCCCGGACGGCATCGTATCAGCCAGCACGCTGGCCGGCCCGACCAAAGAAGAGATCGACGCCTCCGCGGACGGACCTGCCCGACGCGGCCCCATCCGCGACCTTCAACTCATCGCAGGCGTGCCCTACGCGGTGGGCATGGGCCGTCAGGTCTACCGCCGTGACGGTGCCGACAACTGGACCCGCCAGGACGAAGGGGTCGTCCTGCCGCGAGGCGAAATTCAACTCTGTGGCTTCAACGCGATCGATGGCCTGAACGAGGACGCGATCTACGCAGTAGGCTTCAATGGCGAAATCTGGTTGCGCAACCACGGCACATGGCAACAGCAGGACAGTCCGACCCGCCTCGTGCTGCACAAGGTCAAGGTGGTGCGCGACGATCTTGTCTTCGCCTGCGGGCAGATTGGGACGTTGCTGCGCAGCGATGGCGACCACTGGGAAAGCATCGCGCAGGATGCGACCACCGATGATCTGTGGGGCATGGAGTGGTTCGAAGGCGAGCTGTACGTGGCTTGCGACAGCGGACTCTTCAAGCTCGACAGCACGGATCGGCTGGTCGAGGTGGATATGCGGCTCTCGCCCAAGCCAAGCTGTCGCCACCTGCACGCCAACGACGGGGTCCTCTGGTCGTGCGGGCCCAAGCACGTGACCTGGACGGAAGACGGCCGGAACTGGGTTGACGTGACGCCATGAAGCCGGTGATCTTCGGCGAAGACCTGATGTTGGCCACCAGCCCCGACCAGAATGCCGAAGCATCCATCTTCACTGCTGATGTGCCCTGGAAACCAGGCCGGATCGACCTTGAAATTGCACGCAGTTGCACATGGCAGCGAATGCCGGCACTTCACACGAAGACACTACGGATGCCTACAAGCAAGATCGGCCATCAGCGAGTTCGAAAACTGACATTGCGTTTCGCGATGCCCGCCCTTCTACGAAAGCACCGACCCGGTGGGGAGCGACCTTGAACCGCAAATCGCCATTTTTGTACGCACTGCTTCTTATCGGACTACTGACCCAGGGTCACGCCATGGCTATCTCCAAGACGCTCTACTTGTTTTCCGAGGTCGAAGGCACCGTCCTGCTGGACGGCAAACCTGTTCAGGGCGTGGAGATCGAGCAGGCCTATCACTGGCACTGGAAAGATCGGCAGGGCACGAAGAACGCGAAGACCGACATGCTTGGGCGCTTCCACCTTCCGGCAGTGACAGACACCTCGTTGACCGCGAGCTTGATGCCGCACGAGCCGGTGATCGGCCAACGCATTACGCTGCGCTATCAAGGCAGGGAACACAAAGGCTGGGTATTCACCAAGCACAACTACGAAGCGTCCGGTGAAGTGAAGGGCCGGCCACTGAAGTTCATCTGCGAGTTGAATAGCGAACCCGTCGCACATCCTGAAACAGAGACCTTTGGGATCTGCGTTCTTCAGTAGCGCCAGCTCTCACCAGACGAGGATGATCGGTCCGTCGCCACAGCTATCGTCGGGAGCTGTTAGCGCACCCTCTTCGTTCGTCGCGGCTGAAGCCGCTCCTACAGGAACTTGCGGCGAGCCGGCTGGGTGCACTGTGGGAGGACTGCAGTCCCGACGGCTTCCGGAGCCGTCGAGTCCGAAGCTTCGTTCGTCGCGGCTGAAGCCGCTCCTACAGTAGGCGCGCGCGACACTGGGCGCGACGTTCGTCGCGTCAGGCCTGCTGTGCCGCCAGGTCCGCGCTCCAGAACGGGCCGTCCGGGTAAAGGTACTGGGTGACCGATTCCGCATGCATCTCGGCCGAGAAGCCGGGCTGAGTCGGGGCTAGGTAACGGCCATGGTCGATGCGCACCGGGTCGACGAAGTGCTGGTGCAGGTGGTCGACGAATTCGATCGCGCGGTCCTCCATCTTGCCGGTGATGGCGACGAAGTCGGCCATCGCCAAGTGCTGCACCAGTTCGCACAGGCCCACGCCGCCGGCATGCGGGAACACGCGCACGCCGAACTTCGCCGCCAGCAGCAGGATCGCCAGGTTCTCGTTGACCCCGCCCACGCGTGCCGCGTCGATCTGGATCAGGTCCACCGCGCCGGCCTGCAGCAGCTGCTTGAACACCACCCGGTTCTGGGTGTGCTCGCCGGTGGACACCGGCACCGGGGCGATGCCGCGGCGGATCGCGGCGTGGCCGAGCACGTCGTCGGGGCTGGTCGGCTCCTCGATCCAGGCGATGTCGAAGTCGGCCAGTTGGCGCATCCAGGCGATCGCCGGACCCACGTCCCAGCGCTGGTTGGCGTCCACCGCCATCGCGATGTCCGGGCCGATCGCTTCGCGCGCCAGGCGGCAGCGACGGATGTCGTCCTCCACATTGGCGCCGACCTTGAGCTTGATCGTGCGAAAGCCCTCGGCCACCGCGTCCTTGGCCAGGCGCACCAGCTTCTCGTCCGAGTAGCCGAGCCAGCCGGGCGAGGTGGTATAGGCCGGATAGCCCTGCTCGAGCAGCGTGCGCATGCGCTCGGCGCGCAACGGCTCGGCCGCGCGCAACAGTGCCAGCGCTTCGTCGGGGGTGAGCGCGTCGGTGAGATAGCGGAAGTCGATCGTCGCCACCAGCTGTTCCGGCGACAGCTCGGCGATGTAGCGCCACAGCGGCTTGCCGGCGCGTCGCGCGGCCAGGTCCCAGGCGGCGTTGATCACGCCGCCGATGGCCATGTGCATCACGCCCTTCTCCGGGCCCAGCCAGCGCAGTTGCGAATCGTCGGTGAGGCTGCGCGCGAACCCGCCCAGGTCGCCGATCACCTCCTCCACCTCGCGCCCGACCACGTGATGCGACAGCGCCGCGATCGCCGCGCTCTGCACATCGTTGCCGCGGCCGATGGTGAACACCAGGCCGTAGCCGGCCAGGCCGTCGTCGGCATCGGTGCGCAGGCGCAGGTAGGCGGCGGAATAGTCCGGATCCGGATTCATCGCATCGGAACCGTCCAGTTCGCGCGAGGTGGGGAAACGCACGTCGAAGGTGTCGAGGGCGACGATTTTGCTCATGGGGATCCTGGTGGGTGGTGCGGACGAGTAGAAATGCAGTGAAGAAAGCCCCTCTCCCCCCGGGAGAGGGGTTGGGGTGAGGGTGCGGGAGTGCACGACTGTCGCCGCCCCCGCAAATCACGAACGAAGTAAAAACACGTAGCCGTGTTGCACACGCGAGATGAGAAGGCGCGAGCGAGGACCGCACCCAGATGGATCGCGAGTGGCTTCGCCCCGTACCCTCACCCCCACCCCTCTCCCGAGGGGAGAGGGGCTTTACAGGTCGCGGGAATGGGCGACCACGGCCTGGCGCTGCTCGCCCAGTCCTTCGATGCCCAGCGTCATCACGTCGCCCGGCTTGAGGTACACCGGCGGCTTCTGCCCCAGGCCCACGCCAGGCGGCGTGCCGGTGCTGATCACGTCGCCCGGCATCAGCGTCATGTAGCGGCTGATGTGGCTGACCAGGTCGGCCACGCCGAACACCATCGTGCGCGTGCTGCCGTTCTGGTAGCGGTGGCCATTGACCTCCAGCCACATCGCCAGGTTCTGCGGGTCCGGCACGTCGTCGCGGGTGACCAGCCACGGACCGATCGGGCCGAAGCCGTCGCAGCTCTTGCCCTTGACCCACTGCCCGCCGTGTTCGAGCTGGAAGGCGCGCTCGGACAGGTCGTTGATCACGGCATAACCGGCGACGTGGTGCATCGCCTCCTCCACGCTCACGTCGCGGGCGATGTCGCCGATCACCACGCCCAGTTCCACTTCCCAGTCGCTCTTCTGCGAGCCGCGCGGGAGGGTCACGGTGTCGTTGGGGCCGCTGATCGCGGTGGTCGCCTTCATGAAGAGGATCGGCATTTCCGGCACCGCCATGCCCGATTCGGCGGCATGGTCGGCATAGTTCAGGCCGATGCAGATGAACTTGCCGACCCGGCCCACCGCCGGTCCGTAGCGCACCTCGCCGTCGACCTTGGGCAAGGTCGACGTATCGAGTGCGCGCAGCCGGCCCAGGCCGGCGGCGGTGAGGTGGTCGCCGGCGACGTCGTCGATCACCGCCGACAGGTCGCGCAGGTGGCCGTCGGCGTCGAGCAGGGCCGGACGTTCGTGGCCGGGTTCGCCGTAGCGCAGCAGTTTCATGGGATGTCCTCCGTCAGGTAGGGAGAGCCGCGGTCAGTTCGACCAGCCGCCGTCGATGATGTGGGTCTGCCCGGTGGTGAACGACGATTCGTCCGAGGCCAGGTACACCACCAGTTGCGCGATCTCGCGCGGGTCGCCGAGGCGGCCCATCGGCTGGCGATCGGTGAAGCTCTTCCACACCGCCTGCTCGTCGCCGCCCAGCGCCTTGACCCGCTCGCCCAGCGACGGCGTCTTGATCGTGCCCGGGCAGATCGCGTTGCAGCGGATGCCCTTGGCCACGTAGTCGGCGGCGATGGCCTTGCTCAACCCGATCACCGCCGCCTTGGTCACGCCGTAGGCGAAACGGTTGGGCACGCCCTTGATGCTGGAGGCCACCGAGGACATGTTGACGATGCTGCCGCGGCCCTGCGCCAGCATGCCCGGCAGCACCGCCTGGCACAGGTAGTACATCGCATCGACGTTGATCGCGAACGAGCGCCGCCACGCCGGTTCGTCGCAGTCGAGGATGCTGCCCTGGTGCACGTAGCCGGCGCAGTTGAACAGCACGTCGAACGGCGCGTTCGCCGCCACCAGCGCCTGGATCGCGGCGGCGTCGGTGACGTCCAGCGCCTGCGTGGCGATCGTGGCGGATTCGGCGGCCAGCGCCTGCAACGCGGCAGCGTCGATGTCGGTGGCCAGCACCTGCGCGCCTTCGCGCGCGCAGGCCAGCGCGCTCTCGCGGCCGATGCCGGCGCCGGCGGCGGTGATCAGGCAGCGCTTGCCGTGCAGGCGGCCGCTCATGTGCGGCTCCGGAGGTGAAGGATCATCGTGGCAGTTCCGTGCGGGGGAAGGAGGGAATTCGGGCAGGTGGTAGAACCGTCGCGCGGTGCCGGCGAACACGTCGGCGGCATGCGCGGCGGCGTGGCGCGCGACCAGCGCCCGCGCCTGCGCGAGCCAGTCGCCGTAGCCGGCGCGCTGGGTCAGCACCGGCCAGTCGCTGCCCCACATCACCCGCTGCGCGCCGAAGCAGGCGAACACTTGCGCCACGTATGGCGCGATCGCGGCGGCAGCGGCACCGTCCGGCAGTTCGGTGAGCAGGCCGGACAGCTTGCACAGCACGGTCGGGTGCCGCGCCAATTGCGCCAGGCCGTCGGCCCACGCGGCGAAGCCGTCGCCGCCGATCGCCGGCTTGGCGGCGTGGTCGAGCACCACGCGCAGCTGAGGGTGGCGCTGCAGGCGCGCCTGCAGCGCCGGCAGATGCAGGGGCTTGACCAACGCGTCGAACGCCAGGTCGTGCCGCAGCAGCGCATCGAACGCGGGGTCCAGCGACGGCCGCGCCAGCCACTGCGGATCGGCCAGGTCCTGCACCATCGGCCGCAGGCCCTTGAGCAGGCCACCGCCCTCGGCGCACAGCGCGGCGATGCGCGCGGCGGCATCGGCGGCGTCGAAGTCGACCCAGCCGACCACGCCGGCGATGCGCGGCTGCGCGCGCGCCAGTTGCAACAGGTAGCGTGTCTCCGCCTCGGTCTGCGCCGCCTGCACCGCGACGATCGCGTCCACGCCATGCGCATCGAGCGTGGCGATCAGGTCGTCGGGCACGAAGTCGCGGTACAGCGTGGCGAGGTCGGGCGTCAGCCAGGCGTAGTCGCCGCGCGCCAGCCGCCAGAAGTGCACGTGGGCGTCGACCACGGTCACGGCGTCGGCACCTGCGCCTGCAACAGGCCCTGGTTGCGCAGGTCGCGCCACAGCGCGCGCGGGATCGCGGCGTGCAGGCGTTCGGCGGCGCTGGCCACCTCGGCCGGGGTGCGCATGCCGGCGACCACGCTGGCGACCGCCGGATGCGCCAGCGGGAACTGCAGCGCCGCCGCGCCCACGTCCACCGCGTGCGCGGCGCAGGCCGCGAACAGGTGCTGCGCATGCTGCAGCGTGCGCGGATCCACCGGCGCGTAGTTGTAGGTCGCGCCGGGACCGCGCGCGTCGCCGAGCAGGCCCGAACTGTACGGGCCGGCGACCAGGATGCCGACCTGCCGGCGCAGTGCCTCGGCCATGAGCCTCTGCGCCGCATGCTGTTCGAGCAGGGTGTAGCGGCCGGCCAGCATCACGCAATCCAGCGGGAACAGCGGCAGCAATTCCAGCGCGATGTCTTCCTCGTTGACGCCGATGCCGATCGCGCCACAGGCGCCGCTGGCCTTGAGCTCGGCCATCGCCGGCAGGGCCTCGTCGAGCGCCTGGCGCAGCATCGCCGGGTGGCGCTCGCCGTGGGTGAGGCGGCCGATGTCGTGCAGCAGCAGGATGTCGACATGGTCGGTGCCGAGCCGCTGCAGGCTGCCCTCGAGCGCACGCAGCACGCCGTCGCGGCTGTAGTCGAAGGCGGCGCCGCGCCCGGCCACGGCGAAGCCGTCGCGCCCCGGCGCGGCGCCGGGATCGTCGTAGACGCGGCGCCCGACCTTGGTCGAGAGCGTGTAGCTGGCGCGCGGCAGCCCGCGCAGGCCGTCTCCGAGCCGGCGCTCGCTCAATCCATAGCCGTAGTAAGGCGCGGTGTCGAAATGGCGGATGCCGGCGGCGTGCGCCGCGGCCACCGCGGCCAGCGCCACCGCCTCGTCCACTTCGGTGTAGAGGTTGCCGATCGGCGCGGCGCCGAAGCCGAGCGTGGCGATCCGCACCGCGCTTTGGCCCAACGGGCGCATCGCGATGGTCGCCGCCGCGGCATCGGTCAATGGCATCGGCGCGGCCCTGCGCCGCGGACCGGCACCGAACACCGGCGCGAACGCCACGACCGGGTGCTGCTGGAATTGCACATGCCACGCCTCCGCCCACCGGGGCCAGGATCGGATGGGACCGAACGCGACGCGATGATAGCCACGCCGCCTACCGGTGTTCGTATATGAATATAGCAATCATAAGTGAACAATCCACGACGCGGTGCAGCATGGGGCGGGGAATCGGGAATGGAGAATCGGGAATGGGGAGAAGCGGCCCCCTGGCGCGGCGGGATTGCCAGCGGACAGGCCGCGCAGAGGGCCGGATCGGAGTTGCGAGTTCGGCCCGGTAGGGCCAGGCGGCGATCAGGCCGGAATGGGCAGGCCCAGCCGGTCCCACACGTCGGCTGGACGCCGCAGCAACGGCAGCGGCGTGTGCGGTTGCAGCGCGTGCGGCAAGGTGTAGCCCCAGCCGACGCCGGCGAAGGCGATGCCGGCCTGGCGCGCGGCATTGGCGTCGCGGATCTCGTCGCCCACGCACAGGGCGCGCGCGGCCGGCACGCCGCACGCCTTGAGCGCGGCGCGCAGCTTGCGGCGCTTGCCCAGCACCGCGGCGCCGCAGTCGATGTGGCGGAAGCGCGCGGCCAGTTCGGTCCCGAGCACGCGCTCGACGTTGTCGCGGCTGTTGGACGTCACCAGGGCCAACTGCACGCCGGCCCCGGCGAGCGCGTCGAGCAATTCGGCCACGCCGTCGAACAACGCGATGCGCTCGATCTGCGCGGCCATCAGCGCGCGCATGCGCCGCGCCACCGCCGGCACGCGCCACCAGCGGATGCCGCTGCGCGCCATCAGTTCGCGCGCGCTCAGGCTGCGGATTTCCTGCAGGCGCGCCGGCTCGAAGCGGCGGAAGCCGAATTCGTCGGCGACGTCGTTGATGGTGTCCAGGAACCAGGCGAAGGAATCGGCCAGGGTGCCGTCGAAGTCGAAGATGATCAGGTCGTAGCGGCACATGCCGGCGCAGCATGCCGCAGCCGCGGCCACGCGACCAGCGCGGCCTGTGCAAGCGTCGACGCCGGAGCCGGCCGCCGCCGGCCCCGGCGTACGGCTCAACCGCAGCAGTAGCAGGTCAGCGGCTGGCCGGGACCGCCCGGCCCCAACTGGCCGCCGAACGGCGCGCACTCCTTCTCGCATTGCCAGGCGCTGCACGCCGCGTCCTTCTCGATCCCGTCGCCCGCGGTCGCCTGGACCGCGCCGAAGCCCATGCAGGCCAGGAACACGGCCGCGGCCATCCCGTTGCGCAATGCTGTCCAACGCTGTTTCATGAGTTCACTCCTCGACAGTTGCCAAAGCCGCCGGCGCTTCCGTGCGTCGCACCGCGGCCACCAGGTCCTGCACCCGCTCCGTGGTATCGAAGACGCCGACGCGCGCGTAGCGCACCCGTCCATCGCGGTCCAGCGCCAGCATCAGCGGCACGTTGCGCGCGCGGAACAGCATCAGCGCGCGGCGCTCGGTGAGCGTGGTTACCGGGAAGGCGAACCGGTGATCGGCGGCGTAGCGGCGCGCCTGCTCCGGGCTGCACTGGCACACGCCCAGCACCTGCACGCGGCCGCCACCCTGCTCGGCCAGGCGCTGCGCCGCCTGCACCACGCTGGGCGCCGAGCGCCGGCAATACGGGCAGGTGGTGGTGAAGAAGAACAGCACTTGGTAGTCCGCCGCCGGCACGCCCAGGGTCAACGGCGTGCCGTCCAGCGCGGTGGCCGCGATCTTCGGCAGGTACATGCCCAGGTACGGCTCGGTGGTGCGGGTCACCAGCCAGCGTCGCTCCTCGCGCAGCGTGCGGTTCTGCCACGCCAGCACCGCCACCAGCGCGCAGGCCGCGAGCAGCGCCAACCAACTCCAGGGAAAACGCCGTGCCATGCGTGGGATCCAAGCGCCCGTGTCCGCAGCAGGCTGCGCAGCCACGCCGCCGCGGTCAACGCCTGGCGTGCGCTTTTTGCGACCGCGTGGCGATGCTGGGGAAACAATCACGCTTGCCGCGGGCGCGCATTCCAGTGGCGTGCGGTGCGCGATCGCATGCGAAGCGACGGCGCATGCGTCGATCGCTTGTCTGCGCTGCGCGTCCTTCCGCGATCGTCCGTTGGCAGCATGCGCCGCTGGGAGCAGGTGGCCGGGATAGCGTCGGCCTCAGGGCATGCGCGGCGGCATCCTGCACCTGCGCGATAGCGCGCTCAGGCAATGTGTCCCAGCGGCGGATTCACCACGCCAGGTTGCCTGACTGATGACTTCACGGTGTGCGCATCGCGGTTCGATGGTCTGACCGCAGGCGGTCCACCACGCGCCGCTATCGCAGCGGTCTCTTCATCCACTCTTGCCATCGGCTTCACCCGCTGCGCCTGGCATCACGCGCACGGTGTCCGCTCACGCCCCACCGATGGAGACATGCATGCAGATGCAAAACCCCAACCCCGGCCAAGACCCGCAACAACCACCGAACGAGGTGCCCGGCCAAGTACCCAACCCCGGCGTGGACCCCACGCCCGACCGTCCGGTGGATCCGGTGCCGGACCAGCCCATCGATCCGACCATTCCGCCGATCCGCGATCCGGTGGGCGATGGCGATGCGCCGGTACCGGGACCGCGCGGGCCGACGCAGTACGTGTAGCACCAGAAAGAAGCGAAAACCTGTAGGAGCGGCTTCAGCCGCGACCGGGCGTTATCGGTAAGGCCCGGTCGCGGCTGAAGCCGCTCCTACAGGGCGCACAGGCGCATCGTGGCTCAGCGAATGCGGAAGCCCATCGTCGCGTCCACTGCCTGCTTCCAGCCGGCATACAGTTCCTCGCGGCGCTCGGCCGGCATGCTCGGCTCGAAGCGGCGATCCACCGCCCACTGCTGCGCGATCTCCGCGCGGTCCTTCCAGAAGCCGGTCGCCAGGCCCGCCAGGTAGGCCGCGCCCAGCGCGGTGGTTTCGGCCACCTCCGGGCGCAGCACCGGCACGTCGAGGATGTCGCTCTGGAACTGGGCCATGAAGTCGTTGCTGATCGCGCCGCCGTCGGCACGCAGTTCCTTCAGCTCGATGCCCGAATCGACTTGCATCGCGGTCAGCACGTCGCGGGTCTGGTAGGCCATCGACTCCACCGCGGCGCGGATGAAATGTTCCTTGGTGGTGCCGCGGGTCAGGCCGAACACCGCGCCGCGGATGTCGCTGCGCCAATACGGGGCGCCCAGGCCGACGAAGGCCGGCACGAAATACACGCCGTCGTTGTCGCCGGCGCGCTCGGCATAGGACTGCGAATCGCTGGCCTTGCCGAGCATGCGCAGGCCGTCGCGCAGCCACTGCACCACCGAGCCGGCGACGAAGATGGCGCCTTCCAGCGCGTACTCGACCTTGCCGTCCACGCCCCAGGCGATGGTGGTGAGCAGGCCGTTCTTCGACGCCACCGCCTTGTCGCCGGTGTTCATCAGCATGAAGCAGCCGGTGCCATAGGTGTTCTTGGCCATGCCCGGCTCGAAGCAGGCCTGGCCGAACAGCGCCGCCTGCTGGTCGCCGGCGATGCCGGCGATCGGCACCGCGTGCCCGTAGAAGTACTGGCCCTGGGTGTTGCCGTAGATCTCGCTGGACGAGCGCACCTCCGGCAGCATCGAGGCGGGGATGTCCAGCATCCGCAGCAGTTCCTCGTCCCAGCGCAGTTCGTGGATGTCGTACAGCAGGGTGCGCGAGGCGTTGGTGTAGTCGGTGACGTGGACCTTGCCGCCGGTGAGGTTCCAGATCAGCCAACTGTCGATGGTGCCGAAGGCCAGTTCGCCGCGCTGCGCGCGTTCGCGCGCGCCTTCGACGTGGTCGAGGATCCACTTGACCTTGGTGCCGGAGAAGTACGCATCGATCAGCAAGCCGGTCTTGGCCCGCACCATGTCCTCGTGACCGTCCGCCTTGAGCTGTTCGCAGATGTCCTTGGTCTGCCGCGACTGCCAGACGATGGCGTTGTAGATCGGCTGGCCGGTGGCGCGGTCCCAGACCACCGCGGTCTCGCGCTGGTTGGTGATGCCGATGCCGGCGATCGCGCTGGCGTCCACCTGCTGGTTGTTCAACAGCTCGGTGATCGTGGTGTAGACGCTGGTCATGATCTCGCGCGGGTTGTGCTCGACCCAGCCCGGCTGCGGGAAGATCTGCGAGAACTCGCGCTGCGCCATGCCGGCGATGTGGCCCTTGCGGTCGAACAGGATCGCGCGCGAGCTGGTGGTGCCCTGGTCGATGGCCAGGATGAATTTCTTTTCCATCGGTGACTCCTGCGGGTCGTGAGGGCGCGCGCCGTGGCGGCGCCCGGAATGGGGGGAACGCGCCGGCGGTGCCGGCGCCGGGCGTGCGCGGACTCAGGTCCGGCGCGACGCCGCCTCTTCCTCCAGCGCCTTCACCCGCGCCGGCAGGAACGGATAGATCAGCAGCTGATAGGCGCCGCCGCCGATCACGCCGCCGATCAGCGGACCGACGATCGGAATCCACCAGTAGCTGTTGGCCGACGGCAGCGCCGAGGAACCCCAGCCGGCGAAGTAGGCGAACAGGCGCGGCCCGAAATCGCGCGCGGGATTGATCGCCCACGCTTCCAGGTAGCCCATCGAGGCGCCGATGGTCGCCACCAGCAGGCCGATGATCAGCGCGCCGGAATTGGCGGTGGGCGCGGCCTCGTTGTAGCGCTCGGTGATGGCAAAGATGCCGAAGATCAGGAACGCGGTCAGAATCACCTGGTCGCGCAACGCGTGCATCGGGGTGATCGCCAGGCCCGGCGCGGTGAAGAACACGCCGGCTGCGCCGCCCGCCTCGCGGGTCAGCTGGTGGGCCTGGTTGTAGTGGTCGATCACCGGCGCGAACAGCAGGTAGACGATGCCCGCGCCGAGGAAGGCGCCGACCACCTGCGCCGCCCAGTACGGCAGCACCTTGTTCCAGGCGAAGCCGCGGAACACGGCCAGCGCCAGGGTCACCGCCGGATTGGCGTGGGTGCCTGACACCGAACCGGTGACGTAGATCGCGATCGTCACCGCCAGGCCCCAGGCGATGCACACGCCCCAGTAGGCGTTCTGGTACGGGCTGGGGTCGTACAGCACGTACATGCACGCCACCGAACAGCCGAAGGCGATGATGATCAGCATCGCCACCGCTTCGGAAATCAATTCGCCAAGCAATTGCCGGTTCATGCGCGCCACTCCCGCGCCGCTGTCCGCGTCGTGCCGCCGCTCTCGCTGCTGTCGCTCGTTGTCGTGTACATGCCTGCCACCCTCCACGGTCGTTCCCAGGTTCGCGCGCGGCGGCGGGGGCCGACGCGCACGGCGATTGCGCACCCGGCCGGCGCCCACGACGGGAACGCCGGCCGCGGTGCTTGCCTCATGCAGGCGCGGCGGCCACCGCGGCCGGCGCCTGTTGCAGATAGTCGGCCAGGCGCTGGCGCCCGGTCGCGTCGATGCGCAGGCCGAGCTTGCTGCGCCGCCACAGCAGGTCGTCGGCCTGGGTCACCCATTCGTGGGCGCGCAGGTAGTCCACCTCGGCCTGGTACAGGTCGGCGCCGAAATGCGTGCCCAGGTCCTGCAGCGAGGCGGCGTTGCCCAGCAGTACCTCGGCGCGGGTGCCGTAGTTGCGCGCCAGCCGCGCGGCGGTCGCCTCGCCCAGCCATGGCCGCGTCGCGCGCAACTCCTGCGCCAGCGCGCGGATGTCGCGGCGCTCGCCACCGGGCAGCGGCGCGCCGCGCGCGGTCCACGCCGGCGCCTTGCGCCCGCTGTGCGCCACCAGCCGATCCACCGCTTCCTCGGCCAGTTTGCGGTACGTGGTGAGCTTGCCGCCGAACACGTTGAGCAGCGCCGCGCCGCCGGCCGCGTCCAGTTCCAGCAGGTAGTCGCGGGTGACCTCGGCGGCGTTGTCCTCTTCGTCCTCCAGCAACGGGCGCACGCCGCTGTAGCTCCACACCACGTCGCTGGGCGCGATCTGCTTGAGGAAGTAGCGGTTGGCGGCCTCGCACAGGTAGCGGGTTTCGTCGGCGTCGATCTTCGGCGTGGACGGATCGGCGCGGTAGTCCACGTCGGTGGTACCGATCAGGGTGAAATCGTGTTCGTAGGGGATGGCGAACACGATGCGCCGGTCCGGCTGCTGGAAGATGTAGGCGTGGTCGTGCTCGAACAGGCGCGGCACCACGATATGGCTACCCTTGACCAGACGCAGCGCGTGGTCGTGCCCGACCTTGGCCACCTCGTCCAGGAACTGCACCGCCCACGGCCCGGCCGCGTTGACCAACGCGCGCGCGCGCACGTCCTGGCGGCGGCCGTCGGCATGCTGCAACTGCACCTGCCAGACGCCGTCGACGCGGCGCGCGCCGACGCAGGCGGTGCGGGTCAGGATGCGGGCGCCGCGCTGCGCCGCATCCATCGCATTGAGCGCCACCAGCCGCGCATCCTGCACCCAGGCGTCGGAGTAGACGAAGCCGGTGCGGAATTCCTCGCGCAGCGGCGCGCCGACCGGGTCCGCGCGCAGCGCCATGCGCTTGGAGCCAGGCAGGGTGCGGCGGCCGCGGCCGAGATGGTCGTACAGGAACAGGCCGGTGCGGATCATCCACGCCGGGCGCAGATGCGGCTGGTGCGGCAGCAGGAAACGCAGCGGCCAGATGATGTGCGGGGCCAGGCGCAGCAGCACCTCTCGCTCGGCCAGCGCCTTGCCGACCAGGGCGAACTCGTACTGCTCCAGGTAGCGCAGCCCGCCGTGGATCAGCTTGGTGCTGGCGCTGGAGGTGTGCGAGGCCAGGTCGTCGCGCTCGCACAGGCACACCGACAGGCCACGGCCGACCGCGTCGCGGGCGATGCCCACACCGTTGATGCCGCCACCGACCACCAGCACATCGTAGATCTCGCTCATTGCCTGACTCCGGAAGCTCGTGTCCCGAGACGGATCAGCGACCGCCGGGGACGAAAAGATCGTAAACGAACATTTCCGAACATATCACGCTGCAGTGCAGCGAAATGTGTCCGACGAGCTAGCTTTGTCGCGAAATGGTGAATTAGGCGTTAGTCCTGTGGTCAGGCAGCGATATGCCCAGCCCACCGGCAACACGATTTAACGCCACAATAACGAAATAATACGAACACAACCGCACATCCAGGCGAAACGCGCCCAGGACGACGCCGGCGCCAGGTCCAGGCCGTCAACGCCCTGGCCACGAGCCATCGCTCAGTCCGGGTCCGGCTCGGCCTCACCGGCAGCCGTCGCATCGGCCGGATCCTCGCCCTCGGCGACGAACACGCGCGTGCCGGCCTCGGCCAGCACCGCGGCCAGTTCCGGCGGCGGCGCGCGATCGGTGAACCAGGCCTGGACCCGCGCGATCGACCCCAGCCGCACCATCGCGTTGCGGCCGAGCTTGCTGTGGTCGGCGGCCAGGAACACCTGCCGCGAATGCTCGATGATCGCCTGCGCCACCCGCACCTCGTGGAAATCGAAGTCCAGCAGGGTGCCGTCCGGGTCGATGCCGGAAATGCCGATCACGCCGAAATCCACCTTGAACTGGCGGATCAACTCGATGGTCGCCTCGCCGGTCACGCCCTGGTCGCGGCCACGCACGCGCCCGCCGGCCACCATCACCTCGAAGCTGGGATTGGCGCTCATCATCACCGCCACGTTGAGGTTGTTGGTGATCACGCGCAGGCCGCTGTGGCCCATCAGCGCGCGCGCCACGTCCTCGTTGGTGGTGCCGATGTTGATGAACAACGAGGCGTCGTCGGGAATGTGCTGCGCCAGCAGCGTGGCGATGCGCCGCTTCTCCTGCGCCTGCAGCGTCTTGCGCGCGGTGTAGGCCAGGTTCTCCACGCTCGACGGCAGGCTGACCCCGCCGTGGTAGCGGCGCAGCACGCCGGCCTCGCACAACAGCGTCAGGTCGCGGCGGATGGTCTGCGGGGTCACGTCGAAGCGCGTCGCCAGCCCATCCACCTCGGCGTAGCCCTGCTGCCGCACCAGCGCCACCAATTGCTCCTGGCGCGGATTGAGCGCGGGCACCGCGCCCATCTTGGGAATCGTGTTGTCCATGCGCCGATGATGGCGCATGCGCGCACGGATGCAAACGCCGGCGCGGTGGCGCACCTACCCGGCCACGGACGACACGGCCTAGGGCGTGTCCCCACTGCCCGAGCATGCCGCGCGCAACCGCGGCCCTTCGGGTTGGGCCTGGCAACGCGGCATACCCGGGGAGTGGGAACACGCCCTAGACTACGCACCCCGCCGGACGCCACCCGGCAGCACCGGACCGGCCATGATCAACAACGACGTATTGCGCTCCATTCGCTACATGCTCGACCTCAGCGACCAAATGATCGTCGATCTGGCGCAGCTCGCCGATCCCGCCTTCCCGCTCGACAAATCGCAGGTGCCGGCCTATCTGAAGAAGGAGGACGAGGATGGCTTCGTCGAATGCAGCGACCAGGTGCTGGCGCACGTCCTCGACGGGCTGGTGTTCCACTTCCGCGGCCGCGACGACAGCCTGCCGGCGCGCCCGGTGGAGACGCGCGTGACCAACAACGTGGTGCTCAAGAAGCTGCGCGTGGCGTTCCAGCTCAAGGACGTGGACATGCACCAGATCTTCGCCGACGCCGGCTTCCCGGTCTCCAAGCCGGAACTGTCGGCGCTGTTCCGGCAGCCGGAGCACAAGAACTTCCGCCCGTGCGGCGATCAGTTGCTGCGCAATTTCCTCAAGGGCCTGACCTTGCGCGTGCGCGCGGCGGGTTGAGGCGCGGCACGCCTGGGTTTGCCTTCTGTAGGAGGGGCTTCAGCCCCGACAGGACCGATGCCGATGCGCTCGCCGCACGCGGCATCGCGGTTGAGATCGGTACTCGGTACCGCCGTCGCTGACGGCATGCCGCTGTGTCGCTGCCTGGACACCGTTCAACGCCGTCGGGTTCGGCGCTTCGCTCGTCGCGGCTGAAGCCGCTCCTTGTATCTGGACATGAGGCCCACGTGGCCTTATGTCTTCCGACTGATCATCGGAGCAGTGCGGGAAGCCCAGTCGCTCCTAAAGCCACGAGCTTGCATTGTAGATTGGCTCCCGCATTGCATATGCTGGCCCATCGGTGTCCGTACGGTATCCAGAGTCCGCCGCAGGCGTGAACTCGCATCCACAAGGCAGGACCGGGCGCAGCGGTGATCGTGTTCACCCTACGATGGAGGAATTCCCCATGTCCCCAGTCGTCGGTATCGACGTCGCCAAACACCGTTTCGACCTGGCCATCGACCTGGCCAACGGCAAGTACCGCACCAAGGCCAAGCTTTCCAACGATCCGAAGGGGTTCCAGGCCCTACGGACGTGGCTGCAGAGCCATGCGCAGGCGGACAGCTGGATCGTGATGGAAGCCACCGGCACCTACCACGAGGCCCTGGCTGAGTTCGTGCACGCCTTGGGCTACCGCGTATGCGTCCTCAACCCGGCGCAGACGGCGCTGTATGCGCGCAGCCAGCTGACCCGGGTCAAGACCGACCGGAGCGATGCCAAGCTGATCGCCAGCTACGGCCTGCGCCATGCGTCGCAATTGCGGCCGTGGCAGTCCGATCCGCCGGCGCTCAAGCACCTCAAGGCGCTGGTGCGTCGGCGCGAGGACCTGCTGCAGATGCTGCAGATGGAGCGCAACCGCCTGGACGTCGCCGCGCCGGTGGTGCGCGACTCGCTGCTGGAGATCATCGGCCAGTTGCAAGCGAACATCGCCCAGATCGAACGGGCCATCGACGACCAGATCGACAAGGATCCTACCCTGCGCGGGCAGCGCGAGCTGCTGGTCAGCATCGACGGCATCGCCGAGAGGAGCGCGGCGCTGTTGCTGGCCGAGCTCGGCGACGTGGAGCGCTTCTCCCAGGCCTCGGCGGTGACCGCCTTCGCCGGGTTGAATCCACGGCTGCAGGAGTCCGGCAAGCGCAAGGGGCAGGTCTGCATCTCCCGTACCGGCTCCCCACGCCTGCGCGCCGGCCTGTTCCTGCCGGCCTTGGTCGCCATGACCCACAACCCGGTCGTGCGTGCGCTGAAACAACGCCTGCGCGAACGCGGCAAGGCCAACAAGCAGATCATCTGCGCCGCCATGCGCAAGCTGCTGCATATCGCCTACGGCGTGCTCAAATCGCGCACGCCCTTCGACCCTCAAAAGGCCCTTGCCTGTTAGGGGGGAAGACGGTATCTACAGGGAAGCGACAGCGCGCCGTGAGGCCGGATGGCGGTCGCTGCCGCCACAGCACCGTTGGCGTCCGACGCTGCCTACAGCAGCGACGCCGGATGCGAGCCGCTCAGCGGATCCGGTACACCCGCGCCTTCGGCAGGTCTTCGTCCACCTGCAGGAACCAGCGTCCGGCGATGCCGGGCACGACCTTGGTCGCCGGCGACGCCAGTGCGGTGCGCAGGGTCATGCTGCCCTTGAGCACCTTCCATTGCTGGCCGTTGTCCAGCACGAACACGGTGCCCGGCGCCCAGCCGGCGACCTCGCCCTGGACGCGGGCACTGATCGGGCCGTCGTCCAAGCCGATCAGCATGCCCTGCTCGGCCTGGGCGTCGCTGGCCGACACCGCCGTCGACGCAGGCGCGGGCGCAGCCTTGGGACGTGGCGGCGCCTGGGCCGCGTCGCGCGCGTCGGCGTCGCGCAGCAGGCGGTTGAGCGTGGCCAGTTGCGCCGGGGTCAAGCCGACCTCGCGCAGTTGCTCGGCGCTGAGCCGGCGCTCGATCTCCACATATCCCGACTGCGCCAGCGCTGCCGGAGCCGCCAGGGCGCATGCCAGCGCCAGCACTACGTATTTCATCGTTCGATCCTGCCGCCTGCGCGGATGAGAAAAAGCCGCGCGGCCCGACGGGGCCGGCGCCCGGTACGGCGAGTTTGGGTCAGTTCGGTGACAGTGCGGTGACATCGTCCGCGCGGTGATGCGAAGACGCGCAGAAGCACGGCGACGGCGGCCGCAGCGTTGTCGATTGCGGTGCAGCCGAGGCCGGGGCGTGCGGACCACTGCGGCGGCTGCGGCTGCGGCTGCGGCTGCGGCTGCGGCTGCGGCTGCGGCTGCTGCGGCGGCGGCGGCGGCGGCGGTTGCGGCTTTGTGGCAGTGGCAGTGGCAGTGGCAGTAGCAGTAGCAGTAGCGGTAGCAGTGGCGGTGGCGGTGGCGGTGGCGGCGGCGGCGGCGGCGGCATGAAGATAACGATGACGTGGCGGTGGCGGCGGCGGCGGCATGAAGATAACGATGACGTGGCGGTGGCGACAGCGCCGACCAAGCTCAACACCCAGCCGCGCCGCCCCGCTTTCAGCCGGCGGCATGACCTGGGCGGACGCAGTCCAGTGATGCCCTGACTTACCGCGTGGACGCGTAGCGGATCGAGGATGGCGCGCTCATCGATCGCGTTCTTGCGAGTATCGATACAAGCCGGCGATATCCGACGAACACAGCAGCGGCATGGCCTGCTCGAGGCGATCCAGCGGCCAGTCCCACCATGCCATGTCCAGCAGCATCGCGATGTCTGCTTCGCAAAAGCGCTTCCTGATCGGCTTGGCAGGGTTTCCGCCGACGATGGTGTAGGGCTCGACGTCCTTGCTCACCAGGGCGCGGCTGGCGATGACCGCACCGTGACCGATGCTGACACCCGGCATGATCATGGCCTCGGAACCGATCCACACGTCGCTGCCGACGACCGTGTCGCCCGCGCGCCGAAAGGCATCGCGCGATTGCGCGAACGCCGGCTCGTCGTCCAGGTAGAAGAACGGGAAGGAGCTGATCCAGTCGTAACGATGGCCCTGGTTGCCCGCCATCATGAACACCGCTCCGCTGCCGATGGAACAGAAGCTGCCGATGATCAAGCGATCGACGTCGTCGCGGTCCGGCAGGAGATAGCGCGCGCACTCGTCGAACGCGTGGCCATGGTAGTAACCCGAGTAGTAGCTGTAGCGCCCCACCTGGATGTTGGGGTTCTCGACCTGCTCGGCCAGCGGCTTGCCCTTGAAGGGGCTCTGGAAGTAGTTGTTCATAACGCCTGCGATGAAGTTTCCGGCACGATGCCGATGCCTGCCGTTCGCTCGAGGAAGCGTGTCGATCGAAAGGCAATGCATCGCCTGAGCGCTTGAAGATAGCCTCACTGCCGCAGGAAAGGCCATGCTTGCGGATCCTGGACATTGCCCGCTCGGATGTGGGGTCCTGCTTGTCGCCGCGTGCGCCTGATCCTCCGCGTCAGCACCGATCCGGCGGCCGGCGGCGGCGGCACATCGCCGCCTTTGCCGCTGCGCTCTTCGTGCTCAAGCCCACCACCTGCGACATCGCGCCATACCCCGGGCGGGCACAGCGGTATCGCCGACCACGTCCGCCTGCCAGCGGGCGCGCAGCCGCGGGAAGGCGCCACGCGCCGTACTCATGCGAATGTCGCCGTCGGTATCGGCGCCGGTCGCCGCGTGCCGCGGCGGACAGCGAACGCCGGCGCGCTGGCGATGGTTGTCCACCAGGGAGACGCGCTGTCCAGATGGCACCGGCAGGATGCAGCGTAGGCGAGATGTGCACGCCGCCCGCCACGATTCGGTCTACGATGCGCGGGCTGCGCCGCCCTCCGGCGGGCGCCGCCCGCCGGCGGCGGGCCTTCCCCGTTCTGTCTTGAGGTCTCCATGAAACTAGAGGTGCTGTTCGACCAGTTGCACACCCTGCCGACCATCCCCAAGGTGGCGCAGGACCTGATCCTGCAATTCGACAATCCCACCACCAGCCTGGACAGCGTGGCGCGCAGCATCGAGCGCGATCCGGTGATCGCGGCCAAGGTACTGCGCCTGGCCAACTCGGCGCGCTTCCGCGGCGCGCGCGATTCCACCAGCGTCGAGGACGCGGCCCTGCGCCTGGGTTTCAACACCCTGCGCACCCTGGTGCTGGCCTCGTCGATGACGGACGCGTTCCACGCCCCCGCGCATTTCGACCTGCGCGCGTTTTGGCTGCACAGCTTCGAGGTCGCCGGCGTCTGCCGGCTGCTGGCCAAGCAGAAGGGCCTGGACGCGGAAACCGCGTTCACCTGCGGCATGATGCACAACATCGGCGAACTGCTGATCCAGACCGGCGCGCCGGATTACGCGGCGCAACTGCATCCGGACGCGTCCTCCAGCGGCCGCGCCGCCGAGGAGACCGTGCAACTGGGCTTCGGCTACCCGGAAGTGGGCGCCGAACTGGCGCGGCGCTGGCACCTGCCGCAGGTGATCCAGACGGCGATCGCCTACCAGGCGCGGCCGCTGCAGGCGCCGGAAGGCGAGCCGATGCCGCGCGTGGTGGCGCAGGCGGCGCTGGTCGCCGATGCATTGGAGCGCCACGGCGGCGCCACGCCGGAAGCGCGGCAGGCGGTCAGCGGCCCGCTGCTGGACGACGTGGACCTGGACGCGCTGTTCGACGCCCTGCCGGCCGTGATCGAAGCCGACCGCGCGTTCACCGAGATGCTGCGCTAGGCACGCACGCTGCCGGTCTCCCCTGTAGGAGCGGCTTCAGCCGCGACGCTTTCCCGATGACGCCCGGTCGCAGCTGAAGCCGCTCCTACAGGTCGTGACCACGGGCGCTGGCGCTAGCCGCCTGTGGCCTGCGTCTGCAACGCACCGACCACGCTCGGCCACAGCTCCGACACGGTCGGGTGGATCGGCACCGCCCATTGCAAGGTTTCGAACGGCTGTTCGGCGTTGATCAGGTCGAGCACGCCGTGGATGGCCTCGTCGCCGTTGATGCCGAGGATCGCCGCGCCGAGGATGCGGTGGGTCTGCGCATCGGCGATCAGTTTCATGAAGCCGGCGGTCTCGCCGTTCTCGCGGGCGCGCCCGACCTGGGTCATCGGCCGCTTGGCCAGCAGCAGCGGGCGGCCGCTGGCGCGCGCCTGCGCCTCGGTCAGGCCGACCCGGCCCAGTGGCGGATCGGTGTACAACGCATAGCCGGGCACGCGCTGCGACACCCGGCGCTGGCCGCCGTCGAGCAGGTTGGCGGCGACGATCTCGTAGTCGTTGTAGGCGGTGTGGGTGAACGCGCCGCGGCCGTTGCAGTCGCCCAGCGCCCACACGCCGGCGGCGCTGGTCGCCAGGGAGTCGTCGACCACGATGTAGCCGCGCGCGTCGGTGGCGATGCCGGCGTGTTCCAGGCCCAGCTCGTCGGTATTGGGCTGACGCCCCATCGCCAGCAGCACATGGCTGGCGACCACTTCCGGCGCGCCGTCCTGGCAATCGACCCGTACCGCCACGCCCTGCGCATGCGGCGCGAAGGCGATGCAGTGCGCGCCGGTGCGCACGGTCACGCCCTCGCCTTCCAGTACGCTGCGGATACAGTCGGAAACGTCCTCGTCCTCGCGCGCGATCAACCGCGCTTGCTGCTCGACCACGGTGACCTGCGCGCCCAACCGACGGAAGATCTGCGCGAATTCCAGGCCGATGTAGCTGCCGCCGACCACCGCCAGGTGCGACGGCACCTCGCGCAACCGCAGGATCGAGGTATTGGTGAGATAGGCGATGCGTTCCACGCCCGGCAGCGCCGGCACGTGCGCGCGGCCACCGACGTTGAGGAAGATCTTCGGCGCGGTGATGCAGACCTCGCCCACGCGCAGCCGTTGCGGCGCCTCGAAGCGGGCATGCCCGCGCAACAGGGTGAGCCCGGGCATACCGCCCAGCCATTGTTCCAGGTTGTCGCGCGCGTCGTGGGTGACCGCATGCGCGCGCGCCATCACCCGCGCGATGTCGATGCCGACCTCGCCCTGCACCTGCACACCGTAGTCGGCGGCGCGGCGCGCCAGATGCGCCACGCGCGCGCTGGCGACCAGGGTCTTGGTCGGCATGCAGCCGGTGTTGACGCAGGTGCCGCCAACCAGGTGCCGCTCGACCAGCGCCACCTGCATGCCGGCCGCGACCAGGCGCGCAGCCAGCGCGGGCCCGGCCTGGCCGGCGCCGACCACGATCGCATCGAAGGCGCGGCTCATCGCAGCAGCGCCATCGCCAGCACGCCCAGCGCGATCGCCGCGGCGTCCTCGAGCAGGGCCGCCGGTTGGTCGCGACCGAAACGGCGCGCCATCGCCGCGCGCGCCGCGGCGCCGCCGAAGGTGCCGAGCACCGCGCCCAGCGCACCGGCGACCAGCGCCGTCACCCACAGCCCGCCGGCCATGCCCACGGCCGCGCCGCATAGCCCGCCCACCGCGATGCGCGTGGCGAACTGCAGCGGCACCGTACGGCTGGGCGTGCGCGGCAACTGGTCGGCGATCAGTTCGCCGATGGCCAGCAATGAGATCAGCCAGGGCGTGGCGCGCCACCCGAGAAAGGCCAGCGGCGTGCCCATCAGCGGCAGCACGCCGAGGCTGGCGGCCCAACTGACCACCGCCGGGGCCGTCATCGCGCGCATGCCGGCGACGACCCCGATCAACAACGCGACCACAAGCAGGTGCATGGCGGCGACTCCGGCAAACGGCGAGAGGACATCCGGAACATCCTGACGCGTGCGCCGCGTGGTCCGCGGCGGCGATGCACGAGTATAGGCAGCGCCGCGTGGCAGCCGCAGTGCGCAGGCCAGTTGCGCACGCGCATGCAATGCGCTCAGGAGGACGGAGCCGGCTTCGCACGCCTGGTGGACCGGCTCTGTTTCGCCGGCCTGGCCGGCGCGGTCGCTCCGGGGGTTTTCGCCGGCGGCGTTGCTTTGGTTGCCTTGGTTGCTTTGCCTGTCTTGGTTGTCTTGGAAGCTCTGGTCGATTTGGTCGCGCCGCTTGCCTTGGATGCCTTGGTGCTCTTCACGGCTTTGACGGTCTTGGCCTTGCTGCTCGGCTCGACTGCCTTGCTCGCCTTCGTCCCGGCCGTCGGCGCCGGCTTGGACCGCTGCTTGTTCAAAGGCATCCTGACCGCCCTGCGCGCTTTCGACAGCGCGGACGGTACCGTCGCGTCCGACACCTCGACCGCCTTGGCGGAAGCGGACGACGCACGCACGGGGCGTTTCGGCCTGGCCGGCGCCGCGCCGGATCGCCCGGTGGCGGTCCTGTCGCCTTTCGCCGGGCGATCGACCTTCCGCGTGGGCACCGCGGCACCCGCGCGTGGGGCCGGCGCCTTCAGCGCGATCCAGGTCGGCGCGTGGTCGCTGGCATGCGGCAGATCGCGCACCCAGCGATCCACGCCGGCATCGCGCAGGCGCGCGGCCAACGGCGGATTCAACAGCAGGTGGTCGATGCGCAGGCCCGCATCGCGCTGCCAGTGTTGCCGGAAGTAATCCCAGAACGTGTAGATCCGGCGGTCGCCGTGCACCTGGCGCAGGCTGTCGGTCCAGCCCTGCGCCAGCAGGTCCGCATACGCCTGGCGGCTCTCCGGCTGCAGCAGCGCATCGCGGCGCCACGAGGCCGGATCGTAGATGTCCGTATCCGTGGGCACGACGTTGAAATCGCCGATCAGCGCGACCGGATGCGGCAACGCCACCAGTTGCCGCGCATGCCGCTGCAAGCGCGCGAACCAGTCCAGCTTGTAGTCGAACTTCGGCCCCGGGCGCGGATTGCCGTTGGGCAGGTACAGGCAGCCGACCAGCACGCCGTGCGCCATCGCTTCCAGGTAGCGGCTTTGCGTGTCGCGTGGGTCGCCCGGCAGGCCGCGCCGGCTTTCCACCGGATCGCAGCCCTTGGCCAGGATCGCCACGCCGTTCCACGACGACTGCCCCAGCCACAGCGCGCCGTAGCCGGCGGCATGCAGTTCGCCGATCGGAAAACCGGCGTCCACGCTCTTGAGTTCCTGCAGCCCGACGATGTCCGGCGCCTCGCGCCGCAACCACTCCAGCAACTGCGGCAGACGGCTGCGGATGCCGTTGACGTTGTAGGTCGCGATCCTGAGCGTGTTCATCGCTTGCGCCGTTGCAGAGCCGGTCATCACCTTGCCCGGGCTAGGCTCGGCGCATCGTGAAAGCCCGGAGCGCCGCATGACCCCACTGGACAAGCCGTTGCGCCGGGAACTGGATATCGACGGCACCCTGTACACGCTGACCATCGACCCGGAGGGCCTGAAACTCACCGAGAAGGGCCGCCGCAAGGGCCTCGCCTTGCGCTGGAGCGAACTGGTCAGCGGCGATGCGGCGCTGGCGAGCGCGCTGCAGGCCTCGCTCGCCGCCAGCAAGTGAGGCGGGCGATCCGGGACCCGCGGTGCCGAATCCCGGGAGTGGGGAATCGGGAATCGGGAATGGCGACGGCAGGCGCGGGGGCGGGCGCCCAAGATGACGGAGCGACCGGGGCAATGTCGTTGTTTGTCGATATGCCACGCCCTGGCACGTCGTAAACGCGAAGGCGCCCATCCGGCGCGCCGATCGAGGAGGTTTCCATGTCGTATGTCGATGGTTTCGTACTGGCCGTGCCCACCGCCAACAAGCAGGCGTTCCTCGAACACGCGCGCATCGACGCGGTGTTCATCGAATACGGCGCGCTGCGCGTGCTCGAATGCTGGGGCGAGGACGTGGCGCGCGGCCAGCACACCGATTTCTTCCGCGCGGTGGACGCCAAGGACGACGAGACCGTGGTGTTCTCGTGGATCGAATGGCCGGACAAGGCCACCCGCGACGCCGGCATGCAGCGGATCATGGACGACCCGCGCATGGACCCGGCCAACAACCCGATGCCGTTCGACGGCAAGCGCATGATCTACGGCGGCTTCGTGCCGGTGCTGGAGGTGAAGCGATAGGTGTGGCGTACCGTATGGATGACGGCGCATTCGCCGCGGTCTCGCCACCGGGCGGGAAGTTCCTTCCTCCCTGCGGGAGAAGGTGCTCCAAAAGGGGCGGATGAGGGTGCGTGCGCAGCCTCGTGCATTCAAACTCCGCGAGTCGCTTCGCGCCGTACCCTCACCCCAACCCCTCTCCCGAGGGGAGAGGGGCTCACGGCTGTTCCCTTCTCCCTGCGGGAGAAGGTGCCCCGCAGGGGCGGATGAGGGTACGGGCGTAGCCTCGTGCACCCAACTCCGCGAGTCGCTTCGCGCCGGACCCTCACCCCAACCCCTCTCCCGGCGGGAGAGGGGCTCACGGCCGTTCCCTTCTCCCCTCGGGAGAAGGTGCCCCGCAGGGGCGGATGCGGGTACGGGCGGAGCTTCGTGCGTCCAACTTCGCGAGTCGCTTCGCGCCGCACCCTCACCCCAACCCCTCTCCCGGCGGGAGAGGGGCTTTTGAGCCACCGACAGTTCGCTGCATCGCGCTTGAGCATGCCGCCACGCTGCGCGGCCGACAGCGGTCGGCATCGCAGGTAAACTGCGCGGCATTCAGCGCCGCCCCGTCACTCCACGCCATGCCCCCTGTTCCCCCTCGGCCCGCGTCGCATTCCCTCTTCGCCAACCTGCGCAGCGCCGTCCGGCTCGCCGCGTTCGTGCTGGTCAGCGTGCTGCTGATACCGCTGCAGTGGCTGCTGATGCGCGTCATCCGCGGACGTGGCGCCTTCGTGCTGCCTCGGCTGTGGTTCGCCTGCCTGCGCACACTGCTGGGCATCCGTGTGGAGACGGTGGGCACGCCGCGCCGCGGCGGCGGCACGCTGTTCGTCGGCAACCACATCTCGCATTTCGATATCGTGGTGCTGGGCAGCCTGCTGCACGCGCGCTTCATCGCCAAGAACGACATGGAACGCTGGCCCGGCATGCGCCATATCGGTGCGCTGGCGCAGACCGTGTTCATCAGCCGCCGCCGGCTCGACGCGGCCCAGGTCGCCGCCGCAGTCGCCGCGCAGATCCGGCCCGAGCACGACGTGGTGCTGTTCGCCGAAGGCACCACGTCCTCCGGCGAGCGCGTCGCCCCGTTCAAGTCGAGCCTGTTCTCGCTGTTCCTGGGTGGCGACGCCGCCGCGCGGCCATGGACGCTGCAGCCGTTCACCCTGGACGTGTTGTCCGTCGATGGCCGCCGCCTGGCGCACGGTGGCGACCGCGACGCCTACGCGTTCTACGGCACGATGCAGGCCGGCGCGCATGTCGCGCAGTTCCTGCGCCTGTCCGGCGCGGTGGTGCGGGTCACCTTCCATACGCCGATCGCGATCGCCGCCGGCAGCGACCGCAAGGCGCTGGCGCAGCAGGTGCACGCGATCGTGGCCTCGGCGCTGGCAGCGCCCGACGGCGCGCCCTAGGCCGGACCACTGCGCCGACGCGGCGCCACGCCACGCCTAGGGATCGATCGGCTGGCTGCGCGAACAGGTGGCGATGAAATCCGCGGCGCCATTGAAGAACAACCGCCAATGCCTGCGCAAACGGCCGTTGCGGTTGCTGGCGCTCAGCGGCTGGACCACGCGCTGCCCGCACATGGCGGGAGACACCGTGGTCCGGGTTTCGAACGTCTGCGCGAGCGCCAACGGTCCGCGCATGGACCGCGTTACCTTCCAGCGCACCACCTCGACCACAGGCGCCAGCGGCAGCACGGCGTCGACCGATTCCTCGTACCGCAGCGACAGCATCTCCGCCTCGACCGCGATCGGCGCACGCTGCTCCGCGTCTTCCGGACTGTCGTACATCACGCAACTGCACGCCGCGGCGGCGAACGGCAGCAGGCTCAACAGCAGGGCGCACAGCGTCCTCGCCGGTGCCGCCGTCATGCATGCCCCTCGGACGCCAGGTCGTGCGCAGGCGGCGCAGCCAGCGGTTCGGGCGGAAACACCACCACGTACTGCTTGCGGAACTCGAGCCCGGCATACGCCGGCCAGGTGGCGGCATAGCGACGCAGGCATGCGGCGCCCTCGGGGAAATCGACGCCATTGATCCGGCAATCGGCCGCGATCTCGCCCGCGGCGTCGCGCGTGGCGAACAGACGGATGCCGAGCATGCGCGTGTCGCCTTCCAGCAGCGGCAGGAACGCCTCCAGGCTCTGGGTGAACAGGCAGCACGGGCAGAACGCGTGCGCCTGCTCGTCGTCGTCTTCGTCGTCTTCGTCTTCGTCTTCGTCTTCATCGTCATCGACGTCATCGTCGACGTTGCCCTCGCCGTCGAAATCTTCGTCGTCGTCTTCGAAGTCGTCTTCGTCTTCGTCTTCGTCATCGCCGACGGCGCAGGACGCGGCCGGCACAGCACCCCCCAGGCGTGCGACCGGCCCGAGCACGACCTCGCGCAGATGCGCGGCCGGCGGCGGCAACTCCAAGCGCATGGTCATGCAGCGACGGTCCTTCCGCGCCACCGACACCGCCTCGGAAAGCGCGAGCAGGTCGGTGCGCGCCCAGGTCGCGAAGCCCGACGCCAGGCTCTGCTCGACATCGTTCCCCGCCGCGTGCTGGAACTCGGTAAGACCATCGGGAAACAGCGCGCTGTGACGGACCTGGATGGCGGTGGCGGTGCGAACTCCGTCAGGCGGCAACTCCGCCACCTCCATCAGTTCGACGAACACCCGCAGCTCGCCATCGAGGAGCAGGTGATCCGCGTGCAGCACCGGTGTCCGGCCCGCCTCTTCCAGCACCTGCGCCAGCAAGGCGCGCAGGCCGCTGCCGTCGATGGGCGGGGCGCCGGCCGCCGAGGCACCATCGGCTGGCGCCGCGGCCTCGGTCGTGGCCGGCTCGGGCGGCCGCGTGTCGGCGGAACGGCGTCGCAATCGCTTGAACATCCTTGCTCCAGTGGCATCCGAGAGAATCCTCGCGCGCCAGAGTATAGAGGTCGGCAGGCGCCGGCCGACCGCGCATGACGGCGCGCGACAAGCCGGCCTCGGCACCGCCCGTGTCGCCTGCCGGTCGTGCCGTGCGGCCTCCGGACAGACGCCCGCCCCCATCTGTCTACAGCGCCCGTGTCCGCTGCGCGGCGGTCGTGGCGTTGTCATCGGCAGGCGACAGCGACCGGCGCGGCGTCATCCGACCCGCACGGCAAGACCCGCCGCCGCCCGCCTGCCATGCGCGCCTCCCCACCTGGATGGCGTGCGCGCAGGCCCATCCCAATCGTTCATGGAGAACGCACATGAAGAGAACCAGGACCAGCTCGTCGCTCCGCTCCCCGCACGCGGTCACCGTCGCGATACCGGTCGACGTCGGCAACGATCTCGACAAGATGAACAAGGTCACCCGCGAAATCCTCGGCCGGCTCGGCTGCGCCGGCTGCCATTCCGGCTTCGACCTGCGCTTCGTGCTCGAACGCGACTTCCGGGTCAATCCGGCGCTGGAGATCGAAGGGTTCATCCCGCGGCTTGGCGGCTGAGCGATGGCGTCGGCGCTGCACGCGCTGCCCGACCTCGGCGTCGGCCTGGTGCTGTGGCCGGCGTTGATGCCGGTTCTGGCCGAGGACGACGGCGCGATCGGCGTGGTCGAGATCGAACCGGAATTCTTCTGGTTCGAGAGCGGCGACGCGCAGGCGCCGATGCGCATCGACAGTGGCATGGTGCGGCAGCTCGCCGAGTTGCCGCACCACAAAATCGTGCACGGCGTGACCGCGCCGGTCGGCGGCGGCATCGGGCCGACGCCGCACGGCCTGCAGCTGATGCGCGAGGTGGTGCAGCGCCTGCAGGCGCCGTGGGCCAGCGAACACCTGAGCTTCAACGCGGTGCCGGTGGACGGCGGCCCGGTCGATTCCGGCTTCCTGCTGCCGCCGCTGCAAACCGTCGAGAGCGCACGCCAGGCGGCGGCCAACATCCGCACGATGGCGCGCGGGTTGCGGGTGCCGTTCGCGGTGGAGAACAACGTCAACTATCTGCGCCCCGTGGCTGGCGAACTCAGCGACGGCGCCTTCCTGGCCGAGGTCGCGACACTGGCCGACTGCGGCATCCTGCTCGACCTGCACAACCTGTGGACCAACGAGAAGAACGGACGCCAACCGGTGCGCGCGGCGCTCGCCGCGCTGCCGCTGGAGCGCGTATGCGAACTGCACCTGGCTGGCGGTTGCGCGCATCGCGGCTATTGGCTGGACGCGCATTGCGGCCTGGTGGACGCGGCCCTGATGGAGCTGGCGGCGGAGGTGGTGCCGGCACTGCCGAACCTGCGCGCGATCGTGTTCGAGATGTTGCCGACCGCGTTGCCGCAGGTCGGCATCGCCGATGTACGACGGCAGATCGACAGGCTGCATGTGCTGTGGGCGCTGCGCCGGCCGGGCACGCGCGCGCCGCCCTCGGCGCCGGACCGCCACCGCGACGACGCCCATGGCCTGCCGTCGCCGGCCGCCTGGGAGCGCACGCTGGGCGCACTGGTGCGTGGCGATGCGCCGGATGCGGATCCGGTCGCCGTATTGCTGGGCGACCCCGGTGTCGCGCTGCTGCGCGAACTGGCCGGCCACGCCCGCGCCGGGCAGATCGCCAGCGCCGCGCGGCTGACCACGCGCATGCTGCTGGCGCACGGCGGGGAGGCCGCCTTCCAGGCGCTGTTCGCGGACTATGCGGTGCGGCAACCGCCGCGCCAGTTCGCCAGCAGCGAGGCGCTGGCCTTCCTCGATCACGTGCAGCGCGCGGCACCGGCGATCCCGCACCTGGCGCAGGTGGCGGCGTTCGAATGCGCGGTGATCGGCTCCGCGCTGCACGGCAACGCCCGCCGCGTCGCCTTCGAGGGCGACCCGGTGCCGCTGCTCACCGCACTGGCCGAACGACGCACGCCGCCCGCGACGCTGGCGCCCGGCCGCTTCGCGATCGAGTTGCAGGGCGGTGCGGTGGTCGCGATCCGGACGTGCTGAGGGGCGGGTGGACGCTGCGATTGCGTGCGTCTGTGTGTCGCGCCGATACCAGCGGCGGTGGTCGATGCGCAATGGGAGGCGTCGTTGCTGCTTCGCTGGTGTTCGCGCGCGCGTGGGGCGCGATGCGGACGAGGTGAGGTTCCTGGCGTGGCGATTGCGATGCGCTGACGGCTGGGCGTGCAGGACGCCGGTGATGCGCTGGGGCCGCTACCGAAGCAGTGAGCGGTGACCGTCGCTGTGGCGGACTGTTGGGGTCATGCGAGCTGCAGCCTCGATTCGCGTTAGTGAGGTTCTGTCGCGGCTAAAGCCGCTCCTACAGGAGCGAGTTGCGGCCTGGATTCGCGTGGCGGGGTTTCTGTCGCGGCTGAAGCCGCTCCTACAGGGGGCGGATCCGGTGTTGGGCGGATCCGCGTCGCTTGGCGGCGGACCGCTACGGCTTTGCCGCCTCGCACAGCTTGCGGTTGAACCAGGTGGACTTGGCGATCGGCAGATAGCTGTCCCAGTCGGTCGGCGGCAGCATGCTGCCGCTGTCGTCCAGTTGCTTCTGGAACGACGCCTCGTCGCGGCTGCGGCCCGCCATGGTGCTGTCCAGCGCAGCCAGGCATTCCTTCGGACGCCCCAACCGCAGCAGGGTGATGGCGCGGTCGTTGATGAAGCGGTCGCGCTCCAGCCAGTTGAAGAAGGTGCCGCATTCCTTGTCGAACGCGTCCATGCCCGCCAGCGCCTGCGCATAGCGCTTGCCGCGATAGTCGGCCAGGTACGCCGTGCGCCGCTTCTGCTCCGCCGGCGCGGTGCAGCCCGCCGGCAAGGCCAGGTACTCGTCTTCGAAGCTGGCGCGCATGCCGCAGTAATCGCGGCAGCTCTCCTGGGTCAGCGCCTTCACGTCGAAGCCGCCGGGCGTGGGCTTGAACGACACCCGACACGGCGTGTCGCCGGCGTCGTGGGTCTCGCCGATCTCGCCGCGCAGCGCGCCGGACAGCGTGCAGGTGTGGCCATTGGCCCCCACCGACTCGATCGAGAACCGGCGCGCGCTGCCCTGCCCGCTGATCTCCAGGCTGCCCCAGCCGCCCTTGGTGGCGTACTCGCCAGACGCCGACTCGGCCGCCGCGGCGCCGAACGCCATGGCGCACAACAGCGCCGTCCATGTCCATCGTGCTGCCATCGCGATTCCAGAATCGTGGGGGAGGCGGGATTGTCCTCCATCCGGCGCGGCGCGGGCCAGTGAGCGGCGCGCGACTCCTGGTGTCGCGCGGCATCGCCCACCTGGCCGAGGTCGGGACGCCGCGCGCCGCGGCAGCCAGGGTGGCTACCGCGGCGGCCAGCGCGACCACGGCGGGGAACAGCCAGCGCCGCCGGCATCAGCGTCGCGAACGCCACGCAACCCCTCCCCATTCAGTTAACATATGAGATTAGTTCTCATTCCGGATCCGTCATGCCCCAGCCTCCCCGCCTCCGCCGCCTGCCCTTGGCCATCGCACTCGCAGTGGGGTCGGCAGGCCACGTCGCCGCCGCGCAGGAGGCCGGGACCGATGCGGTCACCCTGGACCAGATCTCGGTCTACGGGCGCGTCACCGACGCGACCACCCTGCAGATTCCGCAGACCGTGGACGTGATCGACCGCGCGATGATCGACGCCACCGGCAGCGAGACCGTGGGCGATGCGCTGCGCTTCGTCCCGGGCGCCTCGCGCGATGGCTCCACGCTCGACGCATTCGGCGACACCTACCTGATCCGCGGCTTCGCCGCGAACCAGACCGTCAACGGCATGACCGCCAACGCGCTGCGCCAGGCGCGCGATGCGGTCGCCATCGAGCGCATCGAAGTGCTCAAGGGCCCGGCCTCGGTGCTGTACGGGCAGTTGCAGCCGGGCGCGGTGGTCAACATCGTCACCAAGCAGCCCGAACGCGTCTGGGGCTTCGAAGGCACGCTCAAGTACGCGCGCTTCGACGACTGGCGCGGCACCGTCGATCTCACCGGCCCGCTGTCCGCCGACGGCGCGGTGCGCTTCCGCCTGACCGGCGCGGTCGACGACAGCAAGTCGTTCGTGGACTTCTGGAACCGGCGACACCAGTTCATCGCGCCGTCGCTGGCCATCGACCTGGGCGAGCGCACCACGCTGACGCTGGAGGCGTTCCACACCCGCAATCGGCTGCAAGGTTTCTACAACGGCGTGCCGGCCGAAGGCACCGTGCTGGCCAACCCGAACGGCCGGCTGCCGCGTTCGCTGAGCTTGGTCGATCCCACCTTCGATCCCTCCATCCGCAGCAACACCGATGTCAGCGCGCGCCTGGAGCATGCCTTCAGCGACAACGTCCGCTATCGCGCGGCGGCCTCCTGGACACGCGAAGAGGTCGACGAGGAAACCGTGTTCGGCGTGCTCGGCTGGGACGAGCCGCAACGCACCCTGACCCGCGCGGTGCTCGACGGACACGCGCGCGGCGAGGCCTGGTCGGCGCACAACGACCTCGCCTGGCAGGCCAGCACCGGCGCGCTCAGCCACGACATCGTCGCCGGCGCCGACTACACCCGCTTCAACCGCCACAGCGCCAGCGCCACCGGCCTGGCCAGCAGCCTGGACCTGTACGCGCCGGTCTATGTGTTCGACCGCCGCCCCGACGTGATCCCGCTGCCGTCGCGCAGCAGCACCGGGCACGAGGCGATACGCACCCTTGGCCTGTTCGCGCAGGACCGCATCGGCCTCACCGAGACGCTGCGGGCCGTGGTCGGCGCGCGCTGGTCCTCGTACCGGCAGGACACCGCCTCGTGGTCGGGCCGCGCCGGCAACGGCCGCTTCGCGCAGACGCAGGAGGCGTGGACCACCCAGTTGGGGCTGCTCTACACGCCAAGCGAGGATCTCGCCCTGTTCGCCAATCGCACCACCTCGTTCCTGCCGGTGTCCGGACTGACCGCGCGCGGCACGCCGCTGCAGCCGGAAACCGGCGTGCAGTACGAAGTGGGCGCGAAGTCCTCGTTCTGGAACGGACGGCTGGTCGCGACCGGCGCATTGTTCCGGCTCGAACGCCAGGACGTGGCGGTCGCCGACCGCGACAATCCCGGCGCGCTGGCCGCCATCGGCAAGCAGCGCTCGGAGGGCGTGGATCTCTCGGCACGGCTGGGCCTGCACGGCTGGCAGCTGCAGACCGGCTACGCCTACACGCACGCCAGGACCATCGAGGACAGCAACGCCGCCCTGGTCGGCGCGCCCATCCGCAACGTGCCGCGGCACAGTTTCGTGCTGCAGACCGACTACCGCTTCAACGACGGCGCGCTGAGCGGCCTGCGCGTCGGCGCATCGGCCACCTACACCGGCACCCGCAGCGGCGACGTCGAGGACAGTTTCTCCCTGCCGGCGTACTGGCGCACCGACCTGTCGCTGGACTACGAACTCGGCCAGCGCCTCACGCTGGGCATGCGCGTGGACAACGTGGCCGACCGGCGCGGCTACACCCACGCCTTCAGCGCCTTCGAAGTCTGGCCGGACATCCCGCGCACCACCAGTGTCACGCTGAGCTATCGCTACTAGGCTGGTGCGCGCGCCCGTAGCTCCAGCCACTCGCGCGCATGGCCGTGGACACGCGCTACCGCGCTATTGGTGCTTGAGGTGCACCGCCTCGATGCCCGCCACCTTGCCGTCCGTGCCGAGATGGAAGGTCATCACCACCGAGCGCGGATCCGGATCCAGCATCGCCCGGCCGCGATCGTCTCGGACCACCAGCGTGTCGGCGCCGCTGGCGACAACGCGCGAACTTGGAGAGTGCGCGAACATCGCCAGGATCTCGGCCTTCGGCGTCCCCAGCGGGATGTACCGGGCCACGATCGCGCCGACGTCGATGCGCTCAAAGCCGTGCGGCTGGCCGGATCCGTAGATCGCCTCGAGCATGGGAGCGACCGCGGCGTTCGCCGCGGTCGGGCGGACTGCGGCGTCGCGCGGCGTTTCGGTACACGCCGGCACCACGACCGCAAGCGCGAGTGTCAATGCGACAAGAGCAATCTTCATCGTCGTCCGGATGCCGAGCGTTGCAGCGGATGCTACAAGATCCGGTGAGGGCGCGCGGCAGCGCCGCTCAGGCATAGGCGAGCAGCGCGACCAGATCCATCAGCCCATGGGCAATGATCGCCGGCCACAGCCGGCCGGTGCGCGCGAACCACCAGCCGAGGATCAACCCGACCACGACCAGCGACAGGGCGCCGACCGGTCCCTGGTACAGATGGTAGGAGGCGCGGATCGCGACGCTGACGTTCACCGCGACCGCCCGACTGTGGGTCCGCTCCACCGCGCGGATCACGTAGGCGCAGACGAACACTTCCTCGAACACCGGATTGACGAGCGAGATCGCCACGATCGCAGCCAGCGACAACTGGCCGCTCACCATCGCGTCCATCGACGGGTTCATCCCCTCGGCCATGAACCCGTCCAGCCACTTGAGCGGATAGCACGCCAGCACGCAGGCGAGCATCAAGCCGATCCCTGGCCACGGATCCGCGCGTTGCCACTGCAGCCCCAGCGCCCGCGGCCGCCACCCCCGGTACCACAGCACGGGCAGCAGCAGCGCCATGACCAGCAGCTCGTAGACCACCATGGACCACAGGCCGTCCTCGGAAAAGGACCCCGCGACATCGCCCGACAGCAGCGCCGACGTGCTGGACCAGATCAGCAGGCCGAACGCGACCGCGACCACGAACAGCAACTCGCCCCACCTGGAAGATGCCATGTCGCGTCCTTGCATGATGTCCGTAGGGTGCCCTGGTTCCACGTGATCCGGATGGCCGGCGCAGTACAACATGCGCCGCGCTTGCGCGGGAAGCCCGCAGGCACGCGCCGCGGCAGTGGCGTCCCATGATGGACCTGCGCGGCCATGGCGACGAATGGCATCCCCAAAGCGGACACTTGCCAACGTTCAATCGCGCACACACACCTCCTGCGGCGGCAAGGCATGCCGTTATCGCGGACCAGGGTGCTGCCAGCCAGCGCTACACGCGGGCCGGTGATTCATCGGGACGTCGACGCGGGCCTGCGCTGCGGATCGCGGTCCGGTCACGTCCACCTCGCCGGCCGGCTAACGCCATCGCTGCCCCAGCCGCTGCCCGGCGCGCCGCGAGCGGCGGCAGCCGACCCGCCTATTCGGACAGTTCCCGATACCGTTGCAGCGCCCGGTACAGCGTCATGGCGACCATGGTGAAGTGCATGTTCTCCCGCTTCAGCGACGGCGTGTGGAACTGCAGCAAGGCCAGTTCGCGCCAGCCCTGGCGCGCGGCGTCCCGCTCCGGCGCACCGTACTCCAGCCACAGCTGCAACACCCCCGCATCATGGGGAAACTGCGCATACGCACGCTGCAGCAGCGCCTTGCCCTGCTCGGACAACGCGCCCTGGACGATCTCGCCGCGGACGCGGCTGGCGGCGTACTCCGCCGCGCCGTAGCGCTCCCAGCCCAGCATATCGGTGTCCTTCAGCGCGGGATCGTTGAGATTGTCCTGCAGCGCGGCCAGCACGTGCAGCGCCTTGGGGTCGCCACGCGTGGAGCGGGCGCGCTGGTCCAACGCCTTCCCCTGCCTGGCCAGCACGTCCTGGTACGTCGCGATCTCCAGGTTGAGCGCGTTGACCAGCAGGAACTCGAACAGCACCGCGCTTTCGGGAAGCGGATCGGCATCGACGGACAGCTTGCACTCGGCCGTTTGCGCCTTCCACAACGCGCGCAGCCGATCCGTGGTGGCTCGCTCGCCGGCGGGCTGCGTCCCGGCGTCCGCGCCAGCCGCCTTGCCGGCCTCGCTCGCGAATACCGGGCGCAGGCACGCCAGCGGGCCGGCCAGATCGCTGTGCGGGGCACGTGTGGCGGCATCGGCGATGGCCAGCAAGGCCTGGCCGCGATCGGCGCCCATGTCGAAGCGGATGGCATTGGCCAGCGCCGCCTCCAACGCCTGCACGTCGCCGCTCTGGTTGAAGGCCTGCATGCGCTCGGCGTGGACCGCCAGCGCGATCGGCTTGCCCCAGAGCTCCTGCAACAGCTGCTCCAGACCGCCGTGGCGCGACTGGGATCGATCGATCATCGCGAATGCGGCCCGGTCCTGGCCGAGTTGCAGATAGCAGTAGCCCGCCACCATGGGCAGGTGGCTGTGCAGCAAGCCGGCCTTGTCGATCTTCTGCCAGGCCGCGACCGCTTCGGCGCACTGCTCGTGCCGCGTGTATTCCAGGGCCAGTTCCACCAGCGCATGGGGATCGTCGCCGCTCATCGCGGCGGCGCGGCGATGCCATTGCAGGGACTGCGCCGGATCGAACGCCCAGGCGTGGTCCCCCAACGCCAGCACGGCCAGCCAATCCGTTTCGTCCACCGCACCGCGCAAGCGCGACCAGGCCCGATCCGGGTCGCCGCGCAGATAGTCTTCGACCACCGCCTCGCGTACCGGCGCAAGCTGCCTGGCGATGGCCTCGGCACGCCTGGCATCCCAGCGTTTTTCCTTCGCTGCCGCCGGCGCAATCGCCGCCATCGTCACGGCCACGCCCACCACGCACCGCGCCGCCGCGCGCAGCATGCCGGCGATGCCCCATCGCAGCTTCATCTTGTTTCCCCTGGGCGCGCGAACGCCTCGTCGTACAGTGTGCTCAGCCAATCGATGAAGACCCGCACCCGCGGCGACAACTGCCGGTGCTGCGGGTACATCGCCGACAAAGGGTAGTCCGGACTCGGCCAATCGCCCAGCACTTCGATCAGACGCCCGTCGCGCAACTCCGCTTCGACATGGAACCGCGGCAACTGGATCAGGCCGCAGCCGCGCAACGCGCAGATCACGTAGTTCTCGGCGTCGTTGACCGCCATCCAGCCGCCGAGCGCGATCGCGCGGACCTGGCCGCCGATGCGCAGGTCCAGGGTGTCGTCGATGGTGCCGGTGCTGGAGAAGAACTTCACCACCTGATGCGCGGCGAGTTGGTCCGGATGGCGCGGCGTGCCGAAGCGGGCGAGATAGTCCGGGCTGGCGCACACCACCTGCGGCATGTTCGCCAGCCGCCGCGCCACCAGCGAGGAATCGCGCGGCGGGCCTGCGCGGATGACGCAGTCCACGCCCTCGCGCACCAGATCGACCAGCCGGTCGCCACTGCTGACGACCAGCTCGATGCCCGGATAGCGCGCGCGGAACGCGTCGATCCTCGGCAACACGATCCGCGTCGCATGCGCCCCGTGCATGTCCACGCGCAGCACCCCGCGCGGATTGGAGGCGATGTGCCGCAGCGAGGATTCGGCGTCGTCCAGTTCGCTGAGCACGTGCACGCAGCGCTCGTAGAACGCTTGCCCATCCAGGGTCGGACGCACGTGGCGGGTGGTGCGGTCGAGCAGGCGGGTAGCGAGCCTGGCTTCCAGCGCCTTGATCGCGTAGGTGGCGGTGGCGCGGGGAATCTCCAGCGCGGCCGCCGCCTGGCTGAAACTGCCCAGTTCCACGATCCGGGTGAACAACAGCAGCGAATCCAGGCGATCCATGGCGCCGATTGTTGTCCTTGATTGAATTTAGATACCAATTTAGCAGGATTTATCCCATTGCCGCGAACCCGGACACTGCGACTCCACGGGCACCCGCCCGCTTCCCAGGAGCCAGCCATGGACACCCACACAGTGAAGACGGCCCTCGTCACCGGCGCCTCGCGCGGCATCGGCCGCGCCATCGCGCAGCGCCTGGCCGCCGACGGCTTCGCCGTCGTCGTCAACTACGCCGGCAACGCCGCCAAGGCGCAGGAGACAGTGGCGGCCATCGTCGCGGCCGGCGGCCAGGCCATCGCCGTGCAGGGCGACGTCGCCGATCCCGACGCCGTCGCCGCGCTGTTCGACGCCGCGCGCGCCGCCTTCGGCCGCATCGACGTGGTGGTCAACAGTGCCGGCATCATGCCGATGGCGCGGATCGGCGCCGACAGCCTGGCCGACTTCGACAAGGCGATCGCCACCAACCTGCGCGGCGCCTTCCTGGTGCTGGGCCAGGCGGCCGCGCAGCTCGGCGCCGGCGGCCGCATCATCGCGCTGTCCACCAGCGTCATCGCCAAGGCCTTCCCGGGCTATGGCCCCTACATCGCGGCCAAGGCCGGCGTCGAAGGGCTGGTGCGCGTGCTCGCCAACGAACTGCGCGGCAGGGGCATCACCGTCAACGCCGTCGCGCCCGGGCCGGTCGGCACCGAATTGTTCCTGCACGGCAAGAGCGCCGAGCAGATCGAGCAGAGCGCCAAACTGGCGCCGCTGGAACGGCTGGGTACGCCCGAGGACATCGCCGGCGTGGTCGCATTCCTGGCCGGCCCCCACGGCGGCTGGGTCAACGCCCAGGTGCTGCGCGCGAACGGCGGCTTCGCCTGAGCCGCGGCGTTCGCTCCGCCCATAGAGGAGTCCTTCCCATGAACCAGGTGATTCTGGTGACCGGCGCGTCCAGCGGCGTCCCGGACGACACGGCGCGGCAGCGGGCGTGCGACGCGGGCGCCGCCCGCGGCTTGGCCGACATCGCACTGAAGAACCTCGTCGCCTACGAACTGATCGATACCAATCCGGCCAGCGTCGCGCGCGCGGTGTTGGAGGTAGTCGCGGCGCCCTACGGCCGCGTGCACGTCGATCCATCCGACGACGGCTGCGCGATGGTCGCCGCGGCGGCCGACCGCATCCGCGCCGATGGCCTGCGTCGCGTGGCACCGGGCAATTTGCTGCGACCGTTCTCGGCGGAGTTCTTATGAACGTCCCGAGCGCGTCTCCCCGATCCACAGCGAGCGCATGGGCCGCGCATTTCGAACCCGCGCTCTACGCCCTGCTGCGCATCGTCTTCGCCATCGTCCTGTTCACCCACGGCCTGCCGAAAGCGCTGCGCATTCCACATGGCTCGATGCAGGACCCGATGGCGGGATCGATCGGCCTGATCCAGAACGTGCTCGGCCTTCCCTTCGCGCCGCAACTGGCCTTCCTGGTGATGCTGCTGGAGAACGGCGGCGCGCTCATGCTGGCGCTGGGCCTGGGCACCCGGCTGGTCGCCTCGCTGATCGTGCTGCAGATGACCGCGATCAGCGTTGCGCTGGGCCCGACCTGGCCCTGGCTGGACCGCGGCATCGAGTTCCCGGTACTGATGGGCATGCTGGCGCTGTACATCCTCGCGCGCGGCGGTGGGCGTCATGCGCTGGATGCCTGGCTGAGGCGGCGCAACGAAACGGCCGCAACGACACGTGCTCGTCACAACGCGGCGTATTGACCTCCCAAACTCCCGCGCTCAGAACCAATGCACAGCGGGCAGTAACGTGCCGCCAGACGTGCGCGCGGCGGCTGATGCGCCTTCGGAACCCACGTAAGCGGTGTAGTCGATGCGCCTTGGCTACAAAGCCACCCCGACTCCCTCGCTTGCCGCGCAGTCTCTCGACTCTGCGTTCGCAAGGTGGGGGCCGACGGACCCGCGAGCAAAGGGCGACCAGCAGCGCGATTGAAGGCCCGCCCCAACCTCGCTACGCTGGCCCCGGGGAGCAAGCGGTTCGCCAGCCAAGCAAGCTCCCCGAAGCCGGGCCGAGGAAGCGAACGCAGGTGACATGCCATTGGAAAGTTCTTGCATTCCTGGCGCCCCTCGTCTGTTCCGAGCCCAGTACGCCCTGTTCGCCGCACCGATGGCGGACATCCATCGCTTTCTCAAGGAAGATGCCCATGCTCACTCCTCGCCCCCATCATCTTGCGCTGCTCCTGCTCGGTACGACGCTGGGCGCCAGCGCCGCCCAGGCCCAGACGTCGAATGCGATCGATGCGATGCGCCAGTTTCCGGCCTACCACGGCGCCGTGGAATCGGTGATGCAGCAGTACGAATCCTCGCTGCGCACCAAGTGCCCCCGCATCCAGGCCGATTGGAGCCAGGCCACCGCGCACGTCGCCCTGGAGCCGACGCTGGACGACCAGGGCCGGATCGTCAAAGCCGTCTGGGTGGATACCGTCCCGGGCACGGCCTGCGGCCAGAAGCGGCGCTACAACGCCATCACCATCTTTAACAACGGCGAGCCCACCGTGCTGCCGCTGTTCCCCGGCGAATCGGAGTCCAATCCGGTCCTGCAGCGGGACACCGTCCCCTACGTACGCAACGCGCTGGTCATGCAGCAGGCCCTGCCGAAGGACTGCGAGATCGACGTGCTGGAAACCCAATTGCCGGGCGGCCATCCCGCGGCGAAGCAGCCGTGGAGCGAACAATGGCGCGTCGATGCCTGCGGCAAGCAGTATTGGGCGAAGGTGCGTTACATCCCGGACGCGACCGGCACCACCATCACCGTCGGCCCCAAGGACATCACGCCCGCGAAGTAACGGGGAACACGCCCTTCGCCTGACGTGACCGAAGCGGATGTTTCGGCACGGCAGGCGCGGGCATGCGCGCGGGCAGCGCCGATCGACCGTAGATGCCGGTCGGCGCGAGAGAAGACCGATCCCGCCCTACCGCGCGGCGTCTCGGCACACGGGATGCGCGTGGCCGTCCAACCAAGCGGCGCTGGCCCGGTTGCATTACCGGGCATCAGCGATTGAACACGCCCAGGTCGATCGCCGCGTACAGCAGGATGTTGACGAGCATCAGCACCAGCGAAACCGTCGATGCCACAACGGACATCTTGCTTCCCATGGTGGACGCCTTTCTTCGAACGAGGAAGCCGGCCAGCGTCAGCACGGCCATGACCGACAGGTAGATCACCCGGTACAGCGGCGGAACCGTGATGCTTGCGCTGGAGGCGCAAGTGATCTGGGCCTGGCCCTGCAGAAGGAAGAAGATCGGCGTGCCCAGCACTGCCAGCAGCAACGCCGATAGAACTAGAATCGCCAGCGAAGCGATGCCGATCACCGTGGCTTTTCTGGTTGCAGGCATGGTTCACCTCAATGGATGCGCTGAGCCAGGCACTACGGCACAGCAGCGACGCGCTGTCCGCGCCCCGGATGATGCGTCTCGCCAAAAGCGGGACGTCGATCGACCACACCGACCCTGGACTGATTCGTAGCGACTGGCCCAGCGCGGATCGCTGCACGGCCTGTCCAAGGCGCGCTCCTAAGCGAATCGAATCCAAATTCCAACGATGCAGAACACGGTGTTGATCAACATCAACACTGTGGACATCGTCGATGTCCACACCGTGAATGTGTTGCCGAGGGTGGCGGCCTTTACGCGAACGGCCAGGGAAACAAGCAATAGCGAGGTAATGACGGACAGACTGATGACATATAAGAAAGGAGGTGTTTCGTTGACGACATCAGAAGCGCAAGTGAGCTGCTCTTCGACATGCGGCGTAGGAAAAAGAGACATGCAGGATGCTGCAAACAGCAGCGCCGAAAGCACAAGAACCGTTAGCGACACCAGGTTGATCATCCTGTAGCTTTTAACTTCGCTCATGAAATAGCTCGATAGGGAAGCGAAATGCAGCCACCACGGCAACGGTTCGAGCTGGGCGCTGGATGATGCGCACGCTCATGGAGCCACTCATCACACGAGCGCCAGCGCTTCCGAAGTGTGCACAAAAACGTACCGCCAGAAGGCGATCCACCGTGACGTTCTCGGCTGCTGGCATGGTCCGCGCCGATCGTCTCTCACCGATGCTTGATCAGCGCGTGGCGACGGGGTCATGGCAGAGCTTTGCTCGACCTTCGCAAGAAGCACTCTTAATCGAACGGAGCCCAAACGCATACGATGTAGAACAGGGCGTTGATTAGCATAAACACCGAGGATATCGTGGATGTCCAAACCGTGAACTTGTTGCCGATGGTAGCCGCCTTTACGCGGATGACCACGGAAGCAAGCAATAGCGAAACGATGACGGACATACTGATGACGTGGATGAAAGCAGGTATCTTGATTCCCGTACTGGGAGCACAAGCACTGATGTATCCATCGTCCACCGGCGGAGCGAGTATCGGCGCAAGGAACGCTGCAAGTAGCGATGCCGAAAGCACGAGGACCGTCAGCGAAACCAGGTTGATCATCTTGAAGCTTTTAAGTACACGCATGAAGTACCTCGATAGGTAAGTGGAGTCTAGCCGGTGCGGAAACGGCTCAGTTGGGGACTAGATGCTCCGCACGATCAGGCAAATGGTTCATCACAGCAGCGCTAACGTCTCTGTAGTCACAACGTAGTGCCAGAAGGCGATTGCGTAGCGGCGATATCCGTACCAGGCCGTAACACCGCCCCACCCACATGGCCGGTGCGCTAATACAGCGAATCCCGAGTGCGCTGCGGCAGTTCCCGGTCATAGGCTTCGGCGTCGAAGGCACCGTCGGCCAGATGCGCGTGCATGGTGCCCGGACTAGGCAGCCGATCCCGCGGCAGGTGCCGGGCCGGATCCCACAGCTGCGAACGCACCATCGCCTTGGCGCAGTGGAAGTACGCCGCCTCGATGTGCACCACGATCACGCTGCGCGGCAAGCGCTCGCCGATCGCGAACCGCGCCAGCAGGTCCGGATCGACACGGATCTCCGCGCGACCGTTCACGCGCAGGGTTTCGCCGATGCCCGGCACCAGGAACAATACCGACAGGCGCGGATCCTGCACCAGATTGCGCAGGGTATCGACGCGGTTGTTGCCCGGACGGTCCGGCAACGCCAGCGTGCGCGCATCCAGCACCTGCACGAACCCGGGCGCATCGCCGCGCGGCGAGCAGTCCAGGCCTTCGGCGCCCACCGAGGCCAGCACCACGAACGGTGACGCGCGCACGAAGGCCTGGTAGTCGGCGTTCAAGTGATCGAGCTGCTTGCGCACGGCGCGCTCGGCCGGCTGGCCGTACAGCGCCACCAGCGCATCGAGTGTCGTGATGCGACCGGACGCGTCCATGTCGGTCTTATGCTCAGGCAGCGTAAACATCGGCAGTGGCATCCATGGCGGCGATCTCCTTTGGCCGGGCAGGACCCGCCGGCTCGGACGCTATCATCGCACCGTTGGATGCGCTCCGTCTGGATTCTGCCGCACATTGTCGGGCCAGGAGGTCGCTGCGGCCGAATGGCGCGGTTGCGCTGAGTGGTACAAAAGCGCAAGCGCCGCTGAAGCCGCACAATCGAAGCAGCCGCGGCTTTATACGCCTTCAACACAGCCCCTTGCCCATTGGCGCGATCCTGGCCTGTGGCACTCAAGGTGATCGGCGACTGCCTCGGCCTGCGTTGTCTAGGCCTGGCCTGCGTCGGGAGAGTATGTTTCCCTCGTCGCCACACCTACCCTCCTCATCGGCCGAGACCAGCAAGCCCATGACGCACGACGACGTTCTTGCCCGCACCAACGCGCTCGCCCGGCAACACGGTGTGCTGCAGATCCAGTGGTATGGCTTCGCGGAGAGCACGCTGACGCTGGCAGCGAGTCGGGACCCCCTGTACTACCACTCCCTGGAACTGCGCTTTCATCGGCCCGTCCTCGTCCGTGGCAGGACGGCATTCGATCTCGATCCGGAGCGCGGCATCCTCCACGCCTGCGCTCTCGACGGTATCGGTGGCGGCCTGCTGTCCTCCGAAGCGGACCGACCGCTGCGAGGGTTTTTCCTCCCGGCGGACGAAGGGGAAGACCTGGTGATCGTCGCCGAATCGCTGACGATCGACGACACCACCGTGTACTACTATCGCCGCGATCCGCTCGCTCCCGGCGAGCGCCTTGCGCCTTGGGTGAAGTGAAGGCGAGCCGTCGCATCAGGCGACGACGCTTTGACGTGCGCAAGCTGCCGATATCGAAGCCCAGTAGCACCATCAAGCCTGATCGACTTGAAAGTGCACCTGACCCCGTTACCCCGACGGCACGGGTTGGCAGACCGGACTCAGGGACCGGCAGGCCTTGCGGCCTCCACGTACCGCCCGCCATGAAGCATGCGAGCTATTGCCCACGAGAATGCCGGGCAACAAAAAAGCGCCGGACATCGAAGATGGGCGCTGGTGCGCCTGAGTGATCGGGCTGCCAAGCCCGGCTGCGTGATTTAACGCAGCGATTCAATCTTGCTCTTTGACATGGTCGGCGTCAACGAGCTTTGTATACAGAAATGCAGGTTGTGCACCAATCGAAAATTTACTCTGATCCCACCATCCCGCTGCAGTGTAAGACCTCCGGGTGTCACCGCTTGAGGCCCGGGAAGGGATCGAATCCGGGAGTGTGGAGGCCATCTGGAAAGGCCCTCAAGCGATCCATGATTTCGTGGAAGCGGTCAGGGTTCAACACGACTACATCGCCTTTCTTGAACCACTGCAGGACCTCGAAGGGCTTGGAGGTATCCACCCGGCCACCCGCGTGCAGAAGGCTGTTCCGCATACGACGGATGTCGGAAAACAGGGGAGAGCGCACAGCGTTCAACTCTATGCCCAATGCCTTTCCAATCTCTCCCCGGGTTTTATCCTCCCAATGAGCAAAGATCGACACAATGCCCAGTGATGACAGAGCGCGGACGTTGAAACCATCGGGCGCGCAGGCGTCGAGGCGAGCGCCCAGAGTGGACACATGCCGCACGTTCTCGGGGGTCGGATGGTCTACCCCGTGGATCAGCGGGGACATTAGGGCCTGCTCACGGGTCATACCCTTTTTGACCTGGCTGTCTACGAGCAACTCAAGCATCTTTGAGAGCTGTTCCCAACCCCGCAAACTGTCCATGAAGAGGCCACAGGTGGCCTCAACGTGGTCATGCAGGATGTCTATGGCCTGCTTCATCTGAGACACCTGCTCGCCGTATCGCTGCATCTGCTGCGGGGTCGGCCGTCCTTGCATTGGGTCTATCCGTAAAGGGTGCTTAGGCGAACCCTACGCCCGCTGCGACGCGAGCTCAACGGCCCTCAGGCGCACCCCGGCATCCCTTCTGCCCTGATCGAGGACACGTTTGAAATGGCAGAACAGACAGAGGCTTAGCAGGCACGAGTAGCCGAGCAGCGGCCTCCGAAACCTCTACCCGAGGCCGCTTCCGGCCAGGAGCGGACATGACAGATAAGGCCTGCCGTCGCGACCTCGCTTAAGAACGCTTAGGCGACGCTGTAACTCCGACTGAGAGGAGGGCTAATCGTCCTCGTCTTCCTCGTCTTCCTCGTCTTCCTCGTCATCCTCGTCTTCCTCGTCGTCCTCGTCGTGTTCATCGTCGGTATCGAAGTACTCTTCATCCATGTCGTCGAAGTCGAAATCGCTGGCAATATCGTCATCGGAGTCAAACTCGATGACTTCGCCCGCATCGCCCTTCAGCTTAAAAATGGGCGGCAACCGGTGATCTGGGTCATAAAATTCAACACCCGCGCGGAACATCGGCCCAAAGTATGGATCACTCTTTATGTAGCTGATCTTCGTGTTGCCGAGCCACTTGCGGCGCCCTGCCTCATAGGCGAGGAGCCAATACTGTCCTTTGAGGGCGAGCGCATTCGTGTGGGGCTGTAGGTATTCAACAGGAATCGGCCTCGGCGCGATCCCGTTGTGATGGAGGTCAAGTAGGATCAGCGTACATGCCGAACTCCCCATCTTCGCGACTTCCAAGACAGCTGCATCGGCGAGCGTCACTTCGAGCTCCTTGCTTATCCATAGAAGCCAAGCAACTTCGCCATGGTGATTTGACGCCGCGCAGGAAATTAAAAGGTTATTACAGAATCTTGTGGCAGCCTGATGATCTATTTCGTAACCATGGAATTTGTACGTGGAAAGAAAGTGAGCCACGATCTGAATTGTGTTCGGGAACCCGTAACCGCACTTATACAGGTAGGCCTCAAGAACATCCCAGTTGGGCTTCTTTACGATCATTGAAGAAAGTTGCTTAAGGCCATACTTGACGATGCTCTCATCTTTGAAGCGTTTCTCCAGAGAAAAGAGTGCCTCAAAGTAGTGATGTAGGTCATTACGCTGCGCACGCCGCTTTGGGCCAATACGGAGCTTTTTAACGGAGAACTTCCAAGAATCTTCAACGATATCCTGAACTTCTACAATCCGCGTCTTGGCCGGGTTTATCTGCAGCTCGTAGATGCCAGCGGCCTTCACAACGGCGGCTAGCGCGCGCTCTGCATCTGCGCGTTCATTGAAGAAGAGATAGAAATCGTCAACATAACGAAATCCAGCAGGTTTGGCGCCCAAAGAAGCTGCGACTTCGATGTCGATGGCGACACCTATCGTCTCGGCAATGATATGTGATGTATCGGGACCAATAGGTAGACCAATAGTTTGGCCGTCTTGCGCGTTCTGGCTGCGCGCATCTATCCAGTTACCAAAGAATTCGGCGGTCTTCTCTCGGTTGGCCTTCGCAACCACTTTGCTGTGAAGAGCCCATGGAATCGAATGCGTATAGATCGATGGAAAGAAGCTGGAGATATCGGTAACGAGAGCAAATCTGAATCCCGAGGATTCAGTGACCTTGTCCTCCTGTAGCTCACTGAACTTGGTGAGTTTGATCGCACGAAGCGTTCCTCCAGATTTCGGGATGCTCCGCGATGTGTTGCTCTTCTCGTAATGCTCTTTGATCTCGCCGCAATAGAGACTGACTTTTTGCGCAAGATGGTAAAAACCTATTGGATTAAGGATGGCGGTATTGCGCCGATAAAAAGATGACCGCGGCACGGAGAACCGCTCCGCCATCGTTGTAGGTGGCTTCTCTGGCCAGTCGTTCTCATATGAGCCACGCTCGCTACTGAAGGTCGAAGTGGTGAAACCTGGCGGAAGTTGAATCGGAAAATATCCTCGACCGAGGAGATCATCAAAGAGAGACATAGCATCCAAGCTCTGAGCGGGACAAAGGGGGATCGGTCGGCTGGGAGCCGAGGCGGAATATCTGCCTGCAGGGTGGTTTCGATTTCGCAAAGAGGGCCTATCACGCCCCAGGATATTTAATAATCGTATCAGAAATATGAGGGGCGTTATCGCTTTCTCGGTGATCGGCGATTGATGCCCACAGGCAATGCTTCACCTCGTTTGAGGTCCTTAGTAAAAACGACTAGGCAACTGGACAGCGTCGCAAGACAAGCTGGCTACCGGCGCCAGGCTGTGGACACTCAACATCGCACCGACATCCGTTTTCGGCGAGAAGCAGCCATCCATAACCGATTGATTGGATTCGCCACGTTGCAGTGCCTGAGTCCAATCCGTAGTCCAAAATTGACTGATGTCTCTGCAAATTCACCAAGTGAGCCGTTTGCCGCGGATCAGCATCTCAGAACGGCCGAGCTCGTTCGGGAATGTTCGGTTGTTTATTTCCTCGATCGTGCTGCTCTGAGGCTAGAGGAAAAGGCAGCCATCACGCTGAGGTGTCACGATCGTTGTGCGACGAATGGCCCGCGTGACCGCGACGCGCAGCGCTAACCGTGACTGCGCGATGCGCTTATCGTCGGCGTTCGCCGCCACTATGCGCCCGGAAAAGGTGCCCTCATAGATGACGACTTCATCAAACTCCTTCCCCTTGGCTTTGTGAATCGTCATCACATGCAGGCCACGCCACTCCTTCTGCGTGGCGACGAAATGTTCCTGAAGCAGGGCTTCGCCAAGCGCCACCTCGGCACCTGCATAGTCGCCCCGAGCCCTCCACATCTCGCTGAGCGCCGTGCGAAGCGCGGAGCCCCTGTGCAGCAGGCGGAGGAACCGCGCATCCTCGCCTACACGGGCTACTTGGCGTGCGGTAGACGTGGCGATCAGCTCTCGCATGGCAGCCCAGTCTTCTTCGGGATTTCCTGAGAGTCTGAGATCTGCACGCTCGGCAGCTATCCGTTGGCACTCTTTGATGATGAGCTCCCTGCTTTTTCCGCGGATTTTTCCTGTCGAAATGTAAGCGCCGATCGCGCCCGCGAGGTTCATCTCAGCCTGAGCTGGAGCCTTGTTGCCACCACGGCCACGGATATGGGTGTGCAGCGAGGTGACCAAGCGTGACGCCAGCTCTGCGGGCGGGCCTCCTCCCAGCAACACGGCGATTACATTTGCAGCCAAGGAAGGCGACTCCGCGTCCATCGACACATCGTGCCGAAGTGCAGGGAGGCCATCTAGGTCCGAGGACAGGTAGTGAGAGAACTGCAGCATGAACGCCTTCGACGGCACAAGTACGGCCACCGACGTGTTTGGCTCATTGCGCAGGCGCCGGAGAGCGGCCAAAACCTCCGCCTTCGCTCGGAAGTGTGGGCTCTGATTTCTGCGAAAGCCGTAACGCACAATATTCACGTGCGTGTAGTTCTTGCCGCGGTTACGGCCGGCCAATAGATCGTTTCCAAATGTGGTGATGTCAGTCCCATTGCTTCGATGGTTTTCGCCCGAAAAATCAAAGTTCCCAGGCTGGAACGTCTCGACAAATTCACCCAAGCGGCGGGGATCGGCACCTCGGAATTCGTAGATGCGTTGCTCAGGGTCGCCAAGCGCGATAAGACAGCTGTGTCGTCCCAGCTGACTGATAAGCGCCCACTCGTCGGCGTTGGTGTCCTGAAACTCGTCGAGGATGACAAGAGGATAGGCGTCGCAGTAGATGTTAGCCAACCGATCACTACGCTGGAAGATCTGTGCGGCCAGCCGGGCGAACAGGTCAAAGTGCATCCGTCCTTCCTCTTCAAACAGGCGAAGCATCTCCTGCTCGCGGGAGCCGGCGTCCACGTCCGCGAAGTGGGCTGCCGCCTCCGGAGGCGGCAAGAGGGTGATCGCCTTCGCGGTGTTTAGCAGATAGCCGTGACTGCGCAGGATGCTCCACGCAAACCCATGGTAGGTGTTGATTTCGAGGTATCTGAGCTCCTCTGGCCTAATGAGCTCCGCCGCCTTCTCGACGATGCGCGCGACTGTCGCCCTAGCAAAGCTTAGGAATAGCACCTTCTGGCCCGGCTTCAGCGCCCCACTGACGATCTTCTGCCGGGCTTTGACGAGCGCCACGTGTGTCTTGCCGGCGCCCGGGCCTGCGAGGGCAAGAGCGTGCCCGGGGCAGGCCAGGAAGGCAAACTTCTGCGGACTCCAGACCATGGACTTTAAGCCGCAACGGGTTCAACTGGAGGCGTGGGTGGCAGGGGTGGAGGCAGAGGCTCGATGACTCGAAATATGGCGTACAGGCATCGGGCAATGTATTCCGGCATCTCCTGCCAGCTTGTGCAGGACGCCAGCAGGTCCGCTGCCTGGCCGCTCCCTTTTCCCCAGGAAAAGTATTGCGACAGTGCGTGTCTGAGCGTAGCCAGATCAGCGTTGGCATTCGGCGTGACAGCCATTAGGTGCTGTGGCCAGTCGCCGTCAGCCACAACGCTCAGCGCGTAGCGCCTGATCGCGTTCTCGTTGCTACCCTGCAGCACCAATGACTCAAATCCTTTCATCGGCGATTCGTACGGATAGTCGACAGCGGCGCAGATGAGGGCGAGTTGCGTTTCTTCCTGCTTGTCAAAGGCCGCGAAAACGGTCTTGCCAAGCGTCCTGAAGAAGTGGCCTAGCGGAGCCACCTGGGTATCCGTCTTGGCATCGATGACCGCTACGCCGAGCGCCTCGAACGACTTGAAATTCTGTGGATCGACCTTGCTGAGCTTGCGCGCAGCCGCTGGCAGCGCATCGAATTCCGTACGCCCCTCGACGATTAATACATACTTAGCCAGAAGCGCCTCGCAGAAGCGCGCTCGAAACTCAGCCTTGTAGGCCTTCGGCTTTATCGTTGGCGGCAGGCTGGCGGAAACCGAGGTAAGCACGCCATCTGCTCGCTTGAGAACCTTGATCTGAGCTGGATCAAACTCCTCGAGCACGTATGGAGAGTGAGAAGTGAATAGGGCCTGCGCCGACTTCTCGCATACGCTGTTGACGATGCGCTTCTGAGTGTGCGGAGGAAGTGCCGTCTCGGGCTCCTCCATAGCGAAGATGACGTTTTGCTTGAGCTCGGCAATGATGGAGAGCAGCGCTAGCACAAGTGTATTGATGGTGCCCGTGCCCTGGTGTTGATACGGCGCCGCGTAGCTGCTGCCGTCTGGTCGCCTCGCGCCCGTACCCATAAAGACGGTCAGAGTGCGGCGCAGGGTCTCCCGGGTTAAATCCGAGACGCGCATATGCGGGTCCTCGGCCCAGTCCGATGGGACGAATTTTTTGATCGAGGCCTGTACAGCGGACAGCAGAGTGGTGACACCAAGCTCTGGTTGGTCGGCGACCGGCAGGACGCGCAGCGAAGCCAGCAGTTCCTCCCACATCTTGAGGCGCGATTCTTGAAGGCGAAGTATCACGTCCAGTAGCGAGCCGCGCTCTAGGCTGAGCGCGCGCGAGCCGGTGCGAACCGTTCGCAAATAAAGGAAGCCGCACTTGCGCTTGTCTGAGGAACGGAACGTCTGGTATTCGCCGGCGCCGATAGGGGCGGGCAGCGCAAAGAACGTGTTGCCCAGGAAGTCGTCTTCTTCTGCGTCGTAGGCGCCACGGAAGAAGACACGAAGCGCGGGTCCGACACCGGCGGCATCTGTGCCCTCGACCGGCGGGCCTGCTAGCAGTGTCTTCGAGTTTGTGTTCCACCATTCCAAGTGCTCGCGGAAGTGCCGGAGCTGCTCCTCGTTGAGGTCGGCGACGATAACCTCGACTGCCAGTAGGATCGGCCGACCTTCGGCGTCAATGTACTGGCCCGCATAGAAGTCGTGCTCGTCCACAACCGGGCGGCGTGAGAGTCGCTCCGGACCCAACACGAGGTCAATCGCCTCAAGCAGCGTCGACTTGCCAGCGTTGTTATCGCCAACGAGCACGCTGTGCCCATCGAAGTGAGCAGTGCCCTGCATGATCCCGCGGAAATTCGCGATACTGACCTGGACGATCTTCATTGAGCCTCCCCGTGCGGCTCGTTAGTGCTTCCGACCACATGAATACGTGCTCTGCCGCGGCGGAGCAAGATGTAGGCCCCGTCTGCCCCCCTGCCAGCACTAAGATGACGCTCGCGCAGCAACCAGCGCCAGTTCAGCGGGGGTCTTCGCGAGCTCGCATTGTATGTCCGCTTCGGGTCGTAAGGAGCCCTTCCCTACCCCCCGATGAATTTTCTGTATCGAGCTACCGCGCAGCCCAGCGTACTACCGGGCCGGAGTCAGCATGAAACAGAAAGGAAATCTCATGAAGCGTCCCCTTTTAATTTTAAGAAAAACTACTACAGAAGACGAATCTCTGACGGCCAGCGCTCCAGCGTAGTGCATCAGTACATCCCACTAGCAGCTTATGCCTGTCCGACTAGCAGCTTATGTCTATCCGCACAATCACTCCACATCCTTGCTTTACTTAGTCAATCACCCACACTTCGAATACCCACAATTCAAACAAGTAGCACACCCGTCCATGATCACCAGGGCCTTGGTGTTGCACTTGTGGCACATCGTGGCCGACGGCGGGAAGCTCGCGCCGTCGCCGGTGACGGCGATGTCTTCTTCGTGGTCGGCGGTGGAGTCGGCGGAAGCCGTACCCTCATCCGCCCTTCGGGCACCTTCTCCCGTAGGAGAAGGAACAGCCGGCTTTACTTCACTGTTTTTTTTTGAGCGTTCTTCGTACTGCTTGCGCTTCTCGGCGATCAGCGCGCGCTGGTGGTCGCTCATCTCCGGGTCGTGCAGCAGGCCGATCGACTTCATGTGTTCTTCGACGATGCTGCCCAGCTCGGCCACCAGCGACGGCATGTACACGCCGCCGGCCTTGAAGTAGCCGCCCTTGGGGTCGAATACGGCCTTCATCTCGTCGACCAGGAAGGTGACGTCGCCGCCCTTGCGGAACACGGCGGACATGATGCGGGTCAGCGCCACGATCCACTGGAAATGTTCCATGGACTTGGAGTTGACGAAGATCTCGAACGGGCGGCGCAGTTCGTGCTCGGTGCCGGCGTTGAGCACGATGTCGTTGAGGGTCACATACATGGCGTGTTCCACCAACGGCGATTTGATCTTGTAGGTGCTGCCGATCAGCACGTCCGGGCGCTCGATGCGCTCGTGCATGTGGATGATGTTGTCGGCCGGGGCCTCGGCCTCGGCGGTGGCACGGTCGATCGACGTGGCGGGCACGGGCGGTGCGGCCTCGCGCGCCTTGTCCTCGGCGGTGACGACGGCGTAGCCCTTGATTTTCTTGTCGATCTTGACGGCCATGGTGCGTTCCTGATGTGTGTCGTGGTGGGCGCGCGCCCCTCGCCCGGCCTCTCTCCCGCGGGCGGGAGAGAGGGTGCAGCGGGACGGCTTACTTCCTGGCGCGGGTGGCCGCGGCCTTCTTGCCGGCGCTCTTGCGCACGGCGGTCTTCTTCACCGCGGCGGTCTTCTTGGCGACCTTGGCGGTGCTCTTCTTGGCGGCCTTGGCGACCTTCTTCACCGCCTTCTTGGCGACAGCCTTGCGCGCGCCGACGATCTTCTTGACAGCGGTCTTCTTGGCGGCCACCGACTTCTTGGCAACGGCCTTCTTCGCGGCGACCTTCTTGGCGGCCTTCTTCGGCGCCGCCTTCTTGGCCGGAGCCTTCTTCACCGCCGCCTTCTTGGCGGCGGCCTTCTTCGCCGGCGCCTTCTTCGCGGTGGCCTTCTTGGCGGTCTTCTTGCCGGCCTTCTTCAGCGCGGCGGCTTCGGCCTGGGCGTTGGCCTTGGCCGCTTCCAGCTTCTTGCGCGCGTTGGCGACGGTCTTCTTCACCGTCTTGCCGGCCTTCTCGGCGCGCTTGGCGACGGCCTTTTCGGCCTTCTTGACCGCCTTGCGGGTCTTGGCGACCTGGTCCTGCACGCGCTTTTGCACGTTCTCGGCGGTCTGCTTGACGCTGGCGACGGCCTCGCTGGCGGTGGCGGCGACGGCCTCGCCCACGTTGCTGGCGGTTTCTTTCACGTTCTCGACGACCTGCGTCAGCGTCGCCGTCACACCATTACCGTTGCTCATAAAACCCTCCTCAGGGTGTCAGTGTTTATGTAACGCGGGCGATGCTATACCGATTGCAACGAAGCGTGGAACCGGAGGCGGCGACACATGACGGGCGGTAGGCAAGCGTTGGGGAAACGCGGAGGGCCGCACCCCCCGGGCCTGCCCACCGCGACCGCTCCCCGCGCCGGCACGCGGGGAGCGACGGGCGGCCTCAGAACTTGCCGTAATACCCTTCCTTCAGCGCGTCGAACAGGTTGGCGGCGGTGTGCAGTTCGCCGTCGTATTCGATTTGCTCGTTGCCCTTCACTTCCACCACGCTGCCGTCTTCCAGTTCGAAGCGGTAGGTGGTGTTCTCCAGGTCCGCTTCCTTGACCAGCACGCCCTGGAAGGCGGCCGGGTTGAAGCGGAAGGTGGTGCAGCCCTTCAACCCCTGCTGATGGGCGTAGCGGTAGATGTCCTTGAACTGCTCGTAGGGGTAGTCGGTGGGGACGTTGGCGGTCTTGGAGATGGAGCTGTCCACCCACTTCTGCGCGGCGGCCTGCACGTCCACGTGTTCCTTGGGGTGGATGTCGTCGGCGGCGATGAAGTAGTCCGGCAGCTGCGCGTCGGCGGCCTCGGCGAACGGCATCGCCTTGGGGTTGACCAGGTGGCGGTAGGCCAGCAGTTCGAAGGAGAACACGTCCACCTTCTCCTTGCTCTTCTTGCCCTCGCGGATCACGTTGCGGCTGTAGTGGTGGGCGAAGCTGGGCTCGATGCCGTTGGAGGCGTTGTTGGCCAGGCTCAGCGAGATGGTGCCGGTGGGGGCGATGGAGCTGTGGTGGGTGAAGCGCGCGCCGACCTCGGCCAGCTCGTCCACCAGTTCCGGCGCCACCTCGGCGATGCGCTGCATGTAGCGGCTGTACTTGGCGTGCAGCAGCTTGCCTTCGATCCGCTGGCCCACGCGCCAGCCGTCCTTCGCCATTTCCGGGCGCTGGCGCAGCATCGCGGCGGTGACTTCGAAGGTCTCCTGCATGATCGGCGCCGGGCCCTTTTCCTTGGCCAGGCTCAGCGCGGTTTCCCAGCCGGCCACGGCCATCTCGCGGGCGATGGCTTCGGTGAACTCGCAGGACTGCGCGCTGCCGTACTTCATGCGCAGCATGGTCATGGTCGAGCCCAGGCCGAGGAAACCCATGCCATGGCGGCGCTTGCGCAGGATCTCCTCGCGCTGCTGCTGCAGCGGCAGGCCGTTGACCTCGACCACGTTGTCGAGCATGCGGGTGAACACCCGCACCACTTCCTTGTATTCCTCCCAATCGAAACGCGCGCGGTCGGTGAACGGGTCGCGCACGAAGTGGGTGAGGTTGATCGAGCCGAGCAGGCAGGCGCCGTACGGCGGCAGCGGCTGCTCGCCACAGGGGTTGGTGGCGCGGATGTTCTCGCACCACCAGTTGTTGTTCATTTCGTTGACGCGGTCGATCAGGATGAAGCCCGGCTCGGCGTAGTCGTAGGTGGAGACCATGATCATGTCCCACAGGTGGCGGGCGCGGATGTGCCCGTACACCTTGCACGCGACCAGGCCGTCGTCGCGGACGATGTAGTTGGTGTGGGTCGGCCAGTCGCGCCAGACCACGGCGCCGGCGTCGGCCAGGTCGATGTCGGCCTCTTCTTTGCGGTTGACCGGGAACACCAGGGGCCAGTCGGCGTCGGTCTCCACCGCCTGCATGAAGCCGTCGGTGATCAGCAGCGACAGGTTGAACTGGCGCAGCCGCCCGTCCTCGCGCTTGGCGCGGATGAAGTCCTTCACGTCCGGGTGCGACACGTCGAAGGTGCCCATCTGCGCGCCGCGGCGGCCGCCGGCCGAGGACACGGTGAAGCACATCTTGTCGAAGATATCCATGAACGACATCGGCCCGGAGGTGTAGGCGCCGGCGCCGGCCACGAACGCGCCGCGCGGGCGCAGCGTGCTGAACTCGTAGCCGATGCCGCAGCCGGCCTTGAGGGTCAGCCCGGCTTCGTGGACCTTCTCCAGGATGCCGTCCATCGAGTCGGTGATGGTGCCCGACACGGTGCAGTTGATGGTGCTGGTGGCCGGCTTGTGTTCCTGCGCGCCGGCGTTGGAGGTGATGCGCCCGGCCGGGATCGCGCCGCGGCGCAGCGCCCAGGCGAAGCGCTCGAACCAGTAGGCGCGCTTGTCCTCGGTGGTCTCCGCATCGGCCAGCGCGCGCGCCACGCGCTGGTAGGTGCCGTCGATGTCGGCATCCAGCGGCTCGCCCTGCTTGGTCTTCAGGCGGTACTTCTTGTCCCAGATGTCCTGCGACGCAGGCTGCATCGGGATGGGGCTCTGCTTGGACTCGGTCTGGACGACTTCCAGGCGCACCGTGCTCATTCTGTTGTGTTCTCCTCGAACCTGTCCCGATGGGGCGGATGGCCTGGCCGTCCGCCGTGTCTCTTAGTTGTATGTGGTCTGCGCTGTGCCACGACGACAGCCGTGGCGGCGCGGATGGCGCGGCCCTGCGTTCGATGGGAATGCGTTGGGCAGGCGACTGCCCCTGTCACGTCCACGCCCCTGCGTCACTGCGCGCGCCCCCTGGGATGTGAAGACCCAGTGAAAAACCCCTAGTAGTTGGGTTGAACAGCCGCCCCACCGCTACATGTAGTGGCAGAACGAAGACGCCACGCTAACCCTGGGCGGGCCCGCTGTCAACGCTGAACCGGTGTCGAGCGGCGCTGCCGTACGCCGCCGTGGGTTTGCCTGGCATCGGGCTTTCACTGGCGGTTAAACGCCGCGCGTTCATCTTGATTTATGCGCCCCGGCGCCCACCTGTCCTGCGTCTCCCGCCGTGTCATCCGGAACCCGACCCATGCGACCGCTGCCCACGCTGCTGACCCTGACCGCCGCCGCCGCTTTCGGCGGCTTCGCCGCCACCGCGATCAATGCGCACCTGGACAACCGCGCCGAGGCCGCGCCCGCCCCGGCCGCGCCGGTGGCGCAGACCGTGGCCGGCAGCGCCGCCTTGCCGGCCTCGGTGGCCGGGCAACCGCTGCCGTCGCTGGCGCCGATGCTGCAGCAGACCATGCCGGCGGTGGTGAGCATCAACACCAAGCAGGTGGTGCGGGTCCGCAACCCCTACTTCAACGACCCGTTCTTCCGTCGCCTGTTCCCGGACATCCCGCAGGAGCGGATCAACGAATCGCTGGGCTCGGGCGTGATCATCGACGCCAAGAACGGCTACGTGCTGACCAACCACCATGTGGTGGAGAACGCCGACGACGTGCAGGTGACCCTGGCCGACGGGCGCAGCTTCAAGGCCGAGTTCATGGGCTCGGACGCGGACACCGACGTGGCGCTGATCCGGATCAAGGCCGACAAGCTCACCGAGATCCGCCTGGGCGACAGCAGCAAGCTGCGCGTGGGCGATTTCGTGGTGGCGATCGGCAATCCGTTCGGCTTCACCCAGACGGTGACCTCGGGCATCGTCTCGGCGATGGGCCGCAACGGCATCCGCGGCCTGGGCTACCAGAACTTCATCCAGACCGACGCCTCGATCAACCCGGGCAACTCCGGCGGCGCGCTGGTCGACCTGCACGGCGAGCTGGTCGGCATCAACACCGCCAGCTTCAATCCGCAGGGCAGCATGGCCGGCAACATCGGCCTGGGCCTGGCGATCCCGTCCAACCTGGCGCGGGCGGTGGTCGATCAGTTGCTGAAGAACAACGGGGTGATGATCCGCGGCACCTTCGGCATCGAGACGCAGAACCTGACCACGCAAATGGCGCAGGGCCTGGGCCTGGACGCGCCGCGCGGGGCGCTGGTGACGCGGGTGCTGAGCGGGTCGGCCGGCGCGGCCGCGGGTCTGCAACCGGGCGACGTGGTGGTCGGCGCCAACGGCGAACGCCTGGACAGCGCCGAGGCGCTGCACAACTACGAGGGCCTGCAGCCGGTGGGCAGCACGGTGACGCTGGACGTGCGCCGCGACGGCAAGCCGCTGCAGGTCAAGGCCACGCTCAAGGAACAGCCGCGCGCGGTGAGCGGCGAGTCGCTGGACCCGCGCCTTGCCGGGGCGACCTTCACCGACCTGCCCGAATCGCTGCGCCAGTCCGGCATCAACGGCGTGCTGGTAGGCAACGTCGCACGCGGCAGCCGCGCCGCGCGCAACGGCCTGGCCGGCGGCGACATCGTGGTGGCCGCCTCCACCGGCGAGTTCGCCGACCTGGCCAGCTACCGCGCCAACTTCGCGCGCCGGCCGGCGCAGCTGGTGCTGCGGGTGATCCGCAGCGGCGCGCAGGCCGACCTGCTGATGCAGTGAGGCGCCGCGCCGGCGGGCGCCGCGCTCACGCCAGGCGCGCGGCGTAGTCGTCGCGCACGTGCTGGTTGAGATAGGTGCTCAGGCCGCGCCCGGCCGCGGCCAGGCGCTGCATCTCCGCCACGTGCCAGGGCCCGGGGTGGCGCGCGTCGTAGCGGTAGGTGGCGCCATCGACGAAGCGCAGCACGATCCAGTCCGGGCCGCTCTCGTAGGCGACCACGCCCGAGCCGCCGCGATTGTTGCCGTATGCCTGCATCGCCCTTCTCCTCTGGCCACGCGCCGCGTCAGCGGCGACACTGCGCGCGGCGTCTGGCCTAACGAGCCGTACACCCCCGCGATGGTATTGCTGTCGCCCGCGCTCCGCGATGCGTTCGTGCGCAGCGGGCGGTCGCCCCTCATCCCTCAGGAGATTCACGATGAATGCCAGCCCCACCAATACCGAAAACCTCAAGGACAACCTCAGCGAAGCCGGATCGCACCTGAAGTCGGCCGCCAGCTACGCCGGCGAGGCGATCAAGGGAGCCGCCGGCGCGGCGGGCGAGGAGCTCAAGCTGGGCAAGGCCAACGTCAAGGCCGAGCTGTCCGATAGCGCGCTGTCGGGCCTGGCCGCGGCCGAATTCGGCGGCGCCGCGGCGAAGGAGCAGGTGGACGTGCTGTTGGACAAGGGCCGCGACCTGGTCGACAGCGCCGCCGAACTGATCCGCGAGCGTCCGCTGGCCGCGTTCGGCGTGGCCTTCGCCACCGGCTGGATCATCGCCAAGCTGGCCCGCAGCAGCGACAAGTAAGCCACGTGAGCGAGAGCCAGGCTCGCGACGGCGCCGCCGACGCGCCCGACCCCGCGGCGGCCGCACGGCCGACGCTGGAGGAATCGTTCCGCGAATTCGGCAACGCCGGCCGCGAGGGCCTGACCGCCACGCTGGAAGCCAGCCGTGCGCTGCGCAAGCTGGTGGCGGCGGACCTGGCCCTGGCGCGCGCGGCCTTGGCACGCGCGCTGGTGTGGCTGACCGTCGCGGTCGCGTTCGGCGGCTCGGCATGGCTGCTGCTGATGGGCGCGATGATCGCGGTGCTGCAGCGCCTGGGCTGGTCGTGGCTGGCGTCGATCTCGGCGACCGCGGCCTTCAGCCTGGTGGTTACCGCGCTCGGCGCCTGGCAGGCGCTGCGCTATTTCGAGATGAGCAAGCTCGACGCCACCCGCCGCCAGCTGGCCAAGCTGGGCATCGGCGGCGACGACGACGAGGACGACCATGCCCGCGGCGCCGCCGCCGCGGCGGAGGAAGCGCGCCGATGAAGTTCGACCAACTGCAGCGCCGCATCGCCCGCGCCGAGACCGTGCTGGAGGGCCGCCAGCAACAGATGCAGACGCAATGGACCACGCTGCAGCGGGTCTGGCGCGAAGGCTGGACGCCGCTGCGCATCATCGCCGTGGGCGTGGGCGCCGGGTTCCTGGCCGGACGCGCGGAGCCGGCGGCGGCGATCGGCAAGCTCGGCGGCGCGCGCTGGCTGCAGATGATCAGCGCGGTCTCCAGCCTGCTGACCGCGACCCAGGCCAAGGAAGCCTCCGATCACGCCGAACGCGCCGCGGACACGGCGCAGGATGCGGCCAGTGCGGTCGCCCCGGAGGCCGCCGCCGCTGGTGTCGCACCCCGGCAGCCAGCAGCCCCAACGCAGGCGGCGGCCACGACCGCGGACCAGCCGGCGCCGCCGCACGCGGCCGAAGCGGCCACCGAATTGTCCGTGCGCTGAGCGCGGTCAGCGCGTACGCCCCCTCCGCCACGCGGTCTTCATACCGCGCGGCCCAGGATTCGGCCTACACTCCGCCTCCCTCTTTTTCGCCGAACGGTGCGCGTGCGCAGGACGCGTGCCGGGGCAGGTCCGCAGCGCAGGTCAGATGAGCACACTCTCCGAATCCGTGGCCGACGCCGGCGACGTCGCGCCGCCCCCCGAGGACGCCCTTCCGCCGCCGCCGGCGCCGCGCCCGCGCGGCCCGGTCTCGCTGGTGGTGCTGGCGACGCTGGCGGTGGGCTATACGCTGTGGGCCGCGCAGGAGGTGATCCTGCCGGTGCTGCTGGCCGCGTTCTTCGCCCTTGTCGGCAACCCGATCATCCGCGGCCTGCAGCGGCTGTACCTGCCGCGCTTCCTCGGCGCGCTGCTGGTGCTGCTGTCGGGCATGGCGGTGGCGACCACGCTGACCATGCAGTTGGCCGGCCCGGCCGCCGAATGGGTGCAGCAGGCGCCCGGGCAGATGCGCCACATCGCCACCCAGGTACGCGACCTGACCAAGCCGATGCAGCAGGCCAACCAGGCCGCGGAGAACTTCGCGCGCGCCGCCGGCGGCGAGAGCGGACGGCGTGTGCAGGTGATCCGCACGCAGATGGACGACCCGTACCGGGCACTGGTGCGCACCCCGCGCCTGGCCGCCTCGGTGCTGGCGGTGGTGCTGCTGACCTTCTTCTTCATGGTGTTCGGCGAGAACCTGCAGCGGCACGCGATCGCGCTGCTGCCGAGCCGCCAGCAGCAGAAGTTCACCACCGACATCCTGCGTTCGATCGAGCGCGAGGTGTCGCGCTACGTGCTGACCATCAGCGTCATCAACACCCTGGTCGGGCTGATCTTCGCCGGGATCCTGGTGCTACTGAAGATTCCGCTGCAGGAGGCGCTGCTGTGGGGCACGGTGGTGGCGCTGCTGAACTTCGCCCCGTACGTGGGGCCGCTGATCGGCGCGATCCTGATGCTGCTGATGGGCTTCGTGGAATTCCGCGATCCGCTGAGCGCGGCGCTGCCGGCGATCCTGTACCTGGCGCTGCACATGCTCGAAGGCCAGGTGGTGACGCCGATCGTGCTCGGCCGGCGCATGGCGATCTCGCCGCTGATGCTGATCCTGGCGCTGATGCTGTTCGGCTGGCTGTGGGGCATGATCGGGCTGCTGCTGGCGGTGCCGCTGCTGGTGTGCATCAAGATGGTGCTGGCGCGGGTGGAGGGCATGCAGCGCTGGGCGCGGTTGCTGGAGTGAGGCCGGGAGTGGGGAATCGGGAATGGGGAAGCGCAAAAGCGCCGGCATGCTGTCTACGGCGCGTGGCCCGCGGCGGCTGGGGCGCTTGGCGTAAAATGTGCCGGTGACTTCCCTGCCTTCCTTCCCCGTTCGCGCGATCACGCTGGACCTGGACGATACGCTGTGGCCGTTCGCGCCGATCGGCGCGCGCATCGAGCAGGTGCTGCACGACTGGTTGCTGCAGCACAGTCCGCGCACCGCCGAGATGTTCCCGATCGCGGCGATGCGGCAACTGCGCGACGACGTGTTCGCCGCGCATCCGCACCTGGCCCACGACCTGAGCGAGCTGCGGCGCCTGACCCTGCGCCGCGCGCTGCGCGACAGCGGCGCCGACGAGGCGCTGGTGGAACCGGCGTTCGCGGTGTTCTACGCCGCGCGCAACCAGGTGGAGTGCTATCCGGACAGCCTCGCGGCGCTGGCGCGGATCGCCGCGCGGGTGCCGGTGGCGGCGCTGAGCAACGGCAATGCCGACCTGGCCACGATCGGCCTGTCCGCGCATTTCGCGTTCCAGCTCAGCGCGCGCGAGCACGGCGCGGCCAAGCCCGATCCGGGCATCTTCCACGCCGCCTGCGCGCGCCTGGGCGCGCCCTGCGCGCAGGTGCTACACGTCGGCGACCACATCGAGATGGACGTGCTGGGCGCGATGCAGGCGGGCCTGCGCGGTTGCTGGATCAACCGCGACGCGCAGTCCTGGCATCCGTCCACGCCGCCGGACCTGCAATTCGCCACCCTCACCGGCCTGGCCGACTGGCTGGACGCCACCCAGCCGGCCAGCGCGGCGCACGCATGAGCGCCGCCGCCCGCGCCCGTCCCTTCTTCGCCCAGGCCGCGCTTGTCGGCGGCCGCGCCACCCCCACAAGGACCTGCTGATGTCGCTGCCCTCCGGCTTCACCGATGCTCCCGACCACGCGTTGCCGCTGTACGTGCTGGACCGCGAAGGCCTGGCCGAATGGCGCGCCGCGCAGGCGCCGGCGTGGGTGGCGTGGCTGGACGCGCAGCAGTTCGTGGCCGCGCCCGGCACAGCGCTGTTGCTGCCCGGCAGCGATGGCGTGGCCGCGGCGGTGCTGGGCGTCGGCGACCGCGGCGACGCCTATGCCTATGCGCATGCGCCGCTGGCGCTGCCGGCCGGCAGCAGCTGGCGCCTGGCCAGCCCGCTGCCCGACGACGAGCAGGCCGCGCTGCACCTGGGCTGGGGCCTGGGCAGCTATCGCTACGCGCGCTACAAGCAGCCGGCGCGGCTGCCGGCGACGTTGCTGGCGACGCCGAGCGCGGAAGTGCGCGACCTGCTGGACGCCTGCGTGCGCGTGCGCGACTGGGTCAATACCCCGACCGAGGACATGGGCCCGGAGCAACTGGAAGCCACGGCGCGCGCGCTGGCGCAGGCACATGGCGCGCAGTGCGAGAGCATCGTCGGCGAGGCGCTGCTGGCGCACAATTTCCCGGCGATCCACGCGGTCGGCCGCGCCTCGCACCGGGCGCCGCGGCTGATCGTGCTGCGCTGGGGCGAGGCCCACCATCCGCACGTGGCGCTGGCCGGCAAGGGCGTGTGCTTCGACACCGGCGGCCTGGACCTGAAGCCGGCCGACGGCATGCGCCACATGAAGAAGGACATGGGCGGCGCGGCGCATGCGCTGGCGCTGGCCGGCTTGGTGATGGCGCAGCGGCTGCCGCTGCGGCTGACCGTGCTGATCGCGGCGGTGGAGAACGCGGTCGGCCCGAACGCGTTCCGCCCCGGCGACGTCATCGCCACCCGCCAGGGCATCAGCGTGGAGATCGACAACACCGATGCCGAGGGCCGGCTGGTGTTGTGCGACGCGCTGACCTACGCCAGCGAGCAGACGCCGGACGCGATCCTGGATTTCGCCACGCTGACCGGCGCGGCGCGGATCGCGCTGGGGCCGGACCTGCCGGCGCTGTTCTCGAACGACGACGCGCTGGCGCAGGCCTGGATCGCCGCCGGCGAGCGCACCCGCGACCCGGTCTGGCGCATGCCGCTGTGGCGCCCGTACCTGCGCTATCTGAGCAGCCCGATCGCCGACCTGGCCAATGCCGGCTCGCGCATGGCCGGCGCGGTGACCGCGGCGCTGTACCTGGAGCGCTTCGTGCCCGCGCGGCAGGCCTGGGCGCACCTGGACGTCTACGCCTGGAACGACAGCGACCGCCCCGGCCGCCCGGCCGGCGGCGAGGCGCTGGCGCTGCGGTCGGCGTACGCGATGTTGAAGGCGCGCTACGCGGGGTAAGGGCGGCGCGGTGGTGGATGGCGGCGGGCGGGCGGCGGGCGGTGTGTGCTTTGCTTTTTGTGGGAGGGACTTCAGTCCCGACGCTTTCCGTTGGCGGCACCTGCGCAGCTTCGCTCGTCGCGACTGAAGTCGCTCCTACAAAAGAGCGCGCGGTTCGTTCGATGGGTGCCCTGTAGGAGGGGCTTCAGCCCCGACAGGCAGCCTGAATCTGCAGGATTCCGACTTCGCTCGTCGCGGCTGAAGCCGCTCCTACAGGGGCGTGGCCGGGGTATCGGCACCACTGCCTGGCGGCGCGCACGGAGGACGACCCGCTCACCCCTGCCCGCGCAGCAGCGGAGCGATCTGGCGCATGCGGGTCTGGGTGGCCGGGCCGACCAGGGCGAAGGCGGTGCCGCCCTCGGACCAGTACTGCGCCAGCAGGCGGCCGTCGCGGCGCTCGCCCTCGTGCAGGCGACTGCTGCCCGGACGCAAATACAGGCCGATGCGGGCGCCACTGGCATCCTGGTACACCAGCATCGCGGCCGCGCCCTCGGGCGTGGACAGCAGGCGCCCGCCGCGCAGCGCGAAGCCCTGCGCCTGCAGGTCCGGCACCGCGCCGGCGGCACCGAAATGGGTGTGCAGCCAGCCCTGCAAGTCGGTGCGCCGGGCCGCGTCGAACTCCAGCGGCTGCTCGCCGTCGGCGAACAGGCGGTAGGCCGCCACCGCGTCGGCCATCGGCAGGCGCTCGCCGCCCAGGCGGCTGTCGCGCAGCTGCCAGCCCAGCCCGGTGCCCAGGCCCAGCATCAGCACGCAACTGGCGGCCATGCCCGCCAGGGTGCGGCGGCGCTGACGCACCCGCCGACGCAGCGCCGACGCGCTCAGTGCGGGATTGGCCGGCAGCGCCTCGGCGCCGGCCCAGGCCGCGCGCAACGCGTCGGCATCCTGTTTCCAGCCGGCCACGCGCGCGGCCTCGGCAGGGTGGGCCTGCAGCCACGCGGCGACCTGGGCGCGCTGCGCCGGGTCCAGGCGGCCATCGACATAGGCGTGCAGGGTTTCGTCGTCGGGACGGAAGAGGCTCATTTCAGTACTCGCAAGGCAGGGCCGGTGCCGCTGCGGCCTTCGCCGATCTGGCGCAGTTTCTCGCGGGCGCGCGACAGCCGCGACATCACCGTGCCGATCGGCAGGTCCAGCGCGGTGGCCGCGTCGCGGTAGCTGAAGCCTTCGACGCTGACCAGCAACAGCAACGCGCGTTGCTCGGCCGGCAACTGCGCGAACGCGGCCAGCAGCGCGCGGCCCTCGTGCACCTGTTCGGCCGACGGCGCCTGGGTCGGCTGCTGCGGCGCGAACAGGGCCAGCACCCGCTGCCAGCGCTGCGCGCGCCGACGCGTGTCGACGAACTGCCGGTACACGATCGCGAACAGCCACGGCTGCAGCGCGTCGGCATCGCGGCGGCTGGACCAGCGTCGCAACGCGCGCTCCAGCGCCGCCTGCACCAGGTCGTCGGCGCTGGACGCATCGCCGCACAGCGACTGGGCGAAACGCCGCAGCCGCGGCATCACGGCGCGCAGGGATTCATCGTCGAGGTCGTGCATGGCGTTCGCGGCAGCGTTCGGAAGCGGGCAGTTGCGGGTAGGACGCACGGCGAGGCGGATTATTCCCCAAGGCTGGGCTGGTTGCTTGGCGGGTCGGAGAGGGGCAGCCAGGAGGCCTCCAGCGGCAAGGCGTCGGGGCTGAAGCCCCTCCCACAGGAAGCGACTGTGCGGGAGGCTCCTGGAGAAGATTCCCATGGAAGCCCGTTGCCACACGCAAGCGGCTTCACCGGAAAGCGCCACCGGCGACTGTGACGATCGGCGAGGCGCTTGGAGCAGAGTCCCCATAGAGGCCGGTTGCCACGCGTAAACCTTCGCGCCAGAGCCTCACCCCAATCCCTCTCCCGGCGGAAGAAGGGACTACCCTGTTCCTTCTCCCCTCGGGACCATGGCCCCCTCTTCGGGGGAAGGCTGTTCCTTCTCCCGTCGGGAGAAGGTGCCACGCAGGGCCGGATGAGGGGACGGGCGAAGCCTCGTGCATCCAAACTTCGCGAGTCGCTTTCGCGCCGTACCCTCACCCCAACCCCTCTCCCGGCGGGAGAGGGGCTCTGTTCTTCCTTTTCCCGTCGGGACCATGGCCCCCTTGTCGGGGGAAGGTGCCCCGCAGGGGCGGATGAGGGTGCGGGCGTAGCCTCGTGCACCCAAACTTCGCGAGTCGCTTCGCGCCGGACCCTCACCCCAACCCCTCTCCCGGCGGGAGAGGGGTTCCCGCTTCACCGCAAGCGCCACCGGCGAATGTGACGATCGGCGATGCCGCGCTGCCAGCCCGACGACGAAAGAGTTGACCGCACCGGGAATAGAACGCGACGCCATGCGTCTCACTGCCAATCGCCGCCGCCACTGGAGTCCCCCATGTCCCTCCCCGATCCCACTTCGCCACCGCCGCGCCCACGCCCCTTGTGGCCGCTGGCGACCATCGCCGCGATCGCCGCCACGCTCGCCGCCGCCTTCGCCTGGAGCGCCGGCTGGCTCGGCGGCCCGCAGCGGCTGACCGCGCAGCGCATGACCGACGCCATCGAGGCCGGCGGCCCGCCGCATCCGGGCTTCCGCCGCGCGCACAGCAAGGGCATGTGCGTGAGCGGGCATTTCGAAGGCAACGGGCAGGCGCGCGCACTGTCCTCGGCACGGGTGTTCACCCAGACCGCGGCGCCGGTGCTGGGCCGCATGTCGATCGGCGGCGGCGATCCGCACGGCGCCGATGCCAGCGCGCGGGTGCGCAGCATGGCGCTGCTGCTGCGCAGCGACGACGGCCAGCAGTGGCGCACGGCGATGAACAGCTTCCCGTTCTTCGTGGTGGCCACCCCGGACGGCTTCATGGCGCAGACCCTGACCGCGCAACCGGACCCGGCCACCGGCAAGCCGGACCCGGCAAAGATGGCCGCCTTCCTGCAGCGCTATCCGGAAGCCAAGAAGTTCCAGCAGTGGGCCAAGACCGCGCCGTGGTCGGACAGTTGGGCCAATACCCAGTACAACGGGGTCAACGCGTTCCGCTTCATCGCCGCCGACGGCAGCAGCCGGTTCGTGCGCTGGTCGATGCGCCCGCAGACGCCGTTCAAGGAACTGTCGGCGGCGCAGCGCGTGCAGGCCGATGCCGATTTCCTCGGCGAGGATCTGCAGGCGCGACTGGCGCGCGGGCCGCTGCGCTGGGACCTGGTACTGACCGTCGCCGCGCCCGGCGATCCGGTGAACGATCCGTCGCAGCCGTGGCCGCAGGACCGGCAGCAGGTGGTCGCCGGCACCCTGGTGATCGATCATGCCGAACCGCAGGCCAGCGGCCCGTGCCGCGACCTCAACTACGATCCGCTGATCCTGCCGCGCGGCATCGCCGGCTCCGACGATCCGATCCTGGCAGCCCGCTCGGCGGTGTATTCGCAGTCCTTCAACCGCCGCGAGCGCGAGATCGGCCGCGGCCAGGCGCCCGAGGCCACCGGCCAGGCGCGGGGAGGTGCGCAATGAGCCGCGCCAACGCCTCCGGGCATTTCAACCTGACCGCGCGCGTGCTGCATTGGCTGATGGCGGCGATGATCCTGACCATGCTGTTCGTCGGCGTGGGCATGGTCGCCTCGGTGTCGCAACGGCCGTGGCTGCTGGACCTGCATCGTCCGCTCGGCATCGCGATCGGGCTGCTGGCGATCGTGCGCCTGGGCAACCGCCTGCGCCACCGGCCGCCACCGTTGCCGGCCGACCTGCCGTGGTGGCAGAAGAGCGCGGCGCTGGCGTCGCATTGGCTGCTGTACGCGTTGATGCTGGCGATGCCGTTGCTTGGCTGGTCGCTGCTGTCGGCCGGCGGCTATCCGATCGTGCTGTGGCCGGGCGTGCAGTTGCCGCCGATCGCGCCGCACAGCCCGGCGCTGTATGCGTGGCTGCGCAGTGCGCACGGGTGGCTGGCCTATCTGTTGTTCGCCACCGTGCTGGGGCATCTGTGCGCGGCCCTGTTCCATGCCTGGGTGCGCCGCGATGGGGTGTTTTCGAGCATGGCGCGCGGGGGTCGGGTGGCAGAGCGGCCGCGTGAGGAGACTTGAGGGAAGTTTGCGCTGTTCCAGGCCATGCGTGATGTTTGGCGATCGGTCTCGATGGGCGTTGTCGGGGGTGCCTGTCGCGATTGAAGTCGCTCCCACAAGTGGCGCCGCGGGGCGCTGATAGGGCTTGTGATGGCTGGCTCTGGCGCGGATGAATGTTCCGACCGGGGCTGGCGTTCTGTCGCGGCTGAAGTCGCTCCTACAAAAGCACTCCGGCCGGCACGCCACCCGCCTTTGTAGGAGCGGCTTCAGCCGCGACGGATCGCCCGGCCGCGCGCGTGCGGCGCGAGCGGATTCAGCGCGGGCGTGCCGCCGGCGTGGCCGTCTCGTCGGCGATGCCGCGGCCGGTGGCGGCCCAGTAGATGCCGCCGTACAGGTGCTCCAGGTAGCGCGCATCGTTGTAGGCCTCGGCCTGGTGGCCGAGCGCGGTGGCGAACACGCGACCGCCGTCGAAGCGGTGGTACCAGGCCACCGGATGCGGCGTGCCCATGCCCTTGGCGACCTGCCCGGGCCAGATCAGCGTCGGGTCGTAGCTGGTCTCGTCCACGGTCAGCAGGGTGACCAGGTCGTCGCTGTACGGCGGGTCGTATTCGTACCACTCGTCGGACCACAGCCAGCGCTGCGGCAGACCGGCGGTGGCCGGGAAGTTGCGGTCGACCACGTCCACCATCGCGGTCTGCAGGTAGGGATGGGTGCGGAACGAACGGCCGATCATGCGGTCGTACCAGTCCCATTGCCCGCGCGCGATGGCGAACGCCTTGTGCACCGCGACCACGCCACCGCCGCCACGCACGTACTTCTGGAAGTTGGCGCGCTGCGCCGGATTCAGGTCGGTGGCGGGCGTATTGAGCAGCACGATGGCCGCGTACTGCGACAGGTCGCCCTCGAAGGCCTCGGCGTTCCAGGCCCACACCAGCTCGAAGTAGTGCTGCCGCGCCATCGCCTCGAACCGCGGCTTGGCCACCGGGATGTAGTCGTGGTGGTAGGTGTTGGGAATCGCCGCGACAAGCACCTTGAACTGCCCGTCCGCCGCCCGCGCGACCGCCGCCGGCCACAGCCACGCCAGCCACAGCGACCATCCCAGGCACAGCACGCGCAGCCAGGTCATCCCGCACTCTCCATCGACAGAAGCCACCGAGCATAGCCAGTGGCGGCTGCGCCACCGCACGGCCACGCACAATTTCATAGGCGCCTGCCGAACCGGCATACCGGCGCAGGCCCGGCAAGGCCATGCCGGCATGGCCTTGCAGAGCCCGCGCCGCTACACTTGCAGGCGTGGGCTTCCCCTGATGTCACGGCCACGAAGCCCGTTCCGAGACCCCGTCCTTCGTCGGCCCGCCGTAGCGGCGGCCGGCTGCATCGACAGCGCCAGCCAGGTGCCGATGCCCCGCAGTACAGGCCGCGCCTGGGTGCGGCGGCCCGCTCCAAGCCAGCCTCCCAACCCGACCATCGCGCGGCGCCGCATGCGGCGCCGGCGACGGCCATGCCTGCTTGCCTGGAGTCCCTGCAATGACCCGTGTCCTCCCCCGCCTTCCACGCCGCTCGGCCCTGGCCGCGGCCTGCCTGATCGCCGCGCTGCCCGCGCTCGCCGCCGAAGCGGCGGCCGACAGCGCCGCCGACAGCGACGTCACCACCCTGGACAAGATCAGCGTCAAGGGCGAGCGCGCCGAAGGCTACAGCGTGCGCAAGACCACCGCCGGCACACGCTTCGAACTGGCACCGCGCGAGATCCCGCAATCGGTGAGCATCATCAGCCACCAGCGCATCGAGGATCAGGGCCTGGACGACATCATCGACGTGCTGGCCAACACCACCGGCGTGAGCAGCACCCAGTCCGACAGCGAGCGCACCGAGTTCTATGCCCGCGGCTTCTACATCGACAACTATCAGTTCGATGGCATTCCCACCACGATGGTGCAGAACTGGAGCTATGGCGACTCCGGGCTGGACCTGGCGCTGTACGACCGGGTGGAAGTGGTGCGCGGCGCCACCGGGCTGATGACCGGCGCGGGCAATCCGTCGGCCTCGGTGAACCTGGTGCGCAAGCACGCCGACAGCGCCGAGCTGACCGGCAGCGTGTCGGTCAATGTCGGCAGTTGGGGCCGCACCCGCAGCACGGTGGACGTGACCACGCCGCTCAATGCCAGCGGCTCGGTGCGCGCGCGGGTGATCGGCAGCTATCTGGACACCGACGCGGAGATGGACCGCTACCAGCAGCGCAAGACGCTGGGGTATGCGGTGATCGATGCCGACCTGAGCCCCGATACCCAGCTGAGCGTGGGCTACGACTACCAGCACAAGAAGGCCACGGGCGTGACTTGGGGCGGCTTCCCGATGTGGTTCTCCGACGGCAGCCCGACCGACTACCCGACCTCGTTCAATCCGTCGCCGGATTGGACCTACTGGGACACTACCAGCAAGCGCGCCTTCGCGACCCTGCAGCACCGCTTCGGCAACGGCTGGCAGGTCAACGTCGGCGCCACCCACGACCGCACCGACGCCGACGACAAGCTGTTCTATCCCTTCTTCGGCGCCGGCTTCGACAAGGCCGGCGGCGGCGGCATCGTGCCGATGGCCGGCTACTACAACACCGAGCGCAAGGTCGATGGCGTCGATGGCTATGTCGACGGCCCGTTCCAGCTGTTCGGGCGCGAACACCAGTTCATGGCCGGCGCGAGCTACAACCGTCGCGAATTCGCCAACCATGGCGACTTCCAGACCGGGTGGGCGCCGCTGGACAACTACCTGGCCTGGAACGGCAGCTTCCCCCAGCCGAACTGGCTGGACACGCTGCCGCTGCAGAGCCGCGGCAGCATCACCCAGAAGGCCGGCTACGCCGCCACTCGCCTGTCGCTGGCCGAACCGCTGAAGCTGATCCTGGGCGCGCGCTACACCGACTGGCGCAGCGCAGGCGAAGGCGCCGATCGCTCGCATGAGGTCACCACGCCCTACGCCGGCCTGGTCTACGCGATCGACGCCGACTGGTCGGCCTATGCCAGCTACACCGAGATCTTCCAGCCGCAGACCGCGCGCGACCGCAACGATCGCTATCTCGATCCGGTCGAGGGTAAGAGCTACGAGGTGGGCATCAAGCGCGCCTGGTTCGACGATCGGCTGAACGCGGCGCTGTCGGTGTTCCGCATCGAGCAGGACAACGTGGCGCAGTTGACCAACGAACCCATCCCCGGCCGTCCGGGCGAGTTCGCCTCCGTCGCCGCGCGCGGCACGGTCAGCCGCGGCGTGGAGTTCGAGCTCAACGGCGAACTGGCGCCGGGCTGGAACGGCAGCCTCGGCGCGTCGCGCTACGTCGCCAAGGACGCCAGCGGCGCGGACATCAACACGCAACTGCCGCAGACCACGCTCAAGCTCTACACCAGCTACACCCCGCGCACGCTTAGCGAATTGACCTTCGGCGGCGGCGTCAACTGGCAGAACCGCATCTATTACGTCGATGCGACCTACGGCCGCTTCGAACAGGAGGCCTATGCGCTGGTCAGCGCGTTCGCGCGCTACCGGCTGGCGGACAACGTGACGGTGCAGGCCAACCTCAACAACCTGCTGGACAAGAAGTACTACACGCAGATCTACGGCTACGGCGCGTGGGGCGAAACCCGCGGCGGATCGCTGACGTTCACCTGGTCGTTCTGATCGGCTTGCCGGCCCGTCGCCACGCGGCGATGGGCCTGCACGCCATCGCCGCTGCCGCTGGCCGACGCCGGCGGCAGTCCGGTTCGCGGCGGTACGGCGTGCGGTGCGCGAACGCCTGTTAGGGCACATCCAATAGTGTCCCTGTAGGAGCGGCTTTAGCCGCGACGGGCGTTACCGGGAACGCCTCGTCGCGGCTAAAGCCGCTCCTACAGGACAAACTGCGTCTGACTTGCATTGTGGCGAAAGCAAGGTCTTAGAGATGCCCTATAGCCAACCCTTCTGCCGCGCCAGCCGCGCCGCCTCGATGCGGTTGCCGACGCCAAGCTTGCCGATCGCCTCGGACAGATAGTTGCGCACGGTGCCGTGCGAGAGCCCCAACTGCGCGGCGATGTCGCCGGCCGAGGCGCCCTCGCCGGCCAGGCGCAGCACCTGGCGCTCGCGGTCGTTGAGCGGATCGGCCTCGGACCAGGCCTCCAGCGCCAGCTCCGGATCGATCGCGCGGCCACCGCGATGCACCTGGCGAATCGCATCGACCAGGCGCTCCGGCGGCGCATCCTTCAACAGATAGCCGCCAACGCCGGCGTCCAGCGCGCGGCGCAGGAAGCCGGGGCGGGCGAAGGTGGTGACGATGACCACGCGGATCGGCAGCTGCTGGCGCTGCACGCGCTGCGCCAGTTCCAGGCCGCTGAGCCCGGGCATCTCGATGTCGGTGACCAGCAGGTCCGGCCGGTGCGCCTGCAGCGCGCGCCACGCGGCCTCACCGTCGGCGGCGCTGGCGACCACGGCGAGGTCCGCTTCCAGGCCCAGCAGCGCGCCCAGCGCGCCGCGTACCATCGCCTGGTCTTCCGCCAGCACTAATCGAATCACGCGACCCCCGATCCTTGTCGGCGCATTGTAGGGCGGCCTGCGCGGTGTCGCTCAACGCAGCGCGGCATCCTCGCAGTCGTGCGGCGGCGGCGTGGGGTCGGCCGCCTGCGCCGGGGTGCGCGGCAACGGCGCCGACGCCAGCAGGCGGGTGCCGCGGCCGCGTTCGGCGTCGATCCGCAGCGACCCGCCCACCGCCTCCAGCCGCTCGCGCATGCCGACCAGGCCGGTGCCCGGCTGCATCGCGCCGCCGCGGCCGTCGTCGCGGATCTCCAGCCAGGCCTGGCCACGCTCGCACCATAGCCGCAACTGCGCATTGCGCGCGGCGGCGTGGCGCTGGATGTTGGTGGCGGCCTCGCGCAGCACCATCGCGAACACCGTCTCCAGCTGCGCGCACTGCGGCAAGGCGTCGACCTGGTAGCGGAACGCGACGCCCGACGATTCCAGCAGCAACTTGGCCGAAGCCATCTCCGCCGCCAACTGCGCCGCGCGAATGCCGCTGACCGCGCGCCGCACCTGTCCCAGGGCGTCGCGCGCGACCCGGCTGACGTCCTCCATCTCCTGCCGCGCCGCCGCCGGGTCGCGTGCCAGCAGGCGCGCGGCCAGGTCCGATTTCAGCGCCACCAGCGACAGGGTGTGCCCGAGCAGATCGTGCAGGTCGCGGCCGATGCGTTCGCGTTCGGCGACCGCGGCCAGCCGCCGCACTTCCTCGTGGCTCAGGCGCAGCTGCGCATCGGCCCGCGCGCGGCGCTCGAAGCTGATGTTCATCAGGCCCACCGCCAATCCGACCAGCACCGCGCTGGCCATGTACAGGGGCGACCAGCCCCGCGACCACCAGGCCCCCGCGAACAGCGCCAGCAACAGCAGCATCGCCAGCAGCGCGCGCGGCGCGGTGAAGCAGAACGGCAGGAACGCGCAGGCGAAGATGATGTAGCACTGCGCGCCGGGGTTGTACGGCAGCAGCACGAAGGCCAGCGCGGCCATGCCGGCCACGCACCAGCGCAGGTAACGGCGATGGCGGTAGTAGGCGCAGTAGTACAACGCCAGGAACACGGCGTAGCTGGTCATGGTCGGCCAGAACCAGCGGGTGAAGTAGTGCGGTTCGTACAACGGGGTCACGAACAGCCAGATCGACCAGATCAACGACAGCCACACGAACCAATGCGCGCTGCGCGTGGCCGCGGTCGACGTCAGGCGCCGGGCGATCAGCGATTCGGGCGAGGCGTGCAGCAAGGCGATCACGGCAGGCTCCAGGGGCGGCGTGGCCGCGCTGCGTAGCATAGCGAGTGAGCGCGGCGGCGGCGCGGCGGGGCGAGTGCGTACGCCTCCGACCACGCCCGGACGTGCTGGCAGGAACCGCCCATCAGCCTTGGCGCAGGCGCCGATGCGCCAGTGCGTAGAACACCACGGTGACCGCCAGCAACGCCGCGAGATGGCCGACGTTGCTGCCGCCGCCATCCTGGCCAACCACGCGCAACGCCAGCTGGCCGAGGTGATACGACGGCCACAGCGGCGCCAGCGTCCCCAGCAGCGGCGGCAGCAGTTGCAACGGGATCCACAGCCCGGACAGGAATGCCATCGGCAGATAGACCAGATTGACCAGCGCCGGCGCGCCGCTCCCGCCGACACGGCTGCCGATGTACAGCCCGATCGCGCAGAACGGCAGCGTGCCCAGCACGTCCACCAGCAGCAGCAAGGCGCGCTGCGGCAGCGCCAGCCGCACCCCGCCGAACAGGCCGCCAAACAATTGCAGCAGCGCCCCGATCGCCAGCGCGAACAGCATCGCCAGCGCGGTACGCGCCAGCAGCAGCGCGGCGGGCGGCACCGGCAACGCGCGCTTGAGGGTCAGCAGGCCACGGTCGCGGTCCAGCGCCAGGCCCACGCCGAACCCGAACAGCGCCGGCGCCATCACCCCGAACACGCCGTAGCTGGCCATCAGGTACACCGCGGCGGCCGCGTTGCCGTGGTTGAGCACCACGCCAAACAGCAGGTAGAACATCGGCGGGAACAGCAGCGTCGGCAGCACGAACGAGGGCGTGCGCAGCCAGCGCAGCAGTTCGTAACGGATTTCGCGCAAAAGCAGTGCGGCATGGTCGCGCAGGAGCAGCGCGGTGGGATCGCGTAGGGGCAGTGCATGATCGTCGGGGAGCGGCGCTGCGTTGTCGCGCGCGATGGAGGCGGCGCGCACGCGCTGCACGGCATCGTCGTGCAGCGCGACCGGCGCGGGATGGCGGGGGTCCGGCGTGTTCATGCGGCCTCCTTGCGGGTGATGGCGAGGAACGCCTCGGCCAGGCCGGCGCGGCGCACTTCCAGTTCGTCCAGCGCCGGGTCGGCGGCGAGCAGCCGCGCCACCACCGGTTCCGCCGGCTCGGCGACGATCTCCAATATGCCGTCGCGCGCCTGCGCGCTGCGCACCTGCGGCCAGGTCGCCACCTGCGCAGCATCCACTGCGCTGCGGCAGCGGATGCTGCGTTGCTCGAAGCGCGCGCGCAGCTGCGCCACGCTGCCTTCGGCGATCAGGCTGCCACGCTGCAGCACCGCGACCCGGTCCGCCAACGCTTCGGCCTCTTCCAGGTAATGCGTGGTCAGCAACACCGCGCAGCCGTCGCCGACCAGTTCCTGGATCGCCCGCCACACCCCTTGCCGCGCCTCGATGTCCAGGCCGGTGCTGGGTTCGTCCAGGAACAGCACCCGCGGCCGGCCGCAGATCGCCAGCGCGAATTGCACGCGCCGCTGCTGGCCGCCGGACAGGCTGCCGTAGCGGCGCGACAACAGGCCTTCCAGCCCCGCCAGCGCCACGCAATCGACGACGCTGCGCGGGCGCCGGTAGTATCCGCGCACCTGCTGCAGCAACTCGCCAGCGCGCAGCGCGTCCGGCAGGCCCGCCGACTGCAGCATCACCCCGGCCTGGCGCCGTGCGTCGAGCGTGCGCGGATCCCGGCCGCACAGGCGCACATCGCCGGCGTCGGCAGCCTGCAAGCCGAGCAGCAACGCCACCGCGGTGCTCTTGCCTGCGCCGTTGGCGCCGAGCAAGGCCAGCAGTTGGCCGCGCTGCAATTGCAGATCGACGCCCTCGAGCGCGACCACCGCGCCGTAGCGTTTGTGCACGGCGCGCAGTTGCGCCAGCGGGAGGGTGTCGGAAGCGGCGTGCATCGATGTGGCCCGGTCGTGGCAGGAGCGCTCATGCTGGGCCAAGCCGCCGCCGGCGCCCAGTGCGGCGCGTCAGCCGCCGTGGGTGACAGCTGTCACTGGCGGCGGCGGCGCGATTGCCGCATGCTGCGGCCCACGCCATGGGGAATGGCGCCGCAGCTGCCGCAGCCCGCGCAGAAAGTGACTTCCGGCAACTGGAATGCGCGCTTCGCCGGCCCACACTGCGCCCACCGATGCATCCAGGGACACGATGAGTACTTCCGCCGATCTGCTCAAGGAACTTCGTATCGACCGCAAGGCGCCGCCGAGCGCACCACCGTCGCGGCGCGGGCTGTGGATCGCCGTGGCCCTGGTCGTGCTGCTGGCGCTCGGCCTGGGCGGCTGGCTGCTGTTCGGCCGCGGCAAGGCCATCGAGGTGACCACCGCGCCGGTGGTGGCGATCGCCGCCGGCGGCAGCAGCGCCTCGGTGCTGGACGCCAGCGGCTACGTGGTGGCGCGGCGCATGGCCACCGTCTCGGCCAAGATCACCGGCAAGGTGCGCGAGGTGCTGATCGAGGAAGGCATGCGCGTGGAACAGGGCCAGGTGATGGCGACGCTGGACCCGATCGACGCCGACGCGCAGCGCCTGCTGTCGGCCTCGCAACTGGACGCGGCGCGCAGCCAGGTCGCGAACATGCAGGCGCAGCTGCGCCAGGCCGAGGCCGATGCGCAACGGTTGCAGACCCTGGCCGGCCAGCAGTTGGTGTCGCGCTCGCAGTACGAGCAGGCGGTGTCGCAGCGCGACGCCCTGCGCGCGCAGTTGCAGAGCGCGCAGCGCAACGTGGTGGTGGCCGGCAACCAGTTGTCGATCTCCGACCTCAACGTGGACAACACCATCGTGCGCGCGCCGTTCTCCGGCGTGGTCACCGCGAAGGCGGCGCAGCCGGGCGAGATCGTCTCGCCGCTGTCGGCCGGCGGCGGCTTCACCCGCACCGGCATCGGCACGGTGGTGGACATGGAGTCGCTGGAGATCGAGGTGGAAGTGGGCGAAGCCTTCATCGGCCGGGTCAAGCCGGGCATGCCGGTGGAAGCCACGCTCAACGCCTATCCGGAGTGGAAGATCCCGGCCGAGGTGATCGCGATCATTCCTTCGGCCGACCGCGGCAAGGCGACGGTGAAGGTGCGCGTGGCGTTGAAGCAGAAGGACGCGCGGATCGTGCCGGAGATGGGCGTGCGCGTGAGCTTCCTGGAGGCGCCGCAAGCGCAGGCGCAGGACAAGCTGCAGGGCGTGCGTGCGCCGGGCGCGGCGATCGTCAAGCGTGGCGGCCAAGACGTGGCGTTCGCGCTGAAGGAGGACAACACGGTCGAGCAGCGCGCATTGAAGACCGGCATCGCCCTGGGCGACGACCGCCAGGTGCTGTCGGGCCTGGCGGCCGGCGACACGGTGGTGCTGGATCCGCCGGAGGGCTTGCGCGATGGCGTCAAGGTGAAGATGGCGGAGGCGACCGAGCAATAGCGGTGGGCGCAAGCGTGTGAGATAGCGCGCGCTGGCGCGAACCATAGCAGGGAGCAGGCTTGTGCTCTGGCTTGTGCTTCTGCCCCTGCTTTGGCTGTTGCTCTGCTTTTTGCTTTTGACTTACCGGGTTCCCTTCCGCAGCGGCGGATGGACCGGGGAAACACCCGAAGGGCGGCGCACATGGATGTGCGCCGTCCGCGGCAGGGGCAGGATGCCCCTTCCGCGGATCCCCGGTGCATCCGCGGACCCGTAGCGCGCAGCGCGGAGGGCGCGAGGCAGGGCGTGCTTTCTTTTGGTTACTTTTCTTTGCACGAGCAAAGAAAAGTGACCCGCCGCCAGGCGGAAGCTCTGGCTTTCGGGTGTCGCTTTGGTTTTGTTTTTGTAGGAGCGGCTTTAGCCGCGACGGACACTTCCTGGAGGAATGTCTCGGTCGCGGCTAAAGCCGCTCCTACAGGGGATCGGTTCTCACGCAACAGCAAGTGCAAGAGCAACAGCAGCAACAGCAGCAACAGCAACAGCAACAGCAACAGCAAAGCAGCATCCGCGTACCGCTTCCGCCCTCGCATCCACCACCCGTCCATTGCCAGGAACACCACCATGTCCACCCTCGTCACACTGCGCAACGTCACCAAGACCTACCAGCGCGGACCCGAGAAAGTACAAGTCCTGCACGGCATCGACCTGGAGATCGAACGCGGCGACTTCGTCGCCCTGATGGGGCCCTCCGGCTCCGGCAAGACCACCCTGCTCAATCTGATCGGCGGCCTGGACACCCCCAGCAGCGGCGAGATCGAGATCGAGGGCGAACGCATCGACCGCATGAGCGGCGGCCAGCTCTCCACCTGGCGCAGCCAGCACGTCGGCTTCGTGTTCCAGTTCTACAACCTCATGCCCATGCTCACCGCGCAGAAGAACGTGGAACTGCCGCTGCTGCTGACCAACCTCGGCGCCGCCCAACGCAAGCGCAATGCCGAGATCGCGCTGACCCTGGTCAACCTCGCCGACCGCCGCAGCCACCGCCCCAACGAACTGTCCGGCGGCCAGCAGCAGCGCGTGGCGATCGCCCGCGCCATCGTCTCCGACCCCACCTTCCTGATCTGCGACGAACCCACCGGCGACCTCGACCGCCACGCCGCCGAGGAGATCCTGCAGCTGCTGCAGCAACTCAATCGCGAACACGGCAAGACCATCATCATGGTCACCCACGACCCCAAGGCCGCCGAGTACGCCAGCCACACCGTGCACCTGGACAAGGGCGAACTGGCCGACGCGCCGCTCTCGGCGCATTGAATCGGCCGCCGACGCGCGCACCCCGCGCATCGGCATCCCGTCCCCTGGAGGATCGAACATGAAGTATTTCTCGTTGATCTGGGCGCAGCTGTTCCGCAGCAAGACCCGCACCCTGCTGACCCTGCTGTCGGTGGTGGCCGCGTTCCTGCTGTTCGGCATGCTCGACTCGGTGCGCGTGGCGTTCAATTCCGGCGGCAGCGTCGAAGGCGCCAACCGCCTGATCGTGTCCTCGCGGCTGTCGATCACCCAGTCGCTGCCGGTCAGCCTGCAATCGCAGATCGAATCGGTGCCCGGGGTGAAGAAGGTCACCTACGCCATGTGGTTCGGCGGCATCTACCAGGACCCGAAGAACTTCTTCCCCAATTTCTCGGTGGCGCCGAACTTCTTCGACGTCTACAGCGAATACGACGTGCCGCCGGCGCAGCTCAAGGCGTTCCGCGAGACCCGCACCGCCGCGGCGGTGGGCGCGGCGCTGGCCAAGAAGCACGGCTGGAAGATCGGCGACACCATCCCGCTGCAGGCCACCATCTTCCCGCGCGGCGGCAGCAACGACTGGCCGCTGACCCTGACCACCATCTTCAAGGTCAAGGACCAGAAGAACGTGCAGGCCGAAAACCAGTTGATGATGAACTGGAAGTACTTCGATGAGTCCAACGACTACATCAAGAACAAGGTCAGCTGGTACACGGTGCAGTTGGGCAACGCCGACCAGGCCTCGCGGGTGGCGCAGGCGATCGATGCCTTGTCGCTCAACTCCGACCACGAGACCAAGAGCCAGACCGAGGCCGCGTTTTCGCAGGCCTTCGCCAAGCAATTCGCCGACATCGGCCTGATCGTCACCGCGATCATGGCCGCGGTGTTCTTCACCCTGCTGCTGCTGACCGGCAACACCATGGCGCAGGCGGTGCGCGAGCGCATCCCGGAACTGGCGGTGCTCAAGACCCTCGGCTTCCGCGACGGCACCGTGCTGACCCTGGTGATGGTGGAGTCGGTGCTGCTGATCGTGCTCGGCGGCCTGATCGGCATGGGCCTGGCGGCGCTGATCATCCCCGGCGTGGCCGCGGCCAGTGGCGGCATGATGCCGATGCGCAGCGTGCCGGGGCAGACCTGGCTGGTGGCGCTGGGGCTGATGGTCGCCATCGGCATCGTGGTCGGCCTGCTGCCGGCGCTGCGCGCGCAACGGCTGAAGATCGTGGACGCGCTGGCCGGGCGCTGAGCCCGCCGCCGCACCGCTCCCTTTCGCATATTCGGAAGACGCCCTGATGAAACTCAAACTCTGGCTGGGAAACCTGCTCTCGCTGCTGTTGCTCGGCCTCGGGCTGGCGCTGTGGATCGCCCTGCCCTGGTACGGCGTGCTCGCACTGGCGCTCGGCGTGGCGCTGTGGCTGCTGCTGACCCGCGGCGGCCGCCTGGCGCTGGCCGCCACCCGCATCGGCGTGGCCAGCCTGCCGCAGCGCTGGGGCGCCTCATCGGTGATCGTGGTCGGCATCGCCGGCGTGGTCGGCGTGCTGGTGGCGATGCTGGCGATGGGCGAAGGCTTCCAGGCCACGCTCAGCAGCACCGGCGACGACACCACCGCCATCGTGCTGCGCGGCGGCTCCGGCGCCGAGACCAATTCGGTGATCACCCGCGACCAGGTGCCGCTGGTCGCCAGCCTGGCCGGCGTGGCCAAGGGCGCCGACGGCAAGCCGCTGGTGTCGCCGGAGCTGTCGCAGGTGATCAACCTGCCGAGCAAGGCCGACGGCACCGACACCAACGTGCAGTTCCGCGGCGTCGGCGACACCGGCTGGGCGGTGCACGACAAGGTGCGGATCGTGGAGGGCCGCCGCTTCGGCGCCGGCCTGCGCGAGATCGTGGTCGGCCAAGGCGCCAAGGCGCAGTTCCGCGGGCTGGAGGTCGGCAAGACGCTGAGCCTGGGCCGCGAGCAGTGGACCGTGGTCGGCGTGTTCGCCTCCGGCGACGCGCACGATTCGGAGCTGTGGGCCGATGCGCAGACCCTGGCCTCCACCTACCACCGCAGCGCCTATCAGTCGATCAGCGTGCGCACCGCCGGCAAGAACGGCTTCGCCCAGTTCAAGGCGGCGATGGCCGCCGACCCGCGGCTCAAGCTCGACGTGGAGACCACCCGCGCCTACTACGCCAAGCAGGGCGGCAACCTCAGCAAGCTGATCAGCGTGCTGGGCACGGTGATCGGCGCGATCATGGCGGTCGGCGCGGTGTTCGGCGCGCTCAACACCATGTACGCGGCGGTGGCCACCCGCGCCCGCGAGATCGCCACGATGCGCGCGATCGGCTTCCGCGGCCTGCCGGTGGTGACCGCGGTGATGCTGGAGACGATGCTGCTGGCGCTGCTCGGCGGCGTGTTGGGCGGGCTGATCGCCTGGGCCATCTTCAACGGCTACAGCGTGTCGACCCTGGGCAGCAACTTCAGCCAGGTGGTGTTCCAATTCAAGGTATCGCCGCAGCTGCTGTGGAGCGGCCTGAAGTGGGCGCTGGGCATCGGCCTGGTCGGCGGGCTGTTCCCGGCGCTGCGCGCGGCGCGGCTGCCGATCACCACCGCCTTGCGCGCGCTGTAACCGGCGCGGCGCGAAGCACGCGCCCGCCAGGCGACGCCTGCCTGGCGGGCGGGATTGCACCGCGCGCGCCGTGCGCGCAGGCTCGGGGCCGAAGGACACGCGGCAAGGCGCTGCCGATGCCTGCGCGGTACTCAAGCCATGTACACGACGCGCCGTTGCCACCTGCAACGCGCCACGAAACGGGTGCCGGCAAGTGCCGCCACCGACCCATCGTGGCGGCCGTCCCAGTGCCGGCCCCTCCAGCGCACCGGCGCAGCCGGTGAAAACCGCGCAGACGATCCCGACTCCCAGCCAAACGCCCGGGCCGCGTCATCGTTCCGTCATCCAATTGCGGTAGAGCCGCGCCGGCGAAGGCGCTAGCCTGCGCGGCCGTTCCTCCACCGCCCACCGCCATGTCGTCGCGCCTGCGCCTCCTGCTCGTCCTCTGCGCCAGCCTGTGCCTGACCAGCCTGGGCCTGGCCGCGCGCTCCTCCACATCGCTCAGCGACCGCCTGGTCGCGCCGGGCGGCGTGTCGCCGCTGATGGACGAGGAGCGCATCCAGGGCCTGCTGGCGGCGCTGCCCAATCGCAGCGGGCACGTGCTCGTGCCCGGCGGCATCCCGATCTTCTGGCGCGCGATCGATCCGGGCGACTACCGCATGCGCTACCGCTACGAGCACGCCGGGCGCGACGCCAATGGCCATGAGCGCGTGGATTTCGCGATGGACGTGGCCGCGCCGCAGCCCGGCGCCCACGCCGCCCCGCGCGGCACCGTGGTGCTGCTGCATGGCTGGATGATGGACGGCGATTCGCTGCTGCCGTGGTCGCTGGACCTGGCCCAGGCCGGCTACCGCAGCATCAGCATCGACCTGCGCAACCATGGCCGCTCCGGCGGCGGCCCGGCCGGCTACGGCACCCGCGAGTCCGACGACGTGGTCGCGGTGATCCGTGCGCTGCGCGCGCGCGGCGAAGTGCAGGGCCCGCTGTACCTGTTCGGCGTGTCCTACGGCGCCGCCACCGCGCTGTTCGCCGCGCAGAAGCTGGGCAACGAGGTCGATGGCGTGGTCGCGATGGAATCCTTCGCCAACGCCGGCCGCGGCATCCGCGACATGGTCCCGCACATGCTCGCCAGCCGCCCGCAGGGCTGGATGGCCAGCGCGGCGATGGGCGTGGTGCGCTGGCGGTACGCCGGGCAGAACCTGGATGCGGTCATCGCCAACGCCAACCAGCGCCTGGCGCTGGACCTGGACCGGGTCGACGTGACCGCCGCCGCGCGCGCCGCCCCGGCTTGCCTGCTGCTGCTGCACGGCGCCGCCGACCAGCACATCCCGGTCGCGCACGGGCGCCTGCTGGCGCTGGACGCGCCGCGCGCGCACTACCTGGAGATGCCCGGCGAAAACCACATCAGCCTGCCGATGCGGCTGGACCTGCTGGCGCCGACCGTGGAGGACTGGTTCGCCGAACTGCCGGCGCAGCGCGACGACGGCCACTGCCCGACCCCACTGGCCCCGCGCGTGGACGCCACGCAGCAGCTGACCGGGACACCATCCGCGAGCGCCAGCCGGGGCTGAGCGGAGATTGGGGATTCGGGATTGGGGATTCGTAACGGCAGCCTGCGCCACATCGGGAGCGGCATCCGCTTTTACGAATCCCCAATCCCCAATCCCCAATCCCGGCTCAGAAGCGCCTACGCCCCCATCCCGAGCGCCACAGGCTCTCGCCGGCGAACAGCAGCAGGCCGACCCAGATCGCGGCGAAGCCGATCGCCTTGCCGGTATCGAATGGCTCGCGGAAGAACCACACGCCGAGCAGCAGCTGCAGCGTCGGCGCGATGTACTGCAGCAGCCCGACCAGCGACAGCGGAATGCGCCGCACCCCGTAGGCGAAGCCGATCAGCGGCACCGCGGTGACCACGCCGCCGAACACCAGCAGCAGGTCGTTACGCCAGCCCCAGCCGCCGGCGAAGCCGCCGCCGTGGCCGGCCTCGCCCCACAGCACGAACGCCAGCGCCGGCAGGAACAGGTACAGGCTCTCCACGCCCAGCCCGGCCACCGCGTCCACCTGCACCAGCTTGCGCAGCAGCCCGTACAGCCCGAAGGAGCCAGCCAGGCTCAGCGCGATCCACGGCAGCGCGCCGGCATCGACGGTGAGCCAGGCCACGCCCAGCGCGGCGCAGGCCACCGCCAGCCACTGCACCGCGCGCAGCCGCTCCTTCAGCACCAGCACGCCGAGCAGCACGTTGACCAGCGGATTGATGAAGTAGCCCAGGCTGGCCTCGATCACGTGGCCGGCGTTGATCGCCCAGATGTACAGGCCCCAGTTGAAGGCGATCGCCAGGCTGCTCAGCGCCAGCACGGCCAGCGCGCGCGGCTGCGCGGCGATGGCGCGCCACCACTGCAGGCGCGTGCGGTACAGCAGCCAGCCCACCACCAGCACCGCGCTCCAGACGATGCGGTGGGCGATGATGTGGAACGACGGCACCGCCTTGAGCAGATGCCAGTACACCGGCACCACGCCCCATAGCGCGAAGGTCAGTGCGGTGATCAGCAACCCGCGCCGCGTGTCCTGGTCGCTGGCGGTCATCGGCAGGCCCGCGCCACGGTGATGACCACCACGCCGGCCAGGATCACCGCCATCGCGCCCAGGTCGCTGGCGCTGAAGCGCTCGGCGCCGAGCCAACTGCCCAGCGCCACCGCGATCACCGGATTGACGTAGGCGTAGCTGCCGGCCAGCACCGGACGCACGTTCTGCAGCAGCCACACGTAGGCGGTGAACGCCACGATCGAGCCGAACACGCACAGGTAGGCGATCGCCATCAGCGCGTGCGGCGCCGGCCAGGCCTGGGGGCGTTCGCCGCTGAGCAATCCCACCGCGACCAGCAGCAGGCCGCCGCACAGCATCTGCCCGGCGGCGGCCATGAACGGCGTCGGCAGGTCGCGGCCGCGCGACCACACCGAGCCGAACGCCCAGCCGATCGGCGCGATCAGCAGCAACACCAGCCCCTGCGGGCTGGCGCTCAGACTGCTGCCGGCGTTGAGCCAGACCACCCCGACGAAGCCGACCACGATGCCGAGCCATTCGCCGCGGCTGGCATGCTGCCCGCGCAGCGCGCCGAACAGCGCCATCCACAACGGCACCGACGCCACCGCGACCGCGGCCAGGCCCGAGGACACCTGGCGCTCGGCCAGAACCACCATGCCATTGCCGCACACCAGCATCAGCGCGCCGAGCACGACTAGCGACCGCCACTGCACGCGTGTCGGCGCCGCCACGCCGCGCCAGCGCAACACCGTGTACAGCAAGGTGCCGGCGACCACGAAGCGCGCTCCGGACACCAGGGTCAGCGGCGGCGTACCGCCTTCCAGCGCGAAGCGGATCGCCAGATAGGTCGAGCCCCACACGACATAGACCAGCAGCAGCGCGAGAACGACGAAACCACCACGCGCGGGAACGGCGGCGGCGGGAGCAGGCGGGGACGACATGCGCAAAGGGACCGGGCGGTGTGGACGTGGATTCTAGGCCAGCGGCCACGGCCAGCGACAGCGCGGCGGCGCGTCATGCGCGGCACGCTGTTTTGCGGGTGGCGCGCGCGGTCGCATGCATCGACGATGTGAGCACCATCTCCAATCATGGATGCACCGCGTTTTCGCGCAGGAGCGGCCTTATCGAAGTTTGCGCATCGCGGCGCGGTGCCGCGACGTCAGGCTCACCCGCGTCGGGACGGAAGTCCCTCCCACAATGCACCGCCATGCTCGCCGCAAACATCTGTAGGAGCGGCTTCAGCCGCGACCAACGAAGCCGGATCACACCGGCTCCGGACACTGCCTGTCGGGGCTGAAGCCCCTCCTACAGTGCACCCAGCCGGCATGCCGCAAGCATCTGTAGGATCGGCTTCAGCCGCGACGAACGCAGTCGGAAACCGCACCGGCTCCGGGGCATCGTCATGCACCGGTCGATAGCCTTCTGCATGACGGCAATTCCTCGCGACCGAGCAGGCGCACCCGACCATCGCCAGGAACAGCGCCTGCGCGCTACTTCGGCGTGAGCCGGTACAGACCACCGGGCTTGGCGTCTTCCAGCAACCACAGCGAGCCATCCGGCGCTTCCTCGATGTCGCGGATGCGCTTGCCGATGCTCCAGCGATTGACCGCGTTCGCACGGCCCTTGCTATCCACGGTCACGCGGACGACGCCCTGGCTGGACAGGCCGCTGATCAGCGCGCTGCCCTTCCACTGCGGGAACAGGCTGCCCTTGTAGAACATCAGGTTGCCGGGCGCGATCACCGGCGTCCAATAGATCGCCGGCCTGACAAGATCGGGCCGCGTCTCGGGCTTGGGAATCGGCACGCCGTTGTAATTGATCCCATACGACACCAACGGCCACCCGTAGTTCTTGCCGCGCTGGATCAGGTTCAGTTCGTCGCCGCCATTGGGACCGTGCTCGAGCTCCCACAGCCGACCGTCAGGAGCGAAGGCAAGACCGTAGGGCGTGCGATGGCCGATGGACCAGGTTTCGGCCGGGGTGAGGTTGGATGTGGGGAAGGTGTAGGTACTGACCACCGGTGCCGTCTTGGCCGCCTCGGTATCGCTCGCCGGATCGATCAGCGGAATGGTGCGCGCGCCGCCCCTGCCTGCCCACGGGTTGCCCGGCGCGGGCTTGCCGTCCAGCGTCAACCGCAGGATCTTGCCGACCGGTTGATTGAGATCCTGTGCCGGGGTGAAGCGCTGGCGGTCGCCCACGGTGAGGAACAGGTACTGGCCGTCCGGCGAAAAGGCGATCTGCGCGCCGGCCTGGCCGCCCTTGCCCGTCGGCATCTGGCGCCACAGCACCTTGAAGTTGTCCAGCCGGGCCTCGTTGCCCTCCATCACGAGCCTGCCTCGGCCCATGGTCAGGCCGCCGCCGTAGTCGCCGGGTGCGACATACGTCAGGTACACGCTCTTGTCGATGGCGTAGTGGGGCGACAGGAACACGCCCAGCATGCCGTTCTGGCCTTCCACGTAGCTGGCCGGCACGCCCTTGAGCTCGGTCTTGGCGCCTTGCGGGGTCACCAACTGCACGCGGCCGACCTTCTCGGTGATCAGCATGCGTCCATCGGGCAGGAACGCGATGCGCCAGGGCAGATCGAAGCTGGCCACCTGGGTGACGGTGAAAGGGAGGTCGGGGTCGGGCTTCTGATTGCCTGCGTTGGTCTGCGCGTGCGCAGCACTCGTCAGTAGGACTCCGAGCAGGACCGCATGTGCCAGCGTCTTCATCTGCATGATTCCTCGCGTCCAGGTGGCGCGAGGAATCCTAGTGTGTTCGACGCCGCCTGGGTGTGACGGCGGCCGGTACTGGGATGTCGGTCAGAACAGGCAGTGGACAAGCAACTCAGACCTCGAGAACTCAGTGCCGCGCCGCCTCGCTGGCATCGCGCGCCGGCTTGAATTCGGAACCGTCATCCCAGCGCGGCCATTCGCGGCTGTCGGCCAGGCGCTGGCCCAGGTCGTACAGCAGCAGCGTGTCGGCGGCATGCCCGGCCGGATCCCAGGCCGGCGTCCAGCGATCGCAGGGCTGGTGGTAGCAGTCGGCGAAATAGCGGTCGCGGATCGCCTTGCCCGCGGCCACGCCGCCGTCGCGCTTGTCCAACCCGGGCCCCACGGTGATCGCCGGCACGCCGACGCGGGCGAACGCGAAATGGTCGGCGCGGTAGAAGAAGCCCGCTTCCAGGTTCGGATCCGGCGAATAGGCGCGGCCGCGCGCCTGCGCCGCGGCGGCCAGGTCGCGCTCCAGCGACACCCGCCCGCGCCCCCACGAGGCGATGTCGCGCATCGCGCCGTCCGGGCTGAACATCTCGCTGTTGATCACCGCCACCGTGGTCGCCAGCGGCGCCAGCGGATGCGCGGCGTAATGGGTCGCGCCGAGCAGCCCCTTCTCCTCGGCGGTGAGCGCGATGAAGTACAGCGTGCGCTGCGGCCGCGGCCCGGCCGCGAATACCCGCGCCAGCTCCAGCACGCTGGCCACGCCGGTGGCGTTGTCGATCGCGCCGTGGCGGATGCGGTCGCCGCCGGCGTCGGCCGCGCCGATGCCGAACGCGTCCCAGTGCGCCGAATAGATCACCGTCTCGTCCGGGTGCGTGCTGCCTTCCAGCTTGGCCACCACGTTGTGGGTCACCACGCGCTCGCGCTTGAGCGCGAAGCGGACCGACAACGCGGCATCGCCCAACGCCCGCGGACGGAAGTCGGCGCGCTGCGCGCGTCGCTTCTCCGCCTCGAAATCCAACCCGGCGCGCTCGAACAGCGACACCGCCAGCGCGCGCTGCATCCAGCCGCGCACAGGCACGTGCTGCGCGCGCGCCTGCGCGTCGCTGCGCTCGATGTCGAACAACGGCGACAGCCCGGAACTCTTCACCGTGGCCCAGCCATAGGCGGCCGGCGCGGTCTCGTGCACGATCAGCACACCGGCCGCGCCCTGCCGCGCGGCTTCCTCGTACTTGTAGGTCCAACGTCCGTAGTAGGTGACCGCGCGGCCGTCGAAGGCGCCGGGCTGCGGCGTCTCGAAGTCGGCGTCGTTGATCAGCATCACCGCGATCTTGCCCTTGAGGTCCACGCCCTTGTAGTCGTCCCAGCCGCGCTCGGGCGCGTGGATGCCGTAGCCGACGAATACCAGCGGCGCGTCCTTCAGCGCGACCTTGCGCCCCGGGCGCAGGCTCTGCAGCACCACGTCCTCGCCGTTGACCAGCGCCTGCGTGGCGCCGGCCACGCGCAGCGTCGCCGTCACCGGTCCGTCCACCTGCGCGCGCACCAGCGGCACCGCCTGGGTCCAGCCGCCGTCGTCGCCGGCCGGCTGCACGCCGGCCAGGCGGAACTGCTCGCTGAGATAGGCGATGGTCTTGTCCTCGCCCGGCGTGGCCGGCGCGCGGCCCTCGAACGCGTCGGAGGCCAGCGTGCGGACATGCCGCTCCAACGCCTGTGCATCGATGCCGCCGCCGGGCAGCACGTCGTTGGCCGCCTGCGCGGCGCCTCCCATGAACAGGCAGGCGGACAGCAGCAACATGCGCATCGGATTCACGGCGTTACCTGAAAAACGTGGCTGCACAGTGTAGGGCTGATGCTTCCGTGAAGCATCAGGGAATGGGGAATGGGGAATGGAGAATCGGGAATGGGAAGAGCGGAAGCGCCGCGCTTTTTCCATTCCCCATTCCCCATTCCCCATTCCCCATTCCCGACTCCCGATTCCCGGCACCTCATCGATCCAGCCAGCAGGCCAGGCCCTGCGCGTTGAGTTCGATGTCCATGGCCAGTACCTGCTCGACGCCTGCGTCGTCGAGCGGGCAGCCGTGCAGCCGCGCGCGCTCCAAGTACAGCGCGGTCAACGCCGCGACCAGGCAGCGGTGGCGATCGGAGCGGCCGTCGCAGCCACGCGCGATCGCAACCATCGCGTCGAGTTGCTCGAACAGGTCCGCGGCCAGCGTCTGTGCGTCGCCGACCGCGCCGAAATGCGTGAGATACAGCGTGTCCGGCGCGTGGTCGAGCATGCGCTGGATCGAGGCGCGCATCGCGTCCGGGTCGAACTGCACCGGCGAGGACGCGGGGATCGCGAACGCTCCCTTCGCGCTATCCAGTTCGCGATACGACAGGCCGAAGGTGTCGCCGGTGAACCAGCTGCGGCTGCGCGCGTCCCACACGCACAGGTGGTGGCGCGCGTGGCCGGGCGTGTCGATGCACAGCAGTTCGCGCTCGCCCAGCCACAACCGCTGGCCATCCTCGGCCACGACCACACGCTCGGCCGGCACCGGCACGATCGTGCCGTAGCTGCGCGCGATCTCGGCCTCGCCGTACACCGCGGTGGCGCCGGCGATCAGCCGCGTCGGATCGATCATGTGCGGCGCGCCGCGCGGATGCACCAGCAGGCGCGCAGTCGGCAGCTGCGCCAGCAGCGCGCCGGCGCCGCCGGCATGGTCCAGGTGCACGTGGGTCAGGATCAGCCAGTCCACATCGCCCGGCGCCAGGCCAACACCATCGAGCGCGGCCAGCATTGCCGGCAACGAATGGCTGGTGCCGCAATCGACGAACGCGCCGCGCCCGTTCTCCACGATCAGGTAGGCCGCGTCGAACTGCGCGCGCTGGAAGCCGGTGTCGATGAGATGGATGCTGGGATCGCGTGGCATGGCGCAGGGCGGCGGCTGGGCGAAGATCCATTCTAGGCCGTATGGAGGCGGTTGCCAGCCCTGCACGGGCCTCGCCTCGGCGCTCCATTGCTCCGCCTTTGTCGTCACGACATGTGCGGGCGGTGCGACGCAGGTGTTTCGCCGCCATGGCGACCTGCGCTTCCTGGTCTGATGGGAGGGGCTTCAGGGCAACTCCAATAACTTCGAAGTTCCTGTAGGAGCGGCTTTAGCCGCGACGGGTTATCGGGAACGCTTCGTCGCGGCTAAAGCCGCTCCTACAGGGCAAACGGCATCTGACTTGATTCGCGAAACGGGCTATCAGAGGTGCCCTTCGGTCGCGAGGCATTGCCGCCAAGGCCTCGTCAGGACTGAACACTTCCCACACCCCTTCATGTCCGGACCAACTTCCGCGCTCAGCCCGCGTCGCGCAGCCGCTGCAGCGCCGCCAGCACCGTCTCGGCCGGCACCGCCAGGGCCAGATCGGCGCCTTCCAGCGCATCGGCCTGCTGCGCCTGCTTGAGTGCGCCGATCACGCGCCCGGCATCGCGCGGCGACTCGAAGCCGCCGCTCTGCAGCAGCAACGCGCCTTCGCCGTCGAGCAGCTTGAAGTAGAAACGGCCGTCGCCTTCGCGGTATTGCTTGAAGCTCGGCAACGCCTGCCTGGCCGTCGCCGCCTCGGCCTGGCCGGCGTCGCGCAGCGACAGATCGCGCAGGCCCACTGCATGGCGCAACTCGGCCAGGAACGGCGTGGCGTAGCGCGCGCGCAAACGCTGCGCGTTGTCGCGCAGGATCGCCTCGATGTCGCCCGGACGCGCCATCAACGCTTCGTAGCGCGCGCGCATCGGCGCGATCTCGGCGTCGATGCGCTCGAACAACTGCTGCTTGGCCTCGCCCCAGCCGATGCCGTCGGCGAAGGCCTGCGCGAACGCCGCGGTCTCCTCGACGCTGGCGAAGGCCTGGTACAGCTGGAACAGCGCCGACCCTTCCGTCTCCTTCGGCTCGCCGGGCGCGCGCGAATCGGTGACGATCGCGAACACGCGCTTCTTCAGCTCCTCGCGCGGGGCGAACAGCGGAATGGTGTTGTCGTAGCTCTTGCTCATCTTGCGCCCGTCCAGCCCGGGCAGGGTGGCCACCTGCTCGTCGATCAGCGCTTCGGGCAAGGTGAAGTAATCGCGCCCATAGACGTGATTGAAGCGCTGGCCCATATCGCGCGCCATCTCGATGTGCTGGATCTGGTCGCGGCCCACCGGCACCTGTTGCGCATTGAACAGGAGGATGTCGGCGGCCATCAGCACCGGATACATGAACAACCCGGCGCTGACCCCGGCATCGTCGTCCTCGCCGTCGGCGCGGTTCTTGTCCACCGCCGCCTTGTAGGCGTGGGCGCGGTTGAGCAGACCCTTGCCGGCGACGCAGGTCAGGAACCAGTTCAGCTCGTTGGTCTCCGGCACGTCGGACTGCCGGTAGAACCACACCTTCGACGGATCCAGCCCGGCCGCCAGCCACGAGGCGGCGATTTCCAGGGTCGAGCGCTGGGTCCGCGCCGGGTCCTGCGCCTTGATCAGGCTGTGCAGGTCGGCCAGGAAATAGAAGCTCTCGATGCCGGGGCGCAGGCTGGCCTGCACGGCGGGGCGGATCGCGCCGACGTAGTTGCCCAGATGCGGGGTGCCGGAGGTGGTGATGCCGGTGAGGACGCGGGTGGTCATGCGGAAGATCGAAGGCCGGAAGAAACCCGCCGAGTTTAACCGCTGCGCGGCAACCCCGTTCCGCCGCGCCGCGCGTTCAATGCCAGGTCCCTCCCTGGAGTCGTCCCATGCGTCCCCTCGCTCGCCCGCTTTGGATCCGCCGGATCGGCCCGCTCTCGGCCGCCCTGCTGTGCATCGCCCTGTTGTGCGGCTTTCGCCCCTACCCTGCGCCGCCGCCCAACGCGCCACTGGTGGCCCTGAACGTGGTCGATCGCGATGCCGGCGGTGAAGTTCTGCCGGAATACCGGCAGCGCGGACAGCGCTGGATCGCCGCCACGCCGGGCCACCGCTACACGCTGCGCCTGACCAACCTCACCGGCCGCCGCGTGCTGGTGGTACTGGCGGTGGACGGGGTCAACGCGGTCAGCGGCGAAACCGCCGCCAGCGACCAGCGCGGCTACGTGCTCGCGCCGTGGCGGAGCGCCGAGATCGCCGGCTGGCGCAAATCGCGGCAGGAGATCGCGCAGTTCGTGTTCACCGACCTGGCCGACAGCTACGCCGCCCGCACCGGCCGCCCCGACGACGTCGGCGTGATCGGCATGGCGGTGTTCAACGAGGCGCCCACGATCGTGCCGCAGGTCGCCATCGAAGGCCGCGCGCGTGCCGCCGCACCCGCCGCGCCGATGCCGGCACCAGCGCCAGCCATGGCGCCCATGCAGGAAAGCGACGCCATGCAGCGCGCCGAGCAGCGCCTGGGCACCGGGCATGGCGAGCGCGAATGGTCGCCGTCCAGCCTCACCACGTTCGAACGCGCCAGCGACGTGCCGAAGGAGCGCCTGCAGCTGCGCTACGACAGCCGCGCGCGGCTGATCGCGCGCGGCGTGATCCCGCAGTGGCGGCCGTCCCCGCGCGTGGCCGAGGCGCCGCGCGCCTTTCCCGGCGACTTCGTGCCGGATCCGCCGGCGCGCTGAACCGCGCGCACGAACGAAAACGGGTCGCGAACGCGACCCGTTGGGGGCAACAAGGCGCGTGGCTGGCCTCAGTTGCGGTACTCCTTGTCCAGACCGTCCTGGAACGTGCGCACCTCGCGCTCGGCGCGGTCGCGATCCCAGCCGTAGCGCTCCTGCAGCTTGCCGGACAGGTACTGCGCATTGCCCTCGGCCACGTCGAAATCGTCGTCGGTCAGATCGCCCCACTGGGCCTTGATCTTGCCTTTGAGCTGGGTCCACTTGCCGGAAATGATGTCTTTGTTCATAGCGTCGCTCTCGTTGGGTCGCGGCGATCGAACCGCACGCCCAGCATCGCGCCGCCGCCGTTGCCCGCCGATCAATGCACCGTCAACGCGGCATGAGGGCGGTGAACCGTTTACCGTGCGGCGCCCGGCGACCGCGCAAAAAGAAAGGGCCGGCAAGCCGGCCCTTTCGATCACCGAGCGCGTGGCTCAGTTCTTCGCGGCGTCTTCGACCTTCTCGCCGGCCTTCTGCACATCCTTGCCCGCACCGGCCACGGTGTTGCAGCCAGACAGCAGGCCGACCGAGAACATCGCCAGCAGCATCCACGCAAAGGTACGCTTCATGGTTTCACTCCTTCGTTGATTGTGGGAACACGACGCGCGAGGGCGCCTGGATTACGGTTCGAAACGGGACACACGCAACAGCGACAGCGGAGGGATCAGCACGTGCCGTCGCTGCAGTCGGCCGCCTTGTCTTCCACCTTCTCGCCCGCCTTCTGCATGTCCTTGCCGGCACCGGCCACGGTGTTGCAGCCGGACAGCAGGCCGGCGGAGAACAGGGTCAGCATCATCAAGGTGAGCAGTCGCTTCATCGTGGAATCCTCGCAGTAACACGGCTTTAGGGGGACAGCGGCGATAGCCGTTGCCGAGCTACCGTCTGGCGGTGAATCTGACTTCACCACTGTGGATTTCACGTGAATGAAGCGCCTGAATGTTCAGCTTCGTTCCGGAAACCCGCGTCAGTCGCGCATCAGCGTGGACTTGCCGAACAGGCTTTCGACCAGGTCCACCGCCAGTTCGGCGGTCAGGTTGCGATGGTCCAGGACCGGGTTGAGTTCGACGATGTCCAACGACCCCATCCGCCCGCTGTCGGCGATCATCTCCATCACCAGCTGCGCTTCGCGGTAGTTGGGCCCGCCGGGCACGGTGGTGCCCACGCCCGGCGCGATGCTGGGATCGAGGAAGTCCACGTCGAAGCTCACGTGCAGATGGGTGTCGGCATCGAGTCCGTCCAGGGCGGCTTCCATGGTCCGCTTCATGCCCATCTCGTCGATGTAGCGCATGTCGTACACGTCGATGCGGTGCTGCTTGATCAGGCGCTTCTCGTCCGGATCCACCGAGCGGATGCCGATCTGGCGGACCTGGTCCGGGCGCAGCGCCGGCGCCGTGCCGCCCAGTTCGGTGAGCGCCTGCGGCCCCAGGCCGCACAGGCAGGCCACCGGCATGCCGTGCACGTTGCCCGACGGGGTCACCTCACTGGTGTTGAAGTCCGAGTGCGCGTCCAGCCATAGCACCCGCAGCTTGCGCCCCTGCTCGCGGCAATGCCGCGCCACCGCGGTGATCGAGCCGATGCCCAGGCAGTGGTCGCCGCCGAGCATGATCGGCATGCGCCCGGTGCGCAGTTCGGCGTAGCTGGCCTCCATCAGCGCCCGGTTCCAGGCCACTACTTCGTCCAGATGCCGATAGCCGTCGACCGGCGATTGCCAGGGATTGCGTGGACCGTCGAGATTGCCGAGGTCGCGCACCTCGATGCCGCGCGCGGCCAGCGCCTCGTGCAGGCCGGCGATGCGCAGCGCCTCCGGCCCCATGCGCGCGCCACGGTGGCCGGCGCCGATGTCGGTGGGAACGCCGATCAGGGACACCGGCGGAAAAGAGGAACTCATGCGGACGTGCTCCAGCGAAAAATGTGCGCCAGTCTAACGAGACCGACGCGGCGCGCCTTGCCGCGACGCAACAGGCAGCGCGCGCTTGCGCTCGCGGCGGCGGATGTTCACTTCGGCCAACGCGAAAGCATGGCGTAGCGCCTCGGTGTAAGCCCAAGCACCAAGGCGCGAGTGCCAATGCAGGTGGCGCCGAGACGCGCATTCAAGGCCACGCACTCAGGCCGAGCGCCCGGCGTCGCTCGGCCATTGGGGGTGCCGACCTGCTCCAGCCGGCTTGTTCCGGCAAAGACCGCGTGCGCTGCACAGGCCAGGCACACGGGTTGGACGTCGGCAGCACGCGCTGGCTAAGCTGTGCCGCTGTTCCTGGAGGTCGCCGTGGAAACGCCCCTGATCGTGTCCCTGGAAGCCGCGTTCGCGGGGCTGACGTTCCTTCCTTGGTTCGCATGGGCGCACAACAGCCTCGATCCCAGGCTGATCCTCCACGCGGACCATGTGGAGTACCGCGTCCTGCGCACGCGTACCCGCGCGTAGCGTGAAATCGCCAAGGTGGACTATCGGAGGGCACGGGACACCGAGAACGTCGTGCTGGAATTTCATGGCGCGAAGGCGACGTTCATCGCGAACACCGGACTGGTCCGGCGCACCAGGGAGGCCATCGCCTTCCTCGATCGGCGGGGGTGTCCGCTTTCCGCGCACGCACGCGGCTTGCTGCTGCCAGGCGCGTAGGTCAACAGCAGTACAGCGCCCAGGTCTGCCTACTCAAGTCGCACAGCGACGCTCGGCGCCACGGAGGCAATATCGGCGTCCTGTTCGCGACTGCCGCACATTTGCGCCCGCGAAAACGCGCCGGTCTTTGATCGCGCCGGATCGTCTTCGAACAGGCTTCCTGCGCGGAATCGGCAGCAAGGATGGGAAACGGGGTGGTGCCGCTTATCCGAATCGAACGGATGACCTACTGTTTACAAGACAGTTGCTCTACCGACTGAGCTAAAGCGGCAAGACGGGTTGCGGTGCCACTGCGGGCCGCCGCAGTCTACCTGCTTGCGGGCCGCCACGGCATGCCGCGGCGGCGGCGGCGCATTCTAGCGCAGCGTGGCGCAGTCCAGCGTGCGCTGCCGCGACGCGCCGAGTTGCCGGCGCACGGCCGAGGCCTGCGCCGCGTTGCTGGCGCGCAGGTCCAGCCACCACTGCGACTGGCCGCTGCCGCCGCTGGGAATCAGGTCGGCGTTGAAGCCGGCACGGGCCAGTTCGGCCTGGCGGCGTTCGGCGCCTTCGCGGCTGCGGTACTGGCCCAGGGCGATCGCGTTGCCGGCATCGCCCTGGCGCAACGGGTAGTAGTCGCGGATGCCGGCAGCGACGATGCGTTCGACAGCGGCCTTGATGCCGTCCTCGCCGCCGATGGTCGGCAGCACCACGCGAAAGCTGGTGGCGTCGCCATCGCCGACCTCGCGCAGGCGCGGACGCGGCGCGGCGCCGCCGAGCCTGGCCACCGCCGCCTCGGCCGCGGCGCGATCCGGATACGGCCCCAGGCTCTGGCACACGGGTGCGCCTGCCGGCTCGGTCGCGGCGACCTGGACGTCGGTATTGGCTGGCTTGGCAGGTGCAGGCGTAGGTGCAGACGGTGCTGATGTAGATCGCGCTGGTGTAGATGGCGCGGCGGCGACCCCGGCCGGCGCAGTGGTGGCCGCCACCGCGGCGCTTCGCGGCGCATCCGCCGCGGGTGCGCCGAGCGTCGGGCCGGCGGCCGTCGATGCGCCTGCGCCAGGATCGGCCGTCTTCGCGTCCACGGACGCGGCAGCGGTACTCGCCGGCGCCGCGCCAGGCGCCTGTGCGGCGGCCGGCGCCTGCACCAACTGCAACGTCGCCACGCCCGCCGGCACTGCCGGCATCGGCACCGCCGGCGGCGTCTGCGGCTGCGTCGCCCACCACAGCGCGACGCCGAGGTTGAGGATGGTCAGGACGACGAGCAGGGCGCGGACGAGCATGCGCCGATTCTACCCGGCGGCTGCGGCCGCGGCGTGCGCCTGCGCCCACAGTGCCAGCCCGTCCAACACCAGCGATGGGCGTTGTTCGGCGCGCGGCAACGCATGCAGCAAGGCCGGCGCGCCGCCGCCGTGGAGCAACAGATGCAACGGCCGCCCCAGCAGTGCCTGCCCCTGCTGCAGGCTGCGTTCGATCAGCGCCAACGCCGCGCCATCGCAGCCGGAAGCCAGCGCATCCGTGGTTTCGGTGGCGAACTCGCGATAGGCACCGCCCTCGGCCGGCAACTGCGCGGCGCGTTGCTGCAGCGCCTGGCGCATCGTGGTCGGCGACGGCGCGATGCGCCCGCCGTGGTGCAGGCCATCGCGATCGAGCAGGTCCACGGTCAGCGCGGTACCGACCCCGACCACCAGCACGTCGCCACCGTCATGTGCGGCGAGCAGGGCCAGAAAGCGGTCCACGCCGAAGCGTTGCGGCTCTGCGTAGGCGATGCGTACGCCGGCGCAGGCGGCCTCGGTGCGCGCCACCCGCACCTGCGCGAAGCGCGCGCGCAGCGCCTCCAGCACCGCCGCGGTCAAGGCCGGCGCGGCGACGCTGGCGACGTAGGCGGTGTCGCCGCGCGGCAAGGCCGCCACCGCGGCCGCCTCCATGGTCTCGGCACCATGCGCCCAGGCCTGCACCGGGCCGGCGCCGCCGCGTTCCAGCGCGGCGAACTTGAAGCGCGAATTGCCCAGGTCGAACAACCAGTCGCTCATGCCGGCCGCACGCTGACTTCGCCGGCATGCAACGGCCGCTCGCCATCGGCGAAGGCCACCCGCAGCGCGCCGTCCTCGGCCAGGCCCAGCGCCACACCCTCGCGCGGCGTGCCGCCGTCGTCGATGCGGATCGCGCGCCCGGCGAGCAGGTCCAGCGCCGCGTAGCGCGGCAGGAACGGCGCCAGGCCCTGCGCGTCGAACAGCGCCAGCGCCGGTAGCAGATGCGACAGCACCGCGGCGGCGATCGCGTTGCGCGAAACCTCGGCGCCGGCCAGTGTGGCCAGGTCGGTCCACGGCTGGTCGATGGCCGCGGCACTGGCCGCCGGCATGCGCACGTTGAGGCCCAGGCCGATCACCGCCCGCGCCGGGCCGGCGAACTCGCCGCCGCCCTCGACCAGCAGCCCGCCGAGCTTGCGCCCGTCGGCGAGCAGGTCGTTCGGCCATTTCAGCCCGACCGTGGCGAAGCCGGCCGCGCGCAACGCCTCGGCCACGGCTACGCCGGCGGCCAGGCTCAGCCCGCCCAGCCGCCCCAGCCCGCCGTCGAAGCCGCGCGCCACCGACAGGTACAGGTGCGCCGCCAGCGGCGAGGCCCAGACCCGGCCGCGGCGGCCGCGGCCGCCGGTCTGGCGCTCGGCCAGCAGCACGTCGCTGCCGTGGGCCGGCACCGGCCGCGCCAGCAGCGTGCTGTTGCTGGAGGCCAGGCTCCAGGCGATCTCCAACCCGGCCAGCTCGGCGCGTGCCGCCGGCGCCAGCGCGGCGCGGAGGCGCTCGGCGTCGAGCAGTTCCAGCGGCCGCGCCAGCCCGTAGCCGTCGCCGGCCCGGCCGTCGATCTCCACCCCGGCCGCGCGCAGCGCCTGAATGCGCTTCCAGACCGCGGCCCGGGTCAGCCCGAAGGAGCGCGCCAGGGCGTCGCCGGAAAGGCGGCCCTGGCCGAGCCGGGCCAGGAGTTCGCGCTCGTCCACGCCGGTTGCATCGCCTCGTTTCACCCCGCACGCCCCCGAAGACGCGACCCAGAAGCGGAAAAGTATGCGGGAAGCGCCGCCCGCGCGCGCGGCGGCGGCCCTGCGCCGGGTAAAAACCGCGCTAGAATCGGGATTCACCGCCGCTCGCAATGGATGCCGACGATGCGCCGCTTTCTGCCCTGCCTGATCCTGCTGCTGCTCCCGCTGGCCGCCGCGCACGCGTCCAACGCGCTGGCAAGCAAGCAGCGCAACGACTGCGTCTACACCGACGCCACCGATGCCGGCGCCACGCAGGCGCACCCGACCGCCGCGGCGCGTCCGCCCGGCTCGGCCAAGCCGGCGACCGCGGCGCCGAGCGGCAATGGCGGTGGCGGCGACGGCGATCTGGTGCCGCGCCTGCACATGCCCAAGTGGCACAGCTTCCTGCCGGGGATGTTCCGCTGATCCCACGCTGGTTGCGCCGGCTGCTGCCGGCGCCCGATCCGATCGACGAGGCGACCTGGCACCTGGTGCGGCAACGCTGCCCATGGGTGCCGGCGCTGGACGCGGCGCGCGAGCAGACGCTGCGTGCGCTGGCGGCGCAGTTCCTGCACAGCAAGACCATCTCGCCGCTGGCCGACCTGCAGCTCGACGCGGCGCAGCGGACCGTGCTCGCCGCCTTGTGCTGCCTGCCGCTGCTGGAGTTCGGCGCCGAGGGCCTGCGCGGCTGGTCGCAGTTGCTGGTGTATCCGGATGCCTTCCGCGTGCAGCGCAGCCACGTCGATGCGGCCGGCGTCCTGCACGAATGGGAGGACGAACTGATCGGCGAGTCCTGGGACAGCGGCCCGCTGATCCTGTCCTGGGCCGACGTGCAGGCCGACCTGGACGACCCGCGCGCCGGCTACTGCGTGGCGGTGCACGAAATGGCGCACAAGCTCGACGTGCTCGACGGCGCCCTGGACGGCACGCCGCCGCTGCCGCGCGACTGGCAGCGGCAATGGGCCGCCGACTTCCAGCGCAGCTACGACGCGTTCTGCGAGCGCGTGGACCGCGGTCGCGCCAGCGAGATCGACGCCTATGCCGCCGAAGCGCCGGAAGAGTTCTTCGCCGTGGTCAGCGAATACCATTTCTCCGCGCCGGAGCGGTTGCAACGCGAGATGCCGGAAGTGGCGGCGCATCTGGCGCGGTTCTATGGCCGCTCTCCGTTCGCTGCCGCATAGGCGCTCGGTATGGGGGGTACGCAAGAGGAGATCGCAGCACGAGGAAGCTCCTGCAGGACCTAGTTCGACCACGACGCGCGCAGTGGTGAACCTTCCAGCTTCGGATGCCGTCGGGACCGAAGTCCCCCACAGTTCACCCGATCGGCTCACCGCAAGCCCCTTGTAGGAGCGGCTTCAGCCGCGACCGAACGAAGTCGAAACCGCACTGACTCCGGACACTGCCTGTCGGGGCTGAAGCCCCTCCTACAGTGCACCCGACCCTCTCGACGCGCGCCCCTGTGGGAGCGACTTCAGTCGCGATGGGCGGAGCGGCAGACCTGACAATGTCGAACGGCATCGGCGCCTAGCCCTCGGTCGCGCATGCGACAAGGCCACACCGCATACCTCACACCAGTTGCAGATCCCGCGCATGCGCTTGCGGGAACACCTTCTGCAACTGCGTCGGCGACAGTCCCCACATGCGACCGAGCAGCCCGGCGAACAGATCGCGATAGTTGGTCAGCACCGGGTAGTCGCGATCCTGGAACAACTTGTCCTTGCTCACCGCCACCTGCTCGCCGGCGATGCGGCCACCCTTGACCGCGCCGCCCAGCACCCAGTACGTGGTGCCATGGCCATGGTCGGTGCCCTTGTCGCCGTTCTCGCGGAAGGTGCGGCCGAACTCGGACAGCACCACCACCACCGTATTGCGCCACTCCGGCCCCAGCGCGTCGGCATAGGCCGCCAGCCCTTCGGACAGGTTGCCCAGGTTGGTCGCCAGCGGACCATCGGTGCTGCCCTGGTTGACGTGGGTGTCCCAGCCGCCGACGTCGACGAAGCCGAGCCGGTAGCGCTCGCGCATCAGCGTGGCGATGCGCCGGGTCTCGTCGGCGAAGGTGCGCGCGCTGGCGGCGCCGCGGTTGGCCTGCTGCATCTCGTCGCGCAGCGCCTGCGAGACCTGCTGGCGCAGCGCCAGGCCCTCGTGCGCGGCGCTGGCCAGCGGCGTGCCGTGGTACATGCCGGACAGGATGTCGGCCTGACGCTGGTCGAAGGCCGGGGTGGGATTGCGCTTGAGCGAGAGGTTGGGGATGTCGCCGCCGCCCTGGAAGCTCAGCGGCAAGGAGTCGGTGAAGGCGATCGACGGCGTGCCGGTGGCCACCTGCGACAGCCGCGCCAGGAAGCCGGTGCGGTAGTCGCTGCGCTGGCCGGCCGGTTGTCCGGCCTCGATGTTGTCCTGGGTCTCGAAATGGCTGCGCGACAGATCGTCGGTGCCGGCGAAGGGCACGAAGGCCAACTGCTTGTCGGTCCACAGCGGCAGCAGCGTGTCGCGCAGCCGCGGGTTCAAACCCCACTGCGCGTCCAACGCGATCGCGCTGTTGGGATTGGCCGGATCCGGCCTGGCGATCGCCAGGCTCGGGCGCGAGGCGTAGTAGAAATCGCTGGCGTAAGGCACCAGCAGGTTGTTGCTGTCGTAGCCGCCGCGCAGGAACACCACCAGCAAGCGCGGCGAGGGCGCCGGCGCGGCGAACAGGCGCCCGGCGAACGGCAGGCTGGCGGCCGCGGCGGCGGAAGCGAACAGGAACTGGCGACGGTGCATGACGGTATCTCCGAGAGCGTCGGGCGCGGCGGCGATCGCCGCGCCCGGCGCGATGGGCCGGATCAGCGGTAGTTGAAATCCGGCGAGGCCAGCAGGAACGCGTTCCACTCCTGTTGCGAACGCGCCTGCGCCAGCGCCTGGCGGGTGGCTTGCCCGAGTTGCGGTTCGATCGCCTGGTAGTACAGCGGCGTGGTCAGTTGCGGAAAGCCACCGCGCTGCTGCCCGTCGCTGGTGAACAGCTGCGTATTGCCGCCGCCGATCGCGCGCGCGATCTCGAAGCGCTGCGCCATCTGCCCGGAGCTGTTCCAGGCGCTGGACTGCAGCGGCCAGCCGTCGGGCGTGATGCGGCCGTAGGTCGGCTCGCCCATCTGGCTCAACCAGCCCAGCAACGGCTGTGGATTGACGATGGTCTGCCCGTCGTAGGCCAGGCGCAGCGACGACACCAGGAAGCGGTACGGATCCTTGAACTTGCGCGGCGCCCCGGCGGCCATTTCCGGCGCGGTGAACATCACCTGCAGCACCTGCGCGATATCGCCGTCGCTGCGCTGGAACACGCGCGCCATCTTGTCCACCAGCGCCGGCGGCGGATCGTCGGCGACGAAGTATTCGGCCAGGCGCTGCGACACGAAGTGCGCGCAGGCCGGCTGGCGCACGATCAGCTGCACCGCGCGCTCGACCTCGTCGAACCCGCCGCCGGCGATGCGCTGGCCGAGCAGGGTCTTGTCGCCGGGTTGGTGCCGCGCCGGGTTGAACTCGAACGCGCCGCGGCGCAGATACTGCGCCTGCTGTTGCGGCGGCAACTTCGGCGGCGCGTCGCGGTTGGGCGGGGCGATGCCGACGCCGGTGAGGATCAGCGCCAGCTGCTGCACGTCGTGCTGGCTGTAGCCGCTGTTCACGCCGAGCGTATGCAGTTCCATCAGCTCGCGCGCGTAGTTCTCGTTGACCTTGCCCTTGGCGTTCTGCGCGTTGTCCAGGTACTCCAGCATGGCCGGACTCTGCAGCGTCGCCATCACCAGGTCGGAGAACTTGCCCAGCGCATGCGGGCGGATCGCGTTGTCGGTGTAGTCGGCGACCGTCCAGTGCAGGCGTCCCTTGTCGGCGAACACGCTGAAGTGGTTGAGCCAGAACCACACCATCTGCTCGCGCAGTTGGTCGGGCGAATACACCGCGCGCAGCAGCTGCGCCTGCCGCGCCTGCGCCAGCATCGCGTCGGCGCGCTGCTGCAGCTCCTTCTTCGCCGCGACCTTGGCGTCGCCGTCGGGCATGGCCTTGATGTACTGCTGGCGCGCATCCAACTGCTTGAGCAGTTCCTGCACCGGCGTATGCAGCGCCTCGTAGCCGTCCAGTTGCGCGCGCACCGCCGCCGGCAACGCGGCGTCGCCGCTGGCCGCCTGCAGTTGTTCGCGCAGGAAGCGCTTGCGCCCGTCGCGCTGCAGTTGCTGCACGCTGCCGCTGTCCAGGCCGGCGCTCATCGATTGCAGCCAGCGCGCGTCGTCGCGTTCGAGCACCTTCTGGCTGCCGGCGATGGCGGCCACGGTGAACAACACCAGCAGCAGCGACAGCAGCAGGCGCTGCGCATTGCGCAACGCGCGGCGTCCGTGCACGCGCAGACGCGAGGCGGAAGGTGGCCGAGGCTTGGGCATGCGGCGCTCCTTGACCGGTAACCGGGTGTGAAGACCCGCGCAGTATCCGCGTCTGCCCGTGTCGCGCGTTAAGCGGTTGTCGGAAGCGCCCGCGGCATTTGCGCGGGATTCACCTGGCGGCCCTGGTGGCCGATCGATCCAGCTACAGGCCCGGCGGCAGGGTCACCAGGAAGCGCGCGCCGCCCAGCTCCTCGGACCGGCTCACCTGCAGTTCGCCGCGGTAGCCCTTGACCAGGTCCTGCACGATCGCCAGGCCGATGCCGTGGCCATGCACGCGCTCGTCGCCGCGCACGCCGCGCTGCAGGATGTGCGCGACCTCCTCCGGGGCGATGCCGGGGCCGTCGTCCTCCACCGAGATCACCAAGCCGGCGCGGCGGCTGCCGGTGGCCGGGGCCGGATGCACGCTCAGCAGCACCCTGCGCCGCGCCCACTTGAACGCGTTTTCGAGCAGGTTGCCGAGCAGTTCCTGCAGGTCGCCGGGTTCGCCGTGGAAGCGCGCGCTCGGCTCGATGTCGAACTCGCACAGCACGCCCTTGGCCGCGTACACCTTCTCCAGCCCGCGCACGATCTCCTCGGCGTTGGGCTCGATCGGCAGCGGCGCGGAGAACAGCTTGTGGCCGCTGGAGGCGGCGCGGCTGAGCTGGTAGGTCACCAGGTTGTTCATGCGTCGCAGCTGCACGTCCAGTTCCTCGCGCAGTTCCGGGCCCTGGGTGCCGCTGTCGAGCTGGGTGCGCAGCACCGCCAGCGGCGTCTTCAGGCTGTGCGCCAGGTCGGCCAGGGTGTTGCGCTGGCGGTCCAGGTTCTCGCGCTCGCTCTCGATGAAGGCGTTGATGCTGTCGGTCAGCGGTTCCAGCTCGCGCGGATGGCGGTCGCCCATGCGCAGCGCTTCGCCGCGCTGCACCTTGGTCAGTTCGTTGATCACGCGCCGCAGCGGGCGCAGGCTCCACTGCAGGATGAAGGCCTGCAGCAGTAACAGGATCAAGCCGGCGCCGCCGAGGTTGAACCACACCCGGTGGCGGAACACCAACAGCTGCGCGCCCAGCGCGCGGGTGTCCTCCATGATGTAGATGGTGACCGGGGTTTCCTTGTCGCGGCGCACGTAGGCCAGGCCGATGCCGTAGCGGTAGACCTCGCCTTCGCTGCCGTCGATCTGGGTCATCGGCCAGGGGCCGTCGAAGGTTTCCTGGCGCGGCTCGAGCATGCCGCCCGTGGGCGGCAGCGGGCCTTCGCTGGACATCGAGACCCACCGTTCGTTGGGCATCACGATCTGCGCGTACAGACCGCTGCCGGGCCGGTCGAAATGCGGGTCCGGCGGCGGCTTGTCGCTGTTGATGTACAGCGAGCCGTCGCGCGCCACGTCCACATTGTTGGCGTAGGCGGTGGCGTAGCTCTTCAGGCGTTCGCGCAGGTTGCTCAGTGCGGTATCGGCGAAGGCCTGGTCTAGCGCGTAGCCGGCCGCGGCCAGGAACGCCACCAGGCTCAGGCTGGCGGCCAGCAACTGGCGCGCCTGCAGCGAGCGCGGGCGCCAGCGCTTGTACCATTTGGGCCGTGCCGGCACGCCTTCGCGTCCTTCGATCACGCGTCGCAGCGGCGTGCGCCGATCAGCCTTCGGTGCGCGGGATGGCGAAGCGGTAGCCGCGGCCGCGCACGGTCTCGATCGGCTTCAGTTCGCCGTCCGGGTCCAGCTTCTTGCGCAGGCGGCCGATGAACACTTCCAGCACGTTGGAATCGCGGTCGAAATCCTGCTGGTAGATGTGCTCGGTGAGGTCGGCCTTGGAGACCAGTTCGCCGGCATGCATCATCAGGTACTCGAGCACCTTGTACTCGTAGCTGGTCAGGTCGACGTTGCTGCCGCTGACGCTGACCGTCTGCGCCGCCAGGTCCAGCGCGACCGGGCCGCATTCCAGGGTCGGCTTGCTCCAGCCCGCGGCGCGGCGCAGCAGCGCGTTGACCCGCGCCAGCAACTCCTCCACGTGGAACGGCTTGACCAGATAGTCGTCGGCGCCCTGCTTCAGGCCCTCGACCTTGTCCTGCCAGCTCGAGCGCGCGGTCAGGATCAGCACCGGAAACTTCTTGCCTTCGTCGCGCAGCGCCTTGATCAGTTCCATGCCCGACATCTTCGGCAGGCCGAGGTCGATGATGCCCACGTCGAACGGCACCTCGCGGCCCATGTACAGGCCTTCCTCGCCGTCCTGCGCCGCATCCACCGCGAATCCCTCGCGCTTGAGGCGGGCGGCCAGGGTCTCGCGCAGGGGGGCTTCGTCTTCGACCAGAAGGATACGCATGAACTCTCCCTAGTGACTTCTTACAGATGGCCGGCGGCCGGGACGTGGGTATTGCAAGCTGAACGAAACTATCCGGGCTCAGGGGTTATCGTTGCGTGGTGGTTCCTGCGGATCGGCCGGGCGCGGCACGCGTGGCGGCGCGGCGCCGGGCGGCTGCGGGTCGTCCATGTAGCGCACGCGCCCGCGGCCGTCCATGTACTTGACCCGGTTGATGTCGCGGCCGTCGAACGGCACGCGCTCGGCGCCGAGGATCTGTCCGCCGGTGGAGCGCTGCACCCGGCGCACCGCGTCGGACAGCGAACTGCCGTGGTAGTCGCGCGACCGCGGCGGCTCCGGCGCCATGCGCGGCGCCGGCGGGCCCGGCGGACCCGACTGCGCCCAGCCATCGCTGACGGCCGTGAGCGCCAGGGCGATCACGACAGCGGTTCGGCAGTGGCGGAGAGTGGCGGAGGTCACGACAGGCATCCTAACGGACTGATCGGAAACGTTCAAAAGTTGTGAAACCAGCCGCATGGCGGCGGCGGCACGATTTCGCAAAATCGAGGCAAATTCTTGATTTTTCGGGGTGAATCCGATCTGAACTTTTCCGGCGACGACCGCCCGCGTTCAGTGAAATGAACTCGTATCGCCCTGCCCCTCGGACCATACCGGCGCCGCCCGCCCCGCTTCGACAAGGGTCTTGCGACCCTGCGCCGACGCCCTGGCCCAGTCCCGCAAGCTGAACAATCTAACTGAATGCGCGGCCGAGGCGGGGCTGCGGCCCCATTCGAAACGGCATGCACGGTCAGGCGGGAATGGCGCTGGCAGCGGGCGCCGTGGCGCCGTGGCGCCGGGGGGACGCTAGGCTGCGATGTGCCGCACGTTCTCGGTCATGTCCAAGGCCTGTTCCAGCAACGCCCAATCCGCGCCCGGCCGGTGCGCCCCCTCGCTGAGCACCTGGCGGAACGCGCGGCCGCCGGGCTGGCCGTGGAACAGGCCGAGCAGATGGCGGGTGATGTGCTTCAGTGCCAGACCCTCGGCCAGGCGCGCCTCGACGTAGGGCCGCAGCGCGCGCAGCAGAGCCGCGCGCGGACTGGGGGTGGCGCCTGTCAGCGCCGCGTCCAGCCGGTGCAGGACATACGGATCGTGATAGGCCGCGCGCCCCAGCATCACCCCGTCGACCGCGTCCCACTGCGCCCGCGCCGTGTCCACGTCGGCCAGCCCGCCGTTGAGCACGATCTGCAGATGCGGCCGCTCGCGCTTGAGCCGGTAGGCCCAGTCGTAGCGCAGCGGCGGCACCTCGCGGTTCTCCTTGGGCGACAGGCCCTGCAGCCACGCGTTGCGCGCGTGCACCACGAACAGCCCGCAGCCGGCCGCGGCGACCTGATCGACGAAGGCGAGGAACACCGCGTAGTCGTCGTCCTGATCCACGCCCAGCCGGCACTTCACCGTCACCGGGATGTCCACCGCCGCGACCATCGCCGCCACGCAGTCGGCGACCAGCGCCGGCTCGCGCATCAGGCAGGCGCCGAAGCGCCCGGCCTGCACCCGGTCGGACGGGCAGCCGCAGTTGAGGTTGATTTCGTCGTAGCCCCAGTCCTGCCCGATCCGCGCCGCCTGCGCCAGCAGCGCCGGCTCGCTGCCGCCGAGTTGCAGCGCCACGGGATGCTCGGACGCATCGAAATCCAGCAACCGCGCGCGATCGCCCAGCACCACCGCGTTGGCGTGCACCATCTCGGTGTACAGCCGCGCGGACGGCGCCAGCAGCCGGTGGAACACCCGGCAGTGGCGGTCGGTCCAGTCCATCATCGGGGCCACGGACAGGCGGATTTCCTGAATGTTCGGCGTATGCATGCGTTGGTATGTTTAGCGGCGCGCACGGGCGCCGCATCAGTGACAGCGGCCATTATCCCGCAACGCGGCGCCGGTAGCGTTCAGGTCTGGCGGACGTTCGCCCGCAGCCAGCCCTCGACATCCTGAAGTCGGGCACCGACCATGTGGTTGAAGGTCCGCTCGACCTCCCATGAGACGCCCTTGCCCTGGGCGAACGCTGCACGATACTTCTTGATCATGTTCGCAGGATCCTGCGCCAATTCCTGCATCAATTGCGGGACGCTCCAGACCGACAGCTCGACATGCAGGCCGAGCGCCCTCTCCAGGATGTCCGGCAACTCGCCGTAACGAATCGTGTCGCCGGCGAGGTAGACGATCGCGTTCCGAATCACCGGCGAATGGAACACGATGCGCGCGGTCATCGCCCCGATATCGTCCGGGGTCGTCAAGGTGACGCCGTTGTCTGCGGAACCCAGCGCATTGACCCGTTTCGCCGCGAAGTCGACCACGCCGAAATCGGGCTCGAACAGGTAGCTGGTGAACATCCCGGTGGAAATGATCACCCAGTCCATCGCCGACTGCGACCGCAGGTACTCACGCACGTCCAACTGGGCGTCGAACAGATCCTGCGGTCCGCCGCGACCGATGGCGTCGAAGTCCACGCCGAATTGCCAGGGGAAGTAGCGCGGGATCCCCGATGCGACTGCGGCGCGGGCAACCTTCATCGGCATATCGCGGCCAGCGGCATATCCGGTGCAGCCGATGACGGTGTCGAACCGGGAGAACACGGCCGCCAGTTCGTCCACGGAAGCGGCGACCAGATCGCCGGCGACGCGTTCGACGCCGAGCGCGCGAAGTTCTTCCACCACTTCGCGTTTTTCTGGCAGTTGGGAGTCGATGGACGCCTGCCGCAGCATGACGCTGACACGAGTCCCAGGGTGCTGCTGCGCGAGTCGGGCGAGGTTGCGAATGACCGGCAAGCCAAGCTCGCCGGCGCCAAGGACCAGGATGGACCTGGAGGGTGCACTGTGCTGTTGGGAGGACATCGGATGACCACGTGTGTGTACGATGGCGCCGATTCTGCCTCCCGTGCAGACAGCGCATAAGAAGGCACACGCATGATACCGATCGCTCCAGTCATGAGTTCCGAGGAGCTGCTGCAGCACTCTCAATCGATATGCGATGGCATGAGTGCAGACGACGACGGCTTGCGTCGCGAGGTGCTGTCGCATGCGGGAAATCGCTGGTCCCTCGGCATCATTCACGCGCTTGGCGTATACGGAACGCTGCGTCATGCCGACGTGGCGCGCCGGATGCGGGGAATCACGCAGCGCATGCTGACACGGACCCTTCGTCACCTCGAGCGGGATGGATTGATCAGCAGGCACGATTTCGGAGAGGTTCCGCCCCGCGTGGAGTACACCATCACGCCACTGGGCAAGGACCTGCTGATCCTGATGATTCCCATGTGGACCTGGGTCGTCGAGCGGGCCGAAGACTTCCGCACATGTCGCCAGGCGTTCGATGCGGCGCACGCGGACAACGTATCTGCTCGCACGGCATCCAAGGAAGACCTGGCGTAGCGCTGACGTTGTTCGCGCGGTCGCTACCGTTGGCGTGGGCACTCTCACGCTCGTGCACGTCGGCTGCAAAGACGTGGCCTGCTGTGGAGTGGTTCACCCAGGCCGCGGGCATGGCATTCGGATCGGTGGAGACGTAGATGACCGCAGCGCAGGTGATCAGGCCGAAGCGCGGGTGATGCCGGGCACCGGGCCGCCGATGCATCGACGCCCAGATCGTTGCCGGCCCCGGCAAGATAGGGCAAGGGACCGGTCACGACGCGGTTCTGCACGTCCGCGACGAAGCTGCCCCACTACGCCGCACACCATGCCGGGCGCAATCAAGCGATCCGTATAGGCCGATACCTGAGACCAGGAACGCCGGCTCACCCCTGGCGTGATCCCGGCACAGCGCGTGGCGCGGGTGCTTGACCGCTGCTCGCATCCGCCCTATCGTGCGCTCGCCGAAGGTATTCATCGCTTCATTCGGATGAAGGGATGAATTTAAACGGGAATCTGGTGACGGCTGGCGCCGCAAGCGCCAGCCCATTCCGGAGCTGCCCCGCAGCGGTGAATGGAAACGACCTCCGTCAATGGCACTGGGCCGGCGCATGCCGGCCTGGGAAGCGACGGACAGTAGGTGCGCAGCCGAGACGGTGCGCGTGTCCATCAGCCCGAATACCGGCCCCGGCCGGAGGACCGTGCGTCCTCCGATTCGACCTGGCGCCTCCGCGGGGAGGCGGCCGGATGCCGTGCCGTGGCCCCGCGCCGCGTCACGCGCCTCCGCCTGCCCGCGGGGCGCCGGTTCGCCCGCGGGGGCGAAGGTCGCTGGCGTGGCGGGCGGTCCCTGCGAACGGGACGCGCGGCGCGCGGTTCCTTCGTTCCTCAATGCCTATGAACGCAATGAGGAAACGCAACATGACGATCGTGACCAACCTGGGCTTCCCGCGCATCGGTGCGCGGCGCGAGCTCAAGCAGGCGCTGGAACGCTACTGGCGCCGCGACATCGACGGCGCGCAACTGCAGGAGACGGCGCGCGACCTGCGCCAGCGCCACTGGCGGCTGCAACGCGAGGCCGGGGTGGACGTGCCGCCCAGCAACGACTTCAGCCTGTACGACGCGATGCTCGACACCGCGTTCCTGTTCGATGCGATCCCGCAACGCTACCGGGCGCTGGCCGATGCCGATCCGCTGGCCGGCTACTTCGCGATGGCGCGCGGCACGCAACAGGATGGGCTGGACCTGCACGCGCTGGAAATGACCAAGTGGTTCGACACCAACTACCACTACCTGGTGCCTGAGCTGGCCCAGCACCAACCCTTCCGCCTGCGCGGCGACAAGCCGGTGGCGGAATTCCTGGAAGCCAAGGCGCAGGGCATCCAGACCCGGCCGGTGCTGATCGGGCCGGTGACGTTCCTGGCGCTGTCCAAGACGGTGGACGGCAGCGATCGCTGGGCGCTGCTGGACAGCCTGTTGCCGGTGTACGCCGAACTGCTGCAACGCCTGCATGCGGCCGGCGCCGGCTGGGTGCAGTTGGACGAGCCGGCGCTGGTGCTGGACCTGGACGACGCCGCGCGCGAGGCGTATCGCCGCGCCTACGCCTTCCTGGCGCAGGCGCCACGGCCGAAACTGCTGCTGACCAACTACTTCGGCGAGCTGGGCGACAACCTGGACCTGGCGATGGCGCTGCCGGTGGACGGCGTGCACGTGGACCTGGTGCGCGGCGTGGCGCAGCTGGACGCGGTGCTGCAGGCGTTGCCGGCCGGGCGCGTGCTCTCGGCCGGCCTGGTCAACGGCCGCAACGTATGGCGCACGCCGCTGGACAACGCGCTGACCCTGGCCCGCTACGCCGCCGGCCATGTCGGCCACGAGCGGCTGTGGCTGGCGCCGTCGTGCTCGCTGCTGCACGTGCCGGTGGATCTGCAGCAGGAAACCAAGCTGGACCGCGAACTGATCGGCTGGCTGGCCTTCGCCCGGCAGAAGCTGCAGGAGCTGCGCACCCTGGCCGATGCGCTGGACGATCAACCGCAGGCGCAGGCCGCGCTGGCCGAGGCGCGCGATGCGCTGGCCAGCCGTCGCGCCTCCACCCGCGTGCACCGCGCCGAGGTGGCACGGCGGGTGGATGCGCTAACGGAGGATGCCGGCCGTCGGCAGTCGCCGTATACGCAGCGCCGCCAGGCGCAGCAGGCGGCGTTGCGGCTGCCGCTGTATCCGACCACCACGATCGGCTCGTTCCCCCAGACCGAACAGGTGCGGCAGGCGCGCGCGCAGCACAAGGCCGGCAAGCTCGACGATGCCGCATACGACGCGTTTCTGGCCGCGGAGACCGAGCGCTGCGTGCGTGCGCAGGAGCAACTGGGCCTGGACGTGCTGGTGCACGGCGAGTTCGAGCGCAACGACATGGTCGAGTACTTCGGCGAACAGCTCGACGGCTTCGCCTTCACCCGCCACGGCTGGGTGCAGAGCTACGGCTCGCGCTGTGTGAAGCCGCCGATCATCTACGGCGACGTGCAGCGCCCGGCGCCGATGACGCTGCGCTGGACCCAGTACGCGCAGTCGCTCACCGACAGGCCGATGAAGGGCATGCTGACCGGGCCGGTGACGGTGCTGCAGTGGTCGTTCGTGCGCGACGACCAGGAACGCGCGCAGACCTGCCGGCAGATCGCGCTGGCGCTGCGCGACGAAGTGCGCGACCTGGAGGCGGCGGGCATCGGGGTGATCCAGATCGACGAGCCGGCGATCCGCGAAGGCCTGCCGCTGCGCCGCGCCGACTGGCAGGCGTACCTGGACTGGGCGGTGCAGTGCTTCCGCATCGCCGCGGCCGGCGTGCGCGATGCGACGCAGATCCACACCCACATGTGCTACTCGGAGTTCAACGACATCATCGAGGCGGTGGCGGCGATGGACGCGGACGTGATCTCGATCGAGACCTCGCGTTCGCGGATGGAACTGCTCGATGCGTTCGTGCGCTTCCGCTATCCCAATGCGATCGGGCCGGGCGTGTACGACATCCACTCGCCGCGCGTGCCCGGCACGCAGGAGATGGTGGCGCTGCTGGACAAGGCGCGGGCGGTGCTGGATCCGCAGCAACTGTGGGTCAATCCGGACTGCGGCCTGAAGACGCGCGGCTGGGAGGAAACACGCAGCGCGCTGGAGGCGATGGTGGCCGCGGCGCGACAACTGCGTGCGCAACCGGCGCAAGCGGCGTAATCGAGCCGCTTGCGCACACGATGCCCGGCATATGAACATGCCGGGCATCGCTGTGGCAGGACGGCCCGGCAGCAGTGCGCGCCGCCCGGTTGCTGCGTTGTGGGAGGAACTTCAGTCCCGACGTGGCTTGCACCCGTCGGGGCCACCGCTGCGTTCGTCGCGGCTGAAGCCGCTCCTACAGAGAACGGTTGCGCCGTCCGTTGCGGGCCGCAGCATCGCAGCCAATCCCCTATTCCCAGGCACGCGGCATGGGCGTCCTTCGCCACACCTGCCGGCGACATGGACGGCACGCGTGCGGCGCCCCCGGCGTAGGCGGCATCCGCCGCGGCGAGGGAGGACCTGCACTGTTGCCGCATGCGCCGTGGGCAGCTACCGCGTCTTACTGGGCAGCCGGTGCCGTCGGTGCCGGCGCAGCACCCGCCGGGAACACCACGCTGAGTTCTTGCGCGCGGCGATCGCGCCAGAGTTTCACCGGCACGGGAACATCGGCCGCCGCCGCCGCAACCAACCGCGGCACGTCCTCGAAGCCGGCGACCGATTGACCGGCGATCTCCAGCAGCACGTCCATCGGCTTGATGCCGGCGCGGGCCGCGATGCCGCCATCGAACACTTCCACCACCCACGCTCCGCGCGGCGACGGCAGGCCCGCTGCCAGCACCAGTTCCGCGGTGACCGGCACGATGCGCACGCCCAGCAGCCGGGGCGCCGCCGGCGCCGCGGCGGGCGTCGCCGGCGTGGCCGCGAGCGCGGCCGGCGCCGTCTCGCTCGGCCGCCATGGCACCTCGGCGAACTTGGTGTTGAAGCCGCCCATCAACTTTCGATAGTCGCGACTGGCCTTGTCCGCTTCGCCCTGCGCGTCGTACGCCGTGCACATCGTGCCGTCCTCCGGCTGCCCGTGCGCGCGCACCACCTGCTTGAACGCCTCGGCATAGGCCTGGCTCTGGGTGTAGACCGCCATCGGATCGGCACCCACCGGCATGGCGAAGACCTGGCTGGCGACGGTGCGCGCGCGATCGCTGCGATCGGGAATGTCCACCTGGGTGGCATAGCAGTAGAAGTAGCCCGTGCGCTGCGCCGGCGCCTGGGCAACGGCATCCTCGGCCGACGGCGTCCAGTCCACGTCGCGCCAACTGCCGACCTTCATCAGAAACAGGCGCTTGCTCCATAGCGCGCGTTGCTGTTCGCGCAACGCCTGGACTTCGTCGCGTTCGGCGGCGAGCGCGCATTCCTTTTTGCCTGCACCGCCCAGGGTGCCCACGTGGCGCAGGAACGCACCGGCCAGCGCGTTGCTGCGCTGCAGTTGGCCGCCGACGTCGGCGGGATAGGACAGCGCGAACACCGACGAGACCCAGACCCTGGCCGGCACGCTGCCGGTATCGGTCACGCTGCAGTAGGCGAATCCGGACTGGCTCGGCGCCGGCGATTGCGCGCGGACCGCGACCGGCGCCAGGCCGGCGAAAAAGACCACAGCGAGGTACACCGCATTGCGCAGCATCTGGAATCCCCCTAGGCACTCGGTACCGCCATCGGCGCCACGGCGCCGCCCCGCTGTGCACACTATCCCATCTTCGCGCTGGCCGCAGCCTGCGGCGGCAGCGGTGCTGCAGCGCAGAGTGGAACTGTCATCGCAGCGGGGTATAACGCAGGCACGTCGTAGCGAGGGGGCGCTGCATCCGCTGTCCAGGCGGCCGTCGCGATGGCGTGCCTGTTCGGCTTCCGCTGTTCAAGGAGAGAGCCGTCATGTCCACGCTGCCGACATTGTCCCTGCTGTCCACGCTGCTGCTGTCGCCGCTGCTCGCGCAGGCGGCCGACCTGGTGCCGAAGCAATTGGCCGGTCCGCCCGAGGAGTTCGCGCAGATGCGCGCACCGGCGCCGGCCGAGGCCGCGATCCTGTCCAAAAGCGCGCTGCTGCCGGTGGAGTTCTCCGCCGCGCGCAGCGGCGGTCCGGCGCAATGGCAAACCGCCCTGCCGGTGGAGAACGGCAAGCTGCGCTTCGTGGTGCTGTCCGGCGAGCAAGATTGGCAGCCGCGGCTGAGCGCGCCAGCCACGTCCAACGCCCGCGCAGGCACCGCCGCCGCAACGGCGATGCTCGCACCCAGCGCCAAGGCCACGCAGTTGGGCGCCGGCGGCGCCGCGCTTCCGGCCCGCGAGTATCGCGTGGACACCGCGGCCAATGGCGAGTGGACACTGACCCTGCAGGCCGACGGCAACGCCGCGCAGCAGCGCGGCTATGTGTTGATGGAAGGCGATCCGCGCACGCAGTTGGCCTCCTATCCCAGCGACCGCGCGCAACTGCAACGCGGCCAGCGCATCGGCCTGACCGCGATGCTCGGCGGCATCGATGCGCAGGGCGGCGTGTCGCTGGCGCGTAGCGCCGGCACCGGCCGCATCGACACTGCGCAGCTGCGCGTGATCGCGCCCGACGGCGGCATCAGCCAGTGGCCGATGGCCGACGATGGCCGCCACGGCGACGGCGCCGCGGGCGACGGCGTATACACGGGCGACTTCCCGGCGACCGCCACCGGCACCTACATCGCACAGGTGGTGGTGCGTGGTCACGATGCCGGCGGGCAGGCCTTCGTGCGGACCAGCGAACACGTGTTGCCGGTGCTGGACACCACGCTGCGCATCAACGCCGATGCCATCGCCGCCAGCGCGCAGCCCGGCATGCGCCTGACCCTGCCGATTCCGGTGCGCATCGGCGGCGGCCAGGCGCCGGCGCACTACCGCGTGCTCGGCGAACTGTGGGGCACCGGCCGCGACGGCAGCGCGGTGCCGGTGGCCTGGCTCGGCGGCATGCTCGCGCCGCAGGACGGTCGCCTGCCGCTGAGCGTGGACGAACGCTGGATCGTGCGCGCCGGCGCGCGCGCGCCGTTCACCCTGCGCAACCTGCGCGTGGAGGATCCGGACAACTTCGTGCCGCTGGCCACGCGCGCGACATTGCCGCTGACCCTGCCGGCGCTGCGCCGCAGCAGCGTGGCGCGCAGCACCGGCGCGATCGACGAGAGCATGCGCATGGGCGAGCGCCCGGCGCAGCTGAGCGCCGCCACCACCGACATGCAGGCGCAGGCCACCGGCAAGCGTCTGGTGCTGGTGCACGGCTACTGCTCGGGCGGGGTGTGGCCGGTGGCGCAGTTCAGCAATGCCTCCGCGTTCCTGGACGTCAACCAGAACCGCAGCAACGACCAGTTCGCGCAACGCCTGGCGCAGTTCGGCAGCCAGTGGAACTCGTTCGGCACGGTGGCGCACAGCCAGGGCGGCATGGCCGCGCTGCATCTATACGTGTACTACTGGAGCGGGCTAGACAACGCCAGCGGCGGGCGGGTGATGCAGTCGGTGGGCACGCCGTACCAGGGCACCAACCTGGCCGGCATCCTGGCCACGGTGGGCTCGTGGTTCGGCGTGGGCTGCGGCACCAACAACGACCTGACCTACGACGGCGCCAAGGCCTGGCTGGCCGGCATCCCCAACTCGGCGCGGTCGCTGGTGAACTACTACACCACCTCCTTCGCCAAGACCAACTGGTATACCAACGACTACTGCAATGCGGCCTCGGACCTGGTGCTGAGCGATCCGGAGGACGGCACCGTGGAGCAGGTCAACGGCCAACTGCCCGGCGGCGTCAACCGCGGCCACACCACCGGCCAATGCCACACCACCGGCATGCGCGATCCGGCGCAGTACCTGGACGCCAGCCGCAACGCGACGATGAACGCCAACGCGGCGCGTTGAAAAGCCGGGATTGGGGAATCGGGAATCGGGAATCGGGATTGGTAAGCGCTGCGCGGACGTGGCAGTTCGGTGCGGCGCTGATTTCGACCGAGATGCGGCTCTTGTAGGAGCGGCTTCAGCCGCGACAGGCGGTGTCGATAGCGCCTGTCGCGGCTGAAGCCGCTCCTACAGTCGTGCGGCCTGCGCTAACGCGTCGTTTCCGCCACGGGCTCGCCGCTCTGCGCGTCCGCGCCGCCGCCGAGCACCTTGTACAGGGTGACGCGGTTGCCGGCCTCGGTCAGCCGCAGCGTGATCAGGTCCTGCTGCGCCGCGTACAGCGAGCGCTGCGCGTCCAGGGCATCCAGATAGCTGTCCACGCCGTTGCGATAGCGGGCCTCGGCCAGGTCGTCACTGCGCTGGGTGACGGCGACGAGGGCGCGCTGCGCATCCATGCGTTCGTCCAACTGCGCGCGCGTGGCCAGCGCATCGGCCACTTCGCTGAAAGCGCTCTGGATGGCCTTCTGGTAGCTGGCAACGTTGACGTCGCGGGTGATCCGGGCCACGTCCAGTTCGGCCTTGAGCGCGCCGGCGCGGAAGATCGGCACGCTGACGCTGGGCACGAACGACCAGGTGCGGTTGCCGGCATCGAACAGGCTGGACAGCGCGGTGCTGCTGCGCCCGGTGGAGGCGGTCAGCGAAATGGTCGGGAAGAACGCCGCGCGTGCCGCGCCGATGTCGGCGTTGGCCGACTTCAGCGTGTGCTCGGCGTACAGCACGTCCGGGCGCTGCAACAGCACGCGCGATTCCAGTGGCGCCGGCAGCGGCGCCAGCGCCACGCCGCCCTCCAGCGCGCCGGCCTGCGGCAGGGCGTCGGCCGACACCGGTGCGCCGACCACCAGGTCCAGGGCATTGCGCGAGGTGGCCAGCTGCGTGGTGTAGCTGGCCACGTCGGCACGCGCGCTTTCCACGCTGGTCTGCACCTGCGCCAGGTCCAGCCCGGAGGCGATACCTTCGCGGTGCCGTGCCTCGGTGAGCACCAGGGTCCGCCGCTGACTGTCCAGGGTCTGCTGCGCCAGCGCCAGGCGCTGCTGGTCGGCGGCCACGGCCAGCCAGTCGGCCGCGACCTCGGCAACCAGGCTCAGGCGCGTACTGCGCTGGGTCTGCGCGGTGGCCAGGTAGGTTTCCAGGGCTTCGTCCTTGAGGCTGCGGATGCGTCCGAACAGGTCCAGCTCCCAACTACTGATGCCGACGTCGACCGCATCCGTGCGCGCTACCTCCGAGCGCCCGCTGGCGCTGGTGGATGCGCTGCTGCGCGTGGCGCTCTGGCTGCCGCTCAGGCTCACCGACGGGAACAGGTCGGCGCGCTGGATGCGGTACTGCGCGCGCGCCTTGTCGATGTTGAGCACGGCCACGCGCAAGTCGCGGTTGTTGTCCAGCGCCTGCGCGATCACCTGCTGCAGGCGCGGATCGAGGAACACCTGGCGCCAGTCCAGGGTCGCGAGGTTGGCGCCGTCGCCAGCGGCGCCGCTGCCGCTGTCGGCGAAGGTGGCCGGCACCGGCGCGTCGGGACGCGCGTAGCTCGGCGCCAGGCTCGCGCAGCCGGCGAGCAGGCCGGCGCAGGCCAGCGCCAGCGCCGAGCGGGCCAGGGTCACGGGGGTCATCGGTTCGCCTCCTGCAGTTGCGCCGGTTCCGGTTCGAGGCGCTTGCCGGGGAACACACTGCGCACGATCACGTAGAACAGCGGCACGAAGAAGATGCCAAGCGCGGTCGACACCAGCGTTCCGCCGAGCACGCCGGTGCCCAACGCGTGGCGGCCGCCGGAGCCGGCGCCGCTGCTCACCACCATCGGCAGCACGCCGAGCATGAACGCCAGCGAGGTCATCAGGATCGGCCGCAGGCGCAGGCGCGCGGCATGCAGGGTGGCGGCGACCAGCGGTTGGCCCTTCTCTTCCAGTTCCTTGGCGAACTCCACGATCAGGATGCCGTTCTTGGCCGCCAGGCCCATCGTCGCCAACAGGCCGACCTGGAAGTAGATGTCGTTGGACAGCCCGCGCAGCCACGTCGCCAACAGCGCGCCGACGATGCCCACCGGCACCGCCAGCATCACCGAGATCGGGATCGACCAGCTCTCGTACAGCGCGGCCAGGCACAGGAACACGAATACCAGCGACACCGCGTACAGCATCCAGGTCTGCGCGCCGGCGGCCTGCTCCTGGTAGGACATGCCCGACCAGGCATAGCCGACGTCCTTGCCGAGCTTGCCCACCAGCGCGGCGATGCCATTCATCGCATCGCCGGAACTGATGCCGCTGGCGGCACTGCCGGTGATCTCCATCGACTCCACGCCGTTGAACCGGCTCAGCACCTGCGGCGCATACGCCCACTGGCTGCTGGAGAAGGCCGAGAACGGCACCATCTCCGCGCTGCTGTTGCGCACGTACCAGCGACCGATGTCGGCGGGCAGCATGCGGGCGGCCGGCTCGCCCTGCACGTACACGCGCTTGACCCGGTTGCTGTTGAGGAAATCGTTGACGTAGCTGCCGCCCATCACCGTGGCCAGCGTGGCGTTGATGTCCGAAGCGCTCAGGCCCAGCGCGCCGGCCTTGGCGTCGTCGATCTGCACCCGGTAGGTCGGTGCGTCTTCCAATCCGTTGAAGCGCACCGCGCTCAGCTCCTTGTCGGCGTTGGCCAACTGCAGCAGCTGCTGGCGCGCGGTGACCAGCGCGTCGTGGCCCTTGCCGGCCACGTCCTGCAATTCCAGCGTGAAGCCGGACGTAGTGCCCAGGCCGTTGATCGCCGGCGGCGACAGCGCGAACACCTGCGCATCCGGCAGCGTGCCCATCATCGCGCCGGTGATGCGATTGGCGATCTCCTGCGCCGAGGCGCCGCGCTCGGCCCAATCCTTGAGCTTGATGAAGCCCATGCCCGAATTCTGGCTGCTGCCGGCGAAGCTGAAACCGGTGATGGTCATCATGCCGGCCACCTCCGGCTGCTTGAGGATGAAGCCGGTGGCCTGGTCGATCGACTGCTGGGTGCGTTGCTGGGTGGCGCCGGCCGGCGTGGTGAACATCACCATCAGCATGCCTTGGTCCTCGTCGGGCAGGAACGAGCTGGGCAGGCGCCAGAACAGCAGCGCCATCACCGCGAGCAGCACCAGATAGACCAGTCCGCCCAGTTTGCGGTGGCCGATCAGCTTGCCCACGCCGCGGCCGTAGCCGTCGGCGCCCCGGTCGAAACGGGTGTTGAACCAGCCGAAGAAACGCCCGAGCAAACCCTTGCGCGACACATGCCCGCCGCGCGCGATCGGCTTGAGCAGGCTGGCGCACAGCGCCGGACTCAGGGTCAGCGCCACCAGCAGCGACAGCAGCATCGCCGCGGCGATGGTCACCGAGAACTGCCGGTAGATCTCGCCGGTGGCGCCGCCGAAGAACGCCATCGGCAGGAACACCGCGGTCAGCACCAGGGCGATACCGACCAGTGCGCCGGAGATCTGCCCCATCGAGGTGTAGGTCGCCTGCCGCGGCGACATGCCGTCCTCGCTCATCAGGCGCTCGACGTTCTCCACCACCACGATGGCGTCGTCGACCAGCAGGCCGATCGCCAGCACCATCGCGAACATGGTCAGCGTATTGATCGAATAGCCGAGCAACGCCAGCACACCGAAGGTGCCCAGCAGCACCACCGGCACCGCGATCACCGGCACCAGCGTGGCCCGCCAGTTCTGCAGGAACAGGTACATCACCAGCACCACCAGCACGATCGCCTCGAGCAGGGTCTTGACCACTTCCTCGATGGAAATGCGCACGAACGGCGTGGTGTCGTAGGCGATCTCGTAGTTGAGCCCGGTGGGGAAATAGGGCTTGAGCTGTTCGAGCTTGGCGTCCACCGCCTTGGCCGCATCCAGTGCATTTGCGCCGGTCGCCAGTTCCAGGCCCATGCCGGAGGCGGGCTTGCCGTTGTACTTGGAACTGGACGCGTAGGACCTGGAGCCCAACTCGACCCGCGCCACGTCGCGCAGGTAGACGGTGGCGCCACCGGGCTGCGACTTCAGCACGATCGCCTCGAATTGCGCCGGGGTCTTGAGCTTGCTGCGCGAGGTGACCGTGGCGTTGAGCTGCTGGCCCTGCACCGCCGGCAGCGCGCCCAGCGCGCCGGAGGAGACGTCGGCGTTCTGCGCCGAGATCGCATTGCTGACGTCCGAGGGCATCAGCGCGTAGGTGCGCAGCTTTTCCGGATCCAGCCACACTCGCATCGAATACTCGGAACCGAACACGTTGACCCCACCGACGCCGTTGAGCCGGCTGATCGGATCCTGCAGCGTGGACACCATGTAGTCGCCGATGTCGGTGCTGTCCATGCTGCCGTCTTCAGAGGTGAAGGCCAGCACCATGAACATGCTGCTGCCCATGGACTTGGTGACGGTCACGCCATTGCTCTGCACCGCCTCCGGCAGCATCGCCTCGCCTTGCGAGACCTTGTTCTGCACCTGTACCTGGGCGGTGTCCGGGTCGGTGCCGGAGTCGAAGGTCAGGGTGATCGAGGCGGTGCCGGCGGAGCTGCTGCTGGAGGACATGTACAGCAGGTGGTCCAGGCCGGTCATCTGCTGCTCCAGGATCTGCGTCACCGAGTTCTGCACGGTTTCCGCCGAGGCGCCGGTATAGGTGGCGCTGACGTTGATCGATGGCGGGGCGATGTCCGGGTACTGCTCCAGCGGCAGCGACAGGATCGAGAGCGCGCCGGCCAGGGTGATCACGATCGCGATGACCCAGGCGAAGATGGGACGGTCGATGAAGAAACGGGCCATGGCGGTTCCTCAGTCGGCCTTCGGCGCCGCGGCAGCGTTGCCCTGGGAGGCCGTGGTTGCAGTGGCGGCGGCATTGCCGGTCGCCGCGGTCTCGGTCACTTCCACCGCCTTGACCTCGGCGCCGACCGACACCTTCTGCAGGCCCTGCACGACGACCCGGTCGCCGGCCTTCAGTCCGTCGCGCACCACCCACTTGTCGCCGATCGCATCGCCGGTGGTCAGCACGCGCTGGGCGACCTTGTTGTCGCGGCCGACCACCATCGCCACCGCCTCGCCCTTGCTGTTGCGGCCGATCGCCTGCTGCGGCACGAGGATGGCCTGCTCGTCCACGGCCATCGACAGCATCGCCTTGACGTACATGCCCGGCAGCAGCAGGCGATCGGGATTGGGCACCACCGCGCGCAGTTTGACCGTGCCGGTGGCGGTATCCACCGCGGCATCCACCACCTCCAGCGTGCCGCTGCGCGCGTAGGTGCTGCCGTCCTCCAGTTGCAGCTTCACTTCGGCCTTGCCGTCCACCGCCTTGAGCTGGCCGGCGTCGAGCTGGCGGCGCAACCGCAGCAACTGCGCGCTGGACTGGGTCACGTCCACGTACATCGGGTCGAGCTGGTTGATGGTGGCCAGCACCTCGCTCTGGCCGGCGTTGACCAGCGCGCCCGGCGTGTAGCTGGAGGTGCCGATGCGGCCGGAAATCGGCGCGGTGATGCGGGTGTAGTCGAGATTGATGCGCGCGGTCTGCAAGGCGGCCTTGGCTGCGACCACTGCCGCCTCGTTCGCGCGCAGCGTGGCCAACGCATCGTCGCCGTCCTGCCTGCTCACCGCATCCAGCCCGACCAGGGTCTGGTAGCGCTGCGCCTTGGGCCTGGCCGACAGCACCGCCGCCTCGGCCTGCGCCAGGTCGCCCTTGGTGGTGTCGTACGCGGCCTGGTAGCTGGCCGGATCGATCTCGTACAGCACCTGCCCGGCCTGGACGTCCTGGCCTTCGGCGAACAGCCGCTTGCGCAGGATGCCGCCGACCTGCGGACGCACCTCCGAGCTCATGTAGGCCACGGTCCGGCCGGACAGGGTCTGGTCGAGCGCCAGGCGCTGCACCTTGACCGTCTGCACGCCGACCTGCGTCTGCGGCATCTGCGGCGGCGGCTTGGAGGAACAGGCGGCCACGCCCGTGAAAACGACGGCGAGCAGCAGCCAGCGCGAGGGCGACATGGAGAAACGACGGACGACGGGCAGCATGCGGCGAACTCACGGGAGATCCGAAGGTGGCCACGCTAGGGCGGGAATGTGCAGCAAATTTGGAGATTGCCGACGACGGCGTGGATTCGCTTGCTTTCCCCTGCCGCGACGCGGCTAATACGCAGCATCTGTCGTTCCCGCGCCGCGCCTTGCCTCTCCGATGAAACTGGGCCTCACCGCCAAGCTGTTCCTCGCCATCCTCGCCGCATGCGTGACGGTGCTGCTGATCAATGGCCTGGCCGTACAGGCCTTCGTCAAACGCCAGTTCCTGGACTACCTCAACCAACAAGGCGTGGAGCGCATGCTGGAGACCTTGCCGCGGGTCAGGGCCGAGTATGCCCGGCACGGCAACTGGGACTTCGTGCGCGACAATCCCGATGTGTGGTTCGTGCTGATGCGCCCGGAGCATGGCCCTGGTACACCGCCCAGGGCACCTCCGATTTCCGACCAGACCGGCGCGGTGTTTCGCTTCGCGCTGCTCGACCAGGACTACAGGCCGGTGATCGGCAATCCCGATGTCGGTCGGGACGACATCCTGCGCCCGGTGGTGGTCGGCGGCCGTACCGTCGGCTGGATGGCGATGCTGCCATTCCAGAAGGCGCTGGCGGCGGCAGACGCACGCTTCTACGCGGCGCAGCAACACGCATGGTGGATGATCGGCAGCGCCTCGCTGGTGATCGCCGCACTGCTCGGCTGGCTCCTGTCGCGCGCCTTGCTGCGGCGCATGCGTGGTCTCACCGGCGCCACCCACCGCCTGGCCGCCGGCGACTACGCCACCCGCATCGACGCCAGTGCGCGCGACGAACTCGGCCAGCTGGCGCGCGACTTCAACCTGCTGGCGCAGGCGCTGGAGCACAACGAACGCGCGCGGCGCGACTTCATGGCCGACATCTCGCACGAGCTGCGCACGCCGCTGGCGGTGCTGCGCGCCGAACTCGAAGCGCTGCAGGACGGCATCCGGCCGATGACGCCGGACTCGCTGGGTTCGCTGCACCAGCAGATCGGCCAGCTCGGCAAGTTGATCGAGGATCTGTACGACGTGTCGCTGACCGACGTCGGCGCGCTCGCCTACCGACGCGCGCCGGTCGACCTGGCGGTGATCCTGTCCACTGTCCTGGACGGCATGCGCGCGCGCTTCGTTGCCGCGCAGCTGCAGGTGCAGGTGCAGATCGACGCCGGCCCACTGCAGGTGGACGGCGACGAGCGCCGCCTGCAGCAACTGCTCGGCAACCTGCTGGAGAACACGCTGCGCTACACCGACGCCGGCGGCACGGTGCAGGTGCGCTGCATGCGTCGCGACGCGATGCTGGAACTGGTGGTGGAGGACAGCGCACCGGGCGTGGAGGCAGACAAGCGCGCCCGCCTGTTCGAGCGCTTCTACCGTGCCGAGGCCTCGCGCAACCGCGCCAGCGGCGGCAGCGGCCTGGGCCTGGCGATCTGCCGCAACATCGCCGAGGCCCATGGTGGTGCGATCGACGCCGAGGCCTCGGCGCTCGGCGGATTGCGCGTGTTGTTGCGTTTGCCGGCGCTGGCCGCATGAGCGGCCTGGACCCGATCGGGCACGTGCTGATCGTCGAGGACGAACCGCGCCTGGCCGCGGTGCTGGGCGAGTACCTGCACGCGGCCGGCTATTCGCACGACTGGATCGCCGATGGCGCGCAGGCGCTGGGCGCGTTCCGCGCGCAGAAGCCGGACCTGGTGCTGCTGGACCTGATGCTGCCCAACCGCGATGGCCTGGAGATCTGCCGCGACCTGCGCAGGGAAAGCGCGGTGCCGGTGATCATGGTCACCGCGCGCGTGGAGGAGATCGACCGCCTGCTGGGCCTGGAGATCGGCGCCGACGACTACATCTGCAAGCCGTTCAGCCCGCGCGAGGTGGTGGCGCGGGTGCAGGCGGTGCTGCGTCGCCATCGCCATGATCCCAAGGGCGCGCCGGCGCCGGGCCTGCGGATCGACGAGGACGCCTGCCGCGCCAGCGTGCACGGCCGCGACCTGGACCTGACCCAGGTCGAGTTCCGCCTGCTGCGCACCCTCGCCGCCGCACCGGGGCGCGTTTACTCGCGCGAACAACTGATGGACCGTCTCTACGTCGACCACCGCATCGTCACCGACCGCACCGTCGACAGCCACGTCAAGAATCTGCGCCGCAAGCTCGCCGACGCCGGCGTGGAGGACTGGGTGCGGTCGGTGTATGGGGCCGGTTATCGCTTCGAGCCGTGATTGGGGATTCGGGATTGGGGATTCGCAAAAGCGGCTTGGCTGATCGCCGTTGCGGTTGCAGCGCTGCCGGCTCTGGCGAATCCCCAATCCCGAATCCCCACTCCCCGCCTCACCGAAACACGACCGTGCGATGCCCATTGAGCAGGATGCGATGCTCGACGTGGCGGCGTACCGCGCGCGCCAGCACCTGCGATTCGATGTCGCTGCCCAGGCGGACCAGATCGCGCGGGGTCATCGCGTGATCGACCCGGGCCACGTCCTGTTCGATGATCGGACCCTCGTCGAGATCGCCGGTGACGTAGTGCGCGGTGGCGCCGATGATCTTGACCCCGCGTGCGTACGCCTGGTGATACGGCTGCGCGCCCTTGAAGCTGGGCAGGAAGCTGTGGTGGATGTTGATCGCGCGCCCGGCCAGCGCCGCGCACAGCATGGGCGAGAGGATCTGCATGTAGCGCGCCAGCACTACCAGATCGATATTTTCGCGCTCGACCAGGGCCAGCAGTTGCGCCTCCTGCTCGGCGCGGTTGCCGGCATCCACCGGCAGGTGATGGAACGGCACGTCGTAGGAACCTGCCAGCGCGGCGAAATCCTGATGGTTGGACGCCACCGCGGCGATGTCCACGCGCAGTTGCCGGCTGTGCGCGCGGAACAGCAGATCGTTGAGGCAGTGGCCCTGCTTGCTGACCAGCACCAGCAGGCGCGCGCGGCGGCGCGCGTCGTGCAGTTGCCAGTCCATCGCGTAGTCGGCGGCGAGCGGCTCCAGTTGCACCTTCACCGCGGCGACGATGCCGTCGGCGGGCACGTCGAAGTGCACGCGCAGGAAGAAGCGGCCGCTCTCCTCGTCGCCGAACTGCTGCGCGTCGAGGATGTTGCAGCCATGCTCGAACAGCAGGCCGCTGACGCGGTAGACGATGCCGGTACGGTCCGGGCAAGACAGGGTCAGGATGTAGTCGGGGCGCATCCGGGGATGATAGGGGAGAATCGCAACCCGGAAGGCAGGATGCGGCAGATCGCCAGGCATCTCCTGTAGGAGCGGCTTCAGCCGCGACAGGCATTCCCCGAGGAGCCTGTCGCGGCTGAAGCCGCTTGTGTCAAAAGAGGGTCTATCGTTGAAGGTGAGAGCGGGGTGCGGCAGGCCGTTAAGCCGCAGTGCCAAGCGAGCACGAGTAGGAGTCAGCGCCGCCGCACCCCGGTTCTCCTGCCTGACAAGCCCGAACAGTTGCCTGAGCCGGGAGCTCGAACATCACAAGCCTGGGCATTGGCAGGAGCGCTCTCGACCCTAAGTCTACTGCGGAGAAAGTCTATGCGGCGCTTTGTCGGGATCGATGTTGCCAAGGCCGAACTGGTCATTCATGTGCTGCCGGACGCACTGGCCTGGACCCAGCCCAACACGCCGCAAGGGCGCGTTGAGCTGGTCCAGCGTCTGGCGAGGCTGGAGTGCGAACGGATCGTGCTGGAAGCCAGCGGTGGCTACGAACATGAGGTGCTGCGGACGTTGCGCCAGGCCGACTTGCCGGCGGTGCGGATGTGCGCGCAGCGCCCGCGGGCGCTGGCCAAGGCGCTGGGCATCAAGGCCAGGACCGATGCCCTGGACGCGCGCCTGTTGGCGGTTGCCGCCCAAGCCATTGCGGCCACCCCGACGGACGTGTTGCCCGAGCACCTGCAGCACCTGCGCGAACTGCTGGATCTGCGCAACGCCCTGGTCGGCCAGCACGACGCCCTCCGGCGGCGTTTGGAGCACATCACCAGCCCGGAGGTGCGGCGCCACTGCCAGGAAGCGATCGACCTGCTGAAGCGGCAGAGCGATGCGCTGAAGCGAGACCTCCAGCAGCAGGCCGACGCGTGTTCGACCCTGCCCAAAGTGCCGGGGCTGGGGCCGATCCTGCGCGCCACCCTGGCCGCAGGTCTGCCGGAACTGGGAACGCTGCCGCCGCGCAAGCTGGCTGCCCTGGTCGGGCTGGCACCGTTCAATCACGACAGCGGCCGCTGGCAAGGCCAGCGCCGCATCAAAGGCGGGCGCAGCGACGTGCGCCGCGCGCTGTACATGGCCACCTGGGCCAGCATCCGCGCCAAATCCCCCTTGGCCCAGACCTATGCGCGCCTGCAAGCGGCCGGCAAACCGGCCAAGGTCGCCATCGTCGCCTGCATGCACAAGTACCTACGCTGGCTCAACGCCATCGCACGCGATCAGGCCTCTTACGCGCCTCCCGTCATCGCTGCTGCATGACAGTTGACTCCTACAGGGATCTGCGGCGCACGGGCGGGGTTCATCGCGGTAGGGACTGCGGTCCCTACCCTTTCCGGCACCGCAAGCTCGCCACTTCGTTCGTCGCGGCTGAAGCCGCTCCTACATAAACAGGGGCTTGCGGCACGCCGGCCGAGTGCACTGTGGGAGGGACTTCAGTCCCGCCGCTTTCCATCGCCGGAAACGCACCGCGTCACTTGCCTGCGCCAGCCTGCGCTCAGTCCGGCCGCAGCCGCAGCGCCAGGCGCCGGTTCACCTTCTCCAGCCGCGCCAGCGACTCCTCCACCGACATGCCGACCGCTTCGTGGGTGGTGATGTGCGCGCGCAGGTGCGCCGGATCGTCCAGGTCGCCGCGCACCAGGAACACGTTCTCGCCATCCTCCACGTCGCCGATCTCGCGGCTGAGCACCACATGGTCGACCTGGTCGAAGCCGTACTCCTTGGCCAGCGGCAGCAGCCGCGCCACCATGCGTTCGCTGATCGCGTCGGGCGCGCGGCCGCAGGCGGCGTCCAGTGCGTGCACGCCTTCGCGGATCTGCGCGTACAGCAGATGATCGGGATGGTCCGGATGCTCGGGGCCGAGCATGGCCTCGCGCTCGACCGCGCGTGGCGGCTGGATGGGCGTCATGGCGCCGGGGTCGGACGAATTCGGGCTCATGGCATCCTCCTATGATGCGCCTGCGGGGCCGCCGCACCTTAGCGGCAAGCGTGCGCCAAGCTCAAGCGTGGCGCAGCAGTGTGCACCACGCCGCGACAAGGCCGCCTGAAGATCGCGCGCTCAGGCCTGCCCGGCGTGGCGCGCGGCGACCTTGGCCAGCGCCGACCAGTCCAGGTCGCCGTCGCCGTGCGCGATCGCGTCGATGAACTGGTCGCGCAGCACCGCCGCCAACGGCATCGGCACGTGCCGGGTTTCGCCGGCGCTCAACGCCAGGCGCACGTCCTTGAGTCCCAGCGTGGTCTTGAAGCCGGCCGGGCTGTAGCGCTGCTGCGCGATCATGCCGCCGTAGGTCTGGTAGGCCGGCGCGGCGAACAGGGTGTTGCCGAGCATGCCCAGGAAGTCGGCCGCCTCCACGCCGTGGCCGCGCACCAGCGCCGCCGCTTCGGCCATGGTGCCGATCGCGCTGGCCAGGCACAGGTTGGCGGCCAGCTTGACCGCGTTGGCCTGCTCCGGCGCCTCGCCGAAGTACCAGGTCTTGCGCCCAATCACGTCCAGCAGCGGCTGCACCCGCGCCAGCGCGGCGGCCTCGCCGGCGGCGAGCAGGTTGAGCTGGCCGGCGGCGGCCACGTCGTTGCGGCCCAGCACCGGGACGGCCAGATACGCCACGCCGCGCTCGGCATGCAGGGCGGCGAGCTCGCGCGCCAGCGCCACCGAGATCGTGGCCATGTTGACGTGCACGCTACCGGCCGGCAGCGCGTCCAGCGCGCCGCGGTCGAGCAGGGTCTCGCGCACCGCCGCGTCGTCGGCCAGCATCGAGAACAGCACCTGGCCGCGGCCCGCGTCGGCCGGCTGCGCGGCCAACTGCGCGCCGGCCTCGACCAGCGCCTGCGCCGCGCCCGCACTGCGGTTCCACACGGTCAGCGCATGTCCGGCGCGCAACAGGTTGTGCGCGATCGGTTGGCCCATCGTGCCCAGGCCGAGAAAGCCGATGCTCATCGCGAACTCCTTGCAGGATTCAATGTCGGGGGGGTGCGTGCGCGGGTCACGCGTCGAACAAGCCGCGCGCCGAGCGCGGCTCGCAACGCAGGTATTGCGGCGCCGGCGTGAGCTTGGCGCCCAGCGCGGCGGCGGCGTGCCACGGCCAGCGCGGATCGTAGAGCAGGCCGCGGGCCAGCGCGATCGCATCGGCCCGGCCCTCGGCCAGGATCGTCTCGGCATGCTGCGGTTCGGTGATCAGGCCGACCGCGATCACCGGCATCGTCACCGCGCGATGCAGCGTCTCGGCCAATGGCACCTGGTAGCCGGGCGCGACCGGGATCTGCTGGCGGCGATCGAGACCGCCGCTGGACACGTGCAGGTAGTCGCAGCCCTGCGCCTGCAGCGCCTGCGCCAGCGCGACGCTCTGCGCCACGTCCCAGCCGCCGTCGACCCAGTCGGTGGCGGAGATGCGCACGCCCACCGCCATCGAGGCCGACACCGCGGCGCGCACCGCCGCGTGCACGCGCAGCAGCAGGCGCATGCGGTTGTCCAGGCTGCCGCCATAGGCATCGTCGCGCTGGTTGCTCAGCGGCGACAGGAACTGATGCAGCAGGTAGCCGTGCGCGGCATGCAGTTCGATCAGCTCGAAGCCGAGCCGTTCGGCGCGCTGCGCGGCGGCGACGAAGGCCGCGACGATGGCATCGATCCCGGCCAGGTCCAGCGCCTGCGGCGGCGTGCCCTGCTCGGCGAAGGCCAGCGCCGAAGGCGCCACGGTCTGCCAGCCGTTGGGCTGGTCCGGCGCGATCGCGCCGCCGCCGTCCCAGGGCTTTTGCGTGGAGGCCTTGCGCCCGGCATGGGCCAACTGGATGCCCAGCGGCATCGGCGACCAGCGCCGCACCGAAGCCAGCACGTCGCGCAGCGCCGCTTCGGTGGCGTCGTCCCACAGGCCCAGGTCGGCGTAGCTGATGCGCCCGCGCGGCTCCACCGCGGTGGCTTCCAGGATCATCAGGCCGGCGCCGGACTGCGCCAACTGACCCAGATGGATGGTGTGCCAGTCGCTGGCCTGGCCCTGCTCGGCGGAGTACTGGCACATCGGCGCGACGACGATGCGATTGGACAACGACAGCGGCCCCAGGGCGAGGGGCGAGAAGAGATGGCTCAAGGCGGCATTCCGTGGGGGGCGTCCGCCCTGCGGCGGGCAGGTCGCCATTGCACTCCTGACGCCGCGGTCGATCAACCACCGCCGATGGATCAGTTCGTGCGCGGATTCGGAACGTGTGGCGTCGCGCGGTCAGGCCGCCGCGCGCGGCAGCAGGAAGTCCAGCGCCTGCGCGCAGGAGCGGGACACCTTCAGACTCAACAGGTCGTCGCCGCGGGTGCGGCCCAGGGTGACCGCGGCGATCGGCAGGCCGGCCTTGGCCGCGGCCTGCACGAAGCGGAACCCGGAATAGACCATCAGCGACGAGCCCACCACCAGCATCGCGTCGGCCTGCTGCAGATGCGCGGAGGCGCTGGCCACGCGCTCGCGCGGCACGTTCTCGCCGAAGAACACCACATCCGGCTTCAGCACGCCGCCGCACTGCGTGCACGCCGGCACCACGAAGGCGGCAAAGTCCACGTCCTCCAGGTCGGCGTCGCCATCGGGCGCCTGCGCAGCCTGCAACGACGCCCACTGCGGGTTGTGTTGCAGCAGCTGCTGCTGGAACGCCTCGCGCGGCAGGCGCCGCTCGCAGCCCATGCAGCGCACCACGTCCAGGCGCCCGTGCAGGTCGATCACCGCCTGGCTGCCGGCCGCCTGATGCAGGCGGTCCACGTTCTGGGTCAGCAGCAGTTCGACCTGACCGCGCGCCTCCAGCCGCGCCAGCGCCGCATGCGTGGCGTTGGGACGGGCGTGGCCGAAGCGCGGCCAGCCGACCAGGCTGCGCGCCCAGTAGCGTTGCCGCGTCGCCACCTCGCCCATGAACGCCTGGTAGGTCACCGGCTGCGCGCGCTTCCAGTCGCCGGCCGCATCGCGGTAGTCGGGAATGCCCGAATCGGTGCTGCAGCCGGCACCGGTCAGCACGAACAGGCGCCGATGGCGCGCGACGAACGCCTCCAGCGCGGAAGACGCGGCCTGCGCGGACGCGGCGTGATCGTGCGGCAATTGCGACATCGTGGACATCCCGGGCGTGATGGATGCGGGCCACGGCGGCGTGGCGTGTTCCTATCTAGGGCGTGCGCCGCGGCAACGCAAGCCTCGGACGCCGCGCTCGCTGAAGCGTTGCCACGCGCATTGAAAGCCCGCTGGAAACTGGCTACTGTCCAGGACGCGGCAGGATGCTCGGCGGTCACGGCCAGCTCGACGCCGCACGCTGCCTCCGTGAGGAATGCCGTCCCTTCGCCGATTCCGCCTCGTGAGCCGCGTTTCCGATCCAACCCCGCCCCCGCTCGCCGCCACCGCTTCCGCGCCATTGCGCGTGGCGTTGCTGGAGGACGACGACGTGCTGCGCGACCGCGTGCTGCTGCCCGGGCTGCTGCGGCACGGCTTCGAGGCGATCCCGCTGCGCACCGCGCAGGCGCTGTGGGCGGCGCTGGAGGCGCAGCGGTTCGACCTGATCGTGCTCGACATCGGCCTGCCCGACAGCGATGGCTTCACCTTGACCCAGCAGCTGCAGGACCGCCGTCCCGGCATGGGCATCGTCATCCTCAGCGGCCGCGGCGAGCAGCCGGATCTGGTGCGCGGGCTGATCCAGGGCGCCGACGCCTACCTGATCAAGCCGGTACAGATCGAGATCCTCGCCGCCACCTTGTTCAGCGTGGCCCGGCGCATGTTGCGGCCGAGCGCGCCGGCCAGCGAGGAATGGCAGTTGCAGGACGACGGCTGGTGCCTGTTCGCGCCCGACGGGCAGGCGGTGCCGTTGACCGCCTCCGAACGCAAGGTGCTGCAGAGCCTGTGGCAGGCGCGCGGGCGCCTGGTCAGCCGCGATGCGCTGATCGGCATGCTCGGCGGCAACGCCGGATTGGAGATCGATCCGCACCGGCTGGACGCATTGCTGCACCGGCTGCGGCAGAAGGTGCACGAGCGCACCGGCGTGCCGCTGCCGCTGAAGTCGGTACGCGGCGAGGGCTACCTGCTCATGCCGCAGGAACGCTGAGTCCGGCCAGCGGCAGACGCAGCACGAAACAGGTTCCCGCACCGGGCGCGCTGCGCACCTGCAGGCTGCCGCGCGCCTGTTGCGCCATCTCGTACGCCACCGCCAGGCCCAGCCCGGTGCCCTGCCCGGCCGGCTTGGTGGTGAAGAACGGCTCGAAGATCTGCCGTTGCACGTCCGCGCTCATGCCGATGCCGGTATCGGCGATCTCGATGCGCGCGAAGGCGTCTTCGCGCTGCAGGCGCAGCGAGAAACAGCCGCCGTCGGGCAGCGCATCGCGCGCGTTGGCGGCGAAGTTGAGCAACGCCAGGTCGAGCTGGCTGCGGTCCAGGAACAGCGGCAACGGTTCCGGCGCCAGGTCCAGTTGCAGCCGCACCGTCGGCCCGAACAGCTGCCGCAGCATCGGCTGGATGGCGGACACGGCCTCGTTGGCGTCGAAGCGTTCGGGCACGCTCAGTTCGCGGCGGCTGAAGCTGAGCAGCTTGCGGCTGATCGCCACGCCGCGCTGCGCGGCAAGCTCGATGCCGTGCAGCGCCTCGGCCATCGCCAGCGCGTCGCCATGCGGCTCGAAGTCCAGCTCGTGCACGCGATGGCGCTGCTCGGTGTAGCCGACGATCGCGGCGAGGATGTTGTTGAAGTCGTGCGACACCCCGCTGGCCAGGTGCCCGACCGACTCGATCTTCTGCAGGTGCAACAGCCGCTGCTGCGCCTGCGCGCGTTCGCGCATCTCCACGCGCAGCAGCGCGGCGTTGCGGCGCGCGCGGCGCAGGCTCTCGCGCAGCGCGGCCACGGTGCGGTCGAGCACCAGGGTGATCATCAGGTAGCTCAGCGCCAGCGACGGCAGGTTCTGGAACGGGCTGCGGTTGCCGCGCGGGTCCTGGCCCCACGGGCTCTCCATGCCCAGCCAGAAGATCAGCGGAATGCACAGGTACACCAGCCACAGCGCGCGGCGCCCGATCACCAGCGCGGCCAGGGTCAGCATCATCATCGGATACGGATCGAAGGCCTGCAGCTGGTAGCCGAACGCCAGGTTGGCGGCGACCGCCGAGCACAGCACCACCGCGATGAACGCGGCGGCGGCCTGCTTCAGCAGGCCGCGGCGGATCATCCAGATCCCGCCCCAGGCCGCGGCCGCGACCGCCGCATCGGTGCCGGCATCCACCGCCAGTTGCCCCGTGCTCATCTGGATGCGCGGCGCGGTCAGCAGGTGGTAGAGCTTGTTGAGCGGGATCTCGCTGCCCAGGAACAGGAACAACACCTGCAGCGCCGGAGCATTGCGCCGGTCCACCGGGTCGGCGATCGGCACCCGGCGCAGCCAGGCCGAGGCGCGGCGCCACAGCCGCGCGCCCAGGGCCAACGCGGGAATGTGCGATGCGCGTCGCGGACCGGCTCCCATGGCGGTGAGTCTAGCGTGAGGAAACCGTGAATTTACGTGCATTGAAGCGGGACGCCGCCTGTCGCCTTAATCGGGTCTAAACCCATCGCCGGCACGCCCAGTGCCCGGCATCAGCCCTGGATCCGACCATGCCCCTTCTGCCCGCCCCGGCGCGTTCGCGCCAGACGCCCGCCCACCTTCGCATGCTGCCGCCGCTGTCTTACGGCCTGTTGACCGCCGCGGTGCTGCTCGCCCTGGCACCGCTGGGCGCCGGCGCCGCCGAAGCGCCGGCCGTGCGCACCGTCGCCGCGCAGACGGTGCCTGCCGCGCAGGCCGAGGACACGACCGCGGCCGACGACGGCGCCGACGACCCGGCGCAACCGGTGCAGCCGGGCAGCCAGAACACCACCCGCTACTTCCTGGCCGAAGGGCTCAACGACGGCAGCGACTACGCCAGCGCCGCCGGCCTGCGCGCGGTGGCGATGGGCGCGCGCGCCGATGCCTCCGACGCCTTCGCCATCGCCATCGGCCACCACACCGTCGCCTCGGACAGCGCCGCCATCGCCATGGGCGACGGCGCGGTGGCCAGCGGGACCTCGGCGATCGCGGTCGGCGGCAGCTTCTTCGGCAGCGCCGTCGGCGATTCCGCCGGCGCGCAGAGCACCGGCTTCGGGGCGCTGGCGATCGGCACCGCCGCCGCCGCCACCGCCGGCAACGCCAGCGCGCTGGGCTGGAACGCCAGCGCCGATGGCGACAGCGCCACCGCGGTCGGCTCCACCTCCTCGGCCAGCGGGCTGTACGCGACCGCCGTCGGCGGCTCGGCCCGCGCGGAAGGCGAACAGGGCAGCGCCTTCGGCTACGCCGCCTGGTCGTCCAATGTCGGCGCCACCGCGATCGGCGGCTACAGCGACGCGTCCGGCTACTTCGGCACCGCGCTGGGCTACACCGCCGCCGCCAGCGGCGATGGAAGCGTGGCGATCGGCGAAGGCGCCGCGGCTTCCGGCCAGCAGAGCGTGAGCATCGGCGCCAGCAACAGCGGCATTCCGGCGCAGGCCAACGGCCTGGGCGCGGTGAACGTGGGCGCCGGCAGTTGGGCGCTGTCGGACTACGGCGTGGCGCTGGGCTTCGACAGCCATGCCGATGCGGTGCGCAGCATGGCGCTGGGCGCGCAGGCCCTGGCGACCAGCGAGAGCGCCACGGCGGTGGGCGGGCAAGCCTACGCCGACGGCGTGGAGGCCAGCGCCTTCGGCAGCATCGCCAGCGCCAACGGCGCCGGCGCCACCGCGCTGGGCAGCGGCGCCAGCGCGATGGCCGCCGGTACCGTGGCATTGGGCTACAACAGCGCCGCCACCGGCGCCAACAGCGTGGCGATCGGCGCCGGCTCGCTGGCCGACCGCGACAACGCGGTCGCCTTCGGCAACGACGGCGCGCTGCGCCAGCTCACCTACGTCGGCGCAGGCACCGCCGACACCGACGCGGTCAACGTGCTACAGCTGCGCAGCCTCGCCAGTGCGCTAGGCGCCGGCGGCATCGGCAGCGACGGCAGCTTCAACGGCGGCAGTTACCTGATTCAGGGGCGCAGCTACGGCAACGTCGGCTCGGCGCTGTCGGCGCTGGATGGCGCGCTGTCGGCGCTGGACACCCGGGTCGGCACCCTGGCGCAGAGCGGCGGCGGCGCGGTGGCGATCGGCAGCGGCGCCGAGGGCGGCCCCAGCGTCGGCGCCGGCACCAATGCAGTGGCGGTCGGCGCGCAGGCCACCGCCAACGGCGAGAACGGCACCGCCATCGGCTCCAATGCGCTGGCCTACGGACCCAACGACACCGCGCTCGGCGGCAACGCGCGGGTCAATGCCGACGGCAGCACCGCGGTCGGCGCCAACGCCAGCATCAGCGCCAGCGCCACCAATGCCGTGGCGGTGGGCGAAAGCGCCACGGTCACGGCCGCCTCCGGCACCGCGCTGGGCCAGGGCGCCTCGGTCTCGGCGGACAACGCCGTGGCGATCGGCCGCGGCTCCTCCGCCACCCGCGCCAACACCGTCTCGGTGGGCAGCGCCGGCAACGAACGCCAGATCAGCAACGTCGCCGCCGGCAGCGCCGCCACCGACGCGGTCAACGTCGCGCAGATGCAGGCCGGCGACAGCGCCACCCTGAGCAGCGCCAAGGCCTATACCGACAGCCGCCTGGCCGGCTGGGACGACAACCTGACCAAGCTGCGCAACGACACCGACCAGCGCTTCCAGCACCTGGACCGGCGTATCGACCGGATGGGCGCGGTCAGCGCCGCCTACGCCGGCATGGCGACCAACACCTCCGGCTTGGCCGGGGCCAACCGCATCGGCGTCGGCGTCGGCTCGCAGGGCGGCGAAAGCGCGCTGGCGGTCGGCTACCAGCGCGCGATCGGCAACCGCGCCAGCGTCTCGCTCGGCGGCGCCTTCTCCGGCAACGAGAAGAGCGTGTCCGCCGGCGCCGGCTTCAGCTGGTGAGCCGTGCCTGATCGCCTTACGCCTGCCCCGCTTCCGACCTTTCGTAGAGAACCCGCCATGTCCGACGTTTCCTCGTTTCCCCGCAACCTCCTGGCGCTGGCACTGGGGGCCGCGCTGGCCTCCAGCGCGCACGCGCAATCCGCTGCGCGCTTCGCCGTGCTCGACACCGCCGCGCCCGGCCAGTCCAAGGTCTACGACGGCCTGATCGTGACCTACCGCGACGGCAGCAGCGAGCGCCGCGATGCGGGCGCCGCCGCCACCAAGCTGAAACAGATCATGGCCGCGCGCAGCGCCGCCAACGTGTGGGCGACCACCTACCGGCAGAGCGCGCCGGCGCTGAACCGAGTGCGCCGGCTCGCGATCGGCGCCGATCTGGTGCGGCCCGACCGGCGCCTGAGCCAATCGCAGTTGGAGACGTTGATCGCCAACCTCAAGGCCGACCCGGCGGTGGCGCACGTGGAGCCGAACCTGTTGCTCAAGCCGGTGCGCAGCACCGCGCAGGCCACGGCCACGGCGACCGCCGCGCCGAACGACCCGGGCTACTCCGTGCAGTGGCACCTGCGCACGCCCGATGGCCACCTGGAGACGCTGGCGCCGGAGACCACCGGCTATCCCAACCGCGGCGGCATCGACCTGCTGCCGGCCTGGCAGTACGGCACCGGCCAGGGTGTGGTGGTCGCGGTGATCGACACCGGCATCACCGCGCATCCGGACCTGGACACCTCGCTGGCCAGCGCCGGCTACGACTTCATCAGCGATGCGCTGCTCTCCGGCCGCGCCAGCAACGGCCGCGTGGCCGGCGGTTGGGACACCGGCGACTGGACCACCGAAGACAAGTACCTGGTCGCCAACGGCGGCTGCGCGCAGCCGGCGGACCAGAAAGGCAGTTCCTGGCACGGCACCCACGTCGCCGGCACCATCGCCGCGCGTACCAACAACGGCGTCGGCATGGCCGGCGTGGCGCCGGACGCCAAGATCCTGCCGATCCGCGCGCTCGGCCACTGCGGCGGCACCACCGCCGACATCGCCGATGCGATCGTATGGGCCTCCGGCGGCCACATCGACGGCGTGCCGGACAACGCGAACCCGGCCGAGGTCATCAACATGAGCCTGGGCGGCGGTGGTTCCTGCGCGCAGGATTCGGTGACCGCCAACGCCATCGCCAGCGCCATCGCGCGCGGCAGCGTGGTGGTGGTGGCCGCCGGCAACGACAACGCCGACGCCGCCGGCTACTCGCCGGCCAGTTGCCCGGGCGTGATCAACGTGGCGGCCAACGGCATCACCGGCGGCCGCGCCTACTACTCCAACTACGGCAACACCATCACCCTGTCGGCTCCCGGCGGTGGCGTGTATGCCAACGACGCGGCCAGCGGCGCGGGCTCGGTGCGCACCGGCCTGGTCTGGTCCACCCTCAACACCGGCGAGAAGGGCCCCGACCAGCCGGCCTACGCCGGCTATGCGGGCACCTCGATGGCCTCGCCGCACGTGGCCGGCGTGGTCGCGCTGGCGATCAGCGCCGCGCTCAACGCCAACCGCCCGGTGCCTTCGCTGGCGCAGTTGCGCGACATCCTGACCCAGACCTCCATTCCCTTCCCGAGCAAGCAGACGCCGTACATCGGCGCCGGCATCCTCAACGCCGGCAAGGCCGTCGCCCGTGCCGCCGGCGCCGCCGGCGGCGGCGACGAGGCCAGCGCCATTAGCGTGGGCCGCGGCACCATCGCCAAGCTGTCGGCCGCGGCCGGCCAGGGACCGCTGTACCGCCTGGACATGCCGGTCAACGCCCGCAACCTGCAGATCCGCACCCTCGGCGGCAGCGGCCAGCTCAAGCTGTACGTGCGCGCGGTGCGCGCGCCCGGCGCCGACGGCAGCAATGCCGACTACAGCTCGGTGCGCAGCGGCACCACGCAGAACGTGCAAACGGCGCTGCCGGCCACGGGCAGCTATTTCTTCCGCCTGGTCGGCGGCAGCGGCGGCTATGCCAACGTGACCCTGTCGGTGAGCTACTCGGAGTAACCGCGCGGCGCGGGCGCTGCCGCGGCGGCGCCCGCCGTCACACCGGGTTGGCGACCTCGATCAGGCTGCCGTCCGGGTCGCGGAAATACAGCGACAGGATTGGGCCGGTGGCGCCCGTGCGTTGCACCGGCCCGTCCTCGATCGGCACGGCGGCGGCCTTCAATTCCTCCGCCACCTGCGCCAGCGGCGTGGCGGTGAGGAAGCACAGGTCGCCGGAACCGGGCGTGGGCGCGCGCGCCTTCGGCTCGAATTCGCGGCCGGCGGCATGCAGGTTGATCTTCTGCCGGCCGAACGCCAGCGCGGTGCGGCCTTCGCCGAAGCGCTGCACCTGCATGCCGAGCACGCGCGTGTAGAACGCGCAGCTGGCCTCGATGTCGGCGACGGTAAGGACCAGATGGTCGAGGTGGTCGATCTGCATCGCGGCAGTCCTGTTGGATGATGCCGGCGCGGCTCACTCGCCGCGCGGCGGATGCGGCCCGAAGCGGCCGTAGGGGCGGCTGTCGTCGGCGCCGCGGCGCAGCACCTGCGCGGCGACCAGGCCGATGCCCAGCAGCACCAGGCAGCAGGCGACCAGCGCGTTCCAGCCGCCGTGCTGCCAGGCCGCGCCGCTGAGCGAGCCGATCAGGCTGGCGCCGGCGTAGTAGGCCAGCAGGTACAGCGAGGCGGCATGGCCCTTGTTCTGTCCGCCGAGGCGGCCGACCCAGGCGCTGGCCGCCGAGTGCGCGACGAAGAAGCCGATGGTCAACAGCACGATGCCGGCGATGACCACCGCCAGCACGTGCGCGACGGTCAGCGCCACGCCCAGCGCGGCGGTGGCGAGCCCGGCCAGCACCACCGGGCCGCGGCCGAAGCGGTCCGATGCCGCGCCGGCCACCGACGAGGACACGATGCCGAACACGTAGGCGCTGAAGATCATGCCGAGCTGGCTCTGGCTCAGCCCGAACTCCGGCCCGCCCAGGCGAAAGCCGGCGTAGTTGTAGACGCTGACGAACACGCCCATCGCCAGGAACGGAATCGCGAACAGCCACGGCAGGTGGCGGTCGCGCAGGTGCCCGGCCCAGGCCTGCAGGTGGAAGCGCAGGTTGATGCCGCGGCGGCGCACGAAATGCCGCGACGGCGGCAGCAGCAGCACGAAGCCGACCGCGACCAGCAGATCCAGCGCGGAGAACACCGCCAGCGCGGTGCGCCAGTCGAAATGATCGGTCAGCACGCTCATGCCGATGCGCCCGACCATGCCGCCGAACGCGTTGCCGGCCACATACAAGCCGGTGGCCGCGCCGAGCTTGCGCGCGGGCAGTTCCTCGGCCAGATAGACCATCGCCACCGCCGGCACTCCGCCCAGGGCCACGCCGGACAGCGCGCGCACCACCACCAGCGCGCCCCAGTGCGGCAGGTACGCGGCGAGCAGGTTGAGCAGCGCCGCCAGCGCGATCGACACGAACATCAGCCCGCGCCGGCCCAGGTTTTCCGACACCGCGCCGGCGCAGAAGATCGCGAGCGCCAGGCCGCCGGTGGCCAACGACAGCGGCAGCGAACTGGTCGCCGCGCTGACCTGGAATTCGCGCGCGAACGCCGGCAGCAGCGGCTGCACGCTGTACAGCAGCGAAAAGGTGGCGAAGCCGGCCAGGAACAAGGCCAGGCGCATGCGCGCCAGCGGCGCAGTCTGCTCGATCGGCACTGGCGGGCATTGGCTGGAAACGGTCACGACGGCACGGCGGCGGAAAGGGATGGCCAGTATTTGCCTGCGCCAGGCCGGCGTCCAATATATGATCCAGGCTGTTTCCATATCTTCTGGATATGACATGGAACTGCGCCATCTGCGCTACTTCCTGGCCGTCGCCGAGGCCGGCCATTTCACCCGCGCCGCGGCGCAGCTGGGCATCCAGCAGCCGCCGCTGAGCCAGCAGATCCGCGCGCTGGAGCAGGAGCTGGGCACGCCGCTGTTCGTGCGCACGCCGCGCGGCGCCGACCTGACCGAGGCCGGGCGCGCCTTCCGCGGCGAAGCCAGGCGCGTGCTCGCCGACCTGGAACGCGCCGGCGACGCCGCGCGCCGCGCCGCGCGCGGCGAGAGCGGCGTGTTGCGGCTGGGCTTCACCGCCTCGGCCGCGTTCAACCCGGTCGTGCCGACGCTGGTGCGCAACTTCCGCCGCGGCTGGCCCGCGGTGGCGCTGGCACTGGAGGAAACCAATACCGCCGGCCTGCTCGCCGCGCTGGTGCAGAGCCGACTGGATGCGGCCTTCATCCGTTACAGCGTGGCCACGCCGCCGGAGTTGCAACTGCTCAAGTTCCCGGACGAGCCGATGAAGATCGCGGTGCCGGCCGCGCACCGCCTGGCCAAGCGCAAGCGTGCACCGCTGTCGGCGCTGGCCGGCGAACCGTTCATCCTGTTTCCGCGCAGCTTCGGCACCAGCCTGTACGACGAGATCCTCGATGCCTGCCGCCAGGCCGGCTTCGACTTGCAGATCCAGCAGGAGGCGCCGCAGATGTCCTCGATCGTGAACCTGGTCGCCGCCGAACTCGGCGTGTCGGTGGTGCCGGCCTCCACCACCCAGGTGCAACTGCCCGGCGTGCGCTACCTGGACATCGACGGCCGCGTGCCGATGGCGCGGCTGGCGCTGGCGACGCTGCCGGCCACCGCGCAGGCGCTGCCGGTGGTGCGCCACCTGTGGCAACTGGCGCAGGCGCACGCGGCGGGCAAGCGCGGATAGCCAGAGATTAGCTCCCTGCAGGAGCGGCTTCAGCCGCGACAGGCATCATCCGAAGGTTCTGTCGCGGCTGAAGCCGCTCCTACAGAACGCACACGCACGCGGCTCATTGCGACACCACTTCCCACCCCGCCGCGTCGCGCAGCGCCTGCCCGCCGCGCACGCCTTCGACCAGCACCCGCACGCCGTGCGCGAACGGCAGCTGGCGCTGTTCGGGAAACCAGCGCCGCTGCGCATCGACCAGGATCAACAGGCCCTCGTGATCGCCGAGCGGCGCGAACACGTCGGACGGCGGCATGAACGCCGGAACCGCCATGCCCGCCTGCGCCGCGGCGGCCACCGCGGCGACCTGCGCGCTGGGCAAGCCGACCTCGCTGATGCAGAGCAACTCGGCCGCGGAAAAGGCGCCGTCGGCGACGGCCTCCACCTGCAACGGCTGACGCGCGATCAGTTCCAGCACCGCGCCGTCGGGTCCGGCGAAATACACCGACTGCGACTGCCAGGCGGCGCCGAGGCTGAAGCGGGATTCGCCCAGCGGGTCGCGCAGCAACGGCACGCGCTGCGACAGCCAGTCGCAAGCGGCGGCGAAGCGCGCCGGGGGAATGTTGAAGGCCAGGTGCGCGCTGCCGACTGGAGCGTCTGCAGCCACCAGGTCGAGTCGGCTCCAGCCGACGCTGACGCATGCCCCGTCGACCGGCAAGTGCAGCACGTCGCGATAGAAGGCGGCGCTGGCCGTGGGGTCGTTGCTGGACAGGCGGATGTGCGTGATGCGCATGGCGGCTCCTTGTGCGGGGAGCCGTATTGAACGACCTCAAGTGTGGTTGAGGTCAAGCGCGACGCCTGGGCATGGCTCTTGTAGGAGCGGCTTCAGCCGCGACAGCACCTCCGGAAGGAACCTGTCGCGGCTGAAGCCGCTCCTACAGGAATGCGTGGCGCTCAGGCCAGATGCGCGCGCACCGCCTCGTCGATCTTCGCCGGCGGCACGAAGCCCGGCACGCGCGCCACTTCCTCGCCCTGGCGGAACAGCATCAGCGTCGGCGTCTGGCGCAGGCCCTGAGCGCGGAAGAAGTCCTCGCCCACGTCTTCCATCTTCACCTTGAGCAGGGTCACGCCCTGCGCGCTCTCGCCCTCGGCGAAGCGCTCCAGCGACTTGTCGAGCATGCGGCAGCCGGGGCAGTTGTCCTTGTTGAAATCGGCCAGCACGCGCGGATGCGCGGCGATGGCATCGGCGAACTGTTCGGCGGTGGCGACGGTGATGGTGGTGAACATGGAGCGGAACCTTGTCTGATGTCGGAGGATACCCGGCGCGGGATGGCGCAACGCCGGCGTTGCCAGGAAAACGAATGGACCGATGCGGCGTCAACCGCTGCCGCGCAGCGGCAACGCCATCGCCGCGAACCCGGCCGTACTGCCGGACGCGGGCTCGGCCACCGGCGCGGCGCCGTCCGGCCGCGCGCGCGCGGCGCGCAGCGCCAGCACCTGCGTGCACCAGGCGTCGATCGCGGCGTTGTCGCGGTCGCCGTGCGGCATCTGCTCGATCTCCAGCAACGGATAGGCGCTGTCGAAGAAACGGGCGATGCGCTTGACCGCGCCGCAGTAGTACTCCAGCCCCCACTGCGTCTCGCCGGTGCCGAACGCCGCGACCTCGATCGTCTTGCCGGTCGCCTCGACCAGCTCGGCGATGTAGCGCTTCATCTCCGCCGGCGTGCGCCCGGCGTTGTCGCTCCAGCTGCCGAGCAGGTGCAGGTCGAACTCGGCCGCGCGCGCGGCGTCGCCGAGCGCACCGTGCAGGGTCTGCAGGTCGGTATGGATCCAAGTCACCGCATGCCCGGCCGCCTCGCACTGCGCATGCACGCGGCGGGCGACGTCGCGGGTATTGCCGCTGAGCGAGGCGTAGGCGAGCAGGATACGCATGGGGCAGAGATTGGGGATTGGGGATTAGGGATTCGTCAGAGCGGGCGCGCGGTTGCTTTTACCAATCCCGAATGCCCAATCCCAAATCCCGGCCCCTCAGAGATCGTCGAAGCCGTTGTCCGAGTTGGTCTTCTTGTAGCTGGCGTTGCGCATCTCGAAGAAGTCGGTCTTGGTCTCGGTGAAGTTGTCGGCGTAGGCCTTGATCCACGGCATCACGTTGTCGCTGGCGTCGGTGTACAGCTTCTCGATGCCGAGCATGCCGGACATCTTGTTGGCGCGGTACTTCACGTACTGGATCATCTCGTCCACGTCGATGCCCTCGATGCCGTCGAGCACTTCCGAGGACCACTCGGTCTCCAGGCGGATCGCGTGTTCGAAGGCCTGGTGCACGTAATCGGTCAGCTCGTTGGTCTGAAGTTCGGTGTTCTCGCCGATGATGGCGCGGATCAGCTCGCTGATGAACTTGGTGTGGGCCAGCTCGTCGCGGTTGATGAAGCTGATGATCTTGCCGGTGCCGGTCATGCGGTTCTGCCGCACCAGGTTGTAGAAGTAGGCGAAGCCGGAATAGAAGTTGATGCCTTCCAGGATCGAGGACTGGATCAGCGAGCGCAGCAGGGTCTCGGCCGTCTTCTCGCGCATGAAGTCGTCGTAGGCCTGCATGATCGGCTGGTTGCGCGCGATGATGGTCGGGTGCGTGCGCGCGATCTCGAACACGCGGTTCTGGTCGGCCAGGCCGGCGATCGAGGCCAGCACGTAGGAGTAGCTCTCGTTGTGGATCACTTCCTGCTGGCCGATGATCGCGGCATTGGCGTGCGCGGCCGGGTCGGTGATGTATTCGGCGACGTTGTAGATGAAGCGCGTCTGCGGCGAATCCAGCGTGGCCAGCAGGCCGATGATCGAGTCGTAGGCGTTCTTCTCGCGCGCCGACAGCTCCCCGTACTGCTTGGCATCGCCCTTCATGTCCACTTCGTCGGGGATCCAGAAGTTGGTCGACAGCTCCTTGTACGCCCGATAGAAGGACGGGTACGGGATGTCGTTCCAGTTGAGGATGCCGCTGGTGGTGCCGTTGATGATGCCGGTGGAGCGGTTGGGGTGCAGCGGTTCGAGGATCTTGATGCGGTCGAGCGCGATGGCCATGGACGTTGCTTCGGTAGTCGGGTGGACGGCGCCGGCGAACGGCGCGGGGAATGCGGGACGCGCGGCGGGACGGCCCGCCGCGCGGCGCTGGCGTCAGGCGCCGGCGATCAGCTCGAGCACCACTCGCACTCGCTGATGTCGATGTCGTTGGAACGCACGTAGTAGGTGGTCTTCAGGCCTTCCTTCCACGCGGTCATGTGCAGGTCGAGCAAGGTGCTGGCGCGGATGGTGCTGGGCACGTAGAAGTTGAAGCTGATCGACTGGTCGACATGGCGCTGGCGGCGCGCGTTCTGGCGCACGCTGGCGAACTGGTCGACCCGGTAGGCGCCCTTCTCGTAGTACGGATAGGAGTCCACGGTCAGGCCCGGCGCCACCACCGGGCGGCGGAAGTCCTTCTTCTCTTCGTAATAGAACGCGCTGTAGATCGGGTCGATCGAGGCGGTGGAGCCGGCGATCTGCGCGGTGCTCATGTTCGGCGCCACCGCCACCATCCAGGCGTTGCGCACGCCGTTGATGCTGACCTGCGCCGCCAGTTCCTGCCACTCGGGGCTGGTGTAGCCGCGCTTGCTGAAGTACTCGCCGTTCTGCCAGTCGCTGCCCTTGAACACCTTGTAGGCGCCCTTCTCCTTGGCCAGCGCCAGGCTCGCCTGGATGGTCAGGTAGTTGATGCGCTCGTACAGCGCATCGCTGTACTCCTCGGCCTGCTTGGAGTTCCAGTCGATGCCCTTCTGCGCCAGCAGGTGGTGCCAGCCGAAGGTGCCCAGGCCGATCGCGCGGTACTTCTGGTTGGTGATGGTGGCCTGCGGCACCGGCAGGTCGTTGAGGTCGATGACGTTGTCGAGCATGCGCACCTGCACCCGGATCAGCCGCTCCAGCACGTCCGGCGTCAGCAGGTCCGGCTGCGCGGTGACCGCGCGGCCCAGGTTCACCGAGGACAGGTTGCACACGACGAAGTCGCCGGCCTGCTTGGTGGTGACGATCTGGTCGCCGCTGATCATCTCCTGGATGACCCGCGTCGGGCTCATGTTCTGCAGGATCTCGGTGCACAGGTTGCTGGAATAGACCATGCCCTGGTGCTTGTTCGGGTTCATGCGATTGACTTCGTCGCGATAGAACATGAACGGGTTGCCGGTCTCCAGCTGGCTGACCATGATCCGCTTGAACATGTCGATGGCCTTGACCACCTTGCGGCCGATGCGCTCATCGGCGACCACTTCCTCGTACTTGGCGCGGAACGTGCCTTCGCCGCGCTTCTCGTCGAAGAAGTCCTGCAGGTACCAGCCCTTGACCTCCTTCACCTCGTGCGGGTCGAACAGGTACCACTCGCCGCGGCGCTCGACCGCTTCCATGAAGATGTCCGGCACGCACACCGCGGTGAACACGTCGTGCGCGCGCAGGCGCTGGTCGCCGTTGTTCAGGCGCAGGTCCAGGAACGCCTCGATATCGCGATGCCAGATGTCCAGGTACACGGCGATGGCGCCCTTGCGCTGGCCGAGCTGGTCCACCGACACGGCGGTGTTGTTGAGCTGCTTGATCCACGGCACCACGCCGCCGCTGGAGTTCTTGACCCCGCGGATCGCCGAGCCGGAGGAACGCACGTAGCCCAGGTAGGCGCCGACGCCGCCGCCGTGCTTGGACACGCGCGCCACGTCGGTGTTGGAGTCGTAGATGCCCTGCAGGCTGTCGTCCACGGTATCGATGAAGCAGCTCGACAGCTGCCCGCCGATCTTGCCGGCGTTGGCCAGCGTGGGCGTGGCGACGGTCATGTACAGGTTGGACAGCGCCCAGTAGGCCTCGCCGACCAGTTGCATGCGGCGCTCGCGCGGCTTCTCGTCCTGCATCAGGTACAGGGCGATGGTCAGCCAGCGCTCCTGCGGCAGTTCGTAGACCTTGCGCGAGGTGTCGGTGGCCAGGTAGCGCGTGGCCAGCAGATAAAGGCCGTTGTAGGCGAACAGCTTGTCGCGCTCCGGGTCGATCATCCTGCCGGCTTCGGCCAGTTCGTCCTTGGAGTAGTTCTTGAGGATGTCGATCGAGTACACGCCGCGGTCGGCCAGGCTCTCCTGCAGGCCGACGTAGGAGCCGTACTTCTCGCCGGCATCGTAGAAGCGGTTCTTGCTGGCGCGCTTGTACAGGCGGTGCAGGTACAGGCGCGCGGCGAAGTACTCCCACTCCGGGGTGGCGATGTCCACGCGCGACTCGGCCTCGCGGATCAGGTAGTCGACCATGTCGTCGGCCGACAGGCTTTCCTTCTTCTCGACGAAGGCGAAGGCCTTGCGCTCGTAGTCCGCCACGTCCAGTTGCGGGAACTCGGCGTGGATCCGGTCCAGGGTGCGCTGCAGGCGCGAGCGATCGAAGGCCATGCGGCGGTTGCCGCCGTCCTTGACGATCCAGGTCACGGCGCGCTGGTCGTTGCTCGGCTCGCTGGCGGCCACGTCGGGCTGCGCGGCGGCGGCGGCCGGCGTGGAATCGACGTCGGCGGCGTCGAGGGGGGCGGCGGCCGGCAGGCTGTGGGTCTGGCTCATGAAGGTCTCCAAGCGTGGTTGCACCGGCTGCCCGACCCTCGCAGGCAGGCTCCGACCGGATCAGCAGCGTGGGGACGCGGTGTCGCAGCGACCGCGACGGCGCAGGCATGCGGCCTGCGGGCGGTCACCGCTTCACCGACCCTCTCCCCCCGGAGATTCAACGGTCGGCGCCGCGCTGTGTGCATCGCGCGGCTGTCGGCAGGTCTTCGGGCTGATGGGCGGCGGCCGATGGCCGGTGTCCTAGCCCGTCGCTTCCCAAGGCGGGACGCCTCAGTGCGGGTGACGGGTTCGTTCCCAATTACCGCTGCGGGGCAGCGCCGGACTGAGCGCCTTTGCGCCGCACCGGCTTCCCTTTTGATCCCGCAGCCTGGTGGCTGCTGGAACCGACCACCACAAGATAGTGGGGTACCTGAGCGTCGTCAACGCTAAATGTAGTCGTAAATGCGCAAAGCCAAGCGGGACAACCGTTTGCCGCAGGGACCCCGCAAATCCCCGCTACGGCGCGCCGGATCGGACAGGAAACGGCCGCAGCGCCCATGCCGCAAGGGCCTGGGCGCGCCTATCGGCGGCCGCCCGCGCATCGCGGTGCGCGCCGATCTGCGCCAACTGCGCGGGGAGCGGGCCACCGCCACGCCGGCAGCGGGCGAACGGTCGCCGCGCGCGGCGCCCCTGCAACCCGGCGGCGCCGGCCGTTGCACGGACTTGGGTTGCAGGCACGATGCCGCTGTCGCGCCGCGCCGGCTCAGCGCGAGCGCTGGCCGGCCTGCTGCCTGGCCTGCTGCACCGCCGCGCGCAGTTCGTCCGGCGACAGCTGGCCGTCGTGATTGCGGTCCAGCGCGTCGAACCGCTTGGCGAGGCGCGGCAGCGACGCCTCGGCTTCGCTGCGGCTGATCAGGCCATCGCCGTTGGCGTCGGCGGCCTTGAGCTTTTGCTGCAGTTGCTCCTTCTGTGCGGCGCTCGGCGCGGTCTGTGCGGCAGCGGTGCCGGCCAACAGCAGGCTGCACAGCAGCCCATGGGCAATGCGTGTCTTCATGGCGGTCTCGGATAGGGGGTGGACGGAAGAGTGGCGACCCGGGCGAGGAACCGACGCGGCGGACTGGCCGACGCGGGGGCGGGCGCCACGCCAGGGGTGTGGCCGGCTACGGACGGCAGGCCACGACCTCGCCAGCGGCGTTGGTGCAGGTTCCGGTGTGGGTGACACTGCCGTCGGCGACCGTGGTCGAGCCCTGGTAACTGCCGCCGTTGGCACCGCTGGCACTGGTCTGGCGGCTACCGGTGACGCTGCCATCGGCGCTCCTGGCGATGCTGCCGCTGCTGCTGGCGCTGCCACCGTTGGCGGTGGTGACGCTGGCGCTGCCCTGGCGGCCGGCGCTGCCGTCGGCGTTGCGGTAGGCACTGGACTGACGCGCGGCCGCCGCGCCGTTGGCGCCGCTCGCGGCCGCACTGCGGCTGTTCGAGACGTTGCCCTGGCCATCGGCCTGCCACTGCCGCGCGCGGGTCCGGCTGCCGTGGGTGCCGCTGGCGCTGGCATTCACCGCGGCACTGCGGGCGCCATCGACGTGACTGGCGGTGCGGGTCCGGGTGCGCTCGCGCGCCTGTGCAGCGGGCGCCGCCAGCGCGGTCAGGCCGCTGATGGCCAGGGCGAGCAGAAGAAGCGAAGTGCGGGGCGAGAGGGTCATCGTCGTTCTCCGTGGAGCAGCGCAGCGCTGCGGTGGAACCACGGTAGGCCGCTTGCAGGCGCCAGGTGCGGCGTTTCGGCCAGCGGATGTTTCCGCGCACGGCGGCGGAAACATCCGCTTACAACTTCCGTGCGCCGGGCATTGCCGTGCGGGCGCGGCGCACCCGATAGTGGCCCCATGAACGACGCCCCCGCCCGCCTGCTCCTGGTCGACGACGACGAACGCCTGCGCGAGCTGCTGCGTCGCTATCTCGACGGCCAGGGATTCGTGGTGAAGGCGGTGGCCGATGGCACCCAACTGCAGCAGGCGTTGGCGCGCGGCCACTACGATCTGGTGGTCCTCGACCTGATGCTGCCCGGCGAGAACGGCCTGGAGATCTGCCGGCGCCTGCGCGGCCAGGGCGACAGCACGCCGATCGTGATGCTCACCGCCAAGGGCGACGAGATCGATCGCATCGTCGGCCTGGAGATCGGCGCCGACGATTACCTGCCCAAGCCGGTGAGCCCGCGCGAACTGCTGGCGCGGATCCGCGCGGTGTTGCGGCGCACGCGGCCGACCGGCACCGGCGCGCCGCAGCCCGACGGCGGCGAGATCGGCTTCGGCCGCTTCCGCCTGGATCTGGCCCGGCGCGAATTGCGCCGCGACGGCCAGCCGCTGAAGCTGACTACCGCCGAGTTCGCGGTGCTGTCGGTGCTGCTGCGGCATCCGCAACAGCCGCTCAGCCGTGACCGCCTGATGAGCCTGGCGCACGGCCGCGAGCACGACGCCCTGGCGCGCAGCATCGACGTCACCGTGGCGCGCCTGCGCAAGCTGCTCGAGGACGATGCGCAGACGCCGCGACTGATCCAGACCGTGTGGGGCATCGGCTACGTGTACGTGCCGCCGCAGGCCGCGCCGTGAGCCGCCGCCACCTGCACGATGGCTGGCCGCGCAGCCTGTTCGGACAACTGGCGTTGGTGATCGCGCTGGTGCTGGCCGGCGCCGGCCTGCTGGCATTGCTGCTCGGCCGCGAACTGGCGCTGCGCCCGGCCGCGCAGCAGTTGCTGCGGACGATGGACGGCTTCGCCAACGTCGCCGAGGCGCTGCAGCGCTCGCCGGCGGCCGCCACGTTGCGCCCGGCGTTGCGCGAGGCCGGACTGCAGATCCGCGACCGTCCGCCGCCGCCGGCGAACACCCGCGGCGGCCCGCTGGCCGACGAACTGCAACGGCACGCGGCCGGCCAACTCGGCGCGGGGCGCGAACTGCGCCGCGGCGACGACGGCACGGTGTGGCTCAAACTGGCCACGCCCGAACCGCTGTGGGTGGCCTTCTCCGGCGAACGCCGCGGCCACGGCATCCGCCGCTTCTCGGTCGCCTTGCTGGCCGCCTGCGCGCTGCTGGTGTGGCTGGCCGCGGCCTACTTCGCGCGGCGCCTGGTGCGGCCGCTGCGGCAACTGGCGCAGGCCGCGCCGCAACTCGTGCGCGGCGACGGCGCCGTGCCGATCGCCGCGGGCGGCCCGCGCGAGGTGGCCGACCTGGCCCGCGCCCTGGCCGACGCCAGCGCCGAGGTGCGCGCCGCGGCCGCCGAACGCACCCTGCTGCTGGCCGGCATCTCGCACGACGTGCGCACCCCGCTGACCCGCCTGCAGTACGCCCTGGCGCTGCTGCCGCAGGTCGAGCCCGAGCTGCGCGAGGGCATGGAACGCGACATCGGCGAGATCGACGCGATCCTGGCCCAGTTCATCGCCTACGCCCGCGACGGCCGCGACGAAGCCAGCGAGCCGCTGGACCTGGTCGCGGTCTGTCGGCAGGCGCTGGGCGCGGCGCAGGCGACCTGGGAAGCCGACCTGCCGGCGCAGGCCCTGCTGTCCGCCAAGCCGATGGCGCTGCAGCGCGCGCTCGGCAACCTGATCGGCAATGCCGAGCGCCATGGCGCCGCCCCATTCCAGTTGCGCCTGGCGCGCGACGGCGACGGCTGGCGCATCGAGGTGCGCGACCACGGCCCGGGACTGGATCCGGCGCTGGCCGCGCGCGCGCGGCAGCCGTTCGTGCATGGCGGCCACGGCGGCAGCGGACTGGGCCTTGCGATCGTCGAGCGCGTCGCCCGTCAGCACCACGGCGAGCTGCGCCTGGACACGCTCGCGCCGCACGGACTGCGCGCCACGCTGCGCGTGTGCGCGACATGAACACCGAAGCAGGGGCGACACCGGACGCCCTGCCCATCACGACAACCGCTGCCGCCGCGCGCGCCGCACGTCTCTCGGCAACGCATCGCGCCCGCCTCCCCTTCCACGCCTGCGCCCCGCAAGGACTCCGCCCATGACCTCGCCCGCCCGCCTCTTGTTCGGTGTCACGCTGCTGCTGACCGCGCTGCACGCCGCGGCGCTGCACGCGCAGGATGGCCGCCTGCGCGAGCGGCTGCGCGCACGGCTGGCGCAATCGGCCACCGCGCCGCGTGCGCCGCTGCCCGAAGGAGCACGCGTGCTGCGCGATGTCGCCTATGGCGCCGATCCGGCCCAGCGCTTCGATGTCTACCTGCCCGCCAATGCGCGCAACGCACCGCTGATCGTGATGGTGCATGGTGGCGGCTGGGCGAACGGCGACAAGGACAATCCCGGGGTCGCCGCCAACAAGGTGGCGCACTGGTTGCCGCAAGGCTACGCGCTGGTGTCGGTGAACTACCGGCTGCTGCCGCAGGCCACGCCGCTGCAGCAGGCCGGCGATGTCGCCCTCGCGGTGGCCAAGGTGCAGGCGCTGGCCGCGGGCTGGGGCGCCGATGGCACGCGGACGATTCTGATGGGGCATTCGGCCGGCGCGCACCTGGTGACGCTGCTGGACCTGGCGCCGACGCTGCTGGCGCAGGCCGGCGCGCGCGCGCCGCTAGCCACCGTGGCGCTGGACAGCGCGGCGATGGACGTGGAGCAGGTGATGCAGGCGCGGCACCTGCCGCTGTACGACCGTGCCTTCGGCAGCGACCGCGACGCCTGGATCGCCGCCTCGCCCTACCACCAGATGGGCGCGTCCGCGCCGCCGCTGCTGGCGGTGTGCTCCAGTCGCCGCGCCGATGCCTGCGCGCAGGCGCGGCACCTGGCCGACAAGGCGAACGCACGGCGGATCCGGGTCGAGGTCCTGCCGCAGGACCGCAGCCATGCCGAGATCAACCACGACCTGGGCCTGCCGTCGCCCTACACCCAGGCGGTGGACGTGTTCCTGCGCTCGCTGCACTGAGCGCCGTCGCATCGCGCACCCGCGCGGCGCGTGCGCAAGTAGCCGATGCCCGTCGCGCCGCCCACGCTGAGCAAGGCGCTCGGCGGCCGGCGCCTCCGTCGGCGGCGCCAGGGACCGGCGCAAGACGCACTTGCCGATGGATGCCCGTTCGGCGCCGATTACTCCGGCCAGCGTTGCAGCAGCAACGGCAAGGCCAGCGCGGCGGTGTCGCGCCAATGCAGATCGGCGTGCGCGGACAGCGCGCTGGGTTCGGGATTGATCTCGACCACGCAGGCGCCGCGCTCCTTGGCGCGCAGCGGCAGTTCCGCAATCGGGTAGACCAGGCCGGAACTGCCGATCACCAGCACCAGATCGGCCGCCTCCGCCGCGCTCGCGGCGCGCGCCCAGTCCGCCGCCGGCAGCGGCTCGCCGAACCACACGACGCCCGGCCGCACCATGCCGCCGCAGGCCGCGCAGGTCGGCGGCGCCAGGCGCTGGGTCGGGGCCTGCGTGTCGATCGGCGGCAGCAGGCCGTGCCAGGGCTGGGCGCAGTCGCTGCAGCGCAACGCCGACAGCCTGCCGTGCACGTGCGCGACGACCTCGCTGCCGGCGCGCTGGTGCAGGTCGTCCACGTTCTGGGTCGCCAGGGCCAGGTGTTTGAGGGCGGCCAGGCGCACCAGCGCATGGTGCCCGGCATGCGGCTGCGCCTGGGCGACGATCGCCATGCGCCAGCGGTACCAGCCCCAGACCAGCGCCGGGTCGGCACGCCAGGCCTCCTCGGTGGCCAGTTGCAGCGGATCGAAGCGGGCCCACAGGCTGTCGTCCTGGCCGCGGAAGGTCGGCACGCCGCTCTCGGCGGACATGCCGGCGCCGGTGAGAACCAGCAGGCGGCGCGCGCCCTGGATGAAGGCGGCAACGGTCTCGGCGTTATAGACGGAACTGAGCATGGCCGCACGAAGGTGATCAATCTCCCACTATCACATTGACTCTGTTCCACCTCAACCTGCACTGCCGCATGCGGCTATGGCGGATGGTGCTGGCGCTCGTGCGGCTGTCGGTAGGGACGGCAAGTCCATTGGGGCAAGAAGGCGGTGCGATCGCGTTTGCAATGACATGCATCCCACCACCGGCGTTGCTGTGGTCATTGGCCCTGCCGATCCGTGAGCCGTTGCCCTTAGCTGTTGTTGCTGCTGCGCGTGTTGTTGCTCCCCCTGTTGCTCTGCTGTGGCTGTGGCTGTGGCTGTGGCTGTGGCTGTGGCTGTTGTTGCTGTTGTTGCTCCCGCTGTTGCTGTGGCTTTTGACTTACCGGGTTCCCTTCCGAAGCGGCGGCCATCGCGGGGAAACACCCGAAGGGCGGCGCACATGGATGTGCGCCGTCCGCGGCAGGGGCAGGATGCCCCTTCCGCGGATCCCCGTGATGGACGCGGACCCGGAGCGCGCAGCGCGGAGGGCGCGAGGCAGGGCGTGCTTTCTTTTGGTTACTTTTCTTTGCACGAGCAAAGAAAAGTAACTCGCCGCAAGGCGAAAGCCTTTGCTGTTGCTTGGGGTTTTCGTGTCGGACGAGGCGTACTGTAGGAGTCAACTGTCATGCAGCAGCGATGACGGGAGGCGCGTAAGAGGCCTGATCGCGTACGATGGCATTGAGCCAGCGCAGGAACTTGTGCATGCAGGCGACGATGGCGACCTTGGACGGCTTGCCTGCTGCCTTCAGGCGTGCATAGGTGTTGGCTAAGGGGGAGCCGGCGCGGATGGAGGCCCAGGTGGCCATGTACAGGACCCGTCGCACGTCGGCGCGTCCGCCGGTGATGCGGCGTTGGCCTTTCCAGCCACCGCTGTCGCGATTGAACGGGGCCAGCCCGACCAGGGCGGCGAGCTTGCGCGGCGGCAGCGTTCCCAGTTCCGGCAGCCGTGCGGCCAGGGTGGCGCGCAGGATCGCTCCGACCCCAGGGACCTTGGGCAGGGTCGAACATGTTCTGGCCTGTTGCTCGACCTGCCGGTCCAGCGCCCGGATCTGTTGATTCATCAGGGCGATGACCCGCTCGCACTGGTGGCGCACGTCGGGACTGGTGATGTGATCCAGGCGGCGCCGATGGGCATCGCGCTGGCCGACCACGGTGGTGCGCAGGTCGAGCAGTTCGCGTAGCTGCTGCAGGTGCTCTGGCAGCACGGTCGTGGGCGTGGTCGGGATGTGCTCAGCCGCGATGGCCAGCAGCCGCGCGTCCAGGGCGTCGGTCTTGGCATGCAGGCCCAGTGCGTTGGCCAACGCACGCGGGCGCTGGACAGACATGCGCACCGCCGGCAGGTCGGCCTGGCGCAGAGCCCGCAGCACCGCCGTCTCATAGCCGCCACTGGCTTCCAACACGATCCGCTCACAAGCCATCGTGGACAGACGCTGGACCAACTCACGCCGTCCTTGCAGCGTGTTGGGCTGGGTCCAGGCCAGTCCGTCCGGCTGCACATGGATGACCAGTTCGGCCTTGGCCACATCGATTCCGACAAAGCGCCGCATAGACGTTCTCCGCAGTAGACTCAGGGACGAGAGCGCTCCTGCCGATGCCCACGCTTGTGAGGTTCGAGTTCGCGGCTCGGGCAACTGTTCGGGCTTATCAGGCAGGAGAAACGGAGTGCGGCGGCACTGACTCCTACTCGTGCTCGTTTGGCACTGCGGCTAAACGGCCTGCCGCACTCCGCTCTCACCTACAACGATAAAGCCTAGTAAGACACAAGCGGCTTTAGCCGCGACCTGGACCATGGTGATGGAAAGAACCTGTCGCGGCTAAAGCCGCTCCTACAAAAAGCTTTAAAGCAACAGCTTCCGCTGACGCGGGTCACTTTTCTTTGCTTGTGCAAAGAAAAGTAACCAAAAGAAAGCACACCCCGCAGCGCGCCCTCCGCGCTACGCGCTCCGGGTCCGCAGCCACGACGGGGATTCGCGGAAGGGGCATCCTGCCCCTGCCGCGAACGGCGCACATCCATGTGCGCCGCCCCTTCGGGGTTTTTCCCCGCCGTGGCTGCCGCGCCGAGGGGACCCGGCAGATCAACAGCCAAGCAACAGCAACAGCAACAGCAACAGCAACAGCAACAACGATATGCGCGGATACATCGCTTGTCGCGGCAACGGCCGCCACGCTTGCCGAGCGATGCGATTGCGCGGCCCAGAACCTCGAACCAGAACGCTTCCGTCGGTTGCATTCACCACCGCAACATCCCCAGGAACAACCCCACCGCGTCTGTACCAGATGGATGACAACGCCCCCACTCGCGCACTGGCACAGGGGTGCCTCGCACTCGAACCATCTTCCGACCGGTAGCCTTGAAGACAGTTCCTCGGCGGCACACGCCGCCCTTGGCATCGAGACCATCAAGACGGCTCAACCGCCCTCCACCGCACCCCACACGGCAAAAAACCCCGCCGCGCAGGCGCGCGGCGAGGCTCTTGCAGACGTGTCGCGTTGCTTAGTCGACGACGACCAGATTCACGTCGATGTTGCCGCGGGTCGCATTGGAATACGGGCAGACCTGATGCGCCTTCTCGACCAGCGCCTGCAATTCCTCGCGCGGCATGCCCGGTACCGAGATGCGCAGCTCCACGGCGATGCCGAAGCCGCCAGGAATCTGGCCAATGCCGACGCTGCCCTCGATGCTGACCTCGCCCGGCAGCTTCTGCTTGCCCTGCGCCGCGACCGCCTTCATCGCGCCGATGAAGCAGGCCGAATAGCCCGCCGCGAACAGCTGCTCCGGATTGGTGCCGTCGCCGCCGGCACCGCCCAGCTCGCGCGGGGTGGACAGCTTCACGTCCAGCGCCTTGTCCGAGGACACGGCGCGGCCTTCGCGGCCGCCGGTCGCGGTGGCGTGGGCGGTGTAGAGGATCTTTTCGGGTGAGGCCATGGTGGTGCTCCTGGTAAGGCGCGTCGCGCCGGTTGATTGAATGCTATTAAATAGCACACTACTTAATTAACGAAACGTCATGAACCTGCGGCGATCGGGTGACAGCGACATCAGCCGCCGCCCAGATTGCCGCGCAGAGTTTCCAGTTGCTGCTTGAGCCGGCGCAGATCCGGCAACGAACACGCCGCCGCGCAGAACACCTGCTCCGGCACCGCGCCCGCCTTGTTGCGCAAGGCGCGGCCGGCGGCGGTCAGGCGCACGACGACCTGGCGCTCGTCGTCGGCCGAACGCTCCCGGGTCACCAGACCGCCGGCCTGCAGGCGCTTGAGCAGCGGCGTCAGCGTGGCCGAGTCCAGGAACAGGCGCTCGCCGATCGCGCCGACCGTGCGTGCGTCCTCTTCCCACAGCACCAGCATCACCAGGTACTGCGGATAGGTCAGGTCCAGATCCTTCAACAGGCCGCGGTAGAGCTTGTGCATCGCCAGGTTGGCCGAGTACAGCGCGAAGCACAGCTGCTGGTCCAACTGCAGCGCGGCATCGCGGCTGGGGGTCTCGGCAGGGGTGCGCTTCTTCGGCATGGGTGCAATTTATATCGCACGCTATTTAATTGCAAGCACTCTCTTCTGGCGAGGCAGCGGGTAGCCACATTGGTCCGCGTCTTCGTCGCGAGCGTCGGCCCGGACAGGACTGCGTCATCTGCCGAGCGCATCGCTTCGTTCGTCGCGGCTGAAGCCGCTCCTACAGGAACCGCGGGAGGGTCGCTGGGTGCACTATAGAAGCGGCTTCAGCCGCGACGAACGCGGCGATAGATGTTGCGTGTACACGGACACGCCGGGCCATGCCCGCAGGCACAGCGCGCCCCACCCTCGCCAGCGCTTGCGGCAGCCCGCGCGCCGCACTCAGGCGCGGTGCGCGGTCGCCAGGTACTCGGCGCTCTGCATCTCGATCAGGCGCGAGGCGGTACGTTCGAACGCACCGGCCAGGCGCTCGCCGGTGTACAGCAGCGGCGGCGGGTCCTGCGCGGTGCAGACCAGGTTGACCTGGCGGTCGTACAACTCGTCGATCAGGTTGACGAAGCGCCGCGCCGCGTCCTCGTTCATGCGGTCGAAGTGCGGGATGCCGCCGAGCAGCACGGTGTTGAACTCGCGCGCGATCTCGATGTAGTCGGACGGCCCGCGCGGGCCTTCGCACAGCGCGGCGAAATCGAACCAGGCGATGCTCTTGCCGCGGCCGCGCACCGGAATCTTGCGCGCCTCGATCACGATGTTGCCGCTGCGCGCGGCGTCGTTGCCGCTGAGTTCGCCCAAGCGCCCGTGCAGCCAGGCATCGGACTGCGCGTCCAGCGGCGCGCGGTACACCGGCGAGCGGGTCAGCGCGCGCATGCGGTAGTCCTCGGTGCCTTCGGCGTACAGCTCCACGCAATACTTCTGCAGCAGCGCGATCGCCGGCAGGAAGCTCTCGCGCTGCAGGCCGTTGAGATACAGGTTCTGCGGCGCGGTATTGGAGGTGGTGACCAGGGTCACGCCCTCGGCGAACAGGCGCTCCAACAAGCGCGCCAGCAGCATCGCATCGCCGATGTCGGTGACGAAGAACTCGTCCAGCACCAGCACCCGCAGGTGGCTGCGCCACTCCTGCGCGATCCTGGCCAGCGGATCGCTCTGCCCGGCATGTTCGCGCAGCCGCTCGTGCACGCCGCGCATGAAGCGGTGGAAGTGGGTGCGGTATTTGCGCTCGATCGGCAGGCCGTCGTAGAACAGGTCGACCAGGAAGGTCTTGCCGCGGCCGACGCCGCCCCAGAAATACAGGCCGCGCACCGGTTCGGGCTTCTTCCAGAACGCCGACAGCCGGTCCAGCCAACCCTCCTGGTCGCTGTCCACGATCGCGGCATGGATGCGATCCAGTTCGGCCAGCGCCGGGTGCTGCGCCGGGTCGTCACGCCAGTCGCCGCGCGCCACGCCGGCGGCGTAGCGTTGCGAGGGCAGGTCCGCGCTCATCGGCCGCCGCCCGCGCGCCGCGGCGCGCGCCAGTCCGCCCGCGAGCCGCTCACGCCGACGGCGCCGGCAGCCAGGCCTTGACCGCGTGCTGCAGGGCGCCGCGCAGGTCGATCAGCTTGCGGTGGAAGAAGTGGCTGGTGTCGGGCATGCGCACCAGCACCGGTTGTTGCTCCAGCGTCTCCAGCCAGTCGTACACCGCCTGCGGATCGACGATCTCGTCGGCGTCGCCCTGGATCACCAGCCAGTGCGGCGGCGGCTCCACGCCGGCGAAGTCCCAGCGCCCGGCGGGCGGCGCGATCGAGATCAGCGCCTGCGGCTGCAGCGCGGCGCTGGCGCACAAGGACACGTAGGCGCCGAAGCTGAAACCGGCCAGCCACAACGCATCGTGCGGGCGCTGCGCGCGGACCCATGCCGCCACCGCGGCCAGGTCCTGCTGCTCGCCGTCGCCGTGGTCGAAGCTGCCGGCGGAGGCGCCGACGCTGCGGAAATTGAAGCGCACCACCCGCACGCCGAGTTCGCGCAAGGCGCGCGCGACCATCGTCACCACCTTGTTGTGCATGGTGCCGCCCTCGGTGGACAGCGGGTGGCAGACGATCGCGGTGACCGGCAGCGCGGCCACGCCGGCATCGGGCAGATCGACCGCGGCCTCGATCGGGCCGGCGGGGCCGTCCAGCGTCACGGCGCCGGATTCGGAGGGGAAGGCGGGAGAGGTCATGCGCTCATAATACTGGGGCTGCGTACAGGCCACATGCAGGCCGCAGGCACACAGCGTTTCCTTCCCGACCGGATCTTCTGCGCGTGGCGTTCGTTCTTCTGAGTGTGGTGTGCAGCGTGCTGGTCTCGGCGCTGCTGAAGCTGGCGCCGCGGCGGCGGCTGGATCTGGCCCAGGTGGTGACCTGGAACTACCTGGCGGCGGTGCTGCTGTGCGCGGCGCTGCTGCAGCCGCCGCTGGACAGCTTGCGCAGCGCGCAGGCGCCGTGGCCGGCGCTGCTCGGCCTGGCGGTGCTGTTGCCGACTCTATTCCTGGTGCTGGGCCACGCGGTGGCGCTGGCCGGCATCGTGCGTACCGACGCGGCGCAGCGGCTGTCGCTGCTGCTGTCGCTGGCGGCGGCGTTCGTGCTGTTCGGCGAGCGCGCCAACGGCGCCAAGCTGGCCGGCCTGGCGCTGGGCCTGCTGGCCATCGCCGGCATCGTCCATCGGCCCGGCACGGCGGCCGCCGGTACCGCGCGCGCGACGCCCTGGCTGCTGCTGGTATGGGTCGGCTTCGCGCTGATCGACGTCCTGCTCAAGCGCATCGCCCAGGCCGGCACGCCGTTCGCCGCATCGCTTCTGGTCGCCTTCGCGATCGCCTTCGTGCTGCTGCTCGCCGTGCAGCTGTGGCGGCATCTGCGTGGCCGCGCGCCGCTGGCCTGGCGCAACCTGGGCGCCGGGCTGCTGCTGGGCGCGCTCAACTTCGGCAACATCGCCTTCTACGTGCGCGCGCACCAGGCGCTGCCGGACAGCCCGGCGGTGGTCTTCGCGGCGATGAACCTGGGCGTGATCGTGCTGGGCGCGCTGCTCGGCGTGCTGGCCTTCGGCGAGAAGACCAGCGTCTGGAATCGCGCCGGCCTGGTGCTGGCATTGGGGGCGATCGGGCTGATCGCGGTGGGCGCGCGCGGTTAGCGGCGCGCGGGAGGGGTTCTGTCGCGGCTGAAGCCGCTCCTACAGTGCACCCGTCGGGCATCCCGCTTCTGTAGGAGCGGCTTCAGCCGCGACGGACACGATGCAGCGCCAGCGGTTCCGGCCAGCGCATCCTCCGCACACCTCCCGCGGCGGCGATGCGTCAGCGCTGCCAGCGCGGAAACGGATCGGCCAGCGCCTGCCAGGCCAGCGGCCCATGCCGAAGTTCGGCGTCGTCGAGCAGGCAGGCGTCGAGTTCGGCGCGCACCCGTGCCTCGTTCAACCCGACACCGATCACCGCCAGTTCCTGCCGGCGATCGCCCCACAGCGGGTGCCACAGCGCGCGCAAGGCCGCATGTTCGCGCGCATCGCCCACCTCGTCGACGCGCGGCGGGGGCGCGCTCCAGCAGGCGCTGTGTTGCCGCTGCCACCCCAGTTCGGTGTACGGCAGCGGACGCGGCGGCAGCGGCGACGGCGTGTCCAGCAGGCCCTGCTCCACCCGCTCGCGCGCGGCGTACCAGAAGCCGGCGGCCTGGGTCTGGGTGGCCGCGCCGGCGATGGAGAGTTCGCCGACCCAGTCCATGCGGCTGGCCAGCCAGAAGAAGCCCTTGCTGCGGATCACCTCGGGCAGGCCGCGCTGCGCCAGCCGTGCGAAGCGCAGCGGATGGAACGGGCGCCGCGCGCGGTAGACGAAGCTGGCGATGCCGAACTGCTCGGTCTCCGGCGCATGCTCGCCGCGCAGGGCCTGCATCCAGCCCGGCGCCAGTTGCGCGCGGACGAAGTCGAAGCGGCCGGTGTTCAGCACCAGGTCCAGCGGCACATCACCGCCGCGCGCCTCGACGATCCGCGCGTCGCGGTTGAGCGCGCGCAGCACCGCGCGGGTACGCGCCACCGTGTCCGCGCTGGCCAGGTCGCACTTGCCGATCACGATCACATCGGCGAATTCGATCTGCTCCACGAGCAGGTTGACCAGGCCGCGCTCGTCGTCGGCCCCCGCCTGCAAACCGCGCTCGGCCAGCCGCTCGGCCGATCCGAAATCGCGCAGGAAGGCAGCGCCATCGACCACGGTGAGCATCGTGTCCAGCCGCGCCACATCGGCCAGGCTGCGGCCGTGTTCATCGCGCACGGCGAAGGTGGCGGCGACCGGCATCGGCTCGGAAATCCCGGTGGATTCAATCAGCAGATAGTCGTAGCGGCCGCTGTCGGCCAGGCGCTGCACCTCCTGGCGCAGGTCCTCGCGCAGCGTGCAGCAGATGCAGCCGTTGCTGAACTCGACCAGGGTCTCCTCGGTACGGCTGAGCGCGGCGCCGCCGTCGCGCAGCAGTGCCGCGTCGATGTTGATCTCGCTCATGTCGTTGACGATCACCGCCACGCGGCGGCCGTCGCGATTGCGCAGGATGCGATTGAGCAAGGTGGTCTTGCCGGCGCCGAGGAAGCCGGACAGGACGGTGACGGGAAGCCGGCGATCGGAAACGGCTGAGGTGGACATGGCGGGCATCGGCGCGAAGGCATGGCGGGCAAGAAATGTTACTATATAACAATTAACGCACTGGAGTGGATGTCCATGAAGTCCCTGCCGCACGCTGTCTTCGATGCCTCGGCGATGGTGTTGTCCGGGCTATGTCTGCTGCACTGCTTGGCGCTGCCGTTGCTGGCCGCGGCGCTGCCGCTGTTCGGCGTCTGGGCCCAGGCCGAGTGGGTGCACGTGCTGTTCGTGGCGATCGCCATGCCGTTGGCCGGACTGGCGTTGTGGCGCGGGCACCGGCGCGACGCCCTACCCTGGCCGCTATGGACGCTGGCGGCGCTGGGCCTGCTCGGTCTGCTGGCCGGCGCCTTCGGCATTCCCGACGAGTCCAGCGAAACCGCGATGACGGTGAGCGGTAGCCTTGCGCTGGCCAGCGCGCACCTGTGGAACTGGCGCCGGCACAGGCAGCGTTGTCACCCCTGAGCGCAGCACCTGCTGTTGCTGTTGCTTTCGAAGACAGCGCTCACGCGCAAAGACCAGGTGCGCGCAGCACGGCGTGCCTAACACCCAGGACACCTACTCACGGCAAGCCGTCATGCGCCTCACGCATGACAGGAGCCCCGGCCGGAATTTCACACATGTCGGAGTGGAGAAAGGAAGGCCAGACGATCGGCCTTTCCGATTCCCCATTCCCGATTCCCCAATCCCAGCCCTACAGCTCGAACCCCAGCAACAACGGATCGTGATCGGAGCTGCGCCACGGCCCCGGCAGGTTGCGCCCGCGATAGCCATCCTGGTCCGGCAGGTCCGCGTTGACGTGCCATTCGGCCGCGCCGCGCAGCAGCGGCGCCAGCGCCGGGCTCAGCAAGGCGTGGTCGAGGCGGCCGCTGAGGCCGCGGTAGACGAAACTGTACGGCTGTTCGACATGCGCCTCGGCCAGCGCATCGCGCCAGCCGGCGTCGCGCAGCAGGCGCAGCGGATCCTCCATCGCATAGGCGTTGAAATCCCCGAGCAGCACGCTGGCGCTGCTGCCGGTGCCGGTCGGATCGGTGCGCAGCCAGGCATCCAGGCGCCGCGCCGAGTCGGTGCGGGTGGCGTTCCAGCAGCCCTGGCCGTCGCCGCGGTCGGCGTCGGCGCCGGCCGCCTCGCCGCAGCCCTTGGACTTGAAGTGGTTGGCAACGACCACGAACGGCTGTCCGTTGCCGCGCCGGAATGCCTGCGCCAGCGGCACCCGGCTGTGCTCCGCGAACGGGCCGCCTTCCAGCACCGCCGGCTTGCCGACCGGGCTGACCCGCGAGGCGCGGTAGATCAGGCCGACCCGGATCGGGTTGTCGCCGGGGCCGCGCCCGGCATCGACGAAGCGCCAGTCGCCGCCGTCGCCGGCATTGAGCGCGGCCACCAGCGTGGCGATCGCCGAGGTCGGCCCGTAGCCGTCGTTCTCCAGTTCCATCAGCGCGGCGACGTCGGCCTGCAGCGGGCGGATGGTGGCGACCAGCTTGGCCAGCTGCGCCTGGAATTCGGCCGCGCCGCGCGCGCCGCGCGGGGTCGGGAAGCCGCCGCCGCGGCCGTCGCCGTTGAAGAAGTTCTCCAGGTTGAACGCGGCCACGCGCAGCGTGCCCGCCACCTGCGGCGGGGCCGGTTCCGGCGGCGACGTCGGCTGCACCGGCGCGGTCGGGTACAGCCGCGCCGCGCCATCGACCATGCCGCCGACGATGCCCTCCACGCCCTGCAACGTGGCGCCGGCCCGCGGCGCGGCGGCGGCCTGGCCGACGCCCAGGTAGGCAGGCAGGCTGTCGGGTGTGTGCGCGGCGAGCTCGCCCAGGCGCAGCAGGCGCCGCGCGTTGTCGGCGACCACCGCGGCGAGCTCGGCGCTGCCGGGCGCGGCCACCTCGCTGGGCTGCCACAGCCGGCCGCCGAAGGCGACGCCGAGTTCGCCGGCCTTGGCCAGCGCGTCGGTATCGACCACGGTCAGCGGCGCATCGATGCGCACGCGCATCCCGGCCAGCGCCGCCCAGTCGGCCGGTGCGGCATCGAGGGTCTGCAGCGGCAGCGGCTGCGCGCGCGCCAGCACGGTGTGCCCGGCCTCGCGCACGCTGCGCGCGGCGAACGCCGTGGTCGCCTCGGCCTGGCCGCTCGCGCGCCGTGGCGCCAGTTCGCCCCAGACCCGCACCCGGTCGCCCGGCGCCAGCGCGGCCTCGGCATCGCCGCGCACCAGCAAGGCGTCGGCGGTGAGCGGATCGCCGTCGCCGGCGTCCTGCACCAGATAGCCGGCGCCGCCGGCCTCCACGCGCGCGGTGACCACGCCTTCGAACACCACGTTCTGCCCGCTGTCGGCCGGCCGCAACTGCCCGATCGGGACGGTCGGCGGCGGCGTCAGGGCGTGGGCGGCGGGAGCGCCGGCAACCAGCAACACGACCAACAGCGGGGGCAGGACGCGCATGCGATCACTCTCCTTAGTGCGCCGGCGCGCGGCCGGCATCGAATACGAAAACGCCGCCCGGAGGCGGCGCTGGAACCCGCGGATCTCGAGGGCCGGTGCGGCGGATTATTTCAGGTTGGCCAGCATCCAGTCGACCGTGGCGTGGATCTGCTCCTCGGTCAGCCCGGGATTGCCGCCCTTGGGCGGCATGATGCCGCCGTCGGGGCCGGTGTAGCCCTCGATGGCGTGCTTGTAGAGCGTGTCCTTGCCCTGCGCGATGCGCTTGTCCCAGTGCGCGTGGTCCAGCGTCGGCGCCTTGCCCACGCCCGTGGTGTGGCAGGCGGTGCACAGGTTGTTGAAGATCACCTTGCCGTCGGTGGTGCCGCCGTAGGCCGCCTGCGCCGAGGCCTTGGCCAGCGCCGCCGCCTGCGCGGCGGCCTGCGCCGCGGCGCCGGTGCTGCCGGCGTAGACCGCGCCGACCGGCGCGATGCGCTCCTCGGTGCGCTTGAGCGCCACCGGCGACACCTCCGGCGGGATCGCCCGCTGCAGGTAATGCGCGAACACGATCAGGCCGAGGGTGATCAGCACCAGCAGGCCGATCACCATCGAGAACCGCTTGAGAAATTCGAGGTCGTAATTCCGCACATCACACCCCTTTGGCACGTGGTGAGACCACCGCTACGCGGCCGAGTATAGCCAGCGTTTGCCGCGCACGGCAGCCCGGCGACGCCGCCGAATGCAGGTAATTGCGTGCTGCATCGCAGCAGTCGGCGCAGGCCGGCGCGCCAACGCGTCGTCCAAGGCGGGAGGCGATGCGACGAACACAATGCCGCATGTGCCACCGCCGCGATCGTGGCGCACGCGCGGCGCGTACCGTGCCTCTCGCGCAACGCTATCGGGCCGCGCGCCGCGCGCATCGGATGACGCGCGCAACGGGACTAGCCGGGGGTCTGTCCGCTGCCGACCGCGCGCAGGCAGAACCCGCAGACCGCCTCGACCAGGCGTTCGCTGTCGCGCGGACCGTCGCGGCTGGGCGCGGTCGGCCCGACCAGGGCTTCGGTATAGGCGCCGACCAGGCAGGCCGCGGCGGCGTCCAGGTCCTGCGCCGGGAACTCCCCCGCGGCCACGCCCTCGGCGAGGATGGCCTTGAACAGATCGCCGAACAGGCGCCGGCAGCGGATGCGCTCGGCGTCCACCTCCGGCTCCACCGGTTCGGCGATGAAGGCATAGGCCAGCCCCGGCCCGGCCAGGGCGCGGCGCACGAACGAGGCGATCGCCGCGCGCAGGCGCTGCGCCGCCGGCGCCGGCTCGGCGGCGATCTGGCGCAGGATCGCCAGTTCGTGGTCCACCGCCGCGGTCAGCACTTCGACGAACAGTTCGGCCTTGGAGGGGAAGTGGCGGTAGATCAGCCCGGTGGACACCCCCGCCTCGGCCGCCACCGCGGTCACCGGCGCCCCGCGGAAGCCGCCGGCGGCGACCAGCCGCCGCGCCGCCAGCAGGATCCGCTGGCGGTTGCCGGCAAGGCGTTCTTCCATCAGCGCGGAGCGTTTGTAGGCCATGGGGTGATTCTATGTTCAATTAATGAATTCCTGTTCACTTCTTTGCCGTTCCCGGCTACGCTGGCGTCCATTCCCTGGCGCCGCCTGGATTCTAGGCGCCCCATCCGCCGCACGCCGCTTCCGGAGCCCGCCATGCTGATGCCGTCATTGAATTTCGACCTGGGCGAGGACATCGACCTGCTGCGCGAAACGGTCGCCGCCTTCGCCGCGCGCGAGATCGCGCCGCTGGCCGAGCAGGCCGACCGCGACAACGCCTTCCCCACGCCGCTGTGGCGCAAGCTCGGCGAGCAGGGCCTGCTCGGGCTGACCGTGGAAGATGAGTACGGCGGCAGCGCCATGGGCTACCTGGCGCATGTGGTGGCGATGGAGGAGATCTCGCGCGCGTCCGGCGCGATCGGCCTGTCCTACGGCGCGCATTCGAACCTGTGCGTGAACCAGTTGCGCAAGAACGGCAACGCCGCGCAGAAGGCGCGCTACCTGCCCAAGCTGTGCAGCGGCGAACACGTCGGCGCGCTGGCGATGAGCGAACCCGGCGCCGGCTCGGACGTGGTGTCGATGAAGCTGCGCGCCGAGGCGCGCGGCGACCGCTACGTGCTCAACGGCAACAAGATGTGGATCACCAACGGCCCCGACGCCGACGTGCTGGTGGTCTACGCCAAGACCGACCCGGCCGGCGGCGCGCGCGGCATCACCGCGTTCCTGGTCGAGAAGGGCATGCCCGGCTTCAGCACCGCGCAGAAGCTGGACAAGCTCGGCATGCGCGGCTCCAACACCTGCGAATTGGTGTTCCAGGACTGCGAAGTGCCGGCGGAGAACGTGCTCGGCACCGTCGGCGGCGGCGTGCGCGTGCTGATGTCCGGCCTGGACTACGAGCGCGTGGTGCTGTCCGGCGGCCCGCTGGGGCTGATGGCGGCGGCGCTGGATGTGGTGCTGCCCTACGTGCACGAGCGCCGCCAGTTCGGCGAGGCGATCGGCAGCTTCCAGCTGATGCAGGGCAAGCTGGCCGACATGTACGTGGGCCTCAACGCCTGCCGCGCCTATGTGTACGCGGTGGCGCGCGCCTGCGACGCCGGCCGCACCACCCGCCAGGATGCCGCCGGCGCGATCCTCTACGCCGCCGAGAAGGCGACCTGGCTGACCGGCCAGGCGATCCAGGTGCTGGGCGGCAACGGCTACATCAACGACTATCCGACCGGGCGCCTGTGGCGCGACGCCAAGCTGTACGAGATCGGCGCGGGCACCTCGGAGATCCGGCGCATGCTGATCGGTCGCGAGTTGTTCGAGCAGACCAAGTGATGCGATGCGCTTCGTGCTGTAGGAGCGGCTTCAGCCGCGACACGTTCCTGGCGAAGCGTCGCGGCTGAAGCCGCTCCTACAGGGACTCACCTTCTCTTCCAACGGCCCAGCCATGAGCGCGATCCAGACCCAGTTGCAACCCGGCAGCGACGCCTTCGCCGCCAACGCCGCGGCGTTGCGCGCGGTGGTCGACGACCTGCAGCAGACCCAGGCGCGCATCGCCCAGGGCGGCAGCGCCGCGGCGCGCGCCAAGCACCAGGCGCGCGGCAAGCTGCTGGCGCGCGAGCGCATCGACGCGCTGCTCGATCCCGGCAGCGCCTTCCTGGAGATCGCGCCGCTGGCCGCGTTGGGCATGTACGCCGACGAAGTGCCGTGCGCCGGCGTGGTCGCCGGCATCGGCCGCGTGTCCGGCGTGGAATGCGTGATTGTCGCCAACGACGCCACGGTCAAGGGCGGCACCTACTATCCGATGACGGTGAAGAAGCATCTGCGCGCGCAGGAGATCGCGCAGCAGAACCGCGTGCCGTGCATCTACCTGGTCGATTCGGGCGGTGCGTTCCTGCCGCTGCAGGACGAGGTGTTCCCGGACCGCGACCACTTCGGCCGGATCTTCTACAACCAGGCCAACCTGTCGGCGCAGGGCATCGCCCAGATCGCCTGCGTGATGGGCTCGTGCACCGCCGGCGGCGCCTACGTGCCGGCGATGAGCGACGAGACGGTGATCGTGCGCGAGCAGGGCACCATCTTCCTCGGCGGCCCGCCACTGGTGAAGGCCGCCACCGGCGAGGAGGTCAGCGCCGAGGACCTGGGCGGCGCCGACGTGCACACGCGCATCTCCGGCGTGGCCGACCATTTCGCCGACAACGACCTGCAGGCGCTGGCGCGGGTGCGCGCGATCGTGGCCCAGCTCAACTGGCGCAAGCCGGCGCCGGCGCTGGCGTTGCGCACGCCGGAACCGCCGCTGTATCCGGCCGAGGAACTGTACGGGGTGATTCCGGCCGATCCGCGCAAGCCGTTCGACGTGCGCGAGGTGATCGCGCGGGTGGTGGACGGCTCGCGCTTCGACGAGTTCAAGGCGCGCTACGGCACCACGCTGGTCACCGGCTTCGCGCACCTGCACGGCTATCCGGTCGGCATCGTCGCCAACAACGGCATCCTGTTCTCCGAGTCGGCGCTGAAGGGCGCGCACTTCATCGAGTTGTGCGCGCAGCGCGGCATTCCGCTGGTGTTCCTGCAGAACATCACCGGCTTCATGGTCGGGCGCAAGTACGAGCACGGCGGAATCGCCAAGGACGGCGCCAAGCTGGTGATGGCGGTGGCCTGCGCCAAGGTGCCCAAGTTCACGGTGGTGATCGGCGGCTCGTTCGGGGCCGGCAACTACGGCATGTGCGGCCGCGCGTATTCGCCGAATTTCCTGTGGATGTGGCCGAACGCGCGCATCGGAGTGATGGGTGGCGAGCAGGCCGCAAGCGTGCTGGCGACGGTGCGCCGCGACGGCATCGAGGCCAAGGGCGGCGACTGGTCGGCGGAGGACGAGGTGGCGTTCAAGGCGCCGATCCGCGAGCAGTTCGAGCGCCAGGGCCATCCGTACTACGCCAGCGCGCGGTTGTGGGACGACGGGATCATCGATCCGGCGCAGACGCGGCGGGTGCTGGGGCTGGGGTTGTCGGCGGCGCTGAATGCGCCGGCGGAGCCGAGCCGGTTCGGGGTGTTCCGGATGTGAGTGGGCGTGTGCGCTCGCGGTGTCAGGCGCCTGCGCGCCGGGATCGGCGGTGGCCACGCAGGTGGTCGCTGACGGTGTCGGCAACGGCGTGCCCGGCCGTAGCGGCCTCGCCCGGCTCCACTGCGGCGGCGCACGTGATTGCCCTCGCTGTTGCTCCGGCTGTTGCTCCGGCTGTTGCTCCGGCTGTTGCTTCGGCCGTTGCTCTTGCTTTGCCTTTGACTTACCGGGTCCCCTCGGCGCGGCAGCCACGGCGGGGAAAAACCCGAAGGGCGGCGCACAGGGATGTGCGCCGTTCGCGGCAGGGGCAGGATGCCCCTTCCGCGAATCCCCGTCGTGGCTGCGCACCCGGAGCGCGCAGCGCGGAGGGCGCGCCGCGGGGTGTGCTTTCTTTTGGTTACTTTTCTTTGCACAAGCAAAGAAAAGTGACCCGCGTCAGCGGAAGCTGTTGCTTTGAAGCTTTTTGTAGGAGCGGCTTTAGCCGCGACAGGTTCTTTCCATCACCATGGTCCAAGTCGCGGCTGAAGCCGCTCCTACAGTGCGCCGCGTCCAACACGCAAACCCCAAGCAACAGCAAAGGCTTTCGCCTTGCGGCGAGTTACTTTTCTTTGCTTGTGCAAAGAAAAGTAACCAAAAGAAAGCACACCCTGCCTCGCGCCCTCCGCGCTGACGCGCTCCGGGTCCGCGTCCATCACGGGGATCCGCGGAAGGGGCATCCTGCCCCTGCCGCGGACGGCGCACATCCCTGTGCGCCGCCCTTCGGGTGTTTCCCCGCGATGGCCGCCGCTACGGAAGGGAACCCGGTAAGTCAAAAGCAACAGCCAAAGCCAAAGCACAGCAACGGCCGAGGCAACAGCCACAGCCACGGCAACGGCAACGGCAACGGCAACGGCAACGGCGCGCAGTGTCGTCCGCACGTCGTCTCGCCGGCACCGCACCCTCTCTGAATCCATTTCCCAGGCACCGACCATGGCCCCCCCCGACCTGCCGACCTTCGACAAGATCCTCATCGCCAATCGCGGCGAGATCGCCTGCCGGGTGATCGCCACCTGCCGCAAGCTCGGCATCGCCACCGTGGCCGTGTACTCCGACGCCGACCGCGACGCCCGCCACGTGCGCCTGGCCGATGAAGCCGTGCACATCGGCGCCGCCCCCGCCCGCGACAGCTACCTGCGCGGCGAGCGCATCCTCGACGCCGCCCAGGCCAGCGGCGCACAGGCGATCCACCCCGGCTACGGCTTCCTCTCGGAGAACGCCGAGTTCGCCGAAGCCTGCGCCGCGCGCGGCATCGTCTTCATCGGCCCGCCGCCGGCGGCGATCCGCGCCATGGGCGACAAGAGCGCCGCCAAGGCCTTGATGCAGGCCGCCGGGGTGCCGCTGACTCCCGGCTACCACGGCGAACGCCAGGAGCCGGAGTTCCTGCGCGAGCAGGCCGATGCCATCGGCTATCCGGTGCTGATCAAGGCCAGCGCCGGCGGCGGCGGCAAGGGCATGCGCCGGGTCGACCGCGGCGAGGACTTCGTCGCCGCGCTCGCCGCCTGCCAGCGCGAAGCGCAGGCCGCGTTCGGCAACGCGCACGTGCTGGTCGAAAAGTACGTGCTGCGCCCGCGGCACATCGAGATCCAGGTGTTCGGCGATACCCAGGGCGAACTGGTCTATCTGTTCGAACGCGACTGCTCGGTGCAGCGCCGCCACCAGAAGGTGCTCGAGGAAGCGCCGGCGCCCGGCATGCAGGAAGGCCGTCGCGCGGCGATGGGCCAGGCCGCGGTGGAAGCGGCACGCGCGGTCGGCTACGTCGGCGCCGGCACGGTGGAGTTCATCGCCGCCCCCGATGGCGCGTTCTACTTCATGGAAATGAATACCCGCCTGCAGGTGGAACACCCGGTCACCGAATGCATCACCGGCACCGATCTGGTCGAGTGGCAATTGCGCGTGGCCGCCGGCCAGCCGCTGCCCAAGCGCCAGCACGAACTGGCGATCCGCGGCCACGCGTTGGAAGCGCGGCTGTACGCGGAGGATCCGGCACGCGGCTTCCTGCCCTCGACCGGCACGCTGCGGCATCTGCGCCTGCCGGCCAGCGACGCGCATACCCGCGTCGATGCCGGCGTCGAACAGGGCGACGTCATCAGCCCGCACTACGATCCGATGATCGCCAAGCTGATCGTCTGGGACCAGACCCGCGAGCGCGCGTTGCGGCGCATGCAAGCGGCGCTGGCCGCCTGCCAGGTGGTCGGCGTCTCCACCAACGCGGCGTTCCTGCAGCGCCTGGTCGGCACCGCCGCGTTCGCGCAGGCCGACCTGGACACCGCGCTGATCGAGCGCGAACACAGCGCGCTGTTCGAGACCGTCCCGGCCACCGCCGCGTCGCGCTGGAGCCTCGCCGCGCTGGCCTGGCTGCTGCACGACCATGCAGAGGCCGCGCAAGCGGACGACCCGCATTCGCCGTGGGACCTGCGCGACGGCTGGCGTCTGGGCGCGCCGGCGCCGCGCCACCTGACCCTGCAGCACGGCGAGGAGCGGCGCACGCTGCGCGCGGTCGCCACCGACGACGGCTGGCGCATCCACGACGACGCCACCGACGCCACCTTGCTGGCCGGCGGCCGCCTGCACGCGGGTCGCCTGCAGGCCACGCTCGATGCGCAGCGGCTGCAGGCGGACGTGGTGTTCGCCGAAACCCGCCTGCATCTGTTCGTCGATGGCCAGGCGCTGCTGTTCGAACTGCACGACCCGGTGACCGAGGCCGACCAGCCGCTGGCCGACAGCGGCGGGCTGACCGCGCCGATGCCGGGCCGCGTGGTCGCCCTGCTGGTGGCGCCCGGCACGCAGGTGACCCGCGGCACGCCGCTGCTGGTGCTGGAAGCGATGAAGATGGAACACACGCTGCAGGCCCCCGCCGACGGCACCGTGCGGGGCTACCGGGTGCGCGAAGGCGACCTGGTCGGCGATGGCGTGGCGCTGCTGGAATTCGAGGCGGCCTGAGGACACCTCCAGTAACTTCGGAACGTGTCCTGTAGGAGTCAACTGTCATGCAGCAGCGATGACCGGGGGCGCGTAGGAGGTCTGATCGCGTGCGATGGCATTGAGCCAGCGCAGGAACTTGTGCATGCAAGCGACGATGGCGACCTTGGACGGTTTGCCTGCGGCCTTCAGGCGCGCGTAGGTGTTGGCCAGGGGCGACCCTGCGCGGATGGAGGCCCATGTGGCCATGTACAGGACCCGTCGCACGTCGGCGCGCCCGCCTGTGATGCGGCGTTGACCTTTCCAGCCGCCGCTGTCGCGATTGAACGGGGCCAGCCCGACCAGGGCGGCGAGCTTGCGCGGCGGCAGCGTTCCCAGTTCCGGCAGCCGTGCGGCCAGGGTGGCGCGCAGGATCGCTCCGACCCCAGGGACCTTGGGCAGGGTCGAACATGTTCTGGTCTGTTGCTCGACCTGCCGATCCAGGGCCCGGATCTGTTGATTCAGCAGGGCGATGACCAACTCGCACTGGTGGCGCACGTCGGGACTGGTGATGTGATCCAGGCGGCGCCGATGGGCATCGCGCTGGCCGACCACGGTGGTGCGCAGGTCGAGCAGTTCGCGTAGCTGCTGCAGGTGCTCTGGCAGCACGGTCGTAGGCGTGGTCGGGATGTGCTCGGCCGCGATGGCCAGCAGCCGCGCGTCCAGGGCGTCGGTCTTGGCATGCAGGCCCAGTGCGTTGGCCAACGCACGCGGACGCTTGGCAGACATGCGCACCGCCGGCAGGTCGGCCTGGCGCAGAGCCCGCAGCACCGCCGTCTCATAGCCGCCGCTGGCTTCCAGCACGATCCGCTCACAAGCCATCGTGGACAGACGCTGGACCAGCTCATGCCGTCCTTGCAGCGTGTTGGGCTGGGTCCAGGCCACGTGGTCCGGCAGCGCATGAATGACCAGTTCGGCCTTGGCAACATCGATCCCGACAAAGCGCCGCATAGACGTTCTCCGCAGTAGACTCAAGGACGAGAGCGCTCCTGCCAATGCCCACGCTTGTGAAGTTCGAGTTCGTGGCTCGGGCAACTGTTCGGGCTTGTTAGGCAGGAGAAACGGAGTGCGGCGGCACTGACTCCTACTCGTGCTCGTTTGGCACTGCGGCTAAACGGCCTGCCGCACTCCGCTCTCACCTACAACGATAAAGCCTAGTAAGACACAAGCGGCTTTAGCCGCGACGAGGCGTTCCTTGTAAAGCCCGTCGCGGCTGAAGCCGCTCCTACAGAACCAACTGCATCTGACTTGATTGTGGCGAAAGCAGGTTGTTAGAGGTGCCCCTGAAACGCTAGGCGTCGCGCATGCTTCCAAGACAGAGGCATGCGCCCGTCTACAGATCGAGACCGCGCCATTCTCTTGTAGCGCCGGCCTGCAATAGAGGCTGGGCTGACAAGCGCCAATGCCACCGTCGCAGCGATTCTGCGAAGACGGCATTGCACATCGCGCCGCGCCGCCACACTCCCCGGTCGCCATGCCGGCGCCGACGCGTCACACTCGGCGCACGTCTCCCGCCGATGCCGCCGCCATGAAACTCATTGCCCACGTCCTCGACGGCCACACCCTCGACGTGCGCCCGGCACCGCGCGAGCGGCCGTGGATGGACCGCACCAACCAGCGCTTCGCCTACCGCTGCCTGCCATTGGACATCGCCAACGCGCACGGCTGGGAGTTGCTGTGCCAGAGCGGATTCGAGGCCGAGTGGAACGGCGGCGACGCGCTCGATGCGATCCGCCTGCACGCCGACCCCGGCACGCAGGCGCCGGCGGTCAGCCACTTCGGCTACGGCGTGCTCACCTTCCACGTGCCCTGCCTGTTCCGCACCGAGCCGGGCGTGGAACTGTACGTCACCGCGCCGGTCAACCGGCCCAAGGACGGCATCGCCGGGCTCACCGGCCTGATCGAGACCGACTGGAGCCCGTATACCTTCACCATGAACTGGCAGTTCACCCGTCCCGGCCGCGTGCGCTTCGACGCCGGCGAACCGTTCTGCCATTTCTTCCCGGTGCAGCGGCAACTGCTGGCCGAGACCGAACCGCGCTGGCAGCCGCTGTCGCAGAGCCCGGAGCTGGAGCGCGACTACCAGGCCTGGATGCGCAGCCGCGGCCAGTTCCTGCACGACCTGGCGCAGGACGATCCGCAGGCGAAGCGCGAAGGCTGGCAGCGCAGCTACTTCCGCGGGCCGGCACCGGGGCAGTGCCCCGCCGGCGTCGAACACCGGGTCAAGTTGCGGCTGGCGCCGTTCACCCGCGACGACGACTGACCTGGCGTCCACGCATCGCCGAGACAAGTGCCGTTACCGTGCCGACGGCTGGGTGAATGGAGTCGGCTGCGCACAAAGCCGGATGTCGAAGCAAAGCCGCACGGCCGTATCGGGAGTTCTGTGAAGCTTCAACCGGCATGCGGCCATTTGCCCGGCCGGCCTGCCCGGAGGTAATCGAGGTAGTCGGACTGCGCGACGCCTTCATTCACCCAGCGGCCGGGATCGGCAGCCAATGCGGCACGCGCATAGGCAAGCGCGTCTTGCGGATCGGCGAATGTGGCCGCCGGCGCGTCGGGCCCGTCCGGCTCCAGAGACGGGAAGTCGTACACATCCAGTTAGTCCTCGCTGCCGATATCCTCGACGTCGTGCACCCAGAGCTGTATCGCTCCCTCGCAGGGGCGCAACTCTACGTAGCGAATGCACGCCGTGCCCTCGCCGCTGCGGCCAAGGAACTGCTCTACTGACTTTCCACGACGAAACGCCGCGGGAATATCGATCGCCGCAAGATACCGCACGATGGCCTGGCACCTGGTCTGAGCCGCATCGCCAAGCATAGCGGCTTGCGTGAGCGAAGCGCTGGCCCTAATGACACCACTGCCGCTCGCACGGCACGCCATCGTGGTTGCCGTCCATCTGCACGCCGGGGCAGTTGCGCAGGAAGTAAGTCGCTTCTTCGCAGGAGGTCATCTGCGCGCAATGGGTGCGTCCGTCGCAGTGAAAGGCCTGCCGAGGCGACACCGGGGCCGTTGCCGCGGCCGGCGCCGCCTCGCGCGCCGCCGGCGGGTCGGCCAGGCGCGGCGCGATCAGCCGATACGCACCGACGCCGACCGCGAGCACCAACAGCGCCAGCAGCACGCGGCCGCGCACGCTGCAGCGCGGCGTGTCCGCTGTGGCAGGGCGCACCGGCGCGGCGGTTGCCTGCCCGGGGCGCATCACCCGCACCGCGCGCGGCCGTCCCTGCGCATCGCGTTCCAGATCGAAGGAGATCAGCTCGCCGATGCGCGGCGGCCGTCCGTCGCGCGGGAACGCGGCGAGGTGCACGAACACTTCGCCCTGGCCATGCGCCGGGCGCACGAAGCCGAAGCCCCTGGCTTGGTCCCACTTGATCAGCGTTCCGTGCGTGCGCATGCGATCACTCCGAGGAGAAACGCGTCGTGCCGTGCGTCATGCACAGCAACGTGGCCAACGCCCGGCCGCGGCCAGCGACGGCGCGCCTACCCGCCGAACGCAGCGAGGCCGAGCGCCGCCACCGTACACCATGCCACGACCCACAGCGCCGGGCGCTGCAGGCGCGCCATCAACAGCAGGCCCAGCGCCACCACCAGCACGTCCACCGGGTGGCGGATGCCGTCGCGCCACAGCGGGTCGTACAGCGCCGCCGCCAGCAGACCGACCACCGCGGCATTGATCCCGGCCAGGGCCCGCGCCAGCAGCGGTCGTCCGGCCAGCGCCCGCCACAGCGGCAACAGCGCACCCAGGGCCAGCAGGCCCGGCGCGAACAGGGCCGCCAGCGCCAGCACCGCGCCGGCGCCCGGGGCGATGCCACCGCCGACGCTGGCGCCCAGATAGGCGGCCAGCGCGAACATCGGACCCGGCAGCGCCTGCGCGGCGCCGTAGCCGGCGAGGAAGGTGTCCGCCGCCATCCAGCCGCTGGCGACCAGTTCGTGCTGCAACAAGGGCAACACCACGTGGCCGCCACCGAACACCAATGCGCCGCTGCGATAGAACGCCGCGGCGAGCGCGACCGGTGCGGGCGTGGCGGTGGCATGCGCGGACGCCCACAAGGCCGCCAGTCCCAGCACGCCGAATGCCAGCGCACATCCCAGCCCCACGGCGCGGCGCCAGCGCCACGGCGCCGCCGCCGGCGGTGGCGGGCGGCACCAGGCGATCCCGGCCACCGCGCCCAGCGCGATCGCCAGCGGCTGGCCCCAGGCGCGGTCCAGCCACAGCGCCATGGCCGCGGCGGCGAGCGCCAGCATTGCGCGGCGCAGGTCCGGGGTCAGGCTGCGCGCCATCGCGTACACGCCATGCGCCACCACCACCACCGCGACCAGCTTGAGCCCATGCAGCAGGGCCGCCCCGCCCGGATGCCGCAGCCACTGCGGCGCGGACAGCGCCAGTGCGAACATCAGCAGCGCCGACGGCAGGGTGAAACCGACGAAGGCGGCCAGCGCCCCGCGCCAACCGGCGCGCTGCCAGCCGATCGCCACCCCGAGCTGGCTGCTGGTCGGGCCGGGCAGCACCTGGCACAACGACAACAACTGCGCGAACCCGGCCTCGTCCAGCCAGCCGCGGCGACGCACGAATTCCTCGCGGAAATAGCCCAGGTGCGCGAGCGGGCCGCCGAAACTGGTCAGCCCCAGGCGCAGGAACGCGCGCAGGACGGGCATGGCGCGTCTCGACGTGGACATCGGCGGAGGCTCGGCCATTGACATGCGGTATCCCCTGGCGCAACGCCAGCAGCGGCGCCGGACGCCAATTCTGCCAGGGCCAGGCGTCCCCTACCGAGTGGCCGATGCGATCGGCACACCGCCGCCCGCACCCTCATCGGTCGCCATCACTGCGCCGACGAAGGTGGCACCGACCGGGACCATTCGGGCACAAGCGCGAGCCGACGGCGCCGCGAACTGCGGCTGCGGCAAGTGTTGCTTTTCGGCGTGCCACCGGCGCGACGTCGCCACTCACGTCGAGACGATCGCCTAGCGTCGGAACCGTCGCGCGCTGCGGCCGATCGCGCGCGCGACGCGCGGCCGGCGCACGCTACGCCACCTTGCAGGGAGCCGCAGTCTTGATCCCCGAGGCTGCCCCGTGCCGGCGCGTAGCGTGCGCACGCGACACAACCCCACGGCGCCTGCCGGACGCGGCATCGCGCCGCGCTGACGGCGAAGCGCACGCCCCCCACGACTCAACTCGGATGCGCCGCCACCTCCGGCGGGCCGAAGTACGAGGCCGGCAACGGCTCGCTGCGCACCACGATTTTCTGCACCACCATGGTCGGGTCGACCATCATGAGCTTGAGCACATGTCGCCCGGGGGCGGCAACCGACTGCGCGACGGTCAGAATGCGCGCGTTGTTGCGTGCGTTCTCGTAGAACGCCTCACCCAGGAAGTCCTGCGACGCCTGCTGCTCCGGCGTGAACACGCTGACGACCTGCGGCGGCTGATCATCGAAGGCAACGGCGACGCTGAGTTGGTGGGTGGTGTCGACGTTGAGCGTGGGGTTGGTGACCAGATCGATCTCGTAGCGACCGGCCCTGGCCAGGTACACGGGATATTCCAGGCGCGGCGCGGTGCGCGGGTCGGCGAACGACGGCGCGGTGACGGGAAAGACCGACATCGCGGCCCGCGCGCGGCCGTAGTCCGGAATGCGCTCCCAGCGCACGCCGTTGACGGCGACGTTGCGTTCGAACGCATCGGCGGCGATCGCGATCGGCCCCCGCAGGCCGCCGAATGCGCCACGCGCCTGGCGCTGCTGCGCCGCGGAGGCCTTGATCGCCTTGACCCGGATCGTCCGCTCCTCCTGCGTGCCGGTGACCACGATCGTTCCGCTCTGCTCGCCGACGGCGGCCTTGTTCCAGTCGATCTCGACCCAGAAGCGCCGGTCCTCGCGCCCGACCCCGAACGGCTTGCCTTCGGTGATCACGATCCAAGGCTCGGCCGCCGCCATCTTGAACGCGATCGGCCGGGCGCCGCGCGGGAACACGTCGACGTAATGCCGCTGCCGGCACAGGCTGTCGAACGTCGGCAACTCCGGATCGAGCCAGAAGCCAGGCCAACCGGGCACCGAGCCTTCGACCGCCACCGCATAGTCGGCGGTGTCCTGCACGTCCAGCGCGACGACGCCCGGCATGATGTTCGCCGGCGGCGAATACCAGTCGAAATAGCCCAGATGCACCTGGTCCATGAGGTGGTTCCATTTGCCGCCGGCCAGGCGCGTGTTGTAGTACGCGGTCAGCTCGCGGTCGCGCTGGAACAGCCGGCGCACGTGTTCGGCTTCGGCATTGGCGCTGGCGCGGCCCTGTTGCGCATAGAACCGGTTGCGGGCCGCGGCGATGTTCAGCTCGGTCGCCGTCGCGCACGCCTTCACCGGATGCAGCACCAGTTGGTAATAGGCGTCGAGCGCGTCCGCCGGCAGCGCCGACTGGATGCTTTCGGCCTGCGCCACCAGCGTGGTCCAGGCGTCCAGCACGCGCTCGGCCTCGCGATAGTGCAACAGGCTGAAGGTGTCCGGCTTCACCAGTTCCGGCTTGCGCCAGGCATTGTACTTCGCATATTTCGCGACGATCTCGGCGATCGGCACCGCGTGCTCCGCGCCGAACTCGCGGCTCGCCCAGCGCTGCGTCCAGGCGGCGACATCCTCCCTGCCGATCGCGTCCGGTTTCCACGCTAGCCGCAGGAAGAACTCGATCGGGATCTCCAGCGGCTTGAAATCGCCGACGTTGGCGATCCAGATCCGGTCGGCGCCGTAGCGGTACGCCAAGTTCATCTGCTCCCAGATCTTCGGCAGCGGATTGCTGTTGAGCCACTTGTACGAGAACGGCCCGCCGTTCATGTCCATGTGGTAGTAGATGCCGGAGCCGCCGGCACGCTGGCGCTCCACGGGCTTGGGCAGCCGGCGCAGATTGCCGACATTGTCGTCGGTGAACAGCAAGGTGACGTCGTCCGGCAGCGTCAGGCCAGCGTCGTAGAACTTCTGCACCTCGGTGAACAGGGCCCACAGTTGCGGGACCTCGCTCGGGTCCTTGCCCAGTTCCGTGGCGAGGATGCTGCGCTGGTCGGCGATGATGGTTTCGAGCAGGCGCATGTCGGCCTGCAGATCGCCGGCACTGGCCATGGCCACGTCGCCGTCGCCGCGCATGCCCACCGTCACCAGCACTTCGTGCGCGCGGTTGCGCGCGATGCCTTCGCGGAAGAAGGTCTGCAGCGCGTCCTTGTTGGTGGCGTAGTTCCATTCGCCGTTGCCGTACCGGTCGCGGTGGTCGGTCCACTCCTTGTGCGCACGCATCATCGGCTCGTGGTGCGAGGTACCCATGACGATGCCGTACTCGTCGGCGAGCCGCGCATTGTCCGGATCGTCCTGCGCGAACGCGTTGTCCCACATCGCCGGCCACAGGTAGTTCGCGCGCAGGCGCAGCAGCACTTCGAACAGCCGGGTATAGAACGCCGCGTTCATTCCGCCGAATTTCTCGGTGGTCCACTTGCCCAGGCATGGTTGCTCATCGTTGAGGAACACGCCGCGATACTTCACCGCGGGCGGGCCTTGGAAGTGCTTGCCGCGCCGGATCGCGATCGCCGCGCGGCGGCGCACCGGCACGTCCGCCCACCAGTACCAGGGCGACACACCGATCTGCTCGGACAGCTCATAGATGCCGTAGATGGTGCCGCGCTTGTCGCTGCCGGCGATCACCAGCGCTTCGGCCACTCCCGGGGCCGGTTCGGTGACGGTCTGCAGCGTGTAGGACTCCCACTGCCCGCGGATCGGCGCGACATCGAGCTTGCCGACCGCGACCAGCGCATCGATGAGCGCACTTTTGCCGAGGGTGCCGACCAGTAGCACCGTCGCGCCCGCGGCGGCGGGAGCGGGGGCGTGCAGGACCTGCGCCGGCGTGCCGGACACGCGGCCGATGTCCTCGGCGAGGTCGCGCGCCGCCCTCGCCACACCGGGGAAATCCCGCGCATCCACATGGATCGGCACGGCCTGCCCGTCCGCGGCGATTCGAAATTCTGTGTTAGCGCTATCAAAAATGGCCATGGCGTGCAGCGGCGAGGCGAGGATTGCCACGCTCCCGGCACCGGCAATGAAATCGCGGCGCGACAGGAGGAAGGAGGAACTCGATTCGGACATGGGGTGGACTCGGTGGCGAATGGAGTGAGAGCACGCGCGACGCCCAGCGACGGGGCCGCGCCCGATTTCGTTGGAACGGCGCTGGCCGGCCCATGCAGCGACTGGGAACGAACGGACGATAGGCGGGACATCACGCGGTTCGCAAGACAAATGCGGTGCCCCACCCTTTGCCGCGGTATGGCGCGGCAAATTCTGGCGCTACTGCTGCACGGCAGCATGGGCTTGCGCTGGTTTCGCCCTGCTCAAGCGCCGGCGTCCGGCCCGCGTGACCGAACCGCCGGGGATTCCGCGCTCGCGGCGGCTGGGCGTAGGCGCTTGGCCGTCAGCCGATCTGCTGCCCCACCCACCAGGTCGTGCCGCCTGCGTCGCCGCGGCGGTCCGCATCGTCCTTCTGCACCGGTTCCTGCACCGCGACCGCGCCAGCGGCCAGCGCGCGCCGATAGGTCGCGTCCACATCGCGCACATAGACGTGGATGTGCGCCGGCTGCGCCGGCCAGCCCTCGACCGCGTCGCAGAACATCAACACGCTGTCGTCGATGCGCACCTCGCCGTGCGCGAGCGTGCCGCCTTCGCCGGGAATCTGCCGCAGCGGTTCTGCATCGAACACCGCGACCAGGAACGCGATGGTCCGCCGCGCGCCGTCGACGATGAGATAGGGGGACACCGCGTTGTAGCCGTCCGGCTTGAAGTGCATATTTCCTCCTTGGCGAGCATCGGATACGAATGGGTACGCCGGACCATAACGGTTCAACTCGCCGGCGCACATGCCACCGCAGGCCCGGGTGCAGATGCGCCTGTCGCCGGCATCCGTCACAGCGGCGTCCATTGCCATAGCGGCTGCATGACGCCGATACGCGTTACCACGTCGCGCGGCGCGGACATGCGCCAGGCGGGGATCGGCTCAGGTGGCGTGGCGCGCGCGCCATCCATGGATGATCTCGGCGACCACATAGGCCACGAACGCCAGCGCCAACACCCCCATGTTCCAAAACGGCAGCAGGCGCAGGCGGTCGTAAAAGCTGTTCTGGACCTCGAGCTGCACGACCTGCCCGGTCGGTCCGCCACCCTGATCCCGCACGGGTACCGCATCCTCCATAGAGGGCGAATCCACCAGCCGCACCTCGACCGCTTTCGCCGGAAGGCTATGCCACATGCCCTTGTACAGAATCGCCATCGACGAGAAGGTATAAAGGTTGAGCGTCAGCAGCAGCAGGAAGGTGAGGAACACGATCACGCGTTGCGCAAGATTCATGTCGGACTCCTTGTACGCCTTGCGTGTCATATGCAATCGATGCGTCATTGATCGTGCAATGCCGGCTTGGCGAGATCAACCGCCGCGGCGCGCGCGCATGCGGCCCGCATCGGCTCACAGCGCGCAGGAACTCACCCGTGCAGCCAGGGTGAAGGGCACCTTGCCCAGGTCGTCGAGCCCTTCGAAATCGAACACGTAAGTCCCCTTGACCACGACGGTCAGTTCCCCGTCGCGCGAGGCATGGAAGGTCAGCGAGGCGACATCGACCGGATGGTGCGCATGCTCCAGCAGGATCGAGCCGTCGATGCTGCCGTCCTCCGGGTCCAACGGGAAGACGAAGTGCTGTCCGGCCAGCTCGCGCAAGTGCAGCGACGGCAGCGCGATGCCGTCCAGGCGGATCGCCGTGTCCACCAGCGCGCCTTCGTGCAGGAACGGCCGCAGCAGGATCTCCATCGATGCCGCGTCCGCCGCGCCGAACAGAAAGGCATGCCGCGGTTGCAGCAGTTTGACCGGGAAATTCGCCATGTTCGTGTGTCCTTACGAAGTCGCCACCGGCAGCACCACATCCATCAGCGTGGCATCGTCCGGGTCGGGCGTGGCCTTGAAGCCGAGCTGCTGGCACATCGCCAGCATGGTGCGATTCTCGCGCAGCACCTGGCCTTCGACCACGTTGAGGCCGAGCCAGCCGGCGTACTCGATCATGATCCGCATCAGTTGCCAGCCGATGCCGTGGCCCTTGAGGTCGGAGCGGATCAGGATGCCGTATTCGCCGCGGTCGTAGTCGGCGTCGGCGTGCAGGCGCACCGCGCCGAGCATGTCGCCGCTGCGCGGTTCGATCGCCACCAGCGCGATGGAACGCGCGTAGTCGAGCTGGGTCAGGCGCGCGATGAATTCGTGGCTGAAGTGCTTCACCGCCTGGAAGAAGCGCAGGCGCAGGTCCTCGTCGGTGACGCGGGCGAAGAAGCTGCGGAACAGCGCGTCGTCCTCCGGCCGTACCGGGCGCACGAACGCGGCGGCGCCGTCGTTGAGCACGATGCGCCGCTCCCACTCCTTGGGATACGGGAAGATCGCGAAGCGCGGGTGGCCGCGGCCCTTGTGCAGGCGCCGCGGCGGCGCCACCGCCACCCGCGCGTCCACCGCGATCACGCCGTCGCGGTCGGCCAGCAGCGGATTGATGTCCAGTTCGCGGATCTCCGGCAGGTCGGCGGCCAGTTGCGCCAGCTTGACCAGCACCATCGCCACCGCGCGCTCGTCGGCGGCGGGCACGTCGCGGTAGGCCTTGAGGATGCGGCTGACGCGGGTGCGGCCGATCAGTTCGTGGGCCAGGCGCAGGTCCAGCGGCGGCAGCGCCAGCGCCTTGTCGTCGATCACTTCCACCGCGATGCCGCCACGGCCGAACACGATCACCGGGCCGAAGGTGGGGTCGTCGGCGATGCCGGCGATCAGTTCGCGCGCCTTCGGCCGCAGCAGCGAGGGCTGCACCAGCACGCCGTCGATGCGCGCCTGCGGCCGCGCGGCGCGCGCCCGCGCGAGGATGCCCTCGGCCGCATCGTGCACCGCCTCCACGCTGACCAGGTTGAGGCGCACGCCGTCCACGTCGGACTTGTGCGGGATGTCGGCCGAGTGGATCTTCACCGCCACCGCCAGGCCCTGCGCCAGCATCGGCGCCGCGGCCGCCGCGGCCTCGGCGGCGGTGGCGGCATGCACCACCGGCGCGGTGGGAATGCCGTAGGCGGCGAGCAGGCGGTTGCTGTCCAGCGGATCCAGCCAGGTCTGGCCGGCGGCCAACGCGGCATCGACGATGCCGCGCGCGCTGGCCGCGTCGAACACGAAATCCTCCGGCAGGCTCGGCGGCGTCTCCATCAGCGCCGCCTGCGCCTCGCGGTAGCGCACCAGGTGCATGAAGCCGCGCACCGCGTCGGCCTCGGTGGCGTAGGTGGGGATGTGCGCGGCGTTGAGCGCGGCGGTGGCGCTTTCGTCGTTGCCGAGCCACACCGCGAACACCGGCTTGTCGCGGTGGTGGCGCGAACGCAGCCCCAGGATGCGGGTCAGCGCCTGCGCGGCGTCGGCCGAGGAGGTGAAGGCGGTCGGCACGTTGACCACCAGCACCGCGTCGTTCTCCGGATCGGCCAGCAGCGCCTCGGCGGCGGCGGCGTAGCGCTCGCCGTCGGCATCGACCACGATGTCCACCGGATTGGCGTGCGACCACTCCTGCGGCAGCGCCTGCTCCAGCCGCTGCAGGGTCTGCGGCGACAGGCCGGCCAGGGTGCCGCCGAGATCGGCGAGCTGGTCCACCGCCAGGCGGCCGACGCCGCCGCCGTTGCTGAGGATGGCCAGGCGGCGGCCGGGGAAGGTGCTGAGCCGGCCCAGGGTCTCGGCCGCGGCGAACAGTTCGTCCAGCGCACGCACGCGCAGCAGGCCGGCGCGGGCGAAGGCGGCGCCGTAGACCGCGTCGGAGCTGGCCAGCGCCTGCACGTGGGTGTCGGCGTTGGGATCGATGCGCAGCTGGCGGCCCGACTTCACCACCACCACCGGCTTGGCGCGCGCGGCGGCGCGCGCGGCCGACATGAACTTGCGCGCATCGCGGATGTGTTCGACGTACAGCAGGATCGCGCGGGTGCGGTAGTCGGTGGCGAAGTAGTCGAGCAGGTCGCCGAAGTCCACGTCCAGCGCATCGCCCAGCGACACCACCGCGGAAAAGCCGACCGAGCGCGCCACGCCCCACTCCACCAGCGCCGCGGCGATGGCGCTGGATTCGGAGACCAGCGCCAGATCGCCGGGCTGCGGGCAATGCGCGGCGATACTGGCGTTGAGCTTGGCGTGCGGGGCGATCACGCCCAGGCAATGCGGGCCGAGCAGGCGCAGGCCCTTGGCGCGCGCCGCCGCCTCGGCCCGCGCCGCGGCCGAGCCGGGGCCTTCGCCCAGGCCGGCGGTGAGGATGATCACCGCGGCCACTCCTTGGCGCGCGGCGATGGCAACGATGCGCGGCACCATCCGCGCCGGCACGGTGATGACCACCAGATCCGGCACCCACGGCAGATCGGTGAGCCGGCGCACGGTGGGCATGCCGTCGATCTCGCGGTAGCGCGGGCTGACCCAGCCGATCTGGCCGGGGAAGCCGGCGGCGCGCAGGTTGCGCACCACCGCGCGCCCGGCCGAGCGCTCGCGCGGGCTGCCGCCGACGATGGCGACCGAGGCGGGGCGGAACACGGACTGCAGGTGGTAGGTGCTCATGGCGGGCGCGGGGCGGGCAAGCGGTGCGACAACGGTACACGGGTGATGCGGGCGCGGGGATGATCGGTGGATGCGGATGCGCCGCGGCCTGTCGCGTCGCTGCGTCGGCCGCTACGGGAAAGGCGGTGGATTCCGGCGTCCATGCGTCGGGGGCTGAAGCCCCTCCCACAGTGCTTTCGCTGGCATTCCGGTGCCGATTCCGGCGGGGCCGAGGCTCGTCCTACACCATGCCAGGACGCTGGCCAGGGGTTCCTGCGGGAGCGACGTCAGGGCACCTCTACTACCTTCAGTCCGGAAGCTGCACGCTGCGCGTGTCGATGGCATGTCGTTTTCCTGTCGCGGCTGAAGCCGCTCCTACAACCGCGCGCGGCGCCCCTGTAGGAGCGGCTTCAGCCGCGACAGAAGAACGAAGTGGCCATGATGCCAAGGCCTCCATGGCAACCGCGGCCGCAACGCCACCGCGTCCCTTTGCCAACGCGCCTTTGCCACGTCAGGACATGCCGAACGCCTCGATGCCCGGTGGGCGCATCGGCGGCTCGAAATGCATCGACATGCTGTTTTGGGGGGTATTAGATGTGCCCTACGTCACGCGGGAGCCGACGCCAAGGGGTCCCCTCCCGCGGCCCGCCCGATCTCCGACGCTGCCGAAGGCCGGCTCCGGCCCGCGGCCTCCCCCCAATCAGGGTAAGCGGGCAGTCGCATCGCGGCCGCATAATGGCGCGATGGAGACGACTCGTGCATAGCGGCGGCCTGGAGCTGGCGCTCGTATTGCTGCTGGCCGCGGTGATCGCGGTGCCGGTGTTCAAGCGCCTGGGCCTGGGCGCCGTGCTGGCCTATCTGGCCGCCGGCGTGGTGCTGGGGCCGGACGGGCTGGGCTTCGTGCAGGACACCGAGCGCATCCTCAACGCCGCCGAGATCGGCGTGGTGATGCTGCTGTTCCTGATCGGCCTGGAACTGTCGCCGGCGCGGCTGAAGCTGATGCGGCGCGCGGTGTTCGGCGCCGGCACCGCGCAGGTGGCGCTGACCGCGCTGCCGCTGGGCGTGCTGCTGCTGTGCCTGGACGTGAACTGGAAGAGCGCGCTGGTGGTGGGCCTGGCGCTGGCGCTGTCGTCCACCGCGGTCGGCCTGCAGCTGCTGGCCGAGCGCAAGGCGCTCAACAGCGACTACGGCCGGCTCGGCTTCGCGATCCTGCTGTTCCAGGACCTGATCGCGATCCCGCTGCTGGCCGCGATTCCGCTGCTCGGCGGAGCCAAGAACGACACCCTGACCTGGTCCGAGGTGGCGCAGGCGCTGGGCGCGTTGGCGCTGGTGGTGCTGTGCGGGCGGCTGGTGCTGCGCCACCTGTTCCGCATGGTCGCGCGCACGCGCATGCCCGAGGTCTTCACCGCCAGCGCGCTGCTGGTGGTGCTGGGCAACGCCTGGTTCCTGCAGAAGGCCGGGCTGAGCCCCAGCCTGGGCGCGTTCCTGGCCGGCGTGCTGCTGGCCGATTCGGAATTCCGGCACGAACTGGAGGCGCAGATCGAGCCGTTCCAGGGCCTGCTGCTGGGCGTGTTCTTCATCGCCGTGGGCATGGGCATCGACCTGGACCGCATCGTCGCCGAACCGTGGCTGATCGCCGGCGGCGTGGCCACGCTGCTGCTGGTCAAGTTCGGCCTGCTGGTCGGCATCGGCCGGGTGGCGCGGCTGCCGCTGCGCAGCGCGCTGCTGCTCGGCAGCCTGCTGTGGCTGGGCGGCGAATTCGCCTTCGTGGTGTTCACCGAGGCGCAGCGCGCGCAGTTGCTCGACGACGCCAACCACGACCGCCTGGTCGCGGTGGTCGGCGTGTCGATGGCGCTGACCCCGCTGCTGCTGATCGGCATGCAGCGTCTGCTCGACGGCGGCGAGGCGGCCAAGGCCAGGCGCGTGCCGCCGCCGGCCGCCAGCTACGACACCGTCGATGCGCAGCGCGCGCAGGTGCTGATCGCCGGCATGGGCCGCTTCGGCCAGGTCGTGGCGCGGCTGCTGACCGCGCAGCGCATTCCGTTCGTGGCGCTGGAGCACAACCCGGACACGGTCGAGGACCTGCGCCGCTTCGGCAACAAGATCTACTACGGCGACCCCAGCCGCCCGGACCTGCTGCGCGCGGCCGGCAGCGACAGCATCGGCATCTTCGTGGTGGCGATGGACGATCCGGAAACCAACATCAAGACCACGCGGCTGATCCGCCGCCTGTATCCGAAGGCGCAGGTGCTGTCGCGCGCGCGCAACCGCCAGCACGCCTGGCGGCTGATGGACCTGGGCGCCGAACCGTTCCGCGAAGTGTTCGCCTCCAGCCTGGAGCTGAGCGAGAAGGTGCTGGTGAGCCTGGGGCTGAGCGCGGACACCGCGCGCGACCGCATCGCCCGCTTCCGCCAGCACGACGAGCAACTGCTGCGCGCGCAGCACCTGGTGTACGACGACGACGCGGCGGTGGTGCAGACCTCGCGCGATGCGCGTGCGGATTTGATGCGGCTGTTCGAGGCGGACGTGGGCGAGACGCCGCCGGACGCGGCGCGCGATGCGGGTGCGGCGAAGACGCAGGCGTAGGACGTTGCGGTGGAGTGTGGTGCGGCGCTTGCGTGGCGTGCGCGGTGGAAGGACGGCGGTGCAGCGGCCGGTCGTGGCGGGTGCTGGATGGGCGCTGGATCCGTGCTTCGTTCGTCGCGGCTGGAAGCCGCTCCCACAGGCGTTGCGGCCGGCTTGCCGGTTGTGTGGAGGGAGAATCTCGATGGCGTCGGGACGTTGGCTCCGACAGCATCCGAAGCCCGACGATTGTGCGGCTTCGTTGGTCGCGGCTGAAGCCGCTCCTATAGGGGCGCGCAAGGTGGGTGCCCTTGTAGGAGCGGCTTCAGCCGCGACAGCATGCCGAACCTGGCGCCACGTCATGCCTCGCCGTCGCGCCCGCTCCTGCCCGGCCTTGGGTCGGTGCACTGCAGCGCCCAGGTCGGCGCGCTGCGGCAGCCGCGGCTGGGCACAGCGAATACGCCGTGGGAAGGACTTCCGTCCCGACTGCCGCCAACACCGAGCGCGACGCATGGCCACAGGCCATCCGTCGCCGCTCCCACGAGAACGACGCCCCGCCACCTCGCGCAGGACGGTGCGCGGCGCCGGTCAGCGCTTCGCCGCCGCGCGCTTGACACCAGTCGCTGGCGACGCCTTCGCCACCGGCTTGCTCGCTTTCCTGGAAGCGGACTTGACGGCCTTCCTGGGCGCGACCGTCTTCTTGGATGCGGCTGTCGTCTTCCCCGCCGTCCTCTTGCCCGGGGTGACCGCGCGCTTGGCCGAAGCCGCACGCTTGGACGTGCCGGCGCCGGCCGCCTTGGCCTTGGAGACATCCGGCTTGGCGGCCGCCGACCGCTTCGCCGGTGCCGCGGCCTTGGCGTCGGTGCCGCCTTCCGGCGCGCGCCGCGGCGGCGGACGGCGGCCGGCGGTCAGGGTGCGCCAGCTGTGGCCGCCGCTGAGCGCGAGCAGCGCGTCGGCCGCGGCCGGGCCGGCGCTGCCGGCCGGGTACTGCGGCACTTCGTCCGCCGACCCGCGCCACGTGTCCAGGATCGGCTGCACGATGCGCCACGCCGCCTCGACCATGGTCGCGTCCTGGAACAGGCCGGCCTCGCCGTTCATGCAGTCCTGCAGCAGGCGTTCGTAGCCGACCGTGTATTCCTTCGGGAACCAGTCGCGGTAGCGGAAGTCCATGCGCACTGGCGCCAGGCTGACCCGCGCGCCCGGGCGCTTGACGTCGAACTGCAGCGAGATGCCTTCGTCCGGCTGGATGTGCAGCACCAGCCAGTCCGGGCCGTAGCCGCCGATCTCGGCGCTGCGCAACGGCGCCAGCGGCGCCGGCTTGAAGCGGATCGCGATCTCGGTGGTGCGTTCGCGCAGGCGCTTGCCGGTGCGCAGGTAGAACGGCACGCCGGCCCAGCGCCAGGTGTCGACCTGCAGCTTCATCGCCACGTAGGTCTCGGTGTTGGAATCGGCCGGCACCGTGTCCTCCTCGCGGTAGCCGGGCACCGCGTTGCGTCCGATCGCGCCGGCCGCGTACTGGCCGCGCACCACGTCCGCCGGCGCCAGCGGCCGCACCGCCTCGATCACCTCGGCGCGCCGGCGCAGCATCGCCGCCGGGGTGAACGCGGCCGGCGGCTCCATCGCGATCATCGCCAGCAACTGGAACAGGTGGTTGGGCACCATGTCGCGCAGGCAGCCGGTGGGATCGTAGAAGCCGCCGCGGCCTTCCACGCCGATGGTCTCGGCGGCGGTGATCTGCACGTGGTCGATGCGGTCGCGGTTCCACACCGGCTCGAACAGGCCGTTGGCGAAGCGGAAGGCGAGGATGTTCTGCACCGTTTCCTTGCCCAGGAAATGGTCGATGCGGAACACCTGGTCCTCGTCGAGCACGCGGCCGACGATGGCGTTGAGATCCTTCGCGCTCTGCAGGTCGTGGCCGAACGGCTTCTCCACGATCACCCGCCGCCAGCCGCCGCCGGCGTGCTGCCTGACCAGCCCGGCCGCGCCCAACTGCTCGATCGCCGGGGCGAAGAAGCGCGCCGCGGTGGCCAGATAGAACAGCACGTTGCCGCCGGTCTGGTACTGCGCGTCGTATTTCTCGATCACCTGGCCGAGCGCGCGATACGTTGCGGCATCGGCGAAATCCCCGCGCAGGTAGTGCAGGCGCGTGCGCAGCCAGTCCCACACGTCCTCGTCCAGGCCGTCGGCCTTGAACTCGGCGTCGCGGTCGGCCATCAGCCCATGCAGCGCGGTGCCGAGCAGGCGCCGCCAGGTGGTTTCGCTGATGTCGCCATGGTCCACGCCGATCACCGCGAACTGCTCGGGCAGCGCGCCGCTGCGGCGCAGGTTGTACAGCGCCGGCAGCACCAGGCGCCGGGTCAGGTCGCCGCGCGCGCCGAAGACCACGATCAGGCAGGGCGGAGTCGCTTGTGTCGCATCGCTCATGGATGGGTTTCCTGGTTGCCGAGTAAGCCATGCAGGCGCAATGCGGCGTGGACCAAGGCCACGTGCGAATAGCCCTGCGGAACGTTGCCGAGCATGCGGCCGCTGCGCGGATCGTATTCCTCGGCCAGCAGGCCGACGTCGTTGCACAGCCCGAGCAGGCGCTCGAACAGCGCGCGCGCCTGCTCGGCGCGGCCGAGCAGCGCGTAGTTCTCCACCAGCCAGAAACTGCAGGCGATGAAGGTGCCCTCGCCGGCCGGCAGGCCGTCGCCGCTGTCGTCGTCGGCGCGGTAGCGCTCGACCAGGCCATCGATGCTCAACCGCTGCGCGATCGCGTCGGCGGTGGCGGCCACGCGCGGATCGTCCGCCGGCAGGAAGCCGACCAGCGGGATCAGCAGCGTGGCTGCATCCAACCGCTCGCTGCCGTAGCTCTGCACGAAATAGCCGTCGCGGTGCACGCCCTGCTCCAGCACCTGCGCATGCACTTCGTCGGCCAGCGCGCGCCAGTGCGCGCGTTGCGCGGCGTCGGCGTCGGTGACCCCGTCGCGCGCGCCGCAGTCGAACGCCAGCCACGCCATCACCTTGGAATGCACGAAGTGGCGGCGCTGGTCGCGGATCTCCCAGATGCCTTCGTCCGGCTCGCGCCAGCGCTGTTCCAGCACCTCCAGCAGTTGCCGCGCCAGCGAGCGGCCATGCGCCGCGGTGGCCATGCCTTCGTGGCGGCCGCGATGGAACGCGGCGATCACCTCGCCGTAGACGTCCAGTTGGAACTGGCCGGCGGCGGCATTGCCGACCCGCACCGGCAACGCGCCTTCGTAGCCGGGCAGCCAGTCCACTTCCCATTCGGGCATGCGCCGTTCGCCGCCGATCCCGTACAGCGCCTGCAACTGGTCCGGCGAGCCGGCCACGGTGCGCTGCAGCCAGCCATGGAACGCGCCCGCCTCCTCGGAATAGCCGGCGGCGTGCAGCGCGGTCAGGGTGAACACCGCATCGCGCAGCCAGCAGAAGCGGTAGTCCCAGTTGCGCTCGCCGCCCAGGCGCTCGGGCAAGGAGGTGGTGGGCGCGGCGACGATCGCGCCGGTGGGCAGGTAGCTCAGGCCCTTCAGCACCACCAGCGAGCGCCGCACCGCGTCGGTCCACGGCCCGGCGTGCACGCAGCGGTGCGACCAGCCGTGCCAGAAGGCCTCGGTCTCATCCAGCGCCTGTTCCGGCGCCAGCGGCGGCGGCAGTTCCAGGTGCGAGGCGCCGTGGCTGAGCACGAACCAGGTGCTCTCGCCTTCCTCCAGCGCGAAGTCGGCCTCGGTGGCGAAGCCATGGCCCTGCATCGGCTGCGGGCTGCGCAGCGCGATCTGGTCCGGCCCGGCGATCGCCTGCAGGCCGCCCTCGATCTGCGACACCCACGGAATGGTGCGGCCGTAGTTGAAGCGCAGCTGCAACTGCATGCGCATCGGCACGCGGCCGCGCAGCCCGCGCACGATGCGCACCACGTGGTTGTGCGGTGCGTCGTTGTGGCTGGCGACCATGAAGTCCAGCACCGCGACGGCGCCTTCGTCGGTCTCGAACTCGGTTTCCAGGACCAGGCTGCCGTCGCGGTAGCGGCGCGTGCTGCCGAACGCGCCCTGCGGGGCGATCGACCAGCGGCCATGCTCGGGGGTGCCCAGCAGCGCCGCGAACAACGCGTCCGAATCGAAGCGCGGCAGGCACAACCAGTCGATCGAACCGCGCTTGTCCACCAGCGCCGCGCTGCGGCAATTGCCGAGCATGGCGTAGTCTTCGATAGGTGAGGCCATCATGCGCGCCGTGGCGGGGGAGCGGCGAGTGTGCCAGCGCCCGCGTTTGGACGGCGTAAGTGCCGTGCGCGCCGACCCGCGCCGGCGAGCGCGGGTCGCCCGCTGCGGCTACACTGCGCGGGCGCATGAATGCCGATACCGCTGCCACCGCCCTGCGCGTCGCGCTCCTGGAAGACGATCCGACGCTGCGCGACCGCATCCTGATCCCGGGCCTGCGCCGCTTCGGCTTCGAGACCGCCGGCTACGGCACCGGCGCGGAGCTGGAGGCACGCCTGCAGCAGGCCGCCGCCGACATCGTGGTGCTCGACGTCGGGCTGCCCGACACCGACGGCTTCACCCTGGCCGGCGCACTGCGGCAACGCTACCCCGACCTGGGGATCGTCATGCTGACCAGTCTGGCGCAGACCGAGGACCGCGTCCGCGGCCTGACCGGCGGTGCCGACGCCTATCTGGCCAAACCGGTGGAAATCGACCTGCTGGCGGCGACCCTGCACAGCCTGGCGCGGCGCCTGGGCACGCCTGCGGCGCCCGCGCCGGCGACGGCGCGCGGGCGCTGGCAACTGAGCGAGGACGGGTGGTGCCTGCTGGCGCCGTCGGGCGCGGCCGCGGCGCTGACCGGCAGCGAGCGGCGCCTGTGCCTGCGCCTGCTGGAGCAGCCCGGGCTGCTGGTGGCGCGCGAGGCGCTGATCGCCGCGCTCACCGACCGCGTGTACGACTTCGACGCGCACCGGCTGGATTCGATGGTGCACCGCCTGCGCACCAAGGTGCAGCGCCGCTGCGGCGCCGCGCTGCCGCTGGCGGCGGTGCACGGCCAGGGCTACATCCTCGACCCGAGCGGCTAAGCCGCGGGCGCCGCGTCGGCCCGCGGCAAGGCGATGCGGAAGCGGGCGCCGGCGCCGGGCGCGCTGTGCACCTCGATGCGCCCGCCGTTGCGCACCACCAGGTCGCGCACCACCGCCAGGCCCAGGCCGGTGCCGTGGTCGGCCGGCTTGGTGCTGTAGAACGGCTCGAACACGCGCGCGGCCACGTCCGCCGGCATGCCGTGGCCGTCGTCGGCGATCTCCACCACCACCCATGCGTCCTCGTGGCGCACGGCGATGTCGAAATGGCCGCGCTCGGCGATCGCGTCGCGGCTGTTGGAGGCCAGGTTCAGCAGCATCAGTTCGAACTGGCTGCGCTCGAAGCGGATCGGCGCCGGCGCCGCGGGCAGGTCGCAGCGCAGCACGATGCGCGCTTCCAGCAGTTGCCGCAGCATCGGCTGCAGGGCCGCGATGGCGGCGGCGACGTCGAAGCATTCGGCGTGCTCGGCGTCGCGGCGGCTGAAGCGCAGCAGGCGGCGGCTGATCGCCATGCCGCGCTGCGCCGAGTCCTCCACCGCCGCCAGCATCTCTTCCAGTTGCGCGGCGCGTTCGGCATCGCTGTCGGCCGCGTCGTCGTGGCGCGCGGCGGCGAAGCCGACGATCACCGCCAGCACGTTGTTGAAGTCGTGCGCCAGGCCGCTGGCCATGCGCTCGGTGATCTCGCGTTTCTGCGCGTGGATCAGTTGCGCCTGCGCCTGCTCGCGCTCGAGCATCTCCTGCTGCAGGCGCTGGCCGCGGGCGTTGGATTCGCGCAGGCTCTCGCGCAGCGCTTCGGTGGTGCGGTCCAGCAGGGCGGCCACCAGCAGGTAACTGAACAGCACCGGCAGCACGTTGTAGAACGCTTGCGCCGGCGTGTCGGCCAGTTCGAGCAGCGCGTCGTGGGCGACGCCGATGCCGAGCATCAGCAGCAAGGCCGCGAAGGTCATCCACAGCGCGCGGCGCCCGAGCACCAGGCCCGCCAGGATCAGCATCAGCATCTGCGCCAACTGGTCCGGCAACTGCTTCTGGAACCCATGGATGGCGGCATTGACCAGCAGCGAGGCGAGCATCGCGCCCAGCACCAGCCGCACGGCGCCGCGCAGCGCGCCCTGGCGCACGCGCACGACGCCGATGGCCGCGCACACGCCGATCAGCAGGCTCATCGTCAACGACACGACCAGGCCCGGCGGCACCGGCCGTTCGCGCAGCTGCGGCCAGGCCAGGACCAGCGCGACCACCAGGGTGGCGGGGATGGTCACCGCCAGGAACAGCAGCAGCAGTTGGATCACGCGCGCGTTGCGCCGATCCACCTCGTCCACCAGCGGCGCGCGGCCCAGCCAGCTCCAGAACGCCTTCGCCATGCCGCCCGCCCCCCATTCCCGTTCAGTGAGAATCCGATGATGATCATGCGAGAACTTGCAGGTGACAAGCCGGTGACGGCGGGCCTAAGTTCGCATGACGGAACGCGCCCGGGGACGACGGCGCGGCTTCCGGACCACTCCCGACCGAGGCGGAGGCGCACGCGCGCCGCCGACGTCGCCTTCTGCCCTGCCGTTTCCCAGCCCGAGATCGCCATGAACGACTGCACTTCCCCCCGTGGCACCGCCGCCCGTCATCCGGTTCCCCGCGCCTACAGCGCCCTGGCCCTGGCCTGTGCGCTGGGCCTGGCCTCGACGGCGATGGCGCAGACCCCCAGCGCCACGGCGTCCGCGCCGGTCGGCGGCGTCCAGGCCGACGGCACCGACGCCACCGCCAACGACGCCGGGACGGCCGCGACCACCTACGACCCCAGCGTCTACTTCAAGGCCACCGGCAGCGCCGACAGCGACGCCGGCGCCGAGGCCGATGGCGACGAAGCGCTGGCCGCCGGCGAGGCCGCCTCGGCGGTGGGGACCGGCACCATCGCGCTCGGCGGCGGTGCGGTCGCCTACGCCAATCACGCGCTGGCGGTGGGGCACAACAGTTTGGCCACCGAGGTGTCCACCACCGCGGTCGGCGGCATGCTCGACGTGGATTACTCGTATCAACCCTACGGCGTCGTGATCCTGCAGCAGACCTCCGCCACCGGCATGGCCGCGACCGCGCTGGGCGCCGGCGCCCAGGCCAGCGGCAAGTTCAACGTGGCCGCCGGTGCCGGCGCGATCGCCAGCGACCGCTCCAGCGTCGCCGTCGGTGGCATCGTCGACGTGGGCGAAGACGGCCTGAGCGGGGAAGGAACGCAGTTGCAGGCCACCCAGGCCACCGGTCCGCTGTCCACCGCGCTGGGCGGCGGCGCGCTGGCCACCGCCTACAACGCGACCGCGGTCGGCGCGCTGGCCGAGGCCAGCGCCAACCGCACCGTCGCCGTGGGCTCCACCGCGCTGGCCAACCAGTACGCCGCCGTGGCAGTGGGCGCGCAGAGCCAGGCCACCGCCGAGTGGGCCACCGCCTTCGGCAACGGCGCACGCGCCCTGGGCGCCCACAGCGTGTCCATCGGCCCCAGCGCGTACGCGCAGAGCGACGACGGCACCGCGGTCGGCCCGGCGGCGTTCGCCGGCGGTGTCGGCGCCACCGCGCTCGGCAACGGCTCCTGGGCCGGCGGCACCCGCAGCCTGGCCCTGGGCGGGGCGATGGTATGGAACGGCAGCTTCTTCGTGGATACGCCGGTGCTGTTCTACGACAGCATCGCCGTGGGGACAAAGGCCGATGTGTTCGGCGACCGCTCGATCGCGATCGGTGCCGATGCGCGGGTCGGCAGCACCGCCTTCGTCAACGACAAACAGAGCCCGACAAACAACAGCGTGGCGCTGGGCGCCGGGTCGGTCGCCGAACGCGACAACACCGTGTCCATCGGCGCCGCCGGCGCCGAACGCCAGCTCACCAACCTGGCCGCCGGCACCATGGACACCGATGCGGTCAACCTGGCGCAGTTGCGCAACGTCGCCGCCGCGTTCGGCGCCGGCAGCGTGGTCGATGCCAACGGCAACCTTATCGGCGGCAACTACCTGGTGCAGGGCTCGCACTACACCGACCTGGGCTCGGCGATGGGCGCGCTCGACAGCGCCCTGACCGGATTCGGCAGCCGCCTGAATGCCATCGGCAGCTCCGGTGGCATCAGCGGCGGCGGCGGCGGCGAGGCGACCGCGCCCAGCACCGGCGCCGGCACCAACGCCGTGGCCGTGGGCTCCGGCGCCACCGCCAACGGCGAGAACGGGCTGGCGATGGGCGCGCAGTCGCTGGCCTACGGCCCCAACGACACCGCGATCGGCGCCAACGCCAAGGTCAACGCCGACGGCAGCACCGCGGTCGGCGCCAATGCCCGCATCGCCGCGGTGGCGACCAATGCGGTGGCGCTGGGCGAAAGCGCCAGCGCCTCGGCGGCCTCGTCCACCGCGCTCGGCCAGGGCGCCTCGGCCAGCGCCGGCAACGCGGTCGCGCTCGGCCAGGGCTCGGTCGCCGACCGCGCCAACACGGTGTCGGTGGGCAGCGCCGGCAACGAGCGCCAGATCGCCAACGTCGCCGCCGGCAGCGCCGCCACAGATGCCACCAACGTGGCGCAGATGCGCGCCGGCGACAGCGCCACCCTGAGCAGCGCCAACGCCTACACCAACACCCGCGTCACCGCGCTGGACGACAGCTTCAACCAGTTGCGCACCGAGACCGAGCACCGCCTGGACGGCATGGACCGGCGCATGGACCGGCTCGGCGCGATGAGCGCGGCGATGCTCAACATGGCGGTCAACGCCGCCGGCACGCAGAGCCCGCGCGGGCGCGTGTCGGTCGGCGCCGGCTTCCAGGGCGGCGAGCAGGCGCTGTCGATCGGCTACGCCAAGAAGATCGGCGCGCGCGCCTCGTTCAGTCTGGGCGGCGCCTTCAGCAGCGGCGAATCCTCCGCCGGCATCGGCGTGGGCATCGATCTGTGACCCGCCGCGGCGCCGCGCGCGCCGCGCTTTCTCCTCCACACCTCTTCATTTCTAGGATCCGCAGATGACGTCCTCCAACACGCTCGCCGCCGCGCTCGCCGCCGTCCTGTTCGCCGGTGCCGCGCAGGCGGCCTCTCCCACCATCGGCCAGGGCGGCATGCGCGGCCCTGTGCCGCAAGCGGCCACGGCCAACGACCTGGGCCAGCGCTTCATCGTCAAGACCCGCACCAGCGGCACCCAGGCGCGCAGCCTGCTGTCCACCACCCTCAGCGGCGCGGTGGCGCGCAGCGGCATGCAGCAGGCCAAGGCCGCCCGCGGCGGCCTGGCGGCGCGCAGCGCGGTCAGCGCCACCGTGTTGCGCGACATGGCGGTGCCGGGCTGGCACGTGGTGCAGACCTCGCGCCACCTCAGCGACAGCGAGCGCAGCGCCTTCATCAACGAACTGAAGGCCGACCCGTCGGTGGTGTCGGTGCAGGTCGACCGGCTGTACCAGCGCCTGGACGAGGCCCGGGTCAGCTTGCCGCGCGCCACCGCCGCGGCCGCCACCGCGCCGAACGATCCGGCCTACGCGCAATTGCAGTGGAACTTCCACAACGCGGTCGGCGGGGTCAACGCCGAGCAGGGCTGGACCCGCTCCACCGGCCAGGGCGTGGTGGTGGCGGTGATCGACACCGGCGTGGTCAAGGACAACCCCGACCTGGCCGCCAACGTGCTGCCCGGCTACGACATGATCACCGACCACCGCGTCTCGCGCCGCGACAGCGACGGCCGCGTGCCCGGCGGCTACGACCTGGGCGACTGGGTCGAGGCCGACTACTGCACCGCGCTGGGCGCCTCGGGCAACGCGCCGGAACCGAGCTCGTGGCACGGCAGCCATGTCTCCGGCACCATCGCCCAGGTCACCAACAACAACCTGGCCACCGCCGGCCTGGCCTACGACGCCAAGATCCTGCCGGTGCGCGTGCTCGGTTCCTGCGGCGGCTTCGGCAGCGACATCGCCGACGGCATGCTGTGGGCCGCGGGCCTGCCGGTGGCCGGCCTGCCGACCAACCCGAACCCGGCCGAGGTGATCAACATGAGCCTGGGCAGCGGCGGCCCGGACAGCTGCCCGCAGATCTACCAGGACGCGATCGACCAGATCAACGCCAAGGGCAGCATCATCGTGGTCGCCGCCGGCAACTCCAACGCCGACGCCGCCACCTACACCATGTCCTCCTGCAACGGCGTGATCAGCGTCGGCGCCTCGCGCGTCAACGGCGGCCGCGCCAGCTACTCCAACTACGGCACGCGCGTGGACATCGCCGCGCCGGGCGGCGGCGGCGATGTCGACGGCAACCCGAACGGCTACATCTTCCAGGTGGTCAACGGCAGCACCACCTCGCCGACCGGCGACTGGCAGATCGGCGGCATGGCCGGCACCTCGATGGCCTCGCCGCACGTGGCCGCGGCGGTGGCGATGGCGCAGAGCATCGCCACCACGCCGTTCACCTGGAGCGGCATGCGCGACCTGCTGCGCGCCAGCGCGCGCCCGTTCCCGGTGGCGATCCCCAGCAACACCCCGATCGGCGCCGGCATCCTCGATGTGGACATGCTGCTGCAAATGGTCACCACCCCGCCGTGCCAGCCGTCGGACAGCAGTTGCGTGCCGCCGACCAAGACGCTGACCAACAAGGTCGAGATGCGCGGCCTCAGCAGCCAGGGCGGCGATGGGTTGTACAGCTTCCAGGCCACGGCCGGTACGCCGGTCAGCTTCATGACCTTCGGCGGCACCGGCAACGTGGCGATGTACGTATCGGCGGGCAAGACCCCGACCAGCAGCAGCTACGACGCCCGCTCCACCCGCGCCGGCAGCACCACCCAGACGGTCCGCGTGACCCCGTCCAGCACCACGACCTACTACGTGCGCCTGAGCGGCAGCTACAGCGGCCTGACCCTGGTCGGGCGGCAGTAAGCCGCTGCGCGGCGGCGCCGTTCGCCGCCGTGCCGGCGGGCGCGGGAGGGCCTCCCTCCCGCGCGCGTTTCCCAGGAAGCGATTTGCCCGCCATCCGGCGGGCTTTTTTTTGCGCCACGCCATGGAGCACGCGCCGTGAGGGCGATCGCGCGCGGCACTCCGCAGCGCCTGGAGCAGCGCGAACGCATCGCCCGAGTGCGCCACCGTGTGGTCGCGACGTCCGTGCGCGTCATCGTCGCAACAGATCGCGTTGCGCCTGTGGCGGGTTGCCGCCGATGCGGCGCAGCGCCCCAACCACGCTCGGGCCGGACGCCGACAAACCCGGTGCTGGTCACTCCCCAGCAAGGCGGCGCATGGCCCGCGATCGCGGGCTGGCCGCTGCGGCCTGACGGCGCGACCCGCGTGTGCCTGCGCGTGCACTGCGCGCTCGCCGCGTCCTTCCTGCAGGCAGGTGCGAGCGCGCCGCGCGGGATCCAGGACAGGCCGCTAACGGCTCTCGCGCAGGAACCGCGCCATCGACGACACCCCCGGCAGCGCCGGCTGGAACTGGCCGGCGACGTCGACGAAGCCGCGCATCACCGCGATCTCGCGCGGCGGGCGGTTCAGGGTATCGCGCAGGTCCGGATCGGCGCCGGCGCGCAACAGGCGCTGCACCAGCAGCGGCAGGCCGTGCAGCGCGGCCAGGTGCAGCGGGCCGAAGCCGCGCGGGTCCTGCACGTCCAGGCTCACTTCTTCGTCGAGCAGGCGCTCCACCCCGGCCAGCACCACCGTTTCCTCGCAGGCGGTGCCCGGCTCGGCGCGCGCGCCGAGCAGCAACAGCAACGGCGTGACCCCGCCGGCGGCGCTGCGGTCGGCTTCGGCGCCGGCCAGCAGCAAGGTGTCCAGCAGCGCCAGCAGACGCGACTTGTCGCGCGCGGTGAAGCCGTACAGCGCGGCGCAATGCAGCGGCGCCAGTTGCTGCGCGTCGCCGGCATGCACGTCGGCGCCGGCCGCCAGCAGCCGCGCGGCGATGTCCGGCAGGCCCAGCGCGCAGGCCAGCATCAGCACGGTGACGCCGCCGGGCAAGCGGTGTTCGATCTGCGCGCCGGCCGCGAGCAGCGCGGCGACGATCTCGGTCTGGCGCATGCTCACCGCCGCCGACAACGGCGTGGCGCCGCTGGCCGCGGCATGCTGCAGATCGGCGCCGCGCGCCAGCAGCAGGTCCACCGCCGCGGCATGGCCGCCGCCGGCGGCGCGCAGCAGCGCGGTGCAGCCCTGCGCATCGACCGCGTCCACCGCCAGGCCCAGGTCGATCAGGCGGCGGATCGCGTCGGCATCGCCGACCATCGCCGCGGCCGGCAGGTCGGCCGCGCGCAGCGGGCGCCGCGGCAACGGCCAGATCCGCCAGTCCAGCCAGTCGGCCAGGTCGCGGCGGCCGCTGGCCAGCGCCACGCCGAGCGGGGTCTGGCCGTCGGCGGCGCGCGCCTCCGGCGAGGCGCCCTGCTGGATCAACAGTTTCAGCGAGGCCTCGCGGCCCAGCGCGGCGGCCAGGTGCAGCGCGGTCATGCCGTGGCTGTCGCGCGCCTCGCGGTCGGCGCCGCGTTCGAGCAGATGCAGTTGCAGCCGCAGCCAGCCCAGCCGCACCGCCAGCGACAGCGGCGGATCGCCGGCCGGCGACGGCGCGAACGGATCGGCGCCGCGTTCGAGCAGTTCCAGCGCCAGTTGTTCCAGCGCGCGCGAGGCGTGATCGTGCTGCGCGCAGGCGGCCAGCAGCCGGGTCAGGCCGCCGCGGCCGGCCGGCGACACGCCGTGGCGCAGCATCGCCTGCAGGCTGGGCACCGCCTCCACGCCGCGCGAGAGCAACGCGAACATCGGCGTGTCGCCGCAGGCGTCGAGCACGTCCGGCGAGGCGCCGTGCGCCAGCAACCAGTCCACCGCCTGCGGGTTCAGCGCCAGGTGCGGATCGTGCAGCAACGCGCCGAGTTCCTCGGCGGCGCACAGCCGCGCCAACGCCGCCAGGCCATCACGCTGGCCCAGTTGCAGGCCCTCGCGCAGCAGCTCCAGCGGCGGCCGGTCGGGCAGGCTGGCGCGGCCGACCTCGCCCTGGCCGTCGCTGACCGCGGCCGGCAGCGGGTAGTCCGGGTCCAGCGCCGACACGATCGCCCAGCGCCCGGCCTCGGCGGCCAGGTCCACCGCGCGGCGGCCGCCGTGGTCCGGCTGCGCGGCGGCGACGCCCAGCTCCAGCAGGCGCCGGATCAGCCCCGGCGAGACCTGGTCGGCGGTGCAGGCCAGCAGCACCGCGTTGCGGCCGTCGCCATCGACCGCGATCAGGTCGGGCTTGTGCGGCAGCAAGCGTTCCAGCACCGCGACCCGGCCATGCCGCGCCGCTTCCAGCCACGGCGTGCGGCCCAGCGCGTCGCGTGCCTCCAGGTTGGCGCCGGCGCCGAGCAGCGCCTCGACGATGTCGACGTGGCCGGCCTGCGCCGCCTCGTGCAGCGCGCTGCGGCGCTGCCGGTCACGCGCATCGACCCGCGCCTTGTGCTTGAGCAACAACTGCACGCCGGCCGGATCGTCTTCCTCGGTGCCGGCCGCGGCCAGCAGCACCGGGCTGCCCTCGGCCGGTTCCGGCTTGGCGCCACGTTCGAGCAGGAACTTGGCCATGCGCCAGTTGCCGACGTGGCAGGCCACCGCCAGCGGGCTCAGGCCGTCGCGGTTGAGCGCGTCCAGTTCGGCCGCGGCGTCGCGCAGCAAGGCGGCCACGCCCGGGTCGGAACTGCGCGCGGCATGGTGCAGCGGGGTGTTGCCGTCGGTGTCGCTGGCGCGCGGGTCGGCGCCGTTGGCCAGCAGGGTCATCACCGCCTCGGGGCGGCCATGCCAGCTGTCGCGGGTCGCGGCCAGCAGCGGGGTCATGCCCAGGTGCGGGCGGTTGACGTCGACGCCGCGCACGATCAACTCGCGCAGCAGGCGCAGGTCCGGCAGCACCGCCGCCAGCACCGGCAGGCTGCGCTGGTCGCGCCAGTCCGCCGCCGGCAGCGCGTGCGGGTCGGCGCCGGCCTGCAGCAACTGCAGCGCGCGATCGACGCGGCCGCCGCGCGCGGCGTCGTACAGCGCCGCATGCAGATCGTCCGCGGCCGGCGCGGCCTCGTCCTCGCGCGGCGCGGCGGCCGCGCTCAGTTCGGCGAACAGGTCCGCCGAGGTCGTCGGCGGCGCCAGCGCCTGCGGCGCGGCCACGCGCTGCAGCAGGCCGTGCAGCAACGGCGACAGCAACGCATAGGCCAGCGCCAGCGGCCAGCGCGCGGCGGCGGCGAGCAGGTCCGGCCAGGCCAGCAGCACGCCGATGCCGGCCAGCAGCAGCACCAGCGCCGCCACCGCCAGGCCGCGCCAGGCCTGCACGTCCTGCTGCGCCAGCGCCTGCCAGCGCGCGCGCAGCGGGCCGCCCTCGCATTCGCTGCCGTGCCACAGCGGCCAGGTGCGCCACAGTCCGAGCAGCGCCGCGCTGGCGGCCACGCTCAGCGCCAGCGCCGCGGCCAGGCTGCCGCTGTCGCGCAGCGCCGCCAGCGGCCAGGCCACCAGCACCGCGACCAGACCTAGGCCACCGGCCCACAGCAGCAACAGCGGCGCCAGCTCGCGGGCCACGGCCTGCAGGCTGGGCGGACGCGGGCGGCTGCCGCGCGACCACGACAGCGCCAGCGCGAACGCCGGTTGCGCCAGCCACGCGCCCAGCGCCGCGGCCAGCGGGCCGGCCCCGGCGAGCAACGCCAGCAGCGCGCCCAGCGCGGCGGCGATCCAGGGAGCGCGCGCGCGAAACGGAGAGTCGGTCATCGTGTCGGATCGGTCCGGCCGTCGGGGAGCGGCGGCAATTGCAGATGGAAGCCGCAGCCGGCCAGGTTCGCGCGCACCGCCGCCGGATCGGCCCGGGCCAGGGTGCGTCCGGCGGTCAGCGCCACGTCGAGCACGAACGTCAGCGGCTGCAGCGACGCCAGCAGCGCCTGCGGCAGGCAGCCGAAGTCGTCGCGCTTGGCGAGGTAGAGATAGGTGTCCGGCTTGCGTTGGCTTTTGTAGACGTAGGCTTGCATGCCCGTGGCGTGCGCCTGGCGTGGAAAGGCAAGCGATTGTGGAGGAAATGCGCCAGCGACGAAAGCGCACGCCGCGCGCTGCATTTAGAAACGCATGCGCTGCGCCTGTTCACATTTCGACAGCCGCGCGTTTCACGGCAGCGCCGGCCACGCCGATATACTCCGACCATTCACTTTGTCGGAACATCGCGTGACCGAAGCGCCCCCGTTGCCCCGCATGGCTCCCGTCGCACTTCGTGCGTACACCGCGACCACCGCGCTCGGCAGCGGATTGCAGGCCCAACTGTCGGCCCTGCGCGCCGGCCGCAGCGGCCTGCGCCACAACGATTTCGGCGCGCAGCCGCTGCCCTGCTGGATCGGCCGCGTGGACGGGCTGGAAACGCAGCCGCTGCCGCCGGCGCTGGCGCAATGGGACTGCCGCAACAACCGCCTGGCGTGGCTGGCGCTGCAGCAGGACGGCTTGGCCGAGGCGGTCGCCGCCGCCGCGCAGCGCCATGGCGCCGAGCGCGTGGCGGTGGTGATGGGCACCTCTACCTCCAGCATCGGCGCCAGCGAGGAGGCCTACACCCGGCTGGACCAGGATGCCGAGGGCGCGTGTTTCCCTGCCGACCTGCGACGCCCGATCGTGCACACGCCGCATTCGCTGGGCGATTTCGTGCGCCACGCCACCGGCTTGCGCGGGCCGTGCATCACCGTCGCCACCGCCTGTTCGTCCAGCGCCAAGGTGTTCGCGCAGGCGGCGCGGCTGATCGCCGCCGGCGTGGTCGATGCGGCGCTGGTCGGCGGCGTGGACACGCTGTGCGGCAGCGTGCTGTTCGGCTTCAACGCGCTGCAACTGGTGTCGCCGGAGCCTTGCCGGCCGTTCGACGTGCGCCGCGTCGGGCTGTCGCTGGGCGAGGCCGGCGGCTATGCGCTGCTGGAACGGGTCGATGCCGCCGCGGCGCCGCCGGCGCTGGCGCTGCTGCGCGGCTATGGCGAATCCAGCGACGCGCACCACATGTCCGCGCCGCATCCGCAGGGCCTGGGCGCGCGCCTGGCGATGGGCGCGGCGCTGCGCCGCGCCGGCGTGGACGCGGCCGAGGTCGGCTACCTGAACCTGCACGGCACCGCCACCCCGGCCAACGACAGCATCGAGGCCGCGGCGGTGGCGGCACTGTTCCCGGCCACCCTGCACGCCAGTTCGACCAAGGCCTGGACCGGGCATACGCTGGGCGCGGCCGGCATCGTCGAGTCGGTGTTCGCGCTGCTCGCGCTGGGCGAGGGCCTGTTGCCGGGCACCCTCAACAGCGACCAGCCCGACCCGCAATGCGGTCCGCAGATCCGTTTCGCCACCGCCCACGCACAGGTCCGTTACGCGATGAACAATTCCTTCGGCTTCGGCGGCAACAACTGCTCGCTGCTGTTCGGCCACGCATGAGCACGCCGATGTTGACCGCGACCATCGAAGGCATCGGCTTCTGGACCGGCGGCCTGCCCACCTGGGCGGCGGCGCGCGCCTTCGCCGACGGCAGCGGCGGCACGCAGGAGACGCCGGCGCGGCCGGCCTCGCAGTTGCTGGCCGCCAACGAGCGGCGGCGCGCGCCGGACACCGTGGCGGTGTCGCTGGAAGTGGCGCTGGCCGCGTGCCAGGACGCCGGCCGCGATCCGGCCGCGCTGCCGTCGGTGTTCACCTCCACCCACGGCGACCTGGCGATCACCGACTACATGTGCGCCACCCTGGCCAGCGACCCGCTGGCGATCTCGCCGACCAAGTTCCACAACTCGGTGCACAACGCCGCCGCCGGCTACTGGACCATCGGCGCCGGCGCCACCGCCGCGGCGACCGCGATCAGCGCGCACCAGGCCAGCTTCGCGCAGGGCCTGCTGGAAGCGCTGTCGCAACTGGCCGCCGGCGAGGAGGCGATCGTGCTGGCCGGCTACGACAGCCGCTCGACCGGCCCGCTGGGCCGGGTCTCGCGCAGCGAAGGGCTGCTCGGCGGCGCGCTGGTGCTGGGCGCCGCGCCGCGGCCGGGCAAGCCGCGCCTGCGCGTGCGCCTGGCCGATGGCGCGGCCACCGCCGGCGACGGCGCCCTGGCGCGGCATGCCGCCGGCAACGCGATGGCGCCGATGCTGCCGCTGTTCGACGCGCTGGCCGCGGGCGCCGGCCAATGCGTACTGGACGCAGGCGGCGGCCGTTGCCTGCACGTGGACCTGCTGACGTGAGCCGCGCGCCGCTGCGCGCCGACGAGGCCGCGATCCTGATCCCGGCGCTCAACGAACGGCTGCGCATCCGCGAGGTGGTCGCCGACGCGCTGGCGCACTGCCCGCGGGTGATCGTGGTCGACGACGGCTCCGACGACGGCACCAGCGACTGCATCGCCGACCTGCCGGTGACCCTGATCCGCCATCCGCAGCGGCGCGGCAAGGGCGCCGCGCTGCGCAGCGGCTTCGCCGAGGCGCAGCGCCAGGGCGCGCGCGCGGTGATGACCATGGACGGCGACGGCCAGCACAGCGCCGCCGATTTCCCGCGCCTGCTGGCCGCGGCCAACCGCCATCCCGGCTGCGTGATCGTCGGCGCGCGGCTGCGCAAGCGCGCCAGCCAGCCGACCATCCGCCGCATCGGCAACGACTTCGGCGACTGGGGCATCGCCTGGGGCTGCGGCTTCCGCCTGATCGACAGCCAGAGCGGGCAGCGCCTGTACCCGCAGGCGGTGTACACGCTGCCGAACGTGCCCGGCGAGGGCTTCGTGTTCGAGGCGCAACTGCTTATTTCCGCCGCGCGCCAGGCCGGCGCGCGGGTGGTGGCGGTGCCGATCGAGACACGCTACGCCAACCAGACCCCGGGCACCTTCCGCAAGAGCCATTTCCGCCTGGTGCGCGACCTGTGGAAGATCACCTCGCACGTGATCGTGCAGGTCTGGCGGTACGGTCACGTGGTCCGCGAGTACCGCCGCGCCCGCACCACCCCGGTGCTGATCGACGACGTCGCCGGCGAGTTCGCGCCCGCGCCCGCCCCTTTCCACAAGGAAGAAACGACATGAACGAGCAGCACGCGGATGTGGTGATCGCCGGCGGCGGCCTGGCCGGACTGACCCTGGCCCTGCAACTGCGCCAGCGCGATCCGCAGTTGCGCATCAGCGTGCTGGAACGGCGCGCGCACCCGGTGCGCGAGGCCGCGTTCAAGGTCGGCGAATCCTCGGTGGAGATCGGCGCGCGCTACTTCGCCGACGTGCTCGGCCTGCGCGAGCACCTGGAGACCGAGCAGATCCGCAAGTTCGGCTTCCGCTTCTTCTTCTCCGACGGGCGCGAGGACATCGACCGCTGCACCGAGCTGGGCGTCAGCCGGCTGCTGCCGACGCCGTCGTGGCAGATCGACCGCGGCCGCTTCGAGAACTTCCTCGGCGAGCGCGCGCGCGCGCTGGGCGTGGACTTCATCGACGGCTGCACGGTGCGCGGCATCGACCTGGCCGAGGACGACGCCGACCACCAGGTGCGCTACGAACGCGACGGCGCCGCGGCCACGCTGCGCGCGCGCTGGGTGGTGGACGCCAGCGGCCGCGCCGGCCTGCTCAAGCGCAAGCTCGACCTGGCCCAGGACAACGCGCACAACGCCAACGCGGTGTGGTGGCGGGTGGACGGCCTGGTCGATCCCAACGCTTGGTCGCAGGACACGGCCTGGCTGCAGCGCTGCACGCCGCCGGACCGCTGGCGCTCGACCAACCACATGTGCGGGCCGGGCTACTGGTTCTGGCTGATCCCGCTGTCCTCCGGCGCGCATTCGCTGGGCATCGTCTGCGATGCGGCGATGCATCCGCTGGAGACGATGAACACCCACGCCAAGGCGATGGACTGGCTGCGCGCGCACCAACCGCAGGTGGCGCGCACGCTGGAGCGCGGCGAACACACACTGCAGGACTTCATGTTCCTGCGCGACTTCTCCTACGGCTGCAAGCAGGTGTTCTCGGCGCGGCGCTGGGCGCTGACCGGCGAGGCCGGCGTGTTCCTGGACCCGTTCTATTCGCCGGGCAGCGACTTCATCGCCATCTCCAACACCTACATCTGCGAACTGATCGGGCGCGATCGCGCCGGCGGCGACATCGCGCCCTACGCCGAGTTGTACCAGCAGCTGTACTTCTCGTTCTACGAGAACACCCTGACCCTGTACCAGGACCAGTACCCGCTGTTCGGCGACGCGCAGGTGATGCCGGTCAAGGTGATCTGGGACTACACCTACTATTGGTCGCTGCTGGCGCCGCTGTACTTCTCCGACCGCGTCGCCGACCTGGCCACGCTGGGCCGGCTGCGCCCGGACTTCATGCATGCGCGCGCGCTCAACCTCGGCGTGCAGGCGCTGCTGCGCGACTGGGGCGTGCACAACGCCGCGCAGGGCCGACCGGAAACCGACGCACGCCTACTCGACCAGTACCTGATCGGCTGGTTCCACCAACTCAACGGGGCGCTGTCGGACGTGTTGGACGATGCGGCGTTCCTCGCCCGCATCCGCCAGAACGTGGCGCGGATGGGCTGGCTGGCGCGCGAAGTGCTAAGCCAGGCGCGCGAGCAACATCCGCAGATCGAGGCCCATGGCCTGGACGCGTTGCTCGCCGATCTGCCGAACGGCGAATGCTCGCTGGCCGACGCCTGGTACGCGCGCGCCGCTTAGGTGCGCAGCCGCAACAGCCGTTCCAGGCCGCTGCAGCGACCGGAGCCGTCAGGCCACCGCCCGGTTCGACGCATGGCCAGCCGCTGTCGCTCCACAACGCCGGGCATGGCAGGAAGGCGAGCACGGCGGTGTCGACGCCCGGCAAGGCGCTACCGGATGCGCACTCGTCGGTCCTTGCCCGCCAGGCAATGACCATCGACAGCCGCGTGCCGCTGTGCGCGCTCAGCCCATGCCGCCGTTGATGCCGATCACCTGGCCGTTGATGTAGCCGGCCGCGTCCGTGCACAGGAATGCCACCAGCGCGGCCACCTCCGCCGGCCGGCCGGCGCGGCCGGCGGGCACCATCTGCTTGATCGCGTCGGCGGCGAAGGCCTCGCCGGCCATCGCGCCTTCGATGACCCCCGGCGCGACCACGTTGACGCTGATCCCGCGGCTGGCCATTTCCCGCGCCAGCGACTTGCTGGCGCCATGCAGCGCGGCCTTGGCCGCGGCGTAGTTGGTCTGCCCGCGATTGCCCAGCACCGCCGCCACCGACGACACGCTGACGATGCGGCCCCAGCGCGTGCGCGCCATCGGCAGCAGCAGCGGCTGGGTCACGTTGAAGAAGCCGTGCAGCGACACGTCGATCACCTTGTGCCACTGCGCGGCACGCATCCCCGCCAGCGGCGCGTCGTCGTGGATGCCTGCGTTGTTGACCAGCACCTGGATCGGCCCGGCCTCCAGCAGCGCGGCCAGCGCGGCGGCACTGGCCTCGGCATCGGCCACATCGAACGCCACCGCCTCGGCGCTGCCGCCGGCGGCGGCGATGTCCTCCACCACCGCGGTGGCGCGCGCGACGTTGGCATTGGCGTGCACGATCACGTGCAAGCCGTCGGCGGCGAGGCGCCGGCAGATCGCCCCGCCCAGGTCGCCGCTCCCGCCGGTGACCAGGGCGCGGCGTTTGCTCGAAGGATCGGTCATGCGTGCGGTCTCCGTGTGCCTTGCTGCAGGACCCGGCATCCTAGAGCATCGCGGCGCGCCGGGTCAGCCGATTGCACCGCAGGCCCGCGGCAGCGCGCGTTGCACGCCAGCGCCGACCGCCATAGCATGCCGGCGGCCGCCATGCGGCCCGCTCCTGTCGCGATCGACGCGCCCCCCAACGGAATTCACCCATGCATGTCCTGCTTCGCGCCCGCGCGCTGGTCCAGGCGATTTACAAGGAACCGCAGCGTTGGGACGCCAACCTTGCCGAAGCGGAGGCGCTGCTGCGCGAGGCGCTGCGCGGTCGGCCGAACGATCCGGAACTGCTCACCGGGCTGGGCACGGTGCTGTGCGACCAGGGCCGCCACGGCGAAGGCGAGTCGGCATTGCGGCTGGCAGTGGAGCACGGGTCGGACGATCGCAATACCTTTTTCAATCTCGGCGCGTCCATGATGAACCGCGCCGAGCGCGGCTCCGCGCCGGCATATTTCGCCAAGGCCAACACGCTGCAGCCCTCGCCGCGCACCTGGGAAGCCTACTTCGACCCGCAAGCGCACTGAGCGGCGCCGGCACTCGCCGCCGCGAACGCAGGCGCTCGATCGGCTACGCCGCGCCCAGCATCACCGTGGCGCGGCCTTCGGCCAGCAGCTGCGCGCCATGCACGAGGCGGAAACCGTACTGCTGGCTGTCGTCGGCCTGCAGCAGCACCTCGGCCTCGCATTCGATCGCGTCCGGCAAGTCGTCCAGGTAAGCGACATGCAGTTGCACCCCGCGCAGCGCGACCAGCATGCCCGGACGCACCGGCTGGCCGCTGGCGCGGCCGAGCAGGCCGCCGTGCACCGCCATCGCCTGCGCGCCGTACTCGCACAGATGCAGCGCGCGCAGGCGGCCGCCGCTGCGCAGCGGGTGCGCGGCGGCGCGGTGCGCATGGCTGCGCAGCACGATGCGCTGCGCGTCCCAGGCCACCACCTCCTCCCACAGGCACATCAGGCCCTGGTGCGGGATCAGCGCGGCGATCGCCTCGCGCCCGCGCGGCAGGTCGCTCATGCGTGCCCCTCCCGGTGCGCCAGCGGCGGCGCCTCGCTGGCGGTCTCGCGCGAGACCAGCAGCGCCAGCACGAAATTGAACAGCACGCCCAGCGCCACGGTGCTGCCGATCGCGCGCAGCACCGGAATGCTGGACGCGGCCAGCAACGCGAACACCAGCAGCGTCATCAGGCTGCACACGATCAGCGCGTGCAGGGTGCGCAACTGGTCGGCGCGGTCGTCGCCGGCGTGGTCGAAGAACAGCGCGTAATCCAGGCCCAGGCCGGCCGCCAGGATCAGCGCGATCAGGTGGAACAGGTTCAGTTCGACCCCGCAGCCGCGCAGGATCGCCAGGATCAGCAGTGTGGTCAGCGCCATCGGCAGCAGCACGCGCACGATCCGCCGCGGCGTGCGCAAGGCGATCGCCACGGTCAGCGCCAGCAGCAGCGCGGCGATGCCGAGCGCGGCGAGTACGCGGCCGCGGTAGGCGGCGACCAGCGATTCGGAGGCGTCCTTCAGGTCCAGCAACTGCGCGCCGCTGCCCTGCACGGCCGCGGCCAGCACCGCCGGATCGCGCAGCCCGGTCAGCGATACCAGCGCGGTGGCGCGATCGCGGCGGTCCAGCAGCAGGCCATCGACGGTGGTCGCCAGCGGCGTGCCGTGCAGGTCGCGCGCGGTCAACGGCGGCGCGGCGCGGGCGTGTTCCAGGTCGGCCAGGAACGGGGCGAAGGCGTCGGCGCGGAACGGCGTGGCGGCGACCGCGGCGGCGGTGATCGCCTGCGCCTGCGCCGGATCGGGCAAGGCGGCCTGGCGCCGGCGCTGGGTCGCGGCGCTGGGCAGGTAGCGCGCGGCCATGTCGTAGCCGGCCAGTTCGCCGCGCGCCACCAGCGCATCCAGGCGCGGGCGCAGGCGTTCGGAGGCGGCCAGCGCGGCGTCGGCGGAGGCCGCCGGCAGCGCCAGCACGTAGCGCACGTCGGGCGCGCCCAGCTCCTGGCGCAGGTGCGCGTCGCGGGCCAGGCCTTCGGCCGGCACCGGGGTCAGCTTGGACAGGTCGTTCTGCCAGAACGGACCGGGCGCGAACGCGATCACCGCCGCGGCCGCCAGGGCCAACGGCAGCAGCGACCAGCGCGGCCGCGGCAGCCGCGCGATGCCGCGCCACAGCCGCTCCAGCAGCGGCGAGTCGGCATGGTCGCGCGGCGAGGGATCGATCAGCGCCGGCAGCAGCAGGCGCGTGGTCAGCGCCGCCACCAGCAGGCCGGCGATGGTGAACACCGCCAGCTGGCGCAGGCCGTCCACGCCGGAGAACAGGAAGGTGACGTAGGCGATGCAGGTCGAGACCACGCCGGTGGCCAGGGTCGGCCACAGGTGGCGCGCGTTCTCGCGCGGATCCAGGCCCGGGCGCTGGTGACTGAACAGGTGGATCGGGTAGTCCTGGACCACGCCGATCAGGGTGAAGCCGAAGGCCACGGTGATGCCGTGCACGCCATCGAACAGCAAGGCCACCGCGCCCAGCCCGGCCAGGCCGGCGCTGGCCAGCGGCAGCACGCCCAGCACCGGGATCTTCCAACTGCGGTAGGCGACCAGCAGCAGCACGATCAGGCCCAGCGTATCCAGCATGCCGATCCACTGCGCCTCGTTCTGGGTGCGCCCGCCGATCTCCACCGAGAACGCGCCCGGGCCGGTCAGGGTCAGCTTGCTGCCGGTGCCGGCGCTGGCCTTGGCGAAGGCGGCATGGATCGCCTCCACCGCCTGCTGCTGGCCGGTGGGGTCGAAACCGGCGGCGCGGGTCTGCGCCACCAGCAGCGCGTCCTTGCCGGCGCGGTCGAACCAGACCCCGTCGCGCTGCTGCGGGCCGCCGGCCGGCTGCAGGCTTTCGGCCAGGTGCAGCACCTCCATGGTCGGGTCGCGCGGCAGCAGCGGCTCGACCATCGCCGCCGCCGGCGAGCCCAGGTCCTGCAGCCGTGCCTGCAGCGCGTCGGACAGGGTCGCGGTGTCCAGCGGATGCGCATCGAAGCTGTCGCTGAGCAGGTAGCGGTAGGCCAGCAGGCGCTCGGGAATCGCGTCCAGCCCGGCATCGGCGCCGTTGGCGACCAGCTCGAAGGTGTCGTGCTGCGCCGCCAGTTCCGCGCGCAGCGCCTGCGATTGCCGCGCCAGGGTCGGCGCATCGGCGCCGGACAGCGACATCAGCAGCAGCCGCGAGCCCGGGCCCTCGCCGAGTTCGTCGAGCAGGAGTTTCTGCGCGGGGGTGCGGGCTTCCGGCATGAACTTGCGCAAGTCGCCCGACACCTGCAGCACATTGCCCAGCCACATGGCGGCCACGGTCAGCAGCGCCAGCCACAGCAGCGCCAGCGTGATCCGCGCCTTGGAACTCAATTGGCGTTTCATCGCGGCGACCACGCAAACGCCAACGCGTTCAGATCCGGGACCGTGCGCGGCACGGCCCGCCTGCAACGACTAGGGACCGCCATCAGTGCGCGTCGCCGTGGCACAGCGCGGTCAGCGCGTCGCTCTCGGTCAGGCCGGCCGCGTCGCGCGCGGCGCCGGCCAGCAGGGTGCGCTGCACGTCGCCCTTGGCCGGGGTGGTCTCGATGCAGCGCAATTCGGCGCCGCGGCCGTACAGGCGCAGGCTGCGCACCTGCGCGGCCAGCGCCGCGTCCTTGGGCTGCAGCTGCAGCTGCCAGCGCTCGCGGGTGCCGCTGCTGCTGAGCGCGTAGTGCTGTTGCAGCTGCGCCTGATCGCCGGACAGCAAGGCGCCGAAACCGTTCTGCAGGCCGGCCAGTTCCGGCACCCGCGCCAGCGAGAAGCGCCGCGGCGCCTTGCCGGCACGCTCCAGGGTCGCCTCGCCGCCGCGCAAGGTGGTGGTTTCGCGGTACGGCGCGGTCACCTCGCGTACCAGGGTGGCGTTGTCCGGGCGGCGGTACTGGCCTTGCACGCGCAACGGCGCCTTCAGCAGCGCCGAACCGCGCAGTTCGACGAAGTCGGTGCTGACCGGCGCCGGCCGCGCCAGCTTCTGCAGGATCCAGCCGGCGTCCAGCGGCTCAGGCGACGCGGCGCACAGCGGTGCGGCGCTGCACAGCAGTATCAGCATCCACGGCAAGGTGCGGCGCATCGGCATGGCGGTTGTTCCAGAAATCGTAGAAGTTGAACCAGTTGTACGGCGCGGAGCGCGTGTAATGTTCCAGCCTGGCGGCGTAATCGCGGATGAGCGCCGCCAGCACCGGCGCGCGCTGCCGGCGCGGCAGGTCCAGGCCTTCGCTGAAGGTCTCGAACACCAGCTGGTAGCGGTTGCCGCCGCGGTACAGGCCGAACGCCAGCACCACCGGCACCTTCAGCGCCGCGGCGATCAGCCACGGCGAAGTCGGGAACAGCGCGCCCTGGCCGATGAACGCGGCCGGCAGCGCCGGATCCTCCGGGCGCGGCCGGTCCACCAGCAACGCGACCAGCGCGCCTTCGTCGGTGGCGTGCTTGATCGCCATGACGATGGAGGTGCTGTCCATGCCGGCGTCGATGATGTTGGCCGCCAGCTGCGGGTTCAGCGCGCCCAGCAGTTCGGTCATCGCCGGGTTGTGCGCCTTGTCCAGCACCACCTTGACCTGCACGTCCGGGCGTTCGGTGGCCAGCACCCGCAACGCGTCGAAGCTGCCCAGGTGCGAGCCGAAGATCAGCACGCCGCGGCCGCGGTCCATCTGCGCGTGCAGCTGCTCCAGGCCCTGGATGTCGACCTGGAAGCGGTGCATCTGCCCGCACAGCATGAACACCCGGTCGAGGATGGTCGAGGCGAAGGTGTGGATGTGCCGGGCCACGTCCAGCAGCGTGGCCGGACGGCCGAACACGCGGCCCAGGTAGTCGCGCGAGTCGCGCCGTTCCGGGCCGCGCACCAGCAGGAAATACAGGGTGATCGGATACAGCAGCAGGCGCCCGACGGTGCGGCCGCCGTGGCAGGCGATGCTGCGGATCAGCCATAGCGCGAAGCGGCCGCCGCCTTCCGGGCGCTGCTTCCAGCTGGCGCTCATGGCGCCGCCTCGGCGACCAGTTCGCCGCTCACCAGCAGCTCCTCGCCGCGGCGCACGCGGAAGCGCCAGCGCGGCGCCGCCCCGTCCAGTTCCACCCGCGCCGGCTGGCCGGGCCGCAGCGGCTGCAGGAACTTCACCTGCGGCAGGCGCAGCGGCCCCCGCGCGCCATGCGCGGCCTCCACGACCTGCAGAACGTGGTCCAGCACCACCACGCCGGGCACCACCGGGCGACCCGGGAAGTGCCCTGGCAGGCTGGGATGATCATGCGGTACGACGAAATCCATAGGGGTACGACTCAGATCCTGGGTTCGAGCATGGCACGGACGGCGTGATGCGCCCGCTGGGTCAGCTGTTGCCGGTCCAGCGGGCCATCGGGGCCGTTCACTTCGATCGGCGCGCCGATGCGGACCCGGATCACCCCGGGCCGGACCCGGAACAGGCTGGTCGACGGCAGCACCTTGCCCGCCCCGTCCAACGCCACCGGCACCACGTTCACGCCGGCATCGATAGCGGCCTGCAGTAGCCCGGCCTTGAATTCGGCCAGTTCGCCGCTACGGCTGCGGGTGCCCTCCGGGAACAGGCACAGGTCCTGGCCCTGGCGCAGCAGCGCCGCGGCCTGGCGCCGCACCATGGCCCCGGCGCGGCGGCTGTCGCGGTCCAGGAACAGCATGCCGGTGGCGCGCGCGTACCAGTTCACGAACGGCACCCGCAGCATTTCGTCCTTGAGCAGGAAGCGCAGCGGCACCGGCAGCGCCGCGAACAGGGCGCAGATGTCGATGATCGACTGGTGGTTGCTGACGAACAGGTGGTTGCGCGACCAGTCGACCCGCTCCCGGCCTTCCACCACCAGGCGCGCGCCGGCGCCGAAGAACAGCACCGGCGCCCACACCCGCGCGCCCATGCGCAGCGGCAGGCGCGGCCCGGACAGCAACAGCAGCCCCAGCGCCACGACGATGCCCACCGCGGTGAAGGCCAGGGTGAACAGCAATTGCACGGCGTTCCACACGGCCCAGGCCATGCGCGACGGCATCCCTGCCTGCGGCATCTTCATTTTTTCCTTGATGATCTGCACAACCCTCTGCCCCCGCGATGCGCGCGTCAGCGCAACAGGTCGCGCCAAAAAACCGGCCCCAGCCGCGCCAACTGATGCAGGAAGTCCGGCAGATTACGGTAGGGACGCTGCGGAAACCAGCGCCCGCGCAGGATGTACTCGCCGACGAAGAAGCCGCCGATGACCCCGTAGCCCAGGACATTGGCCATCAGCGAGGCGCGCGCGTCGCCGATCGGCAGCGGCGAGGCCTGCCCCAGCTGCGCCAGCACCCCGCTGGGCACGGCACACAGCGCCAGCACCAGGTTCAGCACGGTCAGCGCCGCCAGCAACAGCGCCCAGGCCAGGGTCAGCCGGCGCGTGTAGCGCAGTTGCGCCGGGGTCAGCGCCAGGCCGGCCTGGCGGTACAGCGCCTCGACGATGCGCGAGATCAGCGGCGTGCGCCCGCGCTGCAGGCTGCGGCCGAAGAACCAGGCCACCCAGGCGGTGAACAGCACCGGCGGCGCGGCCAGCAGCAGCAGCGCGTGCGGCGAGCCCCACAGCGGCAGCAGCGCCGCCAGCGCCAGCAACGCCAGCGCCCAGGCCCACGGCCGCCGCCGCGCCATCGGCTCCACCAGCAGCATCAGCACCAGCGCCGCGCCGGCCAGGACGGCCAGATCGGAACGGTGCGCGGCATTGGCCCAGTGCGCCAGCGGCGAATACGCCAGCGCCAGCAGCACGCTCAGCGCCAGCGCCCACGGCGCCGCGGCGGCCGGGTCAGCTGGTCTTGTTGGCTTCGACATGCGCCGACAGCGCGCGCAGCGAGGCGAAGATGCGGCGGTTCTCGTCGTTGTCCGAGCGCAGCTGGAAGCCGTAGCGCTTGCTGATCGCCAGCGCCAGCTCCAGCGCGTCGATCGAGTCCAGTCCCAGCCCGGTGTTGAACAGCGGCGCCTCCGGATCGATGTCGCCGGGCTGCACGTCTTCCAGGTTCAGGCTCTCGACCAGCAGCTCGGCCAGTTCACGTTCGGCGGCGGTTTGCGAAGACATCCAGGGGCTTCCAGGCGGTGAGGACAGGTGCGACACGATGGTGCATCGCGGGCAGCGGCGCAACTGTCCGGCCCGGGCCGGCAAGCTATCATGGCAACCGTCTTACACGCCCACCGAAGGTTTTTCCAGGATGAATGCCACCGCCACGGCCCATGCGCCCTCGCCCGGCATGCCGCCGACGCCCGCGGCGGAAACGCCCGACGTGCTGGTGATCGGCGGCGGTCCCGCCGGTTGCGCCGCGGCCACGCTGCTGGCGCAGAAGGGCTGGAAGGTGACCCTGCTGGAGAAGGACCACCACCCGCGCTTCCACATCGGCGAATCGCTGCTGCCGATGAACATGCCGATCCTGCAGCGGCTGGGCGTGCTCGAGCAGGTGCGCGCGATCGGCGTGCTCAAGCTCGGCGCCGACTTCCCCAACGATGCCGGCGGCTACAACACCTTCCGCTTCGCCGAGGCGCTGGACGCGCAATCGGACTTCGCCTTCCAGGTGCCGCGCGCCGAGTTCGACCGGGTGCTGTTCGCCCACGCCCGCGCCGCCGGCGCCGAGCTGCACGAAGGCGTCAAGGTCGAGGCGGTGCAACTGGACGGGGAACGCCCGCTGGTGCAGGCGCGCGGCGCCGACGGCGTGCGCACGTTCCGCCCGCGCTACCTGATCGACGCCAGCGGCCGCGACACCTTCCTCGGCAACAAGCTCAAGCTCAAGCGCGCCAACGCGCGGCACCAGTCGGCGGCGCTGTTCAGCCATTTCCGCGGGGTGACCCGGCGCCCGGGCGAGGATGCCGGCAACATCAGCATCTATCGCCACCCGCACGGCTGGATGTGGCTGATCCCGTTGCCCGACGACGTGATGAGCGTCGGCGCGGTGTGCTACCCGGAGTACATGAAGACCCGCCAGGGCTGCGACAGCGAAACGTTCCTGATGCGCACCCTGGCGCTGAACCCGGACGTGACCGCGCGCATGGCCGGCGCGCAGCGCGTGGCGCCGGTGCACGCCACCGGCAACTACGCCTACGAATGCACGCGCATGAGCGGGCCGCGCTGGCTGATGCTCGGCGACGCCTACGCCTTCGTCGACCCGATGTTCTCCTCCGGCGTGTACCTGGCCATGCACAGCGCCGAGCGCGGCGCGGCGATGGTGGACGCGGCGCTGCGCGATCCGGCGCGCGAGGCGCGGCTGCAGCGCGGCCTGGAGAAGCACCTGCGGCGCGGCCTGGACGAGTTCAAGTGGTTCATCTACCGCTTCACCTCGCCGACCATGCGCGAACTGTTCGCCAACCCGCGCAACGTGCTGCAGGTGGAAGCGGCGGTGGTGGCGATGCTGGCCGGCGACGTGTTCGACAACCGCGCGGTGCTGCGCCGGCTGCGCGTGTTCCGCGCCATCTACGCCATCTCCGCGGTGGCGATGCTGCCGCGCGCATGGGCCGCCTGGCGCCACCGCCGCCGCCAGGCCCGCGAACAGTTCCAGGGCGACACCTTGCATGGAGACACACGATGAGCCGGCCGCACCCGCAGTTCCCGTCCCACGACCAGCGGCATCCGCAGCTGCAGGTGGACTACGTCGCCGAGACCGATCCGGGCGACCTACTGCGCGACGAGCGGGTGCTGGCGGTGTTCGGGTTCGGCAACGACGCGCCGCGCCACGACGATCCGCGCTACCTGCGCGTGCCGCTGCAACCGCACGGCCCGCGCGTGCTCGAGATCTGGCGCACCGACGCGGCGGTGCGCAGCGGCCGCGACGGCGACATCGCCTGGGCCAGCGACGGCCGCCTGCAGTTCGGCGTGATCGAGATCGACGAACAGGCGCTGGACATCGAGGAAGCCTCGGCGCTGGCCTATGCGCAGATCACCGCCTTCGTCGCCGGCAGCGCCACGCCGCGCCTGCTGCGCATCTGGAACTACCTGGACGCGATCACCCTGGGCAGCGGCGACCGCGAACGCTACCGCCAGTTCTGCGTCGGCCGCGCGCGCGGGCTGGGCGATTTCGACACCAGCCAGCTCCCGGCCGCCACCGCGGTGGGCCGCTGCGACGACGCGCGGGTGATCCAGATCTACTGGCTGGCCGCCGCGCAGGCCGGCACCCCGCTGGAGAACCCGCGCCAGGTCAGCGCCTACCGCTACCCGCGCCAGTACGGCCCGCAGTCGCCGAGCTTCGCCCGCGCCATGCTGCCGCCGGCCGGCAGCGACATGCCGCTGCTGCTGTCCGGCACCGCCAGCGTGGTCGGCCACGCCTCCATGCACAGCGGCCAGTTGCTGGCGCAACTGGAGGAAACCTTCGCCAACTTCGACGCGCTGCTGGCCGCCGCCCGCGCGCATGCGCCGGACCTGCCGACGCAGTTCGGCGACGGCACCCGGCTGAAGGTCTACGTGCGCGAGGCGGCCGACCTGCCGCTGGTCGCCGCCGCGCTCGATGCCCGCTTCGGCGACCGCGTGCCGCGCCTGCTGCTGCACGCGGTGATCTGCCGCGACGAACTGGCGGTGGAGATCGACGGCGTGCACGGCTGAACCGGCGCTAGCGCGGTGGCGGGCCGCCACCCGCCGCGCCATCGACGCGACACAATCGCCGCCCGCGTCCGTGCTAGCGTGCGCCCACCACCGCGCTCGTGGAGACACCCATGCTGTTCCTGGCGTTCCTGCTGGCCGCGTCGGCGTCGGCCCAGCCGCAACGGATGATCGGCGAGGCGTTCGAGGACCTGGCCCAGCGCACCGATGCATTGTGCCCGGCACGCGGCGTCCGCGCGATCTCGCCCGCCGACCTCGACTATGCGCAGGAGCGCTTCGAGGAGGCGCTATCGACGCAGCAACGCGCGCGCCTGGACGCGGCCAACAGCGCCGACACGCGCTGCGCGAACGAGAACGGCGTGACCTGCCCGGCCACCGCGACGCTGGAGGCCATGCGCAAGGCGCAGCTGACCTCGCGCTTCGCCGATTACCTCTGCGCGCACCCGGATCCCAAGTAGCGGCGCGGCCGCCGCGGGATCCGCGCCGAGTCCATGCGCCAACCGTCCATGTCCGACATTCGCCGCAAGATCGTGATCGTTTCCGGCGCGCCTGGCGTGGGGAAGACCACGTTGGCGATACCGCTCGCCAAACGGCTCGGCTTTCCGCTGTTCTGCAAGGATGTCATCAAGGAAACGCTCACCGACCGCCTCGGCGATCGCTGCGGCGATCTGGACGCCTCGCGCCGCATTGGCGGCGCGGCGATGGAAGTCCTCTGGTCGCTGGCGCGGCATACGCCGCACGCGGTGCTGGAGGCCAATTTCCGGCCGCGCAGCGCCTACGAACGCGACAAACTGGCCGGCTTGGAGGCGGTCATCGTCGAGGTCCACTGCGACTGCGGTCGCGAGGAAACCACCCGACGTTTTCGGGATCGCGCAGCGGTAAGCGCACATCACCCCGCGCATCCCTTGAAAGAACTGCCGCCGGACATGCTTGCCGAATACGACGGTCCCGTGGGGCTCGGGTCGGTCGTCGCGGTGGATACGCGCGTGCCGGTGGACGTGGAGCGCCTCGTGGCGGAAGTGTCGAGACGCTTGTCGGAGTAGGGCCCACCTTCGCTTCCGGACTTGCACGACGCCGGAACACGCAGGCTCAAGGGCCCGCCAACAACGCCAGCAACCGATCGCGCGGCAGCTTGCCGGTCTCGTTGCGCGGCAGCGCGTCGAGCTTGCGCAGCCGGCGCGGCAGGAACACCGGATCCAGTTCGCGGCGCAGCGCGGCCAGGATCGCGGCATCGTCCAGGCCCGGCGCCACCACCACCGCGGCGATGCGACCCACCGCCTGGCCCGGCTCCGGGTCCAGTTGCAGGATCGCGCCATCGACCACGCCCGGCAGCGCCAGCAGGCGCCGGGTCAGGTCGGCCAGCGAAGCGCGCTTGCCGGCGATTTCCAGCAGATCGGCCTGGCGCCCGCGTACCTGGAAGCGGCCGTCGGCGTCCACTTCCATCAGGTCGGCCAGCAGCACCGGCTGCGCCAGGTGCGGCGCATGCACCAGGGTGCCGTCCGGCTGCGGCGCCACGCGCACGCCGGGCAACGGCGTCCACGGCAGCTCGCAGGCGGTGCGACGGCTGGCGAATACGCAGGTTTCGGTGGAGCCGAACATCTCGCGCACCTGCCCGCCGAAGCGCTCCTCGGCCGCCGCGGCCAGCTCCTGCGCCAGCGGCGCGGTGGCCGAGACGATCCCGGCCAGCGGCGGCAGGGCGACGCCGGATTCGACCAGCGCGCGCAGGTGTACCGGCGTGGTCACCAGCAGTCGCGGCGCCGGCACCTGCGCCAGCGCGCGCGCCACGTCCTCCGGGAAGAACGGCCGCCCGGCATGCACCGCCAGCGGCGTGACCAGCGGCAGCAGCACCGACAGCTCCATGCCGTACATGTGCTGTGGCGGCACCGTCGCCACCACCTGCGGCACGGCCTCGGCCGGCCACAGCCCGGCCAGCGCCAGCAGGTCCTGGCGGGTGCTGGTCAGGAAGCTGCCCCAGGTCTTGGGATTGGGCTTGGGCGCGCCGGTGCTGCCGGAGGTGAAGCCGATCGCGACCAGCGCATCGGCCGCCAGCTGCGGCATGTCGCCATCCAGGCTCGGCAGCGGCTCGGGCAACCGCCAGTAATGCGGCGGCGGCTCGGCCAGCGCCTGGTCGCCCAGGCAGTAGCTGTCGGCATGGCTGCGCTGCACCTCGGCGACCACCGCCGGCGCGCGCGAGGACGGCAGCAGCGAGGTCTGTCCGCGCAAGGCCACCGCGCAGAACGCGACCATGAAGCGGTAGCGGTCCTCGCACAGGTTCAGCGCATAGCGGCCCGCCGGCAGCGCCGCGGCCAGGCCGCGCACGTGGCCGAGAAACGTGGCCAGATCGATGTGCCGGTCGCCGGCGAAGGCCAGCGCGCGCTGCGGCGCGCCGACCGCGAGCGGATGCAGGCGCGGTGCGGAAACAGGGTCGGAAACGGAATCGGGAACGGCGGACATGCGTGGCGACGGCTCGGCGGGCGGCTGGCCCGCGGCGAACGGCGGGAGCGCCTAGCTTGGCCGCCGCCACCGCCGCTGGCAAGCCGCCCGCGCCGGCGGCGGCGCGCGCGGCGCCGCGGCCGGGCGCCGCGCGGGGTCAGTGGTGGTAGCCGCTGTCGGCGGTGATCTTGCCGCGGAACACCCGGTACGACCACGCGGTATAGCCCAGGATCACCGGCAGCAGCACCGCCAGCCCGGCCAGCACGAAGCCCTGCGAGGACGGCGGCGAGGCCGCGTCCCAGATGCTCAGTCCGGGCGGCACGATGTTCGGCCAGATGCCCAGCACCAGGCCGAAGAAGCCGAGCACGAAGAAGCACAGGGTCAGCACGAACGGGCGCGCGTCGCGGCCCTGCGCCATCGTCGCGCGCCACAGCGCGAACGCGTTGAGCAGCACCAGCAGCGGCACCGGCGACAGCCACCAGAAGTTCCCGTCGTGGAACCAGCGCGCCATGATCCGCGAGTCCAGGAACGGCAGCCAGGCGCTGACCAGGCCCATGAACACCACCACCACCAGCACCAGCGGCCGGGTCAGCGAACGCGCGACGCGCTGCATCGCGCCCTCGGTCTTCAGGATCAGCCAACTGCCGCCAAGCAGGGCGTAGCCGAACACCACCGCCGCGCCGGTCAGCATCGAGAACGGGCTGAACCAGCCGAGCACGCCGCCCAGGTACTTGCCGTCCTGCAGCGGCATGCCTTCGACCAGCGCGCCGAGGATCACGCCCTGCCAGAACGCCGCGCACAGCGAGCCGGCCGCGAACGCCCAGCCCCACAGATACTTGGAGCTGTGCGCCTTGAAGCGGAACTCGAACGCCACGCCGCGGAACACCAACGCGATCAGCATCAGCAGCACCGGCAGATACAGCGCCGACAGGATCAGCGCATAGGCCTTGGGAAACGCCGCCAGCAGGCCGGCACCGCCGAGCACCAGCCAGGTCTCGTTGCCGTCCCAGATCGGCGCGGCGGTGTTCATCATCAGGTCCAGTTGCGCCTCGTCCTCGGCGAACGGGGCCAGGATGCCCAGGCCGAGCACGAAGCCGTCCAGCAGCACGTACATCAGCACGCCAAAGCCGATCACCCCGAACCAGATCACCGGCAATACGGTCGCCATGTCCATCAGCGCGTCTCCTCGAGGTCGTCGTCGGCCGCCGAGATCGGCCGCGCCGGGGTCTTCTCGCCATCGTGCAGTTGCGGCTCCGGCTCGTGCGGCAGCGGCCCCTTGCGCAGCATCTTGAGGATGTACCAGCCGCCGAAGCCGAACACGAAGGCATAGGCGAGCACGTACACGCTCAGCGACACCCACACCATCGCCGGGCTGACCGCACTGGCCGCGTCGTCGGTGCGCAGCAGACCATAGATCACGTACGGCTGGCGCCCGATCTCGGTGACGAACCAACCGGCCAGCAGCGCCACGAACCCGGCCGGCAGCATCGCGTTCCAGGCCAGGTGCAGCCAGCGGCGCCGCAGCAGCGTGCCGCGCCACCAGAACCACAGCGAGACGAATGCCAGCAGCAGCATCGCCATGCCCAATCCGACCATGATCCGGAACGCGTAGAACACCGGCTTCACCGGCGGCCGCTCGTCGGCCGGCACCGAGGTCAGCGGCGCGATCTCGCCGTCCAGGGTATGCGTCAGGATCAGGCTGCCCACGCGCGGGATCTTGACCTCGTAGTCGTTGCGCTCGGCCTGCTCGTTGGGCACCGCGAACAGCACCAGCGGCACGCCGGCGCCGGGGGCTTCGTCATGCCAGTGCGCCTCCATCGCCGCCACCTTGATCGGCTGGTGCTCCAGCGTGTTCAAGCCATGCGCGTCGCCGGCGGCGATCTGCAGCGGCACGGCGATGGCGGCGAACGCCACCGCCAGCTTCAGCATCCGCCCGGCCAGTTCCACGTGCACGCCACGGCGCAGATACCAGCCGCTGACCCCGCCGATCACGAAGCAGGTGGTGATGAACGCGGCCAGCACCATGTGCGCCAGCCGGTACGGGAAGGAGGGATTGAAGATCACCTCGCGCCAGTGCGCCGGCTGGAACACGCCATCGACGATCGCGTAGCCGGCCGGCGTGTGCAGCCAGCTGTTGGCCGACAGGATCCAGAACGTGGAGATCAGCGTGCCGATCGCGACCAGGCAGGTGGAGAGGAAATGCAGTTTCTCCGGCACCTTGCGCCACCCGAACAGCATCACCCCCAGGAACGAGGCTTCCAGGAAGAACGCGGTCAGCACCTCGTAGCTGAGCAGCGGCCCGAGGATGTTGCCGGCGCGCTCGCTGAGCACCGACCAGTTGGTGCCGAACTGGAAGCTCATCACGATGCCGCTGACCACGCCCATGCCGAAGGACACGGCGAAGATCTTCAGCCAGAAGAAATACAGGTCGCGCCACAAGGTGTCGCGGGTGCTCAGCCAGCGCCACTCCAGGAACGCCAGCCAGCTCGACAGGCCGATGGTGAAGGCCGGAAACAACACGTGGAAGCTGATGACGAATCCGAACTGGATGCGCGAGAGCAGCAGGGCGTCCATGAGGTGCGCCTGAGGCAGCGGGAACGGTGCCTATTGTTGTTGCGACGCGGCGAAATGGCATGTGACGGTTTGTCGCAGCATCTTGCCGATTGGTGCTGCTATGCGCTGATCGTGGCGCCTTGGCTGAAGGGGCCAATCTGCTGCGAATGCCGATGCGCTGGCTCGGAAGCCAGTCTAGCGGCAAGAAAACACACGCAGCCCACGCGAGCTGGTCTCATCTGCGCAAGTCATCATACGCTTACATATCCGCACACGTCGCTGGCGGGTTCGGCAGCGTCGCCCACTATATTGAGACGGATACATGCAAGCCGAAATGGATGGCTGTAACCACCTCGGAAGGCAGTTCCCTAGCGCTCCCCTTCAATTCTCTCGATAGCCAACCCGATGGCCTTTTCCGCCTCTTGTCCCTGAAAGAGGGCGCCACCACCAAACTTCGGCTTTGAATCCGCCTCAGCAGCACGCAACCTGGGAAGTGCAATCGTTGCGGCTTTCCCCATCGCCCCCAAGATGCGAGCAGCGCGATATCTGACCATGTAGTTCTCATGACCCAGCAAAGAACAAACCGCCATGATTGAGGCGTCATCGATCTTCGCACTCAGCTCAACATTACTCATGTCGTATATCTGGTAAAAATAGTCATCCAACCGCTCATAGCATGAACTTTCAGGCAAATCTTCGTGGCTACAAAAATCGACGGAAGAAACGAGAAGTGAAGAAAACTCACTCCGATTTCGCGCCTCTGTTTTGAGTGTAAAAATTAAAAATACAAAACAAAAAAAATGGAAAATATTTTTAATCATGGCCAATCCAACCTGAAGTTGTACTCAACTACATTTGATGCGTTGGACGCATCGAGATTTGGGTCATTGTAGGTCGAGTATAGCTTTCCAGCCTCGCGGGCGCCACCCCTTGTAAAGCTGCCTGGCAAAATCAGGCCCTCATAGTAACGCGCAGTAGCTTTTAGGGTAATACTTCCTTGTGGGGACACCCCTAGCGGAGATGGAACATAAAATTTATCATTTTCCACAGAGTGCTGCTGACCCTTATATATGCGAAAGGCCTCCCAATATTGCTGGTACTGATTTTTAACTACGATTCCATTGTCACGCCCTATCAAATCGGCTCTAATTTTCTGAACAATCCATCCATCACTTAAAGAAGGGCTAGTCAAACCAAATCTACGCTCCATACCGCCACTTCCATCAGCCTCTTGATAGGGCCTCACTACGATTTCCGCCATAAGTGTAACTGGCTTATCCGTATTTTGTTTTCCAGCACCCGCTATTTTACTTACGCCAAATCTCTCTTCGGGCGGAATATACCTTGCACACAATCCACACTCTGTTGATATCCGACCATCCAAATCCACGAAGCGATAGGGGCTATTATTAGCATATGCATATCTATTGAAATTTGACCCGCTATAACCATTCACAGAGATCGGATCAGCACTAAGGAAGCTTCCAATCGATGAATCGTAGTATCTTTGCTGCATATAATTCAGCCCGGTCGAGACATCCTTAACATGTCCTGTGTAACCAGGACCATCCTTGATCGAACTACTCAACAGGCTTCCATAAGGCTCATATTCGCTTCGCTCTAGTGCATTGCGGTTCTTATCCGTCTCCAGCACGACAGAGCCTAGCCCATCCGTGTGAATGTACCGGATCGTCTGCGCCGAAGCACCGAAAACAACGAACAATGAAAAGGCGGCCACAGCCACATAGCGCATCGCCGCACAAATCCCCTTTAACTTTGGCATCACTCGTCCTTGCGATTGGAACCTACACATGCACGACATAGAGGCGACTTCTCTCGCAAAAGCAGAACGACATCGCTTCTCCTAGAAACATTGCGGTGCAACATACCCAACGGAACCTACAATGCATATCCGCAAGAAAGAAAACCATTAGAAATGGCGCAGCCCTGACTCAGCAGATTGATCTTTCGCTTGTTAACCAACGCCGTCATCAAGGTCGCGAGCGATGCTATGCCACCCGGGCCGATCCTCTTCAAAGCGCGAAATTCCTGTGTCGTCGACTGCCGAGGTGGCAATCGCAACGGATTGCACAACTTATGTGACCGGGCAAGCCGGTGCCGAACGAAGCGACAATCCATGTTTCCCCCTAGTTTCAACATAGTGCAAAGGGGGCACAGCACAAATCGTCGGCGCATGGCGCATGCCAAATGCTGCACGTCTGCCGCAGATTGGATCCCCGATTGGAACTGTGATGGAACGCACCGAAGACTGTCAAGGATATTCTGCGATCGCAGCAAGTCGTACCCAAACAGCGGACTACCTTCTCCTTCCGCCAATTAATCGGCCCACGTTTATCAACCGGGTTCGATTCCACATCGGCATCGAAGGCTTTGTCGAACAAGTATCTTGGGGTCAGGCACGATTGGCAGGCGTGAGAGGCGCCAACCGATTTAGCGCTCTTGACCACGAGTATAGGTCGCCCAAGGATCGACCATCGGCTTCGATTCTCTGCCTCGGCTCCATGTGCGCTACTTACTCTAATCGCCACATGTTTTGACAACATCTCCAGCAAGCGCCACCAATGCGGATGCTCTTGGTCGCCCATGACCGATGGCGCAGTCGCCCGCGTTCGGCCGGCTGCTACGCTTGCGGTTTGCCGTTCGCCCGGAATTCCAGATGCGTCGCTTCGCCCTGAGCGCTGTTGTGTTGCTGTCCCTGTCCTGCCAGCCGCCGCTGGCCGCGGCCCAGGATGCCGCCCCGTTGACCATCGAGCAGGCGATGGCCGATCCGGACTGGATCGGGCCGCCGGTGGAGGAGGCGTGGTGGGCCTGGGACGGCAAGCAGGTGCAGTACCAGCTCAAGCGTGCCGGCAGCCCCGTGCGCGACACCTACCGCCAGGGCCTCGACGGCGGCGCCGCGCAGCGCGTGGAAGATACCCAGCGCAGCAGCCTGGACGCGGCCAATCCGGTCTACGACGCCCGCCGCCAGCGCATGCTGTTCGTGCGCAACGGCGACGTGTTCCTGCGCGACCTGCGCAGCGGCGCGCTGACCCAGTTGACCCGCAGCAACGAGGCCGCCGCGCGCCCGCAGTTCACCACCGACGGCGGCGCGCTGTGGCGCGTGGGCAACGACTGGTACCGCTGGAGCGCCGGCGGCGGCACCCAGCAGGCCGCCGTGCTCAAGGCCGAGCGCGATCCCGACGCCACGCCCAAGCCCGACGCACTGCGCGAGCAACAGCTGCGCACCCTGGAGACCCTGGCCCGCGACCGCGCGCAGCGCGACCTGGCGCGGCAGCAGGAACAGGCCTGGCGCCGCGCCGACGGCAGCCGCGCGCCGGCGCCGGTGTACCTGGGCGAGGACGTGGCGATCGACGACAGCGCGCTGTCCCCGGACGGCCGCCACCTGCTGGTGGTGACCCACGCCAAGGGCGCCGACGAAGGGCGCGACGGCAAGATGCCCAAGTACGTGACCGAATCGGGCTACGAGGAATTCCAGGAAACCCGCACCCGCGTCGGCCGCAACCCGCCGCTGGCGCAGACCCTGTGGCTGGTCGACGTGGCCGTCGGCAGCGCGCGCAAGCTCGACGTGGCCGCGCTGCCGGGCATCGATGCCGACCCACTGGCGGCGCTGCGCAAGGCCGCCAAGCAGGAGCCGCTGAAGGGCCCGCGCGCGGTGCGCGTGGAGACCGACGGCGACGGCACCGGTCCGGCCATCCACTGGAGCGAGGACGGCCGCAATGTGGCTGTGCTGCTGCGCGCGGTCGACAACAAGGACCGCTGGATCGCCAGCGTCGACCTGGACAAGGCCACTCTGCGCAACCGCCACCGCCTCACCGACGCGGCCTGGATCGGCTGGAGCTTCAACGACTTCGGCTGGCTGCCGGACAACCAGACGCTGTGGCTGCTGTCCGAACAGTCCGGCTATTCGCATCTGTACACCCAGCGCGGCAACGAGGCGCCGCGGCAGCGCACCTCCGGCAAGTGGGAGGTGTCCGCGCCGCTGGTCAGCGCCGACGGCCAGGGCTTCCTGTTCCTGTGCAACCGCAAGTGGCCGGGCGATTACGAGGTGTGCAAGCTCGATCTGCGCGACGACCGCGTCGCCGAGTTGACCGCGCTCGACGGCGTGGAGGACTTCGCGCTGTCGCCGGACGGCAAGCAACTGCTGGTGCGCTACTCCGGCAGCTACCTGCCGCCGCAGCTGGCGCTGGTACCGGTCGCCGGCGGCGAGGCGCGCGTGCTCACCGATACCCGCAGCGCCGCGTTCAAGGCGCGCCCCTGGATCCAGCCGCAGTACGTGCAGGTGCCGTCCAAGCACGGCGCCGGCGTGGTCTGGGGCAAGTACTACGGCCCGCGGCATCCCGAGCCCGGCAAGCGCTACCCGATCGTGATGTTCGTGCACGGCGCCGGCTACCTGCAGAACGTGTCGGCGCGCTACACGCCGTACTTCCGCGAGCAGATGTTCCACAACCTGCTGGTGCAGAAGGGCTACATCGTGCTGGACCTGGACTACCGCGCCAGCGCCGGCTACGGCCGCGACTGGCGCACCGCGATCTACCGCAACATGGGCCATCCGGAACTGGAGGACTACCTGGACGGCCTGGACTGGCTGGTGGCCGACAAGCAGGGCGACCGCGACCGCGCCGGCATCTACGGCGGCTCCTACGGCGGCTTCATGACCTACATGGCGCTGTTCCGCAGCCCGGGCACGTTCAAGGCCGGCGCCGCGCTGCGCCCGGTCGGCGACTGGAGCCAGTACAACCACGAGTACACCGCCAACATCCTCAACACCCCGGAGCTGGACCCGGAGGCCTACCGCGCCTCCTCGCCGATCGAGTACGCCGCCGGCCTGCGCGACCACCTGCTGATCGCCCACGGCATGGTCGACGACAACGTGTTCTTCCGCGATTCGGTCAGCATGACCCAGAAGCTGATCGAGCTGCACAAGGACAACTGGGAGATCGCCCCGTACCCGCTGGAGCGGCACGGCTTCACCCGCGCCGACTCGTGGCTGGACGAGTACAAGCGGATCCTGAAGCTGTTCGAGGAGCAGGTGAAGTAAGCCTCGCCAGCCGCCGCGGCGGCTGGCGGCGACCGGCGACCGCCGCGATGGGCGCGCCAGCGGCGGTCGCGGCCAGGCAGCGATGCCCCGACCGCAAGCGCCCTCTATCCTTGCCGCACGCGGCGCGCCGCCGCTGCCGCCCCCCCACCGAAGGACCGCCGATGCCGCCCCCGCCCCTGCCCGTAGCGCGCAACCCGATGATCGATTCGATGGCGCAGCTGTCGCTGCTGCTGGGCCTGCTATGGGTGCTCTACGCGGTGGCGCAGGCGCTGCTGGTGACGGCGCTGCCGGCCGGTGCGATCGCCGGCTTCCTGGGCGCGATCGAACTGCGGCTGCCGCCGCTGCTGCAATGGTTCCACGCCCATCTGCTGGCCCTGTCGTGGCTGCAGGTCGTGCTCGCGCTGGGCTTCTGCGCCGCGTCCTGGGCGCTGCTGCGCCGGCGCGAATGGGCGCGGCTGGCGTTCGTCGCCTTCCTGGTGCTTACCGCGCTGGCCAACTTCGTCAGCCTGCCGCTGCTGTGGGAACTATTCGATGCCTTGCAGGCCTGGCTGCCGCAGGGCGTCGATGCATCGGAACTGCAGGCCGAACTGCGCACCGGGCGCATCACCGCCATGTTCACCGCGGCGGTGACCTGCGTGGTCTTCGTCGCGTTGCACGGCTGGATCGTCTACCTGCTGTACCGGCCGGCGGTCCGCGCCGAGTTCCGCAACTAAGTCGCCAGGGACGCGCCAGCGCTGTCACGACCATGTCGCGTTGCCGCCGCACCGCCTTGCCGACGCGGCCCGGCGCCGATCACGCGCGTCCTGCCGCAAGACGGCGGCGGGCCCAGGCCGAATGCGCGGCCGGCGGTACCGGCGGACGATGCACGGGACGCCGCATTCGCTCGCCGCGTGATTCGCCGCTCGGCCTGGATCTCGGACGCCACGCAGTGGCGTCCCGCGCCGCACGCCGATCCATGCGGCGTCCCGCCTGCGCCGCACAGGCATCTCCAGCGCGACCAGGCAGCCAACGCTGCGGCCGCCCAGCCCCGCGCCATGCCGGGTTAACAGGCACCGCGCCGGTGCACGCAATAATGGGCGCCGCGCCGCCCGCCCTGCCGCCAACGCATGCGGGGGCCGCCCTCCCCCGCCAGTAGCCAATCGACGCCATGACCGAGTTCGACCGAGTACGCGACTACCTGACCGGCCTGCAGGACCGCATCTGCGCCGCCATCGAGGCCGCCGACGGCCAGGCTCGCTTCGCCGAGGACCTGTGGGAGCGGGCGGAAGGCGGCGGCGGCCGTACCCGCATCCTGCGCGACGGCGCGCTGTTCGAGCAGGCCGGGATCGGCTTCTCCGACGTGTCCGGCACCCGCCTGCCGCCCTCGGCCAGCGCCAACCGTCCGGAACTGGCCGGGGCCTCGTGGCGCGCCACCGGCGTCTCGCTCGTGTTCCACCCGCACAGCCCCTACCTGCCCACCACCCATGCCAACGTGCGCTTCTTCCGCGCCGAGCGCGATGGCCAGACCGTGGCCTGGTGGTTCGGCGGCGGCTTCGACCTGACCCCGTACTACCCGTTCGACGAGGACGTGCAGCACTGGCACCGCACCGCGCAGGCGCTGTGCGCGCCGTTCGGCGAAGACCGCTATGCCGCGCACAAGCGCTGGTGCGACGAGTACTTCTTCCTCAAGCACCGCAACGAGACGCGCGGGGTGGGCGGCCTGTTCTTCGACGACCTGCACGCCGATTTCGAGCGCGACTTCGCCTACCAGCGCGCGGTCGGCGACGGGTTCCTGGACGCTTATCTGCCGATCGTCGAGCGCCGCCGCGCGCTGCCGTGGGGCGAGCGCGAACGCGAGTTCCAGCTGTACCGGCGCGGACGCTATGTCGAGTTCAACCTGGTCTACGACCGCGGCACCCTGTTCGGCCTGCAGAGCGGCGGGCGCAGCGAGAGCATCCTGATGAGCCTGCCGCCGCGGGTGCGCTGGGAGTACGGGTTCCAGCCCGAGACGGGCAGCGCCGAAGCGCGTCTGGCCGAGTACCTGGTGCCGCGCGATTGGCTGGCATGAGCGCGCCACGGCGCACGCCGCAGCCGTCGAGCGTGCTCGGCCGCGACGACAAGGCCCGCATCGCCGAACAGCTGCAAGCCTACGTGCGCGAGGAACTGCAGCACGACATCGGCGGCTTCGAGGCCGGGTTCCTGCTCGATTTCGTCGCCGAGCGCATCGGCGCGCACTTCTACAACCGCGGCCTGCAGGACGCACGCGCGCTGCTCGCCGCCCAGTTGGACGCGCTGGACGACGCGCTGTACCAGCTCGAACGGCCGACGGAGGCGCGATAGGGCGCCCCGGCGTCCTGTAGGAGCGGCTTCAGCCGCGACCGGGCCTTGCCGGGAACGCCCCGGTCGCGGCTGAAGCCGCTCCTACAGGGGCCGCCGTGGCGCGCTCAGCCACCCTTGCTGCTGAGGATGGTGATGTGGCCGTTGGTCTCCAGCAGCGCCAGCTTGACCTCGTCCAGTTGCAGGCAGCCCTGCTGGCGCATCGCCGCCTCGAAATCGGCGTTGCTGACCAGTTCGCGGCGCAGGACCTGGCGGAACACGTGGCCATCGCGCGCCAGCACCACCGGCTCGCCTTCGATCAGCCGCTCGGCGCGCACGCTGCGCGAGGTGATCAGGCCGACCCCGAAGTTCAGCGCGATCAGCGTCGCCGCCAGCAACAGACCGCCGCCGAGCGAGGTGTCCTCGCCGAGCAGGGCGTTCTGCACCGCGTTGCCGAGCAGCACGATCAGCAGCATGTCGAACGGTGTCAGTTGCCCCATCGCGCGCTTGCCCGAGACCCGCACCATGGTCAGCACCGCCACGTACACCACCACCGCGCGGAAGACGAACTCCCACCATGGCATCGACAGATGGAAAAGATCGGGCATCGCGCGCCTCGCAAGCAGATGGGAGCCGCGACGGGCGGTTCCGGCGGCAGCGGCGCTACAGTGGATTTTTTCGCGGGAAATAAAAAGCCCCGCGGACCAGGGGGAGGTCGGCGGGGCCAGGGAACGGAGACTTGGGGAGGAGTCGCCGTTCCTAGATCTGCTCCAGGGGATGGGAGGAGATCCGCGACAGGTATTGCGCCTGTCGAGGGATATAAAAACACTTTGCACCTTGCTCGTTCGTGAAGATTTTAGTTAAAAATTCGTCGGATTAAGGACAGATTCATTCGCGAAATTCAGTGCAACGCAAGGTTCCAAAAACAACTGTGTTTTATAGGGCGAATCCATGCGCAAGAAACGCGCGGCGATCGCCGCGGGACGCGTCGTGGATCACGGAATCGTGCGCTGTCGCGCATTTGGTGCACCCGTGATCCAGCCCTGTCGCCGGTAAGGTGCGGACGGCGGCGATGGAAGCCGAAAACGGAATGGCGGCGACATGGGTAGCGATAACGCCGACTCCCGCAAAAGCCCTTTGTCGCTGCCCATGAAGGCATTCAGTTGTGCGCCGCAGCGCATTCATGCCGCCGCTGGTCATCGACGATGGCCGGCGTGCACCCCGCCTTGATCGGCAACTTCCGCGCGCTCACCGGCCACGCTGCGAAGAGGATGGACTGAGCCCACCTCTCGCCTGCCGCCCCGGGTCGGGTCGGGTCGGGTCGGGTCGGGTCCGGACCCGACTCCCGACTCCCGACTCCCGACTCCCGACTCCCGATTCCCGATTCCCGACTCCCGATTCCCGATTCCCGATTCCCGATTCCCGGAACCTAATGCGCCTCGTCCCAGTTGTCGCCGACGCCGCTGTCCACCACCAGCGGCACCTTCAGCTCGGCGGCGCCGGCCATCAGCCGGGTCACCTCCGGCAGCAAGGTGTCGACGAAGTCGGCGTCGGCCTCGAACACCAGTTCGTCGTGCACCTGCAGGATCATCAGCGCGCGCGCGCGGTGCTGCGCCAGCCAGGCGTCCACGGTGACCATGGCGCGCTTGATGATGTCCGCGGCGGTGCCCTGCATCGGCGCGTTGATCGCGGCGCGCTCGGCACCGGCGCGCAGGCCCTGCTGCTTGGCGTTGATGTCGTTCAGGTACAGGCGGCGGCCGAACAGGGTCTCCACGTAGCCCTGGGTGCGCGCCTGCTCGCGCATGCGCTCCATGAAGTCGCGCACGCCGGGGTAGCGGCTGAAGTACAGCGCTACGTAGTCCTGGGCCTCGCCGCGGCCGATGCCCAGGTTGCGGGCCAGGCCGAACGCGCTCATGCCGTACATCAGGCCGAAGTTGATCGCCTTGGCGGCGCGGCGTTCGTTCGCGGTGACCTCCTCCAGCGCGCGCCCGAACACCTCGGCGGCGGTGGCGCGGTGCACGTCCACGCCGGCGCCGAAGGCGCGCAGCAGGCCGGCGTCCTCGGACAGGTGGGCCATGATCCGCAGCTCGATCTGCGAGTAGTCGCAGGCGATCAGCTTGCGCCCGGGCGGGGCGACGAAGGCGCGGCGGATGCGGCGGCCGTCGTCGGTGCGGATCGGGATGTTCTGCAGGTTCGGATCGGCCGAGGACAGCCGCCCGGTGGCGGCGCCGGCCTGGTGGTAGCTGGTGTGCACGCGGCCGGTGTCGGGATTGATCATCTCCGGCAGCTTGTCGGTGTAGGTGCTGCGCAGCTTGGCCAGGCTGCGGTACTCCAGGATCACCCGCGGCAGCTCGTGCTGCTCGGCGATCGCCTCCAGCGCTTCCTCGTTGGTGCTGGGCTGGCCCTTGGGGGTCTTCAGCAGCGCCGGCAACTTCAGTTCGTCGAACAGCACCGCCTGCAACTGCTTGGGCGAATCCAGGTTGAAGCTGCGCCCGGCCAGCGCGGTGGCCTTCTGCTGCGCGGCGAGCATGCGCTGGCTCAGGTCCTGGCTCTGCTTGCGCAGTTCGGCCATGTCCACGCTGACCCCGTTGGCCTCGATCCGCGCCAGCACCGGCACCAGCGGCATCTCGATCTCGCGGTAGACCTTGGCCAGCGCCGGCTCGGCGTCCAGCTGCGCGGACAGCGCGCGGTGCAGGCGCAGGGTGACGTCGGCGTCCTCGGCGGCGTAGCCGGTGGCGTCGTCGATGGCCACCTGCGAGAACGCGATCTGCTTGGCGCCCTTGCCGGCCACGTCCTCGTACTTGACCGTCTCGTAGCCCAGGTAACGCCGCGCCAGCGAGTCCATGTCGTGGCGGCTGGCGGTGGAATTGAGCACGAAGCTCTCCAGCATGGTGTCGTCGGCGTAGCCGCGCACGTCCACGCCGTGGCGGCGCAGCACGTGCAGGTCGTACTTGCCGTGCTGGCCGACCTTGGCCTTGGCCGGGTCTTCCAGCAGCGGCTTCAGCGCCGCCAGCGCCAGTTCCTTGTTCAGTTGCACCGGCGCGCCGGGGTAGTCGTGGCCCAGCGGCAGGTAGTCGGCGCGGCCCGGCTCGGTGGCGAAACTGAGTCCGACCAGGTTGGCGCGCATCGCGTCCAGCGCGTCGGTCTCGGTGTCGAAGGCGAAGCCGTCGGCGGCGCGCAGGCGCGCGAGCAGCTCCTCGAACTGCTCCGGGGTCATGATCGCGGCGTAGGCGCCCTTCGCCGCCAGCGCCGGGTCCAGCGTGGCGTCGGCCGGCGCGGCGGCACGGGCGTAGCCGGCGGCGGTGCCGCGCAGGCTGGGAGTGGTCTCGGCGGCGCCGGCCGGGGCCGCCACGCCGCCCTCCAGGTCGCGCAGCGCCTGGGTGAAGCCGTAGCGCTGGTACAGGCCGCGCAGTTGCTCCGGCTCCTGCTCGCGCAGGCTCAGCGTGCGCGGCCCGCCGGGCAGCGCCACGTCGGTCTTGATGGTGACCAGGTCGCGATTCAGCGGCAGGCGCTCTAGCGCCGCGCGCAGGTTCTCGCCGATCTTGCCCTTGATGCTGTCGGCATGGGCGATCACTTCGTCCAGCGAGCCGTACTCGGCCAGCCACTTGGCCGCGGTCTTGGGGCCGCACTTGTCCACGCCCGGCACGTTGTCGATGGCATCGCCCATCAGCGCCAGCAGGTCGACGATCTGGTGCGGCCACACGCCGAACTTCTCCATTACCGCCGCATCCGAATCCATGCGGCTGCCGCTCATGGTGTTGACCAGTTGCACGCCCGGCCGCACCAGTTGGGCGAAGTCCTTGTCGCCGGTGGAGATGGTCACGTCGAGGCCATCGGCGGCGCCTTGCAGGGCCAGGGTGCCGATCACGTCGTCGGCCTCCACCCCGCTCTCGCGCAGGATGGTGATGCCCAGCGCATGCACGATCTGGCACATCGGCTCGACCTGCGCGCGCAGCTCGTCGGGCATCGGCGGGCGGTTGGCCTTGTACTGCGGGTACAGGTCGTCGCGGAAGGTCTTGCCCGGCGCGTCGACCACGAAGGCGACGTACTCGGGCCGTTCCTTCAGCGTGGCGCGCAGCATGTTGACCACGCCGAACAGCGCGCCGGTGGGTTCGCCGGCCGGATTGGTCAGCGGAGGAAGCGCGTGGAACGCGCGATACAGGTAACTGGACCCGTCGATCAGGACTAATCGGCTCATCCGCCGATTCTACGCCGGGTGGGTTGGCGACCCGGGAACTGGGTGCTTTGTCCGAGCTTAGCCCCTCTCCCACCGGGAGAGGGGTTGGGGTGAGGGTCCGGCGCGAAGCGACTCGCAGACTTGGGTGCACGGTCCCGATGGGAGAAGAAAACGCAAGGCAACCCTTCGCGCGCCGACCGCGGCTGCGCGGCGCATAATCGGCGGCGACGACTTCGGCTGTGGAGAATGCTGCGATGAAAGCCCTGATGCTGGTTCCACTGTTGCTGCTGGCGGGCTGCGCCTCGACCGGGATCGGTCCCGATGGCCCGCCGGTGGACGTGCGCGGCGCGGACGTGACCCACCGCACCATGGACAACGGCGACACCGTGGACGAGTACCGCGTCTCCGGCCAGTTGCGCGCGGTCAAGGTGACCCCGGCCAACGCCCCGGCCTACTACCTGTACGACCAGAACGGCGACGGGCACATGGACGGCAACAAGGACAACGTGTCGCCGGTGTACTGGAAGCTGTACAGCTGGTGAGACGCGACCGGCGCGCCGCCATCCCCGGCGGCGCGTCGGTCGGGTCCGTCGGCGCGAAGCGGGCGCACGCACCGGCAGGAATCGCGCGCCGGTCACCGCGCCGGGTCGCGCCCCCGGGGAATCCACGCATCGCCTGCGTCTGGCGCGATGCCGCAAGTGGCGCACGCCCCCCATGCGCCGGGCGAACCGCCGCCCACCGCATCGCCCAGGCGCGATTGCCAGGACAGGCCGACCTCGTGCGGCAGCACCGTCCCGTGGCTGGCGGCAATCGCCGGGCGCCGATCCAGCACAAACGCACTCCCTTCCACCTCCGCGCCCAGCGCTGCGCCGCGGCGCCGCACCCGGAGGCGACCGCAGGCTAAGGCGCCAGGCAGTCGCGCTCGCCGGCTTCGCACGGCCGTGCCTGGTCGGCAGGCAGTCGCAGGCCCGGCCCGACCACGGTCGGCTCCGACGTGTCGGCGTTCGCCGAGCCGGCCTCGCCCGGATCGCCCGGCGCCGGAGCATCGCCCGGATGGCTGGCGGCGTGCTGGACGCGCCCGGCCAATGCGACCACGCCCTGCGCGCCGCCACCGGAACCGGTCACCGCGAGCGGGCGGCCGTCCGCCGTGACCGCATCGATGTAGGCCGGCGGCATGCCGGCCATCGCCTGCTGCTCGCCGATGCCCAGCACGTACACCGGGAGCGCCGCCGTGCCGATCCGGCCGCTGGCCGAGAACGTGCCGGTGCCGTTGCGCAGGCGTGCGCGGTCGGCCTGCAGCAGGTCGCCACGCACGTCCAGCGCGACCGCCGCGGTGCCGGCGTCGATGCTGTAGGTGCTGCCATCGAGTGCGCCCAGGGTCAGGCTCTGGCCGTTGCTCAGGCTGAATCCGCCGGGCGAGACGACGTCGCCGATGCGGTCGATGCGGTTGTCGATCGGCGCCGCGGCGGTGCCCAGCGCGGTGCGGCCACCGACCCGTCCGCTCAGGCTGCCGGCGACGATGCGCCCGCCCTCGACCGCTGCCAGATCGGCGCCGGCCTGCAGCCAGGCGCTGCCGCCGCTGACCGTGCCGGCCAGGGTCATGCCGCCGCCGGCCTGCAGGCGCAGCGCACCGGTGGCGGCGACCGGGCCGGTCACCCGCAGGTCGCCCAGCGTACGCACATCCAGCTGGCTGGCGCCGAAGGCGCCCAGCGCGGCGATCGCGTTGTCGCCGGTCAAGGCGGTGGCGCCCACGGAACTGCCGCTCACGCTCGCCGCGCGCAGCGCACCGGCGGTCTGCACGATGCTGCCGCCGCTGCGCAGTTGCAGCGCGCCGTCGCTGCGCACGTCGTGGCCGAGCACCAGATCGGCGCCGGCGCCGAGCGCGACCGTGCCGCCGCTCAACGTGCCAGCACTGCGCAAGGTTCCGCCCGCGCCAAGCGCCAGCGCCCCGTCGGCCTGCGCGGCCACCGCCAGGTCGTTGCGGTCGGCGAGGGCGATGGCGCCACCGCGCGCCTGCACCACGCCCTGGAAATCGTTGCCGGCGTCATTCAGCGCGATCGCCCCATTGCCGGTGTCGAGCGCGGTCTCGCCGCTCACCCGCAACGCGCCGGTCTGGCCGAGCGCGCCGGTGCCGGTGAGCTGCAGCGTGGTGGCGGTGGAGGCGCCCAGGGTCAGCGCGTCGAGTGCGTCGATGCGGACGGCGCCGCCGTCGAACGCCAGCGTGCCGGCGAAGCGGTTGGCCTGGTCCAGGGTGATCGCGCCGCTGCCGGCCGCCAGGCGGGTGGCGCCGCCGATGGCGAGCGCGCCGCGCTGGGTGATCGCGGCGTTGCCGCTGGCGGCCTGCAACGCGCCGCGGACCGTCCCGCTGCCCAGATTCAAGGCACCGCCGCTGGCCACGTCCAGGCTGTCGACCGACAGCGTGCCCAGGGTCAGCGCGCCGCTGTCGCGCAGCTGCGCCGCGCCGCCGGCGATGGCGACGCTGCCGGCGAAATGGTTGCCCGCCCCGGTCAGGGCGACGCTGCCGCTGCCGGTGGACACGGCCGTGTCGCCGCCGACGGTCAGCGCGCCGCCCGATTGCACGATGGCCGCGTTGTCCGTGCTCAGCAGCAGGTTGCCGCTGGCGGCGACATCGTCGCCCAGGATCAGGCCGCCGCCGCCGCTGAGGGTCAGCGTATGGCCGCGCAGCGCGCCATCCAGGCGCAGGGTGCCTTGGCGGGCGACCAGGCTCAGGTCGCCGCTGCCGGCGTCGATCGCACCACTCGGCAACGTGAGCGAGCCGTCCGCGCGCAGCGACAGCGCGGCGTTGTTGCCGTTGTGGACCGCGGCGATGCGCAGGTCGTTGCGGTCGGCGAGCTGGATGCCGCTGCCGCGCAGATCGACCGCACCGACGAAATCGTTGCCGGCCTCGAGCAGCGCGATCGCGCCGCCGCCGGCATCGAGCGTGCTGGCGCCCAAGACGCCGAGCGCGGCGGATTGGCCGATGGCACCGCCGTTGCTGGTCGCGGTCAGCGCGCCGCCAACGGTGCCGCCGCCCAGGTTCAATGCCCCGTTGCTGATCGCGGTGAGATCGCCGGTGGCCAGCGCGCCCAGCGTCAGCGCGTTGCTGTCGGTGATCTGGGTGGCGCCGCCGGTGAGGCTGACCGCCTGGCCGAAGTCGTTGCCGCTGGTGGTCAGCGCGATCGCGCCGCTGCCGGCATCGAGCGTGCTGGTGCCGGCGACGGTCAACGGGTTGCTCGCCGATTGGGTGATCGCCCCGCCGTTGCTGGTCGCGGTCAGCGCGCCGCCGATCGTGCCGCTGCCCAGGCTCAAGCCGCCATTGCTGGTCGCGGTGAGGTCGCCGGTGGCCAGCGTGCCCAGGGTCAGCGCGTTGCTGTCGGTGATCGCGGTGGCGCCGCCGGCCAGGTCGACCGCCTGGCCGAAGTCGTTGCCGCTGGTGGTCAACGTGATCGCGCCACTGCCGGCATCGAAGACGCTGGTGCCGGTAACGCTCAGCGGGTTATTCGCCGATTGGGTAATCGCCCCGCCGTTGCTGGTCGCCGCCAGCGTGCCGGAGACCGTCCCGCTGCCGAGGTGCAATGCGCCATTACTGGTCGCGGCGAGGTTGCCGGTCGCCAGCGTGCCCAGGGTCAGCACGTTGCTGTCGGCGATCTGAGTGGCGCCGCCGATCAGGCTGACCGCCTGGCCGAAGTCGTTGCCGCTGGTGGTCAACGTGATCGCGCCACTGCCGGCATCGAAGACGCTGGTGCCGGTGATGCTCAGCGGGTTGTTCGCCGATTGGGTGATCGCCCCGCCGTTGCTGGTCGCCGCCAGCGTGCCGGAGACCGTCCCGCTGCCGAGGTGCAATGCGCCATTGCTGGTCGCGGCGAGGTTGCCGGTCGCCAGCGTGCCCAGGGTCAGCGCGTTGCTGTCGGCGATCTGGGTGGCGCCGCCGATCAGGCTGACCGCCTGGCCGAAATCGTTGCCGGCGGTGGTCAGGGTGATCGCACCGCCGCCGGCGTTGAGCGTGCCGGTGCCGGTGACGCTCAGGGGATTGTTCGCCGATTGGGTGATCGCGCCGCCGTTGCTGGTCGCCGCCAGCGTGCCGGCCACCGTCCCGCTGCCGAGCTGCAATGCGCCGTTGCTGGTCGCGGCGAGATTGCCGGTCGCCAGCGTGCCCAGGGTCAGCGTGTTGCTGTCGGTGATCTGGGTGGTGCCGCCGCTCAGGCTGACCGCCTGGCCGAAGTCGTTGCCGGCATTCGTCAGGGTGATCGCGCCACCACCGGCATCGAGCGTGCTGCCGCCGCTGACCGTGAGCGGGCTGCTGATGGACTGGGTGATCGCGCCACCGTTGCTGGTCGCCGCCAGCGTGCCGGCCACCGTGCCGCTGCCCAGATCGAGCACGCCATTGCTGGTCACGCTGAGATTGCCGGTGGCCAGCGTGCCGAGCGTCAGCGCGCCGCTGTCGGCGATCGCGGTGCTGCCGCCAGTCAGCCCGAGCGCCTGCCCGAAGTGATTGCCGGCACCGGTGAGGGCGATCGCGCCGCTGCCGGCATCGACGCTGCTGGTGCCGGCGACCGTCAGCGCGCCCGCGTTCTGCACGATCGCGCTGTTCACGGCAGTCAGCGCCAGCGTGCCGGTCGCGGTAACGTCGTGCGCCAGGGTGATGCCGGCGTCGCCGCTCAGGCTCACGGAGTGGCCGGACAGCGCCGCCGTCGTGACCAGTGCGCCGCCGCTGTGCAGGCTCAGGTCGGCATTGCCGGTGGCGATCGCGCTGCCCGGCAGCGTCAGCGTGCCGGCCGCGGACAGCGACAGCGCGCTGTTGGCGCCCACCAGGTTCAAGCCAGCGATGGTGAGCGCGTTGGCATCGGCGAGCGCGATCCCGCTGCCGCTCAGCGACACGGCGCCGCCGAAATCGTTGCCGGCGTCGGTCAGCATGATCGCGCCGCTGCCGGCATTGAGATTGCTGGTGCCGGTGATGGTCAGCGGGTTGCTCGCCGATTGGCTGATCGCGCCACCATTGCTGGTCGCCGACAGCGCACCGTTGACCGTCCCGCTGCCCAGGTTCAAGGCGCCGGTGCTGTTCGCGGTGAGGCTGCCAGTGGCCAGCGTGCCCAGGGTCAGCGCGTTGCTGTCGGTGATCTGAGTAGTGCCGCCGGTCAGGCTGACCGCCTGGCCGAAATCGTTGCCGCTGGTGGCCAGCGTGATCGCGCCGCTGCCGGCAGTGAGTGTGCTGGTGCCGGTGACGGTCAGCGGATTGCTCGTCGATTGGACGATCGCGCCGCCGTTGCTGGCGGCGACCAGGGCCCCGCTCACCGTGCCGCCACCCAGGTTCAACGCGCCGCTGCTGGTCGCGCTGAGATTGCCGGTGGCCAACGTGCCCAAGGTCAGTGCATTGCTGTCGCTGATCGCGGTGGTGCCGCCGGTCAGGCTGACCGCCTGGCCGAAATCGTTGCCGCTGGTGATCAGCGCGATTGCGCCGCTGCCGGCATTGAGCGTGCTGGTGCCGGTGACGCTGAGCGGGTTGCTCGCCGATTGGGTGATCGCGCCGCCGTTGCTGGTGGCGACCAGGGCACCGGTCACGGCCCCAGCGCCCAGGTTCAAGGCGCCGCTGCTGGTGGCGGTGAGGTCGCCGGTGGACAGCGTGCCCAAGGTCAGCGCGTTGCTGTCGGTGATCTGTGTGGTACCGCCGGTGAGGCTGACCGCCTGGCCGAAGTCGTTGCCGCTGGTGGTCAGCGCGATCGCGCCGCTGCCGGCGTTGAGCGTGCTGGTGCCGGTGATGGTCAGCGGGGCGCTCGCCGATTGGGTGATCGCGCCACCGTTGCTGGTGGCGGACAGCGCGCCGGTCACCGTGCCACGGCCAAGGTTCAAGGCGCCATTGCTGGTCGCGCTGAGGTTGCCGGTGGTCACCGTGCCGAGCGTCAGCGCGTTGCTGTCGGCGATCTGGGTGGTACCGCCAGTGAGGCTCACCGCCTGGCCGAAGTCGTTGCCGGTGGTGGTCAGGGTGATCGCGCCAGTGCCGGCATTGAGATTGCTGGTGCCGGTGATGGTCAGCGGGTTGCTCGCCGATTGGGTGATCGCGCCGCCGTTGCTGGTGGCGGCGAGCGTGCCGGTCACCGTGCCTCGGCCCAGGTTCAACGCACCGCTGCTGGTCGCGCTGAGATTGCCGGTGGCCAGCGCGCCCAGGGTCAGCGCGTTGCTGTCAACGATGGTGGTGGCGCCGCTGCTCAGGCCGACCGCCTGCTGGAAATCGTTGCCGGTATTGTCCAGGGTGAGCGCATGGTTGCCCAGCGAGAAACCGCTGGTGCCGTCCACCGTCAGCGCGCCGGACTGGGCCAGATCGACCGTATTGGTCAGATCCAGATTGCCGCCGACGTCGAGGCTGCCGAGGCTGGCGATGCGGTTGTTGCCGCTGAAGCTGGCGTTGCCGCCGATACTGCCGCTCACGCTGCCCGCGGTGTAGACGCCGCTCTGCTGCACGCCGCGCTCGGTGCTGATGCTGATCGCGCCGCTGCCCACATCGATGCTGCCGCTGCCGCCGATGCCGGTCTGGCCGGCGCCGTTGGCGACCAGCGACACGCTGCCGTCGCTGCCGCTGGACAGCGCCGCGGCGCTGATGACGCCGCTGTTGTTGATCAGTTGGTTGAACAGGCCCTGCGCGGCACGCGCCTGCAGGGTGATGGTGCCGCCGGGCGCGCTCAGGGTGCCGCTGTTGTCCACCGCCAGCGTGTCCAGCGCGAGTTGCAGGCCGCTGTTGACCAACACGCTGAAGCCGCCGCTTTCGAAGGTGAGGGTGACCTTGTCGGCACCGACCAGATTGATGTTGCCGGCGCTGGCGGTGATGGTGCCGCTGTTGACCACCTTGCCACCGATCAGGTCGACCGCGCCGGCCGCGGCATTGATGGTGCCGCTGTTGGACATCAGCGCCACCGTGTTGCCGCCGGCATCGAGCACGTAGTTGCCGCTCATGAAGTCGGTGGCGGTGGTGCCCAGGGTGCTCGCCACCAGCCCGCCGACATTGATCTGCGCGGTGCTGCCGAAGATGATCGCATTGCTGTTGATCAGGAACACCTGACCGTTGGCGTTGAGGTTGCCGAAGATCTGCGTGGGATTGCCGCCCTGGATCAGGTTGAGCACCGCGGCGCTGCTGGACGGCTGGTTGAAGGTCACCGTAGCCGCCGAGCCGATGTCGAACGTGTTCCAGGTCAGCGCCATCCGCGCCGAGGTCTGGTCGATGGTCAAGGTCGCGCCGCTGGCCGCATTGATGGTGCCGGTGCCGCCGGCGATGCTGCCGCCGGTGGGCAGCTGGGTGCTGGCGACGACCTGGCCCAGCGCCACGCCGGGCGCGCTGGCGACCAGTGCGGCGGCCAGGGCCAAGGCGAGCGGCGTGTGGCGCGGGCGGCGGGCGCGGGCGACGGTCGAAGCGGGGGCGGTGGCGATGGCGGACATGCGCGGATTCCTCAGAAAGTGAAACCGAAACGCGAATAGAAACGGACGTCGCGTCCGTCGGACGCTTCGCGTCCCCCGGTCGGCTTGGCGGCGCTGAGCCGCAGCTCGAAGCTCTGCCATTGCGGCACGCGCAGGGTGACGCCGGCACCGACGCCGTCGAAGGTCGTCACCGCTGGCGCCAGCGCGCGGTTGCCGCCGGCCGGATACACCCGCGCATGGTCGGCGAACACATCCAGTTCCAGCACCTCGCGCCATGGCCGGCCGGCGAACGGCGCGACGGCATCGGCGAAGCCGGGCGCATCCACGTGGTACTCCAGCGCGGTGTAGTAGCCGCGGTCGCCGAGGGCATCGGAGACCGGATAGGCGCGCACGCTCTCCGGCCCACCGACCGCGAACTGCTCCATCGGGGTCAGCGCATCGTCGCTGTACTGGCCGTTGAGCTTGAAGTACAGCCGCTGGGTCGCGGCGAGCGCCTGCATGCGGGTGTAGCCCAGCCGCGCGACGGTGAAGTGGCGATCGTGGCGCGGACTGACCAGATCCGGACTGGCCGACTGGTCGCGCAGCGATTGCCGCAGGCTCAGCTGCAACAGGTCGATGCCGCGCCAGCGCAGGTCGGTGCGGCGCAGCGCGGTGCTCAGCTCGACCACGTCGAACTTCTGGTTGGACAACTGCATGCCCACCGCGCTGAGCCGCGACTGCTCGCGCAGGTAGCGCGCGGAGGCCTGCCATTGCAGGGTCTCGCGATTGAGGAACTTCCAGTCGCTGCCGAGATAGACCACCGAGGCCGGCCCCTTTAGGCCGAGGCTGGCGAACGCGCCGTTGCGCACTTCCAGTTCGCTGCGGCTGGCGCCGAGCACCGCGCCCAGGCCCGGCACCGCCGGCACCGGCACCGCATAGGACAGCGCGCCGAGCGTGCTCTGTCGCGGATCCAGCGCATAGGCGTAGCTGGCCGAGAACACGTCGCCCAGGCCGAGCGGGCTGTTCCAGGTCAGCCCCGCCTGCGCGCGGTAGCGGCCGGTCAGCTCGGTACCGTAGTTGTTGCCGCCCAGGCTCAGCACGTACGGCCGCGCCGCTTCCTTGGCGACCAGCAACACATCGGTCTCGCCCTCGCGCGCGCCGGGCTGCAGCACCGAGGACACCGTCACCCCAGGCAGGTCGCGCAGCCAGGCCAGCGCGCCGTCCACCTCCTGCTTGCGCAGCGGATGTCCTTGTAGCGTCCGCAGCGGCGCGGCCAGCGTGCTGTCGCGATAGCGCGCGGCGCCCTCGACCTGGATCTGGCCGACGCGGCCCTCGATCACCCGGATCTCGACGATGCGGTCGGGCGCGGGCGTCTGCGCCGGCAGATAGGCGGTGCTGACGATGAAGCCGGACAGCCGGTAGGCGCGGGTGATGGCATCGGCCACCGCCTGCAGTTGCGCGAAGCGCAGCGCCACTTCCGGCTGGCCCTGCGCCAGCGCGCGGAACTGCGCGTCGGCCAGGGCCTGCACGGTGGCGGGGGTGATGCCGGCGCGCGGATGCGTGCCGACGTCGCGCACGCGGAAACCACGCACACGCAAGGTGGTCGGCGCATCGCCCTGCTGCGGCAACGCGGTCGGCTCCGCGGCCGCGCTGGCGGGCGGGGTCTGCGCCTGGACAGGCACGGCGACAAGCGACGCGGACAGCGCCGCGGCCAGATACGTCAAACGCATGCGGTTCCCCTAGAGCGATGTCCTATCGCACGCCGCCTCCGCCCCTCTGCGGCCCGGCACCGGCTGCGGCGGCGAACCGCGGCAGGCCTGAACCGGGATCGGTCGGCATGTGCGGCGTTCCGTTCCCAGCGGACCGCTCGCTCACACAGCATAACAGCAGGAACGCGACGCATGTCACGCATTTCTGACGCGCTCAGGCAGCGGACGCGCGACAGCGCGAGGGGAAGGATGCCCGGGGAATGGGCGAGGACACGCGGATCGGATGCTCACCTGCTGCATGGGCGCCACCGCCGCGACCATGCGCGGGGTGACGCCGCGTGGGGCGCCGATCGCTGCCGAGGCAACACGATGCGCCGGCGCCTGAACGGCGCCGGGCGGTCACCGGCTCAGCGGATCACCAGCACAGGAATCTTGCTGTTGGTGAGCACCTCGGCGGTCTGGCTGCCGAGCAGCACCCGGCTCATGCCGCGGCGGCCGTGCGAGGTCATCACGATCAGGTCGCTGCGGTGCGAGGTGGCGATATCGATGATGCCCTCGGCCGCGTAGCGATCGAGCACATGGCAGCCGTGCGCGGTCACGCCGGTGGCCGCGGCGGCGGCGAGCGCCGGTGCCAGGATCTGCTGCGCCCCGGCTTCGCGGTCCTGGCGGTATTCGGGGCTGGCCTCGTAGCCCACGCTCCAGCCCATCGCGTCGTACATGCCCATCGCCCAGGGCTCGGACACGGTGACGATGTCCACTTCGGCGCCGAGCTTGGCGGCCAGGGCCAGGCCCTGCTGCAGGCCTTTGGCGGACAACTCGGAACCATCGATGGCGATCAGGATGCGCTGGTACATGGGCTGCTCCGGTGGCGCCGCGCGGGGCGGCATGGGCAGCATTGCACACCCATCGCGGCGCGCCCGCCTTGACCCGGATCAAATTCAGCCGCGATGCGGCTGCAGCGCGCGCGCCGGGTTGCCGGCCACGCGCGCGCCGGCCGGCACGTCGCGGGTGACCACGCTGCCGGCGCCGATCAGCGCATCGTCGCCGATACTCACGCCCGGCAGCACGATCGCCCCGCCACCGATCCAGACGTTGCGCCCGATCGTCACCGGCCGACCGAATTCCAGCCCGGCCGCACGCTGCGCCGCATCGCGCGGGTGGTCGGCCGCATACAGCTGCACCGCCGGCCCGATCTGCGTGCCGTCGCCGATGCTGACCTTGCAGACGTCCAGGATCACGCAATTGAAGTTGAGGAACACGTCCTCGCCGAGGAAGACGTTGTAGCCATAGTCGCAATGGAACGGCGGCCGCACCACCGCCCCGCGCCCGACCGCACCCAACTGCTCGGCCAGCAACGCGCGCCGCGTCGCCGGCGGCTCGGCCAGCGCCGCGTTGTAGCGCACCATCCACGCCTTGGCCGCGGCCTGGTCCGCCTGCAACTGCGCATCGCCGGGGCGATACGGCTCGCCGGCCAGCATCTTGTCTTTCTCGCTACGCATCCTGCCCTCCCAGGCGTTGGAGAGGGCACATCATCGCATCGGCGGAGGTTAATTCGGTGCTAGAAGGAGGGGGCGCCATGCAGCGCCCGGCGCAGCGGGTCGATATCAGCGCTCAGTCCGAGCCAGCCACTGCAGAAATTTAACGCCATGCGTACACGAAGGTGACACACTTTTCCGGGTCAGCAGCAAGGAACGCGCCAATGCGGCTACCACGAACGTCTTCGCTCTTGAGTGCCTTCCTCTGCGCAACGGCGGTCTGCGCCTGCGCGCAAACTCCAAAGAAGTCAGTGATGCCCGCGAATGGAGCAGCCCACACGTCCACATCCGAAGCGCCCCAGACCAATAATCCCGCGCTCAGTGCAGAGGAAATCGGCACGCGGTTCTTGAAGCTGCTGAAGGGATTGAAATCGCGGGACGATTTGAGCCTTGAGCGCATCCAGGAGATCATCGGCCTCACCCTGAAGCACGTTTCCTATCCCAAGGAAGGACTTGAGTCCTATTTCTATGTCCAGCCACTAGAGGGCGGCTGGAGTTATTCCCTTGACTTCATGCCCGAGTACGCATCGCTCAAAAGGGGCATCAGCCTGTCTTTCGAACATGAAAAAGATGAATTTTCAGAGATGGGTGCGGTTTGTGCACTCGACTTCGATCACTACGACAAGGCGTTGAAGGAAATGGGATTCGTCGTCTCTCCGGTCTACGGTGAGATCGGGCAACTGCAAAGCTGGCGCTACACGAAATTCGCGGAGGGCGGAACCGGGGGCGACATCGATCTGTCGATCATCCCCCAGAATCTGGTCGCAGGCTCGCCGGGACGGATGTGCGTGAAATCGATCGGCACCTTGAACTAGTCGAGATAGGAGCAGCCAGTGGCAAACTCCAGTCCACAACTCGAAGCCGCGATCGCACAGTTCGCCAGCCAACAAGGCGTCAGCGCTGACCAGGTCGCACAACTGCGCTCGGCAATCACGGCCGATGCCACATTGTTGCGGCAATTCGATCAACAAGCGCAAGCAGGGCACTTGCGTGGCTTCGCCCTTCAAGGCGCGAACGGCACGGTACCGAACCTGGCGGGTACCTACGACATCCAGAGCGGCGTAGTGACGCTGCCGGCGGCAAGCTTCCAACCTTCTGCGACGGCAGCGAGCAGCGACTTGAAGGAGACATTGCAAGTCCAACAGATGTCGGTCGAATTCGGTCACAGCACGTATCAAGACGCCGCAAGAAACAGCCATCCCGTTACTCAGGACATGCTCGACAATTTGCAGTCCACCATCAACGGCTCACCCGTACTGGCCGATGAAATAAAGAAGGCGACGACGATTGCCCCGGGGGAACAACGCGCCCGATCGAGAGCTTTGGATTTGTCGGCCCTGGCACCACTGCGGGCGGCACTTATGATGGCGACAACAGGTCGATGAACCTGCCGCCGCTGGGATTGCAAACGAGATCTGCCAGCAACTCTCAAGGCAGATTCAACGACACAGACATGACCTTCGTGCTGGGGCACGAGATTCAGCACAGCTTCAATCATCCGGCAAAGACCCAAGCGACGGCCGACTTCTTGCGCGACATCGCTGCGCAAGCCCAGGTTAGAGCACCGATTCACGACTATACGGACGAATTGCGCGCGTACATCCAGGCTGGAAGAGAGGATGAAGCCAAGGCCGAGATTGCGGGATGGAATGCGCTGTTGAGCAAGGAAAAGCAGAGCAACCCGAATTCCGGCCTTGCCGCGATGTATCAGACCCGCAACGATCGCGTTATGGACTTTGTCGAAAGAGACACTGCGACACGCGCGATAAATCCAAAGCCTGGCCTTGTGTTCAACCAGGACGGCACGCTCTCGCAGACGCCGGGCAACATCGCCGCGATGGGCCAACACTACTTCGACCGCCCGTCTCCAAATTACGCCCAACCCGGCCAACGCCCCGTCAGCATCGGCGAACACAAGGACCATGCCGGCAACCTCCGACCCACCGCGGATTACCCCAACTATTACGGTACGTGGGCGATGGAAAAGATCGTGCAGGCGGAGGACCAGGCCAATGTGACGTTCCAGGGCGCTAGGCCCAGGGTCACCATCGACATGGCCGGCCTTCGATTGAGGGAAGACCTGATCGAGAACGAGGGACTGGACCTGGGCCGCAACAAGACGCCCCGGCCCTACTACGACAGCAGCAAGACGCCGCCGGCGCTACATCATTTCGACCATACCCAGGACGGCAGCGTCAGCCCTGCACAGGATCATACCTACGTACCAGCGACCGCCGCCGCGCCCGCTGCCGCTCCGTTCGGGCCGGACGATCCAGCCCATCCCGACCACGCCATGCTGGAACAGATCCGCGGTGGCGTGCGCAAGATCGACGAAGGGATCGGCAAGCCCTACGACGCCATGAGTGAATGCGTCAGCCGCAGCCTGCTGGCCGCGTGCAAGGACAACCGTGAGGCTTACCCCAACGCGGGCAACCAATCGCTTGCGGAGAACGCACTGGGCCGCGTCGATCATGTGTTGATGGGCAAGACCGGCAATATCTTCGCCGTGGAAGGTGCATTGGACGATCCCGCGCACAAGCGCGCGCATGTGTCGATCGAACAGGCCATCCAGACGCCGGTCGAACAATCGGACGCGAAACTGCAACAGGCCAATCAAGCCATCGCCCAAGAACGGCAAATGGCGCAGCAGCAAAAGCTGTCGCGCAGCATCAACGATCCCAGCCAGGGCGGACCTACCCGGTAGACCTTGCCGAGTTCAATGTCTTGCCGCATCTGGCGAGCGTCCTGTCCAAACGCCGTAGCGATACGATATGGCGCGCGACAGCCATTGCATCGCGGCCGCGCGTTTTGGCGATACAAGCCGCCGCGCGTACGCGACGGCCACCGCATAGCGCAGGCGCGCCAGCCCACGCCACTGAGCGATAACTTTGGCGCGGCACGGTCGCGTTCCCAATGGACTATCCGCAGGCTCGTAGCCAAATGCCGGCGCGATCGACCGACTACGGCGCAAGCCACTGGCCGTTGCAAAAGTTCGACCCTCACAAACCTACCGACAGCCGCACCAACCATGCCCCGCAGGTGCTAACGTCCCGCGCTCGCCCTTCCCACTTCCAAGCCGCCGGAGCGTCCGCATGTCCGTCCCAGCCATTTCTCTTCCCCTCCGCGCTCGCCTGGCGCTGGCCCTGGGCACTTCCCTGGCATTCGCGGGCACGGCCGTCGCGCACATCGTGCGCACGCCCGACGTGCCGGCGCCGCAGGACACGCCGTATCCGGGAAGCATCACGTTGCAGGTCGACGCCGGCGACGTGCGCCAGGGCATCTACCGGGTGCGCGAGACCATCCCGGTCACGGCCGGACGGCTGACGCTGCAGTACCCGCAGTGGATCCCCGGCGACCATTCGCCGAGCGGGCCGGTGGCGATGCTGGCCGGGCTCAGGCTCACCGCCAACGGCGCGCCGCTGGCGTGGCGCCGCGATACCTTCGATGTCTACAGCTTCCATGTGGAGGTGCCGCAGGGCGTGTCCGCGATCGAAGCCAGCTTCCAGTACCTGTCGCCGCGCGACGATGGCTTCGAGATGACCGACAGGATGCTGCAGCTGGAATGGAACAAGCTGGCGCTGTATCCCGCCGGCCACTACACGCATGGCATCACCGTGGTGCCCAGTGTCACCCTGCCGGCAGGCTGGCAGTTCGGCACGGCGCTGGAGACCGCCACGCAGGCCGGCGCCACCACCACGTTCAAGCCGGTCGATTTCGAAACCCTGGTCGATTCGCCGATCTATGCCGGGCGCTACTTCAAGCGCGTGGATCTCACCCCGCCGGGCGGGGCACCGGTGCATCTGGACGTCGTCGCCGATACGCCGGCGTCGCTGGAGATCACGCCCGCGCAGCTGCAGGCGCACCGCAACCTGGCCGTGCAGGCGCTCAAGCTGTTCGGCGCGCATCACTACGACCACTACGACTTCCTGTTCTCGCTGTCCGACGTGCTGGCCGGCAACGGCCTGGAACACCACCAGTCGAGCGAGAACGGGCTGGAGGCGGACTACTTCAGCGCATGGACCGACAACGCACCCGATCGCGATCTGCTGGCGCACGAGTACACGCACTCGTGGAACGGCAAGTTCCGGCGTCCGGCCGATCTGTGGACGCCCACCTTCAACGTGCCGATGGGCGATTCGCTGCTGTGGGTCTACGAGGGGCAGACCCAGTACTGGGGCTACGTGCTCACGGCGCGCGCCGGGATGTGGACGCCGGAACAGTTCCGCGATGCGCTGGCGATGACCGCGGCCAACTACGACCGCAACCGCGAGGGGTTCCAGTGGCGTTCGCTGGAGGACACCACCAACGATCCCACCGCCGCGCACCGCGCGCCGCTGCCGTACCGCAGTTGGCAGATGAGCGAGGACTACTACAGCGGCGGGCAGATGCTGTGGCTGGCGGTGGACGCCAAGCTGCGCGCGCTCAGCCACGGCCGCAAGTCGCTGGACGACTTCGCCAAGGCCTTCTTCGGCATGGACGACGGCAGCCATGCGGTCAGGACCTATACCTTCGACGACGTGGTCGCCGCGCTCAATGGCGTGGCCGCGTTCGACTGGGCCGGCTTCCTCGCACCCCGCGTGGACGCAGTGAACCCGCCGCTGCTGGAAGGGTTGCAGGCCAGCGGCTGGAAGCTGGTCTATACCGACCAGCCGAGCGCGTTCGAAAAGCAGTACGACAGCCGCCACCAGTCGGCGCGCCACCGCTACAACTTCGCCTGGTCGCTGGGCCTGGTGATGAACGACGACGCCAGCATCAACGACGTGGTGTGGGACGGACCCGCGTTCAAGGCCGGCATCAGCACCGGCGCCACGCTGCTGGCGGTCAACGGCCAGGACTACACGCGCGAGGTGCTCAAGCAGGCCATCGCCGAGGCCAAGGGCGGCACCGCGCCGATCGTGCTGACGCTGAAGTTCCAGGGCGGCGTCCGCAGTGTGGAGGTGAACTACCACGGCGGCCTGCAGTACCCGCATCTGGTGCGCGTGGACGGCACGCCGGACAGCTTGAGCCAGATCATCGCCGCGCGACGCTGACGCCATTCGGCTGCCAGGCCAGCCCCGCAGCCACTGCGCGGGCTGGCCGCGCGGGAGCGGCGCGGGCAGGATTCGAGGAACTGGCCGGCCATCTCGCCGGTGGCGCGCCATGGGCCCTCGCGCGCAACTACCGTGTCCGGGGATGGCCTCTCCTGCGCCGACCCGGCTCCGCTTGTTGCCGGGCGGCGGCAATGTTAGCGTCGCAGCGCCGGCATTCCACGGAAGGATCCCATGACCGTCTGCAGGGATCGCGTCGCTCCCGTTGGACGCCTCGGCGCGATCACGCGGTCGTGCAAGGCCCTGTCGCCGCATCGCCGCTGACCTGTTCGTCCACTGCAAGCCGAACGCCCCTGGGAGGTCACATGAAGATGCTGTTTGCCGCCGTGGTGGTGGCGATCTTGTTGCCATGCGCGGCCGCGCACGCCGACGCGCCGACGTCCTCGCCCCTGCTCGGCAGTTGGGCGGTCGATGTGTCGCGCATCCCCAAGCCGCCGCAGGAGCGGCCGAAGAGCGTGACCCTCACGTTCGGCCAGGCCGCCGATGGCAAGGTGCTTGTCAGGGCCGACATCGTCGAGCAGAGCGGCGGCACGCTGCATGCCGAAGGCGCCGCCGCCCTCGATGGCCGCGCCACGCCGGTGAAGAGCAGCTTCGAGGCCGATACCATGGCCTTGCAGCGCCCGGCGCCCAACGTGCTGGTGATGATGCTGGCCAAGGATAGGAGCGGCGCCTCGACCCGCATCTATACCGTGGCCGCCGATGGCCGCTCGATGACCGAGACCGTCGCCGCGTTCGCGCCGGACGGCAGTCCGGCGATGCGCATCAATTATTTCACCCGCGTCCCGGCAGCGGCACCGCGCCACTGACGCAACGCTGTCCAGCGCCGGGCGCTGCATCTTGCAGTGCGTCGGCGGTGCGGTTCCACACGAAGACGCCGCCTGGCGTCTTCATCACCCACCCGTTTTCCGGAGGTTGCATGAAGCGCGTCACCGGCATTGGCGGCATCTTCTTCAAGGCGCAGGATCCCGCGGCGCTGCAGGCCTGGTACAAGCGCCATCTGGGCATCGATGTGCAGGACTGGGGCGGCACCGCGTTCACCTGGACCGACGCCACCGGCGTGCCGGTCGCCGGCAGCACCGTCTGGTCGATCGGCTCGGCGCACAGCGATCAGTTCGCGCCCAGCACGGCGCCCTTCATGATCAACTACCGGGTGGACGACCTGCATGCGCTGGTCGCGGTCCTGCGCGAGGAAGGCTGCAACGTGCTCGATCGGGTGGACGACTCCGAGTACGGGAAGTTCGGCTGGGTCATCGATCCGGAAGGCAACAAGGTGGAGCTGTGGGAGCCGCCCGCCGGGCAGTGAACACCGGCGTCGCCGTTGCCGCGTACGGCAGCGGCGACGGACGCATCAGGTCATCGTCAGGTTCGCGTAGGCCATCACCAGCCATTTCGCGCCGACATCGTCGAACTGCACCTGCACGCGCGCGTGCGCGCCGCTGCCTTCGTAGTCGATGACCACGCCGGCCCCGAACTTGGGATGCTGCACGTTGGCCCCGAGCTTGATCGCCGGGGCTTCGATGACGCTGTGGCCGAGCGTGCGCGGCGCGCCCAGCGAGGCGCCGCGCGACACCTGCACCTTGGGCCGCACTTCGTGCAGCAGGTCGCGCGGGATCTCGCGCAGGAAGCGCGAGGGCACGTTGTAGTTGTCCTGGCCGTGGATGCGCCGCGACTCGGCGTAGCTGAGCACCAGCTTATGCCGCGCGCGGGTGATGCCGACATAGGCCAGGCGCCGCTCTTCCTCCAGGCGCCCGCTCTCTTCCAGCGAGCGCGCGCTGGGGAACAGGCCATCCTCCATGCCGGCCAGGAACACCAGCGGGAACTCCAGGCCCTTGGCCGAATGCAGGGTCATCAACTGCACGCCGTCCTCGCCGGCCTGGGCCTGACCTTCGCCGGCCTCCAGCGAGGCGTAGGCCAGGAACGCGACCAGCTCGGTCATCGCCTGGCGGCCCTCGTCGGCCTCCTCGTCGCCGTCGGCGCGGACGAAGCGCGAGGCCACCGACACCAGTTCGTCGAGGTTGTCGGTGCGCGATTCCGAATCCAGCCCGCCGCGGCTCTCCTTGCTCCAGTGCTCGCGCAGGGTGGAGCGCGCCAGCACCTGGTCGATCTGTTCGGGCAGCGGCAGTCCGGCCACTTCCGCGGCCAATTGTTCGATCAGTCCCAGGAACTGCGCCAGCGCGTTGCGCGCGCGCGCGGCCAGATCGCCGCCCGCTTGCGCGGCCTGCTGGGCGGCGGACCACAGCGACAACGACTGCGCACGCGCCAGGCGCCGCACTTCGTCCAGGGTGCGATCGCCGATGCCGCGCGTGGGCGTGTTCACCGCACGCTCGAACGCCGCGTCGTCGGCGCTGTTGGCGACCAGGCGCAGGTAGGCCAGGGTGTCCTTGATTTCGGCGCGCTCGAAGAAGCGCATGCCGCCGTACACCCGGTACGGCACCTGCTCGGCGATCAGCGATTCTTCGAACGCGCGCGACTGCGCATTGCTGCGGTAGAGCACCGCCGCCTCGCTGTAGCTGCCGCCGTCGCGCACCCATTGGCGCACGCGCTCGACCACGTAGCGCGCCTCGTCGATCTCGTTGTAGGCCGCGTACAGGTCGATCGGGTCGCCGTCGCCCGAATCGGTCCACAGCTGCTTGCCGATGCGGTCCGGGTTGTGCGCGATCACCGCGTTGGCGGCATTGAGGATGTTGGCGCTGGAGCGGTAGTTCTGTTCCAGGCGGATGGTCTGCGCGCTCGGGAAATCCTTCAGGAAGCGCTGCACGTTCTCGACCTTGGCGCCGCGCCAGCCGTAGATCGCCTGGTCGTCGTCGCCGACCACGAACACGTGCCCGCTGTCGCCGGCGAGCACGCGCACGAACGCGTACTGGATCGCGTTGGTGTCCTGGAACTCGTCGACCAGGATCTCGCGGAAGCGCCCGCGGTAGTGCGCCAGCAGCGGCGGATTGTCGCGCAGCAACTCATGCGCGCGCAGCAGCAGCTCGGCGAAGTCGACTAGGCCGGCGCGGTCGCAGCGTTCCTGGTACAGCGCGTAGGCGCTGCGCAGGGTGCTGGTCCACTCGTCGCGCGGCTCCGGCTGGATGTGCTGCGCGCGGCGGCCCTCGTCCTTCTGCTGGTTGATCCACCACACGATCTGCTTGGGCGGGAACTTGCCCTCGTCCAGTTCCAGCTGCTGCACCACGCGCTTGACCAAGCGCAGTTGGTCGTCCGAATCGAGCACCTGGAAGCTTTCCGGCAGCCTGGCGTCCTGCCAGTGCAGGCGCAGCAGGCGGTGCGCCAGGCCGTGGAAGGTGCCGATCCACATCCCGCGGCTGCCGTTGCGCAACTGCAGGTCGGCGCGGTGGCGCATCTCGCCGGCGGCCTTGTTGGTGAAGGTGACCGCGAAGATGCCGTGCACCGGCACGCCCTGGACTTCGTTGAGCCAGGCGATGCGGTGGGTGAGCACGCGCGTCTTGCCGGACCCGGCGCCGGCCAGGACCAGGTAGTGGCCGGGCGGCGCGGAGACGGCCTCGCGCTGGGCGGGGTTCAGATCGTCGAGCAAATGGGAGACATCCACCCGGACATTTTACCGGTTGCGGCGGCGCAGCGGCTGCGACGGCGCGCGCCGATCGGCGCGCGCGATGGCATCAATCGGCGCGGAACAGCCGTTCGGCGAGGAAATCCACGAATACGCGCAGCTTCGGCGACAGTTGCCGGCGCGACGGCCACACCACGAAGAACGCGCCACCCTCGGCCAGGTGCGCGTCCAGCACCGATTGCAGACGGCCGTCGGCCAGCGCGTCGCGGGCCAGGAACGCCGGCATGCAGGCGATGCCCATGCCGGCGATCGCCGCCGCGCGCACCGCTTCCATGTTGTTGCAGGTGAGCACCGCCGGCGGCAGCGGCGCCGGTTGCGCCAGCGGCCAGTCCTGCGGCTTGCCGGTGCCGGGAACGCGGAACAGCACGCCATCGTGCGCGGCCAGCTGCGCCGGGGTCTGCGGCACGCCGCGGCGGCGCAGGTAGTCCGGCGCGGCGCACAGACAGAAGCGGAACGGCCCCAGGCGCCGCGCCAGCAGCCGCGAGTCGGCCTGTACGCCGCTGCGGATCACCGCGTCCAGGCCGTGTTCGAGCAGGTCGACCACGCGGTCGTCGAACTCCAGGTCCAGTTCCACGTCCGGATAGCGCTGGCGGAACTCGGGCAGCAGCGGCACCAGGAAGCGGTAGCCGATGGTCGGCAGGCCGACCCGCAGCCGCCCGCGCGGCGCCTGCCGGGTCTGCGCCAGCGCGTCCTCGGCCTCGCGCAGGTCGGCCAGCACGCGCTGGCAATGCTCCAGGAACAGCGCGCCCTCGGCGGTCAGGGCGATGCGCCGGGTGGTCCGTTGCAGCAGGCGCACGCCGAGCTCGCGCTCCAGCGCGGCCACGCTCTTGCCCACCGCCGAGGCCGAGATGCCGAGCACGCGGCCTGCGCCGACGAAACTGCGCTGTTCGGCGGCACGGACGAAGGCGACGATGCCGGTGAGCCGATCCATCCCGGGATATTAGAGCGTTTCGTTCCGGAAAGAATGGAAATCGAGGGCCTTTTTCGCCAATTGCCGCACGGCTATCTCTAATGGCGACCCCGGCACCCGCCGGCAGAGCCTTCTGCGATGACGTCCCTTTCGACCTCCCTCCCCTCCTCCACGCGGCACCGCGGCGCCGCCCTGGCCGCGGTCTGCCTGGCCGCCCTGGCGCTGCCGCTGAACTTCTCCGGCGGCGCCATCGCCACCCCGGCGATCGGTGCCGCGCTGGGCGGCAGCGCGCTGGCGCTGGCCTGGGTCAGCAACGCCTTCATGCTCAGCTTCGGCAGCCTGCTGCTGGCGGCCGGCGCACTCGCCGACCGGCATGGCCGCAAGCGGGTGTTCCTGGGCGGACTGGCGCTGTTCGCCGCTGCCACCCTGGGCGTGAGCGCGGCCGGCTCGGTGGCGACGCTGGACCTGTGGCGCGCGCTGCAGGGCGTGGGCGCGGCCGCCGCGCTGGCCGCCGGCACCGCGGCGCTGGCGCAGCTGTACGACGGCGCCGCCCGCACGCGTGCGTTCAGCCTGCTCGGCACCACCTTCGGGACGGGCCTGGCGTTCGGTCCGCTGGCGGCCGGCGCGGTGAGCGAACGGCTGGGCTGGCGCGCGATCTTCGTCGGCGTGGCCGCGGTCGCGGCGCTGGCGTGGGCGCTGGCCGCACGCTGGCTACCCGAATCGCGCGATCCGGCCACCGGCCCGCCCGACCGCGCCGGCGCACTGAGCTTCAGCGCGGCGCTGGCGTTGTTCACCGCCGGCCTGATCGAAGGGCCGCACAGCGGCTGGGCCAGCGTCACGACCCTGGCATTGCTCGGCGCCGCCGCGATCCTGCTGCTCGCCTTCGTGCGGATCGAACGGCGCCTGCGCCACCCGCTGCTGGACCTGCGCCTGTTCCGTTATCGGCGCTTCGTCGGCGTACAGCTGCTGCCGGTGGCCACCTGCTACAGCTACGTGGTGTTGCTGGTGGTGTTGCCGCTGCGCCTGATCGGGGTCGATGGCCAGCCGCCCGCCAGTGCCGGCCTCACCCTGCTCGCGCTGTCGGCCCCGATGCTGCTGGTGCCGCGGCTGGCGGCGGCGCTGGCGCAGCGCATCGCCCCGGCCTGGTTGTCCGCGGCCGGGCTGGCGCTGGCCGCGGCCGGCCTGTGCTGGCTCGGAGCGCGGCCGCCGGCGCAGGCGATCCCGGCGCTGCTGCTGATCGGCGCGGGCACCGCGCTGCCCTGGGGCCTGATGGACGCGCTGTCGGTCAGCGTGGTGCCGAGCGAACGCGCCGGCATGGCCGCCGGCATCTTCGGCACCCTGCGCGTGGCCGGCGAAGGCATCGCCCTGGCCGGCGTGGCCGCCGTACTGGCGGCGCTGCTGCAGGCGCGGCTGGCCGCGATCGCGCCACTGCTGCCGCACGCGACCCTGGCGGACACCGCGCAGCGCCTGGTCGCGGGCGATCTGTCGGCCTCGGCGCAGGAGGGCGCGCTGTCCGCGGCGCAGCTGCGGTCGGCCTACGCCGCGGCCTTCGGCACGCTCACCCGGCTGCTGGCGGCGATCACCGCGCTGGCGGCGGTCGCGATCTGCATGCTGCTCGGGCGCACGCCACGGAACGCGGTGGAGGAGAAGCGCTGATCGAGGCGGGACACGCATGCGCGGGCGCTGTCTCGGCCGCGATGGGCATGACCGGCGCTGCGCGTCGCGGCGGCTGAAGCCGCCTATGCACCGGCACGCGCCGGTCCGTCGCGGCAAGCGCGCGCGACGCGAGGTGCCCGGATGGCGCCGCCGCGCCGCACTGCGTCGAGGTGGGCGACGGGTCCCGCGGCGCTCAGTGCGCGGCGGCGGGCGCCGACAGGTCCAGCGCAAGCAGCGCCTGCGCGGTCTGTTGCGCCTGCACCCGCACTTCCGGGATCGCCAGGCTTTCCCACAGGCTGCCGATGCGCAGGCTGCCGAGCACGCGCAGGCGCGGATCGGCCTGGCCATCGACATCGAGCAGCGCGCCATCGGCGGCGCTGGCCACGCCGATGCCGTGCGGCCCGGGCGCGGCGTGGCCGCAGCCGAGCAACTGGTGCAGCAGCGGATTGCGCATGGTCTGCGCGCGCAGTTCGACGCCGGTGGCGTTGACCACGCAATGCGCGTCCAGTTGCAGCGGCACGCCGTCGGCGCCCATGCCGTTGACCTGCACGCAGGCGCCGACCGCGAACGCCGTGTCCAGCCGCGCGCGGTGCAGGCGCAACTGGCCGACCTGGCGCATCGCCTGCAGTTGCGCGAACACCGGCGCGGCGATGCGGTGCCGGTGCACATCCCAGTAGCGCACCCCATGGCGCAGGAAGCGGCGCTGCTCGGCCACCGACAGCGATTGCCACAGCGCCTGCACCAGCGGCCGCACCCGGTCCATCACGCTCTGCCAGGGCTGGCCTTGCGCCTGCGCCGCGGCCGCATGCCGGCGCAGCGCGCGCATCCGCTGGCGCAACGGCATCGCCAGCAAGGCCTGCGCATCGAACTCGGCCGGTTCGCCGTGCGCGGCGTGCGGCAGCGGCAGCAACGCGTGCCGCGACACCACGTGCACCGGGCCGCGGTGCGCATTGGCCAGCAGAGTCAGCACGCTGTCGGCCATGCTCAGCCCGGAACCGACGATGCACACCGTGGCCTCGCGCGGAATCGCCTGCAGTTGCGCGTAGTCCCAGGCCTCCACCCGCGCCGGCGCGGCGAGGCTGGCGGCGCCGCGCGCCGGCAGCGGGCGCAGGCTGTTGCCCAGCGCCAGCACCGTGGCCTGCGCGCGCAGCATCGTGCCATCGTGCAAGTGCAGCGTCTGCCCGCGCGCGTCGCGGTCCAGCGCCAGCACGCGCTGCTGTCGCCAGGTCAGCTGCGCCGGGCCGGCCGCCTGCGCCTGCGCCAGGCGCGCGCGCAGGTAGGCGGCATAATGGCGGCGCTGCACATAGGCCTGCGCCAACGCCTCGGGCGACAGCGCCGGGTACAAGGCCTGCTGCTGCAGCCAGTCGAGAAAATCGTCGGGCAGGTCGGGGAAGGCGCTCATGCGTCCGGCCGGCACGTTCAGCAGATGCTCCGCGCAGGGCGTGGCATAGGCCACGCCCTGCCCCAGCGCCGCTCCCGGCTCGATCAGCTGCACGCGCAGCGCGGTGCCGGACTGGCGCAGTACCTGCAACGCGACCAGCACGCCGGCCGCGCCGCCGCCGACGATGGCGATATCGCAGGCGTTCGTACAATCGCCGGCGTCGGCGGGCTGGAGGTCGCTCATGCCTGCGATTGTAAGGGATGCCCCCACCGGCTCCGCCGCTCGCTAAGAACCATCGCGCATGTGCTGCCGAACAATGCGCATGGCGCTGCCATCACACCGTCACGTTCGCGCACGCTCACATCAGCGCATCGGCCAGGCGCGCGATGCCTTCGCGGCTGCGGCGCCAGGCCGGACGCTTGCGCCAGGCCTCCAGCGACAGCACGCGCGCATCGGCCAGGTAGTCCGCCTCCACCGCGCGCAGCCGCTGCACCACCTCGCTGCAGTAGCACAGCACGCCGATCTCGGCGTTCAACGCGAAGGAACGGATGTCCAGGTTGATCGAGCCGACCAGGGCGATGCCCTCGTCCACGCTCAGGTGCTTGGCGTGCAGGAAGCACGGCCGGTACAGCGCGATCTTGACCCCGCTGCGCAGCAGCTCGTCGTAGTACGCCTCCTGCGCCCACGCGGTGAGCCGCTGGTTGCTGCTCTCGGACAGGATCAGTTGCACGTCCACCCCGGACAGCGCGGCGATGCGCAGGGCGCTGAGCGTGGCCTCGTCGGGCACGAAGTACGGCGTCACCATCACGATGCGCCGCCGCGCCAGGTGGATCAGCGCGTTGACCGCGTCGCGCGCGTTCTCGAACGGATACGCCGGGCCGCTAGGCAGCAGTTGCGTGGCGGTGTCGGCGCCGTGTACCGCGGTGACTTCGGTCACGCGCAGGCGCTCGCCGGTCTCGATGAACCAGTCGCTGGCGAACACCGCTTCCAGGTGCGCGACCACCGGCCCCTGCACCCGCGCCACCAGTTCGCGGTTGGGATGGCCGCGCACGAACTCGGCGGCGGCCAGGTTCTGCGAACCGATGTAGCCGACGCGGTTGTCGATCACCGCGATCTTGCGGTGGTTGCGCAGGTCCATGCGCCCGCTGCGGCGCCAGCGCAGCCCGCCCGGCAGCAACGCCTGCACCTCGATCCCCGCCGCGCGCAGCCGCTTGCGGTAGCGGCGCAGTCCGCGGCGGCCGCCGCGCGCATCCAGCAGCAGCCGGCAGCGCACTCCGCGCGCGGCCGCGCGCAACAGCGCGGCCACGACCGCGTCGCCGACCGCGTCGTCGAACATCAGGTAGTACAGCAGGTGCACGCGCTCGACCGCCGCGTCGATGTCGTCGATCAGCGCCTGCAGCGACGCCGCATACCGGTCCAGCAGTTCCACCGTGTTGCCGTGGGTGGGCATGAAATCGCCCTGGCGCTCGATCAGCGGCACCACTTCGGCGATCGCGGTGTCGGCGGGCGGCCTCCAGCGCAGCGCGGTCAGCGGCACCTGCTGCTCGCGGATCACCTGCGAGGCCAGCGCCTGGCGCTGGATGCGTTCGCGCGACAGCCACGGATGGCCCAGCAGCAGGTACAGCGGCAGCCCCAGCACCGGCACGAAGCCGACCAGCAGCAGCCAGCTGCGCGCGGCGCCCGGGGTGGTCCGCGCGGGGATCCACAGCAAGGCCACCAGCCGGATCAGCCAGTCCAGCGCCAACAGCCAGGTGCCTTCCAACCAGAACGGCAGCATCGCGAGCCTTTTGCAACCAGGTCGGTCGATTCTGCGCGAGCCGGCGGCAAACGCAACCGCAGGGGCGCCTGCAGGGGCTACCGCGATCGGACCGCCTCGCAGCGGATGCGCAGGCGACGGCGGCCAAAGCGCCCGTCCGCGGCACATGCGCTCCCGGCGCGTGCGCCTGTCATTGCTTGCGGAAGGTGATCCCGGCGTAGACCAGCACCTTGCCGCCGTCCTCGAAGCGCACGGTCTGCCCCGTCATCTCCGGCCCCAGGCCGCCGGTGATCGCACGGGTCGCATCGCTGAACAGCAACGGATAGCGATAATCTCCGGTGTTGTAGCTGAGCCGCAGCATCGGCAGACGCCCATCCCAGCGCTCGACATGCGCCGCGAGCAGTTGTTCCGCACCCGCCGTCTGGTAGCCGAAATGCGTGTAGCAGCCTAGCAGCGGCGCGATGTCGACCGTCGCCGCGTCGACCCGGTGCGCCAATGCGGACTCGTCCCCGGCAGCACGGCGGAACAGCACGTGATAAGGACCGACATCGACGAAGTGCCGCTCCTCGCCGGTCGGCCGCAGCGCTCCGTCGTGCAGCGCATAGGCGCGGAATCCGCCGTTCGCCAAGGGCCGCAGCAGCGACCAGGCGCCGTCGCTGTGCTCGCGCAGGGCGGGTCCGTCGCGTTCGACGCTCAGATAGCCGTTCTTGCTGGCGTAGTCGCCCACATGGGCGGCAAGCGAGGTCGCGGCGATCTCGATTTCGCCGGCATCCGGGTCGGGCGCAGGCAGATGTGGCGCGGGCCGGATGCTGCGCGGCGCCATGCCGTGGCGCTGCAGGACGTCGAAGGCGAAATCCTGCGCCAGCCCATCGCCGCCGACCGTGTTGACGACGATCGCCGCGGCGGCGTTGCGTTGCGGCAGCAGCAACAGCGCCGCATTGGAATAGATGGTGCTCCCCGCATGATAGGGCGCGGTACAGCGACCGTCGTCGAACAGGAACCAGCCGAATCCCTTCTTGTTCGTCTCGACCAGAATGTCGGCGTTGTGCAGCGCGAACATCTCCTGCGCCACGGCGTGCGGGACCACGCTCGCCGCATCGCCGCGCCATCCGGCGATCATGCCGCGGGCATAGCGCATCAGGTCCTCGACGCTGGCGTACAGGCCGCCGGCGGGCTGGTCGCGCAACTCGAACGCAGGCGCGACGCGGCCGCCGGGATAGTGGCTTTTCGAAGGCGTCGGCAGCGCCGGATCGCCGGCGAAACCCGAGCGTGCCATCCGCAGCGGGCGCAGGATATGGTCGCGGACATAGGCCCGGTAGTCCTGCCCGCTCGCGACCTGGACCACATTGCCCAGCAGGCTGTAGCCGGCGTTGGAGTACAAGCCGATGGTACCCGGACACGCCGCGATGTCCGATTCCCGAAGCAGGCGTGGCACGTCGAGATAACTGGCGCGTTCGAGTTCCAGATCGCGGAATTCGTCGGTCGGCAGCCCGGAGGTGTGGGTGGCGATCCTGCGCAGCGTGATGGCATCGGCGTCGAAGCCACGCATGCCGATCGCGAATTCGGGAAGCAGCCGATGCAGCGGCGCGTCCAGATCGAGCTTGCGCCGGTGGTGCAGCTGCTGGAGCGCGAGCGCGGTGAAGGTCTTGGTGATCGAGCCGATGGCGACCGGCGTGCGCGTGGTCATCGCGATCGAGCGCAGGTGGTCCGCCATGCCGAAGCTCGCGCTCCACCCGATCGCGCCATCGCGCAGGATGGCGGCGCTGACGCCGACCAGGCCGTCGCTGGCCATGCGTTCTCGGATCAAGGCCGCGTAGTGGGACGCATCGGCCCGGCTGGCCGCACGCAGCGGCCGCGCGAGCATCGCCGTCGCCCCCAGCGCCAGTACCTGGCGGCGGCTGAATGTCCTCATGCCCGTCCCCCCACCCCGGTCCGTCCGGTCATTGCGGATCGTACCGGCGCCGGCGCGCGCTGTGCGCATGCGGCGAACCCCATACCCCCAGACGCACGAAACCCGCCTTGCGGCGGGTTCCGTGTCGACCTGGAAAGGCGATCCGAGGATCAGCCGATCACTTGATCTTGCCTTCCTTGTACAGGACGTGCTTGCGCACGACCGGATCGTACTTGAGGAATTCCATCTTCCCCGGGGTGTTCTTCTTGTTCTTGTCCGTGGTGTAGAAGTGACCGGTACCGGCCGAGGAAATCATACGGACCTTATCGCGCTTGCCTGCCATGATGCTCTACTCCTCAGACCTTTTCGCCGCGCGCACGCAGCTCAGCCAGAACGGAATCGATCCCGTTCTTGTCGATGGTGCGCAGCGCGTGCGCGGAAACCTTCAGCTTGACCCAGCGGTTCTCGCTGGCGACCCAGAAGCGGCGCTCGTGCAGGTTGGGCAGGAAGCGACGACGGGTTCTGTTGTTGGCGTGGGAGACGTTGTTACCCGTCTGCACACGCTTGCCGGACACTTGACATACGCGGGACATTACGCACCTCGATAGATAGTTTGAGTCGCCCATAGCCTGGGAGACGGCGGCCCCGGCAGCCTTGCGGGCGGCCACGCGACGTGGGAAATCAAGCAGTTACGCTGGGAGAGGCCGGCCGGAGATCGCGTATCCGGCCGCCGGCCCGACAGCAGTCGGGCACAGCGAGCCGCGCATTATGCATGCCTTTCCCTTGTGTCGCAAGCACTTACCGGCGTCGCGCGGGCCTGGCGCAGTTCCGCCCAGGCGCGCCGCGCCACCTGCCAGGCCGAACGCAGGAACAGCAGCAGCAGCGCCGCGGCGATCAGCAGGTCCGGCCAGCCGGCGCCGAACGCCCACACCGCGACGCTGGCCAGGATGACCGCGCCGCCTTCGTAGACGTCGTTGAGCGAGCACGCCCAGGCCGAGGCCAGGTTGATGTCGCCGCGCCGGTACGGCCACAACAGGCGCAGGCACAGCAGGTTCGCCGCCAGGTTCAGTGCCGCGGCCACGCCCATGCTCTCGAACAGCGGCAGCTGTGGGTGCAGCAGCTTCCAGCCGATGCCCACGGCCACCGCCAACGCCGCGGCCAGGATCAGCGCCGCCTTGAGCAGCGCCACCCGCGCCTTGGCCGCCAGGCTGGCGCCGACCACGGCCAGGCTCAGCGCATAGGTCAGCGCATCGCCGAGATTGTCCAGGCTGCCGGACAGCAGCGAGGCCGAACCGCTGTGCCAGGCGCTGCCCAGCAGCATCGCGAAGGTGCCGGCGTTGATCGCCAGCACCCACCACAGCACCCGCCGCTGGCGCACCTGCATCGCCGCCACGTCCAGGGTCTTGCCGCAACCGCAGCAGTCGTCGGCCATCGCTCACCTCGCCAGCGTCGGAGCATCCGCGGGGGCGGACGCAGCGGCTGCATCTTCGCGCCGATGCAGCCAGCGGTACAGCACCGGCAGCACCAGCAGGGTCAGCAGCGTGGAGGACACGATGCCGCCGATCACCACCGTCGCCAGCGGCCGCTGCACCTCCGAGCCGGCGCCGACGTTGAACGCCATCGGCACGAAGCCCAGCGCCGCCACCAGCGCGGTCATCAGCACCGGACGCAGCCGCGCCAGCGCGCCTTCGCGCAGGGCCTGCTCCAGCCCCAGGCCGTCCGCGCGCAGCTTGCGCACGAAGGCGATCATCACCAGCCCGTTCAGTACCGCCACCCCGGACAGGGCGATGAAGCCGACTCCGGCCGAGATCGACAGCGGGATGCCGCGCAGCGCCAACGCGATCACGCCGCCGGTCAGCGCCAGCGGCACGCCGCTGAACACGATCGCCGCGTCGCGCAACGAGCCGAACGACCAGTACAGCAGCGCGAAGATCAGCAACAGCGTGGCCGGCACCACCCAGGCCAGGCGCTGCCCGGCCGAGATCAGTTGCTCGAAGGTGCCGCCATACCCGATCCAGTAGCCGCTGGGCAGTTCCACCTCGGCCGCGACGCGCTGCTGCAGCTCGGCGACGAAGCCGCCCAGGTCGCGGTCGCGCACGTTGGCGGTGATCACGATGCGACGCTTGCCATCCTCGCGGTTGATCTGGTTCGGCCCCAGCACCGTTTCGACCTTGGCCACCTCGCGCAGCGGCACGGTGATCGGCGCGCCGCTGCGCCAGCCCGGCGCGCGGCTGGACTCGTCGGCGTCGCCGCGTTCGGCGTCGCCGCGCAGCGGGATCGGCAGGTCGGCCAACGCCGCCGGGTCCTGCCGCAGCGCTTCCGGCAGCCGCACCACGATGTCGAAGCGGCGATCGCCCTCGAACAGTTGCCCGGCGTCCTGGCCGCCCACCGCGGCGGCCACGGTGTCCTGCACCACGCCCGGATTGAGTCCGTAGCCGGCCAGCGCGGCGCGGTCCGGCAGCACCGCCAGCATCGGCAGGCCGGTGGCCTGTTCCAGCTTGACGTCGGCCGCGCCGGGCACCGTGCCGGCGACCGCCTCGACGCGCTGCCCGACCCGCACCAGCGTGTCCAGGTCGTCGCCATAGAGCTTGATCGCCACGTCGGCGCGCACGCCGGAGATCAGCTCGTTCATGCGCATCTGGATCGGCTGGGTGAACTCGTAGTTGTTGCCCGGCAACTGTTCCACCGCCGCCTCGATCTCGGCCAGCAACTGCGCCTTGGGCTTGCGCGGATTGGGCCATTGCGCGCGCGGCTTCATGATCAGGAAGGTGTCGGCCACCGATGGCGGCATCGGGTCGGTGGCGACCTCGGCGGTGCCGAGCTTGCCGAACACGTGCGCCACTTCCGGGAAGCGCACGATCCGCCGCTCCAGCGTGGCCTGCATGCGCAGCGCCTGCTCCAGGCTGGTGCCGGGAATGCGCATCGCGTGCAGGGCGATGTCGCCCTCGTCGAGGCTGGGGATGAACTCGGTGCCCAGCCGCGTGGCCAGCGCGGCGCACAGCAGGACCAGCGCCATGGCGCCGGCGCCGATCCAGCGCGCGTGGCGCAGCGCGCCGTCCAGCAGCGGCGCATAGAGCCGCCGCGCCCAGCGCATCGCGCGGTTCTCGTGCTCGGATACCTTGCCGCCCAAGCTGAGCGCGATCGCCGCCGGCACGAAGGTCAGCGACAGCAGCATCGCGCCGGTCAGCGCCAGCACCACGGTGATCGCCATCGGATGGAACATCTTGCCCTCGATGCCGGTCAGCGCGAACACCGGCAGGTACACCGCGGCGATGATGCCCACGCCGAACAGGCTGGGGCGGATCACCTCGGCGGTGGCCTGCGCGGTCAGCTCGAAGCGCTCGGCCGCGCTGAGCACGCGGCCCAGCCGCTGTTGCGCCTGGCCGAACCGGCTCAGGCAGTTCTCCACGATGATCACCGCGCCGTCCACGATCAGGCCGAAATCCAGCGCGCCCAGGCTCATCAGGTTGCCGGACACGCCGCCGCGGACCATGCCGGTGAGGGTGAACAGCATCGCCAGCGGGATCACCGCGGCGGTGATCAGCGCCGCGCGGAAGTTGCCCAGCAGCAGGAACAGCACCACGATCACCAGCAGCGCGCCCTCGACCAGGTTCTTGGCGACGGTGGCGATGGTGCGGTCGACCAAGGCGGTGCGGTCGTACACCGGCACCGCGCGCACGCCGGCCGGCAGGCTGCGGTTGGCCTGCTCCAGCCGGGCCGCCGCCGCCTGCGCCACCGTGCGGCTGTTGGCGCCGACCAGCATGAACACCGTGCCCAGCACCACCTCGCCGCCGTCCAGGGTGGCGGCGCCGGTGCGCAGCTCCGGTCCCTCGCCGACCTGGGCCACGTCGCGCACCCGGATCGGCACGCCTTCGCGCCGATCCAGCACGATCGCGCCGATCTCGTCGATGCCGTTCACCTGCCCCGGCACCCGCACCAGGAACTGCTGGCCGTTGCGCTCGATGTAGCCGGCGCCGGCGTTGCGGTTGTTGGCCTCCACCGCGCGCGCCACGTCGTCCAGGGTGAAGCCGAGCGCGACCAGCCGCGCCGGATCCGGGGTGATGTGGATCTGCCGCGCGTAGCCGCCGATGGTGTTGACCTCGGTGACGCCGGGCACGTTGCGCAACTGCGGCCGCACCACCCAGTCCTGCAGCGTGCGCAGGTCGGTGGCGGTCCACGCCGTGCCGTCGGGCTTGCGCGCGTTCGGCCTGGCCTCGACCGTGTACATGAAGATCTCGCCCAGGCCGGTGGCGATCGGCCCGAGTTGCGGCTCCAGGTCCGGCGGCAACTGCGACTTCACCTGCTGCAGCCGTTCGGCCACCTGCTGCCGCGCGAAGTACAGGTCGGTGCCGTCGGCGAACACCGCGGTGACCTGCGACAGCCCGTAGCGCGACAGCGAGCGCGTGGATTCCAGGCCCGGCAAGCCGGCCAGCACCGTCTCCAGCGGGAAGGTGACGCGCTGTTCGGCCTCCAGCGGCGAGTAGCCCGGCGCTGCGGTATTGACCTGCACCTGCACGTTGGTGATGTCCGGCGTGGCGTCGATCGGCAGCCGCGAGAAACTCCAGGCGCCGATCGCGATCAGCACCCCGGTCAGCGCGAGCATCAGCCAGCGCTGCGCGATGGCGAAGCGAATGAGCCTATCGAGCATGGCGGCGGCCTCCGTGGAAGGCGGCGGGCATGCCGCCGTTCTGTAGGAGCGGCTTCAGCCGCGACAGGACCCCGAACGCAAGCGACATCCCGACAGATCGGTCGCGGCTGAAGCCGCTCCTACAGGGGCGCGGGGTACGTGACTCAATGCTCATGCGCCGCCCCCGACTTCTCGATGTCTGCCTTGACCAGGTAGCTCTGCTCCACCACCACCATGTCGCCGGCCTGCAGCCCGGACAGCACCTGCACCTGGCGCGCATCGCGCGCGCCGATCCGCACCGGCCGCGCCTCGTAGGCGTCGCCGACGCGCACGAACACCACCTCCTGCTCGCGCAAGGTCTGCACGGCCGTCGCCGCGACCACCAGTTCGGCCGGCTGCTGCGCCACCGTCACCTGCGCCTTCACCGCCGAACCCGGCCGCCACAGGCCGTCGTCGTTGCGCAGCAGCGCGCGCGCCACCGTGCTCTGGCTGGCGGTGGCGGTGCCCGGCAGCACGCGCTCGAGCGTGGTCTGGGCGATCGCGCCGTCGCTGATCCGGGTCACCGTCACCGGCGCGCCGGCGGCGATGTGGCCGGCGTCGGCGCCGAAGATGTGCAGGTCCACCCACAGCGTGGACAGGTCGGCGATCTCGAACAGCGCCTGGCCTTCGCCGGCCGCGCTGCCGACGCTGGCGTTGCGCGCCAGCACCGTGCCGGTGATCGGCGCGACCACGGTGTAGGTGGTCAGGCTCAGATTGCTTTCCACCGTGGCCAGCGCCTGGCCCGCGCGCACGCGGTCGCCGACGTTGGCGCGCAGGCTGCGCACCGGGCCCGGGAAGCGCGCCGTGGCCTGCGCCTGGGCGCCCTCGGCCGGGGTCAGCAGGCCTTGCACCTCGTGCGTGTCGGCGATGCTGCCGGGGCCGACCGCGGCCACGCGGATGCCCGCCTCGTTGGCGATCCTGGCCGCGATCCGGGTGCGGCCCTCGTAGCTGGGATAGGTCCAGCGCAGCGCCTTGCCCTGCACCGTGGCGCGCACCTCCACGTCGAAGGAATGCGGCTCCCGCACCTCGCTGTCGGCCAGCAGGCTGCCGTCGTCGCGCGCGCGCAGGCGATGCGTCTCGGTGGCACCGCCCAGGCGCGCCAGGCGCACCTCGACGCTGCCGGCGGTGGGCGGCAATGGCTTGCCGTCGCGGTACAGCCAGGCCTGGTAGACCGGCGGCGTGCCGTCCTCGGCGATCGTCAGTTCGAGCGCCAGGCCGTCCTGTTCGAGCAGACGGCCGCCGTGCGCGCCCGTGCGCGCCGCTTCGGCGTGGGCTTCGCCCTCGGCGCCGTGCGCGTCGCTGTCGTCATGGGCGTCGGCGTTCTTGTCGCCGGCGCAGCCGCCGAGCAGCAGGGCCAGCAGCAACGGCGCGAACGCCGTCATGGAGTTGAGGTTCATCGTGGGGAGTCCTGATGGAGACCGGCGGCGGGCGCCGGGTCTCGGAAGATGGGCGGGGATGCGGAAGCGGCCGGCGCTGCGGCGTGCGCGATCACGAAGGGCTGGCCGGTCAGGCGCTGGATCTCGATCAGCGCGGTCTGCGCCTCGATCGCCGCGGCGAGCTGTTGCCGCCGCGCGTCGCCGTGCTGCGCCTGCAACTGCGCCCACTCCAGGTAGCTGATCGCGCCGCCGCGATAGGCGCGCTCGGCGGCGGTCTCGGCGCGGGCCAGCTTCGGCAGCACGTCCTCGCGCATGCGCGCCACTTCCAGTTGCGCGGCGCGGTAGCGGCCGTGCGCATCGGCGAGGGTGGAATACAGCGCCAGCGCCTGCGTCTCGCGCTCCACGCCGAGCAAGTCGCGCTCGGCCTCGGCGGCGCGGATCTCCGGCTGCGCGCGCGCCGCGCTACCCAGCGGCAGCGAGACCCCGGCGATCAGCGCGGTGGCGTCGCCGTCCTGCAGCCGGCGCACGCCGATCTGCCAGTCCAGGTCGGGCCGCGCCTGGCTGCGCGCCAGCCGTAGCCGCGCCTCGCGCACCCGCGCCTCGCCGGCGAAGCGGGCCAGGTCCGGGGTGGCGTCGAGCAGCGCGGCCAAGGCGCCGAACTCCGGCACCGCCGGCAGCGCCAACGGATCGCCCGCCACGCTGGCGAACGCCGGATCGCGCTCGCCCCACAGCACCGACAGATGGCGGCGCGCGGCGGCATGCTCCTGCTGCGCGCGGTCGCGGTCCAGTTCGGCGCGGGCCTGCAGCGCCTGCGTGGTCAGCAGCACCGATTCGGGCGAGGCACCGGCCTGCAGCCGCTGCCGCGCCGCGGCCACCGCGCGCTGGCGCTGGGCCACGTCGGCGCTGGTGATGGCCTGGCGCTGCGCCGCCGCGGCGATCGCCAGATAGCGGCGCGCGACCTCGGCGAGCAGGTCCAGGCGCGCCAGTTCGCGCTGCGGCGCCAGCGCATCGATGCGCGCCTGCGCCAGGGTGCGGCGTGCGTCGAGCTTGCCGCCGCGTTCGAGCACGCCGGCCAGGCTGACGGTCAGTTCGGCCTGGTCCAGGCCGCGCGTTTCGCCGCTGCCAAAGGCGTTCTCCAGGTCGGCGCCCAGGCGCAACGGCGGGCGCAGGGCGTCGCGCTCGGCCTCGGCGGCGAGCACGCGGCGCTGGCCGTCGGCCAGGCGCAGGTCGGGATGGGAGCGGGCGACGCGGGCAACCGCGTCGTCCAGGGTCAGCACAGCATCGGGCGGCACGGCCTGCGCCCACGCGCAGGGCGCGACCGCGAAGACGGCAACAGCCGCCAGTCGCAACCACATGGGATGTCTCCGGAATCGGGATCGATGGACGGGCCGGCAGGCGCCGGCGGTGCATCAGGCCGCGATCGGAGGACGCAGCGGGGTTTCCAGCAGGTGCGAGCGGTAGTCCTGGTGCGCCGCGATCGGACGCGGCTGGGCCGCCGACGGCACGCCCTGCCACAGCAGCGAGGACAGCAATGCCGGACTCTGCCCATGGCAGTAGCTGCTGTGCATCAGCGCATGCATCAGGCTGGCGCCATCGCGCTCGCCGCTGCCATCGCCGCGGTGCGACGCGTCGTCGTCCACGTGCGCCTGGTCGTGTGCCAATGCATGCACGTCGCCCAGCGCACAGGCGACCGGCGCCACCAACACGCCCAGCACCAACACCGCCAGCGCGATCAGGCGCAGCAAGGGGTGCAGCAGGCGGGCACGGCGGATGGACATGGCGCTAAGCCTAGCGATGCGGGCGGGGTTACACAATCGCAGACGGGAGAGACGCAGGCGGCGGCGGGCGCGCGCTGGTTGTGGGCGTGTCCGTGCAGCGCTGGCGGTCGTGGATCGTCCGGCGTCCTGCGCTCTCGTGCCGCGCTGGTGGCCGTCCCCTCATCCGGCGCCGTCCTGCACTCGCATGCCGCGCTGGCCGCCGTACCCTCATCCGGCGCTGCGCGCCACCTTCTCCCGCTGGGAGAAGGAGCAGCTGCCAGCCCCTCTCCCGCCGGGAGAGGGGTGGGGGTGAGGGTCCGGCGCGAAAGCGACTCGCGGCGTTTGGGGACACGGGGCTACGCCCATCCCCTCATCGCCCCTTCGGGGCATCTTCCCCCAAAAATGGAGCCATGGCCCCGATGGCAGAAGGAACCGCCGCAGGGACCGGCTACTTGGATGCGCTGGGCGCCTGGGTGCCCTGCCGATGCCGCTGCTTGCTCTCGGCGATGAAGGCGCGTACCTGTTGCTGCAGCACCGGCAGCGGCACCGAGCCCTGCTTCAGCACGGCATCGTGGAAGGCCTTGATGTCGAAGTCCGCGCCCAGTTCGCGCTCGGCCTCGGCGCGCAGCTCGACGATCGCGATCTCGCCGAGCTTGTAGCTCAGCGCCTGGCCGGGCCAGGAGATGTAGCGGTCGACCTCGGTGGTGACCTCGTGCTCGCTCAGCGCGGTGTGCTCGCGCAGGTACGCCAGCGCCTGCGCGCGGGTCCAGCCCTTGTGGTGCACGCCGGTGTCGATCACCAGCCGGCAGGCGCGCCACATCTCGTAGCTGAGCCGGCCGAAATCCTCGTACGGCGTGGCGTAGATGCCCATCTCCTTGCCCAGCTTCTCGGTGTACAGCGCCCAGCCCTCGCCGTAGGCGGAGATGTAGTTCTCGCGGCGGAACGCGGGCTGCGCGCCCTGCTCCTCGGCCAAGGCGCCCTGCAGCGAGTGGCCGGGCGAGGATTCGTGCAGGGTCAGCGCCGGCAGGTTGTACAGCGGCCGCGACGGCAGGTCGTAGGTGTTGAGCCAGTAGGTGCCGACGCCACCGCGCCCGGCGGTCCAGAACGGGGCGATGTCCGCCGGCACCGGCACGATGGTGAAGCGCCCGCGCGGCAGCGTGCCGATGAACTTGCCGACCTCCCCGTCCACGCGCTTGGCGATCCAGGCGGCGCGGTCCAGCAACTCCTGCGGGGTCTTGACGTAGAACTGCGGATCGGTGCGCAGGAACTGCAGGAACGCCGGGAAGGTCTGCTGCCCCGCCGGCGCCTTGAAGCCGACCTGGGCGATGATCGCATCCATCTCCTTCTGGATCCGCGCCACTTCGCGCAGGCCCACCTGGTGGATCTGTTCGGGAGACATGTCCAGCGTGGTGTACTCGCGGATCTGCTGCTGGTAATAGGCCTTGCCGTCGGGCAACGCCTCGGCGGCGAGCGTGGTGCGCGCCTGCGGCACGTATTCCTCGCGATAGAAGCGCAGCAGCTGCGCGTAGGCCGGGATCACCTTGTCGCGCAGCGCCGCCTGCGCCTGTTCGCGCAATCGCTGCTGTTCGGCCGCCGGGATCTGCGCCGGCAGTTGCTTGAACGGCGCATACAGCGCCGCGGCGGTGGGATCCTTGAGCTCGGCGACGCCGGCGATCGAGCCATCGCGCCCTTCCAGCACCGCGCGCGGCACGCTGAAGCCGCGCTTGAGGCCGGCGCGCATGTTGTCGGTTTGCTGCGCGAAGTAGCGCGGCACGTCGTTGAGCCGCGCGATGTAGGCGCGGTACTCGGCCGGTGTGCGCAGCGTGCGCCGCGCCATGAAGCCCAGGTCCGACCAGAACGAGCTGTCGGAATTGAACGGCATTTCGTAGGCGCGCAGGCGCACCGAGGCGGCGAGATTCTCGATCTGCGGCCGGTAGACGGCCAGGTTGACCTGGTTGTCGGCCGACAACTGCGCCGGGTCGATCGCATCCAGTTGCCGCAGCACGTCTTCCCACACTTTCAACCGCGCCGCCTGCGCCGCTGCACCGACGTCGGGCAACTGCTGGTTGTCGCCGCTGCTGTCGCTGTCCTCGTCGGCCTGCCCGACCTGCGCCTGGCGCCACGCCCACTCCTTTTCGTAGATGGCCTGGAAGCGAGCGTCAGCGGTGCCGGCCTCGGCCGTGGCCGGTGCTGCGCTGGACGACGCCGGCGGTGCGGCCAGCGCGGGCGCGGCCACGGCGAAAACGAGCAACAGGGAAGCGGCCAGCGGGGTCTTGGCGATCAGCATTGGCGGGGACGGGCTCATGGGAACAGGATTCGATGATCGCACCGTGGGGCGTGCTGGGGGTGGGCCGGAAGTCCTGTTTCGAAACTCCGAGCTCCCGGATGGATCCGCACGTTAGCGAGGCATTTCCCGACATGGCGTACAGCGACTGGACGATAGGCGACACCCGCTTATGCGCGCACGCTTCATGTCATGTCTTCATTCGCTCACATCGCAGGACATTCCGCATTGCGGCGCGGCCGACACGACGAAAGTGGGCGCCGCTATCTGCTGACTATTGTGACCTTCCAGCGCGCGCCGCTCTTTACGGACTGGCGTTGCGCATCCGCGGCGGCGGCCTGTCTTGCGGCGCCCGCCAGTTGGGCGGGTGCACGGCTGCTGTGCTGGGTGTTGATGCCCGATCATTGGCATGGCCTGATCGAACTACGCGCGAGCACGACACTGGCCGACGCGCTGCAGCGCGCCAAGGGACGCTGTGCGTTTGCGGTCAATCGCGCACGCGGCCGTGGCGGCAGGGTCTGGTCGCCTGGCTATCACGATCGCGCATTGCGGCGCGAGGACGACGCGCTCCGCGCAGCACGTTACATCGTGGCCAATCCGCTGCGCGCCGGGCTGGTCCGGCGTGTGGGCGACTATCCCTACTGGGATGCGGTCTGGCTGCCTGCGCAGCGGTGAATGCGAGTGCCGCCCAGGTCTGTGTCGCGGCTGAAGCCGCTCCTACAGGATGGCCGCGCTTCTGTAGGAGCGGCTTCAGCCGCGACGGAATCCCAGTCCCGCGAGAAACGCAAAGAGACCGCGCCGCCGCACCGCTCCTAATGCGACGCCCGATCCCGATGCCAGCCGCGGTGCTTGATGTCCAGGTACAGGCTGTAGAACGCGGTGAAGGCCGGGAACAGGTTCTGCAGCACGCCCACCGAGTCCTGCTTGGCGGAGAACAGGAAGTAGCTCAGCGTCATCAGGCTGCCGACCACGCTCATGTACCAGAACAGGCGCGGGATCACCGGCTTGCCCGCGCGCTTGGAGGCGACGAACTGCACCAGCCAGCGGCCGCCGAACATCAGCGCGCCGATGTAGCCGATCAGCTTCCAGCCGGTGACGTGCAACCCGGTCCAGTACAACGCCTGGATCGGTTCGTTGAGGAAGTGCGCTTCCATCTCAGCGTTCCTGCACCATGGTGCGGCGGCTGCGCGCGATCAGCCAAGCCACGCCGCGCAGGTCGCGGATGCCGACCAGGGCGCGGTTGAGGTTGTTGTACTTGGACACGCCGGCGGTGCGGTGGCGGTGGTTCACGGGCACGCTCACGGTACGCCAGCCGGCGCGCTGCATCAGCGCCGGCAGGTAGCGGTGCATGTGGTCGAAGTACGGCAGGTCCAGGAACGCCTCGCGTTCGAACAGCTTGATGCCGCAGCCGGTGTCCGGGGTGTCGTCGCGCAGCATGCGCGCACGGATCGCGTTGGCCCACTTCGACGCCCAGCGCTTGCTGCCCGAGTCCTGCCGCGACACGCGCCAGCCGGCGAACAGCTTGACCAGCGGGTCGGCGGCCGCGCGCGCGGCGAGCAGCTTGGGGATGTCGGCCGGGTCGTTCTGGCCGTCGCCGTCGAGGGTGGCGATCCAGGTGCCGCGCGCGGCCTTGACCCCGTTGCGCACCGCGGTGCTCTGCCCGCTCTGGGTGACGTGGTGCAACACGCGCAGTTCCGGGGTGCTCGCCTTCAACCCTTCCAGCACCGCCAGGGTGTCGTCGCGCGAATGGTCGTCGACATAGACGATCTCGAAGTCGGTGGTGCCGCGCAGCGCGGCGACGATCTCGGCCACCAGCGGCGGCACGTTGTCGCGCTCGTTGAACACCGGGACGACGACGGAAAGGGAAGGCTGGCTCATGGCTCGACTGGGCTCGACGGCAACGCAAGGGAGAGACGCGGGAAACGGCGGCGGCGACGCAAAAAAGACCGCGCATTGTGCCCCAGGCCGGTGACCCGGGGCTGAAGCCTCAGGCCGCGGCGCCGAAGTACGCGCGGCACCACGCGACCACCTGCGGCAGCCCGACCTCGATCGGCGTGACCGGATCGAAGCCGAATGCCGCATGCGCGCGGGCAGTATCGGCCATCGTCTCGGTCATGTCGCCTGGCTGCATCGGCTTGTAGATTTTCTCGGCGGGCCGGCCGGCGGCGGCCTCGATCACGCCGATGAAGCGCTCAAGCTCCACCGGGGTGTGGTTGCCCAGGTTGAACACCCGGTGCGGCACCGGGTCGGTGGGCGGATGGTCGAGCGCGCCGAGCACGCCGGCGACGATGTCGGCGACGAAGGTGAAGTCGCGGCGCATGCGGCCGTGGTTGAACACCTCGATCGGGCGCCCGGCCAGCACCGCGCGGCTGAACAGCAGCGGCGCCATGTCCGGCCGCCCCCACGGGCCGTACACGGTGAAGAAGCGCAGCCCGGTCGCGCGCAAGCCGTACAGCTGCGCGTAGGTGTAGGCCATCAGTTCGTTGGCGGCCTTGGTCGCCGCGTACAACGAACGCGGCTGGTCGATGCGCTGGTCCTCGGAGAACGGCGGCGTCGCCGAATCCCCGTACACCGAACTGCTCGAGGCGTAGGCCAGGTGGCGCACGCCGCGGTGGCGGCACAGTTCCAGCACGTTGACGAAGCCGACCAGGTTGCTGTCGACGTAGGCGTAAGGGTTCTGCAGCGAATAGCGCACGCCGGCCTGCGCGGCCAGGTGCACCACGCGCTCGGGCCGGATCTCGTCGAACAGCGCGGTCAGGCCTTCGCGGTCGGCGAGGTCGAGCGTGCGGATGTCCACCTGCGGGCACAGCGCCGCGACGCGGTCGCGCTTGAGCTGCGGATCGTAGTAGTCGTTGTAGTTGTCCAGCCCCACCACGGTCTCGCCGCGCGCGGCGAGCGCGCGGCAGGTGTAGGCGCCGACGAAGCCGGCCGCGCCGGTCACGAGAATGGTCATGGCAACAGTCCTGGGAAATCCGGAGGGCGCGGCGCGGCGTTCAGAACAGGCCGAAGCGCTTCCTGGCCACGTTGGCGCGGCCGGGCTCGATCACGTCTTGAATGCCCTTGGCGTCGAACCGGTCCAGCAGGGCCTCGGCGCCCTTTTTCAGCTTGAGCGCCATCTCTTCCGGATACAGCGGAACCAGGGTCATGAAGACGATGGTCTTGTCCGCGTCGATGACCAACTCCTCGAAGGCTTCCGGGGTGGTCACCGGCGCCAGCACGATGGTCCCGTCGAAGCCCACGCCGGGCGCGTACGGCTCGGCCGGGTTGCCATTGGGCACGGTGTGGCCGTAGCCCAGCCAGGTGTCGTACTTGTGCGGCAACCGCGCCAGACCCTTGAGCAGGCGCACCGGCCAGTAGTTGCGCTCGTCCTCGAAGTCCGCCTGCGTGAGCGGCCAGTCCGGCGGCAGGGTCACCATCAGTTCCATGAAGCGCGGCGCTTCCACGCCCTCGGGCAGGGTCATCGGCAGGTCGCTCATGCCCGAGGTCACCAGCCGCAGGTACGGCGCGTCCGTGGTGGCCGGCACCACGTGCACATCCAGATGCACGGTGTCGGAAATGATTTCGTGCAGGACGTTGGAGATCGGCCCCAGGTGCCGTTCGATGTGCGCGCTGATGTGCTCGATGCTGTCCTCGCCGCGCGCCGGCGCGAAGGGCTTCTCCTGCGCGTGGCGCAGGATCGGGCTGCCGCCCGGGCTGATGTCGTCGTGTTCGCCGTTCATGCACTGGCTCCTTGTTGAGTGAACGTTGCCGCGGCGCGAGGCGACGCTGGTCGTCGCGACCGGCGTGGTCCGCTGCGCCTTGCTCGCGGTGGGCGCCCGCGCGCGCCACCGGCACGGCCTCAGCCCTGGCGCGGGCGCAGCTTCTCGAGCACGCCGTCCAGCGTGTCCAGGTCGGTGTAGTGGATCACCAGCTTGCCCTTGCCGCCGCGGCCGTGGGCGATGGACACCTTGGTGCCCAGCGATTCGGACAGTTCGGTCTCCAGCGAGGCGATGTCGGCCTGCGGGGCGACGCGGCCGGGCTTGGCCTTGCGGTTGCTCGGCACCTTGCCGGCGGCGAACTGCTGCGCGCGGTGCTCGACCTCGCGCACCGACCAGCCCTGGTCGGCGGCGTCGGAGGCCAGGCGGCTGGCCAGTTCCGGCGACAGCGTCAGCAGCGCGCGCGCATGGCCCATCTCCAGGCGCCGCGCTTCCAGCAGCGCGCGGATCGCCGGCGGCAGCTCCAGCAGGCGCAGCAGGTTGGACACCGACGCGCGCGAGCGGCCCACCGCCTCGGCGGCCTCGGCGTGGGTCAGCGAGAATTCGTCGATCAGCCGCTGCAGCGCCTGCGCCTCTTCCAACGGGTTGAGGTCCTCGCGCTGGATGTTCTCGATCAGCGCCATGGCGATGACGGTGCGGTCGTCGAGTTCGCGCACCACCACCGGCACGTCGCTCAGCCCGGCCAGTTGCGAGGCGCGCCAGCGGCGTTCGCCGGCGACGATCTCGAAGCTGCCCGGCGCCAGTTCGCGGGCGACGATCGGCTGGATCACGCCCTGCGCCTTGATCGACTCGGCCAGTTCCTGCAGCTTGGCCTCGTCCATCTCCTGGCGCGGCTGGTACTTGCCCGGCTGCAGTTGCCCGACCGGCAACTGGCGCAGGCTCTCGCCGGGCTGGACCTCGTCGGTGGGCGCCGGCGCGGCCGCGCTGCCGCCCTTCGGACCCAGCAGCGCTTCCAGGCCGCGGCCGAGGCCGCGCTTCTTCGCTCCGAGGGCGGGGGGCTTGGCACTCATTAGAAGGTCTCCATGGCCGGGGCGGCCCGGTTGCGTTCGTTGCGGCGGCGCACGATCTCGCCGGCCAGGCCCAGGTAGGCCACGCCGCCGCGCGAGGTGTGGTCGTAGCCGACGATGCTCTGGCCGTGGCTGGGCGCCTCGGCCAGGCGCACGTTGCGCGGCACGATGGTGCGGAACACCTTGTCGCCGAAGTGATTGGTCAGTTCCGCCGACACCGCGTTGGCCAGGTTGTTGCGCACGTCGAACATGGTGCGCAGCACGCCTTCGATCTCCAGCGTCGGGTTCAGCTCGGCGCGCAGCGCCTCGATGGTTTCCAGCAAAGCGGTCAGCCCCTCCAGCGCGTAGTACTCGCACTGCATCGGCACGATCACCGAATCGGCCGCGGTCAGGGCGTTCAGGGTCAGCAGCGACAGCGCCGGCGGGCAGTCGATCAGGATGAAGTCGTAGGCCTCGCGCAGCGGCGCCAGCGCGGTCTTCAACCGCTGCTCGCGCGCCGGCTGGTCCATCAGCTGGATCTCGGCCGCGGTGAGATCGATGTTGCCGGGCAGCAGGTCGAAGCCTTCCGGCGCGGTCACCCGGATCTGTTCGGCGCTGCTCTCGCCGAGCAGCACGTCGCAGGTGGAGGCGGCCAGCTCGCGCTTGTCGATGCCGCTGCCCATCGTCGCGTTGCCCTGCGAATCCAGGTCCACCAGCAGCACGCGCTGCGACTGGCGCGCGAGCGCCGCCGCCAGATTGACCGCGGTGGTGGTCTTGCCGACGCCGCCTTTCTGGTTGGCGATGGCGATGATGCGGGCCATGCGGGAGCCTCGTCGGCGATGGGTGGGACCGGGCATTATGCGGGCACACCCCCCCGGGGCGGAAATCGGCCTCGGCGCCCAGGCCGCCGCCGCACCGGCTCAGCCGTGCGCGACCACCACTAGGTGGCGGTCGGCGCCCAGGCCGGGGACCTGCAGCGGGTGCACGGCCTGCGCCACCCAGCCCGGCGGCAGCGCGGCGATCTCCTCGTCCGGGCGCACGCCCTTCATCGCCAGCAGCCGCCCGCCCGGGCGCAGCAGGTGGCCGCCGACGGCGATGATGCCGGCCAGCGTATCCAGCGCGCGCGCGGTGACCACATCGTAGGCACCCGGTTCGTCCACCGCCTCGGCGCGCGACTCGGCCACGCGCGCGTTGTCCAGGCGCAACTGGCGCACCGCCTCGCGCAGGAAGCGCGCCTTCTTGCCGTTGCTCTCGACCAGAGTCACCCGCAGCCGCGGCCGCGCGATGGCCAGCGGGATGCCGGGCAGGCCCGGACCGGTGCCCAGGTCGGCCAGCGTGCCCTCTTCCACGAACGGCTGCATCGCCAGCGAGTCGAGCAGGTGCCGGGTCACCATCTCGTGCGGGTCGCGCACCGCGGTGAGGTTGTAGGTGCGGTTCCAGCGCGCCAGCAGCGCCAGGTAGGCCAGCAGCGGCGGCCCCAGCGCGGCGGCGTCCAGGCCTTGCGCGTGCAGGCCCTGCGCGAGCGTGGCGTGGACGGAATCGGGGAGGGAGGCGTCGTTCATCGGGCGATTATCGCAGGTGCTGCCGTGGGGGCGACGCGGCAAGGTCGCTGCGACGGTTTCTGTCGCTTGGGCGGCGGGCGTTATCGGTAAGGCCCGTCGCGGCTGAAGCCGCTCCTACAGGGGAGCTGGCCGGGGATGCTAGTGCGCGGGCTGGCCGGGTTCGAGCGGATACCAGGCCAATGCCGCACGGTAGCCAGGCGCAGGCACCCACTCGTGCACCTGCCAGCGCGCGGCCGTGCCCAGTTCCGGGTCGCACCAGACCAGGCGCAGCGTGCCGGCGCCGTCCTCGGCGAAGCGCAGCCGGTGCAGGCCGAACGACAGTCCGTGGCCGTGCGCCTTGAGCAGCGCCTCCTTGGCGCACCACAGGCGGAAGAACAGCGCCTGGCGCGCCGGCTCGGCCAGCGCCCGCAGCAGCGCGACCTCGTCGGGGTGGAAGAACCGTTGCGCCACCTCCAGCAATCGCGGCCTGGCGCGCTGGCGCTCGATGTCCACGCCCAGCCGCGTATGCGCGCCGATCCCGACCAGCAGGTAGTCGCCGCTGTGGCTCCAGCCGGTGCCGACGTGCGCCAGCGGCGCGTGCAACCACGGCCGGCCGCGCGCGTCGCGCAGGAGCGGCAGGTCCGCCTCCGGTGTCGCCAGTTCGGCCGCGAGCAGCCGCCGCGCCTGCGCCTCGCCCGGCGTGCGCGGCGGATGCGCGCGCAGCCACAGCGCCACCGGCCCGAAGCGCCAGTCCGGCGGCTCGGGGCGCAGCGCGGTGTCCACGTCGGGACTCACGCCGCCTCCACGAACCACAACCCGCGCTGCGCCCGGCATGCCTGGATACACGACCGCTTCACGACGGCGCTCCTTAAATGGCCCGCGCCCCACCGCTCCCGGTGCGGGCAGAACCGAGGAGGTCGCTCCATGGGCATCATCATCTGGCTGATCGTTGGCGGCATCGTGGGCTGGCTGGCCAGCATCATCATGCGCCGCGACGCGCAGCAGGGCATCATCCTAAACATCGTGGTCGGCATCGTCGGCGCGCTGATCGCCGGCTGGTTGTTCGGCGGCGGCATCAATCAGGTCATTACCCTGTGGACGTTCCTGTACTCGTTGATCGGCGCGATCATCCTGCTCGCCATCGTCAACCTGTTCACCCGCGGCCGCGCGCGCTGAGCGCCCTCGCCCCCGCAGGTGTCCGCGAACGCCCGGTCCGCCGGGCGTTCGCATATGAGGCGCCGCTCACGTGCTGGCGCGGTCGGCCGGATGATGCATGCCGTCGCTGACCGGCACTACGATGGCCAGCGCATACGGATCCACGCCTTCCAGGCAGCCGACGTTGTAGCCGTATTCGGTGGGATCGGAACGGCGCTGGTGATGCGTGTAGATCCCGCACACGCCGCAGAAATAGTGCTGCGCGGTGTGGGTATGGAAACTGTACAGGCGCAGTGCGTCCGCGCCCTGCCGCAGATGCAGCGCCGCCAGCGGCACCGAGGCGACGATCGCGCCGCGGCGGCGGCACATCGAGCAATTGCAGCGGCGCGGATCGACGATGCCGTGCGGCAGCTCCAGGTCGATCTGCACGGCGCCGCAATGGCAGCTGAGCCGGTGCAGCGGCGCGATCTGGGTCTCGCCGACCTTGTCCACGCAACGTCGCAGATGGCGCTCGCTCATGCGCCGGCTCCTTCGATATCCAGTTCGACCCAGGCCGGTGCGTGGTCGCTGGGACGGTCCCAGGTCCGCGGCTCGCGGTCGATGCCCGCCGCGCGCGTGCTCGCCTTGAGCGCGTCGGAAACCAGGGTCAGATCGATGCGCAGGCCGAGGTCGCGGCGAAAGCCGGCCTGGCGGTAGTCCCACCAGCTGAAGATGCCGCCATCGGCGTGGTGCAGGCGGAAACCGTCGTGCAGGCCCAGCGCCTGCAGCTTGTGCAGCGCGCCGCGCTCGGCGGTGGAGGTGAGGATGTGGTTGTCGCTCCACACCAGCGGGTCATGCACGTCGCGCGCGTCCGGGGCGATGTTGAAGTCGCCCAGCACCACCATGCGCGGATGGCGCTGCAGCTCGGCGGCGAGCCAGTCGTGCACCGCCTCCAGCCAGCGCAGCTTGTAGGCGTACTTGTCGGTGCCCACGTCCTGGCCGTTGACCACGTACAGGTTGACGATGCGCAGCCCGCCAACGGTGGCGGCGATCACGCGCTTCTGCTCGTCCTCCAGCCCGGGCACGCCGATCTGCACGTCGCTGGCCGGCGTGCGCGACAGGATCGCCACGCCGTTGTAGGTCTTCTGCCCGGCGAACACGCTGCGGTAGCCGGCCTCGGCCAGCGCCGTGTCCGGGAACTTGTGGTCCTCCAGCTTGGTTTCCTGGATACCGACGATGTCCGGCGCGAACGCGGCCAGCCACTGTTGCAGGTGCGGCAGGCGCACGTTGAGCGAGTTGACGTTCCAGCTGGCGATTTTCATGAGGTAGGACGTAAGGCGCTTGCGCGCATGCGGGCAGTACGCAACATTGTGCCATCCCTGCCAGGTACCGTCGGCGCCTCACGCCATGACCGCGATCGCCCTGCTCGACGTCGCACACGATCCTCACCTCGTCGCAGACACCTTGCTGTCTGCGCCCGGGTCGGATCCCTCTGCCGACAAGCAATTATGGTTGCCCGCGCTGGGATACGTGCGCTCGGAATGGAGCGACACTTCAGGGCCTTTCCACCTCTCCAGGCTTGCGCGCAAAACCTTTGCGCTGCCGAACCATTCTGGCATCGTGGCATTCGCCGGCAGTTGCAGCACCGCCTTCGCTTTGTGGGCGCAGTTGTCGGAGATGATCAAGCGCAACGCCGACTTCGATCCCTGCTACCGAGTGGATGCGTACACGTTGCAATCTGCATTGAGGGCGCTTGGTCCGGCGGCGCAGACCATTTCCTTGCTCGGCATCCTCGTCGATGCGCAAGGCGCACGTACGCCCTTCGTGCATGGCATGCATCGGGAAGTGACGACCGACCATTTCGGAACCTGCTTCGTCGCCGGGTCGGGAGCGGCGATGGTCGAACAGACGATCCTGGCTGCCGACCGAGCTTTTCCGCAGAGGGGCTGGCCGGCACGGGCACCGCTTACGCCTTGCGAGGATCTCGCCGAATGCCTCTCCGCCGAAATGCTGTATCGCGAGGGCGCCCGCAACAATGGGCAGGCCCCGGGTAGCCCGATCGCCCTGGGCTGCGGTGGCTTCTACGAATGGTACACAGTGACCACGGTCGGCGTGCGCTGTCTCCAACCGCGGCTGGACCTGCATGTGCATGCCAATCGCGACGGTTTGGTCTTCGACAGGATCTATTTCGCCGAGCAGCATGAGCTCTTGGATGCCTTGCAACTAGGGGTGCCGTCGCAGCGCTATTTTCTGGTGGTGATGAACCTGGGGTTGGAACCGATCAGGGTGGACCGGGCAGGGGCAGACAGGCCGGGCTATGCGTTGCGACCGGATGCGAGTTGGCTGACGCTGCTGGAATCGGCGTTCAGCGACTACGACCGCGCAGCGGAACAGCGCACGCAACGCATGGAGGGTCCGCTTGACGATGCAACGATGGAACTCCTGTTCGCGCAGCCGCTCGAACTGCGTCGCATCCGCCTGCTACTGCGCATCGATGGCGAAGCCGGCTGCATCTCCGACCGTCTGGTGCGACCTGACACCGATCCGGCACTAGCTACGCTCCGCACCGAAGACGGCATACTGGTGGTAGACCTGGCTGCGCAGGTTACACAGAAGATCGCAAAGCGCGTCTGGGGCAACTAAGCCACAGCCGGACTCCGCACTCAGCGCACCAACAGGTTCAGCAGCCGCGCGATGCGCCGGTACGGCGGCTTCAGCAGGTCGCTGCCGGCACGGCGCGACTGCCACAGGATCGGCAGGGCCTTGCTGAAGGCGTCGAAGCCGGCGCGGCCGTGGTAGGCGCCCATGCCGCTGGGGCCGATGCCGCCGAACGGCAGCGCGTTGGCGGCGAAGTGCAGCAGGCTGTCGTTGACGGTGACGCCGCCGGCGATGGTGGCGTGCAGGATCGCCTCGATCCGTGCGCGGTCGTGGCTGAAGGGGTACAGCGCCAGCGGTCGGTCGCGGCCGTTGATCTCGGCGATGGCCGCGTCCAGGGATCGGTAACCGCGCACCGGCAGGATCGGACCGAAGATTTCCTCCTGCATCAGCAAGGCGTCGTCGCCGGGCTGCAGCACCACGGTGGGCACGATCAGCCGCTCGCGCTCGGCGCGGTCGCGCGCCACCGTGGCCAGCTCGATGACCTCCAGGCCACGTGCGCGGGCATCGTCCAGGTAGCCGCGCAGGCGCCGGTACTGGCCCTCGTTGACGATGCGGGTGTAGTCGCCGGCGTCGGCGAAATCGCCGTAGCGCGCCAGCACCTGCGCGCGCAGCGCCTGCACCAGCGCCGCCTCGCGGCCGGCGTCGATCAGCACGTAGTCCGGGGCGATGCAGGTCTGCCCGCCGTTGAACCACTTGCCGGTGGCCAGGCGCGCGGCGGCCTGCTGCAGCGGGTAGTCGGCGCAGACGATGGCCGGCGACTTGCCGCCCAGTTCCAGGGTCAGCGGGGTCAGGTTGGGCGCGGCCGCGGCCATCACCTTGCGCCCGACCGCGGTGGACCCGGTGAACACCAGATGGTCCAGCGGCAGCGCGGCGAACGCGGATGCCACCTCGGCGCCGCCCAGCGCCACCGCCACCCGCTGCGGCGGGAACACCTCGGCCAGCAGCGACTGCAGGAACTGCGCGGTGCGCGGGGTGTGTTCGGAGGGTTTCAGGTAGACGTGGTTGCCGGCGGCGATGGCCGTGGCCAGCGGGATCAGCGCTAGGTTGACCGGATAGTTCCAAGGCGCGATCACCCCGACCACGCCGACCGGCACCGGCCGCACTTCCGCGCGCGCCGGCCACAGCCGCCAGCCGGCGCCGACCCGCTGCGGGCGCATCCAGCGTTTCAGATGGCGCAGCAGATGGTCGATCTCGCCCAGCACGGTCATGCCGTCGGCGAGCAGCGATTCGTGGCGCGAGCGATGGCCGAAATCGGCGGCGATGGCGTCGGCCATTTCCGGCAGGCGCCGTTTCAATGCCGCGCGCAGGCGCAGCAGATCGTCGCGGCGTTGCGCGCGGTCGGGCTTGGCCGCCTGCCAGGCCGCGCGCAGGCGCTGCAGCGTGGCGGGCAGATCGGCGAGCGGCATATCGGCGGCGCTGGAGGCCGGGTCGGAAATGGACATGCGCGCACTATACGATGCCGGCGTATGGCGCGATGCGGGTGGTGCAAGAGAGGCTGTGGCGCTGGCAGCAAGCCAGCGTGAGAGCGTTGGCGCAGGCGCCCGAGGGTTTGCCTCGTCGCGACTGAAGGGCACCTCTGGTAGCTCCCAAAAAGCTCCAACTAGGCATTCGCAAGTGACTGATGTGCTTAGCGCGCAGTTCTTGAAATCGAGGCTATTGGAGGTGCAGTGGGTCGCTCCTACCTGGGGCCGCTCGGCTTGCTGCGGCTGTCCGAACTCAAGGCGTCCGAATGCGTGACGCCGTCCATTCTGCGCGCGCTTCGATCCCCTGCCCCCAGCGGGCATGGCTTGCGCCGAGTCGGGGTGTCGCGGCTGAAGCCGCTCCTACAGGGTGCGCTTACGCCATCGCAGATGTGGGTGCTGCAGCGGTCATTGCTCGTCGAGCAACCATGCCTGCAGCTGCGCCAGCGTCGCCACTTCGTGGTGCGGCACGATGCCGTCCGGCGCAGGCAGGCCATGTGCGTTGAACCAGCAGGTGTGCAGCCCCGCGGCCAGGCCGCCGGCGATGTCGGCGTGCGGGTTGTCGCCGACCATCAGCACCTGCGCGCGCGGCGGGTCGCCCAGCTGCGCCAGGGCATGCGCGAAGATGCCCGGATGCGGCTTGGCGTGGCCGATCTGTTCGGAGATGGCGACCACCTCGAAGCGGTCGTGCAGGCCGGTGCGCATGAGGCGTGCCTGCTGCAGCGCGGTGAAGCCGTTGGTGACCAGGCCCAGCCGCGCATGCCCGCGCAGCGCGTCGAGCAACGCCACCGCGCCGTCCAGCGGCACGCACAGCTCGGCCATCGCCGCCAGGAACGCGGCGTTCAACGTCTCCGGCGTGGTCTGCAGCCGCTGCCCCCACTCGGCGAAGCGGCGCTGCTGCAACTGCAACGCGGTGATCGCGCCGTTCTGGTACTGCAGCCACAACGGCCGGTTGAGCGCGGTGTACTCGGCGTAGTCCTGCTCGGCGAAGGTCACCCCGTAGCCGGCGAACATGCGTTGCAGGCCGGCATAGGCATCGAAGTGGAACAGGGTGTCGTCGGCGTCGAACAGGATCCAGCGGTAGCGCATGCGGGGGCCGTGCGTGAGTGGGGCCGCGCAGTGTAGCCGCAGGCCGACGCCGGCGCTGCGGCGCGGGGCGCAAACGACGACGCCGGCACACAGGCCGGCGTCGTGCCGGATGCCTCCGGCGCAAGGGCGGGATCGCTTACTTGGTGATGTCCACGTTGCGGGTCTCGCGCAGGAACAGCGTGCCCAGCACCAGGGTCATCAGCGCGATGCCGATCGGGTACCACAGGCCGTAGTAGATGTTGCCGGTACCGGCCACCAGGGCGAAGGAAATCGCCGGCAGGAAGCCGCCGAACCAACCGTTGCCGATGTGGTACGGCAGCGACATCGAGGTGTAGCGGATGCGGGTCGGGAACAGCTCGACCAGGAATGCGGCGATCGGGCCGTAGACCATGGTCACGTACAGCACCAGCACCCACAGCAGCAGGATGGTCATCGGGATGTTGATGCGCGCGGTGTCGGCCTTCTCCGGATAGCCGGCCGCAGTCAGCGCGCCCTTGAGTTCCTTGCCGAAGGCGGCGGCCTTGGGCTTGGCGTCGTCCTTGCTCAGCCCGGCGGCCTCGTACGAGGCGACCTGGCTGCCGCCGATGCGCACCTGCGCCAGCGACCCCGGCGCGGCCGGCTGCACTTCGTACGGCACGCCGGCCTTGGTCAGCGCGGCGGTGGCCACGTCGCAGGAACTGGTGAACTTGCGAACGCCGACCGGATCGAACTGGAAGCTGCAGGTGCTCGGATCGGCGATCACCTGCGCCGGGGACGTGGCGCGCGCCTCCTCCACCGCGGGGTTGGCGAAGTGGGTGATGCCCTTGAACAGCGGCATGTAGGTCACCGCCGCCAGCAGGCAGCCGAGCATGATGATCTTCTTGCGGCCGATGCGGTCCGACAGCCAGCCGAAGAACAGGAAGAACGGCGTGGCCAGGGCCAGTGCCGCGGCGATCAGCAGGTAGGACACGGTCGGGTCGACCTTGAGCGTGCTCTGCAGGAAGAACAGCGCATAGAACTGGCCGCCGTACCAGACCACCGCCTGGCCAGCGGTCGCGCCGAGCAGCACGATCAGCATCAGCTTGAAGTTGCCGTCCTTGAGGCTGTCGCGGAACGGCTGCTTGGAGCCCTTGCCCTCGGCCTTCATCTGCTGGAACAGCGGCGATTCGCTCAGCTGCAGGCGGATCCACACCGATACGCCGAGCAGGATGATCGAACCCAGGAACGGGATGCGCCAGCCCCAGGCCTCGAACGCCTCGGTGCCCAGGGTCAACCGGCACGCCAGGATCACCAGCAGCGACAGGAACAGGCCCAGCGTGGCGGTGGTCTGGATGAAGCTGGTGTACAGGCCGCGCTTGTTCGCCGGCGCGTGTTCGGCGACGTAGGTCGCCGCGCCGCCGTACTCGCCGCCCATCGCCAGGCCCTGGGCCAGGCGCAGCACGATCAGGATCACCGGCGCCACCACGCCCCAGCTGTCGTAGTTGGGCAGCACGCCGACCAGGAAGGTGGAGATGCCCATGATCAGGATGGTGACCAGGAACGTGTACTTGCGGCCGATGCGGTCGCCGAGGCTGCCGAAGAACGCGGCGCCGAACGGTCGCACGAAGAAGCCGGCGGCGAAGGCCAGCAGCGCGAAGATCATGCCGGTGGTCTCGTTGACCCCGCTGAAGAACTGCTTGGCGATGATCGCGGCAAGCGAGCCGTACAGGTAGAAGTCGTACCACTCGAAGACCGTGCCCAGGCTGGAGGCGAAGATCACCTTCTTGTGGCCCTTGGTCAGGGGTTGGCCCGACGGGTTGATGGCGGTGCTGGACATAGGAAGCTCCCCTCCGAAGCGGGTGGTGTGGCGAGAATGGACGTGGTCCGGTGGCGCGGTCCGTCGCGAATGCGTGGCACGGCGGTGGCGGCGCGGCGCGCCCTCCCGGGCGCCGCGCCGGCCGCGGCCTCAGAAGCTGTACTTGGTGGTGAACTGCAGGCGGGTGATGTCGCCCTTGGCGCCGCTTTCGATCTCGCGCTTGCCGTACATCAGCTCGGCGCCGACATCGACCTTGGGCATCGGCGTGTAGAAGATGTTGCCGCGGATGCTCTGCACGGACTTGGTCACGCCCAGCCCGGTCAGCGCGGTGTCGTTGTCGTAGTCGCTGCGCGCGTAGATCAGGTTGGTGCGCAGCTTGGGCGAGAACGCGTGGCGCCAGCCGATGTAGCCGGCGATCACCCCGACCGTGTCCAGGTCGCGGTCGGCGGCGTCGTAGACCGCGTTCTGGGCGATGCCCAGGCCGACGTAGCGGCCGATGCCCTCGCCGCCGCTGAGCTGGTAGAACAGGCTGTCGCTGTCCCCGGCCACCCACTTGCCGCCCAGGGTCAGGCCGCCGGAGACCTTGCTGGCGTCGGCGCCGGTGGCGCGGTTGTCCACCTTCTGCTGGCCGATCAGGCCGCCGATGCCGAAGCTGCCCCAGTCGCCCTTCCAGCCGTAGCGCACGGTCAGGTCCGGCAGCGCGCCGCGGTCGGAACTGGCGGTGCTGACCACGCCGGCCGTGCTGCGGTTGTAGAGCGTTGTCTCCGGGTTCTCCAGGGCGATGCTGAAGCCGCCGTTGGTGTAGCGCACCTGCGCCTGCCGCACGAAGATCACGCCGTCGGTGGGGCCGATGAAGTCGGCCGCCTCCGGCAGCGCCGCCGGGTCCATGAAGTTGGACCAGGTCTGGCCGGCCAGCCAGTGGTTCCAGTACATATAGGCGTGACGCAGCGTGGCGCCGTAGGTGTTGGTGGCGGTCTGGGTGCCCAGCGAGTTGCCGAAGAAATCCAGCTCCACCAGCGCGCCGGCCTTGTTGCCGCCCTCGGTGACGCTGTCCACGCCGAAATTGATGCGCGAGAACTTGGCGTGGGCGTTGTAGTCGGTGCCGGACTTGGCGCCGCCCACCGGGGTCTGCCCGGGCAGGTACAGCGCGCGGCCGGTGGCGTCGTCGGCGAGCTGGCCGTCGCCGGTGCGGGTGGCCAGGAAGTCGGCCTTGATGAAGCCGCCGACCTTGAACGTGGTGCCGGGCGTGGCGCCGGGGGTGATGGTGGTGACCTGGATCGGCGCCTTGCCGGCCGGCAGCGCCGGTTGCGCGGCCTGGCTGGACTTCACCGCCGCGACCTCGGTCTGGGTCTGCGCGATCTGGCCCTGTTGCTGTTGCTGCGAGGACAGCAGCAACTGCACCTGCCGTTCCAGCTCGGCCACGCGGGCCTCCAGTGCCTGCTCCCGCGCCGACGGGGACTTGCCGCTCTGGGCGAAGGCCGCGCCGGGCGCGATCAGGGCGACGAACAGCGCAGCGGCCAGCGGGCCCCGTGCCAAGGATGCGATGCGGTGGCTCATTACTCCCTCCCGAATAATGGATGTCCGCCGCGCGCAGGCACGGCTGGACGCAGGGTGCGCGCCGCGGCCGGCCGCGCCTATTGGCCATTAGTCGAACGCCGGCTGCGTTACGACCATCGTCTAAGGCCCGGTGCGTGCGCGCTTAACGGTGGATGCGGCACACTGGACGATGACGCGCCGCCGCATGCGGCGCCCCGTTCATTGCAGAGGGAACCATGGCCGATCTTTATCCCGTCGATCCGCAGTTCGCCGCCCGGGCACGCATCGACAAGACCCAGTACCAAAGCCAATACCGGCAGTCGGTGGAACAGCCGGAGGCGTTCTGGGGCAAGGTGGCCGAGCGCCTGGACTGGTTCAAGCGGCCGACCCGGATCAAGGACGTGAACTTCGCCCTGGACGACTTCCATATCCGCTGGTTCGACGACGGCGAGCTCAACGCCAGCGTCAACTGCCTGGACCGGCAACTGGCCACCCGCGGCGACAAGACCGCGCTGCTGTTCGAGCCGGACAGCCCGGACGCGCCGTCCTACCGCGTCACCTACCGCGAACTGTACGAACGCGTATGCCGGCTCGGCAACGCGCTGCGCGCGCTGGGCGTGCAGAAGGGCGACCGCGTCACCATCTACCTGCCGATGATCCCGGACGCGGCGGTGGCGATGCTGGCCTGCGCGCGCATCGGCGCGATCCACTCGGTGGTGTTCGGCGGTTTCGCGCCCAATTCGATCGCCGACCGGGTGATCGACTGCGGCAGCAAGCTGATCATCACCGCCGACGAAGGCCTGCGCGGCGGCAAGAAGATCCCGCTCAAGGCCAACGTCGACGCGGCGCTGAAGCTGCCCGGCACCACCACCGTGGAAACCGTGCTGGTGGTGCGCCACACCGGCGGCGCGGTGGACATGCAGGCCCCGCGCGACCGCTGGTTCCACGACGTGGTCGACAGCCAGCCGGCCGAGTGCGAACCCGAGCGCATGAACGCCGAGGACCCGCTGTTCATCCTCTACACCTCCGGCTCCACCGGCAAGCCCAAGGGTGTGCTGCACACCACCGCCGGCTACCTGCTGTACGCGGCCTACACCCACGAGACCGTGTTCGACCTGCGCGAGGACGACATCTACTGGTGCACCGCCGACGTCGGCTGGGTCACCGGCCACAGCTACATCGTCTACGGGCCGCTGGCCAACGGCGCCACCGCGCTGATGTTCGAGGGCGTGCCCAACTACCCGAGCGTGTCGCGCTTCTGGGAGGTCATCGACAAGCACCAGGTGACGATCTTCTACACCGCCCCGACCGCGATCCGCGCGCTGATGCGCGAAGGCGAGGCGCCGGTGAAGAAGACCTCGCGGGCGAGCCTGCGCCTGCTCGGCAGCGTCGGCGAACCGATCAATCCGGAAGCCTGGCGCTGGTACTACGACGTGGTCGGCGACGGCCGCTGCCCGATCGTGGACACCTGGTGGCAGACCGAGACCGGCGGCATCCTGATCACCCCGCTGGCCGGCGCCATCGACCTCAAGCCCGGCTCGGCGACACTGCCGTTCTTCGGCGTCCAACCGGCCCTGGTCAGCGCCGACGGCGAGATCCTGGAAGGCGCCACCGAGGGCAACCTGGTGCTGCGCGATTCCTGGCCGGGGCAGATGCGCACCGTCTACGGCGACCACCAGCGCTTCATCGACACCTATTTCCGCACCTACCCGGGCAGCTACTTCACCGGCGACGGCTGCCGCCGCGACGAAGACGGCTACTACTGGATCACCGGCCGCGTCGACGACGTCATCAACGTCTCCGGCCACCGCATCGGCACCGCCGAGGTGGAGAGCGCGCTGGTCTCGCACCCGAAGGTGGCCGAAGCCGCGGTGGTCGGCTTCCCGCACGACATCAAGGGCCAGGGCATCTACGCCTACGTGACCCTGGTGGCGGACGAGGCCCCGAGCGAGGCGCTGCACAAGGAACTGGTGGCCTGGGTGCGCAAGGAGATCGGCCCGATCGCCGCGCCCGACCACCTGCAGTGGGCGCCGGGCCTGCCCAAGACCCGCTCGGGCAAGATCATGCGCCGCATCCTGCGCAAGATCGCCGAGAACGCCCCCGACCAGCTCGGCGACACCTCGACCCTGGCCGATCCGTCGGTGGTCGATTCGTTGGTGAACGAACGCCTCGCGCGCTAGCGCGCGAGACATTCGTTCGGGAATGGGGAATGGAGAATCGGGAATGGGAAAAGCCGTTTCCCGATCGCTTCGTTTCCTCAGGCACCGACACGCCGCTTTTGCCGTTGCTATTCCCCATTCCCCACTCCCGGCCTCACCATGCCCACCCTGCTGATCGCCGACGACCATCCCCTGTTCCGCGAGGCGCTGCGCGGGGCGGTGCAGCGGGTGATGCCGGGCGTGCAGTTGTACGAGGCCGACAGCGTGGAAGCGTTGTATGCGCTGGCCGACCACCACGCCGATGCGGATCTGTTGCTGATGGACCTCAACATGCCCGGCGCGCAGGGGTTCAGCGCGCTGGTGCATCTGCGCGCGCTGCATCCGCAGTTGCCGGTGGTGGTGGTGTCCGCGCGCGAGGAGCCGACGGTGATGCGGCGCGCGCTGGACCACGGCGCGTTCGGCTTCATTCCCAAGTCGGCCGATTCGGACACCATCGGCCTGGCCCTGGGCACGGTGCTGGACGGCGAATGCTGGGCGCCGCCGGAAGCGCACAACATGCCGCCCACCGACCGTGCCGAACGCGAGGTGGGCCAGCGCCTGCGCGAGCTCACCCCGCAGCAGTTCCGCGTGCTGCAGATGCTCGGCGCCGGCCGCCTCAACAAGCAGATCGCCTACGACCTGGGCGTGTCCGAGGCCACCATCAAGGCGCACGTCACCGCGATCCTGCGCAAGCTTGGCGTCACCAACCGCACCCAGGCCGTGCTGATGGCCGGCAAGCTGGCCATCGACAGCGACGGCATCGTGCTGCCGCTGGAAGAGGATTGAAGCCGCCGGCCTGGCGGATGCGTGGGCCGGGGTGTGGCGGCACGCGGCTCGATCGCGACGGGTAGGCTGAGGCCTGCGGCCATGCGTGGCGGTTTCGATCAAGCATGTTCGCGTGGGTTCGCCGCTGTGGCATCCGTCGAGATTCGGTCGCGGCTGAAGCCGCTCCTACAGTGAAGCGTTTCAGTGCGACCTTTTCCCTGCAGCCTCCCCCTGTAGGAGCGGCTTCAGCCGCGACCACTGTTGATGCAGCACGCATCGCCGACACCGCCCATATAGCTGCGGCTATGAAAAAAAGCTGCAGGTTCGCGTGCGTTCCCGGTGTGTTCGCCGCTGTTGACCGCTGTTAGACTGCGCGTCCCTTGGGGAGTAGCCTGCTGTCCGACTTGCGCGGACAGCGCCCGCATCAACAGACTCGGCCGATGGCCGTGGTGCGGGCAGCCAGTCCGGTTGGCGAGACCAGCGGCGAGCTTGCGTGGCGAAAGCCGGGCGCGCGCGCTCGTCGTCGTCTCCTGCCCCGGCGCGGTCCCTCCATGTCCTTTCTTTCGATTCTGCTGCTCGGCATCGCCATGTCGACCGACGCTTTCGCCGCCGCGGTCGGCAAGGGCGCGGCGATGCAACGCCCGCGCTGGGCCGACGCGCTGCGCGCCGGCCTGATCTTCGGCTGCATCGAGGCGCTGACGCCCGCACTCGGCTGGTTACTGGGCCAGGCCGCATCCAAGTACGTGGTCGCCTTCGATCACTGGATCGCGTTCGGCCTGCTCGGCGCGCTCGGCGTGCACATGATCGTCGCCGGGCTCAAGCCGGATGCCGACGAACCCGAGGCCACGCCCAAGCGCCACGGCTTCTGGAACCTGGCCGCCACCGGCCTGGCCACCAGCATCGACGCGATGGCGGTCGGCGTCGGCCTGGCCTTTCTGGACGTGAACATCGTCGAGGTCGCGGTGGTCATCGGCCTGTGCACGCTGACCATGGTCACCCTGGGCATCATGCTCGGCCGCGTGCTCGGCGCACTGGCCGGCAAGCGCGCGGAGATCGTCGGCGGCGCGCTGCTGATCGCGATCGGCAGCACGATTCTCTACGAACATCTGCATTGATGCCGGGATTGGGGAGTCGGGATTGGGGATTGGTCACGGCGGATCACCTCGCCGGCGGGTTATGGGATTGGCCCTGCATTGGCGCGATGGGACTGGCCTGGCGGTGAATTCCAGGTAGGTGGAGAGGGTGCACTTGTCGCCGCCGCGCGGCGGCAGTGCGGCACGCACGTGGAAGATCGGCGTGTTTCATGAGCGGCGGTTCCTGTATCCCGGACGGCATTGCTGGTTGCGGCTCGCGGTGCGGTCTGCGCGCCGACCGCCGATGCCCTCGACCGGGCGCGACGACGCCTCGCGTTCGAGCGGTGAGCGGTGAGCGGTGGCAGGCGTTCCGCGTGGCGAGTGGCGCGCAATGCGACCGGCAGCTCTGGCGATGGATCGGCTTGCCGGGCCATCGCTGCAATCGCCTCGAAGAAAACAGCGCGCCCAACCGGGCGCGCCGTGGGGCAACCTCCCTCAGAACCGGTAGGTGGCGCGCATCCAGTAGTAGCGCCCCAACGTGTCGTAGGTGCTCACGTCGGTGTTCGCGTTCAACACGTTGTTCTGGTACATCAGCGGCGGCTGCTTGTTGGTCAGGTTGTCCACGCCCAGGTCGACCCGCAGGTTGGCGCCTTCCATGTCGTAGCCCACCTGCAGCGCGTGATACATGTAGCTGCCGTAGCGCAGCACCACACCCTTATCGTGCCCGTCGGCGGACATGTTCTGCGACAGGTCGCCGCTGCCGACCTGCACCTTGCCGACCCACCGCGTGGTCCAGCTCGCATCCCAGTTGCCCAGCTTCCAGCCGGCCATGGCGTGCGCGCGCCAGTGCGCGTAATTGCCGTAGGACGAGTTGTAGCGGCCAGCCATGTGCACCACCGAGTCGCCGGTGTCGATGTCGTAGCGGTGCAGGTAGGTGGTGTCCAGGGCCAGGGTGAACTTGCCGAACTCGGTCTGCGGCAGCGCGTAGTTGGCGCCGAAGTCGATGCCCTGGGTGTCGAGCTTGCCGATGTTGACCACCGGCGTCTGGATGTAGTCGACGTTGCCGGCGCTGACGCTGTCGGAAGGATAGCGATGCAGGTAGCCGCAGTACGGGCTGCTCTCGTCGTTGTAGCAGAGATTGGCCACGGTCTGCGCGGAAATCGGCTGGATCAGGTCGTCGAGCTTGACCTTCCACCAATCCAGGTTGAGCGACAGGCCCGGCACGTAGTCGGGGCTGTAGACCAGACCGTAGTCGAACGAGGTGCCCTTCTCCGGCTTGAGCTGGTAGCCGACGTAGCTGGAGCCGGACACGATGCCGTTGGTCTGCGACAGGCCCGAGCCGCTCCAGCCGGCCGGCACGCCGGCGCAGGCGGCGGCGTGGCCGCTGCCGCTGTAGCCGATGCACGGATCGACGAAGTTCGGCGCGTCGGAGGTCGGCCCCTGGTAGATGTCGCTGATCGTCGGCGCGCGGAACACCTGCGCCGCGGTGCCGCGCACCATCAGGTCGTGGATCGGCCGCCATTCGACCTGGAACGAGCCGCTGTTGTTGCTGGAGCGCACGCTGCTGTAGTCGGAGAAGCGGTCGCTCAGGGTCAGGTTGAGCGCGCCGATCGGCGAGGACTGCGCCAGCACCGGCAGGAACAACTGCAGGTAGGCTTCCTTGACGTTGAAGCTACCGCTCAACGGCGAGGAACAGGCCTCGGTGGACACGGCGCAGGTGTTGTCGCTGTTGATCAGCGCATTGGCGGAGACGGTGGTGTTCAAGCTCTCCTTGCGGTACAGCGCGCCGACCGCCAACTGCGCGCTGCCGCCGGGCAACTCCCACAGGCTGCCGTTGGCGCTGGCCTCCCACTGTCGGGTGATGGTGGTGGTTTCCTGGCGCGGGATGGATTCATGGCTCTGCAGCCAGGCCACCGCATTGGCGCCGCCCTGGTCGAAGATGTTGACCTGGCCCGCGGTGATCGCGTCCTGCAAACCGGCGTAGTCGACGTAGCCGTGGCTCCAGTTGCGCTGGCGGTAGTGGCCGTAGTTGAAGTTGGCGTCCCACACCCAGCTGCTGTCGCCGATGCTGCCCTTCAGGCCGAACACGTCCTGGTCGGTGGCGGTGTCGTAGAAGCCTTCGCGCTGGCCCAGCGAGGTGAAGCGCGTCTGGTACTGGTAGCCGTTGGGGCCGAACTCCACGCCGAACGGGTTGTAGGGGTTGTCCGCGGCGATGGTGATGCCGTCGTTCTGCGCGTCCAGCGGCAGCGGCGCGATCGCGAAGTTGGACATGGTGTGGTTGTGGTACGCGTTGACGTAGGCCTGCAGCTTGTCGGTCACGTTGAAGCTGCCGAGCACGAAACCGCCGACGCGTTGCTGCGGGGTCAGCAGCAGGTTCTGCGCCTGGTAGTTGTAGGCGTCGGACGCGGGGTCGTAGCACTTGTAGCCGCCGCTGCCGTTGCCGGTCAGCGCGCCGTCGGCCGCGCAGCCGTTGGCGGCCAGGGTCGCGGCCGGGAGCTTGTAGTAGCCGCTTGGGGTGCGTGCCGAACCGCCCTTGTAGACGCTGCCGCTGGACAGGTACATCGCGTCCTTGGAGAACGCGCGGTTGGCGGTGGAGACCGCCTTCTGCTTGTTGTAGTCCAGCCCGACCACCACGTTGCCGCGGTCCCAGGTCTTGCCGAAGGTGAAGCTGCCGCCCTGGCGCGCGCCGTCGCCGCGGCTGGCCTGGCCGTAGTTGGCCGAGACTTCGCCGCCTTCGAAGTTCTTGCGCAGGATGAAGTTGACCACGCCGCCGATGGCGTCGGAGCCGTACATCGCCGAGGCGCCGACCTTCAGCACCTCGACGTGGTCGATCATGTTGGTCGGGATCGAGTTGACGTCGTTGTTGAGGATGCGGTGGCCGTCGATCAGGATCAGCGTGCGCGCATCGCCGAGGCCGCGCAGCGACACGGTCGAGGCGCCGTCGCCGCCGCCGTTGTTGACCTGCGGATTGGTCGCGTCGCCGGCGATGCCGGGCAGCGACTGCAGCAGGTCGCCGAGGGTCTGCTTGCCGCTCTGCTGGATCTGCTCGCGATCGACCACCGCCACCGGGCTGGCCGTCTCCACGTCCACGCGGCGCACCAGCGAGCCGGTCACGGTGACCCGGTCCAGATCCACCGTGTCGGAGGCGGCCGGTGCCGAGGCAGGGTCGGCGCCCTGCGCGTAGAGCGAGGCGGGCAATGCCGCCAATCCCAGGCAAACGGCCTGTGCGAGTCTGTTCTTTGCTACGGACATGGTGAGCTCTCGTGTCATGGGCAATGGCATGCCTGCGCTGCGCACCGGCGCGAACCGATACGCGTCGCGCAAGGCGCGGCGGCGTGTTGTGGGATGCCCCGGATTCGCGACCCGGCGAAGCGCGAAGCATGTGTTAGTTTTTTATAAGAAACGTATGGTGCGGATGTGCCGGTTTACGCCAGCGACTGACACAATCGCTGCACCCGTTCGAAATACGCCGGTCACCGGCGCGTCCCCGTGGCCGCGCGCGCGGCGGCCGTCCCGCTCAATCGGCGTCGTAGCCCCAGCGCTGCAGATACGGCTGCAACAGCGGCAGCACCGGTTCGAAGAACGCGCGGTACGGGCGCCAGCGTCCGATGCCGTTGCGGTTGATGCCTTCGACCACCTGCGCGTAGCTGGGCGTGCTGATGAAGCCCTTGGCGCGGGCATGGCGCTGGAAATCGAGCAGCCGCGCCGGCTGTTCCAGTTCCAGAAAGTGGCCAAGACGCGCGACCTGGGTCTGCGGATTGGCGACCAGATCCTCGTAGCGCAGTTCCAGAGCATGCGGCCGCAGCAGCTCCACATGCTGCAGCCAGCCGCCCATCGCATCGGCGTAGCCTTGCGCCAGACGCTGCGCGCTGGAGCACAGCACGGCGAAGGCCGGCGAGCGGAACGCCTGCATGTAGCAACTCAGTAGCACGTCGCAGGGATGACGCAACGCCAGGATCACCGGCGACTGCGGAAACAGCCGCTGGATCAACGGCAGGCGCAGCAGGTTCAGGGGATTCTTGTCGACCAGGCGCTGTCCCAGCTGCAACGTCACGACGCCGCCTACCGAGCGCCAATAGTCCGCGCGCAAGGCGGCGCAGTCGGCGTCGTCCAGCTCGCCCAGGCCGTCCGGCCAGTCCAGGCCGCGGCGCTCGATGCGCTCGGCCAGCCCCTGCAGGAACGGCCGCTCGTCCATCGCGCACAGCTGCGGGTGCGCATCGAGCATCTGTTCGAGCAAGGTGGTGCCGGAGCGCGGAAACCCGACCACGAAGATCGGCGACGCCGCGCGCGGCGGGCCGGCGACCGGCAACGCCGCCGCGTGGCGCGCCGGGTTCCAGCGACGGCGGGCCGATGGCAGCGGCGGCGCATCCACGGCGATCAGATCGGGCACCAGCGCGGCGATGCCGGCGACCTGCCCGGCATGTCCGCGCGCGCAGGCCGCCAACGCGGCGTCGTGGCGCCCCAGCCGGTCGCAGACCCGGCCCAGCGCGAAGAACAGGTTGCTGTGCTTGCGCGCGTCGGTCGCGGCAGAGAGCAAGCGGGAGAGTTGCCGGTCCGCGTCGTGCCAGCGGCCGTCGCGCATCGCCAGCACCGCCAGCGCATTGAGCGCGTCGTGGCGCGCATCCGGGTCCGCGATGCAGTCCGGATCAGGCAGATGCGCGGCGGCCTCGCGTGCTTCCTGCAGCCGGTTGGCGCGCTCCAGGACCAGCACCAGCCGCGACCAGGCGCGCTCCGGGGGCGTCAGCACGGCCGCCGTCTCGCGCAGCAGCGCGCAGGCCGTGTCGGTATCGCCGGCCTGGGCCAGCAGCCAGGCCAGTTCCAGCGTGGTCTGCGGCTCCTGCGCCGGCCAGTGCCGCCAGTCCGCGATCAAGGCGTCGGCGCGCTGGAAATCGCCGCACTCGTGGCAGGCCATCGCCGCATGGACGCACAGCGGTGGCGACTGCGGCGCCAGCGCGTGCGCGTCCAGCAGGTGCGCGCGCGCCGCGGCGTAGTCGCCCTCGTCCAGCGCCAGCAGGCCCAGGTTGTGGTGCAGCATCGGATCGTCCGGCGCCAACGCCAGCGCCTTGGCATACGCCTGCCGCGCCTCGGCCAGACGCCGCGCCTCGCGCAGCGCCGTGCCGAGGTTGTTCCAGTGCGCCACGTCGCGCGGCTCGCGCTGGGCCAGGGTGCGATACAGCGCCGCCGCCTGCGCCGGGTCGCCCTGCATCTGCAGGCTCATCGCCAGCAGGCTGCCGACCGTGGCGTCGCCGGGCACATGCCGCAGGTAGCGGCGCGCGCCCTGCTCCAGCGCTTGCGCCTGCCCGGCCTGTAGCGCCGCCAGCAACGCGGGCAGGGTCGGGATCGCGGTGTCTTCCGATGGGGGCATGCGGTGAAGCGCGTGGTGGCGAGCGGGGAAGGCCCGTCACGATAGCCGTGCAGGATCGCCGCGCGAGGCGCCACGTGTCAGTGCCTGGCAAGAAACGCACACAGTGCGGGCACACGACGTCGCGCGCCGGCCGCGCTGTTGGCGCCGCGCCTAATCGCCCTTGATCGGGTCGTGATAGGCGGCCAGGAACGCGCGCAGCGACGCCGGCTTGACCGGTTTGGTCAGCACCCGGTAGCCGCGTTCGCGCGCCTGCAGCTTGAGTTCGTCGCGGCCATCGGCGGTGAGCAGCGCGCCGGCGAACGGGCCGACCATCGCCTCGCGCAGCGCGTCCAGCGTGTCCAGCCCGTCCAGGCGGTCGTGCAGGTGGTAGTCGACCAGCATCACGTTGGGCGCGCGCGCCGCCAGCGCCAGCGCGTCGTCCACGGTGCTGGCGCAGATCACCTCCACCTGCCAGCGGCCGAGCAGCGCGCGCATGCCGTCGAGGATCTCCTGGTCGTTGTCCACGCACAGCACGCGCAGGCCGGCCAGGGCCTCGCTGGCGGCGGCGCTGCGCTGCGGCCGCTGCTTCTGCGGTGCCGGCGCCACGCGCGGCACGGCGATCGAGAACATGCTGCCGCGGCCGACCGCGCTGCGCGCGTCCAGGTCGTGGCCGAGCAGGCGCGAGATGCGCTGGCAGATCGACAGGCCCAGGCCCAGGCCCTGCTCGCCCCAGTCGAACGGCTGCTCGTAACGCTGGAATTCCTCGAAGATCTGCTGCATGTGGTGCTGGGGGATGCCCGGACCGGTGTCCCACACCTGCAGCTGCAGCGCCGCGCCGCGGCCGCGCATGCCCAGCACGATGCGCCCCTGGCGGGTGTAGCGCAGCGCATTGGCGAGGAAGTTCTGCAACACGCGGCGCAGCAGGCGGCGATCGCTGCGCACCCAGATCGGCCGCGCGTACACGTGCATGCGCAGGCCGCGGCCGGCGGCGACCGGGGTGTACTGCGCGGCCAGTTCGCGCAGCAGCACGCTGGCGTCGAAATCCTCGATAGCCGGGCGCAGGCCGCCGGCGTCCAGCCGCGACACGTCGAGCAGCCCGTCAAGCAATTCCTCGGCCGCGCGCAGCGAGGCGTCCACGCGCTCGGCCAGGTGCCGCTGTTCCTCGTTCTGGTGCGCTTCGCGCAGCGCCGAGGCGAACAGCCGCGCCGCGTTGAGCGGCTGCAGCACGTCGTGGCTGATCGCGGCCAGGAAGCGGGTCTTGGACTGCTGCGCCAGTTCGGCCTCGCGCGAGCGGTCGGCCACGCGCTGCTCCAGCGTCTCGTTGGCTTCCAGCAGCGCCTGTTCGGCGCGCTTGTAGTCGGTGATGTCGTTGTAGCTGGTGACATAGCCGCCGCCGGGCAGCGGCTGGCCGCGCATCTCGATCACCTTGCCGTCGCTGCGGGTGCGCTCGAACACGTGCGAGGTGCCCGCGCGCAGGTGCGCGATGCGGCGGTCGATCTGCTCCTCGATCCGGCCCTCGCCCAGTTCGCCGCGCTCGGCGTTGTAGCGGATCAGGTCGGCGACCGGGCGGCCGACATAGAGCATGCCGTCGGGGTAGCCGAACATCTGCTGGTAGCGGCGGTTCCACGCGGTCAGGCGCATCGCCGGATCGACCACGCTGACCCCGGCGCTGATGTTCTCCAGCGTGGTGGACAGGATCTCGCGGTTGAAGCGCAACTCCTGCCCGGCCTCGTCGAGCACCGCCACCACCTCGCCGATATCCATGCCCGAGCCGCGCAGCAGACTGGTCAGCACCAGGCGCGCGGAGGCGGCGCCGATCGAGGCGGCGAGCAGGCGTTCGGTGAACTGCACCCAGACGCGGTCGGCCACCGCATTGGGTTGCGGCTCGCGGCCGAGCAGTTGCGCCTGCTCGGCGAAGGCGCGGCGCGCATGGCGCTCGCCGACCATGCGCTCGGCCAGGGCCTGCAGGTCCACCACCTGCACCTGCCCGAGCCAGTCGCCGGCCACCGCCGGGCGCTGCGAGTACGGCTCCAGGAACGGCGCCGCGCGCAGCCGTTCGTCCAGGCCCGGGCGCCAGCGCGCCGACACCAGCATCATCGTGCCGACGTTGAGCAGCAGCGACCAGAACGTGCCGTGCGCCATGGGGTCCCAGCCGCTCATGCCGAACAACTGCTGCGGGCGCAGCCAGGAGATGCCGAACGGTCCTTCGTGCAGCCAGTCCGGCGCCAGCCAGCCGGCCTGGGTCAGCGCCGGCAGCAGCAAGGTGTAGATCCACACGGCGAAGCCCAGCACCATGCCGGCCTCAACGCCCTTGCGGCTGGCGCCGCGCCAGTACAGCCCGCCGATCACGCCCGGCGCGAACTGCGCCACCGCGGCGAAGGCCATCAGCCCGTACGAGGCCAGGGTGCTGTCGTTGCTGCTGCTGCGGTAGTAGCCGTAGGCGATCAGCGCCAGCAGCAGGATCGCCAGGCGCCGGATCCACAGCACCCGCGAAGCCACGTCGGCACCGGCCGCCTGATGCCCGCGGCGGCGCAGCAGCACCGGCATCACCAGGTCGTTGCTGATCATCGTCGCCAGCGCGATGCTGGAAACGATGACCATGCCGGTGGCGGCGGAGAACCCGCCGACGTAGGCGACCAGCGCCAGCGCGGTACGGCCCTCGGCCAGCGGCAGCGCCAGCACGATGCTGTCGTCGGCCACGTCGCCGCCGCCGAACAGCGCCACGCCGGCGGCGGCGATCGGCACCACCATCGCCGAGATCAGCATCAGGTACAGCCCGAACAGCCAGCGCGCGCGGCGGATGTCGCCGACGTCGCTGCATTCCACCACCGCCACGTGGAACTGCCGCGGCAGGCACACGATGGCCAGGAAGCTGAGCAGGGTCTGCGAGATGAAGCCGACCGGCGGGGTGTTCTGGAACAAGGTGCGCGCCGACTGCAGCACCTGGCCGTCGCGGCCGTTGAGCCAGACGTAGGCGAACACGCCGACCGCGACCATCGCCAGCAGCTTGACCACCGATTCCAGCGCGATCGCCAGCATCATGCCGTGGTGGTGCTCGGTGGCATCGACCTGGCGGGTGCCGAACAGGGTGGCGAACAGCGCCATCAGCAGCGCCACGTACAGCGCCGGGTCGGCGTAGAACGGCGCGCCGGCGCTGGACTGGCCGCTGAGCACCTGCAGGCTCATCGCCACCGCCTTGTACTGCAGCGCCAGGTACGGCACCACGCCGACCAGCGCGATCACCGCCACCAGCGCCGCCAGCCGCCGCGAGCGGCCGTAGCGCGAGGAGATGAAGTCGGCGATGGACACCGTGTTCTCGCTGCGCGCGATCAGCGCCAGGCGTTCGACGATGCGCCAGCCGAACAGCAGCAACAGCAGCGGGCCCAGGTAGATCGGCAGGTAGCCGGCGCCATTGCGCACCGCACTGCCGACCGCGCCGTAGAAGGTCCACGACGAGCAGTACACCGCCAGCGCCAGGCTGTACACCGCCGGGCGCAGCCATGGCCGTTCCGGATACAGCGGACGCCGGTCGCCCCACCACGCCACCGCGAACAGCAGCGCGGCATAGCCGACCGATACCAGCAGCAGGATCCAGCTAGAAACCAAGGGCGAGGTCCCCGGGACGAACGCCGCAGTCTAGCCCGGCGCGGTTCACGTGGCGGTCGCGGCGGCGGCGTGCAGCGGCAGCCGCAGGCGGAACACGCTGCCCTGTCCCGGCGCGCTTTCCACCAGCAGCGCACCGCCGGCGGCGGCGATCAGGTTGGCGCTGACCGCCAGCCCCAGGCCGGTGCCCTGGCCGCTGGGCTTGGTGGTGAAAAACGGCTCCAGGCAGCGCGCACGCACCTCCTCGCTCATGCCGTGGCCGGTGTCGCGCGCGGCGATTTCCAGCATCGCGTCCGGCTGCGGCGCCAGCGCCAGTTCGAACCGTCCGCCCTCGGGCATCGCCTGCTGCGCGTTGGCGGCCAGGTTGAGCACGATCAGCTCCAGCTGCGCGCGGTCGAAGCGCACCGGGCACGGCGCCTCGTGCAGGTGCAGGCGCACCTGCACGTCCGGGCCGAACAACTGGTCGAGCATCGGGCGCATGCCGGCGATGGTCTCGGCCGGTTCGAACACCTCCAGCCGGGTCGCTTCCTGGCGGCTGAAGTCCAGCAGCTTGCGGGTCACCGCGGCCGCGCGCCGCGCAGCCGCCTCGGCGCCCTGCAGCGCGGCCTTGAGCTGCTGCGGATCGTCGCTGCGGCGCGCCCGCGCGGCATAGCCCATGATCAGGCTGAGCAGGTGGTTGAAATCGTGCGCCACGCCGCTGGCCAGGCGCCCCACGCTCTCCATCTTCTGCGCGTGCACCAGTTGGTCGCGCGAACGCTCCTTTTCCTGCATCTCCAACTGCAGCCGGTCGCGCGAACGGGCCAGGTCGTTGCCGCGCTTGCGCGCCAGCGCCAGGCTCTCGCGCAGGGCCGCCACCGACTGGTCCAGCACCACCGCCACGACCACGAAGCCGATCAGATTGCCCAGCGCCACTTCCAGTACCCGTGGCCACATCGCCGGCATGAAGAACATGCCCGCTGCGTCGCGCCAAGCCCCCAGCGCCATCACCAGCGCCAGCCACGCCACCGTGACCCAGAGCGCGCGCCGGCTCAACAGCAGGCCGCCGATCAGCACCGGAAGCAACTGCGCCAACTGGCTGCGCAGCTGCGCGTCCAGGCCGAGGCGCACGTAGCTCACGGTCAGCAGCGCGAGACTCACCACGACGAACAGCCGCGCCGCGCCCAGGAACGCGCCGCGGCGCAGCCACGCGAAGCAGGCCGCCATCGCCAGCGCGTTGAAGGCCGACAGCCACAAGGTGGCCGGATCGATCGCCGCGCCGACCCGCCACCACACCGCCAGCATCGCCGCCACCTGGTACAGGCCCACGAACACCAGCACCAGTTGCAGCATCGCCGCGTTGCGCCGGTCGACGCGGTCGGCCAGCGGGATTGCGCGCCACCAGCGCAGCGCAGCCGCCAGCGGACCAGCGGAGGGGGAAGAAGGCAACGGATTCGACATCGGCAGGAAGAAACGCCGGGCATGGGCGGAATGCGGACTGCGGCTATATTAGCGACCTCCGTCTTCCCGCTGGGTGCGACGCGGCACTGGACCTGCCGCCAACACGTGCCGCGCGGGCCGATTCCCCCGCTGGACGCGCCTGGATGACCCATTAGATGACGCCTCACTTGTTCACGCGCCCGGGCCGGGCACTGGTCGTGGTCCTGGCGCTGCTGGCTGGCCCGGCCCTGGCGCAGACCATTCCCGGCACCGATCCGTACGAACCGCTGTTGCAGCGTTGCCATGCCAGCATCATGCAGAAGCCGCAGGCTTCGCTGGCCATGGCCAAGGAGTTGCTGGGCAGGCCGGAGCTGCCGTTGCCGGCGCAGGTGCAGGCGAACGGCTGCCTGGGGGCGGCGCAGCAGATGCTTGGCGACAGCACGCAGTCGATGGCGACCACCGAGCGCTTGCTCGCCCTGCTGGAGAAGCCGGGACTGTCGCTGCCGGTCCTGACCGGCGGCCGCCTGCAGGCGGCGATGCTGCTGCAGCAGAACCGCCAGCTGCCGCGGGCGTTGAAGCTGCTGGAACAGGTCCAGTCCGATGCGGCGCGCAACGGCGACACCGCCGCGCAGATCAGCGCCCTGACGGGCATCGCGATGATGCGTGCCGACGCGCTGGACGATCCGCAAGGCGCACTGGACTACTTCCGCCAGGCCATCGCCCTGGCCGACCAGTTGCAACGGCCGGTGCGGCCCGGCGACATGATGCTGTACTACAACTACGGCTACGCGTTGCTGTTGCTCGAGCGCTACGACGAGGCCGACGCCGCCTTCGAGCGCGCCTCCGGCGTGGCGGCCAAGCTGCCCGGCCAAGACCTGTTCATGCATCGGATCGACGGCCACCGCGGCGAGATCCAGCGTGTCGGCGGCCATCTCGAACGCGCCGAGGCGATCTTGCAGAAGACGCTGCAGTGGCAGCAACAGTTCGATCCGCAAGGCGCGGTGGTCAGCCTGCAGCGGCTGGCGCGGGTGCGGCTGCAGCAGGGCCGTGGCAAGGACGCGCTGGCCTATGCCGAACAGGCGCAGGCGATGGCCGAGCGCAGCCGCTTCCTCGCCGAGACCCGCGACGGACTGGACCTGCTGAGCGAGGTCCACGCCGCGCTGGGCGATACCGCCGCCGCGGCCCGCAACGCGAAGCAGGCGCGCGCGATGGACCGCGACAAGGCGCGCGCCGAAACCCTGGACTCCCTGGCCAAGCTGCAGGCCGAAGCGGCGCGCAAACTGCCGCCGGCCGCCGCCGCACGCACGCAACTGGCCGATGGCGCCGGCCGTGTCGCGATCGGCCTGGCGGTGGCGCTGCTGCTGCTGGTCGCGCTGGTGCTGCTGCTGCGCCGCCGCCACCGCCTGGCCGCCGATCAGCGCCTGCGCGATCCGCTGACCGGGGTGCTGAACCGGCCCGAGGCCGAGCGCCGCATGCAGGCGCTGTTCGACGCGCAGCCGCAAGCCAAACGCGAGACCGATAGCCGCTGCGCGCTGCTGCTGGTCGACGTGGACGGGTTCAAGGCGTTGAACGCGCGCTACGGTCACGCCGCCGGCGACCGCGCGTTGCAGGCGCTGGCCGACTGCCTGCGCGCGCACTGCGACGCCGACGACCTGATCGCGCGCTGGGGCAGCGAGGAGTTCCTGGTGATCCGCGCGGACACCTCCGCGGCCGCGGCCTTCGCGCTGGCCGGCCATCTGCGCGGCGCGGTCGAACGCCTGCGGGTCCAAACCGAGCAGGGCGAACCGTTGCCGTTGACCGTGTCGGTCGGCGCGGCGCCGTTCCCGCTGTTGCACCGGCCCGATGCGCGCCTGCAGGACACCGTGGCATTGGCCGAACAGGCGCTGCACGCCGCCGCGCAGGCAGGCGGCAACGCCTGGGCCGGGGCCTGGGGCACACCGGGCGATGTGCCGGTCGCGCCGCAGCAGGTGCTGGCCGATCCGCTGCGCGCGCGCGCGCAGGGCTGGCTGTTGCTCGACGGCAGCGACCCGCTGTCGTGGGCCAACGCGTTCGCCACCGCGCGCCGCGCGTGAGGGCGCGCGTGCAGCGCAAATGCGCGCGCCGTGCCTGGACGGCGCCCGTCGCCCCGGCGCATGCGCTGTCTTGGTTCGGGACCGCCGGGCCGGCACGCTAAGATTCACGCCGTGACCGCCTGCCCCCGCCACCGCTGATGGTGTCCGACCCGACCGCGTCGCGGACGACCTACCTGCAGCAGCAACAGCTGCGGCTGCAGGCGCAGTTGCAGCAGGCGCAGCTGCGCCAGACCGCGGCCGAAGCCGAGGTCGAGCGCCACCTGCCGGCGGTGGAGCAGGCGGTGGCCACGATCCGCCGCGATTTCGGCGCACGCGCGCAGCAGGCGGCCGCCGCGGTGCTGCGCCGCGAACGCCGCCGGGCCTGGTGGCCGGCGCTGCTGCTGCACCCGTTGCTGCCGGACTGGCGCTGGCGGGCGGCGCTGCTGACCTTCCTGCTGCTGGCGCTGCCGTGGATGAGCGCGCGCTGGTTCGGCGACGCGCACGGCTACCTGGACTGGTGGCGCCTGCTCGGCATGCAGGGCGACACGCTGCAGCTGCTGCAACGCGCGCTGCCGTCGCTGCTGCTGTACGCGCTGCTGGTGGTCGGCGGCGCGCAGCTGCTGGCCCAGCACGTCAGCCACGACGAACGCGCGCTGCTCGGCGACGTCGCGAAACTGCCGCTTGCCCTGCTGCAGGTCGCCAGCGAGCCGCGTCCGCACGACGCGTCCACCTACCGCGTCACCCGCGCGCCGTGGCCGCAGCGCGCGCTGCAGGGGCACTGGCAGATCGACGCGGCGCACGGCGACCTGTCCGGCGCGCGCCTGCTGGCACTGCACGATGGCGCCGAACCGGAGCCGCAAGTGTTGGCGTTGCTGGTGTTGCCCGACCAGGCCAGGAACGCCGCGCTGATTCCGATCGCCGCCCGGTTCGACGCGAGCGAGCAGGCGCAGGTGCGCGCATTGGCGCTGGCGGTCGCCGAGGCCGCGGTAGCCGAGGCGCAGCCGATCGCCACCCTGCACCGCCACGTCGAAGCCTGGATGGAGGCGCGCAACCAGCAGCGCGTGTTGCAACAGCGGCTGCAGAGCATGCAGGCGATCCATCGCCACTGGGCCGACGTGGCGCTGCCCGACGCCACCCTCGACCAGATACTGAAGTTGGTCGACCTGTTCGTGTCCGGGCGCACGCCCGCGCCCAAGGGCATGCTGCTGCACGGCCCGCCGGGCACCGGCAAGACCCTGATCGCGCGCAAGCTGGCGCGCCATGCCGGCTGCCATTTCGAGGCGCTGGGCGTGGCCGACCTCAAGGCCGCGCACATCGGCCACACCGCGCCCAAGGTGCAGGCGATCTGGCAGCGCTGCCGCGCCAAGGCGCCGGCGATCCTGTTCATCGACGAATGCGAGAGCGTGTTCGCGCGCCGCGGCGGCAGCGACAGCGACAGCTTCGGCGCCGAACTGGTGCAGACCTTCCTGGCCGAATGGGACGGCTTCCACGAGGCGCGCGGCCAGGTGCTGGTGATCGGCGCCACCAACCGCCCCGCCTTGCTCGACGATGCGGTGATGTCGCGCTTCACCGCCAGCATCGGCATCGGCCTGCCCGACGCGCCGGCGCGCGCGCGCATCCTCGGCAGCGAGCTGGAACGCGCCGGCTTCGCGCAGGCGCTGGACCCGCGCGTGGTCGCCGACAGCAGCGGCCTGTCCGGCCGCGACCTGCACACCCTGGTGGCGCGGGTGGCGGCCGACTGCCTGGACGGCGAGCTGGATGGCGAGGCCTTGCTGGCGCAGTTGCGGGCACTGCGTGGCAAGGGCTCGACCCGGGTCGCCGCGCTCGACTGGAACGACGTGGTGCTGCCGGCGGCGGTGATCGAGGAATTCGTCGGCCTCGGCAAGGAACTGCGCAACGCCGAGACGCTGGCGACGCTGGGCGTGCCGGTGCCGCGCGGCATCCTGCTGTACGGCCCGCCGGGCACCGGCAAGACCCAGCTCGCGCGGATCCTGGCCAGCCAGTCGGGGCTGGCCTTCATCGCCCTGACCGGCGCCGACCTCAAGGCGGCCTACCTTGGCCAGTCCGGCCAACGCGTGCAGGCCGCGTTCGAACGCGCGCGCGCGCAGGCGCCATGCATCGTGTTCGTCGACGAGATCGACATCGTCGCGCCGGCACGGGGCGCCGATGGCGACGACGCGCTGACCCGCGAGATCGTCGGCCAGTTGCTGCAGGAACTGGACGGCGTGGCCAGCCAGGCCGGGCAGGTGTTCCTGCTGGCGGCCAGCAACCATGCCGCCGCGATCGACCCGGCCTTGCTGTCGCGGCTGGACCGGCAGATCGAGATCGGCCTGCCCGACCACGCCGCACGCGCCGCGATCGTCGCGCGCCTGCTGCACGGCAAGCCGCTGGCATTCGATGCCGACGCCGCCGCCGCCTGGCTGGCCGAGCGCAGCGACGGCCGCTCCGGCCGCGACCTGCAGACCTGGATCAGCCGCGCCCTGCGCCGTGCCGCACGCCGCGCGCTGCAGGAAAGCGACGATGCGGCGAACACGCGGCTGCAGTGGGACGATTTGGTCGACGCGGCGGGTGCCGGTCGCGGCTGAAGCCGCGACAGACCGCCAAACGCAACCGCTCTTCCGCGATCACGACGCGCCCCCCGCGCCCTCGCCCACCGGCAACACCACCTCGACCAGATAGCGGCGGCCCGCGGCGATCCCCTCGATCCGCGGCGCAGCCAACACCTGTCCATCCACGCTCACCCGCGGCGCTGTGCACTCCGCATCGCGGCGCATCCGCACCTCGAACGCCGCGCCGCGGAAGCGCCGCTGCACCGTCGCCTGCGTCCAGTGCGACGGCAATTGGGGCCGCACGCACAGCGCATCGCCATCGCCCTTCAGCCCGAACAGACCCTCGATCACGCAGCGGTACAGCCACGCCGCGGTGCCGGTGTTGAACAGTTGGCTGGAGCGGCCCGCCGTGCGCGGCAACTCGCGCCAGGCGCCGCGGTAATAGTTCGGCACGAACACCGGTAACTGGCCGCGCTGCAGGTAGTCGGCCAGTTCCGGTCCGGGAATCATCGCGCGCAGCACGCGCCAGGCGCGGTCCGCGTCGCCGATCGCGTACAGCGCATGCAGGTAGAACGCGGCGGCATGGTTGTAGACCGAACCGTTCTCCGCCGACCCAGGATGCTTCTGGGTCAGCCGCCCCACGTCCTCGCGCATCGCGGTGTACGGCGGCGCCAGCATGGTCGGCCCGTACGGCGTGTCCAGCTGCGCATCGACCGCCTGCAGCAGGCGCGCACGCCGCTCCGCATCGGCGGTGCCGGCGAGCAGTGCCCAGCTCTGCGGGTTGAGATAGATGCGCCCTTGCGCATCGTCCTTGATGCCGAAGCGCACGCCGTCGTCGGTGATGCCGCGCGCGTACCAGTCGCCGTCCCACAGTTCGCGGTTGACCGCGGCGTTGACCTCCGCCGCGCCAGCGCGAAAGGATGCCGCCTGCGCGCCGCGGCCATGCTGTTCGCAGATCGCCGCCCACAGCTGCAAGGCGTAGGCGGTGGCGACCGACAGCCAGCCGGACACGCCACGGCCGCGGTAGCCGACCATGTTCATCGGGTCGCACCAGTCGCCCTGCGCGATGTAGCTCAGCCCGCGCGCATCGCGCGCCTGCAGCAGCCAGCGCATTGCCGCGTCCAGCCGCTCGGCGACGCTTGCCGCATCGCCATCGGCGCAGGTCACGACTTCGTCGAGCAACGCCGCATCGCCGGTCTCGTCCAGATAGGCGGTGAGGAACACCGGCAGCCACACGCAGTGGTCGGTATGCGGCACCTGGTTGATGTACTTCAGCTCCGCGCCCTCGATCAGCAGGATGCCGTCCGGCATCGCGCCGCTGGGCTCCTGCTGCGACAGCGCATGCAGCAGCGCCGCGCGCGCGGTCCGCGGGCGCAGGAAGCTCATGCCCATGTGGTCCTGCAGGAAATTGCGGGTCTGCGGATCGGTGGTCAGGCGGTTGACATCGCCGTGGTAGAACACCTGCCGCGGCAGCCAATGGTTGACCAGGTTGTCCAGGCACGGATCCGGCGTGGCGATGTGCAGACAGCCCTCCGCCGCCTCCAGATAGGCGCGGTAGTCGTCCGCGGCGGCCGCGAAGCCCGCAGCGGACAGATAGCGCTGGCGCAGCGCGCCGATCTCCGCGTCGTCGCGCGCCGGGCCGAACAGGAAGCGCAGCGTGTGGGCCTGCTGCGGCTGCAGCGTCAGGCAGTACTGCAAGGCCGCGGTCGGCGTTTCGTAGCGTGCGTCGCTGCCGCCCAGCCGCGGCTGCAGCACCGCGCTGGGCGCATGCAGGCCGCCCTCGCCCTCGAACGCCGATTGCCGCGCGTCCCAGGCATCGGGCGGCTGCTCGTGCAGCAGGAAGGTGCAGTCCTTGAAGTCGCGGTTGCGGAAGTAGTCCTCGACCTTCTGGTACGGCGTGACGCTGCGGCAGACGATGCCGCCCAGGTCGGCGCGGTACTCGCCGCTCTGGTGCATCCACGACATGTAGCCGACCGGGAAATACGCGTACAGCGCGATCCGCCGCGCGCGCCCATCCAGATTGCGCACCTGGCACTGCCACAGCTCGACCGTATCGTCCACCGGCAACTGCAGGCGCAGTTCCACTTCGATGTCGGCGTAGCGCACGCACCAGACGATGTCGCGCCGGCCGACCGAAAACGCGAACGCCTGCGGCGTCGCCCGCACCGGCTCGTACGGCACCGCGTACAGCGCGCCGCTGTCCTCGTCCTTGAGATAGAAGAAGCGCCCGGGATGATGCGCGTAGTACGGTTGCTCCGGCTGCATGAAGGTCCTGGCCTCCAGGTTCGGCGCATGCGCGTACTTGGCCGGCTCCGGCTGCATGAACTGCGCGGTCGCATAGCCGCGGCAGGTGACCTGGATCATCATCCGGCGATTCCACAGGAACCCGCCGGCATTGGGCAGCGCGGTGGGGCTGTGCAGCGTGTAGCGCTCGCCGTCGGCGCTGGGCGCCAGCAGATCGCGCGCGTCGTGGTAGGCGTCGTTGCCGGCACTCATGCGTTTGTCTCGTTCGCGGCGCTTTTGCGCGCGGCCAGTTCCTGTTGGATGCGCAACAATTTCGCGTCGTCGAGTGGATAGAAGTACATGGTCCACGCCGCCAGTAGCGCCACCGCGCCGGGGATCGCGGTCAGCAACAGCACGATGCCGAGCTGCGACGCCCCGCTCTGCGCCTGGTTGGCCACATAGCCCATCGCCGCCAGCACCCAGGCGATGCAGGCCGAGGCCAGCGCGCCGCCGAGCTTCTGCGAGAACGTGGCCGCCGAGAACGTCATCGCCGTGGCGCGGCGCCCGGTCTTCCATTCGGTGTAGTCGGCGGTATCGGCGTACATCGAGAACGCCAGCGGCGACTTCGGCCCAAGCGCCAGGCCGATCAGGAAGTTGATGGCGAACAAGGCCCAGATCGCATCGCGCGGGATGAAGAACATCGCGCAGCTGAGCGCGCCCACCGCCGCCATCAGGCCCATCATCAAGCGGCGCTTGTCGAACAAGCGGGTCAGCAGCGGCGTGGCCGCCGCGCCCAGCGCCAGCGCCACCGAATAGCTGCCCAGGAACCAGCCGGTCAACTCCGGACGGCCGACGTAGTACTTGAAGTAGTACACGCCCGCGCCGGCGCGCATGACGATGGTGATCATGATCACCAGCGCCAGCACGAACAGCACCCGCCACGGCGGGTTGCGCAGCAGATCGGCGATGTCCTGCCGCACCGGCACGCGCGGCTGCGGCAGCGGCTGCACCCGCTCGCGCGTGGTCGCGAACACGATCGCGAACAGCACCGCGGCGGCGGCGCCGTAGGCCAGCATCGTGCGCTGCCAGCCCTGCGCATCGTCGCCGTTGCCGAACCAGCGCACCATGTCCAGCGTGGCGTAGTTGACCAGCGTGGTGCCGGCGAAGGCGGCGATGAAGCGGAAGCTGATCAGCGTGGTGCGCTGCTGGCTGTCGGCGGTGATCACCCCGGACAGCGCCGAATACGGGATGCTGATCACCGTGTACATCAGCATCATCAGGCCGAAGGTGACATAGGCCCAGACCAGCCGCCCGCCCTGGTCCAGGTCCGGCGTGGTGTAGGCCAGCACGCCGCTGGCGGCCATCGGCAACGCCGCGAACAGCAGATAGGGCCGGAACTTGCCCCAGCGCGAGCGGGTGCGGTCGGCGATCGCGCCCATCAGCGGATCGGTGATCGCATCGACCACCTTGGTCAGCAGGATCATCGTGCCCACCGCGGCCGCCGGCAGGCCCATCGTGTCGGTGTAGAAGATCAGCAGGAACGCGGAGATGTTGGCCCAGTAGAAATTGAAGCCCATGTCGCCGACGCCGTAGCCGACCTTTTCGGTCCAGCGCAGCGGGGCATCGGCGCGTGGCGGCGGTGTCGGCATCGGCGATCCTGGGCGGGTGGGCATGCGATGATGGAACCGCGTGAGGCGCGTTCCGCGGTCGTGGCGTGCCGACGCTACACCACGCTGCGCGCCGCGCCAACGCTGGCGCGCGCATCATGCCAAACCCCCTGTCAGGTATAACCGCTCGTGATGGACGCGACATCCCAGAATTCCTTGCCGCAGCGCAGCGAAGCCATCGTGGTGATGGGCATTTCCGGCAGCGGCAAGACCAGCGTCGCGCAGGCGCTGGCGCGGCACTATGGCTACGCCTTCCTCGACGCGGACGACGTGCACAGCGCAGAGGCCAAGGCCCAGATGGCGCGCGGCGTGCCGCTCACCGATGCGCAGCGCGTGCCGTGGGTGGCCGCGCTGGCGGTGCGCCTGCGCCAGTCGCTCGATGCCGGGCGCAGCGTGGTGCTCGCGTTCTCCGGGCTGCGCCGCGCGCATCGGCAGCAGTTGCGCGACAGTGGCGTACCGATGCGGTTCGTGTTCCTGCACGCGGCCCGGCACGTCATCGCCACGCGCCTGGCCGCGCGCAGCGGCCATTTCATGCCGCCGACGCTGCTGCAGAGCCAGATCGATGCGTTGGAGTTGCCGCTGGAAGAGCCGGATGTCGTCTCCGTGGATGTGGATGCGCCATTCGATGCGGTGGTGGCGGATGCGATCGCGCAGCTGGATGCTGCGGCTGGCGGTGTGCGCGTCGGTGGTGTTTAGCCTGTCTTTCGTCATTCTCGTGAGCGCACTCGAGTCGTTCGTTGCAGCTCGGGTGGCTGCCCATATCGCCTCGTAGCCAACTCGCCGGATGCACTGTAGGAGGGACTTCAGTCCCGACGCCTTCCGGTCGCGGCAACCCCACCGCTTCGTTCGTCGCAGCTGAAACCACTCCTACATGGCGCTTGCGGCCAACCCGATGGGTGCACTGTGGGAGGGACTTCAGTCCCGACGCCTTCCAGGTCACGGCCATACCGCCATTCGAAGCGTCGGTGTGCGGAACCGACGCAACCTCTCAGCTCGCGCGCATGCGCCTACGCTTCACTCCCGGCAGCGCAGGCCCCGACACGTTCGGATCGCCAGGCACATACCAGCGCCACAGCGCCTCGGTAGCCTTGCTGATGCCGATGCGCGGCGTGACCGCCGGATCGGCCGGCGGCGGCATGCCATCCTCGCCCATCCACAGGCGCGAACTGGCCTTGGTCAGATCCAGACCATTGTCCGCACCCGAAGCGCCAAGCGCCTTGGCCAGCCGGCCGGGACCGCGGGTGAGGTCGGCGATGCGTGGCACACCGCGTGCCAGCTGCATCGCCTCGATTCCCGCGACCGGCGCCAACGCACGGATCAGCACCGCATGCCCGGGCGCGCCGCCGCACACCGCGTTGAGCGCCCAGTGCATGCCGTAGATGAAGTAGACATACAGATGGCCAGGCGGCCCGAACATCACCCGGGTGCGCGGCGTCATGCCGCGGAACGAATGCGCCGCCGGATCCTCGGCGCCGCAATAGGCCTCGACCTCGACGATACGACCGCAACGGCCATCGTCGGTGACCAGCAGCTTGTTCAACAAGTCTGGCGCCACCGCGCGCGAATCGCGGGCGTAGAACGCACGTGGCAATGGAGTCGGGGCTGGTGAAAGCATGCTCGCAGGCTAGCGCGACGTGCGCGAAGACCATGTGGGTCGGCGCAATGCAGCGCCGGCTAACGTGTCCTGCTGGGTATCCCCCGGCACGCGACACATCGCGCGACCGCGGGACGCGCGGCGCCTCATTCCGGCGGCAACTTCAGCTCCTGCAGCAGCTGCGGCGCCGGATACACCTTGGCCAGCAGCCAACGCAGGTAGCGCATGTCCACGTGGATCGCGCGCTTGTAGCGCGGGTCGTACCACCAACTGGCGCTGACCGCCTCCCAGTTGCTGTCGAAGTTCAGCCCGATCAGTTCGCCACGCGCGTTGAGCACCGGCGAACCGGAATTGCCGCCGGTCGTGTCCAGGTTGGTCAGGAAGTTCACCGGCTGCGTCTTCAGCTGCGCATCGGCGGTGCTGCCGAAATCGCCCTTGGCGATCGCCGCGAGCAAGGGCTTGGGCGCATCGAACGGCACCTGCCCGGTGTTCTTCTCGACGATGCCGGCCACCGTGGTCACCGGCGCGAAGCTCACCGCATCGCGCGGCGCCAGCGGCTCCACCCGGCCATAGCTGATGCGCAGCGTGCTGTTGGCGTCCGGATACACCGCCCGTCCCTGCTGCTTGCGCCACGCGAACAGCGCACGCATGTAGGCCGGCCGCAGCCGCAACAGCTCGCCTTCGCGCGCCTTGCGCTCGTTCTCCAGGCGCAGCTGCGCCGGCACCAGCGCCGCGGCCAACGCCATCAGCGGATCGGCCGTCACCGGCTTGCCTTCCCGAGCAGCGGCAAAGCGCGACAGCCGCTCGGCCTCCTCGCCCATCTTGGTCCCGCCATACACCTTGTCCAAGGCCTGCTGCAGCTGCACGGGCGTGCGCCCGAAGGCCGCGTCGAATTCGGGCACGCGCTGCGTATCGGGCAACTGCTGGTAGCGGGTCAACAGCGCGCTGAGCAGCGCCTTCTCCACCGCGGGCGCGTAGCGCCGCTGCGCTTGCTTCAGCGTGCCCTCGATCAACGCCTGGTCGCGCTGCTGGTAGCCGCTCTCGCGCTGCGCGTCCGGCTTGGCCGACTCCAGCCGCAACCGCTCCAGCGTCAGCGCCGAACGCAGCAACTGGGTCTGGCTGCCGATCAGCGACAACAGCAGATCGCGCTCGCGCAACGCCGAGGCCGCGGCCAGCGTCGACTGCAGCGCCGCGATGTCGCCCGCGTCGCTGCCGTGCGTGGAGGCGAGCATCCCGCGCTCGTCCTCACCGCGCAGCCGCACCGCATCGCTGCGCTGCATGCCTTCCAACTCGCCGGCCGCGCGCTTGCGGTTGTTCTTCAACGACTGCAACTGCGCCGCGTAGCGCGTGCGCGCCTCCGCATCCGCCTTGCCCGCCGCCTCGATCACCGCGATCATTTGGTCAAACACCGCCACCCGCTGCGGCAGCGTCCAGTTCACCTGCTCGTCGAACTCCGCCGCCGTGCGATGCCGATAGGTGATGCCCGGATAGCCGGCCAACATCGCGAAATCCCCCGCCTTCGGTCCCTGCGTGGCGATCTGCAGATGCGCCGGCGGCTGATAGGGCACATTGTCGGCGCTGTAGTCGGCCGGCTTGCCGTCCTTGCCGACATAGGCGCGCAGCAGCGTGAAATCGCCGCTGTGCCGTGGCCACATGAAGTTGTCGATCTCGTCGCCGTAATTGCCGATCGCCCGTGGCGGCGCATACACCAGGCGCACGTCGCGCAACTCCAACTGGCGGATGCGGTAGAAGTCGGTGCCGTAGTACATGTTGGCGACACTGCAGCGCACCCCGCCCTCGCGCTCGCAATCGGCCACGATGCGCTTGCTCGCCGCATCCACCGCATCGTAGTAAGCACGCCCGGTTTTGCCCTTGGCCGAGCCGAGCACCTGATCGGTCACCTTGTCGAAGCCCACCGTCACCAGCACCCGGAAATCGGGATTGGCCGCGCGCTCATCGCCGCGATCCTTGGCGATGAAGCCGTTCTCGATCAGGTTGTCCTTGGCCGAGGTGTTGTACTGGATCACCCCATAGGCGACGTGGTGATTGGTCAGCAGCAACCCGTCCCCGGACACGAACGCCCCGGTTCCACCCCCGACCTTCACCACCGCACTCAGCGGAGGCTGCGTCACCGCCGCCAGGTCGCGGGGATCTCCGCGAAAACCAGCTTCGCGCAGCGGCTTGGCCAGCTCCGGCAACTGCGATGGCATCCACATGCCTTCGTCGGCGTGGGCGGTGGCGGTGAGGGCGACACCGAGGGCGAGTGAGGCGGCGAGGGAGCTGGGGATGGACATACGGGTATCGAAGCAAAGAATGTAACCGCGACCTTAGCCGGCCGGTGCGGTCGCAGCAACCAAGCTGCCGATCCATCATCGATGGATATGGTCTTTACGATGAAGGCCAAGAATACTCACGACACAACGAGCGCAGGACCAGATCGCTTCCTACTGCCCGATGCACAGATGCATGCTATGAATAAGTAAACCTGACCCCGTTACTGTACGTTACTGTACTGGACCCCGTTACTGCCCTCATCTCGAGGCCATGGGGGGTTGTTTGAGGTGCCCAAACAGTCCACCTGGCCCGCCTTCCCTTGCAAGCATTGCGAGTACTACTTCTCTTCCAATGCTAGGAGAGTACTAGCCGCTGGCAAAAAGTCTCCCTTCTGAGAATACCCTGACAACCAAATAACTGGATCAACCGCGCGCAAAAATCGGCTTACATTTACTGCTGATATTTGATAGTTGAATCTAACTGCCTTTCCTCCCTGCTTGGTGACGAGGCAACCTTTTCCGCTTGTCAATCGAGGAGTTGCAGCTTTTGCTTCGATAAAGCTAGTATCGCAATCCCTGACGGACGCCTCCTGGATCAGGACATTAATTTGGGCGCCACTTTGATAGCGAACCACCACCTGCTTTATCGCGTGCGGTTGAACATAAACGTAGTAGTCCTTCAACTGCTCAGAACGATGCTTAGTCACGGACCAACAGAAATCTTGCTCACATGCCATATCCGCTTCGACCGACGCCAGCGCGCACAGGGGGCACAGCCAAAGCACCGCCACAGAAAAATACCTTATATTAACGAAGGCAATATTCATTTAGATAGCTCGCGATCAAGACGTTTTGAATCATTACGTCCCTCCACCTGAAAAACCCCTTGAAAACTACTGAGTCTCAGCTTTTGAGTGGATTCATTAGCCGAAATACGGTCAGTATCACGGGCAGTTAATGAACTTCCACGCCGATCAGCCATAATATTATCCCGACCGTAACCATCAAGATATTCGGCACTTCGGTCGTCCAAAATTCCTCCTACATCTCGATAACCGTCTGGAGCACCGGCAAAGTGAAAAATATCATGAACTGCGGCATTATGCCAGTCCGGCTGTGAGGAATTGATATGCCCAAAGTTGCCACCGGATCCCCCATAAACACCCTGGCCAGCGGCTGGAAACAGAATTTTGTTATAGCCAGGCGATAAATTCATCGTATTCGTCCCCTCACCGCCAGGTCGACTCAAAACCTGTAGAACAGGCCGCATATTGCCAAACTCTGATTTAATTGAATCGAACTTGCTTTTTATTGCCGCAATGTTCTCTGGCGTGGCAGCTGATCCGGTAAAATAAACTGGCACAACAAGGATATTTTTGTCAGTGAAAAGAAAAGCGTCACGCCCATCAGGGTCTGTGAATTTATAGGGGTTATTATTTGCATAAAGGTATCGGTTGAAGCTCGCCCCTGTACTCGGGTTAGCAGCTACCGGATCAACGCTGAGGAACCTCCCACTTTCTGGGCCATAGTAACGTTGCTGCATGTATGTTAGCCCAGTAGCCGAATCCGTTACATGCCCAGCGTATCCGGGGCCATCCGTTGACGTCCGATTCAGTAGGCTTCCGTATGGTTCATATTCACTTCGGTCGGCAATGCTGCGCTCGTTGTCCGTCACGAGCACTACCGAGCCCAGCCCATCCGTATGGATATAACGAACTGTTTGCGCAGAGGCGCCGAGGGAAAGGATCGATGAAACGGTTACTGCGACGATGCCATAAAGCACCACCTTAACCATCCGAATTTTCAACATGACCCGTCCTTTCACTTTAGATAGTTAATCAATATGATATTCGGATAAACATCGGCCGCTCTCTATCAGACCAATCCTTGCAGTCGCCGCTGCCTCGAACATAGACCTGCTTACCTTGTGCAGCCGCTGATAGCAGCATGGCATACATCGCCTTACCATGATCGTTAGATGAATCGAACGCCCAGTCCGTTGGTGTCGTCGTACAGTTAGTCGTGGCGTTGACAGCAGGGCTGCCCTCGCGCTTCTCCATGCTGAACATGATGACTCCCTTGTCGATTCCGTTCACCACGTTCTGATGCGCGTAGATTTCCATTATTTTGCCATAGCCATTTCCGCAGTAGCCGATTTGAGGCAACTGTGCAAGCAAAACGAGGATTACGGTGCTTGTCAATTTCATAGTCGTTCGTTGAACCCAAATTAGTTAGTGCATCAATCAGACCGATGGCATCTACCGGTCGCACGACCCTCAGCACTGTAGCGACTGATATAAGAACCATTCCGCGCGTTCTGCGGTCGACGTCCACTATCGGCAGTGGCTTTAGTCATACCATCTTCGCAGCGGACCATTCCATCATTAAGCATTCATTTAATATAGACCTCAAAGATACTGCATCCGCTAACTTGAACATCCACTTCCGCTTATTGATTAGAGCAGCCATCAGTACTGCCAGCATTGACTTCCCACCGGGTTGCGTTTCGCTACATCTCACGACCGGGCTTGTTGGATTCGCGGCCTTGCATTCTTCTGGCGTGGCGCTGAACCAAACGAAATGCGTTGCATTATCTTGATACGTTCCAATCTGAGCTACTTCAACGTTAGATAGGGTTTCGTTTGCGCTGGCGTGTCCACTAAACAAGCCAGTCAAAAACAAAGCCAATATCGCTAGCTTCATATTCTCAGCTTTTAGAAATGGACACAGACTTCAGCTTCATGACGCCGCCACTGCAGCCATCTACATAGAGCGTGGCCTGCATCCTGTTCTGCATAGCCATCAGCAAGAGCGAGACCATTTCCTTCTGCATCAGGACTCCAGGTTCGATGAGAAAGCGATTGCCATCGCCGCAGTTTGCTCCAGCGGGCAGCGTACCTTGGGTATCTACGAAGAAGCCTTCCCCCGTCCAACCTGTCGAGAGAATAGAAATTGTTTGACCGCCTATGCTGTATGGAGCGGCATAGACGGGTCCACAAACAGCCAACATAATGAATGCGACTATTAGTTTCACCCTAGATCTCCCCACGACCCTCGATGAAGTTTCATTTAAAATATTACACAAATAATTTATTTTTTTAGACGTATAGAAAGCACCTTGGTCCGCCCACCGAACAGACAAACTCCGGAATCAAGGATGACTTCGACCTCGGCATTGGATGTGAATGCTGCCAACGCCATCGCCACGAGCTCTTTATAGGCGGGATGGTCTTTATCTATTGCGAATTCATCGCGTGGCGCCCAGCACCCTTCCGGCCCTATGCTGGAGTCGCGGATGACCAGCCCTTCACCGTACCAGCCGTTTTCAATGTAGATGATCTTGCCCGGCCATACTAGCTGCTGCGCCGCTTGACCGGTATTACAAAAACCCAATGCAGTAATCGTGAGCAGCAACGCCATTATTCTTGAAGACATCTCAGACCCCTGTTTATATTCTAGTTGAGCAGCAGTTGGTAGAGAAGCGGAACAATATTGAATGCTGGCTGCTGCACGTGCACGATGTTCCCAGCAGCGCTGCAGGTTCCATCCGGCATACACGCCGATACTCGATACGAATAGGTACTTGGGGGCCTGGCAAGCGAGGTCCAACTGGAATCGGCTCCCTCATAAACCGACGTCCACGTGACTCCATCCACGCTCTCTTCCACCACGTAACGTGTCGCGCCGCCCACCGCTGTCCAGTTCACATAGTCTTTGACCGCCGCGGTCTGCCCGAACGGCCAGTCGACCTCGGCCACGAGGCTTCCTCCCAGCATGACGTAGTCGGTTGCCTTGGACTGGCGCTGGTTCTTCTGGTAGCGCAATACCCCGGCCTGGTCGTACATCGAGCCGATGGCACCGGCGCTTTGCGTCGCCAGGGTACGACGACCGTAGCCGTCGTAACGGTAGGTTTCCTTGCTCGTCGCTTCGCGCAGGCGGTTGCCGTAGTCGAAGACAAAGCCCTGGCCGTTTTTGTTCTTCAGATTGCCCTGAACGTCATAGCTCATGCCGATGACGGTGCTGCCGCTGCAGTTGCCGGTCTTGACGTTGGTCAGCTGCCAGTAGCCGTCGTAACAGTAGTAGTGATCCCGGCCCGGCGCCACGACGTGGGTCAGGTTGTCGAGCACGTCATAGTCATACGTCGCAGTGCCGAACATGGGCGAGACCGCCGAAGTCAGGCGATCCAGGCCGTCGTAGGCCATGGTGCGATTGCCGCGCTGGTTGCGCCCGGTCGCGCCATCGCTGATGCCAGCCACATTGCCGTTGGCATCATAGTCGTAGCCGTCGCTGAGGAATGCCGTGCCGCCGTAGGCATCCTGGCTGGTGTCCGGAAGCTGTCGGGCGTTCTGCGTCAGCGTATGGACAATGCCATTGCCATACGTGAACTGCTTGATCGCGCCGTTTGGGTAGTAGCTTACGCCCGTCGCATAGCTACCAGCCTGGGTGGGCTGGCCCAAGGCGTTGGGTGCATACCCTACCGTCTGCCCTGACGGATAGCGGTGCGCGGCCAAGTTACCGTTGGCATCATAGACATAGCCCATTGCCCAGGTCTCTCCGTCGGCCTGGCCTTGAGTCTCTGCGATCAGCAGACGGCGCTTGTTGTACGCGTAGCTATTGTAGGTGGCGACGCCGCCATTGGTGGTGGTGATCTGCTTGACCAGACCATCGGGCCAGTAGCTCCAACGCTGGTTGCCGTTGCCGTCCGGGAACGCCAATGCGGTGATCCGATTGCGGGCGTCGTAGCTGCGATCGATGCGACGACCGGAGCCGAAAGCTGCATCGGCATCGCAGGAACTCGTGCTCGGCAAGGACAGGCCACTTGCGGTCCAGACGATGTTGCCGGCCGCATCGTACCCGTTCGCACTCGCGCCGGTCTCCGGTTCGATCGATTTGCACAGCTGTTGATAGCCGTCATACACGTAGCTGCGCGTGAGGGATACGCTATTGCCCGCGTCATGGCGCCGAATCGAGGTGGGCTTTCCGAACACGTCGCGCGCGATCTCTGTGACCGCACCCTCCGGATGCTGAATCCATACCGGCGCGTCGTAGGCAGGTTGGTCGAAGACTTGATAGCCGGTTAGCGTCTTGTTTCCTCGCGCATCGGTCACGCGCGTCTGATTTCCCGACAGATACTCGGTTGTCGAGGTCAACAGACCCAGCTCCGAGTCCTGCGAGACCGACGTCGTTCTGCCAAGCGTGTCGTAGTTGTTCCATGTACCGGTCGTCAGCCCGTCGCTGCTTCCCGGGTACGAGGCGAAGGTCACCCGGCTTTCGTGGTCATAGGAAAAGCGCTGGAACTTCTGGGTCGCCACCTCATTGCCAGCGTCGTACTCTCGGGTGAGTAGCGGACGCCAGAGGCCATCGAAATAAGTCACCTTGCGCGCGTTCCCTGCGGAGACGACTTGCCGCCAGTGGCCCGCGGCCACGCCGTATTCCGCTTGTGCCATTGGCGCAAAGACCTGCCTTACGACATTCCATCCTGTGCTGTCGTCGCTCGGGTAGGTGATGCTTTCCAAGCGCCCTTGTACGTCGTAGCCGTACGCGGTGACGAAACCATTCTCGTCGGTCACGGAGGTTACCCAGCCGTTATCGTCCACTGCCGCCGCCTGTCGCGTGCTATCGGCGTATTGGATCAGCTGGGGAATCCCTCGTTTCCATGACGACAATGTAGTGGTGTTGCCCTTGCCATCCTTTACCGCAGCGATTGTGCCGTCGCTGTTGTAGCTCAAGGTTTGCTTCAGCTTGCCGAACGCCTCGCTGGTCACCGGCTGCGCATTGGCGTTATACGTGGTACGGCGCACCACAATATTGGTGTCGCTATTTGTCAGACTGCTTTCCAGACCCAGTATCCACTTGCCGGTATCGTCGTAGTAGGCGGCGACATCCGTGCGGCTGGCCCAGGGGCTGGCTCGCGTGACGTTCAGCGGACGCGCGAAGCTGTCGTAGGAATTCACGGTCTTTGAGTAGGAGGTACCATCCCGCGCAGTTACCCTTTTGGCTTCCGGAGCGACCGCCAACGTCTCCGGATCCGCGATTCCAGCCAATGAGCCGCCATAGCTCTCATAAAATACGCCACCAGCGCTCTGGGCGTTGGCATAGGCAATGGAGCTGGATTGCACAACCTGCTGAGAGGCATTCTTTATCTCTTCCTTGAGAAGCCTTCCATCGTTCAACCTGTATACGTTACCGAACTCTTTAACCAACTGGCTGCCGTCGGGCTGAGTTATTGTGACAACTTTTCTGCTGTTGCAATCCTGGCAAGGATAGGCGGGCGCTTCCGTTGGGCTACCCCATAGGAGCGCAGAGCTCAATGAGGGAGTACTGTTATATGAATAGGACCATTTATAGGAGAAACCATCTTTTATTTCTTTTTTAGTCAAACTCATAACATCAAAATAGTGAGGTGTAAGCAAGGTATACATGGGCTCACCGCCTTTAACCGGAAGTGAGCTACTGCATTCACTTGCATGTACACCTGCGCGGTAATGCCGCGTATTTTCAAAAGTAAAGCTACCCATGGCACCTGATGGGTGGGTGGCATTCAATACGAACATCGCACCGATCATGGGTGCCTGGCTCCTGCACCATGGGCTGCTTAGATTTTCGTAGTCTGGTGGCTGAGAAGGCCTAAGCGAATCCGAATAGCTATAAGACCACTTTGTGCCATCGGGGATGCTCACCTTACTTAGTACAGTTTCGTTCGCAGCTGTACCATAGTCGTAAGTCCATGTACGGCCTGATACAGAAACAGTTTTTACACGACCGTCGGCATAAGAGACGTCGATCCTTCTGCCATCACTACCCAGAATTTCGGTGGGGTGCCCATCTGCGTCATATGAATAGGACACCCAATTTCCGAACCTGTCTTCCACACGTGATGCAAGGATGAAGTACTTGTTTCGCTTTAGATAATAATCGACCGGGTTTTGGGTAGCCGATGTCGAATCTGTCGTTGGAGAATACGTTTTATGGAGCGTGGAATCCGCCCTCATCACTGCGATGTCAAAATAATACTTCAGGCCTTGTACGGTAGTTACTCTAAATCCATCTCCCGAAAGACCAGACTTCATCGGAACGCAATCCACAACATCGCGCTCGACTGTTGCGTAACGGTATGTCACCCCGTCGCTGGGCCGAGGAACGGAAGAAGAAAGCAACGACAGAAAAGGAACCTCCTGCCGACCTGGGATCGAAAGATTTATCCCATTCCAGAACTCTCGCCTGTTGAACTGCCCAACGGTTGAAGGAACGCTTCCCAGTGTGCACCGGTCGGAATTCCATCCATTTTGACTCGGGTAGGTGGCAGAAATGTATGGAACGTCCACATCCCAGTTACCCAGCCCTTTTAGCCGTGCGTCATAGCCGGCCACTTGACCGTCCTGAGGCTGTAACTCAACGGAAAGGGTTCTAGAGAATTCGACGGAAAGACCACTATTTCCAGGAATCGAGATATCTACTACCCGGAACCTGGTACTTCCGTTGTAGAGGCTCGACTCGTCCCCAAAGAGTCCCTGGGTCAACTGCGCCACATTCTCTGTCGATTTTATTTTCTTCTTGTACTCGACCGATGGATCGACGCCTTCGGCGAAGCAATCTTTGGCCACCATCGCGACCAGAAACGCTACGACTAGACGAACGACTTCGCGATTACCAGCATTCATTGGCACACCTTCCAGGCAAATTCATCCGCAATAGCGATCGGCATCAGTCCAGCCCTTGCGCATTGGCAAGCCTCAAGCAGAAGGTGGCGAACGATGCCCCGCCTGGGCAGGAGTAACGTTGTGTTTGCGGTATCCATATTTTCCCGGGACGAATCCACGCCAGTAATTGCGCGATGCTGTCGCGGCAAAGTGCTTGCGCACCGCGAGAGCAACTATCGGACGACGGCTTCCAACGCCGACCAGGGCGATCGGCACGGAAACACAGGCAGACGACGTACTAGGTCGTTGGCTTTGGCTGATACGAAACGAAGCTCACCTTTGCGGCGAGCAGAGCAGCGCGCGAATGACGATCCATGTTTTCCCCTGTTGTAACGCAGCAAGCTGTCACGCAGTCATAGCGCGGCAGTCGACAATACCCACCAGCAATACAGCAAGACCTCTCTCGGCTCGATCCGGACAGCGGATACATACCTGTATCCGGCTAGTCGATACTGCTTGGATCGAGACCCCCTTGGTAGGACTGGCCAGCCGCTCGACTGAGCGATTTCCCGGAAGCAACTGTGCTAGGCCGAGCCCATGCATGTCAAGGACATTTAACGGTTCAGCGAGGCCCGCTTCGGGACGACCCCCTACTTCTCCTTCCGCCAATTCACCGACCCACGGCTCTCCACCGTGCTCGATTCCACCTCGGCGTCGAAGCCGCGGCCAAGCAGATACTTCAGCGTCAGCACCGAACCGCTACCCACCAGCGAAACGCCATAGCTGACGTAGAGGCGCGGCGACAGATACTTGCCGAAGCCCACCACCGAGCCGCCAAGCGTGCGCGACTGGCTCACGCCGGCGTCGTCGAAGCCGAGCTTGGCGCCGAGTTGCGAGGCGAGCAGGCCGCTGCCGGCCGACAGCGCGCTGGCCGCGGCGGTGACCTGGTCGGCTTCGGCGCTGCTGGTGTTGCTCAAGCTGCGGCCCAGCACCAGGTAGGACATGGCCTCGGATTGCGACATCGACGGATCCGACCACACCTCGGCGCGCGGCGCGGTGGCACGGCCGGTGACGTCGATGCCGGCGGTGACGTCGCCGACCTTGCGCTGGGCGCGGATGTTGATGCGCGGGTCGGAGACGATGTTGTTGCTCCAGGTCAACTGGCCACGGGTGATGGTCAGATCCTGGCCATAGGCCTTGTACTGGCCGCTGACGTCCAGGCCGCCGGTGGCGGTCATCTCGCGTCCTTGCCGCGAGCGCACCTGCATGGCGCCGGTCAGCGCGCCCTTGAGGCCGAAGCCGGCCATCTTGACCTGGTCGCCGAGGACCACGCGCAGATCCATTTCCAGCGGCGAGCTCGGCGTCTCCTCCGGGTCGGCCGGGTCCAGCACCACTACGTCCTCGGACACCGAGGTGCCGCGGTCCAGCCGCTCCAGGTCGATGTCGGCCGACGGCACGGTGACCTGGCCGTTCAACTTCATGGTCTTGTTGGCGATGCCGAACTGCAGGTCGGGATTGGCGACCGCGCGCAGTTCGGCGGTGTTGGAGACCAGCACATTGCTGCCGCGGATGTTCAGCTGCAACGGCGTGCTGTCGCCGTACCAGGACAGGCCGCCGTCGACGTTGAGCGTGCCTTCGCCGGATTTGACCGAAGCCACGATGCGCGCCGAACCGTCCGGCTGCGCTTCGAAGCGGCCCTTGCCTTCGCTCAGGGTCAGGCCCAGCGCCGGCAGTTCGCCTGTGAAATTGCTGAGCGTGGCGTCGCCGCCCATCGACGGCTGCGAGCGGGTGCCGCGCAGGCTGACGTGGCCTTCGACCAGGCCCTTGGGCCGCACCAGATCGGGCGAGAACAACTCCATCCAGTACAGCCGCGACATGTTCATGTAGATCTCGCCGGTGAGCGGCGCGTACGCGTCCCAGCCGGTGTCCACGGTGGCGTCGATGAAGCCGTCGCCCTGGAAGCCGACGCCGAGCTTGGAGTGGATGTGCTGCGCGGTGAAATCGGTGACGAAGCTGAACTGGTCGTAGCGCACCAGTTCGCCGCGCGCGTTGTCGCCCAGGCGCAGGCCGCCTTCGCGCGAGGCCAGCCGCAGCGATCCCTGCCAGGCATTGCCGGCGGGCTTGAAGCTGCCGTCGAGGGTGAGTTCACCGCGCAGGTACATCTTGCGGCCGCTGTTGGGCGGCAACCACGGCTGCACCAGCGACAGCGGCAGCGCGTCGCCGCGCAGGGTCAGGCCTTGCTTGGGCCAATTCGCCGCCACGCACAGCGCGCCGCCGCCGCTCGCGCCGAGGCAGGCATCGGACAGGGTGAAGGCGCTGCCGGCGATGGCGAACGTGGCCGGTTGCCGCAGTTGCCATGGCTCGCCCTTGGCCGGCGCCACGCGCAGCGTGTTCAAGCCGCCCTGCCAGCGCGCGCCGTCGCGGCGCAGCTGCCCGGCGAGCGCGAGCGCGCCCATGTCGTTCTGGGTGTCGGCATCCAGTTGCAGGTTTTCCACCGCGCCGCGCGCGTCCACGCGCAGCGTCTGCAACGCCACGCCGGCGCTGATCGCACTGCCACGCAAGGCCAGTTCGCCGCCGTTGCCGCGCCACGGCAGGCGCCCGCGCAGGCTGAGGCTGTCGGCGCCGTAGCTGTCCCACTTCAGGCCGTTGCCGGTGAGGTCGGCGGTCAGATCGGGCGCGTCGCGGCGGCCCTTGACCTGCACGCTGCCGCGCAGGCTGCCGCTGGCGCCAGGCAACAGGTCGGCCAGTTGCAGCGGCTGCAGCTGCGCGTCGATGTCGAGTTGGTCGCCGACCTTGCCTTGCGCCTGCACGCGGCTGTCGCCGAGCGACAGTTGCAGCTTGCCTTCGCCCTGCTCGCCCTGCAGCGCGAACTTGCCGTTGGCATCCAACGGACGGCTGCGCAGCTTGCCGTTCAAGCGCGGCACGTCGAGGCTGGCCTGATAGCCGGCGGCGCTGCCATCCGGACGCGCCGGCAGTTGCTTGCCCTTGGACGCGAACTGGCCGGACAGATTGCCGTCCCAGCCCGGCGCGAAATAGCCAGGATCGAAGCCGGCCAGCTTGGCCTCCACGTCCCAGCTCAGCTCGGGCACCCAGGCCACGTCGCCGCCGAGGTCGAGCGTGCCGCTGGGCATCTTCGCCTGCACCTGCACCAACTGCGCATGCTGGTCGTTGCCGCGCACATCCAGGTGCAGCTGCGCGCTGTCCTTGCCGCGGGCGACGGTGGCCTCGCCATAGGTGGCCCACTGCTTCAGCGTGCCGGCCAGGCCGAGGTGGGCGTCGACCAGTTCGATCGGCACCGCCGGCGCGTCGGGCGTGGACGGGTCCGGCGCGGTGGCGAAGTGCAGTCCGCTGGCGTTGACCGAGAAGCGGAAGTTGGGATTGGCCGGATCGCGGAAGTCGGCGGTCCCGCGCAGCCGCGCCTGGCCGTCGAAGGCGCGCAGTTGCAGCGGTGCGACGGTCAGCACCTGGTTGTCCAGGCGTACGTTGGACGGGTCCAGCGTCACCTTCTGCTCGCCGTACGCGAGCTGGCCCTGCAGCTTGGCGTCGCCGCCCTTGCCCGAAGCGCTCAGGTCGAAGGCGATCGGTTCGCCCGCCGTGGCCGCGGCATCGCCGGGCGGTACGAACAGCGAAGGATCCAACGCCTTGCTGCTGGCGGCGAACTGCCAGACAGGATCGGTGCGGCCGGTGAACACCAGCGTGGCGCGCAACGGTGCCGGCGCATTGCCGGCGATGGCCACTTCCATCTTGTCCAGGTTGCCGCGCGCGACCAGGCCCAAGCGCGCCGGCGTCCGCCCGCGTGCGGCCGGCAGCATCGCGCTGGCGGTGAGATCGGCCTTGTAGTCCTTCGCCGGCACGTAGTCGCCATCGACGCGGAAATCGCCGCGGTCGCTGGTCACCACCAACTGCGTGGCGCGAAACTCGCCGTTGGCCACTTCCAGGCCGCCGCGCAGCGTGTGGATGTCGATCATCGGCTGCTGCGCCTGGGTGATGCGCAATCCGTCGACGACGATGCGATCGGCCTGCAACGCCAGCGGCACTTCGATCTGCGGCAGCGACTGCGGCCAGCTCGGCAGCTCGAACGGCTCGTCGCTCTTGGCCAGGTTCAGCGTCGCGTTCTTCAACTGCAGCGCGTCCAGTTGCAGCTTGCGCCCGAGCAACGGACGGATGTCCGGATCGAGGTAGGCGCGTTCGGCGGTGAAGTGGATCTGGTCGTAGCGGAAATCCAGGTTGTACAGGGTCAACGGACCGGCCAGCGGCCCTTCGACGCGCTCCCAGGTCAGCGAGGACCCGGCCGGCAGCCGCGCCACGATCTGCGCCAGCAGCACGTCGCGTCCGGCCACCGTCTGCAGCAGCCAGTACAGCGCCAGCACGACGAGCAGACCGAGCCCGGCGACGGTCAGCGCCGAGCCCCACCAGAAACGCTTGCGCCGGTAGAAGCGCGGCCGCCGCGGCGGCGGCGTGGCGCCGGCCGTGGGCGCGCTCACAGGTTGGCCCCGATGTTGAGGTAGAGCTGGAACTGCGAGTCCGGATCGTTCAGGCCATGCGCGATGTCCACCCGCACCGGCCCCACCGGCGAGCGCCAGCGCATGCCGAAGCCCACGCCGGTATGCCAGTCCGGGGTGTCGTCGAACGCGCTGCCGCTGTCGACGAACACCGCGCCGCCCCACGGCCCGCCCTTGAAATAGTGCTCGTATTCGGCGCTGCCGGTGAGCACGTGCTTGGCGCCGAGCGCGAAGCGGTCCGGCCTCGGCGTGCGCGGGCCGACCTCGCGGAACGCGTAGCCGCGGATGCTGTTGTCGCCGCCGGCGAAGAACCGCAGGCTCGGCGGCATCGCCACCAGCGCGTTGGTCCAGGTGCTGCCGGCTTCGCCGCGCAGCAGCAGGCGGCTATTGGCGCCCAGGCCCTGGAACCAGTTCAGGCGCATGTGCGCCTGGGTGAAGCTGGCGTCCGAGCCCAGCCCCTTGGCGCCGGCGCGCAGGCTGACGTTGCCGCTGAAGCCCTTGCGCGGGAACACCTTGTCGTCCACGCCCACGTAGTCGGCCTCGATCTGTGGGTAGACCAGGGTGGAGTACTGGTACAGCGCGCCGTCGAACACCTCGTCGGTGGCGTAGCGCCAGCGCTCGCGCAGCGCGTTGAGCGAGGCGGTCGCGGTCCAGTGTTCGTTGATCTCGCCGCTGCGGCTGCCGGTGAGCTTGAGGTTGCGCAGGTCGATGTAGTCGGTCTGCTCGTCGTAGGCGCGCAGCGAGGCGGTGTACCAGCCGTCCAGCCAGCGGAACGCCGGCACCCGGTAGCTGGTCACCAGGGTCTTGCGCTTCTGTGCGTAGTCCAGCTGGGTGCTGAGCTTGTGGCCACGCGCGTTGACGTAGCGGCGGTCCACGCCCAGGCGCACACCGGCGCCGCTTTCGCTGCCGTAGCTGATGCCGGCGGTGTAGATGCTGCGCTTGGCGCGGGTGAGGTTCACGTCCACCGGCACGTTGCCGTCGGCATCGGCCTCCTCGGGCTTGGGCTGGATGTCGACGGCGCTGAAGTAGTCGAGCTTGACCAGCGACTCGCGCAGCCGGTCCAGCTTGCCCTCGTGGTAATAGCTGCCTTGGTCCCAGTACACCAGCGGATCGAACAGGTCCTCCCGGAAGTAGTCCTGGTGGAAGCGGATCGCGCCCATGTTGTAGCGGCGGCCGCTGTCCCAGCTCAGGTCGATGTCGGCGGCGTGGTCGGCGCGGGTGACCTCGACCTTGCGCTGGGTGAAGTCGGCATCGAAGTAGCCGCGCTCGGCCAGGCGCCGCGTGATGGTGACCTTGCTGGTCTCGTAGGTGGTGTGGTCGAAGACGTCGCCGGTCCTGGGCCGGAAGTTCTGCAGGTCATCGCCCAGGTAGCGGTCGTCCTCGGCCGGGCCGGTGATGCCGACGTGGAAGCCGCGCACCCGCACCGGCTCGCCCTTGTCCACGTGCAGGGTGACGGTGAGCTTGTCGTCGCTGCGCGGCGCCTCGACGGTGATGGTCGGGGTGTAGTAGCCGAACGGCTCCAGCGCCTGCCGGGTCTGGCGCTCGGCCTGGCTCAGCAGATACTCCAGGCGCGACTCGCCCTGCACCTTGCCGATGGCCTGGTACAGCGACAGCGAGACCTGGATGTTCTCGATCATCGCCGCATCGTCGTCCTTGTCCAGGCCTTGTATCTGGACTTTTTCGATCGTGCCGCGCGCCTGGGCGAGGCCGGCCAGCGACAGCAGGGACAGGAGCAGGGCGAGGCGGGGGATCGATCGCATGGGCGCCAGAATACCGACACAGGGTGTGAAGCTGTTAACTAGATGTTCGCGGATGGCGATCCTCGGATGGCTTGCAACTTGGGGCGATGTCGCGTAAGTGCGCGGTGCTGGCCGCTGCCGCGGTGGTGCCGTACCGGCCTGCCTGGAGGCCGCCGTCTGGTCGATGCGGCTTGCCTACGGGAAAGGGCGCATGCGTCGTGGAGGGAGCCGATAGCGCGCGTCCGGGTGTGCGCTTGGCGCTGGACTCCTCTCCTGGGAACACGGCGGTATGGGCCGAGTTGGCGTGGCGCCGCGGTGACCTACACCGCGCTTGCGTCCGGCCGCGACACGCGGCCAGGCGGGCGCCGCTCGACGATCCCGGCGTCATGGCGCATCTTGCGGCGACGGCGAACCGGCGAAGTTCAGCCAATGGGCACGGCACCGCGGCTGTGTGGCGAACATGGCACGCCGCAGGCCTGTAGGCGCATCCGCAACTTGCCAAGCCGCCCAGGCCGCGCCACGCTGCAGCGACCATCTTCCTTCCCAGGAGCCGCCGTGGCCACCGTGATCGACACCGCGCGCTTGCGCCTGCGCTCGCTGGACCCCGACCGCGACGCCGCGGCCATGCTGGCGCTGCTCAACGATCCCGGCTTCCTGGCCCATATCGGCGACCGCGGCGTGCGCGACGCCGCCCAGGCGCGGCAGTATCTCGCCGATGGCCCCGTGCGCAGCTACGCGCAGCACGGTTTCGGCCTGTACGCGGTGGAGCGCCGCGACGACAGCGCCTGGCTCGGCGTGGCCGGCCTGGTGTCGCGCCCCACCCTGCCCGCCCCCGACCTGGGCTATGCCCTGTTGCAGGCCTACCAGGGCAACGGCTACGCCAGCGAGGCCGCACGCGCGGTGCTGGCCCATGCACAGGACACCCTGGCGTTGCCGCGCTTGTGCGCCATCGTCGCACCGGGCAACGCGCGTTCGATCCGTTTGCTGGAACTGCTTGGTTTCGCCGCACAGGGCCGCACGCGGGTCGCGGCCGATGCACACGAGGTGGCGTTATACGCCCGCGACCTGACCGCCTCGCACGGCGACGAATCGGAGAACTGAGCCGTGAACGCCCTCGAATCGCTGCGACTGTTGGCCCGCTACAACCAATGGATGAACGAGCGCCTGTATGCGGCAGCGGCCGCGCTACCGGCGCCGGCCATCGCGCAGCCACGCGGCGCCTTCTTCGGCTCGCTGCTGGGTACGCTCAACCACCTGGTGGTGGCCGACACCATCTGGCTGCAGCGCTTCGCCAGGCATCCGGCGCAGTATCCGGCGTTGACGGCGATCGCCGCTGCGCCGGCGCCCGCCGCGCTGGACGCCGTCCAGGCCGATACCCTGCCCGCACTGCTCGCGCAGCGTCAGGCATTGGACGCGACCATCGCCGCCTGGATGGCGCAGGTGAGCGCCTCGGACCTGGATGTCGCCTTGGAGTACAGCAACACCCGCGGCACGCCCCATCGCCGGCGCTTCGGCGACGTGCTGCTGCATTTCTTCAACCACCAGACCCACCATCGCGGCCAGGCCAGCACCTTGCTCAACCAGGCCGGCGCGGACCTGGGAGTGACCGATTTGCTGGCCTTGATCCCGCAGATGGAAATGGAGTGAACGCGGGGCGCGCGGCCGCCGTGCATATTGGCGACAGCGGCTGTGCAAGATCTTTGCGCGATGGCTACCGCCAAGCGCATAGCGAATCGACGACCGCAGCGCCCTCGGCAAGGCAGCGCCTTCTGCAAGTCGGTTAGTGCGGCGGCAAGGCGGACTCCACGCTAGCGGCGAGCGCCAGCGCACGGCCGCAACACTCTTCCGCGAACAACGCGCTACGCCGTACCGCGCTGCGCCTGCAACTCGGCGACGATCTCGCGCAACTCCGCCACCTCGGCTTCCAGCGCCTGCACCCGCGCCTCCAGCTCCTCGCTGCCGGACGTCGCCGGCCGCGCCTTGAAGGTCGCCGCCAATGCCTCCGCATCGATGGGCCCACCGAGCAGATGCATGTAGCGATCCTCGCGCTGGCCGCTGGCGCGCGGCAACTGCACCGCCAACTGACGCTGCGCCAGCCGATCGAGCTGATGGCGGACGTCCTCGGCATCGGCGAACCGCGCCATGCGTTCGGACCGCGCCAGCAATTCGTTCGCCGTCTGCGGACCGCGCAGCAACAGCAGCCCGATCAGGATCACCTGTTGCTGGGTCAGATCCAACGCCGCCGCCAGGCGATGCTCGTAACGCACCGCGCGCGAGGAGAACTGCTGCCGCGCCAGCCCATGCCCTTCCAACTGGCGCAGCGCATGCTGCACATCGCCAGGGTTCAGCGACATCACCGGTTCGCGCGAGGTCTTCTGGTTGGCCGCCACCACCGTGGCATTGACCGTCAGCGGATAAGCATCCGGCGTAGTGGCCTCTTTTTCGATCAGGCAGCCAAGCGCACGGGCTTCGATGGGAGAGAGGATGGGCGGTGTAGGGGTGTCGGTCATTGTGCTTGCGCCAATGGGATCATTGCGTAGCATAGCGCCCAACCGAGCCGGCTTGGTTGCGATCCGCGACCCGCACAACACGGTGAGCCGTGCCGAAGAGCAAGCGTATGTGGCTCCAGTGGGACAGTGACGCGATTGCAACGATGGTCGCACTGTCACGGCAATTGCCGTGGACACCGAGGGGGAGTCTCCAGCAAATGTGTCAGCAATCGATTTGCGCGAACTAGCCCAACTACTAGCAGCTTGAGTTCAGCAGGATTTGTCATTACCACGGCGCCCAGATCCGTAATGCCTGCGGCGGCTTGCCTCTCAAACGCCTCGCGGGACATCGCTGTGCTGGCCCGATGCCCGCACCGATGTAGCCACTCGCCACGGGCACCGCCACAACCCGCTAAAATCGCGGGATTCCCGCCTAGGTTCCCGCGCCCGATGACCCCGATCGCCCGCACCGCACTGGCTTGCGCCGTGCTCGCCCTGTCCGCCTGCAAGCCGCAGACGCAGGCCCCGGATACCGCCGACAAGCCCAGCGTCGCGGCGACCGCCACATCCGCCGCGTCCGCCACCGCATCTGCCGGTGCCGCCGCCGGCGACGACAACCTCAACGCGGTGCTGTGGATGCAACGCTCGGCCGAGTACCGGGCCGCGGCCGAACAGACCTATCGCGCCGCCGCCGACCGCCTGGACGCGGCGCTGAAGGAGCCGAACTGGGACGCGCTGGTGCCGGAGGAGCGCGGCAACGCCGCCACCGGGCTGAAGCCGGCGGTGGTGATGGACGTGGACGAAACGGTGCTGGACAACTCGCCCTACCAGGCGCGGCTGATCCGCAGCGGCAAGGAGTACGACGAGCTCAGCTGGGACCAGTGGGTGGCCGAGAAGAAGGCCAAGCCGATCCCCGGCGTGGTCGATTTCGCCAAGGCGGCCGACGCCAAGGGCATCACCGTGCTGTACGTAACCAACCGCGCGGTGCACCTGACCGACGCGACCCTGGCCAACCTGCGCAGCGCCGGCCTGCCGGTCGCCGACAACAGCGTGCTGCTCGGCCTGGGCACGGTGGTCAAGGGGTGCGAGCAGAACGGCTCGGAGAAGAACTGCCGGCGCAAGCTGGTCGGCCAGCAGTACCGCGTGCTGATGCAGTTCGGCGACCAGCTCGGCGACTTCGCGCAGGTGGTGGCGAACACGCCGGAAGGCCGCGCGCAGTTGTTGCAGCAGTACCACGACTGGTTCGGCGAGCGCTGGTGGATGCTGCCCAACCCCAGCTACGGGTCCTGGGAACCGGCGCTGTTCAACAACGACTTCACCCAGTCGCGCGCCGCACGCCACCAGGCCAAGGTGCAGGCGCTGGAGCTGGCGCAGTGAGCCGCGCGCCGCTGCCGCTGCAGGCGCACGAGCGGTTGATCTTCGCCCTCGACGTGCCGGGGCGCACCGAGGCGATCGACTGGATCGAGCGGCTCGACGACACGGTGGCGTTCTACAAGATCGGCATGGAGCTGCTGGCCTCCGGCGAGTATTTCGACGTGCTGGAGACACTGGCCGCACGCGGCAAGCGCGTGTTCGTGGACCTGAAGTTCTTCGACATCCCGGCCACCGTCGGCGGCGTGATCCGGCGCCTGTCGCAGTGGCCGGTGGACTACTGCACGATCCACGGCTGGCACCCGGCGATGATGCAGGCCGCGGCCGAGGCCAACGGCGGCGAGATGCGCCTGCTGGCGGTGACCGTGCTGACCTCGATGGGCCGCGCCGACCTGGCGTCGATGGGCATCGACCGCGAACCGCAGGACGTCGTGGTGGAGCGTGCCCTGGCCGCGCAGGCCGCCGGCATCGACGGGGTAATCGCGTCCGGCCAGGAAGCGGCGCCGATCCGCCGCGCCACCGGCGCCGGCTTCTCGATCGTGTGCCCGGGCATCCGCCCCGGCGGCCCGGTCGGCGACGACCAGCAGCGCACCGTGGGCGTGGCCCAGGCCTTCGCCGACGGTGCCGATGCGATCGTGGTCGGCCGCCCGATCCGCCAGGCCGCCGATCCGAGGGCCGCGGCGGCGGCGATCCAGCGTGAGATCGCGGCGACCCTGGCAAGCGAACAGGCCCAACACGCCTATTAATTTCAACAACTTAGATGCATTAATTTAAACCATTGCATTAAATTGACGGTGCCGGTAGCATGCGCAGCGTCCGGCTTTGCCGGAGATGCGCCACCAACCGTTCTCCGGCTTCGGTCGGATTTTGAAGAGGCCCGTGCCTGGTGCGCGTGGCCTCTTTTTTTGGCTTGGCGCCGGGCAACGCTCAGCGCGGCGCGGCCGCGCAGTAGCGGTCGATGAAGGCCTGGTGCGGCGGCATCGCGTCCACGCAGTGGCCGATGGTCTGCTCGATGCTGGCGACGAAGCGTTCGATGTCCGCGCCTGGCACCTGGTCCACCAGCGGGTGGTAGCCGCGCGGCAGGATGCCCTGCCCGACCATGACCTGCACCCAGCTGATCTCGGCGAACATTTCCTCGGCGTTGCGGTAGAAGCGGCCGCTGTCGCGGAACAGGTCCAGGGTGGCCTGCAGTTCCGGGGTGATCGTCATGGCGCGGCACTGCCGCCAGAAGTCGCTGTCGTCGCGCTCGGTGGCGTGGTAGTGCAGCACCAGGAAATCGCGGATGCGGTCGAACTCGAAGGCGATGCGGTCGTTGTAGCGCTGCACCAGCACCGGGCTGATGCCCTCGCGCGGAAACAGCTCCAGCAGTTTGGAGATGCCGGACTGGATCAGATGGATGCTGGTCGATTCCAACGGCTCCATGAAGCCGCTGGCCAGGCCCAGCGCGACCACGTTGCGGTTCCATACCTGCTTGCGGCGCCCGGTGAGGAAGCGCAGCGGGCGCGGATCGGCCAGCGCCGGGCCGTCCAGGTTGGCCAGCAGCGTGGCCGCGGCCTCGTCGTCGCTGAGATGCGCGCTGGAATACACGTAGCCGTTGCCGGTGCGGTGCTGCAGCGGAATGCGCCACTGCCAGCCGACCGCGCGCGCGGTGGCGCGGGTATACGGCGTGGGCGGGCCGACCTTGGCGCAGGGCACGGCGAGCGCGCGGTCGCACGGCAGCCAGTGGCTGAAATCGTGATAGCCGGTATGCAGCGCCTGCTCGATCAGCAGGCCGCGGAAACCGGAGCAGTCGATGAACAGGTCGCCGGCGACGACCTCACCGGAGGCCAGGCGCACCGACGCCACGTTGCCCGATTCCGGATGCAGCTGGACCTCCTCGACGATGCCTTCGCGCCGGGTCACCCCGCGCTGCTCGGAATAGCGGCGCAGGAACGCCGCGTACAGCGCCGCGTCGAAATGGTAGGCATAGGCGATGTTGGCCAACGGCGACGTGGGCGGCGCATCGCTGGCCGAGGTCATGAACTTGCCGCGCTTGGCGGCCACGGTATTGAGCGTGTAGGCGCCCAACGGCTTGGCCTTGCCGGCCAACGCCAATTTGAACCAGTACTGCTGGAACGGCAGCAGCCCCAGCGGATGCCCGATCTCGGTGCCGAAGCCATGCACGTAGGACGTGCCCGGCCGCAGCCAGTCGACGAACTCGATGCCGAGCTTGAAGCTGCCCTGGGTCTGGCGCACGAACTCGGCCTCGTCGATGCCGAGCAGGTTGTTGAAGGCCTTGATGTGCGGCACGGTGGCCTCGCCGACGCCGACGATGCCGATCTGTTCGGACTCGATCAGGGTGATGCGGTAGGCCGGACCGAGCACGCGCGCCAGCGCGGCGGCGGCCATCCAGCCGGCGGTGCCGCCACCGACGATGACCAGGTTGGTAAGCATATTATTCTTCCATATTCAATGCTAACAGAAAAATTACCGGTTCTTAATATTCAAAAACAGATCATCGCTCGTCATCCCGGCATTGGCATTGGGCCAACGTTGCGGCTGGCCATATTTATCAAGGACGGATACATGAGAAAGTCGATCGTTACGGCCATTGCCCTGCTTGGAGTGGTTGCGTCGGGGTCATCGGTCGCTGCAAGCCCGGTACAAGGGATATTTCAGCAGGGGACGCTGCCCAAGTTCGCTGGCGTCCAGGCCGACATCTACATCACCGGCGGCGGCACCGTGGACTATGCAAGCAACTTCAATATCTTCGCGAACGGCCATTTTCTTTGCAGCACCCAAAACGAGTCCTACAGCACGACGCCGATCAGGCATTGCAAGGCGGTGATCCCCAACCCCGGCACCTATACGATTTCGGCCACCGCCACCACGTCCGGACAAAACTTCATCCCGCCCGCCAACGCCATTGTCAATGTAGATTAGAGCAGGCTTGTTTCGTTGCGGGATGATGGATGAAAAACAAGACGCGCATGGCATTGGCCATGCGCGTCTTGCATTGGACCATCAGAACTTGGCGCCGATTTCAAAAGTTACAGTGCGCGGCACATAGTTGATCTCACCCGTCTTGTTGATGGTGATGTCCGGATCGAAGCGTCCTTCGCTACCCCAGCCGTTGTAGACATACGACGAGTAGTTCTTGAAGTTGAAGGCGTTGAGCAGATTGATACGCGCCGACAACTTGAAGTCGTTGTACACGGTGAAGTCCTTGCTCGCCTGGAAATCGACCGTGCGATAGCCCCAGATCTTGCCGCCGACCAGGAACTTGCCGCTGCCCGGCGGAGTGACGCCGACCTGCTGGCAGGTGCCGCCATCCGGCTCGACGAAGCCGTAGCACGCGATTTCGTTGACAGGATCCGGGGTGGCAAGCACCACCTTGGCGCCGAAGGTCACGCCCCACGGGCCATCGATCGAGCCGGAGGCGACGAAGCGATGCGTCGGCGTGGCATCGGACTTCACGAAGCGATAGCCGCGAATGGTCGGCTTGTCGAACGCGTAGGGCTCGTCGATCTTGCGGTTCTGACGCGCGTTGGTGTGGGTGTAGGACAGCGTCAGGCCCCAGCCCGATTCCTTGGTGTAGGGCTTTTCCGCCGACAGCAGCACCTGGCTGCTGCGCTGTTCCAGGCCATTGTTGCCGAGGATCGTGTTCTGGTAGCCGGGCACCGGCTCGCCCCAGGGCAGATCGCCGTTCTGGAAGTACGAGCCATCCGGATACCGGTTGATCAACGACATCACGAAACCGTCGTAGCTGAGCACGCGCTGGAAGGTCACGTCGGTCAGCCAGTCGCCGACCTGGTTGCTGATGCCGAGGCTGTACTGGTCGCTGTACGGGGTCTTGATGTGATTGTTGAAGATGAACAGTTCGGCGCTGCCGCTGACGCCGGGGATGGTGTTCAGCTGGTCGACGCCCTGCAGATAGCGCGGATCCCATGCCACGCAGGTACGGTCGTCGCGGTAGCACTGACCGGTAGCGGGGTTCTCGAAATACACCGCGACCGGCGACAAGGCCGCCTTGCTGGTTTCCAGCGCCAGCTGCTCGAACAGATTGCGGTCGTAGGACCGCGCCGCGCCGCCGTGCAGGACGGCGGTCTCGTCGCCGAAGAAGTCGTAGGAGAAGCCCAGGCGCGGCGCCCACGCGTCCTTGAAGTTCTTGCGGTTCTTGCCGGTGCTGATGTAGTCGGCGACATTGATGCCGCTGGGCAGCAGTCGGTCGGCCCACGGATGGCCCGGGTTCTCCGGATCGTCGGCGTACAGGGCGTTGACGAATGCCGGAGACGTGACGAAATCGGTGTAGGCCGGGGTGTCCTCGTAGTCGTAACGCACGCCGATGTTGATCATCAGCTTGTCGGTGGCGGCCCAGTCGTCCTGGATATAGATTCCGTACTGCTTGGACGGAGACTTCACCGTGGCCTTCTGCCCAGGCGTGTTGTACGGCGCAACGAAATCCACCCGGTACGGGGTGGCGGCGACACCATTGGCATCGACGGAATAGGCGAACTGCGGGTTCACCGCGGCCGCGTCCTGCGAGGTCAGTTCGACGTCCTTGTAATTGACGCCCATCTTGATGGTGTGGTCGCCATGCCATTCGAAGCTGGTGAAGGTCAGATCGTTCTGCAGGAACCAACCCTTCTGGCTCTTTCGCTGCACGCTGAGGCCGCCGGCCGAGCCGGTATTCAAGAAGGTGTACTCGTCCACATCGTCGGAACCGGGACGTGGCGCCAGATACTTGTAGATGATGCCGTTGCCCAAGGTCTTGGCGGTCGGGCTGTTCTCCGAATTCTCGGTGCCCACGATCAACTCGTTGTACCAGTTGTCGGCGCTGTGCTGCCAGCGCAGGTTGGTCCGCTTGTCCTTGTTGAACTTGTTGGTGGCCTGCTCCAGCGTGTTGACGCCGCCGACGTTGGCGATCTGCGTCTCGTCGCGGTACAGGGTGCTCAACTCGATGCGGTCGCGATCGGTCGGCTCGAAGTCGATCTTGCCGAAGATCAGGTCCTCTTTGAACGGCATGTTCGCCGCGCCAATCTGGCTCGCCAGATTGGCCGGCAAGAAGCCGATGAAGGGCTGCGCGGAGGCATCGGCCTGCACGCTCTTGGGCGCCACGTTCTCCTTGCCCTCGTAGGCGACGAAGAAGTGCATGCGGTCCTGGATGATCGGGCCACCCAGCGCGAAGCCGTATTCCTTGGTCTGCGAGTCGATCTTGCCCTTGTCTTCGTCCGGACGCTTCTCGCGCAGATCCTGGTCGGTGTAGCGGAAGAAGGCTTCGCCGTGGAACTCGTTGGTGCCGGACTTGGTCGCCGCGGTGATCGCCGCGCCGCTGACCTGGCCGTACTCGGCCTTGTAGTTGGAGGTGATGACCTTGTATTCGCCGATCGCCAACTGCGGGAACGGATTGCCCTGCGTGTCGGCCTGGCCGGCGATGCCGCCGCTGCGCACATAGCTCTTCTGACCGACGCCGTCGATGTACAGGTTGCTGGCGCTGGCGTTGGAGGCGCCGCCGCGCAGCTTGGTATTCCCGTTGCCATCGATCTGGAACACCATGCCCGGCACGGTGTCGGCGAACTCGAGGAAGTTGCGCGTGGCCTGCGGCAACTGCTGGATCTGGCGCAGCGAAACGACGTTGCCGACCTCGGAGGTCTTCACGTCCTTCAGCGACGGCGGCGCGGTGACGTTGATCGTGCCCAGCGTGGTCGCATCGCCGCCCGAGGCGGTCGCGGTGCCGGCATCGAGATCGAGCGTGGACGAGGACGCGACCTGCAGCGTGACCGTCTTGGTGACGCCGTTGGCCTCGACCTTGTAGGTGCCCGGCGGCAGGCCGACGACGGTGTAGTTGCCGTTGGCGCCGACCGGCGCGCGCCGCACCGAGCCGGTGGCGATGTTGGTGACGGTGACCTCGGTGCCGGCCTGCGCCGAGGCGACCTGGCCGCGCAGGGTCGCGGTGCTGGACTGCGCCATCGCCGGCATCGCCGCGAACAGGCTGGTGGCCAGCGCGCAGCACAGCAGGCTGCGTGCGGGCAGGTTGGAAGCGGAACGCTTGTTCTTCATGACAGTACCCCTCCCAGGGTGGTAAACGGGATCATGCGTGCTTTCTTCTAGTTGGAGTGGAACGGTGGTGATGCGGCGGGTCGGCGTGGTCAGTCCATGGCGGTTCCTCGCTGGACACTGGACGCACGGACGATCAATTGCGGAGCGATATCGGTGGACGGGGGCGCCGTGGCGGTCTGCGGCTCCAGCGCGGCGAGCAGCAGCTGCATCGCGCGCGCGCCGAAGCCGGCGATGTCCACCCGCATCGTGGTCAGCGCCGGGTGCACGTAGCGCGCCATCGGCACATCGTCGAAACCGGCCAGGGCGATGTCCTCGGGCACGCGCAGGCCGGCATGGGTGAAGGCGAACAGGCAGCCGAGCGCCATCATGTCGTTGGCCGCGAACACCACGTCCGGGCGCTCGCCCTGCAGCAGCGCCTGACCGGCGCGGTATCCGGAGGCTTCGTCGAAATCGCCCGGCAGTACCTGCGGCGGGATCTGCGGCGCTTGCGCCTGCAGTTCGTCGCGGTAGCCGCGCAGGCGTTCGCGCGCATCGAAGTTGTCGTCGGGCCCGGCGATGAAGGCGATGCGGCGGTGGCCGCTGTCGAGCAGGTGGCGGGTCATCGCGCGCGCGCCGCCGTAGTTGTCGACGTTGAGCACCTGGGTGTCGGCGATGCGCTCGGCGCAGTTCATCAGCACCGCCGGCAGGGCGCCGGGCAGCAGTTCGATCGCCTCGTCGGCGCCGCCGCCCAGATAAGGCGACATGATCAGCAGGCCGTCCACGCGCCCGGGCATGCGCCGCACCGCCAGGCGCTGCTCCTCCGGCTCGCCGTGGTAGCTGGACACCAGCAGGTGCAGGCCGCGCTCGCGCGCCACGGTATCGATGCCGCGGATCAGTTCGGAGAAGAACTCGCCGTGCAGGTCGGGCAGGACCACGCCGATGGTGTGGGTGCGGCGGCTGCTGAGGCTGCGCGCGGCATGGTGCGGCACGTAGTGCAAGGTGCGCGCGGCTTCCAGCACGCGCGCGCGCACCGGTTCGGCCACGTGCTGGTGGCCGTTCATGGTGCGCGACACCGTCGCCACCGAGACGTTGGCCAGGCGCGCCACGTCCTTGATGGTGATGCTGGCGCGCTGTTCGGGCGCGGGCGCGGTGCGTGGATTCACCAGCGTGCCTCCAGGGTCCGGAACGGCTTGCCCAGGGTCACGCCGCTGGCGTCGTAGGCGTCGATGCGGCGGCCGTCCACGCGCAGCTGCGCCGGACGCGTGCGCGACGGCCACACCACGCGCACCGCGGTGCCCGCGCGCAGCCCGGCGCCGAGGTCGATGCGCAAGGTCTGCTCGCGCTGGCGCGCGCGCATGCTCAGCTGGCCGTAGGCGGTGGGCAGGCGTTGCACCGACAGGCCCTCGCCCTCGACCCAGGCCGGCGGCGCGCCCGGCAGCAGCACCAGCGCGTCGTCGCCTTCGTGCATCAGCATGCCGAACAGGGTGCGCGCGTACTCGGCGCCGATCCAGGTATGCGGCATGTCGCCGAGGTAGCGCGGGAAGCGCAGCCGCGACTGCACCACCTCGGCCAGCACCTGCCATTCCAGCGGACGGCGGTCGCGCAGCATGTCCTGCAGCAGTTCGTCGGCGACCTGCGGCTGGTCCAGGTGCACGTAGGTCAGCACGTTGCGCATCTCGTACGGCGAATACGCCCACAGCGCGTTGGGCTGCTTGCGCTTGCGCACGTCCTCCAGGTAGCGCGCGAAGGTGGTGCGCAGCGCCTGCTCCGGCAGCAGGTCCTGCTGGCCGGTGGGATCCAACGCGATCGACACGCTGCTCGGATCGCCGTCGCCCAGGTCGGCGGCGGCCGGGATGAAGTCGGCGCCCTTCCAGGCCATCGTGGCGCGGATCGAGGCGGCCAGCGAGGTGCGCAGCGCGGCGTACTGTTCGCGCGCCCAGGCCGCAGTCCGCGCATCGCCCAGCGACTCGGCCAGCCACGCGCCGTCGTGCCAGCCCTTCAGCGCCCAGTAGTCGTCCCAATAGCTATGCGTGGGGCTGGAGTAGCCTTCGTGGCTGATCGACGGCGCCAGGATGCCGCGGAAGCGCTCCGGCGCCGGCTGCTCGGCCATGTAGCCGGGCACCAGGGTGCGTTCGCGCAGCTGCTGCATGAACTGCATCGCCAGCTTCACCTTCGGCAGGTAGGCGCGCACGCTCTCCGGGCCGCCGTCCAGGCGCGCCACGTCGGCGACCAGGGTGATGTACTCGCCCTGGCTGTCGTATTCCAGGTCCGAGCCGAAGCCGTCGTTGACGCTGCCGTCGTCGTTGAGGATCGGCGACACCAATCCGTTCGGATGCACGGCGTGGTCGCTGTACCACTGCAGGTAGTCGCGCGCGACCTTGGCCTGGCCCATGCGTAGCAGCACCGCCGAGGTGGCCATGCCGTCGCGGATGAAGGAGCGGTTGTAGTTGCGCGGGCCGGGCTGCATCGCCGGGCCGGTCTGGTTGATCAGCATGTACGCGGCCTGCGCGCGCAGCATGTCGACCAGGCTGGGGTCGGGCAGGCTCAGGCCGACGTTGCCCAGGCGCTGCTGCCAGTCCGCCGAGGCCTGCTCGGCCAGCGCGTCGAAGCTGCGTCCCGCATCGCCGCGGCCGCTGGTCAGCAGCGCGGCGCGGTCCAGCGGTGGCGCCGGCGGAAGCCGGCCCTGCTTGTCGGCACTGGCGGTGCCGAGCGGGAACGCCAGCACCACGTCCTGCTGCGCCCCCGGCGCCAGCGTCACCGCATAGTTCAGCATCCCCGCGGCCAGCCCATCGGCGTCGTGCGCCTGGCGTTGCGCCGGCAGCGTGCCGGCGGCGACGTGGCGGGTGATCTCGGTCTCCCCGTGCGCGCCGAACGCCGCGGCACCGGCGCCGCTGGGCGCGCTCAGCGATTCCAGCAGCACGCGGCCGTTGACGCGCACCGCGGCATCCTCGATCGCCACGTCGTGGATCGGCGAAAGGCCGCCGTTCTGCCACGGTGGATTCATCTGCATCGGCCGCACCAGCAGCGACAGCGTGCCGCTGACCGGGGTGTTGCCGGTGTTGCGCAGGCGATGGCGCAGGAGCGTGACCGGCTGGCCGTTGCGTTCGATCGCGAAGGTCTCGCTGCGCAATTCCAGCCCCGGCTGCGGCGACCAGCGCACCGACGGCATCGGTTTCCAGCCGTCGCGCAGCGCATGCGTCAGCGCGTGGCCGTCGGCGCCGGCGGCGGTGCCGGACGCATCGCGCCACAGCGGCTGCACCAGCGGCGCGCCCTTCCACGCTTCCAGGTTGCCGTATTCGTCGAAGATCGACTTCTGCCGGCCGGCATGGATGCCGACCGCGGTCCAATAGGTCTGCTGCATGTGCAGCGAGGCCGGGAACAGCGCGCGCGTGGCGCCGCGCTGCGCGGCGACCTGGTAGCGCTGCATCGGCGTCATCAGCGCCTTGGGTCCGAGCAGGCGCAGGCGGCGCAGCACCGGGGCGACGCCGCCGGGCGCGGCCTCCACGCGCAGGCGCAGCGCGCGCGCCTGCACCGGCGCGGTGCCGGCCAGGATGGCGCTGTCGCTCTGCCCGGCCAGCGGATCCTCGGCCAGCGTGCTCCAGCGGCCGGCGGCATCGCGCGCCTGCAGTTGCGCCGCGCCGTGGACGCCGGCGAATTCGACGATCAGGCCGGCGCTGGCGAGCGGGCGCGGGAAGGCGATGTCCAATTGCCGCGCCTGCGCGCCCTTGCCGGGCATCGCGACCGCCGCGCCGCCCTGCCACAGCGCGGCCGCGTCGGCCACCGACAGGCCTTGCAGGCGCGCACTCGCCGCTTCGCCCAGCGGCGCCATCTCGTAGATCGACACGCCCCAGTCGGCGCTGCGCTCGGGACTGGCCAGGCGCAGATAGCGCGCGCTGCGGGGCGCGAAGAACAGGGTCTCGCTGCCGCCCAGGGAATCGGTCATGGTGTAGACCGTGTCCCAGCGCTGGCCGTCGCTGGAGACCTGCACCAGGTAGCCTTCCGGATTGGCGGTGTCCCATTGCAACTGCACGCCGCCGATCCGCGCCTGGCGCCCCAGGTCGATCTGGAACCAGTGTCCGGGAGTGAAGGCGCCGCCGGTGCGCGTAGTGGCATCGCCGTCGATCAGGTACGCGATCGCCTGCGCCTTGACCTGGCTGGAGGAGCTGGAGGCGCGCCATGCATCGCGCGGCGGCAGGCCGCCGTCTTGCGCCTGCGCTGGCAGCACCATGGCGCAGGCGCACAGGAGACCGGCCAGGGCCAAGCCACGTCGGCCAATGCCGCCGTGACCCAGCGCTCGAAAGATGTCGGACCTGTATCGCACTGGGACCCCCGTCCAGTACCACCTCATGCCGAGGTGGGCGGACGTTAACAGCAACTGCAAGCGGTTACATGATGCGCCGCAACATTGCACAATGTGGCGGCATGCCGTGCACGATGCCGCCATCGTGCCGACACCGTTGTCCCGACCTTGGCAAGCGGGTCAGGAAATTGTCCCGGGACGACACCGGCCTTGCGTGCGCGGCCGCCGTCGCACCACCGCGCGGCTTGCCGGAATCGTGCGCGCCCAGCAAGATGCGGAACGTTTTGGGGAACGAGCCAACAGTATGCCGCCGCCACGCCGCCCGACCCGGGCCACGTCCTCGCATCTCGTTCCCGCACTGCTGCTGGCCGCACTGGTCCTGCTCGGCGGCTGCAAGCGCACCCCGACCGAGTTGCCCGGCGCCGGCGCCGAACCGGCCACGGCGGTGCGCGAACTGGCGCGCACGCTGCAACGCAACGACCTGGCCGGCTACGCCCGCGCCGCGGTGCCGCCGGAGCAGTACCAGCGCCTGCAGCAGGCCTGGCGCGAGGACCGCAGCCGCTGGCCGCTAAGCGAGTTGCCGTTGGCCGAACGCCTGCCGCAGATCCTCGACACCCTGGCCGCGCCGCAGGCCGAGCGCGACTTGCAGCGCGCCTTCGATGCGCAGTTCGGCGGACAGGCGGCGAGCCTGCGCCAGGCCGCGCACTCGCTGGGCCTGTTCGGCGTGCAGTATCTGCGCAACCAGGGCGACTACACCCCCGAGCAGCGCGGCCATTACGTGCAGCTGGTGCAGGCATTGAGCGCCTGGGCCGAGCATGCGCCGCTGTCCGAGCGCAAGCGCGCGCAGGCGGCGATCGCGCGGCTCAGCGCCGCCGCGCGCCGCACCGGCGTTCGCAGCGACGCCGATCTGCACGGCCTGGGCATGGAGCAGAGCCTGGGCCGGCTCGGCCCGTTCCTGGCCGACCTGAAGACCGTGCTGGCCGACTACGGCCTGGACCTGGACGCCAGCGCCCGCGAACTGCGCACCGGCCTGGTCAACCAGCAGGGCGACCAGGCCGTGGTGCGTATCCAGTACCCGCTGGGCGGCGCGCAGATCGACACCACCGCGGTGCTGGTGCGTCGCCAGGGCCACTGGTACCTGCGCGACACGCTGCACGAGGTGGACACCTTGCTGGCCGCGGCGGCGCCACCGGTCGCGCCCCCCGTCCCGCCCGCCGACGCCCCGGCGCCCCCGGCCGCCGAACCCGCGCCGCCGGCTAAGCGATAATGACGCCGATGCCAGAACAAAATCCCCTGCCCTTCCCCGACGACGCCGCGGCCACGCGCGCGCCGGACCCGGCGCACGCGCCGGCCGCCGCGACCGGCGCCGACCCCACCGAGGCGTCCGCCGCCGCATTGCCGGTCCCGGCAGCGTCCCCGCGCACCGCCAAGCGGCCGCTGTGGGCACGCCTGCTCGGGCGCGTGGCCGATCCGTGGCTGGGGCTGAAGATCGAACCGGCCGAACCCGGCCAGTACGACGACGGCCGCCCGGTGGTCTACGTGCTGGAGGACTACGGCCTGTCCAACGCGCTGATCCTGGACAAGGCCTGCCGCGAGGCCGGCCTGCCGTCGCCGCTGGTGCCGCTGCCCGGCGACCCGCTGGGACGCAAGCGCGCCTACCTGGCGCTGTCGCGGCGCAGCAGCAACAACGCGCTGATTCCCGAGCAGCGCGGCGCCAAGACCCACTCCGATTCGCTGGCCAGGCTGCTGCAGGCGCACCGCGAGCGGCCGGACCTGGACATCCACCTGGTGCCGGTGTCGATCTTCGTCGGCCGCGCGCCGGACAAGCAGAGCGGCTGGTTCGCGGTGCTGTTCTCGGAAAACTGGGCGCTGGTGGGCAGCTTCCGGCGCCTGCTCGGCGTGCTGCTCAACGGCCGCAGCACCATCGTGCGCTTCGCGCCGCCGGTGTCGATGCGGCAGACGATCGAGGAAGGGCTGCCGCCGGAGCGCACCGTGCGCAAGCTGCAGCGCGTGCTGCGCACCCACTTCCGGCGCATCCGCGAGGCGGTGATCGGCCCCGACCTGTCGACCCGGCGCCTGCTGGTGGACCAGGTGCTGGCCGCCGAACCGGTGCGCGAGGCGATCGCCGCGCAGGCCAAGCGCGACAACAGCAAGCCGGTGGACGCCTGGCGCAAGGCCCACGCCTATGCCTGGGAGATCGCCGCCGACTATTCCAGCCCGGTGGTGCGCTCGGCCAGCTTCCTGCTCACCCACGTCTGGAACCGCATCTATGCCGGCGTGCTGGTGCACCACCTGGACAAGCTGAAAGAGGCCGCGCCGGGGCACGAAGTGATCTACGTGCCCAGCCACCGCAGCCACATGGATTACCTGCTGCTGAGCTACCTGCTGTACGAGCGCGGCATCGTGCCGCCGCACATCGTGGCCGGCATCAACCTCAACCTGCCGGTGGTCGGGCAATTGCTGCGCAAGGGCGGCGCATTCTTCATCCGCCGCTCGATCAAGGGCAACGCACTGTACTCGGCGGTGCTCAGCGAGTACGTGGCGCAACTGGTGTCCGGCGGCTACTCGATCGAGTACTTCGTCGAAGGCGGGCGCTCGCGCACCGGCCGGCTGCTGCAGCCCAAGGGCGGCATGATCGCGATGACGTTGCGCGCGTTCCTGCGCCAGCCGCGCAAGCCGGTGCTGTTCCAGCCGATCTATGTCGGCTACGAGAAGCTGATGGAGGGCAACAGCTACCTCGACGAGCTCAGCGGCCGGCCCAAGGAAAAGGAATCGATCTGGGCGCTGCTGTGGGGCATCCCCAAGGTGCTCAAGCAGAACTACGGCCAGGTGGTGGTGAACTTCGGCGAGCCGATCGCGCTGAGCCAGATGCTGGCGCAACGCGCGCCGGAATGGGATGGCCAGCCACTGGGCGAGGACGAGAAGCCGTCCTGGCTCAACGGCACCGTCGACGCGCTGGCGCAGCAGATCCAGGTCCACATCAACGCCGCCGCCGACGTCAATCCGGTCAACCTGCTGGCGCTGGCGCTGCTGTCCACGCCCAAGCACGCGATGGGCGAGGCCGACCTGGTCGCGCAGATCGAACTGTGCAAGAAGCTGCTGGCGGAACTGCCGTACTCGGACCGGGTCACGGTGACCCCGCATTCGCCCGAGCGCATCATCGCCCACGCCGAGGAGATCAACGTGCTGACCCGCACGCCGCATCCGCTCGGCGACGTGCTCAGCGTCAACGGCGACAACGCGGTGCTGCTGAGCTACTTCCGCAACAACGTGCTGCACCTGTTCACCGCCTCCTCGTGGGTGGCGTGCTGCTTCCAGAACAACCGCCGCATGAGCCGCGCCGGGCTGCTGCGGCTGGGCCGCACCGTGTACCCGTTCCTGCAGGCCGAACTGTTCCTGCCGTGGAGCGAGGACCAGTTCGCCGAGCGCATCGAGCGCACCATCGAGGTGTTCGTGCGCGAAGGGCTGCTGCTGCAGGTCAACGACGACGACGGCGGCGTGCTGGCGCGCAACACCGGCCAGACCGACGAGGTGTTCCGCCTGCGCGCGATCGGCCACTCGCTGCAGCAGGCGTTCGAGCGCTACTACATCGCCATTTCGGTGCTGGTGAAGAACGGCCCGGGCAAGCTCGGCGCCGGCGAACTGGAGAGCCTGTGCCAGCAGGCCGCGCAACGCCTGAGCCTGCTGTACGCGCCGGCCGCGCCGGAGTTCTTCGACAAGACCCTGTTCCGCGGCTTCATCCAGAAGCTGCGCGAACTGAAGCTGGTGTGGCCGGACGAGAACAGCAAGCTGGTGTTCGACGACCGGCTGGATGCGTGGGCGAAAGATGCCAAGTTCATTCTTGGCCGCGAATTGCGCCACACCATCGAGCGGGTCAGCCCGGAGGCGGCGAAGCCGGAAGAGCCGGCGGTGCCGCAGGACTGAACCGGCGTCGGGCTGCATCCGGCGCGGCGGCGCGGCGGCATCCAGGTGCGTGACGACGCGCCCGCCCTCGCGCTCCCCGCCGCGCGACACAGTGACTTCCGACACGCGACTGTCGGCCCATGCGATGGCGAGCATGCGCTGGACTCCACGACGCGGGCTGCAGCGATGCGCACGGTTTGCTTCCTTGCTCTGGTGCTGCTCGCCGCGTCCAGCGGATCGGCCCTGGCCGACCCGAACGATGACCAGGCCCGGCACGACCATCGGCCGCAGGTGTCCTCGCGGCAGTGCGGCCTGAGCACGCCGTTCAACGTGCTGGCCGACACCGGCGGCATCTGGCTCACCCGCGATGGCGAGGGGCCGCGTGAGATCTTCTTCCATGCCGGCGAGTTGAGCGTGGACCACCAGGTGCAGCAAATCGGCACCGCCGATGCGCAGCGCCTGCTGGAGATGGAGCGCGAAACGCGCGCCCTGATGCCGCAGGTCGCGGACCTCTCGCACGAGGTGGTCGAACTGAGCTACGACGTGCTCGGCACGGTCGTCGAGGTGCTGACCGGCAGTGCCGGCAACGCACGCAAGATCGAGCGGCTGCGTAAGCAGGCCAATACTTACGTCGATGGCACGCTCGGCAAGGGGCGCTGGGACCAGAGCGCGTTCGACGGCAACTTCGAACGCTACGTGCAGACCGAGGCGGAGGGTTTCACGGGCAGCATCTCCCGACACTTGCTCTGGCAGATAGTCACCGGCCGCGCGGAGGCGATCGACGCGCGCGCCCAGCACATGGATGCCGCGTTCGAGGCCCGGATGGACGCGCGCAGCAAGGGCATCGAAACCAAGGCGGAGGCGCTGTGCGCGCGGGTCGCGCGCCTGGACGCACTGCAGCAGGCGCTGGAGTTCCGCTACCGCGGCCAGCCCTTGCGCCTGCTCGCCACCACGCAGGACGCCGCGACCGGACCGGCCTCCCCCGCCACTGCCGGAATCGCCGCCGACGACACGCCGCGCGGCGACGCGGTCGCGGTTCCGTCCCTGCCAGGCAAATGAGGCGTTTCCCGCGCGGCGGCGCTGCCGGCGCGCGGGCAAGCAATGCGTACGGCAGAGGCGACAGCCGGACTCAGGCGCCGAACAAGTCGCCAGTGACGGGCCCGGTCTCCGCCGCATCCGGCGGATAGACCAATTGCCCCTGCGCATCGGTGCGCGCCGCCGGGTTGAGCGTGGCCGGCTCCTGACGCGCGACGTCGATCAGGTGGACCACGGGATGGCCGTGGTGCAACAGGTGGTCGCAGATGATCTGCCGGTGGCACTGGCGCCAATAGGCCTCGGCGCACATGACCGCGCAGCCGCCAGCGCCGCCGAAGGCGCGCAGTTGCGCCAGGGCCTCGCCGAACTCGGCGCCCAGCGCGTAGTCGGCATAGTTGTGGAAGCTGACGCTGCGCCAATGGCCGTTGCGCCGCGGGTCGATCCCCGGCTGCTTGCCACGGCGCCCGCCCAGGGCGCGGAAGTGCCGGTAGCCGATGCCGGCCGCGGCCAGCGCCGGCGCCAGGGCGCTGCCGTCGAACTGCGGGAAGCGCCGCGAATACGGAAACGCGCGCACGTCGGCCAACTGCGTGATCCGCGCGTCGTGCAGGATGTCCAGGAAGACGTCGAGCGGGCGCGTGGAATGGCCGACGCTGAAGAACGTCGGCGCACTCACGCCGGTTCGTCGGGGATCAGCAGGTTTTCCAGGCGCAGGATGCAGTCCTTGAGCTGCAGCTTGCGCTTCTTCAGCCGCTTGGCCTGCAGTTCGTCGTCGAGGTTGGCTGGGATGCGCTGCAGTTCTTCGTCGAGCGCACGGTGCTCGCGACGCAGGGCGTCGATGCGCAGGGAGATCTCGGCGGGCGTCATGTCTTCCACGAGTCCCGAGCATACACAGGCGATGGGGCCGCCGTCACCGTGCGCGGCTATGCCGCTGCTGGCGGACCAGCTGCGGCGAGTTCCAGGTGTCCTTCGATGGCGCCGGCAAGGTCGGCGCGCTCACCGCCGACCCGCAGACCCAGAACCTGGTGCTGGTGTCATAGGTCGGTCGCCCCGGCGCGTGCGTGCGCAGGCCGCCGCCAGCCGCGGTGCGACGCGCGCGCGGCACGAGCGCCGCGCCACGCGCTCACGCGCCGTAGGGATGGACCAGCGCGATGCGCCCCCGCGCATCGTGCTGCAGTTCGGTGAGCTTGATCGAGCGCAGGTGGGTGACGCCGCCGGACAGCACCGCGTCGTGATAGAACAGGTACCACGTCCCCTGGAATTCGCAGATCGAGTGGTGCGTGGTCCAGCCCACCACCGGGCTCAGCAGCGGGCCCTGGTAGGTGAACGGGCCATAGGGCGAATCGCCGATCGCGTAGCACAGCAAATGGGTGTCGCCGGTCGAGTACGACAGGTAGTAGCGGCCGCCGTAGACGTGCAGCCACGGTGCCTCGAAGTAGCGCCGCGCGTGGTCGCCGGCCAGCAGCGGGCGGCCGTCGGCATCGACGATGGCGATCTCGCGCGGAGCCTCGGCCAGTTCCAGCATGTCCGCGCGCAGGCGTGCCACGCGCGGGCCCAACGCCGGCTCGTGGTCGGCCGGTTCGGCGTTGTCGGCGGCGTAGACGTTGTCGCGGTAGCGCTCCAGTTGCCCGCCCCAGAGCCCGCCGAAGTACAGGTAGTGCTCGCCGTCGGCATCGGCGAAGACCGCCGGATCGATCGAGTAGCTGCCGGCGATCGGCTGCGGCTGCGCCTTGAACGGCCCCTGCGGGCGCTCGCCCACCGCCACGCCGATCTGGAACAGGCCGTCGGCGCGCTTGGCCGGGAAGTACAGGTAGTAGCGGCCGTCGCGGCAGGCCGCATCCGGCGCCCATAGCTGGCGCTCGGCCCACGGCACGTCGTCCACGTGCAGCGCCAGCCCGCAGTCCACCGCCGGCCCCTGCGGCGTGTCCATGCGGAACACGTGGTAGTCGCGCATGCCGAAGTGGTCGCCGTTGTCGTTGAAGGCGACCCCGGCATCGATGTCGTGGGACGGGTAGATGTACAGCGCGCCCTCGAACACGTGCGCCGACGGGTCGGCGGTGTACATGTGGGTCACCAGGGGCTGCGAGATGGCCTTGCGGGCCAGCGTCTGCAGGTCTGCGGCGTCGGTGTCGGCGGCCATTGCGTACCTAGGGGGTGGGAGAAGAAGCGTCAGGTGCCCGACGCGGCGGCCTGCAGGCGGCGCGCGTCCAGCTCGCGCTCGATGCGCGATTCCAGCGATTTGTCGATCTCGTACAGCCACAGCAGCGCCACCCCGAGCAGGAACGGGATCGCGCAGTAGACGCTGACCGCCAGGCGGATGCCGGTGGCCACCGTGGCGCTCTGCTGCGGCAGCGTGGCGTCGTAGCCGTAGAAGGCGAGCAGGCCGGCGACCAGCGCGCCGCCGATGCTCAGGCCGACCTTCAGCCCGCACAGCATCGCCGAGAAGATGATCGCGGTGGCGCGGCGGTGGTTCTTCCACTCCGAGTAGTCGGCGACGTCGGCGATCATCGCCCACAGCAGCGGGATGGTGATGCCGTAGAAGAAGCCGTGCAGCACGTAGGAGGCGAACACCAGGCCGATCGCCTGCGGCGGGTAGAAGAAGAACGCCAGCAGGAACAGCGTGGACACCAGCAGCGCGGCGCCGAACACGTTGCGCTTGCCGTAGCGGTCGGCCAGGCGCTTGGAGAAACCGATGCCGACGATCATCGCCAGGATGCCGCCGGCGCTGAACACGCTGAAGGCCGAGGTCGGCGCGTCCTGCGGCCAGTGCAGCGCGGCCAGGCCGGCGCTGCCGAGCAGCGCGTTGATGCCGGCGATGAAGCCGTTGAAACCGGCCTGGTCGAGGAACCGGGTCAGCGCCGCGGCATCCAGGTAGTACTTGAAGTAGTACACGTACATGCCGCCCTTCATCGCCAGGTTGACGAACACCAGGACGGTCAGCAGCAGCATCACCAGCCACGGCTTGTTGCGCACCAGATCGGCCAGGTCCTGGCGCACGCTGGACGGTCCGGCCGCGATCGGCAGCACCCGTTCGCGGGTGGTGAGGAAGGTGATCAGGAAGCACAGCGTGCCGATGCCGGCGAACAGCGCCATGGTGCGCTCGAAGCCCTGCGCCTTGTCGCCGTTGCCCAGGATCAGCACCAGCGGCAGCAGCAGCACCTGGATCACGAACTGCGCGGTGGTCACCGCGAGGAACCGGTACGCCGACAGGCTGTTGCGCTGCTCCATGCTGCCGGTGAGCACGCCGCTGAGCGCCGAGTACGGCAGGTTGTTGGCGACGTAGATCAGCATCAGCAGGGTGTAGGTGGCGAAGGCGTAGACGCTCTTTCCGTGCGTCCCCAGGTCCGGCGTGCTGAACGCCAGCAGCGACAGCGCGCCGAACGGCAGCGCGGTCCACAGGATCCACGGCCGGAACTTGCCCCAGCGCGTGCGCGTGCGGTCGGCCAGCACGCCCACCAGCGGGGTGAACACGAACGCACCGAGCAGGCCGACGGTGAAGATCAGCGTGGCCGCGGTGCCGGCGGGGATGCGGTAGACGTCGGTGTAGAAGAACGCCAGGAAGGTGACCAGGGTCTGGAAGATCAGGTTGGCGGCCAGGTCGCCCAGGCTGTAGCCGATCTTTTCGCTGAGCGGGAGGCGGTGTGGCGTGCTGGTCATGGGCCTGGGAGTCGCGAGGAGGGACCTGCGTCCCTCTCCACCGGAGAGGGGCCGGAGGACGAGGGTACGGCGAAGGCGGAAGCCGATGGTGGTTGGTCGCGAACGCCGCGAATGCGCCAGCGCGCGGCGAACGCGGCCCGGTCCAGGCGGGCCACGTCCACCGCGGGCCGGATCAGAACGACCCGCGGATGCCGAGCATGATGGTGCGGCCGGGCTTGTACAGGTCGTAGGTCGCGTTCGGATACTGGAAGGTGGTGCGCAGCGGTTCGTCGGTGAGGTTGGTGACGTTGAGGGTGATCTGCGGCGCCGAAGGCAGCTTCGCCAGCGTGTAGCTGGCCGACAGGTCCAGCTGCCCGCGCGCGTCGGCCATCAGCCGCGCGTCGGGAATGCCGTTCTGGTTGGCGCCGGAGATGATCATGTCGTCGTTCCAGGCGTAGGACAGGCGCACCGAGGCGTTGTTCTTCTCCCAGTACACGGTGCCGTTCCACAGGTTCGGCGCCACGCCCACCGCCACTGCCTGCACGCCATCGCCCTCCGACTCCTGCTTGACGTGGGTGTAGTTGAGGCTGAAGCCCAGGCCGTCGAGCAGGCGGTCCAGCGGCTGCACCCAGATCGCCTCCAGGCCGCGGATGTTGAGCGTGCCGTCGGCGTTGACCTGGCTCTGCACGTCCACGGTGGCCGCGTTCGGGCCGCCGCGCTGGTCGATCGCCGCCTGCTGGGTCGGGCCCAGGTCGCTGTACTGCACGCCCAGGTCCAGGAACGGGATGCGGCGCACACCATTGACGGTGAAGCCGTCGATGCGCTTGTCGAACAGGGTCAGGCCGACGAAGCCTTCGCCGCCGGTGTACCACTCGCCGCCGATGTCCACGTTGGTGGAGCGGTACGGCGCCAGGTTGGCGTTGCCCTGGGTCGCGGTCTGCGCGGACGGATCGCTGAAGTTGGTGTTGGGCAGCATCGCGCTGGGATCGGGCCGGGTCAGCGTGCGCGAGCCGGACAGGCGCAGCACCACGTTGTCGGCCACGTCCCAGGCCACGTTGAACGAGGGCAGCAGTTCGTTGTAGTCCGAGTTCAGCACCTGGTAGCGGCGCACCCCGCCGACGGTGACCGGACCGCTGATGGTCTGGTCGGTGGTGACGTAGCGCACGCCGGCGTTGAAGCGCAGCGTGCGGTTCCACACGTCGGTCTCGGCATTGGTCTCGACGTAGAAGCCCCAGTTCTTCTCCTCGATGCCGCCGGTGGAGGCGCCGGTGTTGGCGGCGTTGGTCTCCGGCGCGGCATCGCGCAGGCCGTAGTACTGGCTGTCGCGCAGGAAGCGGTTGAAGTCCACGGTGATGAAGCCGCCGGGGCCGGGTTTGAGGTAGGACGCCAGCGCCGACTGCGGAATCAGCGAGCCCGGGCCGCCGGTGCAGGTGCTGCCGGCGCCGCGGCACACCAGGGTTTCCCACGCGGTGCTGTTGTCGAAGCCGCGGATCTGGCGCTCGGCCTGGTCGTAGGCGACGCCGACCTTGATGTTGCGCCGGTCCTCGCCGAACTGCAGGTCCGCGCGCGCGCCACGGGTCTCGGTCTGGCGCTTCTCGTTGCTGATGTTGAGCCGGCCGCCGGTCCAGCCCCAGCCCAGGTCGGGATCGTTCAAGTCCAGCGGGCTGCTGATCGAGGGAATGTCGCCGCCGCTGTTGCGGTAGTCCACGGTGGTGAACGGCGAGGTCACCAGCACGGTCGGCGATTCGCGGTACATCCAGCTGCGTGTGGCGTTGGCCTGCACGTCGAGCTTGATGGTCTGGTCGGCGCCGAACAGCAGTTGCGCGCCGGGATTGACGCTCCAGAACTTGACCTGTTCGCGGTACGGGCGCGCTTCCAGGAAGTACTGGGCGTTGGTGAAGGTAGCCTCGGTGACGACATTGTTGGCGTCCAGCTGCATGCCCAACGGGATCATGTTGCCGTTGCGCCCGATCAGATTCATGCTGGTCCGCTCGGTGGTGCGCTTGGCCTTGGAGAACAGCGTGTCCAGGTAGAAGTGCGCGGTGTCGCTGGGCCGCCATTCCAGCGACATCACCGACGCGTCGCGGTCGCGGTCGCCCTGCATCTGCACGCGGCGGCCCAGGCGCGGGATCAGCGCGTCGCTGATCTGCGCGATGCTCAGGCCCGGGTTGTTGGCCTGCAGCCAGGCCGCGTCGATGCGCTGCCCCGGCGTGAGCCCGGCGCCGGCGGTGACCGGCACGGTATCGGGGATGCGCCAGTTTCCGCCGCCGTTGGCGTTGCACGCGGCCGGCTGGTTGGTCTCGGGCGTGCCGGCGGGCGGAGTCAGGCCGCACTGCGCGTAGGTCAGGCCCGGATTGGTCCAGCCGATGGTCTCGAACCCTTCCACTCCCATCTTGCCGCGTACCGAGGCCACGCCGAACAGCGCGCCGAAGGTGCCGTCCTGGTTGGTCCAGCTGCCCATCAGCGCGCCGCGCGGGGTGGTCTTCTCGCTGGTGCTGTTCCAGTCTCCCTGCACCTGATAGGTCAGATGCGTGCCGGGCCGGTCGAACGGCCGCGCGCTGCGCATGTCTACGACGCCGGAGACGCCGCCTTCCAGCATGCTCGCGGTCGGCGTCTTGCTCACCGTCAACTGGGTGAAGAACTCGGTGGGGAACAGGTTGAGGTCGACCTCGCGGTTCTGGTTCTGCGCGTTGATGCCGATCGAGGCGGTAGCGATGCTGGCGCCGTTGAGCGTGGTCTTGGTGAAGCTGGTGCCCAGGCCGCGGATGGCGATGTTCAGGCCTTCGCCGTTGACGTCGCGCGCGAGCTGCACGCCGGGAATGCGGTTGAGCGACTCGGCGATGTTCATGTCAGGGAACTTGCCGATGTCCTCGGCGAACACGGTGTCGCTGAAGGTCACCGAATCGCGCTTGGCGTCGGTGGAGAACTGGATGCTGCGGCGGTAGCCGGAGACGGTCACCGTATCCAGCTGCTTCACCGCATCGTCGCCCGACGCCGGCGCGGCCTGCGTGGCGGGCGCCGGCGACGCCGCGGGCGGTGCCGGCGGCGCGGTCTGCGCCCAGGCCGTACCGACGGCCATGCCGAGCAAGGCCGTGGTCAATGCACGGGACAACGTGGTGCGCGGGTAATTGTTCTTCACCGTGATCCTCCCCAAACACCGGACGACCTGCGGCTCCGTGATGGGGACGCGGAACGACCAGCCGGCGCGATGCCGAGCGACGGAAAACTGCAGCGACGTGGCCACCACGCGGTGGCGGCACGGATGGTAGCGCTACCAAGTTCGGTGTCACGCTGCATGGCAGCATCCGTCCGATCGACGGCGCGCGTGCCTGCTCGCCTTGCGCGCCGTTCCTGCCGATTCACGTCACACGGTCGCGCTTCATGCTGCTGTGCACGATGGATCGCGTCTGGCGGCGTGTTACTGATAGCGCTACCAGTGCGGCCACGGCCGCGTCCTGCGGGAATCCAAACGCATGCCCCGACCCGGCCACCACGCAGTCCGCGGACTGCGGCGCACCGTCCGCCACGCCGCTGCGGTCGGCGCGGCGCGGCGCCGGCGTGCGCACCCCGCTGCATCCGGGCCGCGGGCATGATGCCGGTCCCCGGCGCCGACACGCCCGACGTCGCCGGCACCCGCCTCGGGCGGATGCGCTGGCGCATCTGCGCGCTGTTGCTGGCCGCCACCACCATCAACTACATCGACCGCCAGGTGCTCGGCGTGCTGGCGCCGTTCCTGCAGGTGCAGATCGGCTGGAACGAAGTCGAGTACGGCTACATCGTCACCGCGTTCCAGGCCGCTTATGCGCTGGGCCTGCTGTGCAGCGGCGCGGCGATCGATCGCTTCGGCACGCGCGCCGGCTACGCGCTGGCGATCGGCATCTGGAGCGTGGCGGCGATGAGCCACGCGCTGGCCGCCAGCGTGGTGGGCTTCGCGATCGCGCGCTTCTTCCTCGGCCTGGGCGAATCGGGCAATTTCCCGGCGGCGATCAAGACCGTGGCCGAATGGTTCCCGCGGCGCGAGCGCGCGCTGGCGGTCGGCATCTTCAATTCCGGCTCCAACATCGGCGCCGTGGTCGCGCCGCTGCTGGTGCCGCTGATCGCCAGCACCTGGGGCTGGCAATGGGCCTTCCTGTTCACCGGCACGCTCAGCGCCGCCTGGCTGGCGGTCTGGTGGCTGACCTACCGCGCGCCGGAGCGGCACCCGCGCCTGAGCGCGGCGGAACTGGCGCATATCCGCAGCGATCCGCCGGAACCGGCGCAACGTCTGCGCTGGGCGCAGGTGCTGCGTCATCGCCAGGCCTGGGCATTCGTGCTGGCGAAGTTCGTCACCGATCCGATCTGGTGGTTCTTTCTGTTCTGGCTGCCCAAGTTCCTGCATGCCGAGTACGGACTGAGCCTGCTGCAACTGGGCGCGCCGCTGATCGTGATCTTCGTCCTCGCCGACATCGGCAGCATCGCCGGCGGCTGGATCGCCGGGCGTTTCATCGCCCGCGGCTGGAGCGTCAACCGCGCGCGCAAGACCGCGATGCTGCTGTGCGCGCTGGCGGTGGTGCCGATCGTGTTCGCCGCGCGCGCCGACAACCTGTGGCTGGCGGTGGCCCTGATCGGCCTGGCCACCGCCGCGCATCAGGGCTGGTCGGCGAACCTGTTCACCCTGCCCTCGGACATGTTCCCGCGCCACGCGGTCGCCACCGTGGTCGGCATCGGCGGTTTCGCCGGCGCGGTGGGCGGCATGCTGATCGCCACCTTCATCGGCTTCCTGCTCGAGGCCACCGGCAGCTATGTGCCGGTATTCCTGATGGCCGGCTCGGCGTATCTGCTGGCGCTGGGCATCGTGCAGTGGCTGGCGCCGCGGCTGCAGCCGGCGCGCCTGGACGCGGCGGCATGACGTCGCCGCGGCCGGTGCGCGCGCTTCTCGGCGAAGCGCGACGGCCCCCACCCGCGACCGCGGCGATCCGCGCCGCACCGCGTCGCGACCACGATGCACCCGACTGCGCGATGATGCGCCGGACCTGGCAGCGCGCGCCGCGCCTCGCTCCGCCCCCCGTTTCCCATCCCACCCTGGCCGCATGACCGTGTCCTCTCCCGCCCTGTCCCTGCATCCCGATCGCCTGCTGCCGCCGGACCCGGGCACGCGTGCGATCGCGCGCCGCCTGTACGCGCAGGTCGCCACGCTGCCCATCGTCAGCCCGCATGGCCACACCGACCCGGCGTGGTTCGCCACCGATGCGCCGTTCGCCAACGCCACCGAACTGCTGCTGGTGCCCGACCACTACGTGTTCCGCATGCTCTACAGCCAGGGCGTGGACCTGGACGCACTGGGCATCCCGCGCGCCGACGGCAGCCGCGCCGCGGTCGATCCGCGCGCGGCCTGGCGCCTGTTCGCCGAGCGCTTCCATCTGCTGCGCGGCACGCCCTCGGCGCTGTGGCTGAACCACGTCTTCCATGAGGTGTTCGGACTGCGCGTGCGCCTGGACGCGGCCAGCGCCGACCTCTACTACGACCGCATCGGGCAGGCGCTGGCCACGCCGGCGTTTCGGCCGCGCGCCCTGTTCGAGCGCTTCGGCATCGAGGTGATCGCCACCACCGAATCGCCGCTGGACCCACTGCAGCACCACGCCGCGATCCGCGACAGCGGCTGGGGCGGGCGGGTGCTCACCGCCTATCGTCCCGACGCGGTGATCGACCCGCAGCATGAGCAGTTCCCCGAGGCGTTGCACCGCTTCGGCGAGCTCACTGGCGAGGACGTCTACGCCTGGGACGGCTACCTGCGCGCGCACCGCCAGCGCCGCGCGTTCTTCGCGCGGATGGGCGCCACCTCCACCGACCACGGCCATCCCAGTGCGGCCACCGTCGACCTGCCCGCCGCCGAAGCCGCCCGACTGTTCGCGCGCGTGCGCGGCGGCGGCGCCAGCGCGGCGGACGCGGAACTGTTCCGCGCGCAGATGCTGACCGAGATGGCGGCGATGAGCGTGGACGACGGGCTGGTGATGCAGCTGCATCCGGGCTGCTTCCGCAACCACAACCGCCGCCTGTTCGCGCGCTATGGCCGCGACAAGGGCGCCGACCTGCCGCTGCGCACCGACTACGTGCACGCGCTCAAGCCGCTGCTGGACCGCTTCGGCAACACGCCGGGGTTCACCCTGATCCTGTTCACCCTGGACGAGAGTACCTATGCACGCGAACTGGCACCGCTCGCCGGGCACTACCCGGCCCTGCTGCTCGGCCCGGCGTGGTGGTTCCACGATGCGCCCGAAGGCATGTGGCGGTTCCGCGAGCAGACCCTGAGCAGCGCCGGGTTCTACAACACGGTCGGCTTCAACGACGACACCCGCGCCTTCCTGTCGATCCCGGCGCGGCACGACGTCGCCCGCCGCGTGGATTGCGCGTTCCTGGCCAAGCTGGTGGCCGAGCATCGCCTCGACGAGGACGAAGCGGCGCAGATCGCCCAGGACCTGGCCTATCGCTTGCCGAAGCAGGCGTACCGGCTGTGAGCGCCGGCGACGCCGCGGATGCCTTGCTTCCCTCCTTCCAACGCGGCCCGGGTGCGTCGATGCGCGCCGCAGCGACGGGCATCCGTTCGGCATCATCCCGGCGCCATTCCTTCCGACTTCATTTTCCTCGGAGCACCATCGCCATGCGCAAGACGCTCTCCGCCGCGGCGCTGCTGGTTTGCCTGTTCGGCACCGTCTCGGCCATCGCGACCGAGCCTGCCACGGCTGCGCACGCCCCGACGTCGGCCGCCACCGCCGGCCTCGGCCTGAAGGATGCCTACGCCGGCGCGTTCCTGATCGGCACCGCGGTCAATGCCGACATCGTCTCCGGCAAGGACGCCGCCTCCGCCGCGCTGGTGCCGCGGCAGTTCAACGCGATCACCGCCGAGAACGCGATGAAGGCCGAAGTGGTCAATCCGCGCCCGGGCGTCTTCGATTTCGCCGCCGCCGATGCCTTCGTCGACTACGGCCGCCGCCACGGCATGTTCGTGGTCGGCCACACCCTGGTCTGGCACAACCAGACTCCGGACTGGTTCTTCGTCGATGCGCAGGGCAAGCCCAACGGCCGCGACGCGCAGATCGAGCGCATGCGCGCGCACATCCAGGCGGTGGCCGGACGCTACGTCGGCAAGGTGCAGGCCTGGGACGTGGTCAACGAGGTGATCGACGAGGACGGCAGCTACCGCAACACCAAGTGGGTGGAGCGCGTCGGCGACGGCGACGAACTGGTGCGGCAGGCGTTCCGCTTCGCCGCGCAGTACGCGCCGGATGCGCAGCTGTACTACAACGACTTCAACGCCTGGCGCCCGGAAAAGCGCGACGGCATCGTGCGCATGGTGAAGATGTTGCAGCGTGCAGGCATCCGCATCGACGGCATCGGCATGCAGGGTCACTGGGGCCTGGACTACCCGAGCCTGCACGACATCGAGGCGGCGATCGACGCCTACGCCGCGCTCGGGGTCAAGGTGATGATCACCGAGCTGGACGTGGACGTGCTGCCGTTGACCAAGGAAGGCCAGGTGGTCGGCACCGGGATGGCGCACAAGCAGTTCCAGCTGCCCGAGTTCAAGCGCTACCTCGATCCGTATCGCGATGGGTTGCCGGCGGACGTGCAGGCGCAGCTGCGCGATCGCTACGCCGAGTTGTTCCGGCTGTTCTGGCGCAAGCGCGACAAGTTGGCGCGGGTCAGCGTCTGGGGCGTGGACGACGGCATGTCGTGGAAGAACGACTACCCGATCCCGGGGCGCCGCAACTATCCGCTGCTGTTCGACCGCGAGCGCAAGCCCAAGCCCGCGTTCGACGCGGTGCTGGCGGTGCCGGCACAGGCGCAGCGGTAAACCGGTGGCGAGCGCACGCGCCGCGACGGCCGCCAGCCCCCTGCCGCGCCACCGGCGCGCGCGCTGCGCCGGCTCAGCGCGTCAGCGGTGGCGGCGGCGTGACCTGGGAGGGCGACGGCGTCGCCTGCTCCTGGGCCTGCGCTATCGACCGCTCCTGCGTCTGCTGCAGTGTGTGCTGCTGCAGCTGCTGGTAGGTTTCCTGCGCCGGCCGCGCGATCGCCTCGCTGGTCGGCATCTGCGCGCGATTGGCGTACGGATCCGGCGACGCGGTGGCGCCGTCGCGGTAGACGAACGCCAGTTCGCCGCCCTCGTACGCGGCGGTGGGTCGGTTGAACCCCACCGACAACTGGTCGCGCTCACTGAAGCCGCTCTGCCTGGCCAGCAGGGTCAGGCTGGCGGTCATGCGCTCGCTGTTGTCGTCCCAGGGCTTGCCCAGCGCCTGCTCGGCCTGCGCGACGCCGCTGCGGACCTTGTCGTGCAGGGCGCGATCCGCGCCGCTTGGCTCGGCTGCGGTCGCGGCATTGGGCGAGAACGGCGGCGCGTTCGGATCGCGAATGCTTTGCTGCCCCTGTGCCTGTGGTTCCGGCGTCATCTCCGGCATTGGCCTGCTCCGTTGTGATGCGAATCGATGAAGACTGGTTGCGCCATCGCGCGGATACCGCGGAGGAACACGACATCCTCGATGCCGGTCGCCTCCGCGCGCCCGTTGCGGACCATGGCGGCCGGCATGGCGGCGGCGATTGTACCCACTGCCTCGCAGCATCGCAGCCTGTTCGGGGCGGCGCTGGCCACGGGCGGCGCCGCACGAGCATACCCACCTGCACCCGCGTGCCGGAGTGAAGGAAGCGCGCTGGCGCAATGGCATCATCCCCCCACACCACACAGGAATCCTCCGATGCGATTTGCGACCCGCGTCCTGCTCGCCGGCGCCGTGCTGGCGCTGCTGACCTGCTGTGCGACGAGCCAGGCGCCCGCGCCGCGCTTCCCCGCGATCGGTAAGGTCACCGCGTTCGACCCCGCCTTCGGCGAGACGGTGTCCAAGGACGCGCGCATCGAGCGCATCGCCGCCGGCTTCACCTGGGCCGAAGGCCCGACCTGGGTCCGCGACGGCGGCTATCTGCTGTTCAACGATGTGCCCGAAAACACCATGTACCGCTGGTCCGAGCGCGACGGCCTGTCGGTGTTCCTCAAACCCTCCGGCTACGCCGGCCCGCCGCTGGACGCCCTGCGCGAGGCCGGCGCCAACGGCATGCATGCCGAACCGTCCGGCAGCGTGCTGCTCGCCGACTCCGGGACGCGCGCCATCGCCCGGCTGGATCCGGCCACGCGGCGCAAGACCCTGCTGGCCAGCGCCTACGACGGCCGCCGCCTCAACAGCCCCAACGATCTGGTACAGCGCAGCGACGGCGTGGTGTTCTTCACCGACCCGCCGTACGGCCTGAAGGACGGCGACAAGTCCCCGGTCAAGGAACTGCGCTTCAACGGCGTGTACCGGCTGGACCGCGATGGCAGCGTGCACCTGCTCGACGACAGCCTGAGCCTGCCCAACGGCATCGCCCTGTCGCCGGACGAGCGCACGCTGTACGTGGCCAACTCCGATCCGGCACGGCCGATCTGGAATGCCTACACGTTGGACGCAGGCGGCGCGGTCACCGGCAAGCGCGTGTTCGCCGACGCCTCGGACATCGTCGGCGACGCCAACCCCGGCCTGCCGGACGGCATGGCCGTGGCCAGCGACGGCCGCCTGTTCGCCACCGGCCCCGGCGGTGTGCTGGTGTTCGCGCCGGACGGGCGCCGCCTGGGCCGCATCGAGACCGGCGGCCCGGTCGCCAACTGCGCCTTCGGCGACGACGGCCACACCTTGTACATGACCTCGCACAAGATTTTGGCGCGGGTGCGGGTGAAGGCGACGGGGTTGGGTTTTGCGCCGTAACGGCGCAGACCGCTGAGCGAAAGCGGTTGACCGCGCCTACCGATTACGCTTCGATCACGGCTCGATCCAGGCATCAGGGACTATGCGAGGAATGCGCTTATCTGCCGTGATCCTCTTCGTGGTTCTCTGTGCTGGCTGCCAATCCTGGCATGATCGTCGGATGACGTCGCGGCTTGATCAGCATCGTGCCGCCGCCCTCGCCAGCATCGACCGACCTGCATGCCAAGCCAAGGGCGGCCACATTCGCTCCGTTGGCATGTTCGGCAGCCCGGTCTGCGCCATTCCGTTTGCGGACGCAGGCAACGCCTGCTCGGACAGGTCCGATTGCTCCGGCAAGTGCCTGGTCTACGACAGCGACCTTCCCGTGGGCGCGTCGAGCGGCGGTCAATGCCAGCGGGACGACCACCTCGATGGTTGCTGGTCGGAGATCGTGAAGGGCAAGGTCATGGGCGGAGGGTGCTTTGACTGAGTCTGCGCCGGCGGAGCCTGGGTTTTTGGATATGGACGGCGCGCAAGCGGCTGGCGGGTGGCACGCCAGCCGGTTCCTGGATGACGGGCATCCGCAGTGTAGGTTCTTCAGCAGGGAATCCCGTCGCCGCGATGTCCACTGCTTCGTTCGTCGCGGCTGAAGCCGCTCCTACAGTGGAACATGGACGTCTGCTCGTTGTAGGAAGCGAGAGGCGGCTTGACTGCGAAGCACACGATGAATGCAGCGAACTTCTCAGCCGTCCTTTTGCCCGATCCGATCCAACGCAGCCAGCACCTCCGGCGACAGCGAAAGCTCGGCCGCCGCCAGATTTTCCCGCAGATGCGCAACCGACGAAGTGCCCGGGATCAGCAGGATGTTCGGCGCACGCGCCAGCAGCCAGGCCAGCGCCACCTGCATCGGCGTGGCGCCAAGTTCCTGCGCTATGGACGACAGCGCATCGGATTGCAGCGGACTGAAACCGCCGAGCGGGAAGAACGGCACATAGGCGATGCCGTCGCGGCCCAGCGCATCGATCAGCGCATCGTCGGCGCGGTGCGCCAGGTTGTAATGGTTCTGCACGCAGACCACCGGAGCGATGCGCCGTGCGTCCCGCACCTGCGTCGCCGTGGCGTTGCTGATGCCGAGATGCCGGATCAGCCCGCGCTGCTGCAGCTCGGCCAGCGCGCTGAACTGCGCTTCGATCGAGCCTTCGCTGGGCTTTTGCACATCCCCCATCAGCCGCAGGTTGACCACGTCCAGCACGTCCACGCCGAGGTTGCGCAGGTTGTCATGCACCGCCTGGGTCAGCTGCGCCGGGCTTTGCGCGGCCTGCCAGGACGCGTCGGCGCCACGCACGGCCCCGACCTTGGTGACGATCGTCAGGTGCGGCGGATACGGATGCAGCGCCTCGCGAATCAGCTGATTGGTGATGTGCGGCCCGTAGAAGTCGCTGGTGTCGATATGGTCCACCCCCGACGCCACCGCTTCGCGCAGCACCGCCAGCGCCGCGGCGCGGTCCTTGGGCGGGCCGAACACACCCGGACCGGCCAGCTGCATCGCGCCGTAGCCGATGCGCGTGACCGTGCGGTCGCCGAGGGAAAAGGTGCCAACGGTCGAAAGCGTGCTCATGACTGCCTCCACAGGAACGGCCGAAGCCTGGATGAGGCTGCACTGTAGGCGGCGTGCCGATGCGCGATAATCCGGCCCAATCGGCACGGGCTGTGCGGGATCTCGAACAATGACCACGGACCTGCAGGATCTCTTCGCCTTCCTGGCGGTGCTGCGCGGCGGCGGCTTCCGCGAAGGCGCGCGGCTCAGCGGCAGCTCCGCCTCCCGCCTGAGCGAGGCCGTGCGGCGCCTGGAGGCCCGCCTCGGCGTGCGCCTGTTCAACCGCACCACCCGCAGCGTACTGCCGACCGAGGCCGGCACGCGCCTGGCCGAGCGGCTGATCCCCGCGCTCGGCGAGGTGGAGGCGGCGCTGGACGTGGTCAACGGCTTCCGCGACCGGCCCAGCGGCACCCTGCGCCTCAACGTGCCGGGCGCCGCCGCGCGGCTGGTGCTGCCGGCGATCGTCACCCCGTTCCTGAAGGCCTATCCCGAGATCAGGCTGGACGTGATCGTGGAAGACAGCTTCGTCGACATGTTGGCGGCCGGCTGCGACGCCGGCATCCGCTACGACGAGCGCCTGGAGCAGGACATGATCGCCGTCCCGATCGGCCCGCGCGTGCAACGCTTCGCCACCGCCGCCGCGCCCGAGTATCTCGCCACGCACGGCCACCCGCAGCACCCGCGCGACCTGCTCGCGCACGCCTGCCTGCGCGGCCAGTTCGCCAGCGGCGCCATCCCGGCCTGGGAGTTCGAGCGCGACGGCGAGGTCGTGCTGGTCGAACCGAGCGGCCCGCTGCTGGTGCGCCTGGGCGGCGCGGCGGACCTGGCCGTGGACGCCGCCATCGGTGGGCTGGGGGTGATCCAACTGTTCGAGGAATGGCTACGCCCGCATCTGGATAGCGGCGCGCTCGAACCGGTGCTGGAGCCGTGGTGGCAGACCTTCAGCGGCCCGTTCCTCTATTACCCCGGCCGCCGCCACCTGCCCGCGCCGCTGCGGGCGTTCGTGGATTTCATCCGCGCGGCCTGACCGCCTGATTCAGCCCCCGCCGCTCTTTGGGAGCGGCTTCAGCCGCGACAAAGACGGTCGGCCATACCGATCTCTCGTCCCGAGCCATCAGGGGCGCGCCCATCTTCGGAACCACTGGACAGGAGGGAGCCATCCCGCGCGATGTGCGCGCCGCAGGCAGGGCATCGCCATCCGCCCAGCATCGCCTCACGCGCGCCACTTGGCATGCGGAACCGCGGCAACTGCGTGCTGCACTTCGGACACGCCTTGCGGGGCAGCAGCAAAGCGATGGCCAGGACGGCCACGCCGGCAGCGGCAGCAACGACACCGCCAGCCACGACCACTACCAGACGCATCCATGAAATCCGGCGCGCCTCATGCTGGGTGTCGGGCGACGTAGGCTTTCGCTCGACGTGATTGTTAATCCAACAGGATGGCGAAGGCGATCAGGGACGACGCACCTATCAGCGGCAACGCCAGAACGACCAACTCCACCAGGCGGCGGCGCGGCCGAGGAGCCGGCAGGCGAACGAAGGAGGTCATGCCAAGACCCAGTGCGGCCACGGAAAGAACGCACATGGCCAACACGCCGAGCGCCCACACAGCCAGCAGCGGCATGCCGCACACGCCACCGGTTTGCGTCTCGGCCCACTGCTGAAAGCGCCAGGAGGAATATGCGATGTAGGCGCCCGGAGCGAGCAGAGACAGCACCGATAGCGCGATGGAGCAGGAGCGAAGCTTCATTCGGACGTCCGTGGGCAGGTGGCGCATACCGCGCTGGCGCCGGGCGGCCGTCCGATCCTACCGCTAGGCGTCCGCACGGGCCACCAACTGTTGCAAATAAGCGCAGAACATATCGGCCATCGCATCGGCGTAGGTGCGGATCTGCGTCGGGGTGCGCGGCCGCTCCGAAAAATCCTTGCCCACCGCGGTCAAGGTAGCGGCGATCAGGTCGCCGGCCCGCGTCCGCGTCGTGGTTGTCGCCGCGGGTAGCAGTTCGCATATGAAACGCCGGAACGCGCGCCTTCCTGCCGCGCGCGCCTGATCGGCCTCGGGCGCGTCGCGGTACAGCGGCGCGGCGGCGGCCAATGCCGTGCGCATCTGCGCTTCCTCGCATTCGGAGCGGACGAAGGCGTGCACCAGGTGCCGCAGCCGCTGCAATGGTGGCTGGCGCACGTCGTCGAGGATGTCGCGCAACAATTCGCTGGTCCGCCGCCACTCGTCGCTCTGTAACCGAAATAGGATCGCCGCCTTGTTCGGAAAGTATTGATAAACGGAACCGACGCTGACCCCGGCCCGCTCGGCCACCCGCGCCGTGGTGAAGCGCTGCATCCCCTCCTTCGCCAGAACCTGAGCCGCCGCCTCCACGATGTCCGCGACGAGCGCGTTCGAGCGCGCCTGCTTGGGCTGCTTGCGCTGGGAAATACTGGTTTTTCGCGGCGTGATCATCGCGGCCTGGCCAATGCGAATAGCGAACCTGACGGATTGGTCGCATTCTAATTCTGTCCTCTGATGGACGCACAACGGAATATCGAAATGACCACGCTGACCACGGCGCCACTCGCGCCGCTACTCGACCGCCTGTTCGATGAAGCCGACGCGACGACGCCTGCGGCGATGGCCGCACTGGCCGGCGTCAGCGACGACGAACGCGAGCGCCTGATGCGCAGCAGCACCGACTACCTGACGTTCTATGGCCTGTTGAAGGACCTCCCGCTGCCGGTCTCGCGCAACACCGGCACCCTGCTGTACATGCTCGCGCGCAGCAGGCAGGCGCGCAGCATCGTCGAGTTCGGCACCTCGTTCGGCATCTCCACCCTGCACCTGGCCGCCGCGCTGCGCGACAACGGCGGCGGGCGCCTGATCGGCAGCGAATTCGAACCGTCCAAGATCGTGCGTGCCCGCGACAACCTGCGTGCCGGCGGCCTCGACGACCTGGTCGAGATCCGCGAAGGCGACGCCCTGCAGACGCTGCGCAGCGACCTGCCGGACCGCATCGACCTGGTACTGCTCGACGGCGCCAAGGCACTGTATCCACAGGTGCTTGGCCTGCTCGAGTCGCGCCTGACACCCGGCGCACTGATCGTCGCCGACAATGCCGACCATAGCCCCGAGTACCTGGCGCGCGTGCGCGATCCCGCCGCCGGCTACCTGTCGATCCCGTTCGCGGCGGACGTCGAGCTATCGATGCGTATCGGTTGAGTGCGCCAGGTGCCGCCATGCCGATGCAGCGTGTCGGCGCGGCGCGGCCCTACGCCAGTGGCTGGGCCAGGTCTCTAGCCCGAGACCGCCACCCAGGTCCTGAACGCCAGATAGGCGACGAACGCCGCCGCTTCCACCACCACGGCCAAGCGCGACCGACGCGTCGTGCGCTGCGACTGCTCGATCCGGGCCGCCAGCAGCGGCGTGCTCTTCGCCCGCGTCCCGTCGATGAGCGTATTGGCCAGCGTCGAGCCCTCCTCCACCGAGGTGCGGCCTGCATCGATATCGGCCTCGATCGCATCCAGCCGCCGCATCAACGCGTCCTGCAGCCGATCGTACTCTGCCTTTGAATCGCCTGCGCCTGCCATCGGATCCGTCCTTGTTTATGTATGAGCCGCGAGGAGCGCGGCACCGGAGGAACCGCTGGTGCCGCGCTCGCTTCACCAAACGTAGTGCAGTACCGAGCGCACTCCAACTCGTTCGGCAGGGGAGCGTGTCATAGCCCCGGCAGGCCGCGTCCGCTGCGCGCCTGCGGGCACAAACCACGTGCGAAGGCCTTATCGCTTTCGACTCGACGGTGTCGCCGCTTTCGGCACACGGCTGATCAGCAGCACACCGCGCCCCACTTTCACCCGCAACGCATCGCCCACGGCAAAGCCGCACCGCTCCAGCCAGCGCCAGGACAGACGCAGCTTGGGCACCACACAGCCGACGACATCCTCGGTGCGGCGCGCGTCGTAGTGCTGGTACCCAATCGTGCAGTACTCGGGCACACGAAAGCGCAGGCGCGACGCAATGGGTACGGCAAATGCGGAGGCATCGGCGGTCGCCGGGTGCTCGGCGGCCTGCATGTCGGCTGATCGAGCGCGGCGCTTGGGTGTACGCGACGCAGACGCAGCCTTGGGGGGAGTGAAGGTAGTTTTGTTGAAACGGTGCATGTCGGACTCCTTGTGTGCAGAGGAATCCACCGACTCGCTGTCAACCGAGGTGGCGGACGGTGCGCGGTTGACAGACCGGCCACAAGGAACCGGCAGACCTTTCGGCCTCCGCACACCGCCCGCCAAAGGACGAGCACGCAACCCATCCCGAAAGCCGGACAAAAGAAAAGCGCCGACATCGAGCAATGGGCGCTGGTGCGCCTTGTGGTTTCAGGCTGTCAATCCTGGCTGCGGAATGTGCCGCAGCATTTCGATCATGCGACTTGGCATTGAATTCTGTCAATGGATTTCCGTCCAAAATTTCAAGAAACTTGCTGGCAAAAGGAAACTGACGAAAACGAGTCAAACGTCTACCGGCCCAATGGCTTGAATGCTTGCGGCCGTCGATTTGTGCTGATAACGTCTAATTCATAGGCTTCCAGGGGAAAGACACCATGATTTGGCACAAGGATTACACACCTAATGAAGGAGAATCTTTTGGTGTGATGGGTTCGCCACGGCAGATTGGCCGAATAAGGTCGGGAATACACACCTCGGTTACAACCCAAACTGTCGCCGAATAGTAGTTAGAGGTCACTTTGGCAAACTTCTCGCGAACCACAAAAGAAACGAAAGATCTCGCAGAGAAGCTCTTCTTCACCATCCAAGAAGAGCTATTCCGAAGAGAGACTCTGAACTCAGACGCCTATGACAAGGCGATCTTGACGTATTCTTCTGGCGCGCTTGCGCTCTCAATAGGATTTCTAAAGGACTTTGCCGTAACTTCTGATTCGCAGAACTTGTGGATTCTATTCATATCCTGGGCGCTCTTTGTTGTTGCCATTTTCAGCACAATCATTGCCTTTCTTTTCGGCAAAGCCGCAAATCAAAGGCAGCTAGAAAAATCCGAGCTTTATTACATCCATGGCCACGAGCCAGCGATTGACTTTGATAACAAGTGGATAAAGAAATCAACGATTTTCAACTGGTCCGCTGGCCTTTCTTTTGCACTGGCGGCACTTCTAACAGCACTATTTGTGTCCCTCTCTATCAAGGAGCAACCTGTGAAGAAAAGTGAACCAACACAAGATGTGATCCAGAAGATTATTTCTGGAGAGACCGTGATCATGGAATCGTTCGACCCGGCACGTATGACTAGGCTGCCTCAACCAGTTGATGCAGCACCCGCTGCCCCGGTCGCTCAGTCGCAAACTCCTGCCGAAACTTCACAACAGTCATCTAGTGGCACAACTGCTGAGTGACCTCTAACAGTTCGTTCAAGCCGAAGCCGCTTCGCGGCTCGGCTTAACTCAGACGTTAGACCTGCAGGTCAAGTCCATGGCTATGTTGAGCGACAACTTCAATGCACTTCTGAAAGAAGCGCAATTCACCCTTGAAATGCTTGGCTCTGGCGCGACGCAGATCAGGAAGGCCAGCCACACAGCCAAAGGCACCTATTTCCAGGCATTAACGAGCCTCTCTACCGGCATTGAGCGCATCGGCAAGCTCTGCCTGATCCTTGACCACCACTTAGCCACCGGCGGTCAATTCCCCAGCCATGAGCAAATGAAGAATGACATCGGGCATGACATAAAAAAATTTACCGGAAATCACAAGAAATAATTCAGGATCGTGGAATCACCCTTGATCATCTGCAGAGTCTGAGCAACCCGGTACATCAAGCAATTCTGCGTTCACTCAGCAATTTCGCCCAGGGCGACCGTTACTCAAACATTAATATCATCACAGGGTCAAAGCAGAATCGAGACCCGATAGCTGATTGGTTCAACGGGGTTGATAGGCGAATCTACGATTCATCAATTAGTGCGGCAAATAAGGCCAAAATAGCGCAGCAGGCACGTTTGATGAATGCCCTGATCGGAGACATCTCATATGTACTTCAAAGCTCAGAGACCGGCGACGAGATAACGGATCTTGAGACGGCAAGTCGCATAAGCTTGGCATCGGCGGCAATTTCACCATTGCGCCAACTCAATGTACTGCAGGTAATTCGCTACTGGACAGACTTGCTTCGTGAGCTTCAGTGCCTTGCGCAAGCGGCGGGCAGCCGCGATGTTCCCCACTTCAGCGAAATATTCGCGCGATTCGGTAACGAGGATAAGTATCTGCGCACTCGCAAGACTTGGGAGCAGAATTAGTGCAAGGCTGCAGGTCTGACAATTCATTCAAGCCGAAGCCGCTTCGGCGCTCGGCCTAACTCAGGTGTTAGGCAACAGGGGGACAGATCTATGAGACTTGCGGCAGCGATTCTGGCATCGGCGTTCCTTCTGGTCGGCTGCAACAGCGGCGGCCCGTCACTTGTTCCTGCGCCGGCGCCGGAGTTCGATCTCCGCGACTTCGTCGTTGCCGAGGAGCGCACTGACGCCACTGAGTACTCGAAGGCATACAACACCTTCAAGGGCACAGGCACGCTTGTAGCCCGAAATGTGGCTCCGGAACGCGACCTCTTTGTTCTCCTGGAGGCCCGCGACCAAACGGCCGGCGCAGACGCGGAACCCGCGCTTGTCCCGGTTATGTTCCGCGGCGGTGTTGGTAAGGTCGAGGTCTCAAAGAGCAAATACGGGGAGATGAGCACGCGCCCGAGCTACGACTGGCGTGTCCGTGGCTGGGTAGAGCTCAACAAAGCAAAGATCAGCGTGGCGGGCGGGCCAGCCAAGTGATACGCGGGCTGTTGCCTAACAGTTCGTCCAAGCCGACGCCGCTTCGCGGCGCGGCTTAATTCAGGAGTTAGACATGTGGAGCAAAGTCGCCGGATTCTTCACTTCTCGCCAAGAGCCACTTAGTGATGGCTGGGTGCGCGCCCATTGCACACCGATGGGATTACCTGATCTACAAGCGCGCTTTGCGAGCCACGGAGAGGCACTTGTTTTTCACTGCACTGACCCAGAGTCAGCTAATCTAATCATTAAGCGTGGCGCAATCTTTGGTGAGGACGTGGTGGCTTCAGCTCACTTCCATCCCGATCCTCTCAAGACGCCCAAGCAGGCTAAGGCTACAGGCTGTCTCTTGGGATTCGTATGGCTTGGCAAACAAAGAACCGTTAACCTCGCCATGGACCCCTCGACGCATTTGGATCAGTCTCCATTTTTTCTTGTACACGTTCCAAACTCCGCAGGAAGCGCCAAAATTTGGGAGTCAAGGATCTATCCAGGCACCACGGCAGGTTTGCAGCTAGTCCACTTCGCCGACAAACGGGGCGGCTTCCTACTTTCCGAGCCTCAATCAATTTCAGTGATACGGCCACATGTCTAACAATTCAAGCCGATGCCTTCGGCGCGGCTTAGCTCAGGCGATGGAGCACGATCGAAACGTCATCCCGGCGCCACCCCCGGCGTCCCTCGGCGCAGACGACACAGCGCTGCTGACGCGTCGCGCAATCAATGCATGTCTTCCAGACACTTGCAGTAGTTCTTGCTTGTATCGCCGCCTTGACCGTTCCAGATTGCGCCGCACAGCGTACAGCTGCGGAAAGAGCGGTTGAGTTCAGCCCCTTTGCAGGCTTGCGAGCAAAAGAGCGTATCTCCTTGAGACGCCATGTCGACCCCCATCCTGCGTCGATGATTGGCGAGCCACGGCCGGCGATGCTTCGCCAAAAGGAGCAGCACCCCATACCCGACGGTCACCCCCGTCGGCGCCACCTCGCTGTGCGGATTCCAGTTCGAGATCAAGGTGATCGCAACGCCGCCCGCGCTACGGTAGCGGGCGAACCCGAAAACTGGGTGCCGAACAGCAGCGATGCACGCACCGCGTACGGACGCGATCAGGGCGATGCCGCTCGCCCTGGCTCACCCCTCAGCCGGCCACTCGCGAAAATTCACGCACACCGTGGTCTTGTCCAGCATCGCGAATTCGCGCGAGCCCCAGGGCCTGAGCGCGACGGTGTTGCAGTTCGGATGCAGCAGGTGCGGCACGCGTGTGGACATTTCCTTGTAGATCGCATCGACGTCGTCGGTCTCGATGCTCAGCTCCGGACGGTCCTTCGCCGCCCACTCGGGGTTCTCGACCAGATAGGCCTTGGCGCCGTCGCGCGCGACCACGGCCATCGTGGTGTCCTGGTACAGGACCGCGAAACCCAGGCCGTCGACGAAGAAGTCGAGCCCGTCCTGGAGGCGTTCGTAGAAGATCTTCGGGATCAGGTTCTTGAACATGGCAGCGCCTCGGTCGAGGCAGGAGTGTCGCACACCCCATCTGTTGACGCTGGCACGCGGGCCACGCCGATGCGGCTGGGCGATGCGGTCGAAGGCGCCGCATCGAAGCCGAGCTAGATGCAGGCTGTATTTCCGGTTGCTATGCTGCGCCGGCCATATGCGGTTTTTCATGCGCCGCTAAGCAACATCGCATCTTTACTCTCGACGAATGACATGACGCAATCCACGGTCTGGGTGTTCTGCGGTCCGAAGGCCGCGTTTCCTTCCGGCGTGTTCTGGAGCAAGGATCAGGCGCAGGCCTGGATCGTCGCCAACCGGCTCAGCGGGACGCTCACCGAGTATCCAGTCGGTGTCAGCACCTACGAGTGGGCGGTCGGCGAAGGCCTGTTCCGGCCCAGCAAGCCGGAGCATCGGCAACCCGCTTTCATCCAGACCTTTTCCTGTGCCGCCCAGGCGCATCAGCATTACGAAGATGGCCAGTAGTGCAGCTGGAAGCATCGGGACGTGCGTGCCTGCGCGTCCGTGCGCCATCGCGCCGGAGCGCGAAGATCGACCGACAGGACATCCCTATGGGATATGAGTATCAGTTGACGTTCTCCTGTGCCGACACGCAACAGATCCGCCGCGCCCTCGGCCAGGTGCCCGGCGCCGCGCCAGACGATCCAAACGCGGCCAGGATCGCGTACCGCCTCGCTGGCGATCCCGGCCAGATGCCGGAAGCGATCATGTACTGCGAAGAAAACGGGCTGTATTACTGCGCGAATACGACCGAAGGCCTGCGCTATCTCGGCATCGTGATCAGCCGGTTGACGGGCACGTTCGGCACCGTCGCGGTCTCGGAACTCTAAACGGGTGCTCGCGATGTCGCGCGACCGCTTCCACGCGGCCGGCTTCCGCGGAAATACCGATATCTACACCATCGAGAGCGCGCGCGCGACGCCCGCCGCGCCGCCATCGCCCAGCGCGACGTAGGCGCTGCGCAGCGCTTGGACGAAGCGCGCATCGCCCGACAGCGGCGCGAACACCACCTCCAGCGCGATGAACGCCGCCACGTCATGAACTGCCTCGCCGGTCGCGCGTCGCCCGATCCCGTGCAGCGCCTCGGCCATGGGATCGACCAGCGTCACGCCATCGCGCGCCTGTCGCCGCACGAACTGCATCCACGCCGCGATCGGCAGGCACAGCCGATCGATGCGGCGGCCAGCGGCCAGGGCGTCGGCGATGGTGCCGAGCAGGCGCACCGGCAGCTTCTGCGAGCCGTCCCAGGCGATCTGTGCCAGGCGGTGGGCGATGGCGGGATTGCGGAAGCGGGCAAGGATGGCGCCGGTGTAGTGCTGCGGGTCGAAGCCGGGCATCGGCTGCACGGTGGGGGCGATGTCCTCGCGCATCAGCGCTTCGACGAACGCGGCCAGTTGCGGGTGACGCATCGCGTCGACGACGGTGTCCAGGCCGAGCAGCGACCCCAGGTAGGCCAGCGTGGAGTGTGGGCCATTGAGCAGGCGCAGCTTGGCGCGATCGAAGCCGGCGATGTCGTCGCTGAGGGTGACGCCGGCGCGCTCGAAGGCGGGGCGGCCGTTGCAGAAGCGGTCTTCGATCACCCACTGGCTGTAGCGCTCGCGCTGGATCGGCCAGGCGTCGTGGCAACCGAGTTGCGCTGCGACGCGCTCGCGCAGGGCGTCGTCGCTGGCCGGGGTGATGCTGTCGACCATCGAGCAGGGGAACGCGGCTTCGTTTTCGATCCAAGCCGCCAGCGCCGGGTCGAGGGCGTGCGCGAACTGCAGCACGGCGCGGCGCAGCTTGCCGCCGTTGTCCGGCAGGTTGTCGCAACTGAGCATCGTGTACGGCGCCAGCCCCAGGCGCAGGCGCGCGCGCAGGCCGGCGACCAGGTAGCCGATGGCGCTGCGCGGGGCGTGCGGGGTGGCGAGGTCGTGGACGATGTCCGGATGGGCGAAGTCGAGATGGTCGCCCGCCAGGCAGTAGCCCTTCTCGGTGACGGTGAGGGTGACCAGGCGCACTGCCGGGTCGGCCAGGCGGGCGAGCACGGCAGGCTGTTCGTCCTGCGCGCACAGCACTTCGCGGATGGCGCCGATGGTCCGTAGCTGCGGGGGTTCGTCGAGCAGGGCCAGGGTGTAGAGGCTGTCCTGCGGCCGCAGGGCATCGCGCACCTGCGGGCTGTGCAGGGAGACGGCACTGATCGCCCACTCTGGTTCGTCGGCAAGCAGGGCGTCGAGGTAGACCGCCTGGTGGGCGCGGTGGAAGGCGCCGGTGCCGAGGTGGACGATGCCGATGCGCAGGCGGTCCAGGGCGTAGCTCGGGCGCGCGATGGTGGGGGGCAGGTTGGGGAGTGCGGCGGCGGTGAGGCGTGAGTCGGTCACGGGCGATCCAGGAAGGCGATTTCGGTGTGCGGCATGGTCGGTAAGGCGGTCGCGGCTGAAGCCGCTCCTACAGGGAATCGGGGGGCCGGGTGCATGATGGCAGCGTAAGTGGGGGTCGATTTCGTCCGTCCATGCGCGCGCTTCGGTGGCGCGCGCTTGGACAGCGCGCGCCACCGATCTCGATCACCGCTGCGGCACCGCGGCCGACGGCTGCACGCTGAAGCGCTGGCGCACGCGCACGTCGCTGCTCGATGCGCCGACCTGCAGTTCGTAGTCGCCTGGGTCCACCACGTAGGCCTTGCGCGCTTCGTCGTAGATGCGCAGGTCGGTTTGCGGGGCAATGGCGAAACTCACTTCCCGGGTTTCGCCGGGTTGCAGGGCGATGCGCTGGAAGCCGCGCAGTTCCTTGGTGGCGCGTTCGCGTTGCGGCGCCACGGGTTGCAGGTACAGCTGCACCACTTCGTCGCCTGCGCGCTGGCCGGTGTTCTTCACCTTCAGCGTGGCATGCAGGCTGCCGTCGGCTGCGAGCTTGCTGCGGTCCAGGCGCAGGTCGGAATAGGCGAACCGGGTGTACGACAGGCCGTGCCCGAACGGGTACAGCGGGGTGCCGCCGAAGTAGCGATAGGTGCGGCCGCGCATGGCGTAGTCGTCGAACGCGGGAAGCTTCTCGCTTTCCTTGTAGAACGTCACCGGCAGGCGGCCGGCGGGGTTGGCGTCGCCGAACAGCACGTCGGCCACGGCGCTGCCGCCGCGTTGGCCGGGATACCAGGCCAGCAGGATCGCCGGCACGTGCTGCTGCGCCCAGTCGATGGCCAGCGCCGAGCCGGTGGTCAGCACCGCCACCACCGGCTTGCCGGTGCCGTGCAGGGCTTCGAGCAGGTCGCGCTGCGGCTTGGGCAGGCGCAGGTCGGTGCGGTCGCCGCCGGCGAAGCCGGGATAGTTGACCTTCATCTCCTCGCCTTCCACGTCGCCGGTCAGGCCGCCGACGAACACCACCACGTCGGCGCTGCGCGCCGCATCCAGCGCCTCCTGCAGCGGCGGCTTGGCGCCGGGCTGGCGCCAGGCCAGGCGGATGCCCGCGTCGCGCTCGCCTTCGTAGTACTCCAGCCGCAGGTCGTAACTGCGGCCGGCCTCCAGCCGCACATCGACGCCGTCGGCATGCAGGCGGTCGCTGGCGCTCCAGCGGTCGATCAGGCGCTTGCCATCCAGATACAGGCGCACGCCGTCGTCGGCCGCGGTTTCCAGATGGTAGGTGCCGGTGGCCGGCGGCACCAGCTTGCCGCTCCAGCGGATGCTGAAATTGTCGGCCGGGATGGCCTGGTCCGGACCGGCTTCGCCGCGGGCGAGCAGGTTGTCGGTGGGCGAGCCGCGGTCCCACTTGAAGCCGATCTGCGCATCGGTGCGCACCAGCGCCGGCGGGCCGGACAGGTCGCGATTGCGGAAGTACTCGCCGCGCAGGCCGCGCTCGGGCGAGTCGGCCGACGGGCGCAGGTATTGCGGCTCGATCAACGGCGTGGCCGCGGGATCGTCGCGGCCTTCGACCAGGTCGGCGCCGCGTGCGTAGAGCACTTCGGCGTCGGGCGCCGCCTCGCGGATGCCCTGCAACACGGTGACCGGCGCGGCCGGCGTGCCGTAGTAGTTGCCAAGCAGCGCCATGGTGTCGTCGGCGGTGGGGCCGATCACCGCGATGCGCTTGAGCTTGGCGCGCGACAGCGGCAGCACGCCGTCGTTCTTCAGCAGCACCAGCGATTCGCGCGCGGTGCGCCGCGCCAGCGCGTCGTGCGCCGGCGATTGGTTGGCCGAGAGCGGAATCCGCGCCCAACGCAGCTGCTGCGGCGGGTCGAACATGCCCAGGCGCATGCGCGCGACCATCAGCTTCTGCAGCGCCTTGTCGACTTTGGCCTCGCTGATCAATCCCTTGCGCACCGCCGTCGGTAGCGTGGAGTATTCCTCGCCGCATTCCAGTTCGGTGCCGTGCTTCACCGCCAACGCGGCGGCCTCCTCGCGCGTGGCGACGATCTTGTGGTTCTTCCAAATGTCCACGATCGCCCAGCAGTCGGAGACCACGTAGCCGTCGAAGCCCCAGGTGTCGCGCAGCACGTCGCGCAGCAGGAACTTGCTGGCGCTGGCCGATTCGCCGTACACGCGGTTGTAGGCGCCCATCACCGCGTCCACCTTCCCTTCCTTGACCAGCGCCTCGAACGCCGGCAGGTAGGTCTCGTACAGGTCGCGCTGCGACGGGTGCGCGTCGAAGTGATGGCGGTCGGCCTCCGGGCCGCTGTGCACGGCGAAGTGCTTGGCGGTGGCGTCGAGCTTGCGGTAGGTCTCGCCCTGCGCGTTCTTCGGCGCGTCGTCGCCCTCGCCCTGCAGGCCCTGCACGAAGGTCACGCCCATGCGCGCGGTGAGGAACGGATCCTCGCCGTAGGTCTCCTGGCCACGGCCCCAGCGCGGGTCGCGGAAGATGTTGATGTTCGGCGACCAGAAGGTCAGGCCCTGGTAGCGCGCGTGCTGGTCGCGGCGCAGGGCCTCGTGGTGCTTGGCGCGCGCCTCGTCGCTGATCGCGGTGGAGACGTCCTGCATCAGCGGCACGTCGAAGGTGGCCGCCATGCCGATCGCCTGCGGGAATACGGTGGCGCCGCCGGCGCGGGCCACGCCGTGCAGCGCCTCGTTCCACCAGTCGTAGGCCGGCACGCCCAGGCGCGGGATCGCCGGCGCGGCGTTCTGCATCTGCGCGGCTTTTTCCTCCAGGGTCATGCGCGACACCAGGTCGGCCGCGCGCTGTTCGAAACTGCGCTGGGTGTCCAGGTACGGCGGCGGCGCCTCGGCGGCGACCGCCGCGCACGGCGCCATGGCCAGCAGCAACGCCAGCGTCGCGACGCGGTGGCGCCGTCCCGTGTACGGCGCGGTCTCGATGTGCATTGCCTACTCCTTGCTGGATGGATCCGGTTCGCGGCGGGCATACGGCCCGAGGGTGGTGCCGGTGAAGCCGCCAGCCAAGGCGGTGCTGAGCATGGCCGCATCGTCGTCGCGGCGCAGCCAGCGCCAGTCCTGGCCATCGGCGGCGAAGGCGAAGGCATAGCGGCCGCCGTCGCCGGCGATCTTCAGGCGCAGCGTGCCCGTCGCAGCGACCGGGCTGCGCGCGACCGTGGTGGTGCGCTCGCCGTCGCGCTTGTCGAGGAACACTTCGGCGCGCGCGCCGCGGCGGCGCACGCCGAGCACGTACCAGGCATCGGCGTTCTGGAAGGCGGCCAGGCCGGCGACCAGGCCCGGCTGCGCGGGGATCTGCACGGCGGTGCTGGCGTCGAAGCGCAGGTGCTGTTGCCGGTACGCCAGGAACGCCGGATTGCCGCTGCCGTCGAGGCCCTGCGTATCGGGGTGCAGCGTCATCCACCCCGGGCGCGCGCGCAGGTCCAGCCACTCGCGCCTGGGCGTGCGCAGCAGCAGCCAGCGACGATCGCGGTGGGCCGCGTCGAAGTCGTCGCGCCAGGTGAAGTTGCCGCTCAGCGGCGCGGTTTCGGCGTCGGCGCGCAGTCCGGCCGGACCCGGCGCGACGTAGGGGATCGGCTGGCCCGCCGGCAGGATCGAAGGCCAGCCATCGTGCCAGGTCACCGGCAACAGGAAGGTTTCGCGGCCGGTGTTGTAGCGCTCCTGCGCGTACGGGCGGCTGGCCAGGAACAGCGCCCACCATTGCCCATCCGGGCCTTCGACCAGATCGGCATGGCCGGCGTTGCTGATCGGGTCGGCGCGCTTGGCGGGCAGGTCGCGCTGGGTCAGGATCGGATTGTGCGGCGCCGGCAGGTACGGCCCCCACGGCGTGCGACTGCGCAATGCCACCTGCGAATGCTGCGGGCCGGTGCCGCCTTCCGCGCAGGACAGCACGTACCAGCCGTCGCGCTTGTACAGGTGCGGGCCTTCGATCCAGATCGGCTTGCTGGCCAGGTCCACGCCGCCGTTGACCAGCACCTTGCGCGGGCCGACCGGCTGCAGCCGCGCCAGATCGAAGCGCTGCATCCAGATCGCGCGATGGCCCTCGTACAGCGGCGCGCCATCCGGCGGACCGTTGTTGAGCAGGTAGGTGGTGCCGTCGTCGTCGAAGAACAGCGACGGGTCGATGCCGTCGATGTCCGGCAGCCAGTGCAGCGGCGACCATGGCCCGGCCGGATCGTCCGCCGTCGCGATGAAGTTGCCGCCGCTGTCCACCGCGGTGCCGACCACGTAGAAGCGGCCCTGATGGTGCGCGATGCTGGCGGCGAACATGCCGCGCGACACCTTCAGGCCGTCGTAGTTCAGCTGCTCGGCACGCTCGACCACGTTGCCGACCTGCCGCCAGTGCACCAGGTCGCGGCTCTCGAACACCGGCAGCGCCGGGAAGTAGGCGAAGGTGGAATTGACCAGGTAGTAGCGATCGCCGGCGCGGGTGACGCTCGGGTCGGGATAGAAGCCGGCCAGCACCGGATTGCGGTAGTGGCCCGCCGGCAGCGGCGTGGCGAACACCGCATCGTCGCCGCGATACACGAACCAATCGAAGGCGACCGTGTCCACCGCGGGCGCCGGCACCGGCGCGCGCTGCGCCGACGCGGCTTGCAGCGTCGCCACGCCCAGCAGCGCCCACAGCCATGCGCGTCCCCAGCGCATGCGCCTCACCAATCCCACATCCCGCCGTCTTCCAGGCGCGCGATCGGCAGTTGCTTGGGCGCGTATGGATAGCGCTTGGCCAGCGCTTCGTCGATGTCCACGCCATGCCCGGGCGCCTCGCCGCAATGCAGGCGGCCGGCGTGGAACGCGTAGTCGTGCGGAAACACTTCGTTGGCTTCGTCGGAATGGAACATGTATTCCTGGATGCCGAAGTTCGGCACCCAGGTGTCGAAGTGCAGCGCCGCGCCCATGCACACCGGCGACAGGTCGGTGGCGCCATGGAAGCCGGTGCGCACCTGGTGCAGCGCGGCGAAGTCGGCCAGCCGGCGTACGTGTGTGATGCCGCCGGCGTGGACGATGGTGGTGCGGATGTAGTCGATCAGCTGCTGCTCGATCAGGTGCTTGCAGTCCCAGATCGAATTGAACACCTCGCCCACCGCCAGCGGCGTTACCGAGTGCTGGCGGATGATCTCGAACGCGCGCTGGTTCTCCGCCGGGGTGGCGTCCTCGAGCCAGAACAGCCGGTACGGCTCCAGGTCGCGCGCCAGCCGCGCCGCTTCGATCGGGGTCAGGCGGTGATGCGCGTCGTGCAGCAGTTCGATTTCGTCGCCGTGGTCGGCACGCAACCGTTCGAACAGCTTGGGCACCACGCCGAGATAGCGCGGCGTGGACCACACGGTCTCGGTCGGCAGCTCGCTCTCGGCCGGTTCGTAGGGCTTGCCGCCGCTGGAGATGCCATAGGTCTTCTTGATCCCGGGCACGCCGCACTGCGCACGGATGGCGATGAAGCCGAGTTCGCGGAAGCGCGCGACTTCCTCGCTGGTCTCGGCGATGTCGCGGCCGTTGGCGTGGCCGTAGACCAGCGCGCCCTCGCGCGAGCGCCCGCCCAGCAACTGGTACAGCGGCATGCCGGCCATCTTACCGAGGATGTCCCACAGCGCCACGTCCACCGCGGCGATCGCGGTCATCGTCACCGGCCCGCGCCGCCAGTACGCGCCGCGGTAGAAGAACTGCCAGATGTCCTCGATGCGGCCGGCGTCGCGGCCGATCAGGTTCGGCACCACGTGGTCCTGCAGGTAGGACGCCACCGCCAGTTCGCGGCCGTTGAGGGTGGCATCGCCCAGGCCGTACACCCCGGAGCGGGTGACGATCTTGAGGGTGACGAAGTTGCGCCCCGGGCAGGTGACGATGACCCGCGCCTCGACGATCTCGCGATCGCGGGCCGAGCCTTGGGCGGAAGTGGCATTGTCGGAAGTCTGGGTCATCGCGGATCGCTCACGGGGAAGACGCCGCGGCCGCTGCGGCCGTGGACGGGAGGGACAGTTCGAACGGACCGGCCGGCAATCCGGCGCGGTCGAACAGGGTGCACACCGGGCTGTCGGCCCAGCAGTAGCGCACGCGGGTCGGCGCGACGCCCGCCGGGATCGGCAGGCGCACGCTGCGCTGCTGCAGGTCCGCCTGCGCGTAGCGGCAACTGCCGGGGGCGGCACCGCACAGTTCGAAACCGATCGGCGCGGTGGCGCTGTAGGTCTGCAATGCGCCATCGACGTCGTCGAAGTCGACCACCAGCGCCGCGCCATCGCGGCGCAGCGCGCGCGGCACCGGCCCGGAAGGCGGCAACGCCTCGCCGTAGACCACATGGCGCGCGGCGCGCGCCAGGCGGCGGCCGAGCTCCTGCTTGTTGGCCGGATGGATGTCGTAGCGGTCGCCGATGTCGATCGCCACCGCCAGCGCGGCGTGCGGGTCGGCGGCGACGAAGCGCCGTTGCGCCTCGCGCAGCTGCGCCCAACCGCTGTCGCCGGGCGCGGTGGGCGGCGCGCCGAAGTTGGCCAGTTGCACCAGCAGCAGCGGCAGCCGCGCGCCGAAGCGCTGCCGCCAGTCGCGCTGCCAGGCATCGAGCAGCGCCGGATAGCCCGCCGCATCGCCTGTGTTGGATTCGCCCTGGTACCACAGCACCCCGCGCAGGCCGACCCGGCCCAGCGGCGCGATCATGCCGTTGTACAGCGTGGTCAGGCCCGCCGCGGACGACCACGGCGCGCGCGGCGGCGTGCCCAGTTCCCGCGGCGCGATACGGTACTGCCAGCCACTCAGCGCCACTCGCGTGCCGTCGCCCAACTGCAGGTGCTGCACGTACGGCCCGCCGAGCAGACCGCCACGGCGATAGCTGTTGTACACGTTGACCACCACGGTGTTCTTGCCCGCATGCAGCGCGCCGCGCGGCAGCACGTAGCTGCGCGGTTGGTCGGCCCCGTAGCTGCTGCCCACCGCCTGGCCGTTGACCCAGGTCTGGTCGAGTTCGTCCACCGGCCCCAGCGCCAACGTCGCCGACTGCTGCGCCTGCGCGGCGCTCAGTGTGACCGTGCCGCGGTACCACACCATGCCATTGAAATTGACCAACTGCGGCACGCCCCAGTCGTCCCACGCGTCCAGCGCCGGCACCGCCTGCCAGCCGTCGCTGGCGTCGTCCGGCTGCCAAGGCGCGCCAGCACCGTGCGCGCGCCACCACGTCTCCCACAACCGGCCCCAGCGCGGCGCGGCCTGCTGCGGATCGGTGGCGTAACGCGCCAGCACGTCCAGCGCCGGCGCGTTGCCGGGTACCTTGCGCAGGGCCGCGTCGCCGATCCACGCCTGCATCTGCGAGCCGCCCCAGGACGCGTCGATCAAGCCCATCGGCACGTCCACGCGCTTGCGCAGCTCGCGGGCGAAGTAATAGCAGGCCGCGGAAAAGTCGCCGACCGTGTCGGGCGTGGTCGGCCGCCACGCGGCGGGGCCGCCGAACTGCGCCTGCGGGGCCGGGCTGGACTGCGCCGGGACCTTGAACATGCGGATCGCCGGTTGCCGCGCATCGGCGATCTCGCTGCGCGTGTCCAGCGTGCGCCGCACCGGCAGCTCCATGTTCGACTGGCCCGAACACAGCCACACGTCGCCGAGCAGCACGTCCTCGGCACGCTGCGTGCGGCCGTGCGCGGTGCTGGCCTCTAGGGTGTACGGCCCGCCGGCCGGCAATGCCGGCAGCTGCGCCTGCCAGCGTCCCTGGCGGTCGGCGCGCGCCTGCACGCGCTGCTGCGCCAGCTGCACGGTCACCGTCTCGCCGGCCGCGGCTTGTCCCCACACGCGGATCGGCGCATCGCGTTGCAGCACTGCGTGGTCCTGGAACAGCGCGTGCAGCAGCGGCGGTTGCGCCTGGTCGGCGTGGGCGAACGCGGGCGCGCACAGCGCCGCCAGCAGCAGGCTGCGCGTGACGTGGACGACAACACGATGCGACGTCATTTCGGATTCCCCGGTGCGTACGGAAACGCCAGCGACTGGTAATAGGCCAGCGGATGCGGCGGCGCCGCGATGCCCGGCGGCAGCGCGCGGCCGGACACGTGTTGCCAGTAGGCGATGCTGGCATCGCGCCACCACTGCGCCTCGCGCTGCTGGATCGCCAGGAAGTCGGCGACCTGGCGGTAGCGCGGCGCATCCACGTACGGCGCCAGCCCGGCCCAGGTCGCGCGCATCCGCGCCACCTCGGCCACGCCGCGGTCGTAGCGGCCGAGCAGTTCGTCCCACAGCGGCCGGCCCGAGGCCATGCGGTGCTCCCACGGCACATGGTGGAACCACAGCAGGTAGTCCTCCGGCACCGTGCGCACATCGCCGAAGCGGCGCGCCAGCGGCGGCGCGTACTGCGCCACCGCGTTGCTGCCGGTCGCGCTGCGGTCGAAGCCGATGCCGGTGCGGTCGGCGCGGTGGTAGTAGACCGGATCCCAATCCGGGCGCTCGCTGCCCTCATCCCATGGCGCCGGGCCGTAGTGGTGGCCGCGGCCCATCAGGTGATGCAGGCCGAGCGGGGTCATGTAGTCGACCGCCGCCTGGTGCGAGGCCATCATCATGCCGACCACTGGCGCGACCAGGGCCGGATCGTTGCCGAAGGTCATCCGCACCCAGTCCTCGGCGATGGCCTGCGCATCGCCCTGCGGATCCCAGGCCAGCCGCCCGAACGCGTACCAGTTGGCCTGGTCGAAGATCGAGCCGCACCAGTTGCGGTCCGCGCCGATGTTGGCGACCCCGGCGATGCCGCTGAGCGCATGGCCATCCACGGCGCCCTCCACCACCCGCGCCACCGTCGCCTGCTTGCCGCGGTACGTGTTCGATTGCAGGGTCTCCTGGTACAGCGTGCCCAGGTAGACCAGATGCGTGGCGAAGCCGAGGTACTCCTTGGTGATCTGGAATTCCAGCATCAGCGGGGTCTTCGGCATCGCCCCGAACAAGGGATGGAACGGCTCGCGCGGCTGGAAGTCGATGGCGCCGTTCTTGACCTGCACCACCACGTTGTCGCGGAATGTCCCGTCCAGCGGCACGAACTCGCTGTACGCCTGCTTGGCGCGGTCGTCCGGCTGCGTGTGCGAATAGACGAAGGCGCGCCACATCACCACGCCGCCGTGCGGCGCCAGCGCCTCGGCAAGCATGTTGGCGCCGTCGGCGTGGCTGCGGCCGTAGTCCTGCGGGCCCGGCTGGCCTTCGGAATTGGCCTTGACCAGGAAGCCGCCGAAATCGGGAATGCGCGCGTAGATCGCATCGGCCTTGTCGCGCCACCAGCGGCGCACCGCCGGGTCCAGCGGATCGGCGGTCGGCAGCCCGCCGAGTTCGATCGGCGCGCTGAAGCGCGCGCTCAGGTACACGCGGATGCCGTACGGCCGCAGCGCGTCGGCCAGCGCCGCGGCCTTGTCCAGATAGTCCGGGGTCAGGCTCCAGGCCTTGGCGTTGACGTTGTTCAACACCGCGCCGTTGAGGCCGATGGAGGCATTGGCGCGCGCGTAGTCGGTGTAGCGCGGGTCCACGTAGCCGGGCAGCTTCTGCCAGTCCCACAGCGAGGCGCCGGCATAGCCGCGTTCGACCACGCCATCCAGGTTGTCCCAGTGGTCGAGCACGCGCAGCTTCACCCGCGGCACCTCGCGCAGCGCCAACCCGGCAGGCGCCTGCCCGGTCTGCAGCAAGCGCAGCAAGTGGAATGCCGCGTACAGCACGCCGCGCTCGCCGCCGCCGACCAACACGGTGGCCGGACGGCCGTCGATGCGCACGCTGCGGATCAGGTAGCCCTCCTCGCCCAGGCCGCGCGTGTCCAGGCGCAGCCGCGCGATCGCCGGCGTGGCCGGGGTGCCGAGCACGATCGCGCCGGCGCGGTCCGCCGTGGGCGCGAGCGGCGGCGCGGCGCCGAGCAGGCCGCCCAGGCCACGGCGCAGCTCCTCGCGCGCGGCGCGCTGCATCGGCGTGTCGGCGGCGGCCACCAGTTGCGTCGCCGCGTCGCGCCACGGCGCCGCCTGCGCCGGCGCCATTGGTTGGTAGCGCAACCATAGGTCGTAGCCGTCCTCGGCCTGCGCCGCCACGGCCGGCAGCAGCAGGGCCAGCCACAGGCAGGCGCTCCCCAGCCAGCCGCCACGCAGCGGACGCCGGCGTCGTGGCGCGCGCGACACGGCATGGGCGCTCATGCGCGCGGCCTCGGCGCTGCGGCCGGCGCGCGGCGATGGTCGCCGCCCACCCGGCTTCCCGGTACCATGCAGGCGTCACTCGTGTCGGGATCCGCACCGTGCCGCGGCACCGTCGCGCACGCGGCTTGCGCAGAACCTCCCCGGTCGACACCCACGCCCGCACGCCAGCGAAGAGGTCCATCTTGGAGAAGGTCAGGAAATCGGTGCGCCGCAAGAGCCTTGCCGTGACCATCGACGAGGTGGCCGCGCTGGCCAAGGTCTCGCCGATGACCGTGTCGCGGGTGATCAACGGCCAGGGCAACGTGCGCGACACCACCCGCGAGCAGGTCATGCGCGCGGTCGAGACGCTCGGCTACACGCCGAACCTGGCGGCCAGCGCGCTGGCCGCCGCGCAGAACACGCGGGTCGCGCTGATCTACAGCAATCCCAGCGGCGCCTATCTCGGCGAATTGCTGGTCGGCGTGCTGCGCGCCGCCTCGCGCACCTCGATCCAGGTGGTGGTGGATTACTGGGACGACCTCGGCGCCGAGGCCGAACGCAAGGCCGCGCGCAAGCTGGCCAAGAGCGTGGCCGGGGTGATCCTGCCGCCGCCGCTGTGCGAATCGGAGGCCGCGATCCACGAACTGGTGCGCGCCAAGGTGCCGGTGGTGGCGATCGCCTCGGACCGTTTCAGCGAACAGGTGGCCTGCGTGCGCGTGGACGAGTTCAATGCCAGCAAGGACATCACCGCCTACCTGATCGCGCAGGGCCACACCCGCATCGGCTACATCGCCGGGCGCTCCAACCTGTCGGCCAGCGCGCGCCGCTTCGAAGGCTTCCAGGCGGCCCTGGCCGAGGCCGGGCTGCGCCTGGACCGGCACCTGCTGCAGCCGGGCGACTACACCTATCGTTCCGGCCTGGAGGCCGCCGAAAAGCTGCTGTCGCGGCGGCAACCGCCCAGCGCCATCATCGCCAGCAACGACGACATGGCCGCCGCGGCGATCTCGGTCGCGCACCGGCGCGGCCTGGACGTGCCGCGTGACCTGTCGGTGGTCGGCTTCGACGACACTTCCGCCGCCACCGCGGTGTGGCCGGAACTGACCACCGTGCGCCAGCCGATCGCGGCGATGGCCGACGCGGCGATCGACATCCTGCTGCGCAGCATCCGCAACAAGGAACGTACGGCTCGGGCGAAGATCGATCATGTGCTCGCTCATCAACTGGTCAAGCGCGATTCGGTCGCCGCGCCGGCCACCGCGCGCCGCCAGCGGCGCTGACGCGGCGGCGGCCGGCGGACGCGGCCTCAGCGGATCAGGTACTGGTTGATCAGGTTCTCGTAGGCTTCCTGGCGGCCGCTGCGTTGCTGGGGTTCGCCGTTGCCCGCCGCGTACTTGGCCAGGTCGGCCAGCGTGCTGGTGCCGTTGGCGAAGGCCGCGCCGGCGCCGCTGTCGAAGCTGGCGTAGCGCTCGGCGCGCCACTGCTCCAGCGGCGAGGCCGTCAGCAGCGCATGGGCCACTTCCAGGCCGCGCGCGAACGCGTCCATGCCGCCGATGTGCGCCAGGAACAGGTCCTGCGGATCGGACGACTCGCGCCGCACCTTGGCGTCGAAGTTCAGCCCGCCCGGCGCCAGCCCGCCCTGCCGCAGCACCACCAGCATCGCGCCCACCGTGTCGTACAGGTCGGTCGGGAACTGGTCGGTGTCCCAGCCGTTCTGCGGGTTGCCGCGGTTGGCGTCGATGCTGCCCAGCAGCCCGGCATCGCTGGCCACCTGCAGGTCGTGCTCGAAGCTGTGCCCGGACAGCGTGGCGTGGTTGGCCTCGATGTTGAGCTTGAAGTCCTGGTCCAGGCCATGCTGGCGCAGGAAGCCGATCACCGTGGCGCTGTCGAAGTCGTACTGGTGCTTCATCGGCTCCATCGGCTTGGGCTCGATCAGGAAGTTGCCCTTGAAGCCGATGCTGCGGCCGTAGTCGCGGGCGATGGTCAGAAAGCGCGCCATGTGGTCCTGCTCGCGCTTCATCTGCGTGTTGTGCAGGCTCGCATAACCTTCCCGACCGCCCCAGAACACGTAGTTCTCACCGCCCAGCGCCACCGTCGCGTCCAGCGCGGCCTTGACCTGCACCGCGGCGCGCGCGACCACGTCGAAGTCCGGGTTGGTCGAGGCGCCGTTCATGTAGCGCGGATGCGAGAACAGGTTGGCCGTGCCCCACAGCAGCTTGATGCCGGTGTCGGCCTGGCGCTGCTTGGCGATGCCGACCATGTGCTGCAGGTTCTTCTCGTACTGGCCGACGTCGTCGGCGTCCGGCGCCAGGTCGATATCGTGGAAGCAGTAGTACGGCACGCCGAGCTTGGTGAAGAACTCGAACGCCGCGTCGGCCTTGGCCTCGGCGCGGCCCAGCGCGTCGCTGCCGGCATCCCACGGATAGGCGCGCGTGCCCGGGCCGAACGGATCGGCGCCGTTGCCGCAGAAGCTGTGCCAGTACGCCACCGCGAAGCGCAGGTGCTCGGCCATGGTCTTGTCGCCGATGCGCTTGTTCGCGTCGTAGACCTTGAACGCCAGCGGGTTGTCCGAGGCCTTGCCTTCGAACGGAATGCGGCCGATGCCCGGGAAGTATTCCTTGGCGCCGATGTAGACGGAGTTGCTCATGGGAGATGGAGTCCTGTGGAGTGGGAGGAACGCGGCGTGCGGCGCCGCCAGCCGGCCGGCATGGCGATGGCGGCCGGCGTGGCGGCCGCTGCGAACGCGAGTGGGACGAAAGCGGGCGGAGAAGGCGCGGCGCCGCTATCGATGGCGTCTCCGTGGCGCATGGCGTTGGCTTGCGCGATGCGCTGCGGCGCATCGCACGCGCCGCTACCGGATGGCGCCGGGCCGACGATGCCGCCACGGAACCGTGATGCGTGCAACGCTATGGTAGCGCTACCAGCAGCGGCGCTAAAAAAAGCTTCACTGCGGAAGGAAGCCATCGGGGCCATCGGATGCGGTTTGCCGGGCGGGGACGGACCGACTTTACCCAGCAAACCGGCGAAACGCTTGCTGCGTTGCGCCATCCGGCGCGCGCCGCGTCGCGTGCGGTCGCCGCGCTGCCGGTCATGGCCGCGCAGCGCGCGCCTTGCCGTCGCGCCGACCCGATGGCGGCGGCGCGGCGCCACGGCACGCCGATTACAATGCGCGCCGATGCCCTCCGCGCCCCTGCCCCTGCCGCACCCCCTGGCCGATCCGGCGCCGCGCAACGCGTCCGCGTTGGGCAAGCGGCTGTGCCGGCAGGTCGGCCAGGCGATCGCCGACTTCGGCATGATCGCCGCCGGCGACAAGGTGATGGTGTGCCTGTCCGGCGGCAAGGACAGCTACACCTTGCTGGATATCCTGTTGCAGCTGCAGCGCAAGGCGCCGGTGCCGTTCGAGCTGGTCGCGGTCAACCTGGATCAGAAGCAACCCGGCTTTCCCGCGCAGGTGCTGCCCGACTACCTGCGCAAGCTCGGCGTGGCCTGGCATGTGATCGAGCAGGACACCTACTCGGTGGTCACCCGCGTGGTGCCCGAGGGCAAGACCCTGTGTTCGCTGTGCTCGCGGCTGCGGCGCGGCGCGCTGTACCGCTATGCGGCCGAGCACGGCATTACCAAGATCGCGCTGGGCCATCATCGCGACGACATCGTCGCCACCTTCTTCATGAACCTGTTCTTCCACGCCAGGCTGGCGGCGATGGCGCCGAAGCTGCGCAGCGACGACGGCCGCCACGTGGTGATCCGGCCACTGGCCTACGTGCGCGAGGCCGACATCGCCGACTACGCGCAGGCGCGCGGCTTCCCGCTGATCCCGTGCACGCTGTGCGGCAGCCAGGAGACCCTGCAGCGGCGCCAGGTCGGACAGATGCTGCAGCAGTGGGACCGCGACCATCCCGGCCGCGTCGAGCAGATCGCGCGCGCCATCGGCAACGTGCACCCCGCGCAGCTGGCCGACCCGGCGCTGTTCGATTTCCGCGCGCTCGATGGCGCAGACGCCGCGCCGCCCATGGCCTGGCCGGGCGACGACGAGCGCGCCTGAGCCGGACGCCGGCGGCCGGCCCGCGCCGCTGAACCGCACGTTGCGGTATCCAGGCGGGCGCGATGCGACAATGCCCGCCGCCCCTCCGGCGCCTCGCGCCGGGCCGTTCCCGTTTCCTTCTGCTGGATGCTCGATGTTCTTTCGCAACCTGACCCTGTTCCGCTTCCCCACCACCCTCGACTTCGCCGAAATCGACAAGCTCCTGCCGGAGGTCCAACTCAAGCCGGTCGGCCCGCTGGAAATGAGCTCGCGCGGCTTCATCTCCCCGTTCGGCCGCGACGAGCATGAAGTGCTGTCGCACCGCATCGCCGACTTCCTGTGGCTGACCGTCGGCGGCGAGGACAAGATCCTGCCCGGCTCGGTGGTCAACGACCTGCTCGAGCGCAAGGTCGCCGAGATCGAGGAGAAGGAAGGCCGCCGGCCCGGCGGCAAGGCGCGCAAGCGGCTCAAGGACGACCTGATCCACGAGCTGTTGCCGCGCGCCTTCGTCAAGACCTCGCGCACCGACGCGATGCTCGACCTGCAGCATGGCTACGTCGCGGTGGACACCTCCAGCCGCAAGACCGGCGAGAACGTGATGTCCGAGATCCGCGGCGTGCTGGGCAGCTTCCCGGCGCTGCCGCTGAACGCGGAAGTGGCGCCGCGCTCGATCCTGACCGGCTGGATCGCCGGCGAACCCCTGCCCGAAGGCCTGAGCCTGGGCGAGGAATGCGAGATGAAGGATCCGATCGAAGGCGGCGCGGTGGTCAAGTGCCAGCACCAGGAACTGCGCTGCGACGAGATCGACAAGCACCTGGAAGCCGGCAAGCAGGTCACCAAGCTGGCGCTGATCCTGGACGACCACGTGTCCTTCGTGCTCGGCGACGACCTGGTGATCCGCAAGCTGAAGTTCCTCGACGGCGCCCTGGACCAGTTGGAGAACGCCGACCAGGACGGCGTGCGCGCCGAACTGGACGCGCGCTTCGCGCTGATGAGCGCCGAGGTGCGGCGCCTGTTCCTGCTGCTGGAAGAGGCGTTGAAGTTGAGCAAGGCGGATAGTTGAGCCTTTGCCGCGGTCTGTCGCGGCTGAAGCCGCTCCTACGGAACGCAGCGGCGCGCCGGATGGGTGCACTGTAGGAGGGGCTTTAGCCCCGACAGAAGGCCGGAAGGGCCGTCTTTCTGGCTTCGCTCGTCGCGGCTGAAGCCGCTCCTACAGGGGCGCGGCGCGTGCGGTCCGATCCACATCGCGTCGTCCGGCGGCGACTGCGACCGGAACCGGCTGAAGCGTGCAGCGCACACTGTGCGCACTGTCACCGTGCACGCGCGCATCGGCGGTATGCTGTGCGCATGCCCGATTTCCTCCGTCGCCTGATCGCGCCGCCCGCCGCGGCGGTCGAACGCGACCTCGTCCGCCTGCGGTTGGACGAGCGCGAGATCGAGGTGTTGCGCGTGCGCGACCCGCGCGCACGGCGGATCAAGCTCAGCGTGGACGAGCGCGGCGCGCGCCTGACCCTGCCGCTGCGCGCCAGCCTGGTGGCCGGCGAACGGTTCCTGCTCGAACACCGGCACTGGCTCGGCGAGCAGTTGGCGCGCTACCAGGAAGACGACAGCGCCCCGGATCTGCAGCGCGGCGTGCCCGGCTGGCTGCCGCTGCGCGGCGAGCGCCTGCCGCTGCGCTGGAGCGAAGGCCGCTATGCGCAACTGCAGGTCGATGCCGACGGTGCGCAGCTGCAACTGCCGGCGCGCGCCGGCGATGCGGCGATCGCGCGCGCCGTGCGCGAGTTCTACGAAGCGCAGGCACGCGCCGATGTCGGCCGCTGGCTGCCCAGGTACCTGCCGTCGCTGCCGCGCGCGCCGGCACGGATCCGCCTCAAGGTCATGTCCTCGCAGTGGGGCTCGTTGGCGCCCGACGGCGCGATGGCGCTGGACCTGGCGCTGGTGCTGGGCCGGCCGTCGGCGTTCGAGTACGTGCTGGTCCACGAACTGTGCCATCTCATCCAGGCCAACCACTCGCCCGCGTTCTGGCACGAAGTGGAGACGCGGTTCCCCGCCTGGCGCGCCGAGCGCGATTACTTCCACGCGCACGGACGGCGCCTGAAGGCGCAGATGCGGCACTTGCTGCGCTAGGCGCGCGAATCCGCCCTGGGCAGGGCTGGCGGCGTACATCAGTCGATGGAAGGCTCGCCCTGGGCGCCTGCTGGCGCGGCGATGCGGTGGACGACGACGGCGCTGGGTTTCGCCTCAGCGCTGCGGAAGAAGAACTCCATGCGCAGCGCCCGGCAGGCCCCCTCTCCCCGCCCGCCTCACACCTGGCGCGACCTCCGGCGCCAGCGAACCGATACCATCCGAGCCGCCTTACGCCGGCATGTCAGGACGCCGGGATCGGGCCGCGAACGCAAGACGTATCGCGTCTATGCCTGTTGTCGGCAGGCGTGGCGGCAACTTTAGCGAAATTCTGTCTACACACAAGCGTCACATGGCATGTGCAGGGGCCGCGTTCAGCCAGCACCGGCGCCGACCGGTCTAACGGACGTGCGCGACCCCGGACAGCCCGGCCGAGCGAGTCTGGGCGGTCGGCGCCGGCACGCGTCGGCGACGCCTGGTCTGGCGGTGCGCGTGGGTGCGCTGCCGCAGCCCGGGCGCCGCGCCGATCGCGCGTGCGACGAGCTGCACGCGCGGTTGGGCGGCATGCCGGAAGTTCGCGGAGACCGGGCCGGGCACAGCGACCCGCCGCTCGCCGAGGAGCGCGACGCCTCCGCGATGGCGGCGTCGCGGCCATGGGCGGCCGCCGCAGCGTCCGACGCGAAAGCGCGCCCCAGCGCGGCTGGCCTTCAGAAGAAGTCGCGCAACAGCGCCGCCAACGCGGCCGGCTGCTCCATGTGCAGGTGGTGGGTGCCCGGCAACGTGTGCACGCGGCCGTTGCGCAGCCGCGCCGCGCGTTCGCTGCGCAGGGGCTCGGGGAAATACGGCTGCGCCGGATCGGCGTAGATCACCCGCGTCGGGCACTCGATGCCGGCCAGCAGCGCCTGGATCTGCGCCTCGCTCGGCCGCATCGCGGTGGGCAGGGTCAGGCGCCGATCGCTGCGCCAGACGTAGCCGCCCTCCACCGCCTCGACCCCGCGCTCGACCAGCAGCCGCGCCGCCGCCTCGCTGAGCTGGTTGGACAGCATCCGCGCGCGCACCGGCGCGGCCAGGTCCGGAAACACGCGCAGCGGCGTGGTCCCGCCACGGCGGGTCGCCGCGACACTGTCGCGCAGGCGCTCCAGCGTGCCCTCCACGGACTCGGACAGGCCGCCCAGCATCTCGATCGCGACCAGCTTCTCCACCCGCTGCGGCGCCGCCGCGGCCAGGATGCTGGCGATCGCCGCGCCCATCGAATGGCCGATCACCGCGAAGCGCTCCCAGCCCAGCGCGTCGGCCGCGTCCAGCAGCGGGTGCAGCGCCCCGGTCAGCAGGTACTCGGCCCCGGCCGGCAGGGGATCGCTGTGGCCGTGGCCGGGCAGGTCCAGCAACACCAGGTCCAGCCGCGGCAACTGCGCGCTCAGCGGCACGAAGCTGGCGGCGTTGTCCAGCCAGCCGTGCACGGCCAGCACCTTCGGGCCCTGCGGATCGCCGCCACGCAGCCCGGCCAGCCTGCCCACCCGCGACGGGCAGGCGAACGCGCGCAGCGTCATGCGGCGCGTGCGGCCAGCTGCGCCAGCGCGCGCGCGTGCGCCGGGGCGTCGTTGAGGCAGGGGATGTAGCGCACCTGCATGCCGCGCGCGGCGCAGGTCTCGACGAAGCCCATCGCCACCTCCTCCAGCGTCTCCAGGCAGTCGGTGGCGAAGCCCGGGCAGATCACGTCGACGCGCTTGATGCCCTGCTCGGCCAATTGCCACAGGCTCGGCTCGGCATACGGCTGCAGCCAGCGTTCGGCGCCGAAGCGCGACTGGTAGCCCAACTGCCAGTCGCCGGCGTCCAGCCCCAGCGCCGCGGCGATCGCATGCGCGCTGGCCTCGCAGCGCTGCGGGTAGGGATCGCCGTTGTTGGCCACGCGCTGCGGCAGGCCATGGAAGGAGAAGAACAGGCGCTCGCCGCGGCCATGCTGCGCCCAGTGCGCGCGCACGCTGTCGGCCACCGCGGCGACCCAGGCCGGGTCGGTCGGATAGTCCTCGATCAGGCGCACCGGCAGCTGCGGGTTGCGCGCCTGCCAGGCCTGCACCACGTCCTCGATCGAGGCGGTGGTGGTGGTCGAATACTGCGGATACAGCGGCAGCACCACGATCTTGCGCACGCCGCCGTCGCGCAGCGCGTCCAGCGCCGGCGCCAGCGCCGGCGTGCCGTAGCGCATCGCCCAGGCCACGCGGTGTTCAGGCAGTTCGCGCTGCATGCCCTCGGCCAGGCGCCGCGTGTACACCGCCAGCGGCGAGCCGTCCGGCAGCCACACCAGCGCGTACTTCTCCGCCGAACGCGGCGAGCGCCGCGGCAGGATCACCCAGTTCAACAGCGGCCACCAGAACAGCCTGGGGATGGCGACCACGCGCTTGTCGCCGAGGAACTCGGCCAGGTAGCGGGCGACCGCAGGCGCGGTCGGCGCCTCGGGCGTGCCTAGATTCACCACCAGGACGGCGGTCTCGGGTGCGTCGGACATGCGCGCATTGTGGCAGAGGCGCACGCCGGGCGCGTCGCCATCCTGTCTATCGCAACGATCGACCGTCGCCCGCGACGACCGCGCGCACTCATTGCCGATTCATTGCGCTGTGACTAACTTCAAGGACTTGCAGTATCTTGCTGCGGACCTATCTCGGAAGCCCGCCATGCCCCGCCTGCCGCGCCTCGCCCTGTTGTTGAGCACCACGCTGTTCGTCGGCCACGCCGTGGCCGGCCCGGAAGAGGACGAGCGCGCCCGCAACGCGCTGCGCGTGCTGACCGACATCCAGAAGATCCCCGAACAGTCCATCCCCGACAAGCTGCTCGACGAGGGCCGCGCCATCGTGGTGATCCCCGACACGCTCAAGGCCGGCCTGGTGATCGGCGGGCGTCGCGGCCACGGCCTGATGTCGGTCAAGCGCCCCGACGGCACCTGGTCCAACCCGGTGTTCGTCAAGCTGACCGGCGGCAGCATCGGCTTCCAGGTCGGCGTGCAGTCCTCCGACGTGGTGCTGGTGTTCCGCAACGACCGCAGCCTGGACAACATCGTCAACGGCAAGTTCACCCTCGGCGCCGATGCCGGCGTCGCCGCCGGCCCGGTCGGGCGCAACGCCGCCGCCGCCACCGACGGCCAGCTCAAGGCCGAGATCTGGTCGTGGTCGCGCGCCCGCGGCCTGTTCGCCGGCGTCGCCCTGGACGGCGCCGCGCTGCAGATCGACGATGCCGCCGACCTCAACGTGTACGGCAGCAACACCACCCCGCGCATGATCTTCGAGGGCCGTACGACCAGCCTGCCGTCCAACGACGTGGTCGCGTTCCGCGACAAGCTGGAGGAAGCCACCTACGCGGCACGGCAGAACCGTGGCACCGACGGCGCCGCCGCCCCGCACACCGCCAGCGTGGCGCCGCCACCGGCGCAAGCCACGCCGGCGCCGGTCGCCGAGCCGGCGGTCGACGCCGCCGGCGGGGCCAGCACCGCGCCGTTGCAGCCCGCGCCGCAGACGCCGCAGCAGGGCTTCCAGCCGGTGTCCGAAGGCGAGATCCGCACCGAGTCGCTGGACGGCACTCGCTGACGCCAGGCCAACGCGGCGCATCGCGCTGAACGCGCGCGGTCACGCGCCGCGGCGCGGTGCGTTATCCTCCGTGTTCCTTACGACTTCTCTGCGAGCGGATCATGGGCAGTTTTAGCATCTGGCACTGGCTGGTCGTGCTGGTGATCGTGCTGCTGGTGTTCGGCACCAAGCGGCTGACCAGCGGCGCCAAGGATCTGGGCAGTGCGGTCAAGGAATTCAAGAAGGGCATGCGCGACGACGACAAGCCCGCCGGCCAGTTGAGCGATGGCTCGCGCAACGGCGAGCCGTCCCGCGAGACCCAGTCCGAACGCGACCGCGACGCCCGCTGACCCAGGAAGCCGTCGGCGTGTTCGATATCGGATTCAGCGAACTGCTGCTGATCGCCGTGGTGGCGCTGGTGGTGCTCGGCCCGGAACGGCTGCCCAAGGCGGCGCGCTTCGCCGGCCTGTGGGTGCGCCGCGCGCGCGCGCAATGGGATTCGGTGAAGCAGGAGCTGGAGCGCGAACTGGAAGCCGAGGAACTCAAGCGCAGCCTGCAGGACGTGCAGGCCTCGCTGCGCCAGGCCGAAACGCAGTTGCGCGACAGCGGCCAGCAGCTGCAGCGCGAAACCGAGGCGCTGCGCCGCGAGATCGACCCGACCGCGCCGCAACCGCCGGACCAGACCACACCCGCCGAGCCGGCGCCGGTCGCGCAGACGCCGGATCCGCTGTCCACGACCGGCGCGCCCCACGGCGACGCGCCGATCGCCCCGGCACAGGCGCTGCCGCCGACCACGTCGCATCCGCACCTGCCTGACCCGCAGCCGCCCGCATCCCACGCCGCCGCGCCTGCGGCGACACCGCCGGCGCCTGGCGCCACGCCCTCCGGTGGCGATGCCGAGGCGCCGCGATGAACCCGGAAGCCGAAAGCAGCCTGATCGAACACCTGGTCGAATTGCGCGCGCGCCTGGTCCGCGCGCTGACCGGCCTGGGCGTGGTGGTGCTGGCGCTGTTGCCGTTCTCCAAGCAGATCTACACCTGGCTGGCGGAGCCGATGCTGGCGCAGCTGCCGATCGGCCAGAGCGTGATCGCCACGCATCCGGCCGGGGCGGTGTTCGCCCCGCTGAAGCTGACCTTCTTCGTCGGCGTGTTCATCGCCGCGCCGTGGCTGCTGTACCAGGCCTGGGCCTTCGTCGCGCCGGGCCTGTACCAGCGCGAGAAGCGCCTGGCGCTGCCGCTGCTGGCCTCGGCGGTGCTGCTGTTCTACGTGGGCTGCGCCTTCGCCTATTTCCTGGTGTTGCCGGCGGTGTTCCACTTCCTGACCACGTTCAAGCCGGACATCATCCAGCTCACCCCCGACGCCGGCGCCTACCTGGATTTCGTGCTGGCGATCTTCTTCGCCTTCGGCGCCAGCTTCGAACTGCCGGTGGCGCTGGTGATCCTGGCCCTGCTCGGCTGGGTCACCCCGCAGCAACTGCGCGAAGGCCGCGGCTACGCGGTGGTCGGCATCTTCGTGCTGGCGGCGGTGCTGACCCCGCCGGACGTGGTCTCGCAGCTGATGCTGGCGATCCCGATGTGTCTGCTTTACGAGCTGGGCATCATCGCGGCAGCGGCGGTGACCAAGAAGCCGGGAGTGGAGATTCGGGATTAGGGATTCGTAAGAACGGTTCCTTGCGCCGCACCCATCCCGAGCCGGGCCACGTTCCGGCGCTCGCCTGCACAAAAAAACGGCCCCGAAGGGCCGTTTTTGCTGTGGCTGTGGCTGTGGCCGTTGCTCTTACGATTCCCGATTCCCCAATCCCGACTCCCAGCCCTCAAGCCACAAAGACGTTGGACGGCGGCGCCGGCACCGCCGACGCGGCATCGTCGGCATGCACGAACATCTGCTTCCAGGCCACGTACACGATGCCGGCGATCGCCGTCGGCAGGACCGCCATCAGCAGGACCTGCATGATCAGCGCGGACATCACGGTGCCGACCATGGGCTGCAGCACCAGCAACACCAGGGTCAGCGCGAAATAGAACGCGAACATGGCGAGGAAGGCGAGGACGAAGAACACCAGCATCGCCGGCAGGTTGTGCAGGCAGGCGCGCAGGCCGTGGCCGATCGCGGCGACGCCGTTGCGGCCGTCGAACATCACCTGCGGGGCGAACAGGAACAGGGTCAGCGACACCGCCACGACGCCGACCGCCACCAGCAGCAGCCAGGCCAGGATGCGCAGCGCCGGCAGGGTCGCGACCAGTTCCTCCACCTGCGTCGGATCCGGCCGCGTTGCGGACTGGCTGAGTGCGTTGAGTTGGTTCATGACGTCGTTCAGCTGCGCCATCCCGTCCGTCCCGATCACCGCGACCGCCAGAAGCGCGAGCGTCACCCCGACCACCGCCTGCGGCAGCAGCGCCACCAGCAGGTTCGGCGCGCGGCTGCCGTGCAGGCCCTGCAGCAGGTGCGCCGGCTCCGCGCTGCGGCCCTGGTCGACCTCGCGCGCCGCCCACACCAGGCCGCCGAACAGCAACGGCCCGGCCAGGGCCATCAGCAGTTGCGCCAGCATGCCCAGGGTGGGATGGAGCGCGCCCAGGAACATGGCGATCAGGGTCGCCAGGCCCCACAGCAGACCCAGCCGCCCCAGCGCCCACGGCGCCCGCCGCAGCAGCGATATCCCGCCCAACAGCCATTCCGCGCCGGCCGAAGCCGGCAGCTTGCGAATCTCGATCATTGCCAATCCGAAGTGGGGGACGCCGTCGACGCGGCGACTGCACAGATTATCGCGGTTTTGCCGGTCCGCCAGCGGGTTGCTGGCCGCGCGCGTGCTGAACGAAGCGCCGCAGCAGCTTGCGCGCCAGCGGCGCGGCGCTGACCTCGCGGGCGATGGTACGGGCGCAGCGGCCGGCGCTGCGTAGACAGTCGGCGCGGGCGTGCACGTAGCCGCGCATGTGGTGGGTGGCGAATTCGGGGTGGAACTGCACGCCCCAGGCCGCCTTGCCCCAGCGGAACGCGTGGCACTGGTCCTGCGCCGAGCGCGCCAGCACGGTGGCGCCGTCCGGCGCGCGCAGCACCGTCTGCAAGTGGGTGGCATGCGCCGGAAAGCGCTCGGGCAGGCCGGCGAACAGTGGATCGTCGAACGCCGGCGGATGCAGGTCGATATGCACCGTGCCCGATTCGCGCCCGGCCGGGTTGTAGGCCACTTCCCCGCCCAGCGCGTGCGCCAGCAACTGGTGGCCGTAGCAGATGCCCAGCAGCGGCGTGCCCGCGTGCGCCGCCTCGCGCAGCCAGTCGGCGGAGCGTTCGCTCCAGTCGGCGCGGTCGGTGACGAAGGCGGCCGAGCCGGTGACGATGATCCCGGCGAAGCCCGCGCGCGTCGGCAGCGCGGCGCCGCCGGCGACGTTGGCGACCACCGTGTCGCGCTCGGCCAGGCCGGCGGCGACGCGGATCCAGTGCGGAAAGCGTCCGTAACGCCGCATCGTCGCCACCGGCTCGCCGGTTTCGAGGATCAGGAAGGGCGCGGGCGTCATCGGCGGGCGGCGGCTCGAAAGGGGGTCGCCCCGATTGTAGGCAGACCTTCGCGGCTTTTTCCAAGATCCTCGCGCACGCGGGCGGCGGCGGCGCGCGCCGGTTCAGCTGTTTGACAGTCGCACAGCGTGACCAGCGCGGCGCGGCGGCCGCGGCGTGGCATTCCCTGCGGCAGGGTCAGTGCAACGACAGCGCATGCGGCAGCGACAGGCGAAGGTCGATGTCCAGCAGGCGGCCGTCCGCGCTGTGCAGCAGCAGGTGGCCCGGTTGCTCGCGGACGTGCAGCAGCAGGTCCGCGGGCGCCTCCAGCGTGGCGATGCACGCGGCATCGGCGAAGCGGACCACGAAGTAGCGGCGGCGGTCGTGCAGGTGCACGCCGATCAGCATGCCCTGCTCCAGCGCGACGAACTGCTCGCCCAGCAGCGTTTCCGCCCGCAGCTGCGGCAGCACGCAGGCGCGCTGGCCGGCCCCGTCGCGGTAGACGAACGCGACCGTGCCGTCCTCGCGCACGTCCAGCTGCGGCTGCTGGATCGCGCCGCAGCGATGCGGCAGCAGCGGCACGCCCTCCAGCAGGGCGAGATCGTCGCGCCCGCGCAGGCGCCGCTGCGGCAACGCATAGGTCCAGTCCTGCACGGTGTCGCCGGTGCGCACCAGGAACACCTCGCAGTCGGCGAAGAAGCCGGCGGCGGCGATCGGTCCCGGCAGGTCGCCGACATGCCACAGCACCTCGCCCAGGCCCTTGCCGACGTCGATCACCAGGATGCGGTCGTTCGCCACCACGGTCCAGCCGGTGCCGTTGAGCCCGGGCGCGGCGTACTGCACGGCCAGCGCACCGAGTTCGACGCTGCCGCGCGTCGCCAGGTCCAGCCGCGCGACCCGCGCGACCTGCTCGCGCGGCGCCACCGCCAGGGCCACCTGCCCGCTGGCCGCGAGCACCAGGCGGTAGGCCGGCACCGGGTAGCGCTGGGTCACCCGGCCGTGCGCGTCGAATACGGCCGCGCCGGCCTCGCCGAGGGCGACCAGATAGCGCCGGTCGGGCAGCACCGCCGCGTCGTGGATGCGTTGCAGGCCGGCGGCGGGCAGCGGGAGGTCCAGTGCCGTCTCCAGCCGCCAGAACGGCGACGGCGTGCCGGCCTGGGCGACGCGCCAGGGCGGCATGTCGCTCTTCAGGCAGGCGTCGCCGGCCAACTGCAGCAGCCGGTCCAGGTCGCTGCGCCCCAGGGGGTTGCGACCGGCGCTGCAATCGGCGGCGAGCGCCGGCAGCACGCACGCAGCCAGGCGCCGCAGCGCCGCGCTGTTGCCCTTGATCGCCAGCAGGGCATCGGCCAGGGCGGCGCGCGCGGCCGGGTCGGTGCCCGGATCGGCCAGGGCCTCGATCCTGGCCGCGTAGTGCTGCAGCGTGTCCGGCAGCAGGTTGGCGCGCTGCACCAGCGCGCGCGCCGACAGCGCGGCACCCGCCTGCTCGGCCGCGAGCAGCCAGTGCAGCGCCTGCTCGCGCGCCTCGCGCAGCGGCCACACCGCCTCGACCGCTTCCAGCCAATGGCCGCCGTCGACCAGCGCCTGGCCCCATTCCAGCCGCAGTTGCGCCGCGAGCGCGGGGTGGGCGTCCTGCAGCTGCCGCACCGCGTCGGCGAAGGCGCCATCGCGCCGCGCCACCTGGACCGCGCGCCGATGGTCGCCGGCCAGCATCAGCAGACGGATGATCAGCGCCGGCGGCATGTCCCAGCCCAGCGCCAGATCGGCGGCCTGCGCGTGGCGTTCGTGGCGGACCAGATAGTTCAGCGCCTCCTGCCGCGCATTGAGCAATTCGGCCAGCACGAACACGGCCTCGTCGGTCCTGCCCTGGCGGTCCAGGGCGGCGAAGGCCTCGCGGTACATGCGCCGCAGGTACGCGGTCAGGTCCTCGTCCAGGCCGAGCTCGGCGCTGCGCCCGAGGCGGCCGGACAGTTGCAGGCTGTCGCGCCGGCCCGGTGCGGCGAACGCCTGGCCCATGGACGGCCCGGTCCCGTCGATCGGCAGGGCGTTGCGCAGCGCCTCGTCCAGCTCCCCACGTTCAAACATCGCCATCATGCGGCGCAGGTAGGCGCCGTGCCGGTAGCCGATCAACCGGCCCAAGCGACTGATCGCGGCCAGCCGCGCGAGCGTGTCGCGCCAGGCGCTGGGCTGCGCGCCTGGCTGGCGCGCGGGAATGTCATCGGGCGAGGCCGCCGCCGCCGATCGTCGCGGCAGCACGCGCGACAACAGCGCCAGGGCCGCGCCCAGCACGCCCTCACGCACCACGGCCATGCCGCCGCGCGGCGCTCCCCGTGGATGCGCGCCTTGCGCAGGCACGTCACCGGGCGAGGCGGCCGCCGCCGATGGCCGCGGCAGCACACGCGACAACAGCGCCAGGGCGGCGCCCAGCACGCCCTCGCGCACCGCGGCCATGCCGCCGCGCGGCGCGCGCGCCGGACGCGTGCCGGACACCGCGCGCAGGAAGGCCTCGCTCTCCGCGCTGCGCGGCGGGATGCGCTCGCCGAGCACGCCGCGCACGTCCTTGCCTTGCAGTTGCGCCACCTCCAGTGCCGGCGGCGGGAGGCGGCACGCGTAGGTATCGTGCAGCGCGTAGGCGTCCAGCGCGATCGCCTCGGACAGGTCCAGCCGCGTGCCCTGGTCGAAGCGCAGCCCCACCACCGCGGCGCCGGCGACCAGGCCGATATCGAGGGCCGGCAGCCCAGCCAGTTCCGCCGCTGTCAGCGGCGCCGAATACAGCGCCCCCTGCAGCCGCCGCAACGGCACCGCGCCCACGCGTTCGCACGCCAGCACCTGCGCGCGGGCGAAGCACAGCACGTCGCCTGCTTCGAACCGGTAGGCCCGGCAGCCGGGATGCCAGGCGGCGAGCATGCGCGCCATCCGCAGCGGCGCGGGCAGGACGCCGGCGGGCCACCACAGGCCGTCCAGCGCCTGCAGGCCGCGCCACAGCGGATCGCGCACCGCACCGGCCGCGCGCGTCGCGGTCGTCTCATCCATCGCGCTCGCCTCCACGCTGCCCGCGCATGCGCAGCAGGACGCGGCGCCCGCCGTCGCCCAGGATCAGCACCTGCCCTTCCAGGTCGACCAGGGCCACCGAGGCGCCATCGAAGGACACCGAAGCGACGCTGATGTCGCAGGGCGACTGGAACAGGATCTCCTGACCATGCTCGCCGAGCGCGACCAGCGCGCGGCGATCCTGGCGCAGCATCAACAGCTGGCTGCGCTCGCTGCGCTGTGGATCCGGCACCAGCCCCAGCAGCTTCCAGCCCGGCGGCGGCGCCAGTTCCAGTTCGGAATAGCCGTCCTGCGGCCCGCCCTGGTACAGGCGACAGGTACGCGCGCCATCGCGCTGGCCGTCGCGGTATTCCAGGCAGACGCCGCCCTGCCACTGCCCCTCCCGCACCACCCCGCGGAACGCCAGTTGCGTCGGCCGCGATGGCGCGGTCAGCTGGGTCAGCAGTTGGGTGGTGCCCTCGCGGTGCAGGCAGCTGATCCGCAGATGGCCCGACGCGTAGCGGGCATACACCAACCGCTGCGCATCGATCTGCTGCATCGCCAAGACCGCGTCGTCCACCAGGGCGTGGGCGGGCGTATCGCGTCCGGGTCGGGTGCTGGCATTGGTCCACGACAGCAGCCGCCCGGCGCCATCCAGAATGACCACGCGCTGCGTCCGCGCCTGTTTCGCGCCGCCATTGAGCCAGGCGCAGTGCAGCCAGCGCGCGGTCCCCGGCACCGCGGCGAAGACATCGGCCGGCGGCCGTTCCACGGTGAGGAAGCCCGGCATCTTCCAGAAGTACAGGCCAACCGGCATCGCCACCACGCCGGCGAACTCCTTGTGGAGGATGACGCCGCACAGCAATTCCGTCCCGGAGGTCCAGGCGCTGTAGCGCGGCGCGGCCTTCTTGTAGCGGCCCTCGCGCGGAACCTGCAGCAGGACCGCCCGCTGCTCGCCGGCCAGCGGCAGCGCCACGTAGTGGCCCGCGCTGCTGAACAACGGGGGTTGCCGCAGCGACACCCTGCCCTGCAGCGTCTCGCCGGAGACCGCCACCGCGGGCGGCGGCGGGGCGGCGATGAAATCCCCACGCAGCAGGCGCACGGCGCAGGGCGCGGGCGGCACGGCGAGCGCCAGCTCGCGGTGCGCGTGGCCGGTGCCGATCGCCACGCGCAAACGCCCGTCGAAGTCCTGCCGCACCGCCACGCTGTGGTCGCCCATGCCGGCGCCCTGCTGGCTGGCGGCGATCCACCAGCGCTCGCTGGCGGCCTGGCCGCTGTCGCTCAGATATGCGCGCCAGGCGCTGCGCTCGGCATCGGTCGCCGGCTGGTGGGTGCGCGCCTGCAGCAGGGCGCGCAAGGCATCGGGCGCGTCCGCGGACTGCACCTCGCCCGGCCGCTGCAGCACGCCCCAGGCGAAACGCGCACCGGCGGCCTGCGCGCGGCGCGCCAGCAGGATCCACATCGCCACGTGCAGCAGGCGCGGCGCACCGCGCTGGGCGGGGCCGGCGTCGAACAGCGCCAGGACCAGGGCGTCGCTCTGGCGTTGCACCAGCTTCGGCGCCAGGAACAGGTGTTCGTGGTGCGCGGCGCGGCGCAGGAACTCGTCCGGCAGCAGGTCGGCCACGGCCCATTCGCTCAACAGCAGGCGCGCGTAGGGTCCGCGCCGGCGCAGGTCGTCGATGCCGTCGGGGTCGGCGGCGCCGTGCTGCATCCGCGCCGCGCCGCGGCCGAGCAGCGGTTCCAGGCGCACCAGCCAGTCGCCGAGCATCGCCGCGATGTCCGGGTCGAACCAGGCCAACCAGGCGTGCCATGGCTGCAGCGCCGGCGGCAACGGCAGCGTCGCGCTCATGCGGCCCAGCGCCGGCGAATCTGCTCCACCAGCGGCGCGCCGAGCGGCAGCAGGCGGTGCAGCGGCACCAGCGCCGCCGGTGCGGGCAGCAGCAGCCAGGGCGGTTCGGGATGGCGGCGCGCGACGGCCTGCGCCAGCAGATCCAGCGGGAGGTCCGGGCGCTGCGCGGTCGGCAGCCACAGCGCCGGCGCCTCCGGGCGCGGGGCGATGTACAGCACGCCGTCGATCCATGGCAATGCCGATGCCGGTCCGGTCACGACCAGCAGCGCGTCGCTGGCCGTCGCCATCAGCGCGTCCGCCGCCGCGCCGCGCGCGGCACGCTCCAGCAGGTCGCGCGCGCAGGGGCCCACGCCCACGACGCCCTGCGGCGACGGCGGCGCGGGATCGTCGCGCCACGACCAGATCATGCGGCGGCGCCGATCCGCTCGATCAGGCGCGCACGCGCGGCCGCAAGCTCATGCGGCATGGAGGCTGCGGTGAAGTTGGCGTCGATCTCGCGCAACACCGCGTCGGCCGCGGCCCGCGCGTCGGCACCCGCATCGGCATCGTCGGCCAGGCAGCGCTGGGCGGCCTCGAGCAGCCGCGCCACGCGCGACAGCGGCTGCAACGCCGCCTGCTCCACCGCGGCGAGCAAGGTCGGGTTGGCGGCCAGCGCCAGGGTGTCGCGCAGCGCGTCCTGCGCGGTGGCCTGCGCCTCGCGCGTCGGCATCACGTAGAACAGCGGCCACAGGTCCGCCTCGGTGGCGACGCTGCGCCCGGCCAGCACGGTGGCCGCCGCCACCAGGCGTTGCGTCTTGACGATGCGGCGGTCGGACAAGGCCAGCCCCGCCGCGCGCAAAGTGCGAACCGCCTGCGCCAGGGCGCTGCGCGCCTCGTCCATCCGCACCTGCCGCACCTGTCCGGCGAGCAGGTCCAGGTCGGCCAGGTCGGCCACATGCAGCACCTCGGTACGCTCGGCCTGCCAGCCGCCGGCCAGCAAGGCTTCCAACTGATGATCCGGCACCGCGTCGACGAACAGGTGCAGCAGGAAGCGGTCGGCGAAGGCCGCCAGCGACGCGTCCTCGGGCAGCGCGTTGGCCGCGCCCACGCACAGGCGCAGCGGGCAGGCCAGGTCGGTGTGGCCGCGCCGGAAGCGGCGTTCGTTCAACACGCCGAGCAAGGTGTTGAGGATGGCGGTCGAGCCCAGGAACACCTCGTCGAGGAAGGCGATCTCCGCCTCCGGCAACATGCCGGCCACGTCGGTTTCGACCAGGCCCTCGCGCAGCTTGCGCAGGTCCACCGGCCCGAACAGCTCGGACGGTTCGGTGAAGCGACCCAGCAGGTATTCGAAGTAGCGGCCGCCGAGGGCGGCGGCCACGCGCCTGACCACGGCGCTCTTGGCCGTCCCGGGCGGACCGACGATCAACAGGTGTTCTTCGGCGATCGCCGCCAGCACCATCAACTCGGCGAGCTGGTGGCGCTCGACCAGGCCGGTCGTGGCGGAATGGACGGCCGCGCGGACGCGCGCGGCGGCGGATGCGATGGACGAGGGCATGCGGGCTGTCGAAGAGGCGCGCCGTGCGCGGGACATCCGCACGGAGCGCGAAAAAGGATCCGCCGCACTTTAGATCAATTCCAATGCAGCGCAAACCGCGCGGGCGCGCATGGCATGTCGGCAGGCGCGGGGCATCCGGACTCCGGACGCGAGCCGCTTCGGTGAGCCTTGCGCTGCTGGGCAAAGCGGCGTCGCCGATCCGCGCCGATGTGGTGCACCGGCGTCGCCGACGCCGGCCTGCGCGCCACCGCGCGCGGCAGCGCTCACTCCCGCGGCGGCAGCACCGACAGCACTTCCTCGATGGTGGTCAGCCCGGCGGCGACCTTTTCCAGGCCGGCGCGGCGCAACGTGCGCACGCCTTCGGCCTGGGCGGCACGGCTGAAGCCGGCCAGGTCCATGTCGGCGCGGATCAGGCTGCGCAGGCGCGGCGTCACCGGCAGCAGTTCGTACAGGCCGACCCGGCCCAGGTAGCCGGTGCGGCGGCACTCCAGGCAGCCGACCGGGGCATGCGGCTGCAGGTCCTCCGGCAGTGCTTCGCCGGGCTCGCGCAGCGCGTCCCAGGCGGCCGCGTCCAGCGGGTGCGGGCGCTTGCAGTGGCTGCACAGGGTGCGCACCAGGCGCTGCGCCAGCACGCCGTTGAGGGTGGAGGCGACCAGGTAGTGCGGCACGCCCAGGTCGAGCAGGCGGGTGATCGCCGAGGGCGCGTCGTTGGTGTGCAGGGTGGACAGCACCAGATGCCCGGTCAACGAGGCCTGCACCGCCATCTGCGCGGTCTCCAGGTCGCGGATCTCGCCGATCATGATGATGTCCGGGTCCTGCCGCAGCAGGGTGCGCACGCCGCTGGCGAAGTCCAGGTCGATGTTGGTCTGCACCTGCATCTGGTTGAACTCCGGCGCGATCATCTCGATCGGGTCCTCCACGCTGCACACGTTCACGTCCGGCGTGGCCAGGCGCTTGAGCGTGGAGTACAGCGTGGTGGTCTTGCCCGAGCCGGTGGGGCCGGTGACCAGCACGATGCCGTGCGGGCGCTCGACCAGCGCCGCCCAGCCGGCCGCCTCCTGCGCGCTGAAGCCGAGCTGGTCCACGCTCTTGAACGCCGCGTCCGGGTCGAAGATGCGCATCACGCACTTCTCGCCGAAGGCGGTGGGCATGGTCGACAGGCGCATCTCGGTCTCGCGCCCGCCCGGCGAGCGGGTCTTGATGCGCCCGTCCTGCGGGCGGCGCCGCTCGGCCAGGTCCATGCGCCCGAGCACCTTGATGCGGCTGACGATGGCGGTCATCACCGCCGGCGGCACTTCCAGCACCTTGTGCAGCACGCCGTCGATGCGGAAGCGCATGCGCCCGGCCTCGCGCCGCGGCTCCAGGTGGATGTCGCTGGCGCGCTGCTCGTAGGCGTACTGCAGCAGCCAGTCGACGATGTGCACGATGTGGTGGTCGTCGGCGTTGACGTCGCCACCGCGGCCCAGTTCCACCAACTGCTCGAAGCTGGGCAGGCCGCTGCTCTGCTCGGTGCGCCCGTCCTTGGCGCCGCGCACCGAGCGGGTCACGCCGAAGAACTCCATCGTGTAGCGATGCAGGTCCAGCGGATTGACCACCGCGATCTCGATGCGGCGCCGCGCCAGGTGCTGCACGTCGCCCAGCCAGTCCAGCGCCAGCGGCTCGCTGGTCGCCACCAGCAGGCGCTCGGCGTCCAGCGCCAGCGGCAGGATGCGGTGGCGGCGCGCATAGGCGTGCGAGACCACCGCGGTGGCCGCGGCCACGTCGACCCGGGTCGGGTCGATGCGCAGGTAGCGCAGGCCGCAGCGCTGCGCCAGCCATTCGGTCAGCCGCTCCAGGCCCAGCTCGCTGCCGGGCGGACGCGTGGCCGCCAGTTTCAGGTTGGACAGCAGCACCAGCGGATGCACGTCGCTGGCGGTGCGCGTGGACTGCACCGAGAACTGCATGCGCCCGCGCTCGGCCGGCGCGACCAGGCCGTCGGCGAGCAATGCCGCGGCCACGCGCTCGAAACTCAGCCGCCCCGGCGGCAGGGACACCGTGGCGGGTGCGGGCGCGGCGGGCGGCTGCGCGGCGGGTCGCGAATCCATGGTCAGGTCCGGTGCGCGGAAGTCCCCGCAAGTCGGTCGCTATACTAGCGCACCCCCTTTGCCGGCCTTCGCTGCATGCCCGACTCCCGGTCCGTTCCGATCACGTTCCAGGGTCTGATCCAGACCCTCAACCAGTTCTGGGCGCAGCACGGCTGCGTGCTGATCCAATCGCTGGACCTGGAAGTGGGCGCCGGCACCTTCCATCCGTCCACGTTCCTGCGCGCGCTCGGACCGGAGCCGTGGAACGCGGCCTACGTGCAGCCCAGCCGCCGCCCCACCGACGGCCGCTACGGCGAGAACCCGAACCGCCTGCAGCGCTACTACCAGTACCAGGTGGCGATGAAGCCGAACCCGGACAACATCCAGCAGTTGTACCTGGATTCGCTCAAGGCGCTGGGCATCGATCCGCTGGTGCACGACCTGCGCTTCGTCGAGGACAACTGGGAATCGCCGACGCTCGGCGCCTGGGGCCTGGGCTGGGAGGTGTGGCTCAACGGCATGGAAGTCACCCAGTTCACCTACTTCCAGCAGGCCGGCGGCCTGGAGTGCAAGCCGGTGCTGGGCGAGATCACCTACGGTCTCGAGCGCCTGTGCATGTACCTGCAGAACTGCGACAACGTCTACGACCTGGTGTGGACCTACGGCCCCGACGGCACCCCGGTGACCTATGGCGACGTCTACCACCAGAACGAGGTGGAGCAGAGCGCGTACAACTTCGAACACGCCAACATGGCCGAGCTGTTCCACCGCTTCGACGCATGCGAGCAGGAGGCGCAGGCGCTGGTCGAGGTCGGGCTGCCGCTGCCGGCCTACGAACAGGTGACCAAGGCCAGCCACGCCTTCAACCTGCTCGACGCGCGCCGCGCGATCTCGGTGACCGAGCGCCAGCGCTACATCCTGCGCGTGCGCGCGCTGGCGCAGGCGGTGGCCAAGGCCTACTACGCGCAGCGCGAGAAGCTGGGCTTCCCCGGCGTCAAGAAGTGACCAAAGCCCCTCTCCCGCCGGGAGAGGGGTTGGGGTGAGGGTACGCCGGCACGCATCGCCGGCTGCTCCGACTCCCCAGGCGCCCGCACCCTCATCCGCCCCTTCGGGGCACCTTCTCCCACAGGGAGAAGGAACCGCTAAGCAAGGTCTGACACATGAGCGAACACCTTCCCCTGCTGATCGAACTGGGCACCGAGGAACTGCCGGTCAAGGCATTGCCGGGCCTGGCCCAGGCGCTGTTCGACGGCGTGATCGCCGGGCTGGAGAAGCGCGGCATCGCGGTCGAGCGCGGCGACGCCAAGCCGCTGTCCACGCCGCGCCGGCTGGCGGTGCTGCTGCCGGGCGTGGCCACCGAACAGCCGGAGCAGCGTTCGGAAGTGCTCGGCCCGTATCTCAACATCGCGCTCGATGCCGACGGCCAGCCGACCAAGGCGCTGCAAGGGTTCGCCGCCAAGGCCGGGATCGACTGGACCGCGCTGGAGCGCACCAGCGACGCCAAGGGCGAGCGCTTCGTGCACCGTGCGGTGACCCCGGGCGCGCGCACCGCCACGCTGCTGCCGGAGATCCTGCGCGAGGCGATCGCGGCGATGCCGATCCCCAAGCCGATGCGCTGGGGCGATCACGACTACGGCTTCGCGCGGCCGGTGCAGTGGCTGGTACTGCTGTTCGGCGGCGAGGTGGTGCCGATGCCGCTGTTCGGCGTGCAGGCCGGCCGCGACAGCCGCGGCCACCGCTTCCTGCACGACGCGCCGGTGCCGCTGGCGCAGCCGGGCGACTACGTGGCCGCGCTGCAGGCCGCGCAGGTGCTGGTGGACCCGGACCTGCGCCGCGCGCGCATCGTCGCCGAGGTCGAACAGGCCGCGCGCCAGGCCGGCGGCAGCGCGCGCATCGCCGAGGACAACCTGGAGCAGGTGGTGAACCTGGTCGAATGGCCGTCGGCGGTGCTGTGCAAGTTCGAGCCGGCGTTCCTGGCGGTGCCGCAGGAAGCGCTGATCGAGACCATGGAGAGCAACCAGAAGTTCTTCCCGGTGCTGGACGACGGCGGCAAGCTCACCGAGCATTTCATCGGCATCGCCAACATCGTCTCGCGCGACGCGGCCGAAGTGGCCAAGGGCTACGAGCGGGTGATCCGCCCGCGCTTCGCCGACGCCAAGTTCTTCTTCGACGAGGACCTCAAGCAGGGCCTGGAGGCGATGGGCGCGGGTCTGGCCAGCGTCACCTACCAGGCCAAGCTCGGCAGCATCGCCGACAAGGTGCAGCGCGTGGCCGCGCTGGCCGAGACGATCGCCGCGCAGGTAGGTGCGGACCCGGCGCAGGCGCGTCGCGCCGCCGAACTGAGCAAGAACGACCTGCAGTCGCGCATGGTCAACGAGTTCCCGGAGCTGCAGGGCATCGCCGGCCGCCACTATGCCGTCGCCGCCGGCGAACCGAACGAGATCGCCCTGGCGATCGACGAGGCCTACCAGCCGCGCTTCGCCGGCGACGACATCGCGCTGTCGCCGCTGGGCAAGGTGCTGGCGATCGCCGAACGTCTGGACACGCTGGCCGGTGGATTCGCCGCTGGGTTGAAGCCCACTGGCAACAAGGATCCGTTCGCGCTGCGGCGCAATGCGCTGGGGTTGGCGCGGACCATCATTGAGAGTGGATTTGATCTCGATTTGCGCGCTGCACTGGTCGCCGCTGTCCATTCTTCCAGCACTGCCACACTGCTCACCAAAGCAGCCAAGCAACAAGCTGACGCCAGTGCCGCCGAACGCAAGGGCGTCAAAGTCGCCGAGGTGCAAGTCGGAGGTGGGCACATGGCGAATGATTACGAAGTCGCGGAAGAGATCTTCGACTTCATCCTCGACCGCCTGCGCGGTTACTACGCCGACAAGGGCGTGCCCGCGACGCATTTCAATGCGGTGGCGGCCTTGTTCTCGGTCGCGGCTGAAGCCGCTCCTACAGGGAACACGGCGGCGTCTGTAGGAGCGGCTTCAGCCGCGACCGCCGCGCACGGATCGCTGTACGACTTCGACCGCCGCATCGACGCGATCAGCATCTTCGCCACGCTGCCGGAGGCCGAGGCGCTGGCCGCGGCCAACAAGCGTATCCGCAACATCCTGCGCAAGGCCGAGGGCGAGATTCCGGGGCAGATCGACCCGACGCTGCTGCGCGAGCCGGCCGAAAGCGCGCTGGCCGAGGCGGTGGAAGCGGCGATCGTGGAGACCGACGGCGCTCTGCGCCAGCACGACTACGTCACCGTGCTGAACTTCCTGGCGCGGCTGCGGTCGCAGGTGGACGCCTTCTTCGACGGCGTGATGGTCAACGTCGAAGACCCGGCAATCCGCGGCAACCGCCTGGCCCTGCTCAAGCGCCTGGGCGACCGCCTCGGCAGCGTCGCCGCGATCGAGCATCTTTCTTCGTAAGCGGTACGCAGCAGAGGGCATGCAGGGGTTGCGCGAGCAGCTCTCTTGTTTCCACTGAGCGTGAGCCCCTCTCCCATCGGGAGAGGGGTTGGGGTGAGGGTCCGGCGCGAAAGCGACTCGCGGCGTTTGGGTGCACGAGGCTGCACCCGTACCCTCATCCGCCCCTGCGGGGCACCTTCTCCCAAGGGGAGAAGGAAAAGCCGCTAGCCCCTCTCCCATCGGGAGAGGGGTTGGGGTGAGGGTCCGGCGCGAAGCGACTCGCGGGGTTTGGGTGTATGAGGCTGCGCCCGTACCCTCATCCGCCCCTGCGGGGCACCTTCTCCCGACGGGAGAAGGGAACAGCCGACGAGGCCCGACGCTTACTCGCGCGTCCCACCCCAGCCACAGGCACCCACAGCGCGGCGCACCCCGCCGTTACGAATCCCCATTCCCCAATCCCCATTCCCGGCTCTCAATCAAACAACGCCTGGATCGCCGCCAACCCCGCGTTCGCACGCTCCTTCCTGCGCGCCGCGTCGGCCACCGGGTCGGCGCCGTCGCGCTGCATTTCCTCGGCCGGGATCTCGTCGAAGAAGCGGCTGGGCTTGAGCCGGATGTGCTCGCCGAACTTGCGGGTGAGCTTGCTGTAGCTCATCCACAGCTGCTCCTTGGCGCGGGTGATGCCCACGTACAGCAGCCGCCGCTCCTCCTGCAGGTTGCCTTCTTCCAGGCTGACCTCGTGCGGCAGCACGCCGTCCTCGCAGCCGACGATGAACACGTAGCGGAACTCCAGGCCCTTGGAGGCGTGCATGGTCATCATCCGCACCTGGTTGCCGCCGTCGTCCTTGTCGTTGCGCGACAGCAGCGCCAGCTGCGCGGCCAGGTCGCCGACGGTCGCGCCGCGCGGGCCGCCCTCGAACCACTTGGCCAGTTCCTCCAGGTTGCCGCGGCGACGCTGGAAGCTCGCCTCGTCCTTGCACTGGCTGCGCAATTCGCGGATCAGCCCGGATTGCTCGGCGAGTTGGCGCACCACGTCGGCCGAGGACAGCGTCTGCGACGCGGTACGCAACTCGTGCAGCACGTCGACGAAATCGCTCAATCCATTGGCCGCGCGCGGCGGCAGTTGCTGCAGCGCGCCCAGCGATTCGGCCGCGCGCGACATCGGCAGGTGCTTGGCCGAAGCCAGTTCGGCCAGCTTGGCCAGCGAGGTGGCGCCGACCTCGCGCTTGGGCGCCTGCACCGCGCGCAGGAACGCCGCGTCGTCGTCGGGATTGACCAGCAGCCGCAGCCACGACAGCACGTCCTTGACTTCCTGGCGCTCCAGGAACGCGGTGCCGCCGGTGATGTGGTACGGCACGCCGGCGATCTGCAAGGCCTTTTCCAGCGGACGCGACTGGAAGTTGCCGCGGAACAGGATGCAGAAGTCGCTCCACGGCGCCTGCTTGGCGGCGCCCAGGTAGGCGATCTCGGCGGCGACCTTCTCCGCCTCGTGCTCGCTGTCGCGGCATTCCCACACGCGGATGCGCTCGCCGTCGGCCTGATCGCTCCACAGCGTCTTCAGGTGTTCGTGCGGGTTGTGCGCGATCAGCGCGTTGGCCGCGCGCAGCACGCGGTTGGAGCAGCGGTAGTTCTGCTCCAGCTTGATGATCTGCAGCGCCGGATAGTCGCGGCCCATCTGCATCAGGTTTTCCGGGTTGGCGCCACGCCAGGCGTAGATGCTCTGGTCGTCGTCGCCCACGCAGGTGAAGTTGCCGCGCGGGCCGGCCAGCATCTTCAGCAGCCGGTACTGCGCGTCGTTGGTGTCCTGGCTCTCGTCCACCAGCAGGTAGCCGATGCGTTCGCGCCAGGCCATCACGATGTCCTCGTTCTCCTCCAGCACCTGCACCGGCAGGCGGATCAGGTCGTCGAAGTCCACCGCATTGAAGGTGCTCAAGCGCGCCTGGTAGCGCTCGTACAGGCTGGCCGCTTCCTGCTCGCGGGTGCTGCGCGCCGCCGCCATCGCCTGCTCCGGCGACAGCCCGGCGTTCTTGGCGCGCGAGATCAGGTTCTTGGCGTCCTCGATCGCATCGGGCTTGGCGCCGTGCATCAGGTCCTTGATCTGCGCGGCGGCATCGTCGGCGTCGAAGATCGAGAAACCGCGCTTCAGGCCCACCGCCGCATGTTCGATCTGCACGAACTTCAGCCCCAGGGCGTGGAAGGTGCAGATGGTCAGGCCGTCGGCGGCGTCGCCGCGGATGCGCTTGGCCACGCGCTCGCGCATTTCCTTGGCCGACTTGTTGGTGAACGTGATCGCGGCGATGCGCTTGGCCGGATAGCGGCCGCTGGCGATCAGGTGCGCGATCTTCTCCACGATCACGCGGGTCTTGCCGCTGCCGGCACCGGCCAGCACCAGCAGCGGGCCTTCGCAGTGCAGCACCGCGGCGCGTTGGGGAGGATTGAGACCGTGCATGAAGAGTTCCCTTGGCCGCGCATTGTAACGGGCGCCGGCCGACGGCGACGCCTCGCCGCCCGGTTCGCGCTGAACCGGTTCGCGAACGCCCGGCGGCCGGAGCGCGCGGCCGCCGCGCTAGAATCGGCGGCATGGCGAAACTGTATTTCTACTATTCGGCGATGAACGCCGGCAAGACCACCACGCTGCTGCAGTCGGCGCACAACTACCGCGAGCGCGGCATGCGCACGGCGATCCTGACGCCGCGGCTGGACCACCGCGCCGGCAGCGGCGTGGTCGCCTCGCGCATCGGCCTGCGCGCCGAGGGCACGTCCTTCGTCGCCGATACCGATCTGTTGGCCACCCTCGAGGCCGACATCGCCAACCACGGGCCGCTGCACTGCGTGCTGGTGGACGAGGCGCAGTTCCTCAGCCGCGCGCAGGTGTGGCAGCTCAGCGAGGTGGTCGACAGATTGCGCATTCCGGTCTTGTGCTATGGGCTGCGCACCGATTTCCGCGGCGAACTGTTCGAAGGCAGCCAGTACCTGCTGGCCTGGGCCGACGAACTGCAGGAGATCAAGACCATCTGCCACACCGGCAGCAAGGCGACGATGACCGTGCGTGTGGACGAGAACGGCCACGCCGTGCAGGACGGCCCGCAGGTGGAGATCGGCGGCAACGAACGCTACGTGTCGGTGAGCCGCCCCGAGTTCAAGAAGATCATGCGCGGCGAAGGCCGCATCGATCCGTTGCAGATCGCGTTGCCGCTTTAGGTGGGCTGCGCGGCCGCGGTTCGGCGCATTCGACGTTCCGGGCCAAAGCGTCGGGACTGAAGTCCCTCCCACGGTGCACCCGCCAACTTGCGCCGATTGCGGGTGCGGTTTTGGCCACGGCGAGCAGCGACAGCCGCCGCAACGACTGCCACGGCCGTCGCTGCGGCGAATCCGAGTTCGTGGCACGCATGCGAGGCCGCGTGCCGCGCGCACTCAATACAGCTTGCGCTCGCTCGCCGGCGGCGGTGTCCACTGGTACAGCCAGGTCTCGGTGAGCGGCTTGCCGCCGGCGCGCAGGAACAGGCGGATGTCGATCTGCTCGGTGCTCTCGTCCGGCGGCACCACGTCGAACATGGCGCGGTAGCCGGAGACTTCGTGCAGCGGCCGCGCCGAGACGATCTCGGTGCTGCCGCGGCTCAGCTGCAGCACCGCCTCGACCTTGGCGTCCTTGTCCTTGCCCAGCGCGGCCAGTTCGCCGCCGACGAAGTCCACCGCGAAGCGCCAGGAGAAGCGGGTGCGCTTGTGCCCGATCACCCCGCCCAGCCCGGTGCGGGTGGCCACGCAGTGCGCCAGCGGCGAGGCGGCCGGCGGCTGCGCGCCCCAGTACAGCCGGTAGCCGAACAGCAGTTCCTGGCCCGGCTGCGGCTTGTCCTGCGGATTCCAGAACGCGACGATGTTGTCGAAGGTCTCGTCGACGGTGGGAATCTCCACCAGTTGCACCGAGCCCTTGCCCCATCCCTGCTTCGGCTCCACCCACAGGCACGGGCGCTTCTCGTAGTACACGCCGTCGTCCTGGTAGTGGTCGAAGTTGCGGTCGCGCTGCAGCAGGCCGAAGCCGCGCGGGTTCTCGTCCACGAACATGTTGAAGCGCAGGTGCGGCGGATTGCACAGCGGCCGCCAGATCCATTCGCCGGTGCCGGTCCACATCGCCAGGCCGTCGGTGTCGTGGATCTCCGGGCGCCAGTCCCAGTCCATGCGGCGGTCGTTCTCGCCGACCTGGTACATGCTGGTGCACGGGCCCAGGCCCATCCGCTCGATGGTCTTGCGCGGATACAGCGCGCTGTCGATGTCCATCAGCAGCACGTCGCCGTTGGTGATGGCGAAGCGGTAGGCGCCGGCCACGCTCGGCGAATCCAGCAGCGCGTACACAACCACGGTGTCCGAGCCGGCCTTGGGCTGCTCCAGCCAATAGGCGATGAAGTCCGGGAATTCCTCCGGCCCGCCGGTGCCGGTGTCGATCGCCAGGCCGCGCGCGGACTGGCCGTACTGGCCCTCCTTGCCCACCGCGCGGAAATAGCTGGCGCCCAGGAAGGCGGCGAAGTCGCGCTCGGTGTCCTGCTTGGTGTTGAGGCGGAAGCCGGCGAAGCCCAGCTCCTTGGGCAGGTGCTGGCCCTGCAGGCCGCTGCTGCCGTAGTCGAACGCGTCGCCGTCGTAGGCCAGTTCCTGCGCCTGCCCGTCGACCAGGTCGAACATGTGCACCGGCGACTTGAAGTACAGGCCCAGGTGGAAGAACTTGGCCTGGAACTTGGGCCCCTTGTCCACCGCCCACAACGCGTGGTCCTGGCGATAGCGGATCGACTGGTACTGGTCCCAGTTCAAGGCTTCCAGCGGTCCCGGCAGCACCCGCTTGTGGCTCTGGTACGGCGCCTGGGCCATGGCCCGGGCGTGGCCCTTGAGCCAGGCGTAGTCGAAGGGCTGCGGCTTGCCCAGGCGGCGCAGGCCGACCGCGGGCGCGGCCTGGCCGAGCATCGGCATCGCGGGCAAGCCCATGGCGGCGAAGGCGGCGGCGGCGTTCTTGAGGAAATCGCGTCGTTGCATGGGCCGGATCGAAACGTGAAGGGCCTCCATCATAGACAAGCGGCGTTGAACGCGAGGGCTACGGTGCCGGACAGGCGCCGTGCAGCGCCAGCGCCGCGGCGTGCGCGCACAGGAAGCGGCGCTGCTGCGCCGGATCGTCGCCGCCGGGATAGTCCAGCAACGTCCACTGTTCCTCGGCCTGCATCCGCTGGCCCGGTGCCAGGGTCCGGTACGGCGCGTGCACTTCCATCTCCAGCAGGCCGCCGCCCGGGTCCGCCGCCGGCGCCTCCAGATAGAACTCGACCTGGCCCTGCTCGGGATGGATGCGGGCGCGCGGCTGGTGCGCGAAACGGATCACCCAGGCCTGGCCGCCGGCGAAGGCCGCGAACCAGCCGGCCGAGGGTTGCAGCAGCAGCTTGCCGCGCCAACCGGCGCTGCCCGCCGGCGGCACCGCGACCAGCGTCATCAGCCCGTCCTGCAGCACGTAACGCGGCGGCACATAGCCGCTGCCGCCGCCCGCGACGGCCTGCACGCGGATGTCGCCCGCGGCCGCGACCGGCACCAGCATCCGGGTCGCGGACGGCACCCGCGTGTTGAACCACAGATCCCAGGCCACCGCGGTCTTGCGCACGTTCTGCGCCTGGACCTGCAGCACCACGCTGTCGGCGCGCTGCGGCGACACCGCGAAGCGCTTGTGCAGGCGCACGCCCGTGACCGGGCTATCGACCCCGCGCAGTTGCAAGCGTTGCGGCGTGCGCGCGACGACGCTGGTGGTGGCGAAGCTCAGGTACGGGTCCGGCGGCCAGTTCGCGTGCGCCGCGCGGCGTGCCGGGTTGGCGTCCTGGTGCTGCCACCAGGCGCTCTGCGGGCCCACCCAGACGTCGTGGCCGAAATAGGGAATGTCGTCGGCGCTGGCGTCGACCGTCGGTGTCGGCTGGCGCTGCACCGCGTCGCCGACCTTGATCAGGTTCGCGCCGCCGCTGCGCTGGAAGCCCAGCACGCGTCCGCCGAGCGTCGGCGTGACCGTAAGCCGGATCGTGCCGTTGTCCATCACCCACGTCGCGGTCGCGTCGTTGCCGGGTGCGGGCGCGGAGTCGGCCGCGGCGGCGAGCAGCGGCCAGGCGCCGAGAAGCGCGAGCAGCGCCGCGTGCGCGCGCCGCCGTCCATTCTGCGTATCGATGCGCATGGCGATCCTGCGATCGGAGGAGGAAGCGCGATTGTGGCGAGTCCGCGGCCGCGATGACAGCCGATCGGGGCGCCGAGGGCCGCCGTGCTTCGCCTACGGCGCCGGAGGGCGGCGCGGCAGATGCGGCGTCACCGCCTGCTGCAGGCGCCGGACCAGCGCCGGGTCCATGAACGCGTAGTCGTCGGGAATGTCCAGGCAGACGATGCGCTTGCCTCCCAGATGGCGCTGGAACGCGGCCGAGAGTTTGCCGCGGTGGCGTCGTTCCATCACGAAGATCAGGTCGGCCCAGGCCAGCAGTTCCGGCGTGACCACGGTATCGGCGTCGGCATGGATCCCGGCCGAGGCGGTTTCGATGCCGGGCCAGTCGGCGAAGACGTGTTCGGCGGTCGGGCTGCGCAGCCGGTTGCGGGCGCACAGGAACAGCACATGGCGAACGGGCACGGCGCGGCGGATCCGAGGGCGATGGCCCATGGTAAAGGCGAGCGCCCGCCCGTGGCGGAGGCGGATCCCGACACGCCCTCCGCGATCGCCGCTCGAAAGCGGACCAGCGGCCCGCGCCTTGAAAGCGCGCCGTGGCCGCGCTCAACGCGCGGCGGTCAGCAGTGCCGGGCCGCCGCAGGCCGCGCTCAACCCCGCCACTTCCTGCACCAGCGTGCCGCCCTGCGGCTGCGCCTGCGCCAGTTCGCGTTGCACGGCCTGCAGTTCGTCGCGCCCGCTGCCTGCCTCGCCGCGGCGTTGGCAATGGATCTCGGCGGCATAGGCGCGGGCGCGCCAGCGCAGCTTGCGGCTCTCGATCCCGTCCCCGCCCAGCCGCGCCTGCGCCTGCAGTTCCTGCAACGCCTGCGCTTGGCGGCCAAGGCGGCCGAGGTTGCGTGCCCAGGCCACCCGCACCGCGCGGGTGCGCGGGTGGGTCGGGCCGTAGCCGCGTTCGGTGCGGCGCAGCGCCTGGGTCAGCAGCGCGTCGGCCTGGCGCGGTTCGCCGAGCGCGGCGCGGGCCTCGGCGATCAGCCGTTCGCTGTCGCCCACCGCCGGGTTGTCGTGGCCCAGTTGCGTGATCCAGCGCGCCCGCGCTTCGTACAGCGGCGCCAGCGCGTCGCGGTAACGCCCCGCCGCCGACAGCGCCATGCCCTGGTTGAGCAGCATGTACGGCAGCACCGCCTGGCTGTCGGGCGCGCGCAGAATCGCGACCGAGCGGTCCATGTCGGCGATCGCCTGCGCCTGCTGGCCGCGCTCCAGTTCCAGCATCGCCAGCGAACTCCAGCTCATGCCGGTATCGCGGTGGGTCGGTCCCAGCCGCTCCACGGTCAGCGCATGCGCGGCACGCAGTTCGTCCTCGGCCACGTCGAGGCGGCCCTGGTCGATCATCACCGCCGCGCGCAGGCGGCGCAGCCCCAGGCTGACCGGATGGCGATCGCCGTTCAAGCTGCGCGAGAGCGCCAGCGCCGCGCCGACCGCCTGCTCGGCCTGGGCGACGTCGCCGCGATCGCGGTAGGCCACGCCCAGGCTGCGCAGCAGGGTGATGCTGAGCGGATGCCGTGGGCCGGCCTGGCGGTCGAGCAGGGCCAGCGCCTGCAGGTAGCCGGCGATGGCCGCGTCGGTCAGGCCGATGTCGCTGTCCATCGAGGCGATGTCGGTCATGCTCTCGACGATGCCGGCCGGATCCTTGAGCACGTCGCGGTGCAGCGCCAGCGCGCGCTCGAACCAGGCGCGCGCCGGCGCGCGGTCGCCGAGCACGCGCCGGCAGCGTCCCAGTTGCGAGAAGAACCCGGCGGCCTGCAGCGGCAGTTGCGCCTGCGCCTGCTGCGCCCGCGGCGCCAACGGCTGCAGCACCGCCACGCATTCCTGCGAGCGGGTCAGCAGGCGCAGCGCGCGTCCGTGCTGGGTCGCCGCTTCCAGTTGCAGCGCCAGCGGCACGTCGTCCTGCGTGGCCAGCAATGCGCGTTGTCGCTCCAGCAGCAGCAGCGCTTCGCGGTAGTCGCCCAGGCCGATGCGCAGGCGCGCGATCACCCCCTGCAGCTCCGCCCGCGCCAGCGGCTGCCGCAACAGTTCGCGTTCGCCGCGCTGCTCGCCGCTGGCCAGCAGGCCGCGCAGGTCGAAGCCGTCGCCGCGCTGCGCGTTGCCGGCACGGTCGAACAGGCCGATCACGAAATCCTGCATCGCCTGCGCGCGCACCGTTTCGCGATGCGCCTCGCGGGCCTGCCACAGCGCCACGCCCGCGGCGCCGAGCAGGGCCGCGGCGGTCAGGCTGCCGAACACCACGCTCCAGCGATGGCGCTGCAGGTATTTCCGCAGGCGGTAGCCCAGGCCGCGCGAACGCGCCTGCACCGGCCGTCCCTGCAGGTAGCGGCGCAGGTCCTGCGCCAATGCCTCGGCCGAGGAGTAGCGCTGCGCCAGCGGTTTCTGTAGCGCCTTGAGCAGGATGTTGTCGAGGTCGCCGCGCAGCCGCCACGCCAGCCGCCGCGCCTCGGCCGGATCGCGCAGTCCCTGCTGCGCGGCGCGCGTCACCGCCGCCGATGGGCGCGGCGCCTCCACCGCGAGGATCGCGCGCTCCCATTCGGCGTCGCTGCTGCGGCACAGGTGATAGGGCTTCTGGTCGGTGAGCAGTTCGTACAGCACCACGCCCAGCGAGTACACGTCGGTCAGCGTCGTGATCGGTTCGCCGCGCACCTGCTCCGGCGCCGCATAGTGCAGGGTGAACGCGCGGATCTCGGTGCGCGGATGCGGGTCGCCCGCCGTCTCGGCCTCTGTGTCGAGCAGCTTGGCGATGCCGAAATCGAGCAGCCGCACTTCGCCGGCGGCGTTGACCAGGATGTTCGACGGCTTCAGGTCGCGGTGCACGATCAGGTTGGCGTGCGCATGGCTGACCACTTCGCACACCTGCAGGAACAGCCGCAGCCGCGCGCTCACCGACAGGTGCAGGCGCTGGCAATGGTCGGTGAGCGGCTCGCCTTCGACATAGGCCAGCGCCAGGTAGGGACGGCCGTCGTCGGCGATGCCCGCGTCGAGCAGCCGCGCCAGGTGCGGATGCTCCAGCCGCGCCAGGATCTCGCGTTCGCGGGTGAAGCGCTGGCGCAACGCGGCGTCGGCATAACCGGGGCGCAGCAGCTTGAGCGCGACCTGGCGCTGGTACAACCCGTCGGCGCGGCGCGCCAGCCACACCTGGCCCATGCCGCCTTCGCCGAGCAAGCGCTCCAGCGCGTACGGCCCGACCCGGTGGCCGGCGCACAGGCAGGTCGGCGCGGCCGCCAGCAGCGGCTCGCTGAGCAGGTCCGAGCCGGCGGCGTCCAGCGCCAGCATCCGCACCAGCTCGTCGGCCATGGCCGGATCGTGCACATGCAGCTGCGCCAGCCGCGCCGCGCGTCCGTCCGGTGCCAGTTCCAGCAATTGATCGAGCAACGGCGACAGGCGTTGCCACTGCAGCGCGTCCATGCGGTGCTCTCCGGGTCTAGTGATCCTGCATCGCCGCCAGCAGGAAGATGCGCGCCTTCTGCCAGTCGCGGCGGACGCTGCGTTCGGAGCGCTGCAGCAGCTCGGCGATCTCCTGTTCGCCCAGGCCGGCGAAGTAGCGCAGCTCCACCACCCTGGCCAGGCGCTCGTCGAGCGCCTGCAGCCGGTCCAGCGCCACGTCCAGCGCCAGCAGGTCCTCGTCCAGGCGCACCCCGCCGCTGTCCTCGGGAATCTCGGCGACGCGCTTGAGGTCGCCGCCGCGCTTGCGGGTCAGGCGGTTGCGCGCGTAGTCGACCACCACGCTGCGCATCGCCGAGGCGGCGTAGGCGAAGAAGTGCGCGCGGTCGTCGAAGCGGGCCATGCCGCGCGAACCGAGCAATTTGAGATAGGACTCGTGGACCAGCGAGGTCGCGTCCAGGGTCTGCGCGTGCTGCCCGGCCAACTGGCGTCGGGCCATGCTGTGCAGGTCCTGGTAGAGCGTGCTGAGCACGCGATCGAGCGCCGCGCGGTCGCCGCCGCGCGCGGCGTCCAGCCACACGGTGATCTCGGGTGCTGTCTCTACCACGGCGGTCTCTCCTCCGGCCGGGAGTCGCGCGGACTATAGCGCGCGCGCGCCGCCGCCGGCGGCCGTCCGTCAGCGCTGGCAACTCCCGCACCAGACGCTGGCGCGCTGGCCGATGCTGGCGTGGCGCAGCGGCCGCCCGCAGCGCTTGCAGGCCTCGCCCTCGCGGCCGTAGACCGCCAGTTCCTGTTCGAAATAGCCGGGCGCGCCGTCGGGGCTGATGAAGTCGCGCAGGGTGGTGCCACCGCGGGCGATGGCATAGCCGAGGATCGCCTTGGCCGCCTCGGCCAGGCGCGCGTAGCGTGCCCGCGACACCTCCCCGGCCTCGCGCAGCGGACTGATCCCGGCCTGGAACAGGCTTTCGGCGGCATAGATGTTCCCGACTCCGACCACGATGCGTTGATCCATCAAGAACGTCTTCACCGGCGCAGTCCGGCCACGGCTACGCCTGAACAAGTAATCTCCGTCGAATTCGGCCGACAACGGCTCCGGCCCCAGCTCCTCCAGCAGCGGGTGGAGCTGGCCCGGCGCCTGCCACAGCAGGCACCCGAAGCGGCGCGGGTCGTTGAAGCGCAGCACGCGGCCATCTTCCAGGCTGATGTCGACGTGGTCGTGCGCCCGCGGCGGCGTGTCGCCGGGCAACACCCGCAGGCTGCCGGACATGCCCAGGTGCAGCAGCGCACTGCCGGCCGGCGTGTCCAGCAACAGGTACTTGGCGCGGCGGCGGATGCCGTCGATGCGCTGTCCCGGCAGCTGCTGCGCCACCTCCGGCGGGATCGGCCAGCGCAGGTCCGGGCGGCGCAGGATCACGCCATGGATGCGCCGCCCCTGCAGATGCGGCTCCAGACCGCGCCGGGTGGTTTCGACTTCGGGGAGTTCGGGCATGGGGTCGGCGAGAGCGATCGGGAGCGTGAAAGCGGGGAACTGTAGCACTCGGGTTCTCTCGCTTGCGCCAGCATGCGCCGGCGCGCGCGACGATAGGAGCGAGGCGATAACGTCTGCAGCGGATCGCGCCGGGAAGACGACCGCCGCCGGAGCGGTCTCGGTTGCCAGGCAGCGGGATCGTCCTCTAGCATCCGGCGTTCGATGACATGGATGGTCGTATGCGCAACGTGCACGCTCCGCTCGCCGTGCTGCCTCGCCCGGGGCTGAAGGAGCGTGCGCAGCGCCCGATATTTCACGCGTTCTCCTGCTTCCCGGTCGCCACCGGCAGCGCAACGACGACCACGAGGCCAGTTGCAGCGTCATGAAAGTCGTCAAATGGATCCCCGTCGCTCTGTCGTTCGCGCTGTTCCTTTTCATCGCGCTGATCAGTTCTGGCGGCGAGCAAGAGCGATATGACGCGGCGGACTATCTCCGCTATATGGTTTTCTTTCCCGGCATCACGCTTTGCCTGTATCTGGCCTTCTCGCTGTATCCGGCACGGACCTGGTCGCAGTTCTTCATCGCGGTGTTCCTGTGCCTGCCGGCTCTGATCGCGGTGCATTACGTGGTGTCGGTGATCAACGCGCATACCCGCGGCGCGTACTGGTGGTGGCAGTTGCTGGAAATCGCCCTGACCTATCTGGCCTGGGCGAAGACGGGAAAGCGCTGGTCCAGGGGGTCGCGTTCCTTGCCGCCGGTGCGTTCCAAGCACGGCGCTTCATGAGGGCGACATGAGGTTGGGGCGGCGCGGAGGGGCAAGGCATCGAATGCCCGCGCTGAGCGAACACGGACACCACATGGCGCGCCAGACAGGCGACCGCGTCGTGCGAGATGGTTGCACGCATAGGGATACGCCGTTCTTCAAGGAGATGAAGCAATGAATCGGGTCAGGTCACGTGTGCTGTCGGCATTTTTGCTTGTGGCCGCATCGGTGTTTTCCATGCTGGTCCACGCGGAAGAGATTCAGGAGCGCACCGCGATCTTCGAGAGTACGAAGGACGCCCTGCGGAAAGGCGACTTCGCCGCGCTCGAACGGCAGGCGACGCCCTACCGAACCGCAACAGAGCCGCACCTCCAGTGGCGTCTGGAAGCTGAGCGTGCTCCATGGCGGCGTCGATCACTACTTCTTGGTAGGGAGGTACGACGAGGCGACTTGGGCGGAAAAGGAGCAGACGGCCAAACGCTGGATCGAGGCGTATCCGAAGTCTCCGACCGCACGGTTGGCGTACGCGGAATGGCTGTCGCGGCGTGCCTGGAGTCATCGCGGTGGGGGCTATGCGAACACGGTCCGGCCGCAGGACTGGGCACCGTTCAGGGCCGGGATCGAGGCAGCGAGAAAGTACCTGGAGGAGAACAAGACGCTCGCCTCGTTGGATCCGGAGTGGTACGTCAAAATGGAAGCCCTTGCCAAGGCGCAGCAATGGGACGATGGCCGATTCCAGGATTTGATCGATGAGGCGATGAGGCGCTATCCGGCGTATTACGAGATCTACTTCCAGGCGATCGAGTTCTACTCGCCCAAATGGGGAGGCGACGCGACCGACATCGAGCGATTCGCCAGGATGGTGATGGAGCGGACGCGCGCAAGCGAGGGCAAGGGCCTGTACGCGCGCATCTATTGGTACGCCTCGCAGTCGATCTACGACGAGCAGCTGTTCGACGAGTCGCTGGCGCGCTGGTCGACCATGCGCGCCGGCATCGACGATGTGCTGAAGACCTATCCGGACGAATGGAATCTACAGAACTTCGCGCACTTCGCGTGCCTGGCGCGCGACCGCGACAAGGCATTGGAGCTGATCGAACGCGTGCGCGGACCCGCCTACCCCTTGGTGTGGGAGAACGAGGAGAATTTTCAGCGCTGCAAGCGCTTTGCGTGGCAGAGCGTCATCTGAGAAATCGTCCGTCGGCGTCGGACTGCGGCGCGGTGGCACCATCGAAACTATCTGCGGAACTCATCATTCATGCGACCGTCCTCGCACCGCAAACTGGCCGCGATGTACTGCTGTCTCGCCGTGGCGATGGTCGGCATTCGCAGCGATGCCGCCGCCGTGTGCTTGCTTTTGTCGGCGCTGCTGCACGTTCGCCGAGGTACCACATCGTCCGCCTAGCGAGCGGTGTTCCGGTCCAGAGCCACGCGCGCCAGCCTCCAACGCAGCGCTTCACGCGCTCACCGCGGCGGCGCCGCCAACTCCCTGGCGCTGAGATAGCTGTCGCCGTTGCTGTCCTGCTTGCGGAAGCGCGCGGTCAGCGTCGCCTGGTGCTGCGCCCGGGTGATCGGCGTGCCACGGCCGCCGGGCAGTTCGGCGGGGCCGAGCACGCCGTCGTGGTCCAGGTCGCGGGCGTCGAAGGCGTAGCTCATCCAGGCCAGGTACTCGTCCAGGCTGACGCGGCCGTCGCCGTCGCGGTCCATGCGTTGCAGGTAGCCGCCGGTGGTGTCGACCGCCTGCGCGGCAGCCATGCCGGTCGCGCCGCTCAGCGCGGCCAGCAGGACCAGCGCGGCCTTGAACGACGAACGCCGCACGAGGCGGCGTTCGCGAAACAAGGCCGGGACGCCGCGGCTCATGCCAGTGCGTAGCCCTTCAGGCGCGCGGCATAGGCCTGCAGGGCGGCGATGCCGCTGGCTTCGGCGTCGTGGCACCAGGCCTGCAGTTGCTTCAGGCGCTCGCTGGCGTCGTGGCTGCGCGCTTCCAGCAGCGCGGCCAGGCGCGCGCGGTGCTCGACCAGGGTGCGCATGCGCGGGCGCTGCGCGACCCAGCGCTCCAGTTGTTCGCGCGCGTCCGGCTTGAGCCAGCGGCCGTCGTCGACCAGGCCCTTGCGCAGACGCCGCGGCAGCAGCTTGCGCAGCTTGGCGCCGGCCTGCGCGGCTTCTTCCCGCAGCGCCGGGGCGAAGACGTTGCGCTGGTAGTCGGTCATCGCCTGGAAGCGGTGCGAGAGCAGCGCGCGCAAGGTGTCCGCGTCGGGCACGGCGATGTTCGGGCGCACGTCCAGGGTCGGCGCCACGCGCAGGATCTTGGCCAGGCGCAGCGCGGCCAGCATGCGGATCGCGATCCAGCCGATGTCCAGTTCCCAGCGCCGCATCGAGAAGCGCGCCGAGCTGGGGAAGGCGTGATGGTTGTTGTGCAGTTCCTCACCGCCGATCCACAACGCCCACGGGGTCAGGTTGGTGGAGGTGTCGGCGGACTCGAAGTTGCGGTAGCCCCACCAGTGGCCGAGGCCGTTGATCACGCCGGCCGCCCAGAACGGGATCCACGCCATCTGCAGCGCCCACAGCGCGATGCCGGGCAGGCCGAACAGCAGGAAGTTGAACGCGAACAGCGCGATCGGACCCCAGTTCGCGTGCGGGGTGTACAGGTGGCGCTCGATCCAGTCGTCCGGCGCGCCCTTGCCGTACTGCTCGATGTCGCCGCGCATGCTCCGCGCTTCGCGGTACAGCTCCACGCCGCGCCAGAACACGCGGCCGATGCCCTTGGTCTGCGGGCTGTGCGGGTCTTCGTCGGTCTCGACCTTGGCGTGGTGCTTGCGATGGATCGCCACCCACTCCTTGGTGATCATCGAGGTGGTGAACCAGGTCCAGAAGCGGAAGACGTGCGACAGCAGCGGATGGAAGTCCACGCCGCGATGGGCCTGGCTGCGGTGCAGGTACAAGGTCACCGCGAAGATGGTCAGCTGCGTGAACAGCAGCAGCACCGCCAACATGCCCCACCAGCCGAGGCCGAGTAGGCCGGAGCTGAGGAAGTCGAGGATCGCGTCGGACATTGCCAGAACTCCAGGCCGGTGAAGGCGTGCGCCAGTGGGTATGGGAGACATGATGGGGGTAGTGGCGGCAAACTTCACCCATCGCCTGCGTACGGTATTCAGCCGCTGCGCGTTCTCGGTCACAAAACGGTTTCACTTTTCATGTCCGTCGCCGTTCCCGATGCAAACCCCGTGCCGGCCGCCACGCCGCTGATCGAACTGGACCGCGCCAGCGTGGTCCGCGGCCAGGTGCGCGTGCTGCACGCGCTCAGCCTGCGCATCGCGCTCGGCCAGCACACCGCGATCCTCGGCCCGAACGGCTGCGGCAAGTCGTCGTTCATCAAGCTGATCACGCGCGAGTTGTACCCGCTGGCACGGGCCGGCGAAGCGCCGCCGGTGCGGGTGCTGGGGCAAAGCCGCTGGCAGGTGGATCGCCTGCGCAGCCAGTTGGGCATCGTCACCAGCGATCTCAGCGTCAATCTCGCCGACATGCCGGGGCTGGACGTGGAGAGCGCGGTGCTGTCCAGCTTCTTCGCCAGCTACGTGGTGCCGCCGTACCGCGAGGTGAGCGACGCGATGCGCGACCGCGCGCGCGAGGCGCTGCAGTTGGCGCGCGCGTTGCCGCTGCTGCGACGGCAGTACGCGGAGTTGTCGGCCGGCGAGACCCGGCGCGTGCTGATCGCACGGGCGTTGGTCAACCGGCCGCAGGCGCTGCTGCTGGACGAACCGAGTACCGGGCTGGACCTGGTCGCGCGCCAGCATCTGCTGGCGACGATGCGCGACCTGGCCCGGCAGGGCATCACCCTGGTGCTGGTGACCCATCACATCGAGGAAATCGTGCCGGAGATCGAGCGCGTGATTCTGCTGCGCGACGGCCAGGTGTACGCCGACGGCGGACGCGAGGCGTTGCTGGCGGACGCGCCGCTGTCGGCGGTGTTCGGCGGCGCGGTGCGGGTGCGTCGCGACGGTGCGACCTACAGCGCGAGCGTCGCCGAGCAATAGCCCGACGGGACGTCGTGGAGATGGACCGGCGGGGCGCGCAGGCGCGCGGTTGCATGCGGCCTGCTGTGCATGGGGTCGTCCGTCGGGGATCCAGCGCGAACCTGCCGCATCGGCGGATCGGCGCCGGCCGGTCCTGCTGCAGGTGCGTCAGGCCGCGGGAGCCGAGGCAGGCGGGGCTTGCTCGACAGCGGCTGCGGCCAGGCCCGGCGGCGACGTGACGGCTATACGCCCGCTCAACGCGCGAGCGGACTGTGGATCTCGGCGATGTAGCCGCCGGGGAACTCCACCACCGCGCTGCGCCGGTCCTGCGCGGCGAATGGCGCCACCAGCACCTGCACGCCGGCGGCCTTGGCCTTGTCCAGGGTCTGCTGCAGGTCCTCGACCTCGTAGCCGGTGGTCTCGCGCCCGTACGGATACGGCAGGTGGCCATCGCTCACCGCCACCGTGGTCTTGCCGAAGTCCGACAGCAGGCGGATACGCCGGTAGCGCTCGCCGGGGCGGCCGATCTCCTGGCCCGGCGCCTGCCGCGCATCGTCCACGACCTTGCCGCGGGAGAAGGCCAGGAAGCTGCGCACGAAGGCATCGGCACGGTCCGGCGACATGTACACACGGTTCTCCGGCAGGGTCCGGAACGGCGCATACGACGGTGTCCTGGTGTGCCAGTACAACTGCGTGTTGACCCCGCCCGGCCATTGCACCACCGCATCGCGGCCGATCGGATCGGGGAACGGCGCGACCAGCACATCGGCACCGGCGGCGCGCGCGGCGGCCACCGCCTGGTCCATGTCGCGCACCAGCAGGCCGTTGCGCTCGGCGCCGAAGGGATACGGGACCGGCGTGGTGAAGCCGAACAGCGAGACCGTGCCGACCGGCGTCTGCAGCAGTCGCGAGGTGGTGCTGCTCGGGGTCGGCGTCACCGTCGCCACCACCTGGCGCGTGCTGCTGCCGCCGAACGTGGCCAGGAAGCTGACGACGAAGCGGTCCACGTCGGCCGGGGCCACGTACACATGGGTGGTGCCGTACTGCGGCGCGACCGCGACCGCCGGCGTGGCGGCGGCAGGCGCGGCAGGCGGCGGCGCCACGGCGGCGAGTGCGGGCAGCGCGCACAGCCAGACCGACAGCACGGCGGCGACGACTTTCAGACGCATGCGGAACATCCTCGGCTGGCGACGACGCCGGCGCCGCACGGCGGCACCGGTAGCCGGCACCCGATGCGCCGGCGTTCGCATGCTGCGCGCCGCCGCCGTGGCGGTCTTGGAAATTCGCGCGGTGTTGCGCCGCCGACGCCGCGGCGCCGCCGCTCAGAGCACCTGCACCTGGCCCAGCGGCAGGCGCCGCTCGCTGTCCTGGCCGTCGTTCTGCGGCGCGATATGGCGACGTCCCGGGGCGTCGTCGGCCAGCGCCATGCGCAGCGCGTAGCTGCCCGCCGGCAGCGACGCCGGCACGGTGAAGCTGGCGCTGCGGCTGAGCGTGGCGCCCGGCATGACTTCGCCGAGCGCGATGCCGGCCACGGTGGCGCGCGCGCGGGTGCTGCCATCGGCCGCCACCCAGTGCAGTTCGACGTGGTAGCCCTGGTACAGCGGCGCCGAACCCTGGTTGCTCATGTCTAGTTGCAAGGTGGCCTGCTGGCCGCGCGTCTGCGTGTCCGGCCAAGTCGCCTTGGCCACCGCCAGGCGATAGCCCAGGTCGCGCTTGATCTCGCGCAGCTTGGCGGCGTTGCCGCTGGTTTCGTGCGCGCCGGCCGGGCCGAGGAAGCTGAAGTGGTAGTCGCGCAACAGCTTGCGGATGTCGGCGGTGCGGTTGATCCAGGTGCTCTTCTGGTTGGCGTTGGGACTCTCGCCGCTGATCGGGCTCACCATCCAGTTCTGGCGCGCGGCCGGCACTTCGTTGCTCAGGCCGTACTCCAGGTTCCACCAGCCGTCGTCGCTGCAACTGGGCATGGCCGGGCTGAAGGCGGCGCAGCTGGCGGTGAAGGACGGGAAGTAGTCCTCGTGGAAGCCGAACATGGCCGAGCCCACGTCGGACTGGCGCGCGTAGCGAGTCTGCAGCGGCGTGCGGGTGAACGCGGCGACGTAGGCATCGCGGATCAGCGCGCGTGTCTGCGCGTTCGGCTGCAGGTCCTCGCAGCCGCTGGTGTGCCACTCGCCCCAGAAGCCGAGCAGCCCCACCTGGATCGCGGTGATGCGCGGATCGCCGTCGTAGCGCGCGGCCAGCGCCGCGACGAACTGGCGCATCTGCTCGCGCGCATTGGGGTTGTTGTAGTCCAGGCTGCGGATCGGGCCGTCGCCATCGCAGCTGGCGCGCGCCGCGAAGGGAATGGACAGCGGCGCCTGTTCGAGGAACTTGGGATAGTCGCGCTCGTTCTCGCCGCCGGTGTAGTGCGCGTCGATCTGGCTGCCGGCGCTGTCGGGATAGTCGGCGACCGGGCGCAACACGAAGGTGGCGAGCGGATCGTCGTTGAGGATGGGCTGCAGGTAATGGGTCTCGATCGCCTGCCAGTCGAAGACCTGGTCGGCGGTCTCGATCATTCGCCACGGCAGATACACGTGGTAGATGTGCGCGCCGTGGAAATTGTCCACGCCGCCATCGGCGGCGTAGGAGCTGCCCCACAGCATGAACCCGCGATGTGGGTTGTCGAACTCCTGGGTGGACACCGCCGGCGTCAACGTACCGGCCTGCGCGCAGGCGGTGCCGAGCAGACAAGCGATGGCGAGGGACAGGCGGCGGGAAGCGGAACGTGGCGACATGGGGCGACCTCTGCGTGCTGGGGATGGGCGGCGGGGGACGTGGCGGGGGGACGGACATCGCGCGGTGCCGCCCCGCTGCCGCGGCAATGGCATCGGCGACGCGGGGTGCTTGCCGTTCGACCGGGCGGCGTTGCGTATGTAGGAAGGCGGATGCGCTTGCGGCAGCGCGCTGGCGTTCGGTGCGCAGCGCGATGCAACGAAACCGAGCCTATTTTATGTTTCGTTATGCATCAATAACGCAAGATAACGAAATTACATCTGTCTACCTGGGTGGACTGGATGTTTGATGGCTGCCACCGTTTGGCTGCAGCGGCGGGCCCGGTCGCGGGCGTTGGCGTGGAGTCCGGCACGGCAGCCACACCCGAAGGACGCTGCGCGTCGCAAGGGACATGGACACAGGCGCACGTAGCGCGGCGCTCGACGCGCATGGCGATAGAGAAAGGGACCCGTGCAGCACACGGGCGCGCCGCGATGCCAGCGCATGCGGATCGCCCGGTCAGGGCTTGCGCGGTAGTGCGGCCGGCGGCGGGATGACCGAATTCGCCGCGGCTAGGCGCGGCGGCGGATCTCCGAGGCCGCCGCGGTCTCGGGCGGCGCGGCGGCAAACGCCGCGCGCGCGGCGCGGACATCGCCATGGTGGGCTTCCGCCCAGCGCACCAACTGCGCCAGCGGTTCGCTCAAGGAGCGGCCCAGCGGCGTCAGCCGGTACTCCACGCCCGGCGGCACCAGCGGCAGCACCGCGCGCGCGACCAGCCCCTCGCGCTGCAGGTCGCGCAGGGTCTGGGTCAGCATGCGCTGGGAGATGTCCGGCACCGCGCGGCGCAACTCGCCGAAACGGTGCGGGCGCTCGGCCAGCAGCATCAGGAGCAGCGTGCTCCACTTGTCGCCGATCTGCCCGAGCACGTCGCGCACCGGGCATTGGTCGATGGCCACCCCGGCGCGCTGGTAATCATGCAACTGCTGGCTCAATCGCCGCTCGGAGGCGGCCGGCGGCGGCGTGGCGGTGTCCATGCTGGTTACCTGCACGTAATCAGGGGCGGAAAAAGTGCCGTCTTTACAGCGCGGCGCCGGTCTCTAGGATAGACCAGGTTCCTTTTTCAGACCAATGTCGCTTGCCGACACCCTTCGCCTTCAGGAGACCCGCCATGTCCACCTCTTCCGATTCCCTGCTCGTCACCGGCGCCGGTGGCCACTTCGGCCAGCGCGTGCTCGCGCACCTGCTCGACACCCTGCGGGTGGCGCCGTCGCGGGTGGTGGCGATGACCCGCCAGCCCGAGCGCCTGGCCGCCTGGGCCGCGCGCGGCGTGGTGGTGCGCCAGGGCGATTTCGATGACGCCGCCTCGCTGGATGCCGCGTTCCACGGGGCCGGCCGGGTGCTGCTGATCAGCACCGACGCACTGGATCGTCCCGGGCACCGCCTGCAGCAGCACCAGGCCGCGATCGCCGCCGCCGAGCGCGCCGGCGCGAGCCATCTGGTCTACACCTCCTGCCCTGAACCGCACGGCTCGCCGTTGCTGCTGGCCGCCGACCATGCCGGCACCGAGGACAGCCTGACCGCCAGCGCCCTGCCCGCCTGGACCGTGCTGCGCAACCACTGGTACTTCGAGAACCTGTTCATGAGCCTGCCGTCGGTGCTGGCCTCCGGCCACTGGTACAGCGCGGCCGGCGACGGCGGCATCGCCCACATCGCCCGCGACGACCTGGCCCGCGCGGCCGCGGTCGCGTTGGCGAGCGGCGACGGCAAGCGCACGCTCACCCTCAGCGGTGCGCGCGCCTACACCACCGCCGAGATCGCCGCGTTGGTCGCGCAGGTGCTGGACGTGCGGATCCAGGTGGTGCCGGTACCGGTCGAGGGCCTGGTGCAGGGCATGGTCGGCGCCGGCCTGCCCGAGCCGGTCGCGCGCATCTATGCCTCGTTCGACACCAACACGGCGGCCGGCCGTGTCGCCACCGTGACCGGCGCCTACCAGGCGTTGACCGGGCAGGCGCCGCTGCCGTTCGAACAGTGGCTGCAGGACCAGCGCGCGCAGTTGGCGGCGTTGAAGCCGTAACCGCGCTGCACAGCGTACGGCCGCGCGCTACTTGCCGATGCAGAAGCTGGAGAAGATCCGCCCGAGCAGGTCGTCGGCGCTGAGCGTGCCGACGATCTCGCCGAGCGCGGCGTGGGCCAGGCGCAGTTCCTCGGCGGCCAGTTCCAGGCGTTCGTAGTCCAGTTCCGCCGCGGCCGCCGCAGCGTGCGTGGCCGCGCGTTGCAGCGCCTCGACGTGACGCGCGCGCGCGGAGAACTCGCCGTCGCTGCCCTCGCCCGCCGCGACGCCGGCGATGGCGCGCAACTGCGCGTGCAGTTGCTCCAGTCCACTGCCGGTGGCGGCGGAGACATAGACGCGATCGTCGCTGGCCGCGGGCACGGTGGCGAGCAGATCGCTCTTGTTGTGGATCCACAGGCGCTGCGGCACGTCGGCGATGGCATCGGCGATCGCCGCATGGCCCGCCTCGGCGTCGCGCGCGTCGAGCACGACCAGCGCCAGATCGGCGCGCTGCAATTCCTGCCGCGCGCGGCGCATGCCCTCGCGCTCGATCGCATCGCCGCCGTCGCGCAGACCGGCGGTGTCGACCAGGGTCAGTTCCACGCCATCCAGGCGCACGGTCTCGTGCAAGGTGTCGCGGGTGGTGCCGGCGATGTCGGTGACGATGGCGCGCTCGCTGCCGGCCAGCGCGTTGAGCAGGGAACTCTTGCCGGCGTTCGGCGGCCCCACCAGCACCGCGTGCAGGCCATCGCGCAGGCGCCGGCCGCGTTCGGCCTCGGCGGTGAGCCGCGCCAGGTCGGTGCGCACCTGCTCCAGGCCGGCACGGACCTGCGCGCCGCCCAGCGTGTCCAGTGGCTCGTCGGCGAAATCGATCGCCGCCTCGATGTGGATGCGCAGGCGGATCAGCTGTTCGGCCAGATCGTCGACGCGGCGCGAGAACACACCGTCCAGCGAGCGCCGCGCCGCGCGTGCCGCACGCAGGTCGCCGGCGGCGATCAGGTCGGCGATGGCTTCGGCCTGGGCCAGGTCCAGCTTGCGGTTGAGGAAGGCGCGCTCGCTGAATTCGCCCGGGCGCGCCGGCCGCGCGCCGAGTTCGCAGCAGCGCGCCACCAGATGCCGCAGCAACACCGGGCTGCCATGCGCCTGCAGCTCCAGCACGTCCTCGCCGGTGAAGCTGCGCGGCGCCGGAAACCACAGCGCGATGCCGTCGTCCACGATCGCGCCGTGCGCGTCGCGAAAGCGCGCGTAGCGGGCGCTGCGCGGCACCAGCGCGCCAAGCCCCAGTCCCGCGGCGACGGCCGCCGCCGCCGGGCCGGACACGCGCACCACGCCGACACCGCCCGCCCCCGGGGCAGTGGCGATGGCGGCGATGGTGTCGGTGGCGGAGGACGACATGGCGGAGACAGCGCTGCGATGAACTACAGGGTCTGCAACTGGCCGCGGACGTAGGCGGCCGACGCACCGTTGGGCTGCAATTCCAGATAGGTCTGGAACGCGCGCTTGGCCTTGGCGGCATCGCCCAGCTGACGGTAGGCGTCGCCCAGATTGACGTAGGCCACCGCGCGCGAGGGATCGATCTTCAGCGTGTTCTCCAGCCAGCGCACCGCTTGCGCGTATTTGCCCTGGCGGTAGTAGATGAAGCCCAGGTTGTTGGCCGCCAGCGCGAAGTCCGGGCGCAGCTTCAGCGCCTCGGTGAACTGCGCTTCGGCCTCGTCGTAGCGCTTTTCCTTGTACAGCTGCAGGCCGCGGTCGTTGGCGCGTTGCGCACGCTGCCGATCGGACACCGGGCCGGCCGCGGCCGGCACCGCCAGCGGCCGCTCGCCGCCCTGCAGGTCCTTGACCACCACCGCCGGCTTGGCCGGTGCAGCCGGCGCAGCGGCGCTGCCGGCGCCGGCGTTCGGCGCCGCGGTCGATGCCGGCGTCGCCGCATCGACGCGATCGTTCATCGCGATCGCTGCCGAGGACAGCTGTTGGGTGTCGGCGGTCAGGAACTCCTCGCCCTCCGGCACCTGCAGCACGAACTCGCCGCCCTGCGATCCGGGCAGGCTGCCGAACGCCGGCGTCTGCGGCGAGATGCTCGACACCGCCGGCGCCACGTAGGCGGCCAGTTCGGTGCCGGTGATCAGACCGTCGCCGTTGAGGTCGGCCTTGCCCGACAGCGCTTGCAACAGCACCCAGGTGAACACCGAATGGCCGTTGGGCCCGCTGTCGGCGACCTGCTGATCGGCGCCGCCGGCGGTGAGCATCTGCCGCGCGATGCGCCGCGCGTTCTCGCGCAGATAGGCGTTGGTGCCGCCGCCACGGGTCAGGCCCAGGCCGCTGTAGCACGCATCCATCACGAACAGCACGTGCTTGGCCTCCAGGCTTTCGGCGATGTCCTGGATCTCGGTCATCGGGATCGCATCGGTGGCGAACTGCGCCGGGTCCGAATCGGCCGGCACGATGTAGCCGAGGTCGCGGCCGGAGGCAAGCTTGCGGGTCGCGCCATGCCCGGCGAAGAACACGAACACGCGGTCGTTCTTGCCCACCCCGCCATGCGCCAGGCGGTCGTGGAAGGCGGCCAGGATGTTGTTGCGGGTGGCCTCCTGGTTCTTCAGCACGATCACCTGCGACGACGGAAAACCGAAGCTGCCGGTGAGCGTCTGCGCGATCGCCTGCGCATCGTTGGCCGCGTACTGCAGCTTGGGCCAGCGCGCGTAGTCGTCGATGCCGATCACGATCGCCCACGACTTGTCGTAGCCGCTGGTCACCGCCGGCGCGGCCGCGTTGCTGGCGGCGCGGGCGACGCTGAAGTCGCGCCCGTTCCAGGCGGCGAACTGATAGCCGTCGGCGCTGAGCCGGTCCAGGATCTGCGGCAGCGCCTTGACCGTGCGTTCGTGGATGTCGTGGAACAGCAGGATGCCGCGCTGCTCGCGGCCGACCTGCTCGAGCACGCGTTGCACGATGGATTCGGGTACCGGATCGGCCCAGTCCAGCGAATCCACGTTCCACATCACCGACTTCAAGCCGGCCTCGCCGAGGATCTGCATGCCTTCGGCATTGCGCGCGCCGTAAGGGAAACGGAACAGCGGTGCACGCTTGGCATCGACTGCGCGCAGCATGCGATCGGTGTCGAGGATCTGGCTGCGCAGCGCGGCGCCGGTCTCCTTGGACAGTTGCGCGTGGGTCAGGCTGTGGTTGCCGACCGTGTAGCCCTGCTCCATCAGCTCGCGGCTGACGCTGGCCAGCGGCGCCAGTTCGACCTTGCCGTCGGCGTCAAGCTTGCCCAGGTTGCGGCCGACCTCGAAGAACGTGGCCGGCACGTCGTAGCGCTTGAGGATGGCGACGATCTCGTCGGTGTACTCGCGGTGCGGACCGTCGTCGAAACTCAGCACCACCGTCTTCGGCGGCAGGTCGCGGCCGAACACTTCGCGGTCGCTGTCCTGCATCGACATGGGATACGGCGTGATCACGCCATAGTCGCGCAGGATCGCCTCGCGCTTATACAGCGTGCCCAGGTGGGCGACGTAGTCCTCCCACTTCTCGCGCTTCTGCATGATCGCGCGGGTGCGGTCGAAGCGGCTGAAGATCGCGGTGATCTCGCGGTTGTAGGTGCGCTCAATCTCGTCGAGCGCTTCCAGATCCTCGCCGATGCGCTGGTGCAGCTTGATCGCCGGCAGCGAGGAATCCTTGCCGATGCGCACCTGCCAGTCGGCGAGGATCTCGCGGAACGCCAGGCGGTCGGCGTCGTACAGGTCCGGCGCCGATTCGACGTAGTCCAGCAAGCTGCCGACCGCGGCGAAACGCTGCGGGTCCGACAGCGCCAGCAACGCATCGAATTGCCTGGCCAGCGCCTCGCGCCGCTCCAGGCCCTCGTGGAACAACTGCTGGCCGACACTGCTGGAGGTCTGCCGCTCGGCCGGCGACTGCTTGGCCTCGTCGGCCAGCAGCACGATGATCTTGCGCTGCGCCGCCAACTGCACCTGCAGGCCTTGCAGCAACGCCGTCGCCTGGGCCTGCAGGGCCGGCGAACCGGGAATCGCGATCGCCGCCGCGGCCGTCGCAGGCTTGGAGGGCGCGGCCTCGCTGCCGGCAGGCGTGCGCTGGCAAGCGGCCAGGACGAGCGCGAGCAGGCCGATCACGGCCAGGGACGGCGACAACGGACGAGGGGGCTTGCGCATGACACGGGCTCGCGAGGAAGGCGACGCGGGAGACGCAGACCGCCGGCGCCTTCCCCCGGCCGCATGCGCAACGCCCGCCGGAAGGCGGGCGTTGTCGGGTTTACTTCTTCGCCTTGGCCGGCGGCTTGGCGGCGCCGCCGCCGCTGGCGGTGGCCCCCTCGCCGTGGCGCTTGAGCATCCACCACTGCTGCAGCAGGCCGAGCGAGCCGTTGGTGACCCAGTACAGCACCAGGCCCGACGGTACGAAAGCCATCATCACGCCGAACACCAGAGGCATGAACTGCATCATCTTCGCCTGCATCGGGTCCATGCCCGGGGCCGGGGTCAGCTTCTGCGTGAACCACATCACCGCCACGTTGATCACCGGCAGGATGAAATACGGGTCGCGCGCGGTCAGGTCCTGGATCCAGGCGAACCACGGCGCCTGGCGCAATTCCACCGACTCCACCAGCACCCAGTACAGCGCGAAGAAGATCGGCATCTGGATCAGCACCGGCAGGCAGCCGCCCATCGGGTTGATCTTCTCCTTCTTGTACAGCTCCATCATCGCCGTCTGGAACTTCTGCTTGTCGTCGCCGTAGCGCTCCTTCAGCTGCTGGATGCGCGGCTGGAACTTGCGCATCCTAGCTGCGCTCTTGTACTGCGCGGCCGACAGCGGATACAGCACCAGCTTCAGCAGCACCACCAGGCCGATGATCGACCAGCCCCAGTTGCCGATCAGAGTGTGGAGGTGGCTAAGCACCCAGAACAGACCCTGGCCCAGTAGCGCAGGCATCGTATATCGACTGTAGTCGACCACACGATCAAGACCCTTTACCTGCTCCTTGGCAATCTGGTTGACCAGCTTCGGCCCGACCCACAGCCGCGCCTCGGTGCTGGCGCGGGCGCCCGGCGCCACGGTGAAGCCCGGGCCGCGCGCTTCGACCACATGCCGCGGGCCGTCGTTGGACAGCACGAACAGCGAGTCCTGATCGGATTGCGGGATCCAGCTGGTGAAGAAGTGGTGCTGCAACACCGCGATCCAACCGCCCTTCACGGTCTGGTTGACCGGGCCGTCCTCCAGGAAGTCCTTGAACGCGCGGCGCTGGTAGCCGTCCTGCGCGCTGAACCAGGTGGCGCCGTTGAAGCTGAAGGAATCCGGATTGGTCATGCCACGGCTGACGATGGTCGGCACCCGGCTCAGCTTGCGGAACACATAGCCCTGCCAGGGCTTGCTGCCCTGGTTGACGATCTCGTCCTTGATCTGCAGTGCGTAGTGGCCGCGCTGCACGGTGTAGACGCGGCGGATGCTGATGCCGTCCGGGCCGTTCCACACGAACGGCACCTGCAGGCTGTCCTGGCCCTTGGCCAGCACATAGTCCTTGCCCGGCTGTTCCGGGCGAAAGCCGCCGCGCCCCGGCGATGGCGAATTGTTCTCGCCGACCCAGCCGCTGGTGGCGGTGTACGGATGCGCCGCGTCCTCGGTCAGCAGTTGCACCGGCGGGCTGCCGGGCTGCTTGGTCTGCGGGAACAGCAGCAGATCCGCATCGAACACGCTGCGCCCGTCCAGGGTCAGGTGCAGCACGTCGGTGGTGATGGTGACGCGCGGCGCGGCGCTCGCCGCGGCGGTCTCGGACGCGGGCGCTGCCGGCGCGCTGCCGGGCACCGTGGCCTGCGGGACCGCCGGGACGTGGGTGCCGCCGGCATCGGCATCGCGCGCGGGCGGCACCGTGGTCGCCGCGGCCACGGTCGCCGCGTTGGCGGTCGGCGCGTGTTCCTTGTTCCACTCCATCCACAACAGGCCCGCGACCATCAGCCAGGCGAAAATCAGGAAAAGGCGGGTCTGGTTCATCGGACAGGCAAGCTCGGCTCAGCCAGAAGCGGGTTCTGACGTGGAAGTGGGGGAAGACGCGGAGATGGGCGGCGGCATTGTGCCGTCCGCAGCCGGGGCCGGCAATGCGCCGGCGCGACGCAGCAGGCGCAGATAGGCCTGACGCAGCTGTTCGCCGCTGGCCTGGGCGGCGGCGCTGCGCACCACCACCACATAGTCGCCGGGCGCCAGCCACGGCAGCAGATGCCGCGTGGCGTCGCGCAGGACGCGTTTGATGCGATTGCGGACCACGGCGCGCTTGTCGACCTTGCGCGACACGGCAAGCCCCAGCCGCGCCGGGTGATCGGCGCTGCGCCAGTGCAGGCTCATCAGCGGTTCGGAGCAGCGGCGTGCGGCATCGAACACGACGCGGTATTCCGCAGACGTGCGAACCCGCGCAGAGCGAGGAAATCGCCTACGCGGGTCGGGATGTTTCACGGTCCGGATTGCAGGCGCCGCCTGGGGCGGCGAAGCAATCAAGCGCTCAGGCGCTTGCGGCCCTTGGCGCGGCGGCGGGCCAGGATCTTGCGGCCGTCGGCGGTCGCCATACGGGCACGGAAGCCGTGGTCGCGCTTGCGCTTGAGGTTGCTGGGCTGGAAGGTGCGCTTGGTGGCCATCGGGGCGCTCTGTCTGAATGAGGCGGAAAGAACCGGAAATTCTATAGAACCTACCGGGGTGCGGTCAACCACGCGTTACTTCGCGCACGGAAGTGCGCTGCGCCCAGCCTGTGGATGGATCTGTGAATAGATGCGGGACAACCATTCCCGACCCAGCGCGCCGATGGTAGTCTGATCCATCCGCTTTCCTCTCCCACCGGCCGAGTGCGCCGCGCTGTTTCGCGCCTCACGCCTGGTCGCTCAATGAATTACGCCTG